>NZ_CP109416.1:5255000-10055000 GCF_045040345.1 Streptomyces sp. NBC_01515 | reverse complement strand
CAAGTCCATCCAGGACATGAGCCGTTACGACGCGGCCTCCGGCAACTTCCAGGTCGTCGTGGACCTGGAGAAGGACGCCAAGTTCCTGCCCGACGCGATCCGCGGCACCCGCACGCTGTACGTCGGCGCGGGCACCGTGGAGGGCTATGTCGACCTCGGCAAGCTAGGGAAAGAGGACGTGACGGTCAACGCCGACCGCACGACGGCCAGTATCAAGCTGCCGAAGGCGACCCTCGGCAAGCCGGCGCTGGACCCGGACCACTCCTACACGGTCTCCAAGCAGCGGGGCCTGCTGGACCGCCTGGGCGACATCTTCTCCGACAACCCCAACAGCGAGCAGGCCGTGCAGAAGCTCGCTTCCAAGCACATCGCCGAGGCGGCGAAGACCAGCGGGCTGACCACGCGTGCCGAGACGAACACCACCAGCATGCTCAAGGGTCTCCTCGGTTCGCTCGGCTTCAAGACCGTGAACATCTCGTACAGCGCCTGACCGGGCGCTGCTGAACCATGGAAAGCTGGAGGCCCACCGCATGGCCCGTACCGTCCCGCGCCTGCGCACCACCAAGAAGGCGGAGCCCGAGTCGAAGCCGGCCCGACCCGACCGCGGACGCCACCAAATGTCCCTCCCCGTGCGTCTGTTGGCGATGCTGATCGGGTTCGTCCTCATGGTGGGGTTCGCGGTCGTACTGGCCAAGCTCACGCTGGAGCCGTCCCCCGCGTCCAAGGCCCTCGTGCACACCAATCTGCACCCGGGCCGCTCCCTGAAGGCCTATCTCGACCAGCCGGCCATGCGGGACGCCATCAAGCAGATCGGCGGGAACATCGTCCTCGGCATCCCCTTCGGCGTGCTGGTGCCCGTGTTCGCGCCGCGGGCACGCGGCATCCTGAAGGTGCTGCTGCTGACGGCGACCGTCATGCTCCTGGTGGAGTTCGCGCAGGGCGCGTTGATCACCGGGCGGGCCTTCGACATCGACGACGTCATCCTCAACACCTCGGGCGCGCTGATCGGTTGGGTCCTGCTGGGGCGCCGGCTGGGCCGGGCGGTGCACGCGCGGAAGCCCGTCGTGAAGGCGGCGAGGACGCCAAAGGCGTCGAAGGCTCCCAAAGCGCCGAAGGCCACTTCGTAACGATCAACTACTGGCCCGTCACATTCAACTACTGGTCCGTACCAAGGTATTGACGCTCTCCTTATCTCACTCCTTAAATCAAGAGGCGACGCTTTCACCCCCCACCTCAGTCGGCGTGTCGGTCCCCACGTCCGCCGTACAGAAGGGAATGCCGTGGCCTCCCCACGCATGCTCCGCAGATGTCTCTTCGCCGCCCTGTCCGCCGCACTGGTCGCGTCCGCCGCGATCGGTCCGGCGCGGGCGGCTTCCACGTCGGACGCCCAGGCCGACGCCGTCACGTTCTCCGACACCTTCGACGGGGCCGCCGGTTCGGCGGTCAACTCCTCGAAGTGGACGCAGGAGACGGGCGACAACGTCAACAACCACGAGCGCGAGTACTACACGTCCGGCACCAACAACGCGTCCCTGGACGGCCAGGGCCATCTGGTGATCACGGCGAAGAAGGAGAACCCGGCCAACTACCAGTGCTGGTACGGGACTTGCCAGTACACCTCGGCACGGATGAACACCTCAGGGAAGTTCAGCGCGCAGTACGGGCACGTCGAGGCCCGGATGAAGATCCCGCGCGGGCAAGGCATGTGGCCCGCGTTCTGGATGCTCGGCACCGACATCGGCTCGGTCGGCTGGCCCAACTCCGGTGAGATCGACGTCATGGAGAACGTCGGCTTCGAGCCCTCCACGATCCACGGCACCATCCACGGCCCCGGCTACTCCGGCGCCAACGGGATCGGCGCCGCCTACACGCTGGCGAACGGCGCGGCCTTCGCCGACGCCTACCACACCTTCGCCGTCGACTGGGCGCCCAACTCGATCAAGTGGTCGGTCGACGGGGTCGTCTACCAGACCCGCACCCCGGCCGACGTGGGCGGCAACACCTGGGCGTTCAACAAGCCGTTCTTCCTGATCCTCAACCTCGCGGTCGGCGGCGACTGGCCGGGCGACCCGAACAGCGCCACGGCCTTCCCGGCCCAGCTGCTGGTGGACTCGGTGTCGGTGACCACGAGTGACACCGCCACCGGGGTGGCGATCAAGGGCCTGGCCGGCAAGTGCGTCGACGTCAACGGGGCGAGCTCCGCCAACGGGACCGCCGTACAGCTCTACGACTGCAACGGCTCGGCCGCCCAGCAGTGGACGGTCGGCTCGGACGGCACGATCCGCGCGCTCGGCAAGTGCCTGGACGTGAACGCCGGCGGCACCGCGGACGGCACCAAGGTGCAGCTCTACGACTGCAACGGATCCGCCGCCCAGCAGTGGGCCGTCAGTTCGGCGAACGACATCGTCAACCCACAGGCCAACAAGTGCCTGGACGTGACCGGCAACAACTCCGCCAACGGCACCCCGCTCCAGATCTGGACCTGCTCGGGCGGCGCCAACCAGAAGTGGACGGTCGGCTGACCTCGTAGCACCCCGCTGTTCAGTGCCTAGTGCGGCATCCAGGTGAGTTTGTCCCCGCCGACCCAGCGGATCACGTCCGGGTCGTCCAGGTCATGCACCGTGATGCCGCACACGGCCGCGACCTGTAGGACGTCCGTGAGGGTTCTCGCCTCGCAGACCATCTCCCCGTCGATCTCCACGATGCGGAACGGCGGGGTACCGGGCTGCACCTTGAGCACCATGATCCGCGGGCTGGAGATGTGCGGGCTGGACATTTCGGTCATGCAATAGAGCCTAGAACGCATCACGCGGACGCGAGTGGTCCACGGTTCCCGGCCGGGGACCGCCCGCGGGAGGAGGCTCGATGGATCCCGTGCAGGCGCTGGACCGGATCGCCTTCCTGCTGGAACGCTCCCTGGCCCCGACCTATCGCGTACGCGCCTTCCGTACGGCGGCCAGGGTCCTGACGGCCCTCCCCGAGGGCGAGGTCGCCGAACGCGCGGCGGCCGGCACGCTGGAGTCCCTCAAGGGCATAGGCCCGAAGACCGCGCAGGTGGTCCGCGAGGCCCTGGACGGGCGGGTCCCCGCCTATCTGGAGCAACTGGAGGCCGAGGCCCCCGCCCCGTCCGGCCCCGGCGGCGAAGAACTGCGCGCCCTGCTGCGCGGCGACTGCCACCTCCACTCCGACTGGTCGGACGGCGGCAGCCCGATCGAGGAGATGGGCCGTACGGCGGCCGGGCTCGGCCATGAGTGGGCGGTGCTGACCGACCACTCCCCCCGGCTGACCGTGGCCCGCGGACTCTCCCCGGACCGGCTGCGCCAACAGCTGGACGTGGTGGCGGCGCTGAACGAGTCCTGGGCGCCCTTCCGGCTGCTCACCGGCATCGAGTGCGACATCCTCGACGACGGCTCGCTGGACCAGGAACCGGAGCTGCTGGAACGGCTCGACGTCGTCGTGGTCTCCGTGCACTCCAAGCTGCGCATGGACGCCCGCGCCATGACCCGCCGCATGGTGGCCGCCGTACGGAATCCGCACGCGGACATCCTCGGGCACTGCACCGGGCGGCTGCTGATCGGGCGGAACGGGGGTGCCGCCCGGCCCGAGTCCGTCTTCGACGCGGACGAGGTGTTCGCCGCGTGCGCCGAGTCGGGTACGGCCGTGGAGATCAACAGCCGTCCGGAGCGCCTCGACCCGCCGAGGCGGCTGCTGCGCAAGGCCGTGGACGCCGGGGTGCTGTTCGCGGTCGACACCGACGCGCACGCGCCCGGTCAGCTCGACTGGCAGATCAACGGCTGCGCGCGGGCCGAGGAGTGCGGGGTGCCCGCCGAACGGGTGGTGACGACGTGGTCGGTGGACGCGCTACTGGACTGGACCAATGGCAAGTGATGCACATCACCGCCTGCGGCTGGTCGCACAGGAACACTCGCCGGTAGTTTGCCGTTGGACAGACCGTGGGTGCGGAGGGAACAGTGTCCCCGGGCCTCAACCTCCGCCCACAGGGACGATCGTTCGGCTGAAGCCCTGTGGAGCCTTTCGCCGCGAGGCGACCGCCTTCCGTGCCCACCCTTTGGCCGCCCCGGCCGTGATTCCCCCGTCGCGGTCGGGGCTTCATCTTGACCTGGATCCTTGACCTGGATCCTTGACTTGGAGCGCACTCCAATTCGTAGCGTTCCGGTATGACCACTGCACAGCACAAGATCGGTTCCGGATTCGGCGCGAAGAGCACCGCCGACGACGTCCTGAAGGGCATCGACCTCACCGGGAAGCTCGCCGTCGTCACCGGCGGCTATTCGGGTATCGGCCTGGAGACCACCCGTGCGCTCACCAAGGCGGGGGCCCGGGTCGTCGTCCCCGCCCGCCGTCCCGACACCGCGCGCGAGGCCGTGGCCGGGCTCGACGGTGTCGAGCTGGACGAGTTGGACCTCGGCGACCTGGAGAGCGTGCGCGGCTTCGCCGACCGCTTCCTCGCCTCCGGCCGCACCGTGGACCTCGTGATCGACAGCGCCGGCATCATGGCCTGCCCGGAGACCCGGGTCGGGCCCGGCTGGGAGGCGCAGTTCGCCACCAACCACCTCGGCCACTTCGCCCTCGTCAACCGGCTGTGGCCGGCGATCGCGGCGGGCGGCGCGCGGGTGGTCTCGGTGTCCTCGGGCGCCCACCACAACTCCGGTATCCGCTGGGACGACATCCAGTGGAGCCACGGATACGACAAGTGGGAGGCCTACGGGCAGGCCAAGACCGCGAACGTCCTGTTCGCCGTCCACCTCGACAGGCTGGGCGCCGACCAGGGCGTACGGGCCTTCGCGCTCCACCCGGGCGGCATCCTCACGCCGCTCCAACGCCACCTGGCCACCGAGGAGATGGTGGAGCGCGGCTGGATCGACGAGGACGGCAACCTGCTGCATCCGGACGCCTTCAAGACCCCGGAGCAGGGCGCGGCCACCCAGGTCTGGGCCGCGACCTCGCCCCAGCTGGACGGCCTCGGCGGTGTCTATCTGGAGGACTGCGACATCGCCGAACCCGCCCCCGCCGACGGCGAGCGCATCGGCGTCAAGTCCTGGGCGACGGATCCCGAGCAGGCGGCCCGTCTGTGGAAGCTGTCCGCCGATCTAACCGGTGTGGACGCGTTTGCCGGATAGTTTCAGACACAGCTTCACGAGAGGTCGAGGTCCTTCGGTCCGTAGAGGGCGGCGGGCGCGCCGGTCATCAGCGCCCAGTAGCGGTCTCCGTACGACCAATGCCACCACTCCGTCGGGTAGTTGACCAGGCCGACCGCGCCGAGCGCCTTGCCCAGCACGGCGCGGTGGGTCCTGGCCTCGGCGGTGATGTTGTCGGCGCCGGTGTAGCAAGCCCCGCCGCTCTCCTCCGGGTTGGCGTTCATCGGAGTGCCTATGTCGAGTTCGCGGCCGTCCGCGTCGGCGAGGGTCAGGTCTACGGCCGCGCCCGCGGAGTGCGGGGCGATCTCGGGCGGCGACACATAGCGGCTGGCGGCGGACCGGATGCGGTCGGCGGACCAGTCCGGGTGGGCGGCGCGCAGCTCGTCGCCGTAACCCTCGAAGTAGCGGCGCTGGAGGACCGGCGGCCGGTATCCCTCGACGAACAGCAGGCGCAGGCCGTCGGGCAGCAGGGCTTCCGCTTCCAGGAGACGGTCCAAAACGCCCTGGCGCAGGTGGAGTTCGGCGCCGTTGTCGTTCTTGCGGTCGTCGACCAGCAGTACGTCGCTCACATCGACGAGGGGCTCCCCGCACTCCGCTACGGGGATGGCGGCGACCCGGGCGTCGGACATCAGGATGATCTCGTTCATGGGGTGATCATCCCCCAACCGCCCGTCCGCTCAGTGCGGGGCTCGTTCCTCAAGTGCCGTGCGCCAGGCGGGCGGCGGGCCCTCAGGTTCGGGTTCGGCCCGACGGCCGCCGCGGGCGAAGAAGTCGGCGAGGGGAAGGATCGCGGCGCCGACGGTGACCGCGTCGGGGCCGAGACGGCCCAGCTCGATGGTCACGCGTCCGGCGGGATGGCGCAGCGCGTACGCGGTGGCGTGGTGGCGTACGGCGGGCAGGAAGCGGGTGCCGAGCTGGAGACCGGCCCAGCCGCCGATCAGGATGCGCTCGGGCTGGAAGAGGTTGATCAGGTCGGACAGTCCGGCGCCGAGATATTCGGCGGTCTCCTCCAGGACGGCGAGCGCGACGGGGTCGGCCTCGGTGCCCTCGGGCGGGTAGGCGGCGACCAGCAGTGCGGTCATCGCGGTCTCCTCGTCGGTGCCCTCGGGCGGGCGTCCGCCCTGCTCGCGCCAGCGGTCGAGCAGCGACTCGGCGCCCGCGTACGCCTCCAGGCAGCCGAGGGCGCCGCAGCGGCAACGGCGACCGCGGACCCGTACGGTCAGATGCCCCCACTCGACGGCCCGGCCGTTCTCCACCTCGGGGGTCACGAGGCAGGCACCCACACCGGAGCCGAAGAGGACGACGATCGCGTTGCGCGCGCCGCGCCCGCCGCCGAACCACATCTCCGCCTGGCCGAGGGTCTTGGCGCCGTTGTCGATGAAGTACGGGACTGCGTCGGGGAGTTGGGAGGTGGAGCGGAGCAGCTCTTCGAGGGGGACCGCGTCCCAGCCGATCGTCTGGCCGTGCACGACGGCGCCGCGGTCCGGGGTGTGCTCGACTATGCCGGGGACGCCGATACCGACGCCGAGGAGCTGTTCCGGTGCGATGTCCGCGGCGGCGAGGACCTCGGCTATGCCGTCGCGGATGTGGCCGACGATGACCTCGACCTCGTAGCGCTGCTGCTCCAACGGGCGTTCGGCACGGGCGAGTTCGGTGAGCGTGAGGTCGAACACCTCGACGCGGACGCGGGTCTCCCCGACGTCGACGCCGATCATGTGGCCGCTGTGCGGGGCGACTTGGAGCAGGGTGCGGGGACGGCCGCCGTCGGAGTCGACGCTGCCGGCCTCCTCGACCAGACCGTCGGCGACGAGGTCCGCGACGACGTTGCTCACCGAGCCGGAACTGAGCCCGGTCACCGGGCCGAGTTCGAAGCGGCTGAGGGGTCCGTCGAAGTACAGCCGTTGCAGCACGGCCGTGCGGTTGGCCCGCCTGAGGTCGCGTACCGTGCGCCCGTTCCGCCCCGCCATGTGGCTCCTTCCGAACCCCGCACCCTCTTAATTCACGCCCTGAACTAAGGGGCGATGGAATGCACACTACGTGGTGGAAGCCGTCTCGTCGATCTCTCCCAGGGCTGCGAGGAGCTCGGGGCCGACCTTCTCCCGCCGCCAGCGGTTCTCTTCCTCGCCGAACTCCCGGGGGACTGCTTCCGCGAGCATGATCAGGTAGAGATAGCTGCGGTAGAGGGCATAGCGGAGGCTGGCCGACCGGTCGAACACGGCCCGCCCGCCTGCCTCCCGGTAGCCCGCGAGGAACGACTCGTCCGTCCTGATGTCCCCGAGCAGCGCCAGGGAGACGAAGTCGGCGAGGGGGTCGCCCCAGAACATGCGCTCGCCGTCGACGAGACCGCCGACACGGGGCGTTCCGGTCGTGCGGTCGACCAGGATGTTGCCCTGCCACAGGTCGAAGTGGACGGCGCGGGGGACGGTGACCTCGTCCAGGGCGCCGTACGCCGACCGGGCCGTGCGGGCGATGTCGTCGACGGGGATCGGCAGCCAGGCCCCGTAGCGGCGGGTGTCGTCGAGGACGGCGTCGTAGAGCGTGCTGAACGCGGTGCGCCAGTCGGGGGCGAGGGGGCCGAGGGCGCCGGAGGGATAGCCGAAGCCGGGGCCGGTGATCTCGTGCAGGCGGGCGAGCCGGCGCCCCAACTCCGTGCGCAGGTCGGTGTTTTCGGGATCGGTGAGGGTGTCGTCCCAGGGTTCGCCGGGGCACAGCGTCATCAGGAGGGTGTCGCCGTCGAGGACCACGACGCGCGGCGCCGCCACCCCGGCCTTGGCGGCGGCGCCGTAGAAGTCGGCCTCGGAGATGAGGAGTTGGCGCTCGTGGGCCAGGCCGGGGGCGGTGGGCGCGGTCTTGAGGACGTAGCGGGTGCCGTCGGTGAGGGTGAGTTCCTCGACGGTGTTGTAGGTGCCGCCGCCGAGGGGGCGGAGGTGGGCGAGGTCGCCGGGCGGGATGCCCGCCGCGCGGAGTACCTGTCGGGCTCGCTCCGAGGAGTCCGTCACCGTACGCCCACCTCTCCCTCTCGGTCAGCCGGCGGCGTACACGTCCTCGACGTAACGCCCGTCCGCCATCAGTGCGTTGAGCCACCGCTCGGCCGCCGCGTCGTCGGCGCCGGGCGTGCGGTCCCGGTACAGGGTACGGAACGCCTCGCGCACGCCCGGTGCCATGCGCGAGCCGTCGCCGCAGACGAACACCCGGGCACCGGCGTCCAGCAGGGCCCACACCTCGTCGGCCTCGGCGGCGACGCGGTGCTGGACGAAGGTCACTCCGCCTTCCGGGGCCGCGCTGAAGGCCGGGCGGAGCGAGACGGCTCCGGCGCGCTCGGCGGCGCGGAGTTCGTCGGCGTGGAGGTAGTCGGCGTCGGGGGCGTCGCAGCCGAAGTAGCAGAGGGCCGGGGCGAGTTCGGCGCCCGAGGCGAGGGCGGCCGTACGGTCGGCGATGGTTCCGCGGAAGGGGGCGAGGCCGGTGCCCGCCGCGATCATCACGACCGGGGTGGAGTCGTCGATCCGGAAGGCCTCGCGGCACGGCTGGACGCGGGCGTGGATCGTGCCGCCGGGTGCGACGGTGTTGAGGTGGCCGGAGCCCGTGCCCCGGAAGACGCCCTTGCCCGAGCGGGCCGGGGCCTCCAACAGGGAGACCATGAGGTCCGCGTGGCCGGGGTCGACGGCGGGTGAGGACGAGATCGAGTAGTGCCGGGCGCGCAGCGGGGTGAGCAGGTCCAGCAGCGTCGGCCAGTCCAGGGCACCGCGCAACGCCGGGTGGTCCTCGACGAGTTCGACGAAGGTGCGCGGGTCGTCGGTGAGGGCGGCCAGGGCGGTGCGCTCGGGCGGGCAGGGGTTGGCGGCGGCCAGCGCGACCAGTTGGCCGACGGTCGGACGGTCCTGCAACTCGACGTAGTGGGTGAGGAGTTGACGTACCGTCACAGGCCGGTCGACCGCGAGGCCGTCGCGACGCGGGCGGGCCGGGCGGATGTCGAGGACGGTGTCGAGGTCGACGCCGAGGGCTGCCGCCGCGCGTTCGACGAGGGTTGGGGCGTTCGCGGGCAGGACGGTGAGGTGGTCGGCGGTGCGGTAGGCGGTCCCGTCCGGCAGGGCGACGCGGACGAACCGCTTGCGGCGTGGGTGGCCGGGGGCGGTGAGGTCGTGGGCCTCGGTGACGGTCATCGGGACGAGGTCGTGCCGTGCGGCGAGGGCGTCCAGGTGACCGCCGGTGAGGGTGCGGACCTCGTAGGCAGAGATCTCCTCCATGCGCTCGACGTCCATGGCGTCCGGATCGCCGTACGTCTCCAGGAGCGCCGTGCGCAGCCGGGCCGTGAACTCCCGTACGGCACCGGTGAGATCGCCGGAGGCGTCGGCGGCGGCGCGGTCGGTCAGACGGGTGGCGCCGAGTTCGGCGAGGCGGGCGTCGATGCGGGTCGGCATGTGCTGGTAGGTGGCGGCCCAGTTGCGGTCGCCGACGCCGAGGACGGCATAGGTCACGCCGGTGAGGTCGTGGGGCTCCTCCAGCCAGGCGGCGAAGGCGAGGGCGTCGTCGGTGGGGCGGCCGTTGTAGGAGGCGGAGGTGATGACGACGGGCCGGTCGGTGGGCAGTCCGTCGGCGTACGCGTCCAGCGGCGCGACTTCCACGGAGCACCCCAACAGAGCTGCCTCGTCGGCCAGTTGGGCGGCGAACTCGCGGCAGGTGCCGTAGTTGCTGCCGTGCAGGAAGAGGGCTGCGGTGCCGGGGCGGACGCGGGCGGGCAGGGTGACGGTGTCGGCCGCAGAAGTCGCCGGGGCTTCGACCGCACCCGACAGCGGAGTGTGCACGCGGTCGGCGGGGGTGCGCGGGGTGAGGGTGAGCGTGAAGCCGTCGGGCTTGAGGGTGAGGGTCTCCTTCACCGTGAGTTGGTAGTCGGCGTGGTCGTGCAGCCGGTAGCGGTGGACGAGCATCGCGAGCAGCATGGTCGCCTCGTGCAGCGCGAACTGCCGCCCGATACAGGCGCGTTCACCGGTGCCGAACGGCTTGAAGGCGTGCACGGAACGGGTCGCCTCGGCCTCGGGCGTGAAGCGCGAGGGGTCGAACAGCTCGGGGTTGTCGCCCCAGCCGGGCTGCCGGTGCAGCATCGGCGCGATCACGGTGACGGCCTGCCCGGCACGCAGCGGAATGCGCCCGCCGAGCACGGTGTCCTCCAGCGCGTGCCGGCTGAACGCGGCGGCGGTGGGCCACAACCGCAGTGCCTCGTTGAGGACTTGGCGCGTGCAGGTGAGCCGGCCGACCTCGTCGTACGTCGGTTCCGGGTCCGCCGTGTCGCCCCACAGCGCGTCCACCTCGCGCCGCACGAGCTGGAGCACGGCCGGGTGCTTGGCCAGGTAGTACAGGGCGAACGACATCGCGCCGGATGTCGTCTCGTGGCCCGCGATCAGGAAGGTGATCACCTGGTTGCGGATGTTGGCGGTGTCGAGCGTCGTGCCGTCGACCGGGTGCTCGGCGCTGAGCATGAGACCGAGGAGGTCCTCGGCGTCGCCCTGGTCGGTGCCGGTGCGGGCGGCGATGACCTCGTCGACGACCTGGGCGAGGTAGTCGGCGTCGGCCCGGAACGCCGCGTCGGCCGCCGAGTGGTCCTCGCCCGGGACGCGCGCCAGCCGGGTCATGCTCCACTCCAGGCAGCGCACCATGGACTCGACGAAGGGGTGCGGCTCGTCGCGCTCGAACGACCCGAAGTCGTAGTCGAATCCGGCGAGTCCGATGGTGTCGAGGGTCATCCGGGTCATGTCGTCGGGCACGTTGACGGGCTGCCCGGCACGGGCGCCGCGGTCCCAGGCCTCGACGAGCCTGCGCGCCACCTTCAGCATCACGGGGTGGTAGGTCCGCATCGAGCCGAGCGCGAACGCGGGCATCAGGATGTCGTGCGCCTTGGCCCAGTTGGGCTCGTCGTTGTACGCCGTGAAGAGGCCGTCGGCGGCGAAGGCCCGGACGTTCTCCAGGGCGGGCCCGATGTGCTTGGCGAACCGCCGCTCGTCGGCGAGCTCGGTCACCAGGTCCAGATCGCTGACGAACAGTGAGTCCCGCCCGTGCAACCGCCGTACGAACACGGGTCCGTGACGGCGCATCAGCTGCATGATCTGCTGCATCGGGGTGCGACCGGGGCCGGTCGCGGTGATGTCGACGACGGGCACGCCGGGAAGCGTGTCGACGGGCTGGGGGTGCGGCGCGGTGGGGGGCATGGCGCGACAACTGCCTTTCGCGGTACGGAAGTACTGCGTTCCAGCGTGCTCGCCCCGCCCCGGCGGACCGCGCCGCGCGACTACATAATCGTGTAGCGGGAAGCACGGATGGCGTCTTGCGTCGACGGTCCGGCCCGGCTAGTCGGGCGCGCGAACTGAGTGCGCGTACTCATGCGCACCCCGCGACCGGCCCGGCAGGGTGGGCCCATGACGCAGGTACTGCACGAACATCCGCCCCGGCACCACCGGTGGCCTTGGTCCAACAGGACGTCTCGTGCTTCGGACATCCTCGCCGCCATCGCCCTGTTCGTCGGCGAGGCCGTCTTCTTCGCCTGGTCGATGTTCACCTCCGGCATGGAGGGCTGGGCCGCGCAGGGCGACCAGGGCAAGATCGACGCGGCCACGCTCGCGAACATCGCCTGGATGGAACACTTCCTCTACGTCCTCCTCGCCCTGGCAGGGCTCGCGGCACTCTCCCGCGCACCGTGGACGGCGGTGTCGCACCTCATCGCCGCGGGCCTCGTGTTCACGCTGCTCACCGGTATGCAGCACGAGTGGGACCGCACTCATCCGGCCCCCGCGCCCACGCCGAGAGCCGGCTACTCGCCCTGTTACAGCGGCAGCGGGACATGCTCCTGAGCCGCATGATTGCGGAGTGGGGTACGGCGTGACAGGAGGTGCCGGTGGACTGGACCCGCAGGGAGGGCGTGGTGTGGCGCAACCGCGCCCTGATGCTCTTCGACCGGGTGGCGGTGCCGGTCGCGGTGTGTGATGTGTACGGCTCGGTGCAGGCCGCCAATCCCGCGATGGCGGCGGAGTGCGGTACGACGCCGGGTCGGCTGCGCGGCCGGGACGTACTCGACCTCTTCCGGCCGCAGGAGACCGGCCAGGTCGAGCGGATCGCGCAGGCGCTGCGGCTGCGGCACCGGTCGCGCTACCAGGTGTCGGTACGGTGGCGGGCCCCGAACGGCACCGAACGCTATGGGCAGTTGACGGCCGACCCGGTCAGCGACACGGTCGAGGAGACACCGGCACTCCTGGTCATGCTCCGCGTGCAGGGCGAGGGCGAACCCGGCGCCGACAGGCCGAGCGAGGACTCCCCCGCGCGGGCCACCCCGATCGAGGCCCGCATCCTGGCCCTGCTCGCCGGCGGCGCCACCACCGCCCGCGCGGCCCGCGAGACCGGCCTCACCACGGACGGCGTGACCTATCACCTACGCCGATTGTCGGCCCGGTGGGACGCGGCGAACCGCACCGAACTGGTCGCCCGCGCCTATGCACTTGGGGTGCTGACGCCCGGGGTCTGGCCGCCGGTACCTGTCACGGACACCGACGAACGGTAGGCCGTACCCGCTCCCTCCGGCGCCCCGAAGCGGGCGAGGGTGTGCCACACCATCTTCAGATCCTGGAGTTCGTAGCGACCAGTACGGGCCGCGTCGCCGATGACGCGCGGGTCGACGACACCGCGCTCGGCGATACGGGCGCCGAGGTCGGCGTACTCCTGGCCCCGGTAGTCCGCGTGCCGGTGCAACTCCCGCACGGTGAGCCGGTATCCGGGGTGCCATTCGACTGGGCAGGGCAGGCGCCGGGCGGCCGTCTCGACCGGGGTGCCCCGGTAGCTCGCGTCCAGGACGAGGGCCTCCATGTCCCGGGCGAGGGCTACACCGCCGTGCACCTGTGTCTCGATGTAGTCGTTGAGGGCGTCCTGTTCGTCTTCGTCGGCCTCGGCGAGCGCGATCAGGTTCATGCCGGGGGCGACGCCGAAGTCGGTCGGTCCGGCCGCGCTGTCCGGGTAGCAGAAGGTCGCGCGGGCGAGGGTCGTACCGCTGAGCCGGAAGTGCGAGGAGCCGAACCTCGGTGCCGCGCCCACCACTTGGCGCCGGAAGTTCAGCGCGCCGTACACCGGTCGCTCAGGGGCGAGCGCCTCGTCGTAGGCACCGGCGAAGATCCGGCTCTCCCAGCGCCAACGGTCGCCGCCGGGGCGGGCGGTGAGGCCGCCGTTGCTGGTGCCGGTCACGAACTGCGAGTGGTACGTGCCGTCTTGGGCCGGCGCGTCGAGGATCGGGCGGCCGGTCGCTGTCGCCGTGCGGTCGGGGTGAAAGTTGAGGGTGATGCGGAGACATGGGTCGACGGGCGGACCCGAGGAACCCTCGGCCACATGCCGCAGCGCACGTGCCTGCCGCGCACCCATGCCCCCGAAATCCATTGGCTCCTCCACCGCTCGCCTTACTACCCTGGACCGAAACCTAGACCCCCTAGGTTTTGGAACAGGCACCCCCAGGAGACTCCCCCATGAGGTCACTCACCGAGCAGGACATCCGCAACTCGTTCGTCAACTGCTCGAAGGGCGAGGCCAAGCGGCTCGCGATCCCCCGGGATCTCGACACCCGACCCTGGGCCGACCTGGACTTCCTGGGCTGGCGAGATCCCGGGGCGCCGGACCGCAGCTACCTCGTCACCGAGCGGGCGGACGGACTGATCGGCGTCACGTTCCGCTTCCCGTCCACACAGCGCGGCCTTCTGCACCGGAGCATGTGTTCGCTGTGCGTGACGACCCACCCGGGCGGCGGCGTCTCCCTGATGACCGCGCGCAAGGCCGGCGCGGCGGGCCGCGAGGGCAACTCGGTCGGCCTGTACATGTGCACCGACCTCGCCTGTTCCCTCTATGCGCGCGGCCGGAAGATCCCCGAGTCGGGCATCCGCATCGAGGAGAGCCTCACCGTGGAGCAGCAGATCGACCGGACGGTGGGCAATCTGACCGCCTTCCTGGACAAGCTGTACGTCTGACGTCAGCCCGGCCGCCCGCCCGAAATCACTCCTGCCCTACGGCGATCACGATCTTCCCCCGGTTGTCCCGCCGCTCCAGCCGCTCGTGGGCGGCACGCGCCTCGGCGAGCGGTACGACGGTCTCGATCGGCACCCGGTACGTTCCCGCGGCCACCCGCTCGGCGAGTTCGCGCAGGTCCGCGCGAGGGTCGTAGCCTCCGTGGATCTGGAGGTTGGTGAGCTGGAAGCCGAGGATCGACGCGTTCTTCGGGTAGAAGTCGCGGGTGTCGACGGTGCTCGGCTCCAGGGCGACATTGGCGAGGGCGACGACCCGGCCGCCGTGCCCGATCTCGCGCAGGCTGCGCCCGAAGGCCGGGCCGCCGACGGTGTCGAGGATGATGTCCGCGCCCCGTCCGCCGGTGAGCCGTAGCACCTCGTCGACCTCCGCGTCGTCGGGGTAGGCGGACGTGTCGAGGGTGGCCCGGGCGCCGAACTCCCCTGCCCAGGCCGCCTTTTCGGGTGATCCGGCGAGGGCGATGACCCGGGCGCCGGTCTCGGCCGCGATCTGTACGGCCGCGCTGCCGACCCCGCTCGCGGCGGCCTTCACGACCACCGTGTCCTCCTTGGTGACCCGGGCGAGGTGTCGCAGGCAGTACCAGGCCGACAGCCAGGCGACGGGCAGGGCGGCTGCGTGCGCGAGGTCGATCCCGTCGGGCAGGGCGGCGACCTGGGTGGCGGGTACGGCCACCAACTCGGCGTAGAAACCCGGTGAGTTGACGCCGTCGAGGGCCACGACCCGCTGCCCGACCGTGAAGCCGGTGACGCCCTCCCCCAGCGCGGCGACGGTACCGGCGCCCTCCACTCCCGGGATCAGCGGCGGCTTCCCGGCCCGGTGGTAGTTCCCGGACCTGATCAGGGCGTCCGCGCGGTTCACGCCCGCCGCGGCGACCCGCACCAGGACCTGCCCGGGGCCCGCGACGGGGTCGGGTACCTCGACCGGTACCAGCACCTCGGGCCCGCCGAACTCGTCGATCCGTACCGCACGCATAACGCACCTGCTCCCTGTCCTGGCCGGTGAGTCCGGCCGACACCCGTTGAACTGGTGTCACCATGCGACACCCGATGAACCGGTGTCAAGGGCGGCCGACGCCTTCACGTACACCGCATGAACCGGTGTACGCGAGGTACGCTCGCTGTCATGACCCAACCGCCCGTCTTCCCGTTCATCGGCGGACGCCCGTGCCTGAACTTCGTGGCGACGCTCGGCAAGCGGCACGGCACGCCCGTGGAGCGACTCGCCGATCCAGCGGCCCTGGCGGGCTGGATCACGGAGGCGGAGCTGTCGGCGGGCACCGAGCCGGTGCGGGTCACGGCCCGGGAGCTGGCGGACGCGCGCACCCTGCGCGAGGCGCTCTACCGTGTCGTACGGGACGCGATGGCCGGCCGGGAACCGGCGGCGGCCGATGTCGAGCGGGTCAACGAGGCCGCCGCGCGACCGGATCTCGCGCCCCAACTGGGCGACCGGCGCTGGAAGTCGGCGCATCCGGCGCGCGCGGCGCTGGCGACGGTGGCCCGGGACGGCGTTCTCCTGGTGGGCAGTCCGCTGCTGGAGCGGGTCAAGGAGTGCGAGAACCCGGAGTGTTCCCTGCTGTTCCTCGACGACTCCCAGGCCCGCCGCCGCCGTTGGTGCTCGATGGACCGCTGCGGCAACCTCGCGAAGATCGCGGGCTATCGGTCGCGCAGCCGGGCGGCTGTGACCGAGTGAAGGTGGATCAGCACGTCGTAGCTGCGGGCCAGTGCGATGGTCCGCAGGTCCTCCGGGTAGTCGGTGCCGATGCTCCGGGTCGGCCGTGCCTCCGCCAGCCATGCGCGGGCCGGTGATCCGACCGAGCGGAGATCGACCAGGTAGTCGGTGAACCGCACCTGGTCCAGGGTCTGTTCGTTGCTGCCCGGGCCTGCCGGTCCCAGCGTCCAGCGGTGGATCGCGTCGTCGGGGCCGGTGGCGTTGAACGAGCCCCGGTCGAAGGTCAGGCCGACGTTGCGATACCCGGAGCCGAGCCGTTCGCGCAGGAACGCCCCTTGCATCTTGGGGTAGTTGGCGGGATCGGACGGCACATAGCCGATGTGGGCGTCGTGCGCGGACAGCAACACCCTGGTGCCGGTGTGCCGTTGCCACCAGACGACATTGGCCGCCATCGTCTCGTCCCGGTAGCGCATCGCCGCCGGAACCTGCGCGGGGTCGGCGAAGTCGAAGTCGTACTGCCGGGCCACTTGGTCGACGACGGTCGCGTTCTGCACGGCCCGGTCGTACGCCTCGCGGTCCTTCCCCGGAGTCTGCCGCTTGAGCAACTCCAGTGCGCGGCCGGTGCGTTCGGCCATCTCCTGCCGTTCCGCGTACGGCTTGTCGAGGTACTGCTCGATGTACGTCCCGGCCGGCACGGTGGGCCGCAGGCCTCGGTACAGCTCGGCGAGACGGGCGCTCGACTCGGGGTGGGTGTCGGCCACATAGGCGGTGACCGAATCGTAGAGCTCGGGTCCGGCCCAGCCGATGTCGTCGCCCATGAAGCGCACGGGGTCGCCGGGATGCCGGACGTTGTACGCGCGCATCCACTCGACGAGCTTCAGATAGTCGGTGTTGTTCCACCACAGGTAGTCGCGCTGGAACTCCTCGCGGAAGATGCGCCGCGGATCCCCTTTGCCGTACAGGACATAGTCGTTGAGGCGCAGCCCGGTGCTCCAGGCACCCTCCAGGGCGAAGGTGCGGAAGCCCTTCTTCTCGACGAGGTGACGGAAGACGCGGTCCTTGAGGGCGAGGAAGTCGTGGGAACTGTGGGTGGCCTCGCCGAGGCCGACGACCTTCGCGCCGCCGATCATGCGGTCGAGCGGGCGCAAGTCATCGGTGGCGCCGCCCGGTTCGACGGTCCGCAGCGGGTGGGCGGAGCGGTCGAGGGCCGCAACCACGTCCGAGGGCGCGGGAGTTGGCGTTGCCGTCGCGGCCGGGGTGCCGGCCGCGACGGTGCCGAGGCTGATGAGCAGGGTCAGGATCAGTCCGGTCCGATGCCGTTTCATGGTGCGAGGGTCGCGTGCCCCGGGGGTGGAGACCATGCGGTGGTCCTCCGTATCGGGGTGGGGTTTCCCTCAGGAACCGGCGGGTGTCCAGTGCGGGTCGCGGCCGAGGAAGGCGAGGAGTGTCTCGGCACGGTCGTACTCGTCCTTCGCCTCGCGCGCGGGTGCGAACACCCGGTAGGAGTCGCGGAGTTGGTCGACGAGCCGGTCCGCGGTCGGCCAGATTCCCTCGGCGAGGTCCGTGGCCAGTGGCCGGTTCTGGCCGGTGGCCGCCGCGATGTCCCAGGCGTGGACTGCCGCGTCCATGGCGGCCGTCGCCGCGGCGAACGGGAGGGGCATCGGGCCCAGCGGTGTCGGCACCTGGTCGGCGTCGGCGGGCAGCTGGGCGTAGGCGTCCGCCACCATGCGGAGCACCTTGTCGAGTTCGGCCACCGGGTCCCCGGCGAGGGCGTCCTCCGGGTGGAAGGGGTCGGAGTCGGGCCGGTCGCCGGTGAGGACGAGGCCGTAGGCCTGCTGGTCGATGCGTGCGTGGTTGAGGACCTGCCGTACCGTCCATTCGCTGCACGGCGTCGGCGCCGTCCAGGCCGCCTCGGGCACGGCGGCGACCACCTCGCGCAGATAGTCGTGCGAGCGGGTCAGTACCTCGATGCCCTGGATGTTCGTCATGAACGTTCCCCTCCCCTTCGTTCCGTGCGGTGAGGACAATCTAGGAGGCCTTGCGGACACCTACTGTCCGCAAGAGAAACGTTCGGCGCATCGGTGAGAGGGAATAGGCCAAGGATGCGAGATGTCCGTGAGTGGACGGCGCCACTGGTGCGGTTCCTGGGGCGGCACCGGGACCCGGTCGTCGTCCAGACGCTGCGGTCGGCGACCGCGGCGACGGTCGCGTATGTCGTCGCCCTGCGGCTGAGCCCCGAGCCCGCCCCGCTGACCGCTCCCCTCACCGCGCTCCTCGTCGTCCAGGTCACCCTCTACGCCACCCTCACCAACGGCATCCGCCGTGTGACCGCCGTGGTCGCGGGCGTGCTCGTCGCCATCGCCTTCAGCCTGCTGGTCGGCCTGACCTGGTGGAGCCTGGCCCTGCTGATCGTGGCCGCGCTGGTGGTGGGGCGGCTGGTGCGGGTCGACGAGTACGTGCCCGAGGTGGCGATCAGCGCGATGCTGGTCCTCGGGGTCACCACGGTCGGGAACACGGCCTGGGCACGGATCGTGGAGACACTGATCGGCGCGGTCGTCGGACTCGGCTGCAATCTGCTGCTGGCTCCCCCGGTGTGGGTGGACGAGGCCGGCGAGTCGATCGAGGGCCTGGCCCGTCGGCTACGGCGGCTGATGCGCCGCATGGGCGAGGAGGCGGCGGGCCGCACACCCGTCGACCACGCCACCGCCCGGCTGCACGAGGCCCGCCGGCTCGACCACGACATCGTCGAGGTGGACGCGGCCCTGCGGCAGGCCGAGGACAGCCTGCGGCTCAATCCGCGCGTACGGGAGGGGCTGCTGCACCGGGTCGTGCTGCGGACCGGCCTGGACACCCTGGAGATCTGCACGGTCGTGCTCCGCGTCCTCGCCCGCACCTTCACCGACCTGGCGAAGCAGCGCGACCCCGAGCCGCTGTTCGCACCGCCGACGGGCGCCGCCGTAGAGCAGTTGCTGTCCGAGATCGGTGACGCCGTGGTCAGTTTCGCGGTGCTGGTGACCACCGATGTGACGGTGAGCGCCGAGTCCGCGGAGTCGCGGCTCACCACCGAGCTGCACACGGCCGCCGCGACCCGCGACAAGCTGGCCCAGCTGCTCCTGGAGGAGGTGCAGCGCGACGCGGCCCAGTGGCAGCTGCTGGGCGCCATGCTGACCGAGGTCAACCGCATGCTGGACGAGCTGGACACCGAGCACCGCTCACGCCGACTGCTGGAGGAACTCGACCGGTGTGCCACTGAGCAGCGCACGCGCCTGCCGTGGCTGACCTGGCTGCGGGAGCGGGTGGGTGTGCCGGACCGGCTGCGCAGGAACCGGGGCGGGGGCGCCGATCGTTCTAGGTGACGAAGTCACCTGGGGGCGGGGCGCGCCCAGGAGGACGACTCGGCACAGCGGAACTATGGGGGCGGGCGTATGACCGACAGCACCGTACGGATCGACGGGAACACCTTGCGGCTGCCCGGTGGGGTGGCGGTGCGGTTCGTCCGCACGCTGCGGCTGCCCGAGACGGGCACGCATCCGTTGCCGCCGGGGCTCGGCGAGTTCCCGGTCCGGCGGGTCGCGGACTTCCCGGACACGGTGCCCGCGGAGTGGCGGGCGCGGGGCGGGGTGCTGCTGCCGGTGTATCTGCGCGAGGCGATGTGGCTGAGCTTCGCGGGCACGCGGGAGCCCGCCGCTCTACAGGTCGGGGTGGGCAAGGTGTGCGCGGTCTCGGGCGAGCCGTGGAGCGACCGGCTGTCCCGGGACCCGCAGAACTACGTGGTGCTGCCCCGCCAGCCGTGGCTCGACGGCATCAACTCCGGCAAGGGCACGGTCCGTCAGTTCGTGGCGGTCCCGCTCGGCCTCGGCGCGACGGTCGAGGGGCAGGTCACGGGCGAGGAGGTGTGGGGCGGCATCCAGCTCCAGTCCTTCCCGCTCGGCGAACGGGAGTTGACCAAGTGGCGCGAGACCGAGCGACGCCGCTCGGAGCGGGCGCGGACGACGGCCTTGCCGACCGGCGGCTACGGCATGCCCGCCGCGCCGATGATGTCCGCGCCCGGCGCCCCACCGGCACCGAGCCCCCGGGCCGCCGCTGCCATGGGGCTCGGTGCCGGCGGTTCGATGCACCAGGAGGTCTACGAGGACGACCGCCCGCTGAAGGACTGGGCCCACGCGCCTGCCGGGCGGGTCTTCGTGCACCTGGTGACGCCCCCGGAGTGGCGCCGCATCACCGGCGAGGCCCCGCCGCCGTCACCGGTGGACCGGGCCGCGTACACCCGGGCGGGGCTTCCCTGGTTCGACTACTACGACCAGGACGCCGAGGATCTCGCCCCCACCGACACCCTGGGCGCGGTGCGGCCGGTCGGCGACTGGCTGGGCGACGACCACGAACCCTGGCAGGAACCCGCGGCCGACCAGGTAGAGCCCCTCAAGGACGCGCACGGCAAGCCGGTGGAGGACGGCGACTGGTAGGCCATCCCCCAGGGCGCCGACTGGGCAGGGTGCCCGCCCGACACTCGTTGCACTGAATGCAACGCCCGTTGCCGGTCTTGCGCTCAACGGGCCCCGCACGCCAAGGTTGCCGTGACGACCGAGGCGAGCGACGACCTGAGGGTGTGGGCATGACGAGTGGTGCGGAGGCGTCACGCGAGGGCTGGAGCAGGCGCCGTTTCATCGGCGCCCTGGGCGGAACCGCGGCGGTGGTCGCGGTCCCCGCACCGGCCGCCACACCCGCGGATCCCGAATCGTCCCGTACGACCACCCCGGAACCGTCGGCCGCGAAGGCACCGGCACCGGGCACCCACCACACCGGCAACGCCGCCGGACCCCGCCCCCTCTGCATCGGCACGTACACCTCGGTCGACGGCGGCGGCAAGGGCATCGGCCTGGCCACCTACGACGCGTCGACCGGCCAGATCACCGGCGCGGGCACGCTCACCGGGGTCGCCGACCCGTCGTACCTCACCGTGCATCCCGACGGCCGCACGCTGTACGCGGTCGACGAGCAGACGGCCGGTGCGGTGACCGCCGTACGGCTGGCGGACCGTAAGGTCCTCGGCGCGCGGAGCACCGGCGGCGCGGGCCCCTGCCACCTGTCCGTGCACCCCACCGGGCGCTGGCTGCTCAGCGCGAACTACACGTCGGGCAGCGTGGCCGTGCACCCGATCGACAGTTCGGGCGCGCTCGGCGAGCGCACGGCGCTGGCCAAGCACTCCAGTCCGCAGCCGGGCCCGGGCCAGGACGGCCCGCACGCGCACCAGTTCGTGACCAGTCCCGACGGCGGCCATGTCCTCGCCGTCGACCTGGGCACCGACACGGTCTACACCTACCGTCTGGACACCACGAAGGGCACGCTCGCCGAGGTCTCGCAGGCGCACACCCGCGCGGGCGCGGGGCCGCGCAGCCTCACGTTCCACCCCGGCGGCCGGTACGCGTACCTGGCCAACGAGGTCGACGACACCATCGCCGTGTGCGCCTACGCCCCGGCCACGGGTGCTCTCTCGATCGGCGCCCCGCAGTCCAGCGGCAGCACGGGCAGTGCCACCAACTACCCGGCGCAGATCCTGGTGGCGTCGAGCGGTGCGTACGCCTTTCTCGCCAACCGGGGCGACAACACCCTTGCCCGGTACGCCGTCGAGGCGGACGGCGCCCGGCTCAGGCTGCTCGGCACGGTGCCGGTGTCCGGTGACTTCCCGCGGCAGATCGCGCTCTCGCCGGACGGGTCGCTGCTGTTCACCGCGAACCAGAAGTCGAGCACGGTGAGCGTGTTCCACGTGAACGACAGCACGGGTCAACTCACGCTCGCGGGCGTGCCGTTCGCGTCACCGGTCGCCGTCTGTGCGCTGCCGCTGTAGGGGGCGCGGGCAGGACGCGGCGCTGGCCTGGGTGAGCAGCACGTGCATGCGCTCGGTGAGGTGCGAGACCGTGTCGGCGGGCGCGTGAAACGGCAGGCGTACGTCGCCGTGGGCGCGGGCGCGCTCGATGCGCAGCGTCAGTCCGTGCCGGTCCACGGCGAGGGGCTGGACGCGAACCGCACCGTGCAGGCTGTCGGGTTCGACGAGCCGGGTGAGCCGCTCGACCGCGTCGGAGTGGCAGTCGGCGAGGTGGGTCAGCAGCTGGGCCTCGGCCAGGGCCAGCGGGTCGGGTTCGGCGGCGGCGAACTCGTCGAGGTCGACGACGACCGCGCCGGTCGCCGGGCGCAGCACCACGCGCGTTGCGCGGAAGGCGAGTCGGTCGTCCTCGGGGACGAACCAGCCGGCCATCCACAGCCGGGCCCGGATACGGTTGCGCACGGGGACGGGTGCGACGTCCGCGAACTCCAGGACGGCGGACGGCTCTCCGCGGGGCGCGCAGATCGCGGCCGCCAACAGGGCGCTGTCCTCGGGCACTTGCAGGAGCACCCGGCTGTCGTCGTCCACGCTGTGCGCACCGACGAACTCCTCGCGACCGCCCTCCGCGGTCACCGCGCAGGACCATGCGGCGGCGAGCACCGAGCGGGCTCGCTCGGCCGCGGCAGGCACGGCCGTCCACGTCTGGCTGTCACCCATCCCTGAACCTCCTTAGGTAAGCCTTGCCTAACTTACCGAAGATCGGGGCGCACGCCAACCACGCCACGCAATCTCTCCACCAAGTCGTCCAGGACGAGTTCCGGGCGACTCCAGGACGAGTTCAGGGCGAGATGACGCCCAACAGCGCCCGCGCGCACAGATCGCGCACCTGTTCCCGGCTCAACTCCGGCCCCCGCAGCCACTCCAGACAGACGGCGGTGGTGAAGGCCAGCCATCCACGCACCGCGAGCTTCGCGTCGGGCCGCTCCGCCACGGCCGGCCCGAACTCGGGATCCGCGGCGAGCGCGCCCAGGATCTGCCGCTCCTGCGCCGCCAACGCCCGCTGATAGACCCGCCGTACGGTCTGGTCCCCCGCAGCGTCGGCTCGGTGGAAGGCGCGGTAGCCGTGCGCGTGGGTGTGCACGTACTCCAGATACGTGTCGAGGGCGACGGCGAGTTGCTCACGGGCCGGTACGCCCGGCACGGCCGCCGTCATCCGCAGCATCCGCTCGCTCTCGCGCTCGACGACGGCCGCGAAGAAGTCCCGCTTGGTCGGGAAGTAGTGGTAGAGCAGCCCGCGGGAGACCCCGGCGATCTCGGCGACCTGCTCGATCCACACGTCGTCGTACGGGTCCTCGGAGAACAACCGCGCTCCCACCGTGAGGAGTTGCTCCCGACGCTCCTCGGTGCTGAGCCGACGGCGCGTGCGCCCTCCCTGGTTCGCGGCCATTCCCGCACTTTACTTGACGTCGGTTCGCCGACGGGATCACACTGAAACACGTTATTGAACCGACGTACAACAGGCTCAACCTGCCGCAGGATCAAGGGAGATCGCGTCATGGCGGAGACGACGACGGCGACGCCGACCGCGCTGCCGAAGGGATTCCGGGGCGCCGAGCAGGGCTGGCCCCACCTCGACCGCATCCCGCATCCCCCGCGCCGGGTCCCGCTGCTCGGCGACGTCCTCGGCGCCGACCGCCGCACTCCCCTCCAGGACACCCTCCGCCACGCCCGTCAACTGGGCCCGATCTTCCGGCGGAAGGCGTTCGGCAAGGAGTTCGTGTTCGTGTGGGGCGCGGACCTGGTCGCCGACATGGCGGACGAGTCGCGGTTCGCCAAGCATGTCGGCCTGGGGGTCGCGAACCTGCGGCCGGTGGCCGGGGACGGCCTGTTCACGGCGTACAACCACGAGCCCAACTGGCAGTTGGCGCATGATGTGTTGGCCCCCGGCTTCAGCCGCGAGGCGATGGCGGGCTACCACCCGATGATGCTGTCCGTGGCGGAGCGGCTCACCGACAGCTGGGACCGCGAACTGGCGGCCGGACGCTCGGTGGACGTGCCCGGCGACATGACCAAGCTGACCCTGGAGACGATCTCGCGCACCGGGTTCGGCCATGACTTCGGGTCCTTCGAACGCGACCGCCCGCACCCCTTCGTGACGTCGATGGTGGGCACGCTCAGCTACGCACAGCGCCTCAACTCCGTACCGTCGCCGCTGGCCCCGTTCCTGCTGCGCACCGCGACTCGCCGCAACGAAGCGGACATCGCCTACCTCAACCGCACGGTCGACGAGATGGTGCGGACGCGCCGCGGGGCGAGCGGAACCGGTGACGGCGACCTCCTGGACCGCATGCTGGACACGAGCCACCCGGAGACCGGCGAGCGCCTCTCCCCCGAGAACGTCCGCCGCCAGGTCATCACCTTCCTGGTCGCCGGCCACGAGACGACCTCGGGTTCCCTCTCCTTCGCGCTGCACTACCTGGCCCGCCACCCGGAGATCGCCGCCCGCGCCCGCGCCGAGGTGGACCAGGTCTGGGGCGACACCGAGACCCCCGGCTACGAGCAGGTCGCCAAGCTGCGCTACGTCCGCCGGGTCCTCGACGAGTCGCTGCGGCTCTGGCCGACGGCCCCCGCGTACGCCCGTGAGGCCACCCGGGACACCGAACTGACCGGGGTCCACCCGATGCGCCGGGGCGGCTGGGCGCTGATCCTCACGCCGATGCTGCACCGCGACCCCGAGGTGTGGGGCGCGGACGCCGAGGAGTTCGACCCGGACCGCTTCGACGCCAAGGCGGTACGCTCCCGCGCCCCGCACACCTTCAAGCCGTTCGGGACGGGTGCGCGGGCCTGCATCGGCCGCCAATTCGCCCTGCACGAGGCGACGTTGGTCCTGGGCCTGCTGCTGCGCCGCTACGACCTGCGCCCCGACCCGACGTACCAGCTGCGCGTGACCGAACGCCTGACGCTGATGCCGGAGGGCCTGCGCCTGCACCTCGACCGCCGCACCGCGACAGCGGCGCCCGCACCGGTCACGGTCCCCGACGAGGTGCGGTCAGAGCCCCGCTGTCCAGTGCACGGGACGGACGACTGACTCCGGCAGCCTGGTCCCGGCGCTCCCCCGGGCCGCGTTGACCTGCGGCTGGGTGAGGAAGAAAGCGCCGGTCAGATCGGCGTCCGTGAGATCGGCGTCCCGCATGTCGGCACCGATCAGATCCGCACCGCGCAGGTCGGCCCCGGTCAGATCAGCGGCGATGAGACAGGCACCGCGCAGATTGGCCCGGCTCAGATCGGCGCCCCTGAGCCGGGCACCCATGAGGTCGGCGCCCCGCCGCTCCTTCTTCTTACCGCGCACCCCGGCCCGCACCAGCTCACTGGTCCGGAGCAGCAGCACGTTGACCTCCTGCCGATGCGCGCCCACGTCCAGCGCGGCGAGCTCTTCGGGTGTGCCACGCGTGAGTTCCTCGGTACGGCCGAGGGCCCGGCGCAGATCTGCGTGCACCGGGCCGGCGGCGGGCAGGGTGAGCGCCTCGGTCAGGTACCAGAGCAGTTCGTGAAGCTGCCGTACGACGGGAAACACGTCGAACATCCGCCGGGCCTGCTCCCGGGGAGCCGTCCGCCAGTCCTGTCCGCCGAAGGTGACCTGCGAGACCCGCTGCCCGGCGCCGAAACAGTCGTAGACCGTGCAGCCGGTGAAGCCACTGGGCCGGAGCTTCGCGTGGATACCGCAGCGGTGGTCACCCTGAAGATTCGGGCACGGCGTCCCGGCGGCCTTGTCGAGCGCGAAGTCGGCCGAGACGGCGAAGGGCAGCGCCACACAGCACAGGCCGAAGCAGCGCTCGCAGTCGCCGCGGAGGTCGGAGCGGGCCGCTATGTGATCTTCCATGCCGTTCAGCGTACTGACCCGGCCGCATCGAGGCGCGCCAGCCGATCCGGGTCGGACAGGATGTACATCTCGGTGATCCGGCCGTCGGCGACGGTGACGCCCATGACCGAGAGGATCTGTCCCTCGGGGGCGTTGACGACGCCCACCGAGCCGTTGACCAGGGCGAGTTGGGTGGTGCGGGCGAACGGGGCGAACATGAGCGCCTGTTCGGCGACCGCGCGTGCGCCGCGCATCGCCTTGGACGCGGCGGCCCCCCGTACGAGGGCTCCGGAGTCGGCGCGCAGGGCCACGTCCGGGTGGAGGAGCGCGACGAGGGCGTCGAAGTCGCCCTCGCGGGCAGCGGCGAGGAAGGCCTCGACGATCTCGCGCTGGCGGGCGAGGTCGGGGGCGGTCGAGGGGCTGGCGCCCTGGACTCGGCGGCGCGCCCTGCTGGCCAGTTGGCGGGTCGCGGCCGAGCCGCGTTCCACGATCGGGGCGATGTCGTCGAAGGGCACCGCGAACATGTCGTGCAGGACGAACGCGAGGCGTTCGGCGGGTTCCAGGGTCTCCAGGACGACGAGGAGGGCGAGGCCCACCGAGTCGGCGTGGAGTGCTTCCTCCTCCGGGTCCAGCTCCGTGAGGGGACTGATCAAGGGGTCGGGGACGAAGGTCCCGGTGAAGGCCTCGTCCATGGGGTCCTCGCGGCGTGACGTACGGGAGCGCAGCAGGTCGAGGCAGACCCGGCCGACGACCGTGGTCAGCCAGCCGCCGAGGTTCCTGATGTCGTCCGCGTCGGTCCGGCTGAGCTTCAGCCATGTCTCCTGGACGGCGTCCTCCGCCTCCGGCACCGAGCCCAGCATGCGGTAGGCGACCGCGCGGAGCCGGCCCCGGTGTTCCTCGAAGCGGTCCGCCAGAACTTCCTCGTCGTTCATACCGTCCCCGTGGTGGATTCCTCGCCGGCGGCCGGTCGTCCGACGGCTCGCTGCACGTACTGAAGGATATTGACGGAGCCCGCACCCGACGGCATGATGACCGACTGCGTGGCCTACGCCGAACCTCCCACGACCGTCCCCGGCACGGTCTCCCAGCGGAGGCAAAGGGACCAGTGTCTCAGGTCGTTGTCGCAGCCCGATCGCCTCGGGCGGGGTTGCCGGGGAGCCGTCGCCCAAGGCGTGGAAGGCCGCGATGACAGCCCGTAGGAACTTCAAGCGCCAGGTGCGCGCCCGCGCCGCCAAGACCGGCGAGTCCTATACGACCGCCCTCCGGCACTTCCGTCCGACTCCATCAGGAGACGTCATGCCGGAAGCAAGGAACCCCAAAAGCGTGCGGCTCGCCGTGGCGCAGACCCCCGTACGCGAAGACCCCCGAGACGTCGAAGCACTGCGCGAGAGCGGGCGTGAGGTCCGTGCGCTGATGCGCGAGGCCAGCGCCCAGGGAGCGCGGATCGCGCACTTCCCGGAAGGCGCGATCTGCTTTCCCAACAAGTACGTCATGTCCGTCGACGGCCCGGACGCGGTCGGCCCGGCGGACTGGGACCGGTGCCAATGGCCCGTACTTCAGGCGGAGTTGGCCGCGATAGCCGAACTGGCCCGCGAGCTGCGGTTGTGGACGGTGATCGCGGCGGTGCACCGCCTGACGGGCCCGAACCGTCCGCACAACAGCCTCTACGTCATCTCCGATCGCGGCGAGGTCGTCACGCGCTACGACGAGCGTCTGCTGTCGAAGACGAAGGTCTCGTACATGTACTCGCCGGGCGTCTCACCGGTGACCTTCGAGGTCGACGGTGTGCGCTTCGGCTGTCTGCTCGGCATGGAGATCCACTACCCGGAACTGTTCGCGGAGTACGAGGAGTTGGACGTCGGCTGCGTCCTGTTCTCGACCAGCGGCACCCCGGGCAACATCGCCGCCCAGGCCCAGGGCCATGCCGCGGTCAACAGCTACTGGGTCAGCCTCTCGGTGCCCGCGCAGCACAGCGCCGTCGCGCCGTCCGGGATCGTCGCCCCCAACGGCCACTGGCTCGCGCGGTGCCCCTCGGACGACTCGCCGTCGGTGGCCGTCGTGAACCTCGACGACAGTTCGGAGGCCGCCGCCGACGCGGTGACCTACAGCCGTCCCTGGCGTCGTGAGGCACGCGCGGGCGTCTACACCGAGTACCAGGTGACCGACCCGCGCAGCGAGGACCGGACGGCGGCCTTCTAACCCGGAGGAGAATCCGGTGCCGCGTCGAGGCACCGGATTCTCAATAGCGTTGCGCCTTCGCCAACTTGGGGGTCAGTACCGGCTCCGGAGGCTTGGCGCTGATGGCGAGCGGCTGGGCCTTCGCGCCGGGGGCGAGGTTCTCGGCGCCGACGTAACGGGTCTCCACCACCTTCCCCGAGGAGTCGAGGAAGTCGACCTGGACGGCGTAGGACGCCTTCTTGTCGGTCTTGTTGGTGATGGTGACGACGACGGCGAGCAGGCCGCCTGTCTGGGCGCGCGGTTTGCCCGTCATGGCGACGTCCGACATCGCGTTGCCCTGGCCCTTGACGTCCTTGAGTTCGTTCTGGGCGTCCTTGCTCGCGCGGGCCACCTCGGACGACACGGAGGCCTCGAAGGAGGACGCGGCGGCCGATGCGGAGGACGCGGCGGCGGAGGCCTGCGCGCGGGCCGACGCGACCGCCGACGACGCGGCCGACTTCAGGGCCGACGGTGTCATCCCCGAGAAGGAGGCCGCGTCCGGGGTCGAAGCCTGCGAGCTGCTGCTGCCGGAGCTGTCGTTGTCGTCGCCGCACGACACCAGCCCGACCGTGCTCACCGCGACGACGGCGAGGGCCAGGGCGGTTGAGCGTCCCCGGCGGAGCGACTTGCTGTTCAGTGGCTTGGTATTCATCGAAATGAACCTTATGCCGGACATTTCGGCACTGCATGTCCTCGACGGCCACCCGGTGGAGCCCGCGACCAGCCGCGGCGCCCCTGCCTTACGCCTCGTCCCGCGTCAGAGCGAGCAAGCGGTCCAGGACGCGGGGGCCGCCCGCCCGTACCCCGTCGTGCTCGAACTCGTCGGTGACCCAGGTGCGCAGGCCGCGGATCGCGCGGGCGGTCCGGAGGGAGTGGGTCGCGTCGACGTACATGTCGTCGTGGTAGACGGCCGCGGCGACCGGGACCTCGTTGGCGGCGAGGCGCGCGGGGTCGTAGAGGGGCTGCCAGTCGGTGTGGGCGGCGAGGAGTTCGGCGGTGTCGCGGAGCGGGCGCAGGGCGGGGTCGCAGTCGAACATCCAGGGGTGGATGGACTCGCCGGTGAAGAGGAGGGGGCTGTCGCCCGCGAGGGTCTTGGCCGCGTCGAACTGCGGGAACTCGGCGCGGACCCGCTCCGCCGACCAGGCGGTGGGGCGGCTGTCCTGGCCGTAGACCGACTCGTGGACGAGGGCGTAGAGGGGGTGGCCGGCGTAGGAGAGGGAGTTCTGGACCTCTTCCTGGAACGCGTCGGAGAGCTCGAAGCCCTGCGGGGTACGGACGAAGGCGTTCTCCAGGAGGAAGTGGAGGCGGTGGCTGCCGTCGCTGCCGCCGAGCATGATGCCGAGGGACTGGAAGGCCTCGGCGGTGAGCCGGTAGCCGTTGGGGAGGACCGGCTCGTGCCGCATCAGGTGCTCGGCGATGCGGCGGGCGCGCTCCACGTCCTGCGGGTAGCGGTCGTAGTGGGCGGCGACCTTGCGCTCGATGCGCGGGTAGGCGGCCCGGTAGACGTCGTCGGCGTGCGCGTCGAGGGACGGGAGGCCGCCGGTGAGGACGGCGGCGCGCAGGCCTTCGGGGGCGGTGGACAGGTAGTTCACCGCGCAGAAGCCGCCGAAGCTCTGGCCGAGGACGGTCCAGGGAGCGCCGCCGGTGAGGGCGGGGCGGATCGTCTCGCAGTCCCGGACGATCGAGTCGGCGCGGAAGTGCGTGAGGTGCTCGGCCTGCTCGGCGGGGCCGCCGCGCAGCGGGAGCGTCTGCCGGGTGAGCGGGGTGGAGTGGCCGGTGCCGCGCTGGTCCAGGAGGAGGACGCGGTACTCGTCGAGCGCGCGGCCGAGCCAGGCCTGCCTACCGACGAAACGATTCGCCCCGAAACCGGGTCCACCCTGGAGATAGAGCAGCCACGGCAGGTCCTCGCGGTGCGCCTTGTCGCTCGCGACGACCTCACGGGCGTAGAGCTCGATGGTCTCGCCCGTGGGGTCCTCGTGATCGAGGGGCACGGTGAAGTGGCGGTCGGTGAGGACGACGCCGGGCTGGCGATAGCTGACGGACAACGGGGCTCTCCTGGGACGGACGATTTACGGGCCGCGTCACATCTCAGCACATGCGCGTCCGATATCCGACCCCCTGGATCATGAAATCCTGCCGATCACTACTGACCGACCGATCAGCGGGCGGCCAGGCTGGAGCGGCGCACCACCAGTTCCGGCTGGAGCACGACCCGCCGGTGCTCGTGCGGACGCGCGGCGGTCTCCGCCTCCGTCTCCTCCAGGAGCAGCTCGGCGGCCAACGCGCCCATGGTGACGGCCGGTTGGCGGACCGAGGTGAGCGGTACGGCCGCCGCCGCCGCGAACTCGATGTCGTCGTAGCCGACGATCGCGAGGTCGTCGGGGACGCCGACCCCGGCCGCGTACATGGCTTGGAGCACGCCGAGGGCGAGGAGGTCGTTCGCGCAGAAGACCGCCGTGGGCCGGTCGGCGAGGCCGAGCAGCCGGGCCCCGGCGTCCCGCCCGGCGGCCACGTCGAGCCGGTCGGTGGGCAGCTCGCGCAGCGCGTCGGGGTCGAGACCGGCCTCGGCGAGCGCGTTCTTCGCGCCCGTACGGCGGTCCCGCACCTGGTTGAAGCCGGGCGGCCCGCTGACGTACGCGATCGAGCGGTGCCCGGCATCGACCAGGTGTCGCACGGCGAGCGCGCCGCCGGCGACGTCGTCGACGGAGACCGAGCACTCGGTGGTGCCCTCGGCGACCCGGTCGACGAGCACGAAGGGGATGCCGTGCCGCCGGAAGGACTCGATATTGCGTCCGGTCGCGTCGGCCGGGGTCAACAGCACGCCCCGCACCCGCTGTTCGGCGAAGAGCGAGAGGTAGTCGGCCTCCTCGACGGGGCTCTGCGCGCTGTTGCAGACCATCACACCGAGCCCCGATTCACGCGCGGCCCGCTCGGCGCCGCGGGCCACGTCCACGAAGAACGGGTTGCCCATGTCGAGGACGAGCAGCCCCATGATCCGGCTGCGCCCGGCGCGCAGCTGGCGCGCGGACTCGCTTCGGACGTAGCCGAGGCGGTCGATCGCGGACAGCACGCGGGCCCGGGTCTCCGTGGCGACGGTGTCCGGGCGGTTGATGACGTTCGAGACCGTGCCGACGGAGACTCCGGCGGCGCGGGCGACGTCCTTGATACCCACCGGCTGGGCCATCAGGCGGAGACCTCCAGGGTGACGTGGGGCGGCGGGCAGGTCTTCACATTACCGCCATGACCTGTGCCGACTCCTGCGGCGGTGCCGCTCACGCGGGCAGGGCGAAGTCGACGACGTGAAGTGCCGAGGGGGTCGTACCGCTCGACTTCTCCTGGTACATGAACGACAGCACGTTGTCCGCCTTCACCCGCGGCTCGTCGATGACGACCTCACCGAACGCGTTCAGGTCGCTCCCGTCGTACAGCAGCGCCCAGTCCGTGTAACCCGAAGACTTCGAGGCGCCCGCGATACGGCCGTACGGCAGGACCGCGTAGGCGTTGTCGTACTTGTCCAGGACCAGCTTGGTGCGCTGGCTGGAGTTGAGGGCGATCGGGATCTCGGTCTTCTGCCAGGTCCCGGCGGAGTTCTTGCGGACGTGGAAGGCACGGCCGTTGGCGGTGCGGTCGGTGACGTAGTTGGTGGTGCACTGGCCGAAGCGGCCGGGGACGTAGCTGATGATCGCGTGCGGGAGGCCGGTCGAGTCGGTGGTCTGGCTCTCCTGGTTCATCAGGGAGTGGTCGGGGTCGAGCGGGTCGACGACCAGCCCGGCGTCGGTGACGGCCACGGTGTCCGAACTACCCGTAGTTCCTACGACAGTTCCCGCGTCGTTGCGCCAACTGCGGCCCTGGTCGGTCGAGTAGACGTAGCCGGTGTCGTGGTTGGTGATGCCCCCGCTGTTGCACATCACGGCGGCGGACTGCTCGCGCCAGGTGAAGAAGGAGTGCAGGCGGCCGTTCACGTCGTAGTCGATGCCGTGCAGGTACATGTTGCGGGCAGTGCTGGAGCCGTGCGCGCTGGTATAGGTACCGGTCGAACCGCTCCACTCCCCCAACGCGGTCCACTGCGAACCGTCGTACTCCGCAAGGGCGTTGCGGCCGTTGCCGGAGATCCCGACGCGGTAGCTGAGCTGCAGCTTGCCTTCAGGGGTGGCGATGAACTGGGGGTAGGTGAACTGGCTGGTGAGTGTGACGCCGTCCAGCGATGTCTGTACGGCGCCGAGGACGGCCGAAGTCCAGGCGGTGGAAGCCGGGTTGTCGAGGAGACCGGCGATCGACTTGACGTAGAAGAAGCCGTCGCTGTGGGAGTCCATGTTGAGGTGAAGACGGCCGTCGACACGGGAGACGCCCATGGAGACGACGTTGTGGGAGTCGTCGCTCTTGAGCTGGTGGGAGAGGGTGATCGTGGACCATGTCGAGCCGCCGAGGACACGGCGGGCGACGACGGCGTACTTGGTGGACGTGTACCAGGCCGCGTACTGATAGCCCTTGTAGGTCAACAGGCCGTTCTTCTGGAACGAGTTGTTGTTGACCAGGCCGTCGTACGAGACGAAGTAGACGGCCTGGTCGTCGAGTTGGGTGGTGCCCTTCTTGGTGACGGACGGGCCGGGGTCGGCCGCCCGTGCGATGCCCGGCGTTGCCACGGCCGCAAGTATGGCGGTCGTGAGCACGGCGCGTCTTCTCATGAGTGGCTCCTGTGGGGGATCACGCGAGGTGGAAGACCTCGGTGAGGGGCTTCATCGCCTCGTCGGGACGGGCGCCGTCCAGGGACTCGAAGAACGGCGCCATCTCCGCCTGCCAGCGGGAGTTGATGTCGGTGGCTTCCATGCCGGCCTGGGCGGCGGCGAAGTCCTCGGTCTCCAAGTAGCCGACCAGCAGGCCGTCTTCACGCAGGAAGAGCGAGTAGTTGTGCCAGCCGGTGGCCGAGAGTGCGTCGAGCATCTCGGGCCACACGGCGGCGTGCCGCTCGCGGTACTCGTCGAGGCGGTCCGCCCGGACCTTCAGCAGGAAGCACACGTGCTGCATCAACACCCCTGTATCTACTAGAAGTTGAACTGGTCGATGTTCTTCGCGTCGAACACGGTCGGCTTGCCGAGGCTGATCACGCCGTCCTTGCCGATGGTGTACGACGTCCCGCCGGCCTTGAAGGTCTCGCCCTCCTTGCCGGTGATCTGCCCCGACACCAGCGCCACGGCCGTCTGTGCGGCGAGGGCGCCGAGCTTCGCCGGGTCCCACAGCTCGAAGCCGTCGACGGTGCCGTTCTTGACGTACTTGCGCATGTCGTTGGGGGTGCCGAGGCCGGTCAGCTTGACCTTGCCCTTGTACTTGGAGCCGGAGAGGTACTGGGCGGCGGCCTTGATGCCGACGGTGGTCGGGGAGATGATCCCCTTCAGGTTCGGGTGCTCCTGGAGGAGACCCTGGGTCTGCTGGAAGGACTGCTGGGCGTCGTCGTTGCCGTAGGCGACCTTGACCAGCTTGATGTTCTTGTACTTCGGGTCCTTCAGCTCCTCCTTCATGAAGCCGATCCAGGTGTTCTGGTTCGTCGCGGTCTGCGCGGCCGACAGGATCGCGATCTCGCCCTTGTAGCCGATCTGCTGGGCGAGCAGCTGCACCTCGGTGCGGCCGAGGTCCTCGGCGCTGGCCTGCGAGACGAAGGCGTTGCGGCACTCGGGGTTGGTGTCGGAGTCGTAGGTGACGACCTTGATCTTGTTGCTCATGGCCTGCTTGAGCGCGGTGCACAGGGCGCCCGGGTCCTGCGCGGACACGGCGATCGCGTTCACCTGCTGCTGGGTGAGCGTGTTGACGTAGGAGACCTGACCGGAGGTGTCGGTGGCACTGGTCGTGCCGACTTCCTTGTACTTCTCGCCCAGTTCGGTGAGCGCCTTCTCGCCGCCCTTGTCGGACGTGGTGAAGTACGGGTTGTTGACCGCCTTCGGCAGGAAGGCGACGGTGAGCCCCTTCTTGAGCGCGGCATTCGGATCGGCCTTGCCACCGGTGACGGCCGATCCGGTGTTCTCGTCCTTCACGTCCTTCTTGGTGGTGCCACCGCAAGCGGTGGCGACGAGGGTGAGCGAAGTGACGGCGACGAGGGCGGCACAGGCACGCCGAAGGGATGTTTTGCGCATGTCGGTTCCTTTGTGACGAAGGTGAGTACGACGCGCCTTGAAGGGGCGCGGGGAACTGCGCGACCAGCCACAGTCGGCCGGCAGCTTTCGAACGACCTATCCGACGGCGCGCGCAGCGGCCCTCGCGATGGCAATCTGGCGTGCGACCCGAGGCCCAAGTACCGAGACCACGAGCAGAACACCGGTAACAACGATCTGCGACTGCGCGGAGACATTCACCAGGCTCATCACGTTCTGCAACGCCCCGAGCAGAAAGACCCCGGCAACCGCACCTCCCAACGTCCCCTTCCCGCCGTCGAAGTCGATCCCGCCGAGCAACACCGCGGCTACGACGGACAGTTCGAGCCCGGTCGCGTTGTCATACCGAGCACTCGCGTAGTGCAGCGCCCAGAACACCCCGGTGAGAGAAGCCATCAAACCCGTCACCGTGAACAGGATCAGCTTCTGCCGCCGAACCCGGATGCCGGCAAACCGCGCCGCTTCCACATTCGCCCCGATCGCGAACAACGACCGCCCGAACGGCGTCGCGTGCAACACGACCACGGCGATCGCGAGCAACACGAGGAAGGGCAGGAACGCCCGCGGCAGGAACGTGCCCCCGAGCCGCCCGGACGCGAAGTCCAGGTACTGCGTGGGGAAATCGGTCACGGCGTCGGACCCGAGCACGATCTGCGCGATCCCCCGGTACGCGGCGAGCGTGCCGATCGTGACGGCGAGGGACGGCAGCCCGAGCCGGGTGACGAGAAGCCCGTTGACCAGCCCGCAGGCCACGCCCAGCAGCAGGCAGATCGGGATGATCGTCTCGATGGTCATGCCGTCGTTCCACAGCTTGCCCATCACCGCGCCCGACAGCCCGGCGGTGGAGGCGACCGACAGGTCGATCTCGCCGGCGACGACCAACAGCGTCATCGGGAGGGCGATCAGCGCGATGGGAAGGGTGTTGCCGATCAGGAACGACAGGTTCAGCGCGTTGCCGAAGCCGTCCACGAAGGAGAAGGAGAACAGCAGCAGGACGATCAGGAGGGCGCCGACGACCGTGTCCCAGCGGATCGCACGCGTCAACGACTCAGGCATGGCGGGCGTTCCTCTTCTTCAGTGCGGTGGCCACACGCAGGGCGACGATCCGGTCGACGGCGATGGCGAGGATGAGCAGGATGCCGTTGATGGCCAGCACCCAGACGGAACTGACGCCGAGGGCGGGCAGCACACTGTTGATCGAGGTCAGCAGGAGCGCGCCGAGCGCCGCGCCGTAGACGCTGCCGGAGCCGCCGGTGAAGACCACGCCACCCACAACTACCGCGCTGACCACGGTGAGTTCGTACCCGGTGCCGGTGCCGGAGTCGACGTTGCCGAAGCGGGCGAGGTACATCGCGCCGGCGAGTCCGGCGAGCCCGCCGCAGAAGGTGTACGCGGCGAGGATCCGCTTGCGGACGGGGATGCCGGCGAGCCGGGCGGCCTCGGGGTTGGAGCCGAGCGCGTACAACTCCCGCCCGCTGCCGAAGTGTTTGAGGTAGTAGGCGGTGGCGATCAGTACGGCGAGCGCGATCATCGCCAGCCAGGGCACGGCCGACAGGCCGCCGGAGCCGAAGTCCACGAATCCGCCCGGGAGATCGGCGGCGGTGATCTGCCGTGAGCCGACCCAGATGGAGTCGACGCCCCGGATGATGTAGAGCGTGCCGAGCGTCACGACCAGCGCGGGCACCTGCCCCAGACTGACCAACAGCCCGTTGACCAGGCCGAGTCCGATACCGAGCAGGACCGCCAGCAGGATCGCGATGACAGCGTTGCCACCGCCCTGCAGATAGGTGCCGGTGGCGAAGGCGGTGATGCCGAGCGTGGAGCCGACGGACAGGTCGACGTTGCGCGTTATGACGACCAGCGACTGCCCGGTGGCGACCAGCACCAGGATGGTCGCGTTGAGGAGCAGGTCCTTGATGCCCTGCTCGGACAGGAACTCGCTGTTGCCCGCCTGGGTGATGCCGATCATCACCAGGAAGACGACCAGGATGGCGAGTTCGCGCATCTTGAAGACCCGGTCGACGAGCCGGGTGCTGCTCGACTCGGGCACTTCGGCGGCGGGCGCGGGATTGGGCGCGGTGACCGTCATACGGCGGCCCTCCCGAAAGCTGCAATCGTCATGAAGGACCTGTTCATGCGGCGGCCCTCCCGGTGGCTGCGGCCATCACGGTTTCCTCGGTGGCTTCGGAGCGGGGGATCTCGGCGGTGAGGCGGCCCTCGTGCATCACCAGCACGCGGTCGGCCATGCCGAGGATCTCGGGCAGATCGGAGGAGATCATCAGGACGGCGACCCCGTCGGCGGCCAACTCGCTGAGCAGCCGGTGCACTTCGGCCTTGGTCCCGACATCGATGCCACGGGTCGGCTCGTCGACGATCAGCACCTTCGGTCCGGTGGCGAGCCACTTGGCGAGGACGACCTTCTGCTGGTTGCCGCCGGACAGGGTGCTGACGGTGTCGGCGATCCGCGCGTACTTGACGTGCAGCTTCACCGCCCAGTCGAGGGAACGGCTGCGCTCGGCGCCGCGGTCGACGAGGCCCGCCCTGACGGTCGTCCGCAGGCCGGTCAGGCCGATGTTCCGCTCGATGGACATGTCCATCACCAGGCCCTGGGCGCGCCGGTCCTCGGGGACGAGGGCGAGCCCCGCGGCCATCGCGGTCGAGGGGGCGCCGTTCGTCAGCGACTTACCGTCGACCTCGACCCCGCCGGCGTCCCACCGGTCGATGCCGAAGAGGGCCCGCGCGACTTCGGTACGGCCGGCTCCGACAAGCCCGGCGAGACCGACGATCTCCCCGCGCCGCACGTCGAAGGAGACGTCGGTGAAGACACCCTCGCGGGTCAACCGCTTGACGCTCAGGGCGACTTCACCGGGTTCGACGTCCTGCTTGGGGTACAGCTCGTCGAGATCGCGGCCGACCATGCGGCGTACGAGATCGTCCTCGGTCATCCCCTCGATCGGCTCGCTGGAGATCAGGGCGCCGTCGCGCAGGGTGGTGACGCGTTGGCAGATCTGGAAGATCTCCTCCAGGCGGTGCGAGATGAACAGGACGGCGGCGCCCTGTTCACGCAGGGTGCGGACGACACCGAAGAGGCGGGCCACCTCGCTGCCGGTGAGGGCGGCCGTGGGCTCGTCCATGATCAGGACGCGGGCGTCGAAGGAGAGCGCCTTGGCGATCTCCACGATCTGCTGGTCCGCGATGGACAGTCCGCGCGCCGGGCGGTCGGGGTCCAGCTCGACGCCGAGCCGCTTCATCAGGGCGGCCGTCGCCGCGTAGGTGGCCTTGTGGTCGATACGGCCGAGCGCGCGGCGGGGCTGGCGGCCCATGAAGATGTTCTCGGCGATCGACAGGTCGGGGAAGAGGGTCGGTTCCTGGTAGATCACGGCGATACCCGCGTCGCGGGCGTCACCGGGGCCGTGGAAGAGGACGGGCACGCCGTCGAGCAGCACCTGCCCGGCGTCGGGCCGGTGCACACCGGCGAGGGTCTTGATGAGAGTGGACTTGCCCGCGCCGTTCTCACCGGCGAGTGCGTGCACCTCACCGGGGAACAGTTCGAGGGACACGTCCCGCAGGGCGCGCACCGCGCCGAAGGACTTGGAGATGCCCTTGAGCGCGAGCACCGGGGCCGGACCCGCTTCTGACGGGTGGGTCATGAGGGGCTCCTCGACGACGCCGGCGGGTAGGCCCTCACAGCGTCGTGAAAGGTTTCAACTTGGTTGCCGGGACGTTAGGCGCGTCAGCCTTGTCACGTCAATGGGTCCGCCTCGAAAAACTTTCGATAGCCAAAGGTCACATTGGAGTCACGGGCCACAGGCTTCGCCGTAGGGCTTGACACCCCTTCGGGAGGCTCATAACTTCGCTCTCTGAATCGTTTCATACATACGCCGTTCCGTCGCACGTCACAGGAGCCCTCAAGTGACCGATCTCGCCGCGGTGAAGGCCGCTCTCCAGACCCAGGCAGTCGAGACGCCGTCGTGGGCGTACGGGAACTCGGGGACCCGGTTCAAGGTCTTCGCCCAGGAGGGCGTTCCCCGGACTCCGCAGGAGAAGCTGGAGGACGCGGCCAAGGTCCACGAGTTCACCGGCGTGGCTCCTACGGTCGCCCTGCACATCCCGTGGGACCGGGTCGACGACTTCGGGGCGCTGGGGAAGTTCGCGGAGGACCACGGCCTGAAGCTCGGCGCGATCAACTCGAACACGTTCCAGGACGACGACTACCGGCTCGGGAGTGTGTGTCATCCCGATGCGGCGGTGCGGCGCAAGGCGCTGGATCATCTGCTGGAGTGTGTCGACATCATGGATGCGACGGGCTCCGCCGATCTGAAGCTGTGGTTCGCGGACGGGACGAACTATCCCGGGCAGGATGATCTTTCCGCGCGTCAGGACCGGTTGGCGGAGGCACTCGCGGCGGTGTACGAGCGGCTCGGGGACGGGCAGCGGATGTTGCTGGAGTACAAGTTCTTCGAGCCGGCCTTTTACGCGACGGACGTGCCGGACTGGGGTACTGCGTACGCGCATTGCTTGAAGCTCGGCCCCAAGGCTCAGGTCGTGGTCGATACCGGGCATCACGCGCCCGGCACCAATATCGAGTTCATCGTGGCGACGCTGTTGCGGGAGGGGAAGCTCGGGGCGTTCGACTTCAACTCCCGGTTCTATGCGGACGATGACCTGATGGTGGGGGCGGCTGATCCGTTCCAGTTGTTCCGGATCATGTATGAGGTGATTCGGGGTGGGGGGTTCACTGCGGATGTCGCCTTCATGCTGGATCAGTGTCACAACATCGAGGCGAAGATTCCGGCGATCATTCGGTCGGTGATGAATGTGCAGGAGGCTACCGCCAAGGCGTTGCTGGTGGACCCTGTCGCCCTGGGTGCGGCTCAGCGGGCCGGGGATGTGCTGGAGGCGAATGCCGTGTTGATGGACGCGTACAACACGGATGTGCGGCCGCTGTTGAGGGAGTTGCGGGAGGACCAGGGGCTTGCCCCTGACCCGATTGCGGCGTATCGGGCTAGTGGGTGGCAGGAGCGGATTGTTGCTGAGCGGGTTGGGGGGCAGCAGGCTGGGTGGGGAGCGTAGGCGTCTGCCTGGATCTGCTTGTCTGCGGGGTGCGGGCCGTCTGTGGCTGGTCGCGCCCACGCGGCGGAGCCGCATATCGATACAGCCCCGCGCCCCTAAGGAATTGCACTCGCCCTCTCTCGTAGAAGGACTGGAAGTTCATGGCACCGCACCCCGACGCCGCCTCTCTCCTCGCTCGTTCCAATCGGCTTGGTTCCGATCCTCGTAATACCAACTACGCCGGCGGGAATACGTCCGCGAAGGGCACCGACACTGATCCCGTGACCGGGGGTGATGTCGAGTTGATGTGGGTCAAGGGGTCCGGAGGGGATCTCGGGACGCTCACCGAGGGTGGGCTGGCCGTGTTGCGGCTGGATCGGATGCGGGCGCTTGTCGACGTGTATCCGGGGGTGGAGCGCGAGGACGAGATGGTCGCCTCGTTCGACTACTGCCTGCACGGGAAGGGGGGTGCGGCGCCCTCGATCGACACCGCTATGCACGGGCTCGTGGATGCCGCTCATGTCGATCATCTGCACCCCGATTCCGGGATCGCGCTCGCCTGTGCCGCCGATGGGGAGAAGCTGACCGCCGAGTGTTTCGGGGACAGTGTGGTGTGGGTGCCCTGGCGACGGCCCGGGTTTCAGTTGGGGCTGGACATCGCTGCCGTCAAGGCCGCCAATCCGCAGGCCGTTGGGTGTGTGCTCGGGGGGCATGGGATCACTGCCTGGGGGGACACCTCTGAGGAGTGTGAGCGGAACTCGCTGCACATCATCCGTACCGCCGAGGCGTTTCTCGTCGAGCGGGGGAAGCCGGAGCCCTTCGGGCCGGTCGTCGAGGGGTACGGGGCGTTGGCCGAGGGTGAGCGGCGGGAGCGGGGGGCCGCGCTTGCGCCGTATGTTCGTGCTGTCGCGTCTCAAGACCGGGCGCAGGTCGGGCACTTCACCGATTCCGATGTCGTGCTTGATTTTCTCGCTCGGGCCGAACATCCCCGGCTTGCCGCGCTCGGCACCTCGTGCCCCGATCACTTCTTGCGGACCAAGGTTCGGCCGCTCGTTCTCGATCTGCCGCCCACCGCTCCGCTGGACGAGGCGATCGCGCGGCTGAAGGAGCTGCATGCCGTCTATCGGGAGGAGTACGCCGGCTATTACCAGCGGCACGCTCTGCCCGACTCCCCCGCGATGCGTGGGGCCGATCCGGCGATCGTGTTGATTCCGGGTGTCGGGATGTTCTCGTTCGGCAAGGACAAGCAGACGGCGCGGGTGGCGGGCGAGTTCTACGTCAACGCCATCAACGTGATGCGTGGGGCCGAGGCCGTTTCTACGTACGCGCCGATCGAGGAGTCGGAGAAGTTCCGGATCGAGTACTGGGCGTTGGAGGAGGCCAAGCTTCAGCGGATGCCGAAGCCCAAGCCGCTGGCGACTCGGGTCGCGCTCGTCACCGGTGCGGGGAGTGGGATCGGGAAGGCCATTGCCCGGCGGCTGGTCGATGAAGGGGCCTGTGTCGTTGTCGCGGATCTCAACTCCGACAACGCGCGGGCCGTTTCGGAGGAACTGGGTGGGCCCGACAAGGCTGTTGCCGTCACCGTCGACGTGACGGACGAGGGACAGATCGCCGATGCCTTCAAGGCCGCCCTGCTGGCCTTCGGCGGGGTCGATCTCGTCGTGAACAACGCGGGGATCTCCATCTCCAAGCCCCTGTTGGAGACTTCGGCCCGGGACTGGGATCTGCAGCACGACATCATGGCCCGCGGGTCGTTCCTCGTCTCGCGTGAGGCTGCCCGGGCGATGATCGCGCAGGGACTCGGGGGCGACATCCTCTACATCGCTTCCAAGAACGCCGTGTTCGCCGGGCCCAACAACATCGCCTACTCGGCCACCAAGGCCGACCAGGCCCATCAAGTGCGGCTGCTGGCCGCCGAGTTGGGTGAGCACGGTATCCGGGTCAACGGGATCAACCCGGACGGTGTCGTGCGGGGCTCGGGCATCTTCGCGGGCGGTTGGGGTGCGCAGCGGGCGGCGACCTACGGGATCGAGGAGGAGAAGCTCGGCGAGTTCTACGCCCAGCGGACCATCCTCAAGCGCGAGGTGCTGCCGGAGCATGTCGCCAACGCCGTCTTCGCCCTCACCGGCGGGGACTTGACGCACACCACCGGGCTGCACGTCCCGGTCGACGCCGGCGTTGCGGCCGCCTTCCTTCGGTGAGCGCCGACGTGAACGTGTACGCCGCGGTCGACCTCGGCGCGTCCAGTGGGCGGGTCATGGTCGGCCGTGTCGGGCCCGACTCCCTGGAATTGGCGGAGGCCCATCGTTTCCCGAACCGGCCCGTTCGGACTCCTGAGGGGCTGCGCTGGGACATCCTCGCCCTGTACGCGGGTGTCCTGGACGGGCTCCGGGCGGCGGGCGCGGTGACCGGCGGGCGGCTCGACTCGGTCGGTATCGACAGTTGGGCCGTGGACTACGGGCTGTTGGACGCGGACGGGGCCTTGCTGGGCAATCCCGTGCACTATCGGGACGCCCGCACGGAGGGGGTCGCCGAGAAGGTGTGGGCGACGGTGCCCGCGAGTGAGCTGTACGCGTCGACCGGGTTGCAGTACGCGCCGTTCAACACGCTGTATCAGCTGACCGCCGCTCGCGAATCGGCCCAACTGGCGCACGCCGAGCGGTTGTTGCTCGTCCCCGACCTGCTGTCGTACTGGCTCACCGGTGAGCAGGGCACCGAGCTGACCAACGCCTCCACCACCCAACTCATCGATCCCCGGACGCGCGACTGGGCGTACGACATCGCCTCGCGCCTCGGTATCGACCTCGGACTGTTCGCGCCCTTGCGGCAACCGGGCGATCCTGCGGGGGCGTTGCGGGACGAGGTGCTGGAGGAGACGGGGCTTCGGGGGCCCGTGCCGGTGACGGCGGTGGGGTCTCATGACACCGCGTCAGCTGTGGCCGCCGTTCCGGCAGTTGAGGAGCGCTTCGCCTATATCTGTACCGGCACCTGGTCGCTGGCCGGTCTGGAGCTCGACGCGCCGGTGCTCAGCGAGGCGAGCCGGGCCGCCAACTTCACCAATGAGCTGGGCCTCGACGGCACGGTCCGGTATCTGCGCAACATCATGGGACTGTGGTTGCTTCAGGAGTGTGTACGGGCCTGGGGCGAGCCGGAGTTGGGTGAGTTGCTGCGCGGGGCCGCTCGGGTGCCGGCGCTGCGGTCGGTCGTGGACGCGGGGGACGCGGCGTTTCTGGCGCCGGGCCGGATGCCCGAGCGGATCGCCGATGCGTGCCGCGGTTCCGGGCAGCCGGTGCCGGAGTCCCGGGCGGAGATCACGCGCTGCATCCTCGACTCCCTTGCGCTCGCCCATCGGCGGGCGGTCAGTGACGCCCAGGAACTCGCCGGCCATCCGGTCGACGTCGTGCACATCGTCGGGGGCGGTACCCGTAACGCGCTGTTGTGCCAACTGACCGCCGATGCCTGTGGGTTGCCGGTGGTCGCGGGTCCTACGGAGGCTGCGGCCCTCGGCAACGTGCTCGTCCAGGCGCGGGCCCATGGGCTCGTGGGTGACCTGGCCGGGATGCGGAGACTCCTCGCCCGTACGCAGCCGTCGACCCGCTACGAGCCTCAGGGCGACACCGCCCAGTGGCGGGCGGCGGAGGCCCGGCTCGCCGCGCGGTGAACCGAGGGCTCACTGAGACGGTGACCTCCGGCTCGGCGGCCCGGCTCGGTACGCGGCCAACCGGGGACTCCCCCTGACGGTGACCTCCGACTACGCTGCATCCATCCGATGATCGACTACTAAGGAGCCGCGATGCGTGTCGCTCTGTTCCTGACTTGCGTCAACGACACGCTCTATCCGGACACCGGGCGCGCCGTGGTGAAACTGCTGACCAGGCTGGGCGTCGAGGTCGACTTCCCGATGGCCCAGACGTGCTGCGGGCAGGCGCACTACAACACCGGTTACCGCCATGAGGCCGAGCCGCTCGCCCGGCATTTCTCCGATGTCTTCGGGGAGTACGAGGCGATCGTCACGCCGTCCGGGTCCTGCGGGGCGATGGTGCGGGAGCTGTATCCGCGCATGGGCGAGCGGGCCCGGGCCGAAGGGCGCGGGGACACTCTCGCGGCCACGTTGGCGCCGGTGGTGCCGAAGACGTACGAGCTGACCGAGTTCCTCGTGGACGTGCTCGGGGTGACGGACGTCGGGGCCTACTACCCGCACAAGGTGACCTACCACCCCACCTGCCACGGGCTGCGCAGCCTCGGGCTCGGCGACCGGCCGCTCAAGCTCCTCCAGGCCGTCAAGGGGCTGGAGTTGGTCGAGCTGCCCGGTGCGGACGAGTGCTGCGGGTTCGGCGGGACGTTCGCCGTGAAGAACGCCGATGTGTCGGCGGCGATGGGTGCCGACAAGGTGCGCAACGCCGAGTCGACGGGTGCCGGGGTGCTGTGTGCTGCGGACAACTCCTGTCTCATGCACATCGGGGGCACGATGGCCCGGCTCCACACCGAGATGCGGCCGGTGCACATCGCCGAGATCCTGGCCGCCACCGAGATGGAAGAGGAGACGGGCGCATGAGCGGCACCTTCGTCGGAATGCCCGCGTTCCCGGCCTTCCCCGTGGCCGCGCACGAGGCCGTCAACAACCAGACCCTGCGCGGAAATCTGCGCCACGCCACCCACACGATCCGCGCCAAACGGGCCAAGGCCGTGGCGGAGTTGTCCGACTGGGCGGCCCTGCGCGAGGCCGGTAAGCAGATCAAGGACCACACCCTCCGCCATCTCGACCGCTATCTGGTCCAGTTGGAGGAGTCGGTGACGGCCGCCGGCGGCATCGTGCACTGGGCCGCCGACGCGGACGAGGCCAACCGGATCGTGACTCAACTCGTCAAGGAGACGGGCGAGTCGGAGGTCGTCAAGGTCAAGTCGATGGCCACGCAGGAGATCGGGCTCAACGAAGCCCTGGAGGCGGCGGGCATCCGCGCCTACGAGACCGATCTCGCCGAACTCATCGTGCAGTTGGGCAAGGACCGTCCCTCGCACATCCTGGTCCCCGCGATCCACCGCAACCGCGGTGAGATCCGGGAGATCTTCGCCCGCGAGATGAGCGAGTGGGGCCGCCCGGCCCCGGACGGGCTGACCGACACGCCCGCCGAACTCGCCGAGGCCGCCCGTCTCCACCTCCGCGAGAAGTTCCTGCGGGCCAAAGTCGGTATCTCCGGCGCCAACTTCATGGTCGCGGACACCGGCACGCTCGTCGTCGTCGAGTCCGAGGGCAACGGCCGGATGTGCCTCACCCTCCCCGAGACGCTGATCTCGGTCGTCGGCATCGAGAAGATCGTGCCCACCTGGCAGGACCTGGAGGTGTTCCTGCAGACCCTCCCCCGCTCCTCGACCGCCGAGCGCATGAACCCGTACACCAGCACGTGGACGGGTACTACGGACGGGGACGGGCCGCGCACCTTCCACCTGGTCCTGCTCGACAACGGCCGCACCGACACCCTCGCCGACGAGGTCGGCCGTCAGGCCCTGCGCTGCATCCGCTGCTCGGCCTGCCTGAACGTCTGCCCGGTGTACGAGCGGGCCGGCGGGCACGCCTACGGCTCGGTCTACCCGGGCCCGATCGGCGCGATCCTCAGCCCCCAACTCCGGGGCACGGCAAGCGAGATCGACGCCTCGCTGCCGTACGCATCCTCCCTGTGCGGTGCCTGCTACGAGGTGTGCCCGGTCGCCATCGACATCCCCGAAGTGCTGGTGCATCTGCGGGAGAGGGTGGTGGAGGGCGGGCCGGTGACCCGCGAGGGCAACAAGGTCGTCCTGCAACCCGCCAAGGGCCATGCCGCCGAGCGCGCGGCCATGCGGGCGGCGCGCTGGACGTTCACGCACCCGGGCGCCCTGCGCACCGGCCAACGGCTCGCGTCGCGCACCCGGCGCTTCCATCCACGGACCCTGCCCGGCCCGGGCAAGGCGTGGAGCGGCACCCGGGACCTGCCCGCCGTACCGGCGGAGCCGTTCCGCGACTGGTGGCAGCGCACGCACGGTGGAAAGGACGAGGCCAAGTGAGCAGCAGGGAACGGATCCTGGGCCGCGTGGAGCGCGCGCTCGCGGACGTGCCGAAGGACGACACCCCGTACGACCAGGCCTTCGAGCGCGGTTATCTGCGCGAGCACGGGGACCGGAGTGTCGAGCAGACGGTGGAGCTGCTTGCCGAGAACCTGGCCGACTACCGCGCGCTGGTACACCGGTGCACGGAGGCCGAACTGGCCGCCGTGATCGCCGGGTTGCTCACCGAGCGGGGCTCGCAGACCGTCGTCGTACCGCCTGGGCTGGAGCCTGCGTGGCTCGCGGCGGCCGACGCGGAACAGGTCGCCGACCGGGGCGAGAGCACCCCCGCCGAGCTGGACCGGGTCGACAGTGTGGTCACGGCGTGCGCGGTGGCGGTCGCCGAGACCGGGACCATCGTGCTTGACGGCGGCGCGGACCAGGGCCGCCGCCGGATCACGCTCGTCCCCGACCACCACATCTGTGTCGTACGGGTGCCGGACCAGGTGGTGTCCTCGGTCCCGCAGGCGCTCCAACGCCTCGACCCCGCACGCCCGTTGACCTGGATCTCGGGTCCTTCCGCGACCAGTGACATCGAGCTGGACCGGGTCGAGGGGGTGCACGGTCCGCGCACCCTTGAGGTGGTGCTGGTGAGTGGTCAGGCGAGCGTGGAGGTCAACTCGTAGGTTCCGGAGGGTAGTTGGTAGGAGGCGGTGTCGTCCGTGAAGCCGAGGAACTGCACGCCCAGCGCCTCGGCCAGGGGCCGTTTGCCCTCGTGGACGGTCGACGGGTCGACGGTGGGGATGCGCAGGGTCGCCGTGCTGTTGGCGGGGACGACCGCTCGGTACGTCAACTTCCCGTCCCTCGCGGTCCATTCGCTGACGATCTCGCCGTAGGGAGAGACGTGTGAGCCGCGCACCTTCGTGATCCTGCCGGTCGGGTCGATGTGGGGCCGGAGGAAGAAGTGCTGGAAGCCCGGGTGTTCGGGGTCCTTGGCGATGCCGGCCATGCTCTCGTACATCCACTCCATGATCGCGCCGTAGGCGTAGTGGTTGAAGGAGTTCATGTCGACCGGGCCGAAGCCGTCCTGCTTCGAGTACGAGTTCCAGCGCTCCCAGACCGTGGTGGCGCCGTTGGCCACCGAGTACAGCCAGGACGGCATCGCGTCCTGGTGGAGGAGGCTGTACGCGAGGTCGGCGCGGCCCTCGTCGGTGAGGACGGGGGCGATGACGTTCACGCCGAGGAAGCCCACCGCGAGGGTGTTCTCCGGGTACTCCACGCGGGTGCTGTCGGGGTGGGCCGCCTTGTAGGCCGGGCTGTTGCCGATGTTGTCGGTGAGCAGGGTGACCAGTTGGCGGTGCTGCGACTCCGTGTCGTAGAAGCCGAGTTTGAGGATCCAGAGCAGGGCGGTCTGGGTGTCGTCCTCGGTCTTGCCCGCACTGTTGCCGGGGGTGTGGGGCGGCGGGTCGCCGAGGCTCGACCGGACCGTCAGCTGTCCGGTGAGGGCGTCGGTGACGAAGTACCTGGTGATGAAGGCCCGCTTGATGTGGGTGAACAGCCGCTCGTAGGTGGCCGCTTCGGCGGTGCGGCCGGTGGCGCGGGCCATGTCCGCCATCAGGCGGGCGCTGTAGCCGTAGTAGACGTCGCTGATGAGCTGGGTGCTGGTGATCTGGAAGGCGAGCCAGTCGCCGAAGATCGCGCCCTGGCCGGCGTAGGTGTCGCCGGTGCGACTCCGGATCCAGTCAAGGTACTTGGTCATCGACGCCCAACTGCGGTCGATGATCGTGGTGTCGCCGGACATCTGCCACACGGTCCACGGCACGACCACCCCGCAGTCCGACCAGCCGCTCGCCGGGAGCGGCTGGCTGAAGCGGTGGCCCGGCGCGACCCAGGGGAACTGGGCTTTCCCCGCACCGTAGTTGTGCTGCGAGTCGATCAGCGTGTCCTGGAAGTGGCTGAGGAAGGAGACGGCGTCGGTGTTGTACAGGCCGGTGTTGGAGAAGAGCTGGGTGTCGCCGGTCCAGCCGAGGCGTTCGTCGCGTTGTGGGCAGTCGGTGGGGATCCAGAGGTAGTTGCCGCGCTGGCCCCAACGGACGTTGCTGATCAGCTGGTTGACGTCCGTGTCGTCGGTGGTGACGGTGCCGATGTCGTGGAGGGCGGAGGTGGCTACCTTGCCCGTGAGTTCGACGAGGGTCACGGTCTCGGTCGTGGTGACGGAGACGTACCGGAAGCCGTAGAAGGTCAGCGAGTCCTGGTGGGTCTCGCCTGCCGGGTCACCCTTGAGGATGTAGGTGCTGGTGGCGTCGGCGGTGCGGAGGTTCGCGCGGTAGACCGAGCCCGCGGGGCCGTCGGCGCCCGCGCTGTCGTCGTTGAGCATCTCCCCCGGTTTGAAGGCGACTTGGGCGCCCGCCGGGCCGCGCAGCGTGTAGCGGGGCACGCCGACCAGGTTCTGGCCGAGGTCGATGACGGCGGTGTCACCGGGGTGCAGGGTGACGGAGACGGTGGACGCCTGCACTGGGTCGGTGACCGTGCGGACGGGGTCGACGACGATACGGCCCTTGCCGTTCGCGCTGCCGTCCTGGTCCAACACGCCCGCGACTTCCGTGACGCCCGTGTAGACGGTGACGGAGTGCGGCTTGCGGTCCCACTCGGGCATCAGGCGGGCGCTCTCGCCGGGATAGGCGACCAACTGGGCGTCGGGGAAAGGGTCTTGTGCCTCGACCGACGACCAGGCCGAGGCGTCGAAGCCGTTCGCCGTCCAACCCGGGAGTTCCTTGCGGGCGTCGTAGAGCTGGCCGTCGTAGATGTCGTCGGTGCGGTAGGGACCGGTGTCGGTGGCTCGCCAGTCGGGGCCGGGGGCGGTGACGATCGTCTGGGTGGAGCCGTCGGCGTACCGGACGAGGAGCTTCGCCTTGAGGGCCAGGGGGTTGCCGTCGGCCGAGTAGTGGGTGCTGTTCTCGGCGATGCGGCCGTTGTACCAGCCGTTGCCGAGCACGGCGGCGAGGGTGACCTGGGCCGGGTCCCCGAGCAGGTTCGTGACGTCGTAGGTGAAGTAGTTGACGGTGGTGTCGTAGTTGGTCCAGCCCGGGGGCAGGAACTCGTACGTCGTGCCGTCGCCCTGGGGCACGGACACGCGGCGGCCGTTGACATAGGCGTCGTACACGCCGAGCGCGGAGAGGTACAGCCGGGCCTCGGTGACCTGCCCGCCCGTCAGCGCCGTCTGGCTGCGCAGGAGGGGCGCGCCGGCGGTGTTCGGCCGCTTGCCCGCCATGCCGATCCACTGGGCGCCGTCCCAGCCGGTGACGCCGTCGGTGCTGAGCAGGCCGGTCTCGAAGTGGGCGCCGGGTGCGGCGGTGACCGCGCGGCCGTGCTCGTCCCACACCGTCACCGTCCAGTGGTAGCGGGTCGAGGCGCGCAGTTCGGGGCCGGAGTAGTGGACGGCGACCGAGTCCGCAGAGTCGACGCGGCCGCTGTCCCAGACGTCGGCACTGCCGTGGGTCAGGTGGCGGGGCGAGGTGGCGACCTTGATCCGGTACGCCGTCTGGTGCCGGCCCCGCGCGGTGGACGCCATGCGCCAGCCGAATCTCGGGTGTGCCGCGTCGACGCCGAGCGGGTCGGTGCGGTGTTCCACGGTCAGGCCCGACACCGTGGTGCCGGCCGAGGCGGTTCCTCCGGCGCCGTTGCCTCCTGCCATCGCCGCGGGGACGACGCTCAGGGCCGCGGTGGTGAGCAGCGTGCGGCGGCGCAGCCTTCCGATGCGGGCCGTCGCGTCGGCTCCGTCGACTCCGTCGTTCATGCCGCTGTCCCTTCGGCCCGCCGGGAGATGAGGTGTCTCGGATCATTCCAGGGTCCGCGTGTCCGCGTCACCAGCCGGTGGGACGCTGTTGAAGGGCGGTGCGGGACCGGCGCCGTTAGCGTGAGGACATGATCCGGTTCGAGCAGGTCAGCAAGCGGTACCCGGACGGTACGACGGCCGTGGACGGGCTGTCCTTCGAGGTGAACGAGGGCGAACTCGTCACGCTGGTCGGCCCGTCCGGCTGCGGCAAGACGACGACCATGATGATGGTCAACCGCCTCATCGAGCCCACCTCCGGCCGGATCTTCGTGAACGGCGAGGACATCGCCACCGTCGACCCGGTGCGACTGCGCCGCCGTATCGGATACGTCATCCAGCAGGTGGGTCTCTTCCCGCACCGCACGGTCCTCGACAACACGGCGACCGTGCCGTCCCTGATCGGCTGGAAGCGGACGAAGGCGCGGGCCAGGGCCGCCGAGCTGCTCGATCTGGTGGGCCTGGACCCGAAGACGTACGGCCCGCGCTATCCGGAGCAGTTGTCGGGCGGGCAGCGGCAACGCGTCGGTGTGGCGCGTGCGCTGGCCGCCGATCCGCCGGTGCTGCTGATGGACGAACCCTTCGGCGCGGTCGACCCGGTGGTGCGGGAGCAGTTGCAGGACGAGTTCCTGCGGATGCAGGCCGCTGTGCGCAAGACGGTGCTGTTGGTCACGCACGACATCGAGGAGGCGGTACGGCTCGGCGACCGTATCGCCGTGTACGGGCAGGGGCGGATCGAGCAGTACGACACCCCCGGCGCGGTGCTCGGCAAGCCGGCGACGCCGTATGTCGCCGAGTTCGTGGGCGCGGACCGGGGTCTGAAACGGCTGTCGGTGACGGAGATCGAGCCCGACGACCTGGAACAGCCGCCGGTCGCCCGCGTGGACGAGCAGGCACAGCGGGCCGCCGACCGGCTGCGGGTGGAGGGCGCGCGGTGGGCGGTGGTCCTCGACGAACAGGGCGAACTGCAGGGCTGGGTCAAGGCCGACGAACTCGCCGCGGGCGGCACGGTCGGCGAACTCGCCCACCGCATGAACGCCTGGGTGCCGGTAGGCGCCCCGCTGAAGCAGGCGTTCGGCGTGATGCTCCAGCACGACGCCGGGTGGGTCGCCGTACTGGACGGCGCACGCTTCCTCGGCGTGCTGACCCCGGCGAAACTGCATGAGGCGCTGCGGCGGTCCGTGGACGCGGACGCGCTCGGGGTGCCCCGGGGGCAGGTGGACTTCGACTCGGTGGCGGACGCGTGAGGCTCGCTCGGCGGCTCAGGAGTAGGTGAGGGGACAGCCCTGTCGGAGCGCGTGCTGGGCGGCGCGCAGATATAGGGCCACGTAGAAGGCCGTGTCCAGGTCCTCGCTCCAGAGCCCGGGACGGGCGGCCGCCAACTCCTCTGCTTCTCCCTCCAGGAACCAGAAGGTGAGGGCCAGGTTTCCCGTCACCTCCGGTATCCCGACGGGCAGTTCAAGCGCGGCGGCCAGCCGCTCGGCCAGGGCCAGCACCTGGGGTGCGCCCGCGATCACCGTCTCGTCGGTGTACGCGGAGCCGATCGGCAGTCGTATCTCCTCGTCGAGCGAGACCGGCACCAGCACCGACCAGCCACCGATCAACTCACGCTCGGCAGGAGTCAGTCGGGCGCGGCACAGCGCGTCGAACCCCTGCATGGAGGGGCTCAGCTTCTCCTCGAACGCCGACCCGAAGTCCCGCTCCGGCACGGACGCGTACGGCGGCAGCCCGCGCCGGGCCAGCTCCGCGTCGAGCCCCTTGGCGATCGCCCCCATGCCCCCTTCCCTCGTGTCCTCACTCAGCCACTCCCCCGCACCGACATCGACCAGATAGACACCCATGCCGGAAAGGTACAAGCCGCCACTGACAATGCCCCTGCTTCCGCTTCCTCCTCACTTCAGCAGGCCCTTGTCCTTCAAGTACGTCCGCGCCACGTCCTGCGCCAACCGCCGCCAGCTGTCGACCTGTTGGTTCATGGACGCCAGGTCGGCCGTGGTGAGGACGTCATTGAGTTTCCCCAACGCCTTGGTCACGCCGGTGCTGCCCGCCCGGGAGCGGTTGACGACCGGGACGACGTAGTCGGCGTTCTGGAGGTGCTTGTCGTCGGTGAGGAGGACCAGGCCGAACTGGTCGAGGGTCGCGTCGGTGGTCGTGGTCAGCACCATCTGGTCCTGGCCGTTCTGGACCGCGCTCTTCGCCTGTGTCGTGCCGACGCCCTTCGGGTCGACGGCGGTGATGTCGATGCCGTAGGTCTTCTTCAACCCCGGTTCGCAGTAAGGCCGTTGCACGCACTCGTCGCCCGCCGCGAGCCGCACCTTCAGTCCCGAGGCACCGAGGTCGCTGAGGGTCCTGAGGTGGTGTTCCTTGGCGTACGAGCGGGCCACCGCGAAGGCGTTCTGGTCGACGGCCTTGCCGGGGTCGAGGACGGTGAGGCCGCGGGGCGTGGCCAGTCGGCGGAGTGCCTTCATCGTGGTGGCGAGGTCGGGTGAGCCGACGGCGGGTGCGTCGGGGCCGTTGGTCTTGGCGTTGAGCCAGTCGGCGAAGGTGGCCGCGTACTCGGGGACGACGTCGATCTGCCCTGATTCCAGGGCGGGTTCGTAGAGTTCGCGGTTGGCGACGGTGAGCAGGGACGTCTGGTAACCGGCTTGCTTCAGCAGGAGCGAGTACATCTGGGCGAGCAGGTCGCTCTCGGTGAAACCGGCCGAGCCGATGGTCAGGTGATGGCTGTCGCCGGGTGGTGCGGTGACGGCGCTCTGGTTCTCCAGGGACGGCCCGGTCGAGCAGCCGGCGACCAGGAGGAGGAGACCGGCCACGGACATGCGTCGCAGTCGCAGTCGCTTCATCGTGCTCTCCCCGCCCACCGGGGCGCCAGCCGTTCGGCGACCTCGAAGACGCCCTCGACGAGCAGCGCGAACACGGCGACGAGGACGGCCCCGGCCACCACCTGTGCGGTGTTGGCGAGGTTGAAGCCGGCGGTGATGATGCGGCCGAGTCCACCGCCGCCCGCGAGTGCGGCGATCGTGGCGGTCGCGACGAGTTGGACGGCCGCGATCCGTACGCCGTTCATCAACAGCGGGAGCGAGAGCGGCAGTTCGACGCGGAACAGCATCTGACGGCCTGTCATCCCCATCCCGCGCGCGGCCCGCACCACATCGCGGTCGACCTCGCGCATGCCGACGTAGGCGTTGGTGAGCAGCGGCGGTACGGCGAACAGGACCAGGGCGACGACCGTGGGCCCCTCGCCCCACTTGCCGATCGGGGTCAGGAGCAGCAGCACCAGGACCGCGAAGGTGGGCACCGCGCGGCCGATGTTGGAGATGTTCACCGCGAGCGCGCCGCCCTTGCCGAGGTGGCCGAGGACGAGGGCGATCGGCAGCGCGATCAGACAGCTGATGGCGAGGCAGACGACCGTGAGGACGAGATGCTGCGCGAGCCGGTGCCAGATGCCGTCGTCGCCCGACCAGTGGGCGGAGTCGGTGAGCCAGTGCCAGGCGTCGGTCAGGGTGTTCATCCGCGCACCGCCCTCGTCCAGGGGGTGATCAGCCGTTGCACGAGCAGCAGGAGCAGGTCGGCGACGATCGCGATCACCACGCACAGCACGGACGCGGTGAGCACCTGTGCCTTGAAGTAGGTGTTCATGCCCGCGTAGATGAGGTTGCCGAGTCCCCCGAAGCCGACGATCGCCCCGACCGTGACCAGCGAGACCGCCGAGACGGTGGCGATGCGGAGGCCTGCCATCGCGGCGGGCAGCGCGAGGGGCAGTTCCACGGTGAGAAGGAGGCGGATCGGGCCGTAGCCCATGCCGCGTGCGGCCTGTCGGGTCTCTTCGGGTACGGCACGCAGGCCGGCCAGGATGTTCCGGACCAGCAGGGTGAGCGAGTAGAGGACGAGCCCGGCGACGACGAGGGTGGCGGAGAGGCCGTAGACGGGCAGGAGCAGCGAGAACATCGCGAGGGACGGGATCGTGTAGAGGATCGTCGTCACCGCGAGCACCGGTCCCGCGGCCCAGCCCCAGCGGCGGGCCACCACCGCGAGCGGCAGCGCGATCGCCAGGCCGATCAGCACCGAGACCGCGGTGAGCTGGAGGTGCTGGACGACCGCGTCGACGAGGATGTGGCGGCGGGTGCTCAGGTACTCGCCGCAGATCCACTCGTTGCGGGCGAGGCAGTCGTCCGGGGGCGCGGTCACAGGTCCATTGCATCGGGCGGGCCCGGCGACGGCGCGTTCTGGTGACCCGTACGGGCGTCGGCCGAACGCGACGGTGTCGTACACCCCACTGTCGCGGGAGCCCGTACCTCCGGTCACGGCATCCCCGGTGAGCCCGACCCCGGGGGTGTCGCTGAGTACACCCCGCGATACGGGTTCTGCGCCCAATGTGCGCAACCGGCGTTCTCCGTAGCGTCGTTGACGAGGCACAGGGCGTGCCGCACGAAGGGTGACGGCGATGTTTCGCAGCGCACGACGGACGCACGACAAGGGACCCGCCGCGGAGGCGCTGCGGCTGGTCAAGGTGAGCAGGACCTACGGCCGTGACGACAGCGCCGTGACCGCTCTGGACGGGGTGACGCTGAGCCTGGAGCGGGGCACGTTCACGGCGGTGATGGGGCCTTCGGGGTCCGGGAAGTCGACGCTGTTGCAGTGTGCGGCCGGGCTGGATCGGCCGGACAGCGGGATCGTGATGGTCGACGGTGCGGAGATGACGGGCGGGAGCGAGGCGGAGCTGACGCGGTTCCGGCGGAGTCGGATCGGGTTCGTGTTCCAGCAGTACAACCTCCTCGACACGCTGACCGTCGCGCAGAACACCGTGCTGCCGCTGAAGCTGGCGGGCCGGCGCGTCGACCGGCGGCGGGCCCAGGAGGTCCTGACCGCGGTCGGGCTCGGCGACCGGCTCGGCCACCGTCCCGACCAGCTCTCCGGCGGTCAGCGGCAGCGGGTCGCCATCGCCCGCGCGCTGGTCACCGAGCCCCGGGTGATCTTCGCGGACGAGCCGACCGGCGCCCTGGACACGCGGAGCGCGCGGGATGTGCTGCTGCTGTTGCGGGAGGCGGTGCGGGTGCACGGCCGGACCGTGGTGATGGTGACGCACGACCCGGTGGCGGCCTCGTACGCCGACTCGGTGGTGTTCCTCGCGGACGGCCGGCTCGCCGGGCGGATGCACGCGCCGACCGTCGACGCGGTCGCCGAGCGGCTCGCGCACCTGGGCGACGACATGACGGCGGGGGTGTGAGCGATGTTCGTACTGGCTATGCGTTCGATCCGGCAACGGCCGGGCCGCTTCCTGGCGACCCTGCTGGCCGCGTTCCTGGGCGCGGCGATCATCATGACGTTCAACTCCCTTCAGGACACGGCGAATCGGCACGGCGTCGACTCGGTCAGCGCCGACACGCTGTCCACGTCGGCGAGTGTCGTCGGGGGGTACGGCACCCTGCTGGTGTTCTTCGCCGTGGCGTCGACGCTGACCGTCAACGTCCGCCAACGGTCAAGGGAGTTGGAGACCCTGCGCTGCTCGGGGGCGACCCCGGCGCAGCTGAAGCGGATGGTCGTGGGTGAGACGGTGGCCGTCGCCCTGCTGGGTGCGATCCTCGCCGTCGGTCCCGCGATGCTCGGCGGCCGGGCCCTGCTCGGGGCGTTCAAGGACAGCGGTCAGGTCGCCCGGTCCGTCGACTACTCCTTCGGCCCCTTCGCCCTCCAATCGGGCCTGGGCATCACGCTGTTGGCGTCGGCGGGCGCCGCGTTCCTGGCCGTACGACGGGCGACGCGCGGGCAGCGGCGGCAGGGCCGGGCGCGGACGTTCCTCGCCTACGGTGCGATGGTCGCGGGTGTGGTGTCGGTGACGGCGACCTTCGCCTTCTCGGCCACGGACGCGGCGTTGATGGCGGCCCCGGCGTACGGCGCGATCCTGCTCTCGGTCGGCCTCGCCCTGCTGGCACCCCGCCTGCTGAAGGGCCTGCTCGACCGGCTCCGGCTGACGGGCGCGAGCGGCTGGTTGGCGGTCCGCAATCTCCGCGAGCGGACCGACCAGCTCGCCGGGATCCTGATGTCGCTGATCCTCTTCACGGCGGTGTCCACGGCGACGCTGTACATGCAGGCGGTGGAGAGCGACGCGGTGAAGGCCTCGCGCCTGACGAAGTCGGTGGACGCCAAGAACCTGGAGACCCTCAACTTCACGGTCGTCGGCATCATCGTGGTCTTCGTCTGCGTGATGCTGGTCAACTCCCTGTACGCGGCGACGACTTACCGCTCCCGCGAGTTCGGCGGACAACGCCTGGCGGGTGCGACTTCGGGGCAGGTGCTGCGCACGGTCGCCACGGAGACGGCGATCCTGACGGTCACCGGGATCCTGTCCGGCACGGCGGCCGCACTGGCGGGCATCATCCCGTTCACCATCGTCCGCACCGACTCGGTGCTCCCGCACCAGGGCCTCGGAATCTGGCTGACGGTCGCCGCGGTGGCGGCGACGGTGACCCTGGGCACGAGCCTGCTGACGGCCCGGCGCGTGCTGCGCACACCGGCGGTGGAGGCGGTGGCGCTGGCCGCGTGAGCACGGGCGGACGGGAAAGGGGCAGCCGCTACGCCGGCTGCCCCTCGACTCACGGTTCGACGTTGTCCTGAAGGGGCGCGGGGAACCGCGCGACCAGCCACAACGGACCCGCAGCCGACCAACAACTTCCCACGCTCAGGCGACCCCGGCCGCATCCAGCAGCACCCTCACGGTCTCCACAGTCAACCCGTCCAGCGACTCCAGCTTCGCCCCGGCACGAGCACTCGCCCCATCAAAGACCAGCATCAACTGCCGTGCCAGCAACCCCGGATCACGTGCGCCCCCCAACTCGGCCTGCTCCCGGAACGCGTCCCGCAGCTTCTCCTTGGCGACCCGGGCGACCCTGCTCGCCGGATGCTCGGGATCCTTCAGCTCGACCATCGTGGCAAGAAAGGGACACCCCAGATAGCCGGCCTCCGTCGACGACTCCTCCGCCTGTTCGAAGACGTACAGGATGCGCTCGCGCGGCGTACCGGCATCGTCCGGACCGGGCATGAGCCGCGCCGCGTACCCGGGGGAACGCCGCTCCAGGCTCGCGGCGAGCACCTCGTCCTTGCTGTCGAAGAGCTGGTACATCGACCGCTTCGAGACCCCGGCCGACTTGCACAGCGCCTCCACGCCGATGGAGACACCGTCGCGGTAGAACAGCTCGGCCGCCGCGTCGAGCAGCCGGTCCCGGGGTGACGCCTTGTCTGTCGTGGCCATACTCCGAGGTTACCGCGCCGAGAGCCAAGAGGAAACCGATCGGTGTACGAGCTTGCGCGGGCAGCTGATTCCGGGTGACAGTGAAGGTGAACAAGCGCTTGGACATGTTGCCGCGCACCGACGCACCACCCGCGATCCGCCGGAGGCCCCGTGTTCCGTTCCGTCGACGAAGTCGCCGCACGCCTCGCCGAGACCGGCTATCTGGCGTCACCCGCGGTCGCCACGACCGTCTTCCTCGCCGACCGCCTGGGCAAGCCGCTCCTCGTCGAGGGCCCGGCCGGCGTCGGCAAGACGGAGCTGGCCAAGGCCGTCGCCGAGGTCGCCGGCGCGCGGCTGATCCGGCTCCAGTGCTACGAGGGCGTCGACGAGTCCCGAGCGCTGTACGAGTGGAACCACGCCAAGCAACTGCTGCGCATCAGCGCGGGCCGGGACGAGAGTTGGGACGAGACCCGCACCGACATCTTCAGCGAGGAGTTCCTGCTCCCCCGCCCGCTGCTCACGGCGATCCGCGGCGACGACCCGAAGGTCCTGCTGATCGACGAGACCGACAAGGCCGACGTCGAGGTGGAGGGTCTGCTGCTGGAGATCCTCAGCGACTTCCAGGTCACCGTCCCGGAGCTGGGCACGATCACCGCGACCCGCCGCCCCTTCGTGGTCCTCACCTCGAACGCGAGCCGCGAACTCTCCGAGGCCCTGCGCCGCCGCTGCCTGTTCCTCCATATCGGCTTCCCCGACGAGGAGTTGGAGCGCCGGATCGTACGGCTGAAGGTGCCGGGCCTCGGTGCGGCGCTGGCCGGGTCGGTGGTCCGGGTGGTCGGGGCGCTGCGCGAGATGGAGCTGCGGAAGGTGCCGTCGGTGGCCGAGACCATCGACTGGGCCCGCACCCTCCTGGCCCTCGGCGCCGACACCCTCGACGAGACGGTCGTACGGGACACCCTCGGTGTGCTCCTCAAGCACCAGGACGACATCCTCCGGGCCGCCGCCAAGCTCGACCTGGACGCCGTGTGACCGCCGCCGGTGTCACCGAGCGGCTGACGGGCCTCGTCGGGGCGCTGCGCGCGCACGGTCTGCGCATCGGCACCGGTGAGACCGTGGACGCGGCGCGGGCGGTGGAGGCGCTCGGGCTCGCCGACCGCGAGTTGCTCCGCGAGGGACTGGCCGCGACGCTGCTGCACGGAACGGGCCAACGCCCGGTGTTCGACCCGGTCTTCGACCTCTACTTCCCGCGCAATGTCGGAGCACCCCAGGGCGAGCCCGCCGCCGACCGCGAGGACCTCCGTGACCGGCTGGCGGCAGCCTTCGCCGCCAACGACCAAGCCCTGATGGGGCAGTTGGCGGCGGAGGCCGTCGACGGTTTCGGCGGATACGGCAACTCGCCCTCGTCGGACGGCTGGTCGTCGTACCAGACGCTGGACCGGCTGCGTCCGCAGACGCTGCTGGCCCGGGTGCGTACGAGCATCCGGGCGGAGGGCGCGGGCGGGTCCGGGTTCACCGACCGGCTGCTCGACGACGAGATCCGGCAGCGCATCGAGGGGTTCCGGCGGCAGGTCGCCCTGGAGGCGCGGCGCCGGGTCGCCGAGCGGCGCGGCCGGGACGAGATCGCCCGGCGGGCCATCGCGCCGACGGCCGACCGCGTCGACTTCCTGTTCGCCGGACGGGCCCAACTGGCCGAGTTGCGCAGGGCTGTTCAGCCCCTGGCCCGGAAGCTGGCCACCCGTCTCGCCGCGCGCCGCCGCCGTGCCTCCCGGGGCACGATCGACCTCCGCCGCACGCTGCGCGGTTCCCTGTCCACGGGCGGGGTGCCGATGCGGCCGGTCCTGCGCCGACGTCGGCCGGTGCGGCCCGAACTGGTTCTGCTGTGCGATGTGTCGGGCTCGGTGTCGGGCTTCTCCGACTTCACGATGCTGCTGGTGCAGGCGCTGCACGAGCAGTTCAGCAAGGTCCGCGTGTTCGCCTTCGTCAACCGCCTCGACGAGGTGACCCCGCTGCTCGTGCACGGCACGGCCGACCCCGAGGGACTCGGCACCCGCATCCGCGACGAGGCCACCCTCACCGGCTGGCACGGAAGCAGCGACTACGGCGTCGCCCTGGGCGAGTTCGCGGAGCGGTACGGCGACGCGGTCGGCCCGCGTACGACCGTGTTCGTGCTCGGTGACGCCCGCACCAACATGAGCGACCCGAACCTCCCGGCCGTCCGGCAGATCACCCAACGGGCCCGCCGCGTCTACTGGTTGAACCCCGAGCAGCGCACCCAGTGGGGCACCGGCGACTCGGCCGCGCCCGGCTACGCGGAGCTGGTCGAGATGCACGAGTGCCGGAACGCGCGGCAACTCAGCACGCTGGTGGGCCGGTTGCTGCCGATCTGATCACCGCCGGTCCGGTCAGGCGGCCAACTGCGGGTACAGGGCGCCGCCTTCGGCGGAGAGCCCGGCCTTGACCTGGCGGGTCAGGTCGTCGGCCAGGACCTCGAAGGCGCCGGACTCGATGCCGTCGAGGGCCTGTGCCGCCACGCTCTCGGGTGTGGACTTGGGCGCGTCGATGCGTGCGGCCATGTCGGTGTCGACGTAGCCGACGTGCAGTCCGGTGACCTCGATGCCGCGCGGCTTCAGGTCCAGGCGCAGGGAGTTGGTCTGCGACCAGAAGGCGGCCTTGGAGGCGCTGTAGGAGCCGGCGAGACCGATCCAGGACAGCACCGAGTGGAAGTTCAGGATGTGGCCGCCGCCGTTGCGCTCGATGATCGGCACGAAGGCACGCGTGACGAGCAGCGGGCCGTAGAAGTTGGTCTCGAACTCGCGGCGGATGTCCTCGATCGGCGAGTCCAGGAAGTTCGCGTTCACGGACGCGCCGGCGTTGTTGATCACGATCGTGACGTCCTGCGCCTGTTCGGCCGCCGCCGCGACGGAGGCGGGGTCGCTGACCTCCAGCGCCAGCGGCACGGCGTCCGGGTGCGTGACGGTCTTCGGGTCGCGGGCGGTGGCGTACACCTTCTTGGCGCCGCGCTCGTACAGCGCCTCGACCAGCGCCCGGCCGATGCCGCGGCTGCCGCCGGTGACGAGGACGACGGAACCTTCGATGTTCGTCATGGGGATCTCCTGAGCTGAGGCGAAGAGCGAGGAAAACCGATCGGTTTCCTCATGCGGACCACAGTAAACCGATCGGTTTCCATGGGCAAGTCCATCAGCGGACCGGCCTCCGAATCGCGCGATGATGTACGCCATGAGCGACGACCCGCACAGCGCCCCGCACGTGGCACTGGCCACCTTCCCCACCCCCGTCGAACCGGCCCCGAGACTCGCCACCGCGATCGGGCTCGGCCCGGACGACCTGTGGATCAAGCGCGACGACCTGACCGGCCTCGGAGGCGGCGGCAACAAGATCCGCAAGCTGGAGTGGACCGTCGGCGCGGCGCTCGCCGAGGGCGCGGACACCCTGGTCACGACCGGCGCTCCGCAGAGCAATCACGCCCGTCTGACCGCGGCCGCCGGAGCGCGGCTGGGCCTGGACGTGGTGCTGGTGCTGCGCGGATCGCCGGGTGTGTCGCGCTCGGGGAACCTGGCCCTCGACGGACTGTTCGGCGCGCGGATCGCCTGGGCGGGCGACGTGGACCAGGCGGGACTGGACCAGGCGGCGGCCGAGGTCTGCGAGCAACTGCGCACGTCGGGCGCCAGGCCGGTGCTGATCCCGTTCGGCGGTTCCAGCGTGCTCGGCGCACGCGGCTATGTGCGCTGCGGCGAGGAGTTGCGCCGACAGCTCCCCGATCTCCGTACCGCCGTCGTCGCGCTCGGCTCGGGCGGCACGATGGCGGGGCTGGTGGTCTCGCTCGGGGCGGCGGCGGTCCTCGGCGTCGACGTGGGCGCACTGCCCGAACCGGCCCCCGCCGTAAGCGAGTTCGCGGGCCTGACCTCACCCGAGGGACTACGGGTACGACGGGACCAGATCGGCGGCGGCTACGCCACGCTCACCGCACCCACCGCCGAGGCCCTCACCCTCGCCGCCCGCACCGCCGGGCTCGTCCTCGACCCGACGTACACGGGACGCGCGATGGCCGGCCTGATCGCGGCCGTCCGGGACGGCGACATCAGGCCGGGCGAGCGGACCGTGTTCGTGCACACGGGCGGGCTGCCGGGTCTGTTCGGGCATGCGGAGGCCGTCGCGTACGCCGAGGGACAGGTCGTCCGGTACGAGGCATGACGTACGCGCCCGGCGGGTGCGGTGCCGCCGGGCGCGTACGTTCGGGTCGGTCACGGAGCCTTCGCGTAGTCCGTGGCCATGCCGCCCGCGAAGTCGTACACGATCGCCTGTTCGTCGCCGACGACCCATGCGTCGTGGCCGGGCGAGCACACGAAGACGTCGCCGGGACCCACTTCGCTCTCGCCGCCGTCATCCATGCGGAGATGCATGCGCCCTTGGACCACGTAGCCGTTGTGGTGGATCTGGCAACTCTGGGTGCCCGCGATCGGTGCCACGGACTCGGACCAGCGCCAACCCGGCTCGAAGGTGCCGATGGCGAAGTCCAGTCCGCTGAGGTGGACGGCTTCGAGGTGGCCGCGGGGGAAGTCACGCCGCTCGTCCGGCTTGTCGACCGTCTTCACTTCCAGCATGACGGCTGCCTCCATTCCGGCCGCGCACAGCACGGCCGGGGCCGGTCTCCGTCTCCCGGCATCCTTGAACGGCACCGGCGCTCCGGCGGGGGCCGCGCCCCTCCACTCCATGGTCTTCCTGTCCACCCGAGAGCGCCATTCGGGGGAACCATCAGATGCGGGACGGAGTCATGACGAGCCGCTCGCGCACAACAGGGCGAACCGCTCGCTGTCGATGTTGCCGCCCGAGACGATCATCCCCACCCGGCTCGGGAGTTGGCCCGCACGCCCGGCGAGGAGCACGGCCAGCGGGGTGGCACCACTCGGCTCGACGACGATCTTCAGCCGCTCGAAGGCGAAGCGCATCGCGTCCTTGATCTCCTCATCGCTGACCAACGCGATCTCGTCGACCAGCCGTTGGTTCACGGAGAACGTCAACTCGCCGGGCGTATCGGCCGCTTGGCCGTCGGCGATGGTGCGCGGCACCGGGATGGAGACACGCCGGCCCGCCTCCAGGGACCGCTTGGTGTCGTCCCCGGCCTCCGGTTCGACGCCGATCACGCGGGTGCGCGGGTGCAGCCCCTTGACGGCGGTGGCCGTCCCGGCGATCAGCCCGCCGCCGCCCACGGGCACCAGTACGGCGTCCAACTCCCCTACTTCCTCGACGAGTTCGAGTGCCGCCGTGCCCTGTCCCGCCATGACGTGCGGATGCTCGTAGGGCGGGATGAGGGAGAGCCCCCGCTCGGCGGCCAGTGCCTCGCCGATGGCGACCCGGTCGCCGCTGTAACGGTCGTAGGTGACGACCTCGGCGCCGTATCCCTCGGTGGCGGCCCGCTTCGAGGCCGGGACGTCCTCGGGCATGAGGATCACCGCGGTGGTGCCAAGTTCGCGGGCGGCGAGGGCGACGGCCTGGGCGTGGTTGCCGGAGGAGTAGGCGGCGATGCCCCGCGCGAGTTGCTCGGGCGTCAGCCGGGAGGCCGCGTTGTAGGCGCCGCGGAACTTGAAGGCGCCGATCCGCTGGAAGTTCTCGCACTTCAAGTGCACCTCGGCGCCGACGAGTTGATCGAGGGTGCGCGAACGCAGCACCGGTGTGCGATGCGCGACGCCCTTGATCTGGGCGGCGGCGCCGAGGACGTCGTCGAGGGTGATGGGCGGGGTGGTGGTCACGCGGCTCCTCCATCGGAAGCGGGATCGGAAGTGACAGGGGTGCCGGTCGCGGCACGCGCCTGGGCGAGGTAGCTGTAGGCGGAGGCCCGGGAGATACCGAGCCGGGCGGCGACCTGCTCGATGGCCCGGCGCACGGCGAACACCCCGTGCTCGTCGAGACCGCGGAACAGCTCCAGCCGCTGCGCGCGGTCGAGTTGGACCCAGGTCCGACCCCGCCGCAGCTGATGGGCGTCGACGATGGCCTCCACGACGGAGTCGATGTCGTTGCCGAAGGTGGTGGTGGCCGGCGCCTGGGCCGCGACGCCCCCGCCGATCCCGGCCAACAGAGCCTGCGCCTGCTGTACGGCGGTCACGTCGACGTTGACGCAGAGCGCGCCGAACACCGCGCCCGTGGAGTCCCGCAGCACCATCGTGGACGACTTCAGCTGTTGGCCGCCCCTGGTCCGGGTGAGGTAGTTCAGCTCGTCGACGGCCTCGTCCCCGCGCGCCAGCATCCGCAGCCCGATCTCACTCATCGCCCCGCCCACCGACCGCCCGGTCAGCGCCCCGGCGACGGCGACCACCGACTTCTCCGGCTGCCGGTAGTCGTGCAGCACCACCTCGCACACCGGTCCGAACGTCGCCGCGATCCCGTCGGCCACGGGCACCAACGCGGCGATGATGGCGTCACGTTCGGCGTCCGGGGCGAGGTTGCCGTCCGCCATACCCACCCCTTGCTTCAGACTGTGCGTCCAAGAACTATACCCACAGTCCAGCAACATCCCGGCCGGCCGTCAGTGGTCCGGCAACGCCCCGCACGCTCGCGCCGGGCTGGAGGCGCCGACGTACTCCGCCCGTTCGGCCTTGGTCGGCGGGTCCCCCGGGATGCTGTGGACGCAGCGCAGTGGACACAGCGACCGGCGGATCCCGTCGGCCTACTTGAGGCCACCGGTCACCAGGTCGATGCGCCAGTACCGCTGCAGGGACAGGAAGAGCGCGATGACGGGGACGACGGACAGCAGTGTGCCGGTGATCACCAGTGAGTACAGGGATGCCTGGTTGGCGCCGTGGCGCAGCAGGCTGTAGAGGCCGACCGTCAGCGGGAACTTGTCGTCGTTCGTCACCATGACGAAGGGCAGCAGGAAGTTGTTCCAGATGACGATGAACTGGAGCAGGAAGACGGTGATCAGTCCGGGTGCCATCAGCCGCAGCCCGATCGCGGAGAACATCCGCCACTCGCTCGCCCCGTCCATCCGCCCGGCGTCGAGCAGCGAGTCGGGTACGGAGGCTGCCGCGTAGATCCGGCACAGGTATATGCCGTAGGGGTTGAACAGCTGGGGCAGGATCACCGCCGAGTAGCTGTCGGTGATGCCGACCCGGGCCAGCAGCAGGTACTGCGGCACGGCCAGCACGACCTGCGGCAGCAGGACGCCCGCCAGGATGGTGTTGAAGAGCAGGGTCCGGCCCCGGAAGCGGTACTTGGCGATGGCGTAGCCGGTCGCGGCGGAGACGGCGGTGGCCACGAACCCGCCGACCCCCGCGTACAGGAAGCTGTTGAGCATCCAGTGCCAGAAGATGCCCGAGTCGTACGAGGAGAGGTCGGCGACGTTGTCCACCAGCCCCGAGCCGAACGACGGGAGGTAGGTCGCGGTGGAGAACAACTCGCTGCGCGACTTCGTGGACGCGATCAGGATCCACAGCGTCGGCACCAGGCAGTAGACGGCTCCGAGCAGCAGCACCACGGTGGGCAGCAGGGCGATCCGCCTGCGGCGGGGACGTCCGGTCCGGGTGGCGGTCACCGGGGACACCACGGGACGGGCGGGCGAGTCGATGGTCATCGTCCCTCCTTGCCGACGGCTCCGGCGGCGCCCCACCAGGTCTGCGCGAGGCGTCCGACGACCACCGAGACGGCGAGGATCCCGGCCGCGAAGACGACCGAGGTGGCGGCCGCGAGGTTGATGTCGGAGTCGACGAAAGCGTCGGTGTAGATCTTCATCAGGGGAACCCAGGTCAGGGAGATGGCGTTCGACAGCGGCTGCAGTGTGTTGGGCTCGTTGAACAGTTGCAGGGCGGCGAGCACGGTGAACAGGGTGCACATGGCGATGGCGGGACGGATCAGGGCGACCTTCACCCGCAGCGCTATCTGGAGTTCCGAGGCTCCGTCGATCCTGGCCGCCTCGTAGATCTCCGGCGGCAGCGCGCACAGGGACGTGTACATCACCACCATGTTGAAGCCCACCGCGCCCCACACCGCGATGTTGGCGACCGAGACGTAGACCATCGAGCTGCCGAAGAAGTCGAGGTGCTGTCCGCCGATGGGGCTGGTCGCGGGCAGATAGAGGAAGCCCCACAGGAGGGTGGCGATGACGCCGGGCACCGCGTACGGCAGGAAGATGGCCAGCCGTGCGAACCGGGTGAGCCGGGCTCGCGCGGTGTCCAGGAGGAGCGCGAACAGCAGGGCGAGCAGCACGGTCGCCGGTACGGTGATCGCGCCGGCCAGGAGCATCCGGAGCAGGCTGTGCCACAGCTCGGTGTCGTGGATCACGGTGGAGTAGTTGTCCAGACCCGCGAAGACCGTTCTGCTGCCTGTTCCCAGCAGGCTCCCGCTGACCTTGCGCTGCTGGAAGCTGAGGAACAGCGCGTAGCCCCCGGGGGCGACCACGAACAGCAGGAGGAGCAGGATCGCGGGCAGGACCAGCAGATAGGGCAGACGGCTGTGGCCCGCCCGGCGGCCCCGCCGCGAAATGCTTGTCGCCATCGACATCGTCCTCATCGGATGAATGGCTGGTGCCAGTGACTGGTTGCTTCGGTGACTGGTTGTTTCGGTGGTTGATGCCGGTGGAGCCGGCCCGGCCGCCCGGCGCGAGGGTCAGGAGCCCGCGCCGGGCGGTCGGGTCGCCCGGGCTAGTTCAAGGTGAACCCGAGCTTCTTCATGCTGGCCGTGGTGCTGTTCTGCATGGTGTCCAGCGCCCCGGTGAACGAGCTCCCGGACTGCAGCGCCGCGCCGAAACCGTCCCGGTACGCGGAGAAGGTCACGGTGACATTCGGGCCCCACATCGAGAAGCTGCGGGCGCCGGGGGCGACCTTCTTCACCTCGGCGTAGAAGTCCGGCTGGTTCGGGAAGAAGGCCGGCGGCTGGTCGAGGATCCGCAGGGCGCGCCCCGAGGTCGAGGCCGGGTAGATGTTGATGTTCTTGACCTGGGCCGTGACCGCCTTGTCGTCGGTGTTGAGCCAGCTCGCGAACTCCGCCGCCTCGGCGGGGTGCTTGGAGTCGGTGGTGACCGTGATGGCCGAGCCGCCCCAGATGCCGGTGGTGGTGTCGCCCGCCGTCCAGGCCGGAAGCGGCGCGGCGGTCCACTTCCCCTTGGTCGACGGGGCGATACCGCCGATCTGCGCCGGGGCCCAGGCTCCGGAGATCCAGGTGAGGAGGGTGCCGTTGTTCATCTCCTTGTTCCACTGCGGGGAGAAGGAGGGGTTCTTCTTCACCAGCCCCTTGTCGACCAGGCCCTGCCAGTAGTCGGCGACCTTGTCACTGGCCGTGCCGTTGATGTCCACGTGCCAGGAGTCGCCCTGCGTGGTCCACCAGTCCGCTCCCGCCTGCTGGGCGAGGCCGGTGAACCAGCCGGGGTCGGCGGCGTCGAAGTTGGTCATCGAGGCGCCGGGGTCCTTGGTGTGCAGCTGGGCGGCCACCTGCGCGTACTCCTGCCAGGTGGTGGGCACCTTCAGGCCGTACTTCTTGAACAGGTCGGCCCGGTAGAACATCATCAGCGGGGCGAAGTCCTGCGGGATGCCGTAGACCTTGCCCTGGAAGCGGGTCTGGGCCAGCGTCGCCGCGTCGAAGTCCGTGACCGCCTTCTTCGTCTCGGCGGTGATGTCACGGACCACGCCGTTCGCCACCAGGCCGGGCAGCGACTGGTACTCGACCTTCGCGATGTCGGGGGCGGTCTTCGCCTGGTGCGCGGTGATCATCTTGCTGACGAGCTGGTCACCGCCGGCCGGGTTGCTGAGGGCGACCTGGATGTTCGGGTGCGTCGAGTTCCACAGGGCGACGACCTTGTCCATGCCCGGGTCCCAGGCCCACATGGTCAGGCGGACCTTGCCACCGGTGGGCGCCGATCCACTGCCGGAGCCCCCGCCGCCTCCCCCGCAGGCGGCGAGAACCAGTGTTGCGGCCAGGGTGGCGCCTGCGACTGCGGCGAATCTGGTCTTCATTGGCCAGTGCTCACTTTCGTGTCAGAAGAGGGCCTGCTGCGGTCGTCCCGCCACTGAGGCAGTCGCCCGGTGGTCCCCCTTGGGACCTGAACCCATGGCCGACCAGCAGTCGACCTGCTCCGACTTTGGCTTCGACTTAAGCTAAGTCGCGGCTGAGGTGGGGTCAATATGGCCGACGTACCGATTTACGACGTGTCGATTTCTTTGGACGTGTCGATTTCTTTGTGGAGGAAGTCCGCGTGGGGCGGCGGAGGCAGGGGCCGGCTCGCACAGCAGGGTCGCCTGGCCCCGGCACCGTACGCGCCGGGGTGCGGGGACGGGAGCCCTCGCGGAACCTCGTCCAGGGCAGCGGCGCCTGCCGCGTGCGCTCTGCGGAGCGAGCGCGTGCTGTGCGGGTGGCCGGGGCCGCGAGCGCGCCGCGTGCCGTGGCGCGCGGGGCGGCAAGCGGTGTGGCGAGCGGGGTGGCGCCGTCCGGCAGCAAGGTCGCCAGGCGGGCATCCGCCATCCCGCGCGTCGCCTCGGCCGACGGGGCGTACGGGGCGCGTATGGGGCATATGGGGCGTACGGCGGGACTGGACCGCTTACGGCGGACAGCTCCGGGAGACCGGGCGGGCGCCGCCGCCTCGCCGACGGTGACGAACGATCGGATCGCCGAGCAGCGCCTCCAGGTCGAACGGCCGCAGTGGTTCCAGCATCCGGCGCCCGATCCTCGACGCGTCTGCCGGGGCGGCCGGGTCTGCCGGGTCTGCCGTTGGGCGATAGTTGCCGATGGCCGGGGTACCGGTGGAGTACCGGCGGACCAGGTACGGATCGGCGCAGCGCTGCCGGGACTCGCGGGGCGCTGTCGGCACGCCCCTGGTGACCAGCAGGATCATCGCCGGCGTGCCCTCCGCGACCTGGATACCCCGGTCGGCCCAGGCCCCGGCCGGTCGTGCCGTGTCCCGCTCGAAGGCGGCCCCGTACAGGTCTCCGTGACCGGACACCGCGACCGCGCACCATGGCACGCGGGGCCGGACCGGCCGCTCGTTCCCCGCGAGGAGGCGCGCCGCGAGATCGAGCCGTGGCCGCCGCCGAGGGAGAACCTGCCTTCAGGCTGGAGGCGCCGACTCCGGTATTCCGCCGCGGCACGCGCGCGTGCCGTGCTCGCCAAGACCGGCATCCCGCTGACCGGCTGAGGCTGTCTGCGGGGGATGCCGACGACGTATTGGCCCGGGCACCGCGCAGGGGCCGCCCATGATCGTCACCACGACCAGCCACTCGCCCCCCACCGGCTGGTTCACCGCGCCGCCCACAGCAGTCCGCGCGTGGTGAGTGCCCTTACGGTGGGCTCGCGCAGGTCGTCCGGGCGGTGTCCCAGGGCGGAGAAGAAGACGCGCCCCCGCCCCCACTGCCTGGTCCACACGACGGGCATGTCGACCGGCCGCTCGCCCTGCCCGGCGGCGCCCGGAGCGACGGTGGTGGACGCGAGGACCGTGCTGAACGCGTCGGTCAGCATCCAGTACTGCTCGGTGACCACCGTCATGTCGGGCAGCCCGGCGACGACCGGGTGCTCCCGGTGTTCCGGCTCGATCCGGACCCGGTACTCCAGGAACTCCTCCGGATGGTGCAGGAACAGGCCGCCGACCATGCGCAGGTACGCGGGAGAGTCCTGGAACGTCGCTACGACGCCGCCGTGCCAGCCCGCGAAGCCGGTGCCCGCCTCGACGGCCGCCACGAGCCCCGCGCTCTGTTCCGCGGTCAGCCGACCCTCGGTCCAGCACTGCACGACGAGATCGGTCCGCGCCATGAGGTCCGCGTCGGCGTAAACCTCCAGGTCCTCCCGGACCGTAACCGCGAACCCGGCGTCGGCCAGCGCGGGCAGGAACAGGTCGGTGGACTCCCGTGGGGAGTGGCCCTCCCAGCCGCCGCGGACCACCAGCGCCGTTCGCGCCGCGGCCATCAACGGGTCGCGGGGTCGGCGGTCCACGACGGCAGGGTGAGTGGTGTGCGTTGGAGGCCGATCCACTGCCGTTTCGTGAAGCCCGCCATCTGGTCGTCCGCGCCGTGCCGCGCGTGGGCGTCGTTGACGTGCACCTCGCCGGCGTCGAGCCGCTCGGCCACCGACAGGCCCCGTATGAGGTCGGCGGAGAACACCGAGTTCATCAGCATGGGGAGGCCGTTGGTCACGGCCACCGCCTCCTCCTGGTCGTCCACCACGGTGACCGGGAGGACCGGGCCGAAGATCTCCTCGGTGAAGGCGGGCATCTCGGGCGTCACCTTGGCCAGCACGGTGGGCCGATAGAACAACCCCTCGGGGCCGTCGAACGCGCCGCCGGTGAGCACCTCCGCGCCCATCTCCACCGATGCCGTCACGAGGGCGTGCACCCGGTCGCGCTGGCGGGTGCTGATCAGGGGGCCCAGATCCGCCGTACCGCTCATCGGGTCGCCGACGCGCAGTGCGGCGGCGCGGCGGGTGAGGGCGTCGAGATACTGGTCCGCCACCGCGCGGGTGACGATGTGGCGGCCGGCGCTGATACAGGTCTGCCCCTGGAACTCCAGGGAGGCGACCATCGCGCACGAGGCCGCGAGGTCGATGTCGGCGTCGTCGAGGACCACGAAGGCGTTGCTGCCCCCGAGTTCGAGCCGGACCGGCCGTAGCGTGGCGGCCGCGGAGGCCGCGATGGCGAGGCCGACCTCACGGGAGCCGGTGAAGTCCAGCAGGTTCAGGCCGGTGTGCTCGGCGAGCGCGTGCCCCGCGTCGAGGCCGTCGCCGGTCACCACGTTGAACACGCCCGGCGGCAGTCCGGCGTACCGGGCCGCCTCGGCGAGTACCTGGCCGCCGATGATCGGGGTGAGCTCGGCGGGCTTGAGCACGACGGTGTTGCCGAAGGCCAGCGCCGGTGCGACCGCGCGCATGGCCAGGTTGACCGGGTAGTTCCAGGGTGTGATCACACCGATCACTCCTAGCGGCACCGCCCGGGACATCGAGAGCTTGCCCGCCTTGTACGGCGGCAGCAGATCACCGGCGTTCTCGCTCGCCTGGATCATGGAGATCTGCAGCTGGCGGATCCCGGTGGACACCTCGTCCTCGGCCTTGGCCCGCACCCCGCCGGTCTCGCGCATGCTCTGCTCGACCAGCTCCGCGTGGTTCGCCTGGAAGAACTCGGCCATCCGCCGCAGGCCCGCCGCGCGCTCGGGAGCGCCGAGTGCCGCCCAGCCGGGCTGGGCGGCCCGGGCCGCGGCCACCGCCCGCCCGACATCCACGGCCCCGCCGAGGGCGTACGTACCGATCACGGCACCCGTGGCCTTCTCCACGACGTCGGCGGTACGCCCTGAAGAGGCCGGCCGAAACGTTCCGTCGATGTAGAGCTGTGCCACGGGGAACTGAGACGTCATGAAGACTCCACGGAGGTCAGGGAGACTTTGGCTTTGACTTAAACTAAGAGGCGAACGTCGTGGACGTCAACAGTCCCACCGCACCACCGCACAGCAGATTTACGGGCGGGTCTACACCCAGGCCCCGGCGCCGGACCCCGACCCGGACCCCACAGCGGACCCGGACCCGGACCCGGACTCGATCTCCGGACGTCGGCCGCCCGTGGACAACAGGTACGCCACCCGCAGAGTGGCCGCTCCCATCGCCACCGCCTCCTGGCCCAGCCGCCCGACCTCGATCCGAGTACGCCCCCGCAGATACGACAGGGCGTGCCGCTCGGCCGTCTCCCGCACGGTGGGCAGCACCACTCCGCCCATCACCGAGCCCGCCCATCCGGAGAGGACCACGAGGTCCGGGTGGAGCAGGTTGATCAGGTTGCCGATCCCGATGCCGATGTACTCGCCGGTCTTCTCCAGGGTCTCCATGGCCACCGGATCGGTGGCCGCCCGCGCCGTCAGTTCCGCGAGCCGGCCCTCGGTCCCGGAGGCGCGGAACGGCTGGCTGCCCAGGGTGGCCTGGTACCGGTGGAGGATGGCATCGGCTCCGACGTACGCCTCCAGACAGCCCCGCGAACCGCAGCGACAGGGCAGCCCTCCGGCGTAGATCACCGTGTGCCCCCACTCGATCGTGGCAGGGGCCAGGCCCGTGGTGCCTCCCTCCGTGCCCGACCCGAGGGCCGCGCCCACCCCGACCCCGATGAGCGCGGTGACCACCCGGTCTGCGCCCTGCCCCACGCCGCGCCACATCTCCGCCTGGCCCAGGGTCCGCGCGCAGTTGTCCAGCATGAGCGGTGCGGCGACCCCGGGGGCGAGCATCTCGCCGAGTGCGACACCGGACCAGCCGAGCGTCGGCGCGTGCACCAGCGTGCGCCCGGGAATCCGCGGGTCGGGCTGGACCGCGCCGGGCACACCGACGCCGACGCCGAGCAGGTCCGCGGGGTCGACGCCCGCGGCGCGGGTCACGTCGGAGATGCCCTGGAGCACCAGCGAGGCCACCGACTCGGCGTCGAGCCGGGTCGCGGCGATCGGGTAGACCTCGGAGGCGATCACCGACAGGGTCCAGTCGAACAGCCCGATCCGGACGTGCGTCTCACCGATGTCCACCCCGATCACGGAGCCGTAGTCAGGACGGATCTCCAGCACCGAGCGCGGCCTGCCCCCGTCGGAGTCCTCCGAACCGCCCTCCGCGATCAGTCCCTCGGCGAGGAGCTGGGAGACGACATTGCTCACCGTCGCGGAGCTGAGGCCGGAGACGCGGGTCAGCGTGTTCCGGCTGGTGGGTCCCTGCACGTACAGAGCGGAGAGGAGGATGGACCGGTTGTGCCGCCGCAAGTCGCTCGTCGTTCGCTTCACCACGGATTTCACAGAACGAAGTCTGCCAGCCCACGACGCCTCGGATCCCGCCACGTCCGCCTGACCGCCTCCGGCCGTACCCCCAACCCCCTCGCGGACGCCAGGCTGTACGCACGGTTCCCGGACCTGCCGCCGTACTCGCGAGCCCGTCCCGGCGTATCGGGCCGGGTCACCGCGCCTGGTGGCATGCAGCGAGCTGTGGGCCAGGCACGTCGACGGCAACATCGTTGCAGGTCAGCGCACTCTCCCCCGCGGCTTCAACCCCACCGGAGGCAGTTCAGGAGCCGACAACGGATCCCCGTCGTACCCCTCCACCTCGCCGAACCGAGACCCTGTCATCCAGTCCTCGCGAGCCTGCTGGACCCGAAGGATCTCCAGTTCACCGAGGCGGTCCGCGGACGCAATGGGACCGAGACCGAGATCTGCGTACGGTGCCAGAAGAACAACGAAATAGAGCAGTTCCGGGCCTCCGGCGCCCGGATGGCCAAGGGCGGCCGTTTCTACTCCGAACAAATGGCGGATTCGGCCGAGGCCGAGGATATGGCGGAAGCCGACGCGGAAGGCCTTGCCGAGGGATTCGCCATGGGCGCAGAGGACGAATGACGGCTGTCACCGGACAGCCCGGTCCAGCCGAGTAAGTCCGGCTCCTCGCTTGGGGGCGGCGTCCGTCAGGGCGCCGCCCTCGGCCTTTCTCAATCGGCCACGACGGGTGCTGCCGAGCCTGCCTACTTGGCGCCGGGACCGTTGCGGACCCAGCGGTACCGAGGGGGAAGTACGGTACCCGGGGCTACGAAGGACCATGCGCCGTGGCCTACGGGACCGATGACGGGGCGGCGCACGATCTCGTCGAACCACTCAGAGGCGATCCTGCCGAGCTCCGTCAGAGGTCCGGTCGCCTCCAGCGCTTCCACGTCGTCGCTGGGCTGTGGCCGATAGGTGGTGTCGTGCCGCTGGCTGCAGAAGAGTCGGTCGCCGGCGACGGTCGCGCCCAAGGTCCCGAATACGCGGTTGCTCTCCAGGTCAAGAAGGTCGACGACCAGCAGCAGCACCTGATCTCCGCGGGCCAGTGCTTCGCCGATCGCGGTGTCATAGAGGTCACGCTCACCAGCGACGCCGCTCTGGCGTGCTCCGCCGACCTCGTCCGGCTCACTTACGAGCACTGAGGTCGCACTGGACGGGCATTCCGGCCAGAAGCATGCCGATTCCCGCACAACAGCCACTAATTGCTGATGCCGGTCGTTCACATCGTCATCTACTTCGAACCAGTCTTCGTCCACCAGATCAACTTACGGCGCCAGGTCACTGGGGTGTTTCTGGGGTAACTGTTTACGCCTGCTCGTGACCTGCGATGAAGCAGTGCCGGGTGACACCTGACCGTCACCCGCTGCCAGTAGCTGTTCTTCGGCGGCATCCGCGGTACGGTCCCCACCAACTGGCCTGGAGACAAGGGGTACATCGACGGTACCCCGGACTCGACCACGAGTCTTCGGAACCTAGCGAGCGCGTGCATGGTTGGCGGCGAGGCGTCGAGTCCTTGACCGTTGATCATGGTTGCATGGTGGGGAACGCGACTCGTGCAGCGGTCATCAGCAACCAGCGGATCACGGGCCTGACGCCCGATGGGATTGCCGAACTCGTCGCCGAGGTCCGACCGTTGTGGCGTGTGCGCCTCCACACGGGTTTGCCTGCCGGACGCGGAGGCGTGCCGTGAGCGCCGGCGCGAAGCACCGGCTGGTCTTCATCGACGGGTTCCTGGCCACCCTCGTCCATCTCCGCCACAAGACCACCCACGATGTACTGGCCTGCTTGTTTGGCGTGAAGCGCTCCAACATCACCCGAGCCTCCACCGATCCCGGAGCGCTTCCGAGTCCGGTGCGACGACCACCGTGGGCAAAACCCTGACCGTGGCTATTCGGGCCGTACTCCATATTGCCCGTGACGGCCGTGCTTACCAATCGGCCCTGAGCGACGAAGCACTGCGGCAGGAGCTGAGGCCGACAGTCGCCTCCCACACCCAAGATCCGGACCATACACGGGCCAACTCCACCACTCAGACCTCACGTTCCAATGTTTCCGCAGGTCAACGAGCTATTGGGTGTGCGCCACCAACAGACCAAGAACCTGCTGGTGCACAACATCGAAAGCGGACACCAAGGACTACCAAGCCAAGGCATCACCGTTCTCGCGTCTTGTCAGTACCTGCCAATCGCGAGACGCCCAGACGCCATCCCCGATCGGACCAACCAGGAGCACCCCCAAGAAACCCCCGATGCACCGGTCCCGAGATGGCAACTCACAGCACCGGGCGCCACCGAAGTCCGCCCACCAGTTGCAGCCAACTACTGACACGCCATCAGGAAGTCAGCAAGCGGACTGCCACAGCCACCCACGCACAGCCACATCACGGAATCGACGCCTCGCCCACGCCGACCCCTCAAGCCCCGGCTCTCGCGCAACCTCCGGCGCCGCCAGGGCAACGAAGACGGAAGTGCGCGCACCCCCGCCCTGGTCAACCTCATCAGCATATCTCAGCAGGTCAGCGCACCCTCCCCCGCGGCTTCAACCCCACCGGAGGCAGTTCAGGAGCCGACAACGGATCCCCGTCGTACCCCTTCACCTCGCCGAACCGAGACCCTGTCATCCAGTCCTCACGGGCCTGCTGGATCTCCTCCTGGGTGCGGCCGATCCAGTTCCAGAACATGATCAGTTCTTCGTCGAACGGCTCGCCTCCCAGCAGCATCAGCCCCGCGTCCGCCGCGGCGCGCAGCGGGAGTTCGGTGCGGCCGCAGCCGAGGTAGAGCATGGAGCCCGGGAGGACCGGGACGCCGTCGACGTGGGCCTCGCCGGACATGGCGAGGACGGCGTACTCGAAGTCCGGTTCCAGCGGCAGGCGTACGTCCGCTCCGGCCGCCAAGGCCAGGTCCGCGCCGACGATCGGGGTGTACGTCGTGCCGGGAGAGGCCGCGCCGTCGACATCGCCGAGGACGATCGTGGCGCGCAGGCCCGGCGCCGTGACGACCGGCAGTTCGGCGTGGTGCTCGAAGTGCGGCTCGACGTGACGGTCGCTGTCGGGGAGGGCGACCCAGAGCTGCGCGCCGTGCAGGAAGCGGGCATGCGTCTTGGGGCTCTGCTCGGCATGGCTGATCGCGCGGCCGGAGGTCATGAGGCCCAGTTCGCGCGGGCGGATCGTCGCGACGCTGCCGGTCGAGTCGCGGTGCAGCACCTCGCCCTCGTGCAGCCAGCTCACCGTCTGCAGGCCCATGTGGGGGTGCGGGGGCACCTGCATCCCCGGCTCGTCGGCGATGTCGTCAGGACCGTAGTGATCCACGAAGCACCACGCGCCGACCATACGGCGGCCCAGGTTGGGCAGCAGTCGGCGGACTTCGGTGGACTCGCCGAGCTGCACCCGGCGCGGGCTGAGGAGTTCACGGACGGGCTCCGCCACCACGAAACCGCGGCCGCCGCACAGGGCCGGAACCGCTTCGCGATCAAGATTGCTCATGGCGACAACCTAGTCCCGCCGAGGCCGTTCCGTCAGTCCGCGGGCTCCTCACCGGCCAGGCCTGTAAGCCCCTTCACCCGCAGCCTCCCCCGCCCTCCTCCTGCCGCCCCCGCCCGAAAAATAGTAGCCATAGACATAATAGCTACGTACCGTATCGGCCATGAGTACGGCATCCGAGGGCGCGACGCCCGGTTTCCTGGTCTGGCGACTGTCGATGAAGTGGCGCGTGGCGGTCGACCGCGCGGTGGCACCCCTGGGACTGACCCATGCGCAGTACTCCCTGATGGCGTCGCTGTACGGCATGCAGCGCTCCGGGCTGCGCCCCAGCCAGCGTCACCTCGCCGACCACACCGGACTCGAAGCCCTCTACGTCTCGAAGCTGGCCCGCGCCCTGGAGTCTGCCGGCCTCGTCGAGCGCACCCGGGACCCCCGGGACCCCCGCGCGGTCCAACTCGCCCTCACCGAACAGGGTCGCGAGGTGACCCGGCGGGCGATCAAGGTCGTGCACGGGCTCCTGGAGCAGTTGCTGGAGCCGCTCGGCGGTCTCGACAGCGCCCGGGCCCGGGAGTTCAGCCGGGACCTGACGACCCTGCTCGACACACCCCTTGCACCTGTCCCCGCGAGTGAGCACGAGAAGGAGCAGTCATGACCACCACCACGCCCCCCGCGGACGCCCGCGCGCTCGGCCTGGCCCACTACGCCGCCCGCGCCGTTCTGGAGCGCGTCCTCACCCGCCACGACCTCGGCTTCCAGCAGCAGATCGTCCTGCGGCCGCTCGCCCTCGCCGCCGGGCCGGTCGACCGCGGACAGCTCACCGCGGACACCGTCGCGGCCCTGAAGTCCGGCGAGGACTCCGTACAGGACACCATCGACGAACTGATCGCGGCCGGACTCGTCGCGACGGACGCGTCCGAGGTGCGGATCACGGACACGGGCCGGGCCCTGTACGAACGGATCGTGCAGGAGACGAGCGCGGCGAGCGCCCGCATCTGGGGCGGCATCCCCGAGACGGACCTCCTGGCCGCCGGACGCGTGCTGAGCCTGGTCGCCGAGCGGGCGAACGCGGAGCTGGCCAGCACCGGAAGGTAGTGGAATATTCAACCAACACCGGCCGTTGTGGCAGATCGAAGGAGGTCAAGTGGACATGACGTACTACGACCACGGGACACCGGCGGAGCGCTGGGAGCGCGCGCAGATGTTCTTCGACGCCAAGGACTACGCCGCGGCGGCGCGGGTGTTGGGCGGGCTGGTCGAGGAGGTGCCCGAGCAGACCGGGCCGCGCCTGCTGCTGGCGCGCTCCTACTACCACTCGGCCCAACTGCGGCGCGCGGAGGCCGAGTTGCGCGTCCTCGTGGAGCGTGACCCGGTGGAGCACTACGCGCGGCTGATGCTGGGCCGCACGCTGGAGCGCCAGGGGCGGCACGAGGAGGCCGGCTCGCACCTGCGGATCGCCTCGGCGCTCGCGGGTGACTTCGAGCAGGTCTGAGACGCGGAAGAGTACAAGCAGAGATGGGGCCCGGTTCCCGTGGGGAACCGGGCCCCTACGCGTGCGTCGCTACTTCGCGTACGTCCGCTGCCCTCGCCGGTGCGCGACCTCGCCCAGCACCACGTCCACGGCGATGAACGCGGCCAGCGGAATCCCCAACAGCGGTACGAAGTAACCGAGTACGGCGATAACCGCCAGGCACGGGACGAGGAGCAGCGGGGACATCTGGGCCCAGGCTCCGCGCGGGATCGGGCGGCCGAAGGACGAACCCCGGCCGCGCTGCCACCACATCCGGTAGCCCCACACGATCAGCAGGATCAGCGAGCCCGCGAGCAGCATCAGGGCTATCTGGTTGACGAGGCCGAAGAGGACTCCGGTGTGCAGGTCGATGCCCCAGCGGGTCAGTTTGGCGAGCAACGGGTAGTCCGCGAACCGGAGTTCGTCGGTCACCTTGCCGGTGGCGGGGTCGACGGCGACGGCGTCCTGTTTCTCGGGCCAGCTGCGTTGGACCTGTCGGACGACGTACGCGGACTTGGCGTCGGCGGGCGGAACGATCTCGACGGGGTTGCCGAGACCTTCGGCGCGTGCGGCGGCGAGGATCTTGTCGAGTCCTACGCCGTGTTGGGCGTCGCCGGTCGCGGTGGAGCCTCCGTGGCCCGCGTGCTCGCCGCTCGCCGCTGCCGATACCGAGGGGGTCGACTGGCCCAGGGAGGTGCGGAGTTGGTCGATGTTGGCGCCCGCGTAGGTCGACCAGGTCAGTCCGGTCGCCGACAGGAAGATGAAGCCCGCGGCGGTCCAGACGCCCACCGTGCCGTGCAGGCCGAGGGTGCGGCGCCGGCCGCTCGTGCCGCGCACCTTGCGCAGAGCGCGGCGGCGGGAGAACCACAGCACCAGGCCGCCGCCCGCGATGACCCACAGCCAGCTCGCGGCGAACTCGCTGTACAGGCGGCCGGTTTCGCCGAGTTGGAGATCGCGGTGGAGTTCGTCGATCCAGGTGCGCAGCGGGAGCGCGCCGGTCGAGCCGTACTGTTCGAGCGCGCCGCGGACCTTTCCGGTGTACGGGTCGACGAACACCGCGAGGGTGTGGTCGGCGGCTATGCCCTTGACGCCGGAGAGCATCACGCGGGTGGTGGCGCCCGCCTCCGGGGAGGGTCGTACCGCCGAGACCGTGCCTTCGGGGTGCGCCTTGCGGGCGGCGGTCACCTGCTGCGAGATGGGCAGTTCGCGGTCGCCGACCGGGACGGTCAACTCGTGGGCGTACACGATCCGTTCGGCCTGGAAGGCACCGGCGTACAGGAAGCCGGTGGTGGCGGCGACGAGCAGGAACGGGGCGACGAGCACTCCGGCGTAGAAGTGCAGACGCAGGACGAGGGGGCGCAGCGGGGCCCAGCGGCTGGGGGACGGTGCCGGGGTGGGCTCTTGCGGGGCCTCGGCCGTGGTGGTCGAGGGAGCGGTGGACATGGGCAGGTTTCTCCGGGGGCGAGGAGGAGGGGACGGGGGCGCGGAATCGGGCGGGTGATGTGTCGTGGCCGTAGTGGTCCAGTAGTCGGGGCGTGCGGGCCGTGAGTTCCCGGGGATATGTATGGCGTGGGTCACATCAGATGGCGCCGGGGGTCGTGGCATCCTGGCGCGATGGCACATCCCAGTGATCGCGTACCCCTGGCCGAGCAGGTCGAGGAACTCCTCGCCGCCGACGGCCCGTTGCCCATCGTCTCGGCCGGTGACCCGGTGCTCAGGCGCGGAATCGAGCCGTTCGACGGGCAGTTGGAGCCCGCGCTGCTGGCCCGGTTCGTCGAGGCGTTGCGCCTGACCATGCACGAGGCACCCGGGGTGGGTGTCGCGGCGCCGCAGGTCGGGGTGGGGCTGCGGATCGCGGTGATCGAGGATCCGGCTCCGGTGCCGGACGAGGTGCGGGTGGCGCGCGGGCGGGTGCCGCAGCCGTTCCGGGTGCTGGTCAATCCGTCGTACGAGCCCGTCGGTGACGGCCGGGCCGCGTTCTTCGAGGGGTGTCTGAGTGTGCCGGGCTGGCAGGCCGTGGTCGCGCGGCACGCCTCGGTGCGGCTGACCGGGCAGGACGAGCACGGGCGGGCGGTGGACGAGGTCTTCACCGGGTGGCCCGCGCGGATCGTCCAGCACGAGACGGACCACCTCGACGGCCTGCTCTACCTGGACCGGGCCGAGCTGCGCTCGCTGTCGTCCAACGAGGCGATGGCGGAGCGCTGGGCGCAGCCGACACCGGAAGCGGCATCGGCTGCGCTCGGCTTCGAGCTGCCGTAGGGAATCGGCTCAACTACCCATGGGCGTCAGGTGTGTTCAGCCGCGGTACGCCTCCAGCAATCGCAACCACACCTCGCTGATCGTCGGGTACGACGGGACCGCGTGCCACAGGCGGTTGATCGGGACCTGGCCGGCGACGGCGATCGTGGCCGAGTGGATCAGTTCGCCCACGCCGGGGCCCACGAACGTCACGCCGCGCAGGATCTCCTCGTCGAGGTCGACGATCATGCGGGCGCGGCCTCGGTAGCCGTCGGCGTAGAGGCCGGCGCCGGCGACCGAGGAGAACTCGACGTCGACCGCGCGGACGCGGTGGCCGGCCTGTTCGGCCTCGGCGAGGGAGAGGCCGACGGACGCGGCCTCCGGGTCGGTGAAGACGACCTGGGGCACCGCGTCGTGGTCGGCGGTGGCCGAGTGGGCGCCCCACGGGTCGGTCTCAAGGAGGGGGACGCCCTCGGCGCGGGCGGCGATCGCGGCGCCCGCGATACGGGCCTGGTACTTGCCCTGGTGGGTGAGGAGGGCGCGGTGGTTGACGTCGCCGACCGCGTACAGCCAGTCGCTGTCCGGGACGCGCAGGGTGTCGTCCACCGTCAGCCAGGAGCCCGGTGCCAGGCCGATCGTGTCGAGGCCGATGTCGTCGGTCTGCGGGGCGCGTCCGGTGGCGAAGAGGATCTCGTCGGCCTCGATGCGGTCGCCGCCTTCGATGGAGGCCATGACGGTGCCGTTCTCGCGGGTCACGAACGCGACGGACGTACCCGTGCGCACGTCGACGCCGGCCTCGGTGAGCGCGTCGGCGACCAGTTCGCCGGCGAAGGGCTCCATGCGGGGCAGGAGGCCCTTGCCGCGCACGAGGAGGGTGACGCGGGAGCCGAGGGCCTGCCAGGCGGTGGCCATCTCGACGGCGACGACCCCGCCGCCGACCACGATGAGCCGGCCGGGCGCGGCCTTGGCGCTGGTGGCCTCGCGGCTGGTCCACGGCTTGATCTCGTCGAGTCCGGGCATGTCCGGCAGAAGGGCGCGGGTGCCGGTGCAGACCGCCACGGCATGCCGGGCCGTGAGGACGTGCCGGACGCCGTCGGGGCCCGTCACCGTCACCCTGCGGGGGCCGTCGAGGCGGCCCTGGCCGCGGTAGAGGTCGGCGGCGATGCCGTCGAGCCACTGGACCTGGCCGTCGTCCTTCCAGCCCGAGGCCTCGTAGTCGCGATGGGCGAGCACCGCGGCGGTGTCGAGGGGGCCTTGGACGAGGTGGCCGAGGCCGGGCACGCGGCGGGCGTCGGCGCGGGCGATGACCGGGCGCAGCAGGGCCTTGCTGGGCATGCACGCCCAGTACGAGCACTCGCCGCCGACCAGTTCGCTCTCCACGATCGCGGTGGAGAGACCGGCCGCACGGGTGCGGTCGGCGACGTTCTCCCCCACGGGCCCGGCCCCGAGCACCACGACGTCGTACGCGATGGATTCCGTTTCCGTCATGGGGCCAGTCTGCTGGGTGGTGTGCGCTGAGGCCACACGGGTAGGGGCGCGGAATACGGGACCGGACGACCGTGTTGTCCGGGACGGCTTCGCCCCCACATCGAGGAAGAGGGAATCACGTCATGAGCAGCACCGTGGAGCTCACCAAGGAGAACTTCGACCAGACGGTCACGGACAACGACTTCGTCCTGATCGACTTCTGGGCGTCCTGGTGCGGGCCGTGCCGTCAGTTCGCCCCGGTCTACGAGAAGGCGGCCGACGAGAACCCGGACCTCGTCTTCGGCAAGATCGACACCGAGGCCCAGCCCGAGCTGGCGCAGGCCTTCGGCATCCAGTCGATCCCCACGCTGATGATCGTCCGTGACCGCGTCGCCGTGTTCGCCCAGCCCGGCGCCCTGCCGGAGGCCGCCCTGACCGACGTCATCGGCCAGGCCCGCAAGCTCGACATGGACGAGGTCCGCAAGTCCGTCGCCGAGCAGCAGGAGCAGGCCGAGCAGAACGGCCAGTAAGCCTCTTCGTCAGTACTGGGTCCAAGCCTCTTCGTCAGTCCTAGAAGGGGTACGACGCCACGTCCCCGCGCACCGTCGTCCAGCGCACGTCGGTGAAGGCCTCCAGGTTGGCCTCGCCGCCGAAGCGGGCGCCGGTGCCGGACGCGGCGACCCCGCCGAAGGGGGCCACGGCCTCGTCGTTCACGGTCTGGTCGTTGATGTGGACGATCCCGGTGGGGATGCGTTCGGCCAGGTCCAGGCCGCGGGCGCTGTCGCGCGTGACGATCCCGAGCGACAGGCCGTACGGTCCCGTCGCGGCCAGCGCCGCCGCCTCGTCGGGGGTGGCGAAGGACCGTACCGGCGCGACCGGGCCGAAGACCTCCTCCGCGTAGGCGGGGGTGTCGTCATTTACGTCGGCGAGGACGGTGGGCCGGTAGAAGAGGTCCTCGTGGGTGCCACCGGCCGCCAGCCTGGCGCCAGTTGCCGTGCTGGCCTCGACAAGGCCGTGGATCTTGGCCAGTTGGGCGCCGTCGATGATCGGCCCGAGGTGCACCTGCGCGCGATGCGGGTCGCCCACGGCCAGCAAGTCGGCTTTGGCGGCGAGCCGTTCGACGTACTCCTCGTACAGCGACTCGTGGACGAGATGGCGGCCGGTCGTCATGCAGATCTGGCCCTGGTGGAAGAACGAACCCCAGGCCGCCGTCGATATCACCGCGTCCAGGTCTGCGTCCGCCAGCACGATCAGGGCCGAGTTCCCGCCCAACTCCAGGTGCGCGCGCTTGAGATGACGCCCCGCCGCCTCACCGACCGCGCGCCCGGCGGCAGTTGAGCCGGTGAAGGAGATCACGGGCACCTGCGGGTCGGCGACCAGCGCGGCCCCGACGTCGGCGCCACCGGGCAGTACTTGGAACAGTTCCTCGGGCAGGCCCGCCTCCGCGAAGACCGCCGCGAGCGACAGTCCCCCGCAGACCGCCGTGCGCGGGTCCGGCTTCAGGACGACCCCGTTGCCGAGTGCGAGGGCCGGGGCGACCGAGCGGATGGAGAGGATCAGCGGGGCGTTGAACGGCGCGATCACGCCGACGACCCCGACCGGGATGCGCCGCGTGTACGACAGCCGGGGCGCCTCCGTGGGGAGCACCTGCCCGGCGGGACGGGAGGCGAGCGCGGCGGCCTCGTAGCACTCCTGGGCGGCGACATGCAGTTCGAAGTCCGCCTTGCCGGGGATCGACCCGGACTCCCGCACGATCCACTCGCGCAACTCCTCGGCGTGCGCGGCGAACAGGTCACCGGCCCTGCGCAGCACACCGGCGCGGACGAAGTGCGGGACACGCGCCCACTCGGCCTGCGCGGTCCGGGCCGCCTGGACGGCCGGCCGTATGTCCTCGGCGGCGGCGAGCGTGACGGTACCGAGCGTGTCGCCGGTGGCGGGCTCGGTGACCGGGTACTCGGGGCCCGAGAGGGCGCGGGGCTGCCAGGTCTTGGGGTCGAGCAGAGTCATGGCGGTTCTCCGATCCATCACCGGCGGGACCCACCCGGGCAGCGCAAGTCCCGTGTCTTCGCGGCCCGTTGGGCGACCGCGCGACGGGATACGGCGATCCGGCACAGACCTGCGAGCCGCGTCCGGCGTCCGCACGCATCCCCATCTGGTTGAGCACGCAACATCCTAGTCGCCTACGGCCGATTCGCCCCGGGCGCGGTCGCCGACCTTGGGACGGACGCGGTCACCGACTCCCCCGCTCTCGGCCGCGCCCGATCAAGGAGCCCAATCGCCCCGACGCCGTCGCCGCCTTCCAGCCGCACTCCCGACACGCCACTCACCGGCGCCGATCAGGCACCGCCACTCCCCTTCGACCTGCCCCGCCGGACAGTCCCTGGTCATGTACGGCCGGATCACCCCGGCCTCGGTCACCGAGCGGATCGAGCGGAACGCCTCGGGCGAACCTGCCGGGACGCTCCAGGAGGGCGCGATGCAGTCGGTCGACTCACGCTACCGCCCCCGTGGGCCGACCGCCTCGCCGCACGCTTGCCCTCACTGCCTGGCAGCACGCACACCACACCCCGCTCACCAGTGCTGATCAGGCACCGCCGTTTCCCTCCGACCCGCTCCGCCGGACAGTCCCCGGTCGTGTACGGCCGATTCGCCCCGGGCGCGGTTCCCCGACCCGGGTCAGCTGGAGTCGCGGTGTACCACCGACGCGCCGAGGAGTTCGTGTGTGCCCGGTACCCCGCCCGGTTCGCGGACCGCGGTGTCGACCAGCTCGGCCAGTTCGTGGCCGGACGGCAGTTGGATGTGGACGGTGCTCAGGCGCGGGCGCAGCAGGCGGCCGATCATCAGGTCGTCGGCGCCGATCACGGCCGTGTCCTCGGGGATGCGGATGCCCTCGTCCTGGAGGGCGCGCATCAGCAGCATCGCGTACTCGTCGTTGTACGTGAACACCGCGTCGAGGCCGAGGGCGCGCCAGCGGGCGGCGGTCCGGGCGGCGCTCTCCTCGCTGTAGGCGAGCGGGAGTTCGGTCACCGTGGCGTCCGTGCCGAGCAGGGCGCGGCGGACCCCCTCGACGCGGGGCCGGGAGAAGACCCCCATGCCGGGTTCCTCGGGCACGACCACGCCGATCCGGCGCCGGCCGCGGCCGTACAGATGCGCACCGGCGCAGTGGCCGACGCCCTCGTGGTCCAGGAGCAGGGCGTGCGCGCCCTCGACCTTCTCGGGGCCGAGGGTGAGGACGGCCCGCGCACCGGAGCGCTTGAGGACCTCGACACCCTGCGGGCCGAGCCCGGCGCCGGGCACCAGGACGGCGACCGGGCGCAGTTCGGCCCAGGCGCGGGCGGCCTCGTCGCCGCGCAGGCCGACGGACCCGTGCTGCACGACCGTGTAGTCGAGGCGGCTGAGCGCCCACTGGAGCTCGTTGATGAACTGGCTGTAGAGGAGTCCCACCGGCATGGTCGGCGCCGGCATCAGCACCATGCGGCTGTGCCCGGCGCGCAGACTGCGGGCCGCCGCGTGCGGGACGTACCCGAGTTCCTTGGCGGCCTCGTGCACGCGGCGCCGGGTGGGTTCGCTGATCCGTACGGCACTGGTGTTGTTGAGGACGTAGGAGACGGTCGCGCGAGAGACGCCGGCCAGGCGGGCCACATCGGCGCTCGTGGGCACGGAGCGCGCTGCGGGCGACGGAGCTGCGGGCGTTTTCGGTATCTGCACCATGACGTACGGCATCTTGGCAGAAGCCGGGGCCGAGGAGTGCGGCGGGGGAACGGCCGTCACGAGAGCAGCATGGTCCGGTATTTTACGAACATGTTCGTCACGAACTTGTTCGGAGCGAACATGTTCGTTACCGTAGAGACATGACAGCTCGCCCCGACACCCCGCGCAGCCGCCGTGACCGCCCGGCGAAACCCGCCCTGAGCAGGGAGGGCATCGTCGCCGCCGCCGTCGCGGTGCTGCGTGCGGAAGGTCTGAAGAAGGTCACCATGCGGCGGCTGGCCCAGGACCTCGACACCGGTCCGGCCTCGTTGTACGTGTACGTCCGCAACACCGCGGAGCTGCACGCGGCGGTCCTGGACGAGCTGCTCGGCACGATCGGGCCGGCGCCCGCCGAGGGGTCCTGGCGCGAGCGGGTCGAGCAGGTGCTCACGGCGTACACCGCGATGCTCTTCGAGCACCCGAGTCTCGCCCGTTCGGCGCTGACGGCCTGGCCCAGCGGCCCGCACTACCTGAACCTGATCGAGACCCTGCTGGCCCTGCTCGACGAGGGCGGCGTCCCACCGGCACAGGCCGCGTGGGGCGTGGACCTGCTGCTCCAGCAGGCCACCGCGACGGCCGCCGAGCACTCGGGCGACGACACCGCCCGGGACGACTGGGACACCCTGACCGACGCCGTACGCACCGTGTCCGACCGGACCCACCCGCACATCGCGGCACGCTCCGGCGACCTGCTCGCCGGAGCGCCGACGGCCCGCCTGTCCTGGCGGTTCCAGGCGCTGATCAACGGGATCGAGCGGACCGCCGTTCCCAACTGACCCTGTTTACCGCCCACTTCAAGGAGGCCACCATGAGCACCCCCCATCACCCCATCGCGATCGTCGGCGGCGGACTCGGCGGGCTCACGCTCGCCCGGGTCCTGCACGTCAACGGCGTCGAGGCCGCCGTCCTCGACCTGGACGCCTCCCCCGCCGCCCGCACCCAGGGCGGCATGCTCGACATCCACGAGGACTCGGGCCAGCCGGCACTGCGCGCGGCGGGCCTGTACGAGGAGTTCCGCGCGCTGGTCCACCCGGGCGGCGAGAGCACCCGTGTCCTCGACAAAACCGGCACGGTCCTCGTGGACGACCCCGACGACGGCACCGGCGGGCGCCCCGAGGTGGACCGCGGCCAGCTGCGCGACCTGCTGCTCGGCTCGCTGCCCGCGGGCACCGTCCGCTGGGGCGCGAAGGTCACCGGCGCCCGACCGCTCGACGGCGGCCGGCACGAGGTGACACTCGCGGACGGCACCTCCTTCACCACCGATCTGCTGATCGGCGCGGACGGCGCCTGGTCCAGGGTGCGGCCCCTGCTCTCGGACGCGAAGCCCGCGTACGTCGGCATCTCGTTCGTCGAGGTGGACCTGCCGGACGCCGACGTACGGCATCCCGTGAGCGCCGAGGTCGTCGGCGGCGGAATGATGATGGCGCTCGGCGCGGGCAAGGGCTTCCTGGCCCACCGCGAGACCGACGGCAGCCTGCACATCTACGTGGCGCTGGCGGTCCCCGAGGACGCGTTCGACGGCGTCGACTTCACGGACACCGAGGCGGGGAAGGCGTACACCCTGGGGCACTTCGCGGACTGGGACAAGAGCCTGCGGGCGCTGCTCGCCGACGCGGACGGGCCGCTGACCCCGCGGCACATCCACGCCCTGCCGACCGGGCACCGCTGGGAGCGGATCCCCGGGGTGACGCTGCTCGGCGACGCGGCCCATCTGATGTCGCCGTTCGCGGGTGTGGGCGCCAACCTGGCCATGTTCGACGGGGCCGAACTGGGCAAGGCGCTGGCCGCGCACCCGGGCGACACCGAGGCCGCGCTGGCCGCCTACGAGGAGAAGCTGTTCCCGCGCAGCGATGAGTCGGCGGCGGAGTCCGCGGCGAACGGGATCCTGATGTTCGGCGAGGACGCCCCGCAGGGCATGCTCGACTTCTTCGCCGGCATGGGCGGCTGAGCCGGGCGCGGCAAGGGAGTTCAGCAGGGCGATTCGGTGCGGGTCACTCGCGCGACGAGGTCGATCCAGCCCGCCTCCAGCCGCTCCATGGGCATCCCGCACTGCCGGGTCAGATGGTGGATCAGGGCCGGGTCCAGATACGCCATGAGCGTCTGGGACAGCAGCTCGTAGTCGGCGTCCGGGAGGATCTGCCGCAGCAGCATCGTGACGTGGGTGCGCAGGGCCCGGAGCGCGGAGTGGGCGAACCGGCGGGCGGCCTCCGGCTGCGCGGCCATCTGCAGGTCCAGTTGCTCGGCATGGCGGTACAGCACAGCGACACCGAAGGCCCGCAGCCGCTCGACCGGCGGGGCTCCGGGGCCCAGCGGGGGCGGGCCGCCGAGGAAGTCGGCCTGGAGCGTCTGCGCGGAGTGGTCGAGCAGCGCCATCAACAGGCCGGTGCGGTCGCCGAAGCGGCGGAAGACGGTTCCTTTGCCGACCTGGGCGGCGGCGGCCACCGCCTCCATGGTCACACCGGCCACCCCGTGCTCGGCGATCAGCCGGGCGGCGGCCTCCAGCAGCTTGGCGCGGTTGCGGGCCGCGTCGGCACGCAGGCAGGGCTCGTCGGCGTAGGAGCGGACCTCCAGCAACTGGGGTTCGCCTATCGACTCCTCGGGCTTCGGAAAGGGCGGCAGGGCGCTGGACATGAAGACAGCGTAAAGCACTGGGAACAGAACTGGACCGCGGTCCGCTTAGCCTGGTACAACTTTTAAACGGACCTCGGTCCGGATCGTTACAGCAGTGTTTCAGCCCCCCTTGGAGTCCCCCATGTCTGTTCGTATCCTCGCGCTCGTCGGCAGCCTGCGTGCCGGCTCGCACAACCGCCAGCTCGCCGAGGCCGCCGTGAAGTTCGCGCCCGAGGGCTCCGACATCGAGATCTTCGAGGGTCTCGCCGAGATCCCGTTCTACAACGAGGACATCGACGTCGAGGGCGACGTTCCGGCCGCCGCCGCCAAGCTCCGCGCGGCCGCCGGATCCGCCGACGCGTTCCTCTTCTTCTCCCCCGAGTACAACGGCACCATCCCGGCCGTCCTGAAGAACGCCATCGACTGGCTGTCCCGCCCCTACGGCGCCAGCGGCTTCGGCGGCAAGCCGGTCGTCGTGGTCGGCACCGCATACGGCCAGTTCGGCGGCGTGTGGGCGCAGGACGAGGCCCGCAAGGCCGTGGGCATCGCCGGCGGCAAGGTGATCGAGGAGATCAAGCTCTCGATCCCCGGTTCCGTGACCCGCTTCGCCGAGACCCACCCGTCCGAGGACGCCGAGGTCGTCGCCCAGCTGACCGAGGTCCTCTCCCAGCTCAAGGGCCACGCGGGCGAGATCGTCGCCGCCTGATCCAGGCACCCCGCCGCACCGCCGAAGGGGCCGGAGTCCATATGGACTCCGGCCCCTTCGTGTCCCAACGGCCGCTCCGGTCAGTCCAGTTCGGCCAGGCGCGGCACCGCCGGTGCCACGAACCGCTCGATCCACTCGACCGGTTCGCCCGTGCGCGGGCCCAGGATCACCGTGTCGACGCCGAGCTTCGTGAAGCCGTCGATCTCCCGCAGGAACGCGTCGAGGTCGCCCGTGGTGACCGACTCCCCGGTGTGGACGATCGTCTTGCGGATACGGTCGTAGTCGCGCCCCAGGTTGTCGCAGTGACCGCGCAGCACGTCGAGCTTGTGCCGCAGTTCGTCCGGCGTCGACACGATCAGGTTGCACGCGTCGGCGTACTGGGCGACCAGCCGGAGGGTCTTCTTCTCCCCGCCGCCGCCGATCATGATCTCGGGGTGCGGGCTGCTGATCGGCGCGGGGACGCACAGGGTCTCGGCGAGCCGGTAGTGCTTGCCCTCGAAGGGGCCGTTCGTCTCCGGGTCCCACATCTGCAGACAGATCCGCAGGGTCTCCTCCAGCCGCTCGAACCGCTCCGCGACCGGCGGGTACGGCACGCCGAGACCGTGGTGCTCGCGGTCGTACCAGGCCGCCCCGATGCCGAGCGTGGCCCGGCCGCCGGACAGGACGTCGAGCGTGGTCGCGATCTTCGCGAGGAGTCCGGGCTGACGGTACGTCACTCCCGTGACCAGCGCGCCCAGTTGGACCGTGGACGTGCGGCCCGCGAGATAGCCCAGGGTCGTGTAGGCCTCCAGCATGTCGTCCTCGGCGCCGCCGTTGAACTCCATCTGGAAGTAGTGGTCCATCACCGAGAGCCAGCTGACGCCCGCCGCCTCGGCCGCGGCGCCCGCGGCGGCCAGCTCGGGCCCGACCGACGCCGGCCCTCCGGGATGGTTGAACCGGTTGATGTGTACGCCGACCCGCATGCCCGACTCCCTTTCACGGTCCACTTCTCAGTGCACTTCGCGGTCCACCCGGACCTTCACCGTCCCTCGTGACGGTAGGTCTTCGAGCGCTCTCGAAGTCAAGCGCTTTGCGTCCTCGTGGCGCGCAGGCTGGTGAACGTCGTCACCGCGAGGACCAGCACGATGAAGCCGAGGGAGAAGGGGATGGAGATCTGCGGGACGTGCACGCCGGACTCGTGCAGGGCGTGCAGCACGAGTTTGACGCCGATGAAGCCGAGGATGATCGACAGGCCGTAGCTGAGGTGGACGAGTTTCTTGAGCAGGCCGCCGATCAGGAAGTACAGCTGGCGCAGGCCCATCAGGGCGAAGGCGTTGGCGGTGAAGACGATGTACGGGTCCTGGGTGAGGCCGTAGATCGCGGGGATGGAGTCGAGCGCGAAGAGCACGTCGGTGGAGCCGATGGCGAGCATCACGACCAGCATCGGCGTCATGATCCGCTTGCCGTTCTCCCGGATGAACAGCTTGGTGCCGTGGTAACGGTCGGCCACGCCGAAGCGGCGTTCGGCGATCTTGAGGAGCTTGCTCTCCTCGTACTCGTCGTTCTCGTCGTTCCCGTGGCCCTTGCGGGCGTCCTGGACGAGCTTCCAGGCGGTCCAGATCAGGAACGCGCCGAAGAGGTAGAACACCCAGGAGAACGTGGAGATGATCGCGGCGCCGGCCGCGATGAAGCCGGCGCGCAGCACCAGGGCGACGAGGACGCCGACCATGAGCACCCGTTGCTGGTACTGGGACGGCACCGCGAACTTGCCCATGATCAGCACGAAGACGAAGAGGTTGTCGACGCTCAGCGACTTCTCGGTGATGTACCCGGCGAAGAACTCCCCGGTCGGCCCGCTCCCGCCGTAGACCAGCAGTCCGAGTCCGAACAGGCAGGCCAGGACGACCCAGACGACGGTCCAGACGCCGGCTTCCTTGATGGACACGTCGTGCGGTTTGCGGCCGATGAGGAAGTCGACGCCGACGAGGGCGCACAGGGCGGCGATCGTCAGCAGCCAGACGGTCAGGGAGATGTTCACGGGTGGTGCTCCTGGTGCATATGGGATCTTGACATCGTTGTTGGCACGGATGATCCCTTCCACGTCCCGAAGGTGAACAACAGGTCACGTCCTGGCAAGGCACCCGCCGGACGGCGGGGAGGTTCCGCCGGACGGCGGTAGGCGGATCGCGGGCAGACGCGCGGAGTATGGCCGTACGAGCCGCAGCGCCCAGCGTCAGGAGAAGCACATGACGTCCACCCCGCCCCCGTTCGACCCCGAACTCGCCGCGGCGCTGGAGTTGATCAGAGAGTTCATCTCGCCCGGGATGACGATGGAGGACATCGACGAGATCCGCCGGGGCCCGATGATCACGCAGTCCGCCGAGCTGGATCTGACGATGGGCGGGGCCTTCGACATCGAGGACCGGGAGGTGCCGGGTCCGGTAGGCGCGCCCGCGATCTCGCTGCTGATCTGCCGTCCGACCGCACCGGCCACGGCGGGGGCGCTGCCCGTCATCTATCACGTGCACGGTGGCGGGATGGTGCTCGGCGACCGGCGGGTCGGGGTGACCGGAGCGCTGGACTACGCACGCGAACTGGACGCGGTGGTGGTGTCGGTGGAGTACCGGCTGGCGCCCGAACACCCTCATCCCGCGCCGATCGAGGACGTGTACGCCGGTCTGCTGTGGACGGCGGAGCACGCGAAGGAGATCGGCGGCGACCCGGAGCGGATCGTCATCATGGGCGCGAGCGCCGGCGGCGGTCTGTCCGCCGCGCTGGCCCTCCTCACCCGCGACCGCGCCGGCCCGCGCCCCGTCGGCCAGCTCCTGCTCTGCCCGATGCTCGACGACCGCAACGACACCCCGTCCGCCCATCAGATGGCCGGCGTCGGCGTCTGGGACCGCACAGCCAACGAGACCGGCTGGACGGCCCTCCTCGGCGACCGCCGCGGCACCCCCGACGTATCGCCGTACGCGGCGCCGGCCCGAGCAGAGGACCTCACGGGTCTCCCCCCGGCCTTCCTGGACGTCGGCTCGGCGGAAACCTTCCGCGACGAGGTGGTCACGTACGCGTCCCGCCTCTGGCAGTCGGGCGGCATCGCCGAACTCCATGTCTGGCCGGGCGGCTTCCACGGCTTCGACGGGTTCGCTCCGCAAGCGGCGGTTTCGCAGGCGGCGCGGGCGGCGCATGTGAGTTGGCTCCGGAGGTTGTTGGGGGCGGGTTGAGAGGGGGGTACGGCTGGGGTGACAGGGGTGTGCCGCGGGGCTCCGGGTTGGCCGGGGGCTTCCGCGGCCTCGTAGGCCTCTCGCCGCAGGCGGCGATTGCGCGGGCGGCTCAGGCAGGGCATGTGAGCTGACGGCGGCGTGGGAGCACGGCCGCCGTGACGCACGGCGTTGCGTGCACGAGCGGCACACCAGGGAAGCTCCTCAGCCGCCGCCCTCCAGGGACGGCCCGTGCGGGATACCCGCGTCCTGTCCCTCCTCTCCGCCGGTGGCATGCCGCACCATAGGCATATGAAAGAGCTGGCCGGGCGCCTGACCGCGCTGGATCCGGACGCCGGTGCCGCCGTGCGGGTCATCGGGTACTTCGATCGGCTCGCCGAGTCGCGGGCCGGGCTTGAGGCGCTGGTGCGTGGGGCGGCGGTGCTGGCCGGCTGTGCCGCGCGGCTGGTCGACGCCGAGCGGCGGGTCCGGGTGCGGGTGGAGGCGGACGGTACGCGCAGGGACAGCGCGACGCCGCCGGATCCTGCCTGGCCGTCCGCCGCGCTGACGCCGGGCGGGGCTTCCGCGCTCTGGCTGGAGCGTACGGCTCAGGCCGCGCCCAGTGTCGTCGACGCGGTGATCCTGGAGCGGGCCGCCGGTGCCGTACGGCTCGTGCTCGACCGCACCCGGGGTCGGGTTCCCGCCGACGACCCGGAGTTGGTCGAGACCCTTCTCGACGCGACCGCTCCCGAGGCGGCCCGGCTGCACGCGGCCCGCCGCCTCGGCCTCGACCCGGCCGACCCCGCGACCCGGGCCAGGGTCGTCGCCCCGCTCGACGGACCGCCCCGGGTCGTCGCCGCGCCACGGGAGACGACGGGTACGTCCGGCCCGCGACCCGTGTCGGACAGTGATCCGCAGGCAGCCCCGGACGGCCTCTGCCCTCAACCACCGCACGCGGACGCCGAGTTGCCCGCAGGCCGCCTGGGCATCGGCCCCGCCGTTCCCGTACTGGACCTGCCCCGCTCCTGGGCCGCCGCCCGCACCGCCCTGCGCTTCACCGCCGACGGCACCGCACAGGACCCCGGCCACCGCATCGTGCACGCCGACGAGCTGGGCGGCATCGCCCTCCTCGCCGGACTGGTCGCACCGGGTGCCGAACCACCGCCCGACGTCCACGACGTGGAGGCCGCGGCGGCCAACGCGCCCTGGCTGCTGGCCACTCTGAACGCCGTCGCCACCACGACCAGCCTGCGCGCGGCGGCCATCGAGATCAATGTCCACCACTCCACACTCCAGGACCGGTTGACCCACGCGGAGTCCCTCCTGGGCTGGCCGGTACGTACTCCGCAGGGGCGACTGCGGCTGCAACTGGCGCTGACGATGCGGCACTTGGCGCGGCCGTAGCGGCAGCCGTAGCGGTCAGGGGCGGCGGTCGGCAGAGAGCGGGTTCCCGCCCCCACCTCGCCGCCCGTTCTCCGGCAACTGACTCAGGTGATGTGGACGCCCTGTCCCCCAACTATGGACCGTATCCCCCCGCACCGACAACAAACGGGCACGCAAGGGGAGTTGGCCATCTCGACGCCACGCGGAATTCCTGATTCGGTGCGGCCGAAGGGGAGTCATAGCAAGCGCTTGTCGCTACATTTTGACATGCTCGCCGCATCACCCTCCCCCTCTGTCACTCCGCAGGAGGCACTTCCCCATGCGCAGACTTCTCGCCTGTCTGGCGGCCGCAGCCGCGGCCCTGGGCGGGCTCACGGTGGCCGTCGCGACACCGGCCGCCGCCGCAACGTCGGGCAGCTTCAGCGTGCTCAGCTACAACGTCGCCGGGCTCCCGGAGTCGTTGTCCAGCGCCTCCACGCCGCGCGACACGAGCACCACCGCGATTGGCACGCGCATCGCCCCGTACGACATCGTGAACGTGCAGGAGGACTTCAACTACCACGCCTACCTGTACTCGACCGACACCCACCCGTACCGCACCGCGACCAGCGGCGGCGCGGGTATCGGCAGCGGGCTCAACACCGTCTCCAACTACGCCTGGGACGGCGACGACTTCGAGCGCGTCCACTGGAACTCCTGCCAGATCGACTCGGGCGACTGCCTGACGCCGAAGGGCTTCACCTTCATGCGGGAGCGGCTGTCCGAGGGGGTGTACGTCGACTTCTACAACCTGCACACCAACGCGGGTACGAACGACGGCGACGAGGCCTCCCGCGCGGACAACCTCAGCCAGCTCACCACGTTCATCCAGTCCCACTCCGCCGGCAACGCGGTCGTCGTCATGGGTGACACCAACACCCGTTACACCCGTTCCGCCGACACCATCGCGGAGTTCGGCGCGGCCAACGGACTCACCGACGCCTGGGTCAAGTTGATCCGCGGCGGCGTCGCGCCGGTCAAGGGCAGCGACGCGCTGGTGTGCGACCAGACCGGGGCCACCGTGCCCAACACCTGCGAGGTCGTGGACAAGGTCCTCTACCGCAGCAGCAAGCTGGTCACGCTCAACGCGACGTCGTACAACAACGAGCACGCCAAGTTCCTGACCTCGGACGGCCTGATGCTCTCCGACCACGACCCGATCACGGTCGGCTTCACCTGGTCGCAGAGCGCGGACTACCAGCTCAGCGACCAGTTCGGCGGCCCCCACGGCGACTACTACCAGGACATCAACAGTGTCCCGGCGGCCGCCCGCGCCACCACGATCTCGCTGCGGGCCGGCTCCCGCGTCGACCAGGTCGGCATCACCCTCGCCAACGGCACCACCCTCACCCATGGCGGCACGGGCGGCACCGCGTCCTCACTGACGCTGGGCAGCGGCGAGTACGTGACGACGGCCTACCTGTGCGAGAGCAAGTACAACGACACCACGCGGATCTTCTACGCCAAGTTCACCACCAACCTGGGCAACACCCTGGCCGGTGGCACCACCACCTCGGACTGCGTGACCCGCACCGCCCCGTCCGGCTGGCAGATCGCCGGCTTCCACGGGCGCTCCGGCGACGAGCTGGACAAGGTCGGCTTCATCTACACGAAGCGCTGACCCGCCACCGCCGACCTGCCGCAGTTACGAAGTGCCGTGCACCGTACGGCAGTTGTGAGCCGGATCATCCGCCGTCGCGGGTGGTCCGGCTCGCTGCGTTCCGGCCCCCCTACGCGAACGCCGGGGGCACCAGTCGCCCGCGTGAGATGAGTGACGCGGCCTGCTTGAGGCGGTGGACGTGGATGCTCACGCCGTAGCCGTCGATGCCCGCGACGGCGGCGACCTTGGTGGTCAGGTACCGGTACAGGTGCTCCGTGTCGCGGCAGATGACGACGACCATGACGTTGGAGTCGCCACTGACGGCGGCGGCGAAGGCGACCTCGTCGTGGTCCGCGAGTTCCTCGCCGACGCGTTCGAGGCGGGCCGGGGCGACGCGCAGCCACAGAGTGGCGTTGAGCGCGAACCCGAGGCGTGCGGAGAGCAGTTCGACGTCGTAGGCGAGCGCCCCCGAGTTCTCCAGGGCGTCCAGTCGGCGGGCCACGCGGGCCGTGGACCAGCCGGTGACGTCGGCGAGTTGGGTGTGCGTGGCGCGGCCGTCCTCCGCGAGGGCGTCGAGCAGCGGGGTGTCCTCGTCGGTGAGGCGTACGGGCGGTCCGGAGGGGACGTCCGGCCGCTCGCCCACGAGTTGACGGATCTGCTCGGGCGTGAGGCGACCGCCGTAGCCCGTCCAGTCGCTCGGTCCTGATGTGCCGAAGGGGTGGATGAGCAGGTCGATGGTCACGTCAAGTACCGATGCGGACTTGGGCAGTTGACGCAGCAGGACGTCGTCGCGTGTCACGTGCACCGGCGCGCTGATGACGCAGATGATCTCCGAACCGCCGGACGCGAGGCCCGCGTAGGCGATGTCGGGCCGGCGGGCGAGCGCGTCGGCGAGCGGGCCGACCCGGTCGGGGCGGCAGCGGATCCGGGCGACCCAGCGCGCGTCGCCGTGGACGGCGGGGTCCACCAGGCCGACCACCCGCATCACCCCGGAGCGGCGCAGGGCGTGGAAGCGACGGGCGGCGGTCTGCTCCGAGACCCCGGCCACCTCGCCGATCTGCCGGAACGAGGCACGTGGCGCGCACTGCAGCGCGCGGAGGATTTTCCCGTCGACTTCGTCAATCATGAGGGAAGTGTGCCACCGCCGAGGCATTGCATAGAGGTTTCTCGCCGCTTCCCGGCCGTGCGTTGGAGATTGTCCATGGCGGAGCTGATCCTGGGGCGCGTGCCTGTTCGAGTTCGAGGGCACCGCATTCGAGAAGGAGAGTTCCCCGTGAACGTCACGACCCCGGCGAGCGGGCGGCCCGATCGGCGGGCGGCCACCCTCGTCATGGCCTGCCTCGGCGTCTTCGTCGCCTACTTGCCGGTGACCACGGTCGCCGTGAGCCTGCCCGCCATCCAGACAGCGCTGAACGCGTCGACCTCCCAACTGGCCTGGGTCCAGGACGCGTTCGTGCTGCCCATGGCCGCGTTCATCCTCACCGCCGGCGTCTTCGGCGATGTGCACGGACGCAAGAAGGTGTTCCAGGCCGGCCTGTTGTTCTCCGCCGCCGGTGCGGCCGTGGCCCTGTCCGCGCAGTCGGTCCACGTCCTGTGGCTCGGCCAGGCGTTGGCCGGTCTCGGCGCGGCGACCCTGCTGCCGACCACCCTGGCACTGATCAGCCACGCGGTGCCCGACCACCGGGAGCGCGGCAAGTTCATCGGCCTGTGGGCGACCGCGCTGATGGCGGCGCTGGCCGTCGGCCCGCTGATCGCCGGCGTCATCCTCGACCACGCCGCCTGGCGCTGGATCTACCTCGTCTCCGTCCCCGTCCCGCTGATCGCGCTGGGCGTCGCCGCCCGCCTGCTGCCCGACTCCCGGGCCCCGCACGGACGCAAGCTGGACTGGCCCGGCCAGCTCACCGCCGCCCTCTCCATCACCGCGCTCGTCTACGGCGTGATCGAGGGCGGCGCCGGTTCCTTCACGGACGTCAAGGTCATGGTGGCGCTGTTCACCGCGGCGGTCGGCGGGGTCGCGTTCGTGCTCGCCGAGCGGCGCAGCGACAGCCCCATGCTGGACCTGACACTGTTCCGCAGCCCCGCGTTCACCGCCACCACGCTGGTCGCGATGATCACCTTCCTCGCACTGATCGGATTCTTCTTCCTGCTCAGCCTCTACTTCGGCCTGGTGCAGCAACTCGACACGCTTCAGGCGGCGTTGCGGCTGCTCATGGTCACCGGGGCGGCGATCGTGGTCGGCCAGCCGGTCGGCCGGCTGATGCACCGGGTCACCCCGCGCGTCCTGATCACCGGTGGTCTGCTGCTCATCTCCGGCGCGCTGTTCTCACTGACCGGTGTCGACGCCGACACCTCGTTCGCGTCCATCGCCTGGCGGCTGGCGCTGCTCGGCCTGGGCATCGGGACCGTCATGACACCGATGACCGCGACCGCCGTGGCCTCCGTGCCGTATCACCAGGCGGGGATGGCCGCGGCCGGAAACAACGCGTTCCGCCAGGTCGGCGGCGCGCTCGGCCCGGCCGTCCTGGGCACCCTGCTCACCACCAAGGCCCTCGACACCCTGCCCGGCCACCTCACCGACGCCGGAGTGACGGGCGCGACGCGGCAGAACATCGTCTCGACCGCCGACGCGGACGGCCTCAGCGCCGTCGCCCACCTGAACCTCGGCCCGGACACCGGTCGGGCCCTGGCCGCCCTGAGCGACTCCTTCCTGGACGGCATGCGCCTGTGCCTGGTGGTGGCCGCCTCGCTGACCCTCCTCGCAGCCCTGGTCTGCGTGCTGTTGCTGCGCCGCCCGCGACAGGCTTCCTCGTCTACGGCGGCCCCGGTGACGGGAGGGAACGCCACCGCCTCCGGGACGCCAACAGCCGCCGTCACAGCGGCGGTTGACCCTGCACCGAACCGCTGAGGCACGAACTACCCATGGGCGGGGCCCCGTTGCGCGTCTCCTGGGCCCCGCCCGCTGTCCCCTCAGATCGACACGGCGACAGCGGTGAACGTCGTGTCCGGCGTCTGCGGGCTGGTGAAGCGGGCGTTGACGAGATAGAGCCGGTTGCCGAAGCGGGCGGCGGTCGTCGGGACGTCGAAGCGCGGGTCGGTGACCGTACGGCGCAGGGTCGCGGTGGTGACCTTGGCATCGAGGTCGAACACGCCGACCCGGTTCAGCCGGTTCTGGACGACGTACAGCGTCCGCCCGATCCGGAACAGCCCGTCCCCGTTGGCCACGTCCGACGCCCCGCTCAAGGCGATCTCGGTGGCGTGGCCGGTCCTGAGGGACACGTTGTAGAGCTTGCCGGGGGTGCTGCTCACCACGATGAGGCCGTGCCCGTCCGGGGTGCCCACGATGCCGTTCGCGTTGTTCACGCCGGGCGTCTGCACCCAGTCGCCGGTGAGCGGGAGGGCGGTGACCTCGCCCGCACGGCCGCGGGGAACACCGTAGAGCACGGCATCGAGCGAGTCGGTGAACCAGGCGCGATCGCCGAGGAGCGTGACGTCGTTGATGAAGTGGCCGGTACTGGGCGTGAGTTGATAGGTCGTCAGTACGTCACCGGTGCGTGAGTCGACGACTCGCGCGACCCCGGTGCTGCCCGCGACGTACAACAGGCCGTCGTGGTCAAGCTTCAGCCCGACCGACACCAGGCCGGTGGCGCCCTCGGACAGGATCTCGCCCTCGCCGGTGCGCAGGTCGGTGCGGTGGATGGCGCCGTTCGCCCGGGAGCCCAGGTAGGCGTACGGCCTGCTGCCGATGGCTATGCCCTCGGGGAGGAAGCCGTTGGGCAGCGCGAACTCCGTCGGCCAACCGGCCGGGGCAGTGGGCGGGTTGGCGCTTGCCGTGCCGGTACCGGTTGTCACGGCGAGGGCGGTCAGGGCGGCGCCGCCGAGGAGGGTGCGCCGGGTGGGGTGCGCGTGGGGGTGGGGGTGGATCCGGGTCATCGTTCTGGCCTCCGAGGACGAGTGGGGTGAACGGGGGCTGGTGGAACGGTGGTTGGGCGAACTCGGCAACTCTGGTGAGCCCCGGAGTTCAGGGGTCCGGGTTCGGGGCTCGGGTGAAATCTTCTTCAACTCCGCCCCAAGGCCCGGTATTTGCGTAACGTTCCATCACTCCCCGGAGTTCCCACCCAACCCAGCCGCAACTGCGGGCTCGTGTTCCCCACGCTCCGCCGGTACGAGCATCATGCGGACCGCGGAGGCGTCGACGGCCACGCCGGCAGCAAGGGCGAATCGGCTTTCGCATGGTTCGACGCCCGTGACCGCGCCTCGGCCGCTGTGGTCCGGTCCCTGGCCGCGCGGGTCAGTTCCCGCAGCTCAGCGAGTGCATACGTTTCCTCCACCACCGCAGAACGGGACGACCGAGGAGGCAGGCTCGTGAAGGAAGACAGCCAGTTGGACACGTGTGTGATCGGAGCGGGGCCCGCCGGGCTGGCCGTCGCCCGGGCCCTGGCCGAGCGGGACCTGCCGTACACGCATCTGGAGCGGCACTCCGGGCTCGGCGGTATCTGGGACATCGAGAACCCGGGCGGCCCGATGTACGAGTCGGCCCACTTCATCTCCAGCCGGACCCTGTCGGGCTTCGGCGGTTTCCCGATGCCGGACCACTTCGCGGACTATCCGCCGCACCGGCAGATCCTGTCGTACCTGCGGTCCTTCGCCGACGCCTACGGGCTGACGGACCGGATCGAGTTCGGCGTCGGGGTGGAGAGCGTCGAGAAGAACGCGGACGGCACCTGGACGGTCGTCCGGGCCGACGGGCAGGAGAGCCTGCACGGGCAGGTCGTGGTGTGCACGGGTTCGCAGTGGCACCCCAACATCCCTGAGATTCCTGGGCAGTTCAGCGGCGAGGTCCGGCACACCGCCGGCTATCGCAGTGCGGAGGAGCTGCGGGGCAAGCGGGTGCTGGTCGTGGGTGCGGGGAACTCCGGCTGCGACATCGCGTGCGACGCGGCCCGGACGGCGGGCCACGCGGTGATCAGCATGCGGCGCGGGTACTGGTTCATCCCGAAGCACCTGTTCGGGCACCCGGTGGACACCATCGCCAACAGCGGTCCGCATCTGCCGATGTGGCTGGCGCAGCGCGTCTTCGGCGGACTCCTGCGGATCGTCAACGGCGACCCGACCCGCCTGGGCCTGCAGAAGCCGGACCACAAGCTCTTCGAGACCCACCCGGCCATCAACTCGATGCTGATCCACCACCTCCAGCACGGCGACATCACCGCCAGGCCCGGCATGGCCCGCGCCGAGGGCAGCACCGTGCACTTCACGGACGGCACCAGCGACGACTTCGATCTCATCCTGTTGGCGACGGGCTACGTCCACAAAGTCCCGGTCGCCCAGCGGTACTTCGGCGACGAGCAGCATCCCGACCTGTATCTGTCGTCGTTCTCGCGGGAGCACCGGGGGCTGTTCGGGATCGGGTTCGTGGAGACCAACTCCGGCGCTTACCAACTCTTCGACAGCCAGGCGCAGTTGATCGCCGGGTACCTGAACGACGCGCGTCACGGTCTGCCCAACGCCGAGCGGTTCACCCAGATGATCCGCGCCGATCGACCCGATCTGTCCGGCGGGCTGAAGTTCGTCGCCTCGCCGCGTCACACCGGCTACGTCGACAGCGGGGCGTTCGTGAAGTACCTCGGCAAGGTCGCCCGCCAGATGGGCTGGCGCACCGAGGGCCAGGCTCCGCCGGTGCGGTCCGCCGCGCAACGCGTGGAGGCGACGGCATGAGCAGGAGGTTCGACTTCACCGACAAGGTCATGCTGGTCACCGGCGGCGCGGGCGGCATCGGCAGCGCGCTGTGCCACCGCTTCGCCGCGGCCGGCGCACGCTGTGTCGTCGTGGACATCGACGAGGTCCGCGCGGAGAAGGTGGCCGCCGAGCTGCCCGGCGCCGGACACACCGGCATCGGGTGCGATCTGCTCCAACGCACCGCCGTGGAGCAGCTGTTCGAGCGGATCGCCGATGACTACGGCCGCCTCGACGTGCTGGTGAACAACGTGGGGATGACCAGCACGGAGCGCTTCGACGTCCGCAGCGTCGAGAGCATCGAGCGGGAGATCACCCTCAACCTGACCTCCCCGCTGGTCGCCACCCGGATCGCGATCCCCCTGCTGAAGGCCTCCCGGGACGCCCGCGTGGTCACCACGGTCTCTCTCGGCGGGATCTTCCCGCTGGGCGAGACCCCGATCTACACGGCGTCCAAGTTCGGGCTGCGCGGCGCGATGCTCGCCATCGGCCTCGACCTGCGGAGCAAGGGCATCCTGGCCGGATCGGTGCTGCCCTCGGCGACCGACACCCGCATGCTGCGCCAGGAGGCCGTGGACGGCGGCAACTCCATGCAGTTCCAGGACCAGCCGCAGCAGCCAGCGAACGTCGTCACGGCTGTCGTGAGCCTCCTGGACAGGCCTCGCCTGGAGGCCTACCCCCGCTCCGGCGAGTCCCGTCTCGTGCGGTGCGCGATGCTCGTGCCGAACCTCCTGCCCCGGATCTTCCCCCTGTTCCGCAAGCGCGGCGACCGAGGGATGGCCCGCTATCTGGAGGAGCTCCGCCGCCGCGGACTGGCCCGACAGACCGACGGGCGCTGGGAGTTGGTGGAGGAAGCATGACCACGAACGAGACGCTGACCATCGTCAATCCCGCCACCGGCGAACCGATCACCACCCTCCCGGCGGCGAGCGCCGACGACGTCACCAAGGCCGCCGAACAGGCCCAACTCGCTTACGACACGGGGACTTGGTCACGCCGGCCCGTCCGTGAACGTGCCGCCGTGCTGCTCCGCCTGGCCGACCTCATGCAACGCGACGCCGAGATCCTCGCCCGGCTGGACAGCGAGGACGCGGGCAAGCCGATCACGGAGTGCCGTACGGGGGATGTGCCGGGCGCGATCGAGTCGATCCGCTGGTTCGCCGAGGCGGCGGACAAGGTCTTCGGCCGGATCGCACCGAGCGGACCCGACGGCCTGGGCCTCATCACCCGGGAGCCGGTCGGGGTAGGCGCGGCGATCCTCCCCTGGAACTACCCCCTGGCGATGGCCAGTTGGAAGATCGGCCCCGCCCTCGCCGCGGGCAACTGCCTCCTGCTCAAACCCGCCGAGGCGACCCCGCGATCGGCCCTGCACCTGGCCGCCCTCGCCACCGAGGCCGGCCTACCGGACGGTGTGCTCACGGTCCTCCCCGGCTACGGCGACGAGGCCGGCGCGGCCCTCGCCCGCGACCCCCTGGTCCAGGCCCTCTCCTTCACCGGCTCCACCGCCACCGGCCGCCGCATCCTCAAGGCCGCCGCCGACAGCAACTTCAAGCGCGTCTCCCTGGAGATGGGCGGCAAGAGCCCCCAGATCCTGATGGCTGACGCGCTCTCCTACGGCGACGCGCTCATCGGCGACATGATCGAGGCCGCGTTCCTGACGATGGGGCAGAACTGCACCGCCGGTTCACGGGTGTTGGTGCACCACAGCATCGCCGAGGAGGTCGTGGAGCGGTTCACGGCCGCCGCGCGGGATCTCGTTATCGGCGATCCGGCCGACCCGCGCACCCAGCAGGGACCGCTCATCAATCGCGCCGCCTTCGACCGGGTCGCCGGTGCCGTCGATGCCGCTCGGGCGGGCGGCGCCCAGATCCACACCGCGGGGCTCCCCCACGGGCTGCCCGCGCGCGGCGCCTACTACCCGCCCACCGTGATCACTCGCGCGCCCGCCGAAAGCGCCGTACTCACAAGGGAGTTGTTCGGTCCCGTGGTCACGGTCGAGGCTTTCGCCTCGGAGGACGAGGCGGTGCGGATGGCCAACGCCACCGAGTACGGGCTCGCCGCCTCGGTCTGGACCCGCGACCTCGACACCGCGCTGCGGCTGGCCCGGGGCATCGAGGCGGGCGTGGTCTCGGTGAACGCGTACAGCGAGGGCGACATCACCACCCCGTTCGGCGGCTGGAAGCAGTCCGGGTTCGGCGGCGCGGAGAAGTCGACGAACGCCTTCGACCAGTGGACGCGGGAGAAGACGGTCTGGATCCGCACCCGTTGACCCGATCGACGGACGAACCCGCCCTGGATCCACGCCCGTTGACCGGTCACTCGCGGTGCGCCGCCGCCCGGAGCAACTGCTCCCGCAGCTGGACCGGTGAGGTGCCGTGCCAGCGGCGTACCGCGCGGCGCAGGGCTCGTTCGTCGGAGAATCCCGCGCGGCGGGCGATCTCACGGAGTGTCAACTCCGGGCGGAGCAGCAGTTGTTCGACGCGCTCCCGGCGTACTCCCTCGGCCAGTGCCTCGTACGTCGTGCCGCAGTCGGCGAGTCTGCGGCGCAGGGTCCGTTCGCTCGTCGCGTGCCGTCGCGCTTGCTCGCCGAAGGACGGGATCACCGGGAGGCTCTGCGCGACGGACACCTCCAGGACTTCGAGGAGGTCCTGTTGGTCGGTGCGGGAGGCGAGCTGGGCGTCGAGGGTCTCCAGGGTCGAGGCGTAGGTCACCGGGTCCCGGCCGGGCATCCGGGCGCGGGCCCACGCGGGGTCGATGACGATGCGGTCGGCCGGGGCGCGGAACCGGACCGGGCAGCCGAACAGGTCGCCGTACAGCTCGCGTTGACGGGGTGGTGGCGAGGAGAACTCGACCACGCGCGGGGTGAAGTCCGGGCCGACGGCGAGTCGGGAGAGGGTGATCACGGAGGCGAACCCCTCCTCGATCAGGAAGGTCGCCACACTCGGGTCGACGGCGGGGTCGGGGAGGTCGGCGCGCAGGACGAAGGCGCCGTCCTCGTCCACGAGGGTGGACCACACGGTCATCGCGCCGGACAGGTTCTGGTACTTCACGCCGGTCTCGATGGCGTGCCGGAGTGTGTCGTCGGCCAGCAGTGCGAAGCCCAGCAGGCCCCAGGCGGTGAGGTGTTGGGCCGCGCCGACCCGCAGGCCCAGCCGCTCGTCGCCGGTGAGTTCCACCGCGCGCCGGATCACCGCGCTGCCCTGGCGGTACGACACCCGCAGTGCGGCGGAGCGCATGAGGGTCTCGTCCAGGCCGACCTCGCTCAGCAGGGGCCGTAGGTCGAGGCCGCGGGCGTCGGCGACGACGACGAGATAGCGCAGGATGTTCGGCTGGATCGTCGCCGATGTGCTGCGGCTGGTCCCGGGCGGGTCCGCCGCGGCGGGGGCAGGGAACATCGCACTCACCTCCTCGTGGGCGACCACCGTAAGCATCCGGACGGCAGCGGTCGCACGGACTGGCCGCCGAAGTCCCCTCAACGGCCCCCGGCGTCCTGCGTTCGCCCCGCCACCGCTGACTACGGTCTGTGCATGTCAGTCAGTACTCCGGGCCGGGCCCGTGTCGGGCGCCCCGCCGACCGCGCCGGTGCCCGAAGGGCGACGACCCTCGCGTTCGCCGCGCAGGGCCTGTCCGTCGCCGCCGTGTACACGACCGTCCCCGCCGTCACCGAACACCTGAGGCTGTCGCCGCTCCTGACCACCGCCACGCTGGTCGGCGTGGCCCTGACGGCGGGAGTCGGCAGCTTCCTGGGGCTGGCCGCGGTCCGCGTCGCCGGACCCGTCGCCACGATGCGCGGAGCGCTGCTCACCGCCGCCATCGCGCTCACGCTGGTCGGCTGGGCGCCCGGCCCGCAGACGGTCATCTGCGCGTACGTCCTCTTCGGCCTCGCGGCCGGCACCCTCGACGTCGGGATCAACACCCGGGCCGCCGCGATCGAACGCGCCTACGGCCGTAGCGTCTTCGGGTCCTTCTACACGGCGTGGAGCGTGGGTGGCGTGCTCGCGGCGCTGCTCACCGCGGGGGCCGCCCGGCTGGACCGGCCGGTGGGCGAGGGCCTCGCCGTGCAGGCGGGCGTGCTGTTGGCCGTCGCCGTCTGCATGCGCACGCACGCCCTTCCCTCCTCCCAAGTGCCGTCCGCGCAGCCGCCGTTGGAGCGCGGTCTGTGGCTGCGGCTCCTCCCCTTCGGGCTGGTCCTTCTCATCGTCTACGTCGTGGACTCGACCGTGTCCGCGTGGTCGTCGGTGTATCTGCGGCAGACCCTCGACGCGTCGCTCACGGTGGCACCGCTGGCGTACGCGGCGTACCAGGCGGGCACGGTCGTCGGGCGGGCGACCGTGGACCGGCTGGTGCAGCGGGTCGGTACCGTCGCCGTCGTCCGGGCGGCCGCCCTGGTGGTGGCGGGTGGCCTGGCGGGCATGGCCACGGCGCCGAGCTGGCCGGTCGCCGTACTCGCGGCGGGAGTTGTGGGACTGGGGGCATCGGTGCTGGCCCCGCTGTGTCTGGCCTCCGCAGCGCGGTTGCGGCCCGCCGCCTCGGAGACGGTGCTGGCCCGGCTGAACCTCTTCAACTACACGGGCGTCGTCACCGGCGGCGCTGTCAGCGGACTCCTCGGCTCCACCGGCGAGTTCCGGCTCGCGTACGCGGCACCGGCCGCGCTCGCGGTGCTCGTCCTGACCGGTGCCCGCCACTTCACGCGGCCCCCGGGGACATCCGAGACATAGGAAACGAGCCAGGCAATGGGCGGGATATGGCCATCCCATGGGCAGGCCGCAATCGGTCGTTCAACCGGCACTGCCAGCGTCGCGCCCATGAACACTCCTCGCATGGGCCTTCCCGACCGGCTCGCCGACACCCTGAGCATGCCCGAGCAACACGAATACCTCCGCCGCGCCTTCTCCCGCCGCGGTCTGCTGCGCGGTGGCGCGGTAGCCGCGACCGGGGTCGCCCTCGCGGGCGGCACCGCCGGTGCCGCGGCGGCGGCGACGCCCACGCTGGTGCCGGGTTCCGCCACCGCCGCTGTGCACGGTTCGCTGGTCGCGCCGTTCGGGCGGCACATCGCCTACGGCGCCGATCCGCGGACGCAGATGCGGGTGTCGTGGCAGGTGCCGCTCCCGGTCAGGAAACCCTTCCTCCGGATCGGCCGCAGCCCCCTCGACCTGAGCCACCGCATACCGGCGGAGGTGCGCGACCTGTTCACGCCGACCGGGATCGGCAAGAGCGCGGACATCGACCAGTACTACGTGCACGCCGCGCTGGACAACCTGAGCCCCGACACCACGTACTACTACGGCGTCGGCCACGACGGCTTCGACCCGGCCGACGCGGGTGCCGCGCACACCGTCTACTCCTTCAGGACCGCGCCCCGGACGCACAGCACCCGGCCGTTCACGTTCACCGCCTTCGGTGACCAGAACCCGAGTTACACCTCGATCGGCCTCAACGCCCTTGTCCAGGCGCAGAATCCGGCGTTCCATCTGCACGCGGGCGACATCTGCTACGCGGAGGAGACCGGGCACGGGCTGCCCGCCGACGCGAGCAACTACGACGCCCGCCAGTGGGATTCGTTCCTCGCGCAGATCGAGCCGCTGTCGAGCCGGGTGCCGTGGATGGTGGCGTTCGGCAACCACGACATGGAGTCCTGGTACTCCCCCAACGGCTACGGCGGCAACGAGGCCCGATTCACCCTGCCGGGCAACGGTTTTGACGCCACGTCAGCCCCCGGCGTCTACTCCTTCGTCCACGGCAACGTGGGCGTGGTCTCGGTCGACGCGAACGACGTGTCGTACGAGATCCCCGCCAACAAGGGCTACACCGGCGGCAAGCAGACCGCCTGGCTCGACAAGCGGCTCACCGAACTCCGGGCCCGTACGGACGTCGACTTCATCGTCGTCTTCCACCACCACTGCGCCTTCTCGACCACCAGCTCGCACGCCTCCGAGGGCGGGGTGCGCGAGCAGTGGGTGCCGCTGTACGAGAAGCACCAGGTGGACCTGGTGGTCAACGGCCACAACCACGTCTACGAGCGCACCGACCCGGTCGTCCAGGACAAGGCCGTCCGCACCCTGCCCATCGGCGGCACCCACGAGCCGACCCGCGGCGGTGTCGTCTACGTGACGGCGGGCGCGGGCGGCGAGAGCGTGTACAGCTTCCCCGTCGCCGACAGTTACGAGGGCCACGAGGCCACGATCGACTCGGTGCCGACGTACTGGACGGGCAAGGACGGCCAGGTCACCGAGAACGTCGACTGGTCCCGGGTCCGCTACACCGGCTACTCGTTCATCCGCGTCGACGTCGAACCGGCCACCCCCGGCCGTACGACGACCCTCACCGTGCGGGCGCTGGCCGCGACCGGCGCCGAGGTCGACCGGTTCACGGTGTCCCGCAAGGTGAAGAAGGCCGGGCACGGCTACTGACATACCGGATCCGAACCATCGCCATGCCGTTTCCGAAGCGGCTCTCTCCAGCCTGGGAGATGTCGGCGTATCCCGCCGGCATCGACTGAAGAAGGAGACCGTCATGGCCAAGGACATCGAGTCCGTCGACGCCGAGTTCGTCCTGTCGCTGCAGGGCATGGAGATCGAGACCCCCACCAGCTCCATCGTCTTCAGCTGCAGCTCCTGCGGCATCACCAGCTGCTGACCGGACCTGAACTCGGCGGTCCCGGACGGCATCGGCCACAGCGCGGTGGCCCCGTCCGGGACCGCCCACCGGGTTGACCACACAAGGCCGAAAGGGGCGGTCGGACATGCAATTGCCATGGGAGAACGTGCTGTCGTACATGAACCACGATCCGCGGTGGTTCGAGGACTTCACCCGACGCGCGCCGAGCGGCGAGCACCTGCGTGCTTACCAGGCGGTCGTGCCCGACACCTGGCGCACCTGGCGGCGCGGCTACTGGGTCATCGCCGAACCCCCGGACGCGCCCGTGGTCGGCCAGGGCTGGAAGCTGCACGTCTCGGCGACCTCGCGCACCAGTGCCGAGACACTGCGGCGGTCGTTGCCGGTGCTGCGCGACGCGGGGGTGCGCTTCAAGTTCCTGATGGATCCCATGGCGGTGCGGGAGGCCAACGGGAAGTCGTTCCCGCGTGCTTCGAGCGGGAAGTTCATCACGGTCTACCCCGAGGACGACGCGCGGTTCCTCGCCCTCGCCGCCGAACTCACCGAAGCGCTGGGGGAGTTGGACGGACCGTACGTCCTGTCCGACCGGCGCTGTCCGGGGTCGAGGGTGGTGTCCTACCGCTACGGCGGGTTCATCAGCCGCTTCGAACTCGAACCGCTGGGCCTGCGGGACCTGATGATCCGGACCCCGGACGGCTCGCTGGTCCCGGATCTGCGCACCCCCTTCTGGTACGCGCCGAGTTGGGCACAGGACCCGTACGCCGACGCGGAGCCCGTGGCACCCAAACCCGAGCCCACGGGCACGGCCACGAGCAGCACCTCGGGCAGCGGTCAGGGCCTGCTGCACGGCCGGTTCAAGGTCGAGAGCGCGCTGGCGTTCAGCAACCGCGGCGGCATCTACCGGGGCGTGGACACCGAGACGGGCGCGGACGTCGTCCTGCGCGAGGCCCGGCCCGGTGTCGAGGTGGGCCCCGAGGGCATCGACGCGGTGCAACTGCTGCGCCACGAGTACGAGTTGCTGACGGAGCTGGCCGACACCGGCCTGTTCGTACGCCCCGTCGCGTTCTTCGAGCAGTGGGAGCACGCGTTCATCGCCGAGGACCACATCGACGGCGGTCACCTCGGCCATCTGAGCGTCACCCACAACCCGCTGTACGGCCTGGACCTGACCCCGGCCCGGCTGACCGACTACTACGACCGGTTCCGGCTGCTGTGGCTCCAGGTCGCGGACGCCATCGCGGCCTGCCACGAACGCGGCATCGTCCTGGGCGACCTGTCGCCGACGAACATCATGGTCACCGCGGACGACCGCATCCGCGTCATCGACCTGGAGTCCGCCTTCCACGAGGACCGCGGGGGCGGCGCGGGCCTGGGCACCCCGGGGGCGGTCACCCGGCGGGCGATGGCCGCCGGCCGCGGCGACCGGCGCTCCGACTACTACGCGCTCGGCGGCATCATGCTGTGCTGCGTCCTGACCTGCCAGCAGAACGACCTGGTCGACCACGCCGTACCCCTGCGCCTCCTCGACGCGGTGGCCGCCGATCTCGCACTGCCCGCCGAACTGGTCGCCCTGATCAAGGATCTCTACGACGAGGACGCGCCGCTGCCCGACCCGGCGGCCCTGCGCCGACGCCTGACCGACCTGCCGTTCACCACCGCGTGGCGCCAACTCCCGCCACTGGCACACCGCGTGAGCCCCGACCCGGAATCCGGCGCCGACCTGCACCGGCGGATCGCGGCCACGCTCGACGGCGTGGCGAAGTACCTGCGCGACACCGCCGACCTCCAGCGCGAGGACCGGCTCTTCCCGGCGGACGTGCTGGTCTTCGAGACCAACCCGCTCTCCGTCGCGCACGGCGCCTACGGCTGTCTCTACGCGCTGCACGCCACGGGTGACACGGTGCCCGACACCCTCCTGTCCTGGGCCCTGCGCAAGCCGACCGGTCACAAGTCCCTGCCGCCCGGCCTGTACTACGGCTCCGCGGGCGTCGCCTGGGTCCTGTCGGCGCTCGGCCACCGCGACATCGCCGCCCGCGTCCTGCGCGACGCCGCCGGACACCCCCTGCTGTACGCCGAGCCGGGCGTGCTGACCGGCGCCGCCGGCCACGGCATGGCCTGTCTGCGGCTGTGGCGCGACACCGGTCTCCCCGAGTTCCTCGACCGTGCCCGCGAGATCGGCGAGCACTTCGCACGGACCGCGCGGCACGAGAGCGGCCGGGCGCACTGGCCCGGTTCCGGCAAGCACGTCCCCGTCGGCTACGGCGAGGGCGCGTCCGGTGTCGCCATGTTCCTGCTGGGCCTGCACGCGGCGACCGGCGACCCCGCCGTGCTGGAACTGGGGCGCGCGGGGCTGGAGTTCGACCTGTCCTGCGGCACGTACGCGCCCAGCGGCCTGCTGTCCTTCCCCGCCGTAGCGGACCCGGACGAGCCGATCGCCGTACTGCGCCACTACTGGGACGAGGGAACCGCGGGCATCCTGACCACGCTGCTGCGCTACCACCACGTGACCGGGGACGAGACCCTCGGCAAGCACATCGAGGAGCTGCTGCCGGACGTACGGCGCAAGTACACGACGTTCCCGCAGCTGTTCCACGGGGTCAGCGGCCTCGGCAACGCGCTGCTGGACGCGTACGAGTTCCTGGGCGACCCGGAGTTGCTGGGCGACGCGGAGCGCGCGGCCGAGGCGGTGCTGTGCAGCGCGGTGCGACGGCCGGAGGGCGTGGTGTTCCCGGGTGAGCAAACGGTGCGGGAGAGCTGCGACCTGGCCACCGGTTCGGCCGGTGTCGCGCTCTTCCTGGACCGGTTCCGCAGAACGAGCCCCGGTGCGCGCACCAACACCAACTTCCTTCTGGACGACCTTCTTTCGCCGTCCCGGACCGACGCATGACCGCCACCGTGCCCCTGAACGCGGTCAACACGCCCCGGCTGAGCCGCAATCGGGAGTTCCGGCTCCTGTGGATCGGCCAGGCGCTGTCGGACTTCGGTTCGTCGATGACGTTCATCGTCATGCCCCTCGTGCTGCTGGCGGCGGGCTACTCCGCCACGGTCGCCGCGACCATCGGCACGGCCTCCCTGGTCGTCGCCCTGGTGACCCGGCTCCCGGCCGGCTACCTCAGCGACCGCTACGACCAGCGCACGCTGATGCTGCTCTGCGACCTGCTCCGGATGGTCGCCGTAGGGGCGGTGGCGCTGTACGTGCTGCTGCGCCCCGTGCCGATCGCGCTCGCCCTGGCGACCGTGATCGTGTCGGACGCGGCCCTTGAGGTGTTCCGCCCGGCCCAGAACAAGGTGATCCGACGGATCGTCCCGCCCCAACAGCTGGGCGCTGCCCTGTCGTTGAACCAGGCGCGGGCCTACGGCGCCGACATCGCCGCACCGGCGGCGGCAGGGCTGCTGCTGTCGCTCTCACCCTCTGTGCCGTTCACGGTGGACGCGCTGACCTTCGGCGCCTCGGCGCTGTGCGTGGCGGCGGCGGTCCGGTCACGGCGCACCACTGGAACACACACGAGCACACGCCCCCAACGCGAGCGCTTCCGGACCGAATTCACCGCGGGCTGGCGGTACTTGATCAGGGACCCGTTCATGCGCTGCTCCGCCGCGTACTTCGCCGGCATCAACGTGGCGTTCTCCGCCCTGGCGTTCGCGCTGATCCTCGGCGTGGGCAGGGAGCCCCACGGAGCGGTCATGGTGGGAACGGCCATGAGCGCGGCGGCGGTTGTCGGCCTGGCCGGCTCTCTGCTCACCCCCCTCTTCCAGCGGCACATCCCCCTGAAGGCGACCCTCTCGGCTGCGCCGGCACTCGGGGCCGCCCTGCTGGCCCTCGCCTGGGCGGGCGGCGGCACCGTCGCGTTCGTCGCCGGCTTCTGCGCGCTGTGCCTGCTCACCCCGGTGACCGCGGCGACGTTCGCCACGATCATGGCCGTCGCCGTACCGGAGGAGATCTACGGCCGGGTCACCACCACCAGCAGCCTGCTCGCCCAACTCCTCCAGCCCTTGGGGCCGTTGGCCGCCGGACTGCTGCTGGCCCGGCTGTCGCTGCCCTCGACCGCCGGGGTCCTCGCGGTGGCACTGGCCCTGCTGGCCGGTGTCCCCCTCGCCCTGCCCGCGCCCACGCAGCCCATCACCCCAGCCCAGGACAGGAGTTCCTCGTGAGCATGCCCCAGTCCCCTCCCGGCGCCGACGGCGCCAGTCCCTCCGTCCTCCTCTCCGTGCTGGAAATCGGCGCGACGGACGGCCAGTTGCCGGCCGCGCAGGTCGTCCAGGAGATCGCCGACGTCGCCCGGGTCAGCGAGGAGTGCGGGTTCCACCGCTTCTGGGTCGCCGAGCACCACGGCTCGCCCGACCTCGTCAGCAGCGCGCCGCCGGTCCTGATCGCCCACATAGCGGCCGTCACCCGGCACATCCGGGTCGGCTCGGGCGGGGTGATGCTCCCCAACCACGCCCCCTACGTCGTGGCCGAACAGTTCGCCACACTGGGCGCCCTGCACCCCGGCCGGATCGACCTGGGCCTGGGCCGCTCATCGAGCACGGCGGGCACCGGGACCTACGGCGCATTGCTGAAGGCGGCACTCCGACGCGACGACAGGGCGACGACCGAATTCCCCGCCCTGATCGACGAACTGACCGGCTTCCTCCACCCGTTGACGGAGAACCAACCGGCCGACTCGACCCTGTTCCTGTCCCCCAGGGTCCCCGCACCGCCCGGGCTCTACGTCCTGGGAGCCGGCGAGAGTTCGGCCCGCACCGCCGCCGAACGCTCACTGCCGTTCGTCTACGGCCATCACCTGGGCCGTTCCAAGTGCCGCCCGGCGGCGGTGGAACGCTACCGGGAGGCGTTCGTCCCCGGCCCGCACGATGCCCGGCCCTACGTCATCGCCTCGCTCAACGTGCTGTGCGCGGAGAGCGACGACGAGGCCGAGCGGCTGGCCCTGCACGCCGCCCGTCGGACCGTGCGGCAACGCAGGGGCACCGCCCCGGACGAGGCCGTGCCGCCGGCCCGGGACGAGTTCCTCGCCCACAGGTTCCTGGAGGACCAGCAGGTGGTGCACGGCGCCCGGGACACGGTGGTCAAGGCCATCGACCATGTGGCGGGCACGCTGGACGCCGACGAGATCATGCTCGTCCCCATCGACCTCACCGGAACGGAACGCGGCCGGACCCTGCGTATGCTCACGGGCCGACGGGCGTCGACCTCGCCGCCCGCCCCGGTCGGCTGACCAGGTCCGTGCCGCCGGTCAGCATGGAGCGGTACAGGGCTTCGAGGACCGGGCTGGGGCCCAGGCCGAACTCCCCGGCCAGGAGCTGCCGGTACTCGTCGTAGACGGCGAACGCCTCGGTCTGGCGCCCCAGTTGGAACAGCGTGTTCATGTGGGCGGCCCGCAGCCGCTCGCGGTGCGGATGCAGCACCGTCAGATCGGCGATCGTGCCGACGACCGCCCGCGCGTTGCCCAGCCACAACTCGGCCTCCGCCCAGTCCTCGTAGACCTGGAGGTACTGCTTGTCGAGGTGGTCCGCCTCGTCGGACAAGGACCTCGAACATCGGAGTTCCGGCAGCGCGGGTCCGCTCCACAGGTGCAGCGCCCGGTTCAACAGCCGGGCGGCACCGGCGAGTTCACCATCGTCCGCCGCCCCGCGTCCGGCGGCGGCGAGGCTCCGGAACCGTAGCGAGTCCAGTTCCTCCTCGCCCACCGACAGCAGATAGCCGCCCACCCCACGGACCAGCCGTCCGCCCGCGCCGCTGTCGGCGAGGAGCCGCCGCAGCGCCCAGACGTACACCTGGACGTTCTTCCGTGCCGTCCTGGGCGGTCCGCCGTCCCACAGGGCGTCCGTCAACACATCCACGGAGACAAGGGTGTTGGGACGGCACAACAGCATGGCGAGAAGCATGCGCTGCTTGAGCGGCCCGAGCGGAAGGGGCCCTTCGTCCTCGCCTCCGCCGGTGACGGACAGCGGACCCAATACGGAGAACCGAACCTGGCCGGGCCGCTGATCGGCCGCCCCTGCACGCATCTGTACCCCCAACTGTCGGACCACAGGACGAAAGAGTGATCCCCGGAACCGCACCTGTCGCGTCCGGTTCCGTTGAACGGAACCGGACGACCGGTCGACGGCCAGGCTCCCTTCCTCGGCATCGACGCCGCCGCCGGTGTCGCGCAGGGCATGGCCCATCTGCTGCGTGCGGGGCACCGCCGGATCGGCATGCTCGACGGCGATCGGATCGACGCCCCCGGGCCGTGCAGAGAGGCCTTTCCGGCCGCCGTACGGCAGCACCAACTCCCCGTCGACGGGAGCTGGGTCGCACCCAGTCCCGAGCACAGCGTGGCGGGCGGTGAGGCGGCCATGGGTCAACTGCTCGACGCGCGGCCCGGAGGCGTGGGCCGCGGGTGCCCGACGACCTGGCCGTGCTGGGCTTCGACGGGCTGTCCCTGGGCGAGTTGGTGGAGCCGGCGCTCAGCACCCCGCACATCGACAAGCGGCACCTGGGCCGGCTCGCCGTCGAGCAGGCCGCCCGACTCAGCGCGGGACAGGCGTCGTTGACCGGCGCCGACGCATGGGTGATTCCCCCACTGGTCGTGCGGGCCTCGGCGTAGCCCCGGCGCGATCGGCAGGCCCCTGTTCGCGATCATCGCGCTGTTCGCGATCATCAACTGGCGGCCGGTGTCCGGCTCCGGGCGCGCCGACCGTCCCCGTATCGCCCAGCGCAAGGGAACCCGCAATGGCCGCGGACCGGACGACCGCCGTCGGTGCTGGATCGCCATCGGTTCCGGCAGCAGGCGCTCCCGTGTCGCCGTGCGGGTGTTGCCGCCGCCCGGTGTACCGGTGTCGCTGTTCCCCTTCTGCTGGCTCGTGGTGATGGCGTCGATCACCACCCAGGCGATCCTCCGGTTCCCGCCCCGGCTGGTGCCAGGGGCCCATCTCCGGGAGAACATGCGGCAGGTGAGCCACCGGATCGATTTCTTCGGTTCGCCGTTCAACACTGTCGTCGTCTCGGTGGCGGGCACGGTACTGGTGCTGTTCTTCGACTCCCTTGCCGCGTTCGCCTTCGCCAAGTACGAGTTCCCGGCACGGAAGCCGCTGTTCGGCATCCTGTTGGCGACGTACATGATTCCCGGCCGGCTCTCGCTCGTGCCCCAGTTCGTCACCATGGCCGACTTCGGCTGGGCCGGTTCGCTCAAGGTCCTCGTGATACCCGGGGCGGCCAACGCGTTCGGAATATTCTGGATGCGTCAGTATGCCCAGAACTCACGGCCCGACGAACTCCTGGACGCCTTCCTCGGCATGTTCACGTTCATCCAGCTCTGGAACGACTGCATCTGACCCCTGGTCGCCCTGGCCAACCTCAACGTGACCTGCGACACCGACTGCCCGGTGGTGATGGCAGGCGCCCTGATGAGCGTGATCCCGCTGATCGTGGTGTTCCTCGTCGGCGCCCGGCACTTCCCGCGCGACCTCGCGGCGGGCGCCACGAAGATGTGACCCGAAGGCGGCACCCGAAGACGGGACGGGAAATGCCGTGGCTGCCTCGCCTCCCCGTGCCCTATGGGCGACAAAGTGGTTTTCTTCCGCCCGCTGTCTTCCGGGTACGGGGAGGTACGGCGTACGCCCCGAGGAGATGTCCGCACCGGATATGCCAAATCTCATTTGACTGCGCTATATTTCACGCCTCAACTCCGCTTGCCCATAGGCGTTTTCCCCTCTCCCCGCCCCCGCGAATTCATTTCGCTCTGGTCGGTACCCATCGTTTCCCCCTCCGTGATACGCCTCACTGAAAGCTTTCCATTCCGTGGCCATCACCCTGCACGAGGACCGGCCGCCCGCCGGTCGCCATGCAGCCGTTCCGTCCGGCAGCCTGTTCCGACGGATCTACGCACCGCGCACCAGCGACGCCCTGGCGTTCTCCATGTCGACGTACGCCATGCCGCTGCTGGTCCTGGCGATCACCCGGTCCTCGTCGCTGACGGGCCTGGCGTTCGCCCTGGAGTGGACACCGCGGATCGCCGCGTTCGTCCTGGCGGGCAAGGTGGTGGACCGGCGCGGCGCGGCGATCGTGTGTTTCCTCGCCTCGCTGCTGCGGGCCCTGGTCCTCGCGGGGGCGGCCGTGGCGCTGGTGATGCTGCCGCGCGGCACCGCGGAGACGGTGACCGTGCTGGTGCTGGCCGCGGTGACCGGCACCCTCACCCAGTTCAGCTTCGTCGCCAACGAGGCCGTGGGCGCGATCGTCACCCGGCGGGCGGAGAACCGGCCCCACGGCGTGCAGTCGGTCCTCATCGGCATCGACCAGTCCGCGATGCTCGTCGGCCCCCTGCTCGCGGGCTTCCTGCTGCTGGTCGGCCCGGGCTGGATGCTCGGCTGCCTGACCGGGCTGTCCCTGCTGGCGGCCGTACTCGGACTCCAGACCCCGCCCACCCCGCTGCGTGCCGGGCGGCCGGTCGGCGAACACGGACCCGGCAGTCTGCGGACCGGGCTGCGCATGTTGCGTAAACTGCCCGCCCTGCGCTGGCTGGTGGCGGGCCTGGCCTGCTCCAATCTCGCCCTCGGCCTGCTCCAGTCCGCGAGCCCGATCATCGTGGTCGAGAACTTCGGCCGCTCCTCCGCCGAGGTCGGCACCCTGTGGTCCGCCGCCGCGGCCGCGACCCTCCTCGCCGTCACCTGCTGCCGCCTCGCCCTGAGCCGCGTCGACCTGTGGGGCGTGGGAGTCGTCTGCGCGACGTTCGCCTCCGCCGCCTGCCTCGCTCTGCCCCAAGCCCCTTCCTACGCCGCCTACATGGTCCTCATCGCGCTGTTCATGGCGGGCGACGGCGGCCTCACCGTCGTCCTGCGCACGCTGCGCTCGCTGGTCATCCCCGCCACGGCCTTCGGCACCACGCTCTCCCTGACCATGCTGCTCCTGCTGCTGCCCTTCCCGGTGGCCGGCATTCTCGTCGCCGTCACTCCGCCGACCCACCTCGACACGGTCGTCCTGTGCTGCGCCCTCGTCCAGGCGGTCGCCCTGGCCATCACCTTCGTCCGGCTGCGCAACGAGCCGACGCTACGCGCGTCCGCCCACCGGCCACCCCACGCCATGCTCCCCAACGAGCCCTCGACGACGCCGCGTTGACGGTCGGTGGCCTGCGGTAATTCGGTTGAACGCACACCCGCCCGGCGTGCAGGCTTGCGCGGTGCAGAGGGAACTGAACCCGCGTGATCTGGACTGGGCCGAGGTGGACCCCGCGCGTCATCCCTTCGACCCCGATTCGGCGGCGGAGGTGGTGCGTTCACTCGGACCCGCCCGCCGGATGCCGACCCGCCCCGACGTCGGCTACGGCGATCCCGTGCTGCGCGACTGGAGTTGGGAGGTGGCGGAGCCCTGGGCCGACGCCATGTCGTACGCCCTCGCCGAGCACTACGGCGACTGGGCCGTGGGCTGGCGCTGGGCGCACGACGAGGGGGACTTCGACGGCGGGCCCGTCGGCAGCTGGTCCCGTGCGAGGTACTCGTTCACCACGTCGGAGGAGACCCTCGACCGGGTGGTCTCCGGGCTGTGCGAGTGGCGCGGCTGGCTGGAGCGGCTCGCCGATCTCTTCGAGGTGTACCCGCTGGACCTGACCGACGTGGCGGACCAGCGAATCCTGTGGGAGTGCGCCGCCCGGAACCTCATCCTCCAGGTGGTCGACCGCACCGGCGCCGGCAGTGCCTGGTACGGGCACTGCCGTCAGGTGCTCACCTGGTTCCTCAGCCGCTGGCACGTCGACCCCGATGTGGCACGGGAGTTGGTCGACGAGGCGATCGACGGGCGGTTCAGGAGCTGGACCGGCCCCGACCGGGTCCTGCTCGACGACATCTCGGAGCGCCTCGCGCTCTCGCTACGGCCCGACGACACCGTACGCCCGCCCGCCTCCGGCCCCCTGCCGGACCATCTGCGGAGCTGGCTCGCGATACGCGAGACCGCGCCGTGGATGGACGCGCCGGACGGCGGCGGGGACGAGCCGGTCGTTCCGTCGCGCGACGGCGCGGCGGAGTACATACGCGCCTTCGACCACACCGTGTCGGCCGCTCGCGGCGAGGGCCTGCTCACCGCCCTGGACCTGGTGCGGGCCGACGCGGCGCGCGGTGCCCGGCTCGACTTCGAGCTGCTGCGCGGCTGGCAGCAGCACGTCCTCGGCACACCCGAACCACCGTCGTTCCGCACCCTGCCGGCCTTCGCCAAGAAGGGCAGCGAGCGCTACGGCATCGGCCCCGACACCCGTGAACGCCTCGACGTGTGCCTGGCCGAGAGCACACGGGACGCCGGCCGGCCCCTCCCGCTGACCGCCCGGGCCGCCCGTGTCTGTCTCGACGTGTGCTTCTTCCATCCCTTCGACGACGGGAACGCCCGGTCCGCCTTCCTGGCCCTCGTCTTCGTGCTGGCCCGCGAGGGCGTCGCCCTGGACGGGGTCACCCTGCTCCGCTGTGTCAGCCACGAGGCCGACAACCCTCAGAGCGGGGTGATCATGGCCCGGTACGTCGGCTCCTACCTCACGGAGACCCGGCGCCGCGCCGCCTCAATCACCGCCCAGGTACGGCGAGTTCACCACCTGGGGAGTCTCGGCTCGTAGTCGGGCCGGACCCGCCGCATATACGCGGTGTCGTCCCGGCCGCGCACACCCGAGTCGAGGTAGAGCCGGTGCAGCCGGTCGAGGGCGTCGTGGTCGAGCTCCACACCGAGGCCGGGACCGGTGGGAACCCTGACCGCGCCGTCCCGCAGTTCCAGCACCCCGGGGACGACGACGTCGTCGGCCGAGTTCCACGGGTAGTGCGTGTCGCAGGAGTGGTCGAGGTTGGGGATGGCCGCCGCGACATGGGTCATGGCGGCGAGGCTGATGCCCAGGTGCGAGTTGGAGTGCATGGACAGTCCGAGCCCGAACACCTCGCAGACGACGGCCAGTTCACGGGTCCGGCGCAGCCCGCCCCAGTAGTGGTGGTCGGTGAGGAGGACCTGGATCGCGCGCTGCTCGATCGCGGGCCGCAGATGCTCCCAGGCGATCACGCACATGTTGGTGGCGAGCGGGAGCGGTGACTCCTTCGCGACCCGCGCCATGCCGGGGATGGTGGCGGTCGGGTCCTCCAAGTACTCCAGGACGCCGTCCAGTTGACGGGCCACGTACGTCGAGGTCTCCGGCGTCCAGGCCGTGTTGGGGTCGAGCCGCAGCGGCTGGCCCGGGAAGGCCTCGGCCAGTGCCCTGATCGCGGCGATCTCCTCGTCGGGCGGGAAGACACCGCCCTTGAGCTTGAACGACCGGAAGCCGTACCGCTGTTGCATCAGCCGGGCCTGCTCGACGATCCCGGCCGGGTCCAGCGCCTCGCCCCAGTCGTCGCCCACCGCGGGTCCCCCGTCGAGGGCGGGGTGTTCGGCCCACTTGTAGAAGAGGTACGCGGCGAAGGGCACGGCGTCGCGCACCTTGCCGCCGAGCAGGTCGCTGACCGGGCGTCCGAGCAGCTTGCCCTGTGCGTCGAGGCAGGCGACCTCCACCGCCGAGCCGGTCCAGCCGCGTTCGTGGGAGCTGGGGACGGTCGGCAGCAGGGCGGCGTCGATCGCGGCGACGAGGGCCGTCGTGTCGAAGACGTCCATCCCCACGACGACCTTCGCCGCCGCCTCAAGTCGCTCCAGCCGGACCGTGCCGCCCGTGGACTCGCCGAGGCCCACGGTGCCGTCCTCCAGCACGAGTTGGAGGACGCATCGGAGGGCGAGCGGCTCGTGGACGCCGTTCGAGTTGAGGAGGGGCGGGTCGCGGAAGGCGATCGGGGTGACGATCAGCTCGCGGATCCGTGTCGCTGCCGTACTGCTCATGCGCCCAGCGCCTCCAGGCCATGGCTGATCAATGTCGTTCGCATTCTGCCCCGTTCCGGTGGATCACAGTCGTGTGTCTCAGGCCCAGGCCGTCACGGGCACGAACGAACTGTCCGTCCGGAAGAGGTCCGTGCCGTCCGTCGGGTCCACCCGCAGCTGGTAGTTGTAGTGGCGGAGGTAGTAGCCCGGGTAGTTGTACGACTCGAAGCGCAGCGCACCGGTGGTGGCGCCGGTCCGGGCGTAGAACGTGGCGTCCCCGGCGAAGGTCACCGTGCCGTCGTTCGCGTCGAAACGGCCCCGGAAGTCGTAGTGGCGCAGGTAGTTGCCTGCCGCGTCCCGGAAGGAGAAGCCGGTCGCGTCGGCGAGGCCGGTGACGACGGTGAACGTGGACGCCTGCTTCAGGACGGTGGTGCTGGAGCTGGTCACCACCGGCAGGTTGAGCAGCGAGGAGACCTCCTGCCAGTAGCGGGTGGTGTAGTTGGCGGACTGGAAGGAGCGGGTGACGCCGGTCGCGAGGCTCGGGCCGCCGGACACCGTCTCCTTGATGACCGTGAAGTGCCGTGCCGTACCGGAGAGCGTGGTGAGCGCGGTCGGCGCTGACCAGGTGGCGAAGGTGTCGTAGCTGTCGCTGTAGTAGTAGGTGCCGTCGCCGTAGCCGTCGAAGAAGATCCGCCAGCCGCCGTTGTCGAGCCGCACCACCGAGGGGCCCTCGCGGTAGCTGCCCCAGCCGGCCCAGTCGCCGGTCCGCGAGATCGTGTAGGGGCCGGTGAGGCTGGTGGCGGTGCCGTACTCGATGTACTTCGCCGTCTCGTTCTTCGTGAAGGCGTGATAGGTCGAGCCGATTCGCACGATGTACGTGTCGATGTGGTTGGAGCCGATGCCGGACAGGGCGACCGGTGAACTCCACGCCGTCAGTGCGGAGTTGGCCGCCTTCAGCCGATAGGGGGTGAAGATCCACTCGTCGTCGGTGGTGGAGCAGGACACGATGACGTTGACACTGCCGTCGGCGTCGACGAACCACTCGGGCGCCCACGCCCGGGACAGGTCGGTGATCGGGACCGTGTAGTCGTACAGGAACGTCCAGTTGACCCGGTCGGCGCTGCGCGCGAAGCCGATGGTGGTGCTGACGTCCTCCCAGGTGTGGGTGGTGTACGTCAGGTAGTAGGAGCCGTCGGTGTGCTTGAACACGCTCGCGTCGCGGATGCGGTTGCTCGGCGGGGTGTAGGCGGAGGCCTGGACGAGGCGGAAGTCGGTGGCGTCGTCGGACTGGTAGACGTTGACGGTGCCGTCGTCGCTGTTGAGGAACGGGACGATCGTGTAGCGGGTGGCGTAGCCGTTCGACGGGGCGGCGGCCAGAGCCGTGCCGAGCAGTCCGGGTGCCTCGCCCAGGACGAGCGCCGAGGCGGGCAGCACGGCCAGCGCGCGCAGCAGGGTGCGGCGGGACGGCATGGGGGGACGTGTGGTCACGGGCGGCTCTCCCGGAGACTCGGATGTTCGTGATGTCGAACGGGGTTCGTGAATTCGGTCAGAAAGTAGGGGTGGGACAGGGGCACGTCAATGGTTTGCGCAATGCTGGATGATCTCTGTGGGACGCCTGTGGCGTACGGCCGGTGCGCGGCGAATCGCCCTCGCCACGCGGGAAGTTGCCGCATCCGGAGCGCACGGGCCGCCCGGTCGTTACCGTTCGGTAGACCACGCGCTTCCGGAGGTGCCGTATGACGCCCGACCGTTCCGCAGGCCTGGCCGAGTCCGCCCGTGCGCTGGCCGCCGGGGAGGTGACCGCGCGGGCCCTGACCGAGGAGGCCCTGGCGCGGATCGAGTCGACTCAGGCCTCCCTCAACGCCTTTCGGATCGTACGGCGGGAGGCGGCACTCGCCGAGGCCGAAGCCGCCGACAAGGAACTGGCAGCCGGAGTCCGCAAGCCGCTCCTCGGCGTGCCGGTCGCCGTCAAGGACGACATGGACGTGGCGGGCGAACCGACCGCGTTCGGCTGCCGGGGCGAGTTCCCGCCGGTGACCGAGGACGGCGAGGCGGTACGACGGCTGCGGGCGGCCGGGGCCGTGATCGTCGGGAAGACGAACACCTGCGAGTTCGGGCAGTGGCCGTTCACCGAGGGCCCCGCGTTCGGCGCGACCCGCAATCCGTGGAACTCCCTTCATACGCCCGGGGGTTCGTCCGGTGGATCGGCGGCGGCGGTCGCCGCGGGGCTGGTCCCGGCCGCGCTCGGCTCGGACGGCGCCGGTTCGGTGCGCATCCCCGCCTCCTGGACCCACCTCATCGGCGTCAAACCCCAGCGCGGGCGCATCTCGACCTGGCCGCGCGGCGAGTCCTTCCAGGGCATCACCGTCAACGGCACCCTCGCCCGTACGGTCGCCGACGCCGCCCTGCTCCTGGACGCGGCCGGCGGCAACCACGCGGGGGACCTGCACCGCCCGCCCGCGCTCACCCTGTCGGAGGCGGTCGGCCGCGACCCCGGCCGACTGCGCATCGCCCTCTCCCTGAAGCCGCCGTTCACCGCGCTGCCCGCCCGGCTCCAACCGGAAGTGCGGGCTCGGGTCCTCGAACTCGCCGAGCGACTCGCCCAGTTGGGCCACACGGTCGTAGAGGACGACCCGCCGTACGGGCAGATCGGGCTGACCTTCCTCCCCCGCGCCACCGCCGGTATCGCCGAGCGGGTCCGCGAAGCTCCGCACCCCGAACTCCTCGACCCCCGCACCCTGGAGGCCGCGCGCCTGGGCCGACGGCTCGGCGGGGCCGCGCTGCGGGCGGCGCGACGCGCGGAGGCGACCCTGCACGACCGCTTCGGGGCGTTCTTCGGGAGGTACGACGTGGTCCTCGCGCCGACAACTGCCGCTCCCCCGCCCCTCGTTGGCGCGATGCTCGACCTGGGCGGCCTGGCCACCGACCGCGCGATGGTCGCCGCCTGCCCCTACGCCTGGCCGTGGAACATCCTCGGCTGGCCCGGCGTCAACGTCCCCGCGGGCTTCGTGGCGGGCGGACTCCCGGTCGGCGCCCAGCTGTTGGGCCCGTCGAACAGCGAGCCTCTGCTGCTGTCCCTCGCCGCGCAGCTGGAGGCGGACCTGCGCTGGCACGAGCGGTGGCCGGAGCCGGTCATCGCGGATTCCCCGGCGGCATAGGCGGGTTGGGCCCGTACCCTGTGACCATGCAGGATGCGTCGATGGTCGGGCTGATGGGGCGGGTCACCGGGACGGTCGGGCCCGGGCTCGTCGGCGAGGTGATCGTCCGGGTGCGCGGGGGCGCCGAGCACTTCCTCGCGTACGCCGCCACGGGCACGGACCGGATCGAGCGGGGAACCGTGGTGATGGTGGTGGAGTACCTGCCGCCGAGGACGGTCTACGTCACGCAGGCATACGACAGTTGAGCTGCCTCCCTCGCAGGTGAGAGCGTTTCAGGTGCGTATGCGTCAAGATTGCAACAAGGATCCGTCAGCGTCTGTACCCCGGTGTCGCGCAGGCGCACACTCCCTTCGTTCGGTGCCGAAAGGGCACCATCAAAAGGGGGCGTATGCCGATGGTCATCGGCGTCGTAGCGGGGGTGGCGGTTCTCGCCGTTCTCGTACTGATCGGTCTGTTCAAGTCGATGTGGCGGGTCGCGGAGCCCAACGAGGCACTCATCATCTCGGGTTCCAAGCACCGCACCGAAGGCCTTGAAGAGGGCATGGGGTTCCGCATCGTCACGGGGCGCGGCACGCTGGTGCTGCCCGGTGTGCAGGCGGTGCGCAAGATCTCGCTCGACCTCAACGAGACCGAGCTGCACGTGGATTGTGTGACCACCCAGGGCATTCCGCTCAAGGTGCGGGGCGTGGTCATCTTCAAGGTGGGCGACGACTTCGTGTCGATCGCCAACGCGGGACGTCGTTTCCTGGATCAGCAGAAGATGATGTCGGAGCGGGTGCACAACGTGTTCGCCGGTCATCTCCGGTCCATCGTGGGCGGGTTGACGGTCGAGGACATGATCCGCGACCGCGAGAAGCTGACGGGGCAGACCCGTGCCGCGTGCGGTACGGAGATGGAGAAACTGGGTCTGATCGTGGACTCGTTGCAGATCCACGAGATCGAGGACCCGACCGGGTACATCAAGAACCTCGCGATGCCGCACGCCGCCGCCGTACAGCGGGACGCGCGCATCGCGCAGGCCGAGGCCAACCGGCTGGCCACCGAGGCCGAGCAGAAGGCCGCGGCACGGATGTCGGAGGCCACCCGGGACAGCGAGATCCTCCAGGCCGGCTACCAGGCCGAGCGCGACAAGGCGGCGGCGAAGGCCCGACAGGCCGGACCCCTCGCGGACGCCGCCGCCCGGCAGGACGTCGTCGTCCAGGAGACCCGGATCGCCGAACTCGACGCCCTGCGCCGGGAACAGCAGCTCCAGGCGGACGTCCGCAAGCCCGCGGACGCCCAGGCGTACGAGACCCGGGCCCGCGCCGAGGCCGAGCGCGACGCGCGGATCTCAGCGGCTCAAGCCAAGGCCAAGGAGACCGAGTTGGCGGCCACGGCCGAGGCGAGCCGGATCAAGACGGCCGCGCTCGCCGAGGCCGAGGCGACCCAGGCACGGGGTGCGGCCGCCGCGACGGCGACCAGGGCCACCGGTGAGGCCGAGGCCGCCGCCGCCCAGGCGAAGGGTCTGGCCGCCGCCGAGGCGACCCGGGCCCAGGGTCTCGCCGAGGCGGAGGCCATCAAGGCGCGGGCCGCGGCTCTCGCCGAGAACCAGGAGGCCGTGGTCGCGCAGCAACTCGCCGAGAACTGGCCGGAGATCGTGAAGGCCGGCGCGTCCGCGTTCGGCAGCATCGACAACATGGTGGTCCTCAACGGGGCCGACGGCATGGCGGAGATGCTCGCCAAGGCACTCACCATGGGCGGCACGGGCCTCGGTCTGGCCCGCCAGCTGCTCTCCTCGATGAACCAGAACGGGCCGACCCCGAGCGGGACTTCGGCCCTGAACGGAGTCACGGCACCGCCGTCGCAGAAGGTGCCGGTGGAGAGGGAGTAGCGGTGATCGTCTGACGGGCGCCCGGCGTCCGGGGTCACGGAGGCACGTTCTAAGGTGCCTCCGTGACCGCCTTTACCGATGAGAACGTTCCGGGCCGCTTCGGCCCCTCCGCCACCACCGAGGCCGACCCGCGCGAGGTCGGCAAGGTCCGTACCGAGTACTCCCCCGCGCACGACGGCGACCCCGATCCCGGCGAGATCGTCTGGACCTGGGTGCCGTTCGAGGAGAACGACGGCCGGGGCAAGGACCGCCCGGTCCTCGTCGTGGCCCGTGAGCCCGGCGGGACCCTGCTCGCCGTCCAGTTGTCCAGCAAGCGCCACGACGCCGACCGCGAGTGGGTGGCTATCGGCAGCGGCCCGTGGGACAAGTCCGGCCGCGACTCGTGGGTCGACGTGGACCGCGTCCTGCGCCTGCACGAGGACGGCATGCGCCGGGAGGCCTGCGCGATCGACCAGATGCGCTTCAACCTCGTCCGGCACCGGCTGCACGAGCGCTACGGCTGGACCTGAGCGGCCGGCGCTGCTTGGCCTGAGGGGCTAGCTCTGGAGCTGACGCTCCGGAAAGGCCCGTACGAAGGCGTCCCGGACCGTGGCACCCGGTGTGCGGTCCAGGACGCCGAACACCACGTGCTCGAAGGCCGCGGCGAACCGTCCGCCCGGCCCGAGCAGCGCGTGGAAGGCGCCCGCGACCTGCGCCGGGTCGTTCCGGAACACCCCGCAGCCCCAGGCGCCCAGGACCAGTCGCCGGTAGCCGTGCAGGGCGGCCGTCTCCAGCACCCGCTCCGCCCGTACGGCGATGGCGTCCGGCAGCTCGGCCGCGCGCTCGGGTGCCGTGCGCAGGACGACCCCGGCGTTCGGTGCGGCGGCGGTCAGGAATCCGGCCGTGTACGGCTCGTCCAGGAGGCGGCCCTTGTCGTCGCGGAAGACGGGGACGGCCGGTGAGTGGATGACGCGGTCCGTGTAGAACGGGTCGCGGTGGGCGCGGTGATGGTCGTAGAAACCGCGGGCTTCGAGCAGGCACGTGTACAGGGCGGAGGCGCGGCAGAGGGCCTCTTCCTGGGCCTGCGCTCCGTTGAGGAAGCCGCCGCCGGGGTTGCGGGCGGAGGCGAAGTTCAGGACGGCGACCGGGCCGGTCAGGCGGCGGGCGGCCTCCAGGCTGCTCTCGCCGGTGACCTCGAAGACCGTCTCCGCAGGCGAGAACGGCGGTGTCCGCACCGGTTCCGGGCCGTACAGGCGCGTGTCCGCGCGGGCCGCCCCGGTCTCGGCGGCGATGGACACCTCGCGCCCGTCAGCCGCGCGATAGCCTCCGGCCGCGACGATCCGCTCGGTCTGCTGCGCGATGCCGCGCAGGCGCGCGCTCATGGCATAACCCCCGTGTACGCCATGAACGCGCGCCCCGCGATCTCCCCCGTGTTCTCCCCCGTCGTGCTCATACCTGCATCCTGAGCGATGCTGGTCGTGCGGTGCAACGGAGTTTCCGGGCCCCGCGAACAGCCGGAGAACCGGAGATTACCGATCCCGAACGTGGCGATACGCACCCTTGTGCGACGCGGCACGAGGGTCTTGGGTGGTACGAGTGTGCCGACCCGGGCCCAACCGAAACCGGGCCGGTGGCATGGTGGAATCTCAGGAGGATCCCGACATGTCCGATACGGCAAGTGACTGTAGCGACTGTACGGAGCCCCGTACCGCGGTCACCGAACCCGAGGTGGAAGCCCTGGTCAGGGGCATCTGCTTCAAGACCGGTCCGCCCCGAACGCTCGGGGTCGAAGTGGAATGGCTCGTCCACGAGTTGCGCCTGCCGCAGCTCCCCGTGACACCCGAACGACTCGAAGCGGCCTACGCCGCTTTGAAGACCGTGCCTCTGAGGTCGGCGCTCACCGTCGAGCCCGGCGGCCAGCTGGAACTCAGCTCGTCGCCCGCCGCCTCCCTGATGGAGTGCATCGGTTCCGTCTCCGAAGATCTCGACGCCGTCCGCGCGGTGCTGCGCCGTGACGGCCTGGGACTGGTCGGTGTCGGCCATGATCCCTGGCACCCGCCGCGCCGGTTCCTGCACGAGCCGCGCTACGACGCCATGGAGCGCTGCCTCGACCGCACCGGCCCCGCCGGCCGCCGCATGATGTGCACCTCGGCGTCCGTGCAGGTGTGTCTGGACGCCGGCTACGAGGAACCGGGTCCGCTCGGCCTCGGGCGGCGCTGGTGGCTGGCGCACCAACTGGGCGCGGTCCTGGTGGCCGCGTTCGCCAACTCCCCGCTGGTCGGCCGCAGCCCCACCGGCTGGCGCTCCACCCGGCAGCTGATCTGGATGGAGATCGGCCCCGGCCGCGCGGGCGGTCCGACCCTGGACGCGCAGCCGCGCGACGCGTGGACCGATCACGTCCTGGACTCGCCGGTGATGTGCATACGGCAGGACAGCGGTCCGTGGGAGGTCCCGGAGGAGCTGACGTTCCGGGAGTGGATCAGGTCGGGGGCGCCCAGGCCGCCGACCCGCGAGGATCTCGACTATCACGTCTCGACGCTGTTCCCGCCGGTCAGACCACGCGGCCATCTCGAACTGCGCATGATCGACGCGCAGCCCGGCGACGACGGCTGGATCGTCCCGCTGGCCGTGACGACCGCGCTGTTCGACGACCCCGAGGCCGCCGAGACCGCGTACCGGGCCGTGAAGCCGCTGGCCGAACGGACCCAGGGGCTGCCCGCGCCGCACAATCCGCTGTGGATCGACGCGGCCCGCTACGGGCTGTCCGACCCGGAGCTGCACGAGGTCGCCCTCGTCTGCTTCGCGGCGGCCCTGGAGGCCCTGCCCCGGCTCGGCGCGACCGCCGGGGTCACGGACGCCGTCCGCGCGTACTTCGACCGCTATGTCGTCCGGGGCCGCTGCCCCGCCGACGACCTGCTCGACCGCGTGCGCGGCACGGACAGCCGCCCGCACGGGAAGGACATCCGCACATGACCGACGCCGACACCGCCGCCGACACCTCCGCTGACATCGATATCGAGGCGCTCAGGCAACGGGCGTTGACCACCCTGACCACGGCCCGGGACCGCACCACGCTCCTCACGAGCTGTGTGGACGAGCCCGAACTCACCGCGCAGGTCTCGCCGTTGATGTCCCCGCTGGTCTGGGACCTCGCACACATCGGCAACCAGGAAGAACTGTGGCTGCTGCGGGCCGTCGGCGGCCGGGACGCGATGCGGCCCGACATCGACGGCCTCTACGACGCGTTCGAGCACCCGCGTTCCGAACGCCCCTCGCTGCCGCTGCTGCCGCCCGCGGAGGCCCGGCAGTACGCGGCCGAGGTGCGCGGCCGGGTGACGGACGTACTGGAGAGCCACGCATTCCGCGGGACCCGGCTCACCGACATGGGCTTCGCCTTCGGGATGGTCGCCCAGCACGAACAGCAGCACGACGAGACGATGTTGATCACCCATCAGCTCCGCACGGGCCCGCAGGCGTTGACCGCCCCGGACCCGGAGCCGGTACCGCTGTTCACCGGCCCGTCCGAAGTCCTGGTCCCCGGTGGCCCGTTCACGATGGGCACCTCCACCGAACCATGGGCGCTGGACAACGAACGGCCCGCGCACCGGCGGGAGGTGGCGCCGTTCTACATCGACACGACTCCGGTGACGAACGGCGCGTATCTGGCGTTCATCGAGGACGGCGGCTACGACGACCCGCGCTGGTGGACGAAGGAGGGCTGGGCGCACGTCCGCCGCAGCTCCCTCACGGCGCCGGAGTTCTGGCGCCGTGAGGCGGGCCAGTGGCTGCGGCGCCGGTTCGGCGTCACGGAGGCCGTACCGCCGAACGAGCCGGTGGTGCACGTCTGTTGGTACGAGGCCGACGCCTACGCCCGCTGGGCCGGACGCCGGCTGCCCACCGAGGCCGAGTGGGAGAAGGCGGCCCGGCACGACCCGACGGCCGACCGCTCGATGCGCTACCCGTGGGGCGACGCCGACCCGGCACCCGAGCATGCCAACCTCGGCCAACGGCACCTGCGCCCGGCCCCCGCAGGCAGCTATCCGGCGGGCGAATCACCGCTCGGCGTACGCCAGTTGATCGGTGACGTGTGGGAGTGGACGTCGAGCGACTTCCTCCCGTACCCGGGCTTCAAGGCGTTCCCGTACAAGGAGTACTCGGAGGTGTTCTTCGGCCCCGAGTACAAGGTGCTGCGGGGCGGTTCGTTCGCCGTGGACGAGGTGGCCTGCCGGGGCACGTTCCGCAACTGGGACTACCCGATCCGGCGGCAGATCTTCTCCGGCTTCCGCACCGCCCGCTCGGGGGCCGTCTGATGTGCCGTCACCTGGCGTACCTGGGACCCGAGGAGTCGCTGGGCCGGCTCCTCGTGGACCCGGAGCACAGCCTGTACCGCCAGTCCTGGGAGCCCCGGCGGCAGCGGCACGGGACGGTCAACGCCGATGGTTTCGGGGTGGGTTGGTACGCGCAGGGCGACCCGGTGCCGGGTCGCTACCGGCGGGCCGTGCCCATCTGGGGCGACCAGTCCTTCGCCGACCTGGCCCGCGTGATCCGCTCGGGGGCGCTGCTGGCCGCCGTACGGGACGCGACGTTCGCGGGTGCGGACGGGGAGGCCGCGGCGGCGCCGTTCGCCGCGGGCCCCTGGCTGTTCAGCCACAACGGCGCGGTCACCGGCTGGCCGCGGACCATGGCGGCCCTGGCCCAACGCCTGCCGCCGGTAGACCTGTTGTCCCTCGATGCCCGCTGCGACTCGGCGTTCGTCTGGGCGCTGGTCCTGAGCCGGCTGCGGGCCGGTGACGAGGAGGGCCAGGCGCTGGCCGACACGGTGACGGAGGTCGCTCATGCGGCCCCCGGTTCCCGCCTCAACCTCCTTCTCACCGACGGCGAGACGATCGCCGCCACGGCCTGGGGCGACACCCTCTGGTACCTCTCGGAACCCGGCCGCCGCACGGTCGTGGCCTCCGAGCCCTACGACGACGACCCGCACTGGCAGGAGGCCCCCGACCGCACTCTGCTCACCGCGACCCGCACCGAGGTCCTCCTGACCCCCCTGAAGGACCTAGCACCCGCACCGTCGAAGGAGCCCCGCACGTGAGCCCGTTCCTTCTCACCCGCACCCTCCCCGAGGACGCCACCGACGCGGCCCTGCGCGCCGACGTCCTGGAGGGCCTCACCCGCACCCCGAAGACCCTCCCGCCGAAGTGGTTCTACGACGCCCACGGCAGCGAACTCTTCGAGCAGATCACCGAGTTGCCCGAGTACTACCCCACGCGCGCCGAGCGGGAGATCCTCGTCGACCGGGCCGGCGAGATCGCCGCCGCGACCGGCGCCCGCACCCTCGTCGAGCTGGGCTCCGGGTCCTCGGACAAGACACGTCACCTGCTCGACGCGCTCACCGGCCTGGCCGTGTACGTCCCCGTCGACGTCAGCGAGAGCGCGCTCACACAGGCCGGGCACGCCCTCATCGAGGAGCGCCCGGGCCTCGACGTGCACGCCCTGATCGCCGACTTCACCGGCGATCTCACCCTGCCGGAGACCCCGGGCCCGCGCCTGCTGGCGTTCCTCGGCGGCACGATCGGCAACCTGCTCCCGGCGGAACGCGCCACGTTCTTCGCCGGCCTCCGCTCGCTCCTCTCCCCCGGCGACGCGCTGCTCCTCGGCACGGACCTGGTGAAGGACGAGGAGGTCCTGGTCAGGGCGTACGACGACGCGGCCGGTGTGACGGCCGCGTTCAACAAGAACGTCCTGACCGTGGTCGACCGCGAACTCGGCGCCGATTTCGACGCCGACGCCTTCGACCACGTAGCCCTCTGGGACACGGACAACGAGTGGATCGAGATGCGGCTGCGGTCCCGCACCGACCAGACCGTGAAGATCCCCGCGCTCGATCTCGCCGTCGACTTCACGGCCGGCGAGGAACTCCGCACCGAGATCTCCGCGAAGTTCCGCAAGGAGGGCGTACGGTCCGAACTGGCCGCGACCGGGCTGGAGTTGGCCCACTGGTGGACCGACAGGGAAGGACGCTTCGCGCTGTCGCTGAGCGTGGTGCGCTGACATACCGGTGACGGGCCGTCTCGCGCACTGCCGCGCCGTGGGGCACGGTGGAGTAACGCGTGACGCGCCCGTCACGGCCGAGAGGAGTACCCGCATGTCCGAGCACACGTACCGGGTCACCGAGATCGTCGGCACCTCTCACGAGGGCATCGACCAGGCCATCCGCAACGGCGTCGCCCGCGCCGCGCAGACCCTGCGCAGCCTGGACTGGTTCGAGGTGACCCAGGTCAGGGGCCAGATCCAGAACGGTCAGATCGAGCACTTCCAGGTCGGCCTGAAGGTCGGCTTCCGCATCGAGGACGAGGACTGACCTCCGTAAGGACGAGAGCCCTCAGGTCCGGCCCTCCCCCTCCTGTGCCGCCTCCAACGCGGCGGAGGGGGAGGTCCAGCGGGCCCGCACGACCCTGAACCCGGCGCGTTCGGCGTCGTCGCAGACCAGTTCGTCGTCGTCCACGAGGACCCGGATGTCTCGGTCGCGGGCGAGCTGCTTGAGTTTCTCCAGCTTGGTGCGCCGGGCGGGCCTGCGGTCGTCGTTGCGCCGCATGAAGACCCGGCCCTCGGGCAGTCCCTGCAAGGCGAGCCAGGCGAGCGTGTCGCGCCGGCAGCGTTCGGGCCGCCCGGTCAGGTAGACGACCTCGCACTCCTCGGCGCTCTCCAGCGCGAGCGCGATGCCCTCCGACAGGGGTGGGTCCTGCGCGGCGGCACCGAAGAAGCCGTCCCAGTCGCGCGGCTTGTTCTCCAGGAACCGCTGCCGGTGCGCCGTGTCGGCGAGGGTGTTGTCGAGGTCGAACACGGCGAGCGGGCGCTTGTTGTCGGCAGTCACCCGCCCACCCTAGACAGCCGGTCCCGCCACCCCGGCAACGGCCCGCAAGAGGCCTGGCCTCATGCTTCTTGCATGTCTGCCGCCACTCCCGCCCCTCGTACGTTCCTCGTCGGCGCCGCCCGCGAGCGGCCCTGCACCCTGGTCGTGTGCCGGGGCTGCTGCTGCGGCGACCCGCGCAAACACCCCGGCACCGACCACGCCTGGCAGCTGGAACGGCTGCGCGCGGGTGCCGCCGAGCACGGTTTCGCGGTGCGTACGACGGACTGCCTGGGCCCCTGCGACCAGGCCAACGTGATCGTGGTCCAGCCGTCGGCCGCGGGACGCCGGGCCGGTGGGCGGCCGACCTGGGTCGGGTTCGCGATGGACGACGACTGCACGGAGGAAGTGCTGGAGTGGGCGGCCGCGGGCGGGCCGGGCATCGCCGCGCCGCCCGTCACGCTGGAGCTGCAGTTCATCGACCCGCCCCGGGACGCCCGCGTCCGGTCCCGGCGATGAGGGCCGCGCACGCGACCCCCGATTGCTAATGGGATCCATTTTCATATAGCGTCCTCGGTGCCTGCCCACCCACCGAGAAGGAATCCCCATGGCCGTCCCCAAGCGGAAGATGTCCCGCAGCAACACCCGCCACCGCCGCGCCCAGTGGAAGGCCACGACGCCCACGCTCGTGCCGGTCACCGTCGACGGCGTGCGCCACCTCGTCCCGCAGCGGCTGGCGAAGGCGTACGAGCGCGGGCTGCTGCGTCCCGAGAACTGACCGCCGCGGGAATGCCGAGGTCTCCCGGGCGTTGACACTGATGTGAGTTCAGTGATCGCCTCGACCCCCTTCTCCGTCCTCGACCGGTCCCGCACCCGCGAGGGGCACCCGCCCGCCGAGGCGCTGCGTGACACCGTGCGATTCGCGCGGGAGGTCGAGGAGCTGGGCTATCACCGGTTCTGGGTGTCGGAGCACCACGGCGTGCCGGGGGTCGCCGGTTCCGCGCCGACCGTGCTGGCCGCCGCCGTCGCCTCGGCCACCCGGAGCATCCGGGTCGGGACGGGCGGGGTGATGCTGCCCAATCACCAACCCCTCGTCGTGGCAGAGCAGTTCGGGGTGCTGGAGTCGCTGTTCCCGGGCCGGATCGACATGGGCCTCGGCCGCTCGGTCGGCTTCACCGGCGGTGTGCGCAAGGCGCTGGGCCGCGACAAGGACGACGCCGACGACTTCGCCGGGCAACTCGACGAACTCCTCGACTGGTTCCGCGGTACGTCACCCACCGGCGCGCACGCGCGGCCCTCCGAGGGCCTGAGCGTCCCGCCGTTCGTGCTCGCGATGGGCGAGGGAGCCGACATCGCGGCCCGGGCCGGTCTGCCGATGGTGATCGGCGACCTCCGCAACCGCGACAAGATGCGGCGCGGCATCGACCAGTACCGCGCCCGCTTCCGCCCCTCCCCGTGGGCCGCGCGGCCGTACGTCGTCATCTCGGGCACGGTCGCGGTGGCCGCCACCCCCGAGGCGGCCCGGCGCCTGCTCGTCCCGGAGGCCTGGTCGATGGCGTACTCGCGCACCCACGGCACCTTCCCGCCGCTGCCGCCCGCCGAACGCGTGGAGCAACTGCCCATGACCGACAAGGAGTTCGGCTTCTACGAGGCCGGGCTCGGCGGACAGCTCGCGGGCACCGAGGAACAGGTGGCCCACGAGCTGGAGACGGTGCTGAAGGAGACGGCGGCCGACGAGGTCCTCGTCACCACCAGCACCTACGACCGCGAAGCCCTGCTGGACTCCTACCGGCGGCTAGCCTCGCTCATGGCGTGAGCACCATCCGGAAGCGCGCCGCACCGGACAGCATCCGCTCGTAGGCCTCGCCGGCCTGGTCCAGGGGTACGGTCTCGACCATCGGGCGGATGTTGTGCAAGGCGCTGAAGGCCAGCGTGTCCTGCACGTCCTGCGCCGTGCCGGACGGGTGGCCCCGAACCACCTTGCCGCTCATGAGGAGTTGGAGCGGGCTGATCCCCAACGGCGCGGTGTCCGCCCCGATGACGACCAGTTCGCCGCGGTGCCTCAGCCCTTCCACGGTCGCCGTGGCGGCGTCGGAGTTGCCCGCCGTGGCCAGCACGACCTTGGCGCCGCCGAGCGCCTTCAGCGCGTCCGCGACATCGGTGTCCGCCGTGCTGTCGACGTAGTGGTGCGCGCCCAACTGCTTGGCGAAGTCGGCCTTTTCGGGACCCCGCGCGATCGCCACGGTCTCGAATCCCATCGCGGCGGCGTACTGCACGCCCAGGTGACCGAGGCCGCCGAGTCCGAGTACGGCGACCAGGTCGCCCGGCTTCGCGGAGCTGCGCCGCAGCCCGTTGAACGTGGTCACGCCCGCACAGCCCATGGGCGCGGCGGCACTGGCCGACAGACCGTCGGGGATCCGGGCGAGCGCGTCGACCGGTGCCACGGTCATCTCCGCGAAGCCGCCGTCGTACGCCCAGCCGGGCACCTTCAGGTTCTCGCAGACGATGAAGTCGCCCTGCCTGCACGGGATGCAGTGGCCGCAGCTGCCGCCGAACCAGCCGACGGACACCCGGTCGCCGACCCGCCAGCCGCTGTCCGAGGCACCCTCGCCGAGCGCGTCGATGTGCCCGGCGATCTCGTGCCCGGTGACGAGCGGGAACCGTACGCCCGGCACTCCGGCGTTCACGAAGAAGGTGTCGCTGTGGCAGATTCCGCAGGCCTCCACGGCGATCCGCACATGGCCCGGTCCCGGCTCCGGCACATCCCGCTCGGCGATGGTGAACTCGCCGCCGGCCGCGCCCACTTGCGCGACTCGATAACTGCTCATGCCTGTCTCCCTGAGGGATGCGAATGCGGTCCGGCTAGTGCGTGGCCGGCTGGCGTGCGCTGATCTCGATCGTGCCGTCGCTCGCGTCGACCCGGGCCTGGTCGCCCGCGTTCAGTTCACCGGCGAGGAGCATGTCGGCAAGCCGGTCGTCGACCTCGCGCTGGATGGTGCGGCGCAACGGGCGGGCGCCGAAGTCGGGTTGGTAGCCGAGGTTCGCGAGCAGGTCGGCCGCCGCGTCGGTGACCTCCAGGGTGACGTCCTGGGCGTGCAGCCTGCGCCGGGTGTGTTCCAGCAACAGGTCGACGATGTCGCGGAGTTGGGCGCGTTCCAGGCCGCGGAAGACGATGATCTCGTCGATCCGGTTGAGGAACTCGGGACGGAAGTGCTGGTTCAGGACCGGCATCACCGTCTCGCGGACCTTGGCGTAGTCGTCGACGCCCGCCGCGAGGATGCGGTCGGCGCCGATGTTCGACGTCATGATCACGACGGTGTTCTTGAAGTCGACCGTGCGCCCCTGCGAGTCGGTGAGCCGTCCGTCGTCGAGGAGTTGCAGCAGCGTGTTGAACACGTCGGGGTGCGCCTTCTCGACCTCGTCGAGCAGCAGCACGGCGTACGGCTGCCTGCGGACGGCCTCGGTGAGCTGGCCGGCCTCGTCGTGGCCGACGTATCCGGGAGGCGCTCCGACCAGGCGGGAGACGGTGTGCCGCTCCTGGAACTCGCTCATGTCGAGGCGGATCATGCGGCTCTCGTCGCCGAAGAGGGCGGCGGCGAGCGCGCGGGCCAGTTCGGTCTTGCCGACGCCGGTCGGGCCGAGGAAGAGGAAGCTGCCGATGGGCCGGTTCGGATCGCTCATGCCGGCGCGAGCACGGCGTACGGCGCGGGCGACGGCGGTGATGGCCTCGTCCTGGCCGACGACCCGCTCGTGGAGGTGCTCCTCCAGCTTCATCAGCCGGGCGCGTTCCTCCTCGGTGAGCTGGGCGACCGGGATGCCGGTGGTGCGGGAGACGACCTCGGCGATGTCCTCGGCGGTGACCTTGGGCGCCCGCTCCTCGGCGGAACCGCCCGCCTTCAACTCGGCCTCGGTGTCCTTGATCCGGTCGCGGATCTCCTTGGCCCGCTCGTACTCCTCGTCGGCTACGGCCTGGTCCTTCTCCCGGTTGAGGGCGGCGAGCCGGTCCTCGACCTCACGGTTGTCGGAGAGCGGGGTCTTGGCACGCAGCCGTACCCGGGCCGCGGCCTGGTCCATCAGGTCGATGGCCTTGTCGGGCAGGAAGCGGGCGGTGACGTAGCGGTCGGAGAGTTCGGCCGCCGCGACGACGGCCTCGTCGGTGATACGGACCTGGTGGTGGGCCTCGTAACGGTCGCGCAGGCCACGCAGGATCTCGATGGTGTCGTCGACGGTCGGTTCGCCGATCAGGATGGGCGCGAAGCGGCGCTCCAACGCCGAGTCCTTCTCGATGTACTTGCGGTACTCGTCGACGGTGGTGGCACCGATGAGGTGCAACTGCCCGCGGGCCAGGGCGGGTTTGAGCATGTTGCCGGCGTCGAGTGCACCGTCGCCACCGCCACCCGCGCCGACGACGGTGTGCAACTCGTCCAGGAACAGCACCAGTTCGTCGCTGTGCTCGCTCACCTCGTCGAGGAGTTTCTTCAGCCGCTCCTCGAACTCGCCCCGGTACTTGGTGCCGGCGACCATCCCGGCGAGATCCAGCGACACGAGCCGCTTGCCCGCCAAGGTCTTCGGCACGTCACCGGCGACGATGCGCTGGGCGATGCCCTCGACGACGGCGGTCTTGCCGACGCCGGGGTCGCCGATGAGGACGGGGTTGTTCTTGCTGCGCCGGGACAGCACCTCGATGGTCTGCTCGACCTCGTCGTCCCGCCCGATCACCGGGTCGAGCCGCCCGGCCCGGGCGTCCTCGGTGAGGTCACGCCCGTACTCGTCGACGGTGGGCGTGCTGCTGGGCCGCTTCCGCTCGGGCTCGGCACCGGTGGGCACCCGGTCCCCCTCCCAGCCGCTGCCCGCGAGGGCCTGTCCGGCGGCCGACTCGGGGTTGGCGGCCAGGGCCCGCAGCAGGTGTTCGGGGCCGATGTACGAGGAGTCCTCGGCGCGGGAGATCTGGTACGCGTCGAGCAGTGCCCGCTTGGCGGCCGGGGTGAGTGTGGTGGGTTCGGTCTTCGGGCCGCCGTCCGCGCCTGCGGTCAGCCGTTCCCGGATCCGGTCGGGGTCCGCGCCCGCCTCGGCGAGCAGCCGTCGGGTCGACTCCTGCTCGGTGGCGGCGGCGAGCAGATGCCGGGCGTCGAGTTCCTCGCTGCCCTCGACGGCGGCGATGTCCCGCGCCTGGGCGACCAGCTCACGGGCCCGTTCGGAGAGCAGGCTGCCGATGTCGACGCGCTGGGTCCGGCGCGTTGGCGCCGCCGGCCCCGAACCGCCGAAATACCGGGACATCAGCTCGTCGAATTCCTCGAAGGGGCTGCGTCCGAAACCGAATCCGGGAGTACTCATGACCACGGACCTTCCGTGCGGCGACTGTGCGGCTACTGGCATCCGTGTCTTCCAACGTGGCACAGCCCGGACGCCCCCGCACCCCCGCAGGTCACCGGGCGACACACGGAGTGCTCGCATAGACTCGCCGGGTCATGCACAGCCCCGGCACCCCCCGCGCCCCTCACGTCCCCGACTCCTACGTCCGTGTCCGCGACGCCCGCGAGCACAATCTCCAGGGCGTCGACGTCGACATCCCGCGGGACGTGTTGACCGTGTTCACAGGCGTCTCCGGCTCCGGAAAGTCGTCCCTCGCCTTCGGCACGATCTACGCGGAGGCTCAGCGCCGCTACTTCGAGTCGGTGGCGCCGTACGCCCGCAGACTGATCCACCAGGTAGGAGCCCCGAAGGTCGGCGAGATCACCGGCCTCCCCCCGGCGGTCTCCCTCCAGCAGCGCCGCTCGACCCCCACCTCCCGCTCCTCGGTGGGCACGGTCACCAACCTCTCGAACTCGCTCCGGATGCTGTTCTCCCGAGCGGGCGACTACCCGCCCGGCGCGGCACACCTCGACTCCGACGCCTTCTCCCCCAACACGGCGGCGGGCGCGTGCCCGGAGTGCCACGGCCTCGGCCGGGTCCACCGCACAACCGAGGAGTCGCTCGTCCCCGACCCCTCGCTGTCGATCCGCGAGGGCGCGATCGCCGCGTGGCCGGGCGCCTGGCAGGGCAAGAACCTGCGCGACATCCTCGACACGCTCGGTTACGACGTGGACGTGCCGTGGCGTGAACTCCCCGCCGAACAGCGGGAGTGGATCCTGTTCACGGACGACCAACCGGTGGTCACAGTCCACCCGGTCCGGGACGCGAACCGCATCCAACGCCCTTACCAGGGCACGTACATGAGCGCCCACCGCTACGTCATGAAGACCTTCTCGGACACGAAGAGCCCGACCCTACGGGTGAAGGCGGAACGCTTCCTGACGAGCTCCCCCTGCCCGGTCTGCGGAGGCAGCAGACTGCGCGCCGAATCCCTCGCCGTAACCATCGCGGGCCGCACGATCGCCGACCTGGCCGCGCTACCACTCGCGGAGTTGGCGAACACCCTCCACGGCACATCGGAGGCGGCACGCGTCCTCACCGAGGACCTCACCTCCCGCATCGCCCCGATCCTCGAACTCGGCCTCGGCTACCTCAGCCTGGACCGCGCGACCCCCACCCTCTCGCCCGGTGAACTCCAACGCCTGCGCCTGGCAACCCAGTTGAGGTCCGGCCTCTTCGGAGTCGTCTACGTCCTGGACGAACCGTCCGCCGGACTGCACCCCGCGGACACGAAGGCCCTGCTCACGGTCCTGGACCGACTCAAGGCAGCGGGCAACTCGGTGTTCGTGGTGGAGCACCACCTGGACGTCATGCGCGCCGCCGACTGGCTGGTGGACGTGGGCCCGCTGGCCGGCGAGCACGGCGGACGGGTACTGCACAGCGGACCGGTGGCGGAACTCGCGGCCGTGGCGGAATCGGCGACGGCCCGTTTCCTCTTCGACGACTCCCCCACGCCGGCCCGCGAAGTCCGCTCACCGCGAGGCGAGTTGAAGGTGGGCCCGGTGACGCGGCACAACCTGCGCGACGTGACGGCCGAATTCCCCCTGGGCGTGTTCACCGCGGTCACCGGCGTCTCGGGCTCCGGCAAGTCAACACTCATCGGCGAGATCACCGAGGAACTCCCGGGCGTGGAACGCCTGGTGTCGGTGGACCAGAAACCGATCGGCCGCACCCCCCGCTCGAACCTGGCGACGTACACCGGCCTCTTCGACGTCGTCCGCAAGGTCTTCGCGGCCACGGACGAGGCACGCCAACGGGGTTACGGCGTAGGCCGGTTCTCCTTCAACGTGACTGGGGGTGCCCCCTCTGGGGGAGGTCGCTGCGAGACCTGCCAGGGCGAGGGCTTCGTGAGCGTAGAGCTGCTCTTCCTGCCGAGCACGTACGCGCCCTGCCCGGACTGCGGCGGGGCACGCTACAACCCCGAGACACTCCAAGTGACGTACCAGGGACGGAACATCGCGGAGGTCCTCGACCTGACGGTGGAGAGCGCGGCGGCCTTCTTCGCGGACACTCCATCCGTGACCCGCAGCCTGACCGCACTGCTGGACGTGGGCCTCGGCTACCTGCGCCTGGGCCAGCCCGCCACCGAGCTGTCCGGCGGCGAGGCCCAACGCATCAAGCTGGCCACGGAGTTGCAGCGCGGCCGACGCGGTCACACCCTCTACCTCCTCGACGAACCCACCACCGGCCTCCACCCGGCCGACGTCGAAGTCCTCCTACGCCAACTCCACGGCCTGGTCGACGCGGGCCACACCGTGGTGGTGGTCGAACACGACATGGCGGTGGTGGCGGGCGCGGACTGGGTCATCGACTTGGGCCCGGGTGGAGGAGAGAAGGGCGGGAGGATCGTGGCGGCGGGCCCGCCGGGTGAGGTGGCGAGGGCGGCCGGAAGCACCACGGCACATTTTCTAGCAAGGGCAATGGCAACTTCTTAGGGGCGCGGGGAACTGCGCGACCAGCCCCCGCACACCCGCACCCAACCAGCTACCTCTGAAGACCGCCAACCCATTCCCGGGGCAACCCATGAGTGTCATGAAGGTAGCGATAGTCCTCGTCACTCAACGGCCCCCGAAACTCCGGCCGAGACAACACCCGCCGCCCCCGCTCAAGCAGTTGAGAGAACCGCCGCTCCTCATCCAGCAACACCTCCCGCACAGTGCCGGTACCGAGAAGCTCCCCCGGCAGATCGCACAACGTACGCGAGTCATCGCCCCGCCACAGAACCGTGAGCAGCCGCCGAATCAACCGCCGCAGCACATATCCACGCCCGGTGTTGGAAGGCCGTACCCCCTCCTCCAGGACGACAACACTCGACCGAAGATGATCACAGACCACCCGCACCGAGCGTTCGTCCAGATCCCACAACAGCGGAACCGTCCTCATCCACGGCTCGAACAGGTCCGTCTCGTAGACCGACCGCCGCCCCTGAAGAACAGACACAAGCCGCTCCAACCCCATCCCCGTATCGACGTTGACCTGCCGCAACGAAACGAGCCCACCGTCTTCACCACGCTCAAGCCGCATGTTCACGTGGTTCCAGATCTCCACCCAGCGCGAATCACCGGTAGGGCTCCCCTCCGGCGGGCCGTCGCCGGTCCAGTAGAAGATCTCGGAGTCAGGGCCACAGGGACCCACGGGCCCGTTGGACCACCAGTTCTCGTCTTGCGTCGACTCGACCGGCAGCCCCAACTCCCGCCAGGTGTACAGCGATTCAAGATCGGGCCCGACCTGCTCATCACCGCCGAAGACAGTGACGTACAACTTCTCGCGCGGGATACCGAAGCCGTCCCGCAGCAGCTCGTACCCCCAACGCAGGCTCTGCGGATGGTCGTAGTCGCCCAACGACCATGAGCCGAGCATCTCGAACACGGTCAGGTGGGTGAGGTCGCCGATCTCGTCGAGATCCGTGGTGCGCAGACAGCGTTGGAGGTTGACCAGCCGTCGCCCTTGTGGGTGTGGGCGTCCCTGGAGGTACGGCGTGAGCGGGTGCATGCCGGACGTGGTGAAGAGGACCGGGTCCGAGGGCGGTGGCAGGAGTGTGCTGCCGGTGATCACCTCGTGCCCGCGTTCGCGGTAGAAGTCGAGGAACGTGCGGACGATGTCGTCGGTGTTCATGGCGGTGAGTCCTTCGCGGGTCGGGTGAAGACCGGAAGGGACCGCGCGGCAGCCTGCAAGGGAGCTGGAAACGACACACCCGGCGGTCCGTTTCCGGCCGCCGGGAGAGGTCAGTGAGGTTCAGGCGTCGGCAGCCGGCGAGCTGGTCGCTCGCGCGGTCGCGGTGCCGGTGTGCCTGATGATCCTCATGGACGCAACGCTAACAGGACGCCTCCGCGCCGTCCTGCGGATTTTCACCGGGGCCTGCGGCACCGACGTGCAGTGGTCCTGATGCTGCGGCTGAGCGGTCACCCCGGCCTGCGCCGCGTGGGCGAGGGAGCGGCGGTCGGGGTGGCTGCCGGGCGCGATGGTCTCGCCGACCTCCACCTCGGCGACGAGCCCGCGCGTCGACACGACCCGCCACACCGAGGTGAGCAGGGAGTCGCTGCCGACGAAGGCGGGGGCGGTGCTGGCGGTGCCGTCGGTGAGGTAGTGCAGGCCGACCGGCTGGACGGGCACTCCGGCGTCGAGTGCGGCCTGGAAGACGGCCCGCCGGAAGTGGCCCTGGGCCCGGCCGCACCAGGTGCTGCCCTCGGGGAAGACGGCGACCGCCCCGCCCGCGCGCAGGGCGCCCGCGATGGAGGCGACCGTCTCGGGCAGGGCGCGCAGCCGGTCGCGGTCGATGAACAGGGCGCCGCTGCCCGCGGTGAGCGTGCCCGCGACGGGCCAGTGCCGGATCTCGGCCTTGGCCAGCATGCGGGCGGGGCGTACGGCTGCCAGCAGCGGGATGTCGAGCCAGGAGATGTGGTTGGCGACGAGCAGCAGTCCCCCGGTGGGCGTGGTGGTGCCGGTGATGCGGAGCCGGATGCCGGCGGACCGGACGATCGTCCGGCACCACCAGCGCACCGCGCGGGCGGGGATCCGTCCTCCGACGGGGGTGAGTGCGGCCCCGGCGGCGACCACGACCAGGACGGTCACGAAGCGCAGCACGGCGCGCGGTACGGCTGTGACGGACCCCTTCGACTCGATGCACGACCTGGGGGTGCAGGGCGCGCTGGGCAGCCAGCCGCTCATCACGCCGGGACGAGCGAGAGGAAGTGCCGCAGATAGCGCGGGTTGACCCGGCGCATCGACAGCAGCACGTACAGGTCGGCGACCCCGAAGTCCGGGTCGTGGGCGGGCTCGCCGCACACCCAGGCGCCGAGGCGGACGTATCCGCGCAGCAGCGGCGGGAGTTCGACGCGTCCGGCGGGGCGGGTCACGCCGTCGGCGCTCCAGGGCAGCAGCGGTCGTACCCGGAACTCCTCGGGGGCGAGGTGCTTGGCGCCGACCCGGTCCCAGGTGCCGGCGGCGAGGGTGCCGCCGTCGGCGAGCGGGATGGAGCAGCAGCCGGCGAGCCATTCGTGGCCGCGGTCGACCATGTAGCGGGCTATGCCGGCCCAGATGAGGCCGATGACGGCGCCGTCGCGGTGGTCGGGGTGGACGCAGGAGCGGCCGACCTCGACCAGGCCCGGGCGGATCGAGTCGAGGGGGGCGAGGTCGAACTCGCTCTCCGAGTAGAGGCGTCCGGCGACCGCGGCCCGCTCGGGCGGCAGCAGCCGGTAGGTGCCGACCACCTGCCCGGTGACCGTGTCGCGGACGAGGAGGTGGTCGCAGTAGGCGTCGAAGGCGTCGACGTCCAGGCCGGGCTGCGGGCTGGAGAGGTGGGCGCCCATCTCCCCGGCGAAGACGTCGTGCCGCAGCCGCTGCGCGGCCCGCACCTCGTCCTCGTCGCGGGCGAGCGTGACGGTGTAGCGGGTCGGCGCGGCGGGCTGCGAGGGGCGGTCGAGGGTGGAAACGCCGGTCATGGCTCTCTCCTGGTCACGGGCCGGGGACGGCTCAGCGGCGAGCGGTGCCGCCATACCTGTTGTGCCGACGCCGGCTGTCCGTGGTGTGACCCGCGAAGAGAGAGACGATGTGGGGTTGTTGAATGCCAGGGGTGCTTGGCGGAGCCGGGGTTGAGCACCACTGCGGCTCCGCCCGTCCGCACCCTGCCGGCGAACGTTCGGTGAGCTGGGACGTCTAGCGCTTGGCCACCTTGCGGGTCGCCCGCAGCCATTCCTTGTTCATGCCGGTGATGGAGAACAGCGGGATGCCCTTCGGGCAGGCGGTGGCGCATTCGCCGGCCAGCGTGCAGCCGCCGAAGCCCTCCTCGTCCATCTGCGCGACCATGTCGAGGACGCGGGTCTCGCGCTCGGGGGCGCCCTGCGGGAGGACGTTGAGGTGGTTGACCTTGGCGGAGGTGAAGAGCATCGCGGCGCCGTTCGGGCACGCGGCGACGCACGCTCCGCAGCCGATGCACTCGGCGTGCTCGAAGGCGAAGTCGGCGTCCGGTTTGGGGACGGCGGTGGCGTGGGCCTCGGGGGCGGCGCCGGTGGGGGCGGTGATGTAGCCGCCGGCCTGGATGATGCGGTCGAAGGCCGAGCGGTCGACCACGAGGTCCTTGACGACCGGGAACGCGGAGGCGCGCCACGGTTCGATGTCGATCGTGTCGCCGTCCTCGAAGGACCGCATGTGGAGTTGGCAGGTGGTGGTGCGCTCGGGGCCGTGCGCGTCGCCGTTGATGACGAGGGAGCACGCGCCGCAGATGCCCTCGCGGCAGTCGTGGTCGAAGGCGACCGGGTCCTCCCCCTTGAGGATGAGTTCCTCGTTGAGGGTGTCGAGCATCTCCAGGAACGACATGTCCGTGGAGATTCCGTCCACTTGGTAGGTGGACATGGCGCCTTCGGCGTCGGCGTTCTGCTGCCGCCAGACGCGCAGGGTGAGCTTCATGCGTAGCTCCGCTGAGTGGGGTGGACGTACTCGAAGACCAGGTCTTCCTTGTGCAGTACGGGAGATGAACCGGTGCCGGTGAACTCCCAGGCCGCCGCGTAGCCGAACTCCTCGTCCCTGCGCTCCGCTTCGCCGTCCGGCGTCTGGGACTCCTCGCGGAAGTGGCCGCCGCAGGACTCGGCGCGGTTGAGTGCGTCGAGGCACATCAGCTCGGCGAGTTCGAGGTAGTCGACGATCCGGTTCGCCTTCTCCAGGGACTGGTTGAACTCCTCGCCGGTGCCCGGGACCTTGATGCGCCGCCAGAACTCCTCGCGGATCTGCGGGATGCGTTCCAGTGCCTTGCGCAGTCCGCTGTCGGTGCGGGCCATGCCGCAGAACTCCCACATGAGTTCGCCGAGTTCACGGTGGAAGGAGTCGGGGGTGCGGTCGCCGTCCACCGCGAGGAGGAGGTTGAGCCTGTCCTCGGTCTCCGCCAACACCTCCTGTACGGCGGGGTGTTGGACGTCTATCCCCTCGTGTCCTGGGTGCCGGGCGAGGTAGTCGTTGATCGTCGCCGGGAGGACGAAGTAGCCGTCGGCGAGGCCCTGCATCAGCGCGGAGGCGCCGAGGCGGTTGGCGCCGTGGTCGGAGAAGTTGGCCTCGCCGATCGCGAACAGGCCCGGGATCGTGGTCTGGAGGTCGTAGTCGACCCAGAGACCGCCCATCGTGTAGTGCACGGCCGGGTAGATCCGCATCGGGACCGTGTACGGGTCCTCGGCGGTGATCCGGGCGTACATGTCGAAGAGGTTGCCGTACTTCTCCTCGACGGCCTTCCGCCCCAACCGCCCGATGGCGTCGGCGAAGTCGAGGTAGACGCCCTGCCCGCCGGGACCGACCCCGCGCCCCTCGTCGCACACGTTCTTCGCGGCGCGGGAGGCGATGTCGCGGGGCACGAGGTTGCCGAAGGCCGGGTAGATGCGCTCCAGGTAGTAGTCGCGCTCGTCCTCGGGGATCTGGTTCGGGGGGCGTTCGTCGCCCTGCGCCTTCGGCACCCAGATCCGGCCGTCGTTGCGCAACGACTCGCTCATCAGGGTGAGTTTGGACTGGTGGTCGCCGGTGCGCGGGATGCAGGTGGGGTGGATCTGCGTGAAGCACGGGTTGGCGAACAGGGCTCCGCGCCGGTGGGCCCGCCAGATGGCCGTGGCGTTGGAGTTCATGGCGTTCGTCGACAGGTAGAAGACGTTGCCGTAGCCGCCGCTGGCGAGGACGACGGCGTCCGCGAAGTACGTGTCGATACGGCCCGTGATCAGGTCGCGGGCGACGATCCCGCGCGCCTTCCCGTCCACGACGATCAGGTCGAGCATCTCGGTGCGCGGGTGCATCTCGATGTTCCCGGCGGCGATCTGCCGGGAGAGTGCCTGGTAGGCGCCGAGGAGGAGTTGCTGTCCTGTCTGGCCGCGGGCGTAGAAGGTGCGGGAGACCTGCACGCCGCCGAAGGAGCGGGTGTCGAGCAGGCCGCCGTACTCCCTCGCGAACGGCACGCCCTGCGCCACGCACTGGTCGATGATCTCCACCGAGATCTGCGCCAGGCGGTGGACGTTGGACTCGCGGGCCCTGAAGTCGCCGCCCTTGACGGTGTCGTAGAAGAGGCGGTGGACGGAGTCGCCGTCGTTGCGGTAGTTCTTCGCCGCGTTGATGCCGCCCTGGGCGGCGATCGAGTGGGCGCGGCGCGGGGAGTCCTGGAAGCAGAACTGGACGACGTGGTAGCCCTGTTCGGCGAGGGTGGCGCCTGCCGAGCCGCCCGCGAGGCCGGTGCCGACGACGATCACCGTGTGTTTGCGGCGGTTGGCGGGGTTGACCAGTTTGGCCTCGAAACGGCGGGTGTCCCAGCGCTCGTTGATGGGGCCGGTGGGCGACTTGGTGTCGGTGACGGGTTCCCCGGTCGTGAAGTCGGTGTATTCAAGGGCCATTTCAGCTCACCACTCCGGTCATGACGCCCACGGGTACGGCGATGAAGCCGGCCGTGAGCAGCAGCGCGAGGACATTGGCCACGGTCTTCAGGGCGCGGTCGCGGCTGCGGCTGCCCGCGCCGAGGGTCTGCGCGGCGCTCCAGAAGCCGTGCCGGACGTGCAGGCCGAGGGCGAGCATCGCGACGATGTAGATGGTGTCGCCGTACCAGGTGGAGAAGGTGTCCACGACGTTCTGGTACGGGTGGCCCTCCTGGAATCCGCCGGAGTGCACGGTGCCGGTGGTCAGGTCGAGGATGTGCCAGACGATGAACAGGGCGAGGATGATGCCGCCCCAGCGCATGGTGCGGGTGGCGTAGGTCGCCCGGCGTTTCTTGTGCGCGTACTTGCTGGGGCGCGCCTTGATGTCGCGGCGGCTGAGCTGGTACGCGGAGACGGCGTGGGCGATCACGGCGACGACCAGGACGATCCGGATCAGCCAGAGCGTCCACTCGTAGTGCATGAAGGGTTCGCCGACGGTGCGCAGCCAGTGGGCGTAGTGGTTGAACTCGCCCGCGCCGAAGAAGATCTTCAGGTTCCCGATCATGTGGACGACCAGGTACAGCAGCATGATCAGGCCGCTGACGGCCATCACTGTCTTCTTGCCGACGGAGCTGTCCCACACCGTGCGCGCCATCGACGGCCGTCGGTCCGTCCGCGTTGCCAGAGCCATGTCTACGGACGTTAGACGCGAGAGAGTCGATCGGTCCAAGACATGATCTGCCTGGTTTCGATAGGTCACGGCTATCGTGGGTGTATGCAGTTCCAGCAGCTCCAGTACTTCGTGGCGGTCGCCGAGACCCGGCACTTCACCCGGGCCGCCGATCTGGTCCATGTCGCGCAGCCGTCGCTGTCCCAGCAGATCAAGGCGCTGGAGCGGGAGCTGGGCGCGGATCTGTTCCTGCGGGCCCGGGGCAACATCACGCTCACGGACGCGGGCGAGGCGCTGCTGCCGCTGGCCCGGCGGATCCTGGCGGACGCGGACACGGCCCGGCACGAGGTGCAGGAGCTGGCCCAACTCCGCAGCGGCCGGATCAGGTTGGGCGCGACCCCGAGCCTGTGCACGGGCCTGCTCCCGGACGTGCTCCGCGCCTTCCACGACCGCTATCCGGGCATCCGGCTGCTGATCGAGGAGGGCGGTTCCCACGACCTCGTACGCGAACTCGCGCGCGGCGCCCTCGACTTGGCGTTGGTGGTCCTGCCGCTGCCCACCCCCTCACCGGCGTTGACGACGGTGGAGCTGCTCCGCGAGGACCTGGTGATCGTCTCCTCACCGGAGGCACCGGCACCGGGCCGCGGCCGCACGGTACGGATCTCCGACCTGGAGGGCGAGCGCCTGGTGATGTTCCGCCACGGCTACGACCTCCGCGAACTGACCGTCGCCGCCTGCCGCGCCGAGGGCTTCGAGCCCGACTTCGCGGTGGAGGGCGGCGAGATGGACGCGGTCCTCGGTTTCGTCCGAGCGGGGCTCGGCGTGGCCGTAGTCCCGCGCATGGTCGCGACGAAGTCCGGGCGGGGGCTACGGGTGACCCCGCTGGCGCGGCCCGGGCTGCACCGGACGATCGCGCTCGCGCATCGAAGCGACGTGGCTCCGCCTCGGGCGGCTCGGGAGTTGCAGCGAATGTTGTTGGAGCGGTGAGGTGAGGTGCGCGGGCTCGGCGAGACCCCGATGCGCATGCCGCAGGACCGGTGAGCCGCAGCGCCTCACCCGGGCGCTGCGGCTGATGCCGATCGCGGCACGTGCGGTGGGAGCGGTCGGCCACGCGGTCGCCGGTGCTGATGGCGGTTGCCGCAGTCGCCGTAGACGTGGCGGCAACCGGGCGTCGCCGTACGGGAGTTCATCGTTCGTCGGTGCCTGGGTGGGTCACCAGGTCGGGATCAGGCCGCCGTCGATCACTAGGTCGCTGCCGGTGAGGTTGGCTGCGCGGTCGCCCGCCAGGAAGAGGACTACGTCGGCGATCTCGGCGGGGCGGGAGAAGCGGCCGGTGACGGTGGCGGCGGCGGCCTTGGCCGCGACCTCGGCCGGGGTGAGGCCGGTGGCGGCCGACACGGTCGCGGCGACTCCGCCGCCGCCGAGCCACAGTTCCGTCTCGACCGGGCCGGGGCTGACCGTGTTGACGCGGATGCCCTTCGGGCCGACCTCCTTGGACAGGGCCTTGGAGAAGGCGACCAGGGCGGCCTTGCCCGCGCTGTAGTCGATGACCAGCGGGTCGGGCAGGGTCGCGTTGACCGAGCCGATCGTGATCACGGAGCCCCGGCCGGCCGCCAGCATCAGGGGCAGGGCGGCGCGGGTGACGCGTACCGCCGTGAGGAGGTTCAGGTCGAGGGTGCGCTGCCAGTCCTCGTCGGTCACGGACAGGAAGCCGCCGGTGCGGGGCGGTGCCGTACCGACGTTGTTCACCAGGACGTCGACGCGCCCGCCCGCCGCCTCGATCAGCCGCTCGGCCGCGCCGTGCTCCGCGAGGTCGACCGGCACCCAGGTGACGGAGCCCTCCTTGACCAGCGCGTCCAGCCCCTCGGTGGTCGTACGGGACCCGGCGACGACGCTCGCGCCCGCACCGGCCAGCGCCTCCACGACCGCCAGTCCGATGCCCTTGCTGGCGCCTGTCACCACGGCGGTTCGGCCCTGCAGTTCGGTACTCATGGAGTCCGGCTCCTTCGCGACGAGGCCTGCATGTCAGGACGGCAGCCCGCCGACCGGGCGTGCGTCCGCCCCGGGCCATCCTTGCGCAGCCGCCAAGAAGACGCCGCGCAAGTCCGGAACCCGGGGTCACCGCCTCACCCCGTCGCGTCCACCAGCGCCAGTTCGTGCAGCCGCTCCGGCGGTCCCGGGCGGGCGTAGAACCAACCCTGGGCCGTGTCGCAGCCGAGTATGCGGAGCTGTTCGGCCTGCGCGCCGGTCTCGACGCCCTCGACCGTCACCGTGAGGTTCAGGCTGTGGGCCAGGGAGACGATGCCCTCGACGATCTTGAGGTCGACGGGGTCGGCCGGGAACTGCTGCATGCTCTGGGTGAAGGAGCGGTCCAGCTTGAGGATGCTCACCGGCAGACGGCGGAGGTTGGCGAGGTTGGAGTAGCCGGTGCCGAAGTCGTCCAGGGCGATGTCGACGCCCATCTCGGCGAGGCGGCGCAGCGGCTTCAGGAGGTCGTCGTCGGCGCCGATGAGCGCGGACTCGGTGACCTCCAGGCAGAGCGCGTCGGGTGCGACGCCGGTGCGCTCCAGGATGTCGACGGTGTCCTGGACCAGGCCGGGGTGGGTGAGCTGGCAGGGCGAGAGGTTGACGTTGATGCGCAGGGGGATGCCGTCGCCGTAGGTCTCGCGCCAGGCGCGGGCCTGGCGTACGGACTGTTCCAGGACCCAGCGGCCCAACGGGACGATCAGGCCGGTGTGTTCGGCGAGCGGGATGAAGCGGTCGGGGCCCAGCACGCCGTGCTGCGGGTGCAGCCAGCGGACGAGGGCCTCGGCGCCGCGCACGCTGCCGTCGCCGAGGTGGACGAGCGGCTGGTACTCGATGAAGAACTCGTTGCGGTCCAGGGCTGCCGGAAGTGCTGTCGTCAGGCCGTGGCGTGTGATCGCTCGGGCGTCGGCCTCCGGGTCGGCCAGCTCGAAGCGGTTGCCGCCCGCGGACTTGGCCCGGTACATCGTGATGTCGGCGCTGCGCAGCACCTCCGCGGGGCCGCGCTCGCCGGCCGGGCCCTCGACGATGCCGATGGAGCCGCGCACGGTGAGGTCGCGGCCGTCGATGCTGACGGGGGTGATCAGGGCGTTCATGATGCGGCCCGCGAGTTCGTCGACCTCACGCTCGGTGTCGGGGCCGGTGGTCAGCGCGACGAACTCGTCGCCGCCGAGCCGGGCGACCATCTCGCCAGGTGCGGTCGCGCAGGACTGCAGCCGGTCCGCGACCTCGACGAGCAGCCGGTCGCCGGCCGCGTGGCCGAGGCTGTCGTTGATGGTCTTGAAGCCGTCGAGGTCGAGGTAACACAGGCCGAACCGCTGGTTGTTGCCCGCGCCGAGGGCCTTCTCCAGGCGTTCGAAGAACAGGGTGCGGTTCGGGAGGCCGGTGAGCGCGTCGTGGGTCGCCTCGTAGCGCAGCCGCAGGTTGAGCAGCCGCCGCTCGGTGGTGTCCTCCATGAGGGCGAGCTGGTACTGCGGGTCGCCGTCGGCGTCGCGCAGCAGGGAGACCGTGAGGTTGGTCCACAGGACCGTTCCGTCAGGTCGGTAGAACGCCTTCTCGACGTGGTAGTGCTCGCGCTCGCCGCGGACGAGTTCGTCGTAGAGGGTCCAGGTCTGGGGGGCGTCGTCCGGGTGGGTCCACTCGCGGACGTTGCGGCCGCCCATGGTCTGGTCGGAGATCCCGAACATGCGCAGCAGCGCGCCGTTGACCTGGAGGATGTTGCCGTCGAGGTCGGCCATGCCGATACCTATGGCCGCGCCCTCGAAGACCGCGCGGAAGCGGGCCTCGGTCGCGTGCAGGGCCTGGGCGACGACGCCCTGGGCCTGGAGCGCGGCCACGGAGATGGCCTCCTGCTCGGCCAGCGTGCGCTCGCGCAGTGCCTGGGCGAAGCCGGCGGCCATGGCGTGCTGGAGGCGGGCCGAGCGGATCCGCAGGTCCTCCTGGGAGCCGTCGCCGCCGCAGTAGAGCACCAGGTAGGCGTCGACGCACTCCAGGGTGCGGGTGAGGGCGTCGGGGTCGGTGCAGTGCGCGGAGACGAGGGCGACGCCGACCGCCTTGCCCTCCTCGGCCTCGAAGGTCCTGGCGCGCAGGGCCTCGCTCAACCGCCGTGCCAGCGGCAGGAGCAGCTCCTCGAACTCGGGCCGGGTCAGCGACGTGGAGGTCGCCGGGAACACCGCCCGGCTCCAGATGGTCGCGAACCTGCGCAGTCTGCCCTCCGGCCCGTCCGGCTCCGCGGTCACGCCGCGCGTCCTACGCCGGCGAATCCGGAGAAGGAGTACGGATCCTCGTCCTCCAGCACCGTGTCCGGCCGCCACTCCGGCATCGGCACCAGTCCCGGTTCCACCATGTCGTACCCCTCGAAGAACCGCGCGATCTCGTCGCGCGAGCGCATGATCAGCGGATTGCGAATGTCCTTGTACACGTCCACCGCGCCCTCCGCCCGCTCCGGTGGCAACGGGATTCCCTCGTACGAGGCATGGGTGAGGATCAGCAGGCTGCCGGGCGCGAGTGCCTCGCGCAGCTGTGCCACCGCTCCGTACGGGTCGTCCGTGTCTTCCACGAAGTGCAGTATGGCAACGAGAAGTAAGGCCACTGGCCGATTCACGTCGATCAGCCGCTGCACCTCGGCGCTCGCCAGGATCTCCTGGGGCTTGCGGAGGTCGGCCGCGACGACGTCCGCGGTCGCGTTGCCCGCCAGGACGGCCTGGCTGTGCGCGACCGCCACCGGATCGTGGTCGACGTACATGACATGGGCGCCGGGGACGGCCGCCTGGGCCACCTCGTGGACGTTTCCGAAGGTGGGAATTCCGGAGCCGATGTCGAGGAACTGGGTGATGCCCTCGGCGGCCGCGAATCGTACGGCGCGACGCATGAACGCCCGGTTCGCCTGCATGATCTTGGGAAGTCCCGGGAGGAACTCCATGGCCTTGCGGGCCGCTTCCCGGTCGACCTCGAAGTTGTGCGAACCGCCCAGGTAGTAGTCGTAGATACGCGAAACGCTCGGCACCGAGATGTCGATGCTTCGTGGTGCCCAGGCGGGACGCTCCATGTATCTCTCCAAGGCGTAGGCGATCCGGTGTTCGAGCTGAGGCTACTGATCGCCCGCCAAAGGAGCGAGCGGAAACGGAAATTGACCATCCGTTCCCGGTCACTGCCCGCGTCACATGCCGAATTGACGTGCGGGGACATGCGGAGAGGCGCGGAGAATGCCGGAATTGGCGGCCGGATTACGCCAAAGCGGCCCGCCCCCTCCGTGCGGTGCGGAGGGGGCGGACCTGAGGTCGCGCGCGCTGCTGTGCTGTTCGGCATTTCTGTCGCTTGCCCGCGACCCTCCCTTCCGCGTCTCGGTGCCGAGTGGGCGGGGGGCGATCAACCCTGGGGAGGTTCTCGCTACTCCGCGGGCGCGCCGACCGGCTTGCCTTCAGGGGAGACGGCGTACCAAGTGCCGCCCACGCCCTGTCCGTTGGTCTGTCCGGCGGCCGTGTCACCGGAGAAGGTGTAGATGGGCCAGCAGTTGACGGTCATCTGCTTGACGCCGTCGGGGCGGGTGAAGCCCATGAGGCCCTTCTTCTGCACGCCCTTGGTGTCGTTCGCCGAGACGATGCCGACGGCCGGCCACTTCTTCGCGCAGTCGCCGAGGCAGTTCGACACCGACTTCGGCCATGCCTTGTCCTTGAGGAAGCGGTAGACCGTGTGGCCGTTCTTGTCGACGACGATGTCGCCGAGCTTGGCGTCCTTCTTCACGGACAGACCGGGCAGGCTGGCAAGGGTCGCCTTCTTGCCGTCGGGGGCGAGCGCGTACCACTTGGCGCCCACGCCCTGGCCGTTGACGTCACCGGCGTTGACGTCCTTGGCGTAGCGGTAGGCGGGCCAGCCGCCGACGGTCAGCTGCTTGGTGCCGTCGGTGCGGGTCACCTCGCCGAGGAGAGCCTTGTCGATACCGGCGCCGGCCGTGGCGTCGTCCGCGGGAACCGGCGGCCAGGCGGTGGCACAGTCGCCGTCGCAGTTCGACTTGGGGGGATTGGCCGTGTCGGCGTCGAAACGGTAGAGGGTGAGACCCGCACCGTCGCTCAACACCTTGCCGAGGTCGGGGTTGTTGGCAACGGTCAGCTGGCCCGCGGGCTCGGCGGCCGCGGCCTGCTGGCCGTCGGCTCCGTAGCCGTTGCCGGCGCCGGTGCTGGGGCTCGAAGTGGCCGCACCGACGCTTCCGTAACCTCCGGCCGCCGCCGTGGCACCGACGTTCTGTGCCGCAGAAGAAGGCGTGGGCGCATTGTCCGAACCGCACGCCGCCGTCAACGCCATGACGGACACGGCCGTCGCCGCGAGTGAGGCGCTCCGCCAGGAGGTCTTCATCGTCAACTCCCCATAATCACCTGGATGTTGCAGCGCCCGTCTGTGCCGCCGCACGGTCCTATGTACGGGTGGGGACCACGGAAGTGTTCAACCGCCGCACAAATTTCTTTCCGACCCCTGTGACACGGCGGCTCCTTCTCGTACGCCCGTGCGCATCCGGCCGTGTCCGGCGGCCGGTTCGTCAAACGGCCGTACCCCGTCTTCCACTCCTTCGGGGCATTCCTCCCGCGCCCCGGCGCGCCCCCGCCCGCGAGGGCTCATGATCTCCGTCGTGCATGGACCCGAACCGACCCGAACCGCCCTCGCCGCAAGGGTGTTGACCCTGGTGACGCTGACATGGCTGCTGGCGGGCGCACCAGCGGGCCTGGCAGCGGCCGACGCCTGTGCGTACGCCTCGACGGGGCCGGACGGCACGGAGGCGGTGGCGGTGGCCGGCGACGGCTCCTGGCCGACTCCCCCGGCCTGCCCGAAGCCGACCCCGCCGCCGCCCTGCCCCTCCCCGACGCCCACCCCGCCACCGCCGAAGCCCACACCGCCTCCCCCGCCGAAACCCACCCCGACCCCGACCCCCAAGCCGACGCCGAAGCCGCGGCCCACCCCGAAGCCCACCCCGCCACCGCCCGCCCCGGCGCCGCGTCCGGCACCCGCGGCGCCGCTGCCCCGGGTGATCCCGACCCCCACGCCCACTCCGACACCCACCCCGACCCCGACTCCGAAGCCGTCGCCCAGGCCGACCCCGCATCCCTCCGCGTCCCCGGTGAGTTATCCGAAGTACCACGCCCAGCCGCGCCAGCGGCCGACGCCCGGTCGGACGTCGCCGGTCGTCTACGTCCTGCTCATCACCGTGCCCGCGGTGATCGCCATCGTCGCGCTGCGTCCGCGCTGATCCCCGGAGGAACCTCTTGTCGGAATGGCTTGTTCTCGCCCTCGCGATGGCGGCGGCCTGTGTCGTCGTCGTCATCGTCACCTTCCTGCGCGAACGCGCGGCGTCCGAGGACGAGGACCCCAGTGAGACCCCGGACGTCATCGAGTACATGACGATGTGGATCGGCGTGGTGTACGCCATCGTCCTGGGCCTCGCGATCGCCGGTGTCTGGGAGGCCCGCAGCGCCGCCCAGGACCACGTACAGGCGGAGGCGCAGGCGCTGCACGAGATCTCGGAGCGGGTGCGGGTCTATCCGCCGGCCGAGCGTGACCGCGTCCGGGCCGACGTCGAGGCCTATGTCTCACAGGTCGTCAACGTCGAGTGGAAGACGATGGCCGACCACGAGAAGCTCACCCAGCGCGGCACCGACCTCCTGAATCGCATCCGCGCGGACGTCACCGACTACCAGCCGACGACCGACTTCCAGGCGCAGGCCTACCAGCCGCTCGTCGACCAGGTGACCGCCGTGGACGCGGCACGCAACGCCCGTTCGGACTCCACCGGGGCGACCATGCCGTCGGTGGTGTGGTTCGGGCTGCTCGCCGGGGCCGTGATCACCATCGGCATGGTGTTCGCGCTGCAGATCCGGCGTACGACACGGGAGCTGATCCTCGCCGGGCTGTTCTCGGCGCTGATCGCCTTCCTGCTGTTCCTGATCTGGGACTTCGACGCGCCGTACAGCCGCGGCATCACGGCCTCGGCGCAGCCGTTCCTGAACCTCTTCCCGCATATCAAGGACTGACGGCCCCTCACCGGAGCCGGTCATCGGGGGACGTCCGCCACGCCGCGGGCGTCCCCCGGTCGCACGAACGGGGTCCCCTGTGCGGCCCACACGATTGCCCCATTCGCGCGACTGCGATCGCGGGAGCGCACACATGTTCCTAGCGTTTCGGTCATCGAGGTGCATTTACGGCGCAAGCGGAAAAGGTCCGCTGCTGCTCCTCGGGGACCCGGAGGAATCACCATGCGCGCGATACGCGTCGCTTCGGCCGCACTGCTGGGCATCAGCGCCCTCGCCCTGTCCGCGCCGGTCGCCGTCGCGAAGGGCGACGGCAACCACAACATCACGCCGTTCGGCTTCAGCGTCCTGCCCTCGACGATCGCGGCGGGCGGTCAGGTGACCCTGCAGCTCGACCGGGACCAGGGCGGCTGCAAGGGCTCCGCCACGGTCTCCTCCGGGGTCTTCGACACCGTCAGGATCTCGCCGGGGCAGTCCTCCGCCACGGCGATGGTCGACTGGGACGCCAGGCCGGGCGCGGTGTACCAGGTGACGTTCACGTGTGACGGCGTGAGCGGCTCCACGGGTCTGACCATCGCGTCGGGCCGCACGAACAACAACATCCAGCCGCTCCAGCCGGCCCAGCAGATTCCCCGGGGGGTCCACGCCGGTGAGGGCGGCAGCATCGCCGGCTTCGACCTCAAGGAGCTCGGCATCGGCGCGGCCCTCATCGCGGGCTCGGTGGGCGCGGCGTACCACTTCTCCCGCCGCCGTACCGGGGAGGACGGCGTCTGACCACGGCGCCACCCGCACAGGCCTTCGCCCCGGAACCCGCAAGGGTCCGGGGCGAAGGCCTGTCACATGTGCCTGAACTCCGAAGGGGAGGAGGTCAGATCCCGCGCTCGGTGCGGCGGCGCATCCAGAACACCCCGCCGCCCACGACGGCCGCGGCGACCAGGCCGCCGCCGATCGCCATGTCGGTCGGGGTCGCCCCCGCGCTGCTGCTGCCGCCGAGCCCGCCCCGGACCCCGCCGATGACGGTGTAGGCGTCGTCACGGGTCAGCGAGGAGCCGTTGGAGCAGCGGACCGTGATGCTGTACGCGCCCGGGGTGGCCGAGCGGCTGATCCTGGCCGTTCCGCTGGACGTCGTGCCGGAGTTGCCGAGCAGGGACAGGTTGGCGGGGCGTTCGAACCCCGGCGAGGTGGCGATGGCGTTGCCGCCGCTGAAGCAGCCGTCGACCGTGACGGTGAGCTGGCCGCCGCGGGCGATCACGCTGGGCAGGGCGACGATGTTGCTGGGGCTGGCGCCCATGCCGTCCGCGACGGCCACCGGGGCGGCGAGCCCCAGGACGGCCACCGCGGCACCGGCGGCAGCCAGGGCACGAGTAGTACGCATGTCATCCTCCGCGGAAGGCGCCCCGGGACCCGTCCCCGGTCGATCGGCGAGAAAACGCCTCCCAGACGCACCCTCAGATGCCTTGCGCGCGCCCGCATTTCGAGAATGGTCCGTCCTGGTGAGAGGACACGCCGGGGGAAAAGCGCACAATCGGATATTGCCGCAGGTCACGGACCGTCAGAAAATTCCTGTGGGCGTCAACTCGTATGGCGCACATAAGGATGTCCGGGCCACCCGTTCGCGCTTTCCCCGTCGCCGGTTCCGGCTTCGGGACTTAGCGTTCTCGTATGCGCGATTGACGGGGCGACGGCCGCGTCGAGAGGGGATGGCGAATGTCTGCGTCGGAGCTGTCCGAGCTTGCCGAAGAGGAGGAGCGGCAGAAGAAGCGCGCCCCGTGGGGAGTGATAGCGCTTGTTCTGCTGACCGGTCTCGCGCTCATTCGGAATGGTTCCGGGGAGTTCGACATCGGGCCGCCGCAGCCGGCCTCCGCCGCTGCCGCGGACGCCCGGACCGGCCACACCACGTTCGGCAAGGTCCCGGCCCCGCTGCCGTACTCCGTCGCCGACCGGGTGCGGATCCCCGCGATCCGGGTCGACGCCCCGGTCATGCCGGTGGGCCTGGACGCGGACGGCTGGGTGGGCGCTCCGCCGCCGGAGGACCCGAACCTGGCGGGCTGGTTCACCGGCGCCGTCTCCCCCGGCGAAAAGGGCACGGCGGTCGTCGTCGGCCACGTCGACAACAAAATGGGCCCCGCCGTGTTCTACGGACTGGGGGCCCTCAAGAAGGGAAATCGCGTCGAGGTCGAGCGCAAGGACGGAAAGACCGCCGTGTTCGAGATCTACGGCATCGAGGTCTTCGAGAAGAAGGACTTCCCCGGCGACCGCGTCTACGCGTCCAAGGGAACTCCGGAACTCCGCGTCATCACCTGCGGCGGCGGTTTCTCCAAGCAGAACGGCTACGACGGGAACGTCGTCGTCTTCGCCCGCCTGGTCGAGGTCCGCTGAGCGGTCCCCGGCCGGGCGGGCGAAGTCCCGTCAGGTGGTGGTGCGGCGGCGCGGCAGTGTCATGTGGTAGCCGGAGTCGAGCAGGTGCGGCAGGTATTCGCGCAGCGCCTTCACGCTCTGGGTCCGGTCGCCCCCGGCGTCGTGCGAGAGCACCACGATGCCGGGGGCGGCGCCGTCCTCGACCGCGTCGACGATGTGGCGGACGCCGGGGGTGTCCCAGTCGAGGGTGTCGACGGTCCACGCGAGGGGTTCCATGCCCATCTCGGAGCCGAGCTGGAAGGTGGCCCGGTTCCAGGCGCCGTAGGGCGCGCGGAACCACTGCGGGCGCTCCCCGTAGGCGTCCTCGATGACGTCGCTGGTGCGTTCCATCTCCGAGCGGATCTGACCGCGGGTCATCTTCGTCAGGAGCGGGTGGGACCAGGTGTGGTTGCCGACGATGTGGCCCTCGTCGGACATGCGGGCGAGCAGGTCGCGGTTCCAGTCGGCCATCTCGCCGCAGACGAAGAACGTGGCGCGGACGTCGTACTCGGCGAGGGTGTCGAGGATGTGCGGGGTGTAGCGGGGGTCGGGTCCGTCGTCGAAGGTGAGCACCATGGTGTTGCCGCGTCCGGACATGCGCAGGAAGGGTTCGTGCCGTACCGGGACGTGGGCGGGGGCGGCGTGGGGTGCGCCGTATCCGGCCACGGGCTGGAGGCGGTAGGAGGAGGCTTTGCGCGCGAGGCGTGGCGGGGGCCCGGCGGCGGGGGCAATGGTCCGGGCGGGGGCGTCGTCCGCGAGTCCGGAGTACAGCAGACCGGCGGTACCGGCCGCCCCGACGGCGGCGGCGCCGGCGAGCAGGGCCCGTCGGCGCGTGAGCAACTGATCCTTCTTCATGACTCATCAGTCGCCCGCGCGAGCCCCGCCGCCCCACGGCAACACCGGTGCGGCGGCGGGAAAACACCCGCCCGGCCCAGTGTTCGCGTGCTCAGCGGCGCCGGACGAGGGGGAACGGCAGCGTCTCACGGATCGTCAGACCGGTGAGGAACATGACGAGTCGGTCGACGCCGATGCCGAGTCCGCCGGTGGGCGGCATCGCGTATTCGAGCGCGTCGAGGAAGTCCTCGTCGAGCTCCATCGCCTCGGGGTCTCCCCCGGCCGCGAGCAGCGACTGGGCGGTGAGGCGGCGGCGCTGCTCGACGGGGTCCGTCAGCTCGGAGTAGGCGGTGCCGAGTTCGGTGCCGAAGGCGACCAGGTCCCAGCGTTCGGCGAGCCGCGGGTCGGTGCGGTGCTGGCGGGTGAGCGGGGAGACGTCGGTCGGGAAGTCCTTGTAGAAAGTGGGCAGCCGGGTCGGTTCCTCCACGAGCCGTTCGTACATCTCCAGTACGACGTCCCCGCGCCCGTCGTCGGCGCCGTACGGCACGCCCGCGCGGTCGCACAGTCGATGCAGGCGGGCCAGTTCGGTGTCGGCGTCGATCTCCTCGCCGAGCGCCTCGGAGATCGCGCCGTGGACGGTCTTGACGGGCCAGGTCCCGGAGATGTCGTACTCCTGGCCGTCCTTGCGGGCGACGGCGGAGCCGAAGGCCGCGATGGCAGCGCCCTGGATGAGTTCGCGGACGAGGTCGAGCATCACGTCGTAGTCCGCGTACGCCTGGTAGGCCTCCAGCATGGTGAACTCGGGGTTGTGCTTGTAGGAGACGCCCTCGTTGCGGAAGGTGCGGCCCATCTCGAAGACCTTCTCCATGCCGCCGACGCAGAGGCGCTTGAGGTACAGCTCGGGGGCGATGCGCAGATAGAGGTCGAGGTCGTAGGCGTTGATGTGGGTGGTGAAGGGGCGGGCGTTGGCGCCGCCGTGGATCTGTTGCAGCATCGGGGTCTCTACCTCCAGGTACCCGCGCTCCAACAGGCCCTGGCGCAGGGCCTGTACGGCGGTGGAGCGGGCGCGGACGACGGCACGGGCCGCCGGGCTCGCGACGAGGTCGAGGTAGCGCATGCGGACCTTGGCCTCGGGGTCGGTCAGGCCGCGGTGTTTGTCGGGCAGCGGGCGCAGGCACTTGCCGGTGAGCTGCCAGGAGGTGACGAAGACGGTGGGTTCGCCCTTGTCGCTGGTGCCCGCGCGGCCGGTGGCGGTGATGTGGTCGCCGATGTCGGTGTCCGTGACGAAGCGGTCGAGGGCGGGGCCCGACTCGGCGCGGGTGAGGGCGAGTTGGTGGTCGCCGGACCAGTCGCGCAGGGTGAGGAAGACGATGCCGCCGAGGTCGCGCACGAGCATCACCCGCCCGGCGACGGTGACTTGGTCCCCCGCGCGGACCTCGGCGAGGGTGTGGGTGCGCTGCGGGACGCCGACCGGGTAGGAGTCGATGCCGGCGGCGCGGAGGCGGTCGAGTTTGTGGTGCCGGACGCGGACCTGTTCGGGCAGGCCGCTGTCCGGGCCGTCGGCCTCGTCCTCACTGTCGAGGCCGAGCGCCGACAGGGGCGGCAGACCTGCCGTGCTCGCGGGGCGCGGGCCGCTCTTCTGGTGCCCCTTTCCCCAGAGTTGGCGGAGCGACGGTACGGAGACGAAGCCCTCGGCGATGCCGGAGGCGAGGCTGATGCGGGCCAGGGAGGCGGTCTCGCCGTAGCAGATGAAGCGGGGGTACCACTCGGGGTGGTACTTGGCGTTGGAGCGGTAAAGGGCCTCCAGTTGCCACCACTTGGAGAAGAACAGCAGGAGGCGGCGCCACAGGCGGAGCACCGGGCCCGCGCCGATGCGGGCGCCCTCCTCGAAGGCCGAGCGGAACACGGCGAAGTTGAGGGAGATGCGGTGGACGCCCAACTTCGGTGCTGCGGCGCAGAGTTCGGCGACCATGAACTCCATGACGCCGTTGGGGGCGGTGCGGTCGCGGCGCATCAGGTCGAGGGAGACGCCGTCGCTGCCCCAGGGGACGAGGGAGAGCAGGGCGAGCAACTTGCCGTCCTCGCCCAGGGCTTCCACGAGGAGGCAGTCGCCGTCCGCCGGGTCGCCGAGCCGGTCCAGGGCCATGGAGAAGCCGCGTTCGGTCTCGGTGTCGCGCCAGGCGTCGGCGCGGTCGACGACCTCCTCCATCTCCGTGTCGGTGAGGGTGGCGTGGCGGCGGATGCGGCAGGTGGCACCGGCGCGGCGCACGCGGCTCACGGCCTGGCGGGTGACGCGCATGTCGCGGCCGGCGAGGTCGAAGTCGGCGACGTGCAGGATGGCCTCGTCGCCGAGCTGGAGGGCACCAAGTCCCGCGCGGGCGAAGGCTTTTGCCCCGTCCTCGGAGGCGCCCATCGCGGCAGGGGCCCAGGCGTGGCGGCGGGCGAGGTCCAGCCAGGCGGCGATGGCGTGCGGCCAGGCCTCGCGGTCGCCGACCGGGTCGCCGCTGGCGAGGCAGACGCCGGCCTCGACACGGTAGGTGACGGCGGCCTTGCCGCTGGGCGAGAAGACGACGGCCTTGTCGCGCCGGGTGGCGAAGTAGCCGAGGGAGTCCTGGCCGCCGTAGGCCTTCAGGAGGGCGCGGATGCGGTCCTCCTCGTCGCCGTGCAGGGCGGCTTCGAGGCGTTGGGAGCGGAAGAGGACGGTGGCCGCGTTGAGGAGGGCGAGCGCGCCGAACAGGCCGAGGAGGAAGAACAGGGCGCGGGGCGGGCGGCCGTCGAAGGAGCGGCCGGAGACCAGGCCGCCGCAGACCCGGTCGGCGGCCCAGCCGAGGTGCTGGCTCGTGGGGAGGGTGCCGGGGAACAGGGCGACCAGTCCCCAGCCGGCGAGGATCGCGACGGCTAGCCCGACCAGGAGGACGGCGAGGGCCCGTCGTACGGCCGCGCGGCGGGAGGCGGCGTAGAACTGTCCGCGCGCCACGATCAGCAGGACCAGCAGCAGGGCGCACACGATGAGCGACGGGAGGGACTCGGCGTACAGGCCCAGGGCCACGCCGAGGATGTCCGTCAGGACGAGCAGGCCGAGGTAGACGACGACCAGCCACCAGGCGATCTTCTTGCGGGCGGCGGTCGCGGCGGCGAGCAGGAAGAGGAAGACGGCGTAGGCGAGGTTGGCGCTGACGGGGACGATCAGCAGGTCGAGGAAGCGGACCACCGGGCGCAGCACGCGGCGCAGCGGGGCGATGAACGCGAGCAGGACGCAGAGCAGGCCGAGGGCGCCGAAGAAGGTCGCGAAACCCTCCGGCACCCGGCCGAGGAACCCGTTGCCGGGCGGCCGTATCGGACCCTTGGTGTCCTTGGGCCTGGCGGCCTCCACCGTGGCAGTCATGATTCCGACTGTAGGAACAGGGCGGGCGGCGCGCCCGTCGAGCGCTCCCGGGCGGGTTCAGGACCTGCGGGTTCCGATAACCTCACGGCCGTGACGGAACAGCACTCAACCCAGTTCGAGCGGGGCACGGACGGGCCCAAGGTGATCGTGGCCGGAGTGGACGGCTCCGACTCCTCCCTCCGGGCCGCGTCCTATGCGGCGGGCCTGGCCAGGCGGCAGGGCGCGCTGCTCGCCCTCGTGTACGTGCAGCCGGTGCTGGCGGCGGGCGCGGCCATGGGGGCACCGGTCGCCGACACGACCGACGAGATCGCCGAGAACCTCGTCGCCCAGATCCGCCACGAGACCGAGCGCGTGAAGGGGATATTCGACGTCCGCTGGGAATTCCACACGTTCCGCGGCGACCCCTACGGCGGCCTGGTCAAGGCGGCCGACGAACTCAAGGCCGACGCGGTCATCGTGGGCGCCTCGGAGCAGGCGGGGCACCGGATCATCGGCTCGGTGGCGGTGCGGTTGGTGAAGGCGGGGCGGTGGCCGGTGACGGTGGTGCCGTAGCCTCCGGCGGTCGGGCGGTGGCCGGTGACGGTGGTGGCGTCACCGGTGGGGGTGGGGTGGTCGCCGGTGATCGTCGGGCGGTGACCGCGTAGCCGGTGACGGTGGTGCCGTGGCCCGGCGGTGATGCCGTAACCGCCGGGCGGTCGTGCGGTAGCCGGTGGGGGCGGAGCGGTGGCTGGGCGGTGACGCCCAAGCCGCCGACGGCCGTGCCGAAGATGGTGAAGGTGGGGCGTTGGCCGGGCGGTGACCCCCTGCCCGCCGGCGGCCGTGCCGTAGATGGTGAAGTGGAGCGCTCGCCGGGCGGTGACGTCCAAGCCGCCGACGGCCGTGCCGCAGCCCGGCGGGGACGCCGTAACCGCCGGCGGTAGTGCCATAGCCGGTGGCGATGGGCCGGAGCCGGGCGGTGACGCCGTAGCCACCGGCGGCCGTGCGTAGCCAGGCGGTGATGCCGTAGCCGTCGGCCGTTGTGCCGTGGTCAGCCCTCCGCCTCGCTCTGTCGGAGCGCGCCGAGAAAGTCCATCAGGATCTCGTTGAAGCGCTCCGGCTTCTCCATGTTCGGGTAGTGGCCGACGCCTTCGATGGTCGTGGAGCGGCCGTTCGGGACCGTCCGCGCGAGGCGTTCCGCCATGGCGATGCTGTCGGGCCAGTCGGCGGCGCCGTGGATCGCGAGGACCGGGACGTCCAGCTTGGGGACGCCGGACCACGGGTCGGTCAGGGGGACGTACCAGTCCTTCTCGCCCGGGGTGTGCTTGGAGATCGTGTGGGCGGTCAGTTCGCGCAGGCGGCGGATGACGGACGGGGCGACTTCGGCCACCGTTCGGCGCGGGCCCGCCACGCCTTGGGTGAACTGGTCGAGCCAGCCCGGGATGTCGCCGGTGGCGAGCAACTGCCCGGCGCGGGCCGTGTGTTCGAGCAGCTCGGGGTCCTGGTACTCGAACGCGCTGGTGCCGCCGCCGCTGACGACGATCGCGCGGACCAGTTCAGGGTGTTCCAGCGCGGTGTCGGTCGCGACGCCCGCGCCCATGGAGAGGCCGACCAGGACCGCGGGGCCGAGGTCCAGGTGGCGCAGGAGACCCGCCAGGTCGTCGGCCCAGCGGAACGGCCCGCTCGCGTTGGCCGAGAAGCCGTGGCCCCGGATGTCGGGCGCGATGACGCGGAAGTCGGCGGCGAGGGACGGCAGTTGGTCGTCGAAGACGCGGTGGTCGGCGAAGCCGGAGTGGAGGAGGACCACGGGGTCGCCGGTGCCCACGTCGCGGTAGGCCAGGTCCCCGTCGGCAGATGCGAAGAAGCTCAGTTCCGAAGCAGCTGTCATGACAACCAAGGTGTCATCTTGGGCATGGATTTGGCAACCCAGGTGTCATGATGAGGCCGTGAACGACTCCCCTCCCCCGGCTCCCGCTCCCCTCTCCCCCGACGAACTCGGCCACCGCCTCACCGAGGTGTTCGACCTCGTCGGCCCGCTCTACCGGCGCGCGGCGCGCAAGGTGGAGCAGGCCGAACCGGTCGAGGGCGTGTCCGCGGGCGTACGCGCCGTCCTGAACCTGCTGCGCCTGCACGGACCCATGACGGTTCCTCAGATGGGCCGCGACCAGGCGCTGAGCCGGCAGTTCGTGCAGCGCATGGTCAACGACGCGGCGGCGCACGGCTGGGTCGAGAGCGTGCCGAACCCGGCACACCAGCGGTCCTCCCTGATCCGGCTGACCGACACCGGCCGCTCGACCGTCGCCGACGTGCTGGGCCGCGAGCACTACCTGATGCGCCAGGTCGGCGGCGAGCTGACGGAGGCCGACGTCCGCGCCTGCGCGAAGGTGCTCGCCCAGATGCTGGAGACCTTCGCGCACGTCGACGTCGACTGATCCCCGGGGCTACTTCCCCATCACCAGCCCGTCCTTCGCCGCGCCCCGGCTCAGCACCACCTCGCGGACGCGGTCGCGGTCGCCGGTCAGGTCGGCACCCTGGCCGATCGCCTGGTTGATGTCGACGACCCGGCCGGCGTCGATGTCGAACAGCTGCGGGACGAACTCCGCCTTCGTCACCTCCCAGCGCCCTCCGGGCCGGGCGGGCGGTACGAAGGTGAAGCGGCCGAGGGTGCTCAGGTTGCCGCCGGGGTCCTGGGTGCCCGCGTTGTCGTACATCTCGCCGGTGATCTGGTCGCCGAGCCCGTAGACGACCCAGGTGCCGTTGACCTTCTCGTACGCCTGCGGGGTGTGGGCCTGGGTGCCGAGGACGAGGTCGATGTCCGGGCGGCCGTCGGCGCGGGCGGCGGTGAGTTCCCTGGCGAGCGCGAGCTGTTGCGGGTCGGGGGCGTTCTGGCCCGCCGTGCCCCAGCGCAGGGAGACGACCACCACGTCGGCGCCCGCGCGGCGGGCGGCTTGGGCGTCGGCGAGGACGCGGGCGGGGTCGAGGAGGTTGACGGCCCAGGGCTCGGCCGGCGGGAGCGGGACGCCGTTCGTGTCGGCGGTGTAGGCGAGGTGGGCGACCTTCGCCGGACCGGCGCGCAGCAGGGTGACCGTGCGCGCCTCGGCGTCGGTGCGCGCTGTTCCCGCGTGCCGTACGCCCGCGCGGTCGAGGGCGTCGAGGGTGCGCTGGATGCCGACGGTGCCTTGGTCGAGGCTGTGGTCGGACGCGGTCGAGCAGCTGTCGTAGCCGGTCGCGGCGAGGCCCTGGGCCGCCTCGGGCGGGGACGTGAGGGCCGCGGTGCCGGTGGCGGAGTCGCCGTAGACGCTCTCGACGTGACACAGCGCCAGATCGGCGCGGGAGACGAGGGGCTGGACCGCGGCGAGCATCGGCCGGAAGTCGTAACCGGTGCCGCCGGCGTCGAAGCGGGCACGGTCGATGACGGCGCTGTGCGGGAGGATGTCACCGGCGGCGACGAGGGTGAAGCCGCGGGCGGCGGGGGGCGCCGGGCGGCCGGACGCCTTGGAGTCGTGGTGCTGGGCCTGGCAGGCGGCGGCCGCGGTGAGAAGGCCGGCGACGGCGAGGGCCACCTGCTGTCTGCGTGCGATCATCAATTCACCCCACTGTGGTCATATTTACCCACCAATAGGTATGAACTTCACCGCCCCCGCAAACGACTTCCGGCCTCTGATGACCCGTCCGGTGTGCGCGTGCGGCGGATCGCCCGGTGACGCGGACCGTTCGTCGCACCGTTCGTCGACGCGATCGACCGTCCGCCGCAAGCCCCTCGTGCGCCCCCTGTCCCCGAACGCCCCCCTGCGATGCCATACGGCCATGACGGCCGGACCCACGCTCAGAGACGGAACGACCGCCGAGCACGAGCTCGCCGCACTGCAGCGCGAGCACGGCAGGCCGCTCTTCGCGCTGCTGCTCCGGCTCTGCGACGGCGACCGCCAGCGCGCCGAGGACCTCGTCCAGGAGACCCTCGTCCGGGCCTGGCAGCACCCCGAGGCGCTGCGCGCCGACGCCTTCGAGTCCGTACGGCCGTGGTTGCTGACGGTGGGCCGGCGGCTCGCCATCGACGCGCGCCGGGCCCGGCAGGCGCGACCGCCGGAGGTCGGGGACGCGGTGCTGGAGAACGCACGCGTCTGTGCCGATCACGCGGAACGGTCGGCGGCGACGCTCGATGTGCGGGAGGCTGTGAAGACACTCACTCCGGAGCACCGGGAAGTCCTGGTGCTGGTGTATTTCCACGGGGCGAGTGTGGCGGAGGCCGCGGCGGCCCTCGGGATTCCGCCCGGTACGGTGAAGTCCCGCGCGTACTACGCGCTGCGCGCCCTTCGCCGGGTGCTTCCGGGTTATGCGGCCGACCTGCGGTGAAACCAATCCATTGGTCAAACCTCCGTAAAGCGCCTTGCCCCGAACCCGGTTGAGTAATCGGCTGTCCTCATCCGTGTTCCGGACTGGGGGGCCCGGGGTTCCTGACGGAGCCCCGGGCCGGGCGACGCGCACGCACCGGAGGAAGGCAGGAAGGGATGCTGCACAGAGGTCAAGAGAGCACGGACGGCACCGGTGGCGGTGAACTCACCGTCCCCATGGCGTGGTTGTACGCCGAGTACATCGCCGACGAGTTGCTGCGGACCGGCGACCTGATGCCGCCGACGTCCTTCGAGTTCCGCGCGGGTCGGGACGCGCTGGCGCTGACCATCTTCCTGTCCGACACGGACGGCGAGTTGTCCGGTATCCGTGTGGTGACCCAGTTGGAGACCTGGCTTTCGCTCACGGCGTACGACCAGCCGTGGCAGGACTGGGTCGCCGAACGTATGTCCAGGTTGACGGCCGAGGCCGCCGCATCCGGCGCGGACGCACCGGACCTGGCGCTCGCGGAGGCCGCCTGGCGCTGGCTGGAGGAGACCGAACTGCTCGCGCCGGACCTGGACGCGGTACCGGGGCCGGGAGGCGGTCCGGTGGCCGGTGAGGACGACGGGCCGAAGGTCTGGACGCCCGCCTGGCAGCTGGGTCTGCCGCTCGGCCATCTCGCCATCCATCTTTTTTGAGATGGGACCAATCCGGGGGCCCGACCGCTCCGAATCAGTTGCTTGGGATTCTGTGTGCCTTGAGTGATTCGACTGTCTGGTGCGTACCGATGGGAGCAAGGAGTAACCCCACCCGCACCTAACGGCACGAGGATTCGGCATGAGGTCCCTGGAAAGGCATCGCGACGTCGGCGCGTACGCGCTCGGCGTGCTGGACGAGGCGGACGCCTTCCGCTTCGAGGATCACCTCATGGAGTGCACCAGTTGCGCGGCTCATGTGACCGAATTCGGTCCCGCCTCACGGCAGTTGATGCTGTACCGGCGTGCGACGCCGCGCTCTGTGCACCCCATGGCACAACCCGGTCCGCGGCTACTGGACCGGCTGCTCGGCGAGGTGGCCACGCGCCATCGGGCCGGACGGCGGCGGTTTCTGTACGCCGTGGCCGCCTCGGTGGTGTTCGCCGTGGGCGGTCCCGCGGTGGCGACCCTCGCCGCGCACGGCGACGGTGCCGTGCAACTCACGGCGACCGACGCCAAGTCGGGCGTGTGGGCGCAGGTCACGGCCGCGAACGAGAACTACGGCAGTGATGTGTCCCTGAAGATCAAGGACGGTGCGGGCCCTCGCTCCTGTCGTCTCGTGGTCGTCGGCCGCGACGGTTCCGAGCAGACCGTGACGAGCTGGATGGTGCCCGAGCACGACGCGACGATGATCACGATGCAGGGGGGCTCGGCGATGCACCCCGCCGAGATCGACCACTACGACGTGCGGACGGCCGACGGACAGCGGCTGGTACGGCTCACCTCGCACTGAAGTCCCGTCCCGCGGCGGCGAGTTGCCGCAGGGCCCGTGCGGAGGGGGTCCCCGGGTCCGCGGTGACGAAGACGACCTGCTGGTCGTCGTGCGGGACGGTGAGCACATCGCAGTTCACCCGGAGCCGGCCCGCCTCCGGGTGGGTGAGGGTCTTGGTGCGGTGGCCGGGGGCGTGCACGGGGTCGGTCTCCCAGATCGCCCTGAACTCCTCGCTCCCGGCGCGCAGTTCGGCCAGCAGACGGGCGAGTCCCGGGTCGTAGGGGTAGCGGTCGGCGGCGCGCCGCAACCGGGACACCACGATGTCGCCGAACTCCTCGGCGCTGGAGCTCTCTTGGGGCCGCCCCAGGAACCGCCGACGCGCCAGGTTCGGCCGCGCGTCGAGATCGCCGCCGAGGACGGCACCCGCCAGCGGGTTCCAGGCGATGACGTCGTAGGTGGCGTCGGTGACGATGGCCGCCGTGTCCGGGATACGGCTCAACAGGGCGGCCACATGCGGCCGGACGGTCCGCACCGGCGCGGCGAGCGGCGTCACCTGCGTCCCCGCCAGCCGGAACAGATGGGTCCGCTCGGCCGGGGTCAGCCGGAACACTCCCGTGAGGGCGTCGAGGATGCGGGGTGACGGACGCGGCCCGCGCCCCTGCTCCAGACGGGCGTAGTAGTCGACGGACATGTGGGCCAACTCGGCGACCTCCTCCCGCCGCAGCCCGAGGGTCCGCCGGGACGGTTCACCGGCCAACCCCACATCGGCGGGCACCAGCAACTCCCGCCGCCCCCGCAGAAATCGGGCCAGCTCCTGCTTGCCGCTCACGGTGCCTCCCTCCGACAGCCGGCCGCCACCTTCTGCCCGCTCTCCGGCTGCCAGGGATCGGTTGTCCCTGGTTCGGCGGCCTCGGCTGCGGAATCGTCGTCCTCATGAACGATTCCACAGCACTGGTCACCGGCGCGAACAAGGGCATCGGCAAGGAGATCGCCCGCCTGCTCGTAGCCGAGGGTTTCACGGTCTACGTCGGCTCGCGCGACGCAGGCCGGGGCGAACGGGCCGTCGAGGAACTGGGCGGCGGCGCAAGGCTGTTGACCCTCGACGTCACGGACCCCGACAGCATCGCGACGGCGGCACGGCAGGTGAACGCCCTGGACGTCCTGGTCAACAACGCGGGCATCATGGCCGGCGGCAGCCCCGCACCCGAGGCGACCCTCGACGACTTCCGCCGCACCTACGAGACGAACGTCTTCGGAGTCCTGGCCGTCACCAACGCCTTCCTCCCGGCCCTGCGCCGCTCCCCGCACCCCCGCATCGTGAACGTGTCCAGCGGCACCGGCTCCCTGACCTGGAGCGCCGACCCGGACCGCGAGTTCGCCCTCCACGCGGGGGCGGGCGCCGCGTACCGCTCGTCCAAGTCGGCCCTCAATGCCCTGACCCTCTTCTACGCCCAGTCCCTCGCGGCAGCGGGCTTCAAGGTGAACGCGCTGGCCCCGGGACTACGGGCGACGGACCTCAACGCACGGGCTGCGGCGAGCGCCGGGGATCCGGCGGAGGCGGCGCGGGGGGCGGTGGATCTGGCGTTGCTGGGGGACGACGGGCCTACGGGGCGGTTCCTGTCGTGGGACGGGACGGGGGTGCCCTGGTAGCTACTTGAGCAGTTTCGACATCCGCCGGTCCGCCAGCGGCTTGCCCCCCGTCTGGCACGTCGGGCAGTACTGGAGCGACGAGTCGCTGAAGGAGACCTCACGGATGGTGTCGCCGCAGACCGGGCAGGGCCGGCCGGTGCGGCCGTGGACGCGCAGGCCGCTCTTCTTTTCCGCCTTCAGGCGGCCTGCCGCCACGCCTCGGGAGCGTTCGACGGCCTCCTTGAGAGTCGTGCGCAGGGCCTCGTAGAGCGTGTGCGTCTCGGCGGGGGTCAAGGATGCCGCGAGCTTGAACGGGGACATCTTCGCCGCGTGCAGGATCTCGTCGCTGTACGCGTTGCCCACCCCGGCGATCAGGATCTGGTCGCGCAGGGCGCCCTTGAGTTGGCGGCGTTCGTCCTTCAGGAGTGCGGCGAAGCGTGTCTCGTCGAAGTCGTCGGCGAGCGGGTCGGGGCCCAGGCGGGCGACGCCCGGGACCTCCTGCGGGTCGGCGACGACGTACACCGCGAGGCGCTTCTGGGTGCCCGCCTCCGTGAGGTCGAAGCCCTCGCCCGTCTCCAGGGCCACGCGGAGCGCGAGGGGGCCCTTGCCGGGGCGGGGCGGGCCGTCCGGGAGGCGGTCCTTCCAGTGCAGCCAGCCCGCGCGGGCGAGGTGGGTCACGAAGTGCGGGCCGTCGGACGTCTCGACGTCCAGGAACTTGCCGTGACGGTGCACGGCCACCACCTCGTGTCCCTCCAGCGCGGTGGGCGGAGGGTCGTACGTCTTCAGGACGCTGATGGCGACGGGCAGCACCCGTACGATCTCGTGGCCGACGAGGTGTTCGGTCAGGAAGTCCTTCAGCGCTTCGACCTCGGGGAGTTCCGGCATACGTCCAGGGTGCCATCAGCGGCCCGTGGGGTCAGGTCGTGCCGGATCAGGTGCGGTCCGGGAAGAGGAACTCGCACCACACGCACTTGCCGCTGCCGCGCGCCTCCACGCCCCACACGTCCGTGAGCAGGTCGACGAGGAGCAGGCCGCGCCCGGAGACACCGTTCTCGCCCGCCTCACGGCGGCGCGGGAGGGCGCTGGAGGAGTCCTCGACCTCGACGCGCAGCCGCCGTTCGGTGCCGTTGAGGACCCTGAGGGTGACGATCGCGGAGCCCTCGGTGTGCATCAGCGCGTTGGTGATCAGCTCGTCGGCGACCAGCTCCACCTCGTCGGAACGCTCGCCCGCGCCCCACGCGCGGACCGCGGCCCGGATCATGTGCCGCGCCTCGGTGAGGGCCTCGGAGTCGCCGGGGGCCACATGCTGCTGGAGCCGCCCGCCGGGCTGCGGGGCGTCGAGCCCGCGCCGGCGCAGCAGGAGCAGCGCCACGTCGTCCTCGCCGCCGCGTTCCTCGGCCACGTCGATGAGCAGATCGGCGAGGTCGTGTACGTCGTCGGGGCCGGAGGCGATGAGCGCGGCGAGGGTCTGCATGCCGTCGTCGAGGTCGGCCCCGGGCTGTTCGACGAGGCCGTCGGTGCACAGCAACAGGGTCTCGCCGGGGTCGAGTTCGATGGTGGAGACGGGATATTCGAGCCGCCCGAACTCGGCGGACAGCCCGAGCGGCAGCCCGCCGACGACGGTCATCCGACGGCTGGTCCCGTCCAACTGCCGCACGAGCGGGTCGATATGACCGGCCCGGACCACCTGCACCACTCCGGTGGACAGGTCGACCTCGGCGTAGAGGCAGGTGGCGAAGCGCTCGGTGTCGAGTTCGTGGAGGAAGACGGAGGCGCGGGCCATCACGGTGGCCGGGGTGTGCCCCTCGGCGGCGTACGCCTTGAGGACGATGCGCAGTTGCCCCATGACGGCGGCGGCGTGCGTGTCGTGCCCCTGGACGTCGCCGATGACCGCGCCGACCCGCCCGCCCGGCAGCGGGATCAGGTCGTACCAGTCACCGCCGATGTCCCGCCCGAGCTTCGCGGACCGGTAGCGGACGGCGACATCGGCGCCCGGGACGCTCGGGATCGCGCGCGGCAGCATCGCCTGCTGAAGACCCTGCGCGAGGTCCTTCTCCTGCTCGTAGAACATGGCGCGCTGGAGGCTCTGCGCGATGCTGCTGCCCAGCGCGACGAGCACATTACGCTCGTCGGCGCTGAACCCGCTCCGGTCGTTGTAGAGCAGCCCCATCGCGCCGATCGGCCGGGCCTGGGCGATCAGCGGCAGATAGGCGGCCGCGGTGATGTGCAGATCGGTGATGTGCTGCCACAGCAGCGGGTACCGCTCGGCGAACTCCTCCGGCGACTCGATGAACGCCGGGCTGAGGGTCCGTACGACGTCCGCCATCGGGTACGGCTCGTCGATCCGGATGACATCCCGGCCGGGCACGACGCTTCCCTCGGCGACCAGGCGGATACGGCCGGCTTCGACCAGCCCCATGATCAGTCTGGTCGCGCCGAGGTGGACGAGACCGTGGGTGTCCCTGAGGACGTCGATCACGTCCTGGACGGTCCGGGCGTGCGCGAGGGCGGCGGTGGTGAGCTGCACGACGTTGGTCTGCCGGCGCAGTGCAGCGTCCTGGGCGGCCTGCTCACGGCGGGCCGCGCTCTCGGCGAGTTCCCGCGTGGCGTCCCGGACGATGCCGATGATCCGGCGCGGGCGGCCCGTCTCGTCGCGCCGGATGTAGCCCTGGGTGTGGGTCCAGCGCAGGGTGCCGTCGCGCAGCCGCATCCGGAAGTAGGCGCCGTAGTTCTCGCTGCCGTCCTTCAGGGCCTGGGAGACGAGCCCGTCCAGCCGGTAGCCCTCGGGCGGCGGTACCCGGATCGCCAGTGACTCGGGGCGGCCGTCGTATTCGTCGGGGCGCAGGTCGAAGACCTCGTGGGCCTGGGCGTCCATGTGGAACAGGCCGTTGTCCAGGTCCCAGTCGAAGCTGCCCATGCGGTTGAGCGCCAGGATCGGGTCCGGGTGGGCGGGCCAGTCGTCCGGGAGTGACAGGGCGCTCGCTCCCCGATCAACCATGCGGCCCACCTTGCCAGGATTTGCCCGATTCTTCGACTTGTCCGAGCGCTACGGCGGCACCTGTCCGGTCAGCCGTCGAACACGTTCGTGGGGCTGTCGAAGATGCTGCCGGTGGTGGTGTCGTCGGGGATCAGCCCGCCGCCGTCGGGCAGGTCAGGGGTCTCCGGCACGCTCGGCGGACCGATCTCGTCCGGGGAGTCCTGGCCCTGGGAGGGCTCCGACGCGGAGGGCGCCTCGGCGCTCGGGGTAGCTCCGCGCGGCGAGGGCGTGGACGTGCTGCCGGGCGGGCTGGTCGTCGGGGTCGCCGTGACGGTGGCGGCGGGGCAGTCGGTGGGCCCCGGGGAGGGTGCCTCGCCCGGTGCGTTGCCGGTCGCGCCCGGGGTGACCGTGACGGTCGGGGTGACACAGTCGGTGGCGGACTTCTCCGGGGCAGGGCTCTGGCCGTCGCTCGGGGACACGCTCTCGTCGCTCGGAGAGATGCCCGGGGACGTACTCGCGCTGCTGCTCGGCGACGGACTCGTGTCGCCGGGCGAGGCACTGGCCCCGCTGTCGTGCGGTCGCGGCGACGGACCCGTACGGGACGGTGTCGGCGTCGGCGTCACGTGCGGCGGCCGGGGTACGACGTGGTCGTGATGGGGCCCGCGATGACCGAGGGGCCGTTCGATCCACGTGTTGTCGACGATGTTGATGATCGTGATGTTGGTGATCACCTGCGGCGCCGGGGTCACCACGACCACCTCGGCGGGCCGGAACCCGGACCAGGACCGCCCGTTGTCAGCCATCGCACCCTGGCTCGCAGCGCCCGCCTTGAGCGGGTTGCCGCAGGCGCAGCGGACCCGGGGCACGCCCCGGTTGTCGACGAGCACGGCGGTACCGGACTGCAGCACCGACTGGAACCCGGTCACCCGAGCGTCCCGGAACCCGTGATCGGTGACCTGGGTGTCGGCACGCAGCACGACCGAGGTCAGCCCGCGCAGATAGCCGGGGATCCCGCCCGGGGAGATCCCCTCGGCCTGCGCGAAGGCACGGGCCTTGGCCTGGTCGCGGGTGAGATAGGAGATCTGCCGCTCGACGTCACAACTGCCCGTCCGCGCGGTCCCGCCGTACAGGCCGGGCGTGGCGCCGGAGACGGAACGCATACGGCCGGAGGGCATGGACACGGTCCCCGTGGGTGTCACCCGCGGAGGCGGAGACTTCCGAGGTGTGGACTGCGGCGTTCGGGTGACCCGTGGTGGGACGCTCGGCGCGGTGGCCGTGGAGTCCGTGAAGGGGTCGGGGCCCTGTGCCGCGACGGGCTGCAGAAAGACCTCGCCGCTCGACTTCGTGTCCTTGCCGCCGTCGCCGCCGCACCCGGCGACGAGGAGCGTCGCCGAGAGCGCGCAGGCAGTGGCGATGGTTCCGGTGGATATGCGCACCGTGCTCTCCCGCCTCAAGCCGGGTGATTCGCCACTATTGTCTGCTTCACTCACTTGGGTTACGCAACCGGAGGCATGAAACACGGAGAGTGAAGGCCTTTTCAGGCGTGACGACGAAGCGTGTCAGGCGCGACGACGGAGGGAGGAACGCACGGCCATGGCATGGTTCACCGCACCCGACTACTGGCTGAGCCGACTGGTCTTCCAGCGGGCTCTGGCCGGCGTCTACCTGGTCGCGTTCCTCACGGCGGCCCGCCAGTTCCGCGCGCTGATCGGCGAACGCGGCATGCTGCCGGTCCCCCGCCTCCTCTCCCGGACGCCGTTCCGCCAGGCCCCGGGCATCTTCCAACTCCACTACACGGACCGCTTCTTCGCGGCCTGCGCCTGGACGGGCTGCGCGGTGTCGGCAGCGCTCGCGGCCGGGCTCGACTCCCAACTCCCGCTCTGGGCCGGGATGTTGCTGTGGCTGGTGCCGTGGGTGCTGTACCTGTCGATCGTCAACGTGGGCCAGACCTGGTACGCGTTCGGCTGGGAGTCACTGTTGCTGGAGGTCGGCTTCCTCGCCGTCTTCCTCGGCAACGACGAGGTGGCCCCGCCGGTCGTGGTGCTGTTCCTGCTCCGCTGGATCCTGTTCCGGGTGGAGTTCGGCGCGGGCCTGATCAAGCTGCGCGGCGACGCCTGCTGGCGGAAGCTGACCTGCCTGGACTTCCACCACGAGACACAGCCGATGCCGGGCCCGCTGAGCTGGTTCTTCCACCACCTCCCCCGACCACTGCACCGGGTAGAGGTCGCGGCCAACCACGTCACCCAACTCATCATCCCCGTGCTGCTGTTCACCCCTCAGCCGATCGCGACGGCCGCCGCGTCCCTGATGATCGCCACCCAGCTGTGGCTGGTCCTGTCCGGCAACTTCTCCTGGCTGAACTGGATCACGATCGTGCTGGCCCTCTCCGCGATCCGGTTCCCGCACACACCACCGCCCGTGCAGGACCCACCCCTCTGGTACGAGGTCGTGGTCCTCGCCGTGGCGGCCCTCCTGCTCCGGCTCAGCCACCGCCCGGTCCGCAACATGATCTCCCGCCGCCAGATCATGAACCGCTCCTTCGACCCGCTCCATCTGGTCAATTCCTACGGCGCGTTCGGCACCGTCAGCCGCATCCGCCACGAGGTGGTGGTCGAGGGCACGACGGACGCCGTACCCCGCGAGGACTCCGACTGGCGGGAGTACGAGTTCAGGGGCAAGCCGGGCGATCCGCGGCGCTGGCCACGCCAGTTCGCGCCGTACCATCTGCGGCTGGACTGGATGATGTGGTTCGCGGCCCTCTCCCCCCGCTACGCCGACCCGTGGTTCGGCGCCCTGGTGGAACGCCTCCTGGAGAACGACCGGGACACGCTACGGCTGTTGCGCCGCTCCCCGTTCCCGCCCGACGCACCGCCGCACTTCGTCCGCGCCCGTCTCTTCCGCTACCGCTACACGAGCTGGCGGGAGTTGCGGGAGACGGGCGCGTGCTGGGAGCGGACGTTCGTGCGGGAGTACCTGCCGCCGACGCGGTTGGCGGCGGATACTCAGAGGCCGTAGACGCGGATGGCCGTGCCTTCGAGGACCTCTGCGCGTTCGGCCGCACTGAGGTCGTCCGTCAACTCACCCGCCGCATCCGCTACTTGGCCGTACGTCGCCGCCAGCGTGCAGACCGGCCAGTCCGAGCCGAACATCAGGCGGCCCGGGCCGAAGGCGTCGAGTGCGGTGTCCGCGTAGGGGTGGAGGTCCTCCGTGCTCCAGGTCTTCCAGTCGGCCTCCGTGACCAGGCCGGACAGTTTGCAGTACGTGTTGGGGAGCGCGGCGAGGGAGCGCACGGAGGTCGCCCAGGGTTCCAACTGCCCCGAGGCGATGGGTGGTTTGCCCAAGTGGTCGAGAACGAGGGTGAGTTGGGGAAGGGCGGCGGCCACCTCCACGGCGGCCGGGAACTGGTGGGGCAGGACCAGCAGGTCGTAGACGAGTCCCGCGTCGGCGACTGCCGTCAGGCCTCGGCGCACGTCCGGGCGCAGCAGCCAGTTCGGGTCGGGCTCGCCCTGTACCTGGTGGCGGATGCCCTTGAGGTAGTGGCCGCCGGGGAGTTCGCGCAGGCGGGCCAGTTCGTCGGTGATGTCCGGGCGGGTGAGGTCGGTCCAGCCGACGACTCCGGCGATCAGGTCGTGCGCGTCGGCGAGGGCGAGGAACTCCGGGGTCTCCTCGGCGACGGTGATCGTCTGGACGAGGACGGTCCGGTCGACGCCGGCCGCCCGGGCCTCGGGTGCGAGGTCGGTGACGGTGAAGTCCCGGCGCAGGGGCTGGAGTTCGGGGCCGGTGATCCAGTCCTGGTCGCGGACCGAGAGGTCCCAGACGTGGTGGTGGGCGTCGACGGTCATGGCAGCTCCCACACGACGGGCAGGCCGGCGTCGGCGCCCTCGCCGGAGTAGTCGTGCACCACGGTGAGGAGCTGCGCCATGCGGGCCTGCCAGGCCACGTTCACCGGGAGCTGGTCCAACTCGGCGAGCAGGCGGGCGTAGTCGTCGCAGTCCAGGACGTGGAAGAGGTCGGTGCCGCTGCGCCAGATCGTCCAGGAGGTGGCACCGGCGGCGCGGATCGCGGCGGTGAGTTCCTTGGGGACGTCGAGGTGGGCGCTCTCGTACTCGGCGATGCGGTCGGGGCGGACCTTGGTGTGCAGGGCGACTCTCATGACGGCTCCTGGGTGGGGACGGGGGCGTCCGTCGGCAGGAGGCCCGCGTCCCGCAGTTCCTGCCAGAACGCGGCGGGCACGGGGAGGGCGAACTGCTCGGCGCAGTCCCGTACTTCGGCCTCCGACCGGGCGCCGACCAGGACACTCGCCACGGCCGGGTGGGCCGCGCAGAAGGCCAGGGCGGCGGCGCGCAGGGTGATGCCGTGCCGCTCGGCCACGGCCTTCATGCGCAGGGCGCGGTCCAGCAACTCCGCCGGTGCCTGGGCGTAGTTGTACGTCGCGTCCGGCTTCGGGTCCGCCAGCAGACCGGAGTTGAAGGCCCCGCCGACGACCACCGACTTGCCGCGTGCGACGGCGGCCGGGAGCAGTTCGGCGAGGGCGCTCTGGTCGAGCAGGGTGTAGCGGCCCGCGCACAACACCACGTCCACGTCCGTGTCCTGGACGAACCGGGTGAGCATCTCGGCCTGGTTCATGCCCGCGCCGATCGCCCCGACGACACCCTCCGCGCGGAGCTTCTCCAGGGCCGGATAGCCCTCGCGGAAGGCCTGTTCGGCGTGGTCGTCGGGGTCGTGGAGGTAGACGACGTCGACGCGGTCGAGGCCGAGCCGTTCCAGGCTGGCGTCCAGGGTGCGGCGTACTCCGTCGGCGCTGAAGTCCCACACGCGGTGCTGAGTCGCAGGCACGGCGAAGCCGTTGGCGAGGTCGTCGCCGGTCGCCGTCTCCACGGGTTCCAGGCGCCGTCCGATCTTGGTGGAGATCGTGTACGACGAGCGCGGGTGCTCGCGCAGGGCCGCACCCAGGCGCCGCTCGGAGAGCCCGAGGCCGTAGTGCGGTGCGGTGTCGAAGTAGCGAATGCCTTGCTGCCAGGCCGTGTTGACGGCCTGGTGTGCCTGGTCGTCGCTCACCTCGGTGTACAGGTTGGCGATCGCGGCGCCGCCGAAGCCCAGCCCGCTGACCTCGACCCCGCTCGCCCCGAGGGCGCTCACTGGCCCACCGGCCGCAGCCGCAGGCCCTGCATGCCGCCGTCCACGGCGAGCGACGTGCCGGTGGTGGCGCCGGACAGCGGGCTCGCCAAGTAGGCGATGGCGCCCGCGACTTCGGCTGCCGAGACGAGGCGTCCTGAGGGTTGACGGCCGGCCAGGGCGGCGCGCTCGGCGGCCGGGTCGGAGGCCGAGTCGAGGAGTCGGCCGACCCAAGGGGTGTCCGCCGTACCGGGGTTGACGCAGTTGACGCGGACGCCCTCGCGGAGGTGGTCGGCGGCCATGGCGAGGGTGAGGGAGTACACGGCGCCCTTCGTGGCGCTGTACAGGGCGCGTTGGGGCAGTCCGGCCGTGGCCGCGATGGAGCAGGTGTTGACGATCGCCGCGTGGGAGGACTCGCGCAGATGCGGGAGCGCGGCGCGGGCGACGCGGACCATGCCGAGAACGTTCACGTCGAAGACGCGGTGCCACTCCTCGTCGTCGTTGTCCTCCACGGTGCCCTGCGCGCCGATGCCCGCGTTGTTGACCACCACGTCGAGTCCGCCGAGGTCGGCGACGGCGGCGGCCACGGCCTGGCGTACGGAGGCGTCGTCGGTGACGTCGGCGCGGTAGCCGAGCAGCGGCTTCTCGACGCCGGAGGGGTCGAGGTCGAGCACCGCGACCGACGCGCCGCGTTCGGCGAGGAGTTCGGCGGTGGCCCGGCCGATGCCGGAGGCGCCTCCGGTGACCAGGACCTTGAGGCCCTCGAAGTCGGTCATGCCGCGTGTCCCTTCTGGCGGTCGAGGTCGGCGGCCCAGAAGGTGCCGCCGGGGAACGTGTAGCGCGCGATGGACTCGGGCCGCATGGTGGCCGAGAACCCGGGTGTGCTGGGTGCCATGTAGTGACCTTCGCGGATCACCACCGGATCGAGGAAGTGGTCGTGCAGATGATCGACGTACTCGATGACGCGGTCGTCGGTGGTCCCGGAGACGGCGAGGTAGTCGAACATCGAGAGATGCTGGACGAGTTCGCACAGTCCGACCCCGCCCGCGTGCGGGCAGACGGGGATGCCGAACTTCGCGGCGAGCAGCAGGATCGCGAGGTTCTCGTTGACGCCGCCGACGCGGGCCGCGTCTATCTGGAGGATGTCGAGGGCGCCGGCCTGGAGCAACTGCTTGAAGACGATGCGGTTCTGGACGTGTTCGCCGGTGGCGACCTTGACCGGGGCGACGGCCGCGCGGATCGTGGCGTGGCCCAACACGTCGTCGGGGCTGGTGGGTTCCTCGATCCAGTACGGGTCGAACTCGGCGAGTGCCTTGGTCCAGCGGATCGCCTCGGCCACGTCCCAGCGCTGGTTGGCGTCGATCGCCATCCGGATGTCGGGGCCGACCACCGAACGGGCCACCCGGCAACGGCGGATGTCGTCGTCGAGGTCCGCGCCGACCTTCAGCTTGATCTGCCGGAAGCCGTCGGCGACGGCCTGCACCGCGAGCCGGGTGAGTTTCTCGTCGTCGTACCCGAGCCAGCCGGGGGAGGTGGTGTAGGCGGGGAAGCCGCGCTCCAGCAGGATGTTCCTGCGGCCTTCCGCGCCCGCCCTGCCGCGGCGCAGGAGGTCGAGGGCCTCGGCCGGGGTGAGCGCGTCCGTGATGTACCTGAAGTCGATCTGGCCGACGAGCCATTCGGGGTCGGCGTCGGCGAGGAGCTGCCACAGCGGTTTGCCGGCGCGCTTGGCGGTGAGGTCCCAGGCCGCGTTGATCACGGCGCCGATCGCCATGTGCATCACGCCCTTCTCGGGCCCCAGCCAGCGGAGTTGACTGTCGCCGATCAGCTCGCGGTTCAACGTCCCGGGATCCGCGCAGAGTTGGTCCACGGACAGGCCGATCACGTGGTCCCGCAGCGCGTCGATCGCGGCGACCTGGACATCGTTGCCCCGCCCGATGGTGAAGGAGAACCCGTGCCCCTCGTGCCCGTCGGCCGCGTCGGTGCGCAGCACGACGTACGCGGCCGAGTAGTCGGGGTCCGGGTTCATCGCGTCGGAGCCGTCGAGCTCGCGCGAGGTGGGGAAACGGATGTCGTAGGTGTCGACCGCGATGACGCGGGCGGGGGTCGGGGACACGGAGGGCCTTTCGGTCGGGAACAGGGATCCGGTGCCGTGCGGGTGCCGGAGGCCGGTGGGTCAGTCCTGGGCGCGGCCGGTCGTCACGCGGGCGATCATGAGGGCGACCAGGATGATCCCGCCGTAGATGGCCTGGATCCAGAAGGACGGGACCTGGGCGAGAGTGAGGAGGTTCTGGACGACTCCGAGGAGGAGTACGCCCGTTAGGGCGCCGAACATGGTGCCCTTGCCGCCGTCGAGGCTGATGCCGCCGATGACCGCGGCGGCCATCACGGTGAAGATCATGTTGTTGCCCTGGTTGGCGCTGATCGCGCCGACGTAGCCGGTCTGCATGATGCCGCCCACCGAGGCGAGGACGCCGGCGACGACGGAGACCCCGAGGAGCATTCGGTCGACGCGGATGCCGGCCGCGCGGGCCGCCTCCTGGTTGCCGCCGATCGCGTAGAGGGCGCGGCCGACGCGGTGGTACTTGAGCACGAACCCGGCGATCGCGAAGCAGATGGCCGCCAGCCACACCGACATCGGGACGTTCAGGAACGTGCTGGTGGCCAGGGTGAAGAAGGAGTCGGGCATGCCGAACAGCGTCTTGCCCTTGGTGGCGCCGACCAGCAGACCGCGCAGCACGATCAGCATGGCGAGGGTGACGATGAAGGCGTTGAGCTTGAACTTCACGACGAGGATGCCGTTGAAGGCGCCGATGATCCCGCCCACGACAAGGATCGCGACGAGGGCGAGCGGGGCCGACCATTCCGTGCCCCAGCCGGACTCGGCGGTCGGCAGGACCAGCAGGGCGCCGATGGCGGGCGCGATGCCGACCACCGACTCCAGCGACAGGTCGATCTTGCCGGTGATGAGGATCAGCGACTCGGCGAGGACCACCATCGCGAGCGCGGCGGAGGCGCCCAGGATGGAGATCAGGTTCCGTTCGGTGAGGAACGAGTCGTTGACGATCGCGCCGAGCACCAGGAGCACCAACAGGGCCGGTACGAGGGCGAGTTCACGGGCCCGGCGGAGCAGGACCGTCCGGGCCGAGCCCGCCCCGGTGACGCGTGGGGCGGCGAGCGGCGGGGCCGCCTTGGTGTCAGCCATGGTCCACTCCTTCGATGGAGGCGATCAGCTCGTGGTCGCGCCAGCCCGCCGGGTGCTCGGCGACGACACGGCCGTGGAAGAGGACGAGGACGCGGTCGCAGCGCCGCAGGTCGTCGAGTTCGTCGGAGACGACGAGCACGGCGGTGCCGTCGTCGCGGGCGCTGTCCATGCGGGCGAGCAGTGACTCCTTGGACTTCACGTCGACGCCCGCGGTGGGGTTGATGAGGACCAGCAGCCTCGGATCGGAGGCCAGCGCGCGGGCCATGACGACCTTCTGCGCGTTGCCGCCGGACAGGTCCGAGACGGGCTGTTCGGGGCCCTCGGTGTGGATGTCGAGCCGGTCGATCAGCTCGGTGGCGAACGCGCGCTTGCGCTCGGTGCCGACGAACCCGAAGCGGCCGAGCCGCTCCAGGACCGTCATGGTGGCGTTGTCCCCGATGGACATGCCGAAGACCAGCCCCTGCCCGTGCCGGTCGCGCGGCACGCAGCCGACACCGGCCTTCAGAGCCGCCTGCACATCCCCGAACGGCAGCCGCTCGCCGTCGAGTTGAGCGGTACCGCCCGTGGGCGTGTACAACCCGGTGAAGGACTCGGCCAGTTCGACCTTGCCACTGCCGCTCGATCCGGCGAGTCCGACGACCTCACCACGACGCACGGTGAGGTCGACGTTCTCGTACGACTCGGAGGTGAGTCCGCGTGCGTCGAGGAGGACGGGTGCCTCGGTGTCCAACTCCCTGAGCTGGACATCCAGTTCGGCGATCGACTCCCCCGCCATCGCCTCCACCAGGGCCCGGCGCGGGAGGTCGGCGACCGGTGCGGTCGTGATCCAGCGGGCGTCGCGCAGCACGGTGACGGTCTGGCACACCTCGTACACCTCCTGGAGGTGGTGCGAGATGAACAGGAAGGTGACGCCCGACTCCTGGAGCGCCCGCATCCGCGTGAAGAGGCGCTCTATCTCCCGGTTGTCGAGCTGGGCGGTCGGTTCGTCGAGGACGATGAACCGGGCGCCGAAGCTCAACGCCCTGGCGATCTCGACCATTTGGCGGTCCTCGACCTTGAGGTCGGCGGTGCGCGCCTCGGGATCGACGTGCACGTCCCAGGTGTCGAGGAGTTCGGCGGCCTCGGTACGGAGCCGGCGCCAGCTGATGACGCCACCCCGGGACTGCGGCTGCCGGTTGATGAAGAGGTTCTCCGCGACCGTCAACTCGGGTACCACGGTGGGCTTCTGGTAGACGCAGGCGACCTTGCTCCGCCAGGCGTCGCGGTCGGTGAGCGCGGGTGCGGGTTCGCCGTCGAAGCGGACCGTGCCCTCGTCGGGGGCCTGGAGTCCGGTGAGGACGGTGACGAGAGTGGACTTGCCGGCGCCGTTGCGGCCGACGAGGGCGTGGGACTCGCCCGGCAGTACGGTGAGTCGACCGTCGGCGAGGGCGACGGTGGGGCCGTACCGCTTGACGATTCCCGTCGCCTCCACCAGCGGAGTGGTCACTGGAGTACTCATTTGACCGTGTTGCCCCAGAGCTTGGGGTCGTCGACATTGTCCTTGGTGACCAGGGGCGCGGGGAGCTGGTCCTCCAGGATGCCGCTGGGCAGCTTGACGATCGTGGAGTCGTGGTCGGTGGGGCCGGGCTTGAAGGTCTTCCCCGCCATCGCGGCCTTGATGTAGTACATGCCGTACTTGGCGTAGGCGTCGGCCGGCTGGGACACGGTGGCGTCGATCTCGCCCTTGCGGATCGCGTCGAACTCCTGCGGGATGCCGTCGTTCGAGACGATCATGATGTGCCCGGCCTGGCCCGCCTTCTTCAACAGGCCCTTGGACTTGAGGGTTTGGAGGGTGGGCGCGAGGTAGACGCCGCCCGCCTGCATGTAGATGCCCTTGATGTCGGGGTTGGCGTTGAGGAGCGTGTCGAGCTTCGAGGCGGCCGTGTCGGACTCCCACTTGGCGGGGATCTCCAGGACCTTGAGCTTCGGGTACTTGTTCTTGACGCAGGCCCTGAACGCCTCCGACCGGTCACGGCCGTTGACGGACGCGAGATCGCCCATGATCTGCACGACCTTGCCGCTGGTGATGTGCGCGCCGAGGTACTCGCAGGCCTTCTCGCCGTACGCGACGTTGTCGGCGCGCACGACCATCGCGACCTTGCCCTTGTCGGGCGCCACGTCGACCGCGACGACCGGCACGCCCTTGCGCTCGGCCTGGTCGAGGCCGGCTTCGATGGCGGCACTGTCCAGCGGGGCGACGACCAGGCCCTTGACGCCCTGGTTCAGCTCGTTGTTGATGTCGGTGATCTGCTGCGAGGGGTCGCTGTTGGAGTTGACCGTCTTCAGCGCCTGGACACCTTCGGACTTCGCCATCTTCGGCACGTAGTCGTTGTACGACTGCCAGAACGGCGAGGTCAGCAGCGGCAGGATCACCCCCACCTTGCCGGTGCCGCCACTGGCGCTGCTCGCGCCGGTGTCCTTGGTGCTGCCGCACGCCGTGAGCGCGAGGGTGCCGCACGCGGCGGCTGCCGTCGCACGCACCGCCCACGCGGTCAGTCGTCTGCCTTGCCGTCCGTTCCGCACTGTGCTGCCGGCCATCTGTCGGGCTCCTCATCGAGCGTGTTCGAGCAGTTGCCGGAATATTTATCAGACCACTTCGGGGCTGCAACACCCTCAGGAGCCAAATTTTCGCAGTTTCGGGCCGTAGTGGTCGGACCACATCCATGGCTAGACTGCGCGGACCGGCGACAGGAGGAGTGGCGTGGACGAGACCCTGCCGAGCGAGACGGAACCGGTGGCCGCTCCGCCGAAGGGCACGGTGACGCAGCGCGCCATCGACTCGATCAAGGCGCTGATCGGCGAGGGCCGCCTGGAGCCGGGCCAGCGGCTGCCCACCGAGCGCGATCTCGCGGCCCAACTGGGCATCTCCCGCAGCTCGATGCGCGAGGCGATCCGCGCGCTCACGGTGCTGGGCGTGCTGGAGGCGCGGCACGGTTCGGGGATCTACGTCACGCAGTTGGAGGCCGGCGACCTCCTGGAGACCTTCGGTGTCGTCGCCGACCTCTCGCGCGGCCCGGGTCTGGTGGAGCTCCTCGAAGTCCGCCGAATCCTGGAGTCGACGGCGACGGCCCTGGCCGCGGCCCGCATCACCCCGGACCAGCTGGCCGAGGTCGAGAAACACCTCACGGCGATGAACGCCACCGACGACCCCGAGGAGATCCTCGCCCACGACCTCGCCTTCCACCGCGAGATCGCCGCCGCCGCCGGCAACGACACCATGGCCGCGATCCTGGAGGGCCTGTCGTCCCGCACGTTCCGAGCCCGAGTCTGGCGCGGCTACCAGGAAGAGGGCGCCTTCGCCCGCACCCGCCGCGAACACGCCGCGATCCACCGAGCGTTGGTCGCCCGCGACCCGGAAGCGGCCCGCGCGGCGGCGGCCTCGCACGTGGGCGAGGTCGAGGAGTGGCTGCGGGCCCAACTCGGTTCGTAGCAGGGGGGGTTCAGTTGCCGGGGCGAGCACCGGAGGGGCCCGCGCTGCCCTGCTTTTCCGGCACCTGCGGCGGACGCCGGGGGGTATCCGCGTGGTTCCGGTATTCAGGCGCCTGCGGCGGACAACGCAGGGCACCGCCCCTGAGCCGACACTCAGACACCCGCGCGGTCCCGGCGCGCCCGCGGCAAGCAGCGCAGGAAACCCGCCCCATCGCCTCTCACGCACCCGCAGCGGACGTCAACGGGCACCCGCCCCGTCCCGGCGTTCACGCGCCCCCGGTGGGCAGTGGCGGTTCGCCCCGCTGGCCCTGGACCTCCGTCCATCCGCGTAGTTCGCTGGTGCCGACCTCGTCGATCGCTCGGTGCAGGGCGGCACGCGCGTCCGCGTCGCGGTCGGACTGCGGGAGCAGGAGGTAGTGGTCGATCGCACGGCGCAGGGTCTCCCGTGCCTGGGCGGCCAGGACCCAGCGTGAGCCGGGGCTGAAGAGTTGGCGCATGCCGGTGAAGAAGACGGCGCTGCCCGCGATCAGGGCGGTGAGCCAGGCAGGTGCGTGCAGGCCCGCCGCCACGACCGTCGCGGACGTGGCGGCGAGCGCGCCGAGTTCCGTCGTGTAGTGCAGCCACCTCGCCCGGTCGCATGCCCCCGCGTAGAACTCCAACTCCTGCCGCGCGAGCGCCAGTAGCGGATCCGGTTGCGAGGCCCAGGCCTGGCCGACGGCCGTTCTTCGTCTCATCGCCACATCATCGGGCGATCACGGCCGTCGGCGAAAGCCGTACCGGGTCAGGAGCGTCCGAGGCGAAGCGTCATCAGCTCGAACGGGCGCAGCCGCAAGGCGAGTTGATCGCCCTCACGGGTCACCTCCTCGGCGTCGGCCGACGGCCGCTCCAGCAGGTCTACGACCTCCACCGCGTCGAAGTCGAAGCCCACCGTCAGTGTCGCCCTGGCCCGCCCCCCGTGCGCCTCGTGGAACCGGACCACGACGTCCCCGCTCCCGTCATCCGCCAGTTTCACCGCCGTGACGACGACCGCGTCCCGGTCGACGCTCACCAGCGGCGCGACCTCCCGCCCACCCTCAACTCGCCGCTCCGGCAGGTTGATCCGCCACCCCTCGCGCACCGCGTCGCCGATGCCCGCGCCGGGCACCAGCGCGTGCCGGAAGCGGTGGACGCCCTGGTCGGTCTCGGGGTCCGGGAAGCGCGGGGCACGGAGGAGGGAGACACGGACCGTGGTGGTCGTACCGTTGTCGCCGTCGCCGCGGACCGTGCGGGTCACATCGTGGCCGTACGTCGAGTCGTTGACGACGGCGACGCCCCAGCCGGGTTCCTCCATGTGGACGAACCGGTGGTTGCAGGCCTCGAACTTGGCCGCCTCCCACGAGGTGTTGGTGTGCGTGGGCCGGTGGAAGTGCCCGAACTGGGTCTCGGACGCGTACCGCTCGGCGTGCACATCCAGCGGGAAGGCGAGCTTGAGGAACTTCTCGGTCTCGTGCCAGTCCACCTCGGTGTCGATGAGCAGTCGCCGCTCCCCGGGTGCCAGGGACAGGAGTTGGGTGACCTTGGACTCGCCGAAGGACCGTACGATCCGCACCGCGTTCCCGTCGGCCACGACCTCGTCCGCGTCCGTGAGATCGGTGACCGTGTTGCGGTAGAACTCGTCGACGTCCCAGGCGTCCCACATGTTCGGGAAGTCCGGGTGGAGTTGGAGCAGGTTGGCGGCCCGGCCGGGGGCGATCGTCTCGCGGTCGGCCTCGATGTCGTGGGCGGAGACGACGAGTCCCCGGCCGTCGATCTCGACACGGAGCAGGCCGTTCTCCAGTACGTGTCCACCGCCGACCCGCGTCGCGAGTGCCGTCTCGCCCTGGACGGCCGGGGTCTGGGCGCCGCCCGCGGGGACGCCTTCGCGGGTGTGGGGAGCTGAGTTGAAGACCAGGGGGGTCGTGCCCTCCCCCGCCAGCGCGCGCTGGGCCGCGTCGATGATGGTGTTCAGCTCCGAGGCGATCCGCTCGTACGTCCGGCGGGCCTCGCGGTGCACCCAGGCGATGGACGAGCCGGGCAGGATGTCGTGGAACTGGTGCAGCAGCACCGTCTTCCAGATCCGGTCCAAGTCCTCGTACGGGTACGGGAATCCGGCCCGGACCGCAGCCGTCGCCGCCCACAACTCGGCCTCGCGCAGGAGGTGTTCGCTGCGCCGGTTGCCCTGCTTGGTCTTGGCCTGGCTGGTGAGGGTGGCGCGGTGCAGTTCGAGGTACAACTCGCCGACCCAGACAGGCGGTTCGGGGTATTCGGCCTCGGCCTTCTCGAAGAACTCCTTCGGGGTCTCCCACGCCACGGTCGCGGAACCTTCGAGGTCGCGCAGACGGGCCGCCCTGGCGACCATCTCGCGCGTGGTGCCGCCGCCTCCGTCGCCCCAGCCGGTGGGCGCGAGGGAGTGCCGGGCGACGCCCTTGTCCTTGAAGTTGCGCGCCGCGTGCGCGATCTCACGGCCCTGCATGGAGCAGTTGTAGGTGTCGACGGGCGGGAAGTGCGTGAAGATCCGGGTCCCGTCGATCCCCTCCCAACGGAACGTGTGGTGCGGGAACTTGTTGGTCTGGGACCAGGAGATCTTCTGCGTCAGCAGCCACTTGGAACCGGCCGCCTTGATGATCTGCGGGAGTCCGGCGGCGAAGCCGAACGTGTCGGGCAGCCAGGCCTCCTCGTTCTCGATGCCGAACTCGTCGAGGAAGAACCGCTTCCCGTGCACGAACTGACGGGCCATCGCCTCCGAGCCCGGCATGTTGGTGTCCGACTCCACCCACATGCCACCGGCCGGCACGAACCGCCCGTCCGCCACCGCCTTCTTGACCCGCGCCCACACCTCGGGCCGGTGCTCCTTCACCCAAGCCCACTGCTGGGCCTGCGACATGGCGAAGATGAAGTCCGGTTCGTCCTCAAGAAGGGCCGTCATGTTGGACGTTGTGCGCGCCACCTTGCGGACCGTCTCCCGCAACGGCCACAACCACGCCGAGTCGATGTGCGCGTGCCCGATCGCGCTGATCCGGTGCGCGGACGGGACGGCGGGGGTGGACAGGACGGCCGCCAGCTGTGAACGGGCGCGTTCCGCCGTGCCGTTGACGTCCTGGAGGTCCACGGCGTCGAGCGCCTTCTCGATCGCCCGGAGAAGATCCCAGCGGCGGGCGGAGTCCACCGGCAGCTCGGCCATCAGCTCGCCGACGACCTCCAGGTCGAGGACGAGGTTCCACACGTGCTCGTCGAGGACCGCGAGGTCCATGCGGATCAGCGTGTACTGGGGCTCGCTCCCGGCCGTCTCCTTGTCGCCCAACCGCGTCGGCACGAACGGGTGGTAGTCCATCACCACCGGGTTGGACGCGGCCTCGATGTGCAGCCGCACCTCCTCGCCGCCGGCGACGGGCGCCCCGATCCTGACCCACTGGTTGCGCGGGTTGAGGCCCTTCACGGGGGTGCCGTCGGGCCGGTAGACGAGGCCCTCGCACTGGAAGCCGGGCATGTTCTCGTCGAAGCCGAGGTCGAGCAGCGCCTCGACGGTCTTCCCGGCCCACTCCTGGGGGACGGTCCCGGTGACACGGAACCAGCTCGTACCCCAGGGAGCACCCCACCGAGCACCCACCTCGATCGGTTCGGGTGTGCCCGCGAGCCCCTCGGCCACGGGCACCGGCTCGTCGGGCGCGTGCCAGACGGCCACCTCCAGCGGCACGGACTCGGGGTACACGGCGGGACGGATGCGCTCTTCGAGGACGCGCTTGAGGCGGGCTTCGACCAGGCTGCGGTCGTCATGCATGTGGGGTGCTCCGTAGCTCGGTTGCGGGTTGGGTCACGGGTGTTGCCGGGCGGGTGTCACCAGGTGTGCGCGACGGTCACGGGGGCCGACGCTGAGTAGAGCTCCCCTGTAGCGCGCAGTTCGAACCACGCCTCCTGCTCGCCCTGTTCGGCCTGCAGCCCACCGACGAAGAAGGCGAGCTGGCAAGTGCCGCCGAGGAAGCGCCGGGTGCCGTCGGGGAGGAGCCGGTGCAGCGTGTAGTGGCGTACGGCGCCGGGCGCGGCGTCCCAGGCGAAGCGCAGGTCGCCTCCGGTGGCGGCGGTGATCCGCAGGTTGGAGGGGGCGGCGGGCGGCTGGGTGTCGTTGACATCGCGAACAGCGAGACCGCCGAGCCGCCAGTTCACAGTGCTCCCGCTCGCATCGCCCGCGGTGAGCCGTACACCCATCGCATACAGCGTGCCGGAAAGCCCTGTGAGCGGCACGGTCACCGTCTGCCACCCGTTGACGCCCGTCACAGCCCGCACGCCGTTAACCGAGTTCACAGGCAGATACGTGTACGGCGGTGTCGACCCCGCGGTGCTCGGTTCGGCGGTGGCGACGGCCAGCTCGACGTTCACACTGTCGCTGTCGCTGCCGCTGCCACTGTCGGTGCGGAAGGTCAGGTCGACCACGGTGTCATCATCGATCGGCAGCTGTGAACCGTACACATCCACAGTCGTCGGTTGATCGAGTACACCCGAGACCAGCACGCTGCTGCCGCCCCGCCACGCGTCCGCGAAGTCGAAGGTCACCGTGGGCCGTTGGCCCGCCGTCCGCACCACCCACCGCCTCGACGGCAGCCGGTCCTGCAGCCCGAGGTGGTTCCAGGCCGCGTCCGAGGTGACCGTCCCGTCCTCGTACCAGCACAGCCCGTGCCCGGTGTTGAAGACGCTCGCGAACGGCAGCGCGCCGCCCACCGTCGACCGGTCCGCGACCGACACGGCCGGCGCCCGCCAGGTGTCCGTGCTGTCCGGCTGCGACGGGTCGAGCGAACGCCCGGTCCAGAACCGGTCGTCGGCCGCGTGGAAGTCGCCCGGGGTACGACTCGCGGGAAGGTGGTTGCGGGTCCACTCCGGCCGGTAGAACCCGATCGACGTGATGTGCGCCTTGGTCGTCGGCACCATCGCGTCCCAACTCACCGACGTACCCGACCCGTTGGACTCGACGTCGACACCGGCCCACAACTCGTAGCGGCTGCGCCCGAGCCCGTCCGCCTTGGTCCCGGAGGCCGCCAGCGTGCTGGTACTCCACCGGAAGTCGATGAACATGTCGTTCGCGGCCTGGAAGAACGCCTGGTTCGAAGAGTTCAGCGCGCCCTGCCAACTGACCGTCCCGTTCACGGTCATGGCGTCGTACCAGGTCACCCGCTGCCCCTGCGCGGCGGCGAGGGACTTCAACTCACCTACGAATCCCTGCATGTCGGTGCCGAGGGCGGTGTTCCCGCCGCTGGTCTCGGCGTTGACGAACCAGCCGTCGAAGCCGTACGCGGCTGCTACGGCGACGAGTTGAGCGGCCAGCGGGTAGTGCCCGGCGGAGTCCTTCTGGACCAGGTCGCGGGTCCACTGGAGCTGTCCGCCGTAGGCGACGGGCGGCAGGAAGATGTTGCCGAGGACGGGGACGCCGTGCCGGTGGGCGGCGTCGACGATGGGGGCGTTCGGGGCGAGGATGATGCCCTCGCCGGAGGAGCCGCCCCAGAAGACGAGTTCGTCGAGGTAGGACCAGTGGGTGAGGGCGTAGTAGTCGGCGGTGGCCGCGCCCTGGGAGGGGTTGCTCGACGTCGGTCCGAAGGAGACCAGGGACTGGATGCGGGCCTGTCCGGAGCGGGCGGTGCTGTTGGCAGGGGTCGGGGTGAAGCGTGCGGCCAGGGGGACGGCGGCGGCGTTGAAGGCGAGGTCCGCGTCCGCGGCGGCGGTCCAGGTCTTCAGGCTGTTCCAGGTGATGCCGGTGCCCGGGGTGCCGGCGGGGAGGGAGTCCGGGTACCAGTAACCGGCGTACGGCTGCCCGGTGTTGGCGGCGGCCTGCGCGGCGGCGAAGGCGGGCGTGGGCAGTTGGGGCAGCAGGGTGGCCGCCGCGCCGACGAGCAGGACGGTGCGTCTGGTGGGGCCTTGGGGGTTCACGAGCTGGTGCCTCCTTGTGGGGTGGGGAGTACCTGTTCGGGAGTGACGACTTCGGTGATGCCGCGCGCGGCGAGGTGTTCCTTGTCGTCCGCGCGTACGTCGAGGACGGTCGCCGGGCGGGCTCCGTCGGCGACGAGTCGGAAGTAGGCGTCGAAGACCGGCCCGCCGGGACCGCAGACCGAGCGGACCGACGGATCGGCGGGCACGACGAGCGCCGTGGTGCGGGTGGCGGGCGTGTACGTGGGCTCGCGTGCCGCCTCCGCCAACACCAGCGCGATGTCCTTGGGTTGGCGGTCGTTGGTCAACAGGCCCAGCCCGTATTCGAGTTCGGGGAAGTCTGCGAGGTCGCGGGACACGTCGTGCGAGCACCACCAGGTGATGCCCCAGAGGTCGGGGCAGTCAAGGGCGTTGGCGATGGTCGCGGAGGCGAAGTCGGCCGCGTGCTCGGCGGGTACGAGGGGCTGGGGCGCGCCGACCTCCTGGAGCCAGACGGGCCGGTGCGGTTCCTCGGCCCACGCCTTGCTCAGCTCGATCAGGTAGGCGGCATGGTGCTCGGAGGGGACCGAACTGCGGCCGTGGCGTTGGGCGGTGCCGTTGAAGACCCAGGAGTGCACGGCCGTCATCGCGCCGTGCCGGGCGGCCTGGGCCGGAGTGAAGGGCATGTCGTCCTGGTACCAGGTCGCGTCGTACTCGGCGTGCAGATGCGGCTTGCCGGGCGCGCCCTCCGCGCAGGCCGCGAGCATCCGCGCCAGCCAGGTGTCGATCTGGTCCTCGGTCGCCCGGTCGGGGTCCGGGTGCGGGCCGGCCGAGAACTGGTTGACCTCGTTGCCGAGGGTCATGCCGATGAAGTTCGGGCGGTCGGCGAGGGCGGCGGCGAGCGTGCGCAGGTAGGCGGCCTGGCCGTCGAGGACGTCCGGGTCGGTGAAGAGGTTGCGCCGATGCCAGGTCCGGGTCCACGCGGGCAGGTAGTCGAAACTGCTCAAGTGCCCTTGCAGACCATCCACGTTGACGTCGAGCCCGCGCTCACCGGCCGCGTCCACGAGCTGAACCAGCTGCTCTACGGCCTTGGTTCGGATCAGGGTCCGGTTGGGCTGGAAGTAGGGCCACAGCGGGAAGACACGGACGTGGTCGAGGCCCAGCTCGGCGATCGAGTCGAGGTCGGCGCGTACGGAGTCGAGGTCGAAGTCGAGCCAGTGGTGGAACCACCCTTGGCTGGGTGTGTAGTTGACGCCGAAGCGCACGGCAGAAGACATCGGGATCCTGGTTCTGTAGTGCGTACGGAGGAGAATCGGGCCGTGGGTCAGCCCTTGACGGCACCTTCGCCGACACCCCGGAAGAAGTACCGCTGGAGGCAGGCGAAGAGGGCGATCAGCGGTGCCACGGCGATGACCGTGCCGGCGGCGACGAGGCGTTCGTCGTTGGCGAAGGTGCCGTGCAGATAGTTGAGGCCGATGGTGAGCGTGAACTTGGACGGGTCGCTGAGCACGATGAGCGGCCACAGGAAGTCGTCCCAGGCGCCCATGAAGGCGAAGATCGCGACGACCGCGATGGTGCCCTTCACGGACGGCAGCGCGATCCGCAGGAACCGCTGCCACACGTTCGCGCCGTCGACGAAGGCCGCTTCCTCTATCTCGTACGGCAGGTTGAGGAAGGCGTTGCGCATCAGCAGCACGTTCATCGCGCCGACGCAGCCCGGGAGGACCACGCCGATCAGGGTGTTGTTGAGGCCCAGCTCCCGCATGGTGGTGAACTGGGCGATGATGATGCCCTCCACCGGCACGAGCATCGCGAGGATGAAGACGAGGGTGGCCACGCGGCGGCCCCGGTAGCGCAGCCGGGCCAGGGCGTAGCCGGCGAGGGCCGAACCGACGCAGTTCGTCACGACGTTGCCGGCGGCGACCTTCAGCGAGTTGAAGGCGTAGTCCCAGACGGGGATGGTGTCGGCGACCCGCTTGTAGTTGTGCAGGGTGGGGTGTTCGGGGAGGAAGGTCGGCGGTGAGCTGTAGATGTCCTCGGTCGGGCCCTTGAGCGAGGTGGAGAGCTGCCACACGAAGGGGCCGACGGTGATGGCGAGGACGATGAGCAACAGCGCGTAGCGCAGGGCGAGTTCCCAGACGCGGATGCGGCGGCCGTGCTCGTCGGTGATGCGGGGTTCACGAACTGCCGTCTCCTGGACGGGCCTTGTGCGCTCGATGACGCTCAAGCGTCCTCCTTCCGGTCGGCCCGCAGTACGAGCAGCATCAGCGCGACGGTGACCACGAAGACGACGACCGAGAGCGCGGAGGCATAGCCGACCCGGCCGGTCAGTCCCGTGCCGGTGCGCTGGACGAGCATGACGAGGGTGGTGTCCTCGCCGGCCGGTCCGCCGCTCGGGCCCGCCATCAGGTAGACCTCGGAGAACACCTTGAAGGCGGCGACCGAGGACAGCGCCCCGACGAGCACCATGGTGGAGCGGACGGCGGGCACGGTCACCGTGAAGAAGCGGCGCACCGCGCCCGCGCCGTCGACCGACGCGGCCTCGTGCAACTCGCGTGGCACGCTGGCGAGTGCGGCCAGATAAATGATCATGTAGTAGCCGAGGCCCTTCCAGACCGTGACGGCCATCGCGCTCAGCAGGAGCAGCCACTGGTCGCTGAGGAAGCCGATCTGTCCGACGCCGATCGTCTCCAACAGCGAGTTGACCAGGCCGCGTTCGTCGAGCAGCCACACCCAGATCAGCCCGACCACGACGATCGACGCGACGACCGGCGTGTAGAAGGCGGACCGGAAGAAGGTGATGCCGGGGATGTTCTTCTGCACCAACAGGGCGAGCAGCAGCGGGAGTACGACGAGTGCGGGGACCACCCCGACGATGTACAGGGTGCTGTTGCGCAGGCCGGTCCAGAACATGTCGTCGTGCCACAGTTCGCGGAAGTTGGCGAAGCCCACGAAGTGGCCCGGGATCAGGGTGCGCCGGTCCGTGAAGGAGTTGATCACGGTGGAGGCGAAGGGGTAGAGCACGAAGGCGCCGACGACGAGCAGCCCGGGGGCGGCGAACAGCCAGGGGCTGGTGGGCAGTTGGCGCCGCACGCGGGACACGTCGGCCATGGGGACCCTCAGCCTTCCTGCTGGAGCAGCGTGTTGCACGCCTTGACAGCGTTGTCGAGAGCCGTCGTGGGGCTCTCCTTGCCCTGCAACGCCTTGGCGACCTCGTTGCGCAGTGCGGTCTTCATCTGCTCGCTGAACAGCACCGGCGTGTAATTGACCGCGTTCTTCAGGGACTTGGCGGCGGCGATCCGTACCCGGGTCTCGTCGGTGCCGTCCTCCTTGGTGAAGTACGGGTCGTCGAGGGAACCGGCGGTGCTGGGGAAGATGGCGACCTTCTTCGCGAACGACATCTGCTGCTGGGCGTCGGTGACGTAGTGCGCGAAGGCCACGGAGGCCGGGGTGTGCTTGGTCTTGGAGTTGACCATCACGCCCATCACGTACATGTTGACGTGCCCGGTGCTGGTGATCTGGTCGGTGATGCCGATGTTCTTGTACAGGCTGGGCGCCTGCTTCTTGAAGTTGTCGAGGTCCAGGGCGCTGCCCGGGTTCATCGCCACGGCGCCGGTGAGGAACTTCTTGCCGGACGACTCCGGGGTGGCGGTCAGCGCCTGCGAGTCGAGGGCCTTCGCGTCGTACAACTCCTTGTACTTGGTGAGGAGTTCGATCCCCTTCGCGTCGTTGAAGGCGAACGCGGTGCCCGCCTTGTTCATGAGCTCGACGCCGTAGCGGCCGAAGTCCTCGACGGTGGGGACGTTGGCGAGGGTGGCGACCTTGCCGTCGGTCTTCTTGGCCAACTGGAGGGCCTGGGCGAAGAGTTCGTCGTACGTCTTCGGCGGCTGGTCGGCGTTGAGTCCGGCCTGCTCGAAGAGGGACTTGTTGTAGAAGAGCGGGCCGGTGTTGAGGTACCAGGGGAAGGCGTAGGTGCCGGTCATGCCCGGTATCTCATGGCTGGCCCAAGCACCCGGCAGGTACTCGCTCTTGTACTTCGCGGCCGACTTGTCGAGGTCGAGCGCGAGGCCCGCCTTGGCGAGGGGGGCGACGAGGTCCGGGGAGACGTTGACGACGTCGGGCAGGGTGCCGCCGGCGGCGTCCGCGCTGATCTTGTCGGCGTAGCCCTCGGCGGGCTGGTCGATCCACTTCACATGGGTGCCGGGGTACTTCTTCTCGAAGCCGGAGATCACGCCCTCGAAGTACGGCTTGAAGTTGGCGCGGAGGTTCCAGGTCTGGAAGGTGATGTCGCCCTCGACCTTGCCCGAGGCGTCGGTCGATCCGCCGTCGTCTCCCCCGGAACCGCAGGCGCTCAGCGGCATGAGGACGACGGCGGCGGCAACTGCGGCGAAGACTCTGCGGGAGATGCGCACGGCGAGTGGCTCCTTTGCAGTGGGGGTTGGCCAATCGTGCCGGGGCAGACCTTGCACGCTCCCCGGCGGGCGAGTCAATGGATTCCGCTCAGCTAAATTCATTAGTTGGCCGGTTCCGGCCAACTGCACTGGTCAGCGAGGCGTGTTGGCATTCTTGCGGTGGATCACTAATGCGCTTTAGGGTGTGCTGACTCAAGCGCATTAGTGCGCGGCACCGGTGGAATGGAGTGCGAGCTTGTCAGGCAAGCGGTCGCCCGCGCGTCGGCCGACGATGAAGGACATCGCGCAGCGCGCCGGCGTGTCCGAGAGCGCGGTCTCCTTCGCGCTCAACGGCCGGCCCGGCGTCTCCGAGATCACCCGCGACCGGGTGCGCCGGGTCGCGGAACAGCTGGGCTGGCGGCCCAGTACGGCGGCGCGGGCGCTGTCCGGTGAGGGGGCGGCGACGGTCGGTTTCGTCCTCGCCCGGCCCGCGGACACCCTCGGCGTCGACTCCTTCTTCCTCCAACTCGTCTCGGGCATCCAGGAAGTGCTGGCCGAGCGCCATCTCGGCCTGCTCTTCCAGATGGCCGAGGACGTCGACGACGAGTGCGCGGTGTACCGGCGCTGGTGGGCCGAACACCGCGTGGACGGCGTCCTGGTGGCCGACCCGCGCACCTCCGACCCGCGGCCCGACCTCCTCGACGAACTGGGCCTGCCCGCCGTGGTGATCGGCGGCGCACCCGACGAACGCCACCCCGGCCTGTCGACGGTGTGGGCCGACGACGCGGGCGCGATGGCCTCGGTCGTCGACGAGTTGTACGCGCGCGGCCACCGGCGGATCGTGCACATCGCCGGCCTGCCGGGCCTCGCGCACACCGAGCGCCGTATCCGCGCCCTGCGCGCCGAGGCCGCCCGTCGCGAGCTGACCGAGGTGCGTTCGGTGACCACCGACTACTCGGACGCGGCGGGCGCCGCCGTCACCCGCCGGGTCCTCGAAGTCCCCGCTCCCCCAACGGCGTTGATCTACGACAACGACGTGATGGCCGTCGCCGGGGTGGCCGCCGCGTCCGAACTCGGCTTCTCCGTACCGGCGGACGTGTCGGTGGTCGCCTGGGAGGACTCCGCGCTGTGCCGCATGGTCCGGCCGTGGCTGTCGGCGCTGTCCCGGGACAGTGTGGAGTTCGGCCGTACGGCGGCCCGGGAGTTGACCGCGCTGCTGGACGGCGGTCCGGCGCGCACGGTGCGGGTGCCGGTGCCGCGGCTGATCGAGCGGGACAGCACGGGAGCGGCGCGGGCATGAAAGGGGGCGTGTCCCCCGTTTCGAGTCCGAATCGCCGGACACCGCCGGGTACTTCGTGTGAGGCTTTGCCCATGACCTCCGAAGACCCGCTGGCCGACCGGCTTCAGCTCGACCGGCCGCACTCCGCCCGTGTGTGGAACTTCCTCCTGGGCGGCAAGGACAACTACGCCGCCGACCGCGAGGCCGGCGAGATGATCGTCCAGATGTTCCCCGACATCGCCCTCCTCGCCCGCCTCCAACGGCGCTTCCTGGTAAGGGCGGTGCGCTATCTCACCGAAGAGGCGGGCATCCGCCAGTTCCTCGACATCGGGACCGGCCTGCCCACCGTCGACAACACGCACGAGGTCGCACAGCGCATCGCGCCCGAGAGCCGCATCGTGTACGTCGACAACGACCCGCTGGTGCTGGTGCACGCCCAGGCGCTGCTCACCAGCACCCCGGAAGGCGCCTGCGCCTACCTCGACGCCGATGTGCGCGACCCCGAGGGCATCCTCGAAGTCGCCGCGCAGACCCTGGACTTCAGCAAGCCGATCGCGCTGACGATGCTGGGCATCCTGGGCCAGATCCCGGACTCGGACGAGCCCGAGTCCGTCGTGGGCCGCTTCCTGGACGCCCTGCCCCCGGGCAGCTACCTCGCGCTGAGCGACGGCACCGACACCAACGCGGCGCTGAACCAAGCCATTTCGGTGTACAACGCCAACTCGGCCAGCTCATACCACCTGCGCGGCCCTGAGCGGATCGAGGCGTTCTTCACGGGCCTGGAGGTCATCGAGCCCGGCATCGTGCCCACCTCACAGTGGCACCCGGAGCCGGTCGACGTGGGCCGCGACCCGTCCGACGTGGACGCGATCTGCGGCATCGGCCGCAAGGTCTGAGCAGTAACAGAGAGGAGGGGCACCGGAGTTACCGGTGCCCCTCTTGTCGTTCCGTATCCCCCGGACGTATCCCCCGGGTCAGATCTTGAACAGCGCCCAGACCGTCTTCCCGCCGCCCGCCCGCAGGTTCCATCCCCACGACTCGCTCAGCGCGGAGACCACCTGCAGTCCGCGCCCGGACTCCGCGAACTCGTCGGGGTGCCCCTCCACGGGTATGCGATCGCTGTCGTCGGTCACCGCGCACACCGCGTACGGCAGCCGGTCCCACACCGCGAGCCAGAGTGAAGGCTGCGGCTCCGCACGGGAGTTGGGCGCCCGGCCGTAGCGCAGCGCGTTGCTCACCAGCTCCGACACGGTGACCGTCACGTCGTCGACGAGTTCGTCCCCGGCCCGGTCGGCCAGCGCCGCGCGGGTGAAGTCCCGTGCCACCTGGGCCGATTGAGGCATCGGAGGCACGACCAGCACGGAACAGAGAGCGGGGTCGCGCCCGTCGCCGACGGCCGGGACCAGGGTGACGGTCCGCCCCGGCTCGGGTGGGCCCACCTGGTCGACGACCCTGCACAGCCACTCCCAAGTCCCCTCGATCCGCAGGGTGTCGACCGGTCGTACGACTTGCTCTGCGGACATCGCGACCCCTGAGACCCCTGGGAAGAGAGAACACCTGCGCGCACTACACCTGTCCGGAGCATCGTCCTCCGCCCGCCCCTGCGAACGCAAGTGCATCGGCAATTACCGCTGCAATTGCAGACGATCTTGCGAGCGGTCCCCCCGAGGGCTATCGTCCTCCACATCACCAATGGGTGCAATTGAAGCTGCAATTGCATTCGATCTTCCGGGGGAGCGATGAGGCCTCACATAGAGCACGCGAACGGCATGGCGGCGACCCTGCTGAGCGACGCGCAGTGGCGCAAGAGCCACCACAGCAACCCTGAAGGAAACTGCGTCGAGTTGGCCGCGCTCTCCGACGGTCAGGTCGCCGTACGCAACTCGCGCCACCCCGAAGGTCCGGCGCTCGTCTACACCAGCGCCGAGATCTCCGCATTCGTCCGCGGTGTGAAGGACGGCGACTTCGACGGCCTACTCCCCGGCCGCTGAGGTCAGGCAAACCCGCGGATTGGCCGGAAGGCGCCGGACACAGGCCGGCACCTTCCGGCTCCTTCACTCCCTGCAGTTATCCGGAACCTCGGTGCTACGATCCTCTTTTGAGTCCCGAAAACTTGCGGACGGTATCGGCGCGACCGCCGAGGGGATGAACATGACTGCAGCTCAACCGGAATACGCGCCCTCGGGTTCGGACGTGCTGAGCCTTCAGCGCGGCGGTCCGACGGTCCAGCGCATCATGCTGGGCACGCGCCTGCGCCGCCTGCGCGAGTCCCTCAGCATCACCCGGGACACGGCCGCTTCGGCGATACGCGCCTCGGACGCCAAGCTCTGCCGCATGGAGCTGGGCCGGGTCGGCTTCAAGGAGCGTGACGTAGCCGACCTGTTGACCCTCTACGGCCTCCACGAGCCGGACGCACGGCAGGAGTTCCTCGACTCGGCCCGCCGTGCCAACGAACCCGGCTGGTGGCGCGCGTACGGCGACGCCTTCCCGACCTGGTTCGAGCAGCACCTGGGCCTGGAGGAGGCCACCTCCCTCATCCGCACCTACGAAGTGCAGTTCATCCCGGGCCTGTTGCAGACGGCCGCGTACGCCGAGGCCGTCATCCGGCTCGGCCGTCCCGTCGACACCCCGGACGCGATCCAGCGCCGTGTCGAACTCCGCATGACCCGGCAGGAGTTGCTCACCAGGCCCGGCGCCCCGAAGCTGTGGGTCGTGGTGGACGAGGCCGCGCTGCGCCGTCCGCTGGGCGGGGCGGACGTGATGCGCGAGCAGCTGCGGCACCTCATCGATACGGCCGCCCTGCCGAACGTCACCCTCCAGGTGCTGCCGTTCCACGTGGGCGGCCACGCCGCCGCCGGCGGCCCGATCACCGTGCTGCGCTTCCCGGTGCCGGACCTGCCGGACATCGTCTACCTCGAACAGCTCACCAGCGCCCTCTACTTGGACAAGCCCGAAGAGGTCGACCGCTACCTCGCGGTCATGGACCGGCTGAGCATGGTGGCGTCACCGGCCCCCGAGTCGGTGTCCTTCCTGGAGAAGCTCCTCAGCGAGATGTGAGCGCAGGCGGTTTCCGGCCGCCGCTCAGACCCGCGACCGGTACAGCCCGAACTCCGCGATCCTCACGGCGTCCCGGGCTGCCGTCACGCGAACTCGCCACCGCCGGGCCCGTACAGGCGCGGCCAGCGGCAGGATGCGGCTCGCGCCGATCGTTCCGGCGCGGGTCACCTCCGTCCAGGCCCCGTCGACGTACGCCTCGACCACGAAGGCCTCGACCTGCTGGCCGTAGCGCGCTGTGTCCTCCGCCAACCGGACGCGGTCCACGGCCTGTTCAGTGCCGAGATCGACGGTGACCCGGCCCGGCGAGACGGCCGTCCGGGCCCGGCGCGCCAGGTCCTCGGGCAGCTCCCGGTCCACGCGCTCGCGGAACTCCCGCAGGCGTGCCACGTCCGGGGCCGCCAGCAAGCCGTCCGTGTCCGGTGGCACGTTGAGCAGGAGGACCGCGTTGCGGCCGACCGAGCCGAAGTAGATGTCGATCAACTCGTCGACGCTCTTGGGGACTTGGCCCGGGTGGTAGAACCAGCCGTCGTGGATCGACACATCGCACTCGGCGGGCCACCACTGCAGGTAGTCGGTGTTCGGCTGCGCCGAGACGAGCGCGGCACGGCTGCCCTCGTCGGGGGTGTCGTACGACAACGCCCAGTCCGTACGCCCGTATTGCTCGGCCTTGACCGGGAGGACGCTCCACTCGTCCTCCCGTGCGATGCCAGCCTCGTTGCCGACCCAGCGCACATCCGGTCCGGTCACGGCGATCGCCGCGTCCGGGGCCAGCGACCTGACCAGGGTGTACCAGCTGTCCCAGTCGTAGTCCTCGACGTGGCCCGGCGGGATACGGCCCTGGGCACCGTCGAACCAGACCTCGTCGATCGGGCCGTACTCGGTCAGCACTTCGTAGAGGGTGTTGAGCATGTGGGCGCCGTAGTCGGTGGCGTCCAGCGTGTAGAAGGCGTCCGGGGTGCGGTCGTCGCCGTCGGCGAGTGTCGGGATCGTGCGCGTGGTGCGTGCACTGCCGTTGGCGTAGACGCCGTGGAGGTACTGGTTCTCGTCGGCGGGCGAGAGGTAGACGCCGGCCTTGAGGCCGTACCGCCGCATGGAGTCGGCGAAGGAGCGCAGTACGTCGCCCTGCCCCGCACGCCAACTGCTGTACGCGACCGTGTGGTCGGTGTAGCGGGAGGGGTAGAGGACGAAGCCGTCGTGGTGCTTGACGGTGAGGATGGCGAGCTTGAAGCCGCCGTCGCGCAGGGCGCGGGCCCACTGGTCGGTGTCGAGGCCGGTCGGCTGGAACACGTTCGGGTCCTCGTCGCCGGTCCCCCACTCCAGGCCGGTGAAGGTGTTCACGCCGAAGTGCAGGAACGCCGTCCGCTCCAGCTTCTGCCAGGCCACCTGCCGTGCGGTGGGCCGGACTTGGGAGGCCTTGCGGACCAGCTCGGCTTCCGTGTCGTCGGCGCTGACGGGGATGCGGGAGCGGGAGTCGGACGGGGTCGGGGTAGCCGCGAGGGCGGATGCCGTGGCGGTGCCGGTCGCGGCGAGCGCGGTGGCCGAGAGGACGAAGAGACGTCTGGAGAGGGCCATGGGGTGGGACTCCTCTGGTTGCTCAGTGGGCGGTCAAGTGCCAGGTGTCGGGCTGGTGTTGGTCCGGCGGGTACTGCACGAGCCGGCCGTCGGCCGCGACGCTCAGCGCCATCTGCGTGATCGCGTTCACGAGTCGGTAGCCGCCCGCCGCGGGCACCAACTCCCAGCGCTGCATGGTGTTCGTGGCATCGCAGGGCTGCGGGGTCGCCGAAACCCCGGGCTGGAGCGGCACGTTGAGGGTGAGCTTGCCGCCCCGCACCTCAAGGCAGCCGTCGGCGGTCCGCAGCGTCGCGTAACCGTCCGGCGTGCGCCGCACTGTGGCGGCCATGCCGGCGCCTGCCGTCCGGAAGGTGTATGTCCCGTCCGGCACCGGTACCCGGGTCAGGTCCCGCCACCCGGGCGCGTGCCCGACTGCCGTACCCCGGGCGGTGAATGCGGCGTACGTGGCGTCGGGATGCGGATCGCCCCAGGTCGCCTGGGCGAGGTGCCGTAGGGCGGGCTCGGTGTCGGTGGCGACCTCGTTCTCGGTCTCGCCGCGGCCGTTGTCGGGCCAGAGGCTGATCTTCGCGCCGGTGATGCCGTCGCTGGAGGTGAGCTTCTCGCCCTCGAAGCTGCGCGGGTCCCAGCTCTGGTCGTACAGACCCTCGGTGTCGCTGTGGAAGCCGCCGCGGACGAGGTAGAGGGAGTAGGCCGCGTTCATCAACGGGTAGCCCTCGGCGATGAGTTGGCTCGGTTTCTCCGTGACGTTCAGCCAGTGCTCGACCGTCGTGCCCGCGGCCACCGGCACGGTGTTGGCGCCGGTGAGTCCGTCGTTCCAGATGCGCAGCTTCTTGCCCTTGCTCGCGGCGTAGGCCTGGACGCGGTTGATGAAGTCGATGTACGCGTCCTGCGGGGTGGCGCTCGCGCCGTACTTCTCCTGGGCGTAGCGCAGCATCTGCGGGTACTTGGAGTAGTCGGAGCCGAGCATGTACTCGTCGGCACCCATGTGCCAGGACGTCGCGGTGAAGACCTGCGCGTACTCGTCCATCAGGCTCGTGTAGTAGTCGAACGCGGCCTGCTGGGTGACGTCGAGCCGGGCGGGCTGCTTGTTGCCGTCGCTGTCGGTGAGTTGGAGATCGGGGCGGTTCTCTATCCAAGGGTCCATGTGGCCCGGGGAGTTGATCTCCGGAATGATCTCGACGTGGTACTTGTCGCCGAGGGCGACGAGGCGGCGCATCTCGTCCGGGGTGTAGTAGCCCCAGGTGTTCGCCTCCGGGTGCGCGGCGCTCTTCACCTTCAGTTCCAGGAGCAGTTGGTTGAGCTTGTGGTACGCCATCTCGCGCACCAGGTTCTCCAGCCAGGGCAGGGAGATGTGGATGTAGCAGGCGCAGACGCCGACCCCACGCTCCTTGTAGCGCGGTATGTCGATCGTGCGTCCGGCCGGTATGTGGTCACCCTGCGCGAGGAGTTGGAGGAGGGTCCGGGTGCCGTAGAAGGCGCCGGTCTCGGTCGCGCCGGTCACCGACAGCCGTTTGCCCGCCTGGAGTTCATAGCCCTCCGCACCCAACGAGCCCTTGTCCGACCGGACTTCGATCACGATGTCACCGGGGCGGGTGGCACCTCCCCGGACTACGGGCACTGTTCCGTGACCGGCCGCCTTGAGGTCGTCGGCGAGGGTGTCGGCGACATCGCGCTCGCTCTTGCTGTCGGCCACGAGCCGGGTCCCGGTCCCGAAGTCGTAACTCCCGAGTCGAGGAGTCCAGTTGGACAGCGCGGGCACGGTCACCGGCACCGCGCGCTCCTGCTGGACCGCGACCGCCGGCACCGTGGGTGCGGCGAGCAGTGCGAACACCGCCGCGAAGCCGATGAACCGGAACCGTCTCTTCCTGCGCTCAGCCATGCCACTCCACCGGTCGCGATTGATCGGACGACTGATGATTGGACTGCACTCAGGGGCTGTCAATGGGCGGCGGGAGCAGCCAAGTTGGGCCATTGATCGGATGACCAGCAGGTCAGTCGGCGCCTACCCGATACCGGCTCGCGAAAAGTCCAACAAGACGGCCTCGAATGTCCAAGACCGGTCACCTCTCGACGCACCGCCCCGGCCGAGGCACAGTTCTCCCTACATACTCGCGAGTAGTGAGAAGGAGCGTGCCCGTGACCAGCTGGGTCGGCCGTACCGCCGTCGAGATCGCCGCCGCCGTCCGCGAGAAGCGGGTCACGCCCCGTGAGGTGGTGGCCGAGCATCTCGCCCGGATCGAGCGGCTCGACGGGCGGATCGGCGCGTTCCGGGTGGTGCGGGCGGAGGCCGCGCTCGCGGAGGCCGACGAGGTGGGCGCGCGGGCCGATCTGGCCGAACTCCCCCTGGCGGGCGTGCCGGTGGCCGTGAAGGACAACCTCCCGGTGACCGGCGAGTCCAACCGGGTCGGCTCCGCCGCGACCCCGGACACCCCCGCCGACCACGACCACATCACCGTGGCCCGGCTGCGGGCGGCGGGCGCGGTGGTCGTCGGGCTCACGAACGTGCCCGAGTTGTGCATCTTCGGTACGACCGAGGGCGTCCACGGAACCAGCCGCAACCCGTGGGACACGGCCCGCACGGCGGGCGGCTCATCGGGCGGGAGCGCGGCCGCCGTAGCCGCCGGCATGGTGCCGATCGCCCTCGGCAACGACGGCATGGGCTCGCTGCGCATACCCGCGGCCAACTGCGGCCTGGTCACCATCAAGCCGGGGTTCGGGGTCGTCCCGGCCGGTATCGGCGACGGCGACTGGTTCGGAATGTCCGAGAACGGACCCCTGGCGACGACCGTCGAGGACGCCCGGCTGATGTTTTCGGTCATCGCGGACGTCGAGGTCGTACGCCCCGACGAACCCACCGTCCGGAAGATCGCCGCCTCTGTGCGCAGCCCGCTCGCCGGAGTGGCCGTCAGCAAGCCGTATACGACCGCCGTACGCGAGGCGGCCGGCCTGCTGAACGGGGCGGGCCACACCGTGCGGCGCGCCGATCCGCCGTATCCGCTGTCCTTGAGCACCACGTCGCTCGCGCACTGGACGGCGGGCACGTCGGTGGACGCGGCGGGGCTCGATCCGCGGAAGCTGTCGCGGCGGACCCGGGTGCACGCGGCGATCGGGCGGCGGTTCGTGAAGAGCGTCCGTACCGGCAAGGGCCGGGAGCGGCTGCGGGAGCGCCTCGCGCCGTTCTTCGCCGAGCACGACATCCTGCTGACGGCGGCGCTGGCCCGCCGCTCCCCCAAGGCCGGGCCGTGGCACGAGCGGGGCTGGCTGCGCAATGTGCTGGCGAACACCAACTACTCGCCGCTGACGCCCCCTTGGAACCTCACCGGCTGGCCCGCGATGTCGGTCCCGTTCGGCACCCTGCCCTCGGGCGCGCCCTGCGCCGTACAGCTGGTGGGGCGGCCGGGGTCGGAGGCGGCGCTGCTGGAGCTGGCGGAGCAGCTGGAGAAGCTGCACCCGTGGCAGCGGACGGCGCCGCTCGACTAGAAGACGCCTCTGGAAGGTGCTTCTCGACCGCGCTCCCAGAAGGCGCTTCTAGAGGGCGCGGTACATGACGTGCAGGCCGACGCGGCCGTCCCGGGGATGGTCGAACGCGTCCGGGACCGTGCCCAGGATCGTGAAGCCGAGGGAGAGCCAGAGCTTGACGGCGGGGTTGGTCTCGACGACGGCGTTGAAGACCATGCCGCGGAAGCCCTGGTCACGGGCGGTGGTGAGGATGTGTTCGGCGAGGGCGCGGCCGATGCCGCGGCCGCCGTGGTCGGGGTCGACCATGAAGCCGGCGTTGGCGATGCGGTCGGCGGGGCCACCGTAGTTCGGGGTGACGAAGGCCGAGCCGACGACGGTTCCGGTCTCGTCCTCGGCGACGTACACGCGCTTCGGCGGGGACGTCCACAGGGCCCGGGCCGCCTCTTCGGAGGTGTCCCGGGCCCAGGTGTAGGTGTCGCCGGCGGCGACGATCCGGTGCCAGAAAGGCCAGATCCGCGGCCAGTCGTCGGCCGCGGCTTCTCTGATCAGCATGGGCGTGATTTTCGCACGCCCATGCTGTCGGCGATCGCGAAGGGTCCCGTGGGGGTCAGTCCACGCTGGGCAGGATGTGGGGCTCGGCGAGGTCGTCCTCGTAGCCCGCGAGACGGATGGGGGCGGACCGTGCCCACACGGCCAGGCTGCCGAGCTCGTCGGACCGGCGGCCCGCACGCTCCGTGCGTTCTTCGGGGCGTTGCTCGCGATTCGTCTTCTCCGGTGTCACCGCGCACTCCTTATGTGTCGGGTAACCCTCGGGGCACAACCGGCCGTCTCCGGTCCGGTACCTGGCCCGCTCGGGCGTGGGTTGAAGGCAGTTCGGACGCGGTGGCGCCGGTTACTCGTGTGAGAGCAGGCCGTTGTGACCGGCTTGTCCCGGGACGGACCATGGGTGTGGGTGGGACCCCTTGTCGCTGTCCGTCTGCCTTAGGTTAACCAAATGAGCGACCCGGCGCTCGATGGGGCTGAAAACATGGGGTAAAGATTAGGGACATGCGGCCATCGGGTCTTGCCCACCCGGACCGAATGGGCTGCGCGCGAGCGGTTGCCTTCGACTCCTGAAGCCGCCGCGCGAGGTCTGCGAGCGGCGTCGAAGGCCGTCGGCGAGACGACAGATCCTCCCTCCCGCTGCCGCCGTCACAGAACCGCAGCTCAACGGGACACCACCGCGCTCGACCGGTCGCCGGAGAGCGCTCCACAGCCCGGCGGAGCTTGGTTCGGACCTTTTCCGGAACTCCATAGAGCGTCGCCAGAAGACCCGCTCCTCAACCGATCACGTTGAAGCCATTGACGCATGAAGAGTCGCGCCGGACACTCCTGCATTGAAACGGCGATTTCCGCCCGGTGAGCGGCCAACTCAGGCTCTTCCCCTACGACATGGCGGATCGTCCGTAATCGGCCGCGCGCACCAGGATCCACAGTGCGGCGGCGTCGACACAGAGGAGGACAACGAGGAACCGCAGACTCATGATCACCCTGAGAGCGCTCTCAAAGATGTCAGCAGACCATGTCGCCAGACGACGGAGACGACCTGCTCCCCAGCCCCACCAGGAGGCAGGCCCCTGCAGCACTCCCATCCCGCATGCTTGACAGGGAGCACCACAACGATGACAACCTCCCCACCGCCCACCGGTGTTCCGGCCGGCAGACAGAGAACCGTCCCCCTCGTTCTGGGCAGCGCTCTGGTGCTGCTCATCGGCGCGCTCGCAGGCCTGATCGGCACCGGCGGCAGCGCCTCGGCGGCCGTACCGGGTGCGCCGACCGGCTGGACCACCCTCTTCTCGGACGACTTCAACGGCGCGTCCGGCAGCGCGCTGAACCGGACCAACTGGCTGTACGACCTGGGTACCAGTTACGCCGGAGGTGCCGCCAACTGGGGAACGGGCGAGGTCGAGTCGGCCACCGACTCCACCAGCAACGTCTACCAGGACGGCCAGGGCCACCTGGTCATCAAGGCTCTCCGCGACGGGTCCGGCCACTGGACCTCGGGACGCATCGAGACCCAGCGCACCGACTTCGCCGCCCCGGCCGGCGGCCAGCTGGAGATGAGCGCGTCCATCCTTCAGCCCAACCCGGCCAGCGGACTGGGCTATTGGCCCGCGTTCTGGGCGATGGGCGGCGCGGCCCGCCCGGTCGGCGCGACGAACTGGCCGAGCATCGGCGAGTTCGACATCATGGAGGACGTCAACGCGCTGAGCCAGCACTCCACCACCTTCCACTGCGGCGTGTGGGCGGGCGAGTGCCACGACCCCGACGGCATCACCAGCAATCTTCAGCCGTGCCCGGGCTGCCAGACCGGCTACCACACGTACTCCGCGATCATCGACCGCACGAACACCGCCGCGGAGCAGCTCCGCTTCTACCTCGACGGCAATCTGACCTTCACCGTCAATGAGAACCAGGTGTCGGTCGCGACGTGGCAGGCCGCCGTCGACCACGGGTTCATGGCCATCTTCGACCTGGCGATCGCCGGCTCCTACCCCGACAAGGTCTGCGGCTGCAGTTCGGCCGCACAGGCGGGCAGCATCACATCGGGTGCCGCCATGAGCGTCGACTGGTTCGCCGTCTACCAGCAGAGCCCGAGCGGAAGCACCACCGGCGGCACGACGACCGGCGGCACCACAGGCAGTACGACGGGCGGCAGCACCGGCGGGACCACGACGACGCCGGACTACACCGCCGGGGTGACCCACGTGAGCGCCAGTCAGGCGCAGATCACGTTCGTTCCGACCACACCCGCGGCGTACGTCGATGTGCACTACCTGATCAACGGCGCCGGCCAGCAGAACTTCCGGATGACCAACAGCGGCGGCACCTGGACACAGAACGTCACGCTCGCCACCGGTTCCACCCTGACCTACTGGTTCACCTACGAGAAGAACGGGCCTCAGTACGACAGCCCGCACTACACCTACACCCAGTGAGCCCTCCCGGGCCGGTCCTGCGGGACCGGCCCGGGAACTCCTCGCGCGGCCGGGGTTCAGGGAGCGATCCCCACGCCGTCGATCCGGCTCCACGCCCGCTCCTGCTTCGCGGTCATGGCGGGCCAGGCGAGGCCGCCCGGCCGGGGCCGGATCCGGGAGGCGTACGGCGCGGGGTGGAATGCCGGGTCGTAGAAGCACCCGCTGCCGTACTTCCGGTCGAAGGCCGCGCAGGAAGCCGCGACCGAGCGCGCGGTCGGCTTGCGTCCGTGACGGACCCAAGTGTCCAGCGCCGCAATGGAGTTGGCGCACTCGGAGTCGCTCAGCGCGCTGTGCTCGGTCTCCTTCGTGAAGGTCTGGACGAGGTTGCCGCCCCTGCCGGCCCCCTGAAGCGTGGCGCGGTAGGCCGACTCGTGCTCGACGAAGGCCGTCGGGTCGTCGATCGCGTGCATCGTGAGAACCGGGATGGAGACCTCGCCGGTCAGGTCGCTGTCGTAGGAGAGGTCACGGCGTGCGGTGGGGTCGGCCGAGAAGCGTTCGACGCCCGCGTTGAGTGCCTTGTCGTCGTGTGAACCCGAGTACCGCACACCCTGGTTGGTGAAGGGATTACGGCCGCCGAGGCGGGTCGACACGATGTCCCGGAACGTGAAGGTGGCGAACCGCAGATGTGATTCGAGCGCGCGCTCCGGGATGCGGGTGACGGCGAGGATGTCGTCGAGGTTGCGCTGCTGGAGCGCGGTCCGGTCCGCGGGGACGGAGGCGAATCCGGTGCATTCCTGGAGGCGGGCACGGAGTCCGGCGCTCGTCATGGTGGAGTCCGCGCGCAGGCCCTGCCACAGCGGGTACTGCGGCTCGGTCGGGCGGGGGTGGTTGTGGCAGTAGTACTGGTAGACCACCCGTAGGTCGACCCGGTAGTCGTAGCCGCGCGAACCCCCGCCTAGGACACCGCTCGTGAGCAGTGCGCCGTCGTAGGCACCGGGGTGTCTGCCGTAGGTCTCCGCGACCTTGGCGGCCACGTCGCCGCCCCAGGACTGGCCGTGCACATAGGTGCGCTTCGGCTTGCCGAACTCCGAGACGAACAGCTTGCGTACGTTCTCGGTGTCGGCGGCGGCCATCCGGGTGCCGTAGCCACCGCGGCGGTAGGACGAGCCGGCCCACGCGTATCCCTCGTCGACCATCACCGCCCAACGCTGCAGATCGTCGGTGCTGCGTGCCGGGTCCGAGGAGTCGCCGAGGTCGGGTCCGCCGTGTGCGTGCACGACGAGGGATCCGTTCCAGCGGGCCGGAACGGCCATCGCGTAGTACGCCCCGTTGGTGTCCTGACCGGTGTAACACGTCGCTTTCCCGAGCAGGTTGGGCGGGCAGGCGGTCACCGCGGGCCGCTCGGCCTGTGTCCGGGGCGCGGGGGCGTTGCCGAGCGTGCCGAGGAGTGCCGCGGCCACGCCGGCGGCCAGTACCGCCCGACGGTGGCGAGGGGCCGGGAGTCTCCGGCGTGGCGGTACGGGCGGATCAAGTGTCGTCACGGGAGCGGCTCCTATGCATTCGCTGTGCGAAGTTGCCCTGCGCACCGTGATGTTAGGAACCGCCGCTGGTGGGGACTACCCGTCGATCATTGCGTTCATAGTGTTCGCCCGTCCTGCGACGGGGTGACGGTGACGAGTTGGTGTTTCATCAGGGGCTGGTCGCTCTGCCTGCTGTAGTCGTCGAGCCCGCAGAGGATGTTGAGTTCGGGCATGTAGCCCGCGACGCTGGCGGGCGGGATGTCGTAGGCGATGACGCGGTAGCCGTAGACCGACCGGGTGCTGCCGTCGCGTGCGTGGCTCGTGATGTCGATGAGGTCGAACTCGGCCAGGCCCCGTTCGGCCATGTCCTTGGGGTTCATGAAGAGCAGGGTGCGCAGGTTCTTTACCCCCCGGTAGCGGTCGTCGTCGGAGTACACGGTGGTGTTCCACTGGTCGTGCGAGCGCATGGTGGAGAGGACGAGCATGCCCTGGGGCGGGGTCACGTCGGGGAGTTCGCCCGGGTGGAACTCGGCGCGGCCGGAGGCGGTGTGGAACTCGCGCTCGCGGGCGGCCTGGGTGATGCGGAAGCCGAGCGGTTCGCGCACCCGGCGGTTGAAGTCCTCGAAGCCCGGGAGGACCTGGGCCATGGTGTCGCGGATCCGGTCGTAGTCCTCGACGTACTCCTCCCACGGTGTTGCCGAGTCGGGCAGGGTCGCCCGTGCCATCCCGGCCACGATCGCGCACTCGGACCTGAGGGTCTCGGCGGGCGGCTTGCGCATGCCGAAGGAGAGGTGTACCTCGCTCATCGCGTCCTCGACGCTCACGCCCTGCTCCCCGGTCGCCCGGGTGTCCTTCTCGGTGCGGCCGAGGCACGGGAGGATGAGCGCCTTGCGGCCGTGGACGAGGTGGCTGCGGTTGAGTTTGGTGCTCACCTGGACGGTCAGTTCGGTGGTGCGCAGCGCGGCCGTGGTCGCGTCGGTGTCGGGGGCGGCGAGGACGAAGTTGCCGCCCATCGCGACGAACACCTTCACCCGGCCGTCGCGCATCGCCTTGATGGTGCCGACGGTGTCCAGTCCGTGCGCACGGGGCGCGGAGATTCCGCAGACCTCGTCGAGCGCGTCGAGGAACGCGGGTGCGGGACGGTGGTCGATGCCGCAGGTGCGGTTGCCCTGGACGTTGCTGTGGCCGCGCACCGGCGAGGGTCCGGCTCCTTCGCGGCCGAGGTTGCCGCGCAGCATCAGCAGGTTCACGATCTCGCGGACGGTGTCCACCCCGTGGTCCTGCTGGGTGACGCCCAGGCACCAGGAGATGACGGTGCGGTCGGCGGCCAGGTACCGGCCGGCGACCTCGCGGATCTCCCTCTCGCTCACCCCGGACTGCCGCACCAGTTCGGCCCAGTCGGTGGCGCGCACCAGGTCGCGGTAGGACGCGAAGCCCGCGGTGTGCCGTTCGATGAAGCCGCCGTCGAGCACCGCCGGGTTCTCCTCGGCCCGCTCGAACACCGCCTTGGCGATCCCGCGCAGCAGGGCGAGGTCGCCGCCGATGCGGACCTGCACGTTCTGGTCGCCGGTCGCGGTGGAGTGGAAGGCGGCCATCGCGGCGAACTCGTGCGGCACGATGGTCCGGCGCGCGGCCGCCTCGACGAGCGGGTTGACGTGGACGATCTGGGCGCCGCGCCGGTGTGCCTTGGCGAGCGTGGTGAGCATGCGCGGGGCGTTGGACGCCGCGTTCACGCCCATGACGATCAGCAGGTCGGCCGCGTCCCAGTCGGCGATGTCGCACGTGCCCTTCCCGGTGCCCAGCGCGGCCTGCAGGGCACGGCCGGAGGCCTCGTGGCACATGTTGGAGCAGTCCGGCAGGTTGTTGGTGCCGAACTCGCGCACCCACAGCTGATAGAGGAAGGTCGCCTCGTTGTTGAGCCGGCCGGACGTGTAGAAGGCGGCCCGGTCGGGGCTGTCCAGGCCGCGCAGCGTCCGTCCGACCAGCGCGAACGCGTCCGGCCAGGAGATCGGGACGTACTTGTCGGTGGCGTCGTCGTACACCATCGGCTCGGTCAGCCGGCCCTGGTCCTCCAGCGCGTAGTCCGGCCAGTCGGCCAGTTCGGTGACCGTGTGCGCGGCGAAGAACTCCCGGCCGGCCTTCTTGCGGGTCATCTCCCAGGTGACGTGCTTGATCCCGTTCTCGCAGATGTCCAGGTGCAGGCCCTTGCGGTCGTCGGGCCACGCGCATCCCGGGCAGTCGAACCCGCCGTTCTCGTGGTTCATTCTCACGATCGCCAGCGGTCCGCCGACCGGCTCGCGGGTCTTGGCGAGGACCCGCGTCACACTGCGCGCCGCACCCCACCCCGCCGAGGGTGCCGTGTCATCTTCCTGCGAGATGTCACCGGGGCGGTTGGGCCCACGACCGCGCGCCGGGACCCCCGGTGCGCCACGCCCCAAGTCGTCGCCGGGACGGCCTTCGGAATCCGAGCGGTCCATGGTGGTGTCCTTCGCTGTCACTGCACCGGTCATCGAAATACGCGCGCTGACGTCGCCCACACCTGTCCGGTATGACCAGATTTTACAGCCCGGTGCGACCGACGCACACGGCGAGGTCCGGGGAGCGGCGGGCGTCACGCAGTTCAGGTCCCGTTGGCTGAGTCGACAGCTCGCCATGATCTCCTGGCGTTCCGCACGGGCTGTCTCGCGGGAGGACTGACGCATGGAGTTGCGCAGCGTCGAGGAGCTGATGGATCTGCTGTACGCGTGTCGGGGCGCCTGGGACACCCCCGACCGGAGCGGCGACCCCGTCGATCTGCACGACCACGCACTGCAGACGGCCGCGCTGCTACGGCGAAGTCGCCCCGCCGACAAGGAACTTCAGGTCGCCGGCCTGGTCCACGACATCGGCCATCTCCTTCAGCCGGGCGACGACGCAGGACACGCGGACCACGCGGCGAACGCCGTCCGCGCCCTGCTCGGCGAACGGGTCGCCCACCTCGTCCGCCTGCACGTCCCCGCGAAGCGCTACCTGGCGACCTCCTCCCCCGGCCGCGACCTGTCCGCACAGAGCACGCTGACCCTGCGCACCCAGGGCGGCCCCATGTCCCCCGCCGAGGCCGCCGCCTTCGAGCGCGACCCGCTCGCCGACGACGCGATCACCCTGCGCCAGGCCGACGACGCGGCCAAGGTCGTCGGCCTCGACGCCGGGGTCCTGGAGGACTGGCGCACGGTACTGGGCATAGTGGCCGCCCGGAACTCCCGACTTCCCAACTCCCGCCTGGGGGCTGTCGACTGACGGTCCGTCATGAGACGGTACGGCGATGACGTCGTCGTACGGTCTACGGGGCCGGGCCGCTCTGATCACCGGCGGCACGCGCGGGATCGGGCGCGCGGTCGCCGAGGCGTTCGCCGAGGCCGGGGCGCTGGTCTGCCTGAGCGCGCGGAACGCCGACGAAGTGCGGCGCACCGCCCAGGAGTTGGGCGGTGTCGGCCTGGCCGGTGATGTCGCCGACCCGCAACACCTGCGCGAGCTGACCGAGTTGACGCTGCACGCGTTCGGGCGGATCGACGTGGTCGTCAACAACGCGGCGACGAACCAGCCGTACGGCCCGCTCATGGACGCCGATCCGGACGCGTGGCGGACGGCGTTCACCGTGAACGTCGAGGCGCCGCTGCGGTTGGTGCAGTGCGCCTGGCGGGCGTGGATGCGGGAGCACGGCGGCGCGGTGGTCAACGTGTGCACGGAGGGCGCGGGGCATGTCGGACCGAACGTGGGGGCGTACGGCACCAGCAAGGCGGCGCTGCTGCATCTGACCGCACAGCTCGCGGGCGAACTCGCGCCGAAGGTGCGGGTCAACTCCGTCTCCCCCGGGCTCGTCCGCACCGACATGGCGCGGTTCGTATGGGAGCCCGGCGAGGCGGAGGTCGCCGCCGGACTGCCGCTCGGCCGGATCGGGGAACCGGCCGACATCGCACGCGCCGTGCTGTGGCTGGCCTCCGACCAGGCCGAGTGGATCACCGGGGCGGATCTGCTGGTGGACGGCGGGACCCGGGTGCGGGCGGCGCACACGTCGGGCGGGTACGCGGTCCACGACCGGCTGAGGTCGGCCGCGCCGCCTCACCGCACCTGACGACAGTCCCCGGTCACCACTTGCCCGGCGCGTAGTCCTTCAGGAAGACGCCGTACAGGTCCTCGCCCTGTTCGCCGAGGACGATCGGGTCGTAGACGCGGGCGGCTCCGTCGACCAGGTCGAGGGGGGCGTGGAAGCCCTCCTCGGCGAGGCGGAGCTTGTCGTAGTGGGGGCGTTCGTCGGTGATCCAGCCGGTGTCGACGGAGGTCATGAGGATGCCGTCGGTCTGGAACATCTCCTGGCCGCTGGTGCGGGTCACCATGTTCATCGCGGCCTTGGCGGCGTTGGTGTTGGGGTGTCCGGCGCCCTTGTAGCCGCGGCCGAAGACGCCTTCCATCGCGGAGACGTTGACGATGTACGCGCGTCCGCTCCTCGCGGCCTTCGCCGCGGCGGCCATGGCCGGGCGGAGCTTGCTGATGAGGATGAACGGGGCTGTGTAGTTGCAGAGTTGGGTTTCGAGAAGCTCCACGGGAGAGATCTGCTCGATGGTCTGCACCCAGGTGTTGGTGTCGACGACGTCGGGCACCAGGCCGCCGGCGTCGATGGCCGTGCCGTCGAGGTGGCGGGCGACGCTGGCGTTGCCCGCGACCAGGGCGAGGTCGGCGACCTGCTGGGCGTCGAGGCCGCTGATGCCGACGGGCAGCGCGGCGAGGCCGTCGACCGCGCCGGAGCCGAAGGCGCCGATGACGTGGTGGGCGGGGAGTTCACCGGCGGGCAGCGGGGCGCTCTCGCCGTCGACGAGGGCGGCGTAGGCGGAGGGGAGCCGGCGTACGGTCTGGGTCGCGTTGTTGATGAGGATGTCGAGGGGGCCCGCCTCGGCGAGTTGGTCGGCGAGGGCCACGACCTGCGCCGGGTCGCGCAGGTCTGTGCCGACGACCTCCAGGCGGTGCAGCCAGTCCGCCGAGTCGTCCATCGCCTTGAAGCGGCGGATGGCGTCCTTCGGGAAGCGCGTGGTGATCGTCGTGTGGGCGCCGTCGCGCAGCAGCCGCAGCGCGATGTACATGCCGATCTTGGCGCGGCCACCGGTGAGCAGGGCGCGCTTGCCGGTGAGGTCGGCGTGGTCGTCGCGCTTCTCGCGGTTCAGGCGGGCGCAGTCGGGACAGAGCTGGTGGTAGAAGTAGTCGACTTCCACGTACCGGGTCTTGCAGGTGTAGCAGGAACGCGGGCGCTGCAGTATCCCGGCGATCCGGCCCTCCTCCGTCACCGACGACGGGAGGAGGCCCTCGGTCTCGTCGTCGATGCGCTGGGCGGAGCCGGTCGCGGTGGACTCGGTGACGGCCTTGTCGTGTGCGGTCTTCGCGGCCCGGCGCTCCTGGCGGCGGCGCTGCTTGACGCTGCGGTAGATGCCCGCGGTGGCCCGGCGGACGGTGATCGCGTCGGGGTGGTCGACGTCGATCTTCTCCAGCTCGTCGAGCACGCTGAGGCAGACGGCCAGCCGCTCGGGGTCGATGCCGGGCCCGTACACGACCTCGTCCGGGGTCGTGGAGCCGTTCTCTGTCACCGTCATCGCGCTGCCGTTTCCTTGGGTCACCTGCGGCGGCGCCCGATCGCGCACACCGTCGAACCGGGAATTTTACGGAGCGCCGGGCCGCAGCACCAAACCCGCGCCAGGTCACGACCCGCAGGCGGTGATGAGCGTCTCCACCTCCTCGGTGAGCGCGCGGGCGAACACGTCGAGATCCGGTACGGCCTCGGCGTCCGCGACCAGGCCGTAGTGGACCTGTCCCCGGTACGTCGACACGGCGACCGCGAGGGACTGGCCGCGGGCCAGCGGGGCGAACGGGAAGACCGCGGTGACCGGGTTGCCGCCGAGCTTCAGGCCGATGCCGGGCAGCGGGACGCTGGTGACGAGGATGTCGAACCAGAGCCGGGCGGCCTGGGCCGCGAGGGGCCCGCCGAGCCGGTGGCCGAGGGCGGGGACGTGGTCGGCGAGCAGGGCGACGGCGCCGGCGCCCCGGTTGGGTCCGGCGTCCTTGTTGCGGTCCATGGCGGCGCGCACGGAGTCGAGCCGGGCGAGGGGGTCCGGGTCGTCGACGGGCAGCCGTATCAGGTAGCCGGAGAGCCGGTTGCCCTGTGGCTGCGCGCTGCGCGGACGGCGTTTGGAGACGGGGATCAGGGCGCGGGGCGAGACGCCCTCGCTGCCGTCGCCGCGTTCGTCGAGCCAGCTGCGCAGGGCGCCCGCGACGACCGCGATGAGCACGTCGTTGACGGTGCCGCCGACGGTCTTGCGGATGCGGTGCACGTCGTCGAGGTCGACGACGACTCCGGCGGTACGGCGGGTGCCCGAGGGCTCGGAGGTCAGCGCCGACGACGAGCGGACGTCCAGGGTGGAGCGGGCGACGGACGCCCCGATGTCGAGGGCCCGGCCGACGTCGGACAGGGCGCCGCGGACCAGTTCGGGCAGCTTGCGCACGTCGGGGACGAGCCCGCGTGCGGGTTGCTCGGGGCGCGGTCGGCGCTCGGGCATGTCCATCGGGTCGAGGATGGCGGCGGCGAGGGTCAGCGCCCGCAGTCCGTCGGCCAGGGCGTGGTGGAACTTGAACAGCACCGCGAACGAGACGCCGTCCTCGCCGGGCAGCACATGCGCTTCCCACGGCGGCCGGCCGCGCTCCAGCGGGCGTTCCATGAGCCGGCCCGCGTCCGCCTGGAAGTCGGCGGTCGGGGCGTGCAGCCGGACGTGGTGGAGCGGGTCGAAGTCGGGGTCGGCCTCGCGGGTGGCGCTCCCGAAGGACAGGGACAGCGGCTGCCACACGTCCCGGATGCGCATCCGCAGCCCGGGAACGGCGGCGGCACGGGCGGCGAGGAGGTCGGCGGCGTGGGCTCCCGCGGTCGGCGAGTGTGCCGAGAAGACGCCGAGTGCGCCCAGGTGCATCGGGTTCCGGTCGGACTCGATGTTCCAGAACGCAAGGTCGAGAGGAGCGAGCAGGTCAGAAGTCAATTGCTTGCCTCGCGTCGACTAGGGGTGAGCCAGCAGTCAAGCGCTGACAAGCGATTACGGTCAAGTACGATCAAGCTACGCACAGTTAACGGCAGGTTACGTCTCGCCCCGATCCCACCCCTCTGGGAGGGGTGGGACTCTAGAGGCGCACGGGATCACTTCAGCGCAGGTGGCGCCGCCTGGGGTGATGTACCCCACTCCGACGGGTGCGGGCCGACCGTGAAGTCGAGCGACCGTACGGAGCGGAGATCGCCTGTGGTCAGGTACGTCCGGTCGTACGGCGTCCCGTCCGTCCGGGCCGCCTGGATGTAGCGGTCGGCGGCCGAGGTGCCGGGCGCTTTGATGGTCAGGGCGCCGTGCGGGTAGTAGCGGCGGTCCAGGGTCAGGTCGACCCGGTCGAAGACGGGCGTGGACAGGCCCCAGGTGTCGTAACCGGGCTGGACCGGGAAGATCCCGATCGACGACAGGACGTTCCAGGCGGACATCGTGCCGAGGTCGTCGTTGCCGGTCATGCCGGTCGGGCCGTCCGTGAAGAGGGTCAGCGCGGCGTGGACGACGTCGGTCGTCTTCCACGGCTGCCCGGTGGACAGGTAGGTGTACGGGGCGATCAGGTCGGGCTCGTTCTGCGGGTTGTACTTGTCCGCGTTGTAGTAGTCGTACGGCCCGTTGACCCACACCTCGCGCGCGGTCTTCGCCGGGTCGGCCAGCAGCTGGTCGTAGGCGAAGAAGGAGTCGAGCCGGTCGTTGGCCGCCTGCCGGCCGCCGATGAGGTCGACCATGCCGGGCAGGTCCTGCGGCACCAGCCACTGGTACTGCCACGACGTGCCCTCGTGGAAGCCCTCGCTCTGCGCCGGATCGGCCGGTCCGACGAAGGCGCCGGAGGCGTCACGGGCGCGGAAGAAGCCGGTCGAGGGGTCGAAGATGTTCCGGTAGCTCTGGGCGCGGGCGGCATAGCGCGCGGCATCGGCGCCGTGCCCGAGGTCGCGGGCCATCTGCGCGAGCATCGCGTCCGAGAGGGCGTACTCCAGGGTGGCCGAGGCCCCGTGGTCGTAGTCCGAGTCACCGGGCTTCGCGTGCGGGCGGTCCTTGATGTACGGCGCGAACCCGTTAGCGAGGTACTCCTTGTTCGCCTCCCGGCCCACGGCCGCCGAGTCGGTGGGCGGCACGCCGTCGGCGTTCTGCTTCAGCGCCCGGTAGGCCCGCTCCTCGTACCCCTTCAACAGGCCTTGCTGGTAGGCGTTGGTGAGGAACGGGGTGACCGGGTCGCCGGTCATGATGTTCGTCTCGACCGTGCCGTAGCCCCACTTGGGCAGCCAGCCGCTCTCCTCGTCGATCTTGATCACCGAGATCGCCATGTCGCGGGCCTCACGGGGTGCGAGCAGGGCGAGGAGCTGGGACTGGGTGCGGTAGGTGTCCCACAGGGACCAGTTCTGGTAGTACGTGAAGTCCCTTGCCCGGTGGACCTGTTGGTCCCAGCCGGTGTAGCGGCCGTCGGCGTCGCTGCCGATGTTGGGCGCGAGGAAGGACCGGTACAGGGACGAGTAGAAGGTCCGGCGCAGGCTGTCGGAACCGCCCTGTGCCCGCACGTCGTCGAGCCGGTCCTCCCAGGCCCGCTGGGCGCGGTGACGTACCGCGTCGAACGAACTCCCGCCCTCCGCACGGAGGTTGACGGCCGCGCCGTGCGCGTCGACGTACGACAGGGCGGTGGTCGCCTCGACCGTACGGTCCTTCGACGTGTCGAAGCGGACGTACGCGCCACCGCTCCCGGTCCGCGAACCGGCGGTCACCGTTGGACCGTTCCACGTGCCGTACGTGGTGAAGGGCCGGTCGAAGTGGGTGACCGTGTAGACGGTGTACGGCTTGGTGTCCTGGCAGAAGCCGCGGCCGGTGATGGAGGTGCGCACGGTCCGGTTGTCGAGGACCTCGACCTTCGAGGTGACCCCGCTGTGGAGTGACTGGGCCGCGTTCAGCAGGACGTTGGCCTTGTCGGTGGCCGGGAAGGTGTAGCGCTGGACGCCGGTGCGCGCGGTCGCCGTCAGTTCGGCCTCGATGCCTGTTTTCAGGCCGACTTGGTAGTAGCCGGGGCTCGCGTGCTCGTCGTCGTGGCTGAACTCGGCCGCGTACTGGGCGTAGTGGGTCTGCGTCACGTCACCGGTCGTCGGCAGTACGGGCAGGTCGCCGCCGAGGCCGCAGCCGACGCCGGAGAGGTGCACGAGGGAGAAGCCGCGGATGTGGTTCTGGGAGTAGTCGTATCCGGTGTTGTGGCCGGTGTCCGGCGAGAACTGCACCATGCCGAAGGGCACGGCGGCGCCGGGATAGGTGTTGCCGTCGTTCTCGGTACCGATGAACGGGTTGACCAGGTCGGTGAGTCGACCATGGCCGGATGCTTCGGCCGCGGCGGGGACGGCGAACAGCGCGGACGCTGCCACCGCCCCCGCCATGCCCAGGCGCAGGCGCCGGGTCCATCTCATGCGGGTGGGCCTCCAGTTGGCGAAAGGGGTCAGGTGGTGGGGCAGTTCGCGGGAGTCGCCTGCGAGGCGTCGCGGATCAGGGCCTGCTGAGCGGCCTTCACCCGTTGCGCGTCGGGCTTGAGCACGCGCCGGTCGTACGTCATGAGCCCGTTCAACTCGCCCTCGACGTCGGATATTTGGGTGTAGACCGCGCCGTTGCTCCCCTGGCAGGTCAGGGCGTGCACCTCGGCGAGCTTGGCGAGGTAGTCGTCGGTGTAGGCGGCCGGATCGACGTCGACGTACGACTGCTGCACCGACCACGCGTGTCCCGGCACCGCGAGCCCGAGACCGCCGTACTCACCACTCACCAGGGCGCGTTGACCGTCCGGATGCGGTGGCAGGGCGGGGCTGGGATAGCCGTGTTCGTCGATGATGTCGCCGGTGCCGCCGTCGACGCCGAGGTTGATGCCGGACATGCTGTTGACGAGGCGGGTCGGGTCCCAGGCCTTCGCCTGGTCGGCGATGCGGGCCTCGTCGTACTGGCCCCAACCCTCGTTGAACGTCACCCACATGACGACCGACGGGCTGCTGATGTGCTCGTCGATCATCTGCTTCATCTCACGCTCGTACTCGGCGCGGGCGGCGGCGGACGGGTTCACGCCGGCGGTCATCGCGGGCATGTCCTGCCACACCATGAGGCCGAGCTTGTCCGCCCAGTAGAACCAGCGATCGGGCTCGACCTTGATGTGCTTGCGCACCGCGTTGAAGCCCAACTCCTTGTGGATCCTGAGGTCATGGGCGAGGGCCTCGTCGGTCGGGGCCGTGTAGAGACCGTCGGGCCAGAAGCCCTGGTCGAGCGTGGCCATCATGAAGATGGGCTTGCCGTTGAGGACCGTGCGCGGGACGCCATTGACCTTCTGGACGGCGATCGAGCGCATCCCGAAGTAACTGCCGACGCGGTCCTTGCCGACGGTGACCTTCAGGTCGTAGAGGAACGGGTCGTCGGGTGACCAGAGACGGGGGTTCTTGACGGTCAGGGTGAGCGGGCTGCCGGTGCGGCCGTGCACGGTGGCGACCTGCCGCTTTCCGTCGTACGCCGTCGCCGTGATCGGTACGCCGTCCCGAACTCCCTTGGCCTCGACGGTGAGTTGGCTCTTGGCGACGTCGGGGGTGAGTTTGAGGGAGTCGACGTGGTCGGGAGCGACCGGTTCCATCCAGACCGTCTGCCAGATGCCGGAGGTCGGGGTGTACCAGATGCCGCTCGGGTCCAGGCGCTGCTTGCCGATCGGGGGGTTCTCGCCGTTCGCCGCGTCGGTGGGGTCGTAGACGCCGACGATCAGCTCCTGCGTGCGGCCGGGCCTCAGGGCATCGGTGACGTCGGCGCCGAACTTGTCGTAGCCGCCCTGGTGTTCGGTGACCTTCGTGCCGTTGACGTAGACCTCGGCCCGCCAGTCGACGGCGCCGAAGTTGAGCATCAGGCGCTTGCCCGAGCCGATCTTCCAGTCGGCGGGGACGGTGAAGGTGCGGCGGTACCACATGCGGTCCTCGTGGCGTTCGAGGCCCGAGAGTTGGGACTCCACCGGGTACGGGACGAGGATGCGCTCGGCGAGGTTCTTCCCGACCGGCGGCTGCTCCCCCGCTGTCGCCGCGGCGAACTGCCAACTCCCGTTCAGGTTCCGCCAGTCGGTGCGGGTGAGCTGCGGGCGCGGGTACTCGGGGAGGGCGTTGTGCGGGCCCACCTTGTCGGCCCACTGGGTGCGCAGTTCGTAGGTGGAGCGGTTCGGGCCGGTGCTCCAGAAGCCGTTGATAACGTTGCCATCCGCTGCCGCGAGGCCGGCTTCACCGTCGTAGCGGATGTCCGCGGTGCCGGATGCGGTGCCGGTCTTGTTGCCTACGACCGGTTCGGTGAGCGGGACGAGCAGGGTGCGCGGGTCCGTCGGGTCCAACTTGGCCGTTCCCAGGGGCCACTTGGCGCCGCCGATCACCGCTTCGAGGTGGTCGGTCAGGTCGGCCGGGGGTGCGGCGAGGGGCTGGGCGAAGTCGAGTTTCAGGGTGCGGCCGGTGCTGGTGACGGTGGCGGCGATGGCGCCGTCGTAGTCGTAGCCGTCGGGGAGCCGGAAGGCCGACTGCGGGATGGCCGTCTTCGTACCGCCGGGCTCGGTCCAGCGGACGTGGAGGTTGGAGCCGCCGTAGTGCTCGAAGTACTCGACCTTGATGTCGTAGGCCGTGCCGGCGGTCAACTCGACGGGGGCGGAGGTCTGTTCGGTGTCCCAGTCGTCGACCCAGTGGTCGATGACGAGTTGTCCGCCGATCCAGAGGCGGAAGCCGTTGTCGCCGATGATCGAGAAGGTGTGGGGGCCGGTCTTCGCCGGGACGAGTTTGCCGGTCCAGCGGACGCTGACGTCGTCGGACTGGCCGGTGGTGAAGGCGAGTCGGGGTTCGAGATTGTCGAAGTCGAGGTTCGGGTCGACGCCGGTGGCCTTGAGGTCGGCGAAGTCGAAGGCGCCGGGGGCGGACTGGGTGTAGTACTCGCCCTTCAGGCCGTGGATCTCGACGGGGTCGTCGGCGGCGGTGGCACTCGCGGTGGGGACGGCGGCCAGCCCGGCGATGCCGAGGGCCAGGGCGAGCAGTAACGCGAGTCGGTCTCTGAGTCGTCTGATGCGCACGGAACCTCCATAACAACGTTGTCATAGGCGGCAGTTGGCATGACAACACGGATTCCGGATTCCGTCCAGGGACATGACAAGCACGGGCGGGGTGGGGGTGGGAAGGGGGCACGGCAGGCACCCGGGCAGCGCGAAGCCCCGGTGCGGCCGAAAAGCACCGGGGCCCCGGATCGCCAAGACGTGGCGCTACGTGACCAGTTGGCCCTTCCCGAGTGCGATGACGCCGCCCTTGGAGACCGTGTACAGGTCGGCGTCGCGCTCCGGGTTGACGCCGATCGTCGCGCCCGGCGGTACCTCGACGTTCTTGTCCAGGACCGCGCCCCGGACCACCGCGCCCCGCCCGATGTGGACGTTGTCGTGCAGGATCGAGCCCTGGACGACGGCTCCGGGATCGACCACCACGCCCGGGGAGAGCACCGAGCGCGTGACCTGCCCGCGGATGAGGCACCCGGAGCTGATGATCGACTCGCTCGCCATGCCGCCGGCGTTGAAACGGGCCGGGGAGAGCTGGCCGGAGTGGGTGTAGATGGGCCAGTTGCGGTTGTAGAGGTTGAAGGCGGGACGCTCGGCGATGAGGTCCATGTGCGCGTCGTAGTACGCGTCCAGGGAGCCGACGTCCCGCCAGTAGCCCTGGTCCCGGGTCGTCTCGCCGGGGACGTGGTTGGCGCTGAAGTCGTAGAGCGCGGCCTCGCCCCGCTCGGTGAGCGCGGGGAGGATCGAACCGCCCATGTCGTGCACGGAGCCGAGGTCCTCCGCGTCGCGCTGGAGGGCCTCTATCAGCGCCTTGGTGGTGAAGATGTAGTTGCCCATCGAGGCGTAGACGCACTCCGGGTCGTCCACCAGGCCGGGCGGGTCGGCGGGCTTCTCCAGGAAGTTCTCCACCGTCTGGCCGTCCGAGCCCGGGGTGATCACGCCGAACTGCGAGGACTCCGCGCGCGGGACGCGGATTCCGGCCACGGTGACGCCCGCGCCGCTCTCGATGTGCTGGGCGAGCATCTGGCGCGGGTCCATGCGGTACACGTGGTCGGCGCCGAACACCGCCACGTACTCGGGGCGCTCGTCGTAGATCAGGTTCAGCGACTGCAGGATCGCGTCCGCGCTGCCGAGGTACCAGCGCGGGCCGAGGCGCTGCTGGGCCGGGACGGGTGTGACGTAGTTGCCGAGCAGGCTGGACATGCGCCAGGTGGTCGTGATGTGGCGGTCCAGCGAGTGCGATTTGTACTGCGTGAGGACGCAGATGCGGAGGATGTCCGCGTTGACGAGATTGGACAGCACGAAGTCCACGAGGCGGTACGTTCCGCCGAAGGTGACCGCGGGTTTGGCCCGGTCGGCGGTCAAGGGCATCAGCCGCTTGCCCTCACCGCCCGCCAGTACGATCCCGAGCACCGAAGGTCCGCCACGACGCATGGCCGCTCCCCTCACCCTGGTTGACCCCAGCCTGCCCCTGAGCAGCGCACACTAAGCCTGTTTGGCGATCTCCCCGTAGAGCCGCGCGGTGCGCAGCGCCACGGCGTCCCAGCCGAACTCGCCCACCGCGCGCTCCCGCCCGGCCTCGCCCATCCGTTTCGCAGTCTCCGGGTCGGCGAGCACGGAGTCGAGAGCCAGCGCCAGGTTGGCCTCGAAGTCGTCGTCGACGGACACCAGCAGTCCCGTCTCCCCATGTGCCACCACCTCCGGGATGCCCCCGACCCGCGAGGCGACCACGGCCGTACCGCAGGCCATCGCCTCCAGGTTCACGATCCCCAGGGGCTCGTACACCGAGGGGCAGGCGAAGACGGTGGCGTGGGTGAGGAGCTGGATCACTTCGGGGCGCGGCAGCATCTGCGGGATCCAGTGGACGCCCGCGCGGACGCTGCTCAGCTCCTGGAAGAGCTCGCGGAATTCGCGGTCGATCTCGGGGGTGTCCGGCGCGCCCGCGCACAGCACGACCTGGGCCGCCGGGTCGATGTCCCGCACGGCGCGCAGCAGATGGGGCACGCCCTTCTGGCGGGTGATCCGGCCGACGAACAGCACGTAGGGGCGGTCGGGGTCGATGCCGAGCCGGGTGAGGACGTCGGTGCCGTGGTCGGGCTGGTAGAGCGTGGTGTCGATGCCGTTGTGGACCACCTGCACCTTGGCGGGGTCCAGCGTCGGGTAGCAGGTGAGGATGTCCTCGCGCATGGCTCCCGATACGGCGATCACGCCGTCGGCGGCCTCGATCGCGGTGCGCTCGGCCCAGCTGGAGAGGGCGTATCCGCCGCCGAGCTGCTCGGCCTTCCAGGGGCGCAGCGGCTCCAGCGAGTGGGCGGTCATCACGTGCGGGATGCCGTAGAGGAGCTTGGCGAAGTGGCCGGCGAGGTTGGCGTACCAGGTGTGGGAGTGGACGAGCTCGCGGCCTTCGAGGGCGGCGGCCATGGAGAGGTCCACGGAGAAGGTGCGCAGGGCGTCGTTGGCGCCGTCGAGGGTGGGCCAGGAGCGGTGGCGTACGACGCCTTCCGTGCGGCCCTCGCCCCAGCAGTGCACGTCGAGATCGACCAGGGGCCTCAGCTCCCGGGCGAGGAACTCCACATGGACGCCCGCACCGCCGTACACATCCGGCGGGTACTCCCGGGTCAGTAGTCCCACTCGCACCCGAAACCCCTTGTTCTCGGCGGCCGATTGCCCTCATGGTCACCCAGAAGCGGCGTTTCGGGAAGAGCCAGGCGGCTGTGTGAAGCAGCAGTCCCCGCACACGCCGCCACCAGGGACCCGATAGTAGAGGCAGCAGCTGCGGCGCCGGAAGGAGGTGCCGGTGAACGTTCCGGTTCCGGCGAGGAGCGGGTGGGCGAAGAGTTCCGCGGTGAGCGCACGCGCGCGCGTGGCCACTTCCGTACGGCCACGCGCGCGTGCCCAGCGGTCCAGTTCCCGTGCGGCGCCCGCGAGCGCGGAGGCCGCGTTGCCCCACAGGAGGCCGGTGGCCGTGCGGTGGCGGGCTGCCAGGGCCGCGTTCAGTGGTTGCAGGTGGCCGTGGAGCACGGTCTCGGCGAGGGCGTCGGCCGGCAGCGGGCGCACCTCGGCCAGCCACAGGTCGTCCGGGGCGCCGCTGTCGGCGTCCCAGTGCAGCAGGCGCGGGTCGAGGTCGGGGATCCCGCCGTACAGGGCGGCGCAGCCGAGCGCCACGGACCACAGGCGGGCCGCGAGCGCCTGCTGGGCGATCGAGGCGGCGATGCGCAGCTCAGGGGCCTGGAGACGGTCCGCGACGACCTGGACACGAAAAGTCAGGGAATTTCCGTAAACCTCCGACTCGGGGTTTTCGTAGGTCCGCGCGAGCGTCGGCAGCGGGCCGTGCGGGGCTGCGCCCGTGCGTAGTACGAAGAAGCCGCCGAGGGGGCGGAGCGCGGCGAGTTCGGGGTCGAGGTCCACGAAGAGCAGTAGTACCAAGGCTCTTAGGGGTTTCCCCCAGGGGGTGTCGTCCGGTGTCACCCACCTTGGGGAGGACAAGGGGCCTTTCGTACTCCATCGGCAGTACTACCCAATCGGTGCTCAGGTACGACGACGGGAAGAACATCAAGCGGCATCGTGTTCTGTATGAAAGCCGACCGTTCGCCGCGTGGTGCCAGAGGTACCCGCCTGACGCAGAGGAGCTGCCGATGAGCGCCCTCGCGTTGTCCATCCTGCTGTCGCTCGTCTCCGCCGTGGCCTACGCCGGCGGAGCGATCGTGCAGGAGCGCGTCGCGGTGTCCTCCCCCGACCAGGAGTACGCGCCGCTGCGCCGCCCGAGCTGGTGGGCGGCGGTCGCGTTGAACGGTACGGGCGGTCTGCTGCACGTGGTGGCGCTGGCCTACGGCCCGCTGAGCCTGGTGCAGCCGCTCGGCGCGCTGACGATCGTGTTCGCGCTGCCGATGGCGGCCCTGTTCGTCGGCCGCAAGGCCGGCTCCACCGCCTGGCGCGGCGCCATCATGGCGACGATCGGTCTCGCGGGTCTGCTGTCCCTGGTGGGGACGTCCGAGGGTCAGTCGCTGAGCACCGCCCAGCGGGTGTCCGTGGCCGTGTTCACCGGCGCGGTGGTCGTGACCCTGATGATCGCGGGCCGCGCGGCACACCGGCACCCGGCGGTGCGCAGCGTGCTGCTGGCGACCGCGTCCGGCATAGCGTTCGGCATGTCCTCGGTGTTCACGAAGACGGTGACGGTCGACTGGGACAACGGCGCGGTCTCCGCGACCGACATCCCGTTCCTCGGCGTGATCGCGGTCTTCGCGGTCGCCGGTCTGATGCTCTCGCAGGCGTCCTACCGTGGCGCGGGCCTGGCGGCTCCGCTGGCGGTCCTGACGGTCGTGAACCCGGTGGTGGCGGCCGCGGTCGGCATCACGATGTTCGGTGAGACCTTCCGCTACGGCACGACGGGCACCCTCCTCGCCCTGTCCGCCGGAGTGGTGGCCGCGGGCGGCCTGATCCTGCTGACCACGGAGCGGCTGGGCAGCGAGAGCGTACCGGCCGACACCACCACACCTCCTGTGGTGCCCTCGCCCGTCGAGGAGTTGCTGGACGCCCTCCCTGGACAGCCCGTCGGCGTGAGCGCGAACGTCGACGTGCCGGCCGCGGACATCACGGCCGGCACACCGGGCGACGGGATCCTCGTCCCGGCCCAGGCGGCGATTCCGGCCGGCGAGGGTTACGAGACCCTGGAACCGGCCGGACCCGCTGAACCGGCCGGCTACTTCGGTCCGTTCCACGCCGGGCTGTACGTGATGATGCCGGTCCACGACCGGCGCCGTACCCGAGTCAAATCTTGACGCCGCCGGCCCGCAGATAGGCGAGCGGGTCGATGTCGGAACCGAAGCCGGGCCCCGTCCGCACCTCGAAGTGCAGATGCGGGCCCGTGGTGTTCCCGGTGGACCCGGAGCGCCCGATGCGCTGCCCCTCGCCGACCGACTGGCCGTCCCGCACGGAGATCGCGGACAGGTGCGCGTACTGCGAGTACCGCCCGTCGGCGTGCCGGATCACCACCTGGTAGCCGTACGACCCCGCCCACCCCGCGCTGACGACCGTCCCCTTCTCGATGGCCTTCACCGAGGTGCCGGTGGGGACGAGGAAGTCGACGCCGGTGTGGTAGCCCTTCGACCAGGAGGAACCCTCCGCGTGGTACGCGGTGCCGATGGGGGCGTTCACCGGGGCGACGAGCGAGTGACTCGTCGTCCTCTTGTGGGTGACCTTCTCGGCGGTGTCCGAAGAGGCCTTCTTCTTCGGGGACTTGGTGGCCGGTTTCGTCGTCGTGTGGGCTGTGGTGGCCGCCTTGCCGTGCAGGCTGAGCCGCTGGCCCGGCAGGATCAGGTCGGGATCGTCCCCTACGGTGCTGCGGTTCGCGGCGTAGAGCCCGTGCCAGCCGCCGTCGACGCGCTCGGTGTCGGCGATCCCGGAAAGGGTGTCGCCGCGCACGACCGTGTACATCTCGGCGGTGCCCGCGCGGGACTGCGGTGTGGTCTGCGGCTGGACGTCCTTCACGGACCGCTTCACCACGGTCTGCGTCTTGGCGTCCTTGGCCTTGGCCTTGTGCGCCGCGGTGCTCTCGCTCCTGGTGCCGCCGACGTGGATGTCGGGGGTGCCGCCGCCACGGGTGAGCCCGGCACGCACCGAACACACCGGCCAGGCGCCGGGCCCCTGGCCCTTCAGCACCTTCTCCGCTACGGCGATCTGCTGGTCCCGGGTGGCGAGGTCGGCGCGGTGCGCGTACGCCCTGCCGCCGTAGGCCTCCCAGGTGGACTGGGTGAACTGCAGCCCGCCGTAGAACCCGTTGCCGTTGTTGATGTTCCAGTCGCCGCTGGACTCACAGGCCGCGACCTTGTTCCAGGTGCTCACATCGGCCGCCTGCGCGGTGCCCGCGCCCACGGCCGCGAGCGGGATCGCGATGCCCGCACCGCCCGCCGTGACCGTGAGCAGCGAGGCCCGGTTGATCCTGCTCGGCTGATACCGGCGGTGCCGGCCGCGTACGGCCATGGGGAATCCCCCTCCACATGCGTCAGGAGGGCCAAAAATAAGCGCCCCGAACAGGCCATGACAAGACGGCAACCGGCCTCCCTGTGGCTCAAGTGACCGGTATTCCCCGCCCGTTGGGAAACGGGTGGGGCAGGTGGGGTTGGGGTTGCGTTTCCGCGGAAGGAGCGCAGGTGGAACACCGACCGAAGGCGGACAACTTCGCACGGCCAGCACGTGCGGTCGGGGTACCGGCGGGCCAGGATGGTCAGTGGGGCAATACTGGCGAGCACGACCGGTACCACCGATGTCAGGACCTTCCTGATCTTTAGGAGCCAACCGAATGAGCACTTCAGCGCAGATCGGCGTCACGGGTCTCGCGGTCATGGGCCGCAACCTCGCCCGCAACTTCGCGCGCAACGGCTACACGGTCGCCGTGCACAACCGGACCGCGTCCCGCACCCGTGACCTGGTGGACGAGTTCGGCGGTGAGGGCGACTTCATCGCGGCGGAGACCGCCAAGGACTTCGTGGCGGCGCTGGAGCGGCCGCGCCGCCTGGTCGTCATGGTGAAGGCCGGTGACCCGACGGACGCGGTGATCCAGGAGTTCGCCCCGCTCCTCGAACCGGGCGACATGATCATCGACGGTGGCAACGCGCACTTCGCCGACACCCGGCGCCGGGAGCGCGACCTGCGCGAACAGGGCATCCACTTCGTCGGCATGGGCGTCTCCGGCGGCGAGGAGGGCGCGCTGCACGGGCCGAGCATCATGCCGGGTGGCCCGAAGGAGTCGTACGACTCGCTCGGTCCGATGCTGGAGAAGATCTCCGCGAAGGCCGAGGACGGGGCGCCCTGTGTGACCCATGTGGGTCCTGACGGCGCCGGGCACTTCGTGAAGATGGTCCACAACGGCATCGAGTACGCCGACATGCAACTGATCGGCGAGGCGTACCAGTTGCTGCGCGATGTCGCCGGGTACTCCCCCGCGCAGATCGCGGACATCTTCCGCACCTGGAACACCGGCCGGCTGGACTCCTACCTGATCGAGATCACCGCCGAGGTGCTGTCCCACGTGGACGCGGCCACCGGCAAGCCGTTCGTGGACGTGGTCGTCGACCAGGCGGAACAGAAGGGCACCGGCCGCTGGACGGTCCAGATCGCCCTCGACCTCGGCGTCCCGGTCTCGGGCATCGCCGAGGCGGTCTTCGCCCGCTCCCTCTCCGGCCACGCGGCGCTGCGCGAGGCCTCACGGGGTCTGGTCGGTCCCACGGCCTCGCCCCTGAGCGAGTCCGAGGCGGGGGCCTTCGCGGACCGGGTCGAGCAGGCGCTGTACGCGTCGAAGATCGTGTCGTACACGCAGGGCTTCCACGAGATCGCGGCGGGCAGCGAGGAGTACGACTGGAACGTCGACCTCGGCGCCATCTCCTCGATCTGGCGCGGCGGTTGCATCATCCGCGCGGCCTTCCTCGACCGCATCCGCGCCGCGTACGACGCCCGCGCGGACCTGCCGAGCCTGCTGTCCGACGAGACGTTCGCGCAGGAGATCGCGGCGGCGCAGGACGACTGGCGCGAAGTCGTCGTCGCGGCCACCCGCCAGGGCGTCCCGACACCCGGCTTCTCCGCGGCCCTCGCCTACTACGACGCGCTGCGCGCCGAGCGGCTGCCCGCGGCGCTCACGCAGGGACAGCGGGACTTCTTCGGGGCGCACACGTATCGCCGGGTGGACCGGGACGGGGCATTCCACACGCTGTGGGGTGGGGATCGGTCGGAGGTTACGGCGTAGGGAATACCCGGGCCGGGGGGCGCCGGAACACGGCCGGGCGGGCTGCCACAGCCCGCCCGCTGGAAAGGGCCACGGGTCAGGCGGGCTGCCACAGCCCGCCTGCCGGAAGACCACGAGTCAGGCGGGCTGCCACAGTTCGACGCGGTTGCCCTCCGGGTCGGTGACCCAGCCGAAGCGGCCGACGCCCTCCATGTCCTGCGTCTCCTCTGCCACGTCCGCGCCCTTGGCGCGCAGCTGCGCGAGCATCGCGTCGAGGTCGCGGACGCGGAAGTTGAGCATGGTCTGCTGGGTCCGGGACCCGAAGTAGTCGGTCCCGGACTCGAACGCCGCGAACACCGTCGGCCCGGCTTCCTGACCCCACAGCCCGTGCTCGTCGGCGTCCAGTCCGAGGCAGTCCCGGTACCAGGCGCTCAGAACCTCCGGGTCGGTGGCCCGCAGGAAATATCCGCCGATTCCAAGCACACGTTCCATGGGGGCATCCTGCCAGGACGGCGGGGCCGGTGCCGGGTGACCCGGTTCAGGGCAGCCGTCAGGTGAGCGGCGGTCCCGGTTTCGGGGTCGGTACGGGTTCCGGGCCCGGGGGGATCGGGGACGGCCCCGGGGTGGGGCCGGGGCCCGGCGGCGGCGCGGGGAGCGGTACCGGGGGCTCCGGGTCCGGCACGGGTACGGGACCGGGTCCGGGCACCGGGTCCGGCGTGGGACCGGGGCCCGGCATGGGTGCCGGGGGTACGGGGTCGGGGTACGGCTGGGTCATCGTGTCCTCCAGTCAGTGGTGAATGTCGGCTACGTCGGCCCTGGACTACTCCCCCGCGTACCCGTGACCGGCCCGGACACTCACCCGGGTGGACTCACTCACCCGGCGTGCACCGGCCGCGAGCCCGGGGGCGGGGACTCGACAGCACCGGGATCGGCGTGGCCGGAAGCCGCTGGGCCGGTGCCGTGGCCCCCTGCGCGAGGACGATCACGTCGGCACCGGTGACCGCGTCGACGGCGTCCGCGACCAGCCGGGCGCAGCCCTCGGTAGATGGGAACGGTGCGTGGGACACGAACGGTTCGTGAGACCTGCGGCCGATGCGCCGCCCCTCCTCCTCGACCAACGCCACAGTCGAACGGCGCCCTAGAACCGCCCCGGATGCGCCCTGAGCCACTCCATCGCCGCCCGCTGCAACTCCGGGTCCGCGGCGGGCGCCTCGTCAGGATGACGTTCCGCCCACTTGACGACGTACGGGCACAGCGGGGCGACGACGATGCCCTCGCGGGCCGCGATGCCGTACAGCTCGCGGGCCAGGGAACCCGCGATGCCCTTTCCCTCGTGGGCCGGTTCCACGAGCGTGTGGACCGGGACGAGGGCGCGCGCGGGGGATTCGAGGACGAAGTACTCGATGTGGCCCACGACTTCACCGTCGGCGATCGCCTCCAGGCGGCCCGCCGCCCGGTCGTCGCGGATCTCGGTCTCGCTCATGGGCTTCCTCCTGGTGCGATGGTCAGGCCGTGACGGCCTGCGGGCTGCGCGCCTGCTCCGAACCCGGCACCGGCTCGGACGGATCGGCGCCCAGGCCCACGATCCGGTTGGCGGAGTCCACGTGCACGACCCGGGGCCGAAGCGCCCGCGCCTCGGCGTCGGACACCTGAGCGTAACTGATGATGATCACCAGGTCTCCGGGATGCACGAGGTGGGCCGCGGCCCCGTTGATCCCGATGACACCGGTGCCCCGTTCGCCCTCGATGACGTATGTCTCCAGGCGGGCGCCGTTGGTGATGTCGACGATGTGGACCAGCTCGCCGGGCAGCAGATCGGCGGCGTACAGCAGGTAGGCGTCGATGGTGACGGAGCCGACGTAGTGCAGGTCGGCCTGGGTGACGGTGGCGCGGTGGATCTTCGATTTGAACATGGTGCGCAGCATGGAGGCACTCCCGAATCTAGGCTCCCTGCCTGCGTTTATGCAGGTCAAGGGCTGGTCCCTTAATTTACAGCGAGGGGCGCGCGCCAGCACAGTCCCGGGCGCCATGTATGGACCAGGTAAAGAGAGTGGTTCACAGATTCAGTTGCGGTTGCCGGGACCCGTGCGGGGGATGAATGTGGCCACACAGGCCTGATCAGCACCCTGGAGGCACCGTGACCACCGCATCAGAGCCCCGGGTGTCGGGGCTGGAGATACGTTCCATCGACTATGTCCCGCTGAACGAGCGCCACGGCAAGCTGTGGCATCTGGGCCCCCTGTGGTTCATGTCGAACGCGCAGATCGCCACGCTCGCCGTGGGCCTGATCAGCATCACCGAGGGCGGCAACCTCATCTGGTCGCTCATCGCGATCGTCGCGGGCACCCTGCTCGGCACCTTCTTCATGGCGTTCCACTCGGCCCAGGGCCCGCAGCTGGGGCTGCCGCAGATGATCCAGTCGCGGCCCCAATTCGGTTACGTGGGCGCCCTGTTGGTGTGGCTGTTCGCGTATGTGCAGTACGCGGGCTTCAACGTCTTCAACACGATCCTCGCCGGTGAGGCCCTGCACACCACGGTGCACGGCGGCACCAAGATGTGGGTGGCCGTGGTCACCGTGGTCGGCTTCGTGATCGCGCTGGTGGGCTACGACGTCATCCACAAGGCGGAGCAGTTCCTGACGTACACCTTCCTGGTCGTCTTCGGGATCTTCACCGTGGGCGTGCTGGCGACCCTGCACTACCCGGCCGGCTCCTTCGACCTCGGCGGCTTCTCCTGGACGCCGTTCCTCGCGCAGTTCGGTGTGGTCGCCGGTTACCAGATCAGCTGGGCGATCTACGTCTCGGACTACTCGCGCTACCTCCCGCCGGACGTGACCGTCCGCAAGACCTTCTACTGGACCTACTTCGGCTCGGCGCTCGGCGGGGTCTGGCTGATGACGCTCGGCGCGCTGCTCGCCGCCTGGGCGGGCAAGGACTTCGACACGATCCGCTCGATCAACGCGGCCGGCGACAAGGTGTTCAGCGGCTTCGGCGCGATCGTGCTCCTCTTCGCCACCCTGGGCCTGGTCTCCGTGACCGCGCTGAACATGTACGGCGGTTCACTGACCCTGATCAGCGCGATCGACTCGTTCAAGAAGGTCCAACCGACCGTCTCCGTCAGGGCGTTGACGATCGGGCTGACCGCCGCGCTCTCCCTGGCCGGCGCGATGGCCGCGACCGCGAACTTCCTGACGAACTTCAACAACTTCCTGCTGCTGGTGCTCTACCTGTTCATCCCGTGGACCGCGGTCAACCTGATGGACTACTACGTGGTGCGCCGCGGCCACTACGCGATCGCCGAGATCTTCAACCCCCATGGCATCTACGGCCGTTGGGGCTGGCACGGGATCATCTCCTACCTGGTGGGCTTCGGCGTCATGGTGCCGTTCTTCTCCGTCGGCACCCTCTACGTCGGCCCGATCGCGCACGCCATGGACGGCGCCGACCTCTCCCTGTTCGTCGGACTGCCGGTCGCCGGGTTGCTGTACTGGTGGCTGAGCCGCTCGATCGACGTGGAGGCCGAGATCCGGGTGGCCGAGGCGGAGGCCGAGGAGTTGGAGAACGCGGCGCACGAACACCGCGAGCCCTGACGCCCGTTACGCCGATCCTCCGTCACACCACCGCCTCCTGGACCGGTCCAATCTCCGGCTGCTTCTCGAACTGCGTGCGGTACAGCTCGGCGTATCGCCCGCCGGTGGCGAGGAGTTGGTCGTGCGTGCCGCGTTCCACGATGCGGCCCGCCTCGACGACGAGGATCTGGTCGGCGGAGCGCACGGTGGACAGCCGGTGGGCGATCACCACCGCCGTGCGGCCCTGCAACGCCTCGGTGAGCGCCTCCTGGACGGCCGCCTCCGAGGTGTTGTCCAGGTGCGCGGTGGCCTCGTCGAGGATGACGACGCGCTGGCCGGCGAGCAACAGCCGGGCGATGGTGAGGCGTTGACGCTCGCCGCCGGAGAGCCGGTAGCCGCGTTCGCCGACGACCGTGTCCAGGCCGTCGGGCAGCGACCGTACGAGATCGTCGAGGCGGGAGCGGCGCAGCGCGTCCCACAACTCGTCCTCGCTGGCGGCGGGTTGGGCCAGCAGGAGGTTGGCGCGGACCGAGTCGTGGAAGAGGTGGCCGTCCTGGGTGACCATGCCGAGGGTGGCCCGCAGGGAGGCTGCGGTGAGGTCGCGGACGTCGACGCCTCCGACGCGTACGGCCCCTCCGTCGACGTCGTAGAGCCGGGGCAGGAGTTGGGCGACCGTCGACTTGCCGGCGCCGGAGGAGCCGACGAGGGCGATGGTCTGGCCGGGTTCGGCGGTGAAGGAGATGCCGTGCAGGACCTCGGCGCCGCCGCGGGTGTCGAGGGAGGCGACCTCCTCCAGTGAGGCGAGGGAGACCTTGTCGGCGGAGGGGTAGGCGAAGCGGACCTCGTCGAACTCGACCGCGACCGGGCCCTCGGGGATCTCGCGGGCGTCGGGTTTGTCCTCGATCAGGGGCTTGAGGTCGAGGACCTCGAAGACGCGCTCGAAGCTGACGAGGGCGCTCATCACCTCGACGCGGGCGCCGGCGAGGGCGGTGAGCGGGGCGTAGAGGCGGGTCAGGAGCAGGGCCAGCGACACGACCGCGCCCGGCTCCAGGGTGCCGTGCAGGGCGAACCAGCCGCCGAGGCCGTAGACGAGGGCGAGGGCCAGGGCGGAGACCAGGGTCAGGGAGGTGATGAACACCGACTGGGCGGTGGCCGTGCGGACGCCGATGTCGCGGACCCGGCTCGCGCGCTCCGCGAACTCCACGGACTCCTCGTCGGGGCGGCCGAAGAGTTTGACGAGGGTCGCGCCGGGCGCGGAGAAGCGTTCGGTCATGCGGGTGCTCATCGCGGCGTTGAGCGTGGCCGCCTCCCGCTGCATGCCGGCCATCCGGCTGCCCATCCGGCGGGCCGGGATCACGAACACCGGCAGCAGCACGAGCGCGAGCAGGGTGATCTGCCAGGACAGGGTGAGCATCACGGCGAGGGTGAGCAGCAGTGTGACGAAGTTGCTGACCACTCCGGAGAGGGTGTTGCTGAACGCGCGCTGGGCTCCGATGACGTCGTTGTTGAGTCGGGAGACGAGCGCGCCCGTACGGGTACGTGTGAAGAACGCGACCGGCATGCGCTGCACATGATCGAACACAGCCGTCCGCAGATCGAGGATGAGCCCCTCCCCGAGCGCGGAAGAAAGCCTCCGGCCAAGAATCCCGAGGGCCGCCTCGGCGACCGCGATCAGCGCGATGAGCAGGGCGAGGCGTACGACGGTCCCGTCGTCGCCGCCCGACACGATCGCGTCGACGACATGTCCGGCCAGTACGGGGGTCGCGACGGCGAGCAGCGCGGTCACCACCCCGAGCAGGACGAACCGCGCGATCGGGCGGCGGTGCGGCCGAGCGAACTCCGCGATGCGGCGCAGCGTGGCGCGGGCGAACGGGCGGCGTTCCTGTTCTGCGGTCATGACGGTGTGCAATTGGGTCCAGGCCGTGCTCTCCATGCTCATGGGAGAGACCGTAGGACCTCAAGCGTCGTTGAGGTCAACGGATTCGCCGGATCCCCGCGCGAGGAGTGGCGCGAGGGCACGTGTAAGGGCGCGCGTAAGGAGCTGTCCCCGCTGCCGCAACCCGCAGTTGTCGTGGCGCGGAAACCCTCCAGTGATGTGAGACACGTCCGCGTCCGGCAGATCCTGTGCCTGCTCCCGCTGCTCCTGGTCACCGTCGTCGCCGTCCAGCACCGGTCCGTTCTCGTCGAGGGTTTCGCCCAGCTGCGGGCGGCGGAATGGCCCTGGCTGGTGGCGGCGGCCGGTGCCACCTGTCTGACCTGGGTCGCCGCCGCCTTCACCCGGCAGGGTGCCGTGGTCGAACGGCTGCCCGCGCGGCGGCTGTTGGCCACCCAGTTCGCGGCGGGCGCGGCAAATCACCTGCTGCCCACGGGACTTGGCGCGGGCGCGGTCAACCTGCGCTTCCTGACGGTGTGCGGGCTGCCGCTGGCCCGTTCGTCGGCCGCGCTCGCCCTGTTCCTGCTCGCCGAGTCGATAGCCCGGCTGACTCTCCTCACCGGTCTGCTGATCGCCTTCCCGGACGCCCTGCGCCTCGGAACTCTCCTGCCCGCAGGGGCACTTGGCCCGCTGCTCCTCATCATCGGTGCCGTGCTGGGCGCGGCGGTCCTGGTCCTCGTTCTGGTACGGCGGCTGCGGACGGCGATCCGGTCGTTCCTCCGTACGGCGTTCAGCGAGGCGCGTTCCGTGCACACGCGGCCGGCGCGGGCGCTCGCGCTGTGGGGCGGTTCGCTGGCGTTCCCCGCGCTCCAGGCGGCCGGACTCGTCGCGGTGGGGCAGGCGTTGAACCTGCCGGTGCCGCCCGCGCAGATGGCGCTCGCCTATCTGGCGGCGACGGTCGCGGTCGCGCTGGTGCCGACGCCGGGCGGGATCGGCTCGGTGGAGGCCGCGCTGATCGTGGCGCTGGTCGCGGCGGGCGGCCCGGTCGCGGTGGCTACGGCGGTGGTGCTGGCGTACCGGATCATCACGGTCTGGATCCCCATCATTCCGGGCGCGTTGACGCTCGGCGCCCTGGTCCGGCTGAGAGTCATCTAAATCCCGGACCCGCTCGCACATTCTTGTCAAGCAGCATCAGCCCTGGTCGAGACATCGACCAGGGCCTCTTCGCGTTCACCCCAACTACCTTGTTTTACTTTTTACTTGACTCCACATGACAGCACGAGTTGACTGAAGAGCGTTGATTTGTCAGCCGAGGAGGCAGGACTGTCATGGGGGACGAGACGTTAGGAATCATCCTGGCGGGAGGCAGGGGCGAACGCGCCAAGCCGCTCACCCTCGCCTCGGCCGACTACATCCGCAGCAAGGCCCTCATCCCGTTCGTCGGCCGCTCCGTCGTCGAATGGCTCGTCGAGGCCTGCCGCGACCAGGGCATCCGCCGCTTCTACGTGATCGCCCAGGGCGCCGAGAACCACAGCCAGATCAAGCTCGTGCTCGGCCACGGCGAACGGTTCGGCGTGGAGATCCACTACTCCCGTGCCCGCTTGGACCGGTACAACGTCGGATCGGGCGCCGCCACCCTGCACAACCTCGAACAGTGGGACCTGACGGGCCGTGCGCTGGTGCTGCCGGTGGACTCCGTCTTCGAGTTCGACCTGAACAGGCTGAACGACGCGCACGACGCCGCCGACGCCGTCGTGACCGTCGCCTCGGTCGGCCGTACCCCCGAGGAGATCGCCGGCAAGTACGGCGTGATGGAAACCTCCCCGGACGGGCTGGTCTCGGGGTTCGTGGAGAAGCCCACGCTGGACCGCGTCCACCGGATCTTCCCCGAGACATCGCTGCCTTCCTCCGTCCGCACCCTGCCGACCAACGCCGGGATGTACCTGGTGGACTGCGGCCGGCTGCGGCTGGCCGCGCGCAACCCCGAGATGATCCGGCTCGCCCAGCAGCGCCTCGACTGGGGCGGCGACCTGCTGCCCTGGCTGGTCGGGCGCGGACTGCCGGTCGCCGCCGCGCCGATCGACCGGCTCGGCGACCTCGGCAGCATCGCCGACTACCTCGCGACCCTCGGCGACGTGCTCGCCGGCCGCTACCGGTGGATGACCCGGGCCATGGGCGAACCGACGAGCACCGACCCGCCGTACTGGATCCACGAGTCCAGCCTGCGCACCAAGGACAGCGTCACCGGCACCACCCTCGCCCAGAAGATCTCCGAGGGCAGTGTGGTCATCGGCCCCGCCGTGCGCATCGGGCGCAACGCCGAGATCGGGCCGGGCGTGAAGCTGCGGTTCAGCGACATCGGTGACGGCGTCGACGTGGACGAGGGCGCCCGGCTCAGCCGGACGGCGATCGGCGACAGCGCGGTCGTCGGCCCGTACGCCCGCATCACCGACTCGTACGTCGGGCCGATGGCGCGGGTGCACTCCGAGCGGGACAACCCGGTCCGGCTCGTCCACTCCGCGATCGGCGAGGCCGCCGACCTGCGGCCCGGCACCCGGCTGTCCGGGGTGAGCGTCTATCCGCGGCTGCGGGTGCCCGCCGTCACCGGGCTGCCCACCGGCACCCATCTGACCAGCTCCGACGACATCCTGCACTGGATCTGAGCGCCCCAACTCCCCCGCCCTTTCCGGCTCTTCCGCAGCCCCCGTGGAGATCTCGATGGACAGCCCGATCGCCGTCATAGGAGGAACCGGCCGCACAGGCCGGCTCGTCGCCCGTCAACTGCTCGCCCGGAGCGAGAGCGTCCGCGTCATCGGCCGCAGCACCCAGCGCGCCCGCCGCCACACCCCGCCGCAGGCCCAGTTCTTCGCGGCCGACGTGCGCTCCCCCGACTCCGTCCGCACCCCGCTGTACGGCTGCTCGGCGGTCGTCTACATCGTGGAGCCGGGCACCGACGACGCCGGTCCCGACAGCCCCGAGACCACCCTGCACACCGGGGTCCGCCATGTCCTCGACGCCCTGCGCTCCACCGCCGCGGCCCCGCACGTCGTGCTGGTCAGCCAGCGCCATGTGACCCGCCGCGACCACCCCATGAACGCCTACGGCCGGATGCTGGACTGGCGCCTCGCCGGCGAGAACGCGGTCCGCTCCTCCGGGCTGCCGTACACCGTGATCCGTCCTGGCTGGCTGACCGACGACCTCGGCCACGGTCATCTGCACCTGGAACAGGGCGACTTGGGCGACGGCCGGGTGGCCCGCCCGCTCGTCGCCGACGCCTGTGTGCAGGCGCTGTACTCGCCCGCCGCCCAGGGCGTGACCTTCGAGATGCGCAGCGAGACGGGACCGGGCGCCTCTCCCGTGCCCTGGCAGGAACTCTTCGCCGGCCTCCGCGCCGACGCCCCGACCGCGGCCCGGGCCGCACTCACCTGAGGGTGGCCACCCATGCGTACGACACTCCGACGGACTCTGCGACCGATGCCATGACAGAACAGCTGACCTTACGCCCCGACCAGGCCACCGGCTCCCTCGGCGGCCGTCCCTCCGACGTCACCCCCGGGCGGCCACAGCCGCTGGGCCCCACCGTCGACGCCGACGGTGTGAACTTCTCGCTCTTCTCCGAACACGCCACGCGGGTCGACCTGTTGCTCTTCGAGCACTGCGACAGCCCGCAGCCGTACCGCACCATCACGCTGCTGCCCGACCGCCACCGCAGCTTCCACTTCTGGCACTGCCACGTGAGCGGGATCGGCGCCGGCCAGGTCTACGCGTTCCGCATCGACGGGCCACGTGACAACGGTGAGTTGGGCACCCGGTTCGACCACCGCAAGGTGCTGATCGACCCGTACGCGCGCGCCAACATCAACGGCCGCTGGGAGCGCACCCACGCCATCGGCCCCGGCGACAACGTCGAGAGCTGCATGCGCAGTCTGGTGGTCGACCTCGACGACTACGACTGGGAGGGCGACACCCCGCTGCGCACGCCGATGGCGGAGACCGTCGTCTACGAGATGCACGTGCGCGGTCTGACGGCCTCGCCGACCTCGGACGCCGAGCGTCCCGGCACCTTCTCCGCCGTCATCGACAAGATCCCGCATCTGCGTGAACTCGGCGTCACCGCCGTGGAGTTGCTGCCGGTCTTCGACTTCGACGAGACCCAGGTCCTGCGCACGGGACCGGACGGCACCCCGCGGCGCAACTACTGGGGCTACGACCCCTACGGCTTCTTCGCCCCGCACACCGGCTACTGCTCCAGCCCCCATCTCGCCACGCACATCACCGAGTTCCGCGACATGGTGAAGGCGTTCCACCAGGCGGGCATCGAGGTCATCCTCGACGTGGTCTTCAACCACACCAGTGAGGGCAACGAGTTCGGGCCGACGATCAGTTTCCGGGGCGCGGCCAACGAGGCGTACTACCACCTGTGGCCGCAGGACCGCTCGCACTACATGGACTTCACCGGGTGCGGCAACGCCGTCAACGCCAACCATCCGATGGTCACCAAGTTCATCGTGGAGAGCCTTGAGTACTGGGTGACCGAGCACCACATCGACGGCTTCCGCTTCGACCTCGCCTCCGAGCTCTCGCGCGGCCCGCTGGGCTACGAGATGGCGGTGCCGCCGGCCCTGTGGGCGATCGAGCTGTCGCAGGTGCTGGCCGAGACGAAGATCATCGCGGAGCCGTGGGACGGCGGCGGCCTCTATCAGGTCGGCCGGTTCCCGGGGAAGCGCTGGGCGCAGTGGAACGGTCCATTCAGGGACGACGTACGGCGGTTCGTGCGCGGTGACGCGGGGATGGTCGGCGAGGTCGCCTCCCGGCTAGGCGGCTCGGCCGACCTGTTCGCGGCCCAGGACGAACTCCCCACCAACAGCATCAACTTCATCACCTGCCACGACGGCTTCACCCTCAACGACCTGGTCAGCTACGACGCCAAGCACAACCACTCCAACGGCGAGGCCAACGCCGACGGCGCCGACGAGAACTACAGCTGGAACTGCGGCGTCGAGGGCCCCACCGACGACGCCGACGTCGAGTGCCTGCGGGTGCGCCAGATCAAGAACCTGCTGTCCCTGCTGATGCTCAGCCGAGGCGTCCCGATGCTGCTGGCCGGCGACGAGTTCCGCAACAGCCAGGGCGGCAACAACAACGGCTACTGCCAGGACAGTCCGGTCTCCTGGCTCGACTGGAACCAGGCCAGGAAGGAGAAGGAGACCACCGGCTTCACCCGGCGCGTCATCCAGCTCCGCAAGCGCTACCGCACCCTGCGCGAACCGCAGTTCTTCTCCGAACGCCTCAACTCCCGCTCCCTGCCCGACATCACGTGGCACGGCACCCGGCTCGACCAACCCGGCTGGGAGGACCCCAACGCCCGGGTGCTGGCCTGCACGTACGGCGGTTTCGACGGTGACCCCGACCTGCATCTGATCCTCAACATGTACCACCTGGGCCTCGACTTCGAGCTGCCCGAGATCCCCGGTCACCGCTGGCACCGCGTGCTCGACACGGCCCGCCCCGGCCCCGACGACATCCCGCCGCCCGGAGAAGAGGAGCTGGTCGACGGTCCCACCCACCACGCCCAGGGCCGCAGCGTCGTCCTGCTGGCGGCCCTGCCCGACGAGAAGGGCACCTGAGATGACTACCCCTGCCCAACGACGCATCCACTCCGACACCCTCGCGGGCTACGTCACGTACTACAGCCCGACCAGCCGCCGTTTCGGCCTGCGCACCTCCGACGAACGGGAGTTCACCGTCCACCTGGCGTCCAACGCCGTCTCCCGCATCGTCCGCAACCTCGGCGACGACTACCGCGACACCACCGCCGACACCGTCGACATGCTGGCCGAGGGCCGGTTCGTCTTCGCGTACGGCATCCTCTACGAGTGGGAGGGCGGCTCCCGGTTCGACGCGAAGGAGATCACCTTCCCGGAGGAGACGCGCGGCCAGTACGTCTTCGAGCACCCGAACTGGTGGGTCCAACAGGCCACCGCCATCGCCGACTTCTACCTGCGCGGCCAGTTCCCCGACGGGGTCTACGACTGGCGCGGGTTCCGCACCCACCTCACCCTCAGCGGCACCCACCTGCCGGACTTCGCCGGCGGGGACGTGCGCCAGGAGACGGACACCATCTCCCGGCTCGTCTACGGCCTGTCCACGGCGTATCTGCTGACCGGCAAGGACCGCTTCCTGGAGGCGGCCGAGGCCGGCACCCTGTACCTGCGCGAACACATGCGGGTGGACGACCGGGCCGAGGGCATCACCTACTGGTACCACGGCATCGACATCACCTCGTCCGGTCATCGCCCCGTCTTCGCCTCGGAGTTCGGCGACGACGTCGACGCGATCCCGATGTACGAGCAGATCTACGCGCTCGCCGGCCCCACCCAGACGTTCCGCATCACCGGCGACCCGCGGATCCTGGAGGACATCGACCGCACGTCCGCCCTGTTCCAGAAGTACTTCCGCGACCCGGTGCGCGGCGGGTTCTTCTCGCACCTCGACCCGATCACCCTGGACCCGAACGCCGACTCGCTCGGCCGCAACCGGGCCCGCAAGAACTGGAACTCGGTCGGCGACCACGCACCGGCGTACCTGATCAACGCCTATCTGGCGACGGGCCGTTCGGACTTCGCCGCGCTGCTTGAGGAGACCGCGGACACCATCGTGGAGCGGTTCCCCGACGAGCCGAACAGCCCGTTCGTGCAGGAGCGGTTCCACGCGGACTGGAGTCCGGACCGGACCTGGGGCTGGCAGCAGGACCGGGCGGTCGTCGGCCACAACCTGAAGATCGCCTGGAACCTGACCCGCATCAAGGCCCTGTTCGACAAGCCCGAGTACGCCACGACCGCCGAGCGCATCGCCGAGATCATGCCGGCGGTGGGCAGCGACGGGCTGCGCGGCGGCTGGCTGGACGTGGTCGAGCGGCAGCCCGACCCGGACAGCGGCATCCACCGCATGGTGTGGCACGACCGCAAGGCCTGGTGGCAGCAGGAGCAGGCGATCCTCGCCTATCTGATCCTGGCCGGCACCACCGGCGACCCGGAACAGCTGCGGCTGGGGCGCGAGGCGGCGGCGTTCTACAACGCCTTCTTCCTCGACTACCAGGACGGCGGCGTCTACTTCAACGTGCTCGCCAGCGGCATCCCCTACCTGCTGGGCACCGAGCGGCTCAAGGGCAGCCACGCCATGGCCGGCTACCACGCCCTGGAGCTGTGCTACCTCGCGGCGACCTACACCGGGCTGCTGCTCAGCAACGACCCGATCACCCTGCACTTCAAGCCCCGCCCGGAGGACCTCCCGGACCGGGTGCTGCGCGTCGCACCCGATCTGCTGCCCGCGGGCACCGTGGAGCTGACCCGGGTGTGGATCGACGACCGGCCGCACCAGGACTTCGACGGCAAGGCCCTCACCGTCCGGCTGCCGCGCGGCGACGAACCCGTCCGGGTCCGCGTCGAACTGGAGCCGGCCGCAATGCGGCTGCGGATGCGCACCACGTTCGACGGCGGCACCGCGCACGTCGTCTGCCACGGGGTGATCGACGCGGCCGAACTGGGCAAGTTCCGCCGCATATTGGCCGAGGTCATGGCCGCGACCCCGCGCCGGGTGGAGTTCCATCTCTGCGAGGTCGGGGGCATGTGCCGGCCCGCCATCAACGAGCTGCTGTTCCAGCGCACCAAGGCGGGCCTGGACGTCGACTTCGTCATCGTGGGCTGCGCGCTGCCGGACGTGGCGGACGCGTTGCTCGCGACGGACGCCTTCCTGCTGGCTGGGGGTGACGAGTGCAACCATGACTGACCTCGCGACCTTCACCCTCCCATTACCCCCGATGCACGCCCCGGGGGCCCCGCCGGGGACCTCCGCCGGCCTCCCCGCCTACTGCCGTGACCTGTTCGGCGACTTCACCCGTGCCGACCAGCGGCGCTGGGGCGAGGTGTATGTGCGCGGGCTGCTGGACGTGCCCGGGCGCAAGACGCCCGCCCGGATCTCCGAGCAGGTCCTCGGCAGGCGGGCTGTGCAGCAGATCCAGCAGTTCGTGAACCAGAGTCCGTGGGCGTCCGCTCCCGTACGGGGGCGGCTCGCCCGGCAGGTGGTGCGGGCCTCGCGGGCCGAGGCCTGGTCCGTCGACGAGGTCGTCTTCGCCAAGAACGGCGACCGGTCGGTGGGCGTCGCCCGCCAGTACGCGGCCTCCCAGGAGCGGACGGTGAACTGCCAACTGGCCCTCGCCGCCTCCCTGGTGGGGCAGGCCGGCGGGGTCCCGGTGAACTGGCGGCTGATGCTGCCGGCCCGCTGGGACCGCGACGAACGGCTGCGCGGCCAGGCCCACGTACCGGTGCAGGAACGCTGCAGGCCACGCTGGAGCTACGTCCTGGAGGCGCTCGACGAGATGCTCGACGAGTGGTCCCTGGAACCCCTGCCGGTGCTGGCCGACTGGCGCTGCGAGAGCGACCCCGACCCGCTCCTACGCGGCCTTGAGGCGCGAGGCCTGGGCTATCTCGTGCGGGCCGCGCCGCACACCCCCGTCCTGCTGCCCCGGCGGCAGGCCACCACCCCCGGGACGCGCGGCACGCTCGCCGAACTCGCCGCGCACGCGGCCCGGCACGGTGAGCGCACCTCGGTCACCTGGCACGACCCGGTCACCGAACGCATGCGGCACTCGGAGTTCGTGACGGGCCCGGTCCTGCTCCGCGCGGACCCGGCCGCCGGTGCGGTCCCCCGTCCGCGCCTGCTCCTCGCGGACTGGCCCTACGGCCGCCCCCGGCCGCGCGCCTACTGGCTGACGAACCTCCCGGCCCGCCGGCTCGCGGAGATCGTGCCGCTGGCGCAACTGCGCAGGTTCGCCGAGGAGGCGCTGGGCCGGATGCACGAGGAGTTCGGGCTCGGCGACTTCGAGGGCCGGTCCTTCCGCGGCTGGCACCACCATGTGACGCTGGCCTCGGCCGCGTTCGGCTACGACATGGTGCGCCAGCAGGCCGACGAGAGAGCGCTGACCCGGACGCGTGCCTGAACTCGCGCGCCGCGCAGGCCCCGTACGGATCCGTCCGTACGGGGCCTGCGCACGCTCACTTCTCCCAGCCGACCCGGCTGAAGTCGACGTCACCGAGTCCCGGCACCCCGTAGTTCGCCAACCCCTCGCGGACCGCGAGGATTTGAGGCCGCTGATACAGCTCGATGTCGTGGCCGAGCTTCCAGATCTCGGCGTCCGCCCGGTCGTAGAGCTTCTCGGCGGCCCGTTCGTCGAGGGTCCCGACGGCCTGGGCGAGGAGCTCGTCCACCTCGGCCGAGCCGACCCCGCCGTAGTTCTGGAAGGCCTGTCCCTTCTCGGGGCGGCGGTAGATGGCGTAGGCGGAACTGGGGTAAGTCAGGCCGGTGAAGCGGAAGATGGCGAGGTCGAAGTTGCCCTTCTCCAGGTACTGCGGCGCGTAGGCGGAGGCGGGCACCTGCTGGATGACGACCTGGACGCCGACCTGGGCGAGCATGTGCTGGACGAGCTGGGCGAGATCCTCGCCGAGCCGGTTGGTGCCCTCGCTGAGCACGAAGCGAAGGGTGAGGCTACGGCCGTTCCTGACCCGCGTCTTGCCGCTCCCCAGGCTCTTCCACCCGGCCGCGTCCAGGGCGCGTTCGGCGGCGCCGGGATCGTAACTCCCATACGGGCGCGAGTTGTCGGTGTATCCGGGCTGGTTGGTCATGAAGAAGTGGTTGCCGAGCAGCGGCACCTTCACCGGGAGCCCCTCGGCGGCGACGTCGGCCAACGCCGTGCGGTCGACGGCCTGTTGGACCGCGTTGCGCACGGCCCGGTCGGCCAGCGGGCCGCCCGCGCCGTTGAGCGTGATGTGCACCTCGTCCCACGCGGACCCGATGCGGATGTCGCTGTCCCGCGCCTTCTTCAACTGGGCATAGGCCTCGCTGGTAGCCGCGTTGACCGCGTCGACCTCACCGTTCAGGAAGGCCTGGAGGGCCGCGTCGGCGTCGAGGACACGGAAGACGATCCGGTCGAGCCGGGGCTTGGTGCCCCACCAGCGGGGGTCGGGCACGAAGGTGAGTGTCTGCGCGGTCTCGTCGATCGCGTCCAATTTGAACGGGCCCGCCGTGATGGGCAGTTGACCCTGCCAGCCGGAGTTGAAGCGCTGCGGGGTGTCATAGCCGGCGGCCGGGAAGAGCGGGGTGAACAGCCTGCGCCAGTCGGCGTACGGCTGCTTGAAGGTGACGCGGACCTCGTGCGGGCCGGCGCCCTCGCGGACGCTCGCGATGCGGTCGTAGCCGCTGGTGTCGGCGACCAGGTAGCGCTGGTCGGAGCCGGAGAGCGCGTGCCACTGGGCGGCGAAGTCCCGCCAGTCCAGGGCCGTTCCGTCGGACCAGCGGGCCTTCGGGTTGAGCCGGTAGGTGACGACCTGGGGCGAGGTGCCGGTGACGGACGCGGAGACCAGGTACTCGGGGACCACGTGCGGGACGCCCTTGACGTCACGGGCGAAGAGCCGGGGCTCGGTCATGCTGTCGACGGTCCACACGTCGTCCAACGCCCCGTCGACGTGGTCGAAGTTGAACTGCGTGACCATCTGCGAGATCGGCAGGGTCAGCGTCCCGCCCGAGCGAAGGGCGCTCGCGGGCTGGGAGTTGATGTCGTACGTACCGTAGGTCGGCAGGGCCGGGCGCCCGTCGGGGTCCGGGGAGCCGGAACAGCCGGCCACGAAGAGAGTGAGTGCGCAGGCCACCGCCCACGCCGACCGGACCCGTAATCGCTGCACCTAACGGCCCTCCCAGTACGGACGAACCGTCAACTTCCCGACCTGTCCCGCGAATTGCGGAGCCGGAGCTTAACATCACGATGTGTCACCCACATGAAGCGGAACGAGTTCCATGCTCACCCTGATCCTCAGGCGCCTGGTCCACTGCACGATCCTCTTCCTCTCCTCCGTCGTCCTCACCTACGCCCTCGCCTCCACGGCGCTCGATCCGCGCGCCTACTTCGAGGGCCGGCAACCGCCCCCGCCCAGCCGGGTCGTCGACGACGAGCTGGCCCGGCTGGGCATGGACGACCGCGCCCCGCTGCCCGAACGCTTCGGGCGCTGGGCGGACCGGGCCGTCCACGGCGACCTCGGCCGGACCATCGACGGCGAGTCCGTGAACGCCGAGTTCGGCCGCCGGGTCGGGGTGTCCGTGCGGCTGTTGCTGGTGGGGACCGCGGTCGGCACGGCGGTCGGGGTGCTGGCCGGCGTGTGGGCGGCGGTACGGCGCGGCGGGCCGGGCGACCGGGCGCTCACGGTGTTCTCGTTCGCGGTGCTGTGCGTGCCGACGTTCGTGCTGGCGCTGCTGCTGAAGACCGGGGCGCTGGCGGTCAACCGGGCCGCGGGCAGCACGGTCATCCTGTACACGGGCGAGCACACACCGGCGCTGCAGGGCGACTGGGTGGCCCAACTGCGCGACACGGCGGCCCACTTGCTCCTCCCGGCGATCTGCGTGGCCATCCCCGCGATCGCCTCGTACAGCCGCTACCAGCGCGCCGCGACCCTCGACGTACTCGGCGCCGACCATCTCCGCACCGCCCAGGCCAAGGGGCTCACCCCGGGGCGGGCGCTGCTGCGGCACGGGCTGCGGATCTCGCTCGTCCCGGTGTCGGTGTTCTTCTCCTTCGGGATGCTGACCCTGTTCACCGGGGCCGTGTTCACCGAGGAGATCTTCGGCTGGCCCGGTATGGGCAGTTGGCTCGTCGACTCGGTGCAGAAGGGCGACGTCAACTCAGTGGTGGCGATCGACCTGTTCGCCGCGGCCGTCGTGCTGCTCGCCGGGCTGCTGGCCGACGTCGTGCACGCGCTCCTCGATCCCCGGGTACGGCAGCCGTGACGGGCGTCGGCGGTCGGGGAGGCCGGGGCCGGACGGTGCTGCGGCGGATGGTGCGGCGGCCGGGGGCGTTGTGCGGACTCGCGGTCCTGCTGGTGCTGTTCGCGCTGGCCTTCGCAGGGCCGTTCATCAGCCCGTGGACGCACACGGACGTCGACTACACGGCGCTGCGGCAACCCCCGGACGCGCGGCACTGGATGGGCACGAACCGGATCGGGCAGGACGTGTTCGCGCAGGTGGTGCGGGGGCTGCAGAAGTCGCTGCTGATCGGGTTGCTGGTCGCCCTGTTCTCCACCGTGCTGGCGGCGGCGGTGGGTGCCTGCGCCGGCTACTTCGGCGGCTGGACGGACCGGGTGCTGATGTTCGTCGTGGACCTGATGCTGGTCCTCCCCGGCCTGCTCGTCCTGGTGGTGGTCGCCCCGAAGTTGCGCGACCGGGGCTGGATCGCACTGGTCGGGCTGCTGGCCCTGCTGGGCTGGATGGTCACGGCTCGGGCGGTACGCGGCATGACGCTGTCTCTGAAGGAGCGTCAGTTCGTGGTGGTGGCACGGCTGATGGGGGTCTCCTCTCTCCGGATCATCTGGCGGCATGTGCTGCCGCACACGGCGTCGTTCCTGATCATGGACGCGACGATCGCCGTGGGCGGGGCGGTGATCAGCGAGACCGGGCTGTCATACTTCGGCCTGGGCGTCCAGCCGCCCGACGTCTCCCTCGGCACGCTGATCGCGGACGCGACGGATGTGGCGCTGGTGTATCCGTGGATGTTCTTCTTCCCCACGGGCCTGTTGATCGCGTTCGTGCTGGCGGTCAACCTGGTCGGCGGAGCCCTGCGCGACGCGCTGGACCCGACGACGACGGACTCGGCACGGCCGTCCCGAACTCACCTGTGCGGGATACCCAGTTGACCGCCGTCCTGGAGGTCCGTGGCCTGACGGTCGCCGTCGGAATGAAACGGCGTCCCCCGCTGCCCGTGGTGCGCGGCGTCGACCTCACCCTCCGACGCGGTGAAGTCCTGGGCCTGGTGGGCGAGTCGGGCACCGGCAAGACACTCACGGCGCTGGCCCTGATGGGTCTCGCACCGCCGGGTGCTCAAGTCACCGGCTCGGTACGGCTATTGGGCGAGGAGCTACTCGACCTCCCGGTCAGGGAGTTGGCACGACTCCGCGGCAGCCGCATCGCGATGGTCTTCCAGGACCCGCTGCACGCCTTCACCCCGGTGCAGCGGGTCGGCGACCAGATCGCGGAGGCGCTGCGCATCCACCAACACCCTCGCCCACGCCGGGAGTCGGCGCAGCGGAGGGCGGTGGAACTGCTGGACTTCGTAGGCGTGCCGAGGCCGGGGTGGGCGGCGCGTGCCTACCCCCACCAGCTCTCGGGCGGGATGCGCCAACGGGCGATGATCGCGATGGCGATGGCCAACAACCCCGACGTCCTGGTCGCGGACGAGCCCACCAGCGCGCTCGATGTGACCGTCCAGGCCCAGGTGTTGGAGTCCCTGGCCGCCGCCCGGCGCGAAACGGGCGCGGCGCTGCTCCTCGTCACTCACGACCTGGGGGTGGTAGCGGGCACGGCGGACCGGGTCGCGGTGCTGTACGCAGGCCGTATCGTGGAAACGGGCCCGGTAGAGGCGGTCCTCACCCGCCCCCGGATGCCGTACACCCTCGGCCTGGTCGGCTCGGTACCCCGCCCCGACACCCGCTCCCCCCTCACCCCGATCCCGGGCACGGCCCCCACTCCGGGCACCGCGTCCCCCGGCTGCGCCTTCGCCCCACGCTGCCCCCTCATGGAGCCGGACTGCGTCACGTCGGACATCCAACTCCTGGGCGTGGACAGCCCGTCCAGGGCCGGCCTCGCGGGTTTCGACGCCCACGAGGCGGCTTGCCGCCGGGTCCGGTTGGTGGCGCAACGGACGGCGGTGGAACTGTTCCCGCCGGGCGGGGAGGTGGGTGGGGGTGCGCGGGGTGAGGGCGGGTCGGGGAACCCGGCGCCGTTCGGCCTTGGCGACGGGGACTTGGGGTCGCGGAGTCGGACCCTGCCGCCCGCACCGGGCAACGGGGCCCCTGGGTCAGGGGAACACACCCCACCGTCCGCACCGGGCGACAGGACCCGAGGGCGACACAGAAACACCACACCGTCCACGCCCGGCACCGGGAACCCGTGGCCATGGAAGCGCAACACACCGCGCACACCTGGCAACGAGAGCCCAGGGTCCACACCCTCCACACCCGACCACGGGAACCCGGCGCCGCACGAACACACCGCACCGTCGGCACCCGACCACTGTGACCCGGAGTCGCACGGACCTACCGCACCGTCCGCACCCGGCACTTGGAACCTCTGGCTACGGAGACACAGCACACCTCCTGCCCCCGGCAACGAGAACCCAGGGCCGCAGGAACGCACCGCGCCGTCCACATCCGACCACGGGAACCCCGCGCGGCACGGACAGGCCGCCCCCTCCGAACTCAGCCACGGGGACCTGGAGTCACCGGCACCATCCGCACCCGGCACCGGAAACCCGGAGCCGCACAGACGCACCCCACCGACCTCGCCCGCTCCCCCCTCCCCCGGACTCGTCCTCCGCGTCACCGGTCTGGCCAAGTCCTTCACCCCACCCAGCGGCCGCCGCCGTCACGAGCGCACGGTCGTCGCCGTGGAGGAGGTCGACCTGGAGGTCCGCCGCGGTGAGACCCTCGCGCTCGTAGGCGAGTCCGGCGCCGGTAAGTCCACGGTGCTCATGGAGATCGTGTCGCTCGCCGCACCCGGGACCGGGACCGTGGAGATCCTCGGGCAGGACGTCTCGCGGCTGACCCGGCGGACGGCACGGCTCCTGCGGGGGGCCGTACAGATCGTGCCGCAGGATCCCATGTCGAGTCTCGATCCGCGGATGCCCGTGGGCGACATCATCGCCGAGCCGCTCCACGCCCGGCGGGTGCCACGGGACGTCGTAGCCGCGCGGGTTCCTCGGTTGCTCAGCCAGGTGGGCCTGGATCCGGCGGACGCGGAGCGGTATCCGCATCAGTTCTCCGGGGGGCAGCGGCAGCGGGTCGCCATCGCCCGGGCGCTGGCCGTCGAGCCGGCGTTGTTGCTGCTCGACGAACCCGTGTCCGCGTTGGACGTGTCCGTGCAGGCGCAGATCCTGGATCTGTTGCTGCGGCTGAAGCGGGAGTTGGGGCCGGCCTATCTGTTCGTGTCGCACGATCTGGCCGTGGTGCGGCAGATCGCCGACCGGGTGTCGGTGATGTACGCGGGGCGGACCGTGGAGACGGGGCCCGTCGCCGAGGTGTTCGACGCGCCCCGGCATCCCTACGCGCGGGCCCTCCTGTCGGCCGTCCCGCTGCCGGACCCGGTCGCCGAACGTGCCCGGCGCCGGATCGTGCTGCCCGGCGACCCCCCGTCCGGGGTTCCGGTCACGGCGGGGTGCCGGTTCCTGGCCCGTTGTCCGGTCGCCGCGCTGCTCGCGCCGGGGCGGCGTACGCGGTGCGAGAAGGAGATTCCGCGGGCTACTCAGGTCAGCGTCGCCGGCACGCACACCGTGGCCTGTCATTTCCCGCACGGTGGAATGCCCTGGCAGCACATACGGACAGACCGGGGGACGTCCGGCCGGCCGGGGTACTGACCGCCGGACCGTCCACCGGTCCACTGAGCCTGAAGTGCGTTGTCCGTACGGGCCTCGCCTCAGCAGCAGGCACCGCTCGCACCGCTGGACTGTGCGATGCCTTCGCGCAGGGGATGGGTGGTGGCACCCGATCCGTTCAACCAGAGCCCGCTCGTCACAAGTCCACCGACGAAGACGACGATTGCTATGAGCGTGAATACTTTGATGCTCATGAAAATCTCCTCTCCGAGCATTTACGGATGACACGTTGACAAGAAGAGTCAACAAGAACTTACTCAATCAGTCAAGTATTAATCTCGCAAAAGACGATCTCGAAAAGCGGAATGCCCTTACCCATATGAAATCTGAATTGGTGTCAATTCAAAAAATGCCTGCCCAGACCACTTCGCGCCAGCGAATCGATCACGCCAACTTCATTGGATCGTAGGCGACTTACTGGTAACGTTGATCTGTCATCCCGGTGGTCATAGCCACCTCCAAGGAGCCCACATGGACCCCCTCGAAAACACGACGACGACAGGGCTGGGCGAGCGCATCCGGCTGCTGCGCGGCAAACGTGGCCTCAAGCAGCAGGATCTGGCGTCCAGCGAGATATCGGCGAGCTACATCTCCTTGATCGAATCCGGCAAACGCGCCCCCTCGGAGTCCGTGCTCGCCGCGCTCGCGGAGCGCCTCGGCTGCTCCGCGGAGTACCTGCGCAGCGGCCGGGACGACCACGAGCTGGAAGAGGCACGGCTGCGACTGGCCTTCGGCGAGATGGCTTTGCGCAACGGGAGCAACGGCGAGGCACTGCAAACCCTCAGCGAACTGCTGACCAGGCCCAGCCTCCTGGACGTCTCCATGACCCGGCGCGCCCGCATGGGCCAGGCCTCCGCGCTGGAGAAGCTGGACCGTACCGAGGCCGCCATCGCGGTCCTGGAAGAGCTGTACCGCGACCCCGACCTGGCCCCGGGTTCCACCGAGTGGTGCCAGACCGCGGTCGCCCTGTGCCGCTGCTACCGCGACGCCGGCGACATCACGCTCAGCATCGAGATCGGCGAGCGGGCCATGTCCCGGCTGGACGCCCTCGGCCTGGACGTGACGGTCGACCACGTCCAGCTCGGCGCCACGCTCATGGCGTCGTACCACATGCGCGGTGACCTGACCCGCGCCCAGCTCATGGGCGGCAAGCTCCTCGACGCCGCCGAGAAGCAGGGCGCGCGGGCCGCGCGGGGTGCCGTGTACTGGAACGCGGGTCTGGTGGCCCGCTCCCGAGGCCAGCTGAACGAGGCCATGGCCCTGGTGGAGCGGGCCCTCGCACTGATGTCCGAGGACGACAACCTGCGCCATCTCGCGATGCTCAAGATGAACTACGGCTCACTGCTCCTCCAGGTCGACGAGCCCGAACCGGCGCGCGGCAAGCAGCTGTTGGAGGAGGCGCAGCAACTGCTGGCCGAGGTGGGCAACGCGCCGGAGCTGGCCCAGTGCGAGATCGGTCTGGCCGACGCGGACGCGATGCTCGGGCAGTGGGACGAGGCCGCGGCGCACGCCGAGCGCGCTCTCGGACTGACCGGTACCGAGTCCCGCATCCAGGCCGTCGGCGCCCGGGGCACCCTCGCGGAGATCCAGCTGATGCGCGGCAACTTCGACCAGGCCGCGCAGTATCTCCAGGCCGCCACCCGGCAGTTGCGCCAGTTCCGGCCCTCCCACCAGGTCGCGCTCAACTGGCGTTACCTGGGCGACCTGTGGAAGCGGCAGGGAAACACCGCCGAGGCCCTCAAGGCGTACGACCGGGCCCTGTCGGCGGCAGGGATGGCACCGCACCGCGACCCCAGCCAGATCTTCACCGAGCACCACCGTTCCTGAGCGCCCGGCCGTATTCCCGAATCCGCCCGAGTTCCCTACCGTCCAGGTGGAGTTCGGCTCGCTGGCGGCGCCGCGCGAAGACATGGACCAATCGCCGTCGTGCCTGGTAAAGGCATGGACCATTCGACGTCGAACAGACCGGCAGAGCAGGTCGCCCGGTTCCGTTTCGGGCCGGATCAGAGCCCTCCGAACCCCCCGCCTGGAAGAGTGTCCGGGCCGGGGGGTTCGTCGGGTCTCCGGTCGGGGCGCCGGCGGCCGGCCGATGAACTCCCCCGAATTACCGCGCCGTTCGCCGGAACAGGGCAGCCCGGGCGGTGCTCCTCTCTGCCGCGCGAATTACCGCCGCGCACCGCCGACGGAAATTCCGAATACGGCCCGGGTCGTCAATTCCCGTTCGGCGCAAGGGAATTCCCGGCGGCGCAGGCCGTCAGCGGGAGGTGTTCGCCAAGCGGTGCACGGCCGCGAGCGGGATCGGCAGCCGGTCCGGCCGGAGCCGGGATTCGTACACCGCCTCGTATACGGCCTTGTCCGCCTCGAAGGCGCGCAGCACCACGGGGTGGCAGTGCGGGTCCTCCCGGCCGGCCGCCGCGTAGCCCTCGATGAACGCGCGCCGGTTGCGCACCGCCCACGCGGACGCCCGCCGGCGCCGGCGCAGTCGTCGCGCGGGCGAGCCGTCCTCGGGGTCGGCGGACTCCAGGCCGGCCAGGCCGGTGCGGGCCGCGTAGTCGAAGGAGCGCAGCATGCCGGCGACGTCCCTCAACACCGGTTGCGGGAGGGCGCGTTCGGCGGCGGTGCGGGCCGGTTCGCCCTCGAAGTCGACGATGCGCCAGCCGTCCGGGGCGCGCAGCGCCTGGCCCAGGTGGAGGTCGCCGTGGGTGCGCTGGGCGAAGACGGGGTTGCCGCGCCCGGCGATCCGGGCGTAGTCGTCGAAGAGGGCGCCGATCCGGGTGGTGTAGCGGGCCAGCGCCGGGACCTCCTCGGCGGCCTCCTTGAGCCGCATGTTCATCCCCGCCGCCTCCTCGGCCACGTCCTGCGCGGCAAGCCGGCTGCGGCCGAACGCCTTGTCCAGCGCGCCGTGCACCTCGGCGACGGCCCGGCCCAGGCTGCGGGCGTGCGGGGTGAACCCGCCGCCGGTCGGTACGCCGCGGCCCGCGTCGTCCATGCAGTCGCTCGCGTGCCGTACCGCTTCCTCCCAGCCGTCCCGGGCGTCGGGCAGGAACTCCTCGACGAGGCCGAGCACCAGGCCCTCGGCGCCGGGGGCGTCGCTGTGCAGGGCGCCGTAGAGGCGGGGGGTGCGGGCGCAGTGTTCCCGGGTGAGGGCGTGCAGGGCCTCGACCTCGGTGTGCGGGCCGGGTTCGGGGCGGCGGAAGATCTTGAGGAGGATCTGGCCGCCGTACGCCACCGCCGTGTTGCTCATCTCGCCGTCGAGCGGGTGGGGCACGAGGCCGACGGGGAGCGGGTAGCGGCCGGTGCGTTCGAGGCGGGGGCCGGTACCCGTGCCGCCGCCCGCGAGTTTGCGCAGCAGCAGTCCGAGGAGGGCGCCGTCGGCGAGCGCGTCGTAGACCCGCCAGCCCTGCCAGGGGCCGGCCGGGACGGTGGTGATCGCGGCGGGTTCGAGGCGGGCGGGGAGTTCGGGGCGCAGGCCGAGGAGGAGTTGGTAGTGCAGGGTCTGTCCGTCGGGGCGGGTGGCCGAGACGACGGCGTGCAGCAGCAGGGGTGGTTCGTCGCCGAGCACGGAGGCCGCGCGGGTTTCGAGGCGGGCGCCGGTGAAGCGGGCGTCGAACCAGCGGCGGCCTTCCAGCCAGGGTCCGAGGGCCGGGAGCAGGGGTTCGAGGATGCCGTCGCTCATGATCCCTCCGCGGGTGTGAGCACGTGCGCGACCTGGTGGGCCGGGTCGAGGCGTACGTAGGTGGACTCGCCCCAGGCGTAGGTCGCCCCGGTGAGTTCGTCGCGCAGCTTGAGCGTGCCGTCGGCGGGCAGCCCGAGGGCGGCCGGGTCGCAGGTGACGGTGGCCTCGTGGGCGTGGTGCGGATCGAGGTTGACGATCACGAGCACCAAGTCGGTGCCGCCGTGCGGGAGTTCGACGCTCTTGGTGTAGGCGAGGATCTGGTCGGAGTCGGTGCTCTGGAGGCGCAGGTTGCGCAACTCCTGGAGGGCCGGGTGCTGTCGGCGGAGCCGGTTGAGGAGGGTGATCAGCGGGGTGATGGTGCGGCCCTCGGCCTCCGCCAACGCCCAGTCCCGGGGCCGGAGTTGGTACTTCTCGGAGGCGAGGTAGTCCTCGGCGCCCTCGGCCAGCGGGGTGTTCTCGCAGAGTTCGTAGCCGGCGTAGACGCCCCAGCTCGGCGCGGCGGTCGCGGCGAGCACGGCCCGGGCCTCGAAGGCGGGTCTGCCGCCGTGCTGGAGGTAGGCGTGCAGGATGTCGGGGGTGTTCACGAACAGGTTGGGCCGGAGGAACCCGGCGCTGTCCAGGGCGAGTTCGGGCAGGTAGGCGGTCAGCTCCTCCTTGGTGTTCTTCCAGGTGAAGTAGGTGTACGACTGCTGGAAGCCGGCCTGCGCCAGCGCGTGCACCATGGCCCGCCGGGTGAACGCCTCGGCCAGGAACAGCACATCGGGGTCGGTGGCGTTGATCTCGGCGATCAGCCACTCCCAGAACTGCACGGGTTTGGTGTGCGGGTTGTCCACGCGGAAGATCCGCACGCCCAGGTCCATCCAGTGCCGTACGACACGCAGTGCCTCGGCGTACAGGCCCTCGGGGTCGCCGTCGAAGTCGAGTTGGTGGATGTCCTCGTACGTCTTGGGCGGGTTCTCGGCGTAGGCGATGGAGCCGTCGGCGCGGTGGTGGAACCACTCGGGGTGCTCGGTGAGCCAGGGGTGGTCGGGTGAGCACTGGAGGGCGAGGTCCAGGGCTACTTCGAGGCCCGACTCCCCTGCCGTGGCCACGAAGTGGCGGAAGTCGTCCTCGGTGCCGAGGTCGGGGTGGATGGCGTCGTGGCCGCCGTGCCGGGAGCCGATGGCCCAGGGCGAGCCGACGTCGTCGGGGCCGGCGTGGAGGGTGTTGTTCGCGCCCTTGCGGTGCGTGGTGCCGATGGGGTGGACGGGTGGCAGATAGACGACGTCGAAGCCCATCGCGGCGACGGCGGGCAGCCGCTCGGCGGCACTCCGCAGTGTGCCGCCGACCGGGCGGCTGCCCGCCCGGACCACCGCTCCCTCCGAGCGCGGGAACAGCTCGTACCAGGAGCCGACGAGGGCGCGCCTGCGTTCGACGCGCAGGGGAAGGGGCCGGGAGGCGGTGACGAGGTCACGCAGCGCGTAGCGCCCCAGGGCGGCCGTCACCCGGGGGGCGGTGACGGCGGACAGCCGGGCCGGAGGGGAGCCCAGGGTGTCACGGAGCGCGGCCGCGGCCGCGGTGACCGCCTCCCGGCGGTCCGATGCGGTGATGCCGAGCGCTGCCCGCTCGTGCAGCAACGCGCCCTCGGCCAGGGTGAGTTCGGTGTCGACGTCCGCGTCGATCTTGAGCGTGGCGTCGTGCCGCCAGCTCTCCAGCGGGTCGGCCCAGGCCTCGACGCGGAAGGTCCAGGGACCCTCCGTGTCGGGCACCACGGTCGCCCGCCAGCGGTCGGCGTCCTCGTCGACGAGGGTCATCGGGACCCGGTGGGCGGGGCGCCCCGCGGGGTCGTGCAGGACGACGTCCGCGGCGACGGCGCCGTGGCCCTCGCGGAAGACGGTGGCCGTGATGTCGAGGTGTTCTCCCGTCACGGCCTTGGCGGGCAACTCCCCGTCCCGCACGCGTGGTTGGACGTCGAGGACGGGGATGCGCCCGGTCACCGGTGTCATGGTCGACTCCTCCCCGCTCGGATCCCGTCAGCGGAGCCCGGTCGGGGCCGGCGTCCGGGCTGCGAGCAGGTCGATGATGGTCCGTGCGAAGAGGTGGCAGTGGTTGCCGGTGCGGCCGGTGACCAGGTCGTCGTGGATGACGACGTCCTGGTCGACGTACTCGCCGCCCATGTTCCGCAGATCGCCCAGCAGGTTGTTGTGCACCACCGCGCGCCTGCCCTGCATCAGTCCCTGCACGGGCGCGGCCAGCCACATGCCGTGGCAGATGATGCCCTTGAGGATCGCCGGGTCGGCGAACGCACGGCGCAGGAACTGCGAGGCGGGCGGCAGCAGTTGGGGGTCCTCGGTGAAGCGCAGCCGGTCGGCGACCATCCCGGAGGGGACGATCACCGCCGAGTACTCCTTCAGCGCGAACTCGTCGAGGTCCTCGAAGGACTCGGTGACCTCGAAGGGCATGCGGTGCTCATGGCCCTGGAAGGTCATCTGCTCGTTGCCCCACAGCCGGGACAGGAAGTGGACCTCGGCTCCCTCCTCGGGGAAGCGGTAGCGGTAGTAGAGGATCTCGGGCTCGTAGAAGTCGCTCTCCATCAGGACAGCGATCTTGTGACCGGAGAGTCGCACGGCGGCTACCCCTTCCCCTTCGCGGTGACCAGGTCGATGAGGAACGGCCCGCGGTGCGCGAGCGCCTGCGCGACCGCCTCCTCCGCCTGCCCGGGCTTCTCGACCCGGACGGCGGCCACGCCGAGCGAGCCGGCGAGGGAGACGAAGTCGACGGCCGGGCTGCTCAGGTCGAAGATCTCGGGCTGTTCGTGGGCGGGGATGCGCTGCTCCCGCCAGTACTCCTCGATGTTGTCCTCAAGGAGCTGGTAGCTGCCGTTGTTGCAGATGACGAACTTGGTGGGGAGGCCGTAGCGGGCCGCCGTCCACAGCGCCTGGAAGGTGTACATGCTGCCGCCGTCGCCGGTGAAGCCGACCACCGTGCGGTCGGGGTGGGCGAGTTGGGCGCCCAGTGCGCCGGGGATGCCGACGCCGAGGGAGCCGCCGCGGGTCTGCATCCACTGGCCCGGCACGGTCGGCGGGAGCCGGCGGAAGAGCGCCGGGGACGCCGTCAGCGCCTCGTCGAAGAGGATCGCGTCCGACGGCAGCCGGCGGGCGAACTCGCGCGCGAGGGCGATGGTGGGCAGTTCCGCGGCCTCGGCGGCGGCCTCGGCCCGTTCGTCCGCCTTGGCGAGGGCGGCCGAGCGCTGCGCCGCGTGCCGGCGCAGCCGCTCGACCGCCGCGGTCCGCCGCCCGAGGCCCATCTCCCGGCCCAGCGCGTCCGCGAGGAGACCCAGGGTGGCCTTCGGGTCGGCGACGATGCCGAGGTCGACGGGGTGGTTCTTGGCGATCGCGCCGGAGTCGAGGTCGATGTGCACGACCGGGACACCCGCCCCGAAGACGCCGTCGAGCGCCGGATACACCTCGGGCAGCGCATAGGTGCCCACGATGAGGACACCGTCGGCGGCGCCGGTGATCTTCCGGCTCTGCTCGCCGAACATGTGGCCCAACTGGCCCGCGTAGGCGGGGTGTTCGACGGAGAGGTTGACCTCGGCCCAGTCCGCGCCGTACACGTCGGCGCCCCACACCTCGGCCAGCCGCCCCAACTCGGCCTGGGCGCCCGCGAAGTGGACCCCGTCACCGGCGATGACGAGCGGTTTGCGGGCGTCGGCGAGCAGCGCCGCGGCCTTCGCCACGGTGTCCGGGGCCGGCAGGCTGCGGGTCTCCGGGTAGGACACGGGCACCACCGGTTCGGCGGTCTCGTGGTCCATCACGTCGGCGGGCAGCACGACCAGCACCGGACCGTACGGCGGGGTCGCGGCGACCTTGAAGGCGCGGCGCAGCACCCGCAGCGTGGAGTCGGGATCGACCACGCGGGTGGCCCACTTGGTCACCGGCTTCGCCATGCCGACCAGGTCGGCGGCCATCTGCGCGTCCATGCTGTCGTAGCGCAGTCCGGACTCGCCGACCAGGGTGACGATCGGGGCGTGGCCGCGCATCGCCTGGTAGAGCATGCCGATGCCGTTGCCGAGCCCGACTCCGGAGTGGAGTTGCAGCACCGCCGGGGTGCGGGTGGCGCGTGCGTAGCCGTCCGCCATGCCGACGGCCGTGCACTCCTGCAGGGCCAGGATGTACTGGATCGAGGGGAAGGAGCGCAGTTCGTCGAGGAACCCCTGCTCGACCGTGCCGGGGTTGCCGAACATGAACCGGACCCCTTCGGCCTGCAGTTGTTCGAGCAGCGCGATCCGCGCGGGCCTGCTGTCCATCGTGCTCACCTCTCGTCGGAGCAAAGGGCGTCGGGCGGCCTCAGGCGGTCGCCGTGAACCCCCACTGCCGCAGGCCCTCTTCGAGGACCTCGACGGTCTTCTGTCCGGTCAGGTAGGAGTCGGGCGTCGAACGGCCCGTGATGAACGGGTAGTCGACGATGACGGAGGTCGTCTTGCCGAAGTTCCCGTGGTACGCGCCGCCGGGTGCGGTGGCGTCGCGCAGGATGTACTCCAGCGGGTACGGCGGCGGCCCCATCACGAAGTCGGTGCCGAGGAATCCGGTGCCGTCCTTGTAGTCGTACTCGATGCAGTGGCCGGTGACGTGCTTGCCGCGGATGAGGGAGACGCGGGTCTCCTGGTCGCGGGCGAAGGCGAGGCAGGCGACGCCGTAGCACTCGGCGGCGATCGGCCGGTCGAGGGCGTGGAAGGCGAGGATCAGGTCGTGGACGCGCCAGTTGTTGGCGAGGTCGACGATCGGTCCGCTGCCGCCGACGATCAGCAGCGCGTCGTAGCGGTCGGCGATCTGCGAACGCACCTGCTCCAGGCGGGTGTTGTAGGCCTCCCAGTCGCGCAGGAAGTACGGCTTGGACCGGTAGGGCCGGTCGGGCAGCCAGGACGACAGGTCGAGGGGGTTGTCGAGCCGGTCCGAGGCCTCGACCTTCCGCACCTTGTCCGCGATCTCGGGCGTGGTGACGGAGCGGCCGAGCGGCGGGTCGACGTACTCGGGGTCCATGCTCGGCGGCAGCGCGTGCGGGCGCTTGCCGGTCGCGGTGGCGAAGGTGAGGTGATAGCCGGCCTGGTCGAAGGTCTCCAGGGGGCCGATCAACTCCTCACCCCAGTAACCGTATTCGGACAGGACGACCAGAATGCGCTTGCTCATGGGGTTCCTCCCGTTCGGCGGGACGGTGCCGACTGGCGAATTCCTGTGTACGTCCGCGGAGTTCGCGCCGGTCGTCGGCGGGGCCCTGGTCGCCGCACATCCTCAAGTGGCCGAACGCACTACGGCATGTCCTGGCCATCGGTCGCCGACCTGTGAACGCGGGGGCTCCTGCCGGGAGTTGCCGCAGCTCCCGCGGCGACTTCGCACAGTGCGGCCGGTCCCCGTGCGCGAGCGGCCGGGGCGGGCGCGGTTGTGGGGTCATCGGACGTGTGTCGCTTCCGGACCCCGGGAGCGGAACCCCGATGAGCGGAGACATTCATGCCGAGCGAACAGACCGGCTCCGACCGGGAGATCGCCGAGTTCGTGCAGCGCTGGTACGACCTGCTGAGCGAGCACGCGCCGGTCGAGGAGCTGCTGCCCTTCGTCGCCGACAAGGGCCTGGTGATGGCCTTCCCGGAGCGGACCCTGTACAGCCACGCGGACTTCGTGGACTGGTACGCGGCCGTGGGCGTGGCGTTCAGCGACCAGAGCCACACCGTCGAGGAGCTGACTCAGCACGAGGACGGCACCCGTGTCGGCCTCGACGTCACGGTGGTGTGGACCGCCAAGTCGACCACGGACGGCACCGTTTCGTCCTTCCGGATCAACCAGAAGTGGCAGTTGGAACGTTCCACGCCGGGCGCCCGTCCGCTGATCGTCGACTACCGGGTCGGCGAGCCGGCCGCCATCTGATCCCCCGTCACTTTTTGGAGGCTGTCATGCCGTCGAAGTCGGTGCCCTCAGGGGCCGATTACATCGTCGTCGGCGCGGGTTCGGCCGGTTGTGCGGTCGCGGCCCGGCTGAGCGAGGACCCGTCCGTGAGCGTGGTCCTGCTGGAGGCGGGCGGCTGGGACGAGCGCCCCGAGATCCACCGTGCCGACGCGGCCTCGGTCCTCTCGCTGCTCACCGCCGAGTGGCGGAGCGAGATCGACTGGGGCTACGTCACCGAGTCCGAGGCGGGCATGGAGGGCCGCCGAGTCCCCGTGGCCCGTGGCAAGGTCGTCGGCGGGTGCAGTTCCGTCAACGCCCTGATGTGGGTGCGCGGCAGCCGTCACGACTACACCCGCTGGGTCGCCGAGGGCGCCACCGGATGGTCCTACGACGACGTCCTGCCGTTCTTCCGCCGGGCCGAGGACTACTCGGGCGGCGCCGACGCGTTCCGCGGCGCGGGCGGTCCCGTCCGGGTCCGGCGGCTCGACCGACCCGCCCCGATCGCGCGGGCGTTCGTGGAAGGCGCCGGTGAACTCGGCTACGCCACGGACACCGACGGCGACTACAACGGCGTCCGGCAGGAGGGCTTCGGCTTCCTGTACCAGACGTTCCGCGACGACGCGGGCCACCGGTGCAGCACCGCCGACGCCTATCTGCGCCCGGCCTTGGACCGCTCCAACCTGACCGTCCTCACCGACACCCTGGTCACCAGGCTGCTGCTGGACGGGACTCAGGTCGCGGGCGTCGAGTACGTCCAGGACGGCATCCGGCGCCAGTTGCGCGCCGAGGGTGAAGTCGTCGTGTCCGCCGGGGCGTTCGAGACGCCGAAGCTGCTCATGCTGTCCGGGATCGGCCCGGCCGCGCACCTGCGGGAGCACGGCATCCGCTGCGTCCAGGATCTGCCGGGCGTCGGCGCGGGACTCCAGGACCACCTGTTCGTGCCGATCTGCTACCAGTCGCTGCGGGAGCACCCGGACGGGGCGCTGCTGTCCGAGGCGGGGCTGTTCACCCACACCCGCGAGGCGGGCCCGGAGGACTCCCCCGACCTCCAGTTCACGTTCGGCCCCATCAAGTTCCTTCCGGCCGACGCCCCCGCCGACCAGTGGGAGGGGCCCGGGTTCACCTTCGCGCCGATCGCGCTGCGGCCGCAGAGCCGGGGCCGGATACGGCTGCGCAACAGCAGCCCGGAGTCCAACGCCGTCGTCAGCGCCGGCTACCTCACCTCCACGGCCGACGTCGACGTCCTCGTCCACGGGGTGCGGCTGGCCCGCGAGTTGGCGGCCACCCGGGCCTTCGACCCGTTCCGCGGCGACGAGTTGGGCCCCGGCAAGGACATCACAGGCCCCGAGGAGCTGCGCGGGTACGTCGCCGCGAACGCGACCACCCTGTGGCACCCGGCCGGCACCTGCCGGATGGGCACGGGCGCGGACGCCGTCACGGACCCGGAGCTGCGCGTGCACGGCATCGCGGGGCTGCGGATCGCGGACGCGTCGGTGATGCCGTCGATCACCGCGGGCAACACGCACGCGCCCGCCGTGATGATCGGCGAGCGCGCGGCGGCGTTCGTCCGCGAGGCCGCCGGCCCGTCCCGGTCCGCTCCTTCGGCGTCCGTGCCGTCTCTCTCCCAACCGTCCCTGTCCGACGTCCACTTGAGCTAGGGGATGCAGCATGTCCGACCTCGACCAGACCCAGCAGGAGAACCTGGCGCTGTACCGGCGCTTCCTCGACGCGTTCAACTCCGGCGACCTGGCGGAGATCCCCCGGGTCATCGCCGCCGACTTCACCGACCACCACCCCGGGTTCGACATCACCGGCCTCGACTCCTACCTGGAGGCGCTGCGCGGGGCGTACAACTCCCTCGATCTGAAAGGCGAGTTGGCGGAACTGTCGGCGCTCGGCGAGGACCGGGTCCTGACCCGGGTCAAACTGACCGGCACGCATCTCGCGCCGCTGCTCGGCTTCCCGGCCACGGGCCGCAAGGTGGAGTGGTCCACCACCGAGATCTGGCGGGTCCAGGGCGGCCTGTTCGTGGAGCGCTGGGCGCAGGACGACATGCTCGGCCTGCGCGAGCAGATCTCCTCGGACGCCCTGAACCTGGCCGTCGTCCGGCAGGTCAGCGACGCCGTCAACCATCGCCGCCTGGACGACCTCGACGACCTGTTCGGGCCGACGTTCCACGACAACAACCCGGCGTGGAGCTGCGAGAGCCTGGAAGAGCTGAAGGGGATCATCCAGGGCGCGTACGACGGGCTCGACTTCTCCGTGGGCCTCGACGCGCTCTACCCGGCCTCGCCCGACAAGGTGATCATGCACATCACCTTCCACGGCAAGCACATCGCGCCGTTCTTCGGCCAGGAGCCGACCGGCAAGGAGGTCTCCTGGACCAGCCTGGAGGTCTACCGGCTGGAGGACGGCAAGGTCGTCGAGCGCTGGGTGCAGGCCGACACCGCGGGCCTGATGCGCCAGGTCGGCGTACCCCTCCCCTGATCGTTCCCGCACCTCAGACAGCCACAGAAAGGACGGGCGCATGGACACCCGAGAAGTGGTCGACACGTACTACCGGCTGGCCAACGCGGGCGAGTGGGACGCCTGGTGCGACCTGTTCGCGGCCGACCAGACCATGGACGAGCAGCTGGCCGGACATGTCGAGGGCCGCGAGACGCTCCGGGAGATGATGAAGGGCTTCCCGGAGATGTACGTCTCCTTCGCCAACGTCCCCCGGCACGTGGTCGTGGACGGCGAGCAGGCCGCGGTGGTCTCCGACATCACGGGCCGCACCCACGACGGCATCACCGTCGAGGCCAAGGTGTGCAACTACTTCCGCGTCACCGGCGGCCTCATCACCTACTTCGCGAACTTCCACGACAGCGTGCCGTTCGCCCCGGTCACCGGGACGTGACGGCGATGACGACTTCCGCGCCGGCCGGCCCGCGCTGGTCGCACGTCGGCCTCAACTGCCGTGACCAGAAGGCCACGGAGGACTTCTACACCCGGCACTTCGGGTTCGCCCGGGCCCGGGTGGTGGAGGCCGACGGGGTCCGCGTGGTGTTCCTGCGCAACGGCCCCGTGTACCTGGAGCTGTTCGCGACCGACGCGGACGCCCTGTTCACCACGGCGAAGGACGGCCCGGACAACCCCGGCACGGCACGCCATCTCGCCTTCCAGGTCGACGACGTGGACGCGTTCCTCGCCGCCGCCGACGGCGAACTGGAGCCGCTGCTCGGCCCGTTGACCTTCGACGACTTCATCCCCGGCTGGAAGACGGTGTGGGTGTCCGACCCGGACGGCATCGTGCTGGAGGTCAGCCAGGGATACACCGATCAGTCCACCGACGAACTGGCCACGTACGCCTGACAGGAGAGTCCCCCACCATGAGGCCCGTCCCCGACCAGACCATCCTCCTCACCGGCGCCACCGACGGCATGGGCCGTGAGCTGGCCCGTGAACTCGCCGCGCAGGGGGCGTCGTTGATCCTGCACGGCCGCAGTGCGACCAAGGGCGAGGCACTGCTGTCCGAACTGCGCGCGTCCACCGGCAACGACAAACTCAGCTACGAGCTGGCCGACTTCTCCTCGCTGGAGGACATCCGCAAGCTCGCCGACCGAGTCCTCTCCACGCACGACCGGCTCGACGCGCTGGTGAACAACGCCGGCATCGGGGTCGAGCTGGCCCGCCAGGAGAGCCAGGACGGCCTGGAACTCACCTTCCAGGTCGACTACTTGGCGGCCTACATGCTCAGCTGCCGCCTCGCGCCGCTGCTGGTGCGCTCGGCCCCGGCCCGCATCGTGAACGTCAGCTCCGCGGGCCAGGCGCCGATCGACTTCCGTGACGTGATGCTGGAGCGGAACTGGGACGGGGTGCAGGCCTACTGCCAGGCGAAGCTCGCCCAGATCAGCCTGGCCTTCGACCTGGCCGAGCGGCTGCGCGGCACCGGGGTGACGGCCAACGCCCTGCACCCGGCGTCGTACATGCCGACCAAGATGGTCGTGAACCTCTTCACCCCGCAGTCCACGGTCGAGGAGGGTGTGCACAGCACCCTGCGCATGATCACCGACCCGTCCCTCGACGACGTCACGGGCGCCTACTTCAACCGCACCCAGCGGTCCCGGGCGGGCGCCCAGGCCTACGACGAGCGCGACCGCGCCCGGCTGCGCGCACTGAGCGAGTCGCTGACCGGGGTGAGCTTCCCGGCCGACCTGAGCGGCTGAGCGGTCGACCGCAACACCGAGCCCCCGCCTCGTGCATGCGAGGCGGGGGCTTCGTGGTGTGCGGGTGCTAGTTCGCGGTGACGGACAGCTTGTGGTGGAACACGTTGCCCGGATCCCAAATGGCCTTCACCTGCCGCAACTTGGCGAGGTTGCCCTTGAAGTACAGGGTCTGCCAGGGCACGCCGGAGGTGTTCCAGGCCGGGTCGGTGAGGTCGGTGTCGGGGTAGTTGATGTAGGAGCCGTCGTTGGTGTCGTTCGGCACCGGCACCCCGCCGGTGTCCGCGTACAGATCGCGGTACAGGGCGCGCATCCAGGCCACATGCCGGTCGTCCTGTGCCGGATCCGGCCAGTACGTCGTGAAGTTGGCCTTGAGCACCGAGTCCCGCTGGGCCAGCGCGGTGGCCGTGGGCGACACGGTGTTGACCTTGCCGCCGTAGGAGTAGAGCAGGATGCCGGCGTGCCCGTCGTAGGCGGCGTCGGAGAGGTAGCCGTAGAGCGTCTTGGCCTGCGCGGCGGACCAACCCCGGCGTAGATAGGCGCCCTTGGACTTCGTGCGGTTGTAAAGGCCCGTGTCGTAAGGGTCTTTGAGGGTGGTCTTCAGCCAGGGCCAGGAGGAGCGGGCGTCGGTGTACGGGACGCCGATGCCGCCGGTGACCGCGGCGACGTAGGCGTCGAGGAGGGCCGGGGCGTCCGAACGGGTGCCGTCTATCTGGGTGTTGAGGACGAGGCTGCCCTGGACGCGGTTGTAGAGGATCAGGACGCTGTGGAGGCTGTCGTAGGAGGAGCCGGCGACGCTGTTGCGGGCGTGCCAGGCGCCGTGGTTCGCGATCAGCGCGGTGAAGGCGGCCTCCGTGAGGTCGGTCCACTTGATGGCGACCGTCGACTTCAGGAGGGTCTTCGGCGGTCTGGGCAGGAGGATGGAGGGGTCGCTGCCGGTGGCGTCGGGGGCGCGGAACCAGTAGCGGGTGACGATGCCGAAGGTGCCACCGCCGCCGCCCGTGTGGGCCCACCACAGGTCGCGGTGCGGGTCGTCGGGCTCGCGGGTGGCGACGACGGCACGGGCGGTGCCGGAGGCGTCGACCACGACGACCTCGACGGCGTAGAGGTGGTCGACGACGGCGCCGTACTGGCGGCACATCGCGCCGTAGCCGCCGCCGGTGACGTGTCCGCCGACGCCGACGGTCGGGCAGGTCCCGCCGGGCAGGGACACGCCCCACTCCAGGTACAGGGTGCGGTAGACGTGGCCGAGGGTGGCGCCGCCCTCGACGAGGAAGGCGCGGCGGGCGGGGTCGTAGCGGACCGCGTCCATCTCCGACATGTCGACGAGTATCCGTACGTCGGGGTCGTCGACCAGCGAGTCCAGGCAGTGGCCGCCGCCGCGTACGCCGATGCGCTTGCCCGCGTCGACCGCCTCCTGGACGACGGACACCACCTGCGCGGTGGTGTGGACGAGCCGTATCGAGTCGGGGGCGGCGACGAATCTCGCGTTGTAGCCGCGGGAGGTGAGGTCGAGATAGCGGGCGTCCGATGCTCCTACGATGACCGCTGCGGGGGTGGTGGTGTCCGTGGCCGTGTTGTCGGCGGCCAGGGCGCGGGTGGGGACCACGGCCGCGCCGATGCCTGCGGCGGTCGCGGTGCCGAGGAGTCCACGCCTGGTGAGGCCGGCGGCGGGGCGTGAGTCGGGTTGCTGTCGTGTCACTGCTGTCTCCTTTTCTTTCGTGAAAAAGCTGCCGCCCAGGAGGCCAGGAGCCTTCTGGGCGGCAGGAGTTGAGGTGGGCCGGCGTCAGACGACGTCGTGTCCGCTGACCGTGGTCTCCGGGATCTCGTCGCGGACGTCCCAGTGCTCGGCGATCAGGTCGTTTTCGAGCCGGAAGATCTCCACGACGGCCGAGCCCCGGTCCGTCGAGGTGGCGCGGAAGTGGGTGTGCACGAAGACCAGGTCTCCGGAGCCCGCCGCGCGCTTGATCTCGAACCGTGCCTCGGGGAGCTGCTTGCGGAAGCCCTCGATGAACTCGACCAACGGCTTGCGTCCGTCGGGCAGGTTCGGGTTGTGCTGGATGAGGTCCGCGGCCAGGTACTTGTCGGCCAGGTCGGTCTGCCCCTGGTTCCAGACGGTCTCCAGGTAGTCGCGCACGAAGTGCACCTGGTGGCTGCTCATGAGTTCTCCTTGGCTAACCGATGTGTACAGGTGTGGCGGACTGCTCGGCGACCTCGGCCGCCGACGCCTGCCGGACGGACAGCAGATGGGCCAGCGCGGCGAGGACGAGGACGCCCAGGGCAGCGGCCGGGATGGGTCCGGCGCCCACACCCGGCAGCAGGGAGCTGCCGATGAAGCTGCCGAGGCTCATGCCGAGGTAGAGCGCGGCGGCGTTCAGGGCGAGGATCAACCCCGGTTGCAGGGGCACCAGTTCGACCAGCCGGGCCTGCTGCGGGGCCTGGTAGAGCTGGCTGAAGAAGGCCCAGAACGCGAAGAACACGAGCCCGGCGGTGGAGTGCGGGGCGACCAGCAACAGGGCGAAGCCCAGGGCGAGTCCGATGACGGCGAGGCCCACTGTCCGTTCGCCGCCCAGCCGTTCGGCGATCCTGGGCGCGGACGCGTTGCCCGCGACCCCGATCGCGCCGAAGGCGAGCAGGGTCACCGAGATCAGTCCGGACGACGCGTCGAAGCGGTCCTTGAGATAGGCGCCCGCGATGCCGTAGACGGTGAACTGGGCGGCCATGAAGAGGAGGGTCGTCGAGACCGTGGCCACGGTGGCGGGGGTGCGCAGCGCTCCGCGGTAGGCCTGCACGGTGGGCGGTTCGCCGGCCGGGATCTCGGGGACGAACACGAACACCGTCACGAAGGCGATCGCGGAGAGCGCGGCCACGCCGAGCAGCGCCGGACGCCAGCCGAGACTGCCGCCGAGGAACGAGGCCAGCGGCACCCCGAGCACGGCGGCGGCCGTCATCCCGCCGAAGACGGTGGCGAGGGCCCGCTGCCGGCGCTCCGGCGGGACGATGAGCGCGCCGGCCGCCGAGGCGCCGGGGCCGAAGACGGCCGCGCCCATCGCGCCGAGGACCCGAGTGGCCGTCAGGAAGCCGTAGTTGGGGGCTACGGCCCCGAGCGCGGCGCCCACGGTGAGCAGTCCGATGCCGACGAGGAGGACCCGCTTGCGGTTCCAGCGGCGCAGCAGGATGGGGGCCGAGGGCGCGAAGACCGCGAAGGTCAGCGCGAAGACGGTGACGAGTATGCCCACCGAGGCGGGCTGGACGTGCAGATCGTCCCCGATCGGACCGTTCAGGCCGACGACCGCCAGCGAGATCGTCCCCAGGCTGAAGTAGCCCAGTGAGAGTGACAGCAAGGCCGGTAAGGCGCTGGTGCGGGACGGCATCACGCCACCTCCTCTTCCGAGCGGGAAAGGTGCATACGGCGACCGTAGGAGCGGCCCGTGGGCCCTCGCGCGCGCGGCGAGGAGGACCCCGGCACTGCCCGAGGTCGGTCCCCGCACTACGTCAGGTCGTGCCGAAGGAACTGCCGAAAGCGCGTGAGCGCAGTACCAGCGGCACGCTGCGGCCGGAGCTGATCAGCCAGTGCTCCACGGCGTTGACCAGCAGGAGCACCAGGGCGGTGAAGGCCAGCACGGCGAGAGCGGGCACGAGCGGTGCCACGACGGCGGCGGCCAGCAGGACGAGGCCGCAGTAGAAACGTGTGGCGGACGCGGCGCCGAACATCCGGCGGCGCGTGTAGCAGAACGTGAGCAGGATCAGGGCGGCGCCGACGGGCAGCAGTCCGGCGGCACCGGAGTGCGGGATGCGCAGCGGGTCGTGGACGGTCCGCACGGCGCCGACGGAGACCAGCAACAGCCCGGCCACCAGGACGAGATGGCCGTAACTGAGGACGTCCCGTACGACGATCGCGGGGGTCGGGTGGGTGCGCAGGGCGTGGGCGACGGCCGAGGCGACGAGGTGGAAGTAGAGCCACCACAGGGCGCAGCCGATGAGGAAGGCGAGGACGAGCGCGGTCAGACTGACCGGGTCGAGCGGTCCTTTGGCGACTCCGGCGCCCACGGAGAAGATGTTCTCGCCGAGGGCGATGATGATGAACAGCCCGAATCTTTCCGGGAGATGGTTGACGCCGAAGGCCAGCCGTCGCAGATGGCCGCTGAGCAGGACGGGCGCCGCCAGTTCGGCGACCACGGCGAACGCCCAGCACACCTCGCGCCAGGGGGCGGGGAGCGTGGCGGCGCCGAACAGCACGAGGGCGAAGGCGAGTCCGGCCCGGTAGGGGTGGATGGTGTAGAGCGCGCACTCCCTGCGGATGGCCTCGCCGATGAGCAGGCGCAGGGCGAGGTAGCTGCCCGCGTACAGCAGGGCCTGCTCCCGGTCGTTCAAGGCCTGCGGCGCGGCGACTGCCATGCCGTAGACGGCGAGTGCGGTCAGCATCAGGAACACCCGCTGCAGACTGGTCTCGTGCACGGCGTTCATCGCCATGACGACGTCCACCCAGGCCCACCACAGCGGGACGAGCACGAGCAGACACTGTCCCAGCACGGGCCAGGTGGCGTGCCCGGCGAGCAGATGCGCGATCTGGCCCACGCCGAACGCGAGGACCAGATCGAAGAAGAGCTCCGCCCAGGTGGCCCGGTCGCGCACCTGAACGGCCCGGACGGTCGTTGTCGCGGTTGCGTCGGTCATCGTCGTATCGGGACACGGGAGGGCGCGGCGAGCGCGGAATGCGCGAAGTGGGCCCCTATTACGGCAAGTTGACCGCCCGGCTGTCCGAACTTCGCTGCCCATCCTGGACGACTTTCAGCACCGGCCGCTTCAACGGGGCCTAGGTCCACGGGACATACGGATACTCGTCAGGCAGGGGTCCGGTCGAGCAGTGCCGTCACTTCGGTGCGGAAGGCGGCGAGGCGTTCGGCCGCGTGGTCGGGGGTGATGCGCGGTTCGTAGACGGCGGCGGGTTTCCAGTCGGGCAGGGCGTCGGCGAGTGACAGGCCGGGATCGGCGCCGAGTTGGGCCAGTGCGCCCACGCCGAGGGCGGTCGCGTCGGGCAGTGCGGAGACCTCGACGGGGCATTGCAGGAGGTCGGCCTGGGTCTGCATGAGCAGGGCGGAGCGGGTCAGGCCGCCGTCGACCCGCAGGACGTTCAGGGGTGTGCCGAGGTCGGTCACGGTGGCTTCGGCGAGTGCGACGACCTGCGCGGCGAGGCCCTCGCACAGGGCGCGGACCAGGTGTCCGGAGGTGGTGTCGAGGCCGAGCCCGGTGAGCGAGCCGCGCAGGTCGCCGCGCCACCAGGGGGCGGCGAGTCCGGCGAGGGCCGGTACGAAGGTGACACCGCCCGTGTCCGGAACCGCGCCGCCCACCCGGTCCAGGTCGGCGGCGCCGCTGATGATGCCGAGGTCGGTGAGCCACCGTACGGCGGACGCGGCCGTGTAGACCTGACCGTCGAGGCAGTAACTGGTCCGCCCGCCGAGCCGCCACGCCACACTGCTCACCAGTCCCGAGTCCCCGCGCCGGGGTGTGTCGCCGGTGTGCGCGAGGAGGAACGCCCCTGTTCCGTAGGTGCACTTGGCGCCGCCGGGCGCGGTGATGCGCTGGGCGAGGAGGGCTGCCTGCTGGTCCACGACGAGGCCGGTGAGGGGTATCTCCGCGCCGAACGCCGTGGTCGTACCGATGAGTTCGGCGCAGTCGACGACACCGGGGAGGCGTTCTCCGGACAGGCCGTGGAGGTCGAGGGCGCGGGGTGACCAGGCTGCCTTGTCGAGGTCGAGGAGCTGGGTGCGGCCCGCGGTCGCCGCGTCGGTGACATGGGTGCCGGTGAGGCGGTGGACGAGCCAGGAGTCGCTGGTGGTGACCATGCCGTCGCGGGTGAGGTGGCGGCGGATCCAGGCCATCTTGGGTGCGGCGAAACGCGGGTCGAGCGGCAGGCCGGTCAGCCGGCGCAACTCGTCGGCGTGCTCGACGAGTTCGGCGCGGACGCTCTCGGCGCGGCGGTCCTCCCGGACGAGTGCGTCGGTGAGCGGCATTCCGGTGTCGGGGTCCCAGGCGAGGACGGTCTCGCCCTGGTTGGCGAGGCCGAGCGCCGCCACGGGTTCGTCGGCCTCGGCGAGGGCGCGGCGGCCGGCGACGAGCACCGACTCGTACAGTTCCTCGGGGTCGGCCTCGACCAGGCCGCCCGGCAGTCGGCGGGTCCCGACCGAGACGAACCCGGTGCCGATCACGCCGCGTTCGGGACAGATCACCAGGGCCTTCGTGCCGGATGTTCCCTGGTCGACGGCGAGTACCGGACCCGTCATACCACCCCTCCCGTAGATCACTGCGCGACAGACTGCCGCCGGTCCGCACCGCACGTCAAGCATTTCTGATCATCGGTCAACTCGCAGATATATGCGCCGAGTTGGGGACGATCGGGAAACCAGCGGTGATGCGGAACATGCGCCCCTGCAGTGACCGCGGACCGACGCGCTCTCCTCGACCGCCGCCGTCCCGCGAACAGGCCGAACTCGCCGGGGGAATCGTCCGAAAGCCGTGCTCACAGCCCCGGGCGAGGTACGAACTCCCCGTCCGGATACGGCAGGATGAGCGGTCGCGCCGGTGTGGGGAATCGTTCCGGCCGGCGCGACGGCAGTACCGGCAATGCCCGCACTTCGAGCAGGTGGACAACGTGACGACTCTTCACATCCGGCCGTCGGCGGCGCTCTTCGCCACCGTTTCTCTCCCCGGAGGTGACCGGTGAACCGCACGCCGACCCTGGACGACTTCATGCTCGCCGGAATAGCACTGGCCTCGGGCCTCTTGGCGGCGTTCCTGCTGCGGATACTGCTGCGCTGGCTCGGCAAGCACGCGGACCGCACCCGCTGGAGCGGCGACGACGTGATGGTCGACGCGCTGCGCAGCGTCCTGCCGTGGTCGGCGGTCATCGGCAGCGCGGCGGTCGCGGGGGCGGTGCTGCCGTTGACGCACACGGTCCAGCACCAGGTCAACCAGACCCTGAAGGTGCTGATCATCCTCGCCGTGACGGTGGCGGCGGCCCGGGTGATAGCGGGACTGGTCCGGGCAGTCACCAACTCCCGCTCCGGGGTGGCCGGTTCGGCCACGATCTTCGTCAACATCACCCGGATACTGGTCCTGGCGATCGGCTTCCTGGTGATGCTGCAGACGCTGGGCATCTCGATAGCGCCGATGCTGACCGCCCTGGGCGTCGGCGGTCTCGCCGTGGCGCTGGCCCTTCAGGACACCCTCGCCAACCTGTTCGCGGGCATCCACATCCTCGCCTCGAAGACCGTGCAGCCCGGCGACTACATCAAGTTGAGCAGTGGCGAGGAGGGGTACGTCGAGGACATCAACTGGCGCCAGACGACGGTACGGGCGCTCTCCAACAACCTCGTCGTGATACCGAACGGCCAGCTCGCCAAGACGAACATGACCAACTTCATGCGTCCGGAGCAGGAGTTGACGATCCTGGTCCAGGTGGGCGTCGGCTACGACAGTGACCTGGAGCATGTCGAGGAGGTGACCATGGAGGTCATCGCCGAGGTCATGACCGGCATCACCGGCGCGCTCCCGGAGCACGAACCGGCCATCCGCTTCCACACGTTCGGCGACTCCCGGATCGGCTTCACGGTGATCCTGGGGGTCGGGGAGTTCAGCGACCAGTTCCGCATCAAGCACGAGTTCATCAAGCGCCTGCACAAGCGGTACCGCGCCGAGGGCATCCGCATCCCGGCACCGACCCGCACGGTGGCACTCCATCAGGGGGCGCTCCCACAAGGGTTGGTCCCGCAGGGGGCGGTCGGCATACCGCAACAGCGGATCCCCGAGGACGAGCCGGGCGAAGTCCCCTCCACCCGGCTCGACTGACCTGACCCAACCTAATCCGATCTGACCTGATCTGACCTGATCTGGCCGGTCAACTCCCTCAGAGTGTCGCGGAGTTGTCGCGGTGGTGCCCGCCGGTCCGGCTGTGCGGGACGGTGAGGGACGGGTTCACCGGCGTCACCGTCCAGTCCGGATGACCGGGCATGCGCGGCGTCGCCGTACCGTAGAGCCAGTCCCGCAGGAAGCCGGACAGGTCCTGGCCGGCGACCTTCGAGGCGACGGCGATGTAGTCCTCGGTCGTCGCCGAGGAGTCGCGGTACCGGGCGAGGAATGCCTGTTCGACGGCGTGGAAGGCGTCCTCGCCGATGAGTTGACGGAGCGCGTAGAGGACGAGGACGCCGCCCAAGTAGCGCTGGTTGTCGAAGAGGTCGGCCGCGTTCGGGGCGGCGACCGGTCCCGAGTCGTGGCGCCATTGGTCGCCGCGCGCGTAGGTGTCCTTCATGCGGGCTTCCATCGTGGTGAGACCGAGGGAGTCGGGCCAGCCGCGCTCGTAGCGGTAGAGGAGTCCGTAGAAGTCGGCGTGGCCCTCGTTCAGCCAGAGGTCGGCCCAGGTGGCGGGGCTGACGCTGTTGCCGAACCAGGAGTGGACCAGCTCGTGCATCATGTGCGAGCCGATCTTGCTCTCCGCCTGGAGCAGGAAGTTCGGCTTGTACAGGGTGAGGGTCTGGGTCTCAAGTCCCGTGAAGTCAAAGGCGTTCGGGTCGTCCGAGTTGCAGGGCAGCAGTCCGTACGTCTCGAACGGGTAGGCCCCCAGGCGCTGTTCGAGCCAGTCGACGAGGCCGGGGGTCAGCGCGAGCGCCGGTTCCAGGGCGGCGGCGCGCGCGGTCGGCACGACGTCCCGGAGCGGCAGCCCGTGCGGGCCACTCCGGTCCTTGATGACGTAGTCGCCGACGGTGATCTGCACCAGCTCGGTCGCCATCGGTGAACGGGAGCGGTAACTGAACGCGGTCCGGGCGCCGTCCAGCCGCTCGGTGCACACCGGTTGACCGTTCGCGACCCCGCGCAGCCCGTCCGGGACGGTGATCCGGAACGTGAAGTCGGCCTTGTCGCTGGGGTGGTCGTTGCAGGGGAAGACGGTGTGCGCCAGGTTCGGCTGACCGCACACCGCGAAACCGTCGGGGGTGACGACCCAGCCGCCGGTCGGCGCGGCGGCGCGGCCCGGGTCGACGGAGTACTCCACGCACACGGTGACCCGGGCCCTCGCCGGGAGCGTCCCGGCGGGCGTGATCCGCAGCTTCTCGTCGGCCTGCTCGAAGTCGGCCCTACGGCCCTGCACGCGCACCGTGCGGATGTCGAGGCCCAGGGCGTCGAGGGAGAAGCGGGTCAGGGCTTCGGTCGTGCGGAGTTCCAGTGTCGCCGTACCGTCGACGAGCCGGGTCGTCGGGTCGTAGGCGAGGTCGAGGTCGTAGGACAGGACGCGGTATCCGTCGTTGCCGAGGGTCGGGAAGACCGGGTCGCCGAGGGTCTCGCCGCCCTCGTCGCCGTACCCCCGTGCGGTTGCCTCGTCGCCGTTCCCCCGTCCGGCCGCGAAGGCCGGGGAACCCGCGGTCAGTGCCGCGGCCGTACCGATCAGGGCGGCCACCGGGGCCGTCACTCTGCTGCGATATCTCATGATCCGCTTTCGTTCGGGCGGCCGGGTGGTCGGCTCCGGCCGTCGGTCGGTGAAGGTGATCCACCCCTTACCGACTACGGAATCGGGCGATGGGTTGCCCTTGATCCGCGCACGTGTGTTCGCGCAGTGCGGACAGACCGCTGTCGAGTGGGACCGGATCAGGAGATATCTTGATGTCGAGCAATGTTGCAGACGTGGAGCGGAGCACCGGTGACTGACTCGACCATCATCTATACGCACACTGACGAGGCCCCGGCCCTGGCGACGTATTCCTTCCTGCCGGTGGTCCAGGCGTACGCCTCGCAGGCGGGTGTCGCCGTGACCACGCGGGACATCTCGCTGGCCGGGCGCATCATCGCCGTGTTCCCGGAGTATCTCACCGAGGACCAGCGGATCCCGGACGCCCTGCACGAGCTGGGCGAACTGGCGAAGACGCCCGAGGCCAACATCATCAAGCTGCCGAACGTCTCGGCGTCCATCCCGCAGCTCAAGGCCGCGGTGGCCGAGCTGCAGGAGCAGGGTTACGCGCTGCCGAGCTACCCGGACGACCCGAAGACCGACGAGGAGCGGGACATCCAGTCCCGCTACGACAAGATCAAGGGCTCGGCGGTCAACCCGGTCCTGCGCGAGGGCAACTCCGACCGGCGCGCCCCCGCCTCGGTCAAGAAGTACGCCAAGACCCACCCGCACCGCATGGGCGCCTGGTCGGCGGACTCGAAGACCAATGTCGCGACGATGGGCGAGAACGACTTCCGCTCCACCGAGAAGTCCGTGACGATCGCCGAGGCCGGCGCGCTGAGGATCGAGCTGGTCGCCGCGGACGGCACCACGACCGTGCTGCGCGAGTCCGTACCCGTCCTCAAGGACGAGGTCGTCGACGCCTCCGTGCTGCACGTCGCCGAGCTGCGCGAGTTCCTCACCGCGCAGATCGCCCGCGCCAAGGCCGAGGACATCCTGTTCTCCGTGCACCTCAAGGCCACGATGATGAAGGTCTCCGACCCGATCATCTTCGGCCACGTGGTCCGCGCCTTCTTCCCGAAGACCTTCGAGCAGTACGGCGCGACGCTCGCCGCCGCCGGTCTCTCCCCGAACGACGGTCTCGGCGGCATCCTCAAGGGCCTGGCCGCGCTGCCCGAGGGCGACGCGATCAAGGCGTCCTTCGACGCGGAGATCGCCGAGGGCCCCGCGCTCGCGATGGTCGACTCCGACAAGGGCATCACCAACCTGCACGTGCCGTCCGACGTCATCGTCGACGCCTCGATGCCGGCCATGATCCGCACCTCCGGCCACATGTGGGGCCCGGACGGCGCGGAGGCCGACACCCTCGCGGTGCTCCCGGACTCCTCCTACTCCGGCGTCTACCAGGCCGTCCTCGACGACTGCCGCGCCCACGGCGCCTACGACCCGTCCACCATGGGCTCGGTGCCGAACGTCGGTCTGATGGCGCAGAAGGCCGAGGAGTACGGCTCGCACGACAAGACCTTCGAGGTCCCGGCGGCCGGCACGGTCCGCCTCGTCGACCAGGCCGGCAACGTCGTCCTGGAGCAGTCGGTCGCCAAGGGTGACATCTTCCGTGCCTGCCAGACCAAGGACGCCCCGCTCAAGGACTGGGTGAAGCTCGCCGTCACCCGCGCCCGCGCCACCGGCAACCCGGCGGTGTTCTGGCTCGACGAGACCCGCGCGCACGACGCGCAGCTGATCGCCAAGGTCAACGCGTACCTGCCGGAGCACGACATCGAGGGCCTGGACATCCGGATCCTCGCCCCGGTCGAGGCGACCCAGTTGTCGGTGGATCGCATCCGCCGCGGCGAGGACACCATCTCGGTGACCGGCAACGTGCTGCGCGACTACCTGACCGACCTCTTCCCCATCCTGGAGCTGGGCACCAGCGCCAAGATGCTGTCGGTCGTCCCGCTGATGGCGGGCGGCGGCCTCTTCGAGACGGGCGCCGGCGGCTCCGCGCCGAAGCACGTGCAGCAGCTGGTCAAGGAGAACTACCTGCGCTGGGACTCGCTCGGTGAGTTCTTCGCGCTGGTCCCCTCCCTGGAGCAGTACGCGACGTTCACCGGCAACGCCCGCGCGCAGGTCCTCGCGGACACCCTCGACCGCGCGACGGCGACCTTCCTCAACGAGGACAAGTCCCCGACCCGTCGCGTCGGCGGCATCGACAACCGCGGCAGCCACTTCTTCCTCTCCCTGTACTGGGCCCAGGAGCTGGCCGCGCAGACCGAGGACGCGGACCTCGCCAAGGCCTTCGCCCCGCTCGCCGAGACCCTCGCGGGCGCCCAGGAGAAGATCATCGAGGAACTCGGCGCGGTCCAGGGCAGCCCGGTCGACATCGGCGGCTACTACCAGCCCGACCCGGCCAAGGCCGCGAAGATCATGCGCCCGTCGACGACGTGGAACGAGGCGCTGGCTTCCCTGAGCTGACGCACGAAGCCTGGAGGACGCCTGCCCCTCCGCCCCGGCCGGGATCTTCTCCGGCCGGGGCGGAGGTGTTTGTGGGGCGGGCGGGTGCTGAGCCCCGGCAGGAGACGGCACGTCAGGCGCTGGCAACCCGACCGGCTCGCAGGCCACCCGCGCGAGAACCACTGCCCGCCGCCCGTTCCGGCCAGGACTTCGACCCGCCGCGCTCACCAATCCCCGGGCGCTGTCCCCCACCAGCCCGCACCCACCCGCGTCACCAGTCCCGTACGGCGATCAGCTCCTCCACGTCCGCGTCCTTGAAGCCGTACGCGTCGGCCACGAATCCGAAGTCCTCGGCTATCTCCTCGCGGGCCACGGTCTCGATCTCGCTGTCGGCGGCCTCGAAGTCGGCCTGCAGGGCGTTGAACTCCTCGGTGGCGACCTCGGTGAGGGCGTACAGCGCGGGCAGGTCGGCGGGGTGTTCGGTCTCGATGCGCTCGCACAGGCGCAGCAGGATGGCCCTGCCGAGATCCAGGACGTGGTCGGGGTAGTAGTCGTCCCGGTACAGCGCGGACAGGAACGCGTGCTCGGTGATCTGCTGGTTGCTGACGGGCATGGTGGTGCTCCCCCGGTCCGTGATCGTCTGTGCGGATACCTTGATCCTGCACCACGCCACTGACAACGCCTCCGGGAGCCGCCCGTGTCCCCCACCGCGCCGACCTCCAGGCCGTCCTCCACGCCGTCCTTCGAGCTGCTGCCCGGCGCCGCCTGCTCGCCCGTGATCCTCCATGTGCCGCACTCCGCGCGGGAGATACCGGCCGACGTCCGCGCAGACATCCTGCTGGACGACCCGGCGCTGGAACGCGAACTGGACCACATCACCGACAGCCACACCGCGCGGATCGCCGTCGAGGCGGCACGCGGGTGTGCCGTCACCCCGTGGCGGTTCGTGAACCGGCTCTCCCGCCTGGTCGTCGATCCGGAGCGCTTCCCGGACGAGCGCGAGGAGATGCTCGCCGTGGGCATGGGCGCGGTCTACACCCGCACCACCCACCACGCCGACCTACGGCCCGCCGACCACGACCCCGAGCCGCTGATCGACCGCTGCTTCCGCCCGTACGCCCGCGCGATGACGGCGGCCGTCGCCGACCGGCTGGCCGCGACGGGCCGAGCCGTCGTCATCGACCTGCACTCCTACCCCACCGCCCCGCTCCCCTACGAACTCCACGGCACCGACCCCCGCCCGGCCGTCTGCCTGGGCACGGACACCCTCCACACCCCGCCCGCACTGCTGTCGGCGGCCCGCGAGGCGTTCGCGGGGTGCGGGGAGATCGGGCTCGACAGCCCGTTCATCGGTACCTACGTGCCGCTGGAGTTCTACGGCAAGGAGCCCGCGGTCGGCGCCCTGATGGTGGAGATCCGCCGGGACACGTACATGACGGAGCCCGGTGGCCCGCCCGACGGCCCGGGGGTCGCCCGGCTCGCCTCCGCACTGACGACGCTGGTGAACGCCGTATCCGGATGACGTACGCCCCCGCGACCGACCTCCGGCTGGCGCACTCCCGCAGGACAGGCGGTCGGGGGCGTACGAGGGTGGACGCATGACCGAGGAGACCACCACGCTGACCGGCCAGGCCCCGCCCCCCGTCCGGGACTGGCCCCCGCTCGACCTGGCCGGGACGGAGTTCGACCCGGTCCTCGTGGAGCTGATGCGCGAGGGCCCGCTGACCCGGATCCGGCTGCCGCACGGCGAGGGCTGGGCGTGGCTGGCCACCCGCTACGACGACGTGAAGATGATCACCAACGATCCGCGGTTCGGCCGCGCGGAGGTCACCACACGTCAAGTGACGCGCATGGCCCCGCACTTCAAGCCCCGCCCGGGGTCACTGGCCTTCGCCGACCAGCCGGACCACAACCGGCTGCGCAAGGCGATCGCGGGCGCGTTCACGGTCGGCGCGATGAAGCGGCTGCGGCCCCGGGCGCAGTCACTGCTCGACTCGCTGGTCGACGGAGTCGTGGCGGACGGGCCTCCGGCTGATCTGATCGAGCGGGTCCTGGAGCCGTTCCCGATCGCCGTGGTGAGCGAGGTCATGGGGGTTCCCGACGGGGACCGGGAGCAGGTGCACGCCTGGACGCGGCAGATCATCTCCATGTCCGGTGGCGCCGAGGCCGCCGACCGTGCGAAGCAGGGCATGTACGCGTGGATCACCGACACGATCCGCGCCCGCGCCGACAGCGACGGAACCGACGTGTACTCGCTGCTCGGCGGCGCCGTGGCCCGGGGCGAGATCAGCGAGGAGGAGGCGTCCGGTGTGGCGGGCCCGCTGCAGATCGGCGGGGAGGCGGTCACCCACAACTGCGGCCAGATGCTGTACCTGATGCTCACCCGCCCGGAACTGCTGGAACGCCTGCGTGCCCAACCCGAGTGCAGGGAGGCCGCGTTGGACGAACTCCTGCGGTACATCCCGCACCGCTCCTCGGTGGGCCTGGCCCGGATCGCCCTGGAGGACGTCGAGTTGCACGGCCTGCGGATCAGTGCGGGCGACCCGGTCTACGTCTCCTACCTCGCCGCCAACCGCGACCCGGCCGTCTTCCCGGACCCGGACCGCATCGACGTCGACCGCGATCCCAACCCCCACCTGGCCCTCGGCAACGGCTCGCACTACTGCACCGGCGCCGTCCTGGCCCGCCTGCAGACCGAACTCCTCGTCGACACCCTGCTGGACCGCCTCCCGGGACTCCAACTCGCCGTCCCCGCCGAGGAGATCGTCTGGCGCCGGAAGACGATGATCCGGGGGCCGCAGACGTTGCCGGTGACCTGGTAGCTCGCAGCGCGTGGATCGCCGTGCGCGAGGGCGGGTGCCCTGGCCTTGCTCAACACCCGCCTCGCGCACCGGAGTTCACGCCCGGAGCCACTCCGTGACGACGACCTCGCCGCCGGCCCGCAGCCGTAGCGCGAAGGGGCCGGTCGGGGGTGCGTCGCTGGTGAAGCGGCCCATGGCGTCGGCCGTGAGGGTGGTGGGGCGCAGGGCCTGGAGGCCGTTCAGGACCTCGATGCCGGCCGGCTGGGGCGGCATCACCTGGCCCATCAGGCCCTCGCTCGTCACCTCCACGTCGATGCTGAGCTCCCCCGCGGTGAAGGTCAGCATGCGGGGCACGTCCATGGCCCCTCTGACCGGGATCGCGTCGACCAGGGAGTCGAAGGTCAGCTCCGCGAGCCGGGCGTCCAGGTCGTACAAGGCGTAGGCGTCCATGGCGAACTGGCGCAGGTCCGCGGGGACCGGGTCCAGGACGGCGGCGGCCTGACGCAGCTCCTCCTCAAGGAGCGCGTCCTCGAACTCCCCGGCGCCGTCGCCCTGTTCATCCTCCTGCTCGGTGAACTCCTCGTCGTCGAAGGGCTCCTGGCCGAAGGCGTCGAACGCGTCGGGACCGTCGTCGTGCATGCCGTTCACAGCGCCCCCCGGGCGTCCAGTCGGGCCCGCAGCCGGCGCAGGCAGCGCTGCCGCATCGGGCCGATGCTGCCGACGGCGATCTCCAGGCCGGCGGACACCTCCAGATAGCTGGGCGGCGGCGAGGCCATCAGTACCCGCAGCAACTGCCTGCAGCGCTCGCCCAGTTGCTCGAACTCCTGCCACAGCCGCCGGATGCGCTCGGCGTCGGAGGCGGCCTCCTCGGAGTCGATCAGCGACTGCTCGGGGGTGCGCTCCTCGCTGATGCGGTCGAGGAGTTGGGGATCGTCCGTCGGCATGAGCCGCCGTAGCGACTTGATGACCTTCAGGCACTCGTTGCGTGCGGTGCTCGCCAGCCAGGAGCCGGCCTTCTCGGGTTCGCGGATGCGCCGAAGGTGCTGGGAGAAGCGCAGCCACACGGTCTGGTAGACCTCGTGGCCGTCGGCGTCGGAGAGCCGGTGGGCGCGCACCACTGACCAGACCAGTGGGCTCAACCCCTCGACGAGCGCTTTCCAGGCCGCCGCGTCGCCGTCGACGGCTGACTGGACGAGCGCGCCGACTTCTGCACGTTCCACGGTGCCACCCCTCGTGTACGGCATGTCATCGTACGCCGTGGAGGGGAGGGTTCCGGCCGTCATGCCGGAGGGGAGAGCGGTACGACGGGGACCGGGCGCCAGGTGGGTGGGCGCAGCGCCGGTACGTGCGCCCCGCGCACTTCGGCGTACTCGGTGTTCCCCGTGAGGAGTTGGGTGCGGGCGGCGCGCGCGTCGGTCTCCTTGTTGGCCGTCATGAAGGCGGCGACCATGCCGGCGGCGACGGGCGCGGCGAACGAGGTCCCGCTCCAGCGGGCGAGCCCCTCGAACGTCGCCTGGTCCGGGCTGCCCGGCTCGGTGTCCCCGGCCTGGCTCAACACGCCCTTGTGGGTGGGTGATTGGCAGGTGCAGCTGTAGGTGAAGCCGAACCGGCAGGCGTCGTAGGTGGAGTGCTGGTAGGCGTACGGCGTGGGTGCGCCGAAGCCGGTGAGGGGGCCGATGAGCCGCTCGCCGGGGGCGTAGGCCTTCACCCAGGCGCCGTGGTTGCTGAAGCAGGCGCCGAACTCGCCGTCGCTGCGCAGCGCGCCGACCGAGAGGACGACGTCCTGGTAGTCGGGGAGGTCGGCGTAGGCGGCGGGCCAGAAGGGCGTGGCGCTGGCGTTGTTGCCGGCTGCCGCCACCAACAGGGTGCGCTGTCCGCGCAGTTCCTGCATGAAGCCCTCGACGCCGAGGAGTCCGTCGGTGCGGCCGTTCGAGGTGCCGGCGGAGAGGCTGATGACGTCGGGCCAGCCGTTCTGGTCGACGGCGGCGAACAGGGCCTCGCCGAAGTCGGATTCGAGGATGGCGCCGGCGTCGTTGAGGGTGTTGCGGACCGTGACCTCGGTGTTGGGCGAGACGGCCGCGACGAGCCCGGCGATGAACGTGCCGTGCCCTACGTACTGTTGGAGCACTCCCGCGTCGTCGGTCTCCCGGATCTGCGCGTCGCCCTGGACGTGGGCGAGCAGCGGGTACGACCGGTAGTCGTGCATGAGACCGGTGTCGATGACGAGGACGCCCACGGCGGTGTCGGCGTCGTAACCGGCTTCCGCGGGCGCGGGGTTGGAGCCTTCGGTGAGCGGGGCGGGCACGGGCTCGTCGCCGGGGCAGGCGTTCACCGCGATCGACACCACGTGGTTGCGGCTGACCAGTCGCCGTCCGGCGCGGCCCTCCGGTTCGCGCAGTGCGCGCAGCGCGTTCGCCACGGCGTGGTCGCCGTTCCGGTCGCCGACGCCCGGGTCGCCGACCTGGATGCGGGTGATGCCGGACCGGTTGGTCTCGGGGCCCGCCCGGCGCACGGCGTCCGCGCTGAGGCCGGTGGCCGCGGTGAAGTGCGTACGCACGGTGTCCTCGACGACGCGGGCCTCCTCGCCGTCGCGGGCGAGCACGACGCCCTTCTCGTAGAAGAACTCGGCGGAGTCGTCCGGCCCCATCGCCAGGACGACGTCGGGCATCGAGCGCTGGATCTGGTCGAACTGCTCGTGGAATCGCTGTGGCGCCATGGCGTGTTCCTCCCACTGCGGCGGCGGTCGTCAATCAGAGCCGCCGGGCCGCTTCTTGATACAGCTCCAAACCTGTGTGGTCTGCACCTGGGACCACTAGCATGGGAGAAGTGACAGCGGGAAGCGACTCGATTCTCGAACTGCTGCCGATGGTGTTCGCGGCTCCGAACGAGGCGCTGGCCGGTGCGCGGGAGGTTCTCGACGGCGATCCGACGCCGTTCCGGGCCTCGGTGGCGCACCACGCGATCGGCATGTGGCAGCGGGACTTCGGCGATCTCCGGCTCGCCCTGCACCATCTGCGGCGCGCCCGCGACCTGGCGGCCCGCGCCGATTCGGCGGACCGCGAGGCGGACGTACTCGGCACGCTGGGCGTGGCGTTGGTGCACGCGGGCCGCACCCGGCAGGGCCTGGATGCCTTCGAGCGGGGTATCGCCCGGGGCACCGGACAGACCCGGGCGCGGGTGCTGTACCGGCGGGCGTACGTCTGGTGGGTGCTGGGCCGGCACCGCGAGTCGCTGGAGGACGTTCGGCGGGCGATCGCCGTGCTGCGGCAGGCGGATGACGTGATCTGGATCGCGCGGGCGATCACCCTGCGCGCGACCGTGCATCTCGCGCTGGGCGCGGTGGACCGGGCCGACGCCGACTTCACGACGGCCGAGCGGCTGTGGGAGACCACCGGCCAGGAGCACGACAAGGCGGACGTGGTGGAGAGCCGGGGGCTCGCGGCGTTCCGGTCGGGCGACATCCCGGTGGCGCTCCAACTCCTCGACGAGGCAGAGGTGATGTACGCCAAACTCGCCATCCCGACGTTCATGCTCACCATCCGCCGCTGCGAGGTCCTGATGAGCGCGGGCCTGGCCGGGGAGGCCCTGACGTACGCGGACACGGCGATCGGGCTGCTCGACGGGATCGGCGGACAGTCCACCCGCAAGGCGGAGTTGCTGCTCGTGGCCGCCCGGGCCGCGCGGCTCGCGGACGATCCGCCCACGGCGATCGCGCGCGCGGCCGTGGCGGTACGGCTGTTCGCCGCGCAGCGGCGCACCTGGTGGGAGACACATGCCCAACTGGTGCTGATCGAGGCCAGGTTGGCGGCCGGGCGCGCGTCCGGGCGGCTGGTGGCGGACGCCGCCGCGGTGGCCGACCGACTGACCGTGTTCGGCTCGCCGTCCGCACCGGAAGCCTCGCTGTTGGCGGGCCGTATCGCACTGGCCCTCGGCTGGACGGCGGACGCGGAACGGCACTTGGCGGTGGCCGCCCGCAGCAGACGCGGCGGCCCGCCGCTGGCCCGGATGACGGGCTGGGCGGCACAGGCGCTGCGCGCACAGGCGGCAGGCTCCGGTCGCGGGGTGCTGGAGGCGTGCCGACGCGGGCTCGACGTCCTCGACGACCACCGTACGACCCTGGGCGCCTCGGAGTTGAGAGCGCGGGCGACCGCGCAGGGCGCCGAACTGGCGGCGCTGGCCCAGCGCGCGAGTCTGACGTCCGGCGGCCCGCGGCGCCTCCTGGTCTGGAGCGAACGCTGGCGGGCGACCGCCCTGTCGACCCCACCCGCCCGGCCACCGGCCGATCCGGCTCTTCTCAGCGACTTGACGGCGTTCCGCGTGATCGCCGCCCGCGCGGAGGAGGCCCGCAGCAAGGGCCGCCCGCTGCCGCCCCTGGAACGCGAACAGCGGCGCCTGGAACGGGAGATCCGCTCCCGCACCCTCCGGATGCGGGGCGACGCCCCCGGCGAGGGCGACCGCTTCGACCCGACTCGCCTGCTGGCACGCCTCGGTGGGACACGGCTGGTGGAACTGGCCGTGGTGGACGGCCAGGTGCACGCTCTGCTCTGCGGAGACGGCCGGGTCCGCCGCTTCGAGGCAGGCCTCCTCGCGGAGGCGATGGCCGAGGCGGAACACGTACAGGCGGGTCTACGGCGTCTGGCGCATCCCGGAGCGGAGGCGAGGCTCCCGGTGGTGGAGGCGGCGGGCCGACGCCTGGAGGAACTCCTCCTCGGCGAGGCGGCTCAACACCTGGGCTCCGGCCCGGTGGTGGTGGTTCCGCCGGGCCGACTCCACCGTGTGCCCTGGGCGTTGCTGCCCTCGCTGCGCGACCGTGTGCTCAGCGTGTCGCCGTCGGCGGGCAGTTGGCTGCGCGCCCTGGACACCGAACCGCCGTCCGGCGGCCGGCACGTCCTGGTGCGCGGTCCCGGCCTCGCGACCGGCGGCGCCGAGGTCCCGGACCTGGCCGACCGCTACGTCAGGCCCACGGTCCTGGAGCACGACGACGCCGAAGTCCCGCGCGTGCTGGCCGAGTTGGACGGCGCGACCCTGGCCCACATCGCGGCCCACGGCACGTTCCGCGCGGACAGCCCCCTGTTCTCGTCCCTCCGCATGGCCGACGGCCCGCTCATCGTCCACGACTTCGAACGCCTCGCCCGCAGCCCGTACCGCATCATCCTCTCCAGCTGCGACACGGCCCGCCTCGCCTCGGTCGGCGCGGACGAACTCCTAGGCCTGGTAACGGCGTTGCTCCCCCTGGGCACGGCAGGCGTGATCGCGAGCAGCGCCCCGGTCAACGACGCGGCGGTCGTCCCCCTGATGCTCGCCCTGCACAAGGGCCTGCGCGCCGGCCTGTCTCTGGCGGAGGCGCTGCGCGATGCGCGGGCGTCGTTGCCGGGTGACGCGGTGCATCAGGCGACGGGGTGGGCGTTCTCGGCGTTCGGGGCGGCTTGAGGGGTCCCCTCTCCTACGCCGACTGCGCCGCAGGCAGTTCCACCAGCCACGGCAGCGCCCCGCGGTCGCTCGCGCCGAGGCGGGCGTACGCACTGTAGAGGTGGTTGCCGACCGTGCGGATGGAGAGGGTGAGGCGGTCGGCGATCTGGCGGTTGGTGAGGCCTGCGGCGGCGAGGGTGACGATCTGGCGTTGGCGGGCGGTGAGTTCGCCCAGGACGAGGCCGGACAGGGCCGGGGTGCGGGCGCCCTGGCAGCGGCGGGCCAGGGCTACCGCCCGGGTGCGGGACATGCGGGCGGCGCGGGGGTCTCGGTGGGCGCGGACAGCTTGGGCGTGTGCCTCGGCTGCGAAGAGCAAGAAGCCGCGCTGTTCCAACTCCCCTGCTACCCGGTCCAGTGCGGGGCCGTCGCTCTCGACCAGCGCCTCCGCGTGCCTCGCGAGGACGGCCGGGCCGTCGCCGGGCAGTTTGGCGAGCCGGTCGGCGACGCGTTCGGGGGCGCCGAGGCGTACGGCGTCGTAGAGGACGTACGCGGCGGGCCTGGCGTCCTCGGCGGTGAGGCCGCGGGGCTCCTCGCCCTCTCTCCATCTGCCGTCGGCGATCTCGCGGGCCGCCTCCACATCACCGCGTGCCGCCGCCAGCCAGCTGCCCGCGTCGCCGGACGCGGGGCGGTGGGCGAGGGCCTCGTCGGTGGCCGGTACGTCGCCCGACTGGGCTGCGGCCAGGGCGAGTTCGGCCGCGCAGGCGCGGCTGCCCGCAGCCTGCCGCAGTCCCTCCCGTGCCCAGGCCGCCGCCTCACGCAGCTCGCCCCGCAGCCTCGCGAACCGGGCGCGGACGGCGGCGTACCCGGCCGGTACCGGTGCGCCCTCCGCCACCAGCCACTCCCCCACGGGCGTCGGCAGCGGGCGTACGTCGGTGCGGTCGATGCGGTCGGTCAGCGCGGACCGTTCGGCCGCGAGGGCCGGGACGCACTGGTCCGGGGTGCGGGCCAGTCGGCGGGCCCGGAGCCGGCCGGCCGCGGCGCGCAGCGCGGGGCCGTGCAGGGGGTGGGCGAGGCGGACGGCGCCCTGGTCGTCGACGTGGATCAGGGCCTCGGTCTCCAGGCGTTCGAGGACGTCGAGGTCGAAGTCGTCCAGCGAGGACGCCAACGGCTCGGCGAACGCGAGGCGTTCGAGGCTCTCGCGCTCCTCGGGGCCGGTGTGGGCGAGGACTTGGGCAGTGCGTTCGCGGACCGTCGCGGTGACCGGCACCGGGCCGCGCCACGCCCACTCGTCGGAGTCGGCCGTCCGGGTCAGCAGCCCGCGTTCGCGCACCGCGCCGAACAGGTCGCGCAGCAGCCGCAGATCACCTCGGCAGAGGCCGTACAGGCGATTCACGGTGAGGGGTTCCAGCGGTCCCCCGGCGCCCAGCGCCAGCAACTGGGCCGTCTCCTCGCGGGGCAGCGGCTCCAGCGCGAGGCGCGGCAGCAGCTCGCCCGTCCACAGGCGCGACACCGCACCCGGTACCGGGTGGCCGTCGGCCACCACGACCACCAGCCGGGTCCGGCCGTGGACGGCGAGTTGGTGGACGAGCGCGGCCGAGGAGTCGTCGAGCAGATGGGCGTCGTCCACGAGCAACAGCCGGACGCCGGAGAGGAGTTGGACCGCGCGGTGCAGGGTGACGCTCTCGGGGAGCAGGTGCGCGAACGCGGCGAAGGGGAGCGAGCGGGTCTCGGGCGTCCCGGTGACCTTGGCGCAGTCGCCGCCCCGGACGGCCTCGGTCACCAGCCGGGTCTTGCCCCGGCCGGCCGGACCGGTCACCACGATGCCGTGCCGCCCGGCCGTCAACGAACCGCGGATCAGCTCCAGTTCGTCCGCCCGGCCGGTGAACGGCCAGGGCAGTTCCAGGGTCTTCGCGTCCTGTTCGAAAGTCGTCACACAGATATGAGCCCGGCTACTCACCCCTGATACAGGGTGACTTGAGTAGCCCTCGACTCAGGCGCCCGCGAGCGGTCACCGGCAATCTGGTTCGCATGACCACCCGCTACTGCTCCCTCGCGCAGCAGTCGGCCCCGGAGTTCGCACCGGGACTGACCGCCGAGCGACGCAGTGCGCTCATCGGCGGAAGCCGCATGTGGGTCAACGGAACAGTCCTGCACTACTACTTCTTCGACGCCGACAACGCGGCCGCCACCGACACCTCCGTCATCCCGGTCCCCGGGACGGGCGAGATGCGGCGGGTGCCGTGGGCCGGCGCCAAGGAGCAGCAGGACGTCGTACGCGAGTGCTTCCGTGAGTGGCGGGGCCTCGGCATCGGTGTCGGCTTCGCCGAGGTGGGGGACCGTTCGGAGGCGGAGCTGCGCATCGGGTTCCAGCCCGGTGACGGCGCCTGGTCGGCGGTGGGCCGCGACGCGCTCACGGTCGGTCTGTCCGACCGCACCATGAACTTCGGCTGGGACCTGACCGCACCGGGACAGCGCGGTACGGCCCTGCACGAGATCGGGCACGCGCTGGGGCTGCTGCACGAGCACCAGAGCCCGTTCGCGGGTATCCACTGGGACGACGAGGCCGTCTACACCGAGTTGGCGGGCCCGCCGAACTTCTGGAGCCGGGACAGGACCCGCTTCAACATCCTGCGCCAGCTCGACCCGGACGAGGTCAACGGCTCCGTCTGGGACCCGCAGTCGGTCATGGAGTTCCCGTTCGCGTCGGGGCTGATCCTGGAGCCGGAGGAGTACCGCACGGGCCTGCACCCGCACGGCAGCCTCTCCCCCTCCGACAAGGAGTTCGTCCTGCGCTGGTACCCGCCCGCCGGCCCTCCCCGGCCGGCCGAGCTGGTGCCCTTCCGGTCGGCGCCGTTGCGTCTGGGACCGGGCGAGCAGGCCGACTTCGCGATCGAGCCGACACAGACGCGCGAGTACGCCGTCGGTGCCTTCGGGGACAGCGACACGGTCGTCGTGGTCTTCGAGGAACGGGACGGCGAACCGCGCTTCCTCGCCGGGCAGGACGACGGGGGCACGCCGCACAACGCAACACTCAAGGTCAGGCTCGTCAAGGGCCGCCGCTACTTCGTCCGTGTGCGCCTGTACTCCACGTGGGGGTCGGGGGACACCGCGGTGATGTGCTGGTAACTCAGCATGGGTACAGCCGCACGCGGACGGACGGACCACTGTCCGGCGCCGGGGGAAACGGCCGAGGTTCGTAGCCTTCGGGGGAGGGATACGAACCTCGGCCACGCCGCCATGCCCAACTCACCTGGCATGCGGGGCACTTGTGCCCTGGTTCCCCAACTCCAGTGGCCGTGCGGGGTCCTTGGACCACTCCTCCAGCGAACCGTCGTAGACGGACACGTCCGTACGGCCGAGCAGGGTGAGCGCGAGTGCGGCGCCCGCCGCCGAGATGCCGCCGCCGCAGTACAGGACGACCGGTGAGTCCTCGGTGTCGAGGACCGCGCCGACCCGCGCGGCGAGTTCGTCCGTGGGCAGCACGTGTCCGGCCTCGTCGAGGAGACCCCGGCCCGGGAGGCTGCGGCTGGCCGGGATGTGGCCGCGACGGCTGTAGCGCGTCGGGGCCGAGCCGTCGTAGCCGCCGGTGGGAAGGGCGCACACGAGGGTGCCGGGGCGTTCGCCGCGGCTGATGGCGGCCACGTCCTCGATGCCGGCCCACAGGTCCGGACGGACGACGGGTGTCACGGGCCGGACGGCCGGGACCGGTCCAAGAGCCCCGGCCGCGTCGGCGGACGCCACGACCGAAGGCCCCGCCCGCCCAGCCGTCGCCGGGTCGGTGTCGTCGCCTGATGCCAGCGGACGGCCGGCCGCAGCCCACGCTTCGAGACCGCCGTCCAGGACCGCCGCCGGTACCCCGATCGCCCGCAGCATCCACCACAGCCGCGCCGCCCAGATGCCGCCGCCGCTGTCGTAGGAGACGACCTCGCTGCCCTCCCCCACGCCCAGCCGGGCCAGTGCGGCGGCGAGGGCCTCGGGGGACGGCACGGCGAAGTGGTACGGCGCCTCGTGGTCGGAGAGGTCGCCGGTCAGGTCGGCGTGTCGCGATCCGGGCAGGTGCCGTTCGGCCCAGGTCCCGTGCCCGCTCGCGGAGCGGTAGTCGCCGTCCTCGCGGGGTGAGGGCAGGAGCGCGGTGGCGTCGAGGACGACCAGCCGGGGATCGTCGAGATGCGCGGCGAGCCAGGTGTCGTCGACCAGCGGGCCGGGCAGCAGGGAGGTGGTCATGGCGGCCGATCGTACGCCCGCGGACTGGGCGTCTCACCCCTCGGGCAGGACCGTCTCAGATATCGGACCCAGCTTGCACAGAATCCGGGTAGTGCGGTTATCGTTCGGCCATCTACGCGGGAGCCCCTACCCGGTTGGGCTGAGAGGGCGTCTGGGACCGGCTCGTCGAGAGTCCGGCCCCCATGGGGACGCCGACCGCACCACTCGCGCCTCAGCGCCCGCGTAGGAGTTCACGTGTCTACAACAGTCGAGCCCATGCCTCCGGTGGTCAACACCCCGGCGCGCCGCTCCTGTTGTCGTCGCATGCACTGATCCACCGCCTCCGCGCACCTCTCCCTCTCCCTTCAGGCGCCGTCACGCCTGCGCATATTCCGGAGTACCCCCATGCCGCACATACGGGTCATGCTCGACTATTTCCACCCCTGGCCGAATTCAGCCGGTCTGTACGTCGCCCGCGCCCGCCGCTGGTACGCCGAGGCCGGTCTGGATGTCGAGCTGGTGGTCCAGGATCCGGGACGCGGGGACACGCTGGAGTACCTGGCCCGGGGCGAGGTGGACTTCGGGATCTTCCCGCCGAACCGGCTGCTCGCCCGGCGCGCGGAGCACGGCCAGCCGCTGATCGCCGTGTCCGCGATCAATCACCGGGGTCTGGAGGCGATCCAGACCACCACGTCGACCGGGATCACCCGCCCCCGCGAGCTGGCCGGCCGCCGTATCGCCTACAACCCGACCCCGCGCGGCCGGGCCATGGTGCGCCACCTGGTGGCGGCCGACGGCGGTGACCCGGACGCCGTGATCGGCGTGGACGCGGGCAGTCGCGAGCTGACCGTGGACGACATCGCGGCGGGCGAGGCGGACGCGACCTTCGGCAACTACTGGTCCTGGGACGCGTTGCGCGGCGATCTGCCCGAGGAGCAGCGGCTGACCTGGCCGGTCGACGAGATCGGCGCCCCGCGCTACCACAGCTACCTGCTCGGCACGAACGAGGACCTGCTCACCCAACACCCTTCTCTCGTACGGGACTTCCTCGCCGTGACGGCTCGCGGCTACGCCGCCGCCACCCAAGAGCCGGACGCCACGCTGGAGTTGCTGGAGCGGGTCATCCCGTACTTCCCGCGCCCGCTGATCGCCCGTTCCCTGGCACTGATCGCGCCCACCTGGACGGACACGGACGGCCGTTGGGGCGTGATCGACGAGGGCCGGATGGGCCCGTACGCGCACTGGCTCGCCGAGAACGGCGCGATCCCGGACGACCACGACTGGGCGAGGTCCTTCACCAACGGCCTGCTGGACGTGGCCACATGAGAGCCCTGGCCTGCCAGGCACGGACGCTGACCCGGCGTCTCGCCGTCGACTTCATGCGGGTGGGCAGCGCGCTGTGTCGGCCGTGACCGGCCCGACCCACCAGCCCTCCCACCCCTCGAAGGACCCGACATGCATCGCCGTACCGCCCTCTCCGCCCTAGCCGCGGCCACCCTCCTCGCCGTCACCGGCTGCTCCGCCGACTCCACGGCCGCCACGAAGGACGGCACCACGACCGTCACCCTCGCCCTGGACTGGACGCCCAACACCAACCACACCGGGATCTACGTCGCCCAGGCCAAGGGCTGGTTCAAGGCCGCCGGGATCAACGTCAAGATCGTGCCCTACGGCTCGACGGCGCCCGAGACGCTGATCGCCAACCACAAGGCGGACTTCGGGATTTCGTACCAGGAGGGCATCACCACCGCCCGTGCGGCGGGCCAGGACATCACCTCCGTCTACGCCGTGACGCAGAAGACCGACGTGACGATCGCCGTGCGCGCCGACCGCGACGACATCACCACGCCGAAGGACCTGGACGGCAAGACGTACGCCGGTTTCGGCGCCCCGTACGAGAAGCCGCTGCTGCAGAAGGTGATCCAGAACGCGGGCGGGAAGGGCGACTTCAAGCAGGTCACCCTCAACACCTCGGCGTACGCGGCGCTTTACGCGGGCCAGGCCGACTTCGCGATGCCGATGCCGACCTGGGAGGGCCTGGAGGCGAAGCTGAGCGGCAAGCCGCTGAAGAACTTCCAGCTCTCCGACTACGGCTTCCCGGCGATCTACTCGACCCTCGTCGCGTCCTCGGACCAGTTCCTGAAGAAGAACCCGGAGGTCGCGAAGAAGTTCCTCGCCGCCGTCGACAAGGGCTACCGCTACTCCGCCGAACACCCGTCCCAGGCAGCCGACTTGCTCATCTCCGCCAACAGGAGCGTCCTCACCAACACCAAGCTGGTGAAGGAGAGCGAGGCGCTGCTGGCCAAGGAGTACTACAAGGGCGCGGACGGTTCGATCGGCACGCAGAGCGCCGCACGCTGGCAGGCCTTCGCGGACTTCGAGTACAAGGCGGGCCTGCTGGTCGACGCGAACGGCAAGAAGCTGACGTCGAGCCCGAAGGCGTCGACGTTCTTCACCAACGCCTATCTCCCGGACGCCAAGTGAGGCCGCTCCTGCGGTCGTTGTGGCCGCCGCTCCTCGTCCTGACCGTGGTCCTCGGCGGCTGGCAGCTGTACGTCACCGCCGCCGGTGTCGATCCCACGACGCTCCCCTCCCCCGCCCGGGTCGTGGAGCAGGGCTGGCTGAACCGCCACGACCTGTGGGACCAGACGCTCCCCACCCTCCAGGAGACGCTGCTCGGCTTCGCGCTGTCGTTCGCGGCGGCGTGGCTGGTCGCCGTCCTCCTCGACTTCTCCTCGGCGGCCCGCCGGGGCCTGTACCCGCTGCTCGTCGCCTCGCAGACCATCCCGATCGTGGCCGTGGCACCGCTGTTGATCATCTGGTTCGGCTTCGGACTGCTGCCGAAGATGCTGGTGGTGACCCTGACGACGTTCTTCCCGCTCGCCGCCAACCTCGCCGCCGGCTTCGCGGCGACCGACCGCGAGGCGATGCGGCTGCTGCGCTCGCTGGGCGCGGGCCGCTGGCGGACGTTCCGGCTGGTCCGGGTCCCGAGCGCGATGCCGTACTTCTTCGCCGGGCTGCGCGTGAGCATCACCTACGCCGTCGTCGGCGCCGTGTTCGCCGAGTACGCGGGCGCGGAGGCGGGTCTCGGGATCTACATGCAGGCGCAGAAGAGCGCGTTCCGCACCGACTTGGTGTTCGCGGCGGTCGCGGTGACGGCGGCGCTGAGCATCGCCCTGTTCGGGGCGACCTATCTGCTGCAACGGCTGGTACTCCCGTGGGAGCGGGCGTTGAAGGAGGACACGTCGTCATGAGCAGTCTGCGTATCGAGGGCGTCGGCAAGTCCTTCGGGCAGTTGGAGGTTCTCCGGGACCTCCAACTGGCCGTGGAACCCGGCGAGTTCGCGGCCGTCATCGGCCCGAGCGGCAGCGGCAAGAGCACCCTGTTCAACCTGGTCTCCGGGCTGGACCGCCCCACGACGGGCCGGGTCCTGGTGGAGGGCGAACCGGCCGGGGTCGAGTCCGGCAAGGTGGCGTACATGCCGCAGAAGGACCTGTTGTTCCCCTGGCGGACCGTGCTGGACAACACGGCACTGGGCCTTGAGGCACAGGGAGTTGGGAAGAAGGAGGCACGGCGCCGGGCCGACGCCCTGTTCCCGGACTTCGGTCTCGACGGCTTCCAGAAGGCGTACCCGTCCCAGCTCAGCGGCGGCATGCGGCAACGAGCGGCCCTGCTCCGTACGGTGGTTCTGGAGCGACCGGTCCTGCTGCTCGACGAACCCTTCGGCGCGCTCGACTCCCTCACCCGGACCGAGATGCAGCTGTGGCTGGCCGGCATGTGGCAACGCCACCGCTGGACCGTGGTCCTGGTCACCCACGACATCCGCGAGGCGGTCCTGCTCGCGGACACCGTGCACGTCCTGTCCCCGCGCCCGGCCACGATCGTCGACCGCGTCGAGGTCCCGCTGGCCCGCCCGCGCGGCGCCGACGACTTCACGAACCCGGACTTCGCCACGACCGAACGCCGCGTCCTGGACGCCCTGCGCGGCACAACGGCGGTGCGGACAGCGTGAGTTCACACCTCTCCCACGGTCTGGGCAACGACCCGGTCGAACCCGACTGGCCACCCCTGACGGACACCGAGGTCACCGACATCGTGGGCCCGGCCCGGGTGGTGTGGCGCAGCCCGCGCCCCCTGTCCGCGGCGGCCGTCGTGGAACGGTCCAACCGCCGCCTCTTCGTGAAACGCCACCACACCTCCGTCCGCACGCCGGAGGGCCTGGCCGAGGAACACGCCTTCCTACGACACCTGCGGCGGCACGGCGCCCCGGTCGTCGAGGTGTTGGACGCGACGACGCGCGGCGAGTGGACGTACGAGGTGCACTCCGCCGGAGTCGGCACCGACCTCTACCGCGACGCCCTGTCCTGGTCCCCGTTCCGCTCCCCCGCCCACGCGAGGGCGGCCGGCGAGGCACTGGCCCGCCTACACCTGGCGGCGGAGGGCTTCGACGCACCGCGCCGCCAAGTACAGCCGCTGGTCGCGTCGTTCACGGTGTTCGCCTCGGACGACCCACAGGCGGAGCTGGAACGCTACGTCGAGGAACGCCCCCAACTGGCAAAGGGACTCGCGGACTTCCCCTGGCGGGAGGACACCCGCCGCGCCCTGCTCCCGCTCTACGAGGAACTGGCGCCGCACCTCCCGGGCCTCACCCCTCTCTGGACCCACAACGACTGGCACGCCTCCAACCTCCTCTGGAACGAGGACGGTTCGGTCGCGACGGCCCTCGACTTCGGCATGAGCGACCGCACAACCGCCGTGCACGACCTGGCCACGGCCATCGAGCGCAACACCGTCCAGTGGCTCCAGCCCGGCTTCCCGGTCTGCGAGACGGACGCGCTCGCACTGCTGGACGGCTATCGGTCGGTACGCCCGCTCAGCCCCACCGAGTCGAAGGCGCTCCCGGCTCTGCTCCCCCTGGTCCACGCCGAGTTCGCGCTCTCCGAGCTGGGCTACTTCCACGGCGTGACGCGGTCGGCGGAGAACACCCGGCTGGCGTACGAGTACTACGTGGGCCACGCGGAGTGGTTCGCCGGGGAGAGCGGACGGCGCCTGCTGGACCTGTGCGGCGCTAGCGGGGCGGCAGCTCACGGGTGAAGACGACGCGGGGCCTGCCCGGACCGTCGTAGTCCTCCACGATGCGCGCGTCGAAACCGAGCGAGCGATGGAAGGCGATCGAACCCCCGTTGGTGACCGAGGTGATGGCCTTCAGGCGGACCGCGCCCTGCCGTGCGGCGGCCTCGATAAAGGCCGAGTAGAGACTCCGTCCGAGACCGGTGCCGCGCGCGTCGTCCCGGGTCGCCACCAGGTGGACGTATCCGGTGTGGTCGGGCGTGACGAACCCGAAGAGGTATCCACGGATGCCGTCGTCGGCACGGGCGACCAGACAGGTGGACCCGAACTCCTGCACCAGCGCGGTGAGATGGAGGGCGCGAAGGTCCCGCTCTCCCCAGTAGCGTGCGTGGTCCTCCAGGACCTGGTGGAGGTCGGTGACATCGGCGGGTTCGATACGGACGTCCATGGCATCGATCATGGCAGAGAGCAGGTCCGCTCCGGCCCGGCCATGGAGCGGGCCGCGCCGAAGCGGTCGGTGGGGACCCCGGAGCATCAGCTCGACTGGGAGGAGTGACCCCGCCGGCTCCATTCCTGGGCAAGCAGCTCGTAAGACCGCACCCGGTCCGTGTGGTCGTGGGTGATGGTCGTGATGAGCAACTCGTCGGCGTCCGTGGCCTCTTGGAGTTGTTCCAGTTGGTCGGCGACATGGCCGGGCGATCCGACGAACTGGGTGTCGACGCGGTCCTGGACCAGCTCGCGGTCCTCGTCGGTCCAGACGTGGGCGCGGGCCTCCTGCGGTGCCGGGAACTGGATGGCGCCCTCTGCCGTACGGATGGAGCGCACCCACAGGCCGTAGCCGGTGGCGAGTTCGCGTGCCGTCTCGTCGTCCTCGGCGACGACGATGTCGGCGGAGACGGTGACGTACGGCTTGTCGAGGGTGTCGGAGGGCTGGAACGCGGCGCGGTAACCGTCCGCCGCCTCAAGGACGGTGGCCGGGCTGACGTGGTAATTCGCCGCGAAGCGGAGGCCGTTGCGGCCCGCGACCTCGGCGCTCGTGCCGCCGCTGCTGCCCAGGATCCACACCTCGACGTCGGCTCCCTCGCCCGGCACGACGTGGGCCTCGACGCCCTCCGGTGAACGGTAGGTGCCGGCCAGCAGGGCGAGGACGTCGTCGATCTGCTCGGCGTAGTCCTGGGACTTCGCATCGGGCAGCAGGAGCAGCTTGTGCTGGAGGGCGATCCTGGGTGAGCCGAGGAGGCGCTCGAAGGAGAAGCGGGGCGGGATGCGCAGGCCGTTGGGGGCCCGGCCGTCGACGATCGGGGTCGCCGCCGGCAGCGGGGGCGACGGACGTCCGCCGGAGCGGCCCAGGCCCAGGTCGAAGCGGCCGGGGTGCAGCGCGTCGATCAGGCCGAACTCCTCGACCGTGGACAGCGCGGTGCGGTGGCCGAGTTGTACGGCGCCGGAGCCGAGCCGGATCGTGGAGGTGGCGGAAGCCGTCAGCGCCAGGACCACCGCGGGGGACGTGCCCGCGACACCCGGGTTGAGGTGGTGCTCGGCGAACCAGTAGCGGGTGTACCCGAACTCCTCGGCCCGGCGCGCGAGTTCGATGGAGTTGCGGAGAGCCTCGGGCGCTGTGGAGCCGGAGGAGATCGGGACCAGGTCGAGGACGCCGAGGGGGATGGACATGTGCTCGCTCACTCCTCAGTGGTCGGCGGGTACGGGCTCGGGCAGGACCGGTCCCCAGGCGAACGGCGGGTCCGGGATGTCCTTGCGCAGCACGGGAGTCACCGCCGACTGAAACAGTTCGAGCGAGTCCTTGTGCTGACGGTCCGTCAAGCCGGCGGCGTCCGCGTGGAGATGGAGCACCGTGTGGCCGAACTGCTCGTGGTAGCGGTGCACCTTGTCGATGACCTGCTGCGGGCTGCCGATCAGCGCGGAGCTGCGCTCGACGTAGTCCTCCAGGGTCTCGAAGACAACGGGCAGGCCCACCTGTTTCTGGAAGGCGAGGTTGCTCTCGAAGATCGGCCGGTAGACGGCGAGCGCCTCCTGGGTCGTCGGAGCGACGTAGAGGCCGGCCGTGCCCGCGCCGACCGCGATGTCCGCCGGGTTGTGGCCGTAGTGCTCCCAGCGTTCGCGGTAGTAGCGGATCAACTCGGCATAGGGCTCTATGGGGTTGGTGACGTTCGCGGAGAACAGCGGGTCGCCGTAGCGGGCGGCCAGGTCGACGCTCTCCTTGCTCGTCGCACTGCCGTGCCAGACCCGGATGGGCTGCTGGTACGGCTTCGGCCACACCTCCGCGTCCTTCAGTTCCGGACGGAAGCGCGTCTTCGCCGTCACCTTGTCCTGGCGCCAGAGCTGCCGGAACACCTCGTAACTCTCGGCGTTGCGCTCCCATTGGTCCTCGGGCGTGACGTGGAACAGCTCGCGCTGGGCGGTGCCGTTGCCCTTGCCGATGATCAAGTCCAGGCGTCCGCCGGAGAGATGGTCGAGCGTGGCGTAGTCCTCGTAGGCGCGGACCGGGTCGAGGAGGCTCAGGGTGGTGACCGCTGTGAAAAGGCGGATGCGGCGGGTGAGTGCGGCGATGTGGCTCAGGACCACCGTCGGCGAGGACGAGATGAAGGGCCGCTCGTGCCGCTCCCCCACGCCGAAGCCGTCGAAGCCCAACTCCTCGGCCAGCAGGGCGTTGTCGAGGACTTCGCGGAAGCGTTCGTGCGTCGACTTCTGTATGCCGGTCGTCGGGTCCGGGCGGTGGACGATGAGGGTGATCGCGAGGAACTTCACGAGGCCGCCCGTTCCTCGCGCACGTCGTCCGGGTGGGTGAGGCCGAGGTGGTCGCGCAGGGTCGGGCCCTCGTACTCGGTGCGGAAGACGCCCTGTTCCTGGAGCAGCGGGACCACCTTGTCCGCGAACGGGTCGAGGCCGGTCGGCGTGATGTGCGGGACGAGGATGAAGCCGTCGCTGGCGTCGGCCTGCACGAAGTCGTTGATGGTCTTCGCGACCGTGGACGGGGAGCCGATGAAGGCCTGCCGGTTGCCGGTCTCGATGACCAGGTCGCGGATGGACCAGCCGTTCGCCTCCGCCCGTTCGCGCCATTCCCGGGCGGTCGCCAACGGGTCCCGGTACATGCGGACTTGGGCGCGTCCCTTGGAGATGTGGTTGTCGCTGACGTCCGGGTCGATGTCGGGCAGCGGGCCGTCCGGGTCGTAGGACGACAGGTCCCGGTTCCAGACGAACTCCAGGTGCTTGATGGCCGTGGCGCCGCTGACCTGCTGGCGGCGGACTTCCTTGGCCAGGTCCTCGGCCTCGGCGTCGGTGTCGCCGAGGACGAAGGTCGCGGCCGGGAGGATGAGCAACTGGTCCGACCTGCGGCCGTACTTGGCGAGGCGGGACTTGACGTCGGTGTAGAAGGCCTGGCCGTCGTCGAGGGTGCTGTAGCGGCTGAAGATGGCGTCCGCGCCGGCCGCGGCGAACTCACGGCCCTCGTCGGAGTCGCCGGCCTGGAAGATCACCGGGCGGCCCTGCGGGGAGCGCGGGACGTTGAACTGGCCCTGGATGTCGAAGTGTTGGCCCTGGTGGACGAAGGCACCGGCCTTGGCGTCGCTCAGGAACGTGCCGCTCGCCCGGTCGGCGACGATCTCGTCACCGTGCCAGGAGTCGAAGAGTTCCTGGGTGGTGGCGAGGAACTCCTTGGCGCGGGAGTAGCGCTCGTCCTGCGGCAGGAAGCCGCCGCGCCGGAAGTTCTCGCCGGTGAACGCGTCCCAGGAGGTGACGACGTTCCAGGCCGCGCGACCGTCGGAGAGGTGGTCGAGACTGGCGAACTGGCGGGCCACCTCGTAGGGCTCGTTGAACGTGGAGTTGATGGTGCCGGTCAGGCCGAGGTGTTCGGTGACGGCGGCGAGCGCGGCGAGGATCGTGAAGGTGTCGGGGCGGCCGACGACGTCCAAGTCGTAGATTTTTCCGCCCTGTTCGCGCAGCCGCAGCCCCTCGGCGAGGAAGAGGAAGTCGAACTTGGCGCGTTCGGCGGTGCGGGCGAACTTCGCGAAGGAGCTGAACTCGATGTGGCTGCCGGCCGCGGGGTCGCTCCACACGGTGGTGTTGTTGACACCGGGGAAGTGGGCGGCCAGGTGGATCTGCTTCAGGGGCTTGCTCATGTCGTACGGTCCCTCCGGCTCAGGCGGTGGCTGCGGCAGCGGCGTAGCGGTTGGCGGGGCGGGCGAGCCCCAGCAGTCCGCGCAGGGTGTCGGCCTCGTAGGCCTGGCGGAAGGCGCCCCGGCGCTGGAGTTCGGGGACCAGCTTCTGTGTGATCGCCGGGAGGTCGTGTCCTGCGACGGCGGGCCGCAGCCGGAAGCCGGTCAGGCCTGCCGTCTGCAACTCCTGGAGCAGGTCGGCGAGTTGGGCGGGGGTGCCGGTGAAGATGCGGGCGTCGCTGGTGTACGGCTCGCCCGCGAGGGCGTCGAGGCGTTCGCGGCGGACAACCGCCGTGGCCTCGTCGTCGTCGAGGAAGACCACCAAGTCGCCGAAGATGTGGAGGAGTTCGCCGGCGCGGCCCGCGGTCTGCTGCTCGGCGCGGATCTCCGCGACGATCGCGCGCGCGTCGTCGGTGTCGTGCGGGGTGACGTAGCCGACGTCGGTGGCGCGGGCGACCAGCCGGTACGGGATCGTCTGGTGGGCCAGGGAGCTGACGACCGGCTGGCCCTGCGGCGGCCGGGGCGTGATGGAGGGGCCCTTGACGCTGAAGTGGCGGCCCTCGAAGTCGATGTAGTGCAGCTTGTCGCGGTCGACGAAACGGCCGGTGGCGATGTCCCGGATCTCGGCGTCGTCCTCCCAGCTGTCCCAGAGGCGGCGGACGACCTCGATGTAGTCGGCGGCCTCGTCGAAGTGCTCGGTGAGCCGCTCCTGTCCGGCCTCGGTGCGCAGGCTCTCCAGGCTGATCGGCTCGAAGGTGCGCCGTCCGAAGTGGTCGGCCTCGTGCGGGCGGGCGGAGAGCTGCACGCGCAGGCCCGCGCGGCCGGTGCTGACGTAGTCGAGGGTGGCGATCGCCTTGGATATGTGGAACGGCTCCGTGTGCGTGGACACCACCGTCGGGACCAGGCCTATGTGGCTGGTGAGCGGTGCGATGCGGGCCGCGACGAGTACGGCGTCGAGGCGGCCGCGGACCTGGTCGGTGCGGCCGTCCAGCTCGCCGTAGTGCGAGGTCTGGAGGCCGAGGCCGTCCTCGAAGGTCACGAAGTCGAGCAGCCCGCGCTCCGCCTCGGCGACCAGGTCGGCCCAGTACGCGGCGGTGAACAGGTCCCGGGGCCGGGCCACCGGCTCGCGCCAGGAGGCCGGGTGCCAGCCGGTGCCGTCGAGGGCGACGGCGAGATGCAGGGGGGTGGAGCTGGTTGGGGACACGGTGGTGCCTTCCTGGAGATCCGTACGAGATCGCCGACCGTTCAGTGACGGATACAGCGGCTGGGGCAACGGGTCAGGAGCAACAGAGCGCGCCGGCCGTGCGCAGCAGGTCGATGTGGGGCCGCGTGGTGAGACGCACATGGACGATGGACGCGCCACACATGTGCTCCACCTCCATGGAATCCGGCTTCATAAGGGGCAACGGCACGGCTATGCCGTTTCTTCCGGATCGGCGGCGGCAATCGGACCGGTGCGCCGGACGAGCGAGAAGACCGTGCGGGCGCGCAGCGTGAAGCCGATCGACTCGTACAGCCGGATCGCGCCGGTGTTGGTGGCCGCGGCGTGCAGGAAGGGGTGCTCGCCGCGTTCCTTGACGCCGGCGGCGACCGCGCGGACCAGGCGGGTGGCCAGGCCCCGGCCGCGGTGGTCGGGGTCGGTGCACACGGCGCTGATCTCGGTCCAGCCGGGCGGGTGGAGGCGTTCGCCGGCCAGCGCGATCAGGCGTCCCTCGTGCCGGATGCCGAGATAAGTGCCCAGTTCGACGGTGCGGGGCAGGTAGGGGCCGGGTTCGGTGCGGGCGACCAGGTCGAGGATCTCGGGTACGTCGTCGGGGCCGAGGCGTACGGCCTCGGGGTCGGGCTCGGCCCGCAGCCCGGTGTCCACGAGTTGGACACCCTGTCCGGAACGGACGATCTCCCAGCCGTCCGGGGTCTCGCTCACCCCGCGCACCGCGGCGGTGCCGCCGGGGCCGACGAGGGTGGCCAGGTCGGCCCAGGCGCGCGGGTCGTCGTTGTCGGTGATGGCGTTGAAGCCGGCCACGTCGACGGGGTAGCGGGCGGCGCGGCCGACGCGCTCGGCGAAGTGGGCGTGCGGGCCGGTGAGCGCGGCCCAGGCCGGGTTGTCCAGGACGTGGGACGTGGACGTGGTGGTTTCGATACTGGCGGTGGAAGACATCGGGTGACGGCTCCAGTACTGGTCGCGCGGGTGGGGACCCCGCCGTGACGTGGCGGGGTCCCCTGGCCGAGAGGGTGGGTCAGGAGTCGCTGAGCGGCAGTCCGGGCGGGTTGACCTCGGACTTGGCGACGGCCTCGTTGGAGAGGTTCCAGGCGGCCAGCCACTTGGCGTACTGGCCGTTCTTGATCAGGTAGTTGATGGCGTCCGCGAGCGGCTTGGCGAGGCCGCTGTTCTTCTTCGCGGTGGCCGCGATCAGGCCCTGGAGGGAGGATCCGGCGCCGGAGTACGTGCCCGCGTTGCGGACGGCCTTCGCCGTGCCCTTGGTCGAGGAGACCTGGTAGGCGACCGAGGGGTTCGGGGCGAGGTAGGCGTCGATCTTCCCGGAGGCCAGCGCGAGGTAGGTGCTGTTGTTGTCCTGGAAGTACTTGACGGTGAGCGCCTTCTTGCCTTCGGCGGCCAGCTTCTTCTTCCACTCCAGGAGGATCCGCTCCTGGTTGGTGCCCGCGCCCACGGCGACGGTCTTGCCGGCGAGGTTCTCGTAACTGCCGCCGAAGTTCCAGGTGTTGCTCGCCTTCACCGCGAAGCCGAGGTTGTCCTCGCGGTAGGAGGCGAACTCGTACTTCGCCTTGCGCTCCTCGGTGTCGGTGACGTTGGAGAAGGCGACGTCGACCTTGCCGCTGTCCAGGCCGATGAAGAGGTTCTCCCAAGTGGAGTTCTTCAGCTCGGGCTTGAGGCCGAGGACGGCGGCGACCAGGCGGGCGATGTCGGTCTCCGAACCGGTGAGGGTCTTCTGGTCCGAACCGACGTAGCCGAGCGGCGGGGAGCCCGCGGGCAGGAAGCCGACGCCGATCTCCAACGTGCCGCTCTTCGCCACGGACTTGGGCAACTCGGCGCTGATCGACTTCACTTCGGCGACCTTGAGTGTCGTCTCCTTGGCGGCGCCGTTGGAGAGAGCCCCCACGGTGACAGTGCCGGAGGCGGCGCTGCCGGACGTGGTGGCCGCGTCGCTGTCGCCGCCGCAGGCCGCGAGACCGCCGGCGAGGGAGGCGAGGACGGTTCCCGCGGTGAGTCCGCGAGTGAGTCTGCTGCGAAGGCTGGGCGTAGACATGGCTGTTCCTAGGCTCGGTGTTGAGGGCTGCTGAAGGTGGAAGTGCGGGGGTTCTGAAGGGGGACGTGCGGGTGGGGCTCAGAGGACCTTGCTGAGGAAGTCCCTGGTCCGTTCGTGCTGTGGCTTGTCGAGGACCTCGTGGGGCGGGCCCTGCTCGACGATCTTCCCGCCGTCGATGAAGACGACCCGGTCGGCGACCTCGCGGGCGAAGCCGATCTCGTGGGTGACGATGACGAGGGTGGTACCGCTGGTCGCCAAGTCCTTGATGACGGCGAGGACTTCGCCGACGAGTTCGGGGTCGAGGGCGGAGGTCGGTTCGTCGAAGAGGATGACGCCGGGGCGCAGGGCGAGGGCGCGTGCGATGGCCACGCGCTGCTGCTGGCCGCCGGAGAGCTGCCTGGGGTAGGCGCCGGTCTTCTCGGCGAGCCCGACGCGGCCGAGCAACTCCCTAGCCAGTTCGAGGGCTTCGGGCTTGCCGAGCCGGCCGGTGGCGACCGGGGCGGCGGCGACGTTGTCGAGGACGGTCAGGTGCGGGAAGAGGTTGAAGTTCTGGAAGACGAACCCGATCCGGCCGCGCTGCGCGAGGATGGCCCGCTCGCTCAACTCCTTGAGCCTGCCGCCCTGTTGCCGCACTCCGATCAGCTCGCCGTTGACGCTGACGTAGCCGATCTCGGGCTTCTCCAGGTGGTTGATGACCCGTAGCAGCGTGGACTTGCCGGAGCCGGACGGGCCGAGGATCACGGTGACCTCGCCGGGCCGCACGGTCAGGTCGACGCCGTCCAGCACCCGGTGGGCGCCGTACCACTTGTGGACGTCGTGCACCTCTACGGCGGCGGGTGTGATGTCCGCCAGCGGTTCGACGGTGTTGGTGGTCATACGGCGGCCTCCCTGCGGATGCGGGCCCGCAGGTCGGTGACACCGGTGCGGAGTTTCTGGATCGGGGTCGGCGGCAGGGAGCGGGTGGCGCCCCGGGCGTAGTGCCGCTCGACGTAGAACTGGATGACGGACACGACGCTGGTGAGGATCAGGTACCAGACGGTGACGACCAGGAGCAGCGGCACGATGTCGCCGGGGTAGGTGGAGCCCATCGTCTGCGCGGAGCCGAACAGGTCGAGCAGCGAGACGTAGAAGACCAGGGAGGTGCTCTTGATCAGGCCGATCAGCTGGTTGACGTAGTTCGGGGTGATGGAGCGCAGCGCCTGTGGGAAGACGATCTTCCTGAACTGGTAGCCCTTGGGGAGGCCGAGGGCGGAGGCCGCCTCGTGCTGGCCCTGGTCGACGGAGAGGATGCCGCCGCGGACCACTTCCGCCGCGTAGGCCGCCTCGTTGAGGCTGAGGCCGACGACGGCGACGGCCATGTCGGTGGCGAGCTTCGACTCGTCGAAGGAGAAGAAGGCGGGGCCGAAGGGGACGCCGATGCTGAGGGTCTGGTACAGGGCGCTGAAGTTGTAGAGGAAGATCAGCACCACGATGAGCGGGATCGAGCGCAGGGCCCATACATAGGTCCAGCTCGCCGCGCGCAGTACCGGGCTCCTCGAGAGCCGGGCCAGGGCGAGCAGGATGCCCCCGAGAAGGCCCAACACGGCGCTCAGCGCGGCTACTTCGAGGGTGATGACGAGTCCGTCGAGGATCGTCGGGCGCAGGAACCAGTAGCCGAAGCGGTCCCACTGGTAGAAGGAGTTGGTGACCAGTCCGTGGATGAACTGGGCGACCAGCACCAGCACGACCAGGGTGACGATCCACCGGCCGGGCCGGCGCAGCGGCTGAACTCGCTGTGCTGTCAGGGGTTTTGACGGTGCGTCGGCGGACGGCGCGGCGGCCAGGGACACGGTGGTGCCCGGGGGTTCAGTCATGGAGGGCTCCGGCGGAAGTCGGACACCCCGGGTCGCGACACCCGGGCGAGGCTGACGCGTCGCACGAGGTGAGGAACACACAGGACCGGGGGCTGGGCGGACAACGGCACACCGCACGGGCGGTGTTCGTCAGGAACGCGGAACGCGAGGGCTGGGAGAAGTCGTCAGCCTCGACAGCGGGCGAAGCCCGGGGCGGTACACGCGGTACACAGTGCGCTGTTGACGCGCAGCAGATCGACGGCACGGTCCGCGACGAGAGGGTTCACACACGGCAGTACGCAGCCCGCGGGGCGGCGCGGCGCCGTCCGGAGAGCTGCGTACATGTCCGTCACCCATCACTGTTGTGGCCCTGGGGGCCTCGCGCTTACCGAAAACGTCATCCGGTCCGGTCGTCACCTGGGGCACCCCACCGCGTGCGAGGGTTGCCGGTCAGCAAGCCAGGGCTTGTCGCTGACGCTCATGACCGTTCTAGGTCGCAAGTTAAGACAATTGTCCGAACGTATGTCAATGGCCGTCCATCAACTGGACGTCACAGAACGCGCTCAGCTGCGGCAAGCTCCCGTTTCGTCCGCCGCGTGGGCCTCCCAGTCCAGGATCTGGACAGCCGCGCCGGCGGCCTCCAGGCCCCGGCAGTGGGCGTGGTGGCGGCGGGCGATGCCGTCGAGGTCGAGGTGGGTGCCGAAGGCCGGGTGGGCGGCCAGACGGCGGGCATAGGCCCACAGGTGGGGGTGGTCGGCGATCCGCTGTACGGCGGCGGCGTCCAGGTGGTTGCGGTGCACGGTGTCGAGTTGGACCAGTGACACCCACAACTCGACGTCGGCGGCGGTGAGTTCGTCACGGATCATGTGCTCGCGGCCGTCCAGCCAGCGGTCCAGCGAACCCAGGGTCTCCAGCAGCCGGGCGACCGCCGCGTCGCGCTCCTCCTGTTCGACACCGGCCGCGCCGGCGCGCTGCGCGGCGTCCTCGATGCCTTCGGCGCACAGCCGCTCGACGGCCTCGATCTCCGACTCGGCACCGCACGGGTACAACTGGGGTCCGCCCGCGCCGAAGTGCCGGGCGAGGTCGCGCATGATGTCGGGGGCGTGGGTGCTGACGATCCGGCCGGACCAGTCGTCGCTGAGCACGGGCGCGGCGGCCGGTCCGGAGTAGCGGTGCGCGCTCGCCTCGTAGAGCGGGCGCAGCGCGGAGTGTCCACCACCCGGACAGTCGGGCACGGCGGACAGGAACACGGCCGGACAGCTCTCGTCGAGGCCGAGCAGGCTGTGGGTGACGGCGATGCGCAGGCCGTCGGCGCAGGCGGTGGACAGATGGAGGCGGTAGCGGCGCGGCACGGCGTAGTGCCCGCTGCGCGCGTCGCGTCCGATCCGGCCCCGGAACACGGGGGCGGAACGGGGTGCGGGGATGGCGGCGAGAGGCGTGCTGGACATGGGACTCCCCGGGTACGGGCGCGTGGACGTACGCGCGGCGGAAGCGTCGTCGAGCGGAGGACGGGGGCTCAGCGCGGGGGGTTCAGCGCGCTGCAGACCCGCAGCAGGTCGATGTGACGGCGGGAGGTCAGAAGAGGCGAACGGTCCACGCGGCTGGTGGTGACCGGCTCAAGGCGCCCCATTGTTTCCCTACCTGTTCACTAGGATTCCCTACTGGAGTGTCGATCCGCCGTCGCCCGGGGTCAAGAGGGCGTCCACGGGTCGGTCACCGATGCCCAACCCGTGGACGCGCCTGGCCGCTACTTCGCGTACATCAGGGTGCCGAAGCCGAGCTGGTCGTAGCCGCCGCTGGTGGAGCCGTAGTCACCCCCTCCGCCCTCGGGAGCGACCGAGTAGGCCATCGCGGAGATGTACTTGTCGTCGAGGTACAGGCGCCGGTTGTAGTGGTAGTGGAGCATCGCCCACACCGGGCGGACCTGGCCCCGGGAGCCGGAGGCGATGACGGTCTGCTCGCTGTAGGAACAGGTCTGGCCGGTCCCCCAGCTGTAGGTGGTGTAGGGCACGTCGCTGCCGAGGTTGTACTTCGCGACGTACTGGGCGGCCTTCATGAACCGTCGGCTGTCGTACGAGTACAGGTCGTCGCCCTGGTTCCAGGCCATCTCGCAGATCGCGCCCAGCTGGCCCATGCCCATCATGGTGTGGCCCTGGTCGCGGCCGGACTCCTGCCACTGGCCCAGCGCGTAGCCGTCCGGGTCGGTGTAGAGGAACGGCACCGCGTGCGCGATGGAGCCGTTGCCCGCACCGGACTTGAAGTACGTGACGGCCTGGTCGTACTTGGCGCCGTCGTCGCAGAGGATGCCGATGGCCATGATCGAGGCCATGGTGCACAGGTCCCAGTTGGCCCAGTAGTTGGTGATGCACGCGCCGTTGTGGACGGTCAGGAAGCTGTTGTTGATCGGGTAGAAGACGTCGACCATCATCTGCTGGAACGCGGCGAGGTCGAACGCGTCGTAGTCCCGCATGAGTTCGGCCGCGTTGGCGAACTCCCAGCCGTAGATGCCGGCGGCGAGGAACCGGTCGGCGTTGCCGGTGACCGTGGTCAGCTTCGACGACCAGGCGTTGAGGATCTTCGCTGCGCACGCGGCGTTCGCCTCGGTGCCGCCGACCCGCCAGCGCAGGGCGTTCTGGTAGGCGGCGGCGATGTCGTTGTACAGCGTGCCGTAGTTCTCGCCGGTGCCGCCTCGGATGATCGTCGCCTGGGGGTTGGGGGTCCAGGTCGACTGCGAGTGCGAGTTGGCGGTCAGCCTGTTCCAGCCGGACAGCCAGGGGTCGGTGCCCGCCGCGGCCTTGACCTTCGCCCGGTTGATGTCTCCGGCGTTGTGCAGCATGCCGGGGTGGGTGAACGTGGCCGGGGCCGCGTGCGCGGTCGGGGCCACCGTGGCGCCGCCGAGGGCGACGGCTGCGGTGAGCCCACCGGCGGTCTTCAGAAGACCGCGGCGGCTCAACTCTGTTCTGCGGAAGTGCTCGTGGGGGGACGTGCGGCTCATTGCGGTGCATCTCCAATCCATGACGGATCAGGTGGGCGTGATGCTCACCTCGTCGAACTCGGTGGTGCAGCGGACCAGTTGGCTGCGCGAGCAGACCACCAGCCCGACGTAGTAGGGGGCGTCACCGAAGCCGGGGATCTCTCCGTCGGCGAGGGGGGTCCAGGTGACACCGTCATCGGTGGACAGCGCCGCGCTGAAGACGGTCCCGGCGCGCTTCAGCCGCAGCAGGGCGGGAAGGGTGACAGCGGCTCCGCCGGTGAAGGCGGAGGCACCGGCCACGGTCCTACGGAGCATGAACTGAGCACTCGTCCCGCCGGTGACGATCGCTCCGGCGGCCTGGTCGAACGGCGACAGCGACTTCGCCATGAGCAGCCCGACCCGGTCGGTGCTCGCGCCACTGCGGGAGACGATCCGCGCGACGACCTCGCAGTCACCACTGACGGGCCGCCGTACGAACTGCCCTGTCATTCCTTGGCCGTTGGCGTTGAGATCGAGACCCGCGCCCCGCACGGTGAAGGTGCCGCCGTCGTACGACGTGCTCCCGGGCGTCGTGATCGCCACCACGCCCAGCGTCCCGAAGGCACGGTCGTCGAGCACGGTGTCGCCGAGATCGCCGTACGTCCACGGCGCGGGTGGCGCGGTGCCGACCGTGAGGGCGAGGGTTCCGGTCGCGGTTCCGGAGGCGTTGGCGGCGGTCGTCGCGACCGTGAACTCGCCTGTCTCCGTGGGGGTTCCGGAAACGAACCCGGTGCGCCGGTCGATGCGGAGGCCGACGGGCAGCCCGTCCGCCGTGAACCGCACGGGCTCGTGCTTGGCGCGCAGCAGATACCGGAAGGCGGCGCCCTGGTTCGTGAACACGGTTGCCGCAGAGGCGAGTTGGGGCTGTACCGGGGTTGGCATCACGGCCTGCGACGGCGTCGAACGCGGCCCGCGTCCAGCGACGTTGGTCTTCGTGACCGTGTAGTGGTACGTCGTTCCCGGCGTACCGGTCGCGTCGGTGTAGCGGATGCGGGTGCCGAAGCCGACGGGGCCGACGCGGGTGGCGAGGGTCTCGTACGGTCCGCTCGTCCGGGTGGCGCGCAGCACCGTGTACTCGGCGGAGAGGTCCGGGTCGGTCCAGGCCAACTCGACCGCGTCGGGGGCGGTTTCGGCCCGCAGGTCGGTCGCGGTGCGGGCCGGGCGGGGTACGCGCCGGACCGTGCCGGACGAGGAGGTCACGCTGACGTTGTCGAAGGCGCCGGTGCCGGTCTCGGCGTAGTCCTCGTCGACGCCGAGGCAGGAGGTGAGGGCTAGCCCGGCGTATGCGGTGCGGCCCAACTCGACGTCCGTGGAGCCGACTTCGGTCCAGCGGGTGCCGTCCGGGGAGATGGCGCCGGTGCAGCGTGAGCCCTTGCGGGTCACGCGTACCCAGTAGGGCTTCCGCAGTCGGTAACCGTCGCCCGCGCCTTCGACGTACGGCGCTTCCAACGGGGTCGCCGACTCGGGCAGCGTGCCGAGGTCGGAGATCGGGAAGGCGGCGTTCACCGTGATCGCCTGCTGCTGGGAGGGCGGTACGGGCGTGCTGCCGGTAGCGGAGATCTCAGCGCCGGTCGACGGGCGTACCGTCCACACCCCGCTCCACGTGTGCAGCGGCAGCCCCTGGATCAGCATCGAGGCGTGCGCCGCGTCCGGGTCGAGCGAGGCCCGGACGGTGACGCCGATCTTGGAGTACTGCGAGCTGAGCGGCCACACGATCCGCGCGGTGACCGTGCCGTCGCCGCGCAGCGGGAGGTGGACGAGACGGTAGGTGTCGGCGCTGCCGCTCGCTTCCAGAACGAAGCGCTCGCCGTCGAAGGCGGCGGAACCGGGGATCTTCACGTCTCCCACGTCCCGGGTCGACCAGGGCGAGGGGAGACCGGCGGAGGCGGCCGACCATGCCGAACTGCCGCTCCTGCCAAGGGCGTTCGAGGCAGCGACCGTGTAGTAGTACGTCCGTCCGGCGTGCACCTTCCGGTCGGTGTACGTAGGCCGGGCGACGCCGGACGCGATCTTCTCGTAGCGGCCGTCCACGTCGGTCGCCCGGAGGACCGTGTAGGTGTCGGCCCACGTCGACGGCAGCCAACTCACCGTCACAGAAAGGTCGTTGCCGATCGCCGTGACGCCGGCCGGTGGTGTCGGCACGGTGGGCGAGGGGGCCGTGGCACCGGCGTAGGCGAAGGTGCCCCAGCTCGGCAGGTCGTCGTTGCCGCCCTCGACGACGCGGGTGCCGTCGGTGCCGCGGAAGACGGCGCTCTTCGTGTAGGGGGTGTCGAGGCCGCGCACACCCGCGTAATGCCCGTACGCCATCTCGTAGATGGGCGGAAGGCTGCCGCGTGACGTGGCCGAGACGGTCAGCTTGATGTACTTGCCGGTGCGGTCGAGGTCGGGGACGAAGGGGACGTCGCCGCCGAGGTTGTAGCGGGCGGCGTACTCGACGTTGGCGAGGATGCGGTTGTCGTCGAAGCCCCAGAGGTCGACGCCCTGGTTCCAGGCGACCTGCGCGGCGTCCGCCAACAGGCCGACCGCGAGCTGTTCGTGGCCCTGGTCCCGACCGCTCTCCTGGCCCTGACCGGCGTCGGTGACGATGCGGTGGAGGACGCTGCCGTTGCCGGCGCCGGCCGCGGCGAAGCGGAGCGCGTCGTAGAAGAGGGTGGGTTCCTCGCAGAACACGCCTATGGCCAGCAGGGATTGAAGGGACGTCAGGTCCCAGTTGCCGTTGGCGTAGAGCATGTAGCAGGACAGGGCCGGGTACCAGACGCGGAGGAAGGACTCCTCGCAGCGGGCGATGTCGGCGGCGGCCCAGCCGTCGTAGCCGGTGTGGCGGAGCAGTTCGGCGGCGTTGACGAACTTGAAGGCCTGGAGGCCCGCGCCGAGGGGGCCGTCGGCTCCGGTGATGGCGGTGAGGGAGGCGGACCAGGCGTTGAGGATGTCGCGGGCCTTGTCGGCGTGTGCGGTGTCGCCGGTGACGGACCAGATGAGGGCGTTCTGGTAGGCGGCGGCCGAGTCGGCGACAGCCTGGCTCTGGTAGTTGGCGGGGCCGCGTCCCCAGGTGGTGATCTGGCCGGTGTTCTGCACGGCGTACGACGCGGAGGAGCGGGCGTGGGCCGCGAGCGCCAAGTAGCCGTCGTAGACCGGGGATTGCTTGGCGTCGACGGCAGCCTTCATGCGGGCGAGGTCGTCGGCGGTGTGCAGCAGGCCGGGGTGGGAGAAGGTCACCTCGGAGTCGTCCGGGGCCGCCGCCGCCCGGCCGGGCACGAGCAGTCCGCTCGCACCCGTAGCCAGCAGCAGGGCCGCGGTGCCCCCGAGGAAGCCCCGGCGGCTGAGCGGACCCGATGTAATCGACTGCGGTTCGGCAACACCCTCAAGGGGCGCGGGACTGTATTCATCAGCGGCTCCGCCGCGGGGCGCGACCAGCCACGACGGCGCCGCAGCCGACCGACACCCCTTCCCCGTACTTCCAGCGGAGCGCGACGCGGGGGTCGTCATGAGGCCGCAGCCGCCTCGGCCTCGGCGGTCGTGAGGAACTTCAGGTTCGTCACGTGCTCGTTGTAGAACCACTGGATCTCGTCCGTGGTGTAGTACCAGGTCGGCTTCTTCATCGAGTCGGCGACGACCAGCCCGTTGATCACCAGGTTCTCGAACGTGACGTTGTTGATGGCGTGTTCGGCGTCGTAGCCGAGGAAGAGGGACGGGTTGGCGCGGGTGCCCGTGTAGCTGAGGTTCTTGACGTACACGTCCTCGATGCCGCGGCCGACCGAGGTGTTGTACTTCGTGTTGTACATGACCTTCATGTAGATGACCTGACCCCAGCGGAAGTCCTCGATCCGGACGTCCTCGATGCGCACGTTCTTGATGAGGTTGGAGTCGCCGGGGTTGAGGGCGATGCAGCCCTGGTAGTTCATCTGGGGTTCGCGGTGGTCGAGGATGTCGATGTTCTTGATGACGAGGTTCTCGATCGTCTCGGGCGCGTCGGTGTTGCCGTGCGTGCCGACGTTGATCGGGTGGGCGACGTCGGCCCACAGGGTGCAGTTCTTGACGGTGATGTCGCGGGTGTCGCCGTAGTAGTCCCAGCGGTGGCAGTAAATGGCGATGCAGTCGTCGGAGTTGCGCATGAAGCAGCCGTCGAAGGTGATCCCGGTGGAGGAGAAGACGTCGAAGCCGTCGCCGTTGCCCTTCGAACTGAACGCGCGTGCCTTGGTGACGCGGACGTTCTCGCTCTCGCCGAACGTGCCCGCGTAGCCGGCCGGGTTGAGGATGATGACGTCCTCGATCCGGATGTTCTTGCCGCCCTCGCAGAGGATGGCGCCGCCGGGGTTGTTGTAGAGCACCCCGCGCCCGATGAGGCGGGACCGTTCCACGTCCTTGAAGTAGACCTGCGCGGTGAGGACGGCGCCGCCCGCGAGGTAGACGGTCTTGCCGCTGGGGACGGTGAGGATGTTGCCGGTGACGGTGTGGACGCCGGGGCCGAAGTAGAGGACGTTCGGGTCGTCTGCGGACGGGGCGTGGTGCTCGACGCGGTTGGTGATGAGGTGCAGGGCGTCGAAGGTCTCGTCGTTGATCTGTACGACGACGTCCCTGGGCTCGGCGAGGGTGAACCGCAGGGTGTCGCCGAGGAGTTCGGGCGTGATGCCGTACGAGTCCGGTCTCACCCGGGCCTTGGTGGTGCCGCCCTTGAGGTAGGTCACCTCGATCTCGACCGAGCCGTTGAAGTCGAAGTACACCATCGACGAGCTGTAGACCTTGCCCGACCCGGTGGACGCGTTGATCTCCTCGAACTGCGGACGGTAGATGTCGAGGGTCTGCCAGGTGCCGTCGGGGGTGCTGCGGACCCGTACCTGGAAGCCGGTGTTGGTCGGCATGGTCGTCGGACGTGGGTAAGTGACCAGCTCGGGGCGGGAGTTGTGGCCGCCGGCGTGCGCCGCGGTGGCGGTCAGTCCGGACAGTCCGGCAGCGAGCGCGGTGGCACCGGCGGCTTGGAGGGCCGTACGACGGGACAGGGGCGTGTTCATGCCTAGTACTCCTTGCAACAGGGTGAGAAGTAGGGCTACTTGAGGCCGCTCGTCGACATCCCGGCGAGGACCAGGCGGTTGACCCGCACGCGGACCGGGGACCTCGCGAACGGGCTGGCGGCGCTTAGCGGTGGTTGGACTGCGGGTTCGCGGTGACGTCGCCCGTGGTGCCGTCGGCTGCGAGCAGCAGCGGCATGACGGTCTCGCCCGCGCCGCTCACCCCGGTCGACACCTGGAGCGCGCAGCCGTTGAGCACCGCCGCGCCGACCCCCGCACCGGTTGCCGAGAGGGCGAGGAATCGTCCGTGGCTCAGGAGTGCACCAGCATGTGGGGGCATGACCGCACCACCTCCGATAGAAACCGGTTGTCACGCGTTGGGGCAGAGCTTCTTCCGGCTCGGAAAGGGCGTCAAGACCTTGGGTGAACTTTCGAAAAGACTGGGCAACCTCGGCGAGACGGCGCTGGAACGTGGTCGACCGGAAACCGGTTGTCCGTCCCGCTCGACCGGATTCCCGGGAACCCGATGGGCGAAGTCCCGGGAATCCGGCCGCTGTTCGGGCCGTCAGCGCAGGTCGGCGGCCTGTTCGGGGCTCTCGTCGAGGAAGCCGCCCGACTGGTGCTGCCACAGCTTCGCGTAGGCGCCCTCGGCCGCCAACAGCTCCTGGTGCGTGCCCTGTTCGACGATCCGGCCGTGGTCGAGGACGACGAGCCGGTCCATGCCGGCGACGGTGCTCAGCCGGTGGGCGACGACGAGTGCGGTCCGGCCCTCCATGAGCCGCCACAGCGCTTCCTGGACGAGGATCTCGCTCTCGGAGTCGAGGGCGCTCGTGGCCTCGTCGAGCAGCAGGATCGGGGCGTCGCGCAGGATCGCCCGGGCGAGGGCGACGCGTTGGCGCTGTCCGCCGGAGAGCTTGATCCCGCGCTCCCCCACCATCGTCTCGAAGCCGTCCGGCAGCGCGTCGGCGAACTCGGTGACGTGCGCGGCCTCGGCGGCCCGGCGGACCTCGGCGTCGGTGGCGTCGGGCCGGGCGAAGGTGAGGTTCTCGCGCAGGGTGCGGTGGAACATCGCCGGGTCCTGCGGTACGTAGGCGATCAGGCTGCGCAGGTCGGCCTGGCGCAGCCTGCTGATGTCCTGGCCGCCGATCAGGATGCGGCCGGCGTCGATGTCCGTCATCCGCAGCAGCAGCCGGCTGAGGGTGGTCTTGCCGCCGCCGGACCGGCCGACGAGGCCGATCTTCGTGCCGCTGGGCACGGTCAGGTCGAGCCCGTCGAAGAGGGTGTCCGCGCCCGCGTGGGCGAAGGTCACGTTCTCGAAGCGGACGGACGCGGGACGGGGCAGCAACGGCTCCGGCGAGGCCGGGTCGACCACGCTGGGCGGAGCCATCAACAGCTCGGTGAACTGGGCGGCTTCGGTCATCGAGCTTTCCAGGCGCCGGTAGATCTGGTTGAACTCGAACATGATCCGGGTCGCGTTCGTGTAGTACGTGAAGGCGACCACGACCGCCTCGACGCCGTGTTCGCCGCCGCCGAGGGCCACCGCGAGGAGCAGTCCCAGCGCGTTGGTGAGCACGGAGAGCGGCGCGACGAGGGTGTCGATGCGCAGGTTGCCGTAGTCCCAGGAGCGCAGGGTGAGCCGCCTCGACAGTGCGACGCGGGAGCGGTGTTCGGCGGCCTCGCGTTCCTCGGCGGCGAACGCGCGGACCGTGTCCATGTTCATCAGGCTGTCGGCGACATGGCCGGACACCCGGGCGATGGCCTCCTCGCGCAGGTCGACGAGTGCCTGGCGGCGCCGGATGAGGGGCGCGACGACCAGGCCGGTGAGCGCGATCATCGCCAACAGGCCCACGACGAGCAGCGGTTCGTAGCGCCACAGTACGACGGAGCCGAACAGCAGCGGGACCAGGCTGCCCACCACCTGGAACGTCATCGTGTCGACGAACTCCTCGAAGCGGGAGGCGAAGCTCAGCACCCGCTTGGTGAGCGACCCGGCGAAGTTGTCGTGGAAGAACGCGGCGTCCTTGGCGAAGAGTTCGTCCATGCCGATCACATACAGGTGCTCGATGCCGAGCGCGTCGAGCCGGTTCAGACAGTGCAGTCCGAGGCGCCAGAACACCTCGGCGAGCAGCAGCACTCCGGCGAACCCGAGGACGTACGGCAGCGTCGCGCGGACGCTGATGTCCGCGTCGCCGGCGATCCGGCCGACGAGCTTGGCGACGATCAGCGGCGCGATGTAGTTGATACCGATGTTGCCCACCGCGGGCAGCAGGGTGGCGGGCGCGGTCCAGCGGCGGAGGCGGGCCAACTCCCGTCCGTAGTAGCGAAGTGCGAGTAACACCGAGCCTTTGCGCGGCCCGACGTCGCGCGATTCAGGCGATCCCATTCCCACCCCGTGGTGTCGACGGCAGCCCGGTGAAGGGGCAGGCCGGAAGTGGCAGTGTCCCGCGTCGGCACCCGTGCGGTCCAAGCGTTTTTCCCTCAACAGCTGTGATGCGCACGAGGTTTGCGGGCTCTACGGTGACACCATGCCGACCGATCCCGTGGGCGAGCCGATGCGGCTTCCCGACATGCCGTTGCACGATCCGTTCGTCGTCGCCGACGACGCGACCCGCGCCTATCACCTCTACACGTCCAACGACCCTTCGGTGTCGGGTGTGGAGGGCGTCGGCACGATGGTCTACCGCAGCGATGACCTGCGCGACTGGACGCGTCCCGTGGTGGTGTTCCTGGCGGCGGAGCAGCCCAAGCTCTGGGCGGGCGACGGTGGTTGGGCGCCTGAGGTGCACGCCTGGGACGGCAGGTACTACCTGTTCACCACGCTGCACGACGAGGACAGTCCGCTTCCCGTACCCCCAACCGGCCGATGGGGCACGCCGTTTCAGCTCGCGAACCACCGGCGGGGCACGATCACGGCCGTGTCCGAATCCCTGCTGGGCCCCTTCACTCCGGTCGACCCCGCGCGCCCCACCCCGCCCGAGCACCTCATGACTCTGGACGGCACGCTGTACGTCGACCCGTCCGGGCAGCCGTGGATGGTGTACGCGCACGAGTGGCTGCAGACCGTCGACGGCACGATGGAGGCCATCCGGCTGACCCCGGACCTGACCGGAACGATCGGCGACCCGGTCTTCCTCTTCAAGGCCTCGGACGCGCCCTGGATCGGCGAGGAGATCCCGGCCGGCGTACCGCACCAACTCCCGCCCTACGTCACGGACGGCCCGCAGCTGTACCGCGCCCCCGACGGTTCGCTGCTCATGCTGTGGTCGACGTACGAGAAGAACGTGCTCGGCGCGGACGGCAGCCTCACCGGGGGCTACGTCCAGACCTACGCCGTCTCCAAGTCCGGTGAGATACAGGGGCCTTGGTTGCAACGGCGGCCGTTGGTGCGGGAGGACAGCGGACACGGGATGCTGTTCCGGACGTTCGAGGGCCGGTTGATGATGATCCTGCACCGGCCGTTCGAGAACGCGCGGGGGAAGGTGTACGAGATGGAGATCGTCGGTGATGAGGTGCGGGTGCTGCGGCAGCGCACCGACCTCGACGGCGGCGGGTGATCCGACGGCCGCAGCTCTCAACTCCTCGACGGCTGCCGCTCGTTACTGCTTGACCGCGCCCGCCAGCCCGTTGATGAAGAAGCGCTGGAGCACGATGAAGATCAGGACGATGGGCAGCAGCGTGATGACCGAGCCCGCGCACACCAGGGTCCACGCGGTGGAGTTCTGCCCGATGAAGTTGAACATGCCCACGGACAGGGTGTGCAGTTCGGGGCGGGAGAGGGTGAAGACCAGCGGGATGAAGAAGCTGTTCCAGGCGTTGATGCAGGCGAACAGGCCGACGGTCGCCAGCATCGGTCCGGACAGCGGGAGCATGATCCGCCAGAAGATCTGGTGGAAGTTCGCGCCGTCCACGCGGGCCGCGTCCTCCAGCCCCCGGTCGATCGTCGTGAAGTAGCCCATGAAGAGGAAGGTGCCGAAGACCATCCCGCCCGCCGACTGGACGATGACCACCGACCAGAGGGTGTTGAGGAGATGGAGGCGCTGGATGAGGTCGAAGACCGGGATGATCGTGTAGCCGTGCGGCAGGAACAGCGTCACGCCGACCAGGCCGAGCCAGATCTTCTTGCCGGGGAAGTCGGTACGGGCGAGGACGTAGCCGGCCATGGAGGTGGCGAGCAGGGTGACGATGACCGTGCCGGTCGCGAACAGGACCGTGTTGACGAAGAACTTGCTGAAGTCCGCCTGGGTCCAGGCCTCGCTGTAGTTGGACCAGTGGAACTCGGACGGGATCGGGTTGAGGCCGCCGGAGAAGAAGCCGTCGGTGCTCTTGAGTGAACTGCCGAGCGCCCAGAGGAACGGGTAGAGCCAGATGAGGCCGCCGCCGAGCAGCGCGAGATAGAGCAGCCCGCGTCGGCCTCGGCGCAGGCTCAACCGCGTTCGCGGGCGCGGGCGTTGGGACAGTGTGGACATCGACGTGACCCTTTGCTGGTTGGCGGCCGTTGGTTAGTTGGCTTACTGGTTGGCGGCGGCGCGCCGGCGGCTGATCCCGCGCAGGGCGAGGACCTGGAGCGCGGAGAAGACGATGAGCAGCAGTCCGTAGAGGAACGAGGCGGCGGAGGCCAGGCCGATGTCGGGCTGGGCGGCGGCACCGGCGGAGCCGCCGAAGGCCAGGTGGTAGATGTACGTGTTGACGACCTCGGTGGCGAAGTACGGGCCACCGCCGGTCAGGACCTGCACCAGGTCGAAGACCTGGAAGCTGCCGATGAACGCCAACACCACGATGACGACGCCGACTTGGCGCAGCATCGGGATGGTGATGCGGAAGAAGGACTGGACCGGTCCACAGCCGTCGAGCTTCGCCGCCTCGTACAACTCGGCCGGGATGGTCTGGAGCCCGGCGAGGAAGTAGACGAGGTTGTAGCCGAGGGTGTGCCAGATGCCGATCGCGATGATCACGGCCAGCGCGGTGTGCGGGTCGCCGAGCCAGTCGATGTGCCCGTCCGTCATTCCGGTCTTGGCGAGCAGACTCCCCGCCGAATCACCGAAGTTGGCGAGCATGAGCTGGATGACGACGCCGACGACCGCGGCCGAGGTGACGACGGGGATGAAGTAGACGGTCCGGAAGAACAGCGCGAACTTGAGCTTCGGGTTGTTCAGCACCAGCGCGAGCGCCAACGCCAGCAGGAGCTGCACCGGGACGAGGACGAAGGCGTAGACGAAGGTGTGCTCGACGGCGCCCCAGAAGATGCTGTCGCCGAGGATCTGCCGGAAGTTGGCGAGGCCCACGTAGTTGCCGGGTGCGCCGATGCCGTTCCAGCGGTAGAAGGTGTAGCCGAAGGACGCGAAGATCGGGTAGACCACAAAGGCCAGTAGCAGTACGGCCATGGGCGCCAGGTACGCGTACGACCACTTGGCGGCGCGGATGCGGCGGCCGAGGCCGGGGTGGGCGGCGGCAGGTGGTGGGGTCGGGGACGCTCGCTTGCGCTCGCGGGTGTCGAGAAGTGACATGGTGTCGGCTCACGCCTTCTTCTTCGTGGTGTACGGCTTGGTGGGGTCCCAGTCCGCGAAGACGTAGTCGGACGTGCTGACCTTCTTGCCCTGCTTGGCCACGGCGGTGACCGCGTCGGACAGGAGCTGGAACTTCTTGTCGGCCAGGCTGCTCAACGCGCCCTGTACGTCCTTGATCTGGCCCGTGTAGACGCCGGTGACCACGTCGCTGATGTCCGGCTTGGGGACGCCGGGCGCGACACCGGCCAGCTCGGGGTTGCGCACGAGGGGTACCGGGCCGCGCAGTACCTGCTCGGTCATGCCGATGAAGGCGGCGAAGGGCTTGGAGTCGATGCCGTCCGGGTTGTTGTCCGCGGGGTGGGCCGAGACGCCGTTGAGGTCCTCGACCCAGCGGCGTCCGGCGGCGGGGGAGGTCAGCGCGTCGAGCCACTGGAACCCCTCGTGCGCCTTCTTGCTCTTGGCGGAGACCGCGGCGAAGGTGCCGTTGCCGACCGGGTCGGCGTAGTAGAAGCCCTTCGGTGTCGCGGTCGGCGAGGGCAGGGTGACCAGGCTGTAGTCGGTGAACTTGTGCTGGGTCCACTCGGGTTGGTTCCACACGCCGCCGACGGTCATGCCGAACTTGCCGCGCTCGAAGAACGCGCGGGCCGCTTCGTCGGACAGGCTCACGGAGTTGGGGTGGAAGAAACCGCGCTTCTTCCACTCGACGAACAGCTCCAGGAAGTCGGCGTAGGCCCGGTCGGTGCCGAACGTCCACTTGCCGACGCGGTAGTCCATGCCGGTGCCGGGCACGGTGGGGGCGCCGCCGGGTGCGCCGGCGCCGCGGACGAACAGGTCCAGCCACCAGGCGAGGACGCCGATGCCGTCGGCGTTGCCGAAGCCGAAGCCGTACGACTTTCCGCCGCTCTTCTTGGTGATCGTCTGGGCGGCGCTGGTGACCTCGTCCCAGGTGCGGGGGATCTTGACGCTGCCGTCGGGGTTCGTCAGGCCGGCGGACTTGAAGACGCCGTGGTGGATGTAGAGCTGGAGTTGCGGGCCGGAGCCCTTCAGCGGGGCCGAATAGACCTTGCCGTCGAAGACGTTGGCGCCTTCCAGGAAGGTGCCCTCGGGGAAGCGTGACTGCCATGCCGGGGTCGCCCACTCGTCGAGCGGGTGCAGCCAGCCCTTGGCGACCTGCTCGGCGACGCTGGGGACCTGCGGGATCATGAAGACGTCCGGCGGGTTGCCGCTGCGGTTGGCGAGCGCGACCAAGTCCGGGTACTTGGCGTTCTGTTGGGTGGTCTTCTTGACGCTGACGCCGCTGTGGCCCTTCTCGAAGAGCTCGATCTCCCTGTCGACCCAGGGGGCCTGGGTGACGTACCAGTCCCAGTAGGTGAGCGCGTCCGCCGCCGAGGAGGGGGAGCCGGAGCCGCACGCGCTCAGGCCGCCGCCCAGGGCGAGGGTGCCGGCGCCGAGTGCGGCGGTGCGCAGGAGGCCGCGTCTGGAGACGTTCGACGAAGTCATCTGGTGTTCCTCCGAGGCGGAGAAGAGGGATGCCGAGCAGCATGTAACGTTCACTGAACCGGTTTCAGTAACCGGGACGTTAAGGGGAGGTCTCACGGCCGTCAAGAGGTTCGGCAATCCGCGATAAGTTCCGACAGGTAGCTGCACCCGGGCCGTAGAGAATCCCTCGCCAGTTGTGTAACTTTTTCATCGGTGTTACTTACATCGGCTGTTCACCGGGGCGAGGAGAAGCAGAGCATGGCTCAAGGTCGGGGTTCCGCAGGCCGGGCGACGATCCGTGACGTGGCATCGCGCGCGGGCGTGTCCGTCGCCACCGTCTCGCGGATTCTCAGCGGGGCGTACACCGCTCCCCCGGCGACGCACGAGCGGGTCATGCAGGCGGTGCACGACCTCGACTACGTGGTCAACGCCAACGCCCGCTCCCTGAACACGACTTCGGGGCTGATCGCGATGGTGGTCAACGACATCACCTCGCCGTTCTTCATGAACGTCGCCTCCGGGGTGGAGGAACAGGCGGTCGCCGACGGCCGGGTCTGCCTGGTCTGTTCCACGCAGGGCGTCCCGGAGCGGGAGTTGTCGGTGATCGACCTGATGCGCCAGCGCGGCGCGGAGGCGGTCATCCTGGTCGGCGGCATGGCCGAGACCGAGGAGCATCTCGCCCAACTGACGTCCGCAGCCGAAAGGTTGGAGCGGGCGGGCTCCCGTCTGGTGCTCTGCGCCCGGCCGTGGAAGGGCGGCGCGAAGGCGCCGGTGGACGTGGTGGAGTGCGACATGGAGAGCGGTGCCTTCGCCGCCACCAGCCATCTGCTCTCCGCCGGCCACACCCGGGTGGCCCACCTGGCGGGCCCGCACGAGTTCAGCGTGGCGGGCCAGCGCCTCGAAGGGTACGAACGGGCGCTGCGCGCACACGGCGTCAAGCCCGACCCGGCGCTCGTCGCCGAGAGCGACATGACCCGCGAGTCCGGCTACGAGGCGGCCTGCCGCCTCCTCACCGACACCGACGCCACCGCGATCTTCTGCGCGAGCGACATGAGCGCGGCCGGTGCCATCGCCGCCGCCCGCGACCTGGGCCGCTCGGTCCCGGACGACCTCTCCGTGGTCGGCTTCGACGACATCCCGCTCGCCGAGGACCTCTATCCCCGGCTGACCACGGTGCACGTCCCGCAGCAGGAGCTCGGCCGCTCCGCGACCCGCCTCGCCCTGCACCGCCGCCCCATGGATCCCCCGAGCCGCCGTGTGGTGCTCGGCTCGCATGTCGTCGTACGCCAGTCGGTGGCGCCCCCGGCCCGCCTCAACACCGCTGGAAAGGTGGACAGTTGATACCGGAGGACCGTCTCCTCTCCCCGCACACCGGCTGGACGCGCACCCACTGGGAGGCGCTGGCCGACGCCCAGCTGACCGCCGTCCGCCCGTACGCCACCGACCGGCACGCCCTGCTCCGTCTCCCGGGCCCCGCCAGTCGCAACGGCCGGCACAGTGACGGTCTCGAAGGCTTCGCCCGCACCTTCCTCCTCGCGGGCTTCCGCCTGGCCCACTCCGGCGACAACGACCCGTACGGCCACGCCAGTTGGTACGCCGAGGGCCTGACCGCGGGGACGGACCCGCATTCCCCGGACCGCTGGCCGAGCATGCGCGGGTGCGGGCAGGCCAAGGTGGAGTGCGCGTCGGTGGCGATCGCGCTGCACGAGACCCGGCCCTGGATCTGGGACCGGCTGGACGACGGCGTACGGCAGCGGATCGTCGCCTGGATGACGGACCTGCTCGGCAGCGCGGTGCCCGACAACAACTGGGTCTGGTTCAGGGCGATCACGTCGGCGTTCCTGCGCTCGGTCGGCGCCCCGTGGAGCGCGCCCGACATCGACCACGCGGTCGCGCGCACGGAGGCCTGGTACGCGGGCGAGGGCTGGTATTCGGACGGAGGCGGCACCGGCGGCCCGTTGCGCCACTTCGACCACTACTCGGGCTGGGCCATGCACTATTACCCGCTCTGGTACTGCCGCATCTCCGGCGCCGACGCGGACCCCGCCCTCCTCCCCCGCTACCGGGCCCGGCTGCACCGCTACTTGGACGACGCCCAGCACCTGGTGGCGGCCGACGGCGCCCCGCTGTTCCAGGGCCGCTCCCTCACCTACCGCTACGCGACGCTCTGCCCGCTGTGGGCGGGCGCCGTCTTCGACGCCACTCCCCTGCCGGCGGGCCGCACCCGCCGCCTCGCGAGCGGAGTCCTACGGCATTTCACCGAGGCCGGCTGCTTCGACCGGCTCGGGCTCCAACCACTGGGCTGGCACGGGGAGTTCACGGCCATCAGGCAGCCGTACTCGGGGCCCGGCTCGCCGTACTGGTCGAGCAAGGGCTTCGCCGGGCTGGTGCTGTCGGCGGACCACCCGGTGTGGACGGAGAAGGAGGAGGCGCTGCCGATCGAAACCCGGGACGTGCGGCGGACGTTGACCGCCCCGGGGTGGCTCGTCTCCGGCACGGCGGCGGACGGTGTCGTACGCGTCGTCAACCACGGCAGCGACCACGCCTTCGGTGACGGCACCGCCCCCGAGGCGGACGATCCGGTCTACAGCCGCCTCGCCTATGCCTCCCACGCCGCCCCCGACAGCACGGAGTTGAGCCTGAACAACCCGATCGACTCGCACATCGCGCTCCTCGACGCCGACGAACGCCCTTCCCACCGACGCCCGTTGACCCGCCTGCACCTGGATGTGCGCACGGCCGTCTCCCGCCATCACGCGCACTGGCCGGTCGGCCCGGTGCCCGCCCCGTACGCCCACGATCCCGCGCCCGAGTTCCGTACAGGTCCGTGGATCACGGCGGCGTCCGTGCTGAACGGGTCGCTGGAGGTGCGGCTCGCTCGGGTCGACGGGACGGTGCAGGAACCGCTGCGGCTGCGGCTCGGCGGCTACTGCCTGGCCGACGTCGAACCGCCGGGCATGCACCTGGAGTCACAGCCGGCCGCCTGGGCACGCCGCCCAACCGGCCTGTCCAGCACGGTGGTCGGACTGCGCGGATTCGACGAGGCGGGCATCGCCACCGCGCGCGACGCCAACGCCTTCGGGCCGCACTCGGCGACACCCTGGCTCGCCACGACGGCGGAGGTCCAACTGGGCACGGTCTACGCCGCGTTGGTCTGTCTCTCCGGGGTGGTCGCGGGTCCGGGTGCCGCCGAAGCCGTACGCCTTGAGGTCTGCTACGACGCTGACGGCACCGCCCTCGCCTCCGTCACCTGGCCCGATGGGACGTCGGACAACGTCCGCCTGGAGCAGCCGAGTTGATGAACGGGACAGTGTGGGACGCGGGCTGTCAGGGGCCCGCGCCCCACACCGCGGTCACGTGCCGTCGATGAGCCTGACAGCGAGATCGGGACTGAACTGCCCGGCGGGCACGGTCGGTGCGACGCCGCACTGCCCGTCGGAGTTGCCCGGTGTCTTGACCCACAGGAGCAGGTCCTCGGCACCGCCCACGCGGGGGGTGACGCCGAGTTTGCGTCCGGCGGGGTTGCACCATTCGCCGTTGGAGCCGTTGCCGTTGCGGCTGGTGTCGACGGCGAAGTGGGAGGTGCCGCCGAGCGCGGAGTTGATCGCGTTGCCGTAGGTCTCCGAGGACGGGGTGGTGTAGAAGTTCGAGACGTTCAGGGAGAAGCCGCGGATGTTGGCCACGCCGGCCGACCTCAGGCGGCTCGCCATGGTCGCCGGGTCGACCCAGTTGGTGTGTCCGGCGTCGAGGTAGGCCCAGGTGTTGGGTGCCTTCTGCTGGAACATCTGGGTGGCGTAGGAGAGCATCGCGAGGCGGTCGCTGATCTGTGCGCTGGTCAGGCAGTTGAAGTCCGACAGGGCGTCCGGCTCGATGACGACGACGGCGGGGTGGGTGCCGACGGCTGCCGCGAAGGTGGAGATCCAGGTGCGGTAGGCGGCCACGCTGCCCGCGCCGCCGGACGACTCACCGCCGCACGCGTCCCGGCCCGGGATGTTGTACGCGACCAGGACCGGCAGTTTGTCGTGGCTGTCGGCGGCGCCGACGTAGCCGGACACGGCCGGTCCGATCCCCGCGCTCTCGTTGGCGAACCAGCGGGCGATCGGCTGGGAGGCGATGGCCGACTGGATGCGGGCGGCGCGGGAGTCGGAGGGGTTGTCGCGCACCCAGACGGCCGGGCCGGAGTCGGGGTTGGAGTAGAACCCGCTCGTCAGGGAGACGGGGCTGGCTGCTGCCGCCGAACCGGCCGCGAGGAGCGGCAGGGGCGCAACGAGCAGACAGACCAGGGAAGTTCGGAGCGAGACGGTTTTGAGCAGGGCTTTCCAGCGCATGGTACGTCCCTATCTCTTGGGGCGGGGCTGCCGCGGGCCCCTCGGCTCGGCTCCGGCCGCGCTCGTCCAAGCGCGGCCGGAGCCACGGCGGTTGGTGCGTTCAGGCCGCGGCGCTCAGCGCGCGGAGTCGGCGGCGAAGGTCGCCACCCAGGCGAGTGCGGAGTTCCAGTTGATGGCGATCTCGTTGGTCGAGTACGAGTAGATGTCGTCGATGTAGCAGGTGGCGGGGGCGCAGCCGACCAGGTTCTGTTGCGCGACCGGGTCCTGGAGGGCCGAGTCGGGGCCGCCGGCCAGTGAACCGGCGGGCGGGTTCGGCAGGTTGGCGTCGATCTGGTGGGCCCAGATGCGGTTGTGCTGGTTGTGGCTGGCCTGCGTGCCGTAGCCGGTGACGAACGACTGGTTCAGGGCGTTGCGGCCGAGGAGGTAGTCCAGCGACTCCAGGACGGCGCTGCGGTAGCTGTCCCGGTGGGTGAGGTCGTAGCCGGTCGCGATGACCATGGCGTTGTTCGCGGTGACGCTGTTGGAGCCCCAGACGTAGGCGCCGTCGGTGGGCAGGTTGGGGTTCGGGTAGCCCTGTGACCGCTCGTCGCGTACGAAACCGTCGGCGACGGCAAGGACCCGCTTGCGGGCGGCGGCGACCATGCGGGCGGGGAAGCGGCTCGGCAGCCGGACGACGGTGAGGTCGGCCAGCGCGCCGGTGTCCCGCCAGGAGAACCCGGCCGGGGTGATCTCCGTGTCGATGCGGGACAGGTAGGCGCGGTCGTGCGTGGTGGCGTACAACTCCGTTGCGGCCCAGGAGAATTCGTCGGTCACGTCCGTGTCGGCGTACGCTCCGCCGCCGACGCTGTCGCTGCTCGGGGCGTACACGTCGGGGTGGGCCAGCGCGGCCTTCCACGCGGTCTCGGCGGCGGTCAGGCATGTGTGCGCGAAGGCGGCGTCGTAGCGGGCCCAGACCCGGGCGCACTGGGCGCCCGCGGCGGCCAGGTTGAGGGTCGCGGCCGTGGACGGGGCGTGCAGGTAACGGGGTTGGGAGTCCTGGTCGGGCCGGGTGGGCAGGGCGGTCCAGGCCAGGTCGTGGACCTTGTGGTGGACCATGCCGGCCAGCGGTTCGCCCGCCGGGACCTGCATGCTCAACAGGAACTCCGTCTCCCAGCGGGACTCGTCGAGGACGTCCGGGACACCGTTGTGGTTCTCGGGGATGCTCAGCAGTCCGTCGCGCAGCCCGGCGGTGTCGCCCTCGGCCCGGGAGCGTTCGTAGGAGTCCATCAACTGCCAGTCCGCGAGCGCTCCGTTGACGACGTACTTGCCCTGGTCGCCCGCGTCGTACCAACCACCCTGGACGTCAAGGGAGTAGTCGCACGTGCCGGGCAGGCAGGGCACGTTGGTGTCGCCCTTGTTGGGGGCCACGCCGACGTGTCCGGCGGGCCGGGCGTAGGCGTCACCGGCGTACTGCGCCTCGATGGGCGTACCGCTGCGGACGTCGTAGAAGTAGCCCAACGCGTCCTTGCGCAGGGAGGTGTAGGGGTTCTCCGCGATGGCGAACGGGTAGCTGGTCGCGTCGCCGACGACGAGCGTGTATCCCGTACCGGCCTTGCGCACCGAGCTGAAGTCGGCGATGTGCACATGGTCGCCGGATGCGGCGTCCGTGCCCTGGACGTCGGTGCGGCCCGACTTCACGACCTCACCCGAGGCGTCGAGCAGGCGCCACCGCACGGGCTTCGTCGAGGAGTTGACGATCGACGCCTTCTTGGGTCCGTGGACCGCGTAGCCGGACTGGTTCGTCCGCACCGGGGAGCCGAAGTCGCGTCCGCCGCCGGGTGCTGTCGCGCCGCCGGTGAGGGAGACGTCGTCGAGGCAGAGGGTGAACGGCTGGGCGGCGCCGCCCTGTTGGAAGGAGAGCTGGGCGTGCAGGTTGGCGGCGGTGGAGTTGCCGGTGAACTGGAAGGTCTTCGGTGTGGTGGTGACGGCGGCCGTTTTGTTGAGGGTGGTCGTGAACGGGGCGGCGGGCAGCTGCAGTACGGCGTGGATCGACACGTCCCGGGTGGCGGAGGCCGTGAAGCGCAGCGTGTAGGGCTGGCCGGCCTCCAGCGGGATGTCGTTCTGGCCGATCATCGAGTCCCAGACGTTGACGGTCCCGCCGGGGACATCGGCGCAGAGGCGACCCGAGGTGACGGTGGACGGCGTGTTGCCGCTGCTCCACCAGGAGGTCTTGCCGTTGTCGAACGTGCCGTTGAGCACCCGTTCGTAGGGCGCGTCGGCGGCGTGCGCGGGCGTCACAGAGAGCACGGGGGTCGCGGCCAGGGTGGCGACGGTCAGGGCGGACGCGAGGAGGACCGCGCCCCATCTGGTCCTGCGGAATTCGGTCCTGCGGAATCTGGTGCTACGGAACATACCGGGCCCTTCTCGGTGACAGGGTTCCCGGCTCGGTGCGGCGTCAGTGCCAGATGGTGGGTGGGGGCGGCGAGGCTGTCAAGACTTCACACACAGGAGTCTCCTCCACAGACGCTTCCACAGTCTTTCCACGTCCGGACCCTTCACAGACCGAACGTTCCGCTCTTAGTCTGCGACTGTTAGCGCTTCCAGTTTCTTACGGAGGCATCGCACAGGAACCGGCCGGGCTGTGGCGTCAACCCAGTTCCATCCCAGGTCAGCAGCGATATTCACATCGAGGACGAGAGCACTCCGATTGTCACCGCTCTCGGAAAATCCCGTAGACGGAGGTTCAAGTCAGTGAGGTCGAGTCAGTGAGCACGTTCGATCCCGGCTTCCTGTGGGGCGCCGCCACGTCGAGCTATCAGATCGAGGGCGCGGTCGCGGAGGACGGCCGGGGGCCCTCCATCTGGGACACCTTCGCGGCAACTCCGGGTGCCGTCCGGGGCGGTGACACCGGAGCCGTCGCGGCGGACCACTACCACCGCTTCCACGGGGACATTGCGCTGATGGGCCAACTCGGCCTGCGCGCCTACCGGTTCTCCCTCGCGTGGCCCCGGATCCAGCCGGCCGGCTCCGGCCCGGCGAACCAGCGCGGCCTCGACTTCTACCGCCGTCTCACGGACACCCTCCTGGACCACGGCATCCAGCCCTGGCCCACCCTCTACCACTGGGACCTGCCCCAGCCGCTGGAGGACGCCGGCGGCTGGCCGGTGCGGGACACGGCCGAGCGGTTCGCCGAGTACGCGGCCCTCGCGCACGAGGCGCTGGGCGACCGCGTCGCGCACTGGACCACCCTCAACGAGCCCTGGTGCTCGGCCTTCCTCGGCTACGCCACGGGCCGCCACGCACCCGGCCGCCGCGAACCGGACGCCGCCGTGCGCGCCGCCCATCACCTGCTGCTCGCCCACGGGTTGGCGGCCGAGGCGATACGGGAGGGCGACTCGCACATCGGCATCACGCTCAACCTCACCCATGTCACCCCGCTCAGCACCGAGCCCGCCGACCTGGACGCGGCCCGCCGTGTCGACGGCATGCAGAACCGCCTCTTCCTCGACCCGCTGCTGCGCGGCGCGTACCCCGACGACGTGCTCGGCGACCTCCGCGAGGTGACCGACACCGGCCACATCCGCGACGGCGACCTGAAGCGGATCGGCGCTCCGCTGGACCACCTGGGCATCAACTACTACGCGCCGATGCTGGTCGCGGGCAGCGCGACACCGGTCCAATCCGCCTATGTGGGCTCGCCGTTGGCCCGGGTCGCCGACGGCGGCCGGCCGAGGACGGCGATGGGCTGGGAGATCGACGAGCGCGGGCTCCTGGACCTCCTCCTGCGACTCAAGGCCGACTATCCGGCCGTACCCCTGTACATCACGGAGAACGGTGCCGCCTTCGACGACCTCGTGGAGGACGACGGTGTGCACGACGCGGACCGGATCGCCTATCTGGACGGCCATCTCCGCGCCTGCGCACGGGCGATCGAGCGCGGCGTTCCCCTCAAGGGCTACTTCGTCTGGTCGCTCCTCGACAACTTCGAGTGGTCCTTCGGGTACGGCCCCCGCTTCGGCATCGTGCACGTCGACTACGCGACCCAGCGCCGCACGCCGAAGGACAGCGCCCACTGGTACGCCGAGGTCATCCGGCGCGGCGGCCCGTGAGGCCGTCAGCGCCTACAGTGCTGCTACCACCCACCCCCGGTACCGCCCGCCGCCCCTCCGTACGAACTGGAGTCGCCCCCCATGACCACACGGCCGCCGACGCTCGACGAGGTGGCGCTGCGCGCCGGGGTGTCCGTCGGAACCGTCTCGCGTGTGATCAACAACCGTCGGCACGTCAGCCAGAAGGCGCGGCAGGCGGTGGAGAGTGCCGTGGCGGAGCTGGGCTATGTGCCGAACGTGGCGGCCCGTTCGCTCGCCTCGCAGCGGCGCGGCGCGGTGGTGCTGGCGATCTCCAGCGACGATCCGGCGCTGTTCGCCAACCTCTTCTTCGCCGAGGTCATCACCGGCGTGAACGCGGTCGTGGAGGAGACCGACCTCGAACTCCTGCTGATCCTGGCCGCGGGCGAGCGGGGCCGGGACCGGCTGACCCGCATCCTTCAGTCCCGGGGCGCGGACGGCGTCATGCTGCTGGCCCTGCGCGAGAACGACCCGCTGGCGAAGGTCGCCGAGGCGGGGAACGTCCCCGTCGTGCACGGTGGCCGCTCGCTCGAACGGCCACCGCGCTGGTACGTCGACGCCGACAACCGGGGTGGGGCCCGCGAGGCCGTGGAGTACCTGATCTCGACGGGCCGCCGCGCCATCGGCACCGTCACCGGACCGCTCGACATGCACGCCGGTGTCTCCCGCTACCTGGGCTTCCGCGAGGCGGTCGCGCTGGCCGGCCTGGCGGACCACCGGGTGGCGCACGCGGACTTCAGCGAGCTGGGCGGGGCCACGGCGACCGCCCGTCTCCTCGACGAACACCCGGACCTGGACGCGGTGTTCGTCGCCTCGGACGCCATGGCGGCGGGCGCCCTGCACGTCCTGCGCGAGCGCGGCCGGTCCGTACCCGGGGACGTCGCGGTCGTCGGCTTCAACGACATCCTCACCGCCCGGCACACCCAGCCCGCCCTGACGACGATCCGCCAGCCCATCGTGGCCCTCGGCAGCGAGATGACCCGGATGCTGGTGCGCGTACTGGCAGGCGAGGAGCCGACGCCGCTGATCCTGCCGACGGAGCTGGTGATCAGGGAATCCGCGTGACGCGGCGGCCGTGCCCGTCCGACAACGCCGGTTCCTGCATTGGCCGTTGCGCGCCGTCGCTGGTCAACCAGAGCCTGGGGGCCGACGCGTACGAGGTCGTGTAGTCGACGACGGGTCGACGGACGACCCCGCCGAACGCCTCGGACGGCTGGCCGGGCAAGCCGCGGAACGTGGGGGTGGACCGGTCCAAGGGGAAGCACGTCCAATTCGTCGACCACTGGTGGTACCCCGAAGGGGAGTTGACGCCGACCCTGGAACCCCTCGGCGGACACCACCACCGGGTCGTGGTCACCGGCGAGACGGTCATCGACCCGCTGCCCCTCACCGGTGACGTGCCGGTGAACCCCGGCGCCTATCAAGTCTGGGCCGGCGCCCAGCTGTTGGGCGTCGGCCGCCGCCCCCGGCCGGATCGGCACCACCCGCCGCGTCCTGCTCCGGACCACCGCCGACCACCGCCTCCGCCACGGCGCGACGGGCGGAGGGGTGGATGCTGGGGTAGCGGGGCGGAGGCGGGGGAACGATTCTGAAGCAGCCCCCGACCTACGCCTTCGAAAAGTCGGGACGTCAGGATGTGAACCTGCGCCCCAGACCTGCCATCTCGCGGAGAATCGCGGAGAATCGCAGAGAAGACGAGTAAAGCCGGTCGGCGCCGGTCGAGGACCTGGTGACACGGTTCAGGCGCACTCGTACAAGGTCAGCATCGGATCGTCGTCGGACGCGGTGACGCCGTAGGTCGCGGGGGCGACCGCAGTGCAGTCCGCATACACCCAGCTGTTGATCTTCAAGGTCTCGGAGGCGTCCTTCCCAAGGGCGGGGGGACTCTTGGGTCTCGGCGTGCCGGTTGCCGGGCGGGGGCCGCTCAGCAGGGCGAAGCGCAGACGGCCCTCCGCCACGAGGTGCTGGTACTCGGCGAGGGTGACCGAACTGGTCGTACCGGAGTAACCGCCCAGCGGGAGGACGGGCAGGCCCTTGGCGTAGATGTAGGGCGCCGCGGTGCTCCAGCTGTCGGCGGAGAGCGTGAACTCGGCGTCGCTGTTGTGCTTTTCGACGTAGGCGAGGAGTTTGCGCTGCCCGGCGGTCAGCGAGGTGGAGTCGGGACCGTCGGCGGCGTCGATCGCGACGGGAGGCCCCGCGTTCGCCTCGAAGGCCGATCCTGCGTACCGCTCGTCCAGTACCGAGAGCGACCACGTAGTCGGCGCGGCGAACATCGCGACGCATCCGGCCAGCAGTCCGGTGACCGCGATTCCTGCGCTTCCGACACGTAGGCGTCCGATCCGTATGCTCCTGGCCGCGCGGCCCAGGGCCACGACGGCGATGAGCGCGGCCGTACAGACGACCGGGACGAGCCAGGGCGCGAAGTCGGTGTAGCCGGACGCCAGATGAACGGTCCAGGCCGCCTCGGCGACGATGACGGCAGGCAGCGCCCAGAGACGCCGGCCGGTGCGTGCGGTGCGGTGGGCGCGCCAGAGTTCCACGGTTCCGGCGGCGGACAGGGCAGCGATCGCGGGGGCGAGGGTGGCGAGGTACGCGTTGTGGGCGAAGGAGAAGGAACTGAGCACGGCGGTCGTCGTGGCCAGCCAGACGCCCCACATCAGGTAACCGGCGCGGGCCTGGTCGGTGCGCGAGCCCTTGCGGTGCCGGACCAGCCCGGCGATGAGGCCGAACAGTGCGAGCGGATACAGCCAGCCGATCTGCGTCGTGTACGAGGCGTCGCGGAGCAGCTTGAGCCGGCCACTCGATCCGGTCGCGGGGGCCTCGGCCAGCCGCTTGGCATCACCGCCTCGCGAACTCGGGCCCTGGACTGCCGAGTTCGGGCCGTGCGATCCGCTCGCGGCGGCGGAGGAAGGAGGTGCTTGCCCCTGCCTGGAGCTCTGGCCGGCGCTCTCCTCACGCTGGTCGCTCCGACCGCCGCGCGGGGGCCCGCTCCCAGGCCCCCCTGACGTTCCATCATCCGCACCACTGATCAGGCCGGGATCGAAGCGGTTGAAGCCGTTGTAGCCGAAGACCATCGAGAAGGCACTGTTGCTGGTGGAGCCATCGGCGTACGGGCGTGCGTCCTGCGGAGTGAGGGTCATCAGGGCCACCCAGGACAGAGACACCGCGAGCATCACCGCGCCCGCCGCCAGCACGTGGCCCGTCCGTCGGCGCAGTGTGACCGGCGCGGCCACGAGGTAGCCGACGAGCAGCGCCGGGACGATGATCCAGGCCTCCATCATCTTGGCCTGGAAGCCCAGTCCGATCCACAGGCCGCTGGCCAGCAGCGGGCGCAGCCGGGCGGTAATGACGGCCTTCTGGTACTGGTCCACCGCAAGTGTCAGGCACATGACAGCCATACCGTCGAGCATCGCGTGCCCGAACATCGAGACGGCCACCGGTGTCAACGCGAGCGAACCGGCGGCCAGCAGGCCGGCCGCGGGCCCCTGCCAACGGCGGACCGTCCGGTACATCACCAGCACCGAGACGACGCCCTCGACACACTGCGGCAGAGTCAACGCCCAGGCATGGAAGCCGAAGACGCGGGCGGAGAGAGCCTGCGGCCACAGGAATCCACCGATCTTGTCCAGCGTGATCGTGGCCGACGGGTCCAGCGCCGTGAACAGGAAGGCCTTCCAGCTCACCGACATACTGCGGGCGGCGACCGAGTAGTAGCTCGCATAGCCGCTGCCGGTGATGTTCCAGGCGTACAGGAACGCGGCGAGAGCGGCGATGCCCAGCAATGCGGGCCGGGCCCATCGCGGCTGGTCGGCGGGTGACCGCCAGACATGCCGGCGGGGGCGCGATAATCGGTCGTCGGATTCGGTGACGGTGGACCTACCGGAATCGGTGATCGAGGCGGTCATGATCGCGGCCAGTGCCTTTCGACGGGGACCGAAGCCAGGCGCGCAAACGTTGTCATTGCGCGCCTGGCACCTACGCTCCTACACGAAGTCACGCCCTCGCGCGGGCATCACGAGAGATCACATCGTCCGTTCGACGACCTTCGATGCGTACGCGCTCGTCCAACAGCTTGGCGAAATTCGCCCAGATCTCGGCGTATTGCAGGGCGAGATCCACAACCAGGGCTCCGCAATGACTCGGTACGGCGGCCGTCAGGTCCGCCCACTCCCTCGTCGCAATCTCGTTCTGCTGCAGCAGGCGCAGAAGATGACGCCCCTCCTCCTTGTGCCGTAGGGAAGGATCTCTCAACAGCTTTTCCACCACGGAGGCGGTGTCCGCCGGAGCCTGGTTCGGGAAACGGTCCGACCGGGGCCTGGGTATGTGTGCCATCGCCTCGGGTCGCGCCTGTCCATCGGTGGTCTCGTGGCGCTCGGCGACCGGGGCCCGACCGGATTCGAGCCGTTTACGGACGTCGCTGACCGTCGCGGGCGAGATACCCGCGTACCGTGCCACCTCGCGCAGAGAGGCCTGCGGGCGCTCGGCTATCAGTTCGGCGGCCCGTCGCCTGCCTTCCACGCTGCTCAGAGGGCGCACCTTCCCGTCCCTGCCGACGCGCGCGTCGAGTTGGGGGACGATGCCGCTCGTACGGCGCCGGATCGCCGCGACAGCCTTGGCGCCGAGGCCGGCCGCGCGGGCGATCGCGCGGTCCGACATCTGCGGATGCGAGGCGATGATCCGAGCGGCGGCGGTGCGTCGATCGGCCAGCGACAGGGGAAGGCCGTGCGAGACGTTCGACGCGACGGAGCGCAGGAACGCGTCCTCGGGTGATCCGTCGAAGAACTCGACGTCTATGGTGTGCTGACCGCGCAACCGGGCGGCCAGCAATCGGTGCATTCCATCGACGACCCTCATGGTGTGTCGGTCGACAAGAATTGCAGGAATGGGCGAGTCGAGCTCTGCGAGTCGCGTTACGTGTTCTTCATCCTGCCCCTGAGAACGGGGAGAATCTGCGGGCCTGAGTGATTCGATCGGAACAGGGAATGAATTCCCCTTTCGTTCGACTGGATCCCATATCGAGCCGCTTTGTACGGCAGGGCTTTCGGAATTTGACTCCAGTACACGGACTGACTGAATCAATGTATTCACCCCGTTGCATTTCGGCTTGCCGTATGCCTGTCGCCCGCTACGGGCGCGTTCACCACCTTCGGCCTATCACTCCCCCAAGCGTCCGTCCCGTTCGCTCCCATTCAGAACCGGCCCACGCGGTCCACGGGTGCGGCCGAACGACACGCACCTCACACAGCCCGCCGCATCCCCACGGCCACAGTGCACCGGTCCTCTGACATCGTCCGGTTTCCACTGCGCGCTGTCGACCGCACGAGCGAAGAAAAAAAGTGTCGACCAAGCCTTGACTTATGCGACCTGAACCGTCCGACCGCGCATCGTCCGAGCATGGAGGCCGGACCGGCACAAGCGGGGAACGCGGCCGGTAACGGAACTCCTGATTCAATGGGCCGGAGCCCCTGAGATATTTAGCGGAATTTAACATTCCTTCCGCTTCTCCGGCCCTTCGCGTCCCGTGATGACCCGCCGGAACCGGCGCGGTGGATTCTCCGTATCGGCGAAGTTGCGCAGTCGCTCGATCGGCGCGGCTCTGACTACGATTCGCTCCAGGTTTTCGGGCAAGGGGCCCGGGTCCGCAGGGGGTTGGCATGGTCGCTGGTCGCGTGGTGCGCTTCGACAGCTCGCGAGGTTATGGATTCATTGCACCCGCTCACGGCGGGGAGGATGTCTTTCTGCACGTGAACGACTTGCTGTTTTCCGAGCCCTATCTACGTTCCGGCATGATGGTTGAATTCGAAATCGAAGACGGCGAGCGCGGCCTCAAGGCAACCGGCGTACGGCTCGTCCAGGACCCGGTCGAGGGTCCGCCGAGCCCCCGCGCGGCGGACGAGGACGACTCCCTGTGCGATGTGCTCGGCACCGAGGAGTTCGCCCGGGAGGTCACCGAGATCCTGCTGGCGGAGGCACCGTCACTGACCGGTGAGCAGATTCTGCAGATCCGTGGCGGGCTGACGCAGTTCGCCAAGAACCACGGCTGGACCGAGGGCTGACGCGACTCGATGAAGGCTGTCAGCGTCATCGGAACGGGTGCCATCGGCACCTCCGTCGCACTGGCCCTGACCCGTCGGGGCATCACAGTGCACCTGGAAGACGTGAGCGCGACCGCCGCCAGGACCGCCGAAGCCATGGGAGCGGGTTCGGTACGCGCGCCGGACGGGCGGGTGGATCTCGCCCTGATCGCCGTGCCTCCGGCACACACCGGCGCGGTGCTCGCGGACGCCCAACGCCGTGGCCTCGCCCGCGCCTACACCGATGTCGCCAGCGTGAAGGCGCAGCCGTACGCCGAGATCGAGTCGGCCGGTGCCGATCCGTCGACCTTCATCGGCGGCCACCCCCTCGCGTCCGCCGAACGCTCGGGACCGCTCGCCGGGCGCGCCGACCTTTTCGCGGCTCGGCCGTGGATCCTCACGCCGTCCGCGCGCACCGACCAGTCCGTGCTGAACCGGGCCCTGGAGCTCGTCTTCCTGTGCTCGGGTGTGCCGGTCATCATGGACGCCGCCGTCCACGACCGCACGATCGCCCTCACCTCGCACGCCCCCCATCTGATTTCCACCCTCATGGCGGCCCAGCTGGCACAGGCGCCGGAGGCCGACATCCGGGTGTCGGGTCAGGGGCTGCGGAACGTCACCAGCATCGCGGGCGGCGATCCCGCGCTGTGGCGGAACATCCACGAGGCGAACGCGGACGCGCTGGCGGACGTCCTCGACGCCTTCGCCACCGATCTGACCCTGGCCGTCGATGCGCTGCGCGCACTGGGCGGTTCGGACCCGGTGCTGCGCAAGCGGGCCGAGGCCGGCCTCGACGCGCTCCTTGAACACGGCAGTCGCGGGCGCGCCCGAGTGGCGGGCGGGTCGGGTACGCCATCGGCGGAGATCGCCCGGCTCTCCGTGACCGTGTCGGACCGACCCGGCACGCTGACAAGGCTGTTCACCGCCGTCGACACGTTCGGGGGCCGTATCGAGGACGTACGGCTGGAGCAGGCCCAGGAGCTGCCGTACGGAGAGGTCTCCCTGTTCGTACGGCGGACGTCCGCCGCCGAGCTGTCCCGGCTGCTGACCGCGGACGGGTGGGCCGTCACCCTCGTGCCCTCCGAGGCGTCCTCGCCGGAGAATGCCGCGCGTTCCGCTTCCCTCAGTTCCTGAGCCGCGCGGGTCGCTGAGAGTACGCCCGGTCGTCAGCCGCGGCCAGCCCGTCGGAGCACGTGCCGAAGCCCCGCGCGGGACCGTGGAAGCGTGAACTGCGGTTCCGCGCGGGGCCGTTGAAGCACTGGTTCGAATGTGCGGGTGTTCAACCGCAGCACTGCCTCAGTTGAACACCGCGGTCCTCTTCGCGGCGGTGAAGCCGCCGACCTTGTCGATGACGTCGGGGCTGTAGAGGCGGAGCGCCTGCTGGAGGGCGAACTCCGCCATGTAGCACCGGAAGTCGTCGACGGACTCCTCGGCGAGGTTCAGCATGTGCCGGTTGGCGAGGACGGCGGAACCGCGCAGTCGATCGAGGCTCCGTTCGACCGCGATGTCGAGTTCCTCGCCCTCGTGGACCTCGTCGAACACCAGCCGCGCCTCCGGTTCGGTCGCCCGCAGGCGTCGCCCGCCCAGGATCAACTGCCGGGCGAGGCGGGGGCCGACGGCCCTGATCAGCCGGAAGTCGGAGGCGCCGGGAATGATCCCCTCCTTCGCCGCCGGGAGACTGAAGAAGGCGTCCGACGCCGCCAGCACCTGGTCGAACACCAGGAGGATCTGCGCACCGCCACCGATGGCGAACGTGTCCACCGCGGCAACCCAGGGCTTCTCGACCGTGCGGGACCACCGGGTCGCGCCGTCCTCGACGAGGACCCCACGAAGGATCTTGTGGATGTAGCCCAGTTCACGCCGCAGCAGGAAGTCGACCAGCGAGATGCCGCCGCCGTGCAGGGACTTGAGGTTCACTCCCGCGCTGAAGACCCTTCGGCCCCGGTAGCGGGGGTGGATCATCTCGCCGCCACGCAGCAGACAGACCTCCACCGAGGGGTCCAGCAGGGCGAGGTCGACGGCGGTCTCCATGTCGTCGATCTGCCGCTCGTCCTCCGCGTTCAGACAGTCGGTGCGGCACATGGTCAGACGCGCCGCACCATCGGTCCGCTCCAACCGCACGGAGCCCAGGTCGGCCGTGCCGGTGGCGAGGAAGCCGGGCAGCAGCCCGAGGGCGCGCGAGGTGGGACGCAGCATGGCGTCGAGCAGGTGCCGGCCGGCCGACGGAGAGTTCAGGATCGCCCGGAAGAAGATTCCCTGGTCGATCTCGTCTCCTTCCTTTTCCGCCTGCGGCCGGCCCCGCTCGGTCGCCAGCCGCTCGGCGGTGGGCACCAGGCCGGGAAAGGCGGTGGCCGCACTCGACGCGAGTTGGTCCAGCCGCACGTAGTGGGTCCGGCCATCGGTGAGCTCGTCGTAGACGGCGTCCGCGTGCGCGTCCATGAACGCGGCGCGCAGGGTCCGGGCGGCGTCCGTCGCCGACGCCGCGGCGACACGTTGTCCGGGTGTCCTGAGGGCCGGATCGGGCAGCGCGGCGAGCAGGTCGTCGGTCCGCGCGCCGGCCTTGGCGAGCGCTTCGCGGGCCTGCGCCGGCTCGGCCCGTACGTCCCGGAGGTCGTTCCCGGCCTCCATCGCACCGTGGTCCGCGCTCACGAGCCCGCTCCGACAGTGGCGGCACGACGCAGCGCTCGGTCACAGGCCGCGAGGTGCACGCCCAGGGCCTCCTCGAAGGTGGTCGTGGGCGCGTCGAGCAACAGCTGTCGGCGGATGGCGAGTTCGGTGCCGGAGACGGCACCGGCGCGTTCCTCCGCGGTGGTCGCCGCGGCCACCGGGTCGTCCGCCAGTTCGTCGACGAGTTGCAGTGCCAGCGCGTCGGCCGCCTCGACCGGAGTGCCGAAGAGCACCGCCCGGCGGATGGCGGCGGCGCTCGCCCCGTACCGGGCGAGCCGGTAGAGGGCCATGCCGGGCCAGGTCGCGCCGTCCTCCACGGACACCACCAGGCGCGCCGAGCGCGTCGCGATGCGGTAGTCGGTGGTCAGCAGCGCGTCCAGAGCCGCTCCGCCGCAGTTGCCGTCGGCGACCGCGATGGTGGTCGCCGGCAACCGCTCCAGGCGGCGCAGCACCCGCTCCCACTTGTTCACCAACGGCACCGTCAACTCGCGCGCCCAGGACCCCTCGGGTACGCCGGAGACGTGGATGGTCGCGTTGCCGTGGCCGGCGAGGTCCTCGACGCGGTCGCAGAAGGCGCCGACGGCCGCGATCGTCTCGGTGGACAGGGGGCGCCGTCCGTCGACGCACAGGACGCGCTCCGAGGTGTCCGCCGTACCTGTGGTGCTGCTCATCCGCTTCTCCGTCACCACTGCACCAGGGCAGTCTCGATGGTCGAGCCAGGGCCCATGGTCATCAGTACGCCGTACTCCCCTGCCCGGGTCACCCGCTCGGTGAGGAGCCGTTCGTAGGAGAACAGGAAAGAGGAACTCGACAGGTTGCCGTAGTCGCGCAGGACGCCGGTGGTGTGCCGTACGTCGTGGCGGGTCAGGCCGAGGTTGACGCGTACGGCGTCGATGACCTTCTTGCCGCCCGAGTGCACCAGCCAGTGCGCGATGTCGCTGCGGCGCAGTCCCGCACCGTCCAGCAACCGGTCGACCACCTGCTCCGCGTTGGCGCCGACGACGTAGGGGACCTGGGGGTCCAGGTAGAAGCTGAACTTCCCCTGGTCGTCGTCCCAGTCGTAGCGCATCGCGTCGATCGCCTCGGTGATGAGGTGGCTGGCGAAGCCGAGGATGCGGGGACTGCCCGCTGCGGAGGGCGGGCCGCCGGGCGCCACGGAGGTGACGTACGCGGTGTCCGGGGTGTCGGCGATCAGGGCGATGGCGGCCGCGCCGTCGCCGAACAGGCTGTTCACGACGGCGGTGCGCAGCGTCGAGTCCATGACGTAAGCCGCCGAGCAGGCCTCGGTGCAGAGCATGACGGCGACCTTGCCGGGGTTGGCGACGGCCCAGCCGGCGGTGGCGTTGAGCGCGTTGAGTCCGGCGTTGCAGCCCATGCCCACGACGTCCACGCGGCTGGTCGCGGCGCTGATTCCCATGTCCCGGATGAGCAGGGCGCTGATACCGGGGGTGAGGAAGCCCGTAGTGGTCACGCAGCACAGGTAGTCGATGTCCGACAGCTCGATGCCGGAGTTCTCCAGACATGCCTTCACGGCCCTGGCCCCCATGTCGAGGGCGACTCGCTTGTGCTTGGCGAGGAGCGCGCCCTGGGCTTCCGGAACACGTGTGCCGTCGGCGGCCTCGGGCGGGATGGTGAGATGGCGCCGCTCGATGGCGCTGTTGAGGAAGACGGAGCGTACCTTGGGGTCCGTGATGCGGAAGAGGTCGAGCAGTTCCAGCTGACTGTACGAACGCTCCGTGGTCGCGGTGCCGACGCCCGCGATCCGGGCGGAGCCCGTCGTGGGTTTCGCCGCGAGATCCGGACGGTCCAGAACCGCGATGCCCGGAAGAATCGTTGTGATGGTCATCGGAAAGTCCACCCCCACATACGGGTTTTGCTGTGGATGAGATATTTCGCTGTGAACACCGCTGCTCCTTCCGGTGCGTTGAAGGGCCACCACTGGCAACTAGTAACTATGACCCGGCGGCAGGGAAATAGGAGAGTGTTCAACTGCGGAAATCCCGGACTGAACGCACACGTTGAAATCATGGGATCCTCTATCTGTGCTGATTGACACTGCGCGTCTTCGACTTCGACGTTTCCAGTCTGCCGACATACCGGCGTTCGCGGCCTATCGCTCGGACCCCGAGGTCGCCCGTTATCAGGAATGGGACTTTCCGCTGTCCCTCGAATCGGCGGGACGACTCGTGCGCAGATACGCCCGGAGCGATCCCGCCGGGCCCGGATGGTTCCAGTACGCGGTCGAGCTGAAGGCCGACGGATGCCTGCTGGGAGATGTCGCGGTGCACCGGGAGCCCGGCGGCGGTGAGGCCGAGATCGGATTCAGTCTCGCCCGTGACCGGCAGGGACACGGGTACGCGAGCGAGGCCGTACGTGCTGTGCTGCGGGACCTGTTCGGCGCCGGCCTGCGGACGGTGTCGGCGGAGTGCGACGTACGGAATCAACGGTCCGCGCGGCTGCTGAAGCGGATCGGTTTCGAGTTCGATTCGCAGCGGGCCGTCTTCGTACGGGGAAAACGGGAATGGACCGATCTCCAGATGTTCACCCTGTCCGCCGAGAAATGGGAAGTCCTCGACAAAGGCTGAACACCTGGAGATCGGTGATGACGGTCAGAACATTCGGGGATCAGTGATCACGGCCGGCCCGTCTGCGCTTTCACAAAGCGGGCCAGCCGCTCCATCCCCTCTTCGATCTCCTGATGCGAAAGATAACTGACGGACAGGCGAAGGCTGTTGTCGCCGCCGTCCCCGAGATGGAAGTACGACATGGGTGTCCAGATGACCCCGAATTCCTCTGCCGAGCGAATCAGTGCCGCGTTGTCGACGCTGAACGGCATGTCGACCGCCAGGAAGAATCCTCCGCTGGGCTCGTTCCACCGAATACCGAGCGCGGTCCGCTCGTCCTCCGGGAAGTTCCGTTCGAGCTCACGGAGGGTGACTCGCATCGCGTCCCCGTAGTACGCGGCGGTACGGGTGTTGAGCTCCGAGGTCCGCCCGTCCACGGACAGGAGCATGCCTGCCGTGACGGCCTGGCTGACCGGGGAGGTGTTGACGGTCACCATGCTCTTGATCTTGGTGAGCTCGTCCGCCAGCAGCCCGCCGTCCTGCGCACCGTCGACGACGGGCTGGTCGGCCACGACGAAGCCCACACGGGCACCGGGGAAGAGCGTCTTGGAGTACGAGCCCAGGTGGACGACCCTGCGTCCGTGGTCCAGGGACTTGAGGGTCGGCAGCTGGTCTCCGGGGCTGACCATCCGGTAGGGGCTGTCCTCCAGGATCAGGATGTCGTGCCGCTCCGCCAGGTCGAGCAGCTCCTGCCGCGTACTCAGGGGCATGGTGGTGCCGGACGGGTTCGAGTGGTCGGGGATGACGTAGAAGGCGCGAGGGCGTCTGCCGCGCGCCCTCTCGGCGAGGAGCGCCACCTCCAGATCGGCGCACCGGAACCCCTTCTCGCCCTCCTCGACCGCGCGTACCTCGACGTCCAGCAGCCGGGCCGCGCCGGTGATGCCGACGTAGCAGGGGCTGGATACCAGCAGGACGTCGTCGGGTCCGGAGATGAGCGCCCGTACCGTGAGGAACATCGCCTCCTGACAGCCGACCGTGACCACGATGGACTCGGCCGGCACGTCGATGTTCTCGTCCTTGCGCAGCGAGTCGGCGATCAGTTCCCGGATCTGGCCGCCGGTGGGGCCGTACTGGAAGAGGGCGGAGCGGATCTCGGCCGGTGACGCACCGCCCTCCTCCAGGTGGTCCATGTACCGGCGGAGGTAGGTGAAGATCTGCTCGGTCTCGAAGAAGCCGTCGTAGGGGCGGCCGGGCGCGAACGAGATCGCGTCGGGGTAGCGGTGCGTGATCTCGTTCAGGAAGTTCATCGTGTCCAGCACGGGGTCGGACACGCTGCCGTGCAGGTCCTGCTTGCGCAGTGCGGAGGCAGGGCGGTCGTCCCATGCCGTGGCCGGGACGGGGAACGACGGTCCGTCGGCCCCTGTCGTCGCCCGGCCGAGTGTCTCCCGGGTGTACGACGGTGTCATGGCCGGTGCCCCGGTCTGCCCGGATCCGGTCGCCGAATGCCCGCTCATCGGCGGTTCACCCACCGGTGACTGACTCACCAGAAGCTCATCCACCGGGAACTCGCCCGCCGGCAGCTCGCCACCCGGAGGCGTGCCCACCCGTTGAGGGACCGCGTCCGCGACCGTCGCCGTACCGGTGAGCAGCATCGCCTCCTTGAGCTCGTCGACGACGATGCCCAGCACCCGCCGCACGCCCTCGGCCTGTCCCACGGCCAGGCCGTGCAGCACCGGTCGGCCCAGGAACACCGCGTCGGCGCCCAGGGCCAGGGCCGCCAGCACGTCACCACCGCGGCGGATCCCGCCGTCCATCAGGAGCGGGCGGGCGCCGGCCACCGCCGCCGCGATCTCGGGCAGCACGTCCAGCGTGGCCGGGGCGCCGTCCAGCTGTCTTCCGCCATGGTTCGACACGACGATGCCGTCGGCCCCGGCCGCCAGGGCGCGCCGCGCGTCGGACGCCGTGAGTACGCCCTTGACCAGTACCGGGAGCGAACTGACGGAGTGCAGCCACTCGACCACCGACCAGTCGAGGGCCGGATCGAACTCGGCCAGCGCGTGGTCGCCGGGTGAGGCGAAGCCGTCCCCGGCCAAGTTGGCCGGCGCGATGCCCTCCGGCAGTTGGAAGCCGTTACGGATGTCACGCAGCCGACGGCCGAGGCGGGGCGCATCGGCGGTGAGGACCAGTGCCTCGAAGCCGGCCCGCTCGGCACGCTCGACGAGACCTCGTGTCACAGCGCGGTCCCGGAAGCAGTACACCTGGAGCCAGAGCGGGGCGGTGCCGGCCCGGGCGATGTCCTCGAAGGTCCGCCCGGCGAAGGTACTGACGATCAGCGGCAGGCCGGCCAGACCCGCGGCCCGGGCGGTGGCGACCTCACCCGCCGGGTCGGCGAGCGTGTGGTAGGCGAGGGGTGCGATGCCGACCGGTGCCGCCCAGTCGCGCCCCAGGATCCGGGTGCCGGTCTCGGGCCGGTGCACACCGGTGAGTACTCGCGGCCGCAGCCGTACCCGGTCGAAGGCCTCCTCGTTGGCGGCGAGGGTCCGCTCCCGGCCTGCGCCGCCCTCGATGAAGTCCCAGACGTCGGGCGCCAGTTCCGCACGGGCCAGGGCGGCGTAGTCGCCCAGGGTGTGCGGTCCCCGCGGGCCCCCGCCCGGCCGCTCGCTCACCCGGCGGCCAGCCTGTCGCGTTCGACGGCCTCGTACAGGGCCCGGATGTTGGCGCTGCCGAAGCCTCGGGAGCCCTGGCGCTGGATGAGCTCGAAGAAGAGGGTGTTGCGCTCGTACGGCGACCGGCTGAACAGCTGGAGCAGATAACCCCATTCGTCGCGGTCGGCGAGTATCTGGGTGGCACGCAGCTCCGCGATCCTCTCGCGCATTCCGGTGAACCGGTCGGCGAGCATCTCGTAGTAGGTGTCCGGCGTGCTGAGGAACTCCACACCCCGGTCCCGGAATTCGCGTACCGCCGGGATGATCTCGTCGACCAGGAAGGCCAGGTGCTGGACACCGGGACCGCCGTTGCGGTCGAGGAACGCGTCCAGTTGTCCGGGGCTCTTCGTCGGGTCCGGCGCGACCAGGGTGAAGGTGACCCGGCCGGACGCGGTGCGCACGACGATCGAGTCCATCGCCTGATCGCCGACCGCGACGTACTCGGAGGAGTAGGGGGACATCCCGAAGGCGGCCCCGTAGTAGCCGGCGTAGTCCTTCAGCGCGCTTCCCTCGACGCAGACCGCGACGTGGTCGAGCAGCCGGACACGACCGGTGTCGACGTTCCGCGCCGTTGGTGCGGACTCCCAGGCGCGCCCGGCGGGCCAGGCGTCGGGGTCCCGGGGGTGCGGCACCAGTGTGTGGGTGACGCTGCCGAAACCGGACACGACCGGGTTGCCGTAGGCGGGGGCGAACGACTCGGCGCCCGCCGCGAGGGCCGCGTCCCGGGTCTCTGTCACGTCGTCACAGGTCAGCGCGATGTCGGCGATGCCGTCCCCGTGCCGATCGAGAAACTTCCAGATGCCCCGGCCCGAGGTGACGATCAGCCGGGTCTCCCCCTGCCGCAGCAGGATGGAGCTCCGGTCGGCCTCCACGCGGTCCGCGACCCGCGTGAAGCCCATTCCCGAGACGAAGTAGTCGATGGTGGGCGGAGCATGACCGGTGTACAGCTCGATGTGCGCCATGTCGTGCACTGTCATGGGGGTACCTCCTCAAGGACCGACGGCCCGGCTGTCGTTGGGCTACCAGCGCCATTCCTGCTGGCCGTAGAGGTGTCCGGCCTTGACGCCGCGGTCCTTGCACCAGGTCATGAACTCGTCGATCTGCTTGATCTGGTACGTGTCCTCGGTGTACGTGGTCGCCATGACGTGGCCCAGCCAGGGCTCCTCGCCCATGGCGTACACGTACGCCTCCTTGGCACCGAGTTCGACCATGATGTCGGCGGCCTGCGCGGCGTTGGAACCGGACAGCTTGCGGGAGTTGCTCATCTTCTTCGTCACCGGCTTGGTGAGCAGCGCCTGGTAGAGCCAGGTGAGTGGGGCGCCGTCGCACTCCATGCCCAGGAAGGCGATGTCGGCGGTGCCCAGGTGTCGCTTGACGTAGCGGTAGAGCAGCGGGTCGATGCCCGAGGAGTCCGCTCCGATGAAGATCTTCTTGCCCGCGAGTTCCGCCCAGTACGTGGACTTGCCGCGGATGTCGAGGTCGCAGTGCTCACCGAGGAACGGGGTGGCGGTGACCTTGCCGCCGGGGAACTCCACCTCGTCGAAGTCGTCGACCTCGATGACCGGAAAGCCCTGGTGCCTGAGCATCAGCGCGATCGACGGGTCGGCCAGGTTGCCGCGCGAGGCGCGCGGCACCACGACCGATCCGACGCGGCCGCGCAACTGGAGCAGCGTCTCCAGCACGATGTGGTCCTGGTGGCCGTGGGTGATCACCACGAGGTCGATGAAGTCGGGCAGGTCGTCCAGGGTGTACCGGTCGCCCGCCGTGTTGTCCGCGCTGATGAACGGGTCGGTGACGATGGCGGCTTCGGGGGTCTGCAGCACCAGGCAGGCGTGTCCGAAGTAGCGGATCCGGCCGCCGGCGTCGATGTGCCGGTCCTCGGCCAGGCTCGGCTGCTCGCTCAGCATCCCGGACAGCCGTGCGGCCTGGGCGTCGTCGAGTCCCAGGGACTCCCGCAGGTGGGACAGGGTGGTGGGCCGTATCCGGGACGTGAACAGCTCTTCCAGGCCCGCGTGGCGGAAGGGGATCGCCAGCTCCAGCACGTCCGGGGAGGGCAGGCGCGGGGTGCTGAGGATGAAGGGGCGCTCGATGCCGGTCTCGAAGGACAGCTGCACCGACTGGCGCTCCTCCTGGTAGATGCCGCTGTGATAGGCCAGCGGTTCCAGGAAGCGCATCTGCGCCTGGTTGTCGGTGTCGTACGCCAGCTCCACCAGGCCGCCGAGTTCCTGCGGCAGCTTCGAGTACAGCGGGGTCAGATCGAAGCCGGACGCGTTGGCCCTCAGCAGTTCCTGTCCCTCGGCGATGGCTTCGGCGAACCGCAGCATCTCGGCACGCTCACGTTTGATCGTGGCGAGCAGGTCGCGCACCTCGTCGGCGCGTTCCTCCGGGATGTTGATGAAATAGCCGCCGCGCAGTTCGGGGTTGTGGCTGGCCGCGACATGCACCTTCGGGGACTGGAGATACGACTCCAGCAGCGGAACCTGAAGGAACGCCAGGTTCATCGCCGCCTGAATCGGAGCCAGCGTGTGCGGCCAGACGTAGAACCTGTCCACAAGCGGCTCGATTATGACCTTCGGCCGCAGAAACAACTGCTCATCAGCCATCAGACTTCCGCCCCTCCAGGCATTCCGAACGAAAAGGAGTTCCTTGTGCGTGCTGGTTTCTTGGACATGCCGGGACGTTCCACGACCGGATCCGCCGGGGAGTACGTCAGGCGCGGCCGGGGCCGTCGGCGACGCTCCGCTCCAGGACCGCCATGGCGCTGGTGAGTTTCATCCTGGCCTGCGCCCAGGCGATCGAGCGCGGCCCTTCGAGTACGGCGCCCGCCACCTCCTCGCCGCGGTGTGCGGGCAGGTCGTGCATGAACTTCGCGTCGGGCCAGCGCCTCATGAGGCGCTCATCGACGTGGAACGGCCGGAACTTCTCCCGCCAGTTCGGGTCGGCCTTGACGGTGCCCGTCGTCTGCCAGCGGGTCGTGTAGACGACGTGCGCCTCGGCCGGCAGGTCGTCGAGGTCGTGGATCTGGGTGACGGTCCCGCCCACCGCCGCCGCCCGTTTCGCGGTGTCGTCCAGGACCTGGGAATCGAGCCCGTATCCGGGCGGGGTGGCAAAGGTGAGGTGGCAGTTCGGCATACGGGAGAGCCCGTACGCCAGCGCCGACGCCGTGTTGTTTCCCTCGCCGAGATAGAGCAGCGACAGTCCGTCGAGCGAGCCGAATTCCATGAGCATCGTCGCCAGGTCGCAGATCCCCTGGGTCGGGTGTTCTTCCGCGGCCATCGCGTTGACGACGGGCAGATCACCGGCCCGGGATATCTCCCGCAGTTCATCGACGGGTCCGGCGGTGCGGACGACGAGCGCGTCCAGCATGGACCCGAACACGCGCCCGGTGTCGTGGAGGGACTCCCCCGTGGCCGTCTGCAGATCGCCCGGCCCGTACATCAGGGGGAATCCGCCCAGTCGTACGGTGCCGACGCTGAAGGCGGTCCTGGTCCGGGTCGACGTCTTGGTGAAGAGGACCCCGACGACCTTGTCCCGCAGGGGCCGGTCGTGCGCACTCGGGTCGTGGTACAGGTCACGGGACCGGGCCGCCAGGCGTTCCAGGTCCTCCCTGGTCAGATCGGACAACGTCAACAGCCCGCGCTGCGGTGCGAACATGATCCCCCGTTCTCGTTCGGAGAGGGCGCTTCCCGTACGGTTCGGCGGGCTCGGGACACCGGCCGCGTGTCAGCTCGACGCCGGCGCCGATCCCGGCATCCGTGATGCCGTGGGCCGCCCGCCAGTCGGCCCGGTAGATCGTGCTCCGATAGCGGTCCGCGCCGTCGGGGCACAGGCAGATCAGTTCATCCGTCCGCGGGTTCTGCCGGAACATGCGCAGCGCGGCGGCGACGGTCGCGCCGGAACTGCCGCCGACGCCGATCCCGGCCTGCCCGGACAGCCACAGACAGGTGGCGATGGCCTCGGTGACGTCGACGTGCAGAGCCTCGGTCGTGTCGGGATCAAGGAAGTTGGACGGGCAGCTGGCCCCGATCCCGGACAGGAGCCGTCGGCCGGGGTCCCCGCCGAGTGCCGCGGAGCCGTGCACGTCGACCCCGACGAGCCGCCAGGGCGCACCCGTCGACGCGACGAATCTCGACAGGCCGGCGAGGGTGCCGCCGGTGGAGACCGGCACCAGTACCGTCGCGGGGCCGGGCACCTGCGCGCGCAGTTCGGGCGCCGTGGTCCTGAAGTGGGCGTCAGGATTCGCCTCGCTCCGGTACTGGTTCGTCCAGACCAGACCGGGGCGGGCGCGCAGCTGTTCCCTCACGTACCGAATACGGTTCAGCAGAAAACCCCCGGAGAGATCCGGCTCGTCGACGACCGTCACCCGGGCGCCGAGCCCGCGCATACGGTCGATGAAGAACGAGCTCGTCCGGGGGTCGACGACAGCGTTCAAGGGAATTCCACGAGCACCGCACTCGGCCGACATCGCGACACCGAGATTTCCCGATGTCGATTCGATGATGCCGATTTCCTTGTCGATCCTGTCGGCCACGCGATCGATGAGGGAGGCGGCGATCCGGTCCTTCAACGAACCGAAGGGATTGGCGGATTCGAGTTTCAGCCGCAGTCGCCTGTCGATTCCGCCGACCTTGACGTACAGATCGACGATCGGGGTGGTTTCGGAGATCCGGGTTTCCCTGACGAGCGGTTTTCCTATCGGTCCGGGAGAGCCTGCAGCTCCCATGTACCAGTCACATCCGATCTTCTTGAGTGCTCGTGACGGATCTCCTCACGGCCCCCGAAGCGCCGGATGGAAAACGGTCAGCCGGCAACCTCGGACAGTTCCACGACCACCAGGCGGCCCGTTCCCTCAAGCGTCGCCAGATCAATGTCGGCGACGCAGCGAACGGGGTCGTCGTTGAGGATCAGCGTTCCCTCCACGTGGACGGTGCCGCTGCCCTTGTCGAAGTCCGCCCCGGCGAAGACGGACGCCTCGCGGTCCAGGCGTATGCCCAGGTCGGTGCCACCGCGGGTACCGGTGAACTTGACGAACACCGTCCCGATGTCCTCCAGGCGGACGCGCAGCTCCTCCAGGGTGGGCTTGGGGCCGCCGACCACCACCGGCTGTTCGTCGCTCAACCGCTGGGTCAGTTCATCCATGGGTCACCTCTCGGGGGCTCGGTTCTACTCGGACTCGGCATACGCGAAAGCCAGGTCTTCCGGTATTCGGAACTTCAGCGTGGTCTCGCAGAATTCCCGCCACTCCGGAGTGTCCTCCGTGAACAGCCTTTTGTCCTTGTCGACTCCGACAGGACTGATCATGACGGTGAATTCGTCACAGAGGAACACCGTCGTGTTGTCGGTCAGTTCACGCTCTTCCGGTCGCGCGCCGGCCGACCAGCCCGGAAAGCGACGCAATTCACCCAGCAGGTAGGACTTGCAGTACTTCCTCACCGGAACCTCCGAAAGCGGGCCGACGGCGAAATCGACCACGTGCAGCGTCGGACGAACCGAACAGAAACGGTCCGTCGGAATGCCGCGAAACGTGGTGTCGCGTTATTAGGCGCTCTCAGAGTACGACAAGCATGCCTGCTGATCTATGAGTGCACGGTGACAGGAACGGCGGTCTGCGCGTTCAACTGCGCCTGTGCGCCGGTTGAACGCGCAGACCGCCGAATATCCTGCCCCGGGGGAGGTTTGCGGACGACGGTCCTCGCTCGTCGTCGCTTACGCGTCCCGTGCGCGGAGCAACCAGCCTCCGGCCGCCATCGCGCCCAGCGCCCACAGGGCCAGGACGCCGAGGCCCTGCCAGGGGCCGATGGGCAGATCGTCGACATGGACGGTCGTCTGGACGGCAAGGCCCGCCGTCATCGGGGAGATCTGCTGGAGATGGCGCTGCCAGTCGGGATCGGCGACCACCTGGGCGAGGATCGGGAAGATGAACAGCAGGGCGAGAACGATGCCGATGGCGGTCGCCGAGTTCCGTACGACCAGGGCGATACCGAGGCTGAGGAGACCGATCAGCACGAGGTAGAGGACCGAGCCCACCGCGGCCCGCAGCGTCGCCCCGTCGGTCAACGACAGGGGTGCGAAACCGTGTGCCTTCGTGAAGCCGCGCCCGGGCTGCACAAGGCCTCCGATCAGCAGGGAGCCGAGGACGGAGACCGTTCCCGCCACCAGCATCACCGCGGTGAGTACGGCGGACTTCGAGAAGAGGACCGTCAGCCGGCGCGGCACCGCGGTGAGCGTGGTGTGCATCATGCCGGTGCTGTACTCGTTGCCGACCATCAGCACCGCCACGATGGCGACGACGACCTGGCCGACCAGCACGCCGGTGAGACTGAGCCGCGTCGGGTCCCCGCCGCAGCCGCTGGCGTCACACCTGGACGTCATGGCCACCGCGGCACCGACCGCGAGGGTCAGCGCGACCACCCCGAGCGTCAGCCAGGTGTTGCTCGCGTCGGTCCGCAGCTTCGTCCATTCCGCACGTCCGGCGAATTTCATACGTCCCTCCGGCGGAGCAGGACCACGGCGGCGGCGAACGAGACCGCGGCATAGGCGCACAGGACCGCGAGGCCGGCCCAGGGGCTCAGCGGGAAGTACCCGGACGAGGGCGAGTAGACGGTGACGACCTGGTCGTAGTGCGCGATGCTCTGCTGGATGGCGAATCCGGCGGCGGGAGTGACCCTCAGCAGCCACTGCGAGGCCCCGTCGGGCAGTACGGACGCGGTCGCGAGGAGGTAGGGCAGCACCATGCCGACGACGACCACGGTGATGGCCACGGCGCTGCGCCGCAGGATGGTGCCGACGGCGAGGGCGAAGACGCTCGCGGCGGCGAGCAGCAGGCCCGTACCGACGATGACGCGCAGCTCGGTGGCCGTCGGTACCGTCAGCACGGGGAAGCCGTTGGACTCCGACCGGCTTCCCCCCAAGGGGACCATGATCGCGGCGGAGACCACTCCGACGGCGAAGGCGACGGAGCCGACCACGAGGCCCTTGGCCACCAGGACGCGGCCCCGGCGCGGGCTGGCCGCCAGGGTCAGGCCGATCATGCCCCGCCGGTACTCGACGGTGATGTAGCCCGCGCTCACGACGACCATGATGATCAGCCCGGCGAACGCGCCGACAAGGAAGTTCTCGATGGTCCGTACACCGCTGGTGGCGGGGCCGCCGACGACGGGCGCGATGTCACCCGCGCCGGTCACCTTGAAGCCGCTGCCGGAGGGGGTGGCCCCGCCCTTGGTGTCCTGGCTGTAGCTGGCGGAGGTGCCGGCGTCCTTGCCGACCTGATCGCTTGCCCAGGAGCCGCCGGTCCACTGGCCGCCCAGGGCGATCTGGTCGAAGGTGCCGGTGGCGACGGCCGGGGCGAAGCCCGTTCCGGTTCCGGTCTCGTCCTTGATGGACGGCGAGGTCACGAACAGCCCGACCTGCGGTGTCTCCGACAGCCCGGAGAGATCCGCGTGGCCCACCTCGGTCCACTTGGACCCGTCGGCCGACTGGTATCCGGTGAGTGTGTCGCCGGTGCGCTGGAGGCGCAGCCAGCGCGGCGACGCCTGGGAGGTCGCGCCGGCCATCCCGGCGGTGTCATGCGTGTAGTCGTACTGCATCCGCACGCCATGGCTGCCGGTGACCATCATCGCCGCGTACGACGACCCTTGGTCCAGGCTGTCCTTCACGATGATGCCTGCCTTCGCCCACGGGGCGAGGCCGCCTTTGCTGTCGTTCGGGCTCGTCGAGACGACACCGGCCAGCGAGGACACCGAGACGGTGATGCTGCCGTCGCCCTGGAGCTTCTGGTGTACGAAGTAGAAGCTGTCGTTGACCGCTTGGCCGCCGGGGCCGACGGGCAGCGCGGAACTGCCGTCCGCACCGCCCTTGTTGCCCGCTGCCGTGGCGAGCAGGCCCACCAGGCAGATGATGAGCACCGCGCCGACCGTGCTCTGCACCCAGCCCCGCACCGTACGGAACTTGGTCCATTCCGCGTGCAGCAACTGCCCGAAACCGCCCCGTCCCGGCCGCGCGGTCGCGCGAGGCGGCGTCATCGTGGACGTCATCGGCCGGCCTCCTCGGGAACGACGCCGCGGTACTGCACGGCATCCCGGGTGAGCTCCATGTACGCCTCTTCCAGCGAGGCGCGGTGCTCGGAGATCTCCGAGAACGGCACCGCGTTCTGGCTGAGCAGCGCCACCACATTCTCCGCGGGCAGCCCGGTCACGCTGATCGTGTCGGCGCCGGTGGAGCTCACGGTCGCGCCCGAGCGCGCCAGGACCTCCATGGCCTGGGCGAGCGCGGACGTCCGCAGGGTCACCCGTCCCTGGGACATGGACGCCAGCAGGTCGCGCACGCTCATGTCGGCGACGACCTTGCCGCGCCCGACGACCACCACGTGGTCGGCGCTGTCCTGCAGTTCGCTCATCAGATGGCTGGAGACCAGCACGGCCCGCCCCTGTTCGGCCAGCGAGGCGAGGAAGCCGCGCATCCACATGAACCCCTCGGGATCCAGGCCGTTGAAGGGCTCGTCGAGCATGATCACCGGGGGGTTGCCGAGCAGGGCGGCCGCGATACCGAGGCGCTGCCTCATGCCCAGCGAGAAGCCGCCCGCCTTGCGCTGAGCCACGTCCTGGAGGCCGACCTGCCGGATCACCTCGTCGACCCGCCCGGCGCTCAGCCCCTGGGAGTGGGCCAGCCACAGCAGATGGTGGCGGGCGGTACGGCTCGGCTGCACAGCCGCGGCGTCCAGCAGCGCCCCGATGTGGGTGAGCGGGGTCCGCAGATCCTGGTATCGGTGTCCGCCGACCCGTGCGGTCCCTTTGTCGGGCTTGTCCAGGCCGAGGATGACGCGCATGGTCGTGGACTTGCCGGCGCCGTTCGGACCGACGAAGCCGGTGACCTGCCCCGGCCTGACGTTGAACGTCATTCCATCCAGCGCCTGGGTGCTTCCGAAGCGCTTGCGCACGTCCGTGACTTCGATCGTCGCGTCCGACCCATCGATCGTTTTCTCCATACCGGAAGCCTAGGGAGAAGGGGGTGGTCCGGTCGTCACGGCGAAGAGCCATGTTCTGCGCCACCCACAGGAGCCAGAGCGCGGACCGCCCGTCCCTCGCAAGAGGGACGGGCGGAGTCCTACCTGAGGATGACACCTACAGTTCGAACGCCTCGTACTCCTCGCCGTCGTCGGCTCCGAGGGCGGCCGCGATCGCCGCGACGGTGGGCTCTTCGAAGACAGCGGCGAGCGTCAGGTCCACTCCGAAGACGTCACGGATGCGGGAGACCAGCCGGGTGGCCAGGAGCGAATGCCCGCCGAGGTCGAAGAAGTTGTCCTCGACGCCGACGCGTTCCACGCCCAGGAGTTCGGTCCACGTCTCGCAGAGGATCCGCTCGGTCCCGGTACGGGGTGCGACATACGCCTGTGCCGTCGCGGCCCGCGGCCCGCCGTCCGGCTCCGGGAGCGCCGCCCGGTCCACCTTGCCGTTCGTGGTGAGGGGCAGCTCGGCCAGTTCGACGAACACCGACGGCACCATGAACGCCGGCAGACGATCGCCCGCGTAGGCCCTCAGTTCCTCGACGGAGGGAATGCCGTCGGACTGGTCGGCGGGGACCAGGTAGGCGAGCAGCCGCCGGTCGGTGTCCTGACCGCTCGCGGTGACGACGGCCGTCCGCACCATCGGATGGGCGGCGAGCAGCGCCTCCACCTCCCCCGGCTCGATCCGGAAGCCGCGGACCTTGACCTGGTCGTCGGCGCGGCCGAGGAACTCCAGCTGCCCGTCCGGCAGCCACCGCACCCGGTCGCCGGAGCGGTACATCCGCGTGCCGTCGCCCATCAAGGGGTCGGGCAGAAAGCGTTCCGCGGTGAGCGCCGCACGACCGAGGTAGCCGCGCGCCAGCTGCGCACCCGCGATGAACAGCTCCCCCGCCACGCCTACCGGCACCGGGCGCAGCCGCGAATCCAGCACGTACACCCGGGTGTTCGCGATCGGCCCGCCGATCGGCGGCGCCTGCCCGCCGTCCCCCTCGCAGAGGGCGACCGTCGCGCACACCGTCGTCTCGGTCGGACCGTACGCGTTGAACAGCCGCCGGCCGGCAGCCCACTGGGCGGCCAACCGCCCCTCAAGCCGCTCGCCCGCCGTGATCAGGGTGGACACACCGCTGAACTCGGCAGGGCTCAGGGCATCCAGCAGGGACGGAGGCACGGTGGCCACGCTCACTCCGGTACGGGTGGCGAGCGCCGCCAGGCGGCCGGGTTCGGCACGGTCCGCCGCCTCGGCGACAACCAGGGTGCCCCCGGTCGCCAGCGCCATCAGCAGCTCCCACACCGACGCGTCGAACCCGAACGGCGCGAACTGCAGGACCACATCGCCCCGGCCGGTGCCGAGCGCCTCCCGTTGGGCCGTCACCAGACTGACCGCTCCCGCATGGGTGACCTGCACGCCCTTCGGCCGCCCCGTGGATCCGGACGTGTAGATCACATACGCCGACTGGTCGGTGTGGACAGTCACTTCGGGCGGGGTCGAGGGCAGTACCCGCAGGGAGCTTCGCAGCGCCGGATCGTCCATGACGACCGTCCGCAGCCTGCCCACGGGCAGGTCGTCGATCACCTCTTCAGTGCCCAGCAGCACACCCGCTCCGCTGTCGGCGAGCATGAACTCCAGCCGGTCCACCGGGTATTCGGGATCCAGCGGCAGATAGGCACCGCCTGCCTGCCAGACCGCGAGGACGGCCACGATCATGTCGACGCCGCGCGGCAGGCACACCGCGACCACGGTCTCGTCGCCGACGCCCGCACCGCGCAGATAGTGCGCCAGCCGCCCCGAGCGTTCCAACAGCTCGCCGTAGCCGACCGACGTCCCACCGAACATCACAGCGGTCGCACCCGGCTCCTCGGCCGCGGCAGCCACGATCAGCTCGTGCACGCCGCCCACCGCGGGCAGGTCCTGGGCCGTGTCGTTCCAGCCGCGGACCAGCACGTCGTGCGTGGGGCCGTCCAGCAACGGCAGCTCGCCGAGCCGCTGTTCGGCGTCCCTGGCCACCGCGCTCAGCAAGGTGCCGAGGTGCGCCGCCATCCGCTCGACCGTGCCGGGGTCGAACAGCGCGGTGCTGTACTCGATCTGCCCGTTCAGAGCACCGCCCGCATCCGTCAGCACCAGCCGCAGATCGAAGCGGGTGGTCATGCCGCTGCCGGTGTCACCGAGGAACGAGTCGGCGTCCGGCCCGCCGTCCAGGTCGTCGTCGGCAGGCGCCTGCCCGTCCTCGGTGAAGTAGTTGAACAACACCTGGAACAGCGGGCTGCGGGACCGGTCCCGCTCGACGACCAGCTCGTCGACCAGCTGCTCGAACGGGAGATCCTGGTGCGCATACGCGTCGAGCGCCATGGAACGGACGCGACCGAGCAGCTCCGTGAACGTCGGATCGCCGGACAGGTCGGCCCGCATCACCAGGGTGTTGACGAAGAACCCGATCAGCTCCTCGGTCTCGGCGCGGTTCCGGTTCGCCACCGGTGTGCCCACGACGACGTCGTCCGTGCCGGCGTACCGGCTCAACAGGACGTCGAAGGCGGCCAGCAGCGTCATGAACATCGTCGTACCGCCGCGCCGGGACAGCGCGCGCAGCGACTCCGTCGTCTCCGCCGCGACGGTGAACCGGGTGTACGCCCCGGCCGGTGACCACACCGCGGGGCGCGGGCGGTCCGAAGGCAGCTCCAGTACCGGGGTACCCGACAACTGGTCGCGCCAGTAGGACAGTTGGCGGTCCAGGACGTCACCGGTCAGCCACTGTCGCTGCCAGACCGCGAAGTCCGCGTACTGCACGGCCAGTGCGGGCAGCGCCGGTGTCCGGCCCGCGCGCAACTCGTCGTACAGGTACGCCAGTTCGCGCTGGAAGATCCGCGTGGACCATTCGTCGGACACGACATGGTGCATCGACAGCGCCAGCACGTGCTCGTCGGGCGCCACGCGGATGAGCATGGCTCGGATCAGCGGGCCGTCGGCCAGGTCGAACGGTGTCGCCTCGTCGGCCGCGACCAGCTTCCCGGCCGCGTGCAGGGGGTCACCCTCGGTCGAGACGTCGATCAGCGGGAGCGGGAAGACCGACGGCGGATCGATCAGCTGGTACGCCACTCCGTCCGGACCGGCCACGAGCCGGGTCCGCAGCACCTCGTGCCGGGCGACGATCGCGCTCAGCGCGTCCTGGAGGGCGGGGACGTCCAGGTCCGGGCCCATCCGAACCCGCATCGGAAGGCTGTATTCCAGCGATCCGGGCTCCAGTCGGTCGAGGAACCACAGGCGCTGCTGGGCGAAGGACAGCGGTAGTTCGCGGTCCCGCACGACCGGCGTCACCGGTCGTGCGTCGACCCCCTCCGACGACTCCGTGATCGCCGTCGCCAGTCCGCGCACCGTCGGGTGGTCGAACAGCGTGGAGAGCGGGAGTTCCGCCCCGAGGACGTCCCGGACGCGGGAGACGATCTGGGTGGCCAGCAGCGAGTGCCCGCCCAGTTCGAAGAAGTTGTCCTCGGCACCGACCCGGTCCACGGGCAGCAGCCGGTCCCAGATCCCCGCGAGCAGTTCCTCCACCACACCCGAGGGAGCGACGAACCCGTTCGCGTCGGTGCGGACGGTCTCCGGAGCCGGCAGGGCGGCCCGGTCCAGCTTCCCGTTGGGAGTCAGCGGCAGGGCCGCCACTTCGACGAAGACCGACGGGACCATGAACTCGGGGACGCTGCGCCGGACGTGCTCGCGCAGGTCGGCGGTGGCCGGGATGCCCTCGGCCGGGTCGTCCGGCACCAGATGGGCCACCAGCGCCCGGTCCGCCGCCTCGCCCCACGTCGTCACGACCGCCGACCGTACGGCGGGGTGAGCGGCGAGGACCGCCTCGACCTCGCCGGGCTCGATGCGGAACCCGCGCACCTTCACCTGGTGGTCGACGCGGCTGAGGAATTCCAGACGTCCGTCGGCCCGCCAGCGCACCTGGTCGCCGGAACGGTACGCCCGGGACCCGTCACCGGCGAACGGATCCGCCACGAACCGCTCCGCCGTCAGCGCGGGTCGGCCCCCGTACGCCCGGGCCAGGCTCGCCCCGGCGATGAACAGTTCTCCCGCGACACCGACCGGCACCGGGTTCAGGCGGTCGTCCAGCACCAGCAGCCGTACGTTGGTGAGGGGTTGGCCGATGGGGACCAGGCCGCCCGGCGACCAGTCCGCCGTACCAGCCGGACGCGGGCACACCGTGCTGGCCGCATCGACGGTGTTCTCCGTCGGGCCGTACAGGTTCGCCACAACGGCCGTGTCGTTCCTGGCGTAGAAACGGGCCACATCGGCAGCGGACAGCGCCTCGCCACCGCAGAACACGGCACGCAGCGAGGGCAGCGACGTCGGCCACGTATGAGACACGAACAGTTTGAACAGCGAGGGCACGAACTGCACCACCGCGATCTGCCGGGCCTCCAGCAGCCCCACCAGATAGTCCAGGTCACCGTGGCGTCCCGGCTCGGCGATCACCAGCTCGGCGCCGTTCGCCAACGGCCAGAACAGCTCCCACACCGACGCGTCGAACGTCAGCGGCGTCTTGTGCAGCACTCGCTCCGACGCGTCCAGCCGGTGCCGGTCCTGCATCCACGACACACGGTTGAGGACACCCCGGTGGGTGATCTGGACACCCTTCGGACGTCCGGTCGAGCCCGAGGTGTAGATGACGTACGCGAGTTGCTGCGGGTGCACCGGCACCCGCGCCGACGTGGACGGCAGCGCCGCGAGGGCCGTCCGCGTCCCCGGGTCGTCCAGCCACACGACGGTGTCCAGCGCGGCGCCGTCGGCCAGGTCGGCGGCCACCGCCCGGTGACCGACCAGTGTCGACGCGCCGCTGTCGGCGAGCATGAACTCCAGGCGCTCCCGCGGGTATTCGGGATCCAGCGGGAGGTACGCGCCACCCGCCTGCCACACGGCCAGTACCGCCGCCACCATGTCCGGACCACGCTCCAGGCACAGCGCCACCACCGACTCGGTCCCCACCCCCGCGTCCCGCAGGTGGTGCGTGAGCCGATTCGCCCGGCACATCAACTCGCCGTACGTGAGCGTCAGTTCACCCGACACGACGGCCACCGCGTCCGGGGTCACGGCCGCCCGCCCGGCAATCAGCTCGTGCATGCCGGCCGCCGCGGGCAGCTCGACGACGGTGTCGGTCCACTCGTGCAGCAGCTGGTCCTGCTCGGCCGCGGTCAGCAGCGGCAGCTCGCCCACGCTCCGGTCCGCGTCGGTGGCGACGGCCCGGAGCAGCGTGACCAGGTGCCCCGCCATCCGCTCGATCGTGGCGGCGTCGAACAGGCCGGTGCTGTACTGGATCTCACCGGCCAGCGCGCCCTCGTTCTCACCCAGGTTCAGCATCAGGTCGAACTTCACCGGCAGGGATCCGGGAACGGACGCCGCACCGCCGTCCGCGCCGGTGGTCGCGCGCGAGCCACCCCTCTCTTCGGCGGTGTAGCTGAAGAGTGCCTGGAACAGCGGCGTACGCGACCGGTCGCGCTCCACGACCAGATCGTCCACCAGCTGCTCGAACGGCAGGTCCTGGTGTGCGTAGGCACCCAGCGCCGTCTCGCGCACCCGGCGCAGCACCTCGGTGAAGGACGGGTCGCCGGACAGGTCCGTCCGCATGACCAGGGTGTTGACGAAGAACCCGATCAGGTCCTCCGTCTCGGCCCGGTTCCGGTTCGCCACCGGTGTACCGACCGCGACGTCCTCCGTACCGCCGTAACGACCCACGAGGACGTCGAAGGCGGCCAGCAGCGTCATGAACATCGTGGTGCCGTGTTCGCGCGACAGTGCCCGCAGGGCGTCGGCGGTCTCCGCCGGGACGCTGAACCTCGCCACCGAGCCATCGGTGGAACGCACGGGCCGGCGGGGCCGGTCGGTCGGCAGGTCCAGGGCCGGGACGTCCGCCAACTTCTCTCGCCAGTAGCCGACTTGGCTGTCCAGGACATCCCCGGAGAGCCAGGTCCGCTGCCAGGCGGCGAAGTCGGCGTACTGAAGCCGGAGCGGCGGCAGCGGGTCCGGATCCCCGGACCTGAACGCCTCGTACAGCGCCGACATCTCGCGCTGAAGGATGCGGTCCGACCACTCGTCGAAGACGACGTGATGCATCGCCAGAGCCAGTACGTGGTCGTCCGGGGCCAGCCGGACGAGGGTCGCGCGGACGAGGGGCCCCTGCGCGAGGTCGAAGGGAGCCAGCGCGTCGTCGACCATCAGGCCGTCGGCCTCCCGCTGTGGATCCTCGCTGCCGGACACGTCCAGCAGCGGGAGGGACACCGGGATCGGCGGGTCGATGAGCTGGTGCGGTACCCCGTCGGCGTCGGCCACCAGACGAGTGCGCAGCACCTCGTGCCGGGCCACGACCGCGTCCAGCGCCGCGCCGAGCGCCGGGAGGTCGACATCGCCGGTCAGGCGCAGCCGGGTCGACATGTTGTATTCCGGCGAGCCGGGCTCCAACTGGTCCAGGAACCACAGCCGTTGCTGCGCGAACGACAGCGGCAGCACCCCGTCCCGGGCGAGGAGCGCCATCGGGGGTGCGGCATCCCGCGCGGAACGGTCGATCACCGAAGCCAGACCACGAACGGTGGGGGCATCGAACAGGTCGCCGAGAGACACCTCGACACCGAACGCCTCCCGGATCCGGGACACCACCAGCGTGGCCAGGAGGGAATGACCACCGAGATCGAAGAAACCGTCCGTGACACCAACCCGCTCAACGCCCAGCACCTGCGCCCAGACACCGGCGAGCAGTTCCTCCGTCGCCCCGGACGGCTCCGAGAAACCACTGAGGCCCGTGCGGGAGGGGTCCGGCGCCGGGAGGGCAGACCGGTCGATCTTGCCGTTGGGGGTCAGGGGCAGGGAACTCAGCTCGATAAACAGGGACGGAATCATGTAGTCCGGCAGGGATAGGCGCAGGTGCTCCCGCAGCACCTCCGGGACGGGGATGCCGTGGGTGTGGCCGGTGGGGACCAGGTAGGCCACCAGACGACGCTCAGCACCCTCACCGTGCGCGGTGACCACCGCCGCGCTGATCTGCGCGTGGCCCGTCAGAGCGAACTCGATCTCACCCGGCTCGATCCGGAAACCGCGCACCTTCAGCTGGTCGTCGGCCCGGCCCAGGAACTCCAGCCGGCCCTCAGCCAGCCACCGCACCCGGTCCCCGGTGCGATACAGACGCGCACCATCAGCCGCGAACGGATCCGCCACGAACCGCTCGGCGGTCAGCGCCCGACGCCCGAGATAACCACGGGCGACACCGGCACCACCGATGAACAACTCGCCTCCGACTCCGAGGGGCACCGGGTTCAACCGCTCGTCCAGCACATAGACCCGCGTGTTCGCGATCGGCACGCCGATCGACGGGACACCCCCGGACACGCGCTCACACGCCGACCAGATGGTGGTCTCGGTCGGCCCGTACATGTTCCACACCGCCGCGGTCCGCTCCGCCAACGCCCCCGCCAGCGAAGCGGACAACGCCTCACCACCACACAGAGCACGCAGACCTGGCTGCCCCTGCCAGCCGTCCGACACCAGCATCTGCCACGTCGCCGGCGTCGCCTGCATCACCGTCGCACCGACCCGCACCAACTCACCCGCCAACACAGCAGGCACACCCGCCACATCCCGGCCGGCCACCACCACCCGCGCACCCGACACCAACGGCAACCACAACTCCAGCCCCGCAATGTCGAAGCCCAGCGTCGTCACCGCCAACAGCACATCCGCACCATCAAGCCCAGGACGCCCAGCCATCGCAGTCAGGAAATTGACCAGGTTGCCGTGCGAAACCTGCACACCCTTCGGCCGCCCCGTCGAACCCGACGTATACAACACATACGCCAACTGGCCCGCATGGACAGGCACTTCAGGAACCGTGGCGGGAAGCCCGGCGAGAATCTCCACCGTCGCCGGATCATCCAGCCAGACCACCGACTCCACCCCGGCCGACACCACCAGACCGGCAGCCACACCCCGATGCCCCACCAGCACCGACGCCCCACTGTCAGCCAGCATGAACCCCAGCCGCTCCACCGGAAACTCCGGATCCAACGGCAGATACGCCCCACCCGCCTGCCACACCGCCAACGCGGCAACCACCATCTCCACCCCACGGGACAGGCACAGCGCCACCACCGACTCCGACCCCACACCCACCCGACGGAGATGACGCGCAAGACGGTTCACCCGTCCCGCCAACCCGCCATACGTCACAGCCAGTTCACCCGCTACGACAGCCACCGCATCCGGCACCACCACCGCCCGCCCGGCGATCCACTCATGCACCCCGGCCACCGACCCAGGCAGCGGGGACGCCGTGTCATTCCACTCCCCCACCAACCGATCCCGCTCCGACACACCCAGCAACGGCAACTCCCCCACAGGACAGCCCGCGTCAACAGCGACCGCCTCCAGCAGCGTCACCAGATGCCCCGCCATCCGCTCCACCGTCACCGCGTCGAACAACGCCGTACTGAACTGGATCTCCGCGGTCAGGGCACCGCCCGATTCCGCCAGGGCCAGCATCAGGTCGTACTTCACCGGCAAGGGGCCTCTGTTCCGGCCCGGACCCGGATCGGCGTCGGGTTCGGTTCCCGCCTCCTCGTGGTGAGCGTCGTCAGGATCTGCCGCCGCGTAGGTGTAGAGGACCTGGAACAGCGGGGTACGGGAACGGTCGCGTTCCACGACCAGGTCGTCCACCAGTTGCTCGAACGGCACATCCTGATGGGCGTACGCGCCCAGCGCGGTCTCCCGCACCCGCCCCAGCACATCCCCGAACGAGGGGTCGCCGGACAGATCCGTCCGCATGACCAGGGTGTTGACGAAGAACCCGATCAGGTCCTCCGTCTCGGCCCGGTTCCGGTTCGCCACCGGCGTGCCCACCACCACATCCTCGGAGCCGGCGTAGCGGCCCAGCAGCACGCTGAACGCCGCCAGCAGCGTCATCGACATCGTCGTTCCGCTGCGGCCGGAAAGGGTGCGCAAGGCCTTCGTGGTCCGGTCCGGGACCGAGAACCTGTGTACCGCGCCCTCGGTGGACCGGACGGGCGGGCGTGGCCGGTCAGTGGGGAGTTCCAGTACCGGGAATCCGGCCAACTCCTGTCGCCAGTAATCGAGTTGTGTGTCCAGCGTCGCGCCGGTCAGCCATGCGCGCTGCCACACCGCGAAGTCCGCGTACTGGACCGGCAGCGGCGGGAGCGGATCCGGCCGTCCCGCGCTGAACGCCTCGTACAGGGCGAGCAGTTCACGCTGAAGGATGCGGTCCGACCACTCGTCGGACACCACGTGATGCGTGGCCAGAGCCAGTACATGCTCGTCCGGGGCCAGCCGGATCAGTGTGGCGCGGATCATCGGGCCGTTCGCCAGGTCGAAGGGTGTGACGGCATCCGTCGAGACCAACTCCCGTGCGAGCGCTGCGGGGTTGACGCTCCCGGACACGTCGACCACCGGCAGAGTGAATCCCGACGGCGGGTCGATCACCTGGTACGCCACTCCGTCGGCGCCCGCCGTCAGCCGGGTCCGCAGGATCTCGTGCCGGGCGACGACCGCGCCCAGCGCCGCGGCCAGGGCGTCGACGTCCACTGCGTGGCGCCAGCGCATCGGCGTGGGCAGGTTGTACTCGACCGAACCGGGCTCCAGTTGGTCGAGGAACCACAACCGCTGCTGCGCGAAGGACAACGGCAGTGCCCGGGTGCGGTCCGCGATCGCGATCGGCGGCAGGACGCCGCCTCGTCCGGCGCTGTCGACCGCCGCGGCCAGCTCCCGTACGGTCGGCGCGTCGAAGAGGACGGCGAGAGGTATCTCGACCCGGAAGGCCTCCCGGATACGGGAGATCACCTGTGTGGCCAGGAGTGAGTGGCCGCCGAGATCGAAGAAGCCGTCCGTGATGCCGACACGGTCCGAGCCGAGGACCTGGGTCCAGATTCCGGCGAGGAGTTCCTCGGTCGTGGTCACCGGAGCGACGTAACCGCCCTCGGGCCGCAGTCCCTCCGGCTCGGGCAGGGCGGACCGGTTGATCTTTCCGTTGGGTGTGAGGGGAAGCGCCGCCAGTTCCGTGAAGAGGGACGGGACCATGTACTCCGGCAGCGTCTGCCGTACATGCTCACGCAGCTCTCCCGGTGGCGGAGTGCTTCCGCCCTCCTCGCTCGGGGCACTCGGTACCAGGTAGGCCACCAGGCGGCGTTCGGCTCCCTCACCGTGTGCGGTGACCACCGCCGAACCGATCCGCGGATGTGTGGACAGCGCGAACTCGATCTCACCCGGCTCGATCCGGAAACCACGGACCTTCAGCTGGTCGTCGGCCCGGCCCAGGAACTCCAGCCGGCCCTCAGCCAGCCACCGCACCCGGTCCCCGGTGCGATACAGACGCGCACCATCAGCCGCGAACGGATCCGCCACGAACCGCTCCGCCGTCAACGCCCCACGCCCGAAGTAACCACGGGCGACACCGGCACCACCGATGAACAACTCGCCCGCCACGCCCACCGGCACCGGTGCCAGCCGCTCGTCCAGCACATAGACCCGCGTGTTCGCGATCGGCACGCCGATACCAGGTGCGCCGCCATCGACGGGTTCGCACACCGACCAGACCGTCGTCTCCGTCGGCCCGTACATGTTCCACACCGCCGCGGTCCGCTCCGCCAACGCCCCCGCCAGCGAAGCGGGCAACGCCTCACCACCGCACAGAACCCTCAGACCCGATACGCCGTCCCAGCCGTCCGACACCAGCATCTGCCACGTCGCCGGCGTCGCCTGCATCACCGTCGCACCGACCCGCACCAACTCACCCGCCAACACAGCAGGCACACCCGCCACATCCCGGCCGGCCACCACCACCCGCGCACCCGACACCAACGGCAACCACAACTCCAGCCCCGCGATGTCGAAGCCCAGCGTCGTCACCGCCAACAGCACATCCGCACCATCAAGCCCAGGACGCCCAGCCATCGCCGACAGGAAACTCACCAGACCGCCGTGCGAAACCTGCACACCCTTCGGCCGCCCCGTCGAACCCGACGTATACAACACATACGCCAACTGGCCCGCATGGACAGGCACTTCAGGAACCGTGGCGGGAAGCCCGGCCAGCCTCTCCACCGTCGCCGGATCATCCAGCCAGACCACCGACTCCACCCCGGCCGACACCACCAGACCGGCAGCCACACCCCGATGCCCGACCAGCACCGACGCCCCACTGTCAGCCAGCATGAACCCCAGCCGCTCCACTGGAAACTCCGGATCCAACGGCAGATACGCCCCACCCGCCTGCCACACCGCCAACGCCGCGACGACCATGTCCACCCCACGGGACAGGCACAGCGCCACCACCGACTCCGACCCCACACCCACCCGACGGAGATGACGCGCGAGACGGTTCGCCCGTCCCGCCAACCCGCCGTACGTCAAGGACACATCGCCCGAGACCACAGCCACCGCGTCCGGCGCCGACCGCGTCCCTTCAGCGATCAGCTCATGCACCCCGCCCGTCGTCGGCAGCGGGGCCGCCGTGTCGTTCCACTCACCCACCAACTGGTCCCGCTCCGCGGTGGTCAGCACCGGCAGCTCACCCACCTGCCGCCCGGCGTCCTCGGCGATCGCCGCGAGCACCGTCGCCAAGTGTCCGGCCATCCGCTCCACGGTTCCGGCATCGAGGCGGGCGCGGTCGTACGACAGCTTGATCTTGAGTTCGCGGCCGAAGCCGGCGGTGATGTGGAGGGGGTAGTTGACCTGCTCGCGCCCGTAGTCGAGACCCGCTTCGAGGCCGTCGGCGGCAGAGGTCTCCCGGCTGGCGGCCAGGGTCTGGTCGGGGAAGTTCTCGAATACGAAGAGGGTGTCGAACAGGGCCTGGCCGGGCGGGAGTTCGCTGCATTCCGTGATCGTCACGAGCGAGGTGTGCTCGTACCTGCGGGCCCGTACCTGCTCGTCCTGGAGCTCGGCGAGCCAGTCGGCCACCGGCCGGTCCCGGTCGACGCGGACCCGTACCGGTGTGGTGTTGATGAGCAGACCGACCATCGCGTCCATACCGTCGATCTGGTCGCCGCGGCCCGAGGAGGTCACGCCGAACACCACGTCGTCGGTGTCGGCGTACCGGCCGAGCACCAGCGCGCAGGCGCCCTGCACCACGGTGTTCACCGTCAGCCGATGCCGGCGGGCGAACTCGGCCAGGCCGGACGCCGCCACGGTCGGTGGCAGGGAGACCAGACGTTCGTCGCGACCGCTGTCGCCGGTGGCACGGGCTACGCCGAGAGTCGTGGTCCCGGTGATGCCGGACAGCCGTTCGCGCCAGTACTCCCGTGCTTCGTCCCCGTCCTGGGCGGTGGTCCACGCGATGAAGTCCCGGAAGGACGGGCGGGGCGCCAGGGCCGGCACGCTTCCACGGCGATAGGCCTGGTAGGCCTCCAGCATCTCGCCCATGACGATGGGCAGGCTCCACCCGTCGAGCAGCAAGTGGTGATAGCTCCAGATGAGCTGGTGCCGGTCGTCGGCGAGCCGGATCAGTGCCAGGCGCACCAGGGTGGGAGCGGAGAAGTCGGCGCCGCGGGCCCAGTCGTCCGACAGGTGGTCGCCGATCGCCTGCTGCTGCGCCTCCTCCGCCAGGTGGGCCAGGTCGAGGTCCCGCAGTGGCAGGGGTACGGACCGGGAGACCACGGCCAGTGGTTCGGGCACGCCGTCCCACACCACCGTGGTGCGGAGCACCTCGTGCCGGGCGAACACCAACTCGCAGGCGCGCCTGAGGGCTTCGAGGTCCAGTTCGCCTTCCAGCAGCATGCCGTTCTGGACCCAGTACATGCCGGGGTCCGCGGACAGCCGGGTGTGGAACAGCATTCCCTGCTGCAGTGCCGTCAGCGGATAGATGTCCTCGATCGTCGTGGGGAGCTGCCGTGCGACGCGGTCGAGGGCCTGTTGGCCGATACGGGCCAGGGGGAAGTCCGACGGGGTGTGCCCGTGGACATCGGGGTCGCAGCAGTACTCGATGAGGTCGCTCAGGACTTCGGCGTACCGCTGTGCGAGCCGCTGTACCGTCGCCTCGTCGTGCACCTCGGTGCCGTACGTCCACACCATTTCCAGCCGGCCGTCGGACACCCGGCAGTTGACGTCGATGAGGTGGGCGCGGTCGCCCTCCTCCGACCATGCGCGGCCCAGCGATCCCCGGCCGGGTCGGAACGGGCCCGTCCCGCCGCCGGGGGCGGACTCGTGGGTGTCGGCTCGCCGGCTCAGATAGTTGAAGCTGACCTCCGCCGCGGTGCCCGTGCGCGGGAGCCGGTCCGTGAGGTGGCGGAGCAGACCGTGTCCCAGGCCCTTCCTCGGGACCGCCCGCAGGTACTCCTTCGTGCGGCGGAGCACTGCTCCGAGGTCCCCGTCCCGGGCGCCGGTCAGGGCGACCGGGTACATGCTCGTGAACCAGCCGACGGTGCGGGACACGTCGATGTCGGCGCCGACGTCCTCGCGGCCGTGACCCTCCAGGTCCACGACCACCGACGGGACGCGCGCCCAGGGGGCGAGGACCATGCCGAGTGCCGTGAGCAGCACGTCGTTGATCTGTGTCCGGAACGCGCTCGGCACCTCGCGCAGCAGCCGTTCGGTCTGCTCGGCTCCGAGCGCGGTGACGACGTCCCTGGCCGAGGCCACGGTGTTGCGCCCGTCCCGGTCGCGCGGGAGTGGCGTGGCCGCGATCTCGGTCTCCCGCCAGTGGGCGGCTTCGGCCGTCACCTCCGGGGAGGCCGCCAGTTCACCGAGCCGCTGCGACCAGCGCTGGAACGACGTCGTCTTGGCCGGCAGCTCCACCGTCGTGGCGCCGCGCGCGGCCTGCTCGTACGCCGATGTCAGGTCTTCGATCAGGATCGGCCAGGAGACGGCGTCGACGGCCAGGTGGTGGACGACCACGAGGAGCAGTTGGCCGTGCTCGCCCCGGTCGAGGAGAGCCAGTCGCAGCAGTGGGCCCTCGTGCAGATCGAGCGCGCCCTGCACCTCTGTGGCCCGGGCTTCCAGGAACTCCGCCTCACCGTCCGCGGCGGAGGCGTCGATCACCGACACCAGGTCGGCCGGCTCGACGGCCGCCACGTGCCCGGTCCACGCACCGTCGTCGTCCTGTACGAAGCGGGAGCGCAGCGCGTCGTGCTGCTCCACCACGGCGCGTGCCGCCGCTCGGAGCGCGTCGGTGTCCACCCGGTCGACGGCCTCCAGGACCACCGACTGGTTGAAGTGCGACGGTGCCGGCAGCTCGCGTTCCAGGTACCAGTGCTGGATCGGGGTCAGTGGGAACTCCCCGACCACCAGGCCCTGTTCGGCGTCCGCCGTGCTCTCGCCCGATGCCACGGACGCCAGGGCCGCCACCGTCTGGTGGTCGAACAGCTGGGCCGCGGTGACATGGACGCCGTACTCGCGGGCCCGGGCCACGACGCGGATGCTGATGATGGAGTCGCCGCCGAGGTCGAAGAAGTTGTCCTCGACGCCGACCCGGTCGAGGCCGAGGACCTGGGCCCAGGCCTCGGCGAGGATCCGTTCCACGTCGGTGCGGGGCGCGACGTAGGTGCTCGTGGCCACCGCGCGCGTTCCGTCGGGTGCGGGCAGGGCTCCGCGGTCGATCTTGCCGCTCCGCGTCATCGGCAGGCCGGCCATCTCGGTGAAGACCGCCGGAACCATGAACTTGGGCAGGTGCTCACCCACGAACGCGCGCAACTCGGCTACGGGCGGCATGCCTTCGGCCATGTCGGCGGGGACCAGGTAGGCGACGAGCTTGCGCTCCGTACCGGTTCCGTAGGCCGTGACGACGGCGGTTCGGACGCCCGGGTGTTCGGCGAGTACGGTCTCGATCTCGCCGGGCTCGATACGGAACCCGCGGACCTTGACCTGGTTGTCGGCGCGGCCGATGAACTCCAGCTGTCCGTCGGCCAGTCGGCGTGCCCGGTCGCCCGAGCGGTACATGCGGGAGCCGTCGGCCGCGAACGGGTCGGCGAGGAAGCGCTCCGCGGTCAGGGCCCCACGGCCGCCGTAGCCGCGGGTGACTCCGGCGCCGCCGATGAACAGTTCGCCCGCGACGCCCACGGGCACCGGGTTCAGCCATTGATCGAGTACGTGGACCCGTTCGTTGACGTAGGGAGTGCCGATCGGCGGTGTGCCGTCGGTCTCGACCTCGCCCGCGGTGGTGGCGATGGTGGTCTCGGTCGGACCGTAGACGTTGAGCAGTCGCAGACGGTCGCGCCACCGTTCGGTGAGCCCGGCCTCCACGCGCTCCCCGCCCACCAACACCGTTGCCAGATCGGGGAGTTCGTCGGGGAGCAGCACCTCCAGCACGGAAGGTGTCATGAACGACAGGCTCACGGCAGCGCGCCGCATCAGCGAGGTCAGCCGCTCGGGCGGGGTGCGGTCCTGCGCTTCGGCCACGACCAGGGTCGCGCCGGTGGGCAGCGACATCACCAGCTCCCACACCGAGGCGTCGAAGCTGAACGAGGCGAATTCGAGCACGTGGTCACCCGGCCCGGCGTGCAGCAGCGGCCGCATCGCCTCGGCGAGCGTCGTCACACCCCGGTGGGGCACGTGGACGCCCTTGGGACGCCCCGTCGAGCCGGAGGTGTAGATGATGTACGCGAGCTGGTCGGGCAGGACCCGTATCCGCGGAGGTGTGGAGGGCAGCGCCGCGAGGCCCGTCCAGGTGGCCGGGTCGTCCAGCCACAGCACGGTCTCCAGGGTGGCGTCGGCCGCCAGGCCGGCGGCCACCGTCTCGTGGCCCAGGAGGACCGCGGCGCCCGAGTCGGCCACCATGAACTGGAGCCGTTCGAGCGGATAGGCGGGGTCCAGGGGCAGATAGCCCGCGCCGGCCTGCCACACCGCCAGGGTGGCGACCGCCATGTCGGCGCCGCGTTCCAGACACAGTGCCACTACGGACTCGGGGCCCACCCCCGCCTGGCGCAGGCGGTGGGCGAGCCTGCTCGCCCGTGACATCAACGCGCTGTACGTGAGCGTGTGTTCGCCGGCCATGACGGCCGCCACATCCGGGGTCGCGGCAGCCTGGGCGGCGATCAGCTCGTGCAGACCGCCCGCGGGAGGCAGATCCACGGCGGTGTCGTTCCACTCGTGGACGACCTGGTGGCGCTCCGCGCGGGACAGCAACGGGAGTTCGCCGATGTGCCGGTCCGGGTCGGCGGCGACCGCGTCGAGCAGCGTGACCAGGTGCCCAGTCATCCGCTGGGCGGTCGTGGCGTCGAACAGGGCGGAGCTGTACTGGAGTTCACCGGTCAGCGAGCCGTTCTCGTCCGCCAGGGTCAGCACGAGGTCGAACTTGACGGGGATGGGCTCCGGAGCGCCGCCGGCGTCCGCCTCCTCCGCCGTGTCGCCGCTCGCGGTGCCGCCCTCGCCCGGCTCCTCGGGCACATAGCTGAACATGACGTCGAACAGCGGGGTGCGGGACCGGTCCCGTTCCGTCACGAGGGCGTCGACGAGCCGGTCGAACGGCAGGTCCTGGTGCGCGTAGGCGCCCAGTGCCGTCTCCCTCACCCGGCCCAGGAGTTCGGTGAAGGACGGGTTGTCGGACAGATCGGTGCGCATGACGAGGGTGTTGACGAAGAAGCCGATCAGGTCCTCGGTCTCGGCGAGGCCCCGGTTGGCGACAGGTGTGCCCAGGGTGACGTCGTCGGTGTCGCCGTAGCGGCCCAGCAGCACGTTGAACCCGGCCAGCAGCGTCATGAACATGGTGCTGCCGTGCTCGCGGGACAGCGTGCGAAGGGCCTCGGCGGTCCCGGGAGCGACGGTGAACCTGGCGACCGCCCCTTCGGTGGACCGTACGAGGGGGCGCGGCCGGTCGGTCGGCAGCTCCAGCACCGGAGTCTGGTGCAACTGCCCGGTCCAGTAACCCAGTTGGCTGTCCAGGACGTCACCGGACAGCCACCGGCGCTGCCAGGCGGCGACGTCGGCGTACTGCACGGCGAGCGGCTCCAGCGGATTCGGCTCACCCGCGCGGAACGCCTCGTACAGGGCCGACAGTTCGCGGCGGAGGATGCCGTCCGACCACTCGTCGAAGACGACGTGGTGCATCGCCAGGGCCAGTACGTGCTCGTCGGGGGTGAGCCGGACGAGGGTGGCCCGGACCAGGGGACCGCACGCCAGGTCGAACGGGGTGAGCCCGTCCTTGCCGACCAGACGGTCGGCCTCGTCCCGGGGCCGGGCGCATCCGCTGACGTCCACGACCGGCAGCGGAAGGCCCGTCGGCGGGTCGATCACCTGGTGTGCGACACCGTCCGCGCCGGCCACGAGCCGGGTCCGCAGGACTTCGTGGCGGGCGACGATCGCGTCCAGCGCCGCGCCGAGCGCCGCGAGGTCCACATCGCCGGTCAGACGCACCCGGGTCGACATGTTGTACTCGGGCGAGCCCGGCTCCAACTGGTCCAGGAACCAAAGCCGTTGCTGCGCGAACGAGAGCGGCAGTGCCTCGTCCCGGGAGATGGCCGCCACCGGGGGCGCGGCATCCCGCGCGGAACTGTCGATCACCGAGGCCAGCCCACGCACCGTCGGCCGGTCGAACAGCGCGGAGAGCGGGAGGTCGACCGCGAGTATCTCCCGCACCCGGGAGACGACCTGGCCGGCCAGCAGCGAGTGCCCGCCGAGGTCGAAGAAGCCGTCCGTGGCACCGACCCGGTCCACGCCGAGGACGCGCTCCCAGATACCGGCGAGGAGCTCCTCGGTCGCGGTGCCGGGGGCGACATACCGGTTGCCGGAACCGGCCCGGCTCCCTTCCGGCTCGGGCAGGGCGGCCCGGTCGGTCTTGCCGTTCGGGGTCAGCGGCAGCGTGGCCAGCTCGACGAACACGGACGGGACCATGAACGACGGCAGCCGCTCGCCCGCGAAGGCCCGCAGTTCGGCAGCGGCCGGGGTGCCCTCGGCCTGGTCGGCCGGGACCAGGTAGGCGACCGTGCGCCGGTCCCCGCCCTCGCCGAACGCCGTGACGACCGCCGTCCGGACACCCGGATGGGCGGCGAGCGCCGCCTCGATCTCGGCGGGCTCGATGCGGTAGCCGCGTACCTTCAGCTGGTCGTCGGCGCGCCCCAGGAACTCCAGCTGCCCGTCCGCCAGCCAGCGCACCCGGTCCCCGGTCCGGTACAGGCGGGAGCCGTCCCCGGTGAACGGGTCGGCCACGAACCGCTCGGCGCTGAGCGCCGCACGGCCGCCGTAACCGCGCGCCAACTGCGGTCCCCCGATGAACAGTTCACCGGACACACCCACCGGCACCGGCTTCATGAACGCGTCCAGGACGAACACCCGGGTACCTGCGACGGGGGCACCGATGGGAGGAACGCCGGGCACGTCCTGCGGCTGTGTCACCCCGATCCAAGCGATGCTCGCGCACACCGTGCTCTCCGTCGGCCCGTACGCGTTCAGCAGCCGGTGGTGTTCGCTCCACGCGGCGGCGAGCGTCGCGTCGAGCCGTTCGCCCGCCGTGACGAGGGTGGTCATGCCGTCCAGGTCACCGGGCCGCAGCGCGTCCAGGAGGGACGGCGGTACGGTCGCCACACTGACCCCGGCACGCACGACCAGGGACGCCAGCCGTTCGGCGTCGGAACGCTCGGACGCCTCGGCGACCACCAGGGTCGCGCCCACCGCCAGCGCCATCACCAGCTCCCACACCGAGGCGTCGAAGCTGAACGGCGCGAATCCGAGCACGACGTCGTCACGTCCCGTACCCAGCGCCGTCCGCTGCACGGTGGACAGGCTGACCAGCCCCCGGTGGGACAGGTGAACCCCCTTGGGCCGGCCCGTCGAACCGGAGGTGTAGATCACGTACGCGAGCTGGTCGGGCAGGACGCGTCCCTGCGGAGGGACGTCGGGGAGCGCCGCGAGGTCCGTCCAGGTGGCCGGGTCGTCCAGCCACAGCACGGTCTCCGGCGCGGTGTGCGCCACCAGGTCGGCGGCCGTGCTCCGGTGGCCGACCAGCACCGTCGCACCACTGTCGGCGAGCATGAACTCCAGCCGCTCGGCCGGGTATTCGGGATCCAGCGGCAGATACGCCGCTCCCGCCTGCCACACCGCGAGGACCGCGACCGCCAGGTCCACACCGCGCTCCAGGCAGAGCGCCACCACGGACTCGGACCCGATGCCCGTCCGGCGCAGACGCTGCGCGAGCCGGTTGGCGCGCCGCAGCAGTCCGTCGTACGAGAGCGACCGCGCGCCCGCCACCACGGCCACCGCGTCGCCGTTCACGTCCGCGTGCCGGGCGATCAGCTCGTGGACACCACTCGCGGCGGGCAGCGCCACGGCAGTGTCGTTCCACTCCCCCAGCAGCCGCTCGTGTTCGTCCGCCGTCAGTACGGGCAGGTCACCGACGTACTGGCCGGTGTCGGCGGCGATGGCCTCCAGGACCGTGCCCAGGTGGCCCGCGAGCCGCTCGACAGCCTCGTCGTCGTAGTGCGCGCGGTCGTAGGAGAGACGGACGACCAGCTCGTGGGCGGAGGAGGCGATCACGCCGAGGGGGTAGTTGGACTGGTCGCGTCCATAGTTGGTCCCCGCCCGAAGACCCTCGTCCTCGCCCGCGTACTGTCCGGCCCGCCCACCCTGGACCAGCGCCTGGTCGGGGTAGTTCTCGAAGGCGAAGACGGTGTCGAACAGGGCCTGTCCCGGCGGCAGTTCACCGCATTCGGCGATGGTCACCAGCGGCGTGTGCTCGTACCTGCGGCCGCGTACCTGCTCGTCCTGCAGCGTGGACAGCCAGTCGGCGACGGGCCGGTCACGGTCGATGCTCACCCGCACGGGGGTGGTGTTGATGAGCAGGCCGACCATCTCGTCCATGCCGTCGATCTGACCGCCGCGGCCCGACGAGGTCACGCCGAACAGGATGTCGTCGCGGCCGGCGTACAGGCCGAGCACCAGCGCCCACGCGCCCTGCACCACGGTGTTCAGCGTGAGCCGGTGCCTGCGGGCGAACTCGGCGAGACCGGACCTGGACACCGAGGCCGGCAGCGGTACTCGGCGCTCGTCCCGCCCCTGGTTCCCGGTGGCGTGCTCCAGGCCGAGGGTCGTGGGCTCGGAAATCCCGGCCAGCCGCTCGCGCCAGTACTCCCGCGCCTCGTCCGCGTCCTGTCCGACGGCCCAGGCGACGAAGTCCCGGAAGGGCGCACGGGCGGCGAGCCGCGGCCGGTTGCCCTCACGGAGCGCCTGGTACGCCTCCAGCACTTCGTTCAGCACGATGGGCACACTCCACCCGTCGAGCAGCAAGTGATGGAAGCTCCACACCAGTTGGTGCCGTTCGTCGGCCAGCCGGATCAGAGAGATCCGCACCAGTGTCGGAGCGGAGAAGTCCGCGCCCCGTTCCCAGTCGGCCTCCAGATGTCCGGTGACGGCGCGCCGCCGCGCCTCCTCGTCGAGATGCGACAGGTCCAGTACGTGGAGGGGCAGGGGTACGGACCGGGAGACCACCGCCAGCGGCTCCGGCACCCCCTCCCACACCACCGCGGTGCGCAGCACCTCGTGCCGGGCGAGGACCAGCCCCCACGCCTGCTTCAGGGCGTCGAGATCCAGTCGGCCTTCGAGGAGAACGCCGTTCTGAGCCCAGTACATGCCGGGTTCGGTGGCCAGCCGCGTGTGGAAGAGCATGCCCTGCTGGACGGCTGTCAGTGGATGGATGTCCTCGATCACCGTCGGGACGCGGCCCGTGATCAGATCCAGGGCGCCCTGGTCGAGCCGGGCGAGCGGAAAGTCCGACGGGGTGTGTCCGGCGACCTCGGGACGGCAGCAGTACTCGATCAGGTCGGCGAGGACATCGACGTACCGCTGTGCGAGGTGCCGCACGGTCGTCTCGTCGTGCACCTCGCAGCTGTACGTCCACTCCATCTCCAGGCTGCCGTCGGCGACCTGGCCGTTCACCTCGATGAGATGCGTACGCGTGCCGTCCGCCGACTGGGATTCGCCGAGCGACCGGCCGGACGGACCGAAGAGGGCCCGGTCGGGTGAGGGGGTGCGGGTGTCCGCCGGGTGGTGGGAGGACTGACCGAGGTAGTTGAAGGAGACCTCGGCGGCGGGAGCCGTGCCGGGCGGCGTCCGGTCGGTGTCGGTGAGGTGCCGGAGCAGGCCGTGTCCCAGGCCCTTGCGCGGGACTGCCCGCAGGTTCTCCTTCGTACGCCGCAGCAGCGCACCCAGATCACCGTCGGCGGCGCCACTCAACGCGACGGGGTGCACGCTGGTGAACCACCCGACCGTACGGGACACGTCGATGTCGGAGCCCACGTCCTCGCGGCCATGCCCCTCCACGTCGACGACGACCGACGCCGCACCTGCCCACTCGGTCAGCACCACGCCCAGCACGCTGAGCAGTACGTCGTTGATCTGCGTCCGGAAGGCACTGGGCACCTCGCGCAACAGGCGCTCGGTTCGCTCGGTGTCCAGGGTCGTCCGGGCGTTGCGTACAGAGGCGTTCCGGTTCAGGCCGTCGTGGTCGCGCGGGAGGCGTACCGCGGCGGTCTCGACCTCCTCCCAGTACGCGGCTTCCGCCGTGACCTCCGGGGAGGCCGCCAGCTCGCCGAGCCGCTGAGCCCAGCGCGGGAACGACGTCGTCTTGGCAGGGAGTTCCACCCTCGCGGAACCGCGCTCGACCTGCTCGTACGCCGATGTCAGGTCTTCCAGCAGGATCGGCCAGGAGACCGCGTCCACGACCAGGTGGTGGACGACCAGGAGGACCAGTTGGCCTCGCTCACCCCGGTCGGCCCGGTCGACGAGGGCCGCACGGAGGAGGGGTCCGTCACTCAGGCCGAGACCGGCCTGCACCTCCGTGGCCCGTGCCTCCAGGAACTCGTCCTCGACGTCCGCCGCGGAGGCATCGATCACCGTCACCAAGTCGGCCGGCTCGACTGCCGCCATCACACGGCCGACCCACGCCCCGTCCTCCTGCGCGAAGTTGGAGCGCAGTACGTCGTGGTGCTCGACCAGCGCGGCCAACGCGGCGCGCAGCAGCTCGGGTTCGACCCGGCGGCCTGTCTCCAGAACCATCGACTGGTTGAAGTGCGAGGGATGTGGCAACTCACGCGCCAGGAAACTCCGCTGGACAGGCGTCGGCGAGAAGTCGCCGACAACCAGGCCCTGTTCGGCATCCGTCACGCTCTCACTCGACGCCACGGACGCCAGACCGGCCACCGTCTGGTGCTCGAACAGCTGCGCCACGGTGACATGAACGCCGAACTCCCGGGACTTCGCCGCGACCCGGATGCTGATGATCGAGTCACCGCCCAGGTCGAAGAAGTTCTCCTCGACCCCGACCCGTTCCACGCCGAGCACCTGCGCCCACACCTCGGCCAGGATCCGTTCGACCTCGGTACGAGGAGCCACGTACTCGCCTGCCGAGCCGGTGCGGCCGGCGGCGTCCGGGAGCGGGAGGGCGGTGCGGTCGAGTTTGCCGTTGGGGGTGAGGGGGAGGGCGGCGAGTTCGGTGAAGGTCGCCGGGATCATGTGGGCCGGCAGTCGCGAGCCGGTGAAGGTGCGCAGGTCGGGGGTGGAGGGGATGCCGTCGTTCTGGTCGGCGGGTACGAGGTAGGCGGCCAGGCGGCGGTCTTCGGTGTCGCCGAAGGCCGTGACGACGGCGGTGCGGATCCGGGGGTGGGTGGCGAGTACGGCCTCGATCTCGCCGGGTTCGATACGGAAGCCGCGGACCTTGACCTGGTCGTCCGCCCGGCCGATGAAGTCCAACTGCCCTTCCGCGAGCCAGCGGGCCCGGTCGCCCGAGCGGTACATGCGGGTGCCGTCCGCAGTGAACGGGTCGGGCAGGAAGCGCTCGGCGGTCAGGGCGGGCTGGGCGCGGTAGCCGCGGGCGACCTGCGGACCCGCGATGAACACCTCACCCGCAACACCGACCGGGACCGGACTCAGGCGCGCGTCCAGGACATACAGACGGGCATTCGCCACCGGGGCACCGATCGGCGGGACCACGGCCACGTCCGCGTCGACCGCACCGGCGGTCACCATGACCGTCGCCTCGGTGGGACCGTAGGTGTTCACCAGCGTGCGGCCCCGCGCCCACGCCTCCGCAACCTGCCGGGTCAGCCGCTCCGCACCCAGCAACAGCGTCTCAATACCGGGGACTTCGCCCGGGTTCAGCACACCCAGCAGGGACGGCACCACACTGGCCGCGCCCACCGCCTGGGCGCCGATCATCCCGGTCAGGGCCTCCGGGGCGGTGCGCTCAGCACTGCTCGCCACCACCAGCGCGCCGCCCGACGCCAGCGTCACCGCCACGTCCAGGACAGCCGCATCGAAACTGAACGACGCGAACTGCAACACCCGCACACCCGGACCGGCACCCAGCACCGGGCCCAGTCCGGTCACCATGCCCACCACACTGCGATGCGCAACCTGCACACCCTTCGGACGCCCCGTCGACCCCGACGTATAAATCACATACGCCAACTGGCCACCGTCAACCGGGACTTCAGGAGCCGTGGACGGCAGAAGGCCATCGACGAGGGCCGGATCATCCAGCCACACCACCGACTCCACCGGCAACCCACCGACCACCTCGGCCACCGACCGGTCTCCGATCAGCACCCTCGCACCGCTGTCGGCGAGCATGAACTCCAGCCGCTCCAACGGGTATTCAGGATCCAGCGGCAGATACGCACCGCCTGCCTGCCACACCGCCAGCATCGCCATAACCATGTCGACGCCACGCGGCAGACACAGCCCCACCACCGACTCCGCGTCGACTCCAAGCGCCCGCAGGTGATGCGCCAGCCGGTTCGCGCGGTCCATCAACCCGCCGTACGTCAGCACCTCACCGTCCGACACGACAGCCACCGCATCCGGACCGGCCAACGCCCGCCCCGCGATCAGCTCATGCACCCCACCCACACCCGGCAACGGCTCAACAGCCCCGTTCCACTCCTCGACCACCCGCCGCCGCTCACCCGCACCAAACACCGACAGCTCGCCGACACACCGCCCCGCATCCTCCGCAATGCCCTCCAACACGTTGACGAGATGGCCCGCCAAGCGCTCGACGGTCGCGGAGTCGTACTGAGCACGCTCGTACGACATCTTGATCATGAGCTCGTGCCCGGAGCCGGCGGTCACGCTGAGCGGGTAACTCGCCTGCTGGCGGACATGATTGAGGCCGGTCTGCAGACCACTCGCCGCAGAGAGTTCGCGGCTGTCGATCAGAGTCTGGTCCGGGTAGTTCTCGAAGACGAAGAGGGTGTCGAACAGGGCCTGACCCGGCGGGAGTTCACTGCTCTCACCGATCACGACCAACGGCGTGTGCTCAAACCTCCGCGCCCGCACCTGCTCATCCTGCAACCCCGCCAACCACTCCACCACCGGCCGGTCCCGCTCCACCCGCACCCGCACCGGCGTCGTATTCAGCAACAGACCCACCATCGAGTCCATCCCATCGATCTGGCCACCACGACCCGACGACGTCACACCGAACACCACATCATCCGAACCCGCATACAACGACAACACCAACGCCCACGCACCCTGCACCACCGTGTTCAACGTCAACCGATGCCGCCGCGCAAACCCCGCCAACCCCCCACCCGCCACCACCGACGGCAACACCACATGCACATCCCCCTGACCCACCTCCCCCAAAACCCGCCCCACACCCAACACCGTCGGCTCCACAAACCCCGCCAGCCGACCACCCCAAAAACCACGCGCCTCCACCACATCCTGACCCGCCACCCACCCCGCGAAATCCCGGAACGGCGCACGCACCACCAACTCCGCACGCCTCCCCTCACGAAAAGCGTGATACGCCTCCAACACCTCCCCCAACACAATCGGCACACTCCACCCGTCAAGAAGCAAGTGATGGAAGCTCCACACCAGTTGATGCCGCTCGTCCGCCAGCCGGATCAGCGAGATCCGCACCAACGTCGAAGCCGAAAAATCAGCACCCCGCGCCCAGTCCGCAGCCAGAAAGTCATCCACCCGCCGACGGCAGGCATCCTCACCCAGCCTCGAAAAGTCCAACACCTCCAGAGGAACAGACACCAACCGCGACACCACCGCCAACGGCCGCGGAACCCCCTCCCACACCACCGCACTCCGCAACACCTCATGCCGCGCAAACACCAACTCCCACGCCCGCCTCAGAGCATCGAGATCCAGCCGCCCCTCCAGAAGCAGACCGTTCTGCACCCAGTACATCCCCGCATCCGAAGACAACTGACTGTGAAACACCATCCCCTGCTGCAACGCCGTCAACGGATAAATGTCATCAATCACCGTGCGGACCCGACGCGCGACACCATCCAGCGCATCCTGATCCAAACCCGCCAACGGGAAATCCGACGGGGTATAACCACCCACACCTGGAGCGCAGCAGTACTCGATGATCTGGGTGAGGACATCGACATACCGCTGCGCCAACCGCCGCACCGTCGCCTCGCCGTAGACCTCACCCCCATACGTCCACACCATCTCCAAACTGCCGTCAACGACCTGGCTGTTGACCTCAATCAGGTGGGGACGATCGCCCTCGGACGACTGCGCCACGCCCAGGTCCTTGCCTGACGGACGGAAGCGGTCGGCGCTTCGGCCCTCGCCGGCGTCGTGCGCGTCCGGACGTCGGCCCGACTGGCCGAGGTAGTTGAAGGACACCTCCGCACCCGAACCCGGGACCGGCTCCCAGTCACTCAGGTACCGCAGCAGGCCATACCCCAGCCCCTTGCGCGGCACCGCCCGCAAACCCTCCTTGGTACGCCGAAGCAGCGCACCCAGATCACCGTCCTCCACACCACCCAGCACGACCGGATGCACACTCGTGAACCAACCGACGGTACGGGACACGTCGATGTCGGAACCCACGTCCTCGCGGCCGTGGCCCTCCACGTCGACGACGACCGACGCCGTACCTGCCCACTCCGTCAGCACCGCACCCAGAGCACTCAGCAGCACATCGTCGATCCGCGTCCGGAACGCACCCGGCACCTCACGCAACAGACGCCCCGTGAGTTCGGCACCCAACGCCACCGACACCCGCCGCGCCGCCGCAACCGTATTCACACCCCCAAACTCACGCGGCAACACACCCGCCCCAGCCCCCACTCCCCGCCAATGAACACCCTCAGCCACCACCTCCGACGACACCGCCAACTCACCCAGCCGCCGAGCCCAACGCAAGAACGACGTCGTCTTCGCCGGGAACCCCACCACCGCCACACCACGCTCGACCTGCTCATACGCCGACGCCAGATCCTCCAGCAGGATCGGCCAGGAGACCGCGTCCACGACCAAGTGGTGGACAACAACCAGAAGCAACTGACCACGCTCACCCCGGTCGAAGAGCACCGCACGCAGCAACGGGCCGTCACTCAGGCCGAGACCGGCCTGCACCTCCGTGGCCCGTGCCTCCAGGAACTCGCCTTCGACGTCCGCCGCGGAGGCATCGATCACCGTCACCAAGTCGGCCGGCTCGACTGCCGCCATCACACGGCCGACCCACGCCCCGTCCTCCTGCGCGAAGTTGGAGCGCAGTACGTCGTGGTGCTCGACCAGCGCGGCCAACGCGGCGCGCAGCAGCTCGGGTTCGACCCGGCCGGTGATCTCCAGCACCGTCGACTGGTTGAAATGCCAGGGCTCCGGCAACTCGCGTTCCAGGAACCAGCGCTGGATCGGAGTCAGCGGGAACTCCCCGACTACGACACCCTGTTCGGCATCTGTCGTGCTTTCGCTCGATGCCACCGACGCCAGACCGGCCACCGTCTGGTGGTCGAACAACTGCGCCACGGTCACGTGAATGCCGAGTTCCCTGGCTCGCGCCACGACGCGGATGCTGCTGATCGAGTCGCCACCGAGCTCGAAGAAGTTGTCCTCGACGCCCACCCGTTCCACGCCGAGGATCTGCGCCCACACCCCGGCCAGAGCCTGCTCGACGCCGGTACGTGGCTCGACGTAGGCCTCCGCCGAACCCACGCGGGCCGAGGCGTCCGGCGCGGGCAGCGCGGCCCGGTCGATCTTCCCGTTCGCGGTCAGCGGCAGCGCGGCCAGTTCCATGAACACGGCCGGAACCATGAAGGTCGGCAGGCTCCGCTGAACGTGGTCCCGCAGGTCATTGACCGCCGGTATGCCCTCGGCCTGGTCCGCCGGAACGAGGTAGGCGACGAGGCGTCGGTCCTCGGTGTCCTCGTGGGCGGTGTCCCCGTGGGCCGTCACGACAGCCGAGCGGATCTGCGGGTGAGTGGTCAGGACGGCTTCGATCTCGCCGGGTTCGATACGGAACCCGCGGACCTTGACCTGGTCATCCGCCCGGCCCAGGAATTCCAGTTGCCCGTCCGGCGACCAGCGCGCCCGGTCGCCCGAGCGGTACATGCGTGAACCATCGGAAGTGAACGGGTCGGGCAGAAAGCGCTCGGCCGACAACGCGGGGCGCCCTCCGTAGCCGCGGGCCACGCCGGTCCCGGCGATGTACAGCTCGCCCGCCACACCGACCGGCACCGGGTTCAGCCGCTCGTCCAGGACGTACGTCCGCGTGTTGTCGATCGGGATGCCAATCGGCGGCGCGCCCCGGCCGTCCGGATCGACGGTCGCGATACTCGCGCAGACCGTGGCCTCGGTCGGACCGTACGCGTTCAGCAGCCGGTGGTGTTCACTCCATATGGCCGCCGTCGCCGCGTCGAGGCGTTCGCCGGCGGTGACCAGGGTGGCCATACCGTCCAGGTCACCCGGGTTCAGTACGGCCAGCAGTGACGGCGGCAAGGTCGCCACCTGCACATTCCGCCCCCGTACGAGAGCCGCCAACGCCTCCGGCTCGGCGCGCTCCTCTGCCGTCGCCACCACCAACGTGCCACCCGACGCCAGCGTCACGCACACCTCGGACACGGCGGCGTCGAAGCCGAACGGTGCGAACTGCACCACGGAGTCCCCGGCTTCCACACCGAAGGCCCTCCCCTGTGCGCGCACCAGATTCACCACACCGCGATGAGCGACCTGTACGCCCTTGGGCCGGCCCGTCGACCCCGACGTATAGATCACGTACGCCAACTGGTCGCCGTGTACGGGGACTTCGGGCGCCGTGCCCGGCAGGCCCTCGGTGACGGCCGGGTCGTCCAGCCACACCACGGACTCCACAGGCAGCCTTCCGGCCACCTCCGCCGCCTCGGACACCTCGGTCGACCCGGCCACCGACCGGTGCCCGATCAGCACCTTCGCGCCGCTGTCCGCGAGCATGAACTCCAGGCGCTCGGCCGGGTATTCGGGATCCAGCGGCAGATACGCACCGCCTGCCTGCCACACCGCCAGCATCGCCACGACCATGTCGACCCCGCGTGGCAGGCACAGGGCCACGATCGACTCCGTACCCACGCCGGATCCACGCAGGTGGTGGGCCAGCCGGTTGGCGCGGGTCATCAACTCGCCGTACTTCAGGACCGTTTCACCGCAGGTGACGGCCACCGCGTCCGGGTGCGCGTCCGCCTGGGCCGCGATCAGCTCGTGGACTCCACCCGCCGAGAGCATCGGTGCCGCGGTGTCGTTCCACTCCTCGACCATGCGGCGCCGCTCGACGGCACTCAGGACCGGCAGTTCACCCACCCGCTGCTCGGCGTCGGCCGCGATCGCCTCCAGCAGCGTGACCAGGTGCCCTGCCATCCGCTCGATCGTGGAGGTGTCGAACAGCGCGGTGCTGAACTGGAACTCCCCCGCGAGTTCGCCGCCGGCCTCCCCCAGCGTGACCACCAGGTCGAACCTCACGGGCAGTTCGTCCGCGTCCGCCGGTCCGGCGTCGGGGTCAGCGTCCGCGTCGGGGGCCGCGTGGGCGTCGGACTCCCGGGGCTCCTCTCCCGACTGCCCGTTGTCGTAGTCGAAGAGGACTTGGAAGAGGGGGCTGCGGGATCGGTCGCGTTCGGTGACGAGTTCGTCGACGAGCTGCTCGAAGGGCACGTCCTGATGCGCGTAGGCGCCCAGCGCCATCTCCCGCACCCGGCCCAGCAGTTCGACAAAAGACGGATCACCCGACAGATCGGCCCGCATGACGAGGGTGTTGACGAAGAACCCGATCAGGCCCTCGGTCTCGGCACGGTTCCGGTTGGCCACCGGCGAACCGACCACCACATCGTCCGTACCCGCATACCGACCCAGCAGCACACTGAACGCCGCCAGCAACGTCATCGACATCGTCGCCCCACCACGACGCGACAACATCCGCAAAGCCCGAGCGGTCGCGGCCGGCACCCGCACCCCCACCACCCCACCCTCGGCGGAACGCACCGCAGGACGCACCCGGTCCATCGGCAGCTCCAACACCGAAGCCCCCGACAACCGCTCACGCCAGTAAGCCAGTTGCTCCTCCAGGACCCCACCCGTCAGCCACTCCCGCTGCCACACCGCGAAGTCCGCGTACTGGACAGGCAGCGAGGGAAGCGGATCCGCCCCGCCAGCACGGAACGCCTCGTACAGAGCCGACAGTTCACGCCGCAGGATCCGCCCCGACCACTCGTCCGACACCACGTGATGCATCACCAACGCCAGCACATGCTCATCCACCCCCAGCCGCACCAAAGTCGCCCGCACCAACGGACCCGCCGACAGATCAAACGCACACCCCGCATCCACCGCCACCAACGCCCGCGCAGCCGCCCACGGATCCACCGCCGCCGACACATCCACCACCGGCAACGGAACGCAAGCCGGCGCATCGATCACCTGATACGCCACACCCCCCGCACCCGCCACCAACCGCGTCCGCAACACCTCATGCCGCGCCACCACACCCGACAACGCCCCACCCAACGCCGCCACATCCAGCGGACCGGCCCACCGCATCAGGGACGACAGGTTGTACTCCGCGCTTCCCGGTTCCAACTGGTCCAGGAACCAGAGGCGTTGCTGAGCGAACGACAACGGCAGCACCTGGTCCCGGTCCACGGCCGTCACCGGCGGAGCCGTCACACCGGCGCCCGCGGTCTCGACCACAGAGGCGAACTCCCGCACCGTCGGCTCGTCGAAGAGGACCGACAGGGGCACCTCGACCCCGAACACCTCACGCACCCGGGAGATGACCTGCGTAGCGAGCAGCGAATGCCCACCCAGATCAAAGAAGTTGTCTTCGGCGCCCACCTCGTCCACACCGAGAACCTGTGCCCAGACGTCGGCGAGGATGCGTTCCGCTTCGGTACGCGGTGCCACAGGTCCGGTCGCGTCCTGACGTACTCCTTGTGGTTCGGGGAGGGCGGTGCGGTCGAGTTTCCCGTTCGCCGTCAACGGCAGCTCAGCCAACTCCACGAACACCGACGGCACCATGTACTCCGGCAACCGCGCCCCAACAAACCCCCGCAACTCACCCACCGACGGAATACCGTCCCCGACATCGTCCGGCACCACATACGCCACCAGCCGACGCTCCACACCCTCACCCCACGCCGACACCACCACAGCGCGCACCAACGGATGCCCCGCCAGCACCCCCTCCACCTCACCCGGCTCAACACGGAAACCCCGCACCTTCACCTGATCATCAACACGCCCCAAAAACTGCACCCGACCATCCACCAACCACCGCACCCGATCCCCCGACCGGTACATACGACTGCCGTCCCCCACGAACGGATCCGCCACAAACCGCTCCGCCGTCAACCCACCCCGACCCCGATAACCCCGCGCCAACTGCCCACCCGCAATGAACAGTTCACCCGCCACCCCGATGGGCACCGGCCGCAGCGCCCCATCCAGCACATACACCCGCGAACCCGCCAACGGCCGCCCCAACGACACCACACCATCCCCACCCAACGGCCCCGCCAGCACACCCACCGTCGACTCCGTCGGCCCGTAATGGTTGACCACCACCCGCCCCCCCGCAGCCGCCACCAACTCCCCCAGCCACACCCCCGACGCACCCTCACCACCCAGCACCACACCCCGCGCCGGCACCAAACCCCCCAGACCCCCACCACACCCCGCCGCCAACGCCGCCAGATGCGACGGCACCACCTTCACAAAATCGATCCCCCACGCCCGCCAATACCCAGCCACCGCCCGACCGTCCACCGCCACATCCGCACCCACCACATGCAACACACCACCCGACACCAACGACCCGAACACCACCGTGTTCCCCAAGTCCGTCACCACCGACTGCAACAACCCGAACCGGCCCCCCACCCCCGACCAGCCCAACCGCTCCACCACACCCACCGTGTACTGCAACAACCCACCATGCGTGACCTGCACACCCTTCGGCCGCCCCGTCGACCCCGACGTATAAACCACATACGCCAACTCGTCAGGCTGCACGGGCACTTCGGGTGACACGGTCGGCATACCAGCCAACCGCGCACGGTCCATCGGGTCGTCCACGACCACAGTCCGCAACCGCCCCACCGGCAGCTCGTCCAGGATGTCGCCGGTACCGACCAACACCGACGCACCACTGTCCGCGAGCATGAACGCCAGGCGCTCCACCGGAAACTCCGGATCCAACGGCACATACGCCGCACCCGCCCCCCACACACCCAGAACAGCCGTGACCATGTCCACCCCACGCGGCAGACACAACGCCACCACCGACTCCGCACCCACCCCCACCCCACGCAAGTAATGCGCAAGCTGATTCGCCCGACCCAACAACCCCCCATACGACAACGCCACACCACCCGACACCACCGCCACCGCATCCGGCATCAACACCGCCCGCGCGGCAATCAGCTCATGCACCCCACGCGCATCGACACCCGGTATCAGAGCCCCGGCCGGGACCGGAGTGTCGTTCCACTCCTCCACCACCTGGCGCCGCTCGTCCGCCGTCAGCACCGGAAGCCGTGACAGTTCCCGGCCGGTGTCCTCGGCCACCGCGCTCAGCAGCGTGACCAGGTGCCCCGCCATCCGCTCCACCGTCACCGCGTCGAACAACGCGGTGCTGTACTCGAATTCGCCCGCCAGCCCCGCATCGCTGTCGCTGAAGATCAGCCGCAGGTCGAACTTGGCGACGACACCGTCGTCCGCCGTGTCGGCCGTGGCGAGGTCGCCGGCACCAGCGCTGGTGGAGGGCCCGGCGGAGTCGTAGTTGAAGAGGGCCTGGAACAGCGGGGTACGCGACCGGTCCCGGTCGGTGACCAGCGCCTCAACCAGTTGCTCGAAGGGCACATCCTGATGCGCGTACGCACCCAACGCCGATTCCCGCACCCGCCCCAACAACTCCCGGAACGTGGGGTCTCCCGACAAGTCGGTCCGCATGACGAGGGTGTTGACGAAGAACCCGATCAAATCCTCCGTCTCGGCACGATTCCGGTTCGCCACCGGCGTGCCCACCACCACATCCTCCGACCCCGCATACCTCCCCAACAACACATCGAAGGCCGCCAACAGCGTCATGAACATCGACACTCCGCATTCGCGCGACAGCGTCCGCAACGCTCCCGCCACCCCATCCGGCACAGCGAAACGCACCGACGCACCCGCCGAGGAACGAACCGGCGGACGAGGCCGGTCAGTCGGCAGGTCCAGTTCCGGTGCTCCGGCCAACCGCTCGCGCCAGTAGCCCAGTTGCTGGTCCAGGACCTCGCCGTCCAGCCACTGTCGCTGCCACACGGCGAAGTCCGCGTACTGCGCCTCAAGCGGCGGCAACGGGTCGGGGTCTCCCGCCAGGAACGCCTCGTACAGGGCCATCAACTCGCGGTGAAAGACCTGGTCGGACCACTCGTCGAAGACGACATGGTGCATGGCGACCACGAGGACGTGCTCCTCCGGTGCCAGTCGGAGCAGCGTGGCGCGGATCAGCGGTCCGGCCGCGAGGTCGAAGGGAACCGCGGCATCCGCCGCCACCAAAGCCCGCACAACAGCCCCGGGATCCACCTCCCCCGACACATCCACCACCGGCAACACGAACGGCACCGGCCCATCAATCACCTGACACGGAACACCCTCCCCATCCGCCACCAACCGCGTCCGCAACACCTCATGCCGCGCCACCACACCCGACAACGCCCCACCCAACGCCGCCACATCCAGGAAGCCGTCCCAGCGCACCCGCATCGACAGGTTGTACTCGGTCGACGACGGGTCCAACTGGGCCAGGAACCAGAGGCGCTGCTGCGCGAACGACAGGGGGATCGGGCCGTCGGGACGCGGCCCCCATTCGCGACGCGATGCCTGCTCTCCCTTGAGGCGTCGCTTCAGCAATTCCCGCTTGGCGTCAGAAAGCATCAGTTGTCCCCTGCAAATGAGAAAGCTGAATTAGTGCATGACGGTGCGCTGCTCGGCCCTGGGAAATCCATCGCGGCACCGAAAGGGAACGCGACGGCAAGAACAGATTCTCCGTCTCACCATGGCACACGGCTGGATCATTGATCCAGTGAGTCGGCGATCGGTCACCGCTCAGCGGGTCGACCGGTCGCCGGCGGTGTCGGATCGGGATGTTCAACTGCTGCGCGGCGGCGCTTGAACGTCCGGAGAACGCCCGGATCTAGCGCGTGGCGTCGAGTTCGTAAAGGTCCGTGCCCGCCAGCTGGGGCTGCTGGGCGACGGAGACGGTGAATCCGTGCCGTTCGAGGAGTCCGGTGATGCTCTTCAACCGGCCTTCCTCGTCGTGTACTTCGGCGACGACACGACTGATCAACGGCCAGTGCGCGTCCTCGACGCCGGCCAGGACCAGGTGCTCGGCGCGCTCCACGTCGATCTTCAGCAGGCCGATCTCGCGCAGCTCGTGGTGTCTGACCAGATCCGAGACGGTGAGCGTGGGAACTGTCAAATGAATTCCGTGGTGCAGGTCCTTGACGATTTCCCCGATGTAGTCCTCGGGAATTCCGGAGTTACGCAGGAATATCCGGGTGTTCGCGTCGTCGGCCTGCCGGTCGGCGAACAGTCCGGAGTTTCCCGTCGATTTCGGGTAGTAGGTGAAGGTGCTCTCTCCCGCACGGTCGCTCACGGCGCTGCGCACGGCTACGGATCCCGGCAGATGGCTGCGGAGATTCGCCTCAAGACACGCGAATGTCGTCGGCGCGGGTTCCACGGAGATGATCCGCAGATCGGGGACCCGCCAGCCGAACATCAGGGACACAATTCCGATGTTGGCGCCGATGTCGAGCACGGTGTCGCCGGGCCGCAGCGCGTCGGCGGCCGACCGGTAGAGCCCTTGGCCCGTGGCCTCCGCCCAGAGGACCTTGGCCTCGGCCGCGCTGACGCAGGTGATCCCTCGTCCGTTGGGCAGCTCGTACGGGCTGGTCTCCGTTGGTCCGGTCGTCCGGGGCGTCGTCGACCTCGTCGGCTTCGTCGGCTCGGTCATGCGGACGCTCCTCCACCGTTGCCGTTCCTCAGGCGTTCGATCTCGGTGCTCAGATAGACGCCCACTGCCTGTGCTCCCTCGCCGTAGAAGACGTTGGAGTGCTCGCCCGGCACGTCGATGACCTCGGGGCCGCGGGTGACGGGGATCTGCCACTGTTCGAGCGTCCACTTGTACGGCTTGGGCTGGTCGTCGCGCGGCATGAGCAGGACGACGCGGCCGTCGTAGTTGCGCATGCCGCGGTGCATGAGCTCGCCGTAGTAGGAGTAGGCCAGCCGGTTGGTGGCGAGGGCTCGCATGATGCGCAGGGCGTGCTTGTCGCCGTCGCGGACGCCCTGGGCGATCTCCTCGTCCGGTGCGCCGTACTTCAGGAGCCGCTTCTCGGTCCTGCGGTCGAGTGTCGTACCGGGGTCGCCGTCGAGGGCCACCTCGATGCTGTCGAGGAGTTTGCGGTCGGACTTGCTGAAGGCCTGGCTGGGCAGGCGGCGGGCGAAGGGCTGGCGGGCCGGTGCCATGAGATAGACGCCGGCGACGTCCTTGCCCATGGACGTCAGCTGGCGGGCCATCTCGAAAGCGACATAGGAACTGCCGGACTGGGCGGTGAGGACGTACGGTCCGTCCTGCTGGATGCGCAGCACCTCGCCGATGTAGGTGGTCGCCATCTCCTCCACCGACGTGGGCTGTGCGTCCTCGCCGGTCAGTCCGCGTTCCTGCAGGCCGTAGAACTGCTGGCCCCCGGCGAGATGCCCGGCGACCTCGGCGAACGCCGCGACCTCGCCGGTGAGGGTGTGGACGGCGAACACGGCCGGCAGCGTCGTGCCGGCGCGGATGGTCACCGCGGAACGCACCTCGGGGTCCTCGGTGTGGATCTGGATGAGCGGCGCGGCGGCCGCGATCGTCGGATGGTCGAAGAGGTCGCCGACGCTGATGTCGTGCCCGGCGCTGCGGATGCGGCCGACGATCTGGGTGACCAGCAGTGAGTTGCCGCCCAGCTCGAAGAAGTTGTCGTGGGCTCCGATGCGTTCGATGCCGAGGATCTCGGACCACACCTCCGCGAGCAGTCGCTCGGCCGCGCCGGACGGGGCGACGTACTCGGTGCTGGTGGAGCGGACCGTCTCGGGTTCCGGCAGGGCCGCCTTGTCGACCTTGCCGTTCGTCGTGAGCGGCAGCCGGGACATCTCCATGAAGGCCGCCGGGACCATGTAGTCCGGGATGCTGCGCAGCAGCGCCTCGCGCAGGTCGGCGGTCTCGGGGATGCCTTCACTGTGGTCGGCCGGCACCAGGTAGGCGGCGAGTTTGCGGTCCGCGGCCTGCCCGTACGCCGTCACGACCGCCGTCCGTACCGCCGGGTGGGCGGCGAGCACCGCCTCGATCTCGCCGGGCTCGACCCGGAACCCGCGCACCTTGACCTGGTCGTCGGTGCGGCCGACGAAGTCGAGCTGCCCGTCGGCCAGCCAGCGTGCCTGGTCGCCGGACCGGTACATGCGCGTGCCGTCGCCGACGAACGGGTCGGCCGGGAACCGCTCCGCACTCAGCGCGGCACGGCCCAGGTAGCCCCGTGCGACGCCCGCGCCGCCGATGAACAGCTCACCGGTGGTGCCGACGGGGACCGGGCGGAGTTGCTCGTCGAGCACGTAGACGCGGGTGTTGGCCATCGGTCCGCCGATGGGAGGCCCACCGGCGTCCTGGGTGCCCGCCTCGACGTCGAAGGTGTCGAGTGCGTCGGAGGTGGCGAGGGCTGCGATGCTCGCGCACACCGTCGCCTCGGTGGGTCCGTACGCGTTGAGCAGCCGGTGTTCGTCCCGCCATGCGGCGGCCGTCGTCGCCTCCAGGCGCTCGCCGGCCGTCACCAGGGTCCGCAGACCCGTCAGGTCGCCGGGCCGCAGCACCGCGAGGAGCGAGGGCGGAAGCGTCGCCACCCGTACCTGCCGTCGCCGGACGAGTGCGGCCAGCGCCTCGGGCTCGGCACGCTCCTGAGCGGTGGCCACCACCAGCGTCCCGCCGGACCCCAGTGTCACGCACACCTCGGAGACGGCGGCGTCGAACCCGAACGGCGCGAACTGCACCACCGCGTCCCCGGCCTCGACGCCGAACGCCTTCGCCTGTGCCCGCACCAGGTTCACCACACCGGCGTGCGCGATCTGCACGCCCTTGGGCCGCCCCGTCGACCCCGACGTATAGATCACATACGCCAACTGGTCTGCCCGTACGGCGACTTCGGGCGAGGTCGACGGCTGTGCGGCGAGCTCCGCCATGACGTCGGGAGCGTCCACGACGACCGTCCGCAGGCGGCCCACCGGCAGTTCGTCCACCAGTTCCTCGGTGCCCAGCAGCAGTGTCGCCCGACTGTCCTTCAGCATGAACCCGAGCCGGTCCGCCGGGTACTCCGGGTCCAGCGGCAGATAGGCCGCTCCCGCCTGCCACACCGCGAGCATCGCCACGACCATGTCGATCCCGCGCGGCAGGCACAGTCCAACCACCGACTCGGATCCGACCCCCGCTGCGCGCAGATAGTGCGCGAGCCGGTTGGCGCGCCGCAGCAACTCGTCGTACTTCAGGGTCAGTTCGCCTGATACGAGGGCCACGGCGCCCGGCGTCGCGGCCGCCCACTCGGCGATCAGCTCATGGACTCCGCTCGCCTCGGGCAGTTCCTCGGCCGTGTCGTTCCACTCGTGCACCAGGCGCCGGTATTCGGCCTCGGTCAGCATCGGCAGTTCTCCCACCGGCTGCTCGGCGTCCTCGCCCACAGCTCCCAGCAATGTCACCATGTGCCCCGCAATCCGCTCGACCGTCACCGCGTCGAACAAAGCGGTGCTGTATTGGATCTCGCCGGTCAGGACGCCGTTGTCCTCCCCCAGCGTCACGACCATGTCGAACTGCACGGGCAGCAGCCCCGTGCCGGTCTCGACACGCAGGCCGGCCGCGTCGTTCCCATCGCCCTCGTCGTCGGAATAGGACGTCCGGGCGGCCCCCGCGGTGTAGTTGAAGGACACGCGGGTGAGTGGGCCACGAGTACGGTCCCGCACATCCGCCAGCGCGTCCACCACCTGCTCGAACGGCAGGTCCTGATGCGAGTAGGCCCCGAGGGCCGTCTCCCGTACGCGGCGCAGCACCTCGGTGAAGGACGGGGTTCCGGACAGGTCCGTCCGCATGACCAGGGTGTTGACGAAGAACCCGATCAGGTCCTCCGTCTCGGCACGGTTCCGGTTCGCCACCGGCGTGCTCACGACGATGTCGTCCGACTCGGTGTAGCGGCCCATGAGGATGTCGAAGGCGGCGAGCAGCGTCATGAACATCGTGGTGCCGTGTTCGCGCGACAGTGCCCGCAGGGCGTCGGCGGTCTCCGCCGGGACGGTGAACCTCGCCACCGACCCCTCAGTGGAGCGGACCGTCGGACGGGGCCGGTCGGTCGGCAGTTCCAGCTTCTTCGCTCCGGTCAACTGCTCACGCCAGTAAGCGATCTGTGCATCTCGCACATCTCCCGACAGCCAACTGCGCTGCCACGCCGCGACATCGGCGTACTGAACCGCGAGCGGCGGCAGCGGATCCGGGTCACCGGCCCTGAACGCCCGGTACAGGACGGAGAACTCACGCTGGAGGACGCCGTCCGACCACTCGTCGAAGACCACGTGATGCATCGCGAGGACGAGTACGTGGTCGTCCGGGGCCAGTCGGACGAGGGACGCGCGGAGGAGAGGACCGGCCGCGAGATCGAAGGGCGTCAGGCCGTCCTTGATGATCAGCCCCTCCGCCTCCCCCTGTGGATCCTCGCTGCCGGACACGTCCAGCAGCGGGAGGAATACCGGGATCGGCGGGTCGATGAGCTGGTGCGGTACCCCGTCGGTGTCGGCCACCAGACGAGTGCGCAGCACCTCGTGCCGGGCCACGACCGCGTCCAGCGCCGCGCCGAGCGCCGGCAGGTCTACGTCGCCGGTCAGGCGCAGCCGGGTCGACATGTTGTATTCCGGCGAGCCGGGCTCCAACTGGTCCAGGAACCACAGCCGTTGCTGCGCGAACGACAGCGGCAGCACCCCGTCCCGGGCGACGGGGGTGAGCGGGGGCGCGGCCGACCGGGCGGAGTCGTCGATCACGGCGGCCAGTGCGCGGACGGTGGGGGCATCGAACAGGTCGGCAAGGGATACCTCGACACCGAACGCCTCCCGGATCCGGGAGACCACCAGCGTGGCCAGGAGGGAATGACCACCGAGATCGAAGAAACCGTCCGTGACACCGACCCGCTCCACACCCAGCACCTGCGCCCAGACACCGGCGAGCAGTTCCTCCGTCGCCCCGGACGCGGCGACGTACTCGTTTTCGAGCCGTGAAGCCTGCGGCTCGGGCAGCGCGGACCGGTTGATCTTGCCGTTGGGGGTCAGGGGCAGGGAGCTCAGCTCGATGAACAGGGACGGAATCATGTAGTCCGGCAGGGATAGGCGCAGGTGCTCCCGCAGTACCTCCGGGGCGGGAATGCCGTGGGTGTGGCCGGTGGGGACCAGGTAGGCCACCAGGCGGCGTTCGGCTCCCTCACCGTGTGCGGTGACCACCGCCGAACCGATCCGCGGATGTGTGGACAGCGCGAACTCGATCTCACCGGGCTCGATCCGGAAACCGCGCACCTTCAGCTGGTCATCGGCCCGGCCCAGGAACTCCAGACGGCCCTCGGCCAGCCACCGCACCCGGTCCCCGGTGCGATACAGACGCGCACCATCAGCCGCGAACGGATCCGCCACGAACCGCTCGGCGGTCAACGCCCGACGCCCGAGATAACCACGGGCGACACCGGCACCACCGATGAACAACTCGCCCGCCACGCCCACCGGCACCGGATTCAACCGCTCGTCCAGCACATAGACCCGCGTGTTCGCGATCGGCACGCCGATACCAGGTGCGCCGCCGTCGACAGGTTCGCACACCGACCAAATGGTGGTCTCCGTCGGCCCGTACATGTTCCACACACCAGCCGTACGCTCCACCAACGCCCTCGCCAAGGACACCGGGAGCGCCTCACCACCACACAGAACCCTCAGACCTGGCTGCCCCTGCCAGCCGTCCGACACCAGCATCTGCCACGTCGCCGGCGTCGCCTGCATCACCGTCGCACCGACCCGCACCAACTCACCCGCCAACACAGCAGGCACACCCGCCACATCCCGGCCGGCCACCACCACCCGCGCACCCGACACCAACGGCAACCACAACTCCAGCCCCGCGATGTCAAAACCCAGCGTCGTCACCGCCAACAGCACATCCGCACCATCAAGCCCAGGACGCCCAGCCATCGCCGACAGGAAACTCACCAGACTGCCGTGCGAAACCTGCACACCCTTCGGCCGACCCGTCGAACCCGACGTATACAACACATACGCCAACTGGCCCGCATGGACAGGCACTTCAGGAACCGTGGCGGGAAGCCCGGCCAGCGTCTCCACCGTCGCCGGATCATCCAGCCAGACCACCGACTCCACCCCGGCCGACACCACCAGACCGGCAGCAACCGCCCGATGCCCGACCAGCACCGACGCCCCACTGTCGGCCAGCATGAACCCCAGCCGCTCCACCGGAAACTCCGGATCCAACGGCAGATACGCCCCACCCGCCTGCCACACCGCCAACGCGGCAACCACCATGTCCACCCCACGGGACAGGCACAGCGCCACCACCGACTCCGACCCCACACCCACCCGACGGAGATGACGCGCAAGACGGTTCACCCGTCCCGCCAACCCGCCATACGTCACCGTCAGTTCACCCGCTACGACAGCCACCGCATCCGGCGCCACCACCGCCCGCCCGGCGACCCACTCATGCACCCCGGCCACCGACCCGGGCAGCACTACCGCCGTGTCATTCCACTCACCCACCAACCGATCCCGCTCCGACACACCCAGCAACGGCAACTCCCCCACAGGACAGCCCGCGTCAACAGCGACCGCCTCCAGCAGCGTCACCAGATGCCCCGCCATCCGTTCCACCGTCACCGCGTCGAACAACGCCGTACTGAACTGGATGCCTGCCTTGAGCGTGCCATCGCCGGCTTCCTCGACCATCACCCACAGGTCGAACGGCACCGCGACCTGGCCTGCCTGTGCGCCAGGCTCTCGATCGGCATCGGCATCGTTGGCGCCTCGAACGACGTCACCGTCTCCGGCGCCGTAGCTGAAGAAAACCTGGAACAGCGGGGTACGGGACCGGTCCCGCTCGGTGACCAGGTCGTCGACGAGCTGCTCGAACGGCAGATCCTGATGCGCGTACGCGCCCAGCGCCGACTCCCGCACCCGCCGTAGCACCTCGGAGAACGACGGGTCGCCGGACAGATCCGCGCGCATGACAAGAGTGTTGACGAAGAAGCCGATCAGGTCCTCCGTCTGGGCACGGTTCCGGTTCGCCACCGGCGTGCCCACCACCACGTCCGTCGACCCCGCATACCGCCCCAGCAGGACATCGAGCGCGGCGAGCAGCGTCATGAACATCGTCGTGCCGTGCTCGCGGGACATCGCCCGCAGCGCGTCGGCCGTCTCCGCCGGGACGGTGAACGGAGCCATCGCTCCTTCGGCGGACCGTACCGGCGGCCGAGGTCGATCAGTGGGCAGCTCCAGTACCGGAGCGTCGGCCAACGCACCTCGCCAGTAATGGAGTTGGCTCTCCAGCACCTCTCCGTCCAGCCACTGCCGCTGCCATGCCGCGAAGTCGGCGTACTGCACCGGCAGCGGCGGCAACGGATCCGGCTCACCCGCGCGGAACGCCTCGTACAACGCGGACAGCTCACGGCGCAGGATCCGCGCCGACCACTCGTCGGACACCACGTGATGTGTCATCAGGGCGAGCACGTGCTGCTCTTCGTCGAGCCGGATCAGTGCGCCCCGGATCAGGGGCCCTGCCGCCAGATCAAAGGGTTCCGTCGCGTCCGCCAGCGCCAGCCGCTCGGCCACACGCACAGGGTCGAGGCAGTCGGACACGTCCACCACCGGCAGCGGGAACACTGTCGCCGGGTCGATCACCTGGTACGGCGCGCCGTCGGTACCGGTCACGAGACGGGTCCGCAGGACCTCGTGCCGCGCCACCACCGCGTCCAGGGCCGCCCCCAGAGCGGCAACGTCCAGTTCACCGTCCCAGGGCACGTACAACGGCAGGTTGTACTCGACCGAGCCGGGTTCGAGCTGGTCCAGGAACCACAGCCGCTGCTGAGCGAACGACAGCGGCAACGGTTCGTCCCTGCTGACGACCGTCCACTCCGGTTCTGCCCCACCCGGTGCCACCGCATCGAGGTCCGCTGCCAGCCCGGCGATCGTCGGGCGATCGAACAGGGTCGTCAGGGCCAGGTCGACGCCGAACACCTCCCTGACCCGGGAGACCACCTGGGTGGCGAGCAGCGAATGCCCGCCCAACTCGAAGAAGTTGTCCGTGGATCCGACCCGGTCCACTCCCAGCAGGTGCTGCCAGATGCCCGCCAGAAGCTCCTCGGAAGCAGTGGCCGGGGCCACGAAACCCGCCAGCTCCGGCCGTGCCCCGTCCGGCTCGGGCAACGCGGACCTGTCCAGCTTTCCGTTCGGCGACAGCGGCAGGGCGGCCAGTTCGACGAACGCGGCCGGGATCATGAAGGCCGGCAGACTCCGCTGAACGTGATCCCGCAGGTCGTTGACCGCCGGTATGCCCTCCGACGCGTCCTCGGGGACGAGGTAGGCCACGAGCCTGCGGTCTTCGGTGTCACCGAACGCCGCCACCACCGCCGAGCGGACCTGCGGATGAGCAGCGAGTACGGCCTCGATCTCACCGGGTTCGATACGGAACCCGCGGACCTTGACCTGATCGTCCGCCCGCCCGACAAAGTCCAACTGCCCATTCGCCAGCCAGCGCGCCCGGTCGCCCGAACGGTACATACGGGTGCCGTCCGCAGTGAACGGGTCCGGCAGGAAGCGCTCGGCGGTCAGGGCGGGCTGGGCGCGGTAGCCGCGGGCGACCTGCGGACCCGCGATGTACACCTCGCCCGCAACACCGACCGGGACCGGACTCAGGCGCGCGTCCAGGACATACAGGCGGGCGTTCGCCACCGGGGCGCCGATCGGCGGGACCACGGCCACGTCCGCGTCGACCGCACCGGCCGTGACCATGACCGTCGCCTCGGTGGGACCGTAGGTGTTCACCAGCGTGCGGCCCCGCGCCCACGCCTCCGCAACCGGCTGCGTCAGCCGCTCCGCACCCAGCAACAGCGTCTCAATACCGGGGACTTCGCCCGGGTTCAGCACACCCAGCAGCGACGGCACCACACTGGCCGCGCCCACCGCCTGGGCGCCGATCATCCCGGTCAGTACCTCCGGGGCGGTGCGCTCAGCACTGCTCGCCACCACCAGTGTCCCGCCCGACGCCAGCGTCACCGCCACGTCCAGCACCGCCGCATCGAAACTGAACGACGCGAACTGCAACACCCGCACACCAGGACCGGCACCCAACACAGGAGCCAGTCCGGTCACCATGCCCACCACACTGCGATGCGCGACCTGCACACCCTTCGGACGCCCCGTCGAACCCGACGTATAAATCACATACGCCAACTGGTCTGGACGTACAGGGACTTCGGGCGCCGTAGCCGGCAGGCCATCGGCGACGGCCAGATCGTCGAGCCACACCACCGACTCCGCCGGCAGCCGCTCAGCCACCTCGGCCACCGACCGGTGCCCGATCAGCACCTTCGCACCGCTGTCCGCGAGCATGAACTCCAGCCGCTCGGCCGGGTATTCGGGATCCAGCGGCAGATACGCACCACCCGCCTGCCACACCGCCAACATCGCCACAACCATGTCGACCCCACGCGGCAGACACAGGCCCACCACCGACTCCGCGTCGACTCCAAGCGCCCGCAGACGATGCGCCAGCCGACTCGCCCGGTCCATCAACCCGCCATACGTCAACACCCCACCGTCCGACACGACAGCCACCACATCCGGACCCGCCAACGCCCGCCCCGCGATCAGCTCATGCACCCCACCCACACCCGGCAGCGGCTCAACAGCCCCGTTCCACTCCTCGACCACCCGCCGCCGCTCACCCACACCAAGCACCGACAACTCGCCGACACACCGCGCCGCATCCTCCGCAATGCCCTCCAACACGTTGACGAGATGGCCCGCCATCCGCTCCACCGTCGCGGCGTCGAACAGCGCGGTGCTGTACTCGATCTGCCCCGAGAGTCCCCCGCCCTCCCGGTCGCCGAGCCGAAGCGCCAGGTCAAACTGGACCGTGCGTGAGACGTGCGCGTGAGACTCCCCGGATGGCCCGCTCGACCCCGGAGCTCCCTCCGTGTCAGCGCTCCCTGCGTCGTAGCTGAAGAACGACTGGAACAGCGGCGTGCGGGACCGGTCCCGCACCGTGACCAGTTCGTCCACGAGGTGCTCGAACGGCACATCCTGATGCGCGTACGCACCCAGCGCCGACTCCCGCACCCGCCCCAACAACTCCGTGAACGACGGATCGCCGGACAGATCCGCCCGCAACACCAGCGTGTTGACGAAGAAGCCGATCAGGTCCTCCGTCTCGGCCCGGTTCCGGTTCGCCACCGGCGTGCCCACCACCACATCCTCCGACCCCGCATACCGCCCCAACAACACATCGAAGGCCGCCAGCAGCGTCATGAACATCGTGGAGCCATGTGCGCGCGAAAGTGCCCGCAGCGCCTCGGCCGTCTCCTCCGGGACAGTGAACGCGGCCACGGCTCCCGCCGAGGTCCGGGTCGCCGGGTGCGGCCGGTCCGTGGGCAGATCCAGCACCGGGAGATCGGACAACTCCTCTTGCCAGTAGGCGAGTTGTCCGTCCAGTACGGACCCGGTCAGCCACTCCCGCTGCCACACCGCGAAGTCCGCGTACTGCACCGCCAGCGGCGGCAACGGATCCGGCTCACCCGCGCGGAACGCCTCGTACAGGGCAGACAGCTCGCGCTGGAAGATCCGCTCCGACCACTCGTCGGTGACGATGTGATGCATCGCGAGCGCCAGCACGTGTTCGTCCGCCGCGAGTCGGATCAGGGTGGCGCGGACGAGGGGTCCGTTGGTGAGGTCGAAGGGAGTGGAGGCGTCCACCGTCATCAGGTTCTGGGCGGTCGCGACCGGATCGACGGCGCCGGACACGTCGACGACGGGGAGCGGGAAGGGGGCGGGCGGGTCGATGACCTGGTGCGGCACGCCGTGCCCGTCCGCGACCAGTCGGGTGCGCAGGACTTCGTGGCGCGCCACGACCGCGCTCAGTGCCGCACCGAGGGTCGCCACGTCCAGGTCTCCGGACCAGGGCAGGGGGGACGGCAGGACGTAGCCCGTGGCGCCCGGGTCCAACTGGTCGAGGAACCACAGCCGTTGCTGCGCGAACGACAGCGGCAGGGGCAGGGACGGCGACTGTGGTTCGTGCCGGTTCCGGTCGACAGGTATGATCGCCGGCGCCGTGGGTCCCGTACCGAAGCCGTCAACTCCCTTGCCCGAGGCGTCGATCGCCGCAGCCAGGCCGCGTACCGTGGGCCGGTCGAACAGTGCCGACAGCGGAACCTCCACCCCGAACACCTCGCGGACCCGGGAGACCACCTGGGTAGCGAGCAGCGAGTGGCCGCCGATCGCGAAGAAGTCGTCGGCGACGCCGATCGCGTCCGCCCTCAGGACATGGGCCCAGATCTCCGCGAGAAGTTCTTCCGTGGCGCCCGAGGGTGCCACGTATGCGTGCGTCTCCGAGCGCGCGGCGGCGGGGTCGGGCTGCGGAAGCGCGGCACGGTCGAGCTTTCCGTTGCGGGTGAGGGGCAGTTCGGTCAGTTCGGTGAAGACCGCGGGGACCATGAAGTCGGGCAGGGTCTGCCGCAGGAGGTCACGCAGTTCGGCCACCGCGGGGATGCCTTCGGCCGGGTCGGCGGGGACCAGGTGTGCCACCAGACGGCGGTCCGTGCCGTCCCCGAACGCCGTTACGACCGCCGACCGGATCCCCGCATGGGCAGCGAGAACGGCCTCGATCTCGCCGGGCTCGATGCGGACACCACGTACCTTGATCTGGTGGTCGGCGCGCCCGAGGAACTCCAGTTGCCCGTCCGCCGTCCGGCGCACCCGGTCGCCGGAGCGGTACATCCGGGAGCCGTCGCCCGCGAACGGATCGGCGACGAAGCGTTCGGCCGTCAGTGCGGGACGTCCGCCGTAGCCGCGCGCGACTCCCGCGCCGCCGATGAGGAGCTCGCCCGGCACGCCCGTCGGGACCGGCTGGAACCGGGCGTCGAGGACATACGCCGTCGTCCCCGCGATCGGCAGTCCGATCGGTGGTACGGACGACGTCACCGGCTGCCGCAGGAGGCCGGCGACGCTGGTGATGGTCGCCTCCGTCGGTCCGTACACGTTGTAGACGGGCACCGAGGTGTGTGCGAACCACTCGGCGAGTGTCCGCGCGGGCATCGCCTCGCCGCCCATGATGAGCAGGCGGAAGTCCGGTCCGAGGGTGCCTTGTCGGGTGAGGCCGGGGATGAGCATCTCCCACAGTGAGGGGGTGATGTCGACCGAGGTCACGGCCTGTTCACGGATCTCGCGCAGGACGCGTTCCGGTGTCCACGTCTCCGCTCCGCCCAGCAGCAGCCGTCCGCCGTGCACCAGGGTGGCGAAGAGCTGTTCCTGTGCGGCGTCGAAGGTGAGCGACGCCAGCTGGAGGGTGACGTCCGTCGGGGTCAGTTCGTAGCGGCGGCCCATCTCCTGGAGTTCCCGGCTCCATGAACTGTGCTGGACGAGCACGCCCTTGGGCGTACCGGTCGAGCCGGAGGTGAAGATGACGTACGCCAGGTTCTGCGGTGTGACTCCCGTCCGTGGGTTGTGGACGTCGTACGTGGCGGTCGTCGGCCAGTCGGTGTCGATGAGCAGTTTCGGGGCGGGCACGGATTCCAGCCGCTCCGCGGACAGGGCCTGCGTGATGAGCAGCGAGGCGCCGGACGACTCGATCATGCGGGCGAGCCGCTGGACGGGTTGGTCGGCGTCAAGGGGCAGGTATGCCGCGCCGGCCTTCATGATGCCGAGCAGCGCGACGAGGGCCTCCGGGCCGCGCGCCAGGCACACGCCGACGACGTCTTCCCGTCCGATACCCAACGCCCCTATGTGATGGGCGAGTTGGTTGGCCTTCGCGTTCAGTCGGCCGTATGTGAGCAGGCGCTCGCCTTGCTGGACGGCGACGGTGTCGGGGGCGCTGTGTGCCTGATCCTCGAAGAGCGTGTGAACGAGGCGCGCTTCCGTGCGGGTCTCCGCTCCCGTGCCGAGGGCGCGCAGCGTCCCGTGCTCGGCTTCGGAGAGCAGGTCGAGCGCGCCGATCCGGCGGGCGGGGTCCAGGACGGACCGCAGGACGACGACCAGGTGATCGGCCATCCGCCGTACCGTGGCAGCGTCGAACAGCGCTGTGCTGTACTCCAGTTCACCGGTCAGCGCTCCGTCACCGGTGTCCCTGACGGTCAGCGCGAGATCGGAGAGGGCGAGGTCGCGCGACATCGCGACTTCGGCGGTGTGAGCGTCTTGGTCCTCGTCCGGGGGGCCGTGGCGACCGTCGTCGCCGTCCGCGTCCGGCGCGGTACCTCCCGCCGCCCCACCATCCCGTACGTAGTTGAAGTACACCTGGAACAGGGCCGTGCGGGACCGGTCGCGGTCGGTGACCAGGTCGTCGACGAGCTGCTCGAAGGGCAGGTCCTGGTGCGCGTACGCGTCGAGCGCCATGTTCCGTACGCGGCCCAGGAGTTCGGTGAACGTCGGGTCGCCGGAGAGGTCGGCGCGCAGCACGAGCGTGTTGACGAAGAAACCGATCAGGGCCTCGGTCTCGGCCCGGTTCCGGTTCGCGACCGCCGTTCCGACCGCGATGTCGTCGGTGTCGCAGTAGCGGCCGAGCAGGACGTCGAAGGCGGCCAGCAGCGTCATGAACATCGTGGAGCCGTGCTCGCGCGACAACGCCCGCAACTCCTGGGCGATCTCCACCGGAACCGTGAACCGCGTCGTCGCCCCGACCGACGACCGGATCGGCGGCCTGGCCCGGTCGAGCGGCAGTTCCAGCTCCGTCGAGCCCGCCAACTGATCGCGCCAGTAGGTCAGTTGCTCGTCCAGCACCTCTCCGCTGAGCCATGCGCGCTGCCAGACCGCGAAGTCGGCGTACTGCACCGGAAGCGGCGGCAACGGATCCGGCTCACCCGCGCGGTAAGCCTCGTAGAGCGCCGCCACCTCCTGGCTGAGTATTCGCGCCGACCACTCGTCGGAGACGATGTGGTGCATGGCCAGCGCCAGTACGTGCTCGCCGAGGCCCAGCCGGATCAGCGCGGCGCGCAGCAGCGGCCCGGCCTCGAGGTCGAACGGCTCAGCCATGTCCCGGGTGACCAGCCGCTCCGCGTCACCCAGCGGATCGTCGCTGCCGGACACGTCGATCACCGGCAGGGGGCACGGCGCCGAGGCGTCGATCACCTGGTACGCCACCCCGTCCGCGCCGGCCACCAGCCGGGTCCGCAACGTCTCGTGCCGTGCCACCACGGTGTCCAGTGCGGCGCCGAGCGCGGCAACGTCCAGCACACCGTCCAGACGGACGGGCAGCGCGACGTTGTACTCCGTCGAGCCGGGGTCCAACTGGTTCAGGAACCACAGCCGTTGCTGGGCGAACGACAGAGGCAGCGGCCGGCTCCGGTCCGCCGCCGTCACCGGCTGCACGCCCCCTTGCGCCGCGTCCTCGACCGCCATGGCCAGCGCCCGCACGGTCCGCCGGTCGAACAGGGCAGCGAGCGGCAACTCGACGCCGAACACTTCCCTGATACGCGACATGACCTGGGTGGCCAGCAACGAGTGACCACCGAGATCGAAGAAGCCGTCGGTGACGCCGACCCGCTCCACGCCGAGCGCCTGCGCCCAGATCCCCGCGAGCAACTCCTCGGTCTCACCGGCCGGGGCCACAGAGCCCTCCAGCTCCGGGGAGGCGGAGGGATCGGGGAGGGCGGTGCGGTCGAGTTTGCCGTTGGGGGTGAGGGGGAGGGCGGCGAGTTCGGTGACGGTCGCCGGGATCATGTGGGCCGGCAGTCGCGAGCCGGTGAAGGTGCGCAGGTCGGGGGTGGAGGGGATGCCGTCGGTCTGGTCGGCGGGTACGAGGTAGGCGGCCAGGCGGCGGTCCTCGGTGTCGCCGAAGGCCGTGACGACGGCGGTGCGGATCCGAGGGTGGGTGGCGAGTACGGCCTCGATCTCGCCGGGTTCGATACGGAACCCGCGGACCTTGACCTGATCGTCCGCCCGCCCGATGAAGTCCAACTGCCCTTCCGCGAGCCAGCGGGCCCGGTCGCCCGAGCGGTACATGCGGGTGCCGTCCGCAGTGAACGGGTCGGGCAGGAAGCGCCCGGCGGTCAGGGCGGGCTGGGCGCGGTAGCCGCGGGCGACCTGCGGGCCCGCGATGTACACCTCGCCAGCAACACCGACCGGGACCGGACTCAGGCGCGCGTCCAGTACATACAGGCGGGCGTTCGCCACCGGGGCGCCGATCGGCGGGACCACGGCCACGTCCGCGTCGACCGCACCGGCGGTCACCATGACCGTCGCCTCGGTGGGACCGTAGGTGTTCACCAGCGTGCGGCCCCGCGCCCACGCCTCCGCAACCTGCCGGGTCAGCCGCTCCGCACCCAGCAACAGCGTCTCAATACCGGGGACTTCCTCCGGGCTGAGGACACCCAGCAGGGACGGCACCACGCTCGCCGCACTCACCGCCTGGGCGCCGATCATCCCGGTGAGTGCCTCCGGGGCGGCGCGCTCAGCGCTGCTCGCCACCACCAGCGCGCCGCCCGACGCCAGCGTCACCGCCACGTCCAGCACCGCCGCGTCGAAGCTGAACGACGCGAACTGCAACACCCGCACACCCGGACCGGCACCCAACACCGGGCCCAGTCCGGTCACCATGCCCACCACACTGCGATGCGCGACCTGCACACCCTTCGGACGCCCCGTCGACCCCGACGTATAAATCACATACGCCAACTGGTCTGGACGTACAGGGACTTCGGCCGCCGCAGCCGGCAGGAGGCCATCGGCGACGGCCGGATCATCCAGCCACACCACCGACTCCGCCGACAGACGCTCAGCCACCTCGGCCACCGACCGGTCTCCGATCAGCACCCTCGCACCGCTGTCGGCGAGCATGAACTCCAGCCGCTCCACCGGGTATTCGGGATCCAGCGGCAGGTACGCACCACCGGCCTGCCACACCGCCAGCATCGCCACGACCATGTCGACGCCACGCGGCAGACACAGCCCCACCACCGACTCCGCGTCGACTCCAAGCCCCCGCAGACGATGCGCCAGCCGACTCGCACGGTCCATCAACCCGCCGTACGTCAACACCTCACCGTCCGACACGACAGCCACCGCATCCGGACCGGCCAACGCCCGCGCAGCGATCAGCTCATGCACCCCACCCACACCCGGCAGCGGCTCAACCACACCACTCCCCTGCCGCACCAGCCGATCGCGCTCCTCAGTTCCCACCATGGTCAGATCGCCAACACGCCGATCCGAATCATCCGCGGCAACGGCCTCCAACACCGCGACGAGATGCCCCGCCAACCGCTCCACCGTCACCGCGTCGAACCGGGATCGGTCGTAGGACAGACGAAGCGCCAGCTCGTGGGCCGAGCTGACCGCCACGGAGAGGGGGTAGTTGGCCTGTTCGCGCATGTGGTTGAACCCGGCGTTGAGGCCGCTGTCGGCCGATTCGGCCTGCCCCTCTTCCAGTTCCTGGACCGGGTAGTTCTCGAAGACGAAGAGGGTGTCGAACAGAGCCTGACCCGGCGGGAGTTCACTGCTCTCACCGATCACGACCAACGGCGTGTGCTCAAACCTCCGCGCCCGCACCTGCTCATCCTGCAACCCCGCCAACCACTCCACCACCGGCCGGTCCCGCTCCACCCGCACCCGCACCGGCGTCGTATTCAGCAACAGACCCACCATCGAGTCCATCCCATCGATCTGGCCACCACGACCCGACGACGTCACACCGAACACCACATCATCCGAACCCGCATACAACGACAACACCAACGCCCACGCACCCTGCACCACCGTGTTCAACGTCAACCGATGCCGCCGCGCAAACCCCGCCAACCCCCCACCCGCCACCACCGACGGCAACACCACATGCACATCCCCCTGACCCACCTCCCCCAAAACCCGCCCCACACCCAACACCGTCGGCTCCACAAACCCCGCCAGCCGACCACCCCAAAAACCACGCGCCTCCACCACATCCTGACCCGCCACCCACCCCGCGAAATCCCGGAACGGCGCACGCACCACCAACTCCGCACGCCTCCCCTCACGAAAAGCGTGATACGCCTCCAACACCTCCCCCAACACAATCGGCACACTCCACCCGTCAAGAAGCAAGTGATGGAAGCTCCACACCAGTTGATGCCGCTCGTCCGCCAGCCGGATCAGCGAGATCCGCACCAACGTCGAAGCCGAAAAATCAGCACCCCGCGCCCAGTCCGCAGCCAGAAAGTCATCCACCCGCCGACGGCAGGCATCCTCACCCAGCCTCGAAAAGTCCAACACCTCCAGAGGAACAGACACCAACCGCGACACCACCGCCAACGGCCGCGGAACCCCCTCCCACACCACCGCACTCCGCAACACCTCATGCCGCGCAAACACCAACTCCCACGCCCGCCTCAGAGCATCGAGATCCAGCCGCCCCTCCAGAAGCAGACCGTTCTGCACCCAGTACATCCCCGCATCCGAAGACAACTGACTGTGAAACACCATCCCCTGCTGCAACGCCGTCAACGGATAAATGTCATCAATCACCGTGCGGACCCGACGCGCGACACCATCCAGCGCATCCTGATCCAAACCCGCCAACGGGAAATCCGACGGGGTATAACCACCCACACCTGGAGCGCAGCAGTACTCGATGATCTGGGTGAGGACATCGACATACCGCTGCGCCAACCGCCGCACCGTCGCCTCGCCGTAGACCTCACCCCCATACGTCCACACCATCTCCAAACTGCCGTCAACGACCTGACTGTTGACCTCGACCAAGTACGAACGATCCGCTTGCGGCGACTGGAACTCGCCCAACGTCCCGGGCAGTTGCACAAAGCGGCTACGGCTCTCATCGGGCGCTCGTTCAGCTCGTGGAGCAGCACTGTCGACCGGCTGTTGAGCGGACTGGCCGAGGTAGTTGAAGGACACCTCAGCACCCGAACCCGGGACCAGCTCCCAGTCGGTCAAGTACCGCAGCAGGCCGTAACCCAGGCCCTTGCGCGGTGCCGTCCGCAGGTCTTCCTTCGTACGGCGAAGGAGCGCGCCCAGATCACCGTCCTCCACACCGCCCAGCGCAACCGGATGCACACTCGTGAACCAACCCACCGTCCGCGACACATCGATGTCGGCGCCGACATCCTCGCGGCCGTGGCCCTCAACATCCACCACGACCGACGCCGACCCGGCCCACTCCGTCAACACCGCACCCAGGGCACTGAGCAACACGTCATTGATCTGCGTCCGGAACGCACCCGGCACCTCACGCAGCAAACGCTCCGTGAGTTCGGCACCCAACGCCACCGACACCCGCCGCGCCGACGCGACCGAATTCACACCCTCGAACTCACGCGGCAACACACCCGCCCCAGCCCCCACCCCCCGCCAATGAGCACCCTCGGCCGCGATCTCCGAAGACACCGCCAACTCACCCAGCCGCCGAGCCCAACGCAAGAACGACGTCGTCTTCGCCGGGAACCCCACCACCGCCACACCACGCTCGACCTGCTCATACGCCGACGCCAGATCCTCCAACAGGATCGGCCAGGAGACCGCGTCCACGACCAAGTGGTGGACAACAACCAGAAGCAACTGACCACGCTCACCCCGGTCGAAGAGCACCGCACGCAGCAGCGGGCCCTCCACCAGATCGAGTCCCGCCTGCACCTCCGTGGCCCGTGCCTCCAGGAACGCCGGCTCATCCGCAGCCGCTACGTCAGTAGCGTCGATGACCGATACCAGGTCGGCCGGCTCCGCGGCCACCACACGACCGACCCACTCCCCGCCCTCCCGCACAAAACGAGAACGCAGCGCGTCATGCTGCTCCACAACAGCCCGTGCGGCCACCCGCAGCACGTCCGCGTCCACCTGAGCGGTTGCCTGCAACACCACCGACTGGTTGAAGTGCCACGGCTCCGGCTGCTCACTCTCCAGGAACCACCGCTGGACGGGTGTCAACGGGAAGTCCCCTACGACCGGGCCCTGTTCGGCATCGGCCGCGCTCTCGCTCGACGCCACCGGCGCCAGCTCGCCCACCGTCTGATGGTCGAACAACTGCGCCACCGTCACATGGATCCCGAGATTCCGGGCCCGGGCCACCACCCGGATACTGCTGATCGAGTCGCCGCCCAGCTCGAAGAAGTTGTCCTCGACGCCCACCCGTTCCAGGCCCAGGACCTGAGCCCACACCTCAGCCAGAACCTGCTCGACCTCTGTACGGGGTGCCACATACTCCCCCGCCGAACCCGCACGCTCCCCGTCGGGCTGCGGCAGCGCCGCCCGATCCAGCTTGCCGTTGGGGGTGAGCGGCAGCGCGGCCAGTTCGACGAAGACGGCCGGAACCATGAAGGCCGGCAGACTCCGCTGGACATGGTCCCGCAGGTCATTGACCGCCGGTATGCCCTCCGACGCGTCCTCGGGTACGAGGTAAGCCACGAGCCTGCGGTCTTCGGTGTCGCCGAAGGCCGCCACCACCGCCGAGCGGACCTGCGGATGGGCAGCGAGTACGGCCTCGATCTCGCCGGGTTCGATACGGAACCCGCGGACCTTGACCTGATCGTCCGCCCGCCCGACGAAGTCCAACTGCCCATTCGCCAGCCAGCGCGCCCGGTCACCCGAACGGTACATACGGGTGCCGTCCGCGGCGAACGGATCCGCCACAAAACGCTCCGCCGACAAAGCCGGCCGACCCCGATAGCCGCGAGCCACCTGCGGACCCGCGATGAACACCTCGCCCGCAACCCCGACCGGGACCGGACTCAGGCGCGCGTCCAGGACATACAGACGGGCATTCGCCACCGGGGCACCGATCGGCGGGACCACGGCCACGTCCGCGTCGACCGCACCGGCGGTCACCATGACCGTCGCCTCGGTGGGACCGTAGGTGTTCACCAGCGTGCGGCCCCGCGCCCACGCCTCCGCAACCTGCCGGGTCAGCCGCTCCGCACCCAGCAACAGCGTCTCAATGCCGGGGACTTCGCCCGGGTTCAGCACACCCAGCAGCGACGGCACCACACTGGCCGCGCCCACCGCCTGGGCGCCGATCATCCCGGTCAGTGCCTCCGGGGCGGTGCGCTCGGCACTGCTCGCCACGACCAGTGTGCCGCCCGACGCCAGCGTCACCGCCACGTCCAGGACAGCCGCATCGAAACTGAACGACGCGAACTGCAACACCCGCACACCCGGACCGGCACCCAGCACCGGGCCCAGCGCGGTCACCATGCCCACCACACTGCGATGCGGGACCTGCACACCCTTCGGACGCCCCGTCGACCCCGACGTATAAATCACATACGCCAACTGGCCACCGTCAACCGGGACTTCAGGAGCCGCGGACGGCAGAAGGCCACCGGCGACAGCCGGATCATCCAGCCACACCACGGACTCCGCCGGCAACCCCCCGACCACCTCGGCCACCGACCGGTGCCCGATCAGCACCCTCGCACCGCTGTCCGCGAGCATGAACTCCAGCCGCTCGGCCGGGTACTCGGGATCCAGCGGCAGATACGCACCACCGGCCTGCCACACCGCCACCATCGCCACCACCATGCCGACCCCACGCGGCAGACACAGCCCCACCACCGACTCCGCACCAACCCCCAACCCACGCAAACGATGCGCCAGTCGACTCGCGCGGGCCATCAACCCGCCATACGTCAACACCCCACCGTCCGACACGACAGTCACCGCATCCGGACCCGCCGACGCCCGCGCCGCGATCAGCTCATGCACCCCACCCACACCCGGCAGCGGCTCAACAGCCTCATTCCACTCCTCGACCACCTGGCGCCGCTCACCCGCACCAAGCACCGGCAGTTCGCCGACGCGCCGCCCCGCATCCTCCGCCACCGCACCCAGCAGCACACTGAGATGCCCGCCAAGCCGCTCTATCGTCGCCGCGTCGAACAACGCGGTGCTGTACTCGATCGTCGCGGTGAGAGCGCCATCGCTGCTGTCGCCAAGCGTCACCGCCAGGTCGAACTTCACCGGAAGGCCACTGGAGCCGGTCTCGTCACTGGCCCCCGCCCCGGCCGCGGCATCCCCCTCACCCTCGGGCTCGGCAACCGCGCCGGCGTCGCCATCGCTCTCCCCGGCGACATAGCCGAAGAGGACTTGGAACAGTGGATTGCGGGACCGGTCCCGCTCGGTGACCAGTTCGTCCACGAGTTGCTCGAACGGCACATCCTGATGGGCGTACGCGCCCAGCGCGGTCTCCCGCACCCGGCCCAACAACTCCCGGAACGTGGGGTCGCCCGACAAGTCAGCCCGCATCACAAGGGTGTTGACGAAGAACCCGATCAGGTCCTCCGTCTCGGCACGGTTCCGGTTCGCCACCGGCGTGCCCACCACCACATCCTCCGACCCCGCATACCGCCCCAACAACACATCGAAGGCCGCCAACAGCGTCATGAACATCGACACGCCGCACTCACGCGACAGCGTCCGCAACGCCTCCGCGGTCTCACGCTCGATACGCAACCCGGCCACCGCTCCCGCGGACGACCGCACCGCCGGCCGGGGCCGGTCAGTCGGCAGCTCCATGACCGGAAGGTCGACCAACTGATTTCGCCAGTAGGCGAGTTGCTGTCCCAGTACCTCTCCGGTCAGCCACTCCCGCTGCCAGACCGCGAAGTCCGCGTACTGCACCGACAGCGGCGGCAACGGATCCGGCTCACCCGCGCGGAACGCCTCGTAACAGGCGCTGAGTTCGCGGCGCAGGATCAGCCGCGACCACTCGTCGGAGACGACGTGGTGCATCGCGAGCGCCAGCACGTGTTCGTCTGCCGCGACCCGGATCAGGGTGGCGCGGATCAGTGACTCGCCCGACAGGTCGAAGGGGGTGACCGCGTCGGCGAGTACCAATTCGCGGGCGGCGGCGATGGGTTCGGTTCGGTCGGACACGTCGACGACCGTCAGGTGGAAGGGCTCGGACGGGTCGATCACCTGGTGCGGTACGCCGTCGGTGTCCACCACCAGCCGGGTGCGCAGGACTTCGTGGCGTGCCACGACCGCGCTCAGTGCCCTCCCCAGGGCCTCCACGTCCAGGCCGCCGGGCCAGGGGACGGGCATGGGTACGTTGTACTCACCGGAGCCTGGTTCCATCTGGTCGAGGAACCAGAGCCGTTGCTGGGCGAACGACAGGGGCAGGTCCTGGTCCCGGCCGACCGTCACGATCGGCGGTGCCGAGGTCCGCGGCGCGGCGGTCCCGACCAACGCCGCGAGGGCACGCACGGTCGGGTGGTCGAACAGTGCGGCCAGCGGTATCTCCGCCCCGAACACTTCCCTGACCCGGGAGACCACTTGGGTGGCCAGGAGCGACTGTCCGCCCAGTTCGAAGAAGTCGTCGGTCGCGCCGACCCGGTCCAGGCCGAGGACCTGGGCCCAGACTCCGGCGAGCAGTTCTTCGGTCACGTTCGCCGGTGCCACGTAGCCCGTGAGGTGCTGACGGACGGCGTCGGGTGCCGGGAGCGCGGCCCGGTCGATCTTTCCGTTGGCGGTCAGGGGCAGCGCGGCCAGTTCGGTGAAAACCGAGGGAATCATGAAGGCGGGCAGGCGTTCGCCCGCGAAGGCGCGCAGGTCTGTGACGGGCGGGATGCCCTCGGCCTGGTCGGCGGGGACGAGGTGGGCGACCAGCCTACGGTCGGCGTCCTCGCCGTCCGTGGTCACCACTGCCGTGTGAATCGCCGGATGAGTCGCGAGAACCGTTTCGATCTCGCCGAGCTCGACGCGGTATCCGCGGACCTTGGTCTGCTGGTCGGTACGGCCGAGGAACTCCAACTGCCCGTCCGCCAGCCAACGCACCCGGTCCCCGGAGCGGTACATCCGTGAGCCGTCGCCCGCGAAAGCGTCCGCCACGAAACGTTCGGCTGTCAGCCCGGGGCGGCGGCCGTAGCCGCGCGCGATCCCCGCGCCGGCGATGTACAGCTCGCCCGCCACACCGACCGGGACCGGGTTGAGCCGCTCGTCCAGGACGTACGTCCGCGTGTTGTCGATCGGGATGCCGATCGACGGCACACCCCGGCCGTCCGGATCGACGGTCGCGATACTCGCGCAGACCGTGGCCTCGGTCGGACCGTACGCGTTCAGCAGCCGGTGCTCGGTCCGCCATCCGGCGGCCACGCCGGTCTCCAGCCGTTCACCCGCCGTCACCAGCGTGCGCAGGCCCGTCAGGTCACCGGGGTTCAGGACGGCGAGCAGCGACGGCGGCAACGTGGCCACCCGAACCTCTCGTTCTCGCACGAGAGCCGCCAACGCCTCCGGCTCGGCCCGCTGCTCCGCCGTCGCCACCACCAACGTGCCGCCCGACGCCAGCGTCACGCACACCTCGGACACGGCGGCGTCGAACCCGAACGGCGCGAACTGCACCACCGCGTCCCCAGCCCCGACCCCGAACGCCCGTCCCTGCGCCCGCACCAGGTTCACCACACCGCGGTGAGCGACCTGTACACCCTTCGGCCGCCCCGTCGAACCCGACGTATAGATCACATACGCCAACTGGTCGCCGTGTACGGGGACTTCGGGTGACCCGGTCGGCATGCCGGCCAGCTGAGCGCGGTCCGCAGGGTCGTCCAGGACCACGGTCCGCAACCGTCCGACCGGCAGCTCGTCCAGGATGTCGCTGGTGCCGACGAGCACCGTCGCCCGGCTGTCCGCGAGCATGAATCCGAGCCGTTCGACCGGATACTCCGGGTCCAGCGGCAGATACGCTCCTCCGGCCTGCCAAACCCCCAGCATCGCCACGACCATGTCGATGCCACGCGGCAGGCACAGGCCCACGAGGGTGTCGGGGCCGACACCCACGGAACGCAGATAGTGGCCGAGCTGGTTCGCCCGTGCCGTCAACTCACCGTAGGTCAGCGACACTTCACCGAAGACAATCGCCGGGGCGTCCGGGCCCGCGGCCGCCTGTTCCGAGATCAGCCGGTGCACCCCGCCCACCGCGGGCAGAGCCTCGGCCGTGTCGTTCCAGTCATGTACCAGGACGTCTCGTTCGGCAGCCGTCAGCACCGGCAGATCGGCGACGTGTCGTCCCGCGTCGTCGGCGACGGCGTCCAGCAGGACGACCAGGTGCCGGGCCATTCGCTCCACCGTCGTCGCGTCGAACAACGCGGTGCTGTACTCAAGGACGCCTGTCAGCTCACGGCCGCCGTCGGTGAACATCAGCCGCAGATCGAACTTGGCGACCACATCGCCTTCGACACCGCCGAGCGACAGCCCACCGCTGTCCCGCTGCTGCCGCCCGTCCTCGGTGAAGTAGTTGAACAGTACCTGGAACAGCGGGCTGCGCGACCGGTCCCGCTCGGTGACAAGGGCGTCGACCAGCTGCTCGAACGGCAGATCCTGGTGCGCGTACGCGTCGAGCGCCATGTCCCGTACTTGGACGAGGAGTTCATCGAAGGTGAGGTCGCCGGACAGATCGGTGCGCATCACCAGGGTGTTGATGAAGAAGCCGATCATTTGCTCGGTCTCGGCCCGGTTCCGGTTCGCCACCGGCGTTCCCACGACCACGTCGTCCGTGTCCGCGTAGCGGCTGAGCAGCACGTTGAACGCCGCCAGCAGCGTCATGAACATCGTCGCGCCGCTCCGCCTGGACAGTTCTCGCAACACGTTCGCGATCCGTGCGGGGACGGTGAAACGCGTCTGCGCGCCTGCCGGTGACCATACGGGCGGCCGCGGCCGGTCGGTGGGCAGTTCGAGCGCGGGAGCCCCGGCCAACTTGTCGCGCCAGAAGGCGAGTTGGCCCTCCAGGACCTCCCCCTCCAGCCACTCCCGCTGCCACACCGCGAAATCGGCGTACTGCACCGACAGCGGCGGCAGCGGATCCGGCTCACCGGCGCGGAACGCCTCGTACAGGGCGGCCAGTTCGCGCTGGAAGACACCCTTCGACCACTCGTCGAAGACCACGTGATGCATGGACAGCGCCAGTACGTGCTCGTCCGGGGCCAACCGGATCAGCAGGGCCCGGATCAGCGACCCACCCGCCAGGTCGAACGGGAGCGCCACGTCCGCCGCCATCAACACCCATGCCGCGGCGCCGAGATCCGCCTCGCCGGACACGTCGGCCACCGGCAGCAGAAGAGGCGCGGGCGGGTCGATCACCTGGCACGGCACGCCGTCGGCGCCGGACACGAGCCGGGTCCGCAGGACTTCGTGGCGTGCCACGATCGCGTTCAGGGCGGCGTTGAGCGCCACCACGTCCAGCGCACCGCCGAGGCGTACCGGCATGGGTACGTTGTATTCGGCCGAGCCGGGATCGAGCTGGTCCAGGAACCACAGCCGCTGCTGCGCGAAGGACAACGGCAACTGCTCGGCCCGGTCCGCGACCCTCATCCGAGGTCCATGACCGGTGTTCTGTTCGGGCGCACGGTCGGTCAGCAACGCGATGATCTCGTCGCGGAAGCCCTGAAGGCGGGCCCGGAGTTCGTCCGTGAGCACACCTTTCGGGGCGAACAACCGGAGCCGGCCGTCGACGACGCTGAAGCGGGCGCCTCTGCTCTCAAGCCCCTCCAGGAATTCCGCAGGGGACATGGTCATGAGGAAACCCCGTTCTCGTCAGACTCTGCGCCCTGTTCGTGAACGTCCAGGCTCCGCAGCACTTCGGCTTCCGACATGTGCTCGATCTCGTACAAGATGCGCTCTTCGACGACGGCTGCCAGACCTCGCACGGTCGGTTGGTCGAACAGCGCGGCCAGCGGTATGTCGAGTTCGAAGAGTTCCCGGATCCGGGAGACCACCTGGGTGGCGAGCAGCGAATGCCCGCCCAGCTCGAAGAAGTTGTCCGTGGCCCCGACCCTGTCCACGCCCAGCAGTTGCACCCACAGGCGCGCCAACACCTCCTCGACGTCGCCGGACAGCACCTCGAACTCGTTCAACTCCGGCCGTGCCCCGTCCGGTTCAGGCAGGGCGGAGCGGTCGAGTTTGCCGTTGGGGGTGAGCGGCAGGGCGGCCAGTTCGACGAACGCGGCCGGAACCATGAAGGCCGGCAGACTCCGCTGGACATGGTCCCGGAGGTCGTTGACCGCCGGTATGCCCTCCGACGCGTCCTCGGGTACGAGGTAGGCCACGAGCTTTCGGTCTTCGGTGTCACCGAACGCCGCCACCACCGCCGAGCGGACCTGCGGATGAGCAGCGAGTACGGCCTCGATCTCGCCGGGTTCGATACGGAACCCGCGGACCTTGACCTGATCGTCCGCCCGCCCGATGAAGTCCAACTGCCCTTCCGCCAGCCAGCGGGCCCGGTCGCCCGAGCGGTACATGCGGGTGCCGTCCGCGGCGAACGGGTCCGGCAGGAAGCGCTCGGCGGTCAGGGCGGGCTGGGCGCGGTAGCCGCGGGCGACCTGCGGGCCCGCGATGTACACCTCGCCAGCAACACCGACCGGCACCGGACTCAGGCGCGCGTCCAGTACGTACAGGCCTGCGTTCGCCACCGGGGCGCCGATCGGCGGGACCACGGCCACGTCCGCGTCGACCGCACCGGCGGTCACCATGACGGTCGCCTCGGTGGGACCGTAGGTGTTCACCAGCGTGCGGCCCCGCGCCCACGCCTCCGCAACCTGCCGGGTCAGCCGCTCCGCACCCAGCAACAGCGTCTCAATACCGGGGACTTCGCCCGGGTTCAGCACACCCAGCAGCGACGGCACCACACTGGCCGCACCCACCGCCTGGGCGCCGATCATCCCGGTCAGGGCCTCCGGGGCGGCGCGCTCAGCACTGCTCGCCACCACCAACGCGCCACCCGACGCCAGCGTCACCGCCACGTCCAGGACAGCCGCATCGAAACTGAACGACGCGAACTGCAACACCCGCACACCCGGACCGGCACCCAACACCGGGCCCAGTCCGGTCACCATGCCCACCACACTGCGATGCGCGACCTGCACACCCTTCGGACGCCCCGTCGACCCCGACGTATAAATCACATACGCCAACTGGCCACCGTCAACCGGGACTTCAGGAGCCGCGGACGGCAGAAGGCCATCGACGAGGGCCGGATCATCCAGCCACACCACCGACTCCACCGACAGCCGCTCAACCACCTCGGCCACCTCGGCGACCGACCGGTCTCCGATCAGCACCGTCGCACCGCTGTCGGCGAGCATGAACTCCAGCCGCTCGGCCGGGTACTCGGGATCCAGCGGCAGGTACGCACCGCCTGCCTGCCACACCGCCACCATCGCCACCACCATGCCGACCCCACGCGGCAGACACAGCCCCACCACCGACTCCGCACCAACCCCCAACCCACGCAAGTGATGCGCCAGCCGACTCGCCCGCACCATCAACCCGCCATACGTCAACACCCCACCGCCACCGACCACAGCCACCGCATCCGGACCCGCCAACGCCCGCCCCGCGATCAGCTCATGCACCCCACCTGCCGTCGGCAGCGGCTCAACAGCCCCATTCCACTCCTCGACCACCCGCCGCCGCTCAGCGCCAGTCAGCACCGACACCTCGCTGACGCGTCGCCCCGCATCCTCTGCCACGGCTTCCAACACCACGACCAAGTGCTCGGCCATGCGCTCCATGGTCGCCGCGTCGAACAGCGCGGTGCTGTACTCGATCGCACCCGCCAGGCCGCCGTCGCGGTCTCCCAGCATCAGCGACAGGTCGAAGTTCACCGAGGTCGTGGCCGGCGCGGCCATCGCGGATCCGTCGTTGCCGGTGCCGTCGTGCGCCTCGTGGTGCGCACTGTGGTCGCTGTTGTCAGGCGTGTAGTTGAAGAACACCTGGAAGAGCGCCGTGCGGGACCGGTCCCGTTCCACGACAAGGTCGTCCACGAGGTGTTCGAAGGGCAGGTCCTGATGGGCGTAGGCGGCCAGGGAAACGTTTCGTACGCGTCCGAGCAACTCCTTGAAGGACGGGTCGCCGGAGAGATCGGTCCGCAGCACCAGCGTGTTGACGAAGAAGCCGATCAGGTCTTCCGTCTCGGCCCGGTTCCGGTTGGCCACCGGCGTGCCCACCACCACGTCGTCTGTGTCGGCGTACCAGCCCAGGAGCACGTCGAAGGCGGCCAGGAGGGTCATGGACATCGTCGTGCCGCTCTTGCGGGACAGCGCTCGTAGGGCATCAGCCGTGTGCGCGGAGACGGTGAACTCGGTGACGGCTCCCTCGGTGGACCGAACGGCCGGACGTGGTCGGTCCGTGGCGAGTTCGAGTGCGGGGAGATCCTTCAACTGCCGTCGCCAGTAGGAGAGATGGTCGTCGAGTACGTCTCCGGTCAGCCACTCGCGCTGCCACACCGCGAAGTCCGCGTACTGCACCGGCAGTGGCGGCAACGGATCCGGCTCATCCGCGCGGAACGCCTCGTACAGGGCGGAGAGTTCACGGCGGAGGATCCGCACCGACCATTCGTCGAAGGCCACGTGATGGATGGCCAGCGTCAGCACGTGCTCGTCGGCGGCGACCCTGATGAGCGTGGCGCGGACGAGGGGCCCGGCCGCCAGATCGAACGGCGTCATCACCTCCGCCTCCACCAGTTCTCGCGCAGCCGTCACCGGATCGGCGTACCAGGACACGTCCGTGGCCGAGACCGGAATCGGCGCCGGCGGGTCGACGACCTGGTGGACCGCCCCGTCCGCGTCGGCCACCAGCCTGGTCCGCAGCACCTCGTGCCGCGCGAGCACTCCGCTCAGTGCGGCGACCAGGGCCTCGACGTCCAGGTCGCCCGGCCATCGCACCAAGAGCGGCACGTTGTACTCAAGTGAGCCGGGTTCCAGTTGGTTCAGGAACCACAGCCGCTGCTGCGCGAAGGACAGCGGGAGGGGCTCGTCGCGGCTGACCGGCGTGACGGGCGGCGCCGAGATCTCCTTGGTCGAGTTCTCGACCGCCGCCGCCAGGTCCCGGACCGTGGGCCGGTCGAATAACACGGAGAGGGGTAGTTCGACCCTGAACACCGTGCGGATGCGGGAGACGACCTGGGTGGCGAGCAGCGAGTGCCCACCGAGTTCGAAGAAGTTGTCGTGGATGCCGACCCGGTCGACGCCGAGGACCTGTGCCCAGATTCCGGCGAGCAGTTCCTCGGTAGCCGTGGCGGGAGCGAGGAACCCGTCCAGGTCCGGGCGTATGCCGTCGGGTTCGGGCAACGCGGCCCGGTCGACCTTCCCGTTCGGGGTGAGGGGCAGTTCGTCAAGCTCGACGAACACCGACGGGACCATGAAGTCGGGCAGCCGCTCACCGGCGTACGCCCGCAGATCACCTACCGACGGACTGCTCTCCCCCTGGCCCGCCGGCACAAGGTAGGCGACCAGTCGGCGGTCCGCGTCGTCCCCCCTCGCCACCACGACCGCGGTCCGAATCCTGTCGTGTCCGGCCAGAACCGTTTCGATCTCGCCGGGTTCGATGCGGTAACCACGCACCTTGACCTGCTCATCCACCCGCCCCAGAAACTCCAGCTCCCCCTCCACCACCCACCGCACCCGGTCCCCCGACCGATACATCCGCGACCCGTCCCCAGCGAACGGATCCGCCACAAACCGCCCCGCCGTCAACCCACCCCGACCCCCATACCCCCGCGCCAACTGCCCACCAGCAATAAACAACTCACCCACCACACCCACCGGCACCGGACGCAGCGACCCGTCCAGCACATACACCCGCACATTCGGCAACGGCCCACCAATCGGCACCGGACCATCCACCACACCCACCCCACCCAACACACAGAACGTCGAATCGACCGCCGCCTCCGTCACCCCATAACCCACCAACAACCGCACCCCCTCACCCAGCACCGCCCGCGCCCGCACCACCCCACCCCAACGCCACACATCCGTCGTCACCACCACCAACCGCAAACCCCCCAACCACACCCGCCCCCGAACCCCACCGCGCTCCACATAACCCACCAACTCATCCACATACCGCGGCGCACACTCCAACGCACTCACCCCAGCCCCCCGCAACACCCCCACCCACTCACCCACATCCACCTGCAAACCAACCCGCCCCACCACCAACACCCCACCCGAACACAACGCCCGCACCACATCACCCGTAAACACATCAAAACTCGCACTCGCCACCGTCAACCAACGCAACCCCACCCCCACACCAAAATGAGCAACCTCCCACCCCCCAAACACCCCCACCAACGCCCCATGCGACACCCACACACCCTTCGGCCACCCCGTCGACCCCGACGTATAAATCACCGACGCCAACTGACCACCACGAACCAGGACCTCAGGAGCCGTAGCCGGAAGGCCATCGGTGACGGCCGGATCGTCCAGCCACACCACCGACTCCACCGACAGACGCTCAGCCACCTCGGCCACCTCGGCCACCTCGGCCACCTCGGCCACCGACCGGTGCCCGATCAGCACCCTCGCTCCGCTGTCGGCGAGCATGAACTCCAGCCGCTCCAACGGGTATTCAGGATCCAACGGCAGATAGGCACCACCCGCCTGCCACACCGCCACCACCGCAACCACCAAATCCACACCACGCCCCAGGCACAGCCCCACCACCGACTCCGCCCCAACCCCCAACCCACGCAGACGATGCGCCAACCGATTCGCACGGGCCATCAACCCGCCATACGTCAGCGACACATCACCCGACACCACCGCCACCACATCCGGCGACACAGCCGCCCGCCCCGCGATCAGCTCATGCACCCCACCCACCCCAGGCAAAGCCAACTCCGCACCACACCCACCCCGCACCAACCCCTCAACCTCACCCGCCGACACCACCGACACATCACCCAGCAGCCGCTCTGGGTCTTCGATGAAGGACTCCAGGACCCGGGCCAGCTGGCCGGCCATGCGGTCCATCGACTCCGCGTCGAACTTGGAGCGGTCGTAGGAGAAGGTGATGGTGAGTTCGCGTCCGGAGCTGGCGGTCACGCTGAGGGGGTAATTGGCCTGCTCGCGACCGTAGTTGGCACCGGCTTTCAGGCTGTCTGCCGCGGAGTTCCGCTGTCGCGCTTCGAGTTCCCGGACCGGAAAGTTCTCGAAGACGAAGAGACTGTCGAACAGTGCTCTGCCGGGCGGCAGTTCACTGCACGCCGCGATCGTGACCAGGGGCGTCTGCTCGAACTGCCGGGCCCGTACCTGCTCTTCCTGAAGCCCGACGAGCCAGGCCGCCACGGGCTGTTCGCGGTCGAGGTGGATTCTCACGGGTGTGGTGTTGAGCAGCATTCCCACCATGGAGTCCACGCCGTCGAGCCGACCGTCGCGACCCGAGGAGGTCACGCCGAAAACGACGTCGTCGCTGCCGGAGTACAGGCCCATCACCACGGCCCACGCCGCCTGCACCACGGTGTTCAGCGTGAGCCGGTGCCGACGCGCGAAGTCCGCCAGTCCGACCCCGACCCCGGCTCCGGCCACCTCCGCCGACAGTGGCACCTTGGATTCGCCGGGGCCCTGCTCACCGATGGCGCGTTCGATCCCGAGGGAGGTCGGCTCGGTGACCCCCGCGAGCCGGCGGCGCCAGTACGCCCGTGCCTCGTCCATGTCCTGCGCGGCGAACCAGGCGACGAAGTCACGGAAGGGCCTGCGTGCCGGGAGCCGCGGTTCGTCGCCCGTGCGGAACGCGTCGTAGGCCTGCAGCAGTTCCCCGATGACGATCGGGGCACTCCACCCGTCCAGCAGCAAGTGGTGGTAGCTCCACACCAGTTGATGGCGGTCGGCCGCCAGGCGGAGCACGGCTATGCGCGCCAGAGTCGGGGCCGTGAAGTCGGCACCCTGCTCCCAGTCGGACGTGAGGTAGTCGTCGAGCCGGACACGTCGGGCCGCCTCGTCCAGGTGCGACAGGTCCACCACCCGCAACGGCAGGGGGACCGACCGGGACACCACCGCCAGCGGCTCGGCGACTCCGTCCCTTACGACGGTGGTCCGCAGCACCTCGTGCCGGGCGAACATCAGCTCCCACGCCCGGCGCAGCGCGTCCAGGTCGAGCTCGCCCTCCATCAGCAGCCCGTCCTGGACCCAGTACATGCCGGGTTCGTCGGCCAGTTCGGTGTGGAACAACATGCCCTGCTGCAACGCGGTCAGCGGATAGATGTTCTCGATCGCCCGGCCGCCGGGCCCACGGCCTGCCCCACCGCCCGCACCGTTGCCGGCCCCACGACCGGTCCCACTCGTCCGGCCCTGCCGGTCGGCCGCCGCGTCGAATGCCGTCATGATGCTCCTCCGAAGTCGGCGATCCCACCGGGTGGTTCGGGTGAGTCGAAGCGCTGCTGAATGCGGTCGAGAAGGTCCTGGTCCAGGTCGGCCAGGGGGAAGTCGGAGGGCGTGTAGCCGCCGATGCCGGAGCGGCAGCAGTGCTCGATCAAGTCGCCGAGGACCTTGATGTAGCGTCGCGCGAGGCGATGTACCGTCGCTTCCTCGTGCACCTGGTCGCTGTACGTCCAGACCAGCTCAAGGCGGCCGAGGGCGATCTGGCTGTTGATCTCGATCAGGTGCGTACGACTTCCCTGTACGGACTGTGGGGTGCCCAGCGCCCGGCCCGTCGGGGTGAAGCGCCCTCCGAAGCCGCTGCCCGCGCCGACCGCCTGGCCTGTCTGACCGAGATAGTTGAAGGCCACCTCCGCGCTCGCGCCCGGTGCCGGGTCCCAGTCGGCCAGATAGCGCAGCAGGCCGTAGCCCTGGCCTTTGCGCGGCACCGCGCGCAAGTACTCCTTCGTGCGCCGCAGCGCCTCGCCCGGGTCGCCTCCCGACGCCCCGCCCAGGACCACCGGATACACGCTGGTGAACCAGCCCACCGTCCGCGACACGTCGATGTCGTCGCCCACGTCCTCACGGCCGTGGCCTTCCAGGTCCACCAGGACCGTCGAGGTGCGGCACCATTCCGTGAACACCGAACCGAGCACGCTCAGCAGGACGTCGTTGATCTGGGTTCCGAAGGCGCTCGGGACATCCCGCAGGAGTTGTTCGGTCTGTTCCTCGCCGAGCGCGACGGACACTTGCCTGGCCGAGGCGATGCTGTTCGCCCCGTCATGGTCCCGGGGCAGCGGCCGGGCATCGGCCTCGGCCGCACGCCAGTGCTCCGCCTCGGCCATCAGCTCCGGCGAACCGGCCAGTTCGGCCAACCGCTGCGACCAGCGCATGTACGAGGTCGTCTTCGTCGGCAGGTTCACGGCGGCCCCGCGTTCGACCTGCCCATAGGCGACCGCCAGGTCCTCCAGCAGTACGGGCCACGACACCGCGTCCACCACCATGTGGTGCGCCACGACAAACAGCAGCTGCCCTCCGCCTCGCCGCTCGCCCCCGCCTCCCGCCTCGCCCCGGTCGAACACGACCAGCCTCACCAGTGGCCCGTCCGCCAGGTCGAGACTGGCCTGGGCCTCCTGACCGCGAGTGTCCAGGAACGCCCACTCGTCCTCGTCGTCAAGGCCGGTGGTCTCGAAGACCCGCACCAGATCGGCCGGCTCGGCCGCCATCAGCCGGCCGGTCCATCCGTCTCCCTCACGGACGAACCTCGACCGCAGCGCGTCGTGCTGTTCAAGCACCGAGACCATGGCCACCCGCAACAGATCGGGCTCAAGGCGTCCGGTGACCTCCAGCAGCATCGACTGGTTGAAGTGCGCGGGCTCCCGCAGTTCCTGTTCGAAGAACCAGTGCTGGATCGGGGACAAGGAGAAGTCACCGATGACCAGGCCCTGTTCGGCATCGGCCGTGCTCCGGCTCGCCGACACGGTCGCAAGACCCGCCACCGTCTGGTGGTCGAACAGCTGGGCCACGGTGACATGGATCCCGAACTCCCGGGCCCGCGCGACCACTTGGATGCTGATGATCGAGTCGCCACCGAGTTCGAAGAAGTTGTCGTGGATGCCGACCCGGTCGACGCCGAGGACCTGTGCCCAGATTCCGGCGAGCAGTTCCTCGGTAGCCGTGGCGGGAGCGAGGAACCCGTCCAGGTCCGGGCGTATGCCGTCGGGTTCGGGCAACGCGGCCCGGTCGACCTTCCCGTTCGGGGTCAGAGGCAGCGCGGCCAGCTCCGTGAAGACGGCCGGGACCATAAAGTCCGGCAGAGTCCGCTTCAGGTACTCCCGCAGCTCCCCCACCGCCGGTACGCCCACTGCCGGCTCCGCCGGCACCAGGTAGGCGACCAGTCGACGATCGGCGGCCTCCCCGAACACGTTCACCACAGCGGCGCGCACTCCGGGATGAGCCACCAACGCCGTTTCGATCTCGCCGGGTTCGATGCGGTAACCACGCACCTTGACCTGCTCATCCACCCGCCCCAGAAACTCCAGCTCCCCCTCCACCACCCACCGCACCCGGTCCCCCGACCGATACATCCGCGACCCGTCCCCAGCAAACGGATCCGCCACAAACCGCCCCGCCGTCAACCCACCCCGACCCCCATACCCCCGCGCCAACTGCCCACCAGCAATAAACAACTCACCCACCACACCCACCGGCACCGGACGCAGCGACCCGTCCAGCACATACACCCGCACATTCGGCAACGGCCCACCAATCGGCACCGGCCCATCCACCACACCCACCCCACCCAACACACAGAACGTCGAATCGACCGCCGCCTCCGTCACCCCATAACCCACCAACAACCGCACCCCCTCACCCAGCACCGCCCGCGCCCGCACCACCCCACCCCAACGCCACACATCCGTCGTCACCACCACCAACCGCAAACCCCCCAACCACACCCGCCCCCCACCGCGCTCCACATAACCCACCAACTCATCCACATACCGCGGCGCACACTCCAACGCACTCACCCCAGCACCCCGCAACACCCCCACCCACTCACCCACATCCACCTGCAAACCAACCCGCCCCACCACCAACACCCCACCCGAACACAACGCCCGCACCACATCACCCGTAAACACATCAAAACTCGCACTCGCCACCGTCAACCAACGCAACCCCACCCCCACACCAAAATGAGCAACCTCCCACCCCCCAAACACCCCCACCAACGCCCCATGCGACACCCACACACCCTTCGGCCACCCCGTCGACCCCGACGTATAAATCACCGACGCCAACTGACCACCACGAACCAGAACCTCAGGAGCCGCAGCCGGAAGGCCATCGGTGACGGCCGGATCGTCCAGCCACACCACCGACTCCACCGACAGACGCTCAGCCACCTCCGCCACCGACCGGTGCCCGATCAACACCCTCGCTCCGCTGTCGGCGAGCATGAACTCCAGCCGCTCCAACGGATATTCAGGATCCAACGGCAGATAGGCACCACCCGCCTGCCACACCGCCACCACCGCAACCACCAAATCCACACCACGCCCCAGACACAGCCCCACCACCGACTCCGCACCAACCCCCAACCCACGCAAGTGATGCGCCAGCCGACTCGCCCGCACCATCAACCCGCCATACGTCAGCGACACATCACCCGACACGACAGCCACCGCATCCGGACCCGCCAACGCCCGCCCCGCGATCAGCTCATGCACCCCACCCACCCCAGGCAAAGCCAACTCCGCACCACACCCACCCCGCACCAACCCCTCAACCTCACCCACCGACACCACCGACACATCACCCACGTGCTGTCCCGCGTCGTCGGCGACGGCATCGAGTACGGCGGCCAGACTCCGGGCCAGCCGCTCCGCCGTCGTGGGGTCGAAGAGTGCGGTGCTGTACTCGATCTCGCCCGAGAGCGCGCCTTCGCCGGCGTCGCCGAACCTGAGCGTCAGGTCGAACAAGGCGCCCCGCGGTGCCGTGTCCGCGTCCTTGATCCGCACCTCGCCCCTCGCCGGGCCGTCGCCCTGTTCCAGCAGGCTCGTGCCGTCCCGCGGGTCCTCCATGGCGTAGTTGAAGAAGACCTGGAAGAGCGGTGTACGAGAGCCATCCCGCTCGGTGACCAGCGCGTCCACCAGCTGCTCGAAGGGCACGTCCTGGTGGGCGTAGGCGTCCAGCGCGGCTTCCCGTACCCGGTCGAGGAGTTCACCGAAGGTCGGGTCCCCGGACAGATCGGTGCGCATCACCAGGGTGTTGACGAAGAAGCCGATCAGGTCCTCGGTCTCGGCACGGTTCCGGTTGGCCACCGGTGTACCCACCACCACGTCGTCCGCTCCGCAATAGCGGCCGAGCACCACGTCGAAGGCGGCCAGTAGCGTCATGAACATCGTGGAGCCGTGCTCGCGCGACAGCGCCCGCAGCGCTTCCGCGGTCTCCGCCGGGACGGTGAACCGGGTCGCCCCTCCCTCCGGGGAGCGCTTCTGCGGCCGAGGGCGATCGGTCGGCAGCTCAAGCACGGGAAGCGCCTCCAACTTGCGCTGCCAGTAGTCAAGTTGGCTGTCCAGGGCTTCTCCGGCCAGCCACTCCCGCTGCCACACGGCGAAGTCCGCGTACTGCGCGGGCAGTGGCGGCAGCGGATCGGGCCGGCCGGCCCGGAACGCCTCGTACAGAGCGGCCAGTTCGCGCCGCAGGATCCTGCCCGACCACTCGTCGAAGACGACGTGATGCATCGCCAGCGCCAGGACGTGCTCGTCGGCGGCCAGCCGGATGAGCGCGGCCCGGATCAAGGGTCCGGTCGCCAGATCGAAGGGTGCTGTCATGTCCTGCGCGATCAGCCGTTCGGCCGCGCTCAGCGGATCGGCGTCGCCGGACACGTCGACCACCGGCATCGGGATCCCCGAGGGCGGGTCGATCACCTGGTACGCCACTCCGTCGACACCGTCGGAGAGTCGGGTGCGCAGCACCTCGTGCCGCGCCACCACAGCGTCCAGGGCCGCTCCGAGGGCCGCCACGTCGAGCGCCCCGTCCAGCCGGATGGGCAACGGCAGGTTGTACTCGGTCGAGTCGGGCTCCAAGTGGTCCAGGAACCAGAGTCGTTGCTGGGCGAACGACAGCGGCAGCACCTGGTCGCGATCGGCAGCCCGTACAGACGGTACGACCAGACCCCGCGCGGCGCCCTCGACCGCGTCGGCGAGGTCTCGCACGGTCGGATGGTCGAATATCGTCGCGACGGGTATGTCGGCCCCGAACACGTCCCGGATACGGGAGACCACCCGCGTGGCCAGCAGGGAATGCCCGCCCAGCTCGAAGAAGTTGTCGGTCACACCCACCCGGTCCACACCCAGGAGCCCGGCCCACACCCCGGCCAGCAGTTCCTCGGTGGCACCCGACGGCGCCACGAAGACATCCAACTCCAGGCGCACACCCTCCGGTTCGGGCAACGCCGCCCGATCCAGCTTCCCGTTCACCGTCAACGGCAACGCCGCCAACTCCACAAACACCGACGGCACCATGAACGCCGGCAGACGCCCACCCACGAACTCCCGCAGCCCAGCAACCGACGGAACACCCACACTGTGATCGACCGGAACCAGATACGCCGCCAGACGACGATCCCCCAAGTCACCGAAGACCGTCACCACCGCCGCACGGACCTGCGGATGCGAAGCCAGGACCGCCTCGACCTCACCCGGCTCGATACGGAACCCACGAACCTTGACCTGATCATCCGCCCGACCGACAAAGTCCAACCGCCCATCCGCCAGCCACCGCACCCGGTCCCCCGACCGATACATGCGGCTACCGTCCGCAGTGAACGGGTCCGCCACAAACCGCTCCGCCGTCAGCGCACCACGGCCCCCATACCCCCGCGCCACACCCCGACCCGCGATGAACAACTCCCCCACCACACCCACCGGCACCGGACGCAGCGACCCGTCCAGCACATACACCCGCGTATTCGCCAACGGCCCACCGATCGACGGCGCACCAGCGACACCCGCCTCCACCAACCCGGCACACGCAATCACCGTGATCTCGGTCGGCCCATACCCGTTGAACATCCGCCGACCCGACGCCCACCGCGCCACCACCTGAGCGCCCACCCGCTCCGAACCCACAAACAGACTGCCCACCCCCGACAGCCCACCCGGCTCCAACACCCCCAACAACGACGGCGACACACTCGCCGACCCCACACCCTGCGCCTCGATCAACCCACCCAACGCACCCGGAGCAGCCCGCTCAGCGCTCCCGGCCACCACCAACACCCCACCCGCAGCCAGCGTCACCGCCACATCCAGCACGGCCGCATCAAAACTGAACGACGCGAACTGCAACACCCGCACACCCGGACCCACACCCAGTGCCGACCGCAACGCCAACGCCAGATTCACCACACCATCATGAGCAACCTGCACACCCTTCGGCCGCCCCGTCGACCCCGACGTATAAATCACATACGCCAACTGATCAGGAACCGCCGACACCTCGGGCGCTGTGGACGGCAGACCCGCCAACGCCTCAGCAACCGCCGGGTCATCCAGCACCACCACGTCGTCGACGACAGCGCCGAGTGCCTCCGCATCCCGGTGCCCGATCAGCACCTTCGCGCCGCTGTCCGCGAGCATGAACTCCAGGCGCTCGGCCGGGTATTCGGGATCCAGCGGCAGATACGCCGCTCCCGCCCGCCACACACCCAGAACGGCCGTGATCATGTCGGCCCCGCGCGGGAGGCAGAGCCCCACCACCGACTCCGCACCCACTCCCCGACCCCGGAGGTAGTGCGCCAGCCGATTCGCCCGTGCCAACAACCCGCCGTACGTCAAAGACACTTCACCCGAGACCACCGCCACCGCATCCGGCATCGACAGCGCCCGTGCGGCGATCAGTTCGTGCACTCCACCCACCTCGGGAAGAGACACCACAGCGCCCTGCCACTCCCCCACCAACTGATCGCGCTCAGCGGCGGTCAGCAGCGGAAGCGCGGCAACCGGCCGGTTCGCGTCCACGGCGAGGGCGTCCAGCAGTGAGACGAGGTGTCCAGCCATTCGCTCGATCGTGGAGGCATCGAACAGCGCGGTGCTGTACTGCAGCTCTCCCGCCAGTTCCTCGCCGCTGTCCCCCAGCCTGAGCGCGAGATCGAAACTGATCGGCATCGGGCCGTCGGGGGAGAGTCCGCCCGATCCACCCGACTCGTCGGCCGCGTTCTTCCAGACGAGATCGCCCGGCTGACCGCCTGCGTCGCCCTCTGCTTCTGCCGTGTCGTAGTTGAAGAGGACTTGGAAGAGGGGGCTGCGGGATCGGTCGCGTTCGGTGACGAGTTCGTCGACGAGTTGCTCGAAGGGCACGTCTTGGTGGGCGTACGCGCCCAGTGCCATCTCCCGGATTCGGCCCAGCAGTTCAACGAAGGACGGATGGCCCGACAGATCGGCCCGCATCACCAGGGTGTTGACGAAGAAGCCGATGAGGTCCTCCGTCTCGGCACGATTCCGGTTCGCCACCGGCGAACCGACCACCACATCGTCCGTACCCGCGTACCGGCCCAGCAGCACGCTGAACGCCGCCAGCAACGTCATCGACATCGTCGCCCCACCACGACGCGACAGCGTCCGCAAAGCCTGAGCGGTCGCGGCCGGCACCCGTATCCCCACCACGCCGCCCTCGGTGGAACGCACCGCCGGACGCGCCCGGTCCGTCGGCAGCTCCAACACCGAAGCCCCCGACAACACCCCCCGCCAGTACGCCAGTTGCTCCTCCAGAACCTCACCGGTCAGCCACTGCCGCTGCCACACCGCGAAATCCGCGTACTGCACCTCCAGCGGCACCAACGGATCCGGCCCGCCATCGCGGAACGCCTCGTACAGAGCCGACAGCTCACGCCGCAGGATCCGCCCGGACCACTCGTCCGACACCACGTGATGCATCACCAACGCCAGCACATGCTCATCCACCGCCAGCCGGACCAACACCGCCCGCACCAACGGACCCGCCGACAGATCAAACGCGCGCCCCGCATCCACCGCCACCAACACCCGCGCAGCCGCCCGCGGATCCACCGCACCCGACACGTCCACGACCGGCAACGGGACCGACGCAGGTGCGTCGATCACCTGATAGGCCACCCCCTCCGCACCCGCCACCAACCGCGTCCGCAACACCTCATGCCGCGCCACCACGCCCGACAACGCCGCACCCAACGCGGACACGTCCAAGTGCCCCCGTAGGCGTACGTGTGCCGGGGCGATGTATTCCGCGGAGCCGGGGTCGAACTGGTCGAGGAACCACAGGCGTTGCTGCGCGAACGACAGCGGCAGGTCCTGACCTCGGTCGGCCGACGTCACCGAAGGCGCGATCTCCCGGGCAGACTCCTCAATGACAGATGCCAGCCCTCGTGCCGTCGGCTGGTCGAAGAGAGCCGAGAGCGGTACCTCGACCCCGAACACCTCACGGACCCGGGAGATGACCTGGGTGGCAAGCAGCGAATGCCCACCGAGCTCGAAGAAGTCGTCTGCCGCACCGACGCGGTCCAAGCCGAGCACCTCGGACAGAATCCCGGTCAGCAGTTCCTCGGTCTCGGTGGTCGGAGCAACGAATCCGTCCACTCCACTGCCCTGGACTCCTTGTGGTTCGGGGAGGGCGGTGCGGTCGAGTTTCCCGTTCGCCGTCAACGGCAGCTCAGCCAACTCCACGAACACCGACGGCACCATGTACTCCGGCAACCGCGCCCCAACAAACCCCCGCAACTCACCCACCGACGGAATACCGTCCCCGACATCGTCCGGCACCACATACGCCACCAGCCGACGCTCCACACCCTCACCCCACGCCGACACCACCACAGCGCGCACCAACGGATGCCCCGCCAGCACCCCCTCCACCTCACCCGGCTCAACACGGAAACCCCGCACCTTCACCTGATCATCAACACGCCCCAAAAACTGCACCCGACCATCCACCAACCACCGCACCCGATCCCCCGACCGATACATCCGCGACCCGTCCCCAGCAAACGGATCCGCCACAAACCGCTCCGCCGTCAACCCACCCCGACCCCGATAACCCCGCGCCAACTGCCCACCCGCAATGAACAGTTCACCCGCCACCCCGATGGGCACCGGCCGCAGCGCCCCATCCAGCACATACACCCGCGAACCCGCCAACGGCCGCCCCAACGACACCACACCATCCCCACCCAACGGCCCCGCCAGCACACCCACCGTCGACTCCGTCGGCCCGTAATGGTTGACCACCACCCGCCCCCCCGCAGCCGCCACCAACTCCCCCAGCCACACCCCCGACGCACCCTCACCACCCAGCACCACACCCCGCGCCGGCACCAAACCCCCCAGACCCCCACCACACCCCGCCGCCAACGCCGCCAGATGCGACGGCACCACCTTCACAAAATCGATCCCCCACGCCCGCCAATACCCAGCCACCGCCCGACCGTCCACCGCCACATCCGCACCCACCACATGCAACACACCACCCGACACCAACGACCCGAACACCACCGTGTTCCCCAGATCCGTCACCACCGACTGCAACAACCCGAACCGGCCCCCCACCCCCGACCACCCCAACCGCTCCACCACACCCACCGTGTACTGCAACAACCCACCATGCGTGACCTGCACACCCTTCGGCCGCCCCGTCGACCCCGACGTATAAACCACATACGCCAACTCGTCAGGCTGCACGGGCACTTCGGGTGACACGGTCGGCATACCAGCCAACCGCGCACAGTCCATCGGGTCGTCCACGACCACAGTCCGCAACCGCCCCACCGGCAGCTCGTCCAGGATGTCGCCGGTACCGACCAACACCGACGCACCACTGTCCGCGAGCATGAACGCCAGGCGCTCCACCGGAAACTCCGGATCCAACGGCACATACGCCGCACCCGCCCCCCACACACCCAGAACAGCCGTGACCATGTCCACCCCACGCGGCAGACACAACGCCACCACCGACTCCGCACCCACCCCCACCCCACGCAAGTAATGCGCAAGCTGATTCGCCCGACCCAACAACCCCCCATACGACAACGCCACACCACCCGACACCACCGCCACCGCATCCGGCATCAACACCGCCCGCGCGGCAATCAGCTCATGCACCCCACCCACCCCGGGGAGAGACGCGACGGTGCCGCTCCACTCCCGCACGAGTTGATCGCTCTCGTCGGTGGTCAGCAGCGGCAGCTCGGCCACCGGCCGGCCCGCACCCGCCGCCACTGCTTCCAGCAGCGTGACCAGGTGTCCGGCCATCCGCTCCACCGTCACCGCGTCGAACAACGCCGTGCTGTACTCGAACTCACCGGCAATGCGGTCACCGTCGTCGCTCAGGACCAGGCGGAGGTCGAACTTCGCGACGACCATGTCGGCGGCGCTGCCGCTCCTGTCGACGGTCCGACCCGTCGCGGGACGATCCCCGGAGTGCGTGTCGCTCTCGACGAAGTCGTAGTTGAAGAGGGCCTGGAACAGCGGGGTACGCGACCGGTCCCGGTCGGTGACCAACGCCTCCACCAACTGCTCGAACGGCACATCCTGATGCGCGTACGCACCCAACGCCGACTCCCGCACCCGGCCCAACACATCACGGAACGACGGATCACCCGACAAGTCAGCACGCATCACAAGGGTGTTGACGAAGAACCCGATCAAATCCTCCGTCTCGGCACGATTCCGGTTCGCCACCGGCGTGCCCACCACCACATCCTCCGACCCCGCATACCGCCCCAACAGCACCGCATACACCGACAACAACGTCATGAACATCGACACGCCACACTCGCGCGACAACCCCCGCAACGCCCCCGCCACCCCATCCGGCACAGCGAAACGCACCGACGCACCCACCGAGGAACGAACCGGCGGACGAGGCCGGTCAGTCGGCAGGTCGAGGGTCGGTGCGCCCTCCAACTGGGTTCGCCAGTAGGTGAGTTGCTCGTCGAGCAGTTCGCCCGTCAGCCACTCCCGCTGCCAGACCGCGAAGTCGGCGTACTGGACAGGCAGCGAGGGGAGCGGATCCGGCTCGCCCGACCGGAAGGCCTCGTACAGGGCCATCAGTTCACGGTGGAAGATCCGGTCGGACCACTCGTCGAAGACGACATGGTGCATGGCCAACGCCAGTACATGCTCGTCGGGTGCGAGCCGGAAGAGCGTCGCCCGTACGAGCGGTCCGGCCGCGAGGTCGAAGGGAACCGCGGCGTCCACCGCCACCAAAGCCCGCACAACAGCCCCGGGATCCACCTCCCCCGACACATCCACCACCGGCAGCACGAACGACACCGGCCCATCAATCACCTGACGCGGAACACCCTCCCCATCCGCCACCAACCGCGTCCGCAACACCTCATGCCGCGCCACCACACCCGACAACGCCCCACCCAACGCCGCCACATCCAGGAAGCCGCTCCAGCCGACGGGTGACAGGAGGGCGTACTCCACCGCGCCGGGTGCGAGTTGGTCCAGGAACCACAGTCGTTGCTGGGCGAATGACAGCGGCAGCGGCCGGCCGCGGTCCGCCGGTGTCACCGGGGGGACGATGGCGGGGTTGGCGACCGGCTCGTCGAGGGACGCCGCGAGTCGACGTACGGTCGGCTGGTCGAAGAGGGCAGCGAGGGGGGTCTCGACCGCGAACGCCTCGCGGATCCGGGAGACCACCTGGGTGGCGAGCAGGGAGTGGCCGCCCAGCTCGAAGAAGTTGTCGTTGGCTCCGACGCGTTCCACGTCGAGCACGTGGGCCCAGATGTCCGCGAGGAGTTCCTCCGTGACTCCGGTCGGTGGGGCGAAGTCGTCCTGCGGGTGCGCCTGGTCCGGCCGGGGCAGCGCGGCCCGGTCCAGCTTGCCGTTCGAGGTCAGAGGCAGTGCGGCCAATTCGACGAAGGCAGCCGGAACCATGAAGTCGGGGAGGTTCTGCCGTAGAAGGTCGCGCAGTTCGGCCGGTGAGGGGATGCCCTCGGCGGGATCGGCGGGCACCAGATAGGCCAGCAGCCGGCGTTCGGGGCCGTCCCCGAAAGCGTCCACCACTGCGGATCGCACCCCCCTGTGTGCGGTCAGCAGCGACTCGATCTCGCCGGGTTCGATACGGAATCCGCGAACCTTGACCTGCTTGTCGGCGCGCCCGAGGAACTCCAGGACACCGCCGGGCAGTCGGCGTGCCCGGTCGCCCGACCGGTAGAGCCGCGAGCCGTCCTCGGCGAACGGATCGGCCACGAACCGCTCGGCCGTCAGCGCCGGTCGGCCCCCGTAGCCACGCGCCACCCCGGCGCCCCCGATGTACAGCTCACCGGGTACGCCGACCGGGGCCGGCCTCAGGTGCTCGTCCAGGACGTACACCTGCCACCCCGGCAGGGGAAGGCCGATGGGTACCTTCAGGTCGGCGTCGAGGTCTGTGGCGTCGATCCGGTGGTGGGTGACGTGGACCGTGGTCTCGGTGATGCCGTACATGTTCACGAGGGCGGAGGCGTCGAGTCCCCGCGTGACGGCCCACCGTGCCACGTGTGCCTGGTGCAGAGCGTCGCCGCCGAACACGACGAACCGCAGGTCAGTGAGCATACGGCCGGCCTCGCCGACGTCCGCCAGCTGACGGAAGAGCTCCGGTGTGGCACTGAGCACGGTGACGCCCTCGGCGGCGAGCGCGTCGTGAAGCAGCCACGGCTCCCGCACGGTCTCGGTCGGTACGAGCAGGCAGCGGGCCCCGTGTGTCAGTGCGCCCCAGATCTCCCACACCGAGAAGTCGAACGCGGAGGAGTGACTCACACTCCACACGTCATCCGGGTCGAGTCCGAAGGTGCCGGTGTTGTCGGCGGCCTCGAACAGGCTGTGCACGTTGGCGTGCGGAACCAGCACGCCCTTGGGTCGCCCGGTCGAACCCGACGTGTAGATCACGTAGGCAAGCTGTTCCGGGGCGGTAGTGGTCGTCGAGGGCGCGGTTACCGGTTGCGCGGCGATCGCGGCGGCTGTCGCCGGAAGGTCCACCACCAAGAGCGCGGCCGGGTCGGCGTCCGGCGCCTCGGCCCGTATGTCGGTCACGGCATGGGTCATGGCATGGGACAGGTGCGACTGAGTCACCACGACCGTCGCACGGCTGTCGGCGAGCATGAACCCGAGCCGCTCGGGCGGGTAACCCAGGTCGAGCGAGAGGTAGGCGCCGCCCGCCTGCCACACCGCCAGCATGGCCGTCACCAGGTCGAGACCGCGTTCCAGGTACAGCCCCACCACCGTCTCGCGACCCACACCGGCCGCGCGCAGCTGGTGTGCCAGCCGGTTCGCGCGCTCCATCAGTCCCGCGTAGGTCAGCCGGCGCCCGCCGCAGACCACGGCCACGGCGTCCGGCCGTTCGGCCGCATGTGCCGCGATCGTCTCGTGGACACCCCGGGGGGCGACGGCGGAGGGCAGCGTCGGAGTGGCGTTCCACTCGTCCACCAGGAGGTTCCACTCGTCCGCCGGCAGCATGGGGACCTGTGACAACGGCCGCTGGGCATCGGCGGCGACCGACTCCAGCAGCGTCACGAGATGCCCGGCCATCCGCTCGATGGTGGTGGCGTCGTACAGAGCGGTGCTGTACTGCACCTCACCGACCAGGCAGCCGCCACCAGCGCCGCTGTCGCTGTCGCTGTCGCCCAGCGTGATCAGCAGGTCGTACTTCGCGGGAAGGCTGTCGGCCAGCACGTCCGCGGACAACGCCCCCGCGTCGGCGTGGTCGCCGAGGCCCGGGCCAGTGCCTCGGTCCTCCTCGGCGGGACCACGGGTGTCGTCGGCGTCCCGGGCGGCGTAGTTGAACATGACCTGGAACAGCGGCGTACGGGAACGATCCCGCTCGGTGACCAGTTCGTCGACGAGCTGCTCGAACGGCACATCCTGGTTCGAGAAGGCACCGAGCGCCGATTCGCGCACGCGCCCGAGCAGCTCGGCGAAGGAGGGGTCACCGGACAAGTCGGTGCGCAGTACCAGGGTGTTGACGAAGAACCCGATCAGGTCTTCCGTCTCGGTCCGGTTCCGGTGAGCGACGGGCGTGCCCACGACCACGTCGTCCGACCCCGCATACCGGCTCAGCAGGACGTCGAGCCCGGCCAGCAACGTCATGAACATGGTCACGCCGCTCCGGCGCGACAGTTGCCTCAGCGTCTGAGCCGTCCGCTCAGAAACGGAGAACCGCAAAGCCGCGCCCTCGCTGGACCGAACCGGCGGACGCGGCCGGTCGGTGGGTAGCTCCAGCACCGGAGCTCCCGCCAACGTTCCTTTCCAATAACCGAGTTGAAGGTCGAGCACGTCGCCGGTGAGCCAATGGCGTTGCCAGGCCGCGAAGTCCGCGTACTGCACGGCCAGCGGCGGCAACGGATCCGTCCCGCCATCACGGAACGCCCCGTACAAGGCCGAAAGCTCACGCCGGAAGACTCGATCCGACCACTCGTCGAAGACGACATGGTGCACCGACAGGGCCAGTACGTGCTCGTCGGGAGCCAGCCTGACGAGCGTGGCACGGATCAGCGGACCGTTTGTCAGATCGAACGGCACCCTCGCGTCCACCGCCACCAGGTCGCGCGCGGCGTTCACCGGATCCGGCTCGCCGGAGACGTCCACCAGCGGCAGCGCGAACTCCGTGGGCGGGTCGATCAGTTGGTACGGAACACCGTCCGTGCCGGCCACCAGCCGGGTCCGCAGCACCTCGTGCCGGGTTGTGAGCGCGGTCAGAGCCGCGTTGAGCGCCTCCACGTCCGGCTTCTCGCCCCTCAGCCACACGGGCAGCGCGATGTTGTACTCGGCCGAGCCGGGTTCGAGCTGGTCCAGGAACCACAGCCGCTGCTGGGCGAACGACAGCGGCAGCGGCTCGTCCCGGCCCACCGCCACCACCGGCGGCACGGCAATCGCCTGACCCGCTCCCTCGACGACGACGGCCAGCTCGCGCACGGTCGGGCGGTCGAACAATGCGGACAGCGGTACGTCGACCGCCATCAGCTCCCGGATGCGGGAGTTGACGCGAGTCGCGAGCAGCGAATGCCCGCCCAGCTCAAAGAAGTTGTCCGTGACCCCGATCCGGTCCGCACCCAGCAGGTGCTGCCATATACCGGCCAACAGCTCCTCGGTCATCGTGGCCGGAGCCACGAACTCACCCGACTCCGCCCGCCACCCGCCGTCCGGAAGCGGTAGTGCGGAGCGGTCGAGCTTGCCGTTGGAGCTGAGGGGGACATCCATGAGCGGCAGGAAGACTGCCGGGATCATGTAGGTGGGGAGGTGCTCGCCCGCGAAAGCACGGAGGTCGGCGACGGAGGGGATGCCGTCGGTCTGGTCGGCGGGTACGAGGTAGGCCACGAGCTTGCGGTCTTCGGTGTCGCCGAAGGCTGTCACGACGGCGGTGCGGATCCGGGGGTGGGTGGCGAGTACGGCCTCGATCTCGCCGGGTTCGATACGGAACCCGCGGACCTTGACCTGATCGTCCGCCCGCCCGATGAAGTCGAGGGTGCCGTCCGCAAGCCAGCGGGCCCGGTCGCCGGAGCGGTACATGCGGGTGCCGTCCGCGGCGAACGGGTCGGGCAAGAAGCGTTCTGAGGTGAGCACGGGCTGAGCACGGTAGCCGCGGGCGACCTGCGGGCCCGCGATGTACACCTCACCCGCAACACCGACCGGCACCGGACTCAACCGCGCGTCCAGGACATACAGACGGGCATTCGCCACCGGAGCGCCGATCGGCGGGACCACGTGTGCGTCCGCGTCGACCGCACCGGCGGTCACCATGACGGTCGCCTCGGTGGGACCGTAGGTGTTCACCAGCGTGCGGCCCCGCGCCCACGCCTCCGCGACCTGCCGGGTGAGCCGCTCCGCACCCAGCAACAGCGTCTCAATACCGGGGACTTCCTCCGGGTTCAGCACCCCGAGCAGGGACGGCACCACGCTCGCCGCATCCACGCCCTGGGCGCCGATCATCCCCGTCAGGGCCTCCGGGGCGGTGCGCTCAGCACTGCTCGCCACCACCAGTGTTCCGCCCGAGGCCAGCGTGACCGCCACGTCCAGGACAGCCGCATCAAAGCTGAACGACGCAAACTGCAACACCCGCACACCAGGACCGGCACCCAACACCGGACCCAGTCCGGTCACCATGCCCACCACACTGCGATGCGCGACCTGCACACCCTTCGGACGCCCCGTCGAACCCGACGTATAAATCACATACGCCAACTGGTCTGGGCGTACAGGGACTTCGGGCGCCACAGCCGGCAGGAGGCCATCGGCGACGGCCGAATCATCCAGCCACACCACCGACTCCACCGGCAGCCGCTCAGCCACCTCGGCCACCGACCGGTCTCCGATCAGCACCCTCGCACCGCTGTCGGCGAGCATGAACTCCAGCCGCTCCAACGGGTATTCAGGATCCAACGGCAGATACGCACCCCCCGCCTGCCACACCGCCACCATCGCCACCACCATGTCAACCCCACGCGGCAGACACAGCCCCACCACCGACTCCGCACCAACCCCCAACCCACGCAAGTAATGCGCCAACCGGTTCGCCCGCACCATCAACCCGCCATACGTCAACACCCCACCGTCCGACACGACAGCCACCGCATCCGGACCCGCCAACGCCCGCGCAGCGATCAGCTCATGCACCCCACCCACACCCGGCAGCAGCTCAACCACACCACTCCCCTGCCGCACCAGCCGATTACGTTCCTCAGCCCCCACCACGGCCAGATCACCAACACACCGATCCACGTCTGCGGCAACGGCCTCCAGCACCGCGACGAGATGCCCCGCCAACCGCTCCACCGTCACCGCGTCGAACAGCGCGGTGCTGTACTCGATCTCCCCAGCCAGTCCATCGCCGCTGTCCCCGAGCTTCACCGCCAGGTCGAACTTGACGGGCAGCGCGCCCGGGTTCACGTACGCGCCGCGCTCCGCCACGTAGCTGAAAAGCACTTGGAACAGCGGACTCCGCGACCGGTCCCGCTCGGTGACCAGCGCCTCCACCAGTTGCTCGAAGGGCACATCCTGATGCGCGTACGCACCCAACGCCGATTCCCGCACCCGGCCCAACAACTCCCGGAACGTGGGGTCTCCCGACAAGTCAGCCCGCATCACAAGGGTGTTGACGAAGAACCCGATCAGGTCCTCCGTCTCGGCACGGTTCCGGTTCGCCACCGGCGTGCCCACCACCACATCCTCCGACCCCGCATACCGCCCCAACAACACATCGAAGGCCGCCAACAGCGTCATGAACATCGACACGCCACACTCACGCGACAGCCTCCGCAACACCTCCGCCGTCTCCGGCGAAACCGCGAAGCCGGCCACCGCTCCCGCGGACGACCGCACCGCCGGCCGGGGCCGGTCCGTGGGCATCTCCAGCGCCGGAGCCCCCGCCAACTGTGCGCGCCAGTAGTCGAGTTGTGCCTCCAGTACCTCCCCGTCCAGCCACTCCCGCTGCCACACCGCGAAGTCGGCGTACTGCACCGGCAGCGGCGGCAACGGATCCGGCTCACCCGCGCGGAACACCTCGTACAAGGCAGACAGTTCACGCTGGAAGATGTGATCCGACCACTCGTCGAAGACCGCGTGATGCACCGACAGGGCCAGAACGTGCTCGTCGGCGGCCAGCCGGATGAGCACGGCCCGGACCAGCGGACCGGCGGCCAGATCGAAGGGCGTCGACGCGTCCTGCGCGATCAGCCGTTCGGCCGCGCTCAGCGCATCGGCGTCGCGGGAGACGTCGACCACCGGCAGCACGAACGGCGCCGGCGGATCAATCACCTGATAGGCGACCCCGTCCTCGCCCTCGACCAGCCGGGTCCGCAGGACCTCGTGCCGCGCCACCACCCCGCCAAGGGCCGCAACCAGCACGTCGACCCGCAGGTCCCCGTCCCAGCGGATGGGCAACGGCAGGTTGTACTCCGAAGATCCCGGCTCCAGGCGGTCCAGGAACCACAGCCGTTGCTGAGCGAACGACAGCGGCAACGCCTCGTCCCTGCCACTCACGGCCATCGGCGCCACGACTACACCGCGGCTGCCCAACCCCTCGATGACTCCGGCGAGGTCTCGCACGGTCGGATGGTCGAATATCGTCGCGACGGGTATGTCGGCCCCGAACACATCCCGGATACGGGAGACCACCCGCGTGGCCAGCAGGGAATGCCCGCCCAGCTCGAAGAAGTTGTCGGTCACACCCACCCGGTCCACACCCAGGAGCCCGGCCCACACCCCGGCCAGCAGTTCCTCGGTGGCACCCGACGGCGCCACGAAGACATCCAACTCCAGGCGCACACCCTCCGGTTCGGGCAACGCGGCCCGGTCCAGCTTCCCGTTCACCGTCAACGGCAACGCCGCCAACTCCACAAACACCGACGGCACCATGAACGCCGGCAGACGCCCACCCGCGAACTCCCGCAGCCCACCAACCGACGGAACACCCACACCCAGATCAGCCGGAACCAGATACGCCACCAGACGACGGTCATCACCCTCGCCCCACACCGTCACCACAGCGGAACGGACCATCGGATGCGAGGCGAGTACCGCCTCCACCTCACCCGGCTCGATCCGGAACCCACGGACCTTGACCTGGCCATCCGCCCGCCCCACAAAATCCAGGGTGCCGTCCGCCAGCCACCGCACCCGGTCCCCCGACCGATACATACGACTGCCATCCCCAGCGAACGGATCCGCCACAAACCGCTCCGCCGTCAGCGCACCACGGCCCCCATACCCCCGCGCCACACCCCGACCCGCAATAAACAACTCCCCCACCACACCCACCGGCACCGGACGCAGCGACCCGTCCAGCACATACACCCGCGTATTCGCCAACGGCCCACCAATCGACGGCGCACCGACAACACCCGCCCCCACCAACCCGGCACACGCAATCACCGTGACCTCAGTCGGCCCATACCCGATGACCATCCGCCGACCCGACGCCCACCGCGCCACCACCTCGCCACCCACCCGCTCCGAACCCACAAACAGACTGCCCACCCCCGACAGCCCACCCGGCTCCAACACCCCCAACAACGACGGCGACACACTCGCCGCCCCCACACCCTCAGCACCCACCAAAGCCATCAACGCACCCGGCACCACCCGCTCACCACCACCAGCCACCACCAACACCCCACCCGCGGCCAGCGTCACCACCACATCCAGCACCGCCGCATCAAAACTGAACGACGCGAACTGCAACACCCGCACACCCGGCCCCACACCCAACGCCGACCGCAACACCAACGCCAGATTCACCACACCACCATGAGCAACCAACACACCCTTCGGCCGCCCCGTCGAACCCGACGTATACATCACATACGCCAACTGATCAGGACGTACAGGGACTTCGGGGGCCGTGGACGGCGGGAGGCCATCGGCGACGGCCGGATCGTCCAGCCACACCACCGAATCCACCGGCAGCCGCTCAACCACCTCGGCCACCGACCGGTGCCCGATCAGCACCCTCGCTCCGCTGTCGGCGAGCATGAACTCCAGCCGCTCCACCGGGTATTCGGGATCCAGCGGCAGATACGCACCACCGGCCTGCCACACCGCCACCATCGCCACAACCATGCCGACCCCACGCGGCAGACACAGCCCCACCACCGACTCCGCACCAACCCCCAACCCACGCAAGTAATGCGCCAGCCGGTTCGCGCGGTCCATCAACCCGCCGTACGTCAACACCCCACCGCCAGCGACCACCGCCACCGCATCCGGCATCGACAACGCCCGCGCGGCGATCACCTCATGCACTCCACCCACCTCGGGAAGAGACACCACAGCGCCCTGCCACTCCCCCACCAACTCATCACGCTCAGCGGCGGTCAGGATGACGAGGTCGCCCACCGGCTGGTCGGCGTTCAGGGCGGCGGAGGTCAGGAGCGTGACCAGGTGTCCCGCCATCCGTTGCGCCGTCGTCGCGTCGAACAGGGCGGTGCTGTACTGGATTTCGCCGCCCAGTCCCCCGTTCTCCCTGTCGCCGAGGCGCACCCCCAGATCGAACTCCGCCTGGTCCTCGGGCGAGAGGTGTCGCCCGCTCCCCTCTGAATCGGTGTAGCCGAAGCAGACGGGGAAGAGAGTGGTGCGCGACTGGTCCGGCGAGCTCTGTCCCGCCCGTCCCAGCACTTCGCGGAACGTGGGATCGCCCGACAGATCCGTACGCGTCACCGTCGTGCCGGCCACCAGCGACACGTCGTCCGTGGCGGAATACCGTCCCAGCAGGGTGCTCAACGCCGCGAGCAGAGTCGCGCCCAGGTCACCGGGCAGAGCTCGCAACCGCTCCGTCGTGTCCGCCGGCACCTGGAACTCGATCACCGCCGTTTCGGGGGACCGTGCCGGTGTGCGTGGCCGGTCCATGGGCAGGTCCGGTACCGGCTGATCGGCCAACTGGCTGCGCCAGTCATTCAGTTCACTGTCCATGACGCCCCCACGAAGCCCTTCGAGCTGCCACACCGCGATACCGGCGTACTTCTCCTGCTCGTCCCGATGTCTTTTCTCAGCTCATTCCGTCAGCTCATTCCGTCGGATCATTCCGTCGGATCATTCCGTCGGCTCATCCCTTCGGCCTTCTCCTCGACGCTGTCCTCAGTGGACTTCTCAGTGGTTGTCGAGGAATTCGATGATGGCCGAGTTGACCTCGGTGGGACGTTCGAGGTAGCCGAAGTGCCCGCAGTCGGGAATCTCCACGTAGTCGCACTCCGGAATCGCCTCGGCGACTTCGGCGGCCAGATGGGGCGGGGTGACGAAATCGTCGCTGAAGCCGATGACGCGGCACGGCGCGGATATGTCCTGGAGTGCCTTGCGCCGATCCTCGTCCGTGTTGATCCAGGACTGGCCGACCGAATTCTCCGCGCCGGCCAGCCGGAACGTCTCCAGCCACAGGGAGACGGCGTTGTCGTCCCTCAGCGTGGCGGGCGAGAGCATCTGCAGTACCGACATCGCGGATTGGTAGTCGGCCGGCAGCTTCATCCCGCTCTGCGTCAGGGCGCGTTCGGCCGTGCCAAGAGCGGTTCGGAGAGTGTCCGAACGCGATTTGGTGGCGATCAGGACGGCGCATCGGACCAGGTCCGGGTGGCTGATGGCGAGTTCCTGCGCGATCATCGCCCCCAGGGAGACTCCGACGATCCGGCAGGGCGCGGCGTCGAGGGCCTCGATGAGGCCCTTGGTGTCGGCGACCATGTCGGCGAGGGTGTATTTGCCCGGTGGAATGTCCGAGGGGGCGACTCCGCGATTGTCGAACGTGATGGCCTGATAGCCGGCCTCGTTCAGTGCCGGGGTCTGGTGCAGGCTCCAGACCCGGCCCGCGGCCGAGGAGCCCATGATCATGAGAACTCGTTCGCCTCGGCCCGACCGTTCGTAGGAGAGCCGGATGCCGTTGGTGAATACGTGCGGCATTCCGTGTCCCGCTATTCGCCGTCGAGCGCGATACGCAGGCTCTTGGGCCGCATATCGGTCCAGGTCTCCTCGATGTACTTGTCGCAGTCCTCCTTGGAGGCGGTCACACCCGTCTCGTTCCAGCCGCCCGGGACATCCAGGTCGGCGGGCCACAGGGAGTACTGCTCCTCATGGTTGATCAGTACCTTGAATCGTGCCTCAGGGGTTTCGAAGTCGAAGCTCACGGTGCGCAAGGCGATCTCCTCATCACGACGTTGACCGAGTAAGGAACTGCGGGAAAGAGAACTGCGCGAAAGAGTTCTGGGGTGTACGTGGGCGCGCGGGCCGTCAGCGCTGGGGACCCGCGACGTCGAGCACGGTTTCGTCGACGGCCGTCTTCTGCCGGGCGAACTGTGTGTCGTAGAGGTCGGCGTAGAGGTCACCGTCGGCCAGAAGCGATTCGTGGGTGCCGCGCTCGCGGATCCGGCCCTCGTCGATGACGAGGATCTGGTCGGCCTCGCGAATGGTGGACAGCCGGTGGGCGATCACCACGGAGGTGCGGCCCGACAGTGCGGTCTTGAGGGCCCGTTGGATGGCCGCCTCGGACTCCGAGTCGAGGTGGGCGGTGGCTTCGTCCAGCACCACCACGGGCGGGGCCTTGAGCAGCAGCCGGGCCAGGGCGATGCGCTGTTTCTCGCCGCCGGAGAGCCGGAACCCGCGGTCGCCGACGACGGTGTCGAGGCCGTTCGGCAGGCCGGCGACGGTGTCCCAGATCCTGGCTGCGTCGCAGGCCTCGACGAGGTCGCGTTCGGTGGCGTCCGGGCGGGCGTACAGCAGGTTGGCCCGGATGGTCTCGTGGAACAGGTGGGCGTCCTGGGTGACCACTCCGACCGTGTCCTGCAGGGAGGCCAGGGTGACATCACGGAGGTCGTGGCCCGCGATGCGTACAGAGCCGGAGACGGGATCGTAGAAGCGCGGCATCAGGTTGGTGATGGTGGTCTTGCCGGCGCCCGAGCGGCCGACGAGTGCCGTGAGTTTTCCGGCGGGTGCCCGGAAGCTGACCTCGTTGAGGACCAGGGCGTCGTCGCCGCGTTCCTGGTGGGGCAGAGAGATCGACTCCAGTGAGGCCAGGGCGACTTCGCCGGCGGCGGGGTAGCGGAAGGAGACCCTGTCGAACTCGATCTCCGGTGCGGCCGTGCCCGTGGAGGCCCCGCCGGCGGCGGGCAACGCTTTCGCGCCGGGCCGCTCCTTGACCAGGGGTTCGAGGTCGAGGATCTCGAAGACCCGGTCGAAGCTGACCAGCGCGGTCATCGCGTTGGCCTGCACACTGGACAGCTGCTGGATGGGCGTGTATAGGCGGCCCACGAGCGTGACCAGGGAGACGAGGGTGCCGAGGGCGAAGGCGCCGTGGACGACGAGGAGGCCGCCGATTCCGAAGAGCAGCGCGAGGGTCACCGAGGCGGTAAGACCCATGATGATGCCGAGGACTTGTGCCGTCACGTTGGTCTTCACACCGATGTCGCGGACGTCGCGGGCTCGCCCCGCGAACACGGCGGACTCGTGGGCGGGGCGACCGTACAGCTTGTTGAGCATCGCCCCGGCGACGTTGAAGCGCTCGCTCATCAACGAGCCCATCTCCGCATTGAGCTGCATGGTGCCCCTGGCGAGGCGCTGCATGCGATGGCCGATGATCTTTCCGGGGAAGAGGAAGAAGGGGACCATCACCAGCGCGATGAGGCTGAGCTGCCACGAGAGGTAGAACATCGCGGCGAGGACGAGGACGAGCGTGAGCACGGTGTTGACGGTCTCGGCCATCAGCACGGTGATCGCCTGCTGTGCCCCGATGACGTCCGTGTTCAGCCTGCTGACGAGGGATCCGGTCTGGGACCGGGTGAAGAACGCGAGGGGCTGCGCCTGAACGTGTCCGAACACGGCGGTACGCAGGTCGTAGATGAGGCCCTCACCGATCTGCGCGGAGAGTCTGGCCTGCCAGTACGTCGTGAGGGCTTCGAGCAGGGCCAGCGCGAGCAGGGCGCCGGCCACCGCGATCACGACATCCGTCTTCCGCGGGGTGATGCCCTTGTCGATGATGATGCCGAACAGCAGGGGGCTGGCCGCGGTGACGAGCGCGCCCAGCGCGGACGCGCCTATCAGAAACAGGAGACGCAGCCGATACGGCTTTGCATAGGGAATAATCCTCGGAACGATTCCGGGGCGAATTCGCTGATGGCCTTCTCGGCCCGGAGGATTTCCCTCGGGCGGCGGTTCGTCGGCCGGAGCCTGCACCGTCACTTTCACAGCGGGTATCTCCTCACGGAATTCTCTCGCATTGTTTCGGCACAGCTTCGCTCGGCTGCAAGCATCCCCGAGTGCGCTCTGAAGTGGCAATAGGTTCAGGCGCTGACGGTGGTATTCAACTGACGCCGTGCCGCAGTTGAACACTCGGACGCGCCGCCGAGGCGGGCGCGGTCCGTGGATGAGCCGTCGAACGAGCGGTGCCGGCGGAGCCCTATTCCGACTTGCGGGTGCCGGGAACGACAAGTCCCGTCTCATACGCGGCGATCACGGCCTGTGTACGGTCGCGCAGCGCGAGTTTCGCGAGGATGCGGCTGACGTGTGTCTTCACCGTCTCCTCGCCGACGACCAGCCTGGCGCCGATCTCCGGATTGGAGAGGCCCTCGGCGACAAGCAGCAGGACCTCTCGCTCGCGTGCGGTGAGCGCCTTCATGCCGGGTGGCGGCGAGGCGTCCGGTCTGGCGGGCATCAGGGCGAACTCGCTGATGAGCCGACGGGTGATACCGGGCGCGAGCAGGGCGTCCCCGGCGGCGACGACGCGTACGGCGTCGAAGAGCCGTTCCGCGGTGACCTCCTTGAGGAGGAACCCACTGGCTCCGGCGCGCAGCGCGTCGTACACGTACTCGTCGAGGTCGAACGTCGTGAGGATGAGGACGCGCGGTGCGTCGACGCCGTCGGGCGAGGAGCCGACGAGCTGCCTGGTGGCCTCGATGCCGTCCATCTCGGGCATGCGGATGTCCATGAGGACGACGTCCGGCAGGACCTCGCGGCAGACCCGTACCGCTTCCGCTCCGGAGGAGGCGGTCCGCACGACGGTGAAGTCCGGCTGGCTGTCGAGCAGCGCGGCGAAGCCGGTGCGGACCACGACGTGGTCGTCGGCGACAACGACCCGGATCAGCGAGGACGGGGTGTTCATGGGGTCCCTTCCGTCTTGGCGGGGAAGCGCGCCTCGACGACGAAACCGCCGCCGCCGAACGCCGAGCCGGTGTGTACGTCGCCGCCGACCGCGGACGCGCGTTCCCGCATGCCGAGCAGGCCGTGTCCGCCGGTGGTCCGGTCGGGCAGCGGTCCCGGGCCGTTGTCGCGGACCCGCACGTGCAGGGCTTCGTCGGTGTAGGTGAGTTCCACGTCGACAGCGGCGCCGGTGGCGTGTTTGCGGGCGTTGGTGAGGGATTCCTGGACGATGCGGTAGGCGGCCAGTTCGATGCCGGGGTCCAGTTCGCTCGGCGATCCGCTGAGGATGAGGCGGATGGACGTCGCGGACGCCTTGCGTGCCTCTTCCAGCAGTTCGTGGAGCTGGCGCAGGTCGGGCTGCGGCCGGCGGTCGCCTCCGGCGACGGAGTCGGTGTCCTCGCGGAGCACGCCGAGCAGCCGACGCATCTCGTTCAGGGCCGCGCGGGCGGTGTCCCCTATGCCGAGCAGCCGTTCGGCTCCCTCGGCGGGCATGCCCGGGGTGGCCATCCGGGCCGTCTCCGCCTGCACGGCGATCATGGAGATGTGGTGGCCGACGACGTCGTGCAGCTCACGGACGATACGGACGCGTTCTCCGCGTGCGGCGTTCTCCCACTGGGTGCCGTCCATGACCTCGCGGATGGCGCTGTGCTGCCGGTCCTGTTCGTTGGAACGGACGACGAGCCCGACGAAGGCGGCCAGTGGGGCCAGTGCCGCGACGACCACGACCCGTACGCGGTAGTCGGTGTCGTCGGGCCCCGTCAGGGCCAGGGCGAGGAAGGATGTGCCGAGGAGCGCGGCTGACAGGAGGTGGCCGCTGCGGCCGAGCCGGTACTGGGCGACGAGCTGGGCGGCGATGCCCGCCAGGGTCAGTGTGTCGAAGATCAGGAGGGATCCGACGCTGGCCGCGGTGACGGTGATCCCGGCCACCAGAGGACGCAGGAAGACCAAGGGCAGTGCGGTGGAGAGGCACAACAGGCCGACCACCATGGCGAACTGCAGGCCTGCCGCGCTGCCGTGCGGGCCGGCTTTCGCGGTGGCGTCGGCGAACAGCCGGGGAATCGACCCGTGGGCGCCGACGAACTCCGCCAGCGATTCCAGGACGGCGAACAGCACGAGAAAGGTCCCGGACAGCGCACTCACATGCGGTAGTTCCGTCACCCGCCGTCGTGTTGCGATCCAGGTGTCACGCCAAGCCGTCACACGGTGCACGTTGGTCATTATGGCAGTCGGCGCCGCTCGGAATCGTCCTTCCAGCCAGCCACGGCGCCATCCCCCGTGCGAGGGACGACGCCGTCCCCGGACAGGGGGATCCGGCGGACCAGCCGTGCGTCAGCGGTTCAGCCGCGGGCCTCGGTCAGTGCGAGCGCCAGGCGGTCCAGGCCTTCCTGGAGCAGGTCGGCGGTGCCACCGAAGCCGACCCGGATGTGCCGGGGGCGGCCGAAGCAGGATCCGGGAATGACAAGGACGCCGCGCTTCTGGAAGAGCTCGTCGCAGAACTCGTCCACGTCGGCCGGGCCCGTCAGCCGCGGGAAGGCCGTGACCCCGCCCGCCGGCACCGCGAGCGTGACGAGTTCGGGATGGGCCGCGGCCCAGTTCGTCAGGGTCGCACGGTTGATCCTGGCCTGGTCGAGGCGCGGCCGAATGAACGCCTCGGCGTTCTCCAGGACACCCAGGGCCAGGAGTTCGACGAGCGGCGACACATGCAGCGTGGTGTAGTCACGGATGCGGACGCAGTCGGCGAGGAGCTCCGGGGGTGCCACGCACCAGCCGAACCGCAGGCCGGGCAGCCCGAACGCCTTGGAGAAGGTGCCAAAGCTGACCGCGCGCTCGTACCGGGTCGTGATCTCCGGCAGCGGCGGGGCATCGTAGGTGAGGTCGGTGAACGCGCCGTCCCAGAGGACGTACGCGCCGATGCCCTCCGCGAGGCCGACGAGACGGTCCAGCTGAGCCTCGGTGAGGGTGGCACCCGTCGGGTTCTGCGGAAAGTTCACGATGATCGCCCGGGTGCGCTCGCCCACCAGCTCGGCGAGCTCGTCCAGCGAGGGCTGCCAGTCCTTGTCGGGATCCAGCCGCCAGGTCTTGATCGTGCAGCCGAGCGCGATGGCGTACTCGACGAGCAGGTGGTAGCCGGGCTGGACGACGACGACCTCGTCGCCGGGGCGCAGCAGCGCGCTGAGGACGAGGGACAGGGCCTCGCCCGAGCCGCTTGTCGTCATCACCTTGTCCGGGTCGACGCCCCCGCAGTGACGGGCGACGGCGGCCCGTACTTCGGGTGCGCCGAGGGAGTAGCCGTCGTCGAAGACCAGCCGGTCGACGTCCGCGTGGCGCAGGCCGGTCTTCGCGCGCAGCTCCGCCATGGAGTACGAGTGGAACCCGCTGGAGCTGATGTCGATCTCGGCGGTGAAGTAGTAGTCGCGCAGCCAGTCCTCAAGCGGTGCGGACCGAAGTCTCATGGTGTGCCCTCGTTCTCCGTGTCGGAAGGTCGCGGTGCCGGACAGGTCAGCGGCTGGCGCGCACCGCCCTGGCGTCCCGCGCGGCACGGGACTTACGCAGATCGCCGGTGACGTTGACGCGCTTGAGCCACCGGTCCGTACCGTCGTGGCGAGCCTTGAAGGGCTTGCGGCCGTGGACGACCCGGAAGTTGTCCAGGAAGCAGAAGTCACCGCTGGCGAGCGTGAGATCGAACATCGCCTCGTCCATCGCCTTGACCAGCGTGTCGAGTGCGAAGCGCGCCTGGTCGTCCCCGTCCGCGACGCTCATGAAGTACGGGTCGGCCCGGAGGTAGGGCTGCTGCGGGTTGCCGAAGAGGACGGCCACCAGATCGGGGTTGCGCTGCATCTCCTCGATCTCCTCGAAGGATTCGAGGTGTTCGGGGTCCTTCACGGAGTTGTTCTTCCCGAGGTGCGACTCGTCGGGGCAGATGATGAACCGCTCCTCGGACAGCGTCTCCCGTACGTCCTGCGGCAGTTGGAGCGCGTCCGCGTATCCGACGGTCGTCGCGGCTCCGTAGGGGTTGCGGAGGCAGGCGAACGACAGGAAGTCGCCCCTGAGCGGGTGGAAGGCGTCCTCTGTGTGCCAGGTCAGCAACGCCTCGCTGCTGGAGCCCAGTTGCTCGTGCTCATGGCCCTGGATGGGGATGATGTCGTGGATCATCCTGCCGTCCTGCTGGGTCGCCCAGCAGAACGGGTCGCCCAGGAGCGAGCTGCAGAGCATGAGAAGCAGTTCCTCGCGGTGTGCGGGGGAAGGCCCCGACTGGCCGCGCCAGTGCGCCGGCGTGGGGCCGAGCCGGTCCTGGTCGACCGGATAGCCGGATATGCACAGCACGCCCGACAGCTGCTCCAGCCGGAAGGCGTTCAGGTGGAGCCGGACCCTGTTGGGAAGTTGGTGGGCGAGCACGGTGGCACGGTGCAGCGTCTCCTCGGAGTCGAGGGTCGCGAATTCGTCCTCGAACTCGTCGACGAGTTCTGTCATCGCGCCGATTTCAGTCTCGTCGAGTTCCAGCCTGTCCATGCTGATTTCCTCTCCGTACCTTGCATACGACGAATTGGTTTCCGGATACGCCGTCGAGAGCATCTCTCCGGCCCGTTGAGAAGGTGCTGACCGATACGGTGCCCGTCAGGAAACACCGTCGGTCGCGATCCTTCGACATCGACATCCGCACAATGAATCTGATTGATGTGTGCTCTGCGCTGCCGCAGCGAACGCTGATTCGCACTCCTCACCGGGCGATGACACGTTTTCTGGAAACGATCGCCGGTCAAAGCAGGAGCTGGTCAACTCGTGTGATCCTGGTGATCACGCGGTCGTGATGGTCAGGTGCGCGTGGTGATCGGTGTGCCGTGGTGCTCGTGGTAGAGCTTTCCGGCCACCGCCACGTCGTGCAGTGACATGCCGAACGGGTTCACCACGATGCGGTCTTCGGCGGACCTCCGGCCCGTCGCGGCGCCGCTGATGAGGTCACACAGTTCGGCCGCGACCTCGACGGCGGGCGCCCGGTGTCCGGCGGCACCAGCTGTCCGGTGGCGCGGTGGCGGCAGTACGTCGCCGGAGCGGTGCATCCTGCCGAGCAGCCGCGTGGTGTCGGCGGCGACCAGGCTCCAGTCGTCCACGATCACCTGGTCGGCGGCGGTGAACGCGTCGGGGAGCAGGTCGTCCAGCGACACGTTGACCGTGACGGTACCGGGGGCGATCCAGTCGGCCGGGATGTAGCCGGTCGTCGTGGTGGTCACGGGGATGACCAGATCCGCTTCGCGCACCGCCTGCTCGGCGGTGGAGGCGACGTGGAAGGCGACCGTGCGGAACGTGTCTCCCAGACGTTCGGTGAGGCGTACCGCCCGCTCGGGCACCTGGTCGTGGAGGCGGACCTCCCGTACCGACGGCCATCTTCGCAAGGCCAGGTCGAGATGCGCCTCGGCCAAGGCCCCGGCACCCACCAGCCCGATGGAACGGGCGGGTCGGGCCCACAGCAGTTCCGCGGCGAGCACGCTCACCGCCGCCGTTCGCCCGGCGGAGATGTGTGCCGCGTCCATGGAGCACACCAGCCGGGCGGTGGTGATGTCGAAGAGCAGGACGATTCCGCCGGCGCGGGGCAGGCCACGGTCCGGATTGCCCAGACTCGCGTTGATGATCTTCGTTCCGGCGGTGCGCCGGCCGTCGATCTCCACAAGGCCGGGCATGTTGAGACTGCGGCAGGACTCACCTTGGTCGTTGGTCCACCGCAGACAGCTCTCCTCCGGCAGCACGGTCCGGTCGGACGCGTGCGCCAGGAACACTTCGCGTACGACGTCGACGAGGTCGACCTTGCCGAGCAGCCCGGCCACGTCCTCGCGGGTCAGCTCAAGCATGGAAGCGCCGCTCGGTGTACGCGCTGTCTCGCACTGCCACGGGAGTACCTCCGGCGAAGGAAAAAGGTCCTTGCCGCAGCACTATGACCCGACGCCACCCGGGCGATCAATGGCGCGTTCACCAGGGCAGTCGTTCAACTGCGGCCCCGCGCCGGTTGAACGGCCGGTGATCACTTACGCGTTCGGCCGGACGGATCGTGCGTCGCTTGACACACGGTCGTCGCCGTCGTGGCGATGGCGCGGACCCCGGGCTGTCTCGATCGCGTCGCCCGCGAGGCGTCTTTCGCCGTAATGTCGAACAACCGGCGCTCCTGATCCATACGGTGAGCGGAGCGTGTTCCCACGCTCCGGTCGGCGGCGCCTCGCCGGCCGGTCCGAGACGAGGCGACAGGAAGTGACGCATGGCCAGGATGTCCGGCATTCCGGGAGCGATGAGCCGCCGCACCTTCGTGACAGGGCTGGGGACGGCGAGCCTCGTGACCGCGCTGGCCGCGTGCGGCCACAACGACAAGGAGCAGGCCCCTCCTCAGGACAGTCCGTCGACCAGCCCGAGCCAGTCCACGGACAGTCCGAGCCCGCCCGCCAGCCCGAGCCCGTCCCCGACCAGCCCGACCCCCTCGTAGCGGAACCGACTGGCCGGTCACGGATGGCCGGGCGCCCCGGCCGGGCTAGAGTCCCCGGCATGCCTCAGCGTCCAAGAGTGCGCTACGAGAAGAGCGCCCACGTTGCCCGGATAACGCTCGACAGGCCCGAGGTCCTCAATGCGATGGATCTGCGGATGCACGAGGAACTCGCGGAGATCTGGGACGACTTCGAAGCCGATGACGACATGTGGGTCGCCGTTCTCTCCGGCGCCGGTTCCCGCGCGTTCTCCGTCGGACAGGACCTGAAGGAGCTGGCGCGCCGGGAGCGGGAGGGGCAGGCCGCTCCCTCCACCTTCGGCAGTCGGGGAAAGCCCGGTTGGCCGCGGCTCACCGAGCGGTTCGATCTGGCCAAACCGGTCGTCGCCAAGGTGCGCGGATACGCCTTGGGCGGTGGCTTCGAACTCGTCCTGGCCTGTGACATCGTCGTCGCTTCCCACGACGCGACCTTCGCCCTGCCGGAGGCCAGGCTCGGGCTCGTCGCGGGGGCCGGCGGGGTGTTCAGGCTGAGCCGGCAGTTGCCGTGGAAGACGGCGATGGGGCATCTGCTGACCGGGCGGCCGATGACCGCGCAGCGTGCCTACGAACTCGGCCTGGTCAACGAGGTCGCGGCGTCCGGCGACCTCGATGATGTCACCGAGACCTGGGTGACGGACATCGTGCGCTGCGCGCCCCTGGCAGTCCGCGCCGTCAAGGAGGCGGCCACCAAGTCGGCCGCGCTGCCTCTGGAGTCGGCGTTCGCCACCCGGTACCCGTGGGAGGAGCGCCGGATGCACAGCGACGACGCTGTCGAGGGCCCGCGCGCCTTCGCCGAGAAGCGCGAGCCCGAATGGCAGGCCCGATGAGCAACTCAGCGGTGCCGGGCGACGCTCTCCAGTTCGATGGCCCCGTTGCCCAGAATGACCAACGGCCGGTTTCGGATGTCTCCGAAACCGGCCCTGACCTGCGACTCTCTCAAGTCGGGACGACAGGATTTGAACCTGCGACCCCTTGACCCCCAGTCAAGTGCGCTACCAAGCTGCGCCACGTCCCGCTCGCGCCGCACCCGGTCGGCCGGGTGAACGCGCAGGTGAAACCCTACCGCATGTGACAGGTCACTTCGGCGGCGTCGGGGTGTCGTGGGTGCGGTACATCGCCTGGATGTCCAACTCCAGCTGGACGGTGGGGCCTACGACGGCGATGCCCCGGGCCAGCATGCTGCGCCAGTTCAGGGTGTAGTCCTCGCGGTGCAACTCGGCCGTGGCCAGGGCCGCGCAGCGGAGTTCCTCGGCGTAGCCGCCGTTGACCGTGCCCAGGTAGGTCGTGTCCAGGTTCACCGAGCGGCTCACGCCGTGCATCGTCAGGGAACCCTGCAGCGTCCATTTGCTGCCGCCGCGGTAGGCGAACCTGGTGCTGGCGAAGTCGATGTACGGGTAGCGCTCGACGTCGAGGAAGTCACCGGAGCGCAGGTGGTTGTCCCGCGTGGTGTTGCCCGTGGTGATGCTGGACGCGTCGATGCGGACGTGGACCTGGGAGTCGGTCATCTCCCGGGCGATCTGGATACCGCCCTGGAACCGCTCGAACCGGCCGTGCACATGGGCCATGCCGACGTGCTTGGCGATGAAGCGGATCGCGGTGTGCGGCGGGTCGAAGAGCCAGGTGCCGGGCGGCGGGAGTTCCTGGGCGCGGCCGGGCTGGAGCCAGACGCGTTCCGTGGGCTCGGCGATTCCGGCGACGATCTCGACCGTCTCCTGGTGCGGCTGGAGCCCCTGGGCCGAGACGAGGAGGCCGTAGCGGCCGGGTGGCAGGGCCGCGAGGAAGAAGCCGTACGGGTCGGTCGTACCGGAGGCCGTGACGCGGTGCGAGTCCAGGGCCGTCACCGTCACGTCGGCGGAGGCCATGGGCACGCCCATCGGGTCGACGATCTCACGGCCGAAGCCGCCCGCGCCGGGCGGGAGGGGGAGCGAGAGGCCCGCCGCCGTGGCGGGGCCGCCTTGGGGCAGCCAGCGCCTGAGCAGTGCGAGGGCCATGGTGATCACCTTTCTTCACAGCAGTCGTACCCTGCCGATCTTGAAGGCTCCGGCCGTGGAACGGGTGTCTCATATCGAGACACCCGTTACGCCCGTTCCACGCCGCCCGATGTCTCGTAGCGGCGGACGATCGGCTCCAGGTAGTCCGCGTGCGGGCCCACCAGGAGCGGGAGTTGGGCCGTCGAGTGGATCAGGGCGATGTCGTCCAGCTCCGGTTCGCGGCCCCGGGTCCGCTCCGCCGCCGCCATGGCCTCGTACCGCTCGCGCAGTCGCGCCTCCGGGAGGGAGGGGGCGCGGAACAGGACGCCGATGCTGCCGTTTCCGGCGCGGGTGACGTTCCAGAAGGTGAGGTCGTGGGGCGAGGTGTCGATTCCGGTCTCCTCGATCAACTCCCGTGCGGCGTGGCGGCGGAGGGCCGTCATGTCGAGCGGCTCGTCCCCCTCGGGCGGTTCGAGCGAGCCGCCCGGCAGCTGCCAACGTCCGGGTGCCGCCGTCGAGTTCGACATCCGGCCCACCAACAGGCGTCCGTCGTCGGCCGGTTGGAGGACGGAGACGAAAAACGACGGCAGCCACGAGGTCGAGAACGGGACGCGGCGGAGGGCGAAGTGGCGGTAGGTCGTCCTGACCCAGGAGACGGCGAGGTCGTCCGGTCCCTCCCGTCGCGTGCCCGCGCACACCAGGACCGGCCCGTCGAAGAAGGTCGGGTTGTCCCGTACCTTCGCGTCCCACACCCGGTCCATCGCCAGCCGCTCCTCGGGCGTGAGCCGAGGAGCGGCGGTCTCGACGAACCGGAGCCGGTGCACGTCCAGGAGTTCACCACCGGAACCCCGCGCGCTCTGTTCGATCATCGGCTCATGCTGGCACACCGGCCGGGTCAGTTGAGGGCGCCGGGAGCCATCACCGACGCTTCCTCCTCCGCCTTCAGAAGCGCCGACTCGGAGCCGCCGACGGTCGTTCCTCCGCTACGGCCGGACCGGCGCGGCACCAGGAGCGCGGCCAGCGCGGCGCCGAGGAGGAGCACCGCGAGCAGCGTGAACCCGTGGGTGTACCCGGAGTCGTAGGGCAGGCCGGACGGCTGGAGGTGGCCGGTGACCAGGACGCTGGTGACCGCGGCGCCGATCGAGCCGCCGATGGTGCGGATGTTGGCGTTCATGCCGGTCGCGGCGCCGGTCTGCTCGGGCGGGACGCTGCCGACGATGAGGTTGGCCATGGAGGCGAAGGCGAGTCCGATGCCGAGGCCGAAGATGCCTGCCACCAGGGCGATCTGCCATTGCTGGTCGTGCCAGAGGGCGAGGATCGCGCAGGCGACGGCGCCGAGGGCGGCACCGGTGGTGAGCAGCGCCTTGGCGCCGACGACCGGTTCCAGGCGGCCGCTCAGCACGCCCGAGACGAACATCGCGAGCAGCATCGGGAGCATGAGGAGTCCGGACGCGGTGACGCTGGCGCCGAAGCCGTAGCCTGCGGACGACGGGGTCTGGACGAAGCCGGGCAGGAAGGACCAGATCGCGTACATGCCCGCGCCGAACAGCAGCGCGGCGGTGTTGGTGGTCCACACGGACGGCAGGCGCATCACCTTCAGGTCGATGAGCGGGCTGCGGGAGCGGGCCTCCGAGAGCAGCCAGGCCGCGAAGAGTACGACGGCCGCGGCGAACAGGCCGACGACCCGCACGGAGCCCCAGCCCCAGCTGCTCGCCTGGCTCAGCGGGAGCAGCAGGGCGACCAGCCAGCCGGAGAGGAGTACGGCGCCGAGCCAATTGACGTTCCCCTGGGCGCGGTTGGGTGACTCGGGGACGTAGCGCACGGCGATGAGGGTGGTGACGGCGACGATGCCGACGGGGAACCAGAACAGCCAGCGGTAGTCGAGCGCGGTCACGATGGGACCGGCGGCCACCATGCCGACGCCACCGCCCGCGGCGATCACGGCGGACAAGTTGCTGATGCTGCTGGGGACTCGGGACGCGGCGAACTCGTCCCGGATGATGCCGAAGGACAGCGGGAACAGCGCGCCGCCGATGCCCTGGACGACCCGGGCGATGATCAGCACGCCGATGTTCGGGGCGAGCGCGGCGACCAGACAGCCGGCCAGGACCGCCAGGAGGACGGCGACGAGGGTGCGCTTCTTGCCGACCAGGTCGCCGACGCGGCCGAGTATCGGGGTGAAGACCGAGGCGGACAGCAGATAGGCCGTCATCACCCAGGTCGCGGTGGACTGGGAGGTGTGCAGCGCGTGCTGGACGGTCGGCAGGGCCGGCGCGATCAGCGACTGCAGCATGGAGAACACGCCCGCACCGGTCGCGAGGACCGCGAAGGTGAGGCGGGAGGACTTGCGGGGCATCGAGAGCCTCTCCGGAACAAGCGAACGGGGGTGCGCCCGCGCATGGCTCTACGGCGGAACGCGCCCACACTGCTAAAGTGGAGGTACCCCTCCACCATAGCGGAGGCATACCTCCGGTTCAACCGGGCCCATCCCAGGGAGGCACCCGTGACGGCCCAGCCGTTCCCCGTCAGCGAGATCGTCGCGGCCCAGAGACCCCACCGCAAGGACGCCGCCCGCAACTACGACGCCCTGCTGGCCGCGGCCCGCGAGGCCTTCGCGGAGCACGGCTCGGAGGCGTCGCTGGAGGACATCGCGCGGCGCGCCGGCGTCGGCATCGGCACGCTGTACCGCAACTTCCCGACCCGCCGGGCCCTCTTCGAGAGCGTCTACGCGAACGAGGTGAACGCGCTGTGCCAGTTCGCCCTGGACGTCGCCGACCAGGAGCCGTGGGAGGCGCTGACCTCGTGGCTCAACCGTTTCGCAAGCTACGTGACGACCAAGCAGGCGGTGCGCCAGGCGCTGGAGAACGACTCGGAGATCTTCGGGACCTGCCGTGAGTCGATGTTCTCCGCAGGCGGCCCGCTGTTCGAGCGCGCGCAGAAGGCGGGCGTGGCCCGCACGGACATGGACTTCAACGACCTGCTGCGCATGGCCGCCGGGATCACCGGCACGACGTTCGTGGACGACGCCCAGCGCGACCGCGTCCTGGCCATCGCACTGGACGGCGTCCGCACGAACCACTGATCGCGCGCACCACCGAACGGCCGTCTACGCGGGGGGAGTTCCCTCGTACGCCGCGCGCAGCAGCGCGAGCACCCCGTCCTCCGTGACCGGCCGGGGGTTGGCGTACGCCTGGCTCACCGCCTGCGCGGCGGCCGTCGCCAAGTCGCCCTCCTTCAGGCCGAGTTCGGCGAGCGAGCGCGGTGCGCCGAGCCGCCTCGCCAGGTCCCACAGGGCGCGCGGGGCGTCGTCGGCGTCCAGCGCGCGGGCCACGACGGAGGCCGTCAGCGGTACGGCGGGCGCGTTGTACGCCAGCGCGTACGGCAGCACCACCGTGTGCGTCTCCGCGTGCGGCAGGCCGAAGGTGCCGCCGAGGACATGGCACAGCTTGTGGTGCAGGCCCATGGTCGTGGCGCCGAGGCAGGAACCGCACAGCCACGCCCCGTACAGGGCGCGGCTCCGGGCCTCCAACGACCGTGGCTCGGCGGCCAGTTCGGGCAGTGCGCCCGCCAGCGCCCCCACGCCCTCCTCCGCCATGAGGGCGACCACGGGCGAGGTGTCCGGGGCGTACAGCGCCTCCACGGAGTGCGCGATCGCGTTGATGCCGCTGGTCACCGTGAGCGGTACGGGGAGTTCCAGGGTGAGTTCGGGGTCGTAGACGACGCTGCGGGGCAGGACGGCGGGGTCGCGGCCGGTGCGTTTGACGCCGTTCTCGGTGAGGCCCCAGACCGGGGTCATCTCGGAGCCGGCGTAGGTGGAGGGGACGGCGATCAGCGGGAGGCCGGTGCGCAGGGCGATCGCCTTGCCGAGGCCGACCGCCGAACCGCCGCCCACCGCGACGCAGCCGTCGGCGCCCAGCGTGCGCACCAACTCGACCGCACGGTCGGCGACTTCGACCGGGACGTGCATCTTCGCCTCGGCGTGCACCCCGACGCACACCTCCCCCAGCGAGTCGGCGACCGCCTGGGCGGTGTCGGCACCCCGCGCGCCGGAGAGCACCAACACCCGCCGCAGACCGAGCCGTTCGGCCTCACCGGCGGTCGCGGTGAGCGCGGCGCCGGGGCGGAACACGACGCGCATGGGCTGGGCGTCGTAGGCGAAGTCCAGGAAGTTCTTCACGCGCGGTCCAGGACGAGGTCGAAGCGGGCGTGGCGGAAGGGGTTGGCGATGCCGAACTCCCGTGCCAGGGACGGGTCGTCGGTCGGGGTGAAGTCCTCGACGAGGCTCTGTTTGACGGCGAAGACGGCGTCGGAGTCCAAGTAGTCGCTGCCCGCTACGAAGATGTGCGTGGTGACCGGGGTGTGGCCCTCGGCCGAGACGATGAAGTGGATGTGGGCGGGGCGGTAGGGGTGGCGGCCGGTCGCCTTGAGGAGTTCGCCGACCGGGCCGTCCGTGGGAATGGGGTACGGGCTCGGTACGCAGGTGCGGAACCAGAAGCGGCCCTCGGCGTCCGCGGTGAACAACCCCCTCCCGTTGCCCGGGGGTTGGAGGTCGGGGCGCTGCACGTCGTAGAAGCCGTCGCCGTCGGCCTGCCACACGTCGAGGACCGCGCCGGGGAGCGGCGTGCCGTCCCCCGACACGATCCGGCCGCTGACCACGCACGGCTCGCCGCCGCCCACCAGGTCGATGTTCGCGCCGAGTTCACGGACCGGGGACTCGGTCATGTGGAAGGGGCCGAGGACCGTCGACTCGGTGGAACCGGCGGCCCGGTCGCCGTTGATCGTCTCGACCAGCATCGACAGGCCGAGCACGTCCGACAGGAGGATGAACTCCTGCCGGGTGTCCGTGCACATCTTGCCGGTCTCCGTCAGGAAGCCGATCGCCCGCTCCCACTCCGCCTGGGTCAGGTCGGTCTCCCGCGCGAACGCGTGGAGGTGCCGGATCAGGCCGGTCAGCAGTTCCTTCAGGCGGGGATCGGCCGTCCCCTCCAGGCTGGCGACGGCCTCGTCCGTGACGGTGACGTCAGTGGTCATTTGCGGCTCCCTACCCTCTGCTAACTGCCCCTGTGCGAAATGTCAGCCGTGCCCGAGGATGCGTCGCAACGCGTCCGTGAGCAACTGTCCGGCGTTCTCGGCCGCGTCGGCGTGGCGGAAAGCGACATACCCGTCGGGGCGTACGAGGAGCGCGCCCCCGTCGGACACCTCGCTCAGGCGGGCCCAGTCGCCGTACGGGTCGTCGTACTCCTGGCCGGGGCCGATCACGACCGTGGCGATGTCCAGGGACTGCGCCTGCGCCGCGCGCACCCAGGCCTCGCCGTCGATGCCGGTGAGGAGGGTGAAGCGGCCCTTGCCGACCGTGTCGAGGGTCGAGACGGTGCGCGTGCCCGACGTGATCCAGGCGTGCGGGAGTTTGGCACCGGGGCGGGAGCTGGGCTGGTGGTGCAGCTCGCGGTCGCGCTCGAAGCCGGGGTCGGGCGTGCCGTCGGAGACGACCGCGGTCGAACTCTCCGCGGAATAGCGCTGGTTGAGGTCGACACCGTGCGCGTTGAACTCGTACACCTTGAACGCGATCGCCTCGCGCAACGCGGCCCGCTGCTTCCCGGCGGCCTCCGTGGCGTCCTTGCGGGCCTCGATGTTGGCCCACAACTGCTCGGGCGTCTGCGGGGAGAGCCCGTCCAGCGCCTCGAAGATCGGGGCGGTCTCGCCGATGGACTTGTTGGCGCGGGTGACGATCTGCTTGCCGACGGGCGCGCGTTCGGCGTCGTAGGTGTCGAGGAGCTTCGGCGTGGCGGTGCCGTCGAGGACCAGCTTCAGCTTCCACGCCAGGTTGTAGGCGTCCTGGATCGACGTGTTGGAGCCGAGCCCGTTCGACGGCGGGTGGCGGTGCACGGCGTCACCGGCGCACAGGACACGGCCGTTGGCGTAGGTCTCGGCGTACATCTCGTTGACCGTCCACGCCGAGGACGACTTGATGGTCACCGGAATGTCGTCGTCGCCGACCAACTGCCGTACGACGGACAGCGCGTACTCCTCGGTGAGGTCGGGGGCGCCGGCGCTCACGTCGTAGCCCCACACGATCAGCCACTCGTTCCACGGCTTGACGCAGCGCACCAGGCCCGCGCCGATGCCGCCGACGGTGGCGCCGGGGGCGAGCACCCAGTAGAGGGTGGAGGGGCGGTGCGCGGTGTACTTGCCGAGGTCCGCGTCGAAGACGATGTTGATGCTGCCCGCGACCCCCATCTGGCCGCCCATCGGCAGCCCGGCGTCCTCGGCGACCTGAGAGCGGCCCCCGTCGGCGCCGATGAGGTACTTGGACCGGATCAAGTACTCGTCGCCGCGCAGCCGGTCCTCGACGGTGACCGTGACGCCGTCCTCGTCCTGGACGAAGGACTTGTAGACCGTGCTGAAGCGGACGTTGGAGCCGCGCGCGAGCGCCGCGTCGATGAGCACCGGTTCCATCAGGTGCTGCGGCATGTCGCACATGCGGGTCGGGCTGGCCAGTTCGTGGGCGGCCTGCACGAGCGGGTCGTTGCCCCAGGAGCGGATCCGGCCCAGCTCCTCACCGGCGAGGCTGGTGCAGAACGTGGTGTTGCCCATCAGGTTCTGCGGTGTCGCCTGGGCCAGCACCTCGTCCTCGACGCCGAGGTCGCGCAGGACCTCCATGGTGCGCTGGTTGGTGATGTGCGCGCGGGGCGTCCGGGTGAGGCGCGAGTAGCGCGTGACGACGATGTGGGGCACGCCGTAGGTGCTCAGCGCCAGCGCGGCGGATGCTCCGGCCGGGCCGCTGCCCACGATCAGTACGTCGGTCTCGACAACGTGCACGGCGGGACGCTCCAGGGGTGAGGCAGGGGTGCGACGGAGGTGGGGTGGAGGTGGGGCGGGTTGAGACAGGGTGAGTCAGAGGTGAGGCAGAGGTGAGAAAGGCACCGACTCTTCACGATCATGATGCGGGCCGGACCTGCGCGGGTGTCTCATTACGAGACAGTTACAGCCCCTCGGCGGCCGCCGCCACGGGCCCGATACGGTGAGAGGCGTCATGACCACCCTGGATCACCCCCCCGCCCTCGCCCCGCTGCGCCAGGCGCGCGAGCGGTTCCTGAGCGGCCGCCCGCTGCCCGACGACGTCCCGGACGAGGTCCTCGCGGCCTGGCGCCGCGCCCGCTTCTTCGGCGTACGGCACGACCTCGATGGACCGGTCCACGAACCCGAACTGCCCGCCGAATCCCCCCTGTTGGAGGCCGCGCGGCCCGTGCTGGACCGCATCGCGCCGGCCCTCGGCCACTCGGCGATGCTCCTCACCGACGAGCGTCTCCGGGTGCTGTGGACCACGGGCGAGGTGCCGGGCGACGACCGGTGCCGTGACCTGTCCGAGCGGGAGGTGGGCCACAACAGCGCGGCCCTCGCCCTGCGCACCCGGCGCAGGGCCGAGGTGCACGGCCCCGAGCACTTCCTCGACGTGTGGCAGGACGTGTCCGCCGTCAGCGTGCCGCTGCTCGCCCCGGATTCCGGGCAGGTACTGGGCACGGTGACCGTCGCGTCCGCCCTGTGCGCCGGCTGCGGCCCGCACCCCGGGGCCGCCCTCGCCGAGGCGACGGCCACGGCGGTCGAAGCGGAACTACTCGCCCGCTCCCGCACCGCCGAACGGGTGCTCCTCGACGCCTACACCCGGGCGGCCGCCCACGGCCCGGCCCGCGCGATCGTCGCCCTCGACGGCCGCAACCGCATCGTCAGCGAGGCGGCGGTGCGGCTCGCGACACCTCAGGTACTGGCCGCGTTGGAACGGTCCAGCGCGAGCGAGCGCGCCTCCGGCGTTCGGCCGCTCCACGACTCACGGCCGCCTCAGGGCTCACGGCCGCCTCAGGACACCGGGTGCGGTTCGGTGGTGGAACGGTCCAACGACACCGGGGACGGTCCGAGCTGGGAGCAGCCGGCCGACGCCGGGGGCGGTCCCGCAGTGGAACGGTCCCACGACGCCGGAGGCGGTCCGAGCCTGGAACGGCCGGCCGACGCCGGAGGCGGTCCTGTGGTGGAACGGTCCAACGACGCCGGGAGCGGTCCGAGCCGGGAGCAGCCGGCCGACGCCGGGGGCGGTCCCGTGGTGGAACGGTCCAACGACACCGGATGCCGTCCGGTGCGGGAGCACTCCTACAACCTGACGCTCCCCGACGGTGCCGGATGCACCGCCGAGATCACTCCGGTACGGCATGAGGGCCGCGTCCTCGGGATCGTCGCCGTACTCCAAGCCCGCCCTGCCGAGGCGCCGGTACCGCGTCTCGTGCCGCGACCCGCGCTGGCGCTCGCGGGTGGTTCGGTACCCTGGCGGCACGCGGTCGCCCGGGCGGTCGAGCTGGCCCGGGTCCATGAGCCGCTGCTGCTGACCGGTGAACGCGGCAGCGGGAAGACCGCGCTGGCCCGTGAACTGCTCGGCGGGACCGTGCCGTTGGTTGCCGATGCCGCCGAGTCGCCCGAACTGGGCGTGAAGTACAGCGAGTTGGCGGACGGTCGCCCGCTCCTCCTGCGGCACGCGGAACGGCTCGCCCAGCCGGACGTCGCCGCGCTCAACTCCCTGCTCGACGAACACCCCGACGTGCGGCTGCTGGTCACCTACACGCCCGGCACTCCCCCGGGCCCTTGCTTCCAGCGACTGCTGGACACCCTCGCGGCTCGGTCGGTGACCGTGCCCGCGTTGCGTGAACGCCCGGAGGACGTAAGGGAGTTGCTGCCGGTCCTCGCGCCCCGACCGGCCGTGGGACAGCCGCCGCTCACCTGGACCCTGGACGCGCTCCGGGCCCTGGAGGAACACCCCTGGCCCGGGAACGTCACCGAACTCGCCCATGTCGTCAGGGCGTTGGCGGAACACCGGCGGGTCACCGGCCCGGTGCGGCGGGCCGAGCTGCCCGACCCTGTGCGGGAAGGCCCTGCGGCCCGGCGGCTCAGCCCGATGGAGCACGCCGAACGCGCGACGATCCTGGCCGCGTTGCGCCGGCACGGGGGCAACAAGGCGCGGGCGGCTGCCGCGTTGGGGATCGGGCGGGCGACGCTGTACCGCAAGCTGCGCGGGTACCGGGATATTCCGTAGGCCTCCTGTAGGCGGGTGCCGTTTGATGAACAAACCGAACGGGCTGAACGGGCTGAACAGGCCGAACGGACTGCACAGGCCGAACGCGCTTATTTGATCAGGGCGTTGGCCACGACGACCACCACCCCGAGCAGTGCGTCCACCGCCCCGATGACCACGGCCGCCGCCCAACTCCTCGCCGACCAGCGGGCCGTGACCAGCCCCAGGCAGAACAGCAGCGCGATGTTGAGGACGAAGGCCGCGTACTCGACGCCGTTCGCGGGCCACCAGCCCCAGCCGGCCCCGGCGAGCAGCAGCACGGTCGGCAGCGCGGCGGCGACCAGGGGCCACTCGTCGCGCAGGGTGCGCAGGGCGTCCCAGCGGCGGTGCGGGGCGCGCTCGGCGATGTAGTGCGCGTACCCGTGGGCGAGTGCCGAGGCGGCGGCGGTCACCAGCAGCCACAGGGCGTCGTAGCGGCGGCTGCCCCTGTCGGTGTGGCCGTACTGAGTCAACGCGGCGACCATCGAGCAGGCGAGGACGGAGCCGTAGACGCCCCCGAAGAGGATGTTCTCCCGGGTTGCGTGCGGGTGCGGCTGCGGGTGTGGCTCGGGGACGGCTGCCGTGGTCTGCGCCATGCCCTCCACGATCACCCGGCGCCGTCCGGGCCGCCACTCCGCGACGAAGTGTCCTCCGACCTGGGCCGATACCCCACACAGTGTCCACGCCTGGAACGGTCCACCCCGGTTAGGGTCGCGGCATGACGCACAGTTTCGTAGTCCACATCCCCGATGCCGAGCTCGAACCCGAGCCGCTCGATCCGGCGCAGATCGTCTCCGGTACGCCCGAGGTCACCGGGAAGGTCGTGTGGGAGTCCGAGGACGGCAAGCAGGTCCGCGGGATCTGGCAGATCACGCCGGGTGTGGTCACCGACACAGAGGCGGACGAGTTGTTCGTCGTGATCAGCGGTTCGGCCACGATCGAGGTCGAGGGCGGGGAGACGCTGACGGTCGGTCCCGGGGACATGGCCGTGCTGCGCGAGGGCGACCGTACGACGTGGACGGTGCACGAGACGCTGCGCAAGGCGTACGCGATCAATCTGTAGACGGGGTCAACGCGGCGGTGTCGTAGGCAGGTTGTAGGGCGTGACGACCTGGATCGCGGACGGCAGGGTCGGGCCCGCGGGCGGCAGCGCGTCGTGGGCGCGCATCACGATGCGGCAGGCCTCACGGACGTCCTGGCGCAGGTCGTGGTGGAGGACGGCGGAGAGCCGCTGCTCGTGCAGCAGTCGGGTGTTGTCGTGGTCGAGGTCGTGCGCGACGAACACGGCGCACTCGCGGCCCAGGTCGGCGAAGGCGCGCAGGGTCGCGATGTTGCCGCCGCCGATGGAGTAGACCGCGCGGATGTCCGGGTCGCGCTTGAGGGCGGCCCGGACGAGTTCGTACTGGGTGGCGTCCAGGCCTTGGCCCTCGGTGATCTCCACCAGCACGCGTTCCGGGTAGCGGGCGCGCATGGTGCTGCGAAAGCCCATCTCGCGTTCTTCCTCGTTGCGGAAGAAACCGCTGCTCAGGCTGGTGAGAATGTTGCCGGGGCGGTCACCGAGCCACTGGCCCATGAGGTAGGCGGCGGTCGCGCCCGCCGCCCGGTTGTCTATGCCGACGTAGGCCAGGCGGGCGCTCGCGGGCAGGTCGGTGACCAGGGTGACGACCGGGATGCCGGCGGCGACGAGCCGGCCGACGGCGGCGGTGATCTCGGGGACGTCCGGGGCCTTGAGGATGACGCCCTGCGAGCCGCGCCGCACGATCCTGTCCAGGGTCCCGACCAGCTCCTTCACCGGGGCGGTCTCCCGGAAGTGGAAGCGCGATCGCACGACGGCCGGGTGCAGGTCGGGCAGTTCGGCCTCCAGCGCGTTCCGTACGGCGGTGGAGAAGCGCTCCGGCGTCTGCATCACGATGTCGATCATGAACGTACGGCCGACGAGTCTGACCTGGGTGCGCTGCCGGTCGAGATCGGCGATGGCCTGCCGCACCTCACGCTGCGTGCTCTCGCGGACCCCGCCCCTGCCGTTCAGGACACGGTCCACGGTGGCCTCGCTGAGACCCGCCTGACGTGCGATTTCACGGATCGGGAAGGGGTGGCCCACGGGTCGCCTCCTTGAGGGGTTTTTGATGGCCGGCTGCTGGTTGTTCGATGGGTTTGTACTGACAAGAATGACAGCACCGCACCACTCCGTGACCCGAGGGGACGACGATGTCCTTCACATCCGCAGAATCCCGCGCCTGGCTCACCGAGCAGGACTGCGACCTCGACGCCTTCCGCACGCTGGTCGAGCAGCCGACCGAGCTGGCCGACTTCCCGTACGCGTCCTCGGTCGAGCGGAACGTCCTCGTCTACGACAGCGACCGGCTCCGCAAGTCCGTGGCGGCCGGCGAGCGCCGCGAGGTGCAGGCCGAGCTGGTCCGGGCGTTCGCCGAGGGGCCCGGCATCGTGGTCCTGCGGGGCGCTTTCCCCGACCTGTCGGTGGTGGACCGTTCCACCGGGGTCTTCGACGCCCTGATCGCCGAGCAGCGCGCCTCGGGCGCGGGCGCCGGGGACCACTTCGCCAAGCCCGGGGCCAACGACCGGGTGTGGAACGCGCTGGAGAAGGCCGCGCTCTACGACCCCGAGGTGTTCGCCGACTACTACGCGAACGACATCCTGGCCCTGGTGTCCACCGCGTGGCTCGGCCCCGGCTACCAGGTCACCTCGCAGATCAACGTGGTCCACCCGGGCGGCGCGGCACAGACCGTGCACCGCGACTACCACCTCGGGTTCCTCACGAACGAGGTCGCCGCCGAGTACCCGGCGCACGTGCACCGCCTCTCCCCCGTGCTCACGCTCCAAGGGGCGGTCGCGCACTGCGACATGCCGGTGGAGTCGGGGCCGACGATGTATCTGCCGCACTCCCAGAAGTTCGAGCCGGGCTATCTGGCGTGGCGACTCCCGGAATTCCAGGCCTACTTCGAAGCGAACTACATCCAACTCCCGCTCGCCAAGGGCGATGCCGCGTTCTTCAACCCGGCGCTCTTCCACGCGGCCGGCACCAACCGCACCACCGACGTGCGGCGGATGGCCAACCTGCTCCAGGTGTCCTCCGCGTTCGGGCGGGCGATGGAGACGGTGGACCGCGAGGCCGTCACCAACGCCGTCTTCCCGGTGCTGCTCAAGCGCAAGGCCGAGGGTGTGGGCGAGGAGTGGCTGGACACGGTCGTCGCGGCGAGTGCCGAGGGCTATCCGTTCCCGACCAACCTCGACAACGACCCGCCGGTCGAGGGGTTGGCCCCGCCGTCGCAGGCCGACCTCGTGCGCCGCGCGGTGCGGGAGGGCTGGGACCCGCAGGCGCTCCGCGGGGAGCTGCGGGCCGGTGCCGAGCGGCGCGAGAGCTGAGGAACACCATGGGATCCACGGAACGTACAGGGCTCACGGGGCTCCTCGACGGCAAGGTCGTCCTCGTCAACGGCGGCAGCCAGGGCATCGGCGCCGCGATCGTCCGGACGGCGGTGCGCGAGGGGGCGGTGGTGTCCTTCACCGGTCGCCGTGCCGAGCCAGGTGATGCCCTGGTGGCCGAACTCACCGAGGCGGGCGGCAAGGCGACGTTCGTCCGGGCCGACCTGTCCGACGCCGAGCAGGCGAAGGGCGCGGTGGCCGAGGTGATCGCCGCGCACGGACGTGTCGACTGCCTGGTGAACTCCGCCGGACTCACCTCGCGGGGCTCGCTGCTGGACACCACGCCCGAGCTGTTCGACCAGCACATGGCCATCAATGTGAAGGCGCCGTTCTTCGCGATGCAGGCCGCGGTCGCCGACATGACCGCCCGCGAAGCGCCGGGCACGATCGTCAACATCGGCTCCAACTGCGCCCACGGCGGGCCCCCTTACCTCGCCCCGTACTCGACGGCCAAGGCCGGCCTCGCGGGCCTCACCCGCAACGCCGCGCACGCGCACCGCTTCGACCGGATCCGGATCAACACCGTCAACATCGGCTGGACGGCGACCGAGGGCGAGGACGCCGTCCAGCGGGCCTTCCACGGCGCCGGGGACGACTGGCTCCAACAGGCCGCGGAACGCCAGCCGATGGGCAAGCTCGGACAGCCGGACGAGATCGCCGACTTCGTGGTGTTCCTGCTCTCCGACCGGTCCGGAGTGGTCACCGGTTCGGTGATCGACTGGGACCAGAACGTCCTCGGCGCCCTCGACTGACCTTCGGCACAAGCGACACACCCGCACCTCTCAAGAAAGCAAGAGCCCTCATGCGCATCGGAATCCTCGGCCTCGGCCGCATCGGCGCCTTCCACGCCGAGACCCTGTCCGGACTCGACGTCGTCGAGTCCCTCGTCGTGGCCGACCCGTTCGCGGAGGCGGCGAAAAAGGCCGCCGAGCGGTTCGGCGCCGAGGTCGCGGACTCCCCCGAGGCCGTGCTCGCCGCCGGGGTCGACGGTGTCGTGGTCGCCGCGGCGACGGACGCCCACCCGGGTCTGATCCTGGCCGCCGTCGAGGCGGGCATCCCCGTCTTCTGCGAGAAGCCCGTCGCCAAGACGATGGCCGAGGGCGTCAAGGTCCTCAAGGCCGTCGAGGGCAGCAGCGTGCCGATCCAGATCGGCTACAACCGCCGCTTCGACGCCGGTTTCGTCGCCGCGCGTGCCGCCGTGCGGTCCGGCGAGCTGGGCAAGCTGCACACCGTGCGCTCGACGACGCTGGACCCGGCGCCGCCGCCGGCCGCGTACATCGCCGCGTCCGGGGGCATCTTCCGGGACTGTTCCGTGCACGACTTCGACATCATCCGCTGGGTGACGGGCCGCGAGGTCACCGAGGTGTACGCGGTCGGCGGCAACCGGGGGGCCGAGTACATCAAGGAGGCGGGCGACGCCGACACCACCGGCGCGATCCTCACCCTGGACGACGGCACCATCGCGGTGGTGTCCAACTCCCGCCACAACGCCCGGGGTTACGACGTCCGCATGGAGATCCACGGCTTCACGGACTCCATCGCGGTGGGCCTGGAGGACAAGCTGCCGCTGCGCTCGGTCGAGCCGGGCGTGACGTTCCCGGCGGGCGTCCCGCACGACTTCTTCATGGACCGCTTCACGGCCGCCTACCGCGCCGAACTCACCGCGTTCACCGAGGTCGTGGCCGGCACCCGCACCTCGCCGTGCACGGTCGCGGACGCCCTGGAGGCGGGCTGGATCGCCGACGCCTGCACCCTGTCGCTGCACGAGCACCGCCCCGTCACCATCCAGGAGGTACGCGAAGCATGAGCGGTCCGGGCCGGGAACCCCTGCGCATCGGAGTACTGGGAGCGGCTCGGATCACCGAGAACTCCCTGATCGGTCCCGCCCGGACGACCGGCCACCGCATCGTCGCGGTGGCCGCGCGCGACCGGTCCCGGGCCGAGGCGTACGCCGCCGAGCACCGCGTCGAACGGGTGGCGGACTCGTACGCCGACCTGATCGCCGACCCGGAGGTGGAGGTCGTCTACAACCCGCTCGCCAACGGCCTGCACGGACCGTGGAACCTCGCCGCGCTCGCGGCGGGCAAGCATGTCCTGTCGGAGAAGCCGTCGGCGAGCAACGCGGCGGAGGCCGCCGAGGTCCGAGAGGCGGCGGCGAAGTCCGGGACGGTCTTCATGGAGGCCTTCCACTACCTCTTCCACCCGGTCACCCGGCGCCTGCACGAACTGCTGGCCTCCGGTGAACTCGGCGAACTCCGGCACGTCGAGACGCTCGTCGCGATCCCGGCCCCGTCGGACACCGACCCGCGCTGGTCCCTGGACCTGGCCGGCGGCGCCACGATGGACCTGGGCTGCTACAGCCTGCACGCCCAGCGCATGCTGGCCCCCTGGGCGGGCGGCGCACCCCGCCTCGCCTCGGCCCGCGGCGGCGAACGCGCGGGCGCCCCGGGCGTCGACGAGTGGCTGGACGCCAACCTCGTCTACCCCAGCGGCGCCACGGGCTCCGCCCGCTCCCACATGGCGTACGACGAACTGGCCATGAGCTGCCGCATCACCGGCAGCCGCGGCGAGGCCTTCGCCCCGAACTTCGTCCTCCCCCAACTGGACGACCGCATCGTCATCCGCACCACGGACGGCGAACGCACGGAACGACTCGGCCGCCGCTCGTCGTACACCTACCAACTGGAGGCGTTCGCGGCCCGGTTGAGGGAGGGCGCGCCTTTGCCGTTGGGCCCGGACGACGCGGTCGCGACGATGACACTGATCGACGAGGCCTATCGCGCGGCGGGGTTCGAGGCGCGGCCTCGCGTGTCGGCTGTGCGGTAGCGGTGGACGTACGTCGGGGGCGGCACGTGGTCGCACGCGCCGCCCCCGACAAAGTCGGTTACAGGTAGAACTCGGGCCGCTCCACCAACTCCACCTCCACCCGCACCCCGTCCTCCAACGCCCGCACCCCCGCCTCGCACACGGCCGCCGCCGCGTACCCGTCCCACACGCTCGGCCCGCTCACCTCACCGCGGCGGGTCGCGTCTACCCAGGCCTGGACCTCGCGGTCGTAGGCGTCGGCGAAGCGTTCGACGTAGTCCTGGGCGATGGTGCCGCCCCAGCGGCCGGCCATGTTGGTGACCATGGCGTGGCCGTCGCCGATGCGGGCGGTGCCGCGTTCGCAGACGATCTCGGCCTGGACCTGGTAGCCGAAGCCGCAGTTGACGAACATCTCGACGTCGACGATCGCGCCGCCGTCGGTCTCGAAGACGACGAACTGCGGGTCCTGGAGGTCGTCCGGGGCGCTCGCCGTGGGGCGTGGGCGCAGGACCGTCACCGCCGTGATCTCGTGGCCGAGCAGCCAGCGGGTCGCGTCCGTCTCGTGGGCCACGGAGTCGCTGATCAGCATGGAACTGGTGAAGAAGGGCGGGCTGGCAGCGTTGCGGTGCCGGTTGTGGAGCATGAGCGGCCTACCCAACTGGCCTGTTCCCAGGAGGGACTTGAGCTTCATATACTCGGCGTCGTAGCGCCGCATGAAGCCGACCTGCACCCGGCGGTGGCCGAGGCGCAGCTCCGCCTCCATCACCCGCAGCGCCGAGGCCGCGTCCGGCGTGAGCGGCTTCTCGCACAGGACCGGGAGGTCGTGCTCGAAGGCCGTCAGCAGAGCCGCCTCGTGGGCCGGGCCCGGTGAGGCGATCAGGACCGCGTCGACGTCCGCCGCCGCCATTGCCGCGGCCGGGTCGGTGTACGCGGTGCAGCCGTCGACACCGGACGCGATGCGTTTGGCGCGCTCGGCGTCGACGTCCACGACGGCACTCACCCGGGCGCCGTTGACCACGTCCTGGATCCTGCGGACGTGGTCGGCCCCCATCTTTCCGGTTCCGACGACTGCCACTCCGAGCGGGTCGCGCGGGTTCACGGCCATCGGCCGTCCTTTCGGGTCGTCAGGCACCGCGGGAATCGTCAGGCACCGCAGGAACGGAGGAACTTGCGGGTGCGCTCCGCGATGGGGAGGGGCTTGTCCGGCTCGCAGGGATACATGTCCTGCTCGACGATCGCGAACAACTCCACGCCGAGGCGCTGCGCCGCGATCAGCACCGGCTCCAACTCCGGTACGCCGGACGGTGGTTCGCACATCACTCCGCGCGCCACCGCCGGTCCGAACGGCACCTCGTTCCTGACGACGTCGGCGAGGATCTCCGGGTCGACCTGCTTGAGGTGCAGATAGCCGATGCGTTCGCCGTACGCCTCGATCAGCTTGACGCTGTCGCCGCCGCAGTAGGCGTAATGCCCGGTGTCCAGGCAGAGGTTGACCAGTTCCGAGTCGGTCGAGTCGAGGAAGCGCTCGACGTGGTCCTCGGTGTCGAGGTGGGTGTCGGCGTGCGGGTGGACGACGATGTCGAGCCCGTACGCCTCCTTCACCTCGTGCCCGAGCCGCTCCATGCCCTTGGTGAGGTGGGCCCACTGCTCGCCGGTCAGCTCTGGCGGCTCCAGGATCTCGGCGGTCTTGTCGTCCCGCCAGAAGGAGGGGATGACGACCAGGTGCCGCGCGCCCAACTCCTGGGTGAGCGCGGCGACTTGGCTGACGTGCTCCCATGTCGCGTCCCAGACCGAGGGGCCCCGGTGCAGGCCGGTGAAGACCGTGCCCGCGGAGACCTTCAGGTCACGTCGGGCGATCTCGTCCGTGAGCCGGGCCGGGTCGGTCGGCAGATAGCCGTACGGGCCCAGCTCGATCCAGGAGTAGCCGGCCTGCGCGACCTCGTCCAGGAACCGTTGCCACGGCACCTGTTGGGGGTCGTCCGGGAACCACACGCCCCACGAGTCGGGTGCGGAGCCGACCCGGATGCGGTCCAGGAAGGGACGGTCCGACATGTCAGGCGGTCCCTTCGGGAGACGCGGCCACCGGCGCCTTCAGGGACTTCGCGTCGGGGAGTTCCTCGACGTCGACTCCGCGTACTTGGGACAACTCGTGCTTGAGTGCGGCGAGTTCGGTGCCGCCGGCCATGTGGTTGGTGAGTTCTTCGAGGGTGATCTCGCTGCGCTCCGCCGACAACTCCATCGTGCCGAGGCGCAGGACGCTGAAGTGGTCGCCGACCATGTAGGCGTGGTGCGGGTTGTGGGTGATGAAGATGACCCCGAGACCGCGTTCGCGGGCGGCGGCCACGTACTTGAGCACCACACCGGACTGCTTGACACCCAGCGCGGCGGTCGGCTCGTCCAGGATCAGGACGCGGGCGCCGAAGTAGACGGCGCGGGCGATGGCGACGCACTGGCGCTGGCCGCCGGAGAGGGTGCCGATGGGCTGGTCCAGATTGTCCAGGACGATGCCCATGTTGCGCAGCTCTTCGTCGGCGGTCTTCTTCATCCGCTCGATGTCGAGACGGCGGAAGGGCCAGGGGCCCTTGGTCATCTCGGAGCCGAGGAAGAAGTTGCGCCACACCGGCATCAGCGGGACGACGGCCAGGTCCTGGTAGACGGTCGCGATGCCCCGGTCCAGTGCCTGACGGGGGGTGGTGAAGTGTACCGGCTCCCCGTCGACGAGGAACTCGCCCTCGGTGTGCTGGTGCAGGCCGGAGATGATTTTGATGAGCGTGGACTTGCCCGCGCCGTTGTCGCCGAGGACGCAGGTGACCTGGCCGGGGCGGACCGCGAGGTCGACGCCGTGCAGGGCGCGGACGTTGCCGTACGCCTTGCCCGCGTTGCGCAGTTGGACGATCGGGGCGTCCGCGTCGGCGGGCGCGCTGTCGGTGAGGATGGCGCCGTGGGTGCCGGATTCGTTGCTTGCCATGAAGGTCACCTCCGGGTCGCGGTGCGCTGGACCCACAGATTGATGAGGACGGCGCCGAGCAGCATCACGCCGAGGAACGCCTTGAACCAGTCGGGGTTCCAGCCGGCGTAGACGATGCCCTGCTGCACCATGCCGAACATGAACGCGCCGAAGACGGGGCCGATCGCCGAGCCGGCGCCGCCGGTCAGCAGACAGCCGCCGATGACGGCCGCGGAGATGTAGATCAGCTCTTGGCCGACGCCCTCGCCGGACTGCACGGTGTTGAAGGTGAACAGCTGGTGCATGCCGATGAACCAGGCACCGAGGCCGACCAGCATGAACAGGGAGATCTTGGTGAACGCGACGGGCACGCCGACGGCCCGCGCGGAGTCCTTGTTGCCGCCGACCGCGAAGATCCAGTTGCCGTACTTCGTGCGCAGCAGCACCCAGGTCGCGATCGCCGCGAACACCAGCCAGTAGAAGATAGTGATCTTGACGTCGACGCCGCCGATGTCGAAGGACGCCGCGAAGACCTTCTTGGCCTGGCCGAAGCCGTCCATGTTGCTGATGTCGTCGGTGGCGACGTTGCCGGTGACCAGCTTGGTCACCGCGAGGTTGACGCCCTGGAGGATCAGGAAGGTGCCCAGGGTGACCAGGAAGCTCGGCAGTCCGGTCTTGACGACCATCCAGCCGTTGAGGAAGCCGATCCCCAGCGACACCAGCAGCGCGACGACCACACCGACCCACACGTTCATGGTGAGTTGGTAGCTGAGCATGCTCGCGGTCAGCGCCGAGGTGATGACCGCGACACCGGCGGAGAGGTCGAACTCCCCACCGATCATCAGCAGGGCGACCGGCAGCGCCATGATGCCGATCGTCGACGAGCTGTAGAGGATGTTCGCCATCGCGGCGCCCTCGCGCACCGGCGGGGCGGCGATCAGGAAGAACACGTACACCGCTGCCGCACCGAGGAAGACACCCACCTCGGGGCGCGCCAACAGCCGTAGCGCCAGGGGCCGTTCAGCGGTCCGGCCGTCGGTCTCCTTGGGGCCGGGGGCCGGCGGTGAGGTCACCGCCGGCTCGGCGTGCTGGGCCATACTCATCACCGGGTTCCGTTGGCGGCGTACTTCGCGACGGCGTCGACGTTGGTCTTGTCGACGAAGGCCGGGCCGGTCAGTACGGGCTGCTCACCGCCGCCGCTGTAGTTGCCGTTGTTCTTGTAGAGCCACAGGGAGTCGACCGCCAAGTAGCCCTGGAGGTACGGCTGCTGGTCCACCGCGAACTGGACGGTGCCCTTCTTGATGGCGCCCGTCAGCGTGCTGTTCAGGTCGAAGGTGGCGACCTTGGCCTTGCTGCCCGCGTCGGCCAGCGACTGCACGGCCGTCATCGCGAACGGGGCGCCCAGGGTGACGACGTAGTCGATGGACTTGTCCTGGGTGAGCTTGGCCGTGATCGTCGACTTCACCGACGGCATGTCCGTGCCGTTGACGTTGAGGACCTCGGTCGTACCGGTGAACGTCTTCTTCACACCGGCGCAGCGCTGGGTCAGGCCGATGTTGCCCTGCTCCTGGATGACACAGACGGCCTTCTTGGCGCCTTCCGTGTTCAGCCGCTTGCCGAGCGCCTCGCCGGCCACCGTCTCGTCCTGGCCGAAGAACTCCAGCAGGCCGAGCTTCTTCCAGTCGCTGAGACCGGAGTTGAGACCCACGACGGGTATGTTCGCGGTCTTCGCCTTGCCGATGACGTCCTTCAGGGCGTCGGGCTTGGCGAGGGTGACCGCGATGCCGTCGACCTTCTGGTCGATCGCGTTCTGCACCAGGTTGGACTGGTTGCCCGCGTTCGGGTCGGCCGAGTAGATGAGCTTGATGTTGTCCTTGTCGGCGGCGGCCTGGGCGCCCTTGCGGACGATGTCCCAGAACGTGTCGCCGGGTGCCTGGTGCGTGACCAGGGCGACCGTCATCCGAGGCGTGCTCGCCTTGCCCGCGGAGGCGCCGGAGCTGTCCTCCGTGGCCTTCTTTCCGCCCGAGCTGCTGGAGCAGCCGGCGAGGGTCAGGGCCGCTGCCGCGGCCACCGCCACGAAGGGGGCCATTCTGCGCGAGCGGGAGTAAGTGGAACGGTCCATCTTTCCTGCACCTCACTGTGCTTCAGGGGAAAGGGAGTCATGATCGCAGAAATCCGGGCTCGGGGCCTGTCGACCCCGGGTCGTCGCCGCGAAACACGGCTGTTGCGCTGGGACGGAATCAAATCCCTGGGCGCGTCCGCTGTCAATACTTTGTTAAGACATCATTTCACGAGCAGGTCCGAATGTAAGTACAAACTATTGACACGGAGCCCCTCCGAGACCTACACCTGGGAGGCGGCAGGCCCCTGGGACCCGCCCACCCCCAGCAGCTCAGAGGAGTGTCGCGCATGGCCGAGTCAGCCCAGTCCTTCGATCTCATCACCATGGGCCGCATCGGGGTCGATCTCTACCCGCTGCAGTCTGGCGTACCGCTGGCCCGTGTGGAGACGTTCGGCAAGTTCCTCGGGGGTTCCGCGAGCAATGTGGCGGTCGCCGCCGCCCGGCTCGGCCGGACCACCGCGGTGATCACCCGCACCGGCGACGATCCCTTCGGGACGTATCTGCACGAGGCCCTCAAGGACTTCGGGGTCGACGACCGCTGGGTCACGCCCGTCGCGGACTATCCGACCCCGGTCACGTTCTGCGAGATCTTCCCGCCGGACGACTTCCCGCTGTACTTCTACCGGCAGCCCAAGGCGCCCGACCTGGAGATCCGCACCGAGGAGCTGGACTACTTCGCGATCCGCCAGGCCCGCGTCTTCTGGATCACCGGCACCGGTCTGAGCGAGGAGCCGAGCCGCTCCGCCACGCTCGCCGCCCTCAAGGCCCGCGACAAGGCCGGCATCACGGTCTTCGACCTCGACTGGCGCCCCATGTTCTGGACGGACCCGGAGGAGGCCCGCCCGTACTACGCGGAGGCGCTGCGGCACGCGACGGTCGCGGTCGGCAACCTCGACGAGTGCGAGATCGCCACCGGCGTCCGCGAGCCCCGCGCCTGCGCCCAGGCCCTGCTCGACGCGGGCGTGGAACTCGCCGTCGTCAAGCAGGGTCCCAAGGGCGTCCTGGCCGTGCACCGCGACGGCACGACCGCCGAGGTGCCGCCGGTCCCGGTCGAGGTGCTCAACGGCCTCGGCGCGGGCGACGCCTTCGGCGGCTCCCTGTGCCACGGCCTGCTGTCCGGCTGGGACCTGGAACGGTCCATGCGGTTCGCCAACGCGGCCGGCGCCCTCGTCGCCTCCCGTCTCGCCTGCTCCACCGCGATGCCCACCGAGTCCGAGGTCGAGGACCTCCTCGTGGGCGCGCGAGTGAGTGACTGATCGCGTGGCCGCCATGGTCACCCCTGAACGGAGCTTCTCTTGAGCATCAGCATTCCCGACCTGGTCACGGTCAGAGCCCGGCACCCGGAGGCGATCGCCGAGGCGGCCGCCCGCCGGGTGCGCCGCCCGCTGCTGGGCGACAGCGGCCGCCTGATGATCGTGGCCGCCGACCACCCGGCCCGCGGCGCGCTCGGCGTCGGCGACCGCCGCACGGCCATGGCGAACCGCGCCGACCTGCTGGAACGCCTCTGCATCGCGCTCTCCCGGCCGGGCGTCGACGGAGTGCTGGCCACCGCCGACATCGCGGAGGACCTGCTCCTCCTCGGCGTCCTGGACGGCAAGGTCGTGATGGGCTCGATGAACCGCGGCGGCCTGTCCGGCGCCGCCTTCGAGATGGACGACCGGTTCACCGGCCACCGCGCCGAGGACATCGCCCGCCTCCGCTTCGACGCGGGCAAGCTGCTGCTCCGCATCGACTACGACGACCCGGGTTCGCTCACCACCCTGGAGTCCACCGCCCGCGCCATCGACGACATGGCGGCACGCCAACTCCCCCTGTTCGTCGAACCGTTCATATCCCGCCGGGTCGACGGCAAGGTCCGCAACGACCTGTCCGCCGAGGCCGTGACCCGCTCGATCGCGATCTCCTCGGGCCTGGGCGGCACCTCCGCCTACACCTGGCTGAAACTGCCCGTCACCGACGACCCGGACGACATGGCCGAGGTCCTGGAGACGTCGACACTGCCCGTCGTCCTGCTCGGCGGCGAGGTCGGCGACGACCAGGAGGGCGCGTACGAGAAGTGGCGCAAGACGCTGCGCCTGCCCACCGTCCAGGGCCTGGTCGTGGGCCGTTCCCTGCTCTACCCCGCCGGCGGCGGCGTGGAGACGGCGGTGGACACCGCTGTAGGTCTGTTGTGAACCGGAGGCACACCATGACGAGCGCGTACCACCTTCCCGCAGGCAAGGCCCTCGGCGGCCCCTACGTCGTGGACGTCACCCCCGAGTCGGCGGCCTGGGGCTACTCCAGCCTGCGAGTCCTGGAGCTGCCGCCGGGCGGCATCCACACCTTCGACACCGGCGACAGCGAGTGGATCGTCGTCCCGCTCAGCGGCGCCTGCACGGTCTCCGCCGCCGACGACTTCGGCCACGACACCTTCGAACTCCACGGCCGCGAGAGCGTGTTCACCGCCGTGAGCGACTTCGCGTACGTCCCCCGCGATTCCCGTACGACGATCTTGTCGCCCGGCGGTGGCCGCTTCGCGCTGACCGGCGCCCGCTGCACCCGCCGGCTGCCCGCCCGCTACGGCCCGGCCTCGTCCGTGCCGGTGGAGCTGCGCGGCACCGGCAACAGCTCGCGCCAGGTCAACAACTTCGGCGCGGCCGGCGTCTTCGAGTGCGACAAGCTCATCGCCGTGGAAGTGATCACGCCCGGCGGGAACTGGTCCTCCTTCCCGCCGCACAAGCACGACGAGCACCGGCCCGGTGAGGAGTCCGTCCTCGAAGAGGTCTACTACTTCGAGTTCGCCGACCACGAGGGCACCCCCGGTCTCGGCTACCAGCGCGTCTCCCCGTCCGGACAGGGCCGTAACACGGACGTCCTGGCCGAAGTCCGGGGCGGGGACGTCGTGTTGATCCCGGACGGCTGGCACGGGCCCTCGATGGCGGTGCCCGGCCACCACATGTACTACCTCAACGTCATGGCGGGTCCCGACGACGACCGCTCCTGGCTGATCTGCGACCACCCCGATCACGCCTGGGTCCGCGGCACCTGGCCCGAGCAGCCCGTCGACCCCCGTCTCCCCCTCTACACGGCACCGGAGAAGTCCTGATGAGCACCCCCACCCGCCGCCTGACCGTCGCCCAGGCCCTGGTGCAGTTCCTGTCGGTCCAGTACACCGAGCGCGACGGCGTGCGGCACCGGCTGATCGCCGGCACCTGGGGCATCTTCGGCCATGGCAACGTCGCCGGACTCGGCCAGGCGCTGCTCGAAGCCGGCGAGGACACGATGCCGTTCCACCAGGGCCGCAACGAACAGGCCATGGTGCACGCGGCAGTTGGCTACACCCGCCAGCTCGACCGGCTCTCCGCACAGGCCGTCACGACGTCGATCGGACCGGGCGCCACCAACCTGGTCACGGGCGCCGCCCTGGCCACTGTCAACCGCCTGCCGGTCCTGCTCCTCCCCGGCGACTACTTCGCGACCCGCGCCGCCGACCCGCTGCTCCAGCAGCTGGAGCACCCGGTCGAGGGCGACCTCTCGGTCAACGACACGCTGCGCCCGGTCTCCCGCTACTTCGACCGCGTCATGCGCCCCGAGGCCCTGATCCCGGCCGCGCTGAACGCGATGCGCGTGCTGGCCGACCCGGTGGAGACGGGAGCGGTAACTCTCGCTCTCCCGCAGGACGTTCAGGCCGAGGCGCACGACTGGCCGGAGGAGTTCTTCGCCGACCGCGTGTGGCACGTACGGCGTCCCGCGGCCGATCCGTTCGAGCTGGCGGAGGCGGTCGCGGCGATCCGGGCCGCCGAGCGTCCGGTGATCGTCGCGGGCGGCGGCATCCACCACAGCCAGGCCGAGGACGCGCTCAAGGCGCTCGTCGACGCGACAGGCATCCCGGTCGCCTCCACCCAGGCGGGCAAGGGCTCGCTCCGCCACGACCACCCGGCCGACCTGGGCGGCATCGGCCACACAGGCACCGCGGTCAGCGACGACATCGCGCGCACGGCGGACCTGGTGATCGGCGTCGGCACCCGCTACACGGACTTCACGACGGCCTCCAACACCCTGTTCCAGAACCCGGCCGTCCGGTTCGTCAACCTCAACATCACCGCGTTCGACGCCCACAAGCTCGCGGCGCGCACCCTGGTGTGCGACGCGAGGGCCGGGCTCACCGCGTTGACCGAGGCACTCGCCGATCACCGTGTGAACTCGGTTTACGAGGCCGAGTACCGCGCGGGCAAGGAGCGCTGGGAGCGGGTTGTTGACACCGCGTTCACCGCCCCCGACGAGAACGCCGTCCCCACCCAGACCCAACTCCTCGGCGCCCTCGACGCGGTCGTCGGCGACGACGACGTGGTCATCAACGCGGCCGGTTCCCTCCCCGGCGACCTGCACAAGCTGTGGCGAGCACGCGGCCCGCGCCAGTACCACCTCGAATACGGCTACTCCTGCATGGGCTACGAGATCCCGGCGGGCATCGGCGTCCAGCAGGCCGCCCCCGACACCCCCGTCTGGTCGCTGGTCGGCGACGGCACCTACCTGATGATGCCGACCGAGATCGTCACGGCGGTCCAGGAGGGCCTCCCGGTCAACCTGGTCCTCATCCAGAATCACGGCTACGCCTCCATCGGCGGCCTCTCCGAGTCGGTCGGCAGCGAGCGCTTCGGCACCGCCTACCGCTACCGCGCGGCCGACGGCACCTTCTCCGGCGCCCCGCTCCCGGTCGACCTCGCCGCCAACGCGGCCAGCCTCGGCATGGACGTCCTGCGTGCCAAGACGGTGCGCGAACTGCGCGAGGCGCTCGCCACGGCCCGCGCCTCCGACCGGCCGACGTGCGTCTACGTCGAGACCGACACCGCCACCCCGACCGCTCCCCCGGCCGAGGCCTGGTGGGACGTGCCGGTCGCCGAGACCGCCTCGCGCTCATCGGCCGTACAGGCCCGTGAGGAGTACGACCGCCAGGTCGCCGACCGTCGCCGCCACCTCTGAACTCCCCTCCCCCGAAAGGCCTTTGCACCATGAAGACGATCACCCACTGGATCGACGGCAAGCCCGTCGAGAGCACCTCGGGCCGTTTCGGTCCCGTGTACAACCCGGCGACCGGCGCGCAGGAGAAGCAGGTCGGCTTCGCGACCGTCGACGAGGTGGACACCGCCGTCGCCTCCGCGAAGGCCGCGTTCGAGAGCTGGGGCACGTCTTCGCTCGCCAAGCGCACCGCGATCCTGTTCAAGTACCGCGAGCTGCTGGACGCGCACCGCGACGAGATCGCCGAGCTGATCACCGCCGAGCACGGCAAGGTCCACTCGGACGCGCTCGGCGAGGTCGCGCGCGGCATGGAGATCGTCGAACTCGCCTGCGGCATCAGCGTGCAGCTGAAGGGCGAACTGTCGACGCAGGTCTCGACCCGCGTGGACGTGGCCTCAATTCGCCAGCCCCTGGGCGTGGTTGCGGGCATCACGCCGTTCAACTTCCCGGCCATGGTGCCGATGTGGATGTTCCCGATCGCCATCGCGACCGGCAACACCTTCATCCTCAAGCCGAGCGAGAAGGACCCGTCGGCGTCCTACCGTCTGGCCGAACTCGCCTCCGAGGCGGGCCTGCCGCAGGGTGTGCTGAACGTCGTGCAGGGCGACAAGGTGGCCGTCGACCGCATCCTGGAGCACCCGGACGTCGAGGCCGTCTCCTTCGTCGGCTCGACGCCGATCGCGAAGTACATCCAGCTCAAGGCGGTCGAGCACGGCAAGCGCGTGCAGGCTCTCGGCGGCGCCAAGAACCACATGCTCGTACTCCCCGACGCGGACCTGGACTTCGCGGCCGACCAGGCGATCAACGCGGCCTACGGCTCGGCCGGCGAGCGCTGCATGGCCGTCTCCGTCGTGGTCGCGGTCGGCGACACCGGAGACGAGCTGGTCGGCAAGATCGCCGAACGCGCCGGCAAGCTGCGCATCGGCCCCGGCAACGACCCGGCGTCCGAGATGGGCCCGCTCATCACCCGCGAGCACCGCGACAAGGTCGCCTCGTACGTCGCGTCGGCCGCCGCCCAGGGCGCCGAGGTCGTCGTCGACGGCACCGGCCTCTCGGTCGAGGGCCACGAGGACGGCTTCTTCCTCGGCGTCTCCCTGCTCGACAAGGTGCCGCTGACGGCGGACGCGTACAAGGACGAGATCTTCGGCCCGGTCCTGGTCGTCGTCCGCGCCGAGTCCTACGACGAGGCCATCACCCTGATCAACAGCTCCCGTTGGGGCAACGGCACCGCGATCTTCACCCGGGACGGCGGCGCCGCCCGCCGCTTCCAGATGGAGGTCAAGGCGGGCATGGTCGGCGTGAACGTGCCGATCCCGGTGCCCGTCGGCTACCACTCCTTCGGCGGCTGGAAGGACTCCCTCTTCGGGGACCTCCACGTCTACGGCAACGACGGCGTCGCCTTCTACACGCAGGGCAAGGTGATCACCACCCGCTGGCCGGACCCGGCCGACGGTGGCATCAACCTCGGTTTCCCCAGCAACTCCTGACTGTCCGTCACGATCTGTGAGGAGGTGCCCCTGTGGCGAAGACCGGTGACTTCGCGCGTGCCGCGAACGGGTCCCCGCTCGATGCCCTGCATTTCGCCCTGGACCGCAACAGTCCGGTGCCGCTGTACTACCAGCTCGCACAGCAGCTGGAGGCGGCGATCGAGCACGGGACGCTGGCACCGGGCAACCTCCTGGGCAACGAGATCGACCTGTCCGTACGCCTCGGCCTGTCCCGCCCCACCGTCCGCCAGGCCATCCAATCCCTGGTCGACAAGGGGCTGTTGGTCCGGCGGCGCGGGGTCGGCACGCAGGTGGTGCACAGCCAGGTCAAGAGACCGCTGGAACTCAGCAGCCTCTACGACGACCTGGAGTCGGCCGGACAGGGTCCGACCACGGAGGTGCTGCGCAACGAGGGAGTGCCCGCGACCGCGGATGTCGCCGCTGCCCTCGGTGTCCCGGAGGGCAGCGAGGTCACCCTCCTGGAACGGCTGCGCTCCACGCACGGCCAGCCGGTGGCGTTCCTCTGCAACTACCTCCCGGCGAACCTGCTCCAACTCGACACCCCCCGGCTGGAGTCGACGGGCCTGTACCGGATGCTGCGCACCGCCGGCATCACCCTGCACAGCGCCCGCCAGACGATAGGCGCCCGCTCGGCCACCCCCGCGGAGGCCACCCGCCTCGACGAGAAGGAGGGCGCCGCGCTGCTCACGATGCAGCGCACGGCCTACGACGACACGGGGCGGGCGGTCGAGTACGGGACGCACATCTACCGGGCGTCGCGGTACGCGTTCGACTTCCAGCTGCTGGTCAGGCCCTGAACTACACGGCGGAGTCGAGGAGTTGCCGCTGCTCCGCCGTCAACTCCAGGTCCACGGCGGCGAGGTTCTCCTCCAGCTGGGCCACCGACGACGCCCCCGCGAGCGGGACGATCGGCAGCGGCCCGCCCAACTGCCAGGCCAGCACCACCTGGTTGACGCTCGCCCCGGTCTCCTTCGCCACTTCCCGCAGCGCGGCGAGGCGGGCGGGGGTGCCCGGGTGGTCGTAGTCGGCGGGCAGCGGTTTGTCCTCGCGGGTGTAGGCGCCGGCCAGCAGCGGTGAGTAGGCGACCAGGGTGAGGGCGGGCTCGGCGCGCAGGTAACTGAACAGGTCCGGGCCGACGGTGCCGAGGCTGCCGTCGGGGAAGAACTCCGACGGCAGGTCCGTCCGCGGGCGCAGATAGCTGTGCTGGTACTGGAGGACCTCGTAGCCGGGCAGTCCGGCCGCGGCGGCGAGCGCACGGGACCGTTCCACCCGCCAGGCGGCGTGGTTGCTGACGCCCAGGAGACCGACGGTGCCCTCGGCCACCAACTCGGCGAATCCTTCGACGGTTTCCCGCAGCGGAACGCTCTGGTCCTCGATGTGTGCGTACAGCAGGTCGAGTTTGTCCACGCCGAGGCGTTCGCGGCTGCGCTCGGCCGACTCGCGGATGACCTTCGCGGACAGGCCCTCCGGGTTGTCGACGAAACCCGAGCCGGGGGCCAGCGGGCGGGCGCCGAGCTTGGTGGCGATCACGATCTCGTCGCCGATGCCGCGGCTGCGGCGCCACCGGCCGAGCAGCTTCTCGCTGTGGCCGCCCTGGCCGCCGTCGACCCAGAACGCGTAGTTGTCGGACGTGTCGATGAAGTTCCCGCCGGCCTCGACGTAACGGTCGAGCACGGCGAAGGAGGTCGCTTCGTCGGTGCGGGAGCCGAACAGCATCGCGCCGAGCGCGAGCACGCTCACCTCACGGCGATGCGCCGGATCGGCGCCTATCGTGCGGTACTTCATGATGGTCCCTCCCGTTCGCACCCGGTTCTCCGGGCGCGAACGGGAGTCTTCCTCTTGAAGCGCACTTCAAGTCAAGGCCCCGCGCGGCTACTTGGCGAACGGCCCGTCCAGCGCGGCCCATTGGAGCAGCATGATGGTCTTGGCGTCGGCGATCTCGCCGGTGCGGATCATGTCCAGGGCTCTGTGGAAGGGCAGTTCGAGGATCTCGATGTCCTCGCCCTCCTCCTGGAGACCGCCGCCCTCGTGGGTGCGGGTCGATGGGCCGTAGGAGGCGGCGTAGAAGCCGATGCGTTCGGTGACCGAGCCGGGGCTCATGTAGACGTCGAAGACGTGCTCGACCTCGCCGACGGTGTGCCCGGTCTCCTCCACCACCTCGCGCCGTACGGCCTCCTCCGGGTGCTCGTCCTCGTCGTCGAGGAGGCCGCCCGGGGTCTCGACGAGCATGCCGTCGGGGTGGCCGTTTACGTACACGGGGAAGCGGAACTGGCGGGTGAGCAGCACCGTTTCGCGCTCGGCGTCGTAGAGGAGCAGGGTCGCGCCGTTGCCGCGGTCGTGGGTCTCGCGTTCCTGGGTGGTCCAGGTGCCGTCGCCGTGGCGGAAGTCGAAGGTCGTGGTCCGCTCGACGTACCAGTGGCTGGACAGCAGGGTCACGTCGCGGACCTTGACGCGCGGGTTTCCGGTCAGGTCGAGGCCGGTGCGGTCCAGGCCGGTGCGGCCCCGGCGGTCGGGGGTGTCGGCGCCCGCGGTCATCGGACACCGGCCGGACGGGAGGGGACGATCGAGTTGTTCATGTCCGACGTCTATCACCCCGGGGCGCGGGACGCCTGGCCGGAACCCGTGCCCCGCGAGTTCAACTGGTGCGCCGGTTGCGTTGATTCGTCGCGTACCGTCCCCCGCCCCGGGCATGCTGGAAGCATGTCTGAGCACGGTGATCAGGTACCCGGATACCGGATGATCAGGATGGAAGCCCAGCCGGACGCCCCGGCGGCTGCCCTCGCGGACGTGGAGGCGTGGCAGGCGCGAAAGGCCTATCCGGACGTCCTCGGCGGTGGTGGCGCGATATTCGGTGTGGCCGAGGAGATCGAGACCGGCGGCTGGAAGATCGTCTCCCTCTTCTCCACCCCCTACCCGCAGGGCGCACGCGACACCATGGCCATGACCTTCCGCGAACAGGCGCGGGCCGCCGAGGACGCGGGCGACCCGGAGACGCGGCGGGAGTGGCTGCGGAACGCGGAGCGGCTGGACTGGGAGGCGCTGGACGAACTCACGGTGCTGGGGCGCCGGTTCAGGATCGTGCGGGGCGACCAGTTCATCCGGATGGGACCCACGGGACCGGAACCGCCCCGGCCGTCCGACCCCGACCCGGCGAAGGTGGGGCACGGTCACGAATACCGCGGCCGTACCAAGGGATTCGTGATCGACCCCTTCACCCCGACCGGGATGTCCGAGGGCATCCTGCGCATGGAACTCCTCTCACTGGTCCAAGCCAAGGGCACCGCTCCCTCCGCCGTACGCAAGGACTCGTTGCGCGCCCTGGAGACGCACCCCGGGGGCGTGCTGCTGCCCGCCGAGTTCACCGCGGCCGAGTTCTCGGACGGCCACTGGGCGCCGACGCAGATGACGAACGCGAGCCCGCAGGGATCGCGGGACACGCTCACCACCTATCTGCGGGTGATGGCGCCGGTCATGGAGCAGCTCGACGAGGAGACCAAGGCGGAGTACGGACGGCTGGCCGACCGGATCGACGCCGAGCGCTGCGACGAGATCGTGATCGACGGCTCCCGGACGCGCATCGTGCGCGTGGAACGCCTCGTCCGCATCGGCCCCGACGGTCCCGAGGGCCCGCGCCCCTCCGACCCCGACCCCGAACTCCCCACCGCCGTACAGGAGAAGCAGCTCCGCGAGGAGGGCGTCTTCGACGAGTACCGGGTCCTGAACGAGGAGGAGACCGAGCAGCGCCGCGTGGCGGACGAACAGGCGAAGGAGTTCCTACGGCTGTTCGAGGAGCAGAAGCGCCGGCGAGAAGCCGCCGACGAGGCCTGAGTTGAGGAGGAGGGGGCGGGGCCGACCGGTCCCGCCCCCTCCTCAGCGGTGGCGTCAGCTCTTGCCGAGCATCGTGTTCATCTGCTTGATCTCGGCGCTCTGAGCCGTGATCACGTCGGCCGCCAGCTCGGTGGCCGGGGCGTAACTCCCGTCCGCCTTCTCGGTCTTGGCCATGTCGACGGCGCCCTCGTGGTGCTCGACCATCATGGTGAGGAACATGGTGTCGAAGTCGGCGCCGGATGCCTTCTCCAGCTTGCCCATGTCGGCGTCGCTCATCATCCCGGGCGTGGCGGACGACGACATGTCGTGGTTCATGCCGGAGTCCATGCCGGACATGTCCTGGGGCACCTGCTCGCCCCACGAGGTGAGCCAGCCGGACATGGTCTTGATCTCCGGCGCCTGGGCGCCCTCGATCTTCGTGGCGAGGCTCTTGACCTGCGCCGAGGAGGCGTGGCCGACGGCCAGTCCGGCCATCTCCACGGCCTTGCGGTGGTGCTGGATCATCTCCTTCGAGAAGGAGACGTCCGCGGCGTTGTGGCCACCGGTCGCGGTGGCGGACGCGGTGCCGCCGCTCGCCTTGCCGTCGCCGTCGCTGCCGCACGCGGCGAGCGTGAGGGCGGCCACCGAGGCGGTGACGGCGAGAACGGTACGACGGACGAGCCTGCGCTGTGCGGTCATGGGGGGAACTCCTGGTGTCTGGATCCGTTCAGGGCATGCCGGTGCGCGCACGGTGACGTGTCGCGCGGGCCGCTCTAGATCCGCAGGAGTTGGAGTTCGGCGAGGGAGGGCGGGGCCCGGCCCCCGTCGGGACCGCTGCCCGTCCCGGACGTACGCCCGTCCGGCGCCTCGGCGCAGGCCCCCACATCGGGTTGCAGCACCGGAATCACGGCTGGGGCACCGGCGACGGACGCGGAGGCGCAGGTCGCGTCGGCGTGTGCCATGTGGCTGCCGCCGCAGTCGCCCGCGTCGTGATCGCAGGCGTCCGGCGTCGACGCCGTCTCGCCCGTCGCCACGGTCGTAACCGCCATGGTGTGCCCCTGAGCGGGCTCGGCCATGGGAACGGGCCCGAGCCCGTGCATCCCGAGCAGGCCGAACAGCAGGGCGGCCACGAGCAGCCCGGAGGACCGCACGCGAGGGTGCGGTCCTACGGGCTGCTCGGGACGGGCCATGGAGCCACCATACCCACCCTGGGTATCCGGCCCGCACCGGGCACCTAGGTGAGTGCCCCCGCCGCGGGTGCCTTCGCGCTGCGGTAGGTGGAGATGCCCAGGGCCAGCAGCCAGTAGCTGAGGATCGCGCCCATCAGGGCGGTGGTGCCCCAGCCGTTGGCCGCGTAGAAGTGCGCGGGCGTGTTCCCGAAGAACAGGGACGGTACGAAGGCGAGGTTGATCCCGGCCAGGACGTAGGCCGACCTGGCGGTCCAGCGTGGCAGCAGTCGCGTGCGGGAGACGGCGAAGCCCAGCGCGGTCAGGAAGAACGCCAGCATGAGCCGGGAGATGGACCCGTAGAGGATGTAGGTGCCGCTGACGTCGATCGTCGGGTCGATCGGGTGGTCGGCGGCGATGACCGCGCCGGCCTCCAGTCCGCTGGAAACCAGCGTGATCGTCGTGTAGACCAGCCCCGCCGTGAAGGCCATCGAACCGGCCCACTCGTACTCGGGATTCACCCGCTTCACCAGCTCGCGGAACGCGGTCACGAACACCAGCAGGAACGCCAGCGCGACGATCCCGATCAGCAGCCGGGCCAGCACGTTGGCGTCCGGCGGCGGGCCCGAGTAGACGAAGTACAGGGGCACTTCGACAATGAGGGCGACGGCGGCGGCGATGCCCGCACCACCCGCCAGACGCCTGGCCGACATTTCGTTCATGGGGTCCCCCGGAGGTTCCGTGTGGTGGATTCGGTACGTCTTGAATCCTGCCGTCGGCGACGCTCCCGGTCCCTGGGCCTGAGGACCGGATCGGGGGTGGTCCTGGCAACACCCCCACCGGACCTGAGGGAGTCAGGCGCCGAAGACCTGGAACTCCGAGACCTGCCCGGCCGGCCAGCCGTTGTTCGCGGTGATGTTGAGCCGTACGTAGCGGGTGGTGACGGTGGAGGGAAGCGTGAGGGTCGCGGTGTTGCCAGTCGCCGGGTCGAAGGTGTAGCCCGCCGAGGCGAGCAGCTGGGTGGCGGTGCCGGCGTCCGTGCCGCCCTGGACGGAGATCGTCTGGGTGCGGGTGGCCCAGGCGGTGGCCGGGGGAAGTTTCAGGACGATCCGCTTGACGCCGGTCGCGGCGCCCAGATCGACCTGGATCCACTGCGGGAAGGCGTTGTTGGCGGACTCCCAGTACGTGTTGGTGTCGCCGTCGGTCGCGTTGCCCGAGGCGTACGTCTGGGTGTGACTGCTCTCCGAAGTCGGTTGGTGGAGCGCCAGGTTGGTGGTGCTGGACGGCGGGTCGGTGGTGACGGTGACCTGGCCGGAGGGCTGCGAGACGTTGCCCGCCGCGTCGTAGGCGACGACGTCGAAGGTGTAGACGGTGGACGCGCCAAGTCCGGTGACGGTGAAGGAGGTTGAGCCGGTGGTGCCGACCTGGGTGCTGGTCGAGCCGGAGACCCGCAGGACGCGGTAGCCGCTCACGCCGACGTTGTCGGTGGCCGTGTTCCAGCTCAGCGAGACGGAGTCGCCGGTGTGCCCGGTGACGGTCAGGCCGCCCGGCGCGGTGGGCGGTGTGGTGTCGCCGCCGTTCGGAACTACGGGCTGGGTGGGGCGAGTCGAGGTCAGCGCGAGCTGCCCCTTGAGCATGCGTCCGCCGTCGCCGGTCAGCCGCAGGTAGTAGTCGGAGGAGCAGGCGGTGCCGTCCTCGTCGAGGGCGAGGAACCCGGAGTTGGTGGGCACCCAGGCCTGGGTCTCGGCGGTCTTGGCGATCTGGTTGCCCTCGTTGAATTCGTCGAACATGGAGATGTAGATGCCCTGCACCCCGGCCCGCACCATGTTGTAGAACTGCCGCCACATGAAGTCGCCGTGCGCGCGCTGCCGTCCGGAGACGTCGCCGGGCAGGACGCAGGGCTGGAAGTCGATGCCGTTGGCGGTGCAGTCGGCCTGGTCGGGGACGGTGTACGTGGTGTAGGCGTTGTCGGCCTCGGTCACGTTGCCGATGGCGCCGACCATCCACGGCGAGATCATGTTGAAGGCGTGGTAGACGCCCGAGAAGCCGGGCTGCGAGCCCCCGGTACCCGTCCGCCATTCGCGCGGGACGCCGCCGATGACGTAACAGCCCTGATTCTTGAACCAGTTGACGACGTCGAGGCAGGCGTCGGGGGTGAAAGGGTGGTTGGGGTCGTTGAAGCCGAAGCCCCAGATGCAGACCACCGGCTTGCCGTTCTGCTTCGCGTAGGCCGAACTCGCCGTGTGCGCGGACATCTTGTTCGTCCAGTCCGTCTTGATCTCGGACTGCATGTTCGTCCAGTTGGAGACGTCGTACATGATGTAGAACTTCCGCCCGTACGACTCGGCCGCGCTGCGCACCTTGGTCGCCATGGCGTCGCGGGTGGGGCCCTCGCCGCCGGTGGGGTTGAAGCGTTGCAGGGCTGCCGTGTCGATGTTGTTCTGCTGCATCCACAGGAAGTGGGTGTTGACCGTCTGCTGATCGTAGGAGGAGAACAGCTTGGCGGGCTGGCCGTTGCCCAGGGCTGTGTAGGACGTCTGGTAGGTGTTGGTGTACTCCCGCACGTCGGGCCAGCAGCTGATGCCGGTGTTGGTCGGGGACGGGGGCTGGCTCCAGTTCTGGGTCCAGTGCCACCAGCCGTTGATGGGCGCGCCGTCACCGATGCAGGCGAACCAGCCCTGGTAGCCGACGGTGATCTTGCCGACGACGTCGCCCGGCGCGCCGGCCGCCGACGCGGCGGGGGCGAGGACGGTTCCGGTCGCTCCCACCGTTCCTACGGCCGTGGTCGCGATCGCGGCTCTCAAGAAGACTCTGCGTGTGACACCCATCTGGACTCCTCCGCACTCCTGTTGACGCCTGCTTGCTCCGCTTCGGTGGGCGGTGCCGCCGAGCGCGCTCACGCTCGCGCTCGGCGGCACCTTCGGGTCGGATCAGCTGTTCCAGACCTGGAACTCCGAGATCTGACCCGCCGGCCAGCCGTTGTTCGCCGTGATGTTCACGCGGAGGTACCGCTGGGTGGTCGCGCTGAACGTGAGGGTGACCGTGTTGTTGGTGGTGGGATCGAAGGTGTACGTCGCCGACGACTTGAGGGTGGCGAAGGTGGCGCCGTCGGTGCTGCCCGACAGGGACAGCGTCTGGTTGCGGGCGCCCCAGGTGGCGGGCAGTTGGAGGACGACCCGGCTCGCGCTCTGTGCTGAGCCGAGGTCCACCTGGACCCACTGCGGGAAGGCGTTGTTGGCGCTCTCCCAGTAGGTGCCCTGGTTGCCGTCCGTGACGTTCGACGACGCGTACACGTCGGTGTGGCTGGACTCGGTGGTGGCCGCGCCGGCCGCCAGGTTCCTGCTCACCGTGCCGGCGCCAACGCCCGTCAGGGCGACGGCGGTTGTGCCGTTGGACGCGTTGCTGGCGATGCTGAGATCACCGGTGCGGGTGCCGGACGCGGTGGGTGTGAACGTGACGCTCACCGTGCAGGAGGCGCCCGCCGCGATCGACGAACCGCAGGTGTTGGTCTGCGCGAAGTCGCCCGTGACGGTGACACCGGAGACGGTCGCCGCCGCCGTACCGGAGTTGGTCACCGTGACCGTCTTCGCGCTGCTGGCGGTGTTGAGCGCCTGAGTGGCGTACGACAACGACGTCGGGTCGGCCGACAGGGTCGCCGGTGAGGAGCCGCCGCTGCTCGGGAACACCTCGAAGTCCGACAACTGGGCAGCGTCCCAGCCCGTGTTGGCGGTGATGTTGACCCGCACGTATCTCGCGGTGGCCGAACTGAACGTGATGGTCACCGTGTTGCCGTTGGCGCTCGGGTCGAAGGTGTACCCGGCCGAGGCCTTGAGCGTGGAGAAGCTGGAGCCGTCCGTGGACCCCTGCACCGACAGGGTCTGGGTACGGGCCGACCACGCGGTCGCGGGCGGGAGTTTGAGCACGACCTTGCCGACGCCGTAGTTCTGGCCGAGGTCGACCTGGGCCCACTGCGGGAACGAGCCGTCCGTGCCCTCCCAGTACGTCGACGCGTCCGTGTCGGTGAGGTTCGAGGCGACATAGGGGCTCGTGCTCGAACTCGCCGACGCGGGACGCCCGGCGGCGATGTTGGTGGTGCTGTCGATGCCACTACCGGTCAGGGATACGGCAGTTGGGCTGTTGTTGGCGTTGCTGGTGACGGTCACGCTGCCCGCGCGCGCTCCGCCCGTGGTGGGCTTGAAGCCGACGGTCACCGTGCAGGAGGCGCCGACCGCGAGGGTGGAGCAGTTGTTGGTCTGGCTGAAGTCACCGGTCGCCGCGACGGCCGAGACGGTCGCCGACGCGGTGCCCGAGTTGGTCACCGTCACCGTCTGCGCGGTGGCCGACGAGCCGACCACCGTGGCGGGGAAGGACAGGCTCCCCGGATCGGTGTTCAGCACCGGGCCCGGCGCGGTGCCGGTACCGGAGAGGCTGACCGTGTTGGTGATCCCGCCCGCGTTGACGGTGAGAGCGCCGTTACGGCTGCCGGTGGCCGTCGGCGCGAACTTCACGCTGACGGTGCACGAGCCGTTCGCCGCGATCGACGAACCGCACGTGTTGGTCTGGGCGTAGTCGCCGCTGGTCGAGATCGAGGAGACGGACGCGGCGGTGCTGGTCGGGTTGGAGACCGTCACCGTCTGCGCGGCACTCGTCGAACCGGTCGCCACCGAACCGAAGTTGAGCGCGCCGGGGGTGGCCGTCACGCCCTCCGACGGATAGGGCGGGTAGACCGGAGCGGGCCAGCCGCCGCAGTACGGCGTGCCGCTGATGCCGGAGTTGCCGCCGCCGTCGGTGATGACGAAGTTGCCGCCCGAGCAGTTGTACACCGGGGACGAGTAACCGACGCCGGTGGCCGTGACGTTGGTGAACTTGGCGGCGCCGCCGGTCTGTTCCTGGAGGGCGAAGGTTCCGGTGCCGGCGATGGTCACGTTGTTGAGGTTGACCCCGCTGATGGTGCCCTCGACCCACTGGACGGCTTCGTAGGGGCTCTGCTGGATCAGTGCGTTGGTCACGTTGATGGGGCCGGTGATCGCGCCCTGGCTGCCGTCGAACCACAACGCCCCTACGCCGAACTGCCAGTTCGGGTCGAGGCTGCCGGCCCGGACCATGGTGTTGTCGGAGATCGTGGTGGTGCCGACCGGCGTCGACGTGAAGCGCTGCCCCACGTGGATGCCGCCGCCCTGGGCGATGCCGGTGTCCACCACGCGGTTGCCGCTGACGGTGTTGTCGTGGCCGCCGTAGATCGCGATGGCGTTGGCGAGGATCTGCAGGGACACGGTGTTGTTGGAGATCGTGTCGTTGGCGTCGGCGCCGATGCCGGAGTCCGCCCAGGTGGCGATGCCGTCGTCGCCGGTGTTGCGGATGTCGCTGTTGGTCACCTTCGAGTTGGTGACGCCGCCGTGGAAGTTGATGCCGTCGGCGGTGGTGTCACGGATGCGCATGCCGGTGAACGTCAGGCCGTCCATCGGCCCGTCCATCCAGGCGCCGACCTTCATGTGGTCGATCCACAGGTTGGAGACGGTCGAGTCGCTCAGCGCGCCGCCGATGCCGTTGACCTGGGCGCTGTCGTCGCGTTCCTGGACGTTGCCGAAGATCGCGAAGTTCTGCAGGCGTACGTCGGTGCTCGCGTTGGGCGCGGAGTTGCCGTAGAAGCCGGGGGCCGTGCCGGTGACGGTCGAGTACCACATGCCGGCGCCGGCGATCGTGACGTTGTTGACGCTGATGTGGCCGGGGATGTTGAAGGTGCCCGGCGGGATCCACACGGTGCCGCCGGGGCCCGCCGAGCTGATCGCGGCGTTGAACGCGCTGGTCGCGTCGGCCACGCCGGTCGCGTCGGCGCCCTTGCTGGTCACCGACACCGCGCCCGAGGGTGCGGTCAGGGCGGCGCCGACCTGCTCGAAGTCGGCGAAGTCGATCGTGTACGAGGAGGCGGTGTCCCCCGCGTCGACCTGGAGCTTGAAGGTCGTGCCCGCCGGATAGGTGGTGGTGAACAGGCGGTGGGCCTCGTCGAAGAAGTGGTGCGGGTTGCTGCCCGGGGTGTTGGTGAAGGGGTAGCTGCCGTAGTACCAGCTGTAGGCGTTGGTCAGGGTGAAGTCGGGCTGCTTGACGCCGTTGACGTACAGCGACAGCGCGGCGGTGTAGACCGAGCCGCCCGAGGTGTCGGGGATGCTGTAGCGGAAGTTGATCGAGTTGGTCGCCACCGGCGTGGTGAACGTGACGTACTGGCCGGTGCCCTGGAGTGTCGTCGCCTTGCGGTACGACGCCTCGTCGGCCAGCTGGCCCGCGGTGTAACTCGGGCCGATGGCCGAGCCGTTGGTGGCGGAGTTCTCCGCCTGCACCTCGACGTAGGGCAGGCTCGCGCCGCTGCCGCCGGTGGCGGTGGACGCCGCCGCGGCGGGTGGGACAGCCAGAGCGAACACGCCCACGGCGGCCAGCATCACGGTGCTGACCACCCAGACGAGGGCTCGTCTCAGGTCTCGGATGGAATGGAACACGTGCCACTCCTTACGTAATGAAATGCCGGAACTGTCGCGCTGGTGCCGCCGGAGAGGGAGGGGAGACGGGTGGTTGGTGACGATGCATGGGGGACCGTAATATCGTTGACATGATCACGCAATATCTCGACAGAGCTTTGCAACAAACAAATTTGGATCCCGCAAGATCTCAGGTGCCCGTACACGCGAAGGTGCCGCCGGACGGGATGTCCGGCGGCACCGTGGGGAGGGTGGGTCAGGAGGAGGGCGGGGTCAGGCGTTCCAGACCTGGAATTCGGACAACTGGCCCGCGGGCCAGCCGGTGTTGGCGGTGACGGTGACGCGGAAGTAGCGGTCGGTGGCCGCGGGGAAGGTGAGCGTCACGGTGTTCTTGGTGCCCGGGTCGAAGGTGTGGGCGGCCGGGGACTTCAGGGTGGTGAAGGAGGTGCCGTCGGTGCTGCCGCCGAGGGCCAGGGTCTGGGTGCGGGCACCCCAGGAGGCGGGCAGCCGCAGGACCACGCGGGAGGCGCTCCGGGCCAAGCCGAGGTCGACCTGGACCCACTGCGGGAACGCGTTGTTGGCGCTCTCCCAGTAGGAGTTCTGGTTGCCGTCCGTCACGTTCGACGACGGGTACACGTCGGTGTGGCTGGACTCGCCGGTGGGCTTGCCGGCGGCGAGATTCGTCCCGGCGGTGTCGGTGCCGGTGCCCGAAAGGCCCACCGCGGTGGGGCTGTTGGACTGGTTTCCGGCCAGGGTGAGGGTGCCGGTTCGGGTGCCGGAGGCGGTGGGGGTGAAGGTGACGGAGACCGCGCAACTCGCCCCGGCGGCAAGGGAGTTGCCGCACGTGTTGGTCTGGGCGAAGTCACCTCCGGCGGTGACCCCGGTCAACGCGGCAGTGCCGTTACCGGAGTTGGTGACGGTGACGGTCTGCGCGGCGCTGGTCGAGTTCACCGTCTGGTCGGCGAAGGTCAGTGATCCCGGGGACGCGGTCAGGACGGCCGACGGCGAGCCGCTACTCGCCGTAAACGTAAGGGAGTTGATGTTCCAGCCGCCGCTGTCCTGGTCGAGGGCCAGAACCTGTCGGCCCGCGGGCAGGGTCACGTGCGTGGTCGCGGTGCCCCAGGTCTGCCAGTCGCCGGTGGCGGGCAGGTCGACGGCTCCGGTGAGGTTCGTGCCGGAGGCGTCCGACAGGTGCAGCGCGCCGGGCACCGCGGACGGGGCCGCGACACGGAGGTCGAGGGTGTAGGTCCCGGCCGTGGCGACGTCCACGGTGTAGCGGAACCACTGTCCCGCGTCGGTCCAGCCGAGGTTGTAACCGCCGCCGGTGTCCGAGGCGTTGTCCAGGTCGACGCCGTCGGCGCGGTAGGAGTTGGCGTTGCCGTTGACGGAGTTGACGCTGTAGGCGACCCCCTGGCCGCCGGTGTCGTAGTCCTCCGCCTGGACCGTGCCGGGCACGGCGGCCGGGGTGCCGCCGTAGGGACCCTCGGGGGCGGTGGGCGGCCAGTGGTTGTCGCTCGACGTGGCGACGAATCCGGTGGAGTTGTTGACGAAGGCCGAGGTGCCGGCGGCAAGTCCCGTGACGGTGTTGCCGGTTATCGTCGCGGAGCCGGTGGGCGCGGGGTAGAACGGCGGCGAGATCGCGATGCCGTTGCGGCCGGGGGCGTTGACCGTGTTGTCCTGGAGCAGGGTGTTGGTCGAGGTGGAGAAGGCGATGCCGTCGTAGAGGGAGTCGGTGACGGTGTTGCCGGTCACCGTGACCCTGTCGACGGTCCCGGTGTTCTGTCCGTCGCCGCCGTTGCCGATGTGCAGGGCGGGCTGGCCCTGGCTGTAGGCGTTGCCGCCGGAGCGGACCACGGTGTTGCCGGTCACGGTCGCGGACAGCAGGTCGCTGCCGTTGACGCCGAAGCGGCCGGCGCCCAGGCCGATGTAACGGGCCGTGTCGCTGATGTAGTTGTCCTCGACCTGGTGGCCGCTGCCGCCGTAGATCCCGATGCCCTTGCCGCCCCAGGGTGCGATCGAGGTGTTGCCGCTGACGGTGACATCGGTCATCGGGTTGTAGTGGGTCTGGGAACCGTCGCTGTTGGCGTTGTAGGCAACCGAGTTGATGGCGATCGCGTCGTCCCCGGTGCCGCGCACGAAGTTGTTCGTGACCGTCAGGTCGTTCCCGGTGTCCGCGCCAAGGGACACGTTGTTGACGTTGATCCCGTCGGCCCAGATCGACGTCAGCCTGCTGTTCTTCACCGTCCCGCCGGTGCCGGAGGCCCAGAAGCCGGACATGGTGTGCTGGGTCCAGATGCCGTCGGCCACCCAGTCGGTGCCGGTGGTGTCCATCGCGCCGCCGTCCCCGCCGATGGTGCTCCGGCTGACGGCGTCGGCGTCGATGTGGAAGTCGCGCACCGTGCAGGACGTCAGGTCGAACAGGGCTGCCAGCGGAGTGGAGTTGGGGACGGGTACGTCACGGTAGACCGTGCTGTACCAGAGGCCCGCGCCCGCGATGGTGATCCCCTGTGCGTCCAGTCCCGCGGTGCCCTTCACGTAGAAGGTGCCCTGCGGGATCCAGAGGATCTTTCCCTGTTGCTCGGCCTGGTCGACGCAGCTCTGGATGGCGGCCCGGCTGTCCACGGCCTGGCTGTCGGCCGCGCCGTTGGTCGGGGTGTTGTCCGCCACCGCGCCGCAGCTCGTGATCGAGATCGAGTTCGCGGGCTGTGTCCGCGGGGCCGGCGGGTTCTCCACGTCGACGGAGTCCACGTCGTAGAAGGACGCGCTGTTGTCGGCGTCCTTCCGCAGCGAGAACGTGGCACCCGCCGGGATCGGGGCCCCGGTGACGAAGGTGTGCGACTCGTCCCAGAAGACCCTCGGGTCGCCGTCGGCCGGGTTCTGGTCGTCGCTGGTGTTGTAGTTGCCGTTGCCCTCGTACACCCAGGTCTGCCGGGAGTTGAGGTTCAGCGCCTGCCGGAACACGCCGTTGACGTACAGGTTCAGCGTGCCGGTGAGACCACCGCCGGAGGCCGAATCCGGAATGCTGGCCCGGACGTTGAGGAAGGAGATCGGCTGCCCGGTGGTGTTCGTCCACTGCACCGACTGACCCGTGTCGCCCAGGTGGACATAGGAATGGCCGGACGCCTCCAGGACCGCGCTGGAGTACTGCGTCGTCGGCGCCGAGGTCAGCGACCGAACTGCCGCGCCGCCGCCGGGAGTTCCCCCCTCGGCCTCATAGACCGAGAACGGCGTCGTCGCACCCACCGCCGCGCTCGCCACGGCCTTGCTCGGCGGCGCCTGCTGTGTGGCGGCGGCCGGTAAGGCGGACACGCACAGCGCACCGACCGCGGCGACGGCAGCCACCGCCAGTCGCCGGGGTCTGAGGATCGTCGGCATGTGAGGCTCCTTCACGGAGTGGGGGGAGACCGGCGCCCCGACCGTACAGAGACCCCATCGACCCCGCTAGATTCCGACGAAGTAAAGAATTAAATACGCAAGCCACTGCAAGATTCTTGCAGCAATACGCAACTCACTGACGTTACGCGGGCGGGACTTCCGCCGCCCGCGCGGCTGCCGTGTCGAGGTCCAGCCACGCTTCCTCGGTCAGTTCGGTGGCGGTCCAGCGGGCAGCGGACTCGACCTCCTCCGGGCTGCGGAAACCCGCGACCACGCAGGCCACCCCGGGGTCGCGCAGCGGGAACAGCAGGGCGGCGTGCGGGAGTTCGGTGCCGTGTCGACCTGCCACCTCGGCGAGAAGCCGGGCACGACGCAGTGCCGATTCCGAGGCGGGGCCGTAGTCGAAGGTGGCGTCACTCGGGGGGTAAGGACGGCTGAGCAGACCGGAGTTGAACGGGGCGGCGGCCACCACCGAGACCCCACGCCCGGCGCACGCGTCCAGCAAGGGGCGGGCGGTACGGTCGAGGAGAGTCCACCGCCCGGCCACCATCACGGCGTCGACCTCCGCCTCCGTGACCACGCGCAGCAGCGGGGCGACCGTGTTCGCGCCGACACCGACGGCGCCGATGACACCCTGGTCGCGCAGCGCGGTCAACGCCGGCAGCGCATGGGCAAGGGCAGCGTCCAGGTGATCGTCGGGATCATGGACGTAGACGATGTCCACATGGTCCAACCGCAGGCGTTCCAGGCTGCCTTCGAGGCTTCGCAGCACGCCGTCCCGTGAGTAGTCGGGGCGGCGGACCAGCGTGTCGGGTACGGCGAAACCGCCTGCCGTCAGGTCGGATCCGGTGGGTGCCGGGTGGGGTTCCAGCAGCCGGCCGACCTTGGTGGAGACGGTGAACCCCGTCCGCGGGCGGTGCGCGAGGGCGTCGCCGAGCCGCCGTTCGGACAGTCCGAGGCCGTAGTGCGGGGCGGTGTCGTAGTAGCGCACCCCCGCGTCCCAGGCGGCATCGAGGGTGGCCCGCGCCTGGAGGTCGCCGATCGGGCTGTGGAGATTGCCGATGGGGGCGGCGCCGAATCCCAGCGTGCCGACCTGGACGCTCGTACGGCCGAGTGCGCGTGCCCTCACGGGATTCCCGCTTCCACGGCCCGCGCCGCATAGGGAAGGATCTGCTTCATCTGGCAGGCAGGACCCTAAGGATGGGATCCATTTCGCGCAACACCTCGGACGATATGCGTAGTTCATCAGCCTCTGTCGGCATCTTTGCAGGGCTGCATACCGAGATCCGTCCGATCTCTTCCCAACTCGCAACGGCAGTGCCATATTGGCCCCGGAAAATGAACCTGATTCATTCGTGACGCAAGAGGGGCTCGCCTTGGGTGACTCAACACCGGCCTACCGTCCGGGGTACGAACTGGTCGCGGAGCAACTGCTGGAGTACATCGCCCAGCAGAACCTGCGACCCGGCGACCGTCTCCCCACGGAGCAGGGTCTGGCCCAGATCCTGGGAGCGTCCCGCAACGTCACCCGCGAGGCCGTGAAGGTGCTGGCCGCCATCGGCCGGCTCACCGTGCGGCGCGGCGCCGGCATCTTCGTCGCCGCCTCCGTGGGCGGACTGCTGGACGACGAACTCTCGCACTTCCGGCCGACCAGCATGGAAGACGTCCGCATGCTCCTGGACTACCGCAAGGTGATCGAGTCGGAGACAGCACGCCGTGCCGCCTCCCACGCGACCCCGATCGAGGTCCGGGCCATCCGGGAGAGCGCGGAGAGTTCCCTGACGGCGGCCACGATGAACGACGTGGACACCTTCGCCAAGGCGGACGCGGCCTTCCACGACTCGGTGGGCGCCGCCTCGCACAACGTGTTCCTGCGGGCGAGCGTCGCCGGCGTGCGCCGCCTGGCGTCCCAGTCCGACGTGCTGCTCTTCCACGGTGACGTGCCCGGATCGCTGGAAGTCGCCGCACACCAGCATGTGGCCATAGCGGAGGCGGTCGCCGCGGGGGCGGCCGATCTCGCCGAGCGGCTGATGGTGGAGCACATCGGCACCACCCAGAGCCAGTTCGAGAACAAGATCCGCGGCCGGCTGTTCAGTACCGACGCCCAAGCGGCCCCCGAGGGACCTCCGGGGCCCTCTCAATAAGTGGCAGCACCGGGGCTCCACCGCCGTCCGCGGACGCGGCAGCCCCGTAGATCCGGCCGGCCCCGCATGTGCCGCAGCACGGCGATCGGGTCGCCCGACGCCCTGAAGTCCCGGTGGACGACCGGGACTTGCAGGGATCAACCTCCCTCAGGCGATTGGATAGGTGTGTCTCATCCGTCTGCGCGCAGGGGCGCCTTCGTGCCACTGCGAAGAAGTTTCACGGCCGTCTGTTCGGCAGCCGTTGTGGCCGCCCTGCTGAACGCCGTGCCGGCCCACGCGGCTCCCAGGTCGCCGGACCTCGATGTCTATGTCTCCCCGACCGGCCGGGACGTGGGCTCCGGCACCGCCGCACACCCCTTCAAGACCCTCGACCACGCGCGGGACTACGTGCGCGACGTCAAGCAGAAGGCCAAGGGCGACATCCATGTCCGGCTCATGTCCGGCACCTACCAACTCAGCCGTACGTTCGCCCTGACCGCCCGGGACTCCGGCCGCGACGGACACCGGATCTTCTACGAGGCCGCGCCCGGCGCGCACCCGGTGATCAGCGGGGGCAAGCAGGTCACCGGCTGGACCCCGGCCGACTCGGCGGGGAAGGTCTACAAGGCCAAAGTGGGTGACATCGACACCCGACAGCTGTATGTGGACGGCGAGTTGGAGACCCGGGCGCGCAGCGGCAAGAACCCCGCCGGGTTCAGCCAGACGTCCACCGGCTACGCCTTCACCGACTCAGCCCTCAACGCGTACAAGCGTCCCTCGGATCTGGAGGTCGTCAGCTCCTGGGGCTGGAAGCTGATGCGCTGCCCCGTGCAGTCGATCGCCGACAACAAGATGACGATGCGGCAGCCCTGTTGGCACAACGCCCATCTCCAGCAGGGCCAGGAGATCCAGAACCCGACCTGGCTGGAGAACGCCCGCGAACTGCTGGACACCCCCGGTGAGTGGTACCTGGACAAGGGCGCGGGCGAGATCTACTACATGCCCGAGTCCGGCCAGAACCTGTCCACCGCGAACGTCACCGTGCCGCTGGTGCAGGACCTGGTGGACCTCGACGGCACCAGGACCGCCCCGGTGAGCGACGTGTCGTTCCGCGGCATCACCTTCTCCAACTCCACCTGGCTCGCGCCCAGTTCCTCCGAAGGCCTCATCGAGGGCCAGGCCGGTTTCCGGATGGTCGGCAACGACCCGACCTTCGACGCGACCCGCCTGAAGTGGCAGAAGACACCGGGTGCCGTCAACGTCGACTACGGCCACGGCATCGGCTTCGAGGGCAACACCTTCACCCATCTCGGCGCGGTCGGGCTGAACTTGAACACCGGTACGCAGGGCACCGACATCACGGGCAACGTCTTCCGCCAGATCGCCGCCACCGGCATCCAGATCGGCGGGGTCGAGGTGATCGACGCCCATCCCGACGACCCCCGGGACATCACCAAGGACACCAGGGTCGCCAACAACGTGGTCACCAAGGTCGCCGACCAGTACAACGGCTCCGTCGGCATCCTGGCCGGCTACACCGACCACACCACCATCACCCACAACAAGGTCTACGACCTGCCCTACACCGGCATATCCGTCGGCTGGGGCTGGGGCCTCACCGACCAGGGCGGCGACACCAACTACCCCGGGAATCTGGGCGTTCCGATCTGGGACACCCCCACGACCAGCCGCGACACCCAGGTCACGGACAACGAGATCCACGACATCATGAAGTCGCAGGCCGACGGCGGTGCCATCTACACGCTGAGCTCCAACCCCGGCGGCGTGGTGTCCGGCAACTACATCCACGGCACACCGCCACCCGCCTACGGCGCGATCTACCACGACGAGGGCAGCCGGTACTGGACGAACACCCGCAACGCCCTGTGCGACGTCGCCTACCAGTGGCTGTTCCTCAACCACGGCATGGACATCGACGCCACCGGCAACTTCACCACCCAGCCCGCCTACTCCACCCAGGCCAACAGCACGGGCAGCACCATCACCGGCAACACCACGGTGGACTCCTGCGCCCAGTTGCCCGCTTCCATCGTCAACAACGCGGGCCTGCAAGCGAGTTACCGCCACCTCGACCCGGACCCCGCCGTCCCCGACCACCAGCCGCCCAGCAGGCCCGGCACTCCGAGCGCGGTCACCGACTTCCCGACGATCGCGGACCTCACCTGGCCCGCGTCCACCGACGACACCGCGGTCACGGGCTACTCCGTCTACCGCGACGGCAAGCTGGTCAGCGCCACCGGCAAGACCTCGGTACGCCTCCCAGGCCTGACCGCCGGAAAGACGTACGCCTTCAAGGTCACCGCCCGTGACGCCGCCGGCAACGAGTCCCAGCCCAGCCAGGCGGTCAAGGTCACCATGCCGTCCGGCTCCGACCTCGCCCTCAAGAAGCCGATCACCGCCTCGTCGTACTCGGAGGCCAACACCCCGGAGAAGGCGGTCGACGGAGACCTCTCCACTCGCTGGGCCCAGGGCCTGGGCCTACCCGACCCGTCCTGGATCCAGGTCGACCTCGGGGCGTCGTACGACGTGAACGGCGCGATCACCACCTTCGAGAAGGCGAGCGGCTACAAGTACCGCATCGAGGTCTCCCCCGACGAGGTCCACTGGAAGACCCTCGCGGACCGCACCGCCGCGAACACCACGGCGGCGACCGACTACGCCCACACCGACACCCCGGTCGCGGGCCGTTTCGTACGGCTGACCGTCACCGGCTCCAGCTGGAACGGCGGCAGCATCTACGACTTCCAGGTCTACGGCACTCCGAGGACCGTCACGGACCACACGGCCCCAACTGCCCCCGGACAGCCCACGGTCAAGCCGCTGCTGCCCAGCCTGGTCGATGTCAGCTGGATCGCGGCCACCGACGACACCGGCGTCACCAGCTACGTCGTGTACCAGGACGGCAAGCGGATCGCTGTCACCGACGCAACGACCCTGCGGGTCTCCGGCCTCACCGCCGACACCTCGTACTCCTTCACCGTCGTGGCACGCGACGAGGCGCTGAACGCCTCCGCCCCCAGCAAGGCAGCAGTCGTCACCACCCCGGCCGACAACGACCTGGCCCTGAACAGGACGGCGACCGCGTCCTCCCAGTCGGACGGCTACGCCCCGGCGAAGGCGGTCGACGGCGATCTGTCGACCCGCTGGGCGCAGGGCCTGGGCCTGCCCGACCCGTCCTGGCTCCAGGTCGACCTCGGCAAGGACACCGCCGTCTCCACCGTGGTCACCACGTTCGAGTTGCCCAGCGGCTACAAGTACCGCCTGGAGTACTCCACCGACGGCCAGAACTGGTCGACGTTCGAGGACCACACAGCCGAGAGCACCACCGCGCGGACCGACTACGCCTTCGCCGGCACCCCCGTCACCGCACGCTTCCTGCGCCTGACCGTCACCGGTTCCAGCGGCAACGGCGGCAGCGTCTACGCGCTCCAGGCGTACGGCGGCTTCTGAGCACTCCGATGCGGAGTACTCCGATTCCGGATACTCCGCGTCCGGATACTCCGCGTCGGAGCCGAAACCTTTCTCCCTACAGAAGACGAAAGCCAGGATGAAGATCACCCATGTCGAAGTGCACCGGATCGACGTTCCGGCAGCCAGTCCGCCCTTCCACTGGCGCGACGGGCTGAGCGGCAGCGCTCCGGTGGGCGACGGCGCGGTCCTGCACATCGGGACCGACGAGGGAGCCGAGGGCGTGGCGGTGTTCGCCCGTCCCGGCGCCCACTCCATGCTGCGGGACCTGGTGGACCGGGTCTTCCGCGCGGAACTGGTCGGAGCCGACCCGTTCCAGCGGGAGTGGCTGTGGCACCGGGTGTGGGAGCTGGACCGTATCCACGAACTCCCGCTCCCCACCCTGGGGTTGATCGACATCGCCCTGTGGGACCTGGCCGGCCGCTACCACGGCGAACCGGTCTGGCGCCTGCTCGGCGGTTTCCGGGACGCCATCCCCGCCTACGCCTCCACCTCGACGTTCGCCGGCATCGCGGAGTTCCTCGACGTGGCCGACCAGTGCCTGGAGCTGGGCTACCGGGGCATCAAGCTGCACGCGTGGGGCGACGCCCGCCGTGACGCGGAACTGTGCCTGGCCCTGCGCGAGCACGTCGGTCCCGACGTCCCGCTGATGTACGACGGTTCGGCGGGGTTCGACCTGCCCGACGCGATCCGGCTGGGGCGGGCGCTCTCCGAGGCCGACTACCTCTGGTACGAGGAGCCGATGCGGGAGTTCAGCATCTCCGCGTACCAGAGGCTGGCCGAGGTCGTGGGCGTACCGCTGCTGGTGGCCGAGACGTCCGACGGCGCGCACATGAACGCGGCGGACTTCATCCGGGCCGGTGCCGCCACCTTCGGTGTCCGGGCCGGCACCACCCTCCGGGGCGGCATCACCGGCGCCATGCGCACCGCGCATCTCGCCGACGCCTACCGGCTGCGCGCCGAGGTGCACGGTTCGGACATCCCCAACCACCACCTGTGCATGGCCATCTCCAACACCACCTACTACGAGTCCCTGGTGACCTCGGTGAACGTCGTCCGAGAGCGCCATGTGGACGACCAGGGCCTGGTGCACGCCCCCACGGGGCCCGGCATAGCCCTCCCCCTCGATTTCGGCTACGGCAGCCAACTCCTGCCGTTCGTCGAGCAACCGCGCTGAGCGGCGCAAGAACAGAAAGGCAAGGCAAGACGATGGAGTCTTCCCGATCTCCGAGAACAGGCCGGCGACACTCGCTGCTCCGCGCGGCGGCCGTCACGCTGTCCCTGGCCACCGCCGCCGCCCTGGCCGGCTGCGCCAGCGCCGACACCACCACCCCTTCCGCCTCCAAGCAGTCGGCGTTCAAGCCGGTTGCGCAGAAGGCGAATTCACAGATCACGGTGTGGGCCGACTCGACCCGGCTGCCGTCGGTGCAGGCGTACCAGAAGTCTCACCCGGACGTGAAGATGAAGATCGTCACGTACGACGGCGGCGCCGACGGATCGACGTACCTCCAGTCGAAGGTGCAGCTGTTCGACCGCACCGGCAGCGGCTGGCCGGACGTGGTGTTCGGCACGCCGACCGACGTGACCTGGGCGTCGCAGGCCACCAAGCCCGGCGCGCGGCCGTTCGCCGCGCCCCTGGACGAGAAGCTCGTACCGCAGAGCACCCTGGACGGCTTCGCCAAGGGCTCCCTGACGCCCTGTCAGTTCGACGGCCACACCTACTGCATGCGCAACGACATCGCGCAGGTCGTCCTCTGGTACAACAAGTCCCTTATGGACAAGTGGGGTTACCAGGTCCCCACCACATGGGAGGACTACGAGGCGCTCGGCACGAAGGTCGCCAAGGAGCACCCCGGCTACCTCGTCGGCTCGGTCGGCGACACCAACTCCCACGAGTCGTACTTCTGGTCGGGCCAGTGCCCCGCGTTCAGCCTGACGAAGCCGGACACCCTGCGCACCGACCTCCAGGACCCGAAGTGCACCCGGATGGCGACCCTGCTGGACCACCTGATCAGCGCCAAGGCCGTCGCCACCCAGGGCTTCTTCAGCCAGGGCTTCGCCAAGAACAGCGGCTCCAAAGTCCTTATGGCATACGGCCCTTCGTGGTACGGCCAGTACCTGTTCAAGGCCGGTTTCAAGACTCCGGCCAAGCAGATCGCCGCGGCACCTCCGCTGACCTGGAAGGGAGAGAGCACGGCTGCCACGGGCAACGTCGGCGGCGGTGTGTGGATGGTGTCCTCGCACAGCGCCAACCTCAAGGCGTCCTCGGATCTGGTGACTTGGCTGACCACCTCCGACGCGAATCAGGCGACCGCGCCCACCTACCCGGCGTACACCCAGGCCGCGAAGGCATGGCTGGCGAACCCGGTGAACAAGGACTACTTCGCCAATGACGTGAGCGGGCCGTTCGAGCAGGCCGCGAACGAGGTGTGGACCGGCTGGTCGAACACCAGGTTCTCGGACTCCACCGCCTGGTCCAGCGTCGTACTCCCGGCGCTGACCGCCGGAAAGAGCCTGACCGAGACGCTGCCGGCCTGGCAGAAGGAAATCGCCGGCGAGGCAAAGACCCAGGGCTACAAGGTGGTCGGTCAGTGACCCTGCTGGAGACCGAGCGCGTCACCGTCTCCCCCGTGCGCCGCGCCACGCCGCGGCGCACGGGCCGCGGTCGCGCGGGCTACTTCTTCGTCGCGGGCTACGCGCTGCTGCTGCTCGCGTTCGGCGTCTTCCCCACCGGGTACGCGTTCTACCTGTCGCTCACCAACGACCGGGGCCAGTTCACCGGGCTCAACCAGTTCACGAAGGTCGTCCAGGACTACCGCTTCGCCCCGGCCTTCACCCACATGCTGATCTATCTGGTCCTGTGGCTGGTGACGCTCGTCGTCCTGGTCGTGCTGACCGCCGTGATCCTGCGCAGCCGCGTGCGGCCGGGCACCTCGGCGCTCTTCCGCTTCCTCTACTACATCCCCGGCGCCCTCGCCGGAGTGGCGAGCGTGCTGGTCTGGCTGTTCATGCTGGACCCCGATGTCAGCCCGGTGTCACGGCTGTTGACCGCCCTGGGGTTCAAGACGTTCGCCGCCGTCCTGGCGCCCGGCAACCTGCCGCTGATCCTCATGCTGATCGCCTTTTGGACCGGTGCAGGCGGTTGGATGGTCGTGATGTACGGGGCGTTGAACAACATCCCCGACGAGGTGCTGGAAGCGGCCCGCATGGACGGCGCGGGACCGTGGCGCACCGCCTGGCACATCCAGATCCCGATGATCCGGCAGTGGATCGTCTACATGGCGATCATGGCCTTCGCGACGGGCACCCAGCTGTTCGTGGAGCCCCAACTCCTCCAGACCGCCAGCCTCGGCAGGGTGAGTCCCACCTGGTCACCCAACCAACTGGCGTACGTCTACGCCTTCCAGCAGGGCGACTTCAACGGCGCCGCCGCCATCTCCGTCGTCCTCCTCGCCGTGGGCCTCCTGGCCGCCGGTCTCCTGGTCGCCCGCTCGAACCTGTTCACGTTGGACGAGAAATGACACAGACGACTCTCTCCCTGACGGCCATGAGGCGACGCGTCCGCCCGTCAAAGAGCCTCCCCTTCCTGGTCGTTGGACTCCTCCTGGCCTTCCTCCTGGTGTTCTTCGTCCTGCCGGTGATCTGGCTGCTGCTGGCACCGTCGAAGACCGCCGGCGAAGTGGTGCGGGACAACCCGCTGTCCTTCGGCTCGTTCCATCAAATAGGCACGGCCTGGCGGCACTTGTTCGCCTTCCAGGATGGCGCCATGACGAGGTGGCTGCTCAACTCGGCCATCTACTCGGGCGGTTCACTCGTCCTGACGCTGGCCGTCAGCGTCCCGGCCGGCTACGCGCTGGCGCTGACGAAGTTCCGGGGACGCAAGACACTCCTCGTGATCACCCTGGTCACCATGATCATGCCGCAGGCCACCCTGGTGCTGCCGATCTTCCTGGAACTCAACCGCTTCCATCTCATCGGCACCGTCTGGTCGTTGATACTCCCGTTCTCCTTCTATCCGTTCGGCGTGTACCTGGTCTACATCTACTTCGGGAGCAGCCTCCCCAAGGACCTGCTGTCCGCCGCGCGCATCGACGGCTGCACCGAGTGGCAGCTCTTCGCGCGCATCGCGCTCCCGCTCGCCAAGCCGGTGGTCGGACTGGTCGCGTTCTTCAGCTTCGTGGGCAACTGGAACAACTTCTTCCTGCCCTACCTCGTCCTGCCGAACAGCGAGCAGTTCCCCGTCCAGGTGGGACTGAACCAACTCCTCACCTCCACACCGTCGTTCAATCCGGTCGCCGGCGCCGGCCTGAACATCACCATCCCGGAACTCGCCCTGGCCATCGTCATCGCCATCCTGCCCGTGCTGGTGCTCTTCCTCTTCTCGCAGCGCACGCTGGTGTCCGGGATGCTCGCCGGATCGAGCAAGGAATGAGCGGCGCCCTGTCCGCGAAAGGAAACCCCGTGTACCGGCTCGATCCGCGCTACGCCCCCGCCCCCCAGGCCGCCCTCCACACCGGTTGGCAGGCAGTGGCCTCCCAACTCCCCACCGGCCCGGCGGTGTTGGCCATCGACGGCCCCCCGTCCGTCGACTGGTCCCTCCTCGCCGACCGCCTCGCACACGAGCTGACCGAGCGCGGCACCCCCGTCACCCTGCTCGACATCCGGAGCCACTACGCACCGCCGGCACGCGTCAGGAGCCGTACCGAACACCTGGCAGACGCCGACGACCCCTACTTCCGCAAGCTCGCCGACAACCCCCTCGACGACCTCTTCGAAACCCTCCCGACCCTCCCGGTCCCCGCACCACCACAGACAGGACTGCTCCTCGTCCACGGCCCCGGCGCCGCCCTCGTGGAGCACGACCTGCTCTGGTACGCCGATGTGCCGAAGCGCTACGCGGAGGCCGCCGTCGGCGCGGGTGAGACCGGCTCCAACCTCGGACTGCCGGACGAGAAGCCCGACTTCAGACGCCTCTTCTACATCGACTGGCCGATGCTCGACCGGCACCGCGACACACTCGCACCCCACCTCGACGCCTGGCTCGACATGCAGCGCCCCGAGCACCCGGCGTGGATCGACGGAGCGGACCTGCGCGCCACGTACGCCACCCTGGCCCACAAGCCCGTCCGCACCCGCCCGTACTTCAACTCCACTCCCTGGGGCGGCCATTGGGCCCAGCGCGAACTCGGCTTCAACCCCGACTCCCCCAACACCGCGCTCGGTTACGAACTGATCGCACCCGAAGCAGGCATCCTCATCGGCACCGGACCGGAGACCCAGGCCGAGGTGCCGTTCCAACTCCTGTGCGTACTGGAGCCGTTGAGCGTACTCGGGGCAGAGGTGCACGCCCGCTTCGGCACGTCCTTCCCGATCCGCTTCGACTACCTGGACACCGTCGGCGGCGGCAGCCTCTCCGTGCACTGCCACCCGAAGGAGCCGTACATGCGCGAGCGTTTCGGCTGGGCGTACACCCAGCACGAGACGTACTACCTCACCCTCGGCAGCACCGGCACCAAGGTGTTCCTCGGCCTGCGCGAGGACGCCGACGTGGACGTCTTCCGCAAGGAGGTGGAACGGTCCATCACCGACGGAGTACCCATGGACCCCGAGGACCACGTCCTCGCCTTCCCCGCCGAACAGGGCCAGTTGTTCATGATCCCGGCAGGCACCCCGCACGCCAGCGGCGCGGGCAACCTCGTGCTGGAGATCAGCGCCACCCCCTACCTGTACAGCCTGAGGTTCTACGACTGGCTGCGGCCCGGCGCCGACGGCAACCCGCGCCCCCTCCCCTACGAGCACGGGTTCGCCAACCTGGAGACCGGACGACGCGGGGAGGCCGTCGCCCGCGACCTGGTCCAGAGGCCGCGCACCCTGCGCGAGGGCACCGGTTGGCGGGAGGAGACCATCGGCGCGCTGCCCGAGATGTTCTACGAGGTCAGGAGATTCGTCCTCGACGCCGGGGTCGAGGCGGTCGACGACACACAGGGACGGTTCCACATCCTGAACGTGGTCGAAGGGGAAGGCGTCACGGTGCGCACGGCGGCCGGAGACCGGCACGAACTGGCCTACGCGGAGACGCTCACCGTGCCGGCCGCGGTAGGCCGCTACACCCTGCGAGCAACAACCGGCGGCCCGGTGCGTGTCGTGAAGGCGCTGGTCCGTTGATCCCTGTCCTGGAGATCGGCGGCACCCATGTCACCGCGGCGCTCGTCGACCCGCGCGACGGCCGCGTCACCAGCCGTACGCGCAAGCCGCTCGACGCGGACGGCGACGCCGAAGCCATACTCGGCCGCGTACGCGACTGCGCCGACGGACTGCCGGTACCTCCTGGCGCACGGTGGGGCGTGGCGGTGCCCGGACCGTTCGACTACGCACGGGGGATCGCCCTCTTCAAGGGGGTGGGCAAGTTCGACGCCCTGTACGGGACGGACATGCGAGCGGCACTCCTCCACGGACTACGACAGCGCCCCGGCGCCATCGTGTTCCTCAACGACGCCCACGCCTTCCTGACCGGCGAGTGGTCGGCAGGCACCGTCCGCGGACACCGCCGTGCCGTGGGCATCACGCTCGGCACCGGTGTCGGCTCCGCGTTCCTCGCCGACGGCCGCATCCGCGACACCGGTCCCGGCATACCGCCCGAGGGCCGGATGGACCTCACCGAGATCGACGGCCGGCCACTGGAGGACACCGTCTCCCGCAGGGCGATCCTCGCCCGCTACGGCGACCCCGCCGCCGACGTGAGCGACATCGCCGGACGAGCCCGAGCGGGGGAAGAGCGGGCCCGGCGGGTACTGGAAGACGCCTTCAGGACACTGGGCGTCGCACTGGGCCCGCGCATGGTGGACTTCGGCGCGACCGCCCTGGTCGTCGGCGGCTCCATGGCCCGCTCCTGGGACCTCGTCGCCCCCGCTCTGGCCACCGGTCTCGCGGCCGGGGGCTGGACACCGGACGACCCGGGTGCCCGCGCGGATCCGCCGCCTCCCGGAGCCCGCGCGATCAGACCCGCCGGCTCCGCGGAGGACGCCGCACTGGTCGGCGCGGCCCGCGCGGCAGGCGGCGCGCTCAACCCCGAGGACGGGAAACGCCCCATACGAAAAGGGCCCCCGCAAGCTCTCGCCTGCGAAGACCCTTCACACCGTCGGGACGACAGGATTTGAACCTGCGACCCCTTGACCCCCAGTCAAGTGCGCTACCAAGCTGCGCCACGTCCCGGTGCGCTTCGCACGGAGAACCGTGTGATCGCGCGAACTGCACTTTACCCCACGCCGGGGGGTGCGCCGAAGCCGGTGCCGGGCGCGGGACAATCGTCGTATGAGCGACACAACCTCAGGCGGTACGGCCGGTGCGCGGGACCGGGACGGCGAGGGGCGGGCGCGCAATGCCCGGCCTCGGGACGGGCTCGGGCGACCGTTGCCGTACGACGCGGACGGTGTGGCGAGGCAGCCCGAGGGGGTCGTGCGGGCGCCGGAGGACACCGTCGTGGAGGCGCAGGCGCTGCTCGACGAGGGGAAGCCGTTCCACGCGCACGAGGTCTTCGAGGACGCCTGGAAGTCGGGGCCGGACGAGGAGCGCGCCCTGTGGCGCGGGCTCGCCCAGCTCGCCGTGGGCCTCACGCACGCGGCCCGCGGGAACGTCACCGGCGGGGTCCGGCTGCTGCGGCGCGGTGCCGGGGGCGTCGAGGAGTGGGCGGCCCGGTCGGGGCGGGAGCGGCCGTACGGGATGGATCTCGCGGGGGTCGCGGCCTGGGCGCGGGGGCTCGGGGACGATGTGGAGCGGGGCGGCGGGAGTGTCGACGCGGGGGCGCGGGCGCCTCGGCTGCGCGGGACGTCGTAGCCGACGGGGAGTTCGAATCGTCCCGGTATGTGTCGACAGGTTCCGGTGCGGTGTACGGGCTGTCAGTGGCGTGGGGCAGACTCGGGGTGTGCGAAAGATTCATGTCATCGGTATCGGCGCGGGCGACCCCGAGCAGCTGACCCTGCAGGCGGTCAGGGTGCTGCGGAGCACGGACGTGTTCTTCATCCTCGACAAGGGCGAGGTGAAGTCGGATCTCACCCGGCTCCGCCGGGACATGCTCGACGCGCACCTGCCGGAGGGGACGTACCGCCTGGTCGAGGCGCGGGACCCGGAGCGCGACCGGAAGGCCGGGGGTGCCGCGTACTCGCCCGCGGTCGGGGACTGGCGCAGTGCCCGCGCGGACATCTACGAGCGGCTCGTCGCCGAGGAGTTGGGCGAGGACGAGAGCGGCGCGTTCCTGGTGTGGGGCGATCCCTCGCTGTACGACAGCACGCTCGGCATCCTGGAGGAGATCCTGGAGCGGGGTGCGGTGGCGTTCGAGTACGACGTCGTGCCCGGCATCAGCAGTGTCTCGGCGCTCGTCGCCCGGCACCGCACGGGACTCAACCGGGTCGCCCGGCCGGTGCAGATCACCACGGGCCGACGGCTGTCCGAGGGGTTCCCGGACGGCGTGGACGACGTGGTCGTGATGCTGGACGCGCACCAGGCGTTCCGGCGGTACGCCGACCAGGACATCGACATCTACTGGGGCGCCTACCTGGGCACCCCGGACGAGATCCTCGCCTCCGGTCCGATAGCCGAGGCCGCCCCGCGCATCGAGCGGCTGCGCGCGGAGGCCCGTGAGCGCAAGGGCTGGATCATGGACACGTATCTCCTGCGGCGGCACCCGAAGGGCGAGTAACGGGCGGGGGTTCTGGCACCCGAGCGGACCCGCCCACTGTGCAGAGGTGGCCCCCTGGTGTGAAAGTGACCTCGTGACAGTCGCCGAGGAAACCTCGCTGCCTTCCGCGCAGCAGCCCCCCGTGCTGGATTCCCGCCGCCGCAACGTCGTCTTCGTGACGATCATGCTGGGCATGCTGCTGGCGGCCCTCGACCAGACGATCGTCGGTACGGCCCTGCCGACGATCGTGTCGGACCTGGGCGGTGCCGAGCACATGTCGTGGGTGGTCACCGCCTATCTGCTGGCGGAGACCGTCGCGACCGTGCTGGTCGGCAAGTTCGGCGACCTGTTCGGCCGCAAGGTGGTCTTCCAGGTCTCGGCGATCGTGTTCATCTCGGGCTCGTTCCTGTGCGGCTTCTCCACCAACATGACACTGCTGATCGCCTGGCGCGCGGTGCAGGGCATCGGCGCGGGCGGCCTGATGGTGACGGCCATGGCACTGATCGCCGACGTCATCCCGCTGCGCGAACGCGGCAAGTACCAGGGCGCGATCGGCGCGGTGTTCGGCGTCGCCACGGTCATCGGACCGCTGCTCGGCGGCCTGTTCACCGACCACCTCACCTGGCGCTGGGCGTTCTACGTGAACGTCCCGATCGCGATCGTCGTCGTCATCGCGGCGGCCCGCACCATCCCCGTGGTCAAGTCGGCGATGCGGCCCGTCATCGACTACCTGGGCATCGCGCTCGTCGCGGTCGGCGCGAGCTCGCTGATCCTGGCGACGAGTTGGGGCGGCAACGAGTACGCGTGGGGTTCGGCGACCATCATCGGCCTGTTCGTGGGCGGCGCGATCGCGCTCGGCCTGTTCTGCTGGGTGGAGACCCGGGCCGAGCAACCCATGCTGCCCATGCGGCTGTTCACCAACCCGGTGTTCGCGGTCTGCTCGATCCTCAGCTTCATCGTCGGTTTCGCGATGCTCGGCGCGCTGACGTATCTGCCGACCTATCTGCAGTACGTCGACGGCGACTCGGCCACGATCTCGGGTGTGCGGACGCTGCCCATGGTGATGGGACTGCTGATCGCGTCCGTCTTCAGCGGCAACGTGGTCAGCAAGACCGGCCAGTACCGCATCTTCCCGATCATCGGCTCCGCGGTGATGGGCGTCGGCCTGTATCTGATGTCCCTCATGGGCCCGGGCACCGGCGCGTTCCTGGAGTCGGTGTACATGTTCGTGCTCGGCACCGGCATCGGACTGTGCATGCAGGTGCTGACGATCGCCGTGCAGAACACCGTCGAGTACACCGACCTCGGCACCGCGACCTCCGGCGTCACCTTCTTCCGTACGCTGGGCAGTTCGTTCGGTACGGCCGTCTTCGGCACGATCTACGCCAACAGCCTGGGCCCCAACCTCAAGGACGGGATCGCCACGGCGGCGAAGACCAGCGCGCTGAACCCGGCCGTGATCACCAAGGCGGCGACCAGCCCCGAGGGCCTGCACAAGCTGCCGCACGCCGCCGCCGCGCCGATCATCAACGCCTACGCCGACACCATCCACACGGTGTTCCGGTGGACGGTCCCGGTCGCCGTGATCGGCTTCGTCGTCGCCCTGTTCCTCAAGCAGGTCCAGCTGCGCGACAGCGCGCGGATGGGCTCCACCGACATGGGCGAGGGCTTCGCGTCACCGCGCGGCGCGGACTCGCAACGGCTCCTCGAAGCGGCCGTCGGCAAGGTCATCGGCAGCACGGACCTGGACACCGCCCGGCGGATCATCACGGGCTCCGACACCCGGCTGGACGTCGCCGGTGCCTGGGCCGTGATGCAGGTCGAACTGTTCGGCAGGATGGTCGGCCACGCGAGCCTCGGCCTGATCGCCGCCCGCCGCCACCTGCCTCCGGAGGTGCTTCTCCCGGTCTTCGACCGCATGGTCCAGGAGGGCTATCTGACCCGCGACGGCTACCTCCTCTCCCACACCGCGGCCGGCGAACGCGAGGCCGAGGTCATCGGCAAGGCGTGGGGCACCTGGCTGGAGGACCGCGTCCAGCAGGACATCGGCCGCCCCTCGGGCACGGATCTGCGCGCCGCGGTCGACTCCATCGCCAAGCGGCTCCTCGTGGAGGACCTGAGCTCCGGACTGCCGCAGCGCGCGGCGGAGTTGGAGACCAGTTCGGCGCCGTGAAAACCGGGTGAACGGTGAAAGGGGCTCCGGTCATACTCACGGCATGTCCCCGACGCCCGTGCGCTTCTACGACCCGCGCGCCACGCTCGCCGACTTCGCGTCGTCGATACTGGTCCGCTGCCCGCGCTGCGAGCGGAGCGCGTACTTCGGGCGACGCCCGTGCACCCCGCCGAGCGCCGACCGCGGGACACATCCGCACTCCCGCCTGGTCTGCCGGTCCTGCGGCCTGTGCCGGGACGGCAGCCGTCCGTACAGCTTCTCGCGGTACCCCAGCGCCTGCTCCTACCCGGCCCTGTGGCTGCGGACCGGCACCAGACACGGAGAGTTGTGGGCGTACAACCTCCAACACCTGGACCTGATCAGGCGGTTCGTCGCCGCCGACCTGCGCGAGCGCGCGCCCTGGTACGACACCGGTCAGAAGATGACGCTGGTCGCCCGCCTTCCGGCCTGGATGAAGAACGCCAAGAACCGGACCGAGGTACTGCGCGCGGTGGACCGTCTCCGGGCCACGGTCAGCGCCCCGGGCTGAGCCCCAGCCGCTCCAGCGCCCCGGCGACATCAGGCACCGCGCTCACCCCGTCCGGCAACGGCGGCCGTCGTACGACCACGACGGGGACGCCCGCCTCCCGCGCGGCCGTGAGTTTCGCCGCCGTCGCCGCTCCCCCGCTGTCCTTCGTCACGATCACGTCGATCCGGTGTTCGTGGAGCAGCGCCGACTCGTCGGCCACCGTGAACGGCCCGCGTGCCAGCAGCACGTCGACGTCCGGCGGCATCGGGGGCTCGGGCGGCTCCACCGACCGTACGACGAAGTGCAGTTGGGCGAGGTGGGCGAAGGCGGCGAGGCCGAGGCGGCCGGTGGTGAGCAGGACCCGGCGTCCGAGTGCGGGCAGTGCCTCGGCGGCCTCGCTCAAGGAAGCGACCGGGTGCCAGTGGTCCCCGGGCCCCGGCTGCCAGCCCGGCCTGCGCAGCACGACCACCGGCAGCCCGGTCGCCGCACCGGCCCGCGCCGCGTTCGCGGTGATCGTCGCCGCGAAGGGGTGGGTGGCGTCGACGACGGCGTCCACGTGGTGCTCGCGCAGCCATGCGGCCAGCCCCTCGGTTCCGCCGAATCCGCCGATCCGTACGTCCCCGGCCAGCGCGCCCTGCCGTGACACCCGCCCGGCGAGGGACGTGGTCACCTTCAGCTCGGGAAGTGCCGTCAGCTCGGCGGCCAGTTCACGTGCCTCGGTGGTGCCGCCGAGGATCAGGATGTGCGGGGACATGCGGCGAGCGTACGAGGTCACGGGGCGGAGGGGTCAGCGGAGGAGCAGTTGCAGGCCGCCGATGATCGTCGCCGCGATCACCAGTTGCTCGAACAATCGCTGGTTGATTCGGTTCACAGCCCATTTGCCGATCAACGCACCGGGCACGACGAACGCCGCGAGCGCCGCGTCAAGGAGGAGGGAGTGCCCGTCGATCAGGCCGAGGCCCACGCTGAAGGGCACCTTGGTCACGTTGACGATCAGGAAGAAGAACGCCGACGTGCCGAGGAAGCCCAGCTTCCGGAAGCCCGCGGAGAGCAGGTACATCGACATCACCGGGCCGCCCGCGTTGGCGACCATCGTGGTGAAACCGCCGAGCACACCGTAGGAGCGCGCCTTCGCCCGCCCGGACCTGGTGGCGACGGAGTCCGGCTCGTCGGCAGCCCCTGCCGAGTCCCCAGCCGCCGCCTCCGCCTTGCGCCGGCGCCACAGAGTGACCCCCGCCATGAACAGCAGAATCGCCCCGATCGACGTCCGTACGACCGCGTCGTCCGCCCACACCAGGAACAGCGTCCCGATCACGACTCCCGCCGCGACCGCCGGGAACAGCCGCCACAGGGTGGGCCAGTGGGCGTGCCGACGGTAGGTGAGGACGGCGAGGACGTCGCCGACGATCAGGATCGGGAGCAGGACGCCGGTGGAGGCACGCGCGGGCAGCACGGCCGCGAAGATCGCCAGGCTGACCGTGTTGGCCCCGCTCACGGCGGTCTTCGAGAAGCCGACGAGCAGGGCCGCGGCGGCGAGCGCGGCGAATTCCCAGCCGGATATGTGCCAGAGAGTCATCGTGTTCATGCGAGGACCGATGGTATGTCCATACATCTGCCAGCGTAAGGAGTGTCTCGTCAGATGGCCCCTGCCACCCCGCGGCGGACCGGGGCATCAGATGAGCGATGCTAGTTTTCGGGTGTGGACGACACCCGCGAGCATGTCCTCTCCGGCACCCGGAACCCGATCACCGCACACGAGTGGCCGCACGAACACCCGCGGTTCGTCGCCCTCGTCGCACACGGATACGGCGAACACATCGGCCGCTACGCCGAGTTGGCCGCCGTACTGCAGACGAACGGCGCGGCGGTCTTCGGTCCCGACCACCAGGGCCACGGCACATCGGCCGGCGAGCGCGTGCTGATCGGGGACTTCGAGGACGTGGTCACGGACCTGCACGCCGTCGCCGACCTGGCCCGCGCCACGTACCCGGGCGTCCCCCTCGTTCTCATCGGCCACTCCATGGGCGGCCTGATCGCCTCCCGCTTCGCTCAGCGCTACGGCGACGAGCTGGCCGCGCTCGTGCTGTCCGGACCGGTGATCGGCGCCTGGGAACTGCCGGGCCGGCTGCTCGCCCTCGACGAGATCCCCGACATCCCGATCAGCCCGGCCGCGCTGTCCCGCGACCCCGGTGTCGGTGCGGCGTACGCGGCGGATCCGCTGGTCTGGCACGGTCCAATGAAGCGGCCGACGCTGGAGGCCTTCGCCCAAACCCTCAAGATCGTGGGCGAGTTGGGGAACGTCGGCGGACTCCCCCTGCTCTGGCTGCACGGCGGTGACGACCGGCTCGTCCCGCTCACCGGCAGCCGGGGCGGCGTGGAGCGGTTGAGCGGCGGCGAGTTGACCGAGCGCGTGTATCCGGGCGCCCGGCACGAGGTGTTCAACGAGACGAACCGGGCGGAGGTCTTCGCGGACCTGATCCGTTTCCTGGACGGGGTGTTGAGCAGCGCCACCCAAAACGGCACCACCCGGTCGGCATGAGCGTGCCAAACTTCTCGCACAGCCCACGGGAGTCGTCGTACCCGGCCCGTGCGGGTCGTCGTAGGGCACCGTCGAGCAGAGGAGCATCGCGTGACCGGGTCAGAGCCGGCCGTCCAGCGGATCGACACGTCGAAGCCGCATCCGGCGCGGGTGTACGACTGGTTCCTCGGCGGCAAGGACAACTACCCGGTCGACGAGCAACTCGGCAGGCGGATCACGTCACTTGACCCGGGCGCCCCGCGGACCGCGCGTGCCAACCGCTGGTTCATGCGGCGGGCGACGCGGATGCTCGTCCGGGAGTCGGGCATCCGTCAGTTCCTGGATGTCGGCACCGGCATACCGACCGCGCCCAACCTCCATCAGATCGCCCAGTCCACGGCGCCGGACGCGCGGGTCGTGTACGTCGACAACGACCCGATCGTGCTCGCCCACGCGGCGGCACTGCTGCGCGGTACGCCCGAGGGTGCGACGGAGTACATCCAGGCGGACGCCCGCGAACCGCTCACGATCCTCCAACAGGCCGCCCGCGTCCTCGACTTCGACCGCCCGATCGCCCTGTCCCTCATCGCCCTGCTGCACTTCATCCCGGACGAGGACGGCGCCCACGAGCTGGTGGCGACCCTCATCGACGCGCTGGCGCCGGGGAGTTGCCTCGTGCTGTCCGCGATGACGGCCGACCTGGAACGGGAGAAGGTCGAGCGGGGCATCGCCGCCTACGCGGCGGGCGGGGTGACCCTGGTGGCCCGCTCGCACGCCGAAGTGAGCGCCATCTTCAAGGGACTTGAGCCGATGGACCCCGGCATCGTGTCCGTGTCCGAGTGGCACCCCGAACTCGCGGAGGACGAGACCCCGCTCGGCGAGGGGCCGGTCTCGTTGTACGGCGGGGTCGGCTTCAAGGTCTGAGGTTTCCGATGGAGCACGGCCGGGTTCCCGAGCCGTCAGGCGGACGTCTCGACGTCCACGGCTGCCTCGGCATGGCTGACGAAGTCGTCGACCAGCCGGTGGAAGAGGCCCGCGAGGTGGCGTAGGTCCTCGGCGGACCAGTGGATCAGGGCCATCTCGATGCCGCGGCGGCTCGCGTCCCGGATGCGGTTGACGGCGGCCAGGCCGCTGTCGGTGAGCTGGACGCGCTGGGCGCGGCCGTCGTCGGGGTCCGGGATGCGGACCACATGGCCGAGCTGCTCCAACTGCCGTAGCTGGCGCGTGACATGGGATGCCTCCACGGACATCCGGACCGCCAGCACACCGGGGCGCAGCGGCTCGCTCTCGGCGATGTAGCGGAGGATCGACACGGCGGCCCGGTCCAGCGGCAGCCCGGCCAGCGCCATCAACCGCTCGTGCTGCCGGGCCCGCCCCGCCAGGTAGGCGATGCGGGTGAGGACCCGCTCGATCTCGGCTACGTCCTCCGGAACGGGCGCTGTTACGGGTGGCAGTGTGGACATGCGCCCACCGTAACAGCTACTTGCCTGAGTTAAGCAAAGTCGGAAACGGTTGCTTGACTCAAGTAACGCATTTATGGTTGCCTAACTCAAGCAAGCCCAGAGCTGGGGCCGCCTGAGCGGAGGTGTCCCCGTCGCGCCGTACGCCGTGGGGACGGAGTACGGCGCAGTCACCGGTCCCGGCGACCGGAGCACTCCCCCCGTCCGCCGCCGGGGCCGGTGACACCCCTCACGCATCCCCTCACGCACATGGAAAGCGAGCCCCTCATGGCCACGATGAAGTCCGTACGGACCGGCGCCGTCGACGCGATCGACGTGGTGGACGTCGAGCGTCCGGCGCCCGGGCCGAAGGACGCCCTCATGAAGATCCGCGCCTGCGGGATCTGCGGCACCGACACCTTCTTCCTGCACCTCGGCGGCGGCCCCTTCGGACCCGGCGGCGCCATGGCCCCGGTCCCCCTCGGCCATGAGCCGGCCGGTGAGATCGTCGAGGTCGGCGCGGAGGTCGAGGGCCTGAAGGCCGGGGACCGGGTGGTCGTCAACCCGCAGGGCGCGCCCAGCGGAATCATCGGCTGCGGCGGCAAGCACGGTGCCATGAGCGACTACCTCCTCCTGGAGGACTGCGAGATCGGCAGGAGTGTCACCGTCTTCCCCGAGACCGTGCCGTTCGACGTCGCCGCGCTCAACGAGCCGATGGCCGTCGCCCGGCACGCCGTCAACCGGTCCGAGGCGAAGCCCGGCGACAAGGTCGTCATCTTCGGTGCCGGGCCGATCGGGCTGGGCGCGGCGATCTGGCTGAAGCTGCGCGGGGTCGAGCACGTCGTCGTCGCGGACGTCATCGCCTCACGCCTGGAGACCGCGCTCGCCGTCGGCGCCGACGCCGTGATCAACTCCGCCGAGGAGGACGTCACCGCCCGGCTGACCGAGCTGCACGGCCAGGCGGCCAACGCGCTCGGCCAGCCCCGCCCCGGCACGGACATCTACATCGACGCCGCCGGTGTCGCCGCGGTCGTCAACACCACGGTCGACTCCGCGAAGTGGGGCGCCAAGCTGGTGATGGTCGCCGTACAGAAGAAGGGCGCCGACATCGACCTCGGCGGGATGCTGCGCAGCGAGCTGACGCTGATCGCCTCGCAGGGCTACCCCACCGAGATCTTCGAGGTCACGCGGGAGATCGCCGAGCACCACGAGCGGTTCGCCAAGCTGATCAGCCATCGCGTGCCCTTCGCCGAGGTCGGGGACGCCTTCGACCTCGCGCTGACACCGGGCGCGGCGGAGAAGGTCGTCGTCACCTTCGACGAGTAGTCGTGGGCACGCGGGTTCCCGCCGTCGGCAGCGGTCGACGGCGGGACCCCGCGGACGGCCGGCCTTCTCGGACAGGAACCCCCACCCCATGATCCCCACGCCATGATCAACCGCCTGCAACGACTGCTGCGCTGCCGTCCCCGCACCGTCGACCTGGTCATCGCCGCCGCGCTCTTCGCCTGTTCCTTCCCGGGCAGCGTGCTGACGCTCCCGGGACGCGACCTCGAAGTCCCTTGGTGGCCAGGCGTGTTGGTCGCGGGTGTCGCGTCCGTCGCCCTGCTGTGGCGGCGCACCCTGCCGCGCACCACGGTGGTGGTCACCCTCTGCTGTGCCACGGCCGTGGCCGCACTCGGCTACATCCTCACGGTCCTGGTGATCGGACCGCTGATGGTCGCGCTCTACACCCTGGCCCGCGGTTTCGACCGGACCACCGCGAACCTGTTCACCGTCTCCGGCATCGCCCTGCTGCTGGGCACGACCCTGGTCGTGGGCCCCGACACCGAACCGCTGGTCCTGAAACTGGTCGGGCCGGTCTTCTGGCTGCTGCTGCCGACCTCCCTCGGCACCACGACCCGGCTCCGCGCGGCCTACCTGGAGGCGGTGCGGGCCCGCGCCGACCACGCGGAACGCACCCGGGAGAACGAGGCACGGCACCGCGTCACCGAGGAACGCATGCGGATCGCCCGCGACCTCCACGACGTCGTCGCCCATCACCTCGTCCTGGCCAACCTCCAGGCAGGCACAGTCGTACGGCTGATGCGCAGTCGCCCCGAGGAGGCCGAGCGGATCGCCGGTGAACTCGCGGGCACCACCCTGTCGGCCGTACGCGAACTCAAGGCCACCGTCGGCCTGTTGCGTCACGCCGACGACTCCGAGACCCCGTCGGGGCCCGCACCCGGTCTGGCCCAACTCGCCGAGCTGGCCGCCTCGTTCGAGCCCGCCGGGCTGACCGTCACCGTCAACACCGAAGGCACACCACGGCCGTTGTCCGCCGGTGCGGATCTCACGGCGTACCGCATCGTGCAGGAAGCACTCACCAACGTGACCAAGCACGCGGGCACCGGCTCGGCGGAGGTGCGGCTCACCTACGCGCACGACCGGCTGGGCATCACCGTCACGGATCACGGCGGTACGGCGGCTCCCGCCTCCCCCGCGACGCCTTCCTCCCCCGCTCGGGCCGACGGCTACGGCGTGATCGGCATGCGCGAGCGTGCCCTGTCCGCGGGAGGGCGGCTCCGGGCCGGGCACCGGGCAGGGGGCGGCTTCGAGGTCGTCACCGAACTGCCGCTGCTGCCCCACACCCAGAATTCACTTGCGTAAGTCAATCAATCTCATTATGGTTGAGTGAGTCAAGCAAGTCGGCTCGTCCAGACCGTCACGCTCGTTCCAGATGGAGGCACTGCCATGTCCGACGCCCTTGCCCGACCCGCCGAAGCGGGCTCCTCCGCTCCGCCGAGGTCGAACGCCGTCGTCGCGGTGCTGGCCCTCGCCGGAGTCGTCGTCTCGCTCATGCAGACCCTGGTGATCCCGATCATCCCGGAGCTGCCGAAGTACCTGAACGCCTCCGCGTCGAACACGGCGTGGGCGGTCACCGCCACGCTGCTGGCCGCCGCTGTGGCCACCCCGGTCGTGGGCCGCCTCGGTGACATGTTCGGCAAGCGCCGCATGCTGCTGACCAGCATCATCCTGCTGGTGACCGGCTCGGTCGTCTGCGCCCTGGCCGACTCGCTGGTCCCGATGGTCATCGGCCGCGCGCTCCAGGGGCTGGCCGCCGCGGTCGTCCCGCTCGGCATCAGCATCATGCGCGATGTGCTGCCCAGCGACCGGCTGGCCGGCTCCACCGCGCTGATGAGCGCCTCGCTCGGCGTCGGCGGTGCCCTGGGTCTGCCCTCGGCCGCCTTCCTCGCCGACCGCTACAACTGGCACATCCTCTTCTGGGTCTCCGCCGTCCTCGGCGCCCTGTCCTTCCTGCTGGTCCTGCTGGTCGTACCCGAGTCCAAGGTCCGCACCGGGGGCCGCTTCGACCTGGTCGGCTCACTCGGCCTGTCCGCCGGACTGATCTCCCTGCTGCTCGCGATCTCCAAGGGCTCCGACTGGGGCTGGACCAGCGCGACGACCCTCGCCCTCGGCTTCGCCGCCGTCGCGATCCTGCTCTCCTGGGGCTGGTACGAGCTGCGCAGCCCGCAGCCGCTGGTCGATCTCCGTACGACCGCGAAGCCGCAGGTGCTGTTCACCAACCTGGCCTCGATCGCCCTCGGCTTCTCGATGTTCGCGATGTCCCTGGTCCTCCCCCAGCTGCTGCAACTCCCCACGCAGACCGGCTACGGCCTCGGCAAGTCGATGCTGGCGGTCGGCCTGGTCCTCGCCCCGCAGGGCCTGGTGATGATGGCGATGTCCGCCGTGTCCGCCCGCGTCACCAAGGCCAAGGGCCCGAAGGTCACCCTGATGATCGGCGCGCTGATCGTGGCCTCCGGCTACGCCCTCAACATCCTGCTGATGTCCGAGGTCTGGCACCTCGTCCTGGTGTCCTGCATCATCGGTGCCGGTGTCGGCTTCACCTACGGCGCCCTGCCCGCCCTGATCATGGGCGCGGTCGACCCGTCCCAGACCGGCGCGGCGAACAGCCTCAACACCCTGATGCGGTCCCTGGGCACCTCCTTCGCCAGCGCCATCGCCGGTGTGATCCTGGCCCAGATGACCACGGACTTCGGCGGCTCCGCACTCCCTTCGGAGAACGGCTTCAAGGTGGTCATGGCGATCGGTGCCGGAGCCGCGCTGTTGGCCTTCTTCCTGGCGAGCCTGATCCCCAAGGCCCGTAAGGCAGTTGAGACACCGGCCGACAAGGAGCCGACCCCGGCTCCCGAGATCGCCGAGGCCAAGGCGTAAGGCATTCTGGCCATCGAGCACACGGCGGTCGCCGTCCCGCGTGATTGCGGGACGGCGACCGCCCTCCGCGTACCCGCACTTGCCCGGCACCCAGCGAGGAGTCCACGATGACGACACCCAACTCCCCTGAAACGGCGGCTGGTTCGGCCGACGCACCCGTGGTGCGTTTCGGCGCCGGAGCGGTGCGCGGGCGGCTGGAGGACGGACTGGCGGTCTTCCGCGGCATCCCGTTCGCCGAACCGCCCGTCGGGGAGGCCCGGTTCCAGGCACCCCGACCCGTACACGGCTGGGACGGCGTACGCGAGGCCCGCGACTTCGGCCCGCCACCCCCGCAGGAGTCCGGATTCCAGGGCCGCCGTGGCGTGGTCGAGGGGCCGACGGGCGACGACTGGCTGACCGTCAACGTGTGGACACCCGCTCCCGATCCGACGGCCCGCCGGCCGGTCATGGTGTGGATCTACGGCGGCGCCTACAAGCTGGGACACGCGGGCAGCCCCGGCTACGACGCCCAACACATCGCCCGCGACGGCGACTTGGTGGTCGTGACCTTCAACTACCGCGTCGGCATAGAGGGGTTCGCCCGGATCGACGGCGCCCCCGCCAACCGCGGGCTGCTCGACCAGGTCGCCGCACTGGAGTGGGTACGGGAGAACATCACCGCGTTCGGCGGCGACCCCGAACAGGTCACCGTCTTCGGCGAGTCGGCCGGTGCCGGATCGGTGGCCTCGCTGCTGGTCATGCCGAGCGCCGCCGGACTGTTCCGCCGGGCCGTCGCGCAGAGTGTGCCGGGCCCCTTCTTCTCCGACGGGTTGGCCAGGGACATCGCGACCGCGATCGCCGCCGAGGCGGGACTGCGCCCCACGGCAGCCGACCTCGCGACCGTGGACCCGCGCCAACTGCCCACGGCGGGCGAGACGTTGACCGCCAAGATGCACCAGTACGAGGACCGGTGGGGCAGCCTCGCGCACACACTGAGCCCCTTCGCACCCGTCGTCGACGGAGAGGTGCTGCCCACCACACCCTGGCAGGGGGTCGCGGCGGGCGCGGCCCGGGACGTGGAACTGATCCTGGGTCACAACCGGGACGAGTTCCGCCTGTTCACCACGCTCGGCGACCAACTCGGGAAGATCACCGAGGAGGACGCGTCGACCGCACTGCGCCGGTTCGGCCCGGGCCCCGATGCCGAACGGGCCTATCGCAACGCCTTCCCGGACGCCTCCCCGGGCGAGCTGTACGAACTCGTCCACTCCGACCGGGTGTTCCGCATGCCCTGCGTCCACCTGGCGGATGCTCAGGTCGCCGCGGGCGGACGTGTCCACGTCTACGAACTCACCTGGCCCGCCCCGGGGTTGGGCGGAACGCTGGGATCTTGCCACGGCCTCGACATCCCGCTGCTGTTCGGCACGTTCACCGCCGACCTGGGGAATCTGCTGTTCGCCGATGTCGTCCCGTCGCCCGAGGCGCTGGCGCTGTCGTCCCGATTCCGGGCGTCCTGGACGGCGTTCGCGCGGACGGGAGACCCTGGATGGCCCGCGTACGACACGGAGGGGCGGTTGGTGCAGGTGCTCAACGCGGAGCCCGTGGTCACGGCGTATCCGGAGGAGGTCTCGCGGCGGCTGTGGGAAGGGTATGCCTTCGGTGCGGCGACGTTGGCCGAGTAGACCGGGTACTCCGAGTAGCACGTCTGCCTCGGTGGGCGCGGGGTCGCCCGTGATCGGCGAGATGAGCTGAGCTGAGGTGCTGAGGTCGGCGGCATCGCGCGGGCGCGAGGGGTCGTAAGGCGCCACCCCCGTGCCCGGTCGGCGAGCAGTTTCCCGCCCTCCCGGCGGTACGCCCGTCTCCCCCGTCACCTCACCCTCCCGAGTCCCCGCCCTTCCCGGCCACCATCCGCTCCAACCGGTCGAACCGGTCATGCAGAGCCCGTACCGTCTCCTCGCCCAACTCCTCCGCCCCGTGCGCGAGATGATGCCGACGACGCTGTTCCCGGCCGACGAACCACGTGGCCAGGGCCGCCGTGACGAGGCCGTAGGTGGTGATGCCGGTGACCATGACCACCGAGCCGACGACGCGGCCCCACAGCGTCACCGGGTAGAAGTCGCCGTATCCGACAGTCGTCGCCGTCTCGATCGACCACCACAGGGCCTTCGGGTACGTCGTCAGATTGGCGCCGCGCGCTCCCTGTTCGGCGGTGACCACCGCCCAGGACCCGACGAGCATGACCACGCCGAGGACCACCGTCGCCGCGCCCGCCGCCCTCAGGTGGAGCGAGCGGCCCTCCTTGCCGAGCAGCAACTCGACCGCCCTGGTGAGGAATCCGGGCAGCATGGTCACTCCTTCGCGTCAGGGTGCCGGGGCGGCGGCCGGAGCTCGTCCCGGCCTGGGGCCAGTGTCGGGGCGGGCGGGGGTGCGGGCATGCCGGGCGGGGCGTTCGAGTTGCCGTACGACCTGGGGCGTTGTGCGCTGGGGGCACGGCTTCACCGCCCGACCGATCGCCCCGGAACGCAACCGACCGCCCCACACAACGGAGGGCCCTGCCATGACCGCGGAACCCCGAGCCGTGCCGGAGACCTTCGCGTTCACCTGTGGTGACTGCGGCCACTGCTGGGAGGCCACCTTCCAGGTGATGTTCTTCACCAACCCCACCGACGCCTCAGGCCTCACCACGCAGGAGTACGTCGACGAGGAGGGCAAGGCCCTCAGATCACCCCTCGCCGACGCGATCTGCCCCAAGTGCGGCGGGCGCACGGTGCATGTGCTGGAGGCAGGACTCGCGGCACGGGCGCGCCGCGCGGAACACGAACCCCGGCCGCCGCGCGAGCCCCATGAGCATCGTCTGCATCTGCCGCACCGGCATTCCGGCCCGCCGGAGGACAAGGCGCGCTGAGGCGCCGGGCGCCGGGCACCGGGCACCGGGTGGGGCGCTGCGCCCATGTGTGCCCCTCACACCGGAGGACCCGACTCGCTGGTGTGCCGCCGGCCCCGAGCGGACGGCGCACTCACGCGCATACCTTCACCCAGGGACGAGACGCTCTGACGCGCCGGGCACCGGGGGACGCCCGACCCGGGGCGCCTCTCACCCTGGAGGGCGGGGCTGGCGAGCCGCTCGCCGCAAGGAACGACTCACCCATCCGCCCTCTCGCCCCGGATGAACGCCCGTGAAGACGAATCCCGCCGACATGTCACCCGCCCGCAGGAACAGCGCACCCAAGCACCCCCTCGCTCCACTGGCCGACGCGCCCAGGCACACACCCTCACCCGAAGGACGAGACGTCCAGACCCGTCTCTGACCCGCAAGGTTGCGCCACCCTGACCTGCCTCCCACCCGCGAGCACATGTCCCCTACCCCCGGTGACTCACCCGAACGGCCCCCTGCACTGGAGGGCCCGGCCCCCCGGTGGTGCGCTGGGGACACACCTGTCACTCCCCCGGAGGCCCCGCCATGCACCGTCGCCCGCCCTCCCGAACCGCCGGCCCTGTCCGTGGCCGTGTCCTCGCCTCGGTCCTCGCGGCAGGCGCCCTGCTGACCTGCGCGGCCTGCTCCGGCGGAGGCGGCAGCAACGGCGGCAGCGCGGGCCACGACACCGCCTCCGACGTGGCCGCCTCACCCCTCGCCGCCGAGTCCCCGCTCGCCTCGCCCCGTACCGGGAAGTCCGCCTCGCCCCGCGCCGAGAAGTCCGCGGCCCCTGTCCTCACCCCGGCCGGAGCCAGGGCCGCGCTCATCACCGAGGCCGATCTCGAAGACAGCTGGACGCAGGTCAAGGGTGCCGCCGGCTGGGGCGACAAGCTGGTCATCGGGAAGGTCGACGTCGCCGACTTCCTCACCGCGAAGACGAACGCCGCCGACTGCCAGAAACTGCTCGACGCGCTCTACGACGACACGCTCCTCGGCAAGCCGACCGGCGCGTCCGCGCTGACCGGGTTCGAGGAGAGCAACTCACGGCTGCTGTACCAGGTCGCCGCCTACGACCGGGCCAAGCTCGGTGCCTCCCTGAACTGGCTGAAGACCCTGCCGGTGAAGTGCGACCAGTTCACCGCGACCGACTCCAAGGGCGGCCACCGGACGGTCCAGGTCATCGAGGACCCGGTGCCCTCCGTGGGCGACGCCCGCCAGGGTCTCCAGGTCACCGTCACGGGCACGAGCGGCAACGAACCCACCACGCTCACCCTGCAGTTGGCCGTGGTCCGGGTCGGCACCGACGCGATCACGGTCACCTCCGGCGGCCTCGACGGCACCGAGAGCGACACGACCAAGGCCGCCGTACAGGACGGCACTTCGCACCTGAAGGACGTCCTGGCCGGCCGGACCCCTCCCGCCCAACCCGGCAACCTGGACTGACAGTTCACCGAGTCCGCCGCTCCCGAAGGACCGGCGCCGGAACATTCGGCCCGAGCGTCGCGAACCCTTGGGCGGAGTGATCACCTGACGGCACAATGGAGTTGACGAGTCAGACCGGCGACAAGGAGCCACGACGTGAGTGACAGCGACACCCCGGCAGAGGGACCTACCCGGCTCAACACCGGTGTGGCGCACAACGCCCGCGTGTGGAACTACTGGATCGGCGGCAAGGACAACTACGAGATCGACCAGCAGGTCGGCGAGCACGTCGCCGGACTGTTCCCGGTGATCCGTGAAGTGGCCCGCGCCGACCGGGACTTCCTCGGCCGCGCGGTGCGTTTCCTCGCCACCGAGCGCGGGGTACGGCAGTTCCTCGACATCGGCACCGGACTGCCGACGGTCGACAACACCCACGAGATCGCCCAGCGCGTCGCCCCCGACGCACGCATCGTCTACGTCGACAACGACCCGCTGGTGCTGATCCACGCCCGCACCCTGCTCACCAGCACGCGCGAGGGCGTCACCGACTACATCGACGCGGACGTGCACGACCCGGCGGCGATCGTCCAACAGGTCGCCGGGACCCTGGACTTCGACCGTCCCGTCGCGGTGATGATGCTCGGCATCCTCAACTTCATCCTCGACACCGAGGACGCCCGGAACGTCGTACGCGAAGTCATGGCAGCGGTCCCCTCGGGCAGTTTCCTGGTCCTCACGCACCCGACCTTCGACGCCGACCTCGGCGGCGAGGGCAACGTCCCGGCCATGGAGTTCTGGAACGAGAACGCCACTCCCCCGATCACCGCCCGCAGCCGCGCGGACGTCGCCGCGTTCTTCGAGGGACTCGACCTCCTCGACCCGGGCCTGGTGCCGTGCTCGCGCTGGCGTCCGGACTCCGACTCCCCGGCCGTGGTACCGCAGTTCGGGGCGGTGGCCGTGAAACCCTGACGGTGACGCCGACCGTGCAGGACGCGACCGTGGAGGACGTATGACCACCCTTGCCGACCCCCTGCCCGGCGGCCGCCCCGGCGAGGTCGAGCGCGCCACCGCGCTGGCCGCGGAGCTGACCGGGCGGGGTGTGCACGGGATCGTCCTGGCCTACGTCGACACCGCGGGCGTGGGCCGGGTGAAGACGGTCCCGACCGCGAAACTCGCCTCGGCGGCGGCCTGGGGCGTCGGCATGTCCCCGGTGTTCGACACGTTCCTGGCGAACGACTCCATCGTCACCACCGACGTCCTCGGCTCCCCGGACGGCGATCTGCGCCTCTACCCCGACCTCGACCACCTGGCCATCCTGTCCGGCCAGCCCGGCTGGGCCTGGGCCCCGGTCGACCGCGTCACCCAGGAGGGCGAGCGGCACCCCGGGTGCAGCCGAACCTTCCTGCGCCGTACGGTCGTTGACGCGCAGCGGCAGCACGGGCTCACCTTCCGGGCGGGCATCGAGATCGAGTGGGCACTCGGCCTGGCCACAGCACCCGACGGCGCGTTCGTCCCCGCCACGACCGGTCCGGCGTACGGAGCGGCCCGCCAGGTCGAACTGAGCGACTACGGCGCCGAGTTGCTGTCGGCCCTGGCGACGCAGGGCGTGGACGTGGACCAGTTCCATCCCGAGTACGCGGCCGGGCAGTTCGAGCTGTCGATCGGCGCGCTCGACCCGGTCGCGGCGGCCGACCGCAGTGTCCTCGTACGGCAGACGATTCGCGCGGTGTCCCAACGGCACGCCCTGCGCGCCTCGTTCACGCCGTCCGTCCTCGCGCAGGGCGTCGGCAACGGCGGCCACATCCACCTCTCCGCCTGGCGCGACGGCGCCAACCTGCACACCAGGGGCGAGCGTCGCTACGGCATGACGGCCGACGCCGAGTCCTTCGCGGCCGGCGTCCTCACCCACCTCCCGGCCCTCACCGCCGTGACCGCGCCGAGCCCGGCCAGCTACTTCCGCCTCCAACCCTCCCAGTGGGCCGGAGTGTTCACCGCCTGGGGCCGCGAGACCCGCGAGGCGGCGGTACGCGTCGTCACCGGCACGGCGGGCCAACGCGCCCAGGCGGCGAACCTGGAGGTCAAGCCGGTCGACCTGGCCGCCAACCCCTATCTCGCCCTCGGCTGCCTGATCGCCGCCGGCCTCGACGGCCTGACGTCATCCGCCACCCTGCCCGAGGAGACCACCGGAGACCCCGCACATCTGGGCGTTTCGGAGGCCGAGACCAGGGGCGTACGACGACTGCCGACCTCCCTCGCCGAGTCCGTCGCGGAGTTCCGCAAGGACACGCAGCTGCGGGCCGCGCTTGGACCGGTCCTCGCGGACGCGGTGATCGCCGTACGACAGGGCGAGATCGCGGCCGTGGCGGAGCTGGACGACGAGCAGATCGCAGCGGCGTACCGCTGGAAGTACTGACGATGGCCACTGGACCGGTCCACGAGGCGCTCGCCGCGCTGGAGTTGGTGGACCACCACTGCCACGGAGTCGTCACCGAGGAGCTGGACCGGGCGGCCTTCGAGTCGCTGCTCACCGAGGGCGACGTCTGGCCCGGCAGCGGGATCTCGCCGTTCGACAGCCCGGTCGGCATCGCCGTACGCCGTCACTGCGCACCGGTGTTGGACCTGGAGCGGCACGCACCCGCCGACGAATACCTCGCCCGGCGGGCAGAGTTGGGCCCGGGCGAGGTCAACCGGCGCTTCCTCGCCGCCGCGGGCACCGGCGTCCTCTGCGTCGACACGGGATTCGCGCCGCACCACATCACCTCGCCCACCGAACTCGCGGAGGCGGCGGGCGCCGTAGCCCATGAGGTCGTACGACTCGAAGCCGTCGCGGAGTCCGTGGCCGCGCGCGGGGTCGAACCGGACGGGTACGCCGACGCGTTCAGGGCCGCCGCGCTGGACGCGGTGCGGCAGCCGGGGGTGGTGGCGGTGAAGTCGGTGGCCGCGTACCGGACGGGGTTCGATCTCGACCCGGCCAGGCCGTCCGAGGCGGAGGTGACCGCGGCGGCCCGCGGCTGGCTGGACCGTGGCGGGCGGCTCGAAGACCCGGTCCTGGTACGGCAGTTGCTGTGGACCGCGGTCGACCTGGGGCTTCCGCTCCAGCTCCACACGGGGTTCGGCGACAACGACATCCGGCTGCACCGCACGGACCCCGCCCTGCTCACGGACTGGCTGCACCTGACCGCAGGGACGATCCCGGTGCTGCTTCTGCACTGCTGGCCGTATCAGCGTCAGGCCGGCTACCTGTCTGCCGTCTTCGAACAGGTATACCTCGACGTGGGGCTCACCCTGCACCATGTTGGACCGGTCCGGGCGCGGGCGGTGCTGGCGGAGGCGATGGAGATCACACCGTTCCGCAAACTTTTGTACAGCTCTGACGCCTATGGTCTTGCGGAGTTCTATGGGCTCGGAGCACTGGCGTTCCGCCGGGGACTGGGGGATCTGCTCCAGGAGCGGGTGGACGCCGACGAACTGGGCCTGCCCGACGCGCTGCGACTGGCACGCTGGGCGGGGGCCGACAATGCCCGCCGGGTCTACCGGCTATCCGACGGACACTGAAAGTATGATCAAGCAATGTCTGACATGACCGATACCACGCCCGGTTGGCTGTCCGCCGACGACCTCGAACAGGCACGCGCCCGCATGCCGATCCTCTACGTCGAAGCGGTGCCCGTCCGCGTCGACGACAACGGGGAGGTGACCAGCATCGGACTGCTGCTGCGCATCGGCCCCGACGGCACCGTCAACCGCACCCTCGTCTCCGGCCGCGTGCTGCACCACGAGCGGGTCCGCGACGCCCTCCTGCGCAACCTGGAGAAGGACCTCGGCCCGGTCGCGCTGCCCCGGATCCCGGCCTCGCTACAGCCGTTCACCGTCGCCGAGTACTTCCCGACGCACGGCGTCACCCCGTACCACGACCCCCGCCAGCACGCGGTGTCCCTCGCCTACGTCGTGCCGGTCACCGGTGACTGCCGGCCCCGCCAAGACGCCCTGGACCTCGTCTGGTTCAGCCCCGAGGAGGCCGCTTCGGAGGCGCTGCGGAGCGAAATGCCGGGCGGGCACGGGGTGTTGCTCAAGCAGGCGCTGGCGCACGTGGGTTGTGTGTCCTGACGGGGACGCTCAGCCCGTGACGCCTCCTTCCGTGAGGCCCGCGAGGACGTGGCGCCGCAGGACGAGGACGAGCGGCAGGCTGGTCAGCACCACATGAGCGAACACCCGGTTCCGGCTGACACCGTGCGTGGACGAGGAGGCGAAGGAGTACAACGTCAGTGGCAGCGTGGCCGCTTGGGAGCCACGCGGCAGGAACAGGGCGAAGTAGAAGTCGTTCCAGACCGACATGATCAGCATGACCGCGCCGGTGAAGAGCACCGGGGTGAGCACGGGCAGCACGATCCGCCAGTAGATCTGCCACTTGTTCGCCCCGTCCAACTGCGCGGCCTCCTCGAAGTCGTGCGGGTGCGTACGAACCCGGTGGCGAGGAAGATCACCACCCCGAGCCGGGGGCAGCACGATCGACAGCGCGGACGTGCAGTACGCGAACCGCAGCGTCCGCGAGTCGGAACGGGCGTACGCCCAGGCCGGTGAGATACGAGCCCTTGTCGATCACCGTGTGGTAATTCGCCCCGGCACTCCAGTGTTCGGACCAGCTCATCGACACAGGACGCTCGCATCGCCCCCCGTCTTGGGGGGTGTTGGCGCTCGCTGCGAGTTCGGTGGCCGAGGTGATCTCGAAGGGCACGCCGGGGACGGCGGCGGCCAGGTCGAGTTGGGCGGCGGAGGAGCATGGGACGGCTGGTGCGAGGGTGGCCCTGAAGGTGGCCGCATTCCACCGACATCATCTGAACAGCTTGGGCGTGCCGGGTAGTCCGTTCGATCGCCGGATCGGGGGGCGTGCACGGCGAGGAACGTAGCTCTTCAGCGATTCGCGAGCAATAGCGTCGACTCCATTGTTGACAATATGGTCGAAGATTTGGCCCGGCGCCGCTGACCAGGCCCGGAGTCCACGCTCACCACAACGTTAGCTTTCTTTCTGCGCAACTCATTGATTGTACCGACCGTTAGGTCTAATTTATCGGCTCTCTGGACCTTCGCTCCGCTCGCTTACGGAAGGCCGCCGATGTCCCAGACCCAGCTCGTTCCCCCGCCGGCAGACGAAAGACCGCCCTCTGCCACACGCAATGCCCTCGTCATCATCGCCCTCGTATGGACCGTCCAACTGGTCGCGCTCATCGCCGCGTTGTCCGGCATCGCGCAGGCCGACGTCGCGATCCACTTCAGGACCACCCAAATCGCGTGGTTCACCCTGATGACCCTGCTGACCGGGACGTTCTTCCTGCCGTTCGTGGTCAAGGCCGCGGCCATCTTCGGCAAGAAGCGCGTCCTGCTCGTCGCCATCGGACTCGGCTTCGTGGGCGACCTCGTCGCCGCCGTCGCCACCGACTACCGCACCCTGCTGGTCGGCCGCGGCATCGCCGGCATCTACGCTGCCAGCGCGCCGCTCGCCTACGCCATCACCCGCGACGTGTTCCCCCGTAAGTGGGTCGGAGTCGCCAGCGGAATCCTGGCCGGCGGTGTCGGTCTCGTCGCGTTCGGCGGGCCGTTCCTGTCCGGCTGGCTGCTGGACGACTACGGCTTCCGCGGCGTCCTGTGGTTCATGGCCATCAGCACCGCGGTCAGCTTCGCCCTGGTGGCGGCCTTCGTGCCGGAGAGCCCGATCCGTGCGGCGGCCGGCCGGATGGACTGGGTCGGCGGAATCCTCCTCGGCGGCGGGGTCACGGCGATCGTGTACGCCGTCGGCCAGGGCACGGACTGGGGCTGGGGCAGCGCCAAGTTCATCGGCTACGTCGTAGGTGCGGCGATCGTGCTGATCGTCTTCGTCCTCGTGGAGCGCCGAGTCGCCGAACCCCTGTTCCCGCTCTCCATGACCCGGCGTCGGCCGGTGTGGACGGTCCTGCTGGCCACGTCCATCGCGGCCGGCTCGCTCAGCGCCGTCGGCGTGGTGATCCAGCTGCTGATCCTGATGCCGAGCATCCCCACCATCTCAGCGGGCCTGGGCTGGTCGGGAACCCACAACGCCATCGTCACCAGCCCGATCAGCGCCATGATCATCGCGGGAGCCGTCGGCACCGGTCTGATCTCCCGCCGGGTGGACGCCCGCATCCTCCTGGGCACCGGCGCCGCGCTCGCGGTCCTCGGCTACGGCATCGGCACCCATCTGCACCACAGCGCCCCGCAGATCATCGAGATGGGCGTGATCGCGGGGCTGGGCACGGGCATCGTGATGGCGATCGTGCCCATCATGATCATCGAGGTGGTCACCCCCGAGGAACAGGCACTCGCCAACGGCGTCCAGACCCTCGGCCAGGGCGTCGCCCAGATCGTCGTCTCCCAGCTGGCCTTCGTCGTGATGGCGCAGCACGGGGCGGTCCTCAAGGGCACCCAGTTCTACCTCGACGCCGGCTTCACCAACGGGCTCTGGCTGGTGGTCGGTTGCGTCGCCGTGGGCGCGGTGCTCGTCGCTCTGATCCCCAAGAGCAAGCGCCTCGACGAGGTGGAGGTCGGGCAGGCCGTCGCCTGACACCACCGGCACAACCGCTGACATGCGGAAGGCCGTTCTCCCGGTGACGGGCGAACGGCCTTCGACGTACGGCCGTTTCAGTCGTTCCGCACGTACTCGGCCGCCGCGTCCAGCAGCCAGTCCGTCAGATACCCGGCGAAGGACGAGCGGACCAACACCCAGAACCCGGCGCCGGGTTCGTCCCGGGCGACCAGGACGACCTGGGCGCGGGCCAGGGTGGTCTGGGCGCAGCGTCCGGGGCCGAAGGCTCGTGGGTGCAGGTCCAACGGGCAGCCGTGGGCGAGCAGTTCACGGGCGCGGGCGCCGGAGACGAGGAGGGTGGTGCGCTGGGCGGAGACATCGGTGACGGCGATGTGTTCGTCACCCGCCGCCGCCCGGATCCGACTCTCCACGTCCCACTGAGTGTCCGGCGGTCCCACCGCCAGCCACTCGTCCGGACCGAGCCACAACACGGTCAACTCCCCTGCCCGCACCACCGTGTTGGGCTCAAGGGGCAGAGACAGGCCGAGCGCGAGTCCTACGGCGTCCGCCGCCGCGCCCTTCGCGTCGAGCCGGAGGTTCACCTGGGCCAGGAAGGGCAGTTCGGCCAGCCGGACCGTGCCGCCGGAGGAACGGGTCGTGGCCGCCAGCCGGCCGGCGGTACCCGCGAGGGGGCTGCGGCGCGGGACGGAAAGGGCGGTGTCAGCCATCGCGGCGGGCTCCCTCGGGGTCGTAGAGGACGGGGCTTGCGACGGTGACCGGGATCAACTGGTCGCCCACGGGGGCGTAGAGGCGTTCGCCGATGCGGTCGCGACCGCCCTTGACGAGAGCCAGGGCGAAGGTGCGGCCCAGGGCCGCGCTGCGGTAGCTGGAGGTGACGTGGCCGAGCATCGGGACGGGTGGGGCCGGGAGCACGCTGTCCGTGATCAGTTGGGTGCCCTCGGGGAGGAACGCGGCGGGGTCCTCGGGGAGCAGGCCGACGAGGTGTTTGCGGTCGGGGCGGACGGCGTCGGCGCGGGCGAAGGAGCGCTTGCCGACGAAGTCGGGCTTCTTCTTCGAGACCGCCCAACTCATGCCGAGATCCTGGGGAGTTACCGTGCCGTCGGTGTCCTGGCCGATGATCGGGTAGCCCTTCTCGGCACGCAGGACGTGCATGGTCTCGGTGCCGTACGGGGTGATGCCGAAGGGGGCACCGGCCTCGTACAACGCCTCCCACAGGGCGAGGGCCTCCCACGGTGACACGTTGATCTCGTAGGCGAGTTCGCCGGAGAAGCTGATCCGGCACACCCTGGCCTCGATGCCGGCGACGATGGTGTCCCGCCAGGCCATGAACGGGAAGTCGTCGTTGCCTACGGCGAGTTGGGGCGCGAGTGAGCCGAGCACCTCGCGGGAGCGGGGGCCGACCAGGGCGACGGTGGCCCACTGTTCGGTCACCGAGGCGCAGTGGACGCGGAGTTCGGGCCACTCGGTCTGGTGCCACTCCTCCATCCAGTCCAGTACGGCGGCGGCGTTGCCCGTGGTCGTGGTGACCAGGTAGCGGTCCGGGGCGAGGCGGATGGCCGTGCCGTCGTCGAAGACCATGCCGTCCGGGCGGCACATGACGCCGTAACGGATCATGCCGACCTTCAGGTTGCTCATCATGTTGGTGTAGAGCCGGTCGAGGAAGACGGGTGCGTCCGGGCCCTGTACGTCGATCTTGCCGAGGGTGGAACCGTCCATGAAGGCGACGCCCTCGCGGGCCGCAGCGCACTCGCGCAGGACCGCGGTCTCCATGCTCTCGCCGTCGCGCGGGTAGTACCAAGGCCGCTTCCACTGGCCGACGTTCTCGAACAACGCGCCCTGCATGACGTGCCAGTCGTGCAGGGCGGTCGTACGGATCGGGTCGTGCAGCGCGCCCCGGTCGCGGCCTGCGAGGGTGGCGAAGGAGACGGGCGTGTAGGGCGGGCGGAACGTCGTGGTGCCCAGCAACGACACGTCCACGCCCAGGAGTTCGGCGACCACTCCGCTGGCCAGGACGCCTGAGGTCTTGCCCTGGTCGTTGGCCGTACCGGCCGTCGTGTAGCGCTTGGTGTGTTCGACCGAGTCGAGGCCGGCGGTGGTGGCTCGGGTCAAGTCGGCGACGGTGACGTCTCGTTGGAGGTCTACGAAGCGGGGGGCGTCGGTGGGGGCGGGGACGACGAAGACCTGCATCGCGGGGGTGTGGGCTTCTGCGGTCACCTGGGGCAGGGAAGGCGTCCCGGCCGTGTAGCCCTCGGCCTCTATCGCTCGGGTGCCTGCGGCTGCGCCCTGCAACAGGGCTCCGGCCAGGTCGAATTCACCGTTCGCGCTGCCCGCGACCTCCAGCAGTTGGCGGCAGGTGTCGGGGACGAAGGTGCCGAGGGTGTCGTCGTAGCGGAGTTTGCCGCCTGCCTGGCTGAAGAGGTGGGCGACCGGGTTCCAGCCGCCGGAGACCAGGAGGAGGTCCGCGGTGAACTGCCTTGGCTTGTCTGTGGTTTCGCCGTAGGGGGCGACCGTTACAGCGGTCAGGCGTGGGGCGCCCTCGGTGCCTACGACGGCGTGTCCGAGCAGTACCTCGATGCCTGCCTCGCGGGCTCGGCTCGCCCACTCCTCCGGCCCGGACGGGCGGGTGTCTACGATCGCCTCGACCTTCACACCTGCCGACACCAGGTCCAACGCGGCTGCGTACGCGCTGTCGTTGGTGGTGAAGACGACGGCGCTGCGGCCGGGGAGGACGCCGTGGCGGTTGACGTACGCGCGGGCCGAGGCGGCGAGCATGACGCCGGGGCGGTCGTTGTCCGGGAAGGCGAGGGAGCGTTCGTGGGCGCCGGTTGCCAGGACTACTCGGCGGGCTCGGATGCGCCAGACGCGTTCTCGGGAGACGTGGGTGGGGGCTGCCGCGCCCAGGTGGTTGGTGCGGCGTTCCACTGCCAGGAGGTGGTTGTCGTCGTAGTGGCCGAAGACGGTGGTACGGCGCAGGACGCGGACCTCGGGTGCGGTGGTGAGGGTTTCGCTCAACTCGGCGACCCAGTCGAGGTGTTGGGCTGTGTCCAGGAGGCTGCCGCCCAGTTCGGGGCGGTCGTCGGCGAGGATGACGCGGGCTCCGGTGCGGGCGGCGGCTGCGGCGGCTGCGAGGCCGGCTGGGCCTGCGCCTACGACGAGTAGGTCGCAGTGGGCGTGGACCGCGTCGTAGCGGGCGGGGTCCGGTTCTGTGGCGAGGCGGCCCTGGCCGGGGAGGCTGGTCGCTACCAGGCCGTCGTACAGCTCGACCGTTGTCGCGGGGAGCATCGGCTCGGGGAAGGGGGCCTCGATCTGGATGACGGCGTTCGGTTCTTCGACGCCCGCCGTGAAGATGCCTCGGGGGCGGCCGAGTTTGATGCTGGTGCCCGTTTGGATGACGCCGTTGGCCAGGAGGGCGGAGGCGAGGGTGTCGCCTTTGTAGCCCTGGTATTCGGTGCCGTCGAAGGTGAAGGTGAGGGGGGTGTCTCGGTGGATTCGGCCTCGGGTGGGGTGGCGGAGCGGGTGGCCCTCGGCAGAGCCGCTGGTGGATGCAGCGCCCCCGCCGCCCCTACCCGTCCCATCCTCCAGGGGCTCTGCCCCTTCGACCCCGTTCCCAGGGGGCTCCGCCCCCTGGACCCCCGTCGGCCCCGAAAGGGCCTCGTCCTCAAACGCCGTACGGGCTGCGGTTGTTGGCCCGCGCTGGAGAGTGGACGCCGGAGGGGCTGAGATTGCCGGCCCGGGCTGGAGAGGGGACGTCGGCGCCGGATGGGCTCCCTGCGAATCGGCAACCGTCCCCTGTCCACTCGCCGTTGGCCGCTCCTCCCCCGCCCGGTACACCCCCAGAATCTCGTTCGTCGCCGTGTCGCGTACCGCGTTGAACCATCGGCGGCACCCCGCCGCGTGGTTCCACCGTTCCGCGAAGGGGCCCTTGGGGTTGTCGCGGAAGAACAGGTAGCGGGCCCACTCCTCATCGGTGAGGTCGGCCGGGGTGTCCGGGTAGGCGACGTGGGCCTGGCCGCCGTAGTGGTACTCGGCTTCGTCGCGGGGCCCGCACCAGGGGCAGGGGATCAGCAGCATGGTTGGGCTCCCTAGTGGGCCACCGCGGCGGCGCCGTGCTCGTCGACGAGCGCGCCGGTGGTGAAACGGTCGAGCGAGAAGGGGGCGTTGAGGTGGTGAGGGGTGTCGTGGGCGATCGTGTGGGCGTAGACCCAGCCGACGCCCGGGGTGGCTTTGAAACCGCCGGTTCCCCAGCCGCAGTTGAGGTACAGGTTGTCCACCGGGGTCAGGCCCACGATCGGTGAGGCGTCCGGGGTGACGTCCACGATGCCGCCCCAGGTGCGCAGTACATGCGCGCGGGCGAAGACCGGGAAGAGTTCCAGGGCCGCGGCCATTTGTTCCTCGATGATGTGGAACGCGCCGCGCTGGGTGTAGGAGTTGTACGAGTCGATGCCCGCCCCCATCACCAACTCGCCCTTGTGCGCCTGACTTACGTACACGTGGACCGCGTTGGACATGACCACCGTGGGGTGGACCGGTTCCAGCAGCTCCGACACCAGCGCTTGCAACGGATGGCTCTGGAGCGGGAGTCGGATGCCTGCCATGGCGGCAAGGACCGACGTGTGGCCTGCCGAGCAGAGTGCCACCTTGCCCGCCGATATCGGTCCCTGCGTCGTCTGTACGCCCACCACTCTGCCGTCGACCATGTCCAGGCCGGTCACTTCACAGTTCTGGATGAGGTCGATGCCTGCCGCGTCTGCGGAGCGGGCCAGGCCCCACGCCACGTGGTCGTGTTTGGCTATGCCTGCTCGCGGTTGGTAGGTGCCGCCCATCACCGGATAGCGCACGTCCGGTGAGGTGTTGACGATCGGGCAGACCTCCTTGACCTGCCGTTCGTCCAGCCATTCCGCGTCCACGCCGTTGAGGCGGTTCGCCTCCACTCGGCGCACGCTGTCTCGGACGTCCTGGAGGCTGTGGGCGAGGTTGAGGACTCCGCGCTGGGAGAAGAGGATCGGGTAGTCGAGTTCCTCCTCCAGGCCCTCCCAGAGTTTGAGCGCGTGTTCGTAGATGCCCGCGCTCTCGTCCCAGAGGTAGTTGGAGCGGATGATCGTGGTGTTGCGGGCCATGTTGCCGCCCGCCAGCCAACCCTTCTCCAGCACCGCGACGTTGGTGATGCCGTGGTTCTTCGCCAAGTAGTGGGCGGTGGCCAGGCCGTGGCCGCCACCGCCGACTATGACTACGTCGTACGAGCGTTTCGGCTCCGGTGTGCGCCAGAGCCAGTCCGGGTGTTCGGGGAGGTCTGCGCCCGGGGTGCGGGGGGTCATCGGGGGGCGTCCTCCTCGGACAGGTGCGGGTAGAGCGGGTGTTTCGCCGCCAGTGCCTCCGTGCGGGCGCGCAAGTCGCCGATATCCGGGGCCGGTTGGAGGGCCAGCGCGATCACGTCGGAGACCTCGGCGAAGTCCTCCTCCGTGAAGCCGCGTGTGGCCAGCGCCGGTGTGCCGATGCGCAGGCCCGACGTGACCATGGGCGGGCGTGGGTCGAAGGGCACGGCGTTGCGGTTGACGGTGATGCCGATCTCGTGGAGGAGGTCCTCCGCCTGCCTGCCGTCCAACTCCGAGTCGCGCAGGTCCACCAGGACCAGGTGCACGTCCGTGCCGCCGGTCAGGACCTTCACGCCGGTCGCGGCCACATCGGCTCGGGTGAGGCGCTCCGCGAGGATGCGGGAGCCGGCCAGGGTGCGGGACTGGCGTTCCGCGAACTCCGGGGACGCCGCGACCTTGAACGACACCGCCTTCGCGGCGATGACATGCTCCAGCGGGCCGCCCTGCATGCCGGGAAACACCGCCGAGTTGATCTTCTTGGCGAGGTCGGCCTCGTTGGTGAGGATGACTCCGCCGCGCGGGCCGCCGAGGGTCTTGTGTGTCGTCGTCGTGGTCACGTGGGCGTGCGGGACCGGGTTGGGGTGCAGGCCTGCGGCCACCAGGCCCGCGAAGTGCGCCATGTCGACCATCAGCAGGGCGCCCACCTCGTCGGCGATCCGCCGGAACTCCGCGAAGTCCAACTGCCGTGGATACGCCGACCAGCCCGCGATGATCATCTTGGGGCCGTGTTCCTTGGCGAGGCGCTCCACCTCGTCCATGTCGACCAGGTTGTCGGTCTCGGAGACGTGGTACGGCACCACGTTCAGCATCTTGCCGCTGTAGTTGAGGCGCATGCCGTGGGTGAGGTGCCCGCCGTGGGCGAGATCGAGGCCGAGGATCGTGTCGCCGGGCTTCAACAGGGCGAAGAACACGGCCGTGTTGGCCTGTGCGCCCGAGTGCGGCTGGACGTTCGCGAAGCCCGCGCCGAAGAGGGACTTGACCCGCTCGATCGCCAACCGCTCGGTGACGTCGACGTGTTCGCAGCCGCCGTAGTAGCGGCGGCCGGGATAGCCCTCCGCGTACTTGTTGGTGAGGACCGAGCCCTGCGCCTCCAGCACGGCGGAGGGCGCGAAGTTCTCGGAGGCGATCATCTCCAACGTGGACTGCTGGCGGTGCAGTTCGGCGCGGAGCGCGGCGTGGACCTCGGGGTCCAGTTCCGCCAAGGGGGTGTTCAGCGCGTTCATGGGGAGTTCGCGTCCTTCCGGTCAGCCACGGAGACGGGACATCGTCGGGTCGAACAGCGGCTCCGCCGCCACGACCGCCTCGACGCGCTCGTCGAAGTAGCCGATGTGCAACTGGGTGCCGGGGGTGGCGAGTTCGGACGGCAGCCAGGCGTACGCGATGCCCTTGCCGATCGTGTAGCCGTAGGCGGCGCTGGTGACGTAGCCGACGGCGCGCTCGCCGTCGTAGACCGGTTCCTTGCCCATGACGACGGCGTGCGGGTCGTCGATGGTCAGGCAGGTCAACTGCCTTTGTACGTCGGCCTTTCGGCGTTCCAGTGCGGCCTTGCCGATGAAGTCGCCCTTGTCGGGTTTGACGGCGAAGCCGACGCCTGCTTCGTAGGGGTCGTGCTCGTAGGTCATGTCGGTGCCGAAGGAGCGGTAACCCTTCTCCAGGCGGAGGCTGTTGAAGGCGCCGCGGCCCGCGATGACACCGCCGAGGGGCTTGGCCGCCTGCCACAGGGTGTCCCAGAGTTTCTGGCCCTGGTCGGCGGTGGTGTACAGCTCCCAGCCGAGTTCGCCGACGTAGGACAGGCGCATGGCGGTGACCGGGACCGTTCCAATGTAGGCGTTTTTGGCGCGGAAGTATTTGAGGCCTTCGTTGGTGAAGTCCTCGTCCGTCAGGGGCTGGAGGACCTTGCGGGCCAGTGGGCCCCACAGGCCGATGCAGCAGGTGCCGGGGGTGATGTCGCGGACCTGGACCGTTCCATCGGCGGGCAGGTGGCGGGTGAACCAGTCGAGGTCGAGGTTGCCGTTGGCGCCGACCTGGAAGCGGTCGCGGGCCAGGCGCGCGACGGTGATGTCGCTGCGGATGCCGCCGTCCTCGTCCAGCAGGAGCGTGTACGTCACCGAGCCGACCGACTTGGCGACCTTGCCGGTGACCAGGCCCTCCAGGAAGTCGGCGGCACCGGGGCCGGTCACCTCCAGGCGTTTGAGGGCCGTCATGTCGTACATCGCGACGGTCTCGCGGGTGGCCTGTGCTTCGGCGCCGACGATGGGCGACCAGTACTGGGCCGCCCAGTCGTTCGGGGTGGTGATCGAACGGCCTTCCACCAGGCCCGAGTTGGCCTCGTACCACTGCGGGCGCTCCCAGCCGTTGGCCTCCAGGAAGACCGCGCCGTGTTCCTGCTGGCGGGTGTGGAAGGGGCTGGTGCGGATCGGGCGCGGCTTCCCGGACGGCTGGAGGGGGTGGAGGATGTCGTAGACCTCGACGAAGTTCTGGCAGTCGCGGGCCAGGACGTATTCAGGGGCGAGTTGGTGCTGTTCGAAGCGGTTGACGTCGCACTCGTGGAGGTCGAAGGACGAGCAGTAGCCGTCGACCAGCCACTCGGCCATCGCGCGGCCGACGCCCGCCGAGTGGGTGACCCAGACCGCCTCGGCTACCCAGAAGCCCTTGACGGCCGAACTCTCCCCGAGGAGGGGGAAGTTGTCGGTGGTGAAGGAGAAGAGGCCGTTGATGCCCTCCTCGACCTTCGCGTCCTTCGTCGCGGGGAGCAGGGACTGCGTCTCCGTCCAGGCGGGCGCGAAGTCGTCCTCCGTGAACTTGAGGACGGAGGGCATGTCGTCGGCCTCGCCGACCGAGAGGATGTCGTCGGCGGAGATGGGCATCGGGCGGTGACCGTAGTAGCCGATGCCGATGGCGTCGTAGCGGTCGCGGTAGTAGAGGTCGGCGTCCTGGTGGCGCAGGATCGGGCGGACGGCCTCCTCGGTCTGGCCGGCGAGGGCGGGTACTGGACCGGTCCAGGCGAGTTGGTGGCCCAGCGGGGTCAGCGGAAGGTTCATGCCGACCATGCGGGCGATCTTCGGGCCCCAGATGCCGGCGCAGCAGACGACGATGTCGGCGGGGATCTCGCCCTGGTCGGTGAGGACGCCGGTGACGCGGCCGTCGGCCCGCTGGACGTCCAGGACTTCGTGGCGGGCGAGGAAGGTCACGCCGCGTTCGGTGGCCCGGCGGATCTGCGCCTCTACGGCGAGAACGGCTTTCGCGAGGCCGTCGGTGGGGACCAGGAGGCCGCCGAGGACGCGGTCCGGGTTCACCAGCGGGTGGTGCTCGACGCACTCCTCGGGAGTGAGCAGGCGGGCCTCGATGCCCCAGGCGGTGATCCAGCCGTGGCGGCGGTGGAGTTCGGCGACGCGCTCGGGGGTGGTGGCGACTTCGAGACCGCCGACCTGGAGGAAGCAGGGCGTGCCGTCGACGTCGAGGGAGCAGAACTTCTCGACCGTGTAGCGGGCCAACTCGGTCATGGTCTTGGAGGAGTTGGTCTGGAAGACCAGCCCCGGGGCGTGCGAGGACGAGCCGCCGGTGGCGGGCAGCGGGCCCTGGTCGACCACGGTCACTTCGGTCCAGCCTCGCGCGGAGATCTCGTCCGCGAGCGCCGCCCCCACGACACCCGCTCCGATGATGACCACTCGGGGTCCCGCCATCGCCGCACCTCCGGCTAGAAAGCAATCCGGTTGCTGTCTGCGCAACATGCTTCAGGTTGCGCAACTCAATGTGCCCGGCGTGAGGAGCGGGTGTCAAGGGGTCCCGTGACGTCGGACGACGCCCCTGTCACCGGCCGGAACACGGCAATGCCCGACGGGCGGTACGCACCTGCGCGCACCGCCCACCGGGCATGGTCAACCGGGTTCGTCCGCCGCCTACTTGAGCCAGGCGTCGACCTTGGCCTGGTTGGCGTCGACCCACTTCTTCGCCGCGGCGTCGTCGGACAGCTTGTCCTGCGCTATGTACTTGGCCACGGTGTTCTGGTCGTCGTTCGTCCAGTTGAAGTTCTTCACCAGGTTGTAGGCGGGGCTGCCCGACTTGGCGAACTTCGCACTGACGATCTTGTCGAGGTCGTAGACCGGATAGTCGCAGGCGATCTTCGACGCGACGGCGTCACAACCCGTCGTGTACGTGGGCAGGGTGACCTTCTTGAGCGCGACCTCGGAGAGGAACCACTGCGGCTCGTAGAAGTAGCCGATGACCCACTGCTTGTTCTTCTCGGCGGTGCGGAAGGCCTGGATGAGCGCGGTCTCGCTGCCCGCGTACACCACCTTGAAGTCCAGCTTCAGGTTCTTCACCAGCGCGGCGTCGTTGGTGACGTACGACGGGTCGCCGTCGAGGAGTTGGCCCTTGCCGCCCGACTCGGAGGTCTTGAACTCGGACGCGTACTTGTTGAGGTTCTTGTAGTTGAGGATGTCCGGGTGGGCCTTCGCCAGCCACGGCGGCACGTACCAGCCGATGATGCCTTTGTTGCCGGTCTGGCCGGCCTCGACGGCGGTCTTCTGGCCGGTGATGTACTTCTTCTTGAGGTCGTCGTGGCCCCAGTTCTCCAGGACGGCGTCGACCTCGCCGGTGCCGAAGCCCTGCCAGGCGATCTCTTCCTTGAGGTCCTTCTTCTCGACCGTACAGCCGAGTTGGTGCTGCGCGACGTACGCGACGACCGCCGCGTCCGCCTCGTAGCCCACCCAGGGGTTGACCGCGAGGTTGAAGGTGCCGCACTTGCCCGAGCTGCTGCTCGATCCCGAGGAGGTGTCGCCGACCTTCGCCCCGCCGCACGCGGTGAGGGTGAGGCCGAGGACGGCCAGGCCGGCCGCGCCGGTTCGCCAGTGTCTTGCCATGGTGTCGTGCTCCTTTAAGCGCTGGTTCGGCGCGCGGCCGCCTGAGTGATCCGGTCGAACATGACTCCGAGCAGGACGATGGCGAGCCCCGCCGCCAGCCCCTTGCCGTACAGCTCGCCCTGCGAGAATCCGGCCACGACGTCGTAGCCGAGGGCGCCGGCTCCCACCAGGCCGCCCACAACAACCATCGACAGCACGTAGATCAGGCCCTGGTTGGTCGCGAGGGTCAAGGCGCTGCGTGCCATCGGGAGTTGAACCTTGGTGATGATCTGCCAGGTGTTGCACCCGGCCGCGGTGGCCGCCTCGACGGTGGTCTCGGGCACAGCCCGCACCCCGTCGGCGGTGATCTTGATGGCGACCGGTACGGCGTAGACGACGGCGGCGACGATCGCGGTGAAGCGCGTCGCCCCGAACAGCGCGAGGAACGGCACGAGATAGACGAACGGCGGCATGACCTGCGCCGCGTCCAGCGTGGGCCGCAACAGCCGGTCCACCATCGCGCTGCGCCCCATCCACACGCCGAAGGCGATGCCGAACAGCATCACGATCACGGTCGCCACGACGGTCGAGGCGAGTGTCGTCATGGCGTCCGACCACACGCCCGTGCCCACAAGCAGCCCCACGCAGACGGCAGTTGTGACGCCGGAGCGCCACCCGCCGACCACGACACCGATCCCGACCAGTGCCGCGCCGACGAGCCACCACGGCGAGTCGGTGAGGAGCGACTGGAACGGGTTGAGCAGGCCGTTGGTGAGTGCGTTGCGGAAGGCGTTGGTGACGCCCGAGAGGTTGTCCTGCACCCACGTCGTCACGCTGTTCGCGGCGCTCGTGATGTGGGTGCCGGTGCTGCCGTCGCCGGGGAACTGCGCCGCCCACAGGTAGGTGTGCGAGAGGTAGACCAGGACCACGACGCCGACCGCGCCCGAACCGAGCAGCGGCCGGCGCCACTTGAGGAAACGGCCGCTCGAATTGCGGGCCTGCTCCGCACGGGTGCTGGACGCGGTGGTGACCCGGTCGAGGACGATGGCCATGATCACGATGGCCAGGCCGGCGTTGAAGGCCGTACCGACGTCGAGCGTCTGCAGTGCCTGCATGACGGTCTTGCCCAGGCCGGGCGCGTCGATCAGGGCCGCGATGGTGACCATCGCGAGGGCGGCCATGATGGTCTGGTTGACACCCATGACCACGGTCCGTTTGGCCATCGGCAGCAGCACTTTGAGCAGTGACTGCCACCGCGTCGACCCCATGGAATCGGCCGCTTCCACGGTCGTCTCCGGTACGGAGCGGATGCCGTGCGCGGTGATGCGGATCGCGGGCGGGGCGGCGTAGATCACGGTGGCGATGACGGCGGAGGCCGGGCCGATGAGGAAGATCAGGGTCAGCGGGGCCAGGTAGACGAAGGTCGGCATCGTCTGCATGAAGTCGAGGAAGGGCGTGATGATCCGGTTGACCCGGTCGGACAGCCCCGCCCACACCCCCAGCGGGATCGCGAACAGCAGCGCCACGAGGACCGCGGAGAGGGTGAGCGCCAGGGTGTCCATGCTCTCCTGCCACAGCCCCTGCAGCCCGAAGAAGGCGAAGCCGGCCATGGCGAGGAGTGCGACCCGCCAGTTGCCGACGGCCCAGGACACGAAGCCGGCGATGCCGACGACCCCGAGCCAGCCGATCTGCGGCAGTGGGCGGTCGCCGCTCGGCTGCGAGATCAGGTCCTGGACGAAGGTCACCAGGTTGTCGATGACCAGCCGGATCTCGTTGAAGAAGTAGAGGAAGAGCGGGTTGGAGTTGCGGTTGGCGCCGACCGAGTCGTTGAGGTCGTTGAACCAGCGGTGCAGTCCGGTGAGATCGGCCGCCGCGAGCGTCAGCGTCTGCTTGCCGCGCAGCACGGCGAACAGCACGAGCCATACGACGAGGATCGCGCCGACCATCATGGGCCGGGTGATCTTGCGTCGCGGGTTCTTCAACTCCGGTGCGGTGTCCGCGACTTGCTGTGCGGGCTCCGGTTTCTCCACGGCGACGGTCATCACGCGTCGCCTTCCCGCCCGGCGACGACCGCGAGGATCTCCTCGTCGCCGACGATGCCGAGCAGCTTGCCGTTCTCGACGACCTTGACGGGCTTGTCGGCCGCGAGCACCGCGCGCGTGGCCTCACGTACGACGACGTCCGGGCCCAACTCGGGCCCGTCCAGGGCGTCTTCGTCCACCGCCGGGCGCATGATCCAGCGCAGGGTGAGGACGTCACCGCGCGGCACGTCCTTCACGAATTCCCGTACGTAGTCGTCGGCGGGGGCGCCCACCAGCTCGTCCCCGGTCCCGCACTGCACCATCTTGCCGTCGCGCATGATGAGGATGCGGTCGCCCAGCTTGAGGGCCTCGGACAGGTCGTGGGTGATGAACACCATGGTCTTGCCGACCTCGTGGTGCAGTCGGATGACCTCGTTCTGCATGTCGCGGCGGATCAGCGGGTCGAGCGCGGAGAACGGTTCGTCGAAGAGGAGGACGTCCGGGTCACCGGCCAACGCCCGTGCGAGACCGACGCGTTGCTGCATGCCGCCGGAGAGCTGGTCGGGGTAGGAGTTCTCGTACCCGGAGAGCCCCACCAACTCGACGACTTCCAGGGCCCGTTTGGTGCGTTCGGCCTTGCTCATGCCGCGGATCTCCAGGCCGAACGACACGTTGTCGACGACCCGGCGGTGCGGCAGCAGCCCGAAGTGCTGGAAGACCATGGAGAACTTACGGCGCCGCAGCTCGCGCAGCCGCTTGGCGTCCGCGTCCCGGATGTCCTCGCCCTCGAAGACGATCTCACCGGCGGTGGGTTCGATCAGCCGGGTCAGACATCGCACCAGGGTGGACTTCCCGGAGCCGGACAGCCCCATGACGACGAAGACCTCGCCGGGCGAGACCTCGAAGTTCACATCGCGTACGGCGGCGGTGCAGCCGGTGCGGTCCATCAGCTCACGGCGCGTGAGCCCGCACAGTTCCTCGGAATCGGGTACCTGCTCTGCCTTCGGCCCGAACACCTTCCACAGCTTGCGCACGGATATGACCGGGGTGGGGGCCGAGTCCTGGGGAGTGCCGCGCCGCTGCGGCACCTCGGTCTGTGCTGGGGTCACGATCGACCTCTTTTCGGCGTTCAGCCGCGGAACCAGTGCTGCGGCCGGGGTTGGATGTTCTGCCAGATGTGCTTGGGCTCTCGGTACTCGTCCAGGCCGGTCGGTCCCAGCTCCCGGCCCACGCCCGAGTGTCCGAAGCCACCCCATTCCGCTTGCGGCACGTAGGGGTGGTAGTCGTTGATCCACACCGTGCCGTGCCGCAGCCGCCGGGCGACCCGCTGGGCCTTCCCCGCGTCCTGGGTCCAGACGGCGCCGGCGAGTCCGTACTCGGTGTCGTTGGCGATGCGTACGGCGTCGTCCTCGTCGGTGAACCGCTCGACGGTCAGGACCGGTCCAAAGGACTCCTCGTGCACCACCCGCATGTCCTGCGTGCAGCCGTCGAGCACGGTCGGCGGGTAGAAGTGCCCGTCGGCGAGGGCGAGTTCGTCCGGCCGCTCACCACCGCACCTCAGCACGGCCCCCTCGGCGATGCCCGCCGCGACGTACGCCTCGACCTTCTCCAGGTGCCGCGCGGAGATCAACGCCCCGGTCTCGGCCTCGGGATCGAAGGGCCCGCCGAGCCGGATCTGCCGCGCGCGACGCACTACTTCGTCGACGAACCGGTCGTGCAGCGAGTCCTCGACGATCAACCGGGCGCCGGCGGAGCACACTTGGCCCGAGTGCAGGAAGACGGCCGTGAGCGCGAAGTCCACGGCCGTCTCGAAGTCGGCGTCGGCGAAGACGACGTTGGGGTTCTTGCCGCCCAGCTCCAGCGCGACCTTTTTCACGGTCGCGGCGGCGGTGGCCATGATGCGTTTGCCGGTCTCAAGGCCGCCGGTGAAGGAGACCATGTCGACGGCGGGGTCCTCGGAGAGCGGTGCGCCCGCCTCGGGCCCGGCACCGAGCACGAGGTTGGCGGCGCCGGCGGGAAGCCCGGCCTCCTCCAGCGCGCGCATCAGCAGGATGGAGGTGGAGGGAGTCAGCTCACTCGGCTTGAGGACGACCGTGTTCCCCGCGAGGAGCGCCGGAGCGACCTTCCAACTGGCCTGCAGCAGCGGGTAGTTCCAGGGCGTGATGAGCCCGCACACGCCAACGGGCTCGTAGACGACCCGACTTACGGCGTCGTCGCGCCCGGTGTCGATGACCCGTCCGGCATCGGTGCCACCGATCCCGCCGTAGTAACGGAAACAGGAGACGACATCGGCGATGTCGTACTCGCTCTCCACCAGCCGCTTGCCGGTGTCCAGCGACTCGGCGCGGGCGAACTCCTTGGCGTCGCGCTCAAGGATGTCGGCGGTGCGCAGCAGCAGCGCGCCGCGCTCCCGCTCCGGGGTACGCGGCCAGGGCCCTTCGTCGAAGGCGCGGCGGGCGGCGGCGATCGCGGCCTCGGTGTCGGGACGCGTTCCCTCGGACACGGTCGCGGTGAGCGTGCCGTCGGCGGGACAGCGGATGTCACGGTGACCGCCGGCCACCGCGTCGCGCCATTCTCCGTCCACATACAGGTCTGCCACGTGTGGAGCCCTTCGAGCGAATTCCGTTGCGCATCGTGCACCGTATTGCTTGTGGTGGAACACCCTGGCGAATGTGCAGACATACGTCAAGGGGTTGGCAGATGACGATTTCGCCATGCCCCCCATTGCCCGGCCGCCTCTTGACCGCGAGCGGCACCCGGCCTCATCTTGTTGCGTATCGCTCACCATGTTGTGCAATACGCATCGATGTGACGCACCGACGGAGGCTGCCCGTGTCCCCTCGTCCGCACCCTGGCCGCGAATTCGTCCTCACCCTCTCGTGTCCGGACAGCGCCGGGCTGGTCCATGCCGTGAGCGGCTTTCTCGTCCGGAACTCCGGCAACATCCTGGAGAGCCAGCAGTTCGATGATCGACTCAAGGGCCGCTTCTTCATGAGGGTCCACTTCGACGTTTCCGATCCAAACGCCGACCTGGAAACACTGCGTTACCGATTCGGCCCGGTCGCCGAGGCGTACCGCATCTCCTGGACCCTCCGGGACGCCGCCACCCCCACCCGGACCCTGATCATGGTGTCCAAGTTCGGCCACTGCCTGAACGACCTGCTGTTCCGCAAGCGCACCGGCGCCCTCAACATCGAGATCCCGGCGATCGTCTCCAACCACCGAGACTTCGAGGGCCTGGCGGAGACATATGACATCCCCTTCCACCACATCCCCGTCACGAGGGACACGAAGGCGGACGCGGAGGCTCGACTCCTGGAGCTGGTAAGGGAGTTGGACATCGACCTGGTGGTACTGGCCCGCTACATGCAGATCCTCTCCGACGACCTCTGCAAGCAGCTTGAGGGCCACGCCATCAACATCCACCACTCCTTCCTCCCCAGCTTCAAGGGCGCCCGCCCCTACCAGCAGGCCTACGACCGCGGGGTCAAGCTCGTGGGCGCCACGGCGCACTACGTGACACCGGAACTGGACGAGGGCCAGATCATCGACCAGGACGTGGTCCGCGTCGACCACTCGCTCGACCCGGACGAGCTGGTGACGGTGGGGCGGGACGTGGAGGCGCAGGTGCTGGCGCACGCGGTGAAGTGGCACAGCGAGAGCAGGGTGATGGTGTACGGGAATCGGACGGTGGTGTTTCGGTGGGGGTGGGGGTGGGAGTGGGGGTGGGTGCCGGGCACGCTGTATACGGCTTCCGGTAGCGGGACTTGGAGGCACGGGCCCGCACCATCAGCCCGTCCGGCGTTTGAGGACGAGGCCGTTCAGGCCGAAGCGGGGGCCGGGGGGCGACCGCCCCCAGAACCCCCGGCACCCTCAGCCTCTCGACGCCCGGCGCGCTTACCCCGCCTGCTTCTGCTGCGCACCTCGGTGCCGGTAGTACACCGCCGAGGAAGGAGCCAGCGGCTCCTTGCCCAGGATCAGGTCCGCCGCCTTCTCCGCGATCATCATCACCGGCGCGTAGATGTTGCCGTTGGTGACGTACGGCATCACCGACGCGTCCACGACCCGCAGCCCCTCCACCCCGTGCACCCGCATGCTGTCAGGGTCGACGACAGCCATCTCGTCCGTGCCCATCTTGCAGGTGCAGGACGGATGCAGAGCGGTCTCGCCCTCCTTGGCCACCCACGCCAGGATCTCCTCGTCGCTCTCCACGGACGGCCCGGGCGAGATCTCCCCGTCGTTGTAGGGGGCGAGCGCGGGCTGGTTGAGGAGCTTGCGGGCGACCCGGACCGACTCGACCCACTCACGCCGATCCTGTTCCGTGGACAGGTAGTTGAAGCGCAGCGCGGGGTGCTCCAGCGGATCCTTGCTCTTGATCTTCACCGAGCCGATCGCGTCGGAGTACATGGGCCCGACGTGCACCTGGTACCCGTGACCACCGGCCGGCGACGAGCCGTCGTAGCGGACCGCGATGGGCAGGAAGTGGAACATCAGGTTGGGATAGTCGACGTCCTCGTTGCTGCGGGCGAAGCCGCCGGCCTCGAAGTGGTTGGTGGCGGCGGGGCCCTTGCGGAAGAGCCATTGCAGGCCGATGAAGGGGGCGCGCCACTTCGCCATGTACGGCTGCATGGAGACGGGTTGCTTGCAGGCGTACTGGATGTACACCTCCAGGTGGTCCTGCATGTTCTCGCCGACGCCCGGCAGGTCGTGGACGACGTCGATGCCGAGCGCGGTCAGTTCCTCCGCGTTGCCGACACCCGAAAGCTGAAGCAACTGGGGGGAGTTGATCGCGCCGCCGCACAGGATGATCTCGCGGGCGCGCACCTGCCGGACCTTGCCGCGGTGCCGGTACTCGACGCCGACGGCCTTCTTGCCCTCGAAGAGGACGCGGGTGACCATCGCGCGGGTGGTGACGGTGAGGTTGGGCCGCTTGCGCACCGGCTTCAGATACGCCTTCGAAGCCGACAGCCGTCGGCCCCGGCTGACGTTGCGGTCGAAGGGCGCGAAGCCCTCCTGCTGGTAGCCGTTGACGTCCTCGGTGCGCGGATACCCCGCTTCCTGCACGGCGTTGAGGAACGCGCCGAACAACGGGTTGGAGGCGGGGCCGCGTTCCAGGACGAGCGGGCCGTCGTGGCCGCGGAACTCGTCGTCGGGATCGGCCGCGAGGCAGTTCTCCATCCGCCGGAAGTACGGCAGACAGTGCGCGTAGTCCCAGCTCGCCATGCCGGCGTCGGCGGCCCAGCGCTCGTAGTCCATGGGGTTGCCGCGCTGGAAGATCATGCCGTTGATGCTGCTGGAACCGCCGAGCACCTTGCCGCGGGCGTGGTAGACGCGCCGGTCACCCATGTGCGGCTCGGGTTCAGACTCGTACTTCCAGTCGTAGAACCGGCTGCCGATCGGATAGGTCAGCGCGGCCGGCATGTGGATGAAGACGTCCCACGGATAGTCGGGCCGGCCGGCCTCCAGGACCAGCACCTGGTGGGCCGGGTCCGCGGAGAGCCGGTTCGCCAGTGCGCTGCCGGCGGATCCACCGCCGACGATGACGAAGTCGTATTGCAGGGGAGCCATGATCTCTCGTCTCGCTCGCGCCGTAGATACGCGAGGCATGCTAATACGAGTACCGCTATACGCACTAGGTTGCGCGCCACGCAACCTGACGGCCCAGGTTTCCGCCCTGTTTCCAGGCCCGGGTCCCGATTTCCCACCCCGCGGCCCGAGCCGAGTCCCGATCGGCTCCCCGCGCCTCTCAGGTGCTGAAGCGCTCCTTGCCGAGGAGTGGACGCACGAGGGCCTCGGGCGCGGCGTACGGCAGGGCGAGGAAGGAGGCGTGCGGGGTAACGACGCCGAGGGAGTCGTAGCCGTCCTCCTGCATGCCGATCGCGTCCACGCCGTACTCGCGGTAGCCGCCCTCGGGGATGGTGGCCGGGTCCGGCGACCGGGTCGTAGGGGGTGTAGTAGTACGACCAGTCGGCGTCGGCGAGGAACCGGGCGACGCGCGGTCGCAGTTCGGGATCGGCGTCGGCGGCGATCTTCAGGCCGGTGACCAGCCAGGCGTTGTCGACGGTGGAGAGGAAGGGGCGCACCGGGTCGCCCGTCCCGGGCCAGCTGGTGAGGACCGAACCGCCGAACCGCCGTGCGCGTCGTACCAGTTGAACCAGAAGCCGTGCGCGCGTTCCAGTTTCTCGACGGCAGTGAGCGTGCGGGACAGGCGCTGGTGCATGACGGACCCGGAGATCACGCCGAGGCCGGCCGCGGCGACGGTCGACCACAGGACGCAGCCGATGTTGGTCGGCGAGGTCTGGGTCGAGGGCACGGGGGTGCCGGTGCCGGAGACGTCCATCGTGTCGGCGGTCAGGCCGAGTTCGGTGGTCATCCCGGTCATCGAGCGGTAGGTCGCCTCGAACCAGGTCCGCAGCGGCGCGCTGTCGGGGGCGAGGCGGCCACAGGCCGGCGCCGACGCGGAGGCGAGGGGCAGCGCGGCGGTGAGGGCGGCGGCTCCGGCCGTGGCGGTGGTGAGGAACGTACGACGGTTCATGTGGGTCCAACTCCCAGGGGAATGCGGGCGGGACGGGCAAGGGAAGGGGTGTGCGCGTCGTCGTGTCCCGGCGTGGGACAGCGGTGGGGCGGGAGCCGACGTGTTGTCAGGGGCCCGTCGGCTCGCGGGACTTGGGGCGGGGCTACGCGTTCCCGCCTGCCGTGCGCGGCAGTTCGCGGGTGCGGCCCAGGGCGCCGAGCCAGGCGGCGGACGGCTTGGCGGTGCGGGCGAAGGTGACCGGGTCCGCGGCGATCAGGCCGAACGTCGGCCGGTAGGAGCCCCATTCGTAGTTGTCGAGGGCGCTCCACCGCAACGACTGGGACATCCGGTGATGACGTGAACTCGGAGTCGGAAGATTTGGTGATTCAGGGAGCTTTGGGTGGGGTCGGGTGTCGTGGTGGGCGGCACGGGCGGTCCCGTCCTGGCCGCTGTGGAACGGGGGAAGTTCAGTGGTTTACCCGATGCCCGTGCGGTCGGTGATCCGCGACGATGATGTGTCGTACTGGGCCTTCTTCGACGTACTGGGCTCCGGGACTTCGCACACCGAGGGGGATGCCGGCATGTCGTCGAAGAGGTTGGCCCTGTGGGGTGAAGAGCTTTTCTGGAGCAGGGAGGAGGAGCGACGTGGTGGCCTGGCGCCGGAGAACCACGCGGAACTCGCCCTCGTGCGAAGGGGGTTCGAGCCCTGTCTGCTGGCTGTGCTCCGGCTGTCTCTGGGGACTGCCCCGGACACCCGCGTCTCCGACGGGTGGTTCCGGCAGGCACTCGCCCGCACGGGCCACCTCGCCCGGGCGGCCGAGTCGGCGTACGCCATCGATGACGAGGCCGAGCGGAGTGAGGAACTCCTGGCCCTGGTGAAGGCCGCCGCCGGCGCCGAAGACCTGTGCGCGGCACAGGAGTTGGCCGAGGCTATCCCCGTGCGCCAAGTGCGAGACCGGGCGCTGGTCGCCCTGGTGCCGGCGTGGGCCCTCGCGGGCGAGCGCGACCGGGCTGTCGCCGTGGCGGGGAGCGTGCGTTATCCGCACAACTGGGGTGTGGCGTGGGCCCTGTTGGCGAAAGCCTCGGCCGACAGGGGTGACGTTCTCGACGCCCTCGGGTTCGCTGGGCGCGCCGACGCCGAGGCGAGTTCTGCCGGCTTTGACGGGACGGGAGAGGTGCTTGCCCTTCTCGTGGAGGTGGCGGACGCCGTCGGCGACCAGGTGCGGGCGGCCCTGCTCGCCGATCGCGTCGAGGACTTCGCGCGGTCGCACAGGTCGAGCTCGCCGGGCCCGTGGGGTCAACCCGGGCCGCTGGCCGTGGTGTTGGCTCGGGAGGCGCTGAGAGGGGACTTGGATCGGGTCGATGCTTTGCTGCGGGGGACGGTCGGTGCGGGGGGTGGGGGCGGGGGCGGGTTGGGCGGCGACCACTCCGGCGGCCAGGGCGTGGCCCCGCAAACGGAGCCGGACACGTTCATCACGTACCTGCCGGTGCCCCGTTCCCCTCTCGGTGCCTTGGACACGGCCCGTGTGCTGGACGCGGTCGCCGGAACCGCCGCCCAGGACGTGGCCCTCGGTCTGGCGGACCGGGCGGAGGCGTTGCTCGACACCGTCGTAGGCCTTGATCGGCATGATCTGCTGCGCTCCTTGGTGCTTCTGCTGGCCCGGCACGGGGAGGTCGAACGGGCCATGGCGCTCGCCGACCGGATCGACTCCCCCGTGGCGCGTGCGGGGCAACAGGCGGAGATCGTCGGGCAGTTGGCCCGCTACGGCGACACGGAACGAGCCGAGACTCTCGCACGCGGGATCACCGACCGCCGGGCGCAGGCCAGGGCGCTGATCGACGTGGTCCGCGAGTTGGCCCGGCGCGGTGATCCGGACCAAGCCGAGGCCGTGGCCCACTCGATCACGGACCGCTGGGCGGAAGGCGAGGCGCTGATCGCGGTCGTCCGGGAAGTCGGGCGGCGCGGCGATCCGGACCGCGCGGAGGTCCTCGCCCGCTCGATCGTCTACCGCGCGACCCGAGACCGTGCGCTGGTCGCACTCGCGGAGCTGTCCGATCCGCCCCGCGCCCGCAGGCTGGCCGCGCAGGTCATGGTCCTCGACGGCTGGGTCCCTGCCCTGCCCTTGCTGGAGCGGCTCGCGCCACGTGCGCTGGCAACCGTCGCCGACCATGCCGAGGAGTTGCTGCCCGACAGCGCGTGACGGGCCGCCCTACCTCTCCCGCGTCTCCCGCCTCTCCATCTTCTGCTTCTTCTGCTTCTTCTGCTTCTTCTGCTTCTTCTGCTTCTTCTGCTTCTTCTGCTTCTTGTCAGTGCTGATTGCGAGACTCACTCCATGATTCCGAAACTGCCTCTGCAGAGCCCTCGTTGGCGTGACCTCGCCGGTGTGACAGCCGAGGAGGTGCAAGCGCTCCTGGAACAGATGGCCTCAACTGCCGTCACCGGCGCCGACGATGAATGGCGGCAGACCTGGACGTACATGACCGACGACCTGATGGCCGACGGCACCGTGTACGACAGCGCCTACGCGGTCCTGCCCCATCTCGTCGAGGCGGCAGCGGAGTTGCCCCCGGATCAGTCGGTGGACTTCTGGGTGGACATGGGCTTCATCGTGACCGCGGAGGACAGGCCCCCCGTCCCGGCCGATCTGGAGGCGGGGTTCAGTGCCGCGCTCCGGCTGGCCGAGCGGGCGGCCACACGGAGCCTCCTTGACGCCGGTGCTCCCGCGAAGGTCTGCGGCCAACTCGCCCTGAGCTGCGTCGCCTTCGCCGGTCACCACATCGGCGCGGCGCTGCGGCGCCTTGAACCCGGGGAAAGTTACCTTCAGTTGGTGTGTCCCGGGTGCGAGTACGACACCGAGATGCTCACGTTCTTCGTGGACCCGGTGCATCCGTCTTTCGAGGCCCCCGAGTTGCCCGATCCGGACCACCGTGCCCGTCAGGGGCAGCATCCCTGGGGTGAAGTCGCCGACGCATTGCGGGCGGAAACCCTGGGGCAGGAGTGGGAGCCCTTCCTGCGGGTGGCACGTGCGGTCGCGGCGGCAGGGGTCCCCGTCGGAACACCGGGGCCTGCCGTCCTGTGCCTGGTCGCCGGGATGGTCGCGGCCAAGGGCACCCCGCAGTGGGCCGGAAGCGAATGGGCCCGCCAACTGGCCCTGCTCACCGGCCACTTCCGCTGCTGGAACTGCGAACAGACCTGGACGATCGCCGACGGCCTGGTGGAGAACCCGCACGGCGCCCGCCCCCAGAGCGTCGCCGCGCAGGCATCGACGGACGCCGCCGACAGCTCGGCTACTGCGGTGCAGCCAGCAACAGGTGAACCCACAGACGACGCAACCCCCCGTCTCCGGCAGGACGGAAACGCTCTTCTCACAGCCGACGGCACGCCCTGGGGCCGTATAACACTGTTCTCCGATTCCGCACCGGGTTCACCCAGCGGCGTCGACTCGCTGACGGTGGTGGCCCTCCCCGATGGGCCAACGCTCGTGGCCGGAGCCTGTGTTGGCGCCGGAGACAAGGGCCTGGTGTGTCTGTGGGACGTGGCCGACGGCCGGCTCGTCCATGGGCCGCTGGCCGGACATCCCGACCGTGTCCGCGCGTTGACGGCGCTGCCCCTTGCCGAGGGCCGCGTCCTTCTGGCGAGTGGGGGCGACAGCGGGGCGATCGGCCTGTGGGATGCCGTTACCGGGCGGCCGGTTCGAGAGCCCATCGCCAACTGGCTCGGCGAGGTGACCGGGATGTGCACCGCGCCCCTCACCGACGGTCGGACCCTGCTCGTCACCGCCACCTCCCGAGGCGCGGTCCGGTTGCGGGACCCGGCCACGGGTGAACCTGTCGGGCGGCTCAACCCCTCCGGTCGTCCGATCCGGTCGCTCGCCGCCGTCCCGGTCGCCGACGGACGGACGATGATCGCGGCCGCGGACACCCAGGGCGGCGTTCACATGTGGGACCCGGCCGTCGACGACCCCTGGGACCCGGGCACGGCCGTGCAATTGAAGGACCGCGCGCTCAGCGATGGCGGACACCGGGTGGCAGCCGTCGCGGCGGTACCCACGCCCGGCGGAACCCTCCTGGCGACCGCCGACGATCGCGGCGTAGTCATGCTCTGGGACCCGGCCACCGGAACGCCGGTCGGCGAGGGGCTGCCTCCCGCGACAGGCACCGCAGGCCTACCGGTCATGGCTGCCACCACACCACACGACGGGCGCACCGTCCTGGTCACGGGCACCCGGCGCGGGCACGACCTGCGGGTGTGGGAACCGGCGACCGGCGCGGTGCGGCAGATATCCCTGGATGTGACCATCACCTGCCTGACCGCCGCGGGTTCCGACCTGCTCGTCGGACACGACCACGGAGTTATCGGAGTCCCCCTCACGAGGCAGTGAACCGACCCCGTACCGACCCGCCGGCCGGCCGGCCGTGCCTGCGTCGCCAACTCGTCCAGGATTTAACCCAGTTGAGGTCCGCTCCCCTCGACCTCGCCACACCCACAGCTGCCGCGGCGTACGACGGCGACCGGAAGCATCAACGACACCGGCTCCTTGTCCGGCGCTCCGCTGAGTCGCTGTACGAGCAGTTCGGCAGCCTGCTCCCCCAGCCGCAGCATGGGCTGACGCACCGTCGTCAAGGCCAGGGGCGGCGGACCGCCGGTGTGGTGAGTACGCGTACTCATGCCCCCGGCCACCCCGTCGCGTGACGATACAGATCGTCCGCACACCGGGCATCACCGGCAGATCAGAGAGTCAGCAGCACGTGCTCAGCACCTTCGCCCGTACCGTCGTCCCCCTCCTCGGCCGCCTGACGGTGACCACCACCGGGACGGCCCGCACCATCGCGCCCGGCAGCATCGTCGCGCCCAACCACACCGCTCTCGCCGATCCCGGACTCGTCCTGGCCGCGCTGCACCGGCTGGGCGTCGAGCCGGTCGTCCTCGCCACCGCGGGACTGTGGAAGGTCCCCGTACTCGGCCGCCGTCTCACCCGCGAGGGCCACATACCGGTCCACCGGGGCAGTCGTAGCGCGGCGGCTGCCCTGGACCTGGCGGCCGAGGCCCTCGCCGCCGGCCGGGTCGTGGTGATCTACCCCGAGGGCGGACTCCCCCGCCGCCGGGACTCCGCCGACCGCGGACCCGGCACCTTCCGTACCGGACTGGCCCGCCTCGCGCTCACCACCGGCGCGCCCGTCGTCCCGCTCGGACACGCGGGAGCCCGCCGGATCGTCTCCGGCGGGCGGGTCAAGCAGATCGCCGGTGTCATCACCGCGCCGCTGCGCCGCCCGGACCTCCACGTCCACCTCGGCGAACCCGTCCACCTCACCGGCGGCATCGACGAGGCAACCGCACACGCCCGTAGGGCAGTTGAAGCCGCCTGGCAGCAGGCGGTCGGTCAACTGCCGTCCTCCCGCACGGCACCGAACCCCCAGGTGTGAGACGGACGGGTCAGGTCACAGTGCGTCGCGGGTGGTCGTCCCGCCCCGGCGCCCCGGCGAGGAAGTCGAGTGAACTCCCGATCCGCGGAAGGGACTTGGTGAGGTTCAGATGTCCGTGGAGCATCCCGTCGGCCAGGTAGAAGGACACGGGCACCTTGACCTCGGCCAGTTGACGTTCGGGCAGCTCCCCCGACTGGCCCCGCCGGCCGCCTGACCGATCCATCGCCGAGCCAGGCGGATCGATCCGGTCCAGCGAGGTCGAGGACGGCCGTCGACCCGTGGTCACCTATGCCGCGGTGACTGATCGGTTCCGGGGGCGGAGTGCTCGGCGTCGGCGGCGTCGAGGACCTCGCGGATCAGGAGGTCGAGGTCGTCCGTGGTGGTGCGGTAGTTGCACAGGGCGGCGCGCAGGACCGTACGGCCGTGGACGGCGACGGTGGCGAGGTAGGCGCGTCCGTTGTCCTGGACGCGGCGGGCGATGCGGGTGTGGAGAGCGTCGGCGTCGTCCGGGTCGGTGAGCCGGAAGCAGGCGACCGGCCACGGGCCGCCGGCCAGCAGATGGAGCCTGGGTTCGGCGGTGATCCGCTCGCGCAACTGGTCGGCGAGGGCCAGGTATTGCTCGATCAGGCCGGTGACCCCGTCGCGGCCCAGGTGGTGCAGCGTGGCCCACAGGGCGAGGGCCCGGGTGCCGGGGCGGGTCAGCTCGATCGTCGCGTGGGACAGCCAGGGCAGGGCGTCCGGTTCACCGGCGGTGAGGTAGGACGCCTGGTGGGCGAAGGCCGTGTGCAGGTGCTCGGGGTCCGGGACGAGCAACGCCCCGCAGCCCACCGGCACGCTGAGGGTCTTGTGCGGGTCAACGGTCAGGGAATCGATACCGCCGATGCCCGCGTAGTGGGGTGCCAGGGCGGGGACGGCGGCGCCGAGTCCTCCCCAGGCTCCGTCCGCGTGGTGCCACATCCCCACGCTCCGGCACAGTTCCGTGACTGGTTCGAGCGGGTCTACGGCCCCCGTGGCGGTGGTGCCCAGCGTGGTGACGGTGCAGAAGGGCAGCAGGCCCGCGTCCAGGTCGGCGGTGACCGCGGCGCGCAGCGCGTCAGGGTCCAGCCGGTCGTGCGGGTCGGTGGCGACGGGGCGCAGCCGGTGGGCGGGCAGGCCGATGCAGGCGGCCGCCTTGGCGACGGACATGTGCGCCTGGGCGCTGTAGTAGAGGGTGAGGCGGGCGTGGTCGCGGTCGTAGGCGGGGCCGTCGCCGGAGCCGCGCCGGGTGAGGAACCAGGTGCGGGCCGTGGCCAGGGCGAGCAGGTTGGCCATGGAGCCGCCGCTGGTCAGCACCCCGCCCGCGCCGTCGGGCAGGCCCGCCAGGTCGGCCAGCATCCGCACGGTGCCGCGTTCCAGGTCCATCAGGGCGTTCTCGCCCATGCCGCAGGTCGCGTTGACGGCACAGGCCAGCAGGTCGGCGACGATCCCGGCCGGTGCGGGCGGTGAGTTGACCCAGGCGAAGAACGCGGGGTGCCCGTTCCCGGTCGGGTACGGCGCGATCTCCTCGCGCACGAAGTCCAGCACCCCGCCCAACTCCCCTCCCCGCTCCCGCAGTTGCCCCGCCCGCAGCCGGGCCCGCACCTGCGGAGGCAGCGGACGGCTCACCCTGCCCTCGGGCAGTTCGCTCAGGTACCGGGCGGCCCACTCGGCCGCCGCCACGAGTTCGTCCCGCAGCACCTTCGCGTGAACCGCGGGCGGCTCCGGGGACGGGCCGAACTCACCGAACCGGGACGGAGCATGGTCGTACAAACGGTGAACCATGGTGGCGCGTGGGGCCTTTCGTCGTCACAGGACCCCCTGGTCAGCGAAGCGAGGGCCATGATCGTAACGAGCACGCGCAACGGCCGACACGTGTACCCGCACAACTCGACGGGGCCTCCCGCGAGGGGCCGTAGCCATCCGCCGAATCGGTCGCACAGTGACGGCCGATGACCACTGTCCGGACCGGTGAACATCCGCTGCCCCTGCCCGTGAACACAGCCAGGAACAACGGGTGTTGAGGCCGTGCCGCCCCGGCAGGAGGCTCTGTGCGGGCGTGTTGATCGCACCGCGCCCGCGTGCGTCGCGGATCCGGGTATCCCGCTGCGGCGCAGCTCAGCGCTGCGGTCCGGGTTCCGCCGCGGACCACCTCTCCGGTGCCGTGCCCTCCGTGACGCTCAGCTCCTGGGTCCCTACGACGGACAACAGTTCCAGCTGCTCGGCGCCCGCGCTTCCGGGCGGGGCGGTGAACCACAGGAGGCGTTGCCGGCCGTCCTCGCTGAGGAGGTTGTGGCAGTCGAGTTCGATGACGCCGAGCAGGGGGTGGACGATCCTCTTGTGGTCCATGCGGCGCACCGCGACGTCGTGGGTGTCCCAGAGGTCCGCGAACTCCTGGCTGTGGCGGCGCAGTACGGCGACCATCTTCGTGACCTCCGCGTCCCGGCCGCGCCGGGCGGCCGCCGCCTGGAGGTCGGCCACGAACACCCGGGAGTGGTGCGGGTGGTCCTCGGTCGGATAGATCCCGCGCGTCCGCGGGTCGGTGAACCAGCGGTACACGAGGCTCGCCGCCGGACCGCGGCGGGCCGGGGAGCTGCCGAGCAGGGACAGGGCGAGGTCGTTCTCGACCAGGGTTTCGTGCAGGTCGGTGATGACGCGCGCGGGGGTGTTGGAGAGCCGGTCCAGGAGTCCGAGGAGCGCGGGTTGCACATGTGCCGAGGGGCCGTGTGCCGACGGCGGGACCGGCCGTTCGGCCAGGTGGAACAGGTGGTCGCGCTCGTCGCCGTTCAGGCGCAGGGCCCGGGCGAGGGCGGCCAGGGTCTGGGCCGAGGGCTGCACGGCGTTCTTCGCGCTGCCGCGTTCCAGCTCGGTGTAGTAGTCGGCCGACAGCCCCGCCAGCTGCGCGACCTCCTCGCGGCGCAGCCCGGGGACGCGCCGGCGCGGGCCCTGCGGGAGACCGACCTCGCCGGGTCGGATGCGGTCGCGGCGGGTCCTGAGGAAGGCGCCGAGTTCGGGAAGGTTCACCCCTCCATGGTCGCTCGTACGGCAGAACGCAGCCAGGGGGTGGCAACCCCTGGGTAGACACAGCCCTGGCTAGCGATGGGCGACCGGCCGATCGTGGAGGACGCAGCAGGGCAACGGCAGGACCGCGGCCCGCCCCCTTCCTCCACCACCACAGGAGTCAGTCATGCCTGTCCCCACTTCCCCCGACGGGACCGCTGCCTCGGCCCGGCCCCCCGCCGTCTCACCCCGGGTCGCGGTCGTCACCGGCGGCTCGCGTGGCATCGGCCGCCGGACGGTCGGCCGGCTGGCCGCCGACGGGTACGCCGTCGTGGTCGGCTACGCCGGCAACCAGGACGAGGCCGAAGCCGCCGCGAAGGAGGCCGTCACCGCCGGCGGCCGGGCGATCGCGGTGCGCGCGGACGTCGCCGACGAGCACGCGGTCGCGGCCTTGTTCGACGCGGCGGAAGGGGAGTTCGGCGGCGTCGACGTAGTCGTGCACGCGGCCGGACGGATGCAACTCGCTCCGATCGCCGAGCTGGACCTGGCCGTCCTGGACGACCTGCACCGCACCAACATCCGCGGCACGTTCGTCGTCCTCCAGCAGGCCGCCCGCCGGGTGCGCCCCGGCGGCGCGATCGTGACGTTCTCCACCTCCGTGGTGGGGCTGGCGTTCCCGGGCTACGGCGCTTACGCCGCGAGCAAGGGCGCGGTCGAGGCGCTGACGCTGATCCTGGCCCGGGAGCTGCGGGGCCGGGACGTCACCGCCAACACCGTCGCGCCCGGCCCCACGGCCACCGACCTGTTCCTGGACGGCAAGGACGAGGAGACCATCGCCCGCCTGTCCGCCCAGTCCCCGCTGGAACGCCTCGGCACCCCGGCCGACATCGCCGAGGTCGTCGCGTTCCTGGCTTCCCCGGCCGGCCACTGGATCAACGGACAGGTCATCCGCGCCAACGGTGGAATCATCTGAAACTCGCACAGAACAACCAGCAGTCACCCCATCGATTCGATCAACGAAAGGCCCTGTCATGACGAACAACGAATCAGGGAACGCAGGAAAGGAAGGGAACGCAGGGAACGCAAGAGGGGACGGACCCGGAAAGGTCGTCCTCGTCACCGGGGCCTCCAGCGGCATCGGCGCACTGTCCGTGCGTGCGCTGGCCCTCGCCGGTCACACCGTGTACGCGGGCATCCGCCAGACCGCGACCCGTAACGCGCCCGCGGCGGCCGACCTGACGCGCTACGGCACCGACCACCAGGTCGATGTGCACGCCGTCGAACTGGACGTCACCTCCCAGGACTCCGCCGACGCGGCGATCGACCGGATCCTCGCCGAACGCGGTCGGCTGGACGTGGTCGTGCACAACGCCGGGCACATGGTCCTGGGCGCCGCCGAGGCGTTCACCCCCGAGCAGTTCGCGGACCTGTACGACGTGAACGTCCTGGGCACCCAGCGCGTCAACCGCGCCGCCCTGCCGACCTTGCGCGAGCAGGGTTCGGGGCTGCTGGTATGGATCGGCAGCTCCAGCACCCGCGGCGGCTGCCCGCCGTTCCTGGCCCCGTACTTCGCGGCCAAGGCCGCGATGGACGCCCTGGCCGTCAGCTACGCCGCCGAGGTGCTCCCGTTCGGCATCGACACCGCGATCGTGGTGCCCGGTGCGTTCACCAGCGGCACCAACCACTTCGCCCACGCGGGCACCCCCGCCGACACCGACCGCGCGGAAGCCTACGACCGGCGCCACCAACCCCTGATGAGCGATCTGGGCAAACGTCTGGCCGCGCTCACCCCTCCGGACGCCGATGTGACCGAGGTCGCCGAAGCCGTCACGCGGCTGGTCGCGATGCGGCACAGCACCCGGCCGCTGCGCACCCACATAGACCCCAGCCGGGACGGCAGCGAAGTCGTCTCCGCGGTCGCCGACCGCATCCGCGCCGACTTCTTCCACCGCATCGGGCTGGACAACCTGCTCACCGCAGGCAGCTCCCTGTAACACCCCACTGAGAACTCCGCTGAGAACCCCACCGAGAAAAGGAACAACCAGCCATGCCTTTCGCGAACTTCAAGGTCCTCGAAAAGACCCTCACCCCGAAGCAGAAGGAGGAGATCGTCACCCGCACCACCGAGCTGTACGTCGAGCTCTACGGCGAGCGCGCCCGCGCCACCACCATGGTCCTGATCGAAGAGGTTCCCGACGGCGGCTGGGGCATCTCCGGCAACGTGCTGACCCTCGCCATGCTCGGCGGCGACGCAACACCGACCGACACCACCGAGGCCTGACCGCACCTGCCGCCACCCGGTCAAGCCGACACCCTTGAAGCCAAGCGCCCCCGGGACGAGCGTCGCCACACGGCCCCCCTCCTCCCGGGGGCTCTGTGCCGCAAAGGTGTCCACGGCGAAGCCCCGCCGTCCCGCGGAGAACCCTTCGCCCCACCGAGTCGTACCCCTGACCGCCCGCCCGGTCGGCCCGAGGGCGACCGGATACAGTGCGCGAGACGGCAGCCCGGCCAGATAGGGGAAGCGTGACCGACACCGACAACACCCGCCCCGCCGAAGGCGAAGTGCGGGCTCCACGGCGGAGCCGACTGCAACGCCTGATGCGCTACCTCCCCCTGATCGCCCCCGTCCTGCTGTGGGCCGTGCCCTGCTGGGTGCTCCTGTACACCGGGCAACACTGGCCGCTGCCCGTCGCGTTGGCCGGCACCGCCCTGTTCGTCCTCGGCCTCGTCGCCATGCCGCTCGCGATGGGGCGCGGCCACGGCCGGCGTCAGCAGGACTGGGCGGCGATCGTCGGTGACACCCTGCTGGGCGGCAGCTGGGTGCTGTTCACCTGGTCCGTCCTGCTCGGCATCCTGCTGCGGCTCGCCCTGACCCTGGCCGGTGTGGGCGACGGCCAGGACTGGGCCCGGATCGTCACCTGGGCGATCCTCGGCACGGCCGCCGTACTGCTCGTCTGGGGATACGCCGAGGCCCGCCGCGTGCCACGCGTGCGCCACCTCGACGTCCAACTCCCGCGGCTGGGCGCCGGGTTGGACGGCACCCGGGTCGCCCTCATCACCGACACCCACTACGGCCCGCTCGACCGCGCCCGCTGGTCGGAGCGGGTGTGCGAGACGGTGAACACGCTGGAGGCCGACCTGGTCTGCCACACCGGCGACATCGCGGACGGCACGGCCGAACGCCGTCGTGCCCAGGCCGTCCCGCTCGGTACCGTGCGCGCCACCCGGGCCCGGGTGTACGTCACCGGCAACCACGAGTACTACAGCGAGGCCCAGGGCTGGGTCGATCTGATGGGCGAGCTGGGCTGGGAGCCGCTGCGCAACCGCCATCTGCTGCTCGAACGCGGTGGCGACACCCTCGTGGTCGCCGGCGTGGACGACGTCACGGCCGAGTCGTCCGGCCTGGCGGGCCACGGTGCGCACCTCGACGGAGCCCTGAACGGCGCCGACCCCGATCTCCCTGTCCTGCTCCTGGCCCACCAGCCCAAGTTCGTCGACCGGGCGGCAGCCGCCGGCATCGACCTCCAGCTCTCCGGCCACACCCACGGCGGTCAGATCTGGCCCTTCCACCACCTGGTCCGCATCGACCAGCCCGCCCTCGCCGGTCTCAGTCACCACGGCACCCGCACGCTCCTCTACACCAGCCGCGGCACCGGCTTCTGGGGCCCGCCGTTCCGCGTCTTCGCCCCCAGCGAGATCACCCTGCTCGTGCTCCGCTCCCCGCACCCGCCCACCTCGCCGTAGCACCGGCCGGGCCGGCGCAGCCACGTGGACACAACCTGTGCACAGACTCCCCGGAACTCCCCGGAACCCGCAGGTGGAGGCGGTATGCCCCCGTCGCGTGAACCGGCAGCTACCAGGCGAAAAGACCTGATCAGAGTCCGCATCGTAAACAGGTTGTACCGCACTACGCGTATAGTTTCGCTGTGAGCAACTACAGTCCAGATACTGAAACGACAGGTTCGCAGTCCGGCGGGGTGCAGTCCGTGGACCGTGCCATCAGCGTGCTGGAGATCCTGGCCCAGCGTGGCGAGGCCGGTGTCAGTGAGGTGGCCGGCGAGATCGAGGTTCACAAGTCGACCGCGTTCCGGCTGCTCGGGGCGCTGGAAGCACGCGGGTTGGTGGAGCAGGCGGGCGAACGCGGCAAGTATCGGCTCGGGTTCGGGATCGTGCGGCTGGCCGGCGCGGTCACCGGGCGCATCGACATCACGCAGCAGGGCCGCCCGGTCTGCGAGCGCCTCGCCGAGGAGATCGGCGAGACCGTCAACATCGCCGTCATGCAGGAGCAGTACGCGATCAACCTGTACGAGGTCCGCGGCCCCGGCGCCGTCACTGCGCACAACTGGGTAGGAGAACTCACCCCGTTGCACGCCACCTCCAGCGGCAAGGCCCTGCTGGCCCACCTGCCCGCCAAGGAGCGCACGGCGCTGTTGGCGGAGGCCGGCCTGAAGAAGGTGACCCCGCGCACCATCACCTCGAAGACAAAGCTGGAGAAGAACCTCGCCGAGGCCCGGGAGCGCGGATACGCCTGGACGCTGGAGGAGTTGGAGCTCGGCCTGCACGCCGTGGCCGCCCCGGTCCGCAACCGCGACGGCGAGGTCATCGCGGCGGTCAGCGCCTCGGGACCGGCGTACCGGTTCACCGAGGAGCGCCTGCACGAACTCGCCCCGGTCCTGGTCAAGGGCGCCGAGGAGATCAGCCACCGCATGGGCTACCTGGGCTGAAACACCCTTGGCTCAGCCCTGGTTGATCCCCAGGCGCTCGTTGACCCAGTCGTGGAACGCTCCAATGTGGTGCTCACTCGGCACCAGTACCCCGCCCTTGGCGTACATCCGGGAGCTCATCCCGGGCTGCGTGCGCTCGCAGGCCTCGAAGTCCTGGCGGTTGACCCGGTCGAAGAGTTCCACGGACCGGCTGACGTCCTTGCCGCTCTCGACGACGTGCGGGAGATAGAGCCAGTCGCACTCGACGATCGTGCGGTCGACGGCCACCGGGTACATCCGGTGGAAGATCACGTGGTCGGGGACGAGGTTGATGAACACCTGCGGCTTGATCGTGATCGCGTAGTAGCGGCGGTCCTGGTCGTCGCTCACCCCGGGGATGCGGTCGAGGCCCTCCGAGCCGTCGACGGTGAATCCCTGGACCTCCTCGCCGAACTCGGCGCCGTGGCCGACGTAGTACTGCGCGGCGTAGCCGTCGGCGAACTCCGGTAGTACCTCGGTGAGTTCGGGGTGGATCGTGGCGCAGTGGTAGCACTCCATGAAGTTCTCGATGATGAGCTTCCAGTTGGCCTTGACGTCGTAGACGATGCGCCGGCCCACCGAGAGGTGGTCGATGTCGTAGTGGTCGAGGGACTCCACGTCGCCGAGGCGGGTGACGACCTCACTGATGACGTCCTCGTCGAACGACGGTGGATTCTCCGCCAGGTTGACCCACACATAGCCGAGCCATTCGCGGACGGCGACGCTCACCAGGCCGAACTCGGTGCGGCCGACATCGGGCATCTTGGTCAGGTTGGGCGCCGCGACGAGCTTGCCGTTCAGGTCGTACGTCCAGGCGTGGTACGGGCATTGGAAGGCGCGTTTGACCTCGCCGGTCTCCTCGGTGCAGAGCTTGGCGCCGCGGTGCCGGCAGACGTTGAAGTAGGCGCGGATCGAGTTGTCGCGGGCGCGTGTGATGAGGATGCTCTCGCGGCCCACGTCCACGGTCCGGAAGGCGCCGGGCTTGGCGAGTTCGGAGGAGCGCACGGCACAGAACCACATCGTCTCGAAGATGCGCTCCTGCTCCTGGGCGAAGATGTCCGGGTCCGTGTAGGAGGAGCCGGGCAGGGTGGCGATCAGGCTGTCCGGCAGGCTGGTCGAGGTCACAGAGCACTCCTCGGAGAACGTCGTGGGTCGGTCATTCACGCGCCGGGACGAATGACTCCGGACGGCGTAGTTACGGTCAACTCACCGTGGCGGCAAGCTGCTTGCGCCACCGCATGAACAGCCGCGGCTGGTTCATCGCGAGCACGGCGACCGGCTGCCCGGCACACCGGTAGACGGCGAGGAAACTGCGGTCGCCGGTGGCGCCCTCCTCGACGGTCACGCTGTCGGCACCGGCCGCATGACCGGCGAACTGGATCTTCACGCCGTACTGGTCCGACCAGAAGTACGGAGGCCGCGACGCCCCCGCCTCCACCGCACCCCACGACAACAACGCGGCCACAGCGGCTTCGGGCCGCTCCCGCGCCCCGGTCCAGTGCTCGACCCGCCGGTGCGAACCCGCCCGCGGGTCATACCAGTTGGCACAGTCTCCTACGGCGACCACGCCGGCGAGGCTGGTCCGGCCGTCGGCACCGCACTTGACGCCGTTGTCCAGCTCGACCCCCGAACCCTCCAGCCACTCGACGCAGGGCCGCGCGCCCACACCGACAACGACCATGTCGGCGGGGACAGTTCGCCCGTCCTCCAGCAGCACGGCGTCGACGCGGGCCTCCCCGCTCAGCCCTTTGACCCCGACACCGCACAACAGCCGTACGCCGTGGGCCTCGTGGAGGGCGGAGACGATCCCGCCCATGGTCTCGCCGAGCGGTCCCGCGAGGGGGGTCGGCGCCGCCTCGATCACCGTGACGTCGAGTCCGAGAGCGTAGGCCGTGGAGGCGACCTCGGCGCCGATGAACCCGCCGCCGATCACCACCAGCCGTCCGCCCAGGGCGAGTTCGTCGCGCAGGGCGCGGGCGTCGTCCAGGGTGCGCAGGGTGTGCACGCCGGTCAGTCCGTCCGTGCCGGGCAGGTTCCGCGCCACCGCGCCGGTCGCGACGACGACACCGTCGGCCCGCACCTCCCGCCCGTCGTCGAGGAGCAACACCCGCTCCGTGCCGTCGACCTGGAGCCCGACGGCACGGGCACCGAGCAGCCACTCGGCCCGCAGGTCCTCGTCGTCCATCTCCAGCAGGAGATCGTCCTCGGTGACGGTCCCGGCGAGGAACTCCTTGGACAACGGCGGTCTGTCGTACGGGCGATGGGGTTCGTCGCCGATGACGACGAGCCGTCCGTCGAAGCCCTGCTTCCGCAGCGAGCGCGCCGTCGACAGCCCGGCCAGCGAGGCGCCCACCACGGCCACGGTCCTCACGCGGGGCCTCCGGCGAGCCGGGCCGCGACGCAGGGCGGCAGGTTCGGGGCGTCCGTGGACGGCACGACGTAGATCATGCCGTCCTGCACCAGAACCTCGTGGGTACGCACCGGGCGCTTGGCCGGCGGAGCGTCCACGGCACCCGTCCGCAGGTCGAACTTCGAAGCGTGCAGCGGGCATTCCACCTCGCAGCCCTCCAGCCAGCCGTCCGCGAGCGAGGCGTCCTGGTGGGTGCACGTGTCGTCGATGGCGAAGACCTCGCCGTCGTCGGTGTGGAACACCGAAACCGGCGGATCGATGTCGAGCCGGTAGGCCTCGCCTCGCGGCAGATCCACGAGAAGGCACGCGGGAATCATCATGACACCTCGGTGCGTATAGCGAAACGGATTGCGGTAAGCGCAACGTCAGTTTGAGGGCGGCCCCAAACCGTTGTCAAGGCATTCAGAGGCCACGCGAACCCCTTACCCAGTGTTGCTTTTCACGCAACATAGCGCGCCATCAGCAACACCGGACAGGGCTCAGAACCCGCGGTCGATCCACTCCTGAAGATGCGGAGCCTCGGCGCCGACGGTCGTCGTGTCCCCGTGTCCGGTGTATACGACGGTGTCCCCCGGCAGACCGAGCAGCCGGTCCCGGATGGAGTCGACGATGGTCGGGAAGTGGGAGTACGACCGCCCCGTGGCCCCCGGCCCGCCCGCGAAGAGCGTGTCCCCGCTGAAGAGGGCGTTCAGCGCGGGCGCGTACAGACAGACGGCGCCGGGCGCGTGCCCGGGCGTGTGCAGCACGGTCACCTCGACCCCCGCCACCACCACGACCTGCCCGTCGACCAGTTCGCCGTCGGGCACCCGGTCCGGGTGGGTCTGCTTCCACAGCGGCAGGTCGTCGGCGTGCAGCAGGATCGGAGCGCCGGTGCGGTCGGCGAGGTCGGGCGCCGCGTCGATGTGGTCGTTGTGGGCGTGGGTACAGATGACGGCGACGAGCCGGCGGTCGCCGACCGCCTTCGCGATGGCGTCGGCATCGTGCGCGGCGTCGATGACGACGGCCTCGGTGTCGTCACCGATGATCCAGACATTGTTGTCGACGTCCCAGGTACCGCCGTCGAGCGTGAACTGCCCTGACGTGACGAGGTGTTCAATACGAGCGCCCATCACAGCACCACCACCGAACGCAGCACATCGCCGCCGTGCATCCGCTCGAAGGCCTTCTCGACATCCTCCAGCGCGATGGTCTCGGTGACGAACGCGTCGAGATCCAGCCGCCCTTGGAGGTAGAGGTCGATCAGCATCGGGAAGTCGCGGGAGGGCAGGCAGTCGCCGTACCACGACGACTTGAGCGAGCCGCCCCGCCCGAAGACGTCCAGCAGCGGGAGTTCGAGCTTCATCTCGGGGGTCGGCACGCCGACGAGGACGACCGTGCCCGCCAAGTCCCGGGCGTAGAAGGCCTGTTTGTAGGTCTCCGGGCGGCCGACCGCCTCGATGACGACATCGGCACCGAAGCCACCGGTCAGTTCACGGATGGCCTCGACGGGATCTCCGGCCTTGGAGTTGACCGTGTGCGTGGCGCCGAGCGAGCGGGCCTTCTCCAGCTTGCGGTCGTCGATGTCCACGGCGATGATCCGTGCCGCACCCGCGAGCCGGGACCCGGCGATCGCCGCGTCACCGACGCCACCGCACCCAATGACCGCGACGGTGTCACCGCGCCCGACGTTCCCGGTGTTGATGGCGGCGCCGATGCCGGCCATCACGCCACAGCCCAGCAGCCCGGCGGCGGCAGCCGATGCGGCCCGGTCTACCTTGGTGCACTGGCCCGCCGCGACCAGGGTCTTCTCGGCGAAGGCGCCGATGCCGAGGGCGGGTGAGAGTTCGGTGCCGTCGAGCAGGGTCATCTTCTGCTTGGCGTTGTGGGTGTTGAAGCAGTACTGCGGCCGTCCGCGCCGACAGGCCCGGCAATTCCCGCACACGGCACGCCAGTTGAGGATCACGAAGTCGCCGGGGGCCACATCGGTGACGCCCTCCCCCACCGACTCCACGACGCCCGCGGCCTCGTGCCCGAGCAGGAACGGGAAGTCGTCGTTGATACCGCCCTCGCGATAGTGCAGATCGGTGTGGCAGACCCCGCACGCATCGACCTTCACCAGCGCCTCGCCCGGCCCGGGATCGGGGACGACGATCGTCTCCAGGCTGACGGGGGCACCCTTGCCTCGCGCGACGACAGCACGGACCTGATGCGTCATGGCCACTCCTCCGCTGGTACTGGACCTGGGCATAACGTTGCTCATTACGGCACGCTTCGCGCGTGTCGCAACACAGCATCATGGAGGGCAGAACGGGGGTCAAGGATTCGGGTCGGCGCACACCGCCGACTTCACCGACCACCGAGCCCCCGCAGAAAGGTGTCGACGACCATGTCGGCGGCCTGGGCATCGGCGAGTTCGGGCAGTTGCTGCGCCGCAATCGCTACCGCGGCCCCGGCCTGCACGACGAGACCCCCGCCAGCGCCTACTGGTACCACGGGGGTGTCAACATCACCGGCGTCACCGCGCAGGTCCTCGGCACCGCCGCCGCGCTCCTGTGCATCAACTCCACGGACTTCCAGAGCCCCCTCGCCACCGGACTGGGCGGAGCCGACCTGTCCGCGCTGGTCGGCCCCACCGTCGGGGCGCTGCTGTACGCGGCACTGTTCCACGCCGGTACCGGACCCAGCTCACCACGGCCCGCACCGACGCGTGACCACCACGCCCCCGAACGCGCATGAGCGCGTCGGCACACGTCGTGACCATCGCGGGCGGCACAACCGGACTCGCCACGGCGAGGTCGTCCTCCGCGCGCACCCGCAGGGTGCATACCGTCAGGTGCGGTCATCGTACTGATCTCGCCATGGACCAGGTCGAACCCGTACACCATCCCGGATTGCGGCTAGGGTTGACGGCTCACGACACGACGGGGGCTCGGGTTGGATCACGGCGGGCGGCAGCGGAGCAAGGGCACCAGCCCAGGTCGACCGGACGCGGTGAACGTGGTGACCGTCCGGCCGGCGCCATCGGTGCTGCCCCCGTCGCTGCGCCCGTGGCTCGGGCTGATCGCGGTCCTCGCCGCGCTGGTGGTCGGCGCGCTCGGGGTCCTGTACTCCGGCCACAGCGAGCCCGGCGCGGTGGACCGCTGGATCATCCCGCCGACGGCGGACAGTGTGCGTCCGCCGTGGCGCCATGTCGCCCTGGCCCTGGACTTCCTGGGGGAACCCGCGGGGTCGGCGATGCTGATCGTGGCCGGCGTGGTGGGCTGTCTGCTGCTTCGGCGTCCCCGCGCGGCGGGGCTGGTCGTGGTCGGCGTCGGCACGACCGTGGGGGCGACCACGCTCATCAAGCATCTGGTGGGACGTACCATCCACGGCCCCGGCAACCTGTCCTACCCGAGTGGGCACACCGCCTTCGCCACCGCGCTCGCCCTCATGGCGGCGCTGTTCGCGACGGACCGGCTCGGCCTCGGCAGGACGGCCGGTACGTCACTCGTGCTCGCGGCGGGGCTGGCGGCCGGAGCCGCCATGGGCTGGGCCGAGGTCGCCCTCGGCGCGCACTACGCGACCGACGTCCTCGGCGGCTGGTGCACCGCGCTGGCGGTGGTTCCGGCGACCGCGTGGCTGGTCGACCGGATCGCCGACCGGATGGCCGAGCCCGGTCGGCGAGACCACCGCTGACGTCTCGTCAGGCCAAGCGGCGGAACACGGGCTTCACGGGTCGCCCGGCCAGCCAGGGGGTGGGATCGGCGGCGTCCAGCGCCTTCCGGTACACCGCACACGCCTCGGCCACCACGTCGACGGTACGGTCGATGTCCTCGTCGTCGAGTGCGCTGCTCACCACGAACGAGGGGGCCAGCACTCCGCCCGCGAGGAGCCGGCGCAGGAACAGGGTGCGGTACCGCTGCGACGGCTGCAGGTTCTCGTCGAGGGTGGCGAAGACCAGGTTGCTGGCCCGGCCCCGGACGACGACGTGGTCGGCGACACCCATGCCGGCCGCGACCTCGCGGACACCGGCGGCCAACCGCTCGCCCAGGGCGTGCAGCCGCGCGGTGATCCCCTCTTCGACGTACGTGGCCTGCACGGCCATCGCCGCTGCCAGGGAGTGCGTCTCCGCACCGTGCGTGGTGGACAGCAGGAACACCCGGTCGCCGGAGTGCCGCAGCCCGCCCCGCTCCATCAGGTCGCGGCGCCCGGCCAGCGCGGAGACGGCGAATCCGTTGCCCAGCGCCTTGCCGAACGTGGAGAGGTCGGGGACGACGCCGTACAGGCCCTGGGCGCCGGCCTCGGACCAGCGGAAGCCGGTGATCATCTCGTCGAAGATCAGTACGCAGCCGTACCGGTCGGCCAGGTCGCGCAGGCCGGCGAGGTATCCGGGCGGCGGTTCGGTGTGGGTGGCGGGTTCGAGGATCAGGCAGGCGATCTGGTCCGGGTACCGGTTGAGCATCTCCTCCGTGGCGGTCAGGTCGCCGTAGGGGAAGGACGCGATGAGCTCGGTGGTCGCCGCCGGAATGCCGGCGGACATCGGTGTGGTGCCGATGAACCAGTCGTCGACGGAGAAGAACGGGTGGTCGGAGCAGAGGGCCACCCTCGTGCGGCCGGTGGCGGCACGGGCGAGGCGTACCGCGGCGGAGGTGGCGTCGGAGCCGTTCTTCGCGAACTTCACCATCTCGGCGGTCGGCACCGTGGCCAGGAAGCGTTCCGCGGCCTCGACCTCCACGATGGACGGCCGGACGAAGTTGCTGCCGCGGTCGAGTTCCCGCCGCACCGCCTCGATCACGCGCGGGTGGGCGTGACCGAGGCTGACCGACCGCAGGCCGGAGCCGTACTCGATGTAGCGGTTGCCGTCGACGTCCCACACGTGGGCACCGCTGCCGTGGCTGATGACCGGGGCCAGGTTCTCGGGGTACTGGTCGTCGCCCTTGGCGTAGGTGTGAGCGCCCCCGGGGATCATGGCGTGCAGCCGCTCGTTGGCTGTCCGCGACAAGGGCAGGTCAAGCACTTCGGTGTCCACGGGGACCTCATCTTTCTCTGTGCTTCAGGACCTCGGCGAGGCTCGGCGCCTCTCGGTCCCGTTGGGACATCAGTGCAACCGGCAGCGGCCAGGGAATGGCGAGCTCCGGGTCGTCGAAGGCGATGGTCACGTCCTCGGCCGGATCGTGCGGGCGGTCGATCCGGTACGAGGTGTCGGCGGTGTCGGTCAGTGCCTGAAAACCGTGCGCGCATCCCGCGGGAATGTAAAGAGTTGGTTGTGATTCTCCTGTGAGTTCAAAGGAAACCCAATGGCGGTAGGTCGGGGAATCCGGCCGCAGATCCACGACGACGTCGAAGATCCGCCCGTACGAGCACCGCACCAACTTGGCCTCGCCCGCGCCGGATCGCAGGTGCAGGCCGCGCACCACGCCCCGGACCGAGCGGGACAGGCTGTCCTGGACGAAGGCGTCCGGGTCGAGGCCCACCGAGCGGACCACGTCGGCGTCGAAGGTGCGGCAGAAGAAGCCGCGTTCGTCGGCGTACGGCGTCGGCTCGAAGAGGAACGCACCGGCGATCTCCGGGACTTCGGTCGCTTTCATGGAGACTCCTGCCGAGCGTGGGCGTGGGCGTGGCCGGTCGCGGGGAACACGGCCGCGGTCAACGAGCTGAACTGGTCCTCCAGTTGGCGGGCGGCGGCCAGGTTCCGCTCGGCGAGGGTCTGCCGCAGCTCGGCCGATCGCTTCTCCAGCGCCCGGAATTGCTCCAGCAACCGGTCGGCGTCGACCTCGCGCGCCGGGTGGCAGTACGCGCCGAGGCCCATCCGGTCCATGAGCGCGTCGCTCTTCGCCGCATAGCTGAGGGCGAGCACCGGTGTTCCGGTCTTCAGCGCGCAGATCAAGTTGTGGTATCTGACTGCTACTACGGTGTCGGCGGCCGCCATCTCCTTCATCAGGTCGGCCAGGGAGGTCGGTTCGGCGGCGGTGACCAGGGGTGAGTCGACCGCGTCGAGGATCGCGGCGACCACGGTGGCGTCGCACCGGTCGCCGGTGAGCAGCCGGACCGGCCTGCCCTCCTCGACCAGCGTGCGGACGAACCGGATGGTCCCGTCGAGGTAGCGACCGTATATCTCGTCGGCCCGGGCGCGGTCGTCGTTGCCGCCGTGGAAGTCCATGACGCCGACGCAGACCGTGCCCGGCACGTCCGAGGGCGCGCTCGCGGGCGGTGCCGGCAGGGAGAAGGCGAGGTCCGGGTAGACCTCGTCGCGTGCGGTGTCCACGCCCATCGCCCGCATCGCGTCCCGGGACTGGGCGTCCCGGTACGACCGGTAGGCGGCCAGCCGCCCCGACCGGCGGACCAGGGCCCGGGTGGGCCGGTCGCGGATCTCGGCGGCGCCGACGCTGACCAGCGCGACCCGGGTGCGCGTCAGCCGGCCGCTCGCGCAGAGCAGGAACAGCGAGTACGGGAAGCCCCAGGGCCGTAGCGGCAGGGTGGCCTCCAGGACGCCCATGCCCGGCACGATCACCACGTCGTGCTTCCGCACCCAGGCGGCGGTGCGGAAGATGTCGACGAACTTGCCCAGACCCTTCGACGCGATCGAGCCCAAGCGGGACGCGGTCCGGTACTCGGCGCGGTTCCAGTGCATCCGGGTGGCGGGGATGCCGAACCGGGCCGTCACGGCCTCGGGTCCGCCGCAGAAGGCGTCCACGACCGCGTCCGGGTGGTCGGCGCGGAGGTAGCCGAGGACGGCTTCGAGCGACCCGTCGTTGCCGAGGTTGCCGGAGCCGAGCAGGCCGAACACCCCGACGCGCACCGGCCGTTCGGGCGCTGACGTCATGCGCGCCTCCCCTCGCGGCCGGCGACGAGGGCGTCGACGGAGACCGTGAGCTGGGCCGGGTCGACCGGGGCGCGGTCCTCCACCCGCTCGCCGGCGCCCGGCCGGACCCGGCTGGTCATCCAGGAAGCCAGGTGGCGGTAGCAGGCGCGCCGGTCGGCCGGGGAGAGCGGCGCCCGCCGGATCGCCGAGGCGAAGCCCCAGACGTACTCGGCCAGCAGTCGGGGCGTCGGGTGCAGCGCGCCCGCCCGGCGCGGGTCCAGGTTGACGCAGCGGGCGCGCTTGGAGGGGTTGGCGCGTTCGGCGCGGGTGGGGTGGTCGCGGCGGAAGTACAGCAGTTCCGGGACCTGGTGGAAGCGTCCGTGCAGGGTGATCTCGGCGACGAACGTGCGGTCCGCGTGGTGGTAGCTGTCCATCGGTTTCACCCGGCGCAGCACGTCGGCGCGTATCACGCCGTAGAAGTCGTCACCGCCCGGCTCGAACAGCAGGCTGCGGAAGCGGTCCGGTGCGTGCGGGGAGCCGGTGGCGAGCGTGTAGTCGTAGGGCACCGTCACCTGGCCGTCGCCGTCGATGACCGCCTGGTCGGTGTGGGCGAGGATCACGTCCGGGCGCTCGTCCAGTGCTTCTATGCAGCGGCGCAGCAGGTCGCGGCCGTAGAGGTCGTCGTGCGAGGCCCACTTGAACAACTCGCCGCGGGACTCGGCGAAGACGTGGTTGTGGTTCGGGGTGGCGCCGATGTTGCGGGGCAGCCGGAGGTAGCGGATGCGGGAGTCCTGCGCGGCGTACTTGCGGCAGATGGCCTCGGTCCCGTCGGTCGAGGCGTTGTCGGAGACGACCAGTTCGAAGTCCTCGTAGGTCTGGCCGAGCAGGGCGTCGAACGACTCGGCCAGGTACTCCTCGCCGTTGTACACGGGCAGGCCGATGCTCAGCCTCGGTCGGTCGGTCATGAGGTCCTCACTTCGGGGATGGGATCGCGGTGGCGCTCGCGCAGGGCGGAGCGCAGTTGCAGCCACCACACGGCCGAACCGCTGATGGTCGCGGCGGCGACGCCCCAGGCCGAGCCGGCCGTACCGGCGAGGGCCGCCCCGCCGAGTCCGCCGCCGACGTAGCAGGCGGAGGCGAACAGCTGGCATTTCAGGCTGCGCCGGGCGGCGCCGAGCGCGCGCAGTCCGGCCGCCGCTCCGGTGCCGAGGCCCGCTCCCGCGACGCTGAGGGTGATCTGCACGATGAGGTGCGAGGAGGAGTGCCAGACGTCGCCGAGCGCCAACTCGCCGAGCCGGCCCGGCATCAGCAGCAGCGCCGAGCCCCAGAGCAGCGCTCCGGTGGCCTGTCCCCCGCCGAGGAGGAGGCAGAACCTGCCCAGTCGGTGCGGGGCCTGCCGCAGCACGCGTGCCGCCTCGGGGACGGTGACCAGCGAGAGCCCCATCAGTACGGCGAGGAAGGGGCCGAGGAGGAGTTCGGCACCGCGCACCGCCCCCACCGCGCTCACTCCGACGATCGCGCCGAGGCCGTACGCGCGGAGCTGGCTCGCGCCGCTGAGGCTGACGTTCTCGACCAGGTACCGGTAGCCGAGGTCGCGCTGTTCGCGCAGCCAGCCGCGGGCCTGTGCGGTCCGCGGCCGGATGCCGGACTGGACGCAGCCGTACCCCGCGGCCACCGTGGCGGACGCGCCCCAGGCGAGCACGAAGGCGGCCACGGTGCCGACATGGGCCGCCACCACCATGGCGGGGATGAGCGCGATGCCCCACACGATGTCGTTGACGAACGCCTTCCTGCCGTCGCCGGCGGCGAAGAACGAGAACCGCCAGGCGTCCTGGAGCAGCAGCCCCGGCATCATGAGACCGAGGGCGGCGAACGCGGGCCCCACCCCGCCGCCGAGCCCGAGCCCGGCCGCCAGGCACAGCACTCCGAGCGCCGTGCCGACGCAGAGCGCGGTACCCGTCGAGCGGGCCACCGCCCCGCGCCAGGACGGCTCCGGCACCCCGCTGAAGCGCACCACGAGCGGGTCGGTGGCCAGGCCGCGGGAGACGTTGAGCACCACGCCGTAGGTCACCCAGGCGAGGCTGAACACGCCGAACGCGGTAACCCCGAGGGAGCGGGCCACGTAGATGCCCACCGCGAAGTTGCTGATGCTGGAGGCCGCCTGGTCGGCCAGTCCCCAGGACAGCCGGCCGACGAGGGCCCGCTTGGCGGATCGGGCGGGTCTCGCCTTCGTCGGCGGATTCTCCCCGTCGGTGGTCATCGGCGTCATGTCTTGATCAGTCCGGCCTCGTGCAGGGCGTCGGCCGCGCCGGCGACGGTGTCGAACGGCAGCCCGGACCGCTCGGCGACGTCGAGCAGGCTGTGCTCGCCGTCGGAGAGGTTGAGCACCCAGAGCATGGCCATCTGGGCCTGCTTGGTGTCGCTGCGCCCGCCGAGCGCGTCGTACAACCCGCGCCGGCCCAGCTGTGGTTCGCCGTAGGGGCTGAGGTTGAGGTACCGCCGGTTGCGGTCGAGAACGGCGAACGCCTCGCGGCAGACGGCGAGGGTGTCCGCCATCGCCTCCGGGGAGACGTAGTCCAGGTTGTCCGCGGAGGTGTGGTACTCGGGGTAGCCCGCGTACGGGGTCCGGGTGAGCGAGCCCACGCCCAGGTTGAAGCCGGGCGAGCAGTACTGCCGCTCGTCGTAGCCGTACGGGGTGAACTCGTTGACCTGGTGCGGGCGTTCGGACGCCGCCAGCACGTGCCGCAGCACCCGGTCGATCTCCGCGTCGCCGCGCCTGCTCTGCTTGTACGTCACCTGTCCCGGGTCCCCGGCGCAGGCCAGCACGAGCCCGTGCTTGACCCGCTCGATCCGCTCCGCGTTGCGGGCCAGCCAGGTGATCGCCCCGATGGTGCCGGGGGCGTAGATGAACCGGTAGGTGTAGTACGGCGTCTGCCGCGCCAGCTCCCGGGCGAGGAACGTCGCCACCGCGATGCCGGCCAGGTTGTCGTTGGCCAGCGACGGGTGGCAGGTGTGGCAGGAGACGATCACCTCGTCGGCGACCTGCCCGGGGACCACGTGCTCGGCGTAGGTGAGGTGCCCGTCGGCGAGGGTGGAGTCGATCCGCACCTCGTAGTCGCCGTCCGGCAGCGCGTCCAGGGTCTCCTGGGCCAGGCAGAAGCCCCACTCCGGCTTGTAGTAACTGGTGCGGTACGGCACCCAGTTGGGCTGGTCCGGCAGGGTGTGCAGGTGCGCGCGCAGCTCGGACAGGGGCATGGTCCTCGCCACCGGCACGCTGTAGCCGAGCACGTGCAGGCTGGACGCGGCGAAGTCGACGACCCGCCGGCCGGTGCTGTCGGCGATGTACGCGTCCCGGATGTTCCACTCCTGTGGAACGGTCCAATCGAGGACCTGCGTCCCGGTCGGCACCTCGTGCACCTGGAGCGGAAGGTACTCGCCGACGATGTCCAGGGTGGCGCGCACACCGTCGCCCGTGATGCTCCGGCAGAGCGGATACAGCCGCTCCACCAGGCCGTACATTTCCTCGCCCGTGTCGGTCATCGGCGCCACCGCAGGGTGTCGTCGACGGTGCCGGCGTCGGTCGCCGCGCGCAGCACGGCGAGGCGGGTGAAGCAGCGGTCGAAGTCCTCCCGGGTCAGGTCGAACTTCCGGTAGGCGTCGGCGAGTTCGAGTGCGCCCTGCTTCACCGTCCACTCGCAGTCGAAGCCGGGGATCGCGGCGCGGAACCGGGAGAAGTCCACCCGGTAGGACCGCGGGTCGGCACCGTTCTCCCCGGTGATCACCACCTTGGCGCCGGCCACCGCCTCGGCGACCTGGTCGGCGATCTCGGCGACCGTGACGTTGTTGATCTCGCTGCCGATGTTGAACGCCCGGTCGTGCACCGCTTCGCGCGGCGCGGTCAGCGCGGCCGTGAAGGCGCGGGCGATGTCGCCGGCGTGCACCAGCGGGCGCCAGGGAGTGCCGTCGGAGAGGACAAGGACCTCGCCGGACAGCAGCGCGTGGCCGACCAGGTTGTTCAGCACGATGTCGGCGCGCAGCCGGGGCGAGTAGCCGAAGGCGGTGGCGTTGCGCATGAACACCGGGGTGAAGTCGCCGTCGGCCAGTTCGTGCAGGTCGTCCTCGACCCGCACCTTCGACTCCGCGTACGGCGTCACCGGGCGCAGCGGGGCGTCCTCGGTCACCAGGCCGTCGCCGCCGGAGGCGCCGTAGACGGAGCAGGTCGACGCGTACAGGAAGCGCCGCACACCGGCGTCGCGGGCCAGTTGGGCCAGCCGTACGGACGCGTGGTGGTTGATGTCGTAGGTGAGTTCCGGTGCCAGCGATCCGAGCGGGTCGTTGGACAGCGCGGCCAGGTGGATCACCGCGTCCACCCCGGCCACGTGCTCGGCGGTGATGTCGCGCAGGTCCACCCGCACCCCGGGCGGGTCGGCGGGCTGCGGGCCGAGGACGGAGTCGGCGAACAGGCCGGAGTCGAGGCCGACGACCTCGTGTCCGGCGGCGGTGAGGACGGGTGCCATGACGGTGCCCAGATAGCCCTGGTGTCCGGTCAGTAGTACGCGCAAGGTTGTTCAACCCCCCAGGTTGAGCGTGAGTTTGGTGACGGCGAACGCCTCGGCGTATCGCTCGTGGCATTCGATGCCGCGGATCCGGGCCAGGCCGAGGAAGGCCTCCCGGTCGTACCAGGGCCGGTGTCGCTGCGAGGCGTAGTGCTCCTGAAGCAGCCGCACCTTCTCTTCGGCGGTCTCCGGCGCCAGCGGCTGGTACGCCGCCATGCGGCCGAGATCGCCGTCCCACTTGACGATCTCGTAGCCGAGCACGAGGTGGTCGCGGAACGCGGTGGGTACCAGCTGTGCCAGGCCGCGGTGGTCCTGGTGCGCGTCATCGGTACGCGGGGCCAGGATCAGATCCGGGTCGGTCCGCTCGCGCAGTTCCTCGACCGCGGCCTTGGCCTCGTCCCAGTGCGTGGGCAGCCGGCCGTCCGGCAGCTTGTGCACGGTCAGCCGCAGGTCGGCGCCCGGGCAGAAGGCGGTGAGCGCGGCCTGTTCTTCCTGCTCGCGCTCACTGCCGCCGCCCGAGAGCACAAGTGCGTCTACGCGTAGGCCCGGCCGCGCCTGACAGAGCGTCAGCAGGGTGCCGCCGGCGCCGATGGCGATGTCGTCGCAGTGCGCGCCCACGACGACGATCCGGTCGAGAGGACCGGCTCCGAGCCTGATCACGTACGCACCTCCGCGCTGTCCCGCTCCCACACGGCCCACGGACGGTCGCCCCGGGTGTAGGCCTCGTCGAGCGCGGCCCGCTCCTTCACGGTGTCGGTCGGCTTCCAGAAGCCGCGGTGCTGGTGCGCCACCAGCCGTCCGCGCTTGGCCAGTTGGGCACATCCATCGGCGACCAGGTCCCCGTTCTCCGGTATGTGGTCGAAGACCTCCTGGCGGAGCACGAAGTAGCCGCCGTTCTCCCACAGCGGCATGTCGCTCACCGCGGTGATGCCCCCTACGAGGCCGTCCTCGCCCAACTCCACACAGTGGAAGGAGGATTGTGGCGGTACGACCATCATCGACGCCCCGGCGTCGCGCTGGGCGAACCGGTCGATCATCTCGGGCAGCGGGGCGTCGGTGAGCACGTCGGCGTAGTTGGCGAGGAACATCTCGTCGCCGTCCAGATGGTGCCGCACCCTGCGCAGCCGCTCCCCGATCGGTGACTCGATGCCGGTCTGCGCGAACGTGATCGTCCAGTCGGCGATGTCGGTGGACAGCAGCTCGGTGCGCCCGCCCCGCAGGACGAAGTCGTTGGACGCCGTCTCCTGGTAGTTGAGGAAGAAGTCCTTGATGTGGTGGGCCCCGTAGCCGAGGCAGAGGATGAACTCCGTGTGCCCGAAGTGCGCGTAGTAGCGCATGACGTGCCAGATCAGCGGGCGCGGCCCGACCATCGCCATCGGCTTGGGCACGTCGTCGGAGGTTCCGTTGCGCATGCGCATCCCGTAACCGCCGCAGAACAGGACGACCTTCATGCTGTGACCTCCTTCAGAACGCCTTCGACAATGCTCAGTTCCGGGATCGGGAAGACCAGCCGGCCGCCCCACTCGTGCACGAACGACAGCTGCTCGACCAGCTCGGCCCGCAGGTTCCACGGGAGGACGAGGACGTAGTCCGGCTTGTCGGCGGCTATCTGCTCGGGCGGCAGGATCGGGATGCGGGTGCCCGGGGTGAACCTGCCGTGCTTGTACGGATTGCGGTCGACCGTGTAGGCGAGCAGGTCGGACCGGATACCGCAGTGGTTGAGCAGGGTGTTGCCCTTGCCCGGGGCGCCGTAGCCGACGACCGTCTCGCCGCGCTCGGCCGCCTCGATGAGGAACCGCAGCAGATCCCGGCGCACCTTGGCCACCCGGGCGGAGAACTCGGTGTACCCCGACAGCTCCTGCAAGCCTGCGGCCTTCTCCCGGGCCAGCACGTCGGCCACCCGCTGCGACGGCTCGCCCGCCACCTCGGCCGGCCGGGCCCACAGCCGGATGGAGCCGCCGTGCGTGGGCAGCAACTCGACGTCCACCAGGGCGAGTCCGCCGCTCGCGAGGGCCCGGATCGCGGAGGCGACCGTGTAGTACTGGAAGTGCTCGTGGTAGATCGTGTCGTACTGGTTCTCCTCGATCAGGGTCAGCAGGTGCTGCACCTCGATGGAGACCCAGCCGTCGTCGGCGACCAGCGCGCGCAGCCCCTGGGTGAACCCGACGACGTCGGGGATGTGCGCGTACACGTTGTTGGCCACGACCAGGTCCGCCGGACCGTGCTCGGCACGGACGGCCGAGCCGGTGTCGGGGCTCAGGAACTCCGTGACCGTGGGCACCCCCGCCTCCCGCGCCGCGGCACCGACGTTCACCGACGGCTCGATACCGAGGCAGCGGATCCCCCGGTCCACCACGTGCCGCAGCAGGTAGCCGTCGTTGCTCGCGACCTCGACCACGAAGGCGTCGGGGCCCAGGTCGAGGCGCTGTACGGCGCCGTCGACGAACGTGCGCGCGTGCTCCACCCAGGAGGTCGAGAACGAGGAGAAGTACGCGTACTCCTTGAACGTCTCCTCCGGCGTGATCAACGGAGGGAGCTGCGCGAGCCAGCAGTCGGTGCAGACCCGCAGGTGCAGCGGGTACGTCTGCTCCGGCAGGTCCAGTTGGTCCGCGGCGAGAAAGCTCTCACATGGCGGTGTCGCCCCAAGATCGACGACGCTCGTCGTCGCTTCCGAGCCGCAGAGTCGGCATCGTGTCATCTGCTCTCCCCATCCCCCCTGCCCGCGCGGGTGTCCCCGCCGCGAGCCAGTGCTGACCGACCCGCGATCGCGGTGCGGTATTCCTCCAGCAGGCGCTCCAGGCCGACGGCCGGGCTGAATCCCTGCTCGTAGCGGCGCCGGGCCGCCTGCCCCATCTCCCGGTTGCGGGTCGGCTCGGCCGCGATCCGGCGTATGCAGGACGCGAGCGAGGCGGGCTCGCCCGGCCGGTGCAGCAGCCCGGTGACGCCGTCCTCGACGAGTTCGACGAAGGCGCCGTGGCCCGCGGCGACGGTCGGGACCCCGGCCGCCATCGCCTCCACGACCACCAGGCCGAACGCCTCCAGCCAGGTCGAGGGCGCCACCACGGCGACCGAGCGCGCGATGGCCTTGCGGCACTCCGCCGGGTCCAGCAGGCCGACGTAGCGCACGTCGTCGCGGCCCGCCGCCCAGGCGGTCACCTCTTTCTCCAGCGGCCCGGTGCCGGCGATCACGAGCGGGACGCCCGCACCGCCGCCCGCCGCGACCTCGTCCCACGCGGCCATGAGCAGCCGTACGCCCTTGGCCTCGGCGAGCCGGCCGAGGTAGAGCACCTGCTCTCCCCCGCCTTCCCGGCGGATGTCGGGTTCCGGGACGAAGTTGTGCTTCACCGCCAGGCGTTCGGCCGGCATGCCGGAGCTCACCAGGACGTCACGCTGCGCGGCGGAGATGCACAGGAAGCGCTCCACGCCGGTCCACCAGCGCTTCCGGTTGACCGAGAGGCTGACCGCGAGCGGCACGGTCGCGAGGCTGGAGTTGCGGTAGCAGCCGTGCCGGACGGCGGGCAGCGGTGTCGAGCCGACGCACTCGGTGCACGGTCGGCCGTCCCGCTGGAGTGTGCCGGGCGGGCAGACCTGGGTGTAGTTGTGCAGCGTGGCGACGGCGGGCACATCGGCGTCGGCGCAGGCGGCGAGCACGGCGGGCGACAGGAGCGGGAACACGTTGTGGACGTGCACCACGTCCGGCCGCTCGGCGCGCAGCCTGGCCGCGAGTTCCGTGCGGACGGCCGGGTTCCACGGCACCAGGAGCGGCACCGCGACCTTGCCGAGGAGGGAGCGGGCGCCGATGTCGTCGCTGCGCCGCTCGAACACCTCGACCCGGTGGCCGGCCGCGCGCAGCAGGTCCACCTCCTGGTCGACGACCTTGTTCTCCCCGCTCGGCTGCGCCGAGTTGTAGCGGTTGTGCACCACGAGAACGTGCATGCTCAGTTCACCTCCGATCTACGGGCCCAGCGCGGGACGTGCCGTCGAGGGGCTTCGGGCAGGGCGAGCGCAACGGCCCGGGCGGGTGCCGCCAACAGCGAGGCGGCCAGGGCCAGATGGAGCAGATACGGCGAGGCGTCGCCGAGGCCGGCCTCGGTGTACGAGGCGATCGCGCAGTAGCTGATCAGGAAGATCGCGCAGGCCCGCTGCAAGGACGGCGGCCTCAGCAGCGCGACGCCGCCCAGCACGACGATGATCAACGCGACGAGGGTGACGCCGATCAGACCCTGCTCGTTGTAGACGGCCAGCCAGCTGTTGTCGATCGGCAGCCCGCCGAAGGACTTGTCGCCCAGGCCCACGCCGAACGCCTGCTGCGCGGCGGTCCGGGGCTCGGCCAGCAGGGCGTTCCAGACCTTGGCCCGGCCGGTGAGACTGGAGAAGTTCTCCTGGCTCTGTCCGCGCAGGAACCAGGTCTGCAGCGCGGAGGCGAAGCCGACCGCGGCCACCACGGAGATCAGCACGGCCCAGGTGAAGAAGCGGCGGGCCGCGGCGCTGGTCAGGATGAGCGAGCCGATCGCCAGCGCCAGCCCGAGGAGCAGGCCGAGCGTGGCCGTCCGGGTGTGGGTCAGCGCGAGCAGCACCAGCGACGGCACGATGACCAGCACAGCGCTGGTCCGGTCGGTCCGCTTGCCGATGACGAGCAGCGCGGTGAGCCCGATGATCACCGCCGCGTACTGCCCGATCTGCGGCGGGGTGAGCGGCCACAGCGCGCCCACGAGGCGTCCGCCGTAGAGGCCGGGCAGGGCCTTGCCCGGGGAGACGGCCAGGCCGAGGGCCACCGAGCCGAGGACCGCGAAGTAGGCCCGGATGTGGTACCGGACGAACGTGAGGCTGCCGTCCCACCAGCGGCTGAGCAGCCACAGGGTGCCGACGAAGAGGGTCAGCCGGAAGCAGCGGAACAGCGCGCCCATCCCGGACTCCAGGCTCGCGCTGGAGATCACGCTGGACACCAGCAGCAGGGAGAGCAGCAGCACATAGGCGCTGGCCCTGATGCGCACCCGCTGGTTGACCACGAGCGCCAGCCCGAACGCGGCGACCAGCGAGCCCATGGTGACCATCTGGATGAGGGAGCGGGGCAGCGGGACGATGGTCTTCGCCCCGGCGGAGCCGAGCGTGTTGAGGACCAGCAGCCCCCACACGATGCCGACGGTCTTCGGTGGGCCGGCCGGGCGCGGTGCGGCGCCGGGCGGCGTCCCCGCCGTGGCCGCCGCGCGCGTCAGGTTCTCAGCCATCTCAACCACCGGCCTGAAGGTCGAGGGTGCTGCCCTTGTCCTGCGAGTACGGCGTCGCCTGCCACTGCCCGAAGTCGAGCACCCGGCTCTGGTCCTCGGCGACGAACTTCCACGGTCCGACGTAGACGTTGTCGTGCCAGCTGTTGTGCTGCTTCTCGGTGATGGCGTCGGCCACCTGCTCGCCCTTGTACGGCGACCAGTCGGGATAGGTGCCGTAGTTGGACAGCACGGCCATGCGGTCGCACATCTCCGTGCACTTGACGACGGACTCGTCGAGGACGAAGCGGTTGTCGTGGATGTCCACCCGCTGGGTCTTCCACCGGCAGTCCGAGTAGAGGGGTGCCTTGGTGATCGCCGGTCGCACGCAACTGCTCGTCTTCTTCACCAGCAGCGTGCAGTCACCGGACGAGGTGTTGGCCGGGCTGTTGCAGAACCGGTCGGCGTTCTCCCACAGGGTGATCCCGGACCAGTTGTCCTCCAGCACGTTCCGGTAGATCTCGATCTTGTCGGTGCGGGCCTTGATCCGTGGCTCACCGCCGGACTCGGACAGGTAGACGGTCGCGTACGGGAAGTTGTCGCCGCCGTCGGCCGCCTTGCGGCCCTCGACCCAGTTGTTCCGCCGGATCGTGTTGCCGCGGATGACCGCGTTGTAGCTGGTCTCGTAGATCAGCGCGGCACCGTCGTTGGCCTCGATCACGTTGTTCTCGATACGGAAGTCGTTGTTGTTGGTGTCCGCCCACAGTCCGGTGCCGCGGTTGTCGTGCACCCAGTTCCCGCTGATGTCGGCGCCGTCGACCTCCCAGAACTTGATGCCTCCGGTGCAGCCGCAGCCCTCCTTGCGCCGCTCCCAGTCACCGGTGTTGTTGCCCGTGATCTCGTTGCCCTCGACCACCAGGCCGGTGATACGGCCGTTGCCCTTGTACGCGTTCATGCCGTACTGGCCGTTGTCGCGCAGGCAGTCGGCGCGGACCTGCTGGCGGGCACCGGCCATCAGTCCGGCGCCGGAGTTGTCCTTGATCGTCGAGTGTTCGATGACCCATCCGTCGGCCGAGTCGTGGTTGACGACGCCCTCGTCCTGCGGCGCGACAAAACCCTGCACTGTCAGATAGCGGATGGTGACATCGGCGGCGCTGCCGGTGAAGGCGTACTGGTTGACCTTCCGGCCGTCGAGCACCGCGCCCGGCGCGCCGATGTAGTGGTCCCCCTTCTTCGGGATGACCTGGGCGTAGCGGTCCCGCTCCAGCCGGTGCGTGCCCGGCTTGAGCCAGAACGTGGTGTCCGGGGGGCTCTTCTTGGTCTTCGCCGCCAGGTCGCCGACCACCTCGGGGTCCACGGTGACCGCGCCCGCCGGTGCCTTCGCCGGTCCGGCGGCGGGGCCGGCGCACACCCGGGCCACGGACCGGGCGGCGGACGTCGCCGTGGACGGCGCGGCGTTGGGCTTCGTCGCGGCCGGGGCGCTCGACGTGCTGTCGCAGCCGGTGACCGTCAGCAGGGCCAGCACCAGCGGTGCCGCCGCCGACGCCCAGTGCCGCCTGTTGATCCTCACGCGTCCCCCTGGCCGCGGAACCCGAGCACGGTGGTGAACCCGTCCGCGCCGTCGGCGAAGCCGGTGCCGATCAGCGTGGTGGTGGGTTCCTTGCGCCCGAATCCGGCGGAGTACCAGCCCAGCGGCGGGTCCGTCTCGCCGCGATGCGCCTGCCAGGACAGCTGCCCGGGCAGGTCGAGCACCGCGGAGCGCTCCTCACCGTCCCGGGTCCAGGTGAGCACGGCCCGGTGCCCGGCCAGGTCCGCGGCGATCGCCGGGCCGAGGTGGAACGCCAACCGCACGTCCCGGCGCGGGCTGAGTCGGCCACGGACCTCGTCGACGATCCTCAGCTCCTGGCTCTCGGCCGTCAGCTCCACCCGCCGGCGGTGCACCGAGCCCTGGTAGCCGTCGTGCTCGGCGGCCCAACGGGCCACCCCCGCACCGGAGTTGTCCACGTCCAGGACGCGGCTGCGGGCGTGCCGGGTCCACAGGAACGGGCCGCCGGAGACGGACTGGTCAGCGCCGTCCAGTTGCAGGGTGTTGTGGCCGAGGGTCGAGCGGAAGTACCGCCGCCATGCGGGCTGCCCGTGGTAGCAGTACGTCCCCGGGTCGGCGAGCACGTCCACCCCGTCGTGCCGGACCTCCACGGACAGCGCGTCGGCGTGGGCATGCGCGGCGATGGACAGGAAGCCGTGCGGACCGCCGTCGCAGCGGCACCAGATCTCCTCAGGACCGCGCAGGACGGTGAGCCCCGCGTCGGCGAAGCGGGCGGGCCTGGTCGCGGGGCGGGCGGTTCCGTCCTTCGCGTACGGCCGGACGAGCGCGGCCAGCAGCGGGGTGCGCACATCGGTGCCGGTGACGGTCGGCCACCAGTCGAGCCGGCCGAACACGGCCTCGCCGGTGGCCAGCAGCGAGCCCCAGCGGTCGGTGCCCGCACCGTCCAGGATCAGGCCGTATCCGTCGTCCGCGTCCCCCTGGCGGGGCGGACGCAGCCGGTTGTCCACTACGGCGGCCAGCGCGTCGGTCATCCGCAGCAGCACCAACCGCAGCGATCCGGGCACCGGCACGCCCGCGACATCGGCCTCGGCCAGCGCGGCCAGGCCGAGTTCCAGCACGAGTCCGTGGTACTCGGTGGCCAGTTCGCGGTTGAGGCCGGAGCCGAAGGTGTTGGCGCGCAACTGGCGTTCCAGCGAGCGCAGTGCGTCGGAGCGCCAACGCGCCGACGAGGGGAACCAGTTGAACGCGCAGGCCGCGGCGAACTGCCCGGCCGTTTCGGCGATGACGTGGTTGTTCGCCGAGGAGCCCCGGCTGGGGAACGCGGCCAGCCAGCGCTGGTGGTGCCAGATCTGGTTCCGGGCCACCGGGTTGTCCTCGAACAGCTCGGCCGCGCCCGGCCAGCCGTCGAGGAGACGACGGATCCACACCCAGGACAGCAGCCGGATGCCCAGCTCGATGCCGCTGATCCAGTGCACGCCTCGCAGCGGCGGGTTGGCCGCCCACCACGACCGTAGGTGCGCGGCGACACGCTCGGCGTACCGCTCGTCCCCGGTGACCGCGTAGGCGGCGGCGAGCACGGTGAGGTACTGGTGCCTGGACGGCTCCCAGATCTGCTTGATGTCCCCGGCCAGGTCCTCGTTCCGGTACGGCACGTCGAAGGCGTAGCCCGAGGGGGCCCGGCGCCCGGTCTTCGGGTCGTAGAACCAGTCCGGGTCGGCGAGGTCGTCGCGGACCACGCCGAAGAACTCGGCGTGCCCGCCCATCAGTTGGTCCGCATCGGCGACAAGCCGTTTCACGGCGTCCGGCGGCACCTCGGCGACCGTGCCCGCGGGCAGGACGGAGGTGAAGCGGGCGCCGGTGACGGTCGGACAGCCGGGCGGCGCCGACCGCCAGCGCCGTCTGCGCACGGTGTCGCCGGCCCGGCCCGCGATCTCACCCGGGCCCATCCGGGACAGCCGGCGCAGGTACCAGCCCGGACTCCCCGAGGTCACGGTCATGGCGTCCTCGCCAACGTCACCGGCGCGCCACCGGCCAGGCCGGTCCCCACGGCGAGGGTGGCCGCCGTGGTGGCGACCAGCGACTCCAGCGGCACCGGCATCGGTCCGCCGGTCCGAACCGCCTTGATGAACGCGGCCAGTTCGGCGTTCTGGCCCTTGTCCCGGGCCTTGGGCAGCCGCGAGCTGACCCACTTCTTGCTCCCGTACACCGAGGCCTTGACGAAGTCGTCGAGCCGCAGCACCTTGCCGTCCGCGACCAGGTCCAGCGTCTCCTTGGGGAACCCGGGCGCGCCGGTGGTGACGTAGCTGATGGTGGCGGTGGACCCGTCCGGGTAGCGCAGGACGACCTGGAGGTCCTCGTTGCCGGGCGCGGCCGTCGCGTACACGGAGACCGGGTCGGCGTCGAGGAGCCAGCTCGCCGTGTCGATGAAGTGGCCGCCCTCGCCGGCGAACCGCGAGCCCTCGGCGCCCTGTTGGAGGTACCAGCTGCCGTGCTGGAGCTTGCCCGCGTTGACCAGGTAGCGCAGGCTCGCCGGACCGGTCCGGGTGCCGAAGCGGTCCTTGGCCTCCTGGAGCAGCGGCGCGAACCGGCGGTTGAAGCCGACCTGGAGCCGGTCGTTGCCGGACTCCTCCACCGCCGCGAGGACGCCGGCCAGCTCGTCCTCGGTGAGGGCCAGGGGCTTCTCCACGAAAACGGTCTTGCCGGCCAGCAGCGCCTGCCGGGTCAGCTCGGCGTGCGAACTGTGCCGGGTGACCACGAACACCGCGTCGATGGACTTGTCGCCGAGCACGGCGTCGAGGTCGGTGGTCGCCTCGGCGAAGCCGAACTTCCGCTGCGCGTTGGCCGCGGACAGCGCCGTCGTGGTGACGACGGTCGACAGCTCGACGCCCTCGCGCTGGGCCAGGTGCGGCAGCAGCATCGACGTCGCATAGTTTCCCGCACCCACGAAAGCGAGCCGCACGGGAGTCTTGGCGGACCGGGCCGGGGCGACGGTCGTGCCGGTGCGTCGCACCTCGGGCACGGACACCTCCGGGGCCGCCGACTCCTCTTGTTCCGCCGCCTGTTCGGGGTAGCGGAACAGCACGGCCACGGCCTTCAGTTCGCCGTCCTTCAGACGCTGGTACGTCTCCACGGCATCGTCGAAGTCGGCGATGTGGGAGACCAGGGGCTCCACGTCGACCCTGCCGCGGGCGAGGAGATCGAGGAAGCAGGCCAGGTTGCGGCGCTCGGTCCAGCGCACGTAGCCGATCGGGTAGTCGCGTCCCTCCAGCTCGTACGACGGGTCGTAGCGCCCGGGGCCGTAGGAGCGCGAGAACCGGACGTCGAGCTCCTTCTCGTAGTACGCGTTCCACGGCAGGTCCAGGCGGCACTTGCCGATGTCGACGACCCGGCCGCGGTCCCGTGCGAGCCGGGCGGCCAGCTCGACGGGCTGGTTGCTGCCGCCGCCGGCGGCCAGGAACACATGGTCCACGCCGTGACCGCCGGTGAGTTCGGCGACCGCCGCCTCCACGGCCGCGGAGGCGGGATCGCCGCAGGCCGCGGCGCCCAGGCGCGCGGCGAGTTCGCAGCGCGTCGGGTCGGGGTCGGCGCCGACCACGCGGACTCCCGCGGCGGTGAGCAGCTGCACCACCAGCTGCCCGATCAGTCCGAGGCCGATGACCAGCGCCACCTCGCCGAGCTGCGGCTCGCCCTGGCGGACGCCCTGCATCGCGATCGAGCCGACGGTGCCGAAGGCCGCGTGCCGCGGCGCGAGACCGTCGGGGACGGGGGCGTAGAGGTTCTTCGGCACCCAGTTCAACTCGGCGTGCAGAGCGTGCTCGTTGCCGGCGCAGGCCACGAGGTCGCCGACCTTCACGTCGTCGATCCCGGCGCCGACCTGCTCGACCACCCCGCACAGCGAATAGCCCAGCGGCGTGTAGGAGTCCAGCTTGCCCATCACCTTGCGGTAGGTGGCGGGCACCCCGTTGGTGGCCACGCTCTGCATGACCTTGGCCACCTGGTCCGGCCGTGAGCGGGCCTTGCCCAGCATCGACATGCCGGCCTCGGAGACCTTCATGAGCTCGGTGCCGGTGGATATCAGCGAGTAGGCGCTGCGGACCAGCACACCGCCCGGCTTGCACCCCGGCACCGGAACGTCGAGCACCGCCAGCTCGCCGCTCTTGTAGTTCTGTACAACCTGCTTCACCAGAACTCCTGTTTTCTAAGCCGTCGTCCGAGCGCTCTGGGCGGAGCCAGAGGTCGCGTCGCGATACCAGTACTCAAGGGTCAGTACGTGCCACAGATGCTTGGAGTAGTCCGCCTGTCCGGCGGCGTCCTCGGCGACCATCCGCGCCAGCGCGTCGCGGCGCAGGAGCCCGGAGTTGACGAGCACGCCGTCGTTGACCACCTCGCGCACCAGCGGTGCCAGGTCCCGGCTCATCCAGGCGCGCAGCGGGGCGCTGAACAGGCCCTTGGGCCGGTACACGATCTCCCGGGGCAGGATCGAGGTGGCCGCCTCCTTGAGGGCGGCCTTGCCCTGCCGTCCGACGATCTTGCGATCGCCGGGCACGGCGAACGCCGCCTTGACCACCTCGACGTCCACGTACGGCACCCGCACCTCGGTCGACGCGGCCATGCTCGACCGGTCCGTGTAGGCGAGGTTCAGGCCCGGCAGGAACATCCGGGCATCGGTCAGGCACATGCGGTTGACGAAGTCGTCGAGGTCGTTGTCCTGGTAGACGTCCGCGTGTTCGGTCAGTACGTCGTCGACCGTCCCGGCCAGATCCGGGTTGAGCAGGGCCAGCAGCTCGTCCTGGTCGTACATGGTGTAGCTGCGCCGGAACGCGGTCTCCTCGGGCAGCTCGGCGAAGGAGAGGAACCGCTTCGCGAAACGCACCGACCGGTAGCCGCGCCGGGCCGAGGCGACCGGCAGCCGGTCCACGATTCCGGACACCCCGCGCCGCAGGGGCCGCGGGACGCGCTGGTAGCGCAGCGCGAGCAGGTTGGCGAAGTGCTTGCGGTATCCCGCGAACAGCTCGTCCGCGCCCATCCCCGAGAGCATCACCTTGACCCCGGCCTCCCGGGCGGCCATGCAGATCAGGTACGTGTTGATCGCGGCGGGGTCGCCGATCGGCTCGTCGAGGCTGTACGTCATCTGCGGCAGCAGGTCGAGCACGTTCGGGGCGATCTCGATCTCGTGCAGGTCGACGCCGAACTGCTCGGCGACCTGCCGGGCGTAGCGCAGGTCGTCGGGCATCGCCTCGAACTTGGCGTCCTCGGCGCGGAATCCGATCGTGTAGGCGGAGATCCCGGGCTGGTGGCGGGCCGCCAGCGCGGTCAGATAGCTGGAGTCGAGGCCGCCGGAGAGGAACGTCGCCACGGGTACGTCGGAGAGCAGGTGGCGCCGGGTCGACTCCTCGACGACGGCGTCGAGGTCCGGGTGCTCACCGGCCAGCGCCCGGTCCCGGCCCTCGGCGGCGACGTCCTTCAGGTTCCAGAAGCTGCCGCGCTCCACCCGGCCGTCGGGCCGGCAGCGCAGCCAGCTCCCCGGCGGCAGCTTCTCCGCCTCGCGGAACGCGCAGCGCGAGTCCGGCACCCAGTAGTAGAGGAGGGACGCCACCAGCGCCGCCTGGTCCACCTCCAGCGACTTGCCGGTCGCGGCGGCGAGCGCCTTGAGCTCGGAGGCGAACATCAGGCCCTCGCCGCGCCGGAGCAGGAACAGCGGCTTGATGCCCAACTGGTCGCGGGCGAGCACCAGTTCACCGGTCCGCTCGTCGAAGACGCCGAACGCGAACATGCCGCGCAGCCGGGGCAGGCAGTCCGTGCCCCAGCGCCGCCAGGCCTCCAGGAGCACCTCGGTGTCGGAGGTGCCGCGGAAGCGCACCCCGGTGGCCGCCAGCTCGGCCCGCAGCTCGGGCGCGTTGTACAGCTCGCCGTTGTACGTCAGGGCGAGGCCGTCCGAGACCATCGGCTGGGCGCCGGTCTCGGACAGGTCGATGATGGACAGCCGACGGTGCCCGAGCTGCACTTCGCCGTCACCCAGGGGGTGACCGTAGCGGCCCGCGCCGTCCGGGCCGCGGTGGGCGAGGGTGTCGGTGAGGCGGTCGGTGACGGCCTTTCCGTCCGGCCAGCGGTATGTGCCCGCGATGCCACACACGTCTACCGCACCTCCTGGTCGTTGTCCGGGACCCGTGCGGCCCGTATCGGCTGGCGTTCCGTGAGCCGCCGGCCCTCCCCCGCTGCCTGAACGGCGTGGGAGGTACCCCCACCGTTCTGCCAGGTCGGCCGCTCGCTCCGGCCACGCAGCGCGTTGGCCAGCCCGTCCCACAGCGTGCCGTCGGTCCGGTCGCGCGGATCGGGGTCGATCAGCACCACACCGATCACCGGGATGTGCTGGTCCGCGAGCTGCCGGGCCACGGTGTGCAGCCATGCGGCGCTGCCGTGCCCGGCACGCACGACGAGCACGGTCCGGGAGCCGAGGTGCTGAAGGTCGGTCCACGCCGTGCCGGGTGCCACCGAGCCGACGCCGATCCGCTGCTCCTGCGGGGACACGGTGGCGGCCTTCTCGCCGCCGACCACGGTGGGGTCCCCCGGTTTCGGGCGGCGGCCCGAGAGCTGCGTGCCGGGGAGACCGTCGACGACGGTCACCGGCCCGTCCTCCCCCAGGGCCCGGGCGAGACCGAGGGCGATCACGGCCGTGCTGCGCGCGCAGCCGAGTTCCAGCAGCGACAGCGGCTCCGCCGAGCCGCGCGAGGTGCGGGCCAGCGTGGTGGCGAGCCGTTCGCGTGCCACCCGGGTCCGCCGGCGCTGCCACAACCTGCCGGAGCGGCGCGGCAGTTCGGCGATGACCGAGGCGCCGAGGTTCGCCGCGATGTCCCGGCGCAGGACGGGGCGGTCCGCGACCACCACGCCGACCGCGGCCAGCGCGAGCCCCAGGAAGAGCCCGAGGACGAGGCCGACCACGCCGTCGGTGACGAGGGCCTTGGGCAGCGAGTGCCGCACCGCGCGCGGGGCGTCCACGATCTGGGTGCCTGCGACGAGCTGGGGCGCGCCGACGCGGGCCTCCTCGGCGCGCTGGCCGAAGTCGGAGATCTGCGAGGTGAGTTCGGCCCGCCGGGCGAAGAGCGACTCAAGGTTCGCCGCGTCCTTGGGGTCGGTGTCGGGCGACCGGCCGCCGATCGACTTGTTGACGTCGGCGAGCTCCGCCTCCATACGGTCCCGCTGGTCGAGCAGGCCCTGGGCGTTGGCGTTGGCGATGTCGTTGATGCGCTTGGCGTGGTCCGCGACGAACGCCTCGGCCAGTGCCTTGGCCCGGGCCACCGCTTCCGCGTCGGTCTTGCCCGTCACATCGATCTCAAGGACGTTGTTGGTCAGTCCGGTGCCCCGGTAGTTCTTCATGAAGTCCTCGGGTTTTTCCGGGGACTTGAGGATCCGCAGGGCCTGGCCGGCGATCCGCGAGGTCGCCAGCAGCTGGGCGTCGGTGCGGATCAGCGTTCCGGTGTCGTTCGGCTGGTCCTCCTGATGCGCGACCAGCACCTTGGTCACGGCGGCCGGGGCCGGCGGCAGCAGGACCGCCACGGCCGCGCCGGCCAGCATCCCGAGGAGCGCCATGGCGCCCCACAGACGGCGGCGTCTGCGCACCGCGACCACCAGCGCCTGGAGGTCGAGGAGCGGGGCGGCGGCCGACGACTCCGAAGTCGTGCTCGTCGTCACGCTGAATCTCCTGTCGCGCGGCCGTGTACCGCGAACGTCAAAGTGGCGTCGTCGGAAAGTCGTTCGGCGGTTTCCGTCGGCCGGGTGCGGACCGTGCCGGCGACGACGACGCCGACGAGCTCGTGGCCGCCGTCCGCGCACGCCTCGGCGATGCCGGCGAGTTCCCCGGCGGTCCAGCTCCCGGCGCTGAGGACGGCGAGGGCACCGGACTCGGTGTCGCGGTCCGGCACGATCGGCCGGTCCACCGAGACCTCCACCACCCGCAGCCGCGGGTCACCGGAGGCCTCGGCGACGAGCTGTCCGGCGGCCAGCCGGGCGACCTCGTCGCCTTCCGGTACGACGACCAGCAGCCGCCGGGGGGCGGGCAGTTGGTCCCGGAGGCGGGCGCACACCCGCCGGTAGCGGAGCCGCCGCTCGGCCTCGTCGCCGGACCGCTGCGGGGCCGGTACGTCCCACCGGGTGTCGATGCCGAGAAGGCGGCGGAGCCGGGCCCGCGAGCCGTGGCTCTCGGGCCGGTGCCCGTGCCGTTCGCCGGGCACGTCGACGGTGCCGAGGAACGGCGAGCCGAGCGCCGCGGCGATCTCCGGTTCGGCGCGCAGCCGGCGGCTCACCCGTGCGGCGGCGAGATGGCCCACGATCGCGAGCACGAAGAACAGCAGCGCCCCGGCGACGATGAGCTGCGTCCTCGTCGGCGCCGCCGCTCCGGTCGGCCGGGGTGCCGGCCCCATGACGACCATGCTGGCCTTGGCGCTCGCCGGGTTGGCCTCCTCCAGCTTCTTCATGGCGTCCTGCAGCCCGGTGCGCAGCCCCTCCAGCTCGGTGCGGGCCTGCACGCCCTCCACGGTCTGCCCCGGATCCGCCGAGTCGGCCAGATCGGTGATACGACGGTTGGTCTCGGCCACCTGCTTCCGCAGCGCCTCTGTCGCCGTGTCCGCCGCGGGGTCGGTGCTGCCGCCCGCGATACGGGTGGCGAAGGTGACGAACTGCTGGGCCAGCTGGTCGGAGAGCCGCTGCGCGCGCTCCGGGGTGTCGGCCGTACCGGAGACCTTGATGATGTTTCCGTCGTCCGCCTTGGCACTCACGTCTTTCTGCAGTTCGGTGCCGTTGACGCCGGTCCAGTTGAGCGCGGCGGCCGCGCGGTCGACCACCGCCGAACTGGTGGCGATGTCCACCTGGGTCAGCAGTTCGCGCTCTTCCCACTGGCCCGGCAGCAGCACCGATGCCTCTGCCGTGTAGCGCGGCGGAAGCAGCAGCACCGAGGTGCCGTAGCCGAAGAGCGCGCCCGCTACGGCGAGGACGGCGAGGAGCCGCCATCGCCGACGGAGAATCCGTCCGATCGTGACCAGGCGGATCGTGTCGTCATTCAATGGTGCGGCCTCTTCCCCGTACGGACCGGCCCATCCGCGGACACCGGGGCTTGGTCCCGGCAGGCGGCGGCATAGGCGGCGAGCAGTGACGCTTGCGAGTTCTCCCAGGACAGCGGCCCGCTGACCCGCTCCTGGCCGATCTTGCCCATCCGGGCCCGCTTCTCGGGATCGTCGAGGAGCAGCGCGATGAGCTTGGCGAACTGGGCCTCGTCGTCGTCGGGCGCGTAGACGGCGGCGTCACCGGCGGAGACGCGCGCCTCCCGGAGGTCGAACGAGACGATCGGCCGTCCCATCGCCATGTATTCCAGGACCTTGTTCATGGTCGACACGTCGTTGAGCGGATTGCACGGGTCGGGGGAAAGGCACACGTCCGCGGTGCACAGGTAGCGCACCAGGTCGGCGTCCGGGATGCGCCCGGTGAACTGCACCTGCTCGGAGAGACCGAGCCGCCGGGCCAGTTCCACCATCGCGTCGAAGGCGTCGCCGGCGCCGACGAAGACCGCGTGCCAGTCGGTGCGCCCGAGTTCGTCACGCAGTTTCGCGAGGGCCCGCAAGGCGTAGTCGACGCCGTCCTGCGGGCCCATGACACCGAGGTAGCACAGCAGATGAGGCTTGCCGCGCTTCAACTCCGGCTCCGGCGGCACCGGTTGGAACCGGTCGGTCGCGGGCGCGCTGCGCACCACGAAGACGTCCTCCGGCCGCTTGCCGCCGCGGCACAGCGCGACGTCCCGGTAGCTCTCGTTCGTGGCGAGCACGATGTCGGCGGCCCGGTAGGTCCGCCTCTCCAGCGCGCACACGGCGCGGTAGAGCAGGTCCTCGCCGCGGTCGAACCGGGAGAGGTACAGCTCGGGTACCAGGTCGTGCTGGTCGAAGACGAACCGCGCGCCGCGCCGCTTCATCCACAGGGCCGGGAGGAACAGCAGGTCGGGCGGGTTGCAGGCGTGGACCACGTCGACCGGGCCGACCTTGCGGGCCAGCCGGACCGTGTGCCACAGCGCCGTTCCGTACTCCCGCAGGTAGCCGGCCGGCCCTCCGGTGGCCGCGCGCAACGGGTAGCGGTGGATCCGCACCCCGTCGATCACCGCTTCCGGCTCCGTGTCCCGTTTCTCCCCCTGGGGGCAGATGACGTGCACCTCCCAGCCCGCGTCGCGCAGCGTGGTGCACTCCTGCCACACCCGCCGGTCGAACGGCACCGAAAGGTTCTCCACCAGGATCAGCGCGCGCCGGTTCGACCCGTCGCGGCTGATTGCGTTACCAAGCAAGGCCCATGTACCCCGGTTCGTTCCGGCGCGTCTCGGCGTCGGGAAGGTGGATGAGGTCGACGATCATCGGTCCGCCCGCATGGGGCAGCGCCGACACCACGGCAGGGTCCTTGGTCCCCACCAGGCACACCTCGGCGTGCTCCAGCACCTCGTCGACGGAGTCGGCGAGCAGCTGCGCGAGATGCGGCAGCCGGCTCTCGATGTACTCGCGGTTCGCGCCCAGCAGCCGGGAGAGGCTCACGTTGGCGTCGTAGATCTTGAGGTCGTAGCCCTTGCCGAAGAGTCTCTCCGCCAGCTCGACGAGCGGGCTCTCCCTGAGGTCGTCGGTGCCGGGCTTGAAGGACAGCCCGAACAGGCCCACCTTGCGTTTGCCGGTGCGCTCGACCAGGTCCACCGCGCGCTGGAGATGGTCGGAGTTGGAGGCCAGCACGTGGGAGAGGATCGGCACCGAGACGTCGGCCCGCTGCGCCGCGAAGACCAGGCTGCGCAGGTCCTTGGGCAGACAGGAGCCACCGAAGGCGAAGCCGGGCCGCAGGTAGGCGGGGCTGATGTTCAGCTTGCGGTCGGCGAGGAACACGTCCATCACCTGGTGCGAGTCCACCCCGAGCGCCTGGCACACCGAGCCCAGCTCGTTCGCGAAGCCGATCTTGAGGCCGTGGAACGCGTTGTCCGCGTACTTGATCGCCTCGGCGGTCGGGACCGGCACCCGGAACACCTCGCCGGGCAGGCCGTCGTACAGCGCCGCCAGCGCGTCGCCGCTCGCCGGGTCGAACTCGCCGATGACGGTCTTGGGCGGGTCGAAGAAGTCCTGCACGCTCGTGCCCTCGCGCAGGAACTCCGGGTTGACCGCGACCCCGAAGTCCACCCCGGCCGTGCCCCCGACGTTCTTCTCCAGGATCGGCACCAGCAGGTTCAGGCAGGTGCCCGGGAGCATGGTGCTGCGGAACACGACGGTCTGGCGCCCGCCCCGCTCGGCGAGCGCGGCGCCGATCTGTTCGGTGACCCGCTCCAAGTACGTGGTGCACAGGCTGCCGTTGGGCTCCGACGGCGTGCCCACGCAGACCAGCGACACCTCACTGCCCATGATCGCCTCGCGGACATCACCGGTGGCGCGGAGCGCTCCGGTCCGCACGACCTCGGCGATGAGCTCGCCGATCCGCTCCTCGACCACCGGGGCCTTGCCGTCGTTGACCAGGTCGACCTTCACCTGGTTCACGTCCACCCCGATGACCTCGTGCCCCATGCTGGCCAGGCACGCGGCCGACACACAGCCCACGTAGCCGAGCCCGAAAACGCTGACTCTCATGCCCCGTCTCTCCCCCCAGTCAGGCCCTTGCGGCCTGAGGTCCGCGCGTCGGTCGGACGACTCCCGCGCATCAGTAGGCCCCCTGCCCGTGGAGCACGGCACGCAGTGTCTTCCACAAGATCACCGTGTCCAGGGCGAGCGACCAGTCCTCCACGTAGCGCAGGTCGAGGCGGACCGCCTCCTCCCACGGCAGGTCGCTGCGTCCGCTGATCTGCCACAGGCCGGTGAGGCCTGGCTTGACCAGCAACCGCCGCCGGATGTCCGGGCCGTACGCGGCGGACTCCTCAGGCAGCGGGGGCCGCGGTCCGACGAGCGACATCGATCCGGTGAGCACGTTGAAGAGCTGCGGGAGCTCGTCGAGCGAGTACCGGCGCAGCACCGCTCCCACCCGGGTCACCCGCGGATCCCGGCGGAGCTTGAACAGCAGGCCCGCGCCCTCGTTCCGGTCGGCCAGGTCCCGACGTGCCCCGTGGGCCCCGGTGACCATGGTGCGGAACTTGACGATGGTGAATTCACGGCCGTCCTTGCCGACCCTGCGCTGGCGGTAGATCGCCCCGCCCCGGCTGTCCATCAGCACGAGCAGCCCGACGAGGATCATCAGCGGTGCGAACAGCACCAGCAGAATCGTTGCGCCTACCCGGTCGACGACCCCCTTGATCGCCCGGCGGCCCCCACTGAAGGTCGGCATGCTGACCCGCAGCAGCGGGATTCCGAGCACCGCGTCGACATGCAGGCGCGGGCCGGCCACCTCCATCAGCACGGGGGCCACGATCATCTCGGCGTCGCTGCCTTCGAGGTTCCAGGCCAGCCGCTGCAGCCGGTCCGGTGACCAGTGCGGGTCCGGGGTGACGGCGACGACACGGTAGCCGTCGTGGCGGACGTGCTTGGCGACGTCCTCCAGCAGGCCTATGACCGGCACGCCGTCCAACTGGTCACCGTCGAGCCCGCCTTGCTCGCCGTCGATGCCACGGCCGTCCGTCGTGCACACCGCCTCCACCCGCCAGCCGAGGTGCGGGAACTTGCGAGTGCGATTGATCAGGTCGCGCACGGTCGCCGGGCTCCCGGCAGCGAGCACCGGTCTCAGGCAGCGTCCTTCGTTGCGCTGTTTGTGCAGCCAGAGCCGGAGCAGATACCGCTCGGTCATGGTGACGAGCGCGATCGCCGGGATCGCGACGAAGATCCAGAGTTTGATGTTGCGCGAGGTCAGGGCGATCCCGCCGAGCGCCAGCACGACGGTCGCCGTGAACAGCGAGCGTCCGAGCCGACGGAATTCCTCGGCACCCTGGCCGAGCACGGCCGGAGCCCACGACCGGCTCACCGCAAGCGCCCCCAGCACCAGCAGCTGGGTGCCGAATGCGAGGATCTCCCATTTCTCATGCCAGTTGGCCGCGTCCCGGGACCCGAAGAAGTCGCCGATCGCCGCCACCACGAAGGCGGTGGCCACGGTGTCACTGAAGATCACCGTACGGCGGTACCGCTGCTCCCAATCGGTCGCGGGCTGGCTGATCGCCCCGTTCGCCAGACGCTCGCGCGCCGACGGAAAAGGGCCGAGTATTCCCCCCTGCCGCACAGAACCCCCCAAGGTCCCCAGTGGTTCGGCGTCACCGCCTCACACTGTTTCGCCCCCTGCGGAGGGTCCCCGCCCCCCGCACTGTGCCTCCCATCGGGAGGCCCCCCACCGTGCTGTTCCCCCTCAGAAAGCCACCGCCCCCGGCGTATGGCATCCCGACTGTCGCAGAGCTATGTGAACAACCCGGAAACCTGTCGGGACTTCGGATGCTCCCCGCACACCAAGTCCCTCTTGAGCTCCAAGAATTGATCACCCCCAGTCCGGCGCGAGAGACACGGCCACTGGCCGTCCAAAACGCCGGACCCATAGATCGCCTTTTGTCGCCTGGTGTCCCACCATGCGAAAGCACGGTCAATCTAGACCATCTGAGGGCGCCTGGAGAGAGGTCTGTGTGGACTTTGTGCTCAATATTTGCAGGCGGGTCCATAGATCGGCGACCGCCGACGGGTGCCTCGGTGACGGAAAACGTGCGGTGCGCCCTGCGGCAGCGGGAGTTCTCCGAGCCGACGACACCGCGGTCCGAGGCGTCCCGGCACTGATCGACGACACCTGAAAACAGGTCTCCACCGCTCCGTTTACGCAGGCAGACGCCGAGGACGACCTCGGCCGGGTCGTCGCCGTCGACTCCGGGATCGTGCGCGCCGACCGGCACGCTCCCGAAACCGGCCATGGCCGTATCGGGTGCCCAACCGGCGAACCCACATGCCCGTTTGGCGCATTCCGCGCGAGCCGTCCGACCCCACCTCAGGAGGCAGGACATGCGCGCGGCGGTGCCGCAAGGGCCGATCGGATCGCCACCGCGAACGCCGCGGCGGATCCGGTGGCGCGGTCGCCGGCCTTCGCCGGCACGGGAGCGCGACAAGATCACATCGAAGACCGCACACCAAGCCGACCGACCGGACCGGCCGAAGCGGCCGCGATCCCCGCGCCACGACTTCCAACGGCTCCGCCAACCAGCCCCGCGCCCTGCCCCCGACCACCACCCCCGCAGACACGACAAAGACCGCCTTCCCATCGCTGAGAAAACGGCCTCTGACCTGCGACTTCAAAAGTCGGGACGACAGGATTTGAACCTGCGACCCCTTGACCCCCAGTCAAGTGCGCTACCAAGCTGCGCCACGTCCCGTTGCCCGTCTGACCTGGGGTTTCCCCTGGTTGAACGCGCATGGAAACAATACCGCACTCCCGTCGGTGATCGCGCACGCCTTTATTCCCGGCCCGGGGTCGCCTCCGGCCGACTCCACCCGCGCCGCTTGACCTGAAGTTTGGTTGAGGTTGCACGATCGTCCGCATGACGACGACCACCACGGAAGACAACCGCCTCTACCCGTACGGCGACCTGCCCCGCCTCATGGGGCTGATGACCGGCGACGAGAAGCACGGCCCGGCGGCGACCTCCACGCTGGACGTGTTGTGGGTCCTCTACGACCGGGTGCTACGGGTCGGCCCGGACCGGATGGACGACCCCGAGCGGGACCGGTTCCTGCTGTCCAAGGGGCACGGGCCCATGGCCTACTACGCGGTGCTGGCCGCCAAGGGATTCGTGCCGGCGGAGTGGCTCCCGGACTTCGGCTCCTACGACTCGCCGCTCGGGCACCACCCCGACCGGGTGCTGGTGCCCGGCGCCGAGATCGGCAGCGGGTCCCTGGGGCACGGACTGCCGATCGCCGTCGGGACGGCACTGGGGCTCCGGGCGCAGGGGCGTACCGAACCCCGGGTCTGGGTGCTGGTCGGGGACGCCGAACTGGACGAGGGCAGCAACCACGAGGCCATCGCCTTCGCCGGGCCCGCCGGACTGGACCGGCTGCACACCGTCGTCGTCGACAACTCCTCCGCCAGCCATGCCCGGCCCGGCGGTATCGCCGCCCGCTTCGAGGCCGCGGGCTGGTCCGCGGTGACGGTCGACGGCCGCGACCACGAAGCGCTGTACGCCGCCTTCACCACACCGCACCCCGGCCGACCGCATGCGGTCGTGGCCCAGGTGGAACCGAAGTCCGCCTGATCGTCCCTCCCCCTCCCCCTTCCCCTCCCTCCCTCCCTCCTCACCAGCACATCGAGAAAGGCACCCCATGGACACCATGCGTGACCGGTTCGCCCCGGTCGTCTCCCGGCTGCTCGACGAAGACCCGCGGGTCGCGGTCGTGCTCGCCGAGATCGGCAAGGACGGCTTCACGGACGCCCAACTCCGGCACCCCGACCGGGTGATCAACGTAGGCATCCGCGAGCAGCTCCTCGTCGGGGCGGGCGCGGGACTCGCCCTGACCGGGATGCGTCCGGTCGTGCACACCTTCGCGAGTTTCCTCGTCGAGCGGCCCTTCGAGCAGCTCAAGCTGGACCTGGGGCACCAGGACGTCGGCGCGGTACTGGTGAGCGCGGCGGCCTCCTTCGACTGGCCCGCCGGCGGGTTCACGCACATGGCTCCGGGCGACGTGGCCCTCCTCGACACCCTGGACGGCTGGACCGTCCACGTCCCGGGCCACCCGGACGAGGCCGAGACCCTGCTACGGCACGCGGTCGGCGCGGGCGACGACAAGGTGTACGTACGACTCTCCGTCCAGTCGAACGCGGACGCTCTCCCGGTCGACGGCACGCGCTTCCTCACCGTCCGCGAAGGCCGCTCCGGCGTGGTCGTCGCCGTCGGACCGATGCTCGACACCGTCCTCGCCGCGACGGAGGGCCTCGACGTCACCGTCCTGTACGCGACGACCGTACGGCCCTTCGACGCGGACGCGTTGCGCGCCGCCACCCGGGATGCCGGGACAGACGTCGTCCTCGTCGAGCCGTATCTGGCGGGCACCTCGACCACGGCCGCGAACGACGCGCTCGCCGACGTGCCCCACCGCGTGCTCGGCCTGGGCGTCGGCCGCGCCGAACTCCGGCGCTACGGCACCGTCGCCGAACACCTCACCGCCCACGGCCTCGACGCGCGGACGCTGCGCGAGCGGATCGGCGGCTTTGCAGGAAGCGGTGAGCGGGCGGCCGTGCGGGGCTAAGGCCGCGCCGCGCGACAACATCCCGGCCCGCTCCCCCTCCTCCCCCGCCGAGCCCATGCCGTCGCCGTCGCCGTCAACTCTCTTGCGGACACGCCCGTTCACGTATCGCCGCATCGCTCGGGGCACTCGCCCCACTCGCCCCTCTCCGACCGACCGGTATCGCGTCAGCCCGTATCAACCCACGTATGGCAGGCACCAGGAGCAGAGCGGTCGGCACCGCGAAACTCATCGCCCCCGCGACGAGCAGCACATGGTCGGCACCGATCCCCGCAGCCGCGGGGCCCGCCAAAGCCTGGCCGACGGGCATCATCGCGAGGGAGCCCGCAACGTCGTACGCGTGGATGCGGTTGAGGACGTCCGGTGGGACCTGGGTCTGGACACTGGTCGCCCACATCACGCCCCAGAAGGACATCCCCACCCCGGCGACGGCGGCGCCGGCCGCCATGGCCGGTACGCCGAGTCCCGCCCCGACGGTCGCCGGGAAACCTGCGAAGGCGAAGAGGGCGATCGCACCGGCGCGGAGCATACGGCGAGGGCGCAGCCGCAGGGCGAGGAGTCCGCCTACGACGGTGCCCGCGCCGAGGGCCGAGTTGATCAGGCCGTAGGCGCGCGGGCCGTGCTGTTGCACCACCTCTGTCGCCACGAGCGGAACGGTCGGGCCCCACACCGCGATCATGTAGAGGCACCACACGGCGATGACTCCCCAGAGCCACGTGCGTGATCTGAACTCCCGCCATCCCTCGACCAGATCGGCCTTGAAGGCGCCCGACCCGTGCCCCGGCTCACGGCTGCCCGGTGCGAGCGGGGGCAGCCGGAGCAGCAGGAGGCAGAGGGCGCTGACCGCGTAGGTGGCGGCATGCGCCGCGAACACGCCGCCGGGCGAGGTGAATCCGACGAGCAGGCCCGCCACGGCCGGGCCCGCGAGTTGGGCGGCGGACTCGGCGATGCGTATCGCGCCGTTCGCACCCTGGATGTCGGAGGCGAGTCGCGGCACCGTGCTCGCCACGCCGGGCTGGAACACCGCGCCCGCCACGCCGTTGACGAAGCCGATCGCGCAGATCTCCCAGAGCACGACATGGCCGGTGAAGAAGAGCGCGGCGGCGAGGGACTGGGTGCCGAGGCGCACCAGGTCGGCGCCGATCATCAGCTTGCGGGTGCTGAACCGGTCCGCGATCACCCCGCCGAAGACGACGAGTCCCGCGAAGGCGGCGGCCGTGGAGGCCATGGCGAGGCCTACCGCGCCCGCGCCGTACCCGTGTTCCAGGAGGCCGGCGGCGAGGGCCACGGGCAGCATGGTGTCGCCGAGCCGGGCGACGGCGCGGGCCACGAAGAACAGGGCGAAGTCCCGTGCCCAGACGGGCCGTTCGCCACCCCCGTCGCCCCTCTTCGTCGACCCCGCAACGGCTTCGGCACGCCTTCTCGCACCCCTTCCGGCAACGATGTCATCACCGTCGCCGACCGCCCCGACCGACTGCATCCCCCACCACTCCATCCCCCGACCGCCGCCCCCGAAGCCCCCGCCGGTGTTCATGACATCCCGCTAGGCATCGTTGCCGTGGGAGCCGGATCCCCCTCCGTCCCGGCTCACACTCCGCTTTCGGATGATGCCACGCGGCACTGACAACGCCCGAGGGAATTTCAGTCGCCGGACCCGGCCGGGAGCCCCAACTCCGGGTAGGCGTCCAGGAGTCGGGGCGGGGCCGCCTGGCGCCAGGAGTCGGCGAGGATGTCACGGAGTTCGTCCTCGCTGTCCAGCGCGGAGAGGCGGGCCCGGACCCAGGCGAAGCCCGCCTCGTGGTCGGCGACCCAGAACTTCCCCGGCTCCGCCAGGACCAGTTCGTCGCGCTCCTCCTTGGGGCAACGCACCGCGATGGAGGTCTCCTCCTCGGGCACGGTGACGAACATCTTTCCGGCGACCCGGAAGGTGGGCATGTTCCAGGCGATCTTCTCCGTCGTGTCCGGGAGGGAGAGGGCGATACGGCGTACGTCTTCGGCATCCGGCATGACTCGCAAGATAGCGGCTGCCACTGACAATCACCTGGTGAGAGTGCCCGCCCCCAAGTCCGCCTCGGCGCCCGCCTCCACATCCGACCCGACGCCCGCCGCCGCTCCCTCCCCCACGCGCTTGTAGTAGAGCGTCGTCGGCCGCAGCACCCCGGCGGGGCTCGCCGCGTAGTCCGGGATCACGCCGGCCCGGGTCCAGCCGGCCGAGCGGTACAGGTGCTCGGCGGGGCTGTCGGTCTCGGTGTCGAGGTGGAGGAGGGTGATGCCGGCGGCGACGGCCGCGTCCTCGGCGACGGTCAGGAGCCGGCGGCCAAGCCCCGATCCCCTGGCCTCCCTGTGCACCATCAACTTGACCAACTCGGCGCGGTGACGGCTGTTGGGCTTGCCGGGGAAGGCCAGGCTCACCGTGCCGACGACCCGGTCGCCGCTCAGCGCCACCCACACGGCGAGTTGCCCGGCGGCCACGGCGTCGGCACGCTCGCGCCACCAGTCGACGGCAGCCGTTCGGTCGAGCGGCGCGAGGAACCCGATGGAGGCGCCGTCGTCCACGGTGTCGGTGAGCAGATCCGCCAACTCATCCACGGCGGCGAGGAGTTGAGACGCGTCCAACCCTTGCACCGTCACCTTCACCTTCGTTTTCGCCTTCGCCTTCACCTTCGCCATCACGGCAACACCACCGCCAGTACGTAGCGCACGTCGTCAGGACCCGCGCACCGGAACCGCGTCGGCCCCCACACCCGCAACCGCAGACAGTCACCGGCGTCCAGATGGTGCTCGGTGTCCTGGGCCGTCACGTCGAGGGCGCCCTCCAGGACCCAGATGTGCTGTTCCAGGCCGGGCACGGGCGGCCGGTCGTAGGCGAGGTCGGCGCCCGCGCGGAGGCGCCCCTCGACGAGTTCGCCGCGCAGCCCGGTGTGCGGGGGCGACACGGATCGTCGTACGAAACCGGAGGTGCGGTCCTCCCACACCGGTTGCTCGGCGGCGCGGACCAGCAGGGCGGGTTCGGCCTCCACCTCGCTGAGGAGTTGGGACATGGTGCGGCCGTAGACGCCGCACAGGCGGTTGAGGAGGGAGGCGGTGGGGCTGATCTCGCCGCGTTCGGCACGGGACAGGGTCGAACGGCTCACCCCGCTGCGTTCCGCCAACTCCCCCAGGGACCAACCGTGTTGGGCGCGCAGCTCGGCGAGCCGGGCGCCGAGTCGGATGTCCACCGGGTCGGTGGTCGTCGCGACCGTTTCCTCGGATCTCATATCCGGGACGGTATCCCGGATATGAGACGACGAGGTTACGTCCGGGCCACTTCTTCCAATGCGTCCAGTACCGGGCGGATCAGCGGGTGCTCCTCCGTGCCGCGTCGTACGGCGGCGAAGACCCGGCGGGTCGGGGCGACTCCGTCGACGGGCCGGACGACGACTCCGGTCAGGTCCATGCCGCGGAGCGCCGAGCGGGGGACGAGGGCCACGCCCGCGTCGGCCGAGGCGAGGGCGACCACGGCGCGGAAGTCGTCGGAGGAGTGTTCGAGGCGGAGCTGGAATCCGGCGTTCTCGCAGGCGAGGACGACGACCTCGTGGCAGGGGTTGCCAGGGTATGGACCGATCCACGAGTCCTTGGCCAACTCGGCGAGGGGGACTTCATCGGCGTCGGCGAGGCGGTGGGTGACCGGCACGACCGCGTCGAACGGCTCGGCGTAGAGCGGGAGATGGGTCAGACGCGGGTCGTCGGCGGGCGGCGCCCCGCGGTACTCGACGGCGACCGCGACATCCACCTGCCGGTCCAGCACCATCGGCAGACTGGCGTCGCCCTCGGCATCCTGGACCCGGATGCGAATACCGGGCGCCAGGTGCGCGAGACGGGTCACCGCAGGCGCTACGACCTGTGCGATACCGGTCGCGAACGCGGCGACGGTGACCGTGCCGGCCGCACCCGAGCTGTACGCGGCGAGCTCCGCCTCGGCCCGCTCCAGCTGAGCCAGGACCACATTGGTATGGCTGAGCAGAATCTCCCCGGCCGGGGTCAGCCGCACCCCCTTGGCACCACGCTCGACCAGCCGGTGCCCGGTCTCCTGCTCCAGCGCGGCAAGCTGCTGCGAGACCGCCGAGGGCGTCAGATACAGCGCGGCGGCCGCCGCCGTCACGGTGCGGTGGTCGGCCACCGCACGGAGGATATGGAGCCGCCGAGCTTCGATCATGGGACCGATTATCGCAATATGTCCGAGGGGTCGGGCGAACACGGGTCGGGACGGGGGCCGGGTGGGGTTCCGGGGCAAGGTCAGGATCGAACCCTGGGCCCGGTCCGGGTCCGGGTGCGGGCGGGGTCCGAGTCGATCGGATCAGCCCTCCAGCTCAGCCCACCCGCCCCACCCTCAACCTCACCCCCCGCCGCTCACCCCTCCAGCTCAGCCCGCCAGCTCCGCCCTCAACCCCAGCCTCCGCCGCACAGCCGTCCGCCCCACCCCGGCCTCGGTCCTCCGCCACGCCACTCAACTTCAGCCCGCCGACCACACGCTCCGACCCGAGCACCGCCCACAGCCACAGCCCCCGCCTCACAGCCCTTCGGCTCCGCCCCGGCCCCCGCCGTCCGACCCGCCCCGCCCTCAACCTCACCCCCCGCCGCTCACCCCTCCAGCTCAGCCCGCGCCGCGACAAACGCATCCACCGCCCGATTCACATCCCCCGTCGAGTGCGCGGCCGACAACTGCACCCGAATCCGGGCCTGTCCCTGCGGCACCACCGGATACGAGAAGCCGATGACGTACACCCCCCGCTCCAGCAGCAGCTCCGCCATCCGGCCCGCCACCGTCGCGTCGCCGATCATCACGGGGGCGATCGCATGGTCACCGGCGAGGATGTCGAAGCCCTCCTCGGTCATCCTCCGGCGGAACAACGCGGTGTTCTCGGCGAGTTGGACGCGCAGATCATCCGCCGACTCCAGCAGGTCGAGCACCTTGAGCGACGCCGCCGCGATCACCGGAGCCAGGGTGTTCGAGAAGAGGTACGGCCGGGAGCGCTGGCGGAGCAGGGCGACGATCTCCGCGCGGGCGGCGACGTAGCCGCCGGAGGCACCGCCCAGGGCCTTGCCGAGGGTGCCGGTGATGATGTCGACGCGGTCCATGACGCCGTGCAGTTCGGGGGTGCCCCGGCCGCCGGGGCCGACGAAGCCGACGGCGTGGGAGTCGTCGACCATGACCATCGCGTCGTAGCGGTCGGCGAGGTCGCAGATCTCGTGGAGGGGGGCGACGTAACCGTCCATGGAGAAGACGCCGTCGGTCACGATCAGCTTCCTGCGCGCACCCGACGCCTCCTTCAACTGCCGTTCCAGATCGGCCATGTCGCGGTTGGCGTAGCGCAGGCGGCGGGCCTTGGAGAGGCGGATGCCGTCGATGATCGAGGCGTGGTTGAGGGCGTCGGAGATGACCGCGTCCTCCGCGCCCAACAGGGTTTCGAAGACACCGCCGTTGGCGTCGAAGCAGGAGGAGTAGAGGATCGTGTCCTCCTGGCCGAGGAACGCGGCCAGCCGGGCCTCAAGTTCCTTGTGGACCTCCTGGGTTCCGCAGATGAAGCGCACGGACGCCATGCCGTAGCCCCAGCGGTCGAGGGCCGCGTGCGCGGCGGCGACGACCTCGGGGTGGTCGGCGAGTCCGAGGTAGTTGTTGGCGCAGAAGTTGAGGACCTCGCCGGGGCGCCCGCCCGCGGTGACGTTCACGGTCGCGGACTGCGGTGAGCCGATCACGCGCTCGGGCTTGTGGAGTCCGGCGGCACGGATCTCGTCGAGGGTGGTGCGGAGGTCGTCGCGCACGGAGTCGAACATGGGGGAAGCTCCTAAAGTTCCTTCACCGAGGGGGAGTTACTCGGTCCGACAGGGAGTTGCTCGCTCCCAAAGGGAGTTACGCGCCCGTAGGGAGTTACGCGGTCCAGTCCAGGATGACCTTGCCGCCCTTGCCGCTCGCCGCGTCCGCGAACGCCGCCTCGAAGTCGCGGTGTCCGTACCGGCCGGTGATCACGGGCGCGAGGTCCAGGCCGCCCTCCAGCAGGACCGACATCGCGTACCACGTCTCGAACATCTCACGGCCGTAGATGCCCTTGATGGTGAGCATCGAGGTGACGATGCGGGACCAGTCCACCGGGAACTCCTCGGCGGGCAGTCCCAGCATCGCGATCCGGCCGCCGTGCGTCATGTTGGCGATCATGTCGCGCATGGCCTCGGGTCGGCCGGACATCTCCAGGCCAATGTCGAAGCCCTCACGGAGCCCCAACTCCCGCTGGCCGTCGACGATCTGAGCGTCCGTCACGTTCAGTGCGAGGCTCACGCCTATCTTGCGGGCGAGCGCGAGGCGTTCCTCGCTCACATCCGTCACTACGACGTTCCGCGCACCCGCGTGCCGTGCGACTGCCGCCGCCATCAAGCCGATCGGACCCGCACCGGTGATCAGCACGTCCTCGCCGACGAGCGGGAAGGACAGCGCGGTGTGCACGGCGTTGCCGAACGGATCGAAGATCGCGGCGACATCGAGGTCGACGGGCACGCGGTGCACCCACACATTGACGGCGGGCAGCGCGACGTACTCCGCGAAGGCCCCGTCCCGTCCGACGCCGAGCCCCACCGTGGCCCGGCACAGGTGGCGGCGCCCGGCGAGACAGTTGCGGCACTTGCCGCACACCAAGTGGCCCTCACCGCTGACCAGTTCACCGACGGCGATGTCGGCGACGTCCCGCCCGGTCCCGACGACCTCGCCCGCGAACTCGTGGCCGAGCACCAGCGGCGTACGGATCGCCTGCTGAGCCCAGCCGTCCCAGTTCCGGATGTGCAGGTCGGTGCCGCAGATCCCGGTCCGCAGGACCTTGATCAGTACGTCGCCGGGTCCGACGGCGGGCTCGGGTACGTCCGCGAGCCACAGCCCGGGTTCCGCCTTCTCCTTGACCAGCGCCTTCAACGCAACGGCTCCTGAGGGTGAGGTCCCGGGCTAGGGCACGTCGAACGAGCCCGTTCCGGGGGTGGGGGTGGATTCTGTTAGCAATCTGCCCCACCGGAGCGCCCGGGTCCATCGAGGTTTTCTTAAGCCGTGTCGCAGCTTTCCTTCACAGCTCTCAGAGCCGCGACACCTGGTAGTGGGCGATGTACCAGCCGTCCGCCAGCCACTTCACCAGCACGGCGAGTTTGACGTCCACCGGCGACCGGTCGGTGAACGTGAACTCCGTGTCCAGATAACCGAGGACGAGGTCGTCCGCGAGCCTTCTGGTTTCGAGGATCTCGAACTCGGCCGTCATGCCCAGGGGTTGGGAGTCGTAGTACTCGGCGACGCCCTGCCGTCCGACGCTGTAGGGGTGCAGCCCCTGGAAGATCGCGTCCTCGGTGAAGAGCCGGGCCACCTCCTCCGGTTCATGGGCGTCCACGGCCGCCTTCCAGGGGTCCAGGACACCGCGCAGGACGAGTTCGTCGTCGTTCGTGCTGTTCATCTCCGTCGACCTTTCTCGGTGACCGGTCTCAGTGACCGGCGCTCATACCACCGTCGACATGCAGGATCTCGCCGGTGACGAAGGGCGCGTTCTCCAAGAACACCACGGCGTCGACGATGTCGCTCACCTCGCCCATCCGGCCGACCGGGTGCAGTCCGGCGAGGCCGGTGTGGGTCTCCTCCGGGTGCATCGGCGTCTTGATGGTGCCCGGCGACACGGCGTTGGCGCGGATGCCGCGGGTGGCGTACTCGATGGCGAGGGACTTGGTCGCGGACTGCAGCCCGCCCTTGGTCAGCGAGGCCAGGGCGGAGGGGACCCGGGCGTCCGCGTTGTCGACCAGGCTGGTGGTCACGTTGACGATGTGGCCGCCGCCCTGGGCGAGCATGTGCCCGATGGCCAGCTGGGTGATCCGGAAGAACCCGGTCATGTTGATGCCGAGCACGGACGCGTAGTCGTCGGCGGTGTAGTCGGTGAACGGCTTGGCCACGAAGACGCCCGCGTTGTTGACCAGCGTGTCGACGCGGCCGAACCGCTCGATCGCGGCGGCGACGACCCGCTCGGCGGTCGCCGGGTCCGCGATGTCGCCCTGGACGGTCAGCACGTCCGCGTCGTCGGCCGGGGCGATGGTGCGCGAGGTGGCGACGACGGCGTAGCCGAGCTTGCGGTAGGCGTCGACGACGCCGGCTCCGATGCCCTGCGAGGCACCGGTGACGATCGCGACCTTCTGGGTCTGAGAGCTCATGACGACCTTCTCCGAAGTAGTTGCTGAGGTGCTTCCGGTCGGTCGATTCCTACTAGCCGACCGGTCGCCTATGGGAGAAAGTAGGTGACCCGGGGAAGTGAAAGCAAAGGTCAGGCAGGGTTTTCCCAGGACCGGAATCCTTGTTGCTGGGAGGCCTGGCCTCCCAGTCCACGTCAGCGGTGCGGGTCGCCCTCGGGCAGCCACGCGTCGGGGGCGCGCAGCCCGAGGTCGCCGACGCCGTCGCAGAGCGCGTCCACGGCGGCGAGCACCGCGGTCCGCGTCTCGCCCTCGCGCCACACCAGCGACCAGGTCCAGTGGACCGTCGGCCCGACGATCTCGCGGCGCACCAGGTCGGACGGCAGTGAAGTGGTCTGCCCCTTGGGCGAGTTGACGACCGGGCGGCGGCTGCGGCGGACGTGGTCGAAGAACGCGGGGCCGGTGATCCCGCCGTCGGAGATGGGCACCGCGCGGGCCCCGGTATCGCGCGCGAGCTGCTCGGCGTAGACGTTCCAGGACGACCAGGAATTGGTGTCGTCGTCGAGGAGGAGGACGGTGTCCCTGGCCTGCACATCACCGGTGTCGGTGCCCGGGGACACCGCGTACAACCGGTCCGCGCCGAGCAGCCGGGCCCGCAGCCCGTGCCGCTTCAGGTCCTCCTCCCGCACCCAGCACACGGCGAGGTCCAGGCTGCCGTCCGCGACCCGGGCGGCCTGCGTGTGCGAGGGCGCGACCCACGCGTCGACGTGCACCTGGGCCACCCCGGCGGTGCGCGAAGTCAGGTCCGCGGGAAGCCAGTTGACGTAACCGAGCCGCACCGCCTCCGAGCCCGCGAGCCGCCCGGCCCGGCGCCGGAGGTCGTCGGCGCGCTCCAGCAGGGCACGGGTGTGCGGGAGCAGGGCGGCACCGGCCGGGGTGAGGGAGACCGAGCGGCGGTCGCGGTCGAAGAGCCGTACGCCCAGGTCGCGTTCGAGGGCCTTGATCTGCTGGGAGAGGGAGGGGCCGGCGATCAGGAGGCGGTCGGCGGCCCGGCCGAAGTTCAGCTCCTCGGCGACGGCGACGAAGTACCTCAGTTGGCGCAGCTCCACGCCCGTCATGCTACGCGGGCTGGGAGACCGGACCTCTCAACAGGGAGTGAGCCCGTCGTGGCGCCCGGGCCGGTCCCGGGCCACCATGAGGTCATGGAAGCCCGGCGCCCCGAAGCCCCGCCGGGCGGGCCCGAACGGAGCGAGATCATGCTGCGAGAGTTCCTGGTCGAGATCACCACCACGATCCCCGAGGGCACCCCTCAGGAGGAGGTCGACCGCCGCCGCGCCGCCGAGGCCGTCCGCGCCCGCGAACTGGCCGCGACCGGCCGTCTGGCCCGGCTGTGGCGCCCGGTCGGCGAACTGCGCAGCATCGGCGTCTGGCGCGCCGCCGACGAGGAGGACCTCCACGCGAAGGTGCTCGGCACCCTGCCCCTGCACGCGTGGATGACCTTCGCCGTCACCCCGCTGGAACCGCACCCGAACGACCCGGGCTATGCGGAGTAACTCACCGTAACTCACCCTGACCGCAAGGGATTTCACAGCCGTGAGCCGCTACGCCCCGGTCCCCGCACCCCGGGCGGAGGGCCCCCTCCTGTCCCCCTGGCCGCACGTCGTACGGGTCGCCGCGGCCCTCGCGGCGGGCATGGGCGTCGGCCGCTTCGTCTACACCCCGATCCTCCCGCTGATGCACTCCCAGGCAGGGCTCTCCACCCGCGCCGGCGCCCACCTGGCCACCGCCAACTACGTCGGCTACCTCCTCGGCGCCCTCGCCGGCACCCTGCTCCCCGCCCTGGTCCGCTCCCGCGCGGTCCTGCGCGGCTCGCTCGTCGTGCTGATCGGCACGCTGGCCGCGATGCCCGCCACCCACAACACCACGGCATGGATCGCGCTACGGCTGCTGGCGGGGGTGGCGAGCGCGCTGATCTTCGTGGTCGCGGTCAGCTCGCTCCTCGGTCACCTGCGGGACCACCCGCCCCACCTCCCCGGCTGGGGCTTCGGCGGCGTGGGCGCGGGCATCGCGCTCTCCGGCCTGCTGGTCCTCGCCCTGCGCTCCGTCGCGGACTGGCAGGTCGCGTGGTGGTCCTCGGCCGCGCTCGCCGCAGCGCTCGCGACCGCCGCGTGGAATCTACGGCCCGAGGTCCCGCCGAAACCCTCAACCGGCTTCCCTGACACGTCAGTTGACCCCTGGTTCGGCGCCCTGTTCGCCGGCTACACCCTGGAGGGCGTCGGCTACATCGTCGCCGGTACCTTCCTGGTCGCCGCGATCGGACAGAGTTCCCCGGGCTGGATCGGCAGCGGCGCGTGGGTGCTCGTCGGACTGGCCGCCGTACCGTCCTCCGCACTCTGGGCCCGACTCGGGCGCCGTTGGTCGCGGCCCGGGCTGCTGGGCGTGGCGCTGGTGATCCAGGCGGTCGGCATCGCGCTGCCCGCGCTGGTCGGTGGGGTCGCGGCGGCCCTGGTCGGCGCGGTGCTGTTCGGCGCCACCTTCATCGGCGTCAGCACGCTCGCCCTGGCAACCGGCGCGGAGTTGCGATTCCCGCGCTCGGTGGCCCTGTTGACCGCCGGCTACTCCGTCGGCCAGATCCTCGGCCCCCTCGCCGTAGCCCCGCTCCTGCACCACGGCTACCGCCCGGCCCTGCTCCTGGCCGCCGGAGTGGTCCTCGCCGCGGCCGTCGCGTCCGCCGTCCTGCGGCTCGGCTTTCCGCGCCGTCAAGCGGTGGCGATACGGCACTCCGCCCCCGCCCAGGAGATACGCACCGCCGGTCGCTGATCAGGCCGTACGGGCCCCGAGCAGCGCGAGGCAGTTGCCCCAAAGGGGGCTCAGGCGCCCGGTGTTGTTGTAGAGCTTCGCGAACATCACCTGGCCCTCCAACTGCGCGACGACGGAACGCGCCGCCTCCCGGGGGTCGTTGACGGTCACGTCCCCGCGCTCGCGCGCCTCGTCGATGACCGCGGCGACCATCTCGACCTGGGCGTCGAAGATCTCCTGCAGCCGTGCGCGAACGGCCTCCGTCCGATGGCTCATCTCCAGGCTGAGGTTGCCGAAGAGACAGCCCAGCACGGTGCCGCAGCCCTGCTGCACGGCATGCTGCCCGGCCTCGGTCTCCTCGAACAACTGCCGCAGCCGGTCCAGCGGTTGAGCACCGGCGGTCCCCCCGCTCAGGATGCGTGTCCACTCCCGGCGCTGGTCCGCCCAGTGTGCGTCGACGACGGCCAGCGCGAGGGCCTCCTTCGACGCGTAGAAGTAGTAGAAGCTGCCCTTCGGCACTCCGGCCGCCTTGCAGATCTCGGCCACCCCCAGCGCCGAATAACCGCGCGCCTCGAAGAGCGACCGCCCGGCGGCGAGGATCTTCTCTCCGGCATCACTGGTCCTACCCATACGCCAACTATACGACCGGTCGGCTAGCGACTGTCCGCCTGTCCGCCGCCGAGCAGTTCGAGGCGGGCCACCAGCTCCGCCGCCGTCGACTTGATCGTCTCCAGACCCGGCTTCCCCCACGGCCGCGGCTCCGTGTCGACGACGCACACCGTGCCGAGCACCATCCCCGTGGAGTCGATGAGCGGCGCCCCCAGGTAGGAGCGGATCCCGAACTCGTCGACGACCGGATTGCCCGCGAACCGCGGATAGTCGCAGACGTCCTCCAGCACCAGCGCCTTGCGCCGGACCACCACATGGGGGCAGAACCCATAGTCACGCGCCAACTGCCGCCCCACCTCGGGCTTGGCGTGCTCCCTTCCCGAGACGGGCCGGGGCAGTCCCACCCCGCCCGGAGTGTGCAGACCGGCGAAGAACTGCCGGTTCTCGTCGATGAAGTTGACCATGGCGTACGGCGCCCCGGTCAGGTCGGCGAGATGGTCCGCGAAGGCGTCGAGCGCCGGGTCCGGGTGTGCCCCGAGGCCCAGCCCGCGCAGCCGGCGCCGCCGTTGAGGGGCCTCCTTGTCCTCGGGCGTGAGCAGCAGACGACCGGCCGGACGCGGCGGGTCGTAGCTCATGGGCGAACTCCGTCCGTGTGGACGTATGACATAGAGGAACTCCGTGGCGGTGTGCGGGGATCACATGTGGGCACCATGGCTCGGCGCGTGTGCCGGGGCGTGGGCGATGAGATGGCGTACCAGGGTCAGCAGGGTCTGGACGCCGGAACTGGAGATCCGCGCGTCGCAGCGGACGACCGGGATCCCGGGGTCGAGGTCTATGGCGGCACGCACCTCCTCGGGGTCGTAGCGGTAGGAGCCGTCGAACTCGTTGATCGCGACTATGAAGCCGAGGCCGCGCTGTTCGAAGAAGTCGACGGCCGCGAAGCACTCCTCCAGGCGTCGGGTGTCGGCGAGGATGACCGCGCCGAGGGCGCCCTCGGACAGTTCGTCCCACATGAACCAGAACCGCTCCTGTCCGGGTGTACCGAACAGATAGAGCACGTGTTCCGGATCGAGGGTGATCCGGCCGAAGTCCATCGCCACGGTCGTCTCGACCTTGTTCTCGATGCCTTCGAGATCGTCGGTCGCGGCACTGACCGTGGTGAGCAGCTCCTCCGTGCTGAGCGGCGCGATCTCGCTCACCGCGCCGACGAAGGTCGTCTTGCCGACGCCGAAGCCGCCCGCCACCAGGATCTTCAGTGCGGTGGGGAAGGGGTCGTGGCCGCTCTCGTAGTCAGAGCTTTCGTCGTAGTCCATCGAGCACTGCCTCCAGAAGAGACCGGTCAGTGGGGTTGTGGTGGAACTCGGGTGGCTTGGTGGTCAGCGCCCCGCAGTCGACGAGGTCGGACAGCAGCACCTTGGTGACCGCGGCCGGCAGCTTCAGGTGGGCGGCGACCTCGGCGACCGAGACGGGCGCGCGGCACAGGTCGAGCGCCTGCGCGTGCTCGGGTCCGAGGTAGCCGAGAGGGGTGGCGCCGGTGGCCATCACCTGCGACAGGAGGTCGAGTGCGACGGAGGGCCGGGTACGGCCGTTGCTGACCGTGAAGGGGCGCACCAGACGTCCGGCCGCGTCGTCCAACCAAGGCCCGTCGCCGGCCGTCGCCACGCTCAAGGCCTCATCGCAGGTGATTCGACGGCGTGCTGCCGGGGGGCGGTCACGAGGTAGGGGCGGACGCTCTTGACCAGCATCGCCATCTCGTAGCCGAGCACGGCCGCGTCGGCCTCGCGGCCGGCGAGCACGGCGAGACAGGTGCCGGAGCCGGCCGTGGTGACGAAGAGCAGCGTCGAGTCGAGTTCGACGACGACCTGCCGGACGTCTCCGCCGTCACCGAAGCGGACGCCCGCGCTCCGGCCGAGGGAGTACAGCCCGGAGGCCAGCGCGGCCATGTGGTCGGCGCTGTCGGGGTCGAGCCCGTGAACCGACTTCACCAGCCCGTCGCAGGAGAGCAGGACCGCGCTGGTGGTGTGCGGCACGCGCTGCACGAGGCCGCTCATCAGCCAGTCGAGATCGGATACATGGCCGGTCGGCGCATCGCTCGCCATGGTGGATCGACTCCTTGGGGTACGAAGGTCTGCGGGAGCGCTGGTGGGGGTGCCAGTGGGGGCGGGGGCCTGCGTGGTCATCCGGCTGATGCGCTCCCGTCGTGCCGGGCGGTGCGGTCGTGGTCATGGCCGAGCACATGCGCGTGCGCTTCGGTTATGGGGGACGCGTCCATGTGGGGGGCGAGGGTGAAGCGGTCCGTGCCGGTGTCCGGTGTCGTCGGCTGTGCGGTGTAGCGGTGGAGTGCGGTGTCCATGTAGCCGGAGCCCATGTGTGTTGCCGACAGGTGGGATTGCTCGTGCTCCACGGGGGACGGTTCCGGGGCGGACAGGTCCGCGTGGAGCGCGTTCACGTAGAGACCGCCGGTGTGGACGCCGTTCGTGTCGGCCCCGTTCGTGTGCGGGAACTCCGTGTGGTCCGACTCCACGTGCGGTGACGCCGCATCGGCCCCGTCCAACGGCACCGTCCCGTCCACCGTCTCCGCCGCCTCCATGTGCTGCTGCGCCTCCGCGAGGCCGATCCCCCGCTGGAAGGCGGCCATCAGGTCCGGGTCGTGGCCGACGGGGTGTTCGGAGTCCTGGCGGGGGGTGGGGCCGTCGCGGAGTTGGGGCGCGATGTGTTCCTGGGCGCGGCGCCGGGGCAGTTGGGGCGGCTTGCCCATGGTGCCGCGTACCGCTCCGCCGCGCGGGAGGGGCGCTGCGGCCACGTTCTCGGCCACGGTCCCTCGGTCGTCGGGACGGATACCGGGCACCGCTTCCAGGGGGTTGGCCCGTTCCGCGTGGGCACCGCGCACGGGCAGCGGCACCGGTCCGGTGCCGTTCGCCCCCGCCGCGGCGGACGGTACGGAGTCCCGCCGCTGATGCCGCCCCGGTGACCCGGCCCCGCGCTGGTGCCGCCCCGGCCCGCCGGGAGCCCCGGCCGGCGCCGACACGCCCTGCCCGACGGCGAGTTGACCCCCCTCGGTCCCACCCCGCACCTGCTGCGGCGGCACGAGCGGCTGCCCCCCGCCCAAGGTGTCCTGCGGCTGTCCTACGGCCCCGGGGGCGCCCGGTGCCGTACCCAACAAGGCCTGTGGGACCACGAGTACGGCCTGCACCCCGCCGTAGATGTTGGTCTGCAGGCGGACGTGGATGCCGTGGCGGCGGGCGAGTTGGGAGACGACGAACAGGCCGATGCGGCCGTCGGCCAGCAGGCTGGCGACGTTGACCTGGTCGGGGTCGGTGAGCAGGGCGTTCATCCGGCTCTGTTCGCCGGCGGGCATGCCGAGTCCGCGGTCCTCGACCTCGACGGCGAGGCCCGAGGTCACGAGGTTGACGCGGAGCAGTACTTGGGTGTGCGGGGCGGAGAACACCGTGGCGTTCTCGACGAGTTCGGCCAGCAGGTGGATCACGTCGGCGACGGCGTGGCCGCGCAGGGTGCCGTCGATCGGCGGCACGAGTTTGACGCGGGAGTACTGCTCGACCTCGGCGATGGCGGAGCGCAGCACCTCGGTCATGGAGACCGGGTTGCTCCACTGCCGGCGGGAGACGGCGCCGCCGAGGACGGCGAGGTTCTCGGCGTGGCGGCGGATGCGGGTGGCGAGGTGGTCGACGTGGAAGAGGCCCTTGAGCAGGTCGGGGTCCTCGATCTCGTTCTCCAGCTCGTCGAGGATGGAGATCTCGCGGTGCACGAGGGACTGCAGGCGCCGGGCGAGGTTGACGAAGACCTCGACCTTCTGTTCGCTGCCCGCCTGGCTGGAGAGCTGGGATGCCGCGACGACGGCGGTGACGGCGCCGTCGTGCGCGTGTGCCAGGTCGGCGGCGAGCAGGTCGAAGTCGTCGGCGTCCCCGGGGGGCCTGCTGCGCGGCTTGCGCTGGGGCGGGCCCTCGCCGCGGCGCAGCGCCTCGACCAGCTCGCGCAGATCGGCCTCGCCGCGCGCGCTGTCGCGGCGCAGGGCGCCGATGCGGTCGCTGACGGAACCGGCGGCGCGGCCCGCGGCGACGGCGGCGATCAGGATGCCCGCGAACGTCACCGAGGTCGCTCCGGCGAGGACGCCCCAGAGGGTGACGCTGGTCCGCGCTCCGGTGGAGCGGACGGTGAACAGGACGGCCGCGCTGGCGCTCAGCGCGACCGCGATGGGCGGCAGCACGGCGAGGCGCAGGAGTTGGGGGCGTATGTGCGTCTCGGGCAGTGCGGGCACGGGGCGGGCGGCCGGTCGCCCGTGCCGGCCGCCCTCACGGCGGTCTGCGCGGGCGGCCGGTGCACGGAGTTGAGACATCGGCGTCCTCGTACTGGTGCGTCGGACCGGTTGGTTCGCGCGGGGTGCGCGATTCGGGCATACGCCATCGCGGTGCCGGTCGAGAGAACCGAAGAATCCGGCCCTGCGTCGCCCGACGGACACTCACAGTAGTCGTCAACGCATCAGGTGCGGTGGGCAGTTGACAAACTCCCTCGGGGAGCGTCCTGCTCTGGTATGAGGCCTCGTACGACAGACCGATAACCCCCTCGACCGCACGCCGACGAAGGACAAAGAATCGATCGCGCCTGATCGGAACCGGTCACGAACAGACGTCAGGGGCCGGGGGGTTCGATACCCCCCGGCCCCTGGCATTCGTCTCTCACCCACCCGCGGCCGAGCCGCAGGGGCAGTTTCCGGGAGCCCGGCCACCCTCGGCCGCACCCCTGAACATCACGGAGCGTGTCGGTCAGCGCTCGTTCGCGAGGTCCAGCTCCGCCGGGGCGGTCGTCGGCTTCGGTTCCGTCGCTTCCGTCTCCACCGGCTTCGGGGTCCGCCAGGGGTGGTCGATCGTCCCCCCGAAGGGCCGCCACCACGGGTCCGTCGTCAGCTCGCCGCCCGGCTCGAACGGCTCGCCCGGCCGCGGTGTGGCCACGGCCTGGCCGACCGCTTCGCCCTCGTCCGCGGTCCACTCGCCGGGCTCGGCCCACGGGTGCAGCGCCAGATTGAAGGTGCCCCAGTGGATCGGCAGCAGCACCCCGTGCGGCCGGCCTCCCTGGAGGTCGAGGTGGGCGCGCATGCCCTCCTCTGGTGTCATGTGGATGTCGGGCCAGAACTCGCTGTACGCGCCGATCTGGATCATCGTGGCGTCGAACGGGCCGTGCGCGGCGCCGATGTCCTTGAAGCCCTCGAAGTAGCCGGTGTCACCGCTGTGGTAGATCCGGTGCTCGTCACCGGCGACCACCCAGGAGGCCCAGAGGGTGTGCTGGGTGTTGCGCAGACCGCGGCCGCAGAAGTGCCGGGCCGGGGTGGCGGTCAGGGTGAGGCCGCCGACCTCGGTCTCCTCGTGCCAGTCCAGCTCGCGCAGCCGGTCGGCGGACACGCCCCAGTGCTCCAGGTGGGCGCCGACGCCCAGCGGCACGGCGAACAGGGTGTCCGTGTCGGCCAGTGCCTTGATCGTGGGCATGTCCAGGTGGTCGTAGTGGTCGTGCGAGATGACCACGACGTCGACCGGGCCGAGCGCGGCGATCGGCAGGGGCACCGGGTGCAGCCGCTTGGGTCCGGCGAACGGGAACGGGGAGCAGCGCTCGCCCCACACCGGGTCGAAGAGGACCCGGTGGCCGTCGATCTCCGCGAGCACGCTGGAGTGCCCCATCCAGGTCAGCCGCAGCCCGGTCGCGGCGGGCCTGGCCAGGTCGGCGAGGGTGGTGGCGTGCACCGGCAGCGTGCCGTCGGGGGCGCGGAGGGCGCGCTGCTCCTTGTCGAGGTAGGACTTGCCCATCCCGCGCATCGCGCCGCCGGACGGGCGGAGGTTCGTATTGCCCCCGGGGTTCTGGAACACCCCGTCCTTGAAGTGGGGTGATCTGCGGATGCGCGCCAGGCGCTCGCCGCTCGGGTCCGCGCCGAAGGCAGCGGGCTGCAGCGCGCGGAGCCCGGAGCTCAGCGTACGGAATCCGGTCACGATGCCTCCAGGTCGGGTCGGTCAGGCTTTCCATTATGGTCGACCCCTGTGACAACGCCGCTGCGTCGGCGTCACCGGGGCCGGTTTCCAAGGAAAGACCAAAGTTCCGCGCCGGAGGTTGACACCGCGGGACGGAACTCGCCCTTCCGTCCTGTCCGTACCCGCCCTGCCGGCCGGCGCCCCGAGGAGCCCGTATGACCGCCCCCTTGATGTCGCTCACCTGGACCGACCACGTCACCGGCCGCCGGGGCTTCCTGGTCGTCGACCGGCTGGTGCGCGGGGTGTCCAGCGGCGGACTGCGGATGCGGCCGGGCTGCACACTCGACGAGGTGGCGGGGCTGGCCCGGGGCATGACCATGAAAGAGGCCCTGCACTACGACCCGGAGGGCCGGTACATCCCCCTGGGCGGCGCCAAGGGCGGCATCGACTGCGATCCCCAGGACCCGGTGTCGTACGGCCTCCTCGTGCGCTATCTGCGCGCCATGCGGCCGTACATCGAGAGCTTCTGGACGACGGGCGAGGACCTCGGGCTCAGCCAGGACCTGGTCGACCGGGCCGCCGCGGAGGCGGGGCTCGTGTCGTCGATCCAGGCCGTGTATCCGCTGCTCGACGACGAGACGGCGGCGCGGCGGCGGCTCGCGGACGCCTTCGCGGTCGAGGTGGACGGCATCGGTCTCGACGAGCTGGTCGGCGGCTGCGGGGTCGCCGAGTCGGTGCTCGCGGCGCTGGACCGGGCGGGCGTGCCGTACGCGGGGACGCGGGTCGCCGTACAGGGGCTGGGCACGATGGGCGGGGCCACGGCACGGTTCCTCACGCGCGCGGGGCTGTCGATCGTCGCCGTCGCCGACATCAAGGGCACGATCGCGAACCCGGCCGGCCTCGACGTGGACGCGCTGCTCGCGGCCCGGGACGCGTACGGCACCGTGGACCGCTCCACGCTGCGCCCCGGCGACCTCGAACTCCCCGGCGAGGACTGGCTGTCCGTCGACGCGGAGGTGCTGGTCCCGGCGGCGGTGTCGTACGCGATCGACACCACGAACCAGCAAGGGATCACCGCCCGTTGGATCGTCGAGGCGGCCAACATGCCCGTACTGCCCGAGGCGGAGGAACTGCTCTCCGCGCGCGGGGTGACCGTGCTGCCGGACGTGGTCGTGAACTCCGGGACGAACGCCTGGTGGTGGTGGACCCTGTTCGGCGACATCGGCGCCGACGCGGAGGAGGCGTTCGCCCACACCCGGCGTTCGATGCGCGCCCTGATCGACCGGATGCTGGCCCGCGCGGAGGCCGACGGCACGACACCGCGCGCCGCCGCGCACGCCATCGTCGACGACCGGCTGCCGGTCATCGCGGAACGGTTCGGCTGGTACCGGTGACGTACGGGACAACACCCCTATGGGCAACGGATTAGGGTGACGGCGTGGCGAGAGTGCGGTTGAGCGTGGCGGAACGGCGGGCGGAGTTGCTGCGGGCCGCCGTCGAGCAGATCGAGGCGCGGGGTGTGGCGGCGGTCAGGATCGCCGACGTGGCCTCGGCGCTCGGCGTGAGCAACGCGCTGGTGCTCTATCACTTCTCGACCAAGGAGAAACTGGTCGCCGCCGCGTTCACCTTCGCCGCCGAGGACGACCTCGCGCATCTCCACAAGCTCCTGGGCCGTCGTACGACCGCGCTGCGCCGGCTGCGGGCCGCGGTGCGCTGGTACGCACCGACCGGGCAGGCCAAGGGCTGGCGCCTGTGGATCGAGGGCTGGGCCGTGTCGCTCCGCGAACCCGCCCTCCTGGACGTCACCCGCGATCTCGACCGCCGGTGGAAACAAGCGCTCGCGGAGGTCGTCGCCGAGGGAGTGACCGCGGGCGAGTTCCGCTGCCCGGACCCGACCACCACCGCCCTGCGCCTGACAGCCCTCCTCGACGGGCTCGCCGTACAGATGACCGCCTACGGGGGCGCGGTGTCGCGGGCGCGGGCCCTGGAGTGGGTCGACGAGGCGCTCGCACGGGAACTCGGCCTGGAGCGGGCGGCGTTGACCGCTCCCTGAGCCGTTCCCTCAAGAGCCGCCTCTTCGAGGAGACTCCTCCCGAAAAAGCCGCCTCTCCGAGGGGTCACCTCCGCGCCTGTGACCCCGTTACCGTGTCGGCCTGTTGGCGCGTCGCCCCGTCAGGCCACCCGCTCGATCCGCATCTTGATGGCGTCCGGCGACAGCGCGCCCTTCGCCTCGGCGTGGTCCCCGGAGGACTCGCCGCGCAGCCGGCGCCCGATCCACGGCACCAGGTACTCGCGTGCCCAGTGCACGTCGTCACGCCGGACGTCGAGCGTGCCGCGCGGCGGCAGCGGGGGCCAGGGCTGGTCCGGGTCGGCCGGGACCTCGACACCGAGGACCTGGCCGGCGCGGAGCGCCACGCGCGTGTGCCCCTCGGGGGAGAGGTGGAGCCGGTCGCCGTCCCAGGCCCGCCGGTCCTGGACCGTCTTCAGGGACCACAGGTCGAGCACCGGGCAGCCGTAGCGGTCGGCGATGGCCCGCACATGTCCGTTGTAGGTGGCGATCTTGCCGCGCAGATGCTTGAGCACGGGCACACCGCGGGTGTCGAAGCCGGTCGTCACCATGACGGTGCCGACGGCGGCGGTGAGGTCGGCCACCGCGCGTTCGAAGCGCTCGGCGACCTCGTCGGGGTCGGTGCCCGGACGGATGATGTCGTTGCCGCCCGCGGCCAGAGAGACCAGGTCGGGCCCGATCTCCTTGGCCCGGGTGAGCTGGTCGGCCACGATCTGGTCGAGCAGCTTCCCGCGCACGGCCAGGTTGGTGTACTCGAAGTCGCCCTCGGGCCGCCGGTCCGCGAGCAGTACCGCGAACCGGTCGGCCCAGCCGACCATCGCTCCGTCGGGCCCTGGATCGCCGACGCCCTCGGTGAAGCTGTCCCCCACCGCCACGTACGACCCGATCACCGCTCTGTTGTCACTCTTCGAATCGTTAGCCACGGCAACCATAATTCACCCTGAGGTGTGACCTACGCGATCGTATTTAGGGGTTGACGGGCGGTGAGATAAGCCACTCGTAAAGGGTTGTCCAAAGTCGGAATAACCCTCCGATCAGGGGCGTTGACCGCGGAACTGCTCGGCGCCGGGCTCCGGCGTCAGCCGACGGTGACGCCGTGCGAGCGGAGATAGGCGACCGGGTCCACGTCCGAGCCGTAGTACGGCGTGGTCCGGATCTCGAAGTGCAGGTGCGGGCCGGTCACGTTGCCGGTCGCGCCGGAAAGACCTATCTGCTGGCCCTCGGTCACGGTCTGGCCGGCCGAGACGGACAGCTGCGACATGTGGGCGTACTGCGAGTACTCGCCGTCCGCGTGCCGGATGACGACCTCGTTGCCGTAGGCGCCGTCGTAGGCCGCCGAGACGACCGTGCCCGCGGCGACCGCCTTGACGGTGGTGCCGGTCGGGACGACGAAGTCGACGCCGGTGTGATAGCCGCTGGACCACATGCTGCCCGCGACGTGATAGCCGGTGCCGATGGTGCCGCCGGTCACGGGGAGGGTGTAGCCGGTGGAGGTACTGGTGCTCGTGCTGTCGTCGCTCTGCGCGGCCGAGCTGCTCTTCGCCGAGGAAGAGGAGGACGACGACGAGGACGAAGAGGACGTAGCGCCGGACGACTTGGACGACGTACCGGTGTCCGTCCCGCTCGTCGCGGCCTTCTTGCCGAGGGTCAGCTTCAGGCCGGGGTGGATCAGCGACGGGTCGCCACCGATGGCCTCGCGGTTGTCCTGGTAGATCTTCTTCCAGCCGCCGGTGACGTCCTGCTCCTCGGCGATCTTCGCGAGCCAGTCGCCCGCCTTCACCGAATACGTCTTGACGCCCGAGGACTTCGAGACGGTCTTGGCAGTCGACTTCTCCGTAACCGTCTTCTCGGTCGCCGGAACGGACTGAACCGCCTTTTCCGGAGCGGAAGTCGTGGTCGCGGCATGAGCGCCGGTGGCCCCCATGAGCGGAAGGGCGAGTGCGGCGCCGCCGGTTCCGGCTACGGCCATCGAGCGGGTGAGTCGCTGGGACTTCGGGCGGCGGTGCTTACCCTTCGCGGGCATGACGAATTCCTCTCCGGCGCCTGCGAGGTGAGCTGTCGGGTGCGGGCTGGAGATGCCCGGCCGCGCGCTGGTCGCGGCTAAACCCCAAGCCCGTTCCGGAGACCGGAACAGGCGTCTTACCTGTGGGTCCCCCGCTCCTGCCGCATACGGGTGGGTGTGTGCGGAGTCCGGTCGGCGGCAGGATTGGGCGTCCGTCCGGATTGGTGGCGAACGTAAGCGAGGAAGACGCAAAGGGACAAGCAGGAGGTTCCACGGATTTGCGTTTCTTGTGTTTCCCTGTGGGAATTCACCGTCACCCTCCGTGAATTCCCACAGGACTCAACCCCTCAATCCCCCTGTAAAAGCACGTCAATTACGTGAACATGACGAACGACGCACGGTCACGAATATGACGCTGCTCACGTACACACCTCTCAGGTTCCTTTATTCCAGAGCGAGTTGGACGAAGGCTGCAATTGGGACAGAGGGATCAGATGCGACGCAGGCGGATAACCGTCGCATCGAGGTCACCACGCAGCCCGGTCCGCAGCCCGTGGTGCAACAGGACGGCCCCCCGGTGGACTTCGCCCGTTTCGAGGCATTCGTACGATGCTGTCGGGTCGAGCCCGCGCAGCCGGAGCGCCGGCAGTGGCTCGCCGTAGTGCTGCGCCTGAAGCAGGGCGAGGACGACGGTCTCGTCGCCGCGGACGTACTGCACGGCACTGAGTCCGCCGCTCGGCGGGCGCAGCCGGTGGAGGTCGCCGTGCTGCACGAGCGGCCGGATCTCCTTGTAGAGGTCCACCCATTGGCGGGCCTCGGCGAGTTCCTCCTCGGTCCACTCCGAGAGGTCACCGCCCACGCCGAGCACCCCGGCCATGGAGCTCACGAACCGGAAGCGCAGGCTGCTGACGCGGCCGTTGAGCTGGGTGTTGGGGCTGTCGGTGACCCAGGCGGCCATCACGCGCGCGGGGTGGATCTGGCTGAAGCCGTGCTGGATGGCGAGCCGGTCGAGCGGGTCGGTGTTGTCCGAGGTCCACACCTGGTCCGTACGGCTCATGATGCCGAGGTCGATCCGGCCGCCGCCGCCCGAGCAGGACTCGAAGGCCACGCCCGGGTGGGCCGCCCGCAACCGGTCGAACAGGGCGTACAGGGCGCGCACATGGTCGACCCAGAGGCGCTGCGGATAGGCGTCACCGGGCCACCCGGCATCCGTGAAGCAGCGGTTGAAGTCCCACTTCACGTAGTCGATCGGGGCGCTGGAGAGCAGCCCGTCGAGCTGCTCCCAGAGGTACTCCTGGACGTCCTCGCGGGCCAGGTTGAGGACGAGCTGATTGCGGAACTCCGTCCGCTTTCGTCCCTCTTGGTACTGCACCCAGTCGGGGTGCGCGCGGTACAGGTCGCTGTCGGGGTTGACCATCTCGGGCTCGACCCAGATGCCGAACTGCATGCCATGCGCGTGGACGCGGTCGGCGAGGGGCTTGAGGCCGGCCGGGAAGCGGTCCGGGTTGGGGGTCCAGTCACCGAGCCCCGCACGATCGGTGGTGCGGGCGCCGAACCAGCCGTCGTCGACCACGAACAGCTCGACCCCGAGCGCCGCCGCGCGCTGCGCGAGCGTCTCCTGCTGCTCCTCGGAGATGTCGAACTGCGTGGCCTCCCAGGAGTTGTAGAGCACCGGCCGGTCCTGGTCGGCGTCCGGGATGACGTACGTCCGCTGGTAGTCGTGCCAGGTGCGGCTGGCGCCGCCGAAGCCGGCGTCGCTCCACAGGCCGGCGAAGACGGGTGTCGTGAAGGACTCCCCCGGTGCCAGGAGCAGCAGCCCGGAGTCGTCGTACCCGGGGCCGCCCCCGATCTGCACGCGCGCGTCCGGGAGTTGGGCCACGGCGATCCGCCAGGACCCCGACCAGCCGAGGGCGCAGCCGTAGACCTCGCCGCGCTCCTCGGTCGCGTCGGTGTCGAGCGCGACCCAGGGCAGGTGCTGGTGCCCGGTGTGGCCGCGCCGGCTGCCGATGACCTTCTCACCGTAGGTGAGACCGGAACGCACCAGCCGGGACTCGGCGGCCCACCGCCCGTGCAGCTGCGACAGCTGCCACCCGTCCCGCTCGGGCAGCGTCCACACGGCGGAGTCGGCGCGCAGCAGCTCCAGTGCCTCGCCCCCGTCGTTGTCGAGACTCGTCCAGCGCTCCACGACGTCGCCGCGCATCCGGTAGTGCAGCGTGATCGCGAGCCCGGTGTCCCGGAAGCGGAGCCGCAGTTCGTCGCCCTCGGTGTCGTACCGCTCGAAGGTCCATTCCGTGCCGCGGCGCTCGGGGGTGCGCACGGACAGGGCGGGGCGTGCGAAGCGGGGGCCGCCCTCGACGGGGTACTCCTCGCGGCCGTCGAGCGGGGACTCGAAGGAGGAGCCGGCGGGCAGCGGGCGGGCGGCGAGCTCCTCGGCGTCGGCGAGTGCGATCGCGGGGCCCCAGTGCAGGTGGAGCAGTTCGTCGTCCTCGGTGAGACGGACGGCGTAGCTGCTCGTGGGGCCCGTCAGCACCCACGTACGGCCGTTCTCGGCGATCTCCAGCATCAAGTCCCTCACAGATTCGAACAAGTCCACTCAAGCAGCAACATCATCAATGGCCAGGGGCCTGCGAGGCAACGCCTGTGGACAACTCATGGCCTGTGGAATCGATGTCGTATCGTCGGAAGCGTGCCCGCCGGTGAGCCGCGTCGTCGGGCCGAGTGGGAGGAGTCCTCGTGACGCAGCAGATTCCGTCGACCGAGCCGGAGTTGTCCGGAGTGCGCAATTTCCGGGACGTGGGCGGACTTCCGACGGTGGACGGACGGCGGGTGCGGCACGGGGTGCTGTTCCGCAGCGGCCACCTCGCGCACGCGACCGAGGAGGACGCCGCGTTCCTCGACTCGCTGGGTCTGCACACGGTCTTCGACTTCCGCAACGCGTCGGACCAGAAGCTGGAGGGTCCCGACGTCGAGCTGCCCGGCGTGCGCAATGTGAATCTGCCGCTGTCGGACCCGGCGGACGGCTCCGAGTTCTGGAAGATGGTCCGCGACGGCGAGACAGACCAGCTGCGCGGGATCCTCGGCGGCGACAAGGGCGCCAACCGGATGATCGCCTCGTACCGCACGATCGTCACGGAGCGCACCGCCGAGCACTCCCAGGTGCTGCACGCGCTCGCGGAGGACAGTGTTCCCGCGCTGATGCACTGCGCGGCGGGCAAGGACCGCGCGGGCCTCTCGATAGCCGTGACGCTGCTCGCCCTGGGCGTGGAGCGCGAGGCGATCGTGACCGACTACCTGGAGTCGAACGCGAAGCACCGCCGCTACAAGGTGCGCCGCAGCGGCTCCTCCGCCTCGGCCTACTCCCCCGAGGTGATGGAACTCCTCAGCCCCCTCTTCGACGCCCGCGCCGAGTACCTGACGGCGGCCTTCGAGACCGTCGAGGAGACCTGGGGCAGCGTGGACGCCTATCTGGAGCGGGGGCTCGGGATCACCCCGGCGCTCCGGGAGCGGCTGCGCGAGCGGCTCCTGGACTGAACTCGCGGCTGCGGCGGGCTACTTGGCGCCCACGGAGAACAGCAGGTAGATGAAGGCCGCGAAGACGTGGCCGACGGCGATGTAGATGATGAGCCGCACCCACAGGGCGCGGGGGAACTTGTCCTCGATGTTGTTGCCGCTCATGGCGTCTCTCCGGTGATCGGGCCCAGGCACAGGGTGGCCGTGGGGCTCTGCAGCAGGGTGTGGACGAACAGGACCTCGACGCCGTCCTCGTCGGCGGCGGCGAGGCGGTGCGGGGTGAGCGAGTCGAAGTGCGCGCTGTCGCCCGGTGCGAGGAGGTGCGCGGTGTCGCCGAGGCGCAGCCGCAGCCGCCCCTTGAGGACGTACAGCCACTCCTCGCCGGGGTGCACGCGCACGATGTCGCCCTGGGAGCCGTGCGGGATGCGCACGCGCAGCGACTGCATCCCCCGGCCGGGGGCGCCTGCCTGCCAGTAGGTCCAGCCGCCCGCGCGGGTCGGTTCCATGTCGGCGGCGCGGACTACGGCGTCCCGGTCGGTGACCGTCTCGCCGAGCAGATCCGAGACTGTCGTACCGTAGATGCGGGCCAGCGCGAGCAGCATCGGCAGCGAGGGCTGGCGCAGCCCGGTCTCCAGACGGGAGAGATGGGCGGGCGAGAGTCCGGCCGAGCGGGCGGCGACCTCCAAGGTGAGGGAGGCGCGGCGGCGCAGGGCGCGGAGTTGCGGTGCGACGGTGGCCGGCAGGTCTTCGACCGGCCCGGCCGACGGTTCCGGCTCGGTCTCGGGAGAGCTCATGCTCTCCATTCAGCCGCAGGCTTGCCCCCGAGGCAAATCTCTTGCCTCAGAGGCAAAAACCTCCGGCGCCCGGCGGAATCCCCTACCGGTTGGCCACCGCCTGCTTCACGAGCGTCTTGCTGAAGTCCCACATCAGCCCGCCGCCGCTGTGCGCGTCGTCCATCACGGCGGTGAAGGCGTCCACGAACCGGTCCACCTCACGCTCGCCGATGATCAGCGGCGGGATGAGCTTGATGACCTCCAGGTGGTCGCCGGAGACCTGGGTGAGGATCCGGTGCCGTTGCAGCAGCGGCACGACCACCATCTGCGCGAACAGGCCCTTGCGCGCGGCCTGCAGCATGGTCCAACGGCTGCGCAGCTTCAGCGACTTGGGCCTGCCGAACTCGATGCCGATCATCAGGCCCCGGCCGCGGACGTCGGCGAGCAGCTCGTACTTGTCGACCAGCGCGGCGAGCCGGGTCCTCAACTGGTCCCCGGTGGCACGGGCGTTGGCGACGATCTGCTCGTTCTCCATGACCGACAGCACAGCGAGGCCGGCCGCCATGGCCTGGGCGTTGGACCCGAAGCTCGCCGAGTGGACCAGCACCCGGTCCATCGACGAGTAGACCTTCTTGAAGATCCAGTCCTTGCCGAGCGTCGCGCCGACCGGCACATACCCGCCGGACAGCGCCTTGGCCACGCACACCAGGTCCGGCTCCACGCCCTCCTCGTACTGGTAGGCGTAGAAGTCGCCGGTGCGTCCGAGGCCGGTCTGCACCTCGTCGGCGATGAGCAACGCCTTGTGCTGGTGCAGGAGTTCCTGCGCGGCGCGCAGATAGCCGGGCGGTGCTTCGTGGACGCCCTTGCCCTGGATCGGTTCGACGACGAGGGCGGCGACGTCGCCCTTCTTCAACTCCCGTGCCAGGGCGTCGAGATCGCCGAGCGGTACGGCCGTGTCCGGCAGCAGCGGGGCGAAGCCGTCCCGGAAGCCGTCCTCGCCGTTGACGGAGAGCGAGCCGGTGGTCAGGCCGTGGAAGGCGTGGTCGCAGTAGAGGACGCGGGGTTTCCCGGTGGCGTAGCGGGCGAACTTGAGCGCGGTCTCGACCGCCTCCGTGCCGCTGTTGCCGAAGAACACCCGGTCCAGGTGCGGGCTGTGGGTCAGGAGTCGCTCGGCGAGCAGGCCGGGCAGCGGCTGGCAGTCGAAGCGGGTGAGGTCGGCGAGCTGGGCGTCGAGGACGTCGTGCACCGCCTTGCGGACGACGGGGTGGTGGCGGCCCAGGCCCATCACCCCGAACCCGGCGAGCATGTCGAGGTAGTCGTTGCCGTCCGCGTCCCAGAAGTAGGCGCCCTCGCCCCGCTCGTAGACCTTGTCGAAGCCGATGGTGTGCAGCATGCGCGGGAGCTGGTGGTTCAGGTACTTGGCGTGCAGCTCGTAGCGCTCGGCTCCGCGCTCGGCCAAGAGCGCGGTGAGGTCGAACTCCTTGGTCATTCGGGTTTCTCCTTGGCTGTGCCGGCGTTCGCGTCCTTGACCGCCAGGCTTGCGCTGATCCGTCCGGCGACCTCGACGGGTGTGAGGCCGATGTCGGCGAGCACCTCCCCGCGTTTGGCGTGCGCGAGGAACTGCTCCGGGATGCCGAACCGCCGTACGGGGACGTCGACTTCGGCGTCCCCGAGGGCCAGCGCCACGGCGGCGCCGACGCCGGAGGCGCGGCTGTTGTCCTCTACGACGGCCACCAGGCGGTGTTCGGCGGCGAGGCCCGGGAGTGCCGGGTCGACGGGTTTGACCCAACGGGGGTCCACGACCGTGCAGTTGATGCCCCGGGCTTCGAGGAGCTCGGCGGCCTGGAGGCAGACCGGCGCCATCACGCCCACCGCGACGAGCAGTACCTCGGGGGTCTCCGCGCCCCGGTGCAGGACGTCGAGGCCGCCCACGCGGTCGATCGCCGGGATCTCCGGTCCGACCGACTCCTTCGGGAAGCGGACCAGGGTCGGCGCGTCGTCGACGGCGACCGCTTCCCTTAGCTGGGCCCGGAGTTGGTCGGCGTCACGCGGAGCGGCGATCCGCAGGCCGGGCACGACCTGGAGGATGGACATGTCCCACATGCCGTTGTGTGACGCTCCGTCAACTCCGGTCACCCCGGCGCGGTCCAGGACGAAGGTCACCCCGCAGCGGTGCAGCGCCACGTCCATCAGCAGCTGGTCGAAGGCGCGGTTGAGGAAGGTGGCGTAGACAGCCACGACGGGATGCAGCCCGCCGGTCGCGAGGCCCGCCGCCGACACCGCCGCGTGCTGCTCGGCGATGCCGACGTCCCACACCCGGTCGGGGAACTTCGCGGCGAACTTGCCGAGGCCGACCGGGTGCAGCATGGCCGCCGTGATGGCCACGACATCGTCGCGTTCCTCCCCGATGCGCAGGATCTCGTCGCCGAACACGCTGGTCCAGGAAGGGCCGTTGGAGGGCACGAGGGGTGCGCAGGTGAGCGGGTCCATCACGCCGACGGTGTGGAAGTGGTCCTCCTCGTGGGCGAGGGCGGGTTCGTAGCCGCGGCCCTTCTCCGTGAGGCAGTGGACGAGGACCGGGCCGTGGAAGCGTTTCGCGCGGCGCAGCGCGGACTCGACGGCGCCGATGTCGTGTCCGTCGATCGGGCCGACGTACTTGAGGCCCAGGTCCTCGAACATGCCCTGCGGGTTGAACGCGTCCTTGAAGCCCTTCTTCGCGCCGTGCAGCGACTCGTAGACGGTGTTGCCGATGACCGGGGTGCGCAGCAGGACGTCCTTGCCCCAGGCGAGGACCTTCTCGTAGCTGTCGGTCGTGCGCAGGGTGGCCAGGTGGTTGGCGAGGCCGCCGATGGTGGGTGAGTAGGAGCGCTCGTTGTCGTTGACGACGATGATCAGCGGCCGGTCCTTGGCGGCGGCGATGTTGTTCAGCGCCTCCCAGGCCATGCCGCCGGTGAGCGCGCCGTCGCCGATGACCGCGACGACGTGGCCCTTCTCGCCCTGTACCTGGCGGGCCTTGGCGAGTCCGTCGGCCCAGCCGAGCGCGGTGGAGGCGTGGCTGTTCTCGATGACGTCGTGCTCGGACTCCTCGCGCGAGGGGTAGCCGGACAGGCCGCCCTTGCCGCGCAGCTTCGAGAAGTCCTGACGGCCCGTCAGGATCTTGTGCACATAGCTTTGGTGGCCGGTGTCCCACAGGATGCGGTCGGTCGGGGACTCGAAGACCCGGTGCAGCGCGATGGTCAGTTCCACCACACCCAGGTTGGGCCCGAGGTGTCCGCCGGTCCTGGCCACCGCGTGGACCAGGAACTCCCTTATCTCTTCGGACAGTTCGCCGAGTTCCGCCTCGGACAGCGCCTTCAGGTCGCGTGGTTGACGGATGCTCTCCAGAATCGTCACGTCGGGCCCCCTTCGGTCCGTGCTGGTTCAGCTCACGGTGACGGCCGGCTCCCCCGCCGCGACGCCGTCCTGCTCCATCTGTTCGGCGATCTTCATCGCCTCCTCGATGAGGGTCTCCACGATCTTCGACTCGGGCACGGTCTTGATGACCTCGCCCTTGACGAAGATCTGGCCCTTCCCGTTGCCGGAGGCGACCCCCAGGTCGGCCTCCCGCGCCTCGCCGGGTCCGTTGACGACGCAGCCCATGACCGCGACGCGCAGCGGCACCTCCATGCCTTCCAGGCCCGCCGTGACCTCGTCGGCGAGCTTGTAGACGTCCACCTGGGCGCGCCCGCAGGACGGGCACGACACGATCTCCAGCCGGCGGGGCTTGAGGTTCAGCGATTCGAGGATCTGGAGGCCGACCTTGACCTCCTCCACCGGCGGGGCGGACAGCGACACCCGGATCGTGTCGCCGATGCCCTCGCTGAGCAGCGCCCCGAAGGCGACCGCCGACTTGATCGTGCCCTGGAAGGCGGGCCCGGCCTCGGTGACCCCGAGGTGCAGCGGATAGTCGCTCTGCGCGGCCAGCTGCCGGTAGGCGTTGACCATCACCACGGGGTCGTTGTGCTTGACGGAGATCTTGATGTCGCGGAAGCCGTGCTCCTCGAAGAGGGACGCCTCCCACAGGGCCGACTCGACGAGCGCCTCGGGCGTCGCCCTGCCGTACTTCTGGAGCAACCGCCGGTCCAGGGAACCGGCGTTGACCCCGATGCGGATCGGCGTGCCGTGGTCCTTCGCGGCCCGCGCGATCTCCTTGACCTTGTCGTCGAACTGCTTGATGTTGCCGGGATTGACGCGAACTGCCGCGCAACCGGCCTCGATTGCGGCGAACACGTACTTCGGCTGGAAGTGGATGTCCGCGATCACCGGGATCTGCGACTTGCGAGCGATGGTCGCCAGCGCGTCCGCGTCGTCCTGCGTGGGGCAGGCGACGCGGACGATCTGGCAGCCGGACGCGGTGAGTTCGGCGATCTGTTGCAGGGTGGCGCCGATGTCCGACGTACGGGTCGTGGTCATCGACTGGACCGAGACGGGGGCCCCGCCCCCGACCGCCACCGATCCGACCTCGATGCGTCGCGACACACGTCGCTCGGCGATCGGCCGGACCGGCATCTCGGGGACGCCCAGAGCTACGGCGGTCATGGCGTCAGTCGCGGTTTCCGGCGACGGTCTCGCGCATGGCCCGCAGGGACTCCTTGAGGGAGCCCATGGTGGCGAGGACGGCGGTGGGCTCGTAGCCGCAGTGCGCCATGCAGTTGGCGCAGCGCGGGTCCTTGCCGCGGCCGTACTTGTCCCAGTCGGTGTCCTCGATCAGCTCCCGGTACGTGGGCACGTACCCGTCGCTCATCAGGTAGCAGGGGCGCTGCCAGCCGAAGAGCGAGTAGTTCGGGATCGCCCAGGCCGTGCACGGGAAGTCGACCTTGCCCTCCAGGAAGTCCAGGAAGAGCGGGGAGTGGTTGAGCCGCCACTTGCGCCGGTTGCCGCCCGCGAAGGCCTTCTTGAACAGCTCGTGGGTCTGCGCGACACCCAGGAAATGCTCCTGGTCGGGCGCCTTCTCGTAGGCGTAGGCGGGCGAGATCATCATCTCGTCGACCTTGATGTCGTCGTTGAGGAAGTTCAGGACCTCGATGATGGTCTGCGGGGTGTCCGTGTTGAAGAACGTGGAGTTGGTGGTGACCCGGAAGCCGCGTTTCTTGGCCTCCTTCATCGCCTCCACCGCCTCGTCGAACACGCCCTCCTTCGCGACGGACTCGTCGTGCCGCTCGCGCAGCCCGTCGATGTGCACCGCGAAGGCGAAGTACGGCGAGGGCGTGAACTTGTCGAGCTTCTTGCGCAGCAGCATGGCGTTGGTGCAGAGGAAGACGTACTTCTTCTTCGCCACCAACTGCCGCACGATCTCATCGATCTGAGGGTGCATCAGGGGCTCACCGCCGGCGATGGACACCATCGGCGCACCGGACTCCAGCACCGCCCCGACGGCCTGGGCCACCGGCATGCGCTGCTTGAGCACCCCGGCGGGGTGCTGGATCTTGCCGCAGCCCTCGCATGCGAGGTTGCATGCGAAGAGAGGTTCCAACTCCACGATCAGGGGGAACTTGTCCCGCTTGCGGAGCTTCTGTTCAGCCAAGTATGTAGCGACCTTGATTGTCTGGCGCAGCGGCATGGCCATCTGGCTCACCTCCGGGGGAGCAGCAAAGAACGGTGCCATTCGAAAAAAGCGGGAAGAACGGATCGAAGAACGCGGAAAGCCGATATTCCACCGCGCACCGTGCCGATCCGGACGAGTTCATGTTCAGGAGCGTCCACGACCACCCGTACGGCCGCAACCGGGCGCGCGCCCGTACGCACGGCGCTCAGCAGCGTGGCCGCCGACTCCATGTCGACCGCGATTGCGCCGGTCGCGAGCAGATCCGACCGTTCCTGTCCGCGGACGATGTGATCGGAGCCGGTCAGGGGGCCGGTGTGGACGGTGCGGCCGGGCAGGGCCCGCACGAGTTCCTTGACGAGCAGCTCGGTACCGACGCACGGAACGGTTCCGCGCGCCTCCCTGGTCTCCTCGGCGACCACGAGGTCGCCGGGGTGCATACCCGGGGCGAGTCCGGCGCAGAAGCCCGTGGCCAGTACGGCGGCCCCGTCCAGCGCCGGGTCGGCGAGGCGCCGGGAGACGGCCTCCTCGGCCGCCTGGGGGCCCATCCCCGTCCTGAGGAAGGTGACCGGCCCGCCGGCGCCGGAGCGGTCGCCCGCGCGCAGGGCGAGGCGCTCGATGCCGAGCGCGCAGGCGATCAGCAGCGGCGGTCCGGCGGACTGTCTGCCCATCAGCCCCCCTTGGCCGGGGAGAACGATGTCTGGGCGAACGGTTCTCCGTGCACGAACCGCCCGAGCGCGGTGAGCGGAAAGACCTGCCGGTAGAGGTTGTAGTTGATGGAGAAGTCCCACGGAAAGCCCGTGCCGGTGAAGTAGGGCTCGTCCCAGGATCCGTCCTCCCGCTGGGTCTCCGCGAGCCATGCGACACCGCGTTCCACGGCCTTGGAGTCGCGCTCCCCCGCCGCGAGCAGGGCCATCAGCGCCCAGGCCGTCTGTGAGGCGGTGGAGGCGCCCCGGCCGCTCCATTCCTTGGCGTACTTGTAGGAGCGCAGGTCCTCGCCCCAGCCGCCGTCCTCGTTCTGCACGGTCTCCAGCCAGGTCACCGCCCGCCGGATCGCCGGGTGCGAGCCGGGGATCCCGGCCGCGGCGAGCGCCGGTACGACGGACCCGGTGCCGTAGACGTAGTTGACGCCCCAGCGGCCGAACCACGAGCCGTCCGGCTCCTGTTCGGCGAGCAGCCACTCGATGCCGCGCCGGGTGCGCGGATCGTGGGCGAGGCCCTCGACGGCGAGCATCTCGACGACGTGCGCGGTGACGTCCGCCGACGGCGGGTCGATGACCTCGCCGAAGTCGCAGAACGGCAGCCGGTTGGGGAACGGGCTGGTGTTGTCGACGTCGAAGGCGCCCCAACCGCCGTTCTTCGACTGCATTCCGAGGTTCCAGCGGACCGCGCGTCCGGCGGCCCGGTCGAGGCGCTCCGGGTCGTGATGTCTGACCCGGCGCAGCGCGAGCACGACCTCGGCGGTGTCGTCGATGTCGGGGTAGTTGTCGTTGTGGAACTCGAACGCCCAGCCGCCGGGCGGCAGTTGGGGCCGCTTGACCGCCCAGTCGCCGGGGCGGACGATCTCCTCCCCGAGCATCCAGTCGGCGGCTTTGACCAGTTGGGGGTGGTCGGCGGGCACGCCCGCGTCGGCGAGCGCGATGGTCGCGAGGCAGGTGTCCCACACCGGGGACTGGCAGGCCTCGATCATCCGGGACCCGTCCTCGCGCCAGACCGCGAACCGGTCCAGCGACTCAAGTCCCGCGCGCATCACGGGGTGTTCGAGGTCATAGCCCAGCAGGTGCAGGGCGATCACCGAGTACACGGCCGGCGGCTGGATGCCGCCCCAGCAGCCGTCGTTCTCCTGCCGCTCGATGATCCAGCGGCCGGCCGCCTTCATCGCGGCCTTGCGCAGCTTGCGCGGGGCGACCTTGCGGTAGAGGTGCAGCGCCTTGTCGAGCCGCTGGAAGGCGCCGTCCCAACTCGCCACCCGGGCAAGGGGCTTGACCGGGTTCGGGTGGTCCGCGTCGGTGTGCAGTTCGTCGAGCGGGAAGGGCGCGGGGCGGACCGGCCGCATCGCGGAGACCACCGTCAGCGGCACGATGGTCTGCCGGGCCCAGCATCCGAAGTCGTAGATGTTGAGCGGCACCCAGGTGGGGAAGTACAGGAGTTCCGGCGGGAGTTCGGGCAGGTCGTCCCACTTCCACCAGCCGAACAGCGCGAGCCAGATCCGGGTGAAGACCCGGGCCGCGGCGATCCCGCCCCGCTCGCGGACCCACGCGGACGCCTTCGCCATGTGCGGGGCGTCCGGCGCGTCCCCGGCCAGCCGGAGGGCGACGTACGCCTCGATGGTGGTGGAGAGTTCACCGGGTCCGCCGTAGAAGCTCGCCCAGGTGCCGTCCTCGCGCTGCTCGCCGCGGATGAAGAGTGCGGCGGCCTGGGTCGTCGACTCGTCGCGGATGCCCAGGAACTGACGGAGCAGCAGATCCTCGGCGTCCATCGTGACGTTCGTCTCCAGGTCGCCCTTCCACCAGCCCTGGGCGTCCTGCTGCGAGAGGAGGAAGTCGGTGGCGCGTTGGACCGAGAGCGCGGCGGCGTCGTGCACCCCGGCCGCCACGGGGGTGTTGATGTCGGTTTCGCTGGCCGCGGCAACACGGGGAGGCATGGCCCCGGTGCTTCCGTCGGTCGTCGCTGTCATGGCTTCCCCTTCGTGCAGTGGCATGTCTCTGCTGTGGGTCCGCCGTCGGCCGGTACTCGTTCGTTCGCAGCACCGGCCGGCGACTACGCGAGGGCTATTCGACCGATAGTGATCATCTCTTTCGTACGACGACGAAGTCGGCGAGCGCCGTGAACTGCGCCCGAACCCGGTCGGGCATGTCGATGGCGTCGAGGGCCTCGATGGCGATGGTGTGCTGACGGCGTGCCTCTTCGGCGGTCCACTCGCGGCCGCCGGCCTCCTCGATGAGCGCGGCGCGGGCCGCGAACTCCTCCTCGGAGAAGTTCTCGAAGTCGCTGCTCTTGGCGTCGGCGGCGAGGATCTCGCCGAGCCGCTCGGAGGCGGGTCCGCCCGCCGCGAGCGCCGCCACCACGGGCAGGGACTTCTTGCGCTGGCGCAGATCGCTCCAGGTCTGCTTCCCGGTGGCCTCCGGGTCGCCCCAGATGCCGAGGAGGTCGTCGACGGCCTGGAAGGCCAGGCCGAGATGGTGGCCGTACTTCTCCAGGACGTCGGCGGTGCGGTCGTCCGCACCGCCGAGCACGGCCCCGATGGAGGAGGCGCAGGCGAGCAGGGCGCCGGTCTTGTTGCCCTCCATCTCCAGGCACTCCTCGACGCTGACACGGTCGCGGTGCTCGTAGGAGATGTCCTGCGCCTGGCCGTCGATGAGGGCGCGGGTCGCGGTGGTGAGGCGGCGGGTGGCGCGGCCGGCCTCGACGGTGCCGAGCTCCAGCAGGACCTCGTTGGCCAGCGCGAACAGGGCGTCGCCGACGAGGATGGCCTGGGAGGGGCCGTGCACCTTCCAGACCGTGTCGCGGTGGCGGCGCTGCTCGTCGCCGTCCATCAGGTCGTCGTGCAGCAGCGAGAAGTTGTGGACCAGTTCGACGGCGACGGCGCCGGGGATGCCGGTCTCGGGCGACGCCCCGGTGACCTCGGCGGAGAGCACGGCGAGCGCGGGGCGTACGGCCTTGCCGCCGTCGCCGTCCGCCGGGTTGCCCTCGGCGTCGATCCAGCCGAAGTGGTAGGCGGAAACGGTGTCCATGGGGGGAGCCAGGCGGTCCACGGCCGCCCGCAGTACCGGTGTGGCAAGGGTCCGGCCGCGCTCCAGGAGCGCGGACACGTCCACCGCGTCGGCAGCCGTCTCGGCCGGGGGCACAGTGGGCACAGTCTCTCCTCTTGTCGCGGTACCGGAGGTGCGGGGGCCGCCTGCCGCCTGCTGATCGAGCATCACGCCGCCTCCTCGACTTCGAAGAGGTGACGGGGGCGGGGCCGGCCCAGGGCGGTGAGTGCGGCGTCCGCCGCGCTCACCCCACTGCGGACCGCACTCTCCATGGTCGCGGGCCACCCTGTGGCGGTCCACGCTCCGGCCAGGTACAGGCCGGGGGCCTTGGTGCGGGCGCCGGGCCGCAGCCGTCCGACGCCGGGGGCGGGAGCGAACGTCGCCGTGCGCTCCCTGGTCACGAAGAAGTCCTTCACCTCGGCGCCGCGCGCACCGGGCAGCAGCCGCTCCAGCTCGGGGAGGTAGCGCTCCCGCAGCTCGGCCACGGGCGCGTCGATCTCGTCGTGCACGGCGGACTGGGACAGCGCCAGGTACTGGCCGTCCTTCAGCCCGGACGCGTCGGTCCGGTCGAACACCCACTGCACCGGGGTGCCCAGCGCCGCGAAGAACGGCCGGGCGAGCACCTTGCGGTCGTAGACGACATGGACGTTGAGGATCGGCGAGTAGTCCATCGACAGCAGCCGCTCGGGCTCGTCGAGGGCGCCGTCGGGCAGCAGATCGTGGGCCTCGCGCTGCGGTACGGCGAGCACGACGGTGTCGGCCTCAAGAGTCTCGCCGGGACAGTGAACGCTCCAACGGCCGTTCTCGTCTGTAGAGATGGAGGTGACGCGTGTACGGACTTCGGTGCGCACGCCCGCGGAGTCGAGCGCCTTGCGGGCGAGCCGGTCGTGCAGTTCGCCCAGCGGGACGTGTGCCCAGCCGATGTCGGCCGCGCCCGAGTCGGAGAGCAGACCGGTCTTGAACACCATCGCGGCGAGAGCGAGCGAGGAGTCGCCCGCGACCGCGTTGAGGGTGGCGACCCCGACCAGGTCCCACAGTGCCTCGACGGCACGCGCCGACTGACCGTGCGCGGTCAGCCAGCTGCCGAAGTTCTGCGCGTCCAGGGCCGGATCGGCGAGGTCGAGCCCTTTGAGCGCGAGCGCGGCACGTCCTACTTTGGCGCGCTCCGCGAACGAGAGATGCGGGTACGTCGCGAGGCTGCGCCCCAGATGCAGCGGCACGGGCAGCGGGTCGCGCCGGAGTCTGCCGAGGCGGCGCCCCTCGGGGCGGTTCACGTCGAGTACGGGCACGTCGAGACGATCCTGCAGCGGAGCCAGCGCCGCGCCCTCGATGCGGTCGAGGAACCAGCGGTAGGCGGTGCAGCAGCGCAGATAGACGTGCTGGCCGTTGTCGACGGTGAGGTCGCCGCGCTGGAAGGAGAAGGCGAGTCCGCCCAGGCGCGGGCGGCCTTCGAGCAGGGTGACGCGGACTCCGGCGTCGGCGAGCGCGAGCGCGGAGGTGATGCCGGCGAGGCCGCCGCCGATCACGACGGCATGCCGTCCGGCCGGTCCCGTAGCCGGCCCGGCGGGCAGCCCGTCGGGCCGCGTCCCGTCGCTCATCGTGCACTCCCCCCTGCGCGCCCACCGAGGCACTCGAACCAGCCACGGCAGACCGTTGCAGTCAGGGACGCCACGCCGCACCGGAGGGTTGCCTGCCGCATTTCTCCGGTGCCATCACCTTGGCCCACTCCGTCCATCAGGTGCGCCTCCTGAGGGTGCTCCGCGTGACGTGCCGGGCGTCCAGACCGGACAGGCCGCGCACCGCGACGTAGGCCTTCTCGCGGCCGGGCAGGGAGACGCGGCCGCGCAGGACGGCCTCCGGCTCGCGCTCGATGCGGTCCAGCAGGCGGCGGTAGATGCCGGCCATGGCGGCGACACAGGCGCCGCTGCGGCGGTCGAGCATGGGGAGCAGCCGGTAGCCCTCGGCGAAAAGAGTGCGGGCCCGGCGCACCTCGAAGTGCACGAGACCCGCGAAGTCGGAACCCTCCGGCGGCGTCGGCCCGTTGAACCCGGCCGAGCAGCCGAATTTCGCGAGGTCGTCGGCGGGCAGATAGGTACGGCCGTCCTCGGCGTCCTCGCGGACGTCCCTGAGGATGTTGGTGAGCTGGAGCGCGAGCCCCAGCGTGTCGGCGTACTCCGAGGCGCGCTCGACACCGCGCGCCCCCGCCTCCGTGCCGAACACGCCGAGCGAGAGCCGCCCGATCGCGCCCGCGACACACCGGCAGTAGACCTTCAGGTCGTCCCAGGTCTCGTAGGTCTCGCCGCGGACGTCCAGCAGGACGCCGTCGATCAGCTCGTCCAGGCCGTCGAGCGGGACCGGGAAGGCCTCCGCCGTGTGCGCGAGGGCGACCGCGACCGGGTCGGTGTCGTCCTCCTCGACCTTGCCCTCACGGACCCGGGTGAGCAGCGCCCGGGTGTCCTCCAGGCGTGCCGACTTCACGTCGGTCGGCAGCGTGCCGTCGCCGATGTCGTCGACGCGCCGGGAGAACGCGTACAGCGCCGACATCGCGCGGCGCTTGGGCGTCGGCAGCAGTCTGATGCCGTACGCGAAGTTACGTGCCTGCTGACCGGTGACGGCCTCGCAGTAGCTGTAGGCGGCGAGTACCGGTGCGGACATGTGCGGTGCAGACTCCACGCTGCGGATCACCCCTCTCCTCGCAGAGTCACGCCCACCTCACGCAGCAACTGGATCTTGCCGGGTTTGGGCGGGCCGGGAAGTACGTCGTATTCAGCGGCGACGATCGCTCGGACCGCCGCCCGTCCCCCCGCCACGAACCCCGCGAGCAGCAGCTTCAATCTGCCGTGGACGCTACCCACCAGGGGGGCGCCTTCATTCAGGAGATCGCGGGCGCGTTCTGCTTCGTATGCAACCAGTGCGCGCACCGATGCGCCCGCGGAGGGCGTGGCGAGATCCGCTTCCTGGACGTGAAAGCGCTTCATGTCCTGGGCGGGCAGGTAGATGCGGTCGCGGCCGAGGTCCTCGGTCACGTCCTGCAGGTGTTCGACGATCTGAAGTGCGGTACAGATCGCGTCGGACAGCCGGACCCGCTCGGGGGTCTCGGTGCCGGTGACGCCGAGGACCAGGCGGCCGACCGGGTTGGCGGACAGTTCGCAGTAGGCGAGGAGATCGTCGTAGGTCTCGTAGCGCGTGACGAGCTGGTCCTGGCGGTTCGCGGCGATCAGGCCGAGGAAGGGCTCGGGGGTCAGCGCGCGGCGGCGGACGGTCGGCTGGAGGCGGCGCAGCAGGGGGTGGCTCGGGGTGCCGTCGAAGACGCGGTGCAGATCGGCCTCGAAGGCGTCGAGGAGGAGCAGGCGGTCCTCGGCATCCTCGGGCGACACGCCGAGGAGGCGGGCGTCGGCGCCGCCGGGGGCCAGATCGCCGTCGCCGATGTCGTCGACGAGGCGGGCGAATCCGTACACCGCCATGAGATCGGTGCGCCAGGCTCTGGGCAGGAAGAAGGGCGCCACAGGGAAGTTCTCGCCCGCAGCCTTGTCGAGTGTGCCGCGCTCCGGATCACCGGTGCCGGCGGAGCCGGTTCCCGTCACCGCTCACTGCCAGGGGCGGGGACGGCACATGCTTCGGTGAGCTGGGGAGTTTCCGTAGCCATCGCCGTCACATCTCCCGTTCTACACTGCCGACCCAATACACACTATTTCGGACACGCCGCCCAGTCGTCCGCACGATTAAACGCAGGCTTACCCGCAGAACGGTGTCGCGCATTATCGCCCCACTTGCCGCTATTCGGCACCGGTACAGCTTACGTTGTACAACGCAGCAAGGTTCCTCGGGGTGTCCTGCACATCACAACAACACACCGATTGGCGTCAAGATTCCTTGGCCGGGGCCGAGTTGACGTTTCCTTTGCAGACGCAGGGCCCCGCCGGAGCAGTTCCGGCGGGGCCCTGGGAAGCGTTCTGGGCTTTTGCGCCCGCTATGCGCGCGGACTACTTGCCCGTGAACTTCTCGTACTCCTTGATGACCTCGTCGGTCGGGCCGTCCATCCGGAGTTCGCCGCGTTCCAGCCACAGCACCCGGTCACAGGTGTCGCGGATCGACTTGTTGTTGTGACTGACGAGAAACACCGTGCCCGCGGACTTGCGCAGCTCGCGGATGCGCTCCTCGGAGCGGACCTGGAACTTGCGGTCGCCGGTGGCCAGCGCCTCGTCGATCATCAGGACGTCGTGGTCCTTCGCCGCCGCGATGGAGAAACGCAGCCGGGCCGCCATTCCGGAGGAGTAGGTGCGCATCGGGAGGGTGATGAAGTCGCCCTTCTCGTTGATGCCGGAGAAGTCGACGATGTCCTGGTAGCGCTCCCTGACCTGCTCGCGGGTCATGCCCATGGCGAGGCCGCCCAGGATGACGTTCCGCTCGCCGGTGAGGTCGTTCATCAGGGCCGCGTTCACACCGAGCAGCGAGGGCTGGCCGTTGGTGTAGACCCGGCCCTCCTCGGCCGGGAGCAGGCCGGCGATGGCCCGCAGCAGGGTCGACTTGCCGGAGCCGTTCGAGCCGATCAGGCCGACGGCCTCGCCGCGGTAGGCGACGAAGGAGACGCCCCTGACGGCGTGCACCTTGCGCACGCCGCGCTCCTCGCCGCGCTTGACTATGCGGCTGAGGGCGGAGGTGGCGCTGCCCTTGCCGGTCTTGGCGCCGTGCACGCGGTAGACGATGTGCAGCTCGTCCGCGATGACGGTGGGGACCAGATCCTGGGGGGTCTGCTCGACGCTCTGCTCAGCCACGGCCGTACCTCTCCTCCGCCTGCCAGAAGTACACGAAGCCGCCGGCGAACAGGACCACGGCCCAGAAGGTGGCGATGACCCAGACGTGCGGCGGCAGGTTCGACGCGCCGTAGCCGTCGATGAGCGCGAAGCGCATCAGGTCCATGTAGATGGCCGCCGGGTTCACCTGGAGCAGGCGGACGAACACCTCGGAGCGGCCCTCCATCATCTTGCTGATGGAGAACATGACGCCCGACGTGTACATCCAGGTGCGCAGGATGAACGGCATCAGCTGCGCGAGGTCCGGGGTCTTGGCGCCCATCCTCGCCACGATCAGCGCGAGCCCGGTGTTGAAGAGGAACTGCAGCAGCAGGACCGGGACGATCAGCAGCCAGGACAGGCTCGGGTAGCTGCCGAAGCCGACGACGATGATGAAGAGCACGGTCATCGAGAACAGCAGTTGCTGGAGCTGTTGCAGCGCGAACGAGATCGGCAGCGAGGCCCGCGGGAAGTGCAGCGCGCGCACCAGGCCGAGGTTGCCGGAGATCGCGCGGACGCCCGCCATGATCGAGCTCTGCGTGAAGGTGAACACGAAGACGCCCGTGACCAGGAACGGGATGTACACGTCCCGGGACATGCCCCGGCTGGCCTTCAGGATGACGCCGAAGATGAAGAAGTACACGGCCGCGTTCAGCAGCGGCGTGGCCACCTGCCAGAGCTGGCCGAGCTTCGCCTGGCTGTACTGGGCCGTCAGCTTCGCCTGGGAGAAGGCGAGGATGAAGTGCCGGCGTCCCCAGAGCTGGCGGACGTACTCGGCGAGTCCGGGGCGGGCACCGCTCACCGTCAGCCCGTACTTGGCGGACAGTTGGGCCGCCGTGAGGCCTTCGTCGGGCGACGGACGCGGGCTCACCGCGACTCCGCCGTCATGCGTTGTCTCACTCAAGGGTGGATGCCTTCATTTTCGGATTCGTCTTACGACTGTCTTGCGTTCGTCTTACGGAATTGTGCTACAGGAACTGACATGTATCCGCCGCCGGATACGTTTCGAGGGGTCGGCCGCGCGTCCCGCGCGCGGTCACGCGTACCCCGAGCTTGTCAGATGACCGGAGGACGGCCCAGCAGGGTCAGGCGCCAGACCGTACGCCACCGCATGGGCCTGCGGGGTCCGCACGGAGTGGTCCAGCCCTCCTTGAACCCGCCGAACCACGCCCGCAGCGCCGGGCGCGAGGGGCGGCGCAGGAGGGTGAGCAGCAGCCACACGCCGAGGTAGACGGGGACGAGGGGCGCGGGGAGGTTGCGGCGGGCCAGCCAGACCCGGTTGCGGGCGACCATGCGGTGGTAGACCGCGTGCCGCGAGGGCGCGGTCGTCGGGTGGTACAGCACCATGTCGGACCGGTAGTCGATCATCCAGCCCGCGTCGAGGGCACGCCAGGCGAGATCGGTCTCCTCGTGGGCGTAGAAGAACTCGTCCGGGAGTGCGCCGACCTCGGCGAAGACCTTCGTGCGGACGGCGTTGGCGCCGCCGAGGAAGGTGGTGACCCGGGAGGAGCGCATCGGGTCGGAGGCGCGCAGGCGCGGGACGTGCCGGCGCTGGGTGACGCCCGTCTCCGGGTCGGCGATGCGGAAGCTGATGATGCCGAGTTCGGGGTCGGCCTCGAAGGCCTGCCGGCACAGCTCGGCGGTGTCGTGCTGGGCGAGGAGCCCGTCGTCGTCGAGGAACATCACTATGTCGACATCGCGACCGGCGGGCCCGAAGGCCTCCAGGCCGATGTTGCGGCCGCCGGGGATACCGAGGTTCTCGGGCAGTTCTATGGTCCGGACGCCCGCGGGGACATCCGGGACGGGCGAGCCGTTGCCGACGACCACCGCCTCGACCCAGTCGCCGTCCTGCTTGGCGACCGAGTCGAGCAACGCCCGTAGTTCGTCGGGGCGGTTGCCCATGGTGATGATCACCGCGCCGACCTTCAGGCCGCTCACTTCAGCCTGCTCGACGCGAGGATCGACACCAGGTGCAGCAAGGTCTGCAGCAGCGCGATGCCGGCCAGTACGGCGACGCCGAGCCGCGAGTAGAACAGGTCGCCGCGCATCTGGTCCACGATCGCGAGGACCAGGATCAGCAGGGTCGCCTCGATGCCGAGGATCAGCCGGTGGAACTTGAAGGCGGCGGCGGCCCTGCGCGCCAACGCCATCCCGGAGGACCGCATCTCGGCCGCGGACTCCTGCACCGGTGCCTTGCCGGTCTGGTGGCGGGCCACGCCGACCAGGTCGGTCTCGGCCTTGATGAGGATCGCGCCGAGCGCGGCCAGCGTCCCGAGGAACGCCCACAGCCAGTCGATACGGCCGCTGCCGAACACGTCGGCGGCGCGCAGTCCGAAGCCGACGAGCACGGCGGCGTCGGTCAGGTAGGCGCCGACGCGGTCGAGGTAGACCCCTGCAAGGGAGTACTGCTTGCGCCAGCGGGCGATCTCGCCGTCGACGCAGTCCAGCAGCAGGTACATCTGGACGCACACCACGCCGAGCACGGCGCCCGTGATCCCCGGCACCAGCAGCGCCGGGGCCGCGAGCACACCGAAGACGGTCATCAGGTACGTGAGCTGGTTGGGCGAGACCCTGGTGTTCACCAGGTAGCGGTCCACCCGCAGAGACACCTCACGCATGTAGAGGCGTCCCATCCAGTGCTCACCGCTGCGCCGGTCCTTCACCCCTGCGGGGTGGACGACGGGACGGAGTTCAGCTACCGATGGCCTTGACATAGTCGGCGTAGATGTCCTTGATCTGGTCGGTTTTCAGGTCGAGGTGTTCGAGGATGGTGTAGCGACCGGGACGGGTCTCCGGAGCGAATTCCACGGCGCGGACGAACTCGTCCACCGTGAACCCGATCTCCTCCGGCAGCACCGGCAGTCCGTGCCGACGCAGCACCTCGGCCATGTAAGCCGATTCCTCGTGGGCTCCGCGCAGGTACATCGCGAAGGCCGCGCCCAGTCCGCACTGCTCGCCGTGGGCGGCCGCGCGTTTGGGGAAGAGCAGGTCGAAAGCGTGGTTGATTTCGTGGCAGGCACCGGAGGACGGACGTGAGTCGCCCGACACCGACATGGCGATACCGCTGAGGACCAGCGCCTCGGCGAGCACCTGGAGGAAGGCGTTGTCGCCGACCCCGCCCGGGTGCCGCAGCACGGCCTCGCCTGCCTGGCGTGCCATGGCGGCGGCGAGACCGTCGATCTTCTCGCCGTTGACGCGGTTCGCGAGTTCCCAGTCCGCGATCGCGGAGATGTTGGAGATCGCGTCCCCGATGCCGGCCCGCACGAAGCGGACCGGTGCCTCACGGATGACGTCCAGGTCGATGACGACCGCGATCGGGTTCGGTACGCCGTAGGAGCCGCGGCCCGCGTCGTTGTCGAGGGTCGCGACCGGCGAGCACAGGCCGTCGTGCGCGAGGTTCGTCGGTACGGCGACCAGGGGCAGGCCGATGCGTGCCGCGGCGAACTTGGCGCAGTCGATGATCTTGCCGCCGCCGAGGCCCACGACCGCGTCGTAGTGACCGGCCTTCATGTCGCCGGCCAGCTGGATCGCGTCGTCGAGGGTGCCGCCGCCGACCTCGTACCAGGTGGCGCCGGGCAGGCTCGGCTCCAGGCGCGCGCGCAGCCGGGCGCCGGAGCCCCCGCTGACGGCGACCGCGAGCCGGCCGGAGTGCGAGATGCGCTGGTCGGCGAGGACGCAGGCCAGGTCGTCGAGGGCACCCGGGCGGATGTCCACGACGACCGGCGAGGGAATCAGCCGGGTCAGTACAGGCACGCGATCTCACGCCCCTTGGCCAGATCCTCGTGGTTGTCGATCTCGACCCACTTGATGTCGCCGATCGGGGCCACGTCGATCCGGAAGCCGCGATTCACGAGTTCCTGGTAGCCGTGCTCGTAGAACTGCTGGGGGTCGGTCTCCCACACCGTCTTGAGCGCGTCGGCCAGCTCGGACATGGCGTCGCCCTCGATGAGGGTGACGCCGATGTACTCGCCGGTCGCCTCGGCGGGGTCCATCAGCTTGGTGATCTTCGTCATGCCCTTGGCGGGGTCGACGACGACCTTCATCTCCTCGTCCGCGAGGGACTTGACGGTGTCGAGGGCGAGGATGATCCGCTTGCCCTCGCCGCGCGCCGCGAGCAGCGTGCGCTCGACGGAGACCGGGTGGACGGTGTCGCCGTTGGCGAGGATCACGCCGTCCTTGAGGGCGTCACGTCCGCACCACAGGGAGTAGGCGTTGTTCCACTCCTCGGCCTTGTCGTTGTCGATGAGGGTGAGCTTGAGGCCGTACTTCGCCTCAAGGGCCGCCTTGCGCTCGTACACGGCTTCCTTGCGGTAGCCGACGATGATCGCGACCTCGGTCAGACCGATCTCGGCGAAGTTGCCGAGCGTCAGGTCCAGGACCGTGGGTTCGCCCTCTATGCCCGCGGGGCCCACCGGCACCAGAGCCTTGGGAAGGCTGTCGGTGTAGGGGCGCAGACGCCGTCCGGCGCCGGCCGCCAGCACGAGGCCGATCATGCGGGTTCTCCTTCATCGTGTACGGCGGGCGCCCCTGCGGACACCCAGAAGCGGATGCTCTCGAAGAGCACCAGCAGGGCCACGGCCACGGCGAGGACCGTGAGCGCGACCGTGAACTGCGACGCGGTGAGCGCGGCGGCGAGAACGGTGACGAGCAGCGTCCGCCCCTCGTGCCCCCCGATGGCGCGCACCAGCCAGGCCGGGGACGCCCCGGCGTTGCCGCGGATGCGGTACACCGTGTCGTAGTGATGGTAGGCGACGGCGGCCACCAGTCCGAAAGCCGCCGGAAGCGCTCCGTTCACCTCCGCTTTGGCCGCGAGGATCAGGACGGTGCAGTATTCCGCCGCCCGGAAGAGCGGGGGGACCAGCCAGTCGAGGGCGCCCTTGAGGGGGCGGGACAAGGCCTGGCCGGCGGCGATCGCGTAGACGAAGGCGCCCGCCACGGGGGCCCAGGTGACCCCGGAGAAGAGGGACACCATCAGAACCGCCGTACCGGCGAGCGCGATCAGGAACGGCGCACCGAGGCGGGCGGGGCTCACACGGGCCACGAACGAGGCGATCGGCCCGTTGTCCGCGAGGTCCGCCAGCGCCTGCGCCGCCCGGTCCGTACGCCGTGCCTTGCGGGTCAGCGAGCGCAGCACTCGGCCCGCCGTCGTGTAGGTCGCCGCGAAGGCGCAGCCGACGAGGAGGACGTAGAAGGTGATGCGGGGGGTCGTCGCGGCCGTGAGGACGGCGATCATCGCCCATCGTTCGCCGATGGGCAGGACTATCATCCGGCGCACCCAGACCGTCCAGCCGACGCTGTCGAGCTTGTCGGAGAGGGCTGCGGTGGGGCTGGTGTTGGCGGTGGCGTCGTGGTTGGCCTCGTTGAAGGAGAAGTCCACGACGTGCCGGCAGGTCTGGAGGATCATCGCGCCGAGCGCGAGCGCCCATACGTCGTCGCCGCCCCGGGCCGCGCCCAGCGCGAGGCCGGCGTAGTAGGCGTACTCCTTGGCGCGGTCGAAGGTGGCGTCGAGCCAGGCGCCGAGCGTCGAGTACTGCAGGGCGTAGCGGGCGATCTGTCCGTCGACGCAGTCGAGGACGAAGGAGCAGAGGAGCAGGACGCCGGCCACGACGTAGCCGCCGCGGGTGCCGGTGGCCGCGCTGCCCGCCGCGACGAGCGCGGTGAGCAGGGAGGCGGTGGTGACCTGGTTCGGGGTGAGGCCGCGGCGGGCGCACCAGCGCGCGATGTAGCGGGAGTACGGGCTGATGAAGTGGGTGGTGAAGAAGCCGTCGCGGGACTTCACGGCCGACTTCAGGCGTACGGCCTCGTCGTCGACGGCGGCGACAGCCTGCCGTGCCTCGTTGCGGGCCTGCGGGTCGGCGGGGACCGTGGCGACGAGGCTGCCCAGCTCGGGGCGGTGCACGGCGCAGCCGTCGGCGTCGAGGGCGGTGACGACACGGTCGGCGAGGTTGTCGAGGAGGGTCGTCCCGCCGCCGGCCGAGTGCTCGCGGGCGACCGCGCGGGTCAGCGCCTGACGGCCGGCCGGCTGGGCCGTGACCGCGCCCGGTACCGCGGCGAGCGGGAAGCGGGGGTCGGTGAGGCCGAGGCGCAACGCGTGCGGGTGGCCCACGAAGCGGGCGTCCACGACGGCGACCCGCTGGTCACCGGGGACCGCCGCGAGAAGCGTCTCCGCCTCGGTGGTGTCGGCGGCGGTCCGGACGTCGAAGCCGAGCGACCGCAGATCGGTCTCGATCGACGATCCGGGGACCGGCTGACCGGTGAGGATGGCGGTCGGCAACCGAACTCACTCCCTGGGTCCGGCGCTCGGGCGCCGGTCATGTGCATGGTGGTGGCGCCCTTCGGGTGGCACCCGGGCGGCATGTCGGCAGAGGCTATCGGATGCTCTCAAGCCCGTGTTCACCGGCCGTTCACGGCCTGATCAACACGGTCTGCTGGCGCCTCCGCCGAGATCATCATCGGGGATTCGGGGCCCGCCCGACAAACCGCACCCATCAGACCCGGGCATCGCGGGACATTGCGGAGGCCCTCTTCGTAGCCGCATAGGGTGAATGCCCATGACATGGCTGATCACCGGCGGAGCCGGATACATCGGGGCCCATGTGGCACGGGCGATGACGGACGCCGGGGAGCGGGTCGTCGCCCTGGACAACCTCTCCGCGGGAAACCCCGCGCGCCTTCCCACGACCGTCCCGCTCGTCCACGGCTCCTCCCTGGACGGCGACCTCCTGAAGCGGGTGTTCGCCGAGCACGAGGTGACCGGGGTCGTGCATCTCGCGGCACGCAAGCAGGTCGCCGAGTCCGTGGCGCGGCCGACGTACTACTACCGGGAGAACGTCGGCGGCCTGGCGACCCTCCTGGACGCGGTCGCCGGCGCGGGCATCGGACGGTTCGTGTTCTCCTCCTCGGCGGCGGTCTACGGCGACCCGGGCGTCGACCTGATCACCGAGGACACCCCGTGCGCGCCGGTTAACCCGTACGGCGAGACCAAGCTCACCGGCGAGTGGCTGGTCCGGGCGGCGGGCGCGGCGCACGGCATCGACACGGTGTGCCTGCGCTACTTCAACGTGGCGGGGGCGGCGGCGCCGGAGCTGGCCGACACCGGCGTCTTCAACATCGTCCCCATGGTCTTCGACCGGCTCACCCGCGACGAGGCCCCGCGGATCTTCGGCGACGACTATCCGACCCCGGACGGCACCTGTGTCCGCGACTACATCCACGTCGCCGACCTCGCCGAGGCCCATCTCGCGGCGGCCCGGCGGCTGTCCGACGGCGGTGCGAGCGGCGACCTGACGGTCAACATCGGCCGCGGGCAAGGGGTTTCGGTGCGCGAGCTGGTCACGGTGATCGGCGAGGTCACCGGTGACCGGCGGCCGGCCGTCGTCGAGGGGCGGCGTCCCGGGGACGCGCCGCGCGCGGTCGCCTCCGCCGAGCGGGCCGCCGTGGAGCTGGGGTGGACGGCTCGGCGTGGGGTGCGGGAGATGGTCGGGTCGGCGTGGCGCGGGTGGCAGTCGCACCACACCGGGTGAACTTAGGCTGCCCTGACCTGCGATTTGTTTGCGCAGGTCAGGGCACATGACAACGGTGTTCAGTGCCGCGTTGCCCGATACCCCCCACCCGTAGTTCACTGTGATCCGGAGCAGTAATCAGGAGGGCGGCTTTTCATGGGGGCAGGGCACGACCACGGGCATTCGCACGGCGCTCCCGTCACCGGTACGGCGGCGGCCGCGTACCAGGGCAGGCTACGGATCGCGCTCGGGATCACGATCACCGTGATGGTGGTCGAGGTCGTCGGCGGACTGCTCGCGGACTCCCTCGCGCTCATCGCGGACGCGGCCCACATGGCGACGGACGCGCTGGGTCTCGGCATGGCGCTGCTCGCGATCCACTTCGCGAACCGGCCGGCCGTCGGCAACCGCACCTTCGGCTACGCCCGCGCGGAGATCCTCGCCGCGCTCGCCAACTGCCTGCTGCTGCTCGGCGTCGGCGGCTACGTCCTGTACGAGGCGGTCCAGCGGTTCGTCACGCCCGCCGACACCGAGGGCGGGCTGACCATCGTGTTCGGCCTGATCGGCCTGGTCGCGAACATGATCTCCCTCACGCTGCTGGTGCGCGGCCAGAAGGACAGCCTGAACGTGCGGGGCGCGTTCCTGGAGGTCGCGGCGGACGCGCTGGGCTCCCTCGCGGTGATCATCTCGGCCGTGGTGATCCTGACCACGGGCTGGCAGGCCGCCGACCCGATCGCCTCGCTCGCCATCGGCCTGATGATCGTGCCGCGCACGCTGAAGCTGCTGCGCGAGACCCTGGACGTACTGCTGGAGTCGGCCCCCAAGGATGTCGACATGCAGGACGTGCGCACCCACATCCTGGCCCTGGACGGGGTCGAGGACGTCCACGACCTGCACGCGTGGACGATCACCTCGGGCATGCCGGTGCTCTCCGCGCACGTGGTCGTCCGCTCGGACGTGCTGAACGCGATCGGCAACGAGAAGATGCTCCACGAACTCCAGGGCTGCCTCGGCGACCACTTCGACGTGGAGCACTGCACCTTCCAGCTGGAGCCCCGCGGACACGCGGAGCACGAGGCGAAGCTGTGCCACTGAGACGGTCGTGAGGTTCCCGCCGCGGCTTCCGCGCTGCCAGGCGCGCTGACAGAAATCGACCGGTTTCGACGGCGTGCGGCCCGCCGCCGCGCGCCCGCGTCCTCACTCCCGCGCCCCACCCCCCGACGATTCCGCCGTCGCCGCGCCGGGCACGATGAACTGCCGGGAGTGCCGGATTCGTACGGCAGACTTGGCCTTGAGGACCGATGTGAAGGATGGGTATGCCGACCACACCTGCCACCGCGACGCACAACTCGTCGAACGGCACCGCTGACGCGATCTTGCTCGAACTGGTCGACGAGAGCGGCGTGACGATCGGCACCGCCGAGAAGCTCACCGCCCATCAGCCGCCGGGGCAGCTGCACCGCGCCTTCTCCGTGTTCCTCTTCGACGAGCAGGGCCGGCTGCTGCTCCAGCAGCGGGCGCTCGGCAAGTACCACTCCCCCGGTGTGTGGTCCAACACCTGCTGCGGTCACCCCTACCCCGGCGAGGCGCCCTTCGCGGCGGCGGCCCGGCGGACGTTCGAGGAGCTGGGGGTGTCCCCGTCGCTGCTCGCGGAGGCGGGCACAGTGCGCTACAACCACCCGGACCCGGACTCGGGCCTGGTGGAGCAGGAGTACAACCACCTGTTCGTCGGCCTGGTGCAGTCGGCGCTGCGGCCGGACCCGGAAGAGGTGGGCACGACCGCGTTCGTGACCCCCGCCGAGCTGGACGAACGGCACGCGAAGGACACCTTCTCGTCCTGGTTCATGACAGTGCTGGACGCGGCCCGCCCGGCGGTCCGGGAGCTGACGGGCCCGTCCGCGGGCTGGTGAACTCCTCGGCTACGGCACCTGCGCGGGCTTGAGCGGCAGGGCGGCCCAGATCACCTTGCCGCCGCTCGCCGTGTGCTCGACGTCGCAGACGCCGCCCGCCTCCCGGGTCACCTCGCGCACCAGCAGCAGTCCCCGGCCGCCGGTCTCGTCGTGGTCGGCCACCAGGGCGGTCGGGCGGTAGGGGTGGTTGTCCTCGACGGACACCCGCACCCACTCGGCGCCGACGGCGACCTCCACAGCGAGGGTCGGCGACAGCAGCACCGCGTGCCGGACCACGTTGGTGACCAGCTCGGAGACGATCAGCAGCAGCCCCTGCAACACCTCGTCCGAGAGGGGCACGCCCTGCCGGAAGAGCAGGTCCCGTACGGCGTGTCGCGCCTGCGGGACGGAGGCGTCGACGGCGGAGGCGGTGAACCGCCAGACTCCCTCGTACGGCAGCGGGTCCGGCGGGGCGGGGGCGGGGACGGGATCCGGGGGATCGTCTCTGCCGCCTTCTGGGCGCGGGTCCGACCCACGCCCGTGGTTCTCCATCGTCCGGTCGCCACCCTTGCGCTCGATTGTCACCACCCGATGAGTGTTGGCGTGGACCCGCGCCACCCCGGACGACTGAACAGAAGTCAGCAGTTATCGGACGCTTTCTGATCGTTTCTGTATGGCCCGGTCGGCAGCGAGATCACCTCTGTTCCTCTTGTGCCGACTTCGCGAACCCTTCGGGTTGTCCGTAGCATCCGGCGCATGGAGCCCCGCCTGCTGCACGACGTCACCGACGCGGTCGCCACCGTCGTCGTCCACCACCCCGGCAAGCGCAACGCGATGACCGCCGAGATGTGGCGGTCGCTGCCGCCGCTGCTCGACACCCTGGCCGCCGACCCGGCCGTACGGGCGCTCGTGCTGACCGGTGAGGGCGGGACGTTCTGCGCCGGGGCCGACATCTCGACGCTGCGGGAGTCGGCGGGTGAGGCGCAGGGGCTGGCGGTGCTCGCGGAGGAGGCGCTCGCGGCGTTCCCGAAGCCGACGCTGGCGGCGATCCGGGGTCATTGCGTGGGCGGCGGGGCGCAGTTGGCGGCGGCCTGCGATCTGCGGTTCGCGGAGGAGGGCGCGCTGTTCGGGGTGACTCCGGCGAAGCTGGGCATCGTGTATCCGGCGTCCGCGACACGGCGGTTGGTGTCGCTGGTGGGTCCCGGGACCGCCAAGTATCTGCTGTTCTCGGGCGAGTTGATCGACGCGGAACGGGCGCTGCGCACCGGCTTCGTCGACGAGCTGCTGCCCGAGGGTGAACTCGCCAAGCGGGTCGTGGAGTTCACCCGGGTGCTGGTCTCCCGTTCGCAGTTGACGCAGGGGGCGGCGAAGGAGTTCGCCAACGGCCGTACGGACAGGGACGGTTACTGGGCGGAGCAGGCGCGCGGCAGCGGCGACACCGCGGAGGGCGTCGCCGCGTTCCTGGAACGCCGGGCGCCGCGCTTCACCTGGACCGCGTCAGGGACCACTCCAGGGACTGCTTCCGGAACTACTTCAGGATGAAGCGGCTGCCCGCGCGGAGCTTCTCGACGAGGTGCGCGGGCGCCTTCTCCGGGGACCCCGCGTCGTAGGGCGGTCGCGGGTCGTACTCGGTCAACAGCTGTACGGCCTGGGCGTGTTCGTCGCCCGCGATCCGGCCTAGCAGGGTGAGCCCCATGTCGATGCCGGAGGAGACACCGGCCGCGGTGACGTACTTGCCGTCGGTCACGACCCGCTCCCCCGTGGGCTCCGCGCCGAACTGCTTCAGGTGGTCCAGGGCGAGCCAGTGGGAGGTCGCGCGGCGGCCCCGGAGAAGTCCGGCGGCGGCGAGCAACAGGGAGCCCGTGCACACCGAGGTCGTCCAGGTGCTCGTGGCGTCGGCGGTGCGCAGCCAGTCCAGGAGGGTCTCGTTCTCCATCTGCGGGGTCTGACCCGGGCCGCCCGGGACGACCACGATGTCGGGGCTCGGTACGTCGGCGAGGGTGCGGTCGGCTACGAGCGCCAGGTTTCCGGTCTCGTTGCGGACGGGGCCGGTCCGCTCGGCGACGAAGACGGTCTCCGAGTCCGGGAGGCGGCCGAGGGTCTCGTAGGGGCCCACGGCGTCCAGGGCGGTGAAGCGGTCGAAGAGGACGATGGCGATCTGCATCGGGGCCTTTCGTGTTCGGTGGATGCCGGATGCGGCTCAGGTGACGCGGCGGTTGGGGATGGCGGGCGGGAGAGTGACTGAGCAGCGGTGAGCAACGGTGAAGTTTGGGTGGTTCGTTCACTGCGGGGCGGTGGGGGCTGGCCGCGCAGTTCCCCGCGCCCCTTAGAGGGCGCTGTCCGCGTCCGTTGGACAGAGGGTGGCGGGGCTATCCCGGGGGAGACCTCCGTTCAGCGAGCGGGTGTCGCCCGTGCGCTCTGGGCCGGGTGGAAGCGGCGGCGGTATTCCGCCGGGGACGTGCCGAGGGTCTTGAGGAAGGCTCGGCGCATGGACTCGGGGGTGCCGTAGCCGCTGGAGCGGGAGATCTGCTCGATGCCGTCGGCGGTGTCCTCCAGGAGGCGGCGGGCGTGTTCGAGGCGGACCCGGTCGACGTAGCGGCCGGGGGGCATGCCGGTCTCGGACTGGAAGGCGCGGGCGAAGTGGCGGGGCGAGAGGCGGGCGCGGGCGGCGAGGGAATCGACGCTCAGGTCGTCGTCGGGGTGTTCGGTGATCCACTGCTGGACCTCACGGAGGGGCTCCCGCCGGGCCGTCTGAGCGGCGAGCTGGGCGCTGAACTGGGCCTGGTTACCCGGCCTGCGCAGGAACACGACCAGGTGCCGGGCGATGGTCAGCGCCGTGTCCCGGCCCAGGTCCTCCTCGACCAGGGCGAGGGCGAGATCGATGCCCGAGGTGACACCGGCCGAGGTGGAGACGGGTCCGTCACGGACGTAGATCGGGTCCGGGTCGACCTCGACGGCGGGGTGGTCGCGGGCGAGTTGCGCGCAGTACGCCCAGTGCGTGGTGGCCCGGCGACCGTCCAGGAGGCCCGCCTCGGCGAGCAGGATCGCCCCGGTGCACACGGAGACCAGCCGCTCCGCGCGCGGCCCGTGTGCGCGCAGCCAGGCGGTCACGCGCGGGTCCGGGCCGCGTGTGCCCGGGCCGCCGGGGACGAGGAGCGTGTGCGGGGCGGGCGCGTCGGCAAGGGACGAGTCCGGTACGACGGTCAGGCCGCTGGACGTGCGCACCGGGCCCCCGTCCAGGGAGGCCGTACGGATGCGATAGGTCCCCGGGGTCTGTGTTTCGGCGCCCGCGAAGACCTCCACGGGGCCGGTGACATCCAGGCTCTGCACGTCGTCGAAGAGGACCACCAGGACGGTTCGCATACTCTCGATTCTTCGCGCTCTCCCTGATGACCGCAATGACGGGTACCCCACCTTTCCTGCCATCCGGTGCCCACCCCTGGAGCCCGTACCGACCAGTCGGTAACGTGGCCGTCATGACTACTGCCGCCGTCGATCCCCGTGCCGGGCGCCGCTGCTACAACGCGCTCAACTCCCTGCACTCCACGCTCTACTTCTCGCCCGACCTGGGGAAGGAGTTCGGCGCACTCGGAGTCACGCACCCCGGGGCCGTCAACTTCGCCGTACGGGCGGCGGCGATGGGAGCCGTCGGTCCCGGCACGGTGACGGCGACCTTCTACAACTACAAGTACGACCTCGTGGCCCGGCACGTGCCCGCCGTGTGGGAGACCGCCTCCCCGGAGCAGTGCCTCCACGCACGCGCGCGTGCCGTCGACGCGACCCTGCGACGCCTGCTCGGCGAGGACGCGGTGGCGTCGGAGGAGATGGCGGAGGCCGCGCGGCTGGCGCTGCGGGCCGCCGAGGCGTGTGCCCGTTCCGCCCGGCCCCTGTACGCCGCCCACGCCGATCTGCCGGTCCCCGAGGAGCCGCACCTCGCCTACTTCCACGCGGCCACGCTGTTGCGCGAACACCGCGGCGACGGTCACCTGGCCGCCCTGATGTCCGCCGGACTCGACGGCCTGGAGGCCGTGGTCACCCACACCGCGACCGGCAAGGGCATGACCCCGAAGTGGGTGTTCGGCACGCGCGGGTGGAACCAGGAGGAGTGGGACGCCGCTTCGGGACGGCTCCGGGAGCGCGGGTTGCTCGACGGGGACGGCGAGTTGACGGAGGCGGGGGTCGCGCTGCGCGCCGGGATCGAGGCGGAGACCGACCGGCTGGACCGGGCTCCGTACGAGCACCTGGGCGCCGAAGGAGTCGTACGTCTGACCGAACTGGCGACCGGGTTCGCGCGGCTCGCGCTCGCCGCCGGGGCGTTTCCCCGGGATCTGCTCGGCAAGAGCTAGCCACCGGACCCGCAGGAAAGCGCCCTGATCCCCGGTTGTCAGTGTCACCTGCCACAATTGCCGCGCAACCTCAGTGGAGAAGGCGGTACGGGCGTGACGACACCCCTCGTAGGGTCCATCGAAGGCAGGATCGCCGAGGAGCTCGGCGTACGGGAGCGGCAGGTGAGGGCTGCCGTCGAGCTGCTCGACGGCGGTTCGACGGTGCCCTTCATCGCCCGCTACCGCAAGGAAGCGACCGAGATGCTCGACGACGCGCAGCTGCGCACGCTCGAAGAGCGGCTGCGGTATCTGCGGGAGCTGGAGGAGCGGCGGACCGCGATCCTCGAATCGGTGCGCGAACAGGGCAAGCTCACCGAGGAGTTGGAAGCGCAGATCCGCGCGGCGGAGACCAAAGCGCGCCTTGAGGACATCTACCTCCCCTACAAGCCCAAGCGGCGGACGAAAGCCCAGATCGCGCGCGAGGCCGGCCTGGAGCCGCTCGCGGAGGGGCTGTTGGGCGATCCGAGCGTGGAACCGCTGGCCGCTGCCGCCGCGTTCGTCGACGCCGACAGGGGTGTCGCCGATCCGCAGGCCGCTCTCGACGGCGCGCGGGCGATCCTCACCGAGCGGTTCTCGGAGGACGCCGACCTGATCGGCGAGCTGCGTGAGCGGATGTGGGGGCGCGGGCGTCTCGCCGCGAAGGTGCGGGACGGCAAGGAAGAGGCGGGCGCCAAGTTCGCCGACTACTTCGACTTCTCGGAGCCGTTCACCGCACTGCCCTCGCACCGCATCCTCGCGATGCTGCGCGGCGAGAAGGAGGACGTCCTCGACCTCGTCCTGGAGCCCGAGGAGGACACCGAGGGGCCTTCCTCCTACGAGGGGATGGTCGCCCACCGCTTCCAGGTCCTCGACCGGGGCCGTCCCGGCGACAAGTGGCTTCAGGACACGGTCCGTTGGGCCTGGCGCACCCGCATTCTCGTGCACCTCGGCATCGACCTGCGGCTGCGGCTGCGTACGGCCGCCGAGGACGAGGCGGTCAACGTCTTCGCCTCGAACCTGCGGGACCTGCTGCTCGCCGCCCCGGCCGGCACCCGCTCGACGCTCGGCCTGGACCCCGGTTTCCGTACGGGCGTGAAGGTGGCCGTCGTCGACGCGACCGGCAAGGTCGTGGCCACGGACGTGATCTACCCGCACGTCCCGGCGAACAAGTGGGACGACGCCCTCGCCAAGCTGGCCCACCTCTCCGCGCAGCACTCGGTCGAGCTGATCGCGATCGGCAACGGCACGGCGTCCCGCGAGACCGACAAGCTCGCCGGTGAACTCATCACCAAGCACCCGGAGTTGAACCTCACCAAGGTGATGGTGTCCGAGGCCGGCGCGTCCGTGTACTCGGCGTCCGCGTTCGCCTCGGCGGAACTGCCCGACATGGACGTGTCGTTGCGCGGCGCCGTCTCCATCGCGCGCCGACTCCAGGACCCGCTCGCCGAGTTGGTGAAGATCGACCCGAAGTCGATCGGTGTCGGCCAGTACCAGCACGACCTGTCCGAGGTGAAGCTGTCCCGCTCGCTGGACGCGGTGGTCGAGGACTGTGTGAACGGCGTCGGCGTGGACGTCAACACGGCCTCCGCGCCGCTGCTTTCACGCGTCTCCGGCATCACCTCCGGCCTCGCCGAGAACATCGTGTCGCACCGCGATGCCAACGGCCCGTTCAAGTCGCGTACCCAGCTGAAGAAGGTGGCGCGGCTCGGCCCGAAGGCGTACGAGCAGTGCGCGGGCTTCCTGCGCATCCGGGGTGGCGACGACCCGCTCGACTCCTCCAGCGTGCACCCCGAGGCGTATCCGGTGGTGCGGCGGATGGTGAAGACGGCGGGCAGCGAGGTCGCCTCGCTGATCGGCAACACGTCGGTGCTGCGCTCGATGAAGCCGACCGAGTTCGTGGACGAGACGTTCGGTCTGCCCACCGTGACCGACATCCTGAAGGAGCTGGAGAAGCCGGGGCGCGACCCGCGACCCGCGTTCAAGACGGCCACGTTCAAGGACGGCGTCGAGAAGATCTCCGACCTCGCGCCCGGGATGGTTCTGGAGGGTGTCGTCACGAACGTCGCCGCGTTCGGGGCGTTCATCGACGTCGGGGTCCACCAGGACGGCCTCGCCCACGTGTCCGCCCTGTCGAAGACGTTCGTGAAGGACCCGCGGGACGTGGTGAAGCCGGGTGACATCGTCAAGGTGAAGGTCCTCGACATCGACATCCCCCGGAAGCGGATCTCCCTGACGCTGCGGCTGGACGACGAGGCGGCGGCGCCGGCCTCCGGCGGTGAGCGGCGACAGCAGGGCGGGGGTGGCGAGCGTCGGCAGCAGGGCGGTGGGCGTCCGCCGCAGCAACGCCAGCAGCAGCGGCAGGGTGGCCAGGGCGGTGGATCGCGGCAGGCGGCTCCGCCGCCGGGCAACAGTGCGATGGCTGATGCCCTGCGGAAGGCGGGGTTGCTGGACCCCGGCAAGAAGGGCAAGCGCTGACGGCTTCGCCGGTCAGGTTGTGTTGTGGGGAGCTGCGGGCCGGTGGGGGCTGGTCGCGCAGTTCCCCGCGCCCCTACAGGGCGCGTAGCGCCCTGCGACAGACTGGGGGCATGATCTCACCGGACTTCAAGGACGACTTGCGCGTCATCCTCCAGGACGCCCGTGACACGTTGCTGTGGAAGCTCGAAGGGCTGTCGGAGTACGACAGCCGGCGGCCGATGACACCGACCGGCACCAATCTGCTGGGGCTGGTCAAGCATCTGGCGGGGGCCGAGGGGTTCTACTTCGGGACGGTCTTCGGACGGCCGGTCGACGCGCCGGAGTTGTGGATCGCGGGGGACGCCGAGCCGAACGCGGATCTGTGGGCGACGCCCGATGAAACGCGTGAGCAGATCGTCGGGGTTTATCGCCGCGTGTGCGCGCACTCTGACGCGACGATCGAAGCGCTGCCCTTGGACGCGGTCGGCCGCATACCCGGTGAGCGGGGGAACGACATCACCCTGCACCGCGCCCTCGTCCACATGACCTACGAGACGTCCCGCCACGCAGGCCACGCCGACGTCGTACGGGAACTCATCGACGGGACGGTGGGCCAACGCGTCGGGGGCACCAACATGGCTCCGGGCAACGCGAGTTGGTGGGCGCAACATCGCGACCGGGTGGAGCAGGCCGCAAAAGAGGCCGAGCGCCTCAACTCCGGTGCGAACAGCGCCCCTTCAGGGGCGCGGGGAACTGCGCGACCAGCCACGACGGACCCGCAGTGAACGAACGACCCGCACCTCACCGCTGCTCAGTCACCTTCCCGTCCGCCACCTCCAACCGCCGAGTCACCTGAACCGCGTCCAGCATCCGCCGATCATGGGTGACCAACAGCAGCGTGCCCTCGTACGCGTCGAGCGCCGACTCCAGTTGCTCGATGGCAGGCAGATCGAGGTGGTTGGTCGGTTCGTCCAGGACCAGGAGGTTGACACCCCGGCCCTGGAGAAGCGCGAGCGCGGAACGGGTCCGCTCCCCCGGTGACAGCGTCCCCGCCGGCCGCATCACGTGCTGCGCCTTCAGCCCGAACTTGGCCAGCAGCGTACGGACTTCGGCAGGCTCCGTGTCCGGCACGGCCGCACAGAACGCGTCGAGCAGAGACTCCGTACCGTGGAACAACTGCCGGGCCTGGTCGACCTCGCCCACCAGAACACCCGAGCCCAGCGTCGCGTGCCCCGCGTCCAAGGGGATACGGCCGAGCAGCGCACCGAGAAGCGTCGACTTGCCCGCACCGTTCGCACCGGTCACGGCAACCCGGTCCGCCCAGTCGATCTGCAGGGACACCGGCCCGAAGCTGAAGTCGCCCCGCCGTACCTCCGCGTCCCGCAGCGTGGCGACGACCGCACCCGAGCGCGGCGCGGACGCGATCTCCATCCGCAGGTCCCACTCCTTGCGGGGCTCGTCGACGACATCGAGGCGTTCGATCATCCGCTGCGTCTGCCGCGCCTTCGCCGCCTGCTTCTCGCTCGCCTCGCTGCGGAACTTGCGGCCGATCTTGTCGTTGTCGTTGTTCGCCTTGCGGCGGGCGTTCTTGACGCCCTTGTCCATCCAGCCGCGCTGCATCTGCGCACGGTCCTGGAGCGCGGAGCGCTTGTCGGCGTACTCCTCGAAGTCGTCGCGGGCGTGCCGGCGCGCCACGTCCCGCTCCTCCAGGTACGCCTCGTAGCCGCCGCCGTAGAGGTTGATCTGGTTCTGGGCCAGGTCGAGTTCGAGGACCTTGGTGACCGTGCGGGTGAGGAACTCGCGGTCGTGCGAGACGACGACCGTGCCCGCGCGCAGGCCGGAGACGAAGCGTTCGAGTCGCTCCAGGCCGTCGAGGTCCAGGTCGTTGGTGGGCTCGTCGAGGAGGAAGACGTCGTAGCGGGAGAGGAGCAGGGAGGCCAGGCCCGCGCGTGCCGCCTGGCCGCCGGACAGGGACGTCATCGGCTGGTCGAGGTCGATGGAGAGGCCGAGTGTGTCGGCGATCTCCTCGGCCCGCTCGTCGAGGTCGGCGCCGCCGAGGTCGAGCCAGCGCTCCAGGCTCGTCGAGTACGCGTCGTCGGCGCCGGGTGCGCCGTCGACGAGTGCCTGCGTGGCCTCGTCCATGGTCCGCTGGGCCTCGGCGACTCCTGTGCGGCGCGCGAGGAATGCGCGCACGCTCTCGCCCGGGCGCCGTTCCGGTTCCTGCGGGAGGTGGCCCACGGTCGCTGCCGGCGGGGACAGGCGCAGTTCGCCCTCCTCGGGGGTGAGCAGGCCGGCGAGCATCCTGAGGAGGGTGGACTTGCCCGCGCCGTTGGCACCGACAAGGCCGATCACATCGCCGGGGGCGACGACGAGGTCGAGCCCGGTGAAGAGGGCGCGGTCGCCGTGTCCGGCGGCGAGATTCTTGGCGACGAGAGTGGCAGTCATCAGACCGCCGATCCTAATCGGTCCCCTTCGCCGCCCGCGCCGCGGTTCTTCTCCGTCCGCGCCGCGGTTTTCAGCGCGCCATCGCCTCCACCAGCACGCTCCCGGTCGTCCGGGCCACCACGAACGACTCGCCCTTCACCGCCTTCGCGTCCAGGGCGATGCGGTGGCGGCCGGGTTCCAGTACGCCGTCGAAGACGTCCCGCGTGTGGCCGCGGTACAGGCGGTCGAGTCGGTACGCCGTGACGCGCACCCGGCACGGTGAGGTGACCTCGATGCCCGCCTCGCCGTCGGCGGCGTCCAGGCGGGTCAGCCGGTGCTGGTCGGCGGGGCGGCGGTCCAGGGCGTGTTCGATCTGGGCGACGAGGAGCGGGACGATGGGGGCGAGACCGTCGACGTACGCCACGTCGACCCCGGCGCGGTCGAACGCGGCCTGTACGGCGGCCCGTTCGGCCTGGGTGACGGCCCGGCCGAAGGCCACGGCGCCGTAGCCGCGGAGTTCGTCGGCGGGGACGTGGGTCGCGTCGCCGGTGATGTCGGCGCCGATGCCGATGGCGCGCAGGGCGGCGGCGAGCTTGTTCAGAACGGCCACGCGGGCGCCGATCAGCAGGACCCGGCGTTTGGCCACCGGGGGCTCGGTGCCGTCGATGAGGGAGTCGAGGGCCGCGCGGTACTCGGCTCCGGCGAAGCGGAACGGTCCTATGCCGTGGTAGCCGTTGCGCTCCAGGTCGGCGTGTTCGTCGGTCTGCCAGGCGAAGTCGCGCCAGATGAAGTCGGCGCCGTCCCGCTGGATGACGGCGGTGACGGCGCCGCAGGCCAGGTCCTCGCACTCGGGGCAGCCGTAGATGACGTAGCGGCCGCCCTTCAGGGGTGGGTCCGTCTCCAGGAGGAGGCTGCGGACCTGGGCGGTGAAGATCGCGGGCGGGACGTCGGAGGCGAGCGGGGAGACGGCGTCCAGGTCGGTGAGCTGGAACAGCAGCGGGCGGCCGTCGACGATGAAGTCGACGAAGTCGCGGTGCACCTGGTAGCCGCCGTCGGCGAGGACTTCACCGGCGCGCATCGCCGGTGCGAGGCCGAAGGCGGCGTGTTCGGCAGACATGTTGTGAGTATCCCCAGCACTGGGGGACCTGAGCGCTGCATGGCGTATTCCGCTACCGTCCGCGCATGGAGAGCGGGATGAGTGGCGATGTGATCGTGGTCGGCGGGGGCGTCATCGGGTTGACGACGGCCGTCGTGCTGGCGGAGCGCGGTGCCCGGGTGCGGGTGTGGACGCGGGAGCCTGTCGAGCTGACGACCTCGGCGGTCGCGGGCGCGCTGTGGTGGCCGTACCGGATCGAGCCGGAGGCGCTCGTCGGGGAGTGGGCGCTCCAATCGCTCGTCGTGTACGAGGAGTTGGCGGCGCGGCCCGGGGAGACGGGCGTACGCATGGTCGAGGGCGTACAGGGTGAGACCCGGCTGGACGAGCTGGGGTCCTGGGCGACCCGGGTGCCGGGGCTGCGGCCTGCGCTGGCCGAGGAGTACGCGGGCGGCGGGCTGTGGGCACGGTTGCCGTTGATCGACATGCCGGCCCATCTGCCGTGGCTGCGCGAGCGGTTCCTGGAGCTGGGCGGGACCGTCGAGGAGCAGTCCGTGGTGGACCTCACGGAGGTGCCGGCGGCCGTCGTCGTCAACTGCACGGGGCTGGACTCCCTGGACCTCGTGCCGGATCCCTCGGTACGGCCGGTGCGCGGGCAGTTGGTCGTCGTGGAGAACCCGGGGATCACGACCTGGCTGACGTCCGTCGACCACTCCGCGGACACCTCCACGTACTTCTTTCCGCAGCCGGGCGGCCTGATCCTGGGCGGCACGGCCGAGGAGGACGCCTGGTCGATGACACCGGATCCCGCGGTCGCCGAGGCGATCATCGCCCGCTGCGCGGCGATCCGCCCGGAGATCGCGGAGGCCCGCGTGCTGGAACACCGGGTGGGGTTGCGGCCTACACGGCCCTCGGTACGGCTGGAGCGTGAAGTGCTGCGCGACGGGCGGATGTTGGTGCACAACTACGGTCACGGTGGGGCGGGGATCACGGTGGCGTGGGGGTGTGCGCGGGAGGCGGCGGAGTTGGCGGGAGCGGGAGCGGGAGCGGCCTGAGGATTTCGGCCGCCTCGGCGCACCCGCGTGACGGGGGCAACGGAGCCCACTCGCTCCGCCGCCCCCGTCGAGCCGTCCAGCCGTCGAGCCGTCCAGCCGCGGTCAGTTGCCCGGTACCCATTGTGCGGAACGCGGTGCGCGTACGCCGTCGAGGAGCTCGGCGTCTGAGGTGACGGACTTGCTGCCCGCTGTGGCCTTGGCGAATGCCGACGGGCCGCCGACGAGCGGGAGTTGGGCCGTGGTGCGGAGCAGGTTCAGGGTGAGGGTCGGGGTGGTGGACGGGGGGTCGATGAGGTCCTTGTCCGTGCCCGCGACGATCAGGGCGAGGCGGTGTCCGGCCGGGACGACGTGGTCGGTCGCCGCCAGGTCGAGGGTGATGGTGTAGGCCTTGCCCGGGGTGAGCGGTACGCCCTTCGTGGCGGAGGCGTAGTGGCCGAGGTCGGCCCAGCCCCGGCTGAAGACGTTGTAGTCGACTGCCTTGGTCTTGGCCTGAGTTGCGAGGAAGCACGCGCTGTCGCCCGCCGTGCTCTCACCCCAGCAGGTGCGGTTCGTGAGCGTGGTGATGCCCTCGGCGGAGTCGGCGTAGTCGCGGATGGTGTCGGGGCCGACATCGACAAGTACCGCCGACAGATGGGCCGTTGAGGTCGTGGGCGTCGCGGTGATCGTCACCTTCGAGGAGCCCGACAGACGCAGGTCCTTCGTGAGCGGACGCGTGACGAAACCGGCCTTGTCCGCGGTCGACTTGTCGATCGCCGCCGCCCAGTCCGTCTCGCTCTCCTGCGGGTTGTCGGTGAACGTCTCGGTGCCCGCGCCGGTGCCGAGGCCGAGCGTGCCCACGCCCGCCTGGGTGCCCCGCGCCGGGTGGAGGGTGGTCGTCGCGGTGCCGCTCGGCGGCCAGGTCGACGACGTGACCCACTGGTCGGGGTGGCGTTCGACATCGGCCATCGGCTGGCGGTCGATCCCGTTGTCGTAGCCGAGGAGTTCGTGGTCGAACCAGCGGTGCAGGGTGTCCACGAAGTCCGCGCGACGGTAGTCGAAGGGGTCGACGTGGCCGGTCTGGGAGAGCCAGATCTTGCGCTCCACGCCGTTCTTCGCGAGGGCGTCCCACCACTGACCGAAGTTCTTGGTACGGACGTTGAGGTCCTGCATGCCGTGCACGAGGAACACGCTGGCCTTGACCTTGCTCGCGTCCTTCACGTAGTCGCGCTCGGTCCACAGCGGGGTCCAGTCGCCGGTGCGCGGGGCGCCGTCGACGAGTTTCTGCTGTACGGCCGCGCACTTGGCCTGCGCGTCGGGGCTCTCGACGGCGTCGGACAGCCAGTCGGGGCCGGAGTCGTAGAGCGGGGCGCCCTGGGCGAAGTAGTAGTCGTACCAGGAGGAGATGGAGCTGATCGGGACGATCGTCTTCAGGCCCTTCACGCCGGTGGCGGCGACGCCGTTGGCGATGGTGCCGTCCCAGCTCTTCCCGATCATCCCGGTCTTGCCGTTGGTCCAACTCGCCTGCGAGCGAACGGTTCCGGTGCGTGTCGTGTACGCCTTGGCGCGTCCGTTGAGCCAGTCGACGACGGCCTTCGCGGACTGGATGTCGGAGCGTCCGCCGACGTCGACGCAGCCGTCGGAGCGGTTGGTGCCGGCGAGGTCGACGCCGACGAAGGCGTAGCCGCGGGGCACGAAGTAGTTGTCGTAGAAGAGCGGCATCTGGACAACGTTGCCGCTGGCGTCGTACGTCTTCAGCTGGCTCTCGTTGCCGCGGCCGCAGCAGGAGTAGTAGGGGCTGGCGTCCATGATGACGGGGACTTTGCGGCCCTGGCGGGCGGGTTCGCTCGGCCGGACGATGTCGACGGCGACCCGGTCGGTCTTTCCGTCGCCGTCGCCGTCGAGGCCGGTGTCCACCCAGACGGCCTCGCGGACGGCTTTGGCGTAGGAGTAGACGGGTTGGCTCTCCTGTGGGGCGCTCTGGGCCGCTGTCGGGGTGAGGAAGGCGGCCAGGAGGGCGGCGATCGCCGCGGTCGCGAGCGATCTCCAGATCGTGAAGCGCGTGCGTTTCGGCATGCGCGGACGGTACATCGGTCAACTCCCGTGCTGGAAGAGGCACTCCGGGCCGTTCGGGGTCATGACGGCCGAATGGCGATCGTGTGACAGGAGGTGCCGTGGACAGGCGCGGGGCCACAGGGGGTGAATAGGCTTCGTACAGACTTCGTGGACCGACCTCTACGGCTCTTCGACCCTCGTGGACCCCCACGGCTCTCCGAACTTCTCGTGGAGCCCTACGACTTGGAGTTCTCGTGCACCGCAGAATCATCGCGCCGGGCGCACTCGCGGCGGCCTCGCTCATGCTGGCGATCCCGGCGTCGGCGGCAAGCTACTCCCCCGGCGCTCCGGGCATCGGCGACCCCTACTACCCGGCCTACGGCAACGGCGGATACGACGTCTCGCACTACGACCTCAGACTTCAATACCAGCCCGCCACCGACGAGTTGGCGGGCACGGCGACGATCCTCGCGAAGACCACCCAGGATCTGTCCCGCTTCAACCTCGACTTCCTGCTGGACGTGAGCGAGATCCGGGTCAACGGCGCGGCGGCGACGTTCGCGACCTCCGGCCAGCACGAGCTGGAGATCACCCCGAGGACCCCGCTGCCGAAGGGCACGCCGATCACGGTCGTGGTCCGCTACAGCGGGGTGCCGTCCACGAAGAGCGCGTACGGCTTCACCACCTGGCACCGCACGCCGGACGGCGCGGTCGCGGCGGACGAGCCCGAGTCGGCGTGGTGGTGGTTCCCGAGCAACGACCACCCGAGCGACAAGGCGACCTACGACGTGTCGGTCGCGGTGCCGAACGGCACCCAGGCCATCTCCAACGGCACGCTCCAGTCGACGAGTTCACAACTCGGCTGGACCCGCTACAACTGGCGCCAGAACAAGCCCCAGGCCACCTATCTCGCCACGCTCGCCCTCGGCAAGTTCGACATCACGACCAGCACCTCGGACGGCGGCGTCCCGGTCATCAACGCCTACAGCAAGGACCTCGGCGACAACGACGGGGCGGCGCGGGCGAGCGTCGAGCGCACCGGCGAGATCGTCGACTGGCTGAGCGGCTACTTCGGTCCGTACCCCTTCAGCAACGCCGGCGGGTACGTCCCCAACACGACCACCGGGTACGCGCTGGAGACCCAGAGCCGCGTCTACTACAGCCAGAAGCAGTTCGCGAACGGCGCCAACACCTCTGTCGTGGTGCATGAGTTGGCCCACCAGTGGTATGGCGACGACGTGTCCCTGAAGGGCTGGAAGGACATCTGGATCAACGAGGGCTTCGCGCGGTACGCGCAGTGGCTCTGGTCCGAGCACGAGGGCGAGGGCACGACGCAGCAGCTCGCCGACTACGTCTACGCCTCGCACCCGGCGGACGACGCGTTCTGGACGGTCGCGCCGGGTGACCCCGGTCCGGAGGATCAGTTCGAGCTGCCGGTCTACGACCGCGGTGCGCTGGCCATCCAGGCGCTGCGGAACGAGGTCGGCGACGATGCGTTCTTCGCGATCCTGAAGGGGTGGCCGAAGGAGCACGCTTACGGGAACGCGTCCGTCGCGGACTTCCGGGCTTTCGCCGAGCAGGTGTCGGGGAAGCCGCTTGGCGCGCTGTTCGACACGTGGTTGTTCCAGCCGACCAAGCCTGCGGCTCCGGCTGCGCGCAGTGCGTCGATCGCGAGGGTGGGTGTGGCTCCGGTGCAGCCGAAGTCCTGGAAGAAGATCGCGGCTACGAACGACGTGCACTGAGCGTCTGACGGGTTCGGTGGTGGGGGGGCTGCTGGTCTGTTGCCGTGTCCTTGACGAACACGATCCCCTCGGTGCCGGCCAGGTGCGCGGGGTCCAGCGGGGCGTAGCCGTACCAAGGGGACACGCGAGGGACCGGCGTCGTGTCCGCGAGCGCGCCGGCCAGTCGGTGGGCGTCGACGAGGCAACGCTCCTGCGGGAGCGCGTACAGCAGCCCCTCGACGGTGTCGGGTGGCGGGGCGTCCACTCCCTGGTGGGGGATCGTGCCGAGGGCGGTGGCCAGGAAGGCGTACTCCTCTCCCATGTGGGCGGCGACGATCGCCCCGGCGCTCCACCACTCCAGCGGCCGGCCGCCCATCCGCATCGTGCTCCGGTTCCGCTGGAGGTGGCCGTTGTGGGCGTTCACCAGCGTCGGGCTCCGTTCGGCGACGGCGAGCAGGTTGGCGGCCATCATCGAGTCCCGCAGGGCGACCAGCCGCGCCATGCGGCTCGGTGACGGGTCGGCCATCGAGGAGTGGTAGCGCAGCAGCCCGACGGCGGTACGTCCGTAGAGGCGCGCCCGCTGCCACTCGTCCGGTGTGGACGTGGCGACCAGTTGCGGCGTCCGGGTGTCGAGCAGGGCCGTCAAGTCATCGGCGAGCAGGCGGAGTTGCTTGGCGCCGGGAGTCTGTCCCACGGACTTGGCCGGGTCCGTCATCGCGGCCGTGTCGGTCCACCGGTTGTCGGCGCCGAGCAGCTCGTCGAGGGTTTCCGCGGTGCAGGGAAGGAGAGCCGCGTCGACCCTGGCGGTGAGGTAGATGTGGAGTGCGGTGAGGGCCTGCCGGGGGCTCGCGGCGCCGGTGATCTCCAGCGGGCCGTCGAAACCGGCGAACCGCACCCGCTCGGACTCGGGCCGGCCGTCGTTGAACGCGCGCATCCAGCGCACCAGTTCGCGGTTGGCCGCGAAGGCGCCCCACTCGTGGCTGAAGCCGCGCTCCATGACCTCGTCGAGGGTGCCTGTGCCCGAGGTGACGTGGTCGTCCACGACCAGGCCCATCAGGCAGTCGCTTTCGAGGGCGATCGTGCGGTATCCCTCCTGCTCGACGAGGTGGCGGAAGAGCTCGTTCCGTATGTCGAGCAGCACGTCCTCGCCGTGGGTGGGCTCACCCAGGGCGAGCAGCCGTGGCCTGGTCGGGAGCAACCTCATGACGGCGGCGGGGTCGAGGGCGTGGACGGCAGCTGTGATGCGGGGAGTCATACCTTCAACGCTATCGTTGAAGCGACGGTTGAGACTTTTGGTCGGCAGTGGCGGGAAAGTGAAGCGAAACCCTCAAAGCGATGGTCGTCTCAGGCCGGTCGACCTGGCGCGCAGTCACGGTCTGTCGACGCAGGCGGTCCGCAACTACGAAGCGGCCGGCATCCTTCCGGCCGCCGAACGCACCGCGCACGGCTACCGCACCTACACGCGGCGGCACGCCCGGGCCCTGCACGCGTTTCTCGCGCTCGTGCCCGGACACGGCCACCAGACGGCCGCGGCGATCATGCGGGCGGTCAACCGGGACGCCATCGAGGACGCGCTCCGGCTCATCGACGACAGTCATGTGCAGCTTCTCGACGACCGCCGCACCCTCCAGGCCGTCGAAGGCGCGCTTCGCGACCTCCGGCCCGTACCGGAGGAACGCGGCGACACGTTCGTCGGCCCGCTGGCGAGAAGGCTCGGCATCCGTCCGGCGACCCTGCGCACATGGGAGCGCGCGGGTCTGGTCCAGCCGCGCCGCGACCCGCGGACGGGCTACCGGGTCTACGGCCCGGTCGACGTACGCGACGCCCTCCTGGTCCACCAGCTCAGACGGGGCGGCCACCTGCTCGAACAGATCGCCCCGCTGATCGCCCAGGTCCGTTCCGCCGGAGGCGTCGCGCCGCTCGCATCGACGCTGCGCGACTGGCACGCCCGCCTCTCGGCCCGCGGGCGCGCCCTGCTCACCGGCGCCGCCGCGCTGGACGCCTACCTCGGCTGCCCACCGGCGCCCGGAGACGGCCCGAGCGTCTCTGCCCTCGCCTCGTCGACTACGGTCTAGTGCGGCGTGCCGACCGTCGAGGCCTCCAACTCCGCGACCTGGACGAGGAGTTCATCCCGCCCGATCGCGTCGATCTCCGTCGACGGCACCGTGCACGCGTACGCCCCGGCGATCGCGCCGTACCGGGCACACCGCTGCGGGGACTCCCCGTTCAGCCAACCGAAGAGGAAGGCGGAGGCGAAGGCGTCGCCCGCGCCGTTGGAGTCGACGACCGGTCTCCGGGGTGTGGTGGTCGGGATGTGGGTCACCTCGTCGTCGGCCAGCAGATACGCGCCGTCCGCTCCGGCCGTGGCGACGACGAGTTCGGCCCGTCCCCGCTCGGCGATGGCGCGCATGGCGCGTTCGGGGTCGCCGGTCAGGGCGGTGGTGGACAGGAAGACGATGTCGGCGGCGTGGGCGAACTCCGCCTGGTACGGGTTCTCGCCGTCCCAGTTGTGCAGGTCCGCCGAGATCGTCGTGCCGGACTCGCGCAACAGCGGGAGGGCGTGGGCGCAGGGCTGGGTGATGGAGACGTGGGCGTGGCGGCTCGTCGTGGCGAGGGCGCGGACCGTGGGTTCCGGGAGGCGGTCGTCGGGGTGGGCGCGGGTCGCGTCGTAGAGGGAGAGGCGCCGGCCGTCGGGGCCGACGAGGTTGACCGCGCGCTTGGTGCCGGCGGCCTGCGGGACTTCGGTGAGCGGGAGGGCGTGGTCGCGGTGCAGGGCGCGGACCAGGTCGCCCTCGGGGTCGGCGCCGATCATGTCGAGGTGGTGGGTGCGCAGGCCCAGCGCGCTGAGGCCGAGGGCCACGAAGTCGCCGGTCTGGCCGGCGCGGGTGCGGATGCCGGGGTCGATCATGTAGCTGTCGGCGTACGGGAGCGGTAGTTCGGGGACGTGGACGATGGTGTCGACTCCGGCGCCACCCAGGACGAGGACATCAATGTCACGGCTCATGGCTCACGGCCCTTCCTGCAGTTGCGCAAGATTCTGCAACTCCTTTCAGCCTGGGGCAAGTTGGATCGGGGGCTCAGTCCCCGTGGTCGTACACCGACGGAACGGTCGCGTCACCTCGGACATAGTTGATCTCCCCCATGACACCCACCGTAGGCGGCACCACTGACAACGGGCCTCGTGCGGTTTCACAGTGTTGGTGAGACAGCGATACTGCTGCGTATGACGACCGACGCCGAGACCGATACCGACACCGAGGAGCCGACGCTCACGATCGACGAACTGGCCGCGCGGGCCGGTACCACGGTCCGCACGGTCCGGTTCTACAGCACCAAGGGGCTGCTCCCGCCGCCGGTGATCGGGGCGCGGCGGGTCGGGCACTACGGGCCGGAGCATCTGTCGCGGCTCGCGCTGATCGAGGAGTTGCAGCACCAGGGCATGACGCTGGCCGCGATCGAGCGCTATCTGGGGCAACTGCCGCCGGACCTCAGCGCGCACGACCTCGCGATCCACCGCGCGGTGGTGGCCTCGTGGGCGCCGGACACGGTGGAGACCCTGGGCAGGCGGGAGGTGGAGCGGCGGGCGGGCCGGGCGCTGAGCGAGGAGGACGTGGAGCGGCTCGTCGCGATGGGCGTGGTCGGGCTCGACGGGGCCTCCTACCGCGTCGACTCCGGTCTGCTGCGGCTCGGCGTACGACTGCTCGACGTACCGGTGTCGCAGGAGGCGATCCTCGCGTCCCGGAACGTCCTGATCGAGCACTCCCGCGCGGCGGCCCACGAGTTGTCGCAGGTGTTCCGCGGGGAGGTCTCCCAACGCGCCGCGCAGGACGTGAAGTCCCTGTCCGCGCACATGCAACCCCTGGTCGTGCAGGCCCTTCTGACGGCCTTTCAGCGGTCGCTGCGGGAGGAGCTCCGTGAGTGGCTCAAGGGGCCGGAGGGGCCGCGGGAGTCAGAGGAAGGCTGAGCCGCCCGACACGTTCAGCGTCTGCCCGGTCAGGAACCCGCTGCCCTCGTCGACGACGTACAGCAGCGTCGAGATCAGGTCCGACGGCTCCTGCGTGCGCGGGACGACCTGACCGACCCGTACGTGCTCGAAGCCACCGTCCGCGCCGACCGTCCGCTCGGCCGTCGCGGTGCGCACCATGCTGGGCGCGATCGCGTTGACGGTGATGCCGTACGGCCCGAGCGCCGCGGCGAGTGACCTGGTGAAGCCGATCAGGCCCATCTTCGAAGCGACGTACGGCACCATCGTGGGCGGCGCGGTGAGGACGGCGGCCGAGACGATGTTGACGACACGGCCCCAGCCGGCGGCCTTCAGATACGGCAGGACCGCGCGGGTCAGCAGGAACGGGGCCTCCAGGTTGACGCGCATGATCCGGCGCCATTCCCCGGGTGTGATCTCCTCGAAGGGGCACGACGGGTAGACACCGGCGTTGTTGACGAGGATGTGCAGGGTGCCGAACTCTTCGATGACGCGTTCCAACGCCCCCTGGATCTGGCCCTCGTCGGTGACATCTCCGATCAACTCCACGTAGCCCGGCACCTGTTCGGCGGTCTCCGGCTGTGCGACGAGGTCGAGTCCGGCGACCCGGCAGCCGTGCCCGGCGAGCGCGACGGCGAACTCCCGCCCGAGGCCCTGTGCCGCTCCGGTCACCAGGGCGGTACGTGTCTCCATGGGGCGAGTGTGACGACCCGTCAAGTGCACGGCAAGAGCGCATTCCACTCGCTGAAACGCCCTTGTTGCCGCCCGCGCCCGGTGGGCCCACCCTGCGTGACGACCCCAGCACCAGCCGTACGGGAGCCGTGCCCGATGACCGAGACCGAGCGTGCCGTGGACGACGCCGAGCGCGCCCGCGAACAGGGCGGCGGGCAGGGCCGGTTGGCGACCGTCCGGCGCCGACTCGGGCCGCGTCCGCGCCGGTTGGTCCGGGACGAGTTCGGTGTGCTGCTCGTGCTGGGGCTGCTGATCGCCGGGATCGGGATCCCGTACCCGGACTTCCTCGGCACGAACAACCTCCTGTCCACGGCCCACAACTCCGTCTACATCTCGCTGATGGCGTGCGGCATGGTGTTCGCGCTGTCGATGCGCGAGGTCGATCTGTCCGTCGGCGGGACCTACGCGATGTGCCTGGTCGTCGGGGCGTTGCTGATCCGGGACGGCACCCCGCCCTGGCTGGCGGTGCCGGTGATGCTGGTCACCGGGATCGGGCTGGGCGTGTTCAACGCGCTGGTGACGACGCTGCTCGCGCTGCCGTCGTTCATCGTGACGCTGGGCACGCTCATGCTCTTCCGGGGTGTCGGGCTGGCGCTGGCCGACGGCAAGCAGATCACCGATCTCCCCCTGGACAACTCGTTCTTCACCTTCGCGGGCGGTGATCCGGGCGGGGTGCCGTTCGCCCTGTGGGTGCTGCTCGCCGTGATCGTCGTGCTGGCGGTCGTGCTGTCCCGGACGCGCTTCGGGGCCCGGGTGCGGGCGATCGGGTCCAACCCCGACGCCGCCGCGTTCAGCGGCATCCCGGTCGTCCGCACCCGCGTCCAGGCGCTGGCCCTCTCCGGGCTCACCACCGCGTGCGCCGCCGTCCTCGCGCTCGCCTTCTACGGCGCCGGGGACCCGACTCTGGGACAGGGCTACGAGTTGCAGGCGATCGCCGCGTGCATCATCGGCGGCACTCCGCTGGCCGGGGGCCGCGGCTCGGTGGTCGGGGCGGTGGCCGGGGCGATGATCCTGTCGGTCGTCGCCTCCGGCCTGGTCTTCTTCGAAGTACCCATCAACTGGACGTCGTTCGCGACCGGCGGGGTGATCCTCGTCGCCGTCGCGGCCGACAGCGCGCTGCGCCGCACGGGACGCCGTCGCCAGTGAAGTCTCCCCGTCGTCCAAGTCGTCCATGTCGCCCTGTCGTCAAGTCCCCCTGTGGTCCTGCCTTTTGGAGGCCGTGATGCACTCCCGTTCGCGTACCTGGTCCGCGGCGCTCGGCGCCCTGGTCCTGCTGGCCACCGCAGGCTGCGGCAGCGGTTCCGGCGGCGGCAACGGCAGGCTGAAGATGGGTATTTCGGTCGCCAACATCTCCCTGAACTTCGCCCACGAGATGGTGCTGGGCGCGCAGAGCGCGGCGAGTCACGCGGGGAAGGTCGACTTCAAGGCCGTAGGACCGCCCAACACGGACGGGCCCGCCGAGGTGCAGCTGTTTCAGAACCTCACCGCCGTCGCCAAGGACGGCATCGTCCTGGAGAACCTCGATCCGCCGATCTTCACCCGGCCCGCCGCACGCGCCGTCGACCAGGGCGTCCCGATCGTCGCCCTGGACACCTCCCCCACCGACGGCAGCAAGGTCGACTTCTATGTGGGGAACGACAATTACGCGCTCGGTGAGCTAATGGCGAAGGAGGCGCTGAAGCGGCTCGGCAGCAGCCCGAAGGGCCAGATCGTGATCGGCGTGCCCAACCCGGGGACGCCGGTGCTCGACAACCGGGCCAAGGGCATCTCCGACACGTTCAAGAAGGAGGCGCCCGGCGTCAAGGTCCTCGGCCCCTTCCAGACGTACAGCGATCCCGGCCAGAACTACAGCGCCTGGTCCGCGCAGGTGAACGCGCACCCGGACGCGCTCGCCTTCCTCGGCGTGGGTGACGCCGACAGCTACAACCTCGCCAAGATCAAGAAGGCCGAGAACGGAAAGTGGCTGACGGCCGGCTTCGACGTCGACCCGAAGACCCTGGACGCGGTCAAGGACGGCTCCAACTTCGTCACCATCGACCCGCAGCACTTCCTGAAGGGCTATCTGTCCACGGCGATGCTGATCGAGGCCGTGCGCGACAAGAAGGGCAAGCTGCCCGACGGTTGGTTCCTGTCGCCCGGCGGGGTCGTCGACTCGTCCAACATCGACGAGATCATCGCCCGGCAGAAGTCGGCGCAGGCGGCGTACGACTGGTACAAGCCGACGATCGACAAGCTCCTCGGCGACGAGGCGGCCGGCCTCAAGCCGCTGAAGGACGCGCGCTGAGATGACTCACGACGACATCCTCGCGGCGGAGGAACTGGTCAAGTCCTATGGCGGGGTACGGGCGTTGGACGGGGCGTCGATCCGGCTGCGCGGCGGCGAGGTGCACGCGCTGGTCGGTGAGAACGGCGCCGGGAAGTCGACGCTGGTACGCATCCTGTCGGGGATCCTGGCGGCGGACGGCGGGACGGTGCGGACGGCCGAGGATGCCAGGATCGCCGTCGTCTCCCAGGAGTTGAGCCTCTTCCCGGACCTCACCGTGCGCGAGAACCTCTTCCCGCAGCATCCGCCCCGGCGCCTGGGCCTGTTGGACCGGAGCGCCATGGACCGGGCGGCCCGACCGGTCCTCGCGGAACTCGGCCTGGATGTCGACCCCCGCACGGAACTGGGTGAACTGCCCCTCGCGGACCAGCAGTTGACGGAGATCGCGCGCGCTCTGCTCCGACGCCCCAAGCTGCTGATCCTCGACGAGCCCACGTCGGCGCTCCCGGCCGCCGCCGTCGACCGCCTCGACCATGTCCTGCGCGCGCTGACCGACCGGGGCATCGCCGTCCTGTACGTGTCCCACTTCCTGGACGAGGTGATGCGCTTCGCGCAGCGCGTGACGGTCCTGCGGGACGGGCGGGTCGTCCTGGCGGGTGTGGAGCGGGCCGAGGTCGATGTGCCGGAGCTGGTGTCGGCGATGCTGGGCGGCCGGCCGGAGCAACCGCCGCGCCGGGTACGGTCCTTGGCCGACCGGCCGCCGCCCGTGGTGCTGTCCCGGGTGAGCGTCGACGGGCGGCTGACCGACGTGACGTTCACCGTGCGGGCGGGTGAGCTGGTCGGGGTCGCCGGGCTGCAGGGCGCGGGCCATCTCGACGCGCTGGCGGTGGTGTGCGGGCGTACGGCGATCTCCGCGGGCCGGGTGGACGTCGGCGGCCGGGGGCTGCCGCGCTCGCTGCGGGGCGCGGTGCGCGCGGGCGTCGCCTTCGTGCCGAGCGACCGCAAACGGTACGGGCTGATGGTGGACCGCACGGTGTGGGAGAACACCACGGCGGTCAGCTGGCTGGCCCTGGGCCGGGGCGGGATCGCCCCCTCCCGCTCCGAACTCGTGCGCCGCACGGTCGACTTGACCGAGCGGCTGCGGCTGCGCGGCGGGCCGTACGACCTGGTCGCCCGGCTGTCCGGCGGCAACCAGCAGAAGGTCGTCTTCGCCAAGTGGCTCGCGACCGACCCGAAGATCGTCGTCCTGGACGATCCGACCCGGGGTGTCGACGTCGGCGTACGCGCCGAGATGCACCGCATCGTGGGCGAGTTGGCGGCGGGCGGCGCGGCCGTCCTGGTCGCCTCGACCGACCTCGCGGAGCTGACGGAGGTGTGTGACCGGGTGCTGGTGTTCGTGCGCGGGCGGGTCACCGAGGAGGTGCGCGGGGAGCGGTTGACCGAGCACGGGCTGGCGGCGGCGATGCAGCGGACGAACGGGGCGGGAGCTTCAGGAACCGGGACCGACTCCCCTGCCGACCGCTGAACTTCAGCCCCGGCCCGTCAGTCGGAGAGCATGCGCGTGATCGCCCGCGCCGCCGCCAACAGGCGTGCCCCGATGCGGTCCACGTCCAGGCGGCGGGTACCGCCGGTGACGGAGATCGCGGCGATCGGGCCGAGGCCGCGGTCATGGGCGTACACGGGGGCCGCGACCGCCGAGATGCCGATCTCGGCCTCCTCCAGGTTCACCCCGTAGCCGCGGGCCCGGGTCAGGGCGAGGTCGCGGGCGAGTTGGCCGGGGAGGACCAGGGTGCGCGGGGTGAGGCGGGCCAGGGTGCGGCGGGCCGGGCGTGGGTCCTGCGCGAGGAAGACCTTGCCGGTGGCGGTGCAGTGGGCGGGCAGCCGGCCGCCGGTGCGGGAGACGATCGGGGTGGCGCGGCGGCCGGTGATCTTCTCCAGGAAGAGGGTGTCGGTGCCGTCCGGGACGGCCAGGTGCACGTTCTCGTGGGTCGCCTCGTGCAGGTCGCCCAGATAGGGCAGCGCCACCGTGCGCAACTCCCGTACGGACGGCGCCGACTGGCCGAGGACGAAGAGGGCGAGCCCGATGCGGTAGCTGCCTTCGGGGGTGCGCTCGACCAGACCGAGCCGGACCAGTTCGCCGATCAGCCGGTGCGCCGTCGGCTTGGGCAGCCCGGTGCGCAGGGCCAGTTCGGCGAGGGAGAGCGCGGTCTCGGCGTCGCCGCAGGCGCGCAGCAGCAACACCCCGCGTGCGAGTACCGACTTCGGCAGCGGCCCGTCCGTCATGGACCGATGGTGGTCGCTGTCGCGCACGGGTGACAAGGTGTCGGTGACGGTGAGTCAGGAACCGCAATCGAAGCGGTACCTCGTCGAGTTCACGGCGTCACGACGGTCGAAGCGGTACGTCCACGAGCAGCGGCCGGGTCAACTCGTATGCCCCGGCGACCAGTTCACGCAGGTGGTCGGCGCTGTCCGCGCGTACCGCGTCGACCCCGAAGAACCGCGCCGCCCGGGTGAAGTCCAGGTCCCCCAGTTCGGTTCCGGGGCACCTGCCCGTGCCGCCCATCGCCTGGTACGTGTCCTGGAGGGTGCGGTAGCTGCCGTTGCCCATCACCACGAACAGCACCGGTACTTGCTGCCGTGCCGCGCTCCACAGCCCCTGGAGTCCGAACAGCGCGCAGCCGTCCCCGAGGACCGAGACGACGGGTCGCCCGGGTTCGGCGAGCGAGCGGCCGACGGCGGCGCCGATGCCCCAGCCCAGGCCGCCGCCGACGGCGTGGGTGTAGCTGCCGGGGCGGTCGAGTCGTAGCAGCCGGCGGAGCAACAGGCCCACGGTGATGGCCTCTTCGACGACCACGGCGTCCGGCGGCAGGCCACGCGCGACGGCGTGGGCGGCGGCCCACGGTGCGAGCGGTGCCGTCGAGTAGGCGGCGTGGGCGGCGGACTCGGCGCGGTCCCGTTCGGCGGTGTGCCGTTCACCGGCGCGCAGCATGCGCGCCTTGGCGGTGTGGTCGGGGACCTGCTCGCGCAGCAGCTCGGCGAGCCGGTTGAGCGAGGGCGCGAGGGCGCCGACGAGCCCGGCGTCGGCGGGGAAGTTGCGGCCGATCTCGTCGGCGTCCGAGTCGAGTTGGACGACGGTGATGCCGGGCGGCAGGGCGGGCCCCGGGCTGTAGTGGTGGGGTGTGAAGGCGTGGGCTCCGACGATGAGGACGGTGTCGTACGACGACAGCATGTCCCGGATCGCGTCGTGGCGGGGCGGCAGCATCCCGGCGTAAAGGGGGTGTGTGGCAGGGAAGTTGAGCCAGTCCGCCATCGGCTGGTGGTAGACCGTCGCCCCGCAGGCCTCCGCCGTGCGGACGAGCGCCGCCACCGCGTCCTCGCGGCCCGCTCCGTCCCCGGCGACGATCGCGGGGCGCGCGGCACCGCCGAGCAGTAGGGCGGCCCGGTCGAGCCCTGTGGCGGGCCCCTGGCGTGCCGGGGCGGTACGGGCGGGGACCTCGACCTCGGTGTCCTCGGCGAGGAGGTCCATGGGGAGGGAGAGGAACACCGGCCCGGCGGGCGGCCGTTGGGACTGGGCGAAGGCGCGGCGCAGGGCGAGGGGCAGGTCGCGGGCGTGCTGGATGTCGTACGTGGCCTTCACCGCGGGCCTCGCGAGGCCGAGCAGGTCGCCGGAGAGCATGGGGTCCTGCTGGAGGTGGCGGCGGTCCTGCTGGCCGGCCGTGACGACGAGCGGGGTGCGTGAACGGCGGGCGTTGAGAAGGCCGATGAGGCCGTTGGCGAGTCCGGCGGCGATGTGCAGGCTGACGAACGCGGGGCGGCCGGTGCCGCGCGCGTAGCCGTCGGCCATGGAGACGACGGCGCCCTCGTGGACGCCGAGGACGTACTCGGGGGCGTTCTCGGCCTCCGACAGGGCTGCCAGGAACGGGAGTTCGGTGGTGCCGGGGTTGCCGAAGATCCGGTCCACGCCCTCGCCGCGCAGGACGTCGAGGAGGGCGAGGGCGGGACGGTATCCCATGGGGGCTCCTCGGGGGACGGGACCGGTGACCGGTTCGCCGGTCAGCGTCGGGGTCCCGTCCCCACGAGGGCAAGGGCAGCGTGTCGCTCAGCGATACGTCAGCGCGCGTCGCTGAACCGCTCCCCCTTCTCCGCCTTCTCCACGAGCAGCGCGGGCGGCGTGAACCGCTCCCCGTAGCGCTCGGCGAGCGCACGCGCGCGTGCCACGAAGCCGGGCAGGCCGCCCTCGTAGCCGTTGATGTACTGGAGGACACCGCCGGTCCAACCGGGGAAGCCGATCCCGAAGATGGACCCGATGTTGGCGTCGGCGACGGACGTCAGCACGCCCTCTTCAAGGAGCTTGACGGTGTCGAGGGCCTCGGAGAAGAGCATGCGTTCCTGCATGTCCTTGAAGGGGATCTCAGCGCCCTCACGCGTGAAGTGCTCGCGCAGGCCCGGCCACAGACCGGCGCGCTTGCCGTTCTCGTCGTAGTCGTAGAAGCCCGCGCCGCCGCTGCGGCCGGTGCGGCCGAACTCGTCGACCATGCGGTCGATGACGGCCTCGGCGGGGTGCCCTGGCCAGGTGCCGCCCGCCTCCTCGACGGCCCGCTTGGACTCGTTGCGGATCTTGCGCGGGAGCGTGAGCGTCAACTCGTCCATCAGGGAAAGGACCTTGGCCGGGTAGCCGGCCTGCGCGGCGGCCTGTTCGATGGACGCGGGCTCGATGCCCTCGCCGACCATCGCGACGCCCTCGTTGATGAACTGGCCGATCACCCGTGAGGTGAAGAAGCCGCGCGAGTCGTTGACGACGATCGGGGTCTTCTTGATCTGCCGGACCAGGTCGAAGGCGCGCGCGAGGGCCTCGTCGCCGGTGCGCTCGCCCTTGATGATCTCGACGAGGGGCATCTTGTCGACCGGCGAGAAGAAGTGCAGCCCTATGAAGTCGGCCTGGCGCTCCACGCCTTCGGCGAGGGCGGTGATGGGGAGGGTGGAGGTGTTGGAGCAGAGCAGCGCGTCGGGCTCGACGATGTGCTGGATCTCCTGGAACACCTTGTGCTTGAGCGAGGTGTCCTCGAAGACGGCCTCGATCACCGCGTCGCAGCCCGCGAGGTGCTGCGGGTCGGCGGTGGGGGTGATGCGGGCGAGCAGCGCGTCCGCCTTCTCCTGTGTCGTACGGCCGCGGGAGACCGCCTTGGCGCAGAGCTTCTCGGAGTAGGCCTTGCCCTTGGCCGCCGCCTCCGGAGTGACGTCCTTGAGGACGACGTCGATGCCCGCGCGGGCGCACGAGTAGGCGATGCCGGCGCCCATCATCCCGGCGCCGAGGACTGCAGCCTTGCGGACCGGGCGGGACGCGATGCCCTGGGGGCGGTTGGCGCCGGAGTTGACGGCCTGGAGGTCGAAGAAGAACGCCTGGATCATGTTCTTCGAGGTCTGGCCGACCGCCAGCTCGACGAAGTAGCGGGTCTCGATGACCTGGGCGGTCTCGAAGTCGACCTGGGCGCCCTCGACGGCGGCGGCGAGGATGTTGCGCGGCGCCGGGTAGGGCGCCCCGTTGGTCTGCTTGCGCAGGGTCGCCGGGAACGCGGGCAGGTTGGCGGCGAACTTGGGGTTCGCCGGGGTGCCGCCCGGGATGCGGTAGCCGGGCTTGTCCCAGGGCTGCTGCGACTGCGGGTTGGCGTCGATGAAGGCGCGGGTCTTGGCGATCAACTCGTCCGGGGTGGTGGCCACTTCGTGGACGAGGCCGTTCTCCTGGGCGCGCCGCGGGCTGTACTGGGTGCCCTGGAGGAGCACCTTCAGCAGGGCGTCGGCGATGCCGAGCAGCCGTACCGTGCGGACGACTCCGCCGCCTCCGGGGAGCAGGCCGAGGGTGACCTCCGGGCAGCCGATCTTGGAGCCGGGGGCGTCGAGGGCGACCCGGTGGTGGCAGGCGAGGGCGATCTCGTAACCGCCGCCCAGGGCCGCGCCGTTGATCGCGGCGACGACCGGCTTGCCCAGGGTCTCGATGCGGCGCAGGTTCCGCTTGATGGCGAGGCCGCCCTCGAAGAACTCCTGGGCGGTGTCCGGGGTGACACGGATGAGGTCGCGCAGGTCGCCGCCCGCGAAGAAGGTCTTCTTGGCGGAGGTGACGATGATGCCGCGGATGGAGTCCCGCTCGGTCTCCAGGCGGTCGGCGATCGCGGTGAGGGAGTCGCGGAAGGCCGCGTTCATGGTGTTCGCGGACTGGTCCGGGTCGTCGAGGACGAGGGTGACGATCCCGGTGTCGTCCTGTTCCCAGCGGATGGTGGTGCTCTCGGTCATGAGGGTTCTCCGTAGAAGTCTCTGGTCGCCGCGGAAGCCTCGGGTGGCCGGGGAAATCTCTGGTCGCAGCAGAGATCTCCGGTGGCCGCCGGGGACTTCAGACGCGCTCGACGATCGTCGCGATGCCCATGCCGCCGCCCACGCACAGCGTGGCGAGGCCGTAGCGCTTGTCCTGGCGCTCCAGTTCGTCGACGAGCGTGCCGAGGATGATCGCGCCGGTGGCGCCGAGCGGGTGGCCGAGTGCGATGGCGCCGCCGTTGACGTTGACCTTGTCCAGGGACAGGTCCATGTCGCGCACGAAGCGCAGGACGACCGCGGCGAAGGCCTCGTTGATCTCGACGAGGTCGATGTCGTCGATGGTCAGCCCGGCCCGGGCGAGGGCCTTGCGGGTGGCGGGCGCGGGGCCGGTGAGCATGATGGTCGGCTCGGAGCCGGAGACGGCGGCGGAGACGATCCGCGCGCGCGGGGTGAGGCCGTAGCGCTCGCCGATCTCCTTGGAGCCGATGGCGACGAGGGAGGCGCCGTCGACGATGCCGGAGGAGTTGCCCGCGTGGTGGACGTGGTCGATCTTCTCGACCCAGTGGTACTTCTGCAGGGCCACCGCGTCGAAGCCGCCGAGTTCGCCGATGTCCGCGAAGGACGGCTTGAGCCGGGCGAGGGAGTCGGCGGTGGTGCCGGGGCGCAGGTGCTCGTCCTGGTCGAGGACGACGAGGCCGCTGCGGTCCAGGACCGGGACGACGGACCGGTCGAAGCGGCCCTCCTTCCAGGCGGTGGCCGCCCGCTCCTGGGAGAGCGCCGCGTACTCGTCCACGTCGCGCCGGGAGAATCCCTCGATCGTGGCGATCAGGTCGGCGCCGATGCCCTGGGGTACGAAGTTGACGGCGAGGTTCGTCATCGGGTCGTTGAACCAGGCGCCGCCGTCCGAGGCCATCGGCACCCGGGACATCGACTCGACTCCACCGGCGAGGACGAGGTCCTCCCAGCCCGAACGCACCTTGGCGGCGGCCATGTTGACGGCTTCGAGGCCCGAGGCACAGAAGCGGTTCTCCTGCACCCCGGCCACCGTGTCCGGCAGTCCGGCGGCCACCGCGGCGATCCGGGCGATGTCGGAGCCCTGGTCGCCGACCGGGCCGACCACGCCGAGCACGATGTCGTCGATCGCGGCCGGGTCCAGGTCCGGGAAGCGGTCACGGAGTTCGTGGATGAGCCCGACGACCAGGTCGATGGGCTTCGTGCCGTGCAGGGATCCATTGGCCTTGCCGCGCCCGCGCGGGGTGCGGATCGCGTCGTAGACATACGCTTCGGTGCTCACTGCCAAGCCTTTCACTGGGGGTGTTCAGGGACTCTCCGAGGGGTTTCCTCGCTGAGGGGCGTCAACGGCGTCGAGAAGTCCGGGGAGTTCCCAGTCCCGGGCCACGTCGGACGTGTCCGCGCCGGGCCGGGCGGGCCCGCCGCGCACCGAGGTGGGCGTCGCGGAGAACCGGGGTGCCGGGGCGGGCTGGGTGATCCCGCCGTGCTCGGTGAAGGTGCCGCGCGCGACGAGGTGCGGATGGTGCGGGGCCTCGCGCAGCGACAGCACGGGCGCCACGCACGCGTCCGTGCCCGCGAAGACGGCGGTCCACTCGTCCCGCGTACGGCTGCGGAAGCGGGCCGCGACCGCCTCGCGCAGTTCGCCCCAACGGGTCCAGTCCCGGCGGGCGTCGGCGAAGTCCGCGAGGCCGAGCAGGTCCACGAACTCGTCGTAGAACCGCGGTTCCAGGGCGCCTACGGCCATGTGCCTGCCGTCGGCGGTCTCGTAGGTGCCGTAGTACGGGCAGCCGCCGTCGAGGAGGTTGGCGGCGCGGCGGTCCTGCCAGCTGCCGGCGGCGAGCATGCCGTGGATCATCGAGGAGAGGTGGGCGGTGCCGTCGACGATGGCCGCGTCGACGACCTGGCCGGTGCCGGTCACGCGCGCGTGGTGCAGGGCCGCGAGGACACCGACGACGAGGTAGAGCGCGCCGCCCGCGTAGTCGCCGAGCAGGTTGGCGGGGGCGGGCGGGGGCTCCCCGGGGGACCCGATCATGCCGAGGGTGCCGGTGAGCGCGATGTACGCGATGTCGTGCCCGGCGCGCTCGGCGAGGGGGCCGTCCTGGCCCCAGCCGGTCATCCGGCCGTAGACGAGCCGGGGGTTGCGGGCGTGGCAGGGTGCGGGGCCCACGCCGAGGCGCTCGGTGACGCCGGGGCGGTTGCCCTCGATGAGGATGTCGGCGCGTTCGACCAGGTCGAGCACGCGCGCGGGGCCGTCGGGTGTCTTCAGGTCGAGGAGGACCGAGCGCTTGTTGCGGTTGGTGATGTCGTACTCGGGGTTGACGGCGAGCACCGGGCCGCCGGGCCGGTCGACGCGGACGACGTCGGCGCCCAGGTCGGCGAGGAGCATGGCGGCGAAGGGGCCGGGGCCGATCCCGGCCAGCTCGACCACGCGCACGCCGGAGAGCGGGCCGTGCCCGGGCGTCGTTGCCGCTGTCATCCAGCCCCCAGCTGTGACACAACCGATGTAACACCAGCGATGGTAAGAACACGTTCCACCCGACACAAGACCTGGGCGAGCAAGCGCTTAGCCAAGTTACCCGCCGTTAGTCACGGCCGGCCGTGCCCTGCTCGTCCAACTCGGCTATCAGGCGCTTCGGGGCGATCGCGCGGTAGCTCTCCTCCACCCAGTCGCACAGCAGCTCGGCGGCCGGGGCGCCCTGCTCGGCGAGCGGCAGGTGCACCCAACCCGCCTTGCCGAGGCCGTAGCCCGCGGGTTCGGCGCCGGGTGCGGTGAGCGCGTGGGCGTGGGCCGCCTGGTCGGTGAGCTTGACCGTCATGCCCGGCGGGTGGCTGCCGTCGTCGACGCCGAGGAAGACGAACACCTTCTTGTTGACCTTCGCGACGGTCTCGCCCCACGGGAACTCCTCTGCGGCACCCGGCAGCCCGAGGGCGAACTCGCGTACTTTCGCCCGCTTCTTCAGGGCGTTGTCGGTCACGGCCACCTGATACCTCCGGGCTCGTCGTCGGACTCCGCACTCTTCACGCTAGCCTCAGCCACCGACAGCGGCACGGGCTGCGGGATCCAGGAGTGTCATGAGCAGGCTGAACAGGACGGACCGTCCCTACGACATCGTGCTCTTCGGAGCAACGGGCTTCGTCGGCGTGCTCACCGCGGAGTATCTCGCCGCGCACGCACCCGAGGGCCTGCGCTGGGCGATCGCCGGCCGCGACGAACTCAAACTGAAGCGGCTGCGCGAACGGCTCCCCGGCGGGACGTCGGTCGGCATGCTCCGGGCCGACGTCTCCGACCCGGCCTCCCTGCGCGAACTCGCCGAGCACGCACGCGTGGTGGCCACGACGGTCGGACCCTACGTCACCTACGGCGAGGACCTCGTCGCCGCCTGCGCGGACACCGGCACGGACTATCTCGACCTCAGCGGCGAGCCGGAGTTCGTCGACCTGACGTACGTCCGCCACGACGCACGCGCGCGTGAGACCGGCGCACGGCTGGTGCACTGCGCGGGCTTCGACTCGATCCCCCACGACCTGGGGGCGTACTTCACGGTCCAGCAGCTGCCGGAGGGGGTACCTCTGACGGTGGACGGTTTCGTGACCGCCGACGCGATGTTCTCCGGCGGCACGTTCGCCACGGCGCTGACCCAACTCGGGCGCGGCAGGCAGGTGTTGGCCGCCGCCCGGGAGCGGCGCCGCCACGAACCGCGGCTGGTGGGGCGCCGGGCCGGCGCGCCCATGGGGGCACCGCGGTTCGCCGGGGAGGTCGGCTCCTGGGCGGTGCCCCTGCCGACCATCGACCCGCAGGTCGTTCAACGATCCGCGAGGGCCCTGGAGCGTTACGGCCCCGATTTCCGCTACCGCCACTACGCGGCCGTGCGCCACCTCCCCGTGGTACTCGGCGGTGTCACGGCGGTCGGGGCGCTGGCCACGGCCGCCCAACTCCCGCCCGCCCGGCGCTGGTTGTCCGACCGCCTGAAGCCCGGCGACGGACCGAGCCCCGAGAAGCGCGCGAAGAGCTGGTTCTCCGTGAAGTTCGTCGGCGAGGGCGGCGGCCGCCGGGTCTTCACGGAGGTCGCGGGCGGCGATCCCGGCTACGACGAGACGGCGAAGATGTTCGCCGAGTCGGCCCTCTCCCTCGCCCTCGACGAACTCCCGCCCACAGCGGGCCAGGTGACGACGGCTGCGGCGATGGGAGACGCCCTCATCGAACGGCTCCGCAGCGCGGGCATCACGTTCCGGGTGGCGGCGACCCGGTGAGCGTGTCGGGCCGCCGCAGAGCGTCGGGCCTCGAACTGGCCGGGCCCATCGGGGAGTTCGGAGTGACTCTCGGAATGGGATACGATGGATCATGAGCCGGTCGCCGGAGTATCCGGGGTCTGGTCGTGCGTCGGTGGTCCAAGGAAAGACGCCCCGCTTCCTGCGGGGAAATGCAGGTGCAAGGCCTGCCCGGCGCTCAACTCCGAGCCCCACACCGCTACTTGCGGGGTGGGGCTCGCGTGTTTCCCGCACCGGTACGACCCGCGCCTCACGGCCACAGCGTGTAGATCATCCCGCCGATCCACGCGAGGCCCGCCGCCACGGACAGGACGAGCGCGACCATCACGGCCCGCTCGACGGGCTGGCTCGGGTGGGCAACGGGCTTCGGGGAACGGTGGGTTGTCATGCGGGACAGCCTGCCGATCACGCGGGTGCGGCCACATCCGTACAGGTACTCAGATCAGGTACTCAGACCGCGACCCGCCCCCAACCGCTTACGCGGTCGCCTCCCGCAACGCCCGCCGGCACAACGCGTCCGCCCTGCGGGTCGTCTCCGGGAGGCGGAACTCCGGGGTGAGCGCGAGGGTGTGGGCGCACGCGTTGTCCAGGGTCACCCGGTGGCCCACGGAGACGAACACCGGCTTCACCGCGTCCCGGGTGCGCAGCGCGCGGCCGACCTCGTCGGCGTCCGCGCGGAGCGGCGACGAGGAGCCGCGCGGGATGCCCGGATCGTCGTAGGTGAACGTGAAGGGGTTCTTGGCGACGCCGATCGTGGGCAGGCCGGTGAGGACGCCGAGGTGGCTCGCGAGGCCGAAGCGGCGGGGGTGGGCGAGGCCGTAGCCGTCGCACACGACCAGGCCCGGCGGGCAGGGCAGCGCCTCCAACGCGGCCAGCACCGTGGGGATTTCACGGAAGGCGAGCAGCCCCGGGACGTACGGGAAGGAGACCCGGCCGACGGCCGTGGCCTCGGCGACGACGGTGAGGTCCGCCGCGTCCAGCACGACGGCCGCGGCCACCACCACGTCCCGCTCGTCGTCGTAGGCGACGTCAACTCCCGTGACGTGCCCGGTCCTTGGCGGCGGCCCCGGCTCGTCGGTCACCACCCGCTCCCGCAACTCGTCCTGGACGGCGCGGGCCTGCTCCTCGGTCGCGGGCCAGCCCGCGGGAATGTCTACGGTCGTCATGGTGGTGCCGAGCGTACGGGGATCCCGGAGAACGGGTGGGCGCGAGGACCTCCCACCCGGACACCGCCGTCAGTCCTCCAGCCGTGCCACGCGCCCCTTCTCCCCCGCCGCCCAGCAGCCCAGGTCCGCCGCGCAGTCGACCGTGTCGTACGAGCCGGTGTCCACCGTCTTCCAGGTGCGGCCGGCGTCGGTCGTGACGTCGGTGCCCGTGGGGCCGACCGCGAGGGCGGTGGAGCGGCTGCGGGGCAGCCAGGCGGCGCCGGAGCGGTAGGCGGGCGGCGGGGTCGTGGCGGGGCGCCAGGTGCGGCCTCCGTCGCCGGTGACGGCCGCCGCCAGCGGTGACGGCTGGTCCGCGGTGTAGTCGCCGCCGACCGCGAGGCCGTGCGTACGGTCGCGGAAGGCGAGGGCGAACACCCCGCGCGCGGGGTCACCGGCCGGGATCGGCGTGTCGGTCGCCGTCCAGGTGAGGCCCCGGTCCGCGGAGTGCAGGACACGCGCGCGTGCACCTCCGCCCGTGGCCAGCCAGACGTCACGGGGCCCGGAACTCACCAGGCACTGACCGCTGGCCGCGAAGCCCGCCTCGCCGTCGAGGGCGGCCGGCATCCCGGTGTTCGGCAGCACCTTCCAGGAGCGGCCGCCGTCGCCGGTGGAGAGGATGCGGAACTTGCCGTCCACCGGGTCGCTCATCGCGAGGCCGTGGCGGCTGTCGAAGAAGGTCATGCAGTCGTAGAAGGCGTTCGCGTCGGTGTTGCGGAAGGACTCCGTCCAGGTCGCTCCGGCGTCGTCGGTGCGGTAGACGCGGGACGCCTCCCCCTCGCCGATCGCGAGGACCACCGCGCGCCGCGCGTCGAACGCCTCGATGTCCCGGAACTGCAGGTCGGTCGCGCCGGGCGGCGAGACGTTACGCCAGCTCGCCCCGCCGTCGGTCGTCCGCAGCACCGTGCCCGCGGTCCCGGCCACCCACGCGGTGTTCCGGCTGACCGCCGACAGCCCCCGGAACCGCACATCGGCGGCCCCGCTGTCCTTGAGTTCCCAGTGCGGAGCCCGGTGCGCCGTGTCCCGCGCCTGTGCCGGTACGGCGGTCAGCGCGGCCAGCGCCGCCCCGCACGCCATGGCCACGGCCATGCCCCGGTACGTACGTCCCACCCGTCGCGTCTTCCCCATGCGCCTCATGGCGGGCGAAGCTAGCCCACTCCCCGGGGGCCGTCCAGATGCCCCCGCCCGCCTTGGGCGCATTTGGGCGGCGGTGACAGAGGTCACTCGAAATTCGTGTGCACGAATGGGCCTGTTCCGGCGTCTCTTCCAGTGCGGACCCATCCACCAGGGGGTCCGCTCCGGAATACGTACGGGAGTCCGTCCGGTCGTCACCGCAGTCCGCACCGCCGTCACACAAGGGAGCAAGGCGTTGTCCATCGTCATCGAGCAGCCCGTAGAGGCCCGTCTCGTCGCCGCCGCACCGCGGATGCCGAGCATTCCCGCCACCCTGCACTACGACCGACGGGACCCGTTCGCCGTCCGGATGACCTTCCCGGCACCGGCCACCCTGGAGGGCGTCGAGGTCTGCTGGACCTTCGCCCGGGAACTCCTCGCGGCCGGTCTGCACGACGCCGAGGGCCACGGCGACGTCCGGGTGCGGCCCTACGGCTTCGACCGCACCGTCCTCGAATTCCACGCCCCCGAGGGCACCGCCGTCGTGCACGTCCACTCGTCCGAGATACGCCGCTTCCTGCAGGCCACCGGCGAGCTGGTGCCCGTCGGTCTCGAACACCTCCAGCTCGACCTGGACCACGACCTCGCCGAGCTGATGCGGGACGCCTGCTGAGCTAATCCTCCCGGGCCAGCAGGGAGTTGAGCTCGCCGTAGCCGAGCCCTCCCGTCTGCGCGCCGTAGGTACCCGTGTCCAGCAGCTCCCGCGCGGCACGGCGCACCACGGCGTACGCGGCCAGCGCGACGCTGGAGCCGGCGCTCACGCGGGCGACGCCCAGCGCGGCCAGTTCGGCGACCGGCGGTGCTCCGGGGCCGACCAGCACATTGAGCGGCGCGTCGATCCCGTCGGCGAGTTCCTTGACCGTTCCCGGTTCGACGACCCCGGGGACGAAGATCCCGTCGGCGCCCGCAGCGCGGAACGCGGCGGCCCGCTCCAGGGTCGCGTCCACTCCCCCGACGCCCCGCAGAAACGTGTCGATACGCGCGTTGACGAACAACGGCACGCCCTCCGCGTCGGCGGCCTCGCGGGCGGCGGCGATCCGCTCGGCCTGCTCGGCGACCGGCCGCAGGACTCCCTCACCGCCGTGGAGCGCGTCGATCTCAGCGCCGTAGAGCGCGTCCTCGATGTTCACGCCCACCGCGCCCGCGGCGAGCACCGCGCGGACCGTGTCGGCGACGCCCGCCGCGTCCTTCGCGAAGCCGCTCTCGATGTCGGCGCTCACCGGTACGGCGACGGTCGCGGTGATGCGGGCGACCGCCTCCAGGGCCCGCTCCCGGTCCAGCCGGTCGCCGTCCGGGACGCCGAGGGCCCAGGCGAGGCCCGCGCTGGTGGTCGCGACGGCGGACGCGCCCGCGTCCTCGACGATGCGGGCGCTCGCGGCGTCCCAGGCGTTCGGGAGGATCAGCGGACGTCCCGGCACATGCAGCGCGCGGAAGGCCAGAGCCCGGTCACGGAGGGTGTTCTGGTTCGTCATACGCCCCACTCAAGCAGTCGCGGGCGCGCCCTGGCTGGCAGGAATCCGACATCGGCGTGCGGGTCGCGGACCCCGTTTAATGCGTTGACAGCCCCCCGAGGCCGTTCGTAGCGTTGTCCTCGCTTCTGTTGCCGTCGATCGGAGTAGGACGTTGCTCGTCTGAGGTTCTGAGACACCGCGCACACACCCGTGAGGTGTGTCCGTCGTGTACGACCTCGGCGTCCGAGCCGTCCTCCGGAACAGGGCCTTTTCCCTCTGCCCCGGGACCGGTCTCCCGCCTCGCGGTGTCTCGATACGCGTCGGCCCATGACCGCGTCAAGCACCCGCGAGGCCCTCATGCATACCTCCGTCACCTGTACGTCCCTCTCCTTCGCGTGGCCCGACGGGACCTCCGTCTTCGAGGACCTGGACGCCGCCTTCGGACCCGGCGGAACCGGGCTCGTCGGCGTCAACGGATCAGGGAAGTCAACGTTGTTGAAACTGATCGCCCGTCAACTCACCCCGGCCGACGGCACCGTACGGGTCGCGGGCGAGGTCGGCTACCTCCCGCAGAACGTCACGCTCGACACCGCCCTGCGCGTCGACGAGACACTCGGCATCGCCGCTCAACGCGCCGCCCTGCACGCCATCGAGGCCGGTGACGCGGCCGAGGAGCACTTCGAGACACTCGGCGACGACTGGGACGTGGAAGAGCGAGCGCTCGCCACGCTCGGCGAACTCGGCCTGGGGCACATCGACTTGGACCGCACCGTCGGCGAGGTCTCGGGCGGCGAGTCCGTTCTCCTGCGGCTGGCCGCGCTGTTGCTCGGCCGGCCGGACGTCCTGCTCCTCGACGAGCCGACGAACAACCTCGACCTGTACGCCCGCAGGCGGCTGTACTCGGCCGTCGCGGCCTGGCCCGGGGTGATGATCGTGGTCAGCCACGACCGTGAACTCCTCGACCTCGTCGACCAGATCGCCGATCTGCGCTCCGGCGAGATCACCTGGTACGGCGGCAACTACTCCGCCTACGAGGAGGCCCTCGGCACCGAACAGGACGCCGCCGAACGGATGGTGCGCGTCGCCGAGGCCGACTTCCGCAAACAGAAGCGCGAACTGTCCGACGCCCAGGTCAAGTTGGCCCGTCGCAAGAAGTACGGACAGAAGATGTTCGAGCAGAAGCGCGAGCCGAAGATCGTCATGGGGGCGCGCAGGCGGTCCGCGCAGGAGTCCGCGGGCAAGCACCGCATCCTGCACGAGGAGCGGCTCGCCGAGGCGAAGGAACGGCTCGACGAGGCGGTGGAGGCCGTACGGGACGACGACGAGATCCGCGTCGACCTGCCGTACACGGCCGTACCGCCGGGTCGTCAGGTCCTGACCCTCATGGACCTGGAACTCGCGTACGGCGCGTGGGCGGGCGGCCTCGATCTGCGCGGGCCGGAGCGGATCGCGCTGATCGGGCGCAACGGCGCGGGCAAGACGACGCTGCTGCGCACGATCGCCGGGGAGCTGGAGCCGGTGTCCGGTGAGGCGGTGACGCATGTCCCGCTGCGCTTCCTGCCGCAGCGGCTCGATGTGCTCGACGGTGAGCTGACCGTGGCGGAGAACGTGGCACGGTTCGCGCCGGGCGCCACCAACAACCGGGTCCGGGCGCGGCTGGCCCGTTTCCTGTTCCGGGGCGCCCGCGCCGACCAGCAGGCGGCGACCCTGTCCGGCGGCGAACGCTTCCGGGCGGCGCTGGCCGCGCTGATGCTCGCGGAGCCGGCCCCGCAGCTGCTGATGCTGGACGAGCCGACGAACAACCTCGACATGGCGAGCGTGCGGCAGCTCACCACGGCGCTGGAGTCGTACGAGGGGGCGTTGATCGTGGCCAGTCACGACGTGCCGTTCCTCGAATCGATCGGCATCACCCGCTGGCTGCTGCTGGACGGGGAGCTGCGGACGATCACGGCGGAGGAGGTGGAACACCCGGCCTGAGGTGATTCGCGCGCGTCTCAGGAGGGCCACAGCCTCACGTGAGGGGTTTTGTCGGCACGGACGGGTGACGCATGATGGCCAACCGGTGCCCCGACAAGGGCGCCGAAACGATCCCGCCGATACGGAGTCCCGCTCGTGCCCAGCAAGAAGGCCCTCGTCCGCCGCCCCAGCCCGCGCCTGGCCGAAGGGCTGGTCACGCACATCGAGCGGGAGAAGGTCGACGTCGAGCAGGCCGTCGAGCAGTGGGAGGCGTACGCGCACGCGCTGCGGGTGCACGGCTGGGAGACGATCGAGGTGGATCCGGCCGACGACTGCCCCGACTCCGTGTTCGTCGAGGACGCGGTGGTCATGTACAAGAACGTGGCGCTGATCGCCCGGCCCGGCGCCGAGTCCCGGCGCGAGGAGACGGGCGGGGTCGAGGAGGCGGTGGCCCGGCTCGGCTGCTCGGTGAACTGGGTCTGGGAGCCGGGCACCCTGGAGGGCGGCGACGTCCTCAAGGTCGACGACACGATCTACGTCGGGCGGGGCGGCCGGACGAACGCGGCCGGCGTCCAGCAGTTGCGGGCCGTGTTCGAGCCGCTCGGGGCGCGGGTGGTCACCGTGCCCGTGAGCAAGGTGCTGCATCTGAAGTCGGCGGTCACCGCGCTGCCCGAGGGGACGGTGCTGGGGCACATCCCGAAGGTGGACCGGCCCTCGCTCTTCCCGCGCTTCCTGTCGGTGCCCGAAGAGGCCGGCGCTCATGTGGTGCTGCTCGGCGGCGACAAGGTGCTGATGGCGGCGAGCGCGCCCAAGACGGCCGATCTGCTCGCCGACCTCGGCCACGAACCGGTCGTGGTGGACATCGGCGAGTTCGAGAAACTCGAAGGATGTGTGACGTGCCTCTCGGTCCGACTCCGGGATCTGTACGCCTGAACGGGTGACGGAGCCGCCCGTTCGGCGCCGGGACCTGCGGTCCTGCGACTCCGCGGGATTCCCCGGCGATACGGCCTGAACAGCGATCTTTACGGCGCCCTTAACCTACGGTCTCGTAACCTACGGTTTCGTAGCCTACGATTCCGTAAGTTGCACAGGTCCCGGCACCGCTCGCCGGTTTGTTCAGTTTTGTACGACGTCCCCCTGGAGTCCCCGTGACGATCACTTCCCCGCACCTCGGCAGCCCCGCAGTCTGGACCGACGCCAAGCTGCTGTACGCGTTGGAGGAAGTCGTCGAGACGGAGCTGAACCGGCACCTCAAGGTCACCAAGGACTGGATGCCGCACGAGTACGTGCCGTGGAGCGAGGCCCGGAACTTCCCCGGCTTCTTCGAGGACGGCGAGGCCTGGGACAAGGAGCAGTCCAAGGTCACCGAGATCGGCCGCATCGCCCTCGTCGTGAACCTCCTCACGGAGGACAACCTCCCCAGTTACCACCACGAGATCGCCTCCCTCTTCGGCCGCGACGGCGCCTGGGGCACCTGGGTGCACCGCTGGACGGCGGAGGAGGGCCGGCACGGCATCGTCATGCGGGACTACCTGCTCGCCTCCCGCGCGGTCGACCCGGAGAAGCTCGAAGCGTTCCGCATGCAGCACATGAGCGAGGGCTTCGAGTCGGACAACCGGCACTCGATGCTGCACTCCGTGGCGTACGTCGCCTTCCAGGAGCTGGCCACGCGCGTCTCGCACCGCAACACCGGCCACCAGTCGGGCGACCCGGTCTGCGACCGCATGCTGGCCCGCATCGCGACCGACGAGAACCTCCACATGGTCTTCTACCGCAACCTCCTGAAGGCCGCGTTCGACCTCGCCCCCGACCTCACCATGCAGGCCGTGCGCGACGTCCTCGTCAACTTCCGGATGCCCGGTCACGGCATGCCCGGCTTCGAGCGCTTCGCCGCGCAGATGGCCATCGGCGAGGTCTACAACCTGCGCATCCACCATGACGACGTCATCCAGCCCGTGCTGCGCTTCCTGAAGGTCATGGACATCGACGGTCTCGGCCCCGAGGGCCAGCAGGCCCAGGAGGAGATCGGCCTCTACATGGGCGGTCTGGACTCCGAGGCGTCCAAGTTCGACGAGAAGCTGGCGAACCGCAAGGCCCGCATGGCGGCCCGCGCGAGCGCCTGACCGACCCCCGGCCGCCCTCGAACCGCCCGGTGATCGATTTACCGGTGCGGGACGTGCCCCCGCTGCGGCATCATGCCGCCATGCGTGACAACAGCACGTCGGGGGCGGCCGTCGGCTTTCTGCTGCACCTGATCGACAGCGCGGACGCCGAGCGGATACGGCGGCGGATCGGCCTCCCGGAGGCCGAGGGAACTTCCGAGGCCCGGCGCAACACTCTGCTCTGGTCCTGGACGAGGACGGCCGTGCCGTCCTCCGTGCTGTTGTGGGTTCTGGAGGAGGACGATCCGGAACTGAACCAGTGGGTCTGGCGGCACGTCTCCGCGGACAACGCGATGCGGCGCGCCATCGCGCGGGGTGTGCCGTTCGGCCACGCGCGCGTAGAGCCGTTGACCGTCGCCGAGAGCGTGCAACGGGCGGACGAACCGGCGGTCCCCGTCAACTTCACCCGGTTCGGCCTGGTCGGCGCCCTGCGCGAGGGCACCTCTATGCAGTCCGCGCGGACGGCCGCGTCGATGGTCCTGGAGCGCTCCGACTGGCAGGCGGTCACCGAGGCGGACCAGGATCGCCCGCTGCCCGGCTACGCCCGCTGGGCCCTGTCGATACGCCCGGACTGCCCACCCGCACTGCGCGCGCACTTCGGCACCCACCGCAAGTTCACCCACCGGGTGGAGGAGGCAGGCGTCCTGGACGGCCCCGCCGACTACGCGACCGCCTGGGGCCCCGCGTCGCACGTCCTTCAGGTGCTCTCCACGGGCCAACTCATGTTCCCCTCGCGCGCGGCCGAGGCCGAGGACGCTCTACGACCGCTCGTGCGCGAGCACTTGGCCGACCACGAGGACGCCTGGGCGGTCCTGGCGCAGCTGATCGACACGTTCCACGGGAACGTGGTGGAGCTGGTGGTGACGGCGGGCGCGATCGCCTGAGCGCTGGTCATGAGTCGCCGAGGGGGGCGGGGCGGCTGGATTCGAACCAGCGTGTTCCGGTTCTGGAGACCAGAGCGCCTGCCTCTGCGCTACGACCCCGCCCTTGGGACCAGAGCGTAATGCCTTGGCCCATTGTCAGTGCCGCCTGGTACCAATTGGGCACGGGGGAAATGCGGCACGGGGGGGGCGTGACATGGCGTACGGGGAGCGGGGTCGGCGTAACCCTTTGGTCGATCTGGCCGACCGCAGGGCGCTGGAGCGGTACCGGCCGGCGGACCCGGCGTCGGTCGCCGAGGCGCGGCGGCTGAAGGAGGCCGCGCTGCTGGACTTCGGGCTGACGGAGTCGGCGGTGGCGTCCTGGCTGTACGCGAAGTGCCATCACCAGATCCCGACCACGGCCGTGGACACGGCGGCCGTGGTCGCCTCCGGCGACGGTTCCTGCCTGCTGCTCTTCAACCCGGACTTCTTCGTCGGACTCGGCCTGGACGGCGTGAAGTTCGTGCTCTTCCACGAGGCACGGCACCTGGTGCAGCGCCATCTGTTCGCCGACCTCGAACTGCGCGACGACCCGGTCTTCGAACTGGCCGCCGAGGTATCCATCAACCATGTCGCCCTGGTCCGCCTCGGCCGCACCGAACTGCCCCTGCTGGACGGCCGACCGACAGGCATCGACCCACGCGGAATCCACCGGCTGTACCGGGACGACCTCACCGCACACGGCCTGGAGCCGGTCCCCTACGAGGAGTTCATCGCGACCGACATGAAGGTGTTCGGCGAACTGAAGCGCATGCGGCACCCTCCGGTCCCGGAGCGGCAGCTGTGCGTGCACCTGGTGGACGGATGGGTACCGGCCGACCAGGAGACGGTGGACGCGGTGGCGTCGTCCGCGCTGCTGAACTCCCTGCTGGCGGCCCGGCGCGGACACGCGGGCGCGGAGCGGGAGTTGCTCGACCTGATGGGCCGCACCGAGGACGGTTCCGCGCGGGCCGGCCGGATCTGGGGGAACCTCGGCGCGGGCGTCCTGCGCGGCGAGACGGCACGCACGCGTACGGTCCACTGGTGGCAGCGCTGGCTCGTCGACGTCCTCGGCTCGAAACTGCGCGACGGCGAGCGGCTGGTGTACCCGAAGAAGCGCGGCGCCCTGCTCGCGGCCCTCGGCCAGGACCCGATGCTCTCGCGCCGCGGCCCGGTCCGGGACAAGGTCCTGGTCGTCGCGTACGACACCTCGGGCTCGATGCCGCACCGGGTGATCACCTGGCTCACCGAACTCGTCGGCCGCATCGACGGGGTCGAGGCGCACTGGCTCTCCTTCGACGCCGTGGTGATGCCGTTCAGGCCGGGCGAGCGGGTCTACGGCGGTGGCGGCACGAGCTTCCAGGTCGTCGCGGACTACCTGGAGGGGCGTACGGAGGTGAACGGCCGGCGGTTCGACGTGACCCCGGACGCGGTCGTGGTGCTCACGGACGGGTACGCGCCGCCGGTCACGCCCGCCGAGCCGGACAAGTGGATCTGGCTGATCACCGAGGGCGGCAGCGAGTGGCCCGAGACGCACAACCCGGCGATGGACTGCCATCGCGTCACGACAGGATCGACGTAAATGACCACGGAGACAGGGCAGTTGACGACCCCGGAGGCCGGACACGGCCGGCGTGAGCCGTCGCGCCTGGAGTCCTTCATCGACGCGATGATCGACATCGGGCAGACCGGGCAGATCTTCGGCGAGCACGGCATCGGCAAGACGGCGACGTTCTTCTCGCACATCGGCCGCGCCCACCCGGGCACCGCGCTGGTGTACGTCCCGGCGGCGAATCTGACACCGGACGACCTGCTCGTCAACGCGCCGGTGCGGGACCCGCACACCGGTGAACTCGTGCTGCGCCAGCTGGTGATGAGCCAGCTCAAGCCGGGCACGCCGTTCGTGCTGCTCATCGACGACTCGTTGCAGGCGGGCGACACGATCCAGTCGCAGCTGATGCAGATCGCCTGCAACTGGACGCTCGGCGAGCACGATCTGCGGGCGCTCGGCTGCGTCGGTGTCTTCCTCACGGACAACGAGTCGCTGTCCGAGACCTCGGCCCGGCGCGGCGACCTCGCGCTGCTCGACCGCATGGTCACGATGCGGATCACGGCGAACGACACGTCCTGGCGCCGGCACCTGGCGGCCAAGTACCGCCCCTGGGACCTCCGTTCGGTGTTCAGTGTCTGGGCGTCGCTCTCGCCCGCGCTGCGCGAACTGCTGTCCCCGCGCACGCTGGACCACGTCCTGGCCAACGCGAAGGAGGGCTTCCCGCTCCGCTGGGGCCTGCCCCTGATCGACGGCGAGCGGCTGCGGCTGGCCGAGCCGGGCCCGGACGGCAGGCCCGGGCAGAACCGCACGGCGGAGATCCTGGACCGCGTCGCCGAGGCCCTGGGCGTGCCCAACCCGGCCACGATCCCCGACCCGGTACGGCAGGTGGTGCGGGCCGCATTGCGCAACCGCTGGACGGTGCTGCTCCAAGGGCCGCCCGGCTGCGGCAAGACGGAGCTGGTCCGGGAGACGGTCCGCGCGGGCCTGGGCCGGGAGCCGCTGTACTTCTCGCTGCCGGTGACGAACGTCGAGGACCTGTGCGCGCCGATCCCGTCACCGGGCGGCACCCTGGACAACCTGCTGGCCGCGAACTTCACCGGGCCCGGCCCCAAGGCGATCGTGTGGGACGAGTACAACCGCCCCAAGGACAAGGCCGCGTTCGCCAAACTGATGGAGATCACCCAGGAGTGGTCGCTCGCAGGACGGCGGATCGAGAACCTGCGGGCGCAGATCGCCGTCCAGAACCCGCCGTACCACCTGGGCCGCAAGCTGCTGGTGTCGCGGAACAACATCGCCCAGGCGACGCGGTTCACGGCCTCGCTGACGGTGGACCCGGAGGACATTCCAGCGAACGAGTGGCTGCTCGCGCGGTACGGCTCGGACGCGGAGACGGTACTGGAGTGGTGGAAGCACGACATCGACGACGACGGCCGCGCCTGGATCACCAAGCGCACGCTGGAGCGGCTGATCAAGCTGCACCGGCGGGGGCTGCCGCTGGAGATGGCGACGGTCTACCTCGGCGACGGCGAGTACGCGCCCGTGCCGCTCACCGCCCTGATCGACCGCTTCAAGGGCCGCCCGGTGACGGGGCTGCGCGAGTTGGCCCGTGACGCGGACCTCTGGGAGGCCCGGCTGCGCCGCGCGGCCGAGCACACCGACGAGGGCGGCGACGACAGCGACGTGGTCCACCAGATCCTCGCCAACGCGGAGCTGTCCCAGCTGAAGAAGCACCGCCCGGTGGTGGCCCGCATGGTGGCCCTGCTGCCGGCGAAGCTCCGGGCGACCTATCTGGTAGGGGCTTCAGCGCAACAACAGCGGTTCTGGACGGACATCTTCACGGGGTTGGCGCGTCGCTGACCCCGTGCTCGGCCTCCCCCGGCCGCGCGGTGCGGTGCACGCTGCGCACGGCCGCCACGTCCGGGGCGAGCGAGGGGGCCGGGATGTGGGCGGCGAGTGCCTCCAGGCGGCGTTTGACGCTGGCGGCGATCCCCTGGCCGAGGACGAAGCGGGTGGGGGTGACCGCGCGGGGTGCCGTGTCGAGGAGGCGGTGGGCCTCGCGGCTGCGCATCCCGGTGTGGGACAGGACGAGGTGGGTGAGGCGGTGCTCGGCGGCGACGAGGGTCCGGCCGATGCTCTCGGCGGCGCGCAGATCAACGTGGTTGTCGGCCGCGCCGAGCACAGCCGCCGCTCTCACCCGACCGAGGTCCAGCAGGCCGACCCCGGCCGCGGTGGCGGCTGCCACCAACCGCGCCGCGCCCTGCGGACCGATGTCGTTACTGGCGACGGACAGCCGCGCGAGCCGCCCGTACGGCGCGCGTTCCAGGGCGTCGGCGAGGAGGAGGGCACCGGCGTCCCCCAACTGCGCGGCGGATACGTAGAGTTCGTCGATCGCACCCGCCGCGACGACGGCGGCGAGGGGTGCGGCGCCGTCCGCGCCGAGCGGATTGCCGCCGATGAAGAGGCGCTCGATACGGCGCCCATTACCGGCAGCCGCGAGCAACGCGTCAGCAAGAACGACGACGCCCGCCGGATCGATCCCGGTCTGCACGAGGTCGAGCGTGCGCAACGACCGCGCGGACTCGATGAGTTCGGCCGCCGCCCGCCCGCCCCCGCTGCCCAACGGGTTGCGCTTGAGCCACACCCCGGTGACGACCTGCGGCGAGGCCCGCAACTGGTCCGCGATCCGACAGGCACCACCGGCCGTGATCCCGTTGCAGCCGAGATAGAGCGTCTCGACGTCCCCACTCCCCGCGGCCACGACCTCGGCCCCCTCGTCCCCGAGCCCGTCGGTACCGAGCAGCAAGTGCCGTACGGGAGAAGGTCCTTGGGCCAACGCCTCGGCGACCAGCGCGGCACCCTCCACCCCCAACTCCTGCTTGCACAGGTCGAGCCGCCCGTCGGGCAGGGCCGTGCCTACGGCGAAGTCGAGGCGCTCTCCGGCAGGTCGGCCCGCCCTCAACCAGTCGAGCAGCGGGGCGAGTTCGGCGACGGGTCTCGGCACGATGTACGGGACACCGGCGAAGGTGATCGCCGGGGGAAGTGGCAACGGCGAGGCAGGGGCGGTCGGTACGGGTACCGGGTCCGGTTCGCCCGGTTGGACGGACGTCGCCGCCTCCGGACCGGTCGACGCATCCGCCGGACGAGCCTCGCCCGAGCCGGGCGACGGGGACTCCGAGACCCCCGCGCCCTCCCCCGGACCCGCCACAGCAGATCCTCCCGCGTCCTCCACGCCCCCGCTCACCACGCCGCCTCCCGATAGTCCTTGAGGAACACCCCGGACACCGGGTCGCCGGACTCGCCGCGCACGATCGGGTCGTAGACGCGGGCCGCGCCGTCCACGATGTCGAGGGGGGTGCGGAAGCCGGCGTCGGCCATGCGGTCCTTCTTGGGGGCGGGGTTCTCGTCCGTGATCCAGCCCGTGTCGACGGCGCACATGTGGACGCCCTGGTGAGCGAGTTCGGCGGCGCTGGTGCGGGTGAGCATGTTGAGGGCGGCCTTGGCCATGTTGGTGTGGGGATGGCCGGGCATCTTGTTGCGGACGGCGAACCGGCCCTCCACCGCGGTGACGTTGACGACGTACCGGCGGGGGCGCGGCGAGGCGAGCAGCAGGGGCAGCAGGCGGTCGCAGAGGAGGGCCGGGGCCAGGGCGTTGACGAGTTGGGTCTCCAGGACCTCGGCCGGGTCGAGGGCGCCGAGCCGGGCCGACCAGGAGTTCTCCGGGGACGGGTCGGGCAGGAGTCCGGCCTCGTCGGCCTCGCGGAGTACGACGGGGAGCGTCGAGGCGCCGCCCGCGAGCATCCGCATCGGTGTGAAGCCCGGCGCCTGCCATGCCCCCTCCGGCAGCGCGTCACGCTCCCCCGCGGTCAGCAGCGCGTACGACTGCGGAGGGCGTCGTACGGTCTGCGCGGCGTTGTTGACGAGGATGTCCAACGGTTCGCCCGCCTGCCTCAACTCCTCGCACAGGCCCAGTACTTGGCGGGGGTCGCGGAGGTCGACGGCGAGCACCGTCAGCCGGTCCAGCCACTTCTCGCTGCCCGGCTCGGCACGGAACCGGCGTACGGCATCGTGCGGGAACCGCGAGGTGACCAGCAGCTGCGCGCCGTCCCGCAGCATCATCAGCGCCAACTGGAAACCGATCTTCACCCGCCCGCCGGTGAGCAGCACCCGGCGCCCGCTCAGATCCGTACTCAGCGCCCGGCGTGCGGAGTTGTCGGCGGCGCAGTCGGGACACAGCCGGTGGTAGAAGGAATCCACCTGTCGATAGGGCGACTTGCAGACGTAGCAACTGCGCGGCCTGCGATAGACACCCCCAGCGGCATCCGCACGCCCCGCCAACTCGTCCGCACGCCCGACCAGTTCACCCGCGGCACCCAGCGGAGCGTCCTCGCGTCGATCCACCGCCCCCGTCGCGGTCGCCGCCATCGTCGCCGCGTCGGCCGCGGACACGTCGGCACCGCGGGCCTTGCGGCGCCGCAGTCGGCCGTCCCGGGCGAAGGACACGGCGACCTGTTCCGCGCGCAGGCGCACCGGATCGTCGACGGGCAACTCCCGCAGCCTGCCCACCGCGTGGTGGAAGGCGGCCAGTTCCGCCTCGGTGATCCCGCCCTCGTCAGTCATCGCTTCCCGCCCCGGCCGTGCCATGAAGTGGGCCCCGGCCGGATTCGAACCGGCGTATCCACCTTGCCAAGGCGGCGAGTCTGCCTCTGCTCTACAGGGCCCCCGAACGCAGCCCGGGGATCGGATTCGAACCGATGTGATTCGTCAGAGCACGACGTGCGCCTGCCTCTGCGCTACGCCCGGGTGCGCCTCCGGATCCTAACCGCACTCCCCCGCGCGCGCCGCACCGAATAAACGCGCCCGTTCAGCGTGAGGTGGTGCGTCGGATCTCCAGGCGTTCCTTCTCCGACAGACCGCCCCACACGCCGAAGCGTTCGTCGTGGTCGAGGGCCCACTCCAGGCAGGCCGAGCGGATCGGGCACATGCCGCAGATCCGCTTGGCCTCCCGGACGGAGCTGCCGGGTTCGGGGAAGAAGAAGTCCGCCCCGGTCTGCGCGCACAACGCCTCCTGCTGCCAGTCCAGGTCGGGCGAGGTGATCGTGTCGATGTGCATGGCCAGGATCGTGCCGTCCGGCGAAAAACGTTCGATCAACGCGGGATCAACGCCGCGCTCCGAGGCCTCCGGCCGCCCCGATGATGACCCCTGCGCCCGCACCGGCGCACGGCGGCGCGCGGAACCGGTATGAAAACACGGAGAACTTCAGCGGTCACCGAGGGTGACCAACGCCGTATCCGCGAACCGCCGCCGCGCTCCGGCAGCGATTGTCAGTGGGCGGTGCAAGACTCGGCAGTGCAGAGAACGGGCCCTTCCTACGGGACCCTTCAATGAGGAGGGCAATGATGCTCACCACCCGTTTCGTCAACGGCGCTCCCAACTGGCTCGACGTCGGCTCGCCCGACATCGACAGCGCCATCTCCTTCTACGGCGGTCTCTTCGGCTGGCAGTTCCAGTCGGCGGGACCCGAGGCCGGCGGCTACGGCTTCTTCCAACTCGACGGCAGGACGGTCGCCGGCGGCATGCCACTGCCCCCGGAGCACGACTCGTCCGCCTGGACCGTGTACTTCCAGAGCCCGGACGCGGAGGCCACGGCCAAGGCCGTGGAGCAGGCGCACGGCGCGGTCCTGTTCCAGCCGATGGACGTGATGGGCCAGGGCCACATGGCGATCCTCAGGGACCCGGGGGGTGCCGCGTTCGGCATCTGGCAGCCGGGCCAGATGAAGGGTGTTGACGTCATGGGCGACCCCGGTTCGCTGACCTGGGTCGAGCTGTACACGCCGGACATCGCCGCGGCGGCTGCGTTCTACTACGCCTCGCTCGGCCTGGAGACCTCCGCCGTCCCCATGCCGGGCGGCGACTACACCTGCCTCAACCCGTCCGATGGCGGTGAGGACGCGATGTACGGCGGTGTCGTCCCGCTCGACGTCGACCCGGACGGCGCGGCCTCGGGGGCGTACTGGCTGGCGTACTTCGAGGTCGCCGACGTGGACGCCACGGTGGCCAAGGCGCAGGAGACCGGCGGCAAGGTCGCCGTGCCGGCCACCAGCATGGAGGGCGTCGGCCGCATCGCCCAGCTGACCGACCCGCACGGCGCCCGCTTCGCCGTCATCAGGAGCGAGCCGCCGCAGGGTTGACGGCGCCCCCCGAGGGGGCGGGCTGGCTGGCCAGTCCTACGCCCACGTACGGGCACGGCTCACGCGGAGGCGCGGTGGACCAGTGTGGTCGGCAGGATCACGCTGGACGGCGCGCCTCCGACGCCGTCCGGGGCGCCCCGGCGGTCGAGGCCGCGCAGCAGCAGGCGGGCCATCAACCGGCCCATCTCCTCTATGTCCTGACGGACCGTCGTGAGCGGCGGTTCGGTCTGCTCGGCGACCGGAAGCATGTCGTCGAAGCCGATCACGGCCACGTCCTCGGGCACCCGCAGCCCCTCCTCGCGCAGCACCTTCAGGGCGCCGTAGGCGGTGAGGTCGTTGGCGGCGAACACGGCGTCCACGTCGGGGCAGTTGTCGAGGAGTTCCCGCATCGCGCGCTCACCGCCGCCCGGGGTGAAGTCGCTCTCCACGATCAGCCGCGGATCCACGTCGACCATGACGTCCCGGAACCCGTCGAGCCGGTCCACCGCGGAGGTCTGGTCGAGCGCGCCGGTGATGTGCGCGATCCGGGTGCGGCCGAGCCCGACGAGGTGCCGTACGGCCTCGCGGGCGCCGCCCCGGTTGTCGCAGTCGACGTAGACCGTCGGTCCGGAGGCGCGTGTCCCCTCGCTCCAGGAGGGCCGGCCGCCGAACACGGTGGGGACACCGGCCCGCTGGATCAGTCCGGGCAGCGGGTCGTCGAGGTGCAGGGAGAAGACGAGCGCGCCGTCCACGTGACCGCCGGCGAGATAGCGGCCGACGCGGGCGTGGTCGTCGCGGCCTTCCGTGAGGAGCAGCACGAGTTGGGAGTCGTGGGCGGTCAACTCCTTGCTGATGCCCCGGAGTTGCATGGCGAAGAAGGGGTCGGCGAAGACGCGGGTCTCCGGTTCGGCGATCACCACGGCGATGGCGTCGTGCCGCTTCGTGACGAGGCTCCGGGCCGCCTGATTGGGGACGTACCCGAGTTCGTCCACGGCCTGCCGGACCCGCTCGACGAGCGATTCCCGCACCCCGTCCCCGCCGTTGACCACCCGCGAAACGGTGGCCCGCGACACCCCCGCCCGCGCGGCCACGGCCTCCAACGTGGGACGCGGTGCTGTCTCGGTCACGGTTGGACCCCTCCTCGATGATGCGGATCAGGATAGCCGCGGCGGAACAGGACGGTGAGAGCGCTCCCAGTTCGGCGAGACGCACTTGCCGGAGAGCGGTTCACCCCAGCAGATCCACCCGCCGCCCCACTCCGTCCCGCTCCGCCCTCTCATACGCCAGCCACGCCACCGCGAGGTCCTGCCACGGCAGCCCGACCGGGGCGTAGACCGAACGCGCACCGGCATCGGTCCGCCCCGGATGGTCTCCGCGCAGTACGTCGCCGAGCGTGGTGTCGATGTGGGCCGGGGTCAACGCGCCCACGGACTCGACCAGTTGGCGGTCGTCGACGACGACCAGTGCCGCGTCCAGCAGGTCGGCGCCGAGTTCCCGCTTGCCCGGCTCGTCGGCGCCCAGGCTGGTGAGGTGCTGTCCCTCCCGGGTGTCCGCGAGGGACAGCAGCGGGGTGCGGGACCAGGTCGCCAGGAGGACGATGTCGGCGACCGCGGCGATCTCCTTCGGCGAGCCGAGCACCCGGCCACCGTGTCGGGCGGCGAACTCGGTCGCACGGTCCAAGTCCGTGTCGTGGACGAGGAGTTCGCCGTACGGCCGGAGCACGCCCAGCCCCCTCACCATCAACTCCGCCTGCGCCCCCGCGCCGATCACTCCCACCACCGCACCCTCCGCCGAACCCGCGAGGGCATGCGTGCCCAGGGCAGCCGCGAGCCCCGTACGCCACGCGGTCACCGTCGCCGAGTCCAGCAGGGCGAGCAACTCGCCGTCCACGCCGCTGTGCAGGCACAGCACGCCCCTCAACGCGGGCCGCGCGTCAGGGAACTTGGCGTTGACCTTCACGGTGTAGGCCTCGATGCCGGGCAGCAGTCCGGGCATCAGGGCGGTGGCCGTACCGGGGAACGGCAGGTCGGTGCGCACCCGTTGACCCGGGATCGCCACCGGGGCACCTACGGCGAGGAAGCCGGCCCGCAGCGCGGCGAGGCAGGCCGAGGGTTCCAACAGGGCGCCGAGGGCGCTCCGCGTCAGCAGGCGAGTCATGCGCTCATGATCCGTCGGAAGCGGAGTCAGGGGCGCAGGAGCCGGAGGAGTCGGCGGCGGAGTCCGTCGCGGAGTCAGCGGCAGAATCCGCGGCCGTCGCGGCCTTCTTCGCCCTGCTCGGCTGCACCCTCTTCGGCTCGCCCGGCATCTTCGGATACTCCGGCGGGTACGGCAGATCGCCCAGCCCGTGGTCGTGTTCGTCGCGGCGGGCGAGTTCGAGGAGGGCGTCCAGGGAGTAGCGGTGGTCGTCCATGTCGGCGTGCACGTCGCCGAGTTCGGCGAAACGGACCGGCATGGTCGCGAGGTCGAAGTCCCGGGGGTGCGCGGCGTTGACCTCGTCCCAGCGCAGGGGTGCCGAGACGGGGGCGTGCGGGCGGGGTCGTACGGAGTAGGCGGAGGCGATGGTGCGGTCGCGGGCGGTCTGGTTGTAGTCGACGAAGATGCGCTCGCCGCGTTCCTCCTTCCACCACTTGATCGTCACCTGGTCCGGCATCCGGCGGGCCAGCTCGCGGCCGACCGCGATGGCCGCGCGGCGGACCTGGGTGAAGGTCCAGCGGGGTTCGATCGGCACGAAGACGTGCAGGCCGCGACCGCCGGAGGTCTTGGGGAAGCCCTGCAGACCCCCGAACTCGTCGAGTACGGCGCGCAGTTCATGGGCGGCGCGGACCGCGTCGTCGTAGTCGGTGCCGGGCTGCGGGTCGAGGTCGATGCGGAGTTCGTCGGGGCTGTCGACGTCGTCGCGGCGCACCGGCCAGGGGTGGAAGGTGAGGGTGCCGTACTGGGCGGCCCACAGCACGGCGGCCTCCTCGGTGGGGCACATCTCGTCGGCGCTGCGCCCGCTGGGGAAGGTGATGTGGGCGGTCGGGATCCAGTCGGGCATGTTCTTGGGTGCCCGCTTCTGGAAGAAGTTCTCGCCCTCGACCCCGTCCGGATAGCGCTCCAGGGTGGTGGGGCGGTCGCGCAGGGCGCGGAGGATTCCGGGGCCGACCGCGATGTAGTACCGGGCGAGGTCCAGCTTGGTGAAGCCGCGCTCCGGGAAGAAGATCTTGCCTGGGCTGGACAGCCGTACGGTCCGGCCGCCCGCCTCCAGTTCCACCGCTTCGCCCATGCGAGCCACCGTAGGCCCGGCGCGCGGACATCGCACACCGGGCGGCAAGCGATGGACGAGAGCAGAATCGGGAGCATGGATCTGCCGGTGATGCCGCCCGTGAAGCCCATGCTCGCCAAGTCGGTGGCGAGGATTCCGCCGGGCATGCACTACGAAGCGAAGTGGGACGGCTTCCGGGCGATCGTGTTCCGGGACGGGGCCGAGGTCGAACTGGGCAGCCGTACCGGAAAGCCGCTGACCAGGTACTTTCCCGAACTGGTCGAGGCGCTGAAGGAGCGCGTGCCGGAGCGGTGCGTCCTGGACGGCGAGATCGTGATCGCCCGGGACGGGCGGCTGGACTTCGACGCGCTGAGCGAGCGCATCCACCCGGCCGAGTCGCGGGTGCGGACGCTGGCCGAGCGGACCCCGGCCTCCTTCGTCGCGTTCGACCTGCTGGCCCTGGCCGACGAGTCACTGCTCGACGTGCCGCTCGGCGACCGTCGGGCGCTCCTCGAACGGGCCCTGTCCGGCGTGACCGCACCCGTGCACCTGGCGCCCGCGACCACCGACATCGAGGTGGCGCAACGGTGGTTCGAGCAGTACGAGGGCGCCGGGCTCGACGGTGTCGTGGCGAAACCACTCGATCTCCGCTACCGCCAGGACGAGCGCGCGATGTTCAAGATCAAGCACGAACGGACCGCGGACGCCGTCGTCGCGGGCTACCGCCTCCACAAGAGCGGCCCCGTCGTGGGCTCACTCCTTCTCGGCCTCTACGACGGTCAGGGCGCCCTGCAACACGTGGGAGTGTCCGCGGCCTTCACCATGAAGCGGCGCGCCGAGCTGATCGAGGAACTCGCGCCGCTGCGCATGGACGACCCGACCGGGCATCCGTGGGCGGCCTGGGCGGAGGAGGCCGCGCACGAATCCGCCCGGCTGCCGGGCGCCCCGAGCCGCTGGTCCGGCAAGAAGGACCTCTCCTGGGTGCCGCTCAGACCGGAGCGGGTGGCCGAGGTCGCGTACGACCACATGGAGAACGGCGCGCGCTTCCGGCACACGGCGCGCTTCCGCCGCTGGCGCCCCGACCGCACGCCCGAGAGCTGCACGTACGCGCAGCTGGAGGAGCCGGTCCGCTACGACCTCGCCGAGATCCTCGGTCCGCCGGACTGACCCCTTCCGGATCTTCCGGTGGGCCGATCGGCCCATTCGACGCGCACAAACACAACCGAGCGGGTATGGCCACCAATGAACTTATAAGCGCACAATCGAAAACACAGACTTGGTGGCAACGGTGGGCATGGGACAAAAGGCACCTGAGCGTCGCGGCGCGAGAAGAGCGGCGCTGCTGGCCGCCACGCTGACGGCCTCCCTGGCGGTGGGCTGCACGGCACATCACGGCAGCTCCGCCGACGACGGGCGCGGACAGAGCCCGCCCCCCGCACAGACCCCGGCCCAGAGCCCGAGCGCCGGCGGCACGGTCGCCCCCGCGGCCGGTCCGCTGCTCGCGGTGAAGATCGACAACGTGCCCGCGGCCCGCCCGCAGACGGGCCTGGACTCGGCGGACATCGTGTACGCGGAGCAGGTCGAGGGCGGGCTGAGCCGGCTGATGGCGGTCTTCGCCACCAAGCTGCCCCAGTCCGTCGGCCCGGTGCGCAGCGCCCGCGTCTCCGACCTGGAGCTGCTGCGCCAGTTCGACGACCCGACGCTCGCCTTCTCCGGGGCGCAGCACAAGCTCCTGCCGCTGATCGCCAAGGCCCCGCTGCGATCGGCGTCGCCCGACGAGGAGGGCGCCGCCTACTACCGGGGCGTCGGCAAGTCCGCCCCGCACAACCTCTACCTCCACCCGAACAAGCTGCTCCCCTCCGCCCCGGGCGCGGCGGCCCTGACCACCGGCTTCCACTACGGCGCGGCCCCTACGGGCGGCAAGCCCACGGCCTCCCGCAGCGTCCGCTACCCGGCGGCCCGCTTCACCTTCACCTGGTCCGGAACCAAGCACCGCTGGCTGGTCACCGAGGACGGCACACCCACCGTGCTGACCAACGGCAAGCGGGTCGCCCCGGCGACGGTCGTCGTCCAGTACGTCAAGATCCGCAAGTCCAAGTACCACGACGTCCTCGGCAACAACACGCCCTACACGGAGACCGTCGGCTCCGGGAAGGCGGACGTGCTGCGGGACGGTCGTACGTACAGCGTCGACTGGAAGCGACAAAAGGCCGCGGACGGCACGGAGTTCACCACCGCGGACGGCAAGCCCATGAACTTCGCGAAGGGCCAGGTCTGGGTGGTGTTCGCGAAGGCGTGATGCCGGGCGGCGACGGCCTAACGTTGCACGGCGAGGGGCTCCCCCGGATTGCGGAGCCCCTCCGCCGCATCCGAGACACGTTGGATGAGGTCAAAAAAGACGCCCTGCTCCTCGGCGGAGAGCGGAGCCAGAAAAACCTGGTTCATCCGAGCCGTCCGCACGACCAGCTTGCGGTGGACACGCGTGCCGTCACCGGTGAGCCGCAGCAGAAACCGCCGCCCGTCCTGCGGATCACGCACCTTGTCGAGCAACCCGCGCCTGATCAGCCGGCTGATCACCTCCGCGATGGTCGACCGGTCAAGCCCCACCCGCTCCCCCACCGTGCGCTGGTCGAGCCCCGGCTCCTCGGCGAGCGCGTTGAGCACCGCGAACTGCGGGGAGGTGATCTCCTCGGAGACCATGGTGTTCCACAGCAGATAGTGCGCCTGCTGGAGTCGCCGGGCGAGGTGCCCGGGGTGGGTGGTGAGGTCCACCGCGGCCATGTGCCCTCCCGACGTCAAATTCATCCGTGCACTGAACGATACCTGGAGGCCCGCAGGGTGAGTCCAGCCTCGTGCACCGACAAGCCCCCGTACTTGACCTCGCACTTCTCCCAGGTCTTGACGGCGGGCCCCCACAGTGACAGCGTGAAGGAAACTTCACCGAAATGCTCAGTGCCCTGATTACCTACTGACCGGGCGCTCGAACGGGACGGAGCTTCACGGATGGACAAGGTGGTCGCCACAGCCGACGAGGCCGTGGCCGATGTGCCGGACGGAGCGACGCTCGCGGTCGGCGGCTTCGGTCTGAGCGGTGTACCGAACGTGCTGATCCAGGCCCTCTACGAGCGCGGTACGACCGGCCTGGGCGTGGTCTCCAACAACTGCGGGGCGATGGAGTCCGGCCTCGCCGTCCTCCTCTCCGCCGGGCGGATCGCGCGGGTCACCGGCTCCTACATCGGCGCCAACAAGGAGTTCGCCCGCCAGTACCTCGCCGGCGAACTGGAGGTCGAGATGATCCCCCAGGGCACCCTCGCGGAGCGCCTGCGCGCCGGCGGTGCGGGGATTCCCGCCTTCTACACCCCGGCCGGTGTCGGCACCCAGGTCGCCGAGGGCGGACTGCCCTGGCGCTACGACGGCTCCGGCGGCGTCACGCTCGCCTCGCCACCGAAGGAGGTGCGGGAGTTCGACGGCACCGAGTACGTCCTGGAGCGCGGCATCCGCACCGACTTCGCCCTGGTCCGCGCCGCCAAGGGCGACCGGCACGGCAACCTCGTCTTCAACAAATCCACCCGGAACTTCAACCCCCTCGCGGCGATGGCGGGCAAGGTGACCATCGCCGAGGTGGAGGAGCTGGTCGAGCCCGGCGAGATCGACCCGGACGCGGTGCACCTGCCCGGGATCTTCGTGCAGCGGGTGGTGGCCCTCACCCCCGAGCAGGCCGCCGACAAGCGGATCGAGCAGCGGACGGTGAGCAGCTGATGGCCTGGACACGCGGGGAGATGGCGGCCCGCGCGGCACGCGAACTCCAGGACGGGCAGTACGTCAATCTCGGCATCGGCCTGCCGACCCTGATCCCCAACTACCTCCCGCCGGACGTCGAGGTGATCCTGGAGTCGGAGAACGGCATCTTGGGCACCGGCCCATATCCGACCGAGGACCAGGTCGACCCGGATCTGATCAACGCCGGCAAGGAGACCGTGACGGTCCTGCCGGGTGCCTCCTTCTTCGACTCGGCGCTCTCCTTCGGGATGATCCGGGGCGGGCACATCGATGTCGCCGTGCTGGGCGCGATGCAGGTGTCGGCGGGCGGTGACCTGGCGAACTGGGCGATCCCCGGGAAGATGATCACCGGGATCGGCGGGGCGATGGACCTCGTGCACGGCGCCCGCACCGTCATCGTCGTCATGACCCATGTGGCCAAGGACGGCTCCCCGAAGATCCTCACGGAGTGCGCGCTGCCGCTCACAGGCAAAGCGTGTGTGAACCGAGTCATCACCGATCTCGGCGTGATCGACGTGTCACCCGAAGGTCTCGTGTTGATCGAGACCGCGCCCGGTGTGAGTGTCGAGGAGATCGTCGCCAAGACCGACGCGAAACTCACCGTCACGGAAGGCCTGCTGTGAACCCGGTTTACATCGTCGACGCCGTCCGCACCCCCATCGGCAGGTACAGCGGAGGGCTCGCCTCCGTCCGCCCCGACGACCTCGCCGCCCACGCCCTTCGCGAACTCCTCGCCCGCACGCCCGACTTGGACCCGTCCCGCATCGAGGACGTCTACTTCGGCAACGCCAACGGCGCCGGCGAGGAGAACCGCAACGTCGCCCGCATGGCCGGCCTCCTCGCGGGCCTGCCCACCTCCGTGCCGGGCGTCACCGTCAACCGGCTCTGCGCCTCCGGCCTCGAAGCGGTCATCCAGGCGGCCCGTGCGATCGCGGTCGGGGACGCCTCCATCGCCGTGGCGGGCGGGGTGGAGTCGATGACCCGGGCGCCGTACGTGCTGCCGAAGTCGGACCGGCCGTTCCCCGCCGGGCACACCGAGTTGTACTCGACCACGCTCGGCTGGCGCATGGTCAATCCGGCCATGAACCCGGAGTGGACCATCCCGCTCGGTGAGAGCGCGGAGTTGATCGCCGACAAGCACAAGATCGGCCGGGAGCAGCAGGACGAGTTCGCGCTCGCGAGTCACCGGAAGGCGGCGGAGGCGCAGGCCGCTGGGCTCTTCGACGGCGAGATCGCCCCCGTGTCGATCCCGCAGCGCAAGGGCGACCCGGTCGTCTTCGGCGCCGACGAGTCCGTACGGGCCGACGCGTCCCTCGCCGCCATGGCCAAGCTCAAGCCGTCGTTCCGCACGGAGAACGGGACAGTGACCGCGGGCAACGCGTCGCCGCTCAACGACGGTGCCGCGGCCCTGCTGTTGGTGGACGAGGAAGGGCTCAAGGCCACCGGCCGCCAGCCCCTGGCCCGCGTGTCCGCGACCGGTGTCTCGGCGATCGACCCGCAGTACTTCGGACTCGCCCCCGTGGAAGCCGTCAACCGCGCACTCACCAAGGCGGGCAAGGCATTTGACGACCTGTCAGTCCTCGAACTGAACGAGGCCTTCGCCGCGCAGGTGCTCGGATGTGTCGCCGAGTGGCCCGAGTTCGACCCCGCGATCCTCAACCCCCAGGGCGGCGCCATCGCCCTCGGCCACCCCCTCGGCGCCTCCGGTGCCCGGCTCGCGGGCACCGTCGCGCACCAACTCGCCCGCAAGGGCACGGGAGTTGGAGTCGCCACCCTCTGCATCGGCGTGGGCCAGGGCCTGGCCCTCGTCCTCGAACGGTAGGAACTGGAACGGCAGGAACCCCCATGGCTCTCACCCAGCACGACATCGACCTCGAAATAGCGGCCGAGCACGCGACGTACGAGAAGCGGGTCGCCGACGGCGCGCCGGTCGAGCACCACCCGCGCCGCGACTACGCCCCATACCGTTCCTCACTGCTCCGCCACCCGAAACAGCCGCCGGTCACCATCGACGTCTCGAAGGACCCGGAACTGGTGGAGCTGGCCTCCCCCGCGTTCGGCGAGCGGGACATCACGGAGATCGACAACGACCTGACCCGGCAGCACAACGGCGAGCCCATCGGTGAGCGGATCACCGTCTCCGGGCGGCTGTTGGACCGGGACGGGCGGCCGATCCGCGGCCAGCTGGTGGAGATCTGGCAGGCGAACTCGGCCGGCCGCTACGCCCACCAGCGCGAGCAGCACGACGCCCCGCTGGACCCCAACTTCACCGGTGTCGGGCGGACGTTGACCGACAACGAGGGCAACTACCGCTTCACGACGGTCCAGCCGGGCCCCTACCCCTGGCGCAACCACGTCAACGCCTGGCGCCCTGCGCACATCCACTTCTCGATGTTCGGCACGGCGTTCACCCAACGGCTCGTGACGCAGATGTACTTCCCGAGCGATCCGCTGTTCCCGTACGACCCGATCATCCAGTCGGTGACGGACGACGCGGCCCGGCAGCGCCTCGTCGCGACGTACGACCACAGCCTGTCGGTGCCCGAGTTCTCGATGGGCTACCACTGGGACATCGTGCTCGACGGCCCGCACGCCACCTGGATCGAAGAAGGACGCTGACCCGCCATGACGAAGATCGACACGAGCCGCCCGGAGTCCGTGCCGCCGACCCCGTCGCACACGGTCGGCCCCTTCTACGGCTACGCGCTGCCGTTCCCCGGCGGCGGTGACATCGCGCCGGTCGGACACCCGGACACGATCACCGTCCAGGGGTACGTCTACGACGGCGAGGGCAAGCCGCTGCCCGACGCCTTCGTCGAATTGTGGGGACCCGACCCCGACGGCAACCTCTCCACGACCGACGGCTCGATCCGCCGCGACCCGGCCAGCGGTGGCTATCTCGGCCGCAACGGCGTCGAGTTCACCGGCTGGGGCCGCATCCAGACCGCCGCCAACGGCCACTGGTACGCGCGGACGCTACGGCCGGGCGCGCGCGGCCGTAGCGCCCCGTACCTCAGCGCGTGCGTCTTCGCGCGCGGGCTGCTGGTGCACCTCTTCACCCGGATCTACCTGCCGGGCGACGAGGCCGCGCTCGCCGCGGACCCGCTGCTGTCCGGGCTGGACGCGGCGCGGCGTGACACGTTGATCGCGCAGGACGACGGCAGGGGCACATACCGTTTCGACATCCGCCTTCAGGGCGAAGGCGAAACGGTCTTCCTGGAGTTCCAGTGACTACTGCCGACCCGTCGTCGGACACCGGTCTGCTCGCCCCCGGGTGGGCCGGCTCCCCCGCCGCGTCCGCGACGAGCGACACCGCGTATCTACGGGCCCTGCTCGACGCGGAGTCAGCCCTCACCCGCGCCCAGGCCGCCCTGGGTCTCGCCCCCGCCGAGGCGACGACGGCGGTGACGGCCGCGGCCGACGTGGACCGTTTCGACGTACGGTCCCTCGTGGAACGGTCCAGGGCCGGCGGAAACCCGGTGATCCCGCTGGTCGCGGACCTGACGAAGGCGGTCGGCGGGGAGTACGGCCCGTACGTCCACCGGGGCGCGACCAGCCAGGACATCATGGACACGGCGACGATGCTGGTCGCGTCCCGCACCCTGGACCTGGTCCTGACCGACCTGGCCCGCACGGAGCACGCGCTGTCCGGGCTGGCCACCGCCCACCGCGACACCGCGATGCCGGGCCGGACCCTCACCCAGCACGCCGTACCGACGACGTTCGGGCTGAAGGCGGCGGGATGGCGGTCGCTGGTGCTCGACGCGCGGGATCGCGTACGGGGGGTAAGAGATGCGCTGCCCGTCCAACTCGGGGGCGCGGCAGGCACGTTGGCCGCCTTCACCGCGTACGGCGCCGAGGACGCGCTCGCGCTGCCGGACGCCTACGCCCGTGAACTCGGCCTGACGGCACCCCTGTTGCCCTGGCACACACTCCGGACGCCGATCGCCGACCTCGCCGGATGCCTGGCCTTCGCGGCGGGTGCGCTGGGCAAGGTCGCCGCCGACGTCCTCGTCCTGTGCCGGACGGAGATCGCCGAGGTCTCCGAGGGCAGCGGCGGCGGTTCGTCGGCCATGCCGCACAAGGCGAACCCCGTACGGTCCACGCTGATCGCCGCCGCCGCGCGCCGGGCACCACAGCTCGCGGCCGTCCTCTACGGCTCGTTGGTCGCCGAGGACGAGCGGCCGGCCGGGGCCTGGCACGCCGAGTGGGAACCGTTGCGGGAGCTGCTGCGGCTGGTCGGCGGGGCGGCGCGTGATGCCGCCGAGCTGACCGAGGGGCTGCGGGTGCACCCGGACGTGATGCGTGAACACCTGGATCTCACCCATGGGTTGATCGTCTCCGAGCGGCTGTCGGCCGAGCTGGCACCGCTGCTGGGCCGGGCCCGGGCGAAGGAGCTGCTCACGGAGGTCACCCGGCGGGCGTACGCGGAGCGCCTGCCGTTGGCCGAACTACTCGCCGGGGAGCCGGAGTTGAAGGACCAAGATCTCTCCGCACTGACCGACCCCGCCCGTTACACGGGTTCCGCCGGAGCCCTCACCGACCGCGCCTTGGAGCGACGTTGACCGAGAAACTCCTCAACTTCCGTGCCGAGGGCGCCGATTCCGCTCCCCCGCTGCTGCTCGGGCCTTCGCTGGGCACGTCGTACGCCCTGTGGGACAAGGTCGCGCCCGAACTGTCCGTCACCCACCGGGTGATCCGCTGGGACCTGCCCGGGCACGGTGGTTCGGCACCCGGACTGATCGGGCCCGGGGCGACCGTAGGAGACCTCGCGGACCTGGTGCTCGCGCTGGCCGACTCCCTCGGGATCGAGCAATTCGCCTACGCGGGTGTGTCGTTGGGCGGTGCGGTCGGTCTGCATCTCGCCGTGCACCACCCCGAGCGGATCGCGTCGCTCGCCGTCATCTGTTCCTCGGCCCACTTCAACGGGGCGAAGCCGTGGGAGGAACGGGCCGCGCGGGTACGGAGCGAGGGGGTGGGGTGGCTGGTGGAGAGCGCCGACTCCCGTTGGTTCACGCCCGGGTTCACCGTCCCGGAGCTGGTGGCCGACCAGCGTGATGCAGACCCGTCCGCGTACGCCGCGTGCTGTGACGCGCTGGCCGCGTACGACCTGCGCGAGCGGCTTCCCGAGATCGGCGCGCGGACGCTGGTGATCGCCGGCCGGGACGACCCGGCGACCCCGCCCGCGCATCTGCGGGAGATCGCGGACGCGGTGGCGGGCTCGGCGCTCGTGGAGATCCCGGGTGCTTCCCATCTGGCGGTCGCGCAGTGCCCGGAGGCGGTCCTCACCGCGCTGCGGGCGCACCTCGGCGGGGGTGCCAAGCGTGGGATGGAGGTACGGCGTGAGGTGCTGGGCGATACCCACGTGGACCGGGCGCAGGCTCGGCAGACGCCGTTCACCGCGCGGTTCCAGGACTTCATCTCGCGGTATGCGTGGGGGGAGGTCTGGACCGATCCAACGTTGTCGCGGCGCGAGCGGAGCATGATCACACTCACCGCGCTGATTGCACATGGGCATTACGACGAGTTGGCCATGCATGTTCGGGCGGCTCGGCGGAATGGGCTCACGCCGGAGGAGATCGGGGCCGTGCTGTTGCAGAGTGCGGTGTATTGCGGGGTGCCTGCGGCGAACTCGGCGTTTGCTGTGGCGCAGCGGGTGTTGGCCGAAGAGGGCGACTAAGGGGGTGGGGCTGCTTGTTGTGCGTCGTCTGCGGCTACGTCGTGGCTGGTCGCGCAGTTCCCCGCGCCCCTAAGGACTTGGGCTGGCCTGCGCTTTCTCAAAACTGGGGCTGGCCCACGCTTTTAAGGGGCGCGGGGAACTGCGCGACCAGCCCCCGCCGGGCCCGCAGCCGAACGACGGCTCACCGCAACCCCCTCCCCGTCTCCAGCACCTCCCGCGCCTGTGTCACCAGACCATCCGCCCCGCACGAACGCGCCAGCGTCAGGCCCTTGTTGATCTCGGCCACCGACCGCGCAGCGATCCCGTACTCGACCCGCGCCGCCGCATGCTCGTACTGGCACGGCGAGGACTCCAGGTAGGCGACGGCCTGCGCCGCGAGGCGGACTGCGCGCTGCCCCGTTTCCAGTGCGGCGGCGCAGCGGAGGGCCTCGCCGATCGCCGTGTCCGTGCCGAAGTGCTCGGCCTGGCGGCGGGCGTCGGAGGCGAGTTGGGCCGCGCGGGTCGGGTCCTCGACGGCGAGGGCGCGGGCGAGGTCGACGGCCCAGGGGACGAGGACCGGGTTGTGATGGCCGCGTACGGTCGCCGCCTTCGCGGCCTGTTCCAGTTCGTTGATGCCGTCCTTCGTGCGGCCGACGGCGAGCAGGAGCCGGCCGCGCACGCAGCGCGGGTCGGGCAGCACGATGGTGGAGGGGTACGGCGGTGCGAAGCCGTACTGTTCGGCGGTCGCCCAGGCCTCCTCGACATGGCCGCGGGCGAGCAGCGTGTCGACCAGGTTGCAGGTGGCCGACCAGTACAGGGGCAGTCCGCGGCCGACGCGCTCGGCGAGGCGCAGGGACTCGCGCAGCGAGATCTCGGCGTCGCGGAGCCGACCGCGCCTGCGGTGGCCGAGGCCGATGTAGGCGTGCGCCAGGGAGAGGTGGCCGCCGCTCCAGCCCGCGGTCACGTAGGCGCGCAGGGCTTCGTTGTACAGGCTCTCCGCGCGGTCCAGGCGGTCGGTGTACGCGTACGCGCTGGCGAGCATCATGAGGATCTCGATGCCCCACTCGGTGTCGGTCCAGCCGAGTCCGGGGGCGAGCCGTCCGTTGACGAGGGCGCGGTCGCAGACCTCGACGACCTCCTCGGCGTTCTCGCCGTGGGTCATGGCGTCGAAGCCGCGCAGGATCAGCAGGGCCCGCTCGGAGTTGTCCCGGCCGGCGCAGGTGCCGGCGAGTGCGGCGAGCCGCTCGGAGCGTCCCGGGGAGATGCCCTCGCCCGCGTGGATGCCCTCCCACATGAACTGGACGGCCTGGAGCCGCATCCGGGCGGCGCCCGGTTCGTACCGGACGGCCTCCGCCTCGACGGTGCGGACGGCCTCCTCCAGCTGGTTGTTGTGGATCAGGGCCTGGGAGAGCCGGAAAACGGCGTCCACGCGTGCGTGGCCGTCGAGTCCGGGCATGCCGAGGGCGGTCTGGAGGTGGCCGATGGTGGTGGCGGGCGCGGTGAGCAGGGTGGCGCAGCCCAGTTCGAAGAGCACGTGCGCGTGGGTCTCGGCGAGCGGCGGCTCCAGGAGGGCGCGCTCCAAACAGCGGCGGGCGGCGTCGGGGGCGCCGATGGAGAGGTGTTCGCGGGCCGCCTCGCGCAGCTGCTCGACGAGTTCCTGGTCGTCGTCCGGGTGCACCTTGAGGAGGTGCCGTGAGGCGGCGGCCGCGCCGAGCCCGGAGTCGGTGACGACCTGGGCGGCGATGCCGTGCATGGCCGTACGGACGCCGCCCGGGATGGAGTCGTAGACGGCGCTGGCGATCAGCGGGTGGACGAACTCCAGCTCGCCGGCGCCGGCTTGGGACGCGGCGGGGTCGGGTGCGGTGAGGATGCGGGCGGTGCGGAGCAACTCGGCGCAGCGGCCCGCCTCTTCGCGGCTCATGGTGGCGAGCTTGGCGACCAGGCTCACGGAGATGCCGGTGCCGAGGATGGCGGCGGCCCAGGCGAACCGGGTGGCTTCGAAGCCCAGGTCGTCCAGACGGGCGACCAGTCCGCCGCCGCGCGCGGAGCGGTTGAGCTCGCGCAGTTCGGTGGCCGCGTCCTCGACGGGGTCGAGGCCGCTGTCCTGGACCTTGGCGAGGAGTTCGACGGTCTCGTACGGGTTGCCGTCGGTGACCGCCCACACCTCGCGGCAGAACGCGCCGTCGGCGTGCGGGCCGAGGGTGGCGCGGGTGAGGCCCGCGGTGGCCTTCGGGGTGAGGGATTCCAGGACGGTGACCGGCGGTCCCGCCGCCGCGGCGATCGCGTCCAGGTAGCGGGCGCTCTCGCCGCTGACCTCGCCGGGCCTGCGGGCGACCACGAGCAGGACGGACAGGTCGTCGAGGCGTTCGGCGAACGCGGCGAGCCAGCGCAGGGTCTCCTGGTCGGCCCAGTGGGCGTCGTCGACGATCAGGACCAGCGGCCAGACGCGCTTGGCGAGGCGGCGCACCGCGGCGACCAGTCCGTCGCACACGCCCTGCGGGTCGGGCTGCCGCTCGCCGGGTTCGGTGACGCCGAGGGCGGGGCCGGCGATGTCGTACCAGTCGCCGAGGTACTCGCGGATCTCCTCGGGCATCAGCGAGATGAGGGCGGGTTGCAGCAACTGCCGTACGACGTTGAAGGGGACGGACCTGAGGGTCTCGCCGCCGCGGGCCTGCCAGACCGCGCAGCCGCGTGCCTCGGCGATGCGGCGGGTCTCGGCCAGGAGCGCGGTCTTGCCGAACCCGGCCTCGCCACGGACCATCAGCAGGCTGCCCGAGGACGACTCGTCGGCGCGCAGCCGGTCGATCGCCTCCACCACACCGGCGACTTCCTCGTCGCGCTCCCACAGGGAGGCCGAGGCGGCCTCCGGAGGCCGTTCCTCCGTCATCCCGATACCTCCCCAGTAGCCCGAACGACGTACAGCCCTTGAGCGTAGCCCTCCGGATGCCGATGCGGAGGCCGGTCCGGGGAGCTGGTGCCGCAACGGGTGACAGCTGGGCTCATAGGCATGACGAGCAGTCAGAAGGCGCCGGAACAGGGCCACTTTCGATCAATCCCGTAACGCTGGGGACATCGCCCACCAAGCCTGTGGATCAGCGCCCTTCGGCCGGCATGGGCATGCACGAATCAACTCAGGCGTCCGCGGTCACCCACCGGAAGCTGATCGAGAACCACCCGGGCGGGAGCACCGCGGCCGGATCCTCTCATCCCCCTTTCACCGACGCCTCATACGGTAGGGGCATGACGCAGGTGACTCCCCCCGGGTGGTACCCCGATCCCGGGCAGACGAATGACGGTCCCACCGCCGAGCGCTGGTGGGACGGCAAGGCATGGACGGACCGCACCCGCCCCGCCGGGTCGGGCGCCGAATGGGGTCCCCCGACGGAGCCGCCGTACGGCGGGGCGTATCCGGCGTATCCCGCCCAGCCCCCGGCCGCGCCGCGCCGCAATCTGCGCACGGGCATAGCCGTGGGCGTCGCGGTGGCGGTCCTGACCGCGATCGGTGTCGGTGCGTACGCGCTGTCCGACAACGGCAGCGGGAACGGCACCCAGGCCGGCAACCAGCAGGCGCCGAACGGCCAGGGCGGCCCCGAGGGGCAGGGCGGCACGGGCAGTTCCGGTGGGACCGGCGGCCAGAACGATCCCTTCGGCGGGTCCGGCGGGACGGGTGGTTCCGGTGGGACCGGTGGTGCGACGCCCGCTCCCAGCCAGTCCGCGGAGCCGAAGGTCAAGGCCGGCGGAACCGTGATCGACTCGCTCGACGGCATCAGCTTCACCGTGCCGTCCGACTGGTACGGCCAGGTCATCCAGGTCGGTGCGTCGGTCACGTCGAACACGTCCTACAAGTGCCCCGGCAACACCGCCCAGACCTGCACCAACGGCGGGGCGTACTCCTCGCCCGCGGTGGTGCTGGGCACGAAGGGCAGCACGGCGGAGGCGGTCGCGAAGGCGGACATCGCCGCCAACGCGAAGGAGTCCTACGGCGGTACGACCTACGGCAGCATCACCTCCCACGAGGTCCTCGCCTCCAAGGCCGTCACCGTGGCCGGGCAGAAGGGCTACCTCGTCCGCTGGAAGGCGATCACCAGCAAGGGCGCCGACGGCTATGTCGAGTCGCTCGCGTTCCCGTCGCCGGCCAGTACCGGTCAGATCGTCGTGGTCCGCTTCGGTGTCGACGTCGGCCAGAAGCAGTCCGTGATCGACGAGATCACCGCGGGCATCAAGGTGGCCTCGGGCACCAGCGGCGGCGACGGACAGAAGATCTGACCCCTCGCCGTGGACCGGCCGGCTCCCCGGACACCAGTCGGCCGGGTGGGGCGCCTCTCCGCTCAAGAGGAACCCCACCCGGCCGGGGGGTGCGCGCCGCCCCCGTCCCCACGGTGCGGCGCGAGCAGGTCACCGTCCAGTCATCCCACGGACGGCGACCTGGTTCTCAGGTGAGGCCGAGTGCGGGCAGCACCGCGGCCTCCACGAATCTGACGAGGTAGTCGGGGTCGGCGTAACAGCCCTCCAGGACGGGGCGGGCCCGCAGGACGCCGAAGATCTGGGCGGGGACGTACGGCAGCGCCGGATGGTCGGCCGGGATCTCGCCGCGTTCCACACCGCGGCGCAGGATGTCCTCCAGCGCGGCGATCTCGGGATGGACGAGCGCCTCGCGCACCGCCTGGGCGAGTTCACTGTCCTGGATGACGGCGTGGCCGAGCGCCGAGACGAGTTTCGTGTCCTTCGCCGACCAGGCGCCCGCCGCCCGCGCGGCCTGGCGCAGGTCCTCCGCGAGCGAGCCCGTGTCGATGCCGGTGAAGTGCACCCGGCGGTTGGCCCGCAGCGCCGCCGCGACGAACTGGGGCTTGGTCCCCCACTGCCGGTAGAGCGTGGACTTGCTGCACCGGGTGCTGCTGGCGACGCCCTCCATGCTGACGGAGTCGTACCCGCATTCCCGGATCTGTTCGAGCACGGCGTCGAAGAACTCCCGCTCACGCTCGGGCGTGATCTTGGAGCGGCGCGAGGCGGCGACCGTGTCCGGTGCGTCCTCAGCCTGCGACGTCATGGCTCGTCTCCTCGCTCGGTCCGCGGACCCGGGGTCCGCTCTCCAGTGTGTCTCGTTTCGCTATCGATACGCCAGTGTACCGGTACTCCGCCGTATCGGTACCCGCCCGTATCGGTACACTGGCGTATCGGAACGAACTCGTACCGATGAGTTCGGGCCGCGAGCCGGGTCACAAGCCCTGCCTGCACCACCACACGCACCACCGTCAGCGAAGGGGCCGGGGGATGAATGCCCGCACCGAGCCTGCAGAGAAGGGGACCAGCGCGATAGCGCGGCCCCCGCTCGTCCGTGAGCTCCTGCTCGTCGCAGGACTCTTCCTCGTCTACAAGTTCGGCCGCCAGCTGGCGACGGGCCACACCGGTGAGGCCCTGCACAACGCCCGCCACGTGTGGGACCTGGAACGGACCCTGCGCCTCCCGAACGAGGGCTCGGTGCAGTCGGTACTGCTGCACAGCGACACCCTCGTGCACATCGCGAACACCTTCTACGCGACCGTCCACTTCCCGGCCACCGTCGCCTTCCTGGTCTGGCTGTACCTGCGGCGCCCCGCGCACTACGTCTGGGCCCGCCGAGTCCTGGCCACTGTCACCTCGGCCGCCCTGGTGCTGCCCTTCGTGTTCCCCCTCGCACCCCCGCGCATGCTGGCCGCGACGGGCCTGGTCGACACCGCCAAGGTCTACGGCCCCTCGGTCTACGGCCCGCCGACCAGCGACCACCTCTCGAACCAGTTCGCGGCGATGCCCTCGCTGCACTTCGGCTGGGCCCTGATGGTCGCGATCGGCCTGATCGTCGCCACGCGGTCCCGCTGGCGCTGGCTGTGGCTGCTGCATCCGCTGGTCACGCTGACGGTCATCATCGGCACGGCGAACCACTACTGGCTGGACGCGATCGTGGCCACCGCCATGCTCGGCATCGCTCTCGCGTTCATCCACCCCCCGCACCGCACGGCGACGACCGCCGGGCGCGGACGGCCCCAACTCGCCGCAGAAGAACCGGTTCTCGTCGGAGCCGGCCGATGAACGCCACCCTCGTCGCCGTCGTCCTGTCCCTGTTCTCGGCCGTCGCCTACGCGGCGGCGGCCGTGGCCCAGGAACGGCTGGCGTCCCGCAACTCCGACGCGGGCATGCTGCGGCTGCTCGCCACCGGATCCTGGTGGGGGACGGTCGGCCTGAACGCGTCGGCCGCACTGCTGCACGTCGTGGCCCTCAAGTACGGCCCGCTGACCGTCGTACAGCCGCTGGGAGCTCTCACCCTCGTCGCCGCCGTCCCGATGGGCGCCCGGGTGGCCGGTCGTCGGGTCACCACGGTCGAGTGGCGGGGCACCGCCCTCACCCTGCTCGGCCTCTCCGCCCTGCTGGTCACGGCGTCCGGCCCCCAGCCCGACCAAGTCCTCACCGTTCCCCAGGCGTTGGCGGTCGCGGGCGCCACGTCCGCACTGATCGGCCTGCTGGCCCGACGCGGCGCGAAGCCCGGTCTACGGCATGCCTCGGCGTCCGGTGTCGCCTCAGGGGTGGCCTCCGCGCTCACGCAGACCGTGACGGTCGCGGCGACGGACCGTTCGGGTCCGCTGCTGAGCATGCAGGTGGTCGGAGTCGCCCTGCTGGTCGCGGTGTTCGCGGCGGGCGGGCTGCTGCTCTCGCAGACCGCCTACCGGGGCGGCCTCGGTGCCCCGCTCGCGGTGGTGACCCTGGCGAACCCGGTGGCCGCCGCCGCGATCGGCCTCGCGCTGCTGGGCGAACGCCTCCAAGGCGGCGCGGCCGGCATCCTCCTCGCCCTGGCGGGAGCCGGCATCGCGTCCTGGGGCGTGGTCCTGCTGACCCGGGTGACACCCGCCGTACCGCTGCTGCACGAGTACGACGGCCACGATCACCCCGTGGCCGCCGTCCTGGCGCTGGAACCTCAATCGGCGTCCGCCGAACCGGCGTTGCTGCCCCGGCAGCCGGACCGGAAGTCCGCGCCGGGGCATCTCACCGCGCTCTGACCGGGATCAGCCGAGGCCGCGCGAGTCCTGCTTGAGCGCGGTGTCGACGGTCAGGGCCGTCGCCACCACCAGGCTCAGCAGGGGCTCGGGCAGCTGGTAGTGGATCTGCAGGACGTAGTTGTCCGCGGTGGTGAACATCGTCTTGGCGAGGCCTTCCCAGGTCTTCGTGATCCGGGCCACCTCGTTGTCCGCGTGGTCGACGATCGCGAAGTTCCACGCCCGCCAGTTCTCCGCCTTGATCGCGCCGATCTGCTGACCATCCACGTTCAGCGCGAAGTTGATCTTCCCGATCATGTTCTGCTGCACGATCTCGCCCACCGGCGAACCGTCCGGACGGGACACGATCACCCTGGACTTCATGATCTTCGCCGGCCGGGTCAGCACCAACTGCGGCTGCCCGTACGCGTCCCGGATCTCCAGCCGGTGGGTCATGAACTGGTCGAGGCTGGAGACGAAACGCAGCGCCTTCTTCAGCGTGCTCTGGCCGACCTCGTCGACCGAGCCGATCACATTGCCGTTCTGATCCATGACCTTGTACTCGTTGGTCAGCTCGATCAGCTTGGCCTTCTGGTTCACCACGAGCACCGGCTCGGTGAACAGGCTGCCGCCGCCGGGGCCGCCCCCGGCGACCCCGGCCTGCTGCTGCACCTGCTGCTTCACCTGGCGCTGGGCCCGCGGATCCGGCCCCGCCTGCTGCTGCGGCACGGCCTGCGGCTGCTGGGCGGCCTGGCCCTGCTGGTCCGCGTTGGTGTGCTCGGTCCACTTCACGCCGTCCCAGTACCGGAGGGTCTGGGGCGCTCCGTGCGGATCCGGGTACCAGCCTGCAGGTGTGTTCGAATGCGTGGTCACCGGGGCACACTACCGCGAGTGCCCCGGAAAACAACCGGCTTCACAAAGCCCCTCAAGCGGTCGCGATCGCGGGGTCGCTGACCCCCGGCCGGCCGTTCTCGACATGTCCGGCGAATCGCCGCAGGAACGTCGCGTCGCCGTCGGAAGTGACCGTCAGGTCGTACCACCGCTTGCTCGCGCCGAGGTCGACGGTGTGCCGTACGGTGGCGCCCGCCCGTACCTTGAACGTCTGCGCCCGGCCGCCGTAGCCGCTCACGACCTTCAACTGCACCGTCCCGGAGCCCTTGTTGGTGAAGGTCAGCTCGACGTCGTCGCCGCAGTTGCGCGCGGTGACCTCGGGTCCAGCGGTCTTGCCCGGACCCTTGAAGGCGCGCAGGAAGCCGTTCGGGCCGTGCACGGTCAGGTCGTACGAGCCGTTCGAGTACGCCGAGTTCCAGGCGTCCGAGACGGACTTGCCGGCCTCGGTGGTGTAACTCCAGGGCCCGTCCGTGCGGTTGGCGGAGGTGACCAGGAAGTTGGCGCCGGCCTTCGCGCCGGAGGCGAAGGTGAGCGTGAACTTCCCGGCCGCCGTGTCCGCCGAACCGTCCACCGTGGCCGCGTACTTGAGCGGCCGGGCCGGGCGCAGTCCGCGTTCCTGCTTGGGCAGCACCGGGTTGGCGGGCGGGGTCGGCACGTAGTCGGGGTGACGGTTCTTGTCCGGCGGCTGGTAGCCGTCGGTGCCCGGGAGCGAGACCTTCTTGACGTCCTTGTGGGAGAAGTCGAAGGCGGTGGTCAGGTCGCCGCAGATCGCGCGCCGCCAGGGCGAGATGTTGGGCTCGTGGACACCGAAGCGGGTCTCCATGAAGCGGATGACCGAGGTGTGGTCGAAGGTCTCCGAGCAGACGTAACCGCCCTTGCTCCAGGGCGAGACGACGATCATCGGCACGCGCTGGCCGAGGCCGTAGGGACCTGCCGGGTTGGTGGCGTTGCCCTTGAAGAGGTCGGGGCCGACGTCGACGGTCGACTTGCCCTGCGCGGCCGAGCCCGGAGCGAACGGCGGGAGCAGGTGGTCGAAGAAGCCGTCGTTCTCGTCGTAGGTGATGAACAGGGCCGTCTTCGCCCAGACCTCGGGGTCGGAGGTCAGCGCGTCCAGGACCTGGGAGACGTACCAAGCGCCGTAGTTCGCGGGCCAGTTGGGGTGCTCGGTGAAGGCCTCGGGGGCGACGACCCAGGAGATCTTCGGCAGCGTGCCGCCCTTGACGTCGGCCTTGAGCCGGTCGAAGAAGCCCTCGCCCTTGGTGGCGTCGGTGCCGGTGCGGGCCTTGTCGTAGAGCGGGTCGCCGGGCTGCGCGTTCTGGAACTGCTTGAAGTACAGGAGCGAGTTGTCACCGTAGTTGCCGCGGTACGCGTCCTGGATCCAGCCCCAGCCGCCACTCGCGTCGAGGCCGTCGCCGACGTCCTGGTAGATCTTCCAGGAGACCCCGGCCTTCTCCAGCCGCTCGGGGTACGTCGTCCAGCTGTAGCCGGCCTCGTCGTTGCCGAGGACCGGGCCGCCGCCGACGCCGTCGTTGCCGGTGTAACCCGTCCACATGTAGTAGCGGTTGGGGTCGGTGGAGCCGATGAACGAGCAGTGGTAGGCGTCGCAGATGGTGAAGGAGTCGGCGAGCGCGTAGTGGAACGGGATGTCCTCGCGGGTCAGGTAGGCCATCGTCGTGGAGCCCTTGGACGGCACCCACTTGTCGTACTTGCCGCCGTCGAACGCGGCGTGCCCGTCGTTCCAGCTGTGCGGGAGGTCCTGGATGAACTGCAGGCCCAGGTCGTTCGCCTCGGGGCGGAACGGAAGGATGTCCTTCGTGCCGTCCGACTGGTACCAGACCGGTTTTCCGTCCTGCCGGGTCACGACCGGATGCGGGTCGCCGAAGCCCCGGACGCCCCTGAGCGAGCCGAAGTAGTGGTCGAAGGACCGGTTCTCCTGCATGAGGACGACGATGTGTTCGACGTCCTCGATACTCCCCGAGCGGTGGTTCGCCGGGAGTGCGGCGGCCCGCTCGATGCTGTTCGAGAGTGCCGTGAAGGCCGTGGTGGCACCCGCGAGTTGGAGAAAGCGACGCCGATTGACTTCGGACATGGGTGAGGCACCTCTCATCCTGACGCGCGGCCGGCCGGAACATGGCGAAATGCGCGCGGTGCGAGTGTTCCAAGAGCAACAAACGTCAGGGAAGGGTCTGGTGGCGCCCATGTGAAACTCGCCCGTACGTGCGGGGGCGGCTCCGCACCGCCGACCGCGTCACGTCGTGGCGAGGGCCTCGGTGGGGGTGAGCCGGGAGGCGCGGATCGAGGGGTGGACGCCGGCGGCCACGCCGATGAGGACGGCACCGGCGAAGCCGCCCGCGACGGCGGGGAGCGGGATCACCGGGGGCCGGTCCTGGTAGGTGGCGCAGGCGACGGTGGCGAGGATGCCGAGCAGCGTGCCGGCGAGGCCGCCGAGACAGGACAGGGCGATGGACTCGGTGAGGAACTGGCCGCTACGGCCCCGATCTTCAGACGGCGTTTCCCGCGCCGGGGACGGGCGTCGTCGTTGTCGTCGCTGGTCGTGGTGACTGCTGGTACGCCCTCAACTCGCAGTCGTGGTCGAGCCTGTCCTGCTGGGCCCGGGTCGGGGTGGACCCGCCGTCGCGGTTCCAGCCGGAGCCGTCGGCCGGGCCCTTGACCTTCAGGCCGCCGTCGTCGAGGCACCTGATGTACGTGCGGAAGTCGTCCAGGTAGTGCGGGTTCTTCGCCGGGTCCAACTCCGGTGGCTGGAGCGGCTTCTTCACGAGGCAGGCCTTGTAGGCGGCGGCGTTCTTGGTGGCGCCGCCCCCGGGGAACCACTGGCTCGAACCCGGCTTGTGCCCGCCGAGGACACCGTGGTCGCGCAGGCAGTCGAAGTAGACGAACGTCAGCCGGTCCTGCTCCTGCCGGGAGGTGTCCAGCCGCAGCTGCGGGCGACCCGATTCGTCGTCGACATCCGGCCTCGCCGACCCGCCCCTCGCGGCCGGGCCGGCGACCGAGGCCACGCCATGGTCGTCGGACGCCGTGCCCCCGCCGCCCCCGCCACAGGCCACGAGGAGGCACAGTGCCGCCGCCGCGCCCGCCCCCGACGAGGACGGCGGAGCGCCTTCGGCGGGTGAGTTTCGACATGGCCGCACCGTGGCCGGAGGATATGAAGATCCTGTCAGACCGCCGTCAGACTTCTGTCTGGTGTCGCGGCGCCGACCTTAGGGTGAGCCGCGTGAACGCATATGTCCTGGTGGCCGAGGACGACGTCAAGCAGGCCGAGGTGATCCGCCGCTATCTGGAGCGCGAGGGCCACTCCTCCCTGGTCGTCCACGACGGGCGCGCGGCCATCGACGAGGTCCGGCGCCGGCGGCCGGATCTGCTCGTCCTCGACGTCATGATGCCCCTGGTCGACGGGCTGGACGTGTGCCGTGTGCTGCGCCGCGAGTCCGATGTGCCCGTGCTGATGCTGACCGCGCGCAGCACGGAGGAGGACCTTCTGCTCGGGCTCGACCTCGGCGCCGACGACTACATGACGAAGCCTTACAGCCCACGGGAGTTGATGGCCCGCATCCGCACCCTGCTGCGGCGGGCGCGGGGCACCACGGCGGCACCGGACGATCCCGTGCTGCGGATCGGCGCGCTCGCCGTCGACCCGGTCCGCCGTACCGTCGAGCTCGACGGACGCCAAGTGGTGTGCACGCCCGGGGAGTTCGAGATCCTCGCGGCGATGGCCGCCGAACCGGAACGGGTCTTCACCCGCCGCCAACTCCTCGCCCTGACACGGGGGTTCGACCGCTACATCACCGAGCGCACGATCGACGTCCATGTCCTGAACCTGCGCAAGAAGATAGAGGCGGTCCCCCGCCGACCGGCCTATCTGCAGACCGTGTACGGCGTCGGCTACAAGCTCATGGACGGAAGTCGTGCGCGCTGAACCGGAGTTGGGGACCCCGGAAGGCAGCGGGCCGAAGTCCAGGGCTCGCGTCCGGGCCAAAGTGCCGCTGCGCAGAAGCCTGTTGGTCCGCCTGCTCGCCACCTCCGTGATGATCGCCGTCTGCTCGGTCGCCGCCACCGCCTGGCTGGCCGCCCGCACCACCAGCAGCGCCATCCAGCGGGAACAGGGCCAACTCCTGTCCTCCGACACGGACATCTACGACACGCTGGTCGGCTACGCAGCCGCCCACCCGAACTGGAACGGCGTCGCCCCCACCCTGCGCCCCCTCGCCGAGCGGACCGGCCGCCGTATCACCCTGACCACCCAGAGCCGCCGTACGATCGCGACCTCGTCCACCGCTCCTGCCGCTGCCGCCGCCCTCCCCACCCGGGCGTCGGCCGTCGTCGACCCCCTGCACACCGACCCGGCGCTGCTGCCGGACGCCGGGGCGAACCGCATCGACCCTCGCGCCGTCGGCCCCTACCGGCTGACCACCGCCGAGCGCGCGAGCCTGTCCGGCCGGGCACACAAACTCCTCGCCTGCCTGGGCGGCCCGGGCGCCGGCGCCGCCTTCCACTTCACCTCCGCCAACACGACCCGCATCGCCGGTGTCGCCGGGCTGATGCTGCTGGTCACCGTGGCCGTCACCGTCGTAGTGGGCACCCGCCTCGTCCGGCCGTTGCGCGCCCTGGCCGACGCCGCGCGCCGCCCCGTAGAGGAACATCAACGCGTACCGGTCACCACCAACGACGAGATCGGCTACCTCGCCGCCGCCTTCAACGACCTCACCCAGCGCCGCGAACGCATGGAGGGCCAGCGCAAGGCGATGGTCAGCGACGTCGCCCATGAACTGCGCACTCCGCTCAGCACCATCCGCAGCTGGCTCGAAGCCGTGCAGAACGGCATCGCCACCTCCGACCAGGCACTCGTGGACTCGCTTCTCGAAGAGGCGCTGCTGCTCCAGCACATCGTCGACGACCTCCAGGACCTCGCGGAGGCCGACGCCGGTCAGCTGCGCATCCACCCCGAACCCCTCCTCGTACGCGACCTCCCCGTGTGCCCCCCTGTGAGCCCCTCTCAGCGCCCGGCTTCCGGCGGCGGCAGGCGCATCCCCGCGAGGTCCGCCGGGACCGGGGTGTCCGGGCGGAAGAACGGTTCCGAAGGGCCGTCCTGCGCGTTGGCGGGGGCGTCCGTGAGCCGGAACCGGTCGCGCAGCCTGCCGTAGAAATCCGTCGGGCGGAGGCGGACCAGGCGGACGCGCTGGGGGGCTCGGAAGACGCCGATCCAGTCGCCGGGGTCCAGGACGCCGCGGAGTTGGCCGTCGACGCTGACGATGGCCTGGCCGGAGTGGGGCAGGACGCGCAGGCCGATCGGTTCGTCGGGGGCGGCGATCACGCTGCGGTTGAACGTCATGTGCGGGGCGATCGGGGTGAAGACGAGGGCGTCCATGTGGGGCGAGAGGACAGGTCCGCCGGCGGCGAAGCTGTAGGCCGTGGAGCCGGTCGGGGTGGCTACGGCGAGCGCGTCGGCGGAGTAGGTCGCCAGCAGTCGTCCGGCGAGGTAGACGCCGACGCCGACCTGCCGGTCGCGGGCGAGTTTCTCCAGGACGACGTCGTTGAGCGCGGTGACGTCCAGCGCGCAGCCCCAGCCGCCGCCCTCCGTGGTCTCGGGCCGGACCCGCGGCGGCGGCAGGGCGGGACCGCGGCCGTAGCGCAGCAGGGCCTCCATCTCCTCGGGGATGTCCAGCGGGCGGGAGGCGCGCATGGTCAGCGTCATGCGCTCCTCCACGATGGCCCGCCCCTCGTGCACGGCGTCGAGGGCCTCGGCGATGTCGCAGGCCGGGACCTCGGTGAGGAAGCCGACCTTGCCGAGGTCGACACCGAGGACGTCGGCCCCGCTCTTGACGGCGATGCGGGCGCCGCGCAGGAAGGTGCCGTCGCCGCCGAGGGTGACGACGAGGTCGGGATTGCCCGCGGCCTCGGCCTCCTCGCGTCCGGTCCGGCGGTGCTGGTCCTTGCCCCAGACGTCGATCTCGGTGCAGCGGACGTCGTGCGCCTCGCTCCAGGCGTGCACGGCCGCCGCCGCGTCCCGGGCGGTCTCACGTCCCTGGTGGACGACGAGGCCGATACGACGTACGGGCATGGGGTCCTCCGTGGAGTGCGGTTACGTGCGTGGGGCGTCAGGCGCCGTGCGTTCGTCGGGCGGGACCAGGCTGAGCACGATCTTCCCGCGCGTGTGCCGCCGCTGCACCTGCCGGTAGGCCTCCTGGACCTCTTCCAGCGGATACACCTTGCTGATGGGGACGGCGAGTTGTCCCTTGGAGACCAGTTCGGCCGGTTCGGCGACCAGTTGAGGGGTGAAGACGTCCTCCTGGGCCCTGCTGCGTACGCCGTAGCGGGCTACGGCCCGGCCGTCGGCGAGGGTGTTGATGCGGTGCGGGGGCACGCCCAGTTCGATGGCGATGTCGACGTTGCCCTGCCCGAAGGTGTCGACGAACGCGTCGATCCCGTCGGGTGCCGCGGCCTTCAGCCGGTCGGCGAGACCGGGGCCGTGCTCGACGGGGACGACACCGAGCGAGCGCAGGAAGTCGGCGTTGTGCGGTCCGGCGGTACCGATGACCGTCGCGCCGCGCAGCCGCGCGAGCTGCACGGCGAGGGAGCCGACCCCGCCGGCCGCGCCGGACACCACGACCGTGTCCCCGGCCGTCGGTTCCACGGCGTCCACGGCGGCCCATGCCGTCACCCCGACCGCCGACAGGGGCGCCGCGGTTTCCCAGTCGATGTCGGCGGGCTTGGGGGCGAGGACGTCGGCGGGCGAGACGACGTAGTCGGCCTGCGCCCTTCGGGGCAGGTAGCCGATGACCTCGTCGCCGACGGCGAACTCGCTTACGCCGTCGCCGAGTTCGGCGACCCAGCCGGCGAAGTCGTTGCCCTGTCCTTCGGGGAACACGGCCGACCGCATGTCCGCGAAGACGCCCTGCCGGATGCCGGCCTCGCCGGGGTTGACCCCGGCGACGACGACCCGGACGAGTACTTCCCCGGGGCCCGCCTTCGGTCGCGGCACCTCGACGACCTCCAGCACCTCCGGGCCGCCGTAGCGGGAGAATTTCACTGCTCGGGGCATGGTCGAGTCTCCAGTGTCCGGGGGATCCGGTGGGCTTGCAGCAGGTTCCGCGGGCTTACAGAAGGTACTGCCACTTGGTCATGCGGTCCTGGAGATCGACGGTCGGGCCGTCGAGCGTGAAGGTGCCGTCGCCGCGGTGGTGGAACAGGCGCGGGGCGGGCTGCGTTGGATCGGTCCAAGCCCGCACCGGCTCCAGGAGGAACAGGCTGTAGGGGGCGACGAGGCCGGTGTCGGCGACCCTGCACTCGATGTTGGCGAAGCACTCGGCGACGAGCGGTGCCTGGACCTGCTCGCCGTCCACGGCGGTCAGGTCGAACTCCTCGAACTTGTCGACGTCCGCGCCCGAGCAGTTGCCGATGTCGACGACGGTGGCCGCCAGGTCCGCCGTCGGGACCGAGACGACGCACTCGCCGGTCTCGACGAACGCCTCGTAGCTGTGGTCCCAGGGGCCGATGGTGCACGCGATCAGCGGCGGGGCGTGGCGGACCGTCATGTTGAACCCGTTGGTCATCACGTTCGGGACGCCCCGGTGCCGGGTGGTGACCAGGATGACGGGACCGGGTTCGATCACCCGGTGCACCTGGTCCAGGGGGTGGGGCCGAAGGTCCTTCACGGTGATCATGTCCGCTCCTGACGCCGTACGGAGCGCGTCCCGGCGGCGGGGCCGGCGCGCTGTCCGCCGGTTCGAGTCTCGGCAGACGGCGCGCCGGTATGAAGGCCGCGGTTTTCCTGAGCGCGGGAGGACCAGTCTCGGCTTACGTGCTTGTGTTCGCCCGGGCCTACGTGTTCGCGTTCGCGCCGGCCTTCTTCGGCCCGGTGGCCAGCGCCCGCAGCGTCTCGAAGGCGGTCGCGGTCGGACTGGCCGGTTCGGCTTGGTAGACGACGAGTTGCTGATGCGGGGCGCCGTTGACCGTGAACGCGGCGAAGGCGATGTGTAGGTCGCCAACGTCCGGGTGCCTGAGGTGCTTGCCTTCCTGGGACTTGCTCTTGACGTCGTGCAGCCGCCAGATCCCGGCGAACTCCTCGCTCTCCGCGGAGAGTTCGTCGACCAGCTCGGCGATCCGGGCCGATTCGGGATCGTGGCCGTAGGCGGCCCGGAGTTCGGCGACACAGGAGTGCGCGGCCCGGTCCCACTCCTGGTAGAACTCGCGCCCCGCCGGGTCGACGAACACATTGCGGGCGAGGTTGTCGAACGCGTCGAACCCGCTGTGCAGCGCTGTGGCAAGGGAGTTGCCCGCGAGAATGTCGAGCGCCGGGCCGAGCACGAACGCCGGAGTGTGCTCCCAGCCGTCCATCAACTGCAGCAACTGCGTGCTGACTTCCGCCTCGCCCCAGTCGTGTGGCCGCTGCGAGGGCGTCAGACAGAGCCGGTTGAGATGGTCGGCGGACTCCGCGTCCAGCTTCAACGCCTGCGCTACGGCTTCCAGGACCTGCGGGGACGGGCTGTTCTCGCGTCCCTGCTCCAGCCTGATGTAGTAGTCGGAGCTGACTCCGGCGAGCAGTGCGACCTCCTCCCTGCGCAGCCCCGGCACCCGGCGTCGCCCGTACTCGGGCAGACCGACGTCCTGGGGCTTGAGGGCCTCGCGGCGGGCCCGGAGGAAATCACCCAAAGGGGTCCCATTGCTCATGCGGCAAGACTAGATGTTTCTCGATCGTTGAGAAGAGCCGCTCGTGCACGAACGCACCAGGTTCCACACTCTTCACACAGCGTGATTCACCACCCGGGCGACCTGCCCCGCAGCTCCTCCGCGCCACCCCGGGAGCCGTGATCCTGGGTGCGACGCACCCACCGTCGGCTGAACTTCTCCGGGTGTATTCCGCCTAGCCTCGACGGTATGTACACCGACGACGTGCGCCCCGACCCGGTTGAAGGGCTGGGTCGGTTCCTCCGCTCCCGCCGGGAGCGCGTCAGCCCCGCCGACGTGGGGCTGGCCGGCTCCGGCCGGCGACGGGTGCCCGGGCTGCGCCGCGACGAGGTCGCCGCGCTCGCGGGAGTCAGCCCGAGCTACTACAGCAGACTCGAACAGGGCCGTGAACTCAGCCCGTCGGTACGGGTGTTGGAGGCCATGGCCCGTGTGCTGCGGCTCGCGGAGGAGGACCGGCTCGAACTGTTCCGGCTGGCGCGCCCCACAAACCGTCGTACGAAGTCGCCGTCCCGCGTCGAGCGGGTGCGCCCGCATCTGCGGCAGCTGATCGAGAGCTGGACCAGGACCCCGGCCTTCATCGTCGGCCACGCCCAGGACCTGCTGGCCACCAACGCCCTGGCCGACGCTCTCTACCGGGACTTCACCCAGCGCGACAACGTGCTGCGCATGCTCTTCCTGGACCCCGCGGCGAAGACGTTCTACCGGAGCCCGGAACGGGCGAAGAACCGCGCCGTCGCCGATCTCCAGCAGTCCGCCGCGAGCACGCCCGAGGATCCCCGCATCCTGGAACTCGTCGGCGAACTGTCCGTGCGCAGCCCCGAGTTCCGCTCGCTGTGGGCCCGCGAGTACACCCGGGTCCCGCCCTACGAGGTCAAGCAGATGCGCCATTCCGTGGTGGGGGACCTGGAGCTGCGGCATGAGGCGCTCACCATCCGCAGCGCGCCCGGGCAGCAGCTCGTCATCCTTCAGGCCGAGTCGGGCTCCCCCTCGGCGGACGGCCTGGCCCTGCTGGGTTCGCTCAGCGCGCCCGAGGTGCAGGACGCGCAGTAATGTCCCGAGGTTACGAATTACCGGGAGTTACAAATTACCGGGAGTTGTGTTACCGGGAATTACGCTCGACCGCTCCCAGTATCCGGTCCAGGAAATCGCCGAAAAGGCGAACCTCGTCCGAGGTTAGCGGGTCAAAGAAAAGCCGCCGGACGTTCTCCACATGGGTGGGTGCGGCGGCCTCGATCATTTCCCGGCCCTTTTCCGTGAGCCGCACCATCGAGCCGCGGGCGTCGTCCGCGCAGGGCTCGCGCGTGACGAGCCCGCGCTTCTCCATGCGGCTGATCTGATGGGACAGCCGACTGTGCTCCCAGTCGACCTCAGCGCCCAGCTCCCGCGCGCGCAGCACGCCGTCGACGGACTCGGACAGGGGCGCGAGGAGCGCGTAGTCGGCGGCCGAGAGACCCGAATCCCGCTGTAGCTGCTGGTCCTGGGCCCGTTGCAGATCGCGGCGCACTCTCCGGTACTTGGCCCAGACGTCGGCCTGGTCGGGGGTGAGCCATCGCGGTTCGGACATGGCCTCACCGTAGCAGCTTGTTGACATGTCACCGACTTCGCCGGTCACGGCCCGTTCCTGGGTGTGGGACTCCCAGGAAAACCGCTGCCTTCATAGCTCCGCACCGGAGGGACAGACTCGTACTCGTCAACAAGAAATCCCCCACAAGGGGAAGCGACGAAAGAGGTTTTCCCCATGGCTACGTGGTTTGTCACCGGCGCCTCCCGCGGAATCGGCGCGGAAATCGCCCGGGCCGCACTGGCAGGCGGTAACAATGTCGTGGTCGCCGTACGGAATCCTGAGCGGGTGCCCGACGACCTGAAGAAGTCCGACAACGTGTTCGCCGTCGCCCTGGACGTCACGGACAACGGCAGCATCCCGCAGGCGGTCGAGGCCGCGGTGGAGCGCTTCGGCGGTATCGACGTCCTGGTGAACAACGCCGGCCGCGGGCTGCTCGGCGCGCTGGAGGAGATCACCGACGCGGAGGCGCGGTCGCTGTTCGACCTCAACGTCTTCGGCCTCGTCAACGTCACCCGCGCCGCCCTGCCCGTCATGCGCAAGCAGGGCTCCGGCAAGCTCGTGCACATCGGTTCCCGCTCGGGCTTCGAGGGCGAGCCCGGGGTCAGTCTGTACTCCGCGTCGAAGTTCGCGGTCGCCGGTATCAGCGAGGCGCTCTCCGCCGAGATGGCGCCGTTCGGGATCCAGTCGATGGTGGTCGAACCGGGCGTCTTCCGCACCGACTTCCTCGACTCCAGCTCCCTCTCGGTCGCCGCGCACCGCATCGCCGACTACGACGACACCCCGGCCCACGTGACGCTCGACTGGATCGACCGGGCCAACCACGCACAGCTCGGCGACCCCGTCCTGGGCGCGGCGCTCATCGTCGAGGTCACCGGCACCGAGAAGCTGCCCACGCACCTCTACCTCGGCCGCGACACCCTGGAGCGGCTGGAGGTCAAGTACCAGCAGGTGCGGGACGACCTGGCCCCGTGGCGCGAGAAGTCCGCGGCCACCGGGCACGACGACGCCGCCGCCTGACGGGCAACGGGCGCCCGGGCCGGAGGAGTTCACACCCTTGGGCCCGACGAGTTCGGGTGCCCGGCCCGGCCACCACCCCACACACCTCTCACACCGGCCGCACCAGCTGCACCTGGCAGACCATCAAACACCCTCCCCATCCAACTGATTGAGGTTCCGTGATGTCTGCTTCCGCCCTGCTCACCGGCACCCCTTTGTCCGGCCGTGTCGCCGTCGTCTCCGGCGCGTCCAGCGGCATGGGCGCCGTCACCGCCGAACGGCTCGCCGAACTCGGCTCCACCGTGGTCGTGTTGGCCCGCCGCAAGGAGCGGCTGGAAGGCGTGGTCAAGAACATCGAGGCCACCGGCGGCACCGCGTTCGCCCTGGCCGTCGACGTCACGGACCGCGCCGCCGTCCAGGCCGCCGCGGACCGGGTCGCCGAGCGCTTCGGCAAGGCCGACCTGGTGTTCAACAACGCCGGTGTCCAACTCATCTCCGGTGTCGAGGAGTTGAAGGTCGACGACTGGCAGCGCCAGATCGATCTCAACATCAGCGGGCTGATGAACGTGATCGCCGCGTTCCTCCCCCACCTGACGGAGTCCGCCGCCGCGGGCAGGCCGGCCGACCTGATCAACACCTCGTCGATCGCGGCCACCCGCATCCTGACGAAGTTCTCGATCTACTCCGGCACCAAGGCGTACATCAGCCACCTCACCCGGCTGCTCCGGGTGGAGCTCGGCCCGAAGATGGTCCGCGTGGCCATGATCGAGCCCGGCATGGTCGACACCGAGTTGCCCAACTCGCCCTGATCATCTGCCTGCTCTGCGGGGTTCCGGTGCCCGGCGCCGTGCTGCTCGGCGGCAAGCTGCTCCTGCTGACGCTCCTCGTCGCCGAGGCCTACGTCTGGTCGCGGCTACGGCGGCTCGGGCTGTCCCGGCGGCAAGCGCTCGTGCGGCTCGTGCCCGAGCGTGTGGCGCGGTACGTGGCGCACGAGGCGCGGATCCTGGCGAGCCTGGTCCGATGGGTCGTACGCCGTCCGCACGGTGTCGGCGAGGCCGACGGGGTCTTCCCGCACGCCCGCGACCAGGCCGCGATGATGTACGGCCTCACGTTCGTGTGCGTGGCCGAGACGGTCGCCCTGTCGTTCCTGCTCGCCCGGTGGCCCGTCGTCCACGCCGTCGTCCTGGTCGTCGACGTCTACACCGTCCTGGTCGTCGACGTCTACACCGTCCTGTTCGTCCTCGGCATGCACGCGGCCGCGGTCACCCGGCCGCACGTCCTCGCCGGGGGTGTCCTGCGGATCCGGCAGGCGGCCCACGTCGACATCCGCGTTCCCGTCGCCCGGATCGCTTCCATCCGGCGCGCGTCACTGTTCACCCACGCGAAGAAGGACGGCGAGCTGAACCTGCCCGTCGGCTCCCAGACCTCCCTCACCCTCGAACTGACCGAACCGGTCAACGCGCCGAAACTCCTCGGCGCCCCGCGCCTCGTACGGGTGATCAGGCTGCACGCCGACGACCCGAAGTCCCTCTACGACACGGTCACTTGGGCACGGACCACACAGGCGCCCGCGCCTCAGGACGCCGACTGAATGTCCCCCCGCGTGGACGACGCGATCGTGTCGCGGTGGGCGAAGTCCCCCGGGGGGATGCCGGGGTGGTGGCCGAGGGGGGTCGAGGGCGCCGTGACCGAGGGGCCGAGGGTGAGGCGGGAGACGATGCGGTAGCGGTCGCCTCGGTAGATCGAGTGGACGTACTCGACGGGCTGACCTGTCGTGTCCGAGGTGAGGCGTTCGAAGAGCAGGGCCGGGGAGAGTTCGGGGACGTCGAGGAGTTCGGCCTCGGCCCGGGTGACGACGGTCGGCTCGATCGCCTGGACCGCCTCCTGGACGTGTACGCCGTGCTGTTCCCGCAGGTGTTCGTACAGGTCACCGGCCTCCAGCTCCTGGGCGGACAGGGTGGGGACCAGATCGGCCCTGATGTGCAGATGCTCGATGGCCATCGGGGCGCCGTCGACCAGGCGCAACCGCGCCACGTACACGACCTCGGCGGCGGGCGAGAGGCGCAGTCTGCGGCCCACCCGGGCACCGGCCGGGACGGTGGTGAACTCCAGCAGACGGCTCGACCAGGCCCCCGCGGCCTGAGGTGCCGTCATGGTCTGCTCGGTCGAGACGAGTTCCTGGGTGATCTTCTCGGGCGCCACGAACATGCCGCGTCCGTGCTCCCTCACCAGCAGCCCCGCGGCGACGAGTTCGTCGACCGCCGCGCGCAACGTCGGGCGGGACACGCCGAGTTGGGCGCAGAGGACGCGCTCGGAGGGGATCGCGTCCCCCGGGTGGTGCGACTCGACGAGGTCGAGGACGAAGTCGCGGACCCGCTCCCGTTTGAGCACCGCACCTGGCGCGTCGGCCTTCATGTCGCACTCCCTCATGCAAGGAACCCCCGGTTGACCACTTGACCAGTTGCCCAATAGTCGCCCGTAATCGCCCTGTTGACCAGGACAGTGTAACCACCGGCGAGCCGTGATTCTCCCGGTCCCGTCCGATTCGCACGCCAAGTCCCGTCACCGCAGAGGGGGTTGACGCACTCATTGGTCTATGCCACCTTCGTCCCCACATCGAGAGGTGAGCTGTCCAGTGGGCTTCACTGGTCAGGTGGTCAGTTCATGTCCTCCAGAGGTGAACCGTGAAGTTCCGCTTCTTCGCCGGCGTCTCCGTGCTCGCACTGACCGCCGGACTGAGTGCCTGCAGCAGCTCCTCCGATTCCGCCGGCACCGGTTCCGGCGGGAACACCACCATCGACGTCTGGCTGATGCGGGACAGCGTCTCGGCGCAGTTCCAGAACGAGTTCGTCAAGGGCTTCGAGGCCGCCCACCCGCACATCAGGGTCAAGGTGCAGATCCAGGAGTGGGACGGGATCGGCGAGAAGGTCACGGCCGCCCTGGCCAGCAACGACGCGCCGGACGTCATCGAGACCGGCAACACCCAGGTCGCCCAGTTCGCGCAGAGCGGGGGGCTGCTCGACCTCAGCGACAAGGTGGACGACCTCGGCGGGAAGACCTGGCTCAAGGGCCTCGCCGAGCCGGGCTCCTACGACGGCAAGCAGTACGGCATTCCGTACTACGCCGCCAACCGCGTCGTGATCTACCGCACCGACCTCTTCAAGCAGGCCGGCATCGACGCGTCCGCCATCAAGACGCGCGACCAGTGGATCGCCGCCACCAAGAAGCTCAACTCCGGTGGCACGCAGGGTATTTACCTGCCCGGCCAGAGCTGGTACACCCTCGCGGGCTTCGTCTGGGACGAGGGCGGCGACCTCGCCACCCAGTCCGGCGGCAAGTGGAAGGGCACGCTGGACACCCCCGAGGCGATCAACGGCATGCGGTTCTACGAGCAGCTCCAGGCGCTCGGCAAGGGCCCGAAGGACTCCGACGAGGCCAACCCGCCGCAGGCCGACGTCATGGCCAAGGGGAAGGTCGCCCAGGTCGTCTCGACTCCGGGCGGTGCCACGGCCGTTGTCCAGGACAACCCCGCGCTCAAGGGCAAGCTGGGCTTCTTCCCGATCCCGGGCAGGACCGCCGCCACCCCCGGCGCCGTCTTCACCGGCGGCTCCGACCTGGTCATCCCCACCGCGTCCACGAAGCAGGGCGCGGCCTACACCTTCGTCAAGGAACTCACCGGCGACGCCTGGCAGAAGAAGCTCGCGCTCGCGATGAGTTACGTCCCGAACAGGACCAGCCTCGCCTCCGCGGTCGCCTCCGACCCGGGCGCCGCGGCGATGGCGGTCGGCGCCGCCGAGGGCCACGCGACACCCAACACCCCGGGCTGGGCCGCCGTGGAGGCGAAGAACCCGATCAAGGACTACATGACGGCCGTCCTCACCGGAGGCGACATCCAGAAGAAGGCGGCCACCGCGTCCGAGGCCATCACCTCGGCGATGAACTCCGGTTCCTGACCTGCCCGTTGCTCATCGGAAGGAGGAACGCCGTGTCGGCCGTCCGAGAACAGACCGCGCCACGTCCCCCGCTCGGCACCGGTCCGTCCCGGCGCTCCCCCGGCCCGGATCCGCGCCGCCCGGCACGGACCGCCGGCCGCGGACTCTGGCCGTACGTCCTGATCGCGCCCGCCGTCCTCGGCACGCTGTATCTGCTCGTGTATCCGCTGATCCGTGCCGTGGTGATCTCGCTGCAGGACTTCGGACTGCGTCAACTCATCGTGGGGCACGCGCGGTTCGTCGGGTTCAAGAACTACGGGACGCTGCTGGGCGACCCGCACTTCTGGGAGGTCGTGCGGCGCACGTTCCTCTTCATGGGGATCAACGTCGTCCTGATCATGACGTTGTCGACGCTGGTCGCGCTGATGGTCGAGCGGCTCGGCCGGTTCGGGCGGACCGCGGTGCTGAGCGCGCTCGTGCTGACCTGGGCGATGCCGGTCATCTCGGCGACCACCGTCTTCCAGTGGCTGTTCCACTCGGAGTTCGGCATCGTCAACTCGGTACTGACGAGGCTGGGGTTCGAGTCCTTCGACCGCTACCCCTGGTTCGCGCACGGGCCGGCCGCCTTCGCGATCGTGGTCGTCCTCGTGGTGTGGCAGTCGGTGCCGTTCGCGGCGATCACCCTGTACTCGGCGCTCACCACCGTCCCCGCCGAGTTGTACGAGTCGGCGCGCCTCGACGGGGCGTCGGGCCCGCGGATCTTCCGCTCCATCACCCTGCCGATCGTCCGGCCGATCTACCTGCTGGTGTTCTCGCTCGAAGTGATCTGGACGTTCAAGGCGTTCGTGCAGATCTGGGTGATGACCAACGGCGGTCCCGGCGACGCCACCACGATCCTGCCCGTGTACGCGGTGCAGACCGCCCTGTCGAGCCAGCGCTACGACCTCGGTGCGGCGGCCTCCATGGTCACCGTCGTGCTGATGTCCGGCGTGCTCGTCCTCTACTTCCGCCAGATGTTCCGCCAGGAGGACGAGCTCGCATGAGCACGACCCGGCCCCGCATTCGCCGCCTGCCCCTGAACGCCGCCGCCGTCCTCACGGTCGTGGTCTGCCTCTTCCCGGTGTACTGGATGGTCGCGACCGCGTTCACCCCGACCCGGGACATCCAGTCCGACAAGCCCCGTATCGTGCCGGAGAGTTGGACCCTCGACCACTTCCGTACCGCGGTCGGTGCCGCCGGTTTCGGTCTGTTCTGGCGCAACAGTCTCCTCGTCACGCTGAGCGCGGTCCTGCTCGCCCTCGTCATCGCGCTGGGCGCCGCCTATGCGGTCGCCCGGATGAAGTGGAAGGGGCGTCGGCAGTTCATGCTGATGGTGTTCATCGCGCAGATGGCGCCCTGGGAGTCACTGATCATCCCGGTGTACATCATCTCGCGGGACACCGACATGCTGGACCGGCTACCGACGCTGACACTCGTCTACTTCATGATGACGCTGCCGTTCACGATCATCGTGCTGCGCGGCTTCATCGGCACGATTCCCCCGGAGTTGGAGGAGTCCGCGCAGGTCGACGGCTGCACGCGGTTCGGCGCGTTCCGGCGGGTGGCGTTCCCGCTGCTGGCGCCGGGACTGATGGCGACCTCGCTGTTCGGCTACATCACGGCGTGGAACGAGTTCACGTACGCCAACTTCCTGATCATCAAGCAGCAGGACCACCGCACGCTGCCCGTGTGGCTGTCCTCCTTCCAGAACGTCTTCGGCACCGACTGGGGCGCCACCATGGCCGCCTCAACTCTGTTCGCCGCGCCCGCACTTGTGGTGTTCCTGCTGCTCCAGCGCCATGTCACCTCCGGCTTCGCGGCCGGCGCGGTCAAGGGCTGAGCCGCCGTACCGCCTCCCCCACACACCCCCGCCCCGCTCCGGAGACGATCCATGCCCGCACAGCGTTCCGTGCTCTCCCTCGTCCCCCGCCCCACCAAGTCGCGGGCCAGGCCAGGGCAGTTCACGCTCGACGCCGACACCGCGCTGCACATCGGCGCGGGCGCCGAACCGGCCGCGGACCTGCTGCGCACCCTGCTCGCCCCGGCCACCGGGTTGCCCCTACCGGCGTCCCCCGAGGGCCGGTTGACCCTCACGCTCGACCCCGGACTGGCCGGTCTCGGCGAGGAGGGATACGGACTCACCATCGCCCCGCACGCCGTACTGCTGCGCGCCGCGCACCTCACCGGAATACTGCGCGGCATCCAGACGATCCGTCAACTCCTGCCCCCGCAGGCCCTGTCGGAGTTCCCGCAGCCCGGCACGGAGTGGCTGCTGCCGTGTGTCGAGATCACCGACCTCCCCCGTCATCCCTGGCGCGGCGCGATGCTGGACGTGGCCCGGCACTTCCAGCCCGTCTCCTATCTGCGCCGGTACGTCGACCTGTTGGCGCTGCACAAGATCGGCGTGTTCCATCTGCACCTCACCGACGACCAGGGCTGGCGCATGCCCGTGTCCGCCTACCCGAAGCTCACCGAGATCGGCGGCCACCGCGCCGAGTCCCAACTGGGCCCCGCCGGAAGCGACTTGTACGACGGTGTCCCGCACGGCGGCTCGTACACCCGGGCCGAACTCGCCGGCCTGGTGAGCTATGCGGCCGCTCGCGGGGTCACCGTCATGCCGGAGATAGAGATGCCCGGGCATGTGCGCGCCGCCCTCGCCGCCTATCCCGAACTGGGCAACAACCCGGAGCGCACCCTCGACGTCTGGACGCGCTGGGGCGTGTGCGACACCGTCCTCGGCGTCCACGACGAGGTCCTCGACTTCTGCCGTACGGTCCTCGACGAGGTCATGGACGTCTTCCCCTCGCCGTACATCCACGTCGGCGGCGAGGAGTGCCCCACCGCCGAGTGGACGCACAGCGTCGCCGCCCGCGAACGGGCCGTGGCACAGGGCCTGTCGAGTCCCGCGGCGCTGCACGGCTGGTTCCTCGGGCAGATCGGCGACTTCCTCGTACGGCACGGTCGGCGTCCGGTCGGCTGGGCCGAGACGGGGGCCGAACTGCCCCTGGATTTCACGGTGATGACCTGGCGCGACGCGGCGCACACCCTGGCGGCGGCGCGCCGCGGCCACCCCGTCATCAGCGCCTATCACCGGGCGACCTATCTCGACTACGCCCAGTCCGAGGACCCGGGCGAGCCCAAGGGCCAGCCCGGCGGCGTCGTCGATCTGCGTGCCGTCCACGCGCACGATCCCGATCCCGAGGACGCCGAACGGGGCGCGTCCGAGCGGGTGTTGGGCACCCAGGCCCAGTTGTGGACCGAGTTCGTCAGGACGCCCGAGCGCATCGAGTACCTCACCTACCCCCGCCTGTGCGCCCTGGCGGACCGGGCCTGGAGCGGCGCGACCGACTGGGCGGACTTCCGTTCCCGGCTCGACGAGCACACGGCCCGCCTCGACGCACTCGGCGTCCGGTACCGCCCCTGAGCTGTCCCGCTTCAACTCCCCCACCCACCTGTCCCGTTCCGGAATCACCCCACCTTTCTGGAGAGGCACGACATGAGACTCGACAAGAGGTTCGACACGAGGTACGCGAAGAACCGACTCCGCGCCGCCGCGTCCGCCGCCGTGGCGGTGGCCATGGGCGCCGCCGCGCTCACCGCCATGCCGTCCACCGCGAGCGCGGCGGGCGACGGGCTGAGCGTGCAGTACCGCACCAGCGCCACGGGTGCCACGGCCGACCAGTCCGAGCCCTGGTTCAAGGTGAAGAACACCGGCTCCAGCACAGTGCAGTTGGCGAGCGTCAAGGTCCGCTACTACTTCAAGGCGGACTCGGCGAGCGCGAGTTACCGCTTCGCGTGTTCCTGGGCCGTCAAGGGCTGTGCCAACGTCACGGGCACCTTCGGCACACTCGCCAACCCGACGGCCACGGCGGACCGTTACCTGGAGATCGGCTTCACCTCCGGCGCGGGCACGCTCGCGCCCGGCGCCGACACCGGTGACATGCAGCTGCGCTTCTACCAGTCGACGTGGCAGACGCTGGTCCAGAGCGACGACTACTCCTTCGGCGCCTCGCGGACGTCGTACGCCGACTGGTCCAAGGTCACCGCGCAGTTGGCCGGCGCCACGCTGTGGGGCACCGCCCCCGCGGGCAACGACCCGACGAACCCGCCCACCGACCCGCCGACCGATCCCCCGGCCACCGGCGCCGCGCTGTTCGACGACTTCAACTACAGCGCCTACAACGACCCGCGGATCTCGTCGCACGGCTGGAGCGTGCGCTCCGGCTCCGGCGGTCCCGGTGTCTCCGGTGCGACCTGGGCGCCCGAGAACGTCACGTTCGCGAGCACGAGCGGCAACTCCGTGATGAACCTGGAGACGTCGACGTCCGGCACCGGCGAGAGCACCGAGCAGTCCGAAGTCGTCACCAACACACGGAAGTTCAAGAACGGCACCTACGCGGCCCGCGTCAAGTTCAACGACGCGCCCAAGTCGGGCCCGGACGGCGACCACCTCGTCCAGACGTTCTTCACCATCAACGACCTCACGGCACCGCTGGCGGACGACTACTCCGAGTACGACTTCGAGTACCTCCCCAACGGCGGCTGGGGCGAGACCTCCAACATCCTCTACACGACGTCCTGGGAGACCTACCAGGCCGACCCGTGGATCGCGGTCAACCAGCACACCGAGGGCCGGCAGAGCTACAACGGCTGGCACGACCTGGTGCTGACCATCGACAACAGCAGCATCAAGTACTACATCGACGGCCAGCTCTTCGGCACCCACGACGCCGCGTACCTGCCGGAGCGGCCGATGTCGATCAACTTCAACCAGTGGCTGATCGACTTCGGCGGCCTGACCAGTTCCACCGCGCGGTCCTACGACGAGCAGGTCGACTACGTCCTGCACGTCAAGGACCAGGTCCTCACCCCGGCGCAGGTCGCCGCCAAGGTCGCGGCGTACCGCGGCGCGGGCACCACGTTCGAGGACACCGTGCCCGGCAGTTGACCACTCAGGGCGGCGGGCCGCGCACTCGGCGTACGGCGTCCGAGCGCGCGGCCCGCCGTCGCCTAAGCTCCGGCCCATGCGCGTAATGGTCTTGGAGGACGACCCCGAGCTGGGGCCCGTCGTCGCTGCTCAGCTGCGGGACGCGGGGTTCGCGGTGGACCTCGCGCGCACGCTGGCCGAGGCGGATCTCAAACTGTCCGTCAATCGCTACGACTGTGTCGTGGCCGACCGCTCGGTCCCGGACGGCGACTCCCTCACGCTGCTCGCCGCGCATCGCCGGGCTGGTTCGGTGCTGCCCTTCCTGCTGCTGACGGCGCTGGACGCGGTGAGCGACCGGGTGGCCGGCTTCGAGCACGGGGCGGACGACTACCTGGTGAAGCCGTTCGCCTTCGCCGAACTGGTCGTACGGGTAAGGGCGTTGTGCCGCAGGGAGCAACCCGCGCGGCCGTCCGTCCTGCGCACGGGCGACCTGGAACTCGACCTCCCGCGACGCCGGGTGACCCGGGCCGGGGTCCTGCTCAGCCTCTCCGCCAAGGAGTTCGCGGTACTGGAACTGCTGATGCTGCGCGCGGGCGATGTGGTGACCCGCAGCGCGCTGATCGAGAGCTGCTGGGACGAGGCGAGCGAGCCGATGTCCAACGTGGTGGACGTCCTGATCGGTCAGCTGCGCAGACGCCTCGGCCCGCCCGACCCGATCGCGACGGTGCGCGGAGTCGGCTACCGCCTGGGCGGCGACGCGTGAGCCGCCGCGACACGGCCTCCGCCCCGTCGCCCGCCGTGGCCCGGCTCCGCCGCACCCGCCGCCTGATGACCCTCCTCTTCGCCGCGACGACCGCGGCCTGTCTCGTCGTACTCGCCGTGGTCGCCATCCGGATCGACTCCGCGTCCCGCCGCTCCGGCCTCGACCACGAGGTCGGCAGCCGCGCGGCGGGACTGTCACGGGCGGTCTGGTTCGATGACGCGGGCGTCCTGCACCTGGAGCCCCTGCGCGAGGACGAACTCGCCCAGGGCGCCCAGGTGTTGGCGGTGTTGCAGGCGCCGCCCGGTAAGACGCCGACCGTGCGGAACGTCGTACCCGGACGGTCGTCGCTGCCCGACACGGACCGGTTGGACGAGGTCTGGCACAGCGTCCTGGACGAGCAGGGAACGGTCCAAGTCAGCGCCTCCGCCACCAAGGGCGGGCGGCTGCGGTGGGCGGCGGCGCCGGTCTGGGACGGCGACCGGATCGGGGCGGCGGTACTCGTCGGCACGGAACTGGCGCGCAGCGAACACGACCACGACCTCCTCGTGCGCTGGCTGGCCCTCGGCTGCACGGCCCTGGTCTGCTGCGCGGCGGCCGTAGGACATCTGCTGTCCGGGCGGGCCATGCGGCCCGCGCTGCGTGGGCTCGGCCAGCAGGAGCAGTTCCTGGCCGAGGCGGCGCACGAACTGCGGACGCCGCTGGCGACGCTGCGGCTCGTGGTGGAACGGAACGGTCCAAGCGACGAGGCGCTACGGCTGGTGGACCGGCTCAGCCGGCTGGTCACCGGGCTGCTCGCCCGGGCGCGGCTGGAGTCCGGGGCGCAGCGGGTCGAGTTGGTCCGGCTGCGGCTGGACCAGTTGGTGGAGACCACGGTCGAGGAGTTGCCGGACCACGGGAGCGTGACCGTGACGGCCGAGCCGGTGGTGGTGCTCGGCGATCCGGATCTGCTGGCTCAGGCGGTGCGGAACCTGGTGGAGAACGCGCAGCGGCACGGCGGCCCGGCCGGTTCGCCGGTGGAGGTCAGCGTCACGCCGGGACTGGTCACGGTCCGCGACCACGGGGACGGCGTACCGCTCGCGGACCGGGAACGCGTGTTCGCACGCGGGGTCACCAGGACCGGTCCAGGCACGGGCGCGGGCCTCGCCATCGTCCGCTGGGTCGCCGGTCTGCACCACGGCACCGCCCGCCTCACGGACGCTCCCGGCGGCGGCCTGCTCGCCGAACTCCGGCTCCCCGCGGACGCACCCCCGGCGTCCTCATCTTCATCTCATGAAGGTCCCGGCACCGTGGGCGCATGAACGCATTGCGCAGCCCTGCCGTCCTGGTCACCACCACCGCCGTGAGCATCGCCGCCGTGCTCGTCGGCCTGAATGTCTACGGCGAGGCCGCCACACCGTCCGCCGCCCATGTGGCCGTCCGCGTCGACCAGGTCGGCTATGTGCGGGGCGAGACGAAACAGGCGTACGTCATGGGGCCCACGAAGGCGCTCGCGGGGGCGCGCTTCAAGGTCGTCGACGCGCGGAACAAGGTGGTCACGGCGGGGCGACTCGGTGCCGTCACCGGCCATTGGAACGCCAGGTTCCCGTCCGTGCGGACCGTCGACCTCTCCGCGCTGGACAAGCCCGGCACCTACCGCATCGTCCTGTCAGGCACGGCGGCCGGCCGCTCCCCCGCCTTCCGGATCGCCGACGCGAGCGAGCTGATGACCCCGCTCGTCCGGGACAACGTCCGCTTCCTCCAGGCACAGCGCGACGGAGCCGACGTGGTGTCCGGCGGGCTGTCCCACGGCCCGTCCCATCTCGCCGACGAGGACGCGACCGTCTACGCCGACCCGCACTACGACGAGGCGGGCGAGGAACTCCTCGACGAGCACCTGACCCCGACAGCTGTGAAGGCCGATGTCTCGGGCGGCTGGTTCGACGCGGGCGACTTCCTCAAGTTCACCGGCACCACCTCCTACTCGACCGCCGAACTCCTGGTCGCCGAGCGGGACTTGCCGGACATGAAGGCGCTGTCCGCCGAGGCCGAGCACGGGCTGGAGTGGGTGGACAAGATGTGGGACGGGGACAGCGGGACGCTCTACGCCCAGGTCGGCATCGGCGCGGGCAACGACGCCGTACGGACGGATCACGACGTGTGGCGGCTGCCGGAGGCCGACGACCGGCTCGATGTGTCGCCCGGTGACCCGGACTACACGATCAAGCACCGGCCGGTGTTCCGCGCGAACAAGCCGGGCGAGCCGATCACGCCGAGTCTGGCCGGGCGGGTGGCCGCGGTGTTCGCCCTCGCCGCGCAGCGCACGGCCGACTCCGACCCGGACCAGGCGCGGGAGTGGCTGGAGAAGGCCGCCGCCGTCTACGACCTGGCCGACACCGACCACGACCCCGACAAGCCGCTCGTCACCGCCTTCCCGAGCGCCTTCTATCCCGAGGACTCCTGGCAGGACGACATGGAGTTCGCCGGTGCCGAACTCGCCCTGGCCGCACGGGACTTGGGTGACGACCGGGAGGCCGACTGGACCGGCGAGGCCGCCCACTGGGCCAAGGCCTACCTGGAATCCGACGTCAAGGGCACCCTCAACGTCGCGGACGTCAGCGCGTTGGCCCACGTCGACCTGGCCACCGCTCTGGACGGCGCCCGCAGCAACGGAGTTGGAGCCCAGGACTTGAACAAGGACCTGCGGCGCCAGTTGGAGGACGGGGTCGATCACGCCGAGCACGACCCCTTCGGCGCCGGTGCGGTCTACGACGACTTCGACGCCGTACCGCACACGTTCGGGCTGGTGGCCACCGCCCGCCTCTACGCCAAGGCCACCGGGGACACCCGCTACGACGCGTTCGCCGGCCGGCAGCGGGGCTGGGCACTCGGCGCCAACCCGTGGGGAACCAGCTTCATGATCGGCGCGGGTGAGGTCTACCCGCACTGCCCGGAACACCAGTTGGCCAACCTCCGCGGCAGCCTCGACGGGAAGGGCGCGATCCTGCGCGGCGCGGTGGTCAACGGCCCCAACGCCGCTGACAAGCTGGCCGAGTTGAACGGCTTCCCGACCATGAAGAAGTGCACCGCCGCCCCGCCGTCGGGAGCCTGGACCGACTTCGACGGCAAGGGTTCGCGCTACGTGGACGACGTGGGCGCCTGGCAGACGGTGGAGCCCTCGCTGGACTTCACCACGACGGCCCTGCTGGCCTTCGCCCTGACGGCGCGGGACGACGATGCGTAGCCGAGCCTCTGAGCCTCCTCAAGTCGCTTTGCGTGCAGGGGCATGTCGGTCAGGCTGAGCCCCATGACAGGAATCACGGGACTGAGCAAGAAGAACACCTTCGTGCTGACCATCCGGGACGCCGACGTGATCGCGGCGGCCCTGCGCGAGGCACTGGCCGAGGCATCGCCCGAGGAGCGCCCCGGCCTGGAACGCGCCGTCGCTCTCGTCGAGGCCACCGCTGCCGCCAACGAAGGCCGATTGCAAGCCCGTTGGGTCCGCTCCCGGCTGGCGGAGACCGGGTTCACCGGGGACCTCGACTCGGTCGCCGCGGTGCGGGCGCTGCGCCAGGCGGAACCGCGACTGAGCCTGTTGGCCGCGGTGCACCTGCAGAAGGAGGCAGTGGCCCATCCCGAGTGATCCGGCAGCCCCCGGTCACGCGGGGAGTGGAGGCTGCCGGATGCGTGGGGCCGCTCAGGACGCGAGGTAGCAGGACTTGCTCACGCCCGGCAGCGGGTCGGACCCGAAGGCCGCCGTCGTACAGCTCGCGCCGCCGCTGAATGCCTTGTAGAGGAAGCGGCCCCGGGCGCCGTAGGCGACGGTCTGCTGTCCGCCGAAGGCACAAGTGCCGCCTTCCGCAGAGCAGTTGGTGGCATAGCCGACCGGGCCGCCGGTGGCGGTGTAACAGGCCTTCGACTCACCGGAGATGGGGTCGCCGAACGTGGCGTCGGTGCACGCGGTGTCGCCGGTGGCGGTGGCCGTGGTGAAGGCTCCGTAGGCGCCGTACATCACTGGTTGTCCCGCCGCCGCGGCACAAGTGCCGTTCTGGTCGGCGCACTTGGTCCAGCCTCCGGCCGGGGCTCCGGCGGGTGGGAGGTAGCAGGACTTGGCGACGCCGTCGATGGGATCGCCGAAGTGGGCGTTGGAGCAGGCGACGTTGCCGTTGGTGACCTGGTGGACGAAGTTGCCGTTGGCGCCGTAGGCGACGTCACGGTTGTAGCCGGGCACGGCGCAGGTGCCGTTCTCGGCCGCGCAGGCGGTGTATCCGGGCGGGCCGCCCACGTCGGCGACGTAGCAGGACTTGACGAGGTTGGCCGCCGGGTCGCCGCCGAAGGAGTCGTTCGAGCAGGCGGTGCTACTGGTCACCGTCTTGTACGTGTACGTCCCGGCGCCGTAGGCCACCGAGCGGGTGCCGCTGAAGGAGCAGGTGCCGCCCTCGCCCGCGCACCGGGTGTAGCCCGCGCGCAGGGCGCCGGTGCCGGGTTCGGTGGGCGCCGACGGATTGCCGAGGCCGGTGGCGGAGACGGTGTAGCTGCCGGGGGCGACGCCGGTGAGGTAGACGTAGGCGTCGTCCTGGCTGCCGCCTGTGATGCCGGAGGTGGGCGTGAAGGCTCCGTTGCTCCAGACGGTCGCGCCGTTCACGGTCACCGTGATGTTGCCGCCCAGCTTCGGGACGCCGATACGGCCGCTGCTGCCGGACGGGCTGGAGAGGGTGGCCGAGTAGGTGCCGGCCGACGGGTCGCGGGACCAGGACGCGTTGATGGCGCCCTGGGGCATGGTGATGCGGCCCTGGGCACTGGTCAGATCGCCGGGGTGCGGGACGAAGCGGTAGGCGCCGGTCGCCGACTCGGGGGCGGTGCCGAGCACGTCGAAGGTGAGCGTGGAGGTGGGCGCGGTGGACCAGCCGTGCGCGAGGCTCATGAACGAACCGCCGTACGCCAGGCCGCCGTCGGACTGGATGCCCTCCCAGAACGTGCTCTTGGTGCCGATGTCGCTGTCGAGCATGTGGCCCCAGGTGCGGCGGATCTGGTCCAGGGCGGTGAAGTCGTCGTTGGCGGTGAAGCGGGCGTTCAGCTCCATGCCGCCGGCGAACGGCGAGACGTTGCCGCCCCATTCGGGCGTGGTCGGGCCGTAGATGCCCCAGTTCTTGCCGAGCCCGGTGATGATGCTCTTCGACTTGGCGGTGGAGTCGCTCAACCCGTACCAGACGGCGAGGGAGTTGCCGTCCTGCGGATACAGCCCGCTACTCGGGTTGTCCTTGTACATGCCCTTGGAGGCGTCCCAGAGAAGGGAGTTGGCGGCGGCCTTGATCGCGGCGGCCTTGCTGTTCCAGCTCGCGGCGAGCGCGCTGTCGCCCTCGACCGTGGCGAGGCCGGCGCCGCCCTTGAGGGCGCCGTACAGCAGCGCGTTGGCGGAGATGTTCTCGCCGCCCTGGCCGACGCGGGCCCAGTCCTGGGTGCGGGTGACGTTGAGGAGGTTGTTGCCGTCGATCTTGTTGGTGATGAAGGCCATCCCCCGCTTGTAGTTGGACCATTCGGAGTCCAGCCACGACCGGTCGGCGGTGTACGTGAAGTACGTGGACGTGCCCAGCAGGGTCCACGTGTGGTAGGTGTCCGAGCCGGTGAGGTTGAACGGCGGCCCGGACCAAGGGATTTCACCCGCCGAGGACTGCGCGTTGTACATCGTGGTGAGCGCGTTGCGGGTCGAGGTCAGGTCGTTGGAGTACGCGTACTGCGTGGGGACGGCGATGCCCATGTCGCCGGGCCACACCGTACGGTCCCGCTTCGCGCCGTCGACCAGGACGGAGTCGCCCACGCCGACGGTGGCGCTGTTGTCCCAGGCCGAGAAGGGCGGGGGCCAGGCGCGGCCCTGGTTGGAGGCGATGGTGTTCAACTGCACGGTGTACGCCCCGGCGTACCAGATGCGGTTGAGCAACTCGTCGCTGGAGGTGAAGTAGTTGGCGTAGTCGGCCGGGTTGGACTTTCCCGGTGCCGCGGTGAAGTTGAGGCTGACACCCTTGAGGTCCACCCAGCCCGAGCTGTCGAGGAAAACCGTCAAGTAGCTGAACCCGCCCCGGAGTTGCGCGGTGGGCACGGTGTACGTGCCGTTGGCGGAGGGCGTGGCGTAGAGGGCGCCGTCTTCGCCGTCGCGGCCACTGCTGCGGTCGCTGTTGTTGCCCACGTACAGGGACGACTCACTGAAGGCCAGGCCGACGCGTTGACCGCTGGAACTGGTGCTGCCGAATGACAACGTTACCAATCCGCCGACTTCTTTCCCGAAGTCGAGCGTGACGGCCGACTGCGAGCCAGTGATCCGGGTCGCCTGCCCGTTGAGGACGTTCGTCGGGTTCGCGACGCTGCCGGAGGTGCGGTAGACGGCGGTCGGCTTGAGGGTGCGCGAGGTCGGCGAGTAGTTCACGGCGTCAAGTGCCGCCTTGGGAGCGGGCGTTGCAGCCGCCGGCGCCGCACCGGCGGACAGGGCCGGGGCCACGGCCAGCGCGGCTGCCACCGTCATGGTGAGCCCGACTAGGCGGCCTGGTCTGGGCTTTCGGTTCTGCGGTGGCCTGCGGCGGCGCATGAGTACCTCCCGGATCGGTGGGGGAACCAGCCGCTCAACTGGACAACCAGGCATGTGAATCGATTCAAACCGATCGACCGCGGGGGCCTGAGAGTGGAAGAGCAACGGGTACGCGAGATGACTCGCCGAAGTTCGCACCGATGATGGGCGCCGGGAGAACGGGTGTCAACCCATCGCGACAGCCCTCAACTCCCGCGTAAAAAGCGCACCTTAGGACATTGACAGGGCCGCACCAAGCCGGTTCACTGCGTCGAGGACGGGTAGAGGTATGGACCATTGATCCACAGCTGAATCCATTCACACCCAGCGTCCCCCATCGTGAAATCGAGGCGAGTACCGGTGTCCCTACATGACGTCGACATCGTTGTCAGACCACGGTTCCTCAGCTTACTGCTGACGGCCGCCCTCGCGTTCGTGGCGCTTGTCCCGATCGCGTCGCCGGCGTCCGCCGCAACCCAGGTGTGCGTCCTGGCCTGTGACACGCTCGACCCTTCGCAGGCCAAACAGGAAACGTTTCCAGTACCGGACAAGACGCTCAACGGACGGGTCGTCCGGCTCCATGTGTCCGACGCGGACGACATGGCGTGGGCCAGCATCGACAACGGCACGACCGGCGACGCGGTGTGGTTGGACCGTTCCTGGGACGGCGGCGCCACCTGGGACGGCCTGCTCGGCAAGGCGAGCGTCCCGAGCACATGGACCGGCACCAGGACGCTGATGTACAACATCACCGACCCGCGCAACCACAAGCGCGGCCTCGTCCGTGCCTGCGGCGACGCGGCCGGCGTCGGCTGCACGAACTGGGTCTACCCCACCGTCTGCGACACGGTCTGCGACGGCACGAGCGCGGCCCAGGCGGCGGGCGACGACCAGCCCATCCCCTCGACCACCCTCTACGGCCGCACAATTCGGCTGCACGTCGACCAGAAGAACTCCATGGCCTGGGGAAGCATCGACACGGGTGGCGCCGGTGACGAGATCTGGTTGGACCGTTCCTGGGACGGCGGCTCGACCTGGCCGGACGGCTCCTCCCTCGGCCGTACGAGCACCCCGTCCGGAGCGACCACGACCCGCACCGCGATGTACGCCGCCCGCGACCCGCGCGGTCTCCTCTACGGCGGGGCGGTCCGCGCGTGCGGCCGGGAGGCGAGCCACAACGAGGGCAGCTGCACGGCCTGGTACCGGCCGGTGCCCACCCGGGCGCGCGCCGCGGCCGACGCGCTGATGACGTCGTACGACCCCTACAACGGCTGGTGGCCCAGCAGTTGGTGGAACTCGGCGGCGACCCTCACCTCCGTCATCGACTTCGCGAAGACGACCGGCACGCACGACTACGACTGGGTCATCGCCCGCACCTTCGACCAGAACAAGGGCGTCTTCCCGGCCGGGACGCGCAGTTCGGACGCGATCGAGGGCGACTTCATCAGCCGGTCGATCGACGACTCGGGGTGGTGGGCGATCGCGTGGATCGACGCGTACGACTACACGCACGACGCGCGCTATCTCAACGAGGCCGTCACCATTGCCAATTACATCCAGCAGTACTGGGACACCAGCACCTGCGGCGGCGGCGTGTGGTGGGACCGCGAGCGGACCTACAAGAACGCGGTGACGAACGGGCAGTACCTGTGGCTGACCACCGCGCTGCACCAGCGCATCGCCGGTGACACGGTCTGGCTGCAGCGGGCGAAGACGTCGGCCGCCTGGTACAAGGCCAGCGGGATGATCAACTCCGCGGGTCTGGTGAACGACGGTCTCTCGTCGTCCTGCGCCAACAACGGTTCCACCGTGTGGAGTTACAACCAGGGCCTGGCCATCGGCGCCTTCACGGAACTGTGGAAGACGACGGGTGACACCTCGATGCTGACCACGGCGCGCACGCTGGCGGATGCCGCGATCAGCAACTCGCAGCTGACGGTGGGCGGAGTGCTGACCGAGTCCTGCGATGTCGGCTCGGCGTCCTGCGACGACAACCAGAAGCAGTTCAAGGGCATCTTCATGCGGAACTTCGCCGACCTGGCGAAGGCGACCGGTTCCACCACCTACCGGGCCTACATCCAGAAGCAGGCCGACACCCTGTGGGCGTTGGACCGGTCCACGCTCAATGCCCTCGGTGAACGCTGGGCGGGCACCAGCCCGAACCAGACCGACTGGCGTACGCAGGCCAGCACGCTCGGAGCGCTGAGCGCTGCGGCGGGGAGCTGAGCGGGGGGTGCGGGGGGTGCGGGGTGGGGAGTTGCATCATGCGGGGTATGCGATGCGGCTCGGGGGGTGGGCGTAGTGCGGGGGCGGGGCTCGGCGTAGTGCGGAGTCCCGGGCCGGGCGCGGGGGTGGGTCGGGCCGGGGCATGGGTGGTCGTCGCGGGGCGTGGGTGGTCGCGCACGCCTCGGGACGGTCACCCGGTGGCGGGTGCGGGTGCGGATGCGGGTGCGGGTCCGCGTGCGGGTGCGGGTGCGAGTGCGGGTGCGGGTGCGGGTGCGGGTGCGCGGCGATCGGTACCGCGTCGGCGAGACGACGCGCGGAATACACCGGTCCAGTGTGATCGTGCCGGATCACGGGCTGCCGGTCCCCCGGGACCCGGCCCGCGATCGGACGCCGGTCGCGGGGAGTGCCGGACCGGGGCCGACGCGTGGCACCGGGCCCGTGAGCTTGCACCGGACCATGAACCGCCGCTCCCGTGAGCCCTGCACGCGGCCGGCCGCCGACCGTCGGTTCTGGGCGCGGGCGCAAGACCGGGACGACCGGGGCGGGTCCCCGCACACCACTCGCCAGACCCCGACGCCCCGCGCCACCAGCGCCCGCCCGGTCGAACCGGAACACGAACCACCGGCTGCCAGGCCCGGGCGTGGACGTGGACGTAAGACCCCAGCGACCGGGGCACGTTCACGCACACCACTGGCCGGACCCCGACACCTCGCGTCACCGGCGTCCACCTGGTCAAACCGGATCACGAACCGCCTACCACCAGGCCCGGGGCGCAGGCGCGGGTCCAAAGCGACCCGGGCGGATCCCCGCACACCACCCGGCCGACCCCGACCCCGGCACCTCACACCCCCAGCCCCCGCCCACCCGGCCGTACCGGATCAGGAACCCCCGCTCCCCCGGAACCCCGCACGCAACCGCGCCTCCGCCCCCGGCTCCGCTCGCGGATGCGAGTCCAGCGCGGCCAGGGCCGCCCCGAGCAACGGCGGATCCGTGCACACCACCGGCCGAACCCCCGGCACCGCCTCCGTGAGCCTGTGTTCCACGTCGTCGAGGAGGGCCTTGTGACCGGCGGCCAACACGCTGCCGCCCAGGACGACTTCGAGGTCCGGGGGGACGGCGAGTTGGAGGCGGCACAGGACCGTGACCGCCATTCTCGCTATCTCCGCCGCGAGGCGCTCCACCAGTTCGGTCGCGATCTCGTCGCCCTCGTCGCGGGCCGCGAACACCGCCGGGCAGAGTTCACTGAGGCGGATGGCGGGGAGGTCACCCTGGTGCAGGGCCGCGGTGACGTCGGCGACCGTCGCGAACCCGAAGTGGTCAATTACCGCTGCGCGAAGGGCAGTTCGCGGGCCGCGGCCGTCCTCCGCCCGTGCCGCGTGCCACAGCGCCGACGTGCCTACGTCGATGCCGCCGCCCCAGTCCCCCGAGATCCCGCCCAGCGCGGCGAAGCCGGTGGTGCGGCCGTCGGGGGCGACGCCGACGCAGTTGATGCCGGTGCCACAGACCACGCCGACGCCCCAGGGGCGGCTGGCGCCGGCGCGCAGAACGGCGTAGGAGTCGTTGTCGACGCGCTGGGTCACCGCCCAGCGGCGGGCGCCGACGGCCTCGCGCAACGCCTTGGTCTCGTACGGCAGATCGGCCCCGGCGAGGAAGGCCGTGATGCCGTCCACCTCGACGTCGGCCGCCACTCCCGCCGACGCCATCGCCTCGGCGCGCAGGGCCGCGAGTACGTCCATCGCCGCGTCGACGCCCACCGCCTGCGGGCGGAAGCCGCCGCCTCTCGCACGGCCCAGGATCGTGCCGTCCGTCCTCAACACGGCAACGTCCGTCTTGGAGTTGCCGCCGTCGACGGCCAGCAGCAGGCCTGTCTTCATCAGGCCCACCACAGGTGTTCGCGGTTGGCGGCGACGAGCTTCGCCGCCAACTCCTCGGCCACCTTGACCTGACCGATGAGCGGATGCGCCAGCAGCGCCGTCGCGACGCGGTCGACTCCACCGTGCAGGGCTGCCTCCAGGGCCAGTTCCTCGTAGGCCGTCACGTGCGCGATCAGTCCGGCGAAGAGTGGCTCTACGGCCTTGACGGGCAAGGGAGTTGCGCCCCGCGCGTCGATGCGGGACGGGACCTCGATGACGGCGTCGTCGGGGAGGAAGGGCAGGGTGCCGTTGTTGCGGACGTTGGCCACGCGGACGTCACCGGTGTCTGCCGTGAGGGCGTGCACCAGTTGCACGGCGGCCTCGGAGTAGTAGGCGCCGCCGCGCTTGTCCAGCAGGGCGGGCTTCTCCGTCAGGGCCGGGTCGGCGTACATCTTGAGCAAGTCGCCCTCCATCTCGGCCACTTGCTGGGCGCGGGAGGGTTCGCTGAGCTGCTCGCGGAGGACCTCGTCGTGGGCGTAGTAGTAGCGCAGGTAGTAGGAGGGGACGACGCCCAGCCTGCGGACCACGTCCAGCGGCATGCGCAGCCGGTCGGCGAGGGCCTGGCCGTGTTCGTCGAAGATACGCGGGAGGACGTCGACGCCGTCGAGCCGCACGGCCCGTTCCCAGGTGAGGTGGTTGAGGCCGACGTGGTCCAGGGCGACGCGCTCGTGGTCGACACCGAGCCAGTCGGCGAAGGTGCGCTGGAAGCCGATGGCGACGTTGCAGAGGCCGACTGCCTTGTGTCCGGCGTCCAGTAGGGCGCGGGTGACGATGCCGACCGGGTTGGTGAAGTCGACGATCCACGCGTTCGGGGCGCGCTTGGCGACCCGTTCGGCGAGGTCGAGGACGACCGGGACGGTGCGCAGCGCCTTGGCCAACCCGCCTGCGCCGGTGGTCTCTTGACCGATGCAGCCGCACTCGTGCGGGAAGGTCTCGTCGACGTGCCGGGCGGCCTGGCCGCCGATGCGGAGCTGGAAGAGGACGGCGTCGGTGCCGTCGATGCCGGCGTCCGGATCTGCGGTGGTGGTGATTTTGGCGGAGCTGCCCTGGCGGGCCAGGATGCGGCGCGCGAACGGGGCGATGACGTCGAGCCGGTCCGGGTCGGGGTCGACCAGGGCGATCTCGGTGACGGGGAGGCCCAACCGGGCGAATCCGTCGATGAGTTCGGGGGTGTACGTGGAACCGCCACCGACAACGGTGATCTTCAACCTTTGACTCCTGTCAGTGTGACGCCCTCGATGAAGGCCTTTTGTGCGAAGAAGAAGACGATGATCACCGGCGCCATCGCGATGAGGGTCGCCGCCATGGTGAGGTTCCACTGCACGGCGTGGGAGGTCTTGAAGGTGGCCAGGCCCAGGGCCAGGGTCCAGTGGGCGGGCGTCTCGCCGGTGTAGATGAGCGGGCCGTAGTAGTCGTTCCAGGCGTTGAAGAAGGCGAAGAGGCCGACCGCGACGAGCGCCGGGCGCATCATCGGGAGCACCACCCGGGTGAGGACGCGGAGTTCGCCGCAGCCGTCGATACGGGCCGCGTTGAGATAGTCCTCGGGGACGGTGAGCAGGAACTGACGGAGCAGGAACACCGAGAAGGCGTCCCCGAAGAGGGACGGGAGCACCAACGGCCAGATGGTGCCGGTGAGATGGAGCCTCGCCCACATCAAGTACATGGGGATGACGAGGACTTGGGGCGGCAGCATCATCATGGTGATGACGCAGAGGAACGCCGTGTTGCGGCCCTTGAAGCGGAACCGGGCGAGCGCGTACGCGATCGGGACGCTGGAGAGCAGGGTGGTCGCGGTGGCGGCGACGGCGTAGATCACCGTGTTGAGGAGCCAGGTGCCGACCGGGGCGGTGGAGAAGACCGTGCGGTAGTTGGACCACTGCCAGTGGTGGGGCCACAGGCTGGTGGTGAGGGACTGGCCGTCGGTCATGACCGAGGTCAGGAAGATGAACACGATCGGGCCGATGAAGGCGCAGGCCAGGCCGACGGCTATGGCGTGTTCGGCGATCCAGATCAGGGTCCTGCGGCGGCCGGCCCGGCCGCGCGCGGCGCGGTGGGGCGAGGCGGCGCGGGTCTGCCGGGCGGGTGCCGGGGCGTAGGTCGTCGTCATCGTGGCGGCTCCCCGGTGGCCAAGTCCCGTGCGGGCGTGGCGACTTCCCGATGGGCGAAGCGGTACGTCATCGTGGCGACTCCTCTGTGCGGAGGATCTCGGCGTCGTACGTCATCGCGGTGACTCCTCGATGCGGAAGGTCTCGAAGCCGTACGTCATCGTGGCGACTCCTCGATGTCGAAGCCGGAGGCGCGGCGGAGCAGGACGACGGTGAACGCCATCGCCACCACGAAGAGCACCACGGCCAGCGCGCAGGCGTAGCCCGCGTGGAACTGGTTGAAGCCGGCGATGTAGAGCTGTTGGGGGAAGGTGAGGGTGGAGCCGTCCGGATAGCCGGGCGCGGGCTGGATGTTGCCGTTGGCGACCTGCGAGGCGACCATCGCCTGGGTGAAGTACTGGAGTCCGGCGATGACCCCGGTGACGGCCGCGAACAGCACGACCGGGGAGATCGTCGGCAGCGTGACGTAGCGGAAGCGGTGCCAGGGGCCGGCGCCGTCCAGCTCGGCGGCCTCGTAGAGTTCGGCGGGTACTTCGAGGAGTGCCGCCAGGAAGATGACCATCATCGTGCCGCTGCCCCAGAGGGCGAGCAGGGTGAGGGCCGGTTTGGACCAGTCCGGCGAGTTGAACCAGAGCGGGCCGTGGATGCCGAGCAGGCCCAGAATCCGGTTCACCGGGCCGGAGTTGGGGTTGAACATGCAGACGAAGGCGACGGTCGCGGCGACCGGCGGAGCCAGTGCGGGCAGATAGAACAGGGTGCGGAACAGGCTCGCCCCGGCCTTGAGCCGGGCGGTGACCATGGCCACGCCGAGGGCGAAGAGCACCTGCGCCGGGACCATGATCACCACCAGCCAGGCGGTGTTGCGGACGGCGTGCCAGATCAGCGGGTCGCCGTCGAACAGGTAGCGGTAGTTGCGCAGCCCCACGAACTGGGCCTGGGAGATCATGTTCGAGTTGGTGAAGGACAGCCAGACCGTCATCAGCAAGGGGTAGATCAGGAAGACGGCGAAGCCGACCAGGCCGGGGGCGAGGAAGAGCAGGACGCGCAGCCGGTTGCGGCGCATCCGGGCCTTCAATGGGGCCGTGGCGCGCGGGAGTTGGGTGATCTGTTGGGTGGTGGCCATGACGGTCACTGCCCCAGCTTGAGCGCGGCGTTGTTCTGCTTGTCGACCGCGGCCAGCCCTGCCTTCAGGTCGGGTACGCCGCCGCTCTGCCACTTCTCCACGAAGTGACCGAAGTTGGTGAGATAGGCGCCGCCGTCACCGCTGGCCGGGGTCGTGGTGGTGAGCGGGTTCTTGTAGACCTCAAGGAACGGGGCGAAGTCGGGGTCCTTGGAGAGGCCTAGCGAGGGCGAGTCGAGCGCGGCCGTGGTGGTGGGGACGTTGCCGATCGCGTCGGCCAGGGTGGTCAGCGCGTCGGTGTCGGTGGTGAGGAATTTGATCAACTTCCAGGCCGCGCCCGGGTGTTTGGCGCCGCGCGGCATGCCGATGACGTTGCCGCCGACGTAACCGGCGCCGTAGAGCTGGGACTTGCCGTCGGCGGCGGGCACGGCCGCGGTGCCGTAGTCGATGTCCGCCTTGTCGTTCTTGATGAACGCGTTGCGCCACTCGCCGTCGACCATCATGGCCAACTTGCCGGTCTCGAAGGCGTTCTGGGCGGAGAACTCGTCACCCATGCCCGACTTGAAGGTGACGAGTTTCTTCGCGCCGAGCCAGTCGACGAGGCTCTTCTGCCAGGTCAGCGCCTGCGCGAAGGCGGGGTCGCCGCCGACATTGGACTGGCCGTCGGCGGTGAGCCACTTGCCGCCCCAGCTGGGGACCAGGTGCTCGGTGAGCATCTCGTAGGCGCCGAGGTAGGGCATGAACCCGGCGGTCTTGATCGAGCCGTCCGCGTTGAAGGTGGTCAACTTCTTGGCGTCCGCGGCCAGTTCGGACATGGTCTTGGGCGGGGAGGTTATGCCGGCCTTCGCGAACAGCTTCTTGTTGTAGTACAGGCCGAAGGTGTCGGCGAGCCACGGCATCGTGCAGCGTTTGCCCTCGAAGGCGGTGTACGACTGGACTGCCTTCGGGATCTGGCTCATGTCCACGTGGTCGGCCTTGATGTCCGGGGTGAGGTCTTGGAACGCTCCACTGGAACACCAGCCGCCGACGTTCGCGGCGTTGAACGAGGAGGCCACGTCGGGGGCGGTGCCGCCGCGGATGGCCTGGTTGACCTTGTCGTCGGTCTGGGCGGCGACGGCCTTGACGGTGATGTACGGGTATTCCTTGTGGAACTTGGCCAGCACCGCGTCGACCGAGGCGATCTCGTGCGGGGAGCTGAGACCGTGCCAGAAGGTGATGGTGACGGGGGTGGTGTCGTCGGCGCCGGTGTCCGCCTTCGACGTGGCACCGCCGGTGGTGCATGCTGCGGCCAGCAGCGCCGTGACCGCGAGCAGCGACCCGGCGACGGTACGGCGGGCGGCGCGGCGGGGGGTACGGGTGGTACGGGTGACGGGTCCGCCACGGGACTCGGACATGGAACCTCCGGCGATTTCGCTTACCACTTATTGACCAGTGGGCACATGTTGGGGCACCATTTGGGCACTGTCAAGCAAGCGTTTCTGAAGTAGACCGCGAGAAAAATGACCACCGGTATGGAAAGTTGGTAGGAATGGTCAGCGGTGAGAGCCGTTGGGAGAAGCGGGAACGCATCCGCACCCACCTCCTCGACCTGGTCGAGGAGACCGGGCCCGGCCGCCCCCTCCCGGGCGAACGGCAACTGTGCGAGGAACTCGGGGTCTCCCGCCCCACCCTGCGCGCGGTGGTCGACGACTTCGTCCGTGACGGTCTGCTGGTGCGGGAGCACGGGCGCGGGGTCTTCGTCGCCCGCGCCAAGGTCGCCCAGCACCTCGGCGGTTCCGTGCCCGGGCAGGCGCAGGGCCTGGGCGTCGGCGGCGTGGACGGCACCTGGGCGAGCCGCACCCTGGACTTCAAGACCGTCGCCGCGGGACCCCGGATCGGCCGTCGGCTGGGCATCGCGCCCAGCGAGCAGATCCTGCGGATCCTCCGGCTGCGGACGGTGGACGGCGACCCGATGTGCGTGGAGACCCTGCACGTGCCGCACGCGCTGGTCCCCGGACTGACCGCCCGTGACCTGGAGACCGACTCCTTCTACCGGCTGCTCGGACAGCGCTACGAGATCCTGCTGACCGACGCCGCGCAGAGCATCGAACCGACCGTGGTCGACGAGTGGGAGGCCGAACTCCTCGGCGTCTCCGTGCACACGCCCGCCCTGCTCTTCGAACGGGCGGCGCGCGACGCGACGGGCCGGGTCGTCGAGTTCACCCGCTCCGTCTACCGGGGCGACCGCTACCGCATCTTCACCAGGCTGTCGCTCGCGGCCCGGCCCGACGGCGGACGCGTCGTCGACGGCTCCTGGTCGGCGGCCACCACCGTCCCCGGCGCCGACACCCTGGTCTTCGACCCCTACTGGAGCAACTAGCCACCCTCACCCACCAGTTCACCGCGCCGGCCCGTCGGCCGACGCGGCGGTCCCGCACGCCCTCCTCACCCGAAAGACCCGCCCCTCCCCACCAGAAAGGACCGCTCATGTTCCGTCACGCACTCACCGTGACCGGCGTCGTGGCCTCCACGGTCACCACACTGCTCGCCTGTACGGCCTCGGTCCCGGCCGACACCACCGCCTCCGGCTCCGCCACCACCGCAGCCTCCGCCACCTCGGGCGTCCAGCTCCAGACCTGGCTCTACCCCGGGTCGACCGGCGACTCCACCTGCACCGCCAAGAGCGAGTACGCCGACAACAGGGTGAAGAGCGGCGCCCTCAACCCCGAGTACTGGTCGGTCCAGAGCAACGGCTCGGTGAAACTGGAGACCACCGCCGACGGCAGCTGCAACACCTACAGCGCGGCCAACGTCGCCGACCTCAAGGCACACTCGACGTACCAGTACCCGACCCTCTCAGGTATGACCACCGCCGACGTCCACGCCCTGGTCAGCACCAGCAGCACCCGTACGGCGGCCGTCACCAAGGTCACCTCCCTGGTCAGCGACGCCGGGCTCAGCGGCGTCGACGTAGACCTGGAGGACTACTGGTCCTGGAGCACCGCCGACTTCACCAACTACAAGACGTTCCTCAAGCAGTTGGCCACCGCCCTGCACGCCAAGGGCAAACGCCTCCAGGTCGACGCACCGGCGATGACCGAGGACGCCTCGTTCTACGACTACGCGGCCGTGGCCGCCACCGGCGCCGACGACGTGGTGATCATGGCCTACGACGAGGAGTTCGACACCGCGTCCGGCGCCCGCTGCCTGCCCATCAGCCCCTACGACTGGCTGAAGAAGGTCACCCAGTACGCGCAGAGCAAGATCCCCGACCCCAGCCGCCTGATCATCGGCGTGCCCTCCTACGGCTACAGCGCGCCCGACCCGTGCGACCTCAACTCCGTTACGGGCAACATCCAGTTCAGCGACATGAAGAAGAGCCCCGGCTTCTCCTCCAACCCGGCGACCATAGAAAGCCGCCGGGACGCCTCCTCCGGCGAGATCCGCTGGGTCTCCGGCGGCGTCCTCTACGACTACGTCGACAGCGTCGCCATGGACCGCAAGCTCGCGGTCCTCAAGGGCCTCGGCGTCACCAAGGTGTCGGTGTGGTCGCTGGGCGGCGGGAACCCCTGGTTCTCCAACTGACCCACCCCTGCTGATGCGGCGGGCACCCTCGGGTTCGGGTGCCCGCCGCATCAACGCGCGCTCATTCTCAACTCCCCCTACTTCGCAGGCGTGTTGAGTACATGGTCGCGAGAAGCGGCGACCTCGGCCCGCAGTTCGGGAAGGTTCACGTCGAGCACCTGACCGTCCCACTTACGGGGCTGCCCGTTGACGAACACGGCGGTGATGTTGCGGGCGTCGGAGCCCAACACCAGTGTCCCGATCGGGTCGTTGAGCGGCATGTTGTTGAGGTCCTCGGCCTGGACGACCAACAGGTCCGCCTTCTTGCCGACGGTGAGCGAACCGGTGACATCGCCCAGCCCGTTGGTCCGGGCGCCCTGGAGGGTGGCGAAGTCGAGGACGTCGTACGTGGTGATGCGCGACAGCTCGCCACCCGTGCCGTAGGCGGCGTTGACCGCGCGCATCCGCTGGATCGCGAGCAGGGCCCGCATCTGGGTGAACAGGTCGCTGGCGAGGGCGACTTCGACGTCGATGCTCAGTCCGGGGCGGATGCCGACCGCAAGGGCCTCGTCCACCGCGGGGATCGCCGTCTCCAGGCCGATCTGCGCGTCCGAGGTGGGCGCGAGGGCCACCGTCGTACCGGACTCCCCCATCGCCTTCCACGCCTCGACGGTCAGACCCGTGGAGTGGATCAGGGTGACGTCGGGGCCGAGGATGCCGTGCTTCGCCCAGGACAGCACGGCTTCCGAACCGGAGGCGCCGAAGACCGCGTCGACGCTGACACCTATTCCCAAGTCGGCTGCGGCGCGGGCGAGTTCGGGGCCGTAGGCGAGGGCGGGTCCGGCGATCTCGTCGGTGGCGAGGGTGGCCAGGCGGAGGGTGAGGAGCTGGTCGTCGCTGCTGAAGTACTGGCCCTTGAGGCGGTTCAGGTCGGCCGGCCACTGGCGGTCCCAGTCGCCGAAGTGCGGGCCCATGGAGGCGTGGACGCCGCGGATGCCGGTGTCGCGGAGTGCCGCGATCGCCGCGTCGGAGTGCTCGCGGGTACGGGAGTTGTGCGAGAAGTCGAGCATGGTGGTGATGCCGCTGTCGAGCGCGGTGAGCGCCGCGAGTCTGGTGCCGACGTGCATGTCCTCGGGCCGGTAGACGGTGGCGTAACCCGCGAGGGTGGCCATCACATAGCCGCCGAGGTCGTCGACGTCGGGCATGATCCGGCGCAACTGGGCTTCCCAGGCGTGCCGGTGGGTGTCGACGAGACCGGGCGCGAGGATCGTGCCGGAGGCGTCGACGACCACCGCGCCGTCGGCGGACAGGTCCGGCCCGATCGCGGCGATGGTGTCGCCCTCGACGAGCAAGTCGCCCTGCACTGTGCCCAGTTCCGGGTCCATCGTGACGATGGTCGCGCCGGTGAACAGGATGCGCCGGCTCGGGTCGGCGGACTGACGGCGCAGCTGGTCGAGAAGGCCGGCGCAGGTGGTGTCGTTGGCGTTGGCGTTCATGAGAGCCCCTTTTCGGATGACTTCGGTGACGTCGAGTGGCGTGTGGTGATGTCGGGTGACGTGTGGTCCAAGATTCGATCCGCGTCCGTACGGCAACCAGGCCGCCGTTTCCCTAGGTGCGCCGCACCCAGGACGGCCTTCGCCCCCTACCGCCTACGGCCGCCCCAGCCGGACTTCCTCCGCGTCGAGCACTTCCTGGACCGCCCGCAGGACGATGTCGTCGATACGGCCGCTGTCCCGCAGGTCGGTGAGGGTGTCGCGTTTGACCTGGAGCAGGGCGAGTTGGAGGCGCCGTACGCTCTCGCGGCGGTGCGCGGAGCCGGGTGCGGGGGCCGTGCGGTCCTCGATGTCCTGGACCATGCGCAGGGTGTCCTCCTCGGCGACCCCGAACCGCTCGGCCAGCGCCGGCATGGCGTCCAGCGCGGCGCTGCTCAACCGGCAGCGGGCCAGGGTGAGTTCGGCGCTCTTGTCCTCGTCGGCCGGGAAGCGGGCCCGGCGGACCATGGCCGGCAGGGTGGGCCCGAGGAACGTGAGGGTGACGACGATGACGACCGCGGTGATGAACACGACGGCGTCCCGCTGCCCGACGATCCGGCCCTCGGCGGTGGTCGCGGGCACGGTCAGCGCGGCGGCCAGCGAGATGGCGCCGCGCATCCCGGCCCAGGCCAGCGGCAGCCGCTGCGGGGCGGTGATCCGGCGGTCCCGCTGCTGGGGGCGCCGGTCGAGGAGCCGTACCAGATAGGGCACCGAGTAGAACCAGAGCAGCCGCGTCCCGAGCACCGCGACACTCACCGCGAGGGCGGCGACCGTCGCCCGCAGGAGAGAGACCGAGGTCAACGCCCTTACCGCAGCCGGTAGTTGGATGCCGACGAGGACGAACAGGGCGCCGTTCAGTAGATAACTCGCCACCTCCCAGAAGGCGACGGCCTGGATACGGGCCTCGGACCCGATGACGCGCGGCCCGAACCAGGCGGACACCAGACCGCAGACGACGACCGCCAACACCCCGGAGACATGCAGGAGTTCGGCCGGCAGATAGGCGAGGAAGGGGGTCGCGACGCTCAACACGCTGTGCAGCAGCGGCTCGGGCAGCCGGCGCCTGACCGGGATCAGGAGCAGCGCGATCGCCGCGCCGATCAGGATGCCGCCGCCGTACGACGCGACGAAGGCGAGTGCCGTGCCGGACCAGGAGAAGGGGTGCTCGTCGGTGACGACGTCGATGGTCACGGCGAGCAGGACCAGCGCGGTCCCGTCGTTGAGGAGGCTCTCGGTGCGCAGCACGGTCAGGATGCGGCGCGGCATCGCCTTGGCGACAGCGGCGACGGCCGCCGCGTCCGTCGGGGCGAGCACGGCGCCGAGGACGAACGCGATCGGCCAGCCGTAGCCCAGCGCGTGGGCCACGACGGCGACCGCGACGGCGGTGGCGAGGACCAGCCCGGTGGACTGGAGCGCGATGCTGCGGAAGTTGTTGCGGATCTCCCGCACCGAGGAGGTCAGCGCCTCCCAGTACAGCAGCGCGGGGAGGAAGAGGAACAGGACGACGTCCGGGGACAGCGCGAACGACGAGAAGGACGGCGTCAGCCCCACGAGACATCCCACGGCGAGCAGCAACAGGGGTTCGCTCAGACCCGTTCGCCGCGACAGCCAGCCCATCAGCAGGACGGCGGCCGCGACGGCGACGATCAGTTCGAGGCTGTCCATGGCCGTACCGGGTTACGCGCGGTACAGGACGAGGTGCTCGTGGAAGAGCACGCCGTCGCGGACGTCACCGGTGGCGGTGAAGCCTGTGTCGTCGACGTAGTCGATGTGGTCGCCGGTGACGGTGTAACTGCCGGTGTAGGCGCTCTGCCGGTTCCCGCGGGCCTCGTCGTAGCGGCCGTTCGGGAGGAGTTCCTGCCGGATGTGCCCGTCGGCGGTCACCCACATGCCGACGAAGGGGTGCGGTGCTGCGTTCGTGTTCATGGCTCCACGGTCGCGTTCCCGCACACGGGTAACCAGGCCACACCTCTCCTGGGTGTCCAGCACCCACCTTCAGGTCTTCAGGTCTTCAGGAAGCTTTCTCCGAGGTGGGCAGGACCGGTCCAACGGCGGCGTCGAAGGCGTGGGTCACCTCAGGAGCGGTGCCGGGCAGGAGCAGGGCGCGGGCGCGATCCTCGAAGCTCCGGTCGGTGGCGGTGAGCCGGTTGTGGTGCTGGGCGAGGTGCTCGGCCCAGGAGCCGACGAGGTAGTTCTCGATGAACCGGCCGGGTTCGTTGCCGTCCTGGAAGAGGCCCCACGTGATGGCGCCGGTACGGCGGCGGGACTGGGCGACACGTTCCATGGCGTCGATGAACGCCGCGCTGTCGTCCGGTGCGACGCGGTACACGACGGAGACCAGCACCGGGCCGTCGGAGGGGCCGGGCACGAAGACCAGCGGCGGGGTCGGCCAGTGGTCGGAGAGAGTGGGATCGATGCCTTCCATGCCGTAGAGCCGCCATCGGTAGAGGCTGAGCGCGCTCAGCAGCATGACGGCGGTGCCGATGAGGAGGGCGGTGGTCAGGTCGAGCCATTGGACCAGGGCGCCCCACACGGGGGCGGCGAGAGCCTGGCCGCCCTGGAAGACCAGCAGGTAGACGGCGAGGCCGCGGGCGCGGACCCAGCCGGGGAGCCGGGTCTGAATCGCCGCGTTGAGGGTGGACAGGACGCCGATCCAGGCCACCCCGGCGGGCAGCAGCACGAGGACCGCGAGCCAGGTGACGTGCACGGTGGCGAGGACCAGCAGGACGAGGGCGAACACGATGGCGCCGGCGGCCAAGATGCCGTTGATACCCAGGTGTTGGCGCAGCCACGGCAGCGCGAACGCGCCCGCCACCGCGCCGACACCGACCGCGCCGAGCAGCAGGCCGTAGCCGCCCGACCCCAGTCCGAGGGAGTCCGCGGCGATGAGGGGCAGCAGGGACCAGAGCGCCGCCGCGCCGGGGATGAACAAGGCCGTGCGCAGCAGGACGCGGCGGATGCCTGGAGCGTTCCAAACGTAGCGGCGGCCCGCGTACACCGCGGTCAGGAGCCGTTCCTGCTGGGCGGCGGGGACGGTGGTCTTCGGGCGGTGCCACAACACCAGTACCGCGGCGATCCCGAGAAATGACACCGCGTTGAAGCCGAACACCCAGCCCGCGCCGGCCGCCGCGACCACGACGCCGCCGAGCGCCGGACCGACCGCCCGCGCGAGGTTCATGTTCACCGCGCCCAGCGCGGAGGCCTGCCCCAACTGGTCCCGCTCCACCAGTTCCGGCTGGATGGCCTGCCACGACGGCCCCATCAGGGCGGTCCCGCAGCCGAGGAGGAAGGTCAGGGCCAGTAGGGGTACGGCGGACAGCGCGTCGGCGAAGGCCAGCACGGTCAGCACCGCGGACACGGCGAACATCGCGACCTGCGCCACCAGCAGCAGCCCGCGCCGGTCGAACCGGTCGGCGAGCACGCCCGAGGGAAACGCCAGCAGCACGATCGGCAGACTCGACGCCGTCTGGACCAGCGTCACCATGGTCGCCCCGTGCCCGAGCAGCAGCCACTGCGCGCCGACGGTCTGCATCCAGGTGCCGGTGTTCGACACGAACTGGGCGATCCACAGCGCCCGGAACACCGGCCGCCCCAACGGCGCCCAGGCCGAGGAGGACCCCGCGCTGTTCCCCGTCGTCGTACTCGCGCTCATGCTGCTGCTCCCGGAGCGAGGTGTGCGGTCGGTCGAGAAGAAGGTACGGCAGCTCAGTGCCGGTCGGGCCACCAAGCCACCGTAAAACCGGACCCGCCGTGGGACCGGTCCAGCGGCCGGTCAGAAGCAGCCGTCGAGTGGGTCGAGCGCGCCGCCGACCTGGTGCGGCACCAGCGGTACTCGGTCGAAGTCGCCGCGCCGGTCGCGCCAGGCGCGCTGCTCTTCGGAGTCGGCGGCGGCGTCGACGAAGGCGCGGGCCTGTCGGGCACCGGGCACCTCTGACGCGGCTTGGAATCCGCCGAAACGGGCCACCGGACTCCAGGCCGGGCTGATCTCCGGCAGCGGGGCGGCGATGTTCTCGTACTCGCCGACGGCGTGCACGACCTTGCCGCCGGCCACGGTGAGCAGGGCCTCGATACGGTCGATGTCCTCGTCGGCGACGGAGAAGTAGTCGGCGGACAGCACGGCCAGGTCGCCGTACTTGCCCTCGGTGATGGTGCCCTTCACATCGGCCTCGCCGGTGAGGTGGGCGCCCGCGCTGGTGTACATCTCCAGGGCGGTGGAACGGTCCACGCGGTTCTCGGCCGGGTAGAGGAGGGTGTCGCCGATGGTCCGGCCGGTGACCAGCCAGGACAGGGACAACCATGGGTTGTAGCTGGAGACGCGGGTGGCGTCGGTGCCGGCGGCGACCAGCAGACCGGTGTCGCGCATGGCCCGGATCGGGGGCGCGGTCGCGGCGCGCTCGGCGCCGTAGCGGTCGATGAAGGCCTTGCCCTGGAACATCATGCGGTTCTGCACGGAGACGGCGCCGCCGAGGGCTTTGATCCGGTCCAGACTGCTCCGGCTGACGGTCTCGGCGTGGTCGAACAACCACCGTGTCCCGTCCGGGAATCCGCCGTCCGCGGCGATCTTCTCGAAGACGTCGAGGTCCTGGCGGATCGTCTCGTCGTAGGTGGCGTGCAGCCGGAAACCCCAGCCGTTGTCGAGCAGCAGCCGGGCCGCCGCGTCGAGGTCCTCCCTTGCGCGGGCGGTGAGTTGGGGGCGGGGCTCGGCGAAGTTCTCGAAGTCGGCCGGGGACCAGGCGAGGTTCTCGCCGGCGCCGTTGCAGCGCAGCCACGCGTCTCCGTCGCCGGGGCTGACCATGCCGATCCAGCGGCGCAGGTCGTCGAGTTCCTGCCCGGCGGTCTGCGGGAAGAGGTGATAGGCGATCCGGACCGTCAACTCCCCGCGCTCCGCAAGCTCGGTGACGGCCGCGTAGTTGTCGGGGAAGTTCTGGAAACCGCCGGCCGCGTCGATGGCGCTGGTGATGCCGAAGCGGTTCAGCTCGCGCAAGTAGTGGCGGGTGGAGCCGAGTTGGTCCTCGGGGGCGAGGATCGGTCCCTTGGCGAGGGTGGAGTAGAGCAGCCCGGCGGCGGGCGCGGCCAGCAGCACACCGGTGGGGTTGCCCGCGAAGTCGCGCACGATCTCGCCACCGGGCGGATTCGGCGAGTCGCGCGTGAAGCCGACGGCCTCCAGGGCGGCCCGGTTGAGGATCGCCGACTGGTACAAGTGCAGAACGAACACAGGGGTGTCGGGCGCGGCGGCGTTCAACTCGGACACGGTCGGCAGCCGCTTCTCCGCGAACTGCTCCCCGGTCCAGCCACCAACCACCCGCACCCACTGCCCGATTGGCGTGCGCTCGGCCTGTTCCCGCAACATCCGCAGGGCGGTGCGCAGGGACCGTACGCCGTCCCAGCGCAGTTCGAGCAGATAGTTCAACCCGCCCCGGATGACGTGCAGATGGGAGTCGTTGAGCCCGGGAATCACGCGCCGCCCGAGTGCGTCCACGACGCGTGTGGCGGGGCCGATGTGCGGGGCGACGGTCGCGTCGTCTCCGACGGCCGTGAAGACACCGTCGGTGATGGCCACGGCGGAGGCCGCCGGGCGGGCGGGGTCGCCGGTGTGGATGCGGGCGTTGCGGACGACGAGCTGGGCGGGGTGCTGGACCCCGTCGTAGGGGCGTATGCCACCCACGGGCATGGTGCCCGCAGGCATGGTGCTGCTGGACATGGAGGCTCCTCGGAGCGGAGAGGCGGAGGCGGAGGCGAGGGGAGGCCGGAGGAGGCCTCGGTGACGGTCGTCCGGCGACACGTCCGACGCTAGGTCTGCGACAATGGATCGGTCCAACACATGGTTCCGCTCAAATCAATCGCCAAGAGAGATGGGCGGCGGGATGCGCAGGGAGATGAGCGCGGGATGGACCTGAGGCACCTGAAGTACTTCCTCGCGGTCGCCGAGACCCGCAACTTCACGCAGGCTGCGGCCAGTTGCTACGTCGCCCAGTCCGCCCTGAGCCAGCAGATCGCCCGGCTGGAGAAGGACGTGGGAGCCCAGTTGTTCAGCCGTACCAGCCGTTCCGTACGGCTGACGGCCGCCGGGGAGCTCCTCGAACCGCTGGCCCGCCGCATCCTCGCCGACGTCGACACCGCCCGGGCCGCGCTCGACGCCCTGTCCGGGCTGCGGCGCGGGCGGCTGCGCCTCGGACTCGTGCAGACGCGGGCCTCCTCGGTCGACCTGGTCGAGGTGATGGCCGACTACCACGCCCGCTACCCGGGCATCGACTTCCACGTGACCAACGCACCCAGCGCGGAGATGGCCGCCGCCGTCCTGGCCGGGGACCTCGACATCGCGATCGTCGGCCTCGGCCCGCGTCAAGTCCCGGAAGGGCTCGACCACTTGGTGCTGGCCGTCGACCCGCTGGTGCTGATCGTGCCGGCCGGTCACGCCCTGGCGGACCGCGACACCGTCGACCTCGCCGACCTTCCGGAGAGCCACCAGCTCATCCAGTTCACCCGGGGCAGCGGCCTGCGCCGCCAGGTGGAGGCCGCCTTCGCGCGCGCCGGGGTGGAACCCGGCCAGCACTTCCAGGTCGGCCAGATACAGGACATGATCCGGCTGGCGGCACGGGGCATCGGCGTGACGGTCGTACCGCGGTCGTCGGTGGTCGACGACTCCGCGCCGGGCACGAGCCTGCGGGACGCCCTGCCGTACGGCGCCCGCGCACTCCGTATCGCGGACGAGGCGGCGGTGCACACCATCTGCGCGGTCCACGACAGCAAGCGGCTGGCACCGGCCGCGGCGGCGTTCCTCGAAGTGGTGGAGCGGCACGCGATCAGGGACCGGGCCGATGGACCGGTCCAAGAGGCCGATCGATCCGTTTAGGAAGCTGATCGATCGGTTCAGGAGATCGCTGCACCCGTATCCATATGTTGGACGTACCGCTCCCATGGCGCGACGCTCGGAAGAGAGAGCGGAACCGGAAGAGGAAGCCGGGAAACCGGGTGACGTCCAGCGAATGGGAGCAATGCCATGTCTGCCGTACTGCGCGACGCGTGGACCACGGTCGTCCCCGACATGGAGGACCGGCACGGCCCGCTCCCTCCCCTGATGCTCGCGCTCACGTTGGTGACCGGACTCGTGGACGCCTTCAGCTACCTCGTCCTGGGCCATGTCTTCGTCGCCAACATGACCGGCAACGTCGTCTTCTCCGGCTTCGCGATCGCCGGCGCGGCCGGCTTCTCCCTGGCCGCCTCGCTCGCCGCACTGGCCGCGTTCGCCCTCGGCGCCCTGCTCGGCGGCCGGCTCGCACACGGGGCCGGCGCCCACCGAGGACGGGTCCTGCACCTGGCGCTGCTGCTGGAGACGGCCTTGGTCCTGGCGGCGTACGTCGTAGCGCAGACCGCCGACATCTCCCACGTGACCACGGCCGTCCAGTACTCCTTGATCGCCCTCCTCGGCCTGGCGATGGGCGTGCAGAACGCCACCGCCCGCTCCCTGGCCGTACCCGACCTGACCACGACCGTCCTGACGCTCACCATCACCGGAGTCGCCGCGGACAGCCGCCTCGCGGGCGGCAAGGGCAGCAAGGTCGGCCGCCGACTGCTGTCGGCCGCGGCGATGTTCGCCGGCGGTCTGGCCGGTGCGGTCACGGTCGAACACGGCGGCCGGGCGCTGCCCCTGCTGTTCGCGGCGGTGCTGCTGGTGGCGGCCTCCGTCACGGCGTTCGTCCTGACCCGCTCGGACGCGTCCTGGACGAAGCCGCTGTGAACGGACCCACCGCGAAGGAAGCCGCAGTGAAGCAAGCGTCCCCAAGTCTCCCGTGGTGGCGCACACTTCACTCCGCACCCCTCGAACTCGCCCTGACCGCCTTGATGTTGTTCATCGTGGCGACAACGGTCCGCTGGCTGCTGGGCACCATCGACCCGGCGTCCGGCGGCTGGTGGAACGCCCCGGAGGGCAGGCTCCTCGCGGTGGCCCCCCTCTCCGGCTACACGGTCACCGCCGTCATGCTCTCCCCCTGGGGCAAGGTCACCGGCGGCCACATCAACCCGGCGATCACCCTCGCGATGTGGCGCTACGGCCGTACCCCGGGCCGCGATGTCGCGCCGTACATCGCCGGCCAACTGATCGGCTCCCTGCTCGGCATCGCGGCGGGCCGACTGGTCTGGGGCCCGGTGTTCGCCTCCCCGGCGGTGGACTTCGCCGTCATCCGCCCTGCCCCCGGCTGGAGTTGGGCCTCCGTCGCCCTGATCGAGACCGCCACGATGTTCGTCATCGTCGGCGTCGCCGGAATCGCCGTCTCCAGCCGCCGACTTGGCCCGTTCACCCCGTGGGCGGTCGGCACGATGATCGCCACCCAGATCATCGCCTTCGGCACACTGTCCGGTGGAATCGCCAACCCGGCAAGGGAGTTCGGGCCGGCGGTGTTCGCCGGGGCGCCCTCCCTCCTGCCCGTCTACCTGCTCGCCCCGGTGCTCGGGTCGCTCGCGGCGACGGTCGTGATCAACCGGGTTCACGCCCGCCGCCGTACGACCGCGCGGGCACCGGCCGCGTAGGAACCGGCGTCGGCTCCCCACTCGTAGGCGAAGCTCTTGTTGGAACCCTTACCGGCGCCCTTGCCGAAGCCCTGCAAACTCCTACCGAACCCCCTCCGTGAGGCGGAAGACCTGTTGCCGCGCCGCGCCGCGCCGTGCCGCCCGTCGCGACGGGGACGCCTGCCTCTACTCGGGCCAGACAACCGCGCGCCACAGCACCCACCAGACAGACCTCAAACAGCAACTCTCGCTCGTCCTCCTCGGAAACCTCACCAGCCGCTACACCACCGGCAGTTACGGCAGACTCGCCACCGACCGCCAGACGTGTCCCTGCGCACCGATCGCCAAGGCGCGGCCGAGCACCGGCACCGGATCACGAGGGCGGGAGGCACGCCCCGAACCTCCGCGATCCGCGTGCTGCGGGCGCACCTGAACTTCGCCGAGACCGCGGGCGGCCTCCACGCCCAGGGGGCGTCGACAGGCTCCTGGACACGATGCCGGACATCCACGTCATCGCCGAAGCCACCAACGGACAGGAGGTGGTCGACCTCCCGCGACGCACGCCGCCGGACGTGGTGCTCATGGAAGTACGCCTGCCCGTCATGGACGGCATCGAGGCAACCCGGTTCCTCCTCAAGGACGTATTCCCGGCCGTGCCGCAGGCTGTGATCCGGTCCACCCTCGTCCCCCCGGGTGGGAAGGCTCTTCAGTGTTCCGACGGGTCAGGCGCGCTCGTACCGACGCAAGGCGCTCCGCGTGGCCAGGGTCGTCGGCCTCAAGGTCGGTGGCGAGTTCCGTGAGAACCGCCCGCGCGGACTCCGAATCGCCGGACTCGCCGAGCAGAACACCCAGCAGCTCCCGGTAGTAGAGGGTGTCCGGGTCGGTCCTCCCCAGGGCTGCCGTCGCGTCGGCGGTCAGTGCCCGTGCTTCGTGGACAGCCAGGGCCAGGCGTCTCGTGGACCGGCTCCGGTCGTCGAGTTCAGCGGCGCGGCGCGCCGCCTTCCGAGCCAGCAGGGCGAAGTCGCGGCGGCGGCACAGGCCGGTCCGGGTGTGGGCGGTGCCGTGCGCGGGGTTCACGGCGAGGGCGAGGTCGGCGCTGTCGTCGACGGTCCGCTGGGCAGGGTCGGGGCGGGGTGGGTCGGACGCGGGCAGGATGACGGCGAGCCGCCGGTAGAGGGTGCCCAGGCGCAGGTGGCGGTCCTCGTCGGGAACGCCGGTGGCCAGGAGGTCCAGCAGAGCACCGGTGAACGCGGTCGGGAGGTCGGGGCGGCCGTCGAGGAAACCTGCCTGGTAGCCCTCGCTCGCGGCGGTCAGCAGATGCACCCGGGCGGCTTCCGGTGCGTGCAGGGCCAGCCCGGCGAAACAGCAGTCGAGCACCGCGACGCACTGCCGGGCACCGCTCGCGGCCATCGCCGCGAGGACCTCGCGGATGGGCAGCGAGGGGCCGTCACCGCGCCGGGTGGAGAGGGTGGCGGGCAGCGCGAGGCGCAGCTGCCGCTCATCGGCGTCGGCGAAGCCGTGCCCGGCGTAGTAGAAGAGCAGGACATCCGGGTCCCGCCGGTCCGGGGGCGCGTCCTCCCGGGGCCGGACCAAGGCGTCGACGACCTCGTCGGCGTCACGTGGGTCGACGACCGTACGGAGCCCTGCGGGGTACCCGAAGCTGCCCCGCGGGGCGGCGAGCGCGTCATGCAGCGCCAGCACGTTCCGGGCGGCCTGCGGTACGGCGGGCAGCTCGCTCGGGTGAACGTGGGTGGCGGTACCGACGAGCACGGCGAGCGTGTTCTCGGACGCGGGCCGGAAGGCGGGGGGCGGGGTCATGGGACGGCGGGGGACGCAGGGTCGGGGGCCGAGTCGGGACCGGGCTCAGAACCCGGACCGGTCCCGGCTTCAGCCTGCCCTGCCTGCCCCAGCCCCACGAACCGCTCCAACTCCGCGAGCACCAGCTCCCGATCGCGCCGGTCGGCCGTGAAGGACCGCGAGCTGCCGTCCGCGAGGGTGACCGTAAAGCTGATCGGGTGGCCGGTCATCCGCTGGCCCAGCCAGTAGCCGAAGGCTCCGACGGCCGCGCTGAGCACCGGCCCCGCGGCGGTGACCAGTTCGACCGCCGTGGCGAGACCGCCGAGCGCACCGGGCGGTGGGGGTTCCTCAACCAGCCGGATGGACCGGCGGAACCGTTCGTCGGTGCGCAGCCAGGCAGCGAGCGACCGGTGCAGTTCGCTCGCCGCCTCCGGGGTTGCGTCGAAGGTGAGGGCGAGGTGGGTCACGGGGTCCTTCCTTGCCGGGGCTCGGACGACCCACCGAATCCGGGCGGCGGCAGCGGCAGTCCGGCGGCGGACGGGGGTGGCCAGGCCGACTGCGCCGGAGTGCCGCCCGGCGGGCCGGCGGAGAAGACGGAGAACAGCGGCAGATGACCACCTGTCTCGGCGGGCAGCCGGAACGCGGCCGACGCCTCGGCGACCGTGACCCGGTCGACCAACATCCGCTCGAAGTCGCCCAAGCCGTACGGGAACTCCTGCTGCCGCACCCGGGGGAGCCACTCGTCGTGCAGATGGGTGAACGCCCGCCAGGCGGCCCGGTGTTCGCCCGGATCGCTGACCTGCCGGACGACGGCCGCCCCGGCCCCGCCCGCCCCGCCGACCGCGGCGGCGAGCACCTGCGCGGCCTGCGCGACGGACGCCAGCGCGGCCGGATCCGCACAGGCCAGGGCGGTCCGCAGCCGGTACCCGGGGCCGTTGTCCACCGTCTGCCGAAGCCGCGCGTAGCGGACCGCGGCCTCTTCCGCGAAGGGCACGGACTCCTCCTGCCACCCGGTGGCCGGGTTGAACCGGCCGGGGCGTCCCAGCGCCGTGTACTCGACGAGGAGCCGTTCCACCATCGCCATGTCCTGCTGCCGCCACACCAGCGGTTCGAGCCGTACGCCGAGGCTGAATCGGCCGTCGATCCGGGTGAGTTCGGTCCACAGCGGCTCCCAGACGACCGGCTCGGCCGTGAGCGCGTCCACATACAGGCCGTACGGGAAGGCCGCGTCCTTGCGTGGGATCGCGCTCCAGTGCACCCGGGGCCGGATCTCCACCATCCCGGCCGGTTCCCAGGGCCGCAGGGCACCCATGAGCTGCCCGGCGTCCAGCGGGATGCGCCGGACCGAGCCGGGCAGCCTGCCGAGTTGCTCACGCAGCAGGTGCGCCCCGGCGCGGGCCGCCCGGGGCGTGGGCCCGGCCGCACGCGCCAGCAGCACACACCCGAGCCGTCCGTCGCCGCGCCCGCTGGGGCCGTATCGCAGTTCCCAGCAGCGGCCGTCCGGGGCCCAGGCCTCGGTGAGCCAGGCCCGCTCCAACTGGACGGCGCGACGGCGGCGTTCCTCGGCGGGCAGGCCCAGGGCCCCTGAGCCCCGAGCGAGGGTGGGGTCCGGTTCCAGCCGGACCCCGGTCACGCACCAAGCCTCCCCGGGTCCGGCCAGGTCCAGGAAGCCGTCCGGGGCCGTGGTCATCCCTGCCAGCCCGGTCCGCCCCGGGTGCCACCGTCGTACGGTCCTTGGGGCGGGGTGGTCGGCATCTGCGGTGCGGCGGCGGGCATGCCGGTGCCCGGCACACCGTAGGCCCCCTGCACCGGACCGGGGATGCCACTGCCGTACGAAGGCTGCGGCCCGGTGACTTGGGCGGGCAGGGTGGGCGGGGTGGTATCGGAGAGCGCAACAGCCAGGCCCTCCCGGCACGCGATGTGGGCGGCTTCGCGCAGTGCGCGGGCGCGTTCACTGCGCAGCATCTGCCACTCGATCTGGTTGCGGCCCTGGATGCCCTGCAGCATGTCGCGGAGATACTGCCCGATGAACTGGTACCCCCGGCGCGAACGCCACATCATCCAGCCGAGGTACAGGCTGGTGCCGTAGGCGAACACGGAGATGTAGACGGAGTAGGTGTTCTCCCTGAGGATCATCCGTCCCTCCTGCTCCTCCACCCGCACCGGGTAGCCACGGGTGTGCAGCACCTGCCGGATGCCGTGATAGACGCTGTCCCGGCGGCCGTACCGTTCGGCGAGCAATACCCGCCACTCGGCGATCGGCTCAGGTACCCGGGCGAAGAGCAGGACGACCCAGAAGAGCGCCACCGACAGGAAACCGGACACCACGAACCAGAGCAGACCCACAACGCCTGCGACGACGAGCAGGAACAGGCCGATCACCGCGCACACCATGTAAAACAAGAATGAGACCAGAAGACCCTGGAGCATCAGCCCCATCAGGAATCCGAAATGCGTACTCTCGTTGAGCTGCGTCTCGATCTCCCCGAACTTCAAGGTCTTGTCGAGATAAGCGGCGTTGCCGTCGCCCCCGCGCCAGCCCGGCAGCGGATTGGTGTCTGCCACGAACATTGGTCGTCCCCCTCGCCACCTCTGTCCACGTCTGGACCGTCAGGTTGGCACAGCATTGACCGAAAAGAGCCGTAGAGTCCGAAACTGATAAGCGGAATTTCGGAAATGTGAAACGCGCGCCCCCTCCGCGGGATTCCTTGACTCCTCGGCCATCGCCGGACGCTCCACCAGCCGGCGCCTTATGGGTGTCACCGGGAGACGAACAGCGGGTCGACGGCCGCGTCCCAGCGTCCGTCAATCCAGCAGCCTCCTCGCGATTCCCGCCCCTAAGCCCTCCCCCGAGCCGACGAATACGACTGGTATTCGACGATGCAATTTCCGCTCCTATACGGACAGTTTGCGGTGCAATAGTCGACGCAAAATGCTCAGAACTTCCATGGTTCGCAAAGCGGGAGTGCCAAACTCGACACAACCATCGCCGGAAAACGCTCAGCAAGGTCGTCGGCCCGGCACCCTCCTGATGTCACTCCCCCAGACGAGCACTCGCCCTGAACAGGCAGTTCCCCCCGCCCCTTCCGTGAGACGGAAGAGGTATTGCGCCCCGGTGACGCCCTTCCGGACGATGTCGCCATCACCCAATGACGGGAGCCGCAGCCATGCCGCACACCACCGCCTTCGCCAGGAACCAGTGGTACGTAGCCGCCTACAGCCACGAGGTAGGTCGCGACCTGCTCGGCCGGACGATCCTCGGCGAACCCCTCGTCTTCTACCGCACCGAGGACGACGGCACCGCCGTAGCGCTCCACGACCGGTGTGTGCACCGCCGGTTCCCGCTCTCCGAGAGCCGGCTCGACGGGGACCGGATCGTGTGCGGGTACCACGGCTTCACCTACGACACGACGGGCACCTGCGTGTACGTGCCGGGGCAGAAACGCATCCCCCGCACCGCCCGCGTCGCCTCGTACCCGGTGGTCGAGCAGGACGCGCTGGTCTGGGTGTGGATCGGCGACCCTGCGCTCGCGGACCCGCAGGTCATCCCGCGCGCCCCGCACCTCGCCTCCCCCGAGTGGGTCACCGTCAGCGGCATGGAACCGATCGACGCCGACTACGGCCTCCTCGTCGACAACCTCCTCGACCTCTCCCACGAGACGTATCTGCACGGCGGCTACATCGGCTCCCCCGAGGTCGCCGAGACACCGATCACCACCGAGGTCGACGAGGGCGCCGGCGTCGTACGGGTGAGCCGGCACATGGGTGACGCCGAGTGCCCGCCGTTCTACGCCAAGTCCACTGGAATACAAGGGCGGATCACCCGCTGGCAGGACATCGAGTACCACGCGCCGTGCCTGTATCTGCTGCACAGCCGGATCGCCCCGGTCGGCGTACTCCCCGAGGAGGACGGCAGCGACCCGAACGGCTTCCACACCGAGATCACCTACGCCATCACGCCCTCGTCGGACGGCAAGGTGTACGACTTCTGGGCGGTCTCGCGCGACTGGGCCACGGACGACGCCGAGGTCACCGAGTTCCTGCGCGGCAACAACCACACGGTCGTCATGCAGGACGTCGACGCGCTCAACCTCCTTCAGAAGACGCTGGGTTCGGAGCGCGGCGGCTATCAGGAGCTGAGCATCAACATCGACACCGGTGGTCTCGCCGCCCGCCGTATCCTCGCCCGACTGGTCGAGGAGGGCGCCAAGCCCGTGGAGAAGGTCCAGTGACCGCTCCGACCGGCGAGGTCTACCGCATCGACTGGCTGCCGGGGACGGACATCCTGCACGGCACCTGCCACTGCGGGCGCGAGCACACGTCCCAGGACCCGATCGAGATGTGGGAGTGGATGCTCGCCCACCCCCGCGGCCACGCCGTCGACGATGCGCAGGGAGCCGACGCATGACCAGCTACGAGGCCGAACTCGTCGTAGCGCAACGGGAGTTCGCGGCGGACGGCGTCCTCGCCCTCACCCTGCGCCACCCGCTGGGCGAGCAACTCCCCACCTGGGAACCGGGCGCCCACATCGACGTCCTCCTCGGCCCCGGCCTGGAGCGCCAGTACTCACTCTGCGGCGACCCGGCCGACCGTACGACTTGGCGGATCGCGGTACTGCGGGAGCCCGACGGGCGAGGCGGATCGGCGTACGTACACGGGCAGTTGGAGCAGGGTGACAAGGTGCGGGTACGCGGCCCGCGCAACCACTTCCGGCTGGAGCCCGCCCCCCGCTACCGCTTCGTCGCGGGCGGCATCGGCATCACACCCATCCTCCCGATGCTCGCCGCGGTGGAGGCGGCGGGCGCGGAGTGGAACCTGCTCTACGGGGGACGCACCCGCAACTCCCTGGCGTTCACGGAGGAGTTGGGCCGCTACGGCGATCGCGTCACCGTCGCTCCGCAGGACGAGGTCGGACTGCTCGACCTGCCGTCCGTCCTGGACGACGTTCCGGACGGCACCCTCGTCTACTGCTGCGGTCCCGGGCCGCTGCTCGACGCGGTCGAGGCGCGGTGCCCCGGTGACGTCCTGCGCGTCGAGCGGTTCCAGCCCAAGGCCCAAGTCGCGGGCGCGGACGGTGAGTTCGAGGTCGTGCTGGAGCAGAGCGGGAAGACGGTAACCGTCCCGGTGGGCGTGTCCGTGCTCGACACCGTGCGCGCCGCCGGGGTCGAGGTGCTGTTCTCCTGCACCGAGGGCACCTGCGGGACCTGCGAGACCGATGTCCTCGACGGCACCCCGGACCACCGCGACTCGGTGCTGAGCGAGGAGGAACGGGCGGCCGGCGAGACGATGCTCATCTGCGTCTCGCGCTGTCTGGGGAAGCGGCTCGTCCTGGATCTGTGACGACGCGGGCCGGATCCGTAATGACGCCGGACGACACGGCAGGAGCGCACTTCACGACATGGCAGGGACGCACTTCGGTAACTGTCAACAATATTGTGAGCACTAGGCATTGACCTGGCCGCGACGGGGCCCTACGTTCCCGCTCAACACCCGTTGAGCACCACTGTGCGGTGTGCGCACAGCCTGTCGGAACACCGTCGTCTGCACAGGAGTTGCCATGCGTCGTCTGCTCGTCGGCCTCGCGGCCGGATCCATGCTGGTCGCCGCGTCGGCCTGCGGTTCGTCCGGCAACGGAGCGTCGGACAAAACGAGTTCGTCCACCGGCACCACCACGGTCAAGGTGGGGGTCATCCCCATCGTCGATGTCGCCCCGCTCTACCTCGGCCAGAAGGAGGGCTTCTTCAGCAAGCACGGCCTGAAACTGTCGATGACGCTCGCGCAGGGCGGCGCGGCCATCGTGCCGGGTGTGGTCAGCGGCCAGTTCCAGTTCGGCTTCTCCAACATGACCTCCCTGATGCTCGCCGAGTCCAACGACGTGCCTGTGAAGGCCATCGCCAACGGTGTCGCCTCAACGGGCGTGTCCGGCAAGGACTTTGGGGCCCTCGTCGTCAAGAAGGGCAGCTCCCTCAAGTCGGCGAAGGAGCTGGAGGGCAAGAAGGTCGCGGTCAACACGCTGAAGAACATCAACGAGACGGCCGTACGCGAATCCGTCCGCAAGGCCGGCGGCGACCCGGACAAGGTCAAGTTCGTGGAGCTGGCCTTCGACCAGATGCCGGCCGCGCTCGACAAGGGCCAGATCGACGCCGCGATGGCCGTCGAACCGGCGCTCACCACCATGTTGAGCCAGGGCGCCCAGCAGATCGCCTGGCCGCTGGTGGACGTCGCGCCGAACCTCACCGTCGCCATGTACTTCACGTCGACGGCGTACGCGGCCAAGAACCCCGCCGTGGTGAAGAAGTTCCAGGAGGCCACCGCCGAGTCGCTGGCCTACGCCGACGCCCACCCGGACGAGATCCGGCAGATCGTGGCCACCTACACCAAGGTCCCCGCCGGCGTGCTGGCCAAGGTGATCCTGCCCAAGTGGCCCGCCGATCCCAACCGTTCGTCGATCGAGACGCTGGAGAAGCTGAGCGTGACGGACGGCCTCTTCAAGACGGCTCCCGACCTGGACAAGCTGCTTCCGTGAGGGGACTGAACACCGCACTCGGTGCGGCCGGACTCGCGGCCTTCCTCGCCCTCGGCGAGGTCGTGCCGCGCGTCGGCATCGTCAAGGAGGCCTACTTCCCGCCGACCAGCAGGATCGCGTCCGCATTCGTGGACGAACTCAAGGACGGCGCGTTCTGGTCGGCGCTCGGCGACACCCTCACCGGCTGGGCCCTGGGCCTGGCGATCGCCGTCGGCGCGGGCATCGTCGTCGGCGTCCTGCTCTCCGTCGTCCCCCACCTCCGCGAGGCGACCGCGTCGACGATCGAGTTCCTGCGCCCGATCCCGTCGGTCGCCCTCATCCCCCTCGCGGTGCTGTTGTACGGCACCGAACTCCGCTCAGTGCTATTGCTCGTCGTCTACGCCTCCTTCTGGCAGATCCTGATCCAGGTCCTCTACGGCGTCCAGGACGTCGACCCGGTCGCCGAGGAGACGGCACGGTCGTACGGTCTCGGCACCTGGGCCCGGGTCCGGCACGTGCTGTGGCCGAGCGCGCTGCCGTACGTCATGACCGGCGTGCGGCTGGCGGCGGCCGTCGCGCTGATCCTCACCATCACCGCCGAACTGGTCATCGGGGCACCGGGGTTGGGCGCGACCATCGCGGTCGCCCAGACCTCGCAGGCGGTACCGGAGATGTACGCGCTGATCGTGGTGACCGGTCTGCTGGGGCTGCTCATCAACGTCGGCGCCCGCACCGTGGAGCGGCGGGCGCTGGCCTGGCACCAGTCGGTGCGCGGGGAGGTGGCGGTGTGAGGCGGATCCTGCTCCGGTTGCTGTTCGCGGTCGCGCTGCCGGCCGTGCTGATCGCCCTGTGGTGGCTGGCGTCGGACGGCAGCACCAACGTGTACTGGCCACCACTGCGCACGATTCTCAGGACCTTCCCCGACGTATGGACCGGCGCCCGCCTCAAGACGGACGTCCTGCCCAGCGTCCTGCGGCTCACGGCGGGTTACGCCTCGGCGGCCGTCGTCGGTGTCGCGCTCGGCACGGTGATCGGCTCGTACCGCCGGGTGCGCGCGGTGTGCGAACCGGTCCTGGAGTTCCTGCGGGCGGTCCCGCCACCGGTGTTGGTCCCGGTCATCATGCTGTTCGCGGGCATAGGCGACACGATGAAGATCGTGGTCATCGCGAGCGGCTGCGTCTGGCCCGTCCTCCTCAACACGGTCGAGGGCGTCCGCGCGGTCGACCCCGTCATGAAGGAAACAGCCCTCTCCTACGGCGTCACGGGCGTCGCCCGGCTGCGCACGCTGGTGCTGCGCTCGGCGAGCCCGCAGATCTTCGCGGGGCTGCGCCAGGCGCTGTCCATCGGGATCATCCTCATGGTCATCAGCGAGATGTTCGCGGCCACCGACGGGCTGGGCTTCACCATCGTCCAGTTCCAACGCAGCTTCGCCATCCCGGACATGTGGACGGGCATCCTCGTCCTCGGGATGCTGGGGTTCCTGCTCTCCGTCGTCTTCCAGGTGGTCGAGCGGCGGGTGCTCGGCTGGTACCACGGCCTGCGCGAGGCCGCCCGCCGAACCCCGTGAACATCGTGAAAGGGCGGTCCATGCACGCGCAACTCGACGTATCCGGCCTGAAGAAGGTCTACGAGGGTTCCGGCCGCCGGGTGGAGGCGGTGCGGGACCTCACCTTCACCGTCGACGCCGGCGAACTCGTCTGTCTCGTCGGCCCGTCGGGCTGCGGCAAGACCACTCTGCTGAAGTGCATGGGCGGGCTGCTCACCCCGACCGCGGGCGAAGTCCTCCTGGGTGGACGGAAGGTGAGCGGTCCGCCGCCCGGGATGGCGTTCGTGTTCCAGGAGTACGGGCGCAGCCTCTTCCCCTGGATGCGGGTCGGCGAGAACGTCGAACTCCCCTTGAAGCAGAAGAACTTGTCGAAGGCGCGACGGCGTGAGCTGGTCGCGGACGCGCTGGAGTCGGTGGGGCTGACGGAGGCCGCGGGGGCGTATCCGTGGCAGTTGTCCGGCGGGATGCAGCAGCGGGTCGCGATCGCGCGTGCGCTGGCGTACGAGCCCGAAGTCCTGCTGATGGACGAGCCGTTCGCGGCGGTCGACGCGCAGACCCGGGCCGATCTGGAGGATCTGGTACGGGGGTTGTGGCGGGAGCGGGGCATCACGATCCTGTTCGTGACCCACGACATCGACGAGGCCGTGTACTTGGGCGAGCGGGTGGTCGTGCTGTCGGCGTCGCCGACCGTGGTGCAGGAGCAGCTGAAGGTCGATCTGCCCGTGGAGCGGGACCAGTTGCACACCCGGGTCGCCCCGCGCTTCGCCGAACTGCGGACCCATGTGTACGAGCAGATCCAGGCGGCGAAGCGCGGGACGCTTCCGGTTCAGGACCGACTCACGAAGTGAGATAGGCCTCCACTTCGCTCAACTGCCCTGCGGGCCAGCCGGTGTTGGCGGTGACGTTGAGCCGCAGGTAGCGCAGGTTCGTGCCGCTCGGCAGGGCCACGGTGACCGTGTTCCCGGTCGCCGGGTCGAAGCGGTAGCCGGTGGAGCCGACGACGGTCGAGTAGGCGGAGCCGTCGGTGCTGCCCAGCACGGACAGCGTCTGCGTGCGGGCGCCCCACGCGGAGGACGGCGGCAGCTTCAACACCACTCTGCGCACTGCCTGGTTGGAGCCGAGGTCGACCGTCCAGGCCTGCGGGAAGGCGTTGTTGGCGGACTCCCAGTAGGTGTTCGCGTCGCCGTCGACCGCCTTGCCCGGCGTGTAGACGTCCTGCGAGCCGGTCGCGGTGGCGGGGCGGCCCTTGGCGAGGTTGGTGTTCTGGTCCGGGGGCGGGTTGCCCTGTCCGGGCTGCGGCCAGGTCGAGCAGTCCGACCAGGTGCTGCTCCAGCCGGAGTTGCCGCCACCGTCGGTGAGGCTGAAGGCCCCGGAGCCGGACGGGTAGGGGCAGTTGTAGATGCCGACCGCGCCGACGCCGGTGGCCTGCACGTTGCTGAACTTGGCGGCGCCCTGCGCCTCGGCCTGGACGACGACCGTGCCGGTGTTCTGCACGCTCGCACCGCTCACGGTGACGTTGCCGGTCGAGTAGCCGTGCCCGCCGCCGGACACGAACTCGAAGGCGCTGTACGGGCTGTTGGTGATGGTCGTGTTGGTGATGTTGACCGTCGCGTTGACCGCGCTGTCGTACGAGTCGACGCGCAACGCGCCCATGGGATGGCCCCAGTTGGGGTTGATCGCGCCGGTGCGGACGAGGGTGTTGCCGTCGACCGTGATGGTCCCGGCGAGTGGGGAGAAGGGGTCGAGGAACTTCTGGTTGGAGATCGCGATGCCGCTGCCGAGGGCGTTGGTGTCGGAGACCAGGTTGTTCCTGACCGCGATGTTGGTGCCGCCGTAGACCGCGATGCCGTTGGCGAGGTTCGGCTGGGAGATGGTGTTGTTCTCGAAACTGCTGTTGGTGTCCGGGGAGTTGAGCGACCACATGGCGAGGGAGTCGTCGCCCTGGTCGCGGAGGAAGTTGTTGCGGACGATGACGCCGTGGGCGCTGCCGTTGAGGTTGAGGCCGTCGGCGGTGGTGTCGAGGATGCGGTTGTTCTCGACGACGAGGTTGTCGTTGTTGCCCGTCAGCCAGAGGCCGACCTTCAGGTGCTGGATCCACATACCGGAGACCGAACTGCCCGGCCCCAGCGACCCGTTGACGAAGTTGTCGGGGTTGGAGTCGACGCGTTCGGTGACCTCTCCGATGACGGCGAAGTCCTTGATGTGGACGCCGCCGGAGGAGCTGGACTGGTCGATGAAGCGCGAGGTGTGCACGACCGAGTACCACTGGCCGGCGCCCTGGAGCGTCACGTTCTGCACACCGCTGAGGGAGGAGGTGAGGCGGTAGTCGCCCGGCGGGATCCACACCACTCCCCCTTGCGCGGCGGAGATGGCGTCGCGGAAGGCCTGGGTGGAGTCGCCCGAACCGCTGGGGTCGGCGCCCTTGGAGACCACGGACACCGAACCGGCGGGCTGCGCGGCGGCCCCGGCGACCTGCTCGAAGTCGGCTACGTCGACGGTGACTTGGGTGCCCGTCGACACGAACACGACCTTGTCGCCCTGCTGCACGTTCTGGCCGAGCAGGAGGCGGGAGTTGTCGAAGAAGTGGTGCGTCTTGGCGCCCGCGATCCAACTCGTATCCACGTACGAGTACTTGGACGTGACGGCGAGCGTCCTGCTGATCTTGACGCCGTTGACGTACACGTCGAGGCTGCCGCTCTGGCCGTCCGGGACGTTGTAGGACACGTTCACGGCGTTGGCCGCGCGCGGCACGGTGAACTCGACGCGCTGCCCGGAAGTGAGCCGTACGGCCTGCCGTCCGGAGGCCTCGGAGGCGAGGGTCCCCTGGGTGTAGTCGGGACCGATCCTGGTCCCGCTGGTGGTGGCCGACTCGGCCTCGACGGAGGTGAAGGGGAGGGAGGCGCCCGAGGCGGCGTGGGCGGCGGCCGGGGTCAGGGCGACGAGCGTGCCGGCGGCGAGCGCGACAGCCGTACCGATGATTGGCATGCGCCTGACAGATCGGAAGGTGGTGCTGTGCATGTGCTGATCCCTTCGAGGTGGGGGTGCGGGGATAGCGGATGCAGGGTGACGGCCGAGGGCCGGCGGCTATGCGGTGTGCAGCCAGGCGGCCGTGTCCCGCGGCAGGCGTCCCTGGTCGTCCAGGGGACCGCTGGTCAGCAGAAGTCGGGTGTGGACGGGAAGGTCGGCGGGTGCGTCGGCGAGGTTGACCACGCAGATCACGCCCTCCGCGCGGGCGAAGGCGAGGACGCCTTCGGGGGCGGGCAGCCAGGTGAGGGGGCCGTCGCCGAAGACCGGCCGGAGGCGGATCGCGTCGCGGTAGAGGTTGAGCATGGAGTCGACGGTCCGCTGCTGACGGTCGACCGCATACGATGTCCAGCCGGCCGGCTGCGGCAGCCACGGCTCACCGCGCGAACCGAAGCCCGCGTACGGTGCTCCCTCGGCCCAGGGCAGCGGCACCCGGCAGCCGTCACGGCCGGGATCCGTGCCGCCGGACCGGAGGTACATCGGATCCTGTATGCGGTCGACGGGCAGCTCGACCTCGGGCAGCCCCAGCTCCTCCCCCTGGTAGAGGTAGACCACTCCGGGCAGGGCCAGCGACAGCAGGGCGGCCGCCCGCGCGCGCCGGGTGCCCAGCGCGAGGTCGGTCGGGGTGCCGAAGGCCTTGGTGGCGAAGTCGAAGCCGGTGTCGGCGCGGCCGTAGCGGGTGACCGTGCGGGTCACGTCGTGGTTGCACAGGACCCAGGTGGCGGGCGCGCCGATCGGGGCGTGCTCGGCGAGGGTCTCGTCGATCGAGGCGCGCAGTCGCTCCGGGTCCCAAGGGCAGGACAGGAAGGCGAAGTTGAAGGCGGTGTGCAGTTCGTCGGGGCGCAGGTAGCGGGCGAAGCGTTCGGTGTCGGGGAGCCAGACCTCGCCGACGAAGACGGCGCCGTACTCGTCGGCGACGGCCCGCCAGGAGCGGTAGATGTCGTGGAGTTCGTCGCGGTCGACGAAGGGGTTGGGGTCGCGGCCCTCGACGAAGTCGGGCAGGGCGGGGTCCTTGGCGAGCAGCGCCGCCGAGTCGATGCGGACGCCCTCGACGCCGCGCTCGAACCAGAAGCGCAGGATGTCCTCGTGCTCCTGACGCACCGCCGGGTGGGCCCAGTTGAGGTCGGGCTGTTCGGGGGTGAACAGGTGGAGGTACCAGTCGCCGTCGGGGAGGCGGGTCCACACGGGTTCGGTGGAGCCGGCGAACTGCGACGGCCAGTCGTTGGGCGGGAGTTCACCGTGTGCGCCGCGTCCGGGGCGGAAGTGGAACAGGTCGCGTTCGGGGCCGCCGGCGAGGGCGGCACGGAACCACGGGTGCTGGTCGGAGACGTGGTTGGGCACGATGTCGACGATCGTGCGGATGCCCAACTCCCGTGCCTCGGCGATGAGTTTCTCCGCCTCGGCGAGCGAGCCGAAGGCCGGGTCGATGGCGCGGTAGTCGGCGACGTCGTAGCCGCCGTCCTTCATCGGTGACAGGTACCAGGGGTTGAACCACAGGGCGTCCACGCCGAGTTGGGCGAGATACGGCAGTCGGGAGCGGACGCCCGCGAGGTCGCCGGTGCCGTCGCCGTCGCCGTCCGCGAAGCTGCGGACGTAGACCTGGTAGATGACGGCGGAGCGCCACCAGTCGTCCTGGCTCTGGGCAGGGGTGGGCTGTCCCACGGTGCTGGCCTTTCTGTCGGGGGCGTCGAAGGGGGCGGTGTCAGCCCTTCGTGCTGCCCGCGCTGATCCCGGCGATGATGTGCCGCTGGAAGACCAGGAACATCGCGACCATGGGGATGCTCGCGATCACCATCGCGGCGATGAGCACGGTCAGTTGGATGTTCTGGGACAGCTGGACGAGTGCCACGCTGATCGGCTGTTTGTCGGTGTCGGAGAAGACCATCAGCGGCCACAGGAAGTCCTGCCAGACGGCGACGAGCGCGAAGATCGACACGACGCCGAGCACGGGCCGGGACATGGGCAGCACGATGGACCACAGGATGCGGAGTTTCCCGGCGCCGTCGATCTCGGCGGCCTCCATGACGTCGCGCGGGAGCTGGTCGAAGAACCGCTTGAGGAGATACAGGTTGAAGGCGTTGGCGACGGCGGGGAGCCAGATGCCGAGGGGGCTGTTGAGCAGGCTGGTGTGGATCAGCGGGAGGTCGGCGGCGGTCAGGTACTTCGGTACGACGAGTGCCTGGGCCGGGACCATCAGCGTCGCCAGGATGCCGCCGAGGATCAACTTGCCGAAGGCGGGCTTGAGTTTGGACAGGGCGTAGGCGGCGGCCGTGCAGAGGACCAGTTGGAACGCCCAGGCGCCGGCGGCCTGGACGACCGTGTTCCACAGGTGCTCCGGGAGCTGCATCAGGGACCAGGCGTCGGTGTAGCCGCTGAGGTGCCAGTGCTTGGGGATGATCGTGGGCGGGGTCTGCGCGATCTCGTCCGGCGACTTCATCGCGCCGGTGACCATCCAGTAGACGGGGAAGAGGAAGGCGAGCGCGAAGAGCACGACGACGCCGGTGAACACCGTCCAGTAGACGGCCTTTCCGCGCGGCCGGGCGAGGGTCGCCGGGGAGAGCAGCGTGCGGGTGGTCACAGGTCGTCCTCTCCGGAGCGGGTCAGCCGCAGATAGAGGGCCGAGAAGACGCCGAGCAGCACGAGGAGCATCACGCTGAGCGCGCAGGCGCCGCCGAAGTCGTTGTAGAGGAAGGCGTATTTGTAGATCAGGTAGAGGACGGTGACGGTGGCGCTCTCCGGTCCGCCGCCGGTGATGACGAACGGTTCGGTGAACACCTGCATCGTGGCGATGATCTGAAGGAGCATCAGCATCAGGATGACGAACCGGGTCTGAGGGACCGTCACATGCCGGACGCGTTGCAGGAGGCTCGCGCCGTCCAGTTCGGCGGCCTCGTACAGCTCGCCGGGGATGGACTGGAGTGCGGCCAGGTAGATCAGGACGGTGCCGCCCAGGTTGGCCCAAGTGGCCACGATCACCAGGGAGATGAGAGCGGTGTCGGTGCCGTTGGACCAGTTCGAGGTGGGCAGGTGCAGGAAGCGCAGCGTCTCGTTGGCGAGGCCCGCTCCCGGGTCGTAGAACCACTTCCACAGCAGGGCGGTGACCACCGGGGGGATCATCACCGGGAGGTAGACGACGACTCGGAAGAAGGCCTTCCAGTGCCTCAACTCGTTGAGGACGAGGGCGAGTACGAACGGGATCGCGAAGCCGATGAGCAGGGCCAGCAGGGTGAAGACGAGGGTGTTGCGCCAGGCCGCGGTGAACTCGGGGTCGTGCCAGACCTGGGTGAAGTTGGCGGTGCCGACCCACTCGGGCGAGGAGCCGGGCGTGTACTTCTGGAAGGCGATCACGACCGCGCGGATCGCCGGGTACCAGGAGAACAGGGCGAAGCAGATCAGGCCGCCGATGAGGAAGGCGTAGGCACGGGCCTGGTCGATGAGGCGGCGCCGCCCCCGGCCCCCTGCCGGGGGCGGCGCCTCGACCTGTCGTTCCGCCGTCGGCTCGACGGGACTCCGGGTGGCCGTCCGGGTCATCGGGTCAGCCCCGGGCCAGGATGCCGTCGATCTTTCCGGAGGCGTCCTTGAGGAGTTGGTCGATGTTCGCGTCCTTCTTGGTGAGGACGGCGGAGACGGCTCCGTCGAGCACGGAGTAGATCTGCTGGGCGTCCGGCGGCTCGATCTTCATCTGCAGGGACTGGTTGCCGTCGAGGAAGGCCTGGTAATTGGCCACCGGGACATTGGAGTTGGCCTTCTTGACCTGCTGGTCCTTGGCGTCGGCGGCCCCGGTGAACAGGCGCGGTTCGGGCAGTCCCACAGGCGCGTTGGCCTTCTTGGCGCGGGCGTAGTCGCCGAGGAAACCGCTGCCCGGGGTGAGGAACATGCTGTCGAGCCACTTGAGGCCGGCGCGGATCTGGGCGGGCGTGTCGTGCTTGTTGAACATGTAGCCGTCGCCGCCGATGAGCGTGCCCTGGCCGCCGGGCATCGGGCCGAGGGCGAGGTCGTCGTAGTTGCCGCCCTTCTCCTTGACCAGGATCGGGATGTTGTCCGGCGCGGAGAGGTACATGCCGAGCTTGCCCGAACCCATCAGCTGCTGCACGTCGTTGATGACCAGGAGCTGCTTGCTGCCCATCGAGTTGTCGGTCCAGCGCATGTCGTGCAGGTTCTGCAGCACGGCGTGGCCCTGGGGCGTGTCGATGGTGGCCTTCTTGCCGTCGGCGCTGACGACGTCGCCGCCCTGCGAGTACATCTCGGCGGTGAAGTGCCAACCCCCTTGGTTCTGGGCGCTGTAGTCGGCGTAGCCGATGGTGCCGTTGCCGAGGGCGGCTATCTTCTTGGCGTCGGCCCGGACCTCGGCCCAGGTCGTCGGCGCCTTGTCGGGGTCGAGGCCGGCCTGCTGGAAGAGCTTGCGGTTGTAGATCAAGCCCATCGAGTAGCCGGTGCGCGGGATGCCGTAGATCTTGCCGTCGACGGTGTAGATGTCACGCAGCTGCTTCTGCAGCGTGTCGTAACTCTTCAACTCCTTGATGTACGGCGTGAGATCGGCGGCCTGGTTGATGTCGACGACGTGCTTGGCGTCGGTGAAGTACGTGTAGAACACGTCCTCCATCTGGCCGCCGGCGAGCTTGGCGTCGAAGGTCTTCGGGTCCTGGCAGGGGAACGCGTCATGGGTGACGACGTCGATGTCCGTGTTCTTCTTCTCGAAGGCCGCGACATCGGAATCGAAGAACTTCCGGTCGACCTTGGCGCTCTTGGGCGGCTCGCAGTTGACCGTGATGCGTGTCTTGCCACTCGCCGAGTCGTCGCCGGACCCGCAGGCGGCGGCGGTGAGCGCGAGAGAACAGACGCCGATCGCGGCGAAGGTGCGGCGGAACCCGGTGCTTCTCATCGGTGGACCCCTCTGGGCAGGAGCGGTGGGCGCCGCACACTCAAGCACCGCCGACACCTGTCCGCAAGATGTCGCGCAGAATCTGTAATTATTCGACAGCGCGGTGACTATCAGCCGCGCGGGGCTTGCGCGGTGGAACCACGCACTACCAGTTCCGGTTCGAAGAGCAGCTCTTCGGCCGGTACGGCGGTGCCGCCGACCTGTGAGTTCAGGAGTTCCACGGCGGCCCGGCCCATGGCCTCGATGGGCTGGCGGACGGTGGTCAGCGGGGGCTCGGTGCAGTTCATGAAGGCGGAGTCGTCGTAACCCACGACAGAAATTTGTGACGGGACGTCAAGTCCCTTGCGGCGGGCGGCCCTTACCGCGCCCAGGGCGAGCGGGTCGCTGGCGCAGATGATGCCGGTGACCCCCCGGTCGATGAGCCGGGAGGCGGCGGCGTGGCCGCCCTCGATGGAGAAGATGGCGCGGGCGACGAACTCGTCGGGCAGGTCGGCCGCGAGGGCACGCGCGGCGGCCAGCTTCCGTGCGGACGGCATGTGGTCGGCGGGGCCGAGGACGAGGCCGATGCGCTCGTGGCCGAGGGAGGCGAGGTGCCGCCAGGCCTGCTCGACGGCGACCGCGTCGTCGCAGGACACGGCGGGGAAGCCGAGGTGGTCGATGGCCGCGTTGACCAGGACGACCGGGATGTTGCGCTCGGCGAGCAGCCGGTAGTGGTCGTGCGGCGCGTCCGCCTGCGCGTAGAGCCCGCCGGCGAACACGACGCCGGAGACCTGCTGTTGGAGCAGCAGGGTCACGTAGTCGGCCTCGGAGACGCCACCCTTGGTCTGGGTGCACAGCACCGGGGTCAGGCCGAGTTGGGCGAGCGCGCCGCCGATCACCTCGGCGAAGGCGGGGAAGATGGGGTTCTGCAGCTCGGGCAGCACCAGACCCACGAGCCGCGCGCGTTCCCCGCGCAACTGCGTGGGCCGCTCGTAGCCGAGCACGTCCAGGGCGGAGAGCACCGCCTGCCGGGTGGGCTCGGAGACTCCGGGTTTGCCGTTGAGCACCCGGCTGACCGTGGCCTCGCTGACCCCGACCTTCTTCGCCACCTCAGCAAGTCGTCGCGTCATGTGCGCAAGAATAGCGCAAGATACGCAAGTGGTTTGCGTTACGGGGTGGTCGAATGAAGTCGATCACGACTCCGTACGGCTCCCGGCCCCGGTCAGTCGTGGGCCGCCCACAGTCCGCGGACGTGTCCCAGGTGCCGGGTCATGATCTCACGCACGGCCCCCTTGTCGCGGTCCAACAGCGCGTCCAGCAGCTCCAGATGCTCCTGCGCGGAGGCCAGCAGCCGACCCGCCTTGACGAGAGCGGTCAGCCCGTAGAGGCGGGAACGCCCCCGCAGATCACCGACGACCTCGACGAGGTGGGCGTTGCCCGCAAGCGCGAGCAGGCCGAGGTGGAAGCGGGTGTCCGCCTCGACGTACGCGATGAGGTCACCGGCCACGGCCGCGTGGACGATCTCCCGGGCGGCCGGGCGCAGCGCCTCCAGCGAGACGGGGTCGGCGGTCCCGGCCAGCCCCACCACCGTGGGGATCTCGATCAGCGCGCGGATGTGCGTGTACTCGTCGAGCTGCTTCTCCGAGACGGCGGTGACCCGGAACCCCTTGTTCGGGACGGTGTCGACCAGCCCCTCCTTCGCAAGGTCCAGCATGGCCTCGCGCACCGGGGTCGCCGAGACACCGAAGCGGGCGGCGAGCGTCGGCGCGGAGTACACCTCGCCCGGCCGCAGCTCCCCCGCGATCATCGCGGCCCGCAGGGCGTCGACGACCCGCTCGCGGTAGCTGCTCTTCTTGCCGCCCAGCGTGGGCAGATCCGGAGCGGTGGTGGGCGGGGCGCTGGCTCGCTGGACGGCCATCGGAGGTCTCCTAGTGGTGCAATGTCACACACGGTGCAATGTCACGCGTGACCGGCAATTATCCCCGATCTAGAGGATGAATCCGCCCGGGAACGGATCGGCGGGATCGAGCAGGTACTGGGCGGTGCCGGTGATCCAGGCACGTCCGGTGAAACTGGGCAGGACGGCGGGGACACCGGCGACCTCGGTGGTGTCGAGAAGCCGTCCGGTGAACTGCGTGCCGATGAAGGACTCGTTCACGAACTCGGTGTGCAGCGGGAGTTCACCGCGCGCGTGGAGCTGCGCCATGCGGGCGCTGGTGCCCGTGCCGCAGGGCGAGCGGTCGAACCAGCCCGGGTGGATCGCCATCGCGTGCCGGGAGTGCCGCGCGGTGGCGCCGGGCGCGTACAGGTGGACGTGATGGCAGCCGCGAATGGAGTCGTCCTCGGGGTGGACGGGCTCGTCCCGGTCGTTGATCGCCTCCATGAGGGACAGGCCCGCCTTGATGATGTCGTCCTTGCGGGCCCGGTCGAAGGGCAGCTCGAACTGGTCCAGCGGCAGGATGGCGTAGAAGTTCCCGCCGTACGCCATGTCGTATGTCACCGTCCGCCCGTCGGCGAGGGTGATCTCGCGGTCCAGGCCGACGGAGAACGACGGGACGTTCTTGAGGGTGACGTTCTTCGCGGCGCCGTTCTCGACGGCGACCTCGGCGACGACCAGTCCGGCCGGGGTGTCGAGCCGGATCGTGGTGACCGGCTCGACGACCTCGACCATGCCCGTCTCGACGAGCACGGTGGCCACGCCGATCGTGCCGTGCCCGCACATCGGCAGATAGCCGGAGACCTCGATGTAGACGACGCCCCAGTCGCAGTCGGGGCGGGTGGACGGCTGGAGGATGGCACCGCTCATCGCGGAGTGGCCGCGCGGCTCGTTCATCAGGAACTGCCGGATCCGGTCGCGGTGTTCGCGGAAGTACAGCCGCCGCTCGTTCATGGTCGCGCCGGGGATCGTGCCGATGCCGTCGGTGATCACGCGGGTGGGCATGCCCTCGGTGTGCGAGTCGACGGCGTGCAGGACGAGTTTGCTGCGCATGACGCTCCTGGTGAATGCCGGTGAACCACTGTGCCGTTGGCTACGCGAGTCCGGCCGCGACCACCCTCTCGGTGGCAGTGCGCACCGCGGTCTCCTGCTCGGGCAGCAGCGGGACGCGCGGCGGACGGACCGGGCCGCCGTGCCGGCCGACGATGTCCATGGACAGCTTGATGGCCTGCACGAACTCCACCTTGGAGTCCCAGCGCAGCAGCGGGTGCAACTGCTCGTACAGCTTCTTCGCCGTGGCCAGATCGCCGTCGACGGCCGAGTGGTACAGCTCGACGGACGCGGCGGGCAGGGCGTTCGGGTAACCGGCCACCCAACCCTTCGCACCCGCGAGCGCGAGCTCCAGCAGGACGTCGTCCGCGCCGATCAACAGGTCGAGTTCCGGGGCGAGTTCGGCGAGCTGGTAGGCACGCCGGACATCGCCGGAGAACTCCTTGACGGCATGGATGTACCCCTCGCCGTGCAGCTTCGCGAGCAGTTCGGGCACCAGGTCGACCTTGGTGTCGATGGGGTTGTTGTACGCCACGATCGGCACGCCCGCCTTCGCGACCTCCGCGTAGTGCGCGAGGACCGAACGCTCGTCGGCACGGTACGCGTTGGGCGGCAGCAGCATCACGGAGGCGCAGCCGGCGTCGCGCGCCTGCTCGGCCCAGCGGCGGGACTCGGCGGAGCCGTAGGCGGCGACACCGGGCATCACGCGCGCCCCGCCGATCGCGGCGACGGCCGTCTCGACGACCTTGGCGCGCTCCTCGGGCGTGAGCACCTGGTACTCGCCGAGCGAGCCGTTCGGCACGACACCGTCGCAGCCGTTGTCGACGAGCCACGAGCAGTGCTCGGCGAACTTGTCGTGGTCGACGGCGAGTTCGTCGGTCAGCGGGAGGGCGGTGGCGACGAGGACGCCGCGCCAGGGGCGGTTCGCGGTGGGGGTGGTCATGTGCGGTCGGTTCCCATCTGAATAGGGTGTGACATTTTACTGATGGACAGGGCGTACGGTCATTCCGGCTCGGCTTCGGACTCGGACTCGGGCTCGGCCCCTCCGGCACGGGCCAGCACCCCGAGCGGTACGGGCCGCGCGAACGGCCGCCGGGACGGGGTGAGTTGGCACCCGGCCAGCCCCGCGACCGCGGGCCCGCACATCCGCCCCTGACACCAGCCCATCCCGGCCCGCGTCAGCAGCTTCACGGTGCGTACGTCACCGGCGCCGAGCCCGTCCACGGCCTCGCGGATCGCGCCCCCGGTGACCTCCTCGCAACGGCAGACCACGGTGTCGTCGGTGACGAGATCGGTCCAACGGGCGGGCGGTGCGTACACGGTGTCGAGCGCCGCGAAGAACTCCCGCAGTCTCGTACGGGACTTGGCGGCCGGCGCCCAGGTGCGCGGGTCGGGTTCGTTGCCGTTCAGGCGTGCCGCGGCGGAGCGTCCCGCGATGTGGCCCTCGGCGAGGGAGAGGGCGGCGCCGCCGATGCCGGTGGTCTCGCCGGCCGCCCAGACGCCGGGGACGTCGGTGCGCTGCTCGTCGTCGACGTGGACGTCGAGTCCGTCGAGTCGGCAACCAAGCGTCTCCGCGAGGTCGGTGTGCGGAAGCATGCCGTGGCCGACGGCGAGGGTGTCGCAGGCGATCCGGCGTTCGGTGCCGGGCCGGACCCGCCCGTCGGTGTCGAGCGCGGCGACGGTCACCGCCTCCAGCCGCTCGTCACCGTGGGCCTCCACGACGGTGTGCCGGGTGAGCACCTTCACGCGGTGGCGCAGGAGTTGGGCCGCGTACTGGGCACCCTCGGCGACCTTGCCGGGCTGCGCGGCGAGCGCGCGGGTCCGTCGTAGGAACGCCTTGGGGTCGGCGGACTCGACGAGCGCGGCCACCTCGACTCCGGCTGCCGCGAGGCCTGTTGCCACGGGGAGGAGGAGCGGGCCGGTACCGGCGACCACGGCGGTGCGTCCGGAGACGGCGAGGGTGCCCTTGAGCATGGCCTGGGCGCCGCCCGCGGTGAGGACTCCGGGAACGGTCCAACCGGGGAACGGGAGGATCTTCTCGTAGCCGCCGGTGGCGAGGAGGACGGCGTCTGCGCGCACCTCGACCGGGGACTCCTGGGCGGGACCGAGGAGGGCGTGCACGGTGAAGGAGTTTCGGTCGGCGTCACCGGGCCGTCGGTTCAACCGCCGCTCCACGAGCCACACATGATGATCCGTCAAGACCCTTACGTGGCCTGCCTCCACGTGTTGCGCGAGGGCGTCCCTCAGCCGCTCCCATGTCCGCCACTGGTGGTGCAGGGCCTGCGGGCGTCCGGCGTTCAGTTCGGTGGCGGGTTGTCGGTAGAACTGGCCGCCCGCCCGCGCCGCCGAGTCGATCAGGGTGACGCGGACGCCGTCGGCCGCGGCGGCGACGGTGGCGGCGAGTCCCGCCGGGCCCGCGCCGATCACGGCGAGGTGCGGTCGGCCGTCAGTCATCGAGGCCCGTCCCCTCCTGCGTACGGATGGCGTCGCCCGGATGCAGAGGCACCAGGCAAGCCCGTTGGTTCGGGCGGGAGTTGACGGTGACGAGGCAGTCGTAGCAGACGCCGATCCCGCAGAAGATGCCGCGGGGCCGACCTTCGCCCCGGGTGGTGCGCCAGGACGTCACGCCCGCCGTCCACAGGGCGGCGGCGACGGTCTGGCCGGGGAGGGCCTCGATCGCGCGGCCGTCGAGGGTGACCGTGAAGGCGGGGCCCGGGTGGGCGTCGGCGAGGTGAAGTGGGGTGTTCACGCGTCCTCCTCGGGGAACTCGGGGAAACGGTCGGGCCGGAAGGGGGCCGGGTCGAGGTCCGGGGTCTTGTCGCTCAGCAGTTGGGCGATCAAGTGCCCTGTACCGGTGGCGAGTCCGATGCCCGCACCCTCGTGCCCGCAGGCGTGGACGAGGCCGGGGACCCGGGGGTCGGGGCCGATGGCGGGCAGGTGGTCCGGCATGTACGGGCGGAAGCCGAGGTAGGAGCGCATCGCGTGGACGTCGGCAAGGAACGGGAACAGTTTCGTCGCGCCCGCCGCCAGCGCCCGTACGACCGGCAGCGAAAACTCCCGGTCGAAACCGACGCGTTCGCGGCTCGCACCGATCAGGACCGGTCCAGCGGCCGTGCCCTCCACGACCGGCGAGGTCTGCAGGGCGGCCGAGTCGCTGGCCACGTCGGCCACGTAGTCGGCGGCGTACACCTTGTGGCGGACCAGGCGGGGCAGCGGTTCGGTGACGAGGACGAAGCCGCGGCGCGGAAGGACGGGGAGGGTGACTCCGGCGAGAGCGGCGAGTTCGCCGCCCCAGGTGCCGGCGGCGTTGACGACGGTGGGGGCGAGGATGTCACCCCCGTCGGTGCGGACGCCTTGGACCGTTCCATCTGCCTTGAGGAGTACGTCCGTCACCGTGCGGCCGGTGAGCAGGCGGGCACCCGAGGCCCGCACGAGGTGGGCCGCGGCGAGGGCTGGCATCACCTGGCAGTCCTGGGGGTAGTACACGCCGCCCGGGAGGCCGGGGGTGAGGTGGGGTTCGAGGTCGTACAGGACGTCGCCTTGGACCGGTCCAGCGACGACTCCCGCGGTGCGCTGCTGCTCGGCGAAGCGCTCCAGCGCGGCGAGCCCGTCAGGCGTGGAGGCCACGACGAGGCCGCCCTTCGCCTCGTACTCGACGAACTCCCCCAGTTCCTCGGCGAGTTGTGCCCACAGGCGGCCGGAGAGGAGGGCCAGGTCAAGTTCCGGGCCCGGCTCCTTGTCGGAGACGAGCAGGTTGCCCTCGCCGGCGCCGGTCGTGCCGCCGGAGACCGGGCCACGGTCCACGATGACGACATCGAGGCCCGCCCGGGCCGCGTAGAGGGCGCAGGCCGCGCCCACCACTCCGGCTCCGACGACCACGACATCGCAGGTCAGTCGCTTGCTCACAGCAGTACTATGTCACATGACTCTCTAGCTCGGTATGTTCCGACGCGATGTTCCGACGCGACCGTCACCACCCGGGATCACCACCCGGAATCACCACACTCTGACTCACCACACCCTGAATCACCGCACACGGAAGAGGTACCCGACGTGGCCAAGGGCCGAAAGAACGGTCTGTACCGAGGAATCTCCGACGAGCTGTCCGCCCTGATGCGGACCGGTTGGGCCGACACCGAGCGCACGGATCTGGAGCCGACCGAGCAGGCACCGCACGCGGCGCGCCGCCGGGCCGCGCTGTCCGCGCTCTTCCCGGGCGAGCGCCTCGTCGTACCGTCCGGGAAGCTCCTGATCCGCTCGAACGACGACCACCACCCGTTCCGCCCGTACTCCGGCTATGTGCATCTCACCGGCGACCAGGCACGCGACGGTGCCCTGGTCCTGGAGCCCCGCCCCGACGGCGGCCACGACGCGCACTGCTACCAACTCCCCCGCGACAGCCGGGACACCGACGAGTTCTGGACCGGCTACACCGCCGAGTTGTGGATGGGCCGCCGCCGCTCGCTGGCCGAGTCGGCACTGGTGCTCGGCCTGCCCTGCCGTGACATCCGGACGATCACCGACGATCTGGCGAAGACCTCCGGGACACCCACCCGCATCGTCCGCGGCGTCGACCCGGCCCTGGACGCCGCGCTCGACACCGACGAGGAACGCGACGACGAGTTCGAGTCGGCCGTCTCCGGGCTGCGGCTGATCAAGGACGCGTGGGAGATCGGCGAGATGCGCCGGGCCGTCGACTCCACGGTGCGCGGATTCACCGATGTCGTACGGGAGTTGTCACAGGCGGTCGCCACCTCGGAGCGCTGGATCGAGGGCACGTTCTTCCGCCGGGCCCGCGTCGAGGGCAACCATGTCGGCTACGGCTCGATCTGCGCCGCCGGTGAGCACGCCACGATCATGCACTGGACCGACAACGACGGCCCGGTGCGCCCCGGTGAACTCCTCCTGCTGGACGCGGGAGTCGAGACACACAGCCTCTACACCGCCGACGTCACCCGCACCCTCCCGATCAACGGCACGTTCTCCCCGGTCCAACGCACCGTCTACGACGCGGTGTTCGAGGCCCAGGAGGCCGGCATGGCGGCGGTGAAACCGGGTGCGCACTACCGGGACTTCCACGAGGCAGCCCAACGGTCCCTGACCGAACGGCTGGTGGAGTGGGGTTTCATCGAGGGACCGGCCGAGCGGGCCTACGAGCTGTCGCTCCAGCGGCGGTTCACCATGGCGGGCACCGGGCACATGCTCGGGCTCGACGTCCACGACTGCGCCCAGGCACGCAGCGAGGAGTACGTGGACGGGGTCCTCGAACCCGGGATGGTGCTCACCGTCGAGCCGGGCCTGTACTTCCAGCCCGACGACCTCACGGTGCCGGAGGAGTGGCGGGGCATCGGCGTCCGAATCGAGGACGATCTGCTGGTGACGGCGGACGGCTACGAGAACCTGTCGGCGGGGTTGCCGCGCTCGGCCGACGAAGTCGAGGCGTGGATGAGGGAGTTCGCGGGCTGAGTGCGTCGGCTGGTCACCCTGACAAGCAGGGTGACCAGCCGTCAGACGCGGCTCGCGGTGGCCGTGTCGGCGGACAGGCGCTGGGCGACGTAGATCGGGAGTACGGAGAGCAGGACGAGTATCGCGGCCACCACGTTGACGACCGGGGCCTGTTGGGGGCGCGTCATGTTGTTGAAGATCCAGATCGGGAGGGTCTCGATGCCGGGTCCGGCGGTGAACGTGGTCACCACGATCTCGTCGAAGGACAGCGCGAACGCGAGCAGTCCGCCCGCGAGGAGCGCCGAGCGCACCAGCGGGAAGGTGACGTCGACGAAGGCGCGGAAGGTGTCGGCGCCCAGGTCCATCGCGGCTTCCTCGTACGACCCGGAGGTGCGCCTGAGGCGGGCGACGACGTTGTTGAAGACGACGACGATGCAGAAGGTGGCGTGCCCGACGATCACCGTGAACAGGCCGAGGCCCACGCCGAGCGGCTCAAGTACCTTACTGAACGCCGAGTTGAGGGCGATGCCCGTGACGATGCCGGGCAGCGCGATCGGCAGGACGACCACGAAGGAGATGGCGTCGCGGCCGAAGAAGCGGTAGCGGGCGACCGCGAAGGCGATCAGGGTGCCGAGCACCAGGGCGATGGCGGTGGCGCCGAGGCCGGCCTTCACGGAGACCCAGAGGGCCGCGCGGGCGCCGGAGTTCTGCCAGGCGACCGACCACCAGTGGAAGGTCAGGGTGGACGGCGGCCAGCTCGCGCTGCGGTCCGGGTTGAGGGAGTTGACCAGGACGAGCAGGAGCGGGACGTAGATCAGCGCGAAGCCGAACCCGGCGGCCACGCGCAGGGCGAAACACGCGGAACGGGAGAGCTGCATGACATGTCACCCCCTTCAGAGGCGGTCGAGGCTGTCGGGAATCATCTACAGGCTGCTGAGTGCGCCCGTGCGGCGCATCGCGAGCAGGTACACCACGATGACGACGACCGGGACGGTGCCGAGGGCGGCGGCCATGGGCAGGTTGAGTTCGATGTTGGAGTAGACGAGGTTGCCGATCAGCTGGGTCTTGCCGCCGACGATCTGCACGGTGATGTAGTCGCCGAGGCTGAGCGAGAAGGTGAAGATCGAGCCGGCGGCGACGGACGGCAGCACCATCGGCAGCACGACCGAGCGGAAGGTCCGCCCGGCCCGCGCGCCCAAGTCCGCCGACGCGTCAAGGAGGTTGGCGGGCAGCTGCTCCAGCGCGGTGTGGATCGGCAGGACCATGTACGGCAGCCAGAGGTACGTGAGCGTGAGGACGGTCGCCGGTAGTCCGAACCCGGGTCCGCTCAGGCCGAACGGCTTCAACATCCAGTCGGCCAGGCCGCCTTGGGACAGGATGAGCCGCCACGCGTACACCTTGACGAGGTAACTGGCCCACAGCGGCGTGAGGATGGCGACCACGAGCAGCGGGCGCCACCGGGGCTTGGCGACGCGGGCCGTGTAGAAGGCGAGCGGGAGCGCGATCACGGCGCACAGGACCGTGACGGCGAGCGCGACGCCGATGCTGCGCAGGATGACCTGCCGGTACACGGGCACCGTGAACAGTTCGTGGAAGTTGTCGGTGGACCAGACCTTCACCACCTCGGAGGTGAAGGAGTCCGTCGTCCAGAACGCGGAGACGAACAGCACGCTCAGGGAGCCGAGATAGAGCACGGCGAGCCACAGCAGCGGTGCGGTGAGCAGCAGGGAGAGCCGTAGCCGGGGGCGCCGGTACAGTGCCCCCGCGGTCCGGTTCAGCAGGGACACGGCTCAGCCCTTGATCTCGGTCCAGGCCTGCACCCACTTGGCGTACGGCACGCACTTGACGTCCGTACGGCCGTCGAGGCACTGCTCGATGGGCGTGTTCCAGAAGGCGATGTTCTTCCAGTACGCGGTGTCGGCGGCGTGGTAGGTGGCGCAGAAGTTCTTGTCGCTGGTCTCGGCGCAGGCCTTGGAGTTGGCGGGTGCCTCGCCGAAGTACTCGGCGACCTGGGCGTTGACCTTCGGCGAGACGATCCAATTGAGCCACTGGTAGGCGCAGTTGGGGTGTTTGGCCTTGGCGGAGATCATCCAGGTGTCGGACCAGCCGGTCGAACCCTCCTTGGGCACGAAGGCCTTGACCTTGGCGCCCTCGTCGGCGGTGAGGTTGGCGATGACCTGCCAGGTGGTGCCGACCACGGAGTCGCCGCTCTTGAAGGCGGAGATCTCCTTGAGGTAGTCGCTCCAGTACTCGCCGATGTCCGCGTTCTGCTTCTTCAGCAGCGCGACGGCCGCGTCGAACTGCTTCTGGTCGAGCGCGTAGGGGTCCTTGATCTTCAACTCGGGCTTGGTGGCCTTGAGATAGAGGGCCGCGTCGGCGATGTAGATGGGTGAGTCGTACGCGGTGACGTGGCCCTTGTACTGGGAGGCGTCGTCGAAGACCGCGGCCCAGGAGGTCGGGGCGGGCGTGACCTTCTGGGTGTTGTACATCAGGAGGTTGGCGCCGCGGCCGTGCGGGATGCCGTAGGCCTTGCCCTTGACCGAGTTCCAGGCCTGGAGCTTCAAGTCCGGGAAGATGTCCTTGTAGTTGGGGACCAGGTTGGTGTTGACGGGGGCCGCGTCGCCGGAGGCTATGAGGCGCAGGGAGGCGTCGCCGGAGGCGGAGACGGCGTCGTACTCGCCGGTCTTCATCAGCTTGACCATCTCGTCGGAGCTGGCGGCGACCTTGGAGTTGACCTTGCAGCCGGTCTGCTTCTCGAAGTCGCTGACCCAGTTCACCTTGGGGTCGTTGGAGCCGTCCTCGACATAGCCGGCCCAGGCGACCAGGTTGACCTCGCCCTCGCTCTTGCCGAGCTTCGACTGGGCTTTGAGATCAGGGGGGTTGAGGCCACCGCCCGACGAACCGCTGTCGGAGGAGCCGCAGGCGGTGGCGGCGAGCAGGACGGCGGCACAGGCCGTCACCTGAAGGGTTCGGGTGAGACGCACGGCGTTCTCCATGGGTGGAGGAGATGGGTGAGGAGCTGGGCGGAGGAGCGAGCGGGTCAGCGGGGGTCGGGAACGTGCACCGTGTGGCGCCGGTGCCATTGCAGTCGCACCCGGCTGCCGCGGTAGGCGGCGACGTCCTCGGCGGAGGTCTCCAGGTTCTGCTGGAGTGCCGTGAGCCGGCCGCCCGCGTCGAGGTCGACGAGGAAGCGGGTGGAGTCCCCGAGGTAGACGACCTCGGCGACGGTGCCGGCGGCGCTCTCGTGGTCCGGGTCGTCGGGTTCGGCGGAGCCCATGAGGACGCGGATCTTCTCAGGCCGGATGCTGTAGGTGCCCGGGGTGCCGACGACGCGTTGGGCGGACTCGCCCTCCAGCAGGTTGGAGGTGCCGACGAAGGACGCGACGAAGGGGGTCGCGGGGCGTTCGTAGACCTCGGCCGGGGTGCCGACCTGCTGGATGCGGCCCTCGTCGAAGACGGCGATGCGGTCGCTCATGGTCAGGGCCTCCTCCTGGTCGTGGGTGACGAAGACGAAGGTGATGCCCACCTCCCGCTGGAGCGCCTTGAGTTCGACCTGCATCTGCTCGCGCAGTTTCAGGTCGAGGGCGCCGAGCGGTTCGTCGAGGAGCAGCACGCTGGGGCGGCCGACGAGGGCGCGGGCGAGGGCGACGCGTTGCCGCTGGCCGCCGGAGAGCTGTGCGGGGCAGCGGGTGCCGTAGCCCTCAAGTCGTACCTCTGCGAGGGCCTTTCGGGCGCGGACGAGGCGTTCGGACTTGGGGACCTTGCGGACTTTGAGGCCGTAGGCGACGTTCTGTTCGACCGTCATGTGCGGAAAGAGGGCGTAGTCCTGGAAGACGGTGTGGACGTCCCGCTCGAAGGGGGCGAGGCCGGTGACGTCCTGGCCGGCGAGTTCGACGGTGCCCCCGGTGGGGCTCTCGAAGCCGGCGATCATGCGGAGCACGGTCGTCTTGCCCGAGCCGGACGGGCCGAGCATCGAGAAGAACTCGCCGTCCCTGATCTCCAGATCGACGCCGGCCACGGCGGTGGTCTCCCCGAACGATTTCCGCAGATCCCGCAGCCGGATCGCAATCCCCTCCATGGGCGGGAACCTTTCTGGTGCTCTATAACGTTGCACGGAAACATATGAAGCCATAGTTCAAATCTCAAGACCCCCTTAAGGTAAAGCTTGAGTCAACGTGCAAGGTGGTGACCGTGAACCAGCAGCAGCACATGAACGGCGGCGCCCGGAAAGCCGTCTTCGCCCCGGTCGACAACCGGGCGCGGGTCGACGCCGTCGTCAGCCGGCTCGGTGACGCCATCGAACTGGGACTGCTCTCCGACGGCGAGCAACTGCCGGGCGAGAGCGAGCTCGCCGGGCAGCTCGGCGTGTCCACGGTGACCCTGCGGGAGGCGCTGATGGCGCTGCGCCAGCAGGGGTTGGTCACCACCCGCAGGGGGCGCGGCGGCGGCAGCTTCGTGTCGCTGCCCGAAGTCCCGGGCGAGGAGCGGTTGAAGGTCCGGCTGCGCGGCTGGAGCACCGAGGAACTGCGCGACCTCGGCGACCACTGGGCCGCCCTGTCCGGCACCGCGGCCCGGCTCGCCGCCCAGCGCACCGAGCCCGAGGACCTGATCCAACTCCGGCGCACGGCCGACGAGTTGACGCACGCCCAGGACGCGGCGGCGCGCGGCCGGGTGTACGGCCGCTTCCACGTCGAGCTGGCCGCCGCCGCACAGTCGGCCCGGCTCACCCGCGAACAGGTCGCGTTGCAGACCGAGGTCGGCGCACTGCTGTGTCTCGTGCTCGGGAACGACGAATATCGTGAAGAAGCCGCAGCCCGTCACCGCTCCGTAATCTCGGCCGTGCAAGATGGGGTCCACGATTCGGCCAGGGAGTTGGCCGAGCGGTGCGTGCAGGAGTCCACGGCGCGGCTCATCGCCGAGCGGCTGGCCCTGTAGCCCGTCACCGCGACCGCTCCCCGTCTGCTGGAGGGCACGCATGAGCCTCGCGACGGCAACACCGGCCACGGCACCCGAGCAGTCCGTCGCGGCCGGGGTCCGCTCGGCTCTGGAGTCCGTGTTCGACGCCGTGGCCACCACCCGCGCCGACACGGCGGCCCTGCTCGCCAAGGTCGCCGCACAGGCCCGCCGCCCGGCGACCGTCGACCTCGCGGCCCTGCGCCCGGGCCTCCATCTCCGGCTCGCCCGGCACGAGTTGGTGTCCGGCGTCGGCTTCGTCGCGGCGCCGGGCCTGCTGAGCGACGTACCCGCATGGCTGGAGTGGTGGCAGTCCACCTCCGACGGCGGCATACGACCGCTGCTGCTCGACCTCGACCCCGAGCACTCGGCGTACGCCGACTACACGCACTGGGACTGGTTCGCGCTGCCCCGCGACACCGGGGAGCGGGCGGTCGCCGGGCCGTACGTCGACTACCTCTGCTCGGACGAGTACAGCCTCACCCTGTCCGCACCGGTCCTGGTGGACGGGCGGTTCGCCGGGGTGGCCGCGGCGGACGTGTATCTACGGCACTTCGAGGCGGCCGTGATGCCGATGCTGCACCGGCTGCCGGGACCGGCCCGGCTGGTCAACGCCCGTGGCAGAGTGGCCGCTTCGACCGATCCCCGGCATCTGGTCGGTTCGCTGAGCAAGGGGCCGGATTTCGCGGAGGCCCTCGCGGCGGGCCGGGCCGGGTTCGCGCAGGGGGCGCGCTTGGTGCCGTGCGACGGGGTGCCGTTGGTGCTGGTGGTCGCGGAGCGGTGACCGAACTCATCTGTGCGCACGCCGAATTGGAACCGTACGTACCGAACTCCCCCGACCGGCTGCGGAGTTGAGGCGGGCCGCACGGCTCCCGCGCTCACTCGGCCGCGGAGACCACCCTCAGGTGTCCGGCACCGCGGCCCGCCCTGCGGACCCTGGGCGGTGGAATGCGGCGGGCCTCGCGCAGGACCAGCGTCAGACGCGTATAGCCCATGTTCTCAAGGGTCTTGGGGGTCTCGCCGACGACACGGCAGTCGGTGGCGCCCCAGCGCGGGTCAGGGTGCAGCAGCGGGCGGACCGCGCCGTCGTGCTCCACGGCCGCCTGCTCGCCGACCGCGCGGATCCAGTGCGGCAGGCCCTGCCGGTAGGCGGCCTCCATGATCGGGTCCTGGGCGATGTCACGGCGGATCGCCTGCAGGCCGTGATCGTGCCCGTGGCTCTCCACGGCGGCGGCGAAGTGGGCCAGCATCGGCAGACACCACCTCGACTCGTGCTCACCGAGAACGGTGCTCGCGTCGGGGTGGAAGAGCACGAAGCGAAGGAAGTTGTCGCCCGGCATCGCCGTCGGATGCGGGCCGACCGCCCGGAAAAGTGACTTGAACGCGCCGTTGGTCAACACCACGTCCCAGCGGTGGTCCATGACGACGGAGGGGAAAGTGACGGCCTCCAACAACGCGGCGTAGTCCAGCAGATACGCCTGGGCCTCGGGACTCTCGGGGACGGGCCGCGGCGCGGACCGCTGCCCACCTGCCTGATATGCCATCGGGAGGTCACCCCTCTTGCCTATGCGGCCTTCTCGCGGCGCCTTGATCCTGGTGCCCCGACGCGAGCCGTGTCAACTATCGTGGCATTTCATGCTTGTTGACGGCTGAAATTGGCCACAGTTGTGGCGAGACCTGGATGCGAGTTCGAACCAACCGCTACTCTCCGGGATGTTCACAGCCGCCGTTTGTGAGAAGCCTGTGAGAGACGTATAGGAGATCTGTCGGTGTCGGATGGCTTCGAGGTACCGGGCACGACGCCGACCGCTCTGCTGCCCGCCGTCGTCGACCGCGTCACCGCGCTCGCCGAACGGCTCGGTGTGCCCCAGGCCGAGGTCGTCCACATCGGCCGGCTGTCCGTCGCCTGCGGTGTCCCGGAGCCGGTGGTCAGAGCCCTGCTGAGCGGCCGTCCCGCGGGCGAACCCGATGTGCAGGCCCGGTTCCTGCAACGCCTCGACCTGCTGCGCCGCACCAGACTCAAGCCCAACGGGCGCAAGTACACCCAGCAGGAGATCGCCGACGGCGCGGCCATGTCCCGCCAGCAGGCGGGCGCGCTCATCAACGGCGACCGGCGTCCCACCATGGAGCACTGCGACGCGCTCCAGCGCTTCTTCCGCGTGCACGCCGGGTTCCTCACCGCCGAGGACTCCGAGGCCCTCGCGGGTGCCCTCCAGCGCACCGAGCAGGAGCTGTTGCAGAAGCTCGCGGACCGCGAGCGGGCGGCGGCCGAGGCCGCGGAGGACCCGCTGGAGCGGCTGCTCCAGGACCACGGAGTGCGCGGAATCGCCTGGCGGGCCGCGCAGTTGCCCACCGACCAGCACCGCGACAAGGTCGCCGAGTGGCTGGACATGCTCCTGGAGAGCGTGAAGCGGCCCGAGTCGTGATCCGGGGGAGAACGGTGGGCATCGGACGGCAGATGCGCCGCCTGTGCGGCGAGTTGGTCGCGGAGCTGAGCCTCGGCGCACCCGCACGCCCCCACGACCTGTACGCCGCGCTGTGCGACGCGATGAGCCGCCGCCGCGGCCGCCCGGTCCAGTTCCGTACGGCCGCCTTCCCGGCCTGCACCGCGAGCGGGCTGTGGCTCGACATGGCCGACCAGGACCTCGTCGTGATCGAGGAACGCACCGCTCCCGACCACCAGTTGGTGATCCTGGGCCACGAGCTGTGGCACATGAAGGCCGGGCACTGCGGCCCGCACGTGGAGGGCTCCGCGGTGGCCGCCCGGCTCCTCGGCGACACCGTCGACGAGGACGCGTTGCGTGCGACCGTCCTCAAGGTGGCGGCCCGCAGCCGGTTCGAGCGCGCCGACGAGCGGGAGGCCGAGAGCTTCGGCCTGCTGCTCGCCAGCAAGTGCCGTACGTGGCTGGCCGGTTCGTCCCCCAAGGGCCCGGCCCAGCACGACCATCTGGCGGGGCGGATCGAGGCGGCCCTGGGGTATCCGGGGCCACGGGGCTAGGAATTGACGGTCCGTCACATGACCCGTACGTCGAGCCGCCGGCCCGGCTAGGTCGCGCTGCGTTCGCTCGCCTCCCGCAGGTCCCGTTCCGTCGCGCCGCCCTGGGCCGTGACGCCGGGGCGGCCCTCGCACAGGAGGTCGCGCCAGTGCTCGCGGCTCCAGTGCGCGGGGGTGGTGGTGCCGGTGAACTCCTCGACCAGGCTGAGGAAACGTGCCGGGTCGGTGTGGAACGGGAAGTGCCCCGCACCCTCGAAGATCTCCAGCCGGCTGCCGGGCATGGCCTCGTGGGCGCCGTACGCGTGCCGGACCGGCACCACGCTGTCCCGGTCGCCCCACAGCAGCATGGTCGGCATGCCCTCGGTCAGGTAGCAGCGGTCCAGCATGGTCACCACCTGGCCGCGCCAGTCGACGACCGCGCGCAGGGTGCGGATGAAGGCGTTGCGGGCGGTCTCGTCGGGCAACGCGTCGACGAGGGTGAGGAGTTCGGGGGCGTCCCGGCCGAGGTCGGTGTCGAGGAGCCGCAACAGCCCAACGGTCAGGCCGACTTGGAGGCGCATGCCGGGCAACCGCAGTGCGGACAGGGCGAGATGGGACCCCGGGAGCGAGACCAGCCGTAGCACCGGATTGACCTCGCGGCCCACGCCGCCCGCGCTGACCAGGATGAGGCGTTCGGTGCGCTCGGGGAACTGGTAGGCGAACTGCATCGCCACTCCCCCGCCCAGCGAGTGCCCGAGCAGGGTCGCGGACTCGATGCCGAGGGTGGTGAGCAGATCGCGGACGCCGTTCGCGTAGGCGGCGACCGAGTAGTCGGCCCGCGGTTTGTCGGAGGCGCCGTGGCCGAGGAGGTCGGGGGCGATCACGGTGTGGGTGCGGGCGAGGTCGGGGATCAGGTCGGTCCAGGTGGCGGAGGAGTCGCCGATGCCGTGGATGAGGACCAGCGCCGGGCCCTGGCCGGCCATGCGGAAGGCACGGCGGTATCCGTGCACGACGCGGTACCGCAGCTCCAGTTCTCCGGCACCCACCGAGCGCAGTCGTGCGGCGCGCGCCGGGCGCCGTGCCGGGACGTCCTCCACGCACTCGCCTCCCGTTCACCTGGCCGCCCTCGGACGGCCGAAAGCCCTTCCCTCCAGCGTAGGGCCGCTGTCCCCCGGGGGATTTCGGTGACGTTTCGCCTCCGCTAAGCGGGCGAACCGGCGCCCGCCGCAACGGCATTGTCAGTGGTACCCGGCAAGCTGGAGTCGTGCCACCGCCGCGCGGGGGCTCATGACGCCGACCAGGGGAGAGCCGTCCTATGCAGACCGCAGTGATGACCGACCGCGAGCGCGCCGCCGTTCAGGCCTATCTACGGCTGCTGCACACGGTCCGAGCAGCCTTCGACGGCCCACCGGGCGCCCCTCGACCGGTCCTGGTCCCGCCCTCGGTACTGGCCGAGGCGGACCGGGCGTTGACGGACGCCGGGCTCGCGGGCAATGAGGAGGCCTTCTTCAGGCTGCTGGAGAGCTGGTGCCCGGAGGGATGAGGGGAGTTGACGCATACGGGACCGTGACCGCCGTGGCGACCAGCCCGTGCCCGACGGTCCAGCGGCCCTCGAAGACGTCGAGACGTTCGCCGTCCACCACCGGGCCGGGCACGAGAAGACGGGCGCGGAGGCCGCCGCGGGTGTCCTCACCGGGGTCCGTGAAGACCTCGATGTCGGCCTCCGAGAAGTCCAGCCACTTGCCGGTGAGGGGGAACCACGCCTTGTAGACCGATTCCTTGGCGCTGAACAGGAGCCGGTCCCAGTGCACGCCGGGCCGCTCCGCCGTCAGGTGTGCCAGGCGTTCCTGTTCGGCGGGCAGGGCGACGGAGGGGAGGATGCCGTCCGGGAGCGGCGCGTGCGGTTCGGCGTCGATGCCGAGCGAGGCGAGATCGGTGGCGCGGGCCAGCGCGGCGGCGCGGTAGCCGTCGCAGTGGGTCATGCTGCCGATGACTCCGGCGGGCCAGCCAGGCGCGCCGTGGGCGCCGGGCAGGATCGGCTGCGGGGGCACGCCGAGCTTCTCCATGGCGCGCCGGGCACAGGCCCGTACGGTGGCGAACTCGCGGCGTCTCTTGGGCACCGCGCGGGCCACGCGGGCCTCTTCCTCGGGGTACAGCGGGGCGTCCTGGAACCCCTCGTCACCGTGTGTCTCCACGGTCACCACGGAGTCCGGAAGCAGTTCCTCGATCACCGGTTCCGACCTCCATCGGCAGGATGCGGCGCAGTCGGCCCGGGGGTCCCGGGCGCTTCTGCCACTCGCGGGGGTATCCCACGGACACCTCTTCGAAGCGGACGCCCTCGTGGTGGGTGGTCCGCGGGATGTGGAGATGGCCGTAGACCATGGTGTCCACGCGGAATCTGCGGTGCCAGTCGGCGGTCAGGGTGGTGCCGCACCACATGGCGAACTCGGGGTACCAGAGGACCTCGGTGGGGTGCCGGTCCAGGGGGTAGTGGTTGATCAGGACCGTGGGCAGGGCGTCGGGGATCTCGCTGAGCCGGCGTTCGGTCTCGGCGACCCGGGCCCGGCACCAGGCCTCGCGGCTGGGGTAGGGGTCGGGGTGCAGCAGGAACTCGTCGTTGCAGACGATGCCGGTGCCGTGCGCGTACGTCAGTCCCTCGGCCTTGGTCGTGCAGCCGGCCGGGAGGAACGAGTAGTCGTAGAGCAGGAAGAGCGGGGCTACGACCACGGGGCCGCCGGGGCCCTCCCAGAGCGGGTAGGGGTCCTCGGGCGTGACGACGCCCAACTCCCGGCACAGGGCGACGAGATGGTCGTAGCGGGCGACGCCGCGCAGGGTGACGGGGTCCTTGGGATGGGTCCACAGTTCGTGGTTTCCGGGGGCCCACAGGACCTTGCGGAAGCGGCCGGCGAGGAGTTCGAGGACCCAGCGGATGTCGGCCACGGTCTCGGCGATGTCACCGGCCACGATCAGCCAGTCGTCGTCCGTGCCGGGCCGCATGTTCTCGACCAGGGCGCGGTTCTCGGCGTACCCGATGTGCAGGTCGCTGATGGCCAGCAGCTGCCCGGCACCGCCGGCCGTCGACTCCACCCTCGCCCCCTCCATGCACACGAATGAGTCCACGAGATCACACGCCGCCGTGCCGCCACAAGACGGCCGGGGCATACGAGGCGGTCAGGGCGGGGCCGCGAGGGGAGTTCACGTGGTGGGTGTGCACCATCGGGGAATCCGTAACACGGGCGTTGCACGCGGCACCCTTCGAACGCCGTATGATCGCCCCAACACCACCGTCACGAACGCCTCTTCGCCGAGGGCGGTTTGGTGTACCTCCAACCACCTTGGCCGGGCACGGCCTCGCTCCGCCGTGCCCGCGAAACCGAAAGGACGGCCCTGCATGGTCTCTCGCGTACGCGTCTGGCTCAACCGCACGTACGCGGAGAACGTGTTCTTCATGGATCAGCTGCGGAGAAATCCCAGCGACCGGGCCGTCGAGATCCATGCCACGCACGGCGACGCGGACTCCCCCGTACTGGCCGCCGCCGACACCGCCGACCTGGAGCCCGAGGGCCTGTCCCCGGCCGCGTACGTCGAGTTCGCGCTCGACCAGTGCGCCCGTCGCGGCATCGACGTGTTCGTGCCCCGGCTGCACCAGTCGGAGATCGTGGCGCACCGCGCGGACTTCGCGGCGGTGGGTACGGCACTGCTGGCGCCGACCCCCGAGGCCGTCGCCGTCTTCCACGACAAGGTGATCGCGTACGAGGCCGTCCAGGCGATCGGCGTGCCCGTACCGCCGTGGTGGCGGGTGCGCACGGCGCCCGAACTCGTCGCCGCCGTCGAGGAGTTGGAGGCCGCCGGGCACAAGGCGTGCTTCAAGCCGGCGTCCGGCGCCGGCGGGGTGGGCTTCCGTGTGATCACGCGCGCCCCCTTCTCGCTCATGCACCTCAACGGCTTCCCGAGCCCCTACGTCCCGCTCGACACGGTCGTCGAAGCGCTGGAGCAGGCCGACGAGCAGGTCGACTGGCTGGTCATGCCGCGCCTGGAGGAGCCGGAGGTGTCGGTGGACTGCCTGACCGGTCCCGACAACCTGGTCCGGCTCGCCGTGGGCCGCACGAAGAACGGCCGCCGTCGCGGTTTCACCCTGCAGGAGCAGTGGCTGGAGCCGGCCCGCCGGATCGCCGAGGGCTTCGGGCTGCACTACCTGTCCAACATCCAGTTCCGCATGTTCGGCGACCAGCCCGTGCTGATGGACGTCAACACGCGCCCCGCGGGCGGCCTGCACCAGCTGTCGCTGTGCGGGGTCAACGCCCCTTGGGCGGCAGTGCAGTTGGCACTCGGCGAGGACCCGGGCACGATGGAGCCGCCGTTCCTGGGCGCGGACTACGCGGTGGTGTCCGGCCCGCGCCAGCTGCGTCCGGTGTCGCTCCCGCACCAGCGCGCGGAGGAGTCGGAGCCCCTGCTCCCGGCGGCGCCCGTGCCCGCACAGGACGAGGTGGAGACGGAGACCTCGGAGACGGGCAGCCGGGCAGCGGCTCGCGCTTAACTCCCGCTCCCACCACACAACTTCATACCGGTATGGACCAATCATGGCGTCGCATCTTGACACTGCGATTGGTCCATACCAACTTGGTTGCGCACCCTCTTGCACTCCCGAACACCCCCATTCCTTCAGGGAGATCGCGTGCGCGACACACTCAGACGCTCCAGACATCGGCTCCTCGCCCTGCTCGGTACCGCCGCCCTGGCCATGGCCGGGGCGATCGCGCTGCCCGGTACGGCTCAGGCGGCCAACGTCCTGACCAACCCCGGCTTCGAGTCGGGCAGTCTCTCCCCCTGGTCCTGCACCGGAAACCTCGGTTCGGTCGTCTCCTCGCCCGTGCACGGCGGCTCCAAGGCCCTTGCGGGCGCGGTGAGTTCGAGCGACACCGCACAGTGCTCCCAGACGGTCGCCGTGCAGCCGAGCACGACGTACTCGCTCAGCGGCTGGGTGCGCGGCAGTTATGTCTACCTCGGTGTCAACGGCGGTTCCTCGACGTGGACTTCGTCCCCGTCGGCGTACAGCCAGCTGACGACGTCCTTCACCACCACCGCCTCGCAGACCAGCGCCACCATCTACGTCCACGGCTGGTACGCGCAGGGCACCTACTACGCGGACGACATCAGCCTCGACGGTCCGGGCGGTGGCGGCGGTGGCGACACCCAGGCCCCGACCGCGCCGACCGGCCTGACGTCCACGGGCAAGACCTCGTCGACCGTGTCCCTGTCGTGGGGCGCCTCGACGGACAACGTGGGCGTCACGGCGTACGACATCTACAGCGGCTCGAACCAGGTCCTCAGCGTCTCCGGTACGAGCGGCACGGTCACCGGGCTCGCGGCCAGTACCGCCTACACGTTCACCGTGAAGGCGCGCGACGCGGCCGGGAACAGTTCGGCGGCCTCGGGCGCGGTGAGCGTCACGACGAGCGCCGGCACCGGCGGTGGCACCGGGTTCACCCAGGCCGCGCCGTATCTCTACGAGGGCTGGGGCGATCCGCCGAGCCCGAGCACGGTGATGAGCGCGACCGGCATCAAGTGGTTCACGATGGCGTTCGTGCTCGACTCCGGTGGCTGCACGCCGAGTTGGGACGGCAGCCGGGCCCTGACCGGTGGCGTCGACCAGACCGCCATCAACCAGATCCGCGCGGCCGGCGGTGACATCGTGCCGTCCTTCGGCGGCTGGCAGGGCAGCAAGCTCGGCGCCAACTGCTCCTCCGCGAGCGCACTCGCCGGGGCGCTGCAGAAGGTGATCAGCGCCTACGGCCTCAAGGCGATCGACATGGACATCGAGAACACCGACGAGTTCGAGAACGAGGCCGTCCAGGCGAAGATCCTGACCGCGCTGAAGACCGTCAAGGCCAACAACCCGGGCCTGCGCACGATCGTCACCTTCGGCACCTCGACGACCGGCCCGACGTACTACGGCAACCGGCTCATCGAGCAGGCGCAGTCGCTCAACGCCAACATCGACGTCTTCACCATCATGCCGTTCGACTTCGGCGGCGGCTCCGACATGTACGGCAACACGGTCGCCGCGGCCGAGGGCCTGAAGACCAAGCTGAAGTCGACCTTCGGGTGGGACGACGCGACGGCCTACTCGCACATCGGCATCTCGGGCATGAACGGTCTGTCGGACCAGTCGGAGACCACGACTCCCGCTATCTGGACCTCGATCCGTGACTGGTCGAACTCGCACCACATCGCCCGGCTCGCCTTCTGGTCGGTCAACCGTGACCGCGGGTGCGCCGGTGGCGGAGTGGTGAGCAACTGCTCCGGCATCAGCCAGAACACCTGGCAGTTCACGTCCATCACGGCCGGTTTCACCGGCTGACGACCCCCACCCCTGGCGGCCGGTCCCCCGTGTGGGCCGGCCGCCTCGGTGTGTCTACTCGCCTGCGCTGGACCGTTCCAGACGGAGCGTCAGGATCTGGAAGGGCCGCAGGGCGACGGCGACCGCATCGCCGTCGACAGAGACCTCGTCCGCCAACGGGCGCTCCAGCAGGTCGGTGATCTGCGCGCCGGCGAGGGGGAAGCCCGTGCGCAGGGTGCCCTGGGCGCGGCCGCCGCTCGACTCGTAGAGGCGGACCACGACGTCGCCGGACTCGTCGTCGGCGAGCTTGACCGCCTCGACGGTGATGCCGTCGCCGTCGACGGAGACGAGCGGCTCCGGGGCGCCGCCCGAATCGGCCACCCGCAGCGGGAGGTTGAGGGCGTAGCCCTCGGCGACGGCGTCCTCGATGCTCGCGCCGGGCAGCAGCGAGTAGACGAAGCGGTGCCTGCCCTGGTCGGCGCCCGGGTCCGGGATGCGCGGGGCGCGCACCAGGCTCAGCCGGACCGTGGTCGTCGTGCCGCCGTCCTCGCGGACCGTGCGGGAGACGTCGTGGCCGTACGTCGAGTCGTTGATGACGGCGACGCCGTAGCCGGGCTCGGCGAGGTGCACCCAGCGGTGGCCGGAGACCTCGAAACGGGCCGCCTCCCAGCTGGTGTTGGTGTGCGTGGGCCGCTGGATGTGGCCGAACTGGATCTCGGCGGAGGAGTGCGCCGCCCGGATGTCGACCGGGAAGCCCGCCTTGAGGAACTTCTCGGCCTCGTGCCAGTCGATGTCGGTCTCGAAGTCGATGCGGGCGCTGCCCGCGCGGACGGTGATCGTCTGCACGATCTTCGAGCCCTTGCCGAAGGACCGTTCCACGCGGATCGCGCCGAGCAGCGGGTCCTGCTCGACGACGGTGATGGAGTCGGCGTCGAGGAGGTCGGTGAAGCGGTTCTTGTAGTGCTTGTCGACGTCCCAGGCGTCCCAGTAGTTCGGGAGGTCGGTGTGCAGGCGCAGCAAGTTGCCCTGGTCCGCGAGGACTTCACGGCCGCCGTGGCGCAGGTCGCGCACGGAGGCGAGGGTGCCGTCGTCGGCGAGCTCGACGCGGACGATGCCGTTGTCGAGGACGCGGTCGGTGACGGTCACCGCCTGCGGGACGTACTCGGCGGCCAGCGGGGCGCTGCCGTTCGCGGGGACCGTCGCGTACATCGGGACGCCGGTCGCCGTGCGGATGACCTCGGCGCGGTCGTAGGGGCTGGTGTTGAAGACGCGGGTGCCGCCGCCGCCCAGCGCGGCCACGGCCGTTGCCGTCAGCTCCTCCAACTCCGTTGCCACGCGGGCGTATTCGGCCTCGGCCTCGCGGTGCACCCAGGCGATCGAGGAGCCCGGCAGGATGTCGTGGAACTGGTGCAGCAGCACCGTCTTCCACAGCTTGTCGAGCTTCTCGTACGGGTACGCGTAGCCCGGCGCGTGCAGCGCGGCCGTGGTCGCCCACAACTCGGCCTCGCGGAGCTTGTGTTCGCTGCGCCGGTTGCCCTGCTTGGTGCGGGCCTGGGAGGTGTAGGTGGCGCGGTGGAGTTCGAGGTACAGCTCGCCGACCCAGACGGGGGCGTCCGGGTACTCGGCGCGGGCCTTGGCGAAGAACTCGTCGGGGTGCTCGACGACGACCTTCGGCGAGCCCTCCAAGTCGGCGAGCCTGCGCGCCCGTTCCATGATCTCGCGGGTCGGGCCGCCGCCGCCGTCGCCCCAGCCGAAGGGGGCCAGCGAGCGCGTGGCGTTGCCCTTCTCCTGGTAGTTGCGGACCGCGCGGGACATCTCCTCGCCGCTGAAGCGGGCGTTGTAGGTGTCGACCGGCGGGAAGTGCGTGAAGATGCGGGTGCCGTCGATGCCCTCCCACCAGAAGGTGTGGTGGGGGAACTTGTTGGTCTGGTTCCAGGAGATCTTCTGGGTGAGGAACCACTCGTTGCCGGCGAGCTTGGCGAGCTGCGGGTAGGCCGCGTTGTAGCCGAAGGAGTCGGGCAGCCAGACGCCCTTGGTCTCGACGCCGAAGTGCTCGATGAAGAACCGCTTGCCGTGCACGAGTTGGCGGGCGATGGCCTCGCCGCCGGGCAGGTTGCCGTCGGACTCGACCCACATGCCGCCGACCGGCGCCCACTGGCCGCGCTTGACGGACTCCTGGATGCGGGCCCACACCTGCGGGTAGTTGTCGCGCACCCACTCGTACTGCTGGGCCTGCGAGCAGGCGAAGATGAAGTCCTCGTACTCGTCCGCGAGGGACGTCACGTTCGAGAAGGTGCGGGACGTCTTGCGCTTGGTCTCGCGGATCGGCCACAGCCACGCCGAGTCGATGTGCGCGTGCCCGACACCGGAGATGACGTGCGCGCTGGCGTTGGCCGGCTTGGAGAGCACCGGCTTCAGCGCGGCCCGTACGTCGGCGGCCGTACCGGCGACGTCGTCGAGGTCGAGGAGGTCCAGGGCGCGGTCGAGGGCGTGCATGATCTCGTGCCGGCGGGGGTCGTGCTCGCCCAGTTCCAGCATCAGTTCGCGCAGCACCTGGACGTCGAGGTCGAGGTGGAAGACCTCCTCGTCGAGGACGGCGAGGTCGGCGCGGCGGAATGTATACAGTGGACGGTCGCCTGCCGTCAGTACATCGCCGAGCGGCGTCGGCTCCGAGAAGTTGTTGGCGAGGATGTCGGGGTTGGAGGCCGCCTCGACCAGGTAGTCGATGACCTCGCCGCCGGTCGCCGGGTTGGCGATCGCCACGTACTGGTTGAGCGGGTTGACCGCCTTCAGCGGTGTCCCGTCCGCGAGGTGGACCAGGGCCTCGGCCTGGTTGCCGGGCCAGTCGCCGACGAAGCCGAGGTCGATGACGGCCTCGACGCGCTTCCCGGCCCACTCCTCCGGCACCTGCCCGCGCATCCGGAACCAGGTGGTGCCCCAGGGCGGACCCCACGGGGTGTCCATCGCGAACGGCGCGTACGGCGCCGCCGCGGCCTCCTCGAAGGGGACCGGCTCACCGGGGGCCTGCCAGGCCTCGACCGTGAAGGGCGCGGTGGCCGCGTAGATCGCCGGCTTGATGCGCTGGTCATGGGCGCGCTGGACGCGCTCCTCGATCCGGTTGCGTTCGTCGTGCATGGGAGGTCTCCAGGGAACCAGGGAGCTGAGCTGCTGAGAACGTGGGGAGCTGTTGAGAACTCGCTGCCGAGAACTCGGGGAAAGCGCTTACCGGGGCGGTGCCTACTTAAGGTACGCCAGACCCGGGTGGACCTCTGTATAGCCCTCGACCAGTCGGCGCGCGACGTTCACGGAGTCGACCAGCGGGTGCAGCGCGAAGGCCTTCACCGCGGTCGTACGGGAGCCGTTCTCGGCCGCCGCGAGGACCTCGCGCTCGACGCCCTTGACCGCGCAGACCAGGCCGGTGGCGTGGTCGGGCAGCGGGGCGACCGCGACGGGGTGGGCGCCGTTGGCGTCGACCAGGCACGGCACCTCGATGACGGCGTCCGTGTCGAGGACGGACAGCGCGCCCTGGTTGCGGACGTTGAGGATCAGGGTGGTGCGTTCGTCGCGGGCGATGGCCCGCATCAGGGCGAGGGCGACCTTCTCGTAGCCGCCGGAGAGGTCGTCGGCGTCGCGTTCGCCGGCGCCGGCGGTCTCCCGGTTCTCCGCCATGTAGGTCGCCTCGCGCTCGGCGCGGGTACGGTCCCAGGCGGTCAGCGCGGCCGTGTCCGGGCGCTTCATCTCGTCGTAGAACTGGGCCTGTTGGTCGCGCAGGAACGCGCCGCGGGTCTTCTCGACCTCGCTGTAGGCGCGGACGGTCTCGCGGTTGAAGTAGTAGTAGTGCAGGTACTCGTTCGGGATGGCGCCGAGCGACTGGAGCCAGTCGGTGCCGAAGAGCTTGCCCTCCTCGAAGGAGCCGAGCAGGTCCGGGTCGGCGAGCAGGCGCGGGAGTTCGTCGCGGCCGGCGACGCGCAGGCCGCGGACCCAGCCGAGGTGGTTGAGGCCGACGTAGTCGATGAAGGCCTCGCGCGGGTCGGCGCCGAGCACCGTGGCGATACGGCGGCCGAGGCCGACCGGGGAGTCGCAGATGCCGATGACGCGGTCGCCGAGGTGGCGGGACATGGCCTCGGTGACCAGGCCCGCCGGGTTGGTGAAGTTGATGACCCAGGCGTCGGGGGCGAGGCGGGCCACGCGCCGGGCGATGTCGACGGCGACGGGGACGGTTCGTAGACCATAGGCAATACCGCCGGCGCCGACCGTCTCCTGGCCGAGGACGCCTTGTGCGAGGGCCACCCGCTCGTCGTCGGCGCGGCCTTCGAGGCCGCCGACGCGGATCGCGGAGAAGATGAAGTCGGCGCCGCGCAGGGCCTCGTCGAGGTCCGTGGTGGCGGTGACGGTGGGGGCGTCGGGCACGGTGGCGGCCTGTTCGGCCAGTACACGGGCGACCGCATACAGTCGACTGTCGTCGAGGTCGTGCAGCACCACCTCGGTGACCCGGCCCTCGCCGCGGTCCGTCAGGAGTGCCCCGTACACGAGCGGCACCCGGAACCCGCCGCCGCCCAGAATCGTCAGCTTCACGCTTTCACCTTTCCTGCCACGACGACCTCGACGCCCGCTTCCTCCAGGGAGGAACGGGTCACCGGGTCGACCGGGGCGTTCGTCACCACCGCGTCCAGGTCCTCGGGACCGCACACCTTCGCCATCCCCGTCCCCGGGAACTTCTGCGCGTCGGCGAGCAGCACGACCTTGTCGGCGGCCTTGATCATGGCCCGTTTCACCGGCACCTCGACGACCGTCGTGTCCATCACCTGGCCGCCGGGCCGCACTCCGCTGGTGCCGAGGAAGAGCCAGTCGGCGTGCAGCTGGCGCAGGTTGTCCTCGGTGAGGAAGCCCACCAGGGAGCGGTACTCGCGCCGGACCATGCCGCCGAGCAGCACCAGTTCGATGCCCTCGTCGTCGGCCAGCTCCTCGTAGACCACGAGGTTGCTGGTGATCACGGTGAGCCGGCGGCCGTGCAGCTGGCGGGCCAGCCGGTAGGCGGTGGTGCCGATGTCGAGGAGGACGGACTGGCCGTCCGCGACCATCGCCGCGGCGCGCGCGGCTATCGCGTCCTTCTCGGCCACCCGCACCTCGGCGACCTCGGCGAAGGGCTGGTCGCCCTCGTCGGCCACGGCACCGCCGTGGACACGCGTGAGCAGTCCGTCCTCCTCCAGTTTGAGCAGATCACGCCTGATGGTGGCGGGGCTCACACCCAGCTGCTCGGAGAGATCGGTCACGGCCGCGGGGCCCCCTGAGCGCAGGGCCCGCAGGATGAGTTGATGTCGTCGTTCTGCCAGCACGTCGCGAACACTACTCGTCATCTTCAATCATTTCTATGCTCAGTTCTGCTTGGGTATTGACCAATCTCGTCGAGCAGCGCACGATTCCGGTCACCGAAATGAAGAGTTTTGACGAACTCTCCAGACGACGTGCCGACGAGAGGATGCGCGCGTGGACGACCCCCGGCCCGATGTGCTGCTGACCGGGCTGCTCTTCTACGACCTCGTCCTCACGGGTCTGGGGCAGCCGCCGACGCCGGGCGAGGAGATCTGGACGGCCGGCATGGGCTGCGGCCCCGGCGGCATCGCGAACCTCGCGGTCGCCGCGTCCCGCTTCGGCCTGAGCACCTCCCTGGCCACGGTCTTCGGCGACGACTTCTACGGCGCGTACTGCCATGAGGTCCTCGCCGGCCAGGAGGGCGTCGACCTCTCCCTGTCCCGCACCGCGAACGGCTGGCACACCCCCGTCACCGTCTCGCTCGCCCACGGCGACGACCGGGCGCTGGTCACCCACGGCCAGGAACCGCCGTACTCGCAGGACGTGCTGATGGGCGACCCGCCCGAGGCGCGGACCGCGCTGGTGCACCTGGAGTCCGAGCCGCGCGCGTGGCTCGCCAAGGCCTCCGCGAACGGCACGCAGATCTACGCCGACGTCGGCTGGGACCCCACCGAGCAGTGGTCACGCGACCTGCTCGACCAACTCGCCCTGTGCCACGCCTTCCTCCCCAACGAGGCCGAGGCGATGGCCTACACCCGCACCGACAGCGCGGTCGCGGCGCTCGGCACCCTCACCGAACTGGTGCCGGTCGCGGTGATCACGCGGGGCGGCGACGGGGCGGTCGCCGTCGACCAGACGACCGGCGAGTACGCGGAGGTCCCGGCGCTGGCCGTCGACGTCCTGGACGCGACGGGTGCCGGTGACGTGTTCGGCGCGAGTTTCGTCGCGGCCTCGCTCGGCGGCTGGCCGCTGGAGGAACGGCTGCGGTTCGCGGTGCTCGCGGCCGGGCTGTCCGTCCAGCACCACGGCGGCGCGCTGGCGGCGCCCGGCTGGTACGGCGTCGACCGTTGGCTGCATACAGTCCGCGATCCCGAACTGCGGCGTGCGTACGGCTTCCTCGTCGACAGGATCCCGGCGGACCCCGGCCCGCCCGTCAGGTACGCGCCCGTCACTCCCCCCGCACCGCAGTAGCCCTTCCCCACCCCGCAAGTCCCTTCCAAGTCCCCCCACTTGAGTCCCTCGTATGCACGACCCGAACAGATCGAACAGATCCGAAAGGCGGTGGGAGCTGTGCGGCTCTCACGAAGAGGCCTGCTCCGTGCGGGCCTGGCCGGTACGGCCGCCACGGCGCTCGGCGGCCTGACGTCCGGCTGCGCCGTTCCGACCGGTTCCACCGGCCGGAACATGGTCCTGTGGTACTGGGACGGCGGCCTCGGCGACACGGTCGTCAAGAACGCCAAGGCGCGTTACGACCGTACGGTCGACCTCCAGGCGATCAAGATCGGCGGCTACTACCGGTCCAAGCTGATCACCACGATGGCCGGCAAGGCCCACATCCCCGACATCGCCGGCCTCAAGGGCGAGGACATGGCGTCCTATCTGCCCAACGCCGACCAGTTCGTGGACCTCAGGACACTCGGCGCGGACAAGTACAGGAGCCAGTACCTGACGTGGAAGTGGGAGCAGGGCATCGCCGACGACGGCACGATGGTCGGCTTCCCCATCGACTGCGGTCCGGTCGCGCACTTCTACCAGTACGCCGTCTTCCGCAAGGCCGGGCTGCCGTACGAACCGGCCGACGTGTCACAGGAGTTGAACACCTGGGACAAGTTCTTCGCGGCGGGCGAGCAGTTGAAGAAGCGGATTCCGGGGACGTACCTGGTCACCGACGTCAACAGCATCTTCGAGAACGTGGTCAACCAGGGCTCCAAGCGGTACGTCGACAAGGACCGTCACTTCATCGGCGACCAGCAACACGTGCGCGACGCCTGGGCGTTGGCGGTGGAGACCAAGCAGCGCAAGATCGTCTCGGATCTGGTCAGCGGCACCCCGGACCAGCTCTCCGCCGTACAGGACGGCAAGCTGCCGAGCCAGCTCAACGCCTCCTGGGCGACCAGCGACATCAAGACGGGCGTGCCAAAGACCAAGGGGCGATGGCGAGTTGCCCAGATGCCGGTGCGGCCGGCCAACAACGGCGGCTCGTTCCTGTCGATCACCAAGGCGTGCCGCGAGCCCGAGCAGGCCTTCGCGATCATCAGCTGGATCCTGAACGCGGCCAACCAGGCCCAGGGTTTCGTCGACGCCGGCCTGTTCCCCTCCACCCCCGCCTCGTACGACCTGAAGTCGGTGCGTGTACCGGACCCGTTCTTCGGCGGCCAGGACACGATGGACATCTTCGGGCCCGCCGCGCAGAAGATCACGGTCGCCTACAACAGCCCGTTCGACATCGCGCTCGGGCAGCCCCTCAAGGACGAGATCAAGAACGTCGGCGTCCTCGGCAAGGACCCCAAGAAGGCCTGGAGTGACGCCATGAGCAAGTGCCGGCGCATCGCGGACCACCTGGGGGTGAGCTACTGATGGCCACCGCACTGGACAAGCCCCCGGCCGCCGTGGACAGTTCGTCCGCCACCTCGCGGCCCAGGAGCGGCTTCCGCAAGTACTGGCATCTGTATGCCGCGATCTCCCCGTTCTATCTGCTGTTCCTCTGCTTCGGGCTGATCCCCGTAGGCTTCTCGTTCTACCTCTCCCTGCACCGCTGGGACGGCCTCGGCTCCATGGAGTGGGCGGGTCTGTCGCAGTACAAGTACCTGCTGAGCGACACCGACTTCTGGAACTCGATCGGCAACACCCTGATCATCTGGGCGCTGGCGACGTTCCCCATGATCTTCCTCGCGATGATCACGGCCGTGATGCTCAACTCGGCGGTCCGCTTCAAGAACGTGTACCGCTTCGCCTACTTCCTCCCGAACGTCACCTCGGTGGTGGCGATCGCGATCGTCTTCGGCTCGGTGTTCTCCACCAACTTCGGCCTGGTGAACGCCCTCTTGCAGGCGGTGGGCATCGACCAGATCGCCTGGCTGAACACCCCGTGGGGCATCAAGATCGCCATCGCGACGCTGATGACCTGGCAGTGGACCGGCTACAACGCGATCATCTTCCTCGCCGGTCTGCAGACCATCCCGAGCGAGGTGTACGAGGCGGCCCGGATGGACGGCGCCGGCCCGGTCCAGACGTTCTTCCGGATCACGCTGCCGATGATGCGGCCGGTGCTGCTGTTCGTCCTCGTCATCTCGACGGTCACCGGTCTGCAGAGCTTCTCCGAACCACAGGTGCTGCTGCAGAACACCTCCAACGACTCGACGTTCGCGGGCGGTCCGGGCCACTCCGGCCAGACGATGGTCCTGTACTTCTTCCAACAGACCTTCGACAACAACGACTTCGGTTACGGCGCCGCCGTGGCCTGGGGCATCTTCCTCGTCGTCATCATCTTCTCCATCGTCAACTGGCGCCTGGTACAGCGCCGGGGCGAAGACTAGGGAGCCGGTCACCATGGCATTCTTCCAAGGCACACGGCGGCCGAAGGCGATCCGGGGCACCCGGAGCCGCGGCGTCGCCCTCCATGTCTCCCTGATCCTGGGCGTGTTGCTCTCGGCCTTCCCGTTCTACTGGGCCGTGATCATGTCGACGCACACCTCGTCGGAGATCTTCTCCTACCCGCCGAAGCTGCTGCCGGGCACGCACTTCCTGGAGAACGTGCGCAGCCTCTTCGACAACATCGACTTCTTCGGCTCGATGTTCAACTCGGTGCTCGTGGCGGGGTCGGTGACCTTCCTGGTCCTGTTCTTCGACTCGCTGGCCGCGTTCGTCTTCGCCAAGTTCCAGTTCCCCGGCAAGAACGTGATGTTCGCGCTGCTGATGGGCATCTTCATGGTGCCGGCGCAGCTCGCGGCCATCCCGCAGTTCGTCATCATGGCGAAGCTCGGCTGGATCGGCTCGATGACCGCGCTGATCGTGCCGGCGGCGGCCAACGCATTCGGCATCTTCTGGATGCGCCAGTACATGAAGAGCGCGATCCACGACGAACTCCTCGACGCCTCCCGCATCGACGGCGCGAGCTTCCTGCGCCAGTACTGGCACGTCGCCCTCCCGGTGGTCCGCCCGGGCCTCGCCTTCCTCGGCATCTTCACCTTCATGGGCCAGTGGAACGACTACGCCTGGCCCCTGATCGCCCTCACCAACCCGAACAACGTCACCCTCCAGGTGGCCCTGTCCCAGCTCAACGGCACCCACGGCACCACCGACTACGGAATGGTCATGACCGGCGCGCTGCTGGCCCTCGTCCCCCTGCTGATCGTGTTCGCGGTCGGCGCCAAGCAGATCATCGGCGACCTCGGCAAGGGAGCCATCCGCTGATGACCGACCCGCTGCTCGCGCTCCGCCCCTGGGAGTCACCCGAGGTGACCTCCTGGGGGCGGTTGCCCATGTCCGCCGTCGACCGCCGCGCCGGCGCCCGCTCCCTCGACGGCGACTGGCGCTTCCAACTGCTGCCCGCGCCCGACGCGCCGTTGGCGGACGCCTGGTCGTCCGCATACGTTCCGGGCGTATGGACCATGCAGGATACGGACGACCTTCCGCAGTACACGAACGTCCGTATGCCGTATGCGGAATTCCCTCCACAGTCGCCGGTCCACAATCCGACGGGTGTCTACGAGCGTGAGGTGGACGTCCCGGCCGACTGGGCCGGGCGGCGGATCGTGCTCCAGGTCGGCGCCGCCGAGAGCGTGCTGCTCGTGCACGTGGACGGGCGGCCCGTCGGCCTCTCCAAGGACTCCCACCTCGCCGCCGAGTTCGACCTCTCGCACGTCGTACGTCCCGGCGGGCGGGCCACCGTACGGCTGACCGTCGTCAAGTGGTCGGACTCCTCGCACATCGAGGACCAGGACCAGTGGTGGCACGGGGGCATCACACGCTCGGTGCTGCTGTACGCGACCGACCCGCTGTATCTCGCGGACGTGACCGTGCGGGCGTCCCACGACGGCGAGCTGCGGGTCGACTGCCAGGTGCGGGACGCGGGTGGCGCGCTGCCCGCCGGGTGGTACGTCAGCGGTGATCTCGACGGTCAACTCCTCACCCAGGACGAGGAGTTCGACCGGTTCAACACCGAGGACGACCGGGTATCCGACTTCCTCGGCGAGGCCCGCATGCGCGCCACCGTGCCCGAGGTCCGCACCTGGAACGCCGAGACGCCCGAGCTGTACGGCCTCGCCGTCCGGCTGCACCGCGCCGACGGAACGGTCGCCGACGCCTCGTACCGGCGCATCGGTTTCCGGGACGTGGAGATCGTCGGGCGGGACCTGCTCGTCAACGGCGAGCGCGTGTACATCCGGGGCGTCAACCGGCACGACTTCCATCCACTGACCGGCCGCACGGTGTCGTACGACGACATGCGCGCGGACCTGGTGCTGCTCAAGCGGTTCGGCTTCAACGCGGTCCGCACCGCGCACTACCCGAACGACCCGGCGCTCTACGACCTCGCCGACGAGCTGGGTTTCTACGTCGTCGACGAGGCGGACATCGAGTCGCACGACCACGCGCACGAGATCGCGGACGACCCGCGCTATCTGAACGCGTTCGTGGACCGGGTGTCGAGGATGGTGCTGCGCGACAAGAACCACCCCTCGGTCATCATCTGGTCGCTCGGCAACGAGTCCGACTACGGCGCCAATCACGACGCGGCGGCCGGCTGGGTCCGGCGCCACGACCCGACCAGACCGGTCCAGTACGAGGGCGCGGCCAAGCGCGGCTGGGCCGACCCCGACCTCGCCTCCGACATCGCGTGCCCGATGTACGCGCCGCTGGAGGACTGTGTCGCGCACGCCCTGTCCGGCGAGCAGACCAAGCCGTTGATCCAGTGCGAGTACTCCCACGCGATGGGCAACAGCAACGGGACCCTCGCGGCCCACTGGGCCGCCATCGAGTCAACCCCGGGTCTTCAGGGCGGCTTCATCTGGGAGTTCTGGGACCACGGGATCCTGCAACGTGTGAGCGACGGAAGACCCACCGGCCGCGCGGGCGCCGGACTGTACGACAACGGTGTCGCCGCGCCCGGTCAACGCTGGGCGTACGGCGGTGACTTCGGCGAGTCGATCCACGACGGCGCGTTCATCGCGGACGGCGTGGTGTTTCCCGACCGCACGCCCAAGCCGGTCATGTTCGAGCACCGGGAGATCGCGGCGCCGGTACGCATCGAGAGTTTCCGGCACGAGGGCATCGTCCTCGGCAACCACCTGCACTTCCGGGGCCTCGACTGGCTTGCCGGTACGTGGGAGTTGGCCCTCGCGGACGGCCGTACGCTGACCGCTCCGGCCGAACTGCCCGCCCTGCGCCCGGGTGAGACGGCGGCCGTTCCGCTGCCGTTCGAGCTGCCGGAGGACGGCGGCGAGGCCTGGCTGACGCTGCGCGTGACGACGGCCGAGGACCAGCCGTGGGCACCGCGCGGCACGGACGTGTGCGCACCCCAGGTACGGCTGCGGACGGCAACTCCCATGACGCCGGTGGTTGGCGGCGGCCGGGTCGAGGTCGACGGCGAATGCCTTCTCCGCCACCCGCTGTTGACGGTCGCCCCGGCCCTGTCCCTGTGGCGGGCGCCCACCGACAACGACGAGTTGGGCGGCATGGCGGCGCGCTGGCGGACCTGGGGGCTCGACTCGCTGGTCCGCAAGATTGTCTCGGTACGGCGGGACGGCGAGCGGGTGACGACGGTCGCCGAGTACGCCGGGGCGGTCGGTGTGGTCCGGCACTGTCAGGTGTTCACACCGGTCGAGGGCGGGGTCCTGGTCGAGGAATCGGCCGAACTGCCCGATGAGTTCGTCGACGTGGCCCGGGTGGGCACCGTGTTCGAGACGGTGCCGGGGCTTGATCTGCTGGAGTGGTTCGGCCGGGGTCCCTGGGAGTCGTACCCCGACCGCAGCACGGGCGCGCCCGTGGGCCACCACTCGGTTCCCGTCGACGAGTTGTTCACCCCGTATCTGCGGCCGCAGGAGAGCGGCGGCCGGCACGGGGTACGGCGGTTCACGCTGTCGGCACCGGACGCCACCGGTCTCGCGGTCGACCTCGACGAGCCCCGCCAGGTCTCGGTGACCCGCCATCGCGCCGAGGACCTGACCGCCGTACGGCACCACGACGAACTGGTGCCGCGCGCGTCCTGCGTGGTGCAACTCGACGCGGCGCACCGGGGGTTGGGCACGGCGTCGTGCGGTCCCGACACGTCACCGGAGTATCTCGTCCCACCGGGTGTCCATCGCTGGAGCTGGACCCTGCGCGTTCTCTGAATCCCTCAGGTTCCGGCTCCACAGCCTTGAACTCCCCAGCTTTCACGAGCACTTACCCACGGAGCACACGTGTGTACTTCGCATGAGCACGAGTACGAGAGCGACCAGTGCGAGACTGCCCGGGCCGGCGCCGGTCGGCGCAGTTTCCTGCGGGCGACCGCGCTGCTCGGCGCCGCCGCCACGGCGGGCGTCGCCCTGCCTGGCGCCGCCGAGGCGGCCCCCATCTCGGCATCGGCGACGGCGAGTTGGCGGCCCGACACCGACAGCCGCCGCTTCACGCTCGCGGTGATGCCGGACACCCAGTACCTCTTCGACGGGCCGAGCATCGACAAGGCGCCGATCGAGGCCTCGCTGCGCTATCTCCTGGAGCACGGCAAGGACGAGAACATCGTGTTCCTGTCCCACCTGGGCGACCTGACGCAGAACGGCGCGAAGCCCGAATTCGCCGCGATCGGCGAGGCGTTCAGGCTGCTGGACCGGCGGGGCGTCGGCTACAGCGTGCTGGCCGGCAACCACGACGTGAACTCCTCGACCGACGACCAGCGCGGCACCTCGCCGTACCTGGACACGTTCGGGCCGCAGCGCTTCAAGGGTGCGCGCACGTTCGGCGGTGCGTCCGCCGACGGTTACAACACGTACCACCTCTTCGAGGCGGCGGGCCGTGAGTGGATGGTGCTGGCGCTGGACTGGCGGCTGTCGGCGAAGGGGTACGCGTGGGCCAAGAGCGTGCTGGCCCAGCACCCGCACACGCCGGTGATCCTGACGACGCACGAGCTGGTCGTCGAGGACGACCAACTGTCGGCCTACGGGCAGCAGTTGTGGGACCAGCTGATCGAGGACCACGACCAGATCTTCCTCACGCTCAACGGGCACTACTGGCCCGCCGGTCGGGCAACGCGTAAGAACGCGGCGGGGAATGACGTCCATCTGCACCTGACGAACTATCAGAACCGTTACTTCGGCGGCGCGGCGATGATCCGCCTCTACCGCTTCGACCTGGACCGCGGGGTCATCGACATCGAGACCGTCTCCCCGTGGATCCTGGGCCGGGCGGCAAAGGGCCTCAACGAGCTGGAGCGCCAGGAGATCGAACTCAGCGGCGACGCCGACCGGTTCACCGTCGACATCGACTTCGCGACCCGTTTCTCCGGCTTCGCCCCGGTCCCCGCCCGCCCCTCGCGCCCCACCTCGAAGCTCCTCGTCCCCGGCACAGTGGCGTACTGGCGCTTCGACGGACACGACGACGCCACGGCCGTGAGCGGCACCGTCCGCGACCAGTCCGGGCGCGGCAACGACCTCACCCTCGTCACGGTCGGCGGCGGCACCCTGAACTGGTCCTCGGACCACCACCCCGACCAACCCGGCCACGGCAGCCTGGAGTTCACGGGCTACAAGTCACCGCTCAAGGGCGCGTATCTGCGCACGGTCGACGGAGCACCCCTCAACTCGGCGACGTTCAAGCGGGGTTACACCGTCGAGGCGTTCTACCGGTTGCCCGCGGACTGGGACCCCGACCACAACGCCTGGTCGGGGCTGGTGAGTCGGACCGGCACGGGCGGCGCCGCGGGCAAGACCGGGGACGACCCGGACGAGCCCCTCGCCACGCTCTCGCTCTCCAACGACCGCGAACCCCAGTGGGCGGTACGGCCGTTGAACCAGGAGGGCATCGCCAGCAACTGGGGGCAGGAGACCCCGCTGGAGACCTGGTGGCACCTCGCCGTGGTCAGCGACGGCAAGCACACCACCCTCTACGTCGAGGGCTGCCCGGTCGTGCGCAATCCGACGGCGACCGCCGTGGGCCTCACCTCGGTCGGCCTGCCCTGGCTGCTCGGCGGCTACGAGTACGCCGGGAAGATCGACCAGATCCTGCACGGCCGACTCGGCGACGTCCGGATCGTCGAACGGGCGCTGCCCGTCGCCTCCTTCATGAACCACTGACTTCATGGCCAACTGACTCCACGAACCACTGACTTCATGAACCACTGACAGCCCTCCAGCCTCCAGAGGACTTCCGAACCATCATGGCCGAGCAGCAGTTGCCCTCCTGGGCCGATCCGTCCGTCTCCCCCGCCGCCCTCGACGCGCAGGGTGTCTCCCGACGCCAACTCCTGCGCCGCGCGGGCCTGTTCGGTGCCGCGTTCACCCTCGGCGCGGGCCCGCTCGCCACCTCCGCCTCGGCGGCCGGGCGGGGTTACGGCGGCAACGACCCGCGCCTCGCCTACCTCGTCGGCGACCATCACGTGCACTCCGTGTACAGCCACGACGCGAAGTACACGTTCTCCCAGCAGGCACAGGCCGCCGCGAAGTACGGCCTCGACTGGATGGTGTTCAACGAGCACTCCAACTTCGGACACGCCTCCTACGGCGCCGAGTTGGAGCACGCCGAGATCCTCAAGGCACGCGCCGCGAACCCCCGCCAGCTGATCTTCCAGGGCCTGGAGTGGTACATCCCGGCCGCCGAGCACTGCACGGTGTTCGCCGCGCCCGGCCGCCACGAGGTGGATCTGCTCACGCAGTTCGAACTCGCCTACGACGGGAAACTGTTGGGCTACGACAAGGGCGGCGTCGCCGACGCGGACACCGCCCGCAACGAGGCCCACGCGGTGAAGGCCATCAAGTGGCTGGCGGAGCAGCGCCGTTCGGGCTACGTCGACGACGTCCTCGTCCTCGCCAACCACCCGCTGCGCCTGGGTATCGACTCCCCGCACGAGATGCGTAACTGGCGGGACGCGGCCCCCGAGATCATGATCGGCATGGAGGGCGCACCCGGCGCCCAGGGCGCGGCCCTCCCCGGCTGGCGCGGTGCCACGTCGATCCGCGGCGAGTACGAGAACAAGCCGTCGGCGCAGTCCTGGTCGGGCTATCCGGCGGACGCGTATGTGACGTACGGCGGGTTCGACTGGGCGACGGCGACCGTCGGCGGGCTGTGGGACTCGATGCTGGCCGAGGGCCGGCTGTTCTCGATCACCACCAACTCCGACAACCACCGTACGGTCTACGACACTTGGGCCAACGGTGCCTGGCCCGACGGGCAGAACTTCGACAACACCGGCAAGCTGCCCGACCCGGTGAACACCGACTCCCCGCAGCCCGGCAGCGACTTCTGGCCCGGCGAGTTCAGCCGCACCCATGTGGGCGTGACCCGCTACGGCTACCGCGAGGTGATGGCGGGCATGCGAGCGGGCCGGGTCTGGGTGGACCACGGGCATCTGCTGGACGGGCTCGACGTCCGCCTGAAGCGTGACTGCGACCACGGCCAGGGTGTCACCCTGGGCGGCCGGCTGCGGGTCCGCAAGGGCGACCGGCTCACGCTGAACATCACCGTGACGACCGCCTCGCGGCCCAACGCCCAGGGAATCCTGCCCGAGTTGGCGCACGTGGACGTGATCCGGGGAGCGGTGCGCGGTGCGGTGTCCGACCGGGACGCGTGGCGGGCGCCGGACACGAAGGTCGTGCGTACGGCGGACGTCGGCGGCCGCAAGGGGACGTACACCCTGCGCATCCCGGTGACCGCCGGGGACGAGTCCTTCTACCTGCGGCTGCGCGGCAGCGACGGCGAGCGGCACGGCGCGGGGTACCTCGGCGCCTCGGTCGATCCGCACGGCCCGATCCCCCATGAGCCCGGAAACGGTGACCCGTGGGCCGACACATGGTTCTATTCCAACCCCATCTTCGTCGACCTGGCAGGTATCTGATGAAGCGTCAACTCACTCTCCTCGCCGCCTTATTGGGTGCTCTCACGCTCGGCGTGAGCACCTCCTCGGCCGCGGCCGCCACCACGTGGGTGGAGACCGGCACGGCGTACACCGGCAGCCTCGGCGGCGGTGAGGGCGTCGCCAGTCAGGCGGACGGCTCGCTGCTGTACCGCGGGCTGGCGTCCATCCCGCTGGATCTGCGCATCCAGGGCTGGAACCACATCGGCGACCCGGACATCGCCAACGGCTACATCTTCGACGCCTACCAGGGCGCCGACACGGGCACGTCCAAGATGTTCGCGGTCACCACGCCGTCCGGGACGCGCTACTCGTACGTCCACACGCTGGACTCGGGCGAGAAGATCAACAACTCGTTCGACGCGATCTCGCCCGACACGCAGTGGATGGTGTCGGGCGAGTGGGGCGACCAGTCCAGACTCCAGGTCTTCCCCACGCCCCTGCTCAACCCGTCGACTCCGGCGACGGGCGGGGCGCTGCCGCAGGCCGGGCAGATCACCCTGGACAAGACGGTGAACGACATCCAGGGCTGCGACTTCGTGACGGACACCCGCCTGGTGTGCGTCTCGGACGACGCGTCGGGGACCAAGTTCCCCGAGATCCGCCCGCTCCTCCAGGTCGACCTCCCGCACAAGCTGGACGGCCAGCCGACCACCGGCACGGTCACCAGCCTGTTCGCACTGCCGGCACGCAGCATCTGCACGGGCACGTTCGAGGCCGAGGGCATCGACTACGACGTGAACAGCGGCACACTGCGCGCCGAGGTCGTCCAGCCGGGCGTGTGCCAGGTGTCGACGAGCGTCTACTCGTACAAACAGCAGTAGACGAACGGTAGTTGCGGCTGCCGGTCAGGCGTAGAACCGCGAGAGACTCTGCAGGACGGCGGCGGGCTTCGGCCCGCCGTCGATCTCGATCGCTCCGTCGACCGCGACCTGCACTCCGCCCGGCACGTCCTCCACCGAGGCCAGCTTCGCGACGAGCCGTATCCGCGACCCCACCTTGACCGGTGCGGGGAAACGCACCTTGTTCAGGCCGTAGTTGACCTTCGTCGACACGCCCTCGACGTCCAGCAGCTCGGTGAAGAGCGGGATGAAGAGGGAGAGGGTCAGATAGCCGTGCGCGATGGGCGCGCCGAAGGGGCCCGCCGCCGCCTTCTCCGGGTCGACGTGGATCCACTGGTGGTCGCCGGTCGCGTCGGCGAAGGTGTTGACGCGTTCCTGGGTGACCTCGATCCACTCGCTGGTGCCGAGGTCGCTGCCCGCGAGCTTCTTGAGTTCGTCGAGGCCGTTCACGGTGATGGTCATAAGTAGCCTGTTCCTTAAGGGAGTTACTGGTCGCCGAAGCGCTTGCGCACCCGGGACTTGAGGAGCTTGCCGGAGGCGGTGCGCGGGAGTTCGTCCGCGACCACCATCGACTTGGGGATCTTGTACTTGGCGAGCCGGCCGGCCAGCGACGCGAGCACCTCGTCCGGGTCCGGCGAAGCACCCTCGCGCGGCACGACGACCGCGCGCGGCACCTCGCCCCACTTGTCGTCCGCGACCCCGATGACCGCGCACTCCACGATGTCGGGGTGGGCGAGGAGGAGGTCCTCGATCTCGGCGGGGTAGATGTTCTCCCCGCCGGAGATGATCATGTCCTTCATGCGGTCGACGATGTACACGTACCCGTCCTCGTCGGTCCGTGCCGCGTCCCCGCTGCGGAACCAGCCGTCGGCGAAGACCGCGGCCGTCTCCTCCGGCAACCCCCAATAACCGGGCATGACATGGGGCCCGCGCACCACGACCTCGCCGGTCTCGCCGATGTCGGCGGGGGTGAGGTCGGGCCGTGCGACCCGTACGTCGCTGAAGAAGTGCGGCACGCCCGCCGAACCCGCCTTGCTGACCGCGTGTTCGGCGTCCAGGAACAGGGTTCCGGGCGCGGCCTCCGTCATGCCGTAGCCCTGGAGGAAGGTCAGTCCGCGTTCCTGGTAGGCGGCGATCAGCGGGGAGGCGACCGGGGAGCCGCCGCAGGTGAGGATGCGCAGCGAGGAGAGGTCGGCGTCGGCCCAGCGGGGGTGCCGGGCCAGCTGGTCGAACATCGTCGGGACCCCGAACATGAAGGTGATCCGGTGCTGTTCGATCAGGTCGAAGGTGGCCGCCGGGTCGAAGGCCTCGACCAGGACGCAGGTGCCGCCCTTGAGCAGCACCGGCAGGGTGAGCATGTTGAGGCCGGCCGTGTGGAACAACGGGGCGGAGACCAGGGCGCGTTCGTCGGCGATCAGGTCGGTGTCGACGAGGACGTTGATCGCGTTCCAGGCCAGGTTGCCGTGGGTGAGCATGGCGCCCTTGGGGCGGCCGGTCGTGCCCGAGGTGTACATGATGATGCAGGTGTCGTCGGCCGTGACGGGCTCGTCGATCGGCTCGTCGGAGGCCGCGGCGAGCAACTCCTCGTATTCCGGGCCGACTTCGAGGTACGTGCGTACGTCGGTGCTGCCCGGCAGTCCGGCGACGAGGCCGGCGTGCGTCGGGCCGTAGACGAGGATCTTGGCGCCGGAGTCGGTGAGTTGGTGGGCGATCTCCGGGCCGACCAGGCGGGTGTTGAGGGGGACGAAGACCGCGCCGAGGATGCCGGCCGCGAACAGGGTCTCCAGGTAGGAGGGGTGGTTGGGGCCGAGGTAGGCGATGCGGTCGCCGCGGCGGACGCCTCGGGCGCGCAGGGCGTGGGCGAGGCGGGTGGTTCGTGTATGCAATGTGCCGTAGTCCGTCGACGATCCACCGGCGTCCGTCGACGAACCACCGTGATCTGCCGACGATCCGCCGCCGACCGTAGACGATCCGCCGTAGACCAGAGCCGTGCGGTGCGGGGTCTTGCGGGCCCGGCGTGCGGGCCATGACCCCAGTCCCTCGTTGCGCATCCGGCGTCCCTTACGTCAGGCCGAGCAGGCGGGCGGCGTTCTCCTTGAGGATCTTCGGCTTGACCTCGTCCTTGATCGGCAGCTTCTCGAAGTCGGCGAGCCAGCGGTCCGGGGTGAGGACGGGGTAGTCGGAGCCGAAGAGGACCTTGTCCTTCAGCAGGGTGTTGGCGTACTGCACCAGTTGCGGCGGGAAGTACTTCGGGGACCAGCCGGACAGGTCGATGTGCACGCCCGGCTTGTGCGTGGCGACGGCGAGGGCCTCGTCCTGCCAGGGGAAGGACGGGTGCGCCAGGATGATCTTGAGGTGCGGGAAGTCGGCGGCGACGTCGTCCACGTGCAGGGGGTTGGAGTACTTCAGGCGGATGCCGCCGCCCCCCGGCACTCCCGCGCCGATGCCTGTCTGGCCGGTGTGGAAGAGAGCGATGGTGCCCGTCTCCTCGATGACCTCGTAGAGGTCGTAGGCCACCGACCGGTCGTTGGGGAAGAAGCCCTGGATGTTGGGGTGGAACTTGAAGCCCTTGACCCCGTACTCCTCGACCAGGCGGCGGGCCTGCTTCACGCCCGCCCGGCCCCGGAACGGGTCGATGGACGCAAAGGGGATGAGCACGTCGGCGTTGGCGGCGGCGGCCTCGGCGACCTCCTCGTTCGGGACGGGCTCGGTGCCGGTCGCGGACTCGGCGTCGACCGTGAAGATCACCGCGGCCATCTTCCGCTCGCGGTAGTACGCGGCGGTCTCCTCCAGGGTCGGCTTCCGCTTGCCCTCGACCTTGAAGTAGGCGGAGGAGGCGTCGTGCAGGTCGTCGTCCAGGGAGGAGTGGCCCTTGGAGGACACCTCCGCGTGGGTGTGGACGTCGATCGCGACGAGTTCGCCGATGTCCATGGCGCGTTCGCCGACGTTCGTGGGGGATGTCATCACGCCTCCGGCAGCTTCGGTGCGGGGATGCCGACGGACTGGAGTTCGGCGCCGACCGAGGTGGGGAAGGCGTCGGCCAGGGTGTCAGGGGTCCAGCCGCCGTCGGCGTAGGCCACGCTGATCTCCTGCGGGTGGGACCAGAGTGCCACCTTGTCGCCGCCGATGCCGATGGCCTGGCCGGTGATGCCGCGCGCGGCCTCGGAGGCGAGGAACGGCACCAGCGCGGCGCAGTCCTCGGGGGTGCCGAAGCCCTCGCCCTTGCGGAGGAAGTCGGGCAGCGGGTCGCCGTTCTTCATGGCCTCGATGTACGGGGCGAACGCGGGGATCGTCTCGGTCATGGCGGTCGCGGCGACCGGCACGATCGCGTTGACGGTGATGCCCGCGCGGCCGAGTTCCATCGACCAGGTGCGGGCGAAGGCGGCGATGCCGGCCTTGGCGGCCGAGTAGTTGGTCTGGCCGAAGTTGCCGCGCTGGCCGGCCGGCGAGCCGACCAGGATCAGGCTGCCGCCCTCGCCCTGCTCGCGCATCCGTACGGCGGCGGCGCGGGCGCAGGTGAAGGTGCCCTTCAGGTGGGTGGTGATCACCGCGTCGAAGTCCTCGTCGGTCATCTTCCACAGCACCTTGTCGCGCAGGATGCCCGCGTTGGTGACCAGGATGTCGATCCGCCCGAACTCCTCGACGGCACGGTTCACCAGCCGCTCGGCCGCCTCCGTCGTACCGACCGGGACCACCTCGGCGACGGCCGTGCCGCCCGCCTCGGTGATCGATTTGACGGCCTGGTCGGCCACCGCCTCGTCGATGTCGTTGACGACCACGGACGCGCCGTGGGCGGCCAGAGCGTGCGCGTAGGCGAGGCCGAGGCCCCGGCCACTGCCGGTGACGACGGCGACCTTGCCGGTCAGATCGATGCTGGGCACGAGCGGATCCCTTCACACGGCGATACGGCTGCGAGCCGCGCCGGGGTCTGAACGCACCGGGGTGCGGCTACGAGATCGAAGCTAAGAGCAATAATTGTTGACGTCAATAGTTGTTGCCGATGGACCATGTGCGTCACACTGGCTCCGAACCACCGCACGCCCCGCCCGGGGCCTCGACCCAGGGAGCCCGCCATCGCACGTCAGCCGCACGCCGCGACCCCTCCGATCGACGCGCACGAACCGTGGATGCGCGGGCTGCACGCGGACACGGGCTACCTCATGTACCGGCTGGGCCTGCGTTCCGGCCAGCTCTTCAACACGTTCCTCCAGGAGTCGGGCCTGCGCCTGCGCCACTACGCGCTGCTCCGCTTCCTGGCCACGTCCGAGGGCGCCCTCCAGCGCGAACTGAGCACCCGGCTCGGCTACGACCCGAGCGCGATCGTCGGCCTGGTCGACGACCTGGAAAAGCTCGGGTTCGCCGAGCGCCGCCCTTCCCCCGACGACCGGCGCAGCCGCATCGTGGTCCTGACGGCGGACGGCCGCGGCTTCCTGCGCGACACGGACGAGGCGGGCCTGCGCGTCACGAACGAACTGCTGGACCCGCTCGACGCGACCGAGCGGGAGACCCTGCACACCCTGCTGCAACGGGTCGCCGAGGACGGACTGACCTGACACCGGACGGAGGCCCGGCCATGACGACCACCCGGTCCGCGACGAGCACCGGATCCGATACGGCCACGCGCTCGGCGACGAACACCGAGTCCGCGACCACGGCACAGTCGGCGACGACCACTGGGCCCGCGCCCATCACGCGGTCCTCGAAGATCCCCGGTTCCGCGGCGCCCGTCACCCGGTCCGCGCCCGACCGGCTGCTCGCCGTGCTCGCCGCCTTCGACCACGCGCACACGGCCCTGTCCCTGTCCGACATCAGCCGCCGCGCCGGCCTCACCCTGACCACCGCCCACCGCCTCGCGGGCGCCCTCACCGAGTGGGGAGCGCTGGAGCGGGACACGTCGGGGACGTACCACGTAGGCCTACGGCTGTGGGAGATCGCGGCGCTCGCACCGCGCGGCCTCGCGCTGCGCCAACTCGCCCTCCCGTACCTGGAGGACCTGTACGAATCGACGCACGAGAACGTGCAGTTGGCGGTGCGGGACGGTACGGAGGTCGTCTACACCGAGTGGATCTCGGGCCGTTCGGCGGTCGGCGTACACATCCGGGTCGGCGCCCGCTGGCCCCTCCACGCCACGGGCGTGGGCCTCACCCTGCTGGCCCACGGCGACCCGGACCTCCAAGAGGCCTACTGCGCAGGTCCGTTGGCGTCCTTCACGCCGTACACGATCACCGATCCGGTACGACTGCGCCGGGTACTGGCCGAAGTCCGGCGCACCGGCGTCGCGGTGAGTACCCGTCAGATCACGGACGACGCCCTGTCGGTGGCGGCTCCGGTGCACGGGCCGGGCGGTGCGGTGGTCGCGGCGGTGTCGGTGGTCGTGCCTCAAGTGGACGCGCAGGTACCGGCGTTGATCCCGGCGGTGCGGCTTGCGGCGCGGGGGATATCCCGGGCGTTGGGGTGGCGGCCGGAGGTGTGAGGCACCTACTTGTTCTCGCCCGGCTTTCCGACGTGGTCGCCGTAGCCGGCGGTGTCGTCCCCGGGCCTGGCCGAGGCGTTGGGGGTGGAGGTCGAGGTGGAGGTTGAAGCGGGCGGCATGTGGTCGCCGCCGTCTCCGGACTTGCCGGTCGCGCCGGAGGCGTTGAGCTGGAAGGCGAAGAGGAGTGCGGCCACGGCGAGGGTGGCGGTGAACCAGAGGGTGATGCGTCGCATGTGTGCTCCTGTAGTTGACGGGGTGGGGCGCTGCTGGTGCGGCGCCGCTACCAGGCGAACTCTTCGGTGTGGATGCTGTCGCGGTGGGCGCCGGCGCCGCGTGCGGCCTTGCGGACGGCGGTGATCCAGGTGGGCGGGCCGCAGACGTAGACGTCCCGGTGGGCGATGTCGGGGACGAGGCTCTTGAGGACCTGGATGTCGTCGTCGAGGTGGGCGCGGCCGGTGGTCTGCCCGGGAGCGTTGGCGAGGGGGACGGGACCTGCGCTCTGCCGGGAAGTGGCGGCGCTGTGTACGGAACCTGCGGCCTGCCGGGAAGTGGCGGCGTGGTGCGCGGAACCCGTGGCCTGCCAGGAGGCATCGGTGAGGTGGGCCGGGCCCGCGGTCTGCCGGGCGGTGTCGGCGCGGTGCGCGGGACCGGCGGCTTGCCAGGAGGCATCCGTGAGGTGGGCCGGACCCGCGACCGGCGAGGACGTGCCCTCGCGGTGGGCGGAATCCGCTGCCTGCCAGGACGTGTCGGCGCGGCGCGGGCCCGGGAGGAGGATCAGTTCGACGCCCCGGTGGGTGGCGATGGTGCGGAGTTCGTCGGCGAACACGGCGTGCTCGTCCTCGCCGTAGCGATAGATGAGGGTGGCCTCGCCGGGGGCATAGGGGGCGTCTTCGAGCAGGGCGCGCATGGGGGTGATGCCGATTCCGGCGGCCATGAAGAGCATGCCGGGCCGGGTGCGGTGGCGGGCGGTGAGGGTGCCGTAGGGGCCCTCGATCAGGGCGCGGGTGCCGGGGGTGAGGCGGGCCGCGCGTTCGCTGCCGTCGCCCGCGGACTTGATGGTGATGCGCAACCGGTCGGGGGTGGGGGCGGCGGAGAGGGTGTACGGGTTGCCGCGGGACCAGCCGGGGCCGTCGAGGAAGCGCCAGACGAAGAACTGGCCGGAGGCCGTCCGCATCCGGTCCAGGCGGTGCCCCTTGAACGTGATCGACACCGTGCCGGGTGCCTCCGTGACCACGGACTCGACCCGCAGGCGGTGGTAGAGGGAACGCCAGGCCGGCAGGGCGACGCGGTAGAGGAGGGTGGCGGCGAACGCGAAGCCGTACAGGCACCACCAGTAGACGCGGGTCCAGGTCTCGTGGAAGTCGGCGCCGTCGGTGAAGGTGTGCGGGAAGGTGGCCGCGATGCCGGCGTAGGAGTAGAGGTGCAGCAGGTGCCAGGACTCGTAGCGGAGTCGGCGGCGGGCCGCGCGGATCGAGGTCACCACGACCATGATCAGCAGGGCGGTCCCGGCGGTGGCGAACAGCATCCATGAGTCGGTGATGAACAGGCGCAGGAGTGCGTCCGGTATCGCCGTGGGTTCGCGATTGGACCGTTCCACGGCGAACAGGGTGACGTGGGCCGTCATCAGCCAGAACGAGGCGAAGCCGATCAGACGGTGCCGGCGGGTGAGCAGGTCGTGGCCCCAGGACCGTTCCACCCAGGGGATCCGGGCGAGGAGGACGACCTGGAGGATCATCAGGTCGGAGGCCAGCAGGCCGGCGAGCAGGCCGAGGGAGCCTGTCGCCCGGTCGGAGGCGGTGAGGCTGAGTGGGCCGCCCTGGTTCATGACCCACAGGGCTACGACCGCGACCACGGACAGGATCGCCAGCGCGCCGAGCGGGTCGGCGAGCGTGAATCGCGCCCGGCGGGGTGGGGCGGGCGGGGTGCGTTGCCCGCGGGGCAGCTCGGTGGACAGGGTCATCGGCGGGCTTCCTTCGTCGCGAGGTCAAGGGATGCCCCTTGGGCAGGGCGTGTCCTCACCCTTGCTTCGCTCTTTGTGGCCGCTCTAAGAAACCCGGCGGCCGGGAGGAGCATGCTCGCCGCTGACCTGTGTCGATACCAGCTCGGCGGGAGGACCGGCCCGCGTGGTTCTTAGACTTCCTTGTCGTTCACCGCCGATCCTGGAGGCAGCTGATTCTTGAGGCACCTGATTCTTTGAGGTACCTGATCCTTGAGGCAGGCGGCAGTGCCCGTTTCCGCGGGTGCCGGTGAGGAAGTCGAGGTGCTGCATGGCGGCGGTGGGCCGTAGGCCGGAGGTGCTGGTGGTCGACGACGACCCCGGCGTGCGCGCGGCCCTGGACCTGGGGCTCGGACTTGAGGGCTTCACGGTCCGGCTGGCCGAGGACGGCGAGACGGCACTCGACGAGGTAGCCGGCCGCCCGCCGTCGGTGATCGTCCTGGACGTGACGATGCCGGGCCTGTCCGGGGTCGAGGTCGTCCGCGCGCTGCGCGCCCAGGGCCGAACCCTTCCCGTGTGCATGCTCTCCGCCCGCGACGAGGTCGACGACCGGGTCGCGGGGCTCGCGGCGGGCGCGGACGACTACGTCGTAAAACCGTTCTCCGTCGGGGAGTTGTCCGCCCGGCTGCACGCGATGGTGCGGCTGCACGAGTCGACGACCGAGCGGTCCCTGGTCGTCGGCGACGTCGCGATCGAGCCCGCGCGCCGCGTGGCCTCCCGGGCCGGACGCGAACTCCGGCTGACCACCCGCGAGTTCGACCTCCTGCTCGCCCTCGCCCACCGCCCCGGCCAAGTCCTTTCCCGCGCCCAGCTGTTGGAGCAGGTCTGGGGCTACACCTGGGACGTGGACACCAACGTGGTGGACGTTTTCATCGGCTACCTCCGCAAGAAACTGGAGGCCGACGGCGGCCCCCGGGTGCTTCGAACCGTCCGCGGGATCGGCTTCGTCCTGCGCACCGGTCCGTGAGGGGGCTACGGCGGGGTCTGCGTGCCCCGATCATCCCCGCTGTCGGTCCCGCGTACCGGCCCGTGAGGTCGCTGCTGCGGTGCCTGCGTGCCGGGATCACCGCCGCGGTCGGTCCTGCGCACCGGTTCGTGAGGTGGCTGCCACGGGGTCTGCGCGCCCGGATCACGGCCACGACCGATCCCGCCCGACCGGCCCCAACATGGCTGCCGCCCGGCCCGCGCCCCCGCACCTCACCCGCCGTCACCCCACGGACCGCCCCATGACCTGGCTCCCGCGCAGCCTCCGCTCCCGGATCACCGCCGCTGTCGTGCTGCTGGTGACCGTCGTGGTCGGGCTCGCCGGGCTGGTCATCGTTGCGCGGATCGACCATCGCGACCGTACCGACGTCGACCGTCAACTCGCCGCGCGCGTCGAGAAGGGGGACCAGGACGCCGACAAACTCCGCGACCAGGGCGACCATCCGAGCGGTGACGGGGAGGACAGCGACGACTACGGCGGGCTGCTCGCCGGTAGTCAGAGCCTGGTGCGGCTCGTCTCCGGCGGGAAGGTGATCGCGCAGCACGGTGAGACGCCGAGCGCTCCGCTCCCGGTGCCGACCCGCGACGGGTACCGCACGATCGACACCGACGGGCAGACCTGGCGTTCACTGACCCGGTCGCTGAGCACCACCGGCGAGCGGCTCGAAGTGCTCCAGGACATCGACCCGATCGAACGGCGGCTCGCGGACAACACCGTGATCGTCGCCGCCGTCACGCTCCTCGCCGCCCTCGCCACCGCCGGCGGCGTCTGGCTGCTCACCCGGATCATCCTCCAGCCGCTGGAACGGCTGCGGACCGGCGCCCTCGCGATCAGCGCGGACACGGCCGGGCCCCAACTCCCCGCCGTCACAGGCCCGCAGGAGGTCGCGGACCTCTCCCACGCGCTGAACAGCATGCTGGACCAGTTGCGCGTCAGCATGGACTCCACCCGCCGTTTCACCGCCGACGCGGGCCACGAACTCCGCACCCCGCTCACCAGTCTCGGGGTCACCCTGGAGACCCTCCAGCGCAACCCCGATCTCCCCGCACCCCAACGGGCCCGGGCCCTGGAGGCGATGAGCGCGGAGCACCGCCGTATCACCGCGCTCCTCACGGGACTTCAGACCCTGGCCCGCGGCGACGCCCACGCCCTGCCCGAACGCACCCCGGTCGTCCTGAGCGAACTCCTCGACGAGGCAGTCGCCCACGCGGCGCACCGCCACCCCACGACCACCTACCGGCTGACGGCCAACTCCCCCGCGACCGTGGACGGTTGGCCCGTCGGCCTACGCCTTGCCGTCGACAACCTCCTCGACAACGCGGCCCTCCACGGCCGCCCCGACGGCACGGTGGACATCCGGCTCACCGAGGACGCGGGCACGGTCCGGATCACCGTCGGCGACGACGGCCCCGGCATCCCCGCCGCCCAACGGCAGGCCATGAAGGCCCGGTTCACCCGCGGCACCCGCACCCGCTCCCCCGGTTCCGGCCTCGGCCTCGCCCTCGTCGACCAACAAGCCCACCTCCACCGCGGCACCCTCCACCTCGGCACCACCCCCACCGGAGGCCTGGAGGCCACCCTCGACCTCCCCTCGACACCCGACGACGAGCCCCGCGAACAGCCCACGCCCGACTGACCAACGGCATTCCGAACAGACGCGGGCCTACGACAGGACACGCGTCCAACTCCCCCTCGTCCCAGCCCGTTTCACCCGGGCAACCCCGCCAACATCCGCCGATCCCGGGGCGCCGCCTTCCGGTCCAGCCGTGCGTCCAGCAGCCGGCGTGCCGCGTCGCACCGTCCCGCCGACACCAGCGCGTACAGCAACGTCTCCTCCACGACCTCGCGTTGGGCCGCGCTGCCGCCCACCTTGCGCAGGACCGGCAGCAACGCGTCGAGGCCGTGGGCGGCTTCGTGGAAGCGGTGTTCGACGAGGGCGGCGAAGGCGTCGCAGAGCGGGGCGATGACCTCGCGCTGCACCGGGTCGGCGCCCGCCGCGTGGTCGCGCAGCCGGCGGAGGGCCGGGAGGTCTCCGGCCGCCGTCAGAGCCACCGCCACGTGCAGGGCGGTGAACGCGGTCGCCGGTCGCTCCAGCACCTCGCAGGCCACGGTGTCCAGAACATCCGAAGTGGGCAGCTCGCCCTGCCAGTTGCCGCTGAGCCGGGCCCGCCACAGCAGTGACCCCGAGTCGACGAGCGCGCGTACCCCGGTCACCCGCCCGGGCGCCAACTGCGCGAACCAGCGCCTGCGTACGGCGGCGGGGTCGTCCAACGCCAGTTCGTGGAGGGCGATGTGCCAGGAGAAGTGGGCCCGGTGGACGGCGCCCCGGCCCTGCCCGGAGACCCAGCGGTCCAGCCAGTCCCGGCCCGCCTCGTGGGCGCCGGACTCGTAATGGACGTGGGCCAGCGCGTGCACGGCGTGACCGGACGCGGGTTCGACTCCCAAGGCGCGGTGGGCGAGTTCACCCGCCTCGTGCAGCCGGCCCTGCTCCTGGCGCAGGAACGCGAGCAACGAGGTGTGGAACCAGTGCCCGTCGTAGGCGGGGGACGTCCGCTCGACCAGGCGCAGCGCGTAGTCGTCGTCCAGGTCGGTGACGCCGGAGAAGGCGATGGTGGGGACGGCGGCGGCCAGGGCGAGCGCGTCGGCGGGGTGGGTGTCGAGGTGACGTATCAACGCCCGGTCCCCGTCGGCGGATTGGACCCGGCGCGTGATCACCTCGACGAAGGAGCGCTCGCGTTCGTCGGCCCGTTCGCGTGCGCAGCGCTGGGCGTCCGCGAGCGCCCGGGGTACGTCGACGGCGGCTCCGCACTCGTGGCCGAGCAGGGCCAACGCCGCGTGACCCAGGGCGAATCCGGGGTCCAGGGCGACCGCGCGGGCGAAGGCGTCCTCGGCTCCGGCGCGGACCTTGAGGACCCGGTCGAGTCCGTTGCGGTAGGCGGAGGCGGCCTCGGCGTGGGTCGACAGCGGGAGTCCGAGTCCGTCGACCGGCCTGCGGCGGGCGGCGCGGCGGGTCGGTGGCGCCAGCAACTGCTGGGCCAGGGTGGCCGCCTGGACGCGGATCTCGGGGATCGCGGTGGTCTCCCACAACTCACCACGCCTGGGGGCGCCGAGCGTGAACAGCGGTCGTACGGAACGGCCTTGGGCGTCGAGGAGGCGTCCGTCGCGCGTGGCGACTCCCATGCCGAGCGGTCCGGGCACCGCCGTACCGGTCTCGAACAGGCCGCGCCACAACGGGTCTTCGAGCCGTTGCCCGGGTCCCGTGCAGTCGATCACCCAACCCACGCGCAACGTACGGCCGTTGGAGAGCGCGACAGCCAACTGCCCACCGGACTCGGTCACATCGGTGATCGTGCCCGCGTGGACCTGGAGGCGGCGGGCGGTGCGGGCCCGGGTGACCGACTCGGCGGTGGTGGGGGCCATGCGGTGGCGGTGGGTGTTCCAGAGGGCGCCCTCACCCGCGAGGAACTCCCCGCGTTCTTCGGGGGTGAGACTGTGCCAGAGTCGCGCGGTGTGCGGGCGCAGGCTGTCCAGGGCGGGGCGCCAGTCGCCGTGGGTGCGGACCGAGCGGCTGACGTGCCGGTAGACGGTTCGGCGCAGTGCGTTCAGTGTCAGGTCGCGGGGCCAGCTCGGCGCCTCCATCGCGCCGGCCGGTCCCAACGCGTGGGGCTGGGGCAGGAGTCCGTTGCGCGAGACGGCGTGGACCGTGCGCTCGGGGTGGTCGAGGGTGAGGGCCAGGTCCACGGCGGTGAGACCCATGCCGACGAGGAGGATGTCGGCGGTGTCCTCGCGCACGGCGTCCAACGCACCAGGTTTCCAGGGCGAGTTGACGAAGCGGGGCGAGGTGCGCAGCGCGGGCGGTGCCCAGGCGGCCGTAGGAGCGGCTGGGCCTGTGGCCAGGACCGCACTGTCGGCGGTGAGGAGTCCGCCGTCGGCGAGGTGGAGTTCCACCGGGCCCGCCGGATCGGCCTGGCCTGCCGGGCCTGCCTGGCCTGCACGACCTGCACGACCTGCCGGACCTGCCGGACCTTCGAGGGCGCCGGTACAGCTCTCCGCGCGGGTGCGCAGTCGGCGTACGGAGACCGTGCCGTGGGAGCGGACGACGGCCTGGGCGAGGGTGTCGGCGAGGTAGGCGCCGAAGCGGTAGCGGGTGGCGAAGTCGGCGGCGCTGACGGTGGGTTCGCCGTGGCGGCACAGCCAGCGGGTGAAGTGGCCGGGGTCGTCGGGGTAGCAACTCATGCCGCCCGCCGGGACGTTGAGCCGGTGGCGTGGATCGGGTGTGGCGTAGGCGGTGCCGCGGCCGGCTTCCGGGGCCGGGTCGACCAGCACCAGGTCGAGGGGGGTCCGGCGGCGGGTGGCGGTCTCGCAGAGCTGGACGGCGGTCAGGGTGCCTGCCGCGCCCGCTCCGACGATCGCCACGGTGGGCCGCTTGCGGACTTCGGTCACGAATACCTCCGGCGTGGTCTGCCGCGGAGCCGCCGAAACGGAACTCCGCCTTCAGGTCCTTCCTCACTCTTCCGACCGGGTGGGTGGGGACGCCATGGCGGGACGGGGATCTCACCGGATACTCAGGGCACCGGTCGGCGCCTTCATACTCTGTTCACACTCGGGAAGCGTCCGGCAACCGTGGTTTCAGGCCTTCTTTCAGGCTCTCTTCACAGGAATCTCAGGTGGAGCCCCTGGGATTCAAAGATTCAACCCATGCAAGTGACGCAGGATGCAACGGCACTGGTGATCTCGTCGCGTACGGCCAGTGGGCGTGCGCGACATGCGGAGGAAGGCGTGCTGTGGGCGTGTCGCACATATCCAACCGGTCCGAGAAGCAGTCGGAGAGGTGGTCCCGTCGTGGGGTCCTCACCGTGCTCGGGGTGGTGCCGGCCGCCGTCCTGACCGGTTGCAGCGGCTCGGCGGGCGCCGCGGAGAGCTCGTCGTCCGGTGGTTCGTCGGCGACCGCGTCGGTGAAGGCCGCGAAGGTACCGACCGTCACGGTCCTGCCCGCGGACGGCACCAAGAAGGCCGACTTCACCACCCCGGTCACGGTCAGCGTGACGGACGGCACGCTCGCCGCGGTGAAGGTGACCGGCAACGACGGCTCCACGCTGGCCGGGACGTTCAACGACGCCAAGACGAAGTGGACGTCCGCGAAGAACCCGTACTCGGGCACGAAGTACACGGTCGCGGCGCAGGCGCAGGGCGCCGCCGCGAAGACGGTGACCTTCACCACGAAGTCGCCCGGCGAGACCTTCGTCGGCTACTTCACCCCAGAGGCGAACTCCACCTCCGGCGTCGGCATGCCCGTGTCGATCAACTTCACCCACGCGGTCAAGGACCGGTCCACTGTCCAGAAGGCGATCACGGTCACCGCCGAGCCCGCCGTCGAGGTGGTCGGCCACTGGTTCAGCGACACCCGGCTCGACTTCCGGCCCGAGACGTACTGGGCGGCCGGCACGAAGATCACCCTCAGCCTGCGCCTGAAGGACATCGAGGGCCAGGACGGCGTCTACGGCGTCCAGTCCAAGGACGTCACCTTCGACATCGGGCGCGAACAGATCAGCACGGTGGACCTGTCCAGCAAGGAGATGACCGTCAAGCGGGACGGCAAGACCCTCGCGACCTATCCGGTCAGCGGCGGCAACGCCCAGCACACCACCTGGTCCGGGATCATGGTGATCAGCGAGCGGTTCAAGCAGACCCGCATGGAGTCCTCGACGGTCGGGCTCGGCGACGAGTACGACATCTCCGACGTCCCGCACGCCCAGCGCCTCACCACCTCCGGCACGTTCGTGCACGGCAACTACTGGGCGTCCACCTCGGTCTTCGGCAACGAGAACACCAGCCACGGCTGCGTCGGCCTGCACGACGCGAAGGGCGCCAACGACACGTCGGTGCCGGGCTACAAGTTCTACGACAGCTCGATGCTCGGCGACGTCGTCATCGTGAAGAACTCCGGCGAGAAGACCGTGGCGGCGGACAACGGCCTCAACGGCTGGAACCTGTCCTGGGCGGAGTGGAAGGCGGGGAGCGCGGCCTAGATCCCGGCGCGCGCTGCCTTCCTGGATCGGTCCAGCCCGGCGCCCCCTGCCTCCTGGAACGGTCCAGCTCCGGCGCGCTCCGGCCCGGGCCACCGCTGACCCCTGGCGCAGTCCGGACGCGACGCGCTCTGGCCCCTGGAACGGTCCAGACCCGCGACACCCTCCAGCCCCGGCGCGCACTGCCTCCTGGACGGTCCAGCCCCGGCACTCTCTGCCTCCTGGAACGGTCCAGCCCCGACGCGCTCCGGCCCGGGCCACCGCTGACCCCTGGCACGGTCCGGACGCGACGCGCTCTGGCCCCTGGAACGGTCCAGACCCGCGACACCCTCCAGCCCCGGCGCGCTCTGGCCCAGGCCACCCCTGGCCCCTGGCGCAGTCAGGACCCGACGCGCTCTACCCCCTGGAACGGTCCAGACCCGGCGGCACCCTCCGACCCCGACTACTCCGAGCAGCGCGCCCCGATCCCGACAGCGCCTCGCAATCCCGGCGACGCCCTCCAGTCCCGACGCCCTCCAGTCCCGGCACCCTCCAGTCCCGGCACCCTCTGGTCCGCGCGGCACCGGCCGCTCCCGGCGGCACGCTCCTGCCCCCACGGCGCCTCCGGTCCCGCAGCGCCTCCAGCCCCCCGGCCCGGCACGCTCGGATCCCGGCGGCGCCCTCTGGTCCCGGCGGCACGCATCCGGGCGGCACGCACCGATCCCGGCAGCACGCACCGACCCCCGCAGCCCCGTCCGATCCCGACCGCACCCTCCGCCACCCACGCACACCCGCCCCCCACCGGCGCCACCCCTCGGAAACCCCCTCTTTCACCGCATTCATCACCTGAACCCCCGCCCACCGAAAGGACTTTCCCGGCTTCACCTCTTGACGCCCGGAGTGGCTGAGAGCACATTGACCGCGCACCCCACTGCGTGAGAGCGCTCTCAGGCAGGCACGGCACCCGCTCCCCACTCCGTATCCGAGAGGCACCGATGAGTGAACCCTCCGGCACGCAGCGCAGACCCCGTCCCCTCAGGCGTGTCCTGATCGCCGTCCTCAGCACCCTCGGCCTGGCGGCCGCCACCGCCACGGCCTTCACCCTGCCCGCGAACGCATCCGCGCCCACGCCCCCGTCGGGCTGGACGCAGGTCTTCCTGGACGACTTCAACGGCTCCGCGGGCACCGGTGTCTCCACCACCAACTGGCAGTACGACACCGGGACTTCGTACCCGGGCGGGGCCGCCAACTGGGGCACCGGCGAGGTCGAGACGATGACCTCCTCCACCAACAACGTGGCGCTCGACGGCAACGGCAACCTGCTGATCACCCCGCGCCGGGACGCCTCCGGCAACTGGACCTCGGGCCGGATCGAGACCAACCGCACGGACTTCCAGCCACCGGCCGGCGGGAAGCTCCGCGTCGAGGCCCGTATCCAACTCCCCAACGTCACCGGCTCGTCGGCGCTCGGCTACTGGCCCGCGTTCTGGATGCTGGGCGCGCCGTACCGGGGCAATTACCAGAACTGGCCCAGCGTGGGCGAGTTGGACATCATGGAGAACGTCCAGGGTCTCAACACGGACTGGTCCACGGTCCATTGCGGCACCAGCCCGGGCGGTCCGTGCAACGAGACGACCGGCATCGGCGGTTCGACGGCGTGCACGGGTACGACCTGCCAGGCGGGCTTCCACACGTACGCGATGGAGTGGGACCGGTCCACAAGTCCCGAGCAGATCCGCTACTACCTCGACGGCGTCAACTTCGAGACGGTGAACTCCAGTCAGGTCGACGCGACGACCTGGGCCAACGCGACGAACCACGGCTTCTTCATCATCCTGAACGTGGCGATGGGCGGCGGCTTCCCGGACGCGTTCGGCGGCGGCCCCACCAGCGCCACCGACCCGAACCACCCGATGACGGTGGACTACGTCCAGGTCCTCTCGTCCACGGGCAGCGGGAGCGGTACCACGACCCCGCCGACCGGCAACCGTGACGCCTACAGCGCCATCCAGGCCGAGTCCTACGACAGCCAGTCCGGCACCGTCGCCGAGACCACCACGGACACCGGCGGCGGCCAGGACATCGGCACGATCGCCAACGGCGACTGGGCCCTCTACAAGGGCGTCAACTTCGGCTCCACGGCGGCCACCCAGTTCTACGCCCGGGTCGCGAGCGGCGCCGCGAGCGGAGTCAGCGGCCTGGTCCAGGTCCGCCTCGACAGCCCCACCGCGACCCCGATCGGCAGCTTCGCGCTGGCCAACACCGGGGGCTGGCAGTCATGGAAGACGGTACCGGCCAACATCAGCTCGGTCACCGGCACCCACGACGTCTACCTCACCTTCACCAGCGGCCAGCCGGCGGACTTCGTGAACGTCAACTGGTTCGACTTCGGCCACTGATCCCAACTCCCCACGGGGAAAGGGGGCTTCACGCGTGCGCGTGGGCCCCCTTCGGCATGTACCCGTTCAGCGCGTCCCCCGCCCTCACCGCAACTCCGCCCGAAACCCCGCCGGCGTCACATCCGTGTGCTGCTGGAAGAACTTGGAGAAGTTCGCCGCGTCCGGGAACCCAACTGCCGCGCCCACGCGACCGATCGGCAGGTCCGTGTGGGCCAACAGCCGCTTCGCCTCCAGGACGACACGCTTGTCGATGAAGCCCTTGGGGGTCTCGCCGGTCGCGGCGCGGACCGCGCGGACGAGGGTGCGGCGGGAGTAGCCGAGGGCGTCGGCGTAGGCGCTGACGCTGTGGTTGGTGGCGAAGCCCTTTTCCACGGCGTTCCGGAAGAGGGTGAACGTCGTGTCGGCCTGGCGGGCGGCGTCCTCCGCCGAGCTCGCCGCCAGGTGCGCGAGGCGCAGCAGGAACGCCGTCAGGGAGTGCCGTAGGACCGAGGTGTGCAAGGTGAGCGGGAGGGTCTCGGTGTCCTCGTACTCGCGTTGGAGCTGGGCCAGGGAGGCGCGCAGGGCGGCGAGGCGGGGCTCGTCGGGGTGCAGGACCGGGGGGAGGTCGTAGCGGTAGAGGCCCGTCGCCTCGACCGTGGCGCGCGGGAGGAAGCCGGGCTGCATGGTCAGGACGGTGCCGTGGTACTCGTCGAATCGCGCGAAGCGGTGGACCTGGCCGGGGCGGATCCACAGGACGTCGCCGGCGCCCACCTCGTACTCGGCGAAGTCGATCATGTGGCGGACCGGGCCGCCGGAGAAGAGCATCACCACATGGAAGTCGATGCGGTGGACGCGGTGCAGGGGCGCGTCGGCGTGCCAGGTGTGGCCGGTGCCCATCGGGCCGACCTGCATGCCGACGCCGCAGACACTCAGATCGACAGGGAAGGGAAACGTTCTGATCACGTCGCCGTCACCGCCGACGTCTTGGATAGTTCTGTCCGTCATGTCCTTCTCGTGCCGTCTCAGCGTTGCTGCCGGTGTCCCACTTTCACCACAGGCTGGCACACCGGCACCTTCCCTCGTAAAAGTCAGACTTTTAGATTTGAAGACGTCCGAGCAGTTCTTCCGCTCTTTCCGAGGACTTCTTGAAGATGAACGCGCACACCCCTGACAGCTTCGAGTGGATCGATCTCGATCGTCGCGCTGTCGATACAGCCCGTGTTCTGGCCGCTGACGCGGTACAGAAGGTCGGCAACGGCCACCCGGGCACCGCGATGGCCCTGGCTCCCGCCGCGTACACGATCTTTCAGAAGGTGATGCGTCACGACCCCGCGGATCCCGAGTGGACCGGTCGTGACCGCTTCGTCCTCTCCCCCGGCCACACCTCGCTGACGCTGTACACGCAGTTGTACCTCGCCGGGTACGAGCTGGAGCTGGACGACCTGAAGGCGTTCCGGACGCACGGGTCGAAGACGCCTGGTCACCCCGAGTACGGGCACACGGCCGGTGTGGAGACCACGACAGGACCGCTCGGACAGGGTGTCGCCAACGCGGTGGGCATGGCGATGGCCGCCCGCTACGAGCGCGGCCTGTTCGACCCCGAGGCTCCCGAGGGCGAGTCGCCCTTCGACCACACCGTCTGGGCGATCGTCTCCGACGGCGACCTGGAGGAGGGCATCTCCGCCGAGGCCTCCTCGCTCGCCGGGCACCAGCGGCTCGGCAACCTCGTCTTCGTCTACGACGACAACCACATCTCCATCGAGGGCGACACCGCGACCGCCTTCTCCGAGGACGTCCTGAAGCGGTACGAGGCCTACGGCTGGCACACCCAGCGCATCGAGCCCGCCGCCGACGGCGACATCGACCCCCACGCGCTGTACACGGCGCTGAGGACGGCGCAGGCCGAGACCGGGCGCCCCTCGATCATCGCGATGCGCACGATCATCGCTTGGCCCGCTCCAAACGCCCAGAACACCGAGGCCGCCCACGGCTCCGCGCTCGGTGCCGACGAGATCGCCGCCACCAAGCGCGTCCTCGGCTTCGACCCCGAGAAGTCCTTCGAGGTCGCCGACGAGGTCGTCGCCCACAGCCGTCAGGCCCTGGACCGGGGCGCCGAGGCGCACTCCGCCTGGGACAAGCAGCTCGACAAGTGGCGCGGTGCCCAGCCCGAGCGCGCGAAGCTCTTCGACCGAATCGTCGCGGGCCAGCTCCCCGAGGGCTGGGAGCAGTCGCTGCCGGTCTTCGAGGCGGGCTCCTCCGTCGCCACCCGCGCCGCCTCCGGCAAGGTCCTCCAGGCGCTTGGACCGGTCCTGCCCGAGCTGTGGGGCGGCTCCGCCGACCTGGCCGGCTCGAACAACACCACCATCGACAAGACCTCGTCCTTCCTCCCGAAGGGCAACCCGCTGCCGGAGGCCGACCCGTACGGCCGTACGATCCACTTCGGTATTCGCGAGCACTCGATGGCGGCCGAGATGAACGGCATCGCGCTGCACGGCAACACGCGTGTCTACGGCGGCACCTTCCTGGTGTTCTCCGACTACATGCGCAACGCCGTCCGCCTCTCCGCGCTGATGCAGCTCCCGGTGACGTACGTCTGGACCCACGACTCCATCGGTCTCGGCGAGGACGGCCCCACCCACCAGCCGGTCGAGCACCTCGCCTCGCTGCGCGCCATCCCGGGCCTGAACATCGTGCGCCCGGCCGACGCCAACGAGACCGCGATCGCCTGGGCCGAGATCCTCAAGCGGCACGCCACCCACCCCGCCCCGCACGGCCTCGCGCTGACCCGTCAGGGTGTGCCGACCTATGAGCCCAACTCCGATGCGGCGCGCGGCGGTTACGTCCTCAAGGACTCCTCCACCGAGACCCCGGACGTCGTGCTGATCGCGACCGGTTCCGAGGTCCACCTCGCCGTCGAGGCGCGGGAGCGGCTGGAGGCCGAGGGTGTGGGCACCCGGGTGGTGTCGATGCCGTCCGTGGAGTGGTTCGAGGAGCAGCCGCGCGCGTACCGCGACAGTGTCCTTCCGCCGTCCGTGAAGGCCCGCGTTGCGGTCGAGGCCGGGATCGGTCTCACGTGGTACCGGTTCGTGGGTGACGCAGGACGCATCGTCTCCCTCGAACACTTCGGCGCCTCCGCCGATGCCAAGATCCTGTTCGCCGAGTTCGGTTTCACCGCCGAGAACGTCGCCGCAGCGGCCAAGGAATCCCTTGCCGCCGCGCGCGGTTGATCCGATCGCCAGAAAGAAGATGATCACAGTGACCGAAGTGACCGCCACCGCGGGAGCTCTCAAGCTCCTGTCCGACGAGGGCGTCTCCATCTGGCTGGACGACCTGTCGCGCAAGCGGATCGAGTCCGGCAACCTCGCCGAACTCGTCGACACCAGGAACGTCGTCGGTGTCACCACCAACCCCTCCATCTTCCAGGCCGCCATCGGCTCCGGCGAGGGTTACGAGGAGCAGCTCGCCGACCTCGCCGTGCGCAAGGTGACGGTCGAAGAGGCCGTGCGGATGATGACCACCGCCGACGTCCGCGCCGCCGCCGACATCCTGCGCCCGGTGTACGAGGCGACCGGCGGGCAGGACGGCCGGGTCTCCATCGAGGTCGACCCTCGGCTCGCCCACAACACCGAGGCGACCATCGCCGAGGCCAAGCAGCTGGCCTGGCTGGTGGACCGTTCCAACGTGATGATCAAGATCCCGGCGACGAAGGCCGGTCTCCCGGCCATCACCGAGGTCATCGGCGAGGGCATCAGCGTCAACGTCACGCTGATCTTCTCCCTGGAGCGCTACCGCGAGGTCATGGACGCCTACCTGGCCGGCCTGGAGAAGGCGAAGGCCGCGGGCATCGACCTGGCGACCATCCACTCCGTGGCGTCCTTCTTCGTCTCCCGCGTCGACTCCGAGATCGACAAGCGCCTGACCGCGATCGGCACGGACGAGGCCCTCGCCCTGAAGGGCAAGGCGGCGCTCGCCAACGCGCGGCTCGCCTACGAGGCGTACGAGGACGTCTTCTCCTCGGCCCGTTGGACCGTTCTCACGGGCGCGAAGGCCAACAAGCAGCGCCCCCTGTGGGCCTCGACCGGCGTGAAGGACCCGTCGTACAAGGACACCCTTTACGTCGACGAGCTGGTCGCGCCCGGCACGGTCAACACCATGCCCGAGGCGACGCTGAACGCCACCGCCGACCACGGCGACATCCACGGCGACACGGTGACCGGCGGCTACGCGCAGGCCCGCGCCGACCTGGACGCCGTAGAGCGGCTGGGGATCTCGTACGACGTGGTCGTCAAGCAGTTGGAGGACGAGGGCGTCGCCAAGTTCGAGGTGGCCTGGCAGGACCTGCTGGACGCCGTCGCGAAGTCGCTGAGCAGCAAGGGGGTCGACGGGGAATGACCGAGGAACTTCCCGCAACGAAACCGGCCGAAGCGGCCGAGGCGGCCGACGCAGGCGTGCAGGCACTGACCGTCGAAGAACTCACGGACGCGCTGGCCGCCGGCTGGGACAACCCGCTGCGTGACCCCCGCGATCGCCGGCTCCCCCGGATCGCGGGCCCGTCCGGGCTGGTCATCTTCGGGGTCACCGGTGACCTGTCCCGCAAGAAGCTGATGCCGGCCGTCTACGACCTGGCCAACCGCGGCATGCTGCCGCCGGGCTTCTCGCTCGTCGGGTTCGCCCGGCGGGACTGGGAGGACCAGGACTTCGCGCAGGTCGTGCACGACTCGGTGCGCGAGCACTCCCGGACCGAGTTCCGCGAGGAGGTCTGGCAACAGCTCGCCGAGGGCATGCGGTTCATCCCGGGCGACTTCGACGACGACACGGCGTTCAAGCAACTGCGCGCCGCCGTCGACGAGTTGGACACCTCGCGCGGTACGAGTGGCAACTACGCGTTCTACCTCTCCGTACCGCCGAAGTTCTTCCCGAAGGTCGTCCAGCAGCTGAAGAAGCACGGGCTCGCGACGGCCGCCGAGGGTTCCTGGCGGCGCGCGGTCATCGAGAAGCCGTTCGGCCGCGACCTGAAGAGCGCGCGTGAGCTGAACAAGATCGTGCACGAGGTGTTCGACCCGGACCAGGTGTTCCGGATCGACCACTACCTCGGCAAGGAGACCGTCCAGAACATCCTGGCGCTGCGCTTCGCCAACCAGATGTACGAGCCCATCTGGAACCGGTCCTACGTCGACCACATCCAGATCACGATGGCCGAGGACATCGGCATCGGTGGGCGCGCCGGCTACTACGACGGCATCGGTTCGGCCCGTGACGTCATCCAGAACCACCTCCTGCAGCTGATGGCTCTGACCGCCATGGAGGAGCCGATCGCCTTCGACGAGGAGGCGCTGCTCACCGAGAAGCTCAAGGTGCTCAAGTCGGTACGGCTGCCCCAGGAGTTGGGCGAGCACACGGTGTTCGGGCAGTACGCGGAGGGCTGGCAGGGCGGCGAGAAGGTCGTCGGCTACCTCCAGGAGGACGGCATCGACCCGCAGTCGAAGACCGACACCTACGCGGCCGTCAAGTTGGAGGTGGACAACCGCCGTTGGGCGGGCATCCCCTTCTACCTGCGCACCGGCAAGCGGCTCGGGCGGCGCGTGACGGAGATCGCGGTCGTCTTCAAGCGGGCCCCGCACTCCCCCTTCGACTCCTCCGCCACCGAGGAGCTGGGCCAGAACGCGATCGTCATCCGCGTGCAGCCCGACGAGGGCATGACGGTGCGGTTCGGCTCCAAGGTGCCGGGCACCTCGATGGAGATCCGGGACGTGTCCATGGACTTCGCCTACGGCGAGTCGTTCACGGAGTCGAGCCCGGAGGCGTACGAGCGGCTCATCCTGGATGTGCTGCTCGGTGACGCCAACCTGTTCCCGCGCCACCAGGAAGTGGAAGAGTCCTGGAAGATCCTCGACCCGATCGAGGAGTACTGGGCACAGAACGGCAAGCCCGCGCAGTACTCCTCGGGCAGCTGGGGTCCCGAGGAGGCGGACGAGATGCTCGCACGAGACGGACGGAGCTGGCGCAGGCCATGAAGATCGACCTGAGCGACACCACGGCAAGCAAGATCAACAAGGCGCTGGTGCAGGGTCGCCGCGACATCGGCACCCCTGCCGTGGGCATGGTCCTGACGATGGTCATCGTCACGGACGAGGAGAACGCCTACGACTCGATCAAGGCGGCCGAGGAGGCCTCGCACGAGCACCCCTCGCGCACCCTGGTCGTCATCAAGCGGCACGCCCGCACCCCGCGGGACCGTACCAACTCGCACCTCGACGCCGAGGTCCGGGTGGGCGCCGACGCCGGCACCGGCGAGACGGTCGTCCTGCGGACCTATGGCGAGGTGTCCGACCACGCCGACTCCGTGGTGCTGCCGCTGCTGCTGCCGGACGCGCCGGTCGTCGTCTGGTGGCCCGGGGACGCCCCCGAGATCCCGGCGAAGGACCCGCTGGGCGCCCTCGCGCAGCGCCGGATCACCGACCTGTACGCGGCGGCCAACCCGCTGGAGGCGCTGGACGCCCGCGCCCGTGCCTACGCGCCCGGCGACACCGACCTCGCCTGGACCCGGCTGACGCCGTGGCGCTCGATGCTGGCGGCGGCCCTCGACCAGGCCAAGTCCAAGATCACCTCGGGTGCGGTGGAGAGCGAGGCCGACAACCCGGCCGCCGAGCTGCTGGCCCGCTGGCTGGAGGCCCGCCTCAAGGTGAAGATCGACCGCGTGGTCACCGCCGGACCGGTCATCACGGCCGTCCGCCTGGGCACCGGCGCCGGCGAGGTCGTCATCGACCGTCCCGAGGGCCCGCTGGCCACCCTGACCCTGCCCGGGCAGCCGTCCCGCACCCTCGCGCTGAAGGTCCGCACGACCTCCGAACTGATCGCCGAGGAGCTGCGGCGCCTCGACGCCGACGAGATGTACGCCATCGCCCTGCGGGCCGAGGGCACCAAGGAGACCCCTTCTCATGTCTGACTCCCCCAAGCTCACCCGGCGACCGGAGTGGGCCGCGCTGGAGGACCACCGCGCGGATCAACTGCAGCCGCAGTTGCGTGAGTTGTTCGCGGCGGACCCGGGGCGCGCGGAGCGGTACGTGGTCACCGTCGGCGATCTGCGCATCGACTACTCCAAGCATCTGATCACGGACGAGACCCTCGCCCTGCTCCAGGAACTGGCCACCGCCACCGGCGTGTTCGGCCTCCGCGACGCCATGTTCCGCGGCGAGAAGATCAACGTCACCGAGGACCGCGCGGTCCTGCACACCGCGCTGCGTGCCCCGCGCGACGCGGTGATCGAGGTCGACGGCGAGAACGTCGTGCCCCAGGTCCACGCCGTGCTCGACAAGATGGCCGGCTTCGCGAACCGCGTCCGCTCCGGCGAGTGGACCGGTCACACGGGCCGTCGTATCCGCAACGTCGTCAACATCGGCATCGGCGGCTCCGACCTCGGTCCCGCGATGGCGTACGAGGCGCTCCGCGCGTTCGCCGACCGCTCGTTGACGGTCCGCTTCGTGTCGAACGTGGACGGCGCCGACCTGCACGAGGCGACCCACGACCTCGACCCGGCCGAGACGCTGTTCATCGTCGCGTCCAAGACCTTCACCACGATCGAGACGATCACCAACGCGACGTCCGCCCGGACGTGGCTCCTTGAGGGGCTCGGCGGTGACGACAAGGCGGTCGCGAAGCACTTCGTGGCGCTGTCGACGAACGCCGGGAAGGTGTCGGACTTCGGCATCGACACGGACAACATGTTCGAGTTCTGGGACTGGGTCGGCGGACGCTACTCGTACGACTCGGCCATCGGTCTCTCCCTGATGATCGCCATCGGCCCGGACCGCTTCCGCGAGATGCTCGACGGCTTCCACCTCGTCGACGAGCACTTCCGCACCGCACCCGCAGAATCCAACGCACCTTTGCTGCTCGGCCTGTTGGGCGTCTGGTACGGCAACCTCTTCGACGCCCAGTCGCACGCGGTGCTGCCGTACTCGCACTATCTCTCCAAGTTCACCGCCTACTTGCAGCAGCTGGACATGGAGTCCAACGGCAAGTCGGTGGACCGGGACGGGAATCCGGTGGAATGGCAGACCGGGCCGGTGGTCTGGGGCACGCCCGGGACCAATGGCCAGCACGCCTACTACCAACTCATCCACCAGGGCACGAAGTTGATCCCGGCGGACTTCATCGGCTTCGTCAACCCGGTCGCCGAGCTGAGCGACGGGCTCAAGAAGCAGCACGACCTGCTGATGGCCAACTTCTTCGCCCAGACACAGGCGTTGGCCTTCGGCAAGACACCGGACGAGGTGCGCGCGGAGGGTGTGCCCGAGGAACTGGTGCCGCACAAGACGTTCAAGGGCAACCACCCCACGACCACGATCCTGGCCCGCGAACTGACCCCGTCCGTCCTCGGGCAGCTCATCGCCCTCTACGAGCACAAGGTGTTCGTCCAGGGCGCGGTCTGGAACATCGACTCCTTCGACCAGTGGGGCGTCGAGCTGGGCAAGGTCCTCGCCAAGCGCGTCGAACCCGCCCTCACCGAAGGCGCCGACGTGCCCGGCCTCGACTCCTCCACCGCCGCTCTCGTGGCCACCTACCGGACGCTCCGTAATTCCCAGGATTCTCAGGAAGTGAACTGACATGCAGCTCGGACTGATCGGCCTCGGCAAGATGGGCGGCAACATGCGCGAGCGCATCCGCCTCGCGGGCCACACCGTCATCGGCTACGACCGCAACCCCGAAGTGACCGACGTCGAGAGTCTCGCCGAACTGGTCGACAAGCTCGAAGCCCCGCGCACGGTATGGGTGATGGTCCCGGCCGGCGCCCCGACCCAGTCGGTCGTCGACGAGCTGGGCGAGTTGCTCCAGCCCGGCGACGTCATCGTGGACGGCGGCAACTCCCGCTGGACGGACGACGAGAAGCACGCCGAGGAGCTGGGCGCCAAGGGTATCGGCTTCGTCGACGCGGGTGTCTCCGGCGGCGTCTGGGGCCTGAAGAACGGCTACGCGCTGATGGTCGGCGGGGACGTCGAGAACATCGCCAAGGTGCAGCCGATCTTCGACGCCCTCAAGCCCGAGGGCGAGTTCGGCTTCGTGCACGCCGGCAAGGTCGGCGCCGGGCACTTCTCCAAGATGGTTCACAACGGCATCGAGTACGCCATGATGCAGGCGTACGCCGAAGGCTGGGAGCTGTTGGAGAAGGTCCACTCCGTCACCGACGTGCGGGAGGTGTTCCGCTCCTGGCAGGAGGGCACCGTCATCCGCTCGTGGCTGCTGGACCTGGCGGTCAACGCCCTTGACGGCGATGAGCACTTGGACAAGCTGCGGGGCTTCGCGGAGGACTCCGGCGAAGGCCGGTGGACCGTCGAGGCGGCCATCGACAACGCGGTGCCGCTGCCCGCGATCACGGCCTCCCTCTTCGCGCGGTTCGCCTCGCGCCAGGACGACTCCCCGCAGATGAAGATGATCGCCGCCCTGCGCAACCAGTTCGGCGGTCACGCCGTCGAGTCCAAGTAGGCGCGCCGTGGGGGATCTTCTCCTGGTCCGCCACGGCGAGACGGAGTGGAGCGTGTCGGGCCAGCACACCAGCTGGACCGACCTGCCCCTCACCCAGCACGGTGAGGAACAGGCCAAGTGCCTCGCTCCGCTCCTCTCGGACCGGACCTTCGCTCTCGCACTGACCAGCCCGCTCGGCCGCGCGATACGGACCGCCGAACTCGCGGGCATCACCGGGGCCGTACCCGACCCGGACCTGCACGAGTGGGACTACGGCGGCTACGAGGGCGTCACCACCGTGGACATCCACCGCACCCGCCCCGACTGGTACTTGTGGACCGACGGCGTGCCGCCGGGCCCGGCCGGACACCCCGGCGAGTCCCCGGAGGAGATCAGCGCCCGGGCCGACCGGGTACTGAAGCGGGTGGACTCGGCACTGGTGGACGGTGACGTGATCCTCGTGGCCCACGCCCACTTCCTGCGGGTGCTCACCGCCCGCCGGCTGGGTCTGACGGCGGCGGACGGCCGCCTGTTCCAACTGGCCACCGGCACGGTCAGCCGCCTCTCCACCGAGCACGACCGCCCGGTGATCGCGGAGTGGAACACCCGACCGTAGCAACGGCACAACTCCACGGCCCGGACCACGCGTTGACGTGCGGTCCGGGCCGTTGTCGTGCCCTGTGCCCGGGACCTCCGCGCGGCTAGAGTCCCGCTTGATGGAGATCAACGATCTGACACCGGCCGAGGAACAGGTGTGGCGGGCCTTCCCGTTGGGCGAGTCCGTGGACTTCCGTACGGCGGACGACGAGGACGTCACCCTCGGCGCCGACTGGGGGCCCGAACGGACCGTGCGCGCCCAGGTGTTGCGGGCCCTGCTGCTCAACGGGCCGCAGGAGGACGGCGAGATCGCCGCGCTGAAACTGGAGGGTGCCCGGATCACCGGTGTACTCGACTTCCAGTACGGGACGACAGACCGCTCCGTCCGGCTGAACCACTGCCACTTCGACGAGGTCCCCAACCTGTACGGCGCCCGGTTCCGGCAGCTCAACCTGAGTGACTCGGTGCTGCCAGGACTGACCGCGGCCACGCTTCGGCTGGACGGCGTACTACGGCTGACGGACTGCCGGTTGAGGGGACCCGTACGGCTGGGCGGAGCCCAGATATCGGGTGCGCTGTTCATGGAACGGGCACAGCTCACGGCACCGGACGCGGCGGAGCCGGTGCTCCAGCTCAATCAGGCCTCCATCGGCGACGACATGTGGGTGCCCGGACTGCAGGTTCAGGGACAGGTGCGTCTCGACGGTGCCACCGTCGCCGGTTCGATCAACCTTGACGACGCCCGCCTGGACCATCCCGGACACACAGCCCTCCAGGCGGAGGCCCTGACCGTCGGCATCGACCTCCACGCCATGCGCATCGTCGTGCGAGGCCGTCTCGACCTGCGCGGCGCTCGCGTCCCGGGTCAACTCGGGCTGTCCTACGCCGACTTGAAGAACCCCGGAGCCGTCGCGCTGCGGGCGAGCAGCGCGGTGATCGGGGAATTGTGGCTGCGGGAGGCCGAACCCATCGTGGGAAGGGTCAATCTGCGCCGGTCCCAGATCGAGACCCTGCACGTGGCACAGGAGACCTGGCCCGACGAGGTGCGACTGGACGGCCTCACCTATACGACCTTGTCCCCGCGCGAACCGGCCGAGCGCCGACTGCCGCTGCTCGAACGAGACCGTGACGGCTATGTCCCCTACGCCTACGAACAGTTGACCGCCGCCTACCTCCGTATCGGTGACGACCACGCCGCCCGCCAGGTCCAACTCGCCAAGCAGCGCCGCCTGCGCGGCACCCGCCCCTGGTACGGCCGCGTCTGGGGCTACGTCCAGGACGCCACCGTCGGCTACGGCTTCCGCCCGCTGCGCGCCTGCGGCTGGCTGCTGTCGTTGCTGGCGATCGGCTCCCTCGCCTACGGCCTGCACCACCCCCACGCCCTCAAGGCGTCCGAGGCCCCGCACTTCAACCCGGTGTTCTACACGCTCGACCTGCTGCTCCCGGTGATCTCCTTCGGCCAGGAGGAGGCGTTCGCGCCGGACGGCTGGTACCAGTACCTCGCCTACGGCCTGATCATCACCGGCTGGATCCTGGCCACCACGGTCGTCACCGGCGTGACCAGGACCGTCAGCCGCCAGTGAGCCGCTTCGCCGTGTGCTGGGCGGCCAGCCGCACCGGAGCGTTCTGGGCGCCGTAGCCCCGGTAGCCCGGCCCGCGCTGGACCAGTTCGAAGAAGACCCGCCCGACCGTCCGGGTGTAGCAGTGCCTGAACTCGCCGCCCGCGTCCCGGTCGTAGAGGATGCCGAGGTCCTGGTACGTCTCCAACTCGCCCTCGGGGAAGGCGAATCGGGCCGCGAGGTCGTCGTAGTAGTTCGCGGGCATGCGGAGCAGTTGGCCACCGGCCTCGCGGAAGCGGCGGGCCGCGGCGACCACGTCCTCGCTGGCGAGGGCGATGTGCTGGGCGTGGGCGCCGTCCTCGGTCGGGGCCGCGCCGACACTCAACGCGATACGGACGCTGCCGTCGGGGGTGGTGACGGCGCGGCTTCGCAGCAGACCGTAGGGGTCGGCGACGTCGACGCTCTCCTGGGCCTGGAGCCCAAGGACGCTGCGGTGGAAGAGGGTTGCCTCGTCGAAGTGGTGCCAGGGTTGGGTGAGGGCGAGGTGGTCGATGCGCTGGACGCCTGTCTCGACGGGCAGTTGACCGGTGGTGTCGGTGAAGTCGGCTCGCCAGCCGGGGAGTTCGGGGGTGGTGCGGGCGCAGAAGAAGAGTTCCGTGCCGTCCGGTGCGGCCACGGCGTCGAGTTGGGCGTCGCCCGGTGCGCGGCGGCGGGGCAGGACCGGCGCGAGGAGGGCCTCGGCGCGGCGGGCGGCGCCCTCCGGGTCGGGTGACTCCAGGCCGATCGCCGCGAGGGCGGTGCCGTCCCGTCGTAGCGCGGGGCCGGTGTTGACCAGGATGCGGGCCTCGCCCTGCTGCCACAGGTCCACCGGCTTGGCGCGGTGGCGGGCCGTGCGGGAGAAGCCGAGGGCACCGAGCAGGGCCGAGACGGGTTCCGCGTCGGGGGTGACGAGTTCGGCGAAGGCGATGCCCGTGGGGACGACGGGAGCGGGGGGCTCCAGTACGCCGACCGTCTCCTGCAGGACCAGCAGCGAGCGCTGGGCGTCGACCGCTGTCGAGCCCGCTTCCGCCTGCCGGAACACGTCGTTGAAGATCTCCAGCGAGAGCGGGCCGTCGTAACCGGCGGCCAGGACGTGCCGTACGAGTCCGGTGACGTCGAAGCCGCCCTGGCCGGGGAAGCAGCGGTAGTGGCGGCTCCACTGGAGGACGTCCATCGCGAGGAGTGGGGCGTCGGCGAGTTGGAGGAAGAAGATCTTCTCACCGGGGATGTCCGCAATGCCTTTGAGGTCCTTGGGTTCAGAGCCGCGCGACAGGATGTGGAAGCTGTCGAGGCAGGTGCCGAGTGCCGGGTGGCCGGCCGTCTCGACGATGCGCCAGGCGTGGTCGTACGTGCTGACGTGCCGTCCCCAGGCGAGTGCCTCGTAGGCGACGCGGACGCCGAACTCCTGTGCCAGGTCGGCCAGTTGGCTGAGCTGGGCGGCGGCGAGCGCGTCGTCGTCCTCGGCCAGCGGGGAGACGCTGGAGCAGACGAGGACGGTGTCGGTGCCGAGCCTGCGCATCAGCTCGAACTTGTGCCGGGCACGGCGCAGATTGCGGGCGAACTCGGCCTCGGGCACCGCCTCGATGTCCCGCATCGGCTGGTACAGGTCGATGGTCAGGCCGAGGTCGGCGCACCGGGCGCGGATCTCCTCGGGCGTCAACGGGCTGGCGAGCAGGTCGTTCTCGAAGATCTCGACGCCGTCGAAGCCGGCCCGGGAGGCGGCGGTGAGTTTCTCGGTGAGGGATCCGCTGAGGGAGACGGTGGCGATGGACGTGCGCATCGGGGTACCTCTCAATTTCGGTGCGGGCACGGCTATTTCGGCGCGGGTACGGCACCGGCCAACTCGGCGATGTCCGCGAGCATGCGGGCGCTGTCGGGTTCCCGGCCGGTGAACAGGCGGAACGCGTCCGCCGCCTGGAAGACCGCCATGCCGCCGCCGTCGAGGGCTGCGCAGCCCAACGCGCGCGCGGTGCGCAGCAGTTGGGTCTCCAGCGGGCGGTAGACCACTTCGGCGACCCAGAGTCCGGAGTGCAACAGCCGTGCGGGGAAGGGCAGTCCGGGGTGGGCGGCCATCCCGGTGGGCGTGGCGTGGACGATGCCGTCGGCGGCGGCCAGGAGTTCGGGCAGCCGGTCGGGGGTGGCGCCGGCCGCGCGGCCCGGGCCGAAGTGGCGGTTCAGGGAGTCGGCGAGAGCGTTGGACCGTTCCGGCAGCGCGTCGACGACGGTGACGCGCTCGGCTCCGAGCGTGAGTGTGGCGTGCGCTACGGCCGCGCCCGCGCCGCCCGCGCCGAGCTGGACGACGCGTTCCATGGGGGCGTCGGGCAGTCCGCGGGCGAAGGAGGCGGCGAATCCGGTGACGTCCGTGTTGTGGCCGATCGCGCGGCCGTCCGCCCCGAACACGACGGTGTTGACCGCACCCAGCGCCTCGGCCTGCGGGGCGAGCCCGTCGAGGTGCTCGATGACGAGCTGCTTGCACGGGTGGGTGATGTTGAGCCCGTCGAAGCCCAAGTCGCGGGCGGCGCGCACCAGTTCGCCGACCGCCTCCGGGCCGACGCCGAGCACGTCGATGTCGATGAGCCGGTACAGATAGCGCAGCCCCTGCCGGTCGGCCTCGCGTTCGTGCAGGGCGGGGCTGAGGGACGGGCCGATGCCGGAACCGATCAGCCCGACGAGATACGAGTCCTTGCAGACACCGGCCACGGTGGCCCTCCTGAGCGGCTCACTAATGTACGAACTAGTACGTTAGCTATATCAGCATCACCGCGCCACGGGAACCCCTCGGCCGGGAACCCGCCCGCCCGTGACCGGCCGCTCCTTCTACAATCGGCCGCACACCGCGCCTGCGCCCGAAGGAAGCCAAGGAACCCGATGACCAGCGTCGAAGAACCGGCACGACCGAACGGGCGCATCCGTGACGCGGCCCGCACCAAGGCCGAGATCCTCGACGTGGCCACCCACGAGTTCGCCCGGGCCGGCTACGACGGCGCCCGCGTCGACGAGATCGCCGCCCGCACCCGCACCACCAAGCGGATGATCTATTACTACTTCGGCGGCAAGGAACAGCTCTTCACGACCGTTCTGGAACGGTCCTACGGCGTGATCCGCGAGGCCGAACGCGGCCTGGACGTCGAGCATCTGGACCCGGTCGCGGCCATCCGCCGACTCGCGGAGCTGACCTTCGACCACCACGAGCAGCATCCGGACTTCATCCGCCTGGTGTCCATCGAGAACATCCACGGCGCCGAGCACATCGCCGCCTCCGAGAAGCTCGGCAAGATCGGCTCGCCCGCCCTCGACGTGATCCGCCGCATCCTGGAGTCGGGGCAGAAGTCCGGCCTGTTCACGGCCGACGTGGACGCCGTCGACCTGCACGCGATGATCAGTTCCTTCTGCTTCTTCCGGGTCGCCAACCGGCACACCTTCGGCGCCCTGTTCGGCCGCGACCTGGTGGCACCGGCCCAGCGCGAGCACTACCGGACGATGCTGGGCGACATGGTGATCGCCTATCTGACGGCGGAGCGGGCGACGGACTGAGCCGCGAGATCCTTCGGCAGGGCCTCTTGACACCCGGGAAACGTGAGCGCAACATCCGTAGCCAACCGCTACTAACTACCCAGTGGGTTAATTAGCTGGGAAGCGCGGCAGCACCCGGCGCGACCGTCCCGTCACCCCGCCGTCCCGTCACCCCAGGGATCCGGCACCTCTCCCCCGCCGCTCACTCCGCCCACTCCGGAGTCCCCCCGAAGGAGCAAGCCGTGTCCGTCCCCGCCAAAGCCGTCGGGCAACCGAAAAAGGCCGCCACCGCCGCCTGGATCGGCAGCGCCCTGGAGTACTACGACTTCTTCATCTACGGCAGCGCCGCAGCCCTGATCTTCCCCAAGGTCTTCTTCGACGACTCGGACCCGGCGACGGCGACCCTGCTCTCGCTGGCGACCTTCGGTGTGGCCTACGCGGCCCGGCCGGTCGGCGCGCTGTTCCTCGGGCACTTCGGCGACCGGGTCGGCCGTAAGAAGATCATGATCTTCACGCTGCTGCTGATGGGCCTGTCGACGTTCCTCATCGGCTGTCTGCCCACGCGGGGTCAAGTCGGCACGCTCGCCCCGGTGTTGCTCGTGCTGTGCCGGGTCCTGCAGGGCATCTCCGCGGCGGGCGAACAGGCCAGCGCCAGTTCCATGACGCTGGAGCACGCGCCGGCCGACCGGCGTGGCTTCTTCACCAGTTTCACGCTGGGCGGCACCCAGGGCGGCCAGCTCATCGCGACGCTCGTGTTCCTCGCCGTCGCCCAACTCCCGGACAAGCAGCTGCTGTCGTGGGGTTGGCGCGTTCCATTCTGGGCGAGCGTGCTGGTCGCGGTGGCCGGTTACTTCATCCGCCGCAACCTCCAGGAGACCCCGGCCTTCGCCGAGCAGGCGGCGACCGAGGGCGTCGTGAAGCTTCCGCTGGTGGTCCTGCTGCGCGAGCACTGGGCGGATGTCCTGCGGGTGATCGCGGGCGCACTCATCGCCTCCGTCTCGACGATCTTCACGGTGTGGGCGCTGGCCTACGCGACCAGCGACTCGGTCGGCATGTCCCGCTCGTCGATGCTGTGGGTGGGCGCGTTCGCCAACCTCGTCGCCCTCGCCGCGATCCCCCTGTGGGCCACGCTCTCCGACCGCATCGGCCGCCGCCCGGTCTACCTGATCGGCGCGGTCGGCAGCGCGATCACGATGTTCCTCTACCTCTGGGCCATCTCGACGGGCTCCTACGCCCTCATCCTGCTCCTCGGCATCGTCGCCTTCGGCATCGTCTACAGCGCCGCGAACGGCGTGTGGCCCTCCTTCTACGGCGAGATGTTCTCGACCCGGGTCCGGCTGTCCGGCATGGCCATCGGCACCCAGATCGGCTTCGCCGTGGCCGGGTTCGCGGTCACGTTCGCCGCGCAGATCGCGGGTCCGGACGGCACGGACTGGTCCGCGGTGGCGCTGTTCACGGCGGCGCTGTGCGTCCCGCCGGTGATCGCCGTGCTCACGGCCCGCGAGACCCACACGGTCCCGACGGAGCTGCTCGGCACCCGGTCGCCCCGGGAGGCGTCGCAGCCGGAGACGGTGACGGCCTGACCGTCGCTCCCCAAGTACCGCACCCCCGGGCTCCGTTGCCCGGGGGTTTCGGTTTCGGGGCCGTCCGGACCGGTGCGGGCTCTCCCCCGTACGCGGACACCCCGTTGACAGATGACGTTTCGCGCAAGAACATCGGCCGGAACGAGCAGAAAAGAACAGCGCCGCTACCGCCGAGGGAGGGGTCTCCGCGTGCCCCGGCCGATTTCAGGGGCGGCCGGTGCACGCGGACCCGGGGGCTGACTATCGTTGCCCGATCACACGTGCGAAAGGTGGTCGAGGGGCGTGACGCGGGCCGAGGAGTGGATACGGGTGCCGGTCGGCGACGACGCCGGGCGGTGGGCGACACGGGGGCACAGCCGCAAGGTGCTGTTCGTCGTCCACAACGTGACCTCCGCGACCCGGCTGCTCGATGTACTGCCGCTGTTCCACGACGACTTCCGGGTGCAGTTGCTGGTGACGTGCACGGGATCGTCGGCGTTTCGGGCGGGGGTCGCGGAGTTGCTGGCGGAAACGGGGGTGCCGGTGGTGCCCTGGGACCAGGCCGTTCAGACATCGGTCGATTTGGCGGTGTCGGCGAGCTTCGGCGGTCAACTCCGGGCATTTTCCGGTGTATTGGCCGTGTTGTCACACGGCGTCGGATATCCTAAGAAGCTGGGAACACCCAACACCCAACACCCAACACCCAACACCCGGCAGCGAGGCGGCGGAAGCTGCGGCTCCGGTTTTCGGACTGTCGCCGGAATGGTTGCTCGACGAAAGCGGGCGGCCCGTCGCGGACGCGCTGGTGCTGTCGCACTCCGAGCAGTTGGAACGGTTGCGGACCGTCTGTCCCGAGGCCGCGCCCACGGGCGTACTGGCCGGTGACCCCTGCTGGGACCGCATGTTGGCAGCCCGCCCGTACCGGGAGCGCTACCGTCGGGCGCTGGGCGTCGGACGTGCGCAGCGACTCGTGGTTCTCAACTCCACCTGGAACCCGGAATCCCTGTTCGGCGACGACATACTGCCCTCCCTGCTCCCCCGGCTGACCTCCGAACTCCCCGTCGACGAGTACCGTCTCGCCGCCGTCCTGCACCCCAACATCTGGTACGGCCACGGCCCCGGCCAGCTCCGCGCCTGGCTGGACCGCGCCCGTCGCGCCGGCCTCACCCTCGTCGACCCCCTGCACGGCTGGCGCCAGGCCCTGCTCGCCGCCGACGCCGTCATCGGCGACCACGGCTCGGTCACCTACTACGCCGCCGCACTCGGCACCCCCGTCCTCCTCGGCGCCGCACCCCTCACAGGCCTCGCCCCGGACGCCCCGGTGCACGCCTTCGTCCGTACGGCACCCCGCCTGGACCCCGCACGCCCACTGCGCCCGCAACTGACCCAACTCATCGACAAGCACAGCCCGTTGCCCGACCCCGCCACCTTCACCAGCTCCCTGCCGGGCGAGTCGGCGACCCGCCTCCGACACCTCTTCTACGACATCATCGGCATCCCCGAACCGGACGCGCCCGCGCTGCTCGAACCCCTCCCGCTCCCGCCGTTCGAGCCCGCGGCGCACACGGTCCCGCTCCAGGTGCTGACCACGTTGCCGGGCTCGGGCGAGGTCTCGGTCGTCCGGTACGCGGGCCCGCACCCGGCGCCCGACGGCCCGGGCGAGACACACATGGCGGTGCACGAGGACACCCGTGAGCAGTCCCAACTCTCCCTGGCCGAGGTGGTGTTCCGCCACGGCGCGGCCGACGATCCGCGCTTCGGATCGCCCGCGCTCTGGACGACGGAGACACTCGCCCGGCACCCGCAGTGCGCCCTGGCCGCGTACATCACCGGCCCCGGCACCTGCACGGTCCGTACCTCGGACGGCACCCTGCTGCACCTGCGCGCCGACCCGGGCGCGGACGCCGACCCGGCGGCCTACGCCTCGGCCCTGTACTCCTGGCTCGCGTCCGGCAAGTCACTGCACGAGGTCGTCGCACAGGGGTTGACCGTGGGCACGGGAGGGGCTGTGCACCGGGTTCGGTTCAACTGCGGCTAGCCCTCGCAGCGTTCGCGCAGGGTGCGCAGATACTCCAGGTGCTGTTCGGCCTTCTCGTCGCGGAGGGCGGCGGTCGCCTCGTCGATCAGGGCGCGGGCGGCCGTGAACTCGCCGCCGTTCAGGCGGGTTTCGGCGAGGTCGGTGAGGGTGCGGGCCGTGTTGTAGGCCTCGCCGCTGGCGCGGAAGAAGGCCAGGGCGCGGTCCAGGCGCTCTACGGCCTCGTCCTGGCGGCCCAGTCCGCGCAGGGCACGGCCGCGGTGGCGCTCCAGCAGGGCGCGGGCGCGCGGCAGATCGGCGGCGCCCTCGTCGGCGGGACCGATGCCGTCGAGGATGCCGTACGCCTCGTCGAAGGCCGTGTACGCCTCGTCGAAGCGCCACTGGCGCAGCCGGAGCAGGCCGAGGAACTCGACGGCGGAGGCCTGGCCGCGCACATGGCCTCCCGCCCGTTCGTCCCGTGCCGCCGCGAGCGCCTCGGGTTCCGCCTCGTCCCAGCGGCGCAACTCCATGAGACTGTGGGCGAGTTGGGCGTGCAGGGCACCGGCGGTGCGGGTGCCGGGGAAATGGGCGTCCGCCGTACGGACACCGGCCTGCAACGCGGGCAGCAGTATGTCGTGGTGGCCGGCCTTGAGTTGGAGCGGCCACAGGGCCTGACCCAGCAGGACGACCGTGTCCCAGTCGCCGAACTCCTCGGCGGCGTGCACCGCTTGGACCAGGTTGGGTGCTTCGGCGGCGAGTGCGGCGACGCCCGCGCCCCGGTTCTCGTACGACAGCGGTGTGGGCGTGGACGGGACGCGCCAGCTCTCGGGCAACGCGGCCTGTGCCGCGGCGAGTGCGAGCCGCAGATAGCCCTCGACGGTGCGGGACACGGCGGCCGAGCACGCGGCGATACCGTCCACGGCGGCGGCGGTCCGGGCGGCGTGCGCACGGACGGCGGGCCGGTAGCGGTAACGGCCGTCGTCGGTCGGCTCGATGAGCAGGGCACTCGCCAACTCGTCTAAGAGCCGGGCGGCCTCGCCCTCGTCGATGTCGGCGGCGCGGGCGGCCGCGGCGGCTTCGAGCGCGGGCCAGTCGTACAGGCCGGTCAGGCGGTAGAGGCGGGCGGCATCAGGGGCCAGCAGGCGGTACGAGTCCTCGACGGCGGAAGTCACCGGGTCGTTGTCGGACCCGGCGGGTGTCTCCGGCGGCAGGGGCGGCTCGGTCAGCCGGGGTGCGGCGGCGCGCAGCGCGTAGGGCGAACCGGCGCAGCGGTCCAGTACGGCGGGCAGCGTGGCGCGGGCGGCACTGACCGCGGGTTTGCCGGCCAGCTCGGTGAGCAGCCGTTTCGCGTCCCGGCGACCCAGCGGTCCGACCGGGATCCGCAGCGCGTCGAGGCCGATCAGCGGATTCCGCGCCACGACGAGGGTGACCACGTCCGGCGCCGGTGCCAGCAGCGGCTGCACCTGGGCGGCGGAGCGCGCGTGGTCGAGCACGACGAGAGCGCGCCGGTCGGTCAGGGAGCGCCGGAACAGGGCGGTCCGGTCGGCGGCCGAGGGCGGTATGTCCTCGTCGGGCAGGCCGAGTTGGCGCAGCAGCGTGGCCAGGACGGGTTCGGGGCCGAGCGCGCGCAGGTCGGCGTAGAGCTGGCCGTCGGGGAAGCGGGCCGCCTGCCGTGCGCCCCAGTGGAAGGCGAGGGTGCTGGTGCCGATGCCCTCGGGGCCGTGGAGGAGCGCCAGCCGTGGACGGCCGTCGAAGGCGCGGGTCGCCTCCTTGTCCAGCAGTTTCAGGGCGTCCTGACGGTCCGTGAAGGAACGGGGTGCCGAGGGGAGGCAGTGGCGCCCCGGCCCGGTGAGAGGTTCCGGAATGCGCACGCCTCGCGCGAACCGGGTCCAGGCGAGGGCGAGTTCGGGGTCGCTGTGGACGCGGTCGTGGACCAGGCGCGCGATCGCGTTCACCTCGTCGGGGGTGGCGGGCGCCGTCACCTCGCGTCCGGCGAGGCGACGGACCATTCCGCCGGCCGACTCCCAGGCCAACTTGCCTGCCTCACCGGCCATCCCGGAGCCGACGGCCCCGAACACCGCACCGATGGCGCCCGTGGACAGCAGATCCATCACCTCGTGCACTCCCCCGTCGTCCGCTCACGATCAGCGGATCAACCTTAGCGCCGGTGAAGGATGGTGACGACGGGTCACCCCTGCTCGGACCGCTTAGGGATGCCGTACGCCCGCTCCACCCGCAACCGCAGCACCAGCCTCCGGTCCCGAACCATCGCCGCCCGGTAGTCGTCCCAGTCCGGATGCTCGCCGAGGACGTCGCGGTACAGCTTGATGAGTTCCTCGACCGTGTCGTCGTGCGGGTCGGCGGCGACCGGAGCGAGGTCGGCCGTGCCCTCGGCGACCGTGAAGGCCCAGCGGTCGGAACTGGTCACGTGGTAGGAGGCGCGGGGGTCCCGGCGCAGGTTGCGGGTCTTGGCGCGGTCGTCCGTGATCGACACACGGATGATCCGCTCGTCGGGGTAGTAGGCGTGGCTGACGTTCGACAACTGGGGGCGGCCGTCCTTCTTGAGGGTGACCAGCACCCCGCCGTGGCCCTCGGAGAGCAACTGGAGCAGTGCGTCCTGCGTCGCGTCGTGAGTCATGCAGTCATCAACCGTGTGAAGCAGGTCACGCATTCCCCGAGTCGGGAGCCAGGGAGTAGACACTGTCTACGGATCGTTGGTAGACAGTGTCTATGAGCATGAGCGAACCGGAAGCGGGACTACGGGGCCGCCTGGTCGACGTCGGCGTGGAGCTGATGGCCCAGGAGGGCGCGCAGGCGTTGACCCTGCGCGAGATCGCCCGCCGGGCCGGTGTCTCGCACGGGGCGCCCCGCCGTTACTTCCCGACCCACCTGGAGCTGCTGTCCGCGATCGCACGGCGCGGCTTCGCCGAGCTGGGTGAGCGGGCGAAAGGCGCGATCGCGGACGGTACGGCGAGCCCGCGCGCGCAGTTGACGGCACTGGGCCGGGTCTATCTGGAGTTCGCCCTCGCCAACCCCGGCATGTACGAGTTGATGTTCCGTCACGACCTGTTGGAAAGCGGGCACTTGGGGCTGCGGGACACCAGCCTGCCGCTGTTCGGTGTCCTGGTGGACCTGGTCGGCCGGGCCCGTCCCGACGTGGACGCCCGTCTGGTCGCGGGCGCGTTGTGGGCGAACCTGCACGGCGTCGCCCAGCTCTGGCGCTGGGGCAGCCTCCAACTCGCCACCGGAGTCGACGACTTCGCACCCCTGCTGCGGTCGGCCCTCGACGCGCACCTCGGTCCGGAGACCACCCGATGACGGTCCAACGAAGGCTCGTGCTGGCGAGCAGTGCGGCGGGGGCGGCGATCGTCGCCCTGGACGGGACCGTGCTCACCGTCGTACAGCCGACTCTGCAACGGGAGTTGGGGGCCTCGCTCGCGCAGGTCCAGTGGACGAGCACCGCGTATCTGGTCGCCGTGGCAAGCCTGTTGGTGTCGGCGGGTCGGATCGGGGACCGGTACGGGCATCAGCGGGTGTTCGGGATCGGCATGCTCGGCTTCGGTCTCGCCTCAACCGGGATCGGGCTGGCGCCCGGGGTGGGGTGGGTGATCGGACTCCGGGTGATCCAGGGGGTGTTCGGGGCGCTGCTCCAACCGGCCACGCTCGGCATGCTGCGCGCCGCGTTCCCGCCCGACCGGCTCGGCATGCCCATCGCCGTCCGGACGAGTGTGATCGGAATCGCGGCCGCCGCCGGACCGTTGCTGGGCGGGGCGTTGGTGGACACGGTGGGCTGGCGGGCCGTGTTCTTCCTCAACGTCGTGCCCTCGCTGGTGTTCGGCGTGCTCGCCCTCACCGTGCGAGAGCCTCACCGAGAAAGAGCATCAGCGGTCCAATTCGACCTGCCCGGCGCCCTGCTCCTCGCGCTCTCCCTCGCCTCTCTCATCCAGGCGCTGGTGGACCTCCCCGGTTCGGCCGCCGGGCTGGCCGCGTCCGTGCTGGCAGGCTTCGCCTTCGTACGCCATGAACGTCGTACCGCACATCCGCTCCTGCCGCCGGACGTCGTCGGCTCGGCGGCGATCCGCGGGGCGCTCGGGATGCTGCTCGCGGCGTCGGCCGCCTTCTCCGGGACGCTGTTCGTCGTCACCTACTTCCTGCAGGACACGATGGGACTTGGCCCGTTCCAAAGCGCCCTCCGAGGGCTGCCATTGGCCGCCGCCATGGTCCTCGCGGCACCCGCGACCGCCGTGGTGCTGCGCCGGGTCGGGGCGCGTCGTACGGCCGGCGTGGCGATGACGGTCGTAGCCCTGGCTGTTCTCGTGCTGTCGCGGGCGTCGGGCACGATCACCGTATGTGCGGGATTCGCCCTGCTCGGGGCCGGGTTTGGAACGGTCCTGGTGGCGGCGACCCAAGTGGTCGTGCGGGAAGCCGCCGTGGAGTCGGCCGGGGTGGCGGGCGGGCTCAAGCAGACCGCGGTGAACGTGGGGCCGACGCTGGGGGTCGCGGCCGGAAGCGCACTGATGGCCGGAAGTAGCCGCGAATCGGCGCTCGGAATCCTCGCCGCGGTGGCCCTGACCGGCACTCTCGCCTGTCTCGCGCTGCCCGGACGGACAGTCGCGTCGCTCACACATCCCCCCGTTACAGGAGACCGCGCAGGTGTTCCTGCGCGACGATGAGTTCCGAGGTGTCCGGGGCCGGGTATGCGGGACCCCACCTCGTGAACGCAATTCGGAGGAGAGCCATGGCACAGCTGCGACAAGAGGTCGACCCGGACGAGGTCGGACTGGATCACAAGGCGCTGGACCGCCTGGACCAGCACTTCGCCCACTACGTCGACGTGGAGCGCCTGCCGGGCTTCCTGGTGTCCGTGACCCGCGGTGGTCGCGTCGCCCACCTCACCGCCCACGGGCACCGCGATGTCGCGGCCCAACGGCCCGTCACGCCGGACACGTTGTACCGGATCTACTCCATGACCAAACCCGTCACCGCGGTCGCCGCGCTGATCCTGATGGAGGAGGGCAAGCTCTCCCTGGACGACCCGGTCGGCCGTCATCTGCCGGCCTTCGCGGACATGCGGGTCTACGACAGCGGCTCCGGCGCCGACGTCAAGACGCGGCCGGTGGAGCAGCCGATGCTGATCCGGCATCTGATGACCCACACCTCGGGCCTGACCTTCGCGTTCTACCACTCGCACCCGGTCGACGCCCTGTACCGGGAGGCGCACCTGGAGTCGTCCGTGCCGCCCGGCGCGAACCTCGCCGAGACGATCGACATCTACGCGAGCCTGCCGCTCCAGTTCGAGCCGGGCACGCAGTGGAACTACTCCGTCGCCTCGAACGTCCTGGGCCGGATCATCGAGGTGGTGTCCGGGCAGCGGCTCGACGAGTTCTTCGCCGAGCGGATCTTCCGGCCGCTGGGGATGCCGGACGCCGGCTTCTCGGTCCCGGACGAAAAGGCCGACCGGCTCTCCGAGTTGTACGGCGACGCCGACGGCGGCGGTATCGAGCCGATCGCCGGGCTGCCGCTTCGGGGCGGCCGGCCGCGGTTCCTGTCGGGCAGCGGCGGGATGGCGGCGAGCCCGTACGACGTGCACCGGTTCGCGGAGTTCCTGCGGTGCCGGGGCGAACTCGACGGCACCCGGCTGCTGGCCCCCGAGACGGTCGACCTCATGGCCAGCAACCACCTCCCCGGCGGCGCCGACATGCGCGCCTTCGGCAGCCCCGCGCACCAGGAGCCCGGCAACGACGGCATGGGCTTCGGCCTCAGCGTGTCCGTGGTCATCGACCCCGAGCGCACCCAATCCCCCACGGGACTGGGCGCGTTCGGGTGGAGCGGCGCGGCGACGACGACGTTCTGGGTCGACCCGGGCCGCGATCTCACCGTGCAGTTCATGACCCAGCTGCGGCCGAAGCACTCCCTGAAGATCATCCCCGAGCTGAAGCAACTGGTGCACGAGGCGGTCACGGACTGAGGCCCGGTCGCCGCTGCACCGCTAGTGATCGACTCGCAGGGTGAACTCCAGCCCCTCCCCCGCCAGTTCGCTCAGCCACTCCCGTGACCGTTCCGCCGTCTCCGCCGCCCGGTTCAGGCCGGACGGCAGGTCGTCGGACAGGATGTGGCGGACGGCGAGGGAGAGCGGGCGCGAGACACAGCGGGCCATCGCGCTCTCCTCCTCGTCACCGACCAGGTCGAGGAGGTAGCTGCCGGACCAGGTCCCGCCCGTGTCGCCCCGGACGTCCAGGGACACCACGAGGACGACCCGGTCGTGGTCCGTGTCCGTGGTGGGGTAGGTCGCCGCCAACTCCCTTGCCAGTGCGGCGATCCGGGTGTCGTCGCCCGCCTTCAGCTCCTCGAACACCGCGTCCCAGGCCCGCAGCCAGCCATCGAGGCGCAGGGTGCCGCGCACGAAGGTCCGTGGCGTCCAGCCCGCCGGCAGCCCGTACTGCTCGATGAACGGCACGCTGTCCCGGTTCGGATAGACCTCGAAGGTCTCGGCGTCGACGACATGCGGCCGGGTCACCTCCCAGGGCCGGTCGGCCGTGGTCTCCTCGCCGTCCTCCAGGTACCGCGCCGGTGAGCGCAGCGCGCCCAGCACTCCGGCCGGGGCCCAACTGAACCGGTACCGGAAGTCGTTGGGCACCGCGGGAACCCCGCCGCAGTACGAGGTGAGGCTGTACGAGGCCGCCGTACCCTCGCCGATCGCCTCCCGGGCGCGGGCGACGAGGCTGTGCGCGAAGAGGTGGTCGATGCCGGGGTCGAGACCTGCCTCGGTGAGGACGACGATCCCCGCCTTCTCGGCCGCCGGGACCTGTTCGAGGACGGCGTCGGACACATAGCTGGAGCAGGCGAAGTGTGCCTGACGCCGCACGCAGACCGCCAGCAGCGCCGCGTGTTCGGGCGCGGGCAGCATGGAGATGACTACATCTCCGGGCGCCAACTCGGCCGTGAGCGCGGCGAGTCCGAACGCTCGCGGTTCGGCGCGTCCCGTCAGGCCCAGGTGGTCCAGAGCCTGCGCCGCACGCTCCTCGGTGCGGTGCCACAGCCGTACCCGCTCGGCCGTGTCGCAGAGCAGGGCGAGGCCGCTGCCCGTGGAGAGTCCGGCGCCGATCCAGTGGACGGCACCGCTCGCGCGCACCACGTCAGACATGGCCCAACTCCCCTTCCGCCACGGCGATTCCGAGTTCGCGGGACTTCGTACGGAACAGGTCCAGGCCGCGGCCCCACGCCTCGCCGGTGCCGAAGTCCAGGAGTTGGGGCAGCAGCGCGGCCGAGAAGTCCGTGCTGGACTCCTTCGGCAGGAGGGACGGCAGGTTGTCGATGGCGATGAGGTCGAGCGGGGGACGTTCGTGCAACTGCCGTACCGGGGCGTCCCATTCGGTCGTGCGGTCGTAGACCGGCAGGACGTTGAGGGGCGAGCCGACGTCGCAGGTGACGTCGGAGACGGTGCGGAGGCGGCGGGTCGGGTCGTCGAGGTCCGTCTCGCGGAGGAAGGGCGGGACGGGCGTCGTAGCCAAAACGCAGTTGACCAGCACGTCGTGGGCCAACAGGGCCGGGCGGTCCAGGTTCTGGGTCTCGGGCAGGTCCCAACAGGTCGGTTCGATACCGGCCGTGGAGAACGCGACCCGCGCTCCCCGTCCGCTGCGGCCCAGCGCGCCGATCACCAGGGCGTTGAACTCGGTGTCCCCTGCGGCGAGTTGGAGCGTCTCGTCCAGCTCCTCCTTCGAAGTCGGCGTCAGTGGCGCGACCAGTCGGCCCCGGTGCTGGAGCACGGCCAGGGCAGCGCCCAGGTAGCCCGCCCAGAAGCCGAACGCGGCGAGGCGGCGGCCCTTGTCGTCCACCAGGTATTCGAGGTCGAGCAGCGCTCCGCCCCCGGCCGCGAACCGGCGCAGCAGGTCGCTCGCCCCCGGCTGGCCCTTGTAGGCGTGGCCGAAGAGGATGTGACGGTGGGTCAACTCGGTTGGCTGGTCCGGGAGTTCCTTGAGGCCGAGGATCACCGTGTCCTGCGGCGCCGACGCCCAGGAGTCCGCGGGTGCGACGCGGGCGCCGATCGCCTCGTACTCCTCGATGGGGAAGATCCGTTGCGGGGACTCCTCGACCGTGAGGGTCACGCCGTTCTCGACGAGGCGGCGGGCGTCGGAGGGGACGACCGGGGTGCGGCGTTCGGTCGTGCGGGGCTCGTGGCGCAGCCACAGATGGAGCTCGGTCATACCAGGTTGACCTCCGGGCGCGGGGCGTCGGCCGCGAACCGGCCGGCGCTCAGGGGGCTGACGTCCACGAAGGGTACGTGGCCGAGGTACAGGTCGCGGACGACCTCGCCGACGGCCGGTCCCTGGAGGAAACCGTGGCCGGAGAAACCGGTGGCGTAGAGGAAGCGGGAGACCGAAGTCGCCTCGCCGATCAGGGCGTTGTGGTCCGGCGTGTTCTCGTACAGGCCCGCCCAGCCGCCGGTGCGGCGCAGCTCCAGGAGGTCGGGGGCGCGGCGGCGCATGGCGTCGGCGAGGCGCGGGATCCAGCGGTCGTGGGTGTCGGTGGCGAAGCCGGGACGCTCGTCGGGGTCGGACATGCCGACGAGGAGGCCGGGGCCCTCGGTGTGGAAGTAGAGGCTGGTGGTGAAGTCGATCGTCATGGGGAGGTTCGGCGGCAGTCCCGTGACCGGTTCCGTGACCGCGATCTGGCGGCGCAGCGGCTGCACGGGGAGGTCCACGCCCGCCATCGCGCCGATCCCCTTGGACCAGGCGCCGGCCGCGCAGATCACCGTGTTGGTGTCGATGCGGCCCAGGGTCGTCGCGACGGCGGTGATGGTGTCGCCGCGGGTCTCGATGCCGGTGACGTCGGTGTGACGCAGGATCGTCGCGCCGTGGGCGCGGGCGGCGGAGGCGTAGCCGTGGACGACGGCCTCGGGGGTGCAGTGGCCGTCGTCGGGCGAGTAGGCGGCGGCGATGAGGCCGTCGGTGCTGATCAGCGGGGAGAGGCGGCGGGCCTCGGCGGGGTCGATGAGGCGGCTGGGCACGTTGAGCGAGTTCTGCAGCCGGACGCCCGCCTCGAAGGAGGCGACGTCCTCGGGCGTCGAGAGGAGGAACAGGTAGCCGACGCGATGTAACCCGATGTCGTGGCCGGTGTCCTCCTCGAAGCGTTCGAAGGCCTCCAGGCTGCGGGCGCCGAGTTGCACGTTGAGCCCGTCGGAGAACTGGGCGCGTACTCCGCCGGCCGCCTTGGAGGTGGACCCGGCGGCGAGTTCGTCCCGTTCGACGAGGACGACGTCCCGGACGCCGGCGCGGGCCAGGTGGTAGGCGATGCTGGTGCCGATGACCCCGCCGCCGATGACGACGACCTCTGCCTGACGCTTCACGGGCGCTCCTTCTTGGCCGCGTGGATGACGGCCCAGGCCGCTGCCGCGTCCTGGATGCCGAGTCCGACGCTGTTGTAGTAGACGATGTCGTCGGGTCGGGTACGGGCCGCGCGGCGGCCGGTGAGTGCGGCGCCGAGCGGGATCAGGTCGTCGGGGGTGAGCAGGCCGTCGCGCAGGGCGTCGACGATCGGTCCGGCGTGCTCGGCGGCCGTCTCCGGGTCGTCGACGACGACGGCAGCGGATCGCCGCAGGACCTCGGGGTCGACCTCGCTGCGGGTGGGTTCGAAGGAGCCCACGCTGACGACCGTGCAGCCGGGCGCGAGCCAGGCGCCGTGCACCACGGGAGTGGTGCTGAGGGTGCAGGCGGCTACCACGGACGCGTTCGTCACGGCCTCCTCAGCGGTGGCCACCGCCTCGACGGGGAACGGGAGTTGGGCCGTCAGCGTCTCCGCGGCCCGTGCGCGTCGCCGGGGGTTCGGGCTCCACAGGCGTACGGACTTCAGGTCCCGGACCCGGGCGATCGCGCGGACGTGGGCGAGGGCCTGGGTGCCGGAGCCGAGGACGCCGAGGCGGTCGGCGTCGGGGACGGCCAGGGCGTCGACGGCGACGGCGCTGCCCGCGGCCGTGCGCAGGGTCGTCACCGCTGTGCCGTCCATGACCGCGACCAGCTGTCCAGTGGACCGGTCCAGGGCGCTGATCACCGCGTGGACCGTGGGCAGTCCGGCGCGCGCGTTGGCGGGGTTGACGCTGCCGAACTTCGCCACCGCCCCGGTGTCCGCCGACAGCCGGGAGACGTAGGCGAAGACAACGCTGTCGTCGAAGCGGCTCGGGTGCATGATCTTGCCGGGCAGGTCGGCGTCGCCGTCGCCGAGCGCGGTGAAGGCCGCGCGCTGCGAGGCGATGGCCGTGTCGGTGTCGAGCAGGTCCGTGACCCGGTCGCCGGAGAGGAAGAGGACGTCGTCGGTCATTCCCTCTTCCTGTCCGGACCGCGCTCACCCGAATCAGGACCAGTGCGCCACCGCGTCCAGATGGGGCAGGTGGTGGTCGAGACGCTCCCGCTTGGTGCGGAGGTAGGTGATGTTGTTCTCGCAGGGCGGGATCAACAGCGGTACCTCTTCGGAGACTTTGATGCCGTGTTCCAGCAACGCCTCGCGTTTGCGCGGGTTGTTGGAGAGCAGCCGGACGCTGGCCACCCCGAGGTCGTGCAGGATCTCGGCGGCGACGCCGTAGTCGCGGGCGTCGACCGGCAGGCCGAGGGCGAGGTTCGCCTCGACGGTGTCGAGTCCCTCCGCCTGCAGGGCCATCGCGCGCAACTTGGCGAGCAGGCCTATGCCGCGGCCCTCGTGCCCTCTCAAGTAGACGACGATGCCCCGGCCTTCGGCGACGACGGCCCGCATCGCGGCGTCCAACTGGTCGCCGCACTCGCAGTGCTGGGAGCCGAAGGCGTCGCCCGTCAGGCACTCCGAGTGGAGTCGGGTGAGTACGTCGTCCGTGCCGATGTCACCGTAGACCAGGGCCACTTGCTCGTCACCGCGGTCGTGGTCCAGGTAGCCGATCGCCTGGAATTTGCCGTACACGGTGGGCAAGGGAGCATTCACGACGCGTTCCGCGCCCCTGGGCTGCGCGGACTTCTGCTTGCCGAGTACGCCAATGTTTTCTGTCATGATCTGGTTCCTAAGCAGAGACGAAAGGCCGTGAAAAAATGAATGGTTCGGACTCACGGACGGCGGCATACGGACTGGTGCCGACGGACACCACGGAGGACGTGCGGTCTAGGGGGGCAGAAGTATCAACACAGGTCGCCGTCCTTCCGGTCGGCAGTTTCGAGCAGCACGGCCCGTATCTTCCGCTGGCGACCGACACGTTGGTCGCCTGTGCCGTGGCCCGGGAGATCGCCGCGGCGTACCCGGTGCATCTCCTGCCGCCGGTGACGATCGCCTGCTCGCACGAGCACGCGGCCTGGCCGGGGACCGTCAGCATCTCTTCCGTGACCCTTCATGCGGTGGTGCGGGACATCGCGGACTCGCTCCGCCGCTCGGGGGTCGGGACCCTGGTGGTGGTCAACGGTCACGGCGGAAACTACGTGCTGGGCAACGTCGTTCAGGAGTCCTCCGCGCGCGGTGAGCGGATGGCGCTGTTCCCCGCCGCCGAGGACTGGGAGACGGCGCTGGAGCGGGCCGGAGTACTGACCTCGTTGCTCACCGATATGCATGCGGGGGAAATCGAGACCTCCATTCTTCTGCACGCTCATCCCGAATTGATCCGTCCCGGATATGAGACCTCCGATTTCGTCGCCGACGACCGTCGCCATCTCCTGACGCTCGGTATGTCCGGCTATACCGAGTCGGGCGTCATCGGGCGCCCGTCCCTCGGCTCGGCGGAAAAGGGGAAGGCACTGCTGGCGAGCCTCGCCGATTCCTTCGGCGCGTATTTCTCGATGCTGACCGCGGAGGCCTGAGCGGGCACCGGGCCCGGTACGGCGGTGCCGGGCCCGGCGGTGCGCAGGCCGGTGTACCAGCGGGCGACCAGGACGAGCAGGCCGGGCAGGGCGGCGACGAAGCTGAGCACGCCGTAGATCACGGAGACGGACAGGCCGCTGCTGGCGCCGAGGCCCGCGGCGCCGAAGGCCCAGGCGGTGACGCCCTCGCGGGGGCCCCAGCCGCCGACGTTCAGCGGCAGGCCCATGGCGACGAGCGCGAGGATCGCGATCGGCAGCAGTTGCGCGACGGTGGCGGCGGAGCCGGCGGCCCGGGCGGCGACGACGAACATCGCGAGGTGGCCGGCGAGGATGACGAGCGAGGAGAAGGTGACGCCGGGCCAGTTGGCACGGGAGAACAGTCCCGCTCGGGCCTCGTCGAGGGTGGTGCGCAGGGCGCGGCTCCGGCGGGTGGCGGTGGCCGGACGGTTCATGCGTACGGCGGCCACGACCGCGAGTGCTCCGAGGGCGGCGAGCAGCACGACCGGGGCGATGCTGCGGACGTCGCCCATCACCGGGGAGTCCAGGCCCAGCAGGACCGTCACGCCCACGACGGCGAGCGCGATCTGGCCCGCGACACGTTCCAGGACGACGGCGCGGACGGCGCGGCCCATGTCGCCGGCGCTCTGTCCGTGGCGTACCGCGCGGTGCACGTCGCCGAGGATGCCGCCGGGCAGGGCCGCGTTGAGGAACAGGGCGCGGTAGTAGTCGGCGACGGCCGGGCCGAGCGGCAGCTTGATGCGCAGGCCGCGCGCCACCAGGGCCCAGCGCCAGGCGCTGAACACCGTCGTGACCACGCCGATCGCGAGGCCGATCAGCAGGGTCGGGGCGTCGATGCGGCGCAGGCCGTCCAGGAAGACGCCGGTGCCCAGGCGCCACAGGAGTACGCCGAGGATGGTGACGCCGGCGACCGTGCCGACGTGGGTGCGTACCGCGCGGGAGTTCACCCGGTTCAGGATCGCGCGCAGGACGCGGCGGGCGCCGGAGGCGCGGTCGGCGGTGGCGCGGTCGGCAGTGGGGCGGTCGGCAGTGGCGCGGTCGGCAGTGGGGCGCGGGGCGGAGACGATCACCCCGATGCGGTCGCCGGAGACGGCCGAACTGTGCAGCGGCGGGGTGTGCTTGGGACGGCGTACCGCTTCCACCGCGGTCTCGGTACGCAGGGCGAGGGCGACCGGTGTGGACCGGTCCACACGCACCCGGCGCGTCCTGGTGCTCGGCCGCGGCGCGACCGTCCTCATCGTCTCGACGCTCATGACGTGCCCCCCGTCGGCCGGGCCAGTGCCAGCAGGTCGCTGTGGTGGACGAGCACGCTCAACTCCCCTGCCGCGCAGGCCGCGAGGCGCCGTTCCAGATACTGGTCGGCACGCTCCTTCAGCTCGGGGCGTTCCTCGACGGCCGCGCCGATCCAGCCGCGCAGCCACTCGGCGGTGAGCGCGGCCTCGTCCGGGCCGAGCCGCCAGGCGCTCGGGTGGACGCGGACCGTGGCGCCGTGCGCGGCGAAGGCCTCGCAGGTGACGGTGACGGCGTCCGGGCCGAGGAGTCCGTCGCGCCGCTGGTGGGCGTTGAACGCGTCGGCGATCTCCGCGTCCATCGGGTCGCCCGGGGTGAGTTCGACCTTGCCCGCCACCGACAGGGTGAGCAGCGCCGGGCAGCCGGCGCCGACACAGGCGGCGACGAGTGCGTCGACCTCCTCGCGGGTGAGGACGTCCAGCAGTGCGGAGGCCGTCACCAGCGAGGCGCCGACCAGCGCGTCCGGGGTCAGCCGGGCCACGTCACCGCGCCGGGTCTCCACCGTGACGCGGCTGCCGTCGGCGGCGGCGCGCGGGGAGGCGACGGCGGCGAAGTGCAGGAGGTAGGGGTCGCGGTCGTGCAGGATCCAGTGCTGGGCGCCGTCGAGGCGGGGCGCGAGCCACCGTCCCATCGAGCCGGTGCCGCAGCCCAGGTCGTGGATGACGACCCCGGAGCGGCCGGGCAGGTTGGCGAGCCGGATGCGCAGCGGGTCGAGCAGTTCGGGCGCTCGCGCCACGGCGTCGGCACCTTCCCGCAGCTCCAGCCACTCGGGCGCGTAGCGCGGCGGGTCGTCGGGTCCGACGTCCCGCAGCCGTACGGTGGCCCGCTCGCCGGGGCGGCCGGCGGGCCCGGCGCCGGGGATCACGGAACCCGGTTCCGCCTGCTCGCCGGCGTCCGCTTGGACCGTTCCCGTCATGATGTCCTCCGGCCCCGGCTGTCCAGCCGTCAGGTCCTTCGCGTCGGCCTGCGCCGGGGCGACCAGCATGCCCAGCGGTACGCCCCTGGGCCCCGGCTGCGCCGGGATCCGTCCAGCCTGTGCCGTGATAGCCGTCTTGCTCATGCCGCCCTCCGGGGTTCGTTGGGGAGCCGGGTGAGCACGCCGGCCAGGCTGCGGGCCGTGGTGGCCCACCCGTCGAGCGCCGCGCGCCGGCCGCGGGCCGCCGCCTTGAGCCGCCGGCGTACGTCGGCCTCGCCGAACCAGCCGCGCAGTTCGGCGGCGAGGGCGGCGGGGGCCTCCGGCGGGACGAGGATGCCGGGCACCCCGCCGTCGGGGGCGCGGCCGACCGCCTCGGGCAGCCCGCCGACGTCCGTGGCCAGCACGGGAATCCCGCGCGCGAGGGCCTCGGTGACGGCCATGCCGTACGTCTCGGCGTACGACATCAGGACCATGAGGTCGGCGGAGGCGTAGGTGGCGTCGAGTTCGGCGCCGGCCCGCGGGCCGGCGAGGTGCAGCCGGTCCTGGAGGCCGTGGCGCTTGATGAGGTCGCGCAGGTGGTCGACGTACTCCGGGTCGTTGCCGAAGCCGCCGACGCACTCGCAGGTCCACGGCAGGTCGGCCGCTGCGGCCAGTGCCTCGATCAGCCGGTGCTGGCCCTTGCGCGGAGTCAGCGTGGCGACGCACAGGAGGTGGGAGACGCCGTCGGTGCCGGAGGCGAGGGGGGCGATGTCGGCGCCGGGGGTGGCGACATGGACGCGCTCGGGGGCGAGGCCGTGGTGGGAGACGAGGCGGCGGACCGCCCACTCGCTGGTGCCGACGACCGCCGACACCGCGCGCAGGACCGTCCGTTCCTTCTCGTCCAGCTCGGCGGCGACGGCGGCCTCCAGGCCGGTCTCGTCGCCGAGCGGCAGATGGACGAGGACGGCCAGGCTCAGTCGGTCGGCCTCCGGGACGATGATCTCGGGGACTCCGCAGGCCACGATCCCGTCCAGCAGTACGGCGGCGCCGTCCGGCAACTCCCGCAGCACACGGGCCAGTTCGGCACGGGCGGCGGCACCGGGCCGGGGCCACTCGCCGTCCACGGCGTGCTTGTGGACCTGCCAGCCGAAGCCGGGCAGATCCAGGCTGACCCGCCGGTCGTAGGCGTTGCCGCCGCTCGGCGCGGCCGGGTCGTCGACACCGCCCGGCATCACGAAGTGCACGGTGCGCAGGGACATGGGGATGATCTCGGCATTCCGGGAGGCCGCGCGCTGTGCGGGCAGGAATCCCAGCGAGGGGGCGCGGTCGATGGTCACGTCGTTCACAGGGCACGCTCGTAACTCGCCCAGGCGACGTGCGACTCGTGCAGGGTGACCTGGAGTCCGGCGAGACCGCGGGCGCCCTCGCCGAGCGCGCCCTTCTCGATCCGCCCGGCGAGCCGGTCGGCGATGACCTTCGCGAGGAACTCCGTCGAGGTGTTGACCCCGGCGAAGTCGGGTTCGTTGTCGAGGTTTCTGTAGTTCAACTCACTCACGACGGCGCCCAGTTCCTGGGTGGCCAGTCCGATGTCGACGACGATGTTGTCGTCGTCCAGCTGCTCGCGCCGGAAGGTGGCGTCCACCAGGAACGTGGCTCCGTGCAGTCGCTGGGCGGGCCCGAACACTTCGCCGTGGAAGCTGTGGGCGATCATGATGTGATCGCGAACGGTGATGCTGAACAACGGACGACCCTCCAGGTGCGGCGCGTCTGGTCCCCCGGCTGATCCCTGCCGGGGGATGCCGTGTAGTACGGCTCCACGACTCCCCCTGTTCAGCCGACTCTCACTCTTTTCTCAGGTCAGACGCTCTTGCTCGTACGGAATTGAACAGTTCTCAGCCGATGTCGGCGTAACGCACCCGGTGGCACAGCGCCGGGATCTCCCCCGAGGCGAGCCTGGGCAGCAGCTGAGGCAGCTCCTCGAAGTCGCTCTCGCCGGTGACCAACGCGTCCAGCGCCGGGTCCGCGAGCAGGTCGAGGGCGAGGGCGAGCCGGTCGGCGTAGCTGCGATTGGCACGCGCCGGGGAGACGGTGCCGACCTGGCTGCTGCGGATGACCAGGCGGCGGGAGTGGAAGGCCTCGCCGAGCGGGAGGCTCACTTTCCGGTCGCCGTACCAGCTCAGTTCGAGGACCGTACCCTCGGCGCTGAGGAGTTCCAGCGCGCGGGTGAGGCCCTGTTCGGTGGCGCTGGCGTGGACGACGAGATCGCAGTCGCCCAGCGCGTCCGCCGGCAGCGCGAAGCCGACACCGAGCGCCTCGGCGGTCTTCGCGCGCGCGGGATCGGCGTCCACCAACTGCACCCGCACACCCGGGAAACGGCCCAGCAGCGCGGCCACCGAGCAGCCGACCATGCCTCCCCCGACCACCGCGATCCGGTCGCCGACCAGCGGCGCCGCGTCCCACAGCGCGTTGACGGCGGTCTCCACGGTCCCGGCGAGGACGGCCCGCCCCGCGGGCACGGACTCCGGCACCGGTGTCACGGCACTCACGGGGACGACGTAGCGCGTCTGATGCGGATAGAGACAGAAGACGGTACGGCCGAGCAGCGCGGCCGGGCCCTCCTCCACGACCCCCACGTTGAGGTAGCCGTACTTGACCGGACCTGGGAAGTCGCCCTCCTGGAAGGGGGCCCGCATGGTCGCGTGCTGGTTCTCGGGGACGCCCCCGCGGAAGACCAGGGTCTCGGTGCCGCGGCTCACGCCCGACCACAGGGAGCGGACCACCACCTCGTCCTCGGCGGGGTCGGGCAGGACGACGTCGCGTATCTCGCCGTGACCCGGTGGACCGATCCAAAACGCCCTCGCGGTGCGCTTCATCGGATTCCTCCTGAACGATCGGGAAGCTGTTCACGTACGGGTAACCACAGGCCGCGCACAGTACGCGGCGTTGATCGACTCTGTCATACGGCCGGAGGGTGTGCGGTGGCCCTGAACAACACATACGAAGCAAGGCTGGTCCAGCAGGAGACCGCTGTGGGAGCGGGCGTTCAGATCCTGTTGCTGGCGTTGCTCGGCACGGCGATCGGGATGGGGCCGGCCGGCTGGCTGACCGGCCTGGTATTCGCGATCGCCACCTGGGCTGTGCTCTCCAAGGCCTTGCACCGGTCCAGGACCCGTTCCTTCGGCCCGGCCAACCGGGTCACGCTCGGCCGGGCCATCCTGGTCGGCGGGGTGACCGCGCTGGTCGCGGACTCCTTCGAGAGCTCGCCGCCGGTCACGCTGCTGGTCGGCCTGACCGCGGTGGCCCTGATCCTGGACGGCGTCGACGGCAAGGTCGCCCGGCGCACGGGCACCTCCACCGCGCTGGGGGCGCGCTTCGACATGGAGGTCGACGCGTTCCTGATCCTGGTGCTCAGCGTGTACGTCTCCACGCAGCTCGGCCCGTGGGTCCTGCTGATCGGCGCGATGCGCTACGGGTTCGTCGCCGCGGCCCGCGTCTGGCTGTGGCTGAACGCCCCGCTGCCGCCGAGCACGGCCCGCAAGACGGTCGCCGCCACGCAGGGCATCCTGCTGCTCCTCGCGGGCGCGAACCTGCTGCCCCACGCGGCCAACATCAGCGTGGTGGCCCTCGCGCTGGGCACACTGGTGTGGTCGTTCGGCCGCGACATCCTGTGGCTGTGGCGCACCTCCCGCACCTCCCTCGTCGAGGAGGTTCCGGCGGAGGAGAAGCTGCTGGAACTGGTCTCGCAGTAGGGACGGTCGCACCGAAGGGCCCGGATCACTGATGATCCGGGCCCTTCGGCGTACCCCTTGGGTGCTACGACTCGGGTGCTACGACTTAGGTGCTACGCCCGCGGGGTCCGGCCGCGCACGATCGCGAAGGCGCCCGCCGCGAGCCCGAGCACGCCCACGATCAGCCCGGCGATGCCCAGCCCGCGGGCGGTCGAGTCACTGCTCGACGAGGAGGCGGAGGCGGACGTCGTCTTCGTTGCGGTGGCCGCCGCCGAGGCGGAGGCGGCCGGGGCCGCGTCGCCGTCCTCGCTCTCCTTCGCGGTGAGCTTGAGGACGGGCGCCGGGTTCTCCGGCTCGTCGTCACCGGCCGTGGTCTGCTCGATCCAGCGGACGACATCGCCGTCCGAGTAGGTCTGGAGCGTCTTGAACGCCAACTGGTCGGTGTCGTCGGGCAGTTGACCGAAGGCGACGTTGAAGTCCTCGTACTGTCCGGCCGCGATCTTCCCGCCGGTCCAGGTGATCTGGGAGACGGCGTCGGTGATCGTGCCGTCGTCGGTCTTCACCGGCGTCTTGAGCTTGCTGGTGGTGACCTTCGCGGTCCAGCCGTTCTGCGGGGTGACCAGCACGCCGAGAACGGGGTGGTCGGTGGGCAGATAGACCTGGACCTTGGTGGTGCTCGCCTTGTCCTCCTCATTGGGGACGCGGAAGGTGAGCACGCCGTCCGTGGCGCCCTTGGCGTAACTCTCCGGGTGGACGGTCACGTGCGCGGAGGCGACCCCGGCGGCGGCCAGGACTCCGGCGGTGGCGAGCGCGGCGACGGTGCCTGCGCGGCGCAGGGTGGTGCGGTGTGCGGACATGGTGAGGTGATCTCCGTACGGGAAAAGGAAGTTGAGTGGTCAGACCGGGTACGGGATCGGGACCGGTGGTCCTCTACGGCTGACCGCGTGCCGGAGGAGGAGTTGACGCAGGGGGGCCGCGTCGGCGGCGGCGCGTCCGGGACGGCGGGCGGTGCGGGCGGCCGACGGTGCGGGGGCGTCCCGCCACCAGGCCACGAGCCCCGGCACGAAGGCGACGGCCCAGCGCAGCAGCGACCACAGCGCGGCCTCCCCGCGCCGCAGCCACCAGGCCGCGACGAGTGCGGCGACGACATGGGCGGCCACGGCGTGCGGGGTCATTGCCTGCGTCTGCCGCATGGGCGCCATGGTGTGCCCGGACATGTGCGCCATACCGGCCATCGCCATGCCGGTCCGTGGCCGCGCGACATCGAAACCGAGGTGGAGCCCGGCCTGGGTGGCCAGCATGGCGGCACCAATGCCGCACATGGACCGTTCCCGACCGCCGAGCAGCCACCCCATGACGAACACGACGAGGAATCCGGCACCGTCCGCCCACAACGGAGGCGTGGCACCGGTGGCGAGCCCGTGCCCCGCGGCAGCCAGCAGCACGCACACCGCGGCGAACACCGCGGCGCGCAGGCTCCGAACCGCCGGCGATGCGCTCATGGTGACGGATCCTCCCACGCACCGCTGCCGCCGAAGCCGTCGATGGCGGTTTAGGGGGCAGCTCATATCTGGTTCATGGCTTGGTACGGCGGGGGCGGGTGGGGCGTTCAGTTCGGGTGGGGGGACTCGTGCGGGCATGCGTCGATTTACCGGGATACGGCGCTGCGGGACCGGTCCAAGCGCGGGGGCCGTGGGACACGAGGGGGGCCGTGGGACACGGGGGCCGTGCGGCCGGCTCATCTCCGGTGCGGTTGGCGTGACAGGCGTGGCAGCAAGCCGACCGCCGCCATCGGTACGGCGGCCAGCACCAGCCAGGGCACGGCCGCGGGCAACCCCAAGTCGAGGAGGGTGCCGGTGCCCGCGCTGCCGAGGAGGACGATCAGCCCCGAGACGGAGGACAGCGCGCCGGTGTAGAGGCCGAGGCGTCCGGGTTCGGCGAGGTCGGGAACCCAGGCGCGGGCGACAGGGGCGATGAGCATCTGGCCGAGGGTGAGCAGGACGACGAAGCCGGTCGCGGGCAACAGCCCGGCGGTACCGGTCAGTTCGGCGGGCCGGGCCACGGCGACGGACGCGAATCCTACGGCGATCAGCAGCAGCCCGGCCGCCATGGACCGGCGCGGGTCGAGCCGTTCCCCCGCCCACCGGGTGACGGGCAGCTGCGCGGTCACCACCAGCAGCGAGGACAGCGCGAACAGCCAGGCCAGCGGCGCCTGCGAGCCCGCCGCGCGCTCCACCTCCTCGGGGAGGGCGAGATAGAGCTGGTTGTAGGCGAGGAGATAGGCGCCGTAGGCACAACACAGCGCGAGGAAGGGCCGGTTGCGCACCAGGGCCCGCAGGCCGGCCTTCTCTTTGATGTGCGGCCGCCCGGGAATGTGCTGCGGCAGCAACCACGCATGCCCCGCGAGGACGAGAACGAAGACCCCGGCCCCGGCGAGACACGCAACCCGGAAGTCCACGGCGAGCAGCAACGCACCGAGCAACGGCCCTACGAACGCCCCGACTTGACCGGCGACGGTGAACAACGCGAGCACCCGGGTGCGGGACCCACCGCCCGTCTCCTCCCACTCGACAGCCTGCCGCGCCACCTCCGACTCCACCGCCGGTGAGAACAGCGCGGCGGCGAACCCGATGAGCAGTACGGCTCCGACGACGCCCCAGGTCTCCGCCGCATACCCGAGCCAGCCGAACCCGGCGATCCGCAGCACGCACCCCGCGAGCACCACGGGCCGGACGCCGTACCGGTCGGCGAGGGCCCCGCCGACCACGAACAGCCCCTGCTGGCTGAAGGTCCGCAACCCCAGCACGAGACCGACGAGCCAGCCCGCCATGCCGATCGCGTCCGCCAAGTGCTCGGCCAGGAACGGCAGCACGGCGAAGAAGCCGATGTTGAAGGCGAGTTGAGTGAGGATCAGCAGCCGGAGCAGCGGTGAGAGCGGGGTCCGCACGAGGGCTACGGAGGTCATCGAGCGGCCAACTCCCTTCGCGTGCTTGCCCCTTGCATGCTCCCGGCGGCCGTGACCGCGAGTGCGCCGAGCAGGGCGAGTACGGCGGCGGGGGCCAGAACTGCCCAGGGGGCGCGTTCGGCGTAGGGCTGGTTCTCGGCGAGGAGCAACCCCCATTCCGGGGAGGGTGGTTGCGCGCCGAGGCCGAGGAAGCCGAGCGAGGCGAGGGCGAGCGCGACGCCGGGCAGGCGGAGCAGGGCGTGCCGGGTGACGGGCGGCAGGACGGCGGGCAGGAGTGAGTGGCGCAGGATGTGCCAACGGCCCGCGCCCAGGCCCCGGGTGGCGGTCACGTGCAGGGTGGCGCGTTCCTGGAGCAGCAGCGCGGAGGTGTGCGCGGCCAGGGGCGTCCAGGCGAGGGCGGCCACGGCGAGAGAGGGTGTCGCCGCCCCACTTCCCGCGACGGCGGTGACCAACAGGGCGGCCAGGACCGGCGGTACGGCGTTCACCGTGTCGACGAGCGGCCCGGACAGCCGGGGCAACAGCCCGAGCAGTACGCCGGTACCGAGCGCGACGGCGCTGATCGCGAGGGCGAGCAGCAGGGTGTCGACGGCACCGTGGGCGACCCGCGCGAGGAGATCCCGGCCGAGCGCGTCCGTGCCGAACGGGTGGGCCCAGGTGGGGTGTTGGAGGCGCAGCCCGGTGTCGAGGGCGAGGGGATCCCGGGGCAGACCGAGCGCGACGACACCGAGGAGGAGGGCGCCGTAGACAAGAGGCAGTGTTCGTCGGGGAGTTGAGGCGCTGGGCCCGTGGAGGGAGGGGAGGGCGTCGGCGCGTAGCGCTGGGCCGATGAGGAGGCGTGCGGCGAGACGGGTGAGTCCGGCGGCGACGGCGGCGAGCAGGAGAAGGGCGAGGGTACCGGCCTGAAGCACGGGCAGGTCCTGCGCGAGGCCGGCCTGGAGGGTGGTGCGCCCGAGCCCCGGGATGTCGAAGATCTGCTCGACGGCGACGGCCCCACCGGTCAACCCGACGACGAACAAACCCATGTTGGGCAACAGCCCGGGCAGACACCGCCGCACGGCCTGCCGGGCAATGCGTCCCCCGGACAGCCCTCGCGCAGCAGCGGCCCGCACCCACGGCTCGCCGAACGCCCCCGGCAACAGATCATCGAGCAACCGCCCCAGGACAGCCCCGGCAGGCACCCCCAACGCAAGCGCCGGCAGCACCACCCAACGCGGCCCGTACCACCCGAGCGCGGGCAACCACCCGAGTCGCACCCCGACGACGGTGGCGAGCACGGACGCGGTGAGGAACTCGGGCAACGCGGCGAGAACGGCGGAGCCGGTGCCACCGGGGCGCTCTGCGGGACGGCGGAAGGGCCGTCGAGTGCGGGACTCCGGCCGCGCCGCGGAGCCGGTACCGCCGAGCCGGCGTGCGACGAACTCCCCCAGCACGCCCGGGAATCCGGGCCCACCGTCACCCGGCCGCCCCACCGCACGCGCACCCCGCCGCAACGTCCGCGCACACACCAACCCGGCCGCGACGACGGCCACCGCAACCGCCGATCCCATCAACAGCATGGACGCGCCCAGGGCTTGGAGTACTCCGGGCATGACCTCGGCGCCGGAGATCCATGAGCGTCCGGCGTCGCCGTGCGGCAGACCGGTGAGCCACTGACCGAGGAGACGCAACGGGCCGTCATCGAGGCCGAGTTGGGTACGGATGGTGGCGAGGACCTCGGGGTCGGGGTCGCGTTCCGCCGAGCGGGCCTTGAGGACGGTGAGGGCCGGGTCGGTGCGGGAGAGCCAGGGCAGGAGGCCGACCGCGCAGACGAGGGCGGCCGCGAGGAAGGCGCGCCACAGGAGCGTGGCCGTGCGGTGCGGCATGGTTCAGCGCCGGGTTCCGGGGCCGACGAGGGTGCGCTCGTACGGGTCGAGGAGGGCCCCCCGCACCGAGGTGCCGACGCCGGTGACGACCCGTTGGTGCACGAGCGGCACGACGGCGTCCGTCCCGAGGATTTCGGCCTCGGCCGCCATCGCCGCATTCTGGCGTGCGGAGGTGTCGGCGGTGCCCTCGGCCTTCGCCACGGCCCGGTCGACGTCCTTGTCGCAGAGCAGGGCGAGGTTGTAGCCGCCGTCGCAGGTGTAGTCACTGGCGAGCACGGCCACCGGATCGCCCGTGTCCACCAGGGTGTTGCGGGCGGCGACGAACGCGTCGAACTTCCCGGCCAGCGCGTCGCTCTCGATCCGCGAGTACTCCCGTACCTCCAACTCGACCTCGAATCCCGCCTTTTCCAGCTGCTGCTTCAACACCTGCGCGGCTTCGGGTAGTTCGGGCCGGTTGTCGTACGTCGCGAGGGTGATGGTCCGCCCGCCGGGCGCCACGGGCTCGGCCCGGCCCACCGGTTGCTCGCGCTTGCCCGCCGCCCAGGTGACGGCGGGGCCGTAGATGCCCGTACCCGCGTCGGCGTGACCTTCGTAGACGCCCTTGGCGAGTGCGGAGGTGTCGACGGCCTCGCGGGCGGCGGCGCGGAGCTTCGGGTCCTTGAACGGGCCTGTCCTGGTGTTGAGTTGGAGGCTCGTGGTGCGGGTGGTGGCGGTCTCGCGGCGGGTGTCCGCGTCGAGGGTGGCGGCCTGGGCGACGGGTATCGCCTCCGCCATGTCGACCTGCCCGGTGCGCAGCGCGTTGGTGCGGGCGGTGCCGTCCGCGATGAACCGTGCGTCGATTCCGGAGGCTTGGGCGAGGCCGCCCCAGTAGTCGTCGAAGCGGTCGAGGGTGGCGGCCGTTGAGCCGGTGATCTTCGTCAGTTCGAAGGGACCGGTGGCGGTGCCGACCGGGTCGACGCGGCCCTTCTCCTCGTACGCCTTCGGGGAGAGCACGGCGAGGGCGGGCCCGGCCAGCCTCAACGGCAGTACGGGGTCAGGGGAGTTGGTGGTGATGCGCAGGCGGTCGCCGCCCGCGGACTCGGCGGTGAGGGTGACGCCGGAGAGCGCGGCCGGGGCGGGCTTCGCCTCGGCGGCATGGCCGAGGGCGGTGGCAACGCGGGCCGGGGTGACCTCGGTGCCGTCCTGGAAGGTGGCCTCGCGGAGCGTGAACAGCCAGCTGCGGTCGCCCTCCCGCTGCCAGGACCGGGCCAGTGCGGGGGCGGCGGAGCCGTTGGCGTCCAGGGAGGTCAGGCCTTCGGTGACACCGAGGCGGCTGAGGATGGTGGCGTCGGCGCCGTACGGGGAGAGGTTCTCGGCGGGCGGGAACGCGAGGGCGACGCGCAGCCGGGTACCGGGCTCCCCGGTCGTGTCCCCGCTCTCCTCGCCGACGGAGGCGAAACAGCCGGTGAGGAGCGGGGCGAGGGTGAGGGCGAGGAGCAGGCGGGCAGGGCGGGTTCGTCCGGGTCGCATCGCGGTCATCGCTCCATCGGCAGTTCGAAGTGCACGATCCCCTGCCCGCCGCCCGGGTCGTCGCGCTCGTCGTGCACGACCTTCCCGAGCGACCGCCAGAAGGCCTCGGCGCCGGGTACGGCGGGATCGGTGTGCAGGTAGACGGCGCGGTAGCCGCCGTCGGTCGCGGCGAACGCGAGGAGTCCGGCGACGAGGTGCCGGGCGAGGCCGCGCCTGCGGTGTGCGGGGCGGACGTAGACGCGGCGCAGTTGTGCGGTCCTGCCGGAGGGGTAGCGCTCGGCTAGGTCGCGCGGGTTCGGCGGATGGACCGGTCCACGGGAGTCCAGGGCGGCGGTCGCCACGACCGTGCCGTCGGCGGGGTCGAGCGCCACGAGGAGGGTGTGGCGGGCCAGGGCGAGATAGGCGGCGGCCGGGTCGATGATGTCGCCGTGCCAGCGGGGCACGTAACCGGTGTGGAAGTCGCGGTAGACGGTGTCGAGCATCACGGCACGCGCACCGTCGATGTCGTCCGGGCCTGCCGCCCTGATGCAGTAGTCAAGCACTTGCACATCATATGCATTAAGACTCCTAGGCCTTGATCACCCTTGGACCGTTCCCGGATCACCCTTGATCCACCGGATTTGACAGCCTCGCGGACACCCCCTAAAACCTAGCCACATGACATTCATTTTCAAAACCGTGATCGCGGCGGACCGGTAGTGCGCGTCGCGTTCGTCGGCAAGGGCGGCAGCGGAAAGACCACGCTGTCGGCCCTCTTCGCCCGCCACCTGGCCCGCGCCGGCGCCCCCGTGCTCGCCATCGACGGCGACATCAACCAGCACCTGGCCGAGGCCCTGTCCCCAGGCACGTCTCCCGGCACCGAACCGGTCACCGCCCCACCCCTGGCCGCCCACCTGACCGAGCTCAAGAACTACCTGCGCGGCACCAACCCCCGCATCGCCTCCCCCGAGGCCATGATCAAAACCACTCCCCCGGGCCGCGGCTCACGCCTTCTGCGGCTGCTCGGCGACGACGAGGTGCACGCCCGGCATGTGGTCCGTGCGGGTGATGTCCCGCTGATGGCGACGGGCGAGTTCGAGGAGAGCGACCTCGGGGTGGCCTGCTACCACTCCAAACTCGGCGCGGTGGAGCTGTACTTGAACCACCTCGTCGACGGCCCCGGCGAATACGTCGTCGTCGACATGACAGCCGGCGCCGACGCCTTCGCCTCCGGCCTGTTCACCCGCTTCGACCTGACGTTCCTGGTGGCCGAACCCACCCGCAAGGGCGTCTCCGTCTACCGCCAATACCGCGACCACGCACGGGAGTTCGGCATCCACCTCGCCGTGATCGGCAACAAGGTCACCGGCGAGGACGACCTGCTCTTCCTCAAGGAGGAGGTGGGCGACGACCTCCTCACCCACCTGGTCCACTCCCCCGCCGTCCGCGCCGCCGAACAGGGCCGGGCACAGGGCGAGTTGGAGCCGCACAACGTGCACGCCCTGCAGGTGCTGCGCGAGGCGGTCGACGCTCGCCCGAGGGACTGGCCGACCCTGCACCGCCACGCCGTCGACTTCCACCTCCGCAACGCCACCGCGTGGGCGGACAGGGCGACGGGCCTGAACCTCGCGGCCCAGGTGGACCCGGACTACGTACCGGGCCCGACGCCACAACCCTGACCACCAACCGCTCACTGCTCACTGCTCACTGCTCACTGCTCACTGCTCACTGCTCACTGCTCACTGCTCACTGCTCACTGCTCACCAACAACCAGACAGGACAACCCTCTTCATGTCTCTCGACGTCTCCCCGAAGCTCCTCGCCGAAGCCGAACACGGTGACATCCGCGAGGCGGACTTCGTGGACACGGTCCGCACGTCCCTGCCGTACGCCTACGACCTCATCGCCGGTCTCGCCACCGAACTGCGCGACGGCACAGCCGAGTTCACCGACAACCAGACCCCGCCCCCGTCCGAACAGGAACGCGGCCAGCTGTTGCGGGCCCTGGCCAGTGACGCGATCCGGGGCAGCCTGGAGCGCCACTTCGGGGTGGCCCTGGCCTTCCAGAACTGCCATCGGGTGGCGGCATTCCGGCCGGGGTCGCTGGACGGGGAGACCTATGCGCGGTTCACGTCGGTACGGTCCCAAGTGCTGAACCAGTCACCGGAGTTCAGGGACTGCTGACGGGCGGCGGAACGGGCCGGTCCGGTGCCGCGCTCCGGACCGGCCCAGCTGTTACTTCTTCTGTTCCACCCGCACCCAGTCCACCTCCGCCTGCACTCCCCCGGCGGCGACCTTGTCCACGCTCGACTGCGGCAGCCCCCAGTACGGAGTCGTCGCCTGGTTCCAGCCGGCCGGGTACGCGCCGCCCAGGGCGAGGTTGAGGATGACGTACTGGTTGTGGTCGTAGACCCATTGGCCCCGGGTCGATTCGAGTTTGTTGCGGGTGGTCTCCTGGACGAGGGTGTCGTCGACGTAGAAGCGCATCGTGGTCGGGGTCCATTCGACCGCGTACGTGTGCCACTGGTCGGCGGTGCCGCCGTTCGGGTAGGTCTGGCGGGCGCCGATGTTGCCGTCGGCGGAGTAGCCGGGGCCGTGGAGGGCTGTGCTCGTCCAGGTCGGGTAGCCGATGTTCTCCATGATGTCGGTCTCGCCGGAGGCCGGCCAGGACACTGACGGGTCGTCGACGTTGCTGCCGAGCAGCCAGAAGGCGGGCCAGAATCCGTCGCCGACCGGGAGCTTCATGCGGGCGCTGACCTTGCCGTACGTGAAGTCGAACTTCGTGTTGGTGTCGATGCGGCCGGACGTGAAGTCGTACGTGCCGCCGCCCGCCTGGGTGCAGCCCTTGCAGTACTTCGCCGCGAGGATCAACTCACCGTTCTGGGTACGGACGTTGTCCGTGGAGTCGACGTACGCCTGGGACTCGCCGTTGACCGAGCCCATTTCCGTGCCCGTCCGCACGACCCGCCATTTGGAGCGGTCCAGGGCCGCTGACGTGAAGTCGTCGAAGAACGTCGTCTGGTACGTGCCCGACTGGCCGGCGGGGAGTGCGGGGTAGGCCGCCGCCGCGCTGCCGCCGGTGCCCCAGACCTGGAACTCGTAGAGGGAGTAGCCGAATTGGGCCGTGTAGGGGGCCGGGTTGTAGAAGGAGCGGCGTTCCTTGCCGAGCATGCGGACGTAGCGGCCGGTGACCGGCTGGGGCAGGGTGACCGTGTCGTGGCGGCCGGTCGCGTCGGCGGGGGCCTGGATGTTCGCGCGGCGGGTCGCGATGTCGGCGGCCGAGGGTTCGTAGACCGTTCGCCAGGTGCTGTTGTCGTCGGAGACCTGGAGCAAGTAGTCGACGGCGTAGGCCGATTCCCAGTAGAAGTCGACCGTGTCGATCGTCGAGGTCGCCCCCAGGTCGACCGACACCCAGCGGTCGGCGTTCCAGTCGCTGGACCAACGGGTCGCGTCGTCCTTGAGGTTGGCGGGCCAGCCACCGTCGGTGACGTACGCCGGTGAAACGCCGTTGTGCTGGTAGTAGTTGGAGTACGCCGGGTGGTTCAGGGCGAGGTTGGTGCGGGCCGTGGACGCGGGGGCCGGTTCGCCGCCGTAGACCTTGAAGGAGTAGAGCGAGTAGCCGTAGGGCGTGGAACGTTCCAGGCCGCGCATGCGGACGTAGCGGCCCGTCACCTCCTGGGGGTACGTGCTCGTGGTGACCGAGCCGCCGGTGCCGGCGGTCTCGGTGTAGAACGGCGTCCAGTCGGTGCCGTTCTTGGAGACCTCCAGGACGTATCTCTTGCCGTAGGCCGCCTCCCAGTCGAGGGTGACGCGGTCGATGCGGATCGTCGTGCCGAGGTCGAGGCGGATCCAGGCGTCGTCGGCGAAGTTGCTGGACCAGCGGGTCGCGCCGTCGCCGTCGAAGGCGAGGCCGGGGGTGGTGCCGGCGTTCTCGCTGCCGGAGGCGGTGACGGCGGCCGGGTTCGCGGCGTAGGCGGCGGCAGCGCGGTCGGTGTCCCAGGTCGCGGCTGCCGCGGCCTGCGGGGCGGGGGCCGCGAGGGCCGGGGTGGCGGAGAGCAGGGCCAGTGCGGTGAGCGCGGTGAGCAGGGTGCGTGCGGGCATGCGGGTCTCCTTGAGGGGCGGATCTCCTTCTGGGGGTGCTCGTGCTGACGCACAGCTGACTGTCGTGCGCATGACACACATGGGGATGGTGGTGCCCCGGTGGGTGCGGGCTCCCCCGCCCGCGCCCACCGGGGCGGCCTTGCTCAGGCCGCGCGCCGGGCCCGGCTGCGGTGGTCGCGGATGATGTCCGCGTACCGGCGGCCGGAGCCCTTGATCGTGCGGACCTGGGTCTCGTAGTCCACATGGACCAGTCCAAAACGCTTCTCGTAGCCGTACGCCCACTCGAAGTTGTCGAGCAGCGACCAGGCGAAGTAGCCGGCCAGCGGGGCGCCCTTGCGGGCCGCCGAGGCGCAGGCGGCGAGGTGCTGGACCAGGTAGTCCTGGCGCTCCGGGTCGTCGACGGTGCCGTCGGGGCGTACGACGTCGGGGAACGAGGAGCCGTTCTCGGTGACGTAGATCCGGCGGGGGGCGTACTCCTCGGTGAGGCGGAGCAGCAGGGTCTCGATGCCGGACGCGTCGATCTCCCAGTCCATGCCGGTGCGCGGGACGCCGAGGCGGCGCACGGCGCGGGTGTACGGGGCGGGGCCGTCGGGGGCGTGGGCGACCGTCGCCGGGAAGTAGTAGTTCAGGCCGAGCCAGTCGAGCGGGGCCGCGATGGTCGCCAAGTCGCCCGGCTGTTCCGGGAGTTCGACGCCGTACGTCTCGACCATGTCCGCCGGGAAGCCGCGGCCGTGGATCGGGTCGAGCCACCAGCGGTTGACGTGGCCGTCCTGTCGGCGGGCCGCCTGGATGTCCTCGTCGCGGTCGCTGGCGGGATACACCGTGGAGAGGTTGTTGACGATGCCGACCTGGGCGTCCGGGGCGGCGGCGCGGATCGCCTGGGCGGCGAGGCCGTGGCCGAGCAGCAGGTGGTAGGAAGCCCGGACGGCGGCCGTTAGATCGGTCCAACCCGGGGCCATCTTGCCTTCGAGGTGGCCGATCCAGGCCGAGCAGGAGGGCTCGTTGAGGGTCGTCCAGTGGGTGACGCGGTCGCCGAGGCGTTCGGCCATGACCGAGGCGTACGCGGCGAAGTGCTCGGCGGTGGCTCGCTCGGGCCAGCCGCCGCGGTCCTGGAGGGCCTGGGGCAGGTCCCAGTGGTAGAGGGTGACGGAGGGGGTGATGCCCGCCTCCAGGAGTCCGTCCACCAACTCGTCGTAGAACGCGAGGCCCTTGGGGTTGGCCGGGCCGTCGCCGCCGGGGATCACCCGGGGCCAGGCGATCGACAACCGGTAGGCGTTGGCGCCGAGTTGGCGCATCAGGCCGAGGTCCTCGCGCCAACGGTGGTAGTGGTCGCAGGCGACATCGCCGTTGTCGTTGTTCGCGATCTTTCCGGGAGTGTGCGAGAAGGTGTCCCAGATCGACGGCGCGCGTCCGTCCTCGGCGACGGCTCCCTCGATCTGGTACGCCGCGGTGGCCGTGCCCCACAGGAAGTCGTGCGGGAGTGCGGCGAAGTCGATGGTCACTGAAGTCCCTTTACGGTCAGCGGAGTTGGTCGGGTCGGTCACTTGACGGCGCCCGCCGTCAGCCCGGCGACGAGATAGCGCTGCAGCAGCAGGAAGCCGGCGACCACGGGCACGCTGACGACCAGCGAGGCGGCCATGATCTGGTTCCAGTACACGTCGTTGAGCGTGGAGTAGCCCTGGAGTCCGACGGCGAGCGTGCGGGTCGAGTCGTTGGTCATGACGGAGGCGAAGAGGACTTCTCCCCACGCGGTCATGAAGGCGTAGACGGCGACCGCGACGATGCCGGGGATCGCGGCCGGTACGACGACGCGCAGCAGTGCGCCGAGCGGACCGCAGCCGTCGACCAGCGCGGCCTCGTCCAAGTCCCTTGGCACGGAGTCGAAGTAGCCGATCAGCATCCAGATGGAGAAGGGCAGGGAGAAGGTGAGATACGTCAGGATCAGGCCGCCGCGCGAGCCGAACAGGGCGATGCCCGTGGCGTTGCCGATGTTGACGTAGAGGAGGAACAGCGGGAGGAGGAAGAGGATGCCCGGGAACATCTGCGTCGACAGGACGGTGACCGTGAAGACGCGCTTGCCGCGGAACTCGTAGCGGCTGACGGCGTACGCGGCGAAGACCGCGATCACCACCGAGCAGACCGTCGCGGCGACGGACACGATCAGCGAGTTCATGAAGTACTTCGCGAGCGGGACCGTCGACCAGATGTCGATGTACGGGCGGATCGTGAGACCGCTCGGCAGCCAGCGGAACTTGCCCGTGACGTCCGAGAGCGGTTTCAGGGAGCTGGAGAGCATGACGTACACCGGCACCAGGACGAAGCCGGCGAGCAGGGTGAGGAAGATCCGCCGCGACCAGATGAAGGACCGGGGCGGGGCCATCGGCGACCTGGAGAGAGAGGAACTAGACATCGGCCGACCTCCGTCCGCGTGAAGTGACCACCAGGTACACACCGGTGACGACGAGCAGGAACAGCAGCAGCAGGACCGACATCGCAGAGCCCGTGCCGAAGTTCCACGTCACGAACGAGGCCTGGTAGATGTGGACCGAGATGAGGTCCGCGGCCTCGGGGGCGGACCTGCCGAACAGGACGTACGGCGTGTTGAAGTCGTTGAACGTCCACAGGAACAGCACCAGGACCAGCACCTGGTTGACCGGGCGCAGCGACGGCAGGGTGATGCGGCGGATCTGCTGCAACCGGCCCGCGCCGTCGATGGACGCCGCCTCGTACAGCTCCTTGGGGATGTTCTGCAGGCCGGCCATGACGATGAGGAAGGCGAACGGCCAGCCCTTCCACACGTGCACGATGAGCAGCGCGTAGAAGCTGTTGTCGCCGATCAGCCAGAACGACGGCTTGCTGGTGATGTGCAGCTGGTCGTGCAGGACGTGGTTCACCAGGCCGTTGTCGTGCTGGAACATGAAGACCCAGGTGATGACGGCCGCGTAGACCGGCAGCGCGTACGGGATCAGGAAGAGCGCTCTCAGCAGGCCCCGGCCGCGGAAGTTGTCCTGCATGTAGATCGCGGTGACCGTGCCGAGCAGCCAGCAGAAGGCGACCGACAGCAGGGTGAAGACGACGGTGACGAAGAAGGAGTGGAGGAGCGACTTGCCGACGGGGGCGCTGAAGTCCACCGAGACCTTGTAGTTGCCGAAGCCGGACCAGGGCGCGGTGCCCCAGTCGCGGATGTAGAACTGGGTGAGCTCCTTGAAGCTCATGACGATGCCGATGACCATCGGCACCAGGTGGACCAGGAGTTCGAGGATCAGGGCGGGCAGGAGCAGCAGATACGGCAGTCCGATCCGGCGGATCCGGTCGGTACGGCGGCGGCGCGGCCCGGGGGCCGCCGTGGCGGACGTGTCCTTCCGCTCGGCGGCCTCCGGGGTGACAGTGCTCGTCACAGTCGCACTCACTTCGCCGGCATCTGCTGCTGAGCCTTTTCGAGCTCCGCCTTGACCGACGCGGTCGTCACGGCGCGTCCCGCGGCGGCGTCGGCGAACAGGTCCTTGACGGCCGTGCCGACCGCCGTCTCGAACTGGGACTCGTCGGCGACCTGCGGGAGCGCGGCGGCGCTCTTGGCGAGGGTGTCCTTGAGGACGGCGTTCGCGGGGGTGTTGAACGCGGTGTCCTCCTGCGCGGTCTTCACCGGCGGGATGGAGCTGTACGCCGTGTTGAGGATCTTCTGCTCGGCGTCGCTCGTCAGGAACTTCACGAACTTGGTGGAACCGTCCAGGTTGTTCGTGTTCTTGAAGACGGCCAGGTTGATGCCGGCCACCATCGAGTTGGTCTGCGCGCCGGTGCCCGGGGTGCCGGACTGCACGGGGATCGGGGCGATGCCGTACGAACTCTCGCTCATGCCCTGGGACTTGAGGTTGGCGGACGCCGACTGCCACATCAGCATCGCCGTCTTGCCCTTGGCGAAGTCGCTGACGGACTGGTTCTGCGCGTACTCGGCGTTGCCGACCGGGATGACCTTGTCCTTGGCCATCAGGTCGACGTACTGCTTGACGGCGGCGACGACACCGTCGTTGGTGAAGTCGGCCTTGCCGTCGGCGGTGAAGAAGTCGGCGCCGTGCTGCTTGGCGAAGACGAAGGCGTGGTGGATGTTCTCGGAGACGTTGGCGCCCTCGGCGCCGAGCGCCTGCTTGCCCTTCGCCTCGATCTTCTTTCCGTCGGCGACCAACTCGGCCCAGGTGGTGGGCGGTTGGGAGATGCCGGCGTCGGCGAAGATCTGCTTGTTGTAGTAGAGCGCGTACGCCATCGAGTACAGCGGGACGGCGGCCGGGTCCTTGCCCGTGGCGCCGGTGGAGCCGAGCGCGGAGTCGACGAAGCGGTCCTTGCCGCCGATCTTCGCGAAGTTGGCCGCGCTCCACGGGAGGAAGGCGCCGGTGGCCTGCAGGGAGGCGCTCCAGGTGTTGCCGATGTTCAGGACGTCGGGGCCCTGGCCGGAAGTCGTCGCCGTGAGGATGCGGTTGAGCAGGTCGGACCAGGGCACGACCTCCAGCTTCACCGTGATGCCGGTCTGCTTCTTGAACTTGTCGAGCTCGGGCTGGAGGACCTTCTTGTCGATCGCGATGCTGGCGCCCTGGTTGGACGCCCAGTAGGTGAGCGTCTTGGGCGAGTCGTTGGATCCCCCACCCGTGGACGAACCGCCTCCGCAGGCCGTGGCCGCAAGGGCGAGTGACATGGTGACGGCGCCTACGGCCGCGGCTCGGATGCTGCGCATACTCCGGGTGTCCCTTCAGGGAATGCACTCACGACTTAATTTAGGACGTGAGTTAAACCTCGGAAGCCAGAGGCGTCAAGAGTTTGGACGCCACTCGTCGAACTCGGTCGTACCTCTTGACGACCGTGTTCACGGACCTGAAGCATTCCCCCGCGAGAGAGCGCTCCCAACCCCACAGGCGTTCATTTCATGAACAAGGAGAGCCGCCTTATGTCCCCAGTTCCCCGCAGAGCCGTCCTCGGTGCCGCCGCAGCGGTGTCCGCCCTGGCCGGGCTGCCCGCAACCGCCTCCGCAGCTTCCGCCGCCCCCGCGACCCCCGCCGCTCCCGCCACTCCCGTCGCGAACAAGCCACTCGCCCTGCCGGGTGGCGGCGATCTCGGCCCCAACGTCATCGTCTTCGACCCGTCCACCGCCGGCATCCAGGCCAGGCTGGACCAGATCTTCGCCCAGCAGGAGACGGCCCAGTTCGGCACCGGCCGCTATCAACTGCTGTTCAAGCCGGGCACGTACAACGGGCTCAACGCCCAACTCGGCTTCTACACCTCGATCTCCGGGCTCGGCCTCTCCCCCGACGACACCACGATCAACGGTGACATCACGGTCGACGCCGGCTGGTTCAACGGCAACGCCACCCAGAACTTCTGGCGTTCGGCGGAGAACCTCGCCCTCGTGCCCGTCAGCGGAACCAACAGGTGGGCCGTGGCTCAGGCGGCCCCCTTCCGTCGGATGCACGTCCGCGGCAGCCTCAACCTCTCCCCGAACGGCTACGGTTGGGCCAGCGGCGGCTACATCGCCGACAGCCGGATCGACGGCCAGGTCCAGCCGTACTCGCAGCAGCAGTGGTACACCCGGGACAGCGCGATCGGCAGCTGGCTCAACGGCGTCTGGAACATGGTCTTCTCAGGCGTCCAGGGCGCACCGGCGCAGGGCTTCCCGAACCCGGTGTACACCACGCTTGCCACGACCCCGGTCTCCCGCGAGAAGCCCTTCCTGTACCTGAACGGCACCGAGTACCGCGTCTTCCTCCCCGAGAAGCGCACCAACGCGAGCGGGGTCACCTGGGGCAACGGCACCCCTCGCGGCACCTCGCTGTCCCTCTCCCAGTTCTACGTCGCGAAGCCGGGCGTCACGGCGGCCACCCTCAACCAGGCGCTCACACAGGGACTTCACCTCCTGCTGACCCCGGGCATCTACCACTTGGACCAGCCGATCCAGGTCAACAACGCCAACACCGTTGTCCTGGGCCTGGGTTACGCAACTCTCGTCCCCGACAACGGAGTTACGGCGCTCAAGACCGCCAACGTCGACGGCGTACGGCTCGCCGGATTCCTCATCGACGCCGGCACCGTCAACTCCAACACCCTGCTGGAAGTCGGCCCCGCCGGCACGACGACGGACCACTCCGCCAACCCCACCACCGTCCAGGACGTCTTCGTCCGCATCGGCGGCGCGGGCGCCGGCAAAGCCACCGCCAGCATGGTCATCAACAACCGCCACACCATCGTCGACCACACCTGGCTCTGGCGCGCCGACCACGGCACGGGCATCGGCTGGGACACCAACCGCGCCGACTACGGCCTCGTCGTCAACGGCGCCGACGTCCTGACCACCGGCCTCTTCGTCGAACACTTCAACAAGTACGACGTCCAGTGGAACGGCGAACGGGGCCGCACGATCTTCTTCCAGAACGAGAAGGCGTACGACGCCCCCAACCAGGCCGCCATCCAGAACGGCTCGATCAAGGGCTACGCCGCGTACAAGGTCGCCGACAACGTGACCGTGCACGAAGGCTGGGGCCTCGGCAGTTACTGCTACTACAACGTCGCCCCGACGATCGTGCAGCACAACGGCTTCGCGGCGCCGAACCGTTCGGGCGTGAAGTTCCACGACCTGCTGGTCGTCTCGCTCGGCGGCCAGGGCCAGTACGAGCACGTCATCAACGAGACGGGTTCGCCGACCTCGGGCACGTCGACCGTGCCGTCGACGGTGACCTCGTACCCCTAAGACCCCGGCAGTCCCTGAGACCCCGGAGTCCCTGAGTACGTGGCGGATGCGGGCCGAAGCTCCCCCTTCGGTCCGCACCCGTCACCGTCACCGTCACCGTCACCGTCACAGCGACGACGACCTCCAGTCCGGCTGTTCAACCGTCCTGCACAGCACACGAGTTACGCCCACACGCACGTGTTTCGCCCCCCCCCAGCCCGACTCCCAAGACCGGCGACGGGAGGCGCCCCGCGTTGAGACGCCTCCCGCCCCTGTGTCGCTACCGGGTCGCCACCGCACCCGGCGCGGGCGCGTACCCCGTCGGCCGGGCGGTGAACGTGCCCCGGCCCTGGGTCCGGCTGCGCAACCGCGTTGCGTAGCCGAAGAGTTCGGCCAGGGGCACGGTCGCCGTGACGATCGCCGAACCCGTGCGAGTCGTCGAGCCGGTGACGCGGCCTCGGCGGGCGGCCAGGTCGCCGAGCACTCCGCCGACCGCGTCCTCGGGCACGGTGACGGTGACCTCGACGACCGGTTCGAGGAGGACGGTCGTGCAGGCGCGCAGGGCTTCGCGCAGGCCGAGGCGGCCGGCCGTGCGGAACGCCGTCTCCGAGGAGTCCTTCACGTGGGTCGCCCCGTCGGTCAGCGTGACGCGCAGCCCGGTCACCGGGAAGCCGCCGACCGGCCCCTCGGTGAGGGCGTCACGGCACCCGGCCTCCACCGAGCGGACGTACTCCTGCGGCACGCGTCCACCGACGACCGCCGAGCGGAACTCGAAGCCGAGGCCCTCCAGCGGTTCGACGTCGAGCACCACGTGCGCGAACTGGCCTGATCCGCCGTCCTGTTTGACGTGCCGGTAGACCCGGCCGGTCACTCCGCGCACGACCGTCTCCCGGTAAGCGACCCTCGGGCGGCCGACGTTGACCTCCACACCCGTGGCCTGGCGGATCTTCTCCACCGCGACCTCCAGGTGCAGTTCGCCCATGCCGGACAGGACCGTCTGCCCGGTCTCGGCATCGGTGCGGACCACCAACGACGGGTCCTCCTCGGCCAGTCGGGCCAGTGCCGACGCCAGTCGGTCGGTGTCGGTGCTCCTGCGGGCCTCGACCGCAACGGAGACCACCGGGTCGGCGACCGTGGGCGGTTCGAGGACGAGCGGGGCGTCCGGCGCGCACAGGGTCGAGCCGGCGCGGGTGGACTTCAGTCCGACCACGGCGACGATGTCCCCGGCGACCGCCCGGTCCAGGCGTTCGTGCCGGTCGGCCTGCACCCGCAGGATGCGCCCGATCCGCTCGGTACGCCGTACGCCCGGGTCCCACACGGTGGCTCCCTTCTCGATCGTGCCCGAATAGATCCGCAGATACGTCAGCCGCCCGGTCGCGGTCGCACTCACCTTGAACGCCAGCGCGGAGAAGGGGCGTTGGGGATCCGCCACCCGCTCCTGCTCGACGCCCGCGTCGTCCGTCCCCCGTACCGGCGGAACGTCCGACGGCGACGGCAGATACGCCACTACGGCGTCCAGCAGCGGCTCGATACCCCGGTTGCGGTAGGCCGAGCCGCACAGGACGACCACACCGTCGCCGGTGCGGGTGAGGTCGCGCAGGGCGGCGCTCAACGTCTCGGCGGACAGCGTGGATTCGGCGTAGAACTCCTCCAGCGCACCCGCGTGCAGTTCCGCCACCGCCTCCTCCAGCAGCCGTCTGCGCCGCCGCGCCTCCTCCAACAGGCCTTCCGGTACCGGGAGTTCCGCCGCCGTGTCACTGCCGTCGGTCCACACCAGGGCACGCATCCGCAGCAGATCGACGACGCCGGTGAAGCCGTCCTCCGTGCCGATCGGCAACTGCACCACCAGCGGCGCCGGATGGAGCCGTTCGCGGATGGAGGCGACGGCCGTGTCGAGGTCGGCGCCCGCGCGGTCCAGCTTGTTGACGAAGGCGATGCGCGGGACGCCGTACCGGTCGGCCTGGCGCCACACCGACTCGCTCTGCGGTTCCACGCCCGCGACGGCGTCGAACACCGCGATCGCGCCGTCGAGGACGCGCAGGGACCGTTCCACCTCGTCGGCGAAGTCGACGTGTCCCGGGGTGTCGATCAGGTTGATCCGGTGACCGTCCCACGCGCAGGTGACGGCCGCGGCGAAGATGGTGATGCCACGGTCGCGCTCCTGCGGGTCGAAGTCGGTGACGGTCGTGCCGTCGTGGACCTCACCGCGCTTGTGCGTGGTGCCGGTGAGGTAGAGGAACCGCTCGGTGACGGTGGTCTTGCCGGCGTCGACGTGGGCGAGGATGCCCAGGTTGCGGACGGCGGAGAGCGGGGTGGTGAGAGGGCGTTCGGTGCGCACGGCCCGTGGCCTTTCGAAAGTGATTTCCGTGCAGGGCGGCGCGATTCCCGTGCGGGAGAGATGAATTGACGGAGCGTCAAAAAGCTGTCACGTCACGGGCATCCGGTACCGGCCGCGCAGCGGGCACCGGACGGCCGAAGACACGAGGATCACCTCGTACCGGGAGCGGGGAACGACGACAGCGGTGCTGTAGCGCACGGCCGGGCTCCCCTCACTCGTCAACGGATGTGGCGAGTGTAGGGAAGCCCGGGGGTGTGGAGCACGGGATTTATGCGGTGCGGGTCAGGTGCAGGTGCAGGTGGGGACGCCGTCCGCGGTGACGGTCTCCGCGTACTTCTGGCACTCGACGCGGATGCTGGTCGCGTCGGGGAAGGCGTAGACGCGGGTGGCACCGACCGAGGGCGCCGTCTCCGTCCAGACGCCGGTGCCCCAGGTCTGGAGGAGCAGCGGGGCGAGGCCCTGGGTGGCGGTGAAGCGGGCGGCGGCGCGGGTGGTGCAGTACTGCCGGCTCGCGCCGCCGTTGAGGATGTCGGAGCCGGTGGCCTGCGCGTAGGCGCGTGCGCGTGTTTCCCCCTGGTGGGTCTCCTGCGTCGTCGCGGGCCGTGCTTCGTGCTGACGGGATCAGCCTGTTCCGGGGGGAGTTCCGGGGTCGACGGGTTTCCTGTCGCCCGTCGGGGGGACGGGTGGGAAACCCGGTGTGAGCTGGGGTGTTGTCGACCAGCGGGCAACCAGCGCGGCGGCGGTCGACCTGCGTGGACGCGGCCCCGGCCGCCTCGCCGGGACCGGGCTACTGGTCGGCGGAGTTGGGGCGGGCGAGTCCGAGGTCGTAGGCCAGGATCACCGCCTGGATGCGGTCGCGGGCGCCGACCTTCGCCAGGACGCGGCCGACGTGGGTCTTCACCGTGGACTCGGAGAGGAAGAGGCGCTCGGCGATCTCGCCGTTGGTCCAGCCCTGGCCGATGGCGACGAGGATCTCGCGCTCGCGGTCGGTGAGGGGGCGGATGCGGGGGTCGTCCGTCGTGGGCGCCGCCTCGGGTCCCTGCGGTGAACTCTTCGGCAGGTGCTGGGCGTAGGCGTCCAGCAGGCGGCGGGTGAGCGCGGGGGCGATGACCGCGTCGCCGGAGGCCACCGCGCGGATGCCGGCGAGGAGTTCCTCGGGGTGGGCGTCCTTGAGGAGGAAGCCGCTGGCTCCCGCGCGCAGTGCCTCGTGGGCGTACTCGTCGAGGTCGAAGGTGGTCAGGATGAGGACACGGGAGCGGTCGCCGGCCGCGACGACCCGGCGGGTGGCCTCGATGCCGTCCATGCCGGGCATCCGTACGTCCATCAGGATCACGTCGGGACGCAGTTCGGCGGCCATCCGCACCGCCTCGCCGCCGTGCCCGGCCTCGCCGACCACCTCGGTGTCGGGGTTGGCCTCCAACAGCATCCGGAAACCCAGGCGTTGGAGGGGCTGGTCGTCCACGATGAGCACGGTGGTCATGCCGCTCCCCCGGTCGCGCCCGTGTTTCCGCTCGTGTTCCTGCCCGTGTTTCCGCTCGTGTTTCCGCTCGCGGTGAGCGGGGTGGGGTCGAGGGTGGCCCGTACCGTCCAGCCGCCGCCGGGGGCGGGGCCCGCGGTGACGGTGCCGTGGTAGAGGGCGGCGCGTTCTCTCATGCCGGCGAGTCCGTGTCCTTCGTCGTGGGTCGGTGCGGGTCCGGCGGTGACGGCGCCCGGGCCGGTGTCGTGGCAGTCGATGCGCACCCCTGACTCCTCGACGTTCACGGCGAGTTCGACGCGGGTGTCGTGGCCCGCGTGCTTGAGGGCGTTGGTGAGAGCCTCCTGCACGATGCGGTACACGGTGAGTTGGACTCCGCGATCCAGGGCGGCCGGGTCGCCGCCGGTGCGGTACACGACCTGCGGACCGGCCGCGCGGATACGGGCGCACAGGGCGTCGAGGTCGGCGATGCCCGGTTGCGGGCTGAGTTCGGGGGCGTCCGGTGTGGCGGTCTGGACGCGCAACACGCCCAGCATGCGGCGCAGTTCACCGAGTGCCTGGCGGCCGGTGTCGCCGATGAGGAGCAGGGCCTGCTTGCCGCGCTCGGGGGCGAGGTCGGTGGCGTAGGCGCCGCCGTCGGCGAGGGTGATGATGACGGAGAGGTTGTGGCCGATGATGTCGTGCATCTCCCGTGCCACGCGGGTGCGTTCGGCGGCGGCGGCGAGTTTGCTGCGCTGGTCGCGCTCGATCTCCAGGCGGGCCGCGCGGTCGCGCAGTACGGCGAGCTGGGCGCGCCGGATGCGGACCACGAAGCCGAGCGCCACCGCCGCCGTGATCGTGCTGAACAGGACGAACAGCGCGTCCAGGACCGGCACTTGGGGCGGCAGCCGCAGCGCGAACAGCCCCAGGGCGGCGAGGGTCACCGCGCAGGCGACGGGCAGCCGGCGCAACTGCCCGTGCAGGACCAGGCTGTAGAGGGAGATCAGCAGGGCGACGTCGGCGCGCAGCCAGACGCCCAGCCCCGCCTGGACGAAGAACGCCGCGGCGATCAGCGCGAAGGCCAGGGTCGGCCTGCGGCGCCGCAGCAGCAGCGGCAGCACCAGTCCGGCCTGCAGGGCGACGGTCGCCGGCCAGGGCAGATGGATGAAGCTGTTGTCGAAGCCGCGCCGTCGGCCGTCGTCGTCGTCCACCAGGTCCGGCAGGCAGAACACCAGCGCGGCCATGACCGTCAGGGCCGTGTCCAGCACCCAGGGGTGTCGCCGGTCGCCCTGCTTGATCCGCCGGCCGAACCGGGACAGGCCGCCGGCCACGGGATGACTCCACGGCAGGTCCGTTTCCGCGAACAGCAGGTGGGCGGGGTCGTCGAGGCTCATCGGTGTCACTGGTCCGGGTTCATGGGGGTCACCTGTTCATTGTGGGGCCGGGTGCGCGACGTGCGGGCGTCGGACACCCGGCCCCAGAGACCTCAGGCGTCGGTCCGCAGCAGCCGGTACGCGGCCCCGGCCAGCGCGAGGGCCGTCCAGCCCAGGAAGACCAGGAGTCCGGCGGTGGGCGACAGGGACGTCGAGTCGTGGGTCAGGGCGAACATCGACCCGCCCGCGTTGCTCGGCAGATAGGGGCTGATGTCGTCCTGCCAGGAGCTGGGCAGCAGCGAGATCAGGCCCGGGACCAGCATGAACGTGGCGACGAGGACCGAGATGCCCCCGGCGACCGAGCGCAGCAGCGCGCCCAGCGCGGTACCGATCACGCCGACGAGGCCGAGGTAGAGACCGGCGCCGAGCAGGCTCCGTACGACTCCGGAGTGGGAGAAGGTGAGAGCGGCCGGGGTGCCGGAGACGATGCCGCTCACGATCGGGAACGCGACGAACACCCCGACGAGGGAGATCCCGAACGCGACCACGCCGAACACGAGGGCCTTCGACCACAGCACCGGCAGGCGGCGCGGTACGGCGGCCAGGGTGGAGCGGATCATGCCGGTCGAGTACTCGCCGGCGGTGACCAGGACGCCCAGCACACCGAGCGCGAGCTGTGCGAAGTTCGTACCGAAGAGGGAGATGTCGAGCGCGGTGGAGTTCGCGTCGTCGGACCTCAAGTGCCCTGATCCGTAGGAGGACTTGTAGTGCGCGGCGGCGATCAGGCCGAACGCGATCAGGAACAGCAGGCCCAGGCCCAGGGTGATCCAGGTGGAGCGCAGGGACCACAACTTGGCCCACTCGGAGCGCAGCACGCGACGCCCGGTGACCTTGTACGGCGGACGGGCCGGTTTCACCGGTGCGGGTGCGGCGCTGTCGGTCGCGGTGATGGTGCTCACGCGGCCCTCCCGGAGGTCTCGACGGTGGTGGAGCCGTGGTACTCGACGGCGTCCCGGGTCAGGTCCATGAACGCCTGCTCCAACGACACTGTCCGCGCGCTGAGTTCGAAGAGCGGGATGCCGTGCTCGGCGGCCCTGATGCCGATGGCCCGCGCGGTCAGCCCGGTGACGTGCAGTTCCTCGGAACCGACCTCGCCGCTGATCTCGACGCCGGGACCGGCGAGGACCTCGCGCAGCCGGGCCGGCTGTTCGGAGGCCACGGTGACGGTGTCGCCGCCCGCGTGCCGGACCAGGTCCTGCACGGTGGTGTCGGCCAGCAGCCGCCCCCGCCCGACGACGATCAAGTGGTCGGCGACCAGCGCCATTTCACTCATCAGGTGCGAGGAGACGAAGACGGTTCGGCCGTCCGCGGCGAGCCCGGTCAGCAGGTTGCGGATCCACAACACGCCTTCCGGATCAAGGCCGTTGACGGGTTCGTCGAGCATGACGGTCGCCGGGTCGCCGAGCAACGCGGCGGCGATGCCGAGCCGTTGGCCCATGCCGAGGGAGAAAGCCCCGGCCCGCTTCTTCGCCACGCTCTGCAGTCCGGTCATCTCGATGACCTCGTCGACCCGGCGGCGCGGGATGCCGTGCGTGTGGGCCTGCGCCATCAGGTGATCGAAGGCGGAGCGGCCCGGGTGGATCGACTTGGCCTCAAGGAGCGCGCCGACCTCCTGGAGCGGTGCGCTGTGTTCGGCGTAGGGCTTGCCGTTGACCGTGACGGTGCCGCTGGTGGGCGCGTCCAGGCCGACGATCATGCGCATCGTGGTCGATTTTCCCGCGCCGTTGGGGCCCAGGAAGCCGGTGACGGTGCCGGGCCGGACGACGAAGTCCAGCCGGTCGACCGCCGTCTTCTCCCCGTACCGCTTCGTCAGTTGGTGTGCCTCGATCATCGGTTTCCCTCGCGCTCACGTGCCACCGCCCCCACTGGGCCTTCCCGCCGGCAACGCTAGGAGGGTGGGGGGCTCGAAACCGTCGTACCGGGGGGTCATTGAGGGCGCGGGCGTAGTACCCCGGTACCACTGCGCGCACACGGTTGTGTACGTTCCCACCTCGTTCACGCGATCGTGACGCCCACCAACTGCGGGAAATACAACCGACACACATATTTACAGCGCCTGTCACCTCTCCTACTGTGAACGTTCTCAGACACACCCGCATGCGCATGTCAGTCGACCCAAGGAGGTCGGGATCCACGTGAGAAGCCCGGGCCGCATAGTCAAAGCCGCCTTGCTCCTGGCCGCAGTCGCCCTGCCGGCGGCGATGCTCACCCCCACGGACGCCGCCGCGGCGAACTCGCTCACCATGCTCGGCGCCGACGTCTCGTCCGCGCAGCGCGCGATCGACCTCGGCGCCAAGTACTACGACTCCAGCGGGACCGCCAAGGACCCGCTCGACATTCTCAAGGGCGCCGGCGTCAACTACGTCCGCCTGCGGATCTGGAACAACCCCGCCAGCGGCTACAACAACAAGGCGAAGGTGCTGGCGTACGCGAAGCAGGTCAAGGCCAAGGGCCTCAAGCTGCTGATCGACTTCCACTACTCGGACACCTGGGCCGACCCGGGCAAGCAGTACAAGCCGGCGGCCTGGTCGAGCCACGGCATCAGCGCGCTGCAGACCGACGTCTACAACTACACCTACGACGTCTGCAACAGCCTCAAGTCCCAGGGCACCACCCCGGACAGCGTGCAGATCGGCAACGAGATCAACGTCGGCATGCTGTGGGACGACGGCAAGGTCGTCAACAACAGCTTCACCAACCTCGGGCTGCTGCTGAAGTCGGGCTACAACGCGACCAAGGCGTGCAACAGTTCCACCCAGGTGATCATCCACACCGCCGACGCGGACAGCGACTCCAACGCCCGCTGGTTCTACGACGGCATCAAGGCGCAGGGCGTCAACTGGGACATCACCGGGCTGAGTTACTACTGCATGTGGCACGGCACGCTGGCCAACATGGGCAGCGTCGTCTCGGACATGAAGTCGCGCTACGGCAAGGACGTCATCATCGCGGAGACGGCCTACCCGTTCACCTCGTCCGACGCGGACAGTACGGCGAACTCGGTGACGTCGGGGTGCTCCGGCTATCCACTCACCTGGGCGGGCCAGGGTGCGGAGTTCACGGCGGTACAGAACACCGCCCGGAGCGCTGGAGCGATCGGCGTCTTCTACTGGGAACCGACCTGGTACGCGGTCACCGGCAACGGCTGGGACCCCGCCGACATCGCGAACAGCGGGGACGGCTGGGACAACATGGCGATCTTCAACTGGACCGGCCAGGTGAATCCGAACGTGAAGTGGACGCCGTAGGACGGTAGTTCAGGACGCAGGGTCTGAGGTGGGGGGGACGGAGAACGGCGGGTGCCGTTCTCCGTCCCCCCACCTCCCTCATGACTGACTGTCCGTCAAGGAGCGGTATACGGCTGAGGACTTGGGGTTGTCGTGGCAGCGCCAGACGCCGTGCGGGCAGTAGTCGCTGATGGTCTGGTAGAGCGGGCGCTGGCCGGCCATCCAGGTGAGCATGCCGCGCATGTAGGTGGGGTTGTCGCCGTTGTCGAACAGTCCCCACTCGGGGTAGGCGATGGGCTTGTGGTGGGCGCGGGCGAAGTCGACCTGCGCCAACAGCCCGTAAGGCTCGGTCAGTTGCTGGGAGAAGGGCAGACCGCGGGGGGCGTCGTACGCGTCCATGCCGATGACGTCCACGTAGTCGTCGCCCGGGTAGCAGTCGGTCCACGGGATCGCGTCGCGGCCGCGGTTGGGCGTGAAGTCGAACCGGAAGTGCTGCCCCGGGACGGACCGCATCGCGGTGACGATGCGCGTCCAGTACCGCTTCCAGGACGCGGGGTCGGGCGCGCAGCGGTGGGTGTAGGTGGTGCCGTTCATCTCCCAGCCGAGGACGATCTCGGTGTCGGGGGCGCCGAGTTGGACGAGACGCTCGGCGAGGATGCGGAAGTGGTCGTCGTAACGTCCGTCCGCTCCGTCTCTCAGCTCGGTACTGACCACGCTGTCGGGGAGGTGGTCCTCGTTGCGGTCCAGCATCGGCACGTTGAGGACGAGGAGGCGGTCCTGCTCCTTGCGCCGCCAATCGGCCCACACGGCAAGGTCGTTGGAGGCGCCCTCGATGTCGCTCCAGTTCTCCCCGGGCAGATACGCATGCCCGACCCGGGGCTCGGGCCGTCCCAGCCAGGCCCCGAACTCCGCGACCCGGCGCACGGCGTCGGCACCGTATCCGACGTAGGCGCCGTAGGCCGTGGGCGGGCCGGATGCCCGCGTCGGGGCGGCTTGCGTGGGCGGGGGCGGGGATTCGGCACCGGGTACGCAGGCGGGCCCGGCCAGCAGGAGGAACGCGAGGGCGACGGTGAACAGGGCCGGCGGGGTGCGGCGCGTCCCGTGCGGGGGCACGGCTCTCCTTCGTCGGGGGCTGTGGGGGCTGCGAGTTCGGGGGGCTGAGGCGGGTTCGAAGGGTGCGGGGGTGCGGGGGTGCGGGGGTGCGGGGGGGCGGGGGGGCGGGGGTGCGGGGGGGGCGGGGGTGCGGGGGGGCGGCGGGTTAGGGGGAATGAGGCGGGTTTGGGGGTGCGAGGGCCGACGCCCGAGCAACGTATCAGCGGGGGGCGGAAGATGATGACGTAGCGCGTTATAGGGGACATCAACGCCAGACGAAGCGGAGAATGCCGCCGCCGGCGATGCCCCGGTCGAACTCCTGCGGATGGCGAGCGAGGCTGGGAGCGTGGTGGGGGTCTTGCAGGCGGGGACGCGGGACTGGGTCGGCTCGGCTCGGCTCCACTTCGCGCGGCACGGGAGTGGGGCGCCCTGCCCCTTCGACCTGCTGCGGATGGCGAGTCGGGCGGCAGTTGGACCGGCGCAGTGGCGCAGCGCGGGACCGGTCCGACTCACCCCAGTCCGGCACGGGACCGGTCCAACTCACCCCAGTCCGGCACGGGACCGGTCCAACTCACCCCAGTCCGGCGCGAGGCCCGCTCGGCTGGGCTTGGCCGAGATGGCGCCGGATCCGCTCAGTCCGGCTTGGTTCAGTGGCGCGGGGCCAGGTCCACTCGGCCTAGCCCGGCGTGAGACCTGCTCAGGATCATCCCGGCACGACACAACTCGACGGGGCCATCCGCAAGTTGGCTTGCGAACAACCCGCAGGGCTTCGCCGACCGGCCGGAGCCGAGCCACGAACCCGGGTAGGGCTGGGCAGTGCTGGACCAGTCGGTGCGGGCCCGGAACCCCGAAACCTGTTCCACTCGCGCTCGGCGCGCACCCAGGCGGAAGGACGCAGCGCTTCCTCAACTGCCCGGCGCGGAATCACGAATCCGAACATGCACGAACCCGGACCGCACCGCCCCGGACCTCCAGCAACCGTCCCCCTCATTCCCGGCGCGCGCCCACGCGAAAGGACTGCGCGCCGACGCGAAAGACGGCAACCGTGTGCCCTTGGAAGAGTCGGGTCCATGGATACGGAACTGGTGAAGAACGTCGTACTCGTGCACGGCGGATTCGTGGACGGCTCCGGTTGGCGGGAGGTGCACCGGCTGCTGACGGACGACGGGTTCCGGGTGAGCGTCGTGCAGAATCCGACCCTGTCCCTCGCGGGTGATGTCGCGGTGACCGAGCGGGTGTTGGACGCGCTGGACGGGCCCGCGATCCTGGTCGGGCACTCCTACGGCGGGGCCGTCATCACCGAAGCCGGGAACCACGAACGGGTCGCCGGGCTCGTATACATCGCGGCGTTCGCGCCCGACAAGGGCGAGTCCGTCAACACGTTGATCGCCGACCCGGAGCCCGGCGCGCCGGTGCCGCCGATCCTGCCGCCGGTCGACGGGTTCCTGTTCCTCGACCGGGAGAAGTTCGGCGCGTCCTTCGCGGCCGATCTCCCCCTGGCCGAGGCGGAGTTCATGGCCGACTCGCAGGTGCCGTGGGGGCTCGACGCGCTCGGCGGCGCGATCGGCGAACCGGCCTGGCGGCACAAACCGAGCTGGTACCTGGTGGCGACCGACGACCGGATGATCCCGCCTCCCGCGCAGCGGGCCATGGCCCGGCGGGCCGGCAGCACGGTCACCGGCACCGACGCCGGCCACTCCGTGTACGTGTCCCGGCCGGACGCCGTGGCCGACCTCATCAGGCAGGCCGCGGCCGACTCCACCGACGACTGACACCCCCTGCACCTCCAGCCCCCCACCCCACAACTCCCCTCCCCTGCCCGCCCGTTCAAAAGCCACGCGCCGGGCACGCACCGAAGGATCACCATGACAACCCCTCAAGCCCCCGAATCCCCCCAACTCCAAACCATCCGCGGCGCCATCCCCGTAACCGCCCTCGGCACCGTCCTGATGCACGAACACGTCTTCGTCGTCAGCGAAGAACTCCGGCAGAGCCTCCCCGAGACCTGGGACGAACAGGAACGCATCGCCGACGCCGTCTCCCGGCTCAAGGCCCTCGCCGCGACCGGTGTCTCCACGCTGGTCGACCCGACCGTCATCGGGCTCGGCCGCAATGTCGCCCGCGTCGCCCTGGTGAACGAGCAAGTGGACCTCAACATCGTTGCGGCGACCGGGATTTACACCCTCGCCGACATCCCCGACTTCTACCGGTACCACGGTCCGGGCACGCTACTCGGCGGGCCCGAGGGCATGACCGAGCTGTTCGTCCGGGAGCTCACCGAGGGCATCGCGGACACCGGCATCCGGGCCGCGTTCCTGAAGTGCGCGATCGAGAACGAACTCACCCCGGGTGTCGAGCGGGTGATGCGTGCGGTGGGCCAGGCCCATCTGCGTACCGGCGCTCCGATCACCGTGCACACAAGTGCCGCCGCCCGTACGGGACTTGTCGCGCAGGACATCCTGCGCAGTGAGGGCGTGGACCTCGGGGCCGTCGTCATCGGGCACAGCGGTGACACCGCCGACCTCGACTATCTGCACCAGCTCATCGACAACGGCTCGTACGTCGGCATGGACCGCTTCGGTCTCGACGTCCTGCTGCCCGAGGACCAGCGGGTGGCGACCGTCGCGGCCCTCGCGCGCGAGGGGTTCGCCGAGCGGATGGTCCTGTCGCACGACGCGTCCTGCCACATCGACTGGTTCCCGCCGGGCGTACGGGAGCAGATCGCGCCGAACTGGCACCACACCCATCTCCACGACCAGGTGCTCCCGGTCCTGCGCGCCGCTGGGGTCACCGAGGAGCAGCTCACCACCATGCTCGTCGACAACCCGCGGCGGTACTTCACCCCGGCCAACTCCTAGGCCCGTCCTAGCTGTTGCGCCTCGCTTCGCGCGGAGTCAGCCCGAACTCCGCCCGGAACGCCGTGGCGAACGAGGCGTGGCTGCCGAAGCCGCTCGCGTGGGCGATCTCCGCGATCGAGTACGTCGTCCAACTCGCGCTCGCCAGACGGGTTCTGGCGACGTTCAGCCGTTCGCGGCGGATCAGGTCGCGGGAGGTGGTGCCCGCGGCCTGGAGCACCTGCTGGACGTAGCGCGCGGACCAGCCGAGCGCCCGCGCGATGCCGACGACGTCGAGGTCACGGTCGCAGGCGTGCTCCCGGACGTAGCGCCGGATCGCGGCCTCGACGCTCGCCCGCTGTCCGGTGGGTGCCGAGTCGACGCCGCCCTCCGCGGCGAGGCACACCAGGTCGAGGAGCCGGTCGCAGGCGATGTCGAAGGTCGTCTCGGAGAGGTGCTCGCGCTCCTCGTGCAGGGTGGTCGTCAACTGCCGTATGACACGGCCGAGTCCACGGTCACCGCCGAGGAGATGCGGCCCGCCGGCGGCGAGCGCGCTGCGCGCCGAGAGGTGCTGGCCCGACACGATCAGGGAGATGCTGCGGAGGTCGGCGCCGTGCGCGAACGTCAGCGGCCGGTCGATGTCGCACAGCGCCATGACGCCGGGCCCGATCTCGCCGGCGGCCGCGCCCTGTTCGACCCAGGCCGACCCGGAGAGGGGGACGAGGAGTTCGTACGTACCGCGGGGATCGGTGCGGATGTGCCGGTTGTCCCGGTCCACGACTTCCTCGCCGCCGGAGCACAGGGCGAGACTGTAGGTCTTCGACCGCTGCCACTCCAGCTGCCCGGTCCACGGTGCGCGGCGGTCCGGCACCCTGATCCGGCTCGCACCGTGCAGCCCGGTGAAGACCTCGTCCCAGGCACTCGCGGAGGAGACGGTCAGAGCTTGGCTCCAGGAAGACACACCTCATCCTATCCACCCGAAACCGGCGATGCTCATGGCAGCGGAACGCCCCGTTTCCCCACGTCTGTGATCGAGTTCACGCCCTCGGGATCGAACTTTTGGATCGGTCCCGCATCTTGTTCTCGTTGACAGCACTCCCTCCGGAAGCGAGCTCCCCCCATGTCCGTGCCCCGTCGCTTTCTCGCCCCCGTGGTCCTCCCGGCCGACCCTTCCTGCTCCGTCCTGCGCGACGCCGTGGTCGATGTCGACGCGGACGGCCGCATCACCCACTGCGGTCCGGCGGCCACCGCTCCCCCGCTCCCGGCCGGCGTCCCCCTCACCTCGCTGTCCGGCATCCTCGCTCCCGGCCTGGTCAACACCCATGCGCACTCCCCGATGACCCTCCTGCGGGGACTCGGCGGCGACCTCCCGCTGGCGTCCTGGCTCCAGGACGCCGTCTGGCCCGCCGAGGCCCGCATGCGCCCCCGCGACGCCCACGCGGGCATGCTGCTCGGCTGCGTCGAGATGCTGCGCTACGGCGTGACGACCAGCGCCGAGATGTACGCGCACGCCGAGCAGGTGGCCGACGCGGCGCTGGAGGCCGGGAGCCGGGTCCTGATCGCGCCCGCCTACTTCGACCGGCCCGGCGACGACTGGCACACCGACCTCGCGGCCATCGGCAAGTGGATCGACACGGACGGTCTGCGCTTCGGGCCCGGTGAGCGGGTCGAGCTCTGCTACGGCCCGCACTCCGCCTACACCCTGCCGCCCGAGGCACTGCGCGCCACGGCGGAGGAGGCGGCACAGCGCGGCGCCCTGGTGCACATCCATGTCGCGGAGACCCTCGCCGAGGACGTGGCCCAGCGGGAGTTGCACGGTTCGGTGCCTCAACTGCTCCAGGAGACCGGGCTGTTGGACGGGCGGCTGCTCGCGGCCCACGCCGTGCATCTCTCCGCCGACGACATCCGGCTGCTCGCCGCATCGGGTGCCGGTGTCGCGCACTGCCCGGGCTCGAACGCCAAACTCGCCTCCGGCATCGCCGACTTGCACGCTCTGCGCGCCGCGTCCGTCCCCGTCGGCCTGGGCACCGACGGGCCTGCGAGCAACGACGACCTCGACCTGTGGGAGGAGGCCCGCCTCGCGATGATGTTCTGCCGGCTCGCCACGGCCGACGCCATGGCCCTGACCGCCGCGGACGCCTTCCTCATGGCGACCTCGGCCGGCGCCGCGGCCCTGGGCCGGACCGACATCGGTGCCCTGCGCCCGGGAAACTGGGCGGACCTGATCCACCTCTCCGTGGACGGACCCCACTTCGCCGCGGGCCTCGACGTCGAGGACGGCCGGCTGCTCGCCAACCTCTTGTGGGCGGCGGGTTCCCGCGCGGTCCAGGATGTCTGGGTCGCGGGTGAGCCCGTCGTCGTGGACGGTGAGACGGTCACGGTGGACCGTGTCGCCGCCCAGCACGCCGCCGCGGAGGCGGCCGCACGCATCGCCTGAGCCGGCCTCAGGCGCGTTTGGACCGTTCCTGTTCCCGCTCGACCGCTCGACCGCTCGACCGCTCGACCCCTACGGGAGGCGTCATGGCATCGGCATCCCTCACCCCGCCGGCCCTCATCGGACGATCGGCCGAACTGGCCTTCCTCGACGGGCACTTCGACACCGCCCGGGCGCGGGGAGTCACGCTGATGCTGACCGGGGAGGCCGGGGTGGGCAAGACCGCGCTGCTGGAGGCCGCGGCGCCGCGCGCGTCGGGGGCGGGCTTCCGGGTGCTGCGGATCTCCGGCTGCCCGTTCCAACGGGGCGTCAGTTTCTCGGCGTTGAACCAGCTGCTGCAACCGCTGGCCGAGGAGATTCCCGCGCTGCCCGCACGGCAGGCGGAGACCCTCCAGGCGGTCCGCGGGCTGTCCGACGAGCAGCCGACCGAACTGCTCGCCATCGCCAACGCCGTGCACGCCCTGCTGGAACGGTCCACCGCCGAGTCCGGTCCGCTCGCGCTGATCGTCGACGACGTGGCGTGGGTGGACCGGCCCAGCGCCACGGTCCTGGGCACCCTCGCCCGCGCCCTGCGCACCGGACCCATCGCCCTGCTGGGCGCGTCCCGGACCGGCGACGAGTCCTTCCTCAGTAACATCGGGATACCCGAGTACGAGGTCCGGCCGCTGGACGACGTCTCGGCGAACGAGCTGGTGGCCGAGCGGTTCCCCGCGATGACGCCCAGAGTCAGGCGGCGGCTGGTCGCGGAGGCCCGGGGCAACCCTCTCGCCCTGCTCGAACTGCCCGTCCCCCTGAACGACTCGCAGCAGCGGGAGCGGGGCACCCTGCCCGCCGTACTGCCGTTGACCGAGCGGCTCAAGGGCATCTTCTCCACCCGGGTCGCCGCGCTCCCGGCCGCGACCCGGAAGCTGCTGCTGCTCGCCGTGCTGGACGGTTCGGGTGAACTGCGCATCCTCCAGCGGGCGTCGGGCGGACCGGACGGTCTCGCCGGGCTGTCCCCCGCCGAGCGCGCCGGACTCGTCCAGGTCGACGGCGTCACCGGCAGACTGGAGTTCCGGCACCCGCTGACCCGTTCCGCGGTGCTGGATCTGTCGACCAGCGAGGAACGCCGGTGGGCCCAACTGGCCCTCGCCGCCGAGCTTCCCGAGGGTTCCGAGCACCGGGCCCGGCACCTCGCCGACGCGGCCGTCGGCCCCGACGACCAAGTGGCCGCCCTACTGCACGAGGTGGCGTACCGCATCCTGCGCCGCGGTGACGCGGTCGGCGCCATCACCACCCTGCTGCGCGCCTCGGAGTTGAGCGCCACCGGCACGGACAAGGCCCGTCGGCTGGCGGAGGCGGCCTGCCTCGGCGCCAACATCACCGGCGATCTCCGCAACGTGCGCGCACTGCTGGACAACGCCGACCACGCCGACCCGTCCGGCACCGACTCGCTGGCCGCCGCCACCGCGGCGGCCAGTCAACTCCTCAACGGCGAGGGCGATGTGGACACCGCCCACCGGCTGCTCATCCGCGCTATCGAGGCCCATACGTGGCCCGACGAGACGGAGACGGTCGAGGACATCTTCCGCGAGGCCCTCAACACCCTCCTCATGGTGTGCTTCTACGGCGGCCGACCGGAACTGTGGCAATCCTTCGAGGACGTCGTGAAGCGACGGCGTCCGCCCACGTCGCGCCGCCTGCTGCCGTTGATCCTGGGCACCTTCGGCGATCCGGCGCACGGCGCGCCGCCCTTCCTCGACCGGCTCGACCACCTCATCGCCGGCCTGCGCCAACAGACCGATCCTGTAAGGGTCTTGAGCCTCGCGCTCTCCGCCTCCTACATCGACCGCCTGCCGAGTTGCCGCAGCGCGCTGCGCCGGGTCATCGACGACGGCCGCGACGGCGGGGCCGTGGCCCTGGCGATCCAGGCACAGTTCCTGCTGGCCAACGACGCCTACGCGGGCGGCCAGTGGGACGACCTGCTGGAGATCACCGCGGAGGGTCTCGCCTGGTGCGCGACGTACGACTACCGGCTGACGGCCTCAACAGGCCACTTCCAGCGGGGACTTGTGGCCGCCGCGCGCGGCGACGGCGCCGCCGCCCGCGAGATCGCGGACCGGCTCGTATCCTGGGGCAACCCGCGCGGACTGGGCGCGCTGCGGGTCTACGCCGCGCACATCCGGGCCCTGTCGGCGCTCGGCGGCGCGGACTTCGACACCGCCCACCGCCTGCTGCGGGCCCTCGTCACACCGGGCGAGGTACCGCGGTTCATGCCGCACGCGCTGTGGCTCCTGCTGGACTTCACCGAGGCCGCCGTGCACACCGACCACCACGAGGAGGCTGCCGCGCACATCGCGGCGGTCCGCAAGACCGACATCCCTTCGATCTCACCCCGGTTGGCCATGCTGACGGACGCCGCCGAGGCGATGGCGGACCCGGACGTCATCGACCACGACCGGTTCGAGGCGGCCATCGCCACGCCCGGTGCCGAACGCTGGCCGTTCGACTGGGCGCGGATCTGCCTGGCCTACGGCGAGCGACTGCGCCGCGCCAAGGCGGGCGGCGCGGCCCGGATCCATCTGGACGCGGCGCTCGGCACGTTCGAGCGGCTCGGCGCCACCCCGTGGAGTGCGCGGGCTGCCAACGAGCTGCGGGCGAGCGGGATTCCCGTCAAGCCGCTGAAGCCCGTCGAGTCCGAGGGCCGGGACCGGTACGCGCTGCTGACCCCGCAGGAGCGGGTGGCGGCCCAACTCGCTGCCACCGGGCTGACGAACAAGCAGATCGCCGCGCAGCTCTTCCTGTCGCCGCGTACGGTGGCGGCCCATCTCCGCAGCGTCTTCCGGAAGTTGAACGTCACCTCACGGGGCGGCCTGCGCGACGCGTTGACCGGCCCCATGCCGTGACGCCTCCCACTCAGCTCGCCTCAGGCTCCAACTGCCAGCTCCAGTTGGGGCGTTCGTAGGCCACCTCGAAGCCGAGGCGGAGCATGTTGTGCAGGGAACTGTTGTGGGTGCCGGGCTGCTCGGCGCCGGTCTCGGCGACAAGGACGCGGCACCCCAACTCCCGTGCCGCGCGCGCCCGTGCGGCAAGCAGAGCGGTCTGTCCGCCACGCCCCCGCGCGTGGGGCAGTACGGCGCCGGCGAACATCTGCGCCGTGTCACCGCGGACGAGCATGGTGCCGGTGCCGACCAACTCCCCCTCCAGCCAGGCCCCGTAGGGGTGCCAGCCCGGCCGGGACACGGTCGCGGCGCCCATCTCGGCGTAGTGCTCGACCGGTGTCCCGAAGGCCCGCATCATCACCGTGCCCCATTTCAGGGCGTGTTGGGCCTCCAGCGGGGTGACGCTGATGCCGTCGGGCAGCACGTCCAGGGCGTCGGCGCGGGCCACGGCCTCCTCAGTAGTGCCGACGAGCTTCGCCCAGGACGAGCCCTGGACGATGCCTTCCCGCTCGCAGATCTCCGGCCAGTCCTCGGGCAGGAAGGCGGGCGCTATCTGGAAGACGGCCTGCGGGGTGCCCGCCGCGCGGTAGAAGTCGCAGACCTCTCGGACGAGTTGGGCCGTGACGGGGGCGGTGACACCGAAGCCGAGGGCCTTGCTCCAGAAGCGGGTGATGTCGTCGCGCATCGACAGCACCACACCGCCGCCGATCCTGGCGGCGGTCATGCCCAGCGCGGTACGGACGGGCTCGGGGGTCTCCGTCTGGAATCGGTAGAGGGCCTCCGCCTCGGACTGCTCGGCGACGGACGGCTGGACGACGGTCGTCATGGATCTGTTTCCCTCTCGGGTTCGCTCGGCTTCCCTCGGGAAGTCACGCGGACAGCCCGCCTGTGAACAGGCGGGCTGAAGCGGGGAGTTGACAGGTGGTCAGGGAGGGGACATCAGGCCTGGTGAGCCGCCGCCTGCTTGATCAGGTCCGCCACCGCGGCGGGCTGGGAGACGTAGATGGCGTGGCTCCCGTCGGCCTCGGCCACGGTGGCGCCGGCGCGCTCGGCCATCTGGTGCTGGACCGGCGGCGGGATCATGCGGTCCTCGGTCGTGACGAGGTACCAGCTCGGCTTGGTCCGCCAGGCCGGCTCGGTGATCGTTCCGCCCACCGCGTCCAGGCCCCACGGAACCTGTGCGTCGGCCAGGAACGCGGCGTCCTCGGCCGGCAGGTCGCCCGCGAAGGACGCGGCGAACTTGTCACGGTCCAAGAAGAGGAAGCCGTCGACCGGCGGCAGGATCGGGGGCACGGGCGCGCCGGGTGCCGGGTCGGCGACCAGCGAGCCGACCGACTCGTCCTTGTCCGGCGCGAAGGCCGCGATGTAGACGAGCCCGGCGACGGCGTCGTGGCGCCCGGCCTCGGTGATCACGGCGCCGCCGTAGGAGTGGCCGACGAGGACCGCCGGACCGTCCAGCGCGTCGAGGGCGCGGTGGGTGACCGCGACGTCGCCTTCGAGGGACAGGGTCGGGTTCTGCACGACGCTGACGTGGAAGCCGTCCTGGGTGAGCAGGCGGTACACGTTCTGCCAGCCGGAACCGTCGACGAATCCGCCGTGTACGAGAACGATGTTCTTGACGGCACTCATGCCGTTGCTCCTTGGTTGTGTCGGAAACCCTCCGGACGCCTCCACGCTAGAGCGGACCGTCCGGCCGGGCTTCGACCAAATGACCTAGTTGGCGGCGGGAGCCTCGACGAACGCGGTCACGGCCTTCGCGAAGGCCTCCGGTTCCTCCAGGTGACCGAAGTGCCCGCTGTCCTCGAAGATCACCAGCTCCGAACCCGGGATGAGCTCGTGCAGCTCCTCCGCCCAGCGCACCCCGCAGATGACGTCGTGGTGGCCGACGAGGACGAGGGCGGGCACGGTGAGCGAGCGGAGGTCGGCGCGGTCGTCGATGACGTCCGGGGTGAGGTCGTCGTCAAGGCCGGAGATGTACGTGGCCGTCACGCCGGCCCGCGCGGGGCCGAACTCGTCCTCCCGGCCCCAGAAGTCGGCGAAGTACGCGGGGAAGATCCCCCGGGCCACGGCGGTCATCTGGGCGTCGTCGGAGATGGTGGGGATGCTCTGGAACGCTCCAACGACCTCGGGGAGCCCCGGGTTCTCGGCGTGCCGGGCGGCGAACTCCTGCACCAGGCGCATCGCCTCGGCGCCGTGCTCGGGACCGGTCACCGGGGCGCTGTCGTAGAGGATCACGCCGGCGATGCGCTCGGGGTGGTGCAGGGCGTGGTACTGGGCGACGAAACCGCCGTGCGAGTGCCCGAGGAGGTGTACCTCGGGGACGCCGAGGTACTCGATCAGCGCCGCGAGGAAGCGGCTGTAACGGGCCCGGGTGTAGCCGTGCGGGTGGGACGGCAGCCGGCCGGAGGCGCCGGTGCCGACGGGCTCCGGGTAGACGACCGTGAGGTGCTCCTCCAGCGCGGGCATCCGCAGGTACTCCCAGAAGATGCCCGGCCCGCCGGAGTGCGCGATGCAGACCGGTCCACTGCCGTGCACGTGGTAGCTCTGCGTGACCCCGTCGATCTCGACGGTGTGGGTCCCGTTCGCGAGCGGGTCGGTCGTGGGGGTGGTGCTCATGGGATCTCCCTGTTCGGCATACGGCGATGACACGGACAGGACGCGGGAGAAAGACCGAAGTTCGAAATGGACGATGTGATGCCGGTCACACTACGAGGGCCCGCGGAACGGGCACCGGCCGAGGATGCACGAGACGCAGCCGGTGCACCCGCCCGGCACGGTCCAGACTCATGAGCCAGGCCACGGCGGGCGGGCAGTGGTCGGGGTCGTCGTCGGGATTGGTGATGTCCATCTCCCAGACGACGAGCGACCGCCCGGCCACGGCGTGCGCGAGATGCTGCCGTACGCCCGCCTCCAGATCGCACTCCATCCCGCGCACCAACAGGCTTCTGCCGCCCACCGGTTGATTCCCCTGGACCAGCGCGGCCTCGGGCGACCAGCGCTCGGTGAGCAGTTTCCCGAAGTGCCCGCTCTCGGCCGCGTGCAGTGTCTCGCGCGCCTCGATCCGGCTGGCGCGGGTCCGCCGCCCGACGTCTCCGTGCGGGGCGTCGGCCGTGGCGGCGAGGGCCAGCGCGAGCTTGGCCCGCCCCTGACTGAGCCGACTTCGGACCGTTCCAACGGGCACCCCACATGCCTCGGCGATCTGCTCGTACGACGTGACCCCGACACTGAAATGCCGCAGCACGAGCGGCAACCGCAGCGCGGGGGTCAGTTCCTCGATGGCCTCCCAGATCCAGTCCCGCAGGGCGTGCCGCTCCAGCCACCGCTCAGGACCGGATTCCGCGACGGACACATGCAGATCGTCGAGCGGCCGGAAATCGACGGCTCCCCGCAGCAACGAACGGGCATGATTCCGCACGATCATCCGCAACCAGGGCCCTACGGCCTCCGGGTCCCGCACATCCCCCACGCGCCGGAGCGCGGTCAGCGCCGCGTCCTGCACCACGTCGTCGACATCGGGCCCCGGCCCCAGCACACTCACCGCGACGGCACGCATCCCGGCCCGGTGCCGCTCCAGCAACAGCCCCAGGGAGGCCACATCCCCGGCCTGCGCGGCCAGGGTGAGCGCCGCGTCCTCGATGCGCGTGATCTCACCCGGGTTCCGGCTGCTCATGCTGCCCCTCTTCCGGCGCCACCGTCGTCCGTACGACCGTAATGGGCGCGTGCCATGACGTCACATCGCGCGGACGCCCGCCGGGGTCGACGTCGCACCAGGTGCCCGTTGCCGACACCCGGGTCCCGCACACCGCCGATACGCTTCGGATCAAGGATGTTCAGCGACTGTTCAACGACTTGGACCGGTCCCTACGACCGCTGCGGGCACGCCCAGTTGACGACCAGAAGGGCCTCGGCAGCCGTTCAACGCCCCCGACCGGACTCTTGAGCCGCGCCCGCGCCGGTGTTGCCGTCCCGCACGCCCACCGGAAGCGGCGTACCGACGATCCGCGCACTGCGTCGCCGGAAGGAGACGAACTTGGTCACGGCCTGGAGGAGGTTCGCGCAGGCCAGCGCGGTCCACAGGCCGGCCAGTCCCGCCGCGTCGGCGACCGGTACCGCGAGGGCCGCGAGCACCCCGAACCACACCGCCGTGGACACCAGGCTCGGCACGGTGCGCTTGAGCCCGACGAGCCCGAAGCCCGCCACCGCCTGCAGGGCATCGGTGACGACCACCGCGAGCACCAGCGGCAACAGCCGTACGACCTGGTCCGCCAGCCCCTGGTCCCTGGTGAACAGGCCGATCACCGGGTCCCGCAGCACGACCAGGACGGCCCCGAGGACGACGACCGCGCACAGGGCGACCCCGATCCCGGCGTCCACACTGCGCCGGATGCGGGCGAGGTCGCGTTCCTCGGCGTACCCGGCGATCAACGGCACCGTGGCCTGCCCGACCGCCACGGCGGCGGTGAAGACGACGTTCACCAGGGACTCGGAGACGCTGTGCACGGCAGCGCTGTCGGTGCCGATCCGGGCGGCGGCGAAGGTCAGCACGCCGAGCACGGAGAACTTCACCAGCACGGTCGCGCCGAGCGGCACCCCGACCCGGGCCAGCCGCAATACCTCGCGCGGATCGGGTCTGCCGGGCCGGACGGGCCGCCCGGCGAGCACGGTCCGCCGACGCAGCGCGTACTGATTGAGCCAGGCCCCGACCGCGCTGGAGCCGAGCATGGCCACCCCGGCCCCCGCCAGCCCGAAGCTCGGCAGCGATCCCGGCCCCCCGACCAGCACCACCGACAACGCCACGGACACCCCGGTCCCCACGAGCCCGGACCGCATCACCTGCGCCGACCGCCCGAGTGCGACCAGCACGGACGAGGCCGAGGAGTTGACGGCGATCAACAACACGCTCCCCGCCAACATCCGGGGAAACAGCCCCAGTTGATCGAGCACGGCCCCCGGCACCCCGAACAACCCGCCGAGCAACGGCACCGCGCACACGGCCGCCGCACACATCCCACCCACGACGAACGCCAGCCACATCCCGCTCCGCACCACCGGCAACAGCCCCTCGGGATCATCCCGATGCAGCGCGACGAACGGCATGACCCCGCGCAACGCCCCCGCCACGGTGGCGGTGGCCGGACTGAACACGGCGATCGTCACGGCGAACGCGGCCAGCGAGACGGTGGCGTGCCGCCCCAACAACGCGGTGTCGACGAGCGACCCGGCGGACGCGGCGAGGGTGCTCACATACAGCGGCGCGGCGGCCCTGGCGATGGTCATGAAGGTGGTGCGTTCACTCACGCCCACCCATCCTGCCAGTCAACTGACCTGTACCGCACGCGAGTTGCCCGCTACCGCCACACCGCCTCGGCGACCCGACGGAAGTTGCCGCCGAGGATCGCGGCGACGGCGTCGTCGGGGTACCCCCGGGCGAGCAGCGCGCCCTCGACGGTCAACAGGCCCTCCGGGGGCATGAAGTCGATCGGGCCCCAGCGGGTGTAGCAGTCGGGGAAGAGCTCCGGGCTCTGTTCGAGCATCGCGTTCAAGTCCCCTTCGTCGAACGGGTAGTCGGTGGACACACCAACGTGTTCCGGCCCGACGAGGTCGACGGCGTGGTCGATGTGGCGTACGAGGGCGTCGACGGAGGCGTCGTTGGGACCGAGGAAGATGCCGACTCCGGTGATGCCGACGACCCCGCCCGTCGCCGCGCACTCCCTGGCCTGCTCGTCGGTGATGTTGCGCGGGTGGTCCCACACCGCGCGCATGCACGAGTGGCTGTAGACGACGGGCAGTTGGGAGACCTCGCACAGGTCGAGGCCGGTACGGGCACCGCAGTGCGAGCCGTCCGCGACCATGCCGACGGCGTTCAACTCCCGTACCAGCGCCCGGCCGTAGGCCGTGAGCCCCTCGTCGACCTCGTCGAGGCAACCGCCGCCGGCCGCGTTGCGGGTGTTGTAGCTCGGCAGCATCGTGCGGACGCCGAGGTCGTAGAAGTGGCGTACCCGGTCCAACTCCCCTTCCAGGGGCCCGGAGTCCTCCAGGTCGAAGGCGACCGCCACCTCCCCCGCGCGCCCGGCGGCGTCGATGTCGTCGACGTTCGCGGCCGGCCGCAGCCGGTCGTCGGCGGCGATCCGTTCCCGCCAGCTCGCGATCAGCCCGGTGACGTCGTCGGCGCTGTGGGGCGCGTAGCCCACGTTGACCGAGACGAAGCTGCCACCGGGCCTGCTGTACCGGGCCAGTTCGCCGACGTCGGCGTTCTTCTCCAGGGCCAGGCAGCAGTGTTGTTCCCAGAGCAGGGGCGGGCGGCGCGCTGCCGCGGATTCGTTCGGCACCGTACGGATCATGCCCGCACCGGAGTTACTCCGTCCAGGGCGGTCCCGTACTCCCCCGCACCTCGATCCGCGGCTCCGACAGTACCGTCTCCTCCGCCCGCCTCGGATCCCTCATCCGGTGGACGAGAAGCTGCGCGGCGCGGCGGCCGATGTCGTGGCTGCCGTTGTCGACGGTGGTGAGCCAGAGGTGTCGTAGGCGCGCGAGATACGTGTTGTCGTAACCGACGAGGGACAGGTCCCGAGGCACCTGGAGGCCCAACTCCTCGGCCGCCGAGAGCGCGCCGACGCACGCGATGTCGTTGAAGGCGAAGACGGCCGTGGGGCGGTGCGGGGCGGTGAGCAGGCGGACCATCGCGCGGTAGCCGCCCTCTTCCGTGTGGTCGCCCTGTTCGACCGTCGCGAGGTCGGTCAGGCCGTGGGCCTGCATGACCGCGTCGAAGGAGGTGCGGCGGAGTTCGCCGGCGACGCCCTGGCCGGCGATGTGGGCGATGCGGCGGTGGCCCAGGTCGATGAGGTGTTCGGTGGCCAGGACGGCGCCGTACGAGTCGTCGCCGGCCACGACGTCGACGTGGGGCAGGACCGGCTCGACGGCGCCCGCGACCACCGTGGGGATGTGGGTCGCGGCGGCGAGGAGTTCGTCGGAGCCGGGGAGGGTGCCCACCACGATCAGGCCGTCGACGCGGAGTTCCGTGAAGATGCGGGTGAGGTCCTCGCCGAGGTGGCGGTTGAGGCGGCCGTCGGCCAGCATCATGTGCAGGCCGTTCTCGTGCAGGCGGGAGCCCAGGCCGTCGAGGAGTTCCACGAACCAGGGGTTGCGCAGGTCGTTCAGCAGGACGCCGACCGAGCGGGTGCGGCGTTCGCTGAGGCTGCGGGCGGCGGCGTTCGGGCGGTAGCCGAGTTCCTCCACGGCGGCCAGCACGGCCTGTCGTTTCTCCGGTCGGACCTGCTCGGAGCCGCGCAGCACCAGGGAGACCAGGGATTTCGACACACCGGCCCGCTCGGCGACATCACGGATGGTCGGAGCGCTCATGGCTGGACCGTTCCATGCGGTCGCGCCCCCTGTCAAAGGCGCGGACACTCGGTGTTGACAGCCAGGTATTGACATCAGGACGAACGGGTTCCACTGTGACGTGGACAGTTTATGGACCGGTCCAAAGAAGGGCAGTCATGGTGACCTCTCTCGGTGTCGCCGTCGTGGGCTTCGGCTGGATGGGGCGGGTGCACACACAGGCGTACGCCCGTGTCCCGCACCACTTTCCGCAGCTGACCGTGCGGCCGCAGCTCGTGACGGTCGCCGAGGAGGTGCCCGGGCGGGCCGAGCAGGCCGCCGAGCAGTTCGGCTTCGCCTCCACCACCCGCGACTGGCGCGAGGTGGTCGACGACCCGCGCGTGCGGGCGGTGAGCATCACCGCGCCGAACTTCCTGCACCGCGAGATCGGCGTCGCGATGGCGGAGGCGGGCAAGCACATCTGGATCGAGAAGCCGGTGGGCCTGTCGACGGCGGACGCCTCCGCCGTGGCCGACGCCGTCACCAAGTCCGGCGTCCAGGGCGCGGTCGGCTTCAACTACCGCAACGCACCTGCCGTGGAGGCCGCCCGCGACCTGATCGCGTCCGGCGAGCTGGGCACGGTCACGCACATCCGCGTCCGCCTCTTCAGCGACTACGCGGCCCACCCGGACGGCGCCCTGACCTGGCGCTACGAGCTGGAGCGCGGCGGCCACGGCGTCCTGGGCGACCTCGCCTCGCACGGCGCGGACCTGGCCCGGTACCTGCTCGGCGACATCACGTCCCTGGCCGCCGACACCGCGATCTTCCTGCCGCAGCGCTCCCGCCCCACGGGCGCGACCGCGGGCCACGCCCTGGCCACCGGCGGCGAGTTGGGCCCGGTCGAGAACGAGGACTACGTCAACTGCCTGCTGCGGTTCGCATCCGGCGCCCGGGGTGTCCTGGAGGCCTGCCGGGTCTCGGTCGGCGAGCAGAACAACTACGGCTTCGAGGTGCACGGCACCAAGGGCGCGGTGTTCTGGGACTTCCGCCGGATGAACGAGCTGGCGGTCAGCCGCGGCACGACCTACCAGGACCAGCCCGTCACCACGGTGTATGTCGGCCCGGGCGACGGCGAGTTCGGCGCGTTCCAGCCGGGCGCGGCGAACGCGATGGGCTACGACGACCTCAAGGTGATCGAGGCGTACCGCTTCCTGCGCTCCGTCGCCGAGGGCACCCCGTACGGCGCGACGCTCCCGGATGCCGTACGCAGCGCGGCAGTTGTGGACGCCATGGTGCGTTCTGCCGAGACTGGCACCTGGGTGAGCCCGGCGTGAACGGCGCGCGCGTCGCCTGATCGGCGCGCCGCCGGGCGCCCGCGCGATCTCGCGCCCACCCGCCGGACTCGACTACCGTTCACGCTCGGGAGTCACTCGCCTACGCTGTGGTGACCGGTTGGCGGACGGGTATGGGGGCGGCATGGGATACGGCTTCGGACAGCGGCGGGGCGGTCAACTCCCGGTGGAGTTGACCAGCTTCGTCGGACGCACCGAGGAACTCGGGATGCTGCACACCGAGTTGGCACGGTCGCGGCTGGTCACGCTGGTCGGTCCGGGCGGGGTCGGCAAGAGCCGTACGGCACTGCGGGCGGCCCGCGCGGCCGGGGACCGGTTCGCCGACGGGGTGCGGCTGGTGGAGCTGTCGGCGCTGCACGACCCGGAGTTGGTGCCGCCGACGCTCGCGGGCGTCCTGGAACTGCCCGAGCAGTCCGGCATGACCCCGTTGGACGCCATCGTGGAACACCTGCGCGGGCGGCGGATGTTGATCATCCTCGACACCTGCGAGCACTTGGTCGACGCGTGCGCGATGCTCTGCGACATCCTGCTGCGCGAGGCCCCCGGGCTGAGCGTCCTCGCCACCAGTCGGCAGCCGCTCGACGTGCCCGGTGAGCGCTGTCTGCCGATCGCCCCGCTGGCCCGCGCCGACGCCGTCGACCTGTTCGCGCAGCGCGCCGCGGCCGTCACCGGCGGCCCCGCCCTCGACGGCGCCGACCGGGAGCACACCCTCGCCCTCGTCGACCGCCTCGACGGCATCCCCCTCGCCCTCGAACTCGCGGCCGTCCGCCTGCGGGCCGTCCCCCTCGCGGAACTCGTCGCCCGCCTGGACCGCCACTGCGAGGTCCTGACCGGCGGCCGCCGCACGGCGCTCACCCGCCACCAGACCCTGCGCGCCGCCATCGACTGGTCCTACGACCTGTGCACACCCCAGGAACAACTCCTGTGGGCGCGGCTGTCGGTGTTCGCCGGTTCCTTCGAACTGTCCGCCGCCGAGCGGGTGTGCGCGGGCGACGACCCTGGTGGAACGGTCCAACTCGACGGCGGGCAGGTCGTCGAGGCGCTGATCGGGCTCGTCGACAAGTCGGTCGTCCAGCGCATCGGCGAGGACGGCGGCCGCTACCGGCTCCTGGACACCATCCGCGAGTACGGCACCGCTCGCCTGGCCGGCACCGACGACGCCGAGGCCGTACGACAACGGCACTTCGCCCACTACGACGAACTCGTCGGCCGTTTTTGGAACGGTCTGATGGGCCGGGGCCAGGTCCAACTGCACCACGCCGTACGGGCGGAGATCGCCGACGTCCGGGCGGCCCTGAAGTACGGCTGCGCCACCGAGGGACGGGCGACGGACGCGCTGTGGCTGGCGACGCGGCTCGGGGCGTACTGGCGGGCGGCGGGCACGCTGTCGGAGGGCCGGTACTGGATCGACAAGGGGCTCGGCCTCGTCCCGGAGGACTCCGCGACGCGGGCCTGGGGGCTGTTCATGACCGGGGTGTTCGGGATCTGGACGGCCGACCTGGAGACGGCGTTGGACCGGTTCCCGCAGGCCCTCGACGTGGCGCGGCGCGTCGGCGAGAGCCGCGTGGAACTGTTCAGCGAGGGCTACTTGAGCGCCCTGACCGTGCTCGGCGGGGCCGTGGAAGAAGGGGCGGCGGCGCTCGAAACGGTCCGTCGGCGGATGATCGCGGCGGACGACGCGCTGGGCATCGGCGTCGTCCACTATGAAGGCGCCCTGTTGTACGCCGCGTTGGGCTACACGGACCGTGCGCTGGAGTGGTGCGAGACGGGCCTGACGTATCTGGAGGGCCGCGGCGAGCGCCAGTTGTACGGCTCCACGCTCACCGTCCAGGGCATCATCCTGTGGCTCGTCGGCCGGCCCGAGGAGAGCGCGACGGCGTTGCGCCGGGGCCTGGAAGCGGCGAGCGAGATCGGCGAGGTGCTGGTCGCGGCGCTCGCGTCCCTGGGCCTCGCCTGGCACGCGGCCGGGCAGAAGCGGTACGTCCGGGCCTGCTGGCTGATGGGCTACGCGGAGCACGCGCGACGGCTGGGCGGCGACCCGGTCGGCATGCTGCCCCGGCTGCTGGAGGAACAGGAGTCCCAACAGCGGTCGGTACGCACCGCGTTGGGCGCCGAACCGTACGAGCGCTGGCGGGAGGCGGGCGCCCGGATGTCGGGCCGCGAACTCCTGGACGCCGTACGCACGGACGCGGACGAACCGCCCGGCATCCCTACGGCCCGCCCCGCGACGCCGGACACCCGCCCCGCCGATCCCCTCACCCGCCGCGAACGCGAGGTCGCCGCGCTCGTCACCCAGGGCCTGTCCAACCGGGAGATCGCCGAACGGCTCGTCATCTCCAAACGCACCGTGGACGCCCATGTCGAGCACATCCTCGCCAAGTTGGGCATCACCTCGCGTACCGAGATCCTGGCCGCGGCACAGCCCGAGGGCACCAAATCGGCATAGGTACGAGGTACTTACGTACCCCTTCCGAGACCCCCGCCGACGACTACGTGCACCGATATCCCCACCGATATCCCGGAGTTCACACCCCCCGCACCCGCCCGGCACCCCAAGCTGGAACTACCGCCAGGGGAACGGGAAGTGTCGGGGCCGGCAGTGTTGGTCAACCCCACGGCTGTCATGGCAAGGCATCCGGCACCGCACCTCCCCTGGCGGTATTCGCGTAGGGCTGCCCCTGTCGGCGGGGGCAGCCCTCCTCAACGGGCCCTGAGATCAGCCGCGTTCGGCCCGCCCGTACATCGTCTTGGCCGTGGCGCCCAGGATCTCGCCGTACATCTTGGTCGGCGTGAAGCCGTCCAGCGAACTGTTGACCGAGACGAGGGTGCCCTGCCCGGTGGTCTCGTTGAGGTCGGCCAGCCACGGGCCGCCGCTGGACCCGCCGGTCATGTCGCAGGGGACCACCTGCTGGCCGTTCTCCTTCTTCTCCGTGCCCACACAGCGCAGGAGTTCCTCGCCGAGCTGCGGGTGGGTGGCGGGGTAGCCGAAGGACGAGATCTTCCCGCCGACGGCCCGGTTGAACGCGATCGGCGTCCCGCCCACGACGTCCGTGAGCCTACGACCGCTCTTGTCGGCGTCGACGACCATCGCGGCCACGTCGTTCGTCCCCTCCTCCGCGAAGGCACGCGGCGTCAGGACGGTACGCACCGCGAAGGCGCCGTACGGCTGCTTGCCCTTGCTGTAGGCCGGTACGAACACCATCGACATGTTGGTGTTGACGGGCGAGGCGGACCGCCGGACACAGTGCCCCGCGGTCATCACCACCGACCGGTTGGCGCTCTTCACGGCGGTGGCCGTGCACCAGGTGTCGGCCCCCGCGGCGTTGACCATGAACATCCGCCCCACGGTCTTCAGCTGTGGACCGGTCCACGTCTTGGTCTTCGGCCCGGTCGGCCCGAGGTCAACCGACTTTCCTACGGCCTTGATCCGGGCCGGGGTCCAGTAGGCGAGGGCGTCCTTGCGTTCCTGGGCGGTGAACGAGAAGGAGGACACCGGGTCGGGGGCAGCGGCGGCGCGGCCGACGCCGGAGACGGCCGTGGCCGAGACGGGAACGGCGAGCGCGAGAGCCGTACCGGCCACGGTCAGCGCCGTGGCACGACGGCGGAGAACTCGGCTCCCGGGAAGGGGGCTGTCGAACATGGGGGATGTCTCCTCGACTGGTTCAAGTGGTTCCAGAAGCTGATGCGGCCCGGGTCGGCTACGCGCAGTCCAAGAGAGGTAAATCCGCCGATCCGGGTTGCGTCGTCGGGTTGGATCCCGGTTGCGTCGTCGGGTCGGCGGCCGTCTCGCGGAGGAAGGCGAGGAACTCCCCCACCGTGCAGCTCCAGAGCCGGCGTTCCACCAACGCCGTGTGCCGGCGGGCGAGTTCGTGATCGTCGCCGTAGACGAACCTGACGACGAGCGGGCCCTCCCACTCGCGGATCTCGATACCGCTCGGCTGCACCTCGTCCGCCGAGTGCAGGCCCACGGCGATACCGATGATCTCCCAGACCAGCACGCCCGCTCTCCTGAACGCGCCGTCGGACGAGGTGTGCCACACCACCTCGAAGTACTCGTGCGCGGGCGCCCCGGGATCGGGCCGCCGGTTCACGTTGTTCGATGTACTGGACACACCTACGTCCTCTCTGTGCGGCAGGGAACTTCGCGGCACGGGCTGCCTAGTTGAGGGCGTCCGAGGGGTTGGTCAGCCAGTAGGTGGTGGTCAGCGAGCTGTCGATGTACACGCCCTTGCTGGGCAGCGCTACCTTGACGCCCGAGCCCACGAAGTCGAGCGCGCGGTTCTGGAAGATCACCGAGAGCGTCTTCGCGGTGTAGCCGCCGGAGCCGCTGCCGTCGGCGGCGGAGAGGAGGACGCCCGCGTAGCCCGACTGTCCGGGGCGGAGCGTGGTGACCGACTGCGGCTGCGTGTCCTCGTCGACCGGGGGCACGGCCTGGGCGTCCGTGAACCGCAGGGCCGGGTAGCCGTACAGGTAGCAGGTCTTGGAGCCGGTGTTCTTGACCGTCAGCAGCAGGTGGTTCAGCGGACGCGACACGGTCTGCGCGGTGACCTTGGTGTTGGCGCCGGTGCAGGTGACGATGCTGGAGGTCGCTCCCTTGGCCCCGGTGGACCCCTTGGCGGTGGTGCTGCCGCTGCCCGACTTCGAGGTCACGGACGCGTCCGTACCGGAGGCGGCGGCCCGGGTGTCCCCCGCGTCCGTCTTGGGCGTCGCGGTCGAGGAGATGCCGTTGTCGGCGGCGACGGTCGGCGTGTTCTCGGCCGCCGAGTCCCGGTCGGTGCCGCAGGCGGTCAGCGCCAGCGAGGCGGCCGCGACGAGGGTCGCGGTGAGGAGTGCCGTACGGCGGCGGAAGATGGCGTCGGACATGATCGGGTTCCCCCTGAGTGCGGTGCTGGAAGGCGAGCCACCGGGTTCGTGGTGGGTCTCGCTGCGAACAACCGCAGCTTGCGCGGCGATCCGTCCCAGCCGCCAGAACAGTCGGGGGAAACGGGAAGCTGGAACGCTCACACAGGGTCTGACCTGCTGGAACGTACCGCCCCTGGAACGCGTGGGTGGGACGGGCACCGGCCGTTGGAACGGTCCAGCCGGCACCCGTGCCGCACGGTCAGCAGTAGAGGTTGGCCCCGGTGCTGGTCCCGAGGATCGAGGTGAACCGCGTGTAGGCGTCCACGCGGCTCTGCACCTGGGCGGGGCTCTTGCCGTCGCACTCGATCGAGCCGTTGATGCTGCGGATGGTCTGGCCGAAGCCGGCGCCGTTGACCATCGCGTTGTGCGGGGTCATGGAACCGGGACCGCTCTGGGTGTTCCAGTACCAGAGCGCGGTCTTCCAGGCCACGGCCGAGTCGTTCTGCACCAGCCAGGGGTTGCCCAGCAGGTCGATGCCCAGCGCGTCCCCGGCCGCCTTGTAGTTGAAGTTCCAGCTGATCTGCAGCGGACCGCGCCCGTAGTAGGCGGACTGGCCGGCCGGGCAGCCGTACGACTGGGACCAGTCGCAGTACGTCGGGTAGTTGGCGGTGTTCTGCTCGACGATGTACACCAGCCCGCCCGTCTCATGGCTGACGTTGGCGAGGAAGGCGGCGGCCTCCTGCTTCTTCGTGGTGTCGCTGCCGGTGTTCGCGAAACCCGGGTAGGCGCTGAGGGCGGCGGTGAGACCGCTGTAGGTGTAGAAGGAGTTGCGGCTCGGGAACATCTGGTTGAACTGGGCCTCGCTCACCACGAAGTTGCCCACGGGCGTGCCGGAGCCGTCGCAGGCGTACGGCTCCCAGAACCAGGTGCTGATGACCGGGTCGTAGCCCGGGTTGTCGTGCTCGGCGATGTACGCCTTGCCGTCGGTGTAGCGGACGATGTTGCCGGTGACGTACGACTTGCCGGCCACCCAGTTCGGATAGCTGGAACAGGAGGCGGCGGACGCGCCGGCGGCGGGAAGGACCACGGGCGTCAGGCTACCGAGGACGAGTGCGGTCAGCACTGCGGCGATGCGGCGTCTCGACACAGGGTTCAACTCCTCTGCGGAGCACGGCCGTACCCCGCCAAGGGCAGGGCGAAGCGGAGCCTTGGTGCGCACGGGCCGGTCGGACCGGTCACGGCGTGGGGGGGCGGCCGTGGTGGGGGATGGTGCCCCTCACTGAACCGCATTGGTATGTACCAGTCAAGGGTATAGACCAGTCAACCCCGCACCGCGGCGGCCGAGTTACGACCGGCCCGCGCTACGTCGACCCGTGTCACCTGCGCAGAGTCGTCACCTCCAGACCCGGGGCGCCGGAGATCTCCGCCTGGGTGAACCGCTCCGTGACCCACCGCTTGCGCGAGAAGAGGCGGGTCTGGTCCGAGAAGTGGGGCGACGCCGGGTTCGCGGACTGGCCGTAGGTGAGGAGGGTGTGGGCGCGCGGGCCGTCCGGGGTCAGTTCGACGGTCATCAGGAAGGTGGTGCCGAAGGCCCCGGCGGTCGGGGTGCCGGTGCCCGAGTCCGGATCCGCCTCCACGACGTCGAAACAGCCCGCGTCACAGCCGGGCAGCGGGATGCCGTCCCATTTCTGTACGGCGCCGAGTTCGACGTCGACCGGGAGGTCACGGGCGGCGAAGTCCTGGACGGCGTCGGCCAGGGCGCGCTGGACGCGCGGGTCCTCGCCGTTGAACCCCCTTGGTGTGGTGAGGGGTTGGGCGGGGTCGTAGGGGACGCGACGCCAGGTGTCGGGCGGACCGCCGTCGAGGAGACGGTCGTAGAACGTGCTCCAGAGCACGATGCCCCGGCTGGTGGTGTCGGCGCGGGTGTCCCAGCGGGCGAGGGTCGCACAGGCCTGCCGTACGTCGATCCGCGTGCCGTCCGTGGCCGTCAGGCTCGGGTGGGCGCGGCACATGCCGACGATGTCGTCACGGCCCGTCTCGGCCGACAGGACGCGGTTGCCGAGCATCGAGTCACGCAGGGTGCTTTCGGTGAAGCCCGGTGCGCCCAACCCGTCGGTGCCGTCCCGGCGTTGGGCGATCATGCGGAGTCCGAGCTGGGCCCGCCCGTCGAGGTGGGGATCGGTGTCGTACACGCCCGGGAGGCCGGTGATCGGCGCCTCCGGATTGACGTACTGGGGGCCGTTGTTGGAGTTGGCGACGTAGTCGGTACGGCTCAACTCCGGTTGCTGCGCGGGTCCGTAGAGGCCGGGCACGAGTGCGTCGGGGTCACTCCCCCAGGCACAGGCCGACGTCGAACCGTCCAGGGCGGTCGGCCCCTCGTCGTCCGGGAGGGTGCAGTGGGCGAGTTGGGCGTCGGTGAGGTGCGGGACGGCCGAGGAGTCGGTGAAGTATGTGCCGCCGCTGGTGTCGGCCGCGAGGGTGTAGGTCCAGGGAATGCCCTGGAACTCGTTCTGGGCGGCGCGGAGTTGGCCGAGGTTCCGTGCCTTGCCCATGGCCAGCCAGGTGTTCATGGAGCGCAGGTTGTCGGCGTTGGCGTCACGGATCGCGTAGGCGGTCGTCGCGGTCCAGCCGGAGGAGAGGACGGGACCGAAGTGCGAGGAGTACAGGGTGCGTTCGACGGTCGAGAGGCCGCCGCTCGCGTCCCGGACGGTGACGGGAACCGTACGGCGTTCCATCGGCACGGTCCTGCCGTCGAGCAGGTAGCTGGTCGGGTCGCCGGGTGCGAGCTTCAGCGCGTAGACGGAGGCGTGTTGGGCGTCGCTCGCGGTGTGGGTCCAGGCGAGGGTGCGGTTGTGGCCGATCTCGACCAGGGGTGTGCCGTAGAGGCCGGCGCCGGAGACGTCCAGGGTGCCGGGGATCGTCAACTGCACTTGGTAGAAACGGAAGTAGCCGACCGCCCAGGGAAGGTGCGGGTTGGCGAGGACCATGGCGTTGCCGGTGCGGGTCGCGTCGCGGCCGAGGGCCCAGCCGTTGCTGCCGACGTCGGCGGAGGCGAGGGCCGGGGCGGCGGAGGTCTCGGCGGTTGCGCTGGAGGCCGCCGTGTCCTTGCCGTCGGCGGCGGTCGTCGTCGGAGGCTTCGCGTCGCCGATGTCCGGGGCCAACGGCACTGTCGCGGTCACCCTGTTGACGTCGTAGACGACGTTCCACAGGTCGAGTGCGGTGATCGGCCGGACCCAGGGCTTGCCCTTGCACGTCGGGTCCGGCAGGTGGTCGACGCCGGTGTCGCGGAGATAGCGGTTGTACCCGGCGGCGTATCCCTCGACCATCCGGCGCAGTTCCGCTGTCGGGCCCAACGGGGCCTTCCGGGCGAGCAGTTGGTGGACGGTGCCCGCGCGCCGCTGCCCGCTGTAGTAGGTGTCGCTCGCGAGGTTGGAGCCTTGGGCTTCGTCTTCGCCGGGCTCTCCGTCGGGCCCGAAGTACCGGGACCGCTCACCCCTCAAGGTCACCACGTGGTCGGCGAGTTCGCACACGTTGTCCTGCGCGAACGCGTACCCGTATCCATATCCGAGCCCGTCGAAGTCCTGGGCCAGGATGTGCGGGACGCCGTACTCGGTGCGACTGATCCGGACCGTGTGACCGCCCTCGGCCACCGTCGTGCCACCCGGCCCCGTCGCGGCGGACGAGGGTGTGGGCAGCAGCGCGACAGTGGCCGAGGTGAGACACAGGACGGCCGCGAAAGCCGTCAACCTACCTGCTAAGGACCGTCTATGACACTTCGTCAGTTCTCTGGGTTCACCCATGGCCGCCACCTTGCAGGCAGGACCGAGGAAGCGTCATCGGGCCTCCGGCGGATATCCGCGCGGCCTGTCAGCCTCGGGGTGTACGCCTTGAGGCGCTGTCGTCCGTCCGGTGTCGTGTGTCGTCTACGGCTTGTAGATCTGCCGCAGGGTGGCGATGGCCATGGCGAACTGGCCGGACTCATTGGGGTGCGCGGCTGCGGTGTTGGCAGCGGGGGTGAGCGACTCGACCCATCGGTCCTCACGGGGTCGGCACATGTCGTGGCCCACCGTCGCCGTGTAGGTGTCCGCGTAGGAGGCGTGGGCGCCCTCGGCCGCCGCCTGGCGTAGTAGCGCCGCGTTGGCCTGCTTCGTGGTGTCCCGCAGATACGCGAAGTCGCCCTTGGCGAAGGGGACTTCGGCGCAGCCGACGCCGTTGTCGGGGAAGAGCGCCGGGTAACCGACGACGATCACCTTGGCGTGCGGACTGCGTCGCCTGATGTCGGCGAGCACATCGTGGACGCGCCCCTCCATAGTGACGACGCGGTCGGCCAGTACGTCCTTGCCGTCCGCCGTGAAGTACTGCTTGCAGGGGGTGCCCTCGCGGTCCGTCGCGGCGACACGTGCACAGGTGGCGAGCACACTGCTGAAGCCGACGTCGTTGCCGCCGATGGTCAGGGTGACGAGTCTCGTGCGGGGAGTGAGCGCGTCGGCCTGGGGAGCCTTACTGCCTTTGGGATTCCAGTAGTTGTTCGTGGTGGCGCCGCTGCACGTGACGTCGTCGAACGTGTGGTTGAGGCCCACCATCGAGGCGAACCGGGAGATCAGACTGGGGTAGCTGCCGGTCGTACGGTCGCACTCCTTGTCCTTCACACCCGCCAGTCCGGCCCCGGAGGCGTAGGAGTCGCCGCGCGCCACATAGGCGGGCCCATCGGTGGAGGTGGCCGCCGCGATCGGCGCGCTCAGCGTGAGGACGACGGCCGAGGCGGCCAGGACTCCGGTGGCGGCACGGCGCGTCCGGGACTGACTGCCCGGGGAACTGGTCGATCCGATCAATCCGAAAGGGGACACAACGCCTCTTCGTCGTGGGGGAATTGGACAGGCGCCGGCCGGTGCCACGGAAGAGCTGTCGCTCTCTCGATGTGATCGAGCCTAGGGTCGGGGCGAGGCTCCGTCCTCGCGCTACGGGACGACCGCCTCGTAGAACCAGAGTTGGAGAACACCCCGGAGGCGATGACCCTGATCACCCTGGATCTGCACCCCTACTTCCGCAGCGATCGCGACATCGACACGGCCCTGCGGCAGACCCTCTTCAAGGCGGCCGCCACCGGCGTCGACACCATCCAGATCATCCCGGGCAAGGGGACGGGCCAGCTCAAGAAGCGCGTGCTGGCCGTGCTGGCGCAGAAGCACATCAAGAAGCTCTACGCCCGCGTGGAACAGGACCCGGCCAACGCGGGCCGGATCCTGGTCCACCTTCGATAACTAGCCTTCGGCTATTGGTTGTTTGCTACTGGCTACTGGCTACTGGCTACTGGCTACTGGCCGAAGCCGTACGAGAACAGGTGGTCGGTTCCCGTCGAACCCGTCACCGGCAGCGTGATCGACGCGACCTGCTTCGACGAGTCCAGCGAGACCTTCGCGGCGAAGACGTAGGTCTTCACGCTGTCCCGGCCCCCGCTCCCGGTGTTCCGGTAAGCCGTCGTCGCGGCGGTCGTGTCGCCCGGAATCGGCTTGCTGGAACCGCCGTTGAGGGTCCAGTCCGGGAAGGCGACCGTCCCCTGGGAGGTGGTGCCGTCGGTGTAGGTGACGGTCACCGTGCCCGAGACGCCGCTGCCGTCGGTCGGCGCGTTGGTCGCCGTACCGAGCAGCCCCAGCGACGCACCCGACGTACCGGCCGGCATCGAGATGGTCTGGCCGGCCATCTCCAGGTTGTCCAGCTGTCCCGAAGTCACCGTCGGCCAGTTGTAGTTGACGCCGTCGACCGTGAGCGGCGAACCGCTCGTGACACCCGCGGCCGCCAGCGCGTTCTGCGAGAAGGCCCAACCCCCGCCGTCGAAACCGCCCGAGAAGGTGGCGCCGTCGGGATAGATGCCCTCGTTCGTGTTGTACGGCCACAGCGCACCGGCCTTGGCCACGGCCACCCGGAGCGTCGCCCCGGCCAGCGTCGCACCGGAGGTGTGGTCGGTCAGCGCGAACGTGACCGGGAACAGGCCTTCGTCCGCGCCCGCCGTCACCTTGACCTTCGCCTCGGCGCTGCCCGCCGCAGGCACCGTCAGCGATCCGGACGCCGGGGTCGGCGTGACGCCGGAGGGAGCCGTCGCCTTCCAGTCGACGGTGACGGCCGCGCTGCCGAGGTTGGTCAGGTCGAGCGTGCCGTCACCGGCCGAACCCGGCTGGAGTACAAGGCCGTTGGAGGGGCCGGCCGCGGCCAGCACCCGGCCGCCGCCCGTGGTGTCCGAGGGCGGGGCCGCCGAAGGGGCTGACGCCCAGGCGGTGTTGGGCTGCGTGCCGAGCGTGAAGTCGAGGGAGCCGGCCCCCTGGAACTTCTGGTACGTCAGCCATGGAGCGTTCCAAGCCTGCCCCTTGAGGGCGAGCGACTGCACGTACGGCGCGTCGGGCGCGGCCTGCGGGGCGTTGATCCGCACCGTCTTTCCGCTGCCGAAGGTCACCTTGGCCGCCGGGAACGCCGGGCTGCCGAGCGCCAGGGTGTCCGTGCCCGGGGTCTCCGGGTACATGCCGAGCTCGGACCAGACGTACCACGAACTCATCGCGCCGAGGTCGTCGTTGCCGAACGAGCCGACCGGGGCGTTGAAGTACAGCTTCTGCTGCGCCTCGCGGACGGCCGCCTGCGTCTTCCATGGCTGGCCGGTGTAGTCGTACTCCCAGGGGATCTCGACGCTGGGCTCGTTGCTGAGGTCGGCGTCGGCGTTGCCCGGGGTGGTGATGTCGTCGAGCAGGCTGTCCAGGTACGACGAGTAGGCCTTGGTGCCGCCGCGGGCCTGGATGAGCTGTTGCAGGTTGAACGGGACCATCGGCGTGTACTGCGCGGAGGTGCCCTCGACGAAGCCGTTGGAGGTGCCGGGGGTGAACCCGCCCGCGAACTGGCCGTCCTTGTTCTTGCCCTGCATGTAACCGGTCTGCGGGTTGAAGACGTTCATCCAGTCCTGGGCGCGGGTGGCGAACTTCTCGTAGACGGACGTCTTGCCCAGCGACTTCGCGAAGGCGGCGATGGCGTAGTCGGCGGAGTCGTACTCCAGTTGGGTGGAGACGGGGCCGTAGAAGTTGCAGCAGCCGTAGTCGTTCTCGTCCAGCGGGAGGTAGCCCTTGGCGTCCCGTACGGACTCGCCGGGGCGGTCGTTGTTGGGGACGGTGGCCTCGTGCTGCAGAGCGGCGAGGGCCTTGGTCGTGTCGAAGCCCGTCGCGCCGAAGGCGTACGCGTCGGCGATGATGCCGGCGGCCGGGTCGCCGACCATGACGTAGCTCTCGCCGTTGTTCGAGGCCCACTTGGGCAACAGGCCTGTCTGGTCGTAGCCGTTGAGCATCGAGGTGACTACGTCGGCGGTGACCTTGGGTTCGACCATCGCCATCAGCTGTGTCTGGGAGCGATAGGTGTCCCAGCCCGAGTAGTTGGCGTACTGGGCGTGCTGCCCCTTGGCCAGTGTGTGGACCTGGTTGTCCATGCCCATGTACTGGCCGTTGTCGTCGGAGAAGACGTTCGGGTGCAGCAGCGCGTGGTAGAGCGCGCTGTAGAACTGCGTCTGCTGGTCGGCAGATCCGCCGCCGACCTGGATCTTGTTCAGTACGGTGTTCCAGGCATCGTGGTTGGACCGTTCCACGGCGCCGACGTTCCAGTTCTTGATCTCGGTGCCGAGGTTGTTCGCCGCGCCCGCGTCGCTCGTGTACGAGACGCCGACCTTCGCGCTCACCGTGGGGTTCGCGGCGGTGTCGAAGGTGAGGTACATGCCGTTCGCGCCGGTCGTGGGCGGCTCGGCGGCCTTGGCTTTGGCTTTGGCTTTGGCTTTGGCTTTTGGACCGGTCCCGTGGACCGTGGGGGCCGGCGTCGCCGGGACGGTGAAGTGCTTCTCCTTCAGCGGCGCCGACTCGGTCGCGTGCGGGGCGAGTTGGACCTTGCCGGCCTTCAGCGACTTCGCGTCGGGGTTGATGGTGCCGCCGACCCAGGTGCCGCTCGCGGTGAACGGCTGGTCGAACTTGATGTCGAAGTGCAGCGTGTACCGGTTGCTCGCGCCGCAGAAGTGACCGCTGTCGACCGCGCCGCTGATCTCCTTGTTGTTGATCACCTGGACGCGGGTCCCGTCGACCTGTGTGGCGCCGCCGCTCAACTTGAAGAGCAGGTTGGCCTGTTGACCCGTCGGGAAGGTGAAGGTGCCGAGACCGGCGCGGGTGGTGTCGGTCAGCTCGGTCTTGACGCCGTTCGCGTCGGTGACCTTGTAGCGCCCGATGCCGGCCTGCTCGTCGGCGTGGCTGAACCCGACGGACGTGCTGCCGAGGTCACCCGACAGCGAACCGGTCACCGGCAGGATCGGCAGGTCGCCAGCGACGGAACAGCCCGGTCCAGAGACGTGGGTGAGGCTGAAGCCGGAGAGCTTGTTGTCGTTGTACTCGTAGCCGCCGCCCTCGGGACGGTTGGGCGTCGTGTCGGGACCCCACTGCACCATGCCGGCGGGCATGTCGGGACCGGGGAAGGTGTCGACCGCACCGGAGGTGCCGATGAGCGGGTTGACGAGGGACGCGGGGTCCGTCACGAGCGCCGGCGTCGCGGTGCTCGCGGCCTGGGCGCTGCCGATCGCCGTGAGCGGCAGGGCGGTCAGGCCCAACACGCAGGCCACGGCGAGGCGTTGACGGAATCTGTTGCGGTCACGTGGCACGGCTGAACGTCGGGGTCTCACCATCGGTCGCCTCCGCAGCGGTTCGTGCTTCGCAGATCAGGTGGCGGCGCACCGGAGAACACCGGAACGCCGACGACAGGCAACAGTTCCTGGTCGCTCCCACGGCCTGACAACGTTGCCAATGCACGAGTGACGAGTGAAACGGGTGTGTTGATGGTGTGTCAACGAGGCGAGCGGGAGTTTCTGGGGACGGAGTTCTTGAACGGATGGGGTCGGGGGTCATGGGTGCCCAGGGCGCGCGTGACGCCGCCGACCTGAGCACAAGGGGCCGCGGACGGACCCGGCGAGGCTCCCGCGCCCCGGTGGACTCGCCGAACCTGGCTGGTCCGGCGAGTGGGGCGGGCCCGGCGGCTCCGGACCCGGCCGGCACTTCGGCGCGAGTCCGGGCCGTCGAGACCGTAGCCCCGCACCACCCCTCCGGGAGACCGGGCGGGAGCCGAACCGGCCGGGCCGACCGGGCTGAACCGCCCGAGTCTTTGCGGGAGCTTTAGCTCCTGAACAGAGGCCCTTTCCACGCCTTCACGACGAGCGCCGCCCGCGGGCGAACCCGCGAGCCGAGCAGGGACGCACCGCCTCTACGGCCGTTCCCCCAGCCGGAGTTGACGCGACGCGACCCAACCGAACCAAGTTGGTCTAGTCCTCTTGACGGAGGGCTCCGCGAGTTGTTTGGTATGTACCAATATCCCGTGCACCCCCCTCGCCCCCAGCGGGCACCCCGAAAGGGGAACTGTCATGCGCCTGGCAAGATTCGCGGCCACCGTCTCCGCTCTCGCGCTCGCGGCCACCGGCGTCACCGTCGCCCTGGCCCCCGCGAGCAGCGCAGCGGGAAGCAGCGTCTACTCCGTGGCCCCCTACGTGGACATGTCGAACAGTCAGGAAGGACTGCTCGACACCGCCATCACCGGACACAAGCTCAAGGCCTACACCGCGGCCTTCGTGCTCGGCGTCGGCTGCAACCAGATCTGGGGAGACACGCTCCCCATCGGCAACGACTCCTACACCGACCCCTTGATCGCCAAGGCCAAGTCCGAAGGCGCGTCGGTCATCGTCTCCTCCGGAGGAGCCAGCGGCGAACCGCTCGCCTGGACCTGCTCGACCCAGAGCAGCATCGACGCCGGCTACCAGGCCATCATCAACGACTACGGCGTCACCCAGCTCGACTTCGACATCGAGGGCGCCGCCATCGCGGACACTGCGGCCGCCGCCCGCCAGATGCAGGCGATGAAGGACCTCAAGGCGTCCAACCCGAACCTCCAGTTCTCCATGACCCTGCCGGTGCTGACGAGCGGGCTGACCGGCGACGGCGTCAACATCCTCAAGGCCGCCAAGAACGCGGGCATCAAGATCGACGTGGTCAACATCATGGCCATGGACTACTACGCCGGCACCGGCACCGAGATGGGCCAGGGCGCGGTCTCCGCGGCCAAGGCCACGCTGGCGCAGATGCAGTCCGTCGACTCCGGTTACACCTACGCCAACCTCGGCATCACGCCGATGATCGGCAAGAACGACGACGGCTCCACCTTCACGCTGGCCGACGCCCAGGCGGTGGAGAGCTTCGCCGCGCAGAACAGTGTCGGACGGCTGGCGTTCTGGGCGATCACCCGGGACCAGGCGTGCGGCGGAAGCGCCAACTCCCTGCCCACGTGCAGTGAGATCAGCCAGAACAGCCTCGCCTTCACCGACGCGTTCGTGCCCTACGAGGGCAGTTCGGGCGGCGGCGGAGGCACCACCAGCGACTTCTCCGTGTCACTGTCACCGGGTTCGGCCTCGGTCACCCAGGGCGGTTCCGCAACTGCGGCCGTGTCCACGGCGGTTACGTCCGGCAGTGCCGAGTCCGTCGGCCTCACCGCGTCCGGCGCACCGTCCGGCGTCAGTGTCTCGTTCAGCCCCAACTCCGTGACGTCCGGCGGCAGTTCGACACTGACGGCGACGGTCGGCTCGTCCGTGGCCGCGGGCACGTACCCGATCACCGTCACCGGTACGGCCGCGACGGGCAGCCACAGCGCTACCTACACCCTCACGGTCACCACCACGGGAGGCGGCGGAGGAGGCGGGGGCTCACTGACCAACTCCGGCTTCGAGACCGGCAGTTTGAGCCCCTGGACCTGCACCGGCGGCAGCGCGGTGGTCTCCACCCCGGTCCACAGCGGCAGCCACAGTCTCCAGGTCACCCCGAGCGCCAGCAGCACCGGCGAGTGCGACCAGAGCGTCACCCTGTCCCCCAACACCAGCTACACGCTGACCGCTTGGGTGCAGGGACCGTACGCCTACATCGGAGTCACCGGCGGCGCCTCCGCGAGCACCTGGTCGAACAACTCGGCCTGGAACCAGCTCAAGACCACCTTCACCACCGGCAGCAGCGGAGCGGTCACGGTCTTCGTCCACGGCTGGTACGGCCAGTCCAACGTCACCGCCGACGACTTCACCCTCGGCTGAGCAAACCGGCACGACCAGAACCAAGTTGACGCTATGTCACCAACGCGCCGCGGCCGGGCAGTTGCGCCCACGCCGCGGCGTCGGTGGATACGTCGGTCAGGCCTCGCTCCCGGCGAGCGCGGCCAGTTCGCGGTCGACGGCCTCCTGGTGGGCCTGGGCGTCCTCGCGCGCCTTCTTCGGACTCCAGCGGCCGGCCATCACGAACACGAAGGGCAGGAACAGGACTTGCCCGCCCACGCAGATCCACCACCAGGTGCGCCACTCCCCGGGACCGTCCTTCGCGGCCTTCTGCACCTTCGTCCCGTACTCCTTGAGCACCTTGAGCTGCGGCTGCGCCTTCTGCACGACGGCCAGGTCGGCAGGGCCGACTTCCTTGACGGCCTGGGCGGCCAGGGCGGGAGGCGTCGTGGTCGGCGTGTACTTGCCCAGTTCCGCGAAGAGTTGAGGATGGGCGCCGACGATGGCCAGCGCCGGGGCGGCCTGCTTCTGCGCGACCGCCACCTCGGCGCCGTGCTCGACGAGCGGGGTGACGGAGGTGACCAGCACCGGGATGAACGCCGCCGACACGGCGACCACGATCCGTACCGTCCAGCCCCAGACGGCGAGCCCCGCGGCGGTCGCGGCCGGGTTCCGCTTCTCGACGGTCTCGGTGAAGCTCGCCATCCACGGCGCGTAGGCGACGCCGCTGAACACGCCGATCGCGACGAACAGCCAGGCGAAGGTGTAGTAGCCGGTCGTCGCATGGGTGGCCAGCGAGGCGAAGACGGCCGTCGCCACGATGGCACCGATCCCGCCGACGATCATGAAGGGCTTGCGCACCAGCAGCCGGTCGGAGAGCAGTCCGGCCACGATCAGCGCGAGGGCGTTCGCGGCCCAGTACCAGTTGGCGAGGCCGTTGGTGCGCTGCTCGCTGTAGCCGAAGGTGGTCGAGAAGTAGACGACGAAGTTGCCGACGGCCGCGTAGTACAGGAGCAGGAACACCGCGATCGCGAAGGCCGAGCCGAGGATGTCCAGGCGCAGCATCTGCCGCCACTCCCCGCGCCGTACCGCCTCCGTGTCGAGTCCCTTGGCGCGGGCCTCGACCAGGGCGCGGTCGCGCAGGCTCACCATGATCTGGTCGCGCAGGCCCGGGGACAGCTCGCGCAGGGCGAACAGGGTGACGACGAACACGACCAGCCCGGCCGCCCCGGAGTAGCGCAGCTCGTCCTGCCAGCTGGCGGTGTCGAGCGTACTGCTGGTCACCGACGTGACGACCAGGCTGCCGATGACCGGGCCCATCGTCCAGTAGCCCATGGCGGTGGCCCGGCCGAGCTGCGGTGAGAAGTCCCGGATCAGCGCCGGGGTCGCGACCAGCACGATGCCCTCGATGAAGCTCACGACCGCGAACAGCACCAAGTAGGTCGTCTTGTCACCGGCGTTGGGCAACCCGAAAAAGACCAGGAGCGCGGCGACGAGCAGGCCGTAGACCACGAGGTTCGCCCGCCCCCACCGGTCCGCGAGGCCGGCCACGAGTGAGGCGAAGGCGCCGACCGCGTTGCCGATGACCGAGACCCACACGAAGTAGCGGTAGGTCATGTCGAAGTGCGTGATGATCGACGTCGCCACCGCGTACTGGATGTAGAGCATGTAGTAGAGCACGACGGTCGTGAGCACCACGATCGCCAGATACGACATGCGCCGCCCGGTGGCCGGATACGCCGGCAGGTCACGGCGGTACAGCCGGGCGAGCGAGCCGCGAGCACCGGCGCCGGGCGCGTCGGCACCGGGGCCTCGCGTGTCGGATGGTGCGGAGGCGGAGGGCATACGGCTCCCTTTGGAACGGCCGGGGACAAGAGAGGGCGGCGGAAGGTGGGGGCTCCTTCCGTTCGAGCGGAGGCTAGTACCGACTAGTCGGTACGACTAGATGTGCGACATGACTTCGCGCGCGGGGTGGCCCGGACGGGACACTCCGCGCGCCGCGCGTTCAGGGAGGTCGGCTGCCTCGGAAGTGGATCAGAGGAGCCGCCAGAGGTGGTCGGAGGTGCCGTTGTCGTTCCACTGGGTCACCTGGGCGCTGTTGGCCTGGGAGGCTCCGTCGACGGCCATGAGTTTGCCGCTGCGCACGTTGACGATCTTCGTCCAGCCGTCGCCGTTGTCGACGAGGCGCCAGAGGTGGTCCTGGGTGCCGTTGTCGTTGTACTGCTGGACGTGGGCGCCGTCGTCGAGGCTCTGGTTGTGGACGGCGAGCAGTTTGCCGGAGTTGCGGTTGTAGATCTTCACGGTGCCGTCGCCGTTGTCCACCACGGTCCACAGGTGGTCGGCGGTGCCGTTGTCCTCGTACTGGGTGACCTCGGCGCTGTCGGCCAGGGACATGCCGCTGACGGCGAGCAGCTTGCCGGAGTTCTTGTTCTGGATACGTTTCCAGGGGACGGAGTCGGCCGCCGGTGCGTTCAGCAGGGCGAGCACGCCGCCGATCACGGGCCGGTCGGCGAAGCCCCGTTGGGCGCCGCTGGCGACGACGTACCAGTCGGTGAACGGCACCCTCGACGGCGTGGTGTTGGCGAAGCCGTAGACCCCGTTGATCAGCATGGCGCGGGTGTCCGGGTGGTCGGCCAGCCAGGCCGCGGTCCACACCTCCCAGTCGGTCTTGGTGTAGTCGTTGCGCGGGTCCAGGAGCACGCCGTACGTGCCCGCCTTGGACAAGTACCAGGCGGCCTCCTGCGCGGCCACCCCGGTGGGCACCAGGTCCACGCCCAGCAGGCGGTCGGCGTAGCCGTTGTACTTCAGGCTCCAGGTGCCGTCCTGGTCGTAGGCGAGTTTGAGGTGCGTGCCCGAGGAGTCCTGGGCCAGGGTGACCCACCGGCTGATGTAGCCACGGGCCACCGTCAAGTAGTGCGCCGCGTCGGAGGAGTTGGACGCCGCCTTGGCGATCACGCTCATCGCGCCGATGCCGATGATGCCCTTGAGCGCGAGGTTGGCGCTGTGCGCGATCCAGCCGGTGAAGTCGTCGGTCTGGTTCTGGTTCTCCGGGTCGAGGGCGTTCGCCACCAGGTACTCGGCCCACTGGTGGAGGATCGCGTAGTGCGCGGTGGCGAAGGAGGCCGCGTCGGCCGCCGGAAGGCGCTGGGCCACGGCCGCCGCCATGATCAGCATGTTGGCGGACTCCTCGATCGGCATGGCCTCCTCGTTGCCGTCCAGGTGCCCGGTCGCGTTCGGATAGCTGGAGCCGAGGTCGTGCTCGGCGTACACCTTGGGCCAGCCGTCCTGCTCGGCGTAGTGGAAGTGCGGTTCGAGCAGCAGCCGCAGATACGCGGGCGAGAGGTGCAGGTAGGCGGGGGACGCCGGGTAAGTCACGTCCACGGTCGAGAAGTTGCCGTTGGAGGAGATCTCCTTGAGCATCGCCCACGGCGAGCCGTTCCGGTCGACGAGTTCCGTCCCGGCCACGGCCTGACGCACCGCCAGAGCGCAGACGGCCGCGTAGTGCTCACCGGTGTCACCACCGCCCGCGGCGCTCGCGGCACCGTCGTGGATCGCCTTGTCGAAGGCGACGGCGGCGGTCAGGGCGGCGGCGCGGTCGCCGTTGAACCAGTCGAGCATGGCGGTCCACGAACTCCAGTAGTGCGTCCACCACGGGTTCAGGTTCGTGCCGAGGTAGCTCACCGCCGGGGTGCGCACATGGCCGACGACGACCTGGAACACCGCCGAGGGCGCGGCGGCGGTGACGGTGCCCAGGTTCTGGTTGAGGCCCAGCACGGGCCAGCGGTCGTTGATCGCGCGGGGCTGGGCGGTGTCGGAGGTGCCGGCCAGCGTCCCGTTCGCGGCGGACGCCGCCCGTACGACGGTGTCCTGGCCGATCTGCCAGGTCAGCCCGCTCGCGGTGGGGGCGGCCAGCACCAGCGAACCCCACGACGCCTGGTCGTTGTTCTCGGCCAGCACCCCCGGGGAGGCCGGCTGGCAGGTCAGGGTGGTCATGCTGCCGGTCGCCTGCTTCGCCCAGGTGACCTGGGTGGAACTGTCGCCGTGCACCCACTCCGCGGATGCGTCGACATGCACGTCCACGGTGTGGCTCGCCCCGTCGCCGCTCGCGGCCTGGACGCTGATGTAGCTCAGCGGCACGCACTGGCGCTGGAGGTCGCCGAGGTCCACGGGCGAGAAGAAGGTGACCGTCAGCGTGACGCCGCCCCCGGTGAGCGTGAAGATCGACCGGGTGGCCGTGAGCTGCAACGACGTCTGCGTCATCGTGCTGAGCGCCGGACCGCCGGGCAGCGCCGGGGCGCCGAGGAAGACGTACGGCGTGCCGTCGATCCGGGCGATGCCGGCCAGCGCGGTGATCCGCCCGTTCCAGAAGGTGGGCCAGGTGCCGGCCAGGTTGTCCCCGGCGAGCCAGGTGGTCAGGTACGGGGACCGTACGGCGAGGGGGGTGGCGGGTGGGCGCAGTGGGCTGAACGTCGAGGTCGCGGCTGCGGACTCAACTGCGGCGGTGGCGGTGGCGGTGGCGGTGGCGGTGGCAGCGTGGGCGGGTGAGCCGGCGATGCCGAGGCCGCCGAGGGCACCTGCGGCGGCCACTCCTCCCCAGCGCAGCAGGTCACGTCTGGTCAGCGGGGGCAGTCCAGTGGTGAGGGGAGGGCGGCCGTCGTCTTCGGAGTGGGGCATGGGGGCTCCTTCGATGGGCAACGAGAGTCCGACATCGTTGTCAGCAGGCGATGCTGACGGGATGTCACCTAACGGGGTCGTCATGGAGAACTCTTGCTTCGTGCCGGCAGAACCGGGCGCGGCGGACGGCCGGTGCGCGAGCCGGGACGGGCCGGGGTGAGCCGCCGTAGGGGCGGGTGCTGCGCCAACTGCCTTTCCGGCGACGGAAAGTGCGGAAGGGAAGGGCGGTACCGAAAGGCGGTGCGGAAGGACGGTGCGGAAGGGCGGTACCGATGGATGACAGCACCGCCCGGGACGGGTGTCCAGCCCTCGCGCAACACCCGCCCCTCGCAACGGAGTTCAGGATGTGACGTGAGGCGAGGCGAGGCGATGTGAGCTGAGGTGAGGCGGTCCGGTCAGGGGTACGAGGTCACCGTGGACGGCACGGTATCCGTTCCCGAGGTCGGCGAGCCCGTCTCGTTGATGACGTGCTCGTACTGCCCCTGGCCGCCGAGCGAGACGACCATCACGTCGTGGAACTTCACGCCCGCGGTGTCCGGAACCGCGAAGCCGTTGTGCTGCACGATCGTCGGGTCGACGTTGTAGTAGCAGTAACTGCCCAGCCCCCACGCCTCGTGCGTGGACACCGAGTCGGCGACCTTGTACGCCGCGTACCCCTTGACGTCGCCGTTCTGGATGGCGGCCTGGTTGGGGGCGTCGTACGCCTTCTCGTTCTGGAAGAAGATCGTGCGGCCCCGTTCGCCGTTCCACTGGACGTCGTACTTGTTGAAGTGTTCGACGAAGAGGCCGGTGGTCAGGACGTCGGCGCCGTTGACGACGAGTCCGTAGTCGGCGCGGTTGGTGTCCCAGCCGATGCCCGTGCCGTGGTCGGCGCGCCAGAGCCAGGTGTGGTCGACGATCGTGTGGCGGCTGTTGATCACCATGCTGGTGGTGGCCTGGCCCGCGCCCGCGCCGCCGATCCGGACGAACACGTCCTGGACGGTGGTGGGGTTGGCGGAGTGGTCCGCCGACGCTCCCGTGGGGCCGACTTCGAGGAGTGTGGCGGAGTTGACGGTGCCGGCGTCGATGAGGAATCCGGCGAGCCGTACGCCGTCGACGTCGGCGGTCTTGAGGGCCGTAACTCCGTTGTCGGGGACGAGAGTTGCGTAACCCAGGCCCAGGACAACGGTGTTGGGACTGTTCACCTCGATCGGCTGGTCCAGGTGGTAGATGCCCGGGGTCAGCAGGAGGTGAAGTCCCTGCGTGAGCGCCTGGTTGAGGGTGGCCGCCGTGACGCCGGGCTGGGCGACGTAGAACTGGGTCAGCGGAACCGAGGTGCCTCTGGGCGTACCACTCCCCCAGGTCGTGCCGCGCGCGTCGGTGCGCAGTTCGGGCAGGAAGACCTTGTAGTCGCTCCCGTCGAGATAGAGGAAGGGCTTCTCGCGGGAGACGGGTGTCGTGTCGAGCGTGGTGTACGGCGGGCTCGGGAAGCTCTGCGCCGGGGCTCCCTCGACGCCCGAGAACACCATGTTCCAGACCGCGTTGAGCCAGCCGCCGACCGAACTGTCCCGGGTGTACCACTGCTGCTGCGAGTACGGCTGGACCTGGCCGTCGATCCGGCTGTCGGCGATGTAGCCGCCACTGGCCCAACCGTAGCCGGTGGGCCAGAGGTTGAGGCCGCCGCGCACGTGCATCCGACGGAAGGGCGCCGCCTGCGCGACCGCCCAGCGGTTGGTACCGCTCACCGGGGTGAGGGCGAGGTTCTCCGCCGAACGCCAGAAGTTCTGCGTGGCGTTGCCGTTGAACCAGCCCGCGTCGACGGTCACGTCACCGTTGATCGAGGTGTCGTCGGGAGACAGACCGAGTCCGGAGATCGAGGTGTAGAAGCCGAGTTGGGCGTTGAGCCCGTTGTACGTGCCCGGCTTGAACAGCAGTTGATAGCGGCCGGTGCCGAACTGGGCCGTCTCCTGCTGGGCGAAGATCTCGTCCAGCCTGGCCTGGATACCGGCGGTGGACGGGTCGAAGACGATGACGTTCGGGCCGAGATCGCCGCCACCCGGCAGGTCCAGCGCACGCTCGGGAGCGGCGGACGCAGGCGACGACAGGGCGAGCAGCCCCAGCCCGGCCGCCGCCGCGGCCATGGCACCGAGAACCGACCGGCGGGCAAGGGGAGTTCGGCCGAAGGACGAGGCAGCCGCGGAGGAAGGAGGCATGGGGGGCGACACTCCTGGTTCAGGAAATGAACGGTGGGGGGATCTGGGAGCGCTCTCTCGCCGATGCATGCTTCATCCGCGTGAACCACGCGTCAAGAGTTGTGACCGGAGTCCATACATGTTCTTGCAGACACGTGCGGACGTACGTCCATGAAACGCAAAAGGTGCCGACCGGGAATCGGTCAGCACCGCTGTGCGTACTGTTTGTGTCCGAGGGGGGACTTGAACCCCCACGCCCGTTAAAGGGCACTAGCACCTCAAGCTAGCGCGTCTGCCATTCCGCCACCCGGACCAGGTGTCTGCCGCCTGACCGGGGGTGTTCCCCGCGGCGACATGGACAACAATACCAAGCTTTCGGAGTGCCTTTCACCTGCATATCCACCCCGAGGAGAGCAGGTCGCGCAGGGCCCGCGACCTGCGGGAAGTCGCCGCCACGGGTCCACGAGCGACTACGGACGCAGGGCCGGAACTCCGCCACTCCGCAACCCACCCACGCCCACCCACTCCCGCCCGCTCCCGCCCACTCCCGCCCACTCCCGCCACTCCCGTCACTCCCGCTCCGTGAGCACCAGCGTCCGCAGCGCCCGGACGAGTGACGCCGCCGTTTCCTCGTCCAGCGGAGCGAGGAACCGGCGCTCCGCCGCACGGCGGGCCTTCTCGGCCTCGTGCAGACAGTCCCGGCCCTCCGGGGTCAGTTCGACGATGTTCTTCCGGCGGTCCTGCGGGCTGCGGCGCCGCTCCACCAGACCGTGGTCCTCCAGGCCGTCGATCAGCGACACCATCGTGGTCCGGTCGACACCCAGCCGCCCGGCGGCCTCAACCTGCGACAACAGCTCCCCCGCCGAGAGCACCACCAGTACGGCCAGCTCATGACCGTCCACTCCGTGTGACGCCAGCGCCTCCGCCGACGTTCTGGCCAGTCTGGCCTGGGCGTGCTTGAGGAGGTATCCGAGCCGGGACTCCAGGGGCGCGGGTTGCTGATCGTCGGCCATTCGTCGACTGTATTGGGGCACGCGGAGCCAGGACGGACGTCTACGACTTCGCGGGCCAGCAGTACTGTCCGGGAGGCGACCCCGGTGAGATCACGCCGGCCGACACGGTGATCGCCGGGCGGCACTCGACGGACGCGAGCACCGCCCGGCCGCAGATCACGGCGTGAGCCTTACGCGCCGATCACAGCGTGAGCCGGACCCGCCGGACCCGCCGGACCCGCCGGTCACGGCATGAGCTGGTACTCCGGGAAGTTGCCGGGCAACCGCTCCCCCACCGGCCCGTGTGTCACCGCGCGGATGAGGAGTTCGCCGCCGACGAAGGCGCCGCGCCAGGACGCGCCGAACCCGCCGAACAGTTCGTCGCGGTCGCCGCGGGAGCGTGGCGTGCCGTGGCCGACCTTGAACGCGCGGATCTGCGGGGCGAGTCGGTCGTAGGTCGCCCGGTCGTCGGTGGACAGGGTGGCGACCAGCGCGCCGTTGGACGCGTTCATCGCGGCGAGCAGTTCCGCCTCCGTGTCGACGAGGACGATGGTGTCGACCGGGCCGAACGGTTCCGCGTGGTGCAGCGGGGACGACGGGGGCGGGTTGAGGAGCGTGACGGGGCGGACGTACGCCGAAGTGTCCTGCCCGGGAAGGAAGTTGGCCTCGGACAGCTTGCCTCGGTGCAGGGGTACGGCGCCGCGGTCGATCGCCTCGGCCACCTGGTCGTGGAGCTCCTTGGCCTTGGCCGCGTTGATCACCGGGCCGAAGTCCAGTTCCGGGTACGGGTCTTGGGCGTGCCGGACCGCAAGAGGGTGGCCGACACGGAGGGTTCGGACCGCGGGGAGGTAGGCCGTGAGGAACTCGTCGAACAGCTCACGCTGGACCACGAAGCGCGGATACGCCGTGCAGCGCTGCTTGCCGTAGTCGAAGAGCTTGGGGATGACCGCGGTGAGCGTGTCCCAGTCGGTGTGGTTCCAGATGCCCCAGGTGTTGAGTCCTTCCTGTTCGAGGATGTGCCGCTTGCCCAGGTCGGCTACGGCCGTGGCCACCGTGGCCCCTGTGTCGCGCCCGCCGACGAAGGAGACGCAGCCGATCTCGGGGGCTCGGACCAGCGCCTCCGACAGCTCGCCCCCGCTGCCGCTGACGAGGGTGACCGGTATCCCCTCACGTGCGGCCAGCGCCGCGGCCAGGGTGAGGCAGGCGACGCCGCCGTCGGTCGGGGTCTTGGCGATGACCGCGTTCCCCGCCAACGCCTGCACAAGCATGGCGTGGACGAGCACGCTCATCGGGTAGTTCCAGCTCGCGATGTTGGACACCGGGCCGTCCAGCGGGGTGCGGCCGGCCAGCATCGGCTCGATGCCGTCGACGTACCAGCGCACGCCGTCGATGGACCGGTCCACGTCCGCCTGCGCGAGCCGCCACGGCTTGCCGATCTCCCAGACCAGCAGCAGCGCGAGGAGTTCGCGGTGCTCGGTCAGGGCGTCCAGCGTGGCGGCCACGCGGGCACGCCGTTCGTCGAGCGGGACGTGGCGCCAGGCGCGGTGCTGGTCGAGGGAGGCGCGTACGGCCTGGTGGGCGGTGGACCGGTCCAAACGGGGCGGGCCGGCGATCGGGCTGCCGTCCACGGGGCTGGTCGCGGGCAGGGCCCGGCCGTCCCGCTGCCAGGCCGCGTTCCAGAGGTTGAGGACACGGTCGTCCTGGAACGCCTCGGGGGCGACGGTGAGGCAACGCCGCCAGGCGTCACTCCAGGACGTGCCCGCCTTGAGGGTCGGGGGATGAACAGTGAGGCTGGGGCTGAGGGTTGATGCCATGCTTCTGCTCCGCTCTCGGTGCACAGTCGGGGCGGGGTGAGGCAGGAACGGTCCAACGTACGAACCGCCGTACAGATGAAGCTAGTTGCGCTCTAAGGAGCGCAACAGTCACGGCACAACAACTATGAGTGACGTCACGTGTCGCTCACGGGAGGGCCGGCGCCGCTCACGGCAGATTCAACCGGTCCAACACCAGCCGCGCGGTCTCCGTCGGCGTGCTTCCGACCTTCACTCCTACGGCCTCCAGCGCCTCCTTCTTCGCCGCCGCCGTACCGGAGGAGCCCGACACGATGGCGCCCGCGTGGCCCATGGTCTTGCCCTCGGGTGCGGTGAAGCCCGCGATGTAGCCGACGACCGGCTTGGAGACGTGGTCGCGGATGTACGCCGCCGCTCGTTCCTCCGCGTCGCCGCCGATCTCCCCGATGAGGACGACGAGTTCGGTGTCGGGGTCGTCCTGGAACGCGGCGAGGCAGTCGATGTGGGTCGTGCCGACGACGGGGTCTCCGCCGATGCCGACGCAGGTCGAGAAGCCGATGTCCCGTAGTTCGTACATGAGTTGATAGGTGAGCGTGCCCGACTTGGACACCAGGCCGATGCGGCCCGGCTTGGTGATGTCGGCGGGGATGATGCCCGCGTTGGCCTGGCCGGGGGTGATCAGGCCGGGGCAGTTGGGGCCGATGATCCGGGTGCCCTTCGACGTGGCGTACGCCGTGAAGGCGACCGAGTCGTGGACGGGGATGCCCTCGGTGATGACGACGGCGAGGCCGATGCCCGCGTCGGCGGCCTCGATCACGGCCGCCTTCGCGAAGGCGGGCGGCACGAACACGACGCTGACATCGGCTCCCGTCGACCGCAAACCGTCGGCGACCGATCCGAAGACCGGCACGGCCCGGTCGTCGAAGTCGACGGTACGGCCCGCCTTGCGGGGGTTGACGCCGCCGACGACGTTCGTGCCGGCCGCGAGCATGCGGCGGGTGTGCTTCATGCCCTCGCCGCCGGTCATGCCCTGGACGAGGACCTTGCTCTCCTTGGTGAGGTAGATCGCCATGTCCCGGCTCCTTAGCGTGCGTTGGCGAGGTCGGCGGCGCGGCGGGCGGCGCCGTCCATGGTGGTGGCCTGCTGGACCAGCGGATGCGCGTGCCCGGCGAGGATGGCTCGGCCCTGAGCCGCGTTGTTGCCATCGAGCCGGACGACCAGCGGCTTGGTCAACTGCACGGATTCCAGGGCCCGTACGATGCCGTCGGCCACCGCGTCACAGGCGGTGATGCCGCCGAAGACGTTGACGAACACCGACTTCACGGCCGGGTCGGAGAGGATGACGGACAGCCCGTCGGCCATGATCTGGGCGGATGCCCCACCGCCGATGTCGAGGAAGTTGGCGGGGCGGGCACCGCACCCTGCGACCACGTCGAGCGTCGACATGACCAGGCCCGCGCCGTTGCCGATGATGCCGACCTCGCCGTCGAGCTTGACGTAGTTGAGCCCCTTCGCGGCGGCGGCCGCCTCCAGCGGATCGTCGTGCGCCGCCCCCTCGGCACCCCAACGCGCCTGCCGGAAGCGGGCGTTGTCGTCGAGGGTGACCTTGCCGTCGAGGGCGAGGATCTGCCCCTGCCTCGTCCGCACGAGCGGGTTCACCTCGACGAGGACGGCGTCCTCGCGGACCAGCACCTCCCACAGCCGTACGAGGACGTCGACGGTCTGCGGCGGCAGGCCGGCCGCCTCGGCGATCTCGCCCGCGTTGGCCGAGGTGACCCCCTCGTTGGGGTCGATGTGTATACGGGCCACCGCCTCCGGTCGACTGGCGGCGATCTCCTCGATCTCCATACCGCCCTCCGCGGAGGCGATCGCGAGGAAGCGGCCCGCCGCGCGGTCGAGGACGTAGGAGACGTAGAACTCGCTCTCGATGTCGACCGGTTGGGCCAGCATCACCTTGCCGACCGTGTGGCCCTTGATGTCCATGCCGAGGATCTGGCGTGCGGTCAGCTCGGCGGCGGCCGGGTCGGCGGCGAGCTTCACGCCACCCGCTTTACCCCGCCCACCGGTCTTGACCTGCGCCTTCACCACGACACGTCCGCCCAGCCTGCGGGCGATCTCCCGTGCTTCCTTGGACGAGGCGGTGACCTCCGCCCGGGGCACCAAGATGCCGTGTTCTTCGAAGAGTTCCCTTGCCTGGTGCTCGTACAGATCCATCCGGGCTCCTCACCTAAAAGTGCCGCACGCCCCCTGGACACCACCCACCGGATGCGGGATAACAAGTTTCATACAGTATTCGTCGACTGTATGCAATGTACCGCGAGAGCGTTCCAACCCCCTACGAAGGGACAGGACTTCGCCATGCCCGACGACACCCAGGACGTGATTTCCGGTGGTCATCTCGTCGCCAAAGCCCTGAAGGCCGAGGGGGTCGACCGCATCTACACCCTGTGCGGCGGCCACATCATCGACATCTACGACGGCTGCGTCGACGAGGGCATAGAAGTCGTCGACGTACGCCACGAGCAGGTGGCAGCCCACGCGGCGGACGGCTACGCACGCATCACCGGCAGGCCGGGGTGCGCGGTGGTCACCGCGGGTCCCGGTACGACCGACGCCGTGACCGGTGTCGCCAACGCCTTCCGCGCCGAGTCGCCGATGCTGCTGATCGGCGGTCAAGGGGCCCTGACCCAGCACAAGATGGGGTCCCTGCAGGACCTGCCGCACGTCGACATGATGACGCCGATCACCAAGTTCGCGGCGACCGTGCCGGACACGGCGCGCGCCGCCGACATGGTGTCGATGGCGTTCCGCGAGTGCTATCACGGCGCGCCCGGCCCGTCCTTCCTGGAGATCCCGCGTGACGTCCTCGACGCGAAGGTGCCGGTGGGCAGGGCGCGGGTCCCGAAGCCCGGTGCCTACCGTGCCTCGCCCCGGTCGGCCGGTGACCCCGAGGCGATCGAGAAGCTCGCCGACCTGCTGGTCCACGCCGAGAAGCCGGCGATCCTGTTGGGCAGCCAGGTGTGGACAACTCGCGGCACCGAGGCGGCCATCGACCTCGTCCGCACCCTCAACATCCCCGCGTACATGAACGGCGCGGGGCGCGGCACCCTCCCGCCCGGCGACCCGCACCACTTCCAACTGTCGCGCCGGTACGCCTTCTCCAACGCCGACGTCATCGTCATCGTCGGCACGCCCTTCGACTTCCGCATGGGCTACGGCAAGCGGCTCTCCCCCGACGCGACCGTCGTGCAGATCGACCTCGACTACCGCACCGTCGGCAAGAACCGCGACATCGGCCTCGGCATCGTCGGCGACGCGGGACTCGTCCTGAAGTCGGTCGCGGAAGCCGCATCGGGACGTCTCAACGGCGGTGCGTCCCGGCGCAAGGAATGGCTCGACGAGCTGCGCGCCGCCGAACAGGCCGCGATCGAGAAGCGGTTGCCGAGTCTCAAGTCGGACGCCTCACCGATCCACCCGTACCGACTGGTCAGCGAGATCAACGACTTCCTCACCGAGGACTCGATCTACATCGGCGACGGCGGCGACATCGTCACCTTCTCCGGCCAGGTCGTGCAGCCCAAGTCGCCCGGCCACTGGATGGATCCGGGCCCGCTCGGCACCCTCGGCGTCGGGATCCCGTTCGTCCTCGCGGCGAAGCAGGCACGGCCCGACAAGGAGGTCGTCGCACTGTTCGGCGACGGCGCGTTCTCCCTCACCGGCTGGGACTTCGAGACCCTCGTCCGCTACGACCTGCCCTTCGTCGGCATCGTCGGCAACAACTCCTCGATGAACCAGATCCGTTACGGCCAGGCCGCCAAGTACGGCCTGGAGCGCGAGCGGGTCGGCAACACCCTCGGGGACGTCCACTACGACAAGTTCGCCCAGATGCTGGGCGGTTACGGCGAGGAGGTCCGCGACCCCGCCGACATCGGCCCCGCGCTCCAGCGCGCCCGCGAGTCGGGCAAGCCGTCACTGATCAACGTCTGGGTCGACCCGGACGCGTACGCCCCCGGAACCATGAACCAGACGATGTACAAGTGAGGTGAACGGCCATGACCGCAAGGGCACTTGAGGGCATCCGCGTCCTCGACATGACGCACGTCCAGTCCGGCCCCTCCGCGACCCAACTCCTCGCCTGGCTCGGCGCCGACGTCGTCAAGCTGGAGGCGCCGACCGGTGACATCACGCGCAAGCAGCTGCGCGACCTCCCGGACGTCGACTCGCTCTACTTCACGATGCTCAACTGCAACAAGCGGAGCATCACCCTCAACACCAAGACCGAGCGCGGCAAGGAGATCCTCACCGAGCTGATCCGGCGCTCCGACGTCATGGTCGAGAACTTCGGGCCGGGCGCGGTCGACCGTATGGGGTTCACCTGGGATCGCATACAGGAGATCAATCCCCGCATTGTGTATGCGTCCATCAAGGGCTTCGGGGACGGTCCGTACACCAACTTCAAGGCGTACGAGGTCGTCGCGCAGGCGATGGGCGGGTCGATGTCGACCACCGGCTTCGAGGACGGGCCGCCGCTGGCCACGGGCGCTCAGATCGGTGACTCCGGCACAGGAGTGCATACAGTAGCCGGGATACTGGCGGCACTCTTCCAGCGGGAGAGCACCGGCCGCGGCCAGCGCGTCAACGTCGCCATGCAGCACGCCGTGCTGAACCTGTGCCGGGTGAAGCTGCGCGACCAGCAGCGCCTGGCGCACGGACCGCTTGCCGAGTACCCGAACGACGACTTCGGCGACGAGGTGCCCCGCTCGGGCAACGCGTCCGGCGGCGGTCAGCCCGGCTGGGCGGTCAAGTGCGCGCCGGGCGGCCCGAACGACTACGTGTACGTCATCGTGCAGCCGGTCGGCTGGAAGCCGCTCACCGAACTGATCGGCCGGCCCGAACTGGCCGGGGACCCCGAATGGGCCACGCCCGAGGCCCGGTTGCCGCAGCTCTCCAAGATGTTCCAGCTGATCGAGGAGTGGTCGTCCACGCTGCCCAAGTGGGAGGTGCTGGAGCGGCTCAACGCGCACAACATCCCGTGCGGGCCGATCCTGTCGACCAGGGAGATCATCGAGGACGAGTCGCTGGTCGCCAACGAGATGGTCGTGACGGTCCCGCACCCCGAGCGCGGCGAGTTCGTCACCGTGGGCAGCCCGCTCAAGCTCTCCGACTCCCCTGTGGACGTGACCAGTTCACCGTTGCTCGGTGAGCACAACGAAGAGGTCTACATCGGCGAACTCGGTCTCGGCGACGACGAGTTGCGCCTCCTCAAGTCGAACGGGGTGATCTGACGTGATGGCAGAGGACCGGACCCTGAGGGTGCGCGCACTTCTCGACTCCGTGCGGGCCGAGGGACGGTTCGCGCTGACCGCGCCCGAGGGCAAGGTGATCGCCGACGCGTACGGGATCGCCGTACCGGGTGAGGAGTTGGCGACGGACGTCGACGAGGCGGTGGCGTACGCGGCACGGTTCGGCGGGCCGGTGGTGATGAAGATCGTGTCCCCCGACATCCTGCACAAGACCGACGCCGGCGGAGTGATCGTCGGGGTCGAGGGCGCGGCGGACGTACGGGCCGCGTTCCACAGGATCGTCGACAACGCGCGGGCGTACGACGCCGACGCACGCATCGAGGGCGTCCAGGTGCAGGAGTTGCTGCCCCAGGGGCAGGAGGTGATCGTCGGCGCGGTGACCGATCCGACGTTCGGGAAGGTGGTCGCGTTCGGGCTCGGCGGGGTGCTCGTCGAGGTGCTCAAGGACGTGACGTTCCGGCTCGCGCCCGTGACCCCGGACGAGGCGCTGTCGATGCTGGACTCGATCCGCGCGGCGGAGATCCTGCGCGGTGTGCGCGGCGCACCGGCCGTCGACCGATGGGCGATCGCGGAGCAGATCCGCCGGGTGTCCCAACTGGTCGCGGACTTCCCGGAGATCGCCGAGGTGGACCTCAACCCGGTGATCGCGACACCGGAGGGCGCGGTCGCGGCGGACATCCGCGTCATCCTCGCCGAGTCGCAGCCGGTAGCCCGTCGACGGTATACACGCGACGAGATCCTGACGACCATGCGCCGCCTCATGGAGCCGAACTCCGTCGCCGTGATCGGTGCCTCGAACGAGCAGGGCAAGATCGGCAACTCGGTGATGCGCAACCTCGTCGACGGCGGCTTCGCCGGGGAGATCCATCCGGTGAACCCCAAGGCCGATGACATTCTGGGCCGCAAGGCGTACAAGAGTGTCACGGACGTTCCCGGTGAGGTGGATGTGGCCGTCTTCGCCATTCCCGCCAAGTTCGTGGCAGCGGCACTGGAGGAGGTGGGACGTAAGAACATCCCCAACGCCGTCCTCATCCCCTCCGGTTTCGCGGAGACCGGTGAGGTCCAACTCCAGGAAGAGATAGTCGAGATCGCCGAGCGTTACGGCGTCCGCCTCCTCGGGCCGAACATCTACGGCTACTACTCGACCTGGCACGACCTGTGCGCCACGTTCTGCACGCCGTACGACGTGAAGGGCGGGGTGGCGCTGACCTCGCAGTCCGGTGGGATCGGGATGGCGATCCTGGGGTTCGCGCGGACCACGAAGACGGGGGTGTCGGCGATCGTCGGGCTCGGCAACAAGTCGGACCTGGACGAGGACGACCTGCTGACCTGGTTCGGCGAGGACCCGCACACCGAGTGCATCGCGATGCACCTGGAGGACCTGAAGGACGGCCGCGCGTTCGTGGAGGCGGCCCGAAAGACCGTGCCCCGCAAGCCAGTTGTGGTGCTCAAGGCGGGCCGTACGGCGGCGGGCGCGAAGGCCGCCGGGTCGCACACGGGCGCGCTGGCCGGCGACGACGCCGTGTACAGCGACATCCTGAAGCAGGCCGGAGTCATCCGGGCCCCCGGGCTCAACGACATGCTGGAGTACGCGCGCGGCCTGCCCGTGCTGCCAACTCCCCAGGGGGACAACGTCGTTATCATCACCGGCGCCGGCGGCAGTGGCGTGCTGCTCTCCGACGCGGTGACCGACAACGGCCTTTCCCTGATGGAGATTCCGGCCGATCTGGACGCGTCCTTCCGGGAGTTCATCCCGCCGTTCGGGGCCGCGGGCAATCCGGTCGACATCACCGGGGGCGAGCCGCCGTCGACGTACGAGGCGACGATTCGGCTAGGTCTGGAGGACCCGCGCATCCACGCGCTGGTGCTCGGCTACTGGCACACCATCGTCACTCCCCCGATGGTCTTCGCGGAGCTCACCGCGCGCGTGGTCGCCGAGTTCAAGGAACGCGGCATCGAGAAGCCGGTGGTGGCCTCACTCGCGGGTGACGTCGAGGTCGAGGAGGCCTGCCAGTACCTGTACGAGCGCGGGGTCGTGGCGTACCCGTACACGACGGAGAAGCCGGTGGCCGTGCTGGGTGCGAAGTACCAATGGGCGCGCGCGGCAGGGCTGTTGGGCGGTGGTTCATGACGTGAGCCGACGCGGGGCCGGCCGGCAGTGCGGTCGGCCGGCCCCGGGGACCCGTGCGCACGCGAAAGGCATTGGACAGGGGGCGCTGGCCAGAACTTTCGACGCAAGGGGCACTGAGCGATGGCAACAACGGACTACCAAACGTCCGTCCCCTACAGAGAGGTGACGGACCGTCACGGCCGCGTGTACCGCATCGGTGAATCCGATGTCGACATCATGGGCCGGGCACGCAAGTGGATGGTCGTCCTGCCCTGGGTGGGCATGATGGGCATCAGCTCCGCCGAGTACGCGTTCACGTCTGCGGAGGAAACGCTCCACGACGCGCATCTGTGGAGCAGTGGGCACATCTTCTGGCTGATGGGCGTCTGGGTGTTCTTCCAGGCGGCCGTGGCCTTCCCGGCCGGGCGGTTGCGCGAGAGCGGGCAACTCCCGGCCCGTACGGCCATGTTGATCGGCGCGCTCGGCACCCTGGTGGGCTATCTGGCGCTGGCCTTCGCGCCGAACGTGCTCGTCGCCTACTTCGGCTTCGGCATGTGCAGCGGTATCGGCGCCGGTCTGGTGTATGCGACCTGCGTGAACATGGTCGGCAAGTGGTATCCGGAGCGCAAGGGCGGCAAGACGGGCTTCGTCAACGGCGGATTCGCCTACGGGTCCGTGCCGTTCGTGTTCCTCTTCACCTCCGTGCTCGACCTCGGCAACTACAGGGTGCTGCTGAGCCTGGTCGGCGTGGGCCTGTGTCTGGTGGTGGCGTCGGCGGGCTGGTTCTTCCGCGATCCGCCGAAGAACTGGTGGCCCGCGCACGTCGATCCGCTCACAGCGGCCCAAGACCCCAGGATCCGGCGGGCGTTGGAGAAGAACCCGCCGGCGATCAAGCAGTACACACCCAAGGAGGCCGCCCGTACCCCCGTGCTCTGGATGATGTGGTTCTGTCTGCTGTGCACGGCCGGCATCAACATCTTCGGCATCGCCTTCCAGGTGCCGTTCGGCAAGGACATGGGCTTCGCGGGCGGGATCGTGGCCACGGCGATGTCCCTCAAGGCGATCGTGAACGGCACCGGGCGCGGTGTCATCGGCTGGATCTCCGACCGCTACGGCCGCCGCCACACGCTGATCATCGTGTGTCTGGTGCTCGGCACCGCGCAGTTCGGTGTGCTGGTCTCGGGCCAGATGGGCAGCATGCCGTTCTTCCTGTTCTGCTCCATGGTCTCGGGTTTCGGCGGCGGGGCGATCTTCCCGCTGTTCGCGGCCATGACGGCCGACTACTTCGGTGAGAACAACAACGCCAGCAACTACGGGATGGTCTACAGCTCGAAGCTGATCTCGGGGCTCGTCGGCTCCGGTCTGGGCGCGGTCGTCGTGGGTGAGTGGGACTACCACGGCGCGTTCGTCCTGGCCGGTTCGGTGGGCCTGGCCTCCGCGGTGCTGGCGCTCTTCCTCAAGGCTCCGGGCAGGCCCAACGCCCGGCGCATCGTGCCCAATCCGCACCCGCTCGGCGAGGAGATGGCGTGACATGACCGCAGATCCCATCACCACGAACGAATCCGGCGCCGCGAACCGTCCCTACCGTGAAGTGACCGACGCCCACGGCCGCGTCTACCGCGTAGGCGAGACCGACCGGGACATCCTCGGCCACTCGCGAAAGATCATGATCTATCTGCCGTGGATCGCCATGATGGCGATCAGTGTCTTCGAGTACGCGTACGGCTCCGCGGAGGACACCCTGTCCAGCGCGCACGGCTGGACGCAGAGCAACACCTTCTGGATCCTGAGCATTTGGGTCTTCTTCCAGGCCGGCATCGCCTTCCCGGCGGGCTGGATGCGGGAGAAGGGCATCCTGTCGGCACGCAAGGCGATGTACATCGGCTCGGTGCTGTGCGTCATCGGATTCCTCGCGCTGTCGCACCTGGACAACGTGTGGCTGGCGATCATCGGCTTCGGCGTGATCGGCGGCATCGGCGCCGGGCTGGTCTACGCGACCTGCATCAACATGGTCGGCAAGTGGTTCCCCGAACGGCGGGGCGCCCGCACCGGGTTCGTCAACGGCGGCTTCGCCTACGGCTCGCTGCCGTTCATCTTCATCTTCAACTACGCCTTCGACACCGGGAATTACCACCGGGTCCTGGATCTGATCGGCTGTTACATCCTGATCGTGGTGTTCGGGTGCGCGTTCTTCTTCAAGGACCCGCCGAAGAACTGGTGGCCCGCCGACATCGACCCGCTGGCCTACGGCGGCAGCGGCAAGAGCGCGACGAGCCTCGCCAAGAACCCGCCCGCCGTGCGGCAGTTCACGCCCAAGGAGGCCATCCGCACGGGCATGTTGCCCCTGATGTGGCTGTCCATCGTGCTGACCGCCGGGGTGTCGATCTTCGGGATCTCGTTCCAGGTCGACTTCGCGAAGGATGTCGGTTTCGGCCCGCTGGTGGCGGCCTCCTCGATGGGCATCATGGCCGTCATCAACGGCATCGGCCGCGCGGTCGTCGGCTGGCTGTCCGACCTGTGGGGCCGCAAACTCACCCTGGTCTTCGTCATTTTGGTCCTGGGTCTCGCCCAGTTCGGCGTGATCTGGGCCGGCCATCTGCGCAGCGAGTGGCTGTTCCTGTTCTTCGCCTTCCTCTCCGGCTTCGGCGGCGGCGCCTTCTACCCGATGTTCGCCGCCCTGACCCCGGACTACTTCGGCGAGAACTTCAACGCCACCAACTACGGCCTGGTGTACAGCGGAAAGCTCGTCAGCGGCCTCTTCGGCGGCGGCCTCGGCTCGATGGTGGTGGCGGCCTGGGGCTACAACGGCGCGTACGCACTGGCCGGCGGAGTCTCGATGGTGGCGGCGGCGATCGCGTTGCTGCTGCGCCAACCAGGGCGCGGTGACAGGGAGTTGACCAAGGTTCCCCAACCACAGCCCGCGACCTGACAGTTCGCACGACACGGTCGCGGACCTGGAACTGGAACTGGACCTGCCTGATGGCCCTCCCCGGGACGGGAGGGCCATCGCCTTCATGTCTGCCGGTGCGTCAGGAGCCTTGTGCCGCTCAGGACTTGGCGCGCTCGTGGTACGACCGCCGGGTGTGCTCGGTGTGTTCGCGCATCAGCAGGCCGGCGCGCAGCTCGTCGCGGGCGGTGATGGCATCGATCAGGGTGCGGTGCTCGATCCAGGACGTCAGGCCGCGCTGACGGGCCACCGGCGTGTAGTACCAGCGGACCCGGCGGTCGACCTGTGCGGCGAGTTCGGCGAGGACGGCGTTGCCGGCCAGCTCCATGACCTTCGCGTGGAAGCGGGCGTTCATGGCGACGGCGGCGTCCACGTCGTCGGCGTCGACGGCGCGCTCGCCCTCCGCGCACAGCTCCTCCAGGACGGCGATCCCGGTGCTGCCCGCGTTGACGGCGGCGAGGCGGGCAGCCTCGGCCTCCAACAGCGTGCGTACGGTGAGGAGTTGGTCGGCCTCCTCCTCCGTCGGCTCGTGCACGAACGCGCCCTGGGCGGGCCGTAGATCGACCCAGCCCTCGGTGTTGAGCCGCTGCAAAGCCTCGCGCACCGGCTGCCGGGACACCCCGAGGTGCCCGGCGAGTTCGCTCTCGACGAGATGCTGGCCGGGCCGCAGGGCGCGCGTGGTGATGAGTTCGAGCAGCGCCTCGTAGACGCGGTCGCGCAGCGGGCCCGGACGTTCGAGTTTGGGCACCGCCCCCTGCGGCAGTCCTTGCGACAACATCGCGGTCCCCCTCCTGGGCAACATCGGCATTTTGCAGACAGTGGACTGTAGCCAGCGGACAGTCGCCGTACATGGCCGTACGACCAAGTATCGATTGTCTATCGTCTACAGTCTACGGCGCACAGTCGCCAGAGGGTTCGGGAGTCGGCCTCGTCACATCCGGGGGCGCATCGGGGCGGGTGCGCAGGTCACGGACACCGGACGACCTGGCCGGCGTACGACAGGTTCCCGCCGAAGCCGAACAGCAGGACGGGGTCGCCGGTGCGGACGGCACCCTGTTCGACGAGTTTCGAGAACGCGAGCGGGATGCTGGCGGCCGAGGTGTTGCCCGATTGGACGACATCGCGGGCGACGACCGCGTTGACGGCACCGATCTTCTCCGCGAGGGGCTCGATGATGCGCAGGTTCGCCTGGTGGAGGACGACGCCGGCGAGGTCGGCGGGGGTCAGGCCCGCCTTCTCGCAGGCCTTGCGGGCGATCGGCGGGAGCTGGGTGGTGGCCCAGCGGTAGACGCTCTGGCCCTCCTGCGCGAACCGCGGGGGCGTGCCCTCGATCCGTACCGCGTGCCCCATCTCGGGCACGGAGCCCCACAGGACCGGTCCAATGCCGGGTTCGTCGGCGGCCTCGACCACGGCGGCGCCCGCTCCGTCACCGACGAGGACACAGGTCGTACGGTCGGTCCAATCGGTGACCTCGGACATCTTGTCGGCGCCGATGACCAGGGCCCGGGTGGCCGCTCCCGCGCGGACGGTGTGGTCGGCGGTGGCCAGGGCGTGGGTGAAGCCGGCGCACACGACGTTGATGTCCATGGCCGCGGGCGACGGGATGCCGAGGCGGGCGGCGACGCGCGCGGCCATGTTCGGGGAGCGGTCGATGGCCGTGGAAGTGGCGACCAGGACCAGGTCGATGTCCCCGGGCGTCAGGCCCGCCGCGGCGAGGGCCTTGGCGGCGGCATGCGCGGCCAGCTCGTCCACGGGTTCGTCGGGCCCGGCGATGTGGCGGGTCTTGATGCCCACCCGGGAGGTGATCCACTCGTGACTCGTGTCGACCATGCCCGCCAGGTCCTCGTTGGTGAGTACCTTGGCGGGCTGGTAGTGGCCGACGGCGGCGATCCGCGTGCCGTTCATGGGTGGTCCCCCTCGTTGCCTTGGGTAGCGGGATCCACCAGTCTTGCCAGTGACTCGCGGGTACGACGGCAGGTGATGCCACAGGAAACAACGGTCCGGGTTGTCGGCTTCTGTCATCCATCCTGTGATTGACGGTGTCGCCCGAACATTCAGCCGGTGAACAGCTGCTTCGCCTTGAGGACGAGTTCGTACAGGCCGTACACAAGGGGCGCGCCCACCCAGAGCCAGGCGAAGGCGATGAGCGGCCGTCGGTCAGGCGGACTCTGACTGCTGTCGTTCGACATCGGCGGCCTCCCTCTGGGCGGGAATGTGGTGGCGGGCGTCGACGGGCCGGACGAGCTCGTTGGCGACGAAGCCGATGACGAGCAGCCCGATCATGATGACGAAGGACGTGTCGTAGAGGGACGCGCCGTGTTTGCCGGCGGCCTTCTGGTGGTCGGCGATCCAGTTCACGATCAGCGGTCCGAGGACGCCGGCCAGGGACCAGGCGGTGAGCAGCCGGCCGTGGATCGCGCCGACCTGGTAGGTCCCGAACAGGTCCTTCAGGTACGCCGGTACGGTCGCGAATCCGCCGCCGTAGAAGGAGAGGATCACCAGCGCGCACAGGATGAACAGCGGCTTCGAGGAGTCGCCGAACAGTGCGATGAGCGCGTACATGACCGCGCCGACGCCCAGGTAGACGCGGTAGATGTTCTTGCGGCCGATCAGGTCGGAGGTCGAGGACCAGCCGATACGGCCCGCCATGTTGGCCGCGGAGAGCAGCGCGACGAAGCCGGCGGCGGCCGACACGGTGACCGGGGTGGAGGTGTCCGCGAAGAAGTCCGTGATCATCGGGGCGGCCTTCTCCAGGATGCCGATGCCCGCGGTCACGTTCATGCACAGGACGACCCACAGGCACCAGAACTGCGGGGTGCGTACGGCGCTGTTGGCCGAGACCTGTACGCCGGAGAGGACGCTGGGTGCGTTCTCGACGGGCTTGTCGGTACGTGGCACCCGCACGAGGAACACGCCGAGTGTCATGAATACCGCATACGAAAGACCGAGTACGAGGAACGACTGGGCGATGCCGGTGTTGTCGGAGCCGAACGACTTCAGCATCTGGGCCGACCACGGGGAGGCGATGAGCGCGCCGCCGCCGAAGCCCATGATGGCGATGCCGGTGGCCATGCCGGGCCGGTCCGGGAACCACTTGATCAGGGTCGAGACCGGGGAGATGTAGCCGATGCCGAGGCCGATCCCGCCGACGAAGCCGTAGCCGAGGACGATCAGCCAGAACTGTTTCGTCTCCGCACCCAGCGCGGAGATCAGGAAGCCGGAGGAGAAGCAGATCAGGGCGACGGTCATCGCCCAGCGCGGCCCGTTGCGTTCGACGAGGGTGCCGCCGAACGCGGCCGACAGGCCGAGCATGACGATCGCGAGCTGGAAGGGCAGCGCGCTCTGGGTGCCGCTGAGGTTCAGTGAGGATTCGAGCGGCGGCTTGAAGACGCTCCAGGCGTAGGCCTGGCCGATGGAGAGGTGCACGGACAGGGCGGCGGGCGGAACCAGCCAGCGGCTCCACCCCGGGGGTGCGACTGGGGGACTCATGATCCCGGACGGTAGGGAGCGGCAAGGGAGTTGAGAAGGCGGCGCGTCGACCGTATGCGATGAGCGGTATGCAGAGTGCGCCGAACGGTCGCCGCCGAGTTGCTACGCCCGCCCTCGCTGCCGCTCCCGTTCCCGCGCCGGTTCGCGCGCCTGAACTCGCTTCTCTCCCGCGCCTGTTCTCGTGTGGCGGGCGGGCCTCAGCTCTGGACGGACTCCGCGATTCGCTGGGCGGCCTCGGCGGGGGTGAGGTGTGTGGTGTCGACGACCTCGGCTTCGCGGTGCAGCCAGGTGCGGGCCGCCTCGGCGTAGGGCTCCAGGTACTGCAGGCGGAACGGGGAGTCGGGGCCGAGGACAGTGTCACCCGCGATGCGCCCGCGGAGCGTGTCCTGGTCGGCGTGGAGGACGAAGTGCCGTACGGGGATGGCGTGTTGGGCGAGGCCCGCGCTGATCTCGCGCCAGTACCGCTCCACCAGGACCGTCATGGGGATCACCAGCGTGCCGCCGGTGTAGTCGAGCACGTGACGGGCCGTCTCGACGACGAGCGGCCTCCATGGCGGCCAGTGCTGGAAGTTGTCCGTCGCGGGCAGCCCCGGCGTGATGTCCATGAGTGTCTCGCCGACCTTCTCGGCGTCGAACACCCGTGAATCCGGGAGCAGTTGCTGCACGAGGGGACTGGTCGTCGTCTTGCCCGCGCCGTGGGTGCCGTTGAGCCATACGATCATGGGCTCGACGCTAGCGCCATCCGCCCACCCGGACCCGGTCGGCTGCACACGGCCCTCTGCACTCAGTCCGCTGCACACAGTCCGTCGTAGACGGTCCGCTGCACACAGTCCGCGCTCGAACCCTTGCCGACCCATCTTCCATACTGTAGACAATATTTCGTCGACAGTGTTCGACGAAGGCTCCGCCGGGCGCTGTCCGGGCGGCACCCACCTCCGCGGTACTCCCTCGACCGAACGGAGAGTCTCCAGTGAGAGTCGCAGTCCTCGGCGCCGGTGCGATCGGCGCCTATGTCGGCGCCGCGCTGCACCGTGCGGGCGCCGATGTGCATCTCGTCGCCCGTGGACCGCATCTCGCGGCCATGAGGCAGCACGGCGTCCAAGTCCTCAGTCCGCGCGGCGACTTCACCGCCCGCGCCCATGCCACCGACGACCCGGCCGAGATCGGCCCGGTCGACTTCGTCCTCCTCGGCCTGAAGGCCAACTCGTACGCGGCGTGCGGGCCGCTGATCGAGCCCCTTCTGCACGAGACCACGGCGGTCGTGGCCGCCCAGAACGGCATCCCCTGGTGGTACTTCCACGCGCACGGCGGCCCCTACGACGGGCAGCGCGTCGAGAGTGTGGACCCGGACGGCGCGGTCAGTGCGGTGCTCGCGCCCGACCGGGCCGTCGGCTGTGTCGTCTACGCGGCAACGGAGCTTGCGGGACCGGGAGTTGTGCGCCATCTCGAAGGCACCCGCTTCTCCGTCGGCGAGCCCGACCGGAGCATCTCGGCGCGTTGTCTGGCGCTGAGCGAGGCCATGCAGGCGGGCGGTTTGAAGTGCCCGGTGGAGCCGGATCTGCGCAACGACATCTGGCTCAAGCTGCTCGGCAACATCTCCTTCAACCCGATCAGCGCTCTGGCCCGCGCCACCATGCGGCAGATGTGTCTGCACGGCGGTACCCGCAAGGTCATCGAGATCATGATGACCGAGACGCTGTCCGTCGCCGAGGCGCTGGGCTGCGAGGTCGGTGTCTCCATCGAACGGCGGCTCGCGGGCGCGGAACGCGTCGGCGACCACCGCACCTCGACGCTCCAGGACCTGGAGCGCGGCAAGCCGCTCGAACTCGACGTACTCCTCGCGGCCGTGGTCGAGTTGGCGGAGATCACCGGCGTGGAGGTGCCCACCCTGCGCACCGTGCACGCCATCTCCGACCTGCTCGCGCTGAGGAGTGCCGCATGAGGAACCGGCCGAGGCGTTCGCGGAGTGCGCCTCGGCCGCACTCCGCACATGCAGGACAATGAGACCGAGAAGGTCACCTCGCCGCATGACGGCCCGGTGACCCGCGGCACCCTCCGCAGCAAGGGCCGTTTCGGCCACCAGCACGTACAGAACCGGGGCTGATCAGGACATGGGACGAGTCACGGAACGACGCAAGGTGACCCGGATCCGGGACGGCGTGGTCACCACCCGCCCGGACACGCTCGTCGCCGAGGAACCCCTGGAGATCCGGCTCAACGGCAAGCCGCTCGCGATCACCATGCGCACCCCCGGCGACGACTTCGCGCTCGCGGCCGGTTTCCTGGTCAGCGAAGGTGTACTGGCGAACGCATACGATCTGCAGAACATCGTGTACTGCGCGGGGGCGACCGTAGACGGTTCGAACTCGTACAACGTGGTGGACGTACGGACCGCTCCGGACGTGGTGATTCCGGACATCACGTTGGAGCGGAACGTGTATACGACGTCCTCCTGCGGTCTGTGCGGCAAGGCGAGCCTGGACGCGGTGCGTACGACGGCGCGGTGGCCCATCGCCGACACTCCCCCGGTCCGTGTCGAGCCCTCGCTGCTCGCGGGCCTCCCCGACCGGCTGCGCGCGGCCCAGCGGGTCTTCGACCGGACCGGGGGTCTGCACGCGGCGGCCCTGTTCAGCGAAGAGGGCGAGCTGCTAGACGTACGGGAGGACGTGGGCCGGCACAACGCGGTCGACAAGCTGGTCGGCCGCGCCCTGCAGAACGGGGACCTCCCGCTGTCCCGGGTAATCCTGTTGGTCTCGGGCCGAGCCTCCTTCGAGCTGGCGCAGAAGGCCGTGATGGCAGGCATTCCGATGCTCGCGGCGGTGTCGGCGCCCTCGTCGCTCGCCGTGGACCTCGCGGCGGAGACGGGTCTGACCCTGGTGGGCTTCCTGCGGGGCAGCAACATGAACGTGTACGCGGGCGAGGACCGCATCGCCCTGCGGGCCGCGGCCGCCCAGGGCTGAGATCCGCGCCCCGCGTCACGGCGGCGGGGCCCCGACCGGCGGGGAGCGCCCCCTGCGCCGCAGGGGCCCCGCCTCAGCCTTGCCCCTACCGGCACCGCAGAGGTCGTGCCCCGCCTCAGCCTCACCCCACCGGCATCGCGGGGGCCATGCCCCGCCCCAGCCCTGCCGACGGCCCCCGCCGCCGCGAAGACCGTGCCCCTCCTAAGTCCTGCCGACTCCCGCCGCGAAGACCGTGCCCCACGTCAGCTCTGTGCGGCGCTGCGGCACAAGTCCTGCCCCGCCTCAGCCTTGGACGCCGCCGCCGCGCAGACCGCATGCGCCAGCTTCAACCTTGCGGACCGCCGCGAAGCCCACGCCCCCAGCTCAGCCCCGCGCGCCCAGCCCGACCTGCGCGGTCTCCACGAACGCCGCGATCAGCGGTGACCGGCGAGCCGCCTCCCAAGCCAGGATCACCTCGTCCGGTTCGGCGTCGGTGACGGGGACGTAGGTGATGTCGGGGCGGGAGTACTGCTCGGCGACGGAGACGGGGACGAGGGTGATGCCCGCGCCGGAGGCCACCGCCTCGAACTTCTCCTCGATGCTGCGGATCGGTACGTCGTCCGGGCCGGGGTCGGCGTACCGCAGCCAGGTCTCGCCGTCGAGGTCGGCCCGCACGAGGTCCTGCTTGCCGGCGAGGCGGTGGTCGGCGGGCAGCATCGCCACCCGGGCCTCGGTGAACAGCGGCAGCAGCGTGAGGCCCTGTTCGCGGATCGGGCGGCGCAGATAGGCGAGGTCGACGGTGCCGTCGAGGATCAGCTGCTCCTGGTCGTCCCACTCGACCCGGCGGGCCTTGACCTCGATGCCGGGGTGGGCGGCGCCGTAGGCACGCAGTGTGCGGGTGATCACGACGCCCGCGCGGAAGCCGACGACGAGCCGGTGCGGACCCCGCGCGGACCGTTGCACCCTACGACGCGTCGCGTTCGCGGAGGCGAGCAACGTACGCCCCTCGTCCAGGAGTTGGCGACCGGCCGCCGTCAACGACACGCCATGACTGTCACGTTCGAAGAGCGCGACGTCCAAGTCCTTCTCCAGGGCCCGGATCTGACGGCTCAACACTGGCTGCGCGATGTGCAACTGCTCGGCCGCGCGTCCGAAGTGCAGCAGCTCGGCCACCGCGACGAAGTAGCGGACCTTCCGCAGGTCGAGGTCCATGGGTGCCGCCCTTCCGTGCGTCGTCGGCGATGCCTTCAGGGTATCGCCACCGCCGAAAGAGGTCTTGGACGGCGGGGCGACCACGGCCGCAGGCTGGATGACGTCACAGCAACGCGCACAACCCGAGAGGGGCAGGACATGGGACTGCGAGGACAGCGGATCGTCGTCATCGGCGGTACGGCGGGAATCGGGTTCGCGGTCGCGGAGGCGGCCGCACGGGAGGGCGCCCGGGTGGTCGTCGCCTCGCGCCGGCAGGAGAGCGTGGACGCGGCGCTGAAACGGCTCCCGGAGGACGCCGAGGGGCAGGTGCTCGACGCGAGCGACGAGAACGCGGTGCGGGCCTTCTTCGCGGGGCTCGGCGGCTACGACCACCTGGTCTACACGGCAGGTGAGGCGCTGCTGATGGAGAGCCTCGCCGAGTCCGACCTCGGGCGGGCCCGCGCCTTCCTGGACACCCGGCTGTGGGGCGCCTACACGACGGTGAAGTACGGCGCCCCGTCGATCCGGGAGGGCGGTTCCGTGGTCCTGACCACGGGCACCGCCGGACGCAGGCCGCTGCCGGGCACGACCGTCGCCGCCGCGCTGTGCGGGGCGATGGAGTCGCTGACCCGCGCGCTGGCCCTGGAACTGGCCCCGCTGCGGGTCAACGTGGTCGCACCCGGTGTGGTCCGCACCGAACTGTGGCGGGAGTTGGACGACGAGCTGCGGGACGGGCTGTTCGAGTCCGCCGCCGGGTCGCTGCCGGTCGGCCGGATCGGCGAGCCGGAGGACATCGCCGAGGCGTACCTGTATCTGATGCGCGGCGGCTATACGACCGGTTCGACGGTGGTCGTGGACGGCGGCACGGTCCTCGTCTGACCGTCCACCGCCCGCCTCCCTCAACCACCCCGCGTGAAGCGGACCTCAGGGCCGCCCGACAAGAGGCGCACCTCAGTCGCCGACCCTGAAGCGCACCTCCGCCGCGGTCACCACCGACCCCAACCGCGGGAAGTCAAGCTTCACCGACGCCTGGTGCTCGGCCGCCGTGAGCGCACTCATCGCGTCCTCGACGAAGACGAGTTGGTGGCCGAGGTCGCCGGCGGCTCGCGCGGTGGACTCCACGCCGAGGTTGGTGGCGATCCCGCCGAACACCAGGGTGTCGACGCCCCGTTCACGCAGCCGCTCCTCAAGTCCCGTGCCCTGGAAGCCCCCGATCGTCCGCTTCACGATCTCCAGGTCCCCCTCCCGGTACAGCCCGTCGGCGAGTCCACTGCCGGCGGGCTGCTCGGCGATGCCGGGACGTTCGACCCGGATCAGCACGACGAGCGCACCTGCGGAGCGGAACACGGATGCCAACTCCTCGGCCACGGAAAGGACTTCGGTGCCCTTGTACGGTTCGAGCGGCAGCGCGACGATGCGGTCCATCAGGTCGACGAGGACCAGGGCGGTGCGCTCGGGGTCGAGGGCGAGCCGGGGTTCGGGAGTCTGCGGTGGGGTCATGACGGAACGTTAGCCCCCGTCAGCCGTCCGTACCGGAGATCCGGATCAACAGGCCCATGAACTGGTCGCGTTCGGCCTCCGACAGCGGGGCGAGAAGCCGCTCGTTGGCCGCACGGGCCGCCTTCTCGCACCGCTTCAGCAGCCGCGCGCCCTCGGTCGTCAGCGACACCGCGTTCTTACGGCGGTCCTTCGCGTCCGGCTCCCGTACGACCAGGCCGGCGGACTGGAGGTCGTTCAGCACGCCGACCAGATCCTTGGGATCGAGCCCGACGCCACGACCGAGGTCGGCCTGGGCGACCGGAGCGAGATCGCGCACGGCGGAGAGCACCACGTGGTGCCACATCTTCAGCCCCTCGGTCGCCAGCGCGTCGGCGACGAGGGCCCGGCCCCGGGCGGCGGCTCGGCCGAGCAGCCAGCTGGGGAGGGAGCGGATCGCGGGGAGGGGTGCTTCGGCCATGCGGGCAGTCTAGCGAAAAGTCGTTGGACATCCCAATGAAATCGTGAATACCATAGGGACTCCCAACGATTTCCGCCTATCACCACCGCTCCCTGGAGGTGCGATGCGTCGCGTCCGGTACGAGTCCACCGGCGGCCCACTGTTCCTGGAGGACACCCCCGTCCCCGCACCGGGCCCCGGCGAGTTCCTCGTCCGTACCGAGGCGATCGGGGTCACCCTGCCCGTCGTCCGCAAGGTGACCGAGGCGGCCGAGCCGATCCCGCTCGGCGGCGAGATCGCGGGCGAGGTGGCCGCCGTAGGACCCGGCGTGACGCGCTTCCGTGCGGGCGAGCGGGTGACCGGGCTCTGCTTCGGGCACGGGTACGCCGACTTCGCGGTCCTCCACGAGGCCATGGCCTCCCCGATCCCCGACTCCGCCTCCGCCGTCGACGCGGTCGCGCTCGTCCGCAGTGGACTGGTGGCGTTGGGCGTGCTGGACGCGGCCCGCCCCGAACCCGGTGAGGCCGTGCTGATCACGGCCGCGGCGAGCGGAGTCGGCCATCTGGCAGTGCAGTTGGCGAGGGCTCGGGGTGCCGGGCGGGTCGTGGGCGCGGTGTCCGATCCGGCGAAGGGCGACTTCGTGCGGGCGTTGGGCACCGACGAGGTGATCACCTACGACGACCTGGACCGGCCGCGCTGGGGCGAGCCCGTCGACTACGTACTAGACGCGGTGGGCGGCGAGTTGCTCACCCCTGCCATAGCGGCACTCGCCCCGGATGGGCGGCTCGTGGCGTACAGCTCGGGCGGCGGGACGATCCGGGCGTACGACCTTCTCGTGGGCGCCAAGTCCGTGATCGGGTTCCAGATGGCGCGGATCGCACGCGGGAAGCCGGAGTTGTACGAGCGGTGGCGGCGGGAGCTGTGGCGGCTGTTCGCCGAGGGTGCCCTGAAACCGTCCGTGCACGGGGAGTTCGCGCTGGCGGAGGCGGCCGAGGCGCACAAGGTGATCGAGTCGCGGAGCAACCTCGGCAAGGTCGTCCTGCGCCCCTGAGACGCACCACCCCGCCTGACGATCACTCACCACCCGCCCGGCGTTGCGAAGTTATGGGGTGACGAGCGCTGCACGCTTCTTGTGAGCCACCGGAGGCCCCAACTAACGTCTGTGACGCGCCCGTTGGACGTGGGATGTCCGGATGTCCAGACGAAGGAAGGGCAGGTCGTACCACCATGCCGTCGAGTCTTCGCGCACGTCTGAGATCCACCCTCACCGCCGCACTCACCCTGGCCGCGCTGCTCATGCTCCCGAGCCCCGCGCACGCCGCCAGTACCCAATCTGCCGCCCCCGCACCCGAGTTCGACCAGCAGGTCCTCTTCAAGGCTCCCCAGGACGCGGGCTACGCCTGCTTCCGGATCCCGGCCGTCGTGAAGACCAAGGACGGCACGCTGCTCGCGTTCGCCGAGGGCCGGGTCCTCAACTGCGGTGACGCCGCCGACATCGACATCGTCGTCAAGCGTTCCACGGACGACGGCCTCACCTGGAGCCCGTTGCAGGTCGTCAACCACGGCGGCGGCGACACGCACGGTAACCCGGCACCGATCGTGGACCGCAGGACGGGCCGCGTCCTGCTCGCCGAGACGTACAACACGGGCCGTACGGACAGCGCCAGTTGCTCGGTCCCCTGCGACCGCACCCCGCACCTGCAGTACAGCGACGACGACGGTCTCACCTGGTCGCAGCCACGTGACCTGAGCGACGAGATCCTGCCCCCGAACTGGAACTCCTGGTACGCCACAGGACCCGTGCACGGCATCCAGCTCACCCGCGGCCGGCACAAGGGCCGGCTCGTGTTCGGCGTCAACACCGAGACCTGGAACGGGAGTCGGGTCACCGCGAACAACGCGGCACTCATCGTGAGCGACGACGGCGGCGACCACTGGAGGATCGGCGCGACCGACTCGTATCCGATCGCGACCGACGGGACGTGGCGGCAGAAACCGTCCGAGGTGACGCTGGCCGAGCGCACCGACGGTTCGATCCTGGTGAGCGGCCGCGAGCAGGACGGCACCGACCTCGGACAGCGCACCCAGGCGGTCAGCCGCGACGGCGGCGACAGCTTCACCGCGCCCTTCCGCGCGCTGCCCGACCTGTACGCCCCGCAGGTCCAGTGCTCGACGCTCGGTGTCGGCCCCCGCATCCTGCTGGCCTGCGACGCCGATCCCGACCGCCGCCGCACGATGATGATCCGCTCCTCCTACGACGGGGGCCGCACCTGGGACAGCGTGGACCGCGGCACGGTCGTGACGAAGGACTGGTCGGGCTACTCGGACATGGCGCGCATCGACGGCGACACGGTGGGCCTGCTCTACGAGGGCGGCGCCGTGACCGCGACCGACGAGATCCGCTTCGCCCGCTTCAACGAGGCCTGGCTGCGACCGCGTCGGGGCCAGGACCCCACGACCGCCGACCTCGCCCCTTACGCCGAGCGCGCGTTGGTGCTCGGCGGCGCCCAGGAGACCGACGGCGTGTCCGGTGGTGCCCTGTCCTTCGACGGTGTGGACGACGCCGTGCGCCTGCCGTACAGCGACCGACTGCCGCTGGGGACAGAGGACTTCACGGTGTCCCTCTGGTTCCGCTACACCGCGACGACCGGTGATCAGCCGTTCCTGTGGATGGGCGGGGTCGGCACCACCGAGCCACAGGTCTGGCTGCGCGGTGAGCCCGCGGGCAACCACGTCCGGGCGCTGATCACCACCCGGGTCGGCGCGACGACCGTCCACACCACCTCCGTGGTGACCACCGGCGCCTACAACGACGGCCAGTGGCACCGGGCCGTACTGCGGCGCGGCGGTGGGCAGTTGGCCCTGTCCGTCGACGGTACGACGGTGAGCACGGCGGACATCGTGGGCTCGGTGAGCCGCAACTCGCCGTTCGGTGTGCACATCGGCCAACGCACGGACAGCATGCAGTACTTCACCGGGTCGATCGACGAAGTCCACGTCTGGGACCGGCTGTTGACGGACGACGAACTGGCCGCACAGCACCCGTCCCCCGCCGGGACCGTGCTGTGGCTGCCCATGGACCAGGTGAGCGGCAGCCACTAACGTCCCGGGCGTGCCCGAGGACCGACGAGCACGACAGCGTTGGGGGGCCGGGGTCGGCCTGCTGCTGACCCTGGTTCTCGCCGCCGTGCTGCTCACCGCCCTCCCCAGGCACCACGACCGGGAGGGCGGCGCCGCGTGCACGGCCCGTACGGTGCGCTCCTGGTCGCCGGACGCGGAACTCACCAACTCCTTTGCCGCGTACGGCGACGACGAGTCCCGTGCCGACGACTGGACCGGCGGCGACGGCACCCACTCGGTGCGGCTGCCGGACGGCCGGGTGCTGTGGCTGTTCTCCGACACCTACCTCGGCCAGGTGTACGCCCCGCCCAACCCGGTCGGCGAGTCGTACGCCTGGCGGGACACCGGCGCGCCCCTGGTGCGCAACTCGGCGGTGGTGATGCGCGCCGGCCACCCCCAACTCACGCTCCCCGCCCCGCTGTTCCCCGACCCGGCCCCGAACGAGTGGCGTTGGCCGGTGGCGGCCCGCGTCGAGCCCCGCTCCCCCGGCTCACCCGAGTCGGTCGTACGCGTGCTGCTGTGGACGCGGGCGGCGGGGCCGTACCCGTGGATCTACGGCGTTCCGGTCGCGACCGAGGTCGCCACGCTGTCGCTGCCGGATCTGCGGGTGGAGTCGATCGTGAAGGTCTTCGGCCAGGAGTTGGTCCAAGACCCGTCCCGGCGTGTGCAGTTCGGGACGACGTCGGTCGTGGTGGGCGGCTGGACGTACGTCTTCGGCGGGAACGACGCGCAGGCCGCGGCCCGGCCGACCTCCTCGGCGTATGTGGCGCGGGTGCCGGAGGGGCGGCTCGGGGAGCCGGGTGCCTGGGAGTACTGGGACGGCTCGGCGTGGACGGCGCGGGCGGGGCCGAGGCCGGTGCTCGGAGACGGTCGACACACGGGTGTGGGCAGCGCGTTCTCGGTGGTGCGGGACGGCGGGACGTACGTCCTGTTCACGATGGCCGCGGGCAGCCGGGGGCTCACCACCGTCACCTCGTACTGGGCCTGTTCGCCCACCGGCCCGTGGCACGGACCGACCAGGAGCTTCAGCCCGCCGCTGCCGCCGGGCCAGGTCGCCGCGTACAACCCGCAGGTGCACACGGAGTTGGGCGACGACGGCCGGCCCGTCCTCAGTTACGACGTCAACTGGCTGGACGCGACGGCCACTTCGGCCGCGCTGAACCTCAGCCGGAACGTGTCGCTGTACCGACCGCGGTTCGTGACCCTGCGGTTGGGGCCGCCGACCCGGTGACCTCGGGCAGCGGATCGCGGGCGCGGCGCTTGGCGATGACCGCGCACACCATCAACTGCATCTGGTGGAAGAGCATCAGCGGCAGCACGGCCAGCGAGGCGTGGGCGCCGAACAGGACGCTGGCCATGGGCAGTCCGGACGCGAGGGACTTCTTCGAGCCGGCGAACTGGATGGCGATCCGGTCCTCCCGGTCGAAGCGCAGCGCCTTGCCGCCGTACCAGGTCAGGGCGAGCATCACGGCGAGCACGACGGCCTCGACGGCGAGCAGCCCGGCGAGGCGGATCGCGCTGACCTGGTGCCAGATGCCCTGGACCATGCCCTCGCTGAACGCGGTGTAGACGACGAGGAGGATCGAGCCGCGGTCGACGTAGCCGAGGATCTTCTTGTGCCGGGTGATGAACCGGCCGATCCAGCGCCGCAGCACCTGCCCGGCCAGGAACGGCACCAGGAGTTGCAGCACGATCTTGAGGAGTGAGTCGGCGGAGAAACCACCGCCGTTGTTGCCCAGCAGCGCCGCCGCGAGCAGCGGGGTGACGACGATGCCGGCGAGCGAGGAGAAGGAGCCCGCGCAGATCGCGGCGGGCACGTTGCCGCGCGCGATCGACGTGAACGCGATCGACGACTGGACGGTAGACGGCACCAGGGTGAGGAACAGCAGCCCTTGGTAGAGGGGCTGGGTCAGGATCACCGGGACGAGACCGCGGGCGGCCAGGCCCAGCAGCGGGAAGACGACGAAGGTGCAGGCCAGGACGGTGGTGTGCAGGCGCCAGTGCTTGAGCCCGTCCAGCGCCTCACGCGTCGAGAGGCGGGCGCCGTAGAGGAAGAAGAGGAGGGCGATCGCGGCGGTGGAGGCGCCCGAGGCGACGTCGGCACCGGTGCCTCTCGCGGGGAGGAGTGCGGCGAGGCCCACCGTCCCGAGCAGCAGCAGGATGTAGGGGTCGACCGGCATCCGACTCGGCCATCGCAGGCGTTTCACTGTGCTCCACTGTCTCGCTTGTCTCGCTGTACGTCCGGTCCGTCGTGCGGCGCGGACTCGTGCCCTCCCCATCCTCCTCTCCGGACTCTTGATCGGGAATCCGTCATACCGCTCTGACTGCCATCACGTTTCGCGATAACCGGTTACCGTGTATGCCATGGTGTATGCCATGTACGACCTCTCCCACCTGCGGACTTTCCTCGCGGTTTCCCAGACGCTGAGCTTCACGCAGGCCGCCCGCCGGCTCGGGCTGCGCCAGTCCACGGTGAGTCAGCACGTGCGGCGCCTGGAGGACGCGACGGGACGGCAGCTGTTCACCCGGGACACCCACTCCGTGGAGCTGACGGAGGACGGCGAGGCGATGCTCGGCTTCGCGCGCCGCATCCTGGAGGTGCAGGAGCAGGCGTCGGCGTTCTTCACCGGCACCCGGTTGCGCGGCCGGCTCCGCTTCGGCGCGTCCGAGGACTTCGTCCTCACCCGGCTGCCCGAGATCCTGGAGGGCTTCCGCTCCGACCACCCCGAGGTGGACCTGGAGCTGACGGTCGAGCTGTCCGGCACGCTGCACGAACAACTGGCCGCCGGGAAGCTGGACCTGGTGCTCGCCAAGCGCCGGGCCGAGGATCCGCGGGGCGAACTGGTCTGGCACGACAAGCTCGTGTGGATCGGCACGGAACGGCTCCGCCTGGACGCGGATCGACCGGTGCCGCTGATCGTCTATCCGCCGCCCGGCATCACGCGGGCGCTCGCGCTGGAGGCGCTGGAGCGGCAGGGGCGGGCGTGGCGCATCGCCTGCACGAGCGGGAGCCTGAACGGGCTGATCGCCGCGGCCCGGGCGGGGCTGGGGGTGATGGCCCACTCGCGGGGGCTGGTGCCGCCGGGGCTGGTGCGGATGCCGGAGCGGGCGGGGTTGCCGGAGCTGGGCGAAGTCGATTTCGTGCTGGTGCACGGGCGGCGCAGGGTTTCGGCTCAGGGGGCGGCGGATGCGTTGGCGGCGGCGATTCTCGCGGGTGGAGATCGATTGCACCGGCGCGGTCCATAGTCCCGGTATTTCACTACGGAAAACGTAAGCCAGCTTGTACGAGAATGCCGACGTCCATGAATTCCTCGGCCGGCCGTGCGGGAATTCGCGACAGCGGGCGGCACTGCCGGAAGCAGCGCCGCCCATTATGTCGCCGGGGGGCGGTCTAGGAGAACGAGAACTCTCCTCCGTAATCGGTGTCGTGATCGCGGTACACGGTGCTGTAGTTGAGTTGGCTGGTGTCGACCACGCCGTCCTTGACCGAGAACTCGATCCAGACACCGGGTCCGTCGATGCGGACGTAGTCGCCCGCGGTGTCCAGTGCGGTGCTGCCGGAGTACGAGATGTAGGTGTCGTCGAGCTCGGACTTGTAGGTGCTCAGGGTGGACTCGGCGGTCGTGTCGTCCGCGGCCTCGACCCACGGCGTGATGGCGTCGAGCACCAACTGCTGCTGGTCGTCGGTCAGTTCGCTGACCGCGAGGCCCTCCTTGGTGTCGGGGAAGTCGCCGTCCTCGTCGGGGCCGAGCACCACGTCGGTGGTGGAGTCGGAGAGCTTCGCCTCCGACAGCTCGTCGTCGCTCAGGCCTTCGAGCATCGACTCCATGCCGTCGTGCATCCCGGACAGGGGTGCGTAGGTGGTGCCGTCGTCGGTCCAGGTGGCGGGTTCCACCCCGGCGAAGTACGGGGTGGTGCCGACGACCTCGCCGTCCTTGTAGGTGAGGTTGACGGCCAACTGGTCGCCGCCGAAGTGGAGTTGCCAGGTGCCGGTCGCGCTCGGGGTGCCCAGGAAGGCGAGGTAGTAGTTGCCGCTGCCGTAGCTGCTGTCGGTCTCGCCGAGGACGTCGTCGGCCGCCAGGATCTGGCTGATCTGGTCGTAGCCGGTGTCGGTCCCGGTGCCCGTGGCCGCCTCGACGACCGCCTTGGCGGCGGCGAGCCGGGTGTCGCTGAGCGTGCTGAGTTCGATGCCGACCCGGCAGTCCGCACCGCACGCCTCGTTCGACCAGGCGACGGCGTTGGCCTGCGTGAAGTCGAGGAGTACGTCGGCCTGTTGGTCGTCGTCCAGGGTCTTCAGGAACGCGTTGGCGGCGTCGACCACGTCCGAGACGGACGAGCCCGCGCCTGCCGTGCCCGTGGGCTCGGGGGCGGACGCGGAGGCCGGCGTGGACGGGGAGGCGGATCCGGGGTTCGTCGGGGACGTCGATCCGGGCGTGGTCGGGGACGCGGATCCGGGGGTGGTCGGGGACGCGCTGGTGGACGGGTCGGGGATGACGGAGGCGGCGTTCGCGTTGGCGTACATCGCGCCGCCGAGGAGGGTCGTCGCCGCCGCTAAGGCCATGACCACCTTCCTGCGGCGACCCAGCGACCTGCGGTGAGCGTTGTGGGTCTTCAATTCGATATTCCCTTCACGGTGTTCACCGGAAGGACTTCCGAAGACTATTTCCAAAAGATCTTTCGGGAAATCCCTGCGGCATCGGTTTGGACGAGCCACAGTCGATCGCCGAACACTGTGATTCCCATCTCCGGGTGCTTGGTTTTGAGCATGATTTATCTTGAACTTACTTTGAGGGAGGGTGAGTTGAGGGGGAGCGTCCGATACGTCAGCTGTTTGACCCGGCGCAGGAACGGGCTCGCCTCCACATGCCGAATCCCGTCGAGCTGTCCCAAGGGCCCACTGAGGTAGTCGTACAGTCCCGCCGTGTCCTTCACGACCGCGGTCACGACGATGTTGGACGGGCCGGCCGTGGCGGAGGCGTAGGCGACCTCGTCGTGCGTGGCGAGGGCCTCGCCGACCGAGTGCAGCGCGGCCGGGGTCGCCGTGATCCACAGAACCGCCGCACGCGCGTAGCCGAACACCTCCGAGTCGTACTCGACGTCGATGTACACCGCCCCGGAGCCGATCAGTGCGGCGAGCCGGCGTTTGACGGCGGACTCGGAGCGGCCGGTGGCGCGCTGGAGTTCGGGGTAGGTGGCGCGGCCGTCGCGTTCGAGGACGGTGATCAGGGCCTCGTCCTCGGGCTCGATGCGGGCGGGGCCCGGTGCGGGCACCGGTTCGGGGAGGAGCGCGGCGATCTGGTCGTCGGCGAGCACCTTGAAGCGGCGCAGCCAGCCCGTCGGGCCGCCGTAGAAGCGGTGCAGGAGTTGGTGGGCGCGGATGTCCAGGACGCTGGGGGTGCGCGGGAGTTTGCCGAGCAGGAGGTCGTCGTAGTCGCCGGGGCTGCGGGGGCGGGTCAGGCAGACGATCTCGGTGCCGCCGGACGCGAGGCCGATCCAGGCGGTGTCGGGGCGTTTGGCGAGCGCGTCGGCGATGTTGAGGGCGTTGTCGGGGGCGCTGCGCAGGCGGAGCATCCACTGGTCCTGGCCCAGGAGTTCGGGGTCCCGGATCGCGACGACCCTCAGGCCGGCCTCGGCGGTGAGTCTGCGGAAGCGGCGGGCGATCGTCTGGTCGGAGACACCGAGGACGGCGCCGAGGCGGCTGAAGGAGGCCCGGCCGTTGAGTTCCAGGGCGGTCAGCAGTTGCAGGTCGAGCTGGTCCAGGGTGTCGGATTCCATCTCCAGCATGGCCGCTCCTGTCGGATTCCGGCGGTGAGGTGTCCGACTCCGCGTTGATCGTCCGGACGGAGCCCATCGTACGGAGAACCGCACAACCCGGACAGGGGAGTTGAGGACATGCGTACATGGGGGCCGCTCACGGCGGTGTGCCTGGGCACGTTCATGTTGTTGCTGGACGTGACGATCGTGGTCGTCGCATTGCCGGACGTGGCGCGGTCGTTGCACGCGTCGCTGAGTGATCTGCAGTGGGTGGTCGACGGGTACGCGCTGGCGTTGGCCGCGCTGTTGTTGGGAGTTGGCGCCGCCGCCGACATCCTGGGGCGGCGGCGGGTGCACGTGGTGGGCGTCGTGCTGTTCGCGGTGGCGTCGCTGCTGTGCGGGCTCGCGGACGGGCCGGGCGCTCTCGTGGCCGCGCGGGCCGTGCAGGGGGTGGGGGCCGCCGCGATGCTGGCGACGACATTGCCGTTGCTCGGCTCCGTCTACCAGGGGCGGCAGCGGTCGGTGGCGCTCGGGGTGTGGGGTGCGGTCAGCGGTGGGGCCGCGGCGGTCGGGCCGGTGCTGGGCGGGGTGCTCACCGAGGGGCCGGGCTGGCGGTGGATCTTCTTCGTGAACCTGCCGGTGAGCGTGGTCGCCGTGTGGCTGACGCTGCGGGTGGTGCCGGAGTCGAAGGGGCCGAGCGGGATGCGGATCGACTGGCTCGGCACGGTCGCGTTCGCGGGGTTCGCGGGCGGGGTGACGTATGCCGTGGTGCGGGCCGGTGAGGACGGCTGGGGTGCGTCGGTGACGCTCGGGTCGTTCGCGGTCGCGGCCCTCGCGCTGGTCTGCTTCGTGCTGGTGGAGCGGCGGGTGGCGCATCCGCTGCTCGATCTGTCGCTGCTGCGCAAGCCCGCCTTCGTGGGGGTGATGGCGGGGGCGCTCGCCTTCAACGGGGTGGCGTTCGGCGGGATGCCGTATCTGTCGATCTGGCTGCAGACGGTGCTCGGGATGAGCCCGGTGCGCGGCGGGCTGACGCTGCTGCCGCTGACGGGTGCGGCGGTCGTGGTGTCGGTCCTCGCCGGGAAGCTGCTGCACGGGGTGCCGGCCCGGCTGACCATCGGCGGCGGGCTGCTGCTGATCGGCACGGGCTGCTTCTGTCAGGCCGTCCTCGGCGCCGGTTCGGACTGGACGACGCTGGTGCCGGGGCTCGTCCTGGTGGGCGTCGGCACGGGTCTGGTGGCGCCGGGGATCGCGGGGGCGGCCCTCGCGGCGGTGCCGGCCGAGCGCGCGGGCATGGCGGGCGGCGCCGTGAATACCGTACGCCAGTTGGGGTATGCACTCGGCGTCGCCGTGTCGGGGACCGTACTCACCTCGCGGATGCGGGACACGCTCCCGCACGACGCCGCGCACACGCTGGCGGGCGGCGGGGCCGGGGCGCTGCGCGGGACGTTCCCGGAACACGCGCTGCGGGCCGCGTTCGCGTCGGGGCTCGACTCGGCGCTCGTGACGGCCGGGTTCGTCGGGACGGCGGCGGGCGCGCTGGTGCTCGCCCTGGTCAGGGCGGGTCGCGCGGAGCGGACCGGCGGGACCGCGGGCACGGCACCGGGAGTGCCGGGGACCGCCGCGCGGACGCCGGCCGGGGAGGATTCGGCGTCGCCCCGGTGACGTCGTGTGACCGGACGCCAGGGGTAATCGGGTCGTACAGATTCAGTGGAGATTACGGGCCCGAAACCTACGGAACCGTAAGGATTTCTGTCCGACCCTTCCCCTTGTGAGGGCATTTTCCGCCGCTGACCAGTACGGACGTGAACACCGCTCGATTTCCCACCCCCTCCCGCCCCTCCGCCCGGTGGGGTAGCTTTCACGGCGCTGTAGGGGAGTGCCGACAGGAGCGGGGAGCGGGGTTTGCGCGAGTACAACAACCCTCCGTTGGCGTTGGCACCGCCGGTGGGCGGTCTGGCCGACGTCGTCTTCGAGCGTGCCCAGGACAACCCCCTCCATGTCTCCCTCGGCCGCAAGGACGAGCAGGACGAGTGGCGGGACGTGACCGCCGCCGAGTTCCGCGACGAGGTCCTCGCGCTCGCCAAGGGCCTGCTCGCCCAGGGCATCCGCTTCGGCGACCGGGTCGCGATCATGTCCCGTACCCGCTACGAGTGGACGCTGTTCGACTTCGCGCTGTGGACGATCGGCGCCCAGGTGGTGCCGATCTACCCGACGTCGTCGGCCGAGCAGTGCTTCTGGATGCTGCACGACGCGCAGGTCTCGGCGGCGATGGTCGAGCACGAGGACCACGCGATGACCATCGCCACCGTCATCGACCGCCTCCCCGCGCTGCACCAGCTGTGGCAGCTCGACACGGGCGCCGTGCAGGCGCTGTACGACGCCGGCGGGCACATCGAGGACGAGGTGGTGCACCGGCACCGCCAGGCCGTCACCCCGGACTCGACCGCGACGATCATCTACACCTCGGGCACCACGGGCAGACCCAAGGGCTGTGTCATCTCGCACGGCAACTTCATGTACGAGGCGGACACGGTCATCGACACCTGGGAGTCCGTCTTCCACTCGAAGCGGGGCGAGGAGGTGGCGACCCTGCTGTTCCTGCCGCTCGCGCACGTCTTCGGGCGGATGGTGGAGGTCGCGGCGATCCGCGGCGGGGTCCGCTTCGGCCACCAGCCGCAGCTGAACGCGGCGGCCCTGCTGCCCGACCTGGTCGCGTTCAAGCCGACGTTCATCCTCGCCGTGCCGTACATCTTCGAGAAGGTCTTCAACGCGGCCCGCCGCAAGGCCGAGAAGGACGGCAAGGCCGGGCCGTTCGAGAAGGCCGTCGAGATCGCGGTGAAGTACGCGGACGCGATCGAGGCGAAGGCCTGGGGCACCGGCCCCGGCCCCTCGGCGGGCCTGCGCATGCAGCACCAGCTGTTCGACAAACTCGTCTACTCCAAGGTGCGGGCCGCCATGGGCGGCCGGATCCGCAACGCCATGTCCGGCGGGTCGGCCATGGACCGGCGCCTCGGATTGTTCTTCGCGGGCGCGGGCGTCCAGATCTACGAGGGCTACGGCCTCACCGAGTCGACGGCCGCCGCGACCGCCAACCCGCCCGACCGCACCCGCTACGGCACCGTCGGCCAGGCCATCCCGGGTGTCACCGTGCACATCGCGGACGACGGCGAGATCTGGCTCAACGGCCCCAACGTCTTCCAGGGCTACCTCAACAACCAGAAGGCCACCGACGAGACCCTGCACGACGGCTGGCTCGCCACCGGTGACCTGGGCTCCCTCGACGAGGACGGCTATCTCACGATCACCGGGCGCAAGAAGGAGATCCTGGTGACCTCCGGCGGCAAGAGCGTCGCGCCCGGGCTCCTTGAGGAGCGGGTGCGGGACCATCCGCTGGTCTCGCAGTGCATCGTCGTCGGCAACGACCGCCCCTACATCGCCGCGCTCGTCACCCTCGACCACGAGGCCGTCGAGCACTGGCTCACCATGCGCGGCAAGCCGCAGATGTCCCCGGCCCAGCTGGTGCGGGACGCCGACCTGGAGGCCGAGGTGCGGCGCGCGGTGGTCGCCGCGAACACCCTGGTCTCGCAGGCCGAGTCGATCCGCACCTTCCGGATACTGGCCCAGCCGTTCACCGAGGAACACGGGCTGCTGACCCCGTCCCTGAAGCTGAAGCGCAAGGCCATCGAGAACACGTACTCGAACGAGGTCGAGGCGCTGTACCGGGCCTGAACTCCCCCTGCCCTAGCCGATGTTCACACGGAAGAGCTTGTCGGATCCGTCCGGTTGGTTGCCGTTGTTGTCGCAGTTGGTGGTCGACAGCCACAGCTGGTCGGCGCCGGGGACCTTGGTGACCGTGCGCAGGCGTCCGTACGTTCCGACGTAGTACGCCGTCGGGGTGCCGACGCTCTCGTTGTCACCGTTGATGGGGACGCGCCACAGGCGTTCGCCGCGCAGGGACGCCATGTAGACGACGTTGCGGACGATCGCGATACCGCTGGGCGAGGCCTCGTCGACGTTCCAGGTGGCCTTGGGGTTGGTCATCCCGGCGACGCTGCAACTCCCTTCGCAGGTGGGCCATCCGTAATCGGCGCCCGGCTTGATGAGGTTGAGTTCGTCCTTGGAGCTGTTGCCGAACTCCGCTTCCCACAGACGGCCGTTGCGGTCGAAGGCCAGTCCCTGCGGGTTGCGATGGCCGTACGAGTACACGTAGTTGCCGAACGGGTTGCCGGGGGCCGGCTTGCCGTCCGTCGTCATGCGCAGGATCTTGCCGTTGAGGGAGGTCTTGTCCTGGGCGAGGTCGGGTGTCTGGGCCTCGCCGGTGGAGACGTAGAGGTAGCCGTCGGGTCCGAAGGCGAGGCGTCCGCCGTTGTGGTAGCGGTTCTTCTTGATGCCCTGGAGGAGGACCGTGTAGCCGGTGAGGGTGGTGCCGTTGTATGTCATGCGGACGACGCGGTTGCCCTCGGACGCGGTGTGCATGAAGTAGACGTAGTGGTTGGTGGCCCACTTCGGGTCGACGGCGACGCCGAGGAGGCCGCCCTCGCCGTTGGTGGTGACCGCGTTGGGCACGGTGCCCACCTGGGTCCGGGTGCCGTCCTTGGCCGTCTTCCAGACCCGGAAGTCGTCCCGCTCGGTGACGAGGGCGCTCTGGCCGTCCGGCATCCAGTAGGTGCCCCAGGGGATGGTCCAGCCGGTGGAGAGTGTGGCGATGGAGGACGGGACGCCGCCGTCGGTGGCGCAGGCCTTCGTGGTGAAGGTGACGGTGTTGCTCGGCTCGGAGAGGTTGCCGGCCGCGTCACTCGCTACGACGTTCAGCGAGTACGGGCTGTCGCAGGCGAGGCCGGTGAGGGTGGTCGAGGTGCCGGTGGTGACCGTCTTGTAGACGGTGTCCCCGCTGCGGATGTCGTATGCGACAACCGATCGGTCGTCGGTGGACGCGCCCCAGGTGAGGTCGACCGTATTCGATGTGCTGTCGACCGCGGACAAAGTACCGGGCTTGGTCGGCGGGCTGGTGTCGGAGCTGGGTTTCGTCGTGCAGTCGACGACCGGGCTGGCGGGCGAGGTGTTCCCGGCCGCGTCCCGGGCGATGACGGTGAGGTCGTAGGTGGTGTTCGGGGCGAGCCCGGTGAGGGCCTTGCTGGTCGAACTCCCGGGCGCCTCACCGATCTTGTTGCCGTGCTCGTAGAGGTCGTACGCCGTGACAGCCACGTTGTCGGTCGAGGCGCCCCACGTCAGCGTGAGGCCGTCCTCGCCGATGTCCGGGCAACTCGGCTGGCCGGGACGGGTCGGGGCCTGTGCGTCGGCAGCGGTACCGACGCTGATCCGGTCGAGGTTGGGGCCGCCGTTCGCGGTGGTCGCGGTCGCCCGGATCTTGTCGGTGCCGGCGGTCAGCGGGACGTTCACGGTCTTCGTCGCCCAGGTGTTCCAGTCGGCGGTGGCCGGGAAGGAGACGGCGGACGCGACGACGGTGCCGTTGACGGAGATGTCCAACGGGCGGTCGGTGGCAGTGCCGTTGGCGTAGCGCAGGGCGACCGACGCGGTGCCTGCGGCAGTGGCGCTCACCGCGAACTCCACATACGAACCAGTGACGTTGGTGTAGTCGACGAAGCCGGTGCCCGTGTAGCCGGTGTGGTTGGTGGCCACGGTGCCCTGGACGACGGTGGCGTCCTCGGCCTGGTAGTCGGTGGTCGCCGCGTGCGCGGTGCTGCCGGTGAGTCCGGCGAGCGGCACGGCGAGCGCCAGAGTGAGGGCGAGGGAGAGGATCGGCGAGAGGCTTCGCGTGCCCCGCGCCGGTGTTCTGTCGCGTTTCATGAGTGCCCCCTCAGGGTGCCGTCGACCGGGTTCACACGGATCAGGCGGGTCTCGCCCGGCCGTAGCGTCGCGCTGTACGAGTCCGCGATGGTGCCTTTGTGGGAGCCGGACCAGAGGTCGGTGACGTCGCCGGAGCCGGTGAAGCCGACCTGCGACCAGTTCACGGAGACGGTCGCGGTGCCGGACGTACCGGTGTTGAACAGGGCGACCACATAGGCACCGTCACTCTCGCGTTTGCTCCAGACCTGCTTCACGCCGCTGTTCACCACCCGTTTCGCGGCGACGCCGTCCTGATCGACGCCGATGAGACGGTCGTTGGTGAGCATCGCCTTGTCGACGGGGTCGAGGTGGGTGACGTCGGTGCCGAGCAGCAGCGGGGAGCCCGCCATCGCCCACAGGGTGAAGTGCGAGCGCCGCTGGTCGGCCGTGAGGCCCACCTGGTCGCCGTTGCCGACCTCCAGGGAGTCCAGGTCGTTCCAGCCACCCGGCCCGGCGTACGGCTGCCAGGACGCGGCGGTGTTGAAGCGTGCGGAGACGTGGGACCAGTCGGTGAGAGGGTAGCCGCTGCCGTTGGCGCCGGGTCCGCAGTAGCACTCGACGTCGCCCTGGGTGCGCCAACTGTTCGCCAGCGAACGCCAGGTGGCGGCGTCGGCGATCGGAAGGTTGTTGGAGAGGGCGAAGTTGATGGTCCGTCCGCTCGCGCGCAGCGCCTTGTCCCAGGCCTGGACGTCCGGGATGTCGGCGCTGCCCACGCCGTCGATCTTCAGGTAGTCGACGCCCCAGGAAGCGAACTGCTTGGCCCACGAGTTCACGAACTCCTGCGCGCCCGGCTTCCCGTAGTCGATGTAGTACATGTTCTTGCAGTTGTAGTTCTTCTCGGTCCTGGACGTGTCCGCGATGTCCTTCGCGTGGTACGAGGTGCCCTCGATCGGGGTGTTCGCGGTGACCGCGTTCTTGGCGATGCCCGGGGTGACGTAGAAGCCGAACTTCAGCCCCTTGGAGTGGATGTAGTCGGCCAACTCCTTGATTCCGGAAGGGAACTTGGCCGTGTCGACGGCCCAGCGGCCGTAGGAGTCGACGGTGAAGCCGTTGGCGTCGCACTTCTGCCAGAAGTCGTCGAGGTTGACGTACACGAAGCCGTGGTTCTTGAGGCCGCTCGACACCAGGGCGTCCGCCTGGGCCTTGATCTTGGCCTCGGTGGGCGTGCGGCGGACGTAGCTCCAGCTGCTCCAGCCCATGGCGGGACGGAGGGACTGGCCGTTGTCCGACTTCGGGGTGAAGGTCGCGGGGGTCGCGTAGGACGTGCCGATCCACGCCTCGTCGATCCGCAGCCTCTTGTAGCGGGTGGTGTCGGTGGACGCGGCCCAGGTGGAGTCGACTTCGAGGCGGACGTAGCGGGCGTTTGTCGCGGTGAGGTCAATCCCCTGGATTCCGCGGCGACTTGGGACCTGCCCGGTCTTGACGGCGCTCCCCCAGTTCGTGCCGTCGTTGCTCAGGAACACCTTGTAGTCCTTGATGCGTGCCGACTGTTCGGTGTCGGAGCGGGCGTAAGCAACGGAGTCCTCGCGCTGGTTGAGGCCGATGTACTGCGCCCGCTTCGAACTGCCCAGGTCGAAGGTGAGGTTGACCGGCAGGGTCTTGTCGTTGTCCCAGTAGGTGAGGTAACTCCCGTCCCCGGCCGCCGAACCCGCGTGCCCGCTCGCCGAGGCGCTCGCGCTCACGGTGACGCCGGACAGGATGCCCTGGCGGCCGGCGGTCGTGACCTTGAAGACGGTGTCGTACGGGTCCCAGCCGCCGAGACCGCTGAGCGTGAGCACGCCGCCGGACTGGGACCACGAAATCGCCGCGCCGGTACGGAGGTTGGTGACGGAGGCGATGCGGTAGCCGTTGTCGCGGATGCGGAGCGTACTCGTGGTGGGCGGGGTCAGCACGTGGACGTACTGGAGGTTCGGGTCGGTCCGGCTGATCGTGGTGACGCCGTGGGCGCCGTCGTTCCAGAAGCCGGGTTTGAGCCCGCCGTACATGTAGCCGCCGCCCTCGGTGCCGTGCAGGGATTCCCAGATGGGGTCGAGGTAGGAGTCGGCGAAGGTGTTGAAGGCGGCCTGATTCGCCGGGAATCTGCCGTTGACCTGGGCGGTCTCCGCCATCAGCGCCTTGACCGAGGAGCCGGCGTTGGTGACGAGGCGGCCGAGGGTGAGGGCGCGGTCCACGGACGGGTCGGAGCCGTCGTACCACCAGGCGCCGGTCGACGGGAGCTTGAAGTCGGCTTCCGTCAGGCGGGGTTGAGCGGTGTATACAGCCTGCGGGTAATCGTATGCGGGCGACATTCCCGTCTTCTGCTCGTTGCTGATCATGTCCATGATCGGCGTGTCCTCGTTGTTGTTGCTGAGCGTGTAGTTCGGGCGCTTCTGGTAGATCTGCTGGTAGAGGTCGTGGCTCTCCCAGTACGCGTTGTCGTTGTCGATCCAGAAGCCGCCGAGGTCGGGATAACGGTCCATGACCTCGAAGAAGTTGTCGTAGCTGAACTGCCCGAAGCCGTCCCGGGTGGTCAGGTCGACGTTCTTGCCCTTGTAGGCGGAGTACGCGGCCGAGTCGAGCCACTCGTGGCCGCCGTCGTCGTGCCACTGGGGGTCGTCGGTCATGTAGAGGACGACCTTCATGCCCTTGGCCTTCGCGGCCGTGATCAGTTCGCCGAGGAAGTCCCGCTTGGTGGAACAGGAGCCGGGGATCTTGGAGGGCCAGGGGCGGGCGTAGCCGAGGCGACTGTGGAATGTAGCCAGTACGAGGTATTGCGTATGCAGTTTCTGAGCCTCGTTCACCCAGTAGTCGGGGGTCCAGCCGCCGTTCGTGACATCGCTCTCCCAACCGGTGCAACCGGTGTGGGCGGGCGCGGTGCGCAGACCCCAGTGCAGGAAGAGGCCGCCGACGGAGTGACGGAGGAAGTCCTGGCGGGGGTTCTCCAGGTCGAGTGGCCGGGCGGCAGTGGTACCGCAGTTATCCGTCGACCCCGTGCTCGACACCCGTGGCGCGCCGCCGCCGCTCACGCAGTAGCCGTCGACGCCCTGGAAGCCCATGTCGTACGGCGAGTTGGAGCCGCGCTGAGCGGTGAAGCCGGTGAACCGGATGCCGCTCGCCGCGTTGGCGACGACCGCCGGCCGTCCGTCGTTCGCCGCGAACTTCACCGAGCTGTCGGTGAATTGGACGTTGTCGGCGTTGTGGAGATACCAGCCGTAGGCCGGCCGGGTGCCGATGGCCTTCGGGTTGTAGTCCTTGGGGTCGTTGCTCGGCACGCCGGTGGACATCGTGCCGTTGCCGCCGGGGACGGTGATGTCGACGTTCGTGAACGTGATCCCGTTGATCCGGTGGCCGTTCTCGCCCCACAGAGTCGGGCTGAACGAGGGGCTGTCGCCGGTGGCGGTGATGTTGTCGTAGGTGACGTCGCTGATCGAACCCACGCCCGGACTGTTGCCGCAGCGTTTGCGGGTGCCGATCTTCTCCATGATCGGTGAGTGGACGTCGGTCATGGTGATGTCGCGGTAGTGGACGTCGGAGATCTTCGCGCCGTCCATGGAGACCATGCCGAGGCCGGACTTGTCGGCGCCCTCGATCCGGATCTTCTCGAACCGGTAGTCCGAGAAGTCGCCGCAGGTCTCGGATCCGAACATGAGCGCGTTGCAGCACTTGGCCGACAGATATGAATCACTCACCCGCACATGGCCGTTGGGGAGTTTGGCGCCGAGCGCGTAGTCGCTCTTGAAGACGAGTGCGTCGTCGTTCGCCTTGATGCTGGCGTTGGTCACGGTGACGTTCGTCGTGGAGATGATGTTCCAGCCGTCGCGGTCGCTCGCGGTGTCGATGGTCAGACGGTCCGAGGTGACGTTCGTGCAGCCGTTGACGAGGGCGGCGAAGTGGCCGCCCCGGCGCAGGGTGAGTCCGTCACCGATGCGGAGTCCGTCGCAGCGCGTCAGCGACAGGATCTTGTCGGCCTGGCCCGGCTTGGGGTTGCCGGTGATCAGGTTGCCGAGTCCGTCGATGACTCCGCCGCCGACGAAGCCGATGTCGGTGAGCCGGTCGCCGTAGATCATCGCGTCGTGGAAGTGGCTGTGGCCGTAGTCCTGGTACTGGTCGTACGGGTTGGTCTCGGGGGCGTCGTAGGTGTCGGCGGACGAGCCCTGGATCGTGGCGCCGGTGTCGACCTGGAGCGTCACGTTGCTCTTCATGTGGATGGTGTTCTTGGATTTGTAGGCGCCGGCGGGGAAGCGGACCGTGCCGCCGCCGGCCGAATTGGCCGCCGTGATGGCCTTGTTGACGGCCGGGGTGTCATTGGCGGAACCGTCGCCCTTGGCGCCGTAGTCGCGGACGTCGTAGACGGTGACGTGCGGTGCGGAAGGCGAGGACGTCGCGGGATCTGCCGCCGCGAGGGCCGAGGGGTGGGCGAGGCCGAGGACGACGGCGAACGCGAAGAACACGCTCGCCACCCAACTGCGGTGGTACATGGGGGGTTTCATGGATCGGTCTCCTCACACGAGCTGGTAGCCGCGGAGATCGGTGAGCAGGAGGTAGGTGTCCTGCAGGGACCCGGAGGTGTCGCCGAGGGAGCGGTAGATGCCCCACTTGGGGCGCACCCGGTCGGCGAGGAAGGTGTCGACGCCGGTCTTCGTCCTGTCGATCACGGTCGTGGAACCGGACTTGAGGATCCAGCGGACCGAACCGGCCGTGCCGTCGCCGACCTTGATCTGGAAGTCGACGTCGGTCCACCGGTCGTGCAGCGGATCGAGGTCGGTACGGCCGACCAGGACACCGGCGATCGGCAGGTTCAGCTCGATGGTCTGTACGCCGTTCACCCGGCGCAGGGACTGCACGACGATCGGCGAGGTGCCGTTGCCGGGCTGCTTCATCTGCATGATGTGGGTGAAGGTGGTGGTCGCCTTCAGGGAGCTGGGGATGTACATCGAGTACGTGATCCGCCAGGTCTGCCCCTGGGTCCACTTGAGGTAACTGCTGCTGCCGGTGCGCAGACCGGTGACCTCCTGGCGCTGCCGGTCGGACGACGTGTCACGGTCGACCGTATGCATGGTGAAGCGCCAGTCGTCTCCGGTGGCGTAGATGTGCGGGTGCCCGGCCGGGTGCGAGTCGGCGCGGTCGTCCTCGACGGTCTCGAAGGCGCCGAGGCCGTCGCCGGTCGCGGTCGGCGCCCACTTCTGCTGCCAGGAGGCGGCGTGCGCGGGGGCGGCGGCCGAGAGGCCCACCGCGGCACCGGCCGCTCCGCTCACGGCGGCCCCGAGGAGGACCCTTCTGGACGTGCTCATGACACTAATCACCTCGCAGTTGTTCGTTCATGATCAGGAAGGCGCCCAGGCCGTGGAAGTCGTTCACGGCCCGGGTGCGGGCGACGTAGTACGCGTAGTCGCCGACGTTCGTGCCGATGGAGATGTCGGTGAGGTCGGTACGGCCGTCGGTGCCGACCGAGAGTTCCGCGAGGACGCCCGCGTAGCCGCGCCGGGCGACGTCGGCGAAGTGCCGGTCCAGGTAGCCCTGTTGGGCGCCGCGCGAGAGGGCGTAGGTGAACATGCTGGAGCAGGACGTCTCGGTCCAGTCGTCGCTGCGGGCACCCTTGTCCATCACCTGGAACCAGCGGCCGGTCGCCGGGTCCTGGTACTTCTCCAGTCCGGCCGCCAACCGGCGGAAGATGCCCAGGAGTTGGGGCCGTCGCGGATGGTCGGCGGGGAGTGCGTCGAGGACGTTCGTGATGGCCATCGCGTACCAGCCGACCGCGCGGCACCAGTGTTCCGGCGCGAGTCCGGTCACCGGATCGGCCCAGCTCGCACTGCGCGACTCGTCGTACGCGTGCTTCAACAGGCCGTTCGCGACCTGGAGATGAGTGCCGTAGACGTACAACTGCTTGGACGCCTCGTCGTTCGTGTAGGCACTGTCGCCGAACTCCTTGCCGTACTCGACGAGGAACGGGTTCACCATGTAGACGCCGTCCGCCCAGAGTTGATGGGCCCGGCTGCTGCTGTCGGCGTGCCAGAAGCCTCCGTCGCTCGTGCGCGGGTAGGTGTCGAGGCGGTCGCGGATCTTCTTGGCGGCCTTGCGGTAGCGGTCCTGGCCGGTCTCGTGGTGCAGGATCACCAGGAGGCGGCCGGCCTGCATGCTGTCGAGGCTGTCGAAGGACTGGCCGATCGAGCCGTCGCTCTTCACGAAACGGTCGACGTAGCTCTTGATGTAGGTCAGGTAGCGGGCGTCGTGGGTCCGCTTGTAGGTGAGGTACTGGCCGTAGAGGTAGAGGCCGACCGGGTACGACCAGCCGCCGATGGTGCTCGGTGTGTAGCGGGCCGTGGTGGAGTCGACCACGGCCACGGACCAGTCGGGCGCGGCGGCCGGGCGGCTCGCCGCCGCCACCGTTTCGAGCGGCGGGGCCGCTCCGGTCAGGGTGGCGGTGGCGAGGGCTGCCGCGGTCAGGGCCGCTCGTAGTCGTGGGCGTCTCATGTTCCTCCCTTTGGCGTCGGGTCGGTTCGAGTGGACCGTGCGGGTTCGCAGGCGCGGGCCCGGTGCCCGGGATCACCGCGCCGGCCGCCGCCACTATTGACCGACCGATCAGTCGGTCCGAGCGAAGAAGCACCCGTTCGCCGTCGCCGGTCCGTTCGGTGTGCGGACCCGTGACCGACGAGGCCTTCACCACACCTTTTCATCCGATGTTTCCTGCATACGATGCGCTGCCTACAGGATCCGGGGCAGCGTCTGCTCGTGTATGCATACCTGCTCTCCTGAGGATTGGGGGTTCTCGGAGTCCAAACAGGTGCCGATGTTCACATGGGGGTACCGCGTTCACGAACGCGTCCGACGGCGTGCTTCAGCGTTGCGGCACGAAGGTCCGCGGTCAATGGTCCGGACCGAAAAAGGTCGGATGCATTTCGCGCCAATCTTCGACAACCGGCGCCGATTCACCGGTCGGCCCGGACGGATTTCGCGGTCAGGAATGCACCACGGCCCGTGATCGTTGACGATGGGAGTACCACCCGACGACTGAAGGATCGAGAGCTCGTGAGCAGCAAGGTCCCCCCGATCATCCTCAACAACGGTGTCGAGATGCCCCAGCTGGGCTTCGGCGTCTGGCAGGTGCCGGACGACGAGGCGGAGCGGGCGGTGGCCACGGCGCTGGAGGCCGGGTACCGCAGCATCGACACCGCTGCGATCTACGGCAACGAAGAGGGCACCGGAAAGGCCATCGCCGCGTCCGGCGTCCCGCGCGAGGACCTCTTCGTCACCACCAAGCTCTGGAACAGCGACCAGGGATACGACGCCACGCTGCGCGCCTTCGACGTCTCGTTGGAGAAGCTCGGCCTGGAGTACCTGGATCTGTATCTGATCCACTGGCCGACCCCGGCCCGGGACAAGTACCTCGACAGCTACAAGGCGTTCGAGAAGCTGTACGCGGACGGCCGCGTGCGGGCCATCGGCGTCTCCAACTTCGAACCCGACCACCTGGCCCGGCTGATCGAGGGCACCTCGGTCATTCCGGCGGTCGACCAGATCGAGCTGCACCCGCAGTTCCAGCAGCGCGCCGGGCGCGAGTACCAGGCGGAGCAGGGCATCGCGACCGAGGCCTGGTCGCCGCTCGGCTCGGGCAAGGGCCTCCTGGAGGTCCCGGCGATCGTCGCCATCGCCCAGAAGCACGGCCGCACCCCGGCCCAGGTCGTGCTGCGCTGGCACATCCAGCTCGGCAACGTGGTGATCCCCAAGTCCGTGACGCCGTCGCGGATCAAGGAGAACATCGAGGTCTTCGACTTCAGCCTGGACACCGAGGACCTCGCGGCGATCAGCGCGCTGAACGAGGACCGGCGCCTGGGTCCCGACCCGTCGACGTTCAACGCGGCCTGAAACCAAGGCACATGGCCTGAACCCCAGGCAGTGCGAGCGCCCCGGAGCCTTGTGGCTCCGGGGCGCTTCGTCTTTCCGTTTCCGTGACGACGGCTTTCGCGCCCGCGGCCCACTTGGTTCGTACCAGGGCCTTGACGCGGGCATGATGAAGGGGCACCTTGTTGCGCACCTGGTAAGGAAACTTTCCTAACAGAAGGGTCCCCCACAGTGCGCATGCGATCACTGACCCTCGCCGCGGCCTCAGGTGCCGCCCTGCTCGCCGCCGGAGTGCTCCCCGCGAGCGCCTCCGGCGCCACCCCCAAGTCGGCTCAGGAGGGCTCGGTCAGCGCGGCCGACCTGCTCTCCAAGGTGACGTCCTGCTCGCAGATATCGAGCGGCAAGTACCGTACGGACGACGAGACTTCGGCCACCGTCCCGGTCTGCGGCAAGAACGGCGCCGTGTTCTGGAAGGCCGACATGGACATCGACTGCGACGGACAGCGCACCACGAAGTGCAACGAGAACGCCGACCCCTGGTACCAGGACGACACGGCGTTCCACCAGTCCAACGGCCAGCCCCTGAAGGCGGATTCACTGCCCTACATCGTGGTGCCCAGCTCCAGCAGCATCTGGAAGTACTCCAGCTACGGCATCAAGGGCGGCGGTGTGGTCGCCGTCATCTACAACAACAAGGTCGAGTACGCGGTCGTCGGCGACACCGGCCCCACCAACATCATCGGCGAGGCCTCGTACGCCACGGCCAGCGCCCTGGGCATCGACCCCGACCCGGCGACCGGCGGCGCCGACTCCGGCGTGACGTACATCCTGTTCAAGAACTCGACGGTCTCCCCCATCGAGAGCCACAGCGCGGCGGTCTCCCTGGGCGACCAGCTGGCGAAGCAGTTCCTGGCGAGCAACTGACGTACGGATGGGGCTCGTTGCCGCTTTCCCCAGCGGCAACGAGCCCCATGTGTCTGTCAGTTGGGCTGCCCGATCGGCCGTACGACGACGGTGTTGATGTCGACGCCGGCGGGCTGGCGGATCGCCCAGAGGATCGTGTCGGCGATCTGGTCGGCGGTGAGGAGATGGCCGGGCGGCAGGCTGCCGTTGCCGTCCCAGAACGGGGTCTCCACCCGGCCCGGGGCGACCAGCGTCACGCCGATGCCGAACTCCGTGACCTCGCGCCGGGTGTTCTCGGCGAGACCGGTCATCGCCCACTTGGTCGCGCCGTAGATGTTGCCGGGGGTGTGTACGAACCCGGCGACGCTGCCGATCAGCACGATCCGGCCGTGCGTCTGCTTCAGCGCGTCGACGGACGCCCGGATCAGCAGGGCCGGACCGAGGACGTTGGTCAGCACCATCTCGGTCCACCCGGTCGGGTCGCCCTCGGCGACCGAGTCGTGCGTGGCGATCCCGGCGTTGGCGACGACCGCGTCGAGCCGCCCGAACTGTTTGAGCGTCGTCTCGACGGCGGCCTGCACCTCGTCGTACTCGGCGGCACTCCCGGGGATCGTCAACAGGCCCTCGGGGTTGCCCAGTTGGGCGGCGAAGTCATACAGGCGCTGCTCGCTGCGGCCAGTGACGGCCACCCGGCCCCCGGCGCTGAGGAGTTGACGGGCGACGGCGGCGCCGATACCGCTGCCGCCGCCCGTTATGAGCGCTACATGCGAGTTGTCGTTCATGGTGGTCGTACCCCCGTGGGTCGGTGAACTCCGCACAGTCGGAGGGGCAGTTCATCACCTTGAGCAGGCTCGAAGTCAAGCCGTCGAGATCACGGGCCCTGTCAGCTCGTCCGGACCGCCGTGTGCACGGTGTGCGCGGCGAGCACGAACACGTCGGCGCGCTGATGCACACCCGCCGGGTCCTGCGGGTCGACGAGCCGGTCGAGGGCCGCCCGGTCCTCGGCGTCCATCGCCTCGCCGTAGGTGTCACGGACGCGGGTCAGCCAGGTGGCGGCGTAGGCGCGGACGCGGTCGGGGGCCGGGGCGGGCAGGTCGAGGAGGAAGCTGCGGCTGCCGGTGTGCTTCAGACCGACCGAGGTCAGGAGGGCGGGCCAGTCCTCGGTCTCGGTGACGGCGCCGGGGAGGTCGGCGCGCATCTGCGCGAACCACTCGGCCTCGATCGCGTCGATCCGCGCCTCCAGTCCCGGGCGGCCGATGCCGAAGTCGCGGGGCAGGAACCGGGAGGGCAGGCCGCCCTCCATGATGGCGAGGGTGCCGCCGGGTGCGAGCCGCTCCGCGAACGCGGCGAGACCGCCCCGCTGGTCACCGAGGTGATGCAGACTGCGGCTGGCCCACAGCAGGTCGGCCGGGTACTCCAACTGCCCCAGAACCTCCGGCAGTTCACCGGTCAGCGTGCTGAAGCGGTCGCCGAAGCCCTGCCGGTCGGCGCGGGCGCGGGCCCGCTCCAGGAGCGGTTCGGAACCGTCCACCGCGACGACCCGGGCACCCGGGAACGTCTCCGCGAACAGACACGCGACCACACCGGGCCCGCTGCCCACGTCGACGATCAGCCCCGGATCGGTCCGCTCCTTCGCGAGCCACGCCATCGCCCGCTCGTACAAGGGCGAGAACAGCTCCGCCTGGGTCTCCAGCAGGGGACCCATGACGGCCCAGTCGAGGTCGGTGTGGTCGTGGTGATGACGGTCCTTGCCGGGCTTGTGGTCGTGCTCCTCACCCTGCGTGTGGACGTGCTTGTGCTCGTGATCGTGCTGGTGCGCCATGGTGGTCAGCCTCTCGTCCGCGTGCCGCCAGCCTGCGCCGACGCACCGTTCGACGGCCAGTCCCGTTGCCGAAGCGGCAAAAAACGAGGTGCGGAACAGGTCGTCCGTCGCCGAGCATGCCCGTATGGAAGACACGGACGACACGGACGACACGGACGACACGGACGACGTGATGGTGGAACGCTTCCTCGAAGACGGGTTCGTGAAGATCGAGGGGGCCTTCCCACCGCGGGTCGCCGAGCACTGCGCTCGGCTGCTGTGGCGGGAGACGGGCTACGACCCGGAGGACCCCGGCACCTGGCAGGACCCGGTGGTGTGGGTGAGCGACATGGCCCAGGGACCGTTCGCCGCCTCGGTCAACTCCCCTGTCCTGCATGAGGCGTTCGACCTCCTGGTGGGCGCCGGCCGGTGGCAGTCCCGGTACTCGGTGGGCAGTTTCCCGCTGCGCTTCCCGCACCCGACGGAACCGGACGACGCCGGCTGGCACATCGAGGGCAGCTATGTCGCAGAGGGCGCGGAGAACGAGTGGCCGTACGCGAATCTGGCCTCGCGCGGCCGGGCCCTGCTGATGCTGATGCTCTACACCGAGGTCACCGAGGAGAACGCGCCGACCCGCATCCGGGTCGGCTCCCACCTCGACGTCCCGCGCGTCCTGGAACCGTACGGCGAGAAGGGCGCCTCCGCACTGACCCTCGGCCCGAAGGTGGCCGAGGCATCCGCCGGGCGCCCCCTCACCTACGCCACCGGCCGGCCCGGCGACGTCTACCTCTGCCACCCCTTCCTGGTCCACGCGGCCCAGCCCCACCACGGCGACCGCCCCCGCTTCATGGGCCAGCCACCGCTGATGCCGGCGGCGCCGTACGAGTTGGAACGGTCCAACGGCAACTATTCGGTGGTGGAGCAAGCAATCCGCCGGGGCCTGTCGAAGGAGGGCTGACCCCCACGCCCCTTTTTAGGGGCGCGGGGCTGTGTCGATTTGCGGCTCCGCCGCGTGGGCGCGACCAGCCACACACGGCCCGCAGCTAAAAACGCTCCGCAACCATCGGCACCTACAGCGGCGGATACGCGTTGGCCATCAGCTGCTGGAACTGCGCGGAGAACCAGTGCCCCGACAGCGGAGCGTTCGGCAGCGCACCGGACATGTTGTTCCCGTTACGCGCGTTCCCCGTGTACGTCGGATCGCACATCCGGTCGAACCCCTTGCCCTCGTCGTTGGCGATGGCCGTGCTGGACCCGTCCGACTCCCCCGGCGGCTTCATCCACACATACGCGTCGATCCCGGCGGCAGGAGCGGCCTGCGGCCGCTCGCCCAGACCCGCACCGGACTGGTTGCACCAGTTCCCGACCTGGATCCGCCGGTCGTAGCGCCCGCCGTCGACGTACGTGTCCACACTGGTGGTCGCACCCGGACCGGTGGGCCGGGCGGAACCGCCCCACCCGTTCCGCGACGTGTCGATCAGCATGCCGATACCGGAGTTGAAGCCCACGGACACCAACTCACTGCGGAACGCCTGGGCGTACGACTGCTCGTCCACGTAGCGGTTCCAGTCGACCCACTTGGACTGGCGCACGGAGACACCGTTGACGCTGTCGTTGATGGTGAAGTTGTTCTCCTTCAGGGCGCTGTAGTTGGCCGTGTTGGTGATGAAGCCGGCCACGTCGTTCACGGTCGCGCCCTCGGCGTTGGCGGCCTGGTAGAAGAGGTTCGCGGAGGGGACGAAGTTGTCGTCCCAGCCGAGCCAGCCGTGGTGTCCGGCGTCGATGTAGTTGTAGACGTTGGGGATCGCGCCGAGCTTGTTCAACGCGTAGCCGACGCCCTTCACGTAGTTGCCGTTGGCGAGCATCGTGTCGCACTGCGGGGTGGCGGTGGCTTTGCTGCCGGTGTTGGTCACGAGGTTGGGCAGCGAGTCGATCTCGATCGTGGTGACGATCCGCAGCGAGGCGTACTTGCTGTCGGCGAGGATCGCGGCGATCGGGTCGATGAACTCGCTCTCGTAGCGCCCGATTTCGGTCGGGCCCAGTTCACCGTTGGAGGCGAGGGCCGCGCAGTCGCGCCCGGGGAGGTCGTAGACGACGAGCTGGACGACCTCTTCGCCGGTGCCCTTCTGGGCGACCGCCGCGTCGAGGTGGGCGCGCAGGCCCATGCCGCCGTTGACGCCGTTGATCGCGGCGATGCGGTCCAGCCAGACGCCGGTGGGCTGGCTGGAGACCCGGCTGCCACCGGTCTCGGCGGCGGCCTTCGCGGACCACTCCGGGTTCACGTACACCTTGGCGCCCGCGTACGGGTTGTCGACCCGCCCGCTGGGATCGGTGCCGCCACCGCCCCCTCCCCCGCCGCTGCCGTCGTCGACGTTGCAGGTCACGCCGTCGAGGGTGAAGGTGGTCGGCAGCGCGTTGGTGCCGCTGTAGGAGGCGTTGAAGCCGAAGCTGACCGAACTCCCGGTCCCCAGGCTCCCGTTGTAGGTCTCGTTGGCCGCCGTGACGGCGGTCCCGCTCTGGCTGATCTTCGCGTTCCAGCCGCTGGTGATCTGCTGGTTACCGGCGTACGACCACTTCGCGGCCCAACTCGACTTCGCGGCGCCGTTGTTGGTGATCGTGACGGCGGCGGTGAAGCCGGTGCCCCACTGGTTCTGCACCTTGTAGTCCACGCTGCAGGGGATCGCGGCGATGCCGACGTCCGCCGAGGGAGCGGCGGCGACCGCCGTCCCCGAGGCCCCGGCGACGAGCACCAAGGCAGCGAGCAACGCTGTTCTGGTACGGCTCATGAGTGCGGGTTTCCTTGTCTGTGAAGGAAGTTGATTGCGGGTGCTGTGGTGTGCGGGCGCCTATCCGTTGAGGGCGCGCAGATGGTCGCGCAGCCCGATGCCGTACGCGGTGGGCGTACCGGCGTAGTCGGAGATCAGTGACGGACCCGCGGAACAGTCCCAGGTGTTCCAGGTCCAGCCGAGATACGAGAGCCCGCGGTCGTCGAACCACTTCATGACCTGGTCGACGAAGGCGTGCGAGCAGGTGTTCTCGCCGATCTCCCCTGCCACCAGCGGCACTTGGGCCGCGACGGGGGCGAGTGTGGAGTTCCAGCAGCTTTCGCTCGCGCAGGTGTTGAAGTTGTACACGTGGTACGCGGCGACGAGATTGCCCGTCGGATCGGTGGGCCTGTACGTCAGCCACTGGCTCAGGTCGTTCGAGTACGCGAGCCCGCCGGCCATGATCACGTTCCTGGCGCCGGTGGACCGTACGGCGTCGACGAGATCCTGCATACCGGCGACTTCGTACCCGATGCCGGGGCAGGTGCCGCCGTCCCGCCAGCACTCCCACGCCTGGGTGGTCGTGGAGGTCGCGCGGTCCGGGTAGGGCTCGTTGAACAGGTCGAACGCGACGGCCTGGTCGCCCTTGAAGGTGCTGGCGACCGAGGACCAGAACGACGGGCTGTACTGCGCGTCCGGCATCGGCTTCTGGCAGGTGGCGTGCACGTCGGAGCAGCCCGCCGAGTTGCCGGTGTACTGGCCGTAGGTCCAGTGCAGTTCGACGATCGGTGTCATGCCGTGCGCCTCGACCTTCGCCACCAGGTCCTTGACGGCGGCGATGTAGTTGGCGCCCGCGTACTCGGGCTTGATGTTCGAAAGGCCCAGCCAGCACTCCTCGTTGAGGGGAATGCGGACCACGTTCGCCTTCCAGTCGGCGATCGCCGCGACGGCCGCGTCGTCCACCGGTCCGTCCCAGATGCCGTAGCCCTGCACACACATGAACTCGCCGCCGGACCGGTTGACGCCGAGCAGACGGCGGTTGGTGCCGTCGGCGTCCACGAGCTTGTTCCCGGAGACGTGCAGTGCGGGTGCGGTGCCGCCGGCCGGCGGTGAGGTCGGAGGCGGCGACGTGGGTGGTGTCGGCTCCGAATCGACGTTGCAGGTCGTGCCGTTGAGCTTGAACGCGGACGGTACGGGGTTGCTCCCCGACCAGTTGGCGAGGAACCCGGCGCCGATGCTCGCGCCGGTGCCGAGCGAGCCGTTCCAGCTCTCGTTGGTCGCGGTGACCGTCGTGCCGGACTGGGACCACTTGGCGTTCCAGCCCTGCGTGACCTTCTGGCCACCGGCGAAGTCGAAGCTCAGGCTCCAACTGCTCACCGGTGCCATGTTGTTGGTGATCTGCACTGCACCTTGGAAACCGGTGTCCCACTGGCTGGTGACCGAGTACGCCACCGTGCACGCGGGAGTGGCGCCGGACGCCGTGACCACCGGAACGACCATGGCCCCGACAAGGGCGGTCGCGCCGGCCACGGCTAAAAGCATTGAACGCGGGGGGTGTCGCATGAGCGACTCCTTGCAGCTCGGGCGCGTCGCACGGACGCGTCGACTGACGGAATCGCTCCCACTGGTGTCCAGGAAGGTAGCGCCAAGTGACGGTAAAGGACAGGGGAGTCACAGACTTTCGCTGACTTTCCCCCAACCCGCGCTCGTCGAATTTTTTCGACTCCGTAAGCACCTTGACGACTCACACCCCCGTCCCCACGATGGGAGCGCTCCCACTGGTTCAAGGCTTGTTGCTGCTCCGCCCCCACTTCTCCGAGCCGCAAGGAGGAACCAGCACATGCACCCCAGAAGGAGACGCCGCGTGACGCGGCGCTTGTGGACCGCCGTCGTGGCGGCCCTCGCTCTTCCGGTCTCGATGCTGGCGACCGGCACAACTCCCGCTCAGGCGGCGACAGTTCAGTGCAGCGTGGACTACAAGACCAACGACTGGGGTTCCGGCTTCACCGCGGATCTGACCCTCACCAACCGCGGTACGGACGCGATCAACGGCTGGACCCTGACGTACGGCTACGCCGGCAACCAGAAGCTCAGCAACGGCTGGAACGGCACCTGGTCCCAGTCCGGCAGCACGGTCTCGGTGACGAACGCGTCGTACAACGGGACGATCGCCGCGGGCGCGGCCGTCTCGACCGGCGCGCAGTTCGGCTACAGCGGCACCAACACCGCGCCCACCTCGTTCGCGGTCAACGGCACCACCTGCGCCGGCGCGCACCAGCCGCCGATCACCGTGCTGACCAGCCCGAGCTCGGGCGCGATCTACACGCAGGGGGCGGCGATCCCGCTCGCGGCGACCGCGGCGGCGGCCGACAACGCGACGATCAGCAAGGTGGAGTTCTACGACGACACCACGCTGCTCGGCACGGACACGAGCTCGCCGTACTCTCTTTCGACCTCCGGGTTGACCGTGGGCAGTCATTCGCTGGTGGCGAAGGCCTACGACAGCCTGGGCGCGTCCGGGGAGTCGACACCGGTCGGCATCACCGTCGCGTCGGGACCCGCGGTGGTGGCCTCACCGGCCCAACTCGGCGTCCAGCAGGGCAAGTCGGGCACCTACGCGGTGTCGCTGTCCACACAGCCGTCGTCGAACGTGACCGTCACGACGGCCCGGGCGAGCGGCAACACGGGCCTGTCGGTCACCGGCGGCGCGTCGCTCACCTTCACGCCGTCGAACTGGAACACCGCGCAGACGGTGACCCTCACGGCCGACGCGGCGGGCACCGGTTCCGCGTCCTTCGAGTCGACCGCGACGGGGTTCACCAAGGCGACGGTCACGGTGACGGAGCTGGCGGCGGCGAACGCCTACGACGCCCGCTTCCTGGACCTCTACGGCAGGATCACCAACCCGGCGAACGGCTACTTCTCGCCCCAGGGCATCCCCTACCACTCGGTGGAGACCCTGATCGTCGAGGCGCCGGACCAGGGGCACGAGACGACGTCGGAGGCGTACAGCTATCTGCTGTGGCTGCAGGCGATGTACGGCAAGGTGACGGGCGACTGGTCGAAGTTCAACGGTGCCTGGGCTCTCATGGAGAAGTACATGATCCCGACCCACGCCGACCAGCCGACCAGCTCCTTCTACAACGCCTCGAAGCCGGCGACGTACGCGCCCGAGCTGGACACCCCGAACGAGTATCCGGCGAAGCTCGACACCTCGGTGCCGGTGGGATCGGATCCGATCGCCGGTGAACTGAAGACCGCATACGGTACGGACGATGTCTACGGTATGCACTGGCTGGAGGACGTCGACAACACCTACGGCTACGGCGACACGCCGGGCGGCGGGTGCGAGGCGGGGCCGACCGCGAGCGGGCCGTCGTACATCAACACCTTCCAGCGCGGACCGCAGGAGTCGGTGTGGGAGACGGTGCCGCAGCCGACCTGCGACGCCTTCAAGTACGGCGGTACGAACGGGTACTTGGACCTCTTCACCGGCGACTCGTCGTACGCCAAGCAGTGGAAGTACACCGACGCGCCGGACGCCGACGCGCGGGCCGTGCAGGCCGCGTACTGGGCCGACGTGTGGGCCAAGGAGCAGGGCAAGGGCTCCGACGTCTCCACGACCGTCGGCAAGGCGGCGAAGATGGGCGACTACCTGCGCTACGCCATGTACGACAAGTACTTCAAGAAGATCGGCAACTGCGTCGGACCGTCCACCTGCCCGGCAGGCACCGGCAAGGACGCCTCGGACTATCTGCTGTCCTGGTACTACGCCTGGGGCGGCGCCAATGACACCAGCGCGGGTTGGGCGTGGCGCATCGGGTCCAGCCATGTGCACGGGGGTTATCAAAACCCGTTGGCCGCCTACGCGTTGAGTTCGTACGCGGACCTGAAGCCCAAGTCCACTACGGGCGCGGCGGATTGGGGAACTTCGCTGTCGCGGCAGCTGGAGTTCTACCGCTGGCTGCAGTCGAGCGAGGGTGCCATCGCCGGTGGGGCGACGAACAGTTGGCAGGGGCGGTACGCGAGTCCGCCGGCCGGGACGTCGACGTTCTACGGCATGTACTACGACCAGCAGCCCGTCTATCACGACCCGCCGTCCAACCAGTGGTTCGGGTTCCAGGCGTGGTCGATGGAGCGGGTCGCCGAGTACTACCAGCAGACGGGGAACGCGAGCGCGAAGGCGGTTCTCGACAAGTGGGTGGCGTGGGCGCTGTCCAAGACCACGATCAATCCGGACGGTACGTATCTGATTCCCTCGACGTTGCAGTGGTCGGGGCAGCCGGATACGTGGAACGCGTCAAGTCCCGGTGCCAATACGGGACTTCATGTCACCGTGGCCGACTACACCAATGACGTGGGTGTGGCTGCCGCGTATGCCAAGACGCTGACGTACTACGCCGCGAAGTCCGGTTCCACGGCGGCGAAGACGACCGCGAAGGCGCTGCTCGACGGGATGTGGGGCAACTACCAGGACAGCCTGGGTGTCGCCGTTCCGGAGACCCGCGCGGACTACAACCGGTTCGACGACAGCGTGTATGTGCCGAGTGGGTGGAGCGGGACGATGCCGAACGGGGACGCGGTCAACTCCGCTTCTACGTTCGCCTCGTTGCGGTCCTTCTACAAGAACGATCCGGCGTGGTCGAAGATCCAGAGTTATCTGGCGGGTGGGGCCGCGCCTGTCTTCACGTATCACCGGTTCTGGGCTCAGGCGGATGTCGCCTTGGCCATGGGGTCGTACGCGGAGCTTCTTGAATAGCCCCGCCGCTGGGCGCTCTGCGGGTTGGGTGATTGTTTGGCTGCGGGTCCGTTGTGGCTGGTCGCGCAGTTCCCCGCGCCCCTGAAAAACAGGGGTGTTGGGCCCGCCGTTTCTTGGAGAGTGCCTCGGAGTTCCGTGTGCGTGGTCCCGTCACCTGACGGCGGGGCCCACCGGCCGGGCGGCCTCCACCCGTACTGGGGGTCGCCCGGCGCTCGTGCCTTTCCACCCCGCAAGGAGAGGACTCCATCGTGCGAAGAACCCGAATCCTCACGGCCGTGCTCGCCCTCGCCGCCGGCCTGTTGGTGGGCAGTCCGTCCGCCCTCGCCGCGAACGCACCCAGAGCGACGCTCGCGGCCGACACCTACACATGGCACAACGCCCGGATCGACGGAGGCGGGTTCGTGCCCGGTGTCGTCTTCAACCGGAAGGAGAAAAACCTCGCCTACGCCCGGACCGACATCGGCGGTGCCTATCGGTGGCAGGAGTCGACGAAGACCTGGACGCCGTTGTTGGACTCGGTCGGGTGGGACGACTGGGGGCATACCGGGGTGGTGAGTCTCGCGTCGGACTCCGTCGATCCGGACAAGGTGTACGCGGCTGTCGGTACGTACACGAACAGCTGGGATCCGACGAACGGGGCCGTGCTCAGGTCGGCTGACCGGGGCGGGAGTTGGCAGAAGACCGATCTGCCGTTCAAGCTCGGCGGGAACATGCCGGGGCGCGGTATGGGTGAGCGGCTGGCCGTCGATCCCAACAAGGACAGCGTGCTGTATCTGGGTGCGCCGAGCGGGAAGGGGTTGTGGCGGTCCACCGACTCCGGGGTCACCTGGTCGCAGGTGGCGAACTTCCCCAACGTCGGGAACTACGTGCAGGATCCGACCGACACGAGCGGCTACGCCAGCGACAACCAGGGCATCGTGTGGGTCACCTTCGACGAGTCGACGGGTACGGCCGGCAGCGCGACGAAGACGATCTATGTCGGGGTCGCCGACCAGGCCAACGCCGTGTACCGGTCGACGGACGCGGGTGCCACGTGGTCGCGGGTGGCCGGGCAGCCCACCGGTTATCTGGCCCACAAGGGTGTACTGGATGCGGTCAACGGTTATCTGTACATCGCATACAGCGACAAGGGCGGTCCGTACGACGGTGGCAAGGGGCAGTTGTGGCGGTACGCGACCGCTACCGGCACGTGGACGAACATCAGCCCGGTCGCGGAGGCCGACAGCTACTACGGGTTCAGCGGTCTGACCGTGGACCGGCAGCATCCCGGGACCGTGATGGCGACGGCGTACAGCTCCTGGTGGCCGGACACGCAGATCTTCCGGTCCACTGACAGCGGCGGCACCTGGACGAAGGCCTGGGACTACACGTCGTATCCCAACCGTGCGAACCGCTACACGATGGACGTGTCGTCCTCGCCCTGGCTGACCTTCGGCGCGAACCCGTCGCCGCCCGAACAGGCCCCGAAACTCGGGTGGATGACCGAGTCGCTGGAGATCGACCCGTTCGACTCGAACCGCATGATGTACGGGACGGGGGCGACGCTCTACGGCACGGAGAACCTGACGAACTGGGACAGCGGCGGCCAGTTCACCGTGAAGCCGATGGTGCGGGGGCTGGAGGAGACGGCCGTGAACGACCTCGCCGCTCCTCCGTCCGGCGGGGCCCAACTCCTCAGCGCGCTGGGCGACATCGGCGGGTTCCGGCACACGGATCTGGCCCAGGTCCCCTCGATGATGTTCACTTCGCCGACCTTCACGACGACCACGAGCCTCGACTTCGCGGAGACCAACCCCAACACCGTGGTACGCGTGGGCAATGCGGACTCGGGCGCGCACATCGCGTTCTCGACGGACAACGGCGCCAACTGGTTCGCGGGGACCGACCCCGCGGGCGTGAGCGGTGGCGGGACGGTGGCCGCGGCGGCCAACGGCAGTCGGTTCGTGTGGAGTCCGGCGGGTGCGGGCGTGCAGTACGCGACGGGCTTCGGCTCGTCCTGGGCTGCGTCGAGCGGTATCCCGGCGGGCGCGATCGTCGAGTCGGACCGGGCGGATGCGAAAGCCTTCTACGGCTTCAAGTCCGGGCATTTCTACGTCAGTTCGGACGGCGGGGCGACCTTCACCACGTCGACCGCGGCCGGCCTCCCCGCCGGTGACAGCGTCCGCTTCAAGGCGCTGCCCGGTACGAAGGGGGACATCTGGCTGGCGGGCGGGGCGAGCGACGGGGCGTACGGGCTGTGGCACTCCACGGACGGCGGCGCCACCTTCACCAAGCTCGCGAACGTCGACCAGGCCGACACCATCGGCTTCGGCAAGGCGGCGACCGGTGCCTCGTACCAGACGCTCTACACCAGCGCGAAGATCGGCGGCGTACGCGGCATCTTCCGCTCGACCGACAAGGGCGCGACCTGGACGCGGATCAACGACGATGCGCATCAATGGGGTTGGACGGGTGCGGCCATCACCGGTGACCCCAGGATCTACGGCCGCGTGTACGTGTCGACGAACGGCCGCGGGGTCGTCTACGGCGACTCCTCCGACGCCGGCGACGGAGGGAGCGGGGGCAGCGGCGGTACCGATCCGACACCGACGGGCGCCTGCACGGTCACGTACAAGATCACCAACCAGTGGGCTGGTGGCTTCCAGGCCGACGTTCAGCTGACGAACACCGGCTCAACTGTCTGGAACGGTTGGTCACTTGGCTGGTCCTTCGCCGACGGGCAGCAGATCGGCCAGCTGTGGAACGCCGACTACACTCAGTCGGGCGCGACGGTGACGGCGAAGAACGTGAGCTGGAACGGCACGGTGGCGGCGGGGTCCTCGGTGGGCTTCGGCTTCACGGGGAGCTGGTCGGGGGTGAACACGAAGCCGGGCGCGTTCAAGGTGGGCGATCAGAACTGCACGGTCGCCTGAGCACGGGTTGCCTGCCCTCAATCGTGCCCTCAGGCGTGCCCTCAGTCGCCGCCGCCCGTGAGCAAGTTGCCGTATCTCCCGGTCAGTTCGGCCACCGTGTGGGCGATGCGGTCGCGCAGTTCGGGCGGGGCCAGGACCTCGATGTCGGTGCCGAGACCGACGGGGCTGGTTGGGTGACCAACTGGACGATGGACTTCACCCGGACGAAGGTTTCCTGAAGGCCAGGATCGTGAACTCGGGGTCCGCGCGCGGTCGTTCCTGGTCCGGGAGCAACTCCAGCTCGGCGGCGAACCGTTCGGTGAGCGGTTCGCCGGGCGGCAGCATGGTGAACCAGCCGCGTCGCAGGTCGGCGGTGGTGGTGCGGGGGCTGCGGCCCTGGCCGTGGCCCCGGAAGCGGGCCGTGCCGGCCGGACGGAGGCCGAACTCTTCCGCGTACGCGCTGACTTGGTCGGGGCTGTCCTGGGCGGGGCGGCGTGGGCGCGGTGCGAGGACGGCGTCGATGTCGCTGCCGACGTCGTGGGCGGCGGCCTTGTCGACCGTGGTGATGTACACGCCGCCGGCGCGCAGGACCCGTGCGCACTCCGCGATGATCGCCCTGGCGTCCGCCGGGCCGTCCACCAGGTGCAGCAGCCATACCGTCGTCACCGCGTCGAACACCCCGTCGGGAAAGGGGAGTTGGCGGCTGTCCGCGAGGAGTACGGCGCCCGGTAGCCTCGCCGCCGCTCTGCGGGCCATGGCCGGTGCGGCGTCGAGGCCCGTCACCCGTAGGCCGGGGCGGGCCGCGGCCAGGCGGCGGGTGACGATGCCCGTGCCGCAGGCCACGTCCAGCAGGCCTCGGGCATCCTGCGGGACCAAGCCGAGCACGGCTTCGGCAGCGGCGGCGGCACGGGGCTCACCGCCGCGCGTCGCGTCGTACGCGTCGGCTTCCTTGTCGTAGTCGAGCACGCGCTTCCGCCCTGCCTCTCTCCGTCTCTCTCCGTCTCTCTCCGTCTCTCCCGTCGGTCTCCGCTCAGGTCGCGCCGTGTCCCGGGGCCAAGTCCTCGACCCTGCGGGCGAGTTGGAAGTCCAGCTCGGTGATCGCGCCGCCGACGCTGTGGGTGTTCACGGTGAGGGTGACGGTGTTGTAGCCGAAGGTCAGGTCGGAGTGGTGGTCGAGTTCCTCCTGGACCTGGGCGATGTGGACGACCATCGCGGTGGCCGCGAGGTGGGAGGGGAGACGGTAGGCGCGGGTGAGGCGGTCCGTGTCGACGGACCAGCCGGGGAGTTCCGCGAGGCGGTCCTCGATCTCCTTCTGCGACAGCGGTACGACGGGCATCGCCTCGCTCCTTCCTCAGGGTCGGGATTTCAGATCGGGCTTCGGTCGGACTTCGGTCGGACTTCCGATCGGGCTTCTCTTCAGCGTGCCACAGGCCGCGTGCCTCCGGCAGGTGGTCGCGTCCCTGGTCAGACGGGTGCCCAGAGGTCAGTCCGGTACGCATTCCGCCGCGAGGTCGTCGGCGAGGGCGGCGATCGTGGCGCGGCCCTCGACCCGCTGCACCCAGGTGTGCGGCAGGCCGTGGTCGCCGTAGCGGGCGCCGAGGAGGTTGCCGCAGATGGAACCGGTGGAGTCGCTGTCGCCGGAGTGGTTGACGGCGAGGAGCAGCGCGGCCTTCACGTCACTTGCCGCGAGCGCGCTGTAGACGCCGATCGCGAGGGCCTGCTCCGCGACCCAGCCCGCGCCGAGCGACTCGACCTTCTCGGCGGTGGGCGAGCCCTCGGCGGCCAGGTCGAGGGCCTCGCGGAGGGCGGCCGAGGTCTCCTCGTGGGCGGGGTGGCGCTCCAGGAGTCGTAGCGCGCGCAGGACCGAACCTTCCAGGGAGTCCCCCGCGACCAGGTGCGCGACGATGGCGGCGAGGGCGCCCGCCGCGTAGTAGCCGGTGGGGTGGCCGTGGGTGATCTGGGCGCCGCGGGCCGCCATGGCGAAGGCCCCGTCGGCGGTGTTGACCAGGCCGAAGGGGGCCGAGCGCATCACCGTGCCGCAGCCCTTGGAGTCGGGGTTGACGCGGCCGGGCGTGCCGTCGAGCGGGAGCCACGGGTCGGGCGCGTACATCTGGGCGACCCCGGACAGGCAGGCGTTTCCGGGGGCGCGGCGGGCGTACAGCCAGGGCTCGGAGAGGAGACCGGACGTGGCGCTGTCGCCCGGCGCCGGCTTGGACTGGGTCTCCAGCCACCGCTCGTACGCCTCGCGCAGCAGCATGGGCCAGGCGCCGCCGATCCCCTTCTCCCGCTCCCGCGCGTGGGCCGTGATGAGCGCCTCTACGGTGAACAGGGTCATCTGGGTGTCGTCGCTGATCAGGCCCAGGGCGCCGTGCGCACCGGGCACGTACCCGGTCGCGCCGCGTGGTCCGTGGCTCGCGCGGATGCGGTCGAGGGAGGTGAATTCGATCGGGTACCCGAGGGCGTCGCCGACCGCGCCTCCGAGGAGGCAGCCGCGGACTCTGGCCCGGTACATCGCCGTGGCCTCCCCCACGGAGTTCCCGGCGGCCTGCCCGGACGGGATCCTCGACTCGTTCACGTGCGCGCTCCTTCGACTACGGTCGTGTGTATGACCATTGTCCCGACCGGCACTGACATCGCTGCCGCCGCCCCGGCCGGCAAGGGCGTCGGCCCCTTGCTGCGTGCCTGGCGGGAGCGGCGGCGGGTCAGTCAGCTGGAGCTGGCGTTGCGGGCCGACTCCTCGGCCCGGCACATCAGCTTCGTCGAGACGGGACGGTCCCGGCCGAGCGAGGAGATGGTCCTACGGCTCGCCGAGCACCTGGATGTTCCCGTGCGCGAGCGCAACTCCCTTCTCCTGGCGGCCGGTTACGCCCCGCGCTATTCGGAAACCCCGCTGGACGACCCGGCGTTGGACGCGTTGCGCGAGGGACTTGAGCGGCTGATTCAGGGCTACGAGCCGTACCCAGCGCTGGTGGTCGACGCCGGCTACACCGTCGTCGCGGCGAACCGGGGCATCACCATGCTCCTGGACGGCGTGCCGGAGTCCCTCCTCCAACCCCCGCTCAACGCGATGCGGTTGACGCTCCACCCGCAGGGCATGGCACCGCGCATCCGCAATCTGGGTGAATGGCGCGGGCATCTCCTCGCGCAGATGGAACGGCAGATCGCCCTGCACCGCTCCGAGCCGCTGCGGGCGCTGTACGAGGAGGTCGCGGCGTACCCGGCACCCGAGACTGACGGCGATGCAGACGAACAACCCACGCCCGTCCCGCACTTCGCGCTGCCGATGCGGATCGAGCACGACGGCCGGGTGCTGTCCTTCGTCTCCTCGATCGCCACGTTCAACACACCCATGGACGTGACGGTCTCGGAGCTGGCGATCGAGACGTTCCTCCCGGCCGACCCGGCGACCGCCAAGTACCTGCACGCGCTGGGAGACTGACGAATGATCACCTCCGAACCGCTGAGAGAGTGGCCGGAACATGGCACACTGCCCCCAGACTTCGGCACGTATGGGGAGGCGTGGCTGTGAGTGAACGACGGCCCGCGCCCACGGTGGGTCAAGTGGTGCTGGGCAGAAGGCTGCAGGAGCTGCGTGAGGCGGCCGGCATCAAGCGCGAGGAGGCCGCGCAGGTCCTGCGGGTGGCCCCGGCGACCGTACGGCGGATGGAGATGGCCGAGGTCGCGCTGAAAGTGCCGTACGTCCAGGTGCTGTTGACGACGTACGGCGTGCCCGAGGAGGAGACGGACGCTTTCGTCGCGCTCACCGAGGAGGCGAACCAGCCGGGTTGGTGGCAGCGGTTTCACGACGTGCTGCCGGAGTGGTTCAGCCTGTACGTGAGCCTGGAGGGCGCCGCCGGGCTGATCCGTTCGTACGAACCGCACTTCGTGCCGGGCCTGTTGCAGACCGAGGACTACGCGCGCGCCGTGCTGGAGGCCGGGACGATCGGGCAGACCGGGCCGGAGACCATCGAGCGGCACGTGTCGCTGCGGATGGCGCGGCAGGGGCTGTTGGAACGGGACAATCCGCCGCACCTGTGGGTCATCATGGACGAGACCGTGCTGCGCCGGCCGGTGAGCATGCGCGGCGAGGTGATGCGCGAACAGCTCGACAAGCTCCTGGAGTTCGGCGAGCGCGACCGGGTCACGCTCCAGGTCGCCGAGTTCGACAACGGTCCACACCCCGGGACGTACGCCCCCTTCTCGCTGTTCCGTTTCACCGAACCGGAGCTGCCCGACATGGTGTTCACCGAGTACCTGACCGGCGCCCTGTACCTGGACTCCCGTACGGAGGTCTCCGCGCATCTGGAGGTCCTCGACCACATGACGGCGCACGCCGCGTCCGCACAGCGCACGAAGAAGATCCTGCGGGACTACCGCGAGACCTTCTGAACACGTTCCACGCACCTTCTGAGCACGGCCCGGGCACCACCACGCGACCTCCCGAGGAGACGACCCCGCATGACCGGATCCGACGCCGCGCCCACCCGTATCGACACCAGCCGGCCGCATCCGGCGCGGGTGTACGACTGGTGGCTCGGCGGCAAGGACAACTACCCGGTGGACGAGGAGCTGGCGCGCAGGATCCTCGCCACGGACAGCGCCGCGGTGCGCGGGGCGCGGGCCAACCGCCGGTTCATGCACCGGGCGACCCGGACCGCCGCCGAGGCCGGGATCCGCCAGTTCCTGGACATCGGCACCGGCATCCCCACCGAGCCGAACCTCCACCAGGTGGCACAGAGCGTCGCCCCGGACGCCAAGGTCGTGTACGCGGACAACGACCCGATCGTGCTGCGGCACGCGGAGGCGCTGCTGCACGGTGAGGCCGAGGGCAGCACCGAGTACGTGCACGCCGACGTCCGCGACCCGGACACGATCCTGCGGCTGGCCGCCGAGACCCTGGACTTCACCAAGCCGGTCGCGCTGTCGCTGGTCGCACTCACCCACTACCTGAGCGCGGAGCCCGACGGCGACGACGTGTACGGCCTGATCAGGCGGTACGTCGACGTGCTCGTCCCGGGCAGCTACCTGGTGATGTCGCAGGTCACCCCCGACCTCAGCCCCGCCGCCATCGCGAAGGCCGCCGAACACTTCCAGCGCAGCGGCACCCCCTTCTTCCCGCGCACCCTGGCCGAGTTCTCCCGCTTCTTCGACGGCCTCGACCTCCTCGGCCCGGGCGTCATCCCGGTCTACGGCTGGCGTCCGGCCCCGGAGGACGTGGCCGCCCAGGCGGAGGGCATCGTCCCGGTCTACGGCGGTGTCGCCCGCAAGCCCTGACCCGTACGGCTGCGGTGAACGGGTGCGCTCCCCCGCCCCGCCCTAGGTTCGACACCACGGGCGAGCGAGGGAGCGCAGGTGACGGAGACGAGAACACCGGGAGAGGTACTGAGCCGGGGTGTTCCGGCGCCCCACGACGCGAGGGACGCCTGATGCCCTCGGACACCGTGCTGTACCAGGCGGCCGCGCTCTGCCTGATCTACCCCGACGACGACTTCCGCGCCCGGCTCCCCCTGCTGCGCGAAGCCGCCCCGCAGCTACGGGAGTTCGTCGACCACGCGGCCCTCACCCCGGCGCCGGAACTGGCCGCGCACTACGTCCAGGTCTTCGACTCCGGGAACCGGCACAGCCTGTACCTGAGCCGGTGGCGCGACGACGACACCCGGCGACGCGGTATGTCCCTGGCCCACTTCAAGGACCTCTACCGCGCCCACGGCCTGGAGTTCACCGGCGAGGAACTGCCCGACTTCCTCCCCGCGGTCCTGGAGTTCACGTCCCGCACCGGCAACCTCGGCCTCCTCGCCGAGCACCGCACGGCCCTGGCCCGACTCAGCTCCCGCCTGAGCGACTTCGGGACGCCCTACGCCTCCGTCCTGGACGCGGTCCGCGCCACCCTGCCGACCGGGAGTTAGGCGGCGCCGCCCTTCGCGTCCCGTTCGTCGTCGACGATCTCCGCGTCGACGACACCTTCCTCCTCGTCGTGCTGCCGCGCGGAGTCGGGCTCGTCGGTGTTCTCCGCCTGCTCCGTGGGCGCCTGCTGCGCGGCCTGCGCGTACATCGCCTGCCCCATCCGCTGGCTGACGGTGGCGAGTTTCTCCACGCCGGTGCGCAACTCGGCCGTATCGGCGTTCTGTTCCAGCAGCGACTTCACCTCCGCGACGGCCGCCTCGACCTCGACCCTGATGTCCCCCGGAACGCGCTCCTCGTTCTCGTGGATGAACTTCTCGGTCTGGTAGGCGAGTTGCTCGGCCTGGTTACGCGTCTCGGCAGCCTCGCGGCGCTTGCGGTCCTCGTCCGCGTACTGCTCGGCCTCCCGCATCATCCGGTCGATGTCGTCCTTGGCCAGGGCGGAGCCGCCCGTGACGGTCATCTTCTGTTCGCGGCCGGTCGCCAGGTCCTTCGCCGAGACGTGCATGATGCCGTTCGCGTCGATGTCGAAGGCGACCTCGATCTGCGGCACCCCGCGCGGGGACGGCGGCAGCCCGGTGAGGTCGAAGACGCCCAACTTCTTGTTGTACGCGGCGATTTCACGCTCACCTTGGTAGACCTGGATGCCGACCGAGGGCTGGTTGTCGGTGGCGGTGGTGAAGATCTCCGAACGCCGGGTCGGGATGGTCGTGTTGCGTTCGATGAGCGTCGTCATGATGCCGCCCTTGGTCTCGATGCCCAGGGACAGCGGGGTGACGTCGAGGAGGAGGACGTCCTTCACGTCGCCGCGGATGACGCCGGCCTGGAGGGCGGCGCCGAGGGCCACGACCTCGTCGGGGTTGACGCCCTTGTGCGGGTCCTTGCCGGTGAGTTCCTTGACGAGGTCGGTGACGGCGGGCATCCGCGTCGAGCCGCCGACGAGGATGACGTGGTCGACCGCGGAGAGCTTGATGCCCGCGTCCTTGACCGCCTGGTGGAAGGGGTTCTTGCAGCGGTCCAAGAGGTCGGCGGTGAGTTCCTGGAACCCGGCGCGGGTCAGCTTCTCGTCGAGGTGCAGCGGGCCTTCGGCGGAGGCGGTGATGTAGGGCAGGTTGATCGTCGTCTCGGAGGACGAGGACAGCTCGATCTTCGCCTTCTCCGCGCCCTCGCGCAGGCGTTGGAGCGCCATCTTGTCCTTGCCGAGGTCGATGCCGTACTGCCCCTGGAACTTCTTGACGAGATGGTCGACGACCCGCTGGTCCCAGTCGTCGCCGCCGAGATGGGTGTCGCCGTTGGTGGCCTTCACCTCGATGACGCCGTCGCCGATCTCCAGCAGCGACACGTCGAACGTGCCGCCGCCGAGGTCGAAGACCAGCACGGTCTGCTCCTCGCCCCGGTCCAGTCCGTAGGCGAGCGCGGCGGCGGTCGGTTCGTTGATGATCCGCAGCACCTTGAGGCCCGCGATCTCGCCGGCCTCCTTGGTGGCCTGGCGCTGGGAGTCGTCGAAGTAGGCGGGGACCGTGATCACGGCGTCGGTGACGTCCTCGCCGAGGTAGGCCTCCGCGTCCCGTTTCAGTTTCTGCAGCACGCGCGCGGACAACTCCTGGGCGCTGTACCGCTTTCCGTCGATGGCGCCCGTGTCCGGGAAGCGCCAACTCGTGTCGCCCATATGCCGTTTGACCGAGCGCGCGGTGCGCTCGATGTTCGTCACCGCCTGCCGTTTGGCGACCTCGCCGACGAGCACCTCGCCGTTCTTGGCGAAGGCCACGACCGAGGGTGTGGTCCTCGCCCCCTCGGCGTTGGCCACCACCGTGGCCTCGCCGCCCTCCAGCACCGCGACCACCGAGTTCGTGGTCCCCAGATCGATCCCGACCGCACGTCCCATCGCCGTCCCCTTCCGCCAGGCGCTGCCCGATCTCCAGCTGAGAACTTGAGTGCGGGAATGTCAATGCCGCACCCGTTTTTCCGGGCGCGGCATCGAGACGGGAGGGGAAGCGGGGGTCAGGCGGATTCCACCGTCAGCGTGATCGTCGTACCCGCGAGGGCCTGGCTGACCGGGCAGTTCTTCTTGGCGTCCTCGGCGGCGGCGGCGAAGCCGGCCGCGTCCAGGCCGGGCACCTCGCCGCGGACGGTGAGGTGGATGCCCGTGATGCCCTCGCCGGGCTGGAAGGTGACGTCGGCCTTGGTCTCCAGGCGGGTGGGCGGGGTGCCCGCGCCGGTGAGGCCGTGCGACAGCGCCATGGAGAAGCAGCTGGAGTGGGCCGCGGCGATCAGTTCCTCGGGGCTGGTCCTGCCGTTGGCCTGCTCGGCGCGCGACGCCCACGTCACCGGCTGCACACCGATGCCTGACGAGTCGAAGGTGACCTCGCCGCTGCCCTTGATGAGTTCGCCTTCCCAGACGGTGTGTGCGGTGCGCGTGGTTGCCACGGTGTTTCCTTTCGACGCGGATGTCTTTCGAACCCATCCGATCACATTCCGCTTCAGCTCACCCGGAAGACCGGCCCATGGGCGGTGAACGGCAGGCGAGCGTTCCGCGGTAGCAGATAGGCGTGTTCGCGCCGCACGCGCAGGGTGTCGCACATGCCGTCCGTGATGACGAGGATCGGCGCGCCCGGCGGGAAGTCGTCCGCGCGGTGCAGCAGATCGATCCCGGGCTGCAGGACCGTACCGCCGCGCCCGTGCACCCGGACCCGGCCGGCGATGTCGGTGACCGACACATAGCCCGCGTCGTGCGGGGCCGCGTCGCAGAACACGACCCGGGCGGCCGGTACGTCACGGGCCTCGGCGTACGACGCGATGGCGCCCAGCGCCTTGCCGAGGAGGGCGCGGTCCATGGAGCCGGAGGTGTCGAGGACGACGCCGAAGGTGCAGCGGGCGATCTCCTCGGGCGGGAAGTAGTGGCCCGCGCGCGGGATGTCGGGCGTGGAGGACTGGCGGCGCGAGGGGCGGGCGTACGACCGTACGGGCTCGGGGCGTGGCACGAACTCGTCGAACCAGCGGGCGAGTCGGGCGTCCCAGGGCAGGGGCGGATGACTGAGCGCGCGGATCTCCTCGACCAACCCGCCGGGCAGGAAGCCGCGTTCGTACTGCTGGTGCAGGTCGAGGCCGTGGGCGAGGCCGCGCCGGTAGAACTCGTCGAGGTCGACGTAGTCGCGCGGGCTGCCGAGCGGGCCGCCGAGGATGTCGCCGACGCCCTTGCCGCGCAGGGTGGCCAGGCGGCGCATCCGGCGCAGGTCGCCGGCGATCCGGTCGTAGACCTCCTCGGCGGAGAGGTCCTTCAACTCCGGGTCGTGCAGGAGGCCTTCGGGCATCCGGCCGACCTCCATCTCGCACAGCCAGCCGTTGATGACGTAGTCGGCGGCGATGTTGAAGAGGTAGGGGTCGCGGACGCCGCGGCGGTCGCTGTGGCGCAGGGCGGCGTGCAGCATCTCGTGGGCGAGGACGAACCGCCATTCCTCGTCGTCGAGTCGGCGCAGCGGGTTGACGTAGATCTCGGCCGCGCCGGTGTCGACGGCGGCGACGGAGATGCCGTGGGCGCGGGCGAGTTCGGCGTCGGCGACGAGGGTGATGCCGGCCGCGATGCCGCCGAGGAGGGGGTAGGAGGAGACGAACCAGTTCAACGCCCGTTCCCAGGGCTGGAGTCGGGTGGGTCCGCCGCGCATCGAGGCGCGCCGGCCGCCTGCCACGTCCATCGCCATGGCGACGGTGCGGGTGAGGGCGTTGGCGAAGTTGAGCTGCCAGTCGGGGGCCTTGCCGCCCTGCCAGGTGTCCCAGGGCACGAGCAGTTGGTCCGGTTCGCCGCCCGCCGTACCGCAGCGCTCGTAGAGGGGCGGGATGCCGTCGCGGCGCCAGCGGGCGGCGAGTTGGTCCTCGTCGCCGCCCGGGTAGGAGGCGGGCAGGTCCTCGGGGGTGACGCCGATGGGGAAGCCGAGCAGGAAGCGGTTGACGACGGCGCAGTTGGCCGCGAGGGCGGGACCGTCGGGCTGGACGCGGAGCTTCGGGGCCGCCGGGACGTGGCCGAAGCCCAGGTGGATGATGCAGTGCGCGATCGCCCACGCCCACTCGGCGGGTTCGGCCCGGCGGGTGGGGTGGACGTGCAGCACGCCGTTGGAATCGACGCGTACCAGGCCGGAGTTGGGCGTGTGGGGGCAGTCGTCGCGGCGGCAGGTGCTGAAGCCGATGGCGGCGAGCGCGCGGTTGGCCCGCACCAGCCGCAGCCCCTCCTCGAAGGCCTCGGCGGCGAGGTCCTTCTTCTTCGGCTTCCCCTTGCCCTGGGGGCGACTCACTGCCGGGCCTCGACCAGCCGGGGCATGTCGCGGGCCGCCTCGACCAGGAACCAGGCGGGCAGCAGTGGATTGCCGTCGGTGTCCGGGGCGATGACGCTCTGCGCGACCTCCACGGAGATCTCGGCGAGCTGCACGAGCAACGACTTGGCGCGGTACGCGGTCTGCAGCCCGTTCGCCGACAAGTGCTCCTTGCTGACCGGGAGTTCCTTGACGAGGCGGCCCCGGAAGGACTCGGCGAGGTAGTACAGCAGGTCGCGGTCCTCGGGGCGGTGCGGCCAGCGGGCGTCGCCCTTGATGATCGCCTCGATGCCGAACCGGCTGCGCACGATCTTGACGTACCCGCAGAACGCGACCGCGTGGGCCGGGGTCAGCGTGCCGTGCGCGATGACCTTGAGGGTGTCCTCGTCGAGGTCGGGCCCGAAGGAGCCCAGCGCGTCGGAGAGCATGTGCCAGGAGCGGGGCGTGGAGAAGGCCTCCTCGGTCTTCGGCGGCTTGGACCACAGGTGGTCGGGCCGGTCGGTGAGGTGGTCCAGGATCCACGGGTGAATCCCGTTGGCGGCGGCCCAGTTGAGCCAGTCCTTCGGGGACGCCTCCAGGTGGACGTGGGTGAGCCGGTTGATCAGCGCGGACGCGATCGGCCGGGCCAGCGCGTTGTCGGTCGCCCGGTTCCCGGCACCGATCACGATCGAGCCCTTGGGGAGTTCGTAGCTGCCGATACGGCGGTCCAGGATCAGCGAGTAGAACGCCTTCTGCACATCCGGTGTGGCCGCGTTGAGTTCGTCGAGGAACAGGCAGTACGGCTCGTCCCGCGCGATCGCCTCCGGCGGACAGAACACCGACCGCCCGTCCCGGATCTGCGGCACCCCGATGAGGTCCTCGGGTGCGAGCTGCGTACCGAGCAGGCTCACGCACTCCAGGCCCAGCGACTCGGCGAACTCCCTTACCAGGGACGACTTTCCGATGCCGGGCGCACCCCAGATGAAGACGGGCCGGACGGTCGCGAGGCCGAGCAGCAGCTCGGGGATACGGGCGGGCGTGACAGTGACGGCAGCCTGCAAAGCAGCGGCTCCTGAAGGAGGTTCGAGGCGGGGAGACTCCCACAGTGTGTGCCTACGGCCGACCCACCGCAGCCGATTTTCAGGCGGCGCGTTCCGACTGCTCGTCCGTCAGCGGCACCTGGGGTCCGCTGCACTCGCGCAGCCAGCGCCGCAGAACCCGGTGGATGTGCTCGGCGCCGACGAGGTCCTCACCGTCGTCGACCGGTGCGGAGAAGGTGTGCGGCGAGAGCAGGAACGGCTTGGCCTGGGCGCCGCCGAGGCCGCCGTGCGAGCCGATCTGCTCCTCGAAGGCGAGGACTTCGCCCTCGGCGGGGTCGTACCAGGAGTTGACCATGATGTCGGCGGTGTGCGGGAAGGAGTGGGTGCGCCGGACGGCGTCCGCGACACCGGGGCCGAAGTCCGCCAACGGGCCCTGTTTGTCGTCGAGTTCGGCCACCGGGAGTTCGGCACCGTGCGCTCCCAGTACGACTCCTCCGTGCTCCTCGCTGCGGACCAGGACGAAGCCGACGCCGGGGTGGTTGGCGAGGGTCGTCAGCAGCGCCGGATGCCGGGCGTCGATCTCCTCCTTGGTCATGCGGTGCGGCACGTCCGGGAAGGAGACCAGGCCGAGGTTGCCGGAGGCGAGCACGATCGGCTCGGAGTGGCGGCCGGGGTGGCGGTGCTGCCCGTCCTTCTCCTCGACCGGCCTGCGCAGCGCGGCGCGGACGGCGGCGCGGGCCTCGGCGCCGCTGTGGGTGCGCCGGGCCCGGCGCGGCACTGGCAGCCCGCAGCCCGCGCGCACCAGGTCGCCGAGGGTGAGGCCGTAGCGGCCCTGGAAGGTTTCGCCGGGGCTCTGGCCGTGGTCGGAGAGGACGACGATGCGGTACGGGCGCGGGGCGTGCTCGGCGACGTTCTCGATCAAGGCGATGGAACGGTCCAAACGTTGGAGCACCTTGGCGGCGTCGCGGCTGCGCGGGCCGGAGTGGTGGGCGACCTCGTCGTAGGCCACGAGGTCGGCGTAGACGGCGGTGCGGCCGGCGAGCATGTCGCCCATGACGGCGGCGACGACGACGTCCCGTTCGACGACGGTCGCGAAGGCGCGGACGAGGGGGTAGAGGCCGCCGCGCTTGATCCGGGGGCGCTGCTTGGTGAGGCGGGAGCGGGTCGACTGGCCGATCTCGCGGCCGACCTCGGCGACGAAGGACATCGCGGTGCGGACGGCGTTGGCCGGGTCGGAGAAGTAGGCGAAGTAGCCCGCGCGGGAACGGTTCTCGCGGCCCCGGCGGCGGATGGCGATGGACAGGACGAGGGCCTGTTCGTCGGCGCCGCCGCTGAACAGGTTGCCGCGGCTGGCGCCGTCGAGCGTGAGGAGACCGCCGTCGCCGGTGAACTCGACGGCGCGGCGCTGGAGTTCGGCTGCGCTGGTCGGGCGGTTGCAGACCATCACCTCGCCGGTGTCCTTCTCGTACCAGCGGAACGCGGGGATGTCGTGGTTGGAGCCGTGCAGGATGCCGAGCTGGCTGGCGCCGGTCTGGCTGGACCAGTCGGTGCGCCAGGGGGTGAGGCGGTGGGTGGGGCGGTCGCCGCCGAGGAGCTTCGCGACGGTCGGCATCAGGCCCCTGGCGACGGCGCCGAGCAGGACGTCGTGGCCGACGCCGTCGAGCTGGAGGAAGACGGTGCCGGGCGAGGACGGGCCGGGCGGCAGGGCTCTTCGGCGGCGGTCGGCGAGGCGGTAGAGGCGGCGGCGGTAGGCGTCGTCGTCGCGCACGGCCAGGGCACCGCCGGTGGCGGAGGCGACGGCGGACATCACGGCGGCCACGACGACGGCGGTCTCGGGAGCGACCTGGCCGCGCAGCCCGCCGTCCGGATTGATCCGCAGGGCGATCAGCAGCAGGGACCCGTTGAGCACGAACACGAGGAGGCCGAGGACGAGCGCGGGCACCAGCAGCAACAGCCGTACCAGCAGCGGCCAGACGAGGGCCGACAGCAGACCGAAGGCGCCGGCGCCGAACGCGGCCGTGACGCCGATCCGGGTGGCGCTGTCGCCGTCCGCCGACTGGAGCTTGAAGTCCGGCAGGATCCCGGCGAGCACCAGCATGGTGACCGTGGAGACCGCCCACACCGCGATGCTCCGCCCGACCTGACTGGCGAGCCGCCGCCAACGCGCTCCACCCACGCCCTGTACACCTCACGTCCCTGGCCCGACGACCTGGCGGGCCTCCACCCACCTTGTCACAACGGGTGGAACGGTCCAGATGTCACCGGCCGTCGTAGCCCGCCGTCGGCATGGACAGCCGTCGGTGCACGCTGGCCTTCATCTGGGCGTCGTAGCAGGGTTCCGCGCGGCCGACCGTCTCGATGCGCACCCCGCGTCGCGCGCACTCGTCGGTGAACCCGTCGACGGAGGACAGCGCGCTCTCCAGGACCCGGCGGCTCGGGGCGACGAACAGGTCGAGGCCGGGGCGGACGCCGTCCCACAGGGCGCAGTGGTCGGGACGCAGCCCGCGCACCAGAAGCTCGCGGGCGATCACATAGCCGTGGTCGGCGGCCCAGCGGGCGCACATCGCGTGCTGGCTGCGGGAGTCGACCAGGAAGGGGTCGTCGTCCAGCTCCTCCAGCGGCGTCAGGCTGGCGATCGCCGTGACCCGCAGCCGCGAGGGCATACCCGAGGCACCGCGTACCTGTCCCATGGCGTCCCCCTCACCTCCGGGTTTCGCCGCCGACCCTACTCCTGCCCGTAGGCTTCGGGGGAGTCGCGCGAAGGAGGCAAAGAAGGTGCCGGTGGAGATCACCTGGTGGGGTCACGCCACCTGCACGATCGAGGACTCGGACACGCGCGTCCTCACCGACCCCCTGTTCGCGCGCCGCCTCGCACACCTACGGCGCCGTCGGGGCGCGGTGCCGCCGCCCGAGGCCCGGCGCGCGGACCTGGCGCTCGTCTCCCACCTCCACGCCGACCACCTGCACCTTCCCTCGCTCGCCGGCCTCGCCCCGGGTACGCGCCTGCTCGTGCCCCGGGGCGCACTCCGCGCGGTGCCCGGACTGCGCCGGCTCCGGCAGCTGCGCATCGACGAGGTGTCCCCCGGCGACCAGACGAGGGTCGGTGACCTGGTCGTACGGGCCGTTCCCGCACGGCACGACGGACGCCGGCTGCCGGTCGGGCCGCACCGGTCCCCCGCGCTGGGCTACGTCGTCGAGGGCGAGGCGCGCACCTACTTCGCCGGGGACACCGGACTGTTCGACGACATGGCCAAGGAGGTCGGGCCGGTCGACGTGGCGCTGCTGCCGGTGGGCGGCTGGGGCCCGTATCTCGGCGAGGGGCACCTCGACGCCGGGCGCGCGGCCCAGGCTCTCGCCCGGCTCGCGCCGCGCAGTGCGGTGCCGGTGCACTACGGCACGTACTGGCCGATCGGGATGGACGCGGTGCGCCCGCACGAATTCCACACGCCGGGCGACGAGTTCGTACGGATCGCGGCCCAACTCGCGCCCTCCGTCTCCGTTCACCGGCTCGGGCACGGGGAGAGCGTGCGCCCGGAGGTCGCCCGGTGAGCTGGATCGCGGCCGCTACGGCCGCTACGGCCACGACGTCGCCCGAATCCGCTCAACAGGCCATCGGTTACCCGACGTTGTTCCTGCTGGTGCTGTTCGGGGCGTTGGTGCCGGTGATTCCGACGGGGGCGCTGGTGAGTTCGGCGGCCGTGGTCGCCTTTCACCAGACGGCACCCTTCGCGTTGGCGCTGGTGTTCGTGACGGCTTCGCTGGCCGCGTTTCTCGGGGACGTCGCGCTGTACTGGCTGGGGCGGCGGGGGATGGGGTCGAAGAACGGGTCGCGGTGGCTGGAGGCGATTCGGGCGCGGGCGCCGGAGGAGCGGCTTGCGCAGGCGCAGGCGAAGTTGGCCGACCACGGGGTGGCCGTGCTGGTGTTGTCCCGGCTGGTGCCGGCCGGTCGTATTCCGGTGATGTTGGCCTGTCTGATGGCGGAGTGGCCGATCCGCCGGTTCGCCCGGGGGAATGCGCCCGCGTGTCTGGCGTGGGCGGTGACGTACCAGCTGATCGGCATCCTTGGCGGCTCGCTGTTCCCCGAGCCTTGGGAGGGTGTGGTGGCGGCGGTTGTGCTGACCGTGGTGATCAGTGTGGCGCCTAGTTTGTGGCGGCGGGTTCGGGCTGCCAGTTGATGTTTCGTTGCAGGATGCGGGCTCGTTGTGGCTGGTCGCGCCCCGCGGCGGAGCCGCAAATCGACACAGCCCCGCGCCCCTAAAAGAAGGGCATTTAGTCCAGCACCCTTGAGGCTCCCACCGGTAGATCCCACAGGTTCTCGCGCGCCAACTCGGCCTTCTCCCAGGCCGCCCGGACCCGCGTCAGGGGTTCCAGGACCGGCTCTGCCGACAGGACGAACGTGCCCCAATGCATCGGAGCCATCCGTCGCGCCCCCAAATCCTGTGCGGCCTGGACCGCCTCCTCGGGGTCGCAGTGGACGTCGCTCAGCCACCAGCGGGGGTCGTAGGCGCCGATGGGGAGGAGGGCCAGGTCGATTCCCGGGTAGCGGTGGCCGATTCGGGAGAACCAGTGGCCGTAGCCCGTGTCGCCGGCGAAGTAGACGCGTTGGCCGTCCGGTGCTGTCATCACCCAGCCTCCCCACAGGGAGTGGCAGGTGTCGGTGAGGGTGCGCTTGGACCAGTGGTGGGAGGGGACGAAGTCGAGGCGGACGCCGTCGAGTTGGGCCGCTTCCCACCAGTCGAGCTCGGTGACGTGGGTGAATCTGCGGCGGCGGAACCAGCTGCCGAGGCCGGCGGGGGCGAACACCGGGGTGTGGCGCGGGAGTCGGCGCAGGGTGGGGGCGTCGAGGTGGTCGTAGTGGTTGTGGCTGATGACGACGGCGTCGATGGGCGGGAGTGTCTCCCAGGCCACGCCCACGGGGGTGATCCGGGCCGGGGTGCCGAGGATGCGGCGGGACCAGACCGGGTCGGTGAGGATGGTCAGCCCGCCGATCTGTACCACCCAACTGGCGTGCCCCGCCCAGGTGACGGCGACGGTCAGGGCGTCCACCTGGGGCAACGGCTCGGGGGCGAACGGGAGTTGGGGGATGTCCGCCAGGCCCTCCGGGCGGGGGCGCACGGAACCCTCGCGGGCGAAGCGGGCGAACGCCTTGAGGCCGGGGAGCGGGGCGGTGAGCCGGTCGTGGAAGGCGCGGGGCCACACGCGCCGCTCGCCGAGGGGGCGGGGTTCGGCGAGCGGCGGGGACGAGGGGGTGAACGGGGACCTCGGGGCGGCCGCTTCGCGCATGGCCGTACCGCTGTCGGTGGTCGACTCGGACTGCTGCGTCATCGAGGAGGCTCCCATCGCTGAGCGTCGTCGCGGAGATCGTCGAAGATCGACCTCAAGGACATCAACGCGCGTTGCACGTGTGGCAGTTCCAACGGCAAGGGTGACGTGAGACATTCCGCGCGTTCCGCGTCGGTTCGGCCCAGCAGTGGCCCGGTGGACAGCCGTACCCGCAGCGCGCCCAGGTCGTCGCCGAACCGGTGGCCGCCCGGCGCGGGCATGCCGAGCCGGGCGGTGAGGAACTCCTCCAGGTCCTGCGCGTCGCCCACTCCCTGCGGGGTGAGCGCGTGGCGCAACGGCCCGAGGTCGACGTACAGATGGCGTCCCGCCTGCGGCGGCCGGGAGAACGCGCCCGCCCCGGTGACGGCGGCGTGCGCGGCGGCGGCCACGCGCGCGTGCAGGCGTACGGCGGTGTCGCGGCGGGCGAGGACGGGCGGGGGTTCGCCGAGGGCGTGGCCGGCCGCGGCGGCGACCGGGGCGGCGACGCGGGCGCCGAGTGCGGTGAGGACGTCGAGCACGCGCGCGCGTAGCGCCTGCCCGGCACGGCCTTCGGGGAAGCGGGCGACGGCGGCGGGCCAGCCGGACGGGAGGAGCGCGCCGGCCAGGTCGGTGACGACGGTGACCTTGTCGGGCAGCATCTCGGCGGGGCTGAGCAGCATGGTGCCTCGGGGTGCGTGCAGGGTGTCGCGCCAGGTCTCGTCGCTGACCAGGTGCAGCCCCTCGGCCGCGGCGGCCTCGACGGTCTCGTGCATGACCTCGGGCGGCGCGACGGTGGCGGTGGGGTCGTCGGCCACCGAGAGGACGAGCAGCCGCGGGTCCCCGCCCTCGTCCCGGACCCTGCGCACGGTCTCCAGCAGGGCGTACGGATCGGGCACCCCGCCGCACTCGGCCGGGGTGCCCACATGGAACACGGATCGGCCCAACAGGCGTGCGTACGGCGCCCACCAGGCGGCGCAGGGTCGGGGGACGAGTACGTCACCGCCGAGCGCGGCGGTCAGCGCGACCAGCAGTGCGGGGGCACCCGGGGCGGCGGCCACGCGGGCGGGGTCGGCGGGCAGGCCCCGGCGTTCGAAGTACCCGCTCGCGGCGTCGAGCAGTACGGGGGCGCCGCCGACGGGCTGTTCCTCGGTCCGGGACGCGGCGGCGGCGAGGACGGCGGCCAGTTCCGGCAGCACGGGCAAGCCGTCATCAGGAAACACCGGCCCGTACCGCACGGGCCCCTGCCCTACCGCGTCCGCCTGCCGCATGGTGCCTCCGCGCAGTCCCTCGTGCAGTGCCGTGCCGTGTCCCGCTCGCGCGCTCAGTGCCCCGGCGTCCGCCGGCGCAGCCGGTACACGGCCCCGCCGAGGGCGCCCGCGATCAGCACACCACCGGCGACCAGAGCCGGAACGGAGTCGGTGAAGGTACCGCCCTCCCCGGCCTGGACCCCACGCTGGATCGCGGCGGGCACATCACCACAGGCATCCCCGCGAGGCTCCTGACACGGCGGCGGCCCGCCCCCGCGCTCGATGCTGAAGGTCGCGCTCCACGGCCTGCCCTGTCCGCCGGGCGGCGCGGGGCAGGTCCCGTCGACGGTCCACGCGGAGTCCTGCCCGCCCCCTTCGCCGTCGGAGATCCGCGCGGTCCCCCGATAGGCGGCTCCGGCGGCCCGGTCGTCGTTGCCGGGCACCCGTTGCAACTGGACGGTCCCGTCGTCGAACCCCTGGGACGTGGCGTCGATGGTCTCGGCCACGGTCCCCCCGATCGCCTCGCAGGTGACGGAAACGGTGACGTTCCCACCGGCCCGCACGGTGCTCGGACTGACCTCGGCACCCGGATCAGCGGCCAGAGCGGGCCCGGCGGCGCCGACAATGGCGACGACGGACAGAGCGAGGGCGGTGCGACGCATGAGCGGGTCTCCTTAGACCGAGGACGACGGCAACACCATCGAAGCCCGGTCCATTCGGAGACGCGCGCGGCCAGACCCCATTGGGGTTAAAGAGAGAGCCCGAGCGAGTGAACACAGCCCAGCCGGAGCTTTCAGGGGCGCGGGGAACTGCGCGACCAGCCCCCGTCGGCCCGCAGCTAGGCAACTTCCTGCGGAACCTGCTCCCGAATCCGCTGGGGCAACGCGGCAAGCCGAGGCTTCACGGCCTCCCGGTCAACGGCGACGCCGGTCTGGGCAAGCTCCTGCCCGTACCGGTCGACGGCCTTCACCAGCCCGAGGGCAGCGACCTGGCGTAAGTCCTCCGCGCTCTCACCCCGGTTGCGGAACCGCCCCGCGAGCCGGTCGGCCATGGGCGTGGTGCGTCACAACTCCCTTGAGCATGCTCCGGGTTGGACGGTCACCGCCGGTGGGAACGCGTTCGCCGCAAACACATCCCGCTCACTCCCGCTCGCGTGCCCCCTGCCGGGTACGGCCGGGGGCCACGAGGCGACGCGGGTGGCGGCGCAGATACTCGCCCTCCAGTCCGGCCATACGGTCGTTGTGAGCGCGGAGCGCGTCGTTCGAGCCGTACAGCAGGGTGTCGTGGCGCGTGCGGTGGATGGTCTCCAGCTCCTTCATGAGCTGAGCATCTTCCAGGCGCGCAGGGTCGACTCCGGTCATGGTGTGCCCCGCTCGTCGAGTCTCACGGTCCTTGAGGCCACTCTACGAACATTCCGGCATTCCGGCCCCGCAACCCCCGCACCAAAGCAAGCCGTCACACCCCGCACGACCTACCGCGCCCGCTCCACCCGCCGCTCGTCCCACACCGGCTCGGTCGTCTCCCGGACCTTGCCGTCGCTGCCGAAGACCAGATACCGGTCGAAGGACCTGGCGAACCACCGGTCGTGCGTGACGGAGAGCACCGTCCCGTCGAACGCCTCAAGCCCCTCCTGGAGGGCTTCCGCGGACTCCAGGTCGAGGTTGTCGGTCGGCTCGTCGAGGAGAAGAGCGGTCACACCCTGAAGTTCCAGCAGCAGGATCTGGAACCGCGCCTGCTGCCCCCCGGAGAGCCGGTCGAAGCTCTGCTCGGCCTGGCCGGTCAGCTCGTAGCGGCGCAGTCGGGACATCGCGGGGCCCTGGGCCTGCGCGTGCTCCTTCCACAGGATGTCGAGGAGGGTGCGGCCCTGGAGTTCGGGGTGGGCGTGGGTCTGGGCGAAGTGCCCGGGCACGACACGTGCCCCGAGCTTCCACTCCCCCGTGTGCTTCACCTCCTCGCCGGCGAGGAGCCGCAGGAAGTGCGACTTGCCCGAGCCGTTGGAGCCGAGGACGGCGACGCGTTCGCCGTAGAAGACCTCAAGGTCGAAGGGCTTCATCAGCCCTGTCAGTTCAAGTCCCTTGCAGGTGACGGCCCTTACGCCCGTGCGGCCGCCCTTGATGCGCATGCTGATGTCCTGCTCGCGCGGGGGCTCGGGGGGCGGGCCCGCCTCCTCGAACTTGCGCAGGCGGGTCTGGGCGGCGGCGTAGCGGGACGCCAACTCGTGGCTGATGGAGGCCGCCTGACGGAGGTTCAGGACGAGCTTCTTCAGCTGGGCGTGCTTCTCGTCCCAGCGGCGGCGCAACTCCTCGAAGCGGGCGAAGCGTTCACGCCGGGCCTCGTGGTAGGTGGCGAAGCCGGCGCCGTGCACCCAGGCGTCGGCGCCGGTGGGCGAGGGCTCCACGGAGACGATCTTCTCGGCGGCGCGGGCGAGGAGTTCGCGGTCGTGGGAGACGAACAGGACCGTCTTGCGGGTCTCCTTGAGCCGCTCCTCAAGCCACCGCTTTCCGGGCACGTCAAGGTAGTTGTCCGGCTCGTCGAGCAGCAGCACCTCTTCGCTGCCGCGCAGCAGCGCCTCCAGCACGAGCCGCTTCTGCTCACCCCCGGAGAGCGTGCCGACCTGCCGGAACTGCGCCTTGTCGTACGGCACTCCGAGCGCGGCCATGGTGCACATGTCCCACAGGGTCTCGAACTCGTAGCCGTGCACCTCGGCCCAGTCCGACAGCGCCTGCGCGTAGGCGAGTTGGGCCGCCTCGTCGTCGACGGTCATGATGCCGTGCTCGGCCCTGTCGACCTCGGCGGCGACCTCCCGGATGCGCGGCGGGGCGACCGACACGAGCAGGTCCCGTACGGTCGTCTCGTCGCGTACGGAGCCCACGAACTGGCGCATCACGCCCAGGCCGCCGCTCACGGTGACGGTGCCGCCGTGCGGTTTCAGCTCGCCGGAGATCAGCCGCAGCAGGGTCGTCTTGCCGGCGCCGTTGGGCCCGACCAGGGCGACCACGGCGCCTTCGCCGACCCGGAAGGACACATCGCCGAGCAGCGGCCTCCCGTCGGGGAGGTAGTACTCAAGGTGTGCGGCTTCCAGATGTCCCATGACCACGCATTCTGTGGGGCGGCCTCACGGCCGGGCAAACCCTTATTGTGCCCCTCAGGGCCTCGCCATGACCTGGCCCGGAGCCTCGCTAGGGCTTCTGGTCCTCGTCGAGCGGCTGTCCGGCCGGGCCGCCGTCGGTGTCCGGTGCGGCCGTCCCGACCAGGGCGCCTTCCCAGGACAGGGCCTTCCAGCCGTCGGCCGGGGAGCCGTCCAGGACGACGATGCCGGTGTTGTCGAGGGGGCGGGCGGCGGCGAAGCCCACGTCGATGTTGTCGGCGCGGGCGGACGTCCACATCCGGATCGCGGCGCCGTGGCTGATCATGGCGACGGTGCGGGCGCCGCTGTCGGCGGCCTCCGCGATCACGCCGTCGTAGCGGGCGAGGGCCTCGGTGCCGCTCTCGCCGCCCGGCATCCGCAGCTCCGTGTCACCGGCGGCCCACGCGAACACGATCCGCATGTACTCGTGGCCGGGCTCGGTGTCGCCGGGCAGCATCTCCAGGTCACCGGCGGTCAGCTCCCGGATGCCGTCCCGGACGCGTACGTCGAGGCCGCGGGCGGCGGCCAGCGGGGCCGCGGTGTGCTGGGTGCGGATCAGGGTGGAGGCGTACAGGGCCTCGATGTCCTCGTCGGCGAGGGCCTCGGGGAGGGCGGCGGCTTGGCGGCGGCCCAGGTCGGTCAGGTCCGCGCCGGGTATGGCCGTGTCGAGGCGGAAGTCCACGTTGGCCGTGGTCTGGCCGTGGCGGATGAGGATCAGGCGCATACGGGGGTCCTCCGATGAACGGTCCGCCGACGGTCGGAACGAAGCGGTCCGCCGACGGTGGAGGGCGGTGGAATCGGTCCTCCGACGGTCCGCCGGGCAGCAAACGGCCATTTCAGGGTACCCGGCACCGCATGAGCCCCGACGTCGACCTCACGGTTCCCCTCCCCGGCCGCCACGCCCTGCGCGCATGGCTGCTCTCGCTCGACTCGCGCCTCTTCGAGGTGGCCGCCGAACGGAACTGGCCCGCCGGCGAGCCCGTGCTGCCGCGGCTGAGCCGGAGTGCCAATCACGGCGTGCTGTGGTTCGCCACGGCCGCCGCGGTGGCCGCCAGCCGTACTCCGCGTGCCCGCCGGGCCGCCGCCCGGGGCATCGCCTCCCTGTCCCTGGCCTCCCTCGCGATCAACACGATCGGCAAGCGGAGCGTGCGCCGCCCCCGGCCCGTCCTGGACCCGGTCCCGCCGGGCCGGCAGCTGAAGCGGCAGCCGATCACCACCTCGTTCCCGTCCGGTCACGCCGCGTCGGCGGCGGCCTTCGCGACCGGCGTGGCCCTGGAGTCCCCGGCCTGGGGCGCGGTCGTGGCGCCGATCGCGTTCTCGGTCGTCATGTCCCGCGTGTACACCGGTGTCCACTTCCCGAGCGATGTCGTGGCGGGCGCCGCCCTGGGCGCGTGCGCGGCGTTCGCGGTGCGCGGCATGGTGCCGACCCGCGGGCGGATCGTGCCGCCGGCCCGCGTCCGCGCCGAGGTGCCGGTGCTGCCGGACGGCGAGGGCCTGGTCATGGTGGTCAACTCGGCCTCGGGCAGCGCGGACCGGGCGGACGCGCTGACGGACTTCCTGCCCGGCGCGGAGGTCGTCGCCTGCCAACCGGCCGAGATACACGCCGAGTTGGAGAAGGCGGCGACCCGCGCCCGGGTCCTCGGAGTGTGCGGCGGCGACGGCACGGTCAACGCGGCGGCCCGGGTCGCCCTGCGCCACGGCCTGCCCCTCGCGGTCCTCCCGGGCGGCACCCTCAACCACTTCGCCTACGACCTCGGCGTGGAGGGCCCGCGCGATCTGAGCAAGGCGATCAAGCAGGGCGACGCCGTCCGCGTGGACGTGGGCCGGTTCACGTCCGGCGCCACCCGGGGCATCTTCCTCAACACCCTGAGCCTGGGCGTCTATCCGGAGCTGGTGCGGGAGCGGGAGCGCTGGGCGCCCCGGATCGGCGGCTGGCCCGCGGGCGTGCTCGCGGCGCTGTGGGTGCTGCGCGCGGAACGGCATCCGCTGGAGGCCGAAGTCGGCGGCCGTACCCGCCCGCTGTGGATGCTGTTCGCCGGCAACGGCACCTATCACCGCAAGGGGGTCGCTTCCGGCCGCCGCGTCGACCTGGCGGACGGGCGTCTCGACATCCGGATCGTGCACGGCGGCCGCAGGCCCGCGCTACGCCTGCTCGCGGCGGCGCTCGCGGGCCCGTTCACCCGCTCCCCCGCCCACGCGGCGTCCCAGGTGCACCGTCTGCGCCTGAGCGGCCTGGCCCCCGGCACGCTGCTCGCGTACGACGGTGAAGTCACGGATGTGAAGGGCGAGTTGACGCTGGAGGAGCAGCCCGAGGCGCTGACGGTGTACCGCCCGCTGACGGAGCCCCTGATCACCCGTCAGTCCACATCGTAAAACGCTGGTCTCATCATCCGACATGCGCGCGTACCGTTCCTCCTACGCCGAAGAAGACGCGAAGGGGTAGGTAGAGCCATGCCGAAGCCGCAGGAGACCGCCGTCTACACGCACGGGCACCACGAGTCCGTGCTGCGTTCGCACACCCAGCGGACCGCCGCCAACTCCGCGGCCTACCTGCTCGGTTCGCTCAAGCCGCACATGAAGATCCTGGACATCGGCTGCGGTCCCGGCACCATCACCGCGGACCTGGCGGCGCTGGTCCCGGACGGCCATGTCACCGGTGTCGACCGCGAGCCGGGCATCCTGGACCAGGCGAGGGCGACCGCCGCCCAACGCGGCCTGACCAACGTCGACTTCGCGGTCGGCGACGTGCACGCGCTGGACTACCCGGACGACACGTTCTGCGTGGTCCACGCCCATCAGGTGCTCCAGCACGTGGGCGACCCGGTGCAGGCGCTGCGGGAGATGATCCGGGTGACCAAGCCGGGCGGCTTCATCGCGGCCCGCGACGGGGACTACGCGGTGATGACCTGGTACCCCCTGGTACCGGGCCTGGACGACTGGCTGGATCTGTACCGGAGGGTGGCCCGCGCCAACGGCGGCGAACCGGATGCCGGACGCCGTCTCAAGTCGTGGGCACTGCGGGCGGGGCTGACGGACGTCACGGCCACCTCCAGCACCTGGACGTTCCACACTCCGGACGAGCGGGCCTGGTGGAGCGGCCTGTGGGCGGACCGTACCGTCGCGTCCTCGTACGCGGGGGTCGCCACCGAGGGCGGCCACGCGACCACCGAGGAGCTGCGGGCCGTAGCGGAGGCGTGGCGGGAGTGGGGGGAGCAGGAGGACGGCTGGTTCGCCGTGCTGCACGGGGAGATCCTCGGCCGCAAGGACGTCTGATCCGCGCGATCGGGGGCACTCGGCCGTCAGGAGGTAACACACTATGGTTCCGATCCTGATCGTCCTACTGCTGGCGCTGGTCCTGTTCGGTGCCGGATTCGCCGTGAAGATCCTCTGGTGGGTGGCGCTGATCGTGCTCGCCGTATGGCTGCTCGGCTTCCTGGTGCGCGGCACCTCGGCGGGCGGCGGCCGGGGACGCTGGTACCGCTGGTAGCAGGCCTCTCCGCAGAACCACACAGACGTCGAGCCCGCGTCACGCCGAGGAATCGGGGTGACGCGGGCTCCTGGCGCTCAGCGCACGATCGCCGTCTCCGCCAGCAGCCGGCCGTCGAGAAAGGCGTCCAGGACCGTCCCCCTGAGCAGGCCGCCCCAACTAGGCTCGTCCGTATGGAGATTCTGGGAGCCACGCTGCGTATCTGCGTCGACGACCTGGAGACCGCCGTCCCCTTCTACGAACGGCTCGCGGGTGGCACCGCGCTCCGCTTCGAGCGGGGTGGGGTGTCGGTGGCCGCGGTCGGCTGTTTCCTGCTGATGAGCGGGCCTCCGGCGGAGCTGGAGGTGTTGCGCAAGATCGCCGCCACCATCGCCGTCAAGGACGTCGACGAGACCCACGCGATCCTGACCGGGCTGGGCGCCCACATCGTCGCGGGCCCCATCGCGTCACCGGCGGGCCGCAACCTCATCGCGATGCATCCGGACGGGACGGTCTACGAGTACGTGGACCGGCGGGCCTGATCCGCGCCCGCCGGTCCACGTTCCGTCCGTCGTCTCAGGGCGTGTCCGGCCGCATCCTGAAGTCGTAGCGCGTCGGCAGTGGTTCGTCGGTGAGCCGGGACCAGAGCCGGCCGATCGACTCGGCGCCCTCGCGCAGATCGGCGACCTCGAACCCGTCGCCGAAGACGGCCCACGCGTCGTCGCGCCGCCCTTCCGCGAGCAGCAACTCGGCCTGCAGCAGCAGGAATCGGCCGCGTTCCCGGGTCACGGGGTGCAGCATCTCCCACACCGCACGGGCGTCGGCCGTCCGCCGCACCCGCAGCAGCGCCTCGACGGCCTCCCGCCCGAGCGCGGCCGTCGCGGCGGTCCACCGCTCCCCCGCGTCCCGCCGCTCATGACACAGGTCGGCGAAGGCCTCGTTGTACCGGTCCGCGGCCCGCTCGTGGTTCCCCGCCTCCTGATCCGCTACGGCCAGGCAGCGCAGCAACGGCCAGAGGGACGGGGCGAGTTCGAGGGCCCGCTCCCAACTCCGCACCGCCTGCGCCCGATCGCCGGCGTGCCACTGCGCGACGCCGAGGTGGTACTCGGTGAGCGGAGTCGCGGGCGCGGTCTCCAGCATGTCCCGCCAGTGCGAGGCGACCAGCGTCTCGCCGGGCGGCCGGACCCGGCGCGGCTCGGGCAGGACCCCGCTCCGCAGCAGTTCCGCCCAGGGTGCTTGTGCCTCGCCGAGCGTGGACTCCTCGAAGGGCGTGCCGGGCAACTTCCAGTCCGTGCGCAGGACTTCGAGCGCCCCCCAGCCGGAGCCGGTCGCGAGGATCTCCCCGGGTTCGGTGTCGGCGTGCGGCTTCCACGCGGCGTAGGCCGCGTCCAAGTCGGCGCGGGGCAGGGCGGTTTCGAGCCGCGCCTCGGCACCGTCCACGACGGCTGACCACTCCCCCGCCGCCTCGGCGTCGAGGGGCCCGTACGCCTCCAGCCAGGACACCTCGCTCTCCGGGTCGAGCCGTACATGCTCCAACTGCGTGCGGGCCAGGCCCGCTTGGATCTCGCAGTAGCCACCGGTACCCGGCTCGGTGAGCCACTCCTGCCAGCGCCGGCCGCCACTGCCCGTGCCCCACACGAACAGCTTGCGCCCCCGCAGTACATCGGTCGACGTCTGCACCAGCCCGTGCCCGTCCGCGTCGAGCGCGGCGATCCAGCGGCGCCGCCCGTCGGGCATCTCGTAGAAGTAGTCGGCCGCGTAAGGGCTGTTGAGGGGGTAGGACCGGTCCACTCCGTCGTACGACGGGACGGGCACCCGGCGCAGCCGCCGCTCGTACCCGAAGTGCCAGGCTTCCAACGCCGGTGCGAGGACCCGGCGTTCCTCCGGTACGGCGATGTTGGACCACCAGTAGGTGGGCGCGGGCCGCTCGTGCGGGTTCCGGATGCGGACGCCGACGTAGAGGAAGTCGGAGCCGTCCGGGAGCCAGAGGTCCACCTGGAAGGGGAGGTCGCGGAGGCGTTCCCACTCCCAGAGGCGGAGCATCTCGCCGCCGTCGGGGGCGGGGACGCGAGCCGCGTGCAGGGGTGCGCAGGAGAGGGTGGTGTGGCCGGTGGCGCCGATGTTCCACTCGATGCCACCGGAGAACCAGGCGCCGTTGAGGGCGAAGTTCGCGGGCTGCAGCACCGGGTTGCGGTACAGGAGTTCACGGCCGGTGGGCTTGTGGACGAGGGAGGCGATGCGGCCTCCGAGGGCGGGGAGCACGGTGGCGCGGAGCCGGTCGTTCTCGATCACGAGGGCGTCGATGCGGCGGGGTGTGCGGTCTCTGTCGTAGCCGTCCCGGACGCGGGTCGGCAGCAGGCTGCGGAGGGGTTCGTAGCCGACCTGGCGGGCCATGTCGCGCGGGAGGTCCTCGCGGTCCCGGTCGTCTGTGCCGTGTGCCTCGTCGAGCGGACGCAGTGGGGGCAGCGGGTTGTCAGGACCCAACTCCGCGGCGGGCAGCGTCAGTACCTCACGTCGGATCGTCGTCACGATCACCATGGAACCCGGCAACGGGTGCGGTGGCCAGGGGCGCTACCGGTCAGGATTCCGCAAAGGCGGGAGCACCGGGCGCCACGAAATTCCGCGTGCGCCGCGCCCTGGGCGACGTACAGTCGGGCCGTTCGACGACATGGACCGAGGGATGGAACGGCTGATGGGCGAGCAGCACACGTACCGGGTGATCGTCCGGGGTACCTGGGACGCGCTGACGGACGAGGCGCGGGAGCGGCTGCTGGGCGAGGCGGCGGAGCACGGGATGCTGAGCATGCGGTTCACCGAGGAGGGCTCGCTCAGTTACGAACCGGCGCCGCTCAAGCACTTCTCGTGGCGGTATGTGGTGGTGTCGGACGCGGCCGACGGCGACGAGATGGCGGCGGCGCTCGCGGAGGACCGCGCCGAGACCGCGCTGAGGGGCCTCGGCTACGGCTTCCGTGACCTGAAGTCGACGGTCACGGACCTCGACACCATGAAGGTCAACCGGAAGTCCGCATCTCGGCGGTGATCGCCCAGCGCTCGTGGTCCCGCCACGCGCCGTCGATGTAGATCATGTCCGGCGAGAAGCCTTCGAGCCGGAACCCGCAGCCGCGGGCGAGGGCGATCGAGGGCAGGTTGGTGGGCTGCACGTTGATCTCGAGCCGGTGCAGCCGCATCGGCCCGAAGGCGTGGCCCACCACGAGGTTCATCCCCTCGCGCATCAGCCCGCGCCCGGCCGCGTGCGCGAAGGCGCCGTAGCCGAGCGCTCCGCACTGGAAGCCGCCCTCGACGATGTTGTTGATGTTGATGAACCCGGCGATGCCCCCGCCGTCCACCTCGCACACGAGGAACCCGGCCTTGGTCGGATCCTGGATCAGCCGCCGCGCGTAGGCGGTGTACGCGTCCCCGCTGGCCGGCGGGAACAGCCAGGGCTGGTGCAGGTCCTTGCTCTCCCTGGCCCGCGCGGTGAACTCGGCAGCGTCGTCGTAACCGAAGTGGCGGATGCCCACGCGGGGGCTCTCGGCGAGGTAACGGGATGCGGTGTGCGGCATCCCGTCACCCTAATCCGGGCTAGCGGCGCCGTCGCATGAAATACCACCCGCACAGGGCGCCGATGATCGCCGTGCCCAGCAGCGCCATCCACAGAGGCATGGTGACCTCGGGGACGAGCAGGCGGATCTTCGTGGCGCGGGTGTTCTCGAAGATGAAGATCAGGGCCAGGACGGCGAGCAGCAGAACCGTGATCCGGGCGGGCGTCAGCACGCGTTCCCGCTGGCCGGTCCTACCGCCGCTCTCGGTGGTCTTCGGGCTCATGTCTCCAGGGTGAGCCCGAATCGGCCATCACGCACGGTGAGACTCAGTCCGCGACGACCGGCAGTTCCAGCACCCCGGTGTCCTGCGGCGAGCTGACCACGGTCACCGGCTTGATCCCCCGGTTCCCGGTGTACGCGTCGTCGCTCGCCGCGATCACGAACCGCAGCCGGTGCCCCTTCGCGTACCGGTGCACGATCCCCGGCAGGGTCACCGTGAAGCTCTTCGTGACATCCGGCACGCGGACAGGAGCGACCAACCTGTGGACAAGCGTCGTGGTGCCGTCGGGAGCGAGGTCGTAGAGCTTGGCGAAGAGGACGAGGTTGTCGGCGGCGTCGCCGGAGTTCTGGACGCGCCGCGCCTTCGGGGAGACGACCTTGAGCGTGGCCTTCGGGGCGCCCACGACGTCCGTCGCGCGGGACAGTGGTTCGCTGGTCCACCCCAGATACGTGCCCGCCGTGTCGTACGGCGCCGGGTCCGGCAGACCGATCGTCCCGCTCAGCGAACTCTCCGAATGGCTCGTGGGCACAGGCCAGTTGGTGTACTCACGGCTGCCGCGCGCCAGCTTCGCCCGGTTGTCGACCAGCTTGCCGTCGCCGGAGAGGTAGAACTTCTCGTCGAGCGCGGGGAGTTGGTTCGCGGTGGCGTAGGTGTCGGCCGGGTCCGTGATCCAGTCGCGGTAGTAGGCGAAGGCGGGTCCCGTGTCCGTGTTCTTATGCTGGAGCAGATAGCGGTCGAACCAGGCGAGAATCCGCTTCCCGACGTAACTCGACTCCAAGTCGCCCTGGCTCAGGTCGAGTTCACCAGCGGCCGGGTCGGTCATCCCGGCGCTGTGACCCCACGACTGCCAGATCATCCTGGCGGTCGCGCCCTGCGCCTTCAGCGTCTTGTACGTCGCCGTCGCCTCGTTGAGGTTGAAGAGGGTGTCGGCCTGGCCCTGGACGAGGAGCGTCGGCGCTTTCACCCGGTTCAGGTACGACACCGGGGAGACGCTGCGCAGGTACGCGAGCAGGTCGGCCGTCGCCCTGGCCGGGTAGCTCCCTGAGTTCAGGGTGCGGAACATGGCGCAGGCCGGGGTGACGAAGTGCAGGCAGGTGAGGGAGTTGATCCGGGTCGGGTCGAGGCTCGGCAGGGTCAGGGGCTGGGTCTCGCCGGTGAGGTAGAAGCTGTTGGTCCACTGCCACTTGAAGGCGCCTGGAACGGTCCAATTACCTTTGCCGACCGCATTGTTGGGGTCGAGGGCGTAGGCCAGGTCGTGCCAGGTGATCAGCGGGACGAGCGCGTCGACCCGGTGGTCCACGGCCGCCGTCGCCAGCTGGATCGCGCCCCCGTACGATCCGCCGATCATCCCGACACGCGGGTCGCCCTTCGCATCGAGGGTCACGAAGTCGGCCCTGGTCCCGTCGTCGGCGGCCCGGGTGCCGGCCAGGAAGTCGATCAGCCCCGAGGCGGCCGCCCCGTCGATGCGCGGATCGTCGAGCGAGATGAGACACCCCGACTTTCCGAAGCCCAGCCCGGAGTAGACGAGCCCGACATAGCCGCGTCGCGCGAAGACCTTGCCGATGGCGTCCGTCGAACCGTCCGACTTGCTGCCCCCGAAGCCGTTGGTGGCCAGCACGGCGGGCGCCGGGTTGGAACGGTCCACGCCCGCGGGCCGGTACAGATCGGCGTCGACCGTGCAGGCACGGCCGCCCGCGGACACGGTGAACTTCAGCGCGGTGACGGTGTATTGGGCGGCAGCCGCGGCGGGGCGGCCCAGGACGAGCGGGGCGGTGAGGGTGAGCGGGGCGGTGAGAGTGAGAGCCAGCGCGGCGCGGATTCCGGGCACACGACGGGACACAGGGACCTCCACACTGAGGGCAACCCGACTGAGGCAATAGCGACTTACCGACCGGTAAGTACCGGTTCACGCCCATGGTGTGACACGCGTCAGGCCAGGTCAATCACCGCAAAGGGTGTTTCTTGACAGCGATTCAACAAGCGATCGGACAAGACCGCGGCTAGCGCAGCGCGGGCTCGTCCAGCGTCAACGTGCCCGCGTCCGCGTCCAGTTCGGCCGCCACGCCGAGCGGTATCGTCAGCGCCCCGTCGCCGTGCCCGAAGCCGAACTCCTCGACGACGGGTACGCCGAGTCCGCCGAGCCGGTCGGCGAGTACCGGGCGGAGTTTCTCGTAGGGTCCGCAGTCGGCCCACGAGCCGAGGGCGATCCCGGCGACGCCGTCGAGCCAGCCGCCGCGCAGGAGTTGGGTCAGCATCCGGTCGATGCGGTAGGCCAGTTCGCCGACGTCCTCGATCATCAGCAGCCCGCCGCGCGCACCGGCGGGCGCGTGCGGGGTGCCGAGGTCGGAGGCGAGCAGGCTCAGGCAGCCACCGAGGGTGACGCCCCGGGCCCGTCCCGGCACCAGTGCCCCGCCCCCGGTCGGGGCGGCGTGGATGGTCCGTACGGACTCCGGGTCGAAGAGGGTCGCCCTCAAGTGCTCCTGCGTGCGGGCGTTCTTGATGAAGTCGGCGCCGGCCGCGGCGGGCCCGTACAGGGTGACGAGGCCCAGCCGGGCGGCGAACGCCTGGTGCAGCACGGTGGGGTCGCTGAAGCCGACGAACACCTTCGGCCCGGCGGCCCGCATCGCCTCCCAGTCGAGGAGGTCCACGATGCGCTGCACGCCGTAGCCGCCGCGGGCGCACAGCACGGCGGCCACGGACGGGTCGCACCAGGCGTTCCGCAAGTCGGCCGCGCGGTCGGCGTCCGCACCCGCCAGATAGCCCAACCGGCCGTGCCGGTCCCGGACATGGGGTGCCACGACCGGGTCGAGGTCCCAGCCGCGCAGGATGTCGAGACCGGCCTCCAGCCGTTCCTCGGACACCGGCCCGCTGGGTGCGACGACGGCCACGCGGGCTCCGGGGGCGAGTCGGAACGGCCGTACGAGCGGGGTCACTTGGTGAGCTCCAGGGTCGGGACGCCGGGCGGGTCGATGCCGAAGACCTGGGCGTACAGGGAGAGTTCGGCCTCCAGGGCGCGGACCATGGTGTCGGCGCGGCGGAATCCGTGGCCCTCGCCCTCGAACGCGAGGTAGGCGTGCGGTACTTGGCGTCCGCGCATCCGTTCCAGGAAGCGTTCGCACTGGACGGGCGGACAGATCACGTCGGCGAGGCCCTGCATCAGCAGGAAGGGCGCGGTGACCCGGTCGGCGTGCTCGACGGGTGAGCGTTCGGCGTAGCGGGCGGGTACGCCGGCGAGGGGGCCGACCAGGGTCTCCAGGTAGCGGGACTCGAAGTCGTGGGTCTCCCCCGTGGCCCAGTTGGCCAGGTCGAGGACGGGATAGATGATGGTGCCGCAGGCGTAGACGTCCATCGTGACGAGGGACGCGGCGCTGGTCCAGCCGCCGGCGCTGCCGCCCCGGACGGCGAGCCGGGCGCGGTCGGCGGTGCCCTCGTCGGCGAGGGCCAGCGCGACGGCGGCGCAGTCCTCGACGTCGACGACCCCCCACTGTTCGCGCAGTCGGTTGCGGTACTCCCGGCCGTGCCCGGTCGAGCCGCCGTAGTTGACCTCGGCGACGCCGATGCCGCGTGAGGTGAAGTAGGCGATCTCCAGGTCGAGGACGAGCGGTGCCCGGCTGGTGGGTCCGCCGTGCGCCCAGATGACGTACGGCGGCAGTTCGTCGCCACGTGCGGCCCAACTCGGGCTGTGCGGTGGGTAGATGTGGGCGTGGATGTCGCGTCCGGCGGGTCCGGTGAAGATGCGGATCTGCGGTTCGGGGTAGTGGGCGGGGTCCACGGGGTCGTCGTGGGCGGCGCCGATGACCCGGGCTCTGCCGGTGCGGGTGTCGAGTTCGACGACCTCGTAGGCGCTGCGCGGGCTGGCCCCGACGCCGACGATCCGCTCGCCATTCACCGCGAGGGTGGCGGCGAACTCGGTCCAGGGTCCGGCCGCGTCGACGACCTCGCCGGTCTCCGGGTCCAGGAGGCCGAGCGAGGTGGCGCCCCGGCCGTGCACGACGGCGATCGGGCCGCTCTCCAGGGGCGCGAACCAGCGCTGGCCGAGCTTCCACAGCGGCCCGCCGAACTCCTCCTCGCGTGCGCACAGCGGCTGGTGGTCGCGGTAGAGGTTCCACCAGCCGGTCCGGTCGCTCGCGTAGAGCAGCGAGCCGTCGAAGCCCCAGTCGACCTGCGCGATCGACTCCTCGGGTCCGCCGGCGACGGTCCGGGGCTCCCCGAACGTGCCGTCGTCCGCGACCTCGGCGAGCAGCAGCTCCGTGCCGTCCCACGGCATCCGGGGATGGTCCCAGGCGAGCCAGGCCGCCTTCCGTCCGTCGGGCGAGACGCGCGGCCCGGACACGAACCGGTGCCGGTCGTCGTTGAGTTCGCGTACGGCATGCCGGTCCTCAGCAGCGGACCGGTCCAACGGTACGGCGGCCAGGACGCGCCGCACATCACCGGGGCCCTCGCCGGTGAACTCCTCAAGAACGCACCACACTTCACCCAGGTCCGGACGCAGCTGCGGTTCCGCCCAGCGGAGTCCGCCGCCCACGGGAGAGACCGGCGTCAGGGGCTCCGGTTCACTCCCCGGCTTGTAGCGGTAGAGCCGCTGGTCGGCGAAGTTCACGAAGACCACGAGGGGTTGGCCGTCCTGGACCGTTCCAGCCCAGGGCAGGCCGCCGTACTCGATGACCCTGCTGCGGACGTTCCACGGGGCGGGCAGCACCGACTCCTCGGAGCCGTCCGCGCGGCGGCGGACCAGGGTGCGGCGGCCGCCCTCGGTGGGCCGGGGTTCGGTCCACCAGGCCTCATCGCCGACGAAACCGACGTACTCGGGGTGTCCGTCGTGCGCGGCGGCGAGTGCCGCGTCGATGGGCGAGGGCCATGAGCCGTACGCCGAAGTCCGCATGTTCTCCCCCACTTGCTAGGCCGTCCTCAGGAAGCGGCCCAGGACCCGGACGCCGAAGTGCAGTGCCTCGACCGGGACGCGTTCGTCGACTCCGTGGAACAGGGCCTGGTAGTCGAAGCCCTCGGGGAGCTTCAGCGGTGCGAAGCCGTAGCCGGTGATGCCGAGGCGCGAGAACTGTTTGGCGTCCGTGCCGCCCGACATGCAGTACGGCACCACATGGCCTTCGGGCGCGAACTCCTCGACGGCGGACCGCATCCGAGCGTAGGTCAGGGAGTCGACCGGTGCCTGGAGGGCCACTTCGCGGTGGTGGAACTCCCAGTCGACGTCGGGTCCGGTGAGCCGGTCAAGGGTGGTGCGGAACTCGTCCTCGCCGCCCGGGAGATAGCGTCCGTCGACGTGGGCCACGGCCTCGCCGGGGATCACGTTGACCTTGTAACCGGCGTTCAGCATGGTCGGGTTGGCGCTGTTGCGGACCGTGGGCTCGACGAGTTTCGCCGCCGGGCCGAGCTTGGCGAGGAGTCCGTCGACGTCGTCGAGGTCGGCCTCGATGCCGTACAGGGCGGCGAGTTCGGTGAGGGACGCGCGGACGGTCGGGGTGAGCCGCAGCGGCCACTCGTGCTCGCCGATGCGGGTGATCGCGGCGGCGAGGCGCGTGACGGCGTTCTCGTGGTTGACCTTGGAGCCGTGGCCGGCGCGGCCGTGCGCGGTCAACTTCAGCCAGCCGGTGCCGCGTTCACCGGCGGCGATGGGGTAGATCTCCCGGCCGGTGCCGTCGTGGAAGGTGAACGCGCCTGACTCGCTGATGCCTTCGGTGCAGCCCTCGAAGAGCCCGGCGTGCCGGTCGGCGAGGAAGCCGGAGCCGTCCTCGGCGCTCGCCTCCTCGTCCGCGGTGAACGCGATCACGAGGTCGCGCCGGGGCCGCACGCCCAGCCGGGCCCAGGCGCGGACGACGGCGAGGATCATCGCGTCCATGTTCTTCATGTCGACCGCGCCGCGCCCCCAGACGACGCCGTCGCGGATCTCGCCGGAGAAGGGGTGCACGCTCCACTCGTCGGCCTGCGCGGGCACGACGTCCAGGTGACCGTGGACGAGCAGGGCGTCCGCCGAGGGGTCGGTGCCCTCGATGCGGGCGACGACGTTGGTGCGGCCCTTGGAGCGTTCCAAGAGGGTGGGTTCGAGCCCCGCACCGGCCAGTTGCCCGGCCGCGTACTCGGCCGCGGGTCTCTCCTGGCAGTCGCCGCCGCCCCGGTTGGTCGTGTCGATGCGGATCAGGTCCGAGGTGAACGTCACGACCTCGTCCAGGGCCCGCTCGTCGATGTCAGCCATACTGCTCCTCCACCGCGGCCGAGACGATCGTGGTGACCGCCTTGAAGGTCCGGATGCCCTCGTACATGGTGTCGTGGGTGTACGCCACCTTCCGCTCCCCGACCGGTGCGACTCCGGGCACGACGGTGGCGGCCATGGCGAGGTGTTCGGCGTCGAATTCGAGGGCGACGGTGAACGGGCCGCCCCGTACCGGTTCCTGACGGACCGCCAGTTTCGCCGCCTCCTTCGCCGCCCCACGGATGTCGGCGGCCGTCCTGGCCGGGGTCCGGCACACGGCCGCGTACCGCGACACGTGGTCCTTGACGGCGACCTTCAGTGCCTCGGGCGCGTACCCGAGGGCGTCCTCGCAGGCCACGTCGTCACCCGTGACCAGGACCACCGGTACCCCGTACTCGGCGACGACATGCGCGTTGAGGAGTCCCTCGCTCGCGCGTACGTCGTTCAGCCACACGCCGGTGATCGAGTTCGCGAGGTAGGTGTGGGCGAGGACGCCCTCCATGCCGGCGCCGGCGTGGTAGCCGACGAACGCGATGCCGTCGACGTCGCCGTGCTGCACGCCCTCCACCATGGAGAGGGACTTGTGGCGCCCGGTGAGCATCTCGGTGCGCTCGTCGAGCTGTTCGAGCAGCAGGTTGCGCATCGTCCAGTGGGCCTCGTTGACGAGCACCTCGTCGGCGCCGCCGTCGTAGAAGCCGAGGACGGCCGCGTTCACGTCCGAGGTGAACATCGAGCGGCACCGCTCCCACTGCGGTGTCCCCGGCAACACGTCGGCCGGCCAGGTGACGCCGGTCGCACCCTCCATGTCGGCGCTGATGAGGATCTTCATGGGGCCTCACGTTACGCGTCGACGAGGAATCCGCCAGGAAGAAGCGGCGCGGAATTCAACGACATTGGATCGCGCAAGAATTTGCGCGACTTGCGTTCACTTTCGTTCAGTAGACGCAAGCGCACGCAAGCCAACTCCCGTGTAACTCCAGGGCGATGAGCACTTCTGGTGAATATTGCGCTGTTCCAGCTGTAGACCCGCTCACGTAGCTCTGCAATATTTCGATGAAACAACGCAAAAAGCTGCCTCTCAGAGGCAGCACGTACCTCGTCACCTCGCACCTTCTGCTCCTGCACCACTCCCTCCGCCAGGAACGAGCCGCCCTCGCCGCCCCACCGGCGCGCGAGCCTCCGCAGGAAGTGACCCGTATGACTCGACCGACCCGACACAAGAAGAGATCCCCCAGGCGGCGCGCGGCGATCGCCGCGCTCGCCTCCGCCGTGATGGTGCTGGGCCTGCCCGCCGTCGGCGCGCACGCGGCCGGCGGTCCCAACGTCGCCGCGGACGCGAAGACCACCGCGGGCAGCACCCGCGGCGCGCACAAGGCCACCAACATCACCGACGGCGACACCGACACCTACTGGCAGGCCGACAAGAAGTCGGCCCAGTGGGTGCAGACCGACCTCGGGAAGAGCGAGCGCGTCCGGCAGGTCGTGCTGCGGCTGCCCGAGGGCTGGCAGACCCGCAGGCAGACGCTGGCGCTCCAGGGCAGCGACGACGGCAAGAGCTTCGCGACGCTCAAGTCGTCGGCGCAGTACGTCTTCAGCCCCGGTGACGACAACACCGTGAAGATCTCGGTGCCTTCGACCCTCGCCCGGTACGTGCGGGCCGACTTCAGCGCCAACTCAGTCGCGGGCACGGCCCAGTTGGGCGAGATGCAGGTCCTCACCGCCACCGCCGAGACCGCCAACCTCGCCCTGGGCAAGCCCTTCAGCGAGAGCGGGCACGCCGATGTCTACGGCGCGGCCAACGCCGGTGACGGCAACCAGAACACCTACTGGGAGAGCACGAACAACGCGTTCCCGCAGTGGATCCAGGTCGACCTCGGCTCGTCGGTCAAGGTCAACCAGGTGACACTGCGGCTGCCGGGCAGCTGGCCGAGCCGCAGCCAGACCCTCAAGATCCAGGGGTCGACCGACAACCAGAACTTCACCGACCTGACGGCCTCGAAGGCGTACACCTTCGACAGTTCCACCAGCCAGTCGACGACCATCGCCTTCGACGCGACGACCACGCGGTACGTGCGCGTGCTGATCACGGCGAACACCGGCTGGCCCGCCGGGCAGGTGTCCGAGCTGGAGGTCTACGGACCGGCGACCGGTGACACGCAGGCGCCCACCGCGCCGGGCAGTCTGAGCTACACCGAGCCGGCCACCGGGCAGATCGAGCTGAACTGGACCGCGGCAACCGACGACACCGCCGTGACCGGCTACGACATCTACGCCAACGGGCAGTTGAGGTCGAGCGTCGTCGGAAACGTCCTGACGTACACGGACACCCAGCCGGCCGGCAGCGACATCACCTACTTCGTGCGGGCCAAGGACGCGGCGGGCAATGTCTCCGCCAACAGCAACAGCGTCACCCGCAAGGGCTCGACCGGCGACACCCAGGCCCCGACCGCGCCGGGCAACCTCGCCTACACGCAGTCGGGCAGCGACGTGAAGCTGACCTGGCAGGCGTCGAGCGACAACGTCCAGGTCACCGGGTACGACATCTACGCGAACGACCAGGTGGTCAAGTCCGTTGCCGGTGACGTGACTTCGTACACCGACACCCCGTCGGCGACGGCCACGGTCACCTACTACGTGAAGGCGAAGGACGCCGCCGGGAACGTGTCGGTGGCGAGCAACAGCGTCACCCGGGCCGGTAACGGTGCGGGCTCCGACCTCGCGCAGGGCAAGCCCATCGAGGCCTCGTCGTACACCTTCACCTATGTCGCCGCGAACGCCAACGACGGCCAGATAGCGACGTATTGGGAAAGCGGGGGCGGTGCCTACCCGGCCACCCTCACCACCAAGCTGGGTGCCAACGCCGACCTCAGCCAGGTCGTCGTCAAGCTGAACCCCGACCCCGCGTGGTCGACGCGTACGCAGAACATCCAGGTGCTGGGCCGGGACCAGGACGCGACCGCGTTCACGAGTCTCGTCGCGGCGAAGGACTACGTCTTCAACCCGTCGAGCGGCAACACGGTGACCATCCCGGTCTCGGGCGCCGCCGCCGACATCCAGCTCAAGTTCGCCTCCAACACCGGTGCCCCGGGGGGGCAGGTCGCCGAGTTCCAGGTGATCGGCACCCCGGCCGCCAACCCGGACCTGAAGGTCACCGGTATCACCCACACGCCCGCGGCCCCGGTCGAGTCGGACGCCATCAGCCTGACGGCGACGGTCACCAACAGCGGCAGCAAGGCGTCCAAGGCCACCGACCTGAACTTCACGCTCGGCGGCACGAAGGCCGCCACGGCGGACGTCCCGGCCCTCGCGGCGGGCGCGTCGACGACGGTCACGGCGAGCATCGGCACCCGGGACGCGGGGAGTTACCCGCTCGGCGCCGAGGTGGACCCGTCCAACAAGGTCATCGAGCAGAACGAGGGCAACAACGTCTACACCGCCCCCGACGCCCTCGTCGTCAAGCCGGTCTCCAGCTCCGACCTGGTCGCCGCGCCGGTCGCCTGGACCCCGTCCAGCCCCTCGGCGGGCGACAACGTCACGTTCTCCGTGGCGATCAAGAACCAGGGCACGGTCGACTCGGCGTCCGGCACCCACGGCGTCACGCTGACACTCCTGGACGCCAACGGCGCCACCGTGAAGACACTCACCGGCTCCTACAGCGGCACCATCGCCGCCGGCCAGACGACCGCACCCGTCGGCCTCGGCTCCTGGACGGCCGTCAACGGCAAGTTCACCGTCAAGACGGTCATCGCCGACGACACCAACGAACTCCCGGTCAAGCGGACCAACAACACCACCACACAACCCCTGTTCGTCGGCCGCGGCGCCGACATGCCCTACGACATGTACGAGGCCGAGGACGGCACAGTGGGCGGCGGCGCCCAGGTCGTCGGCCCCAACCGCACCATCGGCGACATCGCCGGGGAGGCGAGCGGCCGCAAGGCGGTGACCCTCAACTCGACCGGCCAGTACGTCGAATGGACCACCCGCGCGGCGACCAACACCCTGGTCACCCGCTTCTCCATCCCCGACGGCACCGACACCACGCTCGACGTCTACGTCGACGGCCAGTTCCTCAAGGCCATCGACCTCACCTCCAAGTACGCCTGGCTGTACGGCGCCGAGACCGCGCCCGGCAACTCGCCGAGCGCCGGTGCCCAGCGCCACATCTACGACGAGGCGAATCTCCTGCTGGGCAAGACCGTTCCGGCCGGTTCCAAGATCCGGCTCCAGAAGGACGCGGCCAACACGTCGCCCACGTACGCCATCGACTTCATCAACACCGAGCAGGCGACGGCGACTCCGAACCCGGACCCGGCCGCCTACGTGGTCCCGGCCGGCTTCGCGCAGCAGGACGTGCAGAACGCGCTCGACACCGTCCGCATGGACACCACGGGCAAGCTCGTCGGCGTCTATCTGCCCGCCGGCGACTACGAGACCTCCAGCAAGCTGCAGGTCTACGGCAAGGCGGTCAAGGTCGTAGGAGCCGGGTCGTGGTTCACCCGCTTCCACGCCCCCGCCTCGCAGGAGAACACCGACATCGGCATCCGGGCCGAGGCCACCGCGAACGGTTCGTCGTTCACCGGCTTCGCCTACTTCGGGAACTACACGTCCCGAATCGACGGACCGGGCAAGGTGTTCGACTTCTCGAACGTCTCCAACATCACCATCGACGACATCTGGGTCGAGCACATGGTGTGCATGTACTGGGGCGCCAACACCGACAGCATGACCATCAAGAACTCCCGCATCCGTGACACGTTCGCCGACGGCATCAACATGACGAACGGCTCCACGGACAACCACGTCGTCAACAACGACGCCCGGGCCACGGGAGACGACAGCTTCGCGCTCTTCTCGGCGATCGACGCGGGCGGCTCCGACGAGAAGAACAACCTCTACGAGAACCTGACGTCGACGCTCACCTGGCGTGCGGCCGGTATCGCCGTCTACGGCGGCTTCGACAACACCTTCCGCAACATCAGGGTCGCCGACACCCTGGTCTACTCCGGCATCACGATCTCCTCGCTGGACTTCGGCTACCCGATGAACGGCTTCGGGACCGATCCGACGACGATCGAGAACGTCTCCCTGGACCGAACGGGCGGCCACTTCTGGGGCTCCCAGGTCTTCCCCGCCATCTGGGCGTTCTCGGCCTCGAAGGTCTTCCAGGGCATCCGGGTCAACGACGTGGACATCGACAACTCCACGTACGGCGGAGTGATGTTCCAGACCAACTACGTAGGCGGACAAGCCCAGTTCCCGGTGAAGGACACGATCTTCACCGACATCTCCATCACCAACTCCAAGAAGAGCGGAGACGCGTTCGACGCCAAGTCCGGGTGGGGCATCTGGGCCAACGAGCTGCCCGAACCCGGTCAGGGACCCGCCGTGGGTTCGGCGACCTTCGTCAACCTGCGGATGAGCGGCAACGCCCAGGACATCCGCAACACCACGTCCACCTTCACGATCAACGTCCAGTAACTCCCGCCAGGAGAAGCTGAAGCGGGGCCGCCCTTCCTGACGAGGGCGGCCCCGTTTCGCGCTGTGTCCGTAGTGCCTACCAGCCGACGGCGACCAGGAGCCACTGCGGGTTGGCGTGCGAGATGAACGAGGACTGGCCCGCCACGTCGTCGTAAGGGAAGCCGTAGGCAAGCTGGTTGATGGCGTTGTCGTGCCAGAACTTGGCGTAGTAGTTGGCGGGCGCCGCCTTGTAGAACTGGGCCGGGTCGGACTGCTGCGACGCCGGCAGCGTCGCCACGTGGCGGTTGAGGGCGGCGCACGTGTTGGGGTCGGCGGCCAGCGAGCCGGCACAGCCGAAGATGTCGGAGGTGGCCGCGTTCACGCCGACCGACTGGGCGTACGACGTGAAGTAGTTGGCGTTGGCGCCTCCCGCGCGGAAGCTCGGGTCGCTGCCGGGCGCGATGATCCGGTACGGCGCCTGGGTCTGGGCCAGCACCTTGAACTGCGACGGCACCGCGTCGGTGAACCGCTGGAAGGTGGTCGCGCGGTCCTCGGCGAAGGTCGCCCGGTTCTCGCCGACCTCGGTGTCGTAACCGTCCTTGCTGTGCAGGCGCATGGCGAGCTTGAGGCCGAAGGCGTCGACGCGGGTGGTGTTGCCGTTGAAGACGTTGGCGCCGACGGTGAACTCGATGAAGTCGTAGTAGGAGCTGGTGGGTGAGCCCAGGTAGAAGTACATGCGGCCCGCGGAGTTGGCGGGCATGTCCAGGTAGGGCTGCTCGGCGATGGAGTGCGTCTGCCCGTTGAAGCTCCAATACACCTGGCTGTCCGGGTACTTGCCGTTGGTGCGGTTGAGGATCTTCACCTCCACGGCGTTGTTGGCCGCGGGGATGTCGGTGGTGCTGCCCCAGAAGTCGTCGGGCGGGGTGGTGCTGCCGGGGCCGTAGACCTGGAACTCCCAGAGGGAGTAGCCCCATTGGGTGGCCCGGGCGGTGCCGTACAGGCGGACGTAGCGGCCGCTGCCGGTGACGGTGAGGTTCTGGGTGCCGCCGGTGGCGGTCGTGGTGGAGTAGATGGTGGTCCAGGTGGTCGCGTCGGTGGAGGTCTGGATCTGGTAGCCGGTGGCGTACGCGGTTTCCCAGTTGAGCGAGACGCGGGTGATCTGCTGGACCGTTCCAAGGTCCACCTGAAGCCACTGCGGGTCGGCGAAGGCGGAGGACCAGCGGGTGCCGGTGTTCCCGTCGACGGCCGCGCTCGCGGGGAAGGACGCGCTCTCGGTCGAGGACGCGGTGGCGGGCCGTCCCTGGGACAGCAACTGGTCGGCGGCGCGGGCGGGTGAGGGGCTCAGGGCGGCGAAGAAGGCGACGATCAGGACGACGGCCAGACCGAGAGCCGTACGGGAGCGCAGGGCTCCGGTCGGAGGTCTGGCGGATGTACCGGCGGACGACTGCATGGGGGGTCTCCTCAGCGGGGTTGGGAGCGCTCTCCCCGGGTTGTAGTCCCGCCCTTGCCCGCCGTCAACAACTGAAGCCGAATCAACGGCAGTTCGTCGATGCGGGCGCTCGGGGCGGAGCTTCCGTTCAGGACCCGACCGCACACCTCGCTCCGACTGGCCTCTTTCCTCCATCACTTGACGCGTCCGGTACGGACCTTTCCGCAGGTGGCAGAGTGGTCACCGGAACTTCGCACGCACGCGAGAACAGCCTTGGGAGAGAAGTCCGTTGAACTCCGGCACCACCGTCCCCGACAGCTACTACGAGCGCATCGACGAGCACCGCTACAAGCCCACCGCTCACGCGGGCGGCGCCTGGGACCCGGACGAGCTGCACTTCAGCCCGCTCGGCGGGCTCGTCGTCCACGCCATCGAGCGCCGGTTGGCGCAACGGCCGGGCGGCGACGGGCTCGTGATGGCGCGGATCAGTTACGACATCCTGGGCCGGCTCGCCCTCGACGAGTGCGAGATCCGGGTGGAGGTGGTCCGTCCCGGCCGCACGATCGAACTGGTCGAGGCCGTGGTGCTGGTCGCCGACCGGCCGGTGGTGCGGGCCCGGGCCTGGTTCCTCGCCGCGATCGACACCTCCGCCGTCGCGGGCGGCTCCGGCGAACGGCTCACTCCTCCCGGGGAGTTGGCCCCCTGGGAGATGAGCGCGCTGTGGCCCGGCGGATACATCGCCTCCCTGGACGTACGGCCGCTCGCGCCACCCCGGCCGGGCCGTACGACCGCCTGGATCTCCACCCGGCACGCCCTCGTCGCCGGTGAGCCCAGCAGCCCGCTCGCGTCCTACCTCGCGCTCGTCGACACCGCGAACGGCATCGCCGTACGACAGCCGCCGACCGCCTGGATCTACCCGAACGTCGACCTGACCGTCCACCTGCACCGCCAACCCGTGGGCGCCTGGACCGGGTTGGACACGACCGTCACCTTCGGGCCCACCGGTCAGGGTCTGACGAGCACTGTCCTGCACGACGTCGACGGCCCGGTGGGACACGCGCTCCAGATGCTCACCGTGCGGCCCGCGCCGGGGCAGTGAGCGCGCTCATGATCAATGCCGCTATCGCGCGGTCCAGCCGCCGTCCACCGTGAGCGTGGTGCCGGTGACGAAACGGGACGCGTCGGAGGCGAGGAAGACCGCGGCCCCGCCGAGTTCCGAGACGTCGCCGACGCGGCCCAACGGCGTGCTGTCGACGATGCGTTCGCCCCAGCGGCTGGCCAGCAGGCCGGAGCTGAGGTCGGTGTGGAAGTAGCCGGGCGCGAGGGCGTTGACCCGGACCCCGCGGTCGGCCCATTCCACGGCGAGGGACTTGGTGAGGGCCTCGACCCCGCCCTTGCTGGCGGCGTAGGCGGCGATCCGCTCGAAGCCGGTGCGGGCGTGCACCGAGGAGACGTTGACGATCGAGCCCGAACGCTGCTCCAGCATCACCTTGCCGGCCTCGCGACAGCAGTAGAAGGTGCCTCGGAGGTTGACGTCGAGGACCTGTTGCCAGTCCTCGTCGGTGACGCGCTCGCTGCGCGTGAAGTGCGGGCTGGTACCGGCGCAGTTGACGACCGCGTCGAGGCGGCCGGTGCCGCCGGTGATGCGCTCGACGATGTCCCGTACGACGCCGGAGTCGGCGACCGAGCCGGGCAGGACCAGCACCTTGCCGCCGTGGGCGGCGAGTTCGGCCTCCAGACTCTCAAGATCCGCCGCGGTACGGGCCGTTGCCGCCACGGTGGCGCCCGCCTGGGACAGGGCGACGGCGACCGCCCGGCCCAGTCCCTTCCCCGCACCTGTCACCCACACCGTCCGCCCGTCGAGCCGGAGTTGGGCATTCACGTCGGTCGCGTCGGTCATGGCTCAGCCCTCCGCGGGGAGGTCGCGCAGGGTCCGCTTGAGGACCTTGCCTGACGGGGTGCGGGGCAGCTCGTCGACGATGTCGAAGCGGGCCGGCACCTTGAACTTGGCGAGACGGGCCCGGCAGAACTCCCTCAGTTCCTCCGCGCCGGCGTTGTCGCCGGGCCTGAACACCACGAAGGCACGCGGGACTTCACCCCAGCGGGGATGGTTGAGCCCGACCACCGCGGCCTCAAGAACTGCCGGGTGTTCGTACAGCACACGCTCCACCTCGGGCGTGGCGATGTTCTCGCCACCGGACACGATCATGTCCTTCTTGCGGTCGTCGATGAAGAGGAAGCCCTCCTCGTCGACGTGTCCGATGTCGCCGGTGTGGAACCAGCCGTTCCTCAGGGCCGCCGCCGTGGCCTTCTCGTCGCGCCAGTATCCGGCGAAGACCTTCGGCCCGCGCAGGGTGATCTCGCCCAGCTCACCAGCCGGAACCTCGACGCCCGTGTCGTCGACGATCCGCACGCGCGTGTGCGGGACGGGTCGTCCGACCGAGCCCAGCTTGGACAGCGCGTGCTCGCGGTCGAGGAAGGTGTCGCCGGAGACGGTCTCGGTCAGGCCGTAGGCGTCGGCGAACCAGGCGTTGGGGAACGCGGTCATGATGCGCCGGAGCACCGGTTCGGGGGTCTTCTCGCCGCCGCCGAGGATGAAGCGGACCGAGCTGGTGTCGTACTCCTCGCGGTCGGGGACCTCCAGGACCGCGTTGACCATGGCGGGCGCCAGCCACACGTTGGTGACGCGGTACCTCTCGATCGCGTGCAGGACGCCCTGCGGGTCGAACTTGCGCTGGAGCACGACACTGCCGCCCGCGTACAGGACCCCGAGGGCCGGCATGTCCAGGCCGCCGACGTGGTAGAGCGGGCCGCAGACCAGCGTGGTGTCCGCCGCCGTCAGGCCGAAGTGGACGATGTGGGCGAGGTTCTTGGCCTGGAGGTTTCCGTAGGTGATGCGGACGCCCTTGGGGCGTGAGGTGGTCCCGGAGGTGTACATGAGCCGCTGGAGGTCGTCGAGTTCGACGTCCACGGGCTCCACCCGCTCCCCCTTGTGCCGGGCCAGCAACCCCTCGTAGTCGGTCCACGGTTCCTCGGACGGCTCGCCCGCGCCGATCAGGACCCGGTGCTCCAGGTCCGTCAGACACCCGGCGCTGCGCTCCACCGCCCGCACGAACTCCGGCTCGGTGACGATCACCTTGGCCTGGGCGTGCCCGAGGATGTACTGCCACTCCTCTTCCGAGAGGCGGTAGTTGAGCGGCAGGAAGACCGCGCCGAGCCGGTTGGTCGCGTGGACCAGCTCCAGGAACTCCGGCTGGTTGTAGAGCAGCAGACCGACGACATCACCGCGTCCGACGCCCAGCTCGGCCAGGCCCGCCGCCAACTGGTTCACCCGCTCGTGCAGGTGACGGACCGTCAGACAGCGCTCGTCCTGGACGACGGCGACGGCGTCCGGCCGCTGTGCCAGGTGGTAATCGAGGATGCTCGCGAAATTGTGCACGGCTCACTCTCGCTCTGTGGTGTTCGGCGCTGAACACGGCTCGACCACGGCTCATGGGGCACACCGGATCCCGACCGGTCGGTTGCCCACTCACATGATTTAGTGTACCCCTTGGTCTATAAAACCAATGAGCCGCACTTTACGACGGCGCGTGCGCATCGACAACCATCCGAGCGCACGCGACGCCGCTTCCGCCGACGAGGAGGGTCTTCGTGCCACGCATCCGGCTCGACACCGACGGACCGGTCGTCACGGTCCGCCTCGACAACCCGCCGATGAACGCCTTCGACTCCCTTCAGAGAGAGGAGCTGGCCACCTGCGTACGCGGGCTGGCCGACTCCCCCGCCGTACGGGCCGTGGTGCTCTACGGCGGCGAACGGCTCTTCGCCGCCGGCGCCGACGTCAAGGCCCTGGCCGCGATGGGCCCGGAGGAGATCCGCGGCTGGAACCGCGCGTTGCAACGCACCTTCGACGAGGTCGCCCGCCTGCCCATGCCGGTGATCGCGGCGGTCACCGGCTACGCCCTGGGCGGCGGCATGGAGCTGGCCCTGGCCGCCGACTACCGGGTGGCCGCCGAGGACGCGGTCCTCGGCCAGCCGGAAGTCCAGCTCGGCATCATGCCGGGCTCGGGCGGCACCCAGCGCCTCGCCCGGCTGATCGGCCCGTCCCGCGCGAAGAACCTGCTGATGACCGGCCGCAGGGTGAAGGCGGAGGAGGCGCTACGGCTGGGTCTGGTCGACGAGGTGGTCCCCACCGGTTCCACCTTGCAGGCCGCACTGACCTACGCCCGCCAACTCTCCGAGGGCCCACCGGCAGCCTTGGAAGCCATCAAAGAGGCGGTCGACCACGGCACGGACGCGAGCATGTCGGCCGGCCTGGCACTGGAACGCGCCCTGTTCACAGGGGTGTTCGACACAGAGGACGCGAGGAAGGGCATCGGCTCCTTTCTCAACAGGGCCAAGAAGAACGCCCCTTAAGGGGCGCGGGGAACTGCGCGACCAGCCCCCACCGGGCCGCAGCCAAAATCGATACGAAAGGGGCGGAAAACATGGAGGCACTCGTCTGGCACGGTGCACAGGATCTCCGTTTCGAAGAGGTGGCCGAACCCCCCGACCCCGCCCCGCACGAGGCCGTCATAGAAGTCTCCTGGTGCGGAGTCTGCGGCACCGACCTGCACGAGTTCCTCGAAGGCCCCCACATGATCCGCGAGACCCCGCACCCCCTCACGGGAGCCAAACCACCCCTCGCCCTCGGCCATGAACTCAGCGGCACAGTAGTCGCGTTGGGCGCGGACGCACCCGGCATCACCGTCGGAGACCGCGTCACCGCGGACCCGGTGTGGCGCTGCGGCGTGTGCTTCTGGTGCACGCGCGGGGAGTACCACATCTGCCCCAAGAGCGGTTCCGTGGGCCTCGCTTCACCCGGCGGCTTCGCGGAACGCGTCACCGTGCCGCTGGCCGGCCTGACCCGCCTCCCGGACAACGTGAGCGACGAACTCGCCGCCGTAGCAGAGCCGTTGGCGGTCGGGCTGCACGCCGTGACCCGGGCCGGGGTCAAGCCGGGCGACAACGTTCTCGTGGTCGGCGGCGGCCCGATCGGCGTCGCCGTGGTCCTCGCGGCCCACATCGCCGGTGCGGCAGGGCTGTTCGTGAGCGAACCCCTCGCCGGCCGCCGCGAGATGCTGCTCGGCATCGGCGTCACCGAGGCCTTCGACCCACGCGAGACCGACGTACGGCGTGAGGTGTTCGTACGGACCGGGCGGATCGGCCCGGACGTCGTCATCGACGCGACCGGCGTGCCCGCGCTCGCGGGGCAGGCCGTGTCGACCGTGCGGCGCGGCGGACGGGTCGTGCTGGCCGGGGTCGGGCACGGAAGTGTCGAGTTCGACATGGGCCAACTCGTGTTCTACGAGCGGTCGGTGGTCGGCACGCTCGGCTACAACTTCGACATCCCGCGCGTGATCGATCTGATGAGCACCGGGCGCCTGGACGCCTCCGCCCTGATCACCGGCCGTTTTCCGCTCTCGGGAGGAGCCGGTGTCTTCGAGGACCTGGCCGCCGACCGGGCCAAGCACCTGAAGGTGCTGCTGACCCCGAAGGGACTGTGACATGGACTTCGACCTGCCCGAGGAGACCCTCGCTCTCCAGGACATGGTCCGCGAGTTCGCGGCCAACGAGATCACGCCCCACGCGGCCGAGTGGTCCGAGAACGAGATCTTCCCCACCAAGGTCTTCACCAAGCTGGGCGAACTCGGCCTGATGGGCATGCTGGTGCCGGAGGAGTACGGCGGGGCCGGCGCGGACACGGTCACCTATGTCGCGGTGATGGAGGAACTCGGCGCCGCCGACCAGTCGGTGGCCTCCTCCTGGAACGCGCACTCGACGATCGGCACGCTGCCGTTGCTCGCGTACGGCACCGAGGAGCAGAAACACCGCTGGCTGACCCCGCTGGCGAAGGGCGAGGCGATCGGCGCGTTCGGGCTGACCGAGCCGGACGCCGGCTCCGACGCGGCCGGGATAGCGACCACCGCCCGCCGGGCGGACGGGGGTTGGGTGATCAACGGCACCAAGATGTTCATCACCAACGCGGGCACCGACATCAGTCAGGGCGTCACCCTGCTCGCCACGACGGGCAAGGGCACGGACGGACGCAAGGGGTACGCGACCTTCTACGTGCCGACCGGCACACCCGGTTACACGGTCGGCGCCAAGCTGAAGAAGCTCGGCTGGCACGCCATGGACACGCGGGAGTTGGTGTTCACCGACTGCTGGGTCTCCGACGACCATCTGATCGGCGAGGAGGGCAACGGGCTGCGGCAGTTCCTGTCCGTGCTCGACGGCGGCCGGATCAGCGTGGCGGCGCTGGGGCTCTCGCTGGCCAAGGCGGCGCTGACGCTGGCGGTCAAACACGCCAAGGAACGGCACCAGTTCGGGCGTCCGCTGGCGGACTTCCAGGCGGTCGCGCACAAGATCGCCGACATCGGGACGGAGTACCAGGCGGCCCGGTGGATGGTCTACCGCGCCGCGTGGCTCGCCGACCAGGGCCGTCCGCACAGCACGGAGGCCGCCATGGCGAAGCTGTACGCCTCCGAGGTCGCCAACCGGGCGGCCTCCCAGTCGCTGCAGATCCACGGCGGCTACGGGTACGTGCGGGAGTCGGAGATCTCCCGTTTCTACGCCGACGCCAAGATCCTGGAGATCGGCGAGGGCACCAACGAGATCCAGCGCAATGTCATCGCCAGGGCCCTGGTCCAGGGCGCTTGAGCGGGCGGGATCCGCGGTGCGCGGCGGCGCACCGCGGGCCCGGTCAGCTCGCCACGGAGACCGTTTCCCACAACGCCTCTGGGTCGAGGAGCAGTTCGGGCCGGGCCCGCTTGAACTCGGCGGCCAGCGCCTCGACGTCCGGGAGGTCGCCGACGGACGCGGCGAAACCGCGGAACAGCGTCGAGCAGTACTCGCCCGACAGGAAGGCGGCGTCCCAGCTGCCCTCCGGCCGCACCCACTGGTAGGTGTGATTGTGGAGGTTGAGGAACTGGAGGGTGGCCAGGTGCGGTTCGACCGCACGGAAGGTGCCCGCCTCGACGGCCTCCGTGAGCAGGCCGGTGATCAGCAGCTCGAAGTCGGAGCGCTGCCGCAGCACGATCTCCAGCTCCTTGCCGCTGAGGCTGCGGTAGTCGTGCTCGTAGACCCAGATGTGGTCGAGCCGGCGGAAGATGATCGTCAGCAGCGACTCGGACAGCAGCCGCAGCCGCAGCAGCGGGGCCTCGTCGAGGGCCGCGATCTCCTTGGCGCGGGCCAGCAGCGGGCCGAGCACCCGCGACTGGATCTCGATGAGCAGGTTCTCCTTGGAGCCGATGTAGTAGTACAGGGCGCCCTTGGCGAGCCCGACCGCGCGGCCCAGGTCGTTGATGGAGGTCGCCGCGTAGCCCTGTTGCGCGAACAGGGACGCCGCGGTGTCGATGATCTTCTGACGTCTGACTTCGAAGCCCGGCCCGTGACCCGGCGGTCGTGGCATCTCTTCTCTCCCCTGACTGTGACGACGTGCGCGCTGTCCCGGGTCCGCACGGGCGCCGAATCGTGGCACGCCCGGGGGAAGCGGACCCGGGGACGTCGCTCTAGTTTGCTAGACCAAACGGTACATTAAGGCGAGGACCGTATGACTCAGGTATCGCATCACACCGGCACCGGCTCCGCACAGACGGACCAGCTCCTGGAGATGTACCGGCGGATGCGCCGCATCCGCCGCTTCGAGGAGCGGGCGTCCGATCTGTACAAGGCGACGGAGATCCCGGGCTTCCTGCATCTGTCGATCGGCCAGGAGGCGAGCGCCGTCGGCGCCTGCTGGCCGCTCGGCGCACGCGACGGCATCACCTCCACCCACCGCGGCCACGGCCACGTCCTGGCCAAGGGCCTGGACTCGGCGTCGATGATGGCCGAGCTGATGGGCAAGGACGCGGGCACCTGCCACGGCCGCGGCGGCTCGATGCACATCGCGGACCCCGGTCTCGGGATCTACGGCGCGAACGGCATCGTCGGCGCGGGGCTCCCGATCGCGGCAGGGGTGGCGACCGCCGCGAAACTGCGCGCGGCCGGCGACGTGGTGGTGGCGTTCTTCGGGGACGGGGCGGTGGCCCAGGGCATGTTCCACGAGGCCGTGAACCTGGCCTCCGTGTGGGATCTGCCGGTCGTCTTCCTCTGCGAGAACAACCACTACTCCGAGTTCTCCCCCGAGGCCGAGCAGCACCGCGCCCCGCTCTCCGCGCGCGCCGCCGGGTACGGCATCGACTACCACCACGTGGACGGCAACGACGTGCTGGCCGTGGCGCAGACCATGACCGGGATCGTCGCGCGGCTGCGCGCGGGCGGCGGCCCGGTCCTGCTGGAGGCGGAGACGTACCGCTGGCACGGCCACTACGAGGGCGATCCCGAGCGCTACCGCCCCGCCGAGGAGGTCGCCGCCGCCAAGAAACGCGACCCGCTGCTCGTGGCCCGCGGACACCTGGAGGCGGCCGGTGTCCCGACCGCGCTGGCCGACGCCGTGGACGAGGAGATCGACAAGGAGATCGAGGCGGCGATCGACTGGTCCAGGACCCTGCCGGAACCCGCCCCGGAGACCCTGCACGACTACGTCTCCGCGCCCCGCCTCCCGATCCCCGAGCCCGCGCCGCTCCCGGCCGACGCCGAGATCTTCCGGTCCATGGACGCCGTACGCCTGGCCCTGGAGCACGAACTCGCCGCCGATCCGAGCGTGTTCGTCGCCGGGATCGACGTCGGCGCCGGCGGCAACGTCTTCGGGCTGACCCGCGGGCTCGCACAGGCCTTCCCGGGCCGGGTGCGGGACACCCCGATCAGCGAGAGCGCCGTCGTCGGTACGGCGGTGGGAGCGGCCATGGCCGGCATGAGGCCGGTGGTCGAGATCATGTACATGGACTTCATCGGCGTCTGCCTCGACATGCTCCTCAACCAGGCCGCCAAACTCCGCTTCATGACCGGCGGCCGGGCCTCCATGCCGCTGGTCGTCCGCACCCAGTTCGGCGCGGGACGCTCCTCGGGCAGCCAGCACTCGCAGAGCCTGGAGGCCATCCTCGCCCACATCCCCGGCCTGACGGTCGTGATGCCGTCCAACCCGGCGGACACCTACGGCCTGCTGCGTGCCGCCATCCAGGACCCCAACCCGGTGGTCTTCGTGGAGAACCGGCTCCAGTACGGCCTCAAGGGCCCCAAGCCCCCGGCCGACCACCTGATCCCGCTCGGCAAGGCGAAGGTGATCCGCGAGGGCACCGACATCACCCTGGTCTCCTGGTCACGGATGGTCCAAGACGCCCTGGCCGCCGCCGAGTTGCTCGCCGGGGAGGGCATCAGCGTCGAGGTGATCGACCTGCGCACGATCGCCCCGCTGGACCGCGAGACCGTCCTCGCCTCCCTCGCCAAGACCAACCGCCTGGTCATCGCGCACGAGGCGGTACGGGACTTCGGTGTCGGGGCGGAACTCTCCGCGATGGCCGTCGACGAGGGCTTCTGGCACCTGGACGCACCGGTGACGCGCGTGGCCCCGCCGTCGGTCCCGGCGCCGTACGCACCCTCGCTGGAGCGGGTGTGGCTGCCTTCACGGGACACGATCGCGGACACGGTCCGGCGGATCGCCGCGGTCTGATCCGAGCGGTTCCGTCCACCACGGGAAGGGCCCCCAGAGATTCTGGGGGCCCTTCCCGTTGTAGCGGCTGTCAGACGGTCGCGACCGGTGTCAGCGGACTGCCCTGTGTCCCCGGCAGGTTGAGCGGGGGCGCGGTGAGCAGGAAGCGGCTGCGGTTGTGCTCGCGCAGCCAGGCCGCCAGCTTCTCCAGGTACCACAACTCGCCCAGCGGGACGCCCAGTTTGAAGAGGCAGAGGTTGTGGATCGGGAGCAGCGAGTGCGGGGTGTTGTCCTCGGGGCCGACGCCCACGCCCTCGACGGCGTAGTTGTCCGAGATCAGCGCGGAGATCTGCGACTCGGCGATCCACTCCAGGAGCGCCGGGTCGAACGCGTCGAGGTAGGAGGCCGTGGTGTGGATGCCCACGGGGTCCGGGTTCTTGCCCCAGGCCATCACCGCGGTGTCGAAACCGGTGTGCAGGAGGAGCATGTCGCCGGGTTCGACGACGATGTCGTCCGCCGCCATGATCTCCTGAAGCGTCTTCAGGTTGACCGGCTGCCAGGTGTTGCCGAGGTGGTGGGCCAGGTCGATCAGGACGCCCCGGCCCTGGACCCCGTGCTCCGCCATGTGCTCCAGGCCGAGGTGGCGGGCGAAGCCGAGGGTGCCGCTGCCGTCGCCCTTGGCGTCCTCCTGCGGTCCGACGATGTCGGTGTCGGCGCGGTAGCCGTTGTAGTAGACCGCCTCCTCGACGCCGTCACCGTCGGCGTCGAACTCCTGGCCCTGGTGGGCGAGCGCGTCCCACTGCGTCGAGTACTGCAGCCAGAGGGTCACCACGTCGTCGGACCAGACGTCCCTGAGGTGCGGCGAGAAGTGCTCCCGCGCCTTGATGTTGTAGAAGACGTCCTGCTTGTGTTCGAGGTCCTCGGTGGGCCGCAGGATCGGAGGGTAGCGGCGCTGGTTCAGCTCGCTCCCGCCCGGATAGTCCAGCGGCAGGCTCAGGCTGAAGCTGATCCCGTGCTCGACCTCGCGAACCCCCTGAAGGACCTTCTCGGGAGTGAGCAGGTTGATACGGCCCAGTTCGTCGTCCTCGCCCCAATCGCCCCACGTAGAGCCCGGCGGACGCTGCTTCCAACGCTTCGTCATGATCACGCCTCCTTCGGCGACAGTCCCCGTTGACCAGCCGCCCGCATGTTATTTGTGATTGTACCGATCGGTCAACGAATCCGACGCGCACCCCTCCCTTTATCTTCCGCTCATCAATAGACTGAGTGGTCGAAACACCTGACCTTGGAGCGAAGAATGAGCGAATCCACACAGGCGTGGGTCGTGGCGGGCGTACGGGCCGTACTCGGCTCGCACACCCAGGCCCAGGACGCCGGCCGCACCGACGAGATCGTCGCGCTGTACACGCCCGACGCCGTCCTGGAGATCCCGGGCATGGACCCGGTCGAGGGGCGCGACGCGATCCACGCGGCCTTCAAGGGATGGGAGCCCGTCCAGCCGCAACTCCACCTGGTGACCAACACCGTCGTGACGTCCACGGGCGAGGACGAGGCCCGCGCCCTGAGCGACGTGGTCTTCCTCCAGCGCGGCGAGGCGGGCTGGGCGGTGGGCGTGGTCGGGCACTACGACGACACGCTGCGCAGGCAGGACGGCACGTGGCTGCTCCGGAGCAGGAAGACGACGTACCAGGCCTGACGGCCGTTCCCCCAGAGCTACTTCACCCTCTCGACCCTGGAGTGAGATGACCACCACGATCGACGCGTCCGTCACGGCGGCCGTACAGACCGCCATCGCCGCCTACGCCCAGGCCCTGGACGCCGGACGGACCGACGACATCGCCGACCTGTACACCGCCGACGGCGTCGCCGAGATAGTCGGCATGGCCAAGTTCGAGGGCCGGGAGGCGATCCGGCAGGGCTTCGGCGGCTTCACGCCCCAGGCGCCGCAGTTGCACCTGATCGCCAACACCGTCGTCACCTCCGCGACCGAGGACGAGGCGACGGCCACCAGCAACCTGGCGTTCTTCGCGCGCGGCGAGGCGGGCTGGACCGTCCAGATGGTCGGACGCTACGACGACGTCCTGCGCCGCGAGAACGGCCGGTGGCTCTTCCGGCAGCGGGTCACGACCTTCGCGGAGTAGGCCCCGGCGGAAACCCGGACGCCCGTGCCGCCCACGTCCGGGGCGGCACGGGCGTCCGGGCGTTCAGGCGTCCGGGGTCTCGGCCTTGGAGAGGACGAACGTCGGGTACTCGCCCTGCTTGACGGCGGCGATCGCCTCCTGGAGCGCCCACCGGCCCGTCGGGTTCAGCAGCTGCTTGACCGGCTTGCCGGGGATGTTGCCCCCGGAGAAGTAGGTGCTGTCCAGGAAGGAGGACATCGTGCTGCTGTTCATGGCGTCCGTCCACTCCCGCTCGGCGGCCTCGGTCACCTCGATGACGTCGTATCCCTGGTCACGCGCGTGGACGATCGCGTCGGTGACGAATTCCACCTGGTCGCCGGCGTACCGCGGATTGTTGCCCGTCGCACCGTGCGGCCCGCCGGGGAAGAAGAAGTTGGGGAAGCCGGCCGACACGACCCCGAGGTAGGTGCGCGGACCGTCCGACCAGTACTCCTTCAACGGCAGGCCCTGCCGCCCCCGCACGCCGAGCCGGTTGAGGGCCCCGGTGCCGAAGTCGTAGCCGGTGGCCCAGATGATGATGTCGAACTCCTCGACACCGTCGGCGGTTTCGATACCGTCCTCGGTGATGCGGGTGATCGGCGTCGTGTTGATGTCGACGAGGGAGACGTTCGGCTTGTTGTACGTCTCGTAGTAGCCGGTCCCGAAGGGGGGCCGACGCCCGCCGTAGCCATGGCCCTTGGGGATCAGCTTGTCCGCCGTCTCCGGGTCCTTGACGATGCCGCGGATCTTGTCGGCCATGAACGCGCACCACTCCGCGTTCACGGTCTCGTTCGACAGCATGTCCATGTAGTGCTGGGTCAGCTTGGTGAAGCCCGGGCCGTTCCACCGCTCCTCGTAGAACACCTGGCGGTCCTCCGGGCTGTCGTCGAGGCCCGAGCGCATGGTGAACTCGTGGAGGAACCCGCTCGGCGAGGTGTTCAGCGTGTCCCGGATGGACTCGAAGCCGGCCTTGAGCTCGGCCTGTTCCTCGGGCGGGATCGGCCCGTTGTTGAGCGGCGTGAGCCAGTCGGCGTCCTTCTGATACACCGTCAGCTGTGCCACGTCGTCCGCGATCGCGGCGATGATCTGCACCCCGCTGGAGCCGGTGCCGATCTGGGCCACCCGCTTGCCGGTGAAGTCGATGGGCGTCTTCGGCCAGCGCGAGGTGTGGTGCTGCTCGCCGCGGAAGTCGTCGCGGCCCGGGATGCCCGGGATGAACGGCACCGAGAGGTTGCCGGTCGCGGCGACGACGTAGCGGGCCCGGACCTCGGTGCCGTCACTGCCTCGCACGGTCCAGGTGCCGGACGGCTCGTCGAAGACGGCCGAGGTCACCTTGACGCCGTTGCGGATGTCGCGCCGCAGGTCGAAGCGGTCGACGACGTGGTTGAAGTAGCGCTCGATCTCGGGTTGCCCCGCGAACCGCTCCGACCACTCCCACTCCTCCCACAGCTCCTTCGAGAACAGGTAGCCGTAGGTGTAGCTCTCGGAGTCGAAGCGCGCCTCGGGGTAGCGGTTCCAGTACCAGACGCCGCCCACGCCGGTGCCCGCTTCGAGGAGGCGCACCGAGAACCCGGCCTCACGGGCGGTGTGCAACTGGTAGATGCCGGTGACGCCGGCCCCGATGACGAGGACGTCGACCCGGTCCTGGACCGCCGGCTTCGAAGATTCGCTCATTTGCCCTCCATGGTGACTGGGGCTGCGGCTCCCACATGAGCCTCGTTTGATAGTTCGACCAGTCGGTCGAATATTCAGATCGAGAGTAGATGAGGGGCTGGGCCCGATCAATGCCGATGACGGAGAGAGCTCGGACCGCCATATCCGTAACAGGGATTGATTGTACCGACCGTTTGATCTAACTTTCGTTTGGGACGAATGCAATCGCCTGCACCTGGAGTCGCGCATGAGCGCCGAAGACGTCAAGGAAGCCACCGATCTGCGCGTCGCGGGCCTGAAGGCCCTGCGGGCCGCGCTGCCCGGGGTGGTTCCCGCGGAGGGTGATCTCGACATGCGGGACGGCAAGCTCGGCGAGGATCTCGTCGAGATCGGCCTGTCCACCGTGTGGGGTGCGCTGTGGGGCCGCGAGGGCCTTGCCCCGCGCGACCGCAGCCTGGTCACCCTCGGCATCCTGATCGCGCTCGGTGCCGAGACCGAGCTGAAGACCCATGTCCGGGTCGCCCTCACCAACGGCGTGACCCGCGAGGAGCTGGCCGAGATCCTCTACCACTCCGCCGGGTACACCGGCTTCCCCCGGGCCGTCGCCGCCCGCACCGCGGCCCGCGAGGCCCTGGGCGAATAGCCGAACCACCGGTGTCCGGTTCTCACGGCACCGCGCACGAGCGCAAGGGAGCGCACATGTCACTGCAGGGAAAGGTCGCCGTCGTCACCGGCGGCGGCCGCGGCATCGGCCAGGCGATCGCGACGGTGCTCGCCGCCCGGGGAGCCGCGGTCGCGGTCTGGGACCTCAACAGCGAGGGCGCCGAGAAGACCGCGGCGGCCATCCAGGAGGCCGGCGGTACGGCGATCGCGGTCCCCGGCGACGCGGCCGAGTCCGGCGCCGTGGCACGGGCCGCCGCCCGCACCCGCGAGGAACTGGGCCCGGTCATGATCCTCGTCAACAACGCGGGCGTCACCGCCTACGAGCCGTTCACGAGCATCTCCGAGGCGTCCTGGGACCGCATGATCGGGATCAACCTCAAGGGCCCGTTCCTCGTCACCAAGGAACTGGTGCCCGACATGGTCGAGGCGGGCTGGGGCCGGATCGTCAACATCTCCTCGTCCTCCGCGCAGACCGGCGCGCCCGCCATGGCCCACTACGCGTCCTCCAAGGGAGGCGTCATCGCCCTCACCCGGGCACTGGCGGTCGAGTACATCGGCCAGGGCATCACCGCGAACCACGTGCCGCCCGGCTTCATCGACACGCCTCTGGTCCGCGAGGGCCCGGTGGACGTGGAGGCGGCCGCCGCCACCATGCCGATGAAACGGGCCGGCCGACCGGAGGACATCGCCTACGCGGTGGCCTACCTCGCCTCCGAGGAGGCCGCCTACGTCACCGGCCAGACCCTCAGCGTCAACGGCGGGCGCTACCTGGCGTGAGCGCCGCCCAGACCATCGCACCGACGCTGCAACGGAGCCGCACATGAGCATCGACGACGACACCGGGGCCGTGGCCCACGTGCTGGTGGTGGGCGCCTCCGCGTCCGGGCTGACCACGGTGGAGGCCCTCCGGCGCAAGGGGTACACGGGCCGGATCACCATGCTCGGCGCCGAGCCGCACGCCCCGTACGACCGTCCGCCGCTCTCCAAGCAGATCCTCTCCGGCGCCTGGGAACCGGCCCGGGCCGCACTGCGCACCGAGGAGACGCTGTCCGGTCTCGACACCGAGTTCGTGCTCGGCGACCCCGCGGTCGCCCTGGACCCGGCGACCCGGACCGTGCGCACGGAGTCCGGGCGCGAGCTGAGCGCCGACGCGATCGTGATCGCCACCGGCGTACGGCCCCGAGTGCTGCCGGGACAGGGCGAGTTGACCGGTGTGCATGTGCTGCGCACCCTCGACGACGCGCTCGCCCTGCGGACGGATCTGCTGGCCGGGTCGCGGCTGGTGGTCGTCGGCGAGGGCGTTCTCGGCTCTGAAATCGCCGCTACGGCACGGACGTTGGGCCTGGACGTCACCCTCGCGGGCCCGCTGACCGGACCGCTGGCCCTCCAGGTGGGCCCCCTGGTGTCGGGGCTGCTGGCGGAGCTGCACACCGAACGGGGCGTGCGACTCCGGCTGGGCAACGGCGTAGTGGGGCTGACCGCCGACCAAGGCCGGGTCTCCGGCGTCGAGTTGAGCACCGGCGAGGTGCTGCCCGCCGATGTGGTCGTGGTCGCGATCGGGGCGAGTCCGGCGACGGAGTGGCTGGCCGACAGCGGGCTCGAACTCGACAACGGCGTGGTGTGCGACTCGCGTTGCCGGGCCGCGCCCGGGATCTACGCCGTCGGTGACGTGGCCCGCTGGCACCACGAGCAGCTCGGCCGGCTCATCCGGCTGGAGAACCGGACGAACGCCACCGAACAGGCCATGGCGGTCGCCGGCGCGATCCTCGGGGAGGACCGGGCGTACGAGCCGGTGCCGTACTTCTGGACCGACCAGTTCGACGCCAAGCTCCAGGTGCACGGCTTCCTGCCGGCCGATGCCGAAGTGGACGTCGTCGACGGGGAGTTGGCGGCCCGCCGGTTCGTCGCGCGCTACCGCAGCGGCGGCCGGGTCACCGGGATCCTCGGCTGGAACATGCCCAAGCAGGCCAGACAGCGCCGTCGGGAGATCGTCGACGCGGTCCCCTCCCCCGCTCCCGCCCACTGAACGACCCGGAACGATCAGGAGAGTTGCCATGAAGGTTGTCGTCGACGAGGACAAATGCGTCGCCGCCGGGCAGTGCGTCGCCGCCGCCATGGACGTGTTCGACCAGCGCGACGAGGACGGCATCGTCGTCCTGCTGAACGAGAACCCGCCCGCCGAACTGGCCGACGACGTACGGAACGCCGCGGCGGTGTGCCCCGCGCTGGCGATCCGTATCGAGGAATAGCCCCCAGCTGTACTTCCCCCACCCTCCCACCCGGATTCCCCACCCTCATCTGGAGGAACGACCATGTCCGAGGCCGAGACGGAACTCGCCGCCCCTGACGCGGAGCTCTTCGACTACCCGGGCGCGCGCGACCGCACCTGCCCGTTCGCCCCGCCGGCCGGGCTGCGCGCCCTGAACGACGAGGCGCCCGTGTCCCGGGGCCGGATCTGGGACGGCAGCACCCCGTGGCTGGTGACCGGGCACGCCGCACAGCGCGTGATCCTGTCCGACCCGCGGGTGAGCAGCGACGACAAGCAGCCCGGGTTCCCGTATCCGAACGAGGCGATGGCGGAGAACGCTCCTCACCACCCGCTGACCATCTTCAACGCCGACGGCGCCGACCACACGCGGATCCGCCGCATGATGACTGCTCCGTTCACGCGCAACCGGATGGAGAAGCTGCGGCCGGAGATCCTGCGGTTCACCGACGAGCTGATCGACAGGATGCTCGCGGGCCCGAACCCGGCGGACCTGAACACCGCGCTGTCGCTGCCGCTGCCCTCGCTGATGATCTGCGCGCTGCTCGGAGTGCCGTACGAGGACCACGAGTTCTTCCAGGAGCACGCCTCGCTGGCGACCCGGAGCGACAAGACCGCCGAGCAGGACCGGGCGGCCAACCAGGCGCTCGGCGGCTATCTGGCGGGGCTGCTCCAGAAGCGGATGGAGCAGCCGGGCGACGACGTCATCTCGGACTTCGCCGGGCGGATCAAGGCGGGCGAGGTCACCCTGCCCGAGGCCGTCATGCTGTGCATGATCCTGCTGATCGCCGGCCACGAGACCAGCGCCAGCATGATCACCCTGGGCACCGCCCTGCTCCTCCAGAACCCCGAGCAACTGGCCCTGCTGCGCGGGACGGACGACCCCAAGGTCGTCGCGAACGCGGTCGAGGAGATCCTGCGCTATCTGACGATCCCGGCACTCGGGCAGCGGCGGATCGCCGCCGAGGACATCGAGATCGAGGGCGTGACCATCAAGGCCGGCGAGGGCATCGTCGTCGCGCTGCCCGCGGGCAACTGGGACCCGGCGGCCTTCCCCGAGCCGGAGAGGTTCGACATCTCCCGCGAGGCGCGGCACCACCACGCGTTCGCCTGGGGCATCCACCAGTGCCTCGGCCAGCAGCTCGCGCGCATCGAACTCCAGGTCGTCTACGGCACGTTGTACCGCCGGATCCCGACCCTGCGGCTCGCGGTCGGCTTCGACGAGCTGAACTTCCGCAGGGACGACGCACTCGCCTACGGCCTGCACGCACTGCCGGTCACCTGGTAGCCACGAACGCTTCCACCCGTACACAACTGGAGTCACCCATGAGCGAGTTCGGCTTCGAAGGACGCGTCGCCGTCGTCACCGGCGCGGGCCGTGGCCTCGGCCGCGCCTACGCCCGTCTGCTGGCGGAGCGCGGGGCGAAGGTCGTCGTCAACGACCTGGGCGGGTCGATGGAGGGCGAGGGCTCCGACGCCGGACCCGCGCAGAAGGTCGTCGACGGGATCGTCGCCGCGGGCGGCGAGGCGGTGGCCGACACGCACGACGTGTCCACGACCGCGGGCGGCGAGGCCGTCATCGGCACCGCGATCGAGAACTTCGGCCGGATCGACGTCCTCGTCAACAACGCCGGGATCATCCGGTACGCGGGCCTGCCGGAGATCGAACTCGACAACCTGGAACGGCACTTGGCCGTCCACCTCCTCGGTTCCTTCAACACGATGCGGGCGGCCTGGCCGCACTTCGTCGAGCAGGGCTACGGCCGGGTCGTCCTGACCACCTCCAGCGGCATGTTCGGCATGGACAACAACCTGTCCTACGCCGCCGCGAAGGCGGGCACGGTCGGCATGGCGCGCAGCGCGAAGCTGGCCGGAGAGCCGCACAACATCAAGGTCAACCTGATCGCGCCGGCCGCGATGACCCGGATGGGCGGCGGCCCCGAGGAGGAACCGACGGAGACCGCGGAGGGCATGCCGTACATGCCGTCGTCGGCGGTGGCACCGATGGTGGCCTACCTCGCGCACGAGAGCGTCCCGGTGAGCGGGGAGATCTACACGGCCGGCGCGGGCCGGTTCGCGCGGGTCTTCCTGGCCTCGACAGAGGGGTACGCGCACGCCGGTGGTGACGCGTCGGTCGAGGACGTGGCGAAGAACTGGGACGCGATCAACGACGAGAAGGGGTACTACGTGCCCGCGGACCTGATGGCGTGGTCCGGGTCGTTCCTCAAGCACCAGTTCGGGTAGTGCGGGTGGGGGGAGGCGGTGAGCCGCCCCGCCTCCCCCTGCCGTCTCAGGTCGCGCGGCTCGCGATCACCCACTTCGACGGCAGTTCGATGCGCGCGCCGTCCGCGGTGAACTCGGTGGTGATCAGCGGCAGTTCGCCGCTCGCGATGACGGTGAGGCCGGCCGCGCGCAGGAGTTCCGGCACCTCGTCGTCGGGCACTTCGCCCGGGGCGATGCCGTGCCGGAAGACCGGGGCGAGTTTCGCCGGCGGCCCTGCCGGGTCCTGGGCCAGTTCGCCGAGGATCGGGCGGGCGGCCTCGGCGAGTTCGACGAGGAAGGCGTGGCCGCGCTCGCCGATGAGCGTGGCGATTCCCTCGACCAGCGGCTGCCGGTCGTCGGGCTCGACCTGGTGCAGTACGCCCCTCATGTAGACGTTGGCGTCGCCGAGTTCGGCGTGCAGGGTCTCGACCTCGGTCTTGTCGGCGGCGTCCAGCAGCCGGTAGGCCGCCTGCCCCGCCCGGTCGTCGTGCCGGGCGTGGTCGAGGGCCGCTGCGGACAGGTCGGCGCCGACGACATGGCTGAACCGGTCGGCGAGGAACCGAGTTTGAGTGCCGTTGCCGCAGCCCAGGTCCACCATCTGCAGACCGGGGTCGCGCAACTTCGGCTCGAACAGGGCGAGATGGAGCCCCACCGTCTGCGCCGCCGCCGCGTCCCAGAAGACGGCCCCTTGTCCGTCGGGCGCCTCGCGCCAGAAACCTTCCCAGGCCTCCCGGTACCGACTGGTCACGCTCATGCCCAACTCCCCAGGATGCGAGGCCGTTCCGCCGTAAGTGACGGGCCAGTACGGTCTATCGCGCCCCGGTCCCGCTCACAAGCGCACGGCGCATTCCTTCACCGCTCATTCGACGGGTGTACGCCGTTGTGCGCCCCTTGCACCCCCTCGGTCGCACCTGCTTCAGCGGCGGGGCAGGGTGAGTTCGAACCAGACGGTCTTGCCCGTGGTCGTACGGCTGGCGCCCCACTCGCGGGCGAGTACGCCGACCAGGTGCAGTCCTCGGCCGAACTCGTCGTCGGGGCCCGCGCCGAGCAGGGACGGCAGGGTGGGGTCGTCGTCGTCCACCTCGCACAGCAGGGTGTCGCCGCGCACCAGGCGCAGTTCGATCCGGCGGCCGTGGGAGTGCCGGAGGGCGTTGGTGACCAGCTCGCCCGCCAACAGGGCGGCGTTGTCGGCGAGTTGGGCGAGGCCCCACGCGTGGAGCTGTTCGCGGACCGCCGCGCGGGCCCGGCCGGCCTCGACCGGGTCGAGGGTGAGCCGCCACTCGGCGACGTCGTCCGGCTCGATGCCGTTGAGGCGGGCCATCAGGAGGGCGACGTCGTCCTTGCGGCCGCCGCGGGTGTTGAGGGTGCGGATGATCGTGTCGCAGGCGTCGTCCATGGACGCGGCCGGGTGCGCGGCCGACTCGCTCAGGGTCGCGAGTCCTACGCCGATGTCCTCGCCGCGCACCTCGACGAGACCGTCGGTGCACATCACGAGCCGGTCGCCGGGCGCCACGCGCACGCGTACCGCCTCGAAGGGCACCCCGCCGACGCCGATGGGCGCGCCCGTGGGCAGGTCGAGCAGCTCGCTGCGGCCGTCCACGGCCCGCACGATCACCGGCGGGATGTGGCCCGCGTTGGCGAGGTGGAGTTCGCCCGCGATCGGGTCGTAGACGACGTACAGGCAGGTCGCGAGGTACGAGTCGCCGAGGCGCTGCGCCAAGTCGTCGAGGTTGCGCAGGAGTTGGGCGGGCGGGAGGTCCATGGCGGCCATGGTCTGCACGGCGGTGCGCAACTGGCCCATCATGGCTGCCGAGTTGAGGCCGTGGCCCATGACGTCGCCGACGACGAGCGCGGTGCGGGCGCCGGGCAGTTTCACCGCGTCGAACCAGTCGCCGCCGACCCGGCCGAGCAGGGTGCCGGGCAGATAGCGGGTGGCGATGTCGCAGCCCGCCATGCGCGGCGGGATGTGCGGCAGCATGCTGTCCTGGAGGGTCTCGGCGACACTCTCCTGGTAGGTGTACATGCGTGCGTTGTCGAGCACGAGGCCCGCGCGGGCGGCGAGTTCGGCGCCGGTGACGCGGTCCATGTCGTTGAACTCGACGCGCTCCGGGTGGCGCAACAGGATCATGAAGCCGAGGACGACGTTGCGGGCCTTGAGCGGGACGACCAGCATGGAGCGGCCGGTGATCAGCGGCCGGATGTCGCGCTTCTCGAACTGCGAGGCGATCATGTGCCCCATCTGTTCGCTGATGCGCGGCACGAGGACGGGTTCGCCGGTGGTCATGCACTGGAAGAACGGGGTGTGCGCCGGGAACGGCATGGCCTCGCCGACCGGTACGACGTCGTCCCAGCGGCCGGGTTCGTCGGTGTGTTCCAGGGCGACCCGGTGCCACATGGTGGTGGTGTCCGGCACGCCGTCCGGGAACCCCTCGCCGGCGACGACCTGTTCGCGGAGGTATGTGCCCGCGACGTCAGTGAACTTGGGGACGACGGCCTTGCTGACCTCGACGATGGTCTGCGCGAGGTCGAGCGAGGTGCCGATGCGGCCGCTGACCTCGTTGAGGAACTCCAACCGGTCGCGCACGGCGGCGTATTCGAGGTCCTCGCCCTCGTCCGCGGCCTCCTGCGGGACGGGCCGGCCTTGGGCGACCGCGAGGGCGGCGCGCTCGCGGCGTGCCTTGCGCTCGGCGCGGCGGGCGACGCCCCAGTCGGGGGTCACCGGCACCCGCTCGTTCTGGCTGAACTCCAGGACGGGATAGCCGAGTTCGAGGACCTGGGCGACGATGCGGGCGCTCTCGTCGACGCTCATGCTGGGCAGGATCTCGGGGAGCCTGCGGGCGAGTTCGTCGGCGCCGGGGAAGTCGGTGTGCAGGGCGAAGCCCGGTGCTATGCGCTCGAAGGCGCGGTCCGCCTCGGGGAGGTCCTGGCGCAGGCCGCCCGCGTCGGCGGCGAGCACCAACAGCCGTTCCTTCCCTGGCCCGACGAGCGGATAGGCCCACCACAGGACGTCCACACGGTCGCTCCCCCAGCCTTCGGCCGGGGGGACCCCCGTCTCGCTTCGCTCGGGCACGGTGAGGCGGGCGCGTCCGGCGGCCGGGTAGGACAGGCGGCCGTCGAGGGAGGACTCCAGGTCGGGGCCGAGTCCGTCGTAGGCGGTGAACCCGCCGTAGGGACTGGTCTCCTCGTCGTCGGGCAGGGCGCCGGAGACGGGGAGGAGGTCGAGGGCCGGCTGGCCGATCGCCTCTTCCTTGGTGGCGCCGAACAGGCGTCGGGCGCCGCGGCTCCAGTGGGAGACCAGGCCGTCGCGGTCGATCAGGATCACGGCGAGGGGGACACGGCCCGTCGCGGTGTGTTCGAGCACCACGTCGTCCCCGGCCCCGCGGCCGGGAGGTGTCTCCCGCTCGGTGCCACGGTCCATGGCCCAGGCCCCTCTCCCCACGGCTCCGCAAGATCTGTGCCGCCACCGACCACGCTACGGGGGCGGCCGGTGGCGATGTGTGGCATTCCTGGAATTGGTTCCACTCCATCGCACCGGCGTGCGCCTCCGCGCTCCGTGGGGCGGGAGTTCAGTCCTCGTGGCCGAGTTGGAGATCGCGCTCGGTGCGTCCCCCGCCCGCCACTTGGAGCACGGTGGCCACGGGCGGGTACCCGGCGGCGATCACCGTGTACTCGCCGGAGGACAGGTCGATGAACCGGAACGTTCCGTCGGGTCCGGTGGTGAGGGTGTCGACCACGTTGCCCGCCGCGTCGAGGAGCGTCACGCGCGCGTCCTCGACGGGCCGCCCGCCGCTCGCCCTGACGGTGCCGCGCAGCACGGCGCCGCCGGCGAGTTCGACATCCTGGCGGGTCTCGCGGGACGCCTGGACGCTGACGGGGAGCGCGGCCGGGCGGAACGCGGGCGCGCTGGCGGCGAGGGTGTACTCGCCGGCCACCAACTCGCTGATGACATAGGTGCCTTCGCGCCCGCTGCGGGTACTGGCGACGACCTCGCCGTGCACGTTGGTGAGCGTCACGGCGGCCTCCCGCACCGGGGTGCCGTCCGCGGTCACCACGCTCCCGGCGAGGCGTCCGGCGCCGCCGAGGACGACGTCCAGCTCGACGGGCCGCTCGCCGACGGTGACGGACACCGCCTGCGGCTGGTGCCCGCCGGCCGCCGCGATCAGGACGTACGACCCGGAGCCGGGCGTCGACAGCGCGTACCGCCCGTCCGCGCCGCTGGCCCCGCGCCCGATCTGCTGGCCGGAGACGTCGATGAGGGTGAGCGCGGCACGGGGCACGACGGTCCCGTCGGGGTGCTGCACCGTGCCGCAGACGGGGATTCCGGCCGCGTACGCCGAACGGGCCTGCGGGATCGGGGAGTTGTTGAGGGGCGCGGCCTCGGACGTCTCGGCGGGGGCGTTGTGGGACACCAGCGGTTTCTCCTTGAGGAAGAAGGCGATGAGCAGGCCGAGGGCGAGCACCGGCACCAGGTAGAGGAAGATCCGCGGCATGGCGTCGGCGTACGCCTGGATGTAGCCGTCGCGCAGGGCCGGGGGCAGCGTGTGGACGAGCTGCGGGGTGATGGACTCGGGGTCGGGAAGACCGGCACCCGCGCGCGCGGGGATGCGGTCGCGCAGGGCGTCGGTGAGCCGGTTCGCGAACAGGGTGCCGAAGATCGCGGCGCCGACGCTGCCGCCGATCTGCCGGAAGTAGTTGTTGGCGCTGGTGGCGGTGCCGAGGTCGGCGGGCCGTACGGAGTTCTGCACGGCGAGGACGAGGACGGGCATCACCATGCCGATGCCGGCGCCGAGGACGGCCATCCAGACGCTGTACTGCAGCCGGGAGGTGTCGACTTCGAGCCGGGACAGCAGCCACATGCCGAGGGTGGCCAGCGCGCTGCCGAGGAGGGGGTAGATCTTGTAGCGGCCGGTGTGGCTGATGAGCTGCCCGGAGACGATGGACGCGCCGACGATGCCGCCCATCATCGGCAGCATCAACAGTCCCGATTCGGTGGCACTCGCCCCGTCGACCATCTGCAGGAAGGTCGGAAGATAGCTGGCGGCCCCGAACAGCGCGACCCCGATCACCAGGCCCACGAGGGCGGTGACGTTGAAGACGGCGTCCTTGAACAGCCGTAGCGGGATGAGGGGTTCGGGCGCGAAGCGCTCGGCGACGACGAAGAGGACCGCGGCGGCCACCGCTCCCGCGCCGAGCCCGAGGATGACGTGCGAGCCCCACGCGTACTCGGTCCCGCCCCAACTGGTCAGCAGGACCAGGCAGGTTGAGGCGGCGGCGAGGAGGAGCGCGCCGAGGATGTCGAGGCGCGCCTTGACGGTCGGCTTCGGCAGTCTCAGTACGACGGTCACGACGGCGAACGTCACCACGCCGAAAGGCACGTTGATGTAGAAGCACCACCTCCAGGAGAGGTGGTCGGTGAAGTAGCCGCCGAGCAACGGCCCCGCCACGGAGGCGAGTCCGAAGGTGGCGCCGATCAGGCCCATGAAGCGACCGCGCTCCCGGGGCGGCACGATGTCCGCGATGATCGCCTGCACGCCGATCATGAGTCCGCCCGCGCCGATGCCCTGCACCGCGCGGAACGCGATGAGCTGGTCCATGGACTGGGCGCGGCCCGAGAGCGCGGAGCCGATGACGAAGACGCCGATCGCGAACTGGAACACGCTCTTGCGGCCGAGGAGGTCGCCGAGTTTGCCGTAGACCGGGAGTCCGACGGTGGAGGTGAGGAGGTAGGCGGTGATCGCCCAGGACATCTTGTCCAGGCCGTGCAGTTCGCCGACGATCTTCGGGAGCGCGGTGGCGACGATCATCTGGTCGAGGGCCGCGAGCAGCAGCGCGAGCATCAGGCCGAGGAACACCAACCGCACGCGGCGCGGGCTCAGTTCGGCCTTCTCGACGGGTGCGGGGACGGGTGTCTCCGGGGGTGCCGGGGCCTGTTCGTCCTGCACCAGAGTCGTCCCGCCCACGTACCGCTCCCCTCGTCGCGCCTGCCGCACAATTCCCGCTTTAGGCGACAACTGCGAGCAAGCGTGACGAGTTACGGCGTACGCCCGGCTCGAACGGAGATCCACTCGAACCGGTGAGGGACGCGGCCGGAGCGCCAACGCGCCCTGGCGGCTTGGCCCTTGGGGCCTACTTCTCGACCTCGGCGGCGAGCCTGTCGAGCACCAGGTCGTAGATCCGGCCGAGGCCCTTGGGGGCGAAGGTGCGCTCGAAGAAGCCGCCGATGCCGGTGGCACCGTCCCACGTGCTGGTCACGACGACGCGGGACTTGCCCTCGCCGGCCGGGGTGACCCGCCAGGTGGTGACCATGGTGGAGTTGCGGTCCTTCTCGACCAGTTCGCCCTCGGTGGGCTCGCTGACCTCCAGGAGGCAGTCGCGGACGCGCTTGCTGGTGGCCTGGAGCTTCCAGTGGACGAGGGTGCCCTCGCCGTCGCCGCCCTCGCGTACCTCGTACTCGCTGAACTGCTCGGGCAGCACCTTCGCGCGCGTGCCGCTGTAGTCGGCGAGGGCGTCGAAGACAGCCTCCGCGTCGGCTGCGACGACCCGCTCGGTAGTCGCCTCGACCTGCGCCATCGGTTTCCTCCAGGACATGAGTCAGGACATGGGTTCTCGGGGTCGGGGCAAGCCAACCACCCCCGCCCACGGCCACCCAAATCGGGGTGCCTCAAGGCGTCGGAAGCGATCGGGAATGACACTTGCACAGTAATTCGAACAAGTGTTTCACTCGGAGGGCAGGCCTACTTAGGAGGCGTCATGCGCTGGGAGAACCTCACCGCCGAGTCCGGCGGTCACAGCCGGGCGGCCGACGCCGCGCTGTTCGGCGCGGACGCCGTGGTCAGCCGTACCTTCGACACACCCGAGTTCCGCGGGATCACCTTCCACGAGGTGCGGGCCCGCTCGATCATCAACCGGGTGCCGGGGGCCTCCCGCATGCCCTTCGAGTGGACGGTCAACCCGTACCGGGGCTGCTCGCACGCGTGCGTGTACTGCTTCGCCCGCAAGTCGCACAGCTACCTGGACCTCGACACCGGCCTCGGCTTCGACTCGCAGATCGTGGTCAAGGTGAACGCGCCGGACCTGCTGCGCCGCCAGCTCGGCTCCCGGCGCTGGCTGGGCGAGCACATAGCGATGGGCACGAACGTCGACTGCTACCAGCGCGCGGAGGGCCGCTACCGGCTGATGCCGGGCATCCTCGGCGCCCTGCGCGACCACGCGAACCCCTTCTCGATCCTCACGAAGGGCACGCTGATCCTGCGCGACCTGGACCTCCTGGTGCAGGCCTCCGAGGTCACCGACGTCGGCGTCTCGGTCTCCGTAGGCTTCACCGACCCGGCGCTGTGGCGCACGGTGGAGCCCGGCACGCCGTCCCCGGAGCGGCGCCTGGACGCCGTACGGACACTGACCGGACACGGCATCGACGTCGGGGTCCTGATGGCCCCGGTGATCCCCTTCCTGAGCGACCACCCGGCCCAACTGCGCGCCACCGTAAGGGCGATAGCGGCCTCCGGGGCCTCCTCGGTGACACCCCTGGTGCTGCATCTGCGGCCCGGCGCCCGCGAGTGGTTCATGGCCTGGCTCGGGCAGCACCACCCGCACCTGGTGCGCCGTTACGAGCGGCTGTACGCGGAGGGCGCGTACGCCCCGAAGTGGTACCAGCGCCGGATCACCCGTCAGGTCCACGACCTGGCGCAGGAGTACGGCATCGGTCCCGCGCGCGCGGGGATGCCGCGCCGGATCCCCGAGCCGCCGGACCCGGCGGCTCAGCCGGTGTCCGAGCCGACGCAGCTCACGCTGATCTGAGCGCGTTCGCCCCTGAGCCGACCCGGGGGCGCTTCCCACCGAACCGAGGGCGTTCGAGCGGATCCGGCGGCCCAATTGGGTCAAGTATGGGCTGAACAGGTTCTTCCGCCCCGAGATTTCGGGACTATGCGGCGAGGACGGACCGCGAAAACCCGCTGTCCGCCGCCTCTCCGTCCTGGGAGGACGTATGAGAAAACGCGCAGCCGTACTGTGCGGTGCCGCCGTCGTCGTGGCCGGGACGGTCACCGCTCTCCCCGCCGACGCGAGCACCGCGCACCCCACGAGCGCCGTCCAGGCTGCGAAGCTCAGCTGGAAGAGCTGTGCCACCACGGACTATCCGACGCTCCAGTGCTCAAGCGTCAAGGTGCCCCTGGACCACGCGAACCCGCACGGCAAGCAGATCTCGCTCGCCCTGTCCCGCGTCCCGCACACCGCGAAGACGTACCAAGGACCGCTGCTGGTCAACCCCGGCGGCCCCGGCGGCAGCGGACTGACCCTCGCGGGCTTCGTCGCGTCCTCGCTGCCCAAGGCGGTGGCGTCCCAGTACGACGTCATCGGCTTCGACCCGCGCGGTGTCGGCAAGAGCACCCCCGCCCTCGACTGCGATCCCGGCTACTTCAACCCGGTGCGCCCCGACTCGGTGCCGAGCACCCCGGCACTGGAAAAGGCCAACCTCACGCGCGTGAAGGCCTATGCCGCCGCCTGCGGCAAGAAGTACGCGAACGTGCTGCCGTACATCGACACGATCAGCGCCGTGCGGGACATGGACTCGATCCGGGCGGCGCTCGGCGCGAAGAAGATCAACTACTTCGGTTACTCGTACGGCACCTACCTGGGTGCCGTGTACGCGAAGCTCTACCCGGAGCGCGTACGCCGCCTGGTCCTCGACTCCATCGTCGATCCCACCGGTGTCTGGTACGACGACAACCTCGGCCAGGACTACGCCTTCAACGACCGCCAGCAGGCGCTCATGGCGTGGATCGCGAAGTACAACTCCACGTACAAGCTCGGCACCGACCCGGCCAGGATCGAGGCCAAGTGGTACGCGATGCGGAAGGCGCTCGCGAAGAAGCCGGCGGGCGGGAAGGTGGGGGCCTCCGAGCTGGAGGACACCTTCATCCCGGGCGGGTACTACAACGGCTACTGGCCTTATCTCGCCGAGGCGTTCGCGGCCTACGTGAACGACAAGAACGCCGATCCGCTGGTCGAGACGTACGAGAACTTCGCCGCGATCGACGCCTCCGGGGACAACGGGTACAGCGTCTACACCTCGGTGCAGTGCCGTGACGCGTCCTGGCCGCGCGACTGGAACCAGTGGCGCAAGGACAACTGGGCGGCCTACGACAAGGCGCCGTTCATGGTGTGGAACAACGCCTGGTACAACGCGCCGTGCGCGTTCTGGCCGACGAAGTCGGAGCAGCCGATCAACATCGCCAACGGCAAGCTGCCGCCGGTGCTGCTGTTCCAGGCGACGAACGACGCGGCCACTCCGTACGAGGGCGGCGCGACGGTCCACCAGATGCTGGCCGGTTCGAGTTTCGTGGTCGAGCAGGGCGGCGGGAACCACGGCATCACGCTGAGCGGGAACGCCTGCCTGGACAAGTACCTGGCGACGTATCTGACCGACGGCAAGGTGCCGCGCAGTGGCCGCGAGGTCGACGCGGTGTGCCAGAAGACGCCGGACCCCCAGCCACTGACCACGGCGAAGGCGGCGACGAGCACGGCACACGGTTCGACGCTGCACGGCCTGCTGGGCTTCCGCGGCTGAGCCCCGCCCGACTGTCCCCCGGGGGCGGGAATCCTCGTTGTCAGACCCATGGTCCACCATGGACGCATGAGTGAGCTGACGAGGATTCCCGCCCCCGACGGCGTCGCCCCCGCGACGGCCTACACCCACGTCGTGACGGGCACCGGCCGCTTCGTCGCGATCTCCGGCCAACTCGCCCTGGACGAGGACGGCAAGCTCGTCGGCGAGGGCGATGCGGCGGCCCAGGCCCGCCAGGTCTTCGAGAACCTCCGCCGCTGCCTGGCCTCCGCGGGCGCCACCTTCGACGACGTGGTCAAACTGACCTACTTCGTCACGGACATGGCCCACATGCCGGCCATCCGCACGGCCCGCGCGGCACACATACCCGACGACCGGCTTCCTGCCGCCTCGGCCGTCCAGGTCGCCGCGCTGGTGCGACCGGAGTTCCTGATGGAGATCGAGGCGTTCGCGGTGATCGCCGAGCAATCCCGGCAAGCCGAGTAATTCGGGGGCAGGCGCGGCTAATTGGGAGGCGGGCGCGGTCGGCGCATCCCTAGGGTGCCGCCATGGACGACGCCGAGCCCCCGCAGATCCGCCCGATGACCCTCGCCGACTGCGACCGCGTCTCCGAAATCCGCGTCCTGGGCTGGCAGTTCGCGTACCGGGGCCTCATGCCGCAGCCCTTCCTCGACGCCCTCAGCGCGAAGACCGACGCCGAACGCCGCCGGGCCCGCTTCGGGCAAGGGGACGGCAGCGTGCTGAACCTGGTCGCGACGCGGGGCGCCGAACTCATCGGCTGGGCCGCGATCGGACCGTACCGCGACGGTGAACTCCGCACCGGGGAGGCCGAGTTGTACGCCATCTATCTCGACCCCCGGTACGTGAGCACCGGCGTCGGCCGGGCCCTCATGCAGGAGGCCCTACGGCAGTGCGCTGCCCGAGGTCACGACCGCGTCCGCCTCTGGGTCGTCCGGGGCAACGCCCGCGCCCGCCGCTTCTACGAGCGCGCGGGCTTCCGGGCGGACGGCGCGGAGGAGCCGTACGAGGTGGAGGGGGTCGCGGTGCCCGAGCTGCGGTACGTCAAGGAACTGAGGGGCTGAGCGCCGCACGGGGCCGACGGCTCACCGCTGCCGTGGAATCCGCCCCAGCGCGTGCACCGCAGCCTCCGCCAGTGCCGGGTGGGCGAGCGCGTCGTTCAGTACCGGTCTGGCGCGCGGGTCGGCCAGTTCGCCGAGGCCCTCGACGCAGGCCAGGGCCACGCGGCGGTACGGGTCGTGCGGGCGGAGGCGGCGCTGGAGGGTGGTGATGAGGGCGGGGACCGACTCGGGGGCGTGGAGATCGGCCAGGAGTCGGACGGGCTGCAGGGCGTAGGCGACGCGGAGTTCGTTGGTGGCGAGGGCGGCGGCAGCGCGGGCGGTGCGGGGGTCGTCGAGGCGGGCCAGGGCGTACGCGGCGGAGGCACAGCGCTGTGGTTCGCGGTGGTTGAGGAGGAGGACCAAGGACTCGAAGGCACGCCGGTCGCGGGCGAGGCCCAGGCGGAACGCGGCCAACTCCCTTGCCCACAGCGGATGGCCGGGGGCGGTGAGGACCTCCGCCAGTTCGTCGAGGTCGCCGGTCGCCACGAGTCGCTCGTACGGCACCGCTCCTCCCGACTCCTGCCGTAAGCGCTCCGTGAGTGATCGCAACTCTTCGTCCATGAAACCGAGCCTATGGGTGTCACAGGAAGCCCGGGACCTACATCACAAACTCGGGGGCTGGCGCGCTCGTTACTCACCGGTTAAGCTCAGGTGAGCGAGTTACCCACTCGTGTATCTCCTTACGGCGGCCTGGTGACGCAGCCGCCGTGAGTGCAGTCGGTTCGGTGCCTCGTGTACCGCGGTACGACCAGGCCTGGGACAGGGCCGGTCGGAACTCCCTCTTCTCGCCGGGCGTATGCGCTCGTCGCCCGGCATCACCCGCACTCCGTGCGCTCCCAGTCGTCACCCTCATTCCAGGAGTCCCGCGATGGCAGCTCCCCTGTCCGACGCTCCCCTGTCCCCGTTCAAGACCATTGCCGTCGTCGGTCTCGGCACGATGGGCACCGGTATCACCGAGGTCCTCGCCCGGGCCGGCCGCGACGTCGTCGGCATCGACGTCAGCGAGGCCGCGACCGCCCACGCCGTCGCCGCCCTGGAGACCGCGACCGCCCACGCCGTGCGGCGCGGCCGGCTGACCGAGCAGGAGCGCACCGACGCCCTGGCCCGCGTCCGCACCTCCACCGATCTGAGCGCCGCGGCCGACGCCGACCTGGTCATCGAGGTGGCCCCGGAGTCGTACGAGATCAAGCACCAGATCTTCCGCGAGCTGGACGGGGTCGTGCGACCCGACACCATCCTCGCGACCGGTACGAACGCCCTCTCCGTGACCCGGCTGGCGGCCGATTCGGCCCGCCCCGAGCGGGTGTTGGGGCTGCACTTCTTCAACCCGGCGCCCGCGATGAAGCTGGTCGAGGTCGTCTCCTCGGTGCTGACCGCGCCCGCCGCCGTCGCCGCCGTCACCGAGCTGGCGATCGAGCTGGGCAAGGAGCCCGTCGCGGTCGGCGACCGGCCCGGGTTCGTCGCGGACGGGCTGCTGTTCGGCTACCTCAACCAGGCGGCCGCGATGTACGAGGCGAAGTACGCCTCCCGCGAGGACATCGACGCCGCGATGCGGCTCGGCTGCGGGCTCCCCATGGGCCCCCTCGCGCTCCTCGACCTCATCGGCATCGACACCGCGCGCACGGTCCTGGAGGCCATGTACGCCGAGTCCCACGACCGCCTGCACGCCCCCGCGCCGATCCTGAAACAGCTCAGCGAGGCGGGCCTGACCGGCCGTAAGACGGGCCGCGGCTTCTACTCCTACGAGACTCCCGGCAGCGCGACCGTCGTGCGGGACGCGCTGACCCCGGTCGAGGGCGCGCGGCTCACCCCGGGTCGTACGGTCCGCTCGGTCGGTGTCGCCGGTTCCGGGACCATGGCGTCCGGTATCGCCGAGGTCTTCGCCAAGGCCGGGTACGAGGTCGTGCTCGCCGCGCGCAGCGAGGAGAAGGCGCAGGTCGCCAAGTCCCGTATCGGCAAGTCGCTTTCACGCTCCGTCGACAAGGGCCGTATGACCGCCGAGGCCGCCGCGCAGGCCCTGGAGCGGATCACTCCGGCGGGCTCCTACGACTCCTTCGCGGACGTCGACCTGGCCGTCGAGGCGGTCGCCGAGGACCTGGAGATCAAGCAGCAGCTGTTCGCGACGCTGGACAAGGTCTGCAAGCCGGGCGCGGTCCTGGCCACCACGACCTCGTCGCTCCCGGTCGTCGCGTGCGCCCGCGCCACCTCGCGTCCGCAGGACGTGATCGGCATGCACTTCTTCAACCCCGCACCGGCCATGAAGCTGGTCGAGGTGGTCCGTACGGTGTTGACGGATGTTGACGTCCAATCAACAGTGCACGAGGTCTGCGTCAAGATCAAGAAGCATGCGGTCGACTGTGGTGACCGAGCTGGATTCATCGTCAACGCACTGCTTTTCCCGTACCTCAACAACGCGATCAAGATGGTGCAGGAGCACTATGCGTCTCTTGACGACATCGATGCCGCGATGAAGCTGGGCGGCGGCTACCCGATGGGCCCCTTCGAGCTGTTGGACGTCGTCGGGCTCGACGTGTCCCTCGCGATCGAGAAGGTCCTGCACCGCGAGTTCCGCGACCCGGGCCTGGCTCCGGCACCGCTCCTGGAGCACCTGGTGGCCGCGGGCTGCCTCGGCCGCAAGACGGGCCGCGGCTTCCGCGAATATGCCCGCCGCTGAGCATCCCGGCGGGCCGTTCGCGGTCGACGGCGACTGGGGCGGGCTGCTCGATCCCGCCGGAGAACCCCTGCCCACAGCGGGCGGGGGAAACCCCGGACGTGCGCGCCAAGCTGCGCACATGCAGTACGTTCGGGTCATGCCCCAGCCCGCCAAGCCCTCCCGTACACCAGCCACGCCCGACGCACCGGAGAGTGCCGCGGGCAGTCGTGCCGCCGCCCAGCGCCTCAAGATGCGGCGCGAGTTGGCGGCGGCCGCGATGGAGCTGTTCGCGACCAAGGGGTACGAGGCGACCACCGTCGACGAGATCGCGGCCGCGGCCGGGGTCGCGCGCCGGACCTTCTTCCGCCACTTCCGCTCCAAGGAAGAGGCGATCTTTCCCGACCATGACGACACCTTGATCCGGGCCGAGGCGGTGCTCAATGCCGCCCCCGCGCACGAGCACCCGCTCGACACGGTGTGCCGGGGCATCAAGGAAGTCATGCGCATGTACGCGGCCCAGCCGGAGATCTCGGTCGCCCGCTACAAGCTGACGCGCGAGGTGCCCACCCTGCGCGAGGCCGAGATCGCGTCGGTGGCCCGCTACGAGCGGCTGTTCACGCGCTACCTCCTGGGCCACTTCGACGAGCACGCGCACGACGACGACGCCAACGACGACCCGCTGCTAGCCGAGGTCGCCGCCTCGGCCGTGGTCACCGCCCACAACCACGTGCTCCGGCGCTGGCTGCGGGCCGGCGGCCAGGGCGACGTCGAGGCACAGCTCGACCACGCCTTCGGGATCGTACGGAAGACGTTCGGCAGCGGCATCGGCGCCGGCCGCACCACGACCCCCAAGCCGGCCACGGCGATGGTGCACCAGCAGGGCGAGGTCCTGGTGACCGTCGCCCGCACCGACGCCCCGCTGGACGAGGTCATGCGGACCATCGAAGAGGCACTGCGGGACCGCTGAGGACCCTCGGGCCCCTACGGGCTCTGTGATGACGGCCGCCCCACGGGGTGGCCGTTTTGGCATGTCAGAGCCCCTTTTCGCGCACCTTTCAGACCCCGTTCGATCGATCATCGCTCATTTGTTACGTAAAGATTTCACCCGAGAGCGATTCATGGCACTCGGTGCCTTGCGGGGTGACACGCAGTGTCATACGTTGAAGAGGTCCGGGCGGCCGGCGTGCAGAGACCATTCGTACGCCGGCTGTCCCCGCAACCCACCACTGGGCTGCGCGCCCGGACGCCTGCGTCACAGGCAACCTCCCGCGCCACAAAGCGCTGCCGAAGCACCACCCGCCGAACCGACGGCACCTCAGCACCCACCCTCAGCAGCAGCACCGACGTAACCATCGGCGCCCCTCCCTCAGGGCGCACTTCGCCGGAGGCAACACCGTGACCGTCAAGGACATCCTCGAAGCGATCCAGTCGCCGGACTCGACTCCGGCCGATTTCGCCGCCCTGCCGCTCCCCGAGTCGTACCGCGCGATCACCGTGCACAAGGACGAGACGGACATGTTCGCGGGCCTCACCACCCGCGACAAGGACCCCCGCAAGTCGATCCACCTGGACGACGTCCCGGTGCCCGAACTGGGCCCGGGCGAGGCCCTGGTGGCCGTGATGGCCTCCTCGGTCAACTACAACTCCGTGTGGACCTCGATCTTCGAGCCGCTGTCGACGTTCGGCTTCCTGGAGCGCTACGGCAAGCTCAGCGAGCTCACCAAGCGGCACGACCTGCCGTACCACATCATCGGCTCCGACCTCGCGGGCGTCGTCCTGCGCACCGGCCCGGGCGTGAACGCCTGGAAGCCCGGTGACGAGGTCGTCGCGCACTGCCTGAGCGTGGAGCTGGAGTCGAGCGACGGGCACAACGACACGATGCTCGACCCCGAGCAGCGGATCTGGGGCTTCGAGACCAACTTCGGCGGGCTCGCCGAGATCGCGCTCGTCAAGTCCAACCAGCTGATGCCCAAGCCGGGCCACCTGTCGTGGGAGGAGGCCGCCGCCCCGGGGCTGGTGAACTCCACCGCCTACCGGCAGCTGGTCTCCCGCAACGGCGCCGGCATGAAGCAGGGCGACAACGTCCTCATCTGGGGCGCGAGCGGCGGACTCGGCTCGTACGCCACGCAGTTCGCGCTCGCGGGCGGCGCCAACCCGATCTGTGTCGTCTCCAGCGAGCAGAAGGCGGACATCTGCCGGGCGATGGGCGCGGAGGCGATCATCGACCGCACCGCCGAGGACTACAAGTTCTGGGCCGACGAGCACCACCAGGACCCGCGCGAGTGGAAGCGCTTCGGCAAGCGGATCCGTGAACTCACCGGCGGCGAGGACGTGGACATCGTCTTCGAGCATCCAGGCCGCGAGACCTTCGGCGCAAGCGTTTACGTCACCCGCAAGGGCGGCACGATCGTCACCTGCGCGTCGACCTCCGGGTTCAACCACGAGTACGACAACCGCTACCTGTGGATGTCCCTGAAGAAGATCGTGGGCTCCCATTTCGCCAACTACCGCGAGGCCTGGGAGGCCAACCGGCTGGTCGCGAAGGGCAAGATCCACCCGACGCTCTCCAAGGTGTACTCCCTGGAGGAGACCGGCCAGGCCGCCTACGACGTCCACCGCAACCTCCACCAGGGCAAGGTCGGCGTCCTGTGCCTCGCCCCCGAGGAGGGCCTCGGCGTGCGCGACGAGGAGAAGCGCGCCCAGCACATCGACGCCATCAACCGCTTCCGGAACATCTGAGGTCCTGAGATGACTGAGCGTCAGACCATCGACGGGCGACGGGAGAAGGACCGGCCGTGGCTCATGCGCACGTACGCCGGTCACTCCACGGCCGAGGCGTCCAACGAGCTGTACCGGCGCAACCTCGCCAAGGGCCAGACCGGTCTGTCGGTCGCGTTCGACCTGCCGACGCAGACCGGCTACGACTCCGACCACATCCTCGCCCGCGGTGAGGTCGGCCGGGTCGGCGTGCCGGTGGCCCACGTCGGTGACATGCGCCGGCTGTTCCAGGACATCCCCCTGGACCAGATGAACACCTCGATGACGATCAACGCCACCGCCATGTGGATGCTGGCGCTCTATCAGGTCGTCGCGGAGGAGCAGGGCGTCGACATCACCCTGCTCCAGGGGACGACCCAGAACGACATCGTCAAGGAGTACCTGTCGCGGGGCACGCACGTGTTCCCGCCGGTTCCCTCGCTCCGGCTGACGACCGACATGATCTGCTACACGGTCAACCACATCCCCAAGTGGAACCCGATCAACATCTGCAGCTACCACCTCCAGGAGGCCGGGGCCACCCCGGTCCAGGAGATCGCGTACGCCATGTCCACCGCGATCGCCGTCCTGGACGCGGTGTTCGCGTCCGGCCAGATCCCGGAGGACCGCAGGGGCGATGTCGTCGCCCGCATCTCCTTCTTCGTGAACGCGGGCGTCCGCTTCATCGAGGAGATGTGCAAGATGCGCGCCTTCGGCCGCATCTGGGACGAGGTCACCCGCGAGCGCTACGGCATCGAGAACCCGAAGCAGCGCCGCTTCCGCTACGGCGTCCAGGTCAACTCCCTGGGCCTGACGGAGGCGCAGCCGGAGAACAACGTCCAGCGGATCGTGCTGGAGATGCTGGCCGTGACGCTGTCGAAGGACGCACGCGCGCGTGCCGTGCAACTCCCGGCGTGGAACGAGGCGTTGGGGCTCCCCCGGCCCTGGGACCAGCAGTGGTCGCTGCGCATCCAGCAGGTGCTGGCGCACGAGAGCGACCTGTTGGAGTACGCGGACATCTTCGAGGGCTCGCACGTCATCGAGGCGAAGGTGGCCTCCCTGGTCGAGGAGTCCCTCGCCGAGATGGACCGCATCGAGGAGATGGGCGGCGCGATGGCCGCCGTCGAGTCGGGCTACCTGAAGTCGCAGCTCGTGTCCTCGCACGCCGAGCGGCGGGCCCGTATCGAGTCCGGTCGAGAGAAGATCGTCGGCGTCAACATCTTCAACACGACCGAGCCCAATCCGCTCACCGCCGACCTCGACACGGCGATCCAGACGGTCGACCCGGCCGTCGAGGCGCGTGTCATCGAGTCGTTGCAGCGCTGGCGGGACACGCGCTACCAGCCGCCGTTCAACCACCCGCGCCCGTGCAAGGCGCTGGAGCGGCTGAAGGAGGCCGCCAAGGGCACCGACAACCTCATGGAGGCCACCCTGGAGTGCGCCCGCGCCGGTGTCACGACCGGCGAGTGGGCCGGGGCCCTGCGCGAGGTGTTCGGCGAGTTCCGGGCGCCCACGGGCGTCTCGTCGGCGCCGGTGGCGGTGCCCGCCGAGGAGGGCTCGGCGATGGCCGAGGTGCGCCGCAAGGTGGATGTGACGGCCCGCGAGATGGGCGCCGGGAAGCTGCGCTTCCTGGTCGGCAAGCCGGGCCTGGACGGGCACTCCAACGGCGCCGAGCAGATCGCCGTACGCGCGCGTGACGCCGGCTTCGAGGTGGTCTACCAGGGCATCCGGCTGACCCCGGAGCAGATCGTGGACGCGGCCCTCGCCGAGGACGTGCACGCGGTCGGCCTGTCCATCCTGTCCGGCTCGCACGCCCAGTTGGTGCCGGACGTGCTGGACCGGCTGCGCGAGGCCGGCGCGGCCGACATCCCGGTGATCGCGGGCGGGATCATCCCGAACGCCGACGCGGAGTTGCTCAGGGCCGCGGGAGTGGCCGCGGTCTTCACCCCGAAGGACTTCGACATCACGGGAATCATCGGCCGTATCGTCGACGAGATCCGGAAAGCGAACAAGCTCGACCCTCTGGAGGTCCCCGCATGACCACGCCCGCCCCCGTCAACCGGCTTCGCCCGCGGCGCTCCTGTCTCGCGGTCCCCGGGAGCAACCCGCGCTTCCTGGAGAAGGCGCAGGGCCTCCCGGCCGACCAGGTCTTCCTGGACCTGGAGGACGCGTGCGCGCCGCTCGCCAAGCCCGAGGCGCGGCACACCATCGTCAAGTTCCTCAACGAGGGCGACTGGACGGGCAAGACGCGGGTCGTGCGCGTCAACGACTGGACGACCGAGTGGACGTACCGCGATGTCGTCACGGTCGTCGAGGGCGCCGGGCAGAACCTCGACTGCATCATGCTGCCGAAGGTGCAGGACGCCCAACAGGTCGTGGCGCTCGACCTGTTGCTCACGCAGATCGAGAAGACGATGGGCTTCGAGGTCGGCAAGATCGGCATCGAGGCGCAGATCGAGAACGCGCAGGGACTCAACAACGTCAACGAGATCGCGACGGCCTCGCAGCGCGTCGAGACGATCATCTTCGGTCCCGCCGACTTCATGGCGTCGATCAACATGAAGTCCCTCGTCGTGGGCGAGCAGCCGCCCGGCTACCCGGCGGACGCCTACCACTACATCCTGATGAAGATCCTGATGGCCGCCCGCGCCAACAACCTCCAGGCGATCGACGGTCCTTACCTCCAGATCCGCAACCTCGACGGCTACCGCGCGGTCGCCCAGCGTGCCGCCGCGCTCGGCTTCGACGGCAAGTGGGTGCTGCACCCCGGCCAGGTCGAGGCGTCCAACGAGATCTTCTCGCCGTCCCAAGAGGACTTCGACCACGCCGAGTTGATCCTGGACGCGTACGACTACTACACGTCCGAGGCCGGCGGCAAGAAGGGCTCCGCGATGCTCGGCGACGAGATGATCGACGAGGCCAGCCGCAAGATGGCGCTCGTCATCTCGGGCAAGGGCCGGGCCGCCGGTATGGAGCGCACGTCCAAGTTCGAAGCCCCGGAGGCCTGAGCACCATGCAGTTCGGACGCACCTACGAGGAGTTCGAGGTCGGCGCGGTCTACAAGCACTGGCCCGGGAAGACGGTCACGGAGTACGACGACCACCTCTTCTGTCTCCTGACGATGAACCACCACCCGCTCCACATGGACGCCAACTACGCCGAGAACACGACGGACTTCGGCAAGAACGTGGTGGTCGGCAACTACATCTACTCGCTGCTCCTGGGCATGTCGGTGCCGGACGTGTCGGGCAAGGCGATCGCCAACCTGGAGGTCGAGTCGCTCAAGCACGTGGCGCCGACCTTCCACGGGGACACGATCTACGGCGAGACGACGGTCCTCGACAAGACGCCCTCCAGGTCGAAGAACGACCGCGGGATCGTCTACGTCGAGACCAAGGGCTACAAGCAGGACGGCACGCTGGTCTGCGTGTTCCGCCGCAAGGTGATGGTGCCGACCGAGACGTACATCAAGGAGCGCGGCGGCGAGCAGCCCGGCCGCCCCCAGCTCAAGGAGCAGGAGAAGTAGCCATGGCGCGACTCGCCCAGACCGCCGGTCTCACCGACATCCAGCGGGAAATCCTGTCCACCGTCCGCGACTTCGTGGACAAGGAGATCCTCCCGGTCGCCACCGAGCTGGAGCACCGCGACGAGTATCCGCAGCAGATCGTCGACGGGCTCAAGGAGTTGGGCCTGTTCGGCCTGATGATCCCGGAGGAGTACGGCGGCCTGGGCGAGTCCCTGTTGACGTACGCCCTGTGCGTGGAGGAGATCGCGCGCGGGTGGATGTCGGTGTCCGGGATCATCAACACCCACTTCATCGTGGCCTACATGCTCAAGCAGCACGGCACGCAGGAGCAGAAGGACCACTTCCTGCCGCGCATGGCGGCCGGCGACATCCGGGGCGCGTTCTCCATGTCGGAACCGGCGTTGGGCTCCGACGTCTCGGCGATCACGTCGAAGGCGGTGAAGGACGGTGACGAGTACGTCCTGACCGGCCAGAAGATGTGGCTGACGAACGGCGGTACGTCGTCACTCGTCGCCGTCCTCGTGCGAAGTGACGAAGGACACCCGGAGGGCACCGCGCCCCACAAGTCGATGACGACCTTCCTGATCGAGAAGGAGCCCGGTTTCGGAGAGGTCCGGCCCGGTCTCACCATCCCGGGGAAGATCGACAAGATGGGCTACAAGGGCGTCGACACCACCGAGTTGATCATGGACGGCCTGCGGATTCCGGCCGATCGGGTCCTCGGCGGCGGGACCGGCCGAGGTTTTTACCAAATGATGGACGGAGTCGAGGTGGGCCGCGTCAATGTGGCGGCGCGTGGCTGCGGCGTCGCTCAGCGTGCCTTCGAACTGGGCGTCTCGTACGCGCAGCAGCGTCACACCTTCGGGAAGCCCATCGCCCAGCACCAGGCGATCCAGTTCAAGCTCGCGGAGATGGCTACCAAGGTCGAGGCCGCCCATGCGATGATGGTCAATGCGGCACGCAAAAAGGACTCCGGGGAACGAAACGACCTTGAGGCAGGGATGGCGAAGTACCTCGCCTCCGAGTACTGCAAGGAGGTCGTCGAAGACGCCTTCCGGATCCACGGCGGGTACGGCTTCTCCAAGGAGTACGAGATCGAACGCCTCTACCGCGAGGCGCCGATGCTGTTGATCGGCGAAGGTACCGCCGAAATCCAGAAAATGATCATCGGGCGCAGGTTGCTCGAAGAGTATCGATTCCAGGGCTGATTGTCCGTTTCGGGGTGTTTTCTTCGAGAAGAAGATCACACCCCGTCAACGCTCCTCAGCCGCCGACTCGGCTTCCTGGCTTGCCCAGTTGTGGCCCGCGACCGGTACGATCCCGGGAAAGCCGCCGTCCCCCGTTTACTGCGCGGCATCATCCGCTACGAAGGTCATCCATGCCCCACAGCCAAACCTCTGCACCACGCGACAGCCTGGCAGGCGTACGCCTCGCGCGCGGAGCATCGCCGTGGCTCCTGCCGACCGTCGCCACCGCAGCCCTCAGCCTGGTACGTGCGCGCAAGTCCGGCGCCGCCAAGGTCGTGGCCGTACCCGCCACCGCGCTCGCGGCGGGCATGCTGTGGTTCTTCCGCGACCCCGAGCGCGAGATCACCCAGGGCCGGGTCATCTCTCCCGCCGACGGTGTGGTGCAGAGCATCATGCCGTGGAAGGACGGTCGCACCCGCGTCGCCATCTTCATGAGCCCGCTGAACGTCCACGTCAACCGCGCGCCGCTCTCCGGCACGGTGACGTCGGTCGAGCACATCCCGGGCGGTTTCGTTCCCGCGTTCAACAAGGAGAGCGAGAACAACGAGCGGGTCGTCTGGCACTTCGACACCGAGCTCGGTGACATCGAGATGATCCAGATCGCCGGCGCCGTCGCCCGCCGCATCGTCCCCTACGTTCCGCAGGGCACGAAGGTCGAGCAGGGCGAGCGCATCGGACTGATCCGCTTCGGTTCACGCGTCGACATCTACCTCCCCGAGGGTGTCGAGGTGGACGTGGAGGTCGGCCAGAAGACCGTGGCTGGGGTGACTCGCATTGACCGTGGTTGATCCGGAGACACAGGCGGGCTGGGTGCCCGAGGCCGATGAGGTGGACGACGAGGAGGAGATGCCTCTTTCTCTCCGCCTCTCAATAGCGGACACCCTCACCCTCGGCAACGCCACCTGCGGCTTCATGGCGGTGTACTTCACCACCACCGGCATCCTGATCCCGCACCTGACGGGCAACGACGAGTCGACCGGCATGGCCCGCCACAGCGCGGCCACCGCGGTCATCCTGATGCTGTGCGCGGCGGTCTTCGACCTCTTCGACGGCCTCGTTGCCCGCAAGCTGCGCTCCTCCCCCATGGGCGCGGAGCTGGACAACCTGTCGGACCTGATCAGCTTCGGCCTCGCGCCGGCGTACTTCGTCCTCGTCTACGGCATGGTCGCCGACGACGCGCACCAGAGAGTGGCCGCGGTCGGAGCGATCGTCGTGCTGCTGGCGGTGGTGCTGAGACTGGCCCGCTTCTCGTGCGTGACACCGCCGAACGGCATGTTCCAGGGCATGCCCTCCCCGTTCGGTGCGTTGACGGTGGTCTCGATCGTGCTGCTGGAACTGCCCTTCGTGGCAACGCTGCTCGCGATCCTGGGCACCGCCTGGCTGATGGTGAGCCGGGTCGAGTACCCGAAGCCGCGCGGTCGCCTCGCGGTCGCGATGCTCGCCTGGATCGTCCTGTCGATGGGCCTGCTGGCATCCTGGGCGTTCGACGCCCCGGGCGGCCAACTGCTCCTCCAGACGGGCTGCGCGCTCCAGCTGGTCATGGGCGCGGTGATCCCGCTGTTCGCGACGGCCCGCCGCGTGAACAACTTCCGCGGCAACCGCCGCGAGGCCCGGGCGGCACAGCTGCCGTAGTTCTTCAGAGCTGACGAAGGGCCCCGAACCGTCTTACGGTTCGGGGCCCTTCACCGTTCCTCGGGGTGAGCCTCAGACCAGGAAGTCCCGCGCGATGTTCTCCGCCACCCGCTCCAGGATCGGACCCGCCTCCGCGATGCACTTCACGACGTCCGGTTCCAGGGCCGTGAGCGGGTACGCCCGGCGGATGCCGGCGTGGCCCAGGGACTGCGGTGGGAGGGCGAGGCGGCCGCAGACGGCGACGACCTCCTTGCCCTCGGCGCGGGCCGCCGCGGCGACGCCTGCCGGGGCCTTGCCGTGGAGGGTCTGTTCGTCGAGGGAGCCCTCGCCGGTGATGACGAGGGTGGCGCCTTCCAGGGCGGCGGCGAAGCCGAGGACGTCGAGCATGACGTCGATGCCGGGGCGGAAGCGGGCGCCGAGGAGGAGGGCGCCGTAGCCGATGCCGCCGGCGGCGCCTGCTCCGGGTGCGGCGGCGTACTCGGCGGCCTTGGCGCCGATCGCCTCCTCCAGGACCTTGGCGTAGTGGCCGAGGGCGGCGTCGAGGGCGTCCACGTCGTCGGGGGCGGCGCCCTTCTGGGGGCCGTAGACCGCGGGGGCGCCCTTGGGGCCGGTGAGGGGGTTGTCGACGTCGCTCGCGAGGATCAGGTCGACGGAGGTGAGGCGTGGGTCGAGGCCGGTGAGGTCGGCCGAGGCGAGGTCGGTCAGGGCGCCGCCGCCCGGGGGCACCGGTTCGCCCTCCGCGTCCAGGAAGCGGGCGCCGAGCGCGGAGAGCATGCCCGCGCCGCCGTCCGTTGTGGCGCTGCCGCCGACGCCGAACACGATCGTGCGGGCGCCCGCGTCGAGCGCGGCCCGCAGCAGTTCGCCGGAGCCGTACGTCGAGGAGGTCAGCGGGGCGAAGACGCCCTTGGGCAGGCGTTGCAGCCCGCTCGCCTCGGCCATCTCCACGACGGCCGTGTCGCCGCGTACCGCGAAGGCCGCGGTGACCTCGTCGCCGAGGGGTCCGGCGACCCGTATCTCCCGTCGCTCGAAGCCCGCCGCGACGGCCGCGTCCACCGTGCCGTCGCCGCCGTCGGCGACCGGCATCGCCGTCACGTCCAGATCGGGTACGACCCGGCGCAGCCCGGCCGTCACCCGCTCGGCGACCTGCACGGCCGTCAGCGACCCCTTGAACTTGTCCGCGGCGATGAGCACCCTGTGGGTGCCCCTCTGTGCAGCGTTCGCCACCTTGCGATCCCCTTGCTCTACGGGCCCCCGCGCGTTCAGGGGCCAGTCGCGCCGCTGCGACCTTAACCGGCGGACGCCCCCGCCGTCATGCCCCGACCGAACGCTGGGACCGGGCTGAGCAGACCCTGTGCCGCTGCCCGGCCCGGAATCGGGTACACCGGAGGTATGACCCCTGTAGGCACTGAACCGGCGCTCGCGGACCGCGTCCTCGGGGGCTGGCTGGGCCGGATCGCGGGCAACATGCTCGGCAAGCCGGTCGAGCAGGGCGACCTGTGGACGCGCGACCGCATCGACCGCTACCTCCGGCAGGCCGCCGCCCTGCCGCTGACCGACTACCTCCCCGAGCCGCCGAGCGAGCACGACGGCTTCGAGCTGCGCCCCGAGTGGCAGCGGTGCGTGCGCGGCCGGATCCACGGCAGCTGCCGTGACGACGACGTCGACTACGCGATCCTCGGCCTCGACCTCCTGGAGACCCACGGCTTCGGCTTCAGCACCGAGCAGGTCGGCGAACTGTGGCTCCGGAGACTGCCGTACCTGCAGACCTTCACCGCCGAGCGCGCCGCCTACCGCAACCTCGCCAACGGCCTCAAGCCACCGCTGACGGCGACGCACGAGAACCCGTACCAGGAGTGGATCGGCGCCCTCATCCGTGCCGACATCTACGGCTGGACCAGCCCGGGCGACCCGCGTCGCGCGTCCCAACTCGCGCGCAGGGACGCGGTGTTGTCCCACTCCGGGAACGGTGTCTACGGCGCGATGTGGGCCGCCGCCCTCGTCTCGGCGGCGTTCACCGCGCCGACCGTGCGGCACGCGCTGGACACCGCGCTGACCGTGATCCCGCCGGGCTGCCGTCTCGCGCGGACCGTGCGCCGGGTGCTCACGCTGCACGAGACCCGGATGACCTGGGAGGACACGCTCACCACACTGTCCGAGGAGACCGCCGGGCTCGGCTGGATCCACACGATCCCGAACGCGGCCGTCCTCACCGCCGGACTCCTGTACGGCGACGGCGACTTCACCCGCACCATCACGCTGACCGTGCGCGGCGGCCTGGACACCGACTCGAACGGCGCGACGGCCGGTTCGGTCGCCGGGGTGCTGACCGGCGCGGACGCGATCCCGGACCAGTGGAAGGACCCGTTGGAGGACACCGTGCGCAGTGCGGTGTTCGGCTTCGACGGCGTGCGGATCAGTGAACTGGCCGCGCGGACCGTGCAGTTGGCGGAGGCCACCGACGCCTAGACGGCGCCCTGCGCGATGAGGCTCCGGGCGCAGTCGAGGACGGCCTCGCGGGCGGGGCGGGGTTCCCAGCCGAGGACGCGGCGGGCCTTCTCCGTGCTGTGGCGGTTGCGGCGGCCGAGCGCGGGGGTGATCTCGCGCAGGGACGGGTCCCGGAAGCGGGCGGCGAGGCGGACGGCGAAGTCCGGGAGGCGGCGCGTGGAGACGGTTCGGCCGTGCTCGCCGAGGCCGTCGCGCAGGGTGCGGGCGATGTCCTCCATCCACACGAACTCCCCGGTGGCCAGGAAGCGTTGACCGGCGGCCCGCGGTGATTCCATCGCCCGGATGTGGACGTCGACCAGGTCGCGGACGTCCACGACTTCGAGGCCGATGCGGGGCACGCCGGGCATCTTGCCGCTCACCATGCGCGCGATGATGCCGACGGAGCCCATGTTCGCGGTGGTGAGGACCGGTCCAAAGACGGCGCCGGGGAGCACGGTGGTCAGCTCGGTCGGACCGTCGTAGTCAGCCATGAAGTCCCAGGCGGCCCGCTCCGCGAGGGTCTTGGAGCGGCGGTACGGGATCAGGGTGGGGTCGTCTGGATCGGTCCAAAGCGACTCGTCCGTGACGCCTTCAGAGGCGTACGACGAGGGGCTCGCGGCGTTCGCGGCCGAGGTCATCACCACGCGTCGTACGCCCGCCTCGGTGGCCGCGCGCAGAACGCGCAGGGCGCCACCGCGGGCCGCCGCGATCAGCGCGTCGGGGTCGTCCGAGGCGGCGCCGAGCGGGGAGGCGACGTGCAGGACGAAGTCGACGCCCTTGAGCGCGGCGTCCCAGCCCTCGTCGGCGGTGAGGTCGGCGACGGCGAAGCTCAGCCGGCCGGCGGGGTCGACGACGGTCGCGACGGCGTCGGTGACCGCGCGTTCCCTGCCCGGGGCGCGGACGGTCGTACGGACGTCGTAGCCGCGGCGGAGCAGTTCGGCGACGCACCAGCCTGCGATGTAGCCGCTGCCTCCGGTGACGAGGACGAGTTCGGGCATGACGGTGCTCCCTGCGGTGCCGGGTGGGGATGTGCCAGAATGGAGAACGAAACGGAGGGTCCTCCGGTACATCCACCAACGTACCGGAGGACCCTCCGCTTAGCAATCCGACACCGGACGGACGCCCCAGACCCGTGAACCCGAAACCGACCCGCCGCGACGCCCTCGACAACCGGGAACGCATCCTGACCGTCGCCCGCGAGGCGATCGCCGCGTCGAGCAGCGCGTCCCTGACGGCGATCGCCAAGGAGGCGGGTGTCGGCATCGGGACGCTGTACCGCCACTTCCCCACCCGGGAGGCGCTGATCCTGGAGCTGTACCGCCACGACATACAGCACCTGATCGACCGCGCACCGGTGCTTCTCGCGGACCATCCCCCGCTCGTGGCCCTACGCCTCTGGTTTGACGAGGTCGCCCACTACGGGAGGCTCAAGTACGGCGTCGCCGAGGTCATCCACGCGGCAACGGACGGAGGCGCCGACGACGAGTACTTCGCGCCCTTCGTGGCCGCGATCGCCGTCCTCCTGAAGGCGGGAGCGGCCGACGGGTCGCTCAAGTCCGGGCTCGATCCGGAGGACGTGCTGCTTCAGCTGAGCGTGCTGTGGCGGCTCGATCCGGCGCGGGGCGGAGAGGCGCGGGCGGGGCGGATTCTGGACCTCATTGTGGATGGGCTGCGGGCGACTCCGTAGGGGCCGTGTCGTCGAATGCCCAGGGCAGGAAGCGCAGATCTGCGAACCGGTCACCGCCGGCCCGCACTTCGCACGCCTGTGGGAGGCACACGAGGTGGTGGAGTTCCGGTCCTCGCCGCGCCGTTGCCACCACCCCCTCGCGGGTGACATCGAGGTGTCGGTCGTACGGCTCGCGGTGCGGGAGGCGCCCTGGTCGAGCCCGGTGTGTCACTTCCCGGTGCCGGGCAGCGAGCCGGAGAGACGGCCGCGCGGGCTGGTTACCCTTCCTGGATGACCACTACGCAAGACTTCGCCACGTACCTCGCGGGTCTCCCCCGCATCCTCGCCGGGGCCGCCGCCCTCTTCCGTGACACCGAGGGCCAGGTCCTCCTCGTCGAGCCCAACTACCGTGAGGGCTGGGCCCTTCCGGGCGGCACGATCGAGTCCGACGACGGCGAGACACCCCGCCAGGGCGCGCGCCGCGAGACCTTGGAGGAGATCGGCCTCGACGTCGAACTCGGCCAACTGCTCGCCGTCGACTGGGTCTACCACGGCCCGGACTACCCGCCGCTGGTGGCCTACCTGTACGACGGTGGAGTCCTCTCCGCGAACGACCTCAAGTCGATCCAACTCCAGGAGGAGGAGCTGTTGTCATGGCGGCTCGTCCCGCGCGAGGAAGTCACGGAGTACCTGCCGGGGTCGTTGGGGCTGCGAGTTCTGGTCGGCCTGGATGTGCTGGAGGAGGGTGCGGGGACTGCGGAGTTGGAGAACGGGCGGCGGGTCGGCTGACGGGAGCGAGCGCCGGGGGCAGGCCGGCTGACGCCGGGCGGAAAACCGGGGGCGGGCGCGGCACGGCTCGCCGGATGAGGCTGGGCGAGTGACTGACGCCCGGGCGGAAGGCCGGGCGACTGGACACCGCGGCTCACGCCGGGCGGAGGTGCCCCGGAGGGGCGGACACGGTGGACAACGCCGGTGGCCGCCGGGCAAGTTGGCGGCATCGGTCGCCCGAGGGCACGTCGGCTCACACCGGGCGGAAGACTGAGCAGTTGGACACGGTGCGGACGCCAAGCGGGAGGACGAACGCAGGCGAGGTCACCAACGCAGGTGGTAGTCAGTCAAGTTGGCCCGCATGGGCCGACCCGCCCCCAGGGCTCAGCCCTCGACTTCCCGGGGTTTCGCATCCACCTCGCGCAGCGCGTCGTCGCGGGCCTCCACCCTGGCCTCCGTGCGGTGGCCGCGCTCGATGTAGTCGCGGACGACGAGTTCGACGGCGTCCTGCGGGTTGCCCACGCCCGCCAGCACCATGACTTCCACGACGAGAGCCGCGTCGAGCGAGACGGTCACCTTGGCCATGCGCGGACGGTAGCACCCGGCTCCGAGCCCGCGATATCCACTCGCAGCCCCCACCCCCACCGACCTACCCTCGGCACCATGAGCAAGCCTCTCGTCGCCCTTCTCAGTGGGGCGGGTATCTCAACGGACTCCGGAATCCCCGACTACCGCGGCCCCAACGGCCTGTGGCGGAAGGACCCCGAGGCCGAGAAGCTCGTCACCTACGAGTACTACATGGGTGACCCGGAGATCCGGCGCCGGTCCTGGCAGATGCGGCGTGAGAACCGGACGTTGCGGGCCGAGCCCAACGCAGCGCACCGGGCCGTCGTGGAACTGGAGAAGTCCGGTGTACCCGTGCGGGTCATCACGCAGAACATCGACGGGCTGCATCAGCTCGCCGGGCTGCCCGCCCGCAAGGTGATCGAACTGCACGGCAGCGCGCGGGAGTTCGTGTGCACGGGGTGCCAGGTGCGCGGGCCGATGCAGGACGCCATCGCCCGGGTGGAGGCCGGGGAGGACGATCCCGGCTGCCTGGAGTGCGGCGGGATCCTGAAGTCCGCGACCGTCTACTTCGGGGAGCGGCTCGACCCCGTCGTCCTCGGCGAGGCCGTCGCCATCACCAAGGCCTGCCAGGTGTTCATCGCCGTCGGGAGCAGTTTGCAGGTCCAGCCCGCCGCCGGGCTCGCCGGTGTCGCCGCCGATCACGGGGCCCAGCTCGTCATCGTCAACGCCGAGGCGACGCCGTACGACGAACTCGCCGACGAGGTCGTACGGGAGCCGATCGGGACGGCGCTGCCCCGGCTGCTCCACGGGCTCAGCGGGTGACGCGGAGCTTCGACTGGCCGTGCGGGAGTTGTTCCCAGTCCTCCATGAAGCGGGCTTTCAGGTCGTGTACGGGGGTGAGGGTGGGGAGCTGTTTCTGGTGGCCCATGTCCACGACCGTGCCCTGCGCCGCCGCCAGGATGTCGGGCGAGATGTCGATGCCGTAGTAGCGCCCGGGGTCGAGGTGACGGATGAAGCGCCAGCCGCCGCGCAGGTTTCCGCAGCCGATCTCCAGCATGCGGTGCTCGGGGCGCGAGATCCTCGGCCGGCCGGCCCGCGGCCTGGGGTAACCGGGAGATCGCCCGGGCCCTGTTCATCAGCGAGGCGACGGTGAAGACCCATCTCGGGCGGATCTACGGCAAGTTGGGGGTGGAGACGCGGTCCGGGGCAGCAGCCGTCGCCCAGGAACGACGGCTACTGCCATGACACCCCGCCCGCACCGGAATCGCCCAAGGCACTAGAAGAGCGCCGCCCCGCTCTCGAAGTCCAGCAGCCGCTGCTTGCGGTCCAGGCCGCCGCCGTACCCCGTGAGACTGCCGTTCGCGCCTACGACCCGATGGCAGGGGACGATGATCCCGACGGGGTTCTTGCCGTTGGCGAGGCCCACCGCGCGGGAGGCGCCCGGGTTGCCGAGGGCGTCGGCGAGGTCGCCGTAGGAGCGGGTCTCACCGTAGGGGATGCGGCGGAGCTGGTCCCAGACCGTTTGCTGGAACGGGGTTCCGTGCAGGCGTAGTTGGAGGGTGAACTCCTTCAACTCGCCCGCGAAGTACGCCTGTAGTTCGGCTGTCGCCTCGGCGAAGGGGGTGTCGTCGGGGGTGCCGAAGTTCTCCTCCGGGGGGCGGTGGCGTTGGTCGACCATGTAGAGGCCGCAGAGGGTGCCGTCGTCGTCCGCGACGAGGGTCAGCGGGCCGTAGGGGCTGTCGATCACCGTGTGGTGCTTCATTACCTTGGCTTTCCTTGTCCGAATGCCCTTATACCGGCAGGAAGTTGATCGGGTGGTTGTCCGTCGCCCACAGGTACTGGACCGCGTACGCCCGCCACGGTCGCCAGGCCGCCGCGCGTGCGGCGAGGGCGGCCGGGGTCGACGGGAGGCCCAACTCCTGTGCCGCGCGCCGGATTCCGAGGTCGGTGGGGAGGAAGGCGTCGGGGTCGCCGAGGGCGCGCATGGCGATGACATCGGCCGTCCAGGGGCCGAAGCCGGGGAGGGAGAGGAGGTGGGCGCGGGTCTCCGTCCAGTCGCTCTCGACTCCCAAGTGGAGGGTACCGTCCGCCAGTTGGCCCACCAGCGTGGTGAACGTCGTGCGGCGGGTGCGGGGCATCGCCAGTGATTCCGGGTCCACCGCGGCCAAGGCCTCGGGGGACGGGAAGAGGTGGGTCAGGCCGCCCTCGGGGTCGTCGACCGGTTCGCCGTGCGCGGTGACCAGGCGGGCCGCGTGGGTGCGGGCCGCCGCCGTGGAGACCTGCTGGCCGAGGACGGCCCGTACGGCGAACTCCGCCTCGTCGACCGTGCGCGGGACACGGCGGCCCGGCGCCTTGTCCACCAGCGGTGCCAACACCGGGTCGGTCCTCAACTGGTCGTCCACCGCGACCGGATCGGCGTCCAGGTCGAGCATGCGGCGGCAACGGCTGATGGCCACGGGTAGGTCACGCAGGTCGCTGAGCGTGAGGCGGCAGGCGATGTGGTCGGACTTGGGAGTCAGGGACGCGATGCCGTGGCCGTACGGGAGGCGGAGGGTCCGGCGGTACGCGCCGGCGCGCCACTCCTCCACGCCCGGTACGGCGGTGGCCGCCAGGTGGCCGAAGAGGTTGTCGGGGTTGAGGGGCGCGCGGAACGGCAGGCGGAGGGTGAGGGTACCGGGGGTCAACACGGTTGTCTTCGGGCGCCTGTTGCGCAGCTCGCTCGGGGAGAGGGCGAAGACGTCGCGCACGGTGTCGTTGAAGGTGCGGATCGAGGAGAAGCCGGCGGCGAAGGCGATCTCCGCCATCGGGAGGGCGGTCGTCTCGATCAACAGCCTCGCCGTCTGGGCGCGTTGGGCGCGGGCCAGGGCCAAGGGGCCGGCGCCGAGTTCGGCGAGGAGCTGGCGTTCGATCTGCCGGGTGCTGTAGCCGAGGCGGGCGGCGAGGCCGGGGACGCCCTCGCGGTCCACGGTTCCGTCGGCGATCAGGCGCATGGCGCGGGCCACCAGGTCGGCCCGCTGGTTCCACTCCGGGGAGCCGGGGCTGGTGTCCGGGCGGCAGCGCTTGCAGGCCCGGAAACCGGCCTGCTGGCAGGCCGCCGCGCTCGGGTAGAACGTCATGTTCTCCGGCTTGGGCGGGACGACCGGGCAGCTGGGCCGGCAGTAGATGCGGGTGGTCAGGACGGCCGTGAAGAACCAGCCGTCGAAGCGCGCGTCCTTGGACTGGACCGCGCGCACACAGCGCTCCGTGTCGGTGTGCATCCCGTTCTGCATACGTCCAGCATCCGATACGGGGCGGACCGGGGCTGGCGGGAATCCGACATCAACCTTGTGTGGCCTGGTCAGGCACGGATCACCGTACATCCGGTGCAGGGCGTCATGGGTGCGGGCGGGTTATGCGTTTGTGGTGTGACCTCCGGCTTTGTAGCGTCGGCTCCCGTGACGCCTCCTCCCCCGTCTGCGCACACCGCAGACTCCCTCCCGGCCCTGCTCGACGCGGCCCGGAGCGACTACGAAGCCCTTCTCGCGAAGGGGCTCAAGCTCGACCTGACCCGCGGCAAGCCCTCCGCCCGCCAGCTCGACCTGTCCGCCGAACTGCTCTCGCTGCCCGGCGACCGCTACACCTCCGCCGACGGCACGGACTGCCGCAACTACGGTGGCGCGGACGGGCTGTTGGAGCTCCGGGAGATCTTCTCCGGGTTCCTCCAGGTACCGGCCGATCAGCTGCTCGCCGTAGGGAACTCCAGTCTGGAGCTGATGCACGACTGCCTGGTGCACGCGCTGCTCGGCACGCTTCCCGGCGCCGCGCGCCGCTGGGCGGACGAGGAGCGGGTCGCGTTCCTGTGTCCGGTCCCCGGCTACGACCGGCACTTCGCGCTGTGCGAGCGGTTCGGCATCGAGATGATCCCCGTGCCGATGACCGCCGAGGGTCCCGACATGGACGTGGTGGAGCGGCTGGTCGCCGAGGACCCCGCGGTGAAGGGCATCTGGTGCGTGCCCAAGTACAGCAATCCGGACGGGACCTGCTACAGCGACGAGACCGTACGACGGCTCGCCGCCATGCCGACCGCGGCGCCCGACTTCCGGGTCTTCTGGGACAACGCCTACGCCGTGCACCACCTCACCGACGAGGAGGTGGAGATCGCCGACATGCTGGGCGCCTGTGCCGCGAGCGGGCATCCCGACCGGGTCTTCGTCTTCGGGTCCACCTCGAAGATCACGCTGGGCGGTGCGGGCGTGGCGTTCTTCGGCTCGTCGCCCGCCAACGTGGCCTGGCTGCGCGGCTACAGCGCCAAGCGGTCCATCGGCCCGGACAAGGTCAACCAGCTGCGGCACGCGATGTTCCTGCGCGATGCCGACGGGGTGCGTGCCCATATGCGCAAGCACCGTGAGCTGCTGCGGCCGAAGTTCGACACCGTGCTGCGCATCCTCGCCGAGCGGCTGGGCGACACCGGTCTCGCATCCTGGTCCACGCCCCGGGGCGGCTACTTCATCACCCTCGACGTGCCCGACGGCTGTGCCCGCGAGGTGGTGCGGCGCGCGGCGGACGCCGGTCTCGCCCTGACTCCGGCGGGCGCCACGCACCCGTACCGCGACGACCCGAGGGACCGGACGATCCGTATCGCCCCCTCCTTCCCGGACCTCTCCGAGATCGAGGAGATCATCGAGGGGGTGGCCACCTGCGTACGGCTGGTGGGCTACGAAAAGGGCTGCGAAAAGCCTGTGTCCGAGGGGAGTTGACCCGGTTCGCGCACCGCACACCTGATGTTCCGCAGGTGTGCGGTACCTCACGCCCCGGTTACGAATCGCTCAACCTCTGGTTGCGAGGCGGTGCACAGTCCACGATGGGGACATGACCCTGGCCGAGCGAGCCATGCAGCGACTGGAAGGCTGGCGCGACCTCAGCGCGGTCCCGGCCAGTTGTGGCACGGGGCGGGCGCTGCGGTCCGCCCACAGCGAGATCGTGCATTTCCACTCCGACCACGATGTGGACCTGCATCTCACCGTCGGGGCCATCCTCCGGTTCCACCACGATCTCAGCGAGTCGACGGCGATCCGGATCATCCCGGGCTCCCGCTGGGTGACGGTCCACCTGGACTGCGAGACGGACGTCGACCTGCTGCTCAGCCTGGTCAGCGTCGCCCTCAAGGCACACGCGGGCGGGCCCCCTGCCGGGAGCCCGCCCATGACCGGCTGCAACTTCCACCGGGTGACACTCGTGCCACGAGACGGCGACTAGGACCAGCCACAGCCCGAAGGGGCCCGGTCCCTAGAACACCGCCGCCGTGTCGTCCTCGCCCTCCTCCAGCAGGTTCGCCGCCGCTCCGACGATGCGCGGATCGGGGCTCCCGACGACCTCCTCGTCCTTGTCGGCGTAGTCGAAGCGGGCCAGCACGCTGCGCATGGCCTCGACCCGGGCCCGCTTCTTGTCGTTGCTCTTCACCACGGTCCAGGGCGCGTGCTCCGTGTCGGTCTCCCGGAACATGGCGACCTTCGCGGCCGTGTAGTCGTCCCAGCGGTCCAGGGACTCCAGGTCCATCGCGCTGAGCTTCCACTGCCGTACGGGATCCACTTGGCGGATGGTGAAACGGGTGCGCTGTTCACCCTGTGAGACGGAGAACCAGAACTTGATCAGGTCGATGCCGTCGTCCGCCAGCATCCGCTCGAACAGCGGGGCCTGGCGCATGAAACGGCGGTACTCGTCGTCCGTGCAGAACCCCATCACGCGCTCCACGCCCGCCCGGTTGTACCAGGACCGGTCGAACAGCACGATCTCGCCCGCGGTCGGCAGATGCTGGACGTACCGCTGGAAGTACCACTGACCGCTCTCGCGCTCGCTCGGCTTCTCCAGCGCCACCACGCGGGCGCCACGCGGGTTCAGGTGCTCGGTGAACCGCTTGATCGTGCCGCCCTTGCCGGCCGCGTCGCGTCCCTCGCAGACGATGACGAGCCGGCGCCCGGTCTCCTTGACCCAGCGTTGCAGCTTCAGCAGTTCTATCTGCTGGAGCCGCTTGTGCCAGTCGTACTCCTTGCGCTCCATGCGGTGTTCGTACGGGTAGTTCTCCCGCCAGGTGTCCACCGTGCTGCCGTCGGGCCGCACCAGCACCGGGTCGTCGGCGTCGGTGTAGTCGACCCGCAGCCCACTCAGCAGTTCGGTCATCCCGGCCTCCTCTCAAGGGGGTTCAGTGGCTCAGAGGTGATCGGTGGTGATCCGCCGTACTCAGTGGAACTGCGGCACGATCAGATAGATGCCGTATGCCACGACAGCCGCACACGCGAGAAAGCACAACCCCGCCTGTGTCAGACCGAGGGCGTGCGTGCCGCCGTCCTGTTCGCGGGCGGCCTCCACCTGGGCGAGGCCCAGGATGCCCAGCGCGAAGACGACGACCACGCCGACGGTGACTCCGATGCTCACCGCGGCGACCTCGCCGAGGGCGTTCCAGTCCAGACTCATCGCTCAACTCCCTTGGCTCAGGCGGCCGTACGGACGTCCGAGGACGCCTCGCTGCGGATGGTGACCTCGTGGGTCTCGTTCACGTTGTCCGCGCGCACGGGGTTGCGACGCGAGGCGATCACGATGAACGCGGCCACGGCGGCGGCGATCAGGGCGATCAGGGCCGTACCGAGGTTGCCGCCGTGCTTGACGACGCTCGCGGACAGACCGCCGACCAGCGCGGCGGCCGGCAGGGTGACCAGCCAGCCGATGACCATGCGGCCCGCGGTGCCCCAGCGCACCTCGGCCAGGCGCCTGCCCAGTCCCGCGCCGAGAATGCCGCCGGAGCAGACCTGCGTGGTGGACAGCGCGAAGCCCAGGTGGGCGGAGGTGAGGATGACGGTCGTGGAAGCGGCCTCGGCCGCGAAGCCCTGCGGGGACTGGATGTCGGTGAGGCCCTTGCCCATCGTGCGGATGATGCGCCAGCCGCCGATGTAGGTGCCCAGGCCGATGGCGAGTCCCGCCGAGGTGATGACCCACACCGGCGGACCGGCGTCGTGACCGAGCGCGCCGACCGAGATCAGGGTCAGGGTGATGACGCCCATCGTCTTCTGGGCGTCGTTCGTGCCGTGCGCGAGGGAGACCAGGGAGGCCGAGGCGATCTGGCCGAGCCGGAAGCCCTTGGTGACCGAGTCCTTGCGGGCCCGGGCGGTGATCTTGTAGGCGAGGTAGGTGGCGAGGAGCGCGGCGATTCCGGCCACGAGCGGGGAGGCCACCGCGGGGATGAGGATCTTCTCCACGACCTTGTCGAAGTGGACGCCGTTGGCGCCCGCGCCGACCCACACGGCGCCGATCAGGCCACCGAACAGGGCGTGCGACGAACTGGACGGCAGTCCCAGCAACCAGGTCAGGAGATTCCAGAGGATCGCCCCGACGAGCCCCGCGAAGATCATCCCTGGAGAGACCAGGGTGTCGTCGACGATGCCGCCGGAGATCGTCTTGGCGACTTCCGTGGACAGGAAGGCGCCGACGAGGTTGAGGGCACCGCTGATCAGAACCGCCGTTTTGGGCTTCAGCGCCCCGGTGGCGATGGACGTCGCCATCGCGTTGGCGGTGTCGTGGAATCCGTTGGTGAAGTCGAAGGCCAAGGCCGTGACGATGACGACCGCCACGAGGAACGTGATGTGGTCCATCGTTCGATGGAAGCAACCGAAGGCGTACATTCGGCCAACCGGAGGCCAAATCGAGGCATGGCCCGTGCAACGCCCACGTGCACACGCCCCTCTCCGCCCCTCACTCACCCCTTCCTCCACCGCACGCACACACTTCCCGCTCCTTATGGCATGGCCCGGTCAAATCTGCGAAGCTTCCCCCGCGATCACGCAAGCACTACGCGCGTTCCCACGGCTGCCCACCGGAACACCCAGTCCGGCCGGGCGGCCACCGAGCAGGCCGGAATCCCGGCCGCCGTAGAAGGAGTTCCGTGTGAGATCGACCCCCCACAAGGCTCTCGCCGCCGGCGTCTTCGCCGTCGCCGCGGTGGCCGCGCTTTCGCTCCCCGTAACCCCGGCCGCCGCCGCGCCGGCGTCCGCCCCGCTCGCCGCCGCCTGCACCCCGGCGCAGGTGGTCGCGGGCGGCGACTTCGAGAGCGGCACCTCGTCCTGGACCCCGTCCTCGACGACCGTCATCACCAGCCGTACCGGCCAGTCCGCCCACGGCGGCTCCAGCTTCGCCTGGCTGGACGGCACCGGCGGCACGCACACCGACAGCCTGAGCCAGAGCGTCACGATCCCGTCCGGGTGCAGCAGCGCCACGCTCACCTTCTGGCTGCACATCGACACCGCCGAGACGACCTCGTCCACCGCGTACGACAAGCTCACGGCGAAGATCGGCAGCACGACGCTCGCGACGTACTCGAACCTGAACAAGGCCACCGGCTACGTCCAGAAGTCGTTCGACGTGTCGTCGTTCGCCGGCCAGACCGTGAGCCTCGCCTTCAGCGGCACCGAGGACTCCAGCCTGCAGACGAGCTTCGTCCTGGACGACATCGCGCTGAACACCTCGGGCGGCACCGCCCCGCCCGCCGACTCGACGCGCACGCCGGCCGCACCGGCGTACACCGTGAGTCTGAGCAGCAACACCGCCGGCACGGTCTGGACCGGTCACGAGAGCACGACCTTCACCAACGCCTCGGCCACCCCGCTCACCGAGGTGTACCTGCGGCTGTGGGACAACTACCACGGCACCTGCTCCGCGCCGCCGATCACCGTCACCAACGTCACCGGCGGCACCGCGGGCGCCCTCTCGGTCGCCTGCACGGCCCTCCAGATCGCGCTCCCGACCCCGCTCGCGCAGGGTCAATCGACCACGATCGGCTTCGACTTGGGGATCACCGTCCCGAGCGGCGCGGACCGGTTCGGCTACGACGGCGCGTTCAGCATGATCGGCAACGCGCTGCCGGTCCTCGCGGTCAAGGACGGCTCGGGCTGGCACCTGGACCCGTACACGAACAACGGCGAGTCCTTCTACTCCCTGGCCGCCGACTTCAAGGTCACCCTGGACCATCCGACCACTCTCCTGGTCCCGGCCACGGGCACCTCGGTCGACACCCCCGGCACCAGCGGCCGTACGGTGACCACGGCCACCGCGTCCAAGGTCCGCGACTTCGCGTGGGCGGCGGGCCCGTTCAGCAAGATCTCGGGTACGTCGACGGCGGGCACCCCGATCAACATCTACTCGGTCTCGGGCATCAGCTCGTCCAACGCCCAGTCGATGCTGACCACCGCCAAGTCCGCAGTTGACGCCCACGCGGGACGCTTCGGCGCCTACCCGTACGGCGAGTTGGACGCCGTCATCGACAACAACTTCTGGTTCGGCGGCATGGAGTACCCCGGCTTCGTGCTCGACCTCGTCAGCACCACGGCCCTCACCCATGAGATCGGCCACCAGTGGTTCTACGGCATCGTCGGCGACGACGAGTACAACAGCCCCTGGCTGGACGAGGCGTTCACCGACTACGCCACCGACCTCGCCCAGGGCCTGACCGGCACCAACTGCTGGAACAGCGTCTCCTGGGCCTCCTCGGCGGAGAACATCACCAACTCGATGGCCTACTGGGACGCCCACTCGTCCCGCTACTCCACCGTCGTCTACGGCTACGGCAAGTGCGCCCTGCACGACCTGCGCCGCACCCTCGGCGACACCGTGATGGCCAAACTCCTGAAGGACTACGCGACTTCGCACTGGTACGGCGTCTCGACCACGGCCGAGTTCAAGGCGGCCGCCCAGGCCGCGACGACCACGGACCTGACGTCCTTCTGGACGACGCACCGCATCGTCGGCTGACGGACATCGTCGGCTGACGGATGGGGAGTTGGCGGTGCGGTCGGGGATCGCACCGCCAACTCCCCTTGTGATCAGACCCGTCGCGTGGGTGCCGCCGCGGTCGGCGGTACGGCGATCCCGCCGGCCTCCGTGCGCCAGGCGTCGGCGAGCTCGGCGGGGAAGCGTCGGCCGCTGCGGGTGAGGACGACACCGGGGGCGAGTTCGACCTCGTCACCGGGGCGGAACGACCGGTCGCTCTCCGGCGGCAGCTTCTCCCACGGTCCGGGCACGCCCCTGTGGCCGGCCCTGCGCATCCGTGTCCCGTACGTGCTGACGTCACGGACCAGGACCGTCCCGCCCCGCGCGGAGACCGCCACATGCCGACGGCTGACCTGCGCGGCGATCTCCGGCGAGAGCAGACTGTGCAGGGCGATGCTCGCCGGTCCCGGCAGCCGTCCGACATGTACCTCGGAACCCTCGTCGAGGGTGTAACGGGCCACGCAGGTACGGTCGATGACCATCTTGAGCTGCGCTGCGGCGGGCCTTCGCCCCTCGTCGGTCAGCGGGCTGCCGTGCAACTCGCAGGTGGGGACCCCGCGCCGCATCCGGGGCAGCAGGACACGGTCGCCCCGGTGGACGTCGTAGAGCGTGCAACGGGGTTCCGGGCAGCGCCAGTTGCGCATGATGACCTCGGTCAGCGGGGTGCGGGCCGGGCCGAGCAGGCCCTGCTTCTTGAGGGCCGCGAGTTCCATGCGGTAGGAGATCTCGGCCTCCGTGCGCACGCCCATGTCCATGGGGACGACGGCGACCGAGCCGTCGGGGCGGGGTTCCGGTCTGAGGAACTGCCAGGTGTTCCCCTGGATCCACGGGTGTTCGACGCGATGGTCGACGTACTGGTCGCCGGTGACGACCCGGGTACCGGTCATCCGGGCCAGGTCCAGAATGCGTTCGTCGGCGTCGTCGACCTCCTCGACCAGCCCGTCCGCGACCCAACGGCGCAGCCTGCGCACCTCGGCCGGATCGCCGAACTCCCGGTGCCCGCCCAGCAGACTGGTGTCGGCGACCAGGTAGACGGAGACGTCCGGATCCCCGGTGAGATCCGTCAACGCCCGCAGAACGAGCGCCAGTCGGTGCAGCGAGCGCGGTCCCCGGGGGCCGATGGAGGTCTGGCGTACGACGTTGGAGAGTTCCACCAGGTAGTCGGCGCCCTCCGCCGAGGGGACCAGATGCTGTTCCACACACGCCTCCCAGTCCGACAGGACCTGTCAACTGCCGTGATTCTCCCGGACCTTCGCCGCTTTTCCCCTTTTCCCCGACCTCCTCGGATACTTCCCGATGACCGGCTTGCGCCGGTACGATCACTCGCCTGGCGAGGGGGGACTGTACATCTTGAACAGTGCTGAAAACGGTGGCCACTTGGGACCTCTGGGCCCCGACGACCCGCGGGACGTGGCAGGTTACCGGCTGCTCGCCCGGATCGGCGAGGGCGGCATGGGGTCCGTCTACCTCTCGCGCACGCGCGGCAACCAGCCGGTCGCCCTGAAGGTGATCCGCCGGGAGTACGCCCAGGACGAGGAGTTCCGCCGCCGCTTCGAGCAGGAGGCGACCTCCGCCCGCCGGGTGCAGGGATACCACATCGTCCCGGTCGTCGACCACGACACCACCGGCCCACAGCCCTGGCTCGCCACCGTCTACGTCCCCGGCCTCGCCCTGGACCGGGTCCTCGCCCTGCACGGGCCGCTCCCGCTGCCCACGGTGCTCCAGCTGACGGGCTGCGCGGCGGAAGCCCTGCACGCGGTGCACAAGGCCGGTGTGATCCACCGGGACCTGAAGCCGAGCAACATCCTCATCGGTTCCGACGGCCCCTGGATCATCGACTTCGGCATCGCGCGGGCCGCCGACGCCACCCAACTCACGCGCAGCGGCGGGCTGATCGGCACCCCGCAGTTCATGTCGCCGGAGCACGCGAACGGCCAGGAGCAGACCCCGGCCGCCGACATCTTCTCCCTCGGCCTGATCGCCGCCGTGGCCGCGACCGGCCGCCATCCGTACGGGGACGCCGGGGCGATCACGCTGGCCACGAAGATCGCCAACACCGAGTTCCGCCCGCCGGACCTGACGTCGTACCCCGAGCCGCTGCGCGCGGTCCTGGAACGCACGCTGGCCGCCGACCCGGCCGCCCGCCCCTCGCCCTCCGAACTGGCCTCCCTGTGCGAGGAGTTGGCCGAGCGGCCGTTGCGGGACTTCACCGGCTGGCTGCCGGTGCCCGTCGCGGCGGACATCGCTCGACAGGAGCAACTCGCGCGCGAGCAGGCGGCATTGGAGCGTGGAGGGGAACTCGCGGGTGCCCCTGCCGAGGCCGACCCGGCCGCGGGTTCGGGCGACTCCGCAGGAGCGGCGGGTGCGACGACCGTGCCGCCCGGCAGCGGGTCCCGCGGTGCCGTGCCGCCCAACTCCCCGTCGCCCGGCGGATATACGCCCACCCACACACCGGGGTCCGACCAGCCGACGCAGCACGCCTCGACGCGCCCGCCGCAGCCTGCCTCCGGCCCTGCCCCCTCGTTCCCGCCCGGGGCACCGCCCTCCGCCACGGCACCGGCCCGCAGCCGGACCCCGCTGGCGGTCGGCGCCGCCGCGCTGGCCGTGGTGGTCGTAGCGGCGGCGGTCTGGGTCCTCACCCGTGACGACGACAAGGACACCGGCGCGAAGGGCGGCACCGGGCAGTCAGCCTCGTCGGCGCCCACCGGCACCACCGCGTCCCCCTCGACGAGTTCGACGGCCGGCGGCTACACCGCGGTCTTCAAGGACAAGCCGCTCACCCTGCGCGCCCAGTTCACGACGGGCCGCAGCTCGTACACCAACGTCGACCTGGACTCGCCGCGGATCGACACCACGCCTCCAGCTCGACGACCGGAGCCGAGCTGCAGTACGCGGAGTGGGGCACCGCCCACACGCTGAACCTCGTGACGACCACGGGAAAGAGCGCGGGTCCCACCCCCGAGCAGTGCGCCGAGGGCGCGGCGGCGAACGCGCTGCCCTCCCAACTCGCCGATGCCGACCAGGGCAAGGAGCTGACCAAGGGCACGCTGCTGTGCACCGTCACCGACGAGAAGAACCTGGCGATGCTCAAGATCAAGGATGTCGTCGTCCAGAAGGACGCGTCCGGCATCGAGGCCCGCGACTACGTCACCGAGCTGACCCTCTGGAAGACAGCCTGACCGTCGGGCCGGGAGACGGCCTCACCGTCGCTTCGGGCAGCGGCTCATCGGGCTCGCGGGCGGCACCTTCCGCTCGATTACCCTTCCGCCATGACCAGCAACGGAAGCCGCCCGCGCGATCACTCGGTGCAGTCCGTCGACCGGGCGGTGTCGATCCTCCAGGTGCTGGCCACGCGGGGACCCAGTGGCGTGACGGAGATCGCCGAGGAGCTGGGGGTCCACAAGTCGACCGTGTTCCGGCTGCTGGCGACGCTGGAGTCACGGGGTCTGGTCGAGCAGGACACCGAGCGCGGGCGGTACCGCATCGGGTACACGATGGTCGAACTCGCCGCCGGGGCGAGCAAGGTGAACGACCTCTCCCTGCTGAGCCGCGCCGTCTGCCAGGAGCTGGCCGCGGCCGTCGGTGACACCGTGAACGTGGCGATCCACGACGGGCACGACGTGATCAGCATCGACCAGGCGATCGGCGCGGCGGCGATCACGAGCATCGACTGGGTCGGCAGGCGCACCCCGATGCACGCCACCGGCGCGGGCAAGCTCTTCATGGCGCACATGTCCCCCGGCCAGGTCGCGGAGATCCTGGCGCGCGGGGTGGAGAAGTACACACCGCACACGATCGTCGACCCGGCGCCCCTCGCGGCGGCGCTGAAGACGATCCGCGAGCGCGGCTACGCCACCACCAGCGAGGAGCACGAGATCGGGCTGGCCGTGATCGCCGCCCCGGTCCGCGCCCTGGACGGCAGCGTCATCGCGGCCGTGACCCTCTCCGGACCGACCTACCGCATCAACGAGGACACCGTTCCCGGTCTCGCGGAACAGGTGCTGGCCGCCGCCGCGAAGATCTCCTGGCGCCGGGGGTACGTGAAACGCGGATGAGCGCCCCGCGCACGGCGAGTTAACACGGCGGGCTCTTGACGGGTGGGGATTCCCAGCTCCACCATTTGTTTCGTATCGCGGAGCTGTTTCGCATAGCGAAACGGTCCGCTCGGAGCTCTCCTGAGGAGCTGCTGTGCCCTCACCCGCCGCTGTGCCCGCACGCGTCCTGGACCCCCTGCTCCAGCCCTTCCGGCTCAAGCACCTCACCCTGCGCAACCGGGTGGTCAGCACCTCCCACGAACCGGCGTTCGGCGAGGACGGCCTGCCCAAGGACCGCTACCGGGCCTACCACGTGGAGAAGGCGCGGGGCGGGGTCGGCCTCACGATGATCGGCGGCTCGGCGGTGGTCTCGCCCGACAGCCCGCCGGCGTTCGGCAATCTGCTCCTGTACCGCGACGACATCGTGCCGTGGCTGCGCCGGCTCGCCGACGACGTGCACGAGGCCGGGGCCGCGGTGATGTGCCAGGTCACCCATCTGGGCCGCCGTACCAGCAACTTCACCGGCGACTGGCTCCCGGTGGTGTCCGCCTCGGCGCTGCGCGAACCCGCGCACCGAGCCTTCCCGAAGGCCGCCGAGTCCTGGGACCTGGACCGGATCGTCGCCGACTACGCGGCGGCGGCGGTCCGTTGCAGGGAGGGCGGCCTCGACGGCATCGAACTGGAGGCGTACGGCCACCTGTTGGACAGTTTCCTGTCCCCCGCGACCAACCACCGCGACGACGAGTGGGGCGGCGGCCTGGAGAACCGTATGGCGTTTCCGCGCCGGGTGATCCGGGCCGTCCGCGAGGCCGTCGGCCCGGACTTCGTCGTCGGCATCCGGATGTCGCTCGACGAGGCGCACCCCGGCGGCCTCCCCGGTCTCGCCTTCGAGGAAGCGCTCACCGCCGCCGAGCGGTACGCCGCCGACGGCATCGACTTCCTCAGCGTCATCCACGGCTCCATCGAGAGCGACGCCTCCCTGGCGAAGGCCATCCCGTCCATCGGCACCCCCCTCGGGCCGTACCTGGACTTCACCGGCGAGATAAAACGACGCCTCTCCGTCCCCGTGATGCACGCGGCCCGCATCGCCGACGTCGCCACCGCGCGGCACGCCCTGCGCGAGGGACTGCTCGACCTGGTCGGCATGACCCGCGCACAGATCGCCGATCCGCACCTGGTCGCCAAGGTGACGGCCGGCCAGGAGGACCGCATCCGGCCCTGCGTCGGGGCGAGTTACTGCCTCGACGCGATCTACGACTCCGGCGACACCAAGTGCATCCACAACCCCGCCGTCGGCCGTGAACTCCAGGTACCGCACCTCATCTCCGCCACAATCGGCCGCCGTAGAAGGGCAGTTGTGGTCGGCGGGGGCCCGGCCGGACTGGAGGCGGCGCGCGTGCTCGGCGAACGCGGCCATGACGTCGTCCTGTTCGAGGCGGGCGACCGGCCCGGCGGGCAGCTCAGACTCGCCGCGTCGAACCCGCGCCGGGCCGACCTGATCCAGATCGTGGACTGGCGCCTCGCCGAGTGCGAACACCTCGGCGTCGACCTGCGCCTGGGCACATACGCCGAGGCCGCCGGCGTCCTCGCCGAACGTCCCGACCTCGTGATCGTCGCCACCGGCGGCCTCCCCGACCGCAGTTTCCTCAGCGCGGGCCAGGACCTGGTCTCCGACACCTGGGACGTGATGACGGGCTCGCTGCGCCGCCCGCGCGGCGAGATCCTGGTCTACGACGACCACGGCGGCTACCCGGCGATGGATGCCGTGGAGGTCCTCACCGCGTCGCCCGGCGTCCGGATCGAGTACGTCACCCCGGAGCGCACCCTCGCCCCCGACGTAGGCAGCATGAACTCCCCCGCCTATCTACGGGCGTTCGCGAAACACGACGTCACCACCACACTCGCCCGGCGGCTGCGCTCCGTGCGCCGGTCCGGGGACGGGCGGCTCACCGCGACCCTGTACAGCGAGTACACCGAGACGGAGACCGAGCGGACCGTGGACCACGTGGTCGTGGAGCACGGGACCCTCCCGAACGACGAGTTGTACGTCGAACTCCTCCCCGGCTCGACCAATCTCGGCGAGGTCGACCACCGCGCGCTGCTGGCGTACGAGGAGCAGTCGGTGGTCCGCAACGAGGCGGGCCGCTACCAGCTGTTCCGCATCGGCGACGCCGTGGCCGCCCGCACCGTCCACGCCGCCGTCTACGACGGACTGCGGCTGTGTCTGCCGGTCTGAGCGCCACCCCGTCCGCACGTCAACTCCCCAGCCGTACCGGAGAGATGAGATGAAACACGCGACCCCCGACGTCGGCGACCTCGTGGCCCGACGTACCGCCGGTCAGAGCCTCGAAGCCCCGTTCTACGTCGGCGAGGAGTTCTTCGCCCTCGACATCGAGGCCGTCTTCGCCCGGAGTTGGCTGTTCGTGGCCGCCGAGGCGGAGCTTCCCCAGCCCGGCGACTACGTGACGGTCGACATCGGGTCGTACTCGGTCATCGTCGTGCGCGACGACGACGAGGACGTCCGGGCCTTCCACAACGTCTGCCGCCACCGCGGTGCGCGCGTCCTCAACGAGGAGCGCGGCTCGGTGGGCAACATCGTCTGCGGGTACCACCGTTGGACGTACGGCGTGGACGGCAGACTGCTGCACGCCGAGTCCCAGGCGCCCGGCTTCGACCCGTCCTGCTTCGGGCTGCGCACCGTGCACGCGCGCACGGTGGCCGGGCTGGTCTTCATCTGCCTGGCCGACGAACCGCCCGCCGACTTCGACGAGGTCGCCGCCCGCATCGAGCCGTACCTCGCACCGCACAACCTGGCCAAGGCGAAGGTCGCCACGCAGATCGACCTGGTCGAGAACGGCAACTGGAAGCTGACCATGGAGAACAACCGGGAGTGCTACCACTGCGTGGGCCACCCCGAACTCCAGGCCTGCTACTTCCCCATCTACGGCTACCGGGAGCAGGACATCCCGCCCGCGCTGCGCCCCGCCTACGAGCGCTTCCAGCGGGCCGACGCCGAGGCCCGGACAACCTACGACTCGCTGGGCCTGCCCTACGCCGAGATCGAGGAACTGGACACCCGCCCCACCGGTTTCCGCATCCAGCGCGAACCCCTCGACCTGGCCGGGGAGTCCTACACCCCGGACGGCACGGCCGCGTGCACACGCCTGCTGGCGGACTTCCCCACGGCCCGACTGGGCCGGCTCTCCATGCACCTCCAGCCCAACTCCTGGTTCCACTTCATGGCCGACCACGCGATCACGTTCTCCACGATCCCGCTCGGCCCCGACCGCACCCTCGTCCGCACCACCTGGCTCGTGCACGCCGACGCCGTGGAGGGGATCGACTACGACCTCGACACGATGACGAAGGTGTGGAAGGCGACTAACGACCAGGACGCGGTGCTCGTGGCCCGCGCCCACCGGGGCATCAGCAGCCCGGCCTATCTGCCGGGCCCGTACGGCCCGACGGAGGAGCAGGTCGAGGCGTTCGTCAACTGGTACGTGACCAGGCTCAAGGCACACCTGGAGCTCCAGCCATGAGCGAGACCGAAGAGCTGCTGGTCTGCCGTCAGGTGCACCCGCTCACGCACGACGTCACCACGTTCGTGTTCGAGTACGCCGAACCCCGGCTGTTCCGGCACGACCCGGGCCAGTTCCTGACGCTGACCCTCGACATCGACGGCCGGCCGGTCCAGCGCTGCTACACGATCTCCTCGTCGCCCACCCGCCCGTTCCTGCTCTCGATCACGGTGAAGCGCATCCCGGGCGGGCTCGTGTCGAACTGGCTGCACGACCGGCTGCGGCCCGGCGACACCGTGCGGGCGCACGGACCGCTCGGCGAGTTCAGCACGGCCCGGCATCCGGCGCCCAAGTACCTGTTCCTGTCCGGGGGCGTCGGGGTGACGCCGTCGATGTCGATGACCAGGACGCTCTACGACCTGGCCGACCCCGCCGACGTGGTGTTCGTGCACAGCGCGCGCACCCCGGCGGACATCGTCTTCCGCCACGAACTCGACCTCATCGCCGCGACCGCGCCCAACATCCGGGTGGTCCACATCTGCGAGGAGGACCGCCCGTACGCCCCCTGGGGCGGATACCGCGGCCGCCTCACGATCGAGACGCTCCGGCAGGTCGCGCCGGACTTCCGGGAACGGGAGGTCTTCACCTGCGGTCCCGCCCCCTACATGGCCGCCGTACGGCACCTGCTGGCGGACGCGGGCCTCGACATGGACCGCTACCACGAGGAGAGCTTCACCTTCGAGACACCGGCCACGCGGGCCGAGACCTCACCGGCCACCGCCACAGACGCCGGTTTCAAGGTCGAGTTCACCCGCAGCGGACGCACCCTCGACTGCGACCCCGACACCTCGCTCCTCGCCGCCGCCTCCCGGGCCGGCCTCAGCCTGCCGGCCTCGTGCGCCCAGGGCATGTGCGGCACCTGCAAGGCGACCCTGCTCTCCGGCTCCGTCGACATGCAGCACAACGGGGGCATCCGGCCACGCGAGATCACCCAGAACAAGATCCTGCTGTGCTGTTCAAAGCCGCTGGAGGACGTCGTGATCGACGCGTGAGGACCATCACAACTACCCAGGTTCCTCAGGCGAGTTGGGCCGACGGGCCACGACCGTCGGTCAGCGCACCTGCCGGCCGAACGCCTCGTACGCCGCCTCGTCGAAGAGCACGAACGTGACCTCCTCGACCGATGTCTCCGCCGCCCGAACCGTCGTTACGGCGATCCGCGCCGCGTCGTCCATCGGCCAGCCGAAGATCCCGGCCGAGACGGCGGGGAACGCGACCGTACGGGCGCCGAGTCCGTCGGCGACGCGCAGGGACTCGCGGTAGCAGGAGGTCAGCAGCTCCGAGCGGTCCTCGTCGCGGGAGTACACGGGTCCCACCGTGTGGATCACCCACCGCGCGTCCAGTTCCCCCGCCGTCGTCGCGACCGCCTTGCCCGTGGCCAGGCCCTTGCCGTAGTGGGAGGCGCGGAGCCTGCGGCAGTCCGCCAGGATCGCGGGGCCGCCCCGGCGGTGGATCGCGCCGTCGACTCCTCCGCCGCCCAGGAGTGAGGAGTTGGCCGCGTTGACGATCGCGTCGGCGCTCCGGCGGGTGATGTCACCCCGGACGAGGGTGATGATGGCGGTGGTCATGACTGCCTCAGTCGTCGCCAGACGGCCTTCGCCGCGTTGTGTCCCGACATGCCGTGCACTCCGGGGCCGGGCGGGGTCGCCGAGGAGCAGATGAAGACGGCCGGGTGCGGGGTGCCGTACGGGGAGAGGGAGAGCTTGGGGCGCAGCAGGATCTGGAGTCCGGTGACCGCGCCGGTACCGATGTCGCCTCCCACGTAGTTGGCGTTGCGGGCGGCGAGTTCGGGCGGCCCCGCGGTCGCGCGGGCGAGGACGCGGTCGCGGAACCCCGGGGCGAAGCGCTCCAGTTGGCGTTCCAGGGCGTCCGTGAGGTCGCCGGTCCAGCCGCTGGGGACATGGCCGTAGGCCCAGAAGACCTGCTTCCCGGCCGGGGCGCGGGTGGGGTCGACGATGCTGGGCTGCACGGTGATCATGAACGGCTTGTCGGGGGCGCGGTTCTCGCGGGACGCGGCGCGCAGGGCGGCACCGATCTCCGTGCTGTCGGCGCCGATCTGGACCGTGCCGGCGGTGCGCGCCTCCTTGGCGGTCCAGGGCACCGGGCCGTCCAGGGCGTAGTCGACCTTGAACACCCCTGCGCCGTAACGGTAGTTCGCGTAGTAGTCACCGAAACCCGCGATCTTCGCCAGGGCGGTGGGCGAGGTGTCGAAGACGTAGGCGCGGGCCGGCGGGAGGTCGTCGAGGCGCTTGACCTCGTAGTCGGTGTGGATCGCGCCGCCGAGGTCCTTCAGGTAGGCGGCCAGCGCGTCGGAGATGGACTGGGAGCCGCCGCGCGCCACCGGCCAGCCACGCGCGTGTGCCGCGAGGGCGAAGACCAGGCCGATCGCGCCGGTGGCGAAGCCGGTGAGGGGGGCCATGACATGGCCGACGAGTCCGGCGAACAGGGTCTTGGCGCGCTCGTCCTGGAAGCGGCTGGTCAGCCAGGTCGACGGGGGCAGGCCTGCCAGACCGAAGCGGGCGAGGGTGACCGGGTCGCGCGGCAGCGCGGTGCGCGGCAGGGACATGAAGTCGCGGACCAGGGTGTCCCACTTGGGGAGGAAGGGCTCGACCAGCCTGCGGTACGCGCCCGCGTCACGCGGCCCGAACGAGGCGGCCGTCTCCGCGACCGACCGCGACAGCACGGCCGCGCTGCCGTCGATGAAGGGATGCGCCATGGGCAGCTCGGGGTGCAGCCACTCCAGGCCGTAGCGCTCCAGCGGCAGGGCGCGGAACGCCGGGGAGTTGATGCCGAGCGGGTGCGCCGCCGAGCAGGGGTCGTGCCGGAAGCCGGGGAGGGTCAGCTCCTCGGTGCGGGCGCCTCCGCCCACGGTGTCCCGGGCCTCGAACACGGCCACGGAGAAGCCGCGCCGGGCCAGCTCCACGGCGGCCGTCAGTCCGTTCGGCCCCGCACCCACCACGACCGCATCGAGCATCGACGGCACCTTGGGACCCCTTCGTCAGCCGATGGCCACTCGACATCAGGATATGCCGCGGGACTGACACTCCCGGGGTCAGCCCACCAGGTGAGCGCAACCCGTGACCCTACGACGCCCTCAGCAGGTCCATCACACGCTGCGCGGTCGCCGCGTCCCGGGCCGCCGTGAACGGCAGCGCGTTGCCACCGGTGATGCGGAACGGCTCTCCGGTGAGCGTGCGGTGGGCGCCGCCCGCCTCCTCGACGAGGAGCAGGCCCGCCGCGTGGTCCCAGGCCGCCTCCCAGGAAAACGCGGTGGCATCCAACTCGCCCCGGGCGACGGCGAGATACTCCAGGCCGGCCGAGCCGCACGGGCGCGTGTGCACACCGTCCGCCCACAGGCCGAGCAGGGCGCGCTTCTGGGCGTCCGTCGTGTAGTCCGGGTGGGAGGTGGCCACTTCCAGGTCCCGGGCGGGGTCCGGGGCGCCGGAACGCAGCCGTACGCCGTCGAGGAAGGCGCCGCCGCCCTTGACGGCCGTGGCCATCTGGTCGCGGGCCGCCGCGTAGGTCCAGGAGGCGAGCAGCTCCCCGTGCCGGGCGAGCGCGACCAGGGTGCAGAAACCGGTCTCGCCGCGCACGAACTGCCGTGTCCCGTCGACCGGGTCGACGATCCAGACCGGGGCGTCGCCCTGTATCGCCTCGTACGTCTCCGGGTCGGCGTGCACCGCTTCCTCGCCGACGACGACGGAGCCGGGCAGGAGGGAGCCGAGCACCTTGGTCAGATACAGCTCGGCGTTGCGGTCGGCGTCCGTGACCAGGTCGTGCGGGCCGCTCTTCTGGTCGACCTCGTGCGCCGCGAGCTGGCGGAAGCGGGGCATGATCTCCGTGGCCGCCGCCCTGCGGATGGCTTCTTCGACGTCGGCCGTGTGCTGTACGAGAAACTCGTCGATGGTTTCGGTGTCTTCGATCATGCCTCCATGAGAGCACGCGTCACTGACAATCCCCACCCGCCCGGTGCACTCCGGGTGGAATCACCATGAACACCCGGCCCCGGAGATCACGGAAACCCGGTCCCTCCCGGGGCGGCTCAGCGCCCGACGGCGTACCCCTGCATGCCCCGCGGATTCGCCGCCGCCGAGAGGATCCCGGCCGCCGGGTCCCGGGCGACCGCGCACAGCCGCCCCTCGGACCAGGCGTCGCCGACGGTCACGTCATGGCCGCGTCGCCGCAGCTCCTCCACCACCGCCGCGTCCATGCGGGACTCGACGGTGACGCTCCCGGGGCGCATGCCGCGCGGGTAGAAGGAGCCGGGGAAGCTGTCGTTGTGCCAGTTCGGGGCGTCGATCGCGCCCTGGAGGTCGAGGCCGCCGCGTGCCTTCGCGCGCGTGGCGACCGCCAGGAAGAAGTGCAGCTGCCACTGGTCCTGCTGGTCCCCGCCGGGCGTGCCGAACGCCAGGACCGGTACTCCGTCGCGCAGGGCGATCGACGGGGTGAGCGTGGTGCGCGGACGGCGGCCCGGGGCAAGGGAGTTGGGCAGGCCGGGCTCCAGCCAGGCCATCTGGAGCCGGGTGCCGAGCGGGAAGCCCAGCTCGGGCACCACCGGGTTGGACTGGAGCCAGCCGCCGCTGGGCGTGGCCGCGATCATGTTGCCCCAGCGGTCGACGACGTCGAGGTGGCAGGTGTCGCCCCGGGTACCGCCGTCGGCGCTCACCCGCGCGACGGTCGGCTCCCCCGCCCCCATCGGGTCGAAGCCGGACTCCTCGGGCGCCACCACGCGCGCGTGCCCGCACAGTCGCGGCGCGCGCCCTCCGGGGCTGCCGGGCCGCAGCTCGTACGACGCCTTCTCGCCGATCAGCTCCCGCCGCGCCGCGTTGTAGTCCGCCGACAGCAACTCCCCCAGCGGTACGGCGTCCGGGTCCGCGTCCCCGTACCAGGCCTCCCGGTCGGCCATCGCGAGCTTGCAGCCCTCGATCAGCAGATGGACGTAGTCGGCGGATTCGTAGGCGGGCAACTCGGCCGGGAGCAGCGCCAGTTGCTGGAGGAGGACCGGGCCCTGGCTCCAGGGGCCGGCCTTGCACAGGGTCCAGCCGTTCCAGCCGTACGTCGCCGGTGCCTCGTAGGACGCGGACCAGGAGGCCAGGTCGACGGCCGTGAGCGTGCCGGTGCGGCGCTCGCCGCTGGTGTCCATGGTGGGCCGCCCGGACTGCCGTACGAGGGCCTCGGCGATGAAGCCGGACCGCCACACCTCACGCGCCGCCTCGATCTGGGCCTCCCGGTCCCCCGCCCCGGCGACCTCGGCGAGGAGCCGCTTCCAGGTGGCGGCGAGGGCGGGGTTGCGGAACAGCTCGCCGGGCCGGGGTGCCTTCCCGTCGGGCAGGTACACGTCCGCCGACGTGGTCCACTCCGTCTCGAACAGCTCCCGTACGGCCTCGACGGTCGCCCCGACGTTCTCCACGCACGCGTGGCCGTCCTCGGCGTACCCGATGGCGTACTTCAGGACGTCGGCCAGGGACTTCGTGCCGTGGTCCCTGAGGAGGAGCATCCAGGCGTCGAAGGCGCCGGGGACGGCCGCCGCCAGGGGTCCCGTACCGGGTACGAGATCCAGACCGAGTCCCCTGTAGTGGTCGATCGTCGCGCCCGCGGGTGCGACGCCCTGGCCGCACAGCACCCGCACCTCGCCGCCCGCCGGGGCCAGCAGGATGGGCACCTCGCCGGCGGGTCCGTTGAGGTGCGGTTCCACGACGTGCAGGACGAACGCCCCGGCGACGGCGGCGTCGTAGGCGTTGCCGCCGTCCTCCAGGACGGCCATCGCCGACTGCGAGGCCAGCCAGTGTGTTGTGGACACCATGCCGAAGGTGCCCTGGAGCGTGGGTCGGGTGGTGAAGGACATGTCTCACCTCTGCGGTCGCGCACGTGGTCGTCCTGATCGGGCAGCAGACTATCGACCGAAGGCGTGCACACGTCACCTCCCTACTTCGCGGGAGCGAAGACGCGTTGGGCCGCGACGACCGCCCCGCCGCGTGCCCACTCCTCGAACGGCAGGGGGCGGACCACGAGATCGCAGTCGACCGCGGCACCGAAGGCGTGGTCCACGAAGGCCTGCCGGATGTGGTCGGCGAACAGGTCGTAGGAGGCGACGCCCTCGCCGGAGATGATGATCCGCTCCGGTCCGATGAGGTTGGCCACGCAGGCCAGGCCGAGGCCCACGGCGTGTCCGGCGCGGGCGAAGACGGTCCGGACGGCGGGGTCGCCGGTGTGCGCGAGGCGGATCGCGCCGTCCATGGTCAACTCCGCGTCGCCGGTGGCCTGTCGGGCCTGCTCGACGATCGCGTGGGTGGAGGCGACGGCCTCCACGCACCCGGTGTTGCCGCAGGTGCAGACCCGGTCGGTGCCGCTCACCGGCAGGTGCCCCACCTCGCCCGCCACGCCGTGCGCTCCGGAGACCACCCGGCCGGCGACACAGAGCCCGGCGCCGATGCCGGCGCCGACGGTGACCAGGGCGAAGATCGACAGCCCGACGCCCGCGCCGAACCACTGCTCGGCCACGGTCAGGGCCCTTACGTCGTTCTCGATGACCGTCGGTGTCCCGGTGGCCGTCTCGACGAGCTGGGCGAGCGGCACCCGGCGCCAGTCGAGGAAGGGCGAGTACTGGACCGTGCCCAACTGGCTGTCCACATCACCGGAGATGGTGACCCCGATGCCGTGGAGGCCGGTGCCGCCCTCCAGGTTCGCCGCCGTGCGCAGTTCGTCGACCAGCCGGGCGATGGCCAGCACCACGGTGCCCACGTCGCGTGAGTCGAGGCGGACGCGCCGGGAGGCCAGCGGACGGGCCGTCAAGTCGGCCAGTACGCCGATGAGTTCCTCGCCGGTGACCTTCACACCCGCGAACAGGGCGCGGTCGGCCCGCACTTCGACCGGGGTCGCCGGGCGGCCGTTCGTCCGCTCGGTGGTGGGCCGGCCGCCCTCGGTGATCCAGCCGTCGGCCATGAGCGAGGTGGCCACTTTGGTGACGGCTCCCGGGGTCAGCCCGGTCCGCCGACCGATCTCGGCCCGACTCAGCGGACCGTGCTGGAGCAGGGTCTGCAGGACGAGTGCGGCCGCGGGTGGCTGGTCGGCGAGGGTCATGGGGCGACGTTACCTTTCCTTTGGAAAGTAAGACAAGGGCTATACATCGGCCCTATCGGCCTGAAACCGCAGGTCATTCGACAGCAGGTGGCCGAAAACCCTCACCAGGCCGCCCAAAGGTCGGAGTTTTCTTAGAGTTGACTATGTTGACGCTGGAAGGAAACTAAGCCTAGATTCGCCGCACTCCTCGTCGGGGCGGACGGGACGGTCCTGCGCCGGTGAGGAGTGTGTGGCCCCCACCCACTCGCCCGTTGGTCCCAGCGAACCCTCTCGGTGATGTCCCGGGACGACCACCACCGAGAGGCTCCCCGCACCTCGACACCTCAGGCGGGAACCCGCCTGCAGCCGCGCCCTGACGGAGTACACACATGCCTCGTCCAGCTCGACCCACACGTCTGAGAACCCTCACCTGCCTCACCGCGCTCACGGCGGCCCTCATCGTGCCCGCCTCCGCACGGGCCGCGACCACCGCGGACGCCTCGGGGGCCCAGGCGTCCGGCGCCACGAGCACGCCCCTCGTGGCCGCCAAGCCGTACATGGGCTACAGCACCTGGAGCGTCGAGTCCACCAACTTCCCCGGCTACGGCGGGAATTGGCTCACCGAGGCGCACGTCCTGCAACAGGCGGACGTGCTGTCCTCGAAGTTGAAGTCGCACGGCTACAACTACGTGAACGTGGACGCCGGCTGGAACGACGCCAAGGGCGACGCCTATGCCCGGCCGACCCCGAACCTGACGAAGTTCCCGCACGGGATGAAGTACCTCGCGGACCAACTCCACCGCAAGGGACTGAAGTTCGGCCTCTATCTGGCCGTCGGCCTCTACCAGCAGGCGTACAACGACGGCAAGACGCCCATCTACAACGCCCCGGGCTGCACCACCAAGGACATCGTCTACCCGGACCTGCGCAAGACCAGCGGCTGGGACGACGTCTCGTACCAGCTGAACTTCGCCAGCCCCTGCACCACCAAGTACATCCAGTCCGAGGCCGACCAACTGGCCTCGTTCGGCGTCGACTTCCTCAAGATCGACGGGGTGGGCCCCGGCTCGAACCAGGGCGACGACGCGCACAACAACGTCCCCGACATCCAGGCGTGGCACACCGCCCTGAAGAACACCGGGCGGCCCATCGAGTTCACCCTGTCCTGGTCGCTCAGCCACAACCAGGCCGACGTCTGGAAGGCCAACTCCAACGGCTGGCGCATCGACACGGACGTCGAGTGCTACTGCGACACCCTGGTGACGTGGAACAACTCCGTGAAGGCGCGCTGGAACGACGTCGTGCCGTGGATCGACGACGCCGGGCCGGGGCACTGGAACAACCTCGACTCGCTCGACGTGGGCTCGGACGTCATGGACGGCGTCAACCAGACCGAGCGGCAGAGCTACATGACGCTGTGGGCCATCGAGGCCGCGCCGCTGTACATCGGTGACGACCTCACCAAGCTCGACAAGTACGGCCTGAAGCTGCTCACCAACGACGAGGTCATCGCGGTCGACCAGGCGGGCACCCCCGCCAGGCCGGTCAGCCAGAAGACCCCGCAGCAGACCTGGTACACCCGCAACACGGACGGCAGTTACACCGTGGCCCTGTTCAACCTGGGCAAGGGCTACTCGGACGTGACCGCCGACTTCAGCGACCTCGGCATCAGCGGCAAGGCCAAGGTCCGCGACCTGTGGAGCCACAAGAACCTCGGCTCGGCCAGCGGCAAGTTCACCGCCAACCTGGCCCCGCACGGCTCGCGTCTGCTGCGCATCACGCCTCCGGGCACCGGCAGCCACCCGGGTGTACCGCTCAACGTGCACGGCACCGCGTCGACGGCCGGCAGCGTCTCGCTCGCCTGGAGCGCGGTGAACTCCGGTACGAAGACCACCGGTTACGACGTGTACGCCAACGGCACCAAGAAGGCCACCGTCACCGGCACCTCCGCCACCGTGAGCGGCCTGAAGGCCGGTACCACCTACTCCCTCACCGTGGTCGCCCACGACGCGCAGGGCCGAAAGTCCGCCCCCAGCAAGGGAGTTGACGTCACCACCCCGGCGGCCGGCGGACCTGTCGTCTACGAGGCGGAGGCCTCCGGGAACACCCTCAGCGGCAACGCCTCCGTGGGCGACTGCTCCGCGTGCTCGGGCGGCAAGAAGGTCGGCAACCTCGGCGGCACCGGAACCCTGGCGGTCAACCACGTCACCGCGCCCCGCGACGGCACCTACCTGATGAAGGTCGACTATATCGACGGCGACACCGGCCGCACGATGATCATCACCACGGGTGGCAGCTCCTTCCAGCAGTTCCTGCCGGGCAGCAACGACAACAACTGGGGTCAACCGAGTTCGATCACGGTGCCCGTCCAGCTGAAGGCCGGCGACAACACGATCACCTTCGGCAACGCCTCGGACTACGCCTCCGACGTGGACCGCATCACCCTCTGACCGTCGTCCGTCCGACCTGACCAGCGTTCCAACCGACCGACATCCGAGGAGAGTTCCGTGGTGGTCACATCACAGGGCGAGCCCAAGACGCCGACCACACCGCCGTCCGCCGCGGTGACCACCACGGCCACCGCCCCCGGCTCGACCCCCCGCGTCCGCACGACCCGTTCGGCCCGCAGGGCGAGCCGCCACGCGCCGACCAGGTCCGCGGCGGCCCGCCGCCGCGACCTGCCGGTCGCCCTCCTGCTGATCCTTCCCTCCGTCGTCGGATTCGCGGTCTTCTACGCCTATCCGACCCTGCGCGGCGTCTACCTCAGCTTCACCGACTTCCATGTCCTCACCCCGCCGAACTGGGTGGGACTGGCCAACTTCCACGAGATGTTCGGCGACGACGTCTTCTGGCACTCCCTGCTCGTCACCGTCTACTTCGTGATCCTGGCCGTCGTCTTCGGCACCCTGGCCTCCCTGGTGACGGCCGTGGTGCTGCACCGGGTCACCAAGTCGTCGGCGCTGCGCGGCGTCATCCTGCTGCCGTTCCTGATCTCCAACGTGATCGCCGCGCTGGTGTGGCAGTGGATGCTCGACCCGTCCCTCGGTGTCGTCAGCCTCGTCCTGCAGCATCTGACGGGCCACTCCATCCTGTTCTTCGGCAGCAGCGGCTGGGCGATACCGTCCCTCGCCGCGATCAGCATCTGGAAGTGGATGGGGTACTACTCCCTGCTGATCTTCGCCGGACTGCAGACCATCCCGGCCACCATCTACGAGGCCGGCCGGGTCGACGGCGCCAGTGAGGTGCAGATGTTCCGGCGCCTCACGGTGCCCCTGCTGCGGCCGATCCTCGTCATGGTGGTCGTCCTGACGGTGATCAACTCCTTCCAGGTGTTCGACATCGTGCAGGTCACCACCCAGGGCGGCCCGGCGAACGCCTCGAACGTGCTGCAGATGTACATCTACAGCAAGGCGTTCAGGCAGTTCGACTTCGGCTACGCCGCCACCCTCTCGCTGGCCCTGTTCGCCCTGCTCATCACGGTCACCTTCACCCAGCTGCGGCTCGCCCGCGCCAACGAATCCGACCTGAGCTGAAGGAGCCCGTCATGGCAGTCACCCTCGCCCCCGGCCGGGCGGCCACCGCCCGGCCCCGGAAGAACCGCCGGAGCCTCTCCCCCGGCCGGATCGTCGCCTGGATCTATCTGGGCATCGTCGTCGTCATCACGCTCTTCCCGTTCTACTGGATCCTGCGCACCGCGCTGTCCAACAACTACAAGCTGTCGACGCACCCGTCGTCGCCACTGCCGGTGGGCTTCACCTGGGGCGCCTTCGAACGCGTCCTCGGGATCGCCTCCACCGCCGAGGCACAGGCCCAGGGCGGCTCGGGCGCGGCCATCAACATCGCGCTCTATCTGCGCAACTCGCTGATCTACGCGTCCGTGCAGACGGTGCTGATCGTCCTGTTCGCCTCGGCCGGCGCCTACGCGTTCTCCCGGCTGCACTGGCGTGGCCGGAACCTGGTGTTCAACATCCTGATCACCGCGCTGATGGTGCCCAGCGTCTTCACGCTGCTGCCCAACTTCGTCCTCGTCAAAGACCTCGGACTGACCAACACGTTCGCCGGACTGATCCTGCCCGGGGCGCTCTTCCAGGCCTTCACGCTGTTCTTCCTGCGGCAGTTCATGCTCGGCCTGAGCACCGAGGTCGAGGAAGCCGCCATCATCGACGGCGCCGGCCCGCTGCGGATCTTCTTCCGGATCATCCTGCCGATGTCGACCGCGCCGATCGCCACCATCTCGCTGCTGATGTTCGTCAACGCCTGGAACGACTACTTCTGGCCGCTGCTGATCACCAACAGCCAGGACGTGCAGCCGCTGACCCTCGCGCTCGGCGTCTTCAAGCAGTCCTCGCCCCAAGCGGCCCCCGACTGGGCGGGGTTGATGGCCGCCGCCCTGGTCGCGGCGCTGCCGATGCTGCTGCTGTTCGTCGCCTTCGGCAAGCGCATCGTCAACTCCATCGGCTTCTCCGGCCTCAAGTGACCGGCCGTACCCCGCGATTGGACGACACAGCCATGCACTCCAGCGACCTGGTGCTGAGCTGGCCCGCGCCCGCCGCCACCTGGGCGGAGGCCGCCCCGGTCGGCAACGGCAGGATCGGCGCGATGGTCTTCGGCGGCACCGGCCGGGCCCGTATCCAGATCAACGACTCCACCGTCTGGTCCGGCACCCCCGCCGGGCCGGCCACCGCCCTCGCCGCACTCCGTGCGCGGGGGGCCGGTCCCGAGCGGCTCGAAGAGGTCCGCGCCGCGCTGCGCGCCGGCGACCAGGACCGCGCCGAGTCCCTCCTCATGACCTTCGAGGGGCCCTACACCCAGGAGTACCTGCCCTACGCCGACCTGTACCTGACCGTGCCGGGCGGTGAGCGCGCCGAGTACCGCGGCAGGACGCTCGACCTCGACACCGCGGTCGCCGAGGACGGCTTCGGCCTCGACGGGGCCGCGGTACGGCGCCGGGTCTGGGCCGACGCCGTCAGCGGCGCGCTGTGCGTGACGCTGGACGCGGACGGCGGCACCGTGGACCTGTCCGTCGAACTCTCCACCCCGCTGCGGGAGATACGGCGTTCGTCCACGCCCGACGGCATCACACTGGGCATCGAGATACCCGTGGACGGCGCCCCTTCGCACGAACCCGGGGTCGCGGAGCCGCTGCGCTACGCGGACGGTCCCGTCGACGGCTACGACCCCTTCGGCGCCCTCGCGCTCGCCCTGCACACCGACGGCACGACCACCGTGGACGACGAGGGAGGACTGCGCGTCACCGGCGCCTCCCGCGTCCTGCTCACCCTCGCCACTTCCACCGCGGCGGACCGCGACTGGAGCGGGGCTCCGGCCCTGGACCGCGCCGCCCATCTGGCCGGGGCCGGCGACCTCGCGGCGCGGGCCCTCGCGCAGGGCGCCGACCGTCTCCTCAAGGACCACGAGGCCGACGTACGGGCCCTGTCGGGCAGCACCTCCCTGCGTGTCGGGCCGCGCCGCTCCGGCACCTACGACGTCGCCCGCGACATCCTCGGCGGCGACGACGAACTCCTCACCGCCACCGTGCTGTTCCAGCTCGGCCGCCATCTCCTGGCCACCGCCTCCCGCCCGCACACCGGCCCGCCGGCCAACCTCCAGGGCATCTGGAACGCCGAGCTGCGCCCCGCCTGGTCGTCCAACTACACGATCAACATCAACACGCAGATGAACTACTGGGGCGCGGAGGCGGTCGGGCTCAGCGCCTGCCACGAGCCCCTGTTCGACCTGCTCGACCGCATGGCCGTACAAGGCACGCGGGTGGCACGGGAGTTGTACGGTGCGCGCGGCTGGGTGGCGCATCACAACACCGATCCGTGGGGGTGGGCGCTGCCGGTCGGCATGGGGCACGGCAACACCTCGTGGGCAATGTGGATGATGGGCGGCGCCTGGCTGTCCCAACACCTGTGGGACCACTACGACTTCACCCGCGACCTCGGCTTCCTGCGGGAGCGGGCCTGGCCGTTGCTCAGCGGTTGCGCGGAGTTCCTGCTCGACTGGCTCGTCGACGACGGCACGGGGCATCTCGACACCCTGCCGTCGACCTCCCCGGAGAACCTGTTCCTGGCCGACGGCGTCCCGAGGTCGCTGACCCGCTCCGCCGCCATGGACCTGGCGCTGATCCGGGCCACCTTCCAACGGACCCTGGCGGCAGCCGAGTTGCTGGGTCTGGACACACCACTGACCAGCGAGATACGCGCGGCGCTGCCCCGGCTGCGCCCGCTGCCCCTCTCGCCGGAGGGGCGGCTCCAGGAGTGGGCCGAGGACCTGACCGAGGCCGACCCGCACCACCGTCACCTCTCGCACCTGATCGCCGTACACCCGCTCGGTCTGATCGATTCCGACGCGACTCCCGAACTCGCCGCCGCCGCAGGGAAGTCGATGGACCGGCGCGGGCCCGGGGCGATGGGGTGGTCGTGGTCCTGGAAGATCGTCCTGCGGGCGTGGCTGCGTGACGCCCCGACCGCGCGCTCGCTGTTCCTTGAGGCGATCCGGCCGCTCGACGGTGACGCGGGGGTGGACGCCCCTGTGGACGGCTCCCGTTGGGGCGGGCTGCTGCCCAACCTCTTCTCCACGCATCCGCCGTTCCAGATCGACGGCAACTACGGGCTGATGGCCGCCGTGGCCGAGATGGTGGTGCAGAGCCACACCGGCGTCCTCGACCTGCTGCCCGCGCTGCCCGTCCAGTGGACCGAGGGTGAGGCCAGGGACCTGCGCTGCCGCGGCGGCCTGGCCGTCGACTTCGCCTGGAACGAGGGCGAGTTGACCGGTGCGACCGTGCGCAGGCTCACCGGCGACGCCGGCGAAACCGTGCGGATCCGGTGCCTCGGCCGCACGGCCGAGCTGCTGCTTCCGGCAGGTCACCAGGTGGAGCTGGACGCTCTGCTGCGGCCCCGGGGGGAGCCGGTGCCGTGCTGAGCGAACAGGACGTCCCCGAGCTGTTCGCCTACCGCAGCGCCTACCGCGAACCCGCCGACTTCGACACCTTCTGGAAGGGCACCCTCGCCGAGACCCGCGCCGGGCAGGAAGCCGAGCTGCAACTCACGCAGGTCGCGACCGAGTTGGAGACGGTCGACGTCTTCGACGCCGTCCTCCCGGGCTTCGGCGGCCACCCGGTCCACGCCTGGCTGCGGATGCCCCGTCGGCGCGGCGGCCCGCTGCCCGCCGTGGTCCAGTTCCACGGCTACGGCAGCGGGCGCGGCGCCCCGATCGACGACCTGCTGTGGGCGTCCGCCGGGTACGCGCATCTCCTGGTGGACGCGCGCGGCCAGGGCGGCGCCTGGGCGGGCGGGGGCGCGACCCCCGACCCGGTCGGCAGCGGCCCGGCGCATCCCGGTTTCCTCACCCGGGGCATCGAGGACAAGGACACCTACGTCTACCGCCGGGTGTTCACCGACGCCGTCCGCGCGGTCGACGCGCTGCGCGCCCGCACCGACCTCGTCGACCAGGACCGGGTCGCCCTGGTCGGCCCCAGCCAGGGCGGCGGCATCGCCCTCGCGGTCGCCGGACTGGTGCCCGGTCTGGCGGCGGCCCACTTCCAGTCGCCGTTCCTCTGCGACATCCGGCAGGCCACCCGGCTCACCTCCGCCGAACCGTACGCCGAGATCATCGGCTATCTGGCGGCCCGCCGGGACCGGGTGGAGCAGGCCTTCGACACCCTCGGCCACTTCGACGGGCTCGCCTTCGCCCGCCGCGCGACCGCCCCGGCCTGGTTCTCCGCCGGACTGCGCGACGAGGTGTGCCCGCCGGTCACCGCGATCGCCGCCTACCACGCCTACGCCGGCCCCAAGGAGCTGCGGCTGTGGGAGTTCAACGGCCACGACGCCGGCGGGTCGGAGGACCTGGCCGTCGCCCTGGGCGCGTTCGGCGCCCTCCTCAAGACGTCGTCCCATCCGGCGGTGCTGCCGTCCCCCGCACCCACCGCGTCATCCCGAAAGAAGGAACAATGAGAAGAATCAAGGGAGTTCGAAAGACGGTCGCGCTGGGCGCCACGCTCACGCTCGCCGCCCTGCTCTCCGCGTGCTCCAACGGCTCCTCCGCCGCCGGCGGTTCCAAGACCGTCAACTGGTGGACCTGGGACGACAAGCAGGCCGCCGCGTACAAGGTGTGCGCCACGGACTTCGAGAAGGCCAACCCCGGCACCACGGTGAAGATCACGCAGTACAACGTGAACGACTACTTCACCAAGCTGACCGCCGGATTCGTGGCCGGCAGCGCGCCCGACGCCTTCCAGAACAGCGTCCAGTTCTTCCAGGCGTACGCCTCCCAGCACCAACTGCTGGCGATGGACGACTACATCAAGAAGGACAACTTCGACCTGTCCCGGTTCTCGGTGGGTGTGGACGCCTGGAAGTTCACCGACGGCAAGCAGTACGCCCTGCCCCTGGACTGGGCGGCGGCCGGCCTCTACTTCAACGACGACGCCGTCAAGAAGGCCGGGTACACCGCGAAGGATGTCGCCTCGCTCAACTGGAACCCCGACAACGGCGGCACGCTGGGCAAGATGATCGCCCACCTGACGATCGACACCAAGGGGCGCCGCGGCGACGAGAAGGGCTTCGACAAGTCCCACATCAAGACCTACGGCTACGGGGAGATCGCGGCCAAGGACTTCATCGGCCAGACCACCTGGAGCCCGCTGGTCAGCACCACGGGCTGGCGGCTGGGCGACAAGGCCAGCTGGCCGACGGTGTTCAACTACTCCGACCCGCGGTTCGTGAAGACCATGAACTGGATCCGCTCGCTGACCGACAAGGGCTACGCGCCCAAGATCGGGCAGTTCACGGACAGCGTCAGCGACGTCGACCTGCTCTCCTCCGGCAAGGTCGCGATGGAGACCGGCGGTTCGTGGGAGGCCTCGACCTTCGTGAAGATCCCCGGCCTCAAGGTCGGCATCGCGCCCACTCCCTACGGCCCCGACGGCAAGACCCGGGCCGTGCTGAGCAACTCCAACGGGAACAACATCTGGGCCGGCACCAAGAACCCCGACCTGGCCTGGAAGTGGGTCTCCTACATGGGCAGCGAGGCCTGCCAGTCCAAGGCCTCCCTGACCGGCACCTTCTTCCCGTCGATCCCCGCCTCCATGGACGCCTCGGCCAAGGCACTGGCCAAGACCGGCGTCGACCTGTCCGTCTTCACAGACATGATCAAGGACAAGGTTCTCTACCCGTCCCCGGTCTACGGCAACGGCGCGGCTCTCCAGGACGCCCTGCAGCCGCTGTTCCAGGGCTACTTCGCCGGACAGAAGAGCGACTCCGTCTTCACGGACATGCAGAAGCAGAGCAAGCAGCTGCTCGCCAAGAAGTGACCCCACCACCCCTCCGCACTCCCTGTCCGACCGCCGGACGGGCCCACTGAGCCGGGCCCGTCCGGTGGAGTCGGACGACCGGAAAGGACCTCCGCATGTCTGACCCCACGGCGCGGATCCACCTCCTGCGCGCGGCGGGCACCGCCCTCGTCGTGGAGCTCACCGAGCCGGTGCCCAGGGTGCTGCACTGGGGGGCCGACCTGGGCGACCTCTCGCAGGACGCCCTGGCCGCGCTCGCCCTGACCGGCGAACCCGCCGTGCTCAACAACTCCGTCGACGTCCCGCGCCGGTTCACCGTCTGGCCCACCGAGGCCGACGCCTGGTCGGGCACCCCGGCCCAGGAGGGCCATCTCGCCGGCGCGTTCGCCGCGCCCCGGCTGACCCTGGCCGACAGTTCCTGCCAACCGCGGGCGGCGGGCGGGGAGTTGACCCTTCACCTCACCGACCCCGGAACCGGGCTCGACGTCACTCTCTCCTACCGTCTGGAGCCCTCCGGAGTACTGGGCGTACGGACCACGCTCACCCGCCGGCCGGACGCCGACCCGGCGCCGTACGACCTGGCGCACATCACGACGCTGCTGCCGCTGCCGCGCCGGGCCTCGGAGGTCCTCGACTTCACCGGCAAGTGGAGCCGGGAGCGCTCACCCCAGCGGCTGCCGCTGGGCTTCGGCACCCATGCCCGTGAGGTGCGGCGGGGCAAGCCGGGTCTGGACTCGCCGTACGTCATGGCGGTGGGCGTGCCCGGATTCGGCTTCCGCGACGGGGAGATCTGGGCCGTTCACGTGGCCTGGAGCGGCGACCAGCGGTATCTGGCCGAGCAGTTGCCGGAGGGCGCCGGTACCCATGCGGCGGTGCTCGGCGGCGGCGAACTCCTGCGGGCCGGGGAGATCCGGCTCGCGCCCGGCGAGTCGTACACCGCCCCGGTCTGTCACTTCGCCTGGTCCGACCAGGGCCTGGACGGGCTCGCCGACCGCTTCCACACCCTGCTCCGGGCCCGCCCCGGCCATCCTCGCGGCCCCCGCCCGGTGATCCTCAACAGCTGGGAGGCGGTGTACTTCGACCACGATCTGGACCGGCTGCTACGGCTGGCCGACCGGGCCGCCGAGGTCGGGGTCGAGCGGTTCGTGCTGGACGACGGCTGGTTCCGGGGCCGTCGTTCGGACGACGCCGGGCTGGGCGACTGGACCGTCGACCCGGTGGTGTGGCCGGAGGGGCTGACCCCGCTGGTGGACCATGTGCGCTCGCTCGGCATGGAGTTCGGGCTGTGGGTCGAGCCGGAGATGATCAACCTGGACTCCGACCTGGCCCGCGAGCACCCCGACTGGGTGCTGGGTCCCGCCCGCGGGGTCGGTCCCGCGGCCCGCCATCAGCATGTGCTGGACCTGGCCAACCCCGATGCCTGGCAGTACCTGCTGGACGCGTTGGACGCGCTGGTGGAGAAGTACGCCATCGCCTATCTCAAGTGGGACCACAACCGGGAACTCCACGAGCCCGTGCACTCCGCCGCCGACCGTCCCGTGGCGCACGCCCAGGTGGTGGCCCTCTACCGGCTGATCGACGCGCTCCGGGAACGCCATCCCGCGCTGGAGATCGAGAGCTGCGCCGCCGGTGGCGGACGGGTCGACCTGGGCATCCTGGAGCGGACCGACCGGGTCTGGGCCTCGGACTGCAACGACCCGGTGGAGCGCCAGACCATCCAGCGCTGGACCGCGCAGCTGCTGCCCCCCGAACTGGTCGGCACCCATGTGGGCCCGCACACCAGCCACACCACGGACCGCGCCAGCTCCGATCAACTCCGCCTGACCACGGCCCTGTTCGGGCACGCGGGCATCGAACAGGACCTCACCCGCTGCTCCCAGGAGGAGCTCGCCCGGCTCACCGCCTGGACCGCGCTCCACCGCGAGCTGCGCCCGCTGCTCCACGGCGGGCACACGGTCCGCGCCGACCTCGCCGACGAGTCGACCCTGCTGCACGGAGTGGTGGCCCACGACGGATCGGCCGCGCTGTACTGCTGGGCGCGGCTCGCCACCTCCCCCGAGGGCCAGTACGGGCGGGTGCCGTTGCCCGGCCTGGACCCCGAGGCGACCTACCGGGTACGGGTCCGCTCCGAACTGGGCCGACCGTCCTTCCACGAGGTGACGGAACCCGCCTGGCTGCCCGCGGCCCTCGACGACGGCCTGTCCCTCCCCGGCTCCGTCCTCACCCTCGCCGGCCTCCCCCTGCCGAACCTCAACCCCGAACAGGCCCTGCTCCTCGAACTCACGAGGGTGGTCCACTGACCGCACGCGATCCGCCCGTTCGGGCAGGGGGCAGAGCGGCCCGAGCAGCAACACCACGTCGTACGACGTGTCTTCGGCAGGCAGGACCCTGCGCGCGGGTCGCCTCGGTCATCGCCCCAGGGTGTGATCCGGCGCGTCCGGCGCGCAACGGGATTCCGAAGCGCGGGCCGTCACCAGCCCCGACTCGTAGGCGAACACGACGAGTTGGGCCCGGTCCCGGGCTCCGAGTTTGGTCATCGCCCGGCTGATGTGGGTCTTGGCCGTGAACGGGCTGATGACCATGTGGGCGGCGATCTCCTCGTTGGTGAGGCCGTGCGCGGCCAGGGCGGTGACCTCGCGTTCGCGGCGGGTGAGGTGTTCCAGGCCGGAGGGGGTGGAGCGGTCCGGGGGCCGGGAGACGAACTCGCCGATGAGGGTGCGGGTGACGGCCGGGGAGAGGAGGGCCTCGCCGCCGGCGACGATCTCGATCGCCTGGAGCAGGTCCGCCGGGTCGGTGTCCTTGAGGAGGAAGCCGCTGGCGCCCGCGCGCAGCGCCTCGAAGACGTACTCGTCCAGGCCGTAGTTGGTGAGGATGACGACCCGGACCGCCGAGAGGGTGGGGTCGGCCGCGATGCGGCGGGTTGCCTCGATGCCCGTCATCACCGGCATCTGTACGTCGATCAGCGCGATGTCCGGGAGTTGGGCACGGACGAGGGCCACGCCCTGCTCGCCGTCGGCCGCCTCGCCGACGACCTCGATGCCCTCCTCGGCATCCAGGAGGGCGCGGAAGCCCGCGCGCATCAGCGCCTGGTCGTCGACGACCGCGACCCGGATCATCCCGTCTCCCCCAGCGGCAGTTCGGCCCGCACCGAGAAGCCGCCCTCCGCGCGCGGGGCCGTGTGCAGGGTGCCGCCGAGGGCGGCGACGCGCTCGCGCATGCCGGTGAGGCCGATGCCCGGTTTCGGCGGGCAGCCGGGGTCGGCCGCTCCGTCGTCCTCGACCCGTATCGTCAAGTCATCGTCGCCGTAGTCGAGTTGGACCCTGACCTTCGCCGGGCCCGCGTGCCGGGCCGCGTTGGTGAGGGCCTCCTGGACGATGCGGTACACCGCGCGGTCGACCGTCGCGGCGAGGGGACGTTCCTCGCCGGTCACCGCGAGTTCGACGGCGAGGCCGGCCGCGCAGGCCCGCTCGACGAGCAGCGCGGGGGTGCCGGTGGGCTCCTCGGTGGTGCGCAGGACCTCCAGGGTGGCCCGCAGTTCGCGCATCGCCTCGCCGCCCGCCTCCTGGATGGCGAGCAGCGCGGGCGGCACCTCCTCGCCGCGCTTGCGGGCGAGGTGGACGGCAACTCCCGCCTGGAGCTTGACGATCGAGATGCTGTGGGTGAGGGAGTCGTGCAACTCCCGCGCGATCCGCAGGCGTTCCTCGCCCGCGCGCCGCAACGCGGCCTCCTCGCGGGTGCGTTCCGCCTCCAGGGCGCGCTGTTCGGTCTGGCGCAGATACGCCTGCCAGTTGCGGTCGGCGAGGCCGGTGACCACCGCGCACAGGAACCAGCCGGCCAGCAGCGCGGTCCGCTCGACCACCTGCTGGGTCGTCGGCCCGGTCGCGAAGTACGCCACCAGGAACACCCCGCCGCCCACGGCCGCCGTACCGCGGTGTCCCGCGCGGGCCGCCGTGTGCATCGCGGCGAAGACGGGCAGACCGGCGACCGGCCCCGGGTGGGCGTGCAGGACGTAGGCAGCCTCCGCCGCCGTGGTCACCGCGAGGACCGCTCTCGGAGCCGTCTGATAGAACGCCAGGGCCGCCGCCGCGAGGGCCATCAGCACGTAGTCGACCGCGGTCGTGTCCACGTCGAAGGCCGCGACCGTCATGACGAGGCCGCCGATCACGACCGCGAGGGACGCGTCGGCGAGCCGCCTGCGTGGGGTCGCTTCGACCGGATACCCGCTCATGTCCGCACACTAGACCGGCGCGCCGACCCGGGCGTCAGCCCTGTGGACAACTCCTGGACTACTCCCCCCGCAGTAGTCCGCGCCGCCCCGGACCTCCCCGTCGTAGCCCCGACTGCCTTCGCCCGTACGACGACCAAGCCGGCCCCCGGCGCGCACGCTGCTGCCATGCCCACACCCTTCCGGCACACCCGGCCACCGTCGCCCAAGTCCGCCACCGGCCGCAGCGCCGACGTCTTCGAGCAGATCGCCGTCGACTTCGGGATCGAACGGCCCCCGACCTTCGTGGTCCTGTCCTCCGCACCCGAACTCCTCGCCCCCGCCTGGGCGTTGATGCGGGAGTCGCTGATCGCGGGTGCAGGCAGCCGCACCGGCAAGGAGCTGGCCGCGCTCGGTGTCTCGCTCGCCAACAAGTGCCCGTTCTGCGCGGACGCGCACACCGTTCTCCTGCACGCCACCGGCGACCACGCCCTCGCCGAGCACCTGGCCCGGGGCGGCACCCCGGAGAACGAGGAGCACGCGCGCGTGCTCGACTGGGGCCGCCGGACGCGGATCCCGGGTGCGGCCCTCACGCCGTACCCGTTCCCCCGCGAGCAGGCGCCCGCCTACCTGGGCACCGCCCTCGCCTTCCACTTCGTCAACCGCGTCGTGTCGGCCCTGCTGACCGAACAGCTCCTCCCGGGCAACGCCCAGCGCTTCCGGGCCGTACGGAGCCTCGCTGGCCGCAGCGTCGCCCGCACCGTGCGCCGAACTGCCGTACCGGGAGCGGCACTTCCCCTGCTCGACGCGCCGGGGCCCGGCCCGGAGTGGGCGGCCGGAACGCCGGTGGGCCCGGCCTACGACGCGCTGCGTACGGCCGCGCGCATGGGCGCCGAGCTGCTCGACGCCGACGACCGGACGCTCGTACGGGAGACGCTGTGGGCCTGGGACGGTTCGCATCCGCCGGTCGTCCTGCGCGGCTTCCCGAACCGGCGGGAGCGGCCCGCGGCGCGCCTCGCGGTGCTGGCCGCGCTCGCGCCGTACCGGATCACGGAGGAGGACGTCACCGCCTGGCGCGAGGCGCGGCACAGTGACGCGAGTCTCGTGCGGCTCGTCGCGTACGGGGCGTTCGCGGCCGTCGAACGGATCGAGACGACGATGCGCGTGCCCGTCACCCGACCCTGAGGCACCCACAGGGGAGGGACATTTGGGGACACACGGCCCGTCGACAGTGAGGCGCTGTCACCGCACGGGCACGGAGCGAGTTCATACTTCCGCCTCACAGGCAGTCATGTGACACTGGCCGTCCCCGTCCGCAGTGCGGACCCGCTCCGCACGTGATCCCCCACGAGAAGTGCGACTTGCGTTCTCTTCCTCTGCCGCTCGCTCTCACCGCGCGTCTGTCCCCGGTCGTCGTGCTCGCCGCGATGGGCTGGGCCCTGACGTCCGGGCCGTTCGCCGCGACGACGACCGCCGACCACAAGTCGACGCCCGAGGCCGACGCCTCGTCCGGGGCCTCGGCCCCGTCGACGGCGCCCGTGGCCAAGACGTACTCCACCTCCCCCGCCCCGTGCGGAAGTGTGGCGGTGGCGACGATCAAGTCGCTGGTGCCGGGCGCGAAGACGGCCGGCAAGGAGATCCCGTCGACGGACACGAAGGTGCGCCGCACCTGCTCGTGGAACGCGCTCAAGGGGTACGACTACCGCTGGCTCGACGTGTCGTACGAGATCACGGAATCGGACGCGGCGGCACAGAAGTCGTACACCGAGACGACTACGGAGAAGAGCGGCGGCGGGGTCGTCCCCGGGCTCGGGGACTCCGCCTACTCGATCGTGAACCTCACCACAGAGGACAAGCAGCAGACGCGTGAGGGCACGGTCATCGTCCGCGCGGGCAACGCGCTGGTGACCGTCACGTACAACGGCAGCGACTTCGAGAACAAGAAGGCGCCGAGTACGGACGTCATCAACAAGGGTGCGATCAAGGCCGCCAAGGAGGCGGTGACCGCGCTGGAGGGCGGCAGGGCCAGCTAGCCCCGACCGCCCCCCGAGTCGCGGAGTCCTTACGCCTCGACGGTCTCCGGTGCCGCTTCCGTCACCGGTTCCGTCCGCTTTCCGGTCAGCAACGTGAGGACTACGTAGAGCACCATCGACGTGCCCAGGCCCACGGCCCAGCCGTAGTCGGCGAGCGAGGACAGGGCCGGGATCGGCCGGCCGTCGATCAGCGGGTGGAAGTCGGCGCCGCCGACGGCGAGCACGCCACCCACCACGAAGGCGACGACGGCCCGCCAGTTCCAGCCGCCGTCGTACCAGTAGCGGCCGCCCTTGCGGTACAGGTCGGCGAGGTCCAGCTTGCCGCGGCGCAGGACCCAGTAGTCGGCGATGAGGATGCCGGCGACCGTGCCGAGCAGACCGCCGACCAGACCGAGCCAGGTGAAGATGTAGCCCTGCGGGTCGGAGTACAGCTTCCACGGGAAGATCAGCACCGCGAGGACGCTGGTCACCAGGGCGCCGGTGCGGAAACTGATCTTCCGGGGCGCGATGTTGGAGAAGTCGAAGGCGGGCGAGACCAGGTTGGCCGCGATGTTCACGGACAGGGTCGCGACCAGCACGGTCACCAACGCGTACAGCAGGCCTACGACGTTGTCCGTCTTCGCCGCCAGCTGCACCGGGTCCCAGATCGCCGTGCCGTAGACGGCCTGCGAACCGGAGGTGACCATCACCGACAGGAACGCGAACAGGGTCATCGTGGTCGGCAGTCCGAGCGCCTGCCCCCACGTCTGGGCCTTCTGGCTCTTGCCGTAGCGGGTGAAGTCCGGGATGTTCAGGGACAGCGTGGACCAGAAGCCGATCATGCCCATGAGCGAGGGCCAGAACAGCTTCCAGAAGCTGCCGCCCCAACCCAGCTTGGACGGCTGGTCGAAGAGCGGACCGAAGCCGCCGGCCTTGTCGCTCATCCACCACAGCATCACGAAGGCGCCGACGAGCACGAAGGGCGCCGCCCAGTTCTCGAAGCGGCGGATCGTCTCCATACCCCGGTAGATGATGGCCACTTGGAGCACCCAGAACAGCGCGAACGACAGCCACATCGTCCAGGCGTACCCGCCGATGTGCGAGGCGTTCGCCCAGCTGTCCCCGATCAGCTTGCCGGCGAGGAAGTAGATCGCCTCACCGCCGATCCAGGTCTGGATGCCGAACCAGCCGCAGGCCACCAACGCCCGTACGACAGCGGGGAGGTTGGCGCCGCGCACGCCGAACGAGGCACGCGCGAAGACCGGGAAGGGGATGCCGTACTTCGGCCCCGCGTGCCCGGTGAGCAGCATCGGCACGAGCACGATCAGGTTGGCCAGGGCGATGGTGAACACCGCCTGCTTCCAGTCCATGCCGACGGCGATGAGACCCGAAGCAAGCGTCCAGGAGGCCGTGTTGTGGGCCATGCCGACCCACAGCGCGGAGAAGTTGTACGTGGTCCAGGTGCGCTTCTCGACGGGAACCGGCAGCAGGTCGTCGTTGGCGTACGGCCCGCTGGGGAGCGGAGACCCCGGGGCGAGCTCCACCCGCCCGTCGGCGAGGCTGACTTGAGCGGTCGGCGGTATGGCCGCGGGGGCGATGTCGGTCATGGGCAGGCCAATCGATGAGGTGGGTCCGGAGAGGCCGTGCGGGGCTCCGGCCCCCCTCCCCGGGACGGCGGGGAGGGGGAGAACTGGAGTGGGGGGACGGGGAGTTGAGCGGTTCTTCTGGTACGGCTCAGGCGTTGACGGCCGGGATGATCTTCGACCCGTACGCGTCGATCGTCGCTTCCTGCGCGTCGTGCATGTCGTAGACGGCGAACTGGTCGACGCCCAACTCGCGCAGGGCGTTGAGCTTTTCGATCTGCTTCTCGGCCGATCCGATGATGCAGAACCGGTCGACGATCTCGTCGGGCACGAAGGCGGTGTCGGGGTTGTCGGAGCGACCGTGGTGCGAATAGTCGTACCCCTCACGGGCCTTGATGTAGTCCGTGAGTTCCTCGGGTACGGCGGCGGAGTGCTCGCCGTACTTGGCGACGAGGTCGGCGACGTGGTTGCCGACCATGGCGCCGAACCAGCGGCACTGGTCGCGCGCGTGGGCGAGCGCCTCGGGCGAGTCGTCCTCGGTGACGTAAGCCGGGGCGGCCACACAGATCTTGACCTCGGACGGGTCACGGCCCGCCGCGACGGCCGCGTCCTTCACCGCCTTCACCATGTACTCGGTGAGGTAGAGGTCCGAGAGCTGGAGGATGAAGCCGTCGGCCTCCTCGCCGGTCATCTTCAGCGCCTTGGGGCCGTACGCGGCCATCCAGACCGGGAGTTGGGCGTCCTCCTTGGCCCAGGGGAACTTGATGACCGTGCCGCCGAGGTCCGCCTCCTGGCCCGAGCCGAGCGCCCTGATGACCTTCATGGCCTCGCTGATCCGGGCCAGCGTGTTGGGAGTTCGCCCCGCCACGCGCATCGCGGAGTCGCCGCGGCCGATGCCGCACACCGTGCGGTTGCCGAACATGTCGTTCAGGGTGGCGAAGGTGGAGGCGGTGACCTCCCAGGTGCGGGTGCCCGGGTTGGTGACCATCGGGCCGACCGTCAACTTCGTGGTGTTGGCCAGGATCTGACTGTAGATCACGAACGGCTCCTGCCACAGCACGGCGGAGTCGAAGGTCCAGCCGTAGGTGAAGCCGTTGCGCTCGGCGCGCTTCATCAGGCTGATGACCCGCGAGGCCGGCGGGTCGGTTTGGAGTACAAGTCCGAAGTCCATTGGCGCCGCTCCTAGTTGAGGTACTGACTGGTGGCACGCGGGGTGTAGACGCCGTGGCCCGCGTGCCCGGTGTACTCCCGCTCGGTGATGACGAGTTCGCCGCGCGAGAGGACGGTCTCGACGCGGCCGGTGAGGCGCTTGCCCTCGTACGCCGAGTAGTCGACGTTCATGTGGTGCGTCTCGGCGGAGACGGTCTGCTCGGCGTGCGGGTCGTAGATGACGACGTCGGCGTCCGCGCCCGGGGCGATGGTGCCCTTCTTCGGGTAGAGGCCGAACATCCGCGCCGGGGAGGCGCAGGCGATCTCGATCCAGCGGCGGCGGCTGATGTGGCCGTCGACGACGCCCTGGTGGAGCAGGTCCATGCGGTTCTCGACGCCCGGCATGCCGTTCGGGATCTTCGAGAAGTCGCCCCGGCCCAGCTCCTTCTGGCCCACGAAGCAGAAGGGGCAGTGGTCGGTGGAGACCACCTGGAGGTCGTTGGTGCGCAGGCCCTGCCACAGCTTGGCCTGGTGCTCCTTCGGCCGAAGGGGCGTGCTGCACACGTACTTCGCGCCCTCGAAGTCGGGCTCGGCGAGGTTGTCCGTCGACAGGAACAGGTACTGCGGACAGGTCTCGCCGAAGACGGGGAGCCCCTCGTCGCGCGCCTTGGCCAGCTCGGCGACCGCCTCCATGGCGGAGACGTGCACGACGTACAGCGGGGCGCCCGCGACCTGGGCGAGCTTGATGGCGCGGTGGGTGGCCTCGGCTTCGAGGAGGGCCTTGCGGACCTCGCCGTGGTAGCGGGGGTCCCGCTCACCGCGGGCCAGCGCCTGCTCCACGAGGACGTCGATCGCGATGCCGTTCTCGGCGTGCATCATGATCAACCCGCCGTTGTCGGCGGCGCGTTGCATGGCGCGCAGGATCTGGCCGTCGTCGCTGTAGAAGACGCCCGGGTAGGCCATGAACTGCTTGAAGGAGGTGACGCCCTCCTGCACCAGCAGGTCCATCTCCTTGAGGGTGTCCTCGTTGACGTCGGAGACGATCATGTGGAAGCCGTAGTCGATGGCGCAGTTGCCCTCGGCCTTGGCGTGCCAGGCGTCGAGGCCCTCGCGGAGGGCTCCGCCGACGCTCTGGATGGCGAAGTCGACGATGGTCGTCGTACCGCCCCAGGCGGCGGCCCGGGTGCCGGTCTCGAAGGTGTCGGCCGCCTTCGTGCCGCCGAACGGCATCTCCATGTGGGTGTGGGCGTCGACCCCGCCCGGGATGACGTACTTCCCGGTGGCGTCGATGACCCGGTCGGCGGTCCAGGCGTCGGCCGTCGGCGTACCGGAGGTGGCCAGGGCTGCGATGCGGCCGTCTTCGATCAGGACGTCGGCGTGGAGTTCGTCGGACGCGGTGATGACTAGGCCGCCGCGGATTACGGTACGGGTGCTCATTTTGACTCCGCTGGGTTGTCGTCGGGTGCGGGTCGTTGGGGCTGGGCGCGCGGTTCCCCGCGCCCCCAAAAACGGGGCGCGGGTGCCACGCGTGTTTTACGGTGCGGTCAACGGGCCGTACGCGTCCGGGCGGCGGTCGCGGTAGAACTGCCAGCGGTCGCGGACCTCGCGCAACTTCGCCAAGTCCAGGTCGCGGACGACCAGTTCGGGCTCCTTGTCGCTGGCCACCTCGCCTACGAACTGGGCCTCCGGGTCGACGAAGTAGGTCGTGCCGTAGAAGTCGTTGTCGCCCAACTCCTCCACTCCGACACGGTTGATGGCTCCGACGAAGTACTCGTTGGCGGCGGCAGCCGCGGGCTGCTCCAGCTGCCAGAGGTAGGCGGACAGGCCGCGCGAGGTCGCCGACGGGTTGAAGACGATCTCGGCGCCCGCGAGGCCCAACGCACGCCAGCCCTCGGGGAAGTGGCGGTCGTAGCAGATGTAGACGCCGATCTTGCCGACCTTGGTGTCGAAGATCGGCCAGCCGCTGTTGCCCGGGCGGAAGTAGAACTTCTCCCAGAATCCCGGTACTTGGGGGATGTGGTGCTTGCGGTACTTGCCGAGGTAGGAGCCGTCCGCGTCGATCACGGCGGCCGTGTTGTAGAGGACGCCGGGCTGCTCCTCCTCGTACATCGGCAGGACCAGGACGATGCCGTGCTCCTTGGCGAGTGCCTGGAAGCGCTTGACGATCGGGCCGTCCGGGATCGCCTCGGCGTACTCGTAGAACGCCTTGTCCTGGACCTGGCAGAAGTACGGTCCGTAGAACAGCTCCTGGAAGCACAGGACTTGAGCACCCTGCGCGGCCGCGTCGCGGACCGCCTGCTCGTGTACCTGGATCATGGACTCCTTGTCGCCCGTCCAGGCTGTCTGGAAGAGAGCGGCACGAATCACTGTGCTCATCGGGACCTCCGGTCGCTAGGTGTGTGAGGAGCCTAGGAAGTCCTGATGTCCGGTTTGAGTTGCACGGTGTCACGTCTGCGGGCGCGTGGCGTTCCACGGTGTCACCCTGCCGTGGGCGCATGTTTCACCGCCGTTTTCCCAGGTAGTCCCATGTTTCACCCCTGTTGCGCGTCGTGCGCGAGGAGCGCGATGTGCACCGAGGCCGCCTGCTCGAAGTCGTCGAGGTCGACCCCGAGCCGCCCCTCTATCGCCTCCAGCCGGCGGTACAGCGCGGGGCGCGACACATGGTGGAGCTGCGCGGTGCGCGACTTGTTGCGGCCGGTGGCCAGATACGTGCGCAGTACGGCGAGCAGGTCCTCGTCGGCCGCGCACAGCAGCCCGTCCAACTCCCGTTCGGCGAAGGACTGCACCTGCGGGTCGTCCCTCAACAGCCGGATCAGGCCGCGCAGATGAACGTCCTTGAGGCGTACGACGGCCGGGAGGTCGAGGGCGTCGCTGGAGTCGGCCACGGCGTCGGCGACGTGCTGTGCCTCGCGCAGCCCGGCGGGCACGTCGTCCCAGACGGTGCGCTGCCCGGCGGCGGCCACCACCGCCTTCAACGCCCCCGACTCGGTGCGCAGTCGGCTCGCGAAGTGCGCGGCGAGGGCATCCGCGTCCTGGTCGCGGGGCAGGCTGAGCAGTACGGCGGTGACTCCGTCGGCCAGCTCGGCCACGAGCCCGGGGAGCCCCAACAGCCGTAGAACGCGGTCGAGTTGGGCCGTGTCGCCGTCGCGTACGACCATCGGGACGAAGGTGCGCCGGTTGACCGGGAGTCCGGCCGCGCGGGCGCGGGGCAGGAGTTGGCGGGCCGGTACGACTCCGCTCGCGAGGTCGGTCATCAGGCCCTGCGCGGACTGTTCCTCCCAGGTGTGGGCGGAGCCGCCGAGCATGCGGTGCAGGACGAGGGCCTCGGCGGCGCGGTCGGCGAGGAGGCGGCCGGTGGCGGTGTCGCCGCGGTAGCCGCACAGCACGATCTGGCCCCAGCGTTCACCGCGTCCGCCCAGCTCGGCGCGGATCCAGCCATCTCCCTCGCTGCCGCCGGCCTGCCGGGAGATGCGCTCCCAGTCGCGCAGCACGTCGTCGACGGCGGACCGCTCCCCCGCCGTGGCGAGGACACGGTGCGCGAGGTTGGTGACGACGACCGGGCAGGCGCTGTGCGCGGCGACCTCGTCGAGCAGACTCTGCAGCGGGGCGCCGCCGGTGATGAGCCCGGTGAGCGCGGTCCGTACCGCCTCGGAGAGACTGACGGCGGCGAACTTCCGCCGTACCAGCCGGGATTGGACCTCTTCCGTCAACTCCGCGAAGGGGAAGGGCCGGTGGAGCACCACCATGGGCAGCCCGCACCGCTCGGCCGCGCGGCGCATCACGTCCGGCGGGGCGGGGAACGCGCGACCGAGCCCCAGGACTACGGCAGATGCCTCCGCGCGGTGCAGGGACTGGATGTACTCGGCCTGGGCGGCCTCGTCACCGGCGAGGAGCACGCCGGTGGTGAGGACCATCTCGCCGCCGGTGAGCATCACGCCGACGTCGGCGGCCTCGGCGACGTGCACCCAGCGCACGGGCCGGTCGAGTTGGCTCGCGCCGGCCACCACCTCGGGTTCCCCGGCGAGGACCCGTTCCAGGCCGAGGACCTGGCGCACCGACAGCGCGGGCTCCAGGCCGTCCAGGGTTCCGAGGGTTCCCAAGGTGGTGGTCATGACGGTCTTCCCTTGTTCAGCGTGCTCTACCGCGCGCTCCGCAGAGCCCGTCGTGCTCTACTGCGTGCTCCGCAGAGCCCGTTCGAGGATCGCGGCGCCCTCCTCGGCCTCCGCGACGGTCAGGGACAGCGGTGGGGCGATGCGCAGGGCGCTGGTGTTGTGGCCGCCGCCCTTGCCGATCAAGAGGCCGCCCTCGCGGGCCGCTTCGAGTACGGCGGACGCCGCGTCCGGGTCGGCCTCGTCGGTGCCGGGCCTGACCAGCTCGATACCGATCATCAGCCCGCGCCCGCGTACTTCCCGTACGCCGGGATGCTGGGCGGCGACGGCCCGCAGCCGCTCGATGAGGAGACCGCCGACCCGGCGGGCGTTGCCCTGGAGGTCGTGCTCCAGCAGATAGGTGAGGTTGGCGAGGCCGGCCGCCATGGTGATCTGGGTGCCGCCGAAGGTCGAAATGCTGTTGGAGTCCAGGCAGTTCATGATGTCGGCGCGGGCGACGACTCCGCCGATGGACATGCCGTTGCCGATGCCCTTGGCGAAGGTGAGGATGTCCGGCGGCCCGTTCTCCGCGTGCGCCTGCCAGCCCCAGAAGTGGTCGCCGGTACGCCCCCAGCCGGTCTGCACCTCGTCGGCGATCCACAACACCCCGCGCTCGGCGAGGACTTCGCGGAAGGCGGCGTACAGACCGTCGGGCGGGGAGGTGAACCCGCCCACGCCCTGCACCGGTTCGGCGATCAGCGCGGCGGGCGGACGGACGTGACCGAGCAGGTCCTTCAGGTCCTCGACACAGGCCGCGATGAACTCGGCGTCGTTCAGGCCGGCGTAGGGACCGCGGGTCCGAACACCTCCGTGGACGTACAGCGTCTGGAGCGGGGACAGCGAGGTCGGGGACCAGCCCCGGTTGCCGGTGATGCCGACCGAGCTGAAGGAACGGCCGTGGTAGCTGTTGCGCATGGCCAGGATCTGGTTGCTCCTGCGGTACGACGTCGCCAGCATCAGGGCGGTGTCGTTGGCCTCGGTGCCCGAGGTGGTGAAGAAGACGCGGGCGTCGGGGATGCCGGACAACTGGGCGACACGCTCGGCGAGTTCGACCATCGGGCGGTTGAGGTAGAGCGTGGACGAGTGGATGATCCGCCCGGCCTGCTCGCTCACCGCCTTGGTGACCTCGGGGAGCGCGTGCGCGGTCATGGTGGTGAGGATGCCGCCGAAGAAGTCGAGGTACTTGTTGCCCTCGGCGTCCCAGACGTGCCGGCCCTCGCCGTGCGTGATCTCCAACGGGTCTTGGTAGTACAGGGCGAGCCAGTCGGGGAGCACGTCCCGGTGGCGTCCCAGCAGGTCCTTGGTCACGGCTGCACCAACCCTTCGTAGGCGTCGGGACGCCGGTCGCGGTAGAACGCCCACTGCTGGCGGACTTCCTCGATCAGCCCGAAGTCCAGGTCGCGCACGAGAAGTTCCTCGTCCTTGTCGCCGGCGACCTCGCCGACGAACTGGCCCCGCGGGTTGACGAAGTACGACGTCCCGTAGAAGTCGTTGTCCCCGTACTCCTCCTGTCCCACACGGTTGATCGCGGCGATGAAGTACTCGTTGGCGACGGCGGCGGCCGGCTGCTCCAGCTGCCAGAGGTAGGCGGAGAGGCCACGCGAGGTGGCGGACGGGTTGTAGACCAACTGGGCGCCGTTGAGCCCGAGTTGGCGCCAGCCCTCCGGGAAGTGGCGGTCGTAGCAGATGTAGACGCCGACCTTGCCCACGGCGGTGTCGAAGACGGGCCAGCCCGCGTTGCCCGGCCTGAAGTAGTACTTCTCCCAGAAGCCCTTGACCTGCGGGATGTGGTGCTTGCGGTACTTGCCGAGGAAGGTGCCGTCGGCGTCGATCACGGCCGCGGTGTTGTAGTAGAAGCCGTCCTGCTCGATCTCGAAGACCGGGACGACGATCACCATGCCGGTCTCGCGCGCGAGCTGTTGCATACGCCGCACGGTCGGCCCGTCGGGCACCGGCTCGGCCCAGCTGTAGTGCTCGGGTTCCTGGACCTGACAGAAGTAGGGGGCGTTGAACACCTCCTGGAACCCGATGATCTGGGCGCCCTGCCGGGCCGCCTCGCGGGCGTGTTCCTCGTGTTTCGCCACCATGGACTCGGTGTCGCCGGTCCAGGTGGCCTGGACCAGAGCGGCGCGTACGACGTTGGCCATGAGCTGCTCCTTCGACGGGACGCCAGAGCCTCTACGCCCGTAGACAAGGCCGTAGAGGGATGAACGTAAGCCTCCGGAGGAGCCTTGCCAAGACCATCACCGTTAACCCGCGGAGTCGATCACGTTTCACCCTCCGGTGGGTGAGCCGCTGCGCCGGGTAGCCGGGGTCCGACCGCGCGCTAGGCGCTGAAGCCCGCTACCCGTAGGGCGTGGACCAGATCCCAGTGGCATTCGTCCGAGGCGCCCTGGGCGGCCTCCAGGAGGAGCGGTACGAGCTGCTGGGGGTCGGCCGCGACGCTGCGGGCCGCCTCCTCCGGGGTGCGGACCCGGACGTAGGCGTCGAGAAGCGCGCTGATCTCACGGCGGCGCCCCTCCGCGGCCAGCGCGAGCACGGCCTCGCCTATCTCCCCGGCGGGACGGGCCACGCCCTGCCGCAGGATCTGCTCGCCGTCCGCCGTACGGCCCGCCGCGACCAGCGCGTCCGCCGCGCCGACCAGCCGGTCCGCGGGCAGCGAGGCGGCCTCCCACAGCAGCGTCGCCCAGTCCGCGCCGAGCCCGGCGCGCTGCAGCTCGGCCGCGAGCAGCGGGAAGCGCGCGGCGGGCCAGTACGCGGCCTCGACGAGCAGCGCGTGCGCCTCGCCGCTCCGGCCCTCGCGCCGCAGCCCCACGAGCCGCCGCACGGCCTCCACGGTCGCCTGCCGCGCCTCCGCGTCCAACGGCTCCCGCTTCGGCTGCGCCCGCTCGACCGGCCGGGCGGCCCCGGCGAAACGGGCTCCGCGCGGGGTCCGGCGAGCGGCGGGCGCGGGAGCGGGCAGTTCCGGTACGACGGCTGCGGGGCCCGGGGCCGGGGTGCCGGCGGCGTCGTCCTCGGCCAGGCCGGCGAAGCGGGCGCTGCCTCGGCGGCGCTTGCGTTGCTTGGGGGCGGGGGCGGTGGTCTCGACCTCGGCGTCGGCCCGGTCGGGAGTCTCGGTCTCGGTCGCGGGGGTGGTGGCGTCGGGGCTCGCGAGGTCGGCCCACGTGGGGTCGGGGTTGCCGTAGTCGGGGTTGGCTCGCTCGAACTCCTCGTAGCCGTGGCGGGGGTCCGGGGTCCGGTCTTCCCGGTACGCCCCATCGGCACCACCGACACCATCGGGACTGCCGTATCCGCCCTGCGATCCGGTGACCGGCGCCTGCTCGGCGCCGCGCTGACGGGGCAGCCGGTGCGGGGCCTGGTTCCCGTCGTACGCGGAGGTGTTCTGGTCCTGGTAGGTGTCGTCGACGCGGAACACGTTGCCGTGCCGGTCGCGGTGGATCGTCCGAGCGCTCTGGATGTGCGCGCGGTTGTCCAACTGCTCGATGCGGGCGCGGAGTTCGGTGCAGCGGGCGGTGGCGCGTTCGTGGTCGTCGTGGGCCCAGGCGAGGTCGAGGCGGAGGGCGTCGGCCTCTTCCTGGGTGGTGGCGGCGTTGAGCGACCGCCCCAGTTCCGCCTGCCGTTCGGCCGCGTACTTCTGCTCACGGAGCATCACGTCGAGCCGGTCGCTGAGCACGTCCCGGCTGCCGGGCCGGGCGTCGAACGCGGCGAGCGCGGCGGCGTGCAGGGCGCGGGCCCGCTCCTTCTCCTGGCTCGCGACACCGTGGCCGTACTCCGCGGCGAGGTCCTGGAGGAGCGCCTCCACGACGTCCCAGGGCGGTACTTCACGCCCGCCGAGACAAGCCTGCATGCCGTCGGGATCACGCTGCCAGAACACTCCGCACCAGCCGCCGCCCTGGTCCAGGCGCGCCAGGAGTCCGTCGAGGTAGTTCGCGAACTCCCGCACCTGTCCGGGGAGTTGATCCACAGCCATGCCCCAACTCCCGCCAGACCGGAATACTCCGATCCGTAGAAAACACCATTTGTGTTACGACGCGGCTACGGAAGCTTTTCGAGCCGGGCGCAGAGATCTCAGAGCCTACGCCTCCCGACTGTGCGCCCGCCGGTTCATGCGGGATCCGGCACCGACCGGGCCGTCACGGGGTGGGTGAACCGACCCGGAGGCAGGGCGAGGACCACCGCCCCTCGGGCCACTCCACAGGCGCCGATCGGGGTCGTCGGACAGGCGGAGGCGGCAGCCACCTGACAGGCACCGCCGAATCCGGGCATGAGCGTCATCGGCCAGTACGCCTCACCCGTTCCGGCACACAGCCCGCACACGTCTCCCGCCAAGGCGAGGTCACACTCTCCGCTTCAGGCTGCCAACGGCGCGCACCTGACCACGAGTTCGTCCATGGACAGCCCGAGCGCCCCGGCGAGGGCGGACACGGTGAAGAAGGCCGGTGTGGGAGCCCGGCCCGTCTCAATCTTGCGGAGGGTTTCCGCCGAGATGCCCGCGTGCGCCGCCACGTCGGTCATGCTCCGGCCACCGCGGGCCTCGCGGAGCAGCCGGCCGAGCCGTTCGCCGCGTTCGCGCTCTTCGGGGGTGAGAGGGGTGCGTACCATGCCGTCATTCTAATACCGGTATAGTAATTGGCATGGTGGAACTGAAGACGGACACGTCTATCGATGCGATGTACGAGGCGGGCCAGGTCGTGGCCCGCGCCCTCACGGCCGTGCGGGAGGCCGCCGACGTGGGCGTATCCCTGCTGGAACTGGACGAGGTGGCGCACGACGTGCTGCGCGCGGCCGGTGCGAGTTCGCCCTTCCTCGGCTACCGCCCCGCCTTCGCGCCCACCGCGTTCCCCGCGGTCATCTGCGCCTCCGTGAACGACGCGATCGTGCACGGCATCCCGGACGGCTACCGGCTGCGCGACGCCGACCTGGTCTCGATCGACTTCGGCGCCAAGCTGGGCGGCTGGGCCGGCGACTCGGCGATCAGCTTCATCGTCGGCGAGCCGCGCCCCGCCGACGTCCGCCTGATCGACACCGCCGAGCGCGCCCTCGCGGCGGGCATCGACGCGGCCGTCGTCGGCAACCGCATCGGCGACATCGCCCACGCGATCGGCACGGTGTGCCGCACGGCCGGCTACGGCATCATGGAGGACTTCGGCGGCCACGGCATCGGCCGCCAGATGCACGAGGACCCCGGAATCCCGAACGAGGGCCGCCCCGGCCGCGGCCTCCCCCTCCGCCACGGCATGGTCATCGCGATCGAGCCCATGCTGATCGCGAGCGGCCGCGACGACTACCACGCGGCGAAGGACGGCTGGACCCTCAGGACGAACGACGGCTCAAGAGCGGCCCACGTGGAACACACGGTGGCGATCACGGAGGACGGTCCCAGGATCCTCACGGCACGCTGAGTGCCTTTAGGGGCGCGGGACTGTGTCGATGTGCGGCTCCGCCGCATGGGCACGACCAGCCCCACGTCCCCGCGGACCGCGAACTACGGAGCTGGATCCACCACCTGCGCGGACCCGCCACCCCGCCGCACCGTCTCCGCCGCCGCCAGCCACTTCCCACCCGGCAGCCGCTGCACACCGGTCGCCGCGCCGATCTCCGGATTCAGGGTGAAGGAGTGCCCGATGGCCTCCAGCCGCTTCTTCAAGTCGCTGTTGTAGAGCGCCGGTTCGAGTTCGGTGTTGGCCGCGTTGCGCTGACTGGCGCGCGGTGCGGCGATCGCGTCGACGAGGGGCAGGCCCCGGTCGAGGAACTCGGTGAGGGTCTGCAGCACGGTCGTGATGATGGTCGCGCCACCGGGTGAACCGAGCGCCACGACGGGCTTGTTGTGCTTGTCGAGGACGATCGTCGGCGAGATCGAGGAGCGCGGGCGCTTGCCCGGACCGGGCAGGTTCGGGTCGTGGACGGCCGGGTTGGCCGGGGTGAAGGAGAAGTCGGTCAGCTCGTTGTTGAGCAGGAAACCGCGCCCCGGCACGGTCATCGCGCTGCCGCCGGTCTGCTCGATGGTGAGCGTGTAGGAGACGACGTTGCCCCACTTGTCGGCGACCGTGAGGTGCGTGGTGTTCTCGCCCTCGTACGTCGTCGGCGCGGCCGTTCCCTTGGCGGTGCAGGGCGTCGGGCGGCGCGGGTCGGCGGGCGCCAGCGGGCTGGTGAGGACCGCGCCGTCCTTGATGAGGCAGGCGCGCGAGTCGGCGAACTTCTGCGAGAGGAGTTCCTTCGTCGGTACGTCCTCGAAGGCCGGGTCGCCGACCCAGCGCCCCCGGTCCGCGAACGCGATCCGGCTGGCCTCGATGTAGTGGTGCAGGTACTGGACCTCGCTCGCCTTCGAAAGGTCCGTCTTCTCAAGGATGTTGAGGGCCTCGCCGACGGTCGTGCCGCCGGAGGAGGAGGGCGCGATGGAGTAGACACCGAGTCCGCGGTACGACGTCTTCGTGGGCGCCTGGAGCTTGGCCCGGTACACGGCGAGGTCCTTGGTGGACAGCTTGCCGGGGCGGGCGTTCCAGCCCGAACTCGCATTCACCTTGGGGGTGTTCACCGTGGCGAGGATGTCCTTGCCGAGGTCGCCGTGGTAGATCGCGCCGATCCCCTTCTTGCCCAACTCCTTGTATGTCTTGGCGAGTTCCGGGTTCTTGAAGGTGGAGCCGACGACGGGCAGCGCGCCGCCCGGCAGGAACAGCTTGGCGGTGTCCGGGAAGTAGCGGAAGCGGGTCTCGTTGGACGCCGTCTGGCTGCGGAAGGTGTCGTCGACCGTGAAGCCGCCGCTCGCGATCCGCTCGGCGGGCTTGAGCACCGTACCGAGCTTCTCGTTGCCCCACTGGTCGAGGGCCGTCTGCCAGGTGGCCGCCGTGCCCGGGGTGCCGACGCTGAGGCCGCTGCTGACGGCGTCGTTGAAGGCGAGGGCCTTGCCGTTCTCCACGAAGAGGTTGGAGTCGGCGGTCAGCGGCGCGGTCTCGCGGCCGTCGATGGTGTGCACCGTACGGGACTTGGCGTCGTAGTAGACGAAGTAGCCGCCTCCGCCGATGCCGGAGGAGTAGGGCTCGGTGACGCCGAGCGCGGCGGCGGTGGCGACGGCCGCGTCGACCGCGTTGCCGCCCTTCTTCAGGACCTCGATGCCGGCCGCGGTGGCGTCCGCGTCGACGCTCGCGACCGCGCCGCCGTAGCCGACGGCGACCGGAACCTTCGTCGGTGTGCTGCTCGTTGCGGCCGGTGGGGCCGCTGACCCGACCGACACGACGGCGGCCGAGACCGCCAGGACCGACAGTTTCCGTGCCACAGGGCGACGCATCCGTAACCTCCAGTCGGGACCGTCCGCGCAGCGTAGCCACATTGCCATGACCCCAACAGACCACCTCGCGCCACTGTCACACGAGTGCCACACGTCGAACACCGGTACGTACCAGCCATGCTGGGCCGCTAACATGCGCGCCCATGAATGACGACGTGCGCAACATCGTTCTGGGCGTGGCCGCCGCCGGCATCAGCGCCGCGCTCGGCTGGCTCGCCCGCACCTATCTGTGGAAGCGCAAACTCCGGCGCAAGCAGGCGTTCTTCGGGCTGCCCGACAACTCCGAGTCGCTGCTCGTGGTCAACCGCGAGGCGGGCGGCCCCGAACTCACGGTGATGCGGCACGACGTGTTCGCGCTCCTCGAACTCGCCGCCCTGATCAAGGACTGCAACGCGCACGCCCAGGTCGTCGCGCACGACGCGACCCAGCAGGGCTTCGGCGAACGCACCGAGTTCTGCGTGGGCGGCCCGGCCTCCAACCGCCGGATGGCCGCGCATCTGGCGTCCCTGCTCCCGGGCATCCGCGTCAACGTCGACCCGGAACCGGGTCCGGACCGGGGCGCGTTCCAAATAGGCAGCGAGCGCTACCGACTTGAGCCCGGCAAGGGCGAGTACGTCCTCCTCGCCCGTCTCACCGCCGGCCAACTGGGCGGCGCGCGGCCGGTGTTCCTCTTCTGCGGCCAGCGCGCGATCACCAACCAGGCGGCGTCCCGCTATCTCGCCCGCAACCATGAGAAGTTGGCCCGCAAACACGGCGGCAACACCTTCGTCCTGCTGCTGAAGGTGGTCAACTCGCAGGCGTACGGCCCCGATGTGGTGGAGCTGGTCGCGGACGTCACCCGGGCCGCGGAGACCCCGCTGCCCGCACCGGCTCCACGCAGTTCACACCGGGCCTCCTGAGGTCGCACACACGTCAACAATCTTTACTGGCACGTAACTTACCGGCGGGTTACCTGAGGTAGGGGGTCCCGGTTACCGTCGGGTCACTTTGCATTGACACGTGTGAGGAGTGACCCGTGCGAAACCGTCGCCAGGCCCTGCGTACGACCGCCGCGGGCGCCGTCTCCGCGACCCTGATCGCCGGAGGTGTCCTCGGGCTCGCCCCCGCGGCCCAGGCCGCCACGAACGGCGTCCGCTTCGTCGACATCACCGGCGAGGACGGCACGCGGCTCGCGGCGAACGTCGTCACGCCCGCGGGCGCCGACGGCTCGCACGACTACCCGCTCCTCGTGCTGCCCACGAGCTGGGGATTCCCCCAGGTCCAGTACCTGGTCCAGGCCGAGAAGCTCGCGAACTCCGGCTATGTCGTGGTGAGTTACAACGTACGCGGCTTCTGGCAGTCCGGCGGCGGGATAGAGGTGGCGGGTCCGAAGGACGTGGCCGACGCGTCCACGGTGATCGACTGGGCGCTCGCCAACACCCCGTCCGACGCGGGGCACATCGGCATGGCGGGCGTGTCGTACGGCGCCGGCATCAGTCTCCTCGCGGCCGCACACGACAAGCGGATCAAGGCGGTTGCCTCGCTGAGCGGCTGGGCGGACCTGATCGACTCGATCTACTCGGGCCGCACCGAACACGCCCAGGCGACCGCCCTGCTGGACGGCGTGGGCCTCGTCACCGGCCGCCCGAGCGCGGAGACGAGCCAGGTCTTCAAGGACTTCTTCGCCTCCGACCTGTCCAAGGAACAGGAGTTGATCGACTGGGGGAAGGTGCGTTCGGCTTCGACCTACGTAGATCAGATCAACAAGAACGGCGCGGCGATCATGCTCGCCAACGCCTGGGGCGACACGATCTTCCCGCCCAACCAAATCGCCGATTTCTACGGCAAGTTGAGCGTGCCGAAGCGGCTCGAACTCCGCCCCGGCGACCACGCCACCGCCGAGCTGACCGGACTGTTCGGGCTGCCCAACGACGTGTGGACGGACACCGAGCGCTGGTTCGACCACTACCTCAAGGGCGCGGACAACGGGATCGACCGCGAGCAGCCGGTGGAGCTCAAGTCCCGTACCTCAGGCGGCTACGAGGGCTATCCGGACTGGAAGTCGGTCGGCGCGACGCGGAAGAAGATCGACCTCGCGGGCACGACCACCATCCACACCAACGTCGACTCGGGCGCCGACGGCGGGATCGTCTTCCTGTCCAGCATCCTCGACCAGGTCGCCCAGGTGCCGCCGGTCGCGTACGTCCCGCTGCTCCCGCGCCGGTGGGCCGCCGTATGGCAGTCGGGGAAGTACACGAGTGCCCAACAGGTGCGCGGGACAGTGACGTTGCACACCACGGTCACGGACACCAAGGAGAGCGGCACCCTCGTCGCGTACCTCTACGACGTGGGCCCGCTCGGCCTCGGCAAGCTGGTCAGCAACGCGCCGTACACCTGGCACGGGCAGGAGCCCGGCCAACCGTTCGGTGTGGACCTGGAGTTGTTCTCCACGGCCTACGACGTCCCGGCAGGGCATCATCTGGCCCTGGTCGTCGACACGGTCGACCCGCTCTACATCGAGCACAACCCGACCGGCGCGCAGCTGACCTTCTCCTCGCCCGCGAACGACCCGTCGTACGTGTCGATCCCGCTGCGCGAGCAGTGATCTCCGGCTGCTGCCGGACGGGCAAGTGCCCCTCTACTACTGCACCCGCGGCAGCAGCGTCCCTGGTTCGGCCGGTGCCACGGCCTCGGTCTTGGGACTGCGCTGCTCCCGACGGGACACCCAACCGGCGAACCAGGAGAGCAGCATGCACATCCCGATGTAGATCGGCGAGATCACCATCACCACGGGGATGAACGGCAAATCGTAGTCGAGGTTCGACGCGATCAGCTTCCCGGCATGGAGAAACTCCTCATAGGTGATCAGATAGCCCAGCGAGGTGTCCTTCAGCGCGACCACCAACTGGCTGATGATCGCGGGCAGCATGGCCCGTACGGCCTGCGGCACGAGGACGTACGACATGACGTGGACCTTGCGCATGCCGAGTGCGAACGCGGCTTCCCGCTGGCCGCGTTCGACGCTGTTGACGCCGGAGCGGAAGACCTCGGCGAGCACCGAGCCGTTGTAGAGCGTGAGGCCCGCGACCAGTGCGGGCAGCGGCTGCACCTTGAGCGCCACGAAGATGAAGAAGATCATCACGAGGACGGGCATGGCGCGGAAGAACTCCACGACGAGCGTGGACAGCCAGCGCACGGGCCGGTGGTCCGAGAGGCGCCCCACGGCGAGCAGGGTGCCAAGTGCCAGCGACAGCACGGCCGCGAGCCCGAAGGCCTTGAGCGTGTTGCCGAGGCCGCGCAGCAGCAGTTCCTGAATTCCCTTGTACTCGAAGGGCATCCACTTCGTGTAGGTGAACTGGTCGGTGTCGAACAGGAGATAGAGGATCCAGCCGAGCAGCGCGAGGATGACGACCGTGGACGCGATGCCGTAAAGGCGGTGCCGTTTGCGGGTCTTGGGGCCGGGGACGTCGTAAAGGGCGTTGGCGGTGGTCATCGGGCGACTCCCCACTTCCTCTCCAGCACGTTGAACAGCGCGCTGATGGCGAGGGTGATGATCAGGTAGCCGACGGCGATCCAGACGAACGTCCAGACGATGTTGTAGCCGAGTTCGCTCAACGTCCGGTAGGTGCCGAGGAGTTCGGTGACGCTGAACGCGCCGGCGATCGCCGAGTTCTTGGCGAGGGCGATGAGGGTGGAGCCGACCGGCGGGATCACCGAGCGGAACGCCTGCGGCAAGACGACGAGTCCGAGGCTCTGCCCGAAGGACATGCCGAGGCTGCGGGCCGCCTCCCCCTGGCCCCTGGGCACGGTGTTGATGCCGGAGCGCAGCGCCTCGCAGATGAACGCCGAGGTGTAGCAGCCGAGCGCGAGGACCGCGAACACCTTGAAGGGCAGCACGAGTCCGAAGCGCGGCAGGCCGAGCAGCACCGCGAAGAACAGCAGGGTGAGCGGGGTGTTGCGCAGCACGGTCACCCACACCGTCCCGAAGACCCGCAGCGAGCCGACCGGGGCGACCCGGAAGGAGGCCATGAGGAAGCCGAGGACGAGCGCCAACACCGAGGCGTAGACGGTCAGTTCGACGGTGCCGAGGAAGCCGTCGCCGAAGGTCGAGAAGTTGTCGGTCAGTACGTTCACGTCTGCCTCCCTCAGCTCGCCGGGTAGCGGTCGATCGCGGGCGGGGTGGGCGCGGGCACTCCGGACAGGCCGAGCGTCGCCTCGTACGCCTTCTTCCAGTCGCCGTTCTTCTCACGGGCCTCCAACGCGTCGTCGAGGGCGAACCGCAGGGCGTTGTCGCCGTGCGGGACACCGATGCCGTACGGCTCCTTCGAGAAGGGCTTGCCGACGACCTTGAGCTGGTCGGGGACCTTCGCCGCGTAGCCGATGAGGATCGCGTCGTCGGTGGTGACGGCGGCGACCTGATAGGTGAGCAGGTTGTCGACACAGACCGAGTACGTGTCGTAGGCGACGAGTTGGGCCTTCGGATAGTCGTCCTTGATGCGCTGGTACGGCGTGGAGCCGGCCGCCGAGCAGACGCGTTTGCCGGCGAGGTCCTGCGGGCCGTGGATGTCGTGCTCGTCGGTGCGGACGAGGAGCGACTGGCCGGCCAGGTAGTAGGGGCCGGCGAAGCCGACGAGTTTCTTGCGCATGTCGTTGATGGTGTAGGTGCCGACGTAGTAGTCGATCTGGCCGTTCTGGAGGGCGGTTTCGCGGTTGGCGGAGGCGATCGTGCGGAAGTGGATGGTCTTCGGGGCGAAGCCGAGAGAGGCCGACATCATCCTGGCGATCTCGATGTCGAAGCCGGAGTAGGTGCCCGTCGCGGGGTCCTTCTCGCCGAGGTAGGGCTGGTCCTCCTTGGCGCCGACATTGAAGTAGCCGCGCTTCTTCGCCCGCTTCCAGGTCGGGGAGCCGGGGAGCTGAAAGCCTTGTGCCACTTGGTAGTTGGGGAGTTTCTCGGCGGCCGGGCCCTTGACGGGCGGGCTGCCCTCCTTGCCGCAGGCGCTCGCGCACAGCACGGCGAGCACGGCGACGGCGAGGGACGCACGGGTGGTACGGAACATGGATCGCACTCCCCCGCTCAGTGCTTGAGGATCTTGGACAGGAAGTCCTTGGCCCGGTCGCTGCGCGGGTTGGTGAAGAACTCCTCGGGGGTGCGGTCCTCGACGATGCGGCCGTCGGCCATGAACACGACGCGGTTGGCGGCGGAACGGGCGAAGCCCATCTCGTGGGTGACGACGACCATCGTCATGCCGTCGTGGGCGAGTTGACGCATGACCTCAAGGACCTCGTTGATCATCTCCGGGTCGAGGGCCGAGGTCGGCTCGTCGAAGAGGAGCGCCTTGGGTTCCATGGCGAGGGCGCGGGCGATGGCCACGCGCTGCTGCTGGCCGCCGGAGAGCTGCGCGGGGAACTTGGGCGCCTGGGAGGCGAGTCCCACGCGGTCCAGGAGCTCCAACGACCGCCTGTCGGCGTCCTCGCGCTTGCGCTTGCGGACTTTCACCTGGGCCAGCGAGACGTTCTGCAGGACCGTCTTGTGGGCGAACAGGTTGAAGGACTGGAAGACCATGCCGACTTCGGCGCGGAGCTTCGCGAGGGCCTTGCCCTCCTCGGGCAGCGGCTGCCCGTCGAGCTCGATCGTCCCGGACTCGATGGTCTCCAGCCGGTTGATCGCCCGGCACAGCGTCGACTTTCCCGACCCCGACGGGCCGATGACCACGACCACCTCCCCCTTGCCGACGGTGAGGTTGATGTCCTGCAGGACATGCAGCTCCCCGTAGTACTTGTTGACGTCACGCAGTTCGATCAACGGATCGACGGCCATGCCCAGCCCCACTCACTCTCAGCTGTGTCGTGGTCGCCGCAAACTATCCAGACAAGAGTGGAGTTAAGGCACGACACGCACTTTTCGGGCATTAGCCGTATTTAAGCCCGGCGTTACTCTTCCGCGACCTCGGCGTACAGCTGCGAGAGTTCGGGCGCACCGCTGGCGGCCCACTCGTGTCCGGAGGCCACGACGTCGAACTCCCGCCCGGAGTCGAGCCGTACGACGGGCTGGCCGTTCGGCCAGATCGCCCAGGCGGCGCCCGGCACCGTCCGCACGATCACCGTCCCCAGATACAGACCGGCGTCGTTGCCGAGCCAGGACATGGTCTCCTCGTCGTCCCGCCAGCGGGGCACCAGTTGGTCGAGTGCCTCCAACGAGCCCACGGAGTCGTCGAGTTGGACGCCCTCCCGGGCCGCGTGGGAGCGGAGCAGTTCGCACTCGGACAGCGGTTCGGCGATGCCCTCGGGGTCGTGCACACCGCGCTTCTCGCCCCGGTTGCCCAGGAAAGGGATGTTCATACGCCCAGCGTGTCATTCGTACCGCCGTACGCACCACAGGGCGTCGCCGGTGGCGTGTCAGCGCACCGGCCCGGAGGGGGAAAACCCTTCCGTCGAGGGCGGGTTGGCCGGATGGTGGGCGCGATGTCCGCTTCGTACGGTCGCCGTATGAAGCGGACAGGCAAGTTGATGGTGCTGTCGTCGGTGACCGTCGCCCTGGTGGTGAGCGGTTCGGTGTCCGCGGGTGCCGTGGGGGCGGGGGCCGTTCCGTCCGCGACGGTGCACGGAGCGCCCGATACGGCGCGGGGGCGGCCGGTGTCGGTGGTGCACCTGCGGACGCTGTCCGCGCGGGAGGTGGCCGCCGAGTTGCGCGTCACCGACGGGGTGTGCACGGGCTGGACGCCCCGGGCTCCGGTGCGGCTGTACTACGCCGAGGGCGACGAGCAGGCCGTGAACGGCAACAGCGAGCACTGCCAGGCCTCGTTCCGCGCCCGGGGTGTCGAGGCGCCACTGGTCGACCTCGGCACTCCGGACTACGGCGGCTCCCGCCACCTGGGCTCCCAGCGGGCGGCGACGGCGGCCGTCGTGCGCTGGTTCACCTCCCTGAGCTGAGTGGTGGGCCGGTGCCTCAGGGGTGTCTCGGCGGGTGCCTCGGGTCAGACGTCCAGGTCGACGACCACGGGCGCGTGGTCCGAGGCGCCCTTGCCCTTGCGCTCCTCGCGGTCGACGTAGGAGTCGGTGACGGCCTTCGCGAACGGTTCGTTGCCGTAGACCAGGTCGATGCGCATACCGCGGTTCTTCGGGAAGGCGAGCTGGCGGTAGTCCCAATAGGTGTACGGGTGGTCGTACTTGAGGGGGCGGGGGACCACGTCGGACAGGCCCGCGTCGCGCAGGGCGGTCAGGGCGGCGCGCTCGGCGGGGGTGACGTGGGTGAGGCCCTCGAAGGCGGCCACGTCGAAGACGTCGTCGTCCGTCGGCGCCACGTTGTAGTCGCCGAGCACCGCGAAGGGGCGGCTGCCCTGCGCGTCGTCGGCGACGGCCGCCCTGAGGGCCTCGAACCACTGGAGCTTGTACGCGTAGTGGGGGTGGTCCACCTCGCGGCCGTTCGGCACGTACACCGACCAGACGCGGACCAGGCCGCAGGTCGCCGCGACGGCGCGGGGCTCCTGGACGCCGTCGTAACCGGGGTCCCCGGGAAAGCCCTTGGCCACGTCGTCGAGACCTACGCGGGAGAGCACCGCCACTCCGTTCCACCGCCCGGTCGCGTTGACCGCCGCCTCGTAACCCGCCTCGCGCAGCGCGTCGAACGGGAACTGCGCCTCGGCCAGCTTGGCCTCCTGGAGGCAGAGCACGTCGGTGCCGCTGCTCTCGAGCCAGGCCAGGAGCCTCGGCAGACGGGCGGTGATCGAGTTCACGTTCCAGGTCGCGATGCGCATGCCTCACAACCTACCGGGCGGGTCCGACACTCACAGGTCCGCCGCCTCGCCGGGCGCCAGCCGCAGGTGCTCCGCGCCGCCGAGCGCGCCGATCTGCATGTCGTAGATCGGGCGGGCGAGGTCGGTGAGCAGGGCGTCGTGGATGTCGTAGGCGCGCTGCGGCTTGACCTCGCGGACGTAGTCGATGACCTCGGAGATCTTGCTCCAGGGGGCCATGACCGGGAGCATCAGCGTCTCGACGGTGTGGTCGGGGACGGTGAGGGCGTCGCCGGGGTGGAAGACGCGGCCGCCGTCGACGAGGAAGCCGACGTTGGTGATGCGCGGGATGTCCGGGTGGATCACGGCGTGCAGTTCGCCGTGCACCTGGACGTCGAAGCCCGCCGCCGTGAAGGTGTCGCCGTGTCCGACCGTGTGCACGCGGCCCGGGAACGCGGCGGAGAGCTGGTCCGCGACCGACTTCAGCGTCCAGATCTCGGCGGCCGGGTTGGCCTCCAGGCCGGCCCGTAGCCGGTCCTCGTTGAAGTGGTCGAGGTGCTCGTGGGTGACCAGGATCGCGTCCGCGCCGACCGCGGCGTCCTCCTCGTTGAAGGAGCCCGGGTCGATGACGAGCGACCGGCCGTCCTTCTCCAGGCGGATGCAGGCGTGCGAATTCTTCGTCAGCTTCATGGGTCCATCCTGCCGCGCCGGAACGGCGGACGGGCTGGTGAGGCTGGTGCTTTCGGTGCCCGTCTGAAGATCACTCCGTGGGGTCACTCGGTGGGGTCACTCGGTGGGCGTCGTCTCCTCGCGGATGACCTGCTGGGCGACCTTGAACGCGCTGTTCGCCGCCGGGACCCCGCAGTACACGGCGGCCTGCATCAGCACTTCCTTGATCTCGGCCGGGGTGAGGCCGTTGCGCAGCGCCGCCCGGGTGTGGAAGGCCAGCTCGTCCAGATGGCCGCCCGCGACCAGCGCGGTGAGGGTGACACAGCTGCGCGAGCGCCGGTCGAGGCCGGGCCGGTCCCAGATCTCGCCCCAGGCGTAGCGGGTGATGAAGTCCTGGAAGTCCCCGGAGAACTCGTCGGCCTGCGCCAGCGCCCGGTCGACATGCGCGTCGCCGAGCACTTCTCGGCGGACCTTGATCCCGGCGTCGTAGGGGTCCGGACGGCCCATGGCCTGCGGCGGTGCGGGGGGCGGCGGCGCGATCTCGGCGATGGGCGCGAGCTGCGGCGGCGGGGCGAGGACCGGTTTGACCGGGGTCGCCGCGATGGCGAACTGCCCGGTGGAGTGCTCGTAGGCGGGCTGCCAGGCGGTGGAGAAGTGCCGGACGAGGAGGTCGGTGACGGCGGCGGGCTGTTCGACCGGGACCAGGTGGGAGGCGCCGGGTACGACGGCGAGGCGGGCATCCGGGATGCCGGCGACCAGCGTGCGGGCCTCGGCGGGGCCGGTGACCTGGTCGTCGGAGCCGACGAGGACGAGGGTCGGCACGCCGATGCGGGCGAGTTCGGACCGTACGTCGAACGCGGCCAGCGCCTCGCACGCGGCGATGTAGCAGCCGGGGTCGGTGGTGCGCACCATCTGGACGGCCCACTCGGTGATCGCGGGCTGCGTCGCGGCGAACCCGCTGGTGAACCAGCGTTCGGGCGAGGTGCGGGCGATGGGGTCGAGCCCGTTCGTCCGCACGATCACGCCGCGCTGGCGGAACTCGTCCGCCGTGCCGAAGCGGGGCGAGGCGGCGATCAGCGCCAGCGAGGCCACGCGCTCCGGGTGGCGCAGGACCAGTTCGAGACCGACCGCGCCGCCGAGGGCGCAGCCCGCGTAGCCGAAGCGCTGCACGCCGAGGGCGTCGAGCGTGGCCAGCAGCCGGTCGGCCAGGTCGGCGACCGAGCCCGTCGGGTGCGCGGGCGAGCCGCCGTGGCCCGGCAGGTCGTACCGGAAGACCCGCCACTGCTTCGCCAGTTCGGGCACCTGGCGATCGAACATGTGCCACGTCGTCCCGAGGGACGGGCCCAGGATGAGAACGGGCGCGTCTTCGGGGCCGTCGAAGCGGTACTGCAGTGCGGGGGTCTTCATGTCGCTCACCGCTCCAACGTAACCGCCGTTTCTTACGGTCCGGCTGTGGGGCCCCCGGTCTCCGCACTCGGCTCCCACACATCGGTGGGGAATTCTCACATCGCCTTCACGGGACGGGGGGTGGGAGCGGGAGAGTTGTGGACGGCTGCGAACGGTGACTCCGGTGGGGCTGTGTCGAAGGCCACTCCGGGGTGCTCGGCGGCTCAGAGGTCGCTGGGCGCGCCCAGGCCCGTGAGTGCGCCGACCGGGTCGAGGTCGGGGGTTCCTCTGGGCCACCAGTCCTCGTCGCCCGGTTCCGATTCGTAGGCGTACCACAAGCCGTCGCGGCCCAGGCGGAGTTGGACGTGGCCGTGGGGGTGGGTGAGGTGGTTGTGCCAGGGGCGGAAGGCCGGGAGGTCGGCGGCGAGGAGCAGCGGGCGGGCCCGGTCGAAGCGGCCGGCCGGCGGGTCCCAGGGCTCTTCGAGCACCGCGAGCCCTTCGATGCCGCCCTGCCGCCAGGCGGCGACCGCGCGCGCCAGCTCGCCCGTGGTGCGTCCGGTGGCCTTGGCGAGGGAGGCGTAGAGGGAACGGGTGGTCACGGTCAGCCCCGAACCGGGGCGGGCCGCGGCGAGCCGTACCGCGTCCTGCCACAGCGTCAGGCCGCCCACCGGGTCCCGGCCGGTGCTGAGCAGCGCGTGCGCGCGGGCGGCGGCGTCGGTCGCCAACTGGTCGAGCGCGAAGGGGTCCGGGCCGCCGGGGGACGCCGGGTACACGGGCGGCTGCTCGGGGTGCGGGGGCATGGGCAACGGGGGTGGGAGCGGGGGGAGTCGGCGCTTCCCCTGCTCCGCGAGGACCTCCGTGGCTCTTACGCCGGGGAGGGGAGCCGGTTCCTGTTCCTGGGCGGCGCGGGCTGCACGGGCCGCGTTACGGCGGGACAGGGCGTCGAGCAGGGGGCGTTCGCCCCGGCCGCGGAGCAGGAGCAGGACGAAGGGGTCGGCGTCGAGGAGGCGGGCGGTCTGGTAGCAGAGGGCGGCGGCGTGCTTGCAGGGATGCCCGGAATCAGGGCAACTGCACTGCGGGGCGAGGTCGCCGGGCCCCGGCAGCAACGAAACCCCGCACTCCGCAAGGGACTTGGGCATCTCCTTGTCGAGCAGCGCGGCGATGTGCCCCGGCCGGTCCGCGGCGGCGTCCAGGAACCGCTCCCAGTCGGCGTCGTCCAGCGTCCGCAACCGCACCTGCACGCGGTACGGCCGCGCACGGCTGCCCTGCACATACCCGAGCACGAGCCCCGGCGTCACGGTGATCGCGTCGACGTGCCCCTTCTCCGCGTAATTCCGCCCCCGCAGCAGGCGCTTGGGATCCAGGGCACCTTCTTCCAACGCGGTGACCCATGCGTTGCCCCACCAGGTTTCGGCGAACCGGGAGTTGGCGGCTCCGTCGCCGTCTCCGTCTTTGTCCGCTCCCGAGGGGCGGGGTGAGAAGGCGGGGAAGGTGCGGCGGAGGTCGCTGTCGCGGGAGGGGGAGGCCATGGTGGTGGGGGTTCGGGGGGTGGCAGAGGCTAGGTCGGGGGCGATGAGCGACGAGGGTGACAGGGGTTGGGGTTCGGTCCGGTCGGGTGTGCGGGTGGACGTTTCAGGTACGCGGGCAGAGATCCCGGCCGCGTGGGCGGACGTCGGGGTGAACGCCTCGGAGTGTGAACTCCCGGGTGTCGCCCGGTCGTTGTCCGGTACGGCCTCCTCGGCAGCCGGCGTCACATCGTCCGCCTCCGTCACATCGGCCGGCAACCGAAAGGCCCCGGCGAGAAAGTCCCGCAGGTCACGGGCCCCCGCCTCACCAGCGCCGCTACGCACACCCCTGCGCCCCTCGGAACCGGCGCCCGCACGGGACACTGGCCGGGACACGGGCTCCACTCCCCTGGCCCCGACATCCTCACGAGCCTTCCGCGCCGCACCACGGGCCACCCGCAACGCCTCACGCGCGGCATCCGCGGGCCGCGTCGAACCGCGGTCCGCGACGGTCGCCGGTTCCTGAACGGTCTCTGAGTCCTGAAGGGTGGTCGAGTTCGGAAGGCCGGCCGACTCGTCCCCCGTTGCGTCCCCGGACCGCCCTGCTTCACCGGTTTCACCAACTCCCGCGTCCGGAACGGCCACCCCGGACCGCACCGGGTCTCGCAGCCGGTCCGCTGTTCCTTCTCCGGCGCTGCCTCCCGGGCTGCTCGCTCCCGCGTCCTGGGCCGAACCGTCACCCGACGCGTGGGCGTCTTCCCCCGAGGTGCCAACAGCGCGCCGCTCAGCGACGGCCCGTCGCAGCGCCGCGCGTGCCGCGTCCCCCGGCCGGGCCTGGGGCTCGGACGCCTTGTCAACTGCCGTACGGTCCGCGCCCGGTGCGTGAGGAGACCCAGGTGTGCGAGAAGACTCCGGGGGCCAGGCGACTTCCGCGTCCACCCCTTGGCCCCCGCATTCACGGGCCGCCTGCAACGCCCGCCGTACTACGTCCGCGGGGCGCTCCTCCACCGCCAAGTGCCGCTGCGCGTCCGGCATTTCATCCGCCGAGCCCTGCGACGCCTCGGCTGCCGGGTCCCGCTTCGGCTCAGCTGTTTCGCCCGGCAGGCCCCGCAGCCTCTCCGCCGTCAAATGCCGCTCCACCTCGGGCGTTTCATCCGCCGACCCTGCGGACGCCTGGCCCCGTGCCCCCTTCACCGCCAAACCCCGCAGCACCTCGGCCATGTCTTCCGCGAGGCCCCGCGGCCCCTCCACCGCCAAGTGCGGCTCCGCCTCCGGCGTTTCATCCGCCGAGCCCTGCGACGCCTCCCCCGCCGAGCGCACCCGCACCCCCGCCGCGTCGTCCACCGAGCCCCGCGGCACCTCCGGCGCTCCTCCCGCCGACGCCACGTCCGACCCCCGCTCGTCCTCCACCTCCGGCGTCACCTCGGCCCCCTCCGCGGCCTCAGCCCCCCGACGACGCTCCTCGGCACCGTGAACCGCCCCCTCGGCCCGCCCCGCACCCCCCGTCACTCCGACCTCCGCAACGACACAAGGTCCGACAGGTCCCGATCCGACAACTCGGTCAACGACGACTCCCCGGAGCCGAGGATCGCGTCTGCCAACGCCCGCTTGGATTCGAGCATTTCGGCGATGCGGTCCTCCACCGTGCCCTCGGTGATGAGGCGGTGGACCTGGACGGGCTGGGTCTGGCCGATGCGGTAGGCGCGGTCGGTGGCCTGTTCTTCTACGGCCGGGTTCCACCAGCGGTCGAAGTGGACGACGTGGCCCGCGCGGGTGAGGTTCAGGCCGGTGCCCGCTGCCTTCAGGGAGAGGATCAGGACCGGGGTCGCGCCCGCCTGGAAGCGGTCCACCATGCGCTCCCGTTCCGGGACCGGTGTGCCGCCGTGGAGCAGTTCGACCGGGATCGCGCGGGCCGACAGGTGGGCGGTGATCAGGCGGGCCATGCCTACGTACTGCGTGAAGACGATCGCGGAGCCGTCCTCGGACAGCAGCGTGTCCAACAGCTCGTCCAGCAGGGTGAGTTTGCCGGAGCGGGCGGTGAGGCGGTCACCGGTGGCCTGGGCTGCCGCGTGGTCCTCCTTCAGGTACAGCGCCGGGTGGTCGCAGATCTGTTTGAGGGAGGTGAGGAGCTTCAGGACCAGGCCGCGGCGGGCGATGCCCTCCGTCGTCTCGATGGCCAGCATCGACTCCCGTACCACCGCCTCGTACAGCGAGGCCTGTTCGCGGGTGAGCGGGACCGGGTGGTCCGTCTCCGTCTTGGGCGGCAGTTCGGGGACGATGCCCGGGTCGGACTTCTTGCGGCGCAGCAGGAACGGGCGGACCAGGCGGGCGAGCCGGGCCACCGCCTCCTCGTCCTCGCCGTTCTCCACCGCACGCGCGTGCCGGGCCCGGAAGGACTTCAGGGGACCGAGGAGTCCGGGGGTCGTCCAGTCCAGCAGGGCCCAGAGTTCGGAGAGGTTGTTCTCCACGGGGGTGCCGGTCAGCGCCACGCGCGCGGGGGTCGGGATCGTGCGCAGGGCCTTCGCGGTCGCCGAGTACGGGTTCTTGACGTGCTGGGCCTCGTCCGCGACGACCATGCCCCACTGCTGCTGGGCGAGAGTAGGTGCCGCCGAGCGCATCGTGCCGTACGTCGTGAGGACGAAACCGCCGGTCAGGTCCTCCAGGGTGCGGTCCGCGCCGTGGAAGCGGCGGACGGGGACTCCGGGGGCGAAGCGGGTGATCTCCCGCTGCCAGTTGCCCAGGAGGGAGGCGGGGCAGACCACCAGGGTGGGGGCGCGGTGGGCTCGGCGCAGGTGCAGGGCGATGAGGGTGATCGTCTTGCCCAGGCCCATGTCGTCGGCCAGGCAGCCGCCCAGGCCGAGGGAGGTCATGAGGTCGAGCCAGGCCAGGCCCCGGAGTTGGTAGTCCCGGAGGGTCGCGTCCAGGCCCTGAGGTGGCTCGGCGGGGTGGATGCCTGCCGTCAAGCGGTCACGCAGGGTCGCCAACGCTCCCACCGGGACCGCCTCCACCCGCTCGCCGTCGACCTCCGCGGTGCCGGTGAGCGCGACGGACAGCGCGTCCACCGGGTCCAGCAGGCCCAGTTCGCGCTTGCGGGCCTTGCGGACGAGGGCCGGGTCGACCAGGACCCACTGGTCCCGGAGGCGTACGACCGGACGGTGGGCCTCGGCCAGCATGTCCATCTCGGCCTCGGTGAGCGGGTCGCCGCCGAGCGCCAACTGCCAGCGGAACTGGAGGAGTTCCTCGCTCTCGAAGAAGCCGGTGCCGTCCGTGGCGGAGCCCGGCGCCGACCGGACCACGGCCGCTGCCGTCAGGTCCTGTGCCAGGTCCCGGGGCCAGTGGACGGCGACCCCGGCCGCCGCGAGCCGGGTGGCCGCCACGCCGAGCAGGTCGCCCAACTCCTCCTCGGACAGGGCGAGTACGTCAGGCACGTCCAACTCGGAGAGACGGTCCAGCGGGGGCCAGACACGCGCGGCCCGCCGTACCGCCAGCGCGGCGTCCACGCGCGCGCGGGGGCCGAAGGCGGTGTCGGCCGCGCCCGCCCACAGGGCTGCCGCGTCGACCACGAGGGTCGGGTCGGCGAGGCTGTGCACCTGGACGATCGCCGCGCCCGCGCTGCGCACCCGTCCGCCGTCGTCGAACAGGTCGTACGCCGACAGGTCCAGGCGGAGCGAGATCCGCACGCCCGCGTCCATGCCGGCGGCGACCTCCGCCGCCCAGTCCTGGGCATCGCGCAGGCGCTGGGGCGCGCGGGCCGCGAAAGGCATCCCGGAGGTGTAGGGCGCGGCCGGGGTGCGGGGCAGGGTGTCCGCGACCGCGTCCAGGAAGGACCGCATCAGCGCTTCCGGCTCGGGCAACCGCAGCGGGCCAGGGCCGGGCAGCGGGACCGCGTGACCCTCGTACGGAAGGGCCGCCGCCACCGCGCGGACGTGCGCGACGTCCTCCGGCTCCAGGGGGCCCGCGCGCCACGCGTCGTGGCCGGTGGCGGTGAGGCCGGGGAGCAGTCGGCCGCGCGCCGCGAGCCGTAGCGCGTGCAGGGCGGCGGCGCCCCAGCAGGCCGTGGCGGGATGGGCGGCCGGGTCACGGCGGGCACGCACGAGCAGCGGCAGGGCCGCCTCGATCGGCAGGGTCAGTGCGGGGGCGGACCTGCGGCGGACTGCGGTGCCCTGTCGTCGTACGACGGTCAACTCGGTCTGTTCCACGCCCACTTCCGCTTCAGGGAGTGCGCGCTCGCCGTCGGGGTCCCAGAAGGCGATGCGGCCCTCGCGCGGGACGACGGCGGACGGCAGGAAGACCGCGGCCAGCCGTACGGAGATCTGCTCCGTCGATGCCGTGTCCGTCATACGTCCTGTCACCTCCCGCCCGTCAGTCGTGTCAGCTGTCTTCGACTCTACGGGCGGGGTCTGACAATCGGCCCCGGCGACCGGCCGGGGCCACCTGCTAGGGAACCGTGCGGGCGACGACGTAGACCATGGGGAGCTTGGGGTCGGACAGGTTCACCACGATGTCCTGGGTGGGGGCCGGGTCCTTCTGTTTGTTGACGACGCCCCACCAGGGGCCGGGGCGGGTGAACTTCCAGCCGGTGATCTTCTGGTCGCGGGCGCTGATGGTGATGTCGTTCTTCTTCAGCGTGTCCCGGTCGACGCCTACGCCGGCGAGGAAGGTGTCCAGGCCGGCGTCGCTGGTCTGGAACTGGACGTAGAGGCGGCTGGTCTTCCAGTTGTTGGTCTCGTAGAAGGCGACCTCTTCGGCCGGGTGCGGGACCGGTACCTGGTAGAGGCGCCGCTGCACCTTGGAGGGCCAGCCCACGGTGAGCCCGGTCGCCGAGTACTTGTCCTCTTTGTCCTTGCCGCTGTTGCGGCTCTGGTTGGCGGAGATCGCCAGATAGCCGGCCGGTACGCCGATGAGCAGCACGATGATGAGCAGGGTGATCGCTCGGCGGCGGGCCTTGTGGCGGGGGTCCTCGGGTGGTCGGGGCGGCTCGTCCCGGGGCATGGCCTGGCGGGGCAGCGATGCGGTCATGCCGTGTCCTGGCTGCCGCGCCGGAACTCCGCGAACCGCTCGTAGCGCTCGTACCGCTCGACCCGGCGGCGCTTGGCGCGGCGGAATCGGCGGGCGACCAGCCGGGCGAGGTCGGCGGCGCCGACCATGCCGGCCTCGGGGCCGAGCTGGGCGCGCACTATGCGGGCCTCGGGGCGGTAGCCGCGGCCGGTGAGCTGCCGCTTGAACGCGTCCCGCGCGGGGCCGATCAGCAGGTCGTCGGCGGCCGAGACACCGCCGCCGATCACGAAGCAGGACGGGTCGAGGGCGGCGGCGAGGTTGGCGATGCCGACGCCGAGCCACTGGCCGATGTCCTGGAGCAGCTCGATGCACATCGCGTCGCCCTCGCGGGCCAGCTCGGTGATCATCGGCCCGGTGATGTCCCCGATGTTGCCCTTGACGTGCTCGATGATCCCGTACGCCACCGGGGAGTCGGCCGCGGCCAGCTCGCGCGCTTCCCTGACCAGCGCGTTGCCCGAGCTGTACTGCTCCCAGCAGCCGCGGTTGCCGCATGCGCAGCGGTGGCCGCCGGGGACGACCTGCATATGGCCGAACTCGCCGGCGACGCCGTACTTGCCGCGCTTGACCTGGCCGTCCTCCAGGATCGCGCCGCCGATGCCGGTGCCGAGCGTGATCATGACCAGGTGGTCCTCGCCGCGGCCCGCGCCGAAGCGCCACTCGGCCCAGGCGGCGGTGTTCGCGTCGTTGTCCACCAGGACCGGCACGGAGAGCCTGCTCGTGATGCGGTCCCTGAGGGGCTCGTTGCGCCACGACAGGTGGGGGGCGAACAGGACGCGGTTGCGCTCGGCGTCGACCCAGCCGGCCGCGCCGATGCCGACCGCGTGCACGTCGTGGCGGTCGGACAGGTCCAGGACCAGTTCGACGATGGTGTCCTCGACGACCTTGGGGCTCTTGGACTTGTCCGGGGTCTCCGTGCGGAGCTTCTCCAGGATGTTGCCGTCGGCGTCCACGACGCCCGCCATGACCTTGGTGCCGCCGATGTCGATGCCGACGGTGGGCACGCGGGGGGCCGTGAGGTGCGACCTCCGCTCGCGGGTGCCGACCGTCCTCAGTGCGGGGGCACGCCGGGAGCCTATAGGGGCGCTGAAGTTGCCGTAGGTGCTCATCAAGGCCCGATTCTGCCTCACCGTGACCGGGGGTGCTGTGCGGGGGCGTGAAGGGGGGTGCGGATCGTTGTCTGGTGCGGGTGCATCGCGGCTGGTCGCGCAGTTCCCCGCGCCCCTGACCTCGTTGCGGCCCCCTGCGTAAATCGTCCGGCGCACTTCGATCAGGAAGCACGCCAGCCCGGTTTATTTGTACGGACATTACGACGAATAAGGCGGGCGAACCTGCGCACTCAGGGACGTACCAGGAGCTGGAACTCGAACGAATAGCGCGTCGGCCGATAGGTGTGGCTGCCGAATTCCACCGCTCGGCCGGTGTCGTCGAATGTCGTGCGCTGCATGGTGAGGAGCGGGGCGCCCTCGGACTCGGCCAGGCGTTCGGCCTCCTCCTCCGTGGCACCGCGGGCGCCGATGGACTGGCGGGCGCTGTGCAGGGTGATTCCGGCGGTGCGCATCATGCGGTACAGGCCGGTGGCCTCCAGCTGCGCGGTGTCCAGGTCGAGGAGACCGAGCGGCAGGTGGTTGGACAGGTGGGCCATCGGCTCGCCGTGCGCGAGGCGCAGCCGGTCGATGCGGTGTACGTCACTGTCCTCGGCCACGCCGAGTGCGGCCGCGACCTCGGCGGACGCCGTGACGATGCTGTTGACGAGGACCTTCGTGGCGGGGCGCTGTCCGGCCGCCTCCAGGTCGTCGAAGAGGCTGCTGAGTTCCAGCGGGCGTTTGACCTGACTGTGCACGACCTGCGTGCCGACGCCCCGGCGGCGCACCAGGAGGCCCTTGTCGACCAGTGACTGGATGGCCTGGCGGACCGTGGGCCGGGACAGGCCGAGCCGGGCCGCCAGTTCGATCTCGTTGCCCAGCAGGCTGCCGGGGGTGAGCGAGCCGTGTTCGATCGCGGCCTCCAGCTGTTGGGACAGCTGGAAGTACAACGGCACCGGGCTGCTCCGGTCCACGCTGAGCTCAAGCGGCACGGTCGGGTCCACATCTGGTTTCGGCACGGGCCCGAGCGTAGCTGTGTGAATGGTTGACGGGAAGTGATGTAGTTCGATTGTCCGGACATACGCATTGACAGCGTGGCTGGTCGGCCCTCAGTTTGTTCACATGCGCATCGGAGTCATCGGTACGGGCCGCATCGGGACCATCCATGCCAGGACGCTCAGCCGTCATCGCGAGGTCGGTTCGCTGATCCTCACGGACGTGGACCCGGCAAGGGCCCAGGAGCTGGCGAACCGGCTGGGGGAAACGGCGGCACCGAGTACGGAGGAGATCTTCAAGTGGGGCGTGGACGCCGTGGTGATCACTACGGCGACATCGGCGCACGCCGAATTAATCGGGAGAGCGGCACGGTCCGGGCTCCCGGTGTTCTGCGAGAAGCCCATCGCCCTGGACCTGCCGGGCTCGTTGCAGGCGATCGCCGAGGTCGAGACAGCCGGAACGGTCCTGCAGATGGGGTTCCAGCGCCGGTTCGACGCGGGTTACACGGGCGCCCGGGAAGCGGTGCGCTCGGGGCGGCTGGGACGGCTGCACACGGTCCGCGCGATGACCTCCGACCAGACGCCTCCCCCGGCCGCCTACCTGCCGATCTCCGGCGGGCTGTACCGCGACACCCTGATCCACGACTTCGACATGCTGCGCTGGGTGACCGGGCACGAGGTCGTCGACGTGTACGCGACCGGTTCGGACGCCGGTCCCGCGATGTTCCGCGAGGCCCGTGACATCGACACGGCCGCGGCGGTCCTCACCCTGGACGACGGCACGCTCGCCACGACGACGGCCGCGCGCCTGAACGGGGCGGGCTACGACGTCCGCATGGAACTCGCCGGGGAGCTGGACCAAGTCGTCGTCGGCCTCGACGACCGCACGCCGATCGCTTCCACCGAGCCGACCGGTCCCCCGGCCGCGACCAAGCCGTGGACCGGCTTCCTGGAGCGCTTCGGGCCCGCCTACGAGGCCGAGTTGATCGCCTTCGTGGAGGTCGTCGTCGGCCAGCGCACCAACCCGTGCGACGGCCGCGAGGCATTGCAGGCGCTGCGCATCGCCGAGGCCTGCGAAGTGTCCAGACGCGAACACAGACCCGTCCGCCTCGCGGAGATCGCGGGCGCCTTCCCCTACAGCTGAGCAGTCGTGCCGTGGACGGCGATCCGTCCTCGCTCCCTTTCAGGGGGCGCTCAGGACGTACGGACCGCCAGCACCGTCCCCTGGGCGACCGCGCAGAGGGACTCCGTGCCGTCGTCGGCTACCGCGAGGACGTCGCAACGGACCACGGCCTGGCGGCGGCCGGCCTGCACGACCTCCGCGTGGGCGCGCAGGATGCGGCCGGTGGCCGGGCGGACGTACTGGATGGAGAGGCCGCCGGTGAGGACCGCGGGGCCCAGTGCCGTGCCGCCGGCGAAAGTGAGCGCGTTGTCGGCGGCGTAGGCGAGGACTCCGCCGTGCACGAACCCGTTCTGCTGCTGGAGGTCCTCCCTGATGTCGATCTCCAGCGTGGCGACGCCGTCCCCGAAGGCACTCAGCCGCGCGCCGATCAGCCTGCTGAAGGGCTGACTGTCCAGCGCCTTCCGAGCCATGGTCAGGTCGAACTCGGCGAACTCGGCGCTTGCGGTCACGAGGGCGGTCCTCCTACAGGATCCATGACTTTTACGGCGGTTACGGCTGCCGCGACTTCAACGACCGCTGCGGCTACGGCAGTTGCTGCCGAGGTTGCTGTTGCTACGGCCTTCAGGGCTCCGCCGTCGCTACGGCCGCCCCGTGCAGCCGTTCTACCAGCGCACCGGCAGGGCGCGCATCCCGCGCATCAGCATGCCAGGGAGCCAGTCGCCGGGTGGGCCGTCCAGGGTGAGGGCGGGGGCGCGCTCCAGCAGGGCGCGTATCGCCGTGCGGGCTTCGAGGCGGGCCAAGGGGGCGCCGAGGCAGTAGTGGATGCCGTGGCCGAAGGCGAGGTGGCCGCGGGGGTCGCGGCGGATGTCGAAGCGGTCCGGGGCAGGGAAACGGTGCCCGTCGCGGTCGGCGGCGGTCAGGCCGACCATGACCGGGTCACCCCGCTCCACCAAGGTGCCGGCGATCTCCAGGGGCTCCGCGGCGAACCGGAACGTGCCGTTCTCCACCGGGCCCTCGTAGCGCAGCATCTCCTCGACCGCGCCGTCGAGGAGGGTCATGTCGGCGCGCAGGGCGGCGAGTTGGTCGGGGTGGGTGAGCAGGGCGTGGATGCCGCTGGTGAGGAGGTTGACGGTCGTTTCGTGGCCGGCGATGAGCAGGATGAAGGCCATGCCCCGCAGTTCCTGCGGGGAGAGCCGGTCGCCGCCCTCGGCGGTGGTGCGGATCAGGTCGCTGAGCAGGTCGCCGCTGGGCCCGGCGCGGCGCTTGTCCTCGATCAGGTCGCCGAGGTATTCGGCGAGCCGTACGAACGCGTCGTACTCGGTGCCCGAACTGCTGGGCGCGACCGCCTCCGTGGAGAGTTTGCGGAACTCCGCGCGGTCCATCTCGGGCACACCCAGAAGCTCGCTGATCACGGTGATCGGCAGCGGATAGGAGAGCGCCTCGACGAGGTCGGCGCGGCCGGACGGCAGCATGGCGTCGAGCAGGTCGTCGGTGATCCGCTGGACGCGCGGGCGCAGCTCCTCGACCCGGCGCATCGTGAACGTGCGGCTGATCAGCCCGCGCAGGCGGGTGTGGTCCGGCGGGTCGGTGGTCAGCAGGTATCTGCCGATCAGCTCCTCGTCGAGGAACGTCACCCCGATCTTGCCGCCGTCCTTGGCCAGTCGCGGGTCGGCCAGCGCGGCACGCGCCTCCTCGTACCCCACGATCAGCCAGGTCACGTGGTGCGCGTCCGGCGCCGGCAGCCGTACGCGGTGTACCGGGCCCGACGTCCGCAGCATGGCGTACACCGGGTGCGGGTCCCGCCGGAACGCCTCGCCGAACTCCCCCAGATCGATCACTTCGGTCATGCCTGCCCCCTCCTGGTCGATCCCCCGAGGTCTCCCAGTGCAGTGGGAACGGACGGCGGCAGCGACTAGTGCCCGCTCTCCCCGTCCTCTTCGAGCAGACCCGCGTCGTAAGCCAACAGGGCGATCTGCACACGGTTGTTGAGGTCCAGCTTGGCCAGGATGCGCGAGACGTGGGTCTTCACGGTGGCGACGCTCATGAAGAGGCCGGTGGCGATCTCGGCGTTGGCGAGGCCCTGGCCGACGGCCACGGCGACCTCGCGTTCGCGGTCCCCCAGGGCGGCGACGCGTTCACGCGCGCGTGCCCGACGGGTGTCCGTGGCGGTGCCCGCCGCGTGCTCCATCAACTGGCGGGTGACCGCGGGCGACAGGACGGGATCGCCGGCCGCGACCCGGCGTACCGCGTCGAGGATCTCGGCGGGCGGGGTGTCCTTGAGGACGAAGCCGGCGGCGCCCGCGCGGAGGGCCCGTAGCACCTGTTCGTCGGCGTGGAAGGTGGTGAGGACGACGATCTGGGGCGCGTCGCCGCGGGCGCGCAACCGCTCCGTCGCCGTCAGCCCGTCGACCGACGGCATACGGATGTCCATCAGGACGACGTCCGGGTGGACGCGGTCGACGAGTTCCTCGACCTCGCTGCCGTCCGCGGCCTCCCCGACGATCTCGATGTCGGCGGCGCCGCCCATCATGAAGGACAACCCGGCCCGCACCAGCGGGTCGTCGTCGACAAGGAGCAGTCTGATCGCAGTCATGGGGCTACGTAACCATGGCGACGCGGCGGGTGGTGGCGGGGTCCGCGGTGCCGGGCGGGGTGCCCAGGGAGGCGTGCGCGCAGCGGCTACCGCGGCGGCGCGAGCGGGTTGATCCTCGGGGAGCGGCTCCGGGGCGGCGGGACGGCAGTACGACCGGTGCTCCACGACAGCGTCCCGGACACCCTGACCCAGCCGCTGTTCTACGCCAACACGTCGGCGGAGTCGGCCAGTCGGTCGGAGTCCGCGTGGGCGGCGCAGGAGCGGACCGGGCTGCACGGCGCGCACTCCCTCACCGCGCTCCCTCACCCCGCGCCCCCTGAGCGACCTCCATCCTCCTTGCCCAGAACGGGAGTTACCCGTGGTGCCGAACGAGCCTCACCCCCACGGCAGCCACGCCCGCACCCGGAACCCCCCGCCCTCCTCCGGCCCGTGCTCCAACCGTCCCCCCGCCAGCGTCGCCCGCTCGGTCAGCCCGATCAACCCCTGGCCGGAACCGGGGACATGGGGCACCTCACCCTCCGGGGGCGGGTTGCGTACGGCGATCACCAGGCCGTCGCCCGGGGTGCCGGTGACCGTCACCGTGACCTCTGTGCCCGGGGCGTGTTTGCGGGCGTTGGTGAGGGCCTCCTGGGCGATGCGGTAGGCGGTGCGGCCGACCGAGGCGGGGACCGCGGCGGGGTCGGTGACCCGGTTGGCGAGGGTGACCTTCATGCCGGCCTCGCGGGACTCGGTGACCAGCGCGTCCAGGGCGCCGAGCGTGGGCTGGGGGCGGCCCGTGTCGTCGGGCTCGCCCGCGCGCAGGACGCCGATGATCTCCCGCAGGTCCTGGAGGGCCTCGTGGGCGCTCTCGCGGATGACACCGGCAGCCCGCGCGACCTCCTCGCGGGGCGCGTCAGGGCGGAACTCCAGCGCGCCCGCGTGCACGCTCAGCAGGGTCAGCCGGTGCGCGAGCACGTCGTGCATCTCGCGCGCGATGGCCTCGCGGGCGAGCCGCTGGGCCTGCTCGGCGCGCAGTTCCGCCTCCGTCTCGGCGCGCCGGGCGCGGTCGCGCAGGCTCAGCATGAGCTGCCGCTTGGAACGGACGAACATGCCCCAGCCGATGACGGTGAGGGTGAGCAGCTCGGTGAACACGACCGCGCCGGCGTACGGCAGATCGGGGTCCGGCCGCAGCCAGAAGAACAGCGGGGCCAGGGCGAGTTGGATGCCGCCGACCCAGGCGACGTAGCGGAAGGGGCGGTGCACGGCGAAGGTGAACACGGCGACCATGGCGGCGCCGCCCGCCGTGTTCGACACGAAGCCGACGGGGATCATCGTGACCGCGAGACCGACCGGCCAGCGGCGGCGCAGCCACACCGCGCCGCAGGCGAGGACCCCGAAGAACTGGTCCACGACGGCGAGGGAGTGCGGGGTCGCGCTGTCGCTGTCGAGGGTCTGCGCGGCGGCGAGTCCGATGCCCACGGCCAGCAGGAAGCAGCAGGTGTCGACGACCCAGTCGCGTGCGGTGCGGCGGGACCGTCCGCGCCGTTCGACGTCGGGGTCGAGTTCGTCGGCCACGGCCGACGGCAGCAGCCATCGGCGCCCCGCGAACGCCTGCGGTACCTTCGCGGTCCTGTCACCTGTCACGGTCGACAAATCTATGCGGGTCCGGGCCGGGTCACCCACCCTGTGCGGGGGAACGGCGACCAAAGTCGCGCGACCAGAGACTTTCGGCGGACACACCTCGCCCCGCACCCTTCGGACGGGCGGTTCAGGGACAGGGTTCCCGGCCCGTGCGCAGACCGTGTGGAGACGGCGCGCGCCAGGTTAACTCCCTGAAAACTCATCGGACTTGGCGGGAAAATCTCCGCTGTTGTCATTGACATGCCACTATCTACGCGCGTCATCATGAACGCATGAGATTCCCCCCACGGATCACCGGCATCGGCGCGGCGGCCGCCGTCCTGTCCGCTCTCCTCGTCGGCGGCACCGTCGCCACCGCGACCCCGGCCGCCGCCGCGGTCGGCAGCATCTGTTACAGCGCCCTGCCCTCCCAGGCGTACGACACGCTCGACCTGATCGCGACGAACGGCCCCTTCCCCTACTCGCAGGACGGCGTCGTCTTCCGCAACCAGGAAGGCGTCCTCCCCAGCCAGACCTCCGGCTACTACCACGAGTACACGGTCAAGACTCCCGGCTCGTCCACGCGAGGAGCGCGCCGCATCGTCACCGGAAAGAAGACCCAGGAGGACTACTACACCTCGGACCACTACGTCACCTTCAACCTGATCAACTTCGGCTGCTGAGCCGATCGGTCAGGTACGGCACCTGAAGGAACGACGTGCCCGGCTGTAGGTCCGGCCCGTGGCCACCCGGGCGTCCGGCCCCCACCGGCTGCACCATCGCTCACCCCTCGCCCCGCGGCTCCCCCCACGTTCATGGGTCGCGGGGCGAGGCACGTCCCGCCGCCGGGGAACTCTCAGGTCTGCCGCTCGGGTGCGTACGCCTCGGCGTCCAGGCCGAAGGTCCAGGCCACCCCCGCTCGGGCCGTGCGCGTCGACGGGGGGACCCGTAGCCAGTACGTGCGGTGGGTGCCGTCGGGTTCCGGGGTGGAGTTGAGGACCTCCACCATGACCACGGGCTCGTCGTCGGCCAGGTCGATCCGCCACAGCGTGCCCGTCTCGTCCCGGTGCAGGGGGCGGGCGCCCGAATCGGTGAGGTACCGGTCGTAGCCGTAGTACTCCAGCATCACGCGGCGCAGCTCGGCGTTCTCCTCGGCGCGGATGCGTTCCGGGGTCAGCGTGGGCAGTTCGGCCAGGAAGGCGGCCGGAACCGGCATGCCGCGCCAGGCGTGCAGGGCGAAGCCGTCCGGGTAGGCGAGCGCCGGGCCGTCCCCGTGGTCCAGTCGTCCCGCCTCGTCGCGGTGGAGGGCCGAGGGACGCTCCGACAGCACGGCGACCCGCGCGAACGGCCACCACCAGCCGGCGCTGCGGCACACCGCGGCCAGCGCGTCGATCGGGCCGTCGTCGGCGGGGAACGCCGCGAGCCACGGCGCGTCGTGCTGTCCGAGCACGGCGTCCAGGAGGATCAGCCGGATCTCCGCGGCCTCCTTTCCGGTGTCGCGTCCGGCCAACTCCTCGATCACGCCGGTACGGATGCGGTCCGCCAGGGCCTGCGTCGACGGCCACAGCCGTCCGCCGGTCGCCGCCCAGTGCGCCGACCACCCCGCGGGCCCCAACTCGGTGTGCAGCCGCCGTCTCGCCGCCGCCCACGGCGCACTGCGCACCGCGTCCCGGACGCTCGGGCCCCGGTCCGTATGCTCCCGGAGGAGAGCGACCGCCGCGCGGGGCGAACCCGCCCACACCACACGCTCCGGTTCCGCGAGTCCCGCCAGCCGGTAGGCCCGCCGGACGCCCTCCTCGGCGCGCGCCCGGTCCGCGGGACCCGTCGCCGAGGCCCACGCCCGCCACTCCGCGAGGTCACCGGAAGGCCCGGTCACCACGCTCCCCGCCGCCAGGTCCGGTGTGCCGCCCGCCTTCAGGTCCGTCATCCTGTCCACCCCTGTGTCCGTCCCGCTCACGTGCGCTTCCTCCGCGCCCCGCCCAGTTCTGTCGTGATGCCGGTGCGTCCCGGTCGCTCAGTCGGCCACGATCCGTACGGACCCGGGCACGTACTCCCGCTGTCTGACGACCCGGAACCACCCCTTGGGCAGCGCGATCGCCGCGTGCTCCTCGTGCACCACCCGCCCGCCCTGGGGCAGATGGAGCAGCAACGGCCCGTAGGGGCCCGGCTCGCGCACCAACTCCCCCGGCCCGACGACCGCGTGGGCATGCCCCGTCACCTCTCCCAGCGCCAGCACGAGCCGCCCGCGTCCGTCGCGCCGCTCCCTCGGGGCGTGTGCCGCGTGAGCGGGCACCGCGTCCCGCGCGACCGGCACGATCAGCACGTCTCCCTGTCGGTACATGGCTGTCCCCTCACCGCCGGGTGCGCCGCGCACCGGCTTCATGACCACGACGTTAGGCGTCACCACTGACAACGGCCCCGGGCCCGCCCCCGCCGAACGGGACTGTCAGTGGCGGTTGGTAGAAATGCGGCACCACAGACCACGCACACTTCCTTCTCAGGAGCGGCCGCATGACCATCGGTGAGCACCTCGACGCGCTGCACGGGCTGCCCTCGTTCACCTTTCCCGGGCCGGGTGCCCCGGCCGACCGGCTGCCCGAGCCGGACTCGGTCGCCTGGCGCCTGGACAGCGATGTGTACGACTCCGACGAGGCGTGGACCGACATGTTCACGCGCTTCCGTGCCGCCGTCGACACGAACCGGGTCCGGGCGCTGATCATCGGCGCCTGGGCGGATGCCTACGACAGCGCGCCCACCGAGATGTTCGAGGCGCTGGTGGCGGCCCGGGACGTCTTCCCGGCACTGCGCGCGCTGTTCGTCGGCGACCTGGTGATGGAGGAGTGCGAGATCTCCTGGATCAACCAGACCGATGTCGCACCGCTGCTCAACGCCTACCCGGCGCTGGAGGAGTTCGGTGTGCGCGGCGGCACCGGGCTGGAGTTCACGGCGCTGCGGCACGGTGCGCTGCGCCGGCTGGTGGCGGAGACGGGCGGACTGCCCGTCGGGGTGGTGCGCGGCATCGGCGCCAGTGACCTGCCCGCCCTGGAGCACCTCGACCTGTGGCTGGGCACGCCGGACTACGGCGGTGACAGCGAGGCCGCCGACCTGGAGCCGATCCTGTCCGGTGCGCGGCTGCCGCGCCTGCGTCATCTGGCCCTGCACAACAGCGAGATGCAGGACGCGGTGGCCGCCGCGGTCGCCGCCGCCCCGGTGGTGGAGCGCCTGGAGGTGCTGGACCTGTCGATGGGCGTGCTGACCGACGACGGCGCCGTAGCGCTGCTGAGCGGGCAGCCGCTGACGCATCTCAAGAAGCTGGATCTGCACCACAACTACCTCAGCGAGGCCGTCGCGGAGCGCGTACGGCAGACGCTGGTGCCGGTGGGCGTGGAGGTCGACCTGGACCGTGACGACGCCGAGGAGGAGACGGAGGACGACGGCACGGTCTGGCGCTACGTCGCCGTCGGGGAGTGACCGCGTCCACCGCGGCCGGGCCGATCGCCGCCGCGTCGTCCGCCCGCACCGGGCCCCGGTTCGCGGTGGTCGGCAACCCCGAGAACCGCAGGGTGTCCCTCTTCGCGGACGCCGTGCGCGCGGCCGGGCTGCCCACACCCCGTGTCGTCGCCTGGGCTGACGTCCTGCGCGCGCGGGGAGCGGACTTCGCCGCCGACGAGTTCGTCCGGGTCGACTCCCCCGGCGAGAACCCCGAGGTCGACCGGCTGCTGCGGGACGCCTCGGACCCGACCCGGGTGGAGGGTTCGGCCCGCTGGTACACGCGGTTCACCGCCGCGCTGCGCACGCTGCGCGGCGGCATCCGCCTCGCCGACCCGGACGACCTGGCGGCGCTGTTCGACAAGCGGGCGTGTCACGCCGTGCTGGACGCGGCCGGTGTGCCCGTCCCGGACTCCCCCACATCGGGTCCGCACGGCGCGCGGGTGCACGGCTGGGACGACGTACGGGCGTTGATGCGCGAGCACCGGATGCCCCGGCTGTTCGTCAAGCCCGCGCACGGTTCGTCGGCGTCGGGTGTCCTAGCGGTCGAGACTGCGGGCGGCGGCCGGATCAGGGCCACCACGTCCGTCGAGACCGGTCCGGACGGCGCGCTCCACAACTCCCTCCGGGTGCGCCGGTATCACGACGAGCGGGACGTCGCCCGCATCGTGGACGCGCTGGCCCCGGACGGGCTGCATCTCGAACGCTGGGTGCCGAAGGCCTCCCAGGCGGGCCGGGCCGCGGATCTCCGCGTGCTCGTCGTGGCCGGCCGGGCCACCCACGCGGTGGTGCGCACCAGTCGCTGGCCGCTGACCAACCTGCATCTGGGCGGCAGCCGCGGCGACCTCGACGGCGTCCGGCGGGCCGTCACCGCCGCGGGCGCCCGGTGGTCCGACGTCCTGGACGTGTGCGAGCGTGCCGCGTCCTGCTTCCCGCGCACGCTGTGCGTGGGGGTCGACCTGCTGCCGGCCGTGGACTGGCGGCGCAGCTTCGTCGGCGAGGTCAACGCCTTCGGCGACCTGCTGCCCCGGCTCACCGGACTGCCCGGCAGTGGCGCCGAGGGGCTGGACACCTACGGCGCGCAGGTGGCGGCCGTCCTGCGCGCACCGGCCGGAAGCGGCCCGCGTCACCCGTACAGAACAGGAACAGCCCATGCCTGAGCCCGACATGAACGCGATCGTCGGCGACCACGACATCCTGCTGGTCACCCTCGACACGCTGCGCCACGACGTGGCCGTCGAGTTGGCGGCCGAGGGGCGCATCCCGCAACTGGCCCGCCAACTGCCCGGCGGACGCTGGGAGAGGAGGCACGCCCCGGGCAGTTTCACCTACGCCTCGCACCAGGCGATCTTCGCCGGGTTCCTGCCCACTCCGGCCGAACCCGGCCCGCATCCACGGCTGTTCGCGGCGAGCTTCGCCGGCAGCGAGACGACCGCCGGGGGCACCTTCGTCTACGACACCCCGGATCTCGTGTCCGGGCTCGCCGCGGCCGGCTACCGCACGGTCTGCGTCGGGGGCGTGGGCTTCTTCAACCGGCGGGGCCCGCTGGGCTCCGTACTGCCCGGCCTGTTCCAAGAGGCGCACTGGGAGGAGGAGTTCGGCGTCACCTCGCCGCACTCCTTCGAGAACCAGGTCGACCGCGTGGAACAGGTGGTGGCCGAACTGCCCGCCGAACAGCGCCTGTTCCTCTTCGTGAACGTCTCGGCGCTGCACCAGCCCAACTGGTTCCACCTGCCGGGCGCGACCCGCGAGGCGGGTGACACCCGGGAGACGCACGCCGCCGCGCTGGAGTACGTCGACCGGCACATCGGGCGGCTGTTCGCCGCGGCGAGTTCCCGGCGCCCCTGCTTCGTCATCGTGTGTTCCGACCACGGCACCGCCTACGGCGACGACGGCTACACCGGCCACCGTCTGGGCCACGAGTCCGTGTGGACCGTGCCCTACGCCCATTTCCTCCTCGACCCCGCCGAGGCCGCCCGATGACCACCGCCCAACAGACCAGCCCCTACCAGCACTACGTGTACGCGTATCCGCACAAGACGGCGTACCGCCGCCTCCAAGACCGGCCCGCGCTGCGGGAGTTGTGGGCGACGGAGGACCGCGGCGCCCTCTCGCTCTATGTGCACATACCGTTCTGCGAGGTCCGCTGCGGCTTCTGCAACCTCTTCACCCGCATCGGTGCCCCGGACGGCCTGACCGGCGCCTATCTGGACGCCCTGGAGCGGCAGGCGGACGCCGTCCGGGCGGCACTCGGCGACGCGGAGCCGGTGCGTTTCGCCACCGCGGCGTTCGGCGGCGGCACCCCGACCTTCCTCACCGCGTCCGAGCTGGAGCGCCTGTGCGACATCGCCGAACGGCGCATGGGCGCCGACCTGCGCGCGGTCCCGCTCTCCGTGGAGGCCTCGCCCGCCACCGCCACCGCGGACCGGCTCGCCGTCCTCGCGGAGCGCGGCGCGACCCGCCTCAGCCTGGGCATCCAGAGCTTCGTCGACTCCGAGGCCAGGGCCGCCGTACGCCCGCAGCGCCGTGCCGACGTGGAGGCCGCGCTCGGCCGGATCCGGGACGCCGCCATCCCCGTCCTCAACATCGACCTCATCTACGGCATCGACGGCCAGACCGAGCGGACCTGGCGCGCCTCGCTGGACGCGGCCCTGGCCTGGCGGCCCGAGGAGCTGTACCTGTACCCGCTCTACGTCCGCCCGTTGACCGGCCTCGGCCGGCACCACGGGGACACCGGAACCGACCCGGAGTGGGACACGCAGCGGCTGCGGCTGTACCGGGCGGGGCGTGACCACCTCCTCGCGCGGGGCTATGTCCAGCAGTCGATGCGGATGTTCCGCCGGGCCGACGCCCCGCCCCAGGGCACCGACGACTACGCCTGCCAGACGGACGGCATGATCGGGCTCGGCTGCGGGGCCCGCTCGTACACGTCGACGCTGCACTACTCCTTCGACTACGCGGTCGGCATGCACGAGATCCGCGGCATCATCGACGACTACGTCACGACGACCGACTTCACGCACGCGGAGGTCGGCTACCGCGTGGACGGACACGAGGCGCGCCGCCGTCATCTCCTGCAGTCGCTCCTCCAGGCCGAGGGGCTCTCGGTCGCCGACTACCGCGCCCGCTTCGGGAGTTCACCCGACGACGACTTCGGGACGGAGCTCGACCGGCTGGCCGGGCACGGCTGGCTGACCGAAGCGGCGGGCGAGTCGCTCGTGCTGACCCCGGAGGGCCTGGCCCATTCCGACGCCGTGGGGCCGGAGTTGTTCTCCCCCGAGGTGCGGTCCGCGATGGCCGCCTACGAACGGAAGTGACGGACCGTCATGGATCTCACCGTCCTGTACCGGGGGCCGCTCGCGTCCTGCGACTACGACTGCCCCTACTGCCCGTTCGCCAAGCGCCGCGACTCGACCGCCCAACTCCGCGCGGACCGGGAGGCGTTGGAGCGCTTCGCGCGATGGGCGACGGACAGCGAGGACGACCTGTCACTCCTTTTCACACCCTGGGGCGAGGGACTGGTCCGCTCCTGGTACCGCCGCACCCTGACCGAGCTGTCCCGGCTGCCGCACGTGCGCAGGGTCGCCATCCAGACCAACCTGAGCTGCCGCACCGGCTGGCTCGCCGAGGCCGACCTCGACACGCTCGCCCTGTGGTGCACCTACCATCCGGGCCAGACCCCCTACGACCGTTTCCTCGGCAAGTGCCGTGAACTGGCCGACCGCGGGGTGCGCTTCAGCGTCGGCGTGGTGGGCCTGCCCGCCCATCTGACGGCGGCCCGCCGGCTCCGCGACGACCTGCCCCCGCACGTCTACCTCTGGATCAACGCCGCCGAGGGACACACCTACGACGACGCGGAGGCCGACGACTGGACCGCGCTCGACCCCCTGTTCCCGTACAGCCGGCATCCGCACCGCAGCGCCGGACTCCCGTGCCGTACCGGCAAGTCCGTGATCTCGGTCGACGGCGCGGGCACGGTCCGCCGCTGCCACTTCGTCCGCGACGAGCTGGGGAACCTGTACGACGGCTCGTACCGGGCGGCGTTGCGACCGCGCGCGTGTCCGCTGGCCGTCTGCGACTGCCACATCGGCTATGTCCACCTGGAGTCCCTGCCCTTGTACGACGTCTTCGCGGGCGGTGTCCTGGAGCGGGTGCCGTCCGCCCTCCCCGGGCCGGGCACCCCACGCGCCCTGCCGCTCACGGCGCGGTCGTGAGCGTCGTAATGTCGAGATCGTGTCCTCAGTGATGCCATCCCTTCTCAGGCGTGTCTCAGGAGTGTCATCGGCTGAGGGATCGTCACAGGGGCCCCGTGATGGAGGGAGAACGACCGCGGGCCAACCGCGGATCGGCCATCACGGGGAGAACGAGACACATGAAGCTCAAGCGATTCGGGACCATCGCCGCGACGGCGCTCACCGGCACCCTGCTCCTGACCGCCTGCAACGGCGCCGACGGTGCGGCCGACGCCACCGTGTCGCATCCGGCGGCCGGGGCGACTCAGGCGGCGGGTGCCATCGGCCGCTACTCCGAGAACGCGCCGGGGGCGCGGTACTTCACGTCCATCCTGACCGGTGACAACGAGGTGCCCGTCAAGGGCAAGCCGGCGGTGGGTGACAAGGACGGCAGCGCGGTGGCCCTCATGCGGGTCCAGGGCGACGAGGTGTCCTTCGCGTTCGCGTGGACCGGTATCGGTACCCCGACCATGGCCCACCTCCACCAGGGTGCGCGGGGCACCAACGGTGACGTGAAGATCCCGTTCTTCATGGAGAAGCTCAAGGGCGGCACGCCGTTCGTGTTCGGCACCGTGAAGGTCAAGGACGCGGACCTGCTGCGGAGCATCAAGGCGCATCCCGACCAGTTCTACTTCAACCTGCACACCGGCGAGTTCCCCGGCGGCGCGGTCCGCGGACAGGCCGTCGCGCTGCCGGGCGCCGTCTCACTGCCCGACGCCATCCGGCACTCGTCCCTGGCCGGCGTCGTCAAGGGGGCCCAGATCTACGCCTGCACCCAGCAGGACGACGGCTCCTACGCCTTCACCCAGGACAACGTCGACGCCACCCTCCAGGGCGGCATCCAGCACAGCTTCGCCAAACACGGCCCCGCCGGTCCCCCGCAGTGGATCGCACCCGACGGTTCCTCGGTGACCGGCACCGTCCTCAACAAGTTCGACAACGGCAAGGGCAACATCCCTCAACTCCTGCTCCGCGCGCGGCAGACCGGCAAGAGTGAGGGACTTCTGTCCAGGACCACATCGGTCCTGCGGCTCGACACCGCCGGCGGCGTCGCCCCGGCCGGCACCTGCGACCCGGCCACGCGGCCCACCGCCCGCGTCCCCTACACGGCCGACTACCTGTTCCTCGCCACCAAGTAGCGCCACCGGACCCCTGTCACCCCGCGGTCGGACAACCCGGCCGCTCAGGAGACGTCGATCTTCACGGAGGCCCCGGGCTTGAGGGAGATCTTCTTGCGGAACTGCCCGGCCCGGAGCTCCGTCTCCGTTCCTCCGACGCTCCGGACCGTCACCGTGGTCGCCCTGCCGTCTCGCCAGGAGAAGTCGACCGTGAATCCGCCGCGGGCGCCGATCCCGGTGACGGAACCCTTCGCCGACCAGGCCTTCGGCAGCGCCGGAAGCAGTTCGACGACTCCCGGCTTCGAGTAGAGGATCATCTCCAGCGCGGCGGTGGGGCCGCCGAGGTTGGCGTCGATCTGGAAGATCGTGTAACTGCCCTGGCTGTACATGTCGAACCAGTTCGCGGAGGTCCCGTTGCCGTTGTTCATCGAAGGGCGCAGCACGGTGAGATAGAGCTGGTAGGCCTTTTCGGCGTCCTTGAGCCGCGACCAGCACAGCGATCGCCAGGCGCAGGCCCAGCCGAAGCTGTCCATTCCCCTGGCGGTGAGGAGTGCGCGTACGCCGTCCACCAGTTCGCGCGGGCTGGTGTCGACGGAGATCCGGTCGCCGGGAAAGAATCCGATGAGCGGTGACAGATGACGGTGTGTCGTCTCACCGAGATTGTCCGGGCTCATCCACTCCTCCAGCCAGCCGCTCTTCGGACTGACCCGCGGGAGGTAGAGCCTGGCCCGCATCGAATCCAGCTCGGCGGCGAGGTCCGCGTCGCGGTCCAGAACGCGGGCCGCGGCGGCGAACTCCCGGAAGAGTTCCCACGCGAGCTCCTGCCCGTAGGTGTTTCCCTTGCCGTCCGGTCCGTGCTCCGGCGACCAGGAGGTGTCGTCCACCAGGACTTCGCGGGACGAACCGTCCGCATCGGTCACCTCGGTGGTGATCAGCCGCGCCTTCCAGAACTCGGCCGCCCCCTTCACCACGGGATAGATCGTCTCCAGATACTCGCGGTCCTGGGTGTACTCGTAGTGGCGCCACAGCGTGGCGCAGAGCCAGGCGTTGCCCGAGGGGTGCCAGGCCCAGCCGCTGCCGCCGTAGATGTTGGTGGAGAACGCGACGGCCCAGCCGGCCACTTCACCCGTGCTGTTGCGGAAACGGTTGTCGGGGCTGTTGAAGAGCCGCTTGGTCACATCGGTCCACACCGGCAGCTGGGACCGGCAGTAGCGGGCGAGCGCCTCCGCGTTGTCGCCCAGTCCGGCGGGGTCGGCCAGCCAGTAGTTCATCTGCACGTTGATGTCGGTGTGGTAATCGGCGTACCAGTCAGGGGTGTTGTTGTGGATCCACAACCCCTGGAGGTTCATGGGCAGCCAGTCCCTGGACCCGGTGATGGTCAGGTAGCGGCCGTACTGCACGTAGGCGGCCTCCAGCTCCGGGTCCGGGGTGGACGCGTCGGTGTATCTGACGGCGATGCGCGACCACGAGTCCAAGGACCGCTGCACCGCCGAGGATCTGCCGAGGTCGATCGAGAAGCGGTCGTAGAGGCGCTGGTAGTCGACCACATGGGTGGCGAGCAGAGCGGCGCCGGAGACCTTCGCCGCGGCGGCGGTCTTCGCACGGGTCACCGTGAGGGGGACCATGGACGGGTCCCGGAAGTCCCGGTCGGCATCGGGTGAGTAGTCGGTGCCCGCACAGACGGCTATCAGCACCTCGCGGCACCCCGAGAAGGACAGTTTCCCGTCCTCCGCCTTGATGGTTCCGGAACTGCTCACGGCGGTCACCGAAGCCGCGTACCGCAAGCCGTTCTTCAGAGTCGCGGCGAACGAGAGCCGTTTCCCGTCCGCCGACGTGGTCTCACCGTGCGTGCCCTCCAGGGAGATCACACCGGTATGGCTGCCGCCTCCGGTGAGCCGGACCACGATCACGTCGTCCGGGTGGCTGGCGTAGATCTCCCGGCGGAAACGGGCTCCGCCGTGCCGATAGGTCGCCGACACCACACCGTTGCTCAGGTCGAGGCTGCGTCGGTAGTCGCTGATCTCCTCTGCGGTGTGGCCCGGCAACGTGACCCGGAGCTTGGCCAGCAGCCCGAAACTGCCGAAGTCATCGGCTCCGTAGGGAAGTTGTCCGTCACTGGTGGGGGTGTCGTTGCGTCCGCCCGTCCAGAACGAACCGTCCGTGATGTACAGGAAGTCGTCCGCGGGGTCGCAGCCGACCAGCGCGCCCATCCTGCCGTTGCCCACGGGCAGCGCCTCCTGGATGACGCGCGACTCGTCGGCCGGCTTCCGGTACCAGAGGGTGGTGGCCTCGCTCTCCGGAACGACGTTCGCGTGAGCGGGACGCTCGGGGTCGGCATGCGCCACGAACGGGGGCAGACCACCGAAGGCGGCGAGGCCGCCACCGGCGACACCGGTCAGGCGGAGGAAGTCACGGCGGGAGGAAGGAGGCACGGCGGAACTCCTCGGGCGAGAGGGTCGGGATTAATTCGTAAATTAATGAGATGCCGAGGAACAAGCAATGGGCGTGCAGTCAAAAGATCGGACCTCTAGGTCGAACCATGGCTACTTAAGGGGTGATTCAAGAATAATCCGGGCTATTTATCGGATGACTGATGGTCGATGCCGTTGAGTCTTCCGGGAGTCACCGTGCGGCCCCGCGCCCCCACGCGGTCCCCACCAGTACGAGAACGCCGCCTGCCAGCCCGAACACGCCGAGCCGTTCGCCGCCGAGCGCGATACCGGCCGCGGCGGCCCACAGGGGCTCGGTGCCGAGCAGCAGGCTGACCCGGGAGGGCGAGGTCCGGCGTACGGCCCACATCTGCACGAAGAAGGCGAACAGGGTGCAGAACGCGGACAGGAACAGCAGCCCGGCCCACTCCCGTGGCCCGAAGTCGGCGGCCGTCTCCCACGGTGTGGTGTCGGCGCCGGTCGACAGGATCGCGAACACCGCGACGGCGGTGGCGAGTTGGACGGTGGTCAGGGGCAGCGCGTCCGCGCCCTGGACCGACCTGGTGCGGGACATGGCGAGGACGTGCAGGGTGCGGGCCAGCGCCGCGAGCAGCATGAGGAGGTCGCCGAGGGAGGGGCGGGAGAAGCCCGCGCCCTGGGTGAGCAGCAGCACGCCGAGCACGGAGAGGGCCGCCGCGCCGAGGAAGGCGCGGGAGGGCCGGGTACGGGTGACGGCGGCCTCGGCGAGCGGGGTGAAGATCATGGTGAGGCTGATGATGAGGCCCGCGTTGGTCGCCGAGGTGTGGACGACGCCGTAGGTCTCCAGGAGGAAGATCCCGGCGAGGATCAGCCCGAGCAGGGCGGCGCCGCGCCACTGGGCGGCCGTCAGGGCGCGCAGCGAGCGGTGGCCCACGACCGCGAGGACGGGCAGGACGAGGGCGAAGCGCAGGACCAGGACGGTGAGGACCGTGCGGGCCGTGGTGATGTCCTTGGCGGCCAGATAACTGGCGCCCCAGACCACCGCGACCAGCAGGACGGGCAGGTCGGTGAGCCAGGCCCGGCGGGGCAGGGCGGTGCGCGGTACGGCGATCGAGGACATGAGGGCGGCTCTCCCGGTCTCCGACGAAGGGGTGGAGACATCGGTGGCTGCCACACGGAACGATCACCGTACCGGCGCGACCCCCGGCTGACTAGGCGTTTTCCGCATCGGCGTCCGCGTACGAGCCGTAGGTCGGGCGGCCCGCCAGGTCGTACGACTGGATGGAGACGCCGGTGCTGGTGACGCGCCCGCCCGTGTGCCTGAAGGCCATGGGCTCGGTGCCCTCGGGGAACAGGCGCAGACCGCTGCCGAGCACGACCGGGAAGGTCACCAGGTGGAGCGTGTCGACGAGGCCGAGCGCGAGGAGGGAGCGGACGAGGGCACCGCTGCCGTGCACCTGCAGTTCGCCCTCGGTGCGCTCCTTGAGGTCGGTGACCTCCTTGGCGAGGTCACCGCCGAGGACCGTGGTGCCGTCCCAGGATGCCTCGGTGAGGGTCGACGAGGCGACGTACTTCGGCAGCGCGTTCAGCTTGGAGGCGATCGGGTCGGCGGGGTCGGTCTTGTCCGGCCAGTACCCGGCGAAGATGTCGTACGTACGGCGGCCGAGCAGGTACGCGCCGGAGCGGTCGAAGACCTCGACCACGAAGCGGCCGAAGTCTTCGTCGCCGTAGACGAAACTCCAGCCGCCGTGCTCGAAGCCGCCGCGGGTGTCCTCCTCGGGCCCGCCGGGGCCCTGGTAGACGCCGTCGAGGGTGACGAAGAGGGTGGAGACGAGCTTGCCCATGTCGGGTGCCTGCTTCCTGGTGCGGGAGCGGATGATGTCATCAGCTCAGACCCCGCGGACCCCCGCAACTCATCGGTCCTCGCTACGGCATCTCTCGGTCTTCGCTACGGCGTCTCAGCCCGCGTGGGTCGAGAACATGCCGCCGGTCGGACCCTGCTTGTCGCCGCCCTGGGCCTTCTTCAGGGCGTTGGCGAGGCTCTCGATGGTGAGGGACTGGAGGATGACGCGGCCGTTGCCCTCCAGGGTGGCCAGGGACAGGCCCTCGCCGCCGAACACGGCGTTCATCAGGCCCTGGCGGTTGAGGCCGCCGATGCGCTGGACGCCGTACTGGACGCCCTCCTCGAAGGCGACGAGGCAGCCGGTGTCGACCTCGATGCGCCCCCCGAAGTCGGCGGGGTTCAGGTCGATGAAGTTGCCCGCGCCGGCGATGATCACCGTGCCGTGCCCGGTGAACTTCTCCAGGACGAAGCCCTCGCCACCGCTCACGCCGGCACGGCCGCCCTGGAAGGCGATGCCGAACTGGACGGTGGACTCGGCGGCCACGAACGCGTCCTTCTCCGCGAACCACGCGCGCGTGCCGTCCAGTTCCAGGGCGCGCATCTCCCCGGGGAGCACGCCCGCGAAGCCGACGGTGCCCTCGCCGCTCTGGGAGGTGAAGTACTGGAACGCCAGCGACTCACCGGCGAGCGCGCGCTGCCCGACCTGCATGGCCGTCCCCACGGCCTGCCGGAGCATGCCGCCCATACCGCCACCGCCCGAGCCACCGCCGCCCTGCTGCTGGCCGCCGCCCGACGATCCACCGAGGCGGGTCTCCATGGTCACGTTCGTCGTCTTGAAGAGGAACTTCCCGGCCTCGCAGTACACGGTCTGGCCGGGGTTCAGGTTGACGACCGCCATCTGCATGGCGTTGCCGACGATCTCTTGCTGAAGGGTCACGAGAGAAGAACGTAGCGGGTGGCCGTCTCGGTTCCGGGTGCGGGTGGGTTGTGGCGGCCTGCATGGGAGAAACGCCGGACGGGCTGGAAATCAGCCCCTCCGGCAAATGGCAGCCGGCGTCAGCCGCCCAGCTCCTGGTGCCTCGCCGCCAGCGTCGCCGCCCCCTGCTCCGTCAGCGAGCCGAACAGCCGCAACCGCGAGATCCCGCCGTCCGGATAGATGTCCACGCGCGCGTGCGTGCCGATCGCCGGGGTCGGGAGCACGAAGCGGTGGTTCGTGTCGGGCTGGAGGCGGGTGCGCGGGAGGATTTCCGTCCAGGTGCCGGTCTCGCCGTCCTGGACCGATACCGATGCCCAGCCCGCGCTGTTGCCCTTCAGGTACGCCGTGTCGATCTCTACGGCGCGGATCTGGGACTGGGCGGCCAGGCGGTAGCGGATCCAGTCGTTGCCCTGGTCGCGGCGGCGGCGGGTTTCCCAGCCGTCGTCCATCTTGCGGGAGCGGCCGGGCTGGATGGTGTTGCTCGCGGGTGAGTAGAAGAGGTTGGAGGCGTCCTCGGCGCTCCCGCCGTTCTCCAGGGCGACCACGTCGAACGTGCCCAGCGCCGCGAGCCAGTTGGGGTCGGGGACGACCTCGCCGTAGACACGGAGGCGGGCGATGCCGCCGTCGGGGTGCTGGTTGACGCGGAGGTGCGTGAAGCGTTGTTCGGTGGATATGGCGAAGCCGTTCGCCGCGTGACCGCCCACCGGCGTGCGCGGGACCAGGGGCGTCCACTTCACGTCGTCCGAGAGGAGGTCTTCGGGGGACGGGGAGCCCGGTACCGACGTGCCCTCCACCGACACCGCCTGCGGGTAGTTGCCGCGGAAGTGGGCCGTGTCGACCACGATGCCCCTGATGACCCCGGGGGCGCCCAGGCGGACCAGCGCCCAGTCGTGGTCCTCCGCCGTCGGCCACGGATGGTCCGCCGAGGCGCCGCGGCGGCGGCGGGTCTCCCAGCCGTCCATGATCTTGCCCTTGTGACCGAAGTGCTCGGGGTCGAACTCGGCGGGCCCGGGCACGAGGAGGTTCTCCCGCTCGGCGAAGAACTCGTCGTTGGCGGCGATGACACCGGCGCCCAACTGCCGGTCGGCGAGGTTGGCGTACTGGGTGAAGGGGAAGTCGCCCGTGCGGTAGTCCGCGTACGGGTCACCGCCTCCGTAGGGGTTCGCGTCGCCGGTGAAACTGGGTATCGCCGTCACAAGGTCTGCCTTTCAGACGTAGGCCGCTGCGGGTGCCGGGGGGTGAATCAGGGTGTACGGGTCAGGAGTTGCCCCTTCGGGTCGGTGAACTCGCCGTCCAGCACGATGCGTTCGCCGCGCAGCCAGGTCGACTTCACGACACCGCTGAGGGTCTTTCCGGCGTAGGCCGTGACGCGGTTGCGGTGCTGGAGGGCCGCCGGGTCGACGGTGAACGTCTCGTCGGGGGCGAGGACCGCGAAGTCGGCGTCGCGGCCCGCCTCGATGGCGCCCTTCTGGTCAAGTCCCGCCAGCTCGGCCGTACTTGAGGACATCCAGCGGACCACGTCCGCCAGGTCGTGGCCCCGCTCGCGCGCCTCCGTCCACACCGCCGCGAGGCTCAACTGGAGGCCGGAGATGCCGCCCCAGGCCGTGGCGAAGTCGTCGGTCTTCAGGTCGGCCGTCGATGGTGAGTGGTCCGTGACGACGCAGTCGATCGTGCCGTCGGCCAGCGCCTGCCAAAGGAGGTCCTGGTTGGCGGACTCGCGGATGGGCGGGCAGCACTTGAACTCGCTTGCGCCGTCCGGGACTTCCTCCGCCGTGAGGGTGAGGTAGTGGGGGCACGTCTCCACCGTGATGCGAACGCCCTCGGCCTTGGCGGCGGCGATGAGCGGGAGCGCGTCCGACGAGGACAAGTGCAGTACGTGCACGCGTGCGTTGAGGCGCTTCGCCTGCGCGATCAGCCCCGCGATGGCCGTGTCCTCGGCGTCGCGCGGGCGGCTGGCGAGGAAGTCGGCGTACTTGGGACCGCCCCGCTGCGGGGCGGCTTCGAGGTGGTGCGGGTCCTCCGCGTGGACGATGAGCAGGCCGTCGAAACCGGCGATCTCGGCCAGGGACAGGGCGAGTTGGTCCTGGTCCAGGTGCGGGAACTCGTCCACGCCGGATGGGGACAGGAACGCCTTGAAGCCGAAGACGCCGGCGTCGTGCAGCGGGCGCAGGTCCTTGACGTTGTCGGGCAGGGCGCCGCCCCAGAAACCGACGTCCATGTGGGCCTTCTCCGCGGCGACCTGCTGCTTCGTACGGAGGTTGTCGACCGTCGTCGTCGGCGGGAGGGAGTTGAGCGGCATGTCGACGAGCGTGGTGATGCCGCCGGCCGCCGCCGCGCGCGTGGCGGTCCAGAAGCCCTCCCAGTGGGTGCGGCCGGGGTCGTTCACATGCACATGGGTGTCGACCAGGCCGGGCAGCAGGACGTCGTCGCCGAAGTCCTCGAACCGTGCCCCGGACGGGACTTGGGCGTCGTACGGGAGGACGGCCGTGATCTTCCCCCCGGCGACCGCGACCGCCGCCGCGCGTGTCCCCTCGGGAGTGATGACACGTGTGGAGCGCACCACCAGTTCAGCGTCGGACACCCGGACCCCTCTCTCTGCCGCCGTCGTCACTTCCGCTACTCCTGTTACTTCCGGGAAACGGGATTTACGTCCACGTAACGGAATTCAACGTTCTGTTGAAGGAGTCTTCACTCCCGCTCCCGTACCGTCAAGGGCACACTTCTCCACGATGCGCCTCACGCGCACACTCTGGACGTTTCCACAAAGCGGAATTAAACTTCCGGCAAGCAGAACGTAGCTACGCACAGGCGGGGAGTCAACCGACCCCCGGGTAGGCTTCAGCCCTTCCCGCCCGTGCCGAAAGGAACGCGCCGTGCCGCCGTCCAGCGTCAGCAGCACCGACTCCACCAAGTCCACCACGGGCGGTGTCCAGTCCCTGGAGCGCGCCTTCGACCTGCTGGAGCGGATGGCCGACGCGGGTGGCGAGGTCGGCCTGAGCGAGCTCTCCGCGAGCAGCGGCCTGCCGCTCCCCACCATCCACCGCCTGATGCGCACGCTCGTGGTCTGCGGTTACGTCCGCCAGCAGGCGAACCGCCGGTACGCGCTCGGCCCGCGCCTGATCCGCCTCGGCGAGTCCGCGTCCCGGCTGCTCGGCACCTGGGCCCGCCCCTACCTCGCCCGGCTGGTCGAGGAGACCGGCGAGACGGCGAACATGGCACTGCTCGACGGCGACGAGATCGTGTACGTCGCGCAGGTGCCGTCCAAGCACTCGATGCGCATGTTCACCGAGGTGGGCCGGCGCGTCCTGCCGCACTCCACCGGCGTCGGCAAGGCCCTGCTCGCCAACACCCCGGACCACGAGGTGCGCGCACTGCTCGCCCGTACCGGCATGCCCGCCGCGACCGACAAGACGATCACCACGCCCGACGGCTTTCTCGCGGCGCTGGAGGACGTGCGCCGCCTCGGCTACGCGATCGACGACAACGAGCAGGAGATCGGCGTCCGCTGCCTCGCCGTATCCGTGCCCAACTCCCCCACGGCGGCGGCGATTTCGATCTCGGGCCCGGCGGGCCGGGTCACCGAGTCGGCGACGGAGAAGATCGTGCCGGTACTCCAACAGGTGGCCGGCGAACTGTCGGAGGCACTGGCCAGCCAGAACCCCGCGTGAGCGGCGGGCAGTTCTGGCCGGGCCGGTACACCGACCGGCACGGCCCCGAGGCGGTCGTCTTCGAGTCGGACGGCCGGGAGTCGATCCGCACGACGATCCGGGGCGTCCGCTTCGAGGGCGACACCATGGACGACCTCGGCGCACTCGGCGGCGAGCCACCGGAGGCCCCGTTCACCTTCTTCGACGGGGCGTTGTGCTCCTGCCTGTTGGAGTGGGAGGTGCCGATGCCCGTCGCGGTCGAGGGGCAGGGCGTGCGTACGGCGGTGCTGGACTGCGCGTTGCGGCTCGGGGACCCGGCCGGTCCCCGGCGCGGTCTTGACGCGGAGACGCTGACCACGACCCTGCGCTTCGACGGGCGCACGTACCAAAACACGGACGGCCAGGGAGACTTCGAATCGGCCCTGCACGACATCCAGCGCCAACTCCCGGCAGGAGTACGGCTCCAGGCATGCATCGCGTGCGCCTGGTCCGACTACAACCCGGCCGGCAACGGGCTGATGGCAGGGCTGGCCTGCTTCCGTGACGTCAAGGACCGCTACCGCCAGGTCGACGGCAAGCACGGCCCGACGGGGATCTTCGCGATCTGGGACGAGCACACCGAGTTCGTCCAAGAAACCTGGCTCTGCGGCGAGTTCGAGCACCGGACCACCACACACACCGGGTACCGGGGACCATTCCCGTCACGCCGCTGGTGGTGAACTAGCCCTGCCCGCGTCGAGGTTGACCGAACAGGTCCACGGCGTTGCGTACGTCCGTCAGACCCCTCGTGAGTGCGCTCACCGAGCCGATCGCGCCCGCGATCAGGAGCAACGAACGGCGCAGGCGCGGGATTTCGGGGGTGCCGTCGATGGTCATCGCGGCCAGCGCCGCGAGTTCGTCCTCGGCGATGACACGGTCGGGGAACTCGGCCGGATGCGCGGCCAGTTCGCGGCGCAACCGGGACACCGCGGTCCGCAGTTCCGCCACCCTCGGATCCTCGTCGCTGCCGGTCACTGACCTCTGCCCCAAGCTCCGCAACACAGCTCTCCCCCCTCGCACGTCTTCGTGCGCAAGAACTCCGCGGTCCCGCCACCCGCCCCGCAACACTGGTCGGGCGCCGAGGGACGCGGGCAAGTAAACGCCACCCGGTGCCGGGCGCGCCACTCCATGGACCGAAATTAAGTAGGAGGATTCCGTCCGGTCGCCGCCGCGTCAGGTATGCAGGACGCATGACGCGAAACGAAGACCAGGTCGCCGGGCTGCTGCTCGCCGCGGGCGGCGGCCGACGGCTCGGCGGGCGGCCCAAGGCGCTGCTACGACACCGGGGGCGGCCCCTCGTGGAGCACGCGGTCGGGGTGCTGCGCACGGCCGGCCTCACCCTCGTCCACGTGGTCCTGGGGGCGCGCGCCGACGCCGTACGGGAACAGGCGGACCTGGCCGGGTGTGTGGTCGTGGAGAACCCGGAGTGGGAGCAGGGGATGGGGTCCTCGCTGCGCGCGGGGCTCGACTCGCTCGCGGGTACGGGGGCGCGGGCGGCGCTCGTGTCGCTCGTCGACCAGCCCGGGATCGGCGCGGAGGCGGTGGCGCGGGTGCTGGCCGGGTTCACGGACGAGGACTCGCTCGTCTCGGCCGCCTACGACGGGGTACGCGGTCATCCGGTGCTGTTCGGTGCCGCGCACTGGGCCGGGATCGCCGAGAGCGCGACCGGGGACCGGGGGGCGCGGGCGTATCTCAAGGCGCACGCGGACGCGGTCACGCTCGTCGAGTGCGGGGATGCGGCGGAGCCGTACGACATCGACACTGAGGCGGATCTCGTCCACCTTGAGTGAGCGGAGTGGCACTGAGCGCCACTTTTGCTCGATCCGGAGAATCTCGACGTCAACAAACCATTGAACTTCCACGATGAGGAAACTAGTATCCACTGTTCAGAAGCGCCCGACGGCCTCTCGGGTGCTCCCAGCCCTACCCGGGTCACCTGACACCCGGTGCCACGCTGAAGGAAGTGACAGTTCATGTCCGCACCAGCGCCGTCCTCGCCGGTCGTCGTCGACGCCGAACCCCTCCCCCGGCAGGAGGAGGTCCTCACCGCCGAGGCCCTCGCCTTCGTGGCCGAGCTGCACCGCCGGTTCACGCCCCGCCGGGCCGGACTCCTCGCCCGCCGGGCCGAGCGCCGCGCGGAGATCGCCCGGACCTCCACCCTCGACTTCCTCCCGGAGACCGCCGCGATCCGCGCCGACGACTCCTGGAAGGTGGCCCCCTCCCCCGCCACCCTGAACGACCGGCGGGTCGAGATCACCGGCCCCACCGACCGCAAGATGACGATCAACGCCCTCAACTCGGGCGCGAAGATCTGGCTCGCGGACTTCGAGGACGCCTCCGCGCCGACCTGGGAGAACGTCGTCACGGGCCAGCTCAACCTGATCGACGCCTACACCCGCGCCATCGACTTCACCGACCCCAACTCCGGTAAGTCGTACGCCCTGAAGGCCGAGGACGAGCTGGCGACCGTCGTGATGCGCCCGCGCGGCTGGCATCTGAACGAGCGTCACCTCCTGGTCGACGGCGAGCAAGTGCCGGGCGCCTTCGTGGACTTCGGGCTGTACTTCTTCCACAACGCGCAGCGGCTGCTGGACCTCGGCAAGGGCCCGTACTTCTACCTGCCGAAGACCGAGTCGCACCTCGAAGCCCGGCTGTGGAACGACGTGTTCGTCTTCGCGCAGGACTACGTCGGCGTCCCGCAGGGCACCGTCCGCGCGACCGTGCTGATCGAGACGATCACCGCCGCGTACGAGATGGAGGAGATCCTCTACGAACTCCGCGACCACGCCTCGGGGTTGAACGCGGGCCGCTGGGACTACCTGTTCTCCATCGTGAAGAACTTCCGTGACGGCGGGCCCAGGTTCGTCCTCCCGGACCGCAACGCGGTGACGATGACGGCCCCGTTCATGCGGGCGTACACCGAACTCCTCGTCCGTACCTGCCACAAGCGCGGCGCGCACGCGATCGGCGGCATGGCGGCGTTCATCCCCTCGCGCCGTGACGAGGCGGTCAACAAGGTCGCGTTCGAGAAGGTCAAGGCGGACAAGGACCGTGAGGCGGGCGACGGTTTCGACGGCTCCTGGGTCGCCCACCCGGACCTGGTGCCGATCGCCATGGCCTCCTTCGACGCGGTGCTCGGCGACAAGCCGAACCAGAAGGACCGGCTGCGCGAGGACGTCGACGTCAAGGCCGCCGACCTGATCGCCGTCGACTCGCTGCACGCGAAGCCGACGTACCCCGGACTCGTCAACGCCGTTCAGGTGGGCATCCGTTACATCGAGGCGTGGCTGCGCGGGCTCGGCGCGGTCGCCATCTTCAACCTGATGGAGGACGCGGCCACCGCCGAGATCTCGCGCTCGCAGATCTGGCAGTGGATCAACGCGGGCGTCGAGTTCGAGAACGGCGAGAAGGCAACTCCCGAGCTGGCGCGCAAGGTTGCCGCCGAGGAGCTGGAGAACATCCGCGCGGAGATCGGCGCGGACGCCTTCGCCGCGGGCCACTGGCAGCAGGCCCACGACCTCCTCCTGGAGGTCGCGCTCGACGACGACTACGCGGACTTCCTGACGTTGCCGGCGTACGAGCAGCTCAAGGGCTGAACCTCAACAGGCGTCAGGAACAGCTCACTTGAAGGATCAGCTCACTTGTCCGAGTGGCCCAGGGACTTTCCCGGGGCCGCTCGGTCGCGTACGAGCTTCTTCACGGCCGTGGGTTCGGGGAAGCCCTGCTCACGGCGGTCCCACACCACTTCATCGTTGACGCGGACTATGAAGACACCGCCGGTGCCGGGCTTCAGGGAGAGTTCCGTCAACTCGGTCTCGAAGGTGGTCAACAGCTCCTGCGCCAGCCAGGCGGCGCGGGGCAGCCAACGGCACTGGGTGCAGTACTCGATCTGCACGCGATGCTCGGGCTGTACGGGGTGCTCGGGCTGTACGGGGTGCTCGGGCTGTACGGGGTTGTCGATCGGGGTGTCTGTCATCCGAGGTGTACCGACCAATCCTGTTCAGCCGCCGGTTTGCCGTGCAGGTCGGGGACCCGCTTGAGCCAACTCGGGCGGCCCTGCTGTGTCTTCGCCGCGCGGAGGGCCTCCTCGGCGGCGCGTTCCTCCCTGCTGGGGAAGTCGGTGGGGAGCCAGGCCGCGGAGGCCCGCACGCGCGCGTGGAGGTAGGCGACGTACGCCTCCCGTGCGGCGTCGGGTGTCGCGAAGCCCGGTTCGCCGGCCAGCCAGGCGTCCGGCACCTCGGCCGCGATGCGGCGCAGCAGTTCCTCGGTCACCTTGGGGGCCAACTCGGCATCGGCGGCCAGGGTGTTGGGGCCGTAGTGCCCGAGGGCGTGATGGCGGAAGTCGTAGGCCTTCGCGGGGTCGGCTCCGTCCCAGCGGTGGTGGAAGACGAGGGCGGCGCCGTGGTCGATGAGCCACAGGCGCGGAGGTGCGATGCCGAGCGTCGGCCAGATCATCAGGTTCGAACTGTGCACCGTACGGTCGACGTTGACGGTCAACGCGTCGAGCCAGACGATCTTCCCGGCCTCCAGCGGGTCGACCGTGCACTGGGCGGCGACCTCCGGGGTGAAGTCCTGGGCACCCGGCAGGAAGTCCATGCCGAGGTTCAGACCCGCGCTCGCGCTGTGCAGGTCCCGCACCTCCTGGTGGGGCTCCTCGTCGGCGATCACCGGGTCGAAGTGCACGAGCACCAGCTCGGGGAAGCGCAGCCCGAGGGCGCGGGCCAGCTCCCCGACGATCACCTCGGCGACCAGCGCCTTGCGGCCCTGCGCGGAGCCGGTGAACTTCACGACGTACGTGCCGAGGTCGTCGGCCTCGACGACTCCGGGGACGGAACCGCCGGAGCGCAGGGGCTCGATGTAGCGGGTCGCGGTGACCTCTCTCAGCATGTCCGGCATGAAACGAGCATAGAGACAGGTCAGCGCCAGGAGGGGTGGCCCTCCGGTGTGCTGCCGGTGGTGAGCCTGCGTGCGCCCGTGCCGTCCGCGCGAACGGCCCAGATCGCCGGCTGGTCGAAGGGCCCCGGACGAACGCCACCCACGTGCCGTCGGACGACCAGACCGGGTCCATCTCCTGAGCGGTCCGGGGACATACGCCGTCACCAGCCAGGCCGGGTCGCCCTGCGGGTCGGCGTCCACGACCGGCGCGGTGTGGAAGCCGCCGACGCGGCGGGCCGCGGCCACCTCGTCGGCGAACCGGCGCCGGAAACCCGGTTCCGTGCTCAGTTCGGGCCGTACGACCTTGACGGCCACCGCCCGGCCCGACCGCGACCGGCCGAAGCAGACGACGCCCATCCCGTCCTGGCCGAGCCGTCCGACCAGCCGGTATCCGTCCTCTCCGACAGAGGCGGGATCATCCGCTCGGAGCGGTTTCATGACTCCGCCATCTCGCCTGTCCGGCAAGGCTGTTGGAACTCATCGCCCGGCCCCCGTCCCCGTCGAGCGGCGGTATTCAGCCGCGAGGCTCCCCCACACCGGCCATCAGTCGGGGTGCTCCGCTCATGACGTCACCGGGTTCGGAACGGCTCCCCTCCGCCGCCCCCTCACCCCGCCAGCGGATTCCGCAACGGCAGATAGCGAGCGTCGGCGCCGTCCGCCCCGGTCCACCGCAACAGCAGGTTCGTCTTCCCGGGCAGGGTGGGCGAGGCGAGGAGTTCGGCGACCTCGGGGACGTCGTGCCGGGCCAGTTCCGCGCGCACCGCAGGCCACGGGTCCAGCTCCGGGTGCCGCTCGGCGAGCACCCCGGCGATCTCGACGAGGTTGTTGACGACCAGGCAGTACACCAGCCGCTCCCACCCGGCCGCCCGGTCCACGTCCGCCGGCAGCTTCACGCCCTCCGCGTCCCGGTACAGCGCCTGCACGGGCGTACCGTCCGCGTCGACGGCGACCAGCGTGTTCTGCAGATGCGCTTCGAGTACGACGCCGTGGTCGGCGAAGGCGGTCAGCGCGGGCGGTACGACCTGCCGCAGATACGCCTCCCACCAGGCCCCCGGGTCGCCCGTACCGTCGAGCGGGTTGCCCGCGAACCCCTCCACCAACCCCGCGGCGAGCAACGGAGTCGTGCCGGGCAGAAGGTGCTCGCGCAGGCCGTCGCGGACCAGGACGGCGAGTTCCTCGAAGGCGAAGTCGGCGGTGCGGTAGCCGCGGTCGCTGAGCCAGGCCGCCGGGCCGCCCATCGCCGCGAAGGCGTCCCGGACGGCCGTGTCCGTGCGCCGCAGTTTCAGCAGGTCGTGGCGCCACAGCCGGCGTACGTCATTGGTGATGCGCACGTCGAGGCTGAACTTCAGGAACAGATCCTCCGCGCGTTCCGCGGACCCGGGGCTGTACACCGTCCGGATCGCCGCCGTCGGCCACACCTCGGTCGCCGTCGTGCCGAGCCGGATCAGCCGCCCGTCCGCGAACGCGTCCGCGAGGCCGGTGCCGACGAGGTCCAGCTGCCAAGGGTGCGCGGGCAGCAGCCGGTAACCGGGCGGGGCCTCCCCAAGGGCGTCCAGTGCCGAGACGTCGCCCTCCTCGACCACCACGTCCTCGCGCAGCCCGAGCAGCACCGGCGGGAAACGGGCGTACGCCTCCGGGGCGTAGGGCAGCCAGCCCGCGACGGGGCCGCCGCCGCGTGCCTTGGGCGCGGGATGGTAGGGATGGCCGGTGATCAAGGACTGTTCGGAGCGGAGATACGGGTCGTCCGGCGCCGTCGCCCGGTCGCGCGCGGTGAGCAGCGCGGCGACGGCGTCACGGCTGTCGGTCATCTCGGCGGGCAGTTCGTGGTTGGACACGCCGGTGTGGCGGGTCAGTTCCTCGGCGACGAGTTTCACGAGTTCGGTGTGGTCGACGCGCCGCCAGTCGCCGTCCGCGTACACCTCGGGCTCGGCGGGCCGCCGCTCACCGCGCACCCGCAGCAGCCGGTCACTCCCCGGCAGTCGGTACACATGCCGCTCCCCCTGGTCCGGGAGCGGCTGGGCCACCTCCCGGAGCAGACAGTTGAGCAGGGGCGCGGCCGCGTACGCGTCGGCGCGCTCCGCCACGTCGTCGCCCGGGGGTGTGAAGTCGACGCGATCCATACGTTCCCTCAGTCCGTGTCCTGCGATCGCGATCAGTATGTCTCTCGTCGCACAGTGTCCCGACGCCCTGTCCCCGCCCGTCCCGTCTCCGCCCGCTCCGCCTCTCCCCGCCCCGTCTCTCGTCGTCACCGATCATGACGCCCCGTCCGCACCCGAGGAGTCGACCGTGGACCGTCCCCCGCTTCCCGAGGCCGAGGTCGCCGAGGAACTCGCCGCCGTACGGCCCGACCTCGTACAACGGTACGCGGCCGAACTCCCCGGCGCCCGTGCGGCGGTGCTCACCCGGCTGTGGCGGGCGCTGGCCTTCGAACCGCTGCCGTGGATCGTCGACAGGGCGCCGGGCCCCGTCCTACGGCTCTCCGACGGCCGTCGGCTGCGCGGTCCGCGCGCGGACCCGTACGCGACCGACGCCTACGTCACCGTCGTCCACCTCGACGACATCGCCTACGACGATCCGGCGCGCCTGATGACCGACCTCGCCGTGCCGCACGGGACCGCCTTCGCCGTCGAACTCGGGCACAGCGTCGCCTCGTTGGCGCTGTCCCGGGCCAACCAGCCGACCCAGTCGGAGGATTGGCCGGTGCACGACTGGGAGTGGGAGCAGCGGATCGTCGACGGGCACCCCTTCCACCCCAACTGCCGCTCCCGGCCCGGCTTCTCGGTGGCCGAGCAGCTCGCGTACGGCCCCGAGCACCGGCCCGTGGTGGCTCTGGGGTCGGTGCCGGTGAGGGCGGGGGAGTGTCTGGTGACGGGGGTGTGGCCGGACGAACTGCGGTCTGCGGGGCGGCTGTTGATCCCGGTGCACCCGTGGCAGGCGGCGCATGTGCTGAAGCGGGCGGGGGACGCTCCGGTCGGCGCGCATCCGCTGATGTCCCTGCGGACCCTCGCCCTGTCGGACGGACCGCACGTCAAGACCGCGCTGAGCGCCCGGCTGACGTCCTCGGTGCGGGACATCTCGGTCTACTCGATCGGCCTGTCGGCGACGTTGTCCGCGTTCGGGGAGACACTGGCGGCGCGCTCGGACGGCCTGTTGCACGTCACCCGCACACTGGGCGCGGCGACGGCCAACTCCCCCGACCTCGCGGCCGTGTTGCGCGAGTCGCCGCAGACGTACGCGGACACGGAAGCGGGTGAGCGGGTTCTGCCGGTGGCCGCCCTCGCGGTCACCGACCTGCCCCGATCGCCCGCCTGGCTGGCCGAGTTCACCCGTCTCGCCCTCGTCGTCTGTCTGCGGCTGCTGGAGTCCGGTGTGGCCCTTGAAGCGCACGGTCAGAACCTGCTGGTGGTGCTGTCCCGCACGGGTGCCCCGCTGCGCCTGGTCTACCGCGATCTCGCCGACATCCGGGTCAGCCCCAAGCGCCTTGCCGGGCAAGGCATTCCGATCCCCGAACTGAGCGGACGCATCGTCACCGACGACGAACTCACCCTGCGCCGCAAGCTGTTCGGCTCCCTGGTGGCGGGAGCGCTCGCGGGCACGGCCGGTTCCGGTACGGCGCTCCGGGCGGCGCTGGCAGCCGTCGTACCGGATCTGCCCCGCACGCCGGATCTGCGCATGCTGCTCGAACAGCCGTTGCCGAGCAAGGCGTTGACGCTGATGCGGCTGTCGCCGGAGCTGTCCGGGGACCAGTGGACCGGGCTGCCGAACCCGCTCGTTTTGGAGCCCGGTCCATCTGATCAATAGGATCCGGCGATGATCACAAGACAACGGCTGGCGGCGGGGATCTGTGCCCTGCTCGCCACCCTCACGGCCGGGGTCGCCTTCCCCGCCGGAGCGGTCGCCGACGAGACGGACTCCGCGGCCTCCCCCAAGGTCGAACTCGTGCTGGACGTCAGCGGATCCATGAGCGCCAAGGACATAGACGGCGGCTCACGGATGGCAGCGGCGAAGCAGGCGTTCAACGAGGTGCTCGACGCCACGCCCGAGGAAGTGCAGCTCGGCATCCGCACCTTGGGCGCCAACTACCACGGCAACGACCGGAAGACGGGCTGCAAGGACACCGCGCAGCTCTACCCGGTGGGCACTTTGAACCGCACCGAGGCCAAGGCCGCGGTCGCGACGCTCCAGCCCACCGGCTGGACGCCGATCGGCCCGGCACTGTTGAAGGCGGCGGACGACCTCAACGGCGGTGACGCCACCCGTCGTATCGTCCTGATCAGCGACGGCGAGGACACCTGCCAGCCGCTGGACCCGTGCGAGGTGGCCCGCGAGATCGCGGCCAAGGGCATCGGCCTGACCATCGACACGCTGGGTCTGGTGCCGGACGCCAAGACCCGTGACCAGCTCAGCTGCATCGCGGACGCGACCGGCGGCACGTACACCTCCGTGCAGCACAAGGAGGAACTCTCCGACCGTGTCGGCCAGTTGGTGGACCGCGCCGCCGACCCGGTGGTGACCCCGGTCGCCACCGAGGGCACCGCCCAGTGCACCAGTGCCCCGACCCTCAAGTCCGGTCTGTACACGGACCGCGAGGAGTTCGGCAAGCAGCGCTTCTACCGCGTGGACGTCAACCCCGGCCAGGAGCTGCGCGCTTCGGTGAGCGTCGGCGCCGACCGTGAAGTCAACCCGGACTACGGGGTGTTGCTGCGCGCGGTCACCATGCACGGCCGCGAGATCGTACGCGGCGAGGGCACGGGCAACGGCCGTACGGATGTCATCTCCACCGGCCTGCGCTACCCGAAGGCGGAGAGCGACGACGACAACGCCCCGGCGGAGACCGTCTGTCTGCAGGTCACCAACTCCTTCTCGGCGGCCTCCGGGGTGAAGACCACTCCCGGTCTGCCCCTCGAACTCACCGTGGACGTCGTGGACGGGCCGAGCAAGGCGAGCGACGTGGCCTCCTTCGGCCTCGGCCGCGGCTGGTGGCTCCTCGGCGCCCTCGTGCTGGCCGGCTTCGTCGCGGGTCTGCTCTGGGGCTGGCTGTCCCGCTGGCGTCTCGCGGTCTGGAGGACCAACTGATGCGGATCACACGTGTGTTGAGCACGGCCCTGCTGCTGGCGGGGCTGGCGGCGACGCCCGCGATGGCGGACTCCTCCCCCTCCGCGAGCCCCTCCGACGACAACTCGGCGCCCACCCAGGCGGGCACCTCCTTCCGTACGGCGACGGAACTGGACCAGGGCCAGCAGGCCACCGCGAGCGGCTCCACCGGCGACTACCTGTACTGGTCGTTCGCCGCGGACGCCGGCCAACGCCCCACCGTCAAGGCGACGGTGAAGCTGCCCGACACCCACGCGGGCGAGACCTGGCAGCTCGACGTCTACGACGGGCTGCGGCGCCGTCAGGCCTGCCAGTACGGGGCCTCGACGCGCACCGCAGCGCAGGACGCGACCTCCCTGGACCTGGCGTGCACGCTGCGTACCGTCCGTGCCTGGTCGGAGACTTGGGCCAACGACCCGCTGCCGGGCACGTACTACGTCCGGCTCACGGTCGTGGATCTCCAGTCCTCGGACCTGGGTCTCCCGGTGAGCACCGAGGTGCGGGTGGACTCCAAGGACATCGGCGGTTCGGCGGCGGTGGACGGTTCGCTGGCGCAGCCGCTGACGCCGGGGATCGCGGCCAAGTCGGCTTCGGACGACGACAGTTCGTCGTCGACCTCGGCGGCACTGTCCAGCATCGAGCCCGACGGCGGCTGGTCCTCCGGCTGGTGGTCCGACCGCTGGGTGTGGACCGGCGTGGGCGGCGTACTGGCCGCGCTCGCGGGGATCGGCGGATACGCGCTGACCCGGGGTTCGGGACGACCGAGGCGGGTTCCGCCGCCCGGTATGTAACTCCGTGACGTCTCGTCAGAAGGCCCGCCCACAGCGGGCCTTCTGCCATGTCAGGCCCGACTCACGCCTCCCGCAGCGCCTTCGCGAGCGTGCCGTCGCCGGTCACCTCGACGCGCCCGGCACGCACCGCGTCGGGAAGGCTCAACTCCCCCTGCGCGACGGCCGTACACGTGTCGACACCGAGCACGAGCCGGGCGTCGGGCTCCCGGGGCGCAGGCCCTTCGCCGTAGACCGCCCCGCCCTCCTCCGTTCCCACCCACACGTGGAACTCCCCCTCCTCCAGCCGGACTTCGACCAGCCCCTCCCCCTCCAGCGCCCGCAGCAACGGCAGCGCGAACCAGTGCGCACGCACCGCGTCCGTAGGGCGCCGCTCCCCCAACTCGGGCGCACCCCACGCACCGAGGGCTTGCAGCACGGGCAGCAACTCCCGCCCGCGACCGGTGAGTTCGTAGACGAAAGCGGCACCGGGAGGCGGCAGCCGCCTACGGGTCGTCAACCCGTCCCGCTCCATGTCCTTCAGCCGTGAGGCGAGTACGTCCGTGCTGACACCCGGCAGATCGGCGTGCAGGTCCGTGTAGCGGCGCGGGCCGGCGAGGAGTTCGCGGACGATCAGCAGGGTCCAGCGGTCGCCGACGAGGTCGAGGGCCCGGGCCGCGGAACAGTACTGGTCGTAGCTTCGGCGAGGTGACATGCGACGCAGTCTAGACATGTTGTTGGACTTTCCAAGCTCACACTTGGTAAAACCAAGCAACACACGAAGCCGATGGGGCGAGGGCGCAATGGAGTTCCGGCAGTCGAGCAAGCTCAGCGAGGTCTGTTACGAGATCCGCGGTCCGGTGATCGAGCATGCCAACGCACTGGAGGAGGCAGGCCACAGCGTCCTGCGCCTGAACACCGGCAACCCCGCGCTCTTCGGCTTCGAGGCGCCCGAGGAGATCATCCAGGACATGATCCGGATGCTCCCCCAGGCCCACGGCTACACGGACTCGCGCGGCATCCTCTCCGCCCGCCGCGCGGTCGCCCAGCGCTACCAGACCCTGGGTCTCGAAGTCGACGTGGACGACGTGTTCCTGGGCAACGGCGTCTCCGAGCTGGTCTCCATGGCCGTACAGGCACTGCTGGAGGACGGCGACGAAATCCTCATCCCCGCCCCGGACTTCCCGCTCTGGACGGCGGTGACGACCCTCTCCGGCGGCAAGGCGGTCCACTACCTCTGCGACGAACAGGCCGACTGGTACCCGGACCTGGACGACATGGCGGCGAAGATCACCGACCGTACCAAGGCCGTCGTCATCATCAACCCGAACAACCCCACCGGCGCCGTCTACCCCAAGGAGATCGTCGAGGGCATCCTCGACCTCGCCCGCCGGCACGGCCTGATGGTCTTCGCCGACGAGATCTACGACCAGATCCTCTACGACGACGCCGTGCACCACTCGGCCGCCGCGCTCGCCCCCGACCTGGTCGTCCTCACCTTCTGCGGCCTGTCGAAGACGTACCGCGTCGCCGGCTTCCGCTCGGGCTGGCTGGTGGTGACGGGCCCGAAGCAGCACGCCAAGAACTACCTGGAGGGCCTGACGATGCTGGCCTCCATGCGGCTGTGCCCGAACGCGCCCGCGCAGTACGCCATCCAGGCCGCGCTCGGCGGCCGCCAGTCCATCCGCGACCTGACGGTCCCCGGCGGGCGACTGCACGAACAGCGCAACGTGGTGTGGGAAAAGCTGAACGAGATCCCGGGGGTCTCGTGCGTGAAGCCGAAGGGCGCCCTGTACGCGTTCCCCCGCCTCGACCCCAAGGTGCACAAGATCCACGACGACGAGAAGTTCGTCCTGGACCTGCTGCTCCGGGAGAAGATCCAGGTCGTCCAGGGCACGGGCTTCAACTGGCCGACCCCCGACCACTTCCGCATCCTCACGCTGCCGTACGCGGACGACCTGGAGGCGGCGATCGGCCGGATCGGGCGCTTCCTGGGCGGGTATCGCCAGTAGCAGATACCTCCGCACCGCCCTGGGTAACTCCTCCCCATGACCGACCGCCCCCTGCTGCTCCTCGACGTCGACGGCCCCCTCAACCCGTACGGCGCCCGGTTCCTGCGCCACCGCGGGTATGTCACCCGTCGGCTGTGGCCGGCGAACTGGTCGGCCCGCCAGGAGCCGGGTTCCCGGCGGCTGCGGCGCGGGCTGCGGGTGCGCCTGCACCCCGGGCACGGCGAGCGAATACTGGCCCTGCCGTACGAGCCCGCCTGGGCCACCACCTGGATGCATCAGGCCAACGAGATGATCGCGCCGGTCGTCGGGCTCCCCGGTGACCTCCCGGTGATCGAGTTCACCGACCTGTTCGCCGAGGACCCGGACGGCCTCTACTGGAAGACCCGCCAGATCGTGGCCTGGGCCGCCGGCCGCCCCTTCGTCTGGGTCGACGACCTGGTCACCGACCTGGACGTACGGCATGTAGAGGCACACCACGACGGGCCTGCTCTCCTCCTCAAGGTGGACCCGCGCAGGGGTCTACGGGAGGGCGATTTCGCGACGTTGGAGCGGTGGGCCCATAGCCTGTGAGCCATGGGCGATCTTTTCCTCGTACGGCACGGAGAGACCGAATGGTCCCGGTCGGGGCGGCACACCAGCTCGACCGATGTCCCGCTCACCGCGAAGGGGCGGGAGGAGGCACGCGGACTGGTGCCGCTGATCCGCTCGCACCGGGTCGGCGCCGCGTTCGTCAGCCCCATGCAGCGCGCGCGGGAGACCGCCGAGCTGATCGGGCTCACGGACGTCCGCATCGACGTGGATCTACGGGAGTGGGACTACGGCGGCTACGAGGGCATCACGACCGTCGAGATCCAGCGCACCCGGCCGGACTGGTTCCTGTTCACCGACGGGGTCACGCCCGGACCGCCGGACCATCCCGGGGAGAGCCCGGAGCAGGTGGGCGAGCGCGCCGACCGCGCCCTGGCCGAGGTGGACGCGGCCCTCGCCAACACCGAGGGCGTGGTCGTCCTGGTGGCACACGGCCATTTCCTACGGGTGCTCACCGCGCGGTGGCTCCGGCTGCCGCCGTCGAAGGGCGCGTTGTTCCAGCTCGCGACCGGGACGCTGTGCCGGCTGAGCACGGAGCACGGACGGCCGGTCATCGCCGCCTGGAATGTCAGACCCCCGTCGTAACCTTCGGATGGGACGCGCATACGACGTCCGGGTGGACCGACAGACGGGAGGGAGCACTCCGTGACACGACCGCCGACCGCCGCGCAGCGGCGTGTCATCGACGCCGCCGATCCCGTCACCGGGCGGCTGCGGGGTACGGAGGCTCAGCTCACCGCGCTGGTGAAGCGGGAGCTGGCGTTCCGGCACCCGCGCCCGCCGCACGATCACTTTCTGACGCCGGCGGGGCATCGAATACGGGAGTCGGAACCGGAGATCGCCGAGCCCGCCACCGCTGCCGAAGCCACCGCGACCTCCAACTCCACCACGACCGCCGGGGTGTTCGCCGCGCGCATCGGCGGCGAGGAGGAGACGGGCGTCGCCCCCGCCGCCCGCACCCGTGAAGTGCACAGCGCCTGGCAGGGGTTGCTGGAGCTGCGCCGGATGACGAATCCGGACGGTTCCGTGGAGCGGCCGTGCGGCTGGGAGCGGAGTCATCTGGTGCAGGCCGCCGCGCTCGCCCTGGAGGCGGCCGGGCACCGGCCCGCCGGGCGGGAGACGGAGGGCTACCGGGTGCGTGTGACTCCGCAGCCCGAGGCGGTCGCCGTGCGCGATCCGGACGGGGAGGCGCTGCGCGCGTGTGCGGGGACGCTGGAGCGGGCGGGCTGGCAGGTGAGCGAGCACAAGGAGCCGCGAACGGGGGCGAGTTATCTGCTTGCCTCGCCGCGCCGGACGTGAACGGACCTGACCGGACCTGACCGGCATGCCAAGATCGGTCGGTCAGATCGTCCGTCAGTGCGAGAAGGGAACGCAGTGAGCGAGCCGTTTTCCGTCCCGGTGACCGTCCGCGGATACGAGACCGACAGCCTGGGGCACCTCAATCAGAGCGTGTATCTGCAGTACGCGGAGCACGCCCGCTGGTCGGCGCTGACCGCCGCGGGGGCGGGCCAGCCCGAGTTGATCGCCCAGGGGATCGGGCCGGTCGTCCTGGAGACCACCATCCGCTATCTGCGCGAGCTGCGCGTGGACGAGGAGGTGACGGTGAGCTGCGGCTTCGAGTGGGGCGAGGGCAAGACGTTCCGCGTGCTGCAGACGATCACCAAGGCGGACGGCACGGTCTCCGCGGAGATCGTGTCGACCGGCGGACTGCTGGACCTCCAGAAGCGCAGGCTGGTCACCCAACCGCAGGAGTTCTTCCGGAAGTTGACCACGAATCCGGGCCTGTTCGGGCTCTGAGCCGGTACTACTCCGGCAGCCGCTCGGTGTCGTAGGCCGCACGGGACTCCGCGATGTAGACGCGGTTGCGCTCCGCCCAGTCCGTCAGCCGCAGCAGGGTCTCGTGCAACTCCCGGGCAACCGGGGTGAGTTCGTACTCGACCTTCGGTGGCACCGTCGGGTGCACGGTGCGGGTGACGAGTCCGTCGCGCTCCAGGTTGCGCAGGGTGAGGGTCAGCATGCGGCGACTGATGCCCTCGATGCTGCGCTCCAACTCGGTGAAGCGGATGGGTCCGTGGGCCGCGGCGACCAGGATCTGCACGCTCCATTTGCCGGCGACCCTGTCAAGAACCTCACGGACCGGGCAGGCGTGCGCGTTCACGACCTGGGCGGTAACACCGGTGTTCCCCTGGGACATCCACGTGCCTCCTTACGACGACCTCCATGGTTCCTCACGATGTATTCCGTTACAAGTCGTGCACCTATGGTTCCTATGGATAGCCACGGAGGTCAGACCGTCATGACGGCACTCACCGGGTCCGAGTCGAAGACATCACGGACGCGCCCGTCGCCCCGAACGTACTCCCGCTGGGCGTCCCTCGTCGTCCTGTGTGCCGGGACGTTGATGACGATCCTGGACGGCAACATCGTCACGGTCGCCATGCCCGCGATCCAGAACGACCTCGGCTTCTCGGGGCCGGGGCTCGCCTGGGTCGTCAACGCGTATCTGATCCCGTTCGGTGGACTGCTGCTGCTCGTCGGCCGGTTGGGCGATCTGGTGGGCCGCAAGCGGATGTTCGCGGCGGGGCTCGCCGTGTTCACCGCGGCCTCCGTGCTGTGCGGGGTCGCGACCAGCCAGGGCATGCTGATCGCGGCCCGGGCCGTGCAGGGCGTCGGCGGGGCGATGGCCTCGGCCGTGGTCCTCGGGATGCTGGTCGCGCTCTTCCCCGAACCGCGCGAACAGGCGCGCGCCATCGCGGTGTTCAGCGCGGTCGGTGCCGGGGGCGGAGCGCTCGGCACGTTCCTCGGCGGGGCGCTGACCCAGGCCCTGAACTGGCACTGGATCTTCCTCATCAACCTGCCGATCGGCATCGTGGCGTGGCTCGCGGCCGTCCGCGTCCTCGCCCCGGAACAGGGCGCCGGACTCGGCAAAGGCGCCGACTACCCGGGAGCCGCACTGGTCACCGGCGCGCTGATGCTCACCGTGTACGTCATCATCGGCACCGGCGACCGCTCCCTCTCCGCCACCCTCCTCCTGGCCGCCCTCGCCCTGGCCCTCTTCGTCGCGTTCACCGTCCGCCAGGCCCGGGCCGCCCGCCCGCTGCTGCGCCTCCGTCTTTTCCGCTCCCGCCTCCTGGCCGGGGCGAACGCCGTGCAGATCCTGATGATCGGCACGATGTTCGGCTTCCAGTTCATCGGCGCCCTGTACGTCCAACGGGTGCTCGGCTTCAGCGAGTTGCTCACCGGTACGGCCTTCCTGCCGGCGCCGGTCGCGATCGGCGTGCTCATGCTCGGCCTGTCGGCACGGACCATCGGCCGCTTCGGCGCGTACCGGGTACTACTGGCCGGGCTGGTCCTCATCGTCGCCGGGATGGCCCTGCTGGGCCGCGCCCCCGCCGACGGCTCCTACGTCACGGACGTACTGCCGCCCCTGCTCCTGCTGGCCACCGGGTTCGCCGCCGCGATGCCCGCGCTGACCGGGCTCGCCATGTCGGGGGCACGGGAGGAGGACGCGGGATTGGCCTCCGGACTCTTCAACACCACGCAGGTGGTGGGCGGTTCGCTGGGGCTGGCGGTGCTGTCGACGCTGGCGGCGGGCCGGACCGATGGACTACTCGCCCGGGGTGCGGAGTTGATACCGGCGACTGCGGAGGGGTACCAACTCGCCTTCCGCACGGGCGCGTTGCTCGCGGTGGCCGCCCTGGCGCTGGCGGCGGCGGTGCTGCGATCGGGACGGGGGTGGGTGCGGGTGCGGGGCTGACATCCCCACGGCCGCGCACCCGGGCTCCCATCTCCGCCGACGCCTCCGACCGCCCCACGCGCCCGCCCCGCGTCTCCGCCCTGCGTCCGTGCCTCCGCCCCGCGCCCGCGCCTCCGATCACCCGGCACGCCACACGCCACCGGCCCTCACCTCCGCTCGGGCCGACCCACGCCCGCCCTACACCCCCGTCCGGATCACCCCTCCCCGAACGCCGCCCGGTGGTCCTGGGCCCACTCCCGGTAGGTCCGCGCCGACCGCCCCAGCACCTCCCGTACGTCACCGGTCACGACCTCGTTGCCGCCGTCGCGGACGAACTCCCTGCTGATCTCGGAGGCGTCGATGAACGTGTCGCTGAAGCCCAGCCCCCGCAGGTACTCGCGTGCCTCGGCCGAGGTCAGGTCCCGTACCTCGACCGGGCGGCCGAGGATCCCGGCGAGGACGGCGGCCTGGTCCGGGACGCTGAGCACCTCGGGGCCGGTCAGTGTGTACGTCCGGCCCGAGTGGGCCGGGTCGAGCAGCGCGGCGACCGCCACCTCGGACACATCGCGCGGGTCGACCACCCCTTGGCCACCGGTGCCGCTCGTGTTCGGGACCGGGCTGCCCGAGCGCACGGACGCCGCCCAGCCGAGCGTGTTCGTGGCGAAGGCCGAGGGGCGCAGGATCGTCCACTCCAACTCGCTGTCCCGCACGGCCTGTTCACCGGACACGTGCCAGGTGCCGACCGGTCCGACGGCGGGGTCACCGGCGCCGATTCCGGAGAGCTTCACGATGCGGCGTACGCCCGCCGCCCGTGCCGCCTCCACCAGACCCCGGTCGTGCGCGGAGTCGTCCGGGCCGAACACCCCCACCAGGAAGGCGACTTCGGCGCCGGTCATCGCCGCCTCCACCGAGGCCCGGTCGGCGTGGTGGCCCCGCGCTGCCTCAACTCCCTCCGGGAACTGGGCCTTCGCGGGGTCCCGGGTCAGGGCGCGCACCTTCTCACCGCGCGCCACGAGCTGTCGTACGACTTCACTGCCGATGGTGCCCGTGGCACCCGTAACGAGAATCATGGCCACCACAGTGGGCGGGAAGGCTGCCTGGGTTCTAGGAGATTCCGGCACGTTCGAGGGCCGTGTTCGGACCGGTGGCGCGCTTACCGTGGAGGGGTGACGAACGCCCTGTCGCAGTGGGCCGTGCCCGTGCCCGACGAACTGCGCCCCTGGATCACGCGCGTCGGCGCGCTGCGGCTCGACGCCGTGCCGAAGGAGCCGTTCGTGCATCTCCCGGACGCGGACACGAAGGTGGTCGTGCGGGTCGAGGGGAACGGTCGGCGGAGCGTCCTTGTCGTCGGGCCGCGGGTCCGGGCCACTTACCACGCGGGCAAGCCCCTCGTGTCGTGCGTGGAGGTACGGCTGGCTCCGGGCACGACGCTGCCGCTGCTGGGTGTTCCGGCGGTCGACCTCGTCGGCCGGGCGATGAACCTGGGGGACCTGCCCGACCGGAAGGCCCGCCAACTCGCCGATGATCTGCGCTGGTTGGATCCCGACCCCGAGCGCACGGTGGAGCGGCTCGCGGAGGTCCTCCCCGCGCGGCTCACCGCCGTCACGGACTCCTCGCGCACCGGACTCGTCCGGGCCGGCGTCGACGCGATGTCGATCCGCACCGGACACCTGCCCGGCCCGGTACCCGACGTGGCCCGCGAACTCTCCGTCAGCGAGCGGCAGTTGCGGAACCTGTTCGCCGAGGGGGTCGGCCTCTCCCCCAAGCACTTCGCCCGCATCAACCGCGTCCGCGCGGTACTGGCCCACGCGGCCGAACTCTCCTGGGCCCAACTCGCCGCCGTCACCGGCTACTACGACCAGTCCCACATGACCTCCGACTTCCGCGCCCTGATGGGTGTCCCGCCCCGGTCGTACTTCACGGGACGGCTGCCGGACGCCATGCCCTGCCAGTCGGTCCGACGCGCCTGAACGCGGATGCGGTTCGCCACTCCGGGTGTCTCGACATGAAGACCCCGCACGCCAACCTGCTTGCGTGACAGGGGAATTCACAGTGCCCTGCTAACACCGCCCCACGGCGCTCCCAAGTTGACGCGCGAGTCTCAGCTGCCTTTCAGAATTGTTGTGTATCGCGCCCGCCTTGGAGTCGACGTGCCGTTCTTCCGAAGAAAAGCCACCCGCCGCACCCTGCTCGCCGCCCTCGGCACCGCGGCGATCGCGAGTCAGTGGCCGTCCGCCGACGCCTCGACGACGGGTTCGGCGGGGCTCGACGCCCCGGCGAAGAAGGAGATCGCGATGCGGCTGGTGTCGAGCGCGGAGAACTCCTCCCTGGACTGGGAGGCGCAGTACAAGTACATCGAGGACATCGGCGACGGCCGTGGCTACACCGGCGGGATCATCGGCTTCTGCTCCGGCACCAGCGACATGCTGGCCCTCGTCGAGTTGTACACGAAGCGGGCCCCGGGCAATGTCCTCGCCGGCTATCTGCCCGCACTGCGCGCCGTCAACGGCACTGCCTCACATAAGGGGTTGGCCCCCGGCTTCCCCTCCGCCTGGCGGAAGGCCGCGAAGACCTCCGCCGCGTTCCGCGAGGCGCAGCGCGACGAACGGGACCGCGGCTACTTCGACCCGGCCGTGGTGCGCGCCAAGAAGGACGGGGTGGGCACGCTCGGGCAGTTCGTCTACTACGACGCGATGGTCATGCACGGCCCGGGCACGGACACCCTCGCCTTCGGCGGCATCCGCGCCCGGGCCCGCAAGCACGCGGCCACTCCCACCGACGGCGGCGACGAGACGACGTACCTCAACGCCTTCCTCGACGCCCGTGTCTGGGCGATGAAGCAGGAGGCGGCGCACAGCGACGTGACCCGGGTCGAGACGGCCCAACGGGTGTTCCTGAAACAGGGCAACCTCGACCTGGACACGCCGCTCAAGTGGCAGGTGTACGGGGACAGTTACGAGATCGGCTGACGGGCGAGGGGTACGGCTCCGGTCGTACCCCTGGCCTCGTCGCGGGCCCGGCCGAGGTGGTGGAAGACCAGGTTCAGCGCCACCGCGGCCACACAGCCCGTGGAGATGCCCGAGTCGAGGACGATCCGCACGGTCTGCGGGAAGGCGTGGTAGAAGTCCGGCGCCGTGATCGGGATGATGCCGACGGCCAACGACACCGCCACGATCAGGATGTTGTCGTCCCGCTCCAGGCCCGCCTTGACGAGGGTCTGGATGCCGCTCGCGGCGACCGAGCCGAACAGGACGACGCCCGCTCCGCCCAGCACCGGGCGCGGTACGACGGCGATGAGCGAGGCGGCCATCGGGCACAGGCCCATGAGCACCAGGAAGCCGCCGCCGGTGGCGACGACGTACCGGCTGCGGATGCGGGTCATGGCGACCAGGCCGATGTTCTGGGCGAAGGCGCTGCACATGAAGCCGTTGAAGAGCGGGCTGAGGGCGGAGCCGAGGGTGTCGGCGCGCAGGCCGGCGGCGATGGTCCGTTCGTCGGCGGGGCGGTCGACGATCTCGCCCAACGCCAGCATGTCCGCGGTGGATTCGGTCATCGAGACCACCATCACCACGCACATCGAGACGATCGCGGCGACCTGGAACTGCGGTGCGCCGAAGTGGAAGGGGCTCGGGAAACCGACCACGTCCGCATCCGCGACGGGGCTGAAGTCCGTTGCCCCGAAGGGGATCGCGAGGAGCGTGCCGATCAACAGGCCGAGGAGCACGGCTATTTGCTTCACGAACCCGCGGGTGAAGCGGCGGAGGACCAGGACGATGACGAGCGTGGCGGCGGCGAGACCCAGGTACGTCCGCGAACCGTAGTCGTGTGCCGAGGGGTTCGGTCCCTGCGCCCAGCCGAAGGCAACGGGCAGCAGGGACACGCCTATCAGCGTTATCACGGTGCCGGTGACGACCGGCGGGAAGAAGCGCACCGCCTTGCTGAAGAAGGGGGCGGCGAGGAAGCCGAGGAGGCCGGCGACGATCACCGCGCCGAAGATGACGGGCAGCGCGTCGGACTTGTCCTTGGTGGAGGCCACGATCGCGGTCATGGGGGCGACCCCGGCGAAGGTGACGCCGTTGACGAAGGGCAGCCGGGCACCGATCTTCCAGATGCCGATGGTCTGCAGGAAGGTCGCGAGGCCCGCGGTGAAGAGGCAGGCGCCGGTGAGGAAGGTGAGTTCGGTGCCGGAGAGGCCGACGGCCGCGCCGACGATCAGCGGCGGGGCGACGACTCCCGCGTACATGGCGGCCACGTGTTGGAGGCCCGTGGTGGCCATCTTGAGTGCGGGGAGTTTCTCGTCAACGGGGTGGATGGTCACGGCGGCTCCTCCGGGCGGGTAACACGTCGGCTCTGACGTGGGTTTCAGGAGGTGGTGCGCGGTCGTGCGGGACCGGGACGGAACCCAACAAGGGGCGTGGGTAAGGCCGTTCCGGGGCGCACACAGGCGTGCGCGCCCCGGCCACGGCCACCGGACGAGGGCCGTCCCCCTCACCCGGAGATCTTCAACTGGTCGACCCGGTACGGCGATTCACGCCGACCGCGGTCGCCCCTGCCGGCTCAGCCCTGCGCGGCGATCCGCGCCAGTCGCCGGGCCTCTTCCCGCGTGGAGCGGGCGATCGTGTCCTCGTCGACGTGCAACAGGCGGTTGTTCTCGACGATCTGACGGCCGTTCACGAACGACGCGGTGACCGGGGCCGCCGCGCCGAAGACCAGCGCGGTCACCGGGTCGGCGATCGAGGCATGGGCGAGCGTGTCCAGGTTCCACAGCACCAGGTCGGCGAGCTTGCCCGGCTCCAGGGAGCCGATCTCGCTTGCGCGGCCCAGGACTTGGGCGCCGCCGTACGTTCCGAGGCGCAGCGCCTGGCGGGCGTTGAGGGCCGCTTCGCGGTGGGCGCCGAGGCGGTTGATGAGGAGGGCGTTGCGCAGCTCGGTGTGGAGTTCGCCGGACTCGTTCGAGGCGGTGCCGTCGACGCCGAGGCCGACCGGGACGCCGGCGGCGAGCATGTCGGGGACACGGGCGATACCGGCGGCGAGGCGGGCGTTGGAGGAAGGACAGTGGGCGACACCGGTCTTCGTGCGGGCGAAGGCGGCGATGTCGGAGTCGTTCATGTGGACGCAGTGCGCCATCCACACGTCCTCGCCGAGCCAGCCGGTGGACTCGAAGTAGTCGGTCGGGCCCATGCCGAACAGCTCCTTGCAGAACTGCTCCTCCTCGACGGTCTCCGAGCCGTGCGTGTGCAGCCGTACTCCGAGCCGGCGGGCCAACTCGGCGCCCTGCTTGAGGAGTTCGGTCGACACGGAGAACGGTGAGCAGGGGGCCACGGCCACCTGGGTCATCGCGTCGAAGGAGGCGTCGTGGTGCTCCCGTACCGTCGCCTCGGTCGCGGCGAGGGCGCCCTCCAGGGTCTCGACGGCGAAGTCCGGGGGCAGGCCGCCGTCCTTCTCGCTGCGGTCCATGGAGCCCCGGGCCAGCGTGAAGCGGACGCCCATCTCGCGGGCGGCGCCGATGATCGCGCCGGAGAGGTCGCCGGAGCCCTTCGGGAAGACGTAGTGGTGGTCCATCGCGGTGGTGACACCGCCGCGGGCCATCATCGCGAGGGAGCCCTGCGCGGCGGCTCGGACCATCGGCTCGTCGATGCGCGCCCAGGTCGGGTACAGCGCGACGAGCCAGTCGAAGAGGTTGTGGTCGGTGGCCAGGCCCCGGGTGATCCACTGGTAGAAGTGGTGGTGGGTGTTGACCAGGCCGGGGGTCACCAGGTGGCCCGACGCGTCGATACGGCGTACGACGTTCTCCAGGCCCTCGGGCGCCGGGCCCGCGCCGAGGGACTCGATGCGGTTGCCGACGACGACGAGGTGACCGGTGGCGTACTCCGTGTCGTCGGCGTCGACGGTCGCGATCGAACAGTTCTCGATGACGATGCGCTGAACTGCCGCCATGGTTCGTCCTATTCACTGTGTGGAACGGGCACGGCAGGACCCGGGGATTTGAGTACCGCGGCCCGCACGGGACGGGCGGGCCACGGGTGCCGCAGGTGAACCGACCGAAAGGGCGCCGGTCCAGAGGGAGTTGCTCAGAGGTTGGTGAGATCCACCGGGATCTTCGGCTCGCAGCCGTCCCGCAGGATCGTCGCCTCGATCAGGCCGTAGGGCCGGTCGGCGGCGAAGTACACAGCACCGTCTTCGGTCGCGTTCTTCAGCCCGAACGGCTCCAAGTCCACAAGGAAATGGTGCTTGTTGGGGAGGGAGAAGCGGACCTCGTCTATCTCGCTGCGGTTGTTGATGATCCGCGAACCCATTTGGTACAGGGTCTGCTGGAGCGACAGCGAGTACGTCTCGGCGAAGGCCTGGAGCATGTGCTTCCTCACCTGCTCGTACGACTTCTCCCAACTCGGCATCTTCTGCTCGTCGTCGGACCAGTTGAAGCGCCAGCGGGCGGAGACCTGGGTGGCCAGGATGCGGTCGTAGGCCTCGGGGAGGGTCGTGTACTTGTCCTTGACGTAGCCCCAGAACTCGGAGTTGGTCGAGTTCATCACGACGAGGTCCTTGAGGCCGGATATGACCTCCCAGTTCTCACCGTCGTAGGTGATCTGGGTGACCCGGGTCTCCTGGCCCTTGCGGACGAAGGAGTGCTTGACCTCGTCGGCGCCGATGAACTGGGAGTTGGCGTCGGAGGTGTCGATCCGCTCCCAGGAGTACTCCTCGATGCGGATGCGCGCGGTCCTGATCGGCTCCTGGCTGGTCACGAAGTGCCGGGCGAGGTGGATGCCGAACTGCTCGGCGGACTCGATGCCGTGCTCCTTGGCGAACGCGTACACCGTGTTCTTGGTGGTGTCGGTCGGCAGCACGTTGGCGTTCGAGCCGGAGTAGTGGACCTCGTCCATGTCGCCGCTCAGCGACACGGACACGTTGAGGTCCTTGATGTGGTGGGTGGCGCCGTCCCGCGTGATCTTGACGACTCGGTTCTCGGCCTTGCCGTACTGGTTCTGGCCCAGGATCGTAGGCATGTGTCTGCTAGCTCCCTCGGTATACGGAGTAGCCGAACGGGTTGAGCAGCAGCGGTACGTGGTAGTGCTCGCCGGGCTTCACGGCGAAGGTGATCGCCACTTCCGGGAAGAACACTCCGGTCGTCGCACCGCTGTCCCGATTCGCGGGGGCGTCCTGCTGCGCATCGGCTTGCTTCTTTTCGAAATACGGCTCCACGGCGAAGTCGAGCCGTACGTGTGTGGTGTCCGCCGGCGGCGCGGGGAGGTCCTTGCACCGGCCGTCCGCGTCGGTGGCCGAACCTCCGAGCGGCTGCCACTCCTCCAACGGGCCGCTCCGGGCGGCGAGTTGGACGGCGACACCCTCGGCGGGGCGGCCGACGCTGGTGTCCAGGATGTGCGTGGACACCGAGGCGGTGGTGCTGGTGCTCATGCGCGGGCTTCCTCTTCGACGATGCGGGCGAGCCGGATGCGGTTGATCTTGCCCAACTCGGTGCGGACGATCTCGCGTTCCCGCTCCGGCGCGTTGCCGATCCGTTCCCTGACCGCGTCGCGCATCTGCTCGCCGGTGCGGCCGGTGGCGCAGATCAGGAAGACATGGCCGAACTTCTCCTGGTACGCCAGGTTCAGGTCGAGCATCTCCGCCCTGAGGTCCTCGGAGGCACCCGCCATGCCGCGCTGCTCGCGGGCGGAGGTGGGGTCACCGGGCTTGGGCCGGCCGATCGGCGGGTGACCGGCCATCGCCTCGGCCAGGTCGTCGGCGGTCAACTCCGCCATCGCGGAGTCGCTCGCGGCGTAGAGGTCCTCGGATCCGGCGTACGGACGGGCGGCGAGCAGCCGCCGCGCCCACGCCGTGGAGGCACACGCGTCAAGGAGCGCGGCGAACGCCGCGTGCTCCTCCAGAACGTTGAACCGGACGAGCCCCGGCGGCATGGAAGTCGAAGTCACGGGGGCCTCCGTGGCCTTGTGCTGAACGGGCTGCCCAGTAGCTAACGCCCCACGGAACACCACGTCAACACTTTGTTGAAAATTCCGGGTAACAAAGCCCCCGGAGTCTCCCGAAGGGCCCGCTCAGGCCTCTTTCTCCCGGTTGAGGTAGTTGTACACGGTGAACCGGCTGACCCCGAGGGCGCTCGCCACGGTCTCCACTCCGTGCCGGACCGAGAAGGCGCCGCGCGCCTCCAGGATCCGTACGACCTCCTGCTTGGCCTTGCGGTCGAGGTCCGCGAGGGGCTTGCCCTTCTTGCGTTCCATGGCGGCCAGGATGTGGTCGAGCGAGTCCGCGAGCTGCGGCAGGCGTACGGCGACCACGTCCGCGCCCTCCCAGGCGAGCACGACGTCGTCGGGGCCGGCCTCGTCGGGCGGGAGCATCTCGCCGCCCATCGCGTCGACCAGCGGCTTCACGGCCGTGATGAACGGCTCGTCCGCGATACCGGTCACCGGTCGCCCTCGCCGATCACGTTGAGCTGGAGCGAGACCCGGGTCGCGCCGGCCTCCAGGGTCCTGCGCAGCAGCGCGTCGACGGCGGTGAGCACCGCGTCGGCACCACCCTCGGCCGTGTTGCCGAACGGCCCGACGTCCACGGCGTCCAGCTCCGCAGCCTCGATGACCTCCCGGGCCACCAGCGCATGCGCGGGCGCCTCGTCGAGATCGAAGGGCTCTGTCGTGAACTCCACTCGCAATCGCACGCGCACAACCTAACGCGCGGTGCCGTTTTCCGCCGAGCCCCCTTGACAAGCTCCGACACCCGACGGCAATCTTCCATTAGACAGAAACGATATTCCGTAATACGGAATATCAAGACGCCACCCGACACGGAAGGGAGCGCGACCCCGATGGGATTCGCAGACCAGCGCTTCAACGTCAACCTGTCGATCCTCTTCACCGAACTCCCGCTCCTGGAGCGCCCCGCGGCCGCCGCCGCGGCCGGCTTCACCGCGGTCGAGCTGTGGTGGCCCTGGGTCGACTCCCCCACCCCCGAGCAGTCCCAACTCGACGCGCTCAAGCGGGCGTTGGAGGACGCGGGCGTCCAGCTCACCGGCCTGAACTTCTACGCCGGACAGCTCCCCGGCCCCGACCGCGGCGCCCTGTCGATCCCCGGCGAGGAGTCGGCGAGGTTCCGCGCGAACATCGACGTGGCCGCCGACTTCGCCCACTCGCTCGGCGCTACGGCTCTCAACGCGCTCTACGGCAACCGCGTCGCCGGCGTGGACCCCGCCGAGCAGGACGCGCTCGCGCTGGAGAACCTGGTCCTCGCGGCCCGCGCCGCCGACCGGATCGGCGCGGTCCTGCTGATCGAGGCCCTGAACAAGCCCGAGTCGCCGCTGTACCCGCTCGTCAGCGCGCCCGCCGCCGTGGACGTCGTCGACAAGGTCAACGCCGCGTCCGGCCTCGGCAACACGCGCTTCCTCATGGACCTCTACCACCTGTCCATGAACGGCGAGGAACTCCCGTCCGTGATCGAGCGGTTCGCCGCGAAGACCGGCCATGTGCAGATCGCGGACAACCCGGGCCGCGGCGCCCCCGGCACCGGCACGCTCCAACTGGAAGACCTCCTCGACCAGTTGAGGAAGGCCGGTTACGACGGCTGGGTGGGCCTGGAGTACAAGCCCGGCGACCGCCCGAGCGCCGAGGCCTTCGACTGGCTCCCGCGCGCCGCGCGCTGAACTCCCCGACGCAGCAGAGCAGTTAGAGAGGCACCCGTATGAGCAAGCTCCCCAAGGTCACTTGGATAGGCCTCGGCATCATGGGCTCCCCCATGTCCGAGAACCTGATCAAGGCGGGTTACGACGTCACCGGATTCACCCTGGAACAGGACAAGTTGGAGCGCCTGACCGCCGCCGGCGGCACCGCGGCCGGTTCCATCGCCGAGGCCGTGCGGGACGCCGACGTGGTGATCACCATGGTGCCCGCGTCCCCGCAGGTCGAGGCCATCGCCTACGGCCCTGACGGCATCCTGGAGAACGCCCGCGCCGGCACCCTCCTGATCGACATGTCGTCGATCACCCCACAGACCTCCGTGGACCTGGCAAAAGCCGCCGCGGAGAAGGGAGTTCGGGTCCTGGACGCTCCCGTGTCCGGCGGTGAGGCCGGTGCGATCGAGGCAGTGCTGTCCATCATGGTCGGCGGCGGACAGTCCGACTTCGAGGAGGCCGAGCCGATCTTCGACGCGCTCGGCCGGACCATCGTGCTGTGCGGTCCGCACGGCTCGGGCCAGACCGTGAAGGCCGCCAACCAGCTGATCGTCGCCGTGAACATCCAGGCGTGCGCCGAGGCCGTGGTCTTCCTGGAGAAGTCGGGCGTGGACTTGGCGGCGGCCCTCGACGTCCTCAACGGCGGGCTCGCGGGCTCCACCGTGCTGACGCGGAAGAAGGACAACTTCCTCAACCGCGACTTCAAACCGGGCTTCCGGATCGACCTGCACCACAAGGACATGGGCATCGTCACGGACGCGGCCCGCAACGTCGGCGCGGCGCTGCCCGTGGGTGCGGTGGTGGCGCAGCTGGTCGCGAGCCTGCGTGCGCAGGGCGACGGCGGGCTCGACCACTCGGCGCTGCTGCGCGCCGTGGAACGCCTGTCGGGCGCGCGGCTCTAGCACCCCCCAGACCCCGGGCGGCGCCGTCGCTGACAACTGTCCTGTCGCGCCCAGGCGTTGGCGCCGCCCGGAACCATGCCCACCAGTTCAACGAATTCGACGAGTTCAACGAATCATCGAGGATTGCTCCCCATGTCGAAGCGCGTGCTCACGACCGAGTCCGGCGCCCCGGTCGCCGACAACCAGAACTCCGCCTCCGCCGGCATCGGCGGCCCGCTCCTCCTCCAGGACCAGCACCTCCTGGAGAAGTTGGCCCGCTTCAACCGCGAGCGCATCCCGGAGCGGGTGGTGCACGCCAGGGGCTCCGGCGCGTACGGCTACTTCGAAGTCACCGACGACGTCACCGGCTTCACCCACGCCGACTTCCTGAACACGGTCGGCAAGCGCACCGAGGTGTTCCTGCGCTTCTCCACGGTCGCCGACTCACTCGGCGGCGCGGACGCGGTGCGCGACCCGCGCGGCTTCGCGGTCAAGTTCTATACGGAGCAGGGGAATTACGACCTGGTCGGGAACAACACCCCGGTGTTCTTCATCAAGGACCCCATAAAGTTCCCGGACTTCATCCACTCGCAGAAGCGCGACCCTTTCACGGGGCGTCAAGAGCCGGACAACGTATGGGACTTCTGGGCGCACAGCCCCGAGGCCACGCACCAGGTGACCTGGCTGATGGGCGACCGCGGCATCCCGGCGTCGTACCGCCACATGAACGGCTACGGCTCGCACACCTATCAGTGGACGAACGCGGAGGGCGAGGCGTTCTTCGTCAAGTACCACTTCAAGACGAACCAGGGCGTGCGCAGCCTGTCTTCCGGCCAGGCGGCGGAGATCGCGGGCAAGAACCCCAACTCCCACCAGACGGACCTGCTTCAGGCCATCGAGCGGGGCGTGAACCCGTCCTGGACGCTGCACGTCCAGCTCATGCCGGCGGCGGACGCGGCGGAGTACCGCTTCAACCCGTTCGACGTCACCAAGGTGTGGCCGCACCGCGACTACCCGCTCCAGCGGGTGGGCCGGCTGGTGTTGGACCGCAACCCGGACAACGTGTTCGCCGAGGTCGAGCAGGCCGCGTTCTCCCCGAACAACTTCGTGCCGGGTATCGGCCCTTCGCCCGACAAGATGCTCCAGGGCCGCCTGTTCGCCTACGCGGACGCGCACCGCTACCGCCTGGGCGTCAACCACACCCTGCTGGCGGTGAACGCCCCGAAGGCGACGACGGCGCGGAACTACGGCCGGGACGGCTTCATGGCGTCCAACTCCACCTCCCAGGGCCGCGCGGCGAAGAACTACGAGCCGAACTCCTACGACGGTCCCGCCGAGACCGGCCGCGCCCTGTCGGCCCCGCTGCCGGTCACCGGCTACACGGGCACGCACGAGGCTCCGCAGCACACCAAGGACGACGACTTCTACCAGGCGGGCGAGTTGTACCGCCTGATGTCGCCCGAGGAGCGGTCCCGCCTCGTCGCGAACATCGCCGGCGGCCTCGCCCAGGTCTCCCGCGACGACGTGATCGAGAAGAACCTCGCCCACTTCCACGCCGCCGGCCCGGAGTACGGCCGACGCGTGGAGGAGGCGGTCCACGCCCTGCGCGAGGACTGAACCGGAGACCGAAGAACCGAAAAACTCCACAGACGGCCCGTGTGTGCCGGACGACCCGGATGAGGGGTGGTCGGCGGCACCGCACGGGCAGGGCCAGGACCGCGGCGGAATGCGAGCCAGTGCGGTGGTGAAGGTTCCAGGGGCTACTTCTCGACCTGAGGGAAGAAGCACCCCGGTCCCGTCGCGACCGCCGCGGTCCCAGCCGAAGGCTTTTACGCAGGGCTCCCCGAGGGCTCCCCTTTCGGCAGAGCGGAGAGGCTCCCTCTCCAGTCCACAGACTCCGTCCGGCGGCGCGAATGTCCTGTCGCGCCCAGCCTCGCGCCGTCGGATGGCCACCACGACGAGCGCCGGATACGGACGGTTCCGTATCCGGCGCTCTTCGGCGTTTCCGGGTGCGGATCCGCCGTGGGCACAGCAGCCTGAAGGCATGGCACACCCATCGGAACACCCGCACATCGTGGTCCATCCCCCGGCTCTCGACGGCTCCCGCAGGGTCACCACCGGTGACGAGACCCTCGGTATCGCGTCCCACCTGGACGACGTCGTCGAGATCCTGCGCCTCGCCGATCTGGACCGGATCGAGGTCGAGGAGAGCGACCTGATCGACTGGCAGGGCGGCGGGCCCGAGGACTGGCCCGGCCTGTCGGAGCAGCACGATCAGTGAACCTCAAATAAACCTCTGAATCCCCCTCGCGAGGCTTCAACCACCCCTGCACACGGGCACATTCGTCGCACGAGGCCCGCCGGCACGGGGGCGGCGGGCCCCGTATCAGGGGGTGTCATGAGCGGTGCTCCGACAATCCGGCTCCAGCCTCACGAGGTCGCTTTGCTGCGGGGTGGTTCTCGGGCGGCCGTGACCGTGGCGGTGGTCGCCTTGCATCTGCGGGGTGAGGTGCGGGCCGGGCGGACCGGGACGATGCGGACGTCGGGGGTGGCCGCGGGGGCGGGGCCGCTTCCTCGTCTTACGAAGGCTGTGCACTCTGCGCTGTACCGGCCGGCGGGTATGCGGGAGTTGCTTGATCGGCGGGGTGTGGGTGAGGCGCTCGGTGAGTTGCGTGGGGATCTTGTGGCGGCGGGGTTGCTGCGCAGGATTCCGCCTCGGCGTACTCGCGCCGCGCGCGTGCTGTTGAAGTCCCTGCGGGTTCAACTCCCCTTGCCTGTCGGGCGGGAGGGGGTGTCGTCAGGCGATGTTCTGCTGGCGGTTGCCCTGTACGGGGACACGGCGTTGGTCTCTCTTGTGCCGCGTTTCGCGGAGGCGGCGGGGTTGACCGGGCGGGGTGGGAGCGCTGAGCAGGGAGTGTCGCAGGCCTGGGGTGGAGGGTCTGGGGGCGGGTTCACTTGCGGGGCCGTGTAGGTCCTGCCTGGGGATGTCCGTTGCGGGGTGCGGGTCGAATGTGGCTGGTCGCGCCCACGCGGCGGAGCCGCAAACTGACACAGCCCCGCGCCCCCTTTGGTCGGCGCTTCGCGCCTCCCAAAAAAGCAGGGGCGGCTCATCCTCCCGGATGGGCCGCCCCCTCTGTCTCTCCCCGTCTCTCAGACCTTCAGCGCCCTGATCGACGTCGGTGCATGACCCGGTTCCGTCGCGATCTCCTCGAACTCCACCACCTCGCTGATGTCGTTCGTCTTGCTCATGGCGATGTTGGTGACTCGTTCGAGGATCGCCTCGACCACGACCGGGACCCTGAACTCCGCCGCGAGCTTCTTGGCCTGCTCGAAGGCCGTGCCCAGTTCGTTGGGGTCGGTGACGCGGATGGCCTTGCAGCCCAGGCCCTCGACGACCTTGATGTGGTCGACGCCGTAGACGCCCAGCTCAGGAGAGTTGATGTTCTCGAATTCCAGGTTGACCTGGAAGTTGATGTCCAGGCCGATCTGCGCCTGCCGGATCAGGCCCAAGTAGGCGTTGTTCACGAGGACATGGACGTAGGGGATGCGGTGTTGTGCGCCGACCGCCAGTTCTTCGAGCATGAACTGGAAGTCGTAGTCCCCGGAGAGGGCCACCACCGATGCCTCGGGGTCGGCCTTCGCGACGCCGAGTGCGGCCGGGATCGTCCAGCCGAGGGGGCCCGCCTGGCCGCAGTTGATCCAGTGGCGGGGGCGGTAGACGTGGAGCATCTGGGCGCCGGCGATCTGGGAGAGGCCGATCGTGGAGACGTACCGGGTCTCCGGGCCGAAGGCCTTGTTCATCTCCTCGTAGACGCGCTGGGGTTTGATCGGGATGTCGTCGAAGTGCGTGCGGCGTTGGAGAGTTGACTTCCGCTCCTGGGCCGACGCCGCCCAGGCCGAGCGGTCGGGGAGGGTGCCCGCCGTCTTCAACTCCCTTGCCACGTCCACGAACAGCTCCAGCGCCGCCTTCGCGTCGGACGCGATGCCGTAGTCGGGGGCGAAGATCTTGCCGATCTGGGTCGGCTCGATGTCGACGTGGACGAACTTCCGGCCCGCCGTGTAGACGTCCAGCTTGCCGGTGTGGCGGTTGGCCCAGCGGTTGCCGATGCCGAGGACGAAGTCGGACTCCAGGAAGGTCGCGTTGCCGTAGCGGTGCGAGGTCTGGAGGCCGACCATGCCGGCGTTCAGCTCGTGGTCGTCGGGCAGGACGCCCCAGCCCATCAGGGTCGGGACGACCGGGGTACCGGTCAACTCCGCGAATTCGACGAGGAGTTCGGCCGCGTCCGCGTTGATGACGCCGCCGCCCGCGACGATCAGGGGGCGTTCGGAGGCGTTCAGCATCCCGATCGCCTTCTCGATCTGGGCGCGGGTCGCGGTCGGCTTGTAGACCGACAGCGGTTCGTACGTGTCCGGGTCGAACTCGATCTCGGTGAGCTGCACGTCGATCGGGAGGTCGATCAGGACCGGGCCGGGGCGGCCTGAGCGCATGAGGTGGAAGGCCTGCTGGAAGACGCCGGGGACCTGGGCCGCCTCCAGGACCGTGATCGCCATCTTCGTCACCGGGGCCGCGATCGACGCGATGTCCACGGCCTGGAAGTCCTCTTTGTGGATCACGGCGGTCGGAGCCTGGCCCGTGATGCACAGGATCGGGATCGAGTCGCCGATCGCGGAGTAGAGGCCGGTGATCATGTCGGTGCCGGCCGGGCCCGAGGTGCCGATGCAGACACCGATGTTGCCCGGGCCGGTACGGGTGTAGCCCTCGGCCATGTGCGAGGCGCCCTCGACGTGGCGGGCGAGGGTGTGGTTGATGCCGCCGGATGCCTTGAGCGCGGCGTAGAACGGGTTGATCGCCGCGCCCGGGACGCCGAACGCGTCGCTGACGCCCTCGCGCTTGAGGATCTCGACTGCCGCGCGGGCAGCGGTCATACGAGCCATGGAGTACTCCTGCTTCGGCTGTCGGAATCACATCACCGGCGCGCCCCGCGGTGAAAACTCCTTGCGAGCTTCTGACTTCCGCACGGATTTCCGTATTGCGGAATCTAACTTCTACTATCTGGAAGTAATGTAAGTGGGGTGACCAAGGCCGTCAAGAGACGGACAAGCAGGGGTTTTCAGGAGGACTATGGGGCTCATGTCCGAGAGCGTGCCGGTGCGCTGTCCGGCGTGCCGACGAGAACACGTCTACGCCGCGCCGTCGTATCCCTGTGTGTGCGGGGCCCCTGTCGCCCCGCCGCTGGATCAACGCGGCGTGGCGACGGTCGTGAACCACCGCGTGTGGGACGAGGACTGGATCGCGGTCCGCTGCGCGGCCTGCGGCCGGCTCGACGAGTGGCCGTACCCGGAACTGGGCTGCCCGTGCGGGACCCTGCTGCGGATACCGGTCGCGGGTGCGGAACCGACGTCGGAACCCGCCGCGAGGCCCCCCAAGGTCGGCGCCGAGGTAGAGGGCCGCCCGGCCTTCCAACCCGTCACGATCCGTACCGCGCGCGACGCGGTCACCGCCGCCGCGCTCTACCTCCGCTGGCTCGGCTACCGGGACATCCGCCGCGCCGACCAACGGCCCCCGTCGGGCATCGGCCTCGCCGCCCGCGGCATCCTGGCCCAGGTCGACCCGACCGTACGGCCCGCCTCACTGCGCGACGTGGAATGCCTCTGGCTGACGGCCATGACGGAGTCCACGGAGTGCGTCTACTTCTCCCTGGCCGGCTACGCCGACGACGCCCGCGCCCGCGCGGACGCCCTCCGCGTCCCCCTGTTCGTCCTCGACCTCACGGGCACGCCGCAGCCGGTGAACGACCTGGCTGATCAACTGGACGCGGCGGGGAGTTAGTTGGGCGGGCGGGGTTGGTTCGCGGCGACTCCGGCCGGGGCGGGCGGCGGGCGACCTGACCGGCCAACTCGACGCGGCGGGGGGTTGGTTGAGTGGTCGCGGTTGGTTTGTGACGGCAGACACCGAGCGGCGGGCAGCGGGCGACTGCCGGACCGCGGGACGAAGACGCGGGCCCAGGGAGGCCGTCCGCCGACGGCGACGTGCGGCTACGACGGCCGCGACTGCGGGACGTTGCCCCAAGGCCGGGGCAAGTCGCCTGCCTCACCGCGACCCGTCCCACTCGACCTCACGGGCACACCCCAGCCGGTGAGCGACCTGGCCGACCAACTCGACGCGACCGGGAGTTAGTTGAGCGGTGGCAGCCGGTTCGCGACGACAGACGCCAGGCGACGGGCAGCGGGCGACTGCCGGACCGCTGGACAAAGGTGCAGGCCCACAGAGGCCGCCGCCGACGGCAACGTCCGGCTGCGGCCGCAGCTGCGGGACGCTGTCCAAAGGCCGGGCCGCAAGTCGCGGGCCTCGCCGCAGGCCGTCCCATTCGACCCCACGGGCGCAACCCAGCGGGTGAGCGGCCGGGCCAACCAACTCGGCTCAGCGAAGGTCTAGTTGAGCGGCCACGGCGGTTCGCGACGACAGACGCCGGGCGACGGCCGGCGAGCGACCGCCGGACTGCCGGACATTGCCACGAGGCCGCACCCCAAGTCGCCGGACTACTCGCCGGACTCACCGCCAACCATCCCGCCAGACGCCTCCCAGGCCGTCGTACGCGGCCACCCACCGACTCACACCAGCTCGGCCGAGCACCAGCACCCCCACAACCCAACGCCCCGCACACGCCACCGGCAGACCGCGCACCCGAGTCACCCCACACTCAGGCAACCCGGCAACCCAGCAACGCGACCCACCACGACGCCCTCAGACGCCCACCCGCACCTGGGGACTCCCCACCTCACCGCCCCCGAACAGCCCGCTCCCGCAGTTCGATCTTCCGTACCTTCCCCGACACCGTCATCGGAAAGGCGTCCATGATCTGGAGCAGACTCGGAATCTTGTAGTGCGCCAACCTCCCCTCGCAGAACCCCCGCAGCTCCTCCAGGGTCAGCGGGTCCGCCGGATCCCGTGGGATCACACACGCCAGCACCTCCTCCCCGTAGCGCTCATGCGGCACCCCCACCACCTGGACGTCCGCGATCCTCGGGTGGGTGTAGAGGAACTCCTCGATCTCGCGCGGGTAGATGTTCTCGCCGCCCCGGATGATCATGTCCTTGATGCGGCCGACGATCTCGACGTAGCCGTCCTCGCGCATCATCGCGAGGTCACCCGTGTGCATCCAGCGCCCCGCGTCGATCGACTCGGCGGTCTTCTCGGGCTCGTTCCAGTAGCCGAGCATCACGCTGTAACCGCGCGTGCACAACTCCCCCGCCGCGCCCCGGGGTTGGGTGACACCCGTCGCCGGGTCGACGACCTTGACCTCCAGGTGCGGGAGCACACGCCCGACCGTGCCGGTGCGGTGTTCGAGGTCGTCGTCCCGCCGGGTCTGGAGCGACACCGGGGACGTCTCCGTCATGCCGTAGCAGATGGAGACCTCCGCCATGTGCATCTCGGCGACCACCCGCTTCATCACCTCGACCGGGCAGGGCGAGCCCGCCATGATGCCGGTGCGGAGTGAGGAGAGGTCGTAGGACGCGAAGTCGGGGAGGTTCAACTCCGCGATGAACATGGTCGGTACGCCGTAGAGGGACGTGCAGCGTTCCTGCTGGACCGCCTTCAGGGTCGCCGCCGGGTCGAAGGACGGGGCCGGGATCACGATGCACGCGCCGTGCGAGGTGGCCGCGAGGTTGCCCATGACCATGCCGAAGCAGTGGTAGAAGGGCACCGGGATGCAGATCCGGTCCTGCTCGGTGTACGCGATCAACTCACCGACGAAATAACCGTTGTTGAGGATGTTGTGGTGGGAGAGGGTCGCACCCTTGGGGAAGCCGGTCGTACCCGAGGTGTACTGGATGTTGATGGGGTCGTCGCAGGACAACTCGGCCTCGCGGGACCGCAGTTCCTCCGCACGGTCGGCCGCGCCCCGGGCTGCCATCGCGTCCCAGCTCGGATCGCCGATGTACACCGCCTCCCGCAACTGCGGGCACTTGGGCCGGACTTGCTCGACCATCGCCCGGTAGTCACTGCCCTTGTGGGCCGCCGAGGCGAACAGGACCGAGATCCCCGCCTGGTTGAGGACGAACTCGACCTCGTGGGTCCGGTACGCCGGGTTGATGTTCACCATGATCGCGCCGATGCGGGCGGTGGCGTACTGGACGAGCACCCACTCGGGGCAGTTGACCGCCCAGATCCCCACCCGGTCACCCTTGGCGACCCCGCTCGCGAGCAGCGCGTACGCCAACTGGTCGACATCGGAGGCGAATTGGCCGTAGGTCCAGCGCCGCCCGGAGGGTACGTCGACGAGCGCCTCGCGGTCGGGCCACGCGGCGACCGCCCGGTCGAGGTTGGCCCCGATGGTGTCGCCGAGGAGTGAAGTCCCGCTGGTTCCATGGCTGTACGAGTTCATCGGCGAGTGCATGGGCGTGTTCACAGGCGAGTTCGTCGGCAAGGTCATCGGAAGTCCTCCTCGCGGTACTCGGCGTCCGACCCCGCGGCGGTCGCCTCCCGCAGCTCGATCCGGCGGATCTTGCCGGAGACGGTCTTGGGCAGGTCCGCGAACTCCAGCCGCCGGATGCGCTTGTACGGGGCGAGGACGTCGCGCGAGTGCTCGAACAGCACCTTGGCCGTGTCGGGTCCCGGCTCCCAGCCCGCCGCGAGGACGACGTACGCCTTCGGTACGGCGAGCCGCAGCTCGTCCGGCGCGGGGACCACGGCGGCCTCGGCCACCGCCTCGTGCTCCAGCAGGGCGCTCTCCAGCTCGAACGGGGAGATCTTGTAGTCGGAGGCCTTGAAGACGTCGTCGGACCGGCCGACGTAGGTGATGTAGCCGTCCGCGTCGCGGGAGCCGATGTCGCCGGTGCGGTAGTAGCCGCCGGCCATCGCCTCCGCCGTACGGTCCGGGTCGCCGTGGTAGCCGGTCATCAGGCCGACCGGCGGGTCGGACAGGTCGAGCGCGATCTCGCCCTCGGCCGCGCCCGGCGCACCCGACACCGGGTCGAGGAGTTCGACGCGGTAGCCGGGGCTCGGCCGCCCCATGGAGCCCGTCTTCAGCGGCTGACCGGGGCTGTTGGACACCTGCACGGCCGTCTCCGTCTGGCCGAAGCCGTCCCGGATCGTGACGCCCCAGGCGCGCCTGACCTGCTCGATCACCTCGGGGTTCAAGGGCTCCCCCGCCGCCAGCGCCTCGCGGGGCGGGGTGCGCAGCTGGGTCAGGTCGGCCTGGATGAGCATGCGCCAGACGGTCGGCGGGGCGCAGAACGTCGTCACACCCGCCCGGTCCATCTCGGCCATCAGCCGGGTCGCGTCGAAGCGCGTGTAGTTGTGGATGAAGACGGTCGCCTCCGCGTTCCACGGCGCGAAGAGGTTCGACCAGGCGTGCTTCGCCCAGCCGGGCGAGGAGATGTTGAGGTGCACGTCGCCGGGGCGCAGACCGATCCAGTACATCGTCGCCAAGTGCCCGATCGGGTACGACGTGTGGGTGTGCTCGACCAGCTTGGGGTGGGCGGTCGTGCCCGAGGTGAAGTACAGCATCAGCGGGTCGTCGGCCAGGGTCGGGCCGTCCGCCGTGAACTCCGCGGAAGCGGCGTACGCGTCCTCGTACGTCCGCCAGCCCTCGACCGCCCCGCCGACCGCGATCCTGGTGTAGGTCCCGGGCACCTCGTCGAACTTGTCGACGTCCCCGGAGCGCACGATCACCTGCCGGACCCGGCCGCGTTCGACGCGGTCGCGCAGGTCGGCGGGGCCGAGCAGCGGGGTGGCCGGGATGACGACGGCGCCCAGCTTCATCGCGGCCAGGGCCGTCTCCCACAGCTCGGTCTGGTTGCCGAGCATGACGAGGATCCGGTCCTCGGCGCGGACGCCCTGGGCGCGCAGCCAGTTGGCGACCCGGTTGGAGCGCTCGGACATCTCCGCGAAGGACAGGGCGGCCTCGGTGCCGTCCTCCTCGACGATGTGCAGCGCGGTGCGGTCGTTGCCGGCCGCGATGACGTCGAACCAGTCGAGCGCCCAGTTGAAGTGCTCGGGCCTGGGCCAGGAGAAACCCTCGTAGGCCGTGGCATAGTCCGTACGGTGCGCCAGCAGAAAATCCCTCGCGCTACGGAACGACTCACTCGCCGTCGTCATCTGTCCTCCTAAGTACCGGACCATTGCCGGGCGGCTCTCTGACATCGTGTAATCCGTGATGTGGGTCTCACTACCCCCGTACGGGGGTGTGTGCAGCACGGCGGCCGCAATGAAGGGGCAAGCGGGTGGCGACGGACGCGGCGGGAATGGTGGAGATTCAGTCGGCGCTGGTACGGCTCCGGCGGGGCACAGGGCTGCCCGTCGCCTTCGGCGGCCTGGTGGAGACCGGCCGTAGGCAGATACGCATCAGCGAACTCAGCGGCACGGCGACCTCCGCCCTGCGCGCCCTCGCGGTCACCTCGGGCAACGGCCTCGGCGGCAAGGCGGTCGCCCTCGCCCGCCCGTGCGCCGTCCTCGACTACTCCGCCTCCCGCCAGATCAGCCACGAGTACGACGCGCCAGTCGCCATCGAGGGCCTCCGCGCGATCCTCGCGGTCCCGGTCGTCGTACGCCGCCGGGTGCGCGGTGTCCTCTACGGCGCGCTGCGCACCGCCCAGCCGTTGGGCGACCGGATGCTGAGCGCGGCGATGGAGGCCGCCCGGGACGTGGAACAGGCGCTGGTCGTACAGGAGGAGGTGCTGGAGTTGCTGAGCGCGGCGCACCCGGCACCGGCCCCCGACCCGGCGGCGAGCCCGGCCTGGGAGCAGGTGCGGGAGGCGCACGCGGCGCTGCGGGCGCTGGCCCCGCGCATCCCGGACCCGGCACTGCGGGCCGAACTGCTCGACGCCTGCGGCCTGTTGACGGCGGAGGCGGCCACCGGGGACGTAGAACTCGCGCCCCGGGAGCTGGACGTCCTGGCCTGTGTGGCGGCCGGGGCGACGAACGCGGTGGCGGCGGAGCGGCTCGGGCTGCGGCCGGAGACGGTGAAGGGGTATCTGCGCTCGGCGATGCGGAGGCTCGGGGCACACACCCGCGGGGAGGCCGTGGTAGCGGCGCGACGGGCGGGGGTGCTGCCGTGAGAGGGGTGGTGGCAGCCCCGTCGGCGGCCCCTGAGAGGGCTCCCGCGACGACCTTCTATTCATTCATCGGAGCTTTGAATTTCCTGATGCTGCACAGTTGTTATTTCCCTCACGACCCCATCCATCCGAATTTCAAGGACTGATTGCCTAATATTGGCCCGGACACGCCACACGAGGGGAGCGGTGACCGTGCGACGGGACTTCAAGGAGCCTGCCAGAATCCGCCCCGACCTGGTCATCGGCCGGGAGGAGATGTTCTCCGCCGCCCGTGACCAGCTCGCCGAGGGTGGCAGTGTGCTGCTCCACGGCCCCGCCGGAATAGGAAAGTCGACCGTCCTGCGGGCGTTGGCCGCGGAATACGGCGAGACGGCGCGGACCGTGTTGCGCTGCTCGGCCACGGAGTCCGAATCCCATCTCCCCTTCCTGGCCCTCGCCGACCTCCTTGGTCTGGTCCTGGACGAGGTGTCCGAGCGACTGCCCGCCGCCCAGCGCACCGCGCTCGAATCCGCGCTCACCGGCCGCGGCGAGTCCTCCCTCCAGCGCGACGGACTCGCCCTGCGCCTCGCCGTCCTGTCCGCGCTGCGCGCGCTCGCGGCCGACGGTCCCGTGCTCGTCGTAGCGGACGATCTGCAGTGGCTGGACCCGGCCAGCGCGGAGCTGCTCGGGTTCGCCGCGCGGCGGCTCGGGGACACGCAGGTGCAGATGGTGTTCGCGGTGCGGACCGAGGGCCAGGAGTACGACCGGTATCTGAGCGCGTCGCCGCCGGACACGCTGGCGTTCCGGCTCAGTCCGCTGTCCCGGGCGCAGGTGTCGGCGCTGCTCGACCATCGCGGGTACACCGGGCTGCCGCGTTCCACGGTCCGTGAGATCCACCGTACGAGTGGCGGAAACCCGTTGTTCGCACTGGAGTTGGGGCGCGCGCTGGCCGAGAACCCGACCCCGCCGAGACCGGGCGAGCCGTTGCCCGTGCCCACTTCACTACGCGCGTTGGTGCTGAGCCGGCTCGACATGCTGCCCGCCGAGGCGCGCCGCACGCTGCTGGTCGCGAGCGCGGGCGCCCGGCCCACGGTGGCCCTGCTGCAGACCGCGGGCCGGGAGAACGCCGAGGCGGAGACCGCCCAGGCCGCCGAACTCGGCCTGCTGGCAACGGAGTCCGAGGCTCCCGCCGTCCGGTTCGCGCATCCGCTGATCTCGGCCGCGCTGTACGCGGAGGCGCCCGCGCAGGAGCGGCGGGCCGCACACGCGGCGCTGTCGACCGCGGCCTCCGACCCGATCGAGCGCGCCCGGCACCTCGCCCTCGCGACCACCGGCACCGACCCGGAGGTCGCCGCCCGGCTCGCCGAGGCCGCGACCCTGGCCCGGGACCGCGGGGCGCCCTCGGTCGCCGCGTCGCTCGGGCTGCTGGCCGCCCGGCACACCCCGGGCGACAGCGTGCCGGGGCCGGACGAGCGCCGGTTGCAGGCCTCGGAGGACGCGATCACCGCCGGCGAGCTGGACCTCGCCCGGGACATCGCGCGCGAGGTGCTGACCCGGACGTCGGTGCCCGCCGAGCGGGTGCGGGCCTGGATCATCGTGATCGACACGGCCGGCCACTCGATGGCGGACGTGGACGCCGTCTTCCCGCAGGCCCTCGCCGACGCGGGCGACGACCCCCGGCTGCTCGCCCTGGTCCGCTACCAACTCGCCTGGCGGGCCCTGCTGGTCGAGGGCGACTTCGCCGAGGCCCGCGCGGAGACCGCGCGTTCCGCCGAGCTGGCGGCGCGTGCCGGTGACCGGCGCACCGAACTCCTCGCGCTCTCCTTCCAGGCGCAGACCGAGACCCTGATGGGCCATCCGGACGCCCCGCTCACCATCAAGCGCGCGCTGAAGGAGCCCCAGGACCCGAGGGTGGCGTGCCATCACAACGGCGCCGGCTCGGCCCGGTTCCGCTGGCTGGTGATGAGCGATCAGCTGCCCGAGGCCCGCGCCACCATCACCGCGCTGCTGCGCGAGGTGCGGCGGCGCGGGTCGGTGGAGAGCGAGGTGCACTTCCTGCGCGGCTTCGCCGAGACCGAACTGCGCTCCGGGCACTGCGGCCGCGCCCTCGACCTGGCCCGCGAGGGCCTGCGGCTGGCCCGCGACTCCGGGATCGGCCAGACGGCGTCCGCGATGCTCACCGCGCTCGCCGAGGCCTCCGGCGGTGACGTCGAGGAGGGGCTGGCGCTGGCCCGGGAGGCGGTCGAGCACGCCGAGGAGGACGGCGACCAGATGTATCTCTCCCGTGCCCTCGGGGCCCTGGGATACGCCCAGTTGGTCGCCGGGGACGCGCACGGGACGGTCCGCTCGCTGCGCCGGGTCCGCGAACTGGAGCAGGCCCTCGGGGTGACCGACCCGGCCCGCGGTCGCTGGCACGGCGACCTCGCCGAGGCGCTCGTCCGGATCGGCGAGACCACCGAGGCCCAGGACGTCATCGACGTGACACGTGAACGCGCGCTGCGCCTCGGCCGCGAGAGCGTCCTCGCCGTACTCGACCGCGCCGAGGCACTCGTCCGGGCGGCCCGCGGCGAACACGACGAGGCCGTAGCCCAACTGACGTCCGTTCAGGACCGCCTCGCCAAACTGGGCTACGGCCTGGAGGAGGCCCGCGCCGCCTTCGCGCTGGCGTCGCTGCGCACCGGACAGCCCGGACCCACGTCGTACGACGAGGCGACCCGGCTGTTCCGCCGCTGCCGGGCGCTGCCCTGGCTGCGCCAGGTGGACGAGGCGGCCGTCACCAGGGCGCCGGAACCGGCACCCGTGCCCACGCCCGTGCCCACCCTCGAAGGACTCGACGGGCTGGCCTCGATGGAGCGTCAGGTCGCCGCGCTCGTCATGGAGGGCGCCACCAACCGGGAGATCGCCGCCCGGCTGTTCATCAGCGTCAAGACGGTCGAGGCGACCCTGACCCGGGTCTACCGCAAGCTGGGGATCCGCTCGCGGGTGGATATCGTCCGACTGGCGGCGGGGCGCCGTCCGAACTGAGGACCCTACGGGTTTACTGTGCGGCGACCGAGGGTTTTCCCTGCCCAACTCCCCTAGGGGGTTCCCTCATTGGGAGCAGGGTGTTCCGGGTTCTAGCTTATGGGTGTGCCGCTCGCCCGGGCATACGGGGGTCGGTCCCGCGACCCCCGTTGCACCCCCCACACCCGCGCGACCCCCACCGGCAACCCAATGAGGAGACTCATGTTCGGGCTCAACCGCGCCAGGAGAACGACCGCAGTCGTCGCAGCAGCCGCCGCTGCCGCAGCGACCGCACTGCTCAGCGCCCCCACCGCTGTGGCAGCCCCCCAGCCCATCGTCGGCGGTTCCACGACCACGACGACGTCGTACCCGTTCGTCATGCAGATCACGGACGCCTCGCAGAACCAGTTCTGCGGCGGCACGCTCGTCTCCGCCACCAAGGTGGTCACCGCCGCCCACTGCATGGTCGGCGAGACCACCAGCAGCGTGCGCGTGGTAGGCGGCCGTACGTACCTCAACGGCACGAACGGCACCGTCAGCAAGGTCAGCAAGATCTGGATCAACCCCAGCTACACGGACGCCACCAACGGCGACGACGTGGCCGTCCTGACGCTGTCGACGTCGATGCCGTACACGACGGCCTCGTACGTCTCCTCCTCCCAGACCAGCGTGTACGCGGCCGGCACCACCGCCCGCATCCTCGGCTGGGGCACCACCTCGGAGAGCGGCAGCTCCTCCAACCAGCTGCGGACCGCGACCGTCCCGATCGTGTCCGACTCCAGCTGCAAGAGCTCCTACGGTTCGGACTTCATCGCGTCCGACATGGTTTGCGCCGGATACACATCCGGCGGCGTAGACACCTGCCAGGGCGATAGCGGCGGTCCCCTGCTCATCGGGGGCGTCCTGGCAGGGATCACTTCTTGGGGCGAGGGCTGTGCCGAGGCGGGTTACCCGGGTGTCTACTCCCGGCTGACCACGTTCTCCAGCCTGGTGACCACGCAGGTCAACTCGTAACCCGGAAGAACTCCTGAGCACCCCTCAGGGAAATACCAGGGTGCGTTGCGGGCTTCCACGAGCAGCCCGCAACGCACCCTATCCATGTGCGGGCCACTGACCGGCCCCTAGAGCGGACCCCTTCCCGCCTGTTTCAATGAGCGCCGGATGGGAGTGATCGCATGGTGTCCACCGACCGTTTCCTCGCCTTCGCCGCGATGTCGTTGCTGGTGATCGTGATCCCGGGCCCGAGTGTCCTGTTCGTCATCGGCCGCGCCCTCGCCCACGGCCGCCGCACGGCGGTGGCGACGGCGATCGGCAACGTCGTCGGCTCGTACCTGCTGGTGACGGCGGTGGCGTTCGGCATCGGCGCGCTGGTCGAACGCTCGGTCACGATCTACCTGACGGTGAAGCTGGCGGGCGCGGCCTACCTGATCTACCTGGGCGTCCAGGCGTTCCGCCACCGCAAGGACCTGAAGGCGTCCGCGATGCAAGCAGCTCCTGGTCAGGAGCCCCGGGGCGACCTCCGCACGGTCCTCGACGGAGCCCTGGTCGGTGTCACCAACCCCAAGGGCGTGGTGTTCTTCGCCGCCGTACTCCCCCAGTTCGTCAACCACTCCGCGGGCCACGTCCCGCTCCAGATGCTCCTGCTGGGCCTCATCCCGATCTCGATCGGCCTGGTCACGGACACCCTCTGGGGCCTGACCGCCTCGGCGGCCCGCACCTGGTTCGCCGGCTCCGACCGCCGCCTGTCCCTGATCGGCGGCGCGGGCGGCTTCACGATGATCGGCCTGGGCGTGACGGTCGCGGTGACGGGCCGCGCGGACTGACACCGTCCGCGGGTTCTCGGGTTCTCGGGCTCTCGGGCTCTACGGCTGTACGACCGTCCCGAACCGGATGTCGTACGGCGTCCCCTTGTGCAGCGTGTCGAGCATCCGCGCGCCCTCGGCGACCACTTCGCCCTGCTGGGCCCTGGTCAGCTTGCCGAAGGGCTCGACGACGAGGTGGCCGTTCCCGTCGTCGATTTTCCAGACCCCGGCGAGGAACCCGTCGACGAGGAACGTGCGATGAGCGACGTTGCCCCACCAGGCGCGGCCCCAGTACTCGGGCGGTACGACGCGCGTGCGGTCGGCGTGGGAGAGGAGCAGGTTGTCGAACTCCGGCAGGAAGCGCGGCGGGGCCGGGGTGTCCGCGTCGGGGCGGGGCGCGTCCGGGAGGTCGAAGAGTTCGACGCCGTTCGGATCGTAGAAGGTGACGAGCTGCGGGCGCAGCCGCTCGAAGGCCTCGCGGAGCCGGGTCAGCCCGGCCCAGGTCTGCATGTCCTTGACGGAGGCCGGGCCGAAGGCGGCGAGATAGCGCAGGACGGTCGCGTCGGGGGCGGGCGCGGGTTCGGCGGGCCGCCCGAGCCAGTGCTCAGCGGTGGTGAGCACGACCTGTCCGCTACGGCCCCAGAGCCCGCGCGGGGTGACTTGCACGAGCGGGAGCTTGCAGCGGGCGGCGATCCCGAGGGCCTGCGGGTCGGCGTCGGGCCACTCGACGAGGAGGGCCTCGCGCAACTCCTTCATGGTGCGCGGCTCGGCTTCGACGAGTTCACGGGCGAATACGGCGAGCCGGTCCAGGTCGACACCGACGAGCCCCTTGCGGAAATTGCCCAGCTCGCGATCCCGGGCGGCCTGCACGAGCGGGCGGAGGGTGAGGCAGTCGGCGGCGGTGTGGGTGTGGATGGTGGAGCGCATGGTGACGATCCGGACGACCTCGCGCTCGGCCATCGGCCCGGACAGTTCCTCGGGCCCGAATCCGTCGAGGCGGGCGGCGAGGGCGTAGTACGGCGGCTTGACGTTCTGGGCCTGGAGGCCGAGGAGATGCTCGACGGCGGCGCGGGCGGAGAGCGGGGAGCGGCGGAGGAGGAGTTGCCGGTGGAGGGTGGCGCGGTTGAGGGAACGGGTGTCGAGTACGGGGGCCTTCGTCATCGTCGCCGCCTTCGTCGCCTTGGTTGTCTTGGTCGTCACGCTCCGCACGCTAACGGTGAATGCGGACACCTTCTGTCCGCAACTCTCACCGAACCCCGAACCCCGAACCCCGGATCCCGGACCCAGGCCGTTTACCCTTTGCCCCGTATATCCTGCTCGTGCTCCGTGATCACGCAGCCGTAGGCCCGATCGAGAGGCACCGCGATGCCCCAGCGACGCGCCCGCCCCACCTCGGACAACGGCAGAAACAGCAGAAACAGCAGGAACGGCAGGACGCCCGGCTGGCGCCGCACGCCGCCTCCACCCCCGGCGCCCGCTCCCGAGCCCCCGGTGTCCACCGCCGACGCGACCCCCTCGGACCCCTCCGACGCGGGCAGCGTCGTCCAGGCCGCCCTGTACCGGGACGGCGTGCGCGTCTCGGCTCCGGACACCCTCGCCGACACCTTCCGCGAACTGCGCGAACAGCCGTCCGGCATGGCCTGGATCGGCCTCGCCCGCCCCACCGAACGCGAACTCCTTTCCCTGGCCGAGGAGTTCGACCTCCACCCGCTGGCGGTCGAGGACGCGATGGAGGCCCACCAGCGCCCCAAACTGGAGCGCTACGGCGAGACGCTGTTCGTGGTCCTGAGCGCGGCCCGCTACTTGGACACCACGGAGGAGGTCGACTTCGGCGAGCTGCACGTCTTCGTGGGCCCGGACTTCGTGATCACGGTCCGGCACGGCGCGGCCCCCGATCTGTCGGCGGTCCGCCAACGCATGGAGGAATCCCCGGAGTTGCTGAAGCTCGGCCCCGAGGCGGTGCTGTACGCCATCCTCGACGCGGTCGTCGACGGCTACGCGCCGGTGGTCGCCGGCGTCCAGATCGACATCGACGAGATCGAGACAGAGGTCTTTCGCAGCGAACCGCAGGTCTCCCGTCGCATCTACGAACTCTCCCGCGAAATGGTCGAGTTCCAACGCGCCACCCGCCCCCTGGTCGGCATGCTGCACAGCCTGATGGCAGGCTTCGCGAAGTACGGCACCGACGAGGAACTCCAGCGCTACCTCCGCGATGTCGCCGACCACGTCACCCACACCAGCGAACGAGTCGACGGCTTCCGCCAGGCCCTCACGGACATCCTCACGGTGAACGCGACCCTGGTCACCCAGCAACAGAACGCGGAGATGCGGGCGTTGGCGGAGGCGGGGTTCGAGCAGAACGAGGAGATCAAAAAAATCTCCAGCTGGGCGGCCATCCTCTTCGCTCCCACGCTCGTCGGCACGATCTACGGCATGAACTTCACACACATGCCGGAGTTGCGCTGGGGCTTCGGATACCCGTTCGCGATCGGCCTGATGGCGATTGTCTGCGTCAGCCTGTACCTGATTTTCAAGCGACGGGACTGGCTCTGAGTGATCGTCCTGGGAGGCGCTGCCGCGAGGGAGTGCAGCCCGGAACGCGGACGCCGAGGTCGTGTGCGAGGCCGTTGGGGAGAAGCGGGAGAATGGGCGGCGCTGCGGTCCGGGCGGCCCGCGCCGGGAACAGCCGGTCCGGTCGGGACGGTTGCATCGAGTGAGGGCCGGTGTCGTACGGGCGGGGAGCACGGAGACCACAAGGTCGTCCGTCCCGCCAGGAACCGGGCCTCAGGATGGCGGTACGCCCGCCGCGCTCCTTTGACCAAGACGTATCTGTGCTCTCCGCAGGAGGAATGTTTCATGACTGACCGGCCCTTGACGCTCATGGCAGTGCACGCCCACCCCGACGACGAGGCCACCAGCACCGGAGGGGTGCTCGCGCGGTATGCGGCGGAAGGCATCCGCACGGTGCTCGTGACCTGTACCGACGGCAGTTGCGGTGACGGACCGGGGGGTGTCAAGCCGGGCGATCCCGGCCACGATCCGGCGGCGGTCGCCCTGATGCGGCGTCAGGAACTTGAGGCGAGCTGTGACGTCCTGAAGATCAGCGACCTGGAGATGCTGGACTACGCCGACTCCGGAATGATGGGCTGGCCGAGCAACGACGCCCCCGGATCCTTCTGGCAGACCCCCGTACAGGAAGGCGCGGCCCGGCTCGCGGACCTCATGCGGCAGTACCGACCTGATGTGGTCGTCACCTATGACGAGAACGGTTTCTACGGCCACCCCGACCACATCCAGGCCCACCGCATCACGATGGCGGCGCTGGAGATGATCGAGCCGACACCGAAGGTGTACTGGACGACGATGCCCCGCTCGGGGATGCGGCGGTTCGGCGAGATCATGCGCGAGTTCCACCCGGAGATGCCGGAGCCTGACCCCGCCGAGGCCGCCGAGATGGCCAAGATGGGCCTCCCCGACGACGAGATCACCACCTGGGTGGACATCACCGCGTTCAGCGACCAGAAGTTCGACTCGCTGGCCGCACACGCCAGCCAGGGCGACAACATCTTCTTCCTCAAGCTGGGCAAGGAGAGGTTCAGCGACCTGATGGGCGTCGAGACCTTCGTCCGTGTCCAGGACACCACCGGCGCGGCCGTACCCGAGAAGGACCTCTTCGCCGGACTGCGCTGATCAGTCGGCCCGCTCGACCGGCCCGACCCGCCCGGGAAAGTGAATCGACCGCACGACGCGGACGCGGGCGCGGACACGATCAAACGGGTCACAGGCGGAAGTCAACGCCCGTGTCGCCGAGTTGGCCCACGAGCGGGACGAGATGGGGGCAGCGTCCGGTGGTCCGGAACGGCTGCCACCAGCCCAGGAAGGAACGGTGCGGCCTCGCGCTCACAGGCGCCGACGGAGGTGGCGCGTCCGCCGTGGAGCACACGCTTGACCTCGTGCACCGCCCCCGGGGTGCGACCGGTGAGACGCTCGGGGTCGGGGTCGGGGTCGGGGTCGGGACCACCATCCCTCCTGTGGCAGATCGACCAACGCGCCGAGCGCCGCCGGGTCGATACCGAGTAGCGGGGACCTCAGTCGCTGGGGGTGACCGGCTCGGGATCGGCGGCGTCGAGTGCGTCGAGTACCGCGTCGCCGTTCGCCCTCGCCCACTCCGTCAGCATGTGGATCGGGTCGATCAGTGTCGCGCCGAGCGGGGTGAGTTCGTACTCGACGCGGGGTGGCGCCTCGGCGTAGGCGTGGCGGTGGACGAGTCCGTGGGACTCCAGTCGGCGGAGGGTCTGGGTGAGCATCTTGCGGGAGATGCCGCCGATCAGGTCGATCAACTCGCCATGGCGCACCGGGCCCTTGCTGAGGGCGTAGAGCACGACCGCCGTCCACTTGTCGGCGATGAGTTCGACCGTCAGACGCGCCGGGCAGTCGGCGAGAAAGGGATCGCCGGGACCGAAACCGCTCATGGCGCCAAGGTACCTGCTGAGGTACCTGCCGGTTCCTATCGGAAACCTAGCCTGGGTGCTCTCCCTCCTTTCCGATCCAAAGCCAGGAGAGTCATGCCAGTAACGTCAGTAACGCCAGTCGCGCGAGTCATGCGCGTCATCACCCAGCAGTCGCTCGGCGGTCCCGAAGTGCTCACCATCGTGGAGGCGCCCGAGCCCCGGGCCCTTCCGACCGAGGTTCTCGTCCGCGTCAGGGCGATCGGGCTGAACCCGTTGGAGGCGCGGCTGCGTGCCGGGGAGTTCCCGCTGCTCGGCCGGCCGCCGTTCGTCCTCGGCTGGGACATCAGCGGCGTGGTCGAACAGGCGCCGGGGACATGGCGGTTCAGGCCCGGCGACGAGGTGTTCGGGATGCCGCTGTTCCCGCGGGCGGCGAACGCGTACGCCGAGGTCGTGGCGGCACCGGCGCTGCACCTGGCCCGCAAGCCGGCGTCGCTCTCACACGTTGAGGCGGCGGCGCTGCCGGTGATCGGGCTGACGGCGTGGCAGGGGCTCGTCGATCTCGGTGGTGTGAGCGAGGGCGACCGTGTGCTGGTCCACGGCGGTGGTGGCGGGGTCGGCCATGTCGCGATCCAGATCGCGAAGGCGCTCGGCGCGTACGTGGTCGCGACCGCCGGCGGGAACAAGCGGGAGTTCGTCGAGGGGCTCGGTGCCGATGAGGTGATCGACTACACGGCGGTCGACTTCACCGACGCCGTCCGTGACATCGACGTCGTACTCGACACGATCGGCGGCGACACCGTCGAGCGGTCGCTCGAAGTGCTCCGCCCTGGTGGTCACTTGGTGACGGCGGTCGCCGAGGACGATCCGAAGCTCATCGCCACGTACGAGGCGGCCGGCATGCGTTTCAGCGGTATCGCGGTCGACCCCGATCCGGTCGCCCTGCGGGGTCTCGTCGGACTCGTCGAACAGGGCGGGCTCAGGGTCCACGTGCAGGAGACGTTCCCGTTCGAGCGCGTCGCCGACGCGCACCGGCTGCTCGACGCCGGTCACCTCCAGGGCAAGCTCGTCCTCACCGTCTGAGGAGCGCGGCTTTCCTGACGACGGTCTGGACCCCGGACCCCGGACCCCGACCCATGACTCATGGCCCTGGACAAGTTCCGTCGTCCCAGGTCAGATGCGCGAGGTCAGGATGCAGGCCTGACGCAAACCCCTCGTCGGAGAGATCCATCCGCGCCCCGGCGGCCGGCTGGACGCGACCGCGTTGGCGGAGCTGATCCGTGCGCGCCAGGTCTCCGCGGGGAAAGTGCTGCGGGAGTGTCTGGAGCGCATCGACGGGATCGATCCCCGGCTCAACTCCATCGTCACGGTCCTGGCCGATCAGGCGGTCGCCGCCGCCCGCGCGGCCGATGAGGCGGTGGCGGCCGGTGACACGCTCGGTCGGGGAGTCGTTCAGGCCGTGGGTGAGCGTCGGCGCGTCGAGCATGTGGACGGCGACGTGGGAGGCGTACGTGGGAGGCGTACGTGGGAGGCGTACGTGGCATGCAACTTGAGGATGTCCGGGAGCAGGTCGTGGCCGTAGTGCAGGGCGATGACGCTGTCACCGAACTTGTGGCCGAGCGCGCTGTTGACCAGGGCGCCGTAGTCGGAGCCCAGTGACCCGTACCTGTCGTAGTCCAGGACGTCGGTCCTGAGCTGGTGGAGGATGTCGGCGACCTTCCAGTAGTTGAGGTCGCCGCGGGTGACGGGGGTGGACCACGCGAAGCCGGGCGGGGTCGGCGCGATGATGTCGAATGCGTCGGCCGGGTCGCCCCCGTGCGCGGCGGGGTCCGCCAGCGGGTCGATGAGCGGGTAGCTGAACTCGCCCGGCCACGGCCGGCCGTGCAGGATCAGCAGCGGGTCGGGTTCGGGCCCTTGCCGGGCTTGCGGACGAAGTGGACGGGGTGCCGTCGATCTCCACCTTGTACTGCTCGTAGCCGTTCAGCCGCGCCTCCGCCGCACGCCAGTCGAAACCGTCGGCCCAGTACTCGACCAGCGGTGGTGGTCTGCGGAGTAGACGTAACGGGCCATCAGGCGACGGAGATCTTCCATGACGCCGAGACGGAGAAGGCCGCACGGGCCGTTACAGGAGCGTGCGGGCGTAGGCCGAGTTGGAGTAGTCCCGCCACTCGACGATCCGGCCGTCCCGCAACCGGTAGACGGCCATGTTCTTGATGGACGCGAGCTTCCTGCCGGAAAGCGCGAGGCCGTGTACCTGTTCCTCGATGACGAGGTTCTCCCGGCCCCGGACCTCCCCGGCAACTGACCCGGCATCGAAGTACACCTCCACGCAGCGCCGCCCCCCATCAACTGGACCGCCCCGGTGGCAACCGCCGCCGGCGTCGGAACAGCAAGGAACCGGGCGCACACCTACGGCACCCCCGCCTCGAACAACACATACCCGGCATACGACCCCGACGCGACCGCCGTGATCCCCAACAGCAGGCACAGCAGGGGCAGTTGGAGGGTGCGGAGCTTGACGGCCAACGGGATGAAGAGGGGGAAGCACGGGAGGAGGTAGCGGGAGACGTTGCCGAAGATCTGCTGGCTGCCCAGGACCAGGGCGAGGGTGAGCAGGGTGTAAACGGTCAGGACGGCTGGTGGGCGCAGGCGGATCAGGAGGGGGATCAGGAGCGCGGCCAGCAGGACGACGGCCACGCCGATGGTGTCCTCGAAGGGGAACGCGGACAGGTAGTCGAAATGGCCGACCGCCACGGAGCTGAAGACGTCGACGGTGTGCTTGCCGTAGTCGAAGCTGTGCGCCCACGCGCCGCTCTGAAGCTTGAAGTAGCCCGCCAGATTGCCCATTTCATTGCCGACCCAGAGGAGGTAGCCGATCAGACCGAGCGGTGCGATCGCCATCGCGACCCATGGGCCCGCGAGGTTCTCCCGGCGGCGGTGGAGCGTCTGCAGGGCGGCGACGGTGAGGGCGGCGATGAGCGCCACGGCGGTGGGGCGGTTGAGGCCGGCGGCGAAGGTGAGGACGCCCGCGGTGAGCCAGCGGTCGGTCATGACGGCGTGGCAGGCCCAGACCGCGAGGGCGATGTAGAGGGACTCCGAGTACGCCGACCACTCCATGCCGGAGCCGGGCCAGACCGCCCATAGCCCGGCCGCCGCCAACCCGGCTCGCCTGCCCCCGAAGCGGGCCGTCACGGCGTAGATGCCGAGCGCCGCCGCGAACGACGCCACGACCGACACCAGCATCCCGGAGCCGTACAGACCCAGGCCCGTGGCGTCGGAGACCAGTCGCATCGTCGCCGGGTAGAGGGGGAAGAAGGCCGCCGAGTTGCCTTCGAGGGTGATCAGGCCGGTGGCGCCGGGGACTTGGACGAGCGCGGGGTGGTAGCCGTGTGCGGCGATCTGCTGGTACCACCAGCCGTCCCAGGTCGCGAGTACGTCCCAGGCGTGGGCGCCACCGCCGAAGCGCGGGTTCCTCGTCCGGAAGCCGCCGTCGGAGTCCAGCAGGTACATGAACACGGAGAAGCCGATGAGCTTCAGCACGCCGTACAGCGCGAGCACCGGGCCGTGGTGGCGGACCGTGCGGCGCAGGTACTCGCCAACATCCCTGGGCTGGAAGGCCGTTGAGGTCTCCGGGGAAGTCTGGGAGACGGGCGGGGTCAGCGTCGTCGTATCGCTCATGTCGTCGCCTCCTCCGTCGTCTCCCTCGCTGTCTCCTCCGCTGTCTCCTTCGCTGTCTCCTCCCTCTCGCCACGGCGCCTGGCCGGGAACACCCAGGCCCGGAAGAGCAGGAACCGTACGAGAGTTGCCGCCAGGTTGGCCGCGACCAGGACGCCAACCTCCGTGGTGCGCGCGGGAGTTGGGGACGTGCGGTGCAGGACGGCCAGGGCGCCGCTGGTGAGGGCGAGGCCGACCGTGAAGACGAGGAGGCCCTGGGCCTGGTGGCGGAGGGCGTCGGCTCGGCCGCGCAGTCCGAAGGTCAGGCGGCGGTTCGCGGCCGTGTTGGCGAGGGCGCAGAGCAGCAGCGCCAGGGCGTTGGCGGCCTGTCCGCCCGTCGCCGGGCGCAACGCGACGTACAGCAGGACGTATCCGACCGAACTCACCGCTCCTACGGCGGCGAAGCGGAGGAGCTGGGCGGCCAGGCCGGTCGAGTGCGAGCCGTCGGCGGCGGCCCGGCGCAGGCCCGCCGTCGGGAGCGTGCCGCGGGCCAACTCCCGTCCTATGCGGGCGATTCCGCGCAGGTCGGCCAGTGCTGTGGCGAGGATGTCGACCCGGCTGTCGGGGTCGTCCACCCAGTCGACCGGTATCTCGTGGATGCGGAGTCCGGCCCGTTCGGCGATCACCAGCAACTCGGTGTCGAAGAACCACCCCGAGTCCTTCACCAGGGGCAGCAGCCGCTCGGCGACATCACGTCGTACCGCCTTGAAACCGCACTGCGCGTCGGAGAAGCCGACGGCGAGGGTGGACCTCAACAGGGCGTTGTAGCAACGGGAGATGGCCTCGCGCTTGGGGCCGCGCACCACCCGGGAGCCGCGGGCCAGACGGGTGCCGATCGCGATGTCGGAGTGGCCGGAGATCAGCGGGGCGACCAGCGGGAGGAGGGCCGCGAGGTCGGTCGACAGGTCCACGTCGACGTAGGCGAGCACGGGTGCGCGTGATCCGGACCAGGCCGTGTGCAGGGCCCGGCCCCGGCCCTTCTCAGCGAGCCGTAGCCACTCCAACTCCGGTAGTTCGGCAGCCAGTTGGGCCGCTATGCCCGGAGTCTCGTCCGTGCTGGCGTTGTCCGCGATCGTGATGCGGAACGGGTACGGGAACGTCTCCGACAGGTGCGCGTGCAGCCGCCGTACGCTCGGTTCGAGGTCCTTCTCCTCGTTGAACACGGGGACGACCACGTCGAGGACCGGCTCGCGGTGATGTGCCGACACCGGTGTGCGGAGCGGTAGTTGACTCGTCGAACCTGCCTGGCTCACCGAACCCGTCCGGCTCGTCGAACCTGCCTGGCTCGTCGAACCTGCCTGGCTCGTCAGTATCGTCATATTCTGTCCTGGTCTGTGGGCTGCCGCAGGGCGTGCGGGATCGCCTGCGGGCGCCATGCCGCAGCTGGGGCTTACGGGGTGGGGTGGTCCCAGGGGGGGACGGGTCAGCCGGTGTCGGTCGGGCCCACGGTCGCGGACTCCGTTGCCGGCGAAGTCGTGGTCGAACTCGCCGAAGTGCCGTGCCCCGTGGGCGTGTTGGCCGTCCCCGTGCTGGAGGGCGGCGGGGCCGTGTCGGTCATGGTCGGGTCGGAGGACGAGGTGGCCGAACCTCCACTGGGGGTCGAGGTCGGTGTGGTGGGCGGCAGAGTGGTCCGTGTGGGGGTCGGGCTCGTGGTGGCGCTCGGGGGCGTGTCCGGTGTGCGGCTCGGGGTGGCGGTCGGGAGCGTCGGGGTCATGGCGGGGCCGGGCAGGGGGGCCTGCGGTCTGTCGTCCACCCGGTCGTGGGGCAGCAGGAAGAAGCCGAGGCCGATCCCGGCGACGGCCAGGGCGGAGCCAACTGCCCTCTGTGCCAGGCGAACCCGGCGCTTGGCCCGTACCCCGGAGCGGAGACGGGTCTGGTGCCTCGGCTCGAAGGGGGTCGCCTCCTCGGCGTCGCGCATCATCCGCGCGAGCTCCCGCTCGAAGTGGTCCATCAACTCCCCCTCATCCCACCGGTTCGATGACATCGCCGAGGATCCGGCGCAGCCGCGCCACGCCCCGTGACGCATGGGACCGGGCGGTGCCGACCGGACACCCCAGCACTTCGGCGACCTGCCTGTCGGGCAGGTCCTGGTAGTAGCGCAGGACCACGGCGGCCCGTTGCGCAGGCGGCAGTTGGGCCAGCGCCGCCTCCAGCCGCGAGCGCTCCGCCACCACGGCGGACACGTCCCCGGCCTCCGCCCGGTCGGGCAGTTGCTCGACCGGGCGCTCACCCCACCAGCGCCGCCGCGCCGAGCGGGCCGCCACCCGCGCCAGGATCGTGCGGACGTACGGCTCCGGTGCCTCCTCCGCGATTTTCGGCCAGGCGAACCAGAGCTTGACCATGGCCTCCTGGAGCAGGTCCTCGGCGCGGTGCCGATCGCCTCCCACGAGCAGACAGGCCAGATGGAACAACGCCGACCAGCGCGCCGCCACGAACCCGTCGAACCCGTCGGCCCGACTCTGTTCCATCCGTACCGTCCACCGTCCCCGTTTCGGGCAAGCCCCTTACACAGAGAGAAAGGCCGTGGACCCCCTGCCGCGCTGCACTTCAGTGCTGTGATCCGGGTTACATCGCGCTCCGGTCGGCGACGGCGGCCCCCGTACGCCGAGCAGGGCTTCGGCGGCGCCACCATCAACGAGGTGGAGCGGCGGGTCGGCCTGGCCGTGGGGAAGGGCAGCCTGTACCGACATTTCCCCTCGAAGGAGGCCCTGCTGGAGGCCCTGCTGAGGCCCTGCTGGAGGCGGCCGTCGAGCGGGAGGTCACCCGGCTGCGGGCCGAGACGGCGCAGGCCCGCACGGAGCTGCCGCCGGTGACCGATCCGGCCGAGCAGCGGTTGCAGGTGTACGAGGGCGAACGCGGAGGTCGGCGCCTCCGTCGCCCAATCCCTCGACGACCGCACCGCGTTCCGGCGCACCCACGTCACCCACGTCACCCACGTCACCCACGTCACCCACGTCACCCACGACACCGACGCCCAACAGGCCCACGAGCTCGTGGAGTTCACGCTGGACCACTTCGGCGGGCTCCATCGGACACGGCGGTGGCGTGATCGTCACCGTGGCGTCGGCGGCCGGTATAGACCCCGGCACCGGGATGCTCCCGTACCGGGCCGCCAAGGCCGGGGTCGCGCGCTTCACGAGGTGCCTCGCGGTGGAACTCGGCGAGCAACGGGTGCGGGCGAACTGCGTCGCGCCCGCCGACATCGTGACCGAGATCAACGCCGCGTTCGGCAGGGCGGCCGTGGCCCGGCTGCAACCCCTGGCGCGCCAGGGGCGTCCCGCCGACGTGGCCGAGGCGGTGTTCTCTACCTCGCCGGGGACCGGGCCGCTCGGATCGACCGGTGTCGTCCTGCCGGTCGACGGAGGTATGTCGACCGGCACGCCCGCCTCGCGGGTCCACGCACCGGCTGGTCAAGAGTCCGTCATGTGAAAACCCGCGGGTGAGAGGGGGAGGGTTCGCCGACGTACTAAAGGAGCAAGCAGACGCGACTCCCGACGAAGGGCACTTCCTTGATCCCGCGACGCATCCTCCTGAGCCTCGTCGCAGGGCTCGCCTCCACGCTGCTGCTGGGGGCGTGCGGTTCCTCGAACGACGCCGGAACCGACAACGCCGCCTCGGTGGCCCCGGCCGCGTCGGATCCCTCGATCTCGACACCGGTCGCCTCGACACCGGTCGCCTCACCGCCGAGCGCGAGCAGCGGTTCCGGTGGTGGAACGACGACCACCACCCTGACGGCCAAGGCGATGAACGGCCTGGGCAACGTGGTCACCGACAACAACGGGAAGACCCTCTACCGCTTCGACAAGGACGAGCCGTCCCCCTCCAAGTGGACGTGCAAGAACGCCTGCACGATGACGTGGATTCCCGTCATCGTGCAGGACTCCGTGCAGACGTCGGGAGTCGAGAAGAGCCTTCTCGGCACGGTCCACCGCCACGGCCAGCCGCAACTCACCCTCGCCGGCTGGCCGTTGTACCGGTATGTCGGCGACACGGCGGCCGGAGAGGCGAACGGCCAGGGCAAGGACGGCGAGTGGTACGCCGTCGCCCCGTCCGGACAGAAGGCCGCGACGACGGGCTGACCCCGGTCCCTGCCCCGGTCCCTGCGCCTGCCCCTCAGTCCTTCTCAGTGCCTAGCGGTGGCCGTCGGAACGCTTCCGGTGGAGGGTGAAGTTCTCGAACACCGACAGGTCGCCGTTCGGCTTGTTCACGTTGTAGTAGGTCACGTGCATGCGGGTGGTGTCGCCGGCGTGCCGGCCCGGGTCGACGGTGAACGCGGCGAAGCCGTAGGGGTGTTCGGTGTCCCGGACGCCGATCCAGACCGCCTCCTCCTGCGTGTACGTGGAGGTGCGCTTGCCGTTGGAGCCGGGTGTCGCCGAGACGGACGTGATCACCTTGCCGGTGCCGTCCTTGAAGAAGCTCTGGTTCGTGGTGCCCGAGACCCCGCCGCCGCCGAGGATCATGTGCACGGTGCCGAGACCGGTGTCGATGTTGTCGGTGGCCGTGGAGACCGGGTTGGGGGTCAGCGTCTCGGTGCCGCTGACGACTCCGCGAACCGCCAGCGAGCGCTCGTAGTTGTGCTCGTGGCCGCACAGCACCAGGTCGACGCCGTAGCGGTCGAAGAGGGGGCCGTACTTCTGGCGCAGGCCGAGGTCGGCGCCGTTCGCGTCGGTGGAGCTGACCATGACCTGGTGCATGGCGACGACGATCCAGTCGGTGTCGCGCGAGGCCCGGGCCGCCTTCAACTCCTTCTCCAGGAAGGCGAGTTGGCGTCCGCCTGAGTAACCGCTGATGTAGACGTCGCCGCCGTCCTGGAGGCAGTTGTCGTCGTTCTGCAGCACGATCACCCGCACCGACCCGGCCGTGAACGCGTAGTAGAGGCCCGCGAGTTCGGCGTCGGTCTCGGTGGACGGGAGGGCGAAGTAGGTCTGGTAGGCGCCGAGTCCGATCGGGCCGTTGGCCTTCTCGATCTCGTGGTTGCCGGCCGCCGGCATCCAGGGGCGGAAGCGGGCCGAACGGGTGTTGTTGGTGAAGAAGTTGTTCCAGGTGCGCACCCGGTCGACGTCGAGGTTGGCGTAGCAGAGGTCGCCGTTGAGGAGGTGGAAGAGCGGGGCGACCTGCTCGATGCCGGTGACGATGTCCTTCGTCGCGGGGGTGGAGTTCGCGTCGAGCCCCACCGTGCCGTTGGCCGCCCAGGTGACCTGCGGGGCGGACTGGTCGCCGAAGCTGGTGAAGGTGAGCGGCTTGCGTCCGTGCGGCGCGGTGCGGAACGTGCCGCTGTCGGGCGTCGCCCCCTCGTGCGTGGCGAGGTAGAGGTAGTCGGTGTCCGGGGCGAGCCGGTTCAGCGCGGCGTGGTGGACGTAGACGGTGCGGCTGGAGGTGCCGTCGACGTAGGTGACCGTGCGGGCCTTGGCGCTGGAGCCGAAGCCGTGCTCCAGCGTGCCGTAGCGGACGACGGGTCTGTTCACCGGTTTGTCGGTGATCCAGGAGACGTTCATCTGGGTGCGCGGGTCGGCGCCGAAGGTGAGGTGCAGGCCCTGGACCGGGGTCGCGCCGGAGGAGTCCGCGGTGAGGTGAAGGGCCGGGGCGGCGAGCGGGGCGGCCTGCGCCGTGCCTGCTCCCAGCAAGGGGGTGACGGCCGCGCCGGCGCCGGCCGTACCGAGGAGACCCAGCGCGTGACGCCGGCTGACCCCCTCGGACGACTGCGTCGACTCGTCCGGTGTCTCGGTCTGTGTGGTCATGGTGCCCTCCCTGGCGAGCAGTTGAGCTGACAACGTCCGCACATTGGCGCTTCCCGGCGGCTCCGAAGTGAACAGTGCGTTGCCAGACGGTCATTGCGGCCCGGGGGGCGGGCGCCGGGGCCGATTCTTGCCCGGCGCTTTGCCAGGGACCGCCACTTCGTTGACACGGACGGTCGGCCGGGCGGGACTCGGGGAGCCATTTCCGGCCACCGCCGGCACCGCGTCACGACCGCGTCACGGGCGCGTCAGGAATCGGCCCTCCGGCGTCAGACGGGCGCCAACACGGCGGTACGTCCGCTCTCTTCGGCCCTTCGATGGGACACGCAGACGTCTGGGTACGCCGAGGAGTGAGCGACGATGAGCAGTGACGGGCCGGACGCGCGGACACGTGCCGTGGTCGGAGTGAGCGGTTCGCCGGGCAGCCTGGCGGCGCTGCACCGGGCGGTTCGGGAGGCCCGCCGCACCGGTGCCGAACTGCTGGCCGTCCTCGCCTGGGAGCCGCCCGGCGGTGAACTCGCCCACGGGCGCTCGATGTTGACGCCCCCGGTGTCCCACCTCCGCCGGGACGCCGCCGACCGGCTCCTCGCCGTGCTCGACGCGGCCTTCGGCGAGACGGGGCCCGGGGTCCCCTTCCAAGGTCTGGTCGTCCGGGGTACGGCGGGCCGCGCCCTGGTGGAGACCGCCGACCGCCCCGACGACCTCCTGGTCATCGGCGCCGGACCGCGCGGACCGCTGCGCGCCCTGTTCCCGTCCGTCGCCCGCTACTGCGTCACCCACGCCGCGTGCCCGGTCCTGACGGTGCCGCCGTCGCCCCTGGAGAGCGAGCTGGCCTCCCTGCACCGCCGTATCTCACTGGGGCGGACGGTGGACGCGCGGGAGCTGACGGAGGGCGGGGGCTGACCGGCCGCCCGCCCGCACCCCTGAACCCGACCGACGACCCGCCCCCAGGCCCGACCCGCCACCCGCACCCCGGGCCCGACCGACGACCCGCACCCCGGACCGACCGGCCACCCGCACCCCCGAACCCGACCCGCCACCCGCACCCCCAGGCCCAACCAGCCACCCGCACCCCCGGCCGGACCGACGACCCGCCACCCGCACCCCCGGCCCGACCGACGACCCGCCACCCGCACCCCCGAACCCGACCCGCCACCCACCACCCACCACCCGCCCCCGTCAGCACGGCGTCATGGCTGTGCCGCTCCCCGTCAAGCATCCGTCAGCGAGGCACCCGTACCCCCGCCCGGCGGGCATAGCTTCGAGGAAGCGCCAGGTCAGACCGATCCGGCCACGCACATCGCCTTGTACGAGGAGCCGCACGATGTCTCCAGTCGAACCCGCCGAGAAGACCCCCGCGGAGCCCGCCGCCGCCGAGGACCCCGAGCCCGCCGAACCCGTCCCGGCCGGGCTGCTGTTCGTCCCCGTCCGGTCGGGACCCGCGGGCTGCACGGCCCGGTTCTTCCGCACCCCGCTCGGCGGCCGTACGGCGGTCGGTTTCACCTCGGCGGCGCGGCTCACCGCGACCCTCGGCGCCGGGCAGGCCTGCATCAGGCTCTCCGAACCCGCGCTGCGCGCCCTCGCCGCACCGCTCGGCGTCACGGCGCTCACCGTCGACCCGCAGTTCTCCGCCCCCGCCGCCGACCGTACGGCCGCCGCCGAGCGGGAGCGCGCGAACTCCTGGCGCCGCTGGCATCCCCAGCACGTCGGCGCCCTGCGCATGACCGGCGCCGCCGCCGTCGTCGCCTGCCTGAACCTGCTGATCGGCTGAGGAGACCCTCCCATGTCCACCCTGGACGCCCCCGTTGTCCAAGTCGCCGACACCGACGGCCTGTTGGTCTGGCCGCGCTCCGCCCGTCCCTCCCCCACCGGCGATGTCACCGTCGGCGGTGTGTCGCTCGCCGAGGCCGCCGACCGCTTCGGCACGCCTGTCTACGTCCTCGACGAGCAGGAGGTCCGCGAGCGCTGCCGTACGTACCGCACGGCGTTCCCGGAGGCCGATGTCGTCTACGCGGCCAAGGCGTTCCTGTGCCGGGCGATGGCCCACTGGGTGCGGGAGGAAGGACTCGGCCTCGACGTCTGCTCGGCCGGCGAACTCGAACTCGCCGTCACCACCGGCTTCCCGCCGGAGCGGATCGTGCTGCACGGCAACGCCAAGAGCCCGGAGGACCTGCGCACCGCGCTGCGCCTCGGGGTCGGCCGGATCGTCGTCGACAGCACCTCGGAGATCGCCCGGCTGGCCGCGATCACGCCCGCCGACAGCCGCCAGAAGGTGATGGTGCGGGTGGTGCCCGGCGTGGCGGCCGGCGCCCACGTCAAGGTGCGCACCGGCACCGACGACCAGAAGTTCGGCCTCTCCATCACCGACGGCTCCGCGCAGCACGCGGTGACCCGCATCCTCGACCAGCCGCACCTCCAACTCGTGGGCCTGCACTGCCACATCGGCTCGCAGATCGCGACCACGAAGCCGTACGTCGCCGCGGTTCGGCGCATGGTCGGCCTGTTGGCCCGCATCCGCGACCAACACGGCGTCACCCTCCCGCAGTTGGACATCGGCGGCGGGCACGCCATCGCCTACCGCCCCGGCGAGGAGCGCCTCGACATCCCGGTCCTCGCGGGCCGGGTCCGCGCCGAGCTGGCGGACGGCTGCGCCCGCGCGGGGCTGCCCGTACCCCGGCTCACTCTCGAACCGGGCCGGGCGATCGTCGGCCCCGCCGGGGTCGCCGTGTACCGCGTGCTGGCCGTGAAGCGCACCGGCGACCGCACGTTCGTCGCCGTCGACGGCGGCATGAGCGACAACCCCCGGCCCGCGCTCTACGGCGTGCGCTACGCACCCCGGCTCATCGGCCGCCCGGCCACCGCGCCGCCCCGCCTGGTCACCGTCGTGGGCCGGCACTGCGAGGCGGGCGACATCCTCGCGGACGAGGTGGCGCTCCCCGGCGACGTACGCCCCGGCGACCTCCTCGCCGTACCGGCGGCCGGCGCGTACCACCTGTCCATGGCGTCCGGCTACAACCTCGTCGGCCGCCCGCCGGTCGTCGCGGTGGCCGACGGGATCGCGCGCGTGCTCGTCCGGCGTGAGTCGCTGGACGACATGAACCGCAGGGACATCGGGCTGTAGCCCCTGGCAGGGAGGGCGGGACGGAGCCGGGGGACTGGTCTAGACCGCACGGAGAGGTTAAGGTCACAGCCATGTCCTCTGCTGCCCACCTGCACATTTGCCCTAGCATCCGAGCATGACGGTCCTGCCCGACGACGGGCTCTCGCTGGCCGCCGAGTTCCCTGACGCGACGCATGAGCAGTGGCAACGCCTGGTGGAAGGCGTACTGCGCAAGTCGGGCAAGGAAGTCTCGGGCGCCGCAGCGGAAAACGCCCTGTCCACCTCGCTGGAGGACGGACTCCGTGCCCGTCCCCTGTACACCGCCGACGACTCCGCACCCGAACCCGGCCTCCCCGGATTCGCCCCCTTCGTCCGGGGCTGCCGCGCCGAGGGCAACACCCTCGGCGGCTGGGACGTACGCCAGCAGCACACGGCCGGCGACAACACCGCGGTCCTCGGCGACCTGGAGAACGGCGTCACCTCGCTGTGGCTGGTCACGGGCGAGCACGGCATCCCGGTCGCGTCCCTCGGCGACACCCTCGACGGTGTCTTTCTCGACCTGGCGCCCGTCGCCCTCGACGCGGGCAGCGAAGTCGAGCCCGCGGCAGCCGAGTTGCTACGGCTGTACGAGGAGCGGGGCGTCGCGCCCGAAGCCGCCCGCGGCACCCTCGGCGCCGACCCGCTGAACTTCGCGGCCCGCACCGGGTACGAGGCCTTCCCCTTCGCACCCGTCGCCGCGCTCGCCCGGCGCTGCGCCGAGGAGTACCCCGGGCTGCGCGCGCTGACCGTGGACGCGCTGCCGTACCACGGGGCCGGCGGTTCGGCGGCACAGGAGCTGGGCGCCTCGCTGGCGACCGGTGTCGCCTATCTGCGTGAGCTGACCGAGGCGGGCCTGAGCGTCGAACAGGCCGTAGGACAGCTGGAGTTCAGGTACGCGGCTACGGCCGACCAGTTCCTGACGATCGCCAAGTTGCGCGCGGCGCGCAGGCTCTGGGCGCGCGTGACCGAGGTGTGCGGGGCGCCGGGCGGGCAGGTGCAGCACGCGGTGACCTCGCCGGTGATGATGTCCCGCCGCGACCCGTGGGTGAACATGCTGCGCACGACGGTCGCGACGCTGGCCGCCGGAGTGGGCGGCGCCGAGTCCGTCACCGTGCTGCCCTTCGACCACGCGCTGGGCCTGCCGGACGCGTTCGCGCGCCGGATCGCCCGCAACACCTCGACGATCCTGGTCGAGGAGTCGCATCTCTCCCGGGTGATCGACCCGGCGGGCGGCTCCTGGTACGTGGAGCGCCTCACTGACGAACTCGCCCACGCGGGCTGGGAGTTCTTCCAGCACATCGAGCAACAGGGCGGCCAGGCAGCCGCGTTGCGCTCGGGCAGCCTCCGCGAGGACCTCGCCACGACCTGGGCGGCCCGCAGCGCGAAGCTCGCCAAGCGCCGCGAACCGATCACGGGTGTAAGCGAGTTCCCGAACCTCGCCGAACGTCTCCCGGAGCGCGCCCCCGCCCCCACGACCCCGTCCGGCGGCCTGCCGCGCGTGCGCCGCGACGAGGCCTACGAAGCACTGCGCGCCCGCTCCGACGCCCACCTCGCGGCGACCGGCTCCCGGCCCCGGATCTTCCTGGCCGCGCTCGGCCCGGCCGCAGCGCACACCGCCCGGCTCTCCTTCGCGTCGAACCTGTTCCAGGCGGGCGGCATCGAGCCCGTCACCGCGGGCGAGTTCGCGGACAGCGGCGCCACCGAGGCCTGCCTGTGCTCCAGCGACGCGCTGTACGAGGAGCAAGCGGCCCAGGTCGCCGGGGAGTTGAGGTCGGCCGGTGCCGGGCACGTGTTCCTCGCGGGCCGTCCCGGGCAGTACTCCGGTGTCGACGCCTACGTCTTCGCGGGCTGTGACGCCGTAGCCGTACTCTCCGCCACCCTCGACCGCATGGGAGTGTCCTGATGGCAGCGATGGGGCACATCCCCGACTTCTCCGGGATCGAGCTGGGGGCCCCGGCCGTCGAGACCGGTACCGACGAGTGGCGCGACGCCGTGAAGAAGGCGGCGGGCGGCGACGACCTCCTCTGGGAGACCCCTGAGGGCATCGCCGTCAAACCCCTGTACACCGGACAGGACTTGGAAGGCCTGGACTTCCTGGCCACCTACCCGGGCATCGCGCCGTATCTGCGCGGCCCGTACCCGACGATGTACGTCAACCAACCCTGGACGATCCGCCAGTACGCGGGTTTCTCCACGGCCGAGGAGTCCAACGCCTTCTACCGCCGCAACCTCGCGGCCGGTCAGAAGGGCCTGTCGGTCGCCTTCGACCTGCCCACGCACCGGGGTTACGACAGCGACCACCCGCGCGTGACCGGTGACGTCGGCATGGCGGGCGTGGCGATCGACTCGATCTACGACATGCGCCAGCTCTTCGACGGCATCCCGCTCGACAAGATGACCGTGTCGATGACGATGAACGGCGCGGTGCTGCCCGTGCTCGCCCTCTACATCGTGGCGGCGGAGGAACAGGGCGTACCGCCCGAGAAGTTGGCCGGGACCATCCAGAACGACATCCTCAAAGAGTTCATGGTCCGCAACACCTACATCTATCCGCCGAAGCCGTCGATGCGGATCATCTCCGACATCTTCGCCTACACCTCGCAGCGGATGCCCCGCTACAACTCCATCTCCATCTCCGGCTACCACATCCAAGAGGCGGGCGCGACGGCGGACTTGGAGCTGGCGTACACCCTCGCGGACGGCGTGGAGTACATCCGGGCAGGCCGGGAGGCGGGGATGGACGTGGACGCGTTCGCTCCCCGGCTCTCCTTCTTCTGGGCGATCGGCATGAACTTCTTCATGGAGATCGCCAAGTTGCGCGCGGCCCGCCTCCTCTGGGCCAAGCTGGTCAAGCAGTTCGACCCGCAGAACGCCAAGTCCCTCTCCCTGCGCACCCATTCACAGACCTCGGGCTGGTCGCTGACCGCGCAGGACGTCTTCAACAACGTCACGCGCACCTGCGTAGAAGCCATGGCGGCGACACAGGGCCACACCCAGTCGCTGCACACCAACGCCCTGGACGAGGCCCTCGCCCTCCCGACCGACTTCTCGGCACGCATCGCCCGCAACACCCAACTCCTCATCCAGCAGGAGTCCGGCACGACCCGGGTGATCGACCCGTGGGGCGGCAGCGCGTACGTCGAGAAGCTGACCTACGACCTCGCGCGCCGCGCCTGGCAGCACATCGAGGAGGTCGAGGCGGCGGGCGGCATGGCCAAGGCCATCGACGCGGGCATCCCGAAGCTCCGCATCGAGGAGGCCGCGGCCCGCACCCAGGCCCGCATCGACTCCGGCCGCCAGCCGGTCATCGGCGTCAACAAGTACCGCGTGGAGACCGACGAGGAGATCGACGTCCTCAAGGTCGACAACTCCTCCGTCCGCACCCAACAGATCGAGAAACTACGGCGGTTGCGCGCCGAGCGCGACGAACAGGCCACCCAGGACTCGCTACACGCGCTGACCCGCGCGGCCGACGAGGGCACGGGCAACCTCCTGGAGCTGGCGGTGAACGCGGCCCGCGCGAAGGCGACGGTCGGCGAGATCTCCGACGCGCTGGAGAAGGTGTACGGGCGGCACGCGAGCCAGATCCGTACGATCGCCGGTGTGTACCGCACCGAAGCCGGCGACTCCCCGTCCGTCGAGCGCACCCGCACCCTGGTCAGCTCCTTCGAGGAGGCCGAGGGCCGTCGCCCCCGCATCCTGGTCGCCAAGATGGGCCAGGACGGCCACGACCGCGGCCAGAAGGTGATCGCCACCGCCTTCGCCGACCTCGGTTTCGACGTCGACGTCGGCCCGCTGTTCCAGACCCCCGGCGAGGTGGCCCGCCAGGCGGTCGAGGCGGACGTACACATCGTCGGGGTGTCGTCCCTCGCCGCCGGACACCTCACCCTCGTACCGGCGTTGAAGGAATCCCTCGCCGAGGAGGGCCGCGAGGACATCATGATCGTGGTCGGCGGAGTCATCCCACCCCAGGACGTCCCCACCCTCCTGGAGATGGGCGCGGCGGCCGTGTTCCCGCCCGGGACAGTGATCCCGGACGCGGCCTACGACCTCGTACAGCGCCTGGCCGCCGACCTCGGGCACACCCCGTGATCGAGGTCGACACCTATGTGAAGGGCGTACTCGACGGCAAGCGGGCCCTGGTGGCCCGCGCCATCACCCTCGTCGAGTCGACCAAACCCCAACACCGGGTCATGGCCCAGGAGTTGCTGACCGAACTCCTCCCGCACAGCGGCCAGGCCCGCCGGATCGGCATCAGCGGCGTACCGGGCGTCGGCAAGTCGACCTTCATCGACGCGTTCGGCACACTGCTGACCTCACAGGGCTTCCGGGTCGCGGTGCTGGCCGTGGACCCGTCGTCGACCCGCACGGGCGGCTCGATCCTCGGCGACAAGACCCGCATGGAACGCCTGGCCGTGGACCCGGCCGCCTTCGTCCGCCCCTCCCCCACCGCCGGCACGCTGGGCGGCGTGGCGAAGGCGACCCGCGAGTCCATCGTGGTGATGGAGGCGGCGGGCTACGACGTCGTCCTCGTCGAGACGGTAGGCGTGGGCCAGTCGGAAACGGCGGTCGCCAACATGGTCGACTCCTTCCTGTTGTTGACCCTGGCCCGCACCGGCGACCAATTACAGGGCATCAAGAAGGGCGTCCTGGAACTGGCGGACGTCATCGCCGTCAACAAGGCGGACGGCCCGCACGAGCGCGACGCGAAGAGCGCGGCACGTGAACTGGCAGGCGCACTACGGCTGATGCATCCCGCCGACGCGGCCTGGACCCCGCCGGTACTGAGCTGCAGCGCACGCGAGGGCACCGGCCTGGACACGGTCTGGGAACGCCTGGAACAACACCGCTCACTGCTGGACTCCACGGGCCGCCTGGCTGCCAAACGCAGCGAGCAGCAGGTGGACTGGACATGGACGATGGTCCGAGAAGAACTCCTGGGCCGCCTGCACTCAGATCCGACGGTCCGCGCGCTGGCTCCGGACCTCGAACGCCAGGTACGCGAGGGCGAGTTGACAGCAACCCTGGCGGCCGAGCAAATCCTCCGAGCCTTCGGAACCCCGCCCAACTGACCCCACCCTGTTTTTTAGGGGCGCGGGGCTGTATCGATTTGCGGCTCCGCCGCGTGGGCGCGACCAGCCCCCACCGGCCGTCAGCCAAAAATCGACGCACCCACCCCAAACCCTTTAGGCTGGCCGCGCAGCTGGTTCGCCCCGTCAGCCAGACGGACGCGTCGCAAGAGGGAACCCGGTGAGATTCCGGGACTGCCCCGCAGCGGTAAGCGGGAACGACCGCCGTCATACGCACTGGGCCCCACAACAGGACCTGGGAAGCGACGGCCAGTAGGTGACCTCCGGTCCAAACGGAGGCCGTGCCCGCAAGTCCGAAGACCTGCCACCTGCCCGCACGCGAAGCATTCGCGCGCGGAATCCCGGTGACCTCGTGGGCGGGTCGGCGTACACACGGGCGGTCACCATCCCCCGGTCTACGAACCTTCGCGCTCACGTCCCGACACCGGGATCCAGGGAGATATCTCGCGAAGGAGATTTCCGTGACACCGAAGTCCGCAGCCGCGGCAGCACGGGCCACCGTCTACGGCTACCCCCGCCAGGGCAAGGGCCGAGAACTCAAGAAGGCCATCGAGGGCTACTGGAAGGGCCGCGTCGACGCCGACGCCCTCCGGGCCACCGCAGCCGAACTGCGCCGCACGAACTGGCAGCAACTGGCCGAGGCCGGCATCCACGAGGTCCCGACCGGCGACTTCTCGTACTACGACCACGTCCTCGACACCACCGTCATGGTCGGCGCCATCCCCGAACGCCACCGCGCCGCCGTCGAACTCGACGCGCTGGACGGCTACTTCGCGATGGCGCGCGGCACGCAGGACGTGGCGCCGCTGGAGATGACGAAGTGGTTCGACACCAACTACCACTACCTCGTGCCCGAGTTGGGCCCGGACACCGTCTTCACCACCGACTCCACCAAGCAGGTGGCGGAGTTGAAGGAGGCTCTCGCCCTGGGCCTGACCGCCCGCCCGGTGCTCGTCGGCCCGGTCACCTACCTCCTGCTCGCCAAGCCCGCGCCCGGGGTGGCCACGGACTTCGATCCGCTGACCCTCCTGGACCGGCTGCTGCCCGTGTACGCCGAGGTCCTCGCCGACCTGCGCGCGGCGGGCGCGGAATGGGTGCAGCTCGACGAACCCGCCCTGGTCCAGGACCGCACCCCGGCCGAACTCAGCGCCACCACCCGCGCGTACCGCGACCTCGGCGCCCTCACGGACCGGCCGAAGCTGCTGATCGCCTCGTACTTCGACCGGCTCGGCGACGCGCTGCCGGTCCTCGCGAAGGCGCCCGTGGAGGGCCTCGCGCTCGACTTCACCGAGGCCGCCGCCGCCAACCTGGACGACCTCGCCTCCGTAGGCGGACTGCCCGGCAAGCGGCTGATCGCGGGCGTGGTCAACGGCCGTAACGTCTGGGTCAACGACCTCACCAAGTCCCTTGCCACACTGGGCACGTTGCTCGGTCTGGCCGACCGGGTCGACGTGGCCGCCTCCTGCTCGCTGCTCCATGTGCCGCTCGACGCGACCGCCGAGCGGGACATCGAGCCGCAGATCCTGCGCTGGCTCGCGTTCGCACGGCAGAAGACGGCCGAGATCGTCACGCTCGCCAAGGGATTGACCCAGGGCACCGACACGATCACCGCCGAACTCGCCGCCAACCGCGCCGACTTGGCCTCCCGAGCCGGTTCGGCGCTCACCAGCGACCCGGCCGTACGGGCGCGGGCCGCCGCGGTCACGGATGCCGACGGCCGCCGCTCCCAGCCGTACGACGAGCGGACTTCGGCGCAGCGTGCGCATCTCGGGCTGCCGCCGCTGCCGACGACCACGATCGGCTCGTTCCCGCAGACCGCCGAACTGCGCACCGCGCGGGCCGACTTGAGGGCGCGGCGGATCGACACGGCCGGTTACGAGGAGCGGATCAGGGCGGAGATCGGCGAGGTCATCTCCTTCCAGGAGAAGACCGGCCTGGACGTCCTCGTGCACGGCGAGCCCGAACGCAACGACATGGTCCAGTACTTCGCCGAGCAGCTGACGGGGTACCTCGCCACGCAGCACGGCTGGGTCCAGTCCTACGGCACCCGTTATGTCCGCCCGCCGATCCTGGCCGGCGACATCTCCCGCCCCGAACCGATGACGGTGCGCTGGACGACGTACGCCCAGTCCCTCACCGCACGCCCGGTCAAGGGCATGCTCACCGGACCGGTCACCATGCTCGCCTGGTCCTTCGTCCGCGACGACCAGCCGCTCGGCGACACCGCCCGGCAGGTCGCCCTAGCCCTGCGCGACGAGGTCAACGACCTTGAGGCGGCCGGGACGTCGGTCATCCAGGTCGACGAACCCGCTCTGCGCGAGACCCTCCCGCTGCGCGCGGCGGACCGGGAGGCGTATCTCGCCTGGGCCACGGAGGCGTTCCGGCTGACCACCGCCGGGGTCCGGCCGGAGACGCAGGTCCACACGCACATGTGCTACGCCGAGTTCGGCGACATCGTGCAGGCCATCGACGACCTCGACGCGGACGTCATCAGCCTGGAGGCGGCCCGTTCGCACATGCAGGTCGCCCGGGAGCTGGCCGAGCACGGTTACCCGCGCGAGGCGGGACCGGGTGTCTACGACATCCACTCTCCGCGCGTGCCGAGTACGGCCGAGGCAGCGGCCTTGCTGCGCAAGGGACTTGAGGCCATCCCGGCGGAGCGGTTGTGGGTCAACCCGGACTGCGGCCTGAAGACCCGCGGCTGGCCCGAGACCCGCGCGTCGCTGGAGAACCTGGTGGCCGCGGCCCGCACGGTCCGTGAGGAGCTGGCCGGGTCCTGACCCGATGGCGGTGGGGGCGGCCGGGAGGGCACCCTCCCGGCCGCCCCCACCCCGAGGTGCACGCGAGACGATGTCCACCCCTGCCCGGAGAACTGGAGCGACCACGTGACCAGCCGCATCACCCTGATCTCGCCAGCGATGAACCGGTCCCTGCGGGAGACCCGGTTCGACGACGGCAGCCCGCTCGACCCGAGCGGTACGGCCCGCGCCGAGTCCGCCGCGGGTTCGCTCCGCTCGGCCGACCGGGTGCTGGTCTCGCCCAGCGTGCGGTGCCGGGAGACGGCGTCCGCGCTGGGCCTCTCGGGCGTGGCGGAGGCGGAGTTGGCGGGGTTGGACATGGGGCGTTGGCGGGGGCTGACCCTCGACGAGGTGATGGCGCGGGAGCCGGACGCGGTGATGGCCTGGCTGACGGATCCGGATGCGGTGCCTCACGGCGGGGAGTCGGTGCGGGTGCTCTGCGAGCGGGCGGGGCGGTGGCTGGAGGCGGCGGCCGGGTTCGAGGGCAGGACCCTCGCGGTGGTCGAGCAGGAGTTCGTGCGGGCCGTTGCGGTCACGGTTCTCGACGCGCCCGGGCCGGCGTTCTGGCGGCTCGACGTACCACCGCTCACCGCGACGGACCTCAGTGGACGGTCCGGGCGGTGGAATCTGCGGCTCGGGCGGGAACTCGGAGACGAGTGAGTCACCGAGCCGGGTGCGGGGCGTAGGGGGAACGGTGGATTGCCGTGGGCCGTTTTGCGACCGGAACTTCCGGGCAGAGCGGCCCAGTTGGTCAGAACACGACCGTCCAGCCCTCCCGTGCGGCCTGGTCGGCGGTGTACGAGACGCCGTGGACCTTGAGGCCGTTCGCGTCGAGGAGGGTGATCTCGCCGCCCTGGTTGCCGAGTTGGACGCCGTCGGTGAGCGGGACGAGCAGGGTGGCGCCCGGGGCGAGGGGGCCGGGCGGTACCGCGCAGGAGTGGCCGAGCCGGTCCCGGACGCGCCAGCCCGTCGGATCGAGGGGATCGGGCGAGGCGTTGAGGAGCGTGACGCTCTCCAACTCGGGCGCCGGGCCGCGCGGGTTGACCAGGGCCGCCACGACGCGGACGGGCCGGCTGCCGGGGTCGGGGCGCGAGCCGTCGGTGCCCTCCAGGGTGTGGCCGGTGGTGTCGTCGGTGTGCCAGGACTGGCTCTGGAAGGCGAGGAAGATGCCGACCCAGCGGGACTGTGCCGGGAAGTGGATGAGGAGGCCGCCGTCCTGCCAGACCCCGTCGTCGCCGCTGAAACGGCGGCTGTTGCCCTGGTTCATGTGGATGTCGTGGACGCCGTTGCCCGGCAGGAAGCCGAACACCTTGTCCTTGACGGTCGGTTCGGGGCCGAAGCGCTCGCCGAAGACGTACAGCCGGGCGTCCGGGTCGTCCACCGCGCGCCGTACGTAGTGGTCGAGGAGGTCGGCGAGGTCGTTGTCGGGACCGCTCGCGTCCGGCGGGAGTGTGCGCAGCTGCGCCGGGTCGAAGAGGTTGCCGCGCACGAAGTCGAGGTTCGGGCCGCCGGGTCCGGGCAGCAGGGTGTTCCAGCCGCTCGGGAGGCCCTCCAGGCGGGCGGTGACCGGGTGTTGGAAGTCCTCGCTGACGAGGTAGAGCAGCTCGGAGGGCTGTTCCGCGGACAGGACGTTCACGGCGGCCCGGAAATGTGTGCCCGAGTCGTCCGTGAGATGGATCTGGTAGTGCGGTGTACCGGCGGCGCCCTCGCGCCTCGTGTCCACCGCGCGCGTGATCAGTACGCCGTAGGCCTTCAGTGGCATGACGACCAACTCCCCCTGCGGGCAGGCGGGATGCCCACCCATGGGACAGAGCCTAGGGGGGAGGCGCCCGCTCCGGCCGGGACGCGGGAAAACTCGGGGCGGCCGTCCGGTGTACGTCTGCGTACCTGTGAACCGCTAGGCCATGGGTGTGAGCCGCCGATGAAAGTACCGCCGATCAAGAAGCGTTCTCTACGATCCATACATGGTCAACTTCCGTCTCGAACGCACGGCCCCGCTTCCCCTTGAGGAGGCGTGGCGCCGGTTGACGGAGTGGCCACGCCACGCCGACGTCGTCCCGCTGACCAGGGTCACCGTGGTCACCCCTCCGCCGACCGGTGAGGGCACGGTCTTCGTGGCCCGCTCCGGGCTCGGCCCGCTCGGCTTCGACGACCGCATGGAGGTCACCGTGTGGCGCCCGCCGACGGAGGACGAGCCGGGTCTGGTCCGCCTGGAGAAGCGGGGGCGGTTCGTCACCGGCTGGGCGGAGATCGAGGTCCGGCCCGGGCCGGGCGGCCGTAGCCGCGTGGTGTGGGAGGAGGAGCTGGCGGTGCGCTTCCTGCCGCGGCTCTTCGACCGGCCGCTGCGGTGGGCCGCGCGGTCGATGTTCGGGCGGGCGGTGAACGGGCTGTTGAGACGGGCGTAGCGCGGTCGGTCCTTACGAAGTCAGTCCTTCAAGTCCTTCAAGTCCTTGAGTCCTTGCGGAGTCAGTCCTTGCGGCCGGTCACCGCGACCGTCACGCCCAGGCCGATCATCGTGAGCCCGCCGACCCCGCCCACCGCGGACAGTCGGCGGGGCGAGCGGGCGAACCAGTCCCTGGCCGTGGACGCGACCAGCCCCCACACGCTGTCCGAGGCCACGGCGATGAGGTTGAAGACGAGGCCGAGGAGCAGCATCTGCCCTGTCACATGGCCCTGTTCGCGGTCCACGAACTGGGGCAGTACGGCGGCGAAGAACACGATCGTCTTGGGGTTGGCCACCCCGACGGCGAACCCCTCCCACAGCGTGCGCAGGCCGCTGTGCGGAGCCGTCTCCTCACCGGCGAACGCGGCTCGCAGCGAACCGCGTTGGCGCCACGCCTTCACCCCGAGGTACACCAGGTAGGCGGCGCCGGCGAGCTTCAGTGCCGTGAAGACGAGCACCGAGCGTTCCACCAGCGAACCGACGCCGAGCGCGACCGCCACGACGAGCAGATAGGCGCCGAGCGTGTTGCCGACGACGGTGGTCAGCGCGGCCCGGCGGCCGTGGGCCAGCGCCCGCCCGATCACGAACAGCACGCTGGGGCCGGGGACGATGATCAGCAGGAAGGACAGGGCCGCGAAGGCGAGCAGTCGGTCGGTGGACACCATGGGGCCATGGAAGGCGGGACCGCCCGGGCTCGCAACCCATTTCCCGCTCGCCCGGCGTCGAGGCGACGTCGATGCCCGCAGGCCGCCGCGCACGCTCTAGGGTGATGGACCTGAACGCCCTTTGCGGGCACGGGAATCAGGAAAGGTGACCGGCGAATGTCGCTTCGCCCCGGGGATACGGAGTCCATTGGCGGCTACGCGCTGGTCGACCGGCTGGGCAGCGGCGGGATGGGCGTCGTGTATCTCGCACGGTCCGCCTCGGGACGACAGGTCGCCGTCAAGGTCGTCCACGCGCAGTACGCGCAGGACGAGGAGTTCCGGGCCCGGTTCCGGCAGGAGATCGCGGCCGTCCGCCGGGTGAGCGGAGCGTTCACCGCTCCCGTCGTGGACGCCGATCCGGACGCCGAGGTCCCCTGGATGGCCACGCTCTACGTACCCGGCCGAACCCTGGCCGAAGTCATCGAGAAAGACGGCCCGTTGGACGGGCAGGCCCTGCGCGCCCTGGCGTTGGGGCTGGTCGAGGCGCTGCGGGACATCCACCAGGCCGGTGTGGTGCACCGGGACCTGAAACCCAGCAACGTCCTGCTCGCCGAGGACGGCCCGCGCGTCATCGACTTCGGCATCTCCCGCGCCGCCGACAACCAAGTCCTCACCGTGACCGGCCGGTTGATCGGAACTCCGCCCTTCATGTCCCCGGAACAGTTCGCCGCGCCCCGGGACGTCACCGCCGCCTCCGACGTCTTCTCGCTCGGCTCGCTGCTGGTGTACGCGGCCACCGGCAACCGGCCCTTCGACGGCGCCAGCCCGTACCTGACGGGCTATCAAGTCCTGCACGAGCAGCCCAGGTTGGACGGAGTGCCGGAGCCGCTGCGGACCATTGCCGAACGCTGCCTCGACAAGGACGCGGCGAACCGTCCCCAACTGGCCGAGCTGCACGGGATGTTCCTGACCCTGTCCGAGTCCACCACGGTCATGGACCTTCCCGGAACGGCACGGCCCCGCCCGGGCACCACCACGACCGTCCCGGACGACGGACACCGCCCACGCCGGGGACGGCGACTCGCCATCGCCCTCGCCACCGCGCTCGCCGTCACCGGACTCGGCCTGACGACCCTGCACCAGGTGTCGGAGCACGACACGGGCTCGGGCACACCCACCGCGTCCACACCCTCCGTGCCCCCGGCCACCGTGGCTCTGCCCGTCGGCTGGAAGTCCTGGCGGACAAGCCTGCTCACCTCCCAGACCGGGGATCCCCTCGACTACACCCAGTCCGGCTGCCGGACGAGCGGCAGCACCACCGTGTACTGCGCCGGTACGGGCGCCACGGTCACCGCGCTGGACACCGCCTCGGGCCGGGTCCGCTGGCGGTCGGGCACCAGCCCCGAGACCGCGCTCCCCATCGGCGTCCGGGACGGGCGCGTCTACACCTACGTCAAGCCCGACTCGGACGACACCTTCATCACCCGGCGCCTGGTCGCCCTGGACGCGAAGACCGGCACCCGGCTGTGGATCCATCCGATCAGGGACGACACGGACCCCGTCCTGTTCGACGGCGGGATCCTGGCGATGGACGTGGACGCGACGAAGTTCGTGGCCTACGACGCGTCGGGCCGTCGGCTGTGGAGCGCACCCATCTGGTCGAACCTCGGGAACTCCTGCACTCCGACGGCGCTGGGCGGCGCCCCGTACGCCCTCTGCACGGTCGAGGACGATCCCTCCCAGGGCGATTTCGTCCTGGTACACCTCGATCCCGCCACCGGCGCGCAGCGGAAGCTCGCCGAACTCCCCACGGGGGCTTGGCCGTTGGGCGTCGACAACGGCCGGGTGCTGTTCCTGGCGCCGAAGCTGGCGCCGGAGGTCTTCGGCAGCGGCCCGGACCAGCTGTACACCGCCCTGGACCGGGTGAACCCGAGCACCGGCGCGATCCAGCGGATCGCCCTGCCGGCGGGTACCCGCGGCACGGCCACTCTGGTCAAGGACGTGATCTACCTCGTCCGGCCGAACGGCACGGTCACCGCCGTCCGCGCGGCCGACGGCAGGCGGCTCTGGCAGCGGGAGACGGACACCGAGAACCTGTCGACGCCGGTGTACTCGGCGAAGTTCAACAGGCTCTACTTCTCGAACCAGTTCGGCCGTCTGCTGGCCCTGGACCGGAGCACCGGCGCCGTCGAGTGGAGTACGTCCGCACTGGCGAACGCCGGTGACTCGACGGACGACACCACGCCGTACGTCCTGCTCGTCAAGGACGCGCTCGTGGCCGTGGCGGGCGACACGGCCTTCTCCGTACGACCGCCCGCGACGCGCTGAGCCGCTCCGTTCAGGCCACCGACCCGATCCGTCGGGCGGGCAGCGAGGTCGCGTCGTGGTGGATCGGGGTGTGCGCGCCGGTGAGTGAAATGCCGCTGCCGCCAAGCCGGTTGGCGACGATCTCCGCGGCGATCGACAGGGCCGTCTCCTCGGGCGTACGCGCGCCGAGGTCGAGCCCGATCGGGGACCTCAGCCGCGCCAACTCCATTTCGGTGACGCCGACTTCGCGCAGCCGCTCGTTGCGGTCGAGGTGGGTGCGCCGGGACCCCATCGCGCCGACGTACGCCACCGGGAGGCGCAGGGCGAGCTGGAGCAGGGGTACGTCGAACTTGGCGTCGTGGGTGAGGACGCACAGGACGGTACGCGCGTCGACGTCCGTGCGGTCGAGGTACTTGTGGGGCCACTCGACGACGATCTCGTCGGCGTCGGGGAAGCGGGTCCGGGTGGCGAAGACGGGGCGGGCGTCGCACACCGTCACCCGGTAGCCGAGGAACTTGCCGATGCGGACGAGTGCGGAGGCGAAGTCGATCGCGCCGAACACGATCATCCGGGGCGGCGGGACCGAGGACTCGACCAGGACGGTGAGCGGGGCCCCGCAGCGGGAGCCCTGCTCGCCGATCTCGACCGTGCCGGTGCGTCCCGCGTCCAGGTAGGCGCCGGCCTCGGCGGCGACCGTACGGTCCAGTTCGGGGTGGGCGCCGAACCCGCCGTCGTAGGAACCGTCGGGGTGGACGACAAGCGCGCGGCCCCGCAGGTGAGTTGGGCCCGAGACGATCCGGGCCAGGGCCGCCGCCCCGCCGCGCGTCGCGGTCGAGAGGGCGGCGGTGATCACCGGGCGGGCGGGGTCGCCGACCCGTACCGGTGTGACGAGGATGTCGATGACTCCGCCGCAGGTCAGGCCGACGGCGAAGGCGTCCTCGTCGCTGTAGCCGAAGCGCTCCAGGACGGTTTCGCCGTCCGCCAGCGCCTGTTGGCACAGGTCGTAGACCGCGCCTTCCACACAGCCCCCGGAGACCGAGCCGATCGCCGTGCCGTCGGTGTCCACCGCGAGGGCGGCGCCGGGCTGGCGGGGTGCGCTGCCGCCGACGGCCACCACGGTGGCGACGGCGAAGTCGCGGCCCTGCTCGACCCACCGGTGCAGCTCTTCGGCGATGTCCAGCATCTCTCGGTCTCCTAACGGGGTGGTGGGGAAAGGCTTTCCAAGATCTGTCAGTGCACGCCCAGCCAGCTCTCGACCGGGTTGAGGGCGAAGTACACGAGGAAGATGACCGTCAGCCCCCACATGAAGGCGCCGATCTCCCGCGCCTTGCCCTGGGCGGCCTTGATGGCGACGTAGGAGATGACTCCCGCCGAGACACCCGCGGTGATGCTGTACGTGAACGGCATCACAACCACCGTCAGGAACACGGGGATTGCGGTGGCCCGGTCGGCCCAGTCCACGTGGCGGGCGTTCATCAGCATCATCGAGCCGATGACGACCAGGGCGGCGGACGCGACCTCCTGCGGGACGATCGCGGTGACCGGGGTGAAGAAGAGACAGGCTGCGAAGAACAGGCCGGTGACGACGGAGGCGAGGCCCGTTCGGGCACCCTCGCCGACCCCCGTCGCCGACTCGATGAAGACGGTCTGGCCGGAGCCGCCCGCCACGCCGCCGATCGCGCCGCCGGCGCCGTCGATGAACAGCGCCTTCGACAGACCCGGCATCCGGCCCTTGGCGTCGGCGAGTTCGGCCTCCGTGCCGACACCGATGATGGTGGCCATCGCGTCGAAGAAGCCGGCCAGCACGAGCGTGAACACGATCATGCCGACCGTCATCGCGCCGACCTTGCCCCACCCCCCGAACTCCACATGGCCGAAGAGCGAGAAGTCCGGCATCGAGACCGCGCTGCCGTGCAGTTCGGGGGCCGCGCCACTGGCCCACTGCTTGGGGGCGATGACCCCGGCGGCGTTCAGGATCGAGGCGACGACCGTGCCGGTGATGATGCCGATGAGGATGGCGCCGGGCATGTTGCGGGCCTGGAGCATGAAGATGAGGAGCAGGGTGCCGGCGAACAACAGGACGGGCCAGCCCACGAGTTCACCCGCCGGGCCGAGGGTGAGCGGGGTCGCCTTGCCCTGGTGCACGAAGCCGGATTTGTAGAAGCCGATGAGCGCGATGAACAGGCCGATGCCCATCGTGATGCCGTGTTTCAGCGCGAGCGGGATCGCGTTCATGATCATCTCGCGCAGGCCGGTGACGACGAGCAGCATGATCACCACGCCGTACATCACGCACATGCCCATCGCCTGCGGCCAGGTCATCTGCGGGGCGACCTGCGAGGAGAGCACACCGGAGACGGAGAGGCCGGCGGCGAGCGCGAGGGGCACCTTGCCGACGAAGCCCATCAGGAGGGTGGTGAAGGCCGCCGCGAACGCGGTCGCGGTGATCAGCCCTTTCTGGCCGAGCGTGTCTCCCGCGACGTCCTTGCCGGACAGGATCAGGGGGTTGAGCAGCAGGATGTACGCCATCGCCATGAAGGTGGTGACTCCGCCGCGCACCTCACGCGCGACGGTCGATCCCCGCCGGGATATGTGGAAGTACCGGTCGAGCCAGGACCGGCCGGCCGGGACGCGGGTTCCTTCGCCCGCGTCTTCGGCTGTGGCCCTGGGCTCAAGGGACTGCTGGGTCATGGTGCCGTCTCCCAAGGTTCAAAGGTGCACCCGCGAACGCCTTTACGATCAGCGGGATTTGGGATGTACACGACCCGGGGGACGGCCCGAGACGAACAAGATTTACTGAGCCCGGGCACCTCGATTCGCAGGTGCCCGGCGTCGGGGTGCCGTTGTTACGCGGTTCCTGTCAGGTGCTCCGGGCGTACCGGTGTCCTGTTCAGTTCCAGCCCGGTCGCGTTCCGAATGGCCGCCAGGACGGCCGGAGTCGACGACAGGGTGGGGGCCTCGCCGATGCCGCGCAGCCCGTACGGGGCGTGCTCGTCGGCGAGTTCGAGCACATCGACCGGAATGGTCGGGGTGTCGAGGATCGTGGGGATGAGGTAGTCCGTGAAGGAGGGGTTCCTGACCTTCGCGGTCTTGGGGTCGACGATGATCTCCTCCATGACCGCTACGCCGAGACCCTGGGTCGTACCGCCCTGGATCTGGCCGATGACGGACAGCGGGTTGAGCGCCTTGCCGACGTCCTGCGCGCAGGCCAGTTCGATGACCTTGACCAGGCCGAGTTCGGTGTCGACCTCGACGACGGCGCGGTGCGCGGCGAAGGTGTACTGGACGTGCCCGAAGCCCTGTCCGGTGCGGAGGTCGAAGGGCTCGGTCGCCCGGTGCCGCCACTCGGCCTCGATCTCGACGGTCTCGCCTTCGAGGACGTCGGCCAGATCGGCGAGGACCTCACCGGCGTCGGTGACCACCTTGCCGCCCTCCAGGAGGAGTTCGGCGGTGGCCCAGGCCGGGTGGTAGGTGCCGAGCTTGCGGCGGCCCATCTCCAGGACCTTCTCGCGGACCAGCTCGCAGGAGTTCTTCACGGCGCCGCCGGTGACGTACGTCTGCCGGGACGCGGAGGTCGAACCGGCGCTGCCCACCTGCGTGTCCGCCGGGTGGATCGTCACCTGCGTGACGCCCAGCTCGGTGCGGGCGATCTGCGCGTGGACGGTGACTCCGCCCTGGCCGACCTCCGCCATCGCGGTGTGCACGACGGCGACGGGCTCACCACCCACAACTTCCAGGCGGACCTTGGCCGTTGAGTAGTCGTCGAACCCCTCGGAGAAGCCGACGTTCTTGATGCCCACCGCGTAGCCGACGCCCCGTACGACACCTTCGCCGTGCGTGGTGTTGGACAGGCCGCCGGGCAACTGCCGTACGTCGGCGGCCTCTCCGGCCGCGAGCCACTGCTGCTCGGGCGGCATGGGCATCGCCTTGACGCGGCGCAGGAGTTCGGCGACCGGCGCCGGGGAGTCGACCGGCTGCCCGGTCGGCATGATCGTGCCCTGCTCCATCGCGTTGAGCTGACGGAACGCGACCCGGTCCATGCCCACCTTGTCGGCCAGCCTGTCCATCTGGGCCTCGTAGGCGAAGCACGCCTGGACCGCGCCGAAGCCGCGCATCGCGCCGCAGGGCGGGTTGTTGGTGTAGAGGGCGATGGCCTCGATGTCGACGTCGTCGATGACGTACGGTCCGGCGCCGAGCGAGGAAGCGTTTCCTACGACCGCCGGGGAGGCCGACGCGTAGGCGCCGCCGTCCAGGACGATCCGGGCCTTGAGGTGGGTGAGCTTGCCGTCCTTCGTCGCGCCGTGCTCGTAGTAGAGCTTGGCGGGGTGGCGGTGGACGTGACCGAAAAAGGACTCGAAGCGGTTGTAGACGATCTTCACGGGTTTGCCGGTGCGCAGGGCGAGCAGGCAGGCGTGGATCTGCATCGACAGGTCCTCGCGCCCGCCGAACGCGCCGCCGACACCGGACAGCGTCATGCGGACCTTGTCCTCGGGCAGGCCGAGCACGGGCGCGATCTGCTTGAGGTCCGAGTGCAGCCACTGGGTGGCGATGTAGAGGTCGACGCCGCCGTCCTCGGAGGGGACCGCGAGTCCGGACTCCGGGCCGAGGAACGCCTGGTCCTGCATGCCGAAGGTGTACTCGCCCTCGACGATGAAGTCGGCGCGCTCCCGGGCTGCCGCGACGTCGCCGCGCACGATCGGCTGGCGGTGGACGATGTTCGGGTGCGGGACGTGGCCGATGTGGTGGTCGTCGCGGCCCTCGTGGATGAGGATCGCGTCTGGCGCGGTCGCGGACAACTCGTCGGTGATGACCGGGAGTTCGCGGTACTCGACCTTGATCTTCGCGGCGGCGCGGCGGGCGGTCTCCGGGTGGTCGGCGGCGACGATCGCGACCGGCTCGCCGTGATGGCGGACCTTGCCGTGCGCGAGGACCGGGGTGTCCTGGATCTCCAGGCCGTAGTTCTTCACGTCGGTCGGCAGGTCGTCGTAGGTCATGACGGCGTAGACGCCGGGGGTCTTGAGCGCCTCGACGGTGTCGATGGAGACGATCTCGGCGTGCGCGGTCGTGGAGCGCAGGATCTGGCCCCAGAGCATGTCCTCGTGCCACATGTCGGAGGAGTACGCGAACTCGCCGGTGACCTTGAGGGTGCCGTCCGGGCGGAGTGTGGACTCGCCGATGCCGCCCCTGGTCTTGGAGCGCTGGGTGAGGTTCGTGGGGGTGCCGGTGGTGCCCATCGTCAGACCGCCTCTCCCTGCCGGGCGGCCGCCAGGCGGACCGCGTCCATGATCTTCTCGTAGCCGGTGCAGCGGCACAGGTTGCCCGAGAGCGCCTCGCGGATGTCCGCGTCGGTCGGGGTCGGGTTGTGCTCCAGCATCTCGTCGGCGGCGACGAGGAGCCCGGGGGTGCAGAAGCCGCACTGGACGGCGCCGGCGTCGATGAACGCCTGCTGGATCGGGGCGAGTCGGGTGCCCTCGCCGGTCTGGGAGTCGGTCGGCTTGGCCTGCCAGGTGGGAGACCCATCCGGAAGCAATGTGACACTCGGCGCCGAAGTGTCACATTTCTCAGGACCACATGCCCGCTGCCGGGCGTACTCCGCGAGCCCCTCGACCGTGACGACCTCGCGGCCCTCGACCTGGCCGGCGGCGACGAGACAGGAACACACCGGGATGCCGTCGAGCCGGACGGTGCAGGAGCCGCACTCGCCCTGCTCGCAGGCGTTCTTCGAACCGGGGAGGCCCATCCGCTCGCGCAGCACGTACAGCAGGGACTCGCCCTCCCACACGTCGTCCGCTTCCTGCGGGCGGCCGTTGACCGTGAAATTGACGCGCATCAGGCGGCACTCCCCTTCTCGATGGAGCGGCCGTCAGTGCCGCGGTACGACTCCCAGGTCCAGGTCAGGGTGCGGCGGGCCATGATGCCGACCGCGTGCCGGCGGTAGCTGGCCGTGCCCCGGACGTCGTCGATCGGGTTGCAGGCGGCGGAGCACAGGTCCGCGAACTGCTTGGCGACCGACGGCGTGATGATCTTCCCGTTCTCCCAGAAGCCGCCCTCGTCGAGCGCCGCGTTCAGGAACTCCTCGGCGGCCTTCGCCCGTACGGGGGTCGGCGCGGCCGATCCGATGCCGGTGCGGACCGTGCGGGTGGCCGGGTGCAGGGCGAGGCCGAAGGCGCACACGGCAATCACCATGGCGTTGCGGGTGCCCACCTTGGAGTACTGCTGCGGGCCGTCCGCCTTCTTGATGTGGACGGCCCTGATCAGCTCGTCGGGGGCGAGCGCGTTGCGCTTCACGCCGGTGTAGAACTCGTCGATCGGGATGAGCCGCGTGCCGCGCACCGACTCGGCCTCGACCTCGGCGCCGGCCGCGAGGAGCGCGGGGTGGGCGTCGCCGGCCGGGGAGGCGGTGCCGAGGTTGCCGCCGACGCCGCCGCGGTTGCGGATCTGCGGGGAGGCGACCGTGTGCGAGGCGAGGGAGAGGCCCGGCAGTTCGCCGCGCAGGTTCTCCATGATCCGGGTGTACGGGACCGAGGCCCCGAGCCGCACGCTGTCGGCGCCGACCTCCCAGTCGTAGAGGTCGCCGATGCGGTTCAGGTCGAGCAGGTACTCGGGCCTGCGGTGGTCGAAGTTGATCTCGACCATCACATCGGTGCCGCCCGCGATCGGTACTGCGGTGGGGTGCTCAGCCTTGGCGGCGAGCGCCTCCTCCCAGCTGGCGGGGCGAAGGAAGTCCATGACCGGCTCTCTTCTTCGTCTCGTGGGTCGTACGGATCAAGCCAGTTCGTGTGCGGCGGGTCCGGCTCGTTCATGCGCTGTTAATGCAGCGTGAGGTCAGTACACAGCGCCGTGCGCGGAGCGGGTCAGTCACGGAAACCATGAAGGAGTTGGCTGGCCAGCGCGGGCATCTTGTAGATTCATATGAACAGAGGTCATCAGTAACCCCTCCGATTCCCTGTGGAAACGTGGGAAACAGCCCCGCACCCACAGCACCTCTTGGTTCATCGTAGTTTTCTAGACAAAGAACGGCGGCGACGGCGATGCGGCTGCGCGCACTTCTGGACACCGATGCGCTGGGGCTGCGGCTGCTCGGCGGCGAGGACGAGCTGGACCGCACGGTCCGCGGGGTGATGACCACCGACCTGCGCGACCCCAGCCGCTACCTCTCGGGCGGCGAGCTGGTCCTGACCGGCCTGGCCTGGCGCCGGAACGCCTCCGACACCGAGCCGTTCGTACGGCTCCTGGTGTCCGCCGGGGTGGCCGCGCTGGCCGCCGGCGAGGCCGAGCTGGGCGCCGTCCCGGACGACCTGATAGCCGCCTGCGCACGGCACCGGCTGCCGCTGTTCGCGGTCAACGAGTCGGTGGCGTTCGCGACGATCACCGAGCACGTCGTACGGCAGGTGTCGGGTGAGCGGGCCGGTGATCTCGCGGCCGTGGTGGACCGGCATCGCCGGATGATGACCTCGGGTCCCGCAGGGGGCGGCCCGGACGTGGTCCTGGACCTGCTCGGCTCCGACCTGGATCTGCGGGCGTGGGTGCTGTCGCCGACCGGGCGGCTCATCGCGGGTTCGAAGGTGTCGGGGCCGGCGCTGCCCGTCGACGTGTGCGCGAAGCTGGCCGCCGAGCAGCTGACCGCCGCCCGCACGGGCCGCCGGGGGCCGCACCGGCTGGCGCTGGGCGGCTCGACGTACTCCCTCTTCCCGATCCGTGGCGGCGGGCGGTCCGCGCAGGGTTCGCGGGACGTGCGCGAGACGGTGCTGTCGGACTGGCTGCTCGCGGTCGAGGCGGACGCCGGGGACTGGCCGGACGAGCGCCTGGACCTGTTGCAGGGCGTGACGCAGTTGATCGCGGTCGAGCGGGACCGGCGGGACGCGGCGCGCACGGTCCGCAGACGGCTCGCGCAGGAGGTCCTGGAGCTGGTGCAGACGGGTGCCGCGCCGGCCGAGATCGCCGCGCGCCTGCGGGTCGCCGCTCCCGTGCTGCTGCCCGGGCTCGGGGCGGCCCCGCACTGGCAGGTGGTCGTGGCCCGGGTCGAGTGGGAGGGCTCGGACATCGAGGCGGGCCCGGTCGCGCAATCGCTCCTGGAGGAGATCCTGGTCGACCCGCTGACGACGGGCCCCGAGCCCTCCGACCGCATCGCCGTGGCCCATACGGGCGACGAGGCGATCGCGCTCGTACCGCTGCCCGCGGTGTCGGCGGAGCACGACGGCTCCGAGTCCGGCATCCACGCGGACGTGCTCCTGGAGGCCGTACGGGATCCGCTGTCGGCCGGGCTCGACGGCGACGGGCGGGTCACGCTCGGGGTGAGCGCGGCGGTGCACTCCGCGGAGGGGCTGCGCGGGGCGCTGGAGGAGGCGCGGCACGCGCGGCGGGTCGCCGCCGCCAGGCCGGGCCGGGTGTGCGCGGCGGGCCACCAGGAGCTGGCCTCGCACGTCCTCCTCCTCCCCTTCGTGCCGGACGACGTACGGCGGGCCTTCACCGCACGTCTCCTCGACCCGTTGCGGGACTACGACCGCCGGCACCGCGCGGAGCTGATCCCGACGCTGGAGGCGTTCCTGGAGTGCGACGGTTCCTGGACGCGCTGCGCGACCCGGCTGCACCTGCACGTCAACACGTTGCGCTACCGGGTCGGCAGGATCGAGCAGTTGACGAGTCGTGACCTCTCGCGCCTTGAGGACAAGCTGGATTTCTTCCTTGCACTGCGGATGAGCTGACCCGAAGATCCCACGACTTTGTGAATTCTTTCACCCACCCTCTTGGCCGGGCCGCCCGATCCGTGCTGAGATGCGGCCACCACTCAACAGCTCAATGGTGTGCTCGGGGAGGGCAACGTGGCGCATTCCGCCATGTCTGGACACGGAACGACCGAAGGTGACGATCCCCTCCAGACCGCGGTGTGGCGGCTGCGCTCGCGGGCCTGCTGGGTCGACGCGGCGGCGCTGTTGCGGCCCGACACCGCGGCACCGGCTCTCCAGCGGACCGCGCTGCTCGTGGAGCGGTGTCTCTACACCGAGCAGGGCTGGGAGGACGCCGACGACGCGCTGCGTACGGCGGAGGCGCTGGCCCACAGCGACGACGAGCGGGGCGCGGCGGCCTGCGAGCGCGGGTACCTCGCCTACGCGGCCACGCTGCACTCGGTGCGCGACCGGGCCGACGAGGCGCGGGCCGCGCTCGGGCGGGCGGCGGCGCTGATCCCGCCGGACGGTGCGGGGCGGGCACTGCTGGACTTCCGGCGAGGGCTGGTCGCGGAGAACCTGGCGCGTTCGCCGCAGGCCGCGCGGGCCGCGTACCGGCGTGCGCACGCGGCCGCCGCCGACCAGGCCGACCCCCTGCTCCTCTCCTTCACCCACCGCCACCTGGCCGGACTCGCCCTGCGCGACGGCGAGTTGGCGGAGGCCCGCCACGGCTTCGCCGAATCCCTGCGCATCCGCGAGGAGTTGGGCTACCTCGTCGGTACGGCCCCGGCCCTGGTGTCGCTCGCGGACGCGGAGGCCGAGCCGGAGGCGTCCCGGCTGCGCGAGGAGGCGCGGCGGCTGTTCCGGCTACTCGGAGGCGTACCGACCTGGCTGGCACGGCAGTTGGCGGTGCCGGCACCGGGGGCGGCCACCGCGTAGGTCAGGAGCCGTCGGTCCGGCTCTGGACGACGTTCACGACGTGGTGGACGAACTGCAGGACGGATGACCGGAGTTCGGGGTCGCGGGCGACCAACACCCCGACGGCGACGAGCAGGAGGAAGGACAGGAGGCTGCCGCCGCGGCCGGAGTGGGCGCGGCGGGCGCCCATCTGGGCGGCACGCATGCCGTCCTGTGCCGCCTGTCGGGCCGACTGCTCGGCGCCGCGCTGTGCGGCCTGCTGGCCCGGATTCGGAAACATCGGCGTTCTCCCCCGCGGATCGGTCGGCTCTCTCCGTGGGGCACGTCACCGGCGGCCGGGCGGGTTCCCGGTGCGGGCCACGGTCGCCGGACCCGGACCCGCTCGTGACCGGAGTCACATATTCGACATCACGCCGATCCCGCGAAGTGCTCCTGCACCAGGGACCGCACCACGTCCCACTCCCCCGCGGCCAACGCGTCGAGGAGTGCGAGATGTTCGGCCGCGTCCGCGACCAGGTCGGCCCGCCCGCGCTTGACGGGACCGCCGACCAGCGGCCACTGGGCGCGCCGGTGCAGGTCCTCGGCGATCTGGACGAGCTGTTCGTTGCCGGCGAGGGCGAGCACCGCGCGGTGGAAGGCCCGGTCGGACTCGGCATACGTCGCCCGGCACCCGGAGGACGCCGCGCGGACGGCCCCCTCGGCCAGCGGACGCAGGTCGGCCCAGCGGGCGGCGGGCACGGTACGGGCGAGCCGGAGCATCACCGGCACCTCGATCAGGGCGCGGATCTCGGCCAGTTCGGCGAGTTCGCGGGCGCCCCGCTCGATCACCCGGAAGCCCCGGTTCGGTACGACCTCGACGGCACCCTCGGTGGCGAGCTGCTGCATGGCCTCGCGCACGGGGGTCGCGGAGACGCCGAACCGGTCGCCGAGCGCGGGCGCGGAGTAGACCTCGCCGGGGGTCAGCTCCCCGCCGACGAGCGCGGTGCGCAACGCGTCCAGTATCTGACCGCGCACGGAAGGCCGCTGAAGGACCTGACGGGGACGCGGGATCGGCGTCTCGCTGTGCGTGTGCTCACCGCGCACGTCACCGGTGCCGTCCGTGAGGCCCCGGCCCCGATCCCGGTCCACGTCGGCGGCGCGCTGCTGCGGCGGCACCCGGGACCCCCGGGCGGGCGCGTCCGGAATGCCGGTCCCGGCGGAGCCCTGCGTGCCCTGCTTCACGGGTCCTCCTCCGGACGTGTCGGTACTTGGGGTCATTACGGCGTCTTGTTACTCGTCCGTCAAGCACCTTAGGCGCAGATCGGACTAGTTCAAATATCGGGAGGGTTGGGTAAGGTAAGCCTTACCTCTAAACCAACGGCGAATCGGTGGTCCCGGCATGCCCCTGCCCTCTTCGGCCGTAGCGGACTCGTACGCCCGCCTCACCGAGGTCATCCCCGGGCTCGCGATCACCGAACTCACCCCGGACCGGCCGACCCCGACCGGCGGCGGCTGGATCTCGGCAGCCGCACTGGCGGAGGGCGGCGAAGGCCTGGAGGCGTTCCTCGCCCGCGACGACGCCCAGGTCCTGCGCGACCACGGCCGCCGGGGCCGCCCGGACGTGATAGCCACCTTCGGCCTGCACCGCTACGCCTGGCCGGTCGTCCTCCTGTTCACCGTCCCGTGGTTCCTGCACCGCCGCGTCCCCCGCCTCCCCGTGACCCACGTCTCCTACGACCGCACGGCCGAGGGCTTCGACATGGGCCGACTGGCCGTCCGTACCGACTCCTTCGCCTGCCTGCCCGGCGACCCGGCCGCACCGCTGCCCGGCGCCCGGGTGGTCGCCGACGAGGAGGCGCTGCGGGCCGAGGTGCGGGCCGCGGTCGCCGAGCACATGGAACCCGTCCTGGCCGGCTTCGGCCCGCGGATGCGCCGGCGGGGCCGCGCCCTGTGGGGCATGGCGACCGACGAGCTCGTGGAGGGCATCTGGTACGTCGCCGACCTCCTCGGCGAACAGCCGCGGGCCGTACGGGAGTTGGAGCGGCTGCTGCCGGGCGCGACCAAGCCCTACGTCGGTTCGGCCGCGTTCCGTGAGGTGACGGGGCCGAACGGCGAGCCGCTGTCCACCCGGGACCGGGCCAGTTGCTGTATGTACTACACGCTGGACGCCGAGGACGCGTGCGCGACCTGTCCGCGCACCTGCGAGAGGGAGCGGGTCACCAAGCTGCTGGCCGCGGCGGTGAGTTGAGGGACCCTCAGTCACACGCCCCACTCGGGGCCCGCTAGGATCAGCCGCGAACAAGGCGTCCATCCGGTTACAGGTGCTTCACAACTTCCTCACTTGCCGCAGGAACTTTCCGTGGAACCACCCGTACGGGTAGTCTTATTCGAACTCAACTCCCGCCCCTCAAGCGGCAGTTCGAGCAGAAAGCCGTCCTGGGCATCCCCTTGCACCTCCTTGGCGGCCTCTTGCCCCGAAAACGCCTGAGGGCCGTTGGGATTGGGCCACTATGGCGGGCGTTACGCCCTATCCCAATGCAAGGGACCCCAGATGAGACTGACCGACATATCGCTTAACTGGCTGCTTCCCGGCGCCGTACTGCTCCTGGGCATGCTGGCGGCGGTTGCGGTGCTCGCGCGGAGCAAGCGGTCCGGCGGGGAGCACGCGAAAGACGACTCGTGGGAGCGCACGGAGGAGCGCCGCAGGCGCAAGGAGGCCATATACGGCATCGCCTCCTACGTCCTCCTGTTCTGCTGTGCGGCGGTCGCCGCGGCACTCTCCTTCCACGGACTGGTCGGCTTCGGCCAGGAGAACCTCGGCCTCACCGACGGCTGGGAGTACCTCGTCCCGTTCGGCCTCGACGGCGCGGCCATGTTCTGCTCCGTCCTCGCCGTGCGTGAGGCCAGCCACGGTGACGCGGCCCTCGGCTCCCGCATACTCGTGTGGACGTTCGCGGCGGCGGCCGCCTGGTTCAACTGGGTGCACGCGCCCAGGGGTGTCGACCACGCGGGCGCTCCGCAATTCTTCTCCGGCATGTCGCTGTCGGCCGCGGTCCTCTTCGACCGCGCGCTGAAGCAGACCCGCCGGGCCGCGCTGCGCGAGCAGGGTCTGGTGCCGCGTCCGCTGCCGCAGATCCGTATCGTCCGCTGGCTGCGGGCCCCCAGGGAGACCTACAGCGCCTGGTCGCTGATGCTCCTGGAGAACGTGCGCAGCCTGGACGAGGCGGTCGACGAGGTGCGCGAGGACAAGGCCAAGAAGGAGGAGACCCGACTGCGCCGCCGCGACCAGCAGCGCATCGAGCGGGCCCAGCTCAAGGCCATAAGCCGGGGCCAGCGCGGCCTCATCGGACGGGGCAACGGCCGGTCGCCGGAACCGCAGGCCCTGGAGCGTGGCGGCTCCGGACAAGCATCCGCGGAGCCTGCTCTATCGACGCCGGAACAACTGCCGGTTCGCACGCGTCCCTCACTCCAGCCAGTCCGCGGGGCATCTGACCCGATAACCGTCGACCTCACCGCCGAGGACGACACGATGGCCCTGCCGCGCCTCGACTCCCTGGAGCGCAAGCTCAAGGACCTGGAGCAGCAGTTCGGCTGAGCCGAGGGCTGAGTACCTGATCCGGGACCGGGCGACATCGGGACGGGGGCGGAGTCCAACTGGACACCGCCCCCGTCCCGTTGCTCATGCCGGACCCGTCCCGTCGCTCACGCGGCGTCCGAATCCAGCTCGAACCAGACGGACTTGCCCACCCCGTGGGCCGACACTCCCCAGGCGTCCGCGAGGGACTGCACCAGGACCAGGCCCCGCCCGTGCGTACCGTCGTCGGCGTCCGGTACGCGCAGTCGGGGCCTGCGGGCCACGAAGTCCCGTACCTCCACGCGCAGTCCACGGGGTCCGACGGTCGCCGTGAGCACGGCGTCGTGGTCGGTGTGGATCAGCGCGTTGGTGACGAGTTCACTCGTGAGCAGCTCCGCTATCTCCGATCGTCCCGGCCTCCCCCAGTGCCGTAGCAGTTCACGCAACGCTCTGCGCGCCTCGGGCACCGCCCGCAGGTCCGCGCGTCCGAGTCTGCGCCTCAGTTGAGGCGGCTGCGCCGGTTCCGTGGCGCTGTCGGCCTTGTCCTCCGCCGCTTTCGCCGAGGAGGCCCCGATCGCCATGGGACCGCCCCCTCGTGCTTGCCTTTTCATGACCCCCGCCTGCACGCCGGTTTCCGGTTCCCTCCTGCTCGAACATGTTCACGGGGATCCATGCCCTCGTCGGGAACAGCGCAGTCATGTCGCATCGTCAACGACCGGGTGTTCGGCCACAGTCGCGCCGGGTCCGGCGGGGCGGAGGATTCGGGGGCGATGCTGTCCGTACGGTCGAACGGCCACCGTACGGAGCATGCGGCGCGGGCGGGGCGGTCGGGGCGTTCCCCTCCGGGTTGCCGTGGCTCCCGGCGCCGGGACCAGACACCCCGTGCCGTCCTGACCACCGGCGATCGAACCGACTGCCGATGCGCGGCTGCCGATCCGGCCGTAGTCCGCGAAGGCGTGGGGCAGTTGGTCCCCCCGGACCTCCCCCGAGACCCACGCTCCGCGAAACTGGCCGGAATCAGCCGCTCAGGAACCGCGAACGGCTCCTCTACGGGGCCTACTTGCCGCCGATTCCCTTGGTGCCGATGTGGATGATCTTGTGGGTCGTGCGGGTCATGTCGACGACCAGCTTGGTGGTGTCGCCGCCGCCCCAGGTGAGGGTGACGGTGGCCTCGGTGTAGTCGGCGGTGCCGTTGTCGGTGACCTTCCAGCTCATGGGCGTGTTCTGCGCCTGGAGGACACCGTCCGCGTGGTTCTTCGCCTCCCAGGCCTTCAGCTCCTTCAGGTAGGCCGGGGTGAGGTAGTAGCTGCGCAGCTCCGTGGCCAGCTTGCCGCCGCCGCTGTCCAGGTCGCTCTCGGCGTCGATGTAGGCGCCGTAGAAGTCGGCGATGCGGGTGATGTTGTCGTCCGGCGAGCCGCTCACGGTGCGCGGGCCGCCGGCGGAGGCCTGGGCCGCCACACCCAGCCCGAGGGCGAGGGCGAGGCCGGCGGCGAGGGCAGTGCGGCGCGTGGCCTTCTTGCTGTTCACGTGTGTTTCCCCGTTCGGGTCGGTGCCGTGCTGTGGTCGGACCGAGCTTCGGCGTACGGCGGCGGCGACCGCAATGACCGACACCGACCTCGCAACGGTGGAACCGTCCCACCCCGTCTGACCTCCTGATATAGGGAGTCCCTGGGATGCCGTCCTGGGACGCGACACACACGGGAGCAAGGGTGGCGGGCGAGGCCGACGACAAGGACGTCGAGGAGTTCGCGGCGCTGCTACGGCGCCTGAAGGCACGCACGGACCGCAGCTACAGCCAGCTGGCCCGCCGCCTGAACATGAACGCCTCGACCCTGCACCGCTACTGCGTGGGCGAGGCGGTCCCCCTCGACTTCGCCCCCGTGGAACGCTTCGCGGCACTGTGCGGGGCGACACCGGAGGAACGGCTGGAGCTGCACCGGTACTGGATCCTGGCGGTGGCGGCACGACAGCGGAGGCGGGATGCGCAGCCGCCGGTGGCGAGTCCGGTTCCGGTTCACCCGGTTCAGGTCCCGGTTTCCGTTCCCGTTCCCGTTCCGGCACCGGACGCGGCTCCTGAGCCCGCCGCCCGATCGCCCTGGTACCGGCGACGGCTCACGCTGACGGCCGCCGCGGTGTGCGCGGTGCTCGCGGTGTGGGGCAGCCTGTCGGCGGTGTCCACCCACGACACGGCCAGGTCCAAGACCGGCGCCACGGCAAAGGCCGGCCCTTCCGCCCTCCCCGCCCCCCTCACCTGGACCGCCGACTCCCAGGTCTGGGAGATCGGCTGCGACCACGACTACGTCATCGACAAGGCACCGAAGGACGTGCCGCCGCCCCCGGTCCAGCAGGACGCCGCGGTCTGGGCGGCGACCCAGCACGCGGTGCACGGCGGGCAGACCAACGTGGAGATCTCGGTGCAGGGCAGGACCTCAACGGCCGTGGTCCTGGAGGCACTTCGGGTCCGGGTCGTCGGCCGTACGGCACCCGCCCCGGGGACCGCCTACTCGATGGCCCAGGGCTGCGGCGGGGACATCTCCCCACGCTACTTCGGCGTGAACCTGGACGCCCACCGCCCCCTGGTCCGCCCGGAGCCGGGCGGCGACATGGGCAGGACGGTCCCGGCGGCGCACCTGCCGTACCGGGTCTCGGCCACGGACCCGGAGGTCCTGCTGGTCAAGGCCCGCACCGGGACCTGCGACTGCCGCTGGTACCTCGAACTCGACTGGTCCTCCCAGGGCCGCACCGGCACCCTCCGCATCGACGACCACGGCAAGCCGTTCCGCACGAGCGGCATCAAGGGCTTGCGGCACCTCTGGTACTCGTCGAACGGCTGGGCCCCGTACGACAGTTAGGGCCGGGGCATGTTGCGGATGTTGGACCGGGCCATCTGGAGCATCCGCCCAACTCCCCCGTCCAGCACGATCTTTGAGGCCGACAGCGCGAACCCGGTGACCATTTCGGCGCTGATCTTCGGCGGGATGGACAGGGCGTTGGGGTCGGTGACGACGTCGACGAGGGCCGGGCCGTTGTGCTTGAAGGCTGCCTTCAGGGCGCCTTCGAGGTCCTTGGGCTTCTCGACCCGCACACCGTAGGCACCGCACGCGCGGGCCACGGCGGCGAAGTCGGGGTTCTTGTTGGTGGTGCCGTACGACGGGAGACCGGCGACCAGCATCTCCAACTCGACCATGCCCAGGGAGGAGTTGTTGAACAGGACGACCTTCACCGGCAGGTCGTACTGGACGAGGGTGAGGAAGTCGCCCATCAGCATGGAGAATCCGCCGTCACCGGACATCGACACGACCTGCCGCTCGGTGTCGGTGAACTGGGCGCCGATCGCCATCGGCAGCGCGTTCGCCATCGAGCCGTGGGAGAACGAACCGATGATGCGGCGGCGGCCGTTGGGCGTGATGTAGCGCGCGGCCCACACATTGCACATGCCCGTGTCGACGGTGAACACAGCGTCCTCGTCGGCGAGTTCGTCGACCACGGCCGCCACATACTCCGGATGGATCGGAACGTGCTTCTCGACCTTCCGCGTGTACGCCTTGACGACACCTTCCAGCGCGTCGGCGTGCTTCTTGAGCATCCGGTCGAGGAACTTCCGGTCCCCCTTCGGCTTCACCCGCGGGGTGAGACAGCGCAGCGTCTCCTTCGCGTCGCCCCACACCGCGAGGTCCAACTTCGAGCGCCGGCCGAGGTGTTCGGGCCGTACGTCGATCTGGGCGATCTTCACGTCGTCGGGGAGGAAGGCGTTGTACGGGAAGTCGGTGCCGATGAGGATGAGCAGGTCGCACTCGTGGGTGGCTTCGTAGGCGGCGCCGTAACCGAGCAGACCGCTCATCCCCACGTCGTACGGGTTGTCGTACTGAATCCATTCCTTGCCCCGCAGGGCGTGTCCGATCGGGGACTTGATCTTCCCGGCGAACTCCATCACCTCGGCGTGCGCGCCGGCGGTGCCGCTGCCGCAGAACAGGGTGACCTTCTCGGCCGCGTCGATCATCTCGACGAGCTTCTCGATCTCGGCGTCACCCGGGCGGACAGAGGGCCGGGAGGTGACGAGGGCGGTCTCGGCGGCCTTGTCCGGGGCGGGCTCGGAGGCGATGTCGCCGGGAAGCGAGACGACACTCACGCCACTCTGCCCGACCGCGTGCTGGATCGCGGTCTGGAGGAGCCGGGGCATCTGCTTCGGGTTGGAGATGAGTTCGCTGTAGTGACTGCACTCCTGGAAGAGCCGGTCGGGGTGGGTCTCCTGGAAGTACCCGAGGCCGATCTCGCTGGACGGGATCTGCGAGGCGAGGGCGAGGACCGGGGCCATGGAACGGTGGGCGTCGTAGAGGCCGTTGATGAGGTGCAGGTTCCCGGGGCCGCAGGAGCCGGCGCAGGCCGCGAGCTTCCCGGTTATCTGTGCTTCGGCGCCGGCGGCAAAGGCGGCGGTCTCCTCGTGCCGTACGTGGATCCAGTCGATCGCGGAGTTGCGGCGGATGGCGTCGACGACCGGGTTGAGGCTGTCGCCGACGACGCCGTAGAGGCGCTTGACTCCGGCGCGGACGAGGATGTCGACGAACTGTTCGGCAACGTTCTGCTTGGCCATGGTTCTCGCGTGCCCTTCGGTTTCCTGTGTCCTACGGATCCCTCTGGGTTCCATGAATTCACAGCCCGGGCGCTCACGCCTCCCAAACGGCGGCCGCCGTGCGGTCGTCGGCATAACCCTTGACCCGCACTTGGGTGTCGGCGAGGAAGGCGGCGAGACCGGGCGGGGTGGACCCGGACCACCGCCCCGCCAGATGGGCGGACAACTCGGGCTCGCCACGCAGGGGCTCCGCCAGCCCGCCGGTGCACATGAGAAGCGTGTCCCCCGGGCGGGCGACGGAGGCCCGGAAGCGGAAGGGTTCGCGGGGCGGCTCGGGGGCGGGTTCGTACGGGCTCGGAGGCGTCGGAATCCCAAGATCCATGGTGAGCCGGTCCCCCTCGGGCGTCTCGGCGGGCTGCGACCCGAACCCGACGACGGCCTCACCGCTCAGGTCTCCGACGGTGGGCTCGATGTCCTGCCACTCGCCGTCGCGCAGCCGAAACAGCCCACCGGGCCCGACCCCGAAGAAGACGCGGGTACGGCACTCCGGGTGCGCGGGGAGGAGAAGGCACCGCAGGCCGGCCGAGTACTCCTCCGGATCGATGCCCTGTTCGGCGGCGCTGGCGCGGAGCTTGCCGAGGCTGCGGTCGGTGAGCCGGTGCAGCCCCGACTTCAGGTCCCCGCGCCGGGCAGCCCTTATGTCCTCGGAGAGCCGTGCGTGACTCCGCCCCACGGCCCGCGCGATCCAGTCACAGGCCTCGGCGGCGGCCCGATGCGCCCCCGGCGTGGCCCGGGCCCCGGTGGCCATCGCCACCAGCACCAACGCCTGCTCCCCGACCCCGAACCGCGCCGTCAGCAACGAGTCCCGCCGCGGCTCCCCCCTGAACCGCGCGGAGTCCCCCCGCACGGAAGCCGCCCTGATCGTGCTCGCCCCGTACCGCGCCCCGTCCAACACGGTGTCCGCGACCAGATCGTCGAGCTCATCCGGGTCGGCGAGCGGGAGGGCGGTGGGCTCGGCGTCGTAGGTAGGGGGGCCGGAGCCGACGTAGTCGAGGGTGAGGGGGGCGGACGTGGGAGGGGGCGGCGGCGGTGCGAGGGCGGGGAGGTTGGGGGGTGGCGCGAGCGGGAGGGGTTGCGCGGCGGCTGGAGTGGGCGGGTAGGAGCGGGAGTTGTCGGCGAGGGGCGGGGCAACGGCTGGAGGCTGGGGATACGGGCGCGGGTCGAACGGACGCTCCGGGCGGAGAGGCTGCGGAGCTGCGGCGGGGGGTGCGGGGGCGACTGGGGGCGGCGGATACGGTCCCGAACCCTCCGGACGCGGGTCCCTCGGCGCGGAGGCGGGACTCTCGACGGGCGGTACGGGAACGGCCGACGCCTGCACGTACGATCCCGAACCCTCCGAACGCGGGACCCTCGGAGCAACGGCAGGACTCTCCGCAGGGCGTACGGGAAGGGCCATCGGCTGCGGGGCGGACAGACCGTCCGGGCGAAGATCCTCCGGAGCGACGACGGGACTCTCGACAGGCGGTACGGGAACAGCCGACGACTGCGCGTACGATCCCGAACCCTCCGGACCCGGGTCCCTCGGAGCAACGGCGGGGCTGTCGGCAGGCGGCGCGGGAACGGCCGTCGGCTGCGGGGCGGACAGACCGTCCGGGCGGACATCCTCCGGAGCGACGACGGGCATGTCGGCAGACGGCGCGGGAACGGCCGACTGCGAGCGAGCAGGCGGGAACTCCTCGTCGGCCGCCCGCTGCGGGGTTGCCGATGGGACATCAGGCTGCGTGTCCCCATGGAGGCCCTGCCGGGGCGAGACAGGCGGAGCCTGCTCCCTCGGGGCGACGGGGGCCATGGGCTTGAACAACGGAGGCTCGGCGTAGGAATCCGCGCCGTCATCCCCCGGAACCGCAGACGGCGACGCGCCATCGCCAGGAATGGCAGAAGCGGCAGGAGCCACAGGCCTGAACAACGGGGTCTCGCCATACCCATCCGCACCAACAGCACCTCCCGGAACCGGAGGCGCACTGGCCGGCGGCTCCCAGGAAGCACCCGGGGAGACGGAACCCGTACCAGCAGGCGGCTCGGAGCCAGGTCCGCCGCCGGCCCGGGGCCCCGGAACACCCGGCCCCACCGAACGCGCCCCCTCACCCGCCGAAGACATCCCCACCGGCGGCGCCACCTCGTCCGCAGAAGGCACCCCCACCGGCCGCGCCCCCTCACCCGCCGAAGGCACCCCCACCGGCCGCGCCACCTCGTCCGCAGAAGGCACCCCCACCGGCCGCGCCCCCTCACCCGCCGGAGGCACCCCCACCGAACCCCCCCGCTCATCCGCCGGAGGCACCCCCACTGTCCCCGCCGCCGAAGCGAACCGGTCGTCGACGGAGTCGGCCGCGGCCGTGGGCCCCGTGTCCTCCGCGGTGTCGTCGTACAGCTGGCTCCACCAGTCGTCCTCGTGACCGGTCGGCGTTCCCCCCTGCTGGCTCATGCCCCTAATTGTCCACCGCACGGGCCAGTTGGAAACGGGGCGTCCGGAAAATCGGGGGCGCACGCCCTCTCGAACGGCGTGTCGGACGACGTACCGAACACCCGTCCGCCGCAGGGCACTACAGGGCACCACAGGACGAAACAGGCCGCCGGACGGTCCCACCCCCCACGGGAGAACCGCCCGGCGACAACTGAGTGACCCGGCCCCAACTCCCCTGCGTGCCTGCGCACGACATGGGCCCGGGTCACGTCCCAAGTGACCGAATCCCGTTGCCGGTTCGGCCCGCCCGGTCCCGAGTGTGACCGGCTTTCCTGAAGCCGCCCTGTGATTCGCGCCTGTTTCCCCCATGACCCACCGTGCGCGAACCCGCAGGCCAACAAGGCCCAATACCGGCATTACGGGCGGCAGTTGATGCCCCGGTGGCGCAACCTTGGCAGAGTGGCGGGTGGTACGGCGATGATGTGCCGAGGCGGGTTCGCGCCGTGGCTGTTTCCCGCCACGGCCCTCGCGACGGGGTCTTCGGGGAGGGACGGCACCTGATGCTGGGAGCGATAGGCCTGGACGAGGCACACGAGTCGGCGTACCGGGCACTGGTGTCCGTCGGCGCCGCGGACGTGCCCGATCTCGCCCGACGGCTGACCCTCGGGGAGTACGACACCGAGCGCACCCTGCGCCGCCTGGAACGGCACGGACTCGCCGCCCAGTCCTCGGCCCGCCCCGGCCGCTGGGTCGCCGCCCCGCCCGGGGTCGCCCTGGGCGCGCTGCTCACCCAGCAGCGCCACGAACTGGAGAAGGCGGAACTCGCCGCCGCGCTGCTCGCCGAGGAGTACCGGGCCACCGCCGCCGAACCCGCCGTACACGACCTGGTGGAGGTGGTGATCGGCGCCTCGGCCGTCACCCAGCGCTTCCTCCAGCTCCAGCTCGGCGCGACCGAGGAGGTCTGCGCGCTGGTCACCGGGACCCCGGTCGCCGTCACCGCCGTGGAGAACGACGCGGAGGCACAGGCCGCCGACCGCGGAGTCCGCTACCGGGTCGTCCTCGAACGCGCCGTACTCGACCAGCCGGACGGCATCACCGAACTCACCGCAGCGCTCGACCGCGACGAACAAATACGGGTGGTCGACAAGGTGCCGACCAAGCTGGTGGTAGCCGACCGGACCCTGGCCCTGGTGCCGCTGACCTCGCACACCGCGGAACCGGCCGCGCTCGTCGTGCACGCGAGCGGCCTCCTGGAACTGCTCTGCGGACTCTTCGAGTCGGTCTGGCGGGACGCCCTCCCGCTGCGCCTCGGCGCGTCCGGCGCCACCGAGCAGACCCCGGACGGCCCCGATGCCACGGACCTGGAGGTGCTGTCCCTGCTGCTGGCCGGCCTGACCGACGCGAGCGTCGCGAAACAGCTCGACCTGGGCCTCAGGACGGTCCAGCGCCGGGTGAAACGCCTGATGGAACTGACCGGCGTCACGACCCGGCTGCAACTGGGCTGGCACGCCTACGAACGGGGCTGGGTGGCCCGTACCTGACCTGCGGTTTCACCCGGGATCCCGCAGGCTGGGCAGATGGGAGTGGGTGAACTCCTCCTGGTCGGCGTCGTCATCCTGCTCGGCCTGTGCGGAGTCTTGGTGCCCGGAGTGCCGGGGTCGTGGCTGGTGTGGGCCGCGGTCCTGTGGTGGGCGCTGAAGGACCCGCAGCCGGTGTCCTGGGGCGTCCTCGTGGGCGCCACGGTCGTCCTCTTCCTCTCCCAGGTGGTCCGCTGGGCCCTCCCGCCCCGCCGCCTGCGCGCGAGTGGCGCGACCCCCCGAATGGGCGTGTACGCCGGAGCCGGCGCGTTCCTCGGCTTCGTCCTGATCCCCGTGCTCGGCGCGATCCCCGGCTTCATGGCCGGCATCTACGTCCACGAACGCCTGCGCCTGGGCCGCCACGGCGAGGCCATGGCCTCCCTCCGTACGGCGATGCGCTCGGGCGGCTCCAGCGTGCTGACCGAACTGTTCACCTGCCTGCTGATCATGGGGGCGTGGGTGGGCGCGGTGATCTGGGGCTGACCCTCAGCTGAGCATGGCCAGGTCGACCGTGCCGGCGAGCGCCCGCATACCGGCGTCGTTGAAGTGCAGGTGATCACCGCAGTCGTAGCCGGGCAGGATCCGCTGCGGCTGCTCCGGGTCACGGACGGCGGCATCGAAGTCGGCCACCCCGTCGAAGGGCCCACCCCCGCGAATGAAGACATTGATCTTCTGCCGCACGGCTTCGCGGGCGGCCGTGTACCCGCTGTTACCGCCGTACGGCGTGAGGGTCGCCCCGATGACACGGATGCCGTGCGCGTGGGCCCGGCTCACAAAGGTGCGGTAGGCGCTCTCGAAGGCGGCGGGGTCGGTGGCGTTCGGGGTGCCCTTGATGTCGTTGACGCCCTCCAGGAGGATCACCACCCGCACCCCCGACCGCGACAGGGCATCGGCGTCGAGACGGGACAAGGCACTCGGTCCTACGTCGTCGCGCAGCAGCCGGTTCCCGGAGACACCGGCGTTGAGGACACCGAGGCGGCGGTACGACGGCAGGGTGCCGAGGCGCTCGGCGAGCCGGTCGGGCCAGCGGTGGTTGGCGTCACGGGTGGAGCCGTTGCCGTCGGTGAGGGAGTCGCCGAAGGTGACGACACTGCCGGCCGCCGGGGCGTCGAGGACGTCGACACCGGTGACGTAGTACCAGGAGGTGGTGGTCGCCGTGTACGCGGCACCGTCGACATCGGCGGCCCAATTCCCTTGCGGTGCGAGATAGTTGGTCTGTCCGGCCGCTCGGTGGTAGGTCGCCGGACCGGAGTCGTCGGGCGTGTGCACGGTGACGAGCAGATCCGCCCCGTCACTCACGGCGAGCGGAACGGGATCACTCACCAGATCCTCGCCCGCCGGAATGGTGACCGTCCGTGCCCCGCCAAAGGTGGCGACCCACATCGACCCGGGCACGGCGTCCGGCCCCGCCTCGCGCAGGGCGACGGTCACCGCGTCGAGGCGAAGAGGAGCGGTACCGAGCCGGTTGGTGAGCCGGACGCGGGCCGCGCTGCCGCCGACGCTGAGGTGAACCACGTTGCGGAAGGAGGCGCCGGGCAGCGCCGGGGCGGTTCCGGAGGGAGCGGCTTCCCAAGTCCCGGTCCAGGTGTCCGACGCCCGGCCGACCGGCCCCTCGGCTGTCGCCGTACCCTCCCCAACTCCCGCCCCCAGCACGCACACCAGCAGTGCTACGACGACCCGTCCGGCCCCGACCATGAGCGCTCCGCCTCTTCCCACCAGCCACAAGGAAGGCGACCGTGGCACGCCGGAACGGGCGGAGGGCGGAGCATCACCGGCGCCGGGCCCCGCGTCCCCCTCCGGTGTGGGGCATAAGGCGTAAGGCCTGGGACCGGAGGCCGATGCGCGCGGCGGGCAGGCGTGTTTGGCTGCGGTCATGACCGAATTCACCGAGGCCGAGCGCGCCTACCTCACCTCGCAGCGACTGGGCCGCCTCGCCACCGTCGACCCCCAGGGCCAGCCACAGGCCAACCCCGTCGGCTTCTTCCCGCAGGCCGACGGGACGATCCTGGTCGGCGGCTACGCGATGGGCACGACCAAGAAGTGGCGCAACCTGCGGAAGAACCCGAAGGTCGCGCTGGTCGTGGACGACATCGTCAGCGTCCAGCCCTGGAAGGTTCGGGGTATCGACATCCGCGGCGAGGCCGAACTCCTGGTCGGGCCACACGAGTTGGGCCCGCACATGAGCGAAGAGGTGATCCGTATCCATCCCCGGCGGATCCACAGCTGGGGCCTGGAGGCGGAACCGGGAACGGACTGACTCAGCCCAACGCGTCCTCCAGCGTGAGCAGTTGGACCTTGCGTTCGAGCCCGCCCGCATACCCCGTCATCGACCCGTCGGCGCCGATCACTCGATGGCAGGGCCGGACGACCAGCAACGGATTGGCGCCGATCGCTCCGCCCACGGCCCGGACGGCGGCCCGGGACGCGCCGATCCGCGCGGCGATCTCGCCGTACGTCGTCGTCGCGCCGTACGGGACGGAGTCGAGGGCGGTCCACACGCGCTCGCGGAAGTCGGTGCCGGAGGTGCGGAACTCCAGCTGGAATTCCTTGAGTTCACCGGCGAAGTAGGCGGCGAGCTGTTCCCCGGCGGCACGGAAGGGGCCGGGGTCCTGCCGCCACTCCGGCTGGACGGTACGGCCGCCCTTCTGACCGGGCACGGAGAGGGAGGTGAGGGCGCCGAACTCGTCGGCGGTGAGGAGGAGTTGCCCCAGGGGGCTGTCGAAACTCGTCCAGCGGGTGACCGTCGGATCGGTCGTCGGGACAGTCATCGGGACTCCAACTCCTCTGCCGTGCGTAGGTGTTGTACGGCGTACGAACGCCAGGGGCGCCACGCGTCAGGGATGTCGACGCCGGTCGGTGCCACATCGGGGTCGCCGAGCGCGCGGGTACGGATGACGGCGACGGTCGCGGCGTCCATGCCGGGCAGCGCGAGCAGGGCCTCCTCCGCGTCGTCCCGGTCGACGCCCGCGTCGAGGCGGACCGTGCCGTCGGCCAGGGCGGTGGCGAGGCCGGCCAGGGGTTCGCCGGGGGCGGCGTCCACCAGTGCGGACGGCTCGGGGAAGAGGTGGGTGAGGCCGCCGGAGGGGGCGTCCAGGGTCTTGCCGTAGCGCCGCACCAGCCGTTCTGCCTCCGCCCGCCCGACCAGGGCCCGTACGGCGAGTTCCTCGGGGTCCGCGGTGCCCGGTGAACGCAGGCCGGGTCGGGCGGCGACGAGTGGGGCGAGCCGGGGATCGGCGCCGAGCCGTTCGTCGACGGCGTACGGGTCGGCGTCCAGGTCGAAGAGCCGTCGTAGGCGCTGGACGGCGGTGGTCAGGTCGCGGTGGTCGGTGAGGTGCAGACGGGCGTCGAGCCAGCCGCCGGGGTGGGCCGGGGGCGCGGTTTTGAGGGCGCCGGGGCGTTCGTCGACGGCGACGATTCCGGTGCCGTAGGGGAGGCGGAGGGTGCGGCGGTAGGTGCGGCGGCCGGGGGTGCCGGTGATCTCCTCGATGCCGGGGACGGCCTCGCGTGCGAGCAGGTCGAAGACGGCGGCGGACTGGTACGGGCCCCGGTGGGCGAGCCGCAACGGGATTCCGGCGGACAGTCCGGTGCCCTTCGCCGGTGCCTTGGACGCGTGAGGCGTCTTCGCCGTCCGCAGCTCGCTCGGGGTCGACGCGTACACGGCGCGGATCGTGTCGTTGAACTGGCGCACGCTGGCGAACCCGGCGGCGAACGCGATCTCCGTGATCGGCAGCTCGGTGGTCTGCACCAACACCCGTGCGGTGTGCGCCCGTTGGGCCCGGGCTAGGGCGACCGGCCCGGCGCCGAGTTCGGCGGTGAGCTGCCGCTGGACCTGCCGCGCGCTGTAGCCGAGCCGCACGGCGAGCCCGGCGACGCCCTCGCGGTCCACGACTCCGTCGCCGATCAGCCGCATGGCGCGGCCCACGACATCGGCGCGCACGTTCCACTCGGCCGACCCCGGCACGGCGTCCGGACGGCACCGCCGGCAGGCCCGGAACCCCGAGCCCTGCGCGGCGGCGGCCGTCGCGAAGAACCGCACGTTGCGCCGCTTCGGCGTCACCGCCGGACAACTGGGCCGGCAGTAGATCCCGGTCGTGGCGACCCCGAAGAAGAACTCCCCGTCGAACCGGGCATCCCGGCTCCGCACGGCTTCGTACCTGGTGTCTTCGTCCATCACGCTGTCCAGTCTCCGCCATCCCCGGGGGTGGGGCTGGCGGAAATCGGACGGGGTGTTGATGCGATGCCGGGCTGGGCTGAGCTGAACCGCTGGCCCGGTGACGCGGCTAGGCCCAGCGCCCCCGCTTCGCCTCCATCGCCGCCTTCCCCTCCGCCCCCTTCCGCTTCCAGTCGCGGCGCAGTTCGGCGCGGGCCCGGGCGTCGGTCTTGGCGACGATCCACTGGTTCTCGCGCATGAGCTTGCGATAACTGTCGAGCCGGCGTTCGGGAAGTTCGCCGGAGTCGAGGGCGGCGAGCACCGCGCAGCCCGGTTCGGCGGTGTGGGCGCAGTCGTGGAAGCGGCACTGTCCGGCCAGTTCCTCGATCTCGGCGAACACCTGCCCGACCCCGGTCTGCGCGTCCCACAGCCCGACACCGCGCAGCCCCGGCGTGTCGATCAGTACCCCGCCACCCGGCAGGGCGAGCAGGTTGCGCGTGGTGGTCGTATGACGGCCCTTGCCGTCGACGTCACGCGTCGCCCGGACGTCCATCACGTCCTCGCCGATCAGCGCGTTCGCGAGCGTCGACTTGCCCGCACCGGACTGCCCGAGCAGCACGGACGTACCGCCGGCGGCGACCGCGGCGAGCACGTCGATCCCGTCCCCGGTGGCGGCGCTGACGGCCAGCACCGGCACGCCCGGCGCCGTCGTCTCCACGTCCTGGACGAGATACGACAACGTCACCGCGTCCGGCACGAGATCGGCCTTGGTCAGCACGACCACGGGCCGCGCACCGGACTCCCAGGAGTGCGCCGCGGTGTGCAGCAGTGCCTCACCACTGGAGCAGGACATGGCCAACGCCAGGAACCGCTCGATCCGCCCGAGGTCCAGTTCGGCCGCGAGCGACACACAGATGACGACGTGATCGATGTTGGTGGCCAGCACCTGGCCCTCGGAACGCTTGGACGAGGTCGAGCGCACGAAGGCGGTACGGCGCGGCAGGAGCGTCCGCACGTAGCGCGGGTTGCCGCCTTCGGGGTCTACGGCGACCCAGTCGCCCGTGCACACGACCTTCATCGGGTCGCGGGGGACGACGAACTCGGTGTCGGCTCGGACGGTGCCGGCCGGGGTGATGACGTCGCACAGGCCTCGGTCGACCCGTACGACACGGCCGGGCAGGAGACCCCGCTCGGCGAACGGGGCGAACTCGGCTTCCCAGTCCGCGTCCCAGCCGTAAGGCCGCAACGGGTGCGCGGAGGAAGACAACGAGGACGAGCCCGGGAGAGAAGAGAAAGACAAGGGGTGACCCTTCACAAGGGTGGCCCCGGCACCGCGCACACAGACGCGGGAAGAGTGGAGTGGTCAGCCGGAGGCCACGGGAGTGGACTTGATGAACTTCCGGATGCGGGCAGCGCCCATCACAGAGACAGTCATCGGTCACACCTCCCAGACACACTCAACCGACAGTGGCGACCGACCGGCCACCACTGGAACGAGAAGAAACCTAGTCTCCGACTCCCACGGAGCGCCAACCATTATTCGACGAGGATCCCGACAGCACGATCCGGGGACCTGGGACCGGTCGGCCTCCGGCGCCGTCAGGCTTCAGTTCACGGTGACCGCCTGGAAAGTGCCGTGTGCCACGGCGACCCGGGCCGAGCGGACGAGCTGTGTCACCTTCGCCTTGTAGCGGTCGTCGAGGTAGGCCTGTTTCACCTGCTTGCGTACCTGGGCGAAGGGCGGGGTGGTGATCGGCGTGCTGCCGTTGGGGGAGGTCAGGCTTACGGGGCCGGGCTTCTTCGCCTGTCGGAAGTCGCTCTTGTGTGCCGTGTAGTAGGCGCGCAGTGCCTTGTCGTCCGTGGTGATGACGTGCGCGTCCGCCAGCTTCTTCTCCAGGTTGAACGTCAGGCCGTTGAGTACGTAGTCGAAGTAGTTCGCCTCGGTGTACTGCACGGGCCCGTAGATGACCTGGTGCGCGGCGACGGCCTGCTGTCGACGCTGGTTCTCCTTGGCCCAGTTGAGGAGGAAGGTCGCATAGCTCGGGTCCGCGAGAAGACCGTAGTGGTGAGCCAGCCGCTGCTGGACGGTGGTGCGGGTGACGTCGGCGAGGGCCTGCTTCTTGATGTAGTCGGTGGGGGTGCTGCCGCCGTAGGACGTCGTCCAGAAGTGGGGGCCGTCCTGGGCGCCGAACGTGTTCTGGAAGTGGGTGAAGGTGGCGGAGCGTTCCTGTGCGAGGTAGAGCGCGAACTCGCGTACGGGGATGGTCTGTTCGTCGATCGTGGCGATCACCGCGGTGGGTGAGGGGGCTGGGGAGGGGGCGGTTGCCTGGCGTCGGGCTCCGCCGTCGGTGAGGAGGGAGAGGCCGGTGATCGCGGCCGCGACAGCCAGGGCGACGGCCGCGAGCAGCCACCACGGCAGCACACGACGGGGTGTGGTTCTGGGGCGGGCCGTGGTCTTCGGCCGGGTGGCGGTTGCGGTCCTGCGGGCCTGGCGGGTCGACGTGGTCATTCCTGGCTCCTCCCGGGCGCCGTGGGTGGTGGTGGCGGAGTCCGGCCCGGGAGAGCGGGCCGGACTCCGTCACCTGCTCGTGTCCGTCAGCCGGCGGCGAGCTGGTTGATCTCGGTGGTGTTCAGGGCCCGGTCGTAGAAGTGGACGTCGTCGATCTGGCCGTTCGTCCAGTCGACCTGGTAGTCGTTCCACCAGGCGCTGCCGATCTGCGTCGGGCCGACCGCCTTCCACGCGGAGGAGAAGGCCGTGCTCCCCTGGAGGGTGCCGTTGACGTAGAGCGAGATGGTCGACGCGCCGCTGTTGTACACGCCGACCACGTGGTACCAGGTGCCCGTGGAGGGGGCGAGGCCGGTGACCGAGGTCAGGGTCGAGGTGGTCGAGTTCGAACCGCGCTCGGCGAACGCGAAGGTGCCTCCCGTCAGTTGCAGGTAGAAGGGGCTGATGTCGCCGCCGTCGACGCTCACGAAGGTCTGGTTGCCGCTGAGGCTGTTCAGCTTCACCCAGGCCGCGACCGAGTAGCTCGCGCTGGTGTCCACCGGTGTCACCGGGATGTTCACCTCGGTGCCCGCCGTGCCGTCCAGGCTCACGGCGTTGCCGCCGACCTTGCCGCTGCCGGCCCACGCGGCGGCTCTGTTGAGGCCGCCCCACGCGCTGTTCCCCATGAAGTCCGAGGTGTTGGAGCCGGTGCCCTCGTCGAGTTCGTAGTCGGCGGTGGCGGCGGTCGCCAGGGCCACGGCCTCCTGGCGGTCGAGCGCCTTGCTGAACATCCGTACGTCGTCGATGGCGCCGTTGGCGAAGTCGACGGCGTTGCCGTTCCACTTGGCGCGGCCGATCACCGTGTGCCCGGTCGCCTTCCAGGGGGAGGAGAAGGCGGTCGTGCCCTGGAGGGTTCCGTTGACGTACAGCGCGATGGTGTGGGCGGTGTTGTCGTAGACCCCGGTCAGGTGGTACCAGGTGCCGGTGACCGGGGTGCCGCCGGTGACCTGGGTCGCGGTCGAGCCGGTCGAGTCGCTGCTCCGCGTGGTGAACGCGAAGGTGCCGCCCGTGAGTTGGAGGTAGAAGGGGCTGATCGAGCTGCCGTCGATGCTGGCGAAGGTCTGGTTGCCGGTGAGGCTGTTGAGCTTCACCCAGGCCGAGACCGAGTAGCTCGCGCTGGTGTCGATCGCGGTGGTGGGTACGTCGACGTAGCTGTTGCTCGCGCCGGTCAGGCTGACCGCGCCTGTGCCGACCTTGCCGGTGGTCCAGGAGGCCCCGGACTGCAGCGTGCCGGTGTTGTGGTCGTTGGTGGTGTCGGCGGCGGTGGTCCCGGTGCCCTCGTCGAGGTTCCAGCGGGCGCCGTAGCTCGCCGTCGGTGTCACACCGCTGCCGTTGTACGCGCCGATGTTGGGCGCGGCCGTGGCGGAGACGGTGTTGCCGAAGTAGTCCAGGCCGCCGTTGCCCGACACCAGTACGCCCGCGCCGATGGCGGGTGAGCCGGGCTGCAGTTTGTAGGCCGCCGCCGAGCTGAGGCCCGAGCTGGCTCCACCGGGGGCGACGAGCTTCGGGTCGGTCGTCACCTTGCTGGCGTCGGTCGGTTCACTGCTCGCGTGGGTGCCGTAGAAGAGGTTGTGGCTCCAGGTGCCCGAGGAGGAGTAGCTGCCCCCGGATCCCGCGTTGTAGATGAGGTTGTTGGAGAAGGTGATGTTGTTCGCCGCCGGTGTGCCGGCGTCGATGCCGCCGTTGTCTCCGGGGCCGAGGTAGATGGTGTTGTTGTAGACCTGTGCGGTACCGGTCGAGACGACGCCCTCCAGCGTCGGCAGTACCGAGCTGATCGAGCCGTCGTTCTGGCTGATGTTGTAGCGGACGATCGAGTTCTTGGCGCCGAAGGTGGAGCTGCAGCAGTACTCCTGGAACCCGAACGGATTGTCGTGGGTGTAGTTGTACTGGATGATCGTGCCGGTGTTGTCGTGGTCGATGTCGAACGCTTCGCCGTCCCAGAGGGCGCGCCACTGGCGGGAGATCTCGTTGTTCTGCCAGATGCCGTTGTTGTTCAGCGCCATCCAGAACCCGGCGCCGGAGAAGCGGTAGCCGCTGTTGGTCGCCATGTTGTTCTGGACGAGCGGGTTGTCGCAGTACACGCAGACGACGTCGTTGCCGCCCATGTCGGTCAGCGTGTTGTTCTGGATCACGACGTTGGACGTCAGGATGCCGTGCCCGGTGCCGTTGAGGGAGCCGAGGTAGATGCCACCGGCGTCGACCTTGGTGAGGGTGTTGCCCTGGAGCAGTACGTCGTCCCAGCCGTTGGTGCTGTTGTTGTCGTTCAGGTTGAACGCGATACCCGACGACGTGCTGGGCTGCGGCCCGGCTCCCCAAGTGCCCTTCACGTCATGGATGTTGTTGTTGAGGATGTGGATCCCGTGCAGGATCCCGCTGGTGTCGTTCTGGAGCTGGATGCCGCTGCGGACCGCCGCGGTCGTGGTCGTGTTGGTGATCTCCAGGTTCTGGATCGTCCAGTACTGCTGGCTGTCGAGGTAGACCGCCGCGTCGGCGCCCGCGCCGCTGATGATGGGCGCGGCACCGGAGCCGTAGTTCGACACCACGATCTGGTTGCCGCCGGCGCCCGACCCCAGGGGGTGGAGTTCGCCGGTCCAGGAGCCGCCGTCCTGGAAGAGGATCTGGTTGCCGGCGGTGAAGGTCGTCGCGTTGACGTTGGTGAGCGTCTTCCACGGAGTGCTGCTGGTGCAGCCGTCGTTGCTGTCGCTGCCACTGGCGGACGAGACGTAGTACGTGGTGCAGGTCGTCGCCGCGGACGCGGTCGTGGCGGGTACGACCAGGACACCCAGGACGCCTATCGTGGCGGCGGCTGCCGCAACGATTCTTCGGGGCCAACTTCGCATGGTGCTCCTTTTCCGATCGTGCAGGGATGGGAAAGGCCGGTGCGGGAGCTGTTGGAGAGCGGGCCGGCCCGCACCGGCCGCACAGGAGGGGCTGTCAGCCGGTGGCGAGCGTCGTGATCTCGGCCGACGTCAGGACCCGGTTGTAGAAGTGCACGTCGTCGATCTGGCCGTTGGTGAAGTCGACCGGGCCGCCGTTCCATTCGGCGCTGCCGATCAGCGTCGCGCCCGCCGCCGTCCAGGGCGTGGTGAACGAAGTGCTGCCCTGCAGCGTGCCGTTGACGTACAGGGAGATCGTCTGGGCGCCGCTGTCGTACATGCCGAGCACGTGGTACCAGGTGCCGGTGGAGGGGGCGGGGCCCGCGACGGACGTGCCCGTCGAGCTCGTCGAGTCGGCGCTGCGGACGGTGAAGGTGAGCTTCCCGCCGGCCAGTTGCAGATAGAAGGGGCTGACCTTGTTGCCGAAGAGGCCGGCGAAGGTCTGCGTGCCGGTGAGGCTGTTGAGCTTGACCCAGGCCCCGACCGCGTAGCTCTGGCCGGTGTTGACCACCGAGGCGGGAACGTACGCCGACGTTCCGGTCGTGCCGTCCAGGCTCAGGGAGTTGCTGCCGACCTTGCCGCTGCCGGCCCACGCGGCGTCGCCCGCGAGCCAGCCGTCGGCCGTGTTGCCGAGGAGGTTGGTGACGGTCCTGCCGGTCCCCTCGTCCAGCTGGAAGTAGCCGGCCGCCCCGGTCCCCAGGGCGTAGGCCTCACGAGCGGTCAGTGCCCTGCCGACCATGCGTACGTCGTCGATGGCGCCGTTGGTGAAGTCGACCGCGTTGCCGTTCCACTTGGCACGGCCGATCACCGTGTGCCCGGTCGCCTTCCAGGGGGAGGAGAAGGCGGTCGTGCCCTGGAGGGTTCCGTTGACGTAGAGGGCGATGGTGTGGGCGGTGTTGTCGTAGACGCCGGTCAGGTGGTACCAGGTGCCGGTGACCGCGGTGGTGCCCGTCGCCTGGGTGGCAGTTGAGCCGGTGGAGTCGCTGCTTCGCGTGGTGAACGCGAAGGTGCCGCCGGTGAGTTGGAGGTAGAAGGGGCTGATGGAGCTGCCGTCGATACTCGCGAAGGTCTGGTTGCCGGTGAGGCTGTTGAGCTTCACCCAGGCCGAGACCGAGTAGCTTCCGCTGGTGTCGATCGCGGTGGTGGGTACGTCGACGTAGCTGTTGCTCGCGCCGGTGAGGCTGACCGCGCCTGTGCCGACCTTGCCGGTGGTCCAGGACGCCCCGGACTGCAGGGTGCCCGTGTTGGCGTCGCCCGTTGCGTCCCCCGCGGTGGTTCCGGTGCCCTCGTCGAGGGGCCAGTACGCGCCGGAGGTGGCGGCGGGTGCGGCCACACCGGCTCCGTTGTAGGCGCCGATATTCGGTGCGGCCGTAGAAGAGACCGTGTTGCCGAAGTAGTCCTGGCCGCCGTTGCCGGAGACCAGGACGCCCGTGCCGAGGGCCGGGGAGCCGGTCCGCAGTTTGTAGGCGGCCGCCGAGGTGAGGCCGGAGGCCGCGCCGCCCGGGGTCACGAACAGCGGGTCGGTCGTCACCTTGGCCGAGTCGGACGGCTCGGTGCCGGGATGGTTGCCGTAGAAGAGGTTGTGGGTCCAGGTGGTGCCGGTGGTCGAGTAACCGCCGGTACCCAGGTTGTAGATGATGTTGTTCGAGAAGGTCAGGGTCCCGTTGGGGGTGCCGTCGGTGATCTTCCCGTTGTCTCCCGGGCCGAGGTACACCGTGTTGTTGTAGACCTGGGCCGTGCTTCCGGTGTCGACGCCGCTGAGCAGGGGGAACACCGCGTTCGAAGCGCCGTCGTTCTGGCTGATGTTGTAGCGCACGACCGAGGTCTTGGCCGCGAAGCCGCTGGAGCAGCAGTACTCCTGGAAGCCGAACGGGTTGTCGTGGCTGTAGTTGTACTGGATGACGGTGCCGCTGGAGTGGTTGTCGATGTCGAACGCCTGGCCGTCGACGAGGGAACGCCACTGGCGGGCCACCTCGTTGTACTGCCACTGGCCGTCGGTCGACCACGCGGTCCACAGGCCGGCGCCGGAGTAGCGGTAGCCGTTGTTCGTCGCGACGTTGTACTGGACGACCGGCGAGGCGCAGAACACGCAGACGATGTCGTTGCCGCCCATGTCGGTGAGCGTGTTGTTCTGGATGACGACGTTGGTCGACGAGATGTCGTGGTTCAGACCGACGAGTGAGCCGAGGTAGATGCCTCCGGCGTCGTCGGAGGTGAGCGTGTTGCCCTGGATCAGGACGTCGTCCCAGCCGCTCGTGGTGTTGTCGTCGGTCAGGTTGAACGCGATACCGGACGACGTGCTGGGCTGGGTGCCGTCGGCCCAGTAGCCCTTGACGTTGTGGATGTTGTTGTTGAGGAGGTGGATCCCGCGCAGGATGCCGGTGGTGTCGTTCTGGAGCTGGATGCCGCTGCGCAGGTCCGCGGTCGCCGCGGTGTCGGTGATCTCCAGGTTCTGGACGGTCCAGTCGTGCTGGTTGTGCAGATAGACCGTCGCGGCGGCGCCCGCGCCGTTGAGGATGGGCGCGGCGCCGGAACCGTAGCTGGAGATCACGATCGGGGTGCCGCTGGTGCCGGATCCCTGGGGCTGGAGTTCGCCGGTCCAGGAGCCGCCGTCCTGGAAGAGGATCTGGTTGCCGGCGGTGAAGGTCGTCGCGTTGACGTTGGTGAGCGTCTTCCACGGAGTGGCGCTGGTGCAGCCGTCGTTGCTGTCGCTGCCACCGCTGGACGAGACGTAGTACGTGGTGCAGGTCGTCGCCGCGGACGCGGTCGTGGCGGGAAGGATCATCGCGCCCAGAACGGCTGCCACGGTACCTGCGGCCGCGACAAAGCGGCGTGGCCATCTTCGCATTGCGTTCCTCTTTGAACGTGAACGTGAATGGATGGGGCACCCGGAGGGCGGTCGCTCAGAGGGCGGTGAGGTCCGGCTCGACCGGCTCGTCGCGGTCGCACCGCAGCTCACCGTCGACGACCCGCACCGCGGCGACCTGGATCGTCGACCGGCGGCTCGGGTACGTGCCGTCGTCTCCGGCGGGTCCGCGGTCGGGGTGGGTGAAGTAGAAGACGTAGCCGGTGTCCCCCTGGACGACCACATCGGCGTGCAGGCCGATCGTGCCGTCGTCGGGGCGGGTGCCGGGGGTGTCGAGGATCAGCCCCTGGCGCTCCCAGTTCCGCAGGTCGGCCGAGCGCAGGACGCCCTGGCCGCGCCACTCGTCGACGATCATCCAGTAGTGGCCGCCCAGTTCGAAGACGTTGGGGCCCTCGTGCGGACGGTGGGTGACGGCGGGGCCGGCCGGTTTCCAGTCGTGGAGGTCGGTGCTGTCGGCCGTGTACGTGTACGAACCGTGGCGCTCGTCCTTGAACCACATACGGAAGCCGCGGCCGTCCGGCAGCGGGTACACGCACGCGTCGATCACCCGGTCGGAGCCGAGGTCGAGGGGGGCCACGAGGGTCCAGTCGAGCAGGTCCGTGCTGGTGTAGTGGATGATCCGGGCGGCCCCCGTCCAGGACTCCGGGACGCCGCGGATGTAGCTGACGTACATGTGGTAGACGTCGTCGTGCCAGATGACCTCGGGCGCCCAGAACGTGTTGCGGCCCCACTCGAAGTCGAGCCCGGTGAGCGTGCCCCGGTAGGTCCAGGTCCGGCCGCCGTCCGTCGAGGCGGCCACCCCGAGGTCGGTGCCGTGCACCCAGGCCACACCCGGACCGGGCGCGGAGGCGCGGCGGTTGGTGTAGATCAGCCACCATTCGCCGGCCTGCCGGTTCCAGATGACGGTGGGGTCGGCGGCCCCGTCGAGGATCGGGTCGCGGTACACGCGCTCAGCCCTTCAGTCCGGAGTTGGCGAAGCCGCGGACGTAGCTGCGCTGGGCGGCCAGGAAGAGGATGACGACGGGCACCACGTAGAGCAGCGCGCCGCCCGCGATCAGGTTCGGCAGCGGGAAGCCCTGGTTGATGACGTAGCCGTTGCCGACTCCGACGGCCAGCGTGGTGTTGTCCTGGTCGAGCAGCAGGTTCGGTGCGATGAAGTCGCCCCAGACCGTGTTGAAGGCCAGCACGAACGCCGTCACCAGCAGCGGGCGCGACAGCGGCAGGAAGATCTGCACGAAGATCCGGATCCGGCCGGCGCCGTCGATGACGGCCGCCTCCTCCAGTTCCTTGGGGAAGCTGGAGAAGAACTGCCGGTACAGGAAGATCGCGTACGGCGCTCCGGCCGTGCCCCACAGCACCCAGGGCCAATAGGTGCCCACCAGGCCGAAGTTGGCGAACAGCAGGTAGGTGGGGATCAGGGTGACGATCTGCGGCACCATCATCGTCGAGATGAGCAGGCCGAACAGCAGGTTCTTGCCGGGGGCGCGCAGCCGGGCGAAGCCGTAGCCGACGACCGCGGAGCTGAGGGTGGTGAGCAGCGCGAACAGCGCCGACAGGACCACCGAGTTGCGGGCGAACCGCCAGAACGGGATGAGGGTGACGACCTTCTTGTAGTTGCTCCACTCGAAGACCGAGGGGAGCCAGGTGTCCTCGTTGACCGCGTTGGTGGACCGCAGCGAGCTGATGACCAGTTCCGCGAAGGGCAGGACCATCAGGACGGAGACGATCAGCAGGACGGTGAAGATCACCGGGTGCTTGGGCCGCCGCTGGTGCCAGGCAGTGCGCGCCGCGGTGTTCGTGGGTGTCCGCGGGGCCACGGGGGCCTGGGTCTTCTCGTCGAGTGCCATGGCGGATCAGCCCTTCCCGGACGCGGTGGGATCGACGGCGTAGAACACGCTGCGTCCGACGAGTTTGAAGATCACTACCGTCAGGACGACGATGACCAGGAAGAACACGGTCAGCATCGCCGAGCCGTAGCCGTACCTGGAGTACGCGAAGAACTGCGAGTAGACGTCGACCATGTAGACCCGGTTGGCGTTCGGGATGTTGGTGTAGACGGCGCCGCCGCCGGTGCTGATCGGTGAGAGCAGCAGGGCCGGGACGAAGGTCTGCAAGGTGGTGATGGTGACCAGGACGGTCTGGAACAGCAGGACCGGGGAGATCACCGGGAGCGTGACGTGCCGGAAGGCGGTGAGCGCGTTGCCGCCGTCCAGCTTCACGGCCTCCAGCTGCTCCATCGGCACGGTCTGCAGGGCCGCCAGGTTGATGATGATGCCGGCGCCGACACCCCACAGCAGGACGACGACCAGGACGACGAAGGCCCGGTTGCCGGTGAGCCAGTTGACCGCGTCGGCCCCGAACATCGCCCCCACCCGGTTCGCGGCTCCGGAGTTCTGGTCGAAGACCACCTTCCAGATGAGCGCGCTCGCGACCGGGGGCACGATCGCCGGAATGTAGATCAGCGTCCGGAAGAAGGTGCGCCCGCGGACGCGTTCGTTGAGCAGGACGGCCAGGACCAGGCTCCCGACGATCGTCGTCGGGACGATGATCGCGACCAGGAGCAGGGTCTTGGACAGCGACGACAAGGTGTCCGACGAGGTGAGCACCTCGCGGTAGTTGGCCAGGCCCACCCATGGTTTGAAGACGGAGACGCCGTCCCATGCGGTGAAGCTGAGGTACAGGGCGTAGCCCACCGGGAACAGGGTCAGCGCGGCGGTGCCGATGATCCACGGTGAGAGGAAGCCGTAGAACGCCAGCGCCTCACCCTTGCTGCTGCCGTACCGGCGCCTCTTGGCCGACCCGGCGGTCCGGACGCGTTGCAGTCGCATGACCGTGCCTACTTTCCTGCGAGCTTCTTGCCGTTCGCCAGCACGGCGTTGACGTCCTTGGTCAGCAGGTCGGCCAGCGCCGCCACCGACTTGCCGCCGCCCACGGCGGCCGTGAAGTCCTTGGCCAGGGTGGTGTTCAGCGCGGTGGTCAGGGCGTACGGGGTGGCGACCGGGATGACGGACACGTAGGGCAGTTCGGCGGTCTGGACCTTGAAGGAGGCCTTCTGGAACTCGGTCTTCTGCGGCACCAGGGACAGCATCGGCTTCATCGAGGGCAGGCCGTTTCCGGCGGCGATCCGCTTGGCCGCGCCGGCGCCGCCGCAGTACCACTCCATGAACTCGAAGGCGGCACCCGGGTTCTTCGACTTGGCCGGGATCCAGTAGCCCACGGCGCCGAAGCTGGGGCTGACCCGCTTGCCGCCCAGCATCGGGGCCGCCGCGAAGACGGTCTTGGACTGGTAGGCGGGGGCGGTGCTCGCGACGAAGCCGTTGAACCAGTAGCCCTGGCCTGCCGTGGCCTGCTTGCCCGCGAGGTACTCGGGGCCGTCCCAGTCCGGGCTGGGGTTGACCGCCGAGTAGCCGACCTTCGCCTTCGCCACGTCGACCAGCCAGGTCAGGGCCCTGATCGCCTCGGGGGAGGTGAAGTCCGCGGTGCCCAGGTCCTCGGACATGATCCGGCCGCCGGCCGTCGCCACCATCGCGGCGATCTGGTCCATGCCGGGTGTCGTGGTGTACAGCCCGTACACGCTGGTCTTGCCGTGCGCCGACTTGGTGAGCTTCTTGGAGGCCTCGAACAGCTCGTCGTAGGTGATCGGCTTCGTCGGGTCCGGCGCGGTCAGCCCGGCGGCCGACCAGAGGTCCGAGTTGTACCACCACATCGCGTCCTGCGACCAGTCCTTGGCGATGCCGTAGCGGGCACCCTTGCCCTGGGTCTTTCCGTCCCAGCGCCAGCAGTTGTTGATGGGCAGGATGTCTGCCGTCTTCAGGACGCTGCTCTTGGCGAAGTACTCGTCCAGGTCCAGGGCGATGCCCCGGCTCGCGATGTACGGCGTGACGTCCGTTCCGGCGTCGCGCACCAGGTCCGGCGGGTCGCCGGCGGCCAGCATGGCGTTCAGTCGGGTCGGGTCGGTGAGGATCAGCTTGATCTTCAGCCCCGGGTACGCCTTCTCGAAGGCGGCGATCTCCGCGGAGGTGATCTCGCCCTGGGCGCTCATGATCGTCAGGGTGCCCTTCCTGGGCGACTTGACGGAGGCCGAGGAGGTCGAGGACGCGGTGCCCGAACAGGCACTGAGGGCGGCGGCTCCGGCCACGAGACCCACGCTCTTGAGGACCGAGCGCCTGCTGAAAGCCTGTGAGTGCTGCATGGTGCCTAACTCCTTTGATAGGACCTGTTGGTGGAACCACGGGCAGAGACCGGGGTCGGCGTCACGCATGACGGCATGGCCGATCGCCCTGTGTGGGGATGTCGATGGGCGCACAGGCTGTGGGGGCGCTCAGGCAGAGATGGCTCAGGTGCCGGGAGCCGCCTGATGAGGCGGGGCCGTCGGCGGGGCCGGCCGGCTCCGATGTCCTCGGGCGGCGGCGGGGTGATGCGGCGCGTGCGGTGCCGGACCGGCTGCTACACGGTCAGGCGATGCGGATGGAACGGCGGTGGCTCGTCGTGGCTAATCGGTTGCCGGGGCCGTGCGGAGCGGCTGTGCGGGGGCGGTTCATACGCCCGCTCCGTCGAGCGCCGCCGCGTGTTCCCCCGGCACGGTCAGCACGGAGGCGTGCCGTATGCCGTTCGGCAGGGAGATCTCCGAACGCGTCCACCGCACCCCGTCCGGGCTGGACGCGGCGCCGTACCGGCCTTCCAGGTAGTGGTCGAAGAGCAGCACCCACTCCTCGCCCCGGCGGAAGAAGGCGGGCCCTTCCACGGGTGCCGGGCTGACCGGTCCGGTCGGCCGGGTGAAGTCCGTACCCGGCTGCGAGAACGTGGTGACCAGGATGTACTTGTGGTCCGTGGACGGGTCGTTGGTGCCGCGCTCGTCCTTGAAGGCCATCACGAACCGGCCGTCGTGGTGGGTGACGGTCGCGTCGATCACCGAGTAGCCGGGGTCGAAGAACAGCTCGGCCGGCGAGTAGCCGACGAAGTCGCTGGTCGTGCAGTGCCAGATCCGGTGGTCCTGACCGACGTTGGCGAAGTCGCGTCCCTCGGCCGTGCTGCCGGCTCCCTCGACGACCGACGACCAGATCAGGTGGTAGAGCCCGGTGGCCGGGTCGAGGAAGAACTCCGGGGCCCAGGCGTTGTGCGCGCCGTCGATCCCGGCCATGACCGGCAGCAGCTCCTGCTCCGACCAGGTCAGCAGGTCGGCGGAGGTCGCGTGGACGATGCTGGGACTGGTCCAGCCGTCGGTGGCCAGCAGATGGAACAGCCCGTCGGGTCCGATGCCTATGAAGGGGTCACGGAGCCTGCCCGTGCCGACCGTTCCCCGCAGCAGGGGGCGGCCTTCGTTGACGGGGCTGAACTCCTGGCCGTCCTGGCTGACCGCCAGGTGCAGCGCCTCGTCGGCGTCCGTGAAGTACGAGACCACGTACATCAGCCACGCTCGGGGGGTGCGGTGGTGCCACGGACGATGAGTGAGGTGGGCATGTGCATGTGCTCCATCACGGGGGCGTTGCCTTCGATGATCGACATGAGCGCGCGGACCGCGGTCTGCCCCATGTCGTGCAGCGGCTGGCGGACGGTGGTGACTCCGGGATACGACTGCGCAGCCTGGGGCAGGTCGTCGAAGCCGACGACCGACAGCTGCTCGGGGACTCTCAGACCCTGCTTGCGGGCCGCGTCGACCGCTCCGAAGGCGATGAGGTCGGCGCCCGTCATGATCGCGGTCGGCCGGTGTTCCTCAAGGATGCGGGACGCGGTACGGAAGCCGGAGACGTAGCTGAAGTCGCAGTACGCGACCATGTCCTCGTCCACGGGGAGGCCCGCGAGCCGCATCCCGTCGCGGAAGCCCTCGTACCGGACGGTGGAGCTCTCCAGGTCGAGGTTGCCCCCGATGTACGCGATCCGCCGGTGCCCCAGGTCGATGAGGTGCTGGGCCGCGCCGCGTGTGCCCTGGTAGTTGTCGACGGTGACCCTCGGCAGGTCGACGTCGATACGGCGCGGGTCGATGATGACGGTCGGGATCTTGCGCTTGCGCAGCAGCGAGATCGTCTGGTCCTCCAGCACCGGCGCGATCATCAGCAGACCGTCGACGAGTCCACGGCTCAGGAACTCGATCCGCTCCCGTTCGCGTGAGCTGTCGTGGTAGCTGGCGTTGATCAGTGCCTCGAACTCGACGCTGGCCAGTTCGTCGGCGATCCCCCGCACGATCTCCAGCCCGTACTGGATCGTGAGGTCGAGGGTCAGTACCCCGACCAGCCCGGTCCGGCCGCCCTTGAGACCCCGGGCGGACACGTTCGGCACGTAGCCGAGGCGATCGACGACCTCCATGACGCGCCGGCGGGTGTCGTCGGATGCTCCGGGCTTCCCGTTGAGCACGTTCGACACGGTCATCGCGGAGACGCCTGCCTCTTCGGCCACCTGCGCGATCGTCACGCGGTCGGGCACAACGCCTCCCTCATGGGCTGGGTGTTCGCGGTGAACTGGCTCACATCGCGGCTAAAGTTAACGATAAAGTAGGGCACGGTCAACGGTCGGTCGCAACGAATACGTAACGCCGAGTTCACCGGCACCTCCGGCCCGCCTTGCGTCATCGCCTGCGGGATGCGGGGTGCCGGGTGCGGGATCCGGAGGACGCCCATGTACCGGGAACCGGGCCGAAGCGGGCTGTTCGTGTCCGGGAGGGGCTACGAAGCGGGGAGGTCGGTGCGTCCCGGGAGGCACGGGGGACGAGTCCGTGCGCGCCATCGGCGTCGGCGTCGACCTCGGCGTGAACCTCATCGACGGCGCTCGCGGCAGGGGCGAGGGCGTCGGCGGCGGCGTTGTCCGCGGGTCGGCGCGGGTCGGCGGGCGCGGGCGGGCGGGCGAGGTGTACGTGGCCTCTAAAACGCCGCCCAAGACGACATCCGGCTCGCTCCCGACGGCCTGGACCCGGCCGAGGCCTTCCCGGCCCGTACGTCTACGACAGTCCGGGGACCCGCCTGCGCGTCGGCGGCCTGCGACAAGACCTTCCCGAACAGTCGCTATCTCGACGCGGATCGAGCCCGCGCGGACCTTCCCTCCTTACCCAGCGAAAAATCCCCGAAAAGTCCCCAGATTGCCCCCGGATCAGCGATGCCTTCCAAGGGGTGTGGGCAGCGCGTTCTTGAGTCGCTTCCTGCCCGTTCGCGCTCCCTGCCGCACTGTCCGCGCGCGCGGATGGAAGACACACTGCCCGATACCGACGTCAAACTCGTCGCCCACCAAACGTACGGGGAGAGGTATCAGCGGGAGTTCATCGGACATCGACGTAGTCGGTGACCTGGGCGCTTCTGAGGTAGTGGTCTCCGGTCTGGCGGCTGAGGGCGATGGCCCAGGTGCCGTCCTGTTTGGCGGTCTCCATGCCGATGAGGTGGCCGTGCCTGTCGGTGCCCAGTTCGGTGACGTAGCGGTATGTGGTGGAGCCACGGGGCTTGAAGTAGAGGGTCGGGGAACCGCCGTAGAGCGGCTTCCAGGTGGTGCCGTTCTTGTACTGGAGGGTGCCGGCGAAACTGAACGCCTGGTTCTTGCGGACCGGGTTCGCTGAGGCGTGGAAGCCGATGATGCGGGTGGCGTAGCGGTAGAGGTGCACGGGCTTGGTGGTGTTGGTCGCCAGGTCCGGATTGCCGTCGAAGCGGGCGCGCCAGTAGGCGTTGGTGTTCGTCGTGGTGAGGGTGCGGGCGAAGTCCTCCTCGAACAGGGGCTTGTTGTGCCGGATCGTGATGGGGATGGTGCTGGCGTTCTTCCAGCCGCTCTTGCCGTCCTTGGAGTACTGCAGGGTGATGGTGGGCCTGGCGGGCCAGTGGGCGCGTGCGTCTTCGTAGTAGACGTAGCCGGAGACCTTGAGGGACGAGGTGTCGGTGAGGTCCGCGCTCATGTCGAGGTGGGTGGTGTACGCGACGTGGAGGCTGAAGGGCTCGGTGGCGACCTGCTGGAAGGGCATGTAGTCGGTGCCGGCTATGAGTTCGGCGGCCGGGGCGGCGTTGTAGGAGGAGACGTGCAGCGTGTAGGAGCCGTGGCTGTCGGTGGTGGTCTCGCCGACTTCGAAGGAGGGAAGGTTGCGGGCGTCGAGCCCGGCAAGGCTGATCGTGGTGTTCGGCAGCGGTTGCCAGCCGGCGGTGGTCTGGATCTCGGCGCGGCCGGTGACGGTGCCGGTGGCGCCCTGCTTCAGGTTCAGGGTGTGCGTGCTCGCGGTGAAGCGGACCGGTGCCTGCGTGGTGTGCAGGTACTGCTTGGGGCTCAACAGGTCGATCGCGCCCGGGTAGTTGACGGAGGCCCCGGGTGCGGCCGTCAGGTCGATGGACGTCTGGACGGGGACGAAGGCGGCGGTGAAACGGCCGTCGGCCGTGGTGGTCGCGTTCACCCGGCCGCGCCCGGTCTCGATGTCGACGGGTACGCCGACGGCAGGGGTGGGGGTGTCCGGGTGTCGGGGGTCCGTGGCGACGGCGGTGCCGCTGACGGAGACCTGCTGGTGGAGGTAGTCCGGCACAGCGGGCGTGGCGGTCAGTTCGGGGATCCTGACCAGGGTCTGGTACCGCAGGGTGTGCGGGGAGAGGGCGCCGGTGACGATGGCGCCGGAGGCGTCCTCAAGGTCGACGGTCACCCGGTAGTCGCCGAGATCGGCCAGGTGGACCGGCGCCCGCCAGACACCTGACGTCGCGTCCTGCCCGGTGTACTGGGTGAAGTCCTCGGTCGATCCGGCCTCCGGGTCCCCCTCCGGTGCGTCCAGCGGGTAGAAGTGCGCCGTGATGTGCGTGAGGGGACTGTCGGAGTGCGCGGTCACGAAGACCAGCCCCGGCTCGTCCCAGCCGTCCGCGTCGGACAGGACAGGTCCGCCGGTGGCGTTGTCCGCCCGGGCCGGGGAAAGACCCGTGAACAGGGTGGCGGACAGGGCGGTCGCCGTGGCTGCCGCCAAGAAGGTGCTGCGTCTCAAGATGGTCCCCCCAGGGAATCGGCCGAATACGAGAGTGCGTGTGAGGATCGAGCAGAAGGGCTGTGCCAAGTCGCGAACCTGCGGAGTCCGCCGTTCTTTCGGGGGTTCGCAGGCCAGCTGATCGAGAACTTTAGTGACGTGCTCTGACAGCGCGGTACTGGGGAGCGTCGTACGGGCGGCTTGCTACCTGACAGCTCCTCAACGCCGAGCGGACGGGCGCTCGACCAGGAACACCCTGGTCGAGCGCCTGAACGCCCCTTGCAGGTCAGTCGAGTTGGCTGACAACTGGGTTGTCGCCCTTCGCGGCGGCGTCGGTCGGCGACAGGGAGGAGGCCACTGTCGCGGGTGCAGTAGAGCTTGTTGGCGAGCAGGCCCCCTGCAGCGTGATCGGTTGGCTGTTCCCGAGACCGTCCTTCAGGTCCGTCCCTGACCGGCTAAAACCCCTGGCCATCGACCAACCAGCGGTGACAGGATCCGCAGCATGACCTACGGAATCGAGTCCTACCCCACCCGATGAGCGCCCAGGCAGGCGGTGGAATCCCCGCCCCTGGGCCCTCCCTTTACGCATACGCGCTGCGCCTGTACCAGTCGAAGCCCGACGGTCGACTGCCTCACGGTGGCTGCCCGTTGCCCGACTCGCCACAAAGGCGCGCAGCGCTGGGCTGGCGCGAGGCCGAAACAGGTGTGCGGGAGACCCTCGCTCCCCTGCTGGCCGATCCGGACACGGTCCGCGCCGCCGACGAGATCCACCGCAGGCTGCACACGCTGGGCATTCGGGATCGTCATGTCCAGGCTGCGCTGGCCGATCTGCCTCTGGAAGAGCCAGCGGCAGCCCGTGCGCTCGGCCGCCGTCTGACACGCACCGGCACCAGCACACTGGCAGTGAACGTCGGCATCGCGCTCCTGGCTCGCCTCGGTGAGCCGGAGGACGTGCCCTACCTCAAGGTTCTCGGCCTGCTGAGGGTTCTCGCCCGTCCCGTGGTCGGCGCGCTCACCGCCCTCGACTGCCCGACAGCAGCCCTGGTATGGCTGGCCGACCACGCCGAGAGCCGTGCCCTGCGCCACCTGATCGACGCGATCGCCGCACGCGATGACCACGAGGCCCGCACATGGCTGCTCAACGCCCCTCTCGACTCGGGTGCTGTCGGACCTTCCACCGCCCGCAGGATTGCCGAAGCCGTCCAACTCGCCGACATTCTCAGCGAGGAGCGGATCGACACCCAGGTCGTGGCCCAGGCCGGACGTCTCCTCTCCCGCATGACAGGACTGCGCGACTACCAGCCCGAGATCCTCAACTACCCACAGGCCACCACCACCTACAACGCGTTCGTCGCACACGCCTCCCAACTGCCCCCGACGCTGGACCACTACGCCATCCTGCTGTCCGTCGCCCTGGACCTGCACAGTGGCCCCAGCGTGCTCCTCGACTGGCAGCCGGGACAGCGGGAAGCCCGCCTGCGCGCCCTCGAAGCCGTCCTGAGCAACCCGTCCTGGACAGCCGTCGCGGAGAGCGAGCCCGAAGAACCCGCCGAACGCCGCCGGGTTCATTGGATACGGCGCGCGGCACGGCAGCCTTTCGATCACGTGACGGTCTCCCGGTTCCGGGTGGAGGCCACCGTGCGGGACCCGGCAGACCTCGACACGGTCGAGGCACGGGTGTTGATCGACGGCCGGCCCCTGATACCCGAAGCATTCGACAAGGGTTCGGCCAACTCCCCCGAGTACCTTCTCGACAGCGGTCGCCTGCGGGCCACGGCCGAGCCCCGAGAGGTGCAGCTCGCCGAGGCGTACTGCACCGAGGGCTGCTGCGGCGCGCTCTACGTGACCATCCGCAGGGATGGTGACCAGGTGGTGTGGCGTGACTGGCGTCGCCCGCCGACGCGGCAACCCCGCGCGGAACTCCCCGAGTACCGCTTCGATGCGGGCGACTACGACGCCGAGATCGAGCGCGCGGAGAACGACCGGTCCTGGTCCTGGCCGGCTCGAAACACCGCCCGCTCGATAGCCGCGGGGCTACGCGAACAACCCGATCTCCTCACCCGATGGGACGGCCAGGCCGGCTGGATCGGCACCGGCTTCCACGACCAGGACTCGACCATGGTCTCCTTCACGTACTGGCCGGGCCTTGCCGCCGGGCAGCAGGACAAGGACGGCCCCTGGCTGCAGTTCGTCTGGAGTCTCCCCGACGACGGCACACCTCCCGAGAATCGGGCTTCTACGGCACTGCGGCAACTCGCCGAGCAGGACCCGAAGACCTACGCACAGGTCAGGGGAGGCAGCCGCTCGCACGCCGAGGCACTCGGCTTCCCGTGGCCCGAACCAGGAGACTCGGAAGAGAGCGCCTGACCGGACACGGAACCGCCCCGGCTCGAATGGGGACTCGATTTCACGAAAGGATCGAGTCATGGTTCGACCTACCCGTTACCCGTTACCCGCTTGAGCTCCGCCGTCGTGCGGTGCACATGATCGCCGAGGCGCGCGACAACACGATCTGCTTCAGGCACCTGTGACGGGCCGTCGTCCAACGCCTTCACCTACTGCGCCGTCCCCTACACGGCTCATCCGGACCCGAGCGCCGGCCGCGGCCGGTCATGAGGAGTGCGCGGCGGGGTGGCCAGTGCGGCCGTGGCGATGGCGAAGCGGCGGCCCTGGTAGTGAGCCGCCGCGACGGCGCTCCGCTCGGACGGGCCGTTGCCGGCGTGGTGGAGCGTGCCGTACGGGTTGCCACCGGCGGCGTTCACGACGGGGTCGGTGTAGCCGGGGGCCAGGACGACCGCATCCCACTGGTGCATCGCCGTGTACGCGGACAGCAACGTGGATTCGCCGCCCGCGTGCGCGTTCAGGGTCGTGCCGAACGCCGTCACGGCCTTGCCCCGGTAGCCGGGACCCGGCAGTTCGCGTTGGGTCCGCTCGATGAAGGCGGCCAGCGGAGAAGGGAGCACGCCGGTGCGGGACCGCATCCCCCAGGCGATTCCGTCCGCCCATTCCACATCGGCCGGCGTTACCTCGTCGCCGTCCACGTGACGGAGCCTGGTCTCGTCGCCGTCCACATGCCGGAGCCTGATCTCGGCGCCCTCCTCGGCGGCGCCGACGGCCAGCGCGTCCGCCAGTCCGCGGAGTCTGTGGTCGCCCTGCTGGAGCACGATCAGAAGCCTCTGCGCGCCACCGGCACGAGGGCGCGACGGCCGGGCCCGGGAAGGGCGGAGGGGGCGGACGCGGGCAGCGAGGCCGGTCATCCTCGCGCCGAGGGTCCGCGCCGCCGCCTCCGCCGATGCGCTGATCCTGCCTCGTGGGTCGGCGCACACCGAGAGGCCGTAGGGGTTGCCGCCGGTGTCGTGCCAGTCGTCGGCGGAGTCCCCCGAGGCGCCGACGGACGTGACCAGCGCGCCCCAGTGGTACATGGTCCGGTGCAGGCTGAGCAGGGTGCCCTCCTGGCCACCGTTGAGGCTCGTCGAGCTGGTCAGAGCGGAGACCGCGAGATTGGCCAGACTGCCCGCGGACCACAGGCCGGCCGGGCCCGTGGAGTCGATGAACTCCTTGAGCGGCGCGGACACGTTGCCGTAGTGCGTCGGTGTGCCCCACACGACGGCGTCCGCCCACACCAGGTCGGTCAGGTCCGCCGGTTCCGCTCCCGGACCGTCGGCCTCTTCGCGGACGCTGCGCAGTCTGACGCTCGCGCCCGCGGCCTCGGCACCGGACGCCACCGCGGCCGCGAGGGAGCGCACCGTGCCCTTCCGGGAGTGGTAGATGACCGCGACGTTCGCTCCGGTCGGGGCACGACCGGTCAGGGCGCCACCGCTCACGGCGCGACGACGATCTCGACGTCCTCGGCGGCGCGCTCGGCCACCAGGTGGATGTCCGTGCCGAGGGGCGCGTCGACGATCACCGACACCGAGCGCTCGCCGGAGTCGACGATGGCGCTCAGCCGGTCACCCGGCTCCCTGGCCGTCAGTACGGCACAGCAGCGTGGCCCGGCGTCGGGACCGGTGGGGATGAGCTCGGGCCAGCGCTCACCGGAGGTCGTCCAGCTCACCTCGGTGCCCTTGCTGCGGACATCGACCAGGACTCCGTACGGATGGTCGAGGAACAGATGCCGGACCCGGCGGCCGGGTAGCGGGTAGCGGGTCGGCCGGCCCAGTGCGATGTCGACAAGGCGCTCCTCCATCGAGCTGCCGGTGGCCAGTCCCCACAGCGCGGCGATGCCGTCTCCCGGGATGCGGAACGCCACCTCCATCAGGACCACCCGTTCGTCGGCGATGCGGTACTCGGCGTGCGCGATGCCGTCACGGAAGTCGAGCCGGCGCAGCACCTCGGCATGCACCCGGGACAGCTCGGCGAACTGCGCGGGTGACGACTCGGGCGCCGGCACGGTGTGCCCGATCTCCACGAAGGTCGACCCGTTGGCCTCGTTGGTGAGCTTCTCGGTGATGCCCGACCAGACGGGCTCACCGTGCTGGACCAGGCTCTCCACCGAGTACTCGGGGCCGACCACCCGCTCCTCGACCAGCAAGGTCTCGTGCTCCGGATAGCCGGCGACCACCTCGGCCAGCCCGTCGACCGAGCTCAGCTCCCGTACGCCGGAACTGCTCATCCGGCTGACCGGCTTCAGTACGACAGGGCCCGGCCAGCCCTCCGCGGACAGGCTCAGGCCGTCACGCTGCTCGGGATGGATCGCCTGCCACCTCGGCGAGACGTCGGGCAGCGCGGTGCGCTGGAACATCTTGTTGCGGCTGATGGCGGCGGCCGGCCAGCCCGACCCGGGCAGACCGAGCAGATGGGTCAGCGCACCGGCCGCCTCGACGTAGTACTCACCACACGAGAGGGCTCCGCGTACGTCGTAGCGCCGCAGCAGCGGCTGTACTCCGGCGATGGTGCTCGCCGGTGACGGATCCGGGACCGGGCAGAGGTCGCCGACTGCGGACAGCGGATGTCCGGGGTCCGCCATGAGTTCGCGGAGCCGCTCCTCGTCCCCGCCCCGGGTGAACAGCAGGACGGGAGTCACCCCCAACTCCCTTGCGTACTCAACGAGTCGGAGATTGCGGATGATCATCTTGAGCGAGGTCATGATGATGAGGGCAGGCTCCTGCACCGTGGTCACTTCTCCTTCTCCGGCTCTCGTGTCGAGGTGACGAGTCGGCCACCGTTCTGATTTACGCCGTTCTGGCCGGCGCTGCTTTGGCCGGCACCATCGTGACCGGCGCCATCCTGACCGGCACCGTTCTGGCTGACGGCACCATTGCGTCCGCCCGGCATGATGACCTCGCTGCGCTTCGCGACGACGACCGCGCCGGCCGGCACATCGTCCGTGACGAACGCCTGCGCACCGATCCGGGCGTCGTCGCCGACCCGCAGCGGCCCCAGCAGTACCGAGTTCGCGCCGATCACCACCCGCGACCCCACCTCGGGATGCCGCCGCTGGCCCGGCGGCCGCCGTTTGTCGCGCCACCACCCCAGCGCGCCGAGCGTCACCTGGTGGTACAGCGTGACATCGTCGCCGATCACCGCCGTCTCGCCGATCACCGTGCCGCAGCCGTGGTCGATGAACAGCCTTCTGCCGATCCGCGCACCGGGATGGATCTCGATGCCGCCGGACAGCAGCCGACCGGTCAGGAAGATCAGTCTGGCGAGCAGCCGGTGGTCGCCGCGGTACGCCACGTGGGAGATGCGGTGCGCCCACAGCGCGATGAGGTGCGGCGACAGGATCGCCTCCGCCGTGGAGGAGACCGCGGGGTCGCGCTCGACGACCACCGCGATGTCCTCACGGATTCGCGCGAAGCGCTTCATGGCTCACCGCCCCAGTTCCGACCACTGCTCGGGGTTTCCGGCGCACGCGAACACCGTGACCACCACGGCGTCGGGGGGCAGTTCGGCGGCGACTTCCTTGGCCGCCAGCCAGTTCGCCGCCGCCGAGCTGCCGATCCGCAGCCCGGTCAGGTCGAAGAACTCCCCCATGCCCCGCAGTGCCCGAGGGAGCGTCACGTGACGGTGGCCCTCGATCAGGTCGTCGTGTGCTTTCACGAACGGCTGCCGGATGCCGTATCCGTGGCCGCCCGATCCCTCGTACGTCGGCTTTCCGCCGGGGCGTCCCGGGTTCGCGTACGGAGCTTCCTGCGGTGTCACACCGATCGCGCGGATGTCCGGGAACCTGCCGCGCAGCGCCCGCAGTACGCCGACGAAGGTGCCGCCGCTGCCGATGGAGGCGAGCCAGGCGGCCGGGCGTGCGTCGCCCAGGTCGGAGAGGATCTCGCCGCCAGTGGTCCGCTGGTGGATGGCGACATTGACCGGGTTGCTGTGCTGGAAGACCGCGGTCCAGTCCGGTTCGGCCGCGGCGATGCGCTGAGAGGCCCTGATGGTCTGGAGGAAACCGCCCCCGGCGGGCACCAGATCCACCTCGGCCCCCCGCTCACGGAGCTTTTCGAGCAGACTGGGCGGGCTGCTCGACATCAGCACGAACCGGGTCCGTACGCCGGTCCGCTGACCGAGCAAGGACATCGCCGAGGCCAGCTTCCCACCCGAGTACACCAGCAGGCGCAGTTCCTCGGGCGGCCGGTCGCCGTGTGTGCGGAGCGCGTCGGCCATCAGGGCGTAGGCCGTGCGGTCCTTCACCGAGCCGTTGGGGTTCTCCCATTCGCACTTGGCGAGAATCCGTGCGCCACCCTGCTCGGAGGGCACCTCACGCAGCGAGGTGCCGCCGAGCCGTGCGTGGAAATCGGCCATCGCCGGATACCGCTTGTGGACGTCGCCGAAGTCCAGCACGTCCTCGGGCGCGAGCGCGGTGAACGGCCGCTGCAGCTGGTCGTCCGGGGGCGCGGTGGGATCGGTAGTGGTCGACGGGACCGTCATGAGCGCTCCACCAATCGGAAGCCGATCGCATAGATCGAGCGGTTGAACCAGCCGTGTCTGCGCGCGCACCGGGCGAGGTCTCCGAAGCGGGTGAAGCTGCCTCCTCGTGCGATGCGATAGCTGCCCTGCCGGGTGAACAGGTCGTCGTCGACCGGCTCTCCGTCTTCGTAGGGACGGTAGTCGTCGGCGACGTACTCCTCGACGTTTCCGGCCATGTCCTCGGCACCGAACGGGGTGCGTCCGGCCGGGTAGACGCCGACCGGAGTGGTGGTCAGCGGGCCCTCCTCGACGGTGTTGGCGTGGTCGCCGAGGAAGCCGCCCGGCCACGGGAACTCCCGGCCGTCGCCGCCGCCGGCCGCGTACTCCCACTCCGCCTCGGTCGGCAGCGCGAAGTGACGGCCGGTACGCGCCGACAGCCACTCGGCGTACGCGTCGGCGTCCTCGGGCCGTACCGTCCACACCGGATGGTTGGCCCGGGTCAGGGGGTATCCACCGAACCGCCACGACGTGGGGAGGGCCGTGGAGCCGGTGTCGGCGAGGAAGGCCCGGTACTCCAGGTTGGTCACCGGGTAGCGCATGATCCGGAAGGCGTCGATGTCCACCCGGTGGCGCGGGCACTCCTTGCGTATCCAGGAGTCCAGCACTCCGACGCGCGCCCATCGCGCCACCACGGACGCCACCTCGTCCTCCGGGAGGCCGAGTTCGGCCTTTCCGGCCGGTACGTCGACCAGCTCCGGATCGTCGGTACGGATGCGCGGGTCGCCGCGCAGTCCGAGCACGCTGCCGGCCGCGTAACGGCGCTCGAAGGTCTCCGCGGGATCGGCGCAGACAGCGGCGAGCCGCTCGACGGGAGCGGTGAACAGGTCGGTGTGTCCGGCGAAGAGGTCGTGCGGCAGGCGCTCGACCAGTCGGCCGGGCAGGCCCATGGCGTCCCGGTCGGAGAGCTCGTTGGGGTTGTGCACCGCGGGGAGTGCGTCAGCGCTCATCCGGCGCCCCCGGTATCTCGTAGACCCGGCCGTCGTAGGAGCTCGCCAGGAAGAGGCCGCGTCCGGTGTCGTACGACAGCGAGGAGATTCCGGAGGTCGTCGGCCGCAGGGTCGGCCCCCAGGTGCCGCGTTCGCGGTCGAAGACGGCGACCTGGCCGTGATAGGAGCCGGTCGCGATCATGCGGCCGGTGCCGTCCGCGGCGACGCACTTGATCGAGTGCGAGTGCGGGGTGTCGATCGTCTCGCAGCTGAAGTCCGGTGCCCACAGGCGGAGTTTGAGGTCGCGGCCGATGCTGGCGAAGTGGCCGCCGGACAGCGCGACGCAGCCGTTGGCGATCCGGTCGTGGGCGCCGTCCAGGCGGTGGACGAGTTCGAGGGTCCGGATGTCGTGCCAGGCCACGCTGGTGTCGGCGCACACCGAGAAGATGTGGTCGTCGGAGGCGGCGACGCCCTTGACGGCGTTGTCGTGCAGCTTGACGTCCTCGATGTGACGGAGCCCGCCGTCCTCCGTCAGGCGGAAGACGAGCCCCTCGCCGGTGTAGGCGCCGACGACGAGGTGCGGGGCGCCGTCCCGGACGAAGGGGGCGGCGCAGTTGAGCGGGGACTTGTGCTGGTGCAGCACGCGTCCGCCGAGCGCGTCCATGACCTTGCCGAGCTGGCCGCTGGTGACGACCAGGAGGCCCACCGGTGTCAGGAAGTTGCAGAGGCTGCCCAGTTCGGTGACGGGCATGCCGTCGCGCATGACGATGCCGGCGTCGCCGACGCCGAGGACGCTGCCGTCGTACGCGCAGGCGGCGTTCATCCCGAGGGTGGGGGCGACCTCGGAGGGCAGCCACTGCCGGGAGCCGTAGTCGTACGTGCGGTAGGTGGTGCCGAAGGTGCCGAACACCAGCGTCTGCCGGGCGCCGAAGGCACAGGAGCGCGGCCAGACGTCGTCGGGGATGTCGGCCTTGTCCACCTGCGTGAGCTCACCGCCGGAGGTGTCCCACAGGAGCATGTTCCGGTCGTAGCTGAGGCTCACCATCAGCTCGCGCGAGCTGTCCAGCACCAGTCGTTTGATGCCGGCGGCGTGAGCGGGCACGGCGTGCGGGTCGGCACCCCGGATGACCACGATCTCGCCGTCGTCGTTGCCGGCGTAGAGGGTGCCGTCGGTGCCGATGGAGATGGTGTCGGTCTCGACTCCGCCGAGGTCGATCGTGGCGACGAGGCCGCCGGTGGCCAGCGACCAGCGTCGTACCGTGCCGTCGTCGCTGGAGCTGATCAACTCGTCACCGTCACCGGCCCATTCGACGGAGATCACGTCGGCGGTGTGCCCGTCGAAGCGGTGCACGAGGTGCCCGTCGAAGTCGTACACCCTGACCCCGTGGTCGCGGGACGCGGTCGCGACGAGTTCCCGGCCGGGGTGGAAGGTGGACATCTCGACGTCGTCGTCGTGGTCGTTGAGCACGGCGCGCAGCCGGAGGTCCGGTATCGACCACAGTCGCGCGGTGTAGTCGCTGGAGGACGTCACCAGCAGGGTGCCGTCGGGGCTGAAGCTGCACTGGTTGGCCAGGTGGTCGTGGACGACGCGGGTGAGGGCGTTCGCCCCTGCCTGGTCCCAGAGGATGACCTGGTTGTCGTAGCCGGCGGTCGCCACGTACCGGTCGCCGTAGGTCGCGATGCCGCTGATGGGACTCTTGTGTTCGATCACTTCGCGCTCCTGACGTCATCGACGTTGATCTCGTGGCCGGCGTGGTCGATCTTCGCCATCAGATAGCGGCGGTTGGCCTGCGTCACATGCACGCCCGTGGACAATCTGCGCCGCACCACGATGCCGCGCTCGCTCAGCCCCGCGGCCTTGGCGGGGTTGTTGGTGAGCATGTCGACCTGGTGCGTGCCGAGCGCCGCCAGCATCTGGGCGGCGACCCGGTAGTCGCGCAGGTCGTCGCCGAAGTTCAGCGCGCGGTTGGCGGCGAAGGTGTCCATGCCGACGTCCTGCAGCAGATACGCCTCCAGCTTGTTGTAGAGGCCTATCCCGCGGCCCTCCTGGCGCAGGTAGAGCAGCAGTCCGCCGCCGGTCTTCAACAGGTCCATGGACTCCCGGAGTTGGGGCCCGCAGTCGCAGCGCGCCGAGCCCAGGACATCGCCGGTGAGGCATTCCGAGTGCACCCGTACCAGCGGGCAGTCCTGCTTCAGCGCATCGCCGAACACCACCGCGACGTGTTCGCCCTGATCGGCCAGTCCGTGGAAGGAGACGACCTCGGTCGGCACGAACTGGTCCGGCCCGAGCTGGAGTGGGATCGACACGGAGGAGCGGATCCGGGCCGGTGGCAGCGGCTCGTCCGGTGTGCGGACCGGCCGGGTCTCCGAGCCCACGTCCGAGCCCACGTCCGCGTCGATGTTCGTTTCTGTGTCGGTTTTGGTGTGTATGGCCTCGTTGCGTTGACGCACCTCTGCCCCCATCGTCGATACTTCTCGGGAGGGCACCGGTGGGAACTCCGCGCGCCGGACAGTCCGTCCGCCCCCGTCACCGTGCCCGGCTCACCCGCATCGGGGCATGAGCCACTCTGTATCGGCTCGCCCACCTCGGAATCCTGGCACCCGGGGCGCCGGACGGGCCACTACGCGATCGTGTAGCGGGGCTACTCGAAGGGTCCAACTCCGTACCGTCCGTGGATTCGGCCGAGCCCGCCGTGCAGAGTGAGGGCCGTCCGGTGACGGACCCGGTGGTGCCGTGACTCCAGGGGGAACACGTGCAGGTGCTACGGCCGCAGAGCTGGCACGAGGCGCTGGCCGCCCGCTCCGAACTGCCGGGCGCCACACCCGTCGCCGGCGGCACGGACGTGATGGTGGCGATGAAGCTGCGGCACTTCAGACCCGAGGTGCTGCTCGACCTGAGCAGGGTCTCCGGCTCGGAGCGGTACCGCATCGGGCCGGACTCGGTCCACTGCGGGCCCCGCGTGTGCCACACCACGGTCGCCGAGCGCTTGCACCGCCAGCTGCCGGGTCTCGCCCTGGCCGCCGGCTCCGTCGGGTCACGCCAGGTGCGCAACCGGGGCACGATCGGCGGCAGCCTCGGCACGGCCTCCCCGGCGGGCGATCTGCATCCGATGCTGCTGGCCGCGGGCGCCGACGTCGAGCTGAGTTCGGTGCGGGGCAGCCGGTGGGTGCCCGCCGACGGCTTCTACCGCGACGGGGGCGGGACCGTCCTCGGCGCGGACGAGCTGATCACGGCCGTACGGGTGCCGCTGGCAGCCGGACCGCAGCGGTTCCAGAAGATCGGCCGCCGGCAGGGGCTGGTGAAGTCGCTGTGCTCCTTCGCCCTGACCCTCGACCGCGGGCAGCGCCGGGTCCGCGCGGCCGTGGGTGCCTACGGGGCAGCTCCGGTTCGGGTCCGCGCCGCGGAGCGACTGATCGAAGAATCAAGGGTGTTGTACGGCGCCGGGACGCTTCCGGCGACTCTCGTCGCCGAGTTCGGCCGGCTCGCCGCCACCGCCACCACCCCGGTCGGGGAGGGCGCCGACGCCGGCTACCGGCGCCGGGCCGTCGCCGTACTCGCCGCCAGAAACCTCACCCAGGCCTGGGACATGTTCCTCGCGGAAGGACACGATGGACATCACCGTGACGGTCAACGGCAAGACCCATGACTGCCTCGACGAGGACGGGCCGGGCGAGAGCCTGCTCTTCCTGCTGCGCGAGCGGCTCGGTCTGATCGGCCCGAAGAACGCCTGCGAACAGGGCGAATGCGGCTCCTGCGCGGTCTGGCTCGACGGCGTCCTGGTCAACTCGTGCCTGGTCCTCTCGGCCCAGGCCGACGGCTGCTCGGTGCGGACCGTGGAGGGCCTGGCCTCCGAGACGGCCGGACCGCTCGAAACGTCCGGCGCCTCACGGGTCCCCGGAACCTCCGGCGCGCTGCACCCCGTACAGCAGGCGTTCCTCGACGCGGGCGCGGTCCAGTGCGGCTTCTGCACCCCGGGCATGGTGGTGACGGCCACGGACCTGCTGGAACGGCTGCCCCGTCCCTCCGACGCGGAGGTGCGCCGGGAGATGGCCGGCAACCTCTGCCGCTGCACGGGCTACCAGCAGATCGTCGAGGCGGTCCTGCTCGCGGCCGAGCGCATGGCCGGCCCGGCTTCCCCGGAGGTGGGGCGGCCGTGACCGCGCAGGGCATCGGCACCAGTCCGGCCCGGACGGACGGGCCGGCCAAGGTGAGCGGAACCTTCGTCTACTCCTCCGACCTGTCCGCCGAGGACATGGTGTGGGCCGCGACCCTGCGCAGCCCGCACCCGAGCGCACTGATCCGCTCCATCGACACGACGGCCGCGCTGAAGTTCCCCGGAGTGCTCGACGTCATCACCCACGCCGACATCCCGGGCCGCAAGCTGTTCGGCCAGATGAAGGTCGACCAGCCCGTGCTCGCGGCCGACCGAGTGCGCCACCACGGCGAGGCGGTGGCGGTCGTCGCGGCCGTCGACCTGGAGACGGCACGCGCGGCGGCCGGACTGGTCCACGTCGACTACGACGTCCGGTCACCGGTCACCGACGCCGCCACGGCACTCGACGCGGCCTCCGACCTCGTGCACCCGGACGGCAACCTGGTCGCGCACACCCGCATCCGGCGCGGCGCCGCACAGTCCGGGGAACTGCCCGCCGCCGATGTCGTGGTCCGCGGCAGTTACTCCCTCGGCATGCAGGACCAGGCCTTCCTGGGCACCGAGTCCGGCCTCGCGGTCCCAACCGGTGACGGCGGCGTCGAACTCCGCATCGCCACCCAGTGGTTGCACGTCGACCAGGAACAGGTGGCCCTCTGCCTCGGCCTGCCCCCGGACAAGGTGGTGCTGAAACACGTGGGTGTGGGCGGCGCCTTCGGCGCGCGCGAGGATCTGTCGCTGCATGTGCACGCCTGCCTGCTGGCGCTGCGCCTGAACCGTCCGGTCAAGATGGTCTACACGCGCACGGAGTCGTTCTTCGGCCATGTCCACCGCCATCCCGCGCGGCTGCACTACGAGCACGGCGCCACCTCCGACGGCAGGCTCCTGTACGTCAGGGCCGAGATCGTCTTGGACGGCGGGGCCTACGCGTCCAGTTCACCAGCGATAGCGGGCAACGCGGCGACCCACGCCGTCGGCCCCTACACCGTTCCCCACGTCCAGGTGGACGCCCGCGCCGTGTACACGAACAACCCGCCTTGTGGCGCGATGCGCGGATTCGGCACCGTACAGCCATGTTTCGCCTACGAGAGCCAGATGGACCGGCTCGCCACGGCGCTCGGCATGCATCCGGTGGAGTTCCGGCAGCGCAACGCGCTGCGGGAGGGCGGCAGCCTGCCGACCGGCCAGGTCCTCGACAGCCCGGCGCCGGTCGCCGAACTGCTGGAACGGCTGCGCGGGCTGCCGCTGCCCGCCGCCGACCCCGCACAGCCCGCCCACGTGGCCCGCGGTGTCGGCTACGCGGCCTGTCTGAAGAACATCGGCTTCTCGGAGGGGTTCGACGACTACTCGACGGCCCGCGTACGGCTTGAGGTCGTCGACGGGGCGCTGCTGGCCACGGTCTCCTCGGCCGCGGCCGAGGTCGGGCAGGGAGTCATCGGCATCCAGCGCCAGATCGTCGCCACCGAACTGGGCGTCCACCGGGTCGAGGTCCGCCAGGAGGACTCCCGGTTCGGCACGGCCGGCCCCAGCTCGGCCTCCCGGCAGACGTACGTCACCGGTGGCGCGGTCCTGGAGGCCTGCCGCCGGGTCCGCGCGGACATCCTCACCCTCTTTCACGAGTCCGGCACCCAACTCCCGTCACCGTCCTGGCAGTTGTACGAGGGTGCCGTCGTCGACGACTCGGGCCGGCCGGTGGCCCGGCTGGCCGCGTTGCTCGGCGGCCGGGTGATCGAGCGGACCGCGGAGTTCCACCACCGCGAGACCTTCCCCCTGGACCGGGAGACCGGGCAGGGGAACTCCAGCATGCAGTTCGGCTTCGCCGCGCACCGGGCCGTCGTGGAGGTCGACCGGGAGCTGGGCCTGGTGAAGGTGATCGACCTCGCCATCGCGCAGGACGTCGGCAGGGCGATCAACCCGGCGGCCGTCGTCGGCCAGCTCCAGGGCGGCACCGTCCAGGGCGTCGGTCTGGCGCTGCTGGAGGAGATCGAGCTGGACGGGGGGCGGGTGCTCAATCCGTCGTTCGCCGGCTATCTGCTGCCCACGATGGCGGACGTGCCGCCGGTGCGGGTGGAGATCCTGGAGCGGGCCGATCCGCATGCGCCGTACGGTCTGCGCGGCATCGGTGAGCTGCCGTCGATCTCGGCGACACCCGCCGTGGCCGCGGCGGTCAGGGCCGCCACCGGGATCGACCTCGACCGGGTCCCGATCCGCCCCGACCACCTCCTGGCCGGCCTGCCGGACCCCGCTCAGCAGTAGGGCTCCCAGAGTTCGTCCTCCAGGGCGCCGGCGACCGCGCGCGAGGAGTCCCGCAGCCGGGTCAGCAGGGACCGGTTGTGCTGCCGGATCTCCTCGTCGTATCCGGCCAGCGGACTGTCCTCGGACAGGTCGAGCAGCCACAGCGGTCGCAGCGACGCGCCACGCAACGCCTTGCCCTCGGCGGTCTCGGTGCCGGCGTGCAGCCAGCGCACTCCGGGGATCCGGGCCGGCATGTAGTAGGTGAGGTTGAAGTACTCGGCGGCGGAGCCGAGCTTGTCGTAGTCGAAGCCGATCGCCCGCAGATACACGGTGTCGCCCCAGCGGTAGTACAGGCAGAACCCGATGGGCGGCTCCCCCGGGCGTGAGCACAGCACCACCTCGGCGCGCGACCCGGCGAGTTCGCCCTGTCTGCGGAAGGACTCGGCCATCGGAGCCACGTCCACACTCCTGCCGTAGCGCAGTTCCGTCCGGGCCAGCAGCCGGGCGACGTCCCGCCAGGACCCGGCGAGCGTGCTGTGCCGCACCTCGTATCCGGCCTTCTCGAACTTCCGTACCTCGCTGCGGATCCGGCGGGCCCGGTGCGGTGACAGCGACTCCATCCAGGCGTCCCAGCCGCCGGGCGGTATCTCGATCCAGGCGTCGGTCTTCAGCGCCACCGGCGCGGTCCGCACCCCCGCATCGCGCAGCGCGATGACGTCCGGGGTGGTCAGGTACATCGCCACCCGGGCGATCTTCGGGTCGTCGTGCAACGGCGACCGCAGCGCACGCACCGCGTCGAGCACCGCGGCGGCTGCCGCTGTCGGGTCACCGCCCTCGCCGGCCAGGACGTGCGCCAGGTAGCCCCGGCGCTGGCCGACGAGGATGCCCTCGGGTGCGGGGCTCGGCAGGCCGCGTGCGGTCAGCATGTCGTGCCAGCGCAGATGCGGGTTGGGCTCGTCGCGCACCGCGGCCACCGGGATCGCGGCCTGGCCGCCCCCGGAGGTGACCACCCGCACGCCGCCGGAGACCGACCCGGGTGCCATGGCGCACAGCCTCAGCCACAGCGCCGACGAGTAGAACCTGCCGTCGGCGAGCCGGTCCCACTCGGCGGCCGGGACCCCGCCCGTGGCGTCGGCGAAGCAGTCCGTCGTGGCGCTCATGGCGACTCCCGTGGTCTCTGCCGGACCGTGCCCGCTGGTCTCTGCCGGACCGTGCCCGCGAGCTCGCTGCGCGACCGGATGCCGAGTGCGCCGAACATTTTCCGTAAGTGGTAACTGACCGTGTGCGGGGACCGGTTGATCCGGGTGGCGATCTGACTGTTGGTGAGGCCGTGGCTGACCAGGTTGGCGATCAGCAGATCGGTCTCCCCCAGGCTGGCCGGCCAGGAGAGGTCCTTGGCACGGCCGGGGGGACGGGCGGGCTCGCAGGGCAGGCCCGCCCGCATCGGTTCGGGCAGCGAGTCCAGGACCGTCTGCCAGAACAGCGGTTGGGTGAAAACGAGCCGATCTCCGACGCCGCTGATGACACCGACGTCGGTGGCCTCCTCCACCAACGGCAGCAGCATCCCGGCGGGCTGCTCGAAGGCTTCGGCGACCGCGCACAGGTCGAACTCCCGCCCGCTGAGCGCGGCGAGCTGGATGAACAGCCGGCAGCGCGGCGAGACCTCGGCCAGCAGCAACCGGACCGCCCGGCGCACCCGTTCGGGCGGGCCGGTGGAGGTCACCTCGGCCATCCCGTCGACGACGGCGAGAGAGTTCTCCTCGCGTAGACCCTGCAGCAACTCGATGAGCAGCCGGGCGTTGCCGCTCGCCGTGGCGGCGAGTGCGGCGAGCCTGGGGGAGGCGGGCGCGCCGAGCAGGGCGGTGATGAGCGCCTGCATGGTGTTTTCGGACAACGGACCCAGGCTCACCCGGGTGTTGGGCAGCGACGGTTCGCTGGGTGGCAGCGCGAAGACCCGCTCCACCTCGGGACCGCCGCGACCGGTGCGCCGGGCCAGCGCCCATACGACGGGCGCCGACGTGAACTCGGCGACGAGCGGGGGAAGCCCGGACGGCAGCTCTTCGTCGAGCTTGTGCAGATCGTCGACAGCGACCAGGACGGGCGTCTTTCGGTCCTCCTGCGCGAGCCAGATCCGCAGCAGAGCCGGAACCGTGACGACATGGGCGGGCGGGATCCGGAAGCCCCGGTCCCGGGCCTCGTCCGCCAGGGCTCTCAGCAGATGGCTCTTCCCGATCCCTGAAGGACCCTCCACCAAAAGGAGCGAGCCCGCCCCCCTCTCCCCCGTCGTCAGGATGCGTTCCACCGGCGTTCGTCGCTCTTGTGACATGGCCGAACATAACCGTGCATGCATAGTCGCAGAACCATTCCCTTCACGACCTCAAGTAATCTAGTGTTAACACACAAGTGCCGTGTTGCCCGCGGCAGTTGACCGGTATTTGAACCTGACCGCGGTTCGGGCGGAAACTGCGTACGCGGACCGAGTGCGCGACCACCACCAAGCGGAATGAGGTATTCATGTCGGCGGAGCCGGTAACTGCCCAGTACAACCGGGAGTTCCGCACAGCGGGCAGCGACCTGCCCGCGGTCGCCCAGCACGTCAACGAGTTTCCGACACTCGCCCCGTGGCGCGGCGAGCATCTGCCCAGGCCGCTCTTCGTCGCCGAGCGGGAAGTTCGCGAGTTCGCCGACAACCTTCACCATCTCCTCAACATGCTCACATCCTTGCCGGAGCGGCTGTTCGACGGAGATCTGGACGCCTTCCGTTCGGTGCTGGGCATCAGCGACGGCCGCTGGGCAGCGATGCGGCGGCTCGGCGACGGGCCGCCGGTCCATAACGGCCGCGCGGATATGTACCACGACGGAACTGATTTCAAAGTTCTGGAGTTCGGCCTGGGCAGCGAGGTCGGCGGCTGGGGCCTCGCCGGCGAAATCCCCAGAGCGATGCTGGAGAAGGATGCCTTCGCCGAATTCGCGCGCCGGAACCGGCTCGGCTACACCCATCCCGCGCGGGCCGCGGTGGAGGCGCTGCGACAGTTCGGCGCGACGGTGGCACCCGGCCGCGAGCCGGTGGTGGCCCTGCTGGAATGGCAGGGCGGCCTCGCGGACTACGGCGACACCTGGCACACCTTCCAGTCCGTGCTGAAGTGGGCGGGGCTCGACCTCCTGGTGGCCGAGGTCACCGATGTGCACGAGCAGGACGGCGCCCTCTACCTCGGGGACACGAAGATCGATGTGGTCTACCGCTGCTTCGTCGCAGCTCAGATAGCCGAGGAGCCCGGCGGCTGGGACCTGGTCGAGCCACTGCTGCGTGCGCACCGGGCGGGCGGGACCCTGCTCTGGACACCGCTGTCCAGCAACCTGTTCAGCAACAAGAGCTGCATGGCACTGCTTTCGGACCCGGCGCGGCGGCGGAACCTGAGCGAGGACGAGTGCCGGCTCGTCGACCGGATGCTGCCCTGGACCCGGCTGCTCAGCAAGGACGCGATGGCGGCCGACACCGACCTCGTCGACGAATGCCTTCAGCGGCGCGAGGAGTTGATCCTCAAGGTCAACGCACGGGGTGGCGGAGTGGGTGCCGTGGTGGGCTGGGAAACAGCCGAAGCGGAATGGCGGAAGGCGCTGGAGAACGGCGCGGAAGAGGGCTGCGTGGTTCAGCAGAGGGTGACTCCCAGGGCAGAGCTCGTGGTCGATCCGCTATCGGGGGAAACCGAGGAATGGCACGCCGCTTATGGAATGTTCTACACCCCGCAGGGTTATGCAGGAATGTATGCCAAAGCGGTACCGGCCGGATCGGGCAGCATCATCACGATCAAGGCGAATGCCAATGCGCGGAGCGTAGGCGTCTTCCATCAGGGCGATCTGCAGGAATGAACCGTCCGCCCGCCTGCCCGACGAAAGCGAAATTGCCGCCGACGCCACGTCGTCGGACGGAAGAGAGGCCATGATGTCCCAGCCTTCCCCCGCGCCCACGACATGGCGGCGGATTCAGACAACCTGGGGTCTGCCCGATCTCACGGGAAAAGGCCGATTCGTCACGGCAAACCTGATCGACAGCCTGGGAAACGGGCTGGTGATGGCGTTCACGATCGTCTTCTTCGTGAAGACGACGCCGCTGTCACTGGTCGCCGTCGGCGCCGCCCTGACCACCGGCCGGCTGCTGGCCCTGCCGATGCCTCCCTTTGTCGGGCCGCTGCTGGACAAATACGGTCCGCGCGCCGTGATCGCGGCGGGCAACTGGATTTCGGTGGCCGGATTCGTGGGTTTCCTGTTCTCCCACGCGATCTGGCAGATCGTGCTGTGGCAGTTCGTGGTACAGCTCGGCTCCACCGCCTTCTGGATGGGCAGCAGCCCGCTCACCGTGCTGGTCGCACAGGGCACCGAGCGGGCCCGCTGGTTCGGGTTCGTCCGTGCCCTGCGCAATGTCGGGGTCGGCTTCGGCGGCGCCGCCTCGGCAGTGGCCCTGAGCATCGGAACCGTCGCCGGGCTGCGCGCGGTCATGGTGGCCAACGCGGTCACCTTCGCCATCGCCGGATGGCTCTTCCTCACCTGGCGGCCGGCGGGGGACGCGAGCGAGACGGCCGACACCGCCCCCGCCGAGGCGAAGCGCGCAGCGCCGGCCGAGAGCCCCGAGGAACAGCCGCCCGGCGGCTACCGCACCGTGCTGAGGGACACGCGGTACCTGCGGCTGGTCGCGGTGAACCTCTCCTTCGTCTTCGCCTCCATGGTGATCACGGTGTTGCTCGCCGTCTACGCGGCGGACAATCTCGGCATCGGCGCCTGGATCGTTGGCGTGCTCGTGGTGCTGAACACGGCCATGGTCGCGTTGCTGCAGACGCTCGCCAGCCGCTGGATCGAGACCCGCAGCCCGGTACGGGTACTGGTGCTGGCCCTGCTGGTCAACGCGGCGGCGTTCGTCCTCTTCGGCTCGCTGCTCGCACTGCCCGGCTGGGCGGTGATCGCCGGCCTGCTGATCGCGATGATCCTGTACACCGTGGCCGAGATCCTCAGCTCGCCTCCGACCAGCGAGCTGAGCGTGATGATGGCCCCCGAGCACCTGCGTGGCCGCTATCTGGCCGTATACCAGCTGTCCTGGTCGATCGGCGGCGCCCTCGCACCGGTGCTGCTCACCTCGCTGCTCGACGGCGGCGCACTCCTGCCCTGGGTGTTCCTCACCGCGATCAGCCTGCTGGCAGTACCCCTCGTACTCGGCCTCGACCGACAGCCCACGACAGCGGGCGTCTCCACCCCGGCGGCGGACGAAGCCCGCATCGAGCAACAGCAGTTCGACGGCGAACCCGCCGACTGACCCCACCCCCGCACCCCCGACGACCGGCCCCGGCCCCCGGGTCACTGGGCACTGGGCGGCCACCGCCGCCTGGGCCGCGCCAGCCTTGCGCAGCGGGGGCACGAACAGGGTGGCCAAGAGCGACAGTGCGAGGTTCAGCACCAGCGTCACCGTGAAGGCGTGTGCGTAGCCGTGCCGTGAGGCGCTGCCGACTCCGGCACCACCACCCCGTCCACCACGACATCCTCCGGAACGATCTCCGGAACAACCTCTTCATCGCCCTGCGCCGCCGCCGCACCCGGGCCTGGCACCGGGGCCCCGGTCAGCCTCCGAACCCTGCCCCCGACTCTGCCCCCGACTCTGCCCCTACGGACTCCCCACCCCCAACCACCCATCCGGTAAGAGGGAAGAGCACCCGCAACAGGCAAGGGCACCCGGCGAGCAAAGGGGAACCGCACATGCGGACCCAGGGAGAGAACCGCTCCAGCGGTGACCGCACCGGCGGACGCCCCGCGTCGCGGACAGCGGCTCGCCCCGCCGCCGCCCTTCCCCCGCTCGCCGCACTCCAACAGACCGCCGGGAACGCCGCAGTGGCCCGGGCGATCCAGCGGGCCCGGGACGAGCAGCACAGCGGGCCCGAGGCACCTACCGCCGAGGGAGCCGTCCCCGTGCAGCGGCGGGCGTCCGTCGTCGACGCCGTCGGCTCCCCGGGACGCCCCCTGGAGCCCCGCATCCTTCAACGGGCCGAGCAGGCCTACGACATGGACTTCGGTCACGTACGCGTGCACGACGACCCCGTCGCCCAGCGTTCCGCCGAGGAACTCGGTGCCCTGGCCTACACCACCGGTTCGCACATCGTGCTCGGCGGCCACCGCGTCGAGGACGAGGTGATGTACGAAGAGGTCGACCACGTACGCCAGCAGGCCCTGGGGCCCGTGCCCGGTACCGACAACGGCCGGGGCGAGAAGGTCTCCCACCCGGACGACCCGTTCGAGCGGAGTGCCGGCGCCAACGGCCGGAAGCTGGCCCGGGGTGCGGACCCCGAACTGTCGCTTCCCGGGGCCGCGTTACCCGGTGGGGCGGTGCAGCGCAGCGTGGACGGCGACCTCCCGGTCCAGCGGGCGGACCGGCCCGGACCGTCGACCACACCTCCGGCCCAGAGCACGACTCCGCCCCCGGCCTCGCCCTCACCCCCGATCGCGGCCTCGCCCCCGGCCATCGCCCGGCTCGCGCGACTGCTCGTCGGCGGTGAAGCGGAAATCCGGAACAAGGACGTGCGGGCGGTCATCCACCGGCGGGTGCGCGGTGGCCCGAGCTTCACGGACCAGGAGCTCGAAGCGATCAGGGCCGTGGCGTCCGAGGACCCCAAGTGGCTGAAGACCGTGGGGATTTGCACCACCGCCGAAGCCGAGGAGTACATCAAGGCGGGCGATTTCCGCAACTGGCTCCAGCAGCCCGAGGGCAAGCGTCTCCTCGTGGCCACCCTGCGCTGGCACCAGGACGTCGAGGGCCGCGGCCAGGGGAAGTCGCCGGACAAGCACACCCGCTCGGACTACCAGCTCGGCCGCCACATGGCCATGCACGCCGAGGGGACCCCGCAGTCCGAGAAGGACCAGCTCACGGGGGAACGGAACGAGCAGATCTTCGAGACCTTCGTGAAAACCATGGTCCCGCCCGGTATCAGCGACGACGTCCAGGACGCCGGCAAGCACCGGGAGCGGGTCGAGCGCGGCACCGAGGTGCTGACCAAGATCTTCCTGATCCTGAAGGAGGGGCTGCAGGTCTTCAACCCGGAGACCGGCATGCACGAGGACTTCAAGGACGACGTCGCCCACGCGCTGGCCTACGGCGGACGCGTGAACATCCGTATCCCCCAACTCGCCGACGGACAGCACGGATACGAGCTGCCCCAGTGGCTCCACATCACCAAGGAGAACCGGAAGCCCTGGGAGCTCAGGTCGGCGCCCGAGAAGCCGGTGTACCGGCGCGGGTTCGGCACACATCACCTGGAGATCGGCGACAACCAGGCGGACGGAACGCGCGGCGGCTTCGTGGAGAAGGGCGAGATCGGTGCCACCGTGCAGAACTGGTTCGATCCCCACAGTCACCTCTACGGCCTTCCCGTGGCCACCGGAGGCATGGGCAACACCGACTACCACGGCGACACCATCCTCCCGAACGAGTCGTACGGGCACATGTTCATGGGGTACAAGCCCCCGACCGACAAGCGGGACGGGGGACTTCAGGTCGGTCTGGAGACCGCCGGGCCCGGCGGCAGGACCCCCGACGGCTACCAGCACGGCATCACGAGCAGCGAGAAGAACAACAACCCCGTGAGCCAGTTCGGCGGGCACAAGGACGACAAGATCGGCGCCAATGCCCCTCTCAGTGCGAGCCAACGGCACGTGGACCTGGAGCAGTTCGGCGACTGGGTGACGAAGCTGAAGGAGCTGGAGAAGGTCTGGAAGGCCGAACTGGCCAAGGCCGAGACGGATCAGGAACGCGCCGCGCTGTACCGGGACTTGATCGGGAAGCGCAGTAACGCCGGTTCGTGAGCGGGCAGTTCGTCGCCCGCGGTCGTCACCCGCCCGGAGAACGTGCCGGGGCGGGTGACAGCCCGTCCAAGGAGACGGGGACGGGTCGGACTACTTGCAGGCCGCGCCGTTGAGCGTGAAGCCGTACGGGGCCGAGTTCTTGCTGTTGTCCCACGTCCCGAGGAAGCCGAAGGTGAAGCTGCCGTCCGCGGCGACGTTCTTGTTGTAGTCGGCGGCGGTCGCGGTCACCCGGGAGCCGTTCTGGGCGACGCTCGCGTCCCACATCTGGGTGACCTGCTGGCCGTCGCGGTAGGACCAGGCGACGCGCCAGGTGTCGAGGGCCTTGGTGGTGGTGACGGTGACGGAGGCCTGGAAGCCGTCGGGCCACTGGTTGACGAGGTCGTACGTGACGTCGCAGCTCGCCGGCGCGGTCGTACCCGAACCCGACCCTGATCCGGAACCTGAACCCGAGCCCGAACTCCTCGTCGGATCGGGTGAGTTGCCCGCCGTGGCCGAGGCGGTGCCCTGGGGTTCCGTGTCGGGGTTCTTGTCCCCGGACTCGGTCGCCGTGCCGCTCGCCGTGGGCCGGGGGGACGACGTGGCCGTGCCCGACGGGTGGGCGCCGACGGACGACAGGGTGGGGGCGGGATCGCCCACCGGCTGACTGTCGGCGTCGTCGCTGGCCGTGTTGTCGTGCCCGGAGCCGCCCATCGGCATCATCGACACCCCGAGCGCCACCAGCGACAGCAGGACGGCCGCGGCGAGCAGGCTGTTGCGTACGAGACGCGCCTTGCTCGCGCCCTCCTTCGGTTCCCCGGCCTCCAGTTCGGCCGCGGGACGCCCCGCGCCCAGCCGTACCTCGGCGGCCCGGCGGCGGCGCTCCAGATAGGCGAGCCCGCCCCAGCCGATCACCCCGCCCGCGAGGGCGGCAGGCAGTCCGCCACCCGCCAGTCGGAGGCAGGCAGCCGCTTCCGCGCACTGCACGCAGGTGGCGAGGTGCCGGGAGAGATCCTCAGGGGTGTCGGCGGCCGGTGAACGGGTCACGGCGTCCAGCAGCCGGGCGTAGCTGCGGCACTCCGCGTCCATCGGTGTGTCGAGGTGGTTGCGGTGGCAGCGGTCCCTGAACAGGGCCCGCACCTGGGCGAGTTCACTGGAGACGACCGCCGGGTCGAGGCTGAGCCGGCGGGCCACGACGGGCAACGGCAGCGCCTCCACCTCGGCCAGCCACAGCAGCGCCGCGTCCGCCTCCTGAAGGTCCCGCAGGCCGCGCAGCGCGATCGGGCGCTGCAACGGCATGTCGTGATAGCGGGCCGCCTTCTCCGAGTTGAGCCACAGCCGCAGTTCGGGGTCGAGCCGGTGCCCCCGCCCGGCGAGTTCCCACGTAGCGGCCGTGGTCCGTACGGCGGTCAGCAGCAGCGGTATCACCGGCAGCACCCGGCGGGCCGGGCCGCGCATCGGACCGGACCCGGCGGAGCGGGCCTCCTGGATGCCGAGCGCGAAGGCCTCACTGGCCAGTTCGGTGGCCGAAGCGGCTCCGGACGTGCACAGGTCGGCGTAGGACAGCACGGCGTCCCAGCTCTCGGTGAACAGCGCTGCCTCAGCGGCGTCCTGAGGAGTCGGCAGGTCGGGCATGGGTCTCCTGCATCCACGAATGACGGCCAACTAGCTCTGACAGTAAGCAAGTTGGAGGGGGGCTGCCTCGTGACAGGGCCAGAGCCTTTCACGCATCCCACACAACTGACAAGCCGGGTATTCAATTGCGGTGACTGTCAGTCGCCTCTGTGCAGTTGTACGTGTCCGAGCCTCTCCCGGCTCACCAGTCGCAGGAGTTGGCCACACCGTTACCTTACAAAGGCGCGGGCTCCTCGGCGTGCTCGGCGGGGAGACTGTCCATGAAGGAGCTGACGGAGAAGACCGCGCGGCCGGGGCCCGGTTCGCCGTATCCGGGCGGGGACTTGAGGCCGAAGTCCTCCATCGTCGCGCGGTAGGCCTCCAGCAGCCGGATGTGGTACTCCAGCGGAGCGCCCTGCGGATTGGCCTTGCCCAGCGGGGTGGTGGGCTCGGGGCACCAGGTGGTGAAGCGGGGTGTGATGCCCTGCGACATGAAGAAGCGCAGGCCCTCGGTCGTCGACGCGATCGCCTCGTCGACGGTCTTGAAGCCGAACGGCTCCGCCATCTCCACGCCCGCGACGAAGTTGGGGATCACGTTGCGCGCGCCGAAGATCTCCGCCGAGTCGAGAATCCGCTTGTGCCACTCGGCGCGGCCGACGTAGCGCTCCTTGCCGGGGCAGTGCAGCTTGAACAGATACTCGTCCCACACCTCGTAGTTGGGGTGGTAGATCTGCACGCCGTAGTCCTTGAAGCGCTGCACGTCGTCCTTCGGCAGCGCCTGCGCCACGACCTTGCCGATCCAGCGGCCCGGGAAGCGCTCCTCGATGGCCTTGGCGTAGTGGCCGTAGAAGTCGGCCTCGTCGCGCCCGGCGACGGTCTTGGTGATCGCGCCGCCGGTGAGGGTGTAGGCGGTGGACACCTTGGCGGTGTCGTACCGGTCGATGATCTCCAGGGCTTCGAGGACCTCTTCCACGTCCTTGACGCCCGTGTACGGCCGCCCGGCGGCCTTGTGCTGGCGCCAGTTGTGGTTGATGTCGCAGTACTGGCACTCCTCCTTGGCGCCGAAGTACTGGCAGACGCGGAAGACGGTCAGGTAGATCAGGTAGCCCCACTGGATGGTCGGGGCCACCTCCATGACGGACTTCCCGCTGGCGAGCTTGTGCCGGTAGTACTCCGGCATCGGCGGCACACCGACGTCCGCGATCCGCTTCCCGTCGAGGTACAGCCCGAGGACACCGTCCTCGTCGGAGGCCACGCGGTACGGCGAGGTCGGGTTCACCCGCACGGAGACGACGGTCCGTCGCAGGTCGTACGGGCCACCCGTGAGGATGATCTCCTCCGGCGGGCGGCGGAGCGCGGCCTCGCCCAGCTCGGGCAGGGTGCCGTGGTCGAAGGAGAAGATGAAGTACGACTTCGGCTTCACCTCACCGCCCTCGTTGTCGCTGAGCGCGGACGGGTCGAAGGCGACTCCCCCGCGCAGCAGGTCCTCCTTGAAGACGGCCTCCCGCGGCACATGCGGAAAGCGCTCCATCAGATCCTCGACCAGCGCGGTGCGGCTGCCCATCCCGTATCTCCTCCCGGCTCAGGCGCCCTGCTCAGGCGTACGACTCCTCACGGTATGCCTCCGGCGGTTGGGCGGGTGGAGCGGGGGGCCGGTGTGGTGCGGTTCAGGTGGGTTTGACCGGGGGGGGCGGGTCGGGGGTGGGGGCTTGGGTTGTCTGCGGGGTGCGGGTGTGTTGTGGCTGGGTGCGCAGTTCCCCGCGCCCCTGAGGGGGTGAGGCTCTGGTTGTTTGCGGGGTGCGGGTGTGTTGTGGGTGGGTGCGCAGTTCCCCGCGCCCCTGAGGGGGTGAGGCTCTGGTTGTTTGCGGAGTGCGGGTGTGTTGTGGGTGGGTGCGCAGTTCCCCGCGCCCCTGAGGGGGTGGGGCGGGGGCGTTGATCGGTGCGCGGCGGGTCAGGTCTGCTTGGTTCCCTCGCGGCTTGCGATGTGGGCCGGTAGCGGGATGCCCGGAGGCAGTAGGGGGTCCGGTACGGGTGTGCCCCAGGTCGAGGTCAGGGGCAGGGTTCCCGCCCATACGGGCAGGTCCGCGTCCGGGCCGTCGCCGTCGTCGGGGGCGCCGGTACGGATCTTGACCGACGCCTCCTCCAAGGAGAGGGCGAGGAGGGTGGTGGCCGCGAGTTCCTTGCGGTTCGGTTGCCTGGCGTACGACCACTGCCCTGGCGTCGCATGTTCGGTGAGGCGGCGCAGGCCGGCCAGCTTCTCCTCCGGGTCGGTGACCTTGCGGGGCACCCCGTGGATCATCGCGCTGCGGTAGTTCACCCCGTGCTCGAACACCGACCGGGCCAGCACCAGCCCGTCGACATGCGTGACGGTGACACACACGGGGGCTCCACCCGCGAGGCTACGACTCGCGACGGACCCGTGGACGTACAGCTCCCGCCCGTACCTCCCGTACACCGTGGGGACTACAACCGGCCGCCCCTCGATCACGACCCCCAGGTGACAGACGAAACCGGCGTCGAGGATCGCCTCCAGGTCGGCACGGTCGAGGCTGCCCTGTTCGGCGAGGCGGCGATGCCGGGTGAGGTCGGTGACGGGGAGCGGGTCGGGGGCGGGGCCGGGAGAGGTCATATCGCCGGAGGCTACCGATATCGCAGCAATATGGCTACACATTCACCCATCAGGCCTGTCTCATCACCACATATCAACGAAATCCGTATCAGCCGTCAAGAGGTGAGAAGGTCGGGGAAAACGCGTACACCCGGAGGGACGGCAGGGATGACGGAGACGGTCACCAACTGGGCCGGCAACATCACCTACGCGGCGAAGGAACTCCACCGCCCGCGCACACTCGACGCCCTCAGGACCCTCGTGGCCGAGAGCGCACGGGTGAGGGTGCTGGGCAGCGGCCACTCCTTCAACGAGATCGCCGAGCCGGGCCCCGACGGGACCCTGCTGTCGATCGCCACCCTGCCGCCCGAGTTCGACGTGGACACGACGGCCCGGACGGTACGGGTCTCGGGCGGCGTCCGGTACGCGGAGCTGGCCCGCCGGGTGGACGGGCACGGGCTCGCGCTGCCCAACATGGCGTCCCTGCCGCACATCTCGGTGGCCGGTTCGGTGGCGACCGGCACGCACGGTTCGGGCGTCCGCAACGGCTCGCTCGCGTCGGCCGTCCGCGAGGTCGAGATCGTCACGGCGGACGGTTCCACGGTCACGATCGCACGCGGCGACGACCGCTTCGACGGTGCCGTGACCTCCCTCGGCGCGCTCGGCGTCGTCACCTCGCTCACCCTCGACCTGGAGCCGGCCTTCGAGGTCGAGCAGTACGTCTTCACCGAACTCCCGCTCGCCGGGCTGGACTTCGAGACGGTGGCGGCGTCGGCGTACAGCGTGAGTCTGTTCACCGACTGGCGGAAGCCGCGCTTCGGACAGGTGTGGCTGAAGCGGCGCACCGACCAGCCGGTGCCCGACTTCCCCTGGGCCGCGCCGGCGACCGAGGCGCTGCACCCGGTGCCGGGGATGCCCGCGGTGAACACCACCGAGCAGCTCGGGGTGGTGGGGCCGTGGCACGAGCGACTGCCGCATTTCCGGGCGGAGTTCACGCCGAGCAGCGGGGCGGAGCTGCAGTCGGAGTACCTGTTGCCGCGGTCGGCCGCACTCGACGCGCTGTATGCGGTCGACGGCATCCGGGAGACGGTCGCCGGTGTGCTGCAGATCTGCGAGGTGCGGACGATCGCCGCCGACGCGCAGTGGCTGAGCCCCTCGTACGGGCGGGACACGGTCGCCCTGCACTTCACCTGGATCGAGGACACGGAGGCGGTGCTGCCCGTGGTGCGACGGCTGGAGGAGGCACTGGACGCCTTCGACGCACGGCCGCACTGGGGCAAGGTGTTCACCACTCCGGCAGAGGTGCTGCGCGGGCGCTATCCCCGGCTCGGCGACTTCGCGGCGCTGGCGCGGGACCTCGACCCGGAGGGCAAGTTCGCCAACTCCTTCGTCCGGGACGTGCTGGGCGACTGACCGCGCGACTGGCTGCGCGGCCGACCGGGTGGCCGCTCCTGCGACCGCCCGGTGACCGACTTTGTATGGCCCCTTTCCTAACCCCTTGTCGAACGTCGCCCGCTGCCCATAGCCTTGCGCCGCGCCGGTGCCGTCGTGCCTCGGCATGACGCAAGGGGGAAGGGATGGCGACCGCTCCGGCACTGTGCCTTCCCGGGGGACACCCCCCGGACCCCCGGCAGGAAAAGCACTCGTACACCCGGTGCTTGCCGGCGAGGGGAGCTCGATGAAGCGGCGAGGCACGTCACGCGACATCCGTACCGCGAACCGTTACGAGGTGCTGCGCCAGATCATCGCCGAATCGCCCACCTCCCGGCAGGAGTTGGCCGCCGCCACCGGGCTGAGCCTGGCGACGGTGGCCACGCTCGTCGGTGAGCTGCTCGACCTCCGGATGATCACCGAGGTCGGTTTCGAGGACTCGGCGGGAGGCCGCCCGCGCGGTCTCGTGGCGGTCAACGCGTCGGGGGGCGCGCTGATCGGCGTCGACATCGCGGAGACGTACGTCCATGTCGAACTCTTCGACCTGGCACTGAACGTGCTGGCCCGTGCCGACGAGGACATGCGTCCCGGCGAGAGCCTGCCCGAGCAGGTGGTGAGCCATGTGGCCGCCGCCGTCGGCTCGGTGGTCGCGCAGGCCGGCATCGAGGGCGCGCGCGTGCTGGGCGTCGGGGTGAGCGTGCCGGGGCAGGTGGACCGCGACACCGGCATCTCGGAGTACGCGCCCAACTGGGACTGGCACGACGTGCCGTTGCTCGACCTGCTGTCCGAAGTGATCGCCTATCCCCTGTACTTGGACAATCCGCTGCGCGCCTGCGCGGTCGCCGAGATGTGGTTCGGGGCGGCGCGTGGGCGCGGGGACGCGGTGGTGGTCAACCTCGGGACCGGCGTCGGGGCGGGGCTCGCGCTCGGCGGGGCGCTGTACCGGGGGGTGAGCAACAGCGCCGGCGAGTGGGGCCATACGACGCTCGTGCTGGACGGGCGGTTGTGCCGCTGCGGCAACCACGGCTGCGTCGAGGCATACGTCGGCGCGCCCGGAATCATGCTGAACCTACGGGAGTTGAGCCCGCGCAGCCCGCTGCTGCACTCCGAGGACCAGACGGCCACCATCGACGCCCTGGCCCACGGCGTGGACGCGAACGACCCCGTGGCCCTCAAGGTCGTGCGGGAGACGGCCCGTTACATCGGTGCGGGCATCGCCAACCTGGTCAACATCCTCAACCCCGAAGTCGTCGTGCTCAGCAGCTGGGTGGCCCGCAGGCTGGGTGAACCCCTGCTGCACGAGGTGCGTGAGGCCGTCCAACGGCACGCGCTCAGGCGGCCGTTCGCCGCCACCCGGATCGTCCTCTCCCCCATCCTCACCGACCCGGCGTGCCTGGGCGCGGCAACGTTCGCGCTGGAAGGGGCACTTCAGTCGGTCGGGCAGAGGGCAAGCAAACGCGCCACCCCCGCAAGGAGCCGTACCGCACCACCTTCATGACGACGGAAGGGATGCACGTGACTCACCCCCACTCCAGGAGAACGATCCTCGCGACAGCGGCAGCCGCGCTGGCTGTCACCGGGGCCCTGCTCTCCGCGCCGCCCGCGAACGCCGACGGCGTCGCACCGGCCGAAGTCTCCCCCCACGCGGCCCAGACCATCGACAACATCGGCGCGTCCGGCGCCTGGTGGGTCAACGACCTGCAGCACTTCACACCCGCGGTCCAGGCCCGGGTCGCCCAACTCCTCTTCTCCGCCAAGGGGTTGGACCTCTCCTCGTACCGCTACAACATCGGCGGTGGCGGCACCGCGGTCACCACCCCGGCCCGTGCCGCCCAGGACTTCCTCACCTCGGACGGCACGTACGACTGGAGCAAGGACAAGGGCGGTCGGACGTTCCTCAGGTACGCCGCGAAGTACGGCGTGCAGGACCTGATCGGCTTCGTCAACAGCGCGCCCGCACAGTGGACGACCAACGGGCAGAGCTGCGGCGGCCAGTTGAAGCCGGCGAACGAGAGCGACTACGCGAAGTACATCGCCGACGTCACCGCCCACTTCGCCAAACAGGGCGCGAAGTTCGACTACATCAGCCCCTTCAACGAACCCAACAACGACTTCGGCGACTGCGGCCAGGAGGGCATGCAGGTCACCGTCGACCAACGCGACGACATCGTGCGGGCGTTGGGAGCCGAGCAGCGGGCCCGGCACCAGAGGACGAGCATCATCGCCGACGAGTCGAGCAGCACGGTCAGCTTCAGCACGGAGGTCCCGCAGTGGATCTCGCAGCCGGACACCGCGCAGTACGTGTCGAAGCTCGCGCACCACACGTACAACAACCCGAACGACGGCCAGTTGGGCAACGTCTACGAGACGGCGAAGACGGTCGGCAAGCCCTCCTGGGCCACCGAGATCTGCTGCTTCGGCAAGGGCGGAACGGGCTGGAACCAGGAGTACGACCCGACGATCGACAACGCCCTGCTCATGTCCCGCATCATCTACAAGGACTTCGCGACCTCGCACGACTCGGCGTTCCAGTGGTGGGTGGCGCTCGCGAGCGGCTACGGCACGGACCCGGCCGCGCGCAACGACGTCGGCTGGAACGACGGGCTGATCTACTACGACCCCGACTACGCGACGAACGGCAACCAGACCCTGTACTTCACCAAGCGGTACTACGCGCTCGGCCAGTACAGCAAGTTCGTGACACCGGGCTCCGTCGCGCACAACGTGACGGGTGCGCCGAGCGGTGTCGAGGTCAGCTCGTACGACCGGGACGGCAAGTGGGTCGTGGTGGTCAACAACCAGAACACGACGGACACTTCGCTGAATCTGCACTTCAACAGCAAGGTCCCGGTGCGGGCGACGCAGGCGGTTCGCACCTCGGCCACGGAGAACTGGGCGAAGGTCGCGAAGCCGGACGTGAGCGGCTCCACGGTGTCCACGAGCCTCGCGGCCCGCTCGATCACGACGTACGTCTTCGACCAGAAGAGCAGCAAGGACCATAGGGGACACGGGAGTTCGGCGATCACCGGCGCCCTCAAGGGCAATCAGTCCGGCAAGTGCCTGACCGCCGACACCTCGGGAGCCGCGCTCGGCACCTGCACGGGCGGGGCCGAACAGGCGTGGTCGTACGACGCGAAGGGCGGCCTGAAAACCGCCAACGGGTATCTGACGGTGGGGAGTTCGGGACTGACGACCGCCGCCGCCTTCACCGGTGATCCCGGCCAGCGATGGCTGCTGAACGGCAACGGACAGATCCTCAGCGAGGCGTCCGGGAAGTGCCTCGACGTGAGCGGGCAGGCGACCGCGGACGGCAGCAAGGTGATCCTCTACAACTGCAACGGCGGGTCCAACGAGGCCTGGTCAAAGGTGTAATGACCACCTGAGTACGGGTGCGGGTCGCCTTCGCGGCGGCCCGCGCCTTCGTCACGTCCGGTATTCCGAACACTACACAACGCTTCGAACAGACTTCGTCCAACCCCTTGCCGAAGGCTTAGGCGAAGGTTAACGTCCCGCACCGCACCTCGATTTGAGCCAACGGCCGCCACTCAGTCGTGGAGCCGTGGAGCCGCAGCCGCGCGAGAGACAAGGACGTCACCATGTCGGCAATGAGCAACAGCAACTGGTCCCGCCGATCGATATTCCGGGCAGCCGCGGGAATGGCCGCGGCGGGAACACTGGCCGCGTGCGGCGGCAACAACGGGCGGGGCGGGGGGTCCGGTTCGGGCAAGCAGCTCGTCCAGTACTTCCACGCGTACGGCGAGGCCGGGACCGAGCAGGCCATCAAGCGGTATGCCAAGGCGTACTCCAAGGCCGACGTGACCACGAACTGGATCACCGGCAACAACTTCGAGGCCAAGCTCTTCTCGTCCCTGCTCACCAAGCAGGCGCCCGACGTCTTCGAGTTCCACCCGCAGCTGCAGCTGGTCAAGAGCGGCCAGGTCGCCGACCTGAGCGACATCATCGATCCGGTCAAGGACGACTTCAACCCGGCCGACATCAAGTCGCACACGGTCGACGGCAAGATCTACGGGATTCGGATGATCGACGACCCGCAGTTCTTCTACTACCGCAAGTCGATGCTGGAGAAGGCCAAGGTCGACGTGCCGACCACCCTCGACGAGCTGCTGGAGGCCGCCGCCAAGCTCACCACCAACAAGGTCAAGGGCGTCTACCTCGGCAACGACTTCACCGCGATCCAGAACCCGATCATCTGGTCGGCCGGCGCGGACACGCTCGACGCGAACAACCAGATCGCGTACCACACGGACGGGGTGGTCCAGGGCCTCAAGCAGCTCCGCCAGCTCTTCACCAGCGGCAACGTGCTCCTCGACGCCCCCACCGACTTCTGGGACCCCTCCTCGCTCGACCAGGGTCTGTGCGCCATCCAGTGGGGCGGCATGTGGTCCATGCCGGTCATGCAGAAGGCACTCGGCGACGACCTGGGCATCTTCCCCTTCCCCAGCATCGGCAGCAGTGGCAAGCAGTCGGTCTACAACGGCGGTTGGTCGATGTTCGTCAACGCGAAGGGCGAGAACGTCGAGGCGGCCAAGGCGTACGTCAAGTGGTTGTGGATCGAGCAGAAGAAGTACCAGGAGGACTGGGCGACCTCCTACGGCTTCCACATCCCGCCGCGCACCTCGATCGCCAACTCGGCCACCAAGCTCAAGTCCGGCCTGCCCGCCGAGGGCGTCAAGCTCTTCACCGACTACGGCCACTTCGACAACATCGGCTTCGACCAGGTCATGATCACCGCGTTCGCCGACGTGATCGCGAACTCCGTGCGCAAGAACGGCAACCCGGAGGCGGCGCTCGACGCCTGCGACAAGAAGGTCAACGTCGAGCTCAAGAAGCTGTTCGGATAGGCCGGCGGACGGAACAGACCATGTCGACCACCACCACGCGCGGGGTCGCCCAGCCCGCCCCGGCCAAGGCCTCCAAGGCCCGGCCGCGGCGGGGCCTGCGGTCCAGCGCCACCCTGAACTTCTGGCTCTTCACCGGCCCGTTCCTCATCGGCCTGGTGATCTTCGTCTTCGTCCCCATCGGATGGAGCATCTGGCTCAGCTTCTTCGACGCGCGCTACACCGTCACCCCGAGCCATTTCGTCGGCTTCGACAACTACAAGCAGATCCTGACGAACAGCAACTTCCCCGACTCGCTCCTGACGTTCACGGTGTTCGCCGTGTTCATCGTGCCGACCACGTGGGCACTGTCACTGGGTCTGGCCCTGCTGGTGAACCAACTGCGGTTCATGCGGGCGTTCTTCCGGTCGGTGTTCTTCCTGCCGACCGCCGTGTCGTACGTCGCCGCCGCCCTGATCTGGAAGATGTCCATCTTCAGCGGCGTCCGCTTCGGCCTGATGAACACCGTCTTCGGCTGGTTCGGCGTCGACAACATCGCCTATCTGGCCAACCCGAGCCCGCCCTGGTACTGGCTCGTCATCGTGAGCCTGCGCCTGTGGATCCAGGCCGGCTTCTACATGATCCTGTTCCTGGCGGCGCTGCAGAACATCCCGGCGGAGCTGTACGAGGCCGCCGCCATCGACGGCGCCAAGCGGGGCTGGCAGACCTTCTGGTACATCACGCTGCCTCAGCTCCGTGCCACCTCCACCGCGGTGGTCCTGCTGCTACTCGTCGCCGCGTACCAGGCGTTCGACGAGTTCTTCAACATCATCGGGACCAAGGCCACTTGGGCCCAGACCCCGCTCATGGAGCTGTACAAGACAGCCCTCGGCACGAACCAGGACTACGGCGCCGGCAGCGCGGGCGCGGTCATCCTGTCCCTGTTGATCTGCATCGTCACCCTCGCCCAGGGCAAGATCATGGGCTTCGGAAGGGGGGAGGAGGCCAAGTGACCACCACCGCACCGCAGTTGGGCAAGAACCGCAAGAAGCGCGGCAGCATCCTCGCCAACACCGGCCTGTATCTCGCCGTCGGCGTCGCCGCTCTGCTCTTCCTGCTCCCCTTCTACCTGATCGTCCGCAACGCCCTCTCCACCGACCCGGAGATCACCGGCGAGAACTGGAAGCTGCTCCCCTCCTTCCAGTGGGGCAACATCTCCGAGCTGTTCGACGACCCCACCGTCCAGTTCGGCCGCGCCCTGTGGAACTCCCTGGTCGTTGCCGTCCTGATGACCGTAGGCACGCTCCTGGTCTGCTCGTTGGCCGGCTACGGCCTGGCCCGCATCCCGTACAAGCACTCCAACAAGGTCTTCTACGCCGTCCTGGCGACCCTGATGGTCCCCACCGCCGTGACCTTCGTGCCGAGTTTCGTGCTCGTCTCGTCGCTCGGCTGGGTCGACACCTACCGGGGTCTCATCATCCCGGGCCTCTTCAGTGGTTTCACGTGCTTCCTCTTCCGGCAGTACTTCCTGGGGTTCCCCAAGGAGTTGGAGGAGGCGGCACGCGTGGACGGGCTCGGCTACTGGGGCGCGTACTGGCGGATCGTCGTGCCCAACTCGCTGAACTTCTTCGCGGCGATCGCCACGATCACGTTCATCAGCGGCTGGAACGCGTTCCTCTGGCCGCTGGTCATCGGCCAGGACCCGGACTCCTGGACCGTCCAGATCGCCCTGTCGTCATTCATGACGAACCAGACCGTCAACTTCCATCTCATCTTCATGGCCGCCGCAGTTTCCATCCTCCCCCTGATCTTCGTGTTCCTCTTCCTCCAGCGCTGGCTGGTCCAGGGCATCGCGCAGACCGGCATCAAGGGCTGACACCCGCATCTCACGACCTGGAGACCGATGACTTCCAGCACCGCCGCCGACTACATCGAGGACGTCTCCCCGGGCAGCGGAGCCCTCCCACCCCGCGCCCGGTACGCGTCCTCGGACGCGAAGTCACTGTCACTGAACGGCAGTTGGCGTCTCCGTGTGTCGGCGACGGCCGACGCCGAGGACGACTCGTTCGCCGGGGAGGGCTACGACGCCGGGGACTGGGCCGAGGTCACGGTCCCCGGCCACTGGGTCCTGCAAGGGCACGGCTCCCCCATCTACACCAACCACCTCTACCCCTTCCCGGTCGACCCGCCCCGCGTCCCGACCGAGAACCCGACCGGCGACCACCTCCGCACGTTCGACCTGCCGTCCGAGTGGCCCTCGGACGGCGGGGCCGTGCTGCGTTTCGACGGTGTGGAGTCCTGCGCCCGCGTCTGGCTGAACGGCACGGACATCGGCGAGTTCAAGGGGTCGAGGCTGCCGCACGAGTTCGCCGTCGGGCACCTGTTGAAGCCCTCCGGCAACGTGCTCGCCGTCCGTGTCCACCAGTGGTCGGCGGGCTCGTACCTGGAGGACCAGGACCAGTGGTGGCTGCCCGGCATCTTCCGTGACGTCACCCTGCTGCACCGCCCGCCGGGCAGCGCCCTCGACTTCTTCGTGCACGCCTCCTACGACCATCTCGGCGGCGAGGGCACCCTCCGCGTCGACTCCGACGTCGACGGCCGCGTCACCGTGCCCGCCCTGGACATCGATGTCGCGACGGGTGAATCGGTCACCGTGCCGGTGGAAGCCTGGACGGCCGAAACCCCGTACCTGTACGACGGGTTGCTCACCACCGAGGGCGAACGCATCCCCCTCCGCATCGGCTTCCGGACCGTCGAACTCTCCGACGGCCTGATCAAGGTCAACGGCAAGGCGATCCTCTTCAAGGGCGTCAACCGCCACGAATGGCACCCGGAGAAGGGCCGCGCCCTCGACCTGGAGACCATGCGCGAGGACGTGGTGCTGATGAAGCGGCACAACATCAACGCCGTCCGCACCTCGCACTATCCACCGCACCCCGACTTCCTGGACCTGTGCGACGAGTACGGCCTCTGGGTCATCGACGAGTGCGACCTGGAGACCCACGGTTTCACCGAACAGGCCTGGCGCGACAACCCCGTTGACGACGACCGCTGGACCCCGGCGCTGCTCGACCGCGCGGCCCGCATGGTCGAACGCGACAAGAACCACCCCTCGATCGTCATCTGGTCCCTGGGCAACGAAGCCGGTACCGGTCGCGGCCTCACCGCCATGTCCGAGTGGATCCACGCCCGCGACTCGTCCCGCCTCGTGCACTACGAGGGCGACATCAACTGCCGTGACACGGACGTCTATTCACGGATGTACGCCGACCACGCCGAGGTCGAGCGCATCGGCCGGGGCCTGGACGGCGGCACCCACCAGCGCCGCCAACTCCCCTTCATCCTCTGTGAGTACGCCCACGCCATGGGCAACGGCCCCGGCGGACTCGCCGACTACCAGCGCCTCTTCGAGTCGTACGACCGGCTCCAGGGCGGTTTCGTCTGGGAGTGGATCGACCACGGCATCAAGGACGAGCGGTTCGGCTTCGCGTACGGCGGTGACTTCGGCGAGGAGCTGCACGACGGGAACTTCGTCTGCGACGGCCTGGTCTTCCCGGACCGCACCCCCTCCCCCGGCCTGACCGAGTACAAGAAGGTGATCGAGCCGGTCCGGATCACGGGCGACGGCGCGGACGGCACCGTACGCATCACCAACGCGTACGACTTCGCCGACCTGTCCGCCCTGGCCTTCGCCTGGTCGTACCAAGTGGACGGCGAGACAGTCGAGTCGGGCACCCTCACCGTGCCGTCCCTCGCACCCGGCGAGTCGACGGACGTCAAGCTGCCCGCGCCACCCGTGGAGTCCAACGGCGCGGAATCCCAGTGGACCGTACGGGCGTCGCTCGCGGCCGAGACCGCATGGGGTCCCGCCGGACATGTCATCGGCTGGGGCCAGTTCCCGGTCGCGGCACGCCCGTTGCCGTCCGTCTCCGCCGTCGCCGGGCCGGTGCTCGACGATCGGCGCATCACCCTCGGCCCTGCCACCTTCGACGCCCGCACAGGTGAGTTGAGGACGATCGGCGCGGTCGACGTCACCGGTCTCCGCCTCGACATATGGCGGGCGCCCACCGACAACGACGACGGCGCGTCCTGGCAGACCGACGTCCGATTCGGCCTGCTCTGGCGGAAGTTCGGGCTGCATCGCATGCGCCACCGGCTGGACGGCGTGGAGTTGAGCGAGGACGCCCTGACCGTACGCACCCGGGTGGCACCCGCCGCCTGGGAGGTGGGCCTCGCCACGGTGTACCGCTGGACCTCGGACGGCTCGCGGGTACGGCTGACCGTGTCCGTGGCACCCGAGGGCAACTGGACGTTCCCGCTACCGAGGTTGGGCATCCGCTTCGGTATCGACGCGAGCGCGGACCGGGTGCGGTGGTTCGGCGGCGGTCCCGGCGAGGGGTACCCCGACACCAAGTCGGCCTCCCTGCTGGGCCATTGGGACTCCACGGTCGACGGCCTCCAGACCCCCTACGTCCGCCCGCAGGAGAACGGCGCCCGCCCCGACGTCCGTTGGGCGGAGATCGGCGGGCTGCGCATCGACGGCGACCCGGAGTTCTGGTTCACGGCCCGCCGCTGGACCACGGAGCAGCTCGACGCGGCCACTCACCGCACCGACCTCACCCCCGGAGACACGGTCTGGGTGAACCTCGACCACGGACAGCACGGCATCGGCTCACAGTCCTGCGGCCCGGGCCCGCTCCCGCAGTACTTCCTGAACGCCCGACCCACCGAGTTCTCCTTCGTGTTCTCGGAAACCGTGAACTCGACAACCCCGGAGACCAGTTGACTGACATAGTCACGGAATCGTCTGCGGCCGACCGGCTCTTCACCCGGTCGGCCGCGGTCGCGTCCTGCGTCGGCTTCATCCTCATCGGCATGCTCCAGGCCCTCTACGGCCCCGCGATCCCGGGCCTGCGCCACGAGTTCGGCCTGTCCCCCTCGGCCGCCGCCCTCGGTCTGAGCCTGCACTTCGCGGGCGGCGTCGCCGGTGTCCTCGCCTTCAACGCGATCCACTCCCGGATCAGCAACAGGGCACTGCTGGCGTGGGGTTACGGCCTGATGGCGGCGGGCGCGGCCGGATTCGCACTCGCGCCCGACTGGCCCCTCGCGCTCGCCGCCGCCTTCCTCGCCGGCCTCGGCTTCGGCGGGATCGACTACGGCCTGAACCAGCTCTTCGCCGTGGGCTTCGGCGGCCGTTCCACCGCCATGCTGAACGTGCTCAACGCGCACTTCGGCATCGGGGCGGTGCTCGGCCCGGCGATCGTGGCCTGGCTGGGCCCGGACGGCTACCCGTACGCGTTCGGGGCGTGCGCGGTGCTGGCGGCGGTGCTGGTGTTCGCCGGCTCAAGTGGCGTACGTACACGTGTATCTGACGCTCCACCAGCAGCAACCGGAAGTAGAGGCCTGGGCCTGTCCCGGATCCTCGTCGGCTTCCTCGTCCTCTACATCCTCAACGTGGGCGTGGAGGCGGGCGTCGGCGGCTGGGAGCCGACCCATCTGGAGACGGTCGGCTACACCGCGACCGTGGCCGCGTCGGCGACCTCGGTGTACTGGCTGATGATGACGGCGGGCCGCTTCCTCGTCGTACCGATCACGCTGCGGCACGCCCCCGAGCGGATCCTCGCGGTGTGCGCGGCGGGGATGACGGTGTGTCTGCTGCTGACGCTGGTTAAAGGAGTGGCACCGGTGGCGTATGCCGGTGTTGGCTTGTTCATCGCTCCGGTCTTTCCGACGGGCCTTGCCTGGCTCAACTCGGCGCTCCCCCAGGCCAGGCGCGCGGGGGCGTGGGTGATCGCGGCCTCGAACGTCGGCGGAGTGGCGGCTCCGCCGTTGCTCGGCGTCGGGATCGAGGCCTCCGGGATCCACGCGGTGCCCTGGCTGTTGACCGTGTTGTCGGGCGCGTCGCTGCTGGCGACGCTCCGGCTGATCCGACTGACGAGGAGGTCCGCGTCATGAACGCACTGTTCCGGCTCACCCGAAGGCTGATCCAGTGAGCGCGAGCAGCATCGAGGTGCGCGGTCTGTCCCGCACCTTCCACACGACCGTCCGGCGGCCGGGTCTCGTCGGCGGTCTGCGCTCTCTCGTGAACCCGGAGCGTGTGCCCAAGCACGCCGTCTCCGACGTCACCTTCGACGTCGCACCGGGCGAACTCCTCGCCCTGCTCGGCCCGAACGGCGCCGGCAAGTCCACCACCATCAAGATCCTCACGGGCATCCTCAGGCCCACCTCGGGCGAGGCCCGGGTCGCGGGCGTGGTGCCGTACGAGGAGCGGGAGCGCAACGCCCGTAACATCGGGGCGGTGTTCGGGCAGCGGACCCAGTTGTGGTGGGACCTGCCGGTGCGCGAGTCGTTCGCGATCCTGCGGGACATCTACGAGGTGCCGAAGGCCCAACACGCGGCCCGGCTGCGGGAGTTCGACGACATCCTCGAACTGTCCGCCTTCTGGGACACCCGGGTCCGGCATCTCTCGCTGGGCCAGCGGGTGCGCTGTGACCTGGCCGCCGCGCTGCTGCACGACCCGCCGGTCGTCTTCCTCGACGAGCCGACCATCGGCATGGACGTGGTCGTGAAGGAGCAGGTGCGGGAGTTCCTGCGGCACCAGGTGGAGGAGCGCGGCCGTACGGTCCTGCTCACCACGCACGACATGACCGAGGTCGCCCGGCTCGCCGAGCGGGTCGTCCTCATCAACCACGGCCGGCTGGTCCTGGACGGCACCCTCGACGAGATCCGCCGTAAGTTCGGCTCGACCTGGCAGATCCGCGCGACGCTCGCCGACGCGCACGCCGAGGTCGTGGCCCTGCCCGGCATCGCGCTCGTGCGGCGGGACGGCCCGCAGGTGGTGTTCGGTCCGGACGGAGCCGAGGGGCCGACCGTCCATCAGGCGCTGAAGCAGGTCATCGAGCGGTACGAGGTGACCGAAGTCGCCATGGACGAGGCCGAGTTGGAGGACGTGATGCGGGCCGCCTACGTCCAGGCCGGGCCGCCGGCCGAGGAGGCCTGACATGGCCGCCCCGCACGCCTGGCGCGCCGCCCGCGTGACCCCGCTCGGCGAACTGCTCGCCCCACCCCGCATCACGGCCGCCCTGCTCCGCCTCACCGTGCAGGTGGTCCTGGTGGCGTCCCTGTGGCGCGGCCTGTACGCGCACACCGGCGCCACCGCCGGACTCACCCGCGACCAGGCGGTGACGTACGCCGTCCTGGCCGTACTCGCCTCCCGGCTGCGGGAGTTGGACCAGTACGCGGGCCGGGACACGGTCCTTCAGCACATGCACTTCGGGACGATCATCTACTGGTATCTGCGCCCGCTGCCACCCCAGCGCTACTACGCGCTGCGGGCGTTCGGCGAGCAGATGTACGGGCTGGCCTGGGCACTGACAGGCTACGTCGTCTGCCTCGCGGCCGGGGTCGTGGACCCGCCCAAGTCACCTGCCGCGGCAGGGGTGTTCGCGCTGAGCATGCTGCTCGGCCAGCTGGTCCTCTACTACGTCATGCTCGTCATCGACCAACTCTGCTTCTGGACGCTCCGCAACGGGGCCGCGATGTTGATCCTGATCTTCGCGCAGAACCTGCTGTCCGGGGTGTACGCGCCGCTGTGGTTCTTCCCGGACTGGTTCATCACGATGAGCCGCTTCCTGCCGTTCCAGGCGACGCTCAGTGTGCCGCTCTCGATCTACGTGGGCCGGGTCCCGTTGTCCGACGCGGGGGCCCAACTCGCCCTGCAGACCGCCTGGGTGGTGGCCCTGTCCCTGTTCACCCGGTTCCTGTGGCGGCGCGCCGCCCGTCGAGTCGTGGCCCAAGGAGGTTGATGCGTGTGAATGCCGTCCGGATCGTGTGGCGCATCACGCGCCTCAACTTCCGTGCCCAACTGGAGTACCGCACCGAGTTCTTGCTGATGATCGCGATCGGCGCGATCTGGCAGGTGTCGGTGATCGTGTTCGCGACGGTGCTGCTCACCCGGTTCGCCGGGATGGGCGGCTGGGACAGCTCGGACGTGCTGCTGATCCCGGCGACGCGGATGATGGCGCACGGCCTGATGGTGCTGTTCCTGGGCCGTATGCACGGCATCGGCCGGTACATCCAGGAGGGCCGTATCGACATCTACCTGGTGCGGCCGATGCCGGTCCACCGCCAGGCCCAGCTGGAGTACTTCCCCACCAACGCGATCGGCGACCTGACGGTGGCGACCGGCCTGATGATCGGCGCGCTCAACCGCAGCCACCTGGACTGGACGGCGGGCCGCAGCGCGTATCTGATCGCCGCGCTCATCGGCGGCATGCTCCTGGAGGCGGCCCTCTTCACGGCCGTGGCCGGCGCCTCCCTCCGCTTCCCGTCCGCGGACTACTGGAGCCGCTGGCTGGAGGACCTCCTCGGCACCTTCGGCAGCTACCCGCTCAACGTCCTGCCCCGGGCGGTCGGCGGCTTCCTCACCTACGCCCTTCCGCTCGCGTTCGTCGCCTACCTCCCGGCCGCCGTACTGACCGGGCACGGCCACGACACCGGCGTCCCGTACTGGCTGGCGGCGGCCTCACCGCTCGTGGGCGTAATGGCGTATCTCGGGGCGCGGCTGCTGTGGCGATGGAGCCTGAACCACTACACGGGCGTCAACGGGTGAGCGTGCCACGGGAGTTGTGACCCAGGTCTCAGAGAGGCCGTGCAGCAGATCCGCCCGTTTCCCCGTCGAGGAGGGGTGACAGGAAGGGAGGAGCGTGTGGATCTGGCAGCCAAGTGGGCAACGGGCGCGGGGCGCAACGGAGTTGGGTCGATGGAGGGGGACTTCCATGGATTCGTCGCCGCCCGGTCGGCCGCGCTGTTCCGGGGCGCGCTGGTCCTGACGGGCAGTCGCGACGCGGCGGAGGATCTGGTCCAGGAGACCCTGGAGCGGGTCTGCCGCAAGTGGCGCACGATCAGCGCCAAGGACGCCCCGGACGCGTACGTGCGGCGGATCATGGTCAACCTCGCCAACGACCGTTGGCGACGCTTCCGCCGTACGGCTCAGCACCCGGTGGACGGCGACCCGGCCGCGCCGGGCGACGAGTACGGACGGATCGACAGCCGGGACCAGTTGGTGCGTGCTCTTCAGCAACTGCCCATGCGGATGCGGACGGTGGTGGTGCTGCGGTACTTCCACGATCTGTCCGACGCCGAGATTGCTGCCGACCTGAAGATCTCGCCGAGCACCGTCCGCTCCCAACTGGCCCGTGGAATCAACCGGTTGAGAAGCCAGTTTCCCGCACTCTCCGCCCCTTCATCGCAGCAGCTCACGGAAGGAACCCGATGAGTTCGCACGACCAGCGTTCCTCCGGCTGCACACCCTTCGAAGAGGAACTGATCAACGCCATGAACGACTTCGCGCACTCCACCGACTCACCGGCCTTCGACACGACCGGCATGGTCCACCGCACCCGCCGCAGGCGCGCCACCCTCATCGCCGGTGTCGCCACCGCCCTCATCGTGGCGGGCGGCGGCACGGCACTGGCGTCCATGACGGGCGGCACCTCGCCGACGACGGCGGAGAAGCCCATGACCACGGCGACCACCAAGGGTTCCGACTACAAGAAGGCCATCCTGCTGCTGGACTTCGGCAAGGGGGGAGGCCCCGTCGCCGTCGACTTCACGGGCACGGACCTGCGCACGACCAAGGGGCAATTCCTCAAGGCCGGCATCAAGCTCGGCACGATCCTCAAGACCAAGAGCCCCGGCTGCAAGCAGGCCACGGTCGTCGAGGTCACTCCGCACGCCCCGAAGATCGTGAAAACGGGCGACACCGTGAACGTGAAGCTCTGCGCGGGCTGAGAGAGTTGACCGGGTAGGACCCCCGGCCCTGGGCGTGCGCGCGCGAGCCGCTCAGGACCGGCCGAACCGCTGACGACCGGTACGGCGCAATGCCTTTGGCGACCGGCCTCACTTCAGATCATCACCGGCGACCTCAATCACTCCTGCCTTGATTCGACCTGCGCATGCCGCAATTCCCGTATCCCCGGTATCGGCGAAGCCAGCAACCACAGCGCCGACATCGCGCCCCCGACCGCCGCGACCGTAAGGGTCACTCTCAGGCCCGCCAGTGTGGCCAACTCGCCCCCGATCAGCGCCCCCAGCGGACGTACCCCGTAGTTGACCGTGCTGTACGCGCCCGCCACGCGGCTGCGGAGGCCGTCGGGGACCACCGATGTCTGGAGGGAGTTGAGGTTGACGTCGAGGAGCATCACGCCGAAGGCGGAGAGGAACTCGGCTGCGCCCAGGGTACCGAGGCGGGCCCAGGTCGGGCCGGTAGCCGCCGCGATGAGGGCGAAGGGGGCCGGGAAAAGGACGGCCCCTACGACGATGCTGCGGCCGATGCCGATCCGGCGGGCGATCGCGGGGGACGCCACCGCGCCGAGGAGACCGCCCGTCGCGCCCACGCCGAACGCCAACCCGATGGCGCCGGGCGACAGTTGGAGGACCCGGTCGGCGAACAGGACGAGCAGGCCGGTGCCCGACAGGAACGTGAAGAAATTGACGGTCGTCGCGCAGAGGAGGCCCGCTCGCATCACCGGCTCGTGGATCACGAAGGTCAGGCCCTCTCGCGCACGCCGTAGCAGCGAGGGGCCGGTCGACGTCGTAGGAACGGGAACGGGAACTGGTTCGTCAACTCTCGTACGTCCGACCAGGATTGCCGACGCCACGAACGACAGCGCGTCCGCGATCACCGCGACCGGTGCCGTCAGTGCCTGGACCAGGACGCCGCCGATCGCGGGGCCTGCGATGAAGGACACCGATCTGCTCGCGCTGAGCTTGCTGTTCGCCTCGACGTACGACTCCGCCGGTACGAGGTGGGCGAAGAAGGACGAGTACGCCGTGTTGAAGACGACCGCCGCCATTCCGGTCAGCACGGCCACCGTGTACAGCTGACCGAGCGTCACCGTGTCGAGGGCGTAGGCGATCGGGAGCGACAGCAGTACGGCGGCCCGGATCACGTCCGCGAGCAGCATGAGCCGGCGTTTGGCGGGGCGGTGGTCCACCCAGGCACCCAGGAACAGGCCCAGGAGGTTCGGCGTCCAGACCAGCGCGGTCAGCAGGGCGACCTGGTTCGCGGAGGCGTGCAGCGCGCCAACCGCCATGAAAGGTAAGGCCAGTTCGGAGATCCGGTCGCCGAACTGGGAGATGGACTGGCCGCACCAGAAGCGTACGAAGCGGCGGTCACGCCACAGCGATCCCCCCTTCACTCCGGTAGGTCCGTCGTCGTCTTCTCGCCGTCCTCGTTCCCGGGACCTGGCGATTCCGGCAACGCGTACATCAGCAGGCGGACACCCCGGCCGTCCGCCGGTCGCCGGTCCGGTTCGCGGACGACGTACGGCGCGATCAGTTCCTCGAACGCGTCCTGCAGCACGGCCAGTTCATCCGCCGTCACCACGATCCGGGTGTTGTTCGCCCCGGCGAGCCTGGTCCATTCCGGCTCCAGTTCGGGCGCCGTGTCCATCAGCCAGCGCAGGGGCAGTTCGGCGTTGCGCGCGAACATCTCGCCGGTCAGCACCCGCGCCGCCGAACGGCCCTCCTCGTCCGCCGGATCCTCCGGCGCCTCGAACCGGAAGCCCCGCGCCACCGCCGCCCACCGCCGCTCCCGCCGGTCCGTCCCGCCCTCCGCGTCGCGGACCAGGCCGAAGCCGGCGAGATGGCGCAGATGCCAGCTGGTGACGGACGGGGTGGCGCCCACGTGCGGGGAGAGGCGGGAGGCGGTGGCGGGGCCGTGGCGCTGGAGGCGTTCGAGGATCGCGAGCCGCACGGGGTGTGCCAGCGCGCGCATGGCCTTGGGGTCGGATATCTCTAGGTCGCCGAAACGGTTGCCGGAATCCATGGTCTGAGAGTGTTCTCTCAGAAAGCCTGAGAGTCAACTCTCGGATCGCCTGAGCCAGTTGAGGGTGCGGTGCCTCAAGCCGGCTGTGGCGTCAGGCGCTTGTGGCCCTTCCTGTCGTAGTACTGGACCATCGCGAAGCCGAAGAGCAGGCCGATCGCCGTGCCGACCCCGATCATGGTCCACGCGCGCGTGAGGCCCGCGTCGCCGCGGGCGTCGAAGTAGAGGATCGCCCTTACGCCGTCGCTGAGTTGGCGCATGGGCTCGAAGTGGGAGAGGAAGCGGTAGAAGCCGGGGACGGCCTGGAGGGGGACGGTCGCGCCGGAAGAGGGGAGGCCCAGGACGATGAACACGAACATGGAGACCAGCTGGCCGATTCCGCCGAACGCGGCGTTGATGGCCTGGACGCCGAGGCCGACGGCGAGGGCGGCGCAGTAGGAGTAGATCCACAGGAGCGGGATGTGGGTCGCGTCCATGCCGAGGATGCTGACGCTCGCGAGCATGATCAGGGAGACGCTGAGGAGGGTGATGCCGGCCGTCATGACCATCTTCAGGAGCAGCGTCTGGGTGCGGTTGATGGGGACGGTGGGGCGGCGGGTGTGCCAGGGGCCGATCTCGTTGTCGGCGTAGCCGAGGCCGGTGTCGACGCCGTTGCTGATGACGTTGCCGCCCATGAATCCGGCCAGGACCAGCAGCAGGGTGTAGTAGAAGGCGGTCAGGCCGATGCCGCTGTTGCCGCCGATGGGGTGGCCGACCTGGGTGGCGATCCGCACCGGGTCCGCGAGCAGCAGCTTCTGCGTGGAGTCGGCCTTCGTGGCCGCCGCGCTGAGCTGCTTGCCGATGGTGAGCGAGGCCTGCTGAGCCGCCGTGGAGGAGATCTTGCTCGCGAGGGAGGAGCCGAGGCTGCCCTTGCCGGGGTTGGTCAGCACGGTGATGGTCGGGCGGGCGGTGGCGTTCGTGGTGGTCAGCGCGGCGACGGAGTTCGTGAAGTCGGCGGGGATGACCAGGGCGCCGTAGACCTTGCCGGCGTCGAGTTCGTCCTGGGCCTGGGCTCTCGTGAGCTGGCGCCAACCGGCCGCGCGGCTACCGGAGTTGGTCACGATGGAGTGGGTGATCTGGGTGCCCAGGTTCTGCTGCTGGCCGGTGAGTGGTTTTCCGGTGTCGCTGTTGACGAGGGCGATGGGGAGGTCGTGCAGTTCGCGGTTGGGGTTGACGATGCCGCCCATGTAGAGGAGGGACAGCAGGAATGCGAGCAGGCCGGTGAGCACGGTGGGGATGAGCCACAGTTTGGGGCGGCCGAGGAGTGCGGTGGCGCGCAGGCCCGTAGGGGCGGGGGTGCCGGTGGGGGCGGGGGTGCCGGAGTCGTCGTCCATGGTGGGAAGTCTGCTGCCGGAGTCCGGTGACGACCGCGGTGAAACGCGCCGGGCGCCCCACTTGTTATTGGCTATTGTCCTAGGGGTTCCAGTCGTCGCAGGTCAGAGGAGAGGTGGTGGGTCGTGGCACGCGCGGGACTGACCGCCGACCGTGTCGTGGTGGCCGCCGCCGACCTCGCCGACGAGGTCGGTTTCGAGAACGTCAGCCTGTCCGCGCTGGCCCGTGGCTTCGGTGTGAAGGACGCGAGCCTGTACTCGCACGTCCGGAACCTCCAGGATCTGCGCACCCGGGTCGCGTTCCTGGCGGGCGGCGAGCTGATCGACCGGATCGCCGTCGCGGTCGCCGACCGCACGGGCCGGGAGGCGCTGGGCGCCTTCGCGGACGCGTACCGGGCCTACGCCCTGGAGCACCCCGGCCGGTACGCGGCCACCCAGATCCGCGTCGACCAGTCCCTGATCGCCGACTCCCCCGCCCTGCGCCGCACCGCCGAGATCACCTACGGCATGCTGCGCGCCTACGGCCTGGAGGAACCCGATCTCACCGACGCCGTACGGCTGTTGAGGAGTACGTTCCACGGTTTCTGCGCGCTGGAGTCAAGCGGAGGGTTCGGCGCGCCCCGGGACGTACAGCGCTCCTGGGAGCGTGCGGTCGACGCGCTGCACGTGGCGCTGACGCACTGGCCGCGCGAGGGTCAACTACGGTGACGGAGACGCCGGTTCCGGTCCGCGCCCAGTTGGCATGCTCACCACTTAGACTGGAATCTTCGCGAAGGTCACGTGCCACCCTGGGGGAGGAAGCGCACTGTGTCTCAACAGCGGCTGGGAATAGGTCCCTTGAGAACCTCCGGAGCATCCGAGCCCGACCCACCAGCAAGTTTCCTAAGCTGGTTGGGCCGGTTTGGGTGTGTGGCCGCCGGATACGCGGTCTTCCAGTTTCTGTTCGCAGTGCTGCCCGACTCGATCGACAATGAGCCTGCCAAGTATCTGATATCCGGGCTGAGCGGGTTAGCCACCGCCGGGATGACCTGGCTGGCGGCAGCCCTGCTCCGAGTCCGTACGGCCGCGCCCTCGCCGGTCGCCACCTTTCCTCCCCTCGTTCCGACCGCACCCGGCCCGCTGCCGAAGGTGTTCGCATCCGCATACGATGCCCTCGCCGCCAAGGTCGTTGTGGTCGACGACCCGATCCGGGGCCGACTTGTCGGGTGGCAGCATGCCTTCCAGGAACCGGAACCCCAGGCACATCCCACCGCGTTGGCCACGGCGTACGGGCTGCACACCGTGCTGGATCTGGGTATGCCGGACGGGCGGGTGCACACCGGCGACCTCATCGACACTCTGTGGCGGCTGCGGCTGCAAGGCGGCGGCTGGTCGGCCCAGATGCAGGGATCTGTGGCCCGCCCGGAGATAACAGCCATGGTCCTGGGTGCGTTGGCTCGGGCGGGTGCGTCGCGGGAGCGGCTGGCGGACGAGGTGGCGCGCTGCGAGGCCGGCTTCACCCTTGAACTCGACGGCACGGGAAGAGCATTGACTCATGTCGTCACCACTGTGATACGGGGGCTGCTTCGCGCGGCACCCGAAGCGCCGACGCTGCCTGTGCTGCGCAGCGTCCTTGTCGACGGTGCGCTCACCGACCCACAACGCCAACACCGGCGCTGCTGGGGCCACCGGCTCACGACACTGCCTTGGGCTCCGCACCCCGCCCGGCCCTCCTCACTGCACACGGCACAGGCCGTGGTCGCCTTGGACCGGGCGACCCGAGTCCTGGGTGAGGGACCCGCCGAGCGTTCGGCGCGCGAGGACGGGGTGCGCTGGCTACTGGCCTGCCCCGCGACCGCCCACGACAACTGCGCCGACCTGGCAAACGTGAGGGAGGAAGTGCGGCGGCGGCACTCGGACGATTCCTTGCACACCGAGGTCCTGGGCGTACGGCACTTCACCGCCTCCTGGATCGTGCGCGCACTGCTCACACCGAGTGCCCAGGAGATCGCACGACAGGATGGCCTTGAGGAGAACTGGTTGGAGCGTCTGAACGGTGCCGCGACGGCAGTGTGGGCGGCGCAGAACGACGGTATCTGGTCCTGGAACCTGGACGGATCCTCTTTCACGGTGAACGAGGAAATGCGACACCCCATCTGGATGACCTACCAGGGACTTTCAGCACTGCGGGCTCATGCCGCGTGGATGTACCAGCCGGATACTCAGCCAAAGCCTGCGTGATCCTCAGTCGGCGAGTGAGCGCAGGAGTCCACGACACGGTGACCGCGGCCCGCGCGGTCGTCGCCGAACTGGGCTCCCCCGACCGCCTGTTGGAGCTAATCGCCGAACTGGCCTCCGGTGAGGGCGATCCGGAGACCTGCGCCGGGCTGTCGTACCGTCATGTCCTGGGCTTCGACAAGCTGTTGCTGATCGACGGCGGCCCCCGCCACATGCTGCGCGCGCACCTCTGGCATCCCGGCGCGACGGCGATCGGCGCGGAGGACATTCACAACCACCGTTCCCCGCTTGCCTCTTACGTGGTCCGGGGCCGGCTCGCCATGGAGTTGTACGAGGCGCGGGGCGACGGCGGCATCACGGCGGACCGGTACGAGGAGTCCCTGGCCGAGCGCGGCGCCGACTGGCGGCTGCGGCCGACGGGACCGGCACGGCTGCGGCTGACCCACACGGGCCAGTACGCGGCGGGCAGCGCCTACGCCCTCCCGGCGCATACCCTGCACCGGGCCTGGTGCGACACGGACGTGCCGACCGTGACGCTGTTCCTGGAGACGGGGGCCGAACGGCGGCGCCACACCGACGTGTTCACGGCGGCGGGCCCGCATCCGGGGGCGGTGGCGAAGGTACCGCTCGAAGTGCCGGAGTATCTGGGCGCGTTGAACAATCTGGCGGAGTCGCTCAGAAGTTCGTGAGGGCCTGTCGTACGACGTCGAGGTTGTACGCGTCGATGTCGATGCCCGCGTCGGCGAGTCCGGAGGGCGGGAGCCAGAGATACGCCTGGTCGGGCTCGGGGAGGGTGATCTCCCAAGTGAGCGGCCTGACAAGGAAGTTGTGCTGCCAGTTCTTGGTCTCGCGGCCCCGGTACTCGCTCACGAAGGACGACTCGCCGATCTTGCGGACGATCTCGCCGAGGAGCCCGGTCTCTTCCTTCAGCTCCCGCAGCGCACCGTCCTCGGACCGCTCGCCCGGCTCCAGCTTCCCGCACGGAACGCCCCACACCCGCGGCAGGAACCTCTCGGTGGCACTCCGGCGCACCAGAAGCACGCGTCCGTCGTCGTCCATCACGACGGCCGCCGCCAGTCGCTTGTCGCCGGGGTCCATGGCCATGGTTCCTCGGTCCCTCGCCGGTGATGAGTCCAAAGGGTCTGATACCCAGGAAGGCATCCAACGTACCAGGATCGGCCCGCCCCGGCTGTGGAGCCGGTCTCACCTCCGGACGCCGCCGGACCACTGACCTCCCCATATTTCGCGCGGCTCGACGGCAACCTCCCCCGCACCAGCGGCGACTCGGGGACATGACCAACGCAAGACGGCGAACGGCATAGCGGTCCTGAAGAACGGCACCCTGACCCGGGCCTACGCCCCCGTCACCCCGACCTACGCGACCCCGCTCAACGGGGCGTCACCGACCACGACGATGCTCCGGATCGCCCAGCTGAGTCCGTGAACCGGAAGTCCGTCCGCTTGCCGTCGGCCCACTGAACGGAGACGCCGTGATCCCCGTCGACCTCCACGGACACCAGTTCCGCGAGGGGACGGGGGTCCGGCTCCCCGGTGAGCCGGGCCAGCGCGACGAACAGGGTGGGCCCGTCACCGACGACACCTTCACCGTCCAACAGCCCGTACAAGGAGGTGAGTTCGGCGTCCAGCCCATCCCCCGCCGACCACCCCGTGACCCGGACCGGCGTCCCCTCACCCGCGCCCACCACCAGATGGGCCCGCACCTCCACCGCCCCCTCGGCCACCACCAGGCTGACCACCCGGGCCCCGGAAGCCGCCGTGTGCCGGGAAGCGACCCACCCCTCCCCCACCCCCAACGGCACGATCTCCGTACGGCTCGGATCGCCGCCGAGGAGCACGCTGTTGTCGTACGACGGCGAGGGCACCGTGACCGTGGAGTAGGCGAGGCGCGTGTAGTACGGGTCGTAGCGGACGTCCTCGCTGCCGTGGTTGTGGAGGCGGACCAAGCCGTCCGAACTGGTGGACTGGAGCAGCCAGTTGGCGGGGACGACCCCAGTGACCGCGTCCGCCCGCTCCGCCGGGCCGGGTTCCTCGACCGCCGTCCACACCTCGTGGTCCGGTGGGAGGAGCAGGCCGAGGAAGCCCTTGCTGGCCCAGTACGGGGACACGGGGCCCGAATAGCCTTGCAGGACAGCCTCGTTGGGGCCGTGCCAGCCGAGGGTGAGCAGCCCGTCGGAGTTGACCGCCCCGCGCTCCAGGAAGTACTTCAGCGCGCCCGACGCCAGCCGTCGCGTCTCCCCCGGCGGCAACGGCGTACGGCCCGTCAGCGCCCCCAGCCACAGCGGAGCCGTCGTCGCGAAGCGGTACGTCAGCGATCTGCCCTGGTGCATCGGCGCGCCGTCGCCGCCGAACAGACGGGCGTAGTCGGCGAGATGGCGTTCCAGGCGGCCGCCGTAGAGGTCGAGGAGGCTGGGGTCGTCGGCGAGCCAGGCGTGCAGGACCGGGTAGAGGTGCATCGCCCAGCCGTTGTAGTAGTCGAACTTGCGGCCGTCGCCGTCGGTGTACCAGCCGTCGCCGACGTACCAGTCCTCGATGCGCGACAGGCCCCGGTCGACGGCCTTGCGGGAGGCGTCGGGCTCGTAACCGATCTCCTGGAGGAAGCCGCCCACCGTGACGGGGAACAACTCCCAGTTGCAGGGCCAGGGTTCGGCGGTGAGGGCGTCCGCGAGCCAGGCAGCGGCGCGTTGTCGTACGGGGTCGTCGAGGCGGTCCCAGAGGAGGGGGCGGGTCAGGCGCAGGGCGAGGGCGATCGAGGCCGCCTCGACCAGGGGCTGGCTGCGGTCCTCGATGCTCGGCCAGACGCCCGCGACGCCTGCCGCCAAGCCGTCCGCGTAGCGCTCCAGTGCCGTCTCGTCGCGGCGGAAGGCAGCCAGCAGCAGAGTGCGGGCGTAGCCCTCCAGGCCGTCGGAGAGCCTGCCGGACCAGCTGGTGTGCGTGCCGGGGAGGTGGTAGAGCGCGCGGTCCTCGGTGGCGTACGGCTCCACCGCCGCGAGGAGGGTGTCGGCTGCCGTTTCCCAGTGGGCCCGGGTGTAGCCGGTGCGGGGGCTCAACGCGCGGTCGTCGGCAGGGAGTTGCATCGGCTCGCTTTCACACGCACGGCGGGAGAGTGGAACCTGGGGCGCCCCGGTTCCGGTCGGAACGCCCCAGGGGTCTTTCGGGTCTCACCCCACTCGTACCCGGTCCTCCGGCAGCAGATGCCGGGCGACGAGTGCGTCGCGGACCAGACCCGCGTACACGGTGGCTCCGTGCGCGGAGGTGTGCGTGTTGTCCTTCTTCTCGTTGTAGAGGTAGATGGCCTTGGAGCCTTCCACTCCCAGCGATTCCACCAGCGCCTTGGTCTGCGCCGTGAGGTCGATCAGCGTTACCCCCTCGGCGGCGGCGACCGAGCGGACGACGCCCGGCAGGTCGACGCCGAGTCCGTTCACCAGCAGCGCTGTGTTGTTGTTCAGTGTGCCGTCGGCATTGAACCAGCGTCGGACGATCGGTGTCACGAGGACGGGACGACCTCCCCTGTCACGGATACCCCGTACGAGGGTTTCCAAGTTCGCGCGATACGTGGCCTCGTCGGTCGTCTTGTCGTTGTGGGCCAGCTGGACGAGGACCAGGTCGCCGGGGTGGATCAGCGGCTGAACTGTCCCCCACAGCAAGGGATTCTCCAGGTAGGTGACCGTACTCTCCCCGGAATCCGCGTAGTTGGCGACGGACACGCCCTTGCGCAGGAACTGCGGGAGCTGTTGGCCCCAGCCGGAGTACGGGTCGCCCGGTTGGTCGCAGACCGTGGAGTCGCCGATCAGGATGAGCTGGCGGGGGTGGTGGGCCGGGGTGACGCGGATGTCGGCGAGTGCGGGGGCCGTGCCGCCGAGGGTGAGGTCGAGGCCGGGGGTGCCGTCGGGGCCGGTGGGTTCGCCCTCGGGCGTACGGACGTTCACCGTGAAGCCGCGGGTCACCGTGCGACCGGCCGCCGTGGCCGTCTCGGGGAGCAGGGAGCGCCGGGTCTCGCCGCTGACGGCCGTACTCGCCGCGCTCTCGCCGCCGAGGCGGACCGTGACGTCGTAGGTGCCGGGCGGGACGTCGAAGTGGCAGGCGGTGGCGGTGCAGTTGGCGAGGCCGAGCGGGGGTGTGCGGTCGTGTGCCTGGGCGGGTGCGGTCGAGAGGGCGGTGCTCAGGGTCAGTGCGGCCAGCAGGGCGATGTTGAAACGTCTCATTCGCGGCTCCTCCGTCCGACGACAAGGCCTGGCGGTGGACCGTACCGCTATGGACAAGCGCTTTCTAGACCTGCGGCAGATTTCACTTCATCTCCAACTCCAAGGCTGCGAAAGCCCTTTCGCGAAATCGATTCAACTGCCACCCTCCAAGCACCCGCACCCCCACCCTCCCGAAGGAGGCACCCCCATGTCCGGTTCTGTGAACAGACCGGTTCGCCGCCGCACCTTCGTCCTCGGCGCAGCGGCCACGGCCGGTTCGGCGGCGCTCGCCGGGCCGCTCGCCGAGAGCGCGTCCGCCGCGAGTTTCGGCTACACCGACGACGGTTCGAACTACGTCGTCGACACCGGCGCGAGCCTGGTCTTCAAGGTCAGCAAGACGAACGGCGATCTGACCTCGCTGGTCTACAAGGGCACCGAGTACCAGGGCTACGGCGGCAAGAACTCGCATGTCGAGTCCGGCCTCGGCACCTCCACCGTGACGATCGCGCAGTCGGGTTCGACCATCCTGATCTCCGTCGCGTACGGCGCGCTGAAGCACTACTACGCGGCCCGCAGCGGCGAGAACAACGTCTACCTGTGGACGAACAAGGCCGACACGTCGGTCAGCGCGACCCGCTACATCGTGCGCGTCAAGGCCGGCCTGTTCCTCAACGACGAGCCGGATTCCTACACTTACGCGCCGACCACCATCGAGTCCGCCGACGTCTTCGAGAAGTCCGACGGCCAGACCCGCTCCAAGCACTACTCGAAGAACCGGGTCGTCGACTACGACTACGTCGGCTGGACCACCGGCAGCGTCGGCCTCTGGGTCGTGCGCAGCAACCACGAGAAGGCTTCCGGCGGCCCGTTCTACCGCTCGCTGCTGCGCCATCAGAGCGCGGACGGCGGCGGGTTGTACGAGATCCTGTACTACGGCGAGAACCAGACGGAGGCCCAACGCTTCGGCCTCCAGGGCCCGTACGTCATCGCGCTCACCGACGGCGGCGCGCCCTCCTCCTCGCTGTACCACGCCAACCTCACCACCTCGTGGGCCGATTCGCTCGGCATCTCCGGCTATACGGCGGCGAGTTCGCGGGGCCGCGTCGCGGGCGTGGGCATCACCGGGCGCGACACGGCGTACGCGTACACGGTCGGGCTCGCCAACTCGGCTGCCCAGTACTGGGGTTCGGCGCGGGCCTCGGACGGCTACTTCTCGATCGCGGGGGTGCTGGCGGGGACGTACACACTGACGGTGTTCAAGGGTGAACTCGCCGTCTACACCGGGTCGGTGGCGGTCACGGCGGGCGGGACGACGACGCTGAACAGCATCGCGATCCCCTCCTCGAACGATCCGTCGAACGCGAGCGCGATCTGGCGGATCGGCAACTGGGACGGTTCGCCGAGCGGGTTCAAGAACGCGGACCTGATGACGTACGCGCATCCCTCGGACCTACGGGCCGCGTCCTGGACCGGCAATGTCGTCGTCGGCAGCGGGACGGAGACCTCGGGGTTCCCCTGCTATCTGTGGAAGGACGTCAACAGCGGCATCATCGTGTACTTCAAGCTGACGGCCGCCCAGTCGGCCGCCGCGCACACGCTGCGCATCGGGGTGACGACGGCGTACGCGAACGGCCGCCCGCAGGTCGTCGTCAACGACACCTGGACCTCGGCCGTCCCCTCGCCGCCGACCCAGCCGAGCACCCGGTCGCTGACCGTGGGCTCGTACCGGGGCAACAACAACACGTTCACGTACAGCGTTCCGGCGTCCGCCTGGCTGACGGACGCGAGCGCGTACAACACGCTGAAGATCTATGTCGCGAGCGGCTCGGGGACGACGTCGTTCCTGAGTGCCGGTACGTCGGTCGACGCGATCGATCTGCTGGCGTAGTCGCTCCGCGGGAAGTGCCGCGAAATGCCGTCGATCGTGTGCGGCGCCATCGTGGCTGGTCGCGCCCACGCGGCGGAGCCGCATATCGATACGGCCCCGCGCCCCTACTGGGCGCTGCCGAACCGCGGTTGACTTCGACCAGTCTGCTGAGCGGCAACCTCCGGGCAGGGGACGGCGACTTGAAGGCATGACAGAGCCGAACACGCACCGCCGCTCCCCCGCCCGGCGCCGGGCCGCCGCCGTGGCGACCGGTGCCGCGGCCGCCCTCGGGCTGGTCGCGGTGTCGCTGGTGACCCAGGCGCGGGCCGCCACCGTCATCACCGTCGCCAAGGACGGTTCGGGCCGCTTCACGACCGTGCAGGCCGCCGTGAACGCGGCCGCCGCCGGTGACACCGTCTCCGTCGCGAAGGGCACGTACGCCGAGATCGTCAACGTGCCGGTGAGCAAGACGGGGTTGACCGTCCAGGGCGCCACCGGCAACGCCGAGGACGTCGTCATCACCTATGACCGGGCCGCCGGTTACACCGATGCCGGCGGCAACAAGTACGGGACTTTGGGCAGTTCGGTCGCGACCTTCTCGGCGAGCGGCCTCACCGTCACCGGGATCACCGTCCAGAACACCTTCGACAAGACGGCCCACCCCGAGATCACGGACACGCAGGCCGTCGCGATCACCGCACAGGGCGACCGGCAGACGTTCACCAACGACCGGTTCATCAGCCGCCAGGACACCGTCCTCAACTGGTCGCCGTCGTCGGCCGGTCAGTACCGGCAGTACTTCTACTCGTCGTTCATCACCGGCGACGTGGACTTCGTCTTCGGCAACGCCACCGCCGTCTACGACCGGGTGAACATCCAGCTGCGCAACTCGGGCGCGGCTGCGGGCGGCCTCAACGGCTTCCTCTCCGCGCCCAACACCAGCTCCGCGAAGTCGTACGGCATCCTCGTCACCGGCAGTTCGGTGACCAGCTCGGCGGCGGCCAACACGTACTACCTGGGCCGTCCTTGGCATCCGACGGCGGACGCGGTGGGCCAACTGGTCGTCCGCCAGACCTCGTTGCCCGCCGCCGTGAAGGTCGCCGGGCCCTGGACGGACATGAGCGGCTACTCGTGGAAGAACGCCCGCTTCTTCGAGTACAGGAACACCGGCGCGGGCGCGACGGTGAACTCCAACCGCCCGCAGCTCACCGACTCCCAGGCCGCGGGCTACACGGCCCAGAAGTACCTGGCGGGCACGGACGGCTGGAATCCGGTCCGGTAACGGTGCCCTCAACTACCGCGTGTCCACTGCTGGTTGGTCGCCCCGCTGCACGTGTAGGTGATGATCGCGGCGGAGTTGGCGGTGGACGCGCCCGACACGTCCAGGCACTCGCCGCTCGTCGCGGCCTTGACGAGGACGTAACTGCCGGACGTGGTGAGGCTCCACTGCTGGGTGGTGGCGCCGGTGCAGTTCTCCTGCGTGACGTTCGCCGCGTTCTCCTGGAGGCACAACGAGCTGCCCCGGCCCACGAGTTCGTAGTAGCCGGTGCCGAGGTCCTTGAACCACCACTTCTGGTTGGTGCCGCTGTTGCAGGTGTACTGGCTGATCGCGATGCCCTGCCACAGCGACTGGTTGGCCACGTCCGCACACTTGCTGCTGTTCCGCGCGATGAGCGTGTTGTAGGTCGCGCTCGTGCCGCTGATCGTGCCGGCGGCCGTGTCGATCGACACCTCCGGGTACCAGGACGCCATGGACATCGAGGTCGTGGTCGGGAACGTCAACGGCAGCCAGACGTAACGGGAGTCGTTGACGGTGCCGCCGAAGGAGTTGCCCCAGCGGTCGCCCATGTAGAGGTACGAGGTGCCCGAAGTCCCGGTGATCGGGAGGACGTAGGCGGTCTGCGAGTTGTATGCGGTCGAGTCGCCGACGTTGGCGAAGGCGGTCCACGGGCCGGTGATGCTGGTGGCGGTGGCGTACTGCTGCTGGTTGGCACTCCAGCCGGTGGCACCCGAAGTCAGCATGAAGTAGACGCCGTTGCGCTTGAACAGGGCCGGTGCCTCGCGGTGTCCGCCCACCCACGGGTTGGCGACCAGGCTGTCGATGGCCGTGTAGTCGGCGGTGAGCTTGTAGATGTGCAGGTCGTAGTTCTCGTTGGCGGCGGACACCATGTAGGCGGTGCCGTCGGTGTCGACGAACGTGGTGATGTCCCGGGACATGTTGTCGCCGAGCGGCTGGAAGCTGCCCTGGTAGGTGTAACTGCCGTCCACGGTCGAGGAGACGGCGACGGCGGCCTTGGCCTCGCTGTAGTCGACGCCGTTCTCCTTGTGCATCCACATCACGAACTTGCCGGTGGACGCGTTGTAGACGACCTTCGGGCGCTCGATGTAGGCGGTGCCCAGCTCGGAGGCGCTGGACTGGGTCAGGACGTGATTGCGGAACTCCCAGTTCTTCAGGTCGGTGGAGCGGTAGGCGTCCACGTAGTTGAAGGTGTTGTCGGCGTTGCGGTCCTCGCCGAACCAGTAGTAGTAGCTGCCGACCTTGATCACCCCGCCGCCGTGCGCGTGCACGGCGTTGCCCGAAGTGTCCGTGAACTGCGTGCCGTTGGCGATGGTCTGGGCCGCGGCCTGGGCCGGCCCCGCGGTCGCCAGTGCGGCGGCGAGCACACAGCACAGGGCGACGAGGATTGCGTACACACGTCTCATCTGACGCCTCTCGGAGGGGGTTCGAGATTTCGTACGTCATCTGTCATTACGAACGCCGAAAAGGTAAGGGTGTGTTACAGGAAGGTCAACGGGTCGCGCGTGACAAAGACTGTCGCGAGATTTCTGTTATCGCCGCCGCCGACGCACGTCTCCAGTGATGTGCGCAGCCAAACCCGCAAGACCTCAGCCGCCATTGGCGCCCTCACGACCGTCGCCCTCCTGGTCGGCGCTCCCCCCGCCTCGGCCGCCGGCGCCCGTGACGCGACCGCCGACGTCCTCGCGGACCGCGATGTCACGCTCACCGGCGACACGGTGGTCACCGTGCCGTCCGGGACGACGACGTACGACGGGGTGTTCCGCGGCCAGGGCACGCTGACCGTGCGCGGCGGCGGCACGCTGATCCTCACCAAGGACAGCGACTTCACGCTCCCGGCGTCCCGGCAGCGGCAGAAGGTGACCACCCGGGGCGGCAACCACCCGTACACGACCGTCAGCAACCCGGACCCGCCCGCGATCACGGTCGCGAGCGGCACAACTCTCCAGTACGGCACGGGTGGTGGGACCGGACTGATCGGCCACTTCCCCTACGGCACACCCGGCTACCAGCTCAACGAGCTGAACGTCCGGGTCGACGGCACCCTGCGCCTCTCCCTGACCCGCACCTTCAACATCGGCACGATCAGCGGCTCGGGCCTGGTCACGCAGCCCCGCAACATGTGGGGCACCCTCGACCTCGCCGGAACTCACCCATTTTCAGGGGTCATTGACAACGGCACCGGCATGGCGGTCGGCCGCCCCGAGTACCCGGTGGCCCTGCCCAACGCCCGCGCGATCCTCAACCAGGGCTCCTGGATCATCGACACCCCGCTGTACCAGACGATCGCCCTGCGCCAGAACTTCTACCAACGGGAGTACGGCAGCGACGTCAACGTCCACTCCCGGCCGGGCAGCAAGGTCGTCCTCACGGGCCAGTACAGCTACAGCGACCAGGGCGGCGACACCAACCCGTCACTCAGCGACCCGGACCTCAACTGGCATGCGATGGCCCACCAGTTGAACAAGCGCGGCACCAACATCGAGGGCGCGAACGTCCAGTGGGGAGACGGCACCACCCACCAGATCTTCATGCCGGGCACGAAGGACACCGTCTACATCAACCTCCACGCGGCGAGCGGCGTCCGGTCCAAGCTGACCTTCGACTACGACGGTCCGGTCACCCTGGGTGCGCCGATCGGCGGCGGCAAGTACCACGACACGCTGGCCGCGCCCGGCGCCGGTGACATCGTCATCGCGGGGACGCGCGGGAACGACGTGACCTTCGCGGCTACGCAGTACTACGACGGGTCCACGACCGTGGAGAAGGGGGCGGTGCTGCGGCTGGGGTCCGGGAAGCCGGGCGGCGACGGCGGGCTGCTGACCGGTACCGAGCAGCGGCGGATCGTGGACGACGGGACCCTTGTTCTGCGCAATGTGACACTCGGCGTCCAAGTGTCACATTTCAGCGGCAAGGGGTCCCTCGTCCAGTCCGGCGCCGCGACGACAACGCTGACGGGCACGGCGGTGACGTACACGGGGACGACAACGGTCTCCAAGGGCACGCTGGCGCTCAGGTCGGGCGCAACTCTCGCCCACAGCAGGGCGATCCGGCTCACTTCGGCGGGTGCACGGCTGGACGTGGGCACGGCGGGCCTGCGTGTGTCGACTGATCTAACCGGTGTGGGCACGGTGAAGGGTTCGGTGACGAACGACAGCCTGGTGACGACCGGCCTCACCGTGACCGGGAACTACACGCAGAGCGCGAAGAGCGAACTGGTCCTGCGCGACAAGCCGTTGAAGGTGGGAGGCAATGTCAGCCTCGCGGGCGACCTGGACCTCTCGGCCGCCGGGACGCACCCCGCACGGACCGTCACGATCCTCGACCACACGGGTCAGGGCTCAACGACGGGCGCCTTCACGGGACTTCGCGAGGGCAGCAAGCTGAAGCTCGCCGACACGACGTACCGCATCAGCTACCGGGGCGGCGACGGCAACGACGTCGTCCTGACCACCGCCACCACGAGCAGCCCCTCCCCCAGCACTCACCCCACGTCCTCGCCGGGGACGACGCTCGCCGAGGCCCGCACGACGAACACCGCCCACAGCAACGCCTTCGGCTGGTGGCCCTACGCACTCGGACTCGCCCTGCTGGGCGGCCTGTTGGTCCCGGCAACCAAGCGCACCCGGGGTAGCGGCAGGCGCGGGGGTGGGAAGCACGCGGCGTAGACGCGGGTTCGGCAGCGCCCCAAAGGGGCGCGGGGCTGTGTCGATCTGCGGCTCCGCCGCGCGGGCGCGACCAGCCACAACGGCGCAGCAGCAAAACGACGGCACATCGCGGCAGAACCAACGGACTGCCTAGCGGCCGCTCGGCGCCTCCGGGAACCCCAGCTGCGGGGCCAGCGCCCGCGCCTCCGCCGCCCACCCGGCAAGGAACGCGAGGGTCAACCCCCGCTCCCGATACCGGAGTTCCGCGGAGACGCCGCGCTCACCGCCGTAGTCCACCTGCTTCTCGCTCGCGCGGGCCAGCATCAGGGCGGTGAGCCAGTCGTACTTCACGGCGGAGGCGCACACCCCGAGGCGTACGAGCCGTTCGTCGACCTGGTTGCCGGACTCCCGCAGGCCGTGCAGATACGCGTCGTAGGCCCGCGCCGCGTAGCCGGGCAGGCGGTCGGCCGGGACGAACAGGTCGAAGACGGAGTCGGGGAGGTAGTTGCCGAGGTCCTCGCCGAGGGCGCCGTCGCCGGCGAAGGCCCAGTCGAACAGGACGCTGTCCGGGCCCTGCGAACGGACGTTGGCGGGCCACTGGTCGAGATGACTGAAGGCGCGCGGCAAGGCCTCCATGATGTCCAGGAACCACTCGCGGTCGTGGTGCAGCCGGACCATGTCGTGGCGCAGTCCGGCGGGGAAGTGGTCGCGGACCAGGGGCTGTTGCCAGGCCGCGTCGTCGTCGAGGAGTTCCTCGCCGAGCGTGTTGCCGCCGACGTACTGGCGCAGGAAGCGGTGGGAGAACCAGGGTTCGTCGGGGACGGATACGGCTCCTTGCGCGGCGCCGAGACGGCGGGCGTGTTCGATGTGGCGGGTCAGCGGCCAGGCGGTGCCCGGCTCGCCCTGGACGTGCTCCAGCCACAACGCGACGTCCCCGTCGGCCCGTTCGACCCGGGCGAGCAGCCGGGGCGCGCGGATGCCGTACGGCTGCCAGCTCTGCGCGAGCCCGGAGTCGTAGACCTGCGCCTCGCGCAGCCAGTAGTTCCAGTGGCGGGGGTCGTCGGAGGCGGCCCAGCGGCCGGTGGCGTCCTTGCTTCGGGTGAGGACCTTGAGGACGGCCGTGCGGTCGCCCGCCGTGATGACCCAGACGCCCGCGGTGACGCCGTTCTTGGCGTTGTGGGTGAGCGTGGCCGCGCCGACCGATCCGGCGGAGTGACCCAGGACCTCGCGCGCTTCGGCCCCCGTGGCCGCGATGTCGAGCATGCGGGCAAGGCTAGCGCCCCTCAGGAATCCCCCAGGTGTCCGTATTCCGGGCATACCGTTCGCCAGCTGGACGTGGCCCCGGCTCCGCGGCCGTATCGACTAGCGTCGGGACATGACCAGCGACACCGCTCCCCTCCTCGCCGACGCCCTCGCCGCCGGGACGCTCGTCCTCGACGGCGGGCTGTCCAACCAGCTCGGGGCGGCCGGGCACGACCTGAGCGACGAACTGTGGTCGGCACGGCTGCTCGCGGACCGGCCCGAGGCGATCGCCGAAGCGCACCTCGCGTACTACGAGGCGGGCGCCGACGTGGCGATCACCTCCAGCTACCAGGCCACCTTCGAGGGCTTCGCGAAGCGCGGGATCAAGCACGACCGGGCGGCCGAACTCATCGCCGCGAGCGTGGAGTTGGCCGTCGACGCGACGGTGGACGCGGGACGGCGGGGCATCGGGCGACCGCTCTACGTGGCGGCCTCGGTCGGACCGTACGGCGCGATGCTCGCGGACGGCTCCGAGTACCGGGGCCGGTACGGGCTGAGCGTCGCCGAGCTGGAGGCCTTCCACCGGCCCCGCCTGGAGGTGCTGGATCTCGTCGGGCCGGACGTGCTGGCCTTCGAGACGATCCCGGACGCCGATGAGGCCGAGGCGCTGCTGCGGGCGGTGCGCGGACTGCGGACTCCCGCCTGGCTGTCGTACTCGATCGCGGGTGACCGTACCCGCGCCGGGCAGCCGTTGGAGGAGGCGTTCGCACTCGCTGCCGAGGCGGACGAGATCATCGCGGTCGGCGTCAACTGCTGCGCCCCCGAGGACGTCGAGGGCGCGGTCGAGATCGCGGCCCGCGTGACCGGCAAGCCGGTCGTCGTCTACCCCAACAGCGGTGAGACCTGGGACGCCAACGCCCGTGCGTGGATGGGCCGTTCCACCTTCACCGCCGAACAGGTCGAGGGCTGGCGGGCGTCCGGCGCGCGGCTGATCGGGGGGTGCTGCCGGGTGGGGCCCGAGGCGATCGCATCCATCAGGCGGACGCTCACACCGTGACCGCCGCGATCGAGTCCCGCACCACCACATGCGTGCCCAGCAACAGGTGCTCGTCCGGGGACTCCGCCGTGCGGCCCAGCGCGGTGCGTACGGCGAGACGGCCCAGCTCCTCGTAGGGGACATGGACCGTGGTCAGGGCCGGATACAGGTCGCGGGCGAACGGAATGTCGTCGTAACCGGCCAGTGAAACATCGCCGGGGACGTCCAGGCCCGCCTCGTGCAGCGCGGTGAGCGCGCCCGCCGCGACCATGTCGGTGGCGGCGACCACGGCCGTGAACTCCAGTTTCCGGCTCAGGGCGAGGCGCATCAGGCGGTGGCCCGAGTCGCGGGTGAAGTCGCCGTGGAGCAGGAGTTCCGGGTCGGGTTCGAGGCCCCGGGCGCGGTGGGCGGCGAGGTAACCGCGTTCCCGGCCCTGCGCGGTCGCGTGGTCCGGCTTGCCGCCGAGGAACAGGACGCGCTGGTGGCCCTGGGCCAGGACGTGCGCGACGAGGGCGTACGCGCCGCCCTCGTTGTCGTACTCGATGACCGTGACCGGTGCGCCCGGGCCGAGCGGCGGCCGGCCGCAGAGCACGAGCCGCGAGCCGGCCGCGGCCAGTGAGTCGGCGATACGGCGGGTGCGCTCGCGGTACTCGGGGGTGTCCGCGGTGCCGCCGACGAGGATCACGGCGGCGGTGCGCTGGGCGCGCATGGTCTCGATGAAGTCCAGTTCGCGCTGGACGTCGCCCTCCGTGCTGCACACCAGGCAGAGGTGGCCGAGCCGGGTCGCCTCGCGCTCCACGCCGTGCGCCATCAGCGCGAACGACGGTCCCGTGATGTCCTCCAGGACGAAGGCGAGGGTCGGCGTCCCGACACCCGCCACGGCCTTGGCGCGGGCGTCGGCCACGTAGTCGAGTTCGCGTACGGCCCGCAGCACGCGCGTGCGGGTCGCCGTGCTCACCGGGTAGTCGCCGCCGAGGACCCGCGACACCGTGGACGCGGACACCCCGGCGCGGGCCGCCACGTCCCGGATGGTGCTCCCGCTCGCGTCCTGGCTCTTCCTGGTCATGTACCGCCTCGCCCCTCCCCGGCCTGTGGCAACACTCCGGCAACCGGTTCCCTGCGCGGAGGGTAGCAGCGGGTGAGGGGCTGGAGGAGAGGCGTGCGTCGGCCAATTCACCTACGCCGGCCCGGCAGTTGTCGCAGACCGGCGTTGGGCAACCGGTTTCCATCCCGGCCGTCCGCCCCTACGCCCGCCCTCACGACGACCGCCGCGCATCCCCCGTCCGACGCAGCCGCCGTACGACCGACCGCAGTTCGGTGGCGCTCCGCGCGGGCGGCGCGCCCTCGGCCGGAACCGCCGCCTCCTTCGCCTTGGCCACGGCGTCGGCCGCCCACAGGGCGAACTCGGGGTCGCGCGGCCCGTGCGCGACGTACGGATCGCCCTCTCCGAAGATGCGGACGGGGTGGCTGTCGTCCCAGGGCTGCCACCCGGGGTCGCCGGTTACGGCGAACCGCACCCAGGCCCCGTGCATGGCGTCGGCGAGCGCCTGGGGCGCGTCCTGGCCTGCGAGTTTGGCGGACTCGGGGATCTCGCCGGTGTCGAAGACGAAGCCGAGTTCGAGGGCGTGGCAGGAGCCGAGGTCGGGGCGGTTGGAGGGCCAGGCGAACTCGTAGACGTGTGCGGTGCCGGGGTGGGCGTCGGCGAGGCGGTGCAGGGGGTAGCGGAGGAGGTGGTCGGTGACGAGCTGGCCGACGGTCTCGGCGGTGCCGGCGCCGGGGTGCAGGGCGCGGTAGCCGCGCGGGACCTCGACGCCGCAGTGGCAGCGGGCCATCGCGCCGGCCAGGGCGACCGCGCCGAGCCGGTCGACGCGCTCGTGCAGGCCGCCGGGGACCAGCCACAGCCGGTACTCGTCGCGGGTCCAGCCCAGCATCAGGTCGACGCCCCGGCCCACCTCGCCGTCGACGAGCGCCTCCAGCGGGTCGCGGGGGACGAGGTCGCCGTCGATGACGATCCCGAACGTGGGGCCGCCGAGCACCGGGCTGCTGAGTCTGCCCACGTCGGCCTGGGTGCGGAGGAGGAGTTCGCGGTCCACGGCGGCGAAGGCCTCGGCGGTGGCGGGGATCTTCAGCCGGGTCGCCATCCGGCGCACCATCCGCCGTACCTTGTCGCGGTCGAAGGCCTCCGGGGGCCCGCTCTGCAGGACGGCCCGGCGGACCAGTCCCTGGGCCTGCGGGGCGGCGATCAGCGCGCCGATGCTGATCGCGCCGGCGGACTGCCCGAAGAGGGTGATCCGGTCGGGGTCGCCGCCGAACGCCGCGATGGACTCGTGCACCCAGCGCAGCGCGGCGAGCTGGTCGCGCAGGCCGGGGTTGGCGGGGGCGTCCGGGAAGAGGCCGTAACCCTCCACGCCCAGGCGGTAGTTGACGGAGACCATGACGACGCCGTCGCGGGCGAAGGCGTGTCCGTCGTAGACCGGGACGGCCGACGAGCCCCGGGTGAGCGCGCCGCCGTGCAGCCACACCATCACCGGCAGCCGGGCGCCCGGGCCGGGTTCCGGGGTCCACACGTTGAGGTTGAGGCAGTCGTCGCCGGGCACGACCGGGTCGGAGAGCAGTTTGGCGAAGGCTTCGGAGTACGGCGGTTTCGGCGCGGTCGGGCCGAAGGCGAGCGCGTCGCGCACTCCGGTCCAGGGCTTGGGCGGGACGGGCGGGCGGAACCGGTGGGGGCCGACGGGGGGCGCCGCGTAGGGGATGCCCCGGAAGACCGCGATCCCGTTCTCGTACCGGCCGCGCACCGCCCCGTAGGGGGTGCCCACCACGGGGCCCGTCCGCTCCGCCGTCTGCGTCGTCGTCGCCGTCATCTGCCCACCAGCTCCTCACCACGCTCGTGAACCGTGCTGCTCATCAGAGCATCACACCCAGCCCGGCTATTCCGGCGGACGAGCGCGGCTGGACGGGTCATGGCGGGCACCCGGGCGCGGACTACGTCCCTTCAGGGTCTCTTCCGTCCGGGCCGCGATCGAAATATTTCCGCGCCCGGGGTCCCTACGCACCGATTGACCCCCGCTCCACAGCGGATCTACGGTAGAAGACGTTTTCAGAAAACGTTTCCCACTCCGTACTGGAGGGTCATGCCCAGCGCCCAGCCGCCGAGGGCCGTGTTCGCCATGGATCCGGTGCACCTGCCCCTGCTCTTCCCCTCACCCGTGATGGACCGGCTCCGGCGGACCGCCGAGATCGAACCAGGGCTCGTCGTACGGGACTTCGGCGCCCCCGAGGCCGCCCGCGCCCTGGCCGGGGCCGAGGTCCTGATCACCGGGTGGGGCTGCCCGCACCTCGACGCCGACGCCCTGGCGGCGGCACCCCGGCTGCGGACCGTACTGCACGCGGCGGGCTCGGTCCGCTCGCTGGTCGGCGAGGCCCTGTGGGAACGCGGGGTGACCGTCTCCAGCGCGGTCACCGGCAACGCGCTCCCGGTCGCCGAGTACACCCTCGCGATGATCCTGCTGGCCGGGAAGGACGCCTTCGCCCAGCGGGAACGCTTCCGGCACACGCACGCGTACCCGGCGCCCGCCGAGACCGCGCCGATCGGCAACCTCGGCCGCCGGATCGGTGTCATCGGCGCCTCCCGCGTGGGCCGCAGACTGCTGGAGCTGCTGCGCCCGTACGACTTCGAGGTCCTGCTCCACGACCCCTACGTCAGCGGCACCGAGGCAGCCTCCCTGGGGGCCGAACTCCTGCCGCTGGAGGACCTGTTGAGCCGGAGCGACATCGTCAGCCTGCACGCCCCCGACATCCCCGAGACGCAGCACATGCTGGACCGCGGGCGGCTCGCCCTCATCCGGGACGGCGGGGTGTTGATCAACACCTCCCGGGGCGCCCTGATCGACCACGAGGCCCTCACCGACGAGCTGTTGTCCGGCCGCCTGACCGCGATCCTGGACGTCACCGAACCCGAACCGCTGCCCCCCACCTCCCCCCTGTACCAACTGCCGAACGTCTTCCTCACCCCGCACATCGCGGGCTCCCTCGGCAACGAACTGGCGCGGCTCGGCGGCATCGTCGTCGACGAGCTGGAGCGCCTGGCCGCGGGCCTGCCACCGGCCCACGAGGTACGGCACGCGGACCTGGCCCGTGTCGCCTGATCCGCACTGTCCACAGGCCGGCACACCGGGAACGACCGTGGGATACGGTTTCCGGACCGGCGCCGGAGCGGGCCCCAGGGCGCCCGGTGGAAACACGGCCACGGTGAAGGAGTCGCTACGGTGAGTCAGCGCAAGGCATCGGGCGACGTCGGCCGGGCGACTATCCGGGACGTGGCGGAGCGCGCCGGGGTCTCCGTGGCGAGCGTCTCGCGCGTGCTGTCCGGCAACTATCCGGTGTCGGAGGAGCTGCGCCGCCGGGTGATGAAGGTCGTCGGCGACCTGGACTACGTCACCAACGCGCACGCCCGTTCGCTGGCCGGCGGCGGTACGCCCACGGTGGCGATCCTCATCAACAACATCACCGGCGCCGCGTTCGCCCACGTGGCCAAGGGAGTCGAGGGCGCGGCCACCCTGCGCGGCTGGCTCTCCCTGGTCGGCACGACCGGCGACGACCCGGAGCGCGAGCTGGCCCTGGTCAACCTCATGCGCCAACAGGGCGTCGCCGCCGTGGTGTTGCTCGGCGGCGCGTACGACGTCGACGAGTACCAGCTCCGCATGGCCCGCTTCGCCCGTTCCCTCGACGCGGCGGGCTCGCACCTCGTACTCGTCGGCCGCCCGCCGCTGGAGGGCGACGTCCCGGCGACGACGGTCGACTACGACAACGAGGGCGGCGCCTACGCCATGGCCAGCCACCTCCTCTCGGCCGGCCACCGGCGGGTACTGGTTCTCCCCGGGCACGCCGAACTCACCACCGCCCAGGGCCGGTTGAGGGGTGCGCAACGGGCCTTCGAGGCGTACGGCGTGCCGTTCGACCCGGGGATGGTGCGGCACGGCCCGTACGACTACGAGCACGGGTACGAGGCGGTGGAGGACACCCTGAAGGAGGGCGTGGACTTCACCGCGGTGCTGGCGGGGACCGACGTAGTCGCCGCGGGCGCCATGCAGGCACTGCGCGCGGCGGGCCTGCGGGTGCCGGAGGACGTGTCGATCGTCGGCTACGACGACATCCCGCTGGCCTCCCAACTCACACCCCAACTCACCACCGTGCACGTCCCGTACGAGGAGATGGGCCGGGTCGCGCTGCGCGCGGTGGCGGACCGGCGCGAGGGCGGCGGCACGGGCCGGCGCAGAGGTGGCGACGGCGACCATCTGGTCCTGGGCACGCACGTCGTCGTACGGAACTCGGTGCGACCGCCGGCCCGACGGGACTAGCACGGGGTCTGGCGCAGCACCCCCTGCGGGATCGGCACGGCACACGGAACCAGGGCGTTACGTAACCGGTTTCCCTCCAATTCCCCTGGCCAGACGGGGTCTTAATAGGGGCATAGCAACAACTTGCTGCACACCTCTTGCTCCGAACAGGCCATCCTGCCTACCTTCACAGCAACCGGTTTCTACCTCTCCTCTCCCGAAGGAACACGGTCTGATGAACTTCACCAGCCCTCGGAGAAAGTTCGCTCGTGCGGCCGTCGCGGGCCTCGCACTGACAGGTCTGCTCTCCGCCTGCGGCGGATCCGGTTCGGGAGACTCCACGTCATCCGGCCCGGTCACCCTCCCCTTCTGGGGCTGGGCCAACGGGCAGGACGCGGTCGTGAAGGCGTTCAACGCCGCTCACAAGGACATCAAGCTCAAGTACACCAAGGTCACCGACCAGTTGACGATGCAGAAGCAGCTGACCAACGCGGTGAAGGCCGGCAACGCGCCCTGCCTGGTGCAGAACACGGCGGAGTACGTGACCACCTGGGTCTCGCAGGGCGCGCTCGCCGACATCTCGAAATACGTCTCGGCCGACAAGGCCAAGTTCAACGCGGGCTCGTGGGCCAGTGCGCAGGTGCAGGGCAAGTCCTATGGCGTGCCGACCAGTTCGGCCCCCGCGTTCACGATCTACCGCACCGACGTCTTCACGAAGTACGGCCTCAAGGCCTCCACGACCTGGGACGAGTTCATCGCCGCGGGCAAGGTCCTGAAGAAGCACGGCATCAAGATGACCAACTTCGCCGGTGAGGACCCGAGCACCCTGGAAGTCCTCTCCATGCAGGCGGGCGCCCACTGGTACGCCATCGACGGCAACTCCTGGAAGGTCGACTTCCAGGACGCGGGCAGCCTCAAGGCGGCCCAGGTGATCCAGGACATCATCGACAACGACCTCAACTCCAAGCTCTCCTTCGCGGACTACGCGGCCGTGCAGCGCAACTACGACAACGGCGGCACCGCGACCCGGCAGATCTCCACGTGGCAGATGGCGGGCATGGTGCAGAACTTCACCAAGTCCGACGGGAAATGGGCGCTGTCGCCCTGGCCGACGTTCGCGGGCGAGGCCGCCAAGACGCCCGCCGGGACCAACCAGAGCGGTGGCGTCACGCTGGTGGCCAAGCAGTGCGCGCACCAACAGCAGGCCGCCGAGGCCGCGTTGTGGATGTCGACCGACGCCGGTGCCGTGAAGACGATGGCGAGCCCGACCACCGGCAACGGTGTGATGCCGGCGCTGGCCGACAGCAATGCCTATGTCGCCGAGGCGATCTCCGACAAGCTGCTCGGCACGAACTACGAGCCCGCGAAGCAGATCGTCACCGACAGCCTGAACACCGTCACCTCGGACTGGGTGTTCGGCCCGGACTGGACCGCGATGTTCACCGAGCTGCAGACCGGCTGGGCGAAGGTGATGAACAAGCAGGAGAAGGTCACCGATCTGCTGGCACACATGCAGGAGTGGACGGTCAAGGACCTGAAGTCCCGCGGTATCAGCGTCAAGGGCTGAGGCAGCTCCGATGATCCGCTCCCAGCGCTGGAAGGGTGCCGCGTTCACGGTGCCCTTCCAACTCGGCTTCGTGTTCCTGTACTTGATACCGATCGGGTACGCCGTCTACGAGTCGTTGTTCGTGGAGCACCAGTCGGGGCTCGGCCTCGGCGGCTCCACCCAGAAGTTCTCCGGTCTGCACAACTACCAACAGGGCCTGACCGACTCGGCGTTCATGAACTCGGTGCTGCGCGTGGTGCTGTTCGCGTGCGTGCAGATCCCGGTGATGCTGCTCGTCAGCCTGCTGCTGGCGCTGTTTCTGGACGCGCTGTCCTCGAAGGCCGCGGGCCGCTTCCGGATCTTCCTCCTCGTGCCGTACATGATCCCCGGAGTGGTCGCGGCGATCGTGTGGATCAACCTGTACAGCCCGGACGTCGGCCCATTGACGCCACTGGGCAAGGTGTTCGGGCTGTCCTGGAACTTCTTCGCGCCCTCGATGGTGTGGCCGTCCATCGGCAACCTGCTGACCTGGCACGGCATCGGCTACAACATGGTGATCATCTACGCGGCGCTCCAGGGCGTGCCCCGCGACCTGTTCGAGGCGGCCCGGCTGGACGGCGCCTCCGAGTTCCGGGTCGCGACGAGCATCAAAATCCCTTACGTACGGGGGGCGTTGGTGCTGACCGGGATGCTCTCGATCATCCAGATGCTGCAGATCTTCAACGAGCCGGCGCTGTTCCGGAACGTCACCCCGCAGACGGTGAACGACAGCTTCACGCCCATCATGATCATCTACAACCAGGCGTTCAACGCGGGCAACTACCACTACGCGGCGGCCCTTTCGGTCCTGCTCGCCCTCATCCTCGGCCTCGCCTCCTTCCTCTTCTACCGGCTCACCGCGAAGGAGGCCGACTGATGACCCTCACCGAAGCACGCCGGAACGCCCATCAGGTCCGCCGCCTCAACAAGCCCGATCCGGCGGCCCGTTCACACGGCGGCCAGCGTTTCCTGCTCGTCGGTCTGGTCCTGGCCAGCGCCTACAGCCTGTTCCCGGTGTGGTGGCTGATCGTCGCCGCGACCAAGGACCGCACGGGCCTGTACCAGAGCAACGGCCTCTGGTTCTCGGGCATGCACCTGTGGTCGAACGTGCGCCAGGTCTTCACCTACGAGAACGGCATCTTCCTGCGCTGGACCGCCAACTCGTTCCTGTACGCGGGAGTCGGCTCCCTGGGCGGCACGCTCATCGCCCTCGCGACGGGCTACGGCCTCGCACGGTTCGAATTCCCGGGCCGCAGCGCGGTGTTCGCGTGCGTGGTGGGCTCGTTCCTGATCCCGATCGCGCTGCTCACGCTCCCGCTGTACCTGATGTTCTCGAAGATCGGCCTGGTCGACACCCCTTGGGCGATGCTGATCCCCTGCCTGATCAACCCGTTCAGCGTCTACCTCGCCAAGGTCTACACGGAGGCCACGGTCCCCTTCGAACTCCTGGAAGCGGCACGCCTCGACGGCGCGGGCGAACTCCGGATCTTCTTCAGCATCGTGCTGCGGATGATGACGACGGGCGGAGCGACGGTCTTCCTCCTGGCCTTCGTCAACACCTGGAACGCCTTCTTCCTCCCGCTGACCGTGCTGCGCGGCGAGGAGAACTGGACGCTCAACCTCGGCCTCTACAACTGGTCCGGCAAACGCATGGAGTCGGGCGTCGACCTGACGAGCCTGGTCCTGACCGGCGCGCTCCTGTCGATCGTCCCGATGGCCGTGATGATGGTCGCGATGCGCCGCTACTGGCGTACCGGGGTCACCCTGGGAGCCCTCAAGTGACCCTTCTACACAACCCAGTTGTCCGCGGTTTCGCCCCCGATCCGTCGATGGTCGGGGTCCGCGACTGGTACTACGTGGCGACCAGTTCCTTCGAGTGGTTCCCCACGATCCCGATCCACCGCTCGCGGGACCTCGCCCACTGGGAGTACGCGGGCCATGTCCGGGGCGCGGTCCCCGGCGACTCCTTGGCGGGCGTCCCGGACTCGGGCGGCATCTGGGCACCCTCGCTGAGCTGGGACGGCCAGCGGTTCTGGCTGACGTACTCGATCGTGCGCTCGGTCGGCACGCCGTACTTCGACCTGGACACCTACGTGACGACGGCGACGGACGTGGCCGGAAAGTGGACGACTCCACGGCGGGTGGCGAGCCACGGATTCGACCCGGCGCTGTTCCACGACGAGGGCCGGCTGTGGCTGCTCAACCTCCAGAACGACTGCCGCCCCGGCGGCAGCCGCTTCGCCGGCATCGTCGCGACCGAGCTGGACCGCGACACGCTCGCCCCGATCGGCGCGACCCGCCTCCTGCTCCAGCACGAACGGCTCGTCGAGGGGCCGAAGTTGGTGCGGCGGGACGGCTGGTACTACCTGCTGCTCGCGGAGGGCGGTACGGGGTTCGAGCACGGGGTGCGGGTGGCGCGCGGCCGTACGGTCACGGGTCCGTACGAGCTCGACGACCGCCCCTTGCTGACGTCCCGGGACGACCCGTCGCTGCCGTTGCAGAAGGCGGGCCATGGTGAGCTGGTCGAACTGCCGGGTGGGGACTGGGTGTTGAGCCATCTGGCGGCGCGGCCGGTACAGACACCGGACGGTCCGCGCTGCACCCTGGGCCGGGAAACGGCGATCCAGGCGGTGACTTGGGACGCGGACGGCTGGCCGAGGCTACGGCAGGGTGGATGGCATCCGGCGGTGGAGGTGGACGTATCGACGCGTCCCGCCGCACCACCGGCTCAAGTCCCGGATTCCGACGGGCCGTTGGGATGGCCGTGGAGCAGTCCGCGTGCGTATCCGGACCAGTCCTGGGCCGACGCCACCACCCGCCCCGGCTGGATCCGGCTGCGCGGGCGGCACGGGCCGGAGTCGCGGTGGGCGCACAGTCTGCTGGCCCAGCGGATCACGGAGCACCGCACGGAGGCCGAAGTCACGGTCGACGCCAGGCCGTTGACGTTCACGCAGGCGGCCGGGCTGGTGCTCTGGTACGGCGCCGAGGCGTATCTGAGCCTGCATCTGACGTGGGCGGAGCCCGAGGGTGAGGGGCAGCGGGGTCAGCAGTGGCGGGGCGGTGGCCGTTCGGTGCTGAGCCTGGTGGAGCGGGACGAGGACGGCACGCGGCAGGTGGCCGTCGTAGAGGTGGATGTCCGTGTTCCGGTGGCGCTGGGGGTGACGGTCGAGGGGGCCGAGGCGCGGTTCTGGTGTGTGCGGGACGGGGTGCGGACGCCGGTCGGGCCGGGGCTGGACTTCAGCCGGCTGTCCGACGACTACGGGTCGCGGCTGCGGTTCACCGGGGCGATGGCGGGCGTCCATGCGTGGGATCCGGTCGAGGGCGCGTTCACCGCGGACTTCGCGAATTTCCGGCTGACGTGCAGTGCGGAGTGACCTGTAGGTGACGCTTTCTCCCTTGTTCGGGGTTTCGAAAGATCGGGTCGGCTCCATCGCGTGAATCCCCTGGTCTTCCCGCCGTGTTGACGCGCACCTATCGTAGGAAGCGCTTTCTGAATGACTGATGATCGAGTCGGGGAAGCGGCGCTGGTCGAAACTTTCGATGGCCCTCGGGCGGGCTGGAGAGGCGGTACCCGATGGTCCGTGCGGGGAGCGCGAGCGTGACGGCGGGGCCGACGCTGGCGGTGGTGGCCCGGGAGGCGGGGGTGTCCGTGCCGACCGCGTCCAAGGTGGTCAACGGCCGGGAGGACGTGGCACCGGAGACGCGGCGGCGGGTGACGGAGGCGCTGGAGCGGCTCGGGTATGTGCGCAGGCCCCGGTTCGACGCGGGCAAGGCGCCGGGGATGGTCGACCTGGTGGTGCACTCGTTGGAGAGTTCGTGGTCGGGGGCGGTGCTGCACGGGGTGGAGCAGGCGGCGTACGAGGCGGGGCTTGAGGTGGTGGTGTCGGCCGGGCTGACCCGGACGCGGGCCGACCGGCCCGAACGAGGCTGGCTGGACAGGCTGGTTGGGCGGGGCTCGGCCGGAGTCCTTTTCAATCTGGCGGAGTTGACGCCGTCCCAGTACTCGTGGCTCGACCAGCACCGCATCCCGTTCGTGATGATCGACCCGGTGCATGATCAGCCGCCGGGCGTGGTGTCGGTCGGCGCGGCCAACTGGCAGGGCGGGGTGACCGCGACCGAGCATCTGCTCGCCCTGGGCCACGCGCGCATCGCCGTCATCGCCGGCCACCGCCACAAGATGTGCAGCAGCGCCCGTGTCGCCGGTTACCGCTCCGCGCTCGCCGCCGCCGGGGTGCCTATCCGCCCCGAGTACATCCGCCACGGTGGCTTCGACCAGGCCATGGCCCGCAGCCGTATGCGGGAACTCCTCGACCTGCCCGAGCCGCCCACGGCCGTCTTCGTCTGCTCCGACCGGATGGCGCTCGGGGTCTACGAGGCCCTGGCGGAACGGCAGTTGAGCATCCCGGACGACATCAGTGTGGTCGGTTTCGACGACCTTCCCGAGGCTCGCTGGGTGACTCCGGCGCTGACCACGATCCGGCAGCCGCTGTCGGAGATGGCGGCCACGGCGCTGCGGTTGCTGGTCCGGCTGACGGACGGGGACCGGCCGGAGGGGACGCGGACGGAGTTGTCGACGCGGCTGGTGGAGCGGGCGAGCACGGGGGTGCCGGGCGGCCGGTGCCCCGATCGTAGATCGTGACCATGACCGGGGGCCGCCGGTCGGTAGCCTGCCGGTATGGCCATGTCATGGGACAAGCAGCGGTTGATCGCGGACGGCTTCGAGCCCACGTACGTGGACTTGGAGTGGTACGACGGGCCGCGCAAGGGACTCGCGCTCGTCGACGGTGTCCCGCACTACTACGAGATCCGGGACTGCAACCGCGCCGACGAGGCCGAGGAGTACCTCGTGTGGTCCGCGAGCGAGGCGACGGTGGCGATGGAGCGCGAGCAGTGGGCGATCTTCGTCAGGTACCAGCTCTCCGATGCCGGGCCGGAGGAACATCCGGGGCACGGCGGGATCGATGTCCGTTACGACGAACTGGAGTTGCTCCTCGCGCCGCACCGTCAGGCACCGGACGGTGCTCGCCGACTCGTCGGTGAGGCGCGGTTCGACGACGGCGACGACCGCTACCGGTTCGACGGGGTCGACCACTGGTTCCGGTGGCGCCCGGCCGAGTGAGGCGGGCCGGCGTCTCGCCGTACGGGGCAGCGAGCGTGACGGGGCAGCGGACCGGTCGTCCGCCGCCCCGTCACGGCGTGCCGTCCCGGTGTCGGAGTCCATTCCCATTCCCGTGGGAGACCGGCCGTCCGGTCTCCAGAAGGGGGCTCATCGCGCCACCCGCTGTGGTCGGCTACGGCTGCCACCCGGGAGAGGTTCACCCAGCGATCCCGACAACTGAGACGCGGCCATGGGGTGAGCCCGGTTTCCTCCTGCGAACGGAACGCACGGGGCCGCGGACACCGGCGAACGCGCCGGCACCCGCGTGTTGCTCGGGCCTCTGGCCCAGCCCCGCCGCCCAGTTGATCCCGCCCAGCAGATGCGCGCGGAAGTCCGGGTCCTCGTAGGCCTCCGAGGCGTGGCCGAGGGCCGTGTAGAAGACCCGGCCGGCGCCCTTCTCGTGGCACCACGCGAGGGGGTGGTCGGCGCCCATCCGGCCGCCCTCGTAGGAGGATTCGTCGGCTGAGACGAGGACGTGCGTCGAACTCCTGGGGCTGGTACGGAAGTCGTACCACTCGTCCGTGAACTGCCATACGGCGGGCAGATGTCGCGTGGCCGGGTGGGTGCGGTCCTCGACCAGCGCCTTGCCGGGCTGATAGACGGGATGCCGGTCGAAGCGGGCGCCCAGGAGATCGCCGTAGTACGGCCAGTCGTACTCGGTGCAGGCCGCCGCGTGGACTCCGACGAAGGCGCCGCCCGACTCGACGTAGGCGGCGAGGTGTCGGCGGCCCGCCGGTGTCAGTACCTGGCCGCTGGTGGAGAGGAAGACGACGGCCGCGTAGTCGTCCAGGGGGCGTTCGAAGGCGGCCGGGTCCTCGGTGGCGTCCACCTCGAAGGGACCGAGGGTGCGTACGGCGGTCACCGCCGCCGGGATGGAGTCGTGGCGGTAGCCGGTGGTGCGGGTGCAGACGAGGAGGCGGGGCGCGGCAGCCATGCGGCACAGCCTATTTCACGGATTGGGCACGGACTGGGCTTCACGGACCGGTCTCCTTTGCGCCGCGTGCTCAACCGCCCTTGCCCACCTCGTTGTTGGGCGCCCCGTCCCCGTTCGTGGGCAGGTCGCCGCGTTCCACGGGGACGGCCGTGCGGGCGGGCGGGAGGATGACCGGGAGTTCGCTCTTGTACGGGCGGCGGAGCGACTGGGCCGACTGGTGCAGGACCGCGCGGGTCACCTTGCCCTGTTCGGCGGAGACGTGCACGAGGTGGCCCTTCCGCGCCATGACGTACTCGATCGTTCCGCCGCCGGTGCGGTACCAGGCGTTCCCGTCGCGTACGCAGGTCATGTGGTCGCTGAACGCCGCCCGCGTCGTGCAGTTCGCGTCGGTCATCGTGCCCGGCTCGACCCGCAGGGTGATCACGACGCCGGTCTTCAGGTCCGTGTACGCGATGGAGAGGCCGACGTCCGATACGCCGACCGACTGCTCGGCGAGGGTGAATCCGGGCGGGTCGATGACGTAGACGAGGTCGGGGTCGAAGCCCAACGACCGTGCGCGGGACGCGATTTCGGCGGACGTGGCGGTGACAGCGGCATGGGAGGACGCGGCCCCGGGGGTTTCGGCACCCGCGCCCGCCTTCTCCGTGCCGCAACCGGTGAGCAGCAGGGACAGGGCGGGGAGCAACAGCAGCGGCAGGGCGCGCACGGCACGGATCATGCGGCCATCCTGCCGTACAGGTGTTCCACAGTTAAGGGGACTTTTCCCTCCTCCGGCGCGGTTCCGCCGCGTAGCCTCGGTGGGGATGAACGCGCTTCCCGCACGCCTCGACCATCTCGTCCTCGCGACGCCCGAACTGGCGGCCACGGTCGCCGAGTTCACCGAGCGCACGGGCATCGTGCCGATCGCGGGCGGTGCCCATGTCGGGCTCGGTACCCGCAACTGCCTCGTCTCGCTCGGTGGTTACCGTTACCTGGAGATCATCGGCCCGGACCCGGAGCAGCCGGAGCCGTCGGGTCCGCGTCCCTTCGGTGTCGACGGGCTGGCCGCCGCCCGGACGGTGACGTGGGCGGTCTCCCCGCCCGACCTGGACGCGGCGGTCGCGGCGGCCCGCGCCCAGGGGTACGACCCCGGGCCCGTGCGGGCGATGAGCCGCCGCCGGCCCGACGGGACGCTGCTGGAGTGGCGGCTCACCGACGGGAACACGGCGCATCCCTCCGGCCTGGTGCCGTTCCTCATCGACTGGAGTTCCTCGCCCCATCCGACGACCGCCTCGGGCCTGCCCGTCGCGCCTCTGCTGGAGTTGTCCGCGACGGCTCCGGTCCCGGACGAGATCCGCCCGTTGCTGTCGGCTGTGGGGGCGGAGTTGACAGTGGCGGCGGGGCCGGTGGTGGGTCTCTCCTTCACGGTGGACACCCCGCGCGGACCCGTGACCTTCAGCTGAACGATCCACCGAGCGCGGTGTCCGATTCCTTCAAGACGGGCCGGTCCACCCCCGCCTACGGTTGCCCCATGACTCCACGATTCGACGCGATCGGCCTGGTCGTCTCCGACATGGCCGCCTCTGTCGCCTTCTACCGTCGGCTCGGGTTCGGGTTCCCCGAGGACGCCGCGAACCAGCCGCACGCCGAGGCCCAACTGCCCGGCGGGCTACGGCTGTTGCTGGACACGGAGGACACCGTCCACTCCTTCCACCCGGGTTGGCGGGCACCCAGCGGCGGCAACGGCAGCAGGGCCGCACTCGCCCTGCTCTGTGACGACCCCGCCGAAGTCGACCGGGTCTACGAGGAGTTGACCGGCGCCGGGCATCATGGCGAACTCAAGCCGTGGGACGCCTTCTGGGGCCAGCGGTACGCCGTCGTGCACGACCCCGACGGCAACGGCGTGGACCTCTTCGCCCCGCTGAGTCCTGCGCAGAGTCCTGGCTAGCCGGCCCGGCCGAGCAGCTCCCCCAGCGGCATCCCCGCCAACTCCTTGACGTCCCGGGCGAGATGGGCCTGGTCCGCGTAACCGGACCGGGCCGCCGTCTCCGCGAACGGGACTCCGGCGCGGGCCAGCGCGAGGGCGCGTTGCAGGCGCAGCACCCGGGCGAGCGTCTTGGGGCCGTAGCCGAACGCGGTGAGGGAGCGGCGGTGCAACTGGCGGGCGCCGAGGCCGAGTTCGTCGGCGGTGGCGGCGACGGGGCGGCCGGTGTCGAGGGCCGCCACGAGGTGTCGTAGCAGCGGATCGGGTGGGGACACGTCCGCCGCGCGTTCCAGTGCCGCTTCTTCCAGCGCGGTCGCGGGGTCGGGGGACGTGGAGATACGGGCGCCGAGGCGGCGTACCGTCGCGGCGGGCCAGAGGTCGGTGAGGTCGACTCGGCGGTCGCGGAGTTCGTGTGCGGGGACGCCCAGGTAGGTGGGGGCGGTGCCGGGGGCGAAGCGGATGCCCGCCCAGTGGGTGGGCGCGGTCCCGGGGACGTACGCGCGGGTGTCGGGGCCCGCGACCAGGAGGCGGCCCTCGTTCCAGAGGATGTCCATGCAGCCGTCGGGCAGGACGGGGTGGACCGGGCCGACGGTGGAGGCCTCGATCGTGCGGCTCCAGACCACCGCGCCCGGCAGCCGGGACGCCCTCTCCGCGTACACGACCGAAAGGCTACGCCGACCTCGTCCGGTGCTCCTGCGGGCTCACGCCGTAGACCCGCTTGAAGGCGCTGGACAGGGCGAACGCGCTGCCGTAGCCGACCTGTCTGGCGATCGCGCCGATGGTGTCCTCAGTGTCGCGGAGGCGGTCCGCGGTGAGGGCCAGGCGCCAGGCCGTGAGGTAGGACATCGGGGGTTCGCCGACGAGGTCGGTGAAGCGGCGGGCGAGGGCCGCGCGGGAGACGCCCGCCTTGGCGGCGAGGGAGGCGACCGTCCAGGGGTGGGCCGGGTCGTCCTGGAGGAGGCGCAGGACCCTGCCGACGACGGGATCCGCGAGTGCGCGGTACCAGGCCGGGGCCTCGGCCTCCGGGCGGGAGAACCAGGCCCTCAGGGCGGCGATGACGAGGAGGTCGAGGAGGCGGTCCAGGACGACCTCCTGGGCGGGTTCGTCGCGGACGATCTCGTTCATGAGGAGCGGGGTGAGCGGGCACTCCCAGACCTCGGAGGGGAGGGAGAGCAGCGGTGGGAGGGCGTCCAGGAGGCGGCCGTTGATCTCGCCGCGCATGAGGTAGGTGCCGATGAGCATGACCGTGGAGCCGTCGGGGCGGTCACCCCAGGTGCGGACGCCGAGGTCCATGGAGCCGTTGAGCGGGGTGCCGTCGGGGTAGTGGCACTCGGCGCCGGGGAGGATCACGGCCTGTGGGGCGGTGTCGGGGGCGTCGCCGCAGGTGTACGGGTCGGGGCCGCGGGCGATGGCGAGGTCGCCGGCCCGCAGGCGGATCCGCTCCCCCGTGTCCGGGGTGATCCAGGCGTCGCCGCGGACCATGAGCATGACGGTGAGCGGGGCGCGGTCCTCGATGCGTACCGCCCACGGCGGGTCGAAGCACGCGCGGATCATGAAGGCGCCACGCGCGCGTGGACCCTCCAGAAGGCCTGCCAGGGCGTCCATGTGGCCAGCGTAGACGCGCGGTTATGGGAATGAGCCGTTCAGCGATGGTCCGCGCTCGTGGACAGGCGTTGACTGGAGAGCATGACACAGGATGCGCGGAACATGACGATTGTGGTCACCGGTGCTTCGGGGCGTACCGGGCGGCGGGTGGCGGAGGCGGCGCGGGCGGCGGGGCTGACCGTGCGGGAGGCCTCGCGGGCGCGGGGGTTCGACTGGGCGGAGCGGTCCACGTGGGCGGACACGTTGCGGGGTGCCGATGCCGCGTATCTCGTGTACCCGTCGGACGTGGGGGCGCCGGAGGCGGGCCGTGCGGTGGGGCTGCTGGCGCAGGAGGCGGTCGGGTTGGGGGTACGGCGGCTGGTGCTGCTGTCGGCCCGGGGGGAGGAGCGGGCGCGGCCGACGGAGGAGGCGTTGCGGGGGTCGGGGGCGGACTGGACGGTCGTTCGGGCGTCGTGGTTCGCGCAGAACTTCAGTGAGGGGCCGCTGCTGGAGGGGTTGCGGGAGGGTGGGGAACTGGTGTTCCCCGGGGGTTCCGTTCGGGAGCCGTTCGTCGATGTGCGGGACATCGCGGATGTGGTCGTCGCGGTGGTGACCGGTGGGGACCGGTACGTCGGGCAGGCGGTCACCGTGTCCGGGGCGCGGTTGCTGACGTTCGGGGAGGCGGTCGCGGAGATCGCTGCGGTGACGGGGCGTGAGCTGACGTATCGGGCGGTGTCGGCCCGTCAGTACGGGGAGGTTCTCGCGGGGTTCGGGGTGCCGGCGGAGGAGGTGGAGTTCCTGGTGGAGTTGTTCGAGTCGCTGCTCGACGGGCGGAACTCGTATCTCTCCGAGGGGGTTCAGGATGTGCTGGGGCGGGAGCCGCGGGACTTCTCGGAGTTCGTGCGGGAGGCGGCTGCGGCGGGTGCTTGGAAGGCCGGTTCGTAAACTGCGGGTTCGTTGTGGCTGGTCGCGTCAATCCCCGTAGAAAGGCCCGTGCGTTGGCTGCGGGTCCGTCGTGGCTGGTCGCGCAGTTCCCCGCACCCCTTCAGGGGCGCCTCACTCGGCCGGCGGTCGAGAGGCCCCGTCCCCGTCCCCCTGGCGCGCTTCACTTGTCCGGTGTCTGAGAGTCCCCGGAGCCCTTGCGGGTGTGGGTGTGGGTGCTCTTCGCGTGGGTGCGGAGCCGGGAGGTCAGGTCCTCCGGAGGAAGGAAGCGGGACCAGCGTTCCGGGAACTCGGAGGGCATGTACGAGTCGTCGGGGTCGTCGTCGTCCTCGCCGTCCCGGGCGCGGACCGCGGCCATGCGGGCGACGTACTCGGCGACCTGCTCGTCCTGGCGGCGTTCGTTGGCGGCGCGGGCGGCGGCGGTCGCTGCGGCGGGCCAGACGCGGTCGATGGCCGCGTTGACGGCGGCTCCGACGAGGACGGCGAACGCGGACACGCCGATCCACAGCAGGACGGCGACGGGGGCGGCGAGGGAGCCGTAGATGGTGGGGCCCTCGACCGTGCCGGTGAGGTAGATGCGCAGCAGGTAGCTGCCGAGGACCCACATGGCGAGGGCGACCAGGGAGCCGGGCACGTCCTCGATCCACGGGGAGCGGACCGGGACGGACACGTGGTACAGCGTCGTCAGGAAGACGACGGACAGGACGATGACAACCGGCCAGTACAGGACCTGGACGACCGTCTCCGACCACGGCACCACGTTCACCACGGCGTCCGGCCCGGCCACCATGAGCGGCAGCGCGATCGAGCCGATCAGCAGGGCCGCGATGAACAGGGCGAAGGACACGATCCGGGTCTTGACGATGCCGCGGACGCCGTCGAGGCCGTACATGACGGTGATGGTGTCGATGAAGACGTTGACCGCGCGGGAGCCCGACCACAGGGCGAACAGGAAGCCGATGGAGATGACGTCGGGCCGGCCGCCCTTCATGACGTCGTGCAGGATCGGCTGGGCGATCTCGTGCACGCCCTTGTCGGAGAGGACCGTGCGGGACGCCTCCAGGATGTTGTTCTCCAGGCCGGCGATGCTGTCGGCGCCGGTCCAGCTGTCGACGTACCCGAGCAGGCCGATGAGGCTCAGCAGGAGCGGCGGCACGGACAGCAGCGTGAAGAACGCGGCCTCGGCCGCGAGGCCCAGGATGCGGTACTCCATGCAGGAGTTGACGGTGTCCTTGACCAGCAGCCAGGCGGTCCTGCGCTTGGAGACGTTCCGGTAGAGGGCACGCGCCCGGTGGAACCGGCTGGTGGGCCGCTCGGGGGGTTCACTTGCTGACTGCACGCCCTAAAGGTATCCGGCGCGCCGGGATGCACTCGTCCCCCGGGGGCGTCGGCCGGGCGGCACGCCCTCGGGGACGGTCGTGTCATGCTCGCGGTGGCCGAAAATAATCGCCCCGACAATCGAAGCCGCATTCGATACTTCGGCGGCCGTTTCGGAGAGTGTCCCGGTGAGGACTGCGGCCGTCAATTCATGTTGACCCGCACTCCGGTGGGCGAAGACGAAAAAGCGCCATTGACCGAAACAGCCTTGACCCGTTCCGGAATGTCCAGAAATAATCCGGACTGCATTCGTTGCGCGCGTTGGGACGACGTCAGCGCACACGACTCGGGGGAATCAATCGGCCCAGGACCAGGGCCCGGTCCATATGGAAACTCAGCACACAACAGGGAACTCGAATCTCAGGAATTCCCATTTACCCCACCCGTTTCGCGTGTTATTCAATTTGCCCCTGCCGTGAACAACGGGCGCGACTCCACCGTATTCGTCTTTGGCAATTCAAAGGCGACGATCAGCACCAAGGAGCCACGTGGGTGGAAAACCCGGCACCGTCACCGAGACCGTCCTAGCGGAGGTCCTGGCCGGTGTCGTACGCAAGGAAGTCATACCCCTCGACAGTCACTTCTTCGACGACCTGGGCGCCAACTCGTTGGTGATGGCACATTTCTGCGCCCGGGTCAGGAAACGCGAGGATCTGCCGTCGGTGTCGATGCGGGACGTCTACGGATATCCGACGATCCGCAGTCTGGCGGCGGCGCTCGCCGACACGCCCGAGCCCGTCGCGCCGGTCGAGGCGGCGGCGGCGCCGACCGGAAGCACGGCCCGCTATCTGCTGTGCGGGGCGCTTCAGTTCATCATTTTCGCCGTGTATTGCGTGCTCGCCGGGATCGTCACGGGACAGGGCTACGAATGGGTTTCCTCCGGTGCCGGAGTGGTCCAGGTATATGTGCGGTCCGCGATATTCGGCGGCGCGGTGTTCGTCGGTGTGTGCACGGTGCCGGTGGTGGCCAAGTGGATTCTCGTGGGCCGCTGGAAGGAGACCGATTTCCCGGTCTGGGGCCTCGCCTACGTCCGGTTCTGGACGGTCAAGGCGCTGCTGCACGCCAACCCGATGATCCTGTTCGCCGGCAACCCGGTCTACGTCCTGTATCTGCGCGCCCTCGGCGCCCGGATCGGCAAGGGCGTCACGATCCTGTCCCACTCCGTACCGGTCTGCACCGACCTGCTGACCATCGGCGACGGAACGGTCATCCGCAAGGACACCTTCTTCCTCTGCTACCAGGCACGAGCCGGCCGTATCCGCACCGGCCGGGTCACCCTCGGCAGCGAGGTGTACGTCGGTGAGAAGACCGTCCTCGACATCGGCACGGTCATGGGCGACGGGTCCCAACTCGGCCACTCCTCCGCCCTGTACGACGACGCCCGGGTCCCGGCCGGGCAGCGCGTGCACGGCTCCCCGGCCCAGCCCACGGACGTCGACTACGTCCGCGTACCGCACGCGGACTGCTCCACATGGCGCCGCTTCGGCTACGGCCTGGGCGCCGTCCTGCAGATGCTGCTGGTCTACGTCCCGCTCGCGCTCGGCGGCACCTACATGCTGCTGACCGTGGCACCGGGCCTCGACCATCTGCTCGACCCGAACGCGAAGGACCTCAACTCGGCCCGGTTCTACGGCGAGACGCTGGCCCTGTCGCTCGTCGCGTTCGTCGGGTTCGTCGTGCTCGGCTTCGCCGCCGTGTCACTGGTGCCGAGGCTGCTGCGTCCGCTGCTGCGCCCCGACACGGTGTATCCGCTGTACGGCTTCCACTACTCGGTGCAGCGCGCGGTGGCACGGATGACCAACCTGAAGTTCTTCAAGTGGCTGTGCGGGGACAGCTCGTTCATCGTCGGCTACCTGAAGGCGATCGGCTACGACCTCGGCGAGGTGGAGCAGACCGGCTCCAACTTCGGTACGGAGGTGCAGCACGAGACGCCGTATCTGGCCACCGTGGGCAGCGGCACGATGGTCGCGGACGGGCTGTCGATCGTCAACGCGGACTTCTCCAGTACGTCGTTCAGGCTGTCGCGCGCCGAGATCGGGCCGCGCAACTTCCTGGGCAACAACATCGCGTACCCCGCGGGGGGCCGCACCGGCGACAACTGTCTGCTCGCCACCAAGGTGATGGTGCCGATCGACGGTGAACTCCGTGAGGGTGTCGGCCTGTTGGGCTCGCCGTGCTTCGAGATCCCGCGCTCGGTGGAGCGTGACAGCCGCTTCGACCATCTGCGCGAGGGCGCCGAGCTGAAGCGTCGGCTGGCCGCGAAGAACCGATCCAACCTGCGCTCGATGGGCCTGTATCTGTTCGTGCGCTGGCTGCACTGGTTCGTGCTCACCGTCCTCGGCTTCGCCGCCGTCGACCTGTACGGGGGCGAGGGCATCGGCGGGGGGCTGCTGATCGGCGCGTCCCTGATGCTCGGGCTCGGTTTCACCGCCGGGTACTACGTGCTGGTGGAGCGCCTGGTCGGCGGATTCCGGCCGCTGGAGCCGAAGTTGTGCTCGATCTACGACCCGTACTTCTGGTGGCACGAGCGGCTGTGGAAGGTGCCGGACACCTACATCCAGGTGTTCAACGGCACGCCGTTCAAGAACGTGATCTGGCGGCTGCTGGGCGTGCGGATGGGACGCCGGGTCTTCGACGACGGCGCCTACGTCACCGAGCGCACGCTGACCGCGATCGGCGACGACTGCACGCTGTCGGCGCACACCAAGGTGCAGTCGCACTCGCAGGAGGACGGCACCTTCAAGTCCGAAATGATCACCATCGGCGCCGGCTGCACCCTCGGGGTGGGTGCGCTCGTCCACTACGGCGTGTCGATGGGTGACGGGGCCGAACTGGCCGCCGACTCCTTCCTGATGAAGGGCGAGGAGATGCCGGCGCGGTCCCGGTGGGGCGGGAATCCGGCGGTGGCGCCACGGCGCGCCGGACAGCACAGGACTCCCTGACGGCTCGTGCCGCAGGGGGATGAAACAGGGGGGAAAGAGAACGATGGAGATCATTCCGCGGTGGACGCTCACTCCGGTGCCCGGTGTGGCGGAGTACGAAGTGTCCCTGCCCGACGGGCTGTTGATCGAGCCCGCCGCACTGAAGGTCGCCCATGCCAAGGTCCTCGGGGCGCTGTCGGGTGAACCCGCCGAGGAGGACCCGGCGTTGGAGGTGCGCGTCACCGGCCGCGCGCTGCGGCTGCGGTACCGCACCGACGTCCTGGACGCCGAGGCCGCCGCCCGCATCGCGTGCTACCACCTGACCGCGCTCACCGAGCCGGACCGTCCGATGCTGCTGTCGGACGCCGAACTCCGCTTCCAGCTCGACGAGTTGGCGGGCCCGAAGCGTGAACTGCCGGACCGGCGGGTGCACGAGCTGTTCGAGGACATGGTGGCGGTGTGCCCGGACGCGGTCGCCGCCGTCCACGGCGACCGGCAGTGGACCTACCGGGAGCTCAACTCCCGGGCTAACCAGCTGAGTCGGGCGCTGCTCTCCCGGGGACTGACCCGCGAGGGTGTCGTCGCCGTGGTGCTGGAGCGGAACCTGGACTGGATGGCCGCCGTCCTCGCCGTGTTCAAGGCGGGCGGGGTGTACCTGCCCGTCGAGCCGCACTTCCCGGCCGACCGGGTCGCCAGAGTGCTCGAACGCGCCGGGTGCGCACTGGTGTTGACGGAGCGCGGCAGCGACGGCGCGCTGGGCGACCCGACCGACCGCACGCTCTACGTCGACGAGGCGTACGCCGAGGGCCACTCGGACGGCGACCTCGGGATCGCGGTGTCGCCCGGTCAACTCGCCTACATCTACTTCACGTCGGGCTCCACGGGTGAACCCAAGGGCGCCATGTGCGAGCACGCGGGTTTCCTCAACCACGTGTTCGCCAAGCTGGACGACCTGGGGATCGGGGCCGGGCAGGTGGTCGCGCAGACCGCGCCGCAGTGCTTCGACATCTCGCTGTGGCAGTTGGTCTGCGCGCCGCTCGTGGGCGGGCGGACGCTGCTGGTGGCGCAGGACGTGATCCTGGACGTGGCGCGGTTCGTGGACACGGTCGAGGCGGGGCGCGTGAACGTGCTCCAGGTCGTGCCGTCGTATCTGGAGGCCGTGCTGGCCGAGTTGGAGCGGCAGCCGCGTGAACTCCCCGACCTGCGCTGTGTGTCGGTCACCGGGGAGGCGGTGAAGAAGGAGCTCGTGGACCGCTGGTTCGCGGCCCGCCCCGGGGTGCGGCTCGTCAACGCCTATGGCCTGACGGAGACTTCGGACGACACCAACCACGAGGTCATGGACCGGGCACCGGACGGCGACCGCGTCCCGCTCGGCCGGCCCGTCTCCAACGTGCGGGTGTACGTCGTCGACGAGGATCTGGTGCCCGTGCCGCTGGGGGCACCCGGCGAGATCGTGTTCTCCGGCGTGTGCGTGGGCCGGGGGTACGTCAACGATCCCGAGCGCACGAGGGCCGCGTTCACCGAGGACCCGTACCGGCCCGGTGAGCGGCTGTACCGCAGCGGTGACCACGGGCGCTGGCGGCCGGACGGCAAGCTGGAGTTCCTGGGGCGCCGGGACAGCCAGGTGAAGATCCGCGGCTTCCGTGTCGAGATCGGCGAGATCGAGAACGCGCTGCTGCGGGTGGACGGGGTGCGGGACGGCGCGGTGGTCGTCGTGCGCGGGACGCAGCTGGTGGCGTTCTGCACCGGCCCGCTGCCCGTCGAGGCCGGCGCGGTGCGGGCCACGCTCGCCGAGTCGCTGCCCGCGTACATGGTGCCGTCGGTCGTGCACTGGCGGGCGAGCCTGCCGCTGACCGCCAACGGCAAGACCGACCGCAGGACGCTCACCACGCTCGCCGGTGACCTGGACGCCGTGGGGGACGGGCCGGACACGCCCGCCGAGCGGCGGCTGGCGGCGGCCTGGGCCGTGGTGCTGGGCATTCCGGCCGAGCGGATCGGCCGCCAGGACCACTTCTTCGACCGCGGCGGCACCTCGCTGGCCGCGGTGAAGCTGGCGGTCGCCCTCGACCGGGCGATCAGCCTCAAGGACGTCACCCGACACCCGGTCCTCGCGGACCTGGCCGGACTGCTGGACCCGCCCGTCTCCTCCTGAGACCCGCCGCACCCCCGGCCGAACGATCGACAGCACCACCGAAAGGAACACCGAGATGTCGCTCTCTTCCGCGACGCTGCTCAACTCCGTCGCCCTGAGCCCGGACCGCCCACCGCTGCTGCACGCCGATGTAGGCGGCGACCCGGTCGGCTGGGCCGCCGGGCACCGTGACGCACTGCGGGCCGTCGTCGCCGAGCACGGCTGCGTCCTGGTCCGCGGGCTCGGTCTCGCCGACCCGGCCGGGGCCGAGACCGTCTTCCGGCGGCTCACCGACTCCCTGATGGCGGACCGGGAGCCGTTCGCGCCCCGCCGTACGTACGCGGAGGGCGTGTACTCCGCCACGAAGTGGCCGACCGACCAACCGATGTGCCAGCACCACGAGTTGAGCTACGCCCTGGACTTCCCCGGCCTGCTGCTCTTCGCCTGCCTGGAGGCGCCGACGGAGGGCGGCGCGACCCCGGTCGCCGACGCCGAGGCCGTCCTCCAGTCGCTGCCCGCGCCGCTGATGGAGCGGTTCGAGCGGGAGGGCTGGATGCTGACGCGGACGTACCACGAGGAGATCGGGGCGTCGGTCGCCGAGGCCTTCGGCACCGACGACCGTGCCGTCGTGGAACGTTACTGCCGCACCCAGGGCATCGAGTTCGCCTGGCAGCACGACGGTTCGCTGCGCACCCGCCAGCGCCGCGCCGCCGTCCTCCGCCACCCGGTCACAGGGCGCCGCTGCTGGTTCAACCAGATCGCGTTCCTGAACGAGTGGACGATGGAACCCGAGGTCCGCGAGTACCTCGTCGACGTCTACGGCGCCGACGCGCTCCCCTTCAACACCCGCTTCGGGAACAGCGATCCGATCGACGCGGGCATCGTGACGGCCGTCAACGAGGCCTACGACCGGCACGTGCGGCGCGAGCCGTGGCGCTCCGGGGACCTGCTGCTGGTGGACAACATCCGTACCGCGCACGGCAGGGAGCCGTTCGAGGGGCCGCGCGAGGTGCTCGCCGGGCTCGGCGATCCGGTGCGCCTGACGGACCTCGCCCCGTCGGCCGGCGGGAGGGCGGCATGAGCGTCGGCACACCGTCGTTCTCGGTCATCAGCGGCGAGCAGGTCCAACAGGCCCTGGCCGGGCGGGAGTCGGAGATCGCCGCCCTCGTGGAGGCCACCTACCGGCTGCACGGCGCGGGCGACTCGGTGAACCCGCCGTCGTACTTCCTGCGCTTCCCGGACCGCCCGTCGTCCCGGATCATCGCGCTGCCGGCCTCGCTGGGCGGGCCGTTGCGGGTGGACGGGCTGAAGTGGATCTCCAGTTTCCCGGGGAACACCGGGTCGGGGCTGCCCAGGGCCTCGGCGGTGCTGATCCTCAACGACCCGGACACCGGCTACCCGTACGCCTGCCTGGAGAGTTCGGTGATCAGCGCGACCCGTACGGCGAGTTCGGCGGCGCTCGCGGCCGACAGGCTCAGCCAGGGGCGCGAACGGCCGTTGCGGGTCGGGTTCGTGGGGACGGGCCTGATCGCCCGCTACATCCACACCCATCTCCGCGCCACCGGCTGGGAGTTCGAGGAGACGGGTGTGTACGACCTGTCCGCGGACAGCGCGGAGGGGTTCCGGGGGTACCTGGAGCGGTCGGGTGCGCCGGGGCGGGTCACCGTGCACGACAAGGCCGAAAGCCTGGTCCGCTCCAGCGACTTGCTGGTGTTCGCGACGATCGCCGGCTCGCCGCATGTGCACGATCCGGCCTGGTTCGACCATCATCCGCTGGTCCTGCACGTGTCGTTGCGGGATCTCGACCCGGCGATCCTGCTCGCGTCCGCGAACTTCGTGGACGACGTCGAGCACTGCCTGAAGGCCGACACGTCACCGCACCTGGCCGAACAGGCCACCGGGGGGCGGGAGTTCATCGACGGCACGCTGGACGACGTACTGACCGGGCGCGTGCGCGTACCGGCCGACCGGACGGTGGTGTTCTCGCCCTTCGGGCTGGGGGTGCTCGACCTCGCGGTCGGCAGGTTCGTCCATGACGGAGTGGTCCGACGGGGCGAACTCCACGTCGTCGACGGGTTCTTCCACGAGCTGCGCCGGTACGGCTGACGGCGATCGTGGCGCACCACTAGGGGGAAAACATGGCTGTTATTTCCGATCCCGCGGAGTTCAACGAGGACGACCTCTACGTCGACCTGCGGGCAGCACTGGAACTGCCGCTCTATCTGAAGTGCGAGGGGTTCAACTTCGCCGGCTCGGTCAAGCTCAAGGCCGCCACCGAGATGGTGGACGCCGCCGAGCGGGCCGGCATCCTGCGGCCCGGCTCGGTGCTGGTCGAGTCGTCGTCCGGCAACCTGGGAGTGGCCCTGAGCGTGCTCGCGGCGAGCCGCGGTTACGGGTTCCTCTGCATCACCGACAGACGCTGCAACGTACCGACGGTGCAGCTGATGGAGGCGCTCGGGAGCCGGGTGCACGTCATCGACCAGCCCGACGCGCACGGCGGTTTCCTGGGCGCCAGGATCGCGTACGTGCGGGCGCTGTGCGCCTCCGACGAGCGGTACGTGTGGCTCAACCAGTACACGAACCAAGGGAATTGGCGGGCGCACTACCGCACCACGGCACCCGCCATCGCCCGCCGGTTCCCGCAGCTGGACGTGCTGTTCGTCGGCGCCGGCACCACCGGGACGCTGATGGGCTGCGCGCGCTGGTTCTGGCAGTGGCGGCGCCGGGTGCGGATCGTCGCCGTGGACGCGGCCGGTTCGGTCACGTTCGGCGGGGAGGCCGGGCCGCGGATGATCCCGGGTTTGGGCACCAGCGTGGCGCCACCCTTCCTCGACACGTCGTACATCGACGACGTGATCCATGTCGGGGAGCCGGACACCGTGGCGACCTGCCGTCGGCTGGCCGCGCGGGGCTTCCTGTTCGGCGGGTCCACGGGCACGGTCGTCAGCGGGGCCGAGCAGTGGCTCGCGCGGAACGGCCGGCACGGCACGACGGCGGTGGCGATAGCCCCTGACCTGGGCGAACGCTATCTGGACACGGTGTACCGCACCGGCTGGCTGGAGGAGGAGGTGCCCGAGACCGCGATGCTGGCGGCCATGTCCCGCTCGGCCTGACGCCCGCGACGGCGGTTGTGCCAGGGTGGAGATCCACCGCACCGCAGGGTGGAGATCCAGACCGCCGCCGTCCCCACGGGTAGGTTCCAGCCATGGCACGCACCACCCACACCGTGACGAACCAGACTCCCCCACTGGTCGGATACGACGTCTTCACCGCCGACCGCGTCCTGACGGCGGCGGTCGAACGGCACACGGCACCCGGGCTGCTGGACGAGGTCCGCGAGGACCTCTCCGCACTGGGCCGCGCCGCCGGCTCGGCCCAGGTCCAGGAGTGGGGTGCGCAGGCCAACGACAACCCCCCGGGCCTGCGCACCCACGACCGTTACGGCCACCGGATCGACGAGGTCGAGTTCCATCCGGCCTGGCACCGGCTGCTCGGCAAGGGCGTGTCGGCCGGGCTGACGGGCGCCTGGAACCGCCCCGCCGGACATGTGCGGCGGGCCGCCGGACTCCTGGTCTGGACCCAGGTCGACGCGGGCAACGTCTGCCCGCTGTCGATGACCCACGCGGCGGTGCCCGCCCTGCGCGCCGACCCCGCGCTCGCCGCGGAGTGGGAGCCCCGGCTGACGTCCATGGTCTACGACCGTGAACTGCGGCCCGCCCGTCTCAAGGCCGGGGTGGTCTTCGGGATGGGCATGACGGAGAAGCAGGGCGGCAGCGACGTCCGCGCCAACACGACGGAGGCGCGTCCGCTCGCCGAGGACGGGACGTACGAGCTGACCGGACACAAGTGGTTCTGCTCGGCGCCGATGTCCGACGGTTTCCTCGTGCTGGCGCAGGCACCGGGCGGGCTGACCTGTTTCCTGGTGCCCCGGGTGCTGGCGGACGGCACACGCAACGTGTTCCTCCTCCAGCGGCTCAAGGACAAGCTCGGCAACCGGTCGAACGCCTCCGCCGAGGTCGAGTTCGACGGCACGTGGGCCCGCCGGGTCGGTGACGAGGGCGCCGGCGTACGGGCCATCATCGGGATGGTCGCGGCGACCCGGCTCGACTGTGTGCTCGGCTCGGCCGGTCTGATGCGGCAGGCGGTCGCGCAGGCCGTCCATCACGCCGCCCACCGCGAGGCGTTCGGCGGCAAGCTCATGGACAAGCCGCTGATGCGCAACGTGCTGGCCGACCTCGCCCTGGAGTCGGAGGCGGCCACCACGCTCGCGCTGCGGCTCGCGGCGGCCTACGACGACGGCGGCGAACAGGAGCTGGCGTTCCTGCGGTTGGCGGTCCCGGCCGCCAAGTACTGGGTGACCAAGCGCTGTTCGCCGCTCACGGTCGAGGCGGCGGAGTGCCTGGGCGGCAACGGATACGTCGAGGAGTCCGGACTGCCGCGCCTGGTACGGGAGTCACCGCTCAACTCGGTCTGGGAGGGCGCCGGGAACATCCAGGCCCTCGACGTCCTGCGGGCGTTGCAGCGTGAACCGCAGGCGCTGAACGCCTTCCTGGTGGAGGTCGGCCGGGTGCGCGGCGCCGATCACCGGCTGGACGGGGCGATGAAGAACCTGCTCGCCGAGTTCGCCGACCTGGAGGGCATCGAGGGGCGCGCCCGGCGCGTGGTCGAGCGGATGGCGCTGGTGTTGCAGGGAGCGCTGCTCGTGCGGCACGCGCCGCCGGAGGTCGCCGACGCGTTCTGCGCCTCCCGGCTGGGCGGCGACTGGGGCTCCGCGTTCGGCACCCTGCCGCCGAGCCTGGACCTCACGTCGATCGTGGAACGGGCCCGGCCGACGGTCTGAACAGCACCGGCACAACGCGAGGGTGGTGCTGCGCCGACACGGCACCACCCTCGCAGCTGGGACAAGTTTCAGACACCGTACGGCTGTTCACCAGGGTTGCAGAGGGTTGCAACTTGGCGGCTTCTGTGTCCGGACTGTCTCCCTCCGTCACCGCGGAGCGGCACTATGAGACCAACAGTCGATACGGGACCGGAGAGAAGGACCCATGGCGAACCCGCCGGCCGGACTGCCGCGGCGCACCACCGTCGACGCGGCGCGGACGGCCCGGATGCTGAGCGACGCCCGGTACGCCACGCCCTTCGGACAGCGCGCCCGCACCGTTCCGCGCCCGGTGATCGAGGAGTCCTGGGAGCGCGCGTTACGCGGCGGGACCCACCCGGACCACGATCTGCGGACCGGGCTGCTGTCCCGCGAGGAGGTCGAACGGCGGCGTGGGACAAGCCCGTTGAGGCATGTCCTGCCGGTGCTGCGGGAGGGTCTGGTGTCGGTCGCGGACGCCGCCCACCACATCGTGCTGGTCGCCGACGACGAGGGCCGGGCGCTGTGGCGGGAGGGCAGCGCCGCCGTGCTGCGCAAGGCCGACGAGGTCGGCATCGAGGTCGGCACCGACTGGCGCGAGGACGTCGTCGGCACCAACGGCGTGGGCACTCCGGCGGTCGTCCGGCGGCCCGTACAGGTCTTCGCCGGCGAGCATCTCTCGCGCGCGCTGGCCTCGTTCACCTGCGCGGGCGCGCCGATCACCGACCCCAGGGACGGCCGGCTGATCGGTGTCGTCGATGTGAGCGGCCCGCTGGAGACCATGCACCCGGCCACCCTCGCCTGGGTCGACTCGGTGGCCAAGCTCGCCGAGGCCCGGCTGCGTGAGCTGCACATGACCTCGCTGGAGCGGCTGCGCGCGGTGGCGGCGCCGATCCTGCCCCGCATCGGCGGGCAGGCCCTGGTGGTGGACCGGGACGGCTGGACGGCCGCGGTCACCGGGATGCCGTACGTGAAGCGGATCGCGCTGCCCAAGTCGCCCTCCGGGGGACGCCGTTGGCTGCCGTCGCTCGGACTGTGCTCGCTGGAGCCGCTGGCCGGGGGCTGGTTGGTCCGTGCCGCCGACGAACCGCTGCCCGGCGCCGCCCGGATCGTCCTCGACCTCGCCCTGCCGCGCCGCTGGTCGGTGACGGTCTACGGCAGCGCGGGCTCCTGGACCCGTGAACTGAGCCCCCGGCACGCCGAGTTGCTGTACCTCCTGGCCCTGCACCGCACCGGCCGCAGCGCGGCGGCCCTGGCCGAGGACATGTTCGGCGACCAGGGCCGCACGGTGACGGTGCGTGCCGAGATGTCTCGGGTACGGCGGTATCTCGGGGCGCTCCTGGAGCACCGGCCGTACCGGTTCCGCGAGGACGCCGAGGTCGAGGTGCTGCTGCCGGACGACCCGCGCGAGCTGCTGCCGCACTCGACGGCACCCGGGGTGACCAGGGGACGGACGTCGGCCCAAGTGCCGTAGCGGAGAAGTCGGTTTATGTGCCGCGGCCCGGACGGCGGGAGCCTGCCGGAGGCGGAAGCGCGGGTCAGGGCGCTGCTGCGGACAGGTGGCGCAAAAGGCGCGTCCGGCTGCATCTTCCGCATATTTGCGGGGTCTTACCCCTGGGGCGGCCCTGACTGCCGTAGCATCCCTCTACGGGCCACCCCACCTGCTCCCTGGTCAACGCACGGATCACCAGGCGCAGTTGGCTCGCCTCGGGAGGACACTATGAGTGCACGTGGGCGACATCGCCGGCGCAGGCGGGGCAGGGCGCTGCGCGCCGTGCTTACCGGGGCCGCGCTCGGCCTCACCGCGGCCGCGACGATGATCAGCGCCTCGCAGGCGACGGTCGGTTCCGATCCCGGGGCGCTGAAGCCCCTCACCTCGGCCTCCGACATGAGCGCGTTGCGGCTGCGGGAGCATCTGGAGCCACAGCGGTCCCTGGACCGGCTCTCCTCGGCGATGGGCCGCCCGGTGGGTGTCGGCACCGTCCTGGAGAGCGCCGACCACACCCTGCGCGACGCCGCGGACTGCACGACCGACGAGAAGTCGGCGCTGCCCGTCGAACCTGCGGCAACCCGCGCGTACTGCTGGGACAGCGGCGACGCGGCCGACCCCGCCTGGACACCACGCTCGGTGACCACCTCGGGCGACGCCGACGAGGACGGCTGGTGGGGCTCGAACCGGGTGATCCTCTCCGGCTGGAGCGCGAACACCCGCGGCCTGGCCAGGGTCGCCTTCGTGAACGCCGCCGACACCGCGCATCTCACCTACACCTGGGCCCTCCTCGCCGTACCGACGGACGGCGGCCGGAACTATCGAGGGCTCGTCTCCAAGATCTCCGGCATGGTCTGGTACGAGGACAAGCTCCTGGTCACGACCACCAGCGGGACCCGCGACGCGCTGTACGTGTACGACATGAACCGCATCCAGCGCACCACGGTGACGGCCTCCGCGGTCGGCCGGGTGCGCGAGGGCTGGTCGGCGGCCGGGTACCGGTATGTGCTGCCCGCGGTCGGGTCGTACCGGCTGGCCGGCGGCAAGGCGGCCGTACGGCCCGCGGGTCTGTCCCTGGACCGGAGCACCGTGCCGGACAGTCTGGTCGCGAGCGGGTCGAAGCGGCTGTGGCGCTACTCCTTCAGCGGGGATCCCGCGCGTCCGGGGCTGCTCGCCACCGACTCGGCGGGGCGCGCGACCGCCGACGAGGCGTACGCGACGAAGGTCGACGGCGCAGGTGGCGTGCTCACGAACGGGTCCGCCTGGTACGTGGGCGGCGCGGCCGGGAACGACGGCGGCCGGGGCTCGATGTGGCGCCAGGACACCCGCGGCGCGAAGGCCACCGAGTGCGGGGCCGACGAGACGCACCAGTGCTGGAGCCCGCAGACCGACTCCCTCTCCTACTGGCAGGAGACCGGCGAGGTCTGGTCGGTGTCGGGGCGGATGCTGTTCGCGCTGCCGCTGAACTCGATCGACAGCTCGCTCGGTTGATCATCCGATCGACAGATCCCCTGGCCGGATGATTCCCTGACGGGCATGACGAACATGCCGGTGACCACCTGGTCCCTGGAGCAGACCGACCCGAGCGACCTCCTCCCGGCCATCGCGCCGGAGGGGGACGTGCGGATCGCCCGCTCCGAGGTCTCCTCCCCCGAGTTCAGCCGCTATCTGTACGCGTCCGTGGGCGGGGACATCCTCTGGATCGACCGGCTGCACTGGACGTTCGCGCAGTGGCAGGAGCACCTGGACCGGCCGGGCGTGGAGACCTGGGTCGTGTACGACCGGGGCACGCCCGGCGGGTACGTGGAACTGGAGCCGCAGGACGACGGCGTCGTCGAGATCGTCTACTTCGGTCTGGTCCCCGCCTTCCGCGGCCGCCGCCTCGGCGGCCACCTCCTCTCCTACGGCGCCGCCCGTGCCTGGGACCTCGCCGACCGCTGGCCCGGGCGGGCCCCCACGAAGCGGGTCTGGCTGCATACCTGCAGCCTGGACGGGGTGCATGCGATGGACAACTATCAGCGCCGGGGCTTCAAGCTCTTCGACACGCAGGTCGAGGAGGTGACACAGGCGCCCACCCCGGGCCCCTGGCCGGGCGCCTACCGCGTCTGACCTGCGCCGACAAGACAGCGTGCGCGGCTTGTGACCGATGACACCCTCGTCTCACATAGCGGGACCAGGGTGTCCGCATGGCGGACGAAGCTGGACTGTGTCCAGAACGCCGTGACACGCTTCCGTCATGTCCGGAACTGGAATTGCCTTGGTGAGTCGGCGGCACGTCGACCTCGGCCGCATGTCCAGCGCCATCTGTCCGGCGGGCTAGCCGAGCCGCAGCACCGCCGGTTTTCCCCGTATCTGCCTCATACTGCGCAAAGACGCGCGCGTATGCCCGTATGCGCCCGTACACGCAGGTCAGAGCCGATCACCCGCCTGTCCCGGAGGACGTAGAACCATGGCCGCCACCCCTGAGAACCCTGCAGCCGCAGCGCCCCGCCGCAAGGTGAGCCGTCACCGCGGTGAGGGTCAGTGGGCAGCCGGACACTTCACCCCGCTCAACGGCAACGAGCAGTTCAAGAAGGACGACGACGGTCTCAATGTGCGGACACGCATTGAGACGATCTACTCCAAGCGCGGGTTCGACTCGATCGACCCGAACGACCTCCGCGGCCGTATGCGCTGGTGGGGGCTGTACACCCAGCGCAAGCCCGGGATCGACGGCGGCAAGACCGCGATCCTGGAGCCGGAGGAGCTGGACGACAAGTACTTCATGCTGCGCGTCCGGATCGACGGCGGCCGGCTGACCACGGACCAGCTGCGCGTGATCGGCGAGATCTCGCAGGAGTTCGCGCGCGGCACGGCCGACCTCACGGACCGGCAGAACGTGCAGTACCACTGGATCCGCATCGAGGACGTGCCCGAGATCTGGAACCGCCTGGAGGCGGTCGGTCTCTCCACCACCGAGGCCTGCGGCGACACACCCCGCACCATCCTCGGCTCCCCGGTCGCCGGCATCGCCGAGGACGAGATCATCGACGGCAGCTCGGCCATCGACGAGATCCACCGCCTCTACATCGGCACCAAGGAATTCTCCAACCTCCCGCGCAAGTTCAAGACGGCGATCTCAGGATCCCCGCTCCTGGACGTCGCCCACGAGATCAACGACATCGCGTTCGTCGGCGTCAACCACCCCGAGCACGGCCCCGGTTTCGACCTGTGGGTCGGCGGCGGTCTGTCCACCAACCCGAAGATCGGCGTCCGGCTCGGCGCCTGGGTCCCGCTGGACGAGGTCCCGGACGTCTGGGCCGGCGTGATCGGCATCTTCCGCGACTACGGCTACCGGCGGCTGCGCACCCGCGCCCGCCTGAAGTTCCTCGTCGCCGACTGGGGCCAGGAGAAGTTCCGCCAGGTCCTGGAGGACGAGTACCTCAAGCGCAAGCTCGTCGACGGCCCCGCCCCCGCGCAGCCGGTCCAGCGCTGGCGCGACCACGTCGGCGTCCACCGCCAGCAGGACGGCCTGTTCTACGTCGGTTTCGCCCCGCGCGTCGGCCGCGTCGACGGCACCACGCTCACGAAGATCGCCGAGCTGGCCCAGTCACACGGCTCGGGCCGGCTGCGTACGACGGTCGAGCAGAAGATGATCGTGCTCGATGTCGAGGAGGGGCGGATCGAGTCCCTGGTCGAGGGTCTCGAAGCGCTCGGCCTCACCGCCAAGCCCTCCCCCTTCCGGCGCGGCACGATGGCCTGCACCGGCATCGAGTACTGCAAGCTCGCGATCGTCGAGACCAAGCAGCGCGGCATCACGCTCATCGACGAACTGGAGCGCCGCATCCCGGAGTTCGACGAGCCGATCACCATCAACATCAACGGCTGCCCGAACGCCTGCGCCCGTATCCAGGTCGCGGACATCGGTCTCAAGGGCCAGTTGGTCCTCAACGACCAGGGCGAGCAGGTCGAGGGCTTCCAGGTGCACCTCGGCGGCGCCCTCGGTCTGGAGGCCGGCTTCGGCCGCAAGGTCCGTGGCCTGAAGGTCACTTCGGAGGAACTGCCCGACTACGTCGAGCGGGTCCTCACCCGGTTCCAGCAGGAGCGCGAGGACGGCGAGCGCTTCGCCGTCTGGGCCACCCGCGCCTCCGAGGAGGCCCTGTCGTGAGCGACCGGGCCGCCCCCTTCTACTGCCCCTACTGCGGTGACGAGGACCTGCGTCCCAACGAGCAGGGCCATGGCGCATGGGAATGCGCGGCATGCAATCGGGCCTTTCAGCTGAAGTTCCTCGGGCTCCTCGCCCGGGGGCTCCGGCAGACCGACGCAGGGGGAGACGAGATATGACGACGACTCAGAAAGCGCGCCCCACCGACGACTTGAAGGCCCTTGCCGAGCAGGCGGGCCGCGACCTGGAGGACGCCTCCGCGCTGGAGATCCTCCAGTGGGCGGTCACCACCTTCGGCAAACAGTTCTGTGTGACCTCCTCGATGGAGGACGCGGTGGTGGCCCACCTCGCCTCCCGCGCGATGCCCGGCGTCGACGTGGTGTTCCTCGACACCGGCTACCACTTCCCCGAGACCATCGGCACCCGCGACGCGGTCGAGGCCGTGATGGACGTCAACGTCATCACGCTCACCCCGCGCCAGTCCGTCGCCGAGCAGGACGCCGAGTACGGCCCCCGACTGCACGACCGCGACCCGGACTTGTGCTGCAAGCTCCGCAAGGTGCAGCCGCTGGAGCAGGGCCTGACCAAGTACACGGCCTGGGCGACCGGGCTGCGCCGCGACGAGTCCCCGACCCGGGCCAACACCCCGGTCGTCGGCTGGGACGAGAAGCGCCGGAAGGTCAAGGTCTCCCCCATCGCCCGCTGGACGCAGGACGACGTGGACGCGTACGTCGCCGAACACGGCGTGCTGACCAACCCGTTGCTGATGGACGGCTACGCGTCCGTCGGCTGCGCGCCCTGCACCCGCCGGGTCCTGGAGGGCGAGGACGCACGCGCCGGCCGCTGGGCGGGGCGCGGGAAGACCGAGTGCGGGCTGCACGAATGACCATCACCGAGAAGGAGTCGCACGTGACGACCGGAGCCACCGTCTGGCTCACCGGACTGCCGAGTGCCGGCAAGACCACCATCGCGTACGAGCTGGCCGGCCGGCTGCGCGAGGAGGGCCACCTCGTCGAGGTGCTCGACGGCGACGAGATCCGCGAGTTCATCTCCGCGGGCCTCGGCTTCAGCCGCGAGGACCGGCACACCAACGTGCAGCGCATCGGCTTCCTCGCCGAACTGCTCGCCCGCAACGGTGTGTTGGCGCTCGTCCCGGTCATCGCGCCGTACACCGACAGCCGCGAGGCCGTCCGCAAGCGGCACCAGGAGAGCGGCGCCGGCTACATCGAGGTGCATGTGGCGACCCCCGTCGACGTGTGCTCCGTACGCGATGTGAAGGATCTCTACGCCAAGCAGGCCGCCGGTGAACTGACCGGGCTCACCGGGGTCGACGACCCGTACGAGGAGCCCGAGTCGCCGGACCTGCGGATCGAGTCGCAGCACCAGACCGTGCAGGAGTCGGCGGCGGCTGTCCACGCGCTGCTCACCGAGAGGGGACTGGCATGACCGCGACCGTTGCCAAGGCCGAGGACGGTACGGACACGCCGTACGCACTCTCCCACCTGGACGCCCTTGAGTCCGAGGCGGTGCACATCTTCCGCGAGGTGGCGGGCGAGTTCGAGCGGCCGGTGATCCTCTTCTCCGGCGGCAAGGACTCCATCGTCATGCTGCACCTCGCGCTGAAGGCGTTCGCGCCCGCGCCGGTGCCGTTCACGCTGCTGCATGTGGACACCGGACACAACTTCCCCGAGGTCCTTGAATACCGGGACCGCACGGTCGAGAAGCACGGGCTGCGTCTGCATGTGGCCTCCGTACAGGACTACATCGACCGCGGTGTGCTGCGCGAACGCCCCGACGGGACCCGGAACCCGCTGCAGACCGTGCCGTTGACGGAGAAGATCCAGAGCGAGAAGTTCGACGCGGTCTTCGGCGGCGGACGTAGGGATGAAGAGAAGGCGCGCGCCAAGGAGCGGGTGTTCAGCCTTCGCGACGAGTTCTCGCAGTGGGACCCCCGTCGCCAGCGCCCCGAGCTGTGGAACCTCTACAACGGACGCCACGCACCCGGCGAACACGTCCGCGTCTTCCCGCTCTCCAACTGGACCGAGCTGGACGTCTGGCAGTACATCGCCCGTGAGGGCATCGAGCTGCCCGAGATCTACTTCGCGCACGAGCGTGAGGTGTTCGCGCGGGACGGCATGTGGCTGACCGCCGGTGAGTGGGGCGGGCCGAAGGCGGGCGAGACCGTCGAGAAGCGGCTCATCCGGTACCGGACCGTGGGTGACATGTCGTGCACCGGTGCCGTCGACTCCGACGCGGTGACGCTGGAGCAGGTCATCACCGAGATCGCGGCGTCCCGGCTGACCGAGCGGGGCGCGACGCGTGCCGACGACAAGATGTCCGAGGCCGCGATGGAAGACCGCAAGCGCGAGGGGTACTTCTAACCATGAGCACCATCACGACCGAGGAGCTCTCGGCCACCACGCTGCTGCGGTTCGCCACGGCGGGTTCCGTCGACGACGGCAAGTCCACCCTCGTGGGACGGCTGTTGCACGACTCCAAGTCGGTGCTGACCGACCAACTCGAAGCCGTGCAGCGGGTGTCGGCCGATCGCGGCCAGGACGGTCCCGACCTCGCGCTGCTCACCGACGGGCTGCGGGCCGAGCGGGAGCAGGGCATCACGATCGACGTGGCGTACCGCTACTTCGCCACGCCCCGGCGCCGGTTCATCCTCGCCGACACGCCCGGTCACGTGCAGTACACCCGCAACATGGTGACGGGTGCCTCCACGGCCGAGCTGACGGTGATCCTCGTCGACGCCCGCAACGGTGTCGTCGAGCAGACCCGGCGGCACGCGGCGATCGCCGCGCTGCTGCGGGTCCCGCACGTGGTGCTCGCGGTCAACAAGATGGACCTGGTCGAGTACAAGGAGACCGTGTTCGCCACGATCGCCGAGGAATTCACCGCGTACGCCAGCGAGTTGGGCGTCCCGGAGATCACCGCGATCCCGATCTCGGCGCTGGCCGGGGACAACGTGGTGGACCCGTCCGCGAACATGGACTGGTACGGCGGGCCGACCTTCCTGGAGCACCTGGAGTCGGTGCCGGTCGCCCACGACCTGAGCCGCTGCCACGCGCGGCTGCCCGTGCAGTACGTGATCCGGCCGCAGAGCGCCGACCTCCCGGACTACCGGGGGTACGCGGGTCAGATCGCGGCCGGCAGCTTCCGCGTCGGCGACCCCGTGACGGTCCTGCCCTCCGGGAGCACCACGAAGATCTCCGGCATCGACCTCCTCGGCAAGCCGGTCAGGACCGCCTGGACCACGCAGTCGGTGACGATCCTGCTGGCGGACGACATCGACGTCTCCCGCGGCGATCTCATCGTGCCCAGCGAGGACGCCCCGGCGACCACGCAGGACATCGAGGCGACCGTCTGCCATGTCGCGGACGCGCCGCTGACCGTGGGCCACCGGGTGCTCCTCAAGCACGGCACCCGCACGGTGAAGGCGATCGTGAAGGACATCCCGTCCCGGCTCACGCTCGACGACCTGTCCCTGCACCCGCATCCGGGACAGCTCGTCGCCAACGACATCGGCCGGGTGAAGATCCGCACCGCGGAGCCGCTGCCGGTCGACTCGTACGCCGACTCGCGCCGTACGGGCTCGTTCATCCTGATCGACCCGGCCGACGGCACCACGCTCACCGCCGGCATGGTCGGCGAGTCGTTCGCGGCGCCGGAGCCGGTCAAGGACGCGTCGGACGAGGACGGTTGGGACTTCTGACCATGAACTCCACGGATTTCTACTCCACGTTCGCGAAGGAGGGCGGCCGCGTCGGCAGCGGCGCCCTCGGCAGCGGGCAGGGCGGGGTGGCGCGATGTGCGTGCTGACGTACGCGCACCGCTTGCGCGCCCAGTCCCCCCACCCGCCGTCCCGGACGCGACGAAAACGAAGACCTGCCGACCTCCCGGCCACGAGCTGAGACCGTGACCGCCGGGCCAACGAGAGGAACACCTCCCGTGCCTGCCAATCGCTCGACCTACCTGCGTCGCGGCATAGCCGTGTTCGCCGCGCTCCCTCTGCTCACCCTCGCCGCCTGCGGTTACGGGTCGGACTCCAAGAGCACCAACTCCAAGGAGAAGGTCGCCGCCGGGTCCTCGAAGATCGAGGGTCTCGCCTCCGTGAAGATCGGCTACTTCGGCAACCTGACCCACGGGACCGCGCTGGTCGCCCGTGAACAGGGCCTGTTCCAGAAGGAATTGGGCGCCACCAAGGCCGACTACGCGACCTTCAACGCGGGCCCGTCCGAGATCGAGGCGCTCAACTCGGGCTCCATCGACATCGGTTGGATCGGCCCCTCCCCCGCGATCAACGGGTACACCAAGTCCGACGGCAAGAGCCTGAAGATCATCGGTGGTTCGGCGTCGGGCGGCGTGAAGCTGGTCGTCAACCCGAAGAAGATCAAGTCTCTGAAGGACGTCAAGGGCAAGAAGATCGCGACGCCTCAGCTGGGCAACACGCAGGACGTGGCGTTCCTCAACTGGATCGCGGACCAGGGCTGGAAGGTCGACGCGCAGAGCGGCAAGGGTGACGTCACCGTCGTCCGCACCGACAACAAGATCACCCCGGACGCCTTCAAGGCCGGTTCGATCGACGGCGCCTGGGTGCCGGAGCCGACCGCGTCGAAGCTGGTCGCCGAGGGCGGCAAGGTGCTGCTCGACGAGTCGACGCTGTGGCCCGACAAGAAGTTCGTGATCACGAACATCATCGTGTCGCAGAAGTTCCTGAAGGCGCACCCGAAGGTCGTCGAGGCCGTCCTGAAGGGCTCGGTCGCGGCCAACAAGTGGATCAACGCCAACCCGACCGAGGCCAAGGCCGCGGCGAACAAGCAGCTGGAGGCCGACTCCGGCAAGGCGCTGCCCGCCAACGTGCTTGACCCCGCGTGGAGTTCGATCCAGTTCACCAACGACCCGCTGGCCTCGACGCTCAACGCCGAGGCGGCGCACGCGGTGAAGGCCGGCCTGCTGGAGAAGCCCGACCTGAAGGGCATCTACGACCTGACGCTCCTCAACAAGGTCCTCAAGGCGGACGGCGACAGCACGGTCGACGCCGCCGGCCTCGGCACGAGCTGACCGAGGGATCCCGATGACTTCCCAGGAGGTGACGACCATGGCCACGACTCTCGCCAAGGAGACCACCGCGTCGGTCGAGCACGCGGCACGCCTTGAGCATGTCTCGAAGTCCTTCGCGACGCCGGGCGGGCAGCAGCTCGTCCTCGACGACATCAGCATCGATGTCGCGCCGGGTGAGTTCGTCACCCTCCTGGGGGCCTCGGGCTGCGGCAAGTCCACCCTGCTGAACCTGGTGGCGGGCCTCGACAAGCCCTCCACCGGGTCCATCACGACGGACGGCCGCCCCGCGCTGATGTTCCAGGAGCACGCCCTGTTCCCCTGGCTCACCGCGGGCAAGAACATCGAACTCGCCCTGAAACTCAGGGGAGTTGCCAAGGAAGAGCGGCGCGGCAGGACCGAGGAGCTGCTCGAACTGGTCCGGCTCCAGGACGCGTACGGCAAGCGGGTGCACGAGCTGTCCGGCGGTATGCGCCAGCGGGTCGCCCTGGCCCGCGCGCTCGCCCAGGAGAGCCGCATCCTGCTGATGGACGAGCCGTTCGCGGCCCTCGACGCCATCACGCGGGACGTCCTGCACGACGAACTGACCCGTATCTGGGGCGAGACGGGCCTGTCCGTCCTGTTCGTCACGCACAACGTGCGCGAGGCGGTACGACTCGCCCAGCGGGTGATCCTGCTGTCCTCCCGGCCCGGCCGGATCGCCCGCGAGTGGACGGTCGGCATTCCGCAGCCGCGCCGCATCGAGGACGCGCCCGTGGCCGAACTGTCCCTTGAGATCACCGATGTACTGCGTGGGGAGATCCGCCGTCATGGCCAGCACTGAGACGACGACGGTCAAGGACGGCGGCAGCGTCGAAGCGGGCCTGGACGCACTGGAGTTCACGGCCACCGGCCGGCCGAGCCTGCGGCAGACCTTCGTCAACAAGATCTTCCCGCCGATCGTCGCGCTCGCGGTGGTCATCGTGGTGTGGCTGATCCTGACGCCGATCGTCGACGACCCGAGCAAGCTGCCCTCGCTGAGTTCCGTGGGCGGCGAGTTCAAGGACGCCTGGCTGAGGGGCGATCTGCTCGGCTACATCTGGACCAGCGTCTCGCGCGGTCTGCTGGGCTTCTTCTTCGCGCTGCTGATCGGCACCCCGCTGGGGCTGCTGGTGGCGCGGGTGAAGTTCGTGCGCGCGGCGATCGGCCCGATCCTGTCCGGCCTCCAGTCGCTGCCGTCGGTGGCGTGGGTGCCGCCGGCCGTGATCTGGCTGGGCCTGAACAACTCGATGATGTACGCGGTGATCCTGCTCGGCGCGGTCCCCTCGATCGCCAACGGGCTGGTGTCCGGCGTCGACCAGGTGCCGCCGCTGTTCCTGCGCGCGGGCCGCACGATGGGCGCGACCGGCGTCAAGGGCGTCTGGTACGTCACGCTGCCGGCGGCACTCCCCGGCTATGTGGCGGGCCTGAAGCAGGGCTGGGCGTTCTCGTGGCGCTCGCTGATGGCTGCCGAGATCATCGCCCAGTTCCCGGACCTGGGCGTGGGCCTCGGCCAGTTGCTGGAGAACGGCCGTACCAACAGCGACATGTCCATGGTGTTCGAGGCCATCATCCTGATCCTGTTCGTCGGTATCGCCATCGACTTGCTGATCTTCAGCCCACTGGAGCGATGGGTGCTGCGCAGCCGCGGTCTGCTGGTGAAAAGCTGAAGTCCTGTGCACCAGAAGCCTGTTCTCCTCGTCATCGCCCACGGCAGCCGCGACCCGCGGCACGCCGCGACCGTCCACGCCCTCGTGCGGCGGGTACGGTCGCGGCGGCCCGGGCTGCGCGTGGAGGTCGGCTTCCTGGACTTCACCATCCCTTCCGTACAAGGCGTGTTGGAGTCGCTGGCAGCACAGGGCGTGCGTGACGTCGTAGCCCTCCCGCTGCTCCTGACCCGCGCGTTCCACGCGAAGGCGGACATCCCCGCCGTCCTGCGGGACGCGCCGCCGCAGCTGCGGATCAGGCAGGCGGAGGTACTGGGACCGTCGCCGCTGCTGGTGCGCGCGCTCGAACGGCGGCTCTACGAGGCCGGGTTGACGCCCGCCGACAAGTCCTCGACCGGAATCGTGCTGGCCTCGGCGGGGTCCACCGACCCGGAGGCGATCGCGGTGATCGACGACCTCGCGCGGGAGTGGTGGCACACCGGCTGGCGCGCCGTGCGCCCCGCGTTCGCCTCGGCGGCGCTCCCCCGCACCGAGGACGCGGTCCGCGAACTCCGGGCGCTCGGCTGCCGCCGGATCGCGGTCGCGCCGTACGTCCTCGCGCCCGGCTTCCTGCCCGACCGCATCGCGCGGGGCGCGACGGAGGCGGACGTCCTCGCCGACGTGCTGGGTCCGGCGCCCGAGGTGGCGCGGGTCCTGCTGGAGCGCTACGACACGGCCCGCGCGCCGCTGCTCGCGGCCGTCGGCGCGTAACGCCTTCACGGTTCCCACCTGCCCGGTTTCCCGGAAAGGGGTCTCCCCCCGCCCCCGGATCTGCTGGGATGGTTCCTCTGAGGGCTAGTGGGGAGCAAGTACACGTGGCGGGTAGGGAGTTCGGGCATCGCGAAGGGCCTGTCCTGGCCCAGCTGCACTACACCTCGGCGCCGTCCGGCTCCGAGGATCCCGGCCCCCGGTTCGCGGCGGTCGGCGCGGAGGTGCCGCCGGGAGTGCTGAGGGAGGCCGGGCGGCTCCTCGGGTACGAGCCGCCGCCCGACAGCCCGCAACAGCCCGACGCCGAGCAGCTCAAGAGATTTCCCACGGTCTTCAGCTTCAGTGAACTCGCCGACGGCGGAAGGCTGTTGAGCCGTTCCGTGTGCACCGGCACGGACTGGGCCGGGGGCCCTGCCTCCTTTCACACGCACGCCGTCCTGCTGCCCGCCGGGACCCGGCTGCCGGACGGTGTCCTGCCCATCTCCACGTGGGAGTCCCCGCGTTGGGCCGAGTCGACTCCCCCGGACGGCGGCCCCGATCCCGTCGACCGTGTCGAACCTTCCGGGCTGCTGCGCAAGGAGGCGCTGGTCCCGTTCGCGGTGTCCCGGGCCGGACGGCTCGCCGCGTTCTTCGGCGATCTGCGGGCGGTGGCGGCGGATCCGGGTGCCGGGCAGATCGTGGTCGTGGAGCACGACAGCGCCGACGTGGCCCGGTGGATCGCGCTCGCCTGCACGGTCCTGCCCCGCGAACAGGCGCACCGGCTCACGTTCACGACCTACACCCGCGACCCCCGGCAGACCCGCCAGCAACTGGTCGGCGCGCTGCCCTCCTCCGAGCCCGTCGCCGACGACGGGCGCTACCGCGTGCACAACTGCACGGGCCGCCAACCGTCCGGGCCGGTCACGGACACCTGGGCCGAGGTGTGCGCCCGAGTCTGGCGTGCGGGCCGCCCCGACCTGTTCCACAACGACCCCGAGGATCTTGGCCCGTTGGCGGTGTCCGCCCTCGTCGCCGGCATCGACCTGCGTACGGACGCCCGTGCGGTGGCGGCGAGTTGGGCTGCCGAGCAGGTGGACGCACTGTCCGACGACAGGCTGACGGCGTTGGTCGCCGGGTTGTGCGGCGGCCCGGTGCCGCACCTGGGCTCCCCCTCGGCGACCCTGCCCGGCGCGGCCGAACAAGTCGCCCTGGCCGCGCTGTTGGCCCGGCTGGACGGACGCGTGACGGCCGCGGTGTCGGCGCCGCTCGCCGCGCGTGTGCTGGCGTCGGCGGTCCTCGCCCATGGACCGGTGCCCGTGCTGCGCGCCGGGTCCCTGACCGCGCGGACCCATGACGACCTGGCCCGCGATCTCGCGCCCTCCCTGCGGGCCGGTATCGCGGACACGCACGAACCGGCCGTCGGACGGCCCCTCGCGCTGCTGCGGGCCGCCGACCTGCTCGACGTCGACTGCCAGGACCAACTCCCGGAGCTGGCCGAGCGGTTGGCGCGGGAGCTGGTGGGCGCCTCGGCCGCGTCCTTGTCGGGCGGCGAGCCTCCCGGTGTGGGCTGTCCGCCCGGGCTCCTCGACGCGGTGCACACCCATCCCGGGCTACGGGTCGCGCTGTTCGGTTCGCTCGACACGCTCGCCGTCGCTGAACCAGCTTCTGTGGCAGGGGTGTTGAAGGGTTCGGGGCTGCCGCTCGACCTCCAGCAGTCCGGGTTCCCGCATCTGCGGATGTGTGTCACGCCCGCCGGGCCGGACGATCCGCTCGACCGGTTCCACGGTCTGCTCCGCACGGCCGGGGTCTCGCCGCACGCCGACCCGACCGTCCTGCGCACGGCGTTCCGCCTCACCTGGCCCGGCGCCGAACTGCCCACCGGCCGGGAGGCCGCCCTGCTCCTGACGGAACTGGGCTCCGACACCCACCGCACCGCCGGCACCCGGGAGTTGCTGATCGAGGCGGCACTCGCCGCTCCCCCGGACGACCCCGACATCCCGGCGCTCGCCACGGATCTTCTGCGCTGTTTCACCACGGAACTGGGACCGGGCCGGCGTACCGCCCTGCTCCTGCTGGAGTTCACCGGCCTGCTGGGCACCGGCAGTGAGGGCGAGGAGTGGGTCGGCCGGGTACTGGAGCTGATGACAGGTACCGCCACCGACCCGATACCGGACGCCGTCGCCGAACGCGCCTTCCAGGCCCTCGCGGCGCGGCTCCTGGCGGGCACGGCACCGGAGAACGAGCTGTACGCACTGGCCCGTTCGGCCGAGCCGCGCCTCCTCGCGGTGTACGAACGGACGGCCCGCTCCGAGCGGGTGGGCGACCGGCTGCGGACCGAGCCGACGTACGTCGCCGCCCGCTTCTGCGACTGGAGCGCGTTCCCTGGCACGTATCCCGCCTGGGACGAGACCCGTACGTCCTTGCTGACCAAGGTACTGCGACCGGCCGTACGGGCCCTGTCCGCAGCGGACCAGGGCGCGGTCGAGACGGCACTCGACCACGCGGGCCGCAACAAACTCGAAGCGTTTCGCGCCTGGAACCGCCCCGGCGCACTGGGCCGACTCGCGGGACGGCTGTCGGGACGGGGGCGGCGGGCCGAACAGCCCGGCGCGTGACCGACCTCGGGAGATGAGCGACCTCGGAAGGTGACCCACCTTGCGATCGGAGGGGAAGCGCCGCCCGGAGTCCGACACTCCCCTGTGATGTCGGACCCCGGACGGCCCGTCCGCGGCACGGCCCCCGGCGGCATGAGTATGATCGCGGGAGTCGCTTTCCGTACTGCGTCGCTCGCCGCGTTTATGTCACTGCGTGACGACAACCACCCCGACGCCCGCCGCTGCTGACGGTCACCGGGCTCAGTCGAAGGACAGACCCCCGGTACGTGTCCGCTTCAGCTCGAAGAAGTCGGGGTTCGTGGCCAACACCCGGAAGCTGTCGAAGAGTTCGGCCGCCTTCGCGCCGCGCGGAATCGCCCGCAGCACGGGCCCGAACCACACCGTTCCGTCGACGTGCAGGGTTGGTGTCCCCACGTATCCGCCCGACTCCTCCTCCACGCCCGCCTCATGACTGCGGCGCACGGCCTCGTCGTACGACGGATCGTGGGCCGCGGCGGCCAGTTCGGCGGGGAGGCCGAGTTCGGCGAGGGATTCGGCGATGACGGCGTCGAAGTCGTCGTAGCCCTGCTCGTGGATGCGGATGCCGAAGGCCGTGTAGAGGTCCCTCAGGACCTTGTCGCCCCGCTGTTCGGCTGCGGCTACGGCGACGCGGACCGGGCCGATGGACTTGTCGACCAACTCCCGGTACCAGTCGGGGAGTTCGTTGCCGGTGTTGTGGAGGTACAGGCTCATCGCGTGGAAACGGAGGTCGAGCGGGCGCTCGCGCTCGACCTCCAGCAGCCAGCGGGAGGTGATCCACGCGAAGGGGCAGGCGGGGTCGAAGTAGAAGTCGACGCGGACCGGGTTGTCGTGACTCATACGGACAACGCTAACCGCCGATCGGGCCGAGCGCTCGGCCCAATACGGCACTCCCTCACTGGTCCACTTTGCTCATGGCCTGCTGCCTCGGGTTCCGTCCGCTGGACGCGAGGGCGCGTTCGAAGACGGGGGCGTCGGCCGGTACGGGGACCGGGTCGGCGAAGCCGTCGTACTGGCGGTAGAGGTCGCCGTGCTTCTCCACCACGGCGAGGACGAGGCCTGCCGCGCCGTCCGAGACGGCGTACTGCTGGCCGGTGGCCGTGGCCACGTCCCAGCCGTGCACCGCCAGCTCCTTGATGATCATCGAGGCGAGTTCGTCGGCCGGCATCTTCGCCATGCCGAGGTCGACCTCGCCCTCCCACACCGCCGGGTCGGCCCAGGCGGCGACGGCCCGGTCCAGCTGGGCGGCGTACGCCTCCGCCCAGTCCGGATCGGCGGTGAAGTCGCGCGCGGTCAGCTCCTCGGAGAGCTGCTTGCGCAGGGCACGGTGCTCCAGGCCGTGCGAGGTGTAGAGGACCCAGTGGTTGACCATCGCGCGGACGTCCCAGTCGGGGCAGTGCGTGGGGTCACCCAGCTGGTCCGAGGTGACACCGCGCGCGACGCGGGCCGCCTCGGCGGCGCATTCGATCATGTGCGGGTACAGGTCGTGCGGGTGCGGGTGCTGTTCGTGGTTGCTCATGGCTCCCACGCTAGGGAGGGCACCCTCAGGACTCTTGAACAAACGCGACAGCCTCGTCTGCGAGGCGGACCAGCTCGTCGAACGGCAGCGACCCGGGCGTCCTGCGCTCGCGCGCGAACCCGTTCGCGAGCCGTTGCAGCAGGTCGTTGAGCGGGGTCGGCACTCCGTGCAACCGCCCCAGCAGCGCGATCTCGCCGTTGAGGTAGTCGGCCTCGATGGTGCCGGTGCCCCGGTTCAGCGACTGCCAGGAGGAGCCGCCGCCGCGCGGGGCGCCGTCGATCTCCACGAGCTGGATCTTGTCGCCGCGCACCGCCTTCTCCTCCTCGGCGTCCGCGTACGCGATGCCGGCCGCGTCGAGCACGGCCGCGCCCTCGGCCCGGACCCGCCGGTAGAACGCCAGGTGCTCCTCGGTGCCGCGCATCTCGGCGACCGCCTCGATCGCGTTGCCTAGGTTGCCGAGCAGCTTGGCGTACTGCCAGCGCGTCACGTCCGGCACGACCGGCGCCTCGAACCTCGACTTCTCCAGGTCTGCGGAGATCAGCCGGGCGGTCTCGTCCGTGCCGTGCGGGTAGCGGCCGAGGTGCAGGATGCCGGTGAGCGGGGTGCCCTCGGCGGCGACCACACCCGGTTCGACGAAGGTCGCGGGCAGCCAGACGCAGACGCCGTAGACCCGCCGGAAGCGGCGCAGCGTGAGCCGTTGGCTCTCCACCCCGTTCTGCGCGCAGACGACGGGGAGTCGCTCGGCGGCCGTGCCGCCGCCGGTGACCGGTGCCGGGCCCCAGAGCGCGAGCGCGGTCTCGCTGTCCTGTGTCTTGACGGCGAGCACGAGTACGTCGTCGGTCCTCAACTCGCCGAGTTCGGCGGGGTCTTCGACGACCGGCAGCCGGTACGTCGACTCGCCGTCCGGCACCTTGAGCCGCAGCCCGTGCTCGGCCAGCGCCGCCCGTTGCGCACCCCGCGCGGCCAGTACGACCTCGCACCCCGCCCCGGCCAGCCGGCCACCGATGGCCCCGCCGACCGCCCCTGCTCCGATGATGATGTAGCGCATGGGACGAGCCTCGCACAGCGCGTGCGGGCCGGGTCGTCGGGTACGGCTTGTGGTCAACTGGCTGTCATCTCGACGAGTTTGACCACGGTGTTCCAGTTGCGGGATGTCGCGATCAGCCCCTTGTTCAGCCGCGGCCGGGAGAGCTCCGCGGCGAGCTTGGAGCGGCCGAGGCCGTCGGGGGCGTAGAGGTACAGGGCGCGGTCGCCGAGGCGGAACTCCTCGGGGAGGTACGCGGACCGGTCGAATTCCGCGAAGCGGTCCTCGGCGACCGGCACCGAGTAGTACGTGACGTGGAGTTGCTTGCCCTCCAACTCGGCGGCCGGGAAAGGGCAGTTGTCGGCGATCGCCTTGAGGTAGGCGTGGTCGCGGACGATGACGTCGACCGTGAACCCGAACCGCTTCTCGATCGCCTGCGCGAGTTCCGTCGTGAGGGAGTCCTCGTCGCCGTGGCCGCTCGCGAACACGGCCTGGCCGCTTTGGAGATAGGTGCGTACGTGGTCGTGTCCGAGGCCTTCGAGGAGCGTGCGCAGCTCGGCCATAGGGAGCTTCTTGTTGCCGCCCACGTTGATTCCACGCAGGAGCGCCGCATAGGTCGTCGTCATCCGCACACCATAAAGCGGCCTTCGTGCCCCGTGGGGGTGGGCACGAGGGCGGCTCCATGTGGTGTGCGGAGGTGCGGGTGTCCGCTCCCTGTGAGGTGCGGGTGTGCGGAAACTCTGGCGGACGAGGTGGCTCCGGATCAACACCCACAGGCCCGTCCACCGCCACCTGTGACTTGTCCAACAAGGTTTCGCAATAACAAAGCGGACCCCGGCCGACGCAACGGACACCCTGATCACCACCCCCGAGCCGCCGCGATAGATGTAAGGGGCCGCCGTCCTCCCCAGTGGTGAGGGACCGGTGTCCGTGCGGAGGAGCCGGTCGTCCAATACCTCACCGGTCAGCACGAGGGGACTTTCTTATTCCGCACATACCTTCGAACCATGAGGTGGCGGCAGGGGGCTGGCACCGTGCGCAAAGGGGCAAGCCCGTCATGGGGAACGGAGATTCGCGGGTACGGGGGCTCGCCGCCCGAGCCGGCGGCTGGAGCGCCCGGCACCGGTGGGCCGCGGTCGGCATCTGGATGCTGTTCGTGGTGCTGGCGATGGGGATCGGTTCGGCGGCGGGCCGTGTCGACGTCGACGAGAGCGACCAGCTGAAGGGCGAGACACACACCGCCGCCACGATCATCGACGACGCCGGGATCAAGGAACCGGCCGGTGAGACCATCCTGATCCAGTCGAAGGACGCGTCGGTCACGTCCACCGACAGCGAGTTCCGCTCCACGGTCACCGCCGTCGTCAAGGCCGTCGAGGGGACCGGCCGGGTCACGGACGTGACCTCGCCGTACGACACGAAGACGATCTCGAAGGACGGCCGGAGCGCGCTCGTCCAGTTCGACATGCGCGGCGACGCGGACACCGCCGGCGACCGGGTGGAGCCGGTGCTGAAGGCCGTCGCCGGGGTGCAGAAGGACCACGGCTCGCTGCGGATCGAGGAGATCGGCAGCGCCAGCATGGCGAAGCAGTACTCCGACGCGTTCGGCAACGACTTCAAGAAGGCCGAGTACTCCGCCGTACCCGTCGCCTTCGGCATCCTGCTGATCGCCTTCGGCGCGCTGGTGGCCGCGCTGCTGCCGGTGGCGCTGGCCATCACCGCGATCGTGGCGACGATGGGCCTGATGGGCCTCGTCAGCCATGTCCAGCCGATGAGCGACACCGCCAACTCCGTCATGCTGCTGGTGGGGTTGGCCGTCGGCGTCGACTACTGCCTGTTCTATCTGCGCCGTGAACGCGAGGAGCGCGAGGCCGGCCGCGACGCCGGGGCCGCGCTGCGGATCGCCGCCGCGACCAGTGGCCGCGCCATCATCGTCTCCGGTGTCACGGTGTGCGTGGCGATGGCGGGCATGCTGTTCACCGGGCTCGCCGAGTTCGAGGCGATGGGCCTGGCCTCGTTGATGGTCGTCGCGGTCGCCATGGTCGGCTCGGTGACCGTACTGCCCGCGCTGCTCTCGCTGTTGGGCGAGCGGGTCGAGAAGGGCCGCATCCCGTTCCTGCGCCGGCGCGGTCGCCGGGGCAACGGGGAGAGCCGGTTCTGGACCGCCGTCCTGAAGGGTGTCCTCGCCAAGCCCCTCGTCTCCGTGCTCGTCGCGGCCGGCGCGCTGCTCGCGATCGCCGCTCCCGCGGTCGGCATGAAGACCGAGAACCTCACCCTGGACCAGGAGTTCGGCAACTCCCTGCCGATCGTGGGGACTTACAACCGCGTCAACGACGCCTTCCCCGGCGGCTCCGACCCGGCCGAGGTGGTCGTCAGGGCGAAGGACATCAACTCACCCGAAGTCAAGCAGGCGTTGGCCGACTTCAAGGCGCGGGCGGTCAGTTCGGGTGCCTCGCGCGGCCCGGTCGACATCAAGCTGCACGACGCGCAGAACGTCGCCTTCGTCTACGTCCCGCTCGTCGGCGGCTCCGACCAGGACAAGGCCTCGAAGAGCCTGGAGAAACTGCGCGACGAGGTACGCCCCGCCACCCTCGGCAAGGTCGACGGCGTCCAGGCCCCGATCACCGGAAACGTCGCGGGATCGAAGGACTTCAACGACCAGCTCCTCGGATCGGTCGTCCCGGTCTTCGCGTTCGTCGTGGTCTTCGCCTTCCTGCTGATGCTGCTCTCGTTCCGCTCGCTGACGGTCGCGATCACCTCGATCGTCCTCAACCTCCTTTCCGTGGGCGCCGCTTACGGCATCCTCGTCGCCGTCTTCCAGCACGGCTGGGGCGCCTCGCTGGTGGGCGCGGAGGGGGTCGGCGCGATCGTCACCTGGCTGCCGCTGTTCCTCTTCGTCATCCTGTTCGGCCTGTCGATGGACTACCACGTGTTCGTCGTCTCCCGTATCCGCGAGGCGCGGCTGCGCGGCCGTTCGACCCAGGACGCGATCCAGCACGGCGTGGTCACCACGGCCGGCGTCGTCACCAGCGCCGCGGTCATCATGGTCGCCGTCTTCGCGATCTTCGGCACGCTGTCCATGCAGTCCATGAAGCAGATGGGCGTCGGCCTCGCGGCGGCGGTCCTCATCGACGCCACGGTCATCCGGGGCGTCCTGCTCCCCGCGGTGATGGCCCTGCTCGGCGAGCGCAACTGGTACTTCCCGAAGTGGCTCCACCGCCTGCCCGACCTCACGCACGACGAGTCGCCGGAAGAGGTCGCGCCCACGTCCACGGTGACGGGCGAGGGCGAGCCCCTGCGGGTGTGAGCCTGCGGAGGTAACTCCCCATGATCGAGGGCCTGTTGGTATCCCGGGGGAACCAGCAGGCCCTCACCCGTGTCCTACGACATCCTCTGTCCTACGACATTTTCAGCGCCGCGTGCAGCCGTAGCCAGTGGTCCGGGGACACCTCGCCCACCAGGACGCGTGGATCCAGGCGTGCCGCACGGAACGCGGCGTCCACGCGTCGTCCCGGGTGGGCCCGGCACAGCGAGGCGTGCGGCGAGCCGCCGACCCCGGAGAAACCCAGCTCGACCAGGTGCCGCCAATCGGTACGAGGCGGGGGTCGATCTCGTGGGCGTGGAGTTCGTGGCAGTGGGGTGCGAGTTTCGCGGTCAACGCGCCTTTTCCCGCGCCTACTTCGAGGAGGAGCGGTACGTGGTGTCCCTGCGGGACGGCCAGGCGGGCTACGTATTCGGCGGTGGCGGGGTTGAGGTGGGGGCAACGGGGTTTCTGTGGAGGGGAGCGCCGTCTGGGGAGGGGAGTGCGGTTTGGTGGCGGGTGCGGGTGCGTTGTGGCTGGTCGCGCCCGCGCGGCGGAGCCGCAAATCGATACAGCCCCGCGCCCCTAGAAACTGGGCATCAGCTCATCAGCGTTGGTACCTCGCCAGGACCAAGTTGCCGTCCCTCTCCAGGCGTTGGCGCAGTTCGGTGAGGGTGATTGCTCCGCTGTAGTACTCCTGGAACGCCGGGGTTGCCACCTTGTCCTTCCATTCGGGGTAGCCGCGTACCGACTGTGCGGGGGCCGAGACCAGGTCGCTGGCCAGTGCGGTGCCGGTGGACCAGTCGTCCTTGAGGGTGTGCAGGGCCGGGGACTTGAGGGCCTGGGTTCCGGTGGGGAGCATCCAGTCGCCCAGGGCCAGGCGGACCATGTTCTTGGGCTGGAGGAGGAAGTCGATGAACTCGGCGGCCTGCTTCTTGTGCGGGCTGTCCTCGGCGATGGACAGGGTCTGTGGGCTGACGCCCTGGGTGAGGCCGTCGGCGCCGGCGGGGGCGGGCAGGACCTGCCAGTCGAAGCCCTTGGGGGCCTGCTGCACGATCTGCTGGCGGTAGGAGAAGCCGAGCGGGATCATCGCGTACTTGCCGCCGAAGAACCCGGGGAGCGTGTCCGAGCCGCCGCTGCCGAGGGTGGTGGGCGAGGCACTGTGGTCCATGTTCGCCTGGTCGTGGATCGTGCGGGGGACGACCTGGTCGGCCTTGTCGAAGCGGACGGTCACCTTGCCGTCCGTACCCCGGTGGAAGAGTTCGCCGCCCGCCGACAGCGACAGGTTGAGCGTGGCGGACACCGGTTCCTTGAGCGGCCAGGCCACGCCGTACTTGCCGTCGCCGCTCAGCCTTCGGGTGATGTCCCTGAACTCGGGCCAGCTCCAGGGGTGTTCGGGGGTCGGGATGCGTACGTCCGCCTTCTTCAGCCAGGTGGCGTTGGCGATGAGTACCCGGGGCTCCTGGAGGAACGGGACGCCGTAGATGCCGTTCCCGAAGGTTGTCGTAGCCCAACTGCGTTGTGGGATCTCCGACTTGAGGCGAGTGGGGAGCAGGTTCCGGAGGTCGGCCAGGTAGCCGCCGTAGGCGAAGTCCGCGAGGTCGTCGGAGGCGTCGTGGATGATGTCCGGGGCCTCACCGCCCTCGAAGGAGGTGAGCAGTTGGTCGTGGACGCTGTCCCAACTGCCCTGTACGTACTCGACCTTGACGTCCGGGTGGGTGGCGTTCCACTCCTTGACCAGTTCCTTGTTGGCGGTGACGGACTCGTCCTGCCAGGCCAGGGATTGGAAGCGGAGGGTGATCCGGCCGTTCGCGGAGTTGTTTTCGCCGCTCGTGCAGCCGGTGAGGAGCAGGGTCAGGGCGAGGGCGAGGATCCATCGGGGGCGCATCAGCTCTTCACCGCCCCGGCCAACATGCCGCCGGTGATTCGCCGTTGGATCAGGGCGAAGACGATCAGGGAGGGCAGGGTCGCGAGGAACGCGGCGGCGGCGAGCGGGCCCAGGTCGGCCACTCCCTCCGCGCCGATGAAGTGGGTGAGGACGACCGGGAGGGTCTGTTTCTCCGGGGTCTTGAGGAGGACCAGCGCGAAGAAGAACTCGTTCCACGCGGTGACGAACGCGAACAGCGCCGTCGCCACGATCCCCGGCGCGAGCAGGGGTGCCGTCACCGACACGAGCGTGCGAAGCCTCCCGGCTCCGTCGACCGCCGCCGCTTCCTCCAACTCCGGTGGTACCGCCCGGACATAGCCGACGAGCATCCACAGTGCGAACGGCAGCGACCACACCACGTAGACCAGCGCCAGCCCGGCCAGGGAGTCGATCAGCCGCAGGTTCTTCAGCACCAGGAACAGCGGGATGATCACCAGCACGAACGGGAACGCCTGGCTGACCACCACCCATCCGGTCGCGGCCCGCGCGAGCAGTGTCCGGCGCCTGGCCATGACCCACGCCATCGGTGTCGCGATCACCACGGCGATCAGCGCGGCCCCGAGCGCGGCGAGCAGGGAGTTCAACGCGGCGTGCAGCAGCGGCTGTTCGTCGAAGGCCTGGCGGAAGTTGGCGAGGGTGGGGTGCCTCGGGATCCAGGTGGGGTGCAGACTGCCCAGCTCGCGCGGGGACTTGAAGGCGGTGGAGATCAGCCAGAGGAGGGGGAAGGCGAGGAAGACGAGGTACGCGAGCAGGGCGACGTACTGGCCGACGCGGGCCCCGGTACTCGTCCTCATCCCTGAAGTGCGCCTGGTCCTCATGCGTCGTCGCCTCCCCTCAACCGGCCTACGAGGAAGACGGCCAGGAGTACCGAGATCACCGCGACCATCACGCAGCCCATCGCCGCCGCGTAGCCGAACTGGCCGTAGCGGAAGGCCTCTTCGTAGGCGAAGAGCATGGGCAGCCGGGTGCGGCCGCCGGGTCCGCCGTTGGTCAGGACGTAGACCAGGGCGAACGAGTTGAAGTTCCAGATCAGGTTGAGCGCCGTGATCCCCAGCGCCACCGGTCTGAGGGCGGGCCAGGTGACCGTGCGGAAGCGGCGCCACGCTCCGGCGCCGTCGACCGCCGCCGCCTCGTGCAGTTCGCGCGGGGTGTTCTGCAGTCCGGCGAGCAGGGCGACCGTCGTCTGCGGCATGCCGGCCCAGACGCCGACGACGATCACGGCGGGCAGCGCGGTCGTCAAACCGCTCAGCCAGTCGCGGCCGTTGCCGAGGCCGAGGTCGTGCAGGGTCTCGTTGAGGATGCCCGCGTCCGGGTTGTAGACGATGCGCCACATGATGCCGACGACCACTTCGGGCATCGCCCACGGGACGATCGCCAGCGCCCGGGCGAGCCAGCGCAGCCGCAGGTCCTGGTTGAGCAGCAGGGCGAGGCCGAGGGCGAGCAGGAACTGCGGGACGGTCACGCCGACCGCCCACACCAGGCCGATGCGGAACGATTCCCAGAACAGGGTGTCGTGCAGCAGATCCCGGAAGTTGAGACCGCCGATCCACTGGGTGGGCGCGGTGCGGCCCGACTGGGAGTCGGTGAAGGCCAGCAGGACGCCGTAGAGGAGGGGGCCGACGCTGAGCACCAGGATCGGGATCAGGGCGGGTAGCACCAGGAACCAGGCCGCGTGGTCGGGAGCGCGTCGCTGTCGGTCGCGGCTCGGCGCGCGGCCCGGCGGCCTCCGCACCTCCGTCACCGATACCCCCGTCACCGATGTCATGGAATCAGCCCCTTTGCACGGCCCGGTCGGGCCCCGTCATGGTCGTGAACACGTCGTGCCTCGTCAAGGCACCTCGCACGCCGTCCCACCTGTGCGAATGGGACACTGGCCGTCGGATGGCGGGAACCCGACGCCGTACGCACACGCACAGGGATCACTCGGAGGCGGACGATGGACGAGGCACGGGCCCGGGACGTACTGGCCGCGGCGGACGTACTGCCCGGCGCGGCGCGGGACGCGCGGCTGCTCGCCCTCGGCGAGAACGCGGTGTTCGCCGCGGGTGACCTGGTCGTCAAGGTGGGGCGTGACGCGGAACTCCTCGACCGTGCCCGGCGCGAGCTGGATGTCGCGCTGTGGCTGGCCGACGCGGGTGTGCCCGCGGTGCGGGCCGCCGAGACGGAAGCGCGGCTGGCCGAGGGGCACCCGGTGACGGTGTGGCACCGGCTGGCCGATGCCGTACGCCCCGCCGAGCCGCGGGATTTGGCCGAACTGCTACGCCTCGTCCACGCGCTTCCCTCCCCCTCCTTCGAACTCCCGCCCCGCGAGCTGCTGGGCGGGGTGGAACGCTGGCTGCGGCTTGCCGGTGACGCGATCGATCCGGCGGACGCGGGCTATCTGCGCGAGCGGCGGGACGGGTTCGCGGCAGCGGCGGCAGCGCTCACGCCGCGGCTGATGCCGGGGCCGATCCACGGGGACGCGTTGCCCCGCAATGTGCATGTCGGGCCGGATGGTCCGGTGCTGGTGGATCTGGAGACCTTCTCCGCCGACCTGCGTGAGCACGATCTGGTGGTGATGGCGCTCTCCCGTGACCGTTACGGGTTGCCCGCGGCGGCTTATGACGAGTTCACCGAGGCGTACGGGTGGGATGTGCGGGAGTGGGAGGGGTGCGGGGTGCTGCGCGGTGCCCGGGAGACGGCCAGCTGCGCCTGGGTTGCTCAGCATGCGCCGAGCAACCCCGATGCGCTGGCCGAGTTCGAGCGTCGGGTGGGGTCTTTGCGGGACGGGGACGAGACGGTGCGGTGGTTTCCGTTCTGAGCGCCTATTGATCCGGGCCGATAGGTATTCGGGCGACTGACGGTCGTCTGTGGCTGGTCGCGCCCACGCGGCGGAGCCGCAAATCGACACAGCCCCGCGCCCCTTTCGGGGCGCTGCCCGAGCCGCCGGGTCAGACCGTCTCGTCCTCCAGTTCGCGCAGTGGCCACGTGCTGTCGATTACCGCGGTCTGGTCGCCCTTGCGGCGTAGGAAGCTCTGGAAGTCGGCGGCCCATTCCGCGTACCACTCGATCTGGCTGCGGTGCAGCTCGGCGGGGCCGAGGGCGGCGACCTTGGGGTGGCGGTCGGCTATCGCGCCGGCCAGGCGGGCGGCGGCGAGGGCGTCCGCCGAGGCGTCGTGCGCGGCGTCGAGGACCACGCCGTACTCCTGGCAGACCGCTTCGAGGTTGCGCTTGCCGCGGCGGTAGCGGTCGACGGAGCGGTCGATCGTGTACGGGTCGATGACCGGGGCGGGGTCGGTGCCGCCCAACCGGTCGCGCAGGGAAGGCAGTCCGTGCCGGCGCAGCTCGGCGGAGAGCAGGGTCAGGTCGAAGGCCGCGTTGTAGGCGACGACGGGGACGCCCGTCTTCCAGTACGTCACGAGGACGTCCGCGATCGACTCGGCGACCTGGTCGGCGGGGCGGCCCTCGGCGGCGGCCCGTTCGTTCGTGATGCCGTGCACGGCGACGGCGTCCGCCGGGATCTCCACGCCCGGATCGGCCAGCCACTCCCGGCGGCCTATCGGCCGTCCGCCCCTGACCTCGATGACCGCGCCCGTGACGATGCGCGCCTCGCGCGGCTCCGTCCCCGTCGTCTCCAGGTCGAAGCCGATGAGCAGCTCCTGGTGCCAGGCCATGACGGCCCCCCTTCTCGGTGGTGCTTTCCCCCAGTGGTCTCCACGATCGCATGCGCCACTGACAATCCGATGACCGCGTTCCGCTTACCGCCGGAGTGGACCCCATTCCCGATCCCGATCCCGGCCCCGGTCGTGGGACAGGTCAGGACACCGGTCGCGAATCCGCCCACATCTGCTCGAACTCATCGCGGTAGATGGGGAAAAGTGCGCTGTCATCCATTTCGTCCGACTTGACCAGTCGGCTGCCGTTCCGCAGCACCAGCACCGGCGCCTCCATGCCGCGGCTGCGGCGCAGATAGGACTGCACGACGGCTATGCCGTCCGTGCCGTCGCCGTCGACAAGGTACGCCGTGAAGCGGGGCGTCTCGTCGAAGACCTGGATCTCGAAGGCGGCCGGGTCACGCAGCCGGGACCGCACCCGCCGCATGTGCAGGATGTTCATCTCGACGGCGCGACTCAACTCGCCCCGCTTGATGCCGAGTTCACGCTCGCGCCGCTTCACCGCGCTGGAGGCGGGGTTGAGGAACAGCAGCCGCGTCCGGCAGCCCGACTCGGCGAGGCGGACCAGTCGGCGGCCGGAGAAGTTCTGCACGAGCAGGTTGAGGCCGATGCCGATGGCGTCGACCCGGCGGGCCCCGCCGAAGATGTCCTCGGCCGGGAACTGCCGCATCAGCCGCACCCGGTCGGGGTGGACGGCGACCACGTCCGCGAACCGGTCGCCGATGAGTTCCTCGACCGCGTCGACAGGCAGCCGGCGCGCCGAGGGCACGTCGCTGCCGGCGCCGAGGGTCTCCAGGAGTTTCGCGGAGGCCCGCTCGGCCTGGTTGAGGACGGCCTCGGACAGGGCGCGGTTGCGGGAGACGACGTTGCGGGTCACTTCCAGCTCGTCCAGGGCGAGTTCGACGTCCCGGCGCTCGTCGAAGTACGGCTCGAAGCACGGCCAGTGCTGCACCATCAGCTCGCGGAGCTGCGGCAGCGTCAGGAAGCTGATGACGTTGTCGTCGGCCGGGTCGAGCAAGTAGCCCTTGCGGCGGCTGACTTCGCGTACGGCGACCGCGCGCTGCACCCACTCCTGGCCGGCCGGACCGGCCGCGGCGACCACCCACTCGTCGCCGTGGACGGGTTCGTAGATGGGCCGCAGCACGGCGGCCACGACGGCGCGCAGCCGCTGTTCGACCAGGTTCAGCCAGATGTAGGCGCGGCCGGCTCGCTGGGCGCGCGTACGCACCTCGCGCCAGGCGTCGGCGTCCCAGTCCAGCTCCGGACCGATGGAACCAGCCGCGTCCATCGGACGTGCCAGGGACACCGCGCCGGGCGGGACTTCTGCGGAGTTCCCCTCGTGACCCTCGTCACCAGGGGGCAACTCCAGCCCTCCCGAGCCCACCCGTGCACCGCCTTCCGCTCCCCCGAGCTCTCCCCAGTCTCAACGATCAAGGAAGGGTACTCCGGGACCGGTCGGCGGTGCAGCCGGATGGACAGGGTCATTTCTCAACTTCCGCCGAGCACATTGCCGTTCTGGTTGGCGAGGGCGGCCGGAGTGAGCGGATTCATAGCGGTGACGTCACGCGGGGCGATGGAGAATCCCTGCCAGTGGACCGGCATCGGCTGCTGGTCCTCGTCGCGGGCGATGTGGTGGAAGCCGACGTTCACCCAGACCACGGGGTGGGTGAGGGTCTGTCCGTTGACCCACTTGTCGACCTGCTTCGGGTGCCCAGCACCGCAGTTGGGCAGGTTGTCGCTGGCGAACTGCTCGCACTTGTTGTACTCGGTGAAGTACACGTCGTGCGTGGTGAAGCTGCGGCCCGGGTACTTGGTGGTGGGGCCGGGGACTATCTCGTAGGACCGGGCGTGGTTGTCCTTGTTCTTGCCGGTCGCGCTCACGATGCGCCACCAGCGCATGTTCTTGGCGTCGCCCGCGAGTTCCTTGGTGACCTTGGTCAACGTGGTCTTGTTGGTGGGGGTGTTGGCGCCGTGCGTGGTGACCTTGGAGTCGTACTGCTCGACGCGGCCCTTGGAGGAGCCGTCGAGGGCGAAGTCCAACTTCCAGAAGACGTCGTGCTGGTGGCTCGTCGCGTACGCCGTGGCGCCCTTGCCGAGCGGCCAGCCGCGGCCGTCGCCCGCGTCGTAGTCGTAGGGCGAAAGGCTGCCGGTGGCACCGACGTTCATGTTGATGGTGCCGTCGTCCTGGAAGCGCCACTCGGTGATGTACTCGTACCAGCCGACCTGGTTGACCGTGTAGACGAGGAAGTCCTTGCCCTGGGTCTGGAAGACCTTGTTGGCGCTGTCGCCCTGCATGCGGAAGGCGTGACCGCGCGAACGGGTCGTCGTGCAGAGGCCCTTGACGTTCGGGTGGGCCGGGTCGATGGCGTCGGGGACCTTGACGGTCTTGATGGTGCCGCCGGGACATTCGCCGGGCTGCATGTTCATCAGGCCGGTGCCGAAGCCGTACTGGGTGAGGTCGCTGTACTCGTTCTTGCCGTCGTCGTACGGGACGTGGATCTGGGCGAGCTTCGCGTCGGCGAGCACCTTGATGGGGGTGGCCTGGCCGGGCGGCTGGTAGGAGATGTTCTCCAGGACGAGGCCGGCCTCGCGCTCGTAGTGCCAGCACATCCGCCAGGTGGTGCCGGTGGAGAGCTTCTGCTCGATGGTGTAGGCGGCGCTGCAGCCGGGTGCGGCGGCGGCCGGGGCGGTCTTCGGCTGGGCGACGGCCGGTCCCGCGCCGGCCGTGGCACCGGCGGCCAGGGTGGCGAGGGCGAGCCCGACGGCCCCCCGCCTGCGGGCACGGCTGATTCTGTTGACGCGCATGAAGAAGTGACTCCCTTACAGGAGAAGCAAGTTAGGACAGTGGACGAGGAACTGCGCTGTCTGCGCGGTCGGTTCAGCCGGTGAGCTTGCCGACCTTGCGGGCGCTCAGGTCGATGACGAAGTCACGGGCGTCGATCCACGGCCCGTTCTTGACCTTCGGGAACAGCCGTACGCAGCGGTGCTCGCCGCACTGGTCGAGGTCTCCGGACTGCCGTCCCGGAGTGGCCTTGTAGACCATGGCCATCAGCAACAGCTGGTCGGGCGAGGTGAGTTCGTTGCCGGTGGCGTCCTTGTAGTCGGCCTTCAGGCCCGCGCCCTGCGGGCTGGCGAGGAGCAGTTCGGCCGCCTCGACGTTCTCGGCGTGGCTCGCCGGCGGCTGCACTCCGTGCTGGGTGCCGGTCTGTTCGACCTTGCCGGTGTCGAGGTTGACGGTCTTGGTGACGACCGTGTCGTCCTTGTAGTCGTAGAACGTCACGTCCGCGCGGCGCGGCGCGTTCGGGTTGTCCAGCTCGCTCGTCTCGGGGTCCGCGAGTTGCACGTCGAGGCGCTGCGGTCCGCGCTTCCCGTCCACGTTCTCGCTGGAGTTGAGGAACTGCTGGTTCACCGCGATCCGCTCGACGCGCTGGGTCTCGTCGTCGGTGAGCGGGTCGCGGCCCGTGCCCTTCTCGCCCTCGGCGGGGGCCTGTTGCACCACTCCGGGTGCCGCGCCCTGCCCGTCCGCCGCCTGCTGGGCGGATCCGGCCGCCTTGCCGGTGCCGCCCGACTCGTCGGCCCCCGCCGTGCCCGGCAGGGTGACGGCGACCATCACGGCGGTCCCGGCCACCGCTATGGCCGTACCCGCCACCACTTTGCCCAGGTGGCGGTGCACTGTCCTTCGCACATTTCCCCCTACTCCCCCTGGGTCCTCCCCGGACCGTTGGGAGCGGTGTCTGTCGCGCTCGCTTCGGGATACGGCATACGTCGTATCCACTGGTCATTTGGTAAGAGGGACGTAAGTCATAGGTGGTTCCCTCACTTTCGGGGAGACTCATGGCCAAGGCGCCCCGGTGGCGGGGCCCGGCTGAAAGAGTCGTGACCATGCAGGTCTGGCCTGGAGAGGCGTATCCACTCGGTGCCACGTACGACGGCGCCGGCACCAACTTCGCGGTCTTCACGGAGGCCGCGGACCGAGTAGAGCTGTGTCTGCTGCACGACGACGGCTCGGAGACGGCGGTGGAACTCCGCGAGAGCGACGCGTTCGTGCGGCACGCGTACGTGCCCGGCATCATGCCCGGACAGCGCTACGGCTTCCGCGCGCACGGCCCGTACGCCCCCGAGCGCGGCCAGCGGTGCAACTCCGCGAAGCTGCTGCTCGACCCGTACGCGAAGGCGGTCAGCGGATCGATCGCCTGGGGCGAGGAGGTGTACGGCTACCACTTCGACGCGCCCGACAAGCGCAACGACCTGGACTCGGCGCCGCACACCATGACGTCGGTCGTGGTCAACCCGTACTTCGACTGGGGCGACGACCGGCTGCCCCGGCACGGCTACCACGAGACGGTGCTCTACGAGGCCCACGTCAAGGGCCTGACGATGCAGCACCCGGGGCTGCCGGAGGAGCTGCGCGGCACGTACGCGGCGCTCGCGCATCCGGCGGTCATCGAGCACCTGGTCGAGCTGGGGGTGACCGCCCTGGAGTTGATGCCGGTGCACCAGTTCGTGAACGACCACCGGCTGGTCGACATGGGGCTGAACAACTACTGGGGCTACAACACGATCGGTTTCTTCGCCCCGCACAACGCGTACGCCTCCTGGGGCGACCGCGGCCAGCAGGTCCTGGAGTTCAAGTCGGCGGTACGGGCGCTGCACGAGGCCGGTATCGAGGTCATCCTGGACGTCGTCTACAACCACACCGCCGAGGGCAACCACCTGGGGCCGACGCTGTCCTTCAGGGGCCTCGACAACCCCTCCTACTACCGGCTGGCGGAGGACCCCCGCTACTACATGGACACCACGGGGACGGGCAACTCGCTCCTCATGCGGTCCCCGCACGTGCTCCAGCTGATCATGGACTCGCTGCGCTACTGGGTCACCGAGATGCACGTCGACGGCTTCCGCTTCGACCTCGCGGCCACCCTGGCACGGCAGTTCCACGAGGTGGACCGGCTGTCGTCGTTCTTCGACCTCGTGCAGCAGGACCCGGTGGTCTCCCAGGTGAAGCTGATCGCGGAGCCCTGGGACGTCGGCGAGGGCGGCTACCAGGTGGGCAACTTCCCACCCCTGTGGACCGAGTGGAACGGCAAGTACCGCGACACCGTGCGGGACATGTGGCGGGGCGAGGGGCGCGCGCTCGCGGAGTTCGCGTCCCGGCTGACCGGCTCGTCCGACCTCTACCAGGACGACGGCCGTCGCCCCCTGGCCTCCATCAACTTCGTGACCTGCCACGACGGGTTCACCCTGAACGACCTGGTGTCGTACAACGACAAGTACAACGAGGCCAACGGCGAGGACAACCGGGACGGCGAGAGCCACAACCGGTCCTGGAACTGCGGGGCCGAGGGCGACACCGACGACGCGGCCGTCCTGGAGCTGCGCGCGCGGCAGAAGCGCAACTTCGTCGCCACGCTGATGCTGTCCCAGGGTGTGCCGATGGTCAGCCACGGGGATGAGTTCGCGCGCACCCAGAAGGGCAACAACAACGCGTACTGCCAGGACAGCGAGCTGGCCTGGGTGAAGTGGCCCGAGGGCGACGCCGATTCGTCGGAGTTGCTGGCCTTCACGCGCGCGTTGGTGTGGCTGCGCAAGGAGCATCCCGTGTTCCGGCGCCGACGCTTCTTCCACGGGCGGCCCGTGGAGGGCACCCACGACGAGCTGTCGGACATCGCCTGGTTCACTCCGGAGGGCAAGGAGATGACCCAGCGGGACTGGGACTCGGCGCAGGCGTCCGCGCTGTCGGTGTTCCTGAACGGCAACGCCATCTCGGAGCCGGGTCAGCGCGGGGAGCGGATCGCCGACGACTCCTTCCTGATGATGTTCAACGCCTCTCCGGAGACGCTGGAATTCGTCGTCCCGGTCAATCACGGCCGCCAGTGGGAGGTGATCGTGGACACGGGCCGCCCGGAGGGGGTGCCGGCGGGCACGGGCGCGAAGGTGAAGGCCGGGGACCGGCTGACCCTGGTGGACCGCAGCATGACGGTGCTGCAACGGCCCACCTAGGAGGAGCACGGTCGGCCGGCCGGACGCGCGGTCGGCCGATCAGCGGACCGGATGCGGGAGTCGATGACACGAAAGACGGCCGGGCGGGTACGTAGGTCTGCATGACACCTGAGCGACCCGACCCGGCAGTGCCCACGGCCACCTACCGGCTGCAGCTGCAGCCCGAGTTCCCGTTCGCGGCGGCGGCGTCGGCCGTGCCGTACCTGGCGTCGCTCGGCGTCTCGCACCTGCACCTGTCCCCCGTCCTGGAGTCGGTGCCGGGTTCGACGCACGGCTACGACGTCGTCGACCACGCGCGCGTGCGGGGCGAACTCGGCGGCGAGGACGGCCTGCGGGCCCTAGCGCGCACCGCGCGGGAGCACGGTCTCGGGCTCGTCGTCGACATCGTCCCGAACCACATGGCCATGGCCCCGCGCCACAACCACGCCCTGTGGGAGGTCCTCCGGGAGGGCCCCAAGTCGCCGTACGCGCGCTGGTTCGACATCGACTGGGAGGCCCAGGGCGGGCAGGTGCTGCTGCCGGTGCTGGGCGGTCCGGTCGGCGCGGAGCTGGGGCATCTGGAGGTCGACGGTGACGTCCTGCGCTACTACGACCACGTCTTCCCGCTGCGTGAGGGCACCGCGGAACTGCCGCTGCCGCGGCTCCTGGACGCGCAGTGGTACCGCCCCGTGTGGTGGCGGCTGGCCCGCACCGAACTCAACTACCGGCGTTTCTTCAGCATCTCGGAGCTGATCGGGGTGCGCGTCGAGGACCCGGAGGTCTTCGACGCCACCCACGCCAAGATGCTTCAGCTGCTGCGCGAGGGCGTCGTCGACGGCCTGCGCGTCGACCACCCCGACGGCCTCGCCGACCCCGACGACTACCTCGCGCGGCTGCACGAGGCGACCGGGGGCCGCTGGACGGTGGTCGAGAAGATCCTCGCGGACGGTGAGCGCCTGCCGGCGTCCTGGCCCGTCGCGGGCACCACCGGCTACGACGCCCTCCGGCAGGTCGACGGCCTGTTCACGGACCCGGCGGGCGCCGGTGAACTCCTGGGCCAGTACCGGAGGTTCGCGGCCCCGCAGACGGACCGGGGCGGGCAGTGGGAGGCGACGGTACGGCGGGCGGCCTACAAGGTGCTCACGCACGAGCTGGTCGCCGAGATGGACCGGCTGACCCGGGTCGCGGCCCGGCTGTGCGCCACGTCCCCGGACCCGGCGCTGCGCGACCGTGCCCCCTGGGCGCTGCGGACCGCGCTGCTGGAGCTCCTGGTCCGCCTGGAGGTGTACCGGCCGTACACCTCGGGCGACACCGCCGCCGTCGTCACCGAGGAGGCGGCGGCCGAGGCCCGGCAGGCGTTCGTCGTCCCGGAGGAGGCGGGCGCCGTCGACGTCGTACGGGAGCTGCTGCTGGGGCGGTACGGGGACGGGCCCGAACAGGTGGAGTTCCGGACCCGGTTCGCGCAGACGTCGTCCGCGTTGCGGGCCAAGTCTGTCGAGGACACGGCGTTCTACCGCTACGTGCCGCTGCTGTCGGCGACCGAGGTGGGCGGGAACCCGGGAAGTCCGGCCGTGTCCCCGGAGGACTTCCACGCGTACTGCGCGCGCGTGCAGCGCGACTGGCCCGCCATGGGCACCGTCCTGTCGACCCACGACACCAAGCGCAGTGCCGACGTACGGGCCGCGCTGGCCGTGCTCACCGAGGTGCCGGAGCGCTGGGCGGACGTGCTGGCCGAGGTGACCCGTACCGGGGAGGGCGTGCCGGACGCGCAACTTGCGTGGGCGGCCTGGCAGACGGTGTTCGGGCTCGGCCCGGCGGACGCGGAGCGCGTCCAGGAGGCCCTGCTGAAGCATGTGCGCGAGGCGGGCCTGTACACGAGCTGGACGGAGCAGGAGCCGCCGTACGAGGAGGCGGTGGCGGCGTTCGTCGCGGCGGGCCCGTGCGGGGCGCCCGGCGAGCACGTGGCCGCGTTGCGCACGGCACTGGAGCCGCACATCCGGGCCAACATGCTGGGCGCCGCCCTGGTCCAGCTGACGATGCCCGGCGTACCGGACCTCTACCAGGGCACGGAGTCCGAGTACCGGGCCCTGGTCGATCCGGACAACCGGCGCCCCGTACCGTTCCCGCCCCCGCACCCCGGCGACAAGGGCGCGCTCACGGCCGCCGCGCTACGGCTGCGCGCCCGTCGCCCCGAGGTCTTCGGGGACGCGGCGACGTACGCCCCGCTGACGGCGGAGGGATCGGCCGCGGCGCACTGCGTGGCGTTCGCGCGCTCGGAGGCCGTCATCACGGCGGTGACCCGGCTGTCGGCGCGGCTCACGGAGGCGGGCGGCTGGCGCGACACGGTGCTGCCGCTGCCGCCGGGCCGCTGGGCCGATGTGCTGGCTCCGGAGCGGGAGTTCACGGGGCACGCACGCGTGGAGGACGTTTTCGGGGAGTTGCCGGTGGTGCTGTTGGAGCGGGTGGGCGAGAGCCACTAGCGGGTGTGGACCCTGAGGATCTTTGGTGAGCGCCGGACCAGGTCCTCAGGCGCCGTCCGGGCCCCCTCTGCGCGGCGGAGGCCCGGCAGGGCGGTCAGGAGTGCTCGTAGACCGTGTTCGGCCGTGAGACGGGCGAGGAGGGCTTCGGAGGAGGTGGGGCGCCCGGTGCCGTGGGCGAGCGGGCCGGGGCCGGGGCGGAAGGCATCGTAGCGGTCGGGGTCGGTGAAGCGTTCCGGGTCACGGCCGGCGGCGCCGAGGAGGCAGGCGACGGTGGCCCCGGCGGGGATCGCGCCGACGGGTTCGGCGGCCCTGCGCAGCACGACGTGCAGCGGCGGATCGCGGCGCAGGGACTCCGCCCAGGCACCGGCCATGAGCCCGGGACGGGCGCGGAGCACCTCCAACTGGCCCGGATGGTCAAGGAGGTTGGCGAGGAACGACGCGAGCGCCCGCGCGGTGGTCTCACCGGCCGCGGCGAGCAGCGCGCCCACCAGTTCCGTGACGGTCTCGTCAGTTCGCGCGGAGCACAGCACGGACAGCAGGTCACCACCCGGGTGGGCGCGGCGCCGGGCCAGCAACGGCCTTAGGAAGACGCCCAGTTCGGAACGCGCGCCCCCGGAGGGGCCGAGCCCCTTGCGGCACCAGCGGTGCACGCGCGCGGTCTCCTCGTACGGCAGGCCGAGCGCGGCCACGACCGTCGCGGTGGGCAGCCAGTCGCAGAACTCGGCCACCAGGTCGGCCTCTTCACGCGCGGCCAGCCGGCGGGCGAGGACATGGGCGCCGCGTTCGACGGCGGCGGTCAGGGCGGCCAGGGCGGGCCCGCGCAGCGCCCGGTCGAGGAGCCGGCCCGCTTCGGCCGGCCCGTCGCCGGGCAGGGCGACGAGCCGCGGGTCGGCGAGCGCGGCGCGGACGTCGTCGTAGCGGCTGACGAGCCAGGCGCCGAAGGGCTCGTCGTACACCAGGGGGTAGTGCGTGCGGAGGGTGCGGTAGAGCGGATACGGGTCCCGTACGGCCGTCCGCAGGCTCGGCGGTCCCGGTGGACGGGCCGGGGTGCCCGCGGTCCGCGTGACGAGCACGTCCGTGAGACACAGCACCGCCGTCCGCTCCCGTGGTCGTCGCTCCGCCCCGCGCCGTGGAGGGCGCGCGGCCGGTCGTCCGCGCCGTGCGCACACGCGGATGCCTCCAGCCGACCACCGTCCCGCGCGGGACGCAGCCCTCGTAGGGCCGTACGGGTGAAGCAGGCATGCCGTGGTCCTACGGCGTACGCGGACCGGCCGCACGCCGTAGGACGGTCTCGGCCACCGGCTCGTACCCGCGTACGGACCCGGGGTGCGGGCCGGGCGGCGGGCGTGCGGGGACGAACGGCGTCGTCGGTGCTCCCGGTGCGGGGGTACGCGCGTGTGCCCGATGGGGATGTCACCGGGAGTGCGGGCCGATGCCCGGGAGACCCCCTGGAGAACCCCGGCCCCCTGCTGGCACCAACGCCTCTACCGGCTGCCGGTAAATGCGCCTGGGCGCCCCCGGTAGCCTCCCCCGCGCTCTTCTTGACACTTCCCAGAGCCCGTGAAGTACTGCGGTTGCGAAGCCGGGGCTGACTAGTCGGGGGTGAGTCTCCTGCCGGAGTTGCGATACCCCAGTGTGACCGAACTGGTCTCGTCCGCAAGGGCGTTGGCCGCGCATCGGCCGGGCCTGTGCGCCCTGAGGCAGGTGGGTGTCTCCCGCGCGGGCAGACCACTCCAGCTGCTGTCCGTGGGGCACGCCCACCGCGCCGTGCTGGTGGTCGCGGGCGCCCACGCCAACGAGCCGACCGGCGGCTCCACTCTCCTCGCCCTGGCCGAACGGGTCATAAGGGAAAGGGAGTTGAGGTCGGACACCTCCTGGCACTTCCTGCTGTGCGCGGACCCGGACGGGGCGAGTCTGCATGTCACGCCGGCGCCGCGCAGTCTGCTCGACTACCACCTGGGCTTCTACCGTCCGGCCGGGCCCGAGCAGCCGGAGTGGTCGCCCTCCGTGCTGCCGCCCGATCGACTGCCGCCCGAGACACGGGCGTTGATCCGGGTGATCGACGAGCTGCGGCCCTACCTCCAGGTGACCCTGCACGGGACCGATCTGGGCGGCAGCTGGGTGCAGCTGACGAAGGACATACCGGGGCTGGCCGAGCCGTTCGCCAAGTCGGCGGCCGAGTTGCGCATCCCGGTGGAGACGGGCGCCTCGGACGCGGCGGGCTGGCCCGCTTCGGGGCCCGGGGTGCATGTGATGCCGGCGCCCGGATCGGACGTGGCGTACCCGAGCATGCCGGACGACGCCCGGCACAGCACCTGGTACCACGCGCACCGCTACGGCGGTCTGACCGCGGTCGTGGAGGTGCCGATGTGGGCCAGCGACCTGGTGGACGACCCGGCACCGCATCCCGCCCCGGCGGCGGCGATACGGCGGCTGGCGCGCCGGCTGCTGCGGGACACGCGGGAGGTGGAGTGGGTCCTCGCCGACGCGCTGCCGCGCCTCCAGGGCGTCGACACTCCGCTGCTGCGGGCCGCGAAGTGGGCCCTGGAGCTGGTGCCCGGTCTCGCCGCGGACTGGATGCACACGCCGCCGGCCGACACGACGATGGCGTACGTCGGCAGCGTGGACGCGTTCGGGCGCCGGTTGCCGTTGCGGGCCGCGGCGATGCTGCTGCGGGTCCTGCGGGAGCGGGACGACCGTGCGGCGCCCCTGCTCGAACACCTCGTGGCGTCCTGGAGCGACGCCTTCGCGGAACGCTTCCGGGCCCGCTGGGTGCCCCTGGAGCACCAGGTCGAGCACCAGTCCCGCACGGTCGTGGCGGCGGCGCTGCACGCGCGCGTGCAGGCGGGCGGATTCGGAGACGTACCCCGCGCGCGTGCCCAGCGTTCGGCCTGACGCCGGCCGCCCCGAGCACACCTCAGCTGTCCAGCGCGAAGACCTCTCCGGTGCGCGCGGCCAGGACGCACGCATTCGAGAACGTCTTCCTGTAGTCGACCTGGCGCCCCTTCCACTCCCCGCGCGCGTGGGCGGTCACCGGGGCGTAGATCATCGGGCAGAACACGCTCCTGGCCGGGACGGCGTCGATGTCGCCGTCCGCGGCGCCCAGTTGGGCACAGGCCTCGGCCGCGTGGGCGTGCCCCTGGGGCGGGTCGCACAGCAGCAATGTCCCGCGCGTGTCACTGGACCGGCTGTCGCCCCGGGTGACGGTGAGGTAGAGCCAGTCGCCCTGGATGCCGTGGCGGGGAGCGGACGCCTGGGCCGGTGCCTGTCCGGCGGCGAGGAGCACAAGTGCCGCCGGAAGCAGGGCACTCCGGAGAAGGGACGCTGTGAAGGTCTTGACGGTGCGGGTCATTCCCGGTGCATCGGCACCGCGGTCTCCGTACCCCAGCCCGGCTCACCCGAACGGGAGCGCACGGGCGTGTGCCGCAGGGCCAGTTCGAACGCGCTGAGCACCACGCGCGACTGGTACTCGACCTGGCGCGCGACCGGGATCCAGCGTGCCCCGCAGCCGTCGCGGTAGTCGGCGCACCACTCGTCGATCAGCCGGTCCAGCTCCGGCAGCACACCGGCCTGATCGCGCCCGGAGACGATCACGAGCTGGTACAGCAGCCCCGCCGTCCGCAGCGCCAGCCGCCGTCCCGCGATGCGCAGGGCGGCCAGGTGGGCGGTGTTGAGCGGTGGCAGCGGGCGGGCGGCGCCGGTGTCGACATCGGGATCCCACGCGTCGGCGAGCCCGGGGATCACCAGTAAATAGTCGTCGACCGGGGCGAGCAGCCGCGCCACGTCGGACACGACGAGGGTGCGGGGGCGCGGGTCGGTGGTGTCCCGCGCGCGCGTGCCGATCGGGTCGGCGGCGGGCCGCGGCCAGGCGTCCCGCAGCCCGACGCCCGTCCCCGTCTCGGTACCGCCCTGCACGAACGGCCGTATCCGCGCGAGGAGTTGTTCCAGGATGCGGCTGTCGTGGCGCAGGGTGTGGCTCACGGTGCGGAGGAACGCGTCCGCGTCGGCGGGCGGTGCGCCGTTCTCGACGCCGGCCACGCCCCACATCGGGGCCTCCACGACCGCCGTGATCGTGCCGTGCCGGTGCGGGTGGTACCAGGTGGACTCGACGGCGGCCTCGGTGATGGCGGCGGCGAGGTCGCCCGGGCGCGGTGGCGGGATGCGGTAGACGGCGGGGCCGAGGCTCGGCCAGTACAGGGTGTCGTAGGGGCCGAGTTCGCGCGGGATGCCGAGGCGGGCCGCGGTGTGGGCGACGCGGCGGGCGAGGCCCGGGAGGTCGTGGGTCAGCTCCACGAAGCCGCCGCCCACGTCGACGCCGTGCAGGGAGCACTGGAGGAAGGGCCTCAGTTCGTCCTGGATCTCCAACAGGGCGCGCGTTTCCGGCAGTCGGGCCCCGGCCGCGCCGTCCGGCAGCCACTCGGGCTGTTCCAGGAAGCCGGGGCGGAAGAAGTTCCGGAAGTACCGGCCGAGGCTGTACGGACCGGGGAGCCAGCCCTCGTTGCGGCGCGAGCCGTCGGGGTCGAGGCACAGCAGCAGGTTCCAGGTGGCGTCGGCGCCCTCGCTCAACCGGGGGTCGGCGAGGACCCGTTCGGCCAGCCGCAGCACCGTCGCGCCGCCCACGGGCTCGTTGGCGTGCGGTCCGGCGACCACGAGGGCCTGACGGCTGCCGTGGCCCACGGAGAGCAGCCACAGGGGCGTACCGGCGCGGGAGGTCCCGACGCGGCGCAGCCGGGCGTCCTGGGGGCGGCGGGCGACGAGCGCGGCGGCCTGGGCGGCCAACTCGTCCACGGACGGGTAGCGGAGGAGTGGCGGCAGGGCACACCTCCACGAATGTGGTGCCGTCGGTTCACCTGATGTGCATGGTGTACGCACAGTCAGTCACGGCGCGAGGGGTACGTCAACACCGCCGTACGGAAAGGGATTTGACGTACGTCCATGGTCGCCACATCGGGTAAAGCCCAGGCCAGAGGTGAGGTCGGGGTATGGTCGCGCGGTGGTCGGGCCGCGTCCGGACCGTGCGCGGCTCAGGTGACGGCGAGCCGGAACACCATCCGGCCGAAGCCGATCTGGTCGCCCTCGCGGACGACGGCCGCGCCGATCACCCGTCGGCCGTTGACCGTCGTGCCGTTGGTCGAACCGAGGTCGCGCAGGACCCACATGCCGCCCTGGCGGCTGAGTTCGGCGTGCACCCGGGACACCGTCTCGTGCGTCAGGCGCAGCCCGTTGGCGGGGTCGCGGCCGATGCGCAGCGGATGGCCGTTGCCCGGGTGGGGCAGCAGCAGCTTGGGGAGCCGCTCGGCCTGCCAGGCCCTCCGGAGTCGTACGGTGAAGCCGGAGACGGCCTCCACGGTGCCGAACAGCGCGCGGGAGAGGCGGCTTTCGGTGGGCAGGTCGGCGGTGAGCGGCACCAGGTCCTCGGACCGGCGGGCGGCGAGCGCCAGCTCCATGCGCCGGATGAACGTGTCGTGGGACAACCGCCCCATGGCGACGCCGTCATGGAGAACCTTCAGCGCCTTGTCGCGCTCCGCGTCGGAGATCCGCGCGGGGTACGTGTGGAACTCGAAGGACGACGTCACGCTCGTGATTGTCGGGCAGTGAACCCCGGGTGTCCAGAAGACGCGGAAACGGCACGCACGCGCGTGAAGATGACGACACCTGCGCCAAAGGGATGGATTCAAAAGCGGATTGATCTCGTTTGAAGCACGATGGACGGGCTACATCCCGGTGAGCAGACGAAGGGGAACCGTCCGTGCAGTTCGAGGTGTGGGCACCAGAGGCAGACCGTGTGACGCTCCATCGCGAGGGCGCCACGCGCGCGTTGGAGCGCGATCCCGAGCGCGTGGGGTGGTGGAGCGGCGAGGCGGAGGCGGAGGACGGCACGCGGTACGGGTTCGCGGTGGACGACGGCCCGCCGCTGCCCGACCCGCGCTCACGCCGGCAGCCGGACGGCCCGGACGGGCTGAGCGCGGTCGTCGACCACGAGCGCTACGCGTGGCGTGCCGCCGCGTGGCCGGGGCGCCCGCTGCCGGGCGCGGTGCTCTACGAGCTGCACGTCGGCACGTACACGCCCGAGGGCACCCTGGACGCGGCGGCCGACCGGCTCGGCCATCTCGTCGAACTGGGCGTCACCCACGTCGAGTTGATGCCCCTGTGCCCGTTCCCCGGCCGCAACGGCTGGGGCTACGAGGGCGTCTCCCTGTGGGCCGTGCACGAGCCCTACGGCGGCCCCGAGGGGCTCAAGCGGTTCGTCGACCGGGCCCACGGACTGGGCCTGGGTGTCGTGCTCGACGTGGTGCACAACCACCTCGGCCCGTCCGGGAACTACCTGCCCGCGTTCGGCCCCTACTTCACGGACACGCACCAGACCCCCTGGGGCAGTGCCGTGAACCTGGACGCGCCCGGCTCGGACGAGGTGCGCGCGTTCCTCCTGGGCAGCGCGCTGGCGTGGCTGCGCGAGTACCGGATCGACGGGCTGCGGCTGGACGCGGTGCACGCGCTGCAGGACACGCGCGCGTGCCACTTCCTGGAGGAACTGTCGGCCGCCGTCGACACGTTGGCGGCCGAGACGGGCCGGCCGCTGTTCCTGGTCGCCGAGTCCGACCTGAACGACCCGCGTGTGGTCACCTCCCGCGCGGAGGGCGGCTTCGGGCTGCACGCGCAGTGGAACGACGACTTCCACCACGCCCTGCACACCGCGGTGACCGGTGAGTCGCAGGGCTACTACGCGGACTTCGCGCGGGCCCCGCTCGCGGCGATCGCCAAGACGCTGACCCACGGCTTCTTCCACGACGGCACCTATTCGAGCTTCCGGGACCGGCACCACGGCCGCCGCCTCGACCGCACGCGCGTGGCCGCGCACCGCCTCCTCGGCTACAGCCAGACCCACGACCAGGTCGGCAACCGCGCCCAGGGGGACCGCCTCTCGGCCTCCCTCTCCCCCGGGCTGCTGGCCTGCGCCGCCGCGCTGACCCTGACCGGGCCCTTCACGCCGATGCTGTTCATGGGCGAGGAGTGGGCGGCGGGCACGCCCTGGCAGTTCTTCACCGACCACACCGACCCGGACCTCGCGGAGGCCGTACGGCAGGGCAGGCGGCGGGAGTTCACGTCGCACGGCTGGGCCGCGGAGGACGTACCGGACCCGCAGGACCCGGCGACCCGCGACCGCTCCTGCCTCGACTGGTCGGAGCCGGAGAACGAGCCCCACGCGCGCGTGCTGGCCTGGTACCGCCGGCTCATCGCCCTCCGGCACGAACAGCCCGACCTCACCGATCCCGACCTCACCGACACGAAGGTGGCCTACGACGAGGACGCCCGCTGGCTCGCCCTGCGCCGCGGGGACGTACGCGTCGCCGTGAACCTCGGCAAGGAACCGGCCGCGATCCCCCTGGGCACGCGTCCCGCGGAGATCCTGGCGGCGTGGGAGCCGGTGGAGGCGCCGGGGGCGGACGGGTTGCTGCGGCTGCCCGGGGAGTCGTGCGTGGTGCTGGCGCAGGCGTAAACGCTTGCGCAATCGCTTGCGGACGGCCGACGTAAACGCTTGCGCAATCGTGTGCGTAAACGCTTGCGCGAGCGTTTACGTGCTACAACTCCCCCTCCCCGTCCCGTAGTTCCGTCACCCGCTCCAGCAGGATCGCCTCCCAGGTGCGTCGTAGCTGGGTCCTGAGGAGCGGGACGGGACCGGCGTCGCGGCCCTTGAGCTGGTCGGCGAGGCGGACGACGGTGTCGCAGCGGGCGAGCCAGAGGCCGCGCAGGCAGGGGCGGGCGCCGTAGCCGGCGAGGGTCGCGGCGCGTACGGCGGCGGGCGAGCCGACCGCCAGGGCGAGCCCTGCGATGTCCTCGGCGGGGTCGCCGAGGGTCGCGTCGGTCCAGTCCAGGACGCCGCGCACCCGGCCGTCGGTGCTCACCACGAGGTGTTCGCCCTTGAGGTCGTGGTGGACGAGGACCGCGGTGCCGGGCTGGGCGGCGAGCTGGATCGCGCCGGGCTGGGTGAGCTGGTGGAGGCGTGCGGCCTCGAACTCGTCGGCGGCGGCGAGGCGTTCGGCGGCCTGCCCGGCGGCGCCGCGCAGTGCCTCCAGGGAGCGCGGTGCGGTGCGCGGGATGCCGAGCGACTCGGCCTGCCGGACGGGCACCTCGCGCAGCCCGGTGAGCAGCCCCGCCAGGTCGGCCTCGCCCACGGCGGAGACGTCCTGGTCCTCGCCGGAACAGCCGGGCACCTTGGTGTCGAGCGTGTAGGTGAGCCCGGGCGCCCACTCGCCGTGCGCCACGCTCGTCGGAACCGCGACGGGGAGATACGGCCGTACGAGGTCGCGCAGGCGCAGTTCACGGCGTTGCCGCACGGTGGCCGCACGGTTCGGGGCGAGGCGCAGGACATGGCGGGAGCCGACCCACCAGGTGGCGTGCTCACCGCCCTCGGCGACGGGCCCGATCTCGGGTCCGGCACCGTCGGCCGTACCGTCCTTGAGCAGGGAACGGACCAGTTGGCGGACGGTGTCCGCGGTGGGTGTCGGTGCCTGGGTCATGGTCGCGCCGTCGCCGTTCGGGGTGTCGGGGGCTCCTGGTCGTCGTCAGTCCACCAGGGCCAGCTCGCGGTCCGTGTTGTTGAGCCGGCGGCCACCGTGCTCGGTCACCGTGACGATGTCCTCGATGCGCACCCCGAAGCGGCCGGGCAGATAGACGCCGGGCTCCACGGAGAAGCACATCCCGGGCACGAGGGGCTGTTCCTCGCCCTCGATCATGTACGGCGGCTCGTGCGTGGTGACGCCGATGCCGTGGCCGGTGCGGTGGATGAAGTAGGGGCCGTATCCGGCGTCGTCGATGACCGCGCGGGCGGCGCGGTCGACCTCCTGGCAGGCGACTCCGGGGCGCACCGCGCGGAAACCGGCCTCCTGGGCCTCGCGGACGAGGTCGTGGACGCGCTGTTCCTCGTCACTGGGTTCGCCGACGTGGACCGTGCGCGAGGTGTCGGAGCCGTAGCCGTCCTTGAGGCCGCCGAAGTCGAGGACGATCATGTCGCCCTGCTGGATGACACGGTCGCCGACCTCGTGGTGCGGGTTGGCTCCGTTGGGGCCCGAGGCGACGATCGTGAAGTCGACCTGGGAGTGCCCGAACTGCCGGAGCAGATCGGCGAGATCGGCGCCGACGTCGGACTCGCGGCGGCCGGCGAAGGGAACCTTCCGGATCTCCTCGTACGCCGCGTCGGCGGCTGCTCCGGCGGCCGCCATGAGGTCCAGTTCCGCCGCGTCCTTCACCGCGCGCAGCATCGGCAGGGCGTCGGTGAGGGAGGCGTAGGTGGTGTCGGGCAGCGTCTTCTGGAGGCCCAGCAGGTGCATGGACCAGGCGTTGTCGCTGATGCCGAAGCGGCCCGTCGCGTCGAGGAGCGCGGCGGTGGCGGCGTAGGGGTCCTTGCCGTCGGTCCAGTCGCGCAGGGTGAGGGCGTCGGCGCCGGGCGCCTTGGCCGCGTCGGGGGCCTCCAGGGTGGGCACGACGAGGACCGGGGAGCGGCCGGGGGCCAGGACGAGGACGGTGAGCCGTTCGGTGATCGCGGTGGGCGCGTAGCCGGTGAGCCACACCAGGTCCGGTCCCGGAGCGACCAGGAGCCCCGCGAGACCGGCGTCGGCGGCGGCGTGCGCGGCGCGGTCCATGCGGGCCCGGTAGTCGGCGGCGGTGAAGGGCGCGGGCGGGCTACCGGTCATTCAGGCCTCCGAGGACGGACGGAACGGGGCTACGGTCAGCATCCTGCCCGGACCCGGGGGGCCACGCGAGCCGATCGGCGGGACTTCCCCGGCCCGGGCATCGCCTTCGGGGCTGTCCCGGCCGACGATCGGCGTCACGTCGTAGGCCGCTTCCAAGGGGACGCACGATGTGGTGTCAGACGACGTACCCGGGGACCACGGTGAACTGCTGGAAGCCTCCGCTGTGGTGCCGCACCGTGATCGTGACCTCGTCCCCGGGGTGGGCACGCGCGACCGCGCGCGCGAGGTCGGCCGCCGAGTCGACCCGGGTGCCGCCGAACGTGAGCAGGACGTCGCCGCGGATCAGGCCGGCCGTGTAACCGGGCCCGGGCATGTGGACGCCGACGATCAGGGCGCCCGCCTTCTCGGCGTCCACGGCCTCCACGCCGAGTGACGCGGCGGCGGAGGCGGACGACGGCGACGGGCTCGCGGAGGGCGCGGGCCGGCCGGTGGGACGGGTCGCCGGCGCCGGTTGCCCGGCCGCCTGGCGCTGCGTCTCGGCGAGTTTGCTCAGGCCGATCACCGTGGCGCCGACCGTGCCGAGCCCGACCCCCGACAGCACCAGGACGGTCCCGACGAACAGGCCGGACAGCAGGGTCATGAGCCGTCGGCCGCGACGCCGCGCGGCGTGCGGGCGCCGGGTGGGGCCGGGCTTGGTGCCGTCGCCGGGTTCCTGACCGGGCATCGGCTTGGGACGCAACGCAGTCTGTTCCATGGATCGCCTCCGGCAGATGCTCTACCCGGCGCACCGGCGCGCGACGTGCCACGAACGAGTGAGACTGACCGAGGGTCAGGAGTGGAAGCGATCGCATCTCCCCTGTCCCGTCCTCGCTCGCGCACGACTTCGAGCAACTGGGCGATCGCCGGCAGGCATTGCGAGCCCAGCACCTCTACGCCGCTCTCCAGGACACGGCATGGGACCGCGTCCCGGCGCGGCTGACGCGGGCCCGCCCGGAGCGCGGGGCGGGTCAACTCGCGCGGGCAGACAGGACGTTGGCGGCCCTGCGGGAGATCCTCGCCGCCCCGCCGACGGGATACGCGGCGAGGCGGGTCGAGGACCTCAGGGATCTCGGTTGAGGGGCTGTCAGCTGTAGGGCAGCGCCGGTACCCGGTCCGGGACGAAGCCGTGGGAACGGCTCGCCAGGTACGCGGACTTGTAGCGGTCGACCTCGCGGTGCCAGTTCAGGATGCCCGCCATCCAGTGCTGGAGGTCGGTCACATAGCCCCGCATGATCTCGCGTGCCTCGTCCGAGAGGTCGAAGTCGTCGTAGACGATGGGCAGTTCGTTCTCGGCGACATGCTCGAACTGGTGCATGCGCTGCGTCATCAGGTCGTGGACGACGCCGAGTGCGGTCGGGTAGTCGATGCCGAAGAAGTTCTGCACGACGAGGATCGCGTTGTGGACCTCGCCCTCGTACTCGATCTCCTTCTGGTAGGAGAAGACGTCGTTGAGGAGGCAGGCGTAGTCGATGGCCGCGTTCTCCAGGGCGCGGACGGGGCCGGTGCGGTAGACCTCGGGCGGGACCTTCGGGCCGTGGCCCATGCGGCACATGCTGAGGGTGAGGTCGGAGCCGAAGGTGGCGCGGCGCATCTCCAGGTAGTCGATCGGGTCGGGGACGCGGTGCTGGATCTGGTTGGCCAGCTCCCAGACCCAGCTCTCGGTCATCGTGTTGATCGCGGTCTTCAGGGTGCGCCGGTCGCCCAGGGGCATCTCGGCGGTGGTGAGGGCCCACAGGTCGATGAGCCCGCGTTCCATGCCGTTGACCGGCACGATGACCGCCGGTCCCTCGATGGGCATGCAGTCCGAGAGGCGGGCCGTGGTGACGCGGGCGGCGGCGAGGTCGCCACGGATGCCGTAGACGAGGGGGTAGTAGTCGTCACCGTAGGTCCCCCAGGCGAGCCAGCGGGAGCTGAGGTCGAGGGCCGCCTCGGTGGCGTCCGGGTCGATGCCCGCGGAGCAGAGCGGGAGGTCGGCGGCGGCGAGTTTCTCCTCGTCCCAGACGCCCTCCTCCAGGATGCCCATCGCGTGTGCCCAGTCGACGAGGCGGAGGCGGGCGCCGTCCAGGTGCGGGCTCAGCTCGACCTCGAACGGCATGTAGAAGTCGGGGAGTTGGGAGGGGCCGACCTTCTGGAAGGGGACGTGCGTGTAGGCGCGCAGCCGTTCGGCGCCGGCCGCGGCGAGCAGGGCGCCGATGTCGGCGGCGGAGGTGCCGATGCCGGTCGGTCCGTTCAGCGACGAGTTGTCGAGGGCGCCTTCGTTCATGTAGCGGCTGGAGCGCAGGTGCCATTCATGGCCGCCGGACTGCCAGTCCTGGAGGCCCTGGGCGTAGGCGGCGACGGCCGCGACCTCGTCCGGAGTGAGACCTTTCTCCAGGGCCACGGCGGGCACCTCGGTGAACGCGGTGTGCTCGAACTGGTGGAGCCGGGAGGTCAGCACGTCGTTGACGGTGTCGGCGGCCTCCTGGGTGGTGCAGCCGAAGAAGGTCTCCAGGACGAGCACGCCGTTGCTCAGCTCGCCCTCGTCCTCGACCTCCCGCTGGTAGGAGAAGAGGTCGTTGCGCAGGTGGACGCCGTCGGAGAAGGTCTCCATCAGCACTCGCAGCGGCCGCTCCTCGGCGACGGACGCGGGCACTTCGGAGGTCGCGTACTCCACCAGGCCCGCGGACCAGGGCGCGCCGCCCACCTTGCGGCGCATCTCGATGTACTCGACGGGGTTGGCGACCCGCCCCTCGTTGATGTTGGACAGCTCCCACAGGGACTCGTTGAGCAGATGTTCGGTGGAGACGGCGAAGCGGCGGCGCCACTCGACGGACATCGAGGGCACGGTGCGCGCCCACAGGTCGGCGAGCCCCGCCTCGACCGGATTCTCCGGCTCCGGTACGGGAGTCGAGAGGTCGAGCGGCATGAACAGCGGCAGCCGGTCCAGGTAGGCCTTGCCGCCCGCGCGGTCCTGGCTGCGCTTGAAGGTCTCCAGGAAGTGGTCGTCGAAGAAGAACACCCACACGTACCAGTCGGTGATCAGCGACAGGTCGGGCCCGTCGCAGTCGGGGTGGGTGTAGGCGCAGAGCAGGCCGTAGTCGTGCGCGTCGAGGTCGGCCTGCTCCCAGATCCCGGAGCCCTCCAGCATGCCCATCTCGCGGGCCCACGTGGAGGAGTGGGCGCGGGCCTCGTCCAGATGCGGATTGAGGCGCGCGGGATACGGCATGTAGAAGTGCGGGAGTTCGAACGGCTGGGTCATGGCCGGGCCCTACCCGCGCCCCTCAACGGCCATCCCGGGCGGGGGACATGATCACACCATCGCGTGAATCAGCGGCGAACCCATGCGTTTTCCCCGCGTCCTGTGACGTTCGCTCCCCCGCACTCCCTCCACCGTCTAGGGAAAGCGCGGAACGAGTTCCTCGCCGACCCAGGCGAGCGCGTCCGGCAGCGCCTCCGTGGCCACGGGCAGCCACAGGGACGCGGAGACGAGCCCGGCGTCGGACAGCCGGCCCAGTTCGTCCCGGACGCTCTCGGCACTCGCGTCCTCCCCGCCCAGCGGCCGGCCCGGCACCTTCACCGCGGGGGTGAACCCGGGCGGCACCAGGAACAGACCCGCCGTCAGCTCCAACGTGCCCGGGTCGCGGCCCACTTCACCGCCGAGCACGTCGAGCCGCGCCCGCACTCCGGTGAGCGCCTCCGCGTCGACCCCGGAGCCGTGCCACGCGTCGCCGAACCGCAGGGCCCGGCGCAGTGCCGCGTCGCCCTGTCCGCCGATCCACACCGGCGGACCGCCCTCGGTGCGCGGCAGCACCCCGAGCCGTGGCGAACCCTCGCCGCGCCACAACTGCCGTACGGCGGCGAGCTGTTCGTCCATGCGGTGGCCCCGGCCCGCGAACGGGACGCCTACGGCCGCGAACTCCTCGGCGTCCCAGCCCGTACCGACGCCGAGCGTGAATCGTCCTCCGGAGAGCCGGTCGAGGGTGGCGGTCTGGTGGGCCAGGACGAGCGTGTTGTACAGCGGCAGGACCAGGATGCTGGTGACCAGCCCGATCCGTCGGGTCGCCCCGGCGATCGCGGCCAGCAGGACCAGCGGGTCCGGGGTCACGCCCAGGTCACCGGCCACCGCGTGACCGTTCGCGAAGACATGGTCGAGGCCCAACTCCTCCGCCCTGACGGCGGTTTGGAGGACCTCGTCCAACTCCCCCTCCCCGTCGGGCCACAGCCGGTGCGGTGCCACTCCGATACGCATCTCGGTCGTACTCCCCTCGTGCGACGCCACGTCCGACAAGAACGCCAGTGACCCGAGCCAACTACACGGCGGGCGCCGGGGACACCCCTCGCACCTGGATCAGCGCATGCGTGCCGCCCGTACGCCAGCGCTGTCCCTCCGCCGCGACCAGCGCGGACTCCGTGGAGGCGTCCAGGCCCGTGATGACATCGGACTTGAGGGTGCGCAGGGCGGCGACCGGGCCCGGGAAGTACGCGGTGACGTCGGCGAACGGAGTGGTGGGGGCCCAGCGGCGATCGCCCACCAGGCGACGGTAGTTGAGGTCGCCCTTCACGATCGTCAGGGTGGCCCCGGCGAACTCGGCGCGGAGGTCGGCGGGCATCTCGGCGTACGGCAGCGGGGCGCAGGAGAAGGGGTGGGCGCGCACGGTGAGACGGCCGTCCGCCATCGCCGACCAGAGGCGGCGGCCGTACGCCGCCGCCGCACCCGGCGCGCCGACGAGCCGGTGCAGGGCGTCGACCACGTCGGCGGTCGTGGCGTCGGAGACGTAGTACGGGTGCGGCTTGATGTGCAACACCGCGCGTTCGATACGCCGTTGGTCGAGGAGGTGGGCCAACAGGAGCAGATCGGGGATGAGTTCGCGGCCGGCGTTGTCGGCGACGAGGCAGAGGGTGCCGGGGCCGGGGAGGAGTGACCAGAGCAGTTCGCTGTCGTCGGCCACAAGGGCCGGCACCGGGGCCTGCGACTCGGCCGGCTCAGCGCCCGCGCCCCCGTCTGATCCCGCTCCCGCTGCCGAGAGGCGGAAGCCGAGGTCCGCGCGGTTTCCCCAAAGGGAGCCGTGCAGAAGGGAGTTGGCGCGTTTCTCGGGCGGCTTGGCCTCAAGCTCGTCGAGTGCGGCGAGTTCCTCGTCCGTCTCGGGGGCGTCGAGTTCGGCGCGCTTGGCGGGGCGGAACGGGTCGATGCCCTGCCAGGCGCCGGGGCCGAAGTAGCCGACGGCGTCGAGGAGTTGGCGGTAGAAATAGCTCTCGGACCAGAGCCAGGGCACGTCGTACCAGGACTGTCCGGCGTAGGTGTCGGTGCCCCACGCCGCCCATTGGTCATGGTCGGGGGCGTCAAGAGGGAGGGGTTCGATCGTGCCCTCGGTGCAGTTCTTCAGGAGGGCGTCGAGGGCGCGGTGCTGCCCGGGGCCGTACGGGAAGGCGTCCCGGACCTGTTGGATGATCGCGGGGTGCCGTTCGGCCAGCACGCTGCGGGGGAACGAGCCGGGCTCGTTGCCGAGGATCACGGGCGCGGTGGGGGTGTCGGGCATGCGCCTCACCGTACCGGGCGGGTCAGTCGGTCTCGATCTCCCGCTCCAGGCGCGCGGCGAGGCTGAGATAACGGGCGCGGCGCGGGACGGGGACCAGCCCGCGGATCACCAGGTGCCACATCTCGGCCGTTCTGCGGGGCTGTAACGCCACCGGTTCCAGGGTGCGGCCCAGGACGCGGATGCCGACGAAGAGGCCGACGAGCGTACGGGCCACGGCGTCCACGTCGGTGTCGGCGTGTGCGTCGGCCTCCGCGACGGCGCCCGTGAGTTTGCGGGAGGCGATGTCCAGCCACTCGGCGAAGGGGTGCGGCATCGGGGGCCGTACCTCGATCTCCCCCGCGGCGAGCCGGAGTCCGGCACGTGGGATGGGGCCGTCGACGGCCAGCCGCGTCATGCCGAAAGTGACACGTATCAACGTCTCCAGTGAGGAGTAGCCTCTGCTGTCCATCTCCGTGGAGATCTGGCGCGAGGCCTTGGCCTGCATCTCCAGGATCGTGTGGGCCAGGTCTTCTTTGGCCGCGAAGTGGAAGTACAGGGCGCCCTTGGTGACCTGGGCTTGGTCGACGATGTCGCTCAGGCTGGTGGATTCATAGCCCTGCCGGTCGAACAGCTCGGCGGCGGCCGTGATGATCGTTGTGCGGGTCTGTTCGGCCCGTAGCTGCCTCGCCATCGACTGAAACACTCCCGATGAAGGAAAAACAACGGCCCATGCCGTTTTTTGTTACCCCCTGTACACAGTAGCTCACCGTCCGGCGGTGTCGACCTTGTACCCGAAGACCACCAACACCCCTCACGTTCCCATCACTTGCGTCTCTCTGTCACCCCTGCCCCGGCTCTTGACCACTTTCGGTTGCTGTGGCACGTGTCAGCGCCACTTCCCGGCCAAACAGAAGACCGACCGCCCTGGCGAGGCAGCTCCGAAGAAGCGCCTTGCCGTACGGGTCAGTCGGTCGGTTTCTGTGGATCCCCTGTGCCGCCGGACTACCGGGCGGAGGGTACGTTGCCGCTGCCGGTGCTCACGGCCCGGACCGTCTTGGCCGCGTCCGCGAGACCGGCGCCGCAGCCGCCGGAGCAACTGCCGGGCAGGGCACGGGCGTTGGCCTTGATGGCCGCCTCGATCCGCGCCGGGGTGAGCGCGGAGTTCGCCGACTTCATGAGCGCGACCAGGCCCGCGATGTGCGGGGTGGCCATGCTGGTGCCCTGGTAGTAGGCGTACGACTCGGTGGACGGCGTCTTCGTGCCGGAGTTCAGCGTGGAGTAGATGCCGTTGGCGGTGCCGGTGCCGGTCTGGCCGCCCGGGGCCGAAATGTCCACGCCGGAGCCGTAGTTGGAGTAGGACGCCCTGGCGCCGGCGCGGTTGGTGGCGGCGACCGAGATGACGTTGGCGCAGTTGCCCGGGGAGTGGTTCGCGACGTTGTCGTTGTCGTTCCCCGCGGCGACGACGACCGTGGTGCCGCGGTTCACGGCGGCGGTGATCGCGCTCTGGGTGGCCGAGGTGCAGGCGCCGTCGCCGCCCAGGCTCATGTTGATGACCTTGGCGATGTTGCCGTTGGCGGGGACGCCGGAGACGCTGCCGCCGGACGCCCAGGTGATGGCGTCGATGATGTCGGAGTCGTAGCCGCCGCACTTGCCGAGGACGCGCAGCGGGGAGATCTTCGCGCCGTGGGCGATGCCCGCGATGCCCTTGCCGTTGTTGGTGGCGGCGGCGATGGTGCCGGCCACATGCGTGCCGTGCCAGGAGGAGTTGCTCGCCCCGATGCCCGCGCCGCACTCGTTGGCCGCGTAGTGGTCGCCGGGGTCGGCCGGGTTGCCGTCGCGGCCGTCGCCGTCGGCCGAGACGGTGGTGTCGCCGATGAAGTCGTAGCCGGCGACGATGTTCGCGGCGAGGTCGGAGTGGGCGACGTAGCCGGTGTCGATGACGGCGACCGTGACACCGCTGCCGGTCGAAGTCGGCCACGCGGCGGGCACGTTCATCCCGGCGGTGGACTCGAAGAGGTCCCACTGCTTGCCGTACCCGGTGTCGTTCGGGTCGGCCTGCGGGGTGTTCAGCCGGTCCGGTACGACGTAGGAGACCTGCGGGTCGGACCTGAACTCGGCGATGACGTCGGCGACTTCGGTCGTGCTGCGGGCGTCGCCGAGGCCGACGAGGGCGGCGCCGGTGCCGAGGCGGCGCTGGAAGTCGACGCTCTCGCCGGTCTCCTCGCCCTTGGCGGTGGCGTCGGCCTCGGCGGCGCGGTTCGAACTCGCCTCCGCGGCACCGGACTTGTAGCCGACGATGAGGCGCTCGGCGAGGGTGCCGGGGGCAGCCTCGGTCTGTCCGGGCAGGGCGGGTGCGGCGGCGCGGGTGGGGGGCACCTGGGCGACGGCGACCGCGTTGACGGCCGTGACGAGGAGGGCCGAGGAGACCGCGGCGACGGATATCAGGGTCCGTCCGGTGGGGAATGCCGTGGGAGTGCGCAAGGGCTTGCCTTTCGTGGCCGTACTCCAAGCAGCGCGGAGCGGCGGTCGATGCGCTTCGCCGTCGAAGCGGTGGGGGGTCGAACCCGAGAGCGCCGGGCGCGGGCGGCCGCCTCGAAAGGGGTTGCCTATGGGTCAGCTGTGGTCAAACGATAGGCAAAGAGAAGGCCATGCGGATACGGGGGAAACCCTCGATCGGGCCGGAAACCACCCCTGAATATCGTGCCGTTGACCGGGTGCGTCCCGAATCGCGGCAGGGGAACGGACTGAACGCGCCGGGCCCGCTTCGCGTATTGCACGAACAGACCGTTGCCGCCCCCGGCCGAGGAGACGTTCCGGATGTCCCGGATGACCGCACATCGCACTGCCATGGCGGCCGCCGCCATGGCCCCGCTGCTGCTCACCGTCTGGGCGGCGGGTCCGGCGCAGGCGCACGGGGCGCCGACGTATCCGGTCAGCCGGGTCTACGCCTGCTCGCCACAGGGCGGCAGCGCGGCCGGGTCGACGGCCTGCACGGCGGCCGTGGCGGCGAACGGGGGGCCCTTCACCTTCTGGGACAACATCCGGGTCCCCGACATCAACGGCCGGGACCGGCAGCTGATCCCCGACGGGAAGCTGTGCAGCGGTGGCCTGGCCGACTACAAGGGGCTGAACCTCGCGCGCACCGACTGGCCGTCGACGCGGCTGACTCCGGGGGCGAAGCTGACGATGACGTACGCGTCGACGATCGCGCACACCGGGACGTTCAAGTTGTATCTGACGAAGGCCGGTTACGACGCGTCGAAGCCGTTGACCTGGTCCGAGCTGCCGACGACGCCGTTCGCCGAGGTGAAGGACCCGCCGCTGACCGGCGGCGCGTACCGCATCAAGGCGACGCTGCCGACGGGCCGGACCGGGCGCCAACTGATCTACACCATCTGGCAGAACAGCAGTACCGAGGACACGTACTACTCGTGCTCGGACGTGGTGTTCCCGGGCGGCAGCACCGCTTCTTCGTCCTCCTCGAAGGAGACAGCCGCCTCGAAGGACAAGTCGGCGAGTCCGTCGTCGTCCACGGCCAAGTCCCCTACCGCCGCGAGCCCTTCGGCGAAGGCCGGTGAATCGGCCACGGCGCAGAAGGCGTCCCCGGCCGAGGAGAGCACCGCGCCGGGCAGCAGTCCGGTGGCGTCCGACACCGACGCCGCGTCCAGCGGTCCTTCGGCGCCCATGGTGGCGGGCGGCGCCGCCGCGGTGCTCGTCCTCACCGGGGGCGCCGCCCTGGCCCTGCGACTGCGTCGACGCTGAACTCCAACCCGACGCGTACAGGCCCTACTTGCTCCTTGGTCGGTACTCCTTAGTTGGTGTAGACCGCGGCGCCGCCGTCCGTCACCGGGGCGTACTTCGCGGTGAAGTAGCCCGCGCTGAAGCACAGGGACGAGCCGGAGGTCTTGGTGAAGGCCTGGCTGGTGAAGTTGATGCTGGTGTCGGTGTTGGAGGCCGTACCGCTCAGGCTGGGCGCCTGGTAGACGCAGGTGATGCTGCCCAGCAGGGTCTTCAGCTTGACCGTGGTCTGGATGGTGGAGCCGCTGGCCGGGGTGACGGTCAGGGTGCCGTCCGAGACGGCCGCGGTGGTGTAGGGCAGGTTGTCGACCGTGATGCTGGTGACACCGGTGACGCCGAGGACGTTGCTCGTGCAGCTGCTGCTGTCGAAGCTCTGCCCGGAGACGGACTCGGTGGCGGTGCCCGGCGCGGTCGGGTTGTCGGTGACGGTCGCCGTGAACTGCGACGTCGTGCACTTGATGCCGCTGGTGCCGGTCGCGCTGGAGTAGAGGGTGGCGCTGGTGCCGGTGGCCAGGGGCGCGGTCAGCACATCGCCGACGGCGACGGCGGTGCCGCCGAGGCTGCCGGTGGTGAGCACGGCGGAGCCGTCCGCCGACGCCGGGACGGTGAAGGGGAGGGTGAGCGCGGCGACGGAGCCGACGAGGGTGAGGACGGTGCGAGTACGCATGCGGGTGTACCTCTTCTTCGAGATGGAGGGTCGAACCGGGGGGTTCTTTGGGGGGTGGGGGAACTTGGGGGACTTCCGAGGATGGGTCGACGGCGGCTTGGGGGACTTCCGAGGGTGAGGCAACCGCGCCTTGGGGGACGCGAGTTCGCCGCCGCCGACCCGTTACGCCTTCTCCGTACGTGACGGGCCGGGGCGGCGGCCGGCCGGTCACCGGCCGGAGGCCCGCGGGGGTTGGGGGTCTCCGGCCGGGCCGGGCGGTGGGGCGGACGGCACGGGCCAGGGGGAAAGCGGCCGTGCCGGGCCGCGGGGGGTTCGGACTCTGGGGGGCGGTGAAGTGCCCCCGTAGGCAGGGAAGTCCGGGAACGCGGCTTGAGCCGCGCGGCGGATCCGGCGCCACGGATCCGGCAAACAAGGGAGAGTTGTAGACCTGAGTGTCCGTCAACGTCAAGAGATGCAGCGCAAGTTGATGTACAAGTCGAGGCTTTGCGGAAGTCCGGGAAGGGCTTGCCTCACAGGTGGCGCATGACCAACACTCTTTTTTCACAACTCCCTTGACCCTCGAATGTAACCCCCGGTAACTTCGTCGACGGCTACTGCTGCGTAACCTGAAAGCCCTTGCATCCGCCGGGAGTTGCGAGGAGGGCTGCGCCGCACTCGCTGTCCGCGCCAGGACAACGCGCCACTTCTATATCGACTCGCGTTGAACCAGAGCAGCACATGGGAGCAGACATGGCCGAGTCCCCGGACGTTTCGTCCGCCGACAACACGCCTGAGAACCCGGGAAGCGGTTCTCTTTCCGAAACACCAGACACCACCGGGGGCACCGGAGGGACACCGAGACGGGGACGGGTCCGGGGCCGCCGGGCCGCCGTGATGGCCGTCCCGGCCACCGCGGCCCTCGCCGGCCTCGCGGTCCTGACCGCCCAGGGGGCACTCGGGGTGTCGATGTACATCTCCGGCATGCCCTTCACGGTCACCGCCAAGTCGCTCGACGGCACCGGCTTCGAGCAGTTCGGTGCGCTCGACCACATGATCAAGGACAGCCCGAACGCCGGTGACACCGGCGGCGATGTGCTGGTCGTCACCTCCGCGATCAAGAAGGCGACGCTGGACAGCCTGTGCCAGAGTGTCGACCTCGGCGGCATCAACCTGCTCATCAAGGCGGGCAGCGGCTCGTCGAAGGTGCAGGCGACCGATCTGACCACCGACTCGACCCTGCTGTCGGGCGACGCGTCGTTCAACAACATCGAGATCGGCAACGACGCGAGCACCCTCGACAAGGCCGGGGTCCAGGGACCGGCGGGCGTCTTCAGCCAGCAGGCCGACACCGTGCACATCGGCAACCTGCGGCAGACCAACTACAAGACGACCGCTGGGACGTTCACGCTTCCCGGCCTGAAACTCAGCTTCAGCGACACAGGTTGCTGATGTCCGGCACAGACACTCCAGATCAGGGGTGGCGGCCCACCTTCCGTAGTTGGCGGGCCCATCGGCCCTTCCTCGGCGGCCTGCTGCTGACCCTGGGCGGCGGCTGGATCCTGCTCACCGAGAAGGCCTCCCTGGCGGTCATCATCCATGTCGGCATGCAGGGTGTGGCGGGCTATCTGCTGCCGGCGGTCATGGTGCTGTGCGGCCTGCTGACCCTCTTCAGCCCCTCGCAACGCCTCTTCTACTCCGTCGTCGGCATCCTGTGCTCCCTGGGCAGCTGGGTCACCTCCAACCTGGGCGGCTTCTTCGTCGGCCTCATCCTCGGGGCCGTCGGCAGCTGCATGATCTTCGGCTGGCTGCCGGACCAGGAACCGCGGGTGAGCCGGCGCAAGCGGCGCAAGCGGCGCGAGGTGGCGCGGGCTGCCGCGCAGGGCTTCGGGGACGGTGCGGGAGAGCCTGCCTGAATCCGCGCAAGAGGCGGGCCGACGACCCTCGGTCCGTCTCTTCCCCATGTTCGGGCCAGAGACTATTCAGTCCGGCAGAACCGCGCCGGTTCTCTGCAGCTCCCGCAGCATGTCGACCTGCTCGGCCAGGTCCGCCGACGCTTTGTCGACGATGAGTACCGTGTCGCGACAGCCGGACATTCCGAAGACATGGATCTGCGTACGGAGACGAGTCCGCTCGATTCCGCGGACGGCCCGCCAGGCACCGCTCGCGACTTGTTCGGACGTCATCACCACCTGGGTGAGCGGATCCCGTCGAATCAGCCGGGCAGGGATTCCGGGTCGAAGGCTCAGGCTTCCGGAGACCTCGGAGATGTCCAGCGCCCAGTCTCCCTCGCTGAGGAGCTCCACCCAGTGCTCGCCGTTGGCCCGGTCGTACAGCTGCGGAAGCCCGGGGTGAACGCCCAGACCGGGGACGACCAGGAGGTTCCGGATCGCCCCGCGCAGCACCACTCGCCGGAACGCGCATGCCGCGACGCGCAGGAGCTCGTCGTCGTCCACCACAAGCCCGTCAACGGTGACCTCGTCGAGCAGCGCGCCTTCCAACGTGCAGGCCCGCGCCTTGCAGTCGCGCAGCGTGACGCGGCGGAAGACGGGGCGCCGCCGGGGATCGTCGACGGCCTCCGCGGATCCTCCGAAAATCTCGTACCCGTCGAGATGCAGGTCCTCGACCACCGTGCCGGGCACCGCCCGCAGCGCACCGGTGCTGCCAGGCAGCTTCTTGTAACTGGACGGTTGCACCGCTAGAACACTCCGAATCCGTACGGAACGCTGGGATAGGTGATGTATGTCATGGGGTTCACATACGACCTGGCGAAATGCTTGATCATCTGAGCGAGAGTGTCCGTGGTGATCTCGTACATCTCAAGGTTGGGGAGTCCTACGAAGTCCGGCATGGACGCGCCTCCCACCTGCATGAAGTACGGCTTGACGTCCGGGTGCCTGGCCACCGCCCGCTCCAGGGCCTTTCCGAAGTTCGCCTGCCCCATCCCGGGGTTGTCCATCAGGTAGTCCAATTCTGCGTCGGACAGTTCCGAGAGCGCCATGCTGGGATTCGCCCGGAGCTGGTCGTACGTTTCCTTCACCGCGCGTCTCATGGTGTCGTCGGGGTCCTCGCATCCTACCGACGTCAGGATCTCGCCCGGATCGCATCCTTCGGCCCCGACCGCGGTCGTACCCCCGCCGGTTCCCCCGCCACCGCCCAGTCCTCCGCTGTCGGCCGTAGCGGTCTCGGTATCGGCGCCGGCCGTCGAACTGGTCGCGAGATGCCCTGCCGCGGCGGCCGCATCCTCGTCCGGCGTGGTGCCGATGACCGGGGTGGTGTTGACGCCGCCGAGGTTCTGGTTCTTGGGGCGGGTCGGAACTCCGTGGGCGCCGCAGTCGTCGGCTGCCGAGGCTGCGAGGACCAGGCCGAAGAGGAGTTCCTCGGCGCTGGCGGAGGCCAGTTCCTCCCAGATGACGTCGCCGACCGCCTCCAGTCCCCCGGCGGCGGCCCCGCCGCTCGCGGAACTCGCGGCGCCGTAGCCGTAGGACAGCGCGCCGCCCAGCGCGACTCCGTAGTAGAGGGACGAGTAGTTGCCCCCGCCCCCGGAGGAACCGGAAGAGCCGTACGAGCCATAGGAGTTGCCGTAGGAGACGCTGCCCGATCCCGAGCCCTGGCCGGTCGAGTGGGTCGACGGCTGCCAGTTCATCGCCTCGTCGAACTCGTTCTGGAACTGCCGCTCCTGGTCGGCGATCTGCTGCTGCAGGGCCCTTTCGTCGGCCGCGTTGCGGGCCATCTCCCGGGCGTTCTCCCGCTCCCAGGCCTGGTGCCCCTCCTGGGAGTACTTCTCCATCCGGTCCCAGGCACCCGCCTGCCACTGCTTGAGATAGGCCTGCTGCGCCTCGTACGCCTCCTCCTGGGCCTTGATGTCGTCGCTGGTGCAGGCGTCGTGGCCGGAGGTGTCCGTGGCGTCCAACGGGTCGTCGTCGCCGTAGGCGTACGGGTTGGCGTTGACGGCCGGGGTGGGCGGGTTGCTCACCGTGTCGGCGCTGGTGAAGTCGCCGTTGGCCGGGTTGTACCAGCGGGCGGCGGCATTGACGTAGCCGGTCCCCGGGTCGGTCCAGCCGGACTGGTAGCCGAGGTCGGTCCGGCTGCCGCTGGTGGAGGTGGGTGTGCCGTAGGGGTCGTAGGCGGTGGAGCCGGCGAGCGCCGAGCCGGTGGCGGTGAAGGTGGCGGTCACGTCGTCGTGGCTGTCGGTCAGCGCCAGCCGTGGGGAGGTGCCGTCCGCCGCGCTCACCGCCAGCAGGCCGTCGTCCGCGCCGCGGGCGAAGTCCTGCGTGCCGTCGGAGACGGCGTTGTTCGTGCCGTCGGCGTAGCTGAAGGTGTGCGTGGAGCCGCCGGAAGTGGCAGTGGCCAGGCGGCCCAGGCCGTCGTAGGTGTAGCCGCCGCCCGCACTGGTGGCGGTCAACTCGTCGAAGGCGTCGGCGGTATACGTGGTGGTGGCGCCGCCCGAGGTGACACTCGACGTCGTGCCTCGCGCGGTGTAGCCGTACGTGCTGGTGGTAGAGCCGGACGTGACGGACGTCAGCTCGTTGCGGGCGTTGTACGCGGCCGTGCTCGTACCGGCGCTGGTGCGGTTGCCGTTGGCGTCGTAGCCGTACGCGGTGGTCGAGGAGCCGGTGGTGGCGGACTTCAGGCGGCCCGCGTAGTCGTAGTCGTAGGTGCTGGTGCCGGAGCCCGCCGTGCCGGTGGTGGTCTGGGTGGCCGTCTGGCCGTCGGGGTTGTACGTGTACGCCACCGATGCCTCCGTCGTCCCGGAGGGGTTCTTCAGGACGTCGGAGGTGAGCTGGTGCAGCGCGTTGTAGTCGTAGCCGCGGGTGGCGCCGTTCGTGCCGTAGGCGACGGTCTTGGGCTGCCCGAGCTGGGTGTAGGTCAGGGTCGCCGTGGTGTCGGTCAGTGGGTCGGTCTCGCTGTTGACCCGCTCGTCGGCGTCGTAGCCGAAGGTGGCGGTGCCGGTGGCATCGGTGCGGCTGCTGATTCCGCCGTTGGCGTCGTAGGCGTAGTTCGCTGTGCCGCTGGGGCCGCCCAGGGTGAGGACGAGTCCTCGGTCGTCGTAGGTGAAGGTGTCCGTGCCGGTCGGTGCGGACACGGAGGTGAGGCGGCCGTCGTCGTCGTAGCCGAAGGCACGGCTCGCGGTGGCGCTTTCGGCGCCGCTGCCGGCCTCCGCCGTCAGCATTCCGTTGTCGTCGTAGGACTCGGTGAGCTTGACCCCGCCGGGGCGCGTGATGGTGTGCTCGTGGTCGTCGGCGTCGTAGGAGAACGTCGTGGTGCGGTCCGCGGCCGAGGTGAGGCCGGTGACGCCGGGGGCGACGCTGGTCTCCTGCGCACCCAGCGGGTTGTAGGTGTAGTAGGTCGCGTTCTTGTCGGCGTCCGTGTAGCGGGTCTCGTTGCCGGCCGCGTCGTAGCCGAAGGCGGTCGTGATCGACGTGCTCGCGTCCACCGGCTGGGTCTGGCTGACGGTCCGGTTCAGCGCGTCGAAGGTCGCCGTGGTGGTGTGCTGTCGGGCGTCGGTGGCCGAGGTCTGGTTGCCCGCCGCGTCGTAGCCGTACGAGGTCGAGGCCAGGGTGGCGCCGGTCGCGTCGAGCTGGGCCGTGGCGACCAGCCGCTCGGCCTGGTCGTAGCTCTGTGTGGCCGCCGTGGCGTCGGCGGCGGTGGTCCTGGCGACCTGTCCGGCTACGTCGTAGGCGTACGAGGTGGTGTTGTTCAGGGCGTCCGTGACGGTGCTGGTCTCGCCGAGCGCGTCGTAGGTCGCGGTGGCCGTGTTGCCCAGCGGGTCCTGGATGGAGGTGAGGTCGCCGAGTCCGTCGTAGCCGTACTTCGTCGTGTACGCGGCCGGGGCGGGCCTGCGCTCCACCTGGGTGCTGGTGGCCTCGCGGCCGAGCGCGTCGTAGGTCGCCTCGGTCCTGGCTCCGGTCGGGTCGGTGCTGTTGAGGACCTCGCCGTCGGTGTCGTAGCCGACGTGGGTGACCAGGCCGCCGGGCAGGGTCTGCTGGACGCGATCGCCCAGCTGGTCGTAGACGTACGACGCCGTGTGGTTCAGCGGGTCGGTCTGGGTGTGGACGTCGCCGAGCGCGTCGTAGGTGTAGGAGGTGGTCGGGGTGATCGTGCCGGAGCCGTCCGGTGGGGTGTACGCCGGCTGGGAGACGGCCTGGACGCGGCCGTCGAGGTCGTAGGTGGTGGTGACGATGTCGCCGTCGGCGTCGTCGGTCTCGACCGGTTCGCCGAAGGTGTCATAGCCCGACTCGGCGACGGCCACGGTCTGCTGGGCGGCGCCCCCTCCGGTCTCGGTGCTGACGGGCGGCGAGGACGTGGTGGTGAGCCGACCGTCCTCGTCGTAGGCGTAGGTGGTGGTGTACGCGGACGCGGTGGCGCCGGCGGCGTTGCCGCGTGCGTCGGTCATCGTGACCGGCAGGCCGCGCTGGTCGTAGCTCCAGGTGGTGGTCAGCGGCGCGGAGCCCGCGGTGCCGGCCGCCGATGTGTGCAGCGCGGCGACCTCGGTGGCGGACAGGACGCGGTTGTACGTCTGGACGTTGCCGACCGAGCCGTTGAGGTACTGGGCGGACGCGCCGGCCGTGTATCCCCGGCCGATGACGAACGGTCCTGAACTCGCGATGGGCGTGGTGTCCGTCGCCGTGTTCTGGGCGGTGCCGTTGACGTAGAGCGTCATCTTGCCGCTGCTCGCGTCGTATGTGCCGACCAGATGGGTCCAGGTGTTGAGGGTGGGGGCAGCGGTGGAGGTGGCACCGGCGAGGGTCGGGGACGCGACGTCCGTGGTGGCCCGGTCGAACGCCCACCGGCCCGCGGTCGGGTTGTAGTCGAGGGAGAACCCGGCGGCCTGGGTGCCCTGTTGGGCCATGACCGTCTGCCAGGTGCCGGCCGGGGTCGTGGTGATCTTCGCCCACGCGGACACCGAGAAGCTCTTGGTGGTGTCGACCACCGGGCCGCCGGTGGCGATCTGGCCGGCCCCGGCGAAGACGGCGGAGCCGCCGTTCTCCGTCGACCAGCTCGTCGAGGCGTTCAGCGTGCCGGCGTTCCCGGCGCCTGAGTGGTCGCCGGCCGAGGGGTTCTCACCGTCGTCCAGCTTCCACCAGCCCGCCGCTCCCACCGTGACCGGGGACTCACCGGTGGTGGTGGCCGAGGCGTAGAGCTGGCCGATCTCGTTGGGCTTGAGTTCGCGCCCGTAGAGCTGGACGTCTCGGACCCGGCCCGCGAACCAGTTGACCGAGGCGCCTGCGGCCTTGCCCCGGCCGATCGCCACGCCCACGGTGCTGGCCATCGGCGTGGGGTCGGTCACCAGGGTGCAGTTGAGGCAGTCGCCGCTGACCTCGACGTCGTTGACGTACAGGCTCAGGTTCCCGAGCGCGTCCATGACGCCGACCAGATGGGTCCAGGTGCCGGCGGTGGCGGCGGCGGGGGCGCTGGCGACGTAACTCGTCGCCGTGGTGGTGTCGTTGCTCGCGCGGACGAAGGCCCAGGACTTGGTGGTGTGGTTGTACTCCAGCTGGAAGGCGCTGTTCTGGGCGCCCTGCTGGCTGACGACCGTGAAGTCCTTCGTGGTGCTGGTGGCGCTCAGGTAGGCCCACGCCGAGACGGAGAATGCCTTGGTGGTGTCCACGACGGATGTGCCGCTGGTGAGGACGGCACCGGAAGTGCCGTTGAACGACGTGTAGTTACTGCCGGGCGGCCCCCAGGAGGTGCCGGTGGACGGCGTGCCGGTGAAGCCGTTGCCGGAGGAGTCGGCGGCGGTGACCGCACCCTCGGAGAGCGGCCAGTAACCGGTCGGCCCCGTGGTGTCGGTCCGTACGGACTGGGCGGTCCGGTTTCCGGCGGCGTCGTAGGAGTAGCCGATCTGCCGGGTCTGGCCGCCCCCGGTGAGGACGCGGGACAGGACGTTGTCGTCCGGGTCGAAGGTGTTGACGGTGATCCGGTTGACACCGGACGGGTCGACCGCCGTCTTCGTCGTCCGGTCGGCCGCGTCCACCGTGTACTGGGTCTGCTTCAGGCAGGCCGTGCCGGACCAGACGTCGCACTCCCACGTCATGTTGCCGGCGGCGTCGTAGTCGTAGGCCTTGGTGGTGGTCGCGACGGACGTGCCGGAGGCGTCGGTCTGGGACTGGAGCAGGTTGTCGTCGAAGTAGCTGTAGGCGGTGGTCCGGCCCATGGAGTCGGTGACGGACGCGACCCGCCCCGCCGGGTCGTAGGCCCGGGACTCCACGACCAGGTCGGTCGGGTCGGAGGGCGCGGTCGGGTCACCGGTCCAGCCGAGCAGGGTGGTGGTGAGCAGCTGACCCGTCGGCGAGTAGGCGTACCGGTAGGCGGTGCCGGCCGGGTTCGTCTCGGTCGTCTTCCGGCCGAAGGTGTCGTACGTGTATGCGGTGACCTGGCCTGCCGGATCGGTGACGGTCTTGACGCGGTCGTTGTCGTCGTACGCGTAGGTCGTGGCGCGGGTGGTGTCCTGGCCGGTGGTGTCGGCGGTCGACGTGCCGGTCAGATCGCCGTCCGCGTCGTACGTGTAGGTCGTCTTCGGGGTGTGGGTGACGCCCCTGACCGCGTCGGTGGTCGCCGGGCCGGTCTCGGTGAGGGTCCGGCCCAGCGGGTCGTAGGTGTACTGGGTCTGCACGCCGCCGGCCGGCGCGCCGGTGGAGGTGAACGTCACGGGGTAGGTGTCGGAGCTGACCGCCTTGGTGGTGAGGTGGCCGAGGGTGTCGTTCAGGTAGTACGTGATCTGGCCGGACGGGTCCCTCTCGCTGCATACCTTCCCGTCCCACTCGGTGCCGCAGTAGTGGTAGCGGGTGACCTTGCCGCTCGGGTCGGTGACCGTGGCGAGCATCCCGTACACCTCGGTGTACGGCACGCCGTAGTTGTCCGTGAAGGACTCGTTGTCGTTGTAGTACGTGTATCTGGTCGTCCGGCCAGTCGGGTGGTCCGGGGTCGGGGGCGTGGTGACCGAGGCCAAGGCACCGAACGGGGTGTAGGTGTAGGCCGTCCGGTAGGCCGGGTTGGCGGTGCCGGTCGCGCCGGAGCGGGCGTCGGCCGCGTAGAGGACCTTGCCGTTGAGCGGATCCATCGGGTCGGCCGCGTTGGTGTGGTAGCTGAAGTACGAGGTCTGGCAGGAGTTCGGCTGGCGGCAGGTCGTCGTCGCCAGGACGTTGCCGTACGTGTCGTGCTGACGGCTGGTCGAGTGCCCGTCGGGGTCGGTGACGGCGTCCTGGAAGCCCAGGGAGTCGTAGGCGTACGTCGTCCGGCCGCCGCCCGCGTCGGTGATGGCGGTGGTGCGGTTCCCGTTCGACGGGTCGAAGGTGTACGTCTCGGTGTGCTGCGCGGGATCGGTGACCGTCACCGTGGTCGACGGCGTGAGCAGGGTGGCCGAGCCCTTGGCCGTGTACAGCCCGAGCGGGGCCTCCACGCTGCTCTGGCCGAGATCGGTCTGGTAGATCCCGACCTGGCCGATCTCGCCATTGAAGTACCCCTGCGCGTTGGTGGGCGGCTTCGTCCAGGAGCCGGTGATGTATCCGGCGCCGACGCTCACCGTGGTCTCGCCCCAGGTCTTCACCTGGCCCGCGATGGTCTTGCCGGTGCGGGTGGCCTGGCTCTGGCCGTCGAGCCACAGGGTCTGGCCGGTGCCGCTCGCGGTCAGCACCACGAGATGCCAGTTGCCGTCGTTGACCGCCGCCTTGGAGGCCATCGGGGAGGTGGTGCCGTCCCAGAACTGGCCGTGCAGCAGGCCGTCCGTACCGATGTAGAGGGCCGGGGTGTAGCTGGTGGGCACCGAGCCGATCGGGGCGTTCTGGTAAGAGAAGAGGACGCCGCCCGCCTGTTTGGTGTTGAACCAGAGAGCGACGGAGGCGTTGCCGCTGCTGTCGTCGAGGGCTCCGGTGGGCAGTGACAGGGAGGAGTCGGTGCCGTTGAAGCCGGCCGCGGAGTCCCCGCCGGGGCCGAAGATGCCGGGTTCGCCGAGCATGACGTCGTTGTAGATGCCGTCGGACGCGCCGCCGGCCGGGCGGTCGACGCCGTATTGGTCGGCGGCGGTGAGACCGGACGACTCGGTCATCGGGTAGTCGTGGGCGGGCCGGGTGCCGCGGACGGCGCCGTAGTAGTAGTCGTTGCTGCCGGTGGTGACCGGGGTGGCCAGCTGGTAGGCGCCGCCGTCGGCGTCGGTGACGGTGGACGCGCGGTCGGTCAGCGCGTCGTAGCCGACGGCGAGCGCGGTCTTGCCGGAGGGCAGGGTACTGCCCGTCAGTTCGCGGGCGGCGAGGGTGGCGGAGGCGTACTCCTGCTGGACGGCGGGCAGGCCGACCGGGTGCTGGAGGAAGGAGACGTCCTCGATCTGGCCGTTGAACCAGCCCAGGGCGTTGCCGGTCGGGACCGACGGCCAGGTTCCGGCGAGTTCGCCCGCGCCGACGGTGGTGTAGGGCCAGGCTCCGAAGCTGATGGTGGTGCCGGTGAGGGTGGCGACCTTGGCGCCGTCCAGGTACAGGGTCTGGTCGGTACGGGCGCCGGACAGCACCGCGTAGTGCCATTTGCCGTCGTTCACGGCGTTGGGCGAGGCCATCGGTGCGGCGTGTCCGTTCCAGAACTCGGCGCGGAGCTTGCCGTCGGTGCCGATGTACATCGAGGGGACGTAGCCGGAGGTGACGGAGGTACCGGGTTTTCCGCTCTGGTAGGAGAAGAGCGTGCCGCCCGCCTGTGTGGTCTTGAACCACATGCCGACGGCGAGGTTGCTGCTGTTGGCCGGCAGGTTGTCGGGCAGCGCCAGGTAGGAGCTGGTGCCGTTGAAGGAGGCCGCGGTGGCGGAGGTGCCGGCCAGCGGGCCCGCCTGGCCGAACGTGACGTTGGCGGCGGTGGCGTCGGTGGTGCCCTCGTTGGCGACGACGCCGTCCTTGGCGGTGGCCGAGCCGGTCGCGTCGCCGAGCCGCCAGTAGTCCGTGGGGTTGGAGTCCAGGACCATCGAGGCGAAGTGCGACCCGGAGCCGGAGCCGGACGTGTAGCTGTACCGGGTGCAGGCCGACGCGGTGGTGCTGCTGGTGGCGGGCGGACAGACCGAGGTGAGGTCACCGGCGGAGTCGTAGCCGTACGCCCACGGGTTGCGGGTGGTCGCGAACAGGCCCGGCTTGGAGGTGACCTTGTCGACGTGCGGGACGTTCTTGACGGTGCCGTCGGAGGCGGTGACCTGCTGGATGCCCCAGGTGAGCTGGAGCGTGACAGGCATGTCGGCCGTGTTGTGGTCACCGGCGTTGAACCCGTTGTCCTGATCCAGGTTGTAGCCGACCCCCGTCGGCTCCTCGGGCTTGATGGTGCTGCCGTCCGGAAGGGTGAGGGTGACGGGCAGCCACTGGATGTCCAGACCGTGACCGTTGCGGTTGCCGTACTGGGTCAGACCCCAGTAGGTCTGACCGGTGACCGGATCGGTGTTCTGGTCCTGGAAGAAGTACCGTGTGCCCGACTTCTCCGTCAGCATGAAGCCGGAGGTGCCGTATCCATCCGTCGGTGCGGACAGGACGGCGTAGTCGCCGGCCGGCGGGCTGTAGGTGCCGTCGCCGTTGGCGCCGAACCGTTCCTGGCGTCCGTCCGCCAGGGTGATCACGACGTTGCCGGAACCGTCCGCGTCCTCGGTGGCGCGCATGTCCAGCAACGACGACCAGCCCGCGCCGAACGCCTTGAACACACCGGGGTCGAGGCTGTTGTACGTGCGCTGGACGCTGAGCGTCGGGCCGTCGGACGGGCCCGGGATGGTCGCGTCGGTGGTCTGCGTCGAGTAGTCGCCGAGCTGCGGGTCGACGCCCTTGACGGTGGCGTCGTAGGGGGCCGCGCCGAGATGCGCGGTGACGAGCGGCTGGGGCGCGGCCGGAATGGTGAAGTAGTCGGGCGCGGACCACAGCGAGGCGGCGTTGCCGTCGCCGACCTGGGCGGTCCAGTAGAACGTCTTGCCGTACGCGAGCTTGCCGGCCGGGACGGTCCAGGCGGGCGTGGTGAGCGCACCCGAGGAGGCCAGCGCGGTGGTCGAACCGTTGGCGTAGACGTTGAACGAGTAACTGAGTGCGGTACCCGGGTAGTTGTCCGGGTCGTGCGCGGTCACGGCCAGCGTCGGGGTGAGGCTGAACACCGAGCCGTTGTTGCCGGGCGTGAACGTGTCCACGATCGGCGGGTTGTTGACCACCGGCAGGGAGTAACAGGTCTGCGGGACCCCGTAGGTGGAGAACAGCGTCCCGTTGTAGGACATGTCCCAGCAGATCAGATAGGTCTGCCCGGCCGTGAGCGCGGGGATGGACGCGGTGACGGTGACCGGCTTGTTCGGCGCGACCGCCGAGGGCATCGCGGCCGGGGTGGAGGCGGGGCTGGTGAGCAGGGTGCGGGTGGTGCCGGAGACGGTGTAGAGCTGGTACGAGAGCTTGTAGCCGTTGGTCGGGGTCCAGGTGGCCGTACCGCGGTTCTGCACGGTGACCTTGCCCCAGCCGGGCTGGTTGTTCCACGGCGAGGCGTAGCTGACCTCGGAGTAGGAGGCGCCGGCGCCATTGGGCGTGTACTCGATGGCCAGGTACGGGTCGTCGGCGTAGAACTCCTTGGCCGCGGCGGCGGTACTGGCCGCGGTGAGCGCGAGCCCGTAGTTCGGCGCCCAGCCATGGGCCCAGTTCATGACCGTCTTGGTGTCGAGGGAAATACCCTCCCACTGGCGGCCGTTGGAGCAGTCGGTGCCGGCCGCGAAGGAGGCGCTGCCCGCCTGCGACCCGTAGGCCGGGCCCGGGTAGGTGTTGATCTTCGCCGGGTCCCAGGAGGCGCTGACCGGGAATACGTTCACCGCCTGGGCGGAGCACGTGCCGGAGGTGTCCAGGCCGGAGAACTCGGTGTCCAGCCAGAGCGTCGAGTTGACGACGTAGTCGTTGGCGAACTGGGTACCGAGGCCGCTGAACTGGAGGAACGAGTTGTAGTCGTGGCTCTGGTACTTGCCGACGTACAGCTGGCCGTTGCCGTTGAAGTTCTGGGTGACGCCGGACTCGACGTAGGTCGAGGAGGACGCGTTGCCCTGGCCGGTCGGGTTGCCCGCGGCGACGGCCGCCGTCCGGTAGGAGGTCGCGTCGGCCGTTCCCGGGGGGCCGGCGGGGGTGCTGGTGGCGGCGGTGATGGGCGCCCAACTTCCGTCTGCCTTACGGTAGTTGACCGCGTGCGTATGGACCTGCGCGGTGTAGGTTCCGTCGGCGTTCCTGAAGACGGTCGTGGTGGCGGTGTCGAGCTTGGGCTGCTCCACGCTGGTGGACGCGACGAAGCCCCGATGCTTCTTCGTCGCCGGTGCGGCGACGGGCTTCGGGGCTTTGTGGATCCTGCTGCCGGAGTTCACCGGGCCGCTCTTCGCGCCGTGCGCCTTGTACGCGCCCACCGCGCCCTTGACCTGGCCGGGCTCGGAGTTGGGCAGTGTGGTTCCGGCCCTGCTCTTCGTCGCCGAGGCGGGGACCGTGTGCTTCCCGCCCGCAGCGGTACCGGTCTGCTGTGCCGGGGTGGCGGGAGTGGCCGCCGTTCCTGGTAACGCTTGGGCGGCCTGGCCGCCCTGCACCGCGACCAGTGCGGCGACCGCCACGAACGCCGTCGCTCTCAGTGCCGTCGACACATGCCGGACGGATCTCCACAAGCGGCCCATCGTCGTTGCCCCCCAGCGGTACCCCACATCCAACTCCGGACAGCCGGATCTCTATCAGCGGGACGACGGACCGGGACAGCCGTATATCCCGGGCCAATGGAGCCAAAGACCGCATCACACACCAAGGTTGACCAGTACATTGCAAGTCCATGCGGCTTTCCTGACCAACTCCCGTCCCATTCTTTCCAGTTGACGAGCAAGGCTGCACTCACAGGACATCGGAGGGGCTGCGGGGGCGGATGAGACCAAAACCGTCGGGCGCTTTGCACGCCTGCGCATACGTCGGCCTGCCGCTGCTGCTCCTCCTGGGTGCCGCACCCGCGGCCACCGCCGGGCAGCCCGCCGCACCCACGCCGCTCAGTGCCGAATGGCCGCTGGACGCCCAGCACTTCGACGCCTCCCGGATCTGGCGGCTCAGCCAGGGGGCCGGCGTCACGGTCGCGGTGGTCGACACCGGGGTGAACGCCCGTCACCCCGACCTGGCGGGCCGGGTCCTTCCCGGTACCGATGTCACCGGCCAGGCCACCGACGGCCGGGTCGACGTCTCGGCCGACTCGCACGGCACCTCGGTCGCCGGGGTCATCGCGGGCTCCGGCACCACCGGCAAGGGCATGGCCGGACTGGCTCCCCGGGCGACGGTGCTCCCGGTCCGGGTCAGCGCCGACAACGCCGCGGATCCGCTCGCCCTTGCCCGGGGCATCGTCTACGCCACCGACCACCGGGCCTCGGTCATCAACATCTCGATGGTGACCACCGACCCCGACCCCCAGATCCGGGACGCGGTCGCCTATGCGCGCCGCCACGACGCCGTCGTGGTCGCGGCGGCGGGCAACAATGGCCTGACGGGAAATCCGGTGGGGTATCCGGCCGCCTTCCCCGGCGTCCTGGCCGTCTCCGGCACCACCCGCGACGGCGGGTTCTGGTCCTCCGGCGAATCGGGTTCCTATGTCGCGTTGGCCGCCCCGGCGGTGGACATCTACTCGACGAGGAACAGCGGTGGCTACCTCACCAAGGACGGAACCAGCTATTCCGCTCCCTATGTGTCCGCCGCCGCCGCACTGCTGCGAGCCGCGTACCCGTCGGAGAGCGCCGGTCAGATCATCGCCCGGCTCATCGGCACCGCCGACCGCCCCGGCGGGGGTTCCGGCCGTGACGACCGCTTCGGCTACGGCATCGTCGACCCCCTGAAGGCCCTGGGCGCACCGGCTCCGGCCTCCAGCGCCAATCCGCTGCTCACCGCCACCGGCGACGGCGTCCCGAAGGCAGCCGCCGATACGACGGGCGGCGTTCCAGGCGGAACCGTCGCGGTCGTCGGCGCGGCGGCCGTGGTGACCGCCGCCGGGGCGGGTGGCCTCCTCGTCCGCCGCCGCTCCCGTCGTCGTACGTGATCCAGTCCTCGTACATGATCCACAGGAGGAACCCGATCAGCATGCGGCTCGCCACGATCACCGCGCGCCCCGTCCACCGCCTCACGGGTCTCGTCCGCGGCCACCCGGTCGTCACGGCCGCCGTCCTCGTGGTGGTCCTGTCGCTCACCGCGCTGCTCACCGGAGGCGGGAGCACTCAGCCCCGGGCCGCCAACGTCTCCCGCAACTTCCGGGCCTGTCTGCTCGTCTCGCCCGCGGGCGCCACCGACGCCCGGCTCAGCCAGGCGTCCTGGCAGGGCATGCAGGACGCGGCGCGCTCCGGCCGGGTCAACGCCCAGCGTTTCCCCGCCCCCACCATCGACGTCAAGGCGGCGCTGCCGTACTTCAACGGCGCCGTGCAGCACCACTGCGAGCTGATCGTCACCGTCGGCACCGGCATGAAACCAGCGACCGAGGCCGCCGCGCGCGCCAACCCGCACCAGGAGTTCGTGATCATCGGCGCCACCTCGGCACGCCCCCGCATCTCGGCCATCACTGCGCCCGACGACCCCGCGAAGGCACAGGCCGGAAAGAAGTTGGCCGACAAGGTCAGCGCCTTCATCGCCGCCCGGCACTGATCGTCCGGAGCGGGTCCGGCTGCGCGGGGGTGGTGCCGATCCCCGGGGCCGACCGGAGCGCTGGGCCCCGGCCGGTCCCACCGGACGCGTCAACTACCCGCGAAGCACGGGGCAGGAGGCCTCAGCCAGCCGTGCCGGTCGGCTCGGGGGCCGTCCTGGGCTCCGGCTGTGCGGGGGTCGCGGCCGGCTCCGTCGCCATCTGCACCGACATCGGCTCCGCCGGCGCCGCGGTGGCCAGGTCGTCGGTCTTCATCGCCTTCGCCTCGCTCTTGAGGATGCGCATGGACTTGCCCAGTCCGCGGGCGGCCTCCGGGAGCTTCTTCGAGCCGAACAGCAGGATGACCATGATCGCCACGACCAGCAGGTGCCAAGGTTCCAGTCCGTTGCGGAGCATGACCTCGCCCTCCTCTTCCCTCACACGACAGTTGCTATGTTGCGCAACTGTACAACCCTGAGGTGGATCGCAAACCCCTCAGGGCCAGGGCATACACACCGAGCACGGCTGCCAGGAGGACGTAGTAAGGGAGCGCCAGGCCCGTCATGCCCAGCGCGGCGCCCAGCGGGCTCAGCGGCAGCAGTACTCCCGCGGCGGCGAGCGCGACGGCGGCTCGCCCCACCGGCCCCGGTGGACCGCCCCTCATGCGCAGGAACAGCATCACCAGCGCCTGGGTGAGCAGGTTCTCCGTGAACCACGCCGAGTGGAACAGCACCTCGTCGTCCACGGCGTCCGGGCCACGCAGCGCCAGGGCCAGTACGGCGAAGGTCGCCAGGTCCGCTACCGCGTTGAGCACCCCGAACCCGGTGATGAAGCGCAGGAACGCCCGCGGTCGCAGCACGGTCGGGCGGCGCAGCGCCTCCGCGCCGGGACGGTCGTAGGCGAAGGCCAGTTGGGCGGCGTCGAAGCAGAGGTTCTGGGCGAGTACCTGGGCCGGGAGCATCGGCAGGAAGGGCAGCAGGAGGCCCGCCGCGAGCATCGCGATGACGTTGCCGAGGTTCGAGGAGAGGGTGATCCGCAGATACGAGGCGATGTTCGCGCTGCTGTGCCGCCCGGCCGTGACCGCGTGCCGGATCGCGGCGAGGTCCTTGCCGGCGAGCACGACGTCGGCGGCCTCCCGGGCCACGTCCACGGCGGCGCGCGGCGCGATGCCGACGTCGGCGGCACGCAGCGCGGGCACGTCGTTGAGACCGTCCCCGAGGAAGCCGACCGTGTGCCCGGCCGCGCGCAGGGCGGCGACCGCGCGGGCCTTGTCCTGAGGCGTGCGGCGCGCCTCGATCCGTACCTCCCCCGGCGCCAGCCCCAGCTCCCGGCACACCCGCGCCGCCGTCGCCGGATGGTCGCCCGTGAGGATCCGCACGCCGATCCCCAGGTCGGCGAGGGCCCGTAGGGCTTCCCCGGCGTCCGGGTTCAGGGCGTCGTGGAAGGTCACCAACCCCCGGAAGACCAGGCCCCGTTCGTCGGCGGGGCCGTAGTCACGCGCGCGTGCGGGGCGTTCGGCGGTGGCGACCGCCAGGATGCGCAGGCCGGACTCCGCCTCCCGCTCGGCCAGGGCCAGCAGCCGGTCGCGCTCGGCCTGTTCGAGCACACACCGCTCCAGTACGTCCTCCACCGCGCCCTTCACGATCAGCGTGTGCGTGCCGAGGGCCTCGCCCCGCACCACCGCCGTCGCGAGCCGCCGTACCGGATCGAAGGGCACGGCCCCGACCCCGTCGTACTCCTCCCCCACCGGCCCGGCCGCCTCCAGCAGCGCCTCGTCGAGGGCGTCCGGCACGGGGGCCTCGGCGAGTTGGAGGGTCCACCACGCGGCTACGGAGGCCAGGCGCAGGACGTCCGGGTCCTGGGCGCCGTCGGGGCCGAGGGCGCGTTCCACGACCGGGCGGTCCTGGGTGAGCGTGCCGGTCTTGTCGAGGCAGAGGACGTCCACGGCCCCGAGGTCGTGCAGCGCGGGGAGCCGCCGGACGACGACGCCGTGCGTACGGGCGAGCAGCGCGGCCCCGCGCGCGAGGCAGGTCGTCACGATCACCGGGAGCATCTCGGGCGTCAGCCCGACCGCCACCGCGACGGCGAACGGCAGCGTCGCCAGGCCCCGCCCGCGCAGCGCCGCGTTGGCCATCAGGACGAGCGGGGGCGTCAGCAGCATGAACCGGATCAGCACCCAGGAGATCCCGTGCACGGACCGGTCGAACGCGCTCGCCTCCCGCCGCACCGGCCCGCCGTGCGCGGCGGCGAACCGCGTCCGCGCCCCCGTCGCCAGCACGACCGCCGTGGCACTCCCCGACACGACTCCGCTGCCCTGGAAGCAGAGATACGGCTGCGCGAAGGGACCCTCGTCCGCCGCCCCGGGCAGCTCTACGGCGGCCTTGGCGACCGGCGCGGACTCGCCGGTGAGGGCGGCCTGGTGGACGGTCAGCCCGGTCGCGCGCAGCAGTCGTACGTCGGCGGGGACGAGGTCGCCGGGCCCCAGCCGGATCACATCGCCCGGCACCAGCTCGGCGACCGGCGTCTCCCGGGCCCGTACCGGCGCGTCCGCGTCCGTGCGGCGCAGCACGCAGGCGGTGGCGCCGACCAGCTCGCGCAGGTCGTGCAGCGAGCGGTCGGCCCGGTGCTCCCCGCTCGTGCGCAGCGCGCAGCTCACCGCGACGAGGGCGAGGATCACCGCGGCGGTGCCCCAGGAGGCGACGAGCGCCGAGACCACGCCGAGGAGCAGCAGGACGGCGGTGAAGGGGTCGCGCAGACTGCGCGGGAACAGGCGGGGCCAGGAGGTCGTACGGCGCCGGGGAACCGTGTTCTCGCCGGTAGCCGCGAGCCGGGCGGCGGCCTCCGGGTCGGTCAGTCCGCGCGGGCCGGTGTCCAGGTGCCGCAGCACCTGGAGCGGGGTGTGCCGGTGGGCGGCGGTGTCAGAGGCCACGGAGTCGGGGGGCGGGGAGATCGGCCCGGTCGGCGCGGTCGCCGATGCGGGTGACCGCGAGCCGGACGACGTCGACCACGTCGGGGTCGTCGACGAAGTACACCTGGCGGCGGCCCTCGCGGCGGGACCGGACCAGGCCGGCGAGCTTCAGTTTGGTGAGGTGCTGGCTGACGGCGGGCAGCGCGCCGCCGACCCGCTCCGCGAGCCCGGTGACATCGCTCTCGCCCTGGGCCAGCGCCCACACGATGTGCAGCCGCGCGGGCGAGGCCAGCAGCCCGAAGGCCGCGGCGGCGTCCGCGAGCACGTCGGCGGACGGGTCCTCGAAGCCGCTGCCGGCTGTCGCCACCGTCGTCGCCTCCCGTCCTGGACCGGTCCCGTTCGTGAATCGCCCAGTCTAGGCGGCCGGAACTTCTCCCCGGGCCGGGGAGTTTCCACGGTGCCGCAGACGCACGACCGCTCACCTGACGCACGACTTAATACATATGGAGTTCGCATGGCCCTGTGGGACCGCTTCAAGGAGTCCGCGTCGACGATGCAGACCCAGCTCGTGGCGAAGAAGAACGACCTGAAGAGCGGGGCGTTCCGCGACGCGAGCATGGCGATGTGCGCGCTCGTGGCGGCGGCCGACGGGACGGTCGACCCGTCGGAGCGGCAGCGCGTCGCCCAGCTCATCGCGAGCAACGAGGTGCTGCAGAACTTCGACGCGATGGACCTCCAGCGCCGTTTCGACGAGAACCTGAACAAGCTGACGGCCGACTTCGCCTTCGGCAAGGTCAGCGTGCTCCAGGAGATCGCCAAGGCGAAGAAGAAGCCCGCCGAGGCGCGTGCCGTGATCCAGATCGGCATCGTGATCGGCGGCGCGGACGGCGACTTCGACAAGACCGAGCAGGCCGTGGTCCGCGAGGCGTGCTTCAGCCTCGACCTACCGCCGCACGAGTTCGACCTCTGACCAGCCGCCGACTCCCCTTTGTCGTAAGGGAGTTGGCGCACACCTGACGACCTGGACCGCGGTCCGATCCACGCCCCGCCCCTCGACGGCCGGGCAGCCCTTCGGGGGGATCGGCCGCGGTCCTTGGCGTAACCACCCGTCCTCCAGCCCGTAATCTCCTCATCGGCGTGCTCAACTTCCGTACGACGTCGAGATGATCACAATGCGGCGCCAACAACTCACTCCATGTCGCTGCTCACTTGACTACCAGCGGTCACACGCGATTGGCTCCGGGCCAACGGGAGTAACCCGGTCGGCGCACCTCATACGGCTCCGGGCACACCCTCCCCGTCCCCCGCTCGGCCGCACAGCGAGGTGCCGCACCGCCCATGACCACTCCTCCCTCACCTCACGCCCCCTTCCGTCCGATACGCGGTACGGCGCTCAGCCTCGCCGTGACCGGCTGTCTGCTGCTCTCCGGCTGCTCGGCGACCGGTGGTGCGGGCTCCGGCACGGACGGGGCCGGTGCCGCGAGCACCGGCGGGCTCAGGATCGCGCTGGTCACCCACGCTAGCAAGGGCGACGCCTTCTGGCTGCTGGTGAAGAAGGGCGCCGAGGCCGCCGCGGCCAAGGACGGCGTCGACCTGACGTACACGAGCGACCCCGACGCCACCGGACAGGCGGAGCTGGTGCGGAACGCGATCAAGGACGGGGTCGACGGCATCGCGCTGACGCTCGCCAAGCCGGACGCGATGAAGGGGCCGATCAAGGAGGCCAAGGCATCGGACATTCCCGTGGTCGGCCTCAACTCCGGTATCGACTCCTGGCAGTCGGAGGGCGTCCTGGAGTTCTTCGGGCAGGACGAGAGCGTCGCGGGCCGCGCCATCGGCCAGAAACTGGACGCCCTCAAGGCCAAGCACGCCCTGTGCGTGATCCACGAGCGGGGCAATGTCGCCCTGGAGGCGCGCTGCGCGGGCGTGAAGAAGGCGTTCACCGGCGAGACCGACATGCTCTACGTGGACGGCACCGACATGGACGCCGTGTCCGCGGGGGTCACGGACCGGCTGAAGCAGGACCCCAGCATCGACGAAGTGGTCATGCTGGGCGCCGATTTCGCTCTGGCCGCGGTCAAGTCCGTGAAGGCGGCGGGCAGTAGGGCCAAGGTCGCGACCTTCGACCTCAACTCGGCCCTGGTCAAGGCCGTCCAGAACGGCGACGTACAGTTCGCGGTCGATCAACAGCCTTATCTGCAGGGCTATCTGGCCGTGAACTCGCTGTGGCTCTACAAGACCAACGGCAACATCAGTGGCGGCGGGGTGGCTCCCGTGCTCACCGGCCCGGCGTTCGTGACGAAGACGAACGTCGGCGCGGTCGCGAAGTTCGCGGCCGACGGAACGCGCTGACCGGACACTTCGTACGAGGATGTAGCGAGGACGACCACGATGTCTCCACGGACAGGTGCCCGGCGCCGCGTCGGTTCCATACGTCTTTCCCTGATCCTGCTCGCCCTGGTCCCCAGCGTCACGCTGGCCGCCATGTGGGGAGTGACGACGACCCAGATGTTCACGGAGGGGCTACGGCTGCGCTCGCAGACGGAGTTGAGCAGGTCGACCGGCGCAATGGGCACCGAGGCCGCGCTCGCGCTCCAGAAGGAGCGCAGTCTCTCGGCGGCGTGGATGGCGGACCCGCACGGCTCGCAGGCCGCGCTGGAGGCCCAGCGCACGGCGACGGACAAGGCGGTGGCCCAACTCGTGGCCCAGTCCGGGGCGATCAAGAAGGCGCCGACCCGGATCCGGGACCGGATGTACTCGGTCGTCGCGTCGGTCGACAGCCTTGAGTACTACCGGGACCAGGTGGACAACCCCACCGACATCACGCCCCAGCAGGTGCTGGACCAGTACACCTCGATCATCGACGACCAGATCCAGGCGTTCCAGGAGCTGTCCCAGGTCGACGACGGCGACCTCACCTCGCAGGCGGAGCCGCTCGTCGCGCTGGAGCACGGCGCGGAGCTGGTCTCCCAGGAGGACGCGCAGCTGACGCTGGCCTGGCACTCCGGGCGCCTCGACGACGAGTCGTGGGAACAGTTCGCCGAGCTGGTGCACGCCCGGCGCTGGCTGGTCGAGGACCAGATCGCCACCGGGTTCCAGGGCGCCACCAAGACGCGGATCGAGCACATTCTGCAGAGCGTCGAGTGGAGCACGCTGGAGTCCACGGAGGACGCGGTCCTCAGGGCCGGTACGGCGGGCAAGGCGGATCCGGACGACGGCTCGGCCGGCCGGATCGTCCTGCCCGCCGAGCAGAAGCAGTGGAACGCGGCCCTGTCCGAAGTCGCCGAACAGTACGAGGGGTTGATCCGGCAGCAGACGGCCGGCCTCCTCGACCGCAGCTCCGACAAGGCGCACAACCTGCTCGTCACGGCCGCCTCCCTGAGCGCGGGCGGACTCGCCGCCCTGCTGCTCTGCATCGGCATGTCCTGGCGGATCACCCGCTCCCTCTCCCGCCGGCTGCGCGGCCTGAAGGCGGCCACGCTGAGCCTCGCCGAGGACCGACTGCCCGATGTGGTGGCCCGGTTGAACCGGGGCGAGAAGATCGACGTGGAGTCGGCGACCCCGCCCCTGGACTACGGCAACGACGAACTCGGCCAGGTGGCCCAGGCGTTCAACACCGCGCAGCGCACCGCCGTGCACACCGCGGTCGAACTCGCCGACACCCGGAGGGGTTTCCAGAAGGTCATCCTCGGCATCGCCCGGCAGAGCCAGAACCTGGTCAACCTCCAGCTCACCAAGCTCGACCAGCTGGAGCGCCGGCACGACGACCCCGAGGTCCTGCGCGGCCTGTACGAACTGGACTCCACCGCAAGCCAGTTGCGCCGCTACGAGGAGAACCTCGTCGTCATCAGCGGCGAGCAGCCGCGCCGCAGCTGGACCGAGCCGGTCGCCCTGATCGACATCCTGCGCAGCGCTGTCGGCGAAGTCGCCGAGTACCAGCGGGTGGAGGTGCACACCGAGGAGGAGGTGTGCCTCGCGCCGCCCGCGGTCGCCGACGTGATCCACCTGCTGGCCGAGCTGATCGACAACGCGACCGTGTACTCGCCCGCGCCGAGCCCCGTCGGGGTACGGGCCGCGATGGTCGCCAAGGGGCTCGTCATCGAGGTCGAGGACCGCGGGCTCGGCATGTCGGAGGAGGACTACGCCTCGCTCAACGGACAGCTGGCGGTGGCCCCGCAGTTCGACGTGGTCGCCCTCGCCGACGACCTCCGGCTCGGCATGTTCGTGATCGCCCGGCTCGCCACCCGGCACGGCATCGCGGTGACCCTGCGCTCCTCGCCGTACGGCGGCACGACCGCGATCGTGCTCATCCCGCACGAGATCGTCGTACCCGAGGCACCCGAGGAACCCGCTCGGGGCGCAGCGGGAACCATCGACGCCGAGGCCCTCGTAGCGGAGAAGGCGGAGAAGACGGCCGCCCCCGCGACAACAACCACCCTGGCCGATCGGGCAGTTGACGCGTCGGGTCCCGCGCCCAAGGTCCGGCCCGTCGTCCCCCCGGCACGGTCGCCCGAGTCCGAGTCCGAGTCGGTGACGGCCGGGCTGGGTGGGCTGACCCCGTTGCCGCGGCGGGTGCCGCAGACCAGTCTGGCCAGTGAGTTGCGGGAGGAGGCGGGGCCGGTCGAGGAGGACCTGGAGCTGGAAGACTTCACCGCGGAGCGTGCGGCCTCCTCGCTGGCCGGGTTCCAGCGCGGCACGTTCCAGGCGCGTGACGAGGACGCGCCGTCGCAGTACGACCGGGAGGAAGCAGCAGCCTCCCCCAATCCGCCCGCCGACCGCTCATGAAGGACTCCGCCATGACACGACCCGTCCCCGCCACGCACACCCAGCTCGACCAGTTGCTCACCGGACTCGTGGACCGGGTGGCCGAGGTGAACCAGGCCGTCGTGCTGTCCGAGGACGGCCTGGTCGTCAGCAAGTCCACCGGGTTCCTGCGCGACGACGCCGAGCGGCTCGCGGCCACCGCGTCCGGGCTGATGAGCCTCAGCAAGGGGGTCAGCATGGACTTCCGGGGCGGTCCGGTGCGCCAGGCGCTGATCGAGATGGCGAACAGCTATCTCATCCTCACCTCGGCGGGCCCCGGCGCCCATCTGGTCGTCCTGACCGGTCCGGGCGCGGACGTCGGGGTCGTGGCGTACCAGATGAACATGCTGGTGAAGAAGATAGGCGAGCATCTCAGCGCCGCGCCGCGGGCCAACGTCGGCCCCGCGGCCGGCTCCGGCGAGTGAGGTGAGCGGTGGCGACGCGGCGGGACGGCTCGTACGGCCGTTCACGCTGACCGGAGGCAGAACCCGGCCCAGCCGCGCCGATTTCACCCTCATCACCACGGTGACCGCGGTCGATCCGGTGCCCGCGCGGGCGCCCCGGCCGCAGCCGGAGCAGTCCCGCATCCTGCGGCTGTGCGCCGAGCCGCTGGCGGTGGCGGAGGTCGCCGCTCTTGTCGACCTTCCGGTGAGCGTGGTAGTGATCATGCTCTGCGATCTGCTGGAGGCCGGCCTGATCACGGCCCGGCCGCCGCACCCGGTCTCCCGTACCAGCCCGGACATGGACCTGCTGCAGAAAGTGAGGGAGGGCCTTGACCGGCTCTGACACCATCGCTCCGGCACCCGCGCCACCCGAGACGGTCAAGATCCTGATCGCGGGGGGCTTCGGCGTCGGCAAGACCACCATGGTCGGCTCGGTGAGCGAGATCGCGCCGCTGCGCACCGAGGAGCCACTGACCGTGGCGGGCCTCGCCGTCGACGACCTCGACGGCATCGAGGAGAAACGGGCCACCACCGTGGCCCTGGACTTCGGCCGCATCACCATCGGCCAGGACCTGGTGCTCTACCTCTTCGGCACCCCGGGCCAGCAGCGCTTCTGGTTCATGTGGAACGACCTGGCGCTCGGCGCGCTCGGCGCGGTGGTCCTCATCGACGTCCGCCGCCCGAAGTCCAGCTTCGCGGCCGTCGACTTCTTCGAACGCCGGGGCATCCCGTTCGTGGTGGGCGTGAACGGCTTCTACGGCGAGCACCCGTACCCCGCTGAGGCGGTGCGCGAGGCGCTGGCCCTCCCCGAGGACGTCCGGGTGCTGCTGTGCGACGCGCGGGAGCGCGACTCCTGCCGGAACGTACTGATCGCGCTGCTCGACCAGTTGATCGCCGCCGCCATCGAGGACGGCGGGGGCGGCAAGCTCACTCGTCCGCCCCGCTGAGCGGCTCGTCCGAGGGGGCGATGACCCGGGCCGTGAGGTCCGGGTCGGGCATGTCCCGGTCGAAGGGGAACAGGGGCCGCCGGACGCGGTGATGCCCGAGCCGTACGAGGTCCTGGTCGACCCCGCCCGGGGTGAGGGCCATCTTCCAGTCGGCGGCCATGGCGAAGAGTTCGGGTTCGAGATAGCCGATCTTGACGAGCACGAGGTCCGCGGAGCGCGGGTCCAACTCCAGGTCGGTGAAGTCGTGTTCGTGGTGGTACGGCTTCCGGAGCCGGGTCAGGATCACGTACACGCTGCCCACCTTGAGCACGACCTCGGTCTCCGCGTCCCGGTCGCCGTGCCGGATCGAGTGCACGACACCGGTGAGGGTGAGCGGGCCCGCGTGCCGGTCGTCGACCTCCGCGCCCGCCGTGACGGTGACGGTGGCGCCGACGCCGGCGCGCTCCGCCGTGGCTACGGCGGACGGTCCGGGGAGCGACGCGTAGATGACCGTGGGGCCGTCCTCGTGCTTGAACTCCGGTCGTTCCAGCACCTGTTGGAGTCCCCAGGTGACGTCGCCGGCGCCGCCCGCGGTCGGGTTGTCGCCGGTGTCGCTGATGAAGTACGGGCGGGCGGGGGAGGCCAGGGCCTCGTCCAGGCAGTCGTGGAGAGTGCCGGTCGGGGCCACGAACTCGAAGTCGTGCCTTGCTTGCCAGAAGCCGCGGGCCAACTGTTCGGCGCCGGCGGTTACTTGGGCGGCGGACTGGCCCGTCACGACGACCGCGGCTCGGTTGCGGGGCTCGTCCGCCCAGGCGTAGCCGACCCAGATCGCCGCGTCGGTGACTCCCGCGGTTGCTTCTACTTCTTCTACGGCGGCGTAGACGCTCTTCGCCGGTTCGATGCGGGTGGAGGTCTGTTCGCCTGCGAGCAGTACGGGGACCGGGATCCAGGCCTTGACCGGGCGGGGGGCGCCGCTTGTCAGGAGGTCTACGAGGTTGCGGGCGGCGCGTTCCTTTGTGTCCATGGCGTCTTCGTGCGGGGCCATGCGGTAGCAGGTGATCAGGTCGCTCTGGTGGACCAGTTCGCGGGAGACGTTGCCGTGCAGGTCCATCGAGGTGGACACGAGGGTGTGCGGGCCGATGGTTTCCCGGATGCGGGCGAGTAGTTGGGCTTCGGCGTCGTCTGTGCCCTCTACCGTCATCGCGCCGTGGATGTCGTACCAGAGGCCGTCCAGGGGGCCCAACTCGCTTAGGCGTGCGATGAGTTCGTCGGTGAGTGCGGTGAATGCGGTGGCCGTTACCGTGCCGCCGGGGAGGGCCTTGCCGACGAGGGCGCCCTGCCAGTCGGCGGCTTCCCGGAGGGGGGTGCCGGAGGCCAGGAAGGGGTAGCGGGTGAGGACTTCGGGGCCTCGTTGGGGGTGGAAGGCCGGGGCTTCTGTGCGGGCCGGGGAGAAGGTTGAGGATTCGATGCCCAGGCCTGCGATGGCGATGGTGGGGCGGGGTGACGGCAAGGGGGCTCCAGGTTGTGGGTCGGGTGCGGGTACGTGGGGGCTGGTCGCGCAGTTCCCCGCGCCCCTAAAAGTGGTGGGTCATCGCGGGCCCGATGAGTACGGCACGGTCATCGCGGCCCCGATGCGCACGACGGGATCATCGCGGCGCCCCACGAGCACGACAGGTTCATCGCGGGCCCGATTGGTCTGTGACCGTCTGGAGTGCCTGCGCCAAAGCCCGCTGCAGGGCGAACTGGCCTGCGCCCACCAGCCCCGCGTCCGCGCCGAGGCTCGCTCGGTCGATCACCAGGTGTTCTGTGACGAGGGGGTGGCAGCCCTCGTAGAGCTGGCTGCGGACTGCCGCCACGAAGGGTTCCAGGGTGGAGAGGATGCCGCCGAGGTACACGGCGTCGGGGTTGAAGAAGTTGACGTTGGCCGCGAGGACCTGGCCGAGGTAGCGGCCGGCCTGGCGGACTGCTCGGGTCGTCTCGGGGTGGGCGTCCGTGGCGAGGCGTACGACGTCCTCCGTGGACGTCACGTCGAGGCCGTGGCCGCGCAGGATGCGGACCAGGGCGGCGCCGGAGGCGACGGTCTCCAGGCAGCCGGTGTTGCCGCAGGAGCAGGGGATGTCCTGGGCGGCCTCGACGCGGACGTGGGTGATCTCGCCGGCGGCGCCGGTGCCGCCGCGGTAGAGGCGGCCGTCGGCGATCACGCCCGCGCCGATGCCGGTGCCGACCTTGACCATGATCGACTGGCGGCGCTCGGCGGGCTGGACGGTGTGTTCGCCCACGGCCATGCAGTTGGCGTCGTTCTCGACGGCGGCCGGTACCTCGAAGCGGTCGGCGAGCCAGTCCCGGATGGGGAACTTGTTCCAGCCGGGCATCCGGGCCGGGAGCGTGACGATCCCGGAGGCGATGTCGACCGGGCCGGGGAGGGACAGGCCCACGCCCCGCAGGCGGTCACGTCCGTGGCGTTCGGCGAGTGCGGTGAGCGTCTCGGCGAGGCCCGGCAGTGCGGCCTCGGGGCCGTCCGCCGTGGGGAACGGCACGGTCGATACGTCGGTCAGGCCTCCGCCGGGGAGTACGACCCCGACGTGCGCGTGCTTGCCGCCCAGCTCGGCCGCGACCGCGAAACCGTCGCTGCCGCCCAGCCGCAGCACCTTGCGCGGGCGTCCGCCGGTGGACGAGCGGGTGCCGTGCTCGGCGACCAGCCCGAGGGACACCAGCTGGCCCACCGCGAGGGAGATCGTCGAGGGCGCGGCGCCGAGCAGTTCGGCGAGTTCGGTGCGGGTGGCGGCCTGCCCGGAGGCGAGGAGTTCGAGGACGTGCTCGGCCAGTGAGGAGACGCCCGAGGTGCTCTTCCGGCGGTGCGCACTTTTTTCAGGCATGAAGGAAGTTACTTCCGGATCGGGTGATCGAGGCGACGAGCGTAAGTCACCCGGATGCCCTCTCACCTTTTTTCAGAACAGCAGAAACAGGCTTTTTACAGCGGGACGCCTGTTTCTTCGACACCGGGAGCCGTTGACTGTCCTTACCCCCGCCTCCGCCCCTCTTTTTCCGAGGAGAACCATGTCCCCTGTTCGCCAGAGACTCCTCGCCGGTGCCTCCCTGACCACGGCCTCGCTGCTGCTCGCGGGCTGTTCCGGGTCGAGCGGCACGTCGTCGTCCGGGTCCCACGACTCGATCAACTACGCGCTGCCCGCGAACTTCACCCCGAACTGGATCCTCCCGATCGGCACCGCGGCCCACCTCAACACCAACAACATCTCCATCGCGAACTCGTTGTGGGAGCCGCTCATCGCCTACGACGGCTCGACCGGGACCATGGGCTGGAACAAGAAGGGCTCGGTGGCGACCGCCGCCGACTTCGCGGCCGACAACAAGAGCGTCACGATCACCCTCGGCGACCGGCACTGGAGCGACGGGAAGCCGGTCACCTCCGCCGACGTGAAGTTCTGGTTCGACCTCATCAAGGCGAACAAGTCCCAGTGGGCGGGCTACAACCCGGGCAAGGCGCCGGACAACTGGACGTCCTTCAAGACCGTGGACGCCGGTCACTTCACGATCACCTTCGACAAGGCCTACAACCCGCAGTGGATGCTGGCCAATGAGCTGAGTTCCATCACCCCGCTCCCCCAGCACGTGTGGGACAAGGCCGGGGACGCCAAGAAGGACTGGACGTACCTCAACAACGCGGCCAAGAACATCAGCGGTTACGCGACGAACGCCCTGTGGAAGACGGTCAGCGGCCCCTACGCCGTCAAGTCCTTCTCCACGGCCGGCAAGGTCGTCCTGACCGCCAACTCGAAGTACGACGGCGGCGAGAATCCCGGCATCCCCACCGTGAACCTCCTCCCCTTCACGACGGCGGACGCCGAGAAGAACGCGCTGCGGTCCGGGAGCGTCGACTACGGCTACATCGAGGCGACCGACCTCGACCAGAAGGCGAGCTTCACCGCGCAGGGCTACACGGTGAAGCCGTGGTCGGGCTGGGCGATCACCTACATGCCGTACAACTTCAACAACCCTTCCATGGGTGCCGTGTTCAAGCAGCTCTACGCCCGGCAGGCCGTGCAGAAGTCCATCGACCAGAGCGCGCTGGCGAAGGTCATCTTCAACGGGACGGCGGTGCCCGGATACGGGCCGATACCGCAGGCGCAGAGTTCGTCGTTCCTCTCGGCCACGCAGAAGAGCGACCCGTACCCGTTCTCGACCTCGGCCGCCAAGTCCCTGCTCAGCGGCCATGGTTGGAGCGAGCAGGGCGGGGTCATGACCTGCACCAGCCCCGGCACCGGTGCCGCGCAGTGCGGTGCGGGGGTCGCCAAGGGGACGAAGTTCCAGATGCAGGTGCTGTCGCAGTCCGGTTCGACGGTGACCGACAACATGATGAGCGCGATCCAGTCCTCGCTCGCGAAGACCGGCATCAAGTTCTCCATCAAGACCGCACCGGTCAACTCCGTGCTGTCGCAGACCCCGCAGTGCACGGCCTCGCAGTCGATCTGCAAGTGGCAGCTGTCCTTCTTCGGTACGGCGGGCAGCTGGTACTTCAGCGCCTTCCCCACCGGTGACTCGCTCTTCCAGACGAAGGGCGGCGCGAACTTCGGCAACTACTCCAACGCCGATGTCGACAAGCTCATCTCCGCGTCCACGACGTCGAGTTCGAACCAGGCGATCCAGGACTACAGCGCGGCCCTCGCCAAGGACCTGCCGGTGATCTGGCTGCCCGAGCCGGACTACCAGATCTCCGTGGTCAAGAACGGCCTCGGCGGCTTCTCGCAGGACCCGCTCGCCAACTTCCACCCGGCACAGTGGAAGTGGACCAGCTGAGGCATGGACACCCTCCTGTATCTGACCCGGCGGATCGCCCAAGCGCTGGTCGTGATCCTCATCGTGACGGTCGTGGTGTTCGGCCTGCTGCACGCGCTGCCCGGGGGTCCCGCGCGCGGGATCCTCGGCCCGCAGGCCACGCCTCAGCAGATCACGCTGTTCAACCACGACCAGGGGCTCGACCGGCCGCTGCCCGTCCAGTACCTGTACTACCTGCGGCAGTTGCTGCACGGTGACCTCGGCACGTCGTACACCCTGAACGAGGCGGTGTCCCGGCTCATCGAGCAACGCCTCCCGAAGACCCTGGTGTTGACCGTGTTGTCGGCGGTTCTCGGGCTGGCGCTCGCGATTCCGCTGGGCATGTGGCAGGCGGTGCGGCGGAACAAGCCGGCCGACTACGTCATCACCACGTTGAGCTTCGTGGCGTACTCGACTCCCGTGTATTTCCTGGGACTTGTGCTGGTGCTGGTCTTCACGCAGATGGTGCGGTGGTTTCCCTCGCAGGCGCCGCAGGGGGACACGGTGGCTCAGGTCTTCGCGGATCCGGTGGCGTTGGTGCTGCCTGTGGTGACCGGGGCGGCGTCGATGGTTGCCGTGTTCAGTCGGTACATGCGGGCCTCGACGTTGGAGAACCTCTCCGAGGACTACGTGCGGACTGCTCGGGCGGGGGGTTCTCGGCAGGGGGCGATTCTCTTCAGGCACGTGTTCCGGAACTCGCTTACGCCGGTGATCGCGATGTTGGGGTACTACGTGCCGGTGTTGTTCGGGGGTGCGCTGGTGGTTGAGCAGCTCTTCAACTACCCAGGGATGGGACTGTTGTTCTGGAGTGCGGCTCAGTCCTCGGACTATCCGGTGCTTCTCGGGTGCGTGCTTGTCATTTCTGTCGCGACTGTGGTGGGGACGCTCCTTGCTGACGTCGTCCAGCGGATCGTGGATCCCCGAGTGAAGGCTGGGCGGACATGAGTGTTCAAAGTGCGGGCCGGTGGGGGCTTGTCACGCAGTTCCCCGCGCCCCTGATTGCTCGCTTCGCTCGCAACAAGCTCGCAGTCGGCGGACTCCTCGTCGTGGCCCTCTTCCTTCTGTTCTGCTTCGTTGGACCGACCCTCTACTCCACCGATCAGATCCATACCGATCTCACGCAGGTCAATCTCCATCCCAGTGGGGCGCATTGGCTCGGTACAGATGCTGTCGGGCATGACGAGCTGGGGCGGCTCATGTACGGCGGGAAGGTGTCGTTGCTCGTCGGGCTTGCCGCCGGGGTGCTTGCCACCGTGATCGGGACTCTCTGGGGGTCGGTCGCCGGGTATGCGGGCGGGTGGGTCGATGCCGTGATGATGCGGGTGGTGGACGCGGGGATCGCCATTCCTGCCCTCTTCATCCTGCTGGTCGTGTCTGCCATCACCACGCCTGGTGTGCCTGGGCTGATCCTGATTCTGGGGCTGGTGTCCTGGCTGGTGCCGTCGCGGCTCGTGCGGGCGGAGACGTTGACCTTGAAGAGCCGGGACTATGTGCTGACGCTGCGGGCCATCGGGGGGTCGCACAGCCGGGCCATCACGCGGCACATCCTGCCCAACTCGGTGTCGACGATCGTCGTCGCGGCCACCTTCCAGGTCGCCGACGCGATTCTGCTCGTGGCCTATGTGTCCTATCTGGGGCTGGGAGTTCAGCCGCCGTCGACCGACTGGGGCGGCATGCTCTCGGCCGGGCTGACGGCCGCTTACTCGGGACGCTGGTGGCTGATCGTGCCGCCGGGTCTCGCGATCATCCTCGTCGTGTGCGCGTTCAACGCGGTCGGCGACGGGCTGCGCGACGCCTTCGACGTGAGGGGACGGGGATGAACAGCATCCTGGAGATAGCGAATCTGGGCGTCACTTTCTCCACCGAGAGCGGTGATGTGCCCGCCGTGCGTGGAGTTTCGCTGCGGGTCGAGCCCGGCGAGACGCTTGCCCTTGTCGGTGAGTCAGGGTCCGGGAAGTCGACCGTGGCCCTTGCCGCGCTCGGGTTGTTGCCCGGCAACGCCCGTGCTTCCGGGGGCGTTTCGGTCGGCGGTACGGATGTGGTGGGGGCCGGTGAGGCCGAACTCGCGCGGCTGCGGGGGCGTACGGCTTCGATGGTGTTCCAGGAGCCGGCCACCGCGCTGGATCCGCTGACCCGAATCGGTGGGCAGATAGCGGAAGTTGTGCGCAATCATCGGGATGTGTCGCGGCAGGAGGCGGCTGCCGAGGCCGTCGCGTTGTTGCGCCGGGTCGGGATTCCCGAGCCCGAACGGCGGGCCTCCGCCTTTCCGTTCCAGTTGTCCGGTGGGCAGCGGCAGCGGGTCGTGATCGCCATGGCCATCGCCAACTCGCCCGGGTTGCTGATCGCCGATGAGCCGACCACCGCGCTGGACGTCACCGTGCAGGCCGAAATCCTGGATCTGCTGCGGAAGTTGGCCGCCGACTCCGGGACCGGGGTGCTGCTGGTCACGCACAACATGGGGGTCGTCGCGGACTTCGCCGACCGGGTCGCCGTGATGCTGGAGGGGGAGGTCGTGGAGACCGGGGCGGTGGAGGACGTGCTGTTGCGGCCGACGCACGAGTACACGCGGCGGTTGTTGGCCGCTGTGCCTCGGCTGGCGGTGAGCGAGCCGGTGGGTGCCGTTGTACGTGAGTCTGTCGAGACGGCTGCTCCGGTGGTCGAACTGCGGGAAGTCTCCGTCCAGTTCGGGCGTGGGCCTCGTGCCGTGCGGGCGCTGGAGGAGGTGTCGCTCACCGTGCACGCCGGTGAGACCGTGGGGCTTGTCGGGGAGTCCGGGTCGGGAAAGTCGACCGCCGCCCGGGTGGCGCTTGGGCTGGTCTCGCCGGAGTCGGGGGGCGTCTCGCTCTTCGGGGCCGATCTGCGCAAGGCGCGGGGGCGGGCTCGGCGGGCGCTGCTGGCCGGGGTCGGGGTGGTGTTGCAGGATCCGGTGGCCTCGCTGGACGCGCGGATGAGTGTCGCGGAGTGCGTGGCCGAGCCGTTGCGGGTGCACCGGCGTGGGATGGGTGCCGCCGAGCGGCGGGAGCGGGTTGCAGAGGTGCTCGAACTGGTGCGACTGCCACGGGAGTTGGCGCGGCGCGGGCCACGTGAGCTGTCCGGTGGACAGCGGCAGCGGGTGAGTCTCGCGCGGGCGCTGGTCCTCGAACCGCGGCTGCTGGTCGCGGACGAGCCGACGAGCGCGCTGGACGTGAGTGTGCAGCAGACCGTGTTGGAAGTGATCGCCGAGTTGCAGGCAGAGCTTGGGTTCGCGTGTCTCTTCGTGTCGCACGACCTCGCCGTGGTGCAGCGGTTCGCGGGGCGTGTTGTCGTGATGCGGGGCGGGCGGGTCGAGGAACAGGGGCCGACCATGAGCACGTTGCTGCACCCGGAGACCGCGTACACACGCCGGCTCATCGCCGCGGTGCCCGTACCTGATCCGGTGCTCCAACGGGAGCGCAGGGAGCGCCGGTTGGCGTTGGGGACGGGGGCCGGCGCGTGACGGACTCTCCCCAGGTGGTCGTCGGCGTCGACATCGGCGGCACGACCACCCAGGTCGTGCTGTGCACGGCCGAACTCGACGTCCTGGACCGGACGGAGGTGCCCACCCCGGCGAGTGAGGGCGGGACGGCCATGCTCGACGCCGCGCTCTCCGCGCTACGGCTGCTGCTGGACCGTACGCCCGCCCGGCTGCTCGGGGTCGGGGTCGGCGCGGCCGGGCTCGTGGATGTGCGGGCCGGGCGGATCCTCGTGGCGAGCGACTCCTTTCGCGACTGGGCCGGGTTCGAGGTGACGGCCACCGTCCAACAGGCCCTGGGCGTACCGGCGTTCCTCGACAACGACGTGAACGCGTTTCTGCGCGGGGAGGTCGCGAAGGGTGCGGTCGCGGGTGCGGAGAACGTGCTCGGGATGACGCTCGGCACCGGGGTGGGCGGCGCGTTGTGGCTGAATGGCGCCCTGTACGAGGGGCCGCGCGGGGCGGCGGGCGAGATCGGGCACGTGCCCGGGTTCGGTGAACTGCCGTGTACGTGCGGGGGAAGAGGGCATCTGGAGACGCTGGCGTCGGGGCGGTCGATCGCGGCGCGGTACGGGGAGCGGACGGGGCGGGCGCTCACGGCCCGTGAGGTCGCCGAGGCGGCCCGGTCGGGCGATCCGGACGCGCGGGCCGTGTACACGGCGGTGGGGCGCGGGGTCGCCCGTGCGCTGCTGATCACGGCGGGGCTGCTGGATGTCACGACGTGTGTGATCGGCGGGGGCGTCAGCCGGTCCTGGGCGCTGGTCGAGTCCGCCGTGCAGGAGACGTTGGCGGTGGAGCCGCCGGTGAGCGGTCACCGGGTGCGGGTGCTGCCGGCCCGGCTGGGCGGGGACGCGGTGGCGGTCGGGGCGGCGGCCCGGGCGCGGGCGGAACTCCTGATCCACACAGGAGGCTCGTAGCGGACACCTACGTGAACGACGGGAACCGGCCAAGCACGACCGTGCGATTGACGCACACACGCCACATCCCTACCTTCTGATCGACTTACCGAACTTCGTTCGGGATGTCGAACAACAGGAATCAATGGGCCGCTCGTATCCCCCCTGGAGAACACATGGCCGTCCCCCCTCTCCCCCACCCCTCCCGCCGCCTGTTCCTCGGCATGGCCGCGACCGTCCCCCTCGCGGCCACCGGCGCGCTCACGCTCGGCGCGGGCAGCGCGCGGGCCGCCACCAACTCGGCCTACGTCATGTGCTACTTCACCGAGTCGCCGACGTTCCTGGGCGCCAACTACGGCCTGCACCTGGCCGTCAGCCCCGATGGCCTGGAATGGACCCCGCTCAACCAGAACGCCCCCGTCGCCACCCCCACGGCGGGCTCCCTCGGCCTGCGCGACCCGTTCATCCTGCGCAAGCAGGACGGCACTTTCGTGGTCCTCGCCACCGACCTCAACGGCACCGACTGGACGTACGTCAGCCAGTACATCCACGTCTGGGACTCCGCCGATCTGCGTACCTTCACCGGCTACCGGCGGATGAAGGTGCACGACCTGGACACCCATGCCTGGGCGCCGGAGTCGTTCTGGGACGCGGGGCGCGGGCAGTACGGGGTGATCTACTCGGCCGTGAACGACAGCGGGCACAACGTCATCATGGTCAACTACACCAGTGATTTCGTGACCGCCGGTGATCCGCAGGTGTTCTTCGACCCCGGGTACGACGTCATCGACGGCGACCTCGCGGTCGGCGTGAACGGCGTCAACTACCTCTACTTCAAGAAGAGTTCAACGCTGGTCGGCGCGAAGTCCACGTCACTGGACCCGGGCAGCTTCACCGAGTTCAGCACGGCGGTCTCGCACAACGGCACCGAGGCACCGACGTTGGTCAAGTCCCTCACGTCGAGCGCTACTTGGTACCTCTGGGGTGACACCTGGGATCCGAACGGCGTCTTCTACGCCTGGCAGACCAGCAGTCTCGCCGCGGGCACTTGGACCGCCGTCGACCAGAAGCTGTACACACAGCCGCTCAACTCCAAGCACTGCGGCATCCAGCCGATCACCACGGCCGAGTACACCAACCTGATCGCCAAGTGGGGCACGCCCGCCTGGAACCGGCTCAAGTCCTACAACTACCCGGCCCGTTACGTCCGCCACTCGAATTTCATCGGCCGGATCGACGAGTACGCCTTCGACCCGTACACCGACTCGCAGTGGTCCCTGGTACCGGGTCTCGCGGACTCGGCCGGGGTGTCCTTCCAGTCGGTCAACTACCCGACCCGGTATCTGCGGCACTACGACTACGCGCTCCGACTCGACGTGAACGACGGCACGTCGACGTTCGCCGGGGACGCCACGTTCTACCGGACGGCGGGGCTAGCGGACTCCTCCTGGGCGTCCTTCCGGTCGTACAACAATCCGACGCGCTACATCCGGCACTCCAACTACGTCCTGCGGATCGACCCGATCTCCACGACGACGGCTCAGCAGGACGCGACGTTCCACGTCGGGTACTGAGCACGACGCGGGTGCCTCCCGGAGAAACGGAGGCACCCGCGTCGTCGCCGGAACGGGTCAGCTCAGGCCGGCCGTCTTCAGCCAGGCCTTCGCCACGTCAAGCGGGTCCTTGTTCTGGGACTGGACCTGGGTGTCGAGGTCCAGCAGGGTCGCCGTGTCGAGCTTGGCGGAGACCGCGTTGAGGGCGGCGACGCCGGCCGCGGAGAGGCCGCTCTTGTAGACGAGGGGCTGCACGTTCTCGAAGCCGAAGAGCCTCTTCGGGTCCTGGAGCGTGACGTGCTTCTCCTTGACGATGGTCGGGTCCGTGCTGAAGAGGTCGGCGGCCTGCACCGTGTTCTTCTTCAGCGCGGCCGCCGTCAGCGGGCCGCCCGCGTCCAGCGCCTTGAAGGACTTGAACTCCAGGCCGTAGACCGACTTCAGGCCCAGCAGGCCCTGCTGCCGGGTCTGGAACTCCGGCGAGGCGCCGATGACCAGGTCCTTGGCGATGGACTTGAGGTCCGCGATGGAGGAGTCGGACGTGAGGCTGTACTTCTTCGCGGTCTCCGCGTTGAGGGTGACCGTGTCCTTGTCCTCCGCGGCCGCCGGGTCCAGCAGCGTCAGCTTCGAGTCCAGCTTGGCGTTGATCGCGGCCGTGGTCGCCGCGAGGGTCGCCGGGGTGGCCTTCGGGTCGAGGTAGGCCAGCAGCGCGCCGTTGTACTCGGGCAGCACGGATATCGTGCCGTTCTTGAGCAGGCCGTACGTCGTCTCACGGCTGCCGATGTTCGGCTTGTAAGTGACCTTGACGCCCTTGGCCTTGAGCGCCTCGCCGTAGATGTCGGCGATGAGGATGCTCTCGGCGAAGTTGTTGGAGCCGACGACGACCGTGTCGCCGCTGGCCTTGTCGCCCGAGAGCGGGTTGTCGGACTTGCCGTCGGAGGACGAACCACATCCCGTGACAAGCGCAGCCGTCGCGGCGAGCGCGATGGCGGCCGCGCCGGGGTACCTAGTACTGGACCAGCTGTTCTTCGCTTTTGAAGTCACAATTCCCGTTCCGGGTTTGGATGTTGGCACAGGCGTGCAGGCATGGCGGTGGCGTCGACGCGCGAGGCGTGAACGCCGCACTCCGCTGATCCAATCCAGCCGGTTCTTGGTCAGTCAAGAGAACTCTGGTCACCGATTGGCCTCAATGGGTGCCCAGTTGTGAAGGCAACGTAAACAGACTGGTCACGAACACGGTCGCTTTGTAACTGATTCTTGACGTAGGGCGACGTACTTGATCGTTCGAAGAGGCGGTAGTCTCCCCGGAGTTGGCGTCGGTCACAGCGGTGTGCGGGGGCCGCTTCGATCAAAAACAGTCACACGCGTCGCTGCGCGTATCGTGACAACACCCCACGAAGGAGGCCTGGTGTCCATACGGGGCTTCGCAGACCGTTGGCCCTTCAGGCGCAAGCTCAATCTGCTCGTCGGCGTACCGCTCGCGGTGGTCGCTGTGCTGCTGGCGTATCTCATCTCGGATGAGGTCGGGCAGTCGACGGACGCGAGCGACGCGGCGCGACTGGTGCGGGACAGCGGGCAGGTCGCCAGGCTGGTGAACCTCGTGGAGGCGGAGCACCAGCAGGCCATCCTGCTCTCCGTCCGCTTCGAGGCCACCAACGACGGCGGCACTCCCTCGCAGAGCGCCTACCGCAAGGCTCAGCTGGCCGTGGACAAGCAGGTCGAGAAGGTGCGCGACACCTTCGGCGACCGGCTGCCGGCCAGCGAGGCCCAGGCGTTGAAGGAGATCAACGGCCTGGAGACGCTGCGCGACACCGTCGAGCAGAGCTATCTGCCCGCCGACAACATCGACCCGGCGTACACCAGCGCCTCCGACGGTCTGATCGACGGACTCGACCTCGAACACAACGCGAACCTCGCCACCACCTTCACCGGCAACCTGCTGGACTCCGTGCTGCGGGCGGACGCCGCCCACAGCTCGTTCGAGACCAGCGTGTTCTCCGCGACGACCGGTGACAGCAACGCGCTCATCGAGTTCAACAACGCGGTCGGCGCCTACGACCTCTACACCTACCAGGCCGCCAGGTTCGCCCGGTTCGCCACCGAGGACCAGGCCGACCAGCTCTCCGGCATCGAGCACACCCCGGCGCAGCGGCTGATCGCCGAGGCCTACGCCGAGCTGCAGATCGACCCGAGCGGGCTGCAGGCCGGGACGCCCGGCGCCGTCCGCAAGGCCTTCGCGGACGCCATGAGCGACTACCCGTCCTACCCGCAGCAGGCCGCGGGCCGGCTGAAGATCACCGGCTCGCTCATCGGCCAGATCGCCACCCGCGCCGACAGCGCGTCCTCCGCCGCCTCCTGGCGCGCCGGACTGCTGCTGAGCCTCTCGCTGCTCGGCTTCGCGCTGTGGCTCGGCTTCGTGGTGATCGTGCGCCGCTCGGTGGTCCGTCCCGTGCAGGCCCTCACCGTTGCCGCGAAGCAGGTCGCCGACGTCGCGGGCCGTGAACTCGCCCGCGTCGCCGACGACGACGCCGAGGACGACGGGCCGCCGCTGCTGCGCGACATGCCGGTCACCGCGAAGGACGAGATCGGTGACCTCGCCGAGGCCTTCAACCATGTGCAGACCACGGCCGCCGCGCTGCTGGCCCGCCAGGTGATCAGCCGCCGCAACGTCGCCGAGATGTTCGGCAACGTCGGCCGCCGCGTCAGCAACCTGACGACCCGTCAACTCGCCCTGATCGACGCGGTGGAGCGCGGCGAGACCGACCCGGCACTGCTGGAGCGCCTCTACTCCATCGACCACATCGCCGTCCGCCTGCGCCGCAACGCGGACAGCCTGATGCTGCTGGCCGGCATCCGCGAGACCGTGCTGGACGGCGGACCCACCGAACTCACCAACGTCGTACGGGCCGCGCTCGGCCAGATCGAGGGCTTCCAGCGGGTGGGCCTGCGGGCCGACACCGAGGTCATGGTGGAGCCCGACATCATCGGCGACCTCACGCTGATGGTGGCCGAACTCCTGGAGAACGCGGTCTCGTTCTCGCCCGCGGGCAGCCCCGTCGAGGTGGTCGTACGGACCGACGGCGACGACGCGCTGATCGTGGTCGCCGACCACGGACTCGGGATGAGCGCCGAGCGCATCGCCGAGGAGAACGCCCGGCTGATCCGCCGCGAGCGCCTCGACCTGGTGCCGACGAAGGTGCTGGGCCTGTTCGTGGTCGGTACCCTCGCCCGCCGCTGGGACATCGACGTCACGCTGGCCCGTACGCCGGGCGGCGGTGTGACGTCCGAGATCACCATCCCGGCGACGCTGCTGCTCCGCATGAGCGCGCTGGCCTCCGGCGGTTCGGCGGGAGGGTTCGCGGGGTTGGAATCGGGATCAGGGTCGGGGTCGGGGTCGGGCAAGGCACTCGCATCCGCGGGCTTCGTACCGGACCAGCGTCCGGCTCCTTCCTGGGCCACCGCGGACTCCGGTGCCGCCCGGACCACCGACTCCGGCCTGTCGGCCACGACTTCGGGCTACGGCTCCTCCGGCCACGGCACCGACTCCGTACGGCCGACGCCCGCCGTCGGGGCGCCCGCCGGACTCGACTCCGGGTACGCCGACTCCGGTCCCCGGCCCTCCGTCGCCGCCGAACCCGTGCGGGAGCACGCCTGGGCCGACGATGAGCCCGCCCCGCTGCCGCGCCGGGTCTCCCGGTACGAGACGGCGCCGGCAGCCGCCGTAGCGGAGTCCGCCGCCGTCACCACCCACCACTCCCCGGCGGACGAGTCCGCCGCCCCCGACGACGCCGCAGGAGGCTCCCGGCCGCTGCGGCGGCGGGTCAGGGGTGCCACCCTTCGTACGGGCGCCGACGACGCCGCCCAGCAAGCCGCCCGGCAGGCCCCCCGGCCCGCCGACGCGGACGCCGTCCGCTCGGCCCTCGAAGAGTTCGAGGCCGCCGTGGAGCAAGCGCATCGCGACAGCGACACCCTCACGGGCCTGCGCCGCCCGGACGCGAACCACCCGCACGACCCGAACCACCTCCCGAAAGGAGCGGAGCAGTGAGTACGTCGACAGGTGACACTCCCACGGGGGGCACCACGCCGGCCGATCTGCAGGCAGCCGCGGCCGATTTCAACTGGCTGCTCAACCGTTTCGCGACGGAGACCGCGGGTGTCGTCGACGCCATCGCGGTGTCGTCCGACGGCCTGCTGATCGCCGTGGCCGAACTGCGCGAGCACGCCCACTCGGAGCGGCTCGGGGCCATCGTCTCCGGCATCACCAGCCTCGCCGCCGGGGCCTCCGGCAACTACGGTCTCGGTGGCCTGAACAAGGTCATCATCGACCTGGAGGGCGGCCACGTCCTCGTCTCCGCGATCGGCAGCGGCGCCGTCCTCGGCGTCGTCACCGACAAGGAGGCCAAGCTCGGCAACATCGCCTACGAGATGACGCTGTTCGCCAACCGTGCCGGTTCCGCGCTCAACCCCCAGCTGGTGCTCCAGCTGAAGAACAGCGTCGGCGCCGCTTCGGCTCGGTGACCGGTCCCCGACCGGTCGAGAGAGGAACAGCCACTCATGCCCGACGGCCGCACTCCGAGCGGTGCCGGCGCGGACGGGGCCACACCCCCGGGTCGCGATCCGGTGCGCACGCCTTCCGCCGTACGGCCGTTCCTGGTCACCGCCGGCCGGGTGGCGGGCGCGGACACCGCCGCCTCCGGGCGGCCGATCCCGGTCGAGACCCAGGTGGTGGCCACGGCCGCCGGTCTTGAGGTGCTCGACCGGCTCTCCTTCGAGCAGCACGACATCGTCGCCGCCTGCCGGCAGCCGCAGTCCCTCGCGGAGATCGCGGCCCGGCTGCGGCTGCACCTGAACGTGGTGCGGGTCCTCGCCGAGGACCTGCGTGCCGCCGGGCAGTTGACGGTGCACGTGCCCAACTCCGACATCACCCATGACGCAACCGTCCTGCGAAGGGTCATCGATGGCCTCCGCGCCATCCCCAACTCCCGGGGAGTACTCCGTGACACCGACTGAACCGGTCGCCCGCGGTGCGGCTGCGCAGACCGCCGTACGACCGCCGCTGCCGGTGAAGATGGTCGTCGCGGGCGGCTTCGGCGTGGGCAAGACCACCACCGTGGGCGCGATCTCCGAGATCGAGCCGCTCACCACCGAGGCCGCCATCACCGAGGTCGCGGCGGGCGTGGACGACCTGTCGCTCACCCCGCGCAAGACGACGACCACGGTCGCGATGGACTTCGGCTGCATCACCATCGACCCCACGCTGAAGCTGTACCTGTTCGGTACGCCCGGGCAGGACCGGTTCGGCTTCATGTGGGACGACATCGTGGAGGGCGCGGTCGGCGGTCTCGTCATCGTCGACAGCCGGCGCCTCGACGACTGCTACGCGGCGGTCGACTACTTCGAGCACAAGCAGATCCCGTTCGCGGTCGCCCTCAACGCCTTCGACGGCAAGATCGAGCACACCCTGGACGAGGTCCGCTGGGCCCTGGACGTCAACGAGCGCGTCCCGGTCCTCTCGTTCGACGCGCGGGAGCGGGGCTCGGTGCGGGACGCGCTGCTGGTCGTACTGGAGTTGGCGCTGGCCCGTACGGAGAACTGACGGCGGTGGAAAGCGAGTTGAGGGGAGGGCCGGTGGCCGCTCCCCCCAACTGTGCGTTCAGCGGGCTCAGTTGCTCCTACGAACACCCGGTGACACCGCGAGTCGTGCGATGCCCCAGAAGACGCCGAGCGTCACCAGGGCCATCCCGGCGACCAGGGTGGCGCCGCCGACGACCTTCTCGTAGTTCTTCTGGTAGAGGCCGTCGATGATGTAGCGGCCCAGGCCGCCGAGGCTGACGTAGGCCGCGATGGTGGCCGTGGAGACGATCTGGATGGCGGCCGAGCGCAGGCCGCTGAGGATCAGCGGGAGGGCGACCGGGAGTTCCACCTGGAACAGGACGCTCGTCTCGTTCATGCCCATGCCGCGGGCCGCGTCGACCGGGGACGGGTCGACGGAGCGCATCGCCTCGTACGTGGTGACCAGGATCGGCGGTACGGCGAGGACGACCAGCGGGATCATCACCGGCACCAGGCCGAAGCCGATCAGCACGAACATCAGCACCAGCAGGCCGAAGCTGGGCAGGGCGCGGGCGGCGGTGGCGATGAGCGAGAGGGTGTTGCCGCCGCGGCCGGTGTGACCCGTCAGCAGCCCGATGGGGAGGCCGATGGCGGCGGCGATCGCGAGCGCGATCAGCGAGTACCGGACGTGCTCGACGAGACGGGTGGGGATGCCGTCGTAGCCGTGCCAGTGGCTGCTGTCGCTGAAGAACAGGTTGATGTAGTGGAGTACGTTCACCGGGCTGCGTCCTCCAGTGCGAGTTCGGCCGGTTCCGGCCGGTCCTCGGCGGGGCGGGCCTTGCGGGTGCCGCGCGGCATCCAGGGCGTGAGGAGCAGGCGTACGCCGACCAGGACGGCGTCCACGACGATGGCGAGGACGGCCGTGGTGATCACGGAGAGCCAGATCAGCCGCGGCTGGTGGTAGATCTGGCCGTCGTTGAGCAGGTTGCCCAGCGCGCCCTGGTTGCCGATCAGCATGCCGACGCTGACGAGGGAGATGCTGGACACGGTCGCCACCCGCAGGCCGGCGATGATCGCGGGCACGGCGATCGGCAACTGCACCTGGAGGTACCGGCGTACGGGCCCGAGGCCCATCGCGGTGGCCGCGTCCAGGGTCTCCTGGGGCACCGAGCGGACGCCGTCCACGATCGCCGGGACGAACACCACGAGGCTGTAGACGCCGAGCGGGATCATCACGGTGGTCTCGGTCTGGCCGGTGTAGTCGATGAGGACGACGAAGAAGGCCAGCGAGGGAATCGCGTAGAGCACGGTCGTCACCCAGAGCACCGGCGGGTACAACCAGCGCAGCCGCACGCAGAGTTGGGCGATGGGCAGCGCGACCACCAGGCCGACGAGGACCGGGATGACGGCTTCGCGCAGGTGCAGGCCGATCAGACCGAAGTAGCTGTTCTGGAGGTCGCTCGGGATGCGGAACCAGTCGTTCATCCGGCGACCTTCGCGCCGCCGCGACCCGCCGCGTGGGCGCTGCGGATCGCCTCGCCCACGGCACCCTGCGACACGACACCGACCACGCGCCCGGTCCCGTCGACGCCGACCGCCCACCCGGTCGGCGACAGCACCGCACCGTCGAGCGCGGCCCGCAGCGAGTCCTTGCCGGCCTCGAACGGGCGGCCGTGGGCGAGGAGTTGGGTGGTGTCGACGGCTCCGGCGGTCAGCGCGCCCGGCTCGCTCCAGCCCAGCGGCCTGCCGTCCAGGTCGGTGACGAGGAGGTACGGGATGTCGGGGGTGGTGCGTTCGGCGATCTGCTCGGCGGTGGAGTCGACGGCGATGATCGGGGAGGTCTTGAGATCGAGACCGGCCGAGGAGAAGAAGGACAGGCGGCGGATGCCCCGGTCGGTGCCGAGGAAGTCCTCGACGAAGGCGTCCGCGGGGTCGGAGAGCAGTTCGGCGGGCGGGGCGAACTGGGCGAGCTTGCCGCCGGTGCGCAGCACCGCGACCATCGTGCCGAGCTTGATCGCCTCGTCGATGTCGTGGGTGACGAAGACGATCGTCTTGCCCAACTCCTCCTGGAGGCGCAGGAGTTCGTCCTGGAGGCCCTTGCGGACGACGGGGTCGACGGCGGAGAACGGCTCGTCCATCAGCAGCACCGGCGGGTCGGCGGCGAGGGCGCGGGCGACGCCGACGCGCTGCTGCTGGCCGCCGGAGAGCTGGTACGGGTACCGCTTGGCGAGGGCGGCGTCGAGGCCGACCCGCGCCATGAGTTCGGTGGCCCGCGCCCTGGCCTTCTCCTTGCCCCAGCCGAGCATGCGGGGCACGGTCGCGATGTTGTCGACGATCGTGCGGTGCTGGAAGAGCCCGGCGTTCTGGATGACGTAACCCATCGACCGGCGCAGCGTGTTGACCGGCTGCTTGGTGATGTCCGCGCCGTCCAGGGAGATCGTGCCCTCGCTGGGGTCGATCATCCGGTTGATCATGCGCAGGGTGGTCGTCTTGCCGCAGCCCGAGGGGCCGACGAGGACGGTGATCGAGCGGTCCGGTATGTCCAAGGACAGTTGGTCGACCGCCACCGTGCCGTCCGGGTACCGCTTGGTGACTGAATCTATCCGTATCAAAACGCCGAATACCCTTCGGGTTTGGCAGAAACTGCCCGTTCTCGGCCACGGTCGCAGGCCACTGGGGGCAGAGTCTAGACCGCGAGTGTTGCGGGAACTTGGCGGGATCCGCCTCGGTGTGACCGGTCGTGATCGGTATCCGGCGGCCGGAAAGCGCTGTTGACCGGTGGGTAGCCGCGTACTGTCATGGACGGTGATGGACAGTTACTGACCGTCCCGGACCTTTTTTCGATCCCTCTTGATCCCGCTCGATCCTTCTTGACCGCATGACGCACGCGACAACGCACGCATCCGACCGTCCGATGACGAGGAGCGCGACGTGACGAACGGCGGTACGTCCCCCTCCGACGCCGCCGTGCTCGCCCGGGGACGCAGGCTGCTGGCCCTCGCCGGGGACGCGCGGGTCCGCGACTCGGCGGACGAGGCACGGACGTTGGCGCTGCGGGCCGCCGCCGATCTGGAGCGGGGTGTGCGGCTCACCGGCGGTGCGGGCGCGACCTCCGCCGTACGGTGCCGGGCTCTGCTGGACCTGGCCGAGGCGCGGGCCGTCGCGGCGGCCGACAGCGGGGCGACCGGGGTGCTGGAGGCGCTGCACGAGGCGGTGGCGGACGTCCGGGACGTGAGCCCGGAGTTACGGGCGCTGGCCCTGCGCAGGCTCGCCGAGGCGCACAGTGCCCGCTACCGGTACACCGCCGACCCGGCCGAACTCGACGCCGCCGACCGGGTGTTCGCGCAGGCGCAGGATCTGGTGCAGCGCGACGACCCGGTCCGGGCGGAGCTGCTGGCGGGCCGCGGCGGGGTACTGCTGGCCCGGGTCGAGAGCGGCGGCGGACTGGCGGTGGCCGCCGAGGCGGTACGGGAACTGCGCGCGGCGCTGGCCCTGACCCCGGGCGGCGAACCCCGGCTGGCGGAACGGCAGTTGCTGTTCGGCAGGGCGCTGCGCCGGCACCACACGGCGGGCGGCGCGGCGACCGACCTGCACGAGGCCGAGTGGATCCTGGCCCGCGCGGCCCGCGGCGCCCCGGCCGACCGTACGGCCGCGCTGGCCTGGCTGGAACGCGGCGAGGTACTCCTGACCCTGGCCGGCGCGACCGGCGCACCGGAGTGGCTCGACCTGGCGGCGGAGTCGTACCACCACGGCGTCCGCAGCGCCCTCCGGGCCGCCGAGCCACTGCTCGCCGCCCAGGCCCACCACCAGCGCGGCGCGGTCCTGGAACGAACGGCCGGCCCCGCACGGGCCCTCAAGTCCTACCAGGCCGCCTGGGAGTTGTGGCAGCGCGCCGGCGCGGCCCAGGGACCACAGGCACGGTCCACGTTCGAGCGCATGACCGCGCTCGGGGCGACGACGCAGACGTAGAGGAGTGCAGGGTGTCGGACTTGGCGCGCTACGACGTGGCGGAGTACGGGCTGCCCGACCCGCCCGAGCAGCAACAAACCACGCGGCACGAGCCGGGCGGACCCGAGGGACACGCGGGCAACGACGACACACCCCTGCCCGACTACACCGGCGTCGACCTGACCGCGCTGCGGGCGCGGGTGGATCACCCCGTGCTGGGGGCCGTGCTCGCGACTCTGCTCGCCCGGTCCTGCGGTGCCGACGGGGGGCTTGTCGCGTATCACGAGGACTCACCCGGGGCAGAACGATAGGGGCGGCAGAGCGCCGGCCGACGGGAGGCGATGCTGTGCACAGGGTGCCGGAGCACACCTTACGGACGGCCAGGGACCGGGAGCTCGCGCCGTGGCCGCATGCCGTGCTCGACGTGGCGGCCCTGCGGCGGGCGGGGCAACGGGCCTTTCCCTTCCGGCAGTTCGTGCTCAAAGTGCACGGGCGGTGCAATCTCGACTGCACCTACTGCGTCATCTACCAGGGCCAGGACGCCGGTTGGCGCGACCGGCCGGCCCGGGTGAGCCCGGAGGTCATGCGGCAGACCGCCCGCCGGATCGCCGAACACGCCCTCGCGCACCGGCTGTCCGAGGTGCGGATCGATCTGCACGGCGGGGAACCACTGCTGTCCGGGCCCGAGGCCGCGCTCGCCTACACCGCCGCCGTGCGCGCCGCGTTACCCTCCCGCACCGCGCTGCGGACCACCGTGCAGACCAACGGCACCCTGGTCACCGAGCGCACCCTGGACCGGCTCGCCGACGCGAACATCCGGGTCGGGCTGAGCCTGGACGGGGGCACCTCCGTACTGAACCGGCGCCGGGTGGACCACGCGGGGCGGTCCTCCTGGCCGGCCGCCGGCCGGGCCGCGCGTCTGCTCGCCGACCGGCCCGAGCTGTATGCCGGGATTCTGTGTGCCATCGACATCACCAGCGATCCCAAGGACGTGTACTCCTCGCTGGCCGCGCTGCGCCCGCCCCGCCTCGACCTGCTGCTGCCGCACGCCAACTGGTCCAGTCCGCCGCCCGGGTTGGCCGCCCGTCCGCCGCGTGACGCCCGTACGCAGCGGGCCGTGCCCACGCCGTACGGCGACTGGCTGGCCACCGCCTTCGACCTCTGGTGGGACGGCCCGCCGGACGGGACACAGCCGCGGGTGCGGCTGTTCACCGAGATCGTGGCGCTGCTGCTCGGCGTCCCCAGCGCCACCGAGTCCGTGGGGCTGTCGCCGACCTGCGCGGTGGTCGTCCACACGGACGGGGCCGTCGAGCAGATCGACTCCCTCAACCTCGCCTACGACCGCGCCACCGCCACCGGGTTCGACGTCTTCGGCGACAGCTTCGACGAGGCGCTCGACCATCCCGGGATCGTGGCCCGTCAACTCGGCGTGGAGGGGCTCTCGGACGAGTGCCGGGCGTGTCCGGTCGGGCGGGTGTGCGGCGGCGGCAACTACGGACACCGCTACTCCGCCGGAACGGGCTTCCTGCACCCTTCCGTCTACTGCGCGGATCTGGAACAACTGGTCCGGCACGCGGCCCGACGGCTGAGTGCCGTAATGCCCGAGGACCGACCGCGCATCGACTAGGGTGCACGCGAAAACTCGCGAAACGGCCGAAACGTAGTCAACAGATTAAACGTAGTCAATAAGTCCATTTTCGGTGTAAGGGGAGACGGTCGGATGACCGACAGGTCCAAGGGCGCCGAGTCCCACGAGCACTTCACCATCAGCTACGCGGGATTCAACCGGCCGTGGGCCACCTGGATCGCCCACCAGCTGGAGCAGTTGGGGCACGAGACGACCCTGCTGCGCTGGGACCCGCCGAGGCAGATGTCCCTCGCCGACGCGCTGCGCAATCTGCTCCAGGCGCCGGGCCGGGTGCTGCTGGTCCTCGACGACTGGTACTTCTCGCTGGGCCCGCGCACCGACGCCGAGTGGACACAGGCACTGCACGAGGTGGTGCCGCCGCACGTCGACCGGTTCTCGGCGGTCAGCGTGGCCACCCGGGCGCTGCCCGCCACCGCCGCCCCGCTGCGCCCGGTCGATCTCCGCGACCTCGATTCGCGCGAGGCCCGGCGCCGTATCCTGCGCCGCCTGGACCTGGACGCGGCCACCACGCCAGGACCGGTGAGCGGCACCGCGCCGCGCTTCCCGAACGACCCGCCCGCCGTGTGGAACGTACCGCGCCGCAATGTCCGTTTCACCGGCCGCGACGCCATCCTGGAGAAGCTGCACGCCCGCTTCGAGGAGGGCGGACGCGGCGGCGCCCGGGTCGCGCTGCGCGGTATCTCGGGCGTCGGCAAGAGCCAGATCGCGATCGAGTACGCGCACCGGTTCGGCAACGACTACGACATCGTGTGGTGGGTCGGGGCACGGTTCCGGGCTCCGGCGCGCGAGCAGTTCGCGCAGTTGGCGCCGCGGCTCGAACTGCCGGTCGGGCAGGAGCTGGGCGAGCGGATCCGCGCGGTCCACGAGGCGCTGCGCACGGGACGGCCGTTCCGCCGCTGGCTGCTCGTGCTGGACAGCGCCGACGACATGGAGCAGATCGAGGACCTCCTCCCGGAGGGCAACGGCCATGTCCTGATCACCACCCTCACCCAGGACTGGGCCGCCTCGGGCAGCGTCACCGAGATCGAGGTGCAGCCCTTCCGCCGTCCCGAGAGCGTGGCCTACGCCCGCCGCCGCGCCCAGCGGCTGACCGAGGCCGAGGCCGACGATCTCGCCGACGCCGTACAGGACCTGCCGCTGCTGCTGGCGCAGACGGCGGCCTGGCTGGACGCCAACGTCATGCCGGCCAAGGACTATGTGGCGATGATCCGGCGCGGCGAGGCGAGCCAGATCGGTATCCGGATCTCCTCGGACTACCCGATGGGCTTCCAGACCAGTTGGTCGATAACTCTGAACACGCTGCAGGAGAACAACCCCGAAGCGGTGGAGCTGCTGCACCTGTTCGCGCTGTTCTCGCCGGACGCCATCCCGGTCCGGCTGATGCAGGCCGCCCACCCGTCCGACCTGCCCGCCCATCTGGCCGCGCTCGCCGGCGACCCGATCCGCTGGCACACGGCGCTGCGCAGGCTGTCCGAGTCGACCGCGGTCCGCCTGGACTACGTCGAGTCGTCGGAGGCCGAGCCGACCGTGGACCGCGTGTCCATGCACCGCCTCTACCACAGCTTCCTGCTCAGCACCCTGACCGAGGACCGCCGCGAGGCGCTCTCCACGATCGCCTGCACGCTGCTCGCGGGCGCCGACCCGCGCCGGCCCAACGACACCCGTGAGTGGACGCGGTACGCGGAGCTGATCCCGCACCTGGAGACCGCGGGCGCGCTGGACAGCCGTGAGCCCGTGGTCCGCCAACTCGTCCTGAACTGCATCGACTACATGCGGGTACGGGGCGAGAACCGGGCCGCACTGCGCCTGTGCGAGCAGACCGTCGCCCGCTGGCGCACCCGGCTCCAGCCCGACGAGCGGGACATGCTCGTCCTGACCCACGACCACGCCAACATGCTGCGCCGCAGCGGCCGTTACCGCGAGGCGGAGGCCGTAGGGCGGGCCGTCCTGGACCAGCTCACGGAGACCCGCGCCGACGACGACCCCGATCTGCTGCGCGCCAAGAACGGCCTGGCCGGGACACTCGTGTCGCTGGGCCGCTACGACGAGGCCCACCGGATGTTCGAGGAGTGCGTCCACGCGTACTCCGACACCCTGGGCGCCGAGGCCCCGCGCACCCTCCAGGACCGCGGCAACCTCGCCGTCGTCACCAGCCTGCTGGGCCGCTACGAGGAGTCCCTGCAACTGCACCGCGACATCCTGCTGATCCGCGAGCGGCTGCTGAACCCGCGCCACCATCTCACCCTGCGCTCCGGCATGTTCTACGCCTGGATGCTCAGGCTGCTGGGCCGGTACGCCGAGGCCACCTCACGGCAGGAGCTCAACGTCCGGGCCCACCGGCAGGCGATGGACCGGTTCACCCCGCAGACCCTGTTCGCCGAGCACAATCTCGCGCTGTGCATGCGGCGCACCGGTGATCTGCTGGGCGCCGAGTCGCTGATGCGCAGCGTGGTGGAACGGTTCGTGCAGCGGCAGGGACCGCGCCATCCCGACGCGCTCCTGGTACAGGCCGACTTCGCGACCTTCAACCGCGAGCACGGCAATCTGGAGCAGGCCCGGGAGCTGGCCACGACCGTGGCCGAGGACTACGCCCGCCTGGTCGGCCCCGAACACCCTTACGCCGTGGGCACGTTGGGGAATGTCGGGCTCGCGCTGTGGGAGTACGGGGAACGTGACGAGGCACTGCGGATCGCCGAGCAGGCGCTGACGCGGATGCGTGCGGCGGTCGGCTCCACCCATCCGTGGGCACTCGGGGCCGCGTTGAACGCGAGCGGCGCGCGGAGTCTCGCCGGTGACGAGGAAGGTGCGGCCCAACTCAGCCGCGTGGTCCTGGAGTCGGCGCGCGCCACCCTCGGCGAGACCCACCCCCTCACCCTGTCCTGCAAGGCCGCCCTCGCCGGTGACCAGCGGGCGCTGCGCCGCGGCCAGGAGGCCACGAAGCTGGAGAACGAGGCACTCCAGCAACTCTCCGACACCCTCGGGCCACAGCATCCGCACACCCTGTCCGTGCGCCGCAGGGAGCGGCCGTACTGGGATTTCGAGCCCCTGACGACGTGACTCCCGCGGACCCACCCGCAACGGGAGTCGCCGGGGTCCCAGGGCGCTAGCATGGCCGAGTTCCGTAGCCCAAGGGGGACTTCGGCCTTCCTGAGAGGTAGATCGTGCGGGGAAGAGAAGGGGACGGCCCCTCCGGGCTGGGAGAGCGGGGGCCGGGTGGCGTGCTGCCCGACTTCGCGGATCTGGATCTGAGGACCCTGTCCCGTCAGTCATCGCATCCGGTGCTCGCCGCCGTGGCCAGCGGCCTGTTGCCCCGGATGCTGCGCGGCGAACCCGCGATGGCCTTCTACGAGGACGGCCCCTACCAACTGTGACCGCCCTGTGGCCCCTTGAGAAACTCGACGTCGCGGCCTTACGGCGGTCCGGGTTGCGGGCCGTGCCCTTCCGGCAGTTCGTCCTCAAGGTCAACGGCCGCTGCAATCTCGCGTGCAGTTACTGCTACGTCTACGAGGGCGCCGACAGCAGCTGGCGGGACCGCCCCAACCGGGTCTCCCCCGCCGTCGTGGAACGCACCGCGACGCGGATCGCCGAGCACGCGGCGACCCACCAACTCACCTCCCTGCAGATCAACTTGCACGGTGGTGAACCTTTGCTTGCCGGGGTGTCGAACCTCGTCGCCCAGGTCAACGCGGTGCGCGAGGCGGTCCGCGAGCGCTGTGGCCGAAGCTGCACTGTTGACGCCTCCGTCCAGACCAACGGCACGCTCCTCACCGAGCACGCGGTGGCCGAACTCGCCGATGCCGGCGTCCGGATCGGGGTGAGCCTGGACGGCGGCACCCCCTGGCTCAACCGGCACCGGCTCGACCACGCGGGCCGCTCCACGTGGGCGAAGACCACGGCCGGGCTCCAGGTGCTGCGCGGCCGTCCGGAGGCGTACGCCGGGATCCTCAGCGTGATCGACCCGGACTCCGATCCCGCCGAGGTCTACGCGTCGCTGGCGGCGTTCGAGCCCCCGTCGATGGATCTGCTGCTGCCGCACGCCAACCACGCGTTCCCGCCCGCCGCGAAGGGCCCGCATCCCTACGGCGACTGGCTCGTCCGGCTCTTCGACCTGTGGTTCGACACGGGTGAACGGGCCGTGCCCGTACGGCTGTTCCACGAGATCATCGCCCTGCTGCTCGGCGTGCCCTGCCGTGCCGAGGCGGTGGGCAACGCGCCCGTGGTCGCCGTCGTCGTCGACACCGACGGCACCATCGAGCAGGTCGACTCGCTGAAGACCGCGTATGCCGGTGCGCCGGCGACCGGATGCAACGTCTTCGACCACTCCTTCGACAACGTCCTGGACCATCCGGGCGTGGTGGCACGGCAGTTGGGCACCGACGCGCTCTCCCCCACCTGCCTCACCTGTCCGCTCGCGGAGGTGTGCGGGGGCGGCAACTACGCGCACCGCTACCGCCCGGTCGAGGGATTCCTCAACCCGTCCGTGTACTGCGCCGACCTGCACCTCCTCATCCCGCACATCGCCCGCCGGGTGCGCAGCGCCGCCGACGCCGACTTCCCGCGCAGACCGATCAACGCCCGTTGACCCCAAGGCTGTTGATGGCACGCCAGAATTGGGGAAGGTAAGGGGAGTATTCCGGCTCTCCAACGGGGGAAGTGCGCATGGCGATCGTGACAAGGGCGGCCGCGGACGGCCAGGACCACCAGGTGCCGATCTACGTGGAGGTCGACACCGCGCCGCCGCCCGGCGGCCTGGCGGGCATGTACGACGGGGTCGACACTCGGGAGAACGCCGCCGAGCGGGTGCTGGCGGTGGCCCGGGACGTCTACGGCGACGGCCTGGAACTGGCCCGGCGCTGCGCCCGGCAGGCGGCCGGCCGGCTCCACGACCTCGGTGACGGGCTGACCCCCGACGAGGTGGAACTGCAGCTGTCCATCAAGCTCGACGCCGAACTCGGCGCGTTCCTGGTGAAGTCGGGGGCCGAGGCGCAGCTCCAGGTGACCTTCCGCTGGACACCGGGCAGCGCGTCGTGACGGGTGCGGTCGACGGCTCGGACGTGCACATCCTGCCGTACAGCCATGTGGTCGGGCAGGCCGAACTGAAGCTCGCGCTCGAACTCAACTACATCGCGCCGCGGATCGGCGGGGTCCTCATCAGCGGGCAGCGCGGGACCGCCAAGTCCACGGTGGTACGGGCCTTCTCGCTGCTGACCGGGGGCGAGCTGCCGGTCACCCTGCCGATCAACGCGACCGACGACCGGGTGCTGGGCGGCTGGGAGCTGGACGCGCTGATGCGGGGCGAGGCGCGGACCCAGCCGGGGCTGCTGGAGGAGGCCGGCGAGAAGGGGATGCTGTACATCGACGAGGTCAACCTGCTGGACGACCACATCGTCAACATCATCCTGGACGTCGTCTCCACCGGCGTGCTGTCCGTGCAGCGCGAGGCCATCGACACGGTACGGAACATCGCCTTCGGTCTGGTCGGCACGATGAACCCCGAAGAGGGCGGTCTGCGCCCGCAGTTGCTCGACCGGTTCGGTCTGATGGTCGCCGTGTCCGAGCTGGACCAGGAGCAGCGCCGGGCCATGGTGCTGGCCGTGCTCCGCTTCGACGACGCGGCCGGTACGGACTCCCCCTGGCTGGCCGAAGGACTCGACCGGGACCGGGAGTTGCGCGAGCGCCTCGACCGCGCCCGGGACGGTGTGCAGGACGTGCGGCTCAGCGAGGACATCGCGAAGCTGTGCGCCGATGTCGCCACCCGGCTGCGGGCGGTGGGGCATCGCGGCGAGGTCGTCACGGCCTGGGCGGCCCGCGCGCTGGCCGCCTTCGAGGAGGCGGACGCCGTGACCGCCGACCATGTGCGCCGGGTGGTCCCACTGTCCCTGCGGCACCGGCGGCCGGAGGCGGCGCACGGCGGTCCGGTCGAGTGGACGGCGGAGGAGTCGGAGCTGCTCGACGGGCTGCTGGGATGAGCGCGCCCGCCGACGGCCGCCCGGTCGGATCCCGGCAGCGCCTGTTACAGGTCCTGGCCTGCTCCGCGCTGGGCCCCGGCCTCGACGGGGTGCTCCTGTTCGACCTGGAGCCGGAGATGGTCGCCCCGGTGACGGACGCGTTCGCCGGCCTGCTCCAGCTCCGCGAGCAGCGTCCCGTACTGCGGACGACGCTCGGCTCGGTCACCGGCGACGACGAGTTGTGGCTGCGCCCGACGCTGCGCCACGACGGCAACGGCGTCAACTTCTCCCTGGCACCAGGCCCGTTGGTGGACAACACCCCCGACTCCGCGATGGTCGTCGTGGTCCCCGACCTGGTCCGCCTCAGCCTCCCGGGCATGCGAGCGGCCGTACAACTCCTGGGCGCGGACGTGGCGGCGGTCGAGCGGTCCGGCTTCCGGGCCCGCTGGCGCCCCCGCGCCCGTTGGCTGGCCGCCTGCCAGGAGGCGGAGATCGGCCGCCTCTCCCCCCACCTCCTGGACCGCTTCCCGATCCGCCTCAACGCGGCCGGTCTACGGCGGACCAGCAGCGGCCCCGACCGGGTGCTCGACGCGCTCGACGGACGCGAACCCGAGCCGGGCCTGGGCGAGTTGCCACCGTCCTGGCGCAGCGCGCTCACGGCCCGGACACGTCCGGCGTGCACGCTCACCGAGGAGGCCGCGGCGCACGCGGTGGGCCTGTTCCGCGGGGACACGAGCGGTCGACGGGCGATCGGACTGGCCCGCTTGGCCCGCGTACTGGCCGTGGTGAACGGCGCCGAGACCTGCGGGCCCGACCGCGTCGACGAGGCCGCCCGCCTCCTGGGCGTGGCCGCACCCCTGACCTCCCCGACGGGCAACGGCCGCTCCACCAACGGCACTTCCCTCGCCACCGGCAACGACACCGACGGCCGGCCGCCGCCACCCGAGCAGCCGAAGCCGGACCCGGTCCCCGAGGACACCGGCCCGGCAGGTCAGCCCGGCGGCGCGATGGCACTCCCCGCCGGGCCGGCCGAGGCCCTGGACACCTTCACGGCCGACACGGGAGACGGGCCGGGCTCACCGTTCCCGGAGGACGACGCACGCTTCCTGCGGGAGTTCGCGCCCCTGCGCATCCCCTGGCAACGCCGTCCGGAGCCGAGTTCCGCACGCGGCCCGGTGATAGGCGTCCGGTCCGCCACCACGCTCCGGGACCTGGCCGTCGTAGCCACCGTCGTCGAGGCGGCCAAACACCAGAACCTGCCCGGCCGCCGCACCCTGCGCGCGAACGGGGACGGCCAACTGGTCGTCCTGCCGGGCGACTTCCGCAGCTACGCCCGCCTTCCGGTGGCCGAACGCATGCTGGTGCTCCTCCTCGACCACACCTGCCGACGCGGCTGGGACTGGCAACCGGCGCTCGCCCCCTACCTCCAGTGGGCCTACACGGGACGAGCCTCGGTCTGTCTGGTGGAGGTGGGCAGCAAGGACGCGGCCCACGAACTACGGGCCGACCACTTCATCGCCCGCAGCGTCCTGGACCCGAGGGTCGGCGGCGCCCTGCACCGCCGACCCGGCCGCAGCAGCCCCCTCGCCCACGGCCTCACCCTCACCGACCAACTCCTGCGCCGAGCCTTCCAACAACGCTCCAACCTGGTCGAGGCCTGGCTCGTGGTCGTCTCCGACGGCCGAGGCAACGTCCCCTTGGACGCCAGCGCGGGTGGCCGCCTCCAGGCCCCGGTCCGCCGCACCGGCATCGACGACGCGATCACGGCCGCCGCCCGCATCGGCGCGATGGGTCGCATGCGCCTGCACTCGGTCGTGGTCGACGCGGCTCGGCAGCCCCACCCCGACCTACCGTTCCTCCTGGCCGACGCCCTGGGCGGCGTAACCGTGGCAGGCCGCACAACGCGGGGGGCGTTACCCCATGCCCATTGAGCCTGTGCCTTTTCAACACCCCAAGGGTCAGCACCCTGAAGGGGCGCGGGGAACTGCGCGCCCAGCCCCCACGCACCCGCACCCAACCGACAACCTCACACCGGGGGTGACGAATGCCCGCTGAACCTCCCGGCCCCCGCCCCCTCGGCGGAGCCGTCCCCCTGGGCCCAGGAACCCCCGCCCGCCGCCCCGCCCCCGAGCCCCTCACCGCCCCACGAACAGCCGGCATCCCCGAACACGTCGTAGAGCCCTACGAACCCATTCCGCTCACGGCGACCCCCGTAGACCCCAACGCCCAACTCCCCGTCGGATTCGCGAAGTTGGCAGTAAACCGGGCCTACGACGAACGAGGGCAAGAGGTGTTCTGGCTGACAGGCCACAGCGGCGACCTGGAACTCTCCCTCGACTCGGACGACACCCGCCTACGCCCGACCGACCTCGCCCTCAACAACCTCCGCCCCGACGGCTTCCCACCCACCGAGATCTTCCGCGCGGTAGCCGAATGGTCCGGCCACCAAGAGGACGTCGTGCGCTGGATCAACGAACTCCGCGCCCGCTTCGGCTCCGACCTGCACCTCGTCATCTGGGACGACACCGACTACGACATCCCCTGGGAGATGCTGCGCCTCACCGGCGGCCGGGACATCGGCGTGGACGACGGCATCCTCGGCGCCCTGGTGACCGTCGTGCGCTGGACCACCATCCGCGAGGCCGGCCGCACCCCGTTCAACGAACCCGCGGTCTGCTCGGGCCATGTGCTGGGCTACTACGCGGAGGAGATGCGCCGCGACGCCACGGTGTTCGAGAACTTCGAGCACATCGGCCACTTCGGCACCACCCGCACCTTCCTCACCGAACTCGCCCGCCCGGGCCTCGGCGCCGGCCTCGTCTACATGGGCTGCCACGCCACGCACGGCCCGAACCTGTACAAGCTCAAGCTGGGCACGGTCACCTGGAACGAGCTCAACGGCCTGGACATGTCCGCCCTGGACGGCCGCCGCACCCTGGTGTGCCTGAACGCGTGCCACTCCGCCCGGTTCGTGAACAACCGCCCGCTCGGCGAGAACGCCCTGCGCGGCTTCGCCGAACTCTTCCTCCGCAAGGGGGCGGGCGGTTGCATCGCCACATCGGGCAAGGTCGGCGACGACGTGGCGCACACACTGATCCGCGATCTGGTCGGACGGCTCTGCGCCGACCCCGAACTCCCGGTGGCCCGCGCGCTGCGCGACTTCCGGGCCGCCGCCGTGGCCCGGCTGCCCGACCCGCTGCCGTTCGTCTACGGCGACGACGACACGTTCAACAACGCGGGTCAGTTGGAGATGCTGCCGATCCTCTACAGCTTCATGTTCCTCTATTTCGGACACCCCTTGACCACGCTCCGGCTCAGCGTCCGGGCGCAGGAGGCGAGGACATGAGCGGCGATCCCGCTGCGTTGATGATCGAACCCCTCGTGGGCTGGCCCCGCAGGGCCCAGGCGGGGCAGAGCTATCTCGTCACCGTCGACCTCAACGGCCCGGCGGCGCCCGAGGACTGGCCGTACGAGGAGGAGGAGTTCGACTTCGGCGTCTCCCTGGACGGCTCCCGCCGCTTCGTGTGCGAGGCCCTGAACGAACCCAGCGTCGTCCTGCACCGCTTCGGCGGCACCTACGGCCCGGCCCGCTTCGTGATCAAGGCGAGCCGGGCGCCGGGTCCGGGCACGATCTGGCTGACCATCAGCAACCGCTGGGGTGTTCCGGTCCGTACCGTCGAGCTGCCCAGCGAGATCGTGGCGGACGCCGTCGTAGGACAGGGGCATGTCGTCGTACCGACGCTGAACGGCGCGACCGCCACCCTGCCGGCCGAGCACACCGTCCCCGGGCAGCGCGTCGGACGGCGTCCGGTGTCCGGTGTCTGGTCGCCGCACCACATCACGATCAGCTACGCCGGCACCGACCGCGCGTGGGCCGTGTGGACGGCGCGGCAGCTGGAGCGGCACGGCTGCCAGACGTTCCTGCTGCGCTGGGACCCGCCGCCCGGGGTGCCGCTGGCCCGACTGCTGGCCGATCTCCTCGCCGCCCCCGGCCGGGTGCTGCTGCTGCTCGACGAGGAGTATCTGCGGCTCGGGCAGCGCACGGAACTCGAATGGGGCGAGGCGCTGGGCTCGGTGGTCACCGCGGACCCCGACCGGTTCGCCGCCGTGGACCTCTCCGCGCGCACGCTCCCCGCGGCAACTGCCGTACTGGGACCGGTCAGTCTGCGCGAACTGGACCCGGCCGAGGCGCTGCGCCGGCTGCTGGCCACCCTCGATCTGCAGGACGCCCGGCCGGAGCCCGAGGACGAGTCCGTCGCCCCCCGCTTCCCGGACGCGCCGCCCGCGGTCTGGAACGTTCCACGCCGCAACTTCCGCTTCACCGGCCGCGACACGGTCCTGGAGGAACTCCGCGCCCTCTTCGAGAACGGCCCGCCGACGGGTGCCCGGGTCGCCCTGCGCGGCATCTCGGGCGTCGGCAAGAGCCAGATCGCCATCGAGTACGCGCACCGGTTCGCCAACGAGTACGACGTGGTCTGGTGGATCAGCGCGAGCTTCCGGGCCACGGCCCGCCAGCAGTTCGCCGACCTCGCCGAACCGCTCGGCCTCGCCGACAGCAGCGCCCTGCCCGAGCGGGTCCGCGCGGTCCGCGAGGCCCTGCGCACCGGCCGCCCGCACCGCCGCTGGCTGCTCGTGCTCGACAGCGCCGACGACCTGGAACAGGTCTACGACCTTCTCCCCGAGGCCGGCGGCCATGTCGCGGTGACGACCGTGACGCAGGGCTGGACGGCGTCCGGCGGGGTCGCGGAGGTCCAGGTGGAGCGCTTCACCCGGGCGGAGAGCATCAGTTACGCCCGCCGGCACGTGGAGCGGCTCACCGAGGAGGAGGCCGACCAACTCGCCGACGCCGTCGAGGACTTCCCGCTGCTGCTGGCCCAGACCGCGGCCTGGCTGGACGCCAACCGGATGTCGGCGGCCGAGTACATCGGGCTGCTGCGCCGGGCCGACGCCGACGAGATCGGCATCCAGACCCTGCCGGACTACCCGATCGGCTTCCAGACCAGCTGGGCCCTCACCCTCGACTCCCTGGAGCAGGACAGCCCGGAGGCGACCGAACTCCTGCGCCTGTTCGCCATGTTCTCCCCCGGCTCGATCCCCGTACGCCAGCTCCAGCGGGCCCGTCCCGGCGATCTCCCCACGCTGCTGGCCGAGTTGGCCTCCGACCCGGCCCGCTGGCTCGGCGCGCTGCGTCGCCTCTCGGAGTCGACTGCCGTACGGATGGACTACGTTCAGCCCTCCGACAGCGTCGGCTATGTGGACAGCGTGGAGATGCACCGCCTCTACCACCGCTTCCTGCGCCGCACCCTCACCCCCGGCGAGCGCGACGAACTCTCGGCGGTCGCCTGCCGGGTGCTGGTCTCGGCGGATCCCCGGTCACCGTCCGAGGTCGCCAACTGGCCTGTGTACGCGGAGCTGTTGCCGCATCTGCACCCGTCCGGCGCCCTGGAGAGTTCCGAGGCCGCGGTGCGCGATCTCGTCCTCAACTGCATCGAGTACCTGCGGCTGCGCGACGAGGAGAGCACCGGCCTCACCCTGTGCGAACAGGTCCTGGCCCGCTGGCGGATCAGGCTCGCACCGACCCACCCGTCGATGCTGGTCCTCGTCCACCAGCACGCCAACATGCTGCGCCGCTGCGGCCGTTACCGCGAGGCGGAGGCCGTGGGCCGGTCCGTCGTCGAGCAACTCGCCGAGGAGCGGCCCTCCGACGACCTCGACCTCCTGCGGGCCGAAGCGGGCCTCGGCGGCTCCCTGATGGCGCTCGGCCTCTTCAAGGAGGCCCACCAGCTCTTCGAGGAGGTCTGGCGGGCCTACGACGTCCTCGACGGCCCGGAGGCCCCCCGCACCCAGGCCTGCCTCAACAACCTCGGCGTCGCCCTCGGCCTCCTCGGCCGCTACCAGGAAGCGGCCGACGTGCACGCCCAACTCCTGTTGCTACGGCGGGAGTCGTTCGGTTCGGACCATCAGTCGACGCTGCTCAGCGGTCTCACGTACGCCCGCTCGCTGCGCCTCCTGGGCCGTCACCAGGACGCCACCGCGCTCCAGGAGACCAACGCCCTGCTGCACCGGCAGACCATGGGCGACCATCACCCCCAGACCCTGGCCGCCCAGCACAACCAGGCGCTGTGCCTGCGTCGTTCGGGCGATGTCCCGGCCGCCGCCGACCTGCTGCGCAGCCTGGTCGAGCGGTGCCGGAACCTCCAGGGCGTCCGGCATCCGATGACCCTGATGATCCAGGCCGACCACGCCTCCTTCCTGCGCTCGCACGGCGATCCCACCGAGTCCGCCGAGCTGACGGACGCGGTGGCCGACGGCTACCGGCATCTCCTCGGCGACGACCACCCGTACACCGTGGGCGTCCTCGGCAACCGCGGCCTGCTGCTGTGGCTCGCCGGCGACCGGCCCGCCGGGGCCCGGCTGATCGAGCAGGCGCTGCGGGGCATGACGAACGCGGTGGGCGCCGACCATCCGTGGACCCTGGGCTGCGCCCTGAACGCGGCGGCGGTCCGCCGGCTGTCCGGACGGCCCGACGAGGCGGCCGAACTGCGCCGGGACACCCTGCTGCGGGCCCGCCACGCCGTCGGCCCCGACCACCCCCTCGTACGGGCCTGCGAGGACGCGCCGGCGACCGGAACGGAGGAACCACCCGGCTGGGACTTCGAGCCGCAGCCCATCTGAAGCCCGCCCGAAGCCCCTCAAAGACCCGTCCGCACCCCGTCCGAACTGCCTTTCCGGGCCCCAGCATTGGGGCCCGGCCTGAGGACGCTGTGCGCGACCTGTGAGTCCGCTGATTCTCATCGACCGTTCAGCGAAGCCACAGCAATGCCCCAGACGGGGACCGGAAAGTCACCGTCATGAACGAACAGAACGCGGGAGGCGTCCGGCAGCGGTCGGTCGAGATCGTGGTGCCGGTGTACAACGAGGCGCACGTCCTCGCCGGCAGCATCGGCCGTCTCCACGCATACCTCGAAACGTCCTTCCCGTTCCCGTTCACGATCACCGTGGCGGACAACGCGAGCACCGACGCCACCTGGCAGGAGGCGCTCGGCCTCACCCAGCGGCTGCCGCACGTGCACGCCGTACACCTCGACGCCAAGGGCCGGGGCCGCGCGCTGAAGCAGGTGTGGAGCCGGTCGGAGGCGGACGTGGTCGCGTACATGGACGTCGACCTGTCCACCGGCCTCGAAGGCTTCCTGCCCCTGGTCGCCCCGCTCCTGTCCGGCCACAGCGACGTGGCCATCGGCAGCCGGCTGCACCGGCAGTCGGCCGTACAGCGCGGTGCCAAGCGCGAGTTCATCTCCCGCTCCTACAACCTCCTCCTCAAGGCAGGCCTCGCGGCCCGCTTCTCGGACGCGCAGTGCGGCTTCAAGGCCGTCCGCACCGAGGTGTTCCGGGCGCTCGCCCCGCACATCGAGGACACCGCCTGGTTCTTCGACACCGAGCTTCTCGTCCTCGCCCAGCGCAACAAGCTCCGTATCCACGAGGTCCCGGTCGACTGGATCGACGACCCCGACAGCCGCGTCGACATCGTCCGTACCGCCCTCGACGACCTCAAGGGCATGCGCCGCATGTTCAAGCAGACGGTCACCGGCCGCGCCCGCATCGCCGCCGTACCCCGCCGTACCCGCACCACCACCCCTGTCCTGCCCGTCGGGGCGCCCGCCTCTTCCGCGGAACACCTGGAGTACGCGTCATGACGACCCTCGCCCCGCCCCCCAGCCAGGAAGACGCCCGGCGCTCGCACCGGGCGGGCCCGCCCGCCGACGGCGGCGTCGCCGCCCGTGCCAGAAGGCTGTTCACGGGCCCGGAGGACGACCCGCGCTGGGCCCGCCCCGCCCTGTGGGGCATCCTGCTCCTCGCCACGGCGCTCTACGCGTGGAACCTGACCTCGATCACCGGCAACACCTTCTACGACGCGGCCGTCTACAGCGGCACCAAGAGCTGGAAGGCGTTCTTCTTCGGCGCGCTCGACTCCGGCAGCTTCATCACGGTCGACAAACCACCGTTCGCCCTCTGGGTGATGGGCCTCTCCGCCCGCGTATTCGGTTACGGCACCTGGCAGTTGATGCTGCCGATGGTCGCGGCCGGCACCGGCTCGGTGGCCCTGCTGTACCGGCAGATCAAGCGGGACTTCGGTCCGATCGCGGGCACGATCTCCGCACTGGTCCTCACCCTCACCCCGATCACCGTCGCCATCACCCGGGACACCAACCCGGACCCGATCCTCGTCCTGCTGATGATGCTCGGCGCCGCGGCCCTCATGAAGGCCGTCCGCAACGGGAAGTTGATGCCGCTGGTCTGGTCGGCGGTCGCGATCGGCTTCGCGTTCAACACCAAGATGATGCAGGCGTACGTCGTCCTGCCCGCGTTCTTCCTCGTCTACCTCTGGGCGACGAACGTCTCCCTCGGCAAGCGCATCCGCAACCTCGCCGTCGCCACCGTCGCGCTGGTCGTCTCCAGCGCCTGGTGGATGGTGATCGTCGACCTGATCCCGGCGTCCTCCCGCCCCTACATCGGCGGCTCCACCGACAACACGGTGTGGGACCTCGTGATCGGCTACAACGGCTTCGGCCGGATCTTCGGCGCCGGCTCCTCGGTCGGCTCGCAGGGCAACGGGGCGAGTTTCGGGGGCAGTTCGGGCCTGTACCGGATGTTCAACGAGATCATGGGCGGCCAGATCTCCTGGCTGATCCCCTTCGCGGCGATCGCCCTCGTCGGCGGTCTGGTGCTGCGCGGCCGGGCTCCCCGCACGGACGCCAAGCGCGCCGCGCTGATGCTCTGGGGCGGCTGGTTCGTCCTCCACTTCCTGACCTTCTCGCTCGCCGAGGGCACGTTCCACCCGTACTACGTCACCGCCATGGCCCCCGGTATCGCGGCCCTGGCCGGTGCGGGCGGGGTCCTGCTGTACCGCGCCTTCCGTGAGGGTTCGGCGGCCAAGTGGGCCTGGGTGCTGCCGGCGGCGATCGCGGCCAGCTCCGTCTGGGCGGTCGTCCTGCTCCAGCGGGTCTCCGGCTCCGGCACGGTGTACACGGTCGCGGAGATCGTGGTCGCGGTGGCTGGCGTGGCCTCCGTACTCGGCCTGCTGGTCGGCCGGTTCACCAAGCGCCACCGCCTGATGGGCCTCGCGGCGCTGGCCGCCGTCGTCGCCCTCCTCGCCGGACCGGCGGCCTACTCGGTCTCGGCGGCGACCTCCTCGACCAACGGCACCAACCCGACGGCCGGTCCCAGCACCGGTGGCGGCATGGGTGGCGGCGGCGGTGGCATGGGCGGTGCCCCGGGCGGCAGCTCCAGCGGCACCAAGGGCAAGATGGGCAGCGCGCCGAGCGGGTCCGGCTCGGGCTCCGGTTCCGGCAAGATGGGCACGCCGCCGTCCGGTGGCACGGCTCCCTCGGGCACCGGCTCCTCGACCGGCAAGACCGGGACCACGGAGTCGGGCACCGAGTCCGGATCCACCTCCAAGTCCACGTCCGAGTCCGGTACGCAGCAGGCCGGTGGCGGTATGGGCGGCGGTTCGCAGGTCTCGTCCGAGATGGTCGCCTACCTCAAGAAGCATCAGGACGGCGCGACTTGGCTGCTGGCGGTCTCCACCGACCAGACGGCGTCCTCGATCATCCTGGAGTCGGGTCAGCCCGTGATCTCCATGGGCGGCTGGTCCGGCAGCGACAACGCGATGACCCTCGCCAAGCTCAAGTCCCTGGTGAAGTCCGGCAAGTTGCACTACATCATCGTCAGCAGCGACGGCGGCCAGGGCACCAACTCCGCGATCGCGACGTGGGTCAAGGCCCACGGCACGGCGGTCAAGTCCTCGGCGTACAGCTCCAGTTCGTCTACGTCCACTTCCTCGACGAGCACGAGCACGAGCAGCGGCCTGTACCGCCTGGACGCCTCCGACGTCAGCTGATCCACTCCCCGAACCACATCTCCCGACAGGAAGGGCCGCCGGTCACCCGGCGGCCCTTCCGCATGTCGGGGGTGCGAGCCAGTCGAGACGAAGAAGACCGCTGCCAGGCCCTGGGAGATCGAAGACGACCTTGCCGGGAGTGAGGGCAGGCGATGTGCTTGAGGAGATGGCCTGCTCGCTGCGCCGGAGCGCACTCGTAGCAGTCGAGCCCGCGCGGCCTCACAGCCGGGTTTTCAGCACGTCGAGTCAGCGGTGGTCGACGTACGCGACGAGCCCGCCGACGGTCAGGCCCACCGCGCATCCGTGACGGAAGGCCTCGTGGCGCATGCGCGGGGTGTGCTGGGCGTCGGTCATCGCATACGGCGCGCGGATCCCCAGTTCCACGCCGCACAGGCACACGACGTAGCCGTGACGCCGGGCGGCGGCTGCCCAGTCGGGGTCGTGCGGGACCCAGGTCCGGGAGTAGATGTCCCCGTCGGGCGTCCGCAGTTCCAGCCGGGAGTGGGTGTGTCCGTAGCGCTGCCACTGCCCTGGCTGTTCATCGGGTATCTCGTGCAGCTCCCATCCGGGGATCGAGCGCAGGTCGGCGTGGCCGGGCGGCCTGCGTCTCATGCCGAAGTGGACCTCGTCGGGGTCGCGTCGCCGCGGCTCGGGCATGCACAGTTCGTCGAATATGGTGGGCCGCTTCTCGTCGAGGCGGACCCCGTCGTCGTCGGATCCTGGTGGGTCGGGCAGACGCAGGTCGGAGAACTCGGGCGGCAGGCGCCTCATGCCGAACAGGATGGCGCCTTCGATCTGCGGTTCCTCGGGTATCCCGTCGAGCGAGGCTCCCTTCGGCACGATGTACCCGAAGTAGCCCACGCCCCGGGCATGCCTGAACTCGAAGAGGGCCGTGGGCATGCGGTGTGTCTGTACGGGATCGAGGGTGACCGTGCCTTCCGCGGTCTCCAGACCCATCACGATCCCCTCAAGCCGCAGCGCGGGGTCGTCGCTGAACAGGATCTGCCCGTTGTCGTCGACCTGTTCGTCCTGATGCCGGCTCATCTCCTTCAGCCCTCCGGTTGGTTGCCGTTCCGCGTCCGCGAAGCAGACGATTTGATGTTGAACCATTCTATTGAAGGATCGTTCAACAATCCATACATTGGAACGCGTGCACCACCAGGCCGACGGTTTCGTCGAGAGCAGGGGTGAGGGTGAGCGCGGAGGAAGCAGGCAGAAGGCGGACAGGCGTGGGTCGGCGGGTGCTGGTGGGCGCCGCGAGCACCGGCGCGGCGTTGGGGCTGTGGGCGATCTTGCGTCTGATCGGGCGCACGGCCTTCGTCACGCACGCCCTGTGGATCGACGCGCTGTGCGCGCTGGTGATCCTCCTCGGCTGCGTGTTCCTGTGTACGTGCTGGTACTTGGACATCCGGTGGCTGCTGTGCGCGGTGTGCCTCTTCGGGATGCTGTTCCTGCAGAACCGGGAGCTGGATCAGCAGGCGCTGCACCGGCACGGGCGTACCGAACACGTCAGGGTCCGACAGATTCAGTGGTCCGCCGGCGACGGCACGGGTGCGAGCGTCCACCGCTACACGGTCACCGTCCTCGACGGCCCGCCGCTGGCTCGGATCGAGGAGAACGGGCTCATGGGCTGGAAGTGGGCGGTAGACGGCACTTACACGGTGACCGTCGATCCGCAGGGCAGTGCCCCGCTCAGGCGAGGGGACAAGCCCGGGCCTCCGGTGATCCAGCAGTTCCTGCAGATCCCCCTCGTCCTCGGCCTGGCCTTCGCCCTGTGGCGGCCCGCAGGGCTGCTCCTACGCCGACAAGGCATCCCGTCAGCCGGACCAACTCAGCCATAGGGGGCTGTGATTGAGCGGCCTCGAATACGCCGACTTGTGAAGCTTTCTGTCACCCACGGCGGTTCCAGTCCTCGCGCCCAAGTGCCAACCACCTCGCTCAATCACACCCCGGGGCTGCGGCGATCGCGAGCACGGGCGGCTTGCGCCGAAGGACTTACGGGGGTGGGACCGGCGCCAGGGTCATCGTCTCGACGTCGATGCGTGCCTGATCGGCGTCCACCTTCGGGAACACGTCGCCGGGCCTGTCGCGCGCGATCGCGCGGCTGACAGCATCCCGCCGCCCGGCAGCCTCGTGCACGACACCGACCGCCGACCGCCGACCAGGCCAAGCCCAGCCTTTTGTCAGGAGTCCTAGGCCGTCGCCATCGCGACCGGAAATCCGGGCGTACGACGGACCCGTCGCCCGGCGTCGACCGCGAACACCTCGCAGCCGGGCCGGGCGGCGGCCCAGTCGACGCCCTCCGGGCCCATCGCGAAGGCCGCGGTGGCCGTGGCGTCGGCCTCGGTGAGGGAGGCGGCAACGACGGAGACGCTGAGCAGGCCGGTCGCGGGAGTGCCGGTGCGGCCGTCGACGATGTGGTCGCCGCGCTCGTAGCGCGCGGAGGTCGCCACCGCCCCGTCCGTCAACTTCAGCACTGTGCACAGCTGGTCGGCGTATTCCGGATGCCGCACGCCCACCCGCCACGGTCCGCCGGCCACGACCACGTCGCCACCGGCGTTGAGGATGAAGCGCCGGGCGCCGGCGGCGGTGAGGAGTTCCGCCGCCCGCTGCACCGACCAGCCCTTGACCACCGCACAGGGGTCGAGGGGCCGGCCGGGCAGGCGGACGTCGAAGGCGCCGCCGGTCGAGAGCCGGTACTGCTCACAGAGGTCGAGGACCTCGGTCAAGTCGGCGCTGAGGTGCCGGAGTTGCAGCTCGCCGCGGTCGTAACGGCAGACCTCGCTGTCCGGGCGGAACGGGCTGAAGCGGGCGTCGACCTCGCGCAGCCAGGCGAACAGCGCGTCCGCCACCTCTTCCCCGATACCGATACTGATGTCCTCGTCGATACCGATACCGATGTCCTCGTCGTCGATCCGCAACGACACCGGGAACCCCATCACATGCTCAACTCGCCGCATCTCACGCGCCCTTGGCGTCGATCGCGGCCTGGAGCGACTGGACGTAGGCGTCACTGGTGATCGTGGCGCCGGACACCGTGTCGATCTTCGAACTCTGCGCCTTGAGGGTCTCCTCGATCAGTACCGGGACCGCCGCCGTGGTCTGCGGGTGGTCCGGCTGCTGGAGCATGCTCACGGAGCTGATCTTGTCGCTCTCGAAGGTCACCTGCACCTGCACGGTGCCCTTGTCGGTGTTGATCGCGGTGCCCTGGACGACCTTCTTCGAGGACGCGGAGGGGGTCGACGAAGAGCCGGACGAGGACGGGGACGACGAAGTGGCCGTAGGAGTCGGTGTCGAGACCGCCTCAGTCGTTGTCGTCGAACTCGTCGTCGTCCCGATGGACGGCTCGTAGCGCCACACGGGGATCAACCCCGCGACGGACAGCACCAGGACAGGTATGACTCGCTTCACGATATGTCTCTCATCCCGCCAGGCTGAAGCGTTCGAAGTGGATCTGCTGCTTGGGCACGCCGATGTCGCCGAGGCTGCGCAGCACCGCGTTCATCATCGGCGGCGGTCCGCAGAGGAAGACGTCGCGGTCGGCGATGTCCGGTACGAGCCGGGCGAGTTCGCGCGGGGCGAGCTTGTCGGGGACGGGCGGGCCGGTGACCAGGTGGAGCTGGGCGCCCTTGGCCTGGGCGAGTTCGACCAGCTCGTCGTAGAGGACGGCGTCGCGGTCGGTGGCGACGCGGTAGATGACGACCGCGTGGCCCTCCAGGTCCTCCAGCAGTGCGCGGATGGGGGTGACGCCGACGCCGCCCGCGATGAGCAGGGACTCCGGCTTCGTGCGGTGCAGGGTGGTGAAGGCGCCGTAGGGGCCCTCGGCGAAGACGCGGGTGCCGACCTTCAGGTGGCGCAGGGCGGCCGTGCCGTCGCCCGCGGTCTTGGCGGTGAGGCGGAGGCGGGTGCCGTCGGGGGCGGCCGAGAGGGAGAAGGGGTTGGCCTGCCACCAGCGGTCCTTCGTCAGGAAGCGCCAGAGGAAGAACTGGCCCGCCTGGGCCGGGAGTTGGTGGAGGTCGCGGCCGGTGATGTAGATCGAGACGACGTTGTCGGACTCGGGGACGACCGCCTCGACCCGGAGTTGGTGGCGGAGGTTGCGCCACAGGGGGAGGATCACGCGGCCCAGGGCGACCGAGCCGAGCGCGACGCCCCACACCGCGTACCAGTACGTCGTGGCGGCGGACGACGCGGTGAACGTCGTACCGACCGCGACCTGGTGGGTGAAGGCGAGGACCACCGCGACGTAGGTGTAGAGGTGGATGAAGTGCCAGGTCTCGTAGGCGAGTCGGCGTCGCGCGTAGCGGGCGGAGGTCGCGCCGATGACGAGGATCAGGGCGAAGGCGACGAGCGCGCGCAGGATGCCCTCGGTGGTCTCGGCCAGGTCGACGACCTCGCCGACCGGGCCGGTGTCGGTGCCCTGCGCGTAGCCGAAGGCGATGAACACGAGGTGCCCGAGCAGCGTCCAGAGCAGCGCGAAGCCGGTCCAGCGGTGCCAGTTGGTGAGCCGGTCCATGCCGATCCGGCGGTCGAGCCAGGGCAGGCGGGCCACCAGCAGCAGTTGGAAGGCCATGACGAGGGCGCCGTAGAGGCCGAGGAGGCGGCCGATGACGATGAGCGCGTTGGAGGCGAATCCTGCTTGGGCGAAGAAGACGGTCACCACGGCGACGTTCGCGGCCAGCACGGCGTACAGGCCCGTGCGGGCCACCACCCTGGGGCGTATCGCCGTGGGGGGCGCAGGGGGTGATTGGACGGTCGTCACGGACGGCAGCTCCTTGATCGGGTCCTGGGAGACGAGCTTGACCTCGGGGAGCTGTCTTTTTCCTGTCGGACAACTTTCAAGTGCCTATCGATGTGCGTGTGGCGGTGCCGCGGGTCTGGCGTCCACCGGTGCGTGAAGCACTATGAGCAGGTGGAAAAAGTACGACTCCTCGTCGTGGACGACGACCCGCCGATCGCCGATCTTGTCGCGACGGTCGCCCGGTACGAGGGCTGGGAGGCCGCGTGCGCGTACTCCGGTGAGGAGGCGCTGACCGTGGCCGCCGAGTTCAAGCCGGACATCGTGGTGCTCGACCTGATGCTGCCCGGCCTGGACGGTTTCGGTGTGCTGGACCGGCTGCGGCACTCCGGGACGATGGTGCCCGTGGTGTTCCTCACGGCGCGCGACGCGGTGGCCGACCGGGTCGCGGGGCTGACGCGGGGCGGTGACGACTACCTGGTCAAGCCGTTCGCGGTGGAGGAGCTGATGGCCCGGCTGCGGACCGTGCTGCGGCGCAGCGCCGGGCCCGGGTTCCAGCGGTCGGTCCTCCAGGTCGCGGACCTCACGATGGACGAGGATACGCGCGAGGTGCGCCGCGGCGACCACCTCCTCACGCTCACCCCGACCGAGTACGAGGTGCTGCGCTACCTCATGCGCAAGTCGCCGACCGTGCTCACCAAGGCGCAGATCCTCGACCACGTGTGGGAGTACGGCTTCGGCGGCCGCTCCAATGTGGTGGAGCTGGTGGTCAGCCGCCTGCGCCGCAAGCTGGACGAGGGGCACGATCCACTGATCCACACCGTGCGCGGCTTCGGCTATGTGATCCGGCAGGCCGCCGAATGATCCGACGACTGCGCCACAACTGGCGCCGGGTTCGCCTGGGCACCCGCCTCGCCCTGGGCGTGGGCGTGCTGTCCCTGATCGTGTTCGCGGTCGTCGGCACGGCCCTGACGATGTACATGCGGGACTACCTCGAACGCCAGGTCAGCGACCAGATGAAGCTCGTCCAGGTCGTCCAGTCCAAGGACGCCCAAGTCCACGGCATCGTCGAGCGCAAGCCGTACTACGGCTGGTACACGGCGGTCTACGACGTCAAGGGCACGACCCCGAAACTGCGCGAGCCCTCCGACGTACCGGACGACACCAGCGCGCTCACCGCCCTCGCCAAGACCATGGCGCACTCCACCACGGAAATCTCCCGCACGGTGACGATCGACGGCGAGGGCACCTACCGGCTGCGCGCCTGCGAGGTCGAACCCGGAGTGGTCCTGGTGAGCGCGGCCCCGCTGGCGGACGTGCAGAGCACGGTACGGCAGCTCGTCACGGTCCAGGTGGTGGCGTTCGCGCTGGCGCTGCTGGTGCTGATGGCCATAGGGCGGAACCTGCTGCGGCGCGGGCTGCGCCCCCTCAGCGACATGGCGACCACGGCCCACGGGATCGCCTCGCACGACCTCACCGAGTCGGCGGCCCGGCTGCCGCTGCGCGCCGAGCGGGGCGACGGCGGGCCCGAGGTGGAGGAGCTGCGCACCGCGTTCAACACGATGCTGGAGCACATCGACGACTCCCTCGCGGTGCGCGCGGAGGCGGAGCAGCGGCTGCGCCGGTTCGTCGCGGACGCCTCGCACGAGCTGCGGACCCCGCTGATGTCGGTGCGCGGCTACGCGGACCTGTTCCAGTACGCCGCCGCGAACGTCCCCGAGGAGCGCGACAAGCACCTGGCCCGGCTGCGCGCCGAGGCCGCCCGCATGGGCGTCCTCCTCGACGACCTCCTCCTGCTGGCCCGCCTGGACGCGGCGGACGTGGAGACTCCGCTACGGCCGGAGGACGCGGATCTGGTGGACCTGGTGGGGCAGGCGGCGGATGCCTTCCGCGCCGGACACCGGGACCATCCGCTGACGGTGTCGGTGCCCGAGTCCCCGGTCCGGCTGCGCGTCGACCCGGTCCGTATCCGGCAGGTGCTGGACAACCTGCTGGCCAACGCGGCCGTGCACACCCCGGCCGGGACGCGGGTGTCGGTGTCGCTGTCGGTCGCCGCCGGCACGGCATCCGTACGGATCGCCGACGCGGGTCCCGGCATCCCGGAGGACGACCGGGCCCGGGTCTTCGACCGCTTCTACCGGGTCGACAAGGCCCGCACCCGGGACCGGGGCGGCAGCGGGCTGGGCCTCGCGGTGGCCCGGTCACTGGCGAAGGCGCACGGCGGCACCGTGGAGCTGACGTCCGAGCCCGGCGCGACGGTCTTCACGGTGACGATCCCGCTGGGGACGGCTTCGTACCGGTGACGATCCCGGTGGACGCGGCTTCGCACCCGTGACGATCCTGTCGGGCGCGGCTTCGTCCCGGTGAACGCGGGTAGCGTGCGCCGTTCCTCGCTCTAGGCTCGGCGCCGGGCTTGTGCCACCATTACTGACGTGGCGTCACCTGAGACTCAGGACACTCAACTGGCTCTGCCTCACAGCCAGTTGCGGCACCTCGAAGCCGGAAAGTCGCCGTCACATCCCGCGCCACACGTTGTCGTAGGCCGCGTCCTCGACACTCTTCCGCTGCCGTACGGCCTCCAGCTCCGTCACCGCGTCGTGGACCACGGCGATCACCGTGTCCAGCGACTCGTCGGTGACCTTGGCGGAGTCCTCGTCGGACACCTCGCGGATCCCGGCGGCCGCGGCGAGCTGGGCGAGGACGGGTTCGCCCTGGGCCCAGCGGTCCGCCGCGCGGCTGCGGGCCGGGGAGTCGACCAGGGCCGTCCGGCCGGTGCGGACCGGGATCCAGCGCCCGCGCTGCCGGGCGACCAGTCCCTCCGCCTCCAGCGCGGCGAGATAGGCGGAGGACAGGCGCCGCCCGCGCCGCCACAGCCAGTCCTCGACCGACTCGTACGGCGTCTCCCGCACGAGCGCGGTCGCCGCCTGGTCCAACAGGCCGTCTTCCAAGGGAACTTGGGGGTTCGGCACAATCAGGTCGCCGTCCAGCACGACGGCTCCGGCGGCGAGGAGGTCGACCACCTCCGCTCCGGCGAGCGCGAGCGAAAGATCACCCGTCTCGACGGGGCGGTCGGGTGCGACATCCATGGCCACGATCATCAGGTCCCGCGGTGTGCTCATGGGTGCCAACCTAGCGCGGCTTATGCGAGGAGGCAGCGACACCCAACGTTTACATAATTCCGTCCAGCCGTCAGTAGTGTTTCGGGACTGTGAGCCTCGGATGAATATCAGGGGCTTTTGGACCGCTTGCGCCACTGCGGTCCGAGTGGTGTGCCCTCTGAAGGAAATTGGCAGGGTTTTCGGTCGTTTGGGGACCCCTTTCCGGCTGGCTGGATCACTGCCCTCGACCAGTTGCTTGCCATGGCGTTGTTGACCGACGAGTAACCGGGGGGCTAGCTTTCCATCAGCCCTCTTGCGCCTCTGCGATTACATTCGGCGTCCCCTGCCGAAACCCCCCACCGTGCAGTTTCACCGTTTATTCGGAGAATCATGACGCCTGTCGCGCGCGCCGCAGAAATGATCATTGGAATCACTCCGTTCCATGAACCGGATGCCCGACTCGCGGCGGCCGTCAGCCGTGCCGGCGGGCTGGGGGTACTCGACCTGGGAATGGGCGACCGAAGATCCAGAGAGGCCCTGGCCCGCATCCGGCGCTGGTCACCCGGCCCTTTCGGGGTACGGATCGGGCCGCACTGCCGGATCGGCCCCGGTGACCTCACGACGGGCGGCGGCGCGACCCCGCACACCGTGGTCCTCAGCGCGGACGCCGCCTGGCAGGTGGGCGAGGTCGCGGCGGAGCACCGGGTGCTGGTCGAGGTCACCGACCCGGACCAGGCACTCGCGGCGGTCCGCGCCGGCGCCCACGGACTGATCGCGCGGGGCGCCGAAAGCGGCGGCCGGGTGGGCGAGTTGAGCACCTTCGTCCTCCTCCAGCGGCTGCTCGCCGAGCCCGGTGTGGACGTCCCGGTCTGGGCCTGCGGCGGCATCGGCCCCCGTACGGCCGCCGCGGCCGTGGCCGGTGGCGCGGCCGGGGTCGTCCTCGACAGCCAACTGGCCCTGCTCGCCGAGTCGGTCCTGCCGGAGGCCGCCGCCGCGGCCCTGCGCTCGATGGACGGCTCCGAGACCACACTGGTGGCCGGTCACCGCGTGCTCCTACGGCGTGGTCCTGACGCCCCGCAGGTACCCGCCGACCGGGTGTCCGAGCTGCTCGGCGCCCGCGATCCCCGCACCCAGTTGCTGCCGGTCGGCCAGGACGGTTTCCTCGCCGCGCGCTTCGCGGAACGCTGGGGCGACACGGGTCGCACGGTACGCGAACTGACCGCCGCCATAAGGGAGTCGGTACGGGACGAGCGCCCGGCCGACGCACTGCGCGCAGGCTCCCCCATGAGCCGGACGCTCGGCACCCAACTCCCCATCGCCCAGGGCCCGATGACCCGTGTCAGCGACCAGGCGGAGTTCGCCGCGGCCGTCGCCGAGGGCGGTGCCCTGCCGTTCGTCGCGCTGGCGTTGTCGAGCGGCGAGCAGTCGCGGGCGGTGCTGGCCGAGACCCGCGCCGCCGTGGGCGACCGCCCCTGGGGTGTCGGGGTGCTCGGCTTCGCACCCGAGGAGATGCGCAACGCCCAGCTCGAAGCGGTACGGGAGTTGAGGCCGACCCACGCGATCATCGCGGGCGGACGCCCCTCGCAGGCCGAGGCGTTGGAACGGTCCAGGATCTCCACCTTCCTCCATGTGCCCTCGCCGGGACTGCTCCGCCAGTTCCTGGACGCCGGTGTCCGCAAGTTCGTGTTCGAGGGCTCCGAGTGCGGTGGCCACGTCGGACCGCGCGGCAGCTTCCCCCTGTGGGAGGCCCAACTCGCGGTCCTGGACGACTTCTTGGAGACCGCTGCAGCGGGCACGGCGGAACACATCGAGGTGTTCTTCGCGGGCGGCGTCCACGACGAGCGCTCGGCGGCGATGGTGGCCGCCCTCGCCGCACCACTCACCGCACAGGGTGCGGCCGTCGGCGTACTGATGGGCACCGCCTACCTGTTCACGAAGGAGGCGGTGACGCGTGGAGCGGTCCAACCCCTGTTCCAGGAGCAGGTGGTCCGTGCCACGCGGACCGCGTTGCTGGAGACCGCGCCGGGTCACGCCACCCGCTGTGTGCCGAGCCCGTTCAGCGACAACTACCTGGTCTTCGAAGCCCAGTTGCGAGAGCAGGGCGTCCCGGACCGGCAGATCTGGGAGAAGTTGGAACGGCTCAACGTCGGCCGGCTCCGCATCGCCAGCAAGGGCGTGGAGCGGGACGCGACCGGTGCGCTGACCTCCGTGGACGAAGAACGCCAGCTCGCCGAGGGGATGTTCATGGCCGGCGAGGTCGCCGTGCTGCGCTCGGCGACCACCACGATCGACGCCCTGCACCGCTCGGTGACGGAGGAGGCCGCCGACTTCCTGGCCGAGGGCGCGCGAACCACCCGCGCCCGCCTGGGAGTCGAGGAGACCGCCGAGCCGGAGGCACCGGCCCCCCTGGACATCGCTGTCATCGGCATGGCGTGCATGTTCCCGCAGGCCCCCGACCTCCCCACGTTCTGGGCGAACATCCTCGGCGGACGCGACTCCGTCGACGAGGTCCCGCAGGACCGCTGGGACCCCGCCGTCCACTACTCAGCGGACAAGGACGGCGCCACCCCGTCGAAGTGGGGCGGCTTCCTGCCGCGCATCCCCTTCGACCCGCTGCGCTACGGCATCCCGCCGGCCTCCCTCGGCAGCATCGAACCGGTCCAGCTGCTGGCCCTCGAAGCGGCCCGGCGTTCGCTGGAGGACGCCGGATACGGCGACCGGGGGCGGGAGTTCGACCGGGCACGCACGTCCGTGGTGTTCGGCGCGGAGGCGGGCAGCGACCTGTCCAACGCGACCACGCTGCGCGCCGTACTCCCCTCCTACTACGGCAGGATCCCGCAGGGCATCGAGGAGCAACTCCCCACACTCACCGAGGACTCCTTCCCCGGCATGCTCTCCAACGTCATCTCCGGCCGCATCGCCAACCGCCTCGACCTCGGCGGCGCCAACTTCACGGTCGACGCGGCCTGCGCGTCCTCGCTGGCCGCCGTCGACGTCGCCTGCAAGGAACTCGTGGGCGGCACCAGCGATGTCGTGCTGTGCGGGGGCGCCGACCTCCACAACGGCATCAACGACTACGTCCTCTTCTCCTCCGTGCACGCCCTCTCCCCCACCGGCCGCTCCCGCGCCTTCGACAGCTCGGCGGACGGCATCGCGCTCGGCGAGGGCGTCGCGTGCGTGGTCCTCAAGCGGCTCGCGGACGCGGAGCGGGACGGCGACCGGATCTACGGCGTGATCAAGGGAGTCGGGAGTTCCAGCGACGGCCGCTCCCTGGGTCTGACGGCACCCCGCCCCGAGGGCCAACGGGCCGCGCTGGAACGGGCGTACCGCAACGCGGGCGTCTCCCCCGCCGAGGTCGGCCTGGTGGAGGCGCACGGCACCGGAACGGTCGTCGGCGACCGCACCGAACTCTCCATCCTCAGCCAGGTGTTCACCGAGTCCGGTGCGGAGACGGGCAGTTGTGCGCTCGGCTCGGTCAAGTCCCAGATCGGGCACACGAAGTGCGCCGCGGGACTCGCCGGTCTCATCAAGACCGTGCTGTCCCTCTACACCGGCGTCAAGCCACCCACCCTGCACATGAAGCGGCCCAACTCGGCCTGGCAGCAGGACAGCAGCCCGTTCGTCTTCCACGCCCGGCCCCGGCCATGGGCGGCACCGGCCGAGGAACGCGTCGCGGGCCTCAGCGCGTTCGGCTTCGGCGGCACCAACTTCCACGCGGTGATCGGGGCGTACGGCGAAGCGGTTCCGCCCGCGCAGGGTCTGGACGCGTGGCCCGCGGAGCTGTTCACGTTCCGGGGTGCGGACCGGGCGGCGGCGCGGCGGGGCGTCGAGGAGATCCTGAAACTTGCGGAGACGGGTTCCTGGAAGCTGCGCGACCTCGCGCTGAGCGCGTCGCGCCGCGCGGATGCCCGGCATGAGCCGGTGCAGGTGGCGGTCGTGGCGCGGGATGTGGAGGGGCTGGCCGGGCAACTGCGGCGGGCGTTGGCGGGTGAACATGATCCGGTCGCCGGAATCCACCTGGCCGACGCGAGCGCGGACTCCGGCGAAGTCGCGTTCCTCTTCCCCGGTCAAGGCAGTCAGCGTCCCGGCATGCTCGCCGACGTGTTCATCGCGTTCCCCGAGTTGCAGCACTACCTGCACCTCGGCCGCGACCACGCCGACGCGCTCTACCCGCCCACCGCCTTCGACGACACCGCCCGCGACCGCCAGCAGGCCGGTCTCACCGACACCCGGGTCGCACAACCCGCCCTGGGCATCGCCGGGTTGGCCGCCCACGCCCTGCTCACCGAGGCGGGCGTACGGCCCGACATGGCCGCCGGGCACAGTTACGGCGAGCTGGTCGCCCTGTGCGCGGCGGGCGCGATCACGCCGGAGGCACTGCTGGAGCTGAGCGCCGAGCGTGCGGCGGCGATCCTCGAAGCCACCGGTTCGGACGACCCGGGAACCATGGCCGCGGTCGCGGCCGGTGCCGAGGACGTCGAACAGGCCTTGAAGGCAGCGAACGCACCGGACTCCGTCGTCATCGCCAACCACAACTCGCCCCGCCAGACGGTGATTTCGGGTCCGACGGAGGCAGTCGCCACAGCCGTACGGCTCCTGCGCGACGCCGGTCTCGGCGCCAAGCGCATTCCCGTGGCCTGCGCCTTCCACAGCCCGCTGGTGGCTGGGGCGGGCGAACGCTTCGCGGAGTCCCTCGCCGAACGGCCGGTGCTCACACCCGAGTTCCCCGTCTGGTCCAACCGCACGGCCGCCCCGTACGGCGAGGGCGCCGACGCGGTCCGGGCCGAACTCGCCGCGCAGATAGGCTCCCCGGTCGCCTTCGTCGCGGAGATCGAGGCGATGTACGAGGCGGGAGCGCGGATCTTCGTCGAGGCCGGTCCCGGTTCCGTGCTGACCCGGCTGGTCGAACAGATCCTCGGCGACCGCCCGCACCGCACGGTCGCGTGCGAGCCCCGGCAGGACAGCGGGCTGCGCGGCTGGCTCGACGCGCTGGCCCAACTGGCCGTCGCAGGGCTGCCGGTGCGTACCGGATGGCTCTTCAACGGGCGCGACGCCGTCGACGCGGCCCGGACCCCCGTGCCCTCGCGACCCGGCTGGACGGTCGACGGACAGCTCGTCCGTACCGCCGCCGGAGCACTCCTGCCCGGTGCCCTCGCACCGGCCCGACGCGTTGTGGAGACGACTGTGACGACGAACCCTCAGGACGGTGTCCCCGTCGAGGCGAACAGGGACGCGCTCATCTCCGAATTCCTGCGCACCAGCCGGGAGATGGTGGCCGCGCAACGGGATGTGCTGATGACGTACTTCGGCGCGGTGCAGGGGGCGGTGCCGCAGGGAACGTGGGTTCCGGCACCGGCACCTGCGGCCATCGGGGCGCTTCCGCAGACACCCGCCCTGCCGGCTGCTGTAGAGACACCGGCCGCCCAACAACCCGTTGCCCAGCCGGAGTTGGCCCCCGCCCCCGAAGCCGTCACCGAAGCCGACGTACTCCGGGTCGTCCTGGAGATCATCAGCGAACGCACCGGCTATCCCGTCGACATGATCGAGCCCGACCTCGATCTGGAGGCGGACCTCAGCATCGACTCCATCAAGCGCGCCGAGATCGCCGGCGAACTGGCCCAACGCCTCGGCATCGGCGGCGGGATGGACGTCGCCACGCTCGACGACGCCGAGTTGGAGGACCTGGCGAAGGCCCGCACGGCGGCCTCCGTCACGAGCTGGCTGTCGGCACGACTGACGGAGCCCGCAGCAGCGGACGAAGCGCCCCCGAGTGTCAGCGCCCCGCAGGACGAGGTCACCGGCACCGCACCCAAACGGCTCCAACTGCGCCCGGTGCTGCTGTCGCACCAGGACGGCGACAACCCGACGGACCCGGCATCCGCGCTGAGCGGCCGACGCTTCGTCCTCTACGGCGACGGTGACGCCACGGAGACGGTCGCAGCGCGCCTCTCCTCCTACGGCGCCGACACGGTGACCGTCGCCCCCGAGCACCAACTCACCGACGCGGACGGCCGGGTGGACACCGTCCTGTACCTCGCACCCCTCACGGCGTCGGCCCCGGTGCTGCCCGAGGCCTTCCCCGTGTTCCAGGCCGCCCTGCGGCGCAACCCGCGCCAACTCCTCGCGATACAGGGCACGGACGGCGGATCGGCGGGCCTGCACGGACTGTTCCGTACGGTGGCCCGCGAGTACCCGGACACCACCGCCCGGGTCGTCGAGCTGGCGGACACCGCACCGGCCGCCGTCGCCGACGCGCTGATCGCCGAACTGCTGGCGCCCGGCACCGAGCCCGTCGTACTGCGAACCACGGCCGGACGCCACGGACTTGAGCTGACCGAGACACCGCTCGGCGCGCTCGCGACCAACGGTGCCGGACCGGCCGGTGACGGAGTCGCCGAAGCCTCCGCGATCGGGCTCGACCGCGACTCGGTGGTGCTGCTGGTGGGCGGCGCGCGGGGCATCACCGCGAAGTTCGCCGTCGCGCTCGCCGCCGCCTCCCGGTGCCGTATCGAACTCCTCGGCCGGACGGCCGCACCGGCAGGCCCCGAGGACCCGGCGACCGCGGGCGCACGCACCCCGGCCGAACTGCGCGCGGCGCTCGCCGCGAAGGGCCGTGGACTCACCCCAGCCGAGATCAACCGCACCGCCGAACTCCTGCTCGCCCAGCGGGAGATCACCGCGACCCTGGACGAGCTGACCGCCCTCGGCAGCCAGGCCCGCTACCACTCCGTCGACTTCCGCGAACCGGACGCCGCGCTCCAGGCGGTCAAGGAGATCCACGCCGAACACGGCCGCCTCGACGGTGTCGTCTACGCGGCCGGCGTCATCGAGGACCGGCTGATCGCCGAGAAGACCACCGAGTCCTTCCAGCGGGTCTACGGCACGAAGACGCACGGCGCCGAGACGTTGCTGTCAGCCCTTGAGGAACTGCCCAACGGCCCTTCTTTCGCTGTGCTGTTCGGCTCCATCTCGGCCGTCCTCGGCAACCGGGGCCAGGTCGACTACGCCGCCGCCAACGACGCCCTGCAGAGCCTCGGCACCGCCTGGGCCGCCCGGACCGGGCACCGTGCGCTCACCGTGCACTGGGGTCCGTGGGCGCCCACCGGTGGCCATCACGGCATGGTCACTCCGGAGTTGGGGCGTGAGTACGCCCGGCGCGGCATCTCGCTGATCGACCCCGAGGAGGGCACCGCGGCCCTGCTGCGCGAACTCGCCTGGGGCGACGAGTCAGCAGGGGCCGTCGTCTACACCGCTTCGGGCTGGTAGCCGTGACGGACCGTCAAGTGCCGGTCGCCATCGTGGGCATGTCGGTGCTGCTCCCCGGCGCCGCCGGCCTCGACGCGTACTGGCGGAACCTGCTGAGCGGCACGGATGCCATCAGCGAGGTGCCGGAGGGGCGTTGGGACGCGGACTACTACCGGCCGGACTCCGCGAGCGGTCCGGCCGTGGCCGACCAGGTGTACTGCCGACGCGGTGGTTTCGTGGACGAGTTGGCCGAGGTCGAGGTCACCCGGTTCGGCATCATGCCGAACTCGGTGCCCGGCACCGAACCCGACCAGCTCATCGCCCTGCACGTGGCCGCCGCCGCCCTCGCCGACGCGGGCGGCGAGTCCCGTCTGCCCGACCGGCGGCGCGTCGGTGTCGTCCTCGGCCGGGGCGGCTATCTCACCCCGGGTCTGGTCCGCCTCGACCAGCGGGTCCGTACGGCGGGCCAACTCGTCCGCACCCTGGGCGAGTTGCTGCCCGACCTGGACCCCGGCCAACTCGACCGCATCCGCAGCGCGTTCACCGAACGGCTCGGCCCCGACAGTCCCGAGTCGGTCATCGGCCTGGTCCCGAACCTCGCGGCGTCCCGCGTCGCCAACCGCCTCGACCTGCGCGGCCCGGCATACACCGTGGACGCGGCCTGCGCCTCCTCGCTGATCGCCGTGGACCAGGCGGTGACCGAACTCGCCTCCGGGCGCTGCGACTTGATGCTCGCCGGGGGCGTCCACCACTGCCACGACATCACGCTGTGGAGCGTGTTCTCCCAACTGCGCGCACTTTCCCCGAGCCAGCGCATCCGCCCCTTCCACCGCGACGCCGACGGCATCCTGATCGGCGAGGGCACGGGAGTCGTCGTCCTCAAGCGCCTCGCCGACGCCGAACGCGACGGCGACCGGATCTACGCCGTCATCCGCGGCACCGGCGTCTCCAGCGACGGCCGCGCCGCGAGTCTCGTCAACCCGGACTCGACCGGCCAGACCCACGCCGTACGCCAGGCCTGGCGGGCGGCGGGACTGGACCCCGCGCTGCCCGCCTCCATCGGCCTGCTGGAGGCGCACGGCACGGCGACACCCGCCGGTGACACGGCCGAACTCACCACGCTGGCCGAGGTGTTCGGGGACACGGGCACCTCCCAGGGCCGTGCGGTCATCGGCTCGGTGAAGTCGATGATCGGCCACACGATGCCGGCCGCCGGGGTCGCCGGCCTGGTCAAGGCCGCCCTCGCCGTCCACCACGGCATGCTCCTGCCGACCCTGCACTGCGACGACCCGCACCCCGCGCTCGCGGCGACGCGGTTCCGTCCGCTGGAGAAGGCGGCACCCTGGGAGACGACTCCCGAACAGCCGGTGCGGCGAGCGGCGGTCAACGCGTTCGGGTTCGGCGGCATCAACGCGCATGTGGTGCTGGAGGAGGCGCCGGGGGCGCGCGCATCACGTTCGGCGGCGACGGTCATCGACGAACCGGAACGCGCCAACACCCCCGCTCGCACAGCCTCCGTGGCCGAACCGGAACGCGTGTTGATGCTCGCCGCCGACAGCCCCGAGGCTCTCGCCGCACTGCTGGAGGCGGACGACTCCGCTCTACTGGCCGCACACAACTCCCCTTCCAGCTTTGGTCGTTCGCGGCTCGGCATCGTCGCCCCGGACGCCAAGCGCCTCGCGCTCGCCCGCCGGGCGGTCGCCAAGGGACGGGCCTGGCAGGGTCGTAGCGATGTGTGGTTCACGCCGAGCCCGCTCATCGGACCCGGCGCGGGAAAGCTGGCGTTCGTCTTCCCGGGCCTGGAGGGCGACTTCGCGCCCCGGGTCGAAGACGTCGCCGCGCACTTCGGTCTCCGTGAGAGCCGGTCCGCAACACCCGCACAAGTAGGGGATGTTGGCCGCCACGGCTTCGATGTCGTCGGTATCGGGCGACTGTTGGACGCCGCGTTGCGGAAGATGGGTGTCGTCCCGGACGCGGTCGCCGGGCACAGTGTCGGCGAGTGGACCGCGATGACGGCCGCCGGGGTGTACTCGCCGGACGAGGTCAGCGACTTCATGGAGGCGTTCGACCCCGACTCGGTGACGGTCCCCGGCCTCGCCTTCGGGGCGATCGGAGCCCCGGCCGAGCGCGTGCTCTCGGCGCTCGCCGCCGACTGGCCGGACGCGGGAATCGTGCTCTCGCACGACAACGCGCCGGGTCAGTCGATGGTGTGCGGTCCGGACAAGGCCGTGGACGAGTTCGTGCGGTCCTTCCGCGCGCAGGGTGTCCTGAGCCAGGTCCTCCCGTTCCAGTCCGGCTTCCACACACCGATGTTGAAGCCCTACCTCGCCCCGATCGAAGAAGCCACGAACCGCTTCCGCCTCCACCCGCCGACGGTCCCCCTCTGGTCCGGGACCACCGCCTCGCCGTACCCCACGGACGAGAAGGCGGTACGCGAACTCTTCATCCGCCACCTCCTGGAACCCGTCCGCTTCCGCCAGCTCGTCGAGGCCATGTACACCGCCGGCCACCACGCCTTCGTCCAGGTCGGCACCGGCCAACTCGGCTCCCTCATCGACGCCACACTCAGCGGGCGCGACCACCTGGTCGTCGCCGCCAACTCGCCCCACCGCTCCGGGCTGGCCCAACTCCGCCGCGTGGCCACGGCGTTGTGGGCAGCGGGCGGAACGGTCGACCCGACGACACTGGCCCCGCAGGAACCGGCTGCACGACGGGAACGGCCCCCGGTACGGCTGGACATGGGCGGCGCACTCGTCTCCCTCGACGCCCCGACCTTGGTGAAGCTGCGGGCGGAACTACGCACACCGGCCACCGCCAACACCCCGGCCCTCGCCGCCCTTTCACCCCTGGACGCCCTCACCGACCGTTTCCCGGCCGCCGCCGAACTGCACGCCCTCATGCGCGACACCGCGGACACGGCCGCCCAACTCATCAGCGCTGGCAGCCGTCGTACCGCACCGACCGCACCCGCACACGTGCCCGCACCCCGGGTGCCCGCACCCGTCCCACCGCCCCAACTCCCCGCTCCCCCAAGGGAATGGCAGACCACGGTCCACGTCTCCCCCGAGTCCATGCCCTACCTCATGGACCACTGCTTCTTCCCGCAGCGCCCCAACTGGCCGGACGTGGCGGACCGTTGGCCGGTGGTCCCCGCGACCACGATCGTCCAGCACCTCATCGAGGCGGCGGAACGCACCGCGCCGGGCATGCGCGCGGTCACCGTGCACGACGCCAGGTTCGACCGATGGCTGACGGCGACACCGTCGGTCGACGTACCGGTGCGGGTGGTGGCGGACACCCCCGACCGACTCGCCGTCTCCTTCGGCCCGCACGCCCGCGGTGTGGTCGAACTGGCCCCCGCCCACGCCGTATCGCCCCCACCGCACCCTCGCCCGGATACGGCCACCGAACGCGCCCCCGACCACACGGCGGCCCATCTCTACGACGAGCGCTGGATGTTCCACGGCCCGGCGTTCCAGGGCGTCACCGAACTCACCGCGATCGGCGACCGCCACGTACGCGGCGTGATCACCACACCCCCGGCTCCCGGCGCCCTGCTCGACAACGTCGGCCAGATCCTCGGCTACTGGATCATGGCGACCCGCACCGAACGGACCGTCGTCTTCCCGGTCGGCATGCGCGAGATGCGTTTCTACGGCCCCCATCCGCGCCCCGGCACGGAGGTGGAGTGCCTGGTGCGGATCACCTCGCTGACCGACACCGCGCTCGAAGCCGACGTACAACTCACCGTGGACGGCGAGGTGTGGGCGGACCTCACCGGCTGGCAGGACCGGCGGTTCGACAACGACCCGCAGACCAAGCCGGTCGAGCGCTTCCCGGAACGCAACACGCTCTCCGAGGCCCGCCCGGGCGGCCGGACCCTGCTCAACGAGCGCTGGCCCGACCTCGCCTCGCGCGATCTGATCATGCGCAACTCCCTGAGCAGCGTGGAGCGTTCGCAGTACGCCGAGCATCCGCCGCGCGGGCGCCGGCAGTGGCTGTTGGGCCGGATCGCGGTGAAGGACGCGGTACGGCAGTGGCTGTGGGGTCATGGCGAGGGGCCGGTCTTTCCGGCGGAGATCCGGGTCCACAACGACGAGTCGGGCCGCCCGTACATCACCGGACTGCACGGCAGGACCCTGCCCCCGCTGGACGTCTCGCTCGCTCATCGCGCCGAGGCGGCGGTCGCGATCGTACGGCCGCATGTTCCTGGTCCCGGCCCCGGGATCGACATCGAGGAGGTCGTGGAACGCCCCCCGAGCACCCTCACCACCGCTCTCGGTGAGGAGGAACTGGCGCTCCTGCGCACCCAGTTGACCGCCACCGGTGAGTCCGAGGCGCTGTGGTTCGCCCGTTTCTGGGCGGCGAAGGAGGCGGTCGCGAAGGCGGAGGGCACTGGCTTCCGGGGACGGCCGCGCGACTTCGCCGTCTTCCAAGTGGTCTCCGGATCACGGCTGTTGGTGTCGGGGCGCCTGGAGCGCGCCTACACCGTGCACTACGAGCCGGCCGGCAATCCCCCCAATCTGCCGGACAGGACCTACGTCGTGGCCTGGACGACGGGACCCGCGCACGAAGAGGAGTACGACCGATGACCACCACCACCGAGGACACGGTCCTCGCCGACCTCACCGGCATGCTCACCACGCTGCTGGAGGACGAGTACGGCGTCGACGACGTCGAGATCACCATGACGACGACCTTCAACCGCGACCTGGAGCTGGAGAGCATCGACCTGGTGACGCTGGCCGGGCTGCTCCAGGAGCACTACGGGACGAAGGTCAACTTCGCCGAGTTCCTGGCCTGGATGGAGTTCGACGAGATCATCGAACTCACCGTCGGCCGGCTCGTGGAGTACGTCGTGCAGAGCCTCAAGGCAGCCGAGGCGGGCTGAGCCATGGCGATGGTCGACACCGGTCAACTCCGGTTGCACGTACAGCGGATGAGCCCGCCCGACGGCCGCCCGGTCACCGCCACGGCGGTGCTCGTGCACGGTCTGCTCACCGACAGCCTGGCCAGCTACTACTTCACCATCGCGCCGCCGTTCGCGCTGGCCGGCGTCGACGTCGTCATGTACGACCTGCGCGGCCACGGCCGCAGCGGGCGCCCGGCCACCGGCTACACGCTCGACGACAACATCGACGACCTGGAGGCGCTGCTCGACCGCCTGGAGGTGACAGGACCGGTCCATCTGGTCGGCAACTCCTATGGCGGGACGGTGGCGTTCGGCTACGCGGCCCGACACCCCGAGCGGGCCGCGAGTGTCTCCCTCATCGAGTCGGAACCGGCGACCACCGCCTGGGCACCGAAACTCGGCGGCATCCTGGACCGTGTGCTGCACGAGCTGGCGCACAACGAGGACGACGCGATCGCCTGGATCAGCGCGCACCGCGGCCACAACACCGCCCGCCTCGCAAGGGGCGCCGCCCGTCTGGCCCGGGAGACCTCTCTCTCCCAGGACATCCCCGCCAGCAGTGTGTTGACGGAGGATCAGATCCGCGCGGTGTACTGCCCGGTGCTCGGCGTCTACGGCGGCGACTCGGACCTCGCCCTGCTCGCACCCTGGCTGGAGTCCGTGCTCCCCGACTGCCGGACCGTCGTCGTCCCCGGCCACGAGCACTCCGTACTGGTCGAGGCGGCGGGCACGGTCGGCGGGCACATCCTCTCCCTGATCCGGGCAAGTTCGCCGGAGGCCGCCGAGGTGGCGGCCCGGTGAGCCGGTTCCTGTTCGTCGTCCCGCCGTTGGTCGGCCACATCAACCCGGCGGTGGGTGTGGCGGCCGAACTGGCGTCACGGGGGCACGAGTTGGCGTGGGCCTGCGCCGACCCCGATCTCGTACGGCGGCTCGCGGGCGAGTCGGCGCGCGTGTTCCCCTGCGCCGGACCGGTACCGGGTGAGGGCGAGGGAGTACGCCCACCCGACATCCGTGGCCCCGAGGCCCTGAAGTTCCTGTGGGAGGCATTTCTCGCGCCGCTCGCCGAACAGATGGCGCCCGGAGTCGCCGCGGCCGTCGAGGAGTTCGGGCCCGACGCGGTCGTCGCCGACCAACAGGCCCTGGCCGGCGGCCTGGTGGCGGAACGGCTGGGCGTGCCGTGGGCGACCTCGGCGACCACCTCCGCCGAGTTCACGGACGTCCTCGCCGGGATGCCCAAAGTCGCCCTGTGGCTGGACGAGTTGCTGCACGGACTCCGCGCCCGCATCGGCGATCCGTCCGGCACCGCCGACCCGCGTTTCTCCCCGCAGCTCGTGCTCGCGTTCAGCACCCCGGAGCTCGTCGGCCCCGAAGCGCGGCAGGGCGAGCAGTTCCGCTGGGTCGGTCCGTCGATCGCGCCCCGCCCGGCCGCGCCGGACTTCCCCTGGGACTGGCTGGATCCGGCCCGGTCGTTGGTCCTGGTCAGTCTGGGCACCGCCAACACCGATGTGGGCGCCCGTTTCCTCGCGGAGTGCGTGACGGCGCTGCGGGCACGAACGGACCGTGTACAGGCGGTGATCGCGGACCCCGGCAAGGCGCTCGGCGCACCGGACGAGCAGGACAAGGACATCCTCGTCCTCCCCTCGATCCCCCAACTCCCGCTCCTCGAAAGGGCGGACGCGGTCGTCTCCCACGCCGGGCACAACACGGTGTGCGAGGCGCTGTGGCACGGCGTCCCCCTCGTCGTGGCGCCGATCCGCGACGACCAGCCGGTGATCGCCGCGCAGGTCACCGGCGCGGGCGCGGGCATCCGCGTCCGCTTCGGCCGGGTCACCGCCCCCAGGCTGGGCGCGGCGATCGACGCCGTGCTCCACGAACCCGACCACCGCGCCGCGGCCGGCCGCATCCGTACGGCGTTCCGCGCGGCCGGAGGCACCCGCGCGGCGGCGACCCATCTGGAGCTGCTGGCCACCGGCGCGTCCCCGAAGGAGACCCCGTGAGCAACGAGGACGACCCCAGGCCCCCGAGCCGGAACGACCAGGTGGCAGCCCTGCGGCCCACCTACCAGGCCGACTTGGCCGACGGCCTGGACCGCTTCTTCGAACCCCGCCGCGAGACCTGCTCCTGGTGCGACTCGTCCCGTCTGAAGACCAGGCTGCGCACGAAGGACCTGATCCAGCACAAGCCGGGCACCTTCGTCCTGGACCGCTGCGAGGACTGCCGGCACACCTTCCAGAACCCCCGACTGAGCCCGGCGGGGCTGGAGTTCTACTACCGGGACTTCTACGACGGCCTGGGCGAGAAGCAGTTGGGCAACACGTTCGCCGCTCGTACCAAGATGTACGAGCAGCGCGCGGAATCGCTCCTCCCGCACTCACCGACCCCCAAGAACTGGCTGGATGTCGGCACCGGCCACGGTCACTTCTGCGAGTCGGCGCGCACGGTGTATCCCGACACCACCTTCGACGGCCTCGACTTCACGGACGGCGCCGAACTCGCCGAGCGGGCGGGGCGGGTGGAGCGCGGGTACCGGGGCAGCTTCCCCGAGTTGGCCCCGGGTCTCTCGGGCCACTACGACGTCGTCAGCATGTTCCACTACCTGGAGCACAGCACCGAGCCCGAGCGTGAACTGGCCGCCGCACACCAGGCCGTGCGCCCCGGCGGCCACCTCCTGATCGAGGTCCCCGACCCCGACAGCCGCTACTCCCGCCTCCTCGGGCGCTGGTGGCTGCCGTGGCTCCAGCCGCAGCACCTGCACTTCATCCCGGTCGAGAACCTCCGCCGCCGACTCACCGACCTGGGCTTCACGGTCGTGGCCGAACAGCACGCGGAGCCGCACGACCCGGTCGATCTCCTGGCCGGGACCTGGCTGGCCCTGGACACGGCCGCGCCCCGCGACAACCTGCCGTGGCTGCCGAAGCCGCCGTCAGGACTGGCCCGTGCGGGTCGCGCGGCGGTGCTGATCGCGGGGATTCCGGCGCTGCTGCTGGGCACGCTGCTCGACCGGTTCGTGGTGAAGCGGCTGTCGCACCGGCTGGGGGTGTCGAACGCGTACCGGATCGTGGTGCGCCGGGACTGAGCCCACGCGTCTGCAAGGTTTCGGCAAGGCCGCCGCAAGCCTTCCGTCCTGTTGTCGGGGCACCTCCGAGCAGAACGCTCGTCACACGACAACGGGGGTAATCATGGAACGCGACATCGGTGCCGGGACAGCACCCGCCGAACCCGCGAACGCGGCCGGCGCGTCGCAGTGGCTGACGCTGTCGGCTTGCAAGCGGGTCCTGGTCGTCGTCCACACCGAGGTGTACGGGCAACGGCTGCGGGACGTGCTGCCGTTGCTGGAATCGGATCTGCGGATCCAGGTCGACTTCACCATCGCTCCGCACGCGTTCAACGCGGGTGCGGCACGCTCCCTGCCCTGGGCGCAGGGCAGTCCGCTGCCCTGGCAGACGGCCCTCTCGCGCCGCTACGACCTGGTGCTGGCCGCCGGGTCGCAGGGCGTGGACGCACTGCGTGGTCCGCTGCTCCGGCTGCCGCACGGCGCCGGCCACATGAAACTGTCACGGCCCGCCGACGACCGGGACCCGGGAGCACCCCGTACCGTCGGCGGGCTCGGCAGGCGCTACCTCGTCAGGAACGGGCGGGTGGTGCCCAGGGCGCTGGCTCTCGCACACCGCGACGAACTGCTGACGCTGAGCAGGCACTGCCCCGAGGCGCTGCCCATCGCCGAGGTGGTCGGCGACGCGACGTACGACCGGCTGACGGCGAGTCTGCCGCTGCGCACCCGTTGCCGTACGGCCCTCGGGCTGCGAGGCGGGCAGCGTCTGCTGCTGGTCTCGTCCACCTGGGGCGCCGAGTCCTCCTTCAACCGGCTGGACTCGCTGCTGCCCCGGCTGCTGTCCGAACTCCCGTCCGACGACTACCGGATCGCGGTGCTGGTCCATCCCAACGTCTGGTCCAGGCACGGCGACTGGCAGGTACGGTCCTGGCTGTCGGCGGCCCGCCGTCGCGGGATCGCGCTGGTTCCGCCCGACGCGGACTGGCGCTCCATGATCATCGCGGCGGACTGGGTGATCGGCGACCACGGCTCCGTGACGCTCTACGCCACTCTCACCCAGGCGGCGATCATCCTGGCCCGCTTCCCCGCCGAGGACGTCGATCCGGCGTCGCCGGGTGCCGAACTGGCCCGCATCGCCCCGGCGTTGTCGCCGTCGCACCCGCTGCCCGAGCAACTGGCGTACGCCCGGGCGGCCCACCCGGCGGTCGAGTACGCGCGGATCGCGCACCGCATCTCCTCGGAGCCGGGACGGTTCGGGCGCAACACCCGTCGGCTGATGTACCGGTTGCTCGAACTGGGCGAGCCGGCGTACGAGCCGTCGCTGCCTCCGCTGCCTCTGCCGCGGCGCCTGTGGGGCACGCACCGCACCCGTCGCTCGCACCTGGGTGACGTACCCGCATGAGCGACCTGGTGATCGCCTGCCTGGACGTCGGCTCGGACGAGGTCCGACGGGAGTGCGCCGATGTGCTGTACTGCGCGCTGCCGCGTCCGCCCGTCGACGCGTGGCTGCTGGCGGGGCAGGTTCTGGAGCGCTATCCGGGCTGTGTGCTCGTGCTGGTCCGCCGGGTGGGCGGCGGCTGTGTGGTGCGAGACCGGTTCCCCGGAGTCACGGCAGGTTGCGCAGCCGCTCTTCGAGACGGCCCCGGTCCGGACCGCTGAGCGGACCGTAGCGGGCCAGGGACTGCCCGTACCATTCCCTGGCCCGCTCGGTGTCGCCGCGTTCCTCGGCCCCCTGGCCGAGCATCTCAAGGACTCTCGCCTGCCAGGGAACGGACCCGCTCTCGTCGAACTCCGCGAGCGCGGTGCGAAGTTGGTGTTCGGCATACTCGAACCGAGTGCCGTCGCGCAGGGCGTGGGCACGGCCGAGGTGGGCGAGAGCCCGGGCGGCGTCGTGCGGATCGTGTTCGGTGAGCAGCTCCTCGCGGGCCCGGGCGAGATGGGGCAGGGCCTCCTCGGGCCGTCCCGCCGCGAGGGCGGTGTCCCCGAGACCGAGCCGGGTCAGGGCGGCTCCGCGCCGGTATCCGATGTCCTCGCGCAGGGTCAGTGCACGGGCGAAGTAGGCACGTGCCTCGTCCAGTTGGCCGGCGAGCCGATGCGTCTGCCCCAGACCGTGCAGTGCCTGGGCCTCGGCACGGCGGGCGACGGTGAGGTCCGCTTCCCCTCCCTGTCCGCGGAGCAGGGCCAGCTCCTCGTGGGCGGCGTCGAGTGCCTGCCGGAACCAGGAGGCGGCCTCTTCGTACCGGCCCACGTTCCGCAGCCCGGCGCCGCCCGAGGTGAGCATGCGGCTGATGCCGTCCCGGTCCTCGTCGCGCCGGGCCGCGGCGAGGCCGATCTCGTGCGCCTCGATCCACAGGTCGTAGGGACGCAACCGAAGGACCAACGGCCAGAGCGCGTCGGCGAGTTGCCAGGCCGCCGCGTTCCAGCCACGCCGCGCCGCATCGCGTAGCACGGCCATCAGCGCGGTGCGTTCGGCGTCGAGCCAGGTCAGCGCGCCCGCGGCGTCCGTGAACGGGGGCGGGTCCGGGGGCCGGGCATAGTCACGACGCAGGGTCCGGTGGCTGGGTGTCAGCAGTACCTCGGCGGCGGTGGCGGCGGACAGATGGAAGTCCACGGCCGCCCGCACGGCCTGTTCGACGCCCTCAGCCGTCTCCTCCTCGGCAGCCCGTTCCCGCGCGTGAGCACGGAGCAGATCGTGGAATCGGTAGCGGCCGAGGCCGGTCCGGGGGTCGGGTCCGAGGTCCTCGACAAGGTTCGCCTCGGCCAGCTCGTCGAGCTCCCGATCCGCTTCGTCCAGTGCCGTCCCGCAGACGACCGCAGCCAGGGGCGGGGTCACCACCGGCACCGGAAGCACACTCAACCGCCGGTACGCGGAGGCCAGTTCGGGTCCGAGAAGGCGATACGACTCCTGCAACGCGGCGCGTACGGCGGACTCGCCCCCGACGCGCAGCGCGTTCAGCGCGCCGTCCTCACCGCCGCTCAACGCCCGCGCCATGGCGGCCAAGGGCTGTCGCGGCCGGGCCGCGAGCCGGGCCCCGGCCACGCACACGGCCAGTGGCAGTCCCGCGCAGGCCTCCGCCATGGCCAGCGCGGCCTCCGGCTCCCGGTTCACCCGGTCCGCGCCCACCCGCCGAGTGAGCAGCTCGACGGACTCGGTCGTGCCCAGGACGTCCAGCGGCAGAAAGACCGCGCCGTCCAGGCCCAGCACGCTCAGCCGATTTCGGCTGGTCACGGCGGTCAGCGCCGACGGTGATCCCGGCAGCAGCGGGCGAACCTGCGCCGCGCTTAGGGCGTTGTCGAGGAGCAGTGCCATCCGTGCCTTCGCGGTGACCGAACGCCACAGCGCCGCCTGTTCGTTGAGCTCTGCCGGAATGCGCTCGTGGCCGAAGGATCTCAGCAACTCCGTGAGCAGTTCGCCGGGCCGCGCCGGGCCGTCGGCGGAGTGGCCGCGCAGATCGGCGTACAGCTGGCCGTCGGGGTAGGACTCGGTTCTGCCGAGGAGCCAGCGGCGGGCCAGCGTGGTCTTCCCCATGCCAGCCGGTCCGCTGATGACGGCGACCACGGGGCTGTCGTGGGAGGTCGCCGTCAGCCGGTCCAGTGTGGCCAGCTCGTCGTGACGGTTGATGAAATGGCTTGGCACGGGCGGCAGTTGGCGTGGCACGGCGGGTGCGGAGACGGCCGTCGGATCCCGTAGGGGATGGAAGTGGATCCCGCCCGTGATGTCACGGGCCTGGACCACGGGGCCGGTGATGCGGGCGGAGGTACCGATGGTGTTCATGGCGTCGGCACCACCGAGGGGATCGGCGACCGTGACCAACCCGGCGCGCCACAGCCGCAGTCCCTCCGTCAGCCACGGCCGGCTCGCCGCCTCGCGCGCGAGCAGTTCGGCCAGCTCCTGGTCATCGCCGCCCGCCCGGGAGCCCGTCGCCGCCCAGTCGCGGACCGCGTCGGCGAGCGCGCCGGACGACACCGGGCGGACGAGGTCCGCGAGCGTCTGCCGAGCCGCGGGCCGTAACGCGGCCATTGTCAGGGCAGCTCGCAGTTCCACGGCCGTCACCTGATCCATTTCGCCGCATTCCCCCTGTGCCCCGGTGCCCGACGTCCCGCCTCCTACCCAACCGACGCGCTCAGCAGACCGAAGCGATTCCTGATGCGATCGAATCAGTCAAGAATGAGCCATTGTGCTATTGAAGTAGGTTTCATATTTGAACAGTTATTGACCGCGTGCGATTCTTAACCCTTCAAGAGCACAGGTCGGCCGTCGGACGGGGGCACCGGTGGACTTGGAGGTTCGCTTACTGGGACCGGTCGAACTGCGCGGAGAACATCACGTCGACACGCTCGGCTCGGTCAAAGAGCGTCTCGTGGTCGCCGCCTTGGGAGTTGATGCCGGACGACCGGTTTCCCTGGACACGCTGATCCACCGGCTGTGGGACGACAGCCCGCCCGCCCAGCCGCGCGCGAGTCTGCACACCTACATCGCGAGAATCCGCCGCCGGCTCCGTGCGCTGGACTGCGGCGAGGTCCTCGTCCAGCAGGCCCACGCATACACCCTGGACGTGCGCCCCGACCAGATCGACTGCCACCGGTTCCAGCGGTTGACCGCGAGGGCCCGCGCGTTGAGCGACAGCGGCGACGACCGCGAGGCACTTCGGGTACTGCTGGACGCGGAGGAACTCCGGCACGGCGAGCCGCTCACCGGCCTGCCGGGCCTGTGGGCCGAGCGCATCAGGAGCGTCCTTGAGGAGCGGCAGTTCTCCGCCCAGCTGCTCCGTATCGGCATCGAACTGCGGAGCGGCCACTTCGCCGAGGTCGTGCCGGACCTCACCACCCTGCTGGAGGAACACCCCACCGACGAACTCCTCGCGGGCCAGCTCATGACGGCCACCTACGGCTGCGGCCGACAGGCCGACGCCCTGCGCGTCTACGACACCGTCCGCCGGCGCCTGCTCCAGGACCTGGGCGCCGATCCGGGCGAGTCCCTCACCCGGCTGCACGGACTCGTCCTGAACGGGGCACCGGTCCACAGTCTCCTGCCCCGCACGGAACCCGCCGCGACCGCTCCGCAGACCCTGCCGAGCCATGCCGAACTGATCGGCCGAGAGGCGGAGTTGGCGGTGATCATGCACAACGCCGTACCCCTGTCGACGGCTTCGCCGACCACCGGTACGGTCATCGCACTGCAGACCGTCTCGGGCATGGCCGGGGTCGGCAAGTCGACCATCGCCCTGCACGCGGCCAGACGTCTCGCCCCCTTCTTCCCGGAAGGGGCCGCGTACCTCGACCTCCAGGCCCACTCACCGGGGCAGGAACCCCTCACCGCCGACGCCGCGCTCACCTCCCTGATCCGGGCCTTCGGTGTCCCCGCCGCGGAACTGCCGCACGACACGGACGGGTTGGTGAGCCTGTGGCGCCGCCTGCTCAGCAACCGTCGCGCGGTGGTCGTCCTCGACGACGCGGCCGGCCCCCAACAACTGCGGCCGTTGCTTCCAGGGTCCTCCCCCTCCCTGATCATCGTCACCAGCCGCCGCCGGCTGACCGGGCTACCCGGCATCCGGTCGATCCAACTCGACGTCCTCCCCCCGAAGGACGCCGTCACCCTCTTCCGTAGCGTGGCCGGCGGGGATCGCACCCTCCAGTCCGGCGAAGTGGCCGACATCGTCAGACTTGCCGGATATCTGCCGCTGGCCATCGAGTTGGCGGCGGGACGCCTGGCGTCCCGCCCGTCCTGGACGACCGCCCACCTGCTGCGCAGACTCACGCACGGACAGGGTCGGCTCAAGGAAATCCGGGACGGTGCGCGCGGCGAGATCGGCATGGCGTTCGACATTTCGTATCGGGCACTCACCAGCGAAGAGCAAACAGTTTTCCGATTTCTCGGACTACGCTTCGGCCCGGATGTCGACACGTTCGGGATGGCGGCACTCACCGGCCTTCCGCACGACACCACGGAGGACGCCCTGGAGTCGTTGCTCGACGTCCATCTAATTCAGGAACCTGTGCCGGAGCGCTACACGCTCCACGATCTTCTCGGCGAATACTCACGCGCCCTCGCCATGTCCGGGGAAACGGACTCCGCACGCGACGAGGCGATCAGCCGTGTGATCGATTTCTACCTACAGGCATCGGACACGGCGGACCGGATGATCTATCCGCGAGGCCTCCGCCCGGACCGTCCCGCTCCGCCCGCACGGCACCCGCTCCCGCCCTGGGACGACGCGCCGACGGCCCGCCGCTGGCTGCTCGCCGAGCGGGCCGCCCTGATCACCGCCGAGCGCCACTGCCGGACCACCGGACGACTGCGCGAAGGGGCCCTGCTCGCCGGTGCGTTGGCAGCCTTCCTCGACGACGAAGGGTATTCGGCCGACGCTCGAAGCATGCACGCGTCCGCCGTGCAGCACTGGCACGCCGTCGGCGAACGGCAGTCGGAGGCGCACGCGTTGATCGACCTGGGCAACGCGCTGTCCCACTGCGGACGCTACGACGAGGCCCGCACCGCACTCCGGCAGGCACACAGGGCCGCCGCCGACCTCGACGACGCGGAGGCCGGCGCCGAGGCCCTCCACCAACTCGGCGTCCTGCACTGGAACACCGGGCAACTGGCGGAGGCACTGGAGTTCCAGCTCAGCACCCTGCGCCTGCGCACCGCGTCGGGCGACATCTGGCAGATCTCCCGATCCCGGAACAACCTGGGAATCACCTATTTATATCTGGGCAGATTTCAGGAATCTCAGGAGAACTTCGACCTGGCGCTCGCCGGGTTCCGAACATCAACGGACATGCGGGAATACGCCCACGTACTGAACAACCTATCCGATCTCCACATCCGCATGGGGAACACGGATTCCGCCCGGAAATTACTCCATGAAGCGCTCGACACCCTCAAGGAGTCGGGAAATCCATCGGAGCGCGCTATCACCCAGGTGAATCTGGCCAATACAATGAGTTCCCCTCGTGAACTGGTCGCCATGCTTGAAGTCCTGCAGCAATCCCTGAATACGTTTCGGAGACTGGGAGATCGCCGCAACGCCTCAGAGACCCTGCACGCGATGGGCACCGCGCTGCATACCGCGGGCAGGTTCACCGAAGCCGCCGCCCGTCATGAACATGCCCTGGAACTGGCACGCAGCGTGGGAGCCGCCCACGAGGAGGCCCAGGCTCTCCACTCACTCGGACTTGCCGAACACCGGCTTGGACAAGGAAGTTCGGCCGCCGCACACATCACGCACGCCATCGAGGTCGCCGACCGAATCGGTGCGGCACGCGAGGCCGCGCAGGCCCGGGAGAGCCTGGCCGCCGTAAGCGCCACTGGACAGAAAGCGCCTTCCACGAAGACGGAGTGAGCGGACTGGCGCATGGCCCCGCGAAGGACCCACTATCAGCTCCCGGGCTCCGTGAATACCCCTGCGAATGCAGCCATACCCAGAGTTGCTTCGCCAGCCTCACCCCTGTATGAAATCACTTGGGGCACAAGCCGCCACAGCCGCCACCGAGTGACTCTGGAGAACCACCCGCCCATGGTTAGACCCACGATTGCGAAGGCCTTCGGGCACCGCCTGATCCTCAAGCTCGCCGGCCTCTCCGCCTTCACCCTCGGGATAGCGATTTGCATCCCTAGCGTCCAGAATTACCTCACCTAGTCCGGCCGGTGCGGTGACGGAAGGTTTCTCCCGCCGCCGCACCCTCACAGACACCCCGCTGCCGCGGAAAGGGGCACTGCCTCGTGGATCCCATCTCGGTCGCTCTCCTCGCAGCGATGGCCGGAGGTCTCGGCGGAGAAGCCGGGCAGCAGGCCTGGCAAGGACTCGTCGCGTTGATCCGGCGCCCCTTCCGGCACACCGAAGCGGTGAGTTCGGGTGAACCCGAGCTCACCGCGCTCACCCAGGCCCCGGACGATTCCACGCGGGCCCATGCCCTGAGCACGGCGTTGGCCGTCAGGGCCACGGTGGACGCCGACTTCCGGCAGGCGCTGGAGGAGTGGTGGCAGTTCGCCAGGACCGTGGGCGAGCGGGATCGCGGGGTGAACAACCTTATTTCAGGCGGGAGTTACCAGGGCCCGGTCATCCTGGGTCGGGACATCTCGGGCAACACCTTCACCAACCCTCCGGCCCCACCCGCACCCTCCGCATAGCCCGGGTTCCCCAGCACATGGCTGGATGATGCATTCGCCGCCTCTGGCACTGACCGGTGAATCCATTTACCCTTGACCTGGCCGACGTCGACGTCCGTTCACCTCTTCACACGCCCATCGGCGGGGTGACGACGAGCGGCCGCGGCCCGGTTCCGGGGGTCCCGGCCGCTCGTCGTCACCCCGTCCCCGCGAGGCGTCAGCTCGCGGTACGGCGAATTCGCCCCGCGTACCGCTTCTCCAGCTCCAGATTGCCCTCGAAGCCGCCCGGCACATTGGCCGAGACGTACACCGGAGGCCGCTCCCCCGAGGCGAGCAACCGCGCCGCCGCCTCCGCGACCGACAGCTGGACGAGCATCGCGCCGGTGAGCGTGGACAGGGCGCAAACGGCACCGCCCGTGGGGAGTTCGAGAAGGGCGTCGCCGCGCGGGGCCGCGTTGTCGAGGACGACGTCGGCGAGGTCGGCGAGCTTCTTGCCGCTCGGGTGACCGGCCGGGACGGCGCGGGTGTGGGCGAGCGAGGTGATGGCGAGAAGCCGGTGGCCGCGCTCCTTCACGCGCAGGGCCATCTCCACGATCACCTTGTTCACACCGGAGTTGGAGATGATGACGAAGAGATCCTCGGGTCGGGGTGCCGCGAGGTCGTAGAGACGTTCGGCGACCCCGGCCCGCCGCTCCAGCAGCGGGTCGTCGAGGACGCTGGGCGGGTCGCCGCCGTAGAGGACGAGGTCGGCGATGCTCAGGCGGTTGGTGGGCACCAAACCCCCGGCGCGGCCCGCGAGTTCGAGGACCATGGCCTGGGAGTGGCCGGTGCCGAAGGCCTGGATGACGCCGTCCGTGCGGACGCAGTCCGCGATCAGTTCGGCGGCGCGGGACACGGTGTCGCGGCTGGACTCGGTGATGTTCTGGAGGACGGCCAGGCTCTCGCGCGCGAAGGTCTCGGCGCTTACGGACTCGGCGGACACGCGATTCTCCCCACCGGTGGATCAAACCACCTGTTCTTTCTAGATCAATGAATCAATAAATCACATGCGGTCCTGGTATTCAATCGATGGCCTCTGGGGTGGCTGATACCTTCTGCACATGCCCCCGACAGACGTCACCACCCTCATCCGCACCGAGCTGCCCCGACTGGCCGGCTCACTGAGGAAGGTCGGCGAGCTGATCCTGGAGGATCCGGCCGCCGTCACCCACTGCTCGGCCGCCGAGCTGGGCCGCCGCACCGGCACGTCGCAGGCGACGGTGACCCGGTTCTGCCGGGCGGTCGGCCTCGACTCGTACCAGCATCTGCTGATCGAGCTGGCCCAGGAGCGCGGTCGCGGCGAGGTCTCCGACTGGGGCACGGCCGAGATCGGCCCGGACATCTCGCCGGACGACGATCTCGAACGGGTCGTGCAGGTCGTGGGCAGTGCGGACCTCCGCGCGGTGCAGCAGACGATCGACCGGATCGACCTCGACGCGGTGGAGCGCGCGGCCACGGCCACCGCCCGCGCCCGGCGCATCGACGTCTACGGCATCGGCGGCAGCGGGGCGGTCGCCCAGGAGACCGAGACCCGGCTGTTCCGCATCGGCTGCGCGGTGCGCGGCTGGACCGAGGTGCACGCGGCCGCCACCTCCGCCGCCCTGCTCACCCCGGCGGACGTCGCCATCGGCATCTCCCACTCCGGTTCCACCCGCGAGACCATCGAGCCCTTCGAGCTCGCCAAGGAGCGCGGCGCCACCACCATCGCCCTCACCTCCGACCCGCGCTCCGCACTCGCCCGCGCCGCCGACATCCGGCTGATCTCCTCGTCCTCCGCGACCAGTTTCCCCACCGGCATCATCGGCGCCCGCCACTCGGTCCTGGTCCTCATCGACTGCCTCTACGTCCGCGTCGCGCAGCTCTCCTACCAGCGCGCGAGCGCCTCGCTGGCCCTCACCGACCACATCGCCGGGGAGCATGCCGTGAAGTCCCGCCGGGGCCGGTGATCCCAGCCGGGACCCGGCCGTGACCTCGGCCGAGTCTGCATGGATGAACCACCGAAGTTACGCGGGGATGGTTGTTTGAATCATCTTCGCGGTGTCAGGATGGGCGCTCCGCCGAGCCTCTGGTAGGAGACCCATGCGCGTCACCGCTGCCCTGTCGACCGAGCTGTTCGTCGGCACCGCCGAGCATCCGCTCCAGGTGGTGGCCGCCGACCTCGCCCATGTCCCCGGCCGGCCGGTCCGCCTCACGGTCGAGGGCCCCGGCGTCCACGGCACCGCGGAGACGGTCGCGGGCGAGGACGGCACCGCGCACGTCGAGATACCCGTGACCTCGGACCTCGCGCCCGGCGAGCGGTGCGCGATCGAGGTGACGGCGGCCGACGGCGACCAACTGGCCACGCTCACCGCCGAGTTCACGGCCGCCGAACCCGGCTGGACCATGTTCATGGTCAGCCACTTCCACTACGACCCCGTCTGGTGGAACACCCAGGGCGCCTACACCGAGACCTGGGACGTGGCCGACGACCCCGCCTCCACCGGTCTCCCGGCCCGCACCTTCGACTCCCGGGGCCAGTCCGGCATGACCCTCGTCCGCGCCCACTGCGACCTGGCCCGCCGCGATCCCGCGTACACCTTCGTGCTGGCCGAGGTCGACTACCTCAAGCCGTACTGGGACGCCTTCCCCGAAGAGCGGGCGTTTCTGCGGGAGTTGATCCGCACCGGCCGCGTCGAGATCATGGGCGGCACCTACAACGAGCCCAACACCAACCTCACCGGCGCCGAGGCGACCGTACGCAACGCCCTGTACGGGGACGGCTTCCAGCGTGGCATCCTGGGTGCGACCCCCGAAACCGCCTGGCAGCTGGACGCGTTCGGGCACGACCCGCAGTTCCCCGGACTGATGGCGGACGCGGGGGTCACCTCCAGCTCATGGGCGCGTGGACCGTTCCACCAGTGGGGCCCGACCCTGTCCGTGTTCGGCGAGGAGCCGCGCGACCCCCAACGCATGCAGTTCCCGGCCGAGTTCAGCTGGATAGCCCCCTCCGGACGCGGGCTGCTCACGGCCTACATGGTCAACCACTACGGCGCCGGCTGGGCCATCGACAACGCGCCCACGCTCCCCGAGGCCGAAGCGGCGGCGCTGAAGCTCTTCCGGGGGCTGAAGAAGGTCGCGCTCACCCGCAACGTGCTCCTCCCGGTCGGCGGTGACTACGCGCCCCCGTGCCGCTGGGTGATGGACATCCACCGGGACTGGAACGCCCGTTACGTCTCGCCGCGCTTCGTCAGCGCGATCCCCCGGGACTTCTTCGCCGCCGTCCGCGCCCAGTTGGACGAGGAGGGCCGCAAGGCGTCCCCGCAGACCCGGGACATGAACCCGGTCTACACCGGCAAGGACGTCTCCTACATCGACACCAAGCAGGCCCAGCGCCACGGCGAGACCCTCCTCGCCGACGCAGAGGCCTGGGCGACCCTCGCCTCGCTCGTCGCCCAACACCCCTATCCGGACGCGGCATTGGACAAGGCCTGGCGCCAGCTCATCTACGGCGCCCACCACGACGCCATCACCGGCTCCGAGTCGGACCAGGTGTACATCGACCTGATGACCGGCTGGCGCGAGCTGTACGACCTGGCCGAGACGGTGCACGCCGACGCGACAGACGCGCTGGCCGGGAAAGTCGCCCAACTACCAGGCGGCACAGACGACTTGGTGGTGTTCAACGCGGCGACCTGGGAGCGCCGGGACGTGCTGACGGTCGCCGACCCGGGCCGCGTCCCGCTGGACGACAACGGCCTGCCCCTCCCCGCCGTACGCGAGGGCGACCAACTCCGCGTCGTCGTACCGGACGTACCCGGCATGGGCCTCAAGGCCCTCCCGCTCACCGAGGGTTCGGTACCCGAGTGGACGCCCGGCGAGGGCCTCACCATCCGCAACGAGTTCTACGAGGTGACGGTCGACCCCGCGCGCGGCGGTGGCGTCAGCAGCCTGCGCGAACTGGCCGGGGACGGAAGGGAGTTGCTGCGCGCCGGTGACATCGGCAACGAACTCGTCGTACAGGAGGAGTACGCACGGCACCCGCGCTTCGGTGAGGGGCCGTGGCATCTCACGCCGACCGGGACCACCGCCGCACGCAGCCGCGACGTCGTCGCCGACATCGATGTCCAGCACTCCCCCGCCGGTTCACGGGTCACCGTCACCGCCGACCTCGGACTGTTCCGGTACACGCAGCGGCTGACGCTGTGGGCCGGAGTCCCGCGCCTCGATCTGACCACGACCATCGACGGCTACGACGGCGCCGACCGGCTGATCCGGGTGCGCTGGCCGTCCGACGTGACCGGCGGGCTGCCGGTGCACGAGGTGGCGGACGCGGTGATCGGGCGCGGATTCGGGTTCGTGGAGGTGGACAGCGAGGAGTTCCCGTGGACGCTCGACAACCCGGCGAACACGTGGTTCGGACTGGGATCCACCGCACGGGTCGCGGTACGGGACGAGTCGGGGCAGCTGCTCGGGCACCGGTCGATCGGTGTCGCCGAACTCGTCTACGCCGACTGGGACGGCGCAGGTGAACTCGGTACCCCGCTCGCGGCTGCCCTGGTCCGTGCCGGGGTCACCGCGACCTCGACGATCGCCGGTGGCCCGCGTTACGGCGACCTCGAAGTCGACTCCAATCTCCCCGACTTCCGGATCGCCGTGGGTGCGCCCGAGCGCAACTCCGTGGTAGCCGAGGCCCTCGGCTGGGACCCGGCCGCAGGTCGCGAGGTGCGTCGGCAACTGTCCGAGCGGGGTGTGGCGGTGGTGTGGGTCGCGCCGCGTGCCGGGCTGCGCGAGGAGTGGGTGCCCGGGGCCGACCTGCGCGACCTCGAACGGCTGCCGCTGCTCGTGGTGGCGGGCGCCCGCCCCGAGGACGACGCCAAGGCGGTCGACGCGCTGATCGCCGACCTAGACGACGCGGTCCTCACGGCCACGGCGGCGGGCGGCTGCGAGGCGCTGCCGCCGGGCGACGCGTGGGACGGCCGCAGCTTCGCCGTCCTCAACCGGGGCACGCCCGGCTGTGTCGTCACCTCCTCCGGCGACCTCTACATGTCCCTCATGCGCTCCTGCACCGGCTGGCCCTCCGGCATCTGGGTCGACCCGCCCCGCCGCACGGCACCGGATGGCTCGGCGTTCCAACTCCAGCGCTGGACGCATGAGTTCGAGTACGCGGTGGTCGCGGGCGCGGGTGACTGGCGCGACGTCCGACTCCCTCAGGCCGGACATGAGTTCAACCACCCGCTCACGGCCCGCCTGCGGACCTCGACCCAACAAGGCACCCTGCCAAGGAAGTTCGCCCTGCTCGCCCTGGAACCCGCGGGCGAGGTCGTCCTCGACGCCCTCAAGCCGGCCGGTTCCCCGCTGGCCCGGGGCAGCGCGGTGCCGGTCGATCCGGGGCGCGGTGTCGTCGTACGGATGCACGAGGTGAACGGCCGTCCGGTGCGGGCCCGGATACGCGGGCCGCGCGACTGGGCCGAGGGTGCGCGGACTGACGTACTGGAGGCGCCCGGCGAGGAGTTGGTGCCGGAGCGGGACGGTGGACTCGCCCTCGACCTGACCGGCTTCGAGGTCGCGACGGTGCTGGCGACCTCCGACGCCGAGACCTCAACCGGGCCTGGAATCGCGGCAGATGAGCCCGCGCAGCCCGTCCACACCCGCTACTGGCTCCACAACTCCGGGCCCGCGCCCCGGGGAAACATGCCGGTGTCGGTGTACCTCTCCCCCGGGACGCTCACCGTGTCCGGCCCCGTCACCGCGACCGTCCGGGTCGGCTCGGAACTCACCGACGCGCCGGTGTCGGGCACCGTGAGGATCGAGGTCCCGCCCGGCTGGACCGCCCAACCCGCCGAGCTGCCGTACGCGTTGGGCCCCGGCGGGTTCACGCTGGCCGAGGTGACCGTGACACCACCGTCGGAACCGGAGCCCGGCCGGCACTGGCTCGCGGCCCGGTTGGAGTACGGCGGGCAGACGTACGAGGACGTCGTGGCGCTGGATGTGGCGGGCGGGCAGTACGGGCCAACTCTGCTGTCCAGTCTGGGCGTTGAACGGATCAGCGTGCGCGGCGGAGAGCGGGTGCGGGTACCCGTGAACCTCCGCAACACCACCCGTGGACCGGTCCACGGCACCCTCTGGGCCATTTCCTCGTGGGGCACCTGGGCCGGGGTCGGGCCGGGCTGCCAGGGGTTCACGGTCGCAGGGGGCGCGGAAGAGCAGTGCTTCATCGAGGTGGACGGCTCGGCGGTGCCGCCGGGGTCGTACTGGCTGCTCGCGAAGGTCGCCTGGCACGGGTGTGTCGCCTACACGGAGGCCGTCGCGCTGGAGGTGACGCCGTGACGGAGCACGCGGCCGTGGTGCGCGGCAGGACCGTTCCAAAAAGGCGGGTGGACGCGCTGCTGGCGGCCGTACCGGCCCGGGACCGGGAGAGCACCCGGCCCGAGGCGCTCGCACGGGCCGAGCGGCAGCGCCGGCGGTGGGCGACGCAGGTGGTGGTCATCGACGAGCTGGCTCAACGGGCTTGCGCGGAGCGGGGGTTGAAGCCTCCCGCGGAGGTGTCGCCGGACCAGGTGCTCGCCGTCGCCGAGACCGACGTCGCGGATCTCGGCAGCATCGTCGCGGCGGCCCTCGCGCACTCCCCGGCCGCCCGGCTGCTGCTGGCCGAGTTGGAGGGCGAGCAGGAGGTCGCGGAGGGGGCCGTGCGGGACTACTACGACCGGAACCGGGACCGCTTCCTCACCGCAGAGGCGCTCCGGCGCGGTGTCGACCCGTTCAGCGGGGTGTCATCGGAGGACTTCGTGCCGTACGGGCAGGCCCGTGCGGGGGTCGCGCGGGAGTTGCGGCGGGCGGCGGGGCGGCGGGCCTTCTTCGGCTGGTTGGACCAGTCCAAGTCCGGCGTTGTGTATGCCGTGGGTCATGAGCACCCCGGCGATCCGGCGCACCCGGACCACGAGCACCGGCACTGATCACTCCCGGAACCTAAAAGCAACACGGGAACCCATTGACCTCCGATGAATTCTGGTCCACCTTTTCATCAATCGGAGTCGAAGTTGGTTAATTGAACCAGCTGTTGGCTGATGCTCAGGAGGGCAGCGATGCGCACAGGAAGACTGACCGGATCGATGGTGGGGATCATCGTCCTGACCCTGACGGCCGCCGCCTGCGGGCTGTCCGGCAGTTCGGGCGACAGCGACTCCACCGCGGGCGGCTGCAAGGTGGACAAGGGCAATGTGGGGTCCGGGAAGCTCACCGGTGAGGTGAAGGGCAACATCACCTTCCAGACCACCAACTTGAAGAAGGACTTCGGGAAGTTCTTCAACGGGGTCATCAAGTCCTTCGAGAAGGCGCACCCCGGTACGTCGGTCAAGTGGATCGACGATCCGGGCGACAGCACCTTCACCCAGCGCACCGTGGCCGACGCCCAGGCCTGCACGCTGCCGGACGTCCTCAACCTCAACTCGGAGACGGCGACGGCACTGACGAAGGCCGGCTATCTGCTCGACCTGGGCGTGAAGGACCCCTCGGTCGGCAAGCCGTTCGTCCCCGCGTTCTGGAAGTCGAGCACCTTCAAGGACGCCTCGGGCTCCGCGCTGCACACCGTGCTCCCCTGGTACACCGGCGGCATCGTCCTGACGTACAACACCGACCTGTTGAAGAAGGCCGGGATCGATCCCGCGAAGCCGCCGACGACGATCTTCGGGCTGTTCGCCGACTACGAGAAGATCGCCAAGTCGGCCAAGGGCAAGTACTACGCGACGATGGCCAACCCGATCTGGCGCATCCCGGCGGACTTCGACCAGATGAACATCAAGACCCTCTCCAGCGACGGCAAGTCGGCCGTGTTCGCGGACGATCCGCGCACCACCCAGTGGGTCGCCTGGATGGCGAAGCTGTACAAGGAGGGCGCGATGCCGAAGGACTCGCTGTCCTCCAGCAACGACCCGTCCACGCCGTACACGCAGGGCAAGGTCGCCTACGGCTCGACCAACCCGAGCTATGTGCGGTTCGTGAAGCAGAACAGCCCCTCGATCTACGCCAAGACCGCGGTCGGGCAGCAGCCCTTCGACGCGCTGGGCCACACCACCGGCGCCCCGCAGTACGTCTCGGTCGCCGCGACCAGCAAACACGCCCCCGTGGCACTGGCGTTCGCGGAGTACCTCACCAACGCCGAGAACCAGACGGCCTGGGCCAAGGACCCGGACGTGGTGATCTTCCCGACGACCACCACCTCGCTGAACGACCCGTTCTTCCAAAAGGTGGGCGGCAACGACCAGTTCGCGCAGGCCCGCAAGCTCGTCGCCGACCAACTCAAGACGACCACGGCCTACCAGACCAACCTCTCGCCGGCCGTGCAGAACGCGATCGTGTCGCAGGTGCAGTTGGCCATGCAGGGCAAGAAGAGCGCGGCGCAGGCCGTGCAGGACGCCCAGGCGAAGGCCGACGAGCTGCTGAAGCAGGCTGGTTGATGGTGGCGACGCAGACCGCGAAGCCGGTGACCGTGCCCGGTGCGGAGGCCGTCGTCTCCGCACCGGGCACGTCCCGCATACGTAAGTTCGCCCACGCCGTCCTGCCCGGTCCCGCCCCCGGCGCCAACGGGGCCGCCCTGTACCGCCGTTGGTGGCTGCCCTGGCTTTGGACCGCTCCAGCGATCGTCTGCGCGGCGGTGTTCGGGGTGTTCCCGTTCCTCAACACGCTGCTGCTGTCGTTCACGGACGCCAAGCCGCTCGGCGGCGCCGCGGGCTTCGTCGGGCTCTCCAACTACACCCGGATGCTGGGTGATTCGGACTTCTGGCTGGCAACCCGCAACAGCGTCCTGTACGCCGTGATCGTCGTCCCGCTCATGGTGCTGCTGCCGCTCCTGCTCGCCGTCCTGGTGGAGAAGAACCTCCCCGGCATCGGATTCTTCCGCTCCGCCTTCTACACCCCGGTGCTCGCCTCCAGCGTGGTCGTCGGGCTGAGCTGGCAGTGGCTGCTGGCGGACGACGGACTGGTCAACACCTGGCTGGAGAAAGCCCACTTGATCCGGTCGGCGATCCCCTTCCTCTCCGACTCCTGGCTGATCCTGCTCTCCGCGATGGGCCTCACCCTGTGGAAGGGCCTCGGCTGGTACATGGTCTTCTACCTGGCCGCCCTCGGGAACGTTCCAAAAGAGCTGCACGAGGCCGCCTCCATGGACGGCGCCGGTGCCGCCCGCCGCTTCTGGCACATCACCGTGCCCGGCGTACGCCAGGCGATGATGCTGGTCGGCACCCTCACCGGCATCGGTTCGCTGCGCGTGTTCACCGAGATCTACATGCTCGGCAGCTCCACCGGCGGCCCCGGCGGCGCCGACCGCACGCTGCCCTTCTACATCCGGGACGTCGGCCTGGACCCCATCACCGGCAACGCGGGCTACGGCTCGGCGGTGAGCGTGGCGCTGTTCGTCCTGACCCTGGGCCTGACCCTGCTGGCGCAGCGCCTCACCAAGGAGGACGAGTCATGACGACGACCGCAGTGCGGCCCAAGTCCCGCCGCCTGACGCCGCGTTGGCGTGACTACGGCCGCCCTCGCGAACTCCTCGTCCGCTACCTCCTGTTGCTGCTGGTGCTCGGCCTCACCGTAGGGCCACTCATCTGGCAGCTCCTGGCCTCGCTCAAGGGCACCGGGGAGGACGTCTTCGGCGCGAACGCCTCCCTGCTGCCCCATCACCCGACCCTGCACGCCTACCGCGAGGTCTTCAGCCAGGTCCCGGTGGCGACGTACATCAAGAACAGCCTGATCGTCGTACTCCTGTCGGTCGGCAGCCAGTTGCTGTTCTCCACCACGGCCGGCTACATGCTCTCCAAGCCCGCCTGGAAGGGCCGCAGAGCGGTCTGGATCCTGCTCGTCGCCTCCATGATGTTCCCCTTCGAGTCGATCATGGTGTCGCTGTTCCTGAGCATCCGCGACCTCGGCCTGGTCGACAACGTGGTGGGCGTGTGGCTGCCCGGCTTCGTCGGCGCGATCAACGTCCTGCTCATGCGCGGCGCGTTCCTCGCGGTACCGCGCGAGATCGAGGACTCGGGGATGCTGGACGGCGCGAGCGAGTGGCAGCGGTTCCGCCACCTCTATCTCCCGTCCGCGTGGGGCGCGATCATGGTGGTCACCATCAACACCTTCATCAGCGCCTGGGACGACTTCCTCTGGCCCCTGATCGTCCTCCGCTCCGAGGACCACATGACACTGACGCTGGGCCTCTCGCGGTTGCAGAGTTCGTCGTTCGGCTACGACCAGCGCGTGGTGATGGCCGGTTCGGTGATCTCCGTGATCCCGGTGCTCGTGCTGTTCGTCATCACCCAACGCTGGTTCTACAAGGGCGTTTCAGCGGGAGCCGTCAAGCTCTGAGGCGTACGACAATGGGCTCGACGGCGAGCGCGCCCCGAGCGGACTGAGCGACCCGAACCTCCACGGCACCGACCTGCTCCAACTGGTCGGTGCCGAAGGGGATTTCGACCCTACGGTGCTCCCCCGGGGCCAACTCGACGCCCTGGAAGGCGTGCAGTTCGAGCGTGCGCGGCCACACCGGGGTGATCAGCCGCCGGATGTACACCTGGACGACCGAACGCCCGTGTCGCACGCCGGTGTTGGTGACGTCGACCTCGACCACGTTCCCCGCGACGCGCGGCGGAGCGTACTCGAAGCCCGTGTACGACAGCCCGTGCCCGAAGGAGTAGCGCGGCTCGGCCTCGGCATCCACGTAACCGCCGTACTCGGTGTCCTTGTGGTTGTAGTAGACGGGGAGTTGGGCCACCGAGCGGGGCACGGAGACCGGCAGGCGGCCGGTCGGTTCGGCGTGGCCGAGCAGTACCTCGGCGATGGCCTCACCGCCCCACGGTCCGGGGTACCAGGCGGTGAGCAGGGCGCCGGCATGTTCGGGGACGACGTGCGGGCGGCCTTGGATCAGGACCACCGCCGTGGGTGTCCCGGTCGCCGTGACCGCGTCCAGGAGGGCGAGTTGGGCCCGGCCGAGGCTCAGACCCGCGAGGTCGACGCCCTCGCCGCACGTCATCTCCGAAACGGCGTTCCGTGCGGCCCCGTTGGCGTCGAAGTCCGTGTCGGGGGTACGGGCGCTGCTGCCGCCCAGCACCAGGACAGCCAGGTCGGAGGCAGCGGCTGCGGCAACCGCCTCAGGGATGCCGGAGAGGTCGTCGCCGGTGAGGGCGCAGCCGAGGGTGTGGCGGATGTCGGTGCCGGGTGGGGCGAGTCGCCGTAGGCCTTCGAGGACGCTGACACCGGACGTCCGGGGTGCCGTGTAGTCGCCCAACTGGTGGGCGGTGGTGGCTGATTGAGGGCCTATGACCGCGATACGCGAGGCGGTCGCCGGGATGGGCAGGACGTCGCCGTCGTTGTGGAGGAGGGTGACGGCGGCTCGGGCGAGGGTCGTGCTCAGCTCGCGGCCCTGCTGTGCGGAAGGGAACTCGCCTGTGCTGTAAGGCCGTTCGAAGAGGCCCAGGCGGAACTTCAGGCTGAGCACGCGCGCCACGGCGGTGTCGATGGCCTCCTCGGTCACCAGTCCCCGCCCGACCGCCTCCTCCAAGTGTGTGAAGCCCTCGTCCCACAGGCTCAGGTCGACACCGGCGTTGAGTGCGAGGGCGCCCGCCGAGACCTTGTCGCCGGTGATGCGGGCCAGCCGGTCCACGGCGAGACCGTCGGCCATCACCAGGCCCTCGAAACCCCAGTCCGCGCGCAGGAGTTCGGTCAGCAGGGCGTGGTTGCCGGAGCAGGGCAGGCCGTCGACCTCGTTGTAGGCGGACATGAGGGCGGCGGCCCCTGCGCGGACTCCGGCGCGGGCGGCGGGGAGGTGGATCTCATGGAGTTCACGGAGGCCCAGCTCCGACTCGGCGGAGTTGCGGCCACCGACCGTGGCGCCCTGGCCGGCGAAGTGCTTGAGGACGACGGGGGCCTTGTCGGAAGCGAAGCCGTCACCGGGCTCGCCCTGCATCCCGCGCACCAGCGCCTCGGTGAGGCGGGCGGCGAGGTGCGGGTCCTCGCCGAAGCACTCCTCCGTGCGGCCCCAGCGCGGGTCGCGGGCGATGTCCAGGGCGGAGACGAGGGCCACGTGGCCGCCACGGGCGCGGAGTTCGGCGGCGGCATGGGCGGCGGCCCGCTCGTACAGGTCGGGGTCCCAGGTCGCGCCGACGGCCAGGTTGACCGGGAGGACCGTGCCGTCCAGGGCCATGTGGCCGTGCGGCACCTCCTCGACGAACAGGGCCGGGATGCCGAGTCGGCTGCTCGCGATGACATGGCGTTGCACCAACTCGGCCAGCGCGGCGCTGTCTTGGGCGCCGGGGCCGTTGGTGTGGTCGACGCCGGACCAGGCGTCGGCGCGGAACAGGCCGTAGAGCGCGCCGAGTCCGGCGAAGCGGTCGGTCTCGGCGCGGAGGGCGTCGGTGAGTTCGAACCCGTCGGGGCTGTCGGGAGTGCGGCGGTAGGCATTCCAGCCGTACATCCGCTGGTTGAGCTGGCCGACCTTCTCGCGCAGGGTCATCCGGGCGAGGAGGTCGCAAACCCGGCTGTCCACGGGGGCGTTGGGGTCGCGGTAGACGGGGACGGTGGTGTCTCGGCAGACGGGGACGGTGGTGTCGGTCATCGGGTGTCACCGTCGTAGGCGAGTCGGGCGAGGGCGACCGCGCCCCGGCAGCCGTCCGGGACCCAGTCGAGGGTCAGGCCGAGAGTGTGGAGGCGGGCGGTGAGGGGGATCGTGAGCGGGCCCTCGGGGCCGAGCAGGCCGCCGGTGGCGACGATCCGCTCACCCGGGGACGGCTCCAACGCCCTTACCGTGTCGGTCAGTTGGTCTGCCGCCTCGTCGAGGATGCCTTCCGCCACGGCGTCCTTCTTTCCCGCCGCCTCGACCACCAGCGGGGCGAACCGGGCGAGGCGGATGGGGAGTTCGGCCATCACGGCGGGGAGTACGTGCATGCGGTAGGCCTCGCGGTGGGCGCGGGACCAGTCGCCGTCGGCGGGCAGTTCCTCGAACGGCACGCCGAGTGCCTGGCCGACGGACCCGGCCAGCACGGTCGTAGGGCCGCGTCCGTCCGCCATGCGCAGGGCCGCGCGTACCGCGCTCCGGCCGATCCAGAAGCCGCTGCCGTCGTCGCCGAGGAGCCAGCCGTCGCCGTCGACGGTGGCCGTGGAGCGGCGGTCGGTGATGCGCAGCGCGACCGCGCCGGTGCCGGCGACCAGCGCGAGGCCGTCGGCGGGGGTACCGGGGGCGGAGGCGAAGGCCGCCTCGATGTCGCTGCGGACGCGGATGCGGTCGGCGGGGATGCCTAGGCGCCGGAGCGCGGCGGTGAGGGCGGTGCGGGCGTTGACGTGTCCCGGTTCCTCGGTGGAGGCGGCCGTGGCGCCCGCGAAGCCGCCGGACACGGCGACCACGCGGGCGCGTGCCGACTCCGGGACGGCCTGCCCGATCGCCTCGACCAGGTGGTCGGTGAGGCGCGGCACCGGGACGGTCAGGGCATTGCCGGGCCCGGCCGCGCCCTCGCCGAGGGGGCGGCCGTCCTCGGCGGCGGCGAGGACGGCGCGGGTGCGGGTGCCACCGGCGTCGAGGCCGACGACGAGGTCACCGGTGAGGTCACCGGCGAATTCTTGGTTCAAATCGTTGCTCATCACTGACTATGGTGGTTGATACATTCGCGCAGAACAAGAGCCGAAGACCGCAGAACAAGAGCCAAAGACACAGACAGGGCAAGACCGGACCTGGGGAGGATCCCATTCCTACGCTCCGCTTCGGCGTCAACTACACGCCGCGCCGCGGTTGGTTCCACTCCTGGCACGACTTCGACCCGGCGCACGCCCGCGAGGATCTGGCCCAGATAGCCGGGCTCGGCCTGGACCACGTCCGGATCTTCCACCTCTGGCCGCTGCTCCAGCCCAACCGCACGCTGATCCGCAGGGCGGCCGTGGACCAACTGGTGCACCTCGTCGACCTGGCGGGCGAGGCGGGCCTCGACGTGCTCGTGGACGGCGTCCAGGGTCATCTGTCGAGCTTCGACTTCTACCCGGAGTGGACCCGCGGCTGGCACCATCGCAACGTCTTCACCGACCCGGAGACCATCACCGCCCAGGCGGAGCTGATGCGCACGCTGGGCAGCGCCCTCGCCGACCGCCCGAACCTGATCGGCCTCCAACTCGGCAACGAGCTCAACAACTTGGTGGAGCACAACCCGGTGACGGTGGCCGAGGTGGACCACTATCTCGACACCCTGCTGGCCGCCGCCCGCGAACATCTGCCGCCGGACCGCCTGGTCACGCACTCCGCGTACGACGCCGCCTGGTACGGCGACGACCACCCGTTCACCCCGGAGGCCTCGGCCCGCAAGGGTGATCTGACCACCGTCCACCCGTGGGTGTTCTCGGGCGACTGCGCCCGCCGTTACGGCCCGCGCTCGCCACAGGTGCTCCATCTCGCCGAGTACGGAACGGAGTTGGCCAAGGCGTACGCCATCGACCCGGCCCGTCCGGTCTGGGTACAGGAGACCGGCGCGCCCGAGCCGCACATCCCGGCGGCGGACGCCCCGGAGTTCGCGCAGGCGACCGTGCGCAACGCGGCCGAGTGCGAAGGTCTCTGGGGTGTGACCTGGTGGTGCTCGCACGACGTGGACCGCTCGCTCGCCGACTACCCCGAACTCGAATACACGCTGGGCCTGTTCGACTCGGCGGGCCGCCCCAAGCCGATCGCCGAGGCCTTCGCCGAAGCCATCGCGGAGCCGCACACCGTCCAACTCCGCGACACCGCGCTGGTGTTGGACTGCACTCCGGGCACCCGCTCGGTGTCCGGTCCGGGTGGCGCGTACTTCGAGGAGTGGATGCGGCTGCGCACGGAGGGCGTCCGGCCCGCGGTGGTGCTGGCCGAACGGGCGGCGGACGAGGGGTACTTGGCGGCGCGGGGCATCAAGGAGGTCGTACGCCTCCCATAGAGATCATGCGCCCGCGAGTACCTCCGCGACCGCCCGCAGGTTGACCCGCCCGCGCCCGTAGGAGCAGAGGGCGCCGCCCTCCGGCAGCCCGGTGTCGACCAGTACGGCATCGGGTCGCCAGGCCGTGAGCGTGTCGCGCAGCCGGGCCTGCCAGGGGTGCAGGCCGGCGTCGGAGGTGGCGACGACCAGCGAGGCGCCCGTCCGGACGATCCCGTCGACGAGGGCGGCGGGGTCGGCCGGTTCCGTGTTGAGGGCGGTGCCGGTGGCCGTGGGGTCGATCGCGCGGAGTTCGGTGAGGAGGTCCTCGCCGCCCCAGTTCAGGGCGGGGTGCGGGGCCGGGAACAGGTCGACGACGTGGGCGCCGCGCAGTGGCGGGGGCAGGGTCCGGGTGCGTACGGCGCGGCGGGCCGCCTCCAGGCCGGCGTCCGCGTCCCAGGGGGCGGCCGTGCGGCGCGGGGTCGCGTACCGCTCGGCGAGCCGTCGGACCCGGCCGGCCGCCTCCCACACCCGCTCCTCGGACAGCACCTGCGAGTGCAGCGCGTCGAGCACGGCGTCCCGGCAGGCCAGGGTGACGTCCAAGTCCGGTACGGCGACGATGACTTGGTCGGCTCCGGCGGCGAGGGCGATCCGGGCCCCGGCGGCTTCGCCGTACGCGTCGGCGATCGCCTTCATCTCCAGGGCGTCGCTGACGAGGACGCCGTCGAAGCCGAGTTCGAGGCGGAGCAGGTCGCCGAGGATGCGGCGGCTGAGGGTGGCGGGGCGGTTGGCGTCCAGGGCCGGGAAGACGACGTGCGCGCTCATCAGCATCGGCACGCCCGCGGTGATGGCGGCGCGGAACGGTGCGAGGTCGACGAGGAGTTCGTCGTACGGGCGCGGGTCCGTGGCGACACCGTGATGGCTGTCGGTGATTGTGCCGCCGTGGCCCGGGAAATGCTTGGCACAGGAGGCGATGCCGCGGACGTCGGTGGCGGTGATCCAGGCGCGCAGATGGCGGGCGGCCAGGGCGGGATCGGCACCGAAGGAGCGGGTGCGCACGATCGGGTTGCGCGGTTGGTGCTGAAGGTCGGCGACGGGTGCGTACGAGGCGGTGATGCCCAGTGTGGCGAGGTGACCTGCGAGCGCGTCGGCGCAACGGGCGGTCAGGGCCGGGTCGTCGACGACTCCGAGGGCGTAGGAGCCCGGGACGTCCGGGGCTCCGGCGTTCACCAAGTGGCCGATGTCGCCGCCCTCGTTGTCGATGGCCACGAGCAGGTCCGGGCGGATGGACCGGAGTTGGTCGGTGAGCCGGCTCACCTGCTGAGCGTCGCGCACATTGCGGGTGAACAGGATGACCCCGCCGAGGCCGCGGTCGATGAGCCGCTTGAGCTGGTCCGGCACGGTCGTCGCGCCGTCGAACCCGGCGACCAGACAGCGGTGGGCCGCCTCGTCGAGGTCGACGGGCAGGGCGGTGACGGCGGCGGACGTACGCTCGGCGTGGGTCATACTGGAATTCAAATGGCTCGCTCAACCTAAAGTCAACAAACCGATGGATTGTTGATTCAGGCAATGATCTGGGGTGGTGGCGTGGGCGGTGGAGCGGGCGGTGACGTGGGCGGTGTCACAGATGACGCCGATGGTGCGCCCGGTGCGTTCACCCGGGCCCTTCAAGCCATTCACGCCGTCCGCGTCGCCCAGCCGCCCGCGCCCCTTCCGCTGGCGGACACCACGACGTCATACCGGACGGGAACGTTTCGCAACGTGTCCCTGCTTCCGCTCGAAGAGATCCCCGGGCCGCTCCCCGTCTCCACCGCCGGCCCCGACGCCACTACGACCGCCCCCGTCCCCTTCCGCCTCCCCCGCCTCCCCTCCGCGGCACGCCTCGCCACCAGGATCCTGACCCTGCTGCCCCTGCTGCTGATCGCGGTGTGGGCGGCGGTCGACTGGCGTGCGATGTACGACGGCACGGCCCGGCTCGCCTCCGCCGACCCCTGGTGGCTGCTCGCCGCGTTCTTCTTCACCTGTCTCGGCTGGGGCACCGCCGCCCTCGTCCGCCAGGGTGCCGTGCCCGAGCGGCTGCCGACCGGTCTGCTGATCGCCTCGCAGTTCGCCGCCGGTGCCGCCAACCACGCGCTGCCGGCCAGCATCGGCGCGCACGCCGTCACGCTGCGCTTCCTCCAGGGCCGCGGCATCCCCCTCGCGCGCGCCACCGCCTCGCTCGCCCTGTACTCACTCGTCCGGCCGATCGCGAAGACCATCGTGCTCATCGCCTTCCTCATCGCCTTCCCCGAGATGCTGAGGTCCGGCCAACTCGTCCCGCGGGGCTGGTCGTTGGTCCTCGCCTTCGGCGGGCTGGGGGTCGCGTTCGGCACGGCCGGCCTGCTCCTGGCCGTGGTCCCTCCGCTGCGCCGCCCGGTCCTCCGCTGCTTCCGCACCGCCCTGACCGACGTACGGCAGCTGCACACCATGCCCAGTCGCGTCCTCGCCCTCTGGGGCGGAGCGGCGGCCGCACCGGTACTCCAGGCGACCGTGATCTTCTCGGTCGGCGCCTCGCTCGGCATGCCGCTGTCCTGGCCACAGGTCGTCCTCGCGTTCCTCGCCGCCAGCACCGCGGTCGGCGCGGTTCCCGCACCCGGCGGGATCGGTCCCGTGGACGCGGCGACGGTGTTCACGATGGTCGCGTTCGGCGCCCCCATGGACCTGGCCACGGCGAGCGTCATCGGGTACCGGGTCCTGACGGTGTGGGTGCCGTTGCTGCCGGGCGCGTTGATGCTGTCGGCGCTGGTCCACCGGAAGGTGCTGTGACCGACTTCCCCCTGTACGTCGACACCCCCCTGTACATCGGCATCCCCTTGTCCGTCGAAATCCCCTTGTACGGCCACCCGTCCGGCGTCTAGCGTCGCTGCTCATCGGCGTGTGGCTCAGCAGCGGAGCACCGGGCTCTTGTCCCGGAGGGCGCAGGGGCAGGACCTGCCACGTCGGCTTATGAATGACGACGCTGACCAGCAGCACCTCACCGCGAACCCCGGCTATGCCCAAGGGCAGTTGGCCAAGGCCTTCACGACCGCGCTGACCCACGAGGACGCCGACACCCGCCGTCGCGCGGAGAGCCGCGTGACGCGCTGGCGTGCCGTGCTCGCGGGGATGGCCGGCGGCCTGCTGTCGATCGGTTCGCGCACCCCGGTGGCCGGACTCCCCGCCTGGATCACCCCCGAGGTGGTGCACGGCGGCTTCGCCACGGGCACCCCGGGCGCGGGCGGCCCGCTCCAGCCGTACGAGACGCGGCTCGCGGAGCGGTTCGGCGTGCCCGCGGACCGGCGGGCACTGTTCGCGCACTGCCTCACCGACACCGGACTCGCCTGGCTGTGGGGGCAGTTGAACAGCGGGCGGTACGAGGTGACCGTGCCCGAGGAGGGCGCACTGCTCACCATGGCCTGGCTGGTGCGGCACGGGGAGTCGGCCGCCGCCCTGGACCTGGTCGCGGAGTTGGAGCCGTTCGCGGATCAACTCCGTTTCCTGCCACGCCCGTCGACCGGTCGGCCCGCGCCGGACGTCACCGACGCGCTGTACCGCCGTAGCGTCTCCGACACCGTGGACCGGCTGGTCCGGCGGCGCCCGAACGCGGCCGTGGAGACACAGCGCGAGGCACTCGCCGTATGGCAGCCGTTCGGGGACGAGTTGCTCGTCCACTGGCTGGAGACGGCGGGCGCGGAGGACGCGCGGGTGCTCGAACTCGCCCCGGATGCCGACTGGTTGGAGCGCGGTGCCGCGCTGTTGAGCCGCTACCGGCTGCTGGCCGAGGAGCACACACGCTGCGGGAAGCACCGTAATCCCAAGGAGAACCTGGGCATTCTGCGCGGTGCGCTCGAAGAGACCGTCGCCGGGCGGGAGTTGGACGCGCGACGGCTCGGGCTGCTGCGGCACGCCGTCACGTCGATGGTGCGGCGGCGCGGCCTGCCGGGCTCGGCACCGCACACGGAACTGCGCCGCGTACAGCGGAGCCAGGCCGCACTCCCCTCCCACTACGCCCTGGCGCAAGTGGTGGTGGGCCGGCTCGCCGTGCTGCCCCAGGAGTCGGGCATCGCCGACCTCGCACCCGTACTCGCCCCGGTCTCCGAGCCGGAGCAGCGGGAGACCGGCCTGCCCGCCGGTTCTCAACTCCCATCCGCCGTAAGCCGGGTGGTCGAGGACGCGCTCAGCGCACCGGTATCCACCCTCGTGGAAAGGGGAGTTGTCCCCTCGGCCGAGGTACTGGCTCAACTGGTACCGCAGCTGGTCGCCGAAACCACCGCGCGAAGCTACGACGACAAGGCGCTGCGGACGCTGATGGCCGCCAACTACCGCGCGTTCCGCACCCGCCGTTCGCTGCTCCTGCTCAACCTGGAGCGGCAGGTCCGGATCGAGGAACTGCCCTGGGTACGGGCGGTGGCCGCGCAGCGCGGTGATGGAACGGCCGAAGCCGCCCTGCTGCTACGGCAGTTGGGCGAGCTGGCCGTGCGCGGGTTCCCCGGCACGATCCTGCCCAACCCGCTCGTGCGCGAACTCGGAGTGCTCGCCCGCCAGTCGGAGCTGGGCGCCCCACTGGTGGAGGAGCTGGCCGCCGACATCTTCATGGACGCCTTCGGCCCCAAGTTCCTTGTAGCGGCAGGGATCGCGGGTGAGTTGCTCGGTGGTTCGCTGTACGAGCGGTACTACGGCATCGACTACGCGGCGATCCGGGAACTGGCGATCGCCGAAGGGACCGTCCACGCGGGCGAGTTGGCGGGCCGGTCGGACAAAGCGGGGGCAGGGCCCCGCACGTCCCCGGGGTTCGCGCGGCTGTGCGCGGAGCGGGCCGCGGCGGCTTCATCGGCTCCGGCGGGGCCGAAGTCCGGTTCCTCGTCCGGGTCCTGGGTGGCGGCGAACGGCAAGGTGATCGAGCAGTCCCAGATCCTGACCACGCACAACCTGGCCACGCTGGTCCACCGGGTCGGCATCGCCCCCGAGCCGGGGTGGGCGGATCTGGCGCGCCGCTGTTTCGGCACCGTGTGCCGGCTGACGGCCCGGGTGCAGCGCACCCCGTGGCCGTACTCCACGATCAAGGACGCGGCGTACGCCTGGCGGCAGTTGGTGTTCCACCTGTCCCTCTGCACGGCCGCCGAACAGCGGCGGGTGCTCGACGACCTCGACGTGGCGGCGGCCCGCCACGCTCCCCATGTCACCGCCCGCCTCGCGCCCGCGCTGGCCGGGCTGCGCCTGGTCGCGGACGGCGGCGCCTTCGCCCCCGACGGCACGGTGGACGGGGGCCGCGCCCGCCGACTCCTCGGCTGGACCACGGACGGCCACTGGCTGGCGACGGACCCAACCGCCGTAGATACAAAGGGGAGTTGAGAAGCACGCACGCCGGCGGCCGCTAGGACCCGTCGGCCACCGCGCGTACCGCCGCCTCCGTGAGGGTCTTCGCGGTGCCTACGGCGCTGGTGATCGCCTCGTCGGGGGTGAGGCCGCACTGGTCGGTGAGGGTGAACAGGGCGTCCGCCGCCATGACCACCGCGAGACCCCGCTTGAGCTGGGTGAACGCGTCCGGGTCGGACTCCCCGAGGGTGGCCGTCAGGGGGGCGAGGGCGTGGTCGATGAGGCCGAAGCGGATGCCGGGGCGCATGTTCGCCGTGTCGGGGCGGACGATGGTCGCGGCCATCATCGCGCGCACCCCGCCCTGCCGGGCCAGGGTGCCGCGGAGCAGGAACTCGCAGGCGAACGCGATCCGTTCGACCGGATCGCGGGAGTCGGCGACCGGGCCGAGCGCGTCGACGGGGTCGGGCCAGACACGGGCCAGGGCCTCGCCGATCAGCGAGGGCAGGTCGGGGAAGTAGCGGTAGGCGGTGGCCTCGGAGACCAGGGCGACGCGGGCGACCTCGGGCATGGTCACCTCGCTGCCCGTGCCGATCAGCCCGCGCGCCGCTTCGACGATCGCCGTACGGGTGCGCTTCTTCTGGTTGCTGCGGCCCGTGTCCGTCTGTGCTGTCGCCATCGGTGCGTCACTTCCCCGTATTCGCTCGTCGTCGCCGTCCGTCTTCCTTACGTTATCACGACAAGCTCTCATTGTGAGAGTCTGCTTGCATAACGAGAGATGTCCGCCTACTCTTCTGAGGGCGCGCCACAGCGCGACGAACGCTCAACTCGCGCCACATACAAGGGAGTCGGCGATGAACGAGGTTTCCGTGGTCGGTCCGGACGACGGCGAGTCGATCCAGCTGGGCCCGGTCACGATGCGCATCCTGGAGGACGGCAGCACCACCGGCCACCGTCTCGGGATCGGCGAGATCACCCTCGCCCCGCACACCCAGGGCCCGCCGCAGCACCGCCACGCCCAGCACGACGAGGGCTTCTACGTCGTCTCCGGCACCGTGCACTTCACCATCGGCGAGACCGTCCACGTCGCCCCGGCCGGCACCCTCGCGATGATCCCGCCCGGTGCCCCGCACACCTTCGCCAACCCCGGCGACGAGCCCGCGGTGATGGTCAACACCTTCACGCCCGACCTGTTCGTGCAGTACTTCCGCGAGCTGCGGGACATGATCGCCGGCGGCCGGGAGTTCAACACCGAGTCGACGATCGAGACGATGAGCCGCTACGGCACGGTCCCTGCGACCGACTACGCCTGAGGCCCCGCGCTCACCGCCTCACGGACCGTCCGTCAGGAGCCGCCCGAGTTCGACGGGCCGAAGAACTCGATCTCGGCGATGGCCACTTGCTTGCCTCCGGAGGCTCCGTAGGCGGACTCGATGGTGAAGCGGACCGACCTGACCGTGCCGACCCGGAAGGAGCGGCGCTGGGCGCCCGCGCCCTGGTCCAGGGTGAGTTGGCGGGTGATCTTCTTGCCGTCGGCCGTGGTGATCTCCGCCTCGATCCGGTGCGGGAGCGCCGACTGGCTGAGCTGGTCGGGGCGGGTGGATTCACCCGGGGTGATCATCAGGTCCAGCAGCCGGGTCGGCTCGTCGAACGTCGCCTCCAGCCACTCCCCCTTGCCCGACTGGGTCACCCCCGGCCCCCACCAGGTGTTGTTCAGCCGGTCGAAGGCCAGGTCCGGCTTGTGCCCGGGGAAGGAGCGGGAGGCGGTGACGCGGTCCGGGTAGACGGGGGCCCGCTTGGCGAAGTGGTCCTTCGTCGCGTCCACGCCACGCGGGATGTTGACGGCCAGCACGATCAGCAGGGTCAGCACCACCGCCGCGCCCACCCAGGTCAGCACCCGGTCGAAGGTACGGCGCAGCCGGGGCCGGTCGCCCGCCCACGGGATCTCGCCGTTCCGGAACGCGAGCAGCCGCCGCCACCAGGGCAGCCGGCCGGGGGCCTGCTCCTCTCCGGCCATGGGCATCGCGCAGCGGGCGCAGTAGTGCCGGTCGGGCCGGTTGCCCGTCGCGCACCAGGGGCAGGGCACTCCGCCGACGGCGCCCGGTTCGACGCCGGGTGCCCGTACGGCCTGCGGACGCGCGGCGACCGGGCGGCCGGGCAGGACCGGGGCAACGGAGGGAACCTGGCGGGGCTCGGGGTCGGAGACCGGGACGAGAAGCCGCCGGGCGCGCTCGGCCTCGGACTCCGGTTCCGGTTCCGGGGAGGTGGCGGGGACCGGTTCGGTGGGAGCGGTGTCGGTGGTGGAAGGGGTGCGGGTGGTGGTGCCGTCGTGGTGGTGACCGTACGGTGCGTCGGGCGCGGGGGTCGGGGCGGGCGCCGGGTCGCCGCTCGGGTGGGGCGCGGGGTGGGTCGTGGCGGCGGCGGACGCGTGGGGAGTCGTAGAAGCTCCGGAGGGACGGGGAGCCGTAGAAGCGCCGGACGCCTCGCCGCTCGCCGGTTCCTGGTGGGCGCTCGCGCCGACCGAATCGTAGGAGCCGCCGGCGGCCAGGGCGTCCAGGCGCAGGGAGAGCGCGTCGAGTCGGGCGGCGGGGTCGTCCGAGCCCGAACTCCCTGGTGCGGGCCGCTGGTTGTCGGGCTGGGAGAAGGCGTTCCAGCCAGGGTCACCGCTGACGGCCGGGGCTCCCCCGGCGCTCTCGCCGCGTTCGGCCGGGGCCCCGGTGCGGGCGCCCGCGCGGTCCGTCCAGCTGAGGACGGCGCCGCAGGCGTCGCAGAACGACTGGCCCGGTTCCGCGCGGGTTCCGCATTCGGCGCAGCTCTGGGTGGTCGTCATCTCTCGGGGTTCCTTTCGGGGAGCACGGTGGCGGTCACCTGGACCGTGTACGGCATGTGGGCGGGGCGGGCGGCAGCCACGAGGGCGTCGAGGCGGTGGGTGTCGAGGGTGGTCGGCGCGGGCAGCCGCAGGTGGACGTGCAGACGCGGGCCGCGCTCGCCGGGTACCGGGCCGAGCGGGCGGGCGTTCCAGTCGGCGGCCCCGCTCTCGGTGATCTCCGGTTCGGCACCGAAGGCGAGCCGCACGGCCTCGGCCAGTCCGCGCCGGGTGCCGCGAATACGGTGGAGGTACGTGGCGGCGGCCACGGCGGCCCGTAGCCGCTCCTCCGGCTCGCTGCCGTCGGTCTCGGCACCGACCCAACTCCCCAGCCACTGAACGAAATCCAGCGGTGCGAGCGACGGCCTGAAGTACGTGTCCAGGCAGTCCAGCACACTCAGGATCGGCGCCACGACCTCGTCTAGCCCGGCGACGAAACGCTGGGCGAGGTCGTCGTCGGCGAACACGGCGGGCAGCATGGCACCGATCGGCGCGGAGGAACCGAGGCCGTCAACTGATCCCCTCAACACACGCCTCCCTGCTGGGAGTTGATGGTGTTCACGCGCCGTCTCCGATCACGCGGACGCGGTGGTCGAAGGAGAACACCAGCGACGGCCGCTCCAGGTCGATGCGGTCGGTCGGGTCGCCGCGCTTGCCGGTGAGCGGGTCGGCGGGGTGCAGGACGACCTCGTCGACCAACTCGACGCCGGGTACGCGCTGGAGCACCGCGAAGACCTCGCCGGACTGCACGGGACGTCCGAACGGCCAGCCCTTTCCGTCCGAACCGCCGGTGAGCGGGTCGAGGTGGCGGTAGAGGGCGTCATGGGCCTGACGGCGCACCCGGTCGGTGTCGACACCCCGGAAGGCGTGGACCGTGGCGACGACGGTGACGCCCTGGTAGAAGGGCGGCCCGACCGCCAACCGGGTCCCGATCAGCCGCCGTTCGTCGAGATGCCGGGTGATGCGCTCCAACAGGGCGTCACCCGGGACCAGTTGCTCGAAGCGGAGCCGGCCACCCGGGTCGGGCACGGCCTGCGGGACCACCAACACCCGTACGGCATAAGCCCCGTGCTCCTCCTCGTCGCCCTCCAGGCAGGTGATGCGCGCGGTCTCGGGGGCGGCCCGGCGGGAGAGTTCCTCGTAGTCCCGGAGGGTGACCGCCCGTTCCTGGGCGCGCAGGGTGATCGGCGCGCGGGTCTTGGCCTCCTGGACGGTCTCGCCGTCCACTCCCCCGCGCGCGGCCTCGCGGTTGACGACCTCGGAGACGTACGGGATGGAGCTGCGCAGGATCTGGACCGCGCCACGTGCCACGTTGCCGGACCGGCCGCCGCCGGTGCGGTAGCGGCGGGCGCGGATCACCGAGCCCTTGGGGGCGACCCCGCCGTACTGGCGCAGGGAGCCGTCGGGTTCGCGGACGGCGGGTCCGAAGGCGAGTTCGCCGGTGGCCGCGTCGAGGGTGATGTGGCGGTCGTCGGGGCCGGAGGCGGCGAAGTGCGGGACGACCTGCCAGTCCGTCCAGCCGTCGTGCTCGGCGGTCTGGAGCAGCAGGGGTACGGCGTCGCCGACGACCGGTGTGTGGGAGAGCCGCAGCCGCTGTCCGGGCAGGCCGGTGGACTCGCCGAGCGCCTCGTCGTAGACCGTGTCGGCGTGGACGACGGTGGTGGTGCCGCCGATGGTGAAGGCCTCGGCGGAGCGGACGGTCGGCGAGGTGGTGTAGAAGGGCTGGTCGGAGTGGGGTTCGGTGACGCGGCAGCGCAACCAGCCCGCTTCCTGGCCGCCGTTGCGCGACAGGGTGTGGCCGCCGGGGACGTGCAGGACGACCGCGCCGGGGCGGTTGAGGCCGCCGGTGCCGTCACGGTCCACCTCGCAGGGCTGCCAGCCGTCGGCGGTCCACGCCTCCCAGACCAGGGGCGGTTGGCGCGGGTCGACGCCAACTCCGTCGACGCGGCTGTCGAGTTCGAGGGCGAGAGCGCAGTGCGGGACGGCGGCGGTGAGGCCGAACAGCATGGAGTCGCCGGGGTCGGGCGCCTCGGCGAAGCACATGACGTGGTTGCCCTCGGCCAGGTCGTGGGTCCGGTCGACGACCTGCTTGCCCCGGTGCTGCACGACGAGATGCCGCAACGCGCTTGGTACTACGGCGAGTTCGCGCTCGGTGGCGAAGACCACCGCCTCCTCGCCCTCCGTGCGCATCGTCGCCACCTCGGTGCCGAGCGGCACCTGCACCGCTTCCTCCTGGGGCGCCGACAGCCAGAACGTGACGTCGGTACGGGCCGCGGACGGCGGGAAGAGCGTGATGCCGACCAGGTCGAGGAAGGCCAAGTGGTTCTTGTCCGGTACCCGGTTGAGGCGGTAGACGATCTGGTCGGCCATGTGCGCGACCGTCTCGACGAGGGTGACGCCGGGGTCGGAGACGTTGTGGTCGGTCCACTCCGGGGCGCGCTGCTGGATGTAGCGCTTGGCGTCGTCGACGAACTGCTGGAAGCGGCGGTCGTCGAGGTTCGGGGAGGGGAGGGCCATCGGTCAGTTGTCGCTTTCAGCAGCCGTGCCGGGCGTACCGGAGGTGTCCGGCTCGTCGTGGGACGGGATGACGTAGAAGGGGAAGACGAGGCTGCGCGGGTTGTTGGTGCCGCGGATCGAGTAGCGGACATCGATGTACAGCACGCTCTGTTCGGTGCCCGCGGTGACCTCGACGTCGTCGACCTCGATGCGCGGCTCCCAGCGGTCGAGGCTGACGTGCACCTCGTGCTGGATCCGGCCCGCGGTCTGCTCGTTGACCGGTGCGAACACCAGGTCGTGGATCGCGCAGCCGAAGTCGGGCCGCATCGGCCGCTCGCCCGGCGCCGTCGACAGGACGAGCCGGATCGCCTCCTCGACCTCGCGTTCCCCGCTGACCAGCGCGATGCCGCCGGTCGGCCCGATGCGCAGCGGGAACGACCAGCCGGAGCCCACGAATTGTTCGGCCATCAGACAACACCCGCCTGTTCCCTGCCCGTTGGACCACTCATGTCCTTGGCCGTTGGGCCGCTCATGCCGGAATCACCATCGGGACAAGGCCGTTGAGGGTGACCACGCCCATGATCGGCACGGTGACGGCCCGAATCCCCACGTTGGCGATGGAGTTGATCTGCACGCTCGCGCCGCCGGTGAGCATCGCGTTGCCGAGCGCCTTCATGTTGAGGGCGCCCATCGCGTCCACCGTGATCGCTCCGGTGGTCGACTTGACGTTGACCAGCCCGCGCCCCTCGATGTTCAGCGGCCCGCCGCTCTTGATCGTGAGACTGCGCCGGGCGCTGAGGGTGAGGTCGGTACCGGCCTCGACCGACACCGCGCGGCTGCCCTTGATGGTGACCTCGCCCTTGCTGTCCACGACGATCTCGGTGTTCGTGCGGTCCAGGGTGATGGTCAACCGCTTGTCCCCGGAGGCCAGTCGGACACCCTGCTTGCGTCCGCCGGTCTTCTGGCTGAGCAGGTCCATCCGGTTGCCGTCCCGGTCGGAGACGGTGTGCCGGCTCGCCTTCTTCCGTACCGCGTCGTGCAGCGGCACGTCACCGACGACGGTCGGCTTGTCCTTGCCGTTGTAGAGCCCGCCGATCACGAACGGATGGTCAAGTGCCCCCCGGTCGAAGGCGACCAGCACTTCGTCGTTGACGTCCATGGGGAAGATCCCGCCACCGCCGAGCCCGCCCCACTGCACGGTGCGCGTCCAGTCGCTGACGTAGGTGTCGTCCAGCCAAGGGAACTGCAACCTCACCCGCCCCTGCTTGAGCGGGTCGTTGACGTCGGTGACCACGGCGTTGGCGACGCCGGGCAGCCGGGGTGCGGTCTCCGAGCCGCCCGAGGCGAGCCCGTAGAGCGAACGCCACTGCCGTCCGCTGACCGTCACCCAGGTCTCGTAGTGCTTGCCGTCACCGAAGACGTGCCGTACGGAGGTGGCCGTGTACTTGCCCTCGAAGGGCGAGCCCACGTCCGCGAGCGCGACCGGAACTCCCGGCCGCAGCTTGGGATTTCCGCGCGCGACGACCTCCAGCTCGGCGAAGGAGGACGTCACGTCGTCGGCGAGGGCGGCGGCGGCGAACTTCACCTCGTTCTGCTTGTCGTACGGCGTGCCCGTCTCGACCAGCTTGGCCGTCTTGAACTTTCCGGCCGCCGCGCCCGGGGTGGTCCCGATGCCGATGGACGGATTGGAGGCCCCGGGCGAGGTGGCGGTGAGCTTCTTCTTCGTGGTGACGTCCCAGCCGCGCGCCTCGACCGTGCCGACCTGGTCGGCGGCGGTCACGGCGGCCCGCAGCCGCAGGATGTCGTGCCCGGCCTGGAGCACGAACGGGCTCTTGTCGCCGTCGGTTTCGGGCGACGGCGCACCGGACGACGGCTTCGGCTCCACGAACTGGAACTTGCCGTCCGCGTCCACCGACATGACCATCTCGTTCTCGTCCGCGAGCCGAGCGAGAAAGTCCCAATCGGTCACGTTGGACTGGGAGATGAACTCGTACACGGTGCGCGTGGACGTGATCTTCCCGATCGGCACCCCGTCCTGGGCGGCGAGTTTGCGGGCGATGTCGGACGCGCTCTGGTTGCGGTAGGCGGCGACGCGGCGCTGGCGCAGCAGCCGGTGCCCGAAGTCGTAGCCGCGCACGACGGTGAAGGTGCCGGTGCCGTCGTAGTCGGCCTCAAGTCCGGTGACCTCACCGGTCAGCAGCGGATCGGAGGCGCCCTGTCCGTCGGCGACCGGCGCGATGACGACCTTCGTGCCGAAGGTGACCCCGAGCTTGCCGAGGATCAGCCGGTACGGGTCCCGGAAGGTGAGCCGGAACGCGGCCGGGACGCCGACGCCCTGGTCGACGTAGCTGTCGACGAGGTAACGGGCGTACTCGGAAGGGATCTTGGCGCCGCCGATCTTCACTTCGACGACGTTGGAGAACGCGGACTTCACCATCAGGTACGCACCTCCTCGGCGGCGGGCAGCACGAGTTCGACACCGTTCGCGAGTCGCGTCGGGTCGTCGATCCCGTTGGCCTCGGCGATCGCCCGCCACGCGGCGGAGTCGCCGTACTCCCGCCAGGCCAGCGACTGCAACGAGTCGCCCGCTACGACCCGGTGGACGCGCTGCGCGGTGAGCGCGCCCGAAGTCGGGTTCTGGCCCTTGGTGTTGCTCGGTATCTCGTGCAGTTGGAGCCGGCAGGTGGCGCGGATGGGGACGCCGGTGGTGCCGAAGAGCGAGTAGGCGGCCTCGACGGAGGAGACGTAGGCGGTGAACCGGGCGGTGGAGAACGACCCCCACTGGAACACCACCCAGGGCGGCGAAGGCTGTTTGGCGGCAATGGACTTGGTGGTCACGTCGCAGCAGGCGAGCAGTGACTCGACCTTCTTCAGCACCGAGTTGCTGGTCGGCTCGTCGGAGGAGTCGAGGAAGATCTCCACGCCCATCTCGCGCGGCTGCGAACCCATGAACTCCGGGAGGGAGCCGTCCCGTTCGATCTGTGCGGGGGTCGTCTTCCACTGGGCGCGGCGGGTGAGGGACAGCTGCGCCGGGTTGAAGTCGAAGGCGAAGGTCTTGATGAGCCCGCCCGGGGTGGTACTGCCCCCGACGGGTGGCTCATGTATCGCGAGGCTGGCACGGACAAGGCTCTTGCCGGCGCCCCTGCTGGTGGTGGCCATGGTCTTGCTCTCCCTTCCTCCGCCGCGCTCAGTCCGTGAATCCGTGGTGCGCGATCTCCAGGACCTCGGTGGCGACGGCCGGTCCCGCCGGGTCGAGGGAAGGCCCCTGCCAGCTGACGGGCAGCACGTCGATGAGCCCCCAGTGCGCGACCTCCGAACCGTCCGCGCGCAGGGCCGCGATCTGTCCGGTGGGGCGCTTGATCCCGGTCTGCACGGAGGAGATCCACTTGGCGACCTTCGCGGTGTCCGGGGTGAGCGGGCGGGTCAGCCGGATGGTGGAGAAGGTGACACGGGTGGGGAGTTGCCAGACGAAGCCGTTGTTGCCGCCCTCCTGCCGGTGCTCGATCTCCACCGTCGACGACAGCCCGTCGCACCCGTTGAAGTAGCCGAGGCTCTCGCCGTCGATGCTGAGGGTGAACCAGATGGTGGAGCCCGGGTCGAGGCGGGACATCGGGGGTGGGCCTGCCTTTCTGTTGTTGCGGTGCTTTGCCTTGCGGTGCCGGTCAGTGGCGGGGGTCGCGGAGTTTGCCTATTCGTTCGCGGTCCAGGCGGAGTTCCGTGCGGATCAGGCGGGTGATGCGGCCGATGATCCGGTGCACGAGTTCGTCGAGCTGGAAGTCGGTTAGGTCTCGGGGGTCGAACTGGCCTGCGGGGATTGCCTCGTAGGCGGGGGGTGGGGGGTCTGCGGCGTTGGCGGTTGTGGTCGGGGAGTACGGGGGTGGCGGGTCGGGGGGTGGGGGTGACTGGGAGGGGGGTGGGGTGTACGGCGGGGGTGAGGCGGGGGCGGCGACTGTGGTGGGGGTTTTGGTGAGGGTGGGGCGGGCCTGGTTCAGGGTGGCGGGGGCGGCGGGGGTGCGTTGGACCGTGGGGATCGGGGCGAGCGAGCGAGATGCGGTGGGGAGGGGTCCGGGTGCGGGTGGGGTGAGGACCGGGAGGGGGGTGTGCGGTGCGGGGGTGGAGAGGCGTAGGGGTACTACGGGTACGGCAGGGGCGTTGGGGGCGCCGAGGACTGTGGGCGTGCCGGGTAGTACGGGGGCGCCCGGTGCTCCGAAGGTGCTGGGGGGTGCGCTCGTGCCGGGTACTACGGGTGTGACAGGCCTGGTGGGTGCCGTGCGGCGGTGACGTTGTACGGGGGTGAAGGGCGATGGGGGTGCGGGGCGCTGCGCCGGGGGTGGGTGGTTCGGGTTGTTTGCCGGGTGCAGGTGCGTGGGGGCTTGTCGCGCAGTTCCCCGCGCCCCTGGGGGATTGGGGTGGGGCGGGGTGAGCGGGGAGGTGGTGAGGGCGGGCGCGGTCGGGGCGAGAGCGGTCGGGCTGGGCGGAGCAGGGGTTGAGGGCACGGCCGAGGGCGGAGGCCCGCTTGGAGACGGCGTCACGGCTGAGGCTGGAGTCATCGCCGGGGGCCGGGGACCGACCGAGGACGGAAACGCGGCCCGAGACGGGCTCGCGGCCGGGGCTACAGGCGTCGGGTCTGCGGTGGTCGTAGGCGTGGCGAGTGAGGGAGCGGTGGCCGAGGGAGCGGTGGCTGACGGAGCGGTGGCTGACGGAGCCTGCGGGGCCGGTACCGGCGTGCTGAGCGCACTGCTCCGCTGAATCGCCAACCCTGGACCCGGTGTTGCCGGAGCCGCCGGTGTCGCCGGCTCGGCAGGAGCTGCGGCGATCGGGAGCGCGGCAGGCGTGGAACCCGTGGCCAAGGGAACCCGCGCAGCCGACACCGGCACGCCCGGGGCAACACTCCGCTGAGACGCCCACCCCGGACCCGGTGCCACCAGAGCCGCCGGCCCGGCCGGAGCTGCGGCGATGGGAAGCGCGGCAGGTGTGGAGCCCGTGGCCGAGGGAACCCGCGCAGCCGACACCAGCCCGCCCGGGGCAACACTCCGCTGAATCGCCCACCCCGGAGCCGGTGTTGCCGGAACTGCCGGTGTCGCCGGATCGACCGGAGCTGCGGTGATCGGGAGCGCGGCAGGTGTGGAGCCCGTGACCGAGGAAACCTGCGCAGCCGACACCAGCCCGCCCGGGGCAACACTCCGCTGGACCGTCGGCCCTGGAGCCGGTGTCGCCGGGTTGGCCGGAGGTGCGGTCGGCCTGGGCGCGGTGGTTGGGGGTGCGGCAAGCGGATGGGCGGTGGTCGGGTATGCGGCGGGCTGGTGGGGCAGGGCTGTGGCCGGGGGCGGCACGGCCGTGTTGGGGGCGACGCTTCGTTGGATCGTCGGCCCGGGTCCCGCTGTTGGCCTCGAACCCGGTTCCGTACGGTGCCCAGCGCCTTCCGGCGAGAACGGCGAACCGCTGAGCGGCCTCGCGTCTGCGGGGGTGGCGGTGACCGGAGCGCCGAGGGGTGAACGGCGCCGGACGGGAGTGGGCGTCACGGGAGCCGGAAGGTCGGGGTCGGGTGCTGGCGAACCTACTGCCGACGAGGACGTGGGCGCCGGAGCCGTGAGCGAATCATCGTGCGGGGCAGGGGCATTGGGCATGTTGCCCTGCGCGGGACGAGTAGTCGAACTGGGCATCTGCAGTACGGGTGTTGAGGGCTGCCGTGTCTCGTTCGGGCGCGTGGCGAGAGGGGCGCCGAGGGGGCTGCGAGGCGGGCGGTGGGCGGCGCTGCGTTGGATCTGGGGTGCGGGAGGGGGCGTAGGACCGGGGGTTGGATCGTCGGTCCGGGTGCGGGCGGAGTCCGTCGGCTCTGCGAGGGATGCCGGGGCGTGAGGCTGGGGCTGGGGCTGGGTGATGCCGTCTCCGTGCGGGCCGGGAGCAGTCGCGGCGCGCTGTACGGGCATCGGTGCGCGGGAGGTGTTCGGGGCCGTCGGCTGCGCAGGGGCAGCGGGCGTGGCTGGTGACAACTCGGCTGACGGCACTGCGGAGTTCGGCGTCGGCGTCGGCGTCGGCGTCGGCGTCGGCGTCGGCGTCGGCGTCGGCGTCGGCGTCGAGGGCATCGTGGACTTCGGAGCGGCCGAAGCACCGGCCGTGGCACCCGGCGTGGCACCCGCCCGCTGCACGCGGTCCGTCCCGTTCCCGGAAACTGGAGCTGCGCTACCGCGCCTGACGGGGCGACTTTCGGGCCCGGTCACGCTGGGGCCAACGAGTTCGTTACTACCGTCCGCCAGTCGCATCTGCGGTGTGCCCGATGGCGTCGCCGGTCGTCGTTGCACCGCGGGCTTCGCCTCACCGGAGCCGACCGCCGGCCTGCTCGGAGCCGCCGGAACCACGTCCCGCCGCTCCCCCCCACCACGAACTGCGCCCGCAACAGCACCGAGTTGCTCTACAACGTCACCGGCGGCCGGGACGGCGAACGGAACAGGTGATCCGCCGCCCGGCTCAGCTTCCCCTCGATCACCGCCAGTTGCATCCGACGCGGACTCCCCACCCGAACCACCCCCCACAGCCCCCGAGTTCCGCCGCCCAACCAGCCGCCGCTGCACCGCAGCCGCACTCGACCTCGTCAACGACCCCGTCCTCGGCCGGAGTTGCTCCGACGCCGGCACCGCGGTCACCCGAATACCGGAAGCCGGGCCCACCGCTTCAACCGAACCAACCACAGGAGCCGGAGCAGTACCGCGCACGCCCACGGCCCCCCTCGACGCAAGAGGCACAGCCCGCTGCGCCACAGGCCCCGCAGTCGCGCGCAACGGCACCACCGGCCCCGGCTGCGCAACCAGCCCCCGCCCAGCCAACGGCAGTTCACCCGCAGGCTGACCCAGGCTCGGTACCGCCCGCACCGGCGCCGCAGGCAGCGAGGAACCCGCGATCCGGGCACTCCGCTCCGCGTCCAGCACCGCACGGAATCCCGACCCCGTGAACGACGGGTTCTGCCAGGTGGGCAAGCGTGCACCGAACCCGGCGTCGGCAACCCCGGTCCCCCCGGCAGCGGAAGCCCGCTGAATCGGCGGCAACCCCGGCCACGCGGCCAAGGCCACCGCAGAAGCCGTAGAAGCCGCAGCAGCCGCAGCAGCCGCAGCAGCAGAACTCACCGGACCTGCGGAGCCAGCCACCTCACCGGAACTCCGACCCTCGCCAACTCCCTTACCCGCACCGGAGTTGGCGTCGCCTCCAGCCCGCCCCCGCAACCGGTCCAAGAACCCCACCGGTCAGCCCTCCGCCCCGGAGCGCGTCACCAGGGACGCGATCTCGCCCAAGTAGCGGCGGCGGTCGTGGTGTTCGAGGTCCAGGATGTTCTCCAGGCTCCAGTGGAAGTGGTAGGCGACGTACGCGATCTCCTCGTGCAGCCGGTCGGTCGCGTACGTCACGATTCCCCCAGGCGGCTCCCGCCGAGCTCCACTTCGAAGGGTTCCGCGCAGTGCGGGCACTGAACTGCCGCGCGGGTGTGGCCTTCCGCGTTGATCTGGCGGTAGAAGTCCTGGAGGAAGGCGAGGTCGGAGGCGAACATGTTCTCCACGATCCCGTCGTGGACCATGGGGACGGTGCCCAGCCTGGTGATCACCCGGCCGAGCAGCACCACCGACAGATACGCCGGGTTCTCCTGCACGCGGACGTCCCGCAGCGGCACCAACTCGTCGCGTGCGGTGGCCAGTCGCATCACCCCGTCCTGGTGGACCGTGCCGGACTCGTCGACGTAACCGCGCGGCAGCTGGAAGGGGAACTCGGTCCGCAGCGTCTGCCGTACGGCCGGAGCGGGCGCGGGGGCGGCCGGGGCCGGTATCGGACCGGCCCCCATCTCCGCCACCGGCTCCGCACTTGGCGCAGCCACAGCCGCGCCCACCGCCGAACGCCTCATTATTCGATGACCAGTTCTTCGAACACGATGGTCACGGACTCGGTGAGCGCGGCGGCCTCGCCCGCCTTCACCGTGCTCGCGTCGATCTTGCTGCACCAGGCGTTGCGCAGGTGGTAGCGCTTCACCGGGTTGTTCTGGAAGTCCATCATGATGATCGACGCGTTCTTGCGCGCGGTGGTCATCTGACCGGAGATCGACTCGTTGATCCACTGGGTGAACGAGGCCGACTGGGTCATGCCACGAATCACCGTGCAGGTGCCGTTCTTCTTCACGCCCGGCATGTTCTTGACCACGTTCTGGCCGTTGGGGGTGTTCTGCTGGTACGTGATGACGTCCTGCTCGATGCTGAGGCCGCTGACCTCCGCGAGGTACTCGACCATCACGCCGTCGATCTGCAGGCCGAAATTGTGTGAGGTGAGGGCGTCACCCGGCTGGAGACTCATGAATTCGCTGTCCTTCTAAGGGTGTTGAAGACGACCTGGGGAGATGACGACCTGGAGTGACGGGAGGCCCGGCCTCGCCTACTCCTCCAACTCCCCGCTGCCGCTGGAGAACTGAGCCAGTCGGAAGATCACGAACTCGGCCGGCTTGACCGGCGCGATGCCGATCTCGCAGACGACCCGGCCGACGTCGACGGACTCCGGCGGGTTGGTCTCCTCGTCGCACTTGACGTAGTACGCCTCCTCCGGCCGCTGGCCGAACAGGGCACCGCTGCGCCACTCGTTGACCAGGAAGGCCGAGATGTTGCGCCGGATCCGCGCCCACAGGGCGTGGTCGTTCGGCTCGAACACCACCCACTGGGTGCCGATCAGGATCGACTCCTCCAGGTAGTTGAAGTACCGGCGGATGTTGAGGTAGCGCCAGGCCGGGTCGGAGGACATGGTGCGGGCGCCCCAGACGCGGATGCCTCGGCCCGGGAAGGCGCGGATGCAGTTGACGCCGATCGGGTTGAGCAAGTCCTGCTCACCGCGGGTGATCTGGGTCTCCAGATCGACCGCGCCGCGTACGACCTCGTTGGCCGGTGCCTTGTGCACGCCGCGCTCGGAGTCGTTGCGGGCCCAGACGCCGGAGATGTGGCCGCTCGGCGGGATCAGCCGGGACTGTCCGCTGGACGGGTCGAAGGTCTTGATCCACGGGTAGTACAGGGCCGCGTACTTGGAGTCGTAACCGGCCGTCTCCTGCCGCCACACCCGGATCTGACGGGCATTCAGACTCGGCGGCGGGTCGATGACCGCGACCCGGTCGCCCATCAGCTCGCAGTGCGCGATCAGGCCCAACTGGACCGCCTTGACGGCCTCCAGGTCGATCGCGCCGCGCTGGTAGGCGGCCATCAGGTCGGGCACCGCGACCATGGAGATCTCGTCCACGGCCTCCAGACCGCCGAAGCCGGTGCGGTCGGAGGAGTCGCCGAGGTAGGTGGCCGGGCCGGGATGCGACGCCGTGTCATTTCCCTTGCCGGGTACGGCGGGTGAAGCGGAGGCGGGAGCGGGCGCGGTGAGGGCGACCGTCTGGTTCTCCGGGCGGGCCAGCTGCGCGGCGGGCGCCGTCTCGGCCACGGCGATGAGCCTGGAGCGCTCCTTGACCTGGGTGACGACGTAGTTGCGGCCACCCTTCTTCGCGGTCACGTCGAAGCTCTCGACGTCCTTGCCGGCGTCCTTGACGATCAGCCGGAACCGTTCGGCGGGGCCTTCGCCCTCGGCGTCGGTCACCTCGACGCTCAGGTCGCCGGGTGCCAGCGCGGTCACGGCGAAGGTGCCGAGCTGGGCCGGCTCGCCGGGCGGCAGCGCGGCCGGGGCGGCCGAACCCGTCACGGCGGACGGGGAGTTGGACTCGGCGGCGGTGCCCTCGCCGGTGCCGCCGACGCGGACGACGTAGGCGGCCGAACCGCCGTTGTTGAAGAAGCCGTAGACGGAGTGAGCGAGGTAGTACCCGTCGGTGAACTCACCGAAGGCAGCGACGTACTGCGTCCAGTTGGTCACCAGGGTCGGCTCGTTCAGCGGACCGGTCGGGGCCAGGCCCACGAAGGCCGCCACCGAGGTGCCCACTCCCTCGATCGGGCGCGAGCCGCTGGCCACCTCCTCGACGTAGACGCCGGGCGACAGATAGGACGGCATACTCTGCTCTCCTCGGGGTACGAGACAGGACGCCCTCAAGCGTCACGCGCGCGACCCGGCCGCCGAAACGTCCCCGAGTGCCTGCCTCGGGGCAACTTCCTTGCCCTCAGGGGCAGTCCGCGGCACGGTTCGCGGGCAGCCCGCCGCGTCATGTCCTCCGTAGTACCGTGCCACCGCGGTGGACGCCGTCGCCGCGGGGGCAGTGACGGGTTTGGCGGGCGGCCCTTTTGGGCAACTCCTGTTGCCCCGGCGGCTGCTGACGCGCCCTCACCATCCGTCGTAGCGTCGGCTCATGAGTCTGTGGACCTCCCTGGAGCCCGCGTCCGCGACCGTCGATCCCGGTGGCAGTACCCGCGTGCGGCTGCGGCTGCGCAACACCGGCGACGTCGTGGACGAGTACCGCTTCGAGCCGGTCGGGAGCATCGCGCCCTGGACCACTGTGGAGCCGCAGACGCTGCGGCTCTATCCGGGCACGACGGGGACGGTCGACCTGACGTTCGCGCCGCCGCGCACCCCGGACGCGACGGCGGGCCCGAACCCGTACGCGGTGCGGATCACGCCGACCGAGCATCCGGAGGCGGTCACCGTCCCCGAGGGCAATCTGACCATCACCCCGTTCACGGAGGTGCGGGCGGAGCTGGTGCCGCCGACGGTCAAGGGACGTTTCCGGGGCCGCCCCCAACTCGCCGTGGACAACCTCGGCAATACCAAGCTCACGGCGTCGATCAGCGGCAGCGACAACGGCGACCAGCTGTCGTACGACATCCATCCGGGCAATGTGCAGATCGAGCCGGGCCGGGCCGCGTTCGTCAAGGCGTCCCTGAAGCCGCGGAAGATCATCTGGTTCGGGCCGAAGGAGCAACGGCCGTACACGCTCAGCGTGTTGCGGTCCGGCGCCAACCCCCTTCCCGTGGAGGGGACTTACCTCCAGCGCGGATTCCTGCCGCGCTGGCTGGCCACCTTCCTCGGTGTCCTCATGGCGCTCGCGCTCACCTTCGTGATGCTGTGGATCGCGTACAAGCCGCAGGTGCGGACCGCCGCCACCGAGCAGTTGAAGGACGCGGGCGTCAGTACGCTCGCGCCCAGCCCCACCCTGAGCGCCGCTCCCCCGCCGCCCTCGCCCGTCGTGACGAGCGCGCCCCCGGCGGCCGAGACCTCGGCCGCAGCTGCCGCGGGTGGTGGGTCGGGTGGCGGCGGAGACTCCAAGCCGTCCGCCAAGCCGAAGCCCGTGACGGCGGCGACGGCCGTGAACAAGCTGGCCGCGCAGGACTCCGGACGCCATGTCTGCTACCGGATCTACATCGGGGGCAAGGGCTGGCAGACCCCGGAGTGCGACGGTGCCACGGCCGCCACCTCCACCGACGACGAGCAGATCCTCTCCGTGAACATCGCGGTCTCCGGGACCGCCGGTTCGGCCGCGAACGCCTTCATCCACGACCCCGCGTCGACCAACGGCCTCGGCAAGTACTGGGACCCGGGGTGGACGCACATCATCGCCGACGGCAAGGACAACTACATCGGCACCCCGAAGCCGGGTTCCGCGTACATGACGGGCTTCGCGAACAACATCGGCAGTGGTCAGCTCTGCTGGATCGTCCGCAGCTCCGGCTGGGGCTGGGACCCTCAGAAATGCACCAACCCGCGGCCCGACTACGGCTTCTCGGGCACCCTCGACAACAACCACTGGCTGGTGGCGGTCAGGCTGACGGTGCCGAACTGACGGCTCTTGATCCACTCTGGAGGGGCGGTTACCAGGTGCCTTCTCCCGGCACCAGCCGCCCCGCCTTGCGGTATTCGCGGCGGGCCCCTTCGAGGAGGTCCGCCGCGGTCACCGTGTCCCCGCGTCCGGCGGCGAGGTAGGCGGCGGTGACGACGGCGCTTCGGATGGAACCGCCGGCCAGCTCGAACTCCTTGGCCAACGGCCCGAGTTCGAGGTCGGGCACGCTCGGCACATGGGTCAGGCCGTGCCGCCACAGCGCGAGCCGCTGGGCCGGGTCCGGGAACGGGAAGTCGACGACCAGGTCCAGCCGGCGGGTGAACGCCTCGTCGATGTTGGCGCGCAGGTTGGTGGTGAGCAGCGCGATCCCGTCGAAGGACTCAAGGCGTTGGAGCAGATAGGCGCTCTCCATGTTGGCGTACCGGTCGTGCGAGTCCTTCACCTCGGAGCGCTTGCCGAAGACGGCGTCGGCCTCGTCGAAGAGAAGCACGGCGTCGGTGCGGTCGGCCTCCGTGAAGATCCGTTCGAGGTTCTTCTCCGTCTCGCCGACGTACTTGTCGACGATCGACGACAGCTGAACGACATAGAGATCCAGGCCGAGTTCGGCCGCGACGACCTCCGCCGACAGCGTCTTGCCGGTGCCGGACTCCCCCGCGAACAGGCCGAGCACACCACGCCCCCGGCCGCCTCCCGCGCTGAGCCGCCAGTCGCCGAGGACCCGGTCGCGGTGCCGGGCGCGCAGGGCGAGTTCGTGCAGCTGGGTCAGCGACCGCTCGGGCAGGACCAGGTCCCGCCAGTCGACGGCGGGCCGGATCCGCCGGGCATGCTGTTCGAGCCCGGACGCCGACTGCTGCCGTGCCGCGAGCCGCAGATGGGCGGCGCTCATCGGGGTGCCGTCGAACGCGGCAAGACCATGTGCCGCCCGGGCGGCGCGCGCGATGCGGTCGGCGCCGAGATGGTACGGCGCGACGGTGGCCCGTACGTCGAAGCCGCTCTGCTCGCCGACGGCGTCCGTCCAGGCCCGCACCGCCGCGGCCCGCTGCCGGGGCGCCTCCAGGATCAGCGGATCGCTCTCGCACCACTGCGGGTCGTACGGCCGCGCACCGGCGATCAGCACGGAGACGTCGGCGGCATCGGTCAACGCCCGTACCAGTGCGCCGGGTTGGTCGGACAGTCCACCCACGACGACCGTACGGCCACTCAGCCGGGCCTCGCGCAACAGCTCCGGCACCCGCTCCACAGGTCCGGAGTACCGCACGGCGGCCACACCGGCCGCGTGCAGGGCACCCGACACGCACACGAGCCCGTCGCCCTCGTGACGCTCCCTCAGATACACGGCGAGGGGCGGACCTTCGGCGAGCAGCGCGGCCAGCCGGTCCACGAAGCCGGTGAACTCGCCGTCCGCGCCCGACTCTTGCCCGCCAGGCTCTTGCCCGTCGTGCGACGCGCTCGGCACCGGCAGCGGGTGGAGGTGCCCGGTGAGGGTCGCGTCCGGGGTGTCGTCGCCGAGGAGATGCGCCACGACCCGGTCGGGCACGCGCAACGAGCGGCTGAGGAAGGGGCGTTCGGGGTCCTCCACGGTGAGCAGCCCGAGGGCGGACAGCGGGGCCGTCGGAAGGAACCGGGCCCGGCCCTCCGCCTGGTGTGCGGGTACGCCGCACAGGTCCAGGGCGAGTCCCACGGTGGCCCGGCGGCGGCTGACGTCGTCGTTGAGGTAGCCGTAGAGCGGCTCGAAGGTGCGGTCCAGGTCGGGGGCGAGGGCGACGAGGAGGAGGGCGGTGTCGAGGTCGGTCAGGCGCAGGGCGGCCAGTCGGTCGGCCGGGCTGTGCGCCAACTCCGGTGCGGGCGCGACCAGTTCCCGCTCCGGTTCCGGCGAGCGCAGCAGCAGCTGCCGTACCGCCTCTTCCGGGAGGTACAGGCCGCGCATCGGGTCACCGGCCGTGGGGTCGGCGGCGGAACGCCGGTCGACGAGCAGGGCGACACGCTCACGGAGGTGACCGAGGCGCGCGAGGAGGGCGTCGGTCTCCGGCTCGACGGCGAAGGCCAACGCGTCCTCCGTGACCGTCATGTCGGCGTCCCCGGCGCCCTCTTGCGCCGGGCCACCTCGCGGGCCTCCCGTACCGCCACCACCTGGCGGGGGCGGTGGGCGCGTTCCTCCACGCCCGGCTCCGTGCCGTCGAGGCCGCTGACGCGGACCGCCGCGCCCTCGGTGACGGGCGGGCCGACGTCGTACTCGGGGTAGGCCGGGAAGGGCGCGGTGACCACGAGGTCGAGGGACGGCTTGAGTTCGCCGCCGAGGGCGGACCAGATCTCCGCGAGGGAGCGGGACTCGGTCTGGATACCGGCCACCGAGATCGGCACCGACAGGCCCAACTCACGCAGGGAGCCGGGAAGTTCGGCAGGGGCGAGCAGCTCGCGCGGGATCAGGGTCGACAACACGGCGGACAGCAGCCGGTGTTCGTCCTGCGGCCGCTTCGTCCACGCCGTCACCAGGTACGAGAGCCGGAACCAGCGCGGCGGCTGGCGGCGCTTGACGACCACGTCCCGCTCGTCGCGCACGACGACATGCCCGCGCTGGCGACGGTGCACGTCCTCCCGGATGTCGTACAAGTAGGTGTTGATCGTGGGGGTGTTGCGGCGGGCGGCCCAGTCGCGGGTCGGGGCGTCGAAGGAGACCTCGATGCCCGAACCGGCCAGTGCGCCGCCGCCGATCAGGTCACCCAGAACCTCGTCCACCTCGTGGATCACCGCCGAACTCCCGCCCTGCCGTGCTGTCGTGCCCCGCGGTACGCGTCGGCGCCCGGTACGCCCGTGTCGGCCGTCCCCCGATCGTGCCGTCCCAACCGCCCGTCCCCGCAAGCACCTTGGGGACGGGCACAGGGCACGACACGCTGCCCGCGTGTTCTCCTTCGAGTGCCCGTTCGGTCAGAGGTAGCCTTCCCGAAGGGCATGCGCCACGGCATGCGCCCGATTGCGCAGGTGAAGGCGTGTGGTCAACCCGTGCACGACGTTTTTGACGGTTCGTTCGGAATAGGAGAGCTTGCTGGCTATCTCTCCGGTGTCCAGCCCCTCGGCGACCAGCCGCAGGACGTCCACCTCACGCGGCGAGAGTCCCGAGGGATGGCCTCCGGACCGGCCCGCCGCGCTGCGATGCAGAGTCCCCACCTGTTCGACGAGCCGGCCGATCAGATCGGCCGGCAGGTCGCCGTCACCACGCGCCGCGGCGACCACGGCCTGCACCAGGCGCTGCGCGGTCGCCTCCCCGCGCCACACGATCGCGCCGACCCCGCACTCGATCACGTCGAGCAACTCGGCCTCGCGCAGCGCCCCGACGACGAGCACGGCCCGCCCGCCCTCGCTGCGCACGAGCCGGCGCAGCCGGGTGAGCGCGGTCTCGTCGAGGGTGTCGGCGATGAACAGGGCCACTCTGCCGGGCCCGGTGTCGTTCTCCTCGCGGAGGTCGATCTCCGGGTATCGGCGCAGCTGGCTGAGGGCTCCCTCGCGGGAGATCGGGTCCGGGGCGTGCACCGCCACGGGTATCCGGTCGGCGGGGTCGGCCGTACCGGGGTGTGCGGGCCGCGATGAGCTGAGCAACGTTCTCCCTCGAATCCACATCCAACTACGTGCCACCCCAGGTGTGCTGGTGGCGGCCGTGTACTCCTCACCCTCACGGGCGGGCGGGGCGCGCGCAATCGTGGAGCACCACGAGCAGCACCACGAGATCGGACGTACGGCGGACCACGGCGAGTGAGCGGCCAAGGTGGCGGAGGCGACCGGCACGACGGGTACGAGGGACACGAGGAGGACCGCGATGACGGGGTCGACGCCTGACGCCGGAGCGTTCGCGACACCGCCCGAACACCGGGACGCGACACGGCTGTTGGTGGCGGAGGCCGCGTGGGCCCGGGCCGGTGCCGGCCGGCTCGTGCTGCTGCGCGGGGCGACCGGGACGGGCCGTACCACCGTGCTGGAGACCGCCGTGGCGGACGCCCGGGCGCACGGCATGCGGGTGCTGCGGGCCCGCTGTTCGCCCCGCGACCGGGCGGTGCCGTACGCCACCGTGCTGCAACTGATGGCTCCGGTACCGGAGTTCGGGGAGGCGAAGTTCGCCGGGGACGAGCGGGCGAGCGCGGATCTGTTCCGGCGGGTGCTGCATTCGTACGCCGACCGGGCACCGCTGCTGATCGCCGTGGACGACGTCCATCTGGCCGACCCGGCCTCGCACCGCTGGCTGGTCGAGTCCGCCCGGCACGTCGACCGGTTACGGATCCTGCTGGTCGTCACGGAACGCAGCCAGTACGACGTCGATCCATCGACACCGGGCCTGACCCACACCCTGTCGCCCGCCCTGGTCCGCACGCTCACGCTGGCCCCGCTGACCGCGAACTCGGCCGCCGAGCTGGTGCGTTCGGCCCACCCGGACGCGCCCGAGCCGTGGGTGGAGGACTGTGTACGGGCCGGGGCAGGCAATCCGTTGCTGCTGCGGGCCCTGCTCGACGACCTCGGCGCCGGTCGGCATCCGACCGTGCCGGAGTCGTCGGCCGCGCTGTACCCGGGCGCGTATCCGGCCGCCGTGTCCTGGTGGTTGGACAGCGCGGGTCCGGCCACCGGCGAGGTCGCCCGGACGCTGGCCGCGCTGGACGAGGGGTGGGACGGGGGCACCCCGCGGGATCTGCCGAGCGGCCACGCCACCTGCCCCGCCGAAGAACTGGCCGCCGTGATCGCCGAGTTGGCGGGTGCCGACCCGGCGCGGGTGACCGGCTGGCTCACCGCGATGAGCGGGCTCGGGGTGCTGCGCCCCGACCCCGACGGGCGTCCGCGCTACGCGCATCCACTCCTGCGCGACGCGGTGCTCACCGGCGTGCCCGCGACCCGGCGGCGGGCCGCGCACGCGGCGGCGGCCGAGACGATGCAGCGCCACGGGGTCTCCCCCGACACGGTCGCCCGGCAGTTGCTGCTGTCCGACCCGGTGGGCGAGCCCTGGGCATCGGCCGCGCTCCAGGAGGCGGCCTCGCTCGCGCTGCGCGACGGCCGCACGTCCGACGCGGCGGCCTTCCTGCGCCGGGTCCTGGAGGAGCCGCTCCGGGACGCCCCCAGACAGCGCCTGCTGACCGAACTGGGCTCCCTGGAGTACAGGGCGCAGACGTCCTCGGCCGGCATCCCCCGCCTGAGCGAGGCGCTACGGCTGTCGGGGGCGCCGCAGGACACGGTGCGGGCTGCGGTCGCGCTCGGCACGGCGCTGGCCGGCCGGGGCCGGACCCTGGCCGCCGTGGACGTACTGCGCACGGTGGAGGACGAGTTGACGGACCGGCCGCAGCTGATCCGCACCCTCCAGACCGCCTCGGTGCTGCTGTCCGAGCAGGACCAGACGGTGCGCAAGGAGGTGTACCGGTGGCTGTGCGACGCCGCCGAGCACTCGCCCGAGCTGGTCGGCACGGCAGGTCACGCGCTGGTCGTACGGCATGCGGCCACGGCCGGGCTGATCCCGGCCGCGGAGGCGATGCGGCGGCTGCGGGCGCTGCTCGCGCAGCCCGCCGATCCGCTGACCGAGCCGTTCCTGATCGGCACGGCCGCCGCCGTTGCCCAGTGGGCCGACGAACTTCCGGAAGCGGAACGGCTGGTGGAGCGCGGCCTGGTCGGTCAGCGGCCCGACGTGCTGCACCCGATGCACGAGGCGCTGGTCAACGTACGGGCCGACATCCTGGCCGCGCGCGGCGAGCACGCGCGGCTGCTGGCGGACCCGTGCCCGCGCGAGAAGGCGCGCAGCGGGCCCTCCAACCGGCAGGCGCACGTGCTGCTTTCGCTCGTGGCGACCGGCGAGGAGGCGCGGGCGCTGCGGCTCGCGGACGGCTTCGATCTGCGGTCGGCGCCCGACTCCTGGGAGTTGAACCGCTTTCTCTACGCGCGGGGAGTGGTGCGCGCCGCCACCGGCGACACGGCGGGCGCGCTGCACGACTTCCTGGAGTGCGGGCGCCGTCAGTCGGCCCGTGAGGTGGTCAGCCCGGTCGTCACTCCGTGGCGCACGGCCGCCGCCGAATGCCGTCTCGCGCTCGCCCGCCCCCGGGAGGCCATCGCCCTGGCGGAGGAGGAGCTGCGGCTGTCCCGGGTGTGGAACACGCCCCGCGCGGTGGGCCGTTCACTGCGCGTCCTGGCCGCGGCGACCGGCGGCCCGCGCGGTCTGGAGCTCGCGGAGGAGGCCGTACGACTGCTGCGGGGCGGGCCGGTGGGCACGGAGGCCGAGTTGGTGTCGGCGCTGATCGTGCGGGGCCGCGGGCTGACCGCGGCCGGGGACCGGGGGCGGGCCCGGGCCTGTCTGCGGGAGGCCGCGGAGCGGTCCGAGCGGCTGGGAGCGACGCGTCAATGGGCCCTGGCGGAAGAGGCGTTGGGCGAGAGCGGGGCCCGGCGCTCGGCGCCCGCCCGTACCGGTTCGCGGTCGCTCACGACCAGTGAGCGGCGGATCGCCGAACTGGCCGCCGACGGCCGGACGAACACCGAGATCGCCGATCTGCTGCATCTGGCCCGCCGCACGGTGGAGACCCATCTCACCAGTTCCTACCGGAAGTTGGGCATCCGGCGGCGGGGCGAACTGCCCGGGACGCTGGGGCGCACGAACGGGCCGTGACCCGCCGCGAGTTACTTGCGGGTCCCGGCCGTCGGCTTCTTGGGCTCGGTGCCCTCCGCCCGCACGGTGCTGTTGCCCTTCTTGGGGACGTGCCGGGGCACGACGTCCTGGGGGAAGGTGAGTTGCTGGTTCATCCACTTCAGGGAGGCGGGCATCTCCCGCACCCAGGTGGGGAAGTTGTGGCTGCCGGACTCGGGCAGGATCGACGCGACGCGCATGGGCGCCTTGACGGCCTTGATGAAGGCGACGGTCTGCGGATAGCCCCGCTCGCCGTGCTTGCTGTCGGCGACCAGGACGGAGACCTGGGGTACGGGCAGGTGCTTCAGCCGCCACATCAGGTCGTGTCCGTTGACCCGGTTCACCCGGCCGAGGCCGCTGCCGAAGAGGTTGCCGGTGGTGGGGTCGTCCTTGATCCGGTAGTCCGGGGAGAGCGCGGCGGCCGTCGTGTACACGTGCGGGTTGCGCATCGTCAGCTGCAGGGCGCAGGTGCCGCCGGAGGAGTAGCCCATGACGCCCCAGGCGCTGGCGTCGTGGCCCACCCGGTAGACGGATTTGAGGGCCTGCGGAAGGTCCTTGGCGAGGAAGGTCTCGGTCTGCGGTCCGCCAGGGACGTTCACGCACTCGGTGTCGCGCGGCGGGGCGATCGTCGGCCGGATCATCACCATGATGGTCGGCTGCATCTGCCCGCTCTTCTGCAGCTGCCCGGCGGTCTGCGACACCCGCAGGTACTGCGCGAGGTTGAAGATGCTGCCCGGGTAGCCGCTGAGCGCGACGACGACGGGGAAGCGCTGGCGCGCGTAGGCCTTCTGGAAGTACTGCGGCGGCAGGTAGACGAACGCCGGGTCGACCACTCCCGTACGGCGGCCGATGACCTTCACGGACTCCACCTTGCCGTTCACCGCGGGGTTGCCGGTGGGCAGTCCGCTGACCCGGCTCAGCTGCTCGTCGCCGGCGGGCTGCACCAGCGCGCCCTTCACGGTGACGCCGCCGATCGAGCCGTCACCGCTGTGGTCGGCCGCCTGGGTCACGCCGACGGGAGCGGTGTCGACGTTGCCGAACAGCTCGCCCCACGATCCGAAGAACTGGTACGAGGAGTTCAGCCAGCACGCGAACGCCGCGATGATGGTGACCTGAGTCACTCCAATGGCTGCCAGCCGCCCGAGCACGTGCCGCACACCCCGATTGGCGAGCCGCGGCCACACCCAGACCAGCAGCGCCACGCAGACGGCAGCCACGGCCGCCACCACATAAACGGTAGTCTCGCTGGTCAAACCCATGCCACTCAGTCCCCGGTTTCCTTGCCTGTGCTGTTTCCTTCACACAGAAGGAGGGCTACGGACCCTTCTGCGTTCCTCAACGAGCACGAATAGGACAAAGAAGCGGGTCGGCAGGGGTTTCCACGGACGGCCCCCTCGCAGGTTTACGGCGTCTTGTCCGGTGTCCGGTCGGCGTCCCGCCGCAGGCTCTCCGGCGATCGGCGGAGTCGTCCGTAAGCCCGCCGTAAGGTCTCGCCGTGCCCCGTCGTCCGGCCCGACCCGGTAGGTTTCGCAGCGGTCCGAAGCGGTCGACTCCGGGGAAGGGAACGGCATGGCGAAGGACGATTCCGCCCTGCGGTCCGGCCCCGGCGACGCCAACTCGGCGGACGGACCCGGCAGATCGGCCGGAAACGGCCGGCTGGCCGACAGACTGGCCTCCGCCCGCCTGCAGAACTTCGTCGGCAGGCGCGAGGAACTCGCCCTGTTCCGGCGGGCGTTGGCCGGCGAACCCGGCGCCCCGATGGTCATCGTGCTGCACGGCCCGGGCGGCATGGGGAAGAGCGCGCTGCTGCAGCGCTTCGCCGCGGAGGCACAGGCTGCGGGGCGGCCGGTCGTCGGCGTCGACGCCCGTACGGTCGAGCTCTCGCCGGCGGCCTTCGAGGAGGCGACCGCCGAGGTCTTCGCCCGCGACAACGCTGTCCTGCTGGTCGACGACTTCGAGCGCTACCGCGCCATGGAGGAGTGGATACGCGACCGGTTCCTGCCGCGGTTACCGGCCGGAGCCCTGGTCGTCGTCGCCGGACGGCACGCACCCGACCCCCTCTGGAAGGCGGACCTCGCGTGGAGCGAGGTCCTCCAGGTCGTGCCCCTGCGGGAGTTGGGGCCCGCGGACTCGGCGGCGCTGCTCACCGCGCAGGGCGCCGACCCCGCACCGCACGCGTCCCTCCTCCGGTTCGCCGCGGGCCATCCGCTCGCCCTGCGCCTGGTGGCCGAAGCAGCGACCCACGGCAACTCGTCGACGGACGAGGTCTTCTGGGCCCCGCTGCGCACGGTCGTCGACCGCCTGCTGACCCACATCGTCGGCAGACCGCCCTCGCCCGCCCACCGGCGGGCACTGGAGGTGTGCGGCCATGTCGCCGACACCACCGAGGAGTTGCTCCGCGTGGCGCTCCCGGACGAGGACGCCACCGAACTCTTCGCCTGGCTGCGGCAGTTGTCGTTCATGAAGTCGGGCCCCTTCGGGATGTGCCCCTACGACGTCGTCCGTGACGCCCTCGACGGCGACTTCCGCTGGCGCGACCCGGAACGCTACAAGGCCATGCACCGCACGATCCGCCGCCACCTGGTGGAACGAGTCCGCGACGCACCGGAGAAGGAAGCCCTGCGCGCCGCCCGCGAGTTCGACCACATCGTCTCCAGGGCCCAGTGGCTGAGGGAGTTCCAGGGCACCCGGGACGAACCCGACGTCCACGAGCAGCCGATGCGCCCGGAGGACGCCCCCGCGCTGATCGAGCTGGCCCTCAAGGTCGAGGGCGAGCACAACGCCCGTACGGTCTCGTACTGGTTGAGACGTCAGCCCGAGGCGTTCCACGTCCACCGGCGCTGCGACACGGGTCAACTCCTCGGTTTCATGGCCTGGTTGAGGATCGACGCGCTCGACGACGAGACCCGGGCGGCCGACCCCGTGCTGGCGGAGGCGTGGGAGCTGGTCTCCGCGATGACTCCCCCACGCCAGGGCGAGCACCTCGGCGTGGCACGGTTCATGGTGCACGAGGAGAACCACCACCGCCCCTCGCGGTCATGGGACCTGGTGCGGATGCGGATCGTCTTCGAGGTGCTGCGCGCCAAGCACTGCGCCTGGTCGTGCTTCGTCAGCGCCGAACCGAAGTTCTGGGCACCGCTGTTGACGTATCTGGGCATGTTCCAGCCGCCCCGCCGGGCCGTGCACGCCGATCGCGGGTACGGCCTGTTCTGCCACGACTGGCGGGCGGCGCGGGCGGAGGAGTGGGCCGAGGGCATCGACGCGCGTCTGCTCGGCGGGGCACCGGCCGTGGTCGCCGGGAAGCCCAAGTCCCGTGTCACACCGCTGAGTCGGGAGGAGTCGGACGCCGCCGTCCGGGAGGCGCTGCGCGGCTGGCTGGACCCCGGCGGGCTCGCCGACAACCCGCTGCTGCGCGGCCGGCTGGTGGAGGAACTCAGTGAGGGCGACCCGGTGACCGCGCTGCGCGACCTGATCGGCAAGGCCGTTCAGCGGCTCAACGCCCATGCCCGCACCCGGCATCTGCACGACGTGCTGACGCTGACGTACCACTCGACGTCCACGCAGGATGCCGTGGCGCGGAAGCTCAACCTGGCGTTCAGCACCTACCGCAGGCATCTCGCCCGCGCCCTGGACGAGGTGCGCGAGACGGTGTGGGACTGGGAGGTGCACGGCCGGATCAGGGCCGGACAGGAGCCCCCGCAAGGGAGTTGAGAGGGCGTCCGCGGCGGGGCCGTTCACGGACGTGTTCCGGCAGTTGGCCCCTCAAACTTGCCCGAGGGGCCAACTGCCTTCACCACCCGACGAGTTACTTGGCGGGCTTGTAGAACGCGTACGTGGCGGTGTACCGCACGCTGACCTGGTCCGTGCTGGTGCCGGTGCAGGCCGTGGCGGGGGCGACGCCGCCACTGGTGTTGAGGCGCTGGACGTAGGACACGGCGGCGAACGTCCCGGTGCCGCGGGTGGCGGTGGCCTTCACCAGCAGCTCGGGGATGGCGCCGGTCTTGGGCGAGTTGGCGATCGCGGAGCCGTTGACCGCGCTGCCGTCCACCGTGGACACCCACACCGGCCCGCGGGAGTGCAGGGCGACGGGACGCTTGGCGCGGTCGTTCTTGGCCCACAGGGTGGCGGCCGGCTCCAGCAGCGTCCAGGCGCTGTTGGTGCAGGTGTAGGTCTGGACGCCGGCGGCGGAGAAGACGCCGGTGAGCTTGTTGCCGTCCGGGACCTTCAGCGCGTCGGGCACGGTGACGCCGAGGCGGAGGGGCGGCTGCGGGGTGGCGGCCTGGCCGACGGTCGCGCTCACGAGCGTGCCGGCGGCCACGGCGGTGACGGCCGCGGTGGTGAGGATGAGACGTTTGGCGATCTTCATCGGTGTGTCTCCAGAGCAATTTCTGAACAGGATCGCGGGTATCGGGGTCGCGGAGGTCCGGACTCCCGGGCCGATCAGATGATCTTCGGCCCCGCTGCCGCAATGTACGGGGGATTACGCGCGGCCAGGGTGCCAACTTCTGATCGACTTATGACCAGCACTGCTCACCGCCACGGCGAAGTGGGTATTGCCGTCCCCGTTTCCGTTGTCCGGCAGGACCCGCGCCGGTCTCCTCTACGGAAGACTCCGCCGGCCGGATCGCCGCGCGGCGGAGCGTGGGTACGGACAGGAGTGTTGAGACATGGCTCGTTGCCGGTTGTCCATCCGCCGACAAGGGCGCGCACGAGCCGTGGCGGGCCACCGCCGTGCGCTCCGCCCGCCCCGCCCCGTACGCAGACAGGTCGGCCTGGCCGCTGCGGTACTCCTGACCTGCCTCGCCGTGGTGACCGGCGTCCTGCTGACCCGCGCGCAGACGGGAACCCCGGGAGACCGTACGGTCGCCGGTCCGCCGTCCGGGCACAGCACGGCGGCGGCCGGCACCCCGTCCCGCTCCGGACCCCCGGCCACGACGACGTCGTCGCCGCGCGCCACGCCCTCCCCCTCGCCCACCCCCGAGGCGCGGAAGCCGTCCAAGGCGAGCGCCTCGCCGTCCCGCGCGGCCGGTCAGCCGAAGACCGCGCCCGCCGGTAAGCGGACCGTGACCCTGGTCAACCGCCTCGACCAGACGATCTGGCCCGCGATCGCCGCGGACCCCAAACACCCTGTGGAGGCGACGGGTTGGGTGCTGAAGCCGGGGGCCGGCCTGAGCTTCACCGTCCCCGACCACTGGGACGTCCGGGTGTGGGCGCGCACCGGTTGCTCCTTCGACGCGTCCGGCGACGGCCACTGCCTGACCGGCGACTGCGGGCGTTTCCAGTGCGGCTCGACCTGGGGCGAATTCCCCTCCACGCTGGCCGAGTTCAACCTGAACGCCTGGAACGGCATGGACTTCTACGACGTCAGCCTGGTCGAGGGCAACAACCTGCCGATGTGGATCAACAGCTACGGCGGCTCGTCCCACGACAAGCTCGACGCGAACGGCTGCTCCGCCGCCGGGTGCACCCGGGACGCCAACGCCACCTGCCCCACCAAGCTCCAGCGCATCCGGGACGGCCGGGTCGTGGCCTGCCTGAGCGCCTGCCTGGTGTTCAAGACGGATAGGACCTGCTGCACCGGCGCCTACGCGGCACGACCCCAGTGCGTCCCGTCGTCCTGGCCCGTCGACTCGGCGGCGGTGTTCAAGAAGGCCGAACCCTTCGCCTACTCCTACGTCAACGACGACGCGACCAGCGTCCTCACCTGCTCGGGAGAGTGCGGCTACCGCATCACCTGGGGCGTGAGCCCCTGACTCCGCGGTGCCCCTGACCTCGGCACGCGCACAGGATGGGCGCCCGGCCTCTCGGACCGGGCGCCCATCGCGTGTGCGTCAGCCCGCCGACTGGAAGGCGCGCCCGGCCGCGGTCGTCGTCGTACCGTCCGTGAAGAGCCCGCTGCTCGGCTTCGACGCGTCAGCGCCGAGCCCGAACCACGCGTAGCGCCGCACGTACGACAGCCCGTCCAGCGCCTTGGTGGACGCGGTGACGAAATCGGCCTGCTGCTGCGCGGACGGGAAACGGGTCCCCTGGGAGAAGTCGATCAGCGCGTACTCGGTGAGCCAGATCGGCTTGTGGTAGCGGGCGTACACCGCCGCCAGGTACGACTTCAGCTGCTCGACGGCCTGCGGGGTGCGGAAGTCGCCGCCGTACCAGTGCAGGGTGATGAAGTCGACGCGGTACCCCTTCGCCTCGGCCCCGGACATGAACCGGTCCAGCCAGCCACCCGCCGTGTCACCGCCGTAGGCGACCGCCGGGCTGCCCAGGATCTTGCCCGCCGCCATGAGCCGGGGCCACAGCTGCAGCGCCTGCTCGACCGTCATGTTCGACTGCTGTGCCATGTCCGGTTCGTTGAACCCCAGCAGATACGGGCCGTACGACCGGGCCTGGGCCAGCGAGGAGTCGGTGACGGACTTCGCTCCCCAGATCATGGGCACGAACGACCCCGACGAGGGCGTCGTGATCCCCGAGTGCTGTGTGGACCAGGTGTAGTACCAGCTCGCCCCGCTCGCGGCCAGCGCCTGACTCACCCCGCCGAACGACCACACCCCGACCCCCTTCTTGGCACCGGAGGCGATGTGCGCGGGGGCGGCGGCGGTGTGCGTCGAGGGAGAGGGGCTCGGCTTGGCCTTCGGCGTCGGGGACGGGCTCGGCGACGCGCTCGGAGAGGCCGAGGGCGTGGGCGTGGGGCTCGGGGTGACGCTGACCACCGGAGCGGGCGATGCCGCAGCCGTCGTAGCGGAGGAACCGCCCGTCAGCCGGGGCGCGACCAGCGCGGCCACCACGACGACGGCGACCGCCGCCGAACCACCCACAATCTGCTTGCCCATACGACCGGACCGGCGTCCGTGCCGCCGACGGGTTCCCCGGTGCGCGGAGTGCGTGGAGTGCGCGGGTTGGTCCGCCGGTGAGGACGAACCGCCCTGCCCCAGCACGGCGTTGAGCACCCGCGCCGGGTCAAGTCCCGTCGGCACCGCCACCAACGGAAGCCCGCTCAGCAGCCGGTCCATCGGAAGCAGCCCCGCGTCGAGCCCCTGGCACACCCCGCAGCCACGGATGTGACGGGCAAACCGCTTACGCCACAAGGCACTTGGCGTGCCGTCCCACGTCGAGGCCGTCTCCTCCAGCGCCGTACAGCGCGGCGCGGCCACCAGTGCCCGCACCACCACCCGCGAGACCTCCATCTGCTTCTTCATCCGCTGCACGCGGACGGAGGCGTGCCGGTCGGAGAGCCCCAACGCACCGGCGAGTTCGGCCCGTTCGAGTTCGCCGGTCTCCTCCAGCCACCACAGGGACAGCAGTTCCTGGTCGTCTGGGTCGAGCCAGCGCGTGGCCTCGGCGACCTCGCGGCGCTGCTCGGTCAACCCGAGCCGCAGGATGGTCAGTCCGGCGAAGTCGAGCGCGGGGTCGGTGATCGCCTCCGCGTCCTCCAGGTGCGCCCTGCGGTCGCGGTCGGCGGCCCGTATCTGCTCACGGTCCCGTACCTGCCGGATCGTGATGGCCACCAGCCACGACCGGAACGCTGCGGGATCCCGCAGCTTCGGCAGCCCCCGCACCATGCGCAACAGCGTCTCCTGTACGACGTCATCGACATCGGCGTGACCGTTCAGGGCCCGGCCGACGATGTTGTAGACCAGCGGCAGGCACTGCGTCAGCAGGTGGTCCAGGGCCTGCCGGTCACCCGCGCACGCGGCCGTCACCACGCCCGCGTCGGGTCCACTCCTGGGCTTCTCGGTCATCTGCGTTCGTTCCTCCGCGTGTGGTCCGGCCGTGACGTGTCCCTGATTCGGAGACCGCCGACGCGCGCAAGGACTACAGAAAACAGGACAGCAAAAGAAATCAGCCGGTCGCGTCCGAATTTATGTTGTCGAGCCGTCGCCGAACAGGTCACCGATAGGCAGGACCACATCTGGACCACATCCGGAGAGCATCAGGAAGGCGCGAGGACCATGGCACGAGGACGCAGAAGACTCGGCGCGAGCCCGCGGCGACACCGCCGAGGCTGGTGGTACGTCGCGGCGGCCGCCGTCGCCACGGCCGCCACCGTGCTGATCGCCTACAGCGTGTGGACGCCGTCCGGAACGGGCGGCACCCGCACGACGGCCCACCAGGACACGGCCGCGCGCCCGGCCGGGTCCCGAAGCGCGTCATCCTCGCCTTCACCTTCGCCTTCTCCCAGTCAGAGCGCCTCGGCTTCTCCGTCCCCCAAGACCGCCGCCTCGAAGAAGAGCACAAGCAAGCCCACCGCCAAGGCAGTTGACCCGGCAGAGCACCCCTCTACAGCCCCCGTCGGCAAGCGCCTGATCACGGTCGTCAACCGCACCCCGAAGACGGTCTGGGCGATCGTCACCAACACCGCCGTCTACCCGCAGGGCCGCCGACTCGCCCCGGGCCAGAGCCTGTCGGTGACCGTGGCGAACAACTGGGGCGGCCGTATCTGGGGCCGCACGGGCTGCACCTCCACGGCGGCCGGCCACTGCGCGACCGGCGACTGCACCAGCGTGTGCGAGGGCGCCAACCCGCCCACCACACTGGGTGAGTTCACGTTCGACGCGTACGCCGGGATGGATTTCTACGACGTGAGCATGGTCGACGGCTCGAACCTGCCGATGTACATCAACATCTCGCACACCACGACCGTCGACCCGGTGAGTTCCTCGGGCTGCTACAAGGGCGTCTGCACGTCGGACGTCGACTGCCCCACCGCGATGCAGGCGGTGTCGGGCGGCCAGGTCGTCGGCTGCGAGCCGCCCTGCGCGGCGTTCGGCGGCGACACGTACTGCTGCCGCGGCGCCTGGGCGGGCCGCGACAACTGCGTCCCCTCGAAGTGGCCGGTCGACTACACCCAGGTCTTCAAGCGGGCGGCCCCGTACGCCTATTCGTACGCCTTCGACGACGGGGCGACGATGCCGTGCAAGGGGGCCTGCTACTACAAGGTCACCTTCGGGACGACCGGGTCGTAGCACGCGGTTCGGTGTCGGTGCACGCGGCTCGCTGTCAGTGCGCCCGGCTCGATGTCAGTGGCCCGCCGTACCTTTTCCCTTGACCGTCCGGCCGGGCGGCAAGGGAGGGACGGGACATGGAGTGGTTCGGGGATGCCCGGCTGGCCGCCGGGCCGGAGGCGGCCTGGTATCTGGAGACGGCGTTCACGCCCGGCGCGCACCTGGGGACGGTGTACGACGATCCGTCAACGCCGGTCGTGGTCACGGGAGTTGAGCGGATGACCACCATCCGCCTACCCACCGGCCGGCTCATCGTGGACGCGCCGTGGCACGACGACGAGGACGGCGACTACGAGGACGGGTCACCGACGAGACCCCCGCGCGAGCTGGCCGTGCGGATTCCACCGGGTACCTACCCGGTGGAGATCGCCTGGACGGCGGGGCCGTACGAGTTCTTCGGTGAGCACTTCGACGGCATCGCGTGCGCCGCGACCCGGATACGCCTGAGCCACGACCCCGTGGCCGGGTGGGAGATGGGCCTGGGGATCCACGACGACATCGACCGGCTTCAGCCGGGTGAACAGGTCGGGTTCTCCTCCGACGCCAACGTCGGCTGCTTCGCCGACGCCGAGGCGTGGACGACCCTGGTCGCACCGTTCCGCACGTTCGTGGACGGGGCCCCGGTGGATCGCGAGTCCGAGCAACTGCCCGACGACTGCGAGCGGTTGAGCGACGAGACCCGACAGGCAGACCTCGTCACGTTCACCGCGGAGTCGGGCGGCGTGGTCTGGCTGGGCCGCACCGGGACCGGCGCGGTGGCCGCGATCGTGGTGACCAGCGGCATGTCCGGCGCCAAGGCCTGACGAGGCACCCTCGACGGACCGTCAGCTCTCGTCCGGCGTCGGCCGCGACGAAAGGTACTCGAACGACGGGCTCAGCGAGCGCGATCTAACTCGCGCGGGCGTCCCGTCGATCGGCGTGTTCGAGGGCACCCCCATGGCCCGGGTACGGGACGTCTTCGAGACCAACGCGTTCGGCGTGATGGCGACGACGCAGGCCGTGCTCCCCCAGTTCCGCGAGTGGGGCTCCGGCGTGGTCGTCAGCGTGACCTCCAGCGTGGTGCCGGGCCACATGCCCCTCTCGCTCGAACTCGCGCCCTTCGGCGTGCGGGCCAAGACGGTCGAGCCCTACGCGGCATGGGCGAAGAAGACCATGGGCTCCTTCACGGGCCAGGACCTGTTCACCAAGGAGAGCGACGTCGCCGAGACGGTGCGGCGCGCCGCGCACGACACGACCGGCCGGCTGCGCTTCCCGGCCGGCCCCGCACGCAGGTGCGGGGCCGCCTCGCTGTCCCAGAGCGCTCTCACCACCCCGCTACCAGGCGACTAACCAGCCCGCGTCAGCCCTCTTCAGGCGTCAGCCGCAGCGAAATGGAGTTGATGCAGTACCGCTGATCGGTCGGCGTGGCATAGCCCTCGCCCTCGAAGACGTGACCGAGGTGCGAACCGCACCGGGCACACCGCACCTCGGTGCGGACCATGCCGTGCGAGCGGTCCTGGATCAGTTCGACCGCGTCGGTGTCCTTCGGGTCGTAGAAGCTCGGCCAGCCGCAGTGGGACTCGAACTTCTCGGTGGAGGTGAAGAGTTCTGCGCCACAGGCCCGGCAGGAGTAGACGCCCTTCTTCTTGGTGTCGGTGTACTCACCGACGAAGGCGGGCTCCGTGCCGGCCTGCCGCAGCACCGCGTACTCGGCCGGGTTCAGCTCCGCGCGCCATTCCTCGTCCGGCTTTTCGACGTCGTACGACATGAAGCTCAGCCCCTTACTTCGCGAGACGGTCCAGGATCCGCGGGCCGAGGTCTGTCACATCGCCCGCTCCCATGGTGAGAACCAGATCACCGGGCTTCGCCATTCCCGCGACGGCCTCGGGTACGTCCGCCTTGTCGTGGACCGGGGTCACGTCGGCGCCCGCGGCGCGCGCGGCCTCGATGATCAGGTCGCTGGTGATGCCGGGGATCGGGTCCTCGCGGGCCGGGTAGATGTCCAGGACCAGGGACGCGTCCGCGAGGGCGAGGGCCTGGCCCATCTCCTTGCCGAGTTCCTGGGTGCGGGAGAAGAGGTGGGGCTGGAAGACGACCAGCAGCCGCGCGGAGGAGGCCGCCGCGCGCATCGCCTCCAGGTCGGCGGTCATCTCCGTGGGGTGGTGGGCGTAGGAGTCGATCACCTGGACGCCGGCCGCCTCGCCCTTGAGCTGGAGGCGCCGCTTCACGCCCGTGTACGCGGCGATCGCGGGCGCCAGTTCCGCGGCGGGGATGCCGAGCGCGACGCTGGCGGCGAGGGCCGCGACCGCGTTGCTCGCGTAGTGGCGGCCGGGCACCGAGACGGTGAAGGTGAGTTCCTCGCCGCCGAGGACCACCGTCACCTCGCTCTTCAGGCCCTGTGCGACGACGGAGAGGATGCGTACGTCGGCGTCCTCCGCCTCGCCGTATGTCACCGTCTTCACCGAACCGGCCGACACCCGTCGGGTCAGCTCCCGCGCGCCCTCGTGGTCCGCCGAGATCACCAGCGTGCCGTCCGGCACGATCCGGTCCGCGAAGGTCTGGAAGGACTCGTAGATCTCTTCCATGGACGCGTAGTTGGCGTGGTGGTCGAGCTCCACGTTGAGGACGATCGCGACCTCGGGGGCGTACTTGTGGAAGCTGCGGTCCGATTCGTCGGCCTCGGCGACGAAGATCTCGCCGTCGCCGTGCAGCGCGTTCGAACCGGGGGCGTCCAGGTCGCCGCCGATCGCGTACGACGGGTTCAGGCCCAGCTCGGTCAGGGAGACCGCGAGCATCGACGTCGTGGTGGTCTTGCCGTGCGTGCCCGCCACGGCGATCGGGCGCAGGCCGTCCATCAGGCGGGCCAGCGCGTCCGAACGGTGGACGACCGGGATGCCCAGCTCGGCCGCGCGGGCCAGCTCGGGGTTGTCCTTGCGGATCGCCGACGACACGACCACGCAGGTGGCGTCGTCGGCGAGGTGCTCCGCGGCGTGCCCGACGTGCACGGTGGCGCCCAGGGAGCGCAGGGCGTCGGCGGTCGGGGAGTCCTTGGCGTCGCTGCCCGCGACCTTCGCCCCGCGCTGCGCGAGGATCTTGGCGATCCCCGACATCCCGGCCCCGCCGATGCCGATGAAGTGCGGTCGGTCCATGGCGGCGGGAAGGCCGGGTGCCATGTGTGTCTCCCTGTGCGTGCTGGTTCCGTACTGGTACGGCGGACGTTCGACGGCCAGCCTAAGCCGAGGTGCGGTCAAACGTTGACACCGGAGGTCACCTACTCCTTGCTGTGCGAGAACAGCTTCAGTACCGGTACGCCGACCTTGTGACGGGCGCGCGAGGCCCAGTCCCGGTGGAAGAACTCCTCCACGTAGTGGGGATCGGTCAGCACGATCACCTCGTCCGCGCCGATCTCGTCCACGAGGGTCTTGAGCGCGTCCAGCGGGTGGTCCTCGATGAGCTGCCCCTGCGCCTCGCTGCCGGCCGCGTGCAGGGCCGTCAGGGACACCTCCAGAGCCTGCGTGCCGAGTGCCGCCGCGTCCTTGCCCTCGGGGGTCTCCCGCTCGTGTGCCGCCTCGTCGAGTTCGCCGAGGGCGACGTCGTCGATGGCCCGCAGCAGGCGGTCCGCCTGGTCGCCGCGGGGCTGGAGCAACACGTGGAAGGAGACGGTCTCGTCACCGTGCAAGGTGGTGACGAACTCCACGTCGGCGGACGTAAGGGCCTTCTCGATCATCAGTACGCTTGTGAACACCAGGCGCCCCTTCTCCTTCGAGGACCCGCGGGCCCTCTCTCCTCCGTGGGCCGTCGAGGCCCTGCGGAAACCATCCTGCCCCGTGATCGCACGGGTACTGCCGGATTTAGTGTGCCCGTCGAAAGACAAACGGAACGGATCATTCCGCCCGTTCTCAGGACCGACGGTAGCGACCGAACAGGAACCCGGCCTCTTCCAGCAGGGACACCAGTTCGAAGTGCTGGGGAACCTTAACCGACGGCCCGCCGGAGATCCGCTGTGCCTCCCCCGCCACGAGCGTCGGCGACAGGGTCAGACACAGCTCGTCGAGCACCCCGGCGGCCACGAACTGCCCCAGCAGCCGCGGCCCGCCCTCGGCCAGCAGCCGGGTGTGCCCCAGTTCGGCGAGCGCCTGTACGGCCCGTGCGGGGTCCACACCCGCGCCGTCACCGGCGACCACCACCCGGGCGCCCGCCTTCCCGGCGGCCGCGACCCGGTCCGGCGCCGCCTGGGCGCCCGTCAGGATCAGCGTCGGCACCAGGGGCGAGGCGAAAAGCGGAAGCGAGAAGTCGAGGTCGAGGCTGGCGGTGACGACCGCGATCACGGCGGCGGGCCCCTGCCCGGCACGCGTGCGTGCCGCCGCGAACTCCGCACGCGCGCGTGCGGGCCGATAGCCCTCCTGGCGTACCGTTTCCGCACCGACGACCACGACATCGGCCAGCGCCCTCAGCGTGCCGAAGATCCGCATGTCCGCGTCACCGGAGATGGGCTGCGAGCGCCCCTCGTGCTGACCGGCCCCGTCGAGCGTGGACACCATGTTGGCGCGCAGCCAGGGGCTGTCGGCGGCGGGGTAGGCGTACGCCTCCGCCAGCTCCGAAAGCCCCCACTCCCGGTCCGCCCCACGCGCATCGGGGCCCCCGTTCGAGGCCTGGGCTGCTGTTTCATCCGTCACAGGGAACAGGCGTCGCATGTCGTGCAGTGTGGCACGCCCCCTAGACTGATGAACCGTGTCATCCTCCTCCGCCGCCTCCGGGATCAGCCCGATAGCAGACGCGGCCCCGCTGTCCCTGTGCACCCGTGAGCCGTATGTCCCCGCGGACCGGCTGGTCGCCGAGATGGTGCCGCCGCCCCGCTTCGATTCCGTGCGCTTCGCCACGTACATCCCGGACCCGAACCAGCCCAGCCAGACCGAGGCGGTCGGCGTCCTGGAGGCCTTCGCCGCCGGACTCGGCGGGGCGCACTCCGCCGGCACCGCCAAGCGCGGCTTCCTCGGCTTCGGCAAGGGCAGGGCGGCCAAGACCCCGGCCGGCCCTCGTGGCGTCTATCTCGACGGCGGCTACGGCGTCGGCAAGACCCACCTCCTGGCCTCCCTCTGGCACGCGACCCCGGCCGAGCCCGCGCTCAAGGCCTTCGGCACCTTCGTCGAGCTGACGAACCTGGTCGGCGCGCTCGGCTTCCAGAAGACGGTCCAGACGCTCTCCGGCCACCGCCTGCTGTGCATAGACGAGTTCGAGCTGGACGACCCGGGCGACACCGTCCTCGTGTCGACCCTGCTCGGCAAGCTGGTCGACGCGGGCGTGGCGCTCGCCGCCACCTCCAACACCCTGCCGGGCAAGCTCGGCGAGGGCCGCTTCGCGTCCGTCGACTTCCTGCGCGAGATCCAGGGCCTGTCCGCGCACTTCCGCTCGCTGCGCATCGACGGCGACGACTACCGCCACCGCGGCCTGCCGGAGGCCCCGCCCCCGTTCTCCGACGAGCAGGTGACGAAGGCGGCGTACGCCACCCCGGGCGCCTCCCTCGACGACTTCCCGCACCTGCTGGCCCACCTCGCCAAGGTCCACCCCAGCCGCTACGGCGCCCTCACCGACGACCTCACGGCCGTCTGCCTCACCGACGTCCAGCCGATACCCGACCAGTCGACGGCGCTGCGGCTCGTCGTCCTCGCGGACCGGCTCTACGACCGTGAAGTGCCGGTCCTGGCCTCGGGGTTGCCCTTCGACCGGCTGTTCAGCGAGGAGATGCTGAACGGCGGCTACCGCAAGAAGTACTTCCGCGCGATCTCCCGCCTCACCGCGCTGGCCCGGGACGCCAAGGGCCTCGTCAAAACCGCTTAGTTCACGCCAGCCCAGGCGCGCTTTTCACGCTCTCTTGCATCGGAAACGCCACGTTAACCCTGCAAACAACTTCACCGGGTTACCGTGTTACTTGACCAGCCGTTGACCTGGCCTTGGTCTGTACTAGGAACGCGAACGGGCTGAAGGGGGGCGCATGTTCCGAGGTAAGACGGCTCGGAGCGTCGTGACGCTCCTCACCCTCGTCCTGTTCGCCCTCCAGGTCTTCGCTTCCACGGAATCCTTCGCACCCGCGCACACAGCGCGTCATGCGGAGGCCAAGGCACAGCCCGGGCTCAAGCTCAGCGGCAAGGCCCTGCGCGCCGAGACGATCACGTTCCGCGACTGCGGCGCCTCCGGAACTCCCACCGTCCCGCTGCGCCTGCGCGACCGATACCGCTCCGCCGACTGCGGACCCGAGACGCCCCAACGCCCGCTCCTGACACAGGACCCGGCCGCCGTACGCACCTCCGTGGCGCCCGGCACGGCGCGGCACCGCACATCGAGATCCTCGACAGCACACACTCCGGCGGCACTTCAGGTCTTCCGCTGCTGAGAGCTGAGCAGGCAGTCACTTCCCCCACGCACACTGTCATGCAAGCCCGACGCGCCCAGAGGGCGCGCCAGGAGGAGCCAACACGCCATGCAGCCCCTCATCGACAACGCCCGTACGTTCGGACAACGCCCTGAGGAGTTCGCCGGACTCGCTGAAGGCCAGTCCCCGCAGGTGCTGTTCATCACCTGCTCCGACTCCAGGGTCGTCCCGGCCCTGATCACGGGCGCCCGCCCGGGCCAGCTCTTCGAGTTGCGCACCGCCGGCAACATCGTCCCGCCGTACGCCTCCGGCAGCCCCACCAGCGAGGAGGCCACCATCGAGTACGCCGTGGAGGTGCTCGGCGTCCAGGACGTCGTCGTCTGCGGCCACTCCCACTGCGGAGCCGTCGGCGCGCTGGTGCGCGGCGACGACCTCGCCGCCGTCCCGGCCGTACGCGACTGGCTCGCGCACGCCGCCGACGAACCCGCCCCGAGCGACACGGCCGACCCGACGGTCGCCGGGGCCGTGCAGAACCATGTGCTCGCCCAGTTGCTGCGGCTGCGCTCCTACCCTTGTGTGGAGCGGCGGTTGGCGGACGGACGGCTGCGGGTGCACGGCTGGTACTACGAGGTGCACACCGGTGCCGTGCTCGAACACAGCGCGGACACCGACCGGTTCGAGGCCCTGTGAGCCGCGCCATGGACCTGAGGAAGAACAAGAAGAACGACCCGAAGAAGAACGACGGCACGCCCAAGTTCCCTTATCTACGGCAGGACTTCGCGGCCTCGCTCGTGGTGTTCCTGGTCGCGCTCCCGCTCTGCGTGGGCGTGGCCGTCGCCTCCGGTGTGCCGGCCGAACTCGGCCTGGTCACCGGCATCGTGGGCGGGCTCGTCACCGGACTCATGCGGGGCAGCAGCCTCCAGGTGTCCGGTCCCGCCGCCGGTCTGACCGTGCTGGTCTTCGAGGCGGTGCGGGAGTACGGGCTGCCCGCCCTCGGAGTCATCGTGCTCACCACCGGTGTGCTTCAAATCGCCATGGGCGTCCTGAAGTTGGGGCGCTACTTCCGGGCCATCTCGGTCTCGGTCGTCGAGGGCATGCTGGCCGGCATCGGACTGGTGCTGATCGCCGGGCAGTTGTACTCGGTGGCCGGGGCGAAGGCCCCCGCCTCGGGGCTGGACAAGATAGCCGAGCTGCCCGGCGCGCTCGTCGACGCCGTCGGGAGCACGAAGGCGCTGGCCTCGCTCGCGCTGGGCGCCGCCACCATCGCCGTGCTGGTGCTGTGGAAGCGGATGCCGGCCAAGGTCCGTACGGTGCCGGGTCCGTTGGCCGCCGTAGGACTGGCGACGCTCGCGGCGCTCGTGTTCGGGCTGCCGGTGGCGACCGTCGAAGTGCAGGGGCTGCTCGGCTCGTTGCAGCCGCCGCCGCTGAGTGCGTTCGGTGAGCTGGCGCACGTCGGGGTGTTGGGCACGATCGTCGCGTTCACGTTGATCGCGTCCGCCGAGTCGCTGTTCAGCGCGGCGGCCGTGGACCGGCTGCACTCCGGTCAACGCACCCAGTACGACAAGGAGTTGGTGGCGCAGGGCGCGGGCAACGCGCTGTGCGGGATGCTCGGCGCGCTGCCGATGACCGCGGTGATCGTGCGCAGCGCGGCGAACGTGCAGGCGGGCGCGCGGACGAAGGCGTCCCGGGTGCTGCACGGCGTATGGCTGCTGCTGTTCGCGGCGCTGCTGCCGAACGTCCTCGCGTACATCCCGATCCCGGCCCTGGCGGGCATCCTCGTGCACGCCGGCGCCAAGCTCATCCCGGTCCGGGAGATCGTGTCGCTGTGGCGCGAGCACCGGGGCGAAGCGCTGATCCTGGTAGTCACGGCGCTGTCGATCGTCGCGGTCAGCATGTTCGAGGGCGTCCTCATCGGCCTCGCGCTGGCCGTCGCGAAGACGGCGTGGGAGGCCTCGCACATCAAGCTGGAGGTCGTCGACAAGGGCGCGGGCCCGGTCCAGGCCTACCTGTCGGGCAACGCGACCTTCCTGCGGCTGCCGAAGATCCTCGACAGCCTGGAGGCGCTCCCCCAGGACCGCCCGGTCGAACTGCACCTCTCCGGCCTGCACCACCTCGACCACGCCTGCCGTACGGCCCTGGAGAACTGGGCCGAGCGGCACAGCGCGGCCGGTACCGAGCCGGTGAAGGTCACGGCGATCAAGGCCACGGCCACTACCGTGAAGTAGCGGCGGCGGTGCCTGCTCCGGGGTGATCGTGGCCCCGGAGCAGGCGTCGGGCATACCCTTGCAGGAGCAGACAGAACGGCCTCTCGACGAGGGGGTCAGGATGCTCCAGGAACTGCTGGTGGCGGGCGCGGCGGCCGGTTCCGCGTGCGTGGTCTACGTGGCTGCGGCGGCCAGGGTCGTCAAGCAGTACGAGCGCGGGGTGGTCTTCCGCCTCGGGCGGGTGGCCGGCGAGGTGCGGGCACCCGGCTTCACCATGGTCGTCCCGTTCGTGGACCGGCTCCGCAAGGTCAACATGCAGATCGTGACGATGCCGATCCCCGCGCAGGAGGGCATCACCCGCGACAACGTGACCGTGCGCGTCGACGCGGTCGTCTACTTCAGGGTCGTCAACGCGGCCGACGCGATCATCACGGTCGAGGACTACCGCTTCGCGGTCTCGCAGATGGCCCAGACGTCACTGCGCTCGATCATCGGCAAGAGCGACCTCGACGATCTGCTCTCCAGCCGCGAAAAGCTCAACCAGGGGCTGGAGTTGATGATCGACAGCCCCGCTGTCGGCTGGGGCGTGCAGATCGACCGCGTCGAGATCAAGGACGTGTCCCTCCCCGAGACGATGAAGCGCTCGATGGCCCGCCAGGCCGAGGCCGACCGCGAACGCCGGGCCCGGATCATCAACGCGGACGCCGAGTTGCAGGCCTCGAAGAAGCTGGCGGAGGCCGCCGGGGTGATGTCCGAACAGCCCGCCGCACTCCAACTCCGGCTGCTGCAAACGGTGGTGGCGGTCGCCGCCGAGAAGAACTCGACGCTCGTCCTCCCCTTCCCGGTCGAACTGCTGCGCTTCCTGGAACGTGCGCAGCCGCAACAGCCGCCTCCCGTTCCGCCGCCGCCCGCCGTGGACCAGTAGTCCCGCCCGCTGACTGGCGGGCACGGCCCCCGCGCCGCAGGATCGAGGGAGCCGACCGGAAGAGGTGCCCCATGGCCGAGAAGGGCGCGAAGCGCAAGAGCGGGAACGGGAAGAAGAGCGAGGCGGTCCCCGTCGCCGACCTGCTGCGCGTCCCCGCCGGCCGCCCGGTCGACCTCTCCTCCTACGACGCGGCAGCCACCCCCGGCGGACCCGCCGACAAGTCCGCCGGCCTCAAGGACACCGCCCGGATGGGCGAACACCTCGCCGACCTGCAAGAACGCCTCTGGGCATCGAGCACGGCAGGCGACGGGCGCCGCCTGCTCCTGGTCCTCCAGGGCATGGACACCAGCGGCAAGGGCGGCACGGTCAAGCACGTCATCGGCCTGTTCAACCCTTCCGGCTGCCGGATCAGCGCCTTCAAGGCACCCACCCCCGAGGAGCGGAAGCACGACTTCCTCTGGCGCATCAGACGCGCCCTCCCCCACCCCGGCGAGATCGGCATCTTCGACCGCTCCCACTACGAGGACGTCCTCATCGCCCGCGTCCGCGAACTCGCCCCGCACCGCGAGATCAACGACCGCTACACCCAGATCAACCGCTTCGAGAAATCCCTCACCGACGACGGCGTGACCGTCGTCAAGTGCTTCCTCCACATCTCCTACGACCAGCAGCGGCGCCGCCTGCTGGAACGCCTCGACAACCCGGACAAGCACTGGAAGTTCAACCCGGGCGACATCGCGGAACGCGCCCTGTGGCCCGCGTACCGGCAGGCGTACGAGATCGCCCTCGACCGCTGCTCCACGCCGGACGCCCCCTGGTACCTGATCCCGGCCGATCGCAAGTGGTACCGCAACTGGGCGATCAGCCGCCTCCTCCTGGAACACCTGACGGCACTGGACCCGCAGTACCCGAAGGCGGACTTCGACGTGGCCAAGTCCCGGGAGCAGCTGCTGAGTTCGGGCTGAGCGGGGACCGGTACGGTTCACCCATGGCATGGCGGGGACCGACGTATCGGATGGTGGACGGGGAACGGATCGACGGGGTCTGGTGCCACATCTGGCGGCGAGCCGACTTCGGTGGCGAGTACTACGTCGACGATCTCGTCCTGTACGCCGACGGGAGCGTTTCCTGCGGTGCCGAGGATCTGCCCGGCCTGAAGAAACACCTGGACACGGGCCGGTTGGCGCTCACGCCTCCCGACGCTCCCGACCGGCCGGACGAGGAGTCGGAGTGGCGTTCCCGGTGGGGCCGGCCGCGCACCCCGGAGAGTTTTCTGCTCGAAGTCGCCGACCGCGTCGAGGAGTTGAACGGCCGCCCGACCGCCGCTCGGCGCTGCTGGGATGCCGCGGAGCGCTACGCCCGGGAGCCGAGCGAAGCGAACCGGGAGCTGTTGCGGGCGGCGTATCTCGCCGTGCCGCAGCACCTGCGCATCTTCGTGCTCGGCGACATGGACCGGCAGGACCGCCCGCTGCGGATCCTCCTCACCGACGTGGGCGTGCACGTCGACGGGGACGGCCCCCTGATCACGGCGGAGATGCACGAGGCCCAGTTGGAGTACTTCCGGCGCGGGGAGGCGGCGCTCGCGGAGGCGGAGCGGCAGCGGGCCGCGCTCCACGCCGACGACCCGGTCACGGCCGGGCGGGCGACCATCACCTCGCACCAGGCCGTCTACCCGCGGGGCTGGCCGGCCGAGCCGGACCTGTTCGTGCTGCGGAACGAGTTCCCCGCGCCCATCTCCTACGACGGCGAGACGTACCCGTCCGTCCTGCACGGCTACTGGGCCCTGTCGGCGGCCGACCCCGCCGACCGTGCCCGCATCCGCGAGGCACCCTCCGGGCGGGAGACGCAGGAGGTGGGCAGGGGGGTCGTACGGCGGGACGGCTGGACCGGGTTGCGGCTCGCGGTGATGGCGGGGCTGCTGCGGGCCAAGTTCACCCAGCATCCGGAACTCGCGGCGGTTCTGCTCGGCACCGAGGACGCGCGGATCAGTTACACCGGCCTCTCCGACTCGCGGTTCTGGCTCGACGCCCGTGACGACCGGGGGCGCAACTGGGTGGGGCGGCTGCTGGAGCTGGTCCGGTCGGAACTGGCCCTGGCCCTGGAGACGCGGGGAGGCCAGGGGACGCAGGACACTCAAGGGATGCATATAACCGAATAATCCCTTTTGCTGCGTTACGTTCGCTCGGTGACCATTCGAGTACGACGAGTCGCCGCCGCCTGTGCACTCGGCGCCGCGCTCACCGCCTGCGGGGCCCCCTCGGCGCCCCACGCCAGCCGTCCGGCGCCCAGCGCGCCCACCGCCGCCGTCTCGCGACCGCCGACGCTCGCGCCCGGCCCCGCCGGTCTGACCCCGGTCTTCAAGAACGGTCCGCGGGTGGACGGCAAGACCGTCGCGCTGACCTTCGACGCCGACATGACCGCCGACGAGGGGCCGCGTGCGGCGCGGGGCGAGCACTTCGACAATCCGCAGCTCATCTCCACGCTGCGCACGCTGAAGGTGCCGGCGACCGTGTTCATGACGGGCCGGTGGGCCGACGAGTACCCGGCCGAGGCCCGCGCCATCGGACGCGACCCGCAGTTCGAGATCGCCAACCACTCCTACAGCCACTACGCCTTCACCGGCGACTGCTACGGCCTGCCGACCGTGTCCCCGGACCGGATGAAGGCGGATGTGGAGCGGGCGTACACCGCTTTCAAGAAGGCCGGCGTGCCGAACGCGATGCCGTACTTCCGCTTCCCCGGCGGGTGTTACGACCGGCAGGCACTGAAGACGCTGAGCGCGGTCGGTGTCACGGCGGTGCAGTGGGACGTGGTGAGCGGCGACGCGTTCGCGACGGACTCGGACGCCGTGGCCCAGCAGGTGCTGGAGGGTGTGAAGCCCGGCTCGGTCGTCGTCATGCACTGCACGCGCAGCGCCGCCCCGGCGACCGAACGCGCCGTCCGCATGATCGTGCCCGAGCTGCGGAAGAAGGGATACCGGTTCGTGAAGGTCTCCGAGCTGATCGGGGCGACGGACCGGCACCGCTGAGGTCGGCCGGGATCGGCTGGTCGCGCGCTCCTCTTACGCTGGTCGTATGAGCGACGAAGAGCCGGCGCCGGCGTACGCGGAGTGTGTGCTGTGCCAGGAACCGACCGAGTACCCGGAGTCGCACAAGGGGATCACGCTGTGCCCCGTCTGCGAGTGGCAGGAGGCCCAGCGCACCGCCTGTTCAGGATGAACTGCGGGAGGTGAGTGCCCTGGGAGGTCCTCGCAGCGGTGCCTCGAAGGGCCGATCTTCCGCCTGGCAGACTGGAGGGTGTGACCAGTGATTCCATCGTTCCCGGCGACAACGCCGACCCCTTCCTCAACGAGCCCACCGTTCGCGACGAGGCTCCGCAGTTCGTACTGCCCCTCGTGGTGCGGATCGAGCGGGAGGCTCCCCCGGCCCGTACCGACGCGCTGGAGACCGCCGCTCGGGCCGTGCTGACGATCCTCAGTGACGAGCGGGCCGTCGGGGACGGGGAGTGGGCGCAGGTCATGCGGGACTGGCAGGACGCGCGGATCCGGAAGGTGGTCCGGCGGGCGCGCGGGGCCGAGTGGCGGCGGGCCGAGGCGCTGCCGGGCATCACCGTGACCGGGAAGTCGGCGGAGGTACGGGTCTTCCCGCCCGTCCCGCTCGACGGCTGGCCCAAGGATCTCGCCCGGCTCCAGGTCTCCGGCACCGACCTCGACGACCCCGAACCGCCGGCCGACGCGGACCGCACGGCACCGGTGCTCTGGCTGAACCCCGATCTCGACATGTCCGCCGGAAAAACCATGGCCCAGACCGGCCACGGCGCCCAACTCGCCTGGTGGGAACTGTCGGACGAGGACCGGACCGCCTGGCGCCAGGCGGGTTTCCCGCTCTCCGTCCGCACCGCCGGCCCCGCCCAGTGGACCGAACTCATCGGCAGCGGGCTGCCGTTGGTCAAGGACGCGGGCTTCACCGAGATCGCGCCGGGCTCGGCGACCGTCGTGGCGGAGCATCCGGCGCTGCGGCGACGAGGCTGATCCAGCTCAACCGAGGCGCCCACGCCGACCGTCGCGGAAGGCGTACGGCCGTGTCGGCGGCCGGTCGGACGGAGCCGCGCCACCACCGTCCCCTTCGGCGCCGGACACGTACGGCGTGCGGGGTGCGGAGTGCGCCACTCCGTCCAGCACCCCGCATCCGCCCGCTCAACTCGGCGCCGCCGCCACCTCCTCCTCGCCCTCGGGTGCCCCCTCCGCTGTCCGGGATCTGGCGTCGCGGCGGTCCAGCCGGCTCAGTACCGGAACCGTCATGACCGTGGTGACCAGGGCGACCAGGACGAGCGCGGTGAAGAGCTCCTCGCTGACGATGCCGGCCGACAGACCGATGTTGAGCGCGATCAGCTGCATGAGACCGCAGGCGTTCATCAGGGCGCCGACCCGGACGGCCACCGGGCCGGGTTCGCCGCGCAGCCGGGCGGCGGCCCAGCAGCCGCCGAACTTTCCGGCCACGGCGAGGACGACGGCGGCCGCCCCGAACAGCAGCACGGACGGGTCGGAGAAGACGTCGAACCGGGTGTTCAGGCCGGAGTAGGTGAAGAACATCGGCACGAACACCACGTGACCCCGTCAACTCCCGCTCCTGGGGCAGAAATTGACGCCGATGGCAGCCACACGAGGGACCCGGACTGGACTACCCCTGCGGGCTGTCGACCGCCCGGGGTCCGACCGGAGCGGGCCGGGTCCACGGGATCAACGCCGGAACGCGGGCGCGGTAGGCGTCGTAGGACGCACCGAACCGGTCGGCCATCATCCCGTCCTCTATGCGCACCCGGCGCAGCAGCCACGGCACGGCGACGGCCAGGAACACGATCCATATGCCGAAGCCGCAGGCCAGCATCCCGCCGAGGACGAGGCCGAGGAGTCCGGTGTAGATGGGGTGCCGCACTATGCGGTAGGGGCCCTCGGTGCGCAGTTCGTGGTGTTCGTGGACCAGCGGGATGCTGGCCCACATGACGCCCAGCACCCAACGGGCCCACAGCAGCAGCGCGGTGGAGGCTACGGCGAGCAGGGCGCCCAGGATCGCGAGTTCGGGCTGCCAGTACTGGAGGTGGCGCCAGAAGGAGTCCGGGGTGTGGTTGACCAGCAGGGAGAACGCGCAGCAGCCCGCGATCAGCAGAGCCCGCTGCGGCAGCGTACGGCGCAGGCCTCGCGCCCAGCCGCGCGACCCGGCCTCGCCCTTCACGCCGAAGTAGACAGCGCCCACGATCCACGCGACGACGAAGATCGCGACACAGATGCCGGTGAGAGCGACGAGTGCGGAATGTAGTGAGCCCATGGCACAAGGCTGCGCCCCGACCCACGTCGATCACCACCACCCACGGGCTGATTCAGCGGCTCCACCCTCGGGTGGAGATCCATGGCTCACGCCATGACTCACGGTCGAGGTGACTCGGATCACGACGGGTCGTGGCATCGGACAGCCCTGCTGCGGCGTCTCCCTTCTGAACGTCCACGAGGGGGTACCGGCAGTGCGCCGTGGCTACAAATGGGTCGACCGCGAACTGGCCCGGATGGATCCGGACACCGACTGGGAGCGCATGATCTCGCTCTACGTCGGCCACCGCGTCCCCGAGTTCGCGCTGGCGATGATGGTCTATCCGGGCACCATGCGCATGATGCGGCCGGGCTTCGGGTCCGCCACCCTCGCCCACACCAAGAAGCTGGAGACTCGGCCCCGGCGGCGTTTCGAGGACGGCAACGCGTTCCTGATGGCCTGGATGGTGGACGGGTTGTCCAGCGCCGCGGGCCGCGAGGCCGCCGGACGGCTCAACCGGATGCACCTGGCCATCGCCCGTGGGACACCGCACCTGCCCGGCAACTTCGACGACGTCGACGACTTCGTCTACCCCCTGGTTCTGCTGGCCACGTTCGCCGACCGTCTGCAGACCTCGCTCGGCCTGCCGGGTACGAGCGAGAACATGAAGACCGCCTGGCATCGCTGGGCGCGGACCCTCTTCCGCCTCCTGGAGCGCGAGTCCGGCCCGCTGGCCGACGAGGCCTTCCCGGAGGACTGGGACGCGATGACCGAGTTCGCCCTGAAGTCGGAGTCCCGGCCGTACGAGGAGACGGAGTCCGGCCACCGGGTGGCGACCGCGATGATGGAGTTCTTCGCCGAGTACTGGTTCCCCACCCCCTTACGGGCGTTCGGCAGGGACCTGACCCGGTATCTCGCCGGCGAGCGGGTCTGCCGGCTCCATCGGATCGGCTGGCTCTCCCCTCGCCGCGAGCGTGCCGTCCGCCTCTTCCTGAAGTCCGCGTTCCTCGCCCAGCGCCTGCTGCCCGACTACCGCAGACCGCTTCCCGAGCGGCTACGGCAGACCCGGCGCGGGCCGTCCGCCGCGAGCGCCCCCTGAGTGTGAAGCACCCTCAACTACCCAGCATCTTCAAGGTCCTTCGATGCCACACCAACGGACTCCTCTCATCGTCGGACCGCATCGCGAGCACCCGCAGCACGATGATGTCGTGGTCGCCCGCCGGATAGCTGTGCTCAACGGTGCACTCCAGCCACACCGGTGCGCCGTCGAGGAAGATCGCGCCGGATTCCGCCTCCACCGTGCGCAGGTCGGTGAAGCGGGCCGCCTTGCTGCGGGAGCCGAGCTGGCGGGCCTTGTCGCTGTGGCCCTCGCCCAGGACGGAGATTCCGATGGTCTGCGCGCGGGACAGCAACGGCCAGGTCGTGGAGGTGTGTTGTGCGGCGAAGGAGACCATGGGCGGGTCGTGGGAGACGCCGACCGCGAAGGACGAGACGATCATGACGGTCGGGTCGCCGTGGACGCGCGCGGAGAGTGCCGCGACGCCCGACGGGAACCCGGAGAACGCCCTCGTGATCTCGCCGGGATCCGAGGTGATGCCGTCCAGATCCTCCAGGCCGGCCATGCCTTCCGTTGCCGTCATCGTGCAGCCCCCGTCCGCATCGGGCCTCATGAGGCCTCGTCAGGATTCATCACGCGACTCCTGTGGGTAGTTGTGGCGCGGCGGACACCGGCAGGGCTCCATTGCCGGGAGGCTCGGTACGTAGGAATGCGCACGCCAGGAGGCAGAGCACTCCGACCGCCGCGAGCCCGCCGAGCGTCGTCGCGTAGCCGTGCCCGGCCAGCAGGACCGCGCACACGGCACTGCCCAGCACCGCGCCGAGTTGCTTCATGGCGTTGAAGGTTCCGGACGCCGCCCCGACCTCGTCCGGGGCTACCGAGGTCACCGCCGCGATCGAAAGGGGCGACCAGACAAAGGAGTTGGCGACCCCGTACACCGCGAAGGTGGCGGTCAGTGCGGAGATCGGGGCGTCCGTCGCCACGAGCACCGCCGACGTCCCGATGGCCAGTACGAGAGCACCGGAGCCGATGACGGCGACCGCGCGGGACCCGATCCCATTGTTGAGCCGGGCCGACACCGGCGCCCCCAACAGGCAGACCACGCCCATCGGTACGAGGGTGAGCGCAGCCGCGCCCGCGTCGAGCCCGCGCTCCCGCTGGAGGTACAGCATCAGCGGAATCATCGCCGACCCGGAACAGAAGGCCGCCGCCGCACCGGCCCAGGCCGCGACGACGAACCCCCGGCTGCGCAACAACTCGACCGGCACCAGGGCTCGTTGACCGTCCCGGCGCTGGAACCACACCACACCCGCGACGACCACCACACCGACGACGACGAGCAACCACCGTGGCACGCCCAGCACTTCACCACTCGCCGCATCCGTCCCCTGGATGCCGATCACCAGCGCACCGACCCCGCTCGCGTTCGCGCAGATCGCCCACACCGGGATGCGCGCCTCCTGCCGCGGCAGGACCGGCACGAACACGGCCACGGCCACCAACGCGCCCACCCCGACAGGGACGTTGACCCAGAACACCGCGGGCCAGCCCCCGGCAGCGACGAGGAAACCGCCCAGCAACGGCCCGACAGCCACCGCCGCGCCCCCGACCGCGCCCCACACCCCGAGCGCCACGGCGAGCCGCGGCGGCCGGAACAGCGCCTTGATGAGGGTCAGGCACTGCGGTGTCATCAGCGCGGCCCCGATGCCCTGCACCACTCGCCACGCGACAAGTGCCGTGATGGAGGCGGCAGTTGCGCACAACAGCGAGCCGAGTGTGAAGGCCGCGAGGCCGACCAGGTGGACTCGCCGATGGCCGTAGCGATCCCCCAGCCGGCCCGCGACGACCAACGGCACCGCATAAGCGATGAGGTAGCCGCTGTTGACCCACATCGCGGCCGTCTCGTCGGCGTGCAGCCCGCTGATCAGGGACGGCAGCGCGACCGAGGTGATCGTGCTGTCCAGCAGGAGCATGAAGAACCCGGTGCAGAGGCTGCCGAGCGCGAACCACTCGCGCCGCACGCCCGAGCCCCCACCCCCATCCCCATCCGCAATCGCACCCGCACTGACCGCGGGCATCTCAAACTGCCAGGTTCTCGCGGAGAGTTGGCCCCTGGTACGGCGGGGCGAGAGCACCCCGGCGGCGCAGTTCGGGCAGCAGCAGTTCGCTGATCGCGGCGAAGCCGGAGGGCATGGCGAGCGGGCTGGAGAACATGAAGCCGCCGCGCGATCCGGTCGCGGCGAAGGTCTCCTCCAACGCATCGGCCACCGTGGCCGGGTCGCCGACGACGCTGTGGTCCAGGCCCGTCGCCCGCCCCCGGCCGTGCTCGAAGAACTCGCCACGGCTCATGGTGTGGGCCGCGCCGAACTCCGCGACGAGCGAGCCGACGATCCCCGCGGGACTCGCGTTGGCCGCCGCCAACTCGTCGCGCAGCTCTCCCAGTTGGAAGGAGGCCGGGAGCGTCGAGAAGTCGTAGCCGGCGTTGTGCGAGAGGTAGGTGGCGACGGCTTCCTCGTTCCAGAACTCGTGCACCGCCTCGCAGCGTGCCGACGCCTCGGCCTTCGTGCGGCCGACGATCACCTGGGTCGCCCAGAGGATGCCCACGTGTTCCGGGTCCCGGTCCTCGGCGAGGAGGGCCTCGTCGAGCAGTTTGCGGTGGCGTTGCTGGCCGGCGAGGTTGCCGCCGAAGCCGAAGACGAGGTCGGCGAAACGGGCCGAAGCGGCAATGCCCCGGGGCGAGTTGCCCGCCTGGACGATGAGCGGGTGGTACTGCGGACCGGGTACGGACGCGAGCGGGCCCTTGACGGTGAAGAAGCGCCCCTCGTGGTCGATGGGGTGGACCTTCTCGGGGTCCGCGAACCGGCCCGTGCTCCGGTCGCGGACGATGGCGTCCGGGGCGACGGAGTCCCACAACGCCCGGCAGACGTCGACGAATTCCTCCATCCGCTCGTAACGCAGGTCGTGGTCCATCAGCTCGGCGAACCCGTAGTTGGCCGCGTCGGCGCCGCGCGTGGAGGCGACCACGTTGAAGGCGATCCGGCCGCCGGTCACATGGTCGAGCGAGTTCAACAGCCGTGCCACGTAGAAGGGATGCATGAAGGTCGAGGAGTACGTCAGCCCGAAGCCGACCTTCTCCGTCACCGTGGACATCGCGGCGATCACCGGCGCCATGTCGTGGCGCGGCCACTGGATGCCCCACTCCACGGCCGGCGCGATACTGCCCCGCCAGGTGCTGGGGATGCCGCTGCCGTCACCGAAGAACAGCAGTCCCACGCCCGCGCGTTCGGCGGTCTGCGCCAGCTCCATGAACATGCGGACGTCGGGGAAGTCCCGCCCGATCCAGGAGCCCTGTCGCGCCCAGGCGCCCTCGGTGTGGGTGAAGGAGAGGTCGTAGCCGATGTGCATTCCGGTCATCGCGCGGCCTTCTTCCACAGCTCGGCCACTTCGTCGGCGTCGCTCAACAGGGACACGTTCAGCCCCAGTTGGAACAGGGCGGCGGCGTTGACGTGGTGGTCGTAGGCCGTCGTCGTGTCCTGCGGTACGACGACGGGCCAGTCGAGTTGGACGGCGTCCTGCGCGGTGGCGTACACACAGCACTCGCTCGTCAGCCCGACGACGGTGAGCCAGTCGTAACCGGCGGCGCGCAGCCGCGTGTCGAGATCGGTACCGAGGAAGCCGCTGTAGCCGCGCTTGACAACACGCAACTCCCCTTCCTCCGGCTGCATTTGATACCACTCGGCACCGGCCGTCCCGACCCGGCACGGCTCGTCCGGGCTCATGGGCGCGTCGTAGTCGCCCTCGCGCAGCCAGTTGCTCGACCGCCACGGCTGTGCCGGGTCGCTGCCCAACTCGACCCAGACGACGGGCACTTCGGCAGCGCGCGCTACGTCGACGAGCTCGGCGATACGGGTGACGGTCCGGTCGAGGGTCGCCAGCGCCGTGTCCGTCAGGCCGTACGCCCCGAGCCGCTCCGGATCGGCGAAGTCGCGTTGCACGTCGACCACGACGAGCGCGGGCCTGCTGAACAGCCCGGCGAGCTGGGCGAGTTGTCTGTCCCGCAGGTCGGACATCAGGCCGCCACCTCGTCGCGGGCGCGCAGCTCGGGCAGCACGGTCTCGCCGAACAGCAGCATGTCCTCGTCGTACTCCGGGAAGATCAGCATGAGTCCGTCGAGGTCGGCCTCCCGCACGATGTACTCGATGTGCTCGGTGACCGTGCGGGCCGATCCGGCGACGTACGGCGTCTGGAAGGCCGCCTCCCCGTTGGCGCCGTCGGCCCACGCGCGGGCCTGGTCAGCGGGGACGCCCCAGGTGTGCCGCATATGGGCGAGCGCCTCACGATCGACGCCGACGCCCCACTCCTTCACCTTCTTGACGGCCAGTTCGTCGGTGTCGTCCTGGACGACGGTGAGCATCGAATACGTCTTGCAGACACGGCCGTTGACCTTCGCCCGCGCATGCACGTCGGCCGAGAGCGACCGCATGTCGTCGAGACTGTCGGCGGCGAGAAAGGCGCCGTCGGCGTACCGCGCCTGGAACCGCCGTGCGTCCTCGGACCGCCCCGCGCTGATGACGGTCGGCCGGGTCGCCGGATGCGGACGGGACTCGCAGTCGACGAGGTCGAAGTACGGAGTGCGCAGCGTGACCGAGTCCTCGGTCCACAACCGCGTGACCGCCTCCGTCCACAACTCCGTCATCCGGTACCGGTCCTCGTGACTCAACTCCGGGTCCCAGTCCCCGAATTGCTCGAACTCCCCCGCGTACGACCCGTTCACGATGTTCATCCCGGCCCGCCCGCCGGAGATGTCCTGAAGCGTGGTGAGCATCTTCGCCGCGATCGCCGGATTGTGGATATTCGCGTGCAGAGTCGCCCAGATCTTGACCCGGCTGGTCGCCTCGGCGAGCGCCGCCATCATCGTCATCGACTCCAGCGAACGGCCCCAGTGGTCCGTACTCCCGCCGAAACCACGCCACTTGGCCATCGACATCACGAAGTCGAGCCCGATGCTCTCCGCGTGCACGGCGGCACGCTTGTTGTACGCGTAGGTCGCCTCGGGATGTGGCGCGGTGGTGGACAGCATCCAGCCGCCGTTCCCGATGGGAAGGAAGATTCCATACTCTTTCGCGGGCACGTCACGGACCTTTCTACGGCTCTGCGGGTCTCTTGCGTTCTTACGGCGCGGGCCAGACGAGCTTGTCGCCGCTGTAGATGTCCTTGACGAAGGACGTGTCGAACCACCCCGTGGCCTTGGCGGCGGTCACACCGCTCGACACGATCTTGAACTGGTGCAGCATGGCGACGAGTTGGGTGACGTTGTCGGGGTCGATCCCGCCGAGCGGCTGTCCGGGCGTCGGGTTCTCCTTGACGACCTGCGTCTCGGTCTTCCAGATCGTCGCGTTCAGCTTCTTGTCGTAGGTCGGGCCGGACAACTTGGCCGCGTAGCCGACGCATTCGCTGATGTGCGCCTCGCTGGCGGAGCAGTACGCGTACGCGTGCAGCGCGGCCCGCAACACGTCCTCGACGGCATGCGGATGCGCCTTGGCGAACGCCGGGTTGACGGCCATCGCCCCGATCGAACTCGGAATCTTATAGTCGACCGGCTTCCACACGGTGACGTCCTTGCCGGCCGCCTTGAGCTGATTCGGCTCGTTGGAGACGAACCCGGTGAGCGCTTCGAGGCCGCCCTGCTTACGCGGCAGCACCGAGGGGTCGTACCCCTCCTTGACCAGCTTGAGCGAGTCCCACTTCACGCCGGCCTTGACCAGCATCGCCTCCACGGTGGCGGGCACATACCCCTTGTGCCCGACGACCTTCCCGTCCAACTGGGTCAGATCGGTGATGTCCTTGTTCGTCATCAGAATGTCGAGCCCGGCATTCGAGTACGAGGAAATCCCCTTGATGTCAATCCCGTTGGCCTGCGCCTGGATCAGATCCTGCTCTGAGATCGCGGACACGGTCGCCTGTCCCCCGGCCAGCAACTTGGTGTTCTGCGCGGTGTCACCACTGCCGGGCTTCAGATCGACGGTGAGGCAAAGGTCCTTGAAGTAGCCGAGCTTGGCGGCGGCGATGTATTCGAGGATCGAGACGGAGGACTGGAACTGATAGCCGGAGAGATACGTGATCTTCCCGGCAGCCTTGTTCTCAGCACACCGCTTCGCGGAAATCGCGGAACCTGCCGAGCCCGCAGAGGTGCTGTCGTCCGACCCGGAGCCACATCCGGCGACTCCGAGCACCAACACGGCGGCGACGAGGGCAGATCTGGTGAGGCGATGGTGATGACGCATGGGTGACTCCAAACTGGCGTGAATGCCGAGAAGTTAATGGACAAGGTCCAGACAGGCGCGCCCCAAAGGGGCGCGGGGAACTGCGCGACCAACCCCCACCGGGCCCGCAGGTTCAAGACAACCGAGCCGGCGCAGCTACTCCTGCACGCTGTCGTGCCAATGCAACACACGTCGCTCAACCAACGTGACGGCCAGCAACAACAACACGCCCATCACCGCAAGCACGAGGATCGAGGCGTAGACAACAGGGAGTTGATTCATCGAGGAGGCCACGCTGATCGCGGTACCCAGTCCCCCCGTAGACCCCGACGCCGACATCTCCGCCACCACAGCGCCAATGATCGACAGCGGAAAGACGATACGCAGCGCGGCAAAGAGATACGGCAGGGCATTAGGAACGCGCACGTGCCACAACAACTCGACCCGGCTCGCATCCATCGTCCGATACACCTGCAACACCTGCTGAGGAACAGACCGCAACCCCGTAGCCGTGTTGATGAGAATCGGAAAGAAACAGATCAGCCCAGTGATGATCAGCTTGGGCATCGGCCCGAACCCGAAAGCCACAACAAGGGCCGGCGCGATGGCAACCAGCGGCGTGACATTGAGGACGACAGCGATCGGCATCACCGCCCGCCGCACCAACGGAAGTTCACTCGTCAGCACCGCAAGGACGAACGCCCCGACGAACCCCATCCCCAGCCCGGCCGTAGCCTCACCAAGAGTCACAAGCGCGTTGTGGACGTAGTAGCCGAGCTCATCGGAGAGCGAACTGCCCACCTCCGACAACGGCGGTAGCAGATAGGGAAGTTGTTCAGCCCCCCAATGCCAGAGCCCGGCCAGCAGCACCAGCATCACGACAAGCGGCAACCACACGGCCGGCCGGATCCACGCGATCCGCGACCTCGGGTGCTTCAGACTGAACCGGGACGGTTCAACAGGCGGTCGCTTCCCGGCCTTGCCAGTCGTCCCGCCCGCCGGGGCTTCCGTGGTGCGTTCGTCGGCGACGGTCATATCCCTCACGCCCCCACTCACGCGGCTTCACTGTTCCACGCGCGCCGCAGCCGCTCTCGCACCAGATCCTCGTACTCGTGGAACCGCCGTTCCCCGAAAAGCCGTTCACCGCGAGGCCGAGGCAGGTCGACGTCGATGCTCTCGACGATCCGGCCGGGGTTCGGCGCCATGACGACGACGGTGTCGGAGAGCCGCACGGCCTCGGAGACGGAGTGGGTGACGAACAGGACGGTCGTCCTCAACTCCTCCCACAGGTCGAGGAGTTGATCCTGAAGGCTTTCGCGGGTGAACTCGTCGAGCGCCGAGAAGGGTTCGTCCATGACGAGCACGTCGGGCCGCAGGCCGAACGCCCGCACGATCGCGGCGCGTTGGCGCATGCCGCCGGACAACTGGGCGGGAAGTTTGTGCAGGGCGTCGCCGAGACCGGCCTTGACGAGGAGTTCCTTCATGTCGGGGACGGCCGCGGCCTGCCGCTCGGTGAAGTCGGCGATGCGCTCGCGCCGCTTGCCCGCACCCCGGTTGATCTTCTGCGGCAGCGTGACGTTGCGCAGGACGGACAGCCACGGCAGCAGCGCCGGGCTCTGCGGCACAAGGCCGATCATCTTGGCCGCGCACGCCTCCGCCGGTGTCACCCCGTGGACCAACACCTCGCCGAGGTCCGGCTGTTCGAGGCCCGCGACGAGACGCAGCAGGGTGGACTTTCCGCAGCCGCTGGGGCCGATGAGACTGACGAAACGGCCCGACGGCACCGTGAGGTGGACGTCGTCGAGGGCCGTGGTCGCGGCGGACCCGAAGCCGTAGACCCGTCGTACCGACCGCAGTTGGAGTGCTGGCGTACCAGTCACCTTCACGCTCCCATCCATGTCGCGGGCACAAGTGCCCGATCCTGGAAGTCGGAGAGCGTGCGTAGCGAGTGCGACTGACTGCCACGCGGAAATCCGCTTAGGTGCCCCCGACCGTAGGAAGATTGTGTTTCGGGACAGCGCAGTTGACTGTTACGGGCGTTTTACGTCTGACCGCGACGGAAGGTGCAGCGGGGCGACCGCGCTGCCGTCGAAGACGTGGATCTCGATCCCGAGGTCCGCCGCGGCGCGCGCCACCCAGCCGCCGAGGGCCTGCACGATCAGCTCGGTGACCAGCAGGACCGCGCGCTCGGCAGTCGGTACGGACTCCCGCAGCCAGAGCAGTTTGAACATGTCCGCCATGACCTTGTTGCGGTAGGCGGGCTTGTACGCACCCTGATTGCCGACGAGCTGGACGAGTACGCGGCAGCCCGCGTCGATCCCCTCGACCTCGACCCGGCTGCCGTCGGGCAGCATGAGCGGCTTCGGGCGCAGCGGCGTGCCGAGGTGGTCGCCGAGCGCGAGCAGCATGCGGCGCTCGACGGAACCCTCGGCGAACCGGCTCCACTCGGTGGGGGCGTCCAGGACGATCAGGTGCACGCGCCGCATCCTAGGAAGGGTCCGTTTCCCCCGTGTTGCTTAGGGTGGACCACCATGAGAGCAGGCGGAGCGACCAGGACACCTGACGAGGACGCGGGTACGGCACGGCTCGACGGCCGGGTCGAGCGGGGCAACCGCACCCGGCGGCTCGTCCTGCGCCGCGCAGTCGACATCGCCTCCGTCGAGGGCCTGGAGGCCCTGACCGTCGGCCGGTTGGCCACCGAGCTGCGACTCAGCAAGAGCGGGGTGTTCGCACTCTTCGGCTCCAAGCAGGAACTCCAACTGGCCACCGTGCGCGAGGCCGCCCGCATCTACACCGAGAAGGTCATCAGGCCCGCCGCCGAAGTCCCGCCCGGCGTAGGGCGGTTGTGGCGGCTGTGCGAGCTGTGGCTGGAGTACTCACGGGGGCGGGTCTTCCCCGGCGGTTGTTTCTTCTACGGAGTCATCGCCGAATTCGACGCCCGCTCCGGGCCGGTGCACGACGCGATGGTCGGCGCGCAGCGCGACTGGATGGCCCTCGTGGAACGGACGGTCACCGAGGCCCAGGACGCGGGCGAGTTGCGGACCGACACGGACATACCCCAACTCGCCTTCGAGATCGTCGCGTTGATGGAGACGGCCAACGCGGTCTCCGTACTGCACGACGAGGAGACCGCGTACCGCCGGGCCCGCATCGGCATAGCGGCACGACTGCGGGGCGCGGCCACCGACCCTTCGACAGCTCCTCAAGTCCCCTGACATACAAACGACATGCATGCGGCATACAAGGCATTGGCCCTCTCCGCGCACAGCGCTTTTCCCCTCTCCTCACTTCGGCCGAAAACAAGTAGCACGACCGTTCGCGCAGTTTTAGGCTCAAGCCCATGACAGCCACCGGAACGGACATCGTCGAGCTCGACCGGATTGCCGTGTACGAGGCGCTGCGCGTAGTGGAGTTGGCGCAGGAGGAGGACTGGCAGCGGGACACCCCCTGCGCGGGGTGGGACCTGCGGCGGCTCGTGGCGCACATGGCCGCGCAGCATCACGGGTTCGCCGCCGCCGCACGTGACGCGGGCCAGGACAGGGCGTACTGGCAGGAACCCGAGGACATGAGCGAGCCGGCCCGGACACACCGCGCGGCGGCCACCGCCGTCCTCGCCGCGTTCGCCGAACCCGGCGCCACCGAGCGGGAGTTCGCGCTTCCCGAGCTGGGCGCGAGCTTCCCGGGCCGGACCGCGATCGGCTTCCACTTCATCGACTACGTCGTCCACGCGTGGGACGTCGCCGCCACCCTCGGCACGGCACTCGACCTGTCGGAGGACGTGTTGGACATCGCCCTGGTGGTGGCCCGACTGGTGCCCACCGAACCGGCCGTACGCGGACCGGAGTTCGCCTTCGGCCCGCCGCTCGACGTACCGCCGGAGGCCGGCCCGCTCGACGAGACGCTACGACTGCTCGGCCGGACGCCGGAGCACTGGCCCGTGAAGGACCGCTGAACTCGCTTCCTTTGCCTGCCCTTTGAGCAAAGCTGCCCTCCCTTTGAACAAGGAAACCGCTCCGCGCGTACCTCCTGGCACTGGCCACGCGTCAACTTCTCCAACGACCAGTTGGTTCCCCCGGGAGGCTCCCTTGCGTCGTATCAACGGTACGGCTGTGTTCGTCGCCACCATTTTCGCCACCACCGGTGCGCTCGTCTTTCCCGTGTGGTCCTACGCCGACCGGGCGGGGACCGGGCAGGCGAACGTGGCGGCGGGCACCGTGAACACCGAGTGGGGGCCGTTGACGGCCGCCGACCGGGATCTGATCGTGCGGGTGCGGCTGGCCGGGCTGTGGGAGCTGCCGGCCGGGCAGCAGGCGATCGAGCGGGCGCCCAGCCAGGCGATCAAGGAGGCCGGGGACCATCTCATCGTCGGCCACACCGACCTCGACAAGCGGGTGCGGATCGTCGCTGCCCAGCTCAATGTCGCGCTGCCCAATGTGCCGAACGAGCAACAGCAGGGCTGGCTGCGGGAGATGAGCGCGGCGACCGGCGCCGAGTACGAGTACAAGTTCGTCAACCTGCTGCGGGCCGCGCACGGCAAGATCTTCCCGGCCATCGGCGCCGTACGGAACAGCACGCGCAACACCCTCGTGCGGCAGCTGGCCTCGGACACCAACCAGACCGTGCTGGACCACATCACGGTGCTGGAGAAGACCGGACGGGTCGACTTCGACGCGATCGCCAACGGGATCGCGAACGCCTCCACCGCCAGCCCGACCGGCCCCGCCGCGCCGGTGCCCGGCCAGGTGGCGCCCTCGGCCCCCGTCGCCGAGGCGAGCCCGAACATCCGGACCACCTCCCGGCCGTCCCCGACCGCACCGGGCACGGTCAACACCGGCCGACCGGATCCGGTCGACTCGAACGGCGTGCTGGGTTAGGGCCCTCCCGGCCGTCCGGGTCCCGGCCCCGAAGTCCTGGCCCCGAACCTCAAATGTTGCTCTGAAAGTGACGCGGCCGAGGTTCGGGGCCTTGCCCGTGGGCGATACCCCCGTCACGCCGAACAGCGGACCTGTGGAGTTCATGGCCTGCACGGAGAACGGGGACGGACGATGGAGCGACTGGGAACGGGCATCGGCTGGCGGCCGGAGATCGCCGACGCCGTGGAGCGCATGCCGGGCATCGACTGGGTCGAGGCCGTGGCCGAGAACGTCTGCCCCGGCCACCTCCCCGACTCCCTCCTACGGCTGCGCGAGCGCGGCGTGACCGTGATCCCGCACGGCGTCTCCCTCGGCCTCGGCGGCGCCGACCGACCCGACGAGGGCCGGCTGACGGCGCTCGCCGAGCGGGCCGAGGCGCTGGGCGCACCGCTGGTCACGGAGCACATCGCGTTCGTCCGCGCGGGCGGCCCCCTGACCGCCTCCCCGCTCCTGGAAGCCGGCCACCTGCTGCCGGTCCCGCGCACCCGGGACGCCCTCGACGTGCTCTGCGAGAACATCCGCATCGCCCAGGCCGCGCTCCCCGTACCCCTCGCCGTCGAGAACATCGCCGCGCTGCTCGCCTGGCCGGGCGAGGAGATGACCGAGGGACAGTTCCTCTACGACCTGGCCGACCGCACCGGCGTACGCCTCCTCATCGACGTCGCCAACCTGCACACCAACCACGTCAACCGCGGCGAGGACCCGGCCAAGGCCCTCGCCGAACTCCCCGTCGAGGCCATCGCCTACGTCCATGTCGCGGGCGGCGTCGAACGCGACGGCGTCTGGCACGACACCCACGCCCACCCGGTCCCCGCGCCGGTCCTCGCCATCCTCACCGACCTCGCGTCCCGCGTCTCCCCGCCCGGGGTACTGCTGGAGCGCGACGACAACTTCCCCGAACCGGCCGAGCTGGAGCGGGAGTTGGAGGCCATTCAGGGGGCGCTGACCAAGGGGTGGGCACGGTCGGCCGCGAGCAGGGTGCCCGCGCGGGAGGCGAAGGCGGCACCGGCGCCGCAGGCCACCGCCGCCGCTCCGGCCACCCCGCCCGCTCCCCCGGCCGCACCGCGGTCCTCCGAGTGCGCCCGCCAACGCCTCGCCCTCGCCCAGACCGCCCTCCTCTCCGCCCTGGTCGCCGGAACTCCCGTCCCCGACGGGTTCGACCGGGTGCGGCTCGGTGTGCAGGCGCGGGCGCTCGGGGTGAAGCGGGCCGACGTCGTGGCGAAGGTGGCTCCCGAACTGCCGGTGATCCTCGGGGACTTGTACCGGCCGGCCTTCCTCGCGTACGCGCACTCGCACCCCATGACCGGCGGTTACCGGCGGGACGCGCTGGACTTCGCCGGGCAGTTGCTGCTGTCGGGCGGACCCGAGGACGCGGAGGTGCGGCGGGGGGTGCGGGAGTGGTGGCTGGAGCGGTCGGGGCCGGCCCCGCGTTCGACGCGGCCCGCGGTCCGGCTCGCCCGTGCCACCCGGCGGGTGCTGCTGCGCCGTTGAGGGCTCGGGGCGGGGCTGACGTGGGGCTTTCGTGGGGCCTTGGAAGCCGACAGTGACTCCACAGTAATATTGCGGTTCCGCACGAGAAGCGCACGAAAAGCACACTCACGTGCGGTGCCGTGACAGGAGGCACCCCATGCGACCGCGACCCCCCGTGAAGGGCCGAGGCATATTCAGTGGCACCGGCGTCATCGTCATGGGCCTGACCGCGACGCTGGCCGCGCTGGTCTTCCCGGTCTGGTCCTACGCCGACCGGTCCGGGACGACCGGCGCCAACGTGCTCAGCGCCCAGACGGTGACGACCCAGTACGGGCCGTTGTCCGCCCTGGACCGGGACTTCGTCACGAAGGTCCGGCTGGCCGGGCTGTGGGAGCTGCCGGCCGGCCAGCAGGCCGAGGAGAAGGGCACGACCGCGGCCGTACGGACGGCGGGGCAGCACCTCATCGACGGACACACGTTCCTGGACGAGCGGGTGCGCGATGTCGCCGCCCGGCTCGGGCTGCCGCTGCCGAACCAGCCCAACGCGCAGCAACAGCAGTGGCTCGCGACGCTCAACGCGGCGCAGGGCGTGGACTTCGACCGCAAGTTCGCCAACATCCTGCGCCTGGCGCACGGCAGGGTGTTCACGGTGGTCGCGCAGGTCCGTGCCACCACCCAGAACTCCCTGGTCCGCGCCCTCGCCGACGACGCGAACACGACCGTCCTGGACCACATCAAGGTCCTGGAGGCCACCGGGTACGTCGACTTCGCGACGCTGGCCCGGGACATGGCGGCGTCGAGTTCGCCCGTACCCAGCGTCTCGGCCGCGGCCGACCCCGGCCAGGTGGTCCCGCTGGCCCCGTCGGTCTCCCCGACCTACACGCTCCCGCCGGCCGCCTCCGCCCCACCGCCGTCGGGCCAGCCGTAGAACCGTTGCGGGCGTAGTCCGTCCATGGTTCGTTTCCGGACAATCGGAACGTCACATACCGACAACGCTCCGTCCGGATTGTGAACAAGGCATGGCGTCGCACTGGGCCTTTGGCATAGAAATTTGGCATGTTCTGGGTCCTCCTCCTGCTCCTGGCCTGGGCCGTCGCCGGCACGGCGTGCACGCGGCTGTGCCTGGCCGCCGTCAGAGCGGCGGCCGTCGACACGGACGACGTGGGCACTGGACACGATCTGACGCTCTACGAGGCGGCGTTCCTGTCCGGTGGTCCCGCGCGGGTCGCCGATCTGACGCTGGTCTCCATGGCGCGGCAGCACCGGCTGCTGCTCGCGCACACCGGCTGGGCGACCGTCGTCGACCCGCGCGGCCGGGACGCCATCGAGCGGTCGGTGATAGGCGCGATCGGGCCCGAGGGGCAGTCCAGGATCGGCCCGGTGCGGGCCTCCGCGGCGGCCACGGACGCGGTGCGCGAGGTCGCGGTCCGGCTCGTCGACGCGGGCCTTGCCGTACCGGACGGCAGCACTACGACCGTCGCGTCCGGCGTACGGCAGGTGCGGGCCGCCGCGCTCGTCGTGCTCGTGCTGGGCGCGACCGCGCTGCTGACGCCGGGGGCCGAGATGCCGCGGGGGCTGGTCGCGCTCTGGTTCGGGCTGCCGCTGGCCCTCACGCTGAGCTGTCTGGCCATCGCGCGGGTCGAGGTGCACCCGTACTCGCGCTGGGCCTCCCCGGCCGGTCAGCGGCTGCTGGGCACACTGGCCCGGCACGCGGGCAGCGGGGACGACCGTACGTATCTGACGTCCGTCGCCGTACGCGGCATCCGCGCGGTCGGCGAGCCGGATCTGCGGGCCGCCTTCGCGCACCGCGAGCAGTACGAGTGGCGCCGCTGACCACAGCGTGAAGGCGCTCCCCGGGGGCGCACAGGGGTCATTGGGGCCGACACCGCCCGATGGTGCTTGCCTTCGCCAACGGCCGAACGAAACATCCCTTTTGTTGCTGCCGTGCTCCGAAGGGATACCCCACCATGCGAGCCGCCGCCCTGTACTCGGCCGCCGGGTCCTTGCTCCTCACCACCCTCGCCGCCGCCCCGGCCACCGGAACCCCCGGCGTTCCCGGCGTCCGGGCCGCCGAACTCACCGGCACCGCACTCGCCGCCGCGCACGCCCGGGCGGCGGGCATCACCTTCGGGAAGTGCCCCGACGCGCAGGACCTGCCCGGCGTCATGGAGTGCGGCACGGTCTCCGTCCCGCTCGACTACGCGCACCCCGACGGCAAGCAGATCAAGCTGACCGTCAGCCGCGCCCGGGCCACCCACAAGGACCCGCACAACAGCAAGCGCAGAGTGCCCGGCCAGGGCTCCCTGGTCTACAACCCCGGCGGCCCCGGCGCCTCCGGCCTCTACTTCCCGCTGATCGGCATGCTCCCCGAGTGGAAGCGCATCGCGTCGGCCTACGACCTCGTCGGCTACGCCCCGCGCGGGGTCGACAAGTCGGCGCCGCTGTCCTGCGAGGACCCCAAGCACTTCTTCAAGGCGCCCTCGCAGTCACCGACGTACCCCTCGGAGTCGTACAAGAAGGAACGCGTCGCGGAGGCCAGGAGCTACGCGCGCGGCTGCGCCAAGCGCTCCGGCAGCAAGCTGCGCTTCTACACCTCCCTGAACAACGCCCGCGACCTGGACGTCCTGCGCGCAGCGCTCGGCGAGGAACGGCTGACGTTCATGGGCGCGTCCTACGGGACGTACTTCGGGGCGCTGTACGCGACGCTGTTCCCCACGCACGTACGGCGGATGGTGTTCGACTCGGCGGTGAACCCGGACCCCGAGCAGATCTGGTACCGCAACAACCTCGACCAGTCGGCCGCGTTCGAGGGCCGCTGGACGGACTTCCGCGAGTGGATCGCCAAGCACGACGACGTCTACGGCCTCGGCGACACGGCGGAGAAGGTGCTCGGCAACTACCGCAAGGCCGAGGCGCGGCTCGCCGAGAAGCCCGCGGGCGGCAAGGTGGGGCCGGCGCAGTTGCAGGGCGCGATCCTGTCGGCGGGGTACTACGACGACTACTGGCCGCACAGTGCCGCCGCGCTGTCGTCGTACCTGAAGGGCGACCCGAAGCCGCTGATCCAGCAGGCCGGGCCGACGCCGGGGGCGGCCGTCGAGGCGGAGAACGGGAACGCGGTGTACACGGCCGTCGAGTGCAACGACGCGGCCTGGCCCACCGAGTGGAGTGTCTGGGACCGGGACAACACACAGCTCGCGCGCGAGGCGCCGTTCGAGACGTGGGACAACGTGTGGATGAATCTGCCGTGCGCGTATTGGCCCGAGCCGCGTCAGCAGCCCCTTGATGTGCGGACCGGGCCGGGTGAGTTGCCGCCGGTGCTCATCCTTGCTGCCGAGCGGGATGCGGCTACGCCGTATGACGGGGCGCTGGAGTTGCAACGGCGGTTGTCCGACTCGGTGTTGGTGACCGAGCGGGATGCGGGGACGCATGGGATCGCGGGGGGATCCAACAAGTGCGTCAACGGGTATGTGGACGCCTACCTGTTGGAGGGGCGGCTGCCGGAGCGGCGCGCGGCTTGTGCGCCGCACCAGGAGCCGAAGCCGAGTCCTGCGCGGTCAGGCAGTAAGTAGTCTGCGAGCCGGTGGGGGCTGGTCGCGCTCACGCGGCGGAGCCGCATATCGACACAGCCCCGCGCCCCTAAAAGCCTAAAAAACAGGGCGCTTACGCCAGGCCTGCTACCAAGTCGCCGATGTCCTTGCGGCGGCCCGTGTAGAAGGGGACCTCCTCGCGGACGTGCATGCGGGCCTCGGAGGCGCGTAGGTGGCGCATGAGGTCGACGATGCGGTAGAGCTCGTCGGCCTCGAAGGCGAGGAGCCACTCGTAGTCGCCGAGGGAGAAGGATGCGACCGTGTTGGCGCGGACGTCCGCGAAGCCGCGGGCCATCTTGCCGTGGTCGGCGAGCATGCGGCGGCGGTCCTCGTCGGGGAGCAGGTACCAGTCGTAGGAGCGCACGAACGGGTACACGCTGACGTAGTTGCGCGGTGTCTCGTCGGCCAGGAAGGCCGGGATGTGCGAGCGGTTGAACTCGGCGGGGCGGTGCAGCGCCATGTTCGACCAGACCGGCTCCAGGGCGCGGCCGAGCTTCGTTCGGCGGAAGAGGTTGTACGCCTCCTGCAGCTGGTCGGCGGTCTCGGCGTGCCACCAGATCATGAGGTCGGCGTCGGCGCGCAGGCCCGACACGTCGTAGGTGCCGCGGACCGTCACGTCCTTCGCGGCGAGCTGGTCGAACAGCTCCTGGACCTCGTCGGCGTATCCCGCGCGGTCCTCGGGCAGCACGTCCTTCAGCTTGAAGACGGACCACAGCGTGTAGCGGATGGCCTCGTTGAGGTCCTTGGCCAGCTTGCCCTTGTTCGGGATGCGGCCGGGCTCGGTGGTGGGGGCGTCGTCGCTCATGGGGCTATTCTCCCGCTCCGCCGGAGGCGCTCGGCACCGGGTCACCGGTCAGCCGCTCGACGGCCGCGTACGCGCTCGCGATGGTGGCCGGGATGCCCACACCGTCGTAGGCCGCGCCGCAGACTGCCAGGCCGGGGAGCTTGCCCACGTGTTCGCGGATACGGGCCACGCGCGCGTGGTGGCCGACCGGGTACTGGGGCAGGCCGTCGGTCCAGCGGGTGACGCGGGTCGCGAGAGGCGTGGCGTCCAGGCCGGTGGCCTCGCGCAGGTCGTGCCGGGAGACGTCGACCAGGCCGGTGTCGTCGCGCTCCAGGATCGTCGTCTCGCCGTACCGGCCCACGGAGGTGCGCAGGACCAGCACGTCCGGGTTCTCGTCGGCGATCCAGCCCCACTTCTGGGAGGCGAAGGTGGACGCCTTGATGGTGCGGCCGTCGACCGGCGGCACCAAGAAGCCGCTGCCTTCGGGGAGTTCGACGTCCGCGCGGCGGTAGGCGAGGGTGATCAGGGCCATCGAGGCGTACTCGACAGCGCCCAACTCGGCCGCCGCGCCAGGGACTTCGTCCCGCAGCAGTGCGGCGGCGACCGGGGCAGGGACGGCGACGATCACGCCGTCGGCGTCCAGCACGCGGTCTCCGGCGACCACCCGCCAGCCCGCTGCCCCGCTCCGGCGCAGCTCCGTGACCGGTGTCCCGGTGAGGATCTCGGCGCCCCGCGCGCGTGCCGACTCCGCGACGGCGAGCGGGAGTTGGCCCACTCCGCCCTGGACGCCCATGAAGACCGGGCCGGTCTGCTGTGCGGCGGCGGCGCGCTCCTGGATGCCCCGGACGGCCTCGGTGAGGGAGTCGTGGTTCTTCGCGGCTTGATACAGCTGCGGGACCGCTGAGCGCATCGAGATGCGGTACGCGTCGCCCGCGTAGACCCCGCCCAGGAGGGGCTCGACGAGGCGGTCGACGACCTCGCGGCCGAGGCGTGCCGCCACGTACTCGCCGACCGCCACGTCGTCGCCGACCTCCGTGCGGGGCAGGTCGGCGTCGCGCTCGATGCGGTGCAGGCCCTCGTCCGAGAGGACTCCGGAGAGGGCGGACGCGGTGCCGGGGACGCCCATGACGTGGCCCTTGGGCATGGGGCGCAGGGCACCCCGGGTCCAGATCGACGCGGTGGCCGTGGCTGGTACCCGGAGGCGGTCGGTGAGGCCGACCTCGCGGGCCAGCGCGACGGCCTCGGGGCGGCGGGCCAGCATCGACTCGGCGCCGAGGTCCACGCGGGAGCCCGCGATCTCACCGGGCAGCAGCTTGCCGCCGACCCGGTCCGACGCCTCGACGACGGTCACGCGCACGCCTCTGTCCAGCAGCCGGTGTGCGGCGGCCAGCCCGCCGATCCCGGCGCCGATGACGACGACATGCCCTGTGCCCGTACGAGTCTCCACTTCGCGCATGCACCCAGCCTCTCAGACCCCACTGACAGTCCGACTCCGGGCCGGTGTCCGACGCGAGGGCCTGTCCGTGACCGCATCGCAACCCGTTCCCGCCAACGTCCCGCCCTGTCCCGGCGTCGAAGGTGCGTCAGTCGTCACGACGAACCTCGGGGGTACCAGCACATGCACGCACGACACTCCGTACGACCCGTCCAGGCCCTGGCCGGTCTGCTGCTGGCCTCGGCACTCGCGCTGGCCGGGTGCAGCGACGGCGCGAACGAGAAGAGCGCCGGCGACTCCGGCGCGGGCGCCAAGGCAGTCGCCCCGGACGCCGCCCGGCAAGAGGGCGCGTCCGGCAGCGGCAACGCCCGGAACACCAAGGCCGTCCCCAAGCTCACCACGAGCAGCATCATCCGTACGGCCTCGCTGTCCGTGCGGGTCAAGGACGTACCGAAGGCCCTCGACGAGGCCCGCACCACCACCGAGAACGCGGGCGGATTCGTCGGCAACGAGTCGACCAGCCGCGACGGGCAGGGCCACGAGCGCACCCGGGTCGTCCTGCGGGTGCCCAGCGACAAGTACGACGAGGTCCTCGCCGACCTGGAGGGCGCGGGCAAGCTGCTCGACCGCACCGCGAAGGCACAGGACGTCACCGACCAGGTGGTGGACGTGGAGAGCCGCATCGCCTCGCAGCGGGCCAGCGTGGCACGCGTGCGTGAACTGATGGACCGGGCCACCAAGTTGAGCGATGTGGTGGAGCTGGAGGGCGAGTTGAGCACCCGCGAGTCCGACCTGGAGGCGCTGCTCGCCCAACAGGCCTCCCTGAAGGACCGCACCAGCCTGGCCACCATCACCCTGTCCCTGTCGCAGACCCCGGTGGCGAAGGCCGCCGCGAAGGACGACAGCCCCGGCTTCGTGGACGCCGTGGCGGGCGGCTGGCACGTCTTCGTGACGATGTTGCGCTGGATCGCCCTGTCGCTCGGCGCGGTACTGCCGTTCGCGGCCGTGGCGGCACTGGCGCTCGTCGTGTGGCTGCGTCTCGTACGGCCGCGTCGGGCGGCGACCGTTCCGGCGGCCCGGCTGGAGGAGTCGGGTGGGCAGGACTGAAATGATCGGTCCCCGTAGCGTGTTCGCATGAGCATGAGCCGTGCGAGGGGTACCCGGGAACGACTGGTCGTCATCGGCGGAGACGCCGCGGGCATGTCCGCGGCGTCTCAGGCCCGCCGCCTGAAAGGGCCGGACGAGCTGGAGATCGTGGCCTTCGAACGCGGTCACTTCACCTCGTACTCGGCGTGCGGCATCCCCTACTGGGTGGGCGGCGATGTCTCCGCACCGGAGGAGTTGATCGCCCGCACCCCCGAGGAGCACCGCGAGCGCGACATCGACCTGCGCATGCGCACCGAGGTCGTGGAACTGGACGTCGCGGGCGGGCGGGTACGCGCGCGGGACGTCGATTCCGGGGCCGAGTCCTGGACGTCGTACGACAAGCTCGTGATCGGGACCGGAGCGCGGCCGATCCGGCCGGACATGCCCGGGGTGGACGCGCCCGGGGTGCACGGGGTGCAGACGCTCGACGACGGGCAGGCGCTGCTCGACTCGCTGGCACGCACGCGTGGGCGTCGCGCTGTGGTGGTCGGGGCCGGGTACATCGGGGTGGAGATGGCGGAGGCGTTCGTCAACCGCGGGTATGACGTGACCGTCGTCAACAGGGGCAAGGAGCCGATGTCCACGCTCGACCCCGACATGGGGCGGCTGGTGCACAAGGCGATGGAGGGCCTGGGCATCACCATGGTCGACGACGCCCACGTCACCGAGCTGCTCACCGGGGACGACGGGCGGGTGCGGGCCGTGGTCACCGAGGACGCGGAGTATCCGGCGGACGTGGTGGTGCTGGGGATCGGCGTGCGCCCGGAGACGACGCTCGCGAAGGCGGCCGGGCTGCCGGTCGGGCAGCACGACGGGCTGCTCACCGACCTGGCGATGCGGGTGCGCGGGCACGAGAACATCTGGGCCGGCGGCGACTGCGTAGAGGTGCTCGACCTGGTCTCCGGGCAGGAGCGGCACATCGCCCTGGGGACCCATGCCAACAAGCACGGGCAGGTCATCGGCACCAATGTGGGCGGCGGTTACGCCACCTTCCCCGGGGTGGTCGGTACGGCCGTCAGCAAGGTGTGCGACCTGGAGATCGCGCGTACCGGGCTGCGCGAGAAGGACGCCCATCGCGCGGGCCTGCAGTTCGAGACGGTCACCATCGAGTCGACCAGCCGCGCGGGCTACTACCCCGAGGCCTCTCTCATGACGGTGAAGATGCTCGCCGAACGCCGTACCGGGCGTCTCCTGGGCGTGCAGATCGTCGGCCGGGAGGGCGCCGCGAAGCGTGTCGACATCGCGGCGGTCGCCCTCACGGCCCGGATGACGGTGGAACAGATGACGGCCCTGGACCTGGGCTACGCCCCGCCGTTCTCACCGGTGTGGGACCCGGTCCTGGTGGCGGCCCGAAAAGCGACCGCCAAGATCCAGGCGAGCGGGCGTTGAGAGTGGTTACGCCGTTCCGTTGATGCGGTCTATGGCCTGCCGTGCCTGCTCGGCCGGCGGCCTGGCGGGCAGCGAGGACACCGACGCGCTCGGCGGCATCATCGCGGCGGGCTGTGCCGCCGCCGCGGGCTTCGCGTGGGCGCCCAGCGCGTTGGACCGCAGCCGGTTGCTCACCGCCTCGTCCAGGGTGACCGGCCGCTGCATCTGCGCGGCGAGCCGTCCCGCTTCCTGGCCGAGCCTGGCGACGTCTTCCCAGGGGAGGCGCACCACCAGGGAGATCTCGGCCTCGCCGTCGGGCGTGGCGGTCATCTGAGGGGAAATACGGTCGTTCATCGCCTGTTCCTCACGTCGTCCCCGCGACACGCCTTCCCCGCGCCGCGGGCGGTTGAGGAGTCATACGCACAGGCGGACGGCGGTGTTCACCGGTTCGCCGCGCGTATCGGGGGCACTAATCCCTTGTGGTCATCCCCGTCCATGACGTGAACCCGGTGCGCCGCACCCCCTGGGTGACGTATGCGCTCGTCGCCGCGAACGTGCTCGTCTTCCTGTTCACACCCGGATTGGCGGGCTCCGTGGCGGGCGGCAGCGATCTCTCGCAGCTGTGCCATCTGCAGGCGTTCCTGGACCACTACGCGGCCGTACCGCGGGAGTTGATCCACCATCAGCTGCCGCAGCTGGTCCCGACCGGCGCCGTCCAGGGCGGCCCGGGAGGCGCGGGCTGCGCGGTCGCCCCACCGAGCTACGACAAGTCGGCCCCGCTGAGCGTCTTCACCGCGATGTTCCTGCACGGCAGTTGGATCCACCTGCTGGGCAACATGCTGTTCCTGATGATCTTCGGCAACAACGTCGAGGACCGCATGGGCCACATCCGCTACACGCTCTTCTACGTAGTGTGCGGTTACGCGGCGGGCTACGGCTTCGCGCTGCTCAACGCCGACTCGGCGGACCCGCTGATCGGCGCCTCCGGGGCGATCGCCGGTGTACTGGGCGCCTATCTGGTGCTGTACGCGAAGGCCAGGGTGTGGGTCCTGGTGCCGTTCCTGTTCTTCCTGCCGCTGCGCCTGCCGGCCTGGCTGGTGCTGGGCTTCTGGTTCGTGCTCCAGGCGTTCTACTCGTCCGGCGAGGGCGTCTCCGACGCGGGCACCGTGGCGTACGAAGCCCATGTCGTCGGCTTCCTGGCGGGCATGCTGCTCGCCTGGCCGCTCAAGGCTGCCACTCCCCCGCCGCCGGAACCGCGCGGCCTGCTGTTCGGCAGGCGGGCCCGGCCCCGGCACACGTGGTGAGCGGTAGCTAGCGGCCCGTCTGCGTGTGGACGTACTCGACGAGCCGGGTGAGCGAGTCCGGGTCGGTGGACGGCATGACGCCGTGCCCGAGATTGAAGATGTGCCCCTCCAGGCCCTTCGCCGCGTCGAGGACCTCACGGGTCTTCGCCTCGACGACCTCCGTGGAGGTGAACAGGACGGTCGGGTCGAGGTTGCCCTGGAGCGCCTTGCCGGGGCCCACGCGGCGGGCGGCCTCGTCGAGCGGGACGCGCCAGTCGACCCCCACGACGTCCGCACCGGCCTCACCCATCAGGCCGAGCAGCTCGCCGGTGCCGACGCCGAAGTGGATGCGCGGGACGCCGTAGCCCTCGACGGCCTTGAAGACCTTGGCAGAGGCGGGGAGGACCGAGCGGCGGTAGTCGGCCGGGGCGAGGGCGCCGGCCCAGGAGTCGAAGAGCTGCACGGCGCTCGCGCCCGCCTCGATCTGGACCTTGAGGAAGGCGGCCGTGATGTCGGCGAGGCGGTCCAGGAGGTCGGCCCAGAGCTCGGGGTCGCCGTACATGATCGCCTTGGCGTTCTCGTACGTGCGGGACGGGCCGCCCTCCACGAGGTAGCTCGCGAGGGTGAACGGGGCGCCGGCGAAGCCGATGAGGGGGGTGGAGCCGAGCTCGGCGGTCAGCAGGCCGATGGCCTCCGTGACGTAGGAGACATCCTCGGGGGTGAGGTCGCGGAGCCGGTCCAGGTCGGCGCGGGTGCGGATCGGCTTCTCGACGACCGGGCCGACGCCGGGCTTGATGTCGAGGTCGATGCCGATGGCCTTGAGCGGGACGACGATGTCGCTGAAGTAGACCGCCGCGTCCACGTTGTGCCGACGCACGGGCTGGAGCGTGATCTCGGCGACCAGCTCGGGCCGTGTGCAGGAGTCGAGCATCGCGATGCCCTCGCGCGCCTTGTGGTACTCGGGCAGCGAGCGCCCGGCCTGCCGCATGAACCACACCGGCGTGTGGGGCACGGGCTCGCGCCTGCACGCCTTCATGAAGGCGGAGTCGTAAGTGGCGGTCGGCTGCTGGCCCGCGGGGCTCTGGTTGGCACTCACGGGGCAAGTCTCGCACGGCGCCAGAAGGCGATTACACGGTGTGCTGAGCGGAAGAGCGGGTGTCTAGTCCCGCACGATGCCTCCGTTCCCCTTAATCTTCCCGCATGGCTGCGGCTCAGGGACGATTGTCGGATGGCGCTGACGGGATGGACGACTCCAAGGAGGGGGACCGGGATGGGGGCGGTGCGGCGCCGCCGGCTTTCCAGGCCGCGGTCCAGGCCCTGCGGAACAGCAGGCTGAGGCCGCAGATCGAGATCGATCCGACGCCCGCGCCCCAGCGGCTCGCCCCCTACGCGTACGCGTTGGAGGCGGCGGTCGTCGACGGAGACCAGGACCTGGCCGACGGCCGGCTGGTGCTGCTGCACGACCCGGACGGGCACGACGCCTGGCACGGCACGTTCCGGTTGGTGACGCTGGTGCGCGCGGAGCTGGAGCCGGAGATGGCGGCGGACCCGCTGCTGCCCGACGTGTGCTGGTCGTGGCTGACCGGTGCGCTCCAGGCGCGCGGACTGACGTACGGCGAGGCGAGCGGCACCGTCACGCGGGCCAGCTCCCACTACTTCGGCGGGCTGTCCGAGCGGCCGTCCGCGTCCCAGATCGAGATCCGTGCCTCGTGGACGCCGCGCGAGGGACTCGGCGGCGTTCCGGACACGGCGGCACATCTCGCCTCCTGGTGCGATCTGCTGGCCCAGGTCGCGGGCCTGCCGCCGGCGGGCCCGGGCGACGCGTCCATCGTCACGCTGCCGCAACGCCGGGGCCCGCAGTCACGCTGAGCCTTACCCGAGACACACCGAGGTCTTACCGATCGTTTCCGGTGTCTTTGTCGATACGGCCACTTTCAATCAGGAGTGGCCCATCGAACGAGCCGTTTCGTTCACCGAACGATCGACAGCGTGTCCGAATTGCACTGATTGCTACTCACTAAATCGTGATCTTTCTCTAAAGGACCTGGGGTTTGGTGCCGAAGACGACTGTGACCTTGAAAGTCGTCCCGCACCCCAGGAGGCCTGGTGTCCGTTCTTCTTGAGCAGCCCGCAAGCCTGGTCGCCTACCGCCCGAACAAGCCGACCGCCATGGTGGTCGTGGCCGACCCGCGCGTACGCTCCACCGTCACCCGCCACCTGTGGGCGCTCGGTGTGCGCGACGTCATCGAGGCCTCGTCCGTCGCGGAGGCTCGTCCCCGCATCGGCAACCCCCGCGACATCTGCGTGGCAGACGTCCACCTTCCCGACGGTTCCGGTCTCACCCTGCTCTCCGAGACCAGAGCCGCAGGCTGGCCCAACGGCCTGGCCCTGTCCGCCGCCGACGACATCGGTGCCGTGCGCAACGCCCTCGCGGGCGGCGTCAAGGGCTACGTCGTCACCGGCACCCGCACCAACGTCGGGCTCCCCACCCGGCCCGGCGCCGCCCCCATCGGCTCCGCCGCCGCCCGTATGCACCGCCGCCCCCCGGGTTCCCCGAGCCACCCGGGTGGCTACCGCGAACTGTCCGGCCGTGAGGTCGAGGTCCTGCGTCTGGTCGCGGAAGGCCAGTCGAACAAGGCCATCGGCGTCTCCATGGGCCTGTCCGCACTGACCGTCAAGAGCCACCTCGCCCGCATCGCCCGCAAGCTCGGCACGGGTGACCGCGCCGGCATGGTCGCGGTGGCGCTGCGCACCGGAATCATCCACTGACCCCCTCCCGCGACCCCGTCCCCACACCCCCTTCCGCTCTCCTTCCCGCTCCCCCTCCGAGCCGTGAACCGGATCTTTCACTTACCTGACTGGTTTACGACCCCCAGACGCCCGTCGACGGAACGTTCCGTCGGCGGGCGTTGTCCATACGCGGATACTCTTGACAGGTGACCGACGCCCAAGAAACCGCAGCAGACAGCTCACTGCGAACCACCGGAGGCGCCCCTCCGGACGACGTCGAAACGGCGCCGATCCCTTTGCTTGAGCCCCGGGAGGGCATTCCGCCCGTGATCGCCGACGAGGACGCCCTCGCCGAGGTGATCGCGGCCTTCGCCGCCGGCACGGGTCCCGTGGCCGTCGACGCCGAGCGCGCGTCCGGCTACCGCTACGGACAGCGCGCCTATCTGGTTCAGCTGCGCCGTGCGGGCGCGGGCACCGCACTGATCGACCCCGTCGCCTGCCCCGACCTGTCGGGCCTCGGTGCGGCCATCTCCGGCGTCGAGTGGGTGCTGCACGCCGCCACCCAGGACCTGCCCTGTCTGCGCGAGATAGGCATGGTGCCGACGCGGCTCTTCGACACCGAGCTGGCGGGTCGGCTCGCCGGATTCCCGCGGGTCGGACTGGGCGCGATGGTCGAGGGCGTACTCGGTTTCGTCCTGGAGAAGGGGCACTCCGCCGTCGACTGGTCCACCCGCCCGCTGCCCGAACCCTGGCTGCGCTACGCCGCCCTCGACGTCGAACTCCTCGTCGATCTGCGGGACGCGCTGGAGAAGGAACTCGACCGGCAGGGCAAGCTGGACTGGGCCCGCCAGGAGTTCGACGCGATCGCGGCGGCGCCGCCCGCCGAACCCCGCAAGGATCCGTGGCGTCGTACGTCCGGGATGCACAAGGTACGGCGGCGCCGGCAGCTCGGTGTCGTACGGGAGCTGTGGCAGACGCGGGACCGGATCGCGCAGCGGCGGGATGTGTCGCCGGGGAAGGTGCTCTCGGACGCGGCGATCGTCGAGGCCGCGCTCGCGCTGCCGCTGGATGTGCAGGCGCTCGCGGCGTTGAACGGGTTCGGGCATCGGATGGGCCGGCGGCAGCTGGAGCAGTGGCAGGCGGCCGTCGATCGGGCCAAGGCCCTTCCCGACTCCGCGCTGCCGCAGCCTGGGCAGCCGGTCACCGGGCCGCCGCCGCCTCGCGCTTGGGCCGACAAGGATCCCGAGGCCGCGGCTCGGTTGTCCGCGGCGCGGGCCGCTGTGTCTGCTGTGGCCGAGGGGCTCAACATGCCTCAGGAGAACCTCATTACTCCGGACACTGTGCGGCGGGTTTGCTGGGAGCCGCCGAAGAGTGTGGATGTGGCTTCCGTGGGGGCCGCGTTGGCGGGGTACGGGGCTCGGGCTTGGCAGGTTGAGCAGGTTGCGCCGGTTCTGGTGGAGGCGTTGACCGCGAAGGCGCCGTAGCGGTCTGTGTTGTTTTGCGGGTGCGGGCTCGCTGTGGCTGGTCGCGCCCCGCGGCGGAGCCGCACATCGATACAGCCCCGCGCCCCTGAACAAAGGGCCACGGAAGCGGAACCGGGGCGTCGAGATCCGGCCAAGATCCTCAGGTGGTGCGTGGGGAACCGGGCGGGGGCGGAGTGTGACGTTCGCCGCTCCCGGCCCCGGGGCTGGGCAGCTTGGTTACCCACAAGTAGCATGGGTACTGAGCGCGCGCTCAGCGCATCGCGGCAGTGCCGATCCCGCACCCTGGAGGAGAGCCAATCGTGCCTCGTACCGTCAGGGACGTCGTCTTCGTCGACGGCGTCCGCACCCCGTTCGGCAAGGCGGGCCCGAAGGGCATCTACCACGAGACCCGGGCCGACGACCTCGTCGTGAAGGCGATCCGGGAGCTGCTGCGCCGCAACCCCGGACTCGACCCCGCGAAGATCGACGAGGTCGCCATCGCCGCGACCACGCAGATCGGTGACCAGGGGCTGACCCTGGGGCGGACCGCGGGCATTCTCGCCGGGCTGCCGCAGTCGGTGCCCGGTTACTCGATCGACCGTATGTGTGCGGGCGCGCTGACCGCCGTCACGACCACCGCGGGCTCCATCGCCTTCGGTGCCTACGACGCCGTCATCGCCGGTGGTGTCGAGCACATGGGCCGCCACCCCATGGGCGAGGGCGTGGACCCGAACCCGCGGTTCGTGAGCGAGAAGCTGGTCGACGACTCCGCGCTGTTCATGGGCATGACCGCGGAGAACCTGCACGACCGCTACCCGCACATCACCAAGCAGCGTGCCGACGAGTACGCGGTGCGTTCGCAGGAGAAGGCCGCCAAGGCGTACGCCAACGGCAAGATCCAGCAGGACCTGGTGCCGATCTCGGTGCGCAACACCAACGAGCAGGTGGGCGAGGTCGGTTGGGGCCTCGTCACCGCCGACGAGCCGATGCGTCCGGGGACGACCCTGGAGAACCTCGCCGGGCTCAAGACGCCGTTCCGCGTGCACGGCCGGGTCACCGCGGGCAACGCGGCCGGTCTGAACGACGGTGCCACCGCGTCGATCATCGCGAGCGAGGACTTCGCGCGCGAGCACAACCTGCCGGTGAAGATGCGTCTCGTGTCGTACGCCTTCGCGGGCGTCGAGCCGGAGGTCATGGGCTACGGCCCGATCCCGGCGACCGAGAAGGCGCTCGCCAAGGCGGGTCTCGGCATCGAGGACATCAACCTCTTCGAGGTCAACGAGGCCTTCGCCGTACAGGTGTTGGCCTTCCTCGACCACTACGGCATCGCGGACGACGACGAGCGCGTCAACCAGTACGGCGGCGCGATCGCCTTCGGTCACCCGCTGGCCTCGTCGGGCGTCCGCCTGATGACGCAGCTGGCCCGGCAGTTCGAGGAGCAGCCGAACGTCCGCTACGGCCTGACGACGATGTGCGTCGGCTTCGGCATGGGCGCCACGGTCATCTGGGAGAACCCGCACTTCGAGGGGGACAAGTGAGCACCACCACCGAGCTTCTGAAGGGTGCGGCCGAGCTGTTCCCCGACGAGGTCGTGACGTCCGCGCACGTCCGTCACCTCGAACTGCCGTACAGCGCAGGGCGGTTCGCCCTCATCACGCTGGACAACGGCTTCGACCACACCAAGCCGACCACCTTCGGCCCGGCCTCGCTGGCGAACCTGAACACCGCCATCGACCAGGTCGAGAAGGAGGCGGCGGCCGGCGAGATCGTCGGTGTCGGCATCACCGGCAAGCCCTTCGTCTTCGCCGTCGGCGCGGACCTCAAGGGCGTCGAGCTCCTCAAGAACCACGACGACGCGCTCGCCATCGGCAAGGGCGGCCACGAGGTCTTCAAGCGCCTCGCGGACATCGCGGTACCGACCTTCACGTACTACAACGGCGCGGCCATGGGCGGCGGCGTCGAGGTCGGTCTGCACTGCGAGTACCGCACGGTGTCGAAGCACATCGCGGCGTTCTCGCTGCCCGAGGTCTTCCTCGGCCTCGTCCCCGGCTGGGGCGGCTGCACGCTGCTGCCGAACCTGATCGGCGCCGAGAAGGCCGTCTCGGTGATCATCGAGAACAGCCTCAACCAGAACAAGCAGCTCAAGGGCCGGCAGGTCTTCGACCTCGGGATCGCCGACGCGCTCTTCGAGGGCGCCGACTTCCTGGAGCAGTCGCTGATCTGGACGGCGAACGTCCTCAAGGGCGACATCAAGGTCGAGCGTCCCGCGATCGACCGCGGCGAGGCCTGGGACCAGGCCGTCGCCAAGGGCCGCTTCGTCGCGGACTCCAAGGTGCACGGGGCTGCCCCGGCCGCCTACCGCGCCCTCGACATCATCGGGGCCGCGAAGAACGGCGACCTCCAACAGGGCTACGACGCCGAGGACCTGGCGCTCGCCGACCTGATCATGGGTGGCGAACTCCGCGCCGGTATCTACGCGTTCAACCTCGTCCAGAAGCGCGGCAAGCGTCCGGTGGGTGCGCCGGACAAGTCCCTCGCCCGTCCGGTGACGAAGGTCGGCGTGGTCGGCGCGGGTCTGATGGCCAGCCAGCTCGCCCTGCTGTTCCTCCGTCGCCTCGAAGTACCTGTCGTCCTCACGGACATCGACCAGGAGCGCGTCGACAAGGGTGTGGGCTACGTCCACGCCGAGATCGAGAAGCTGCTGTCGAAGTCCCGTATCAACCAGGACAAGGCCAACCGCCTCAAGGCCCTGGTCACCGGTGTGCTGGACAAGGCCGAGGGCTTCTCCGACGCCGACTTCATCATCGAGGCCGTCTTCGAGGAGATCGGCGTCAAGCAGCAGGTGTTCGCGGAGGTCGAGGCGGTCGCCCCGGCGCACGCGATCCTCGCCACGAACACCTCCTCGCTGTCCGTCTCCGAGATGGCGTCGAAGCTCAAGAACCCCGAGCGGGTCGTCGGCTTCCACTTCTTCAACCCCGTGGCGATTCTGCCCCTGTTGGAGATCGTGCGCGGCGAGCAGACGGACGACGCCTCGCTCGCGACCGCGTTCGCGGTGGCCAAGAAGCTGAAGAAGACAGCGGTGTTGGTGAAGGACGCCCCGGCGTTCGTCGTCAACCGCATCCTCACCCGCTTCATGGGCGAGATCCAGAACGTCATCGACGAGGGCACACCGGTCGCGGTCGCGGAGAAGGCCGTCGAGCCGCTCGGCCTGCCCATGTCCCCGCTGGTCCTCCTGGAGTTGGTCGGTCCGGCGATCGGCCTGCACGTCTCGGAGACCCTCAACCGGGCCTTCCCGGACCGCTTCACGGTCTCCCCGAACCTCGCGGCCGTCGTCAAGGCGGGCAAGCGCGGCTTCTACGTCTACGACAGCGGGAAGCCGGAGTTGGACCCCGAGGTCGCCGCGCTGCTCAAGCAGGGTGACTCGGTGCTGACCGAGGAGCAGGTGCGGGACCGGGTCCTCGACGCGGTGGCGCAGGAGATCGGCCTGATGCTCGACGAGGGCGTCGTCGCCGAGGCCCAGGACATCGACCTCTGCCTGATCACGGGCGCCGGCTGGCCCTTCCACCTGGGCGGCATCACGCCGTACCTGGACCGGGAGGGTGTGTCGGAGCGGGTGAACGGCAAGGCGTTCCTGGCGCCGGGTCTGGCGAGCGTGCCGGCGTGATATGACGACCGGCAACTACTGAAGGGGGCCTCCGCGCGATCGCGCGGAGGCCCCCTTTGTCTGTTTCATGTTCAGACCTCCCGCCAGGCCTCCAGCGCGAGCCCCGCCTCCGCCTTCCGCCGAGTGATCAGCAGCTGACCGGTGGACGGAGACACCGTCGCCGCGGCCACCCGCTCGTCCTCGTCCAGGGTCAGAGAAACCTCGGCGTCCGAAGGAAGTTGGGGCCCCGACTCCGTCCACCAGGCGCCCGCGGACTCCCGTTCCGTGGGATACGCCGCGAAGGCGACCCGGCCGCTCGCCGAGCGCTGGGCGATCAACGTGCAGTCGTAACCGTCGAGTTCGCAGCGGACGGCGGAGACCGGGCCGGGGCCGGCCGAGGGGAGGAGGGTGATGGGCTTGGTGCCGGGGCGCCAGGTGCAGAGGTCGCCGGAGTCGTCCGTGTAGAAAAGGGTGGTGCTCTGCGGCGAAGTAGCCAGGGCTCGAAGGGTGCCGGGGCGGATCGTGGCCTCCATCGCCTCCTCCAGCACCGGTTGTTCGCCCGGCTCCAGCTGACGCCAGTGCAGGATCGCGCCCGGTACCGCCGCGTACAGCTCGACCGTGCCGGACTCCCCCGTCACCGCCGCCAGGTCCTCGTGGACGTCGCTGCCCTTGAGGTCGCGCCACGGTTCCCAGCCGCCCTTCTCCCGTTGGGCCAGCAGGCTGACACCGGCCCCCGCGTTGCGCACGAAGACGTGGGCCCTGCCTTCCGCGTCGACGGCGATCGCCGGTACGCCGGTGCGGTCGCCCTTCTTGTTCGGGTGGCCGATCGGGTTCCAGTCGAGGGCCGCGAGCCGGGGGCGGAAGTGCGTGGAGTGGACCAGTCCGGACTCGCCGGCCACCGTGGGGCGCCAGGACACGAGGTGGGCGTAGCCGTCCGCGCCCTGCCCGATGCCGAGCAGCCCGGGGTGCAGCTTCTGGTCGCCGCCGACCTTGCGCGGGGCGCTCCAGAGGCCGCCGGGGCCGCGTTCCGCCCGGCACAGGACGGCGTCGCCCGAGGGCAGATACACACTGAGCCGGCCGTCGCGGCCGCGTATGAGCCAGTCGCCGTTCACCGGTTCACTGTAATTGGGGCGGGCACTTCTGCGCGGGGCACCCCCCGCCCCGCGTGCGACCCTTGGCCCATGGACGAGGACATTCCCCTGCTGGTGATCGTCGACGGCGCCAACGTCGTCGGGTCGGTGCCCGACGGCTGGTGGCGCGACCGCAAGGGTGCCGCCGAGCGCCTCCGCGACCGGCTCGCGAGCGACGGCCTGCCGGGCCGCACGGACCCCGTGGAACTCGTCCTCGTCGTGGAGGGCGCGGCCCGCGGCGTGGCGTCCGTCCCGGGCGTACGGGTGGACTCGGCCCCCGGCAGCGGCGACGACCGCATGGTCGAACTCGTCACCGAGGCCGCCGGCCGCCCCTGCCTGGTGATCACCGCCGACCGTGAACTGCGGCGCAGGGTCACGGAGTTGGGCGCGGAGGTCACCGGGCCACGGAGCGTACGGGGCTGACCCGCACCGGCCGGCACATACGCGGTACGGCCCCGCAAATCCCCTCCACCGAGGGGGACTTGCGGGGCCGTACGGCCAACTGGCGTGTCTACGAAGCGCTTCCGCTCGGCGGTGTCGCCGACTCCCCGGCCTCCGCCGCCTGTTGCAGGCCCAGGCGGCTGTGTGTGCGGCCGTAGAAGAAGTACACGGCGAAGCCGATCGCCATCCAGATGGCGAAGCGGAGCCAGGTTTCTGCGGGGAGGTTGAGCATCAGCCAGAAGGAGGCCAGGACCGAGACGATCGGGAGGGCCGGGACCAGGGGGGTGCGGAAGGAGCGGGGCAGGTCCGGGCGTCGCTTCCTGAGGATGACCACGCCGATCGCGACCACGATGAACGCGAACAGCGTGCCGATGTTGACCAGTTCGGCCAGTTCGCTGAGGCTCGTGAAGCCCGAGACGATCGCGATGATCACGCCGAGGAGGATGGTCGGGCGGTACGGGGTGCGGAAGCGCGGGTGGACGTGGGAGAAGAAACGCGGGAGCAGTCCGTCTCGGCTCATTGCGAAGAACACGCGGGCCTGGCCGAGCAGCAGGATCATGCAGACCGTCGTCAGGCCGATCGCCGCGCCGAAGCTGATCAGGCCCGCGAACCACGGGTGTCCGGTGGCCTTGAACGCGTCGGCGAGCGGTGCGTCGATCGACAGCGAGCTGTACTTCTGCATGCCGGTCACGACGACCGCGACGGCGACGTACAGCGTGGTGCAGATGATCAATGAGCCGAGGATGCCGCGCGGCACGTCACGCTGCGGGTTGCGGGTCTCCTCGGCGGCGGTGGCGACGACGTCGAAGCCGATGAACGCGAAGAAGACCACGGAGGCGGCGGTGAAGATGCCCATGACGCCGAAGTTGGAGGGCGCCCAGCCGAACATCAGCTGGATGAGGGGGGCCTTGAGGTTGCCGCCCGCCTCCACAGCCTGCGACTTGGGGATGAAGGGCTTGTAGTTGTCGCCCTTGATGAAGAACGCGCCGGCGACGATCACCACGAGGACGACGGCCACCTTGATGGCGACGACGACCGAGGTGACCCGCGCGGAGAGCTTCATGCCGAGCACCAGGATCGCGGTGAGGACGAGGACGAGCGCGGCGGCGAGGATGTCGAAGCCGAAGCCGTGGGCGCCGTCCCGGCCGCTGAGCGCCTCGGGCAGGTGCCAGCCCGCGTTGTCCAGCAGCGAGTGGATGTAGCCGGACCAGCCGACGGCCACCACCGCCGTGCCGAGGGCGAGTTCGAGGACCAGGTCCCAGCCGATGATCCAGGCCGGGAACTCGCCGAGCGAGGCGTACGAGAAGGTGTACGCGGAGCCCGCGACCGGGACCGTGGACGCGAACTCGGCGTAGCAGAGCGCCGCGAGGGCACAGACCACGCCGGCCACGACGAAGGACAGGGCGACCGCTGGACCGGCGGTGTTCTTGGCGGCCGTGCCGGTGAGGACGAAGATGCCGGTGCCGATGACGACGCCGACGCCGAACACGGTGAGATCCAGGGCCGAGAGAGATTTTCTGAGCGCGTGCTCGGGTTCCTCGGTGTCCTTGATGGACTGTTCGACTCTCTTCGTCCGGAAGAGTGTGCTGCTCACGGTTGTACCTCCCACGCTTGGCGTCCTCGACATGATCGAGAGGGGGCGATGTGCGTATGCCCCGACGCGGGCGGGTTCACGCGAATGGGCCGCTTTCACCACTGCAAAGAGTGGCGGAAGCGGCCCGTTCAGCGGTGCCGGCCGTGCCTCAGTCGCGTGCGGACTCCACCGAGTCGACCTCCGCCGTGGGGCGTTCGAAGCGGCCGTCCAGCTTCGAGACCAGGCCGGTGACCTGGCGGGCGATGTCGGGGGCGGTGAGGCCGATCTCCGTCATCACCTCGGCGCGGGAGGCGTGGTCGAGGAAGCGCGGCGGGATGCCGAAGTCGCGCAGCGGAACATCCACGCCCGCGTCGCGCAACGCCTGTGCGATCGACGAACCGACGCCGCCGACGCGGGAGTTGTCCTCGACGGTGACGACCACCCGGTGCTGCTCCGCGAGCGGGGCCATGGCCTCGTCGACGGGCTTGACCCAGCGCGGGTCGACGACCGTGGTGGAGATGCCCTGCTTGTCGAGGAGGGCGGCGATCTCCAGGCACATCGGCGCGAGGGCGCCGACCGAGACCAGCAGGACGTCCGGGGCGTCGGTGCCGGGCGCGCGCAGCACGTCCATGCCGCCGATGCGGCCCACGGCGGGTACGGCCGGTCCGACCGCGCCCTTGGAGAAGCGGACGACCGTCGGCGCGTCCTCGACCTGGACGGCCTCGCGGAGCTGGGCGCGGACCTGGTCGGCGTCGCGGGGTGCGGCGAGCCGGAGGCCCGGGACGACCTGGAGGATCGACATGTCCCACATGCCGTTGTGGGAGGCGCCGTCGGTGCCGGTGACGCCGGCCCGGTCCAGGACGAAGGTCACCCCGCACTTGTGCAGGGCCACGTCCATCAGCACCTGGTCGAAGGCGCGGTTGAGGAAGGTGGCGTAGACGGCGAAGACGGGATGCAGTCCGCCGGTGGCGAGGCCGGCCGCGGAGACGGCGGCGTGCTGCTCGGCGATGCCGACGTCGTAGATGCGGTTCGGGAAGGCGTCGGCGAACTTCTTCAGGCCGACGGGCTGGAGCATCGCGGCGGTGATCGCGACGATGTCCTCGCGCTCCTGGCCCAGCGCGACCATCTCGTCGCCGAAGACGGAGGTCCAGTCGGCGCCGGAGGCCTTGATGGGCAGGCCGGTGTCGGGGTGGATGGGGCCGATGCCGTGGAAGCGGTCGGCCTCGTCCTGGAGGGCGGGCTGGTAGCCGCGGCCCTTCTCGGTGAGGCAGTGCACGATGACCGGTCCGCCGAAGCGCTTGGCGCGGGCGAGCGCGGACTCCAGGGCGTCGATGTCGTGCCCGTCGATGGGCCCGACGTACTTGAGACCGAGGTCCTCGAACATGCCCTGCGGGGCGATGAAGTCCTTCAGGCCCTTCTTCGCGCCGTGCAGCGTCTCGTAGAGGGGCCTGCCGACGACCGGAGTGCGCTCCAGGAGGTCCTTGCCGCGGGCCAGGAAGCGCTCGTAGCCGTCGGTGGTCCGCAGGGTCGCCAGGTGGTTCGCGAGGCCGCCGATGGTCGGTGCGTACGACCGCTCGTTGTCGTTGACGACGATGACGAGCGGGCGGTCCTTGGCGTCGGCGATGTTGTTCAGCGCCTCCCAGGCCATACCGCCGGTCAGCGCGCCGTCACCGATCACCGCGACCACGTGATCGTCCCGTTTCAGCACCTGGTTGGCCTTGGCGAGGCCGTCGGCCCAGCCGAGGACCGTCGAGGCGTGCGAGTTCTCGATGACGTCGTGCTCGGACTCGGCCTGCGAGGGGTAGCCGGAGAGGCCGCCCTTCATCTTCAGCTTGGAGAAGTCCTGACGGCCGGTGAGCAGCTTGTGGACGTAGGACTGGTGGCCGGTGTCGAACAGCACCCGGTCCTTCGGCGACTCGAAGACGCGGTGCAGGGCGATGGTCAGCTCGACCACACCGAGGTTCGGGCCGAGGTGGCCGCCGGTCTTGGAGACGGCGTCGACGAGGAAGGTCCGGATCTCCCCGGCCAGCTGGTCCAGCTGCTCCAGGCTGAGCCGGTCCAGATCGCGCGGTCCCCTGATGCGGGTCAGCAGCGGCACCCGTGCCTCCTTGCGAGTAGAGCTGATCGAGCTGTTGCCGGGCTTGTCGAGTCTAATGTTCCGCCTTTGCGGACGGCGCCCGGGCTCTGCGTCATACGTCACGCGATCGGCTGTACCCACGAACAGCCTTTCCTACGACACGACTGTGCCCGGCACCGACATCGGTACCGGGCACAGTCTGCGCGAAGGGGCAGGTCAGCCGCGACCGGAGGCCTTCTGGCTCTTGCGGGACACCGAGTCGATGACGACCGCGCCGAGCAGAACGCCACCCGTGATCATGTACTGGATCGACGTGTTCATGTTGAGCAGGTCGAGGCCGGTCTGGATCGACTGGATGACGAGCATGCCCAGCAGGGCGGACCAGACGGTGCCGCGTCCGCCGAAGAGGCTCGTACCGCCGATGACCGCGGCCGCGATGGCCAGCATCAGGGTGTTGCCGCCACCGGCGTTCAGCGTGGCGCTCTGCGTCTGGCCGGCGAAGAACATACCGCCGACCGCCGCGAAGCCGCCGGAGATGGCGAACACGGTGATGCGGATCATGGACACGTTGATACCGGCACGGCGCGCGGCCTCGATGCCGCCGCCGACCGCGAAGACCTTGCGGCCGTACGGGGTACGACGGAGCACGAAGTCCACGATCACCAGGGACGCGAGGAAGATCACCAGCGCGTTGGAGACACCGGCCGAGGAGTTCAGCACGTACGCGGTGACGAACGCGGCCACGGCGAGCAGACCGACCCGCAGCGCGATCTCACTGGTGGGCCGGAACGGCACCCCGGCGGCCTTGCGGCGGCGCTGCTCGACGAGCGAGCCGTAGAGCAGGGACGCGACGCCGAGGGCGGCCAGGATGTAGGCGCCCGCGACCGACTGGTCCATGAAGAACGAGCCCTGGCCGAGCAGGTGCACCGGACCCTCGTCCGGGATGTTGATGGTGCCGCTCGAACCGAGCAGCCACAGCATCAGACCGTTCCAGCCGAGGAAGCCGGCCAGGGTGACGACGAACGCCGGTACGCCGATCCTCGCGAAGAAGAAGCCGTGCAGCGCGCCGATGCCGATGCCCGTGACGATCGTCAGGATCAGCGCCAGCCAGCCGTTCATCCCGTGGTTGACCACGAAGACGGCGAACAGGGTGGACGCCAGACCGCTGACCGAGCCGACGGACAGGTCGATCTCGCCGAGCAGCAGCACGAAGACCAGGCCGATGGCGAGCATGCCGGTCGCCGACAGGTAGTAGCTGATGTTGGACAGGTTGTCCGCGCTCAGGAACCGGCTGTTCTGCGACTGGAAGATGATGCCGATGACGATCAGGCCGGCGACGACCGGCAGCGAGCCGAGCTCACCGCCCTTGACCTTGCGCTTGAACTCGGTGAGGTAGCCGCGGAAGCCCTCTTCGCGGACCAGCAGACGCGGGTCGACGACGGTGGCGGCACCGGCCGCCGCCGTGGGGTCCTCGGCGAGAGGCGCGCCGGTCGGTTCGACCGCGTCCTTCTTCACGGTGTTGGACGTGTCGCTCACTTTGCCGCCTCCGTGCTGCGCACCGCACGACGGGTCACGGCGTTGTCCGTGGCACCGGTGATCGCGGCGATGATCGTTTCCTGACTGGTGTCCTTCACCGGGAAGGAGCCGTTGTTCTTGCCCAGGCGCAGCACGTTGACGGTGTCGGCGACCGCCTTGACGTCGGCCATGTTGTGGCTGATGAGGATGACGCCGAGGTTGCGCTCGCGCAGCCGCTCGACCAGGTCGAGGACCTGCGCGGTCTGCTCGACGCCGAGGGCGGCCGTGGGCTCGTCGAGGATGACGACCTTGGGGTCACCGATCAGCGCGCGGGCGATCGCGACGACCTGTCGCTGGCCACCGGAGAGGCTGGCGATCGGGATGCGCACGCTCGGGATGCGGATCGAGAGCGTGCTCAGCAGCTCACGGGAGTTCTTCTCCATCGTGACCTCGTCGAGGACCCCGTGGCGCAGCAGCTCACGCCCGAGGTAGAGGTTGCCGACGACGTCGAGGTTGTCGCAGAGCGCGAGGTCCTGGTAGACCGTCGCGACGCCGAGTCCCTGGGCGTCGTGCGGCTTGGTGATGCTGACCGGGTTGCCCTCCCACTCGATGACTCCTTCATCGATGGGGTGCACTCCGGCGATGGTCTTCACCAGAGTGGACTTTCCTGCGCCGTTGTCGCCGACCAGTGCGACGACTTCTCCGGGGTGGACCTCCAGCTCTACTTCGGTGAGGGCCTGCACCGCACCGAATCGCTTGGAGACTCCGCGCAACGCCAGCACGGGCGTAGCGGACACGTGAACCATCTCCTTCGCCGCCTGACCGGCGGGGATGCCGCGCTTGTCAAAAGCCGCGGAGGGTTGTGCCTAGGCACAGATTTACAAGATGAACATGCGCGCGGCCGGTGCCAGTTGGCAACGGCTGCGTTCGCACGGGTTCCGATCGGCGCCCGCCCCGCAGCGGGGTTGGAAGGCGGGGCGGACGCCGAAGGGGCTCTGTCACCGCTGGGCGGTGATTACTCCAGACCGGCCGTCTTGCACGCCTTGGCGTAGTCGGCGGTGCAGATCTGGGCGACGGTGTAGAGACCGTCCTTGATGACCGTGTCCTTGATGTTGGCCTTGGTGACCGACACCGGGGTCAGCAGCTGCGAGGGCACCTTGTTGCCGGAGCCGCTGGTCTGGGTCGTGGTGGCGAGCGAGGAGATGCTCTTGCCCTGCGCCAGGTCGACGGCGAGCGTGGCGGCCGCCTCGGCCTCCGGCTTGAAGGCCTTGTAGACGGTGCTGGACTGGGTACCGGCGACGATGCGCTGGATACCGGCGAGCTCCGCGTCCTGGCCCGTCAGCGGGATGCCGCTGATCTTGGCGCCCTTGAGGACGGTGGCGATACCGCCGGCCATGCCGTCGTTGGCGGAGTAGACGCCCGCGATGTTCTTGGCGCCGAGCTGGGTGATGGCCGCCGACATCTTCTGCCCGGCGATGGTGTCCTTCCACAGGCCGGACTGCTCGTAGGCGATGTCGACCTTGCCGTCGAGGGCCTCGTGGGCGCCCTTCTTGAACTGCGCGGCGTTCGGGTCGGCGTCGTCACCGTTGATCATGACGATCTTGGACGACTTGGTGGCCTTCGAGCCCAGCGAGGTGAGGAGCGCCTCGCCCTGGAGCTTGCCGACCTGGACGTTGTCGAAGGAGACGTACGCGGAGACCGGGCCCTGGGCCAGACGGTCGTACGCGACGACCTTGATGCCCTTGTTGACGGCCTGCTGGATCGAGGACTTGATCGCGGCGGAGTCCTGGGCGCTGATCACGATGACCTTGACGCCCTTGGTGATCATGCTGCTGACCTGCTGGGCCTGCGTCGCGGCGCTGGCGTTCGCGTTGTTGTACTGGACGGTGCAGCCGGAGCAGAGCTCCTTGACCTTCGCCTCGAAGTACGGCTTGTCGAACTTCTCGTACCGAGCGGTGACGCTGTCGGGCAGGAGCAGGCCGATCGAGGCGTTCGTACCGCCCGAGGAGCTGGAGCTGCTGTCGGACTTCTTGTCGTCGCCTGCCTTGCCACAGGCGGCCATCGAAACGGCCATCGTGGTGGCGATAACGGCAACGGCGGCACGACGCATACGCGTGTTCACTTTGAAACCTCCCTGACGAGGCCGCGTCGTTGCGGCCGAGGTGGCTGGAAGTCAACTCGGCCGCGCGTTCGGCGTCAAGAAGTAAATACTTAACGAGATGGCAACGGCGTCGTGCGTTCTCTAAGTGAAGACAGGTGTGGCCGCGGTCAGCGACCCGTCCAAAAGGGTCGAATCACCCATCTCGCTGAGTGCGAGAGCGAGTGCTCCGAGCACTTCCGCACGGCCTCCAAGTGCCCCCGGGAGAACGGACAATTGACGCGCCGCACTGGGGATCGCGTAGCGGCCGACAGACTCCCTGATCGGCCCGAGCACCAGCTCACCGGCCTCGGCGAGATCGCCACCGAGGACCACTCGGCTCGGGTTCAGCAAATTGCAGAGATTGGCGACTCCACTGCCGATGTGTCGGCCGACGTCGGCGATCACCCGACGGCAACCAGGGTCTCCGTCCCGCGCCAGCCGTACGACTCCTTCCATGGTCAGGTCGGTTCCGTGACTGGACTGGAGAAGCGGCAGCACATAGCGCGCGGCCGTGAAGGTCTCCAGGCAGCCCCGGTTTCCGCAACGGCAGACAGGGCCGGACTCATCAAGAGTAATATGCCCGATTTCTCCCGCTGTGCCACCCGGGCCCCGGTAGATCTTGCCGTTGATGACCAGCCCCGCGCCGACCCCGCTCGCGACCTTGATGTACGCCAGGTCCCTGACGCCCCGCCCGCTGCCCCAGACCAGCTCACCGAGGGCGCCGAGGTTCGCGTCGTTGTCCACGTGCACCGGTACGCCCAAACGGCTGCCCAGCTCCTCCGCGGGTCTGGTGCCGGTCCAGCCCGGGAGGATCGCGGTGGAGCCCAGGGTGCCCGACTCCACGTCGATCGGTCCGGGCACGCCGAGGCCCACCCCGGCGATCTTGGAGCGGTCCACTCCGGTCGCCGTGATCAGCCGGTTGACCAGCTCTTCCGCCCGGTCGAACCCCTGCGTCGAGGAGGCGTCCACATCGACGGGCTCGGACTCCTCGGCCAGCACCTGGTGGGCGAGATTCCCGACCGCGACGCGCAAATGCGTGTGCCCGAAGTCGACGCCGATGACAATGCCGGCGTCCCCGCTCAGCGAGACGCTGCGGGCCCTGCGGCCGCCCGCCGAGGTGGGGGTGACCTCGACCGTTCCGCCGTCCTTGAGCTCGCGCACGATGTTCGAGACGGTCGCTGCGGACAGGCCCGTCGTCCTCGCGATCTCCGCCTGTGTCAGCGACCCGGCCAACCGCACCGCTCGCACGACCCGTTCGAGATTGGCTCGGTGCAGTGACGACTGCGACCCCGGAGTCTCCACGACGACCTCCTGCGCGCGGGACCGCATCGATGAGGCCCCGTCTATGTCCAACTAGTGAACTCTAAGCTGAGCTGTTCGGGCTGCCTCCCGTCAAGAGGTTGAACCGCATCCGGGTACTTGCACACATGCGTGTAGGCCGCTCCGGAGGCCCGGAGCGGCACACGCGAGGCAGGGGCGGGCCGCTACTTGAGCGCCCCCGCGGTCAGGCCCTGTACCACCTGACGCTGGAAGACGATGTAGGCGGCCAGCACCGGCAGCATGGCCATCACCAGACCGGCGAAGAGCCCGGACCAGTCGCCCTTGTAGCCCTGGCTGGCGGCGAGCTGCACCAGGCCCTGGGTGAGGACCCGCTTGTCCGGATCGGTGTTCAGGACCGTCGGCAGCATGTACTGGTTCCACTGGCCCAGGAAGTTGAAGATCCCCACGCTGATCAGGCCGGGCTTGGCCATCGGCAGCATGATCTGGAAGAACGTCCGGGTGTGCGAGGCACCGTCCACGAAGGCGGCCTCCGCCACCGAGGTGGGCAGCGTGCGGAAGAACGCGGTCAGGAAGAAGACCGTGAACGGCAGCGAGTACGCGATGTAGACCAGGATCAGACCGTGGATCGTGTTCAGCAGTCCCATGTTGTTGACGACGTAGAACAGCGGGACCAGGGCGAGCATGATCGGGAAGCTCATGCCGCCGATGAACAGGAAGTAGATGAAGCGGTTGCCCGGGAAGTCGAACCGGGCGAGCACGTACGCGGCCATCGAACCGAGCACCAGCGTGCCGATGAGTGAACCCGCCACCACCAGAATGGTGTTGAAGAAGTAGTCGCTCATGTTGGCGTCGGTCCAGGCCCGCGCCCAGTTGTCGAAGTGCAGTTTGTCCGGCAGCGCCCAGGGTGAGCTGAAGATCGCGCTGTCGCTCTTGAAGGACGTCATCACCGCCCACGCGAGCGGGAGGACGACCATGAACGCCCACAGGATGAGCATGCCGTGCGAGAAGGCGTTGAGGACGGAGCCCTCTTTCTTCTTCCGCTTCGGCGAATTCCCGTCCGGTGCACCGGACTTGGCGACGGGGACACCGGACTCGGCCGGCACGGGGGCGGGGGTCTCGGTCGTCTTCATGTGATCAGAACTCCAGCCGCTCACGGCGGCCCAGTCGCATCACGATGGCGGCGAACGCCAGCGTGACGACGAGCAGGGCGACGCCGATGGTGGTCGCGTAGGCGGCCTGTCCGTCCCGGAACGCCTTCTGGTACACGTACAGGACCAGGACGGTGGTCGAGTAGTCGGGACCGCCGGGACCGGTCGTCATGATCTGTACGACCGCGAACGACTCGGCGCCCAGCGCGAGGATGCCCATGTAGACCCAGCCGGACATCACCGTGTCCCACAGCAGCGGCAGGGTGAGGCGGAAGAACGTGGTCATCCGGTTGGCGCCGTCGAGCAGCGCCGCCTCGTACAACTCCGCCGGAATGGACGCCATACCGGCGGAGAAGAGGACCACGAAGAAGCCGACGGAGGACCAGACGAGGACCGCCATCACACACCACAGGGCGAGGCTCGGATCACCCAGCCACAGCGGCTGGAGGCTGCCGAGCCCGATGCCGCGCAGCAGGGAGTTGATCGCGCCGCTGTCCGGGTTGTACGCGAAGGCGAACAACAGGGCGACGATCGCGATCGACAGAACCTGCGGGAAGAAATAGACGATCTTGTAGAACGAGGAGCCGCGGACACCCGAGATCACCGGGCCGCCCGCCCGGCGCCGTCCACCCACGTTGATCATGAACGCGAAGAACAGCGCCAGACTGATCGTCACCAGCGGCAGCACCAACGCGAACAAGAGACTGTGCTGCAACGACTTCCAGAAGATCTCGTCGTGGAACATTCTCTTGTAGTTGTCGAAGCCGACCATTTTGAATTCCGGGCTCAGCCCCGTCCAGTCCGTGAACGAATAGTAGATGGACTGGATGAACGGCCATACGACGAAGAGCGCGTACAGCCCGAGGGGAACCGTCAGGAACCCCACGATGAACCGGTACTTGCCGTGCTGCATTGCTACCGACCCCGTTCTCTGGGCGGGCGCCGCCGCTGGTGACGGATCCTCACTGGTGCTTGTAGTGCTTGATCGACGTGTCCTTGGCGGTCGCGTCCGCGTAGCCCTGGATCTTCTTGATGGTCTCCGCCGGGGTGGCCCGGCCCGCCATCATCTCGCCGAGGCCCGCCACGCCGATCTGCTCCTTCTGCAGCTGCACGTACCAGTCCTGGAGCCGCGGGTTCAGCACGTTGGCACCGGCCAGCTTCAGGGCCGCCACACCGGACGTGAGGCCCGGGGTGAGGGTGATCCCGGAGGTGCCGCCGTTGTACGCGGTCAGCGACTTCACCTTGCTGGTGAAGTTCTTCGAGGAGGCCTCGCTGAGCATGATGCGCAGCTGCTCCATGCCGCCCGCCGCGTTCGCCGCCTTGGCCGGGACGATGAAGGGTTCACCGCCGGACGCCCAGATGGTGCCGAAGGGCAGCTTGTCGGAGCTGTCGATGCCGGTCGGCGCGGAGACGGCGAGGTTGAAGTCCTTGGGGATGACGTTGGCGGACTCGTTCTCCACCCAGGAGCCGTTCGGGATGAACAGCGCCTTGCCCTCGGCCCACGCGGTCTGCGACTGGATGTGGTCGATGCCGGGCGTGCCCTTGAGGATGTAGCCCTTCTTGAAGAGCTCGTAGTAGGCCTCGAAACAGGCCTTGACGGCAGGGGCCTTCCAGGCGTTCGGCTCCAGGTTGTCGATCGCGTCGAGGACCTCGCGACCGCCGACCTTGCCGATCATCGGGTAGAGCGAGAAGGGGAGGTAGTACGGGTACTTGCCCGCGTACGTCCAGCCCGCCATGCCCTTCTTCTTGGCCTTGGCGCAGACCGCGAGCATCTGGTCCCAGGTCTCGGGGTACTTCTCGTCGAGCGAGTCCAGGGCCTTCTGCGAGTACCAGACGCCGTACACCGTGTAGGCGTAGTACATGATCCAGACCGGGTCGCCGTCGAGCTGGCCCATCTCGACGATGCCGGGCCGGAGGGTGTCGCGGACCTTCTTCGACGGGTCGTCGTAGGAGGGCGCGTCCAGCAGCGGGGTGAGGTCGGTGAGCTGCTGCTTGCCGGCCAGGACACCCATGTCCATCTGCTCGGCACCGGAGTTGTCGATCAGGTCCGGCGGGGTGCCCTGGTTGAAGCGGGGCTGCAGCGTCGACTGGATCTTCTGCGTGGCGGAGAACTTGACCTTCGCCTTGGGGAAGTCCTTCTCGTAGATCTTTACGGCGTCCTCGGCGTACTCCTTTCCGAAGCCGCCGTCGAAGAGCACGAACTCCATCTGCGCGGTGGCGTTCACCGCCAGCGGGTTCTTCGCGGTCTTCGTGCCCGCCGTGGCCTTCTTGTCCGAGCCGCTGTCGCTGCTCGCACAGGCCGAAAGGAAACTCATCGTGGGTACGGCGATCAGGCCGAGTGCGGCCGACCTCTTGATCAGGTCTCGGCGGCCGACATCCGGTGCGCCGGTGTAATCGGAACCGTTGTTGTTCTCGGCGGAAGTGGATCCCATGCTCAAGTCCTCGCCTTCAACAGGACTCAGGCGGTGAACCGGATCCTCCCCGGCACCGCGGTCAGGTCGAGCTTGGTCGTGCAGGAGGTACTTCGTGCGTGCTGCTGCGAGAGCGGTGTCGAACGCGACAGGTATAGTCCACTTCCGGTCGACAGAGCAAGATCGAATGCAGGGTGGGTTGTCGGTCTTTTCCGAAGTGAGACCTCGCGGAAATATGAACGCCCTGTGTGTTCGATGCCGGAGAAATCCTCGTTATTGCCCTCGAATGCCTCACTCAACACCCTTGACACACCAGGCCACTTGACTCCCTACTGTTCCTTGCGCATCGAAGCTGACAACGTTGTCCAGCGTGCAGGGAGGATGCCCTCGTATGCATCACAGATGGTGGGGTACGGCGGTCGTGTCGACCGCCGCACTGGCTTTGCTCGTGGGTTCACAGGGGGCGGCGGTCGCCCTCCCGGCGAAGGCCCCGGCCGGCGGGGAGTTCGCCTCCTCGTTCGAGTCGGGAGACCCGGCACCGGACTGGCTGAACACGGTCGACACCGCGCCGGACGGCTCCAAGCGGGCCTCGGGCGTCGACGGCGGCTACAGCACCGGCATCCCCGGCAATGTGACCGACCATGTCACCGACGTCCGGGCCAGCTCCGAGAACACCGGCGGCGGCGAGGTGAAGGAGAACCTCGTCGACGGCGAGTCCGGCACCAAGTGGCTGACCTTCGAGCCCACCGGCTGGGTCGAGTTCGACCTCGACAAACCGGCCAAAATAGTGACGTACGCCCTGACTTCGGCGAACGACTTCGCCGAACGCGATCCGAAGGACTGGACGCTGTCGGGCTCGACGGACGGCAAGGACTGGAAGACCCTGGACACCCGCTCCGGCGAGACCTTCGCCGACCGGTTCCAGACGAAGTCGTACGACCTCGCCGCGCCGGCCGAGTACCAGCACTTCCGGCTCGACATCACGAAGAACAACGGCGCGAGCGGCATCCTGCAGCTCGCCGACGTCCAGTTCTCGACGGGCGGGACCACCGCCCCCATCCCCGAGGACATGCTCTCGCTGGTCGACCGGGGCCCCAGCGGCTCCCCCACGGCCAAGGCGGGCGCCGGCTTCACCGGGAAGCGCGCACTGCGTTACGCGGGCCGTCACACGGCCACAGGGCGCGCGTACTCGTACAACAAGGTCTTCGACGTGAACGTGCCGGTCGGCCGGGACACCGCGCTCTCCTACCGGCTCTTCCCGCAGATGTCCGACGGCGACCTCGACTACGACGCCACGAACGTCTCCGTCGACCTCGCCTTCACCGACGGCACCTACCTCAGTGACCTCGGCGCGACGGACTCGCACGGCTTCGCGCTGACTCCGCAGGGGCAGGGCGCGGCGAAGATCCTCTACGTCAACCAGTGGAACAACGTCCTCTCGCGGATCGGTTCGGTCGCGGCCGGCAAGACCGTCGACCGGATCCTGCTGGACTACGACTCCCCCAGCGGCCCGGCGAAGTTCCGCGGCTGGCTGGACGACGTGAGCCTCAAGACGGTCGCGCCCGAGAAGCCCAAGGCGCATCTGTCCGACTACGCGCTGACCACCCGGGGCACCAACTCCAGCGGCAGCTTCTCGCGCGGCAACAACTTCCCCGCCGCGGCACTGCCGCACGGCTTCAACTTCTGGACGCCGGTGACGAATTCGTCGTCGCTCAGCTGGCTCTACGACTACGCACGCGCGAACAACGACGACAACCTGCCGACGCTCCAGGCGCTCAGCCTGAGCCATGAGCCCAGCCCCTGGATGGGCGACCGGCAGACCTTCCAGGTGATGCCGTCGGCCGCGTCCGGAACGCCCAACACCGACCCGACGGCACGGGAGTTGGCGTTCAAGCACGAGAACGAGATCGCGCGCCCGTACTACTACGGCGTCACGTTCGAGAACGGTCTGAAGGCCGAGATGGCCCCGACCGACCACGCGGCCTCGCTGCGCTTCACCTACCCCGGTGACGACGCGAGCGTGATCTTCGACAACGTCACCGAGCAGGCGGGCCTGACCCTCGACAAGACCAACGGGACCGTCACCGGCTACTCGGACGTCAAGTCCGGGCTGTCCACGGGTGCCACGCGGCTCTTCGTCTACGGCACGTTCGACGCGCCCGTGACGGACGGCTCCTCCAGCGGGGTCAAGGGCTATCTGAAGTTCAAGCCGGGCGCCGACCACACGGTCACCCTGCGCCTGGCCACCTCGCTGATCAGCGTCGACCAGGCGAAGGACAACCTGCGCCAGGAGATCCCGGACGGCACCTCCTTCGACACGGTCAAGAAGCAGGCCCAGAAGGTGTGGGACAAGCTGCTCGGCAAGGTCGAGGTGGAGGGCGCCACGCCGGACCAGCTGACCACGCTGTACTCCAGCATGTACCGGCTGTACCTGTACCCCAACTCCGGCTTCGAGAAGGTCGGTTCGACGTACCAGTACGCCTCCCCCTTCTCCCCGATGACGAGCCAGGACACCCCGACGCACACCGGCGCGAAGATCGTCGACGGCAAGGTGTACGTCAACAACGGCTTCTGGGACACCTATCGGACGACCTGGCCGGCCTACTCGCTCCTGACGCCCAGTCAGGCGGGTGAGATGGTCGACGGGTTCGTGCAGCAGTACAAGGACGGCGGCTGGACCTCGCGCTGGTCCTCGCCCGGCTACGCGGACCTCATGACGGGCACCTCCTCGGACGTGGCGTTCGCGGACGCGTACGTCAAGGGCGTGAAGTTCGACGCCAAGTCGGCCTACGACGCGGCCGTGAAGAACGCGACCGTCGTCCCGCCCGCCTCCGGCGTCGGCCGCAAGGGCATGACCACCTCGCCCTTCCTCGGCTACACCAGCACCGACACCGGTGAGGGCTTCTCCTGGGCGATGGAGGGCTATGTCAACGACTACGGCATCGCCAAGATGGGCCAGGCCCTCTACAAGAAGACCGGCGAGAAGCATTACAAGGAGGAGTCCGAGTACTTCCTCAACCGCGCCCAGGACTACGTGAACCTCTTCGACAAGCAGGCCGGGTTCTTCCAGGGCAAGGACGCCCAGGGCAACTGGCGGGTGGACTCGGCGAGTTACGACCCGAAGATCTGGGGCTACGACTACACCGAGACCGACGGCTGGGGCTACGCCTTCACCGTCCCGCAGGACAGCAAGGGCCTCGCCAACCTCTACGGCGGCCAGAAGGCCCTCGGCGACAAGCTCGACCGGTACTTCTCCACCCCGGAGACCGCCTCGCCCACCAACGCCGGTTCCTACGGCGGGGTCATCCACGAGATGACGGAGGCGCGGGACGTCCGCATGGGCCAGTACGGGCACTCCAACCAGGTCGCCCACCACGTCACGTACATGTACGACGCGGCCGGCGAGCCCTGGAAGGCGCAGAAGGACGTGCGTGAGGTGATGTCGCGCCTCTACACCGGCAGCGAGATCGGGCAGGGCTACCACGGCGACGAGGACAACGGCGAGCAGTCGGCCTGGTACCTCTTCTCCGCGCTCGGCTTCTACCCGCTGGTGATGGGCAGCGGCGAATACGCCATCGGCTCCCCGCTGTTCACCAAGGCGACCGTGCACCTGGAGAACGGCAAGGACCTGGTCGTCAAGGCGCCGAAGAACAGCACGAAGAACATCTACGTGCAGGGTCTGAAGGTCAACGGCCAGAACTGGACGAAGACTTCACTCCCCCACTCGCTGCTGGAGAAGGGCGGAGTGCTGGACTTCTCCATGGGCTCCAAGCCCTCGTCGTGGGGCAGCGGCAAGAACGCGGCGCCGGTGTCGATCACCAAGGACGACCAGGTGCCGACGCCCCGCACCGACCAACTCGCCGGTGTCGGCGCCCTGTTCGACAACACGTCGGCCACGGACGCGACGGTGACCTCGGTGGACCTGCCGGTCACGAAGGCCACCAAGGGCGTCCAGTACACGCTGACGTCGTCGAAGGACCACACGCAGGCACCGACCGGCTGGACCCTCCAGGGCTCCACCGACGGCAGTACGTGGAAGACGCTCGACAAGCGCTCCGGCGAGTCCTTCACCTGGGACAGGCAGACGCGCGTCTTCTCGGTCAAGTCACCTGGCTCGTACGCGCATTACCGCCTGGTGCTGAGCGGTTCCTCGACCCTCGCGGAGGTGGAACTGCTGGCCTGAGGCACGGTCACGGCACGGGGAGGCGGGGCAGCAGCCGCCGCAACGCCTCCGCGTGCTGGTGAACCCGTCTGAGCACACCTTTTCTGGTCGACGCGAAGACGGGGACGTCCTGGGCCGGGCCGCACGCGGCGGCCGTGTACAGGTCGTCGAGCCACGCCCCGCTCCCCCTGGTGCCGTCCGGTGCCAGGGGGACCAGTCGTGTCAGGACCTCCGATTCGGCGCCGCCCAGGAACCAGACGCGCACCATCAGATCCCCGCGCAGATAGCGCAGGCCGCCGTCTATGTCCTCCGGCGGCGCGAAGCCCTCGTCCCCCACCAGGAACGCGAAGGCCGTACGGGCTTCGGCCCGGAACTCCTCGGGCAGCTGCGGCCGTTTCACCATCTGCGGATGCTCGCACGCGCCGATGTGCCCCCGCCACCGGAACGGGCGAGGGCACACATTGTGGACGTCAGTTCACCGCAAGGGTGAACACATGGAGATCCGGGTCGTCCGGAAGTGTCACGCTCTTGATGGTCTTGCCCGAGGGCGCCGCGAACGGCTTGGTGGCGAACACATAGGTGGCTACCGGATCCTTGTCCGCACCCGCGACATTGCGGTACGCGGTCCTGGCGACGACCTCGTTGCCGTACTGCACGGTGCCGCCGCCCCCGCCGACCGTCCAGTCCGTGAAGGACAGGTCGACGGCGTCGGTGCTGCCGTCGGTGTAGGTGACGGTCGCCTTGGTCTGCTGGTTGCCGTTGACCGCGCTGCCCACGAAGGACAACGTGCTTGCGGGCTGCGGGAGTTGGACGGTCTGACCGGCCGCCGAGACGTTGTCCGGGCGCCCGTTCGGCGAGGCGGGCCAGGTGAAGCCGAGCCCGTCCACCGTGCCCGAGCCGCCCGGGGTCAGCCCGGCCGCCTCCAGCGCCTGGAGGGAGTAGCTCCAGCCGCCCCCGTCGTAGTCCGCCTCGTCGTGCTCGCCGGTGTCGTCGGAGACGCCGGTGCTGTTGTAGGCGGCGAGGAGGGTGCCGGGCGCGGCCACGGTCAGGGACACCGGCTGCTCGTACGACGTGCCGCCCGAGGTGACGGTGACCTTCACGTCGTAGAAGCCCTGCCGGACGTCGGTGGCGGCCGTGAGGGTGATGTCCTGGGAGCCGTCGACGACCGTGCCCTGTGCGGGAGTTGCCGTGACTCCGGCGGGCGTCTCGACGGTGTAGCGGACCTCGGGTCCGGTGCCGCCGTTCAGGGACAGGGCCTTGATGGTGACCTTGGTGGTGTCGCCGGGGGCGAGGGTCGCGGCGGTCGGGCCGACGCCGATCTGGTACGGCTGCTCGCCGGTACGGAAGGACGGCGGGGCGTCGGCGGGGGCGCTGCCCCAGGTGCGGTTCGGGGTGGTGGAGAGGGTGTAGTCGAGGGTGCCGCCGTTGCGGACGATGGAGGACGAGAGCCAAGGCTGTTGCGTGCTACGGCCGTTGACCTTCAGGGACTGGATGTACGGGGCGTCGGTCGCGGCGCCCTTCGCGCGGATGGAGATGTCGTTGCCCTGCGGGCGCTTGATCTCGATGCGCTCGAACAGCGGTGAGGCGAGGGTGAGTTCGGCGCGGGAGGGGACCTGGGGGTACATGCCGAGCGCGGAGAAGACGTACCAGGACGACATCTCGCCGAGGTCGTCGTTGCCGGGGATGCCGGCCGGGTCGGTCGACCAGAGCTGCTTCATGGCCGCCCTGACCGTCTCCTGGGTCTTGTAGGGCGCGCCCGCGTAGTCGTACAGGTAGGGGACGTTGACGGACGGCTCGTTGTCCAGCTCGGACTTGTCGCCGCCGCTGCCCGTGAAGGCCCAACTCCCGTCCGTCTCATGGAAGAAGGAGTCGAGGCGGGCGAGTGCCTTGTCCGTGCCGCCCATCGCCGCGAAGAGGCCCGCCGGGTTGTGCTGGACCATCCAGGTGTACTGGGCGGCCGTGCCCTCCACGAAGCCGTTGCCGGTGCCCGGGGTGAAGCCGGTGACCCAACTGCCGTCCGCCTTGCGGTTGGCGATGTAGCCGCCGGTGGGGTCGGCGGCGATGTTGAAGTTGTTCTGCCACCACTGGGCGCGCTGGGCGAAGTCGGCCGCCGTGCTCTTCTTCCCTGCCGCCGTGGCGAGTTGGGAGAGCGCGAAGTCCGCCGTGGACATCTCCAGGGTTTCGGCGGCGCCGCCCCAGGCGTTGGAGACGGACGGCATGTAGTGCAGGTTCAAGTACTTGTCCAGGGACGGGCGTTGGCCCACCGAGAGCACCGGCTTGCCCGAAGACGACAGGTCCTGTGCGGTCGGGACGGTCGCCGCCTGGACCAGGGAGTTGAGAGCCCCCTTCAGGTCGAAGTCGGTGCCGCCGAAGGCGCGGATGCCGGCCAGGGCGGTGGGTGAGGGGTCTCCGTTCATGACGTGCGTGCCGCTCGCGCCGTGCAGCCAGCGGTCCCAGACTCCCCCGTTCTGCTGGGCGAGTTCGTAGAGGGACTGCGCGATGTCCGAGCCGGTGCGCGGGCTGAGGAGGGTGAGCAGTTGGACCTGCGAGCGGTAGATGTCCCAGCCGGAGAAGGTGCCGTACTGCGCTTGATGGCCCCGGCCGACCTTGTGCACCTTGCCGTCGCTGCCCGTGTATCTGCGGTCGGCGTCGCTGATGACGTTCGGGTGCAGGAGGGAGTGGTACAGCGCGGTGTAGAAGGTGGTTCGCTCGGTGTCGGTGCCGCCGCCCACCTTGATCGCGCCGAGCTGGTCGCGCCAGGCGCGGTGCGCCGCGTCCTCGACGGCGTCGAAGGAGCGCTTCGGCGGGTTCTCCGCCGCGAGGTTGGCCTTGGCTCCGGCCTGGCTGACGTACGAGACACCGACCTTGACGCCGACCGGTCCGGTGCCGGGCTCGAACTCGACGTAGCCGCCCGCGCCCTTGCCGGCGACGGGACGGCCGCCGGTGCTGAACCCGCCCGTGCCGCCGGTCGTGTTCGTCGACCCCGGGGTCAGCTTGTCGTCCTGCCAGGTGCCGGTGGTCTTGAAGGCGCGGTCGAAGGTGGCGGTGAAGTACAGGGTGTAGTAGGCGCGTTGGCCCTCGGGGTCGAGGTAGCCGCAGAAGTTGCCGGAGGTGACCGAGCCGGACACCGTGCGGGTCTTCGGGTCGATGGCGACCGACGAATCCGTGGACCCCACCTCGGAGTTGGCGGTGCGGATCAGCAGCGAGGCGGGCTTGTCGGCCGGGTAGGTGAAGCGGCCGGAGCCGGTGCGGGCCGTCGCCGTGAGGTCGGCGGTGACTCCGGAGGCGAGGCCGACCTTGTAGTGGCCGGGTTCGGCGGTCTCGTCGGTGTGGCTGAAGTCGGAGGCGTAGACGGCGTCCTTGGTGTCGCTCGCCGGGGAGGAGGTGACCTCACCGGCGTACGGGTAGAACGGGATGTCGCCGCTGCCGCCCGCGCAGCCCGTGCCCGACATGTGGGTGAGGCTGAAGCCGCGGATGCGGGTGGCGTCGTACTGGTAGCCGCCGGGCGCGGCCGTGCTCGTCGCGCTGCCTCTGGTGTTCTCCGGGCTCCAGGAGAGCATGCCGAAGGGCACGACGGCGCCCGGGAAGACGTTGCCGCCGTTCTTGGTGCCGATCAGCGGATCGACGTAGGCGGTGGGGTCCTTGACGAGTTGTGGCGGGGCGGTGGTGGCCGCCAGGGCGGGGGTGGCGCCGCCGATCGCGAGTGCGGCGGCCAGTGCCGCGGCAGGCAGTGTTCGCCCACCGAGGCGCGGCGTTCGGTGCGTGCTCTCGGCGTGCCGGCCGGAAGCCCTCGTACTGGACGTACTTGGGCTTTCGGCCGGTGCGGCGAGAGTGCGTGCCGGGCGTCGCGACGGAGCGGACATTGCCTGTCGCGGCACTGGCAATAGGGACATGGGACGGAAACGCATGACGCGGCCCCTCCTCCTTCGGACGGGTCGCGCACCACAGGTCGCACAAGCCGCAGGGACAGTAACCTGCGCCACCCGTACCACGGAAGAGCGCGTGTGCGGGTGAGGGCGCACGGCGCGGGCACTCGGACGGTCGACCCGACCCAACTGGCTTGACATCGTTGTCCGTTGGGGCGGTAGAGTCATATGCAGACCATTCGACAACGTTGTCGCACCACAGCGTCGCGCCAAGCCACGCACCACCCGGGCAGGTTCAACCCCCATTGCCTGCCCGGCTCGCGGACCCGGTGGCCCCCGACCACCGGGTCCGCCCAGAGCACAGGCTCAACCCACCTGGCAGGGCAGGGCAGTTGCCGGATCACCGCCGTCGCCGTTCACGACGTAGCCGAAGGTGGCGCTCTGCCCCGGACTCAGCGAGCCGTTCCAGTCGGCGTTGTGGACCATCACGTCCTGGCCGGTGTAGGTCGCGTTGCCGTTCCAGAGGCTGGCGACCGACTGGCCCGCGGGGAGTGCCCAGTTGACCATCCAGCCGAGCATCGGGACGTCGCCGGAGTTGGTGACGGTCACCTCGGACTGGTAGCCGCCGGGCCAGGTCCCTGTCGTGTGCCGGGTCGCCGAACAGACGCCGGGTACCGGGTCGGTGGGGTTGCCGGGCTCGTGAATACCCGTCACTTCACCGTTGCCGCCGTCGAACACGACGTCCGAGCAGGAGTAGAAGGTCTCCGTGCTGTCCGAGCGCTGCCACACCATGTAGATGATGTGGCGCCCCGACTTGTCCGCCGGAAGCTGCCCGGTCCAGGAGTAGTTGGCCTCGACCGTGCCCGGCGTGCCGTTGAGCGGCGGGTGGTCGACCGTGAGGAACGGGGTGTCCTCCATGTCGTCCCAGGTGAGCGTCTTCGTCGGGTCGAAGCCGTCCTTGGTGATGTAGACGTAGAACCAACCCGGGTGCGCCGCCCAGGCGTTGTACGAGAAGTCGACCGTCGCGCCGGAGGTGAGATGCGTCAACGGCCAGTCGTCGCGCGGGAGATCGAAGCCCGTGAAGTTCGGGTTGCCGCCGCTGCACAGCGAACCGTCCGGCACGAAGCCCCGGGTGCGTCCGGCGCCGTCGGAGCGCAGCACCGAGAACCAGTTGTAGAACGGCGTGGTACCGCTGACCTGTTGGGCCGCCTTGCACGCCGGGTTGACCGGTTTGATCTCGCCGGTGTCGGTGAGCGCGTCCTGCCAGCAGAGGAAGGTGCGGCTGCCGGGTTTCATGGGGGTGCCGTGGGCCTCCGCGCGGCCACCCGTGGCGAGGATCAGGGCCAGGGCGGGGACGGTGGTGAGCAGGGCCAGGAGGACGAGGAAGAGCGCCCGGTGGGGAGTTGGGCGCGGTAATCGCGGCACCGCGCGGGGAGTTGGAGTTGATGTTGTCATAGGCATGACAGTTCTACGTCCCTTCGGTCGGCGGGTGCGAGGAACGTGCGGGGGTGGATACGTGGGGTGGGGCGACCCGGCCACCCGACGGGTTCCGGACCGCCGGGCGGGTGGGAGCGCTCCCACCCCACTTGTCCGTGAAGTTAGCGCGGACTGGGGAGGCTGTAAACGTCTGGTGGCTCTCGAAGTGGCAGCGGGGGCGGGCTTGTTCGGAGCCGGGTCTCGTACGATCCCGGCATGATCGCCGTCGTCGTCACGGTCGCACTGGCCTTCGCCGGGCATGTCGTCACGTACCTCAACGGCCTGCGGTTGACCCAGCGGCAGGAGCGGCTCGCCCGGGTCAATCGTCAACTCGGGGACTTCTGCGGGCCGTTGCTCGCGCTGACGGAGGCCAACGCCCGCACCTTCGTCGCGTTCGTGGAGCGGCACGCCCGGCCCGGGGGCATCTCGCCCTTCAGCGGCGGAACTCCGCCGACCGACGAGGAACTCGCCGAGTGGCGACTGTGGGTGACGACCGTTTTCCTGCCGGTCCTGCGGGAGATGCGCGACCTCGTCGTCGGGCGGGCGGATCTGCTGCGCGAGCTGGAGATGCCGCCGCTGCTGCTGGAGTTGTGCGCGCACGCGGCGGGATACGAGATCACCGCGGCACGCTGGGCGCGGGGCGACCTCGCGGAGCACCTGTCGCTGGTCGCGTTCCCGAGCGCGGAGCCGGCCGCGTACGCGCGGCGGGGATTCGGCGAACTGAAGCTGGAGCAGGCGCGGTTGCTGAGCGTGGGTACGGGCGGCGGCAGATGACCGCGACGGCCGAACAGGCCGATGCGCGGGGTGGGACAGATGGGACTTCCTCCGGCCGGCGCCACAGTCACCCCACAGCCTTGACCCAGTCTTGACCCAGCGCGCCATGTGGTGACTGGCGTTCGGTCATGTTCACTTGTCGCGTCCACGGGGTTGGTTCTTGACGTTTTCTGAGTCGAGTGGGCGTTGCGATGGAGGAACAGCTCATGAGAAGACAGATCCGCGGTGTACTGGCCGCGTTCACCGGAGCGCTGCTGCTCACCATGGGAGTCACCGCGACCGGCGGCCATTCCGCGCGGGCCGATGACAACGGTGTCGGGCTCGAACCCGTGCTGGGGTGGAGCAGTTGGAGCTTTGTGCGGCGCGATCCGACCGCGCGGACCATCGAGGCGCAGGCGAAGGCGCTCAAGACCAGCGGGCTCGCGAAGAACGGGTTCGTCTACGCCAACGTCGACGACTTCTGGTACCAGTGCCCGGGCAGTCAGGGGCCGGACGTCGACCAGTACGGCCGCTGGGTCACCGACCCGGTCAAGTTCCCGCCGCTCGGCAGCGAGAACGGCGTCCAGGTCGTGGCCGACTATGTGCACTCGCTGGGGCTGAAGTTCGGCCTGTACGTCACCCCCGGCATCTCGCAGCAGGCGGTCGCCAAGAACACCGTGATCAAGGGGACCGCCTACCACGCGCGGGACATCGCCACCACGGCGACGGAGAGCAACTACAACTGCGGCGGCATGGTGGGCATCGACTACGCCAAGCCCGGCGCGCAGACGTTCATCGACTCGTGGGCCGGTCAGTTCGCCGAGTGGGGCATCGACTATCTCAAGATCGACGGCGTCGGCACGTCCGACCAACAGGACGTCCAGGCCTGGTCGGACGCGCTGCATCACACCGGGCGGCCGATCCACCTGGAGCTGTCCAACAACCTCGACATCAACAACGCGGCCACCTGGAAGAAGCTCTCCAACGGCTGGCGCACCGGCGGCGACATCGAGTGCTACTGCGGGCCTGACGGGAGCAGTTACCCCCTGACGACCTGGTCCTCCATCGCCTCGCGCTTCGACCAGGTCGCGGCCTGGGCACCGTACGGCGGGCCGGGCGGTTACAACGACTACGACTCCCTCGAAATCGGGAACGGTGCCAACAATGGCCTCACCCCCGACGAGCGCGAGACGCAGATGAGTCTGTGGTCGCTGGCCGCCTCACCGCTCGTCCTCGGCACCGATCTCACCCATCTCGACCCGGCCGACCTCGCCTTGCTGAAGAACACCGATGTCCTCGCGGTCGACCAGGACGGCATCGACGCGAAGCGGATCTCCTCGGACGCGAACGCGCAGGTGTTCGCCAAGACCGAGGCCGACGGGGATGTCGTGGTGGGCCTGTTCAACACCGGGTCGGCTTCCCGTGAGGTGGCCACGACCGCGTCCGCGCTGGGTCTGTCCAAGGCGCGCGACTACTCCCTGCGGGACCTGTGGAGCCACCGGTTGACCGAGTCGGCGGGCCGGATCGCCGCCAACGTGCCCGCGCACGGCGTGGTTCTGTACCGGGTGCACGCCACCCACCGCACGGTGACCGGCGCGGCCCCGGACGTGTCCTTCGGGCTCAACTGGGCGCCCGCGCCCAGCGACAGCACCACCCGTACCGTGACCGCCGTCCTGTCCGACAACGGGTCGCGGTCGATCACCGACGCCGACCTGACCCTCACCGGGCCGGCCGGCACGAAGATCACCACGCGCTCCGTGACGCGGGCCCGGGCGGTCCGTGGCGGCCATGCGCTGAAGGCCACCTACTCCGTGTCCATCCCGCCCTCGGCGAAGCTCTTCGCCGCCAACGACTTCCAGGGGACGGCCAGTTATCGCTTCCGGTCGGCGGGGAAGAGCCGTCTCACCGCCGGTGACACGATCACCGCCAATCACCAAGTGACCGCCCCGTACCGGACGTTCGCGTCCACCACCGCCAGCTTCAGCGAGTCCGGTACCCAACTCGGCATCCGGGCGCAGGGTGCGGACCTGTACAACGGCACCAACGAGTACGGCTCGATCTATCTGCCGGGTGCGGAGCACGACGGTTCGGTGACGACCGTGAAGCTCAACTCGCAGTCGGACACGGATGTTTGGGCCAAGGCCGGGATCATGGTCCGCAACGACATCACCCAGTCCAACACCTCCCCCGGGTACGTGGCCCTCGTCGCGACCCCGGGCAACGGCTATCTCCTCGACTGGGACAGTGACGGCGACGGAAAGCTCGACTCGCAGGACTCCGCCGGTACCGCCGCCTACCCGTCGTGGCTGAAGCTCGTCCGCAACGGCACCTCGTACAGCGGCTACTACTCGACCGACAACGCCACGTGGAATCTGGTCGGCACCATCGACGTCCCGACGGCCGCCGCCACCCAGGACGTCGGCCTCACCCAGACCTCGCACGCCTCGGGCACCACCGGCGAGGCCGACTTCGACGGGTTCACGACGACTCCCTAGGTCTAGGTCTACGGCGACGACGGCGATGCGCGTCCGCCGGTGCTCGGTGCTCTTCTAGACCGGCGCCGTGCGGGCGCGCATCGCCGGTTCCGCGGGCGGGAGTTCGGTGGCGGCGGGGAGTTCGATGGTGAACTCCGTGCGGCCCGGGACGCTGGTGACGTCGATGCGGCCGCCGTGGGCACCGGTGATCGCCGTCGCGATGGCCAGGCCGAGGCCGGAGCCGCCCTCCTTGCCGCCGGCGCGGGCTCGGGAGGCGTCGGCGCGGGTGAAGCGTTCGAAGACCGTGGGGAGGAGGGCCGGGGGGATGCCGGGGCCGTTGTCGCGGACCCGGATGACGACTGTGCGGGCGGCGGTGGCCTCGACGCTCGCCGTGACCGTCGTGCCAACGGGTGTGTGCATACGCGCGTTGGCCAACAGGTTGGCCAACACCTGGTGCAGGCGGGCCTCGTCGCCGATGACCAACGCTGGCGCATCCAGGGAGAGTTGGAGCTGCCAGTCGTGGCCGGTGCCGGCGGCGCGCGCGTCCCACACCGCCTCGGCGAGCAGCGCCGCGAGGTCGACCTCGGCGGACTGCAGGGGCCGGCCCTCGTCGAGCCGGGCGAGCAGCAGGAGGTCCTCCACCAGGCCTGTCATGCGCGCCGACTCGGCGGTGACCCGGCGCCAGGCGAGGCCCGGTTCGATGCGGTCGGTGCCGCGGTTCATCAGCTCGGCGTAGCCCGCGATCGAGGCCAGCGGGGTGCGGAGTTCATGGCTGGCGTCGGCGAGGAAGCGGCGCATGCGTTCCTCGCTGCGGCGCATCTGCTCCTCGCTGCGCTGGCGTTCGGCGAGCGAGGACTCGACGTGGTCGATCATCCGGTTGAGCGCGGCACCGACCTGGCCGGCCTCGCTGCCGGGGTCGGTGTCCCGCTCGGGCACCCGGGTGAGCGCGGTGACCTCGCCGTGCCCGAGCTGCGAGCGGGAGACCTCGACCGCGGTGGCGGCGACCCGGCCCAGCGGCCGTAGCTGCCGTCGTATGACGACCGCGCACAGGCAGCCGGCGACGGTCAGGCCGGCGAGGGCGACGGCCGCCTCGACCACCACCAGACCGCTGATCAGGTCCTGGACGTCGTCCATCGGGAGGCCGGTGATCACCCGGACGCCCTTGCTGTTCAGGGCCGTGAGCCGGTAGGTGCCGAGGCCGGGCACGGTGCGGGTGTGCATCGCGCCGTCGGCGGTGATGCCCGCGAGGGCGTCGCGCTGGGCGGTGGTGAGGTTCCGCGGCCGGGCGTCCTGCCTGACGACGGCCGCGGCGATGATCGAGCCCTTGTCGTCGAACCGTGCGGCGAGCGTCCCGACGGCGTGGCCGTTCTCCATGAGGAAACCGAGCTCCCCCTCGGAGTCCGGGTGGTTCTCGGCGCCGCCCAGGCTGCGCTCGGCGGCGTTGCCGACCCGGTCGTCCAAGTTGCCCAGCAGATAGGCGCGTTGGACGAGGACAGTGGTGAGGGACATCGCGGCGCACACGACGACGAGGGTGGCGCTGATGAAGAGGAGGAGCCGGGTGCGCAGTGAACGGCCGTGCAGGCGGCCTCGGTTGCGGGTACGGAGGTTGCGGGTTCGGAGGTTCATCTGCCGTCCTCCACGGGCCGTAGGGCGTATCCCATTCCTCGCACGGTGTGGATCATCGGGGCCCGGCCCCGGTCTATCTTCCGGCGGAGGCTGGAGATGTAGACCTCGACGAGGTTGCCGCCGCCGTCGAAGCAGCTGCTCCACACCTGGTCGAGGATCTGGGTCTTGCTCAGCACCTGGCGGGGATGGTCCAGGAACAGGGTGAGCAGGTCGAACTCCTTGGCGGTGAGCCGGATCGGCTCACCGGCGCGCCGCACCTCGCGGGTCTCGCCGGTCAGGACGAGGTCGCCGAGAACCCGTACGGAGTCGTCGGCCGGGGTGCGTTCGCCGCCCGCCCGGCGCAGCAGTCCGCGCAGCCGCAGGACGACCTCCTCCAGGGAGAAGGGCTTGGTGACGTAGTCGTCGGCGCCCGCTTCGAGGCCGTCGAGGCGGTGCTCGATCGCGTCGCGGGCGGTGAGCATGAGGACGGGCAGCCGGGGGTTCTCGTAGCGGAGTCTGCGCAGTACCTGGACGCCGTCGAGGTCGGGCAGCATGCCGTCGAGGACGACGGCGTGCGGGGCGCAGCCGCGGGCGATGCGCAGCGCGCTGTGTCCGTCCGGCGCGGGGTAGGGCCGCCAGCCGGCCTCGGTGACCGCGACGGAGAGCAGCTCGGTGAGCGCGGGCTCGTCGTCGACGATGAGCACGCGGACACGGCTGCCGCGGGACCCCGATGTGCCAGTCATGTCCCGATTCTGTCCCCGTCCGCTGGGGGAACCCTGTGTTCCACCTGAGTCCTGGCGATGACCTGCGCGGACGTGCGGCGGACAGACGCGGAGGGCCGCACCCCCGTCGCCGGGGGTGCGGCCCTCAACTGCCTTGCCGTAGCCGCTAGTTGCGGATCAGGTTGCGCAGCACGTACTGCAGGATGCCGCCGTTGCGGTAGTAGTCGGCCTCGCCGGGGGTGTCGATGCGGACGACCGCGTCGAACTCCACACCGGTGTCGGTGGTGACCTTGACCGTGCCCGGGGTGGTGCCGTCGTTCAGCTCGGTGATGCCGGCGACCGAGAAGGACTCCTCGCCGGTCAGACCGAGGGACTCGGCGGTCTGGCCCGCCGGGTACTGGAGCGGGACGACGCCCATGCCGATGAGGTTCGAGCGGTGGATGCGCTCGTACGACTCGGCGATGACGGCCTTGACGCCGAGGAGCGCGGTGCCCTTGGCGGCCCAGTCGCGGGACGAGCCGGAGCCGTACTCCTTGCCGGCCAGGATGACCAGCGGGATGCCCTGCTCGATGTAGTTGCGCGAGGCGTCGTAGATGAAGGAGACGGGAGCGTCCGCCTGCGTGAAGTCGCGGGTGAAGCCGCCCTCGGTGCCCGGCGCGACCTGGTTGCGCAGGCGGATGTTGGCGAAGGTGCCGCGGATCATGACCTCGTGGTTGCCTCGGCGGGAGCCGTAGGAGTTGAAGTCACGCCGCTCGATGCCGTGCTCGGTGAGGTACTTGCCGGCCGGGGTGTCGGCCTTGATGGCACCGGCGGGCGAGATGTGGTCCGTCGTCACCGAGTCGCCGAGCTTGGCCAGCACGCGGGCGCCGTCGATGTCGGAGACCGGGGTGGTCTCCATCGTCATGCCCTCGAAGTACGGGGGCTTGCGGACGTAGGTCGACTGGGCGTCCCACTCGAAGGTGTTGCCCTCCGGGATGGACAGCGCCTGCCACTGGGCGTCGCCCGCGAAGACGTCGGCGTAGGACTTGTTGAACATGTCCTCGCCGATGGAGTTGGCGACGACGTCGTTGACCTCGGCCTCGGTCGGCCAGATGTCTTCGAGGTAGACCGGCTTGCCGTCCTGGTCGACGCCAAGCGCGTCCTTGGTGATGTCCACCTTCATGGAGCCCGCGAGGGCGTAGGCGACGACCAGCGGCGGGGACGCCAGGTAGTTCATCTTGACGTCCGGGTTGATCCGGCCCTCGAAGTTGCGGTTGCCGGAGAGCACCGAAGTGACGGCCAGGTCATGGTCGTTGACGGCCTTGGAGACCTCCTCCGGCAGCGGGCCGGAGTTGCCGATGCAGGTGGTGCAGCCGTAGCCGACGAGGTTGAAGCCGACCTTGTCGAGGTAGGGGGTGAGCCCCGCCTTGTCGAAGTAGTCGGTGACGACCTTGGAGCCGGGCGCGAGGGTGGTCTTGACCCAGGGCTTCCGCGTCAGGCCCTTCTCCACGGCCTTCTTCGCGACGAGCGCGGCGGCGACCATGACGTACGGGTTCGAGGTGTTGGTGCAGGAGGTGATGGCCGCGACCGTCACCGCGCCGTGGTCCAGCTCGTAGGTCGAGCCGTCGGGGGCGGTCACCGTGACCGGGTTCGACGGGACGCCGTTGCTGGCGGCCGGGGAGTCGGAGGCCGGGAAGGACTCCTTGCCCGCCTCGTCGTCGTCGGAGACGTAGTTGCGCACGTCGCTCTTGAACTGCTCGGAGGCGTTCGCGAGGACGATGCGGTCCTGCGGGCGCTTCGGGCCCGCGATCGACGGGACGACCGTCGAGAGGTCCAGCTCCAGCTTCTCGGAGAAGTCGGGCTCGGCGGCCGGGTCCAGCCAGAGGCCCTGCTCCTTGGCGTACGACTCGACGAGCGCGACCTGCTGCTCGTCACGGCCGGTCAGGCGCAGGTACTTCAGGGTCTCGTCGTCGATCGGGAAGATCGCGGCGGTGGAACCGAACTCCGGCGACATGTTGCCGATGGTGGCGCGGTTCGCGAGGGAGGTGGCGGCGACGCCCTCGCCGTAGAACTCGACGAACTTGCCGACCACGCCGTGCTTGCGGAGCATCTCGGTGATGGTGAGCACGAGGTCCGTGGCGGTGGTGCCCGGGGTCAGCTCGCCGGTGAGCTTGAAGCCGACGACGCGCGGGATGAGCATCGAGACCGGCTGGCCGAGCATCGCGGCCTCGGCCTCGATGCCGCCGACGCCCCAGCCCAGCACACCGAGGCCGTTGACCATCGTGGTGTGCGAGTCGGTGCCGACCAGGGTGTCGGGGTACGCCTGGCCGCCTCGGACCATGACCGTACGGGCCAGGTGCTCGATGTTGACCTGGTGGACGATGCCGGTGCCCGGCGGGACGACCTTGAACTCGTCGAACGCGGTCTGGCCCCAGCGCAGGAACTGGTAGCGCTCGCGGTTGCGGCCGTACTCCAGCTCGACGTTCTGCGCGAACGCCTCGTGGGTGCCGAACTTGTCCGCGATGACGGAGTGGTCGATGACCAGCTCGGCCGGCGCGAGGGGGTTGATCTTCGCCGGGTCGCCGCCCAGCTCCTTCACGGCCTCACGCATGGTCGCGAGGTCCACCACGCAGGGCACGCCGGTGAAGTCCTGCATGATCACACGGGCCGGCGTGAACTGGATCTCCTGCGACGGCTGGGCCTGCGAGTCCCAGGTGCCGAGGGCGCGGATGTGGTCGGCGGTGATGTTCGCGCCGTCCTCGGTGCGGAGCAGGTTCTCCAGCAGGACCTTAAGGCTGTAGGGGAGCCGGGCCGAGCCCTCCACCTTGTCCAGGCGGAAGATCTCGTACGACTCGTCGCCCACCTGCAGTGTGCTGCGGGCGTCGAAGCTGTTCGCCGACACGACAGTCTCCTTCATTGATGTGCGCGTTCCCACCGCATCCTGCCGCTACGACGTCTTGGCCGATCCGCTAAGGTAAGGCTAAGTTAGGCAAGCCTTACTACTGGGATCGGCGGAGTGTGCGGCTGCGGTGCACCTCGGCAGATATCTCGATGTCGAGATAACTCTAGTACATGGGGGCGGGCTGGTCATGCCCGGACCCGTCGGCAGGGTCGATTGACGCCGCGAAAACCGGTGGAACCGACGCGTCGCGCGTCCGTACCGTCCCCGGGGTGACCTATCTGAGCCCGCTCGGCTATCTGCTGGGACTTGAGGGTGCCGCCCTGCTGCGCGGCTTCCGGGAGAGAAGCGCCGACCAGGCCTTCGTCGAGGCCCGGATCGCCGAGATCCGCAGACTGCTGGACATCCCGGAGCTCGCCGATGCGGAGGGCGTCACCGCGGTCCCCGGCGCGATCAGCACGGCCGACGTCTATCAGGACTGGGCGCCGCACTACGACGAGCCCGGCAACCAGATGATCGACATCGAGCAGCCCGTCGTCCGGCGGATCCTGGACGGCCTGCCGGTCGGCACGGCGCTGGACGCCGCGTGCGGCACCGGCCGGCACACCGCCCACCTGCACCGGCTCGGCCACCGTGTCATCGGCGTCGACGCCTCCCCGGACATGCTCGCGCGGGCCCGGGAGCGGCTGCCGGACGTCGACCTCCGCGAGGCCGACCTGCACCAACTGCCGCTTCCCGACGACGCGGTTGACACCGTCCTCTGCGCGCTCGCACTGACCCACGTCCCCGATCTGGCGGCCGTGCTGACCGAGTTCGCGCGGGTGCTGCGCCCCGGCGGGCATCTCGTGATCTCCGACGCGCACGTCATGTCGTCCTACCTCCGGCCCACCCTTCCCCGGCGCGCCGGGACGGACGGCCGCGCGACCCTGCTCACCGAGTACCACCGCCCGCTCAGCGCATACCTCTCGGCCGCCCTCCCGCTCGGCTTCCGGGTCCGGCACTGCGAGGAGCCCCGCCGCCCGCGCCGCTCCCTCGATCCCGGCGCCGCCCCGGACCCGCTGCCCACGTGGATGTCCTGGGACCTCATGCACTGGGATCCCGAGGCGTCCGCCGCCGCACTGGACGCATCGCCGGTCGCGGTCGTCTGGCACCTCCAGCTCGGAGACAGCGGGGAGGAGTGAGCAACTCCCTTTTGCCCTCGGATGATTGGCCGACTTCGGGGTACCCGGTGCCAGACGAAAGGGGGCGGGTATGCCGCTCACGTTCCGTAAGAGCTTCCGGATCCTTCCTTGGCTTCGGCTGAACATCAACAAGGGGTCGCTGTCGTTCACGACAGGCGGCAAGCGCGGCCCGCGCTACACGCGCAGCACCTCGGGGCGCCGTACGACATCCATGAACCTGCCCGGGCCGTTCGGGTGGCGCAAGACGCGCACCAAGAAGGACGACTGACAGCAGCGGGCAGGACTGCTGACCGGTCGTCACCCGAATGGACCCCCCAGGAGGCGCCATCTCATATCTGAGATAACCTCGGCCTCATGGCAGACGACTACCTCGTACGTATCGGCAAGCTCATCCGTGACGCCCGGCAACATCGGGGCTGGACACAGACGCAGCTTGCCGAGGCGCTCGGCACCAGTCAGAGCGCCGTCAATCGCATCGAGCGCGGCAACCAAAACATCAGCCTTGAGATGATCGCTCGAATCGGTGAAGCCCTGGACAGCGAGATCGTCTCCCTGGGCTACGCCGGTCCGATGCATCTGCGGGTGGTCGGCGGGCGCCGGCTGTCCGGCGCGATCGATGTGAAGACCAGCAAGAACGCGTGCGTGGCACTGCTGTGCGCCTCACTCCTCAACAAGGGGCGCACGGTGCTGCGCCGGGTCGCGCGGATCGAGGAGGTGTACCGCCTTCTGGAGGTACTCGGCTCGATCGGCGTGCGCACCCGCTGGATCAACGACGGTGTCGACCTGGAGATCGTGCCGCCGGCCGAGCTGGACATGGAGTCGATCGACGCGCAGGCCGCCCGCCGGACCCGCTCGATCATCATGTTCCTCGGCCCGCTGCTGCACCGCATGGACAGCTTCAAGCTGCCGTACGCGGGCGGTTGCGACCTCGGCACGCGCACGATCGAGCCGCACATGATCGCGCTGCGCCGCTTCGGCCTGGACATCGCCGCGACCGAGGGTCTCTACCACGCGCAGGTCGACCGGTCCGTCTCCCCGGACCGGCCGATCGTGCTGACCGAGCGCGGCGACACCGTCACCGAGAACGCGCTGCTGGCCGCCGCCCGCCACGAGAGCGTCACGGTCATCCGCAACGCGTCCTCCAACTACATGGTCCAGGACCTCTGTTTCTTCCTGGAGGCGCTGGGCGTCAAGGTCGAGGGCATCGGCACCACGACGCTCACCGTGCACGGCGTGCCGACCATCGACGTCGATGTGGACTACTCCCCCTCCGAGGACCCGGTCGAGGCGATGAGCCTGCTGGCCGCCGCCGTCGTCACCGAGTCGGAGCTGACGGTCCGCCGGGTGCCCATCGAGTTCCTGGAGATCGAGCTCGCGGTCCTGGAGGAGATGGGCCTCGACCACGACCGCACGCCCGAGTACGTCGCGGACAACGGCCGTACGCGCCTGGTGGACCTCACGGTCCGGCCCTCCAAGCTGGAGGCGCCGATCGACAAGATCCACCCGATGCCGTTCCCCGGCCTGAACATCGACAACGTGCCGTTCTTCGCGGCGATCGCGGCGGTCGCGCAGGGGCAGACCCTCATCCACGACTGGGTCTACGACAACCGCGCGATCTACCTCACGGACCTCAACCGCCTCGGCGGCCGGCTCCAACTCCTCGACCCGCACCGGGTGTTGGTCGAGGGCCCGACCCGCTGGCGGGCCGCCGAGATGATGTGCCCGCCGGCGCTGCGGCCCGCGGTGGTCGTCCTGCTGGCGATGATGGCGGCGGAGGGCACGTCCGTACTGCGCAACGTCTATGTCATCAACCGCGGTTACGAGGATCTGGCGGAGCGGCTCAACTCGATCGGGGCGCAGATCGAGATCTTCCGGGACATCTGACGCGTATCACGGATGTCCGGGGTGCCGCCGTGCCTCACGGGTGCGGCGGCACCGGCGTGTTCAGCGGGTGCTCCACTTCTGGTTGTCCTGGCCGTTGCAGTCCCAGAGCTGGAGCCGGGTGCCGTTGCCGGTCTTCTGGTCCTTGACGTCCACGCACTTGTTGGCCTGCGGATTGACCAGGTCGTTGCTGGAGTTGAGGCGGAACTGCTGGGCCGGGTTGCCGCTGCACACCGCGATCTGGATCACCGCGCCGTTCGCCGACGAGCCCCAGGCGACGTCCATGCACAGGCCCATCGAGCGGATCGTGCCGTCCGAACGGAAGTCCCACTTCTGCCAGTTCTTGCCGGTGCAGCTGTTGATCTGCAGCGGCGAACCGTCGGCGCCCTTGTGACCCACCATCTCGATGCACTTGTTGGAGGCGTGGCCGTAGATGGTGGTGCCGGGCGCGGCGACCACCGTCTTGGTGGCCGTGACCTTGGTCGTGGTCGACTTCTTCGAACCCCCGCCGGAGGACGCCTTCTTGGGGGCCTCGGCGGAACTGCCCGCGATCACTCCGGCACCGGAACCGGCACCGGCGGCCGCGGCTCCCGCGCCCTTCTTCACCGTGTTGTTCTTGCCGCCGCTCGGGTGCGAGGGGGTCGGCTTCGGCGAGGTGGGGTCCGGGCTGGCCGAACCGTAGGCGCCGGCACCGATGTTCGTCGTCGCCCCGTTCAACACCGTTCCCGCGTCGGCCACTTGGTCCGACGACTTGGAGCCCGAGCCGGACTTGCCGAGCAGACCGGACACCAGGAACGGTACGCCGATCAGCAGCGCGCCGGCTATCGCGGCTCCGGCGAGGACTCCTCGGGAGGGACGGCCGAAGGCGGGGGCAGCGGCGGCGGTGTCCTCCCCCGCTTCCGAGCCGGCTCCGGCTCCAACTCCGTCTCCGGATCCGGCTGTTGCCGCTCCGGCCACGGCCTCGGGGCCCGGGTCGGGGTCGGGGTCGGCGTGGGTGTCGGGGGCGGCACCTTCGTCGGTGCCTGCGGCGGCTTCGTCGGTGCCTGCGGCGGCTTCCGCGGTGGGGAGTTGGGCCGCGGCGGCGGGCTGCGAGGGGGGCGTCAGTTCCGCTTCCGCCTTCGCCGCGGTCTCGGGGTCGCCGCCGGTGCGGGCGGCCGTCGCCTCCCCGCTGGTCGGCGGGAGTGCCGCCGCTTCGGTCTCGGGGGCGCCGCCCGCGGTGGTGTCCGGGGCCGGGGCGGGCTCCGTCCCGCCCGTCGCTGCCTGGTGCTGCGGGCTGTTCTTGCCGGACATGCTGTTCCTTCCAGAAAGGGGATCGGGTGACGACCGGTCAGTCGTCGTCCGGGGCGGGCGGGTTGATCGAGAACCGGTTGCCGTCAAAATACAAGGTCAGCGGGGTGCCGTCGGCCGGGCCGAAGCGTTGGGTGCGGTCGCCGGGACTGATCACCTGGACCGGGTGCCCGGTGTCCCGTACGACCAGTGCCGCCAGGGTGGCCACGTAGAAGGGGGTGTCGGGGCGGGCCAGTACCAGGGCGAGGCGGGCGGAGTCGTCCAGTCCGGCCTCCGCGACGGTCACCATGCCGTTCTGGAGGATCGCCTGGGCCCGCAACTCCTCGGTGAGGGCACCGATTTGCGCCAACGCGTCGGTCGACACCTCCGTGGCCGGGGCCGGGAACCTCGGGTCGTCGGGGGCACCGTGAGCCGCCACATCGGCCTGGACCCAGGCGAGCAGCGCGCCGTGCGGGTCCCGGGCCCGGGACCAGGTGGGGGCGGCGTCGGAGTCGGAGAGCAGCTGGGCGAGTGAGCGGGCGAAGGTCTCGGGGCGCTGCGCACGCGATACGGCGGGGCGGTGGCGCGCGTCGCCGGAGGCGTCACCGAGCTGGCCGCCCTGCCCGTGCTGGTCGGCCGGGTCGTCCTGGTCGTCTTCCGATTCCTCGTCGGTGTCGTTCTCGGCTCCGACCGGCTGGAACTCCGTTTCCTGGGGCGCCACTTGGGGCTCGGCCTCAGGGTCTGCCTGCGGGTCCTCCACCGGTTCGGCCGCCGGTTCGGCCGCCGGTCCCGCCTCGTTGCGGGCCGGTGTCGGGCGAGGCGTGCGGTGGGGCCAGGTGGCCGGGGTGGCGGCCAGGGAGCCCGTCGGCAGGGGGACCGTGCCGTCGCCTGCCTCCGCTCGCCGGGTCTCCAGGACGGTGACGACATCGGCGAGGTCCCGTTCCGCGTGGCGTTGCCGGGCCGCCTCCCTGGCCTGTACGGCGAGGGTGTCGGCGATCTCGCGCCGGAGGGCGTTGACCGCCTCCTGGGCCTCGTTCCGTGCGGTGATCGCCTGGTCGTGGCGTGCGGTGGCTCCGATGAGCGCCGCCCGGGCCGTGCGGTCCGCCGTGCTCGCCGTCGCGGCCGTGTCCCGGGCGTGGGTCAGGACGTCGGCGGCGTGGCGGGCCACGTCCTGGGCCAGGCCGAGCCGGTGCCTGGTGTCGCGGGCGGCGTGCTGGGCGGCGTCGACGGCGCGGTCGGCCGCCGCGGCCTCGATGTGTGTCTGGTCCAGCGTGGTGCGGGCCCTGTTCCGGCGTTCCTCGCGCCGGGCGAGGGAATCGAGGTCGTCCGAGCGGGAGTTGCCTTCGCCTCGGCGTGAACTCCCGGCCCGGGTCGACGAGTTGGCGGGACGTTGCCGCGCGGCCTCCTCCGCCTCCCGTACGGCCACCTCCGCCGCCGTCAGTTCTTCCTCCGCCGTCCGGACCGCGTCGCGGTACTCCCCCGCCACCCGGGTCGCTTCCGTCACGCGCTCGGTCTGACCCTGGAGATCCGTGGTCAACTGCGTTACACGGGCCCGCCGTTCCTGGTCGGTGCGTTCGGCGACCGGGACGGCCCGCTCGGCGGCGGTGAGTTCGGTGGCCGCGGTGTGCGCGGCGGCGCGGGTGTCGTCCCGGTCCAGCTCCGCCTGTCGCACCGGCGGCTCGGCCTCGTCCAACACGCGCTGGGCATCGTCCATGTGGTCCAGGAGCCGGCGCTCCTCCGTGTTCGCGGCGTGCTCCGCCCGCGCGGCCTCCTCCAGTGCGCGCACCTGATTCCGTACGGCCGTCCAACCGGCGTCGTGGAGCGCGTCGTCGCGGCCCACGCCGCTCGGGCCCGCTTCTCCCCGGCCCATGCCACGCCGGCGCATACCGCCCTGATCCGAGCTGCCCCGCACCGCGCTGCTCGGGCCCGCGCTGCTCGGACCCCTGTCGTCCAGTTCCTCGTCACCCCGCTCGTCCGCCTCCTGTGTCCCCTCCGGGTCCCCGTTGCCGTCGAACCGCCGGAACCGCACGCCCTCGCCGTCCCGCAGCGCGAGCTCGACCGGCCGCCGTAGCAACGCGGCCGCGCCCGAGGCGGCGTACAGGGCGCGGGCCGTCTGGTTCGCGGTGCCGTCGGTGGCCAGCCACAGCTGGAGCATGGTGTCGGCGGGCGGGGCCGGGTGTGCCCGGATGCCGTCGACCGTCAGGGTCGGGAGGTCGCGGAAGGAGATCCTGCGCCAGTCGCGGAGGGCCTCGTCCGCGGGGGCGGTCGGTGCCTGGGCGTCGGCCGCCTCGCGGATCAGGGACGCGCCGTCGTACACGCCCGGGTCCGTGCGGCCCGGGGTGACGCCGTGGCCCAGGAGGTCGCGCTCCAGGGGGCGCAGCCGGACCGTGCCGGAGACGTACCGGGTGCCGTGCGGGCCGTGGACGGTGACGAAGGCGTCGGCGAGGATCTCGTGGCTGCGGGTGCCGCGGGAGTCCTCCGGGGTGGAGGTGTTGCCGTGCTTGAGCCACTCGCGGCGGGTGCCCGCGACGGCCGCGCCCGTGCCGGGGTCCTGGGCAGGGCGGGCCAGGACCGGCGCGGTGAAGCCGAGGAGTTGGCGGTTGGAGTCGTGGAGGCTGAAGGCGCCCTGTGCCGAGAGGCTGCCGGTGAGGCCCGCGTGCGAGGCGGAGCCCGCGCCGACCGTGCTGAGCCGGACCCGGTCGATGGTCACGTCGCCGGTGTCGGTCTCCCGGCGCGGCCGGTACAGCTGCACGGAGAGCCGGGGCGGGGTGTCGGGGTCGCCCTGGAACGGGTAGGCGCCCGGCATCGTGGTCGTGATGCCGGCGGGACGGCGCGGGTGGTCCAGCTCGATCGTGCCCGCCTGGAGGAGTTCGCCGACCCGTACGGCGGTGGCGTCCGCGGAGTCGGAGGCGGCGAGCCGCCGCCAGGAGCGGGTGAGGGCGGGGGCGGGGGCCACCTCGGCGAGCGCGGCGGCGAGTTCGGTGCCCGCGTCGAAGGAGAAGACCGGTGCGGGGCCGCCCGGCGTGAAGCGGTGTCCGGTCGGCGTCGGCGGTTCCGCCGACCGCCTCACCGGCACCCGTGCGTCGGGCCGGGCGGGGCCGGTGGCCTCGCTGCCGGTGAAGCGGAGCGCGGCGGCGGTGTACACGGTGCTGGTCCGCGGCCGGCGGCCGAGGAAGAGGTGGGCGATGCGCTGGGCGAGCGGGGTGTCCGCGTCGGTCAGGCTGAGCACGCCGTGCTGGAGGACGCTGCCCGGCAGGTCCACCAGCCAGTCGACGGTCAGTGAGGACCGTACGGTGGCGACGACCCGGTACGGAACGCCGTCGAAGTCGGCGACGTTGTCGGTGCGCAGCCAGTGCCGGTCCTCGGCGGCCCGGGTGACCCGCGCCGAGTTGCCGCGCACGGTGTCGGCGCCGAGCAGTGCGGCGGCCCGGTCGGTGCGGGGGCCGCCGGTGGGCCTCGGGAGCCGGGTCTGGAGCTGGGCGAACACGGAGTGCCGGGTGCTGTGGGAGGTCCGGTCGGTCACCGCGGACGGGGTGTGGCCGAGGTACTGCTCGATACCGGCGCCCTGTGCCCCGTCGTGGCCGCGCACCTGTCGCAGCTCGTGGTCGTCGGCGTCCGGCTCGGCGGCGAGCGTGACCTCGACGAGGCGGGCGCCGCCGTAGCCGACGTGGCGGAAGCGGAAGCGCTGCACGCGGCCGGGGCCCCGGCCGGCCAGGGTGCGCAGGCCGGCCGTGGAGGTGAGGTCGGCGATGCGGGTGTCGACGCCGGAGAGGTACGACGCGTGGCCCGGGCGGGTCGTGCCGGGGGCCTCCGCCTCGACGAGGGCGACGAGTCGTTGGCGCAACAGGTCGGGGCGGTGCACGGTGCGGGTGGCGTCGGTGTACTGGTCCATCGCCTGGACGCTGCCGAGGCCCACCTCGCGGGAGGCGATGAAGCGGCGCGGCAGCGGCACGGAGCGCGGTGTCGCCGCGGGCATGGTGAGACCGGGCACGGTCGCGAACCAGGCGGGGTGGCGGCGGATCTGGGCCGGGCTGACCAAGAACCGTACGGCGTCCGGGAGTTCGACCGCCACCGTCACGGCGCGGCCCTCGCCCTGCCCGATCGCGTTGCCCACGGCGTTGCGGGTGCCGCGGCGGAACGTGACCAGCAGGAGCGCGTCGGCCGTGACGCGGTGCTGGGCGCCGCCCTCGGTGGCCGTGCGGTGCACGACCGTCGAGGAGGCGAGCGCCCGCCCCTTCTCGCCGCGGGTGGTGCGGGTGTAGCGGCCGGAGGGGTTGAAGGTCGCGCCGCGGGACGCGGAACCGGTCGTGGAGCCGCTGCCCTCCTGCTGTGCCGGTTCGTCGGCGCGGCGTCGCATGCCACCGTCACCGAGGCCGCCGACGTCGCCGTCGTTGCCCGCGGCCTGGTCGGAGCCCGGAGTCTGGGCCGAGGAGCTGTTGCGGACCGCGGTGAAGCCGCCCGCCCACTGCGCGGCGCCGGCCACCCCGCGCTGCTGCCCGGCGCCGTCGCCGGCGTTGAGCCCGGTCTCGAAGTACTGCGTGATCTCGGCCGACGCCCGCGGCCTGCGCAGGGTGCCGCGGATCTCCACCGACAGCACCTCGTCCGCGGCGAGTCCGGGCAGGGTGAGCCCCTCGATCACGTAGGCGCCCTTGAGCACCTGGTGGCCGCGGGCCAGCAGGGCGGCGGGGCTGCGGGCGGCGCTGAGCATCTCCGCCGTCACCGTGGTCGGATCGGTGGCCGCGGCACCGGCCAGCGACTCGCCGACGGCACGTCCGACACGCGCCACCGGAGCGGGAGTCAGGCCCGCGACCGTGTCCCGTACGCCGTCCATCAGGCCGCGTGCCGGATGCCCCTGGTAGGTGTTGCCGAGGACCGCGCGGAACGCGTCGTCGAGCGCGGCCGACGCCCGGAACACCTCCACCATCGAGTCGTCGGGGAGCGGCACCGAGCCGGGCAGCGGGGTGCCGTGCTCGTCGGTCGGATCGAGCGCCGTGTGGTCGGCGTCGTCGGCGGCCCGCACGGTGTGCGCGGGGGGCGGAGCCGGGACGGCCTCGTCGGCGGGCAGCGTACGGAACGTCGGCACCGCCAGCTTCAGCATCCCCCGCACCCGGTCCGGCGGCGGCGGCGCGGGCGGGTCGTTCGGGCCGGGCGCCGGGGCGCCGTGCGGGTCGTACGGCCGCACGGCCGCCAGGGGCGCGAACCGCACCAGGGACTCCTCCCCCGGGCCCTCGTACAGGTCGAGCGCGAAGGCGGCGGGCACCTCGAACACCTCGCTGCGCTGTCCCTCCCCGGTGCCCTGGAACTGCTGGTCGTGCCCGAGGGACAACTGCACACTGTTGTCGTGCTGCACCTGGTGGGAGCGCACGTAGTCGGCGGTACCGCCGAGGGTCCACGCGCCGTCGCGCACCGGTATGCCGAGCGAACCGCCGGCGCCGTACGACACCCCGTACTGCGAGCCGTTCTGGTCGGTGGCGACCGTCGACAGCGAGACCAGGCCGATGGTCTCCACGTGCGGCAGCACCGTGGTGTGCCTGCTCTCGCCCGCGCCGCGCTCCGCACTGAGCACCAGCCGCACCCGGCGGCTGCCGGTCAGGGTCGGGATCTCCAGGAAGAGCGAGTGGCCGCCGTCCAGCATGGCGTCCGTCGCGGCCCGCAGCCCGATCTGCGACCGGGTCTGCTCGAACCGGCGCAGGTTGTCCAACTGGGCCTGCACCAGCGCCTCGTCGGGCAGCACCCGGTTGCGGACGTTGGTGTCGGCGGGCAGGAAGCCCTCGTCGCGCAGCCAGTTCTCGGCGGGCACGAAGAGGCGTTCGGCGTCCTCCACGGCCAACGGTGTCGCGCTGGCGCCGATCGACCGCAGATGCTCCAACTCCGCCGGGAGCCGCCGCAGTTCCTCCGCCGACGGGACATGACCCCGGGCGTCCTCGGCGGCCATCACCCGCAGTTGCATCCCGGCCCGCCACGCGCCCGGCTCGAAGACGTCCCGCCCGCCGCCCGGCCGGTGGAACACCAGCGTGTGCTCCACCGAGGCCGGCGCCAGCAGGTGACTCCGCTTGGTGCGCACCTCGTGCATCAGCGCCGCGCCGGCGCTCTGGTTCAGCGCGTCGCTCGTCCCCGCCTGGACCGAGACCCGCCCCAGCACACCGCCGCCGACCCGCCGCGTCGCCGCCGGGTGGCCCTCGCTGTGGTCGCCGGTGAGCGCCGGGCCGACGCTCCCGAACAGGGACGCGCCGCTGCTGAACTTCGACTGGACGTCGAGCTTCACCGACTGCGTGAGGTGGCTCTCCAGGTTGACCTTCCCGGCGACGGTCTGCCGCAGCGGATCGCCCACGTCCACGTCGGTCAGCAACTGGAACATGCCGAGCGCGCGCCCCGACGTGTCGAGCAGCACCGGCGAGAAGACGCCCCTCTCCCGCTGCATCGGCAGGGTGCCCCGCAGCAACGGCTCCGACAGGAACGTCTCCAGCTCCGCCCGGGAGTCCTTGCCCAACCCCGCCAGCTGGGTGCTGAAGTTCTGCAGCGCCTCCGCGAGCAGCCGCCCCGGCTCCGCCACCGTGTCCACGCCCCAGATCGGCAGCACGCCCAGACCCGCCGCCGCCGGAAGCTCCCCGTCCTCGTCCCGCGCCAGATGCTGCGGGAACCAGAGGGTCACCGGCCCGTGCGACTGCTCCGGCGACCAGTTGACGGGCGCGGCCAGCGCGGGAGTGTCGACCCGTACCTCCCACACGGCGGTGAAGTCGTACGGTTCTGACGGCTCGTTGCTGCGCTGTGCCGTCGTCGACGTCACCACCGACGCCACCGACGCGCTCGACGAGAGCTGGTTCAAGGTCAGCGCGAGGGTCACCGCGGCATCGACACCGCGCACCGGGATCGCCCTGCCCACCGGGAACAACGCGGTCCAAGGCAGCATCACCGTACGGATGTTGCCGGACACCTCCGACGACACGGACTCCTGCGAACCGATGCCGCGCCGCTCCACCCGTACGTCCCGCTCGGCACCCTCGGCCTGCCCGTACCGGGCCGCCGCCCGCGGGTTCGAGAGCCCCATCCGCAGGTCCACGTCCCGCTCCCGGCCGTCCACGGTCACCCTGACCCGGAACCCCAGACTCCCGCGCAGATACGGCAGGTTGAGCACCAGCGCCTCGGCACTCGCCACCGTCCGCAACTGCTCCCGCACCGGGTGCGTGTCCGGCGCGTCCCCCAGCCCGAGCGCCGTCATCACCTGCTGGTGCAGCCCGCTCACGACGTCCGCCGACAGCGGTTCGAGGAGCACCAGGCCTACGTTGCCGTCCTGTTGGGAGCCGTAGTCGAGGACGTACGTCGAAGAGGGCGCCGCCACCGGGGCGTTGGAGGTGGGCCAGGTGAGGGGGGTGTCGGTGGGGATGGGGGTGGTGTCGGGGTTCTGGGTCGGGGTGGTCTCGTCCTGGCCTGTGTGGTCGTGGAGTTGGGGGCCGGCCGCGGTGACGCTCTCGATGGTGCGGAGGTAGCGGTGCGGGATGTGGACGGGGGTTTGGGTGGTGGCCATGAGGCCGGTCGTCCGGACGGTGGTGCTGTTGGGGTGGTTGCGCAACAGGAAGTCGTTGTCGCGCTGTTCGTCGGGCAGACCGAGGTAGTGCAGGACTTCGTGGAGAAGGTCCTCGTCGGAGTGGCTGGCGTCGAGGTGGAGTTGGTCGGCGCGGCCCGGGTTCTCGGTGTCGGTGAGGGTGATGGTCTCGGGGTGGGCCGGGTCGCTGATCAGGTTGAGGTTGACGTGGAGCTGGTCGCGTGAACTGGGCAGTGCCAGACCGGAGTTGAGGTGCGTGTCCAGCAGACCACTGATGCGCTCGTTGAGCTGCCGGGTGAGGTCCGGGTCGGTCGCGGTGACCGGAAGGTTGAGCGTGTAGTCCCGAACCCACTGGCCGTTGGGGGCCTGGATACGACGGACCTGCGTACGGATGAGGGTCGTCGCACCGCTAAGCGCGCCTGGGCGGGGCGAGTTGGCCTGGTCCGCGTGCGGATCGAACCGCTCGGTCGAGTGCACGGCCGGACGGGCATACGGACGCAGGCCGTGCCAGGAGTCCTTCGACGCCGGGTCGACGACACGGGACGCGGGCCGGTCGTCATCGGCGTCCCGGGTCGGCGCGGGACGGTAACGCCCGTCCGGCTGAACGCTGTTGGCGTCTCCGGGACCCCGAGGCGCCTGGGACGTGGTGATGCTCGCGTTCGCGGCGCTCGCGCTGTAGTGGTTCAGGCCCGTGTAATGGACCTCCAGCGCCGGGGTGTTGGTCGTCGGACCGTAGCGCAGGACGATGCCGCGGGGGCCGCCGGTCGCGGTGGTGCCGGCGAGCGGGTCGGAGGTCGGCTGGAAGACGTGGATCGGGGCGTCGAGGGTGTCGGCGAGCAGCGGCAGGAAGGTGTCGCCGATCGGGTTGGCCCACGCGTTCGACCAGTCGCCCACCGCGCTGCCGAGCATGTTCGCCTCGTCCGGGCTGAGCGCGGCGGTGCTGCGGTGGTAACCGGCGATCAGCAGCGACCGGCGCTCGTCCGTGGTCATGGTGGCGAGGGTCGGCAGGCCGTTCACCGCACGGAGATAGGCGAACATCCGGCGGTTGCTGGGCGCGGGGCCGGTCAGCGCGGGCGGTGCGCCCGGCGCCGAGACGGCCTGCAGATAGCGGGTCTGGAGGTCGACCGGGTCGAGGTCCTCGGCGTGGGTCACGCCCTGGATGCCGTAGCGGGCCAGTTCGTTGTCGATCTGGGCGGCGGGCATGTTCTGGACCGCCGCGGTGAAGGGGGTGACGAGGACGCCGCGGAGCTGGCCGAGGACCTGCGGCGGGAGGGGTCGGCTGCCGTTCTGTGCGGCGGCCAGCCGGGCCAGCACCAGGTTCTGCAACTCCTGCCGTGCGGCCCGCAGTTGATTGGATCTCCGGTCGTTGGACTGCGGGTTCTGCGCCATCGTCGTGAGGGCACGTTGTACGTCGTCGGGCCGGGCGAGCCAGGCGGCGGTGGCCGGGGCGAGGGCCGGGACGGTGCCGGTGGCGGCGGCCTGCTGGAGGCGGGTGCGGACCAGGTGGGGCGCGCTGCCGATGACGGCGTAGAGGAGGCAGTTGCCGTCGCCGGGGGTCTGGACGGCGTTGCCGGTGGGGTCGACGTAGGGGGTCAGGGGGGTCGCGGGGGCGGTGGTCGTGCCGGGCGGCGAGGTCGTGACCTTGGCCTTGCCCTTGCCCTTGTCGAGGCCTGTGGTCTTGCCGGTGTCCTTGCTCGTGCCCGTGGTCTTGCCGGTGCTGGTGGTCTTGCTCGTGTTCTTGTCGGCGGCCGGCTTCTTGTCCTTGCCCGTCTTATCCGTCTTATCCGTCTTATCCGTCTGGGCGTTGCTCGTACCGGACTTGGGCGGCCCGCTCTTCTTCGGCTGCGGTTTCGTCGTGGTCGTGGTCGTGGTCCCGGCGTTGGTGGTACCGGCGTTGGTCGCGGGCGCCGGGGTGTGGGTCTGGCCGCCGGCCGGAAGGGGCGCGGCGCGGCCGTCGGGGGCGGGCCAGCGGGGCGGGGTCGTGGCGAAGGTCGTACGCAGGGACTGTTCAGGGGTCGGGGCACTGTCCTGGACGTCGCTGGACAGACCCGGCAGCGCGGCGGTCGCCGACATCTGATCCGCCGCGGCCTGCAACTGCGCGGTGACGGCGGCGGCGACCAGCCCGTTGCGGCGGGCGACTTCGGTCTCGGCCGCGGTCACCCGGCCCTGGGCTGCGGTCTCGTTGCGCTGGGCGACCCGCAGTCTGCCGGCCGCGTCGACCTCGGCTGCCGCTGCCTCCTGCGCCTCCTCAACGGCCTCCTCGTGGTTGTCCTCCTCCTGGCTGATGCGGGCCGGGCCGACGTCGACGATGTGCTCGGCCCGCGCCAGTACCGGCCGGGCGGCGGTGAGCGCGGTGGTGGCCTGCTGGATCGCGTTGTCGGCGGCGGTGATCGCCGGGAGCACGGCCTGGACACGCGGGTCGCCGGCGACATCGGCCGCAGGGGTGTGGGAGCGCGGGGTACCGGGTGCGACGGGAGCGGGGGCAGGGGTGGCACTCAACTGCCCGTTCTGCGCGCCCTGTTGAGCGGCGGCCCGTGCCGCGGCGGCACGCTCTTCGCGCACCGTGTGCTCGGCCTGCGTCAGCGCGGCCAGCGCCGTCAGGAGGTCGCGACGCCCCTTGGTCTCGTCGCGCTCGTGCCGCTCGATGACCGACGGCAAGGTGGTGACGGTGTTGCGGGCCTCCGCGAGATCCCGCTTCAGCCGCGCGACGAGCGCCTCGGCCTCGCGCGCGGCCTCGGCGGTGTCGGCTGCCTCCTGCTGCGCCTCCGCGTGGGCGTCGGTCGCGTTCTTGACCGCGACTTGCGCCTTCCTGTGGGCTGCTACGGCGGCTGTGTGCGCCCGGTTGGCCTGCTGGAGGGCGCCGGTGAGGAGGTTCAGCCGCTGCGGGGTGTCGGCGAGGGTGTCGGTGGCGGTGTGCAGGAGCTCGGCCTGGGCGTCGAAGGCGTTCCACGCGGTGGTGAGATCGGGGTCATCGGTGACAAGGGCGCCCTCGGGGGTGAACTCCCAGCGGCGGATGCCCTGCGGGTCACGGGTCATCAACTCCAGCGGGCGGTTCCCGAGCACGGCGGTGCGGGACGCTGCGTAGAGCGCCTGGCCGAGGTGTTCGCCCTGCGGGTCCGCGCCGAGAGCCACCCAGACCTGAACACCGTGACTGCCCGTCGGGATCGCGGAGTTGAGGCGCTCGGGAAGCGTGTGCGGCTCGGCCGTGGCCCAGTCGGGGACGAGCGCGGGCAGGTCGTGGAGGTTCGGCGGGGTCTCGGCCGGGGTGAGGAGTCCGTGGCCTAGGAGGTCGCGTTCCTCGATGCGGAGGGTGACGGTGCCGGTGACGTGACGGGTGCCTTCCGGTCCCTCGACGAGCAGGTGGGCATCGGCGTCGACGACGTAACTCCGCGTCCCCCGCGCCCCGTTGGCGGGCGCGGCGGTGCTGCCGGACTTCAGCCAGTCACGGCGGCTGCCGGTGGTGGTGCCGCCGAAGGTCGACGGCTGGGTCTGCCGCTGGAGGAGCGGGACGCTGATCCCGGCGATCTCGTGGTTGTCGTCGTCACCACTGAGAAGTTCCGTGAACGAGGTCGCGAGGGAGTGGTCGGCACCGGCCGCGGTGCTCACCGTGTCGGTGGTGTTGTGGAGTTGGTCGAGGGTGACGTCGTCGGCATGGGTGGAACGGCGCGGGTTGTAGAGCGTGACCGCGATCGACGGGGCCTGGTCGGGTGCCCCTTCGAAGGGCGCGGTGCCGGGCATCTTGCGGGTGAGGTCGGCGGCCAGCCGGGGACGGTCGAGGGAGACCCGCCCGGCCTGGATCAACTGGCCGAGCCGGACGGCCTGTCCCTCCACCGAGACGGACGTGATCTGTGAATGCCAGCCTCGACCGCCGCGCGGGGCAACGTCGTTGAGCGCCGTCTCCAAGTGCGCCCAGCCGTCGAAGTGGAACGCCGGGGTCGGTCCCACCGGGTGGAACATCTGCGCGTCTGCGAGATATGGCCCGGCGGCGGGACCGGCCGGCCGCACGGTGTTGCGCGGGTCGGCGCCGGAGACGACGGACGGGGCGTTCACCGGAACCGGGCCGCCGACACCGGGCAGGGCGGTCTCGGTGCCGGTGAACCGCAGCGTGAGCCGGACCGGGACGGTGCTGGTGCGCGGGTTGCCCCGGGCCATCAGTTCGTCTATCCAGCGGCTTACGTCGCCGTCCGCGTCGGACCACGCGATGACGCCGTTCTGGATGAGACCGCCGATGACGTTCGGCGGCCAGTCGGTGACCAGCGCGGAGCGGACGGACAACTCGTAGTCGTACAACAGGCCGTCGAAATCAGCCCCGTTGTCGGTGCGCAACCAGAAGCGGTTGTCGGCGGTGGTGGCCCGCCGGGCGGAGATGCTGGTGGCCGCCTGCGGGGTGAACACGGGCGCGGCGCGGTCCGTCCTGGCCGGGTCCGGGCCCTGGTTGGGTCGGAGGTAGCGCGTGGTCAGGGTGACCGGGAGCTGCTTCTGCCGGACCGAGGCGCGGGTGGTGGTGCGGCCGGCGGAGGTGTGCGACTGCCACTGTTCGAGGCCCGAACCGGGCGTCGAGGAACCCCGGATGCCGGCCAGGTTCTGGGTCCGCCGGGGCCGTGCCGTGAGCGTGACCTCGACCAGCCGCTCACCGCCGTAACCGTGGTGACGGAAGTGGAAGCGGGTGGTCGCCCGGCGCGGAGTGCCGTCCGGGCCGCGCCCGGGCAGCGAACGTAGTCCGGCGGACGAGGTGAGCTGCGCGATCCGGCTGTGCACGCCCTGCTGGTAGCCGGAGTGCCCCGGCGTGACCGCTCCGGGTGCCTCGGCCTCCACCAGCGCAAGCAGCTCGCGCCCGATCAGCCCGCGCCGTTCCCTCGGGTTGACCGGCGCCAGCGGGATCTGCCCGGCGGCGGGCCCGGTCGTGGGGACGGGGGCGGCGACGGGCCGGTCGTACTCGATGACCGACAGGACACCGCCGAGGCCCAGTTCCCGGTTACGGGTGTACGGCGCCGGGAGGGCCACCGTCAACGCCGGTGCGGGCGCCGGGGTGAGACCGGTCACCGAGCCCATCCACCGTGCGTCACGGGCGAGTTGGCCCTGGGTCATGAGGAACTGGAGGCCGTCCGGGACGTCCACGGCGAAGGTGACGGGGTCGACCGTGCCGGGTTCGCCGACGCCGTTGAGCAGGGTGCGGGAACCCGCGCGGACCGTGACGAGGTAGGTGACGTCGGCGACCACCCGGTGCAGGGTGCCGCTCTCGGTGGGGGTGCGGTTGACGCCGGTACTGGCGGAGAGGGTGTCCGCGGTGTCGGTGCGCGCGACATAGCCGAGCCGTGCCGACGGGTTGAAGAGGCCCTTGTACGACTTGCCGCTGGTCTGGCTGGTGGAGACCGAACCGTCCGACTCCGGACCGGTGTTGCCCTGCCCGGCCGGCTGCGGGGGCGGGTTCTGGGTGACCACCCCGCTACCACCGAACTGGTGCGACTTTCCCAGGGACTTGAGCTGTTGCGCGTTGTCGGTGGCCGAGACGCCCGTCTCCAGGTACTGCCGGGTGGTGTCCAGCAGCCGGGGCCGGTGCGCGACGGCTTGGATCTCCAGGGAGTACTGGCCGTCGGCGACCGTCCCCGGAAGGCTCAGGCCCTCAACTACATAGGAGTTCTTGAACAGTTCGTGCCCGTGCGCGACGAGGCTGCCCGGCGTGATCGCCGCGTGCCGGGTCTCGGTGGCACGCGTCCTGCTGTCCGTGAGCCCGTGCCCGGCGAGCGGGGAGATGCCGTCGCGGGCGGGCGGAGCGGGGGCGGTACCCGGGGCTGCACCGGTGGTCGCCGGGACCGTACCGGTGGTCGCGGGGGCGGTGACCGGGAGGATCGGGCCGGTGGCCGGGGTGGTGGGCGTCGCCGCCTGGGCCTGGTTGCGGATGACCGTGGCGGCCCGCTGGAAGACCGACTCGATGGCGGCGGAGCCGCGCACGGTGTCGATCAGCGCGTCGTCCGGTATCCGCACCAGTTCCGGGCGCGGGGTGCCGGTGGCATCGGTCGCGTCGAGCCGCGCCCTGTCGACCGCGCTGGGCCGGCGCGGCGCCCCGTCGGCCCGTCCGGCACGCGGCGCGGGGGTCGCCGAAGGCGCCTGCGTACGACCGTGCGGTACGGCCAGCCGCAGTGAACCGGTGACCGTCGTCGACGGTGGGACGGGCGGCGCGGGGGCAACAGGCGGCGCACCGGTGACAGTTGGGGCCGGAGCGGCGGCCGGGGCCGGGGCGAGGGCCTGGTTCACGTTCCGCCCGAACCGCTCACTCGGCTGGTCGCTGTCGTCCGCGTACAGGTCCAGGGCCAACCGCACCGGCACCCTGAACTCGTGACTGTCCTGACCGGTGCCGATGTAGAACTGGTCGTGCGAGGTCGCGCCGCCCACGGTGTCGCCGTGGGTGACCTGGTGGCCGTACTGATAGTCGGCCCCGAACCCGATCGACCCCCAACTCCCCAGCGGCCCACTGACGCTGGCCATCGGCCCGAGCGCGCCGCCGTACGACTCACCGCGCTGCTCGGCGTCGCTGCCCGCCATCTGGGCCAGGCCCATGACCTGGATGCCCGGCAGGACCAGGTGATGGGTGCTGGCCTGCCCGGCGTCCCGGTCGGCGGAGAGGAGCAGCCGGACGCGGCGGACGCCGGTGTCGGTGCTGTTCGGCACCTCGAAGTGCAGGGAGTGTCCGCCGTCGACCATCGCGTCGGTCGCGGCGCGCAGCCCGGTGCGGGAGCGGGCCTCGCGCAGTCGGCGCAGGTTGTTGAGCTGGGCGTGCAGCCGGATCTGGTGCTCGGGCTCGTGGTTGCGTACGGCCTGCTTCAGCCGCGCGCCAACTCCCTTGGGGGCCGGGGCCGTTGGGCTCGGCGGCAGGAAGCCCTCGCAGCGCAGCCACGCCTCGGCCTCGTCGAACAGTCCGTCCGTACCGGTGACGTCGAGCGGGGCCGCGCTCAGCCCGATGCCGTCCAACCGCTCCAGGGAGTCAGGGAGTTCGCGCGTCTCGGCGGCGGTCGGCGTGTGCCCGGTCGCGTCCGCCTTGCTCAGGACCCGTAGATCCATGCCGTGCGTCTGGGTGAGCGCCGGGGCCCTCGTCTCGGTGCCGTCGGGCCGGATCAGGGTGACCTGGTAGGTGACACCGGACGGGGTGAGGAGATGACCGCGGTTGGTGCGGATCGCGTGCATCGTGCCCGCGGAACTGCTCGCGCTGTACGTGTTGGTGACGGTCGCCTGCGTCTGCCCGCGCAGGCCGAGACTGCCGCCGATGGTGCTGGAGGCGTCCGGATGGCCTTGGCCGTGGTCACCGGTGAGAGCGGCGGCGCCACTTCCGCTGACCCCGATACCGCTGGTGTACCGCGAAGAGAGGTCCACCTTCGCGGTGTTGACCAGGTGACTTTCGAGGTTGATCTGACCCGGGGTGCTCTGCCGCAACGGCGTGCCGACGGCGGGCGTGGTGACCAGACGCAGCATGCCGACCGCGTTGCCGTCGGCGTCGGTGATCACCGGCGAGTAGATCCCGCCGTCCACCTGCATGGGCAACGTGCCCCGCAGCACCTGCTCGGACAGGAAGTCCGAGACCTGCCCGGCCGCGGTGTCGTCCAGATCCGCGTGGAACCTCTGGTGGACGTGCTCGTACAGCGCCCGGGGATCGATCACCGAATCGACACCGTAGAGCGGGAGATCGGCCATCGCGGCGGGCGCGGGCAGCGAACCCGGCGCCGGATCGGCGGTGGTGAGGTGCCGGGGGAACCAGATCGTGGTGGGCCCGTGGGACTCCGCCACGCCCCACCCGTCCGGTGCCGGGGTGGTCGTGGTGGTGGGTGCGGTGATGGGTGCAGTGACGGCGGGCGCGTCGACACGTACCCGCCACCGGGTGGTGAACTCCACAGGATCCGAGGGCTCGTTGGAGCGCTGGGAGGACGTGGTCTGGACGGCCTGGGTGACGGTCGTCGCGTCGCTGGCCTGGTTGTGCGTGATCGCCGCCGTCAGCGATCCGTCTACGGCCCGCACCGCCGTCGGCGCGGTGATCGGCCACGAGCCGGTCCACGGCACCTGGAACGTCCGGTACGTACCCGAAGGCTGACTGGAGAAGTTCTCCCGCGTACCGAACCCGCGCCGCTCGACGTGCTTGTCCGCGTCACGCGGGTCGAAACGCCCCTGCCGCAACGACGCCCGCGCATCGGAGAGCGTCAGCTGAACATCGACCGTACGATCACGGCCACCGACCCGGACGGTGATGCGGAGCCCGCCGTTCGAGCGCAGATACGGCAGTTGGAGCGCGAGATTCTCCCGGCTCAGCTCGCCCCGCACCTGCTCGCGCACCGCCTCGGGCGGGTTGTCGGCATCCAGCCCGAGCGCCTCGTAGACCTGCCCGTGCAGCCCCGCGATCACCTCGTCGGAGAACGGCTCCGCGTACACCAGCCCGACGGTCCCGTCGGGAAGCGCGCCGTAGGAGGTCACGTAGGTGGACGGGAGTTGGACCTGCGCGGGTGGCTGTGCGGTCGGGGCGTGGGAGGTGGGCCAGGTGAGCGGGGCGTCCGTGGGGATGGGCGTGGTGTCGGGGTCGCGGACAGGCGTCGTCTCGTCCTGGCCTGTGTGGTCGTGGAGTTGAGGGCCGGCGGCGGTGACGTCCTCGATGGTGCGGAGGTAGCGGTGCGGGATGTGGACGGGGGTCTGGGTGGTGGCCATGAGGCCGGTCGTCCGGACGGTGGTGCTGTTGGGGTGGTTGCGCAACAGGAAGTCGTTGTCGCGCTGTTCGTCCGGCAGACCGAGGTAGTGCAGGACCTCGTGCAGCAGATCCTCGTCGGAATGGCCAAGGTCCAGGTGGAGTTGGTCCGCGCGGCCCGGGTTCTCGGTGTCGGTGAGGGTGATCGTCTCGGGGTGGGCCGGGTCCGCGATCAGGTTGAGGTTGATGTGGAGCTGGTCGCGTGAACTGGGCAGCGCCAGACCGGAGTTGAGGTGCGTGTCCAGCAGACCACTGATGCGCTCGTTGAGCTGCCGGGTGAGGTCCGGGTCGGTCGTGGTGACCGGAAGGTTGAGCGTGTAGTCCCGTATCCACTGGCCGTTGGGGGCTTGGATACGACGGACCTGCGTACGGATGAGAGTCGTCGCACCGCTGAGCGCGCCGGGCCGGGGCGAGTTGCTCTGATTCGCGTGCGGATCGAACCGCTCCGTCGAGTGCACGGCGGGACGGGCATACGGGCGCAGGCCGTGCCAGGAGTCCTTCGGCGCCGGATCGGCGACACGGGACGCGGGCCGGTCCTCGTCGCTGCTGCGGGTCGGCGCGGGACGATAACGCCCCTCCGGCTCAAGGCTGTTGGCGTCCTCAGGACCCCGGGGCGCGTTCGACGGGGTGATGTTCGCCGGGTTGGCGGTCGCCGGGTTGGTGCCGGTGTTCGCGTCACTCGCGCTGTAGTGGTTCAGGCCCGTGTAGTGGACCTCCAGCGCCGGGGTGTTGGTGGTCGTCGGGCCGTAGCGCAGCACGACGCCCTGGGGACCGGTGGGCGTGTTGGTCACCGGCTGGAAGACGTGGATCGGGGCGTCGAGGGTGTCGGCGAGCAGCGGCAGGAAGGTGTCGCCGACCGGGTTCGCCCACGCGTCCGACCAGTCGCGCACCGCGTCGTCGAGCGCGTCCGCCTCGTACTCGGTGAGTGCGGCGGTGCTGCGGTGGTAGCCGGCGATCAGCAGCGACCGGCGCTCGTCGGGCGTCATGGTGGTGAGCGTCGGCAGCGCGTTCGCCGCACGGAGATAGGCGAACATCCGGCGGTTGCTGGGCGCGGGACCGGTCAGCGCGGGCGGGGCGCCCGGCGCCGAGACGGCCTGCAGATAGCGGGTCTGGAGGTCGACCGGGTCCAGGTCCTCGGCGTGGGTCACACCCTGGATGCCGTACTCGGCCAGTTGGGCGTCGACGTCGACGAGGGGCGCGCTCTCCACCCGTGTCGCGAACTCACCGGCGAGGACGCCCCGGAGCTGGCCGAGCACCTGCGGCGGGAGCGGCCGGCTGCCGTCGCCCGCCGCCGCCAGCCGGGCCAGCACCAGGTCCTGCAACCCCCGCCGTGCGGCCCGCAGATGACCTGATCCCCGGTTGGTGGTCTGCGGGTTACCCGTCAGTGTCGTGAGGGTCTGCCATACGTCATTGGGCCGGGCGAGCCAGCCGGCGGTGGCCGGGGCGAGGGCCGGGACGGTGCCGGTGGCGGCGGCCTGCTGGAGCCGGGTGCGGACCAGGTGGGGCGCGCTGCCGATGACGGCGTACAGGAGACAGTTGCCGTCACCGGGGGTCGGGACGGCGTTGCCCGTGGAGTCGACGTACGGGGACAGCGGGGCGGCCGGGGTCGTGCCGGGCGGCGGGGGCGACTGTACGAGCGGGGACTTGCCCTTGGCCTTGCCGTTGTCGACGCCCTTGCCCTTGTCAACGCCCGTGCTCTTGCCGGTGACCGGCTTCTTGCCCTTGTCGGTCTTGCCGTCGCTCGTACCGGACTTGGCCGGCCCGGTCTTCTTCGGCTGCTGTTTCGCCGACTTCGTCGTGGTCGTCGTGGTCGTCGTGGGGTTCGTCCCCGTGGTGCCGGTGGTGGCCGCGGGCGGCGGGGTGTGGGTCTGGCCGCCGGCCGGGAGCGGGGCGGCCGGGCCGTCGGGGGCTGGCCAGCGGGGCGGGGTGGTGGCGAAGGTCGTACGCAGGGACTGTTCAGGGGTCGGGGCACTGTCCTGGACGTCGCTGGACAGACCCGGCAACGCTGTGGTCGCCGACATCTGATCCGCCGCGGCCTGCACCTGCGCGGCGACGACGGCGACGATCTCCGCGTCGCGGTTGGCGACCTCGGTCCGGGCCTCGGTCACCCGGCCCTGGGCGACGGTCTCGTTCTTCGTGGCGACCCGAAGGTTGCCGGCCCGAAGAGCCGCGGCCTTCGCGTCCTCCCGCGCCTCCTCCACGGCGTCCTTGTGGTTCTCTTCCTCCTGGCTGATGCGGGCCGGGCCGACGTCGACGATGTGCTCCGCCCGCGCCAGCGCCGGCCGGGCGGCGGTGAGCGCGGTGGTGGCCTGCTGGATCGCGTTGTCGGCGGCGGTGATCGCCGGGAGCACCGCCTGGACACGCGGATCGGCGGCGACATCGGCCGCAGGGGTGTGGGAGCGCGGGACACCGGTTGCAACGGGGGCGGGTGCGGGTGCGGGAGTAGCACTCAACTGCCCGGTCTTAGCAGCCTGTTGAGCCGCAGCCCGTGCAGCGGCGGCGCGCTCTTCGCGCACCGTGCTCTCCGCCCGCGTCAGCGCAGCGAGCGCCGTCTGAAGATCGTGGCGGCCCTTGGTCTCGTCCCGCTCGTGGCGCTCGATGACCGACGGCAAGGTGGCGGCGGTCCTTTGGGCCTCCGCGAAGTCCCGCTTCAGCCGTGCGACCAACTCCTCGGCCTCACGCGCGGCCTCGGCGGACTCGGCGGCCGTCTCCACCGCCGCCTCGTGGGCGGTCCTCGCATGCGTGACCGCGAGCCGCGCCTTCCCATGGGCTGCTACGGCGGCCGTGTACACCCCGTTGGCCTCCCGACGGGCAGCGAAACGGAGGTTCAGCTGCTGCGGGGTGTCGGCGAGGGTGTCGGTGGCGGTGTGCAGCAGTTCGGCCTGGGCGTCGAAGGCGTTCCACGCGGTGGACAGGTCGGGGTCGGCCGTGACGAGGGCACCGTCGGGGTTGAACTCCCAGCGGCGGATGCCCTGCGGGTCACGGGTCATCAACTCCAGCGGGCGATTGCCGAGCACGGCCGTACGCGAGGCCATATAGAGGGCCTGGCCCAGGTGTTCACCCTGCGGGTCCGCACCGAGAGCCACCCAGACCTGAACACCGTGACTGCCTGCGGGGATCGCCGAGTTGAGGCGCTCGGGCAGCGTGTGCGGCTCCGCTGTGGCCCAGTCGGGGACGAGCGCGGGCAGGTCATGGACGTTCGGCGGGGACTCGGCCGGAGCGAGCAGACCATGGCCGAGCAGGTCACGCTCCTCGATGCGGAGGGTGACAGTGCCGGTGACGTGACGGGTGCCTTCGGGTCCCTCCACGAGCAGGTGGGCGTCGGCGTCGACGACGTAACTCCGTGTCCCCCGCGCCCCGTTGGCGGGCGCTGACGTGCTGCCGGACTTCAGCCAGTCGCGGCGACTGCCGGTGGTCGTGCCACCGAAGGTCGACGGCTGGGTCTGCCGCTGGGCGAGGGGGACGCTGATCCCGGCGATCTCGTGGTTGTCGTCGTCACCGCTCAGGAGCTGCGTGAACGAGGTGGCCAAGGAGTGGTCGGCACCGGCCGCGGTGCTCACCGTGTCGGTGGTGTTGTGGAGTTGGTCGAGGGTGACGTCGTCGGCGTGAGTGGAGCGGCGCGGGTTGTAGAGCGTGACCGCGATCGAGGGAGGCTGATCCGGCGCTCCCTCGAAAGGTGTGGTGCCGGGCATCTTGCGGGTGAGGTCCGCCGCCATCCGAGGCCGGTCGAGGGACACCCGCCCGGCCTGGATCAACTGGCCGAGCCGGACGGCCTGGCCCTCCACCGACACCGAGGTGATCTGAGCGTGCCAGCCTCGACCGCCGCGCGGGGCAACGTCGTTGAGGGCCGTCTCCAGATGCGCCCAGCCGTCGAAATGGAACGCCGGGGTCGGCCCCACAGGGTGGAACATCTGCGCGTCGGCGAGATACGCGGTGGCGGGCGTGCCGGGCAGCGCCCTGTTGCGCGGGTCGACGGCGGAGACGACCGACGGGGCGGTCACCGTGGGCTGCGGTACGGGTGCGTTGGTCTCGGTGCCGGTGAACCGCAGCGCCAGACTGACCGGGACGGAGCTGGTGCGCGGGTTGCCCCGGGCCATCAACTCGTCTATCCACTGGCGTACGTCACCGTCCGCGTCCGCCCACGCGATGACACCGTTCTGGATGAGACCGCCGACGACGTTCGGCGGCCAGTCCGTCACCAGAGCGGAACGAACCGACAGGTCGTAGTCGTACAACAGGCCGTCGAAATCAGCCCCGTTGTCGGTACGCAGCCAGAACCGGTTGTCCGCCGTGGTCGCCCGCCGGGCCGAGATGCTGGAGGCCGCCTGCGGGGTGAACACCGGCGCCGAACGGTCCGTCCTGGCCGGGTCGGGGCCCTGGTTCGGACGGGGATAGCGGGTGGCCAGCGTGACCGGGAGCTGCGTCTGCCGGACCGTGGCACGGGTGGTGGTGCGGCCCGCCGAGGTGTGCGACTGCCACTGTTCGAGGCCCGAGCCCGGGGTCGAGAGACCCAGTACGCCGGCCAGGTTCTGGGTCGGCCGAGGCCTCGCCGTCAGCGTGACCTCGACCAACCGCTCACCGCCGTAACCGTGGTGACGGAAGTGGAAGCGGGTGGTGGCCCGGCGCGGAGTGCCGTCCGGGCCGCGTCCGGGCAGCGAGCGGAGTCCGGCGGTCGAGGTGAGTTGCGCGATCCGGCTGTGCACACCGGGCTGGTAACCGGAGTGCCCGGGGGTGAACGATCCGGGTGCCTCGGCCTCGACCAGTGTCATCAGCTCGCGCCTGACCTGGCCGCGTCGCTCCCTCGGGTTGACCGGCGCCAACTGGATCTGGCCGGCGACCGGTGCGGGGGCCGGGGGCCGCTGGAACTCGGTGACCGAGAGGACGCCGCCGAGGCCCAGTTGCCGGTTGCGCACGTACGCCGCCGGCAGCGGAGCGTGGCCCTGGACGGGCGCCGGGGTGAGACCGGTCACCGAGCCCATCCACCGTGCGTCGCGGTCGAGTTGACCCTGGGTCATGAGGAACTGGACCCCGTCCGGGACGTCCACCGCGAAGGTGACCGGCTCGACCGTGCCGGGCTCGCCGACCCCGTTGAGGAGCGTGCGGGAGCCCGCGCGGACCGTGACCACGTAGGTGACATCGGCGACCACCCGGTGCAGGGTGCCGCTCTCAGTGGGGGTGCGGTTGACGCCCGTACTGGCGGAGAGCGTGTCGGCGGTGTCGGTACGGGACACCTTGCCGAACCGTACCGACGGGTTGAACTGGTCCTTGTCCGGCTTGCCCGCGCTCTGGCTGGTGGAGACCGAACCGTCCGACTCCGGACCGGTGTTGCCCTGCCCCGCCGACTTGGCGGGCGGGTTCTGGGTCACCACGCCGGTGCCGCCCGACTGGTTCGACTTCCCGAGGGACTTGAGCTGCTGGGCACTGTCGGTGGCCGAGACACCCGTCTCCAGGTACTGCCGGGTCGTGTCCAGCAGCCGGGGCCGGTGCGCGATCGCCTGGATCTCCAGCGAGTACTGCCCGTCCGCGACCGTGCCCGGCAGACTCAGGCCCTCAACTACGTAGGAGTTCTTGAACAGTTCGTGCCCGTGCGCGACAAGACTGCCCGGCGTGATCGCGGCGTGCCGGGTCTCTGCGGCACGCGTCCTGCGGTCCGTCAGCCCGTGCCCGGCGAGCGGGGAGACGCCGTCGCGCGCGGGCGAGGCGGGGGCGGGAGCCGTACCGGTGGTCGCGGGGGCGGTGACCGGGAGGATCGGGCCCGTACCGGTGGTCGCGGGTGGCGTCGGCTGGGCCTGGTTGCGGATGACCGTGGCGGCCCGCTGGAAGACCGACTCGATGGCGGCGGAGCCGCGCACGGTGTCGATCAGGGCGTCGTCCGGTATGCGCACCAGTTCCGGGCGCGGGGCACCGGTGGTGGCGTCGGTCCCGTCGAGCCGGGCCTGGTCGACCCGGTTGGTGGGGCGCGGCGCACCGTCGGCCCGGGGCGCGGGCGACGCGGGGGTCGCCGAGGGCGCGTGCGTACGACCGTTCGGCACCGCCAGCCGCAGCGAACCGGAGACCGTCGTCGGCGGTGCGACGGCGGGGGCACCGGGGACAGTTGGGGCCGCCGCCTGGTTGACGTTCCGCCCGAACCGCTCGGTCGGCGCATCCGTGTCGTCCGCGTACAGGTCGAGGGCCAACCGCACCGGTACGTCGAACTCGTGGCTGTCCTGGTTGGTGGCGATGAAGAACTGGTCGTGCCCGGTCGCGCCGCCCACGGTGTCGCCGTGGGTCACCTGGTGGCCGCGTTGGTAGTCGCCCCCGAACCCGATGGACCCCCACTTGCGCAGCGGCCCGCTGACACTCGCCATCGGCCCGAGCGCACCGCCGTACGACTCACCGCGCTGCTCGGCGTCGCTGCCCGCCATCTGGGCGAGACCCATGACCTGAATACCCGGCAGCACCAGGCGATGAGTGCTGGCCTGCCCGGCGTCCCGGTCGGCGGAGAGGAGCAGCCGGACCCGGCGGACGCCCGTGTCGGTGGTGTTGGGCACCTCGAAGTGCAGGGCGTGCCCGCCGTCGACCATCGCGTCGGTCGCGGCACGCAATCCGGTACGGGACCGGGCCTCGCTGAGCCGACGCAGGTTGTTGAGCTGCGCGTGCAGCCGGATCTGGTGCTCGGGCTCGTGGCTCCGCACCACGCCGTGAGCGGACGGCAGGAAGCCTTCGTCGCGCAGCCATGTCTCGGCCTCGTCGAACATGTCGTTCGTGCCGATGACGTCGAGCGGGGCCGCGCTCAGCCCAATGCCGTCCAACCGCTCCAGGGAGTCCGGAAGTTCACGCGTCTCGGCAGCGGTCGGCCGGTGCCCCGTGGCGTCCGTCTTGCTCAGGACCCGCAGGTCCATGCCGTGCGTCTGGGTGAGCGCAGGCGCCGCCGTCTCGGTGCCGTCGGGCCGGATCAGCGTGGCCTGATAGGTGACGCCGGAGGGGGTGAGGAGATGGCCGCGGTTGGTGCGGATGGCGTGCATCGTCCCGGCGGAACTGCTCGCGCTGTACGTGTTGGTGACCGTCGCCTGCGCCTGGCCGCGCACACCGAGGCTGCCGCCGATGACGCTCGACGCGTTCGGGTGTCCCTGGCTGTGATCGCCGGTGAGGGCGGCGGCAGCGCTGCCGCTGAGACCGATGCCGCTGGTGTACTTCGAGGAGAGGTCCACCTTCGCGGTGTTGACCAGATGGCTCTCCAGGTTGATCTGCCCCGGAGTGCTCTGCCGCAACGGCGTGCCCACGGCAGGCGTGGTGACCAGACGCAGCATGCCGACCGCGTTGCCGTCGGCGTCGGTGATCACGGGCGAGTAGATCCCGCCGTCGATCTGCATGGGCAACGTGCCGCGCAGCACCTGCTCCGAGAGGAAGTCCGAGACCTGCCCGGCCGCGGTGTCGTCCAGATCGGCGTGGAACGTCTGGTGCACATGCTCGTACAACGCCCTCGGGTCGATCACCGAATCGACACCGTAGAGCGGGAGATCGGTCGGCGCGGCGGGGGCGGGCAGCGACCCCTGAGCCGCGTCCGCGGTGGTGAGGTGCCGGGGGAACCAGATCGTGGTGGAGCCGTGCGACACGGGCTGGCTCCACACGCCCGGCACCGGGGCGGTGGGTGCCGCTGTCACCCCGGGGGCGTCGGTGCGCACCCGCCAGTGGGTGGTGAACTCCACAGGATCGGAAGGCTCGTTGGAACGCTGGGCGGAGGTGGTCTGGACGGCCTGGGTGACGGTCGTCGCGTCACTGGCCTGGTTGTGCGTGAGCGAGACCGTCACGGACCCGTCCACCGCCCGCACCGGCGTCGGCGCGGTGATCGGCCACGAGCCGGTCCACGGAACCTGGACCGTGCGATACGTACCGGCCGGCTGACTGGAGAAGTTCTCCCGCGTACCGAACCCGCGCCGCTCGACGTGCTTGTCCGCGTCACGCGGGTCGAAGCGCCCCTGCCGCAACGAGGTCCGGGCATCGGAAAGCGTCAGCTGTACGTCGACGGTCCGATCGCGTCCGCCGACCCGGACGGTGATGCGGTGGCCGCCGTTCGAGCGCAGATACGGCAGTTGGAGCGCCAGGTTCTCCCGGGTCAGCGCATCCCGCACCTGCTCGCGCACCGCCTCGGGCGGGTTGTCGGCGTCCAGCCCGAGTTCCTCGTAGACCTGGCGGTGCAGCCCGTCGATCACCTCGTCCGAGAACGGCTCCGCGTACACCAGTCCCACCGTGCCGTCCGGGGACCGGCCGTAGGTGTTCACGTACGTCGACTGGAAGCGGCCCGGCCCGGGTGGCTGTGCGGTCGGGGCGTGGGAGGTGGGCCAGGTGAGGGGGGTGTCCGTGGGGATCGGGGTGGTGTCCGGGTCCTGGGTCGGGGTCGTCTCGTTCTGGCCTGCGTGGTCGTGGAGTTGGGGTCCCGCGGAGGTGACGTTCTCGATCGTGCGGAGATAGCGGCGGGGGATGTGGACGGGGGTCTGGGTGGTGGCCATGACGCCGGTGGTCCGGACGGTGGTGCTGTTCGGGTGGTTGCGCAACAGGAAGTCGTTGTCGCGCTGTTCGTCCGGCAGGCCGAGGTAATGCAGGACCTCGTGGAGGAGGTCTTCGTCGGAGTGGTTGGCGTCCAGGTGGAGTTGGTCGGCGCGGCCCGGGTTCTCGGTGTCGGTGAGGGTGATCGCCTCGGGGTGCGCCGGGTCGCTGATCAGGTTCAGGTTGACGTGGAGCTGGTCACCCGAACTCGGCAGTGCCAGACCGGAGTTGAGGTGCGTGTCCAGGAGACCGGAGATGCGCTCGTTGAGCTGCGGGGCGAGGTCGGGGTTCGCCGTGGTGACCGGGAGGTTGAGCGTGTAGTCCCGTATCCACTGGCCGTTGGGGGCTTGGATACGACGAACCTGCGCACGGACGAGAGTCGTCGCACCGCTGAGCGCGCCGGGCCGGGGCGAGTTGCTCTGATCCGCGTGCGGATCGAACCGCTCCGTCGAGTGCACGGCGGGACGGGCATGCGGGCGCAGGCCGTGCCATGTGTCCTTCGGCGCGGGGTCGGCGACACGGGACGCGGGACGCTCGTCATCGGCGTCACGGGTCGGCGCGGGACGGTAACGCCCGTCCGGCTGAACGCTGTTGGCGTCCCCGGGGCCCCGGGGCGCAGGTGCCGGGGTGATGGTCGCCGGGTCGACGGTGAGGGGGCCCGCGTCGGTGGCGTTGTAGTGGTTCAGGCCCGTGTAGTGGACCTCCAGGACCCGGGTGGCCGTGGGTGAGCCGACACGGGTGACGGTGCCGAGGCCGGTCGCCGCGTCCGGTCGCAGTACCTCGACGGCCACGTCCAGGGTGTCCGCCAGCAGCGGGAGGAACAACTCGCCCTGGTTGCTCTCGTACGACTTGGACCAGCTCTGGACGGCGGCCAGCGCGTGGGCCAGTTCGGCGTCGGTGAACTGGGCGTCGCTGACGGTGTATCCGTGCCCGAGCAGCCTGCGGAGCTGGTCGTCGGAGAGGCGGTCCAGGGTGGGCAGTCCGCCGGTGTCGCGCAGGTACGCGAACATGTCCCGGACGCTGGGATCCGGCGCGCCGATCGCGTTGTCGCCGGTCAGCGCCTCGATGTAGAGCGTGTGGAGATCGTCCAGCTCCAACTGGTCCGGCTCCGTCACCCCGGTGATGCCGTACTCGTCGAGGGTCGTCAGGAGTTCGGGCCGGTTCATGGTCGCCGTGCGTCCCTCGAACCACCCCGCGAGCGTCTGCCGTACCTGGCCCACCACCTCGTGCGGCAGCGGGCGTTCGCTGCGCGCGGTGAGCAGTCGGTCCTCGGCGAGGATGCGCAGCTGGTCGGCCGCGAGCATCAGGTGGTGGCCGGCCCGGGGCATCGGGGTGCCCGGCCGCCACCGGGTGAACTGGGCCAGCCCGGCGCGGACTTGACCCGGGTCGCCGAGCCAGGCGTAGGTCTCCGGAGCCTGGGTCCGCAGTCCGGGCAGCCGGTCGCGGACCCGCGCCGGGTCGGTGCCGATGAACGTGTACAGCATGCACCGGCCGTCCCCGCGGGTCGGCACCAAGTTGCCTCGTGGCGCCCGCACTTGGAAGGCGGCGGGCCGGGGTGCGGTGAGGCCGGGGGGCGTGGGGTCGGATGAAGTCGGTCCGGGCGACGTGCTGTTGGTGTCGTCCTGGGCGGGGGCCTTGCCCTTGCCCTTGTCCTCGGTCTTGGGTGCGTCGGTCTCGGGTGCGTCGGTGTCCGTGTCCGCCGGTGCGCTGTGCAGGTCGGTGGACGTGGTGGTGGTGTTGCCGACCAGGGCGTCGAACGCGCTGTCCTGGGCGGAGGTCGCACCGGGGTCGCCGGACGTGTCGCCGCCTTGGTCCCCGCCGGTGGTGTCCTTCGGCGGGACGAGGGACGTCGGGTCGGGCGTGGTCAGTTCGGTGTCCGCGTCCGAACTGTCGTCTCCCCCTGCGTCCTCGTCCCCTGAATCCTCGTCCCCGGTGGTCGAGTTGTCGCTCTCGGAGGTGTCGCCGTCGCCGGGGAGCGGTGCGTTGCCGGTGGCGGGACCCGCCGTGCGGGGGCGGCCCGAGCCCGGCCAACGCGGGGTGGTCGAGGCCAGCGTCGTGCGGGAGGTGGGCAGCGCCGAGGGGCCGGAGGCCAGCACCGGGCCGGTCGCGCCGGGCAGCGCGGTCTCCGCCGCCGCCCGGCGCGCGGCGGCGTCGTCGCGCCTGCCGAGGGCCTCGCCGATCCGCGCGTCGATCTCGCCGAGCGTCCGCGCCGCCCGCCCGTGGTTCTCCCGTGCGTCCTCATGGACCTGGGCCGCGTCCTCGGCCCGCCCACGAGCCGTGTCGGCCTCGGAACGCCGGGTGTCGGCCGTGTCCCGCACGCCGGGGAGCTGCGCCCGCGCCTCACGCTGGGCCGCCACGTCACGGTCCAGACCGGCCCGGGTGTCCCGGAGCGCGGCACGGTCCCGCTCCAGACCGTCCCGCACCTCGGCGAGGTCGGCGTCCAACTTGCTTACCTGGGTGGTGACTTCGTCGATCTGCTGGGCGAGACGGGGGTCCACGGCGGGGGCGGGTTCTACGACCGTGTCCGGGGCGGTTTCTACGACCGTGTCCGGCGCGACGCTGTCCGACGTGATCGTGCCCGGCGCGTCCGTATCCGGCGTCGCGCTCTCGACCGTCGTAGCGCCGTCCGTGGCGCCTGAACCGGAGCCGGAGGCCCTCGTCTTCGCGGCCTCGGCGGCGCGGGCCGTGAGGTCGGACAGGTGGCGTCGGGCGGTCTTGGCCTGGGCGCTGAGACGTAGTTCCTGGCGCTCGCCCGCCGAGACCGCGTCGGTGAGCGGGCCGATCGCGCGGCGGGCGTCGGAGATCCCGCCGGTCAGGGTCTTCTCGTGGTCGATGAGGTCGCGGAGGTCCTGTTCGGCCTGGTCCGCGGTCTGCTCGGCGGTGGTCGCGGCCGTGTCGGAACGGTGGGCCTTGTCCGCCGCGTCCGTGAGTGCGGTGACCGCGTCGTTCAGGGTGTCCTGCGCGTCGGGCCGGAGCTGCCGCTGCTCGTGTTCGTCGTCGAGCGCCGCTGTGTGGTCGTCCTGGGCCCGGTCGAACGCGGCTGCCTCGCGCTCGAAGTCCGCCCAGGCCTGGTCCAGGGTCGCGACACCGGTGGTGGAATCCGACGCCTGCGGCCCGGTCAGCGTGCCGTCGGGGTCGAAGGGCCAGATGCGCAGGCCCTCCGGGCCCCGGGTGACCAGTTCCACCGGGTGCCCGTTGTCCCGGGCCGCCCGCGACGCCGCGTAGAGGGCCAGGGTCAGGCGGGTGCCGTCCGGGTCGGGGCCGGTGGCGACCCAGAGCTGGAAGCCGTCGTCCGCGAGGTCGATGCCCGCGTTCAGGTTGGTCCGTACGTCCCCCGGCCGGGTCGTCGCCCAGTCCTCCGGCGCGGTGCCGGTGCCTTCGGTGAGCAGGGCCGGGAGGTCGTAGACGCCGGGCACCGGGCGGGGTTCGGTGATGCCGTGGCCGAGGGCGTCGCGTTCCTCGATGCGGATCGTGGCCGTGCCGGTGACATGGCGGACGCCCTCGGGGCCGGTGACCTCGATGTGGACGTCGGTCCGGACCTCGTAGCTGCGGGTGCCTCGGCCGTCGGCGGGCAGGCTGGTGCTGCCGGTCTTGAGCCAGTCGCGGCGGCCGCCGGAGACTCCGCTGCCGAAGTTGCTGGCGTCCACGGGTCGTTGGAGCACCGGCGGGGTCGCGCCGAGGAGGTTGCGGTCGGGGTCGTCGGCGCTCATGACGAACGGCAGCGACAGCCCGAGGGTGGTGTCGGCGCCGGAGACCGTGCTGCTGCTCTGCGTGCTGATCCGCAGCCGGTCGAGGGTCACGTCGCCGCCGTCGGTGACCGCCCTCGGCCGGTACAACGAGACGGTGAGGGTGGGCCGTTGGTCCGGGGCGCCCTGCAACGGGAACGCACCCGGCATCGCCGGCAGCATCCCGCCGGTCTGCCGGGGTGTGTCCAGCGAGATCGTGCCGGCCTGGATGAGTTCGCCGAGCCGTACCGAGGCGTTCTCGTCGGAGGTCGAGGCGGGCACGGAACGCCAGCTGCTCCCGGTGTCCGGGGCCACCTGGTCGAGGGCGGTGGCCAGCTGGCTCCACGCGTCGAAGCCCTGGACCGGGACGGAGCCGGTCGGGTGGAACAGGTCCGCGTCCCGCAACACGAGCTGCGCGGCGGGCAGTTGGCGGGGGTCGACCCGGGACACCGAGGGCGGCGCGGGTGCGGGCAGCGGAGGGCGGGTGCCGTCCGTCTCGCTGCCGGTGAAGCGCAGGCTCACCCGGGCCGGTACCCGGACCTGGCCGCCGAGTTCGCCGGAGAGGGTGCGGCTGAGCCAGGAGCGGGTCGGCGCGTCGGCGTCGTCCCAGGCGATGACCCCGCGCTGCACCAGTGCGCCCACCACGTTGGGCGGCCAGTCGACGACCAGCGTGGAGCGGACCGTGGCGACCAACTCGTAGTCCAGGTCGTCGAAGTCGGCGGCGCTGTCGGTGCGCAGCCAGAACCGGTCCTCGGCGGTGCGGCCCTGCTTGTCGACCTTGCTGGAGGAGGAGACCAGGCTGGCGGAGGGGCCGAGCCGGTCCGTACGGTCGTCGGCGTCGGGGCGGCTGAAACGGGCCGTCGGGTTGCCGGTGAGACGGTGTGTCCGGCCCACCGAGGAGGAGAGCGAACGGCCCTCCGCCGTGTGTGAACCCCACTGCTCTATACCGGACTTGTCGCCCGGTACGGCGGTGCCCCGCAGGGCGCCCCGGTCCGCGGCGGTGCTCGTGGGGCGGGCCGAGAACGTCACCTCGACCAGGGCCGCGCCGCCGAACCGGTGGTGCCGGAAGCTGAACCTGGCCTGTCCGCCGCCGCGCCCGATCAGCGCGCGCTTCCCGGCGACACCGGTGTTGTCGGCGATCAGCGCGGCGACACCGGGCAGGTAGGAGGCGTGGCCGGGGGTGGTCGCACCGGGGGCGTACCGGTCCACCAACTCCCGTACGTCGTCGTGGAATCGGGCGCGCTGCTCGATCGGCGGGGTCGGCGTCGGGCCCGTGCCCGGGTCGGAGAACTCGGTGACCGAGTTGACCGCGGCCAGGCCGAGGGTGCCGTCGTGGACGTACCTGTCAGGCAGGGACGGCCTCGTCAGACCGATCGTCGACGGGTCGTCCGGACGCTCGGGCAGGGCGCCCATCCACCGTCCGTCGCGCCGGAGTTGACTCTCCGTCATGAGGAACTGGAGCCCGCGCGGCACGTCCACGGCGAGCGTGACGGTCTCCCCCGGCCCGAACCCGAGGGAGTTGGCGACCACGTTGCGGTGCCCGGACCGTACGGTGATCAGGTAGGTGACGTCGGCCGTGACCCGATGCTGGAGGCCCGACTGGGTGGGCGTCCGGTTGGTGCCGGTACTGCTGGTGAGGGTGTCGGACTTGTCGCTCTTGCGGTCGTACTGGTAGCGCCCGGACGGGTTGAAGCGGGACGGCGTGGACGGCGTGGGTGCCGGGGAGCCGGCCGGCCGCGAACTCGCGGGAGGAGTCGGCGGGTTGTTCTGGGTCGCCGAGCCGCCCAGCCCGAACTGGTGTGTTTTCCCCAGGCCCTTGAGCTGCTGCGCCGAGTCGGCGGCGGAGATGCCGGTCTCCAGGTACTGGTTCACGCTCTGCGTCAGGTGGGGCGTGTGGGCGACGGCCTGGATCTCGATCGCGAGCTGACCGTCGGCACCGAGCCCGGGCAGCGTCAGCCCTTCGACCACGTAGGTGCCGCTGAAGATCTGGTGCCCCCGGCCGACCAGCGAACCGGGCGAGAGCGCGGTGGTACGGGCCTCGGCGCTCACCGTGGTGGTGTCGCCGAACGGACTCCCGACCAGCGAACTGCTCAGGAACCCGGTGAAGTTGTCCACCAGCCGGGAGACGCGGCCGGGAGGGGCGACCGGATCGGCACCGGCGTTGGTGTCGGCGGTGGCGTCGGTGTCGGTGTCAGTAGCGGCGTCGACACCGGCGCCCGTGACGATCCGCCGGAAGGCGTCCTGGAGCGCCCCCGAACCGCGCACCACGTCGATCAGCGCGTCGTCCGGGACGCGGACGACGTCCGGGTGCGGGTCGCCGGTGGCCGGGTCCGTCATGGCCAGCCGGTCCCGGTCCTCCTGCGTGACCTGCCGTACGGTGAACGGCTCGCCGTCCGGTGCGGGCTCCGCGTCGGCCCGTGTGCGCTCGTGCGGTACGGCCAGCCGGATCGTGCCCGCGACACCCCTCTCCTGGGGCGCCCCCAGGCCCAACTCCGGGTCGGGCTCGCCGTGTTGGGCGGGCGGCGGCACCTCGCCGAACCGGGCCACGGGTTCCTGGCCCGAGCCCTCGTACAGGTCGAGCGTGAGGCGGGCCGGTACCCCGAACTCGTGGGTGTCCTGCCCGGTGCCGATGAAGAACTGGTCGTGGCCGAGCGTGGTGCCGGTGGTGTTGCCGAGCGTGGCCTGGCCGACGTACTGGTAGTCGCCGGTGCCGCTCAGGGTCCACGCGCCGCCGTGCGGGGTGGGCACGGTGAGCCCGCCGCCGAACCCGGCGCCCAGGCCGTAGGTGTTGCCGAGCCGGGCGGTTCCGCCGCCGGCCGCCTGCGCGAGCCCCATGACCTGGATGTTGGGCAGCACCGTGCGGTGCTCCACCGGCCGGTTCGGATCGCGCTGCGCGCCCAGCTCCAGCCGGACCCGGCGCCGCCCCGTCACGGAGGGGATCTCCAGGAACAGCGAGTGGCCGCCGTCCACCATGGAGTCCGTCGCCGCGCGCAGCCCGAGCGGCGAACGCAGTTCCTGCAGTCGCCGCAGGTTGTTCAACTGCGCCTGCACCATCGTCTCGTCGGGCAGTCGGCCCCGGTGCGGGGCGTCCGCCGGCGGGGGCAGGAAGCCGTGGTCCCGCAGCCAGGTCTCCGCGTCGTCGAACAGCGGATCCGCGTCGCCCTCGTCCACCCCGAGCGGCGCGATGGACTGGCCGATCGACTCCAGGGTCTCCAACTCGTGCGGCAGCACCCGCACTTCGTCCGGCTCCGGTGCGTGCCCCGCCGCGTCCTCGGCGCTGAGCACCCGCAGATCGAGCGCGTGGGTCCAAGTGCCCGGCGCATAGGTGGAGATGGAGCCGTCGGGCCGGATCAGGGTGAGGGTGTACTCGACGTCCGCCTCGGTCAGCAGGTGGCTGCGGTTGGTGCGCACCGCGTGCATGGTGCCCGCGAGGTTGCTGGTGCCGAACACGTTCTGCGCGGCGAGGCTCGCGGTGCCCTTGCCGTTGACGGTGCCGCCGATGCCGTGGGAGGCGTCCGGGTGACCCGCGCGGTGGTCGACCGTGAAGGTCGGGCCGACGCTGCCGGTGAAGGTCACCCCGCTGTTGAACGACGTGTTCTGGTCGTTCTTCACCGAGTTGACGACATGGCTCTCCAGGTTGATCTTCTTGTCGAGGCTCTTGGCCACCGGGGTGGTCCCCCGGACCGTCGCGTCCAGCCGCATCATGCCGACCGCGCGTCCGTGCGTGTCGGTGAGCACCGGCGAGTACAGCCCGCCCTCGACCTGCATCGGCAACGTGCCCCGCAGGATCGGTTCAGCAAGGAAGTCCGCGAGCTGGGCCGACGACGTGTCGTCCAGGTCGTCGCGGAAGTTCTCGGCGGCCCCCTCGTACAGCCGCCGCGGATGCAGCACCGAGTCGACGCCGTAGATCGGCAGTGTCCTGATGTCGGCGGGCGCGGGCAGCTCCTGACCGGGATCGGCATCGGCGTCCACGAGGTGCTGCGGGAACCAGATGGTGACCGACCCGTGCTGCTCGGCGGGGCTCCAGTCGGGCGCGGGATCGGGGTTCGCGACGACAACAGCCGCATCCGTCACGCCTGTTGGGTCGACCGTATCCGTCGCATCTGTCGTATCTGTTGTCTCCCCCGCATTCGCCACGTCCGTGCCCGGGGCCGGCGCGTCCACGCGGACCTGCCAGTTGTCGGTGAAGTCGTAGGCGCGGGAGGGCTCGTTGCTGCGCTGGGCGCTGGTGGTCTGCACGACCTGGGTGACAGTGGTCGAACCGTCCGCCTGGTTGTGGGTGATGGTCGCGCCCAGCGCGATGTCCACCCCGCGCACCGGGCCCGCCGCGCCGACCGGTACCGAACCGGTCCACGGCACCGGGATCGTCGAGAACGTGCCGGACGGCTGCGCCGAGACGATCTCCCGGGTGCCCTGCCCGCGCCGCTCCACATGCTTGTCGGGATCGCTCGTGTCGAGCGCGCCCTGCCGTACGGACGGCCGCCTGTCGTCGAGCGTCAGCCGTACGTCCACGTCGCGGTCGGCACCGTCGACCTCCAGGACGATCCGGTGCCCGCCGAGACTGCGCAGATACGGCATGTTCAGCGCCATCTGCTCCGCCGACAGCACGTCCCGGAGCTGCGTGAGCACGGGGTCGTTCGGTCCCGGAGCGGGCCGGCCGAGCGCCGTGAGCACCTGGCGGTGCAGCCCGTCGACCACGTCCGGCGCGAACGGCTCCACGTGCACGAGCCCCAACTGGCCGTCGTGCCGCCGCCCGTAGCCACCGAGGTAGGAGCCGCTACGACGGCCACCGCCGACCACCACCTCGGTCGGCGGGGTGGTGTCGCCCTCCGGGGAGGTCAGGGTGATGTCAGGGACCGGCACGACCGCGGGAACGGTCTCGGCGTCCGGATCCGTATGCGTATGCGTATCGGGGTGTGTATCCGTCGGATCGATGTCCACCGTGTCCGTGGACGTGGTGGCCACCGGGGTCGGCGCGGTGTCGGCCTGGTCGACGGTGGGGGTGACCGGGGCGGGCGGGTCCGCGCCGGGCGCGCCCTGGACCGGTCCTCGGCGTCCGGGACCCCGGTGGTCGTCCGCGGGATCGCCGACCAGGGTGCCGATCAGTGCGAGGTGACGGGGCCGCAGCCCACCCGACGCGTACGCCGGGTCCGACGCGGGCGTGAACCGCGTGGGGTCGCCCATCAGGCTGGCCGTACCGCCGCGTTGCGGGGCGGCCGAGTCGAAGCCGCTCTCGTCGCGCAGGCCCACCTGGTGGCCGATCTCGTGGGCCAGGTCGGAGTCGGAGATGTCGGCCGGCCACGAGTGATGGGTGGCCGGCGTCCCGTCCGCCGGGTCGGTGAGCGTGACGTCGAGGTGCGGTGTCTCACCGGGAGCGGCCGGCACGACGGTGACGTGCAGTCGGCTCCCGTCCCCCAGTTGGTGCCCCGGGGTGTTGAACACCCGCTGCACACCGTCCGTCAACCGCTGCTGGACCCCGTCGACCTGCGTCCCCAGCCCCGGGTTGCCGGTGAGCCGATAGGTCACGGTGAGATCGGTGACCGGCACCCCGTCATGGGTGAAACGCCGCACGGCGAACCCGGCCCGCACCACGTACTGCGTCCGCACACCGTCCGCCCCGAGGGGCCGCGACACCGGATCGACCCAGGTATGGCTGCGCTCCGAGGGCGTCACTCCGGCCCGAGCGTCCTCGAAACTCCCGGGCTCCGGCGTGGAGTTGGGGGTCACTGAGGGGGTGAGATCCACGGGCGCCACGGGGTCGGGCGTGCTGCTCGGCTCCGGTACGACGGTGACATCGGAGGAGGAGGTGGTGGTGGTCGTCTCGGTACCGGGTGTCGGGGTGGCAGTACCGGAGTGGGACGGCTGGGTCGCCTCCGGCGCGGGGGTCGTGTCCGGTGCCGAACTGGTCGTAGGGGGCGCGGTGTTGCTGGTGGTGGCGACGGGGGTGGGCAGGTCGGTGCCGGTGTGGGTGTTCGTGTCGGTGTCGGTGTCGGTGTCGGTGTTGCTGACGGTGCCGGAATCGGAGTGGGAGGTGTCGATGCCCTCCGTGCCCGTGCTGTTCGAGCTGCCGGTGCCGGTGCCGGTGCCGTTCGTGGTGTCCGTGCTGGTGCTGTCGGAAGTCGTGTTCTCCGGGCGCCCCGTTGTCGTAGTACGCGGGTTGCCACCGCTGTGCGAGGAAGTACCGGAACCGGACGTCGAGTTGCCCGTGTTCGTCCCGCTCGAAGTCGGGACGCCGGACCCGCTCGTACTCGTGCCGGTGTTCGTGTTCGTGTTCGTGACTGGAACGTCCGGTGAAGGCACCGGAGTTGAAGTGTCCGAGGTGTTCGGGGTCTCGCCCTGCTGACTTGTCCCCTGCGTCTCGTTAGTACCGTCCGCCTGCTGACCGTCACCGGTGTTGTGCGGCTGCTCCTGAACTGTCCGCACGGGCGCCGGAGTTCCCGAGTTGGTGGTGTGCGGGCTGCCGCCGTCGTTCGAGGTGTCGTTCTGCTGACCGGTCCCCTGTGCCTCGTCATTACTACCCGTGTCGGCCTGTTCCGGCGACCTCGTGGGCGTACTGCTCGTGGGCGTATGGCTCGTCGGCGTACTGGAAGACGGCGAGTTGCCCCCGCCGGACGTGCTCGTCGTCCCGTGCGGGACGTTGCTCTGGAGGTCTCCCCCGTCGATCTTCACGTCGTCGACGTGGGTGTCGGTGGACTCGGTCGGCGGGGTGTTCGTGGACGTGCGTTGGGGGGTGGTGTTCGTCGACGAACTGCCGGTGTTCGACGTCGTGTTGACGGGGCCCGAGCCTGACGTGGTCGTCGAGTCGGACGACGGGCCGGTCGTCGAAGAGTCGTTGTCGGGGCCGGAGTTGGTGTTGGAGGTGGAGTTGGAGTCGGAGCTGGTGTCGTCCGGGATGTTCGCCGTGCCCAGGGTGTTGACCTGGGGCGGGGTCGTGAAGTTGAACTTGTTGCCGATCGCGCCCGCGCCCTGGCCCAGGTGGCGTTCGCTCATCGAGCTGAGGCCGGCGCCCAGGAAGGTGTTCAGGGGGTCGATGGGGAAGCCGTAGATGGACGCCGTGGCGATCTCGCCGAGCGTCTCCGCGCCGCCCTCGGTGAGGAAGTGCTCGAAGTCCTCGCCGAGTTCGTGCTTCACCTTGTCGCCGAAGGTCTTCGGCTTCGGTGTGGGCGTCGGGTTCGGCTTCGGGGTGATGTGCGGGGTCGGCGTCGGATTCGGCGTGGTCTTCGGGTTCGGGGTGGGCGTCGGCTTCGGGTTCGGCTTGGTGTTGAGGTCCGGGTTGTCGAACTTGTGGTTGTTGAACTTCTTCCCGTTGCCGCTGATGTCCTTGAACGGGTTGTGGGTGTTGAAGATGTTCTTGAAGTTGTTCTTCAGGCCCTTGCCGAAGTCGTGCAGCAGGCCGTGGAACAGGCCGGTGAACGCGCCGAAGACACCGTCCTGGACGATCTGCGACCAGTCGAACCCGTGCGGGCGGCGGCCCTTGGGCGCACCCAGCATCATGGCCAGCCGTACCGCGAAGGTGGTGAACGCCTCTTCGATCGCCTCGGTGATGCTGGGCATCAGATGCGTCTTCTTCATCAGCCATTCCATCAACGTGAGAATGGCGACCCGGCTGCGGGCCTTCGCCACCGCGGCCTGGCTGGAGGCGGAACCCCCGGTGAAGGCGGACAGCACCGCGATGACCAGCAACTCGATGAGCAGCCGCACCAGTTCGGCGATGATCTGCCACTTCGACTCCATGATGTCCATGGAGGACTTGGTGCGGGACTGTCCGATGCCGTCGAGCTGGTCGGCGAAGTCCTTCAGGTAGTTGACGCCGCCGCTGTCGAGGAACATGTGCATCGCCCGCACATAGTTGTTCCCGACCTGCGGCGGCAGCGCGCGCCCCACCCCACCGGCGGTCTGCTCGATCAGGTCCGAGAGGTCACGCATCCGCCGGCCCAGCCGCTCGTACGGCTTGCCGTTGGCGAAGGCCATGTCCTCGTCGGCCTGGAGGAACTTCTCGCCGATGAGCACGAACATGAGGTTGTTCAGCTGGGGCGACGCGTGGATGGTCATCAGGGGCGATCCGCTGCGTCAGTGCTTTCCGCCGTGCGAACCACCGTCGGTGTCGCCCGTGTTGATGTCGGAGTCGTGGATGGCGCCCAGTACGCCGTTCTGGGTGCCCAGCACGCTCTTGAGGTTGGTGAGGGTGCCGTCGCCGATGCTGACGATCGCCTCGGAGAGGGACGAGCCGGTCTTGATGGAGCCCTCCCGTTGTTCCTTCTCCTGCGGCAGCATCTGCTGGGCGTAGCTGTCGTCGTGTCCGGGCCAGCCTGAGGTGGACGACACGTCCGTGATGAACTCGTTGATCATCTCATTGGCCAGCCGGCTGATCTGCTCGATCTGCCGGGTGCCGGCGACGAGCGCGGGCGGGCTGGCGGAGTAGGCGTTCGACGGCATCGTCTTCTCAGTCCTCCGGGTCTTCGCTGATCTCGTCGCGGAGCCGGCCGGCCCCGCGCCGTCGGCCGCCCTTGGGGCCCTCCAGGACACCGGGTCCGAAGATCTTGTTCCAGTCCACGTCGAAGCCGGTGATCTCGGGTGCCTCGGGGTTGGCCTTGGTGAAGGGCTCGAAGGTGGCCATGACGTGCCGGGCCATCCGCGCCCGTGCCTCCTGCACCGCCTCCAGCACGCTCGCGGCGAGCTGGCCTGCGGGCATCGTGCGGTACTTGTCGTCCAGGAAGGTCAGCGCGCGCAGGTCGCCCTGTGCGGAGACGGTCACCTCGACCGCGCGGTCCGCGGAGCGCACCGTGCTCTCGGCGTGGGCGAGTTCGCCCTCGGCGCGGGCCACCGCGGCCTCGGTGGCCTCCAGTTCGGCGACCGCCTTGGCCAGCCGCTGCTCGATCGACTCGCTGTTCATCGGCCGATCACCGCCGGCGAACCGCCCTCGTCGGTGCCCCAGACGTCCTCGTCCTCGGTGAGCCACGCGTCACGGGCGCGGTCGCCGCTCTCCGTGGAACGGCCGTTCTGTCCGGCGCCGTTGCCGCCGGGACCGCCCACCGGGTAGGGGGCGCTGGACGTGGTGGGCCGGGTGTACACGACGTCCTCGTCCTCGTCCACGTTCGCCGCCCGGTTGGTCCGGCCGCGCCGGGTGGCGCCGTTGGACGGGTCGGTGAGGACGGCCCGGGTGCGCTCGCTGGTGCCGCCCTGTCCGCCGCCTCCGCCACCGCCCATACCGCCGCCGCCCATGCCTCCCATACCGCCCATGCCCATCGGGTTGAGCGGGGTGCCGCTCGACGCCTGGGCCGGGGTGGCCGCGCCGAGCGCGGCGGTGTCGAGGGAGTCGGAGCGCAGCGGGCCGCCGGTGTAGGGGGTGCTGTCGTAGTCGTCGTAGCCGCCGTCGAGGCCCGAATTCAGGCCGCCGCCGGTCGTGTTGAGGCTGCTGCTGCTCAGTCCACCGCTGTTGAGGCCGCTCGTGTTCAGGCCGCTCGTGTCGAGGCTGCTGCCGTTGTTCAGCCCGCTCGTGTCGATGCCGTTGCCGTTGAGGCCGCTCGTGTTGAGCGAGGACGAGGGGAGGCCGGTGCCGTCGATGTCGGTGGTGGTCGTGTGGCCCGACGGGTCGGTGGTGGTGAGCCGGCCCGTGTCCGGGTTGAGGGTCTGGGTGGAGCCGTCCGGGAACTTCGTGGTCAGCGTGCCGTTGTCGTTCAGCGTGGTGGTCGAGCCGTCCGGGTTGGTGAAGGAGTCGCCCGGGTTGAGGTGCGAGGTGGTGACGTGCCCCGAGGGGTCGGTGACGGTGACCTGGCCCGTGTCCGGGTTGAGCGTCTCGGTGGAGCCGTCCGGGAACTTCGTGGTCAGCGAGCCGTCGGAGTTGAGCTGGGCCGTCGAGCCGTCCGGGGTGGTGAAGGAGCCGTCGGTCGGGTTGAGCGTCGACGTGCTGACGGTGCCGTCCGGGTTCGTGGTGGTGACCTGGCCGGTGTCCGGGTTGAGGGTCTGGCTCGTGCCGTCCGGGAACTTCGTGGTCAGCGTGCCGTCGTTGTTCAGCGTGGTGGTCGAGCCGTCCGGGTTGGTGATGGTGCTGCCCGGGTTGAGCTGGGAGACCGAGGTGGTGCCGTCCGGGTTGGTGGTGGTGACCAGGCCGGTCGACGGGTCGATGGTCTGGGTGGAGCCGTCCGGGAACGTCGTGGTGAGCGAGCCGTCGCCGTTGAGCTGGGTGCTGCCCCCGGTCGGGGAGTTGAGCGTGGTCGAGCCGTCCTTGGTGGAGTCGTTGCCGTTGTTCAGGAGCGACGGGCCGTTCAGCATGCTGCTGGCGAGGTTGCTCAGGTCGTTGCCGTTCGTACCGTCGTTGTTCAGCAGGCTGTTGTTGTTGAGGTCGTCGAGCCCGCTGCCGACGTTGTTCAGGCTGTTGCCGAGATCGTCGTTCAGGTTGTTGAGGTTCGAATTCAGGCCGTCGCCAATGTTGTTGAGGCCGTCGTTCAGGTTGGTGTTGAGGTTCGTGCCGAGGTTGTTGAGGCCGTCACCGATGTTGTTCAGGTTGTCGTTGAGGCCGTCGTTCAGGTTGTTGAGGTTGTCCCCGAGGTTGTTGAGGTTGTCGTTCAGGTTGTCGTTGAGGTTGTTGAAGTTGTCGCCGAGGTTGTTGAGGTTGTTCCCGAGGTTGTTCAGGTTGTCGTTGAGCTTGTCGTTGTTCTCTTTCGCCTCGTCCTCGGCGATCTCGTTCTCCTCCTTCTGGAGGACCTCGGAGAGCGTCTCGTTGTTCTTGTTCTTGACCTCTTGGTCGAAGGCGTCCTGCACGTCGGCCCAGGCGTTCTTCACGTTGCTGAGCGCGTCGATGGACGGCTGCTTGAGCTTGGAGTCCGCGTGGTCCGACCAGCTCTTGACGGCGGCGTCGGCGACCTTCTGCCAGGTGGTGTGCTGGGTGAGGTCGCCGTACTCGGGGACGGACTGCTTGAAGTTGGCGTCGGTGGAGTAGGAGGTGTAGTCGCCGCCTCCGTACTCGCTGTAGGTGGACGTCGTCGACGACAGCACGTGGTTGATGTTGTTGTTGATGACCCACTGACTGATCTCGTCGAGGATCTTCTTCACGTGGTAGTGCGGGTCGTGCTGGCCGTCCGACGCCCAGTCGTTCCACGCGGTCTGCAGATCGGTGACCGCCTGCTTCAGAGCCGTCTGCGCGGCGGCCAGCGCGTCGCTCAGCTTCGACTTCGGGACGTAGCCGCCGAGGGTGGTGTTGGTCGGCGTGTAGTCGGTGCCGCCCAACTGGGAGACGTAGCCGTTGTAGTTGGTCTTCAGCTCGTCGAGGAGATGCCAGAAGAGGCTGGCCGCCTTGCCCTTCCAGGCCGCCTGGTCCTCGCCGAGCGAGGTCATCCACTTGTCGACGATGTCCGAGTGGTCCTTGAAGAACTGCACCACCCGGTCGAAGGACTGCCCGGTGTTCTCGAAGGAGAGCATGTCGACGGCGTTGGCGTCGATGACCGACAGCCCGCTGTACGAGAAGCCCTGCGTCGAGTACGGCGACGCCAGGATGTGGTCGAGGATCAGCTTGCTGCCCGAGATGTACTGCGCCATCGGCCCCGAGTCCCACTGGACGTGCGAGTACGAGCCCTCGAACGCGCCGCCGGTGGTGGTCTCGCCGCCGCTCCAGAGCGTGGCGCGGCCGTTCCCGTCGATGGTGACGCCGATCATCACGATCCGGGCCTTCTTCATGCTCACGCTGTCGTGCGCGCCGTCCCCGCCGGCGTCGTAGAAGGCGAGGTCGTAGTCCTCGCCCTTGTTGACCTGCCAGCCGCCGATCGCCGAGTAGTCCGCCGCGGTCACCGACCTCATGTCGATGCCCTGGATGTCCATCCGGAACAGCTTGAGGTCGCCGAAGTCGTCGCTGTTCGAGCTGCTGAGCTTGTCGAACAAAGCGGACCGGGCCGGAATCGTGTAGCCGGTGAAGTCGGTGACGGCCTGGGCGAAGTAGTCGTCCGGGTCGTAGTTGGCGGTCCCGGTGGTGGTTTCGGCCATGGGGCGGACTCCGCTGCGGAGGAGGAGGGGGACGGGGTGGGGGGTTCCGAGGTGCGGGGCCCGGTGCTCGGCGGGAGCCGGCGGGCCGCGCACCGGCCTCAGGAGGTCTTCGAGTCGCTGCCGCTCATGTCGCCGTCGACGGTGTCGAAGATGTCCAGCAGCTTCTCGCCGTCGATCGAGTCGAGGCTGTCGCCCTGTGTCTTCAGCAGGGTGGTGATCGTCTCGTCCAGCGCGTCGTCGATGTCGTCGAAGAGCGTCTTCTGACCGGTGAGGATCTTGTCCAGCGCGGTCGCCTGGGTCTTGAGCGCCTCCACCAGGGTGGCCCCGCCGACCGGGTCCGAGCTGTCGCCGCCGTTCATCAGGCCGATGCGCAGGATCTTGGCGAGGCCCTGGGCGGAGCCGGCGCCGGTCTCGGCGATCAGGTTCTTCAGGGACCGGACGCCCGCGTTGTCCTTGCGGATGTTCACCAGATCGGTGATGAAGTCCGCGACGTCGGTGTTCTTGAAGTTCTTCAGCGCGGTCGAGTCGAGGTGGGTCAGATCTGCCATGGATGCCTCCGCGGGCGGAACGCGCCGACCCTGGCGTACGGCGCGGCGACGGAACGGGAAGGAGCCTGGACCGCACCGACCACGAGGTGACCGGTCGGTGCGGTGGGGCCGGCCGGCTCAGCGGCCGATGGTGACCTCGGACCACATCTGGCTGAGCGAGTTCTCGCTGTACTTGTAGCTGCTGGAGATCTCGTTGAGGAGCTGGGAGTGCGAGGTGAGCAGCGTCTCCATGTTCTGCACCGCGCCGTCCCAGGCCGCCTGCTTCTGGCGGTAGGTGTCGGCGTCGTTTCCGTACCACGTCTTGGACAGCTCGCCGAGTTCCTGCTCAAGGCTGGAGAGCGTCTGGGCGATCGCCTTGGTCTGCGCCACCATGTCGTCCGCGGCGTTCGACATGTGGTTGTAGCTGACGTAGATGACACCGTCGGACAGGTTGTCTGCCACAGCTTGCCTCTCTTACGCGATGTGGGGATCGGACGTGACCGCGAGGTCACGGGAAGCGGGCGTCGGTCAGCCGGCGAGCTGGTCGAAGGCCGACTGCGACGCGTTGTACGCCTGGTTGATGGAGTCGTTCGAGGAACCCTGGGTCTTGTTGTGTTCCACGAGGCTCTGGTTCAGCCGGTCGATGACGTCCTCAAGGTTCTTGAGGATGACGTTGCACTGGCCGTCCCACTGTGCGAGGAGCTGGCCGTACTGGCCGCCGTCGCTGCCCTGGTAGCCGCTGCCCAGGGTGGAACGGGTGCTGTCGACGTCCTGACGGATCTTCACGATGCCGCTGAAGGCGCTCTCCAGGGCCTGGATTCCGTTCCGGGTCGAACCTTCGCTTGACTGCTGGCCATCTCCAGCCATCGTCCCACCTTTCGTAAGTCGATCTGAGGTACGAGTGCAACTGAGCCTAGATTGACGGAAGTTGCGCTGACAACGAACTGAGGAAGATCTGAGGTTGCCAACCGCTTACGCTCAAAGGCTTTTACCGGTAAGCAACTTGACCGGAACACGCGGTTCCATGGTCGACGGTTCTGGAATGAATCCAGTTTGGCGTGAACACGATCTGCATCGGCGTGAATCCGTCAGTTCCCGGCGCCGGAGGCCGAGTTGAGGGAACCGCCCGCCGGGGCCTGTCCGGCGACCGCGGGCAGACCGGCCTCGATGCCGGGCCGTCCACCGGCACGGGTGCCGGTGCCGGTACCGGTACCGGTACCGGTACCGGTACCGGTACCGGTACCGGCACCCGTGCCGCACTGCGCCGCCGCCCCGCCCATGCCTCCGCCCACCGAGCCGGAGTCCGACGAGGCCGCCTTGGCGCTGAGTTCGGGTCCGGTCGGCAGCATCGACAGCAGCGTGGACGGCACCTTCACCGGCGTGGCCCCGCCGTAGCCGAGGGCGGCGAGCGCGCCGGCGTCCGGGATGCGGTACTTCACGCCGTCGTCGCCGACCAGGAACGTGGTGTCGCCGACGGTCTCGCCGGCCGCGCCCAACGCCCGTACCAGCGTGCCGTGTCCGGGCCGGGTCACCACCCGGTCCACCGTCACGCAGGCCGCGGTCAGCGCCGTCGGGTCCGCCTGGGCCGCCGGGTACAGGGCGGTCTCCGCGACCCGTACCGAGGTCACCCGCACCTGTCCGTCGGCCGGGTCGACCTGGGCGCACACCGACTCCCCCGCCGCCAGGGCCAGCGCGCTCGGCGGAGTGTCCGGCAGTCCGGCGACCGACGGGTCGGTGCCGGCCGATCCCGGTGCCTGGTGGGCGCGCAGGTCGGAGACGTCGATGGTGACGACGTTCGGGGCCCCTCCGTCGTAGGCCTTCTTGCGGGTGTCCGGATCGCCGAGCAGCAGCGCCGACTGGGTGTCCGTGACCGGGTGCAGGCCGTCCTTCTGCAGGAGGTACTCCTGGTTGCCGGAGCCCGCGACCACGCGGAACACCTGGCCGATCCGGGTGGCCCGGCCGCCGAGTTCGGGGCCGGTCGTGCCGCGGCCGTCGACCCTCGGGGTGGCCAGGTCGGGGCCGGTCACCAGGGCGTCGAGGAAGGCCGCGGACACCGGGCGGGGGGTCACGGGCGCGTAGCCGAGGGACTCCGCGGCGCCGGAGTCCTCGTCCAGCTCCAGGCGGCTGCCCTGCCACACCAAGTAGGTGTGTTTGTCAGGGCCCTTGACCACCAGCGCCGACTTCGCGCCGACCGGGGCCGTCTCCACGGGGGCGCCCGGCACGAGAGTCGTCTGGCTGCCGGAGCCCGTCGAGCAGACCTCCCACGGCGAGGACTCCAGATCGCCGGTGCCCGGTACGGAGTCGGGGGCGCCGGTGATGCCGACCGGCCGGCCGACGGGGGTACCGGCGAGCGACTTCGAGCCGACCGACGTGGTCTTCAGGTCGGCGCCGCCGATCAGCACGGCCGACGCGTAGTTGCGCACCGGGCGCAGTCTGCCGTCGGCGTACAGGTAGCGGGCGCCGGTGTCCTTGTTGACGATCAGGGTGTCGCCGCTGCGCCAGGCGTCGTTGCCGCCCGGCTTGAGCAGCCCGAACACCAGCGCCCCGCCGCAGAACAGCACCCCGACGATCACACCGACCAGGGCACCCCGGCTGGTGCGGCCCAGCGGGCTCTCCGGTGCGTCCGGGTCGGCGAGCAGCATGCCCGAGGTCAGGCGGCCCATCATGAACGTGTGCGCTTGCACCTGGTCGCGCTTCGACCGCACGCTTTCCTCCCGGCTGGTCGTTCGGCTTCTTGTTCGTCCGGCTGTGCCCGGACCCCGCTCACGGCTCGACGGCCCGGTCGGCCCGTGACACCGCGTCCGGTTCCCACTCTCGTTCGACGTACCCGGCCCGCGCCTGCGGACCGACGGTTCCCGAACCGGCCCGGAACGGCGGCCGGTTCACCCGACCCACGTCACGGACCGGCGGTTCCCGGCCCGGTGATTCCCGACCAACCGGCTGCGAGGGCCGGTTCACCCGTTTCTCGTCCGCGGGGTCGGCACGTGGTCAGCCGAACATGCCGCGGAGGGTGCCGAAGACGCCCAGCAGCCACAGGGTGAGCGGCAGGAGGGCGATCGCCAGCAGGGAGTGCAGGATCTCCGCCGCGCGGCCCCAGTACGGGACCATGCGCCGTCCCGGTACGGTCCACACCGCGACCGTGAGGGCCGCCGCCACCGCGAGCAGGCCGGCGACCAGCAGGGTCCGCTCGGTGCCGGAGAGCCGTAGGCCCCAGCCGAACGCGAGCAGCAGCAGACCCCAGGCGCCCGGCAGTACCAGCACGAGGCGTTGCGCGGTGTTCACCAGGCCCCGGCCGTGCAGGAGCAGGAGCAGCGACAGGACCAGCGCGACCAGCAGCGCGGGGAGGCTCGGGCGCCGGGCGAGGGCCACCAGGCAGGCCGACGAGAGCACGCCCGTCGCGCCGTAGAGCGCGGTCATCCACTCGCCGGCCAGCTCGGTGCGTACGGCGACGTCGTTGCCCCGGTAGGGCTCGATGCCCTCCTGGAGCTGTTCCGCGTTGGTGGGCAGCGCGGGCATGCGCATCCCGGCGAACTTGAACGACAGCGCGGGCACCAGCCCGCCGAGCAGTACCGTGAGCGCCGCGACCACGCCGGCCGCGCCCGCCACCCGCACGTCGAACACGGTCATCAGCACCCCGCCCACCGCCGCCGCGAGCGCCACCAGCGCCGATGCCAGGAACAGCGGGGTGCGGGCCGCGGAGGCCGCGAGGGCGAGGACCGCGCCGCCGGCCCAGGCCGCCGCTGCCCCCAACAGCCGTGCCCCCAGCACCTGGTGGGCCTGCGGACCGCTCAGCTCACCGCCCGGCACCAGCCAGCCCGCGAGCGCGAGCGCCGGGGACGCGAGCAGGCCCAGGATCACGCCGGTCGCCGGATCGTCCACCGCCCGGCTCGCCGACGCGGCCCCGGCCAGCAGCAGCAGACCGGTGCCTACGGCGGTGGCCGCGCGCAGCGACGCCGGGGCGCCCGGCAGCGCCAGCAGGACAAGACCGGCCAGCACCGCCACCGCGAGCAGGCCGCGCAGCAGGCGCCGGGCCGCCTCGGGGCTCCAGCCGTGCAGCCGGTCCCGGGTGACCGCGGCGATGCCGTCGACCAGGTCGTCGAGGCGTACCTCGGGCAACGCCTCGGTGCGCGGCCGGAGATGGAGCGCCTCGCCGTCGGTCAGCCCGAGCGAGGCGAGGGTCGCCTCGTCGTCGAGCGGCCGGCCGCCGAGGCGCTGGAGTATCCAGCCGTCGTGTTCGAGACCGGTCTCCTCGGCCTCCTCCCCCGCGTACCGCAGCACGGTGGGCAGCAGGTCGGCGACCGGCACGTCGGACGGCACGGCGAGGTCGATGGTGCGGGTCGGGGCCCGCACGGTCAGATGGCACAGGCCGGTCACGGAAGTGTCGGTCATACCGGGGCTCACGTCTCCTGGACATCGAAACGGGGGCACGCGGCGCGGCGTGCGGGGTGGGGGGGAACTGAGGGAAACAGCGTGCCGGTGTAGCGGGGGGTGACATGGACGTACAGAGTTGACGGGGTGCACACTACTGACACTCCCTGCGACGCGTGTCAACGGGAGCCCCCACCAACGGTGTTGACAGCGTCCTCCACCGTGCCAGTGCCGAGGCCGGAATTCGGTGCATGCCCCCACATGCCGCCGCGGTGCGCGAAGTCCGTTAGGAGCCCCAAGCGTTGAGCGTGGTCCTGTTCCGTCGTCCTGCCCGCCGTCGTGGACCCGACATGCCCGCAGGCGAGTTGGTCCTCCAGGAACCGCCGACCCTCATGGAGACCGTCCCGGACACGTCCGCGGTGTGGACGTATCTGCCGATGGCGATGATGTCGGTCTCGATGATGATGATGTTCATGCGGTCGGGCGGCCAGTCCAGCGGCATCTTCATGTACATCGCGCTCGGCATGATGGTGATGGCCGCCGGCGCGATGATGATCGGCCAGGTCATGCGCAAGGCCGGCGACCGCAAGCAGCGGCTGCGCGGCGAACGCCGGGACTATCTGCGCTACTTGGCGCAGAGTCGACGTACGGTGCAGCGTGCCGTGATCGAGCAGCAGCTCGCCCTGGCCTGGCGGCATCCCGAGCCCCGGGTGCTGCGCACCATGGTCCGCACGACGCGGCTGTGGGAGCGCCGGGTGAAGGACGACGACTTCGGCGAGGTGCGGATAGCGGTCGGCGACCAGCAGCTCGCGATGCGGCTGACTCCCGTGTCCAGCAAGCCCGTCGAGGACCTGGAACCGCTGTGCGCGCACGCGCTGCGCCGGTTCATCCGCGCCTACAGCACCGTTCCCGGCCAGCCGATCGCGCTGTATCTGCGGTCCTGGTCAAGGGTGTTGGTGCACGGCGACCACGACGCCGCGCGCGGGATGCTGCGCGCCGCGCTGTCCCAACTGGCACTGTTCCACCCGCCGGAGGAGCTGTGGATCGCGGTCTGCGCCGGTGACGAGGTGCGTGCCGAGTGGGAGTGGGTGAAGTGGCTGCCGCACAACCAGCATCCTCAGGAGACCGACGGCGCCGGTCCGTTGCGGATGGTGGCCTCCGCCTACACCGATCTGGAGGACCAGCTCGGCAGCGAGTTCTCCGAGCGGCCCGCGTTCGACCCCGACGCCGTGCCCGGCCGTGACGAGCCGCTGGTGGTCGTCATCGTGGACGGCGCGAGCATCCCGGCGGGCCACCGCTTCGACGGCCCCGGTTACCGCAACGCCGTCGTCCTCGACCTCTCCGACAGCCTCACCTGGCGGCCCGGCCGCACCACCCTGCGCCTCGACGTCGCCCCGGACGCGGTCTCCCTGGTCCGCACCGACCGCAGCCGCAAGGAACAGGCCACCGTCCTGGGCCGCCCCGACCGGCTCGGCCCGGTCGCCGCCGAGGCGCTGGCCCGGCTGATCGCGCCGTACCGGATGACGCTCTCCTCCGACGCGGTCGAACCGCTCTCGAACGACACGGAGTTGACCACGCTGCTCGGCATCGCCGACCTGCACCGGCTCGACCCCGACACGATCTGGCGGCGGCACACCGGCTCCGCCCGGCTGCGCGTCCCGGTCGCCGTCGGCGCGGACGGGCGGCCCGTGGAGCTGGACATCAAGGAGTCCGCGCAGGGCGGCATGGGCCCGCACGGCATGCTGATCGGCGCCACCGGTTCCGGCAAGTCCGAGCTGCTGCGCACGCTGGTCCTCGGTCTCGCGCTCACCAACTCCTCCGAGACCCTGAACTTCGTCCTGGTGGACTTCAAGGGCGGCGCGACCTTCCTCGGCCTGGACGAACTCCCGCACACCTCCGCCGTCATCACCAACCTCGCCGACGAGGCCGCCCTGGTGGAGCGCATGCAGGACGCGCTGCACGGTGAACTCATCCGCCGCCAGGAGCTGTTGAGGTCCGCGGGCAACTACACCTCGGCCCTGGAGTACGAGAAGGCGCGGGCCGGCGGCGCCGATCTCGCCCCGATGCCCAGCCTGTTCGTCGTCGTCGACGAGTTCAGCGAACTCCTCGCCTCGCACCGGGAGTTCATGGAGCTGTTCGTGATGATCGGCCGCCTCGGCCGGTCCCTCGGTGTGCATCTGCTGCTCGCCTCGCAGCGCCTGGACGAGGGCAGGATGCACCAGTTGGAGTCGCACCTGTCGTACCGGATCGGTCTGCGCACCTTCTCCGCGATGGAGTCACGGGGCGTCCTCGGTGTCCCCGACGCGTACGAACTGCCCTCCCAGCCCGGCAGCGGCTACCTCAAGTCCGGCATCGAGGCGCTCACCCGCTTCCGCGCCGCCTATGTCTCCGGCCCGTACCGCAGGCGCGGCGGCGCGGTCGCGCAGGCCCGGGTCGCCACGCAGGTGGTGCCCTGGTCGACCGGGTACATCGTGCCGCGCGCTCCGGCACCGGCCGCGATCGCGGCGCCGGAGCCCGAGGCGGAGGAGGCCACCGAGAGCCTGCTGGCGGTGGCGCTCGACCGGCTGCGCGACTCCGGGCCGCCCGCCCACCGGGTGTGGCTGCCGCCGCTGGACACCGCGTCCCCGCTGGACGTCCTGCTCGGCGGTCTCGCCGAGGACCCGGACCGCGGTCTGAGCGCGTCCCGCTGGGCCGGCGCCGGGAAGCTGCGGGTGCCGGTCGGCCTGGTCGACAAGCCCTTCGACCAGCGCCGCGACCCGCTCGTCGTGGACCTCGCCGGGGCGGGCGGCCATGTCGCCGTCGCGGGCGGTTCGCAGAGCGGCAAGTCCACCGTCCTCCGCAGCCTCATCATGGCGCTCGCCCTCACCCACACCCCGCGCGAAGTCCAGTTCTACTGCCTGGACTTCGGCGGCGGCACGCTCTCCCAGCTGACCGGCCTGCCGCATGTCGGCGGGGTCGCGGCCCGCCTCGACACCGAGCGGATCAGCCGTACGGTCGCCGAGGTCACGGCCGTCCTCACCCAGCGCGAGCAGTTCTTCCTCGACAACGGCATCGACTCGATGTCCACCTACCGGCGCCGCCGCGCGGCCGGGGAGTTCCCCGACGAACCGCATGGCGACATCTTCCTGGTGATCGACGGCTGGTCGGCGGTCCGGCAGAACTTCGACCAGTTCATCCCGACGTTCAACCAGATCGCCACCAGCGGCCTCAACTACGGCATCCACCTCATCGTCGCGACCGCCCGCTGGCTGGAACTCACCGCCCCGGTCCGCGACCAGTCCGCGACCCGGCTCGAACTCCGGCTCGGCGACACGATGGACTCCGTCGTGGACATCCGCAAGGCGAGCGCGGTGCCCCAGATCCCCGGTCGCGGCCTGACCGTCGAGACGAAACTCCACTTCCTCTCGGCGCTGCCGCGCGGCGACGGTTCCACCGACCACGAGACCCTCAGCGAGGGCGTCGCGGACCTGGTCGACCGGATCGCCTCGGCGTGGCACGGCCCGCGTGCCCCGCAGGTCCGGATGCTCCCGCACCGGCTGCCCGCGGCCGAACTGCCCGAGCCCGAACTCGGCGACGGCGTCAGCCTCAAGCTCGCGCTCGGCCAGGACGAGGAGACCCTCGGCACCGTCTGGCACGACTTCTCCCGCACTCCGCACCTGGTCGCGGTCGGCGACTCGGAGAGCGGCAAGACCAACCTCCTGCGGCTGGTCGCGGACTCCGTCGTCGCCCGCTACACCCCTGCCGAGGCCCGCATCCTGGTCGTCGACTACCGCCGCGGCCTGGTCGACGCGGTCCCCGAGGAGTACCGCCTCGGCCACGCGGTCGCCCTGGAAGCCCTCAAACAACTGGTGGGCGGCTCCGCGAAGGCCCTGCGCACCCGTGTCCCCGGCCAGGAGATCACCCCGGCCCGCATGCGCCAGGCCGACTGGTGGACGGGCCCCCGTCTGTTCGTCCTTGTCGACGACTACGACATGGTCGGCGGCGGCACGGTCATGGACCACCCGTTCTCGCCCCTCTTCGAACACCTCGCCCTGGGCCACGAGTTGGGCCTCCACGTGGTCGTCGCCCGCTCCGCCACCGGCGCCGGCCGCGGCCTGAACGACCAGCTCCTGCGCCGCCTGGACGAGGTCAACACCCCGGGCATCCTGATGTCCTGCTCCCCGTCCGAGGGCTACGTCTTCGGCAACGTGAAACCCCGGGTCCTCCCCCCGGGCCGGGCCCTCCACATCGTCCGCCGCAAGCCGTCCCTCATCCAGACGGCACTGGCGGCGGGAGCAACGGAGGAGTGAGGCGCCGACACTGAACGGCACGGCCCCGGGCGGCAGTTCGTCGCCCGGGGCCGTGCCGTTTCACCCTGTGCGTCGTGTCCGCGACAACCGGTCCGGTCGGGTCGTCAGCTCTCCGAGGTCCCCTGGACACCGGTGCCCACCGGGACCGGGCTCTCCGCACCCTCGGGCTCGGGCCCGGCCGTACGCTCCGGCCGCGACGGGCGCCAGCCCAGGCGGCGCCCCCGGGGCAGGATCAGCCCCAGCCACACCACCGCGATGATCACGGCGAGGCCCGCCGACGCGGGCCACAGGGCGCGGCGGAGGGGGCCGGCCGCCTTGTCGGCCGGGAGGTGGACCGGGGTGCCGGCGTCGCCCCGGGACGGTGCGGCGGCGGTGCCGTCCAGGACCGAGGTGACGGCCGCGTACGGGTCGAGGCGGGGCACGTCGGCCGGGTAGGCGGAGGCGCGGAGGAGGGTCGCGGTCCGGGCGGCCGTCAGGTCCGGGTGGACGGAACGGACCAGCGCCGCCGCCCCCGCCACGAAACCGGCGGCCAGTGACGCGCCGGAGCCGATGTAGTGGCCGGCCCTCTTCGGGCCGATGCCGACAACTCCGTCCCCGGGCGCGGCGATTGTGGCGCTGGAGGTCGTGTACGCGCCGGTCGGCCGCTTGCCGGAGACGTCGACGTCGAGGACGGAGAGCACACCGTCGTCGGCGGCCGGGTAGTAGTCGCGGGCGGGCGGAGTGTCCGTCGAGGTCGCCGTCGCCGGTGTGTCCGGCACGGCCGCCGCGATCACCAGGACGTCCTTCTTCGCGGCCAGCGCGACGGCCGAGCGCAGCGCGGCGCTGTCGGCCGCGAGCGCAGCCGACACCGTCACCACCTTCGCCCCGCCGTTCACCGCGGCCCGGATGCCGTCCGCGACCCGGTCCGCCGTGACCGCACCCCGCGCGTCACTGCCCCGCACCGCGAGGATCCGCGCCTGCTGCGCCACCCCGGCGAACCGCACACCGTCTTCTACGGCCGCGCCGACCAGCCCGGCCACGAAGGTGCCGTGTCCCACACAGTCGGTCCCGGCGTCACCGACCGCCGTGACCCGGCCCTTGAGCGCGGGTGCGGAGGACGAGACCCCGGTGTCGACCACGCCGACGGTCACCCCGGTGCCCGACGCGAACGGCCAGGTGCGGCTGAGCTGGAGGGACACCTGCTCCCAGGGCACGTCGGTGGCGCGCCGGTCCGAGCCCGTCGCACAGGCCGCGCCGGCGTCCAACCGGGAGGCCAGCACGGGGAGTTGGACCGTACCGCCGGCCGCCGTCGCGGATCCGGCGCCGACGGCGCTCGCGGCACCCGTCAGCAGCAGTGCCAGACCGGCGGCGACGGCCTTGTGCCGGGTCGTCGTCATGCCCGGGCCGCCCCGCTGGAGGTCGGGGAGGCGGCCGTCGGGTCGGTGAGGTCCTCCGGGAGGAGCAGCCGCAGGTCGTCGAGGCTGGGGACGGCCAGTCTGCTGAGCCGGCCCGCCTGCCGGGTCATCATCCGCTCCAGGATCTGGCGGGCGGTGCGCGCGTTGCCGAACGACCGGTCGCGGGGCAGCCCGTCGAAGTACTGCCGGAGCACCGGTCCCAGCCCGGCCGCGCACTCGTAGCCGAGCTGTAGGGCGTGCTCGCGGACGATGGTGACCAGTTCGTCGGAGGAGTAGTCGGCGAACTCGACCCGGCGCGAGAACCGGGAGGACAGGCCCGGGTTGGAGGCGAGGAAGTTCTCCATCTCCTGCGTGTACCCGGCGACGATGACGACCACCTTGTCCCGGTGGTCCTCCATCAGCTTCAGCAGGGTGTCCACGGCCTCCCGGCCGAAGTCGGAGCCGGACGCCTCACGCGGGGTGAGGGTGTACGCCTCGTCGACGAACAGCACACCGCCCAGGGCCCGTTCGAAGACCTCCCGGGTCAACTGCGCGGTGTGGCCCACGTATCGGCCGACAAGGTCGGCGCGGGACACCTCGACGAGCTGGCCGCGCGGCAACACGCCCAGGGAGGCGAGGAGTTCGCCGTAGAGACGGGCCACGGTGGTCTTGCCGGTGCCGGGCGGGCCGGTGAAGACGAGGTGGTGGCTGAGCCGGGGCACCGGGAGTCCGGCGGCCTCGCGCTGCTTGGCCGTCGACACGAGGTTGACGAGGTCGGTGACGTCCCGCTTCACCGCGTGCAGTCCGACCAGCGCGTCCAGCCTGCTCAGCGCGTCGTCGCCGGGGTCGGCGGTGTTCGGTCCGTCGGCGGCGGTGCGGGCCGCCTCCTCGCTGATGTCCTGCGGCAGCAGCAGCGAGAGGTCCTGCTCGGTGACGTCGGTGAGCGCGGACAGCCGTACGGCCTGCCGGTCCACCATCTCCTCGAACACCTGCCGGGCGGCACGGCCGTTGCCGAACCCGGCGTCCTTCGGTATCCGTTCGAAGTGCACCGCGAGCGCGTGCCGGGTCTCGTCGGCGAGTGCGTACTGGTGGCGTACGCACATGCTCTCCATGATCTCGACCAGCTCCGGCACCGAGTAGTTCTCGAACTCGACGGTGCGTGAGAAACGGGACGCCAGACCGGGGTTGGAGCCGAGGAAGCTGCGCATCTCGTCGGAGTAGCCCGCCGCGACGACGACCACGTCCTCGCGGTGGTCCTCCATCAGCTTCAGCAGGGTGTCGACCGCCTCGCGCCCGAAGTCGGCCCCGGAACCACGGGAGTCGGCGGTGAGCGTGTACGCCTCGTCGACGAACAGGACACCGCCCAGGGCCCGTTCGAAGGCCTCGGTGGTCTTGATGGCCGTACCGCCGATGACCTGGGCGACGAGGTCGGCGCGGGAGACCTCGACGAGGTGCCCGGAGCGCAGGGCGCCCAGCTCGGCGAGGATCGTGCCGTAGAGGCGGGCGACGGTGGTCTTACCCGTGCCGGGGGGACCGGCGAAGACGAGGTGGCGGCTCATCGGCGGTGCGGACATGCCGAGTTGGGCACGGCGCGCGGCGAGCTGGGTGAGGTTGACGAGGGTGCGGACCTGTTCCTTGACGTTGTCGAGGCCGATCAGGCTCTCCAGCGCGGCCATCGGTCCGTCGGGGCGTCCGGGTCCGTCCGAGGCGGACACGGTGCCCGCCGGGTCGGTGCCCTCGGCCTCGCCGAAGCCCCAGGCGTCGCGGGACTCGTTGCCGGTGCTGGTGAGGTTCTCCACCGCGAGCCGGCCGCCGGCCTTGGCCTGGACGAGGCCGCCGCCCTTGTTGTCGCGGACCGTGCAGCCCACGACCGAGACCGGCGCCTCGGACTCGACGCGGATGCCGTCGCGGTCGTTGCCGGCCGCCTCGCAGCCGTTCAGGGAGGCCCGGCCGCCGTCGCGGACCAGGAAGCCGTGCTCGGCGGACGCGGCGGTCCGCACCCGGTTCGCCGTCAACTCGCCGCCGGTGTCCACGAGTACACCGCAGCCGCCGGCCGAGACCAGCTCGCCGTCACGCAGCGCCGCCGTGCCCTCGCCGCCGATCTCCAGACCGGCGCCGCCGGGGTTGTTGACCCGGAATCCGGCGAGATAGACGTTGCCGCCCGCCGTGACCTCCGCGCCCGCGCCGCCCGGTGTCTCCACCGTGCAGTCCTCGACCCGGCCGCGCCCGCCGTCGCGCACGGACACACCGGAGCCACCGGCCCCCGTGATCCGGGCGCGCCGGACCAGCGGGTTGGCGTTGCCGCGGATCACCACACCCGCGCCCTTGACGTCGATGATCTCCACGCGCTCCAGCTCGGCCGCCGCGTCCTCTTCGAGCAGCACGCCGTCCGACTCGCCGTCCCGGACGGTCAGCGAGGTCAGCGTGGGCGAGGAGGCCCCGGCCACCCGCAGCGCCGCCATCTGGGCGCCGGTCAGCCAGCAGTCCTCGTACGTGCCGCGCGAACGGTCCGTCACCAGCAGGCCGTTGCCCGTGGTGCGGGCGGTGCGGCAGCGGCGCAGCACCGGGTCGGAGCCGTGCGAGACGATGATGCCGGGCCCGCTGGAGCCGGTGACCCGCACCTCCTCCAGCTCGCAGCGGGCGGTGCTGGTGATGTGCACACCGATCGAGGTGTCGCGGACCACGGTCCGCAGCACGCGTATCGCGCTGCGCTCCTCAAGTGCCAGCGAGGGCTTGTCGGTCGAGGCGAGGTCGCAGTCCTCCACGGAGCCCTGCGCATCCCCGTTGGCGAGCACGCCGTTGCCGCGCGCGTCCCGCACGGTGCAGCCGCGCAGGGTGGCCCGGCCGCGCTCGCCGATCACCACCCCGCTGGTGCCGAAGTGTTCGAGGGTGCAGGACTCCAGCGAACTCTCCGTCGGCGAGGTGACCACGACACCGGCGCCGGTGCGGTTCGACACCCGGCACTCGCGCATCGCCAACGAGCCGGAGTTGCGCGCCAGTACGGTCGTCCACGAGGCGCCGGACAGATCGCAGCCCTGCATCGCGACCTGTCCGTGCGAGGCGTCCACGGCCGGATGTTCCTCGTCGTGGCCCTGGACCACCAGGTCGGTCAGCATCACCGCGTCGACGCGCAGCGAGATCACGGTGCCCTTGCGCGGGGCCAACCGGACGGTGCCGCGCGCCTGTTCGGCGACGATGGTGACCCGGGTGGTGACGACGAGGTTCTCCTCGTACGTCCCCGGGCGCACACTCAGCACCGCGCCTCCGCGCGCCCTGGCCAGGGCCTCTCCGATCGTCCGGGCGTCCCCGGTGCCCTCCGGACAGACCGTCAGTACCTGGCGCACTCAGCTGACCTCCTCGTGTCGGCACCTGTCGGTTGCGGTAACCCCATCATGCCGTCCCCGCACGCGCGTTCCCACTCCGGTCCGGAAAGCGGAACGTTCGCGGCGGGCGCGCGCGGTGCGGCACAACAGTGCCGTACGGCGAATTATGGGCTGTTGCGCAACGGCCGTACCAGCACCGGGGCTTGTGCGTGACGATTGTTAACTCCGGTGAAAGGAACCGGCGTTGGTGCATGCGCGTGAAAGGACTTGAATAGGATTGCGCACACAGACGTACGACGAACTGCTGGGCGAATGAGAGCGGACAGGGCGGATGACAGAGCGAACCGGACCGGCCGCGCGGAAAACGGCGGCAGAGAACGCGGCAGCGAATTCTGTGACGGGCGCCTCGGCCGGGGAAGCGACGGCGGCGGACCCGACGGCACCGACATCGATATCAGCGGCGGCGTCCGCTGAGGAAGCCTCCACCACGGCGAGCGGGACATCGGCCGCGAGTACCGCGGGCGGGGCGCCCAAGTCCCTTTCAGCGGCGGCCGGTTCACTCGGGTCCCCCGGGGTCGTCTCCGCGGAGTCCGTCGCGGCGGAGCCGGCCCGTCCCGCGATCTCGGCGGCGGAGGCCGAAGCGCTCGCAGGCAGCGGCCGTACGCCGGACGAACCCGCGGGACCGGCCGGCCCGGAATCCGCTGCCGCCGCCCGCGCGGCGCGGCAGGAAGCCGAGGCCGAGGCGCCCGCCGGGGCGCTGGCCGTGAGCATCCCCGAGGGCGACGGACCGACCCCCGGAAGCACGGCGGCCGCGTCCGTCGGCCGCCCGGGCCGCCCGCTGCTGGCCGGTGCGGCCGTGCTCGGCGCGCTGCTGATCGCCGTACCGGGGCTGCTGATGAGCCGGGACCGGACGCCGGAGAGCCACGACCGGGTGGTCGCCGACCAGGCGGGCACGATCCTCGGCGACAGCGCGGCGACGCAGGGCGCCGGGGCGTACGCCTCGGGCACCCCGACCGCCCCCACCGGGCACGCCACACCGAAGATCGCCACACCGCACAAGGCCTCGCCGGGGAAGACGACCGTCGCGCGGCCGGTGAGCGAGCCGACGACGATCAAGAAGACGAAGAAGCCGACGGCGAAGGCGACGAAGAAGTCCACGACGACCAAGTCCGGGACGAAATCGAGCACCACCACCACGACGTCCAAGTCCTCGTACCCGTCGGACGTCCTCGTCACGGCCACCCGGGTGCTGAAGGCGGGCCAGTCCATCAACGCGAAGAAGGCCCGGCTGCGCATGCAGACCGACGGCAACTTCGTCCTCTACGACGAGAACAACAAGGCCCGTTGGGCCACCATGACCTTCGGCTCGAACTACCACGCGGTGTTCCAGGCGGACGGCAACCTCGTCGTCTACACCTCCGGCAACCAGCCCGTCTGGGCCAGCAACACCGGCAGCCACGACGGCTCGATCCTCCGCCTCCAGGGCGACGGCAACATGGTGATCTACTCCGGCGGCTCGACCGCGATCTGGGCGAGCAACACCCAGCACTGACGGAGCCGATCTCAACTCCCCTTCGGCCCGCACCCCTTGAGGGTGCGGGCGCGGGGCCGGTCAGGCGGACAGCGACCGGGTCTCCTCGATGAAGTCACGCACGACGGTCGCGTTGCGGACCTCGACCCGCCACTCCTTCGCGTGCCGCGGACGTATCCAGACCTTCGTGAGCCCGTCGGCCCGGGTCTCGTCCAACTCGGCCCATTCCAGGGCAATTTCCGCGCCGCCCCGGTCCGGCCCCGGCAGCACCAGCCCGGTCCCGGTCACCGCGAGGCGCCCCAGCTCGACGCGCCCCTCGGCGTCCAGCGTGCCGCGCATGCGGTCCAACAGCCCTGGGCGCAGCGCCTCTTCGACGGCCTTGGCGAGGGTGTACTGCCCTACGACGTGCATCAGTACGAGGGGCTGCCGCTTCTTCCTCAGATGCACGGTGACCGTCGCGAACCGCCGACGCGTCTCGACCTTGACGATGCCCTTGCTCTCGACGGCCCCGTGGTCCACCTCGGTCGACTCGATCGCGTCCCACGGCACCGGCACGGGCGGGCCGTCGGCGTAGGCGAGCAGCAACCCGCCGTCGTAGAGGACGACTTGGCGCAGTCCCTCGCGGGGCGGGATGCGCCGGAGGGCCTTGAAGGACGCCACCAGGACCAGCACCGCGATCGGCGCGGTCAGCCACCAGGACTTCGTCACCCCGTACACCGCGCCGTCGACGGCGAGCGTCGGCAGGAGCGCCAACTCCTCGTGTCGCCACGGGCGATGGCATCGGTAGACCTTCAAGCGGCCACCCAGTCCCGCCAGTTCGGCCGTCTCGTCGAAGCGCCTCGGATCATTCACCCCGGCACTATAGGTACACGTCCGACCGGCGGCCGGTGCCGGACGCCGCCCCCGTCCTGAAGGCGTCCGGCACCGCTGCCGCCGACCGCGGGCTCAGCTCTGGGTGAGGGTGACGTCCTGCTGCTGCGCCGCGTGGAAGCGGGGCAGGGGCAGGCCGGAGCCGGCGGAGAGTTCCATCACGGTGGCCTCGACCCGGGCGGCGCCGGGGGTGACCGGGTGGGACGGCTTGCCCGAGTTCTCCCAGCTGTGCTCCGTGCCGTCGCAGACCGCGCGGGTGCCGCCGATGCCGTGATGGACCGAGGGGTCGCCCTGCATGACGGAGGAACTGACGAAGACGGCACCCGAGTTGCCGAGACAGCGGTAGGTGCCGGAGAGGGTGACGGTGCCGTCCGGGGCGATCGTGCCCGTGGGGTCGACCGTCACCGTCTCGTACGGGGCGGCGGACGCGGTCGCGGCGGGGGCGGCGGCCAGCAGGAGCAGCGCGGCACCGGCCGCCGTACCGAGGACGGAACGCAGGGACATGGGAGTACCTCCTGGAGTTGGGGCCTCCACTGGTACCGGGCGACGGCCTCAACTCCCGTGATCCTCACTCCTTCGGTGGCGAGTCCGTACCGAGCGTCGCGATCGTCACTCATTAGGTGGCGGGTCCGCACCGAGCGTCGTGGAACCGTCCGAGTGTTGTCCGCGTGTTGTCACGCTTCACAGCGGGCGGTTCCGATGAGTTCGCAGCGGGAGGATGGTCTGTATATGCGATGCGGGCGGTGACGGAGCCGCCGGAACGGATCGCATCCGACGTGGAGGTACGCCATGTGTTCCCACCAGTCCTCGTGCCCCGTGACCGACACCGAGACCACCACCCCGCACATCGTGTCCGCCCACCCCGAGCAGGGCTGGACACTGCTGTGCGACGGCGCGATCGTCTTCGACGACCTGGGCGCCGTTCTTCCCGACGGCCGGATCGTCGCCCCGCACCGGGTCCCGGCGGACCGACTCGCCGTCGCCGCCTGACCGTTCGCTCGTGATCGTCTGCCCGAACCCGCTACCCACGGTGATCGTCCGACGCCTTGAAGTTCAGGGGCGCACCCGAGGTGACCAGCAGCGATACCGTCGGCCTAAGATGATCAACGTGTCCGACCAGCCTGCTCCACGGTCTCTCATCGTCACGCTCTACGGCGCGTACGGCCGCTTCGTGCCCGGCCCGGTTCCGGTCGCGGAACTGATCCGGCTCCTGGCCGCGGCCGGCGTCGACGCGCCCTCCGTGCGCTCGTCGGTGTCCCGCCTTAAACGGCGCGGGCTGCTCCTGCCGGCCCGTACGGCGGAAGGCGCCGCCGGGTACCAACTCTCGCCCGAGGCACGGCAGTTGCTCGACGACGGCGACCGGCGCGTCTACGCGGCCACACCCCCGGAGGACGAGGGCTGGGTGCTCGCGGTGTTCTCCGTACCCGAGTCGGAGCGCCAGAAGCGGCACGTCCTGCGCTCCCGCCTGTCCGGCCTCGGCTTCGGCACCGCCGCCCCGGGCGTGTGGATCGCCCCCGCCCGCCTGTACGAGGAGACCCGGCACATCCTCCAGCGGCTGCGCCTCGACCCGTACGTCGACTTCTTCCGCGGTGAGCATCTCGGCTTCGCGGCGACCGCCGAGGCCGTGGCCCGCTGGTGGGACCTGCCCGCGATCGCCGCACAGCACCAGGCGTTCCTCGACCGCCACGCGCGCGTGCTGCACGCCTGGGAGCAGCGCGCGGACACCCCGCCCGAGGACGCGTACCGCGACTACCTCCTCGCCCTGGACTCCTGGCGCCACCTCCCCTACGCCGACCCCGGACTCCCCGCGAGCCTGCTCCCCCGGGACTGGCCGGGCGCCCGCTCGGCCGAGGTGTTCCGCGCGCTGCACGAGCGGCTGCGGGACGCGGGGGCCGCGTTCGCGGGCGTGTGACGGCGGCCCTCAGCCAAACCTCAGCTTCCTTAGCAGGTCCTCTCAGAGTTCTTACCTAGCCTTCGACGACGTCGCTCGTCGGGTAAGGAAGAGGACTGTTGCGCATGACCACCACGGCAAGGGCTCAGGGAGCCACCGTCTGGCTCACCGGACTGCCGAGCGCGGGTAAGACGACGATCGCCCAGCATCTCGGGGAGCGGCTGAGAGCCGAGGGACGTCGCGTGGAGGTCCTCGACGGCGACGAGGTACGCCGCTTCCTCTCGGCCGGCCTCGGCTTCTCCCGCGAGGACCGCGACACCAACGTCCAGCGCATCGGCCTCGTCTCCGAGGTGCTCGCGCGCAACGGCGTGCTCTCCGTCGTCCCGGTCATCGCCCCGTACGCCGACAGCCGCGAGGCCGTCCGCAAGCGCCACGAGGCGAGCGGGACGCCGTACATCGAGGTCCATGTCGCGACCCCCGTCGAGGTGTGCAGCGAGCGCGACGTGAAGGGCCTCTACGCCCGCCAGGCCGCGGGCCACCTCACCGGCCTGACCGGTGTCGACGACCCGTACGAGCCGCCCACGGACCCGGCGCTCACCCTGCCGACGCAGGTACAGAGCCCGCGGGAGTCGGCGGACGCGGTGTACGCGGTGCTGTCCGAGCGGGGGCTGGTGTGAGCGCGGTGACGACCACGGAAGCCTTCACGCTCTCGCACCTGGACGCCCTTGAGTCGGAGGCGGTGCACATCTTCCGCGAGGTGGCGGGTGAGTTCGAGCGGCCGGTGATCCTCTTCTCCGGCGGCAAGGACTCCATCGTCATGCTGCACCTCGCGCTGAAGGCGTTCGCGCCCGCGCCGGTGCCGTTCACGCTGCTGCATGTGGACACCGGACACAACTTCCCCGAGGTCCTTGAATACCGCGACCGCACGGTCGAGAAGCACGGGCTGCGTCTGCATGTGGCCTCCGTACAGGACTACATCGACCGCGGTGTGCTGCGCGAACGCCCCGACGGGACGCGGAACCCGCTCCAGACCGTGCCGTTGACCGAGAGGATCCAGTCCGAGCGCTTTGACGCGGTCTTCGGTGGCGGCCGCAGGGACGAGGAGAAGGCACGGGCGAAGGAGCGGGTGTTCTCGCTCCGGGACGAGTTCTCGCAGTGGGACCCGCGCCGCCAGCGCCCCGAGCTGTGGAATCTGTACAACGGGCGGCACGCGCCCGGCGAGCACGTCCGCGTCTTCCCCCTGTCCAACTGGACCGAGCTGGACGTCTGGCAGTACATCGCCCGCGAGGGCATCGACCTCCCGCAGATCTACTTCGCCCACTACCGCGAGGTCTTCGACCGCGGCGGCATGTGGCTGACCGCCGGTGAGTGGGGCGGGCCGAAGGCGGGCGAGACCGTCGAGAAGCGGCAGGTGCGGTACCGGACCGTCGGTGACATGTCGTGCACCGGTGCCGTCGACTCCGACGCCGCCACGCTGGAGCAGGTCATCGCCGAGATCGCCGCGTCCCGGGTCACCGAGCGGGGCGCGACGCGTGCCGACGACAAGATGTCCGAGGCCGCGATGGAAGACCGCAAGCGCGAGGGGTACTTCTAAGCATGAGCACGACCACCATCGACACGCTGCGGTTCGCGACGGCCGGTTCGGTCGACGACGGCAAGTCGACCCTCGTAGGGCGGCTGTTGCACGACTCCAAGTCGGTGCTGACCGACCAACTGGCCGCCGTGGAGCGGGTGTCGGCCGATCGCGGCCAGGACGGTCCCGACCTCGCCCTCCTCACGGACGGGCTGCGCGCCGAGCGCGAGCAGGGGATCACGATCGACGTGGCGTACCGCTACTTCGCCACGCCCCGGCGGCGGTTCATCCTCGCCGACACCCCCGGCCATGTGCAGTACACCCGCAACATGGTCACCGGCGCCTCCACCGCCGAGCTGGCGATCATCCTGGTCGACGCGCGCAACGGTGTCGTGGAACAGACCCTGCGGCACGCCGCCGTAACGGCGCTGCTGCGGGTGCCCCATGTCGTCCTGGCCGTGAACAAGATGGACCTGGTCGGGTACGGGCAGCCGGTGTTCGAGCGGATCGTCGAGGAATTCACGGGCCACGCCGCCGAGTTGGGGCTGCCGTCCTTCACGCCGATCCCGGTGTCGGCGCTCGTCGGCGACAACGTGGTGGACCGTTCGGCGCACATGGACTGGTACGCGGGTCCGGCGCTGCTGGAGTTCCTGGAGGATGTGCCGGTCGGTGCGGACCCGTCGGACGCGCCGGCCCGTTTCCCGGTGCAGTACGTGATCCGGGACGGTGAAGTGCGTTGGTACGCGGGCCAGTTGGTGTCCGGTTCGCTGCGGGTCGGTGACCGGGTGACGGTGCATCCCTCCGGTCAGGGTTCCGAGATCGCCGGGATCTCCGTGCTCGGTACCGGGGCCGAGGTGGCGTACGCGCCGCAGTCGGTCAGCCTGCGGCTCGCCGATCAACGGGACGTGGCGCGCGGGGACATGATCACCGCCGGGGCCGACGCGCCCGCGCTCACCCAGGATGTGCGGGCCGCCGTGTGCCATCTGGCCGACCGGCCGCTGCGGGTCGGCGACCGGGTGCTGGTGCGGCACACGACGCGGACGGTGAAGGCGATCGTCAAGGACCTCGGCGGCGCCACCGCACTACTGGCGAACGACCTGGGCCGGATCACCCTGCGCACCGCCGAGCCGCTCGCGCTGGACGACTACGCGGTCTCGCGCCGTACGGGCGCGTTCCTGGTGATCGACCCGGCGGACGGCGCGACGCTCACCGCGGGGATGGCCGATCTGGCCTGATCCTCGCCCGCGGAATGCCCTCGGACCCCGTTTCGCACGGGGTCCGAGGGCGTTCTCGTGCCCGGCCTGAATAGCCTGTCGAAATGACCTGTTGCCGTCGCATCCGTCACGAGTCGTCAATAGCGCGGTAACAAGGGGAGCAGCTGTGCGGAAGTGGCCGTTGAACGGGGTATGCCGCTCGACACGGGGCCAAAAGTCCCGGGCGGTGCCCGTCGAGAGACCCTGACAAAGGGCGCCGTACCATTCATATAGTTGAAAGCAGGACAGCCTGCTCCATGAACGGACCCGCCTTGCAAGAACGCCCTTCTGCCTCCGCCTCCTGGCGCATCGCACTGCCGCACACCGCCGCGGCCGTGCCGGTGGCGCGCGCACTGGTCCGTACGGCTCTGTCCGAGGTGAAGTACACGGCCGACAGCGACACCGCGGAGCTGCTGACGGCGGAGCTGGTCGCGAACGCGGTGGAGCACACCGCCGGTGACGCCCCCATAGAGCTCGTGGTCGAGCTGCTGCCCACCGGCTGCCAGGTCGAGGTGCACGACCCCGACCCCGAGCCGCCCGGAAGCCTGACGAAGCCCGCCACCGAGGAGCCCGACCCCTGGCAGGAGCACGGACGCGGCCTGCTGCTGATCCGCGCCCTCAGCTCGTCGTGCGGCCACCGCCCGACCGAGTCCGGCAAGGCGGTGTGGTTCAGGCTGCCCGTCGTACCGGAGCAGTGGCGTCCGGCGGGATAGTCCGCCGGGCGGCGTACGCGCCGGTCAGGCCAGTGTTGCCACGAGCACAGCCTTGATCGTGTGCAGTCGGTTCTCCGCCTGGTCGAAGACGACCGAGTGGGCGGATTCGAAGACCTCGTCCGTGACCTCCAGCGAGTCGAGACCGTGGGTCTCGTATATCTCGCGGCCGACCTTGGTGCCGAGGTCGTGGAAGGCCGGCAGGCAGTGCAGGAACCTGACGTCCGGGTTGCCGGTGGCCCGCAGGACGTCCATGGTCACGGCATACGGCGCGAGAGCCGTGATCCGCTCGTCCCAGACCTGTTTGGGCTCGCCCATGGAGACCCACACGTCGGTGACGACGAAGTCGGCACCCGTCACCCCCTCCTCGATCCCCTCGGTGAGCGTGATGCGCGCCCCGCTCCGCTCGGCGAGCGCGCGGGCGGCGGTGACGATCTCCTCGGCGGGCCAGTACGACTTCGGGGCGACGATCCGTACGTCCATGCCGAGCAGCGCGCCGGTGACCAGGTAGGAGTTGCCCATGTTGAAGCGGGCGTCGCCGAGGTAGGCGAAGGCGATCCGCTTCAGCGGCTTGGCGCTGTGCTCGGTCATCGTGAGCACGTCGGCGAGCATCTGGGTGGGGTGCCAGTCGTCGGTGAGACCGTTGTACACGGGCACGCCCGCGTACGCACCCAGCTCTTCCACGGCCGCCTGGCTGTCCCCGCGGTACTCGATGCCGTCGAACATACGGCCGAGCACGCGCGCGGTGTCCTTCACCGACTCCTTGTGCCCGATCTGCGAGCCCGACGGGTCGAGGTAGGTCGTCGAGGCCCCCTGGTCGGCCGCGGCGACCTCGAACGCGCAGCGCGTGCGCGTCGAGGTCTTCTCGAAGATGAGCGCGATGTTCCTGCCCGACAGGTACCGCGTCTCGTCCCCGGCCTTCTTGGCGGCCTTCAGCTCGGCGGCCAGCTCGATCAGACCGCGGAACTCCTCCTCGGAGAAGTCCAGCTCCTTGAGGAAGTGGCGGCCGGCGAGGGCGGTCGGGACTGTCGCCATGGGGGCGCTCCATCGGTGCGGGTACAGGTACGGATACAGGTACGGGTACAAGGTCTTTTGGAATTCTATACGACTCCTAGCATTTCTATACGGTAGTCCGATCCCTGGACGCCTACACGGCCTCCCGCTCGACCGGGCAGCTCATGCAGCGCGGGCCGCCCCGGCCCCGGCCCAGTTCGCTGCCGGGGATCTCGATCACCTCGATGCCCTGCTTGCGCAGATACGTGTTGGTGGTGGCGTTCCGCTCGTAGGCGACGACGACGCCGGGCTCCACGGCGAGGACGTTGCAGCCGTCGTCCCACTGCTCGCGCGCGGCGGCGTGCACGTCCTGCGTGGCGGTCAGGACGCGGATCCCGTCCAGACCGAGGGCGGCGGCGATCGCGCGGTGCATGTGCTCCGGCGGATGGTCGGTGACCTTCAACTCCTTGTCGCCGACGCCCGGTTCGATCGTGTACGACCGGAGCATGCCGAGCCCCGCGTACTGGGTGAAGGTGTCGCCGTCGACCATCGTCATCACCGTGTCGAGGTGCATGAAGGCGCGCTGCTTGGGGATGTCGAGCGCCACGATCGTCTGCGCGGAGCCCTCGGCGAACAGCTTGTGCGCGAGCATCTCGACGGCCTGCGGGGTGGTGCGCTCGCTCATGCCGATGAGCACCGCGCCGTTTCCGATGACGAGTACGTCGCCGCCCTCGATGGTGGACGGGTAGTCGGCCTGCCCCTCGGACCAGACGTGGAACTTCTCGCTGCGGAACAGCGGGTGGTGCCGGTAGATCGCCTCGAAGTGGACGGTCTCGCGCTGCCGGGCCGGCCAGCGCATGGCGTTGACGGAGACGCCGTCGTAGATCCAGGCGGAGGTGTCGCGGGTGAAGAGGTGGTTGGGGAGGGGGGCGAGGAGGAAGTCGTCGAGGTCCATGACGTGGAAGCGGACGGAGGTCGGCTCCGCGTGGGCTTCCAGGAACTCCCGCTTGGTCATGCCGCCGACGAGCGCCTCGGCCAGTTCGGGTGCGGGCAGGGCCTCGAAGGCGGCGCGGAGGTGGTCGGTGGCGAGGGGGCCGTACTCCTTCTCGTCGAAGACGCGGTCCAGGACGAGCGCGCGGGCCGCCGGGATCGCCAGGGACTCGGCGAGCAGGTCGCCGAAGAGGTGGACGGCGACGCCCCGGTCGCGCAGCACGTCCGCGAAGCCGTCGTGCTCGGCGCGCGCCCGGCGCACCCAGAGCACGTCGTCGAAGAGGAGGGCGTCCTTGTTGCTGGGGGTGAGCCTTTTGAGCTCCAGATCCGGCCGGTGCAGGATGACGCGGCGGAGCCGCCCGGTCTCGGAGTCGACATGGAGTGCCATGTCTCCATCCTGACCATCCGGGGCCGGGTTCACCCCCTTACTTCACATACCGCCACCGCTTCCCGTACCGCCACTTGTTTTCGTCCCCTTGACGACAAGTGGGCCGCACGATTATCGTCTTACTGACGAGATCGATGCGGGATCTGACCGGATCCCACGGGAATTGACGGGATCTGAGGGACTCTGATGGCCGACATCACCCGGCGCCTGGGCTGGCGCCACCTGCGCGGGGCTCCTACGGCGCACATCCGGCACCACCGCTCGGGCAAGCTGCTGCACGACGGGCCCGGACTCAGCTTCTGGTTCCGTGCGTTGACCGCCGCGCTCTCCGAAGTGCCGGTCGACGACCGGGAGTTGGCCATGACCTTCCACGCCCGTACGTCCGACTTCCAGGACGTGGCGGTCCAGGCGACCGTCACCTACCGCATCAGCGACCCGGCCCTGGCCTCCGCCCGCCTCGACTTCTCGGTCGACCCGGACACAGGCGTGTGGCGGGGATCGCCGCTCGAACAACTCGGCACCCTGCTCACGGAGACGGCCCAGCAGCACGCGCTGGCCGTGCTCGCCCGGACACCTCTCGCATCCGCGCTGGTCGACGGCGTGACGGCGGTACGGGAGCGGATCGCGGCCGGCCTCGGCGCCGAACCGCGCCTCCCGGCCACCGGCATCGAGGTGGTCGCCGTCCGCGTGATGGCCATCCGCCCCGAGCCCGAGGTGGAACGGGCACTGCGCACCCCGGCCCGCGAACAGATCCAGCAGGAGGCGGACAAGGCCACCTACGAACGCCGGGCCGTCGCCGTCGAGCGCGAGCGCGCGATCGCCGAGAACGAACTCGACAGCCAGATCGAACTCGCCCGCCGCGAGGAGCAGTTGGTCGACCAGCGCGGCACGAACACCCGCCGCGAGGCCGAGGAGCACGCGGCCGCGGACGGCGTACGGGCCGAGGCGGAGGCGACCCGTACGGTACGGCTCGCCGACGCCGAGGCGGCACGTTCCGTACGGCTCGCTCGTGCCGAGGCCGAGGGTGCGCGCGAGGTCGGTGACGCGCGGGCCCACGCCCAGGCGGCGTGGCTGCGGGTGCACGCGGACGTCGACGTCGCGACCCTGCACGCGCTCACCGGGACGCGGCTCGCGGAGAACCTGCCGAACATCGACAGCGTGACGATCTCGCCGGACGTGCTGACGGGGCTGCTCAGCAGGCTCGGTGCCGGTGGCGATGCCGGTGCCGGTGCCGGTGGCGGCGAGGTCGGCGCGTGAGTCTCGCGCCGCGGGCCGTCCTCGTCCACCGGACCACGGAGTACGAGGAGTTGGTCGCCCGGCACGGGACGCACGGGCAGGCCGCGTACTTCCTCCGGTCGCGGGGGCGGGACATCGAGGAGGTCGCCGAACGGCACCGCCGGACCCGGCGGGCGCTGGCCGAGGTGTCCTCGGCGATCCCCCTGACCTGGCGTCAGACCCAGGTCGAGCGGGCCGACTTGGACCGGTTCCTGTTCGCGCCGGAGGACGTGGTACTGGTCGTCGGGCAGGACGGGCTGGTCGCGAACGTCGCCAAGTACCTCTCCGGGCAACCGGTGTTGGGCTTCGACACCGACCCCGGCCGCAACCCGGGGGTCCTGGTACGGCACCGCCCGTCGGACGCGGCCACGTTGCTGCCCTCCGCGCACGCGGCGGGCACCGGTGTGGACGAACTGACCATGGTCGAGGCCGTCGCCGACGACACACAGCGACTGGTCGCGCTCAACGAGATCTATCTGGGAGCCGTCGGTCATCAGACGGCCCGATACCGCCTGGGTCTGGAGGGCGACGGGGGTGTCGTCGAGGCCCAGGCGTCCTCCGGGGTGCTCGTGGGAACGGGCACCGGGGCCACGGGGTGGCTCCGGTCGGTGTGGCAGGAACGGGGCAGTTCCCTGTCCCTGCCACACCCCTCGGAGGACAGGTTGGTGTGGTTCGTACGGGAGGCGTGGCCTTCGCCTGTCACCGGGACGTCGCTGGTCTCGGGTGAGCTGAGCGGATCGGCGGGGCTTCAACTCACCGTCGAGTCGGAGGGGTTGGTTGTGTTCGGGGACGGGATGGAGGGGGATGCGGTGGAGTTGACTTGGGGGCAGGGGGTGCGGGTGGGGGTTTGCGGGGAGCGGTTGCGGTTGGTGGGCTAATGGGTGGGTGAGTGGGTGGGAAACGGGGGGGCTGGGGGCGGGGTCCCAGGACGACCACCCCCACCCACCCACCCGTTAGCCCATCCACCCGCACCGTCACAACCGCGGATCCACCGGCTCCGACTCCAACGCCAGCACCCCGAACACCGCCTCGTGCACCCGCCACAACGGCTCCCCCTCGGCCAGCCGGTCCAGCGCCTCAAGACCTAGCGCGTACTCCCGGATCGCCAGGGACCGCTTGTGGTTGAGGAACCGCCCCCGCAGCCGGGCGAGGTTGTCGGGACGCGTGTACTCCGGACCGTAGATGATCCGCAGGTACTCCCGCCCCCGGCACTTGATACCGGGCTGGACGAGTCGGCCCGCCTCGCTGCGTACGACCGCCCCGACCGGCTTGACGACCATGCCCTCGCCACCCCGCCCGGTCATCTCCAGCCACCAGTCGACACCGGCCTGTACCGACTCCGGGTCACCGGTGTCGACGTACAGCCGACGGGTGGTCTGCAGCAGGCCCGTGCTGTCGTGCTCCACCAGCCGGTCCAGCAGGGCGAGTTGGTCGTCGTGCGGGAGTCCGGCGAGGCTGCGTCCCTGGACCGCGAGGAACTGGAACGGGGCGAGCCGGACACCGTCGAGGCCGGACGTGGTCCAGCAGTAGCGCCGGTACGCGTCGGTGAACGCCGAGGCGTCGGCGGCGCGTTCACGCTGCCGGGACAGCAGCGCGTCCACGTCGACACCCCGCCCCGCGGCACCTTCCAGCGCGCCCAGCACCCCCGGGAACACCGCACCGGCCGCGGCGCCGACCGCCGCGTACTGACCGCGCAGCAGCCCGGACGCCTTCAGCGACCACGGCATCAACTCCGCGTCCAACAGCACCCAGTCAGTGTCCAGCTCCGCCCACAGGCCCGACTCGTCGAGCGCCGTCCGCAGCCGGCCGAGGATCTCCTCGGTGACCGCCTGGTCGTCGAAGAACGGACGGCCGGTGCGCGTGTAGAGCGAACCGGTCGGCCCGTCCACGCCGAACCGCTTGGCCGCCGCCTCCGCGTCCCGGCACACCAGTGCCACCGCCCGCGAACCCATGTGCTTCTCCTCGCACACGACCCGCGCGACCCCGTCGTCGGCGTACTGCGCGAACGCCTCCGCCGGGTGCTCCAGATAGCCGTCGACGTGCGAGGTCGCCGTCGGGGCCATCGTCGGCGGGAGGTACGGCAGCAGGCGCGGGTCGACCGCGAAGCGGCTCATGACCTCCAGAGCCGCCGCCGCGTTCTCCTCGCGGACCGACACCCGGCCGGCGTGCCGGGTCTCCACCACCCGGCGGCCGTGCACGTCCGCCAGGTCGAGCGGGCGGCCGTCGTGGCCGCCGGGTGCCTCCGTGCGCAGCGGGCGGGTCGGCTCGTACCAGACCTGCTCGGCCGGTACGTCGACCAACTCCCGCTCCGGCCACCGCAGGGCGGTGAGCTTGCCGCCGAAGACGGCACCCGTGTCGAGGCAGATGGTGTTGTTGAGCCAGGTGGCCTCGGGGACCGGGGTGTGGCCGTAGACGACGGCCGCCCGCCCCCGGTAGTCCTCGGCCCACGGGTAGCGCACCGGCAGGCCGAACTCGTCGGTCTCGCCGGTGGTGTCGCCGTAGAGCGCGTGCGAGCGGACCCGGCCCGACGTGCGGCCGTGGTACTTCTCGGGCAGGCCGGCGTGGCAGACCACGAGCCTGCCGCCGTCGAGGACGTAGTGGCTGACGAGTCCGTCGATGAACTGCCGTACCTGGGCGTGGAATTCCTCGCTCTCCCCCTCCATCTGCTCGATCGTCTCGGCCAGGCCGTGGGTGTGCTGGACCTTGCGGCCCTTGAGGTAACGGCCGTACTTGTTCTCGTGGTTGCCCGGTACGCACAGTGCGTCGCCCGAGCCGACCATGGACATCACGCGGCGCAGCACGCCGGGCGAGTCGGGGCCGCGGTCGACGAGGTCGCCGACGAAGACGGCCGTACGGCCCGCCGGGTGGACGCCGTCGTCGTAGCCCAACTTGCCGAGCAGGGTCTCCAGTTCGGCGGCGCAGCCGTGGATGTCGCCGATGATGTCGAAGGGGCCGGTGAGGTGGGTCAGGTCGTTGTAGCGCTTCTCGGTGACGATCGTGGCGTGGTCGATCTCCTCGACGCCCCGCAGGACGTGCACCTTGCGGAAGCCCTCACGCTCCAAACCCCTGAGGGAGCGCCGGAGTTCGCGGGTGTGGCGGGTGATGACACGGCGGGGCATGTCGGCGCGGTCGACGCGGGAGGCGTTGCGCTGGGCGCACACCTCCTCCGGTACGTCGAGCACGATGGCGATGGGCAGCACGTCGAACTGCTTTGCCAGGTCGATCAGTTGGCGTCGGCTGTCCTGCTGCACGCTGGTCGCGTCGACGACCGTGCGACGGCCGGCGGCGAGGCGCTTGCCGGCGATGTAGTGCAGGACGTCGAAGGCGTCCCGGCTGGCGCTCTGGTCGTTCTCGTCGTCCGCGACCAGGCCCCGGCAGAAGTCGGAGGAGATGATCTCGGTCGGCTTGAAGTGCCGGTGCGCGAAGGTGGACTTACCCGAGCCGGAGGCGCCGATCAGCACCACGAGGGAGAGGTCGGTGACGGGCAGGGTACGTACCTTCGCGGGGGTCTCGTTCGTCATGCGGCCTTCTCCTCCTTCACGGTGCTTACGCTGAACACGGCCATCTGGGTGGGTGGTCCCACCTCGGGGTCGTCGGGTCCGACCGGTACGAACTCGACGTCGTAGCCGTGCCGTTGGGCGACCTTCCCGGCCCACTCCCCGAACTCGGCGCGCGTCCACTCGAAGCGGTGGTCGCCGTGCCGGACGTGTCCGGCGGGGAGGGTCTCCCAGCGGACGTTGTACTCGACGTTCGGGGTGGTGACGACGACCGTCCGCGGGCGGGCGGCGCCGAACACCGCGTACTCCAGGGCCGGCAGCCGGGGCAGGTCGAGGTGTTCGATGACCTCGCTGAGCACGGCGGCGTCGTAGCCCTTGAGGCGGTTGTCGGTGTAGGCGAGCGAGCTCTGGAAGAGCTGGACGCGCGAGGCCTGCCGCTCCCCCATGCGGTCCACCTTGAGGCGGCGGCTCGCGATGGTGAGCGCGCGCATCGACACGTCGGTGCCGACGATCTCCGTGAACCGGGTGTCCTTGAGCAGCGCCTGCACCAACTGCCCCTGCCCGCACCCGAGATCGAGCACGCGGCCGGCACCGGACGTCTTGAGCGCCCCGATGATCGCGTCCCGGCGCCGCACGGCGAGCGGCGTCGGCTTCTCCTCGGCCTCGGTCTCCGGCTCGACGGCGTTGTCGATCGACTCGACCTCGCTGTCGTCGGCCTCGGCGAGCCGCACCAGTTCCAGTCGCTCCATGGCCTCCCGGGTGAGGGACCAACGGCGGGACAGGTAGCGGCTGGTGATGAGCTTCTGCTCCGGGTGCGCGGGCAGCCAGCCCTCACCGGCGCGCAGCAGCTTGTCGACCTCGTCGGACGCCACCCAGTAGTGCTTGGCGTCGTCGAGCACGGGCAGCAGGACGTACAGGTGCCGCAGCGCCTCGGCGAGAGTCAGCGTCTCCGCTTCCAGTACGAGGCTCACGTACCGCGAGTCGCCCCACTCGGGGAACTCGGCGTCCAGCGCGACCGGTTCGACGGTGACGGTCCAGCCGAGCGGCGCGAAGAGGCTCCGGACGAGATCGGGACCGCCCCTGGCGGGCAGCGCGGGCACCTCGATGCGCAGCGGCAGCGGCTGTTCGGCGCGCTCGGGGCGGGCGTTGCACACGCCCCGCATGGCGCTGGAGAAGACCGCGCTCAGGGCCACGGCGAGCAGTGAAGAGGCCGCGTACGGGCGGTCGTTGACGTACTGCGCGAGCGCCGCGTCGGGCGCGCCGCCGCGCCCCTTGCCCTTGCCGCGCCGGACCAGCGCCACCGCGTCGACCTCCAGCAACAGCGCCGCCGTGCACCGCCCGGGATCCGCCTCGGGGTAGAGGACGTACGCCTTGCCGTAGGACGTGGAGAACGCCTGCGCCTTGTCGGGATGCTTGTGCAGCAGGAAACCGAGGTCGGTGGCGGGGCGTTCGGGGGTGCCGGTGGTGCTGATCGTCAGGAACACGGTGGGCCTGCCTCGTAACGTCTACTGGGCCTCTGAGCTGGGAAAGCGCGCCACCGCGGAACTCGGGGCGCCCGCCCAACGTACAGCGAACGTCCCTGGCGTACTCAGGCATTTTCCCCGCGCACTCCCCCACTGGGCAGCCGTGACGATCAGCTTTTCTTGCGGCGTCGGGGCACGGCTGGTAGGACTGTGGCGCGCCGTCACCGTCACATGTTCGATTCTGCGGGGGTTCATGTGGTCGCCACGGCCTTCACGTCCTCGTCTCGGCGTCGGCCGGATGCTCCAGGCCCAACTAGGCGGCAGATACCCGCAGTTGCCCGGCGAGCCTCGCAGCACGGGCTGGTGCTGGCCGCTGTCTCGGTGACCGTGTTGTTGTGTGCGACGGCGTTGGCCGCGCTCGCGGCGCTGGCGGGGAGTTCGGTGCAGGCCGGGGCCGTACGGCGGCTGGCCGGGGATCTCGGTGCGCAGGTGAACGTCAACGCGGCCTACCGGGCCGGGGGGATGGCCGTCGCCGACCGGGATGTGCGGGCCGCGGCGGAGCGGGTGTTCGCCGGGGTGCCGCAGCGGACGTATGTCGGGCTGCTCGGTACCTCGCCGGTCTCGGTGACGGGGATCGACGGGGTCGCGGGGCCGCCGCGTGGTCCTGGGGGTAGTGGGTTGCACCCCGTCGCGGTTCAAGACGGGGGCAGGTTCGGGGAGTTGGTGGCCGGGCGGTGGCCCGCCGGTACGGGCGACGCCCCGGCCGGTGCCTTCACCTCGCTGCCCGATGTGCCGGTCGCCACCGGGTCCACCGCGCCGGTCGACACGGCGGTGCCCGACGCGCTGGCCAAACGCCTTGGTATCAGGCCCGGTTCGAGCCTTCGGGTGCGGGACGCCTTCAACCGCCCCATGACAATGCGGGTCACCGGGGTCTTCCGGGCGACCGGTGCCGTCGGGTTCTGGCCCGCGATGGCCGGTGACCTGACCGAGGGCGAGACCGCCGACCAGGATCTGCTGGTGGTCTCGGCGTCGGCGCTCAACGGCAGCGCCGTCCTCAACGGCCACTTGACCGCCCACTGGAGCGTGCAGCCCGACCTCTCCAGGCTCGACGCGGACAGCCTCGCCGGGCTGCGCGACCGGCTGCGCGCCTTCTCCGGCAGCCAGAGCGGGGTGTCGGTGTTCGGCGGACGGCAGCCGTCGTTGGACGACCTGACCGTGGCCTCCGGACTGCCGGGCGCGATCGACGACTTGACGGTCCCGACGGTCGCGGCCCGCTCCTCGCTGTACCTGCCGAGCGCGCTGCTCGCGGTCCTCGCCCTGGCCACCCTGGTACTGGCCGCCCGCCAGCTGACCGAACGCCGCCGCGGCGAACTCGCCCTCCAACAGGCCCGGGGCGCGGGCACGTTGAGGCTGCTGCGCGGCGCGACGGCCGAGTGGGCACTGACCGGCGTACCGGCCGCCGTGGCCGCCCCCTTCCTGGCCGGGCTGCTGCACCCCGGCACCCGGGGCGCCGACGCGTGGGCGGCCGTAGGACTGACTCTGCTGGTGCACGCGGCGGCGGTGCTGCTGCCCGTGCTGCCGTCGGCGCGGTCGCGGCCGGCGCGCGGTGCGCGGGCCGCCGCCGCCCAACGGCTGGGTGCCGACCTGGCGTTGCTGGCCGTGGCGACCCTGGGATACCTGGAGTTGCGGCGGCACCACTCGCTGATCGCCGACGCGGGCACCGGCAGCGCGTCCGCGGACCCGGTGCTGGTCCTCGTGCCGACGCTGGTGGCGGGCGCCGCCGCACTGTTGTTGCTACGGCTGCTGCCGCTGACGTCGCTGCTGCTGGACGCGTTCGGGCGGCGTAGCCGGGGGCTCGTACTCGCCCTGGCCGGTTGGCAGTTGAGTCGGCGGGCCGCGCGCAACGCGGGGCCGGTGGTGCTGATGTGCCTGGCCGTGTCGGTGAGCGCCTTCGCCACCACCGCGCTGGCCTGTCTGGGCGGACTGGCCTCCGCGCAGGCCGCGTTCACCGTCGGCGCGGATGTGCGGATCGACTCGTCGGCGGACGACGGTTACCCCTCCGCGGTGCTGGCCTCCGCCTATCGCGCGCTGCCGGGGGTGACCGGCGTGACACCGGTGACGCGGTCGACGGTGAACCTGCCCGGCGGCGCCACCGAGGACCTGGTCGGCACGGTCGGCGGACCCGCGCCCCGCACACTGTCGCCGGTCGTCCCCGGCATCCGGCTCCCCGGCCGGCCGAGCGCGCTGCTGCTGGACGAGCGGCTGCGCAGCGACGGCAGCCGGGTGGCGCCGAGCCTCGAACTGACCGTGCAGGACGCGTCCGGCCTGGTCAGCGTCGTGTCGGCGCGACTGCCCACCGCCGACGGGGCAAGACGTACGGTCGTGGTCCCGCTGGGTGTGGCGCTGAGCGGGGGCCATCCGCGGGCGTATCCGCTGACGGTGACCGCGGTCAGTGTGCTGCCGCAGCCGAATGTCCGTCCTGCGCGGCTGGACCTGGACGTGATGCGGGTCGGTGCGCGCGGCACTGTGGGCAGTTCGGACACTGCGGACACCGGGGACGCCTGGGTCTCTCGACTGCCCGGTGGGCAGGCCTGGTTCGACGGTACGGAGCACGCCGCCGACTCCACCGAGAGTGCGTGCAAAGGGAAGTTGACCGACACCTACAACCCCGGTATGCCCGGGGTGTGCGCGATCGTGCCGGGCGGCTCGGCCGTGCTCCGGACCACGGTCAGCACCGGCATCCACCCCTCCCAGGCGACCTCGGACGCCTTCGGCGGGCTGGCCGACAGCGACTACGCCACCCAACCCGGCAGCCAGGTAAGGCTCGTGGCGGGCCCGGCGGGCGGTCCGGCACCGCTTCCGGTACGCGCCGACGCCTCGACGCTGCGCGCGGCCCGCCTGCACCTGGGCAGCACCACGACACTCGACCTGGGCGGCGGCCGGATCACCGCCAAGATCGTGGGCCGCGTCGACTCACCGCCCGGACTGGGCCGCGGACAGGGCCACTTGATCGCCGACCAGCGCCAACTCGCCACCGCGCTCACCCTGGCGGGTGCCGATCAGCAGGACCCCGCGTTCTGGTGGCTGAACAGCACCGACGGCGAGCGTACGGCCGCTGCCGCCGAGGCGCAGCCCGCGCTGGGCAGCGTCGCGACCACGGCACGCACCGCCGCGTCCCTGCAAGCGGACCCCTTCCGCGCCGGCCTGCGCCGGGTGCTGGAACTGGTCCGGTACCTGGCCCCCGGTTTCGCGGTCATCGCCTTCACCGTCCACGCGGTGGTGTCCACCCGTCAACGCCGCAAGGAGTTCGCCCTCCTCCGCGCGATCGGCGTCCGCGCCACCAGCCTGTCCGCGCTCCTGGGCGCCGAGCAGGTGGGGTTGGCGTTGTTCGCGGTGGTGCCGGGGGCGTTGATGGGGATGGCGCTGGCGTCGGCGGTGCTGCCGCTGGTCACGGTGGACGACACCGGAGAGGTCCCGTATCCGCCGCTGCCGCAGGTGATTCCCTGGGGCACGGTGGCGTTGACGGCGGTGGCAACTGCGCTGGCCATCAGTGTGGTTGTGCTGGGGCTGGCGCGGTTGTTGGCCCGGGTGGATCTGGTGCGGGTGTTGCGGGCGGGGGAGGACCGTTGAGCCGGGGGCCCGATCGGAGAGCGCGGACGGTGACCCAACTCGCAGACACGGAAGCGGCGTTGTCGCGACCCATGGGACCGAGTACGACAGGAATGGGCAGACGGTGACCCGAACCATGGACACGGACGCGGCGGTGGCACGACCCGTGAAGCCGGGCCCGGCGGTAACCCGCCGTCTGATCCGCAAGGAGACCCGTGGTGACCTGCCGATGTTGGTCTGCCTGGCGGTACTTGTCCTGGTGCTGACGGCGTTGTGCGCGTGGGCCCCCGCCCTCGCGGGGCGCCAGGAGGACCGGGCGTTGCGGCAACGCGTCGACGCCGCACAGGCCCAGGCCCCGCTCATCAGCCTGAGCACCACGCCGGAGATCTTCAACACCTCACCGCCCACCGTGGACATGGCCACTTTGCTCGCCGCCGGCCGCACCCTCACCCACCCGCTCAGCGGCGGAGCCGCGCGGCACCTGTCCTTCACCGGCGGCGGCAGCTACGACTACGACCCGGCGTCCCTGCTGTCACCCCGCCCGCCGGGCCCGGCGATCACCAGCACCCAGCTGACGGCCAGTTACCTGCCGTCCGCGCGGACCCATCTCCGCTACGTCAGCGGTCGCGCGCCCGCCGACCACACACCGCTGACCACCACGCCCCAGATCAGCCTGTCGCAAGCTACAGCGCAGGCGCTGCGCGTCCGGACCGGCAGCCGACTGAGCCTGGAGTTCGCCAAGACGCCAGGGGCACAAACCTCCGCGCCACAAGCGGAGTTGGTGGTGAGCGGCGTCTACCGCACCACGGCCAGCACCGACGGCTTCTGGACCGGCCGCGAGACCCTGGACCAGCCCTCGCGTTACCCGGCGGAACGCTCCACCGGCACGGTCCTCGCCGTCCGCGGCCTCGTCGGCCGCGACGCCGCCGACCTGTTGGCCGGTGCCGGGGTGGGTGGCCCCCGGGTGACCTGGCAGTTGCGCGCCGATCTGTCCGGGGCGGCGCTCGACCGGGCCCGCGCGCTGACCGGGCCGCTGTCCCACTTCAGCGCGGACCTGAGCGCCGCGCTGTGCCAGGGCAGCGACTGGGTCACCGGTGACATCAGTTGCCAGGTCGGCGGCCAGTCCACCCAGTCCCTGCTGGTGACCGACTCCCTGACCCCGCTCCTCACCACGTTCACGGCCCAGGACCGACAGGCCCGAGCGCTCGCGACGTACGCCGTCGACGCACTCGCCGGGGTCGCGCTGGCCACCGTAGCCGTAGCGGTACGACTGCTGCTGCGCCGACGCCGGCCACACCTGCGGTTGCAGCGCGCACGGGGCGCGTCCACCGCCCGGCTGGTGCTGCTGCGCTGCGCCGTGGCCTGGCCGGTGGTACTGGTCGCCGCGCTGCTCGGCTGGGCGACCGGCGGGGCCCTCGCGCCCACCGGCACATCCGGTTCGCCGCAACCGTTGCCCGCCGTCCTCGTCACTGCAGTGGTGCTCCTGACGGTGCCGCTGATGACCTGGCTGGCGGTCCGCGAGCCACGCCGACCCGGCCGACTGCGCCGCACGCGCCGGAAGACCGCCGTTGGCAGGCGCGTGGTCCTGGAACTGACGGTGCTGCTCGCGACGGCGGCGGGCGTGACCGCGCTCCGCTCACAGGGCCCCGACGGAATCCTGGGCGCGGTACCGGTACTGGTGGCACTGTCCGTCGTACTGATCCTGCTGCGCGTCTACCCGCTCGTACTCCGCCTGGTGCTACGGCAGACCCGTCGCGGCCGGGGCGTAGTGGGCTTCGTCGGTGCGGCCCGGGCCGCGCACGACGCCCCGGCGACCGGACTGGCCCTGTTCGTCCTGGTGTTGACCCTGGGCACGGCGGTGTTCGGGGGCCTGGTGCAGCGCACGGTCGACGATGGGCTGGCGACGGGGGCGGCGTGGACCACCGGGGCTGACGCGAGCGCGACGGTGGCGGGGACCGCGACTCCTGCCGGGTCCAGCAATATCGCCCCGACCGGCATCCGGACCGCCTTCCAGCATCTGCGCACCCTCGACCTCGCGGGGCAGGCCGACGGTGCGGTGGTCTCGCAGGTCGCCGTGGTCACCGTCGATCCTCGTCAACTGGCCGCCGTCGCCCCGAAGTCACCGCTGGCCGCTGTCCTGCTGTCCGGGCTGACCATCCCGTCGGGGACCCGGGTGGACGCGAGTGTCCCGCTGCCGTCCCTCCTCTCGCCCGACCTGCGGACGCGCGAGCGCGCCGGTGGCTTCACCACCACCGTGGTGACCCAGGGGCAGCCCCCGGTGAACCTGACCCTCAAGCCGGTCGGCACCCTCACCACCGCCGAACTGCGCGACCCCCTCCTCGGCCCGGTCACGGCGCAACTCCCCCCAGGAACACCGCTGTTGATCACCACCGCCGGCGCCGACCGCCTCCTGCCCCAGCAGGACTCGGGCAGTACCGTCCTGCTCCTCAAGGGCGACGGTCCCGCGGCACTGCGATCGGCGGCAGCCAAGGCGCTCGGCCCGCTGGCCCAGATCCGCGTGCGCACCGAGGCGCTGAGCACCCTGCGCGCGGACGGACTGACCCAGGGCCTCGGCACGGTCTACACGACCAGTTCGATCCTGGCCGCGCTGTCCGGTCTGCTCGCGCTCGCCCTGGAACTGACCCTGACCTCGCACGAACGCAGCCGAACCACCTCGTTCCTGCGCACACTCGGACTCGGCGGCAAGGAGGCCGGGGCGATCCACTTCCTGCAACTACTGCCCCTGGCGCTGGCCTCAGCAGTCGGCGGAACGCTGCTCGGCCTGCTCGAACCCCGGCTGCTCGCCGGGACGTTGGACCTACGACAGTTCACCGGCGGCCCGGCCCAACCAGCCCTGCACACCGACTACTCACTGACCCTCGCCCTCGTCGCCGGCGTGACCGCACTGATCCTGGCCGCCGCGGCGACCGAGACGGTCCTCGCCCGCAGGCGCCGCCTGGGAGCCGTGCTTCGGCTGACCTGAACACTCCCTGGGGGAAAGCCGGTTACCGCACAGTCTCCGTGCCGTCCGCCTCGGACTTCGCCCGCCGAGCCGCCTCGTCGGGCCATACGCCGATGTGGTCGCTCTCCAGGGCCAGCCGTACCCGCTTGCGCAGATGCAGCCGCTCCGTGAACTCGCTCGGCAGTTGCAGCCGCCCGCTGGCATCCAGTACCGCGTACTCCTCCGCGGTGAGCACCTCGACACCGTCCTCGTCGGTGGCGACCCGGCGCAACACCTCGGTGGACGTACGGCCGTTGCGGATCCGTACCGTCCGCTGGACCTGCTCGGAGACCAACGCGTCGTGGGTCACGACGATCACGGTGACGCCCAACTCCTCGTTGGCCCGGCGCAGCGCGGCGAAGACCTCGTCGCTGGTGGCGGTGTCGAGTTCACCGGTGGGTTCGTCGGCGAACAGCACCCGGGGCTCGTTGGCATTGGCCACGGCGACCGCGACCCGCTGCTGCTCACCGCCGGAGAGCGTGTCGGGCGTACGGTCCCGGCAGTGGCCGACGGACAGCAGGTCGAGCAACTCCTCCGCCCGCGCCCGGCGTTGGGAACGCTTGATCCCGGTGTACGTCATCGGAAGCATCACGTTCTCGGCCGCCGAGAGGTACGGCAGCAGGTTCCGGGAGGTCTGCTGCCAGACGAAACCCACGGTCCCGCGACGGTAGTCGAGCCGCTCCCGGCGCTTCATCGCCAGCAGGTCGTGCCCGGCTACCTCGGCCGCGCCCGCGGTCGGCACGTCCTGGCCGGAGAGGATGCCCAGCAGGGTGGACTTACCGGAACCGGACGCCCCGATCACCGCGATCATCTCGCCCTGGGCCACGGCCAGATCGAGCCCCTGGAGGGCCTGCACCTCGACGCCCTCGGTCTGGTAGATCCGCACCAGGTTCTCGCAGACGACCAGCCCCTCCTCGCGCCGCGGCACCGCGGCCTCGGCGGCCCGCCGCCGCAGCTCGTCCAAGTCCGGTGCCCCGGTGGGCTGTTGGTGAACTGCCACACGGTCCCCCGAGGAGATGAGAGGAGATGGGAGGAGATGAAATGAAGTCCGCGGTTGCCGATAACGATGTCGGACCGCGGCCAGCGTAGTGCGGAAGACCGCCGACGCGGTCAGTCGTCCTCGACGATCCGTCCGTCCCGAAGTTCGAGCACCCGGTCGGCCAGCGCCAGGAGTTGCGTGTCGTGCGTGGCGACGAGCGCGGTGACCGACTCGCTGCGGACGACCGCACGCAGCAGATCCATCACGGTGAGACCGGTGTCCGCGTCGAGCTGGCCGGTGGGTTCGTCGGCGATGATCAGGGCCGGGTTGTTGGCGAGCGCGCGGGCGATCGCGACCCGCTGCTGCTGGCCGCCGGACAGCTCGCCGGGGCGCTGGTCCGCGTGGTCGGAGAGGCCGACCAGGGACAGCAACAGGTCTACGCGTGCCTCGCGTTCACGGGTCGGGACCTTCCGCAGGCGCAACGGCACCCCGACGTTCTCGGCGGCGGTCAGGATCGGGATGAGCCCGAAGGACTGGAAGACGAAGCCGATCCGGTCCCGGCGCAGCGCCAGCAGCTCGTCGTCACCGAGCCCGGCCAAGTCCGTGCCGTCCAGGGTGATCCGGCCGCCGTCCGGAGTGTCGAGGCCCCCGACCAGATTGAGCACGGTGGTCTTCCCGGACCCGGATCGCCCCCGGAGCGCGACGAGTTCACCGCGCGGCACGCTGAAGGAGACACCGCGCAGGGCATGAACAGCCGTGTCGCCACTGCCGTAGGTGCGGCGCAGCTCCTCGACCACCACCATCGCGCCGCCCGCCGCCGCCCCGGCATCCGCGACAGCGCCACGCCCACCGAACTGCTCGCTCACACGCCCTCCCCCACCCCGCCCCGGTCCTGCAACCGCACCGTACGGTACGCCGACCGCCCAAGTCCCCGTACCCGCACGGCGGAACGACCCGCCGATCTCAGACCGACGCCCCGCCCGCCAGCCGCTCCACCGTCGTGACCGTCTGGTCGAGGATCGCGTCGTAGAGACGCGCGTGGGCGGCGGGCAGCCCGGCGAGGAGAGGGCGCAGGGCGTCCGCCGCGGGGTCGGGGCCGGGGAGTTCGTCGAGCAGGGCCGTCATCTCCTCGTCCGGTCTGCGGTAGCCCTCGTAGACGGCGTGGCCGAGCATCGTCGAGGAGATGAGGGCCACGGCGAGGGCCAGGTCCTCGGCGGAGAGGCCGGCCGGGGTGAGGATCTCGCGGAGGCGGGTCAGGCCGGGGAGCCAGGCGGGGTGCCGGGTGGTCGTCATGTACGGCATGAGCTGCGGGTAGGGGCGGAGGTTGGCCTGGGCCGCCCGCATCCAGGCGCGGAGGCGGTCCGGCCAGGGGCCGTCGGCGATGGGGGCGCGCTCCATGGCCTCCAGGACGTGGTCGGCGGTCGCCTGGAGGAGGGCGTCGCGGTCCGGGAAGTAGCGGTAGAGGGCCATGGGGGCGGCGCCGACGACGTCGGCCACGCGCTTGATGGTGAGGGAGACGGCCGGTTCGGCGAGCAGGACCTCGACCGCGCCCTCGACGATCCGCTCCCGCGACAGCCGGGGCGGGCGCCCCCTGCCCCTGCGGCCGGAACCCGTCGCCACCTGCGTCATCCGTTGTACCTCTCCGTCCGCGACAGCCGTGCCCGGACAGGGGAAGGCTACCGCTCCGGTACCTCTCCATCCGGGCTCCGGTGCCTCTCCATCCCGCCTCCGCCTATTTTGCGTACGTCATACGAAAAACATGCCAGACTCGTTTCGTTCAGCCCCGTGTCGCACGCACCAGCAGGCATCAGCACGCATCAGCCGGAGGCTTCGCCATGTCCGCGTCCAGCTCCTCCTCCCCACCCGTTCCCGTCGAGGGGGTCGTACCGTCGCGCTCCGGCGCCGTCGTCTGGGTCCTGGCCCTCGGCGGGATCACCGTCTCGCTGATGCAGACGCTGATCATCCCGATCGTGCCCGAACTCCCCAAGCTGCTGAACTCCTCGCCGTCCGACGCCACTTGGACGATCACCGCGACCCTGCTCGCCGGTGCCGTCGCCAACCCGGTCGTGGGACGGCTCGGGGACATGTACGGCAAGCGGCGGATGCTGCTGCTCAGCCTGGTGCTGCTGATCGTCGGGTCCGTGATCGGCGCGCTCAGCGACTCGCTCGTGCCGATGATCGTCGGGCGGACCTTCCAGGGCGTCTCGATGGCCGTCATCCCGCTCGGCATCAGCATCATGCGCGACGAACTCCCGCCCGAACGGCTGGGATCGGCAACGGCGTTGATGAGTGCGTCGCTGGGTGTGGGCGGTGCGCTCGGGCTGCCGACGGCCGCGTTCATCGCCGAGAAGGCGGACTGGCACGTGCTGTTCTGGACGGCGGCGGTGCTCGGCGCCGTCGTGGCCGCGCTCGTCGTGACGCTCGTACCGGAGTCGGCGGTGCGCAGCGGCGGCCGGTTCGACGTGGTCGGCGGCGTCGGGATGTCGATCGGTCTGGTGTGTCTGCTGCTGGCCATCTCCAAGGGTGCGGACTGGGGTTGGGACAGCGGCACGACAACGGGCCTGCTCGCCATGGCAGTTGTGGTGTTGCTGGTGTGGGGCTGGTGGGAACTGCGTACCGTACGGCCGCTGGTCGATCTGCGCACCACCGCGCGCCGCCAGGTCCTCCTCACCAACCTCGCGTCCGTGGTGTTCGGCTTCGCCATGTTCGCGATGTCGCTCGCCGTGCCGCAACTGCTCCAACTGCCCACGTCCACCGGCTACGGCCTCGGCCAGACCGTGCTCGCGGCGGGGCTCGCGCTCGGCCCGTCCGGCCTGGTGATGATGGCGACGGCACCGCTCTCCGCGCGGATCTCGGCGACGGCCGGCCCCAAGGTCACCCTGATGCTGGGCGCGCTCATCGTGGCCGCCGGTTACGGGCTGGGGGTCGTCATGATGGCCGCGGTCTGGCAGGTCGTGGTGGTGTGCTGCGTGATCTCCGCGGGCGTCGGTTTCGCCTACGGCGCGATGCCCGCGCTCATCATGGGCGCCGTGCCGCTGTCCGAGACGGCCGCCGCGAACAGCCTCAACAGTCTGATGCGGTCCATCGGTACGTCCGCCTCCAGCGCCGTCGCCGGAGTCGTCCTGGCCCACATGACGACGAGCTTCGGCTCCCTCACCGTCCCCTCCCACAGCGGCTTCCGCGTGATCATGGGCATCGGTTCGGCGGCCTCGCTCGCGGCCCTGGTGCTGGCCGCGTTCCTGCCGGGGCGACGGGTCCCGGCGGATGCGGGGGTGCCTGCGGCGGCCTCCGCCGGGGCGGGGGCGCGGAGCTAGGTGTCCTGAAGAAGTGTGACAGTTTCGCCGAAAGTGTCACATTTTCCAGAGAGGGGTAGGTGCGGCGGACGGGGTCTCCACACCCCGCCCGCGTCCCGTACGTCGGCTACGACAACTGCGTCTGCACCTGGGCCGAGATCAGCTCCAGGTGATCCAGGTCGGCGAGGTCGAGGACCTGGAGGTAGATGCGCTCGGCGCCGATCCCGGCGTAGCGGCCGATCTTGTCGACGACCTCGGACGGGGTGCCCGCCAGGCCGTTCTCCTTGAGTTCGTCGACCTCGCGGCCGATCACGGCGGCGCGGCGGGCGACTTCCTGGTCGTCCTTGCCGACGCAGACCACGAGGGCGTTGGAGTACGTGAGGTCGTCGGCCTTGCGGCCGGCCGCCTCTGCGGCGGCACGGACCCGGCCGAACTGCCGCTCGCTGTCCTCGATCGAGGCGAACGGCATGTTGAACTCGTCGGCGAACCGCGCGGTCAGCCTCGGGGTGCGGCTCGCGCCGTGGCCGCCGATCAGCACGGGGATCTTCGCCTGCGTCGGCTTGGGCAGCGCGGGCGAGTCGGTGAGGTCGTAGTGCGTGCCGTGGAAGTCGAAGGTGTCGCCGGGCTCGGTCGCCCACAGGCCGGTGACGATCGCGAGCTGCTCCTCCAGGCGCGCGAACTTCTCCTTCGGGAACGGGATGCCGTACGCGGTGTGCTCCTGCTCGAACCAGCCCGCGCCCAGGCCGAGTTCGACCCGGCCGCCCGACATCTGGTCGACCTGCGCGACCTGGATGGCGAGGACGCCGGGGAGGCGGAAGGTGCCGGCCGTCATCAGGGTGCCCAGCCGGATGCGCTTGGTCTCGCGGGCGAGGCCGGCCAGGGTGATCCAGGCGTCGGTGGGGCCGGGGAGCCCGTCACCCGAGCCCATGCTCAGGTAATGATCAGAGCGGAAGAAGGCGTCGAAGCCCAGGTCTTCGGTGGCCTTGGCCACGGCGAGCAAGGTGTCGTAGGTCGCCCCCTGCTGGGGCTCGGTGAAGATGCGCAGATCCATGGTTCCATCCTGCACGCCCGGGTCCCGGTCAACCCCATCGGTCCCTACGGCCCATCTCGTGCCCGGTCGGGTGAAATTGCGTCAACCGTGCGCACGGGGGGCGCCCGCGCCAGTGACCGGCCCCGTTGATGATCGTTGGCTCGGGCGGAGCCGGACCGCCCGGATTCCCGCCTCCTCCTCGCCGGGGAGGCCACGGGCCGAGGAGGCCGTCATGTCCGAAGAAGCCGTGCCGCAGCAGGGTGGACCTGCGCAACCGAAGGGGTTGTTGCAGCAGATGGAAGAGCTGATGGCATCCCTGAACGCCGACCTCTCCGCCCTGGACGCGGACCTGCAGTCGACGTCGATGGACACCACGGATCGCGTGAAGCGCCCTTAAAGGGGTGCGGGGAACTGCGCGACCAGCCACGACGGCGTCGCGCAGACCCTACAAACCGCAACTCCCGCGCACCGTCATCCCGCCTCCCGTTCCGGTATCGCCGCAGCTTCCCGGTCCGCCAGTCTCCGCAACATCTCCAGCACCCGGTCCCGGGACTCGTCCGCCGCGTCGATCGCCTCCATGCACTGCCAGTACGTCCCCTCGTCGTCCGCCGCGCAGGCGATGCCGACGAGGGCGATACCGACCTCCCCGAGCAGACCGCCCAGGCACAGCAGGGCGAGGCGGGCGTCGCCCAACTCCGTGAGCTGGGCCGCGCGTAAGTCCTCGATGGCGAGCACCGGGGTGTCGAGGACTCCGCAGCCCCGGCCCGCCAGCTCGGTCAACCCCAGTGCCTCGCCCCGCAGTTCGGGTGGCCCGAAGACCGCGAGGCGGCTGCCTATCGCCTGGGCGAGCGCCTGCGCCTGCCACACCTCCGTCAGGGTCTCCGGCACGTCGCCGCTTCCGGCCAGGGCGCGCCTGCTCGTCACGATGAGCCGCATCGCGTCCATGCGCTGCCCCTGTCATGTCCCGACGCGCTGTTCGCACGTCCGCCCGAACTCCCCTGTCCACTACCCAGAGTGAGAGTCCCTGAGACGAAAAGCCAGAGGAAGGCGGAAATCTGTGGACAACAAATCGGTTGCGGACAGATGAATGACTCCGGAGAGTGAAAATGGACGCTCCGACTCCAACAAACGGTCGGCTACGACTACGAGTTGTCGGCTACGGCGCCGGAAACCTGCCCTCGTTCCGGTCGATCTTCGCGTCCAGCGCCGCGAGCGGATCGATGCCGAGCACCTCGCACAGTTGGAGCAAGTACGCGAGGACGTCGGCGACTTCGTCCCGCACCCGGTGCGCGCTGTCCGGGTCGTCCATCACCCGCGCCGACTCCTCGGGGGTCAACCACTGGAAGATCTCGACGAGTTCGGAGGCCTCCACACTGAGCGCGGAGACGAGGTTCTTGGGGGTGTGGTAGGGCTGCCAGTTCCGCGTGGCCGCGAACTCGGCCAGTCTGCGCTGCAGTTTCGCCACGTCGAGATGTTCTGTCACGGATCCAGGTCTACCACTGTGACGCCGTCGATCTGAGTCGCCCAGGACGCGTCGCTCACCGCGCCGACCAGCCGGATGTGCCCGCGCTCGCACATCCGCGCCGCGAGCCGCAGCAGTTCGGCCCGTTGCCGTACGTCCACTCCCCGGTCGAGGCCGTCGGCGAGGACGGTCAGGGTCTGCATCGCGGCCGGGACCTCGCCGGGCGGGTCGACCTCCAGGACGCCGGGGCCGGTGAGGAGCACCAACGCCAGTGCCGTGTACCGGAGTTCGCCGTCACCGAGCCGCTCGAAGGCGGTGCGCAGGCCGTCGCCCCGGTCGAGCACCGCGCGGAGCAGGCCGTCGGCCAGCGGTTCCGCGAGGACGTCCACCACCGGCCCGGCACACCCCGTACGCACCGCCGTGACGAGCTGCCCGTGCCGACGCCCGCACTCGGACCGGGTGCGCCACAGCACGTCGGCGAGGTTGCCGCAGTCCCGCAGCAGCCGCCCGTCGCCGATCGGCACGGCATCGCGCATCCGCTCGGGTACCGGATCGCAGGCGAAGACGGAGCGCAGGGCGACCACCATCTGCTCGGCGGCGGCGAGGACTTGGCGCTGCCCGTCGGTCTTCCCGGCGACCCGTAACGGCAGCAGGGCGGTGCCGAGCCGGTCGTCCGGCAGGGGTGCGCGGGTGACCGGCGACGAACCCGCCGTATGCCAGGCGGCCTGCACGAAACGGCGGGACGGGTCGCGCAGCGCGGTCTCCAGGAGGACCAGGCCGCCCGACGTCAACCGCTCGCCCACGATGCGCAGTTCGGGCTCGGCCTGCACGGCGACGTCGAGCCGTACCGGACCCTCGGGCCCGTCCGCCGTGCACCCGATACGGAACCCGCGTCGGCGCTGGGCGTCGGGCCGGGCCCGCTCCGGGACGCAGGCGACCGGGTCCGGGAAGACCTCGCCCACCTCGCTCCCGCCGCCGAGCCGCGCGAGTGCCTCGTACGCCCGCAGCGCACTCGTCTTGCCGCAGCCGCTGGGCCCGGTGAAGAGGGTGAGCGACCCGAGCGGGAATCCGGCGCCCCGGTGCGTGGCGAACGCCGACAGGCGCAGCTCGGTGAGGTGCGGCCGGTCGGGGTGCGCCTCGACGCGCCCGGGGTCCATCGGCTCGGGCGTCCGCGACGACGGTGGGGCGACACCGGCCGACGGCTCCGGTGCGGGCCGGGCCCGGTGCGAGGTGGCTTCGGGCGACCGCCCCTGCGGCGGCACGGACTCGGCCGACCGGGAGGACGCGGGCGGCGTGGTGAACCGGGAGGAGCCGGACGGCTGGGGCGACTGTGCTGACACGGTCATATCCGGACCGTAGGCCTCCGCCGTCAGGCGAACCGTTCCGCCCCGGAGACCTTCCTACGATCGAGGGACCGGCCCTGTCTCTCCCGTCGCCCGGGGTCTCACACGCCCGGAACGCCCGCGCCCTCCATCAGTCCCTGCACCTCGGTCCCCGGCGGGGTGAGCAGGAACACGTTCCGGTCGACGCGGGTCATGCCGCTGGCCAGGCCGAAGACGACGCCCGTGCTGAAGTCCAGCACCCGCTTGGCGACCTCCGTCTCCGCGCCGGTGAGGTCGAGCAGCACCGGGATGCCCGCCATCAGGGTCTCCGCGACCTCGCGGGCGTCCCCGAACACATTCACGCGGAGGACGACGAAGCGGCGGCGCGGCTCGGTCCGGGCCTCGGGTATCGAACGGTGGCCCACGGCGGACGGCCAGGCGTCGCGCCCCCGCAGCGGCACTACCTGGGCGAGCCCTTCCCACTGTTCGTCGGTGACATCGTGGCTGTTCACCGGCATGCTCCGTCCTGGGTCGCGCTGGCAGTCTGCATCCGCCAATTGTTGCGCACTGTCACCCGTTCAGCCCAACTGCGACACACTCCGCGACAAGATCGGGCCGCATCTCACAGTGGACCCCGGCCGGTTGTGCACCGGGCGTAACCCCTCATGATCGGGGAGCGTGACCTCGGCGTAACGGGCAATTCGTACGGTCTACGGCATGACGAAGCCCCCCACGCGACAGGTACGGACGGTCTGCTCGTACTGCGGCGTGGGCTGCGGCATGCTGCTCGACGTCGGCGCGGGCCCCGACGGCAGTCCTACGGTCCTCAGGGTGTCCGGCGACAAGGCGCACCCGGCGAACGGCGGGCGGCTCTGCACCAAGGGCGCCACCACGGCCGAGATGCTCGCCGCACCGGGCCGGCTGACCGGGGCGCTCGTGCGGGGCGAGCGCGGCGAGGAGTTGATGCGGGCACCCGTGACCGACGCGATCGCCGAGACCGCGCGACGGCTTCGGCGGATCGTCGACGAGCACGGGCCGGACGCGGTCGCCCTCTATGTCTCCGGGCAAATGAGCCTGGAGGCGCAGTACTTGGCGAACAAGCTGGCCAAGGGGTTCATCGGGACGAACCAGATCGAGTCCAACTCCCGGCTGTGCATGGCGAGTGCGGGCGCCGGTTACAAGTCGTCGCTGGGCGCGGACGGGCCGCCGGGGTCGTACGAGGACTTCGAGCGGGCGGACGTGTTCCTGGTCATCGGCTCCAACATGGCCGACTGCCATCCGATTCTCTTCCTGCGGATGATGGAACGGGTCAAGGCGGGCGCCAAGTTGATCGTCGTCGACCCGCGCCGGACGGCCACGGCGGCGAAGGCGGACCTCTACCTCCAGATCGCGCCGGGCACCGATCTCGCCCTGCTCAACGGCCTGTTGAGGCTGCTGCACGAGAACGGCCACACCGACCCGGAGTTCATCGCCATGCACACCGAGGGCTGGGAGGCGCTGCCCGCGTTCCTCGCCGACTACGCGCCGGACACCGTCGCCGCCCTCACCGGCCTCGCCGAGGACGACATCCGTACGGCGGCCCGGCTGATCGGCGAGGCGGGCGAGTGGATGAGCTGCTGGACGATGGGCCTCAACCAGTCCACGCACGGGACTTGGAACACCAACGCCCTGATCAATCTGCATCTCGCGACCGGCGCCATCTGCCGCCCCGGCAGCGGCCCGTTCTCCCTCACCGGCCAGCCGAACGCGATGGGCGGCCGTGAAATGGGCTACATGGGACCGGGGTTGCCGGGCCAGCGGTCCGTACTCGTCGACGCGGAACGGGAGTTCACCGAGGAGGTGTGGGGTCTGCCGCCCGACAGCATCCGCGCGGACGGTGTCGGCCGAGGGACCGTGGAGATGTTCCGGAAGATGGCCGACGGCGACATCAAGGCCTGCTGGATCATCTGCACCAACCCGGTCGCCTCGGTCGCCAACCGACGCACCGTCATCGAGGGCCTGGAAACAGCCGAGTTCGTCGTCACCCAGGACGTCTTCACCGACACCGAGACCAACGCCTACGCCGACGTCGTCCTCCCCGGCGCACTGTGGACCGAGTCCGAGGGCGTCCTCGTCAACAGCGAACGCACCCTCACGCTGGCCCGCCCCGTAGTCGCCCCACCCGGCGAGGCGATGCCCGACTGGCGGATCATCGCGTCCGTCGCCTGCGCGATGGGCTACGAGAAGGGCTTCTCCTACGACAGTGCCGAGCAGGTCTTCGAGGAGATACGGCAGTTCAGGAACCCGGTGACCGGCTGGGATCTGCGCGGGGTGACGTACGAGCGGTTGCGGTCCACGCCGGTGCAGTGGCCGTCGGCGGAGGAGACCGGGCCGGACCGCAACCCCATCCGGTACGTGGGCGGGGGCGAGCTGCGCTTCCCGACGGCCAGTGGCCGAGCCGTCTTTCACGCCCGCCCGCACCTGCCGGCCGCCGAACTGCCCGACGACGACTACCCGTTCGTGCTGAACACCGGGCGGTTGCAGCACCAGTGGCACACGCTGACGAAAACCGGCAAGGTCGCCAAGCTCAACAAGCTGAACCCCGGGCCGTTCGTGGAGCTGCATCCGCTGGACGCAATGGAGTTGGGGATCGCGGAGGGCGACTCGGTGGAGGTCGCTTCGCGGCGGGGGCGGGCGGTGCTGCCGGCCGTGGTGACCGACCGGGTGCGGCCGGGGAACTGTTTCGCGCCGTTCCACTGGAACGACCTCTTCGGCGAGTATCTGAGCGTCAACGCGGTGACGAACGACGCGGTGGATCCGGTGTCGTTCCAGCCGGAGTTCAAGGTGTGCGCGGTGTCGCTGGCGAAGGTGGCGAGTGCCGCACCGGCACGGGCGGAGGTCGTCGTGCCGGCCGCCACCACCCCGGCCGGGAATCCCTTCGGACTCGATCCCGTCCCGCCGCCCGTCCTCACCGCACGCGAACGCCTCTACCTGACCGGCTTCCTCGCGGGCATCGAATCCGGCGCCCCGGGTGTCCCGACGCTTCCGCCGGACGCGCCCTTCGGCGCCGAGCACGCGGTGTGGGTCAACGGCGTGCTGGCCGGGATGTATTCACGGTCGACGCCCACTCCCCCGCCCCAACAACCGCGCCCCGGACGGCAGATCGTCGTCCTGTGGGCCTCGCAGACCGGCAACGCCGAGGAACTGGCGACGGCCACCGCCGAACGGCTGGGCTCGGCCGGGCACCGGGCGACCCTGCTCGGCATGGACCAGGCCGACGCCGGCACGCTCCCCGCCGACGCCGATCTCCTCTTCATCACCAGCACGTTCGGCGACGGCGACGCCCCCGACAACGGCTCCGGCTTCTGGGACACGCTCGCCGGTGAACAGGCACCGCGGCTGGACGGAGTGCGGTTCGCGGTGCTCGCCCTGGGCGACTCGTCGTACGACGACTTCTGCGGGCACGGGCGCCGACTGGACGCCCGGCTCGACGAGTTGGGCGGGGTGCGGCTGGCCCCGCGCACGGACTGCGAGCCGGACTTCGAGCCGTCGGCGGACGCCTGGCTGGGCCAGGTCATCACGGCGCTCGGCACCGACACCGAAGCCCCGGCATCACCGCCCCGGGTCAGCAAGCCCGCCCCCGCCGCCGCCCGGCTCGTCGGCAACCGCCTGCTCAGCCGGCCCGGAGCGGGCAAGGAGGTCCGCCGCTTCACCTTCGACACCAGCGGCACCGACCTGACGTACGAGACCGGTGACGCACTCGGCGTCCGGCCGGTCAACTCCCCCTCCCTGGTGGACGAATGGCTCACCGCCACCGGCACCGACGCCACAACGGTCGTAGCACTGGAAGGTGTTGGCGAGCTGTCCTTCGCCGAGGCGCTGCATCGGCAGTTGGACATCACCCGGATCACCCCGGATCTGCTGCGCTTCGTGGCCGAACGGGCGCGGGACGACCGGGAGTTGCGCGGGCTGCTCCGGCCCGACAACAAGGACCGGCTGGCGCAGTGGAGTTGGGGGCGGCAGGCGGTCGATGTGCTCGCCGAGTATCCGGTGAAGGCGGGGGCCGAGGAGTGGGCCGGGGTGCTCAAGAGGCTTCAGCCGCGGCTGTATTCGATCTCGTCCAGTCCGCTCGTCGACCCGCACAGCGTCTCGCTGACGGTGTCGGTGGTGCGGTACGAGGGGCTCAACGGGCGTCCGCGCGGCGGAGTTTGCTCGCCGTTCCTCGCCGATGCCGACGCCGACGCAGAGGCGGGGACCGAAGTCCCGGTGTTCGTGCAGCGCTCGCCGCACTTCCGGCCGCCCGCCGATCCCGCGACGCCGATGGTGATGGTCGGGCCCGGTACCGGTGTCGCGCCGTTCGTCGGGTTCCTTCAGGAGCGGCGCGCGCTCGGACATCCCGCGCCGAACTGGCTGTTCTTCGGGGAGCAGCATCGCGGGACGGACTTCTACTACGAGGAGGAGTTGACGGGGTTGTTGGGCGAGGGCTCGCTCGCCCGCCTCGACACGGCGTTCTCCCGGGACCAGCGCGCCAAAGTGTACGTACAGGACCGGATGCGGGAGCACGGGCCGGAGTTGTGGCACTGGTTGCGGGAGGGTGCCCACTTCTACGTGTGCGGGGACGCCTCGCGGATGGCGAAGGACGTGGATCGCGCGCTGCGTGACATCGCGGTCGCGCACGGCGGGCTGGACGAGGGCGAGGCTGCCGCGTACGTGAAGCAACTGGCGGCGGCGAAGCGGTATGTGCGCGATGTTTACTGAATGAACTGATGGCCACGGCGAGTTGAACAACGCCGTTCGAGTTTGCCCCATTTAGGCCACAACGAGGCCTTCTTACCCATCTCACACCGGAATCTTCTCGATTGCCGACACCTCGCTCACCAGGCGGGATTAGCGTCTTGTGTCGTGCACTTGGCAGAAACACATCAGGTGGCACCCGGTCGGCGGACACAGTCGGCGGTGTCCGCCCCGGAACCCCCCGCGCAGTGGCACCGCGTCCTCACCCTGCTGGCCGACATCAGTCTCTTCATCGGCGTCCGCTCGGTGTGGACGCAGGCGGCCGGCCATCGGCTCGTCGTGGCGGCGGTCGTCTGCCTCTGCTACGCGTCGATCCTGGTGTGCGGGGTGCTGGCACTGGTGGTGCGCCGGTCGCGGTCGCTGGCCCGGGTCGATCTCGTCGTCCTGGTGACCGCGGTCCTGCTGACACTGTCCGCGTGGTCCGTGTTCCACAACGGCGGCGACGAGGCGGTCCTCACCACCCAGGCCGCCAAGGAACTGGTCGCCGGCCACCCGATCTACGGCCAGCCCTGGCCATGGCTCTTCCATTCCGGCCAGGGCGTCGCGCTCACCCCGACGGTCACCGGCGGCTACGACTACACCTACGGCTACCCGCCGTTGGAGACGCTGCTGACGGCGCCCCTGCTGTGGATCGGGCACGGCGGCGCCCCCGCGACGGCCGTCGCGACCGGCGCGCTCATCGCCGCCGCCGTCCTGATGTGGCGGCTGCTGCCCACGCAGTGGCGGTCGGCGGCCACCATGGCCTGCCTCGGCCTGGGCATGCTCCCGACCTACGGCCGCCAGGGCTATCCCGCCGTGCTCGCCATGGCGTTGCTGGTGCCGGTGGTGGTCCGCTGGCCCCGGATCGGCAGCGGCGGTCGGCTCGGCCGGGCCGGGATCGCCCAGGCCATGTGCCTGGGGGCGGCCTGCGCGGCACAGCAACTCCCCTGGTTCCTCACGCCGTTCCTGCTCGCCGGGATCTACGCGGTGCGGCGCGGTGAACTCGGTTCCCGGCAGGCCGCGTTGGTGCTGCTGCGGATCGTCGGGGTGGCCGTCACCGTGTGGCTGCTGATCAACACGTACTTCATCGTGCACGAGCCGGGCACCTGGCTGCGGGGCATCGCGCTGCCGCTGACGCAGGGCGCGGTGGTGCACGGTCAGGGCCTGGTGGACATCTCGCTGTACTTCACGAACGGCAGCGACCGGCTCGACTGGTACTCCCACGCGAGCATGCTGCTGGCGGCGGGCCTGCTCGCCGTATTCGTGCTGTTCGTACGGCGGTTGGGGCCGGCGGCGACCGTGCTGCCCTGGTGCGCCTTCTATCTGGCGACCCGTTCGCAGGACGGCTACTACCTGCTGATGACGCCGCTGTGGCTGGCCTCGGCGGTGACCGCGCCGATCACCGAGTTCCGTACGGCGTGGCAGCCGCGCCCCCGGCTGCTGTCCGGCCCGCACCGCCGGCAGGCCCGGGTCGCGGCGGCCGTGCTGCTGGTCACGCCCGCGCTGGCGAGCGCCGCCGTGGCGGCGACGGGGGCACCGCCGATGGACATGCGACTCACCGGTGTGCGGCGCGCGTTGCCCACCGTCGTGACCCGGCTGACCCTCAAGGTGACCAACACGTCCGGCACCGCCCTCACCCCGCACTACACGCTCACCACGGGCCAGGGCATGAGCAGGTACTGGTCCCAGGTGGGCGGCCCGGCGACGCTGCCCGCGCACAGCACGGAGACCATCGAACTCCGGCCGCCCAACGGGGCGTTCACCCTGCCGCACAAGAAGGTCCGCATCCGGGTGCGTGCCTTCACCGCCACCCCGCAGACGCTGTCCAGCTCGGACATCCGCCTGCGGCTTGCCGATTGACGGTCCGTCAGGCGGCCGTACGCACGAAGCGGAGCGTGGTGGTGACGGTGGTCAGGCCGCGCAGCATGCCCAGCTGGTTCCAGCCCAGGCCGAACTGGTCGCGGTCCACGGTGAATTCGGCGTCCAGCGTGAGCGCTTCGCCGGTCGTGTCCTTGAGGCGGGCCGTGAAGGTCTGCGGGCGGCTGATGCCGTGGACGGTCAGCTGACCGACGACGTGCACGGTGTCGCCGTCACGCAGTTCCGCGCTGCGCACCGCGAAGGTGATCTCCGGGAACTTGTCGGTGTCGAACAGGTCGGCGGACCGCAGATGCTTGTCGCGCTTGGCGTTCTTGGTGTCCAGGGAGGCGGCGTCCAGGGTCAGCGTGCCGATCGCGGAGCCGTCGCCCCGGACCTCGCCCTGACCGCTGACGGTGCCGAAGACGCCCTTCACATTGACCAGGCCCCACATCGTCTTGTGACTGATGCCCACGGTGGAGGCGGCCTGGTCTAGCTGCCACACCCCGGTCTCGACGGCGACGGTCATGATCTCTCCCACTGGTTCCAGTAGTCCAAATTTGAATGAGCCTTACGAGCCTCAAGCTAGCCCATTATCCAAATCTGGACAACCACCTCCTCCAAAATTGGACAACAGGTAGACTCGACACCATGGCCGACCCCGCTGAGCACCCTGCCGACCAGCCCCAATGCCCCTCCGTGCGGGGCGACGGGCTGCTCCCGCCCGAGCTGCGCGCCTGGATGCTGCTGCTGGCGGCGACAGGTGCGGTGGAGCAGGAGCTGCGCTCGGTCGTGAAGGGGAACCTCGACGTCTCGCACGACGAGTTCCTGGTGCTGTGCCTGCTGGCAGAGCAGCCCAAGGAAGGGCTGCGGATGACCCGGATCGCGGAGCTGCTGGGCCGCCCCAAGACCCGGCTGACCTATCAGATCGCCTGCCTCCAGCACGCGGGCCTGGTCACCCGCAAGTCCGTCTGCGGCGACAAGCGCGGCATCGAGGTCGCCCTCACCGACAAGGCGACCCAACTCCTGCGCGAGGCCTCCGAGTCACTCGCCGAGACGGTCAGGCGCGGGCTCACCCAGTTCGTGGGGCGCGAGCAACGGGAGGCGCTGAACGCGCTGTTCCCGGATCGCGCCGCCACCTGACGCCGCTCTAAAGGGCGTTGGGGGCACCCCCGTCCGCCAGCAGGCCCAGGAGTGTCGCCCGGGCCCGCGCCACCCTCGAACGGACCGTACCCACAGGGCAGTTGCTGAGTTCCGCCGCCTCCTCGTAGGGCAGGCCCAGGAGTTGGGTGAGGAGGAACGCCTCGCGGCGTTCGTCCGGCAGGACGGCGAGGAGGTCGAGGAGCGCCACCCCGTCGTCGAAGCCCGGAAGGCCCCGGGGCTGGGCCAGTTCCACGGCGAGTTGCCAGTCCTGGACGTCGGACAGGCGGGGGCGGGCGGCGGCGCGGCGGTAGCTGTCGATCACCGCGCGGCGGGCGATGGACAGCAGCCAGGTGCGGGCCGAGGAGCGGCCCTCGAAGCGGTGCAGGCTGCCGAGCGCCCGTAGGAACGTGTCCTGCGCGAGGTCGTCGACCGCCTGCGGGTCGGCGCAGAGGTGGGAGACGTAGCGCAGCACGTCACGGTGCAGGGCGCGCACGAGGTGGTCGACGGCGGCGGAGTCGCCGTGGCGGGCGGCCAGCGCCCAGTTGGTCAGTGACTCGTCGCTCGACTCCGTCACGTCGGGCGATGCGGGCAGGGTGGGAGTGCTCACCTGAGGTCCTTCTCGGTCACCGTGAAAGGGGATCGGCCGTCCCGCGCCGCCCGGAAGAGGCGTGGCGCGGGGGTACGGCCCAGGCCCGAGGCGCGTAGGCGCGGCCCGGGATACCGGCTGTCGTCAGGCGACAGCGGTCCCCGGGGGCGGACCCCGAGAGGTGATCGCGTGGACGAGAAGGAGAAGCCGCGGCGCCCGCTCGGAACGGGGGCGGCGCGGACGGAGCCGCGGGCGGTGCGGCGGGGCGGGAAGCGCGAGCAGCAGTCGTAGCGGAGCGATCAGCCGTCCGGCCACGGCCCGCAGGACGCGGAACGCGGCGCGCTCGCCGTGGGCCAGCCACAGACCGCAGAGCAGGGCGGCGAGGAGGTGGGCGGTGAGCATGCCGGGCGAGGTGCCGGTGGTGGTGGCCGACATATGGCCCATGTCCATGGAGTCCGTGGCGCTCATGTGCATGGAGCCCATGTCGGCCGAACCCATGTCCATGGACACCGGCTGTCCTGTCGTGGGTTCCGCCAAGGAGAACGCCGAGTGGAGGGCGGCCTGGGCGGCGACCACGAGGGTCACTATCAGGGGGAGGCCGCGTTCACGGCCCGCCAGGGACCAGCCGGCCGCGCCGGTCGCGGCCAGGCCGGTGGCCAGTGCCCAGGCCGGTACGTGGTGGCCGGACATCAGGACGTGGGCCAGGGCGGCGAGCACGACACAGACGGCCGCGAACATCGCGGCCCTCACTGTGCGCGCACACCACCCTGCCGTCATGGCGCCTCATCCTGGCATCCGAACCTTGGTCTCAGCCGTGGGTACGGTATTTCCCGGCCCGGTGCTCAGTGGTGGTGACGGTGATGGTCGCCGCGGGGCCGGTCCTACTCCTCGATGACGAGGCCCTTCGCGGCGAGTACCGGCGCGAGGTCGCACATCTCGACGACCGTCTTTCCCGCGCGGTACGCGGCGATGAACCCGGCCTCGGCGTCGACCCGTTCCTGCGAGCGGGCGGCGGCCTCGGCCGCGTCCTCGCGGCGGACGACGACCACGCCGTCGGCGTCGGCGCGCATGATGTCGCCGGGGCGGACGAGCACGCCGCCGACGGTGACCGGCTCGCACATCGGGCCGACGGTCTCCTTGACCGTGCCCTTGATGGAGACGCTGCGGGAGAAGACCGGGAAGCCCAGGGCGCGCAGGTCCTCGGTGTCGCGGACGCCCGTGTCGGTGATCAGACCGGCGAGGCCCTTGGACTGGCAGGCGTTGGCGAGGACGTCGCCGAAGGAGCCCGCCTCCTCGTAGTTGCCGGCGGACACGACCACGACGTCGCCGGGCCGCGCGTAGGCGATGGCGGTCTGGAGCATGAGGTTGTCGCGCGGGGCGCACTGCACGGTGAACGCCGGGCCGCACAGGGACATGGTGCGGTCGACCGGCTTGATGGCCGAGTCCAGCGCCCCGAGGCGGCCCTGCGCCTCGTGGACGGTGGCCGAGGAGAAGGCGCTCAACTGCTTGACGACGGAAGGCTCCGGCCGGTCGAACTTCGTGCTGACGCGGATCATGACGACCTTTCGGAGGGATCAGGCGGTGGGTGCGGAGGTCAGTTCGGCGCAGGCCGTCGCGATGCGCTCGCAGGCCTCGGTGAGCACGTCCGTCGACGTGGCGAACGAGATACGGAAGTAGCCGGGGGCGCCGTACGCGGCTCCGTGGATCACCGCGACCTGCCGGCTGTCGAGGAGGTGGCGGGCGAAGTCCTCGTCGTTCCCGATCCGGGCGCTGGCAGGCGTGAACCGGCCTATGGCTGCCTGGCAGTTGACCAGGAGGTAGAAGCCGCCGTCCGGGACGGTGCAGCTCAGCCGCGGGACGTCGTTGATCAGCTTCACGGTCTCGTCGCGGCGGGCGCGGTAGACGCGCACGGTGTCCTGGACGAAGTCCTGCGGCCCGGTGAGCGCGGCGGCAGCGGCGGCCTGGCTCACCGAGGAGGGGCACGAAGAGGTCTGGGACTGGAGGGTGTTGATCGCCGTCACCAGGTCGGCCGGGCCCATTCCGTATCCGATACGCCAACCCGTCATCGCGTACGTCTTGGAGACACCGTTGGTGAGGAACACCCGGTCGGCCAGGCGGGGTTCGACCGCCGCGAGGGACGGGGCGTCCTCGTCGCCGTACCAGATCTCGTCGTAGATCTCGTCGGTGAGGACGCCGACGTTCGGGTGGGCGAGCAACACCTCGGCCAGGGCGCGGAGTTCGGCGGTGGTGTAGGCCGATCCGGTCGGGTTTCCCGGGGTGTTGAGGACGACCCAGCGGGTGTTCTCGGTGATGGACGAACTCAGCCGCTCCGGGGTCAGCTTGAAGCCCTCCGCCTCCGGGCAGTCGACGATGACCGGGGTGCCGTCGTTGGCGCGGACCATGTCCGGGTACGACACCCAGTACGGGGCGGGGACGACGACCTCGTCGCCCTCGTCCAAAGTCGCCATCAGGGCGAGGAAGATGACCTGCTTCGCGCCGCCGCCGACGGTGATCCGCGCGTCGGTGACGTCCAGGCCGTGGCGCTCGCGGAGTCTGCCGGTGATCGCGGCGCGCAGGGCCGAAGTGCCGTTCACCGGCGTGTACTTGGTCTCGCCCGCCTCGATGGCCTTGATCGCGGCGGCCTTGACGTGGTCCGGTGTGTCGAAGTCGGGCTCGCCCACGGTCAGGTCGAGGATGGTGAGCCCCTGGCTCTTCAGCTCGCGGACGCGCTGGGCCGCCGCGGTGCTCGGCGAGGGCTTGATGCGGCCGAGGCGCTCTGCCGTCTTCACGGTGATCAGCCCTCCCTGCGCTCGAAGTTGAGGCCGCCGGGCACCTGGAAGGTGGGCAGGATCTCGATGTGGCCGATGTTGACGTGCCGGGGCGAGTCGACGGCGAACTCGATGGCGTCGGCGATGTCCTCGGGCTTCAGGGACTCGTAGCCGTCGTAGAACTCGCGCTGGGCGGCCTCCATGTCGCCCAGCAGGCGGCCGAAGATCTCGGTCTCCACGCGGCCGGGGCAGATCTCGCTGACGCGGACGCGACGGCCGTAGCCGTCGACGCGGAGCTGGCGGGAGAGGGTGTGCACGGCGGCCTTGGTGGCGTGGTAGATCGTGTTGCCGCCGAAGTTGTAGACGCCGGCGATGGAGCTGATGTTGACGATGTGGCCGCGGTCGCGCTCGACCATGCCGGGCATCAGCAGCCGGACCAGGTGCAGGACGGCCTGGATGTTGACGGCGATCTGCTCGTCGATCGCGAACTCGTCGGCGGTGAGGATGTTGCCGGTGCGGGAGACGCCCGCGTTGTTGACGAGGACGTCGATCTCCAGGCCGTCGAGGACGGCGGTGAGCGCCTCGGTGTCGGTGATGTCGACGGCGTGCGGGATGCAACCGGTCTCGTCGGCAAGGGTGTTGAGCCGGTCGGCGTTGCGGGCCACGGCGTGGACTTCGAGGCCGCGCTTGGCGAGCCGTTCGACGACCACGGCTCCGATGCCGGTCGACGCTCCGGTGACGAGGGCCGTCCTGTAGTCGGAGATGGGCATGCTGAGGGCTCCTTGCTGTGCGGGGTGGGGGGCTTGTGCGGGTGGGGCTTGTGCGGGCGTGCGGGTGCGGGTGCTTTTTTTGGGGGCGTCAGGCGTCGCGCAGGGGCAGGTGCGCCCGGTCCGTCACCCGGGAGACGGCGATGAGCGTGCCGAGTGCGGTGATGACGGCGTAGAAGGCCGGCATGTTGACGTTGCCCGTGCGGTCGATCAGGTAGGTCATCAGCAGGGGGGCCGTGCCGCCGAAGAGGGCGGAGGAGACGTTGTAGCCCAGGCCGTAGGCGGAGTAGCGCACCCGGGTCGGGAAGAGCTCGACGAGGAGTATGTGGATGACACCTGTGTGGCCGGCGAACACAACGGCCATGACGCAGGCGCCGATCACGGCGAGGGCCACGTTGCCGGTGCCGATCAGCAGGTAGCAGGGGATGCCGACGATGGCCATCGCGACGGCGGATCCGGCGAGGACCTTCTTGCGGCCGATGCGGTCGGAGAGGCGGCCCATGTAGGGGATGGCGATACAGATCGCGACCAGGCTGGAGGCGGTGACGAGGAGGCCCTGGACCTTGCCGAAGTGCAGCTCGGTGCTCATGAAGGTGGGCATGTAGCTGAACAGGACGTAGTAGCCGGAGCCGTTCATCAGGGGGATGAAGAGTGCCAGCAGCATGGCGCGGCGGTGCTCGGCGGAGGCGAAGGCCTCCTTGAGCGGGTTCTTGGAGAGGCCGTCCTCTTCTTTCAGGCGGGTGAAGTTGGGGGTGTCGCTGATGCGCTTGCGGATGTAGATGCCGGCGATGCCGAGCGGCACGGCGAGCAGGAACGGGATGCGCCAGCCCCAGGACTCCATGCGCGCGGTGCCGAGGCCGCTGGTCATCGCGGCGGCCACCAGGGTGCCGGTGAGCAGGGCGAGGAACGAGGCGATCTGCGCGTAGCTGGTGTACAGGCCGCGCTTGCCCTCCGGGGCGTGCTCGGCGAGGAAGCTCATCGCGCCGGAGGCCTCGCCGCCGACGGAGAAGCCCTGGGCGACGCGGAGCAGGATCAGCAGGGCGGGTGCGGCGATGCCGATGCTGGCGTAGCTGGGCAGTACGCCGATGGCCGCGGTGGCGGCGCTGATCAGCAGGATGACGAAGACCAGCATGCGCTGGCGGCCGATGCGGTCGCCGAGGTGGCCGCAGATGACGGCGCCGAGGGGGCGGAAGAAGAAGGAGACGGCGTAACCGAGGAAGACGAGCTGGACGGCGTTGTCGGAGCCGGGGAAGAAGACGGCGGCGAGGGAGCCGGCCATGAAGCCGAAGATGCCGTTGTCGTACAGCTCGGCGAAGATTCCGACGCAGCCCGCGAGGGTGACCTTGCGGGCGGTTCTGGGGTCGACCGTGTTGGGGACTGGCTGAGCGGCCACGGTGCTCATGGCGTCTCCTGTCTGGGGAGCGGGGTTGGGGGAAGGGCGTTGCGGCTCCGTGCGGGGTGCTTCCAGCGGGGTGGCGGGGAGCGGGTGAGTGGGTGCGGGTGGGTTTTGTGCGGGTGAGCGGGGGTGAGTTGATTTCGTGCGGGCCGGTGGGGGCTGGTCGCGCAGTTCCCCGCGCCCCTTCGTTAGCGGGCCTGTGTTGGAAAGGTGAGGGGCGTCAGGCCTCCGCGGGTGCGCGGATGCGTAGGGCCTCGAAAGCCGTGTGGACTCTGGTTCTCAAGGCGTCGATCTCGTGGCGTTGGGTGCGGTGGGCGGTGACTGCCTGGTCGAGGGTGCGGTGGCGGAAGTGGATGGGCTGGCCGGGGCGGACCTGGCCCAGGGCGGAGAGGCCGGTGGCGGTGACCACGGCGAGGACGGGGTAGCCGGCCGTGACGCCGCGACCGCGGTGCAGGACGAGGAGTTCGTCGCCCGCGGGTACTTCTACGGCGCCGATGGGGACGCCGCGGGAGAGGACCTCGCCCTGGGTGACGCGGCGGGGTACCGCGCCCTGGAGGCGCAGGCCGATGTGGTTGCTTCGCGGGGTGACCGTGAAGGGGGCGTCGAACAGGCGCCGGCCCGTGTCGCCGAACTCGGCCCGGTCGGGGCCGTCGGTGACGTCGATGGTCCAGCTGGTGGGGAACGGGGGGACCGGCGCCTTCAGGCGGAACAAAGGGATGCGCGAGAAGGGGTGGTCGATCGGCGGGCAGGCCGTGCGCAAGGTGAGTTCGTCACCGGCGCGGAGAGCGGGGCCGAAGCCGAGGATCGTGTCGGGGGCGCAGCTGCCCTGGAGGTAGTCGGCCTCGAACGAGCCGAGTACGGCCAGGTAGACGCGGAGGCCCCTGTGGATGCCGGTCACGCGAATGGTTTCGCCTGCCCTGACGGGGATCGGTTCCCATTGCGGACGTACGACTCCGTCCACGGTTACGTCAGCCGGGGCGCCGGTCACCGCGATCAGGACGTCGCCCGAGGGGACGCACGCGAAGTCCAGGGCGGTGATCTCCAGCAGCGGGGCCCGGTCGTGGTTGCCGCACAGGACGTTGGCGACGCGTGCCGAGTGCTGGTCGGCGGCTCCGTTGGCGGGCAGGCCGTAGCGGGAGCGGCCGACGCGGCCGAGGTCCTGGACGGTGACGATGCCGGCGGTGCGGACGGTGAGGATGTCAGCCATGGCCGCCTCCCCGGCCCACCAGGTCTACCGGGTCCGTACAGTCCGCCAGGCTCAAGTCGGCGTAGTCGTCCCACTGTTGGGGCTCGATGGGGCGGAAGCGGAAGGTGTCGCCGGGGCGGTACGCGGTGATCGGGTCGCTGTGCAGGTCGAGGACGCGCACCGGGGTGCGGCCCAGGAGCGGCCAGCCGCCGGGGGACGGCATCGGGCAGATGACCGCCTGGCGGCCGGCTACGGCTACCGAGCCGGGGGCGACCTTGGTACGGGGTGAGGCCAGCCGCGGTACCGGTTTCGGGAAGGGCGGGCCGTCCGTCATCGGGGCTCCGGCGGGGGCGCCGAGGCAGCGCACGGTGAGGTCGCAACCGGAGTGCAGGGCGATGATCTCGCCCTCGGTCAGGCCGAGTTGGGCGGCGACCTCGGGGAGGTCGGGGCCGTACTCGCCGCCGTAGACGACGGGAACGACGAAGCGGCGCGGGGGTGTGGTGGGCGCGGGGTGCGGGCCGAGGCGGGCCGCCTCGTGGGCCAGGACGCGGCGGACCGTGTCGTGGTCGGTGGCGGCGCAGTCGAACTCGACGAGCAGGGCGTCGTAGGTGGGCACCACGTCGTGGACACCGGTGAGTTGGACTTCGTTCAGGGCGTCGGCGAGGGCGTGGACGAGCTGCCAGGCCTGTTCGGCGGCGAGGCCCACGGCCTTGGCGACCAGGGCGGAGTCGCCGCAGTCGGCGATGGTCACGTTGGCGTTGGCATTGGCGTTGCTGCCGTTGCCGTTGCCGTAACTGTCTTTTGTAGTGGGCCCGTTCACGATCGGGCCGTCCGCGAGGAGGCTGTTCATGTCGGTCATCCCTTGCCGCTCAGGACTTTGTCGAGGGTCGTGATCTCGACGCCGGCGGCGAGGAGTTGCTCGCGGATGCGCGCGGCGAGCGCGATGGCGCCGGGGCTGTCGCCGTGCAACAGGACGGTGTCGCAGGCGACTTGGACGTCCGTGCCGTCGACGCTGTGGATGACGCCCTCGGTGACCATGCGCAGCGTGCGCCGGGCGACCTCGTCCGGGTCGTGGATCACGGCGCCGGGCTCGGAGCGGGGCACGAGCGTCCCGTCGGCGCGGTAGGCGCGGTCGGCGATGCCCACGATCCCGACGCGCAGGCCACGGGCGCGGGCCGCGTCGGCCAGCTCGCCGTCCTGCGCGAGGACGATCAGCGACTCGTCCAGGGCGGCCACGGCGTCCACGACGGCACGGGCGTAGTCGGCGCGGACGGCGACCAGGTTGCCGAGGCGGCCGTGCGGGGCGACGTGGTGGACGCGGGTGCCGTGGGCGACGGCGAAGGCATGGAGGGCGCCGATCTGGTAGAGCACGTCCGTGCGGACCTCTTCCGGCGTGAGGTCCATCGCGCGGCGGCCGAAGCCGACCAGGTCGGGAAAGCTCGGGTGGGCGCCCACGGCGACCCGCTTCTCCACGCACGTCCGCACGGTCGCGTCCATGATGCGGGGATCACCGGCGTGGAATCCGCAGGCGATATTGGCGGACGTCAGCAACTCCAGGAGGGCTGCGTCGTCGCCCATTGTGTAGGCGCCGAATCCCTCGCCTAGATCGGCGACGAGATCAACCATGGGAGTCATGACGTCCTCCGGGAGGGAATGCCGGAAAGGGGGAATTCCGGGGCGGGGAATTCTGGATGACAGATGCCAGCACGTCTTCGTGACACCGGGAACGGAGAATGTTCCGGGGCGGGTGTTCCTGTCCGGATGTTCCGGTCAACTTATTCCGCCGGTCGCGTGATCGCCAATATGCGTTCGGTCTGGCGTTATCGCGAACGGCTATGACTCCCCTCACAGCCTCCACCCATCGGGGCTGTGCTTCGGGGTGAACGCTCCCTACGATGAGGCTTCGCTCCATCTGGAAGGCCCCGCGCAATGGACACCAGGCGTCTCTACTCGTTCATCAAGATCATCGACGCGGGGAGCATCACGCGCGCGGCCGACATCCTGCACATCGCCCAGCCGGCACTGAGCCAGCAACTGTCCGCGCTGGAGGCGCAGTTCGGGCAGCAGCTGCTGATCCGCAGCAAGCGCGGGGTCGCCCCGACCGAGGCGGGCCGCGCCCTGTACCTGCACGCCCAGCTCATCCTCCGCCAGGTGGACCTCGCCCAGGCCGCCGTCGACGTCTCCGGCCGGGCCCCCGCAGGCAGCGTCTCGGTCGGCCTCGCCCCGTACAGCCTGGGCGCGGCCCTCGCCCTGCCCCTCCTGAAGAGCGTCCGCGAGCGCTACCCGGACATCCTGCTGCACATCAACGAGAACTTCGGCGGCGTGATCAGCGAGGCGATCATGACGGGCCGCATGGACATGGCCTTCATCTACGGCGCCGGGCCGCTCCGGGGTGTCCAGTTCGAACCCGTCCGCACCGAGGACCTCTACCTGATCGGCGCGCCCGGCGACACGGCGCCGCCGGGGCAGGGCGAGGTGAAGCTGGCGGAGCTGGCCGGCCTGCCCTTGCTGCTGCCCAGCCGTATCCACACGATCCGGCAGGTCGTGGACGCCGCCTTCCAGCAGGCCTCGCTCCGGCTGAACGTGGTGGGTGAGGTCGAGTCCGCGCTGACCCTCGTCAACGCCGTAGACGCGGGCATCGGCGCGACGGTCCTGCCGTGGTCGGCGGCGCGGGCCATCCTCGACGTCCGCGAGCTGTCCGTGCGGCGGATCGTGGAACCCGTCATCACGGTCAAACTCTCCGTGGTCACCTCGGACAATCAGCCGCTCTCGGAACCCGCGCTGGCCGTGCACGACCTGTTCCTGGAACTGATCGACACCGACAGGAATAAGGACGACCAATAGCGTCACACGAATCCGCTATTTGTCTCCGGTGACCGCCGCGGCTAGCGTCTTTCGAATAATCCGCCCGGCCGGTAATGCACGGCTGTACATGGCTGTAGGTGGCTGTACATGGCTCGTCACTGGAGAAGAACATGAAGAATCGTGTCCTCGCCACCCGTGAAAACCTGCCCGGTGAAGGCCTGCGACGCCTGTCCGAGAACGCGGAGCTGGTGGCCTGGCCCGGTGCCGACAAGCCCGGTCCCGCCGACCTCGCCGCGATGGCCCGTGGCGTGAGCGGTGTGCTGGCCCTCGGCAACGATCCCGTGGACGCCGCCCTGATGGACGCGGCGGGCCCCTCGCTGCGCGTCATCGCGCTGGCCAGCATGGGCTTCGACAACGTCGACCGCGCTGCCGCCGCCGAACGGGGCATCGTCGTCACGCACACGCCCCGCGTCCTCGCGGAGACCACCGCCGACCTCACCTTCGCGCTGATCCTCGCCGCCCGCCGCCGCCTCGGCGCGGCGTCCGCGAGCCTCGCGGACGGCTCCTGGGGACTGTTCCGGATGCACGACTATCTCGGCCTGGACGTCCACGGAGCCACCCTCGGCCTGGTCGGCTACGGCCAGATCGGCCGCGCGGTCGCCCGCCGCGCCCACGGTTTCGGGATGCGCGTGATCCATCACGACCCGTACGCGCCCGACGACGACCTGTCGACCTCGGTCGGCCTGGCCGCGCTGCTGGCCGACTCCGACGTCGTGTCGTTGCACGTGCCGCTCACCGACGAGACCCGCCATCTGATCTCGGCCCGCGAACTGGCCGCGATGAAGCCCACGGCCACGCTGGTCAGCACCTCACGCGGCGGAGTCGTGGATGAAGAGGCCTTGTTGGACGCCGTACGTGAGGGGCGCGTGCACTCCGCCGGGCTCGATGTCTTCGAACGGGAGCCGATGGGAACGGAGTTGTCCCCGCTGGTGGCCGAGCCGAACATCGTCACGCTGCCGCACATCGGGTCGGCGACCGAGGCGACCCGGGCCGCGATGGTCGACCTGGCGGTGGACAACATCCTCGATGTCTTGGCCGAACGGCCCGCTCGGACGCCCCTGCCCGGCAGTTCGGCGGTGGCGGGCACGCCGGTCGGCGGCTGAACGCGCCAGTTCACCCCGCCTGAGTGCTGCTGAGACCGGCCCACTGCAACAGGAACCGCAGCGCATCCTGCGAGGGCGAGTCCGGTGGGGCCGTGTACGCGACGAGGAACTGGTCCGGGTGCGTGTCGACGGTGAACTGCTGCACGTCGAGGGTGAGTTCACCGGCGACCGGATGGACGTATGTCTTGGTGAGCTGTCGCGGTCCCCGGACCTGATGCTCGGCCCACCAGGTGCGGAAGTCCGGGTCGCGGGCGCCGAGTTCGGCGATCAGGGTATCAAGTGCCGGGTCGTGCGGGGTGCGGCCCGCCTCCATGCGCAGCACGGCGACGCACTCGCGGGCGGCCCGGGGCCAATCGGCGTACAGCGCCCGGAAGTCGGCATCGAGGAAGGTGAGCCGGATCAGGTTGCGCTCGGCCGGGGGCAGGGCGCCGAAGTCGGTGAGCAGGGCCGTGGCCGCGCGGTTCCAGGCGAGGACGTCCATGCCGCGGTGCAGCACCATCGCCGGGACGTCGTGCATGGTGTCCAGCAACTGCCGTAGCCGCGGGGCGACTTCGGAGCGTCCGGGTAGCCGGGTGGACGCTCCCGGCGCGACCTCGGCCAGCGTGAAGAGGTAGGCGCGCTCGTCGGGGGCGAAGTGCAGCGCGTCTGCGAGTGCGTCCAGGACGGCGCGGGAACCCCGGCGGGTGCGGCCCTGTTCCAGGCGGACGATGTAGTCGACGCTCACGTGCGCGAGAAACGCCAGTTCCTCCCTGCGCAGCCCGGAGACGCGCCGCAGTCTGCCGTCGTCGGGGAAGCCCGCCTGGTGCGGGTCGCGGTCCGCGCGGCGGGCGCGCAGGAAGTCGCCGAGTTCATTGCCGGAGGGGGCGGCGGGGGACGACGTTTCACGGTCTGCCATGAGCCCAGTGTCCCCGGGTCGGCGGGGGCGTGCCTGGTACAGAACCGCATAGGCAGAGCCGTCCCTGGTGGTGCCGGGTGGGGCGGGGCGACGGTGGGGCATGGCCGTAGACCGGCTTCCCTCCCCTCTCCTCACCTCCGACTGGAGTGCATCCCATGCGTACCGATGTCACCTTCCTCAGCGCGGGCCTGAAGCTCGCCGGTCATCTCTACACCCCGGACGGGGAGACGCCGGGGGTGCCGCGGCCCGCGATCGTGGTCGGGCATCCCGGCACCGGAGTGAAGGAACAGGCCTCCGGTCTGTACGCCCGCCTGCTGGCCGAGCAGGGTTTCGTCACGCTCGCCTTCGACGCCGCCCACCAGGGCGGGAGCGAGGGTGAGCCGCGCGGTCTGGAGGATCCGGGGCAGCGGGTCGAGGACCTGAAGGCCGCCGTCTCCTTCCTCGGCACCCTCGACGAGGTCGACCCCGGCCGCATCGGGGCGCTGGGTATCTGCGCCTCCGGCGGCTACGCCCTCGCGGCGACCGCGACCGACCCGCGCATCCGGGCCGTGGGCGCGGTCAGCGCCGTAGACATGTCACGGCAGTTCCGGCTCGGCGCGGACGGTGCCCAGGACCCGGCCGTCGTGGAGGGCATGCTGGCCGCCGCCTCCGCGGCCCGTACCGCCGAGGCCCACGGCGCGGACGTCCAGCGGTTCCCGGTCTTCCCCGCCACCGAGGAGGAGGCGCGCGCGGGCGGCCCGCATGCCTACGAGGGCTGGGAGTACTACTGCACTCCGCGCGCCCAGCATCCCCGCTCGGCCAAGTCGCTGACCTGGACGAGCGTGGATCGCATCGCCGCCTTCGACACGTTCGCGTCCGTCGCGCTGATCGCCCCGCGACCGCTGCTGCTGATCGTCGGGCGGGCCGCGGTGACGTCCTGGATGAGCGTGGAGGCGTACCAAAAGGCGTACGGGTCAAAGGAGTTGGCGTGGATCGAGGGCGCTTCGCACGTCGATCTGTACGACAAGGACGAGTACGTGGCGCCTGCCGTGGAGAAGCTGGACGACTTCTTCGCCGCACACCTGGCCGCGTGAACCGGTGAGCAGCGCGAGGCGTGTGATCCAGTAGACAGCCAAAACTACACAAGTAACTTGGCAAAGTTACTTGTGTAGTTTTACCTTGGATCCATGACCAAGAACCCCCCTCCGCAGCAGTCCGTCGCGACCGCGCAGCGGCTCAACGACGCGATGACCCGGCTGCGCGCACGGCTGCGCACCGAGTCGGGGCAGCATGCGACCGGCCTGACCCTCACGCAGCTCGGCGTGCTGGCGAGCGTCGTACGGGAGGGGCCTGTCACCGCGGCGCGACTGGCCGCGCTGGAGCGGGTCAGCGCGCAGTCCATCGCGCAGAGCCTGGCCGTCCTCAAGGCCGCCGGGCTGGTCCGCAGCGAGCCCGACGCGCAGGACGGCCGCAAGAAGCTGATGAGCGCCGACCCGTCCGCGACCGAGCTGGTCGAGAAGCTGCTCGCGGGCCGTGCCTCCTTCCTGGCGCGGGCCATCGACCGGCTGGTCGCCCCGGAGGAGCGCAAGGACGTGGAGAAAGCCATCGAGTTGCTGGAGCGCCTCGCCACGACCGAGCTGAACGAAGGCGGCATATGAGGACCGGGACCGTCCCTGTGAAAACCGGGACCGGCCCTATGAAGACCGGGACCGGCCCTATGAAGACCGGGACCGGCCGTACGAGGACCGGCATATGAGGACCGACGCCGGTAAGGCCGCCGGACCGGCGCGCGATCTCGTGCGCAAGCCCTTCGCGTGGACCTTCACGACCCCGCTCTATGTGGGCGCCGGGCTCAACCCGGTCAACAGCTCCATCATCGCGACCGCGCTGGTGCCGATCGCCACCGAGCTGCATGTCGCGATCGGCAGCACCGCCGTCCTCGTCTCCTCGCTCTACCTGGCCAGCGCCGTGGCGCAGCCCACCGCCGGGAAGCTGGCGGAGGTGCTCGGCGCGCGCCGGATCTTCCTCTTCGGGATCGTCCTGGTGCTGCTCGGCGGGGTCGTCGGCGGCCTCGGCCAGAACCTGGCGATGCTGACCGTGGCCCGGGTGCTGGTCGGCATCGGCACCTCGGCCGCGTTCCCCTGCGCGATGGTGCTGATCCGGCGCCGCGCCCAGGACGCGGGTCTCGACGCCCCGCCGGGCGGGGTGCTCGGCGGGATCGCGATCGCGGGCATGGCCACCGCCGCCGTGGGCCCACCGATCGGCGGACTGCTGGTCGGCGCCGCGGGCTGGCGCTGGGCGTTCCTGATCAACATCCCGGTGACCCTGGCCGCGATGGTGATGGCCGTGCGCTGGCTGCCCAAGGACCCGCCGCTGGACCGCGCGGACAACGGTTTCCGCAGGGTCGCCGACCGGATCGACCTGCCCGGCATCCTCGGTTTCGCCGTGTCGATGACCGCACTGGTCATCTTCCTGATGGGCCTCCCCCGCCTCGGGTGGACCGCGCTCGCCGTCTTCGTGCTGGCCGCGGTGCCCACGGTGTGGTGGGAGCTGCGCAAGCCGGCACCGTTCTTCGACTTCCGCGGCCTCGCCGCCAACGGCGCCCTGACCCGGACCTATCTCCGCCAGGCGCTCTCCCTGCTCGGCACCTACACCGTGATGTACGGCGTGACGCAGTGGATGGAGGCCGCGCACGGCTTCTCCACCGTGACGGCGGGACTCCTGCTGCTGCCGATGGGCGCCGTCTCCGCACTCCTCTCGCGCCCGCTGGCCCGCCGCAATCTGATCCGCGGCCCGCTGATCGTCTCGGCGGTGTCCATGCTGATCGGCTCGGCCGGGATCATGCTGCTCAGCTCGCACGGCCCGGCGATCACGATCGTGCTGGTGTCCCTGATCTTCGGCGTCGCCTCGGCGACCACCACCGTCGGCAACCAGACCGCCCTCTATCTGGAGGCGCCGCCGGACCAAATAGGCACCGCCTCCGGCCTGTTCAGGACCTTCGGCTACCTCGGGACGATCACCTCCGCCGTGATCGGCGGCATCGTCTTCCGCTCCGGCGTGACCGACCACGGCCTGCACGTCCTCGGCCTCGTCCTGGTCGGCGCGGGCCTCGCGGTCCTCCTGCTGACCGTCCTGGACCGCCGCCTGATGGGCCGCAGCACCAAGACCATCTGACCGCCCCCTAGTGCCCTAGTAAGAACCCCACCAAGGAGAACCGCGCGTGAGCACCCCCTCCCTCCCCACGATCACCCCCGAGCGCACCGCCCTGCTCGTCATGGACTTCCAGAACGGGATCGTCCCCATCGCCCCCGACTCCGACGCCCTCGTCGAGCGGGTCAAGGACACCATCGCCGAGGTCCGCGCGGCCGGCGGCGCCATCGGCTACGTCCGCGTCGCCTTCACCGAGGACGACTGGTCGGCGGTCCCCGAGACCAACAAGTCCTTCAGCGCGGTCGCCGCGGCGAAGATGCTGCACCACGAGGACGACGCCACCCGGATCGACGCGCGGATCACGCCCGAGGACGGCGACATCGTCGTCCGCAAGATCCGCTACGGCTCAGGTTCGACCACTGATCTGCACGAGCAGCTGAGCGACCGCGGCATCGACACCCTGGTCCTCGCCGGGATCAGCACCAGCGGCGTGGTCCTGTCCACGGTCATCGACGCGGCCGACCGCGACTACCGCGTCCTCGTCCTGTCCGACGGCGTCGCCGACCCCGACGCCGAGACCCACCGGGTGCTGGTCGAGAAGGTGTTCCCGTCCCGGGCCCACGTCATCGACACCACGGTTCTACGGCAGCTGCTGCAGTCCGCCTGACACAGGGCTCACGCCCGTGCCCCGGGGAAGACCACGCGGAGTTTCCGCACCCGCCCGCCCTGGCGGAACATCAGCCAGGCCAGGGTGGGCGGGCAGGGGTCGGGGATGCCGGCGGGGTTGACGACCTCCATCTCCCAGATGGCGATGTCCCGGCTGGCCACGACATGGCGCAGATGCTGGGTCACGCCCTTGTCCCGGGTGCTGCGCATCGCCGGGAAGGGGTGGCGGCGTTCGCCGTCCTTGTTGAGGACGCCGACGAGTTCGGTCTCCGCGGGCCACAACTCCAGGATGTCCGGAGGCAGTTGGCCGCGCATGGCGCCGTCCAGCGTGACCTCGGCCTCTTGCCGGCTGTCCTCGGTGAGCGCGGAGGCGTCGTCGTGCCCCTCGGCCGCGGTGGACAGCAGTACCTTGGCCATCTTCGCCCGGGCCTGGTTGAGCCGGCTGCGCACGGTGCCGACCGGCACCTCGCAGACCTCGGCGATCTCCTGGTACGAGGTGATCCCGCTGAAGTGCCGCAGCATCAGCACCAGCCGCTGCTGCTGCGGCAGTTCCTCCACCGCGTCCCAGATCCAGTCCCGCATCGCGTGCTGCTCGACGACCCGCTCCGGATGCGAGGGCTCGTCCTCCCGCACCCGCAACTGCTCCAGCGCGTCGAGGCCGGGCACCTCCCGCACGGCCCGCAGCCGCATCCGGGCGGCGTTCCGCACGATCGCCCGCAACCACGCCCCCACGGCGGCAGGCTCCCGCACGTCCCCGATGCGCCGCAGCGCGGTCAACGCGGCGTCCTGTACGGCGTCCTCGGCGTCGGGGCCGTAGCCGAGCAGGCTCAACGCGACGGCGCGCATGGGCGCCTGATGGCGTGTCAGCAACAGGCCCAGGGCGTCGGACTCGCCGGCCTGGGCCCTGCGGGTGAGTTCCTCATCCGTGGGGTGGTCGAGGGGCACCATGAAGCCTCCATGCGCACACATCACAAGCCCTGGGCCACTCCGGGGAGTTGGGCTCATGCTCCGGGAACCCCACTTCTCCCACCCGCCGATGAACAGGAGATGGACCCCACGTGTCGGACCGAGGGGCCCCTTGTCGAGGAAGATACGCCGCTACGGCTCCTCGCCGGGCCCCCTCGGCCGGATCGGTCAACCCGTCGCTCAACCCGCCCCCGTATCAGCCCTGTTCGGCCGACCCGGGCTCGGGCTCCGGCAGCCAGCTGCCGTGGAAGCCGGACGGGACCGGGTACGGCAGCTCCACGACCGCCTGCACGGAGAGGTCGCCGGCGTCGAGGACGAGGAGTTCACCGGCCGCCCCGTTGTCGTCCGAGACGAGTGACATGAGCCAGCCCGCGTCCTCGTCGGTGCCGTCGGACGCCGGTACGAAGACGGCCTCGCCGGAGTAGCGGCTGCCGGGCGTCTTGTGGACGTCACCGGTCTGGCGCTCCAGGTCGTGCTTGGCGATGCCGTCGCCGTTGACCGTGTAGAGGTAGCGGTTCCGGCGCCCGGTGAGGGTCTCGTTGTGGGTGGGGAACTCGGCCTCGCGGTCGTCCAGTTGGGTCTCGGTGACCCGGCCGGCCACCAGGTCCAGGGTCCACCGGTACAGGACGGAGGGGGCCTGGGTGTGACCCGGTTCCCGCACCCCGACCTGGCCGTTCGGCGCACCGGGGACGCTCGGCGTGCCCTGGCCGGCGGGTCCGCCGATGTCGCCCCAGACCTTCCGGAACCCGGCGTCGTCGTAGCGCACCGCGTCCAGCACCACACGGCCCTGGGCGTCCTCGTAGGCGTTGCCCACATGGAAGACGTAGCAGGGGTCGACGTCGAACCAGCGCACGTCGGTGGAGCCGTGCTCGCGGGACATGATCCCGATCCGCGCGCCGTACGCCTCGGCCCACCGGTAGGGCATGCCGCCGCGCCCGGCCAGGGTGTGGTCGAAGACGACGGGCAGGTCCATCCACACGATGTGGTTCTCGGTGATGGCGAAGTCGTGCATCATCGTCGGCCCGGGCACGTCGATCGGCCGGCTGTCGAGCAACTCGCCCTCCGGGGTGACCCGGTGGTAGGTGAGGTACGGCGGCGCGAACCCGGTCCCGAACAGGTGCAGTTCACCGGTGACCGGGTCCTCCTTGGGATGCGCGGTCATCGCGGTGGTCAGCTTGCCGCCGAAGTCGTACGGGCCGACGGTCTCCAGCTCCGGGGTGACCCAGTAGGGCAGGCCGACCTCGCACAGGGCGAGGACGGTGTCGGCGTGCCGGATCACATGGGTGTTGGCGGGTACCGCGGCGAGGTCGACGCTGAAGTCCTCGCGGACGAAGGGGTGACCCTCCAACTCCCTTGTCTTGACCCACCTGTTGCGGTACCACTCGGCACGGCCGCCGCGCAGCCGGATGCCGTGCAGCATGCCGGGGCCGGTGAACCAGTGGCCCCGGTCCTCGCCGGGCAGCGGGTTGGGGCCGTTGCGCAGATAGCGGCCGTCCAGGTCGGGCGGGAGGGTGCCCCGCACGGTCAGTTCGGCGGCGGTGTACTCCTCGGGGACCGGCGCGAAGCGGCCCTGGAGGTAGAGGGGAGCAGGCGTTTCGGTCTCGTTCGTCATGCTGCTTTCCTTAAAGGTGCTGTGGCTCCGTGCCCCCGAACACCTTTGGTCCGGGCCGGAGTTGGCCGCGCGGCGGCGGAGAGGGTTCGGGCGGCTCAGGCGGTGGTGCCCGACGCCGCCTTCTTGATGAACGCGGCGACCTCGTCGGGCTTGGACACGTACACGGCGTGACTGCCGCCGGTCTCGGCGACGGTCGCGCCGGCCCGCTCGGCCATGAGGCGCTGGGCGGGCGGCGGGATCATGCGGTCGTCGGTGGCGACGAGGTAGTAGCTCGCCTTGGTCTGCCAGGCGGGCTCGGTGACCGCGCCCGCCAACGCCTCTACGCCCCACGGGACTTGGGAGTCCGCGAGGAACTCGGCGTCGTCGGCGGGCAGGTCCCCGGCGAAGGACGCGGCGAACTTCTCCCGGTCGAGGAAGAGGAACCCGTCGACGGGCGGCAGGATCGGCGGAACGGGAGCGCCGGGTGGCGGGTCGGCGATGAGGGTGTTCACCGACTCGCCCTTGTCGGGCGCGAACGCCGTGATGTACACGAGCGCCGACACGTTCTCGTGGGTGCCGGCCTCGGTGATCACCGCGCCGCCGTAGGAGTGTCCGACGAGTACGGTCGGGCCGTCCTGGGCGTCGAGGACCCGTTTGGTGGTGGCGGCGTCACCTTCGAGCGACAGCGTGGGGTTCTGGACGACGCTCACGTGGTAGCCGTCGGCGCGGAGCCCGTCGTAGACGCCCCGCCAGCCCGATCCGTCGACGAATCCGCCGTGTACGAGGACGACGTTCTTCGCCGCGCCTGCTTCCGGTGTGGTGCTCACGATGCGCCAACTCCTTCGTGGGGTGAGTGTTCTGGTGCCGAGAGGTCCTGAAGGTTCTCGAAGTCGTGCGACAGGGACGGGAGTTGCCCGTCTCCGGGACTACGGAACGGCCGTCACCGGCGGCTGGGCCAGCGCCATGAGCCGGGCCTGGACCCGGGCGGGGTAGACCTTGGTGAAGATCGCGGGGCCGACGAGCCCGACGACATGGGCGGTGATGCCCACCCAGGCCGGAGCGTCCACCGCGCCCGCGACGGCCAGGCTGACGGCGATGAAGGTGAAGCCGGCTCCCCAGGCGCTGGTGATGTAGTTGTTGACCTGGAGGAACCCCGGCGTGTCCCAGTACTCGCGGGGCGTCTGCCGCTTGGCGATCCCCAGCGTGAAGGGGCTCCAGACCACCAGGCTCCCCCAGGCGGTGCCACCCAGCCAGACGAAGGAGATGACGTCGGTGTGGTCGGACAGCGACGAGTCCGGCCTGACGACGGAGACGGCGCCGATCACGACGAAGTACGCGAGGGTGCTGATCTCCAGGACGAGCGCGTCGAAGCCGACCCCGCGGCGACGGTCGTTCAGCATCATCAGCAGCCCCGTGACGAGACCGCCGAGCGCGCCCCAGCGCCAGTCGAAGGACGACAGGACGCCGGCGACGATCCAGGGGGCGAATCCGGGCAGATAAGCCAACATTGATTGTTTCCTCGGTGGATGGGAGTGGACGCCGACTAGATGCACGGCGGCCCTCGAAGTTCGAACCTTGCAATGTGATGCCGATCACACGGCCGGCGAGCACTCAGGACCGCTAACCGGATAAATCTATCCACTTAATGTAGGGTGGTGAGCACGACCTGTCGAGAGGACCGGTGATGGGAGTGGTGATGGGAACCGAGATGTCCCGCAAGAAGTGGCTGTCGCTGGGAGCCGCCGTCCTGGTGCTGAACGCGGTGCAGTGGGTGGTGTCCGAGGCGGTCGCCGCGGCCGCCTGGACCAACCCCGCCTACAGCTACGCCACGAACTACATCAGCGACCTGGGCGTGACGGACTGCGGCACGAAGTTCCAGGACCGCGTCATCTGCTCACCGGATCACACGCTGATGAACACGTCGTTCATCGTCCAGGGCATCCTGTTCGCCGCCGGGGTGATCCTGCTGGCGGTGCCCCTGCTCACGGGCCGCGCGCGCCGTGTCGTCATCGCCCTGGCGGGCGCGCACGCGGTGGGCTTCCTGCTGATCGGCGTGTTCCACGGCTCCGCGGACGGCCCGGGATACGGCCTGGGCCTGCACGTCGGAGGCGCGTCGGTCGCCATCCTGTGCGCGAACACGATCGTGATCATGGCGGGCTCGCTGAAGAGCCTCCAACTGCCGCGCGCGTACCGCGTGTTCAGCATCGCGGTCGGCGCCCTGGGCCTCCTGAGCGAGGCCGGCGTGGGCGTCTCGACGAGCACGGCGGGCATCTTCGAGCGGGGCGGTGTCTACTCATGGCTGCTGTGGAGCGTCGTGACCGGCGTGTCGATCCTCGTCAGGCAGACGCGCCGGGCCGCCGAGCCGAGGATGCCGGAGAATGTCCCGGCGTGAGCCCGGAAACCCCGCACCAACGCCCGCTGCGAGCGGACGCGGAACGAAACCGCCGCCTGATCATGACGACGGCCGACCGCCTGTTCGCCCGGCGGGGGACGACGGTCCCCCTCAACGAGATCGCCCGCGAGGCCGGGATCGGCGTAGGCACGGTCTACCGCCGCTTCCCGGACCTCCAGTCCCTGGTGGACGCCCTGTTCACGGAACGCTTCACGTTGTTCCTGAACCTGGCGACCACGGCCGCGGAACTCCCGGACCCGGCCCGGGCCCTACGGCACTACCTGCTGGCGGCGGCCCGGTGGCGCTCCGAGGACCGCGCCCTGGAGGTCGTCCTGGCCAACGCGAGCGTCGACACCGGCCCTGTCGCCCGCACCCGCGACCAACTCGGCCGCCTCGTCGACGGCCTCGCCGAACGAGCGGTGGCCGCCGGCGCCGTCCGCAAGGACTTCGCCAGCGCCGACGTGTACGCCTTCCTGAACATGATCGGCGCGGTCGCGGACCGCACGCACGACGTGGCGCCGGATGCCTGGCGGCGGTATGCGGAGGTGTTGATGGTGGGGTTCGGGCTGGAGGGGGCGACGGCGGACGGGACGTCGGCGTTGACGGACGAGCAGTTGTTGGAGAGCTGGCCCAGGCCGGGGGGCGAGCAGCCGGGGGCGGGCGGCTGAGGGTGCGGCGCAGTGGCCCGTCGATGCCGCCGAAGCGCGGACGTCCGCCACACCCCGTCCGCACGCACCGAGCGGCAACGGTGCCCGGCACGTAAGGACGCACTTCAACGAGCCTGCGTCTCCAAGTCCGAAAGCAGGTCGTCGAGCACCGCCTCTTCCTCGACGCGAACACCCCGTTCGGCGAGAGCGACGGCCAGGTCCGGATCCCACGGAGTCGCGGCGGGCGAGCCCGTCAGCTCCGGGGCCTCGGCCATCTCGGCCGCCGCCGCCCGATAGTGGGCCGCCGTGTAGCGCCACGGCCGCCACGGGACGCTTCGCCGCAGCGTCACGGCGATACGCGCACCACCCCAGTCGAAGTCACCGTGATAGAGCAGGTCGGCTCCCTGGCCGGAGAGACCTCGCAGCAGGGTGAGCGCGGCGGCCGAGGGCTGCCCCTGGAGGCACACCATGGGCGGACAGGCCGGGCCGAAGGCGTCGGCGGCGGCGGACAGCACCGCCGGGTTCTCACATACGTGGACGGTTCCCCTCGTCGCGCTGACGGGAACCGGTGTGCGGCGGGTGAGGAAGCGCAGCGTCAGGACCGCGGGCTCACCGGAATCGGCCATCCAGTCCAGGGAGGGGGTGCCCCGGAGGTTGAGGGACAGGACGGTCGATGACACGTCGTCCTTGAGCAGACCCGCCGACGCCCAGGCCTCGCGCCGCCATTCGGCACCCTCGCCGTCGGGGAACGCCGTGAGGCAGCGCAGTCCCGACAGAACGAGAGCGGCGAGCGGTGTCCCTTCGTCCAGGGCGTGGGCGTTCGAAAGCTGCCGAGCGGCGAAGGTCGCCCGTGACGTGGGCGGTACGACGGGCAGCGAGCGCAGCGCACGTACGGCGGCGTCCACCATGGGTCCGGCGACTTCCGGTGTGCGGGCGAGTCGTCGTACGAGACCGTCCTTGCGTATCCGCTCCGCCCAGTCGGCCAGCGCGGCGTCAAGGGTGCCGAGCGGGGCGTACGCCTTCTCCCACGCACGCTCCTCGCTGTCCCGCGCCTCGGCGCGCAGAGTGACGGGGCCGGTGAGTGCCACCACCGCGGCGGCCAGCCCCTCGCCGCTGACACCGGAGCGGCGCAGGATCGCGTCCACCGTGTCGAGGCGGACGGTGAGGGAGCGACCCGCACGCGGTGCGCGGCCCAACAGGCTTTCCGCTGCCCGGCGTTGGGATTCGTCGGGGGTGGCCAGGGTGACCGGACCGGTGAGCAGCCGGTCGTGTGACATCCGCTGCCGAACGCGCTCCACGAGCCAGGCGAGGCCTGGATCACCGAGCAACCGGCCGAGGCGTTCGGCGTCGATCTGTTGACCGGCCCGCGGTGTCGCGGGCGGAGTCACCGGAGGATTCATGTCCACAGGGACTCCTGTTCGCCGATGTCGTCCGCGGCGGCAGCGGCCCCCGGCCCGGCGGACGGACGCTCGGCCCAACCGGCCGTATCGTCACGGCCGTTGCCCCGGCCCGGCACCGTCATCGCTTCCACGGGTCCGCCCGGCTCTGTGCCCCGCCGTCGGTCGCTGCCGTCCCACTCCCACCGGGTCACCAGGACGGCGGCGATGTCGTCGACGCGGGAGAGCTGCGCGATGGCGATGCCGGGGACCTGCGGGTAGCAGGCCCATTCCCGTTCGCTGGTCATCACGACGTCGAGGTCGAACGCCCGTAGCAGACCGAGACACTTGGCACGGGAGTCGTCGTCCACTCCGGCGAACGCCTCGTCCAGGGTGACCAGGCGTGGGGCGTAGGCGCCACCCGCGCTCGCGTAGTGGGAGGACGCGGCGGCGAAGAGGGGTACGGACGCGGCAAGTACCCGTTCACCGCCCGAGGCGGGCCCCGCGGCCGGCACCCACTTGCCGTGCTGGTGCCGTTCGACGCCGAACTCGTGCCAGGCCCGGTAGTCGAGGGCCGCGGTGAGGTCCTCCAGCCAGCTGCCGGCACTGTCGTCGGCCTGTCGGCGCGCGATCTGCTCCTGGAGGAACGCGCCGACAGCGGCCCTGTCCTCGGGCGACCAGGCATCGGCGGACTGCCGCAGCCGGTCACGGGCCTGCGCCAGTCCTTGCGGGGCCCGGCGGGAGGCGCGCCACACCAGCCGCAGTTTCATGCCGGTCGAGGTCGGACGCTCCTCCAGCTCCTTGTTCATGGCACGCACCTGCCGTTCGGCGGCTCCGATCAACTCCTGGAGCGTGCCGGCGACTTCGGTGATCAGGTGGGTCTGAAGGATCTCGCGCTCGTGTGCGGACAGGATCCGGGTCAGCTCGGCGACCTCGGTGGCGAGGGCCGCGGCGAGTTCGGGGACCGCCCGTTCACGGCCCTGGTAGACGATGTCGACCCGCATGCCGTCCTCACTCGGACGGGCGGTGGCGGTGTGGCCGTGGCGGGAGAGCGCGTCCTGGAGTCTGCTGAACTCCTCGCTCAGCCGCTTCTGTACCCGTTCCCAGGCCGCGTCCGAGTCGTCGGTGGAGGAGAGCCGGGACTCGATGGCGCGAGCGAGGTTCACGGCGGGGGTCGCCGCCCAGGTGCCGCCGTCGTTGTCCGGTACGACAGCATCGGGAAGAGCGACGGCCAGCAGTCCCGTCGAGACGAACCGCTGGAGAGCCATGACGGCTCGCTCGCGGGCGGCGGTCGCGTCGGTGACATCCTCGCCGAGTCGCTCGATGCGCCCCTCGGCGTGGCTCGCGCGCCGGTCCGCGTCGCCGAAGTCCGTTCGGGCGTGCTGCTGTTCGCCCTTGCAGTCGCCTATGGCCGCCGCTGTCTCCTCCAGCCGCCGCTGGAGTTCGGCGACGGCCGCTCCCACGGTGGAGCGGAGGGTCGTGAGGCGTTCGTCCGCGGCGGCGGCGAGGCGGACGGCTTCTGTCGTGCGCTCCGCGAGTTCGACGACGAGGAGTTCGGCCCGGCCGGTCTCCGCCTCTTCTCCGGTGACCGCGTGCTCGGCCTCCGCGCGCTCACGCAGGGCCGGCCACAGCGCCGCGAGGAATGCGGTGTGGTCGGCGAGCGCCTGGCGCACGGATGCCAGTCCGGGCCGGTCGGCGGGGAGGTTCATGTCGGCCGCCGCCTCGTCGAGTTCGGTTGCCGCACGGTCGGCGTCCCCGGCTGCCCGGGCCAGTTCCGCGATCCGATCGCTCTGCCGGGTACGGGCCCGGTGCGCCGCGTCGGCCGCGGCGGTGACGCGCGCGTGGGCACGGCGCAGGTCGTCGTCGCCCGGTACCGCGGCGAGTTCGGCGTCGAGCACGCCACGCCGCTCGGCCACCGCACGCGACGCATCGGCCAGTTGCTCCCGTTCCGCCTCCAACGCGCCGAGTTCGGTGCGCAGTTCACTGATTCGGGCACGGCGTGCCTTTTCCCGTGCGCCCTCGCCCACGTACTGGGCGCTGTCCTTGGCCCAGCTTCCGGTCAGCGCGCCGACGCGGTAACTCCCGTCCGTGGACACCCAGGTGTCGTCGGTGCGCTCGGCCGCCCAGGAAGCGTCTTCGGGCGTGTCACCGTTCTTTCCCGCCAGCCCGATCGCGGCGAGCAGACGCCCGACCGTCTGCTCCCCCACGGCGGCGGCCCCTACGTCCGCGTGATTGACGGCCGCACACAGTGCGCGGTCGAGGCCGCCTCTTCCGGGCGGGCCCACCGGGTCGAGCAGCACGTCGTGGCCGTCCGCCGCCACCGCGGAACCGTCCGGCCGCACCCAGGCGTCGAGGAGCCCGGACGCCTCCAACGCGGCTTCCAGTCCGGCTCGTTCAGGCTCGGTGACGTGGGGGCGGAAGTCGACGAGCCGCCAGAGCGGCGCGCCGAGACCTCGGTCCCGGACATCGGAGGTGCGGGTGTACGGAGCCGACGGGCCTCGCTGCCCGCCCGTTTCGAGAGCGGTCAACTCCCCCGCCGCCAGCCGCTGCCGTTCCGCCCTCGTCACCTCACGGTGGGTCAGAACGGCTGCCCGGTCGGCGAGTTGGGAGGCGAGCGTGCGATGGGTTCCGGCCGCCGCCGTCCGTGCCGGGTGAGGGCCGTCGAGACCGCTCACCCAGTCCTGCACCGCGTCGAGGATCCCCGGCAGCCCGGGCACCAGCAACTCCACGCAGCCGGACAGGTGTTCCTTCACCGCCATGACCAGTGCACGTCCCGCCTCGGCGACGTCCTCCTCGGCCTCGGCCAGCCGCTCCCCGCTGTGCACGACCTCCTCGTCGGCCTCGTCGGCGCGCAGCCGGGCGGCCCTGCGCACCTCCTCCGTCCGCTCGGCCCGCGTGGCGAGTTCCTCCACATGTCCCACGGCGCGCCGCCTGCGGGCCGTCGCCTCGTCGGCCTCCCGGCGCAGGACCGCGTCGGGGGCTCCCTGCGTCCGGGGAAGGTCGAGCCGGGCTGCCGCGGCACTCTCCGCCACGCGGCCCCGGCCGATGTCCAACACCTCCCGCGCGGCCGTGAGTCGATTGCCCGCGGTGGCGAGCCGGCCCAGGGCTCGGGTATGTGCCTCCGACGCCGTCCGGCGGTCCGCCTCGGCACGCGTCGCCTCCCCCGCCGTGCGAGAGGCCTCGACCGCCGCCCGGTCGAGTTCGCGGGCGTCGCGCATCTCCGGCCCGGTCCGCAGCGCGGCGTCCTGGGCGCTCAGTCGCGCGGCCCGCTCATCGAGCGCGACCGCCCTCTCCTGGGCCTCCTTCCGGTCCGCCACAGCCTGTTCCCGGTCGCCCTGCGCGGTGAGGAGTTCACGCTGGAGGTGTTCGTAGCGGGCGTGTTCGCTGCGGGGCAGGCGGGCCCTGCGGCGGGAGGCGATGCGGGCGTAGCGCCGGTAGTGGTCGAGGAATCCCGATGACGCCTGCTCGGCCTCGCGCGCCGCGCGCAGTTCCTCCTTCTCCTCGTCCAGTGACCTGAACGCCTCCGCCGCGTCGGCGATGACCGCCTGGTCCATCGGCGGCAGCGCCTCCGTCAACGCCCTGGACAGGGCAGCCTCGTTGGGGCGCTTGGACAGCTGCGGCTGGCGCAGTTGGATCAGGAGGTCGACGAGTGCCGCGTACCGCCGCTCGCCAAGGCCGAAGAGCGCCTCGTCAACGGCTCTGCGATACGTCTTCGCGGTGTCGTAGACCATGCCGCGGCCACCGACCGCCTCCGCGAGACGGTCCCGGGACAGCGCCGTACCGGTGGCGTCCAACAGGTCGAGTCCGGCGCCGATCCGCTGGTCCGTCAGCGCGAACCAGTGGCGGGCGATGCCTCGTCCGGCGACCGCCTTCAGCCCGCAGAGCAGCGTACGGAAGTGCTGCTCGCCCGTGGCCCCGTCGAGCCGTCCGAACTCGATCCAGGTGTAGCCGAGCCGTTCCGGATGCGGGTGTTCACCGCCCAGGAGCAGATTCCACTCCATCCGTTTGCCAGGGTCACCGTCGGGCTCGACGCGACGGGCGGAGAGATCCCCGTCCAGCAGGAACGGCAGGGTGAGCGCGAGCACCTTCGACTTGCCGGTGCCGTTGTTGCCGCGCAGCAGCAACCGGCCGTCGCGGAACCAGAACTCCTCGACGTCGTAGTGGAACAGGTCGACGAGCCCGACCCGCAGGGGCCGCCACCGGCCGGGGGCGGGGGTGGGGAGCGCGGTCACGGCGTGGTTCACCTTTCGTCCGTCACGATCGCGGCCGGGTGGTGGGCGACTCCCGGTTCCCTGACGACGGGCTCACCGACCGCGTAACGCGCGAGAGCCGGTCGCGGCAGGACACCACGCTCCGTGCGCACGGCGAGCCCCAGCGCCACCAGCTTGGCCAGCGCCTGCTCCACGAGTTCGGGCTCCGCTCCCGGCTCTCGCGCCGACTTCGACCAGAAACCACCGTGTTCTACGGCCAGTTCGCGCACTCGGGATGCCAACTCCGCCGACTCGACGGGCCGGGCGGCTCGCGCCAGGTGTCCCGCGAGCAGCAAGGTGATGTGACCGTGGGTGCCCTGTTCCGGCATGCGTACGTCGGTGAGGTCGTCCAACGGGTCGACCATGGCGATGCCTTCGGCCCGCACCTCGGCGACCAGTCCGGTGAGTTCACCGATGCGTGCGGTGATGAAGCCGCGTTGCCGGGTGAGGTAGACCAGTTCGTCGTCGGTCAGGTCGTCGTAGTAGAGCACCGGGTCGTCGAGGAGACGGCGGGTCAGCTTCCAGCGGATCGCGCGGAACCTGAGATCGTCGCTGTCGAGGGCGGTCTGCGCCGTCATCTCCACCAGGCGTTCCTCGAAGCCCCGGGACTCGACCATGGAGGGGCCGCGCCGGGCCGTCGGCATCCCGGCCAGCACGCGCCGCCGCACGTCGTACAGCACATCGCCCGATCCGCTGACGTACGCCTCCTCGTCGCCGGCCACCCGTCGCAGCACCCCGAGCCGCAGCAGGAGTCGTACGACGGCCGCGAGGTCGAGGCGCTCGTCGCGCCGCTCCAGGGTGAACGTGATCCCGGCGGCGACGAGTTCGGGATCGGCCGCGGCCAGGACGACCTGTTCGGCGAGACGTCCGAGTGCCACCTGCGACTCGCCCCGCTCCAGCGCGGCCAGCGTCAGGCACAGCAGGACATAGCGGCGGCGCGTGAAGGGCAGCGCGGTACGGGCGGCCTCACGGGCCGGGTGCGTGGCGTCGGTGAGGGTGCCGGGCGTCTTGCGCAGCCGTGCCGCGTCGGAGTCCGTGCGCAGGGTCCAGCCGACGTTGCGCTCGAACCACTCCCGCAGTTCGGCGGTGTGCCGGCGCACCAGCCGGAACTCGTCGGCGTACGGCCCGTCAGCGGTGAGCAGCGGCTCCTTCAGCAGGGCACGCGCGGCCCGTTGGAGGTCGGCCCCACGCTGGCCGTCCAGCACCTCGGCCAGCGGGCCGGTCATCTGTCCTCCGTCAACTGTCGGGGGACTGGGGACGGTTGGAAGGCGGCGCCCTGCCGGGGGACGGACCCGGTCCCGTTCCGTGTGGCCGACTCGGCCGGTACGTGGGACAACGGTCCGGCGGGCGCGTCGGCCTCGCCGCCCTCTCCCGCCGTGAGGTCGACGATGTCGATCACGTGGTCGGGTCCCATGAACACCCCGTCGGGCGTGCGCACTTCGGCCGTCGAGCCGTCGCCGAGCGCGGTCAGCCGGATCTCCATCGAGCCGTCCCCGCTGGTGGCCGTGGTGGTCGTCATGCCCGGCCGCCAGCCTGCGAGGGCGTCACCGAGCAGGCGCAGGAACAACTGGAAGGCGAGCGGGTCGAGTTCCCTCAGGCGGGAGAGCCGCACCGGCCCGCCTGTCGCAAGACGGTCCCGCGCCTCTCTGGCCTCCCCCGCCTGCCGGGCGGCGATCTCGGCGAGCCTGCGCTTCGCCTCGCCCCGGTCCGCCACCCTGCGCGGCTTGCCGCGCCGTTCGTAACTGCCGGTACGGCGCAGCTGAGGACTGATCCGCAGCGGTCGCGCCTCACCCCACGGGGTCGCGGCCGGCTCCGGCCGGGCCGCCCGTTCGGCGAGGGTGTCGGCGTCGACGGTGAGGTGCCGGGAGGAGTACAGCCCGAACGCCACCCGCCACAGCCGGTGCCGCGTCTCGTCGTCCGGCGCCTGGGCGAACCAGCGCGCCAGCACCCGGAAGTCGGCCGAGCGATCGGAACGCCCGGCCCGCCGCTCGTTCAACTGCCGGACGACAGCGAGCAGTTGAGGAATGGACCCGAGCGCCCGCCCCCGCAGCAACCTGGCCTGCGACTCACGCCCCTCCGCCGACACGAACCACTGGGCGAGCCCGGACCACCGGGCGGCCCACCTCTCGTACGCCACGGTCTCCGCGTGCTCGGCGTCCTCGGGCGCGGCGTCGGCCGCCTCGCGGGCGGCGGCAAGTCGCAGCATCGGTCCGGCCCGGCCCTGTTCCTCCAACTCCCCGATCAGCAGGGCGATCCGGCCGCCGAGCGTGATCAGGTCCTGGATGAACCGCTCCAGGTACTGGATCAGCCGGTCCTTGTACGCGAGGAACGCCTCCACCTCGATGTCGTGCAGGTCGATGGTGCGCTGGAGCGACCCCATGAAGGCACGGGCGTTGTCGGCGAGGTCGGTGAAACGTGCGGTCAGGACGGCCAGGGCGAGGTACGCCTTGGCCGGGTCCGGCTCGTCCTCCGAAGCGATCACGAGCAGCGCCCGCAACTGCGTGACGATGTCGTGCAGGGCGACCGCCTGGAGCTCGCCACGCCGCCCCAACACCTCGTCGTACGTCCCCAGCGCCGCCTCGGCCGCCTCACCGGCCCGCGTGAGCTGGTAGATGAACCGCTTACGGTAGAAGTCCTCGACCGCGGTCACCCGCGCGGTGTCCGGATCGGCCCGCAGATTTCCCCACGTGACCAGACTGTCCAGCGCCTTCACCACCGCCTCGACATCGGCCGGCCGGCTCCCCGCGTCCAGCGCGGCATACACGTCCTCCGGCCGCAGATGCACCGCGAACCGCTCCTTGGCGGCGAGGAAGGCGCGCATCACCTGGCGGTAGAGGGGGGAGTTGGGGACGGTCAGGTGGGCGAAGGGGGCGTAGTCGACGGGGTCCGGGCCGGGAGTCTGGGCAGTCATCGTCGGTCCATCCTCCCCGACGGGCACCGCTCACCACGTGCGATGTCTGATTTTCGCCCGTCTTGGCGAGGAGGAGAGACCGCAGCAGACGGAGCAGGGCAAGGCAATGGCCCCACGATCGGAACAGATCGTGGGGCCGTCGCCTTGCCTGATCAGTCGCTCAACTGCCCGTTCCCGATTGCCGAAACGAAGGAGTTCCACCCGTTGGCAGGGAACACAAGCACCGGCCCATGGGAAACCTTGCTGTCCCGTACCGGGACGACAGCGGCGAAGTCGTCAGAGACCTCGACGCAAGCGCCACCGTCCGAGTTGCTGTATGAGCTCTTGCGCCAGTTTATGACGCTCAGGTCGATGGATCGCACGGCACTTCCTCCAACATGCGCAGGACGAACTTCCGCGACTCGGCCGGGGACAGCGCCAGGTCACGAACTGCATCGTAAGCACCTTGAAGCTTCTCGACCGCCGCACCGTCTTCGATCAGGTCGCCGCGGTGCGCGTTCTCCGTGTATGCCACCGTACGTCCCTGCGGCAGACGCAGGAACCACACGTCAGTGCTGTCCAGCCCGTAAGGGCCGGCGCTGAACGGCAGCACATGAACGGCAACGTTCGGGCGTTCCGCCATCTCAGTCAGGTGCTCCAACTGCCCCCGCCACTCAAGGGAGTTCAGCAACGCCGTGCGCAGGACCGCCTCAGAAAGAATGGTCCGGAACCGGGGCGCACCCTCCCCCTCCAACAACTCCCGCCGCCCCATCCGGGCATCGACCTGCTGCTCAAGTTCCTTACCCTCAAGCCCGCCCGCCGCCAGCATCTCCCGTGCATACCCCGGCGTCTGCAACAACCCCGGCAGCACGCTCACCGCGAAGTGCCACAAGCTCACCGCCTCCGCTTCCAGCGCCATGTACCGCCGGTACCGCTCGCGGAACTGCGTATGGTCCCCGGCGGCCAACTCCCACAGCGCCAGCAACAGCCCCGGCGTCCCGTAGTGCGTGTCCAACGCCTGGACGACCTCGGGGCTGCCGAGCGTCTCGCCGTTCTCCATCTTGCCGAACAACGACCAGTCCCAGCCGAGCCGTTCACCGAGCGCCCGCAGGCTCAGCCCGCTCGCTTCGCGCAGCCTCCGCAACTCCTCGGCGAACCGCCGGCGGGGTTCCTGACTGCGGTCGGTGATGACGCGCCGTTGCGGCATACCACTCCCTCCGGGACATGCGCGTGAGCGATGTGGAACACGTGGAACCACCTCCGGCCGCATCCTCGTAACGACCGGACTACGCAGCGTAATTCACCCAGAACAGCCGAGTCATGCGATCAGCGGAACCGCATCACTGACCACACAACCGACCGACCTGCGACACAGCGCGCCTGACACTCCATCGGAACGAGCGTCATTCCAGCGTCAAGAGATAGCCCGTAACACCCACACCGCACATACTGCGCACACGCAAAACCGCAGGTCAGGACAGCTTCGCCACCGGCTCCAGAATCGCCACGCACTCCACGTGATGAGTCATCGGGAACAGATCGAACGCCCGCAACGTCCGCACCTTGTACCCCCCATCCCGGAAATACGCCAAGTCCCGAGCCAACGCAGCCGGATCGCACGCCACGTACGCGATCTTCCGCGCCCCAAGAGACGCCAGATGCTCCACCGTCTTCTTCCCGGCCCCCGCCCGCGGCGGATCCAGCACGATCAGGTCGACCTCGCTGATCCCGGTCCGCGGAAGCACGCTCTCGACCTTGCCCTGCTCGATCCGCACCCGTTCGAACCCGGCGAGATTGTGCCGCGCGTCCTCGACCGCGCGCTTGCCGGACTCGATGCCGAGCACCGCGCCCTTGTCGCCGAGGCGGTCGGCCAGCGCGCCGGCGAAGAGGCCGACGCCGCAGTACAGGTCGAGGGCCATGTCGCCCTTGCGCGGCAGCAGGCCCTGCATGACCGCCTTGACGAGGGTGTCCGCGGCCATCGGGTGGACCTGCCAGAAGCCGCCGCTGCCGACGCGGTACGTACGGCCGTCGGCCCGCTCGCGGACGAACGCGCGGCCGTGCACGCGGTGGATGCCGCCGTCGTGCTCCTCGACGCGCATGACGGAGACGGGGCGTTCGAGCTCGACCAGGGGAAGCCGCGCGCCGGGGCGGGGCTCCAGGATGACCATGCGGTCCTGGGAACCCGTCGCCGCGATCGCCTCGACCGAGGCCATGCCGGACCAGTCGCGCTCCTCGATGCCCAGCTCGCTGACGCCCAGCGCCGCGATCATGCAGTGCTCGACCGGCTCGACCTCGTGCGAACGGTGCTTGCGCAGACCGGCGTTGCCGTCGACGTCCACCGCGTACTGCACGCGCGTCCGCCACCGCGGCACCTGGCCCGCGGGCAGCTTGTCGCCCTCGGCCGGCATCACCGTGCCGTCCCAGCCGGCCTCCTCGGGCGTGAGCCCCGCGAGCCGCTGCAACTGCTCGGTGATGACCTCGCCCTTGAGGCGACGCTGGGCGCCGGGCTTGGCGTGCTGCCAGTCGCAGCCACCGCAGCGCCCGGGGCCGGCGTACGGGCAGGGCGCCTCGACCCGGTCCTTGGACTCGTCCAGGATCGTCACCGCGTCGGCACGCAGGAACCGCGCACCCTCCTCGCCGTCGGTGACCCGCGCGACCACGCGCTCACCGGGCAGCGCGTGCCGGACGAACAGCACCTGCCCCTCGGACGTACGGGCGATGCAGTGCCCGCCATGGGCGACGGGGCCCACCTCGACCTCGTACTCCTCCCCCACCAGCGATTTCTTCGGTTCTGCCTGCATGGCGGGGTGACTCCAAATGCGAAAGGGGGCGAGCGAAAGGACGTACACAGGGGAACGGCCGGACAACAGCCCACCAGTCTACGTGGACCCCGCCCGACCGCTCACCACAAAGCCGTCCCGGCCAGAACCCGGCCAGAGCCAGGCCGGAGCCCGCCTAGAGCTTGGACTTCGGAGACTCGGTGTGCCGCTCCTCCGCAGGACCGCGCCGCACCGCCCCCGGCGCACTCCACTCCTGCCGTTTCCGCGCCCGGTTCTTCGCCGCCTCGGAGGACTCCAGCTGGTACGGCACCGATGTCACCATCACGCCCGGCGTGAACAGCAGCCGGCCCTTGAGGCGCAGGGCGCTCTGGTTGTGGAGGAGGTGTTCGTACCAGTGGCCGACGACGTACTCGGGGATGATCACGGACACCGCGTCGCGCGGCGATTCCTTCCGCAGCCCCTTCACGTACTCGATGATCGGCCGCGTGATCTCCCGGTACGGCGAGTCCAGCACCTTCAGCGGTACGTCGATCCCGCGCCGCTCCCACTCCTCGCGCAGCGCCTTGGTCTCCGCCGGGTCGACGTTGACGCTGAGCGCCTCCAGGGTGTCCGAGCGCATCAACTTGGCGTAGGCGAGGGCCCGTAGAGCCGGGCGGTGGATCTTGGAGATCAGGACGACCGAGTGGACGCGGGACGGGCGGAGGCTGTCGTCGCTCGGGCCCTCGGGGGCCGCGATCTCCTCGGCGACCCGGTCGTAGTGCTTACGGATCGCGGTCATCGTGGCGTAGAAGATGCACATGCCGAGCAGCGCCACCCAGGCGCCGTGGGTGAACTTCGTGACCAGGACGACGACCAGCACCAGGCCGGTGAAGAACGCGCCGAACGTGTTGATGGCCCGGGAGCGGACCATGTGGCGGCGCTTGGCCTGGTCCTTCTCGGTGGCCAGGTGACGGTTCCAGTGCCGGACCATGCCGGTCTGGCTGAGGGTGAAGGAGACGAAGACGCCGACGATGTACAGCTGGATCAGCCGGGTCGAGTCGGCGCCGTAGATCGCCAGCAGCAGTGCGGCCGTGCCGGCGAGCAGCACGATGCCGTTGGAGAAGGCCAGGCGGTCGCCGCGGGTGTGCAGCTGGCGCGGCAGGTAGCGGTCCTGGGCGAGGATCGAGCCGAGCAGCGGGAAGCCGTTGTACGCCGTGTTGGCGGCCAGGAACAGGACCAGCGCGGTGGCCGCGGCCAACACGATGAACAGGAAGCTGCCCTTGCCGAACACGGCCTCGGCGACCTGCGAGATCACCGGGTTCTGGACATAGCCGGAGCCGATCGCGACGCCGTTGTGCAGCAGGTCGGTGCCCGGGTTCTCGGCCATGCGGACCTTGGTCGTCATGGCCAGCGCGATGATCCCGCAGAACATCGTGACGGCCAGGATGCCCATCGCCGCGAGGGTGCTCGCCGCGTTCTTCGACTTGGGCTTGCGGAAGGCCGGGACGCCGTTGGAGATGGCCTCGACACCGGTGAGCGCGGCGCAGCCGGAGGAGAAGGCGCGCAGGAGCAGGAAGACCAGGGCGAAGCCCGCCAGGCCCTGGTGTTCGGCCCTGATGTGGTAGGCGGCGGTCGGCGCGCGCATGGTGTCGCCGAGGACCAGGCCGCGGAAGGCGCCCCACGCGATCATGACGAAGACGCCCGCGACGAAGACGTACGTCGGGATCGCGAACAGCGAGCCGGACTCCTTCACCCCGCGCAGGTTCATCAACGTGAGCAGCACCACGACGCCGACCGCGCAGATCACCTTGTGCTCGATCACGAACGGGATCGCGGAACCGAGGTTCTCGATGCCGGAGGCGATCGAGACGGCCACGGTGAGGACGTAGTCGACGAGCAGCGCGCTGGCGACGGTGAGGCCGGCCTTGGGGCCGAGGTTGGTGGTGGCCACCTCGTAGTCGCCGCCGCCGCTGGGGTAGGCGTGCACGTTCTGCCGGTAGGAGGCGACCACGGTGAACATCAGCACCACGACCGCGAGCGCGATCCAGGGGCTGAAGTGGTACGCCGACACGCCCGCGATGGAGAGGACCAGCAGCACCTCGCCGGGCGCGTACGCCACGGAGGACAGCGGGTCGGAAGCGAAGACGGGGAGTGCGATGCGCTTCGGCAGGAGCGTTTCGCCCAACCGGTCGCTGCGCAGTGCGCGCCCGATGAGGATGCGCTTGGGCACGTCGGTCAGTTTGGACACAACAGAGGATCGTAGGCCTTCGAACAGGCGATCCTCTACTCGCCACCGGCTTGACCTCGTCTTGACCCCTGTCATCTGCCTCACGAGTGAAACGAGGGGCGAGTGGAGTCGCGGATTCCGTCAAGATCGCCGACTCCGTGTCTATATGACAAAACCCCGCTCCCCACTGCCTCCTGGAGGTTCCATGCCCGCGACCGCAGAGCTGATCGGCGCCCTGGCCGCCCTCGTCGGCCTCGGAATCCTCACCCTGGCCAGCGTGCGCAGCATCGGGCGCCGCTGACGCACAGGGGTGCCCCCAAAGGACCGGACGTGTGTACTTTGGCCTCGGTCTGAGACCCTGATGGGGCTGAGCATTGATTTCAGGACACCGGAAGGACGGTCGTGCACATCGTCATCATGGGCTGCGGCAGAGTGGGTTCCGCTCTCGCCCAGACCCTGGAGCAACAGGGGCACACGGTCGCCGTGATCGACCAGGACCCCACCGCCTTCCGTCGGCTGGGCCCCGGATTCGGCGGCCGCCGGGTCACCGGGGTCGGCTTCGACCAGGACACCCTGCGCGAGGCCGGCATCGAGGAGGCGGGCGCGTTCGCGGCCGTCTCCAGCGGTGACAACTCGAACATCATCTCGGCGCGCGTGGCCCGCGAGATGTTCGGCGTGGAGAACGTCGCGGCCCGTATCTACGACCCCCGCCGCGCCGAGGTCTACCAGCGCCTGGGCATCCCCACCGTGGCCACGGTCCGCTGGACCGCCGACCAGATGCTGCGCCGGCTGCTGCCCTCGGGCGCGGAGCCGCTGTGGCGGGACCCCACCGGCGGGGTCCAGCTCGCCGAGGTGCACGCCTCGGCCGCCTGGGTCGGCCAGCGGATCAGCAAGCTGCAGGAGGAGACGGGCGTCCGCGTGGCGTTCCTCACCCGTCTCGGCGAGGCGATGCTGCCCTCTTCGCAGACCGTGTTGCAGGAGGGCGACCTCGTGCACGTGATGATGCGTACGGACGAGATCGACAAGGTCGAGGCGGCGTTCGCCAAGGGTCCCGAAGAGGAGGGCGGTCACTGATGAGGGTCGCCATTGCCGGAGCCGGCGCGGTCGGTCGTTCGATCGCCGGAGAGCTCCTGGAGAACGGTCACGAGATCCTTCTCATCGACAAGGCCCCGACCGCGATCTCGGTCGAGCGGGTCCCCCAGGCGGAGTGGCTGCTGGCCGACGCCTGCGAGATCACGTCCCTGGACGAGGCGGCGCTGCAGCGCTGCAACGTCGTGATCGCCGCGACCGGCGACGACAAGGTCAACCTCGTCGTCTCCCTCCTCGCGAAGACGGAGTACGGCGTCCCGCGCGTCGTCGCCCGCGTCAACAACCCCAAGAACGAATGGCTCTTCAACGAGTCCTGGGGCGTCGACGTGGCCGTCTCCACCCCGCGTCTGATGTCGGCCCTGGTCGAGGAGGCGGTGTCGGTCGGCGACCTCGTCCGCCTCCTCCGCTTCAGCCACGGCGACGCCAACCTCGTCGAGCTGACCCTCCCCGAGGAGTCCGCCCTCGCGGGCACCCAGGTCGGCGACGTGGAGTGGCCCGAGGACACGTCCCTGGTCACGATCATCCGCGGCACCCGCGTCCTGACCCCGTCCCGCGAGGACTCTCTGGAGGCGGGCGACGAACTCCTGTTCGTGGCGGCTCAGGCGCGCGAGGAGCAGCTGGAGGACCTGTTGTCGGTACGCCGGGAGGACGCGGCGAGCTGATCCCTCTTGGGTCTACGACGAGGAGGGGCGCCCTGAGATCTCAGGGCGCCCCTCCTCGTCGTAGCGGAAGTGGCGAAAGCGACGGATGCTATGCGTCGCGACGGTGCCGTCCCGACGTGGCGTCCTGTGCCTCGCCCGCGGACTCGGACTCGGCGGCGGCCTTGCGGTCCTTCTCGGCCTGCTCCTCCGCCTCCATCTCCGCGAACACGTCGATCGGCGCGGGCGCCTTCGCGAGGAAGACCCAGGTGAGCCAGACGGCGAGCAGGAACGGCGGGATCTTCAACGCGACCAGGACCCAGCCGAGTTGGGCGGTGTTGGCCCACCAGTAGAGCGGGAAGAGGATCGCGCACTTGGCGAGCAGGATCAGGCCCCAGGCCCAACTGGCCTTCGCGTACGCCTTCTTGCGGCCGGGGTTGCGGGTCCGCCAGGAGAGGTTCTCCTTGAAGACCGGGCCCAGGATCAGGCCGATCAGCGGGACGCCGGCGAGGGTCGTGATGATGTACGCGAGCGCGAGCCCCAGCGTGTAGAGCATGCCGGGGAGATAGAAGTTCTTGGCGTTGCCCGTCATCATCGCGAAGACGACACCGAAGGCGACGCCGAAGACACCGCTGAAGGCGTGCTTGACGGTGTCGCGCGTCACCAGTCGGATCACGACGAGAACGAGCGACACGGCCAGCGCGGCGATCGCCGACCAGTGCAGGTTCTTGTTGACGGTGAAGATGCTGACGAAGAGCAGGCCGGGCAGGACCGTTTCGATCATGCCGCGCAGACCGCCGAACGCCTCGAAGAGGGCCGCCTCGGTCACCGCCCGGACATCCTGCTCGCTGTCGTCGGCGTCCACGGTGTCCGCGGTCGGCTTGTCGAGCGACGTCACCGGCTACTCCCGTCCGAGGGGTCTCAGTTCGTATTTCGGGTTGAAGAGCACCCGGCGGCCTCTGCTCATCGAGATCCGGCCGGACGCGATCAGCTTGCGCCCCGGTTCTATCCCCACGATGGAGCGCCTGCCGAGCCACACCACGTCCAGGGCGGCCGAACCGTCGAACAGCTCGGCCTCCAGGGCCGGAACTCCCGCCCGGGGGCGCAGCGTGACCGTGCGCAAGGTACCAGTAACCGTCACGATCTGTCGGTCGTGGCAGTCGCCGATCCGGACACAGCCCTCTGTCTCGGCGTCCTCACGCAGCTCCTCCGACTCCAGGTCCTCCTGCGAGGTGGAGAGCCGGTCGAGCATGCGCCGGAACCGTCCGGCCGGCTTTTCGGAACGAGGGACAGCGCTCATATCTCAAGCGTACCGGGGTCCACTGACAGCAACGTACCCACGGCCTCAGCGCTCGAACCGGTAGCCCATGCCGGGCTCCGTGATGAAGTGCTTGGGGTGCGCGGGGTCCGTCTCCAGCTTCCGCCGCAGCTGCGCCATGTACACGCGGAGGTAGTTGGTCTCGGTCCCGTACGACGGCCCCCACACCTCCTGGAGCAGCTGCTTCTGGCTGACCAGCCGCCCGGTGTTGCGCACGAGCACCTCCAGCAGATGCCACTCCGTGGGGGTGAGCCGTACGTCCCGCCCGTCCCGGTGGACCTTCTTGGCGGCCAGGTCGACGGTGAACTCCTCGGTCTCGACCAGGACGTCGTCCTCGCCGCCCCCGGTGGGCTCGGCCCGGCGCACGGCGGCCCGCAGCCGGGCCAGCAGCTCGTCCATGCCGAAGGGCTTGGTGACGTAGTCGTCGGCGCCCGCGTCCAGCGCCTCGACCTTCTCGTCGGAGGAGTGCCGCGCGGACAGCACCAGGATCGGCACCCGGGTCCACCCGCGCAGCCCCCGGATCACCTCGACGCCGTCCATGTCGGGCAGCCCCAGGTCGAGGACGACCACGTCCGGGTGCCGGGAGGCGGCGAGATCGAGGGCGGTCTTGCCGTCGGCGGCCGCGTCGACCTCGTACTTCCGCGCCTTGAGGTTGATCACGAGGGCCCGCACGATCTGCGGCTCATCCTCGACCACGAGGACCCTGGTCATGAGGCCTGCCTTTCCGGTTGTACGTCTTTCACGTCACGCACGTCACTCACGTCATGCGCGTCTTCTACGACGCCGTCCGCCGCGCGGAGCGTGAGCACCATGGTGAGGCCGCCGCCGGGGGTGTCCTCGGCGTTCAGGGTGCCGTTCATGGCCTCGGTGAAGCCACGCGCCACGGCGAGCCCGAGTCCCACTCCGGCGCCGCGCGGGGCGTCACCGTAGCGCTGGAAGGGCTCGAAAATGCGGTCCTTGGCCTCGTCCGGGACTCCGGGGCCCCGGTCGACCACTCGTACCTCCACGCGGTCGGCGATGGCGCTGGCGGACACCAGGACGGTTTCGCCGGGCGGGCTGTACTTGACCGCGTTCTCGACCAGGTTGGCCACCGCCCGCTCCAGGAGCCCGGGGTCGACGGCCACCATGGGCAGCGTCTCCGGGATGTCGAGTTCGGCGCTGCCCTCGGGGACCCCGCCGAGCGCCATCGGCACCACCTCGTCGAGGTCTATCTCGCGGATGATCGGCGTGACCGTGCCGGTCTGGAGGCGGGACATGTCGAGCAGGTTGCCCACGAGGTGGTCGAGTCGGTCGGCGCCGTCCTCGATGCCCTCCAGCAGTTCGGCCTGGTCCTCCTCGGACCACGCCACGTCGTCGGAGCGCAGGGAGGAGACGGCCGCCTTGATGCCGGCGAGGGGCGTCCGCAGATCGTGGCTCACGGCCGCCAGGAGGGCCGTACGGATGCGATTGCCCTCGGCGAGCGCACGGGCCTGGTCGGCCTCCTCGCGCAGGCGCCTGCGGTCCAGGACGACGGCGGCCTGCGCGGCGAAGGCGGCGAGGACCCGGCGGTCGGAGGCGGGCAGCACGCGGCCGGTCAGCGCGAGGGCCATGTGATCGCCGACCGGCATGTCCACGTCGCCGTCCTCGGGCCGCTCCAGCGGCGCGCCCACGCCCACGCGTCCGGCGCAGGTCCAGGGGTCCACATCGCTCTTGCGCTCCAGCAGGGCGACGGACTCCATGCCGAAGGTCTCCCGGACCCGTTCCAGAAGCGCTTCGAGGCTGGTCTCGCCGCGCAGCACGCTGCCCGCGAGGAAGGACAGGATCTCCGACTCGGCGCGCAGTCTGGCGGCCTGCTGGGTGCGTCGCGCGGCGAGGTCCACCACGGAGGCCACGGACACGGCGACGCCGACGAAGATCGCGATGGCGACGATGTTCTTGGGGTCGGCGATCGTCATCCGGTGCAGCGGGGGCGTGTAGTAGTAGTTCAGCAGGAACGATCCGACGGCCGCCGAGACCAGCGCCGGCGCCAGCCCGCCGAGCAACGCCGCCGCCACCGTCAGCGACAGGAACAGCAGCATGTCGTTGGCGAGCCCGAGGTGGACGGCGTTGAGCAGGAAGGCGAGCCCCACCGGGCCCACCACCCCGACCAGCCACCCGGAAACGATCCGGGCCCGCCCGAGCCGCGCGCCCCGGGACACGGGCAGCCCGCGCCCCTTGGCGACCTCCTCGTGCGTGACGATGTGGACGTCCAGGTCGGGCCCCGACTCGCGGGCTACCGTGGCGCCCACCCCCGGCCCGAAGACGTACTGCCAGGTCTTGCGGCGCGAGGAGCCGAGGACGATCTGCGTGGCGTTCACCCCGCGCGCGAAGTCGAGCAGCGCGGCCGGGATGTCGTCGCCGACGACGTGGTGGAAGGTGCCGCCGAGGTCCTCGGCGAGCGTGCGCTGGAGGGCGAGTTCCTTCGGGGAGGCCGAGGTCAGCCCGTCGCTGCGGGAGATGTAGACGGCCAGCACCTCACCGCCGGCCCCCTTCTCGGCGAGCCGCGCGGCCCGCCGTATCAGCGTCCGCCCCTCGGGGCCGCCGGTCAGTCCTACGACGATCCGCTCGCGGGAACCCCAGATCGCCGAGACCTGGTGCTCGCTGCGGTACTCCTGGAGGTACTCGTCGACCCAGTCGGCCACCCACAGCAGCGCCAACTCCCGCAGGGCGGTGAGGTTTCCGGGCCGGAAGTAGTTCGAGAGGGCCGCGTCGACCTTGTCGGGCTTGTAGATGTTGCCGTGCGCCATCCGGCGGCGGAGCGCCTGGGGCGACATGTCGACGAGTTCGATCTGGTCGGCCCGGCGGACGACCTCGTCCGGCACGGTCTCCTGCTGCCGGACCCCGGTGATCGACTCGACGACATCGCCGAGGGACTCCAGGTGCTGGATGTTGACGGTCGACACGACGTCGATACCGGCCGCGAGCAGCTCCTCGATGTCCTGCCAGCGCTTGGTGTTGCGGGAGCCCGGGATGTTGGTGTGGGCGAGTTCGTCCACCAGGGCGACGGCGGGGGCCCGGCGCAGCACCGCGTCGACGTCCATCTCGGTGAAGACGGTCCCCCGGTAGGCCAGCTCCACGCGCGGGACCTGCTCCAGGCCGTGCAGCATCACCTCGGTGCGGGCCCTCCCGTGGTGCTCCACGAAGGCGACCACGCAGTCCGTGCCCCGCTCCACCCTGCGGTGGGCCTCGGACAGCATGGCGTACGTCTTGCCGACGCCCGGTGCCGCACCGAGGTAGATCCGAAGCTTGCCGCGTCCCATGGCCCCATTGTCTTCCCGTCACAGCTCTGTACGCAGCGTCGACTTTACGGCCAATAAGTCCGACAAATGGGGTGGGGAGTGCGGTCAGGGACCTCTTTGACACATCCCTGATGCCCGTACGGTGCCGTACGGGCATCAGGGTCCGGCGATGTTCAGGATGTTCAGTTGGGGTTGTCGCCGTGGGTCAGGGTCTCCCAGGCCACGAAGAGGTTGTTGCTGCCGGCCGGGCGGTTGTTCAGGGTGAGCGTCTGGGTGTTGGTCATCGCGATGCCCAGGCGGTTGTGCAGGGCGTTGTAGCCGACCTCGGTGACCGGCCCGAGCCCGAGGGTCAGCGACCCGCCGCAGAGCCAGCTCGGCACGGCCGTACCCAGCTGGTACTTGGCCTGGAACCCGAGCGCCTGCCGCAGCCGCTCCCCCACGTCGGTGCCGTAGAGGTCGGTGCCCTGGATCCGGCTGGTCTCGGCGACGTGCGAGATCGACGAGAGGCCGTACCCGGTGTGCGTGAAGTCGCGGCACGTCTCCTGGGTGAGCCCGGTGACGAAGGTCGACTGGCCCTGCCAGTAACTGACGATCTTCGCCGTGGTGTTGAGGTTCTGGCTCGGCACGGTCTTCGGTACGGAACCGTCCGAGGCGAGGTAGATGTACGCGGCCGTGCGCGTCCGGAAGATCGCCATGGCCTTGTCGTACGACGTCTTGTCCTCCAGGAAGACGGAGATGCCGACGGCGGCGTCCATCATCGTCAGCTCCCAGTTCCCATTGGAATTGGAGCCGTTGATGATCTCGGGCAGGTACACGTTGCGCAACATGGTCGCGAAGCGGGCCGAGTTGGTCCACGTCCCGGTGTACGTGTACTTGATGATCTCGGCGGCCTTGGGCCAGGAGGAGCCGGCCCAGCCGGTCTGCAGGGGCGCGTTGCTGTTGGTGTGGCTGGTGATCGTGGCCGACCAGGCGTCCATGATCTCGATGGCCTTCTGGGCGTAGCGCGCGTCCTTGGTGATGTACCAGGCGAGCGCGTCGGTGTAGGCCGCGATCGCGTCCTCGCGCTCGTCGGTGCAGCCGTAGTTGGGGTTGGAGTACGAGCCGCACTCGACGACGGCTCTGGGCTTCGCGGTGCGACTCAGGCTGGCGTAGGAGCTGGCCATCATCTGGTCGTAGGCGCCCTTCCAGGGCTGGGCGCCGGCGAGGACCTCGGTGCGGGCGAAGTCCAGCTGACTCCTGGAGACGTCGACTCCGGGGTGGACGAAGGTGGCGGGGGCCGCCTGGGCGGCGGTGCCGGGCTGGGCGAAGAAGCCCAGGACCAGGGCGGTGACGACGGAGAGCAGGGCAGCGCGGCGCACGGTGACTCCGTTCTCGTATGTGAACACAGAGCACCCTCATGAACTTGGGCGTTGAGCCGAGACCATAGGTACGGACCAATGAGCCGTCAAGAGTGCGCGCACGACGAAGGGCCGTACCCCGAGGAGGGGTACGGCCCTTTCGTGTCTGTCTGTTCCGGCTAGCGGACCTCGGTGATCTCCGGTCCGCGCTGCAGCTGCCCCATGCCGCCGGAGAAGCGGGAACCCGCCTCCTCCTGCTGGACACCCTCGGGAACCATCTGGGCGTCGTTCGGCAGCTTCAGGACGATCGGGTCGCGGGGCGCCATCGGGCCCTCGCCGCGCACGACGACCGTGTCCCGGAAGATCTGTTCGAGCAGCCCGGCGGCCTGCGGCTGCACCGCGCCCTGCCCGGAGATCACCCCGCGCAGGAACCAGCGTGAACCGTCCACACCGACGAACCGCACCACCTGGAAACCGCCCGTGCCGTCCGGCAGCTGCACCGGAACCTGCGCGCGCAGCTCCCAGCCCAGCGGCCCCTCGACCTCGTCGACGATGCCGCCCTGCTGGGTGATGCCGCTGGCGATCTCCTCGCGGACCTCACCCCAGATGCCCTCGCGCTTGGGGGCGGCGAAGGCCTGCAACTGGATGGCACTGTCCTTGAGGACCACGGTGGCGGCGACGATCGCGTCGCCCGCGACCTCGACCCGCAGCTCCATGCCGTCGACTCCCGGCACGAACAGACCGCCCAGGTCCACCCGGCCCTCGGCGGGGTCGCCGATCTCCGAGTCGTCCCAGGGTCCGTCGGGGCGGGGCTCCGGTTCGAGCTTCACGCGCTCGACCGATCCGTCCGCCTCAGTGTCGACGTCGTCGACGACCTGCTCGGCCTCGCTCGCCGCGTCCTCGGCGGCAGTGCCCTTCTTGCGACGTCCGAACACGTCACTGTCCTTCCCGGTCGGATACGACCGAAGCGTATCGATTCCCACCCGTGGTGCCGCCCACGGCGGCGTGACCGCCGGTGGACCCGAAGCCCCCCTCGGCCCGCGCCGATTCGGGAAGCTCCGCGACCTCCTGGAAGCGGACCCTCTCGACCTGCTGGACGACAAGCTGGGCGATCCGGTCGAAGCGCTCGAACCGAACCGACTCGTACGGGTCGAGATTCACCACGATCACCTTGATCTCCCCACGGTACCCGGCATCAACCGTCCCCGGGGCATTCACCAGGGCAACACCGCAGCGGGCGGCGAGCCCCGAACGAGGGTGTACGAAGGCCGCGTACCCCTCCGGGAGAGCGATAGACACCCCCGTGGGCAGTACGGCCCGTTCACCCGGCTTCAGTTCCCGGCTCTCGGTGGTCCGCAGATCGGCTCCCGCGTCACCGGGATGCTCGTACGACGGAAGCGGTACGTCCGGGTCGACGCGGCGGATCGACACGTCCAGCGGGTCACGGCTCACGGGTTCACCTCGAAGGCACGGGTACGCCGGACCTGGTCCGGGTCGTCCATGGCGGCCCGGATCTCCTGCGGGCGGCCGTTGTCGATGAAGTGGTCGACCTTCACCTCGACGAAGAGGGCGTCGGCGCGCACCGCGACGGGCCCGTCCGGGCCGCCGATGCGTCCGGTGGCGGTCGAGTAGATCTTCCGGCCGGCCACGGCCGTCACCTCGGCCTCCAGGTACAGCACGGTGTCCACGGGCACCGGCCGGACGAAGTCGGTCTCCAGGCGGCCGGTCACCGCGATCGTCCGCAGCAGCCAGTTCAGCGAGCCGAGGGTCTCGTCCAGCGCGCTGGCGAGCACTCCGCCGTGCGCGAGGCCCGGGGCGCCCTGGTGGGCGGCCCGCACGGTGAACTCGGCGGTGATGGTGACGCCCTCACCGGCCCGCGCCTCCAGGTGCAGCCCGTGCGGCTGGTCGCCGCCACATCCGAAACACTGTTCGTAGTGCGCACCGAGCAGTTCGCCCGGCGCGGGCGCGTCCGGGTGCCGCACCGGTTTCACGGCGTCGGACGGAGGCTTAAGAGCTGGAGAAGTACCACTCACAGCCGCAGACCTTACCCGCGCGTCGGCAGGTTCCGGACACCGTGCCAAGCTTGGCTCCATGCAGCTTTCCGCCTCCCCCTACGACGAGCGCCTCACCGCCCCCCGTTCGTGGTGGTTCATCTCGTTCCTGGTCGGCGTCTCCTTCGCCCTGATCCTGCTGCCCTTCGGCACCCTGCCGCTGCTCGGCGGCCTGGTCGGCGGCACCGCGGTCGCGTCCGTGATGGCCAGTTCCTACGGCTCGCTCCGCATCCGGATCGTGGGCGACCAGCTGATCGCCGGCGAGGCGAAGATCCCGGTGACGGCCCTGGGCGAGGCGGAGATCCTGGACCCGGAGGAGGCCCGCGCCTGGCGCACCTACAAGGCCGACACCCGCGCCTTCCTGCTGCTGCGCTCGTACATTCCGAGGGCACTGCGCGTCGAGGTCACCGACCCGGACGACCCGACGCCGTACCTGTATCTGTCGACCCGCGAGCCGGAGCGGCTGGCGGAGGCCCTGAAGACGGCCCGCGCGGCAGCCGTCTAGGACCTTCTCAGCGACCGAGTTCCTTCGGGATCTCACCCATCCGGAGCGGGTCCGGCGGGGTCTCCAGGGGCGGCAGTTCGGGCAGCGCGTCCCACGGGACCTGGGCCTTGCGCAGGTCCTTGCGGATGCGCTCGGCGAGTTTCCTGGTGTCCCGGCGGTTCATGACCGCTCCGACGGCGGCGCCGACCATGAAGGGCATCAGGTTCGGCAGGTCGCGAACCATGCGTTTCATGATCTGCTGGCGCAGCTCGCGCTTCATGTGACCGTTCAGCGCGGCGCTCATGGTCGACGGTTTGGTCACGTCGATACCGCGCTCCCCGGACCAGGAGTTCAGATACGTGGTGCTGCGCTGCCGGAGGTCGCCGGGCGGACGGGCGCCGTAGACCTCGTAGAGCTCGGCGATCAGCTTCAGTTCGATCGCGGCGACGCCGGTGATCTCGGCGGCCAGTTCGGTGGGCATCGCGGGCGGCACCGGCAGCATCGCCGCGGCACCGATGCCCGCGCCGACCGTCGAGGTCGCGTTGGCGGCGCCCGCCACCAGTTTGTCGGCGAGCTGTTCGGGGCCGAGCCCCGGGAACTGCCGCCGAAGCGCCTGAAGGTCCCGTACGGGGATCCGCGGGGCTATGTCGATGATCCGGTCGGCGAGGTACGCCAAACCGGCCCTGGCCCGGCTGCCGCCCTTACGGACGCCTTCCCTGACCTTGTCCCGGATCACCGCCACCCGTCGCTTGGCAACGGGGGCGGCTGCGGGAACGTCCGTCGGCACCGGGAGGTCAGCCCGGTCGCCCGCCGGTTCGAGCGAGGCTGATCCAGGTTCGGATGAGCCCCGCTCGTCGTCACGCGCGCCATGAGGACCGTCTGTCGGCCCTTCGTCCGCTCCCGGCCTGCGGGAGCGGCGCTTCCAGGGTGGGGTCGAGCCAGTCACGGCCGACCCCTCCTCAGTCGCAGTCGCGGCAGATCGGCTGGCCGTTCTTCTCGCGGGCCAGCTGGCTGCGGTGGTGCACCAGGAAGCAGCTCATGCAAGTGAACTCGTCCTGCTGCTTGGGCAGCACCCGGACGGCCAGCTCTTCGTTCGAGAGGTCCGCTCCGGGCAGCTCAAGGCCCTCGGCGGCCTCGAATTCGTCGACGTCCACTGCGGAAGTCGACTTGTCGTTCCTACGCGCCTTGAGTTCTTCAAGGCTGTCCGAGTCGACGTCGTCGTCGGTCTTGCGTGGGGTGTCGTAATCCGTTGCCATGTCGCGCTCTCCCCCTCTGGGTGTCTGCGGTGTCTCCAGCGCACGTAACGCGTGAGAGGCCGGACTTGTGCCCGACCTGAGGCGGAGATTTTGCCTCACATCAAGGTCTGTTACTCAATCGACACCCAACCGGACCCCTCAAGAGTGATCGGCTTGGATGGCGAAGGGGACCGTACACGGTCCTTGTGCCGCTCTTCAAAGGCACCTCATCGTGTACTTCCCGTGATCAAGACCCCCGAAAACCCGGATTTTCCCGGCTTTCCGACAGGGTGCATGATCACGGAGAGTAGATGGCCTGAAAATCGCGCTTGTGATCGATCACACACGGGGTTGCCGAAGAAGCGGCCAGAAAATTCCGCGCAAAGCGAACATCGTCGTGTGTCGGCGACATGATCTCAGATGGGCAGGGTGACTCGCATCACGAGTCCACCCCCCTCACGCGGCTGGGCCGAGATATGGCCGCCGTGCGCCCGCGCCACGGACCGCGCGATCGACAGCCCCAGGCCCACACCCTTGTCGCTGCCGGTCCGCTCCGTACGCAGCCGCCTGAAGGGCTCGAAGAGGTTGTCGACCTCGTACGCCGGGACCACCGGACCCGTGTTCGAGACTATGAGCACCGCCTGGCCGTGCTGGACCTCGGTGGTGACCTCGACCCAGCCGTCCTCCGGCACGTTGTACCGCACCGCGTTCTGCACCAGGTTCAGGGCGATCCGCTCCAGCAGGACGCCGTTGCCCTGGACGACCGCGGGTTTCTGCTCGCCGCGGATCACCACGCCCTTGGCGGCCGCCTCGGCGTGCACCTGGTCGACGGCCTGCTCGGCGACCTCGGCGAGGTCCACGGGCTTGCGCTCCACGATCTGGTTGTCGCTGCGGGCGAGCAGCAGCAGACCCTCGACGAGCTGCTCGCTGCGCTCGTTGGTGGCGAGCAGTGTCTTGCCGAGCTGTTGCAGCTCCATGGGGGCGCCTGGATCGGACAGATGCACTTCCAGGAGCGTGCGGTTGATCGCCAAGGGGGTGCGCAGCTCGTGCGACGCGTTCCCCACGAAGCGCTGCTGTGCGGTGAAGGCCCGCTGCAGCCGCTCCAGCATCTCGTCGAAGGTGTCCGCGAGCTCCTTCAACTCGTCGTCCGGGCCGTCCAGTTCGATCCGCCGGGACAGGTCCGAGCCGGCCACCGCGCGGGCGGTGCGGGTGATGCGGCCGAGCGGCGAGAGCACCCGGCCGGCCATCGCGTAGCCGAAGGCGAACGCGATGATCGCGAGGCCGAGCAGGGTGAGGAGCGAGCGGCTGAGCAAGTTGTCCAGGGCGTGCTGCCGCTGCTCATTGACGCAGTTGCTCATCGCGCTGTTGAACACGTCGGGCGAGGCGCTCCCGGGCAGGTCGCAGATCGTGCTGGTGACCTTGCCCTCGGTGATCTTGAAGGGCAGGTCGCTGCCGACGTTCAGCGCCTGGGCGGCGAGCAGGTAGATGATCGACAGCAGCAGGATGCCGGCGATCAGGAACATGCCGCCGTACAGCAGCGTGAGCCTTATGCGGATGGTGGGTCGCAGCCAGGGGAACGGCGGTTCGGGCCTTCTGGGGTCCCACGTGGGCTTCGGGGGCGCCTGGGGAGGCGCGGGAGTCGTCGCCACGGTGGATCAGATCCGGTAACCGGAGCCGGGGACGGTGACGATGACCGGGGGCTCACCGAGCTTGCGGCGCAGGGTCATCACGGTGACGCGCACGACGTTGGTGAACGGGTCCGTGTTCTCGTCCCACGCCTTCTCCAGGAGCTGTTCCGCGGAGACGACGGCACCCTCGCTGCGCAGCAGCACCTCCAGGACGGCGAACTCCTTGGGCGCGAGCTGGACTTCCTTGCCGTCGCGGAACACCTCTCGGCGGTTCGGGTCGAGCTTGATGCCGGCGCGCTCCAGGACGGGCGGCAGCGGCACGCTCGTACGGCGTCCGAGGGCACGCACGCGTGCCGTCAGCTCGCTGAACGCGAAGGGCTTGGGCAGATAGTCGTCGGCGCCGATCTCCAGGCCCTCGACACGGTCGCTGACGTCGCCGGACGCCGTGAGCATCAGCACGCGGGTGGCCATGCCGAGCTCGACGATCTTGCGGCAGACATCGTCGCCGTGCACGAGCGGGAGGTCCCGGTCGAGGACGACCACGTCGTAGTCGTTGACGCCGATGCGCTCCAGGGCGGCCGCACCGTCGTACACGACGTCGACGGCCATGGCCTCCCGGCGCAGTCCGGTGGCCACCGCATCGGCGAGCAGCTGCTCGTCCTCGACGACGAGTACGCGCACGTCGCTTGTCCTTCCTCTGTCCACCCGCGTAGCGCGCCTCGGCGCACGCGGGCAGGGTCTTCGTGGCTGTGTGACCTCCATCCTGCCCTTTTCGGCCATAAGTCGGCTGTAAGGCGGCCGGGCGCGAGATGAAGGTCGGGTGTGAGGCCCGGGAATGCGGGATTTTCTCGGTGGGTTGAGGTTTCCACGGAAGGGAGCGGGGGGAGGACGGCTTTACACCCCGCGATCACGCTCTGCACGTGGCAAGCCACCTTGTGGTACGTCCAACCGCTTCCGCAGAGCGGGCGTGGGTGTCCGGCACCGTCGCCGCCCAGCCAGGGCAGCGCTGGGCACCCCATACCGCAGACGTGATCGCCCCTTCCGGACGGCACACCCCCGTGCCAAACGACCCACGACCCAGGACGAGGGGGCGCAGCATGGACGCATTCACCGCAGGACTTCTGCAGCGCATAAGGGCGACCGAGACCGACCTGACGCGGGCTCGTGACGAGGGCGACGACTTCCTCGTCGAGGTGGAACAGGCCGAGCTCGACGACCTGCGCCGCCTCGCCGCCGACCACGGTGTGGAGGTCGGCGCGACGAGCGTCTGATCAGTGCGAACAGCAGAAAAGCAGGCCCCTGGCGAATCCAGCGCCGGGGGCCTGCCGCTTTTCGCGCACCTCCCTTTGCTAGGTCGCCTTCGGGGCGCTGGAAGCCGGTGTCGAGAGCCCCACCGTGCTCGGCGCTGCGCGCCTCCGCGCGCTGGGGCTCTCGACACCGGCGCGCCCCTACGGCTCCCTCTCGGCCGTCCACGTGGGGAAAGTGGGACTTGGTGGGCCCGCACCGTCGGACTCCGCTTCGCCGTTCGTTTTCCTGAGCGTCAGCTGTGTGGTTCCGTGAGCGTCAGTCGTGCCACGCCCCGAAGTCCTCCAACAGCCGCTGGAGGGGCTCGAAGACGCCCGGGGTGCCCGCGATCGCCAGATCGCGTGCGGGGCGTTCTCCGGGGCGTCCACCGGTCAGGGCGCCCGCCTCACGGGCGATCAGGTCCCCGGCCGCGAGGTCCCACGGGTTCAACCCCCGCTCGTAGTAACCGTCCAGGCGCCCCGCGGCCACGTCGCACAGGTCGACCGCCGCCGAACCGCCCCGCCGGATGTCACGCAGCAACGGGATCAACTTCTGGGCCACGTCGGCCTGGTGGGCGCGGACCTCGGTGACGTAGTTGAAGCCGGTCGAGACCAACGCCTGCTCCAGGGGTGCCGCGGGGCGGCAGGCGAGACGGCGTTCGCCCTCCCACGCGCCCGTGGCCCACGCCCCGCCGCCGAGCACCGCGTGGAACGTCTCGCCGCGCATCGGGACCGCGACGACCCCGGCGACGGTCTCGCCGTCCAGCTCGGCCGCGATGGAGACCGACCAAGTGGGCAGTCCGTACAGGTAGTTGACCGTGCCGTCGAGCGGGTCGATGACCCAGCGGACGCCGCTGGTGCCCGTGACGGAGGCGCCCTCCTCGCCCAGGAAGCCGTCGTCGGGGCGCTGTTCGGAGATCAGGTCGGTGATCAGCTTCTCGGCCGCGATGTCCATCTCGGTGACGACGTCGATCGGGCTGGACTTCGTGGCGGCGACCGCGAGGTCGGCCGGGCGTCCGTCCCGGAGCAGGGCGCCCGCCTTGAAAGCGGCCTCCTGGGCGAGTGCGAGCAGTTCCTGGTGCAGGGGGTCGGTCACGGCGCTCCTCAGGCGTAGGGGCTGTCGGCGCCCGCGGCGGCGGGGCGGGGGGCGCGGGCCGGGCAGCAGCCCACCGGGCAGAGGTTGCGGCCGGCGCCGAGCGCGCCCAGGGCGCAGGGCGTGACCTGGTGCCCGCTCTCTACGGCGGCGCGCTCCAGGACCAGCTCGCGGATCGCGGCGGCGAAGCGCGGGTCGGCGCCCACGGTGGCCGACCGGCGTACGGGCAGGCCCAGTTCGGCGGCCTTGGCCGTGGCCTCCGTGTCGAGGTCGTAGAGGACCTCCATGTGGTCGGAGACGAAACCGATCGGTGCCATGACGATCGCCGGGGCACCGGAGGCGTGACGTTCCTCCAGGTGGTCGCAGATGTCGGGCTCCAGCCACGGGATCTGCGGGGCGCCGGAGCGGGACTGGTAGACGAGCTGCCAGGGGTGGTCGACGCCGGTGCGCTCGCGGACGGCGTCGGCGACCAGCCGGGCCACGTCCAGGTGCTCCTCGACGTACGCCCCGCCGTCCCCGTGGTCCTCGACCGGGCCGGAGCCGTCGGCCGCGGCGGTCGGGATGGAGTGGGTCGAGAAGGCGAGGTGCGCGCCGTCCCGGACGTCCTCGGGGAGGTCGGCGAGGGACTCGATCACCCCGTCGATCATCGGCTCCAGGAAGCCGGGGTGGTTGAAGTAGTGACGCAGCTTGTCGACCTTCGGGAGGTCGAGACCCTCGGCCTCAAGGGCGGCCAGGGAGTCCGCGAGGTTCTCCCGGTACTGGCGGCAGCCCGAGTACGAGGCGTAGGCGCTGGTGGTGAGGACCAGGATGCGGCGGCGGCCGTCGGTGACCATCTCGCGCAGGGTGTCCGTGAGGTACGGGGCCCAGTTGCGGTTGCCCCAGTAGACCGGCAGGTCCAGGCCGTGGTCCGCGAAGTCCTTGCGGAGGGCGTCCAGGAGGGCGCGGTTCTGGTCGTTGATCGGGCTGACCCCGCCGAACAGGAAGTAGTGCTGCCCCACTTCCTTGAGGCGTTCCTTGGGGATGCCGCGCCCACGCGTCACGTTCTCCAGGAACGGAACCACGTCGTCCGGGCCTTCGGGGCCGCCGAACGAGAGCAGGAGGAGGGCGTCGTAGGGGGTGGCATCGAGCACGTCTGGCATGCCTCCGATCCTGCCACCCGCCACTGACAGCCGGGAAACGGCGGGGTGCCGGACGGGGGTCGGGACGGAGATCCGCTGGGGGATCGGGGCGGAGATCCAGGCGCCTCACGGGCGGGTGCATCCGGCCCGACCTGCTCGTAAGCTGTATCAGCCGCATTCGCACCTTACCGAGCCGTCGCTGCCCCTCACCGAGCCGTGACGGCTCCCCCCGAGCCGCCCCCGCTCCTTCCCGACCGGAGACCCCCGTGCCCAGCCCCTATCGCGCCCTGTTCGCCGCACCCGGCTCCAAGGGCTTCTCCGCCGCGGGGTTCCTCGGCCGTATGCCCCTGTCGATGATGGGCATCGGCGTGGTCACGATGATCTCCCAGATCAACGGGCGCTACGGGCTCGCGGGCGCCCTGTCGGCGACCATCGCGCTGGCCGCCGCCGCGATCGGGCCGCGGATCTCGCGCTGGGTCGACCAGTACGGGCAGCGGCGGGTGCTGCGTCCGGCGACGCTCGTCGCGCTGACCGCGGCGGCCGGGCTGCTGCTGGCCGCCCGCTTCGAGTGGCCGGACTGGGTGCTGTTCGTGTGCGCCGCCGGGATCGGATCGGTGCCGAGCCTGGGGGCGATGGTCCGCGCGCGCTGGGCGGCCGTGTACCGGGGCACCCCGCAACTGCACACCGCGTACTCCCTGGAGTCCGTGGTGGACGAGGTGTGCTTCATCTTCGGGCCGATCATCTCCATCGGGCTGTCCACGGCGTGGTTCCCGGAGGCCGGTCCCCTGCTCGCCGCCTGCTTCCTGGCGGTCGGTGTCTTCTGGCTGACCGCCCAGCGCGCCACCGAGCCCGCGCCGCATCCACGCGCGCGTGGCGAGAAGGGCGGTGGTTCGGCGCTGCGGACCGCCGGTCTCCAGGTGCTGGTGGCCACCTTCGTGGCGACCGGGGCGATCTTCGGGGCGGTCGACGTGGTCACCGTGGCGTTCGCCGACGAGCGGGGTCACAAGGGCGGCGCCAGTGTGGTCCTCGCGCTGTACGCGGCGGGCTCCTGCGCGGCGGGAGTCGTGTTCGGGCTGATGCGCTTCCGGGGAGCCCCCGAACGTCGGTGGCTGCTGGGCATATGCGCGATGGCCGTGAGTATGATCCCCCTCCTACTGGTCGGAAACTTGCCGCTTCTGGCCGTGGCGCTGTTCCTTGCGGGCCTGTCCATCGCACCCACGATGATCACGACGATGTCCCTCATAGAAGAGCACGTACCTCGCGCGAAGCTCACCGAGGGCATGACCTGGGTGAGCACCGGCCTGGCGGTCGGGGTCGCGCTCGGCTCCTCCGTCGCCGGCTGGGTGATCGACGCAGCCGGCGCGCGTGCGGGGTACGGGGTTCCGGTCGTCGCCGGTGCCGTCGCGGTCGTGGTGGGTTTCCTCGGGTACCGCCGGCTCAGCAGACCGGCACCGGGTCGGGGAGGCACCGTTGAGCACCACAGCGAGCGCGAAGAACGGCACGTGGCGTAACTGGGGCGGTACGGTCGCGTCGCGGCCCGCGCGGGAGGTCACGCCCGCCTCCGTGGAGGAACTGGCCGCGGCCGTACGGAGGGCCGGCGAGGACGGTCTGACCGTGAAGGCCGTCGGCAGCGGGCACTCCTTCACGTCGATCGCCGCCACGGACGGCGTGTTGATCCGCCCTCAACTGTTGACCGGGATCCGCAACATTGATCGTGATGCCTTGACGGTCACGGTCGAGGCGGGCACCCCGCTCAAGAGACTCAACACGGCTCTCGCGCGCGAGGGTCTGTCGCTCACGAACATGGGCGACATCATGGAGCAGACGGTCTCGGGCGCGACCAGCACCGGCACGCACGGCACCGGCCGCGAGTCGGCCTCGATAGCCGCCCAGATCAAGGGACTTGAGCTGGTCACGGCGGACGGCTCGGTGCTCACCTGCTCCGCGAAGGAGAACCCTGAGGTCTTCGCGGCCGCCCGCATAGGCCTCGGCGCCCTGGGCATCGTCACCGCGATCACCTTCGCCGTGGAGCCCGTCTTCCTGCTCACGGCCCGCGAGGAGCCGATGACCTTCGACGAGGTCACCGGACGCTTCGACGAACTCTGGGCCGAGAACGAGCACTTCGAGTTCTACTGGTTCCCGCACACCGCGAGCACCAACACCAAGCGCAACAACCGCAGCGCGGGCCCGGAGCAGCCGGTGGGCAAGGTGGCCGGCTGGTTCGAGGACGAGTTCGTCTCCAACGGCCTCTGGCAGGTGGCCAACATGGTCGGCCGCGCGGCACCCGCGACCATCCCGACCATCGCCCAGATCTCCACCCGGGCCTGGTCCACGCGGACGTACACGGACATCCCCTACAAGGTCTACACATCGCCCCGCCGGGTGCGGTTCGTGGAGATGGAGTACGCCGTCCCGCGCGCGGCCCTGGTGGACACGCTGCGCGAACTCAAGGCGATGGTCGACCGTTCGGACTTCAGGATCAGCTACCCGGTGGAGGTCCGCACCGCCCCGGCGGACGACATCGCCCTGTCCACCGCCTCCGGCCGGGACAGCGCCTACATCGCCGTGCACATGTTCAAGGGCACGCCCTACCAGGCTTACTTCACCGCCGCCGAGCGCATCCTCACCGCGCACGAGGGCCGGCCGCACTGGGGCAAGGTGCACACCCGGGACGCGGAGTACTTCGCCGGGGTCTATCCGCGCTTCGGCGAGTTCACGGCGTTGCGGGATCGGCTGGATCCTGACCGCCGGTTCCAGAACGACTACTTGCGGAGGGTGCTGGGTCAGTAGCCGACGTGCTCGGCGCGGGGGTCGGCGTACCGCCGCCGTCCGAAGCGCTGGGCGTCGGCGTCGGACTCGACGTCGTACCACCGCCGTTGGACGGTGTACCGCCGTCGGTCGAGCCGGATGACGTCTCCGGGTCGGCCGACGGGTCGTTCGTGGAGCCGGACGGGGAATCGGCCGGACTCGGCCCGTCGTCACCGGACTTCGGGGACGAGGACGTGTCGTGGCCGGTGACGGCGGCGCTGACCGTGGTCCCCTTGCCGCCGCTGAAACTGTCGCCGGACACCAGCTCGTAGACGGTGATGCCGGTCATGGTGACCCCGAAGACGAGGGCCGCGGCGAGCAGCGGGCGCCGCCAACTGCCCACCCGCGCGCGGTAGACCGTGCCCTCCGTGAACTCCCCTGGGCGAGCGGGAGTCCGTTCCGCCTCCTTGGAGGTGACGGTCGCCTCCCGGAGCTGTGCTCCGGTGCGGCTGAAGAAGTGCTGGAAGACGGTGCCTCCGGAGGTGGCTATCGCGCTCACGACGCCGGCGCCGAGGATCGTGCCGTAGACCCCGAAGTAGGAGGCGAGTTTGGCGGCCACCACCGCCGCCACCGCACTGCCGGCGACTTGAGGGACGCTCAGATCGATCCGCTTCTTGCTGACATCGGGCCTTGCGCGCATTCCGGGACCTAGCCTCGCTTTCTCGCATTTTCTCGTACCTGATCAACTATCCGTACGACAAAGGGACGTACGGCCGAAACCAATAGTTCCGTTTCCGGCTATTGCGTGAAGTACGCCACTTTCAAGATCGCCCGAACCCCGCTCCGGGCCGCCAAGTCCCGCCCCCCACAAGAAGTTGGGCGGCGTGCCAATCCACGCACGTGGTCCAAATGGAGTACTGTTGCGAGCCCTGGGTGCGGTCTCCTGCCAGGGCGTCCGCGGCCTCAATGGACCGCCCAGAGGGGGCCAGTTGCACAGGGTGACGTAGTTGGTCACTTAGCGTTGCGAATAGGTAACCGTGCCATAACGGCGAGTCAGGACCCGTACCCGACACGCCGGGCAACTCGGCAAGGTTGTGGCAGGCTGCACCCGGGCAGGCCACACTCGACTAGCGGAAGCAGCGACGCACGTGACGTCGGCAGGCACCACCCGGGAGGTCCCCATGCCCGAACTGCGTGTCGTGGCCGTCTCTAACGACGGCACACGGCTGGTGCTGAAGGCTGCGGACAGCACGGAGTACACGCTTCCGATTGACGAGCGTCTGCGCGCCGCGGTACGCGGCGACCGTCCCCGCCTCGGCCAGATCGAGATCGAGGTGGAGAGCCATCTCCGCCCCCGAGACATTCAGGCACGTATACGTGCCGGCGCCTCCGCGGAGGAAGTCGCCCAACTAGCCGGTATCCCCGTCGACCGAGTACGGCGCTTCGAGGGCCCCGTCCTCGCGGAGCGCGCCTTCATGGCCGAGCGGGCCCGGAAGACCCCGGTCCGCCGCCCCGGCGAGAACGCGGGACCCCAGCTCGGCGAGGCCGTCCAGGAGCGACTGACGCTGCGCGGCGCCGCCAAGGAGACCGTCCAATGGGACTCCTGGCGCCGCGACGACGGCACCTGGGAAGTCCTGCTCGTCTACGTCGTCGCGGGCGAACCGCACTCGGCGAGCTGGACGTACGACCCGCCCCGGCGGCTCGTCCAGGCCGTCGACGACGAGGCGCGCTCGCTGATCGGCGAGTCCGACGACCTCTCCGTGACACCTGAACCCAGCTTCCCGTTCGTGCCGCGGATCGCCCGGCTGCCCCGCGACCGCCCGCTGGACCGTGCCCTGGAGCGCCCGGAGCGTCCCGCGCTGCCGTCGCCCGAGCCGGTCGAGGAGAGCGAGCGCGACTCGCTGACCAGCCTCCTGGAGGCGGTACCGAGCTTCCGCGGCGACATGGTGGTCCCCGAGCGCCCCTCGGAGCCCCCGGAGGAGCCCGCCGTAGAACCGGAAGAGGAGGAGCCCCCGGCTCCCGCGGCCTCGGCCGGTTCGGCGTACGCGGACGTCCTGATGCCCCGCTCCGTAGGGGCCCATCGCGACCGTCTCATCGGCTCCACCGACCGCCAGGCCGAGGCGGACGGCGTCCGTCCGGGCCGTAGAGCGGCCGTTCCGAGCTGGGACGAGATCGTCTTCGGGACGCGCAGGAAGAAGCAGGAGTAGCAGGACAGTTGCTCGTACGCGGGGGCCCGCAGCCGATTCGGTTGCGGGCCCCCGTCGTCGTACGGAATACGGCTACTACGGGTGTACGGGTACTACTGGGGGTCCGGGCCCACCGCCACCGGCCGCTCCGGGTCCGAGGACCACTCCGACCAGGAGCCTACGTAGAGCGCGGCCGGAATCCCGGCGACCGCCAGGGCCAGTACCTCGTGGGCGCCCGAGACGCCGGAGCCGCAGTACACGCCGACGCCCGAACCCTCCGTAGCGCCAAGGGACTTGAAGCGGGCGGCCAGGCGCTCCGGCAGGAGGAAGCGGCCGTCCGGGCCCACGTTCTCGTTGGTCGGTGCGGACAGGGCGCCCGGGATGTGGCCGCCGACGCGGTCGATGGGCTCCACCTCGCCCCGGTAACGCTCCCCCGCGCGGGCGTCGAACAGGACGCCGGTGCGGGCGAGGGCGGCGGCTCCGTCGGCGTCCAGGAGCTCCACGGCGCCCGGTTCCGGAGTGAAGTCGCCCTCGGCCGGTGTCGGTGCGGTCGTCTCCAGAGACCCCTCCCAGGAGGGAAGCCCGCCGTCGAGGACCCGCACGTCCGGGTGACCCGTCCAGCGCAGCAGCCACCACGCGCGTGCCGCCGCCCAGCCCTGGCCGCCGTCGTACACGACGACCGGGCGGCCGTCCGACACGCCCGCGTGGCGCATCGCGGCGCCGAAGCGCGCGGTGTCCGGCAGGGGGTGGCGGCCGCGGGCACTGGGGGCCGAGGCGAGTTCCTGATCGAGGTCTACGTAGACGGCACTTGGGATGTGCCCGGCCGCGTACTCGGCGCGGCCGTCGAAGGGCGGCTCACCTGCGGCCTTCGCGACGCTGAGCTGCCAGCGGACGTCGAGCAGGACCGGCGGGTTCGTCCCGGCCATATCGCTCGCCAGTTCGGATGCGGAGATGATGGCGTTCATGGTCACCATCCTCGCGCAAGGGGTGGCCGTCGCGTCCAGGTCCGACTACTGTGCTCGGCCGGACAGCCTCGATCACGAGGCGTACGGGAACGAGCACATGCTGTACAGCTGATGGACGCCCCTCGGCAATCATCCGGAAACGGGCGAGTGGCCGCAGATCGGTCATCCTCTCCACGTGAGCCGCCCGTCGACGGCGCGGCCGGGGCGCGGTGCGTCACGGGGGGTGCGAGCATCGGCACGGGGCGTGCACGCGGCTGCGGCACGCGGATCCGCACTGCGGAAGCGATACGGCCTCCGCGAGGGGCCTAGGAGAAGGTGACGATGACCGAGGCACGGGGGTCGGCCGGCCTGAACGGCGACACGCACACTCGGCGTACGCAGGGCGCGCCCTGCTGGGTGAGTCTGATGGTGCACGGGATGGCCACGACTCAGGAGTTCTACGGAGAGCTGTTCGGTTGGGAATTCCAACCCGGTCCCCAGCAGCTCGGCCCCTACGCGCGGGCCCTGCTGGACGGGCAGGAGGTGGCCGGCATCGGGCAACTGCCGCCGGACCGGCATCTGCCCATCGCGTGGACGCCGTATCTCGCCTCGGACGACGTCGACCAGACGGCCGAGACGGTACGGATGTGCGGCGGCACGGTCGGGGTGGGCCCCCTGGACGCGGCCGAGGCAGGCCGGCTGGCGATCGGCTCCGATCCGTCGGGGGCGGTCTTCGGCATCTGGCAGGCCTCCGACCACCTCGGCACGATCCTCACCGGCGTCCCCGGCACACCCGCCTGGAACGAACTGCTGACCTCCGAGACCGCGAGCGTCGCCAAGTTCTACGAGGCGGTGTTCGGCTACGAGGAGGTACCGGTGGCCTCCGCCGACCTCGACTACGTCACCCTGTACCTGGACGGCCTCCCGGTCGCCGGCATCCACGGCGTCGGCACGGCCCTGCCCCGCGACCGGGGCCCGCACTGGATGACGTACTTCGAAGTCGCGGACACGGACGAGGCCCTGCGCCGCGTCACGGACCTCGGCGGCCACACCCTCGAACCACCCCACGACAGCCCCCACGGCCGTGTGGCGACGGTCGCGGACCCCGAGGGCGCGATGTTCTCGGTGATCGAGGGGCCGCGGTAGCCCTACGGGTCGCTTCGGGTGCGGTGCGGGCAGTTCGACAGTGCAGCCGGACGGCGTCGGCGAGCAGCAGGTGCCCCGAGCCCTACGCCGACGTCATCGGCAGCACATCCGGTGACAGCACCGCCGCCCGCGCCGTAGCCGCCGTCATGCGCCGCCGGTGATGGCGGCGGCACAGGACCTCGTAGCCGACCGCCTCCGCCTGGTTGACGTCGCCCACGACGACCTGGGCGCCCTCGACGACCATTTCGCCGCCTATCGTGCGGGCGTTGTGGGTGGCGCGGGCGCCGCACCAGCAGAGGGCCTCGACCTGGAGGACCTCGACGCGGTCGGCGAGTTCGACCAGGCGCTGGGAGCCGGGGAAGAGCTTGGAGCGGAAGTCGGTCGTGATGCCGAAGGCGTAGACGTCGAGGCTCAGGTCGTCGACCACGCGCGCGAGTTGGTCGATCTGTACCGGTGCCAGGAACTGTGCCTCGTCGGCGATGACGTAGTCCGCGCGGCCGCCCTGGGAGAGGTGGTCGACGACGTACGCGTAGAGGTCCTGCTCGTCCTCGACCTCCACCGCGTCGGTGACGAGGCCGAGGCGGGAAGAAAGCTTTCCCTCGCCCGCGCGGTCGTCCCGGGTGAAGATCATCCCCGCCAGGCCGCGTGCCGAGCGGTTGTGCTCGATCTGGAGCGCCAGGGTCGACTTCCCGCAGTCCATCGTTCCGGAGAAGAACACCAGCTCGGGCATGGGGAGTTGAGCACCTTTCGGCGGAGAGGGGCAGCAGCAGGAGGGTGCGGGGGACGGAGGGACCTCAGGAGCGTACTTCGAGCAGGGGGACCAGCTGCTCGGCAGGGGTCATCGAACCGTGGTTGCCGACCATCGCCGACTCCTTCGGCTCGCGCTCGGACGCGATGATCAGGACGTCGTCCCGGGCCGCCGCAATCACGTCGCCGAGGCGGTCGTAGACGCGCTCGTCGATGTGCGGGCCGAACCAGCCCGCCGCGATCGCCTCGTCCCGCGAGGCCACCCAGAACTGCTCGCCGAGGACCTCGCGCCAGCAGGTCAGTACGTCGCTCTCGGCGCCGCGCACCGCGTACACGTGGCGGGCGCGGCCCTCGCCGCCGAGGAGGGCGACGCCGGCGCGCAGCTCCCAGTCCGCGTCGAAGTCGATGCGGTGCTCCTCGTCGAAGGGCACGTCGATCATGCCGTGGTCGGCGGTGACGTACAGCGCGCTGCGCGGCGGCAGTTGCCCGGCGAGGCGCTGGACGAGCCGGTCGACGTACATGAGTTGGCCGCGCCAGGTGTCGGAGGCGACGCCGTGGCGGTGGCCGGCGCCGTCGAGTTCGGCGTAGTACGTGTACACCAAGGAGCGGTCCCCTGCGGCCAGTTGCTCGGCCGCGAGGTCCATGCGCTCCTCGCCGGTCAGCCGCCCGTGGAACGTGCCGCCACTGAGCGCGACCTTGGTCAGCGGGGTGTTCTGGAAGGTGGGCGAGGAGACCTGCGCGGCGTGCACGCCCGCGTCCTGGGCCAGCTGGAAGATCGTGGGGTACGGCTGCCAGACCCCCGGCTTGGTCCACGGCTGCCAGCGCAGCTGGTTCATCAGCACGCCGGTGTCCGGGTTGCGCACGGTGTAGCCGGGCAGACCGTGGGCGCCGGGCGGCAGGCCGGTGCCGACGGAGGCGAGGGAGGTCGCGGTGGTCGCCGGGTAGCCGGCGGTGAGCGGGCGTCCGGTGCCGCCGCGCGAGCTGCCGAGGAGTGCGTGCAGGTACGGCGCCTCGTCGGCGTGGTCCTTGATCTGCTCCCAGCCGAGGCCGTCGATCAGAAAGACGCAGTTGCGGTCGGCCGGGGTCAGCTCCGGGATCGCCGCGGTCGTACCGGGTACGCCCATGCCCGCGGCCAGCGTGGGCAGCAGGTCGGCGAGGGAGCCGGAGCCGTACTCGGGGACGGGCGCGGACTCGACGGCGAGGGGCTCGGGGTGGTCCCAGGTGGCGGAATCAGGAGGGGTGGGCGCGGAGCGCCCTCGATCATGGGCGGCGGGGGGAGACGGGTGGGACATCAGCGGGGAACGTCCGCGGTCGCCTCGGAGAGCGACTGCGCGAAGGCGAGGGTCTGCTGGACCGTCTCCGGGCCGTCGCCGGCCTCGCTGACGCGCAGGCTCAGGTCGTCCGCCGTCGAGTTGCCCGTGTAGCCGTGGTCCGCCTCGCAGTTGGGGTCGCCGCAGGCGGCCGGCTCCAGGTCGATCCGGGCGACGGCACCCCAGCCGATGGTCAGCACGACCTCGCGCGGCAGCGTGCCCGGCGTGTACGACTCCGGGTTGGCGACCACGCGGCTGAGCACCACGGACGAGATCCGGCCGAGCTTCACGGACTCCGTGGACGTCGTCGCGTACGGCGTCGGGGAGGTGCTGTCGGCGGCCTGCTCGTCGGTGTGGCTGACGATGAAGCGGTTGCCGGTGAGGACGAGCACGGTCACATGCCGGCGCACCTCGTTCTGGTCGAACGTGGTCTCCTGGTGGACCAGGAACGACCGGATCGGCTCGCCGCCGACGGCGGCCTCCACCGCCTCGGCCACGAGGGCCGGGTAGTAGCCGCTGCGCTCGATCGCCGCACGCAGCCCCTGGGTCGTCGTACTGGTCTTGGCCATGACGTCCATCCTACGGTGGCGCACTGACTGCGAGGCACCGCCGAGCACGGTCTCGTCACAGCTGTCTCAGTACACGGGACCGGTGCGCGGGAAGCTTCCGCCGGCGCATCCGTCAGCACATCTGTCAGTACACGGGAAGCGTCCTCGGGCCGAGGTCGTCGCGGGCGGGCGGCGGGGACAGGCGGACGGAGGCGCCGAGCACGCTGAGTCCGTGCGCGGCCACGACGACCGGCTCCAGGGTCACGGCGACGACCTCGGGATGGTCGTCGACCAGCCGCGACACCCTCAGCATCAGCTCCTCCAGGGCAGGCGTGTCGACCGGCGTGGAGCCGCGCCAGCCGAACAGGAGCGGCGCCGTCCGGATCGACCGGATCAACGACCCGGCCTCCCGGTCCGTGACCGGAATCAGCCGGTGCGCGGTGTCCCCGAGCAACTGCGAGGCGGCTCCGGCGAGCCCGAACGACAGCACGGCCCCGGCCGCCGGATCGATGACGGCCCGTACGACGGTGTCGACCCCGCGCGGCGCCATCCGCTGCACGACCGGCCGCAGTTCCTCGGGCTTCCCGAACAACTCGCCCAACTCTGCGTACGCCCGCCGCAGTTGGTCCTCGTCCGCGAGATCCAGTCGTACGCCGCCCAGGTCGGCCCGGTGTCGCAGGTGCGGGGCGGTGGCCTTGAGGGCGACCGGGTAGCCGAGGGTGCGGGCGGCCTCGGCGGCGGCGTCCGGGGTGGGCGCGGGCAGCGCGCGGTGGACGTCGACGCCGTACTTCCCGAGCAGTTCGCACGTCTCGTCGACGCCGAGCGTGAGGCCCTGCCCGCGCGCGAGGAGGCCGCCGATCAGTCCGGCTGAGCCCTTCTCGTCGATGTCCTCGAACTCGGGCACCCGGCCCGGGTCGGTGGCCTCGCGCCGCCACTGCGCGTACTTCACGGCTTCGGCGAGGGCCCGGACGGCGCGCTCGGCGGCGGGGAAGGCGGGGATCAGGCCACCGCCTTCGGGGGCGGGCATCGCGGTGACGGACCGCTCCGGTTCTACGGCGCTCCGTCGGGGTGGTCCTTGCGCGGGGCGGGACCGGTCGGCGCCCCCCTCGGCATCGGGCGCCTTGGCAGCGACCTGTGGTGCCGTGCTCATCGCGGCGGACAGCGCTTCGGCCAGCCCGCCGAGCTCCACGTGCACCACCAGCACCGGCTTCCCGGGAACCGCCGCCGCGGCGGAGCGCAGCGCCTCCGCCAGCGCCGCGTCCTCCGCCGGCCCCTCCCCCACCGCGGGGATCGCGGTCACGACCACCGCGTCGCACGAGTCGTCGGCGAGCGCGCCCGACAGGGCCCGGTGGAAGTCCGCCGCCGTCGCCGCGGTCGTCAGGTCCACCGGCGGCGACGGCCGCAACCCCTCGGAGAGGCAGGCGTCGTAGGTCAGCAGTCCGAGCGACTCGGAGTTCCCGACGATCGCCACCCGGGGCCCGCCGGGCAGTGGCTGGCGCGCCAGGAGCAGCCCCGTGTCGACCAGTTCGGTGATCGTCTCGACGCGGATCACCCCGGCCTGGCGCAGCAGCGCGGACACCGTCGCGTGGGGCAGTCGCGTCGCCCGGACCGCGTGTCCCTGGGGAGCGGATCCCGCGCCCTGGACGACGACCAGCGGTTTGGCCGCAGCGGTGCGCCGGGCGAGGCGGGTGAACTTGCGGGGGTTGCCGATGGACTCCAGGTACATGAGGGCGACGTCGGTGTCGGGGTCGTCGTACCAGTACTGAAGGACGTCGTTGCCGGACACGTCCGCGCGGTTGCCGGACGACACGAAGGTGGAGACGCCGGTGACTCCGGTGACCCCGCCGCCGCGCCGGTGCAGGCGGGACAGCAGGGCGATGCCGATGGCGCCGGACTGGGCGAAGAGCCCTATGCGTCCGGGGCGCGGCATCTCGGGGGCGAGGGACGCGTTCAGCCGTACGTCGGCTGCGGTGTTGATGACCCCGAAGGCGTTCGGCCCGATGATGCGCATGCCGTACGTGCGCGCGTGGCGCACGAGTTCGCGCTGACGCTCGCGTCCCTCGGGGCCGCTCTCGGCGTACCCGGCGGTGACCACGACGAGCCCCTGCACCCCGTGTTCGCCGCACTCGGTGACGACTTCGGGGACGTGCTCGACCGGGACGGCGACGACGGCGAGGTCCACGGGGCCCTCGATGTCGCGCACCGAGCGGTACGCCGGCACCCCGTCGAGGTCCTTCCGCTCCTCGGGGAACGCCTTGTTCACGGCGTACAGGCCGCCGGTGAACCCGGCGTCCCTGATGTTGTCGAGAACGCTGCGGCCCACCCCTCCGGGGGAACGACCGACACCGACGACGGCGACCGAGCCGGGCACCAACAGCCGCCGTACGGACCGCGCTTCGGCGCGCTGCTCCCGCGCGCGCTGCACGGCGAGGGACCTGTCGGTGGGTTCGAGGTCAAACTCCAGACGTACGACGCCGTCCTCGAAGCTGCGCTTCTGGGTGTAGCCGGCGTCCGTGAACACCTTGATCATCTTGTTGTTGGCGGGCAGCACCTCGGCGGCGAAGCGGCGGATGCCGCGCTCGCGGGCGACGGCCGCGATGTGCTCCAGGAGGGCGGAGGCGACGCCCCTCCCCTGGTGCGCGTCCTGCACCAGGAAGGCGACCTCGGCCTCGTCGGCCGGGGCGGTGGCGGCACGCCCGTCGGCACTAATGCGGTCATAGCGTACGGTGGCGATGAACTCGCCGCCGACGGTGGCCGCGAGTCCCACCCGGTCCACAAAGTCGTGGTGCGTGAAGCGGTGGACATCCTTGGCGGACAGGCGCGGATACGGCGCGAAGAAGCGGTAGTACTTCGACTCGTCGGAGACCTGCTCGTAGAAGCTGACCAGGCGATCGGCGTCGTCGACGGTGATGGGCCTGACGCGCGCGGTACCCCCGTCGCGCAGCACCACGTCGGCTTCCCAGTGGGCGGGGTACTCGTGCCGGTCCGACGAGGTCTGCATGGGGCCCAGCGTACGGCTCGCGTCTGACAACGGCGCGAGGCAGTCTGTGGGGAACAACAGAGCACGGGAAGTCGGGCCGAGGCCGCGGTCCGACGACTCGCTCCGGACGGTCCACGGGACCGGTCCGGGCTCGCTTCACGTGTGGGAAACTGGTCTAGACAACCCTGAGACTCTGAAGGGCAGCATCACATGGCTGAGCGCCGCGTCAACGTCGGCTGGGCGGAGGGCCTTCACGCCCGCCCCGCCTCCATCTTCGTCCGGGCCACCACGGCCTCGGGTATCCCCGTGACGATCGCCAAGGCCGACGGCAACCCCGTCAACGCGGCCTCCATGCTCGCGGTTCTGGGCCTGGGCGCCCAGGGCGGCGAGGAGATCGTCCTCGCGTCCGACGCCGAGGGCGCGGACGCGGCCCTCGACCGACTGGCGAAGCTGGTCGCGGAGGGTCTCGAAGAACTCCCCGAGACCGTCTGAGGCACGCCTCCCTCTGCGCCTGAACCGGCGCCGCTCTCGCGGAGGTGGTTGCGCGCCGCGGGGATTCCTCAATTGATGGTTGCGGTGCTTTTCGCCGCAAAACGCTGTACGCAACCTCGAAGGGCTCGTCCGAATTACCGGGCGAGCCCTTCGCAATTCCACTTGCGGGCAGCATAAATAATCCCCCGCGAATTAGTCTCTCTTTGTATACGGCGCCCGTGTTAATGCCGCAGACCCGACATGTTTACGGGAGGTTGCGAAGTCCTCACACGATCCGTTCCGTTCGCGCCGTTCGCCCCGCCGGGAAAGCGCAGCCGGTGCGCGGTGCCCGCGCGCTCGGTGTGCAGGGCGGTGATCGCCCGGGCGCGCTCGCCGTCGCCGCGGGCCACGGCGTCCACGATGGCCCCGTGCTCGGCCCAGGACTCGACGGGGTTGGCCGGGGCGTCCACCGCGTACATCCAGGCGATCTTGTGCCGCAGCTGGGTCAGCATCGAGGTCAGCGCAGGGCTCCCGGAGGCCTGTGCCAGCGTCTCGTGGAACCAGCTGCCCAGGGAGCGCAGATCCTCGCTGTTGCCTCGCCTGGCGCGCTCCTGGCCCAGCCTGACGAGGCCGCGCAGCACCTTGAGGTGGGCCTCGGTGCGCCGCTGGGCGGCCCGCGAGGCGCCGAGCGGCTCCAGCAGCATCCGCATCTCCAGCAGGTCGGCGGCCTCCTGCTCGGTCGGTTCCGCGACGCACGCGCCCGCGTGCCGCCGGGTCACGACGAACCCCTCGGCCTCCAGCGTGCGCAGGGCCTCCCGGACGGGGACGCGCGAGACCCCGTACCGGCGCGCGAGGAGTTCCTCCGTGAGCCGGCTGCCGCGCTCGTAGACACCGGCGACGATGTCGTCCCGGATCGCCGTGCATACCGAGTGCGCCGGAATACGCATGTCCGACCTCCGCCTTAATCCCCGTGAAACGTCGACGATTGACGTGTGTTCCGTGACTCTATTGCAATGAGCGGGAATTTCCGATGGCGGGCCGGAATCCATGGATATTTTTTGGACAGGAGGGCTCCGGAAACGCCGAAAGCCCCGGCCGGGCGGGCCAGGGCTTCGGGAAGTGCGGCGGTGCGTCGTCAGACGTTCACACCGTGCTTGCGGAGGTAGGCGACGGGGTCGACGTCGGAGCCGTACTCGGCGGTCGTGCGGGCCTCGAAGTGGAGGTGCGGTCCGGTGACGTTGCCGGTCGCCCCGGAGAGGCCGATCTGCTCGCCCGGAGTGACCGTCTGGCCGACGGAGACACCGATGGACGACAGGTGGCCGTACATGGTGTACATGCCGTCGGCCATCTTGATCACTACTTGATTGCCGTACGAGCCGCCCCAGCCCGCGTCGACGACGGTGCCGGAGCCGACCGCGTGCACGGAGGTGCCGGTCGAGGCGTGGAAGTCGATGCCGGTGTGGGCACCGGAGGACCAGAGGGAACCGCCGGTCTTGTAGCCGGTGGAGACGTACGAGCCGGTGACCGGTGCGACGAAGGTGTTGAGCTTCTTGCGCTCGGCGGCGCGGGCAGCGCGTACCTCGGCCGCGCGCTCCGCCTTGGCCAGTGCGGCGGCCTGGGCGCGGGCCTCTTCCTTGGCGGCCTGCTCGGCCGCGGCCTGCTGCTGGGCGGCGGCCTGGGCGTCGATCTTCTCGGCGACGGCGTCGCCCATGGCGATGACGGGGGTGAGGCCGGTCTGTTCCACGGCGGGTTCCGCGGCGAACGCGGGGGCGCTCGCGAGGGTGCCGACGACGCCGGTGGTGGTGAGGGCCGCGACACTCGCGACGCGAACGGTGGTGCGGTGGGTCCGGCTCGGGCGACGGTGCTTCCCGGTGGCGCGGGTGAACGCCATGAAGTGGGTGGTCCTTTCCTTCCTTCTCGCCTACCGGGTTAGCTGACGGGTTCGGAGCAGGAAGGTCTCCTACGGACCCCCTCGCTCCGCGCGCGGGCGTCCGATTCACCCCAGGGACATGGGTCCCCGGCTCCCCTGGCTCGCGCCGTACGGGGACTCGGCGATGACTGTCCGGTGCCGCGAGTGCGGCGCGGTGCCTGACGGACAGCCGGACCGACGCTAAGGGGGGCCACTTTCAATCCCCAAACGGATCACGGTTTTTGTTGCACATGCCACAGGGCAGACAGGCAACCTCTCCCCCAATTCGGACAATAGGGGGCCCTGGTGACTCTTCAGTCACCAGGGCCCCCACGCGCGCGTGCCGCTGTTCGGCTCGCTACGGGTCGTCTACTCGGCCGGGACGACGGTCACTTCGCCGATGCCGAGAGCCTCCACGGGCTCCTTGATCTGCTCCGCGTCGCCGACCAGGATCGTCACCAGACGGTCCACCGGGAAGGCGTTCACGACCGCCGCCGTGGCCTCCACGGTGCCGGTCGCGGCGAGCTGCTGGTACAGCGTCGCCTGGTAGTCGTCGGGCAGGTGCTGCTCGACCTGGTCGGCCAGCGTGCTCGCGACGGCCGCGGCGGTCTCGTACTTGAGCGGCGCCACTCCGACGAGGTTCTGTACGGCGATGTCCCGCTCGGCGTCGGTGAGTCCGCCCTCGGCGAGCTTGCGGAGCACCGTCCACAGGTCGTCCAGCGCGGGACCCGTGTTCGGGGTGTCCACGGAGCCGCTGATGGCGAGCATCGAGGCGCCCGTGCCGTCGGGTGCCGAACGCAGCACCTGGCCGAACGCGCGCACACCGTAGGTGTAGCCCTTCTCCTCACGCAGGACGCGGTCCAGGCGGGAGGTGAGGGTACCGCCGAGGCAGTACGTGCCGAGCACCTGCGCGGGCCACACGCGGTCGTGCCGGTCGGCGCCGACGCGGCCGATGAGCAACTGGGTCTGGACGGCGCCGGGACGGTGCACGATCACGACGCGCCCGGTGTCGTCGGCGGTCACCGGCGGCACGGGACGCGGCTGCGCGGCGGAACCCGTCCACGAGCCCAGAGTGTCGGCCAGGAGCGCGTCCAGGTCGATGCCGGTGAGGTCGCCGACGACCACGGCGGTGGCCGTCGCGGGCCGGACGTGCCGGTCGTAGAAGGCGCGTACGGCCCCGGAGTCGATCTTCTGGACGGTCTCCTCGGTGCCCTGGCGCGGACGCGACATGCGCGAGGTCGCCGGGAACAGCTCCTTGGAGAGCTCCTTGGCCGCGCGGCGGGACGGGTTGGCCGTCTCGTGCGGGATCTCGTCGAGGCGGTTGCGGACCAGCCGCTCGACCTCGCTGTCCGCGAAGGCGGGCGCCCTGAGCGCGTCGGACAGCAGACCGAGGCCCTTGGCCAGGCGCGAGGCCGGGACCTCCAGGCTCAGGCGCAGCCCGGGGTGGTCGGCGTGCGCGTCGAGGGTGGCGCCGGAGCGCTCCAGCTCGGCGGCGAACTCCTCGGCGGAGTGCTTGTCGGTGCCCTCGGAGAAGGCCCGCGCGGTGATCGTGGCGACACCGTCCAGGCCGGCCGGTTCGGCCTCCAGGGGTGCGTCAAGGAGCACCTCGACGGCGACGACCTGCTGGCCGGGGCGGTGGCAGCGCAGCACGGTCAGGCCGTTGCCGAGCGTCCCGCGCTCCGGGGCCGGGAAGGCCCACGGCCGGGCCTCGCCGGCCTGGGGCTGCGGGTGGAATTCCATCGTGGCGAGCTCGGTCACTTGGCCGCCTCCTCGTTCTCGTCGCCGGCCTCTGCTTCGTCATCCTCGTCCGCGAGCGGCTCGTAGACGAGCACCGCGCGGTTGTCGGGGCGCAGACGGGCCTTGGCGACCTCCTGCACCTCCTCCGCCGTCACGTCGAGGACGCGCTGTACGGCGGTCAGGGCGAGCTGCGGGTCACCGAACAGGACGGCGTACCGGCACAGTTCGTCGGCGCGGCCCGCGACCGTGCCGAGCCGGTCCAGCCACTCGCGCTCCAACTGGGCCTGGGCGCGCTCCATTTCCTCGGCGGTGGGGCCCTCCTCGGCGAACCGGGCGAGCTCCTCGTCGATGGCGGCCTCGATGACCGGCACCTCGACGTCCCCGGACGTCTTGACGTCCAGCCACCCCAAGGAGGGGGCCCCGGCCAGCCGCAGCAGACCGAAGCCGGCGGCAACAGCCGTACGGTCGCGTCGTACAAGGCGGTTGTAGAGGAGCGAGGACTCGCCGCCGCCGAGGATGGTGAGGGCGAGGTCGGCCGCGTCGGACGCGCGCGTGCCGTCGTTCGGCAGGCGGTAGGCGCACATCAGGGCGCGGGCCGGGACCTCCTCCTCGACGACCTCGCGCAGTTGACCGCCGATCACCTCGGGCAGCGTGCCGTCGCGGGGCTCGGGCTTGCCGTCGTGCGACGCGATGGACCCGAAGTACTTCTCGATCCAGGCGAGCGTCTGCTCGGGGTCGATGTCGCCGACCACGGACAGGACCGCGTTGTTGGGCGCGTAGTAGGTGCGGAAGAACGCGCGCGCGTCCTCCAGGGTGGCCGCGTCCAGGTCCGCCATCGAGCCGATGGGCGTGTGGTGGTAGGGGTGGCCCTCCGGGTAGGCGAGGGCGGTCAGCTTCTCGAACGCTGTCCCGTAGGGCACGTTGTCGTAGCGCTGGCGGCGCTCGTTCTTGACGACGTCCCGCTGGTTCTCCATGGACTCCTCGTCCAGGGCGGCCAGCAGGGAGCCCATGCGGTCGGCCTCCAGCCAGAGCGCGAGCTCCAACTGGTGGGTGGGCATGGTCTCGAAGTAGTTCGTGCGCTCGAAGCTGGTGGTGCCGTTGAGCGAACCGCCCGCGCCCTGCACCAGCTCGAAGTGACCGTTGCCCTTCACCTGTCCGGAGCCCTGGAACATCAGGTGCTCGAAGAGGTGAGCCAGGCCGGTACGCCCCTTGACCTCGTGGCGGGAACCGACGTCGTACCAGAGGCACACCGCCGCGACCGGGGTCAGGTGGTCCTCGGAGAGGACCACGCGCAGACCGTTGGCCAAGCGGTGTTCGGTCGCTGTCAGACCGCCGGACCCTGCCTCGGCGGTGGCCGTGTGACCCATGGGCATGTACGTCCCTTCGATCGCGGATTCTCTGGCTGGAACCGCAGAAATCCTGCTCGTCCCGCCACTGTATGCAAGCGTGCGGACCGTCGGCGAAGTTCCCGGCGGACGTACGCCGAGAGCGAGATCGCGTAGCCTGCGGGCAGTCGCACACGTGGACTCACGCGGCAGCCGCCGGCGACGGACCCGAGCGGGCAACGCCGGGTCCTGGTCCGCGTTGTCAGTGCCGCGGTCCACAATGGTTCACGTCAAGACCCCGTTCACGCTTCAGCAAGAGTGAGCCGAAGGGGAGCGACCCCCAGGCGAGCGACCAGAAAAGAGGAGCCGGCAGCGATGGCCCGCCGCAGCACGAAGACCCCGCCGCCCGACGACTCGTTCGAGGAGCGGATCCTCGACATCGACGTCGTCGACGAGATGCAGGGCTCCTACCTTGAGTACGCGTACTCGGTCATCTACTCCCGAGCCCTGCCGGACGCCCGGGACGGCCTGAAGCCGGTCCACCGACGAATCGTCTACCAGATGGACGAGATGGGCCTGCGCCCCGACCGGGGATACGTCAAGTGTGCTCGTGTCGTCGGTGAGGTGATGGGCAAGCTGCACCCGCACGGGGACGCGTCGATCTACGACGCCCTGGTGCGCATGGCCCAGCCCTTCTCCATGCGCGTGCCGCTGGCCGACGGCCACGGCAACTTCGGCTCGCTGGGCAACGACGACCCGCCGGCCGCCATGCGGTACACGGAGTGCCGGCCGTCCGAAGCGGCCAACCTGATGACCGAGTCGATCGACGAGGACACGGTCGACTTCACCCCGAACTACGACGGCCAGGAGCGGGAGCCGGTGGCCCTGCCCGCCGCCTTCCCGAACCTCCTGGTGAACGGCTCGTCGGGCATCGCGGTCGGCATGGCCACCAACATGCCGCCGCACAACCTGGGCGAAGTCATCGCGGCCGCCCGGCACTTGATCCGCTATCCGAACGCGGACCTGGACACCCTGATGCGGCACGTCCCGGGCCCCGACCTGCCGACGGGCGGCCGGATCGTCGGCCTCACCGGCATCCGGGACGCGTACGAGACGGGCCGCGGCACCTTCAAGATCCGCGCCACGGTCGCCGTGGACAACGTGACGGCGCGCCGCAAGGGCATCATCGTCACCGAACTGCCCTTCTCCGTAGGCCCCGAGAAGGTGATCGCCAAGATCAAGGACCTGGTCGGCGCGAAGAAGCTGCAGGGCATCGCCGACGTCAAGGACCTCACCGACCGTGCACACGGCCTGCGCCTGGTCATCGAGGTCAAGAACGGCTTCGTGCCGGAAGCGGTCCTGGAGCAGCTCTACAAGCTGACGCCGATGGAGGAGTCCTTCGGCATCAACAACGTTGCCCTGGTGGACGGCCAGCCCCTCACCCTGGGCCTCAAGGAACTCCTGGAGGTCTATCTCGACCACCGCTTCGACGTCGTACGGCGCCGCAGCGAGTTCCGCCGCACCAAGCGGCGCGACCGCCTCCACCTGGTGGAGGGTCTGCTCACCGCGCTCATCGACATCGATGAGGTCATCCGGCTCATCCGCTCCAGCGACAACTCGGCGCAGGCGAAGCAGAGCCTGATGGAGCGCTTCTCCCTGTCGGACATCCAGACGCAGTACATCCTGGACACCCCGCTGCGCCGCCTCACCCGGTTCGACCGGATCGAGCTGGAGTCGGAGATGGAGCGACTCACCGCGGAGATCGCGGAGTTGACCGTCATCCTGGAGTCGGACACCGAGCTGCGCAAGCTGGTCTCGACCGAACTGGCCGCGGTGGCAAAGAAGTTCGGCACCGACCGGCGTACGGTCCTGCTGGAGTCGGCGGGCGCCCCCGCCGCCACCGTGCCGCTCCAGGTGGCCGACGACCCGTGCCGGGTACTGCTCTCCTCGACGGGGCTGCTGGCCCGCACGGCGAACGGCGAGCCCTTCCCGGAGGACTCCGAGGCCCGGCGCACCAAGCACGACGTGATCGTCTCGGCGGTCCCGGCGACGGCCCGCGGCGAGCTGGGCGCGGTCACCTCGGCCGGCCGCCTCCTGCGGATCAACGTCGTAGACCTCCCCCAGCTCCCGGAGACGGCCGCCGCGCCGAACCTCTCCGGCGGCGCCCCGATCTCGGAGTTCGTCTCCCTGGACGAGGGCGAGACGGTCATCTGCCTGACGACCCTCGACGAGTCCTCCCCCGGCCTGGCCATCGGCACGGAGCAGGGCGTCGTCAAGCGCGTGGTCCCCGACTACCCCACGAACAAGGAGGAGTTGGAGGTCATCACGCTCAAGGACGGCGACCGGATCGTCGGCGCCGTCGAGTTGCGCACCGGCGACGAGGACCTGGTCTTCATCGCGGACGACGCCCAACTGCTGCGCTACCAGGCCGCCCAGGTGCGCCCCCAGGGCCGCGCGGCCGGCGGCATGGCGGGCATCAAACTCACCGAGGGCGCGAAGGTCATCTCCTTCACGGCCGTCGACCCCGCCGTGGACGCGGTCGTCTTCACGGTCGCGGGCTCGCGCGGCACGCTCGACGACTCCGTCCAGACGACGGCCAAGCTGACCCCGTTCGACCAGTACCCCCGCAAGGGCCGAGCCACCGGCGGCGTCCGCTGCCAGCGCTTCCTGAAGGGCGAGGACTGCCTGTCCCTGGCCTGGACGGGCGCCGTACCGGCCAAGGCAGCACAACGGGACGGCACACCGGCGGAACTCCCGGAGATGGACCCGCGCCGCGACGGCTCGGGCGTGTCGCTCGCGAAGACGGTGTCGGTGGTGGCGGGGCCGGTGTAACCCCGGCCCCTCAGGCCTCCGGTCCCGGCTCCTCGTCGGACTCCGGCTCCTGGTCCGGTTCTTGTACGTAGCGCAGGACGCCCCACATGCCGTGTTCGTCGGCGTGTGGGGCGTCCTGCTTGCACGCCTCCAACTCCTTGCCGAGGGCGGGCATGTCGAGGCCGGTGCCGATGAGCACGAGCTGGGTCAGCCGGGTGTCGCCGCTCGCCCAGGGCTCCGGATAGAACCTCAAGAAGCGTCCTACGGCGTGCACGGCGTACCGGTTGCGCAGATCGTGGGCGCCGAAGTCGACGTACCCCTTGATGCGGTAGAGCCCCTCGGGCCTGCTGTCCAGGAACGCCATCAGCCGTCGCGGGTCCATGGGCATGTCGTCGGAGGCGAAGGAGAGGCTGTCGTAGGCGGTGTGCAAGTGGTCGGCGTGCGCGTCGTGTTCGTCCTGCTCCGCACCGGCGGGGTCGTGCAGGTCGTCGAAGGTCAGCTGCCCGACGCGCTCCTCGTTCGGCCGGCAGTCGAAGAGGAACTCCGGGTCGATACGGCCGTAGGTGGCGGGCACGACGGCGGCACGGTCGGTGAGCGAGCGGACCAGTCCGAGGACGCGCGGGGCGTCGACCGCCCGGTCCAGCTTGTTGACGACGACGAGGTCGGCGAGGGAGAGATGCCGGTCGATCTCGGGGTGCTTCGCGCGCGTGTCGTCGAACTCGGCGGCGTCGACGACCTCGACGAGCCCGCCGTAGACGATCCCCGGGTGCTCGCTGGCGAGCAGCATCCGCACCAGCTCCTCCGGTTCGGCGAGCCCGCTGGCCTCGATGACGATGACGTCGATACCGGCGGAGGGCCGGGCGAGCCGCTCCAGATAGACGTCGAGTTCACTGGCGTCCACGGCACAGCACAGGCACCCGTTCCCGAGCGACACGGTCGAGTCCCCGAGCGCCCCGGCCACGGCCAGCGCGTCGATCTCGATCGCCCCGAAGTCGTTGACGATCGCTCCGATACGGCTGCCTCCGCTGCGGTGGAGGAGGTGATTGAGGAGCGTGGTCTTGCCGGAGCCGAGGAAGCCGGCGAGGACGAGGACGGGGATCTGGTGGGGGTTCGGGGGTGGGGTTGGATCCGGGGAAGGGGTCGGGGCGGGGGGCGCGGCCGGGGTCGGGGTCCGGGTCGGGATCGGGATCGGGGCCAGGATCGAGGCCGGATCCGGGGCCGGGACCGGGACCGAGGTCGAGGCCGGGACCGAGGCCGGGACCCGGATCGGGGTCGGGATCGAGGCCGGGGTCTGGATCGGGGACGGGACCGAGGCCGGGGTCTGGATCGGGGACGGGACCGAGGTCGAGGCCAAGGTCGGGTCCGGGGCCGGGGCCGAGGTCGGGATCGGGGTCGGGGTCGAGGTCGGGATCGGGGTCGGGGTCGAGGTCAGGGTCAGGTCCGGGACAGGAGCCGAGGTCGGGTCCGAGGTGGGGTCCGAGGTCGAGTCCGAGGCGGGAACCACAGTCGAATTCCGGCTCGGTACCGGAGTCGTGGCCGCGCTCGGAACCGAGGTTGCGGGCAGGCTCGGATCCGTACTCGGGACCGACGCCGGTTCGGTGCTCTGGCTCGGGCTTGCGCTCGGGCTCTGCTGGCTCAACGTGCGACCTCTTTCACGCCGACGCGTGCACCGGCTCGCGGTCCGGCACACGTACGGAGGTTGAATGCCGCCCCAGGATACGAGCCGGAAGAATCGCCGCGAAGTGAACGATTGTTAGCAGCGCTTGCGGGGCAGACGTTGGGGAAGGCGCCGGTTCGTGCGACCCTCGCTTCCCTCCGTGCGCCTCCTCTCCGCCTCCCTGCCGATCAGAGCCGCTCGGCACTCTGGGAGACGGCAAGCGCCGCCCATCGCTCGCCGGTCCCCATCAGTCGACCCGCACCCCGACGACCGGCGGACGGCCGCCTGATTCGGGGGTTGTTGACATGGCCACACAGAACGTGGGGATACAGGGGCTCAGTTCAGCCGTCAAAGCGAGGATCGCCGGCATGATCGCGTCCCTTGCCGGGCCGACCTCGCGCCATCGGCGCGAAGCAGCTCTCGCCGAACAGCATCGGCTCCACTTCGCCCTCCTGTGCAAAGCCATGGACGACCCCGCCCTGGCAGGCGTCCTCAATACGTACGAGACCGAGGTGCCGCCCGAGAAGCAGCGTCAGTACCTCTTCGCGAACGCCCTTTACGCGAACGCCCTCTACTACCACCGCATCGGCGCCCTGACCCTGCCTGAACTTCACGGCCATCTCCGGGTCATGTGCCAGAACCAGGTCTTCCGCGAGTACTGGGCAGCGACGAAGCACCACAGGAAGAGCCTGCCCGACTCATCGGAGGAGGCCGGGCTCGGCCGCATCATGGACGACCTGATCCAGGAACTCGACGACTCGGACACCGACGAGTGGTGGGTCGTCGGAGAGACACCAGGCGATTCGCCCTGACACCAACCGGTTCACCCTGGCCCAGGGCAGGACACCGGCGCCCCGGAAACCGATCCGTCAAGAGAAGGCGACAGGTTTCACCTCATTGCTTGCCCCCAAGTGACCCACCACCACCCCCACTGTCGCTATCTTGTCACCTGGCCCTCTCCGGGCACTCCGACGAACACCCTTCACGCTCGGAGACGTACATGCTCCGGCGCCACACCTGCCTGGGCGCCGCCACGCTCGGAGGCTTTCCCTCCCTCCGAGCCACAAGGAGCCACACTCGGAGAATTTTCGTTCACTCCGAGTAAGGGTGGTAACTCTCAGTGAGAATCGTGCGACGTGTCGGGGCCTCGCCTCGCGAGCGAGGCAGCGCCACGGGCCAGACTTGCCCCGACATCTTCGAGCTCAGCAACGGCGACTTCGCCGTCATTGGGCGCGAAGCGACTGCGGAACTCGACTCCGAGCTCCCTCCTGACGCCGCACGTGCCGATTACGAGCGCATCGTCGTGATCAGTCGCGAGACCCTCGTACGGGCAAAACGGGATATCCCCAGCGCCTGACGCCTCCGACCACCAAGGCACGTCTCTCCCTCTGGTCACACAGAGAAACCGCACACACAGAGAACCCGGCACCCCGCGGTGCCGGGCCTCACTCCTGGCCGTTTCACGAAGTCAACTCATGAGCGGCACCGCCACCGGTGCCTCGGTCCCCACGTACCGCGCGACCGGCCGGATGATCTTCGAGTCCTCCGCCTGCTCCACCATGTTCGCGCTCCACCCCACCACCCGCGCAGCCGCGAACGTGGGAGTGAACATCTCCCGCGGCAGCCCGCACAGTTCCATGACCAGCCCCGCGTAGAACTCGACGTTGGTGTGCAGCTCACGGCCCGGCTTGAGTTCCGCGAGGATGGCCTCCACCTGGCGCTCGACCTCGACGGCGAACTCGACCCGGGGTCCGCCGAACTGCTGGGCGACCTCGCGCAGCATCCTCGAACGGGGGTCCTCCGTGCGGTAGATCGCGTGGCCGAAGCCCATGATGCGGTCCCCGGCGAGGACGCGTTCGCGGATCCAGGGGTCGATACGGTCCGGGGTTCCGATCGCGTCCAGGGTGTCCAGGGCACGGCTGGGCGCACCCCCGTGCAGCGGACCCGAGAGCGCCCCCACGGCCCCGACCAGACAGGCCGCCACATCCGCCCCCGTCGACGCGATGACCCGCGCGGTGAAGGTTGACGCATTGAATCCGTGGTCAATGGTTGAGATCAAGTATTGCTCGATCGCCCTGGCCTGCTGCTTGTCCGGTTCCGAACCGGTCAGCATGTAGAGGTAGTTGGCCGCGTAGGAGAGGTCGTCGCGCGGCTCCACGGGGTCGAGTCCCCGACCCAGCCGGTACAGCGCGGTCAGCAGTGTCGGTACGGCCGCGGACGCCACGAGGGTGTCCCTACGGCGCGCGTCCGCGTCGATGTCGTACACCGGCCGGAAGCCCTTCGCGGCACCGAGCAGCGACAGCGCCGTACGCATCCCGGACAACGGCCCCGACAGGGACCCGGACGTCCCGCTCGCCGCCGCCACCGCGGGCAGCGCGGCCCGCACCTCGTCCGGCAACGGGCGCAGCGCCGCGGTCTCGGCAGCGAAGGCCGCGCTCTGCTCCGCGTCCGGCAGTTCGCCGTAGGCGAGGAGATGCCAGACGTCCTCGAAGCCGCGGGTCTGCGCGAGTTCGACGGCGGAGTAGTGGCGGTAGTGGTAGAAGCCCTCGATCCCCCGGACGTCACCGATTCGGGTGTCGGTGACGACGACGCCCGCGAGTCCCCGCGGAACCTCGATACGCGTGGCTGCGGCCCTGTTGATGGACATGTTTCCTCCCTGGACTTGATTCAAATGTCCATGGTTGACTCAATCTCTGTCAATATTGATTGAATCAATGTATGCAAGGGGTGGATACCGTGGCCTCCATGCGCGATCAAGAAACCGCTCCTGGTCACCCCGAGCGACGGCTGAGCACCAAGGAGACCGCCGAACTGCTCGGCGTGAAGCCGGACACCGTGTACGCCTACGTGAGTCGCGGGCAGCTGAGCAGCAGGCGCGAGCCCGGAGGGCGGGGCAGCACCTTCGACGCCAAGGAGGTGGAGGGGCTTGCGCGGCGCAACAGGCGGGAGAGCAGCGGGAGTTCGGGGTCCGGGGGCGAGCTGTCCGTGCGGACCCGGATCACGCTCATCGAGAAGGACCGGTACTACTTCCGGGGCGTCGACGCGACCGAGCTGGCCGCGCGCCACTCCTACGAGGAGATCGCCGAGTGGCTGTGGACCGGGGAGTTGCGCCCCGGGATCACGTTCACCGCGCCCAAGGAAGCCGTCGCCGTCGCCCGTCGCGCCGTCGACGCGCTGCCGGAACACACGGGCCCCACCGACCGGTTGCGGGTCGCGGCCATCGCGGCGGCGACCGCGGACCCGCTGCGCTTCGACCTGTCCGAGGACGCCGTGCTCGGCACCGCGCGCATCCTCATCCCCACCCTCGTAGCGGCCCTGCCACCGGTACGGCGTGCCCATCGCGACGCGGGTCCGCTGGCCCACCGCCTGTGGGCACGGCTGAGCGGTCGGCCTGCTGACGAGGCGTCACTGCACGTCCTGGACACGGCACTTGGGCTGCTCGTGGACCACGACCTGGCCGCCTCGACGCTCGCGGTGCGCGTCGCCGCCTCGGCCCGCGCACACCCGTACGCGGCCGTCTCCTCCGGCCTGGGAGTCCTCGAAGGCCCCCTGCACGGCGCCGCCAGCGGCCTGGCGCACCGACTGCTGCTCGACGTGCTCGACCAGGGCACCGCCGCCCCGGTGGTCGCGGACGAACTCCGCGCCGGCCGCCGTATTCCCGGACTCGGCCACCGGCTCTACCCGGGCGAAGACCCACGCGCGCGTGCCCTGTTCGCCCTCCTGAAGGAGATCCCGGGCGCCGCACCCGCTCTCGCCGCGGCCCGCGACATCGTCGCCACCACCGCCCGCCACACCCCGCTGCACGCCAACGTCGACCTGGCGCTCGCCGTGCTCACCGTCTCCTCCGGGATGCCCTCCACGGCGGGTGAGACGATCTTCGCCGTCGCCCGTACGGCGGGGTGGATCGCGCACGCCCTGGAGGAGTACGGGGAGCGCCCGCTGCGCATGCGGCCGAGCGGTCACTACGTAGGCCCCAGGCCGCCTCAACCACTACCGGAGTAGGACGCGAGCGCGGCCGGAAGTCGCCCTGGGCCAAGTCAGGTTAGGCTCACCTCTGTGAGTACGTGCGCGACCGTCTCTCGGGACCTCGACGAGCCCATTTCCGGAACCGCGGCCACGGCGACGACGTGGCTGCTGCTGGAACAGCCCGGCCCTTGGGGTGCCAAAGCGCTCACTTCGAGCCACCTGGACCCCGCGCTGGGGCGTGCCCTGGAAGCCGCCGCCGCGAACACGGGCGTACGGATCGCGCTCATCCGGCGCCCCGGGCGGCACGCCGACCCAGCGGCGTCGCCGGTGCGCCATGTGTACGCGGCCCACACCGTTCCCGGGAACGTATGGCTGCACAGCGCCACGACCGAGGACCCGGGGCAGCTGCTCGCCCTCGACTTCGCCGCCCTCGGCGCGGGCGACCCGCGCTCGTTCGGCTCGGCGCTCGGCGGACAAGCCCACACCGGTGACCCGCTCGCGCTCGTCTGCACCAACGGCAAGCGCGACCGCTGCTGCGCGCTCCTCGGCCGTCCTCTCGCCGCCGAACTGGCCGCCTCCGGGGTCGAGGGCGCCTGGGAGGTCACCCATCTGGGCGGTCACCGCTTCTCGCCGACGGTGCTCGTCCTGCCGTACGGCTACGCGTACGGGCGGGTCCAGGCCCACGGCATCAAGGAGATCCTCCAGGGCGTCCAGGAGGGCCGTGTGGTCGTCGAGGGCTGCCGGGGCGGCTCGGCCTGGGAACGGCCCGGACAGGCGGCGGAGCTGGCCGTGCGGACGGCGGCGGGCGAGTACGCGGTGGACGCCCTGAGCGTCGTACGGACGGACGGCGGCGCACCGCGCTGGGAGGTGACCGTCGCGCACGCCGACGGACGCCACTGGCGCGTGATCGTCGCCCAGGGGGCCTCGCTTCCGCCCCGCCCGGAGAGCTGCGGGGCGTCGGTCCTCGGCGCACCGGCGCGGATGGACGTGGTGGCGGTGCGCGAGCTGACGACGGCGCTGGCCGGCTGACCCGCCCGCCGTACCGGTTTCCGCCGGAAAACGCCCTCTACTGGAGGCCGGTTTCCCCAAGAACTGGTCAAGAGATCCACGCCACACCCCTGGGGCAGCCCCCGCCCCGGCACGTACCGTCAGGGGTATGAGCCCCACACCCCCCGCACGCCGCCGTCGCCTCGGGCTGCCGCGGCGGGTGTTCTCCCAGGTGCTGCTGATGCAGCTGGCGATCGCCGCGGGAGTCGCGGTCCTGGCGACCGGGCTGTTCCTCGCGCCGCTGAGCAAACAGCTCGACCAGGAGGCGATGAACCGCGCCCTGGCCATCGCCCAGACCACCGCGCAGCAGCCGCAGATCATCAAGGACGTCCAGGACACCCCGCCGACCGTGGACGGACCCGTGCAGAGGGAGGCGGAGCGGATCCGCAAGGCCACCAAGGCCGAGTACGTGGTGGTGATGGACTGGCGGGGCATGCGGTGGTCGCACACGACTCCCAGCGAGATCGGCCGCTTCGTCTCGACCTCTCCCGACCAGCCCCTGGCCGGTCAGGAGGTCAAGGAGATCGACAAGGGCACCCTGGGCCGCTCGGCCCGCGGCAAGGTACCCCTGCGGGACGCCGACGGCACGGTCGTCGGGGCCGTCTCGGTGGGCATCAAGTACGACGGCGTCCGTGCGCAGCTGATCAGCGCGATCCCGGGGCTGCTGGCGTACGCCGGGGGTGCCCTCGCCGTCGGTGCGCTGGCGGCCTGGCTGATCTCCCGGCGGGTCCAGCGGCAGACCCGGGACCTGGCCTTCTCGGACATCTCGGCGCTGCTCTCGGAGCGCGAGGCGATGCTGCACGGCATCAGGGAGGGCGTCGTCGCCCTGGACCGCACCGGCCGCATAAGACTCCTGAACGACGAGGCACGACGCCTCTTGGGCATCGGCGACGAGGCGGTGGGCCGCTCCCTGGACGAGGCGCTCGGTGAGGGCCGTACGACCGATGTCCTGGCCGGCCGGGTGACCGGCACCGATCTGCTCGCCGTCCGCGGTCAGCGGGTTCTGGTCACCAACCGGATGCCCACCGACGACGGCGGCGCCGTGGCCACCTTGCGCGACCGCACCGAACTGGAGCAGCTGGGCCGGGAGTTGGACTCGACGCACGGTCTGATCGACGCCCTGCGCGCCCAGGACCACGAGCACGCCAACCGCATGCACACGCTCCTGGGGCTGCTCGAACTGGAGATGTACGACGATGCCGTCGAATTCGTCGGCGAGGTGGTCGGCGATCACAGGGCCACGGCCGAGCAGGTCACCGAGAAGATCCAGGACCCGCTGATCGCCGCCCTGTTGGTGGGCAAGGCGACCGTCGCGGCCGAGCGGGCCGTCGCCCTGTGGATCTCCGACCGGACCTGGCTGCCCGACCGGTTGATCGACCCGCGCGGGCTGGTCACGGTCGTCGGCAACCTGGTGGACAACGCGCTCGACGCCGTCGCGGGCACACCGCACGCACGCGTGGAGGTCGAGTTGCGGACGGAGGGACGTACGGCCGTGCTCCGGGTGCGTGACACGGGCCCCGGAATCCCGGAGGAACAACGGGAGTTGGTCTTCACCGAGGGCTGGTCCACGAAGAAGCCCCCGGCGCACGGCAAGCGCGGGATCGGCCTCTCCCTGGTGCGTCGGCTCGCCGAACGGCAGGGCGGCAGCGCGGTGGTGACGGAGGCGTTCGGCGGGGGTGCGGAGTTCGTGGTCGTCCTGCCGGAGGCACTGACCGAGGCGCTGACCGAGCCGGGGCTGGAACCCGCTCTCACCGCCCCCGGGGAGACCGTCGAGGAGGAGTCGCGATGATCGAGGTCCTGGTCGTGGACGACGACACCCGGGTCGCACAGGTCAACGCGGCCTACGTGGAGAAGGTGCCGGGCTTCCACGTGGCCGGCGAGGCTCACAACGCGGCTGAGGCGCTGCGCCAGTTGGAGACGCTGCCCCGCCTCGACCTGGTCCTCCTGGACCACTACCTGCCCGACGAGACGGGTCTGGCGGTCGTCCAGGAGATGCGCCGACGCGGCCACCAGACGGACGTGATCATGGTGACGGCGGCCCGGGACGTGACGACCGTCCAGGCGGCGATGCGGCAGGGCGCGCTGCAGTACCTGGTCAAGCCGTTCGCCTTCGCTGGCCTGCGCGCCAAGTTGGAGGCGTACGCGGAACTACGCCGCACGCTCGACGGCGGCGGCGAGGCCGAACAGGCCGAGGTGGACCGCATCTTCGGTGCCCTGTCGGCGCCCTCGGAGCCCGGGCTGCCCAAAGGGCACTCCCCCACCACGGCGGAACTCGTCCGCCGGTCCCTGATGAACGCCCAAGGCCCCCTGTCCGCCCAGGAGATCGCCGACCGCACCGGGGTGAGCCGGCAGACCGCCCAGCGCTATCTGAAGCTCCTGGAGCGCACCGGACGGGCCAGGCTGACGCTCAAATACGGCGACGCGGGCCGCCCGGAACACCGTTACGTGTGGGCGACCCGCGCCTGAGGGCACGGCCTGTGGGGGCGGGGGAAGGGGCCGTGCCCCTCCCTTCTTTACGGATGCCGACCGCGCGGCCGTCAGCCTGTGGCGTTCTTCACGAACTCGGTCGTGTACGTCTTGTCGAGGTCCACCTTGGCGTTCTTGATGGTGGGGTTGAACGCCTTGAGCACCTTCTCGACGGTCTCCGGGCCGTTCGCCGGCATCACGCCATCCTTGGTGAACATCGGCAGCGTGCTCTTGATCGCGGTGGAGTAGAGGAACTTGTTGCCCTGGGAGTAGTCAGCGGGCATCTTGTCGGCGATCTCGGTCGCGCTGTGGGTGGACATCCACTTGAGCGTCTTGACGAATGCATTGACCATCTTCTGCACAGTGGACTTGTGGCTGTTCACCCAGTCCGTCTGCATGTACAGACTTGACGAGGGGTACGGCCCACCGAGCGCCGCCTGCGAGCCCTCGGGCGTCCGCATGTCGACGAGGATCTTGCCGGCCTTCTTGTCGAGGATCGTGGCGACGGTCGGGTCGGTCGTCATCCCGGCGTCTATGGAGCCCTGTTGGAGCGCCGCGACGAAGGTCGGCCCCGCGCCCACGGCGACCGGGGTGAACTCGCTGACGTTGACGCCGTTCTTGACGGCGAGGTACTTGGTGAGGAAGTCGGTGGAGGAGCCGAGGCCGGTCACGCCGAGCTTCTTGCCCTTGAAGTCCTTGGCCGACTTGACCTTCCCCGCCGCCTTGGTGGAGACGACCTCGACCTCGCCGGGCGCCTGCGAGAACTGCACCACGGACTCGACCAACTTGCCCTTGACCTGCAGGTCCAGCGTGTGGTCGTAGAAGCCGACGGCTCCCTGGACCTGCCCGGAGACGAGGGCGGTCTCGACCTGGACGCCGGCCGGTTCGCTCAGCAGCTCGACGTCGAGGCCCTCGGCGTCGAAGTAACCGAGCCGCTGGGTGAGCATCGCGGGCAGGTAGATGACCTTGTCCAGGCCACCGACCATGATCTTGACCTTCACGCCCTTGCCGTCGCCCTTGCCGCCGGAGCCGGTGGAGGCGGTGCTGGCCGCGTCGTTGGCGCAGGCGGTGAGCGAGGAGAGGGCGAGCAGGCCCGAGGCGGCCAGGGCGGCATATCTGGCGGTCTTGCGCATGACGGTTCACGTCCTTGTGAGGGTGCGGTGCGGGGAGGAAGGGGTGCGTCTTCAACGGGGCTGCGGCGAGGGGCCGTTCAGCTGTCGGAGCCCGACGGCTTCCAGCGGAAGATGCGGTTCTCGGCGAAGGTGAGCAGCCCTTCGGCGACCAGGGCGACGACCGCGAGGATCACCATCGCGGCGTACACACCGGCCGCGTTGAAGGTGCCCTGGGACTGCGCGACGAGCAGGCCGATGCCCTTGGTGGCACCGATGTACTCGCCGACGATCGCGCCGATGAGGGCGAAGCCGAAGCTGACATGGAGGCTGGTGAAGATCCAGGAGGTGGCGGACGGGATGACTACCTGGAGGGTCACCCTGCGGTCGCTGGCGCCGAGGATGCGGGCGTTGGCGACGAGGTTGCGGTCGACCTCGCGAGCGCCCTGGAAGGCGTTGAAGAACACCGGGAAGAAGACGAGCACCACGGCCGACGCGACCTTGGAGGCCGGTCCGAGTCCGAACCAGATCACGAAGATCGGGGCGAGGACGATCCTCGGTATGGAGTTGAGCACCTTGATGTATGGACCAAGTATGTCGGCCATCAAGGTGATCCGGCCCAGCGCAATACCGAACACGACACCGGCGATCACACCGATGACCCAGCCGATCAACGCCTCCTGGAGCGTGGCCCAGATCTGCTCCCCCAGGGAGCCGAGCGCGGTCCCGTGCATCACCCAGGTGTAGATCTGGTCCCAGATCTTCGAGGGCATCGAGAAGTTGAACGGATCGATGACCTTGGCCCGGGAGAGCCATTCCCACAGGCCGAGAAAGGCGACCAGGAGCAGCACACGGGCCGCGCCGACGCCGACTCTGCGTTTACGTGCGGCACGCGCGCGTGAATGGGCGCGGTCGGTCTTGGCGCCGGGCTCGGACATGGACCGTACGACCTTGTCCTCGGGCATGACGTCAGGCGACATTGGCCGCACCCCTCTCGCGCGTGATGCGGACCTCTTCGCCGAGCGACTCCCAGATCTCGCGGTAGATCTCGATGAACCGCGGCTCCAGGCGCACGGATTCGACCTTGCGGGGCCGCGGCAGGTCGATGTCGAAGACCTGCTTCACGGTGGCGGGCCCGGCGGTCATCACGACGACCCTGTCGGCCAGCGCGATGGACTCCTCCAGGTCGTGGGTGACGAAGACGACCGAGGTACCGGTGCCCTCCCACAGCTCCAGGAGTTCGTCCGACATCAGGGCCCTGGTCTGTACGTCGAGCGCCGAGAACGGCTCGTCCATCAGCAGGATCTCGGGGTCGTTGACGAAGGTCGCGGCGAGCGCGACTCGCTTGCGCATACCGCCGGAGAGCTGGTGCGGATAGCGGTCCTCGAAGGCGGAGAGCCCGACCCGGGCCAGCCACTCACGCGCCTTCGCCCTGGCCTCCGCCTTCGGTACGCCGCGGAAGCGCGGGCCCGCCATGACGTTGGACAGGACCGTGCGCCAGGGGAAGGTGGCGTCCTGCTGGAAGACGAAGCCGACCTTGTCGCCGACGCCGGAGACGGGCTCCCCGGCCACCAGCACATCGCCCTCGGAGGGCTCTTCCAGCCCGCTGACGAGGGTCAGCGTGGTCGACTTGCCGCAGCCCGTGGGGCCGACGACCGCCACGAACTCGCCACGTCCGACGGTGAGATCAAGCCCCTGTACGGCCGTGTGCAGACCCCCCGACGGGGTCCTGAAGGTCTTGCTCGCGCCCCGCAGCTCGATGGCGGGGCTGGTGTCTGCGCTCATGGCCGGGACCGTAGATGTGGCGCGGACCACAGCAGCAGTCTTCTGGGCGCAAGCCGTTCTTTTGCTCGCAAGAGCCTGTTGTGCTCGTTTTGCTCGCGCTACAACTGCGGAGCCGAAACACGGGCTTAACGCTCGCCTGGCCTTGAGGAAAGAGGCCCAATGATTGACGTCATGGTCGTGGACGACGACTTCCGCGTCGCCGAGATCAACGCCAAGTACGTGGGGAAGGTTCCCGGTTTCCGGGTCGCCGCCCGCGCGCACAGCGCCGCCCAGGCGCTGGCCACCGTGGAACGCGGGACCATCGACCTGGTGCTGCTCGACCACTATCTGCCCGACCAGACGGGTCTCGAACTCGTCCATCGCATGCGGCAACAGGGCCACACGACCGACGTCATCATGATCACGGCGGCCAGTGATGTGACGACCGTGCAGCGGGCGATGCGCCTGGGCGCCCTGCACTACCTGGTCAAACCGTTCACCTTCGCCGCGCTGCGCACGCGCCTCGACTCGTACGCCGCCCTGCGCCGCACCGTCGACCGCGTCGGCGGCCGCGGCATCGCCGGCCAGGAACAGGTCGACCGCATCTTCGGCGCCCTGCGCACGACGACCGTACCGGCCTCCCCCGGCCTGCCCAGCGGCCACTCGGAACCGACCACCGACCTGATCTGCGCCGTCCTGCACAGCGCCGGCCACCCGCTCTCGGCCCACGAGGTCGCCGCCGAGACCGGCCTGAGCCGCTCGACCGCCCAGCGCTACCTACGCCACCTGGAACAGGTAGGCCGCCTCCGCCTCTCCCTCAAGTACGGCGACACGGGCCGCCCGGAACACCGCTACGCCTGGGTGGCGCCGTAGCCACGCGACAGCCGCACAGCCGCGCGTGGCTACGGCACACGGGCCCCGCTACACGGCTCCCGCCCCCGTCAGCGCCCGTACCTCGGTCTCCGCGTGCTTGGCCTCGTCCGGGACCTCCGTCGAGGTGACCGTGCCGAGCCAGCCGGCCAGGAAGCCGAGCGGGATCGAGACGAGGCCGGGGTTCTGCAGCGGGAAGAACTGGAAGTCGACGCCCGGGAACAGCGATTCGGGGCTGCCCGACACGACCGGCGACAGCAGCACGAGCACCAGTGCGGGGATCAGCCCGCCGTATACGGCCCACACGGCGCCGCGGGTCGTGAAGCCGCGCCAGAACAGCGAGTAGAGCAGCACCGGGAGGTTCGCGGAGGCGGCGACGGCGAAGGCGAGGCCCACCAGGAAGGCGACGTTGAGGTTCCTGGCGATGAGGCCGAGCCCGATCGCCGCGACCCCGATGCCGACCGCGGCGACCCGCGCCACGGCCACCTCGCTGCGCGGCTTGGCGTTCGGGCGCCGCAGTGACGCGTACAGGTCGTGCGCCACGGATGCCGAGGAAGCCAGGGTGATCCCGGCCACCACCGCGAGGATGGTGGCGAAGGCCACGGCCGCGACGATCGCGAACAGGACGGTGCCTCCGGTGGAATCGGCTCCTCCGCCGAGGTCGAGGGCGAGCAGCGGGACCGCCGTGTTCCCGGCCTCGTTCGACTTCCGAAGGGTGTCCGGTCCCACGACCGCCGCGGCGGCGAAGCCGAGGACGATCGTCATCAGGTAGAACGCGCCGATGAGCCCGATCGACCACACCACCGAACGGCGCGCGGCCCGTGCGGTCGGCACGGTGTAGAAGCGGGACAGGATGTGCGGCAGCCCGGCCGTGCCCAGCACCAGCGCGAGGCCCAGGCTGATGAAGTCGAACCGCGCGGTCCAGTCCCCGCCGTACTTGAGCCCCGGCGCCAGGAAGGCGGCACCGTGACCGCTGCGCGCGGCGGCCGTGAGCAGCAGGTGGTTCAGGTTCCCGTGGAAGCGCACCAGGGTCAGCACCGTCAGCGCGATGGTGCCGCTCATCATCAGGACCGCCTTGACGATCTGGATCCAGGTGGTGGCCCGCATCCCTCCCATCGACACATAGATCACCATGAGCGCCCCGACGCCGATGACGGTCCAGGCCCGCGCGGCCGCACTCGTCCCGCCCAGCAGCAGCGAGACCAGGCTGCCCGCACCCACCATCTGCGCCACCAGATAGAGAACGGACACGGTGACCGAGGAAGTTCCCGCCGCGATCCGTACCGGTCGCTCGCTCATCCGCGCGGCGACCACGTCGGCGAGCGTGAACCGCCCGCAGTTGCGCACCAGTTCGGCGACCAGGAACAGCACCATGAGCCAGGCGACGAAGAAGCCCACCACGTACAGCAGGCCGTCGTAGCCGAACAGCGCGATGAGCCCGGTGACCCCGAGGAACGAGGCCGCGGACAGATAATCACCCGAGATGGCAAAACCATTCTCCATCGGGGAGAAGAGCCGCCCGCCCGCGTAGAACTCCTCCTCCGAACCATGCCGGTTGCGGCTCACCCAGGTGGTGATCCCGAGGGTGACCGCGATGAACGCGCTGAACAGCAGCAGCGCCAGCGTCTGATGGTTCCCGGTCACGACGTACCGCCTCGAATGCCTCGTGTCAGTTCCTGTGTGTCCCAGCGCAGTTCGAGCGCGGCCCGGTCCCTGCGCAGCCGCGCGTGCCGGGCGTAGGCCCAGGTGAGCAGGAAGGTGGTGAGGAACTGCCCCAGTCCCGCGACCATCCCCACGTTCACCGCGCCGGCCACCGGCCGGGCCATGAATCCGGGCGCCGTCGTCGCCGTCACCACATAGGCCACGTACCAGGTGAAGAAGACGACGGTGGCGGGCACCACGAACCGCAGATACCGGCCGCGCACCTCCTGGAAGGCGGCGCTGCGCTGCACCTCCCGATACACATCGCCCGCGCGGACGGCGTGGTCCGCGTCCTCCCGGCGCGCGGCGGGCACTTCGGGCGCGGGCCCGCCCGTGCCGTCCGTCTCGCCCCAGCCGGACGCGAGCGCGTCGTACCAAGGGTCGTGGTACCTCACCTTTCCGGTTGCCTCGGCGGGGGTCAGGTCATGACCTTCGTGGTTCTCGGCCGGACTCTCGTGACCACTCCCGCCACCGCGGGAACGACCGTTGCTTGACTGCATGCCCAAGGATGGACAGAACGGGAAGATCCCCGACTCTTCTTCTCCGTTGTCTTCACCCCATCAGGTGACTCAACCCGCTGGTGGCCGCACCAGCCCCTTGCCGTAGGCGTAACGCACCGCCTGCGCACGGTCCTTGAGCCCCGTCTTGGCGAACAGGTTGTTGATGTGGGTCTTCACGGTCGCCGTGGAGACATGCAGCGTGCGGGCGATCTCCTGATTGGTCAGGCCCTCGGCGATCAGCAGCAGCACCTCGGTCTCCCGCGCGGTGAGCCCGTCCGGCGGCTCGGCGGGCTCCGACGGCTCCTGCGGCTCGGGCTCCGACAGGCGCTCCAGCAACCGCCGTTGGATGCTCGGCGACAGCCCCGCGTCCCCCGACAGCACGCTCTCGACGGCCCGTACGATCTCGTCGCCGCCCGCGTCCTTGGTGAGGTAGCCACGTGCCCCCGCGCGCAGTGCCGGGAACAGCGACGCGTCGTCCGCGAACGTCGTGAGCACCACGACCTGCGTCCCGGGATGCTCCGCACGGATCCGCCGGGTCGCCTCGACACCGTCGCAGCGCGGCATGCGCAGGTCCATCAGGACGACGTCCGGGGCGAGTTCGGCGACGAGCCGTACCGCCTCGTCCCCGTCGACCGCGGCGCCGACGACCTCGATCCCGGGCAGCAGCCCCAGCAGCATCACGATGCCTTCCCGTACGACGGTCTGGTCGTCCGCGACCACGACCCTCGCGGGCTTCCTCACAGCCTCATCCGTCATGCAGGCACCTTCAGCGTCACCACGAATCCCTCCTCGTCCGGCCCGGCCCGCAGCGAACCGCCCAGCAGCTCGGCGCGTTCCCGCATGCCCAGCAGACCGTATCCACCTCCCGCCGCGGTGAGTTCGCCCGGCGAGCCGCCCGAGTCCCGTACGTCCAGGGTCACTTCGTGCTCGCCGTAGTCCAGGGTGAGCAGCACCTTGGCGCCCGGGGCGTGCTTGCGGACGTTCGTCAGGGCCTCCTGGGCGACCCGGCGCACGGCCTGCGAGGCCTCGGCGGGCAGCTGTCTCCGGTCACCCGTAACGGTGACCTGGGCACGGCCCGTCGTACCGACGATCTCGGTCAGGAAGTCCTCCAGCGGGCTCATCTCGCCCCGCAGCGCGGACAGGGCCTGCCGGGTCTCCACCAGGCCGTCGCGGGCCATCCCCCGGGCCGCCACGACCCGTTCCAGGATCGTCTCGCGGTCGGCGCCCCGCTCGATCAGCAGCCTGGCCGCCTCCAGGTGCACGAGCTGGGCCGAGAGGCTGTGGGCCAGCACGTCGTGGATCTCCCGGGCGATACGGGCCCGTTCCGCCAGCGCGGCGGACTCCGCCTCGGCAGTACGTGCCATGCGTTCCTGGGTGAGCAGCCGCTGGGCGTTGCCCCGGGCCTCGGCGTCGAGGCGGAGCGTGTATCCGGCGAGGGCCAGCCCGGCCGTCGTGACCGCGGTGGTCAGCCATACGTCGTTGTTGACCGCGGCGAAGACCGCGAGGGACACCGAGGTCACCGGTACGGCGACCGCGATGGGCAGCCGCTCCAGCGAACTGACCGCACAACCACACCAGATGACGAGGGCCGGGACCGTGAACCCGACGGCCTGTCCCCCGATCGCGATCCCGAGGAGCACGGCGATGAGTCCCACCGACGGCCAGAGCCTGTGGGCGAGAGTCGTGCGCCAGAACGCCCAGCCGACGACCGCTGCCAGCAGGATCCCGGCCGCACCTCCGGCCAGGGCCCAGCCGTGGACGTGACTGCCGGTGACCGCGCCCCCTAGGAGCACCCCGATCACCAGCAGCCGGACGGCCCAGGCGAGCAGCCGCCGGGGCCGTGAGACCCCCTCTCGGCCCAGCGCCTCCCGCGAGGGCCAGCGCGTCCAGGCGTTCTCCGTCACACGCGCTCCTTCCGGGCGGGCCTCGCCATGCCGAAACCGTACGCCGAGGCCGACCCGGCCGACCCGGTGAAGGACTGGGCCCGCCAGGCCAGGACCCCGGAGCGGACCAGCAGCGTCGCCGCGAGTCCGAGCATCAGGGCCGAGCTGTTCTGGTGCACGCCCACGACCGCGCCCAGGGCCATGAGGCCGAGGCGCAGGGCTATGCCGACGACCCAGACGCCCCCGCTCGCCTTGGTGCTCTTGCTCCAAGTGGAACCGTCCGTCTCGATCCACAGCCGCGTGGTCCAGGCCCAGCCGGCTCCGGTGGCCAGCCCGACGACCAGCTCGACGGCGAGCAGGAGGGCCGACCCGGTGTGGTGGTGGGCGTCGAGTATACCGGGGTCGCGCAGCGCCACGACGGCGAGGATCGCGGGGAGGAGCCACCAGCGCCGGTCGGTGTCGATCCGACGGGCGCGGAACTGCCGCACGATCACCACCGCGACGACGGCCACGATCACCAACGCGTTGACCAGCCCGGACATCAGAGCCTCCGTGAGCGGAAGAGGATGCCGGCGGCGAGCGCTGCCGACGCCTTCGACGCTACGGAAATTCGCTGGTCGGCAGATCGGCGCCAGGGTGGATCGTGGGTGGATCCCTTGACCGCCCGGACCTCCACCCACGGGTGGAGCCGGTCGGCGGCGCCGGGTCTGTGATCGGGAACAGAGCGACGGCGCCGAGTTCGTCGCGGCGACGGTGCGACCGCGCCGGGGCAGGTGTCAGGAACGGGTCGATCGCGCCACAGGTCGCCGCGAGGAACCGAACGATCGCATCGGGGCGGTGTTGGAGACGAAGTGAGCGCGTCGGGCCAGGGCCAAGCCTCCGAGCCCAGGCTCTAACCGGAGCCCGGGTCCGGGTCCAGATCGGACCCAGACCCAGACCCGGACCCAGACCCGAGCCCAAGCCCGAACCCGGCGCGACGGTCAGGCGTCGATCCGCGACCGGTCCAGCGTCGCGGCCGAGCTGGAGATGAACTCCTTGCGCGGGGCCACATCGTTGCCCATGAGCAGATCGAAGACCTGCTCGGCCGCGTCCAGGTCGGAGAGGTTGATCCGGCGCAGGGTGCGGTGGCGGGGGTCCATCGTCGTCTCGGCCAACTGGTCGGCGTCCATCTCGCCGAGGCCCTTGTAGCGCTGGATGGAGTCCTTGTACCGGACGCCCTTGCTCTGGAACTCCAGCATCTTCTCGCGCAGCTCACGGTCCGAGTACGTGTAGACGTACTTGTCCTGGCCCTTCTTGGGCTGGACGAGTTCGATGCGGTGCAGCGGCGGCACCGCGGCGAACACCCGGCCGGCCTCGACCATGGGCCGCATGTAGCGCTGGAACAGGGTCAGGAGCAGACACCGGATGTGGGAACCGTCCACATCGGCGTCGGTCATCATGATGATCTTGCCGTAGCGGGCCGCGTCGATGTCGAAGGTACGGCCCGACCCCGCTCCTATGACCTGGATGATCGCCCCGCACTCGACGTTCTTCAGCATGTCGGTGACGGACGACTTCTGGACGTTGAGGATCTTGCCGCGGATCGGCAGCAGCGCCTGGAACTCGGAGTTCCGGGCGAGCTTGGCCGTACCGAGCGCGGAGTCTCCCTCGACGATGAACAACTCGCTGCGCTCGACGTCGTCGCTGCGGCAGTCGGCGAGCTTGGCGGGCAGCGAGGAGGACTCCAGGGCCGTCTTGCGGCGCTGCGCGTCCTTGTGCTGCCGGGCCGCGATACGCGTGCGCGCGGCGGCGACGGCCTTCTCCATGACCACGCGGGCCTGGGCTGCCGCGTCACGCTTCGTCGAGGTCAGGAAGTCCTTGAGCTCCTTGGCGACCACGTTGGCGACGATCCGGCGGGCCGCCGACGTACCGAGCACCTCCTTGGTCTGGCCCTCGAACTGCGGTTCGGCGAGCCGGACGGTGACGACCGCGGTGAGGCCCTCCAGGGCGTCGTCCTTGACGACGTCGTCCTCGGCGACGCGCAGCAGCTTCTTGGCGCGCGCCACCTCGTTCATCGTCTTGACGACGGCCTGCTCGAAGCCGGCGACGTGGGTACCGCCCTTGGGGGTGGCGATGATGTTCACGTACGACCTGAACGTCGTGTCGTAACCGGTCCCCCAGCGCATCGCGATGTCGACGCCGAGTTCCCGGGTGACCTCGGTGGGCGTCATCTGGCCGTGGTCGTCCAGGACGGGCACCGTCTCCTTGAAGCTGCCCTGGCCCGACAGGCGCAGTACGTCGCAGACCGGCTTGTCGCTCGCCAGGTACTCGCAGAACTCGCTGATGCCGCCGTCGAAGCGGAAGGACTCCTCCCCCTTGCTGCCGCCCTCGCCGAGGCCGTACTCGTCGCGGACGACGATGGTCAGCCCGGGCACCAGGAACGCGGTCTGCCGGGCCCGCTGGTGCAGGCCCTCCAGGGAGAGCTTGGCGTCCTTGAGGAAGATCTGGCGGTCGGCCCAGTAGCGCACGCGCGTGCCGGTGCGGGTCTTGGGAATCCGCTTGGTCTTGCGCAGGCCGCCGGGCTCGAACGTGGCGTCCGGACCGGCGTTCGCGAAGGAGCCCGGCACACCGCGCCGGAAGCTGATGGCATGGGTGTTGCCGCTGCGGTCCACCTCGACGTCCAGCCGCGCGGACAGGGCGTTCACCACGGAGGCGCCCACGCCGTGCAGACCGCCGGAGGCGGCGTACGAGCCGCCGCCGAACTTGCCGCCGGCGTGCAGCTTGGTCATGACGACCTCGACACCGGAGAGGCCGGTCTTGGGCTCGACGTCGACCGGGATGCCCCGGCCGTTGTCCCGGACCTCCACCGAGGCGTCGTCGTGCAGGATCACCTCGATGTGGTCGCAGTAGCCCCCGAGGGCCTCGTCCACGGAGTTGTCGATGATCTCCCACAGACAGTGCATCAGGCCACGACTGTCGGTCGACCCGATGTACATGCCCGGGCGCTTGCGTACGGCCTCTAGCCCCTCAAGGACGAGCAGGTGCCGCGCGGTGTAGTTGGAACCGTCCCGGTCTGCTCCTGCCAGCAGCGCTGTCGACGGCACGGACGTTTCGGCGGTCACGCGGTTCGCTCCTCGCTGAATTTCAGATGAGGCCCTTTTGGGTAAGGGCCCGGCTTCGGTTGCCGCTCAGAGGGTACCGAGGCCTGGTAGAGCCGTTGTAACGCCACCCTCGTCTCCTCCTCACACTAGTCCAGGGTCGTATACCTGTTCGATCCCTCGATGGAGTGAAGTACATATCACGTTCCCTTCGGGGCATGAACCATTTAGGCTCCGGGCACGTCCTCATGAACAACCGGCAATCCAGCCGGGTGGACCCGACCCTGACCCCACAGCGCGAACCCGTACAGACACATAGACACGCAATACGGCACATTCGCCGCCAACCGGCAGCAGACAGCCGCCCCGGAAGAATTTTTCGAGAAAAGGCCACGAGCGGGAACGTTTTCGGCCTGGTTGGATGTTGACCCTGGTACGACAGCTCGTCGAGCTAGAGAAGAGGCGACGTGACTACTGTTCTGACCCCCGCGAGCCCACTGACGGCCGCCGATCGCTGCGACCGCTGCGGCGCCCAGGCATACCTGCGCGTCGTCCTGCTGAGCGGCGGAGAACTGCTCTTCTGCGCCCACCACGGCCGCAAGTTCGAGCCGGAACTCAAGAAGATCGCCGCTGAGATACAGGACGAGTCGGAGCGGCTGACCTCCGCTCCAGCAGCAAGCGCTCCTGAAGAAGACCGCTGACACATCGCGTCCACGACGAGCCAGCACCGGCCCAGGCCGGCGACGGGCGGCCCCGCTCCTGAACCACAGGAGCGGGGCCGCCCGTCTTCGTACCCGCAGATGCCTCTCAGACGCCGTCAGGCGCCCTTGTGCGGCCCTGGCGAGCCGCGGTGGCGGCCCAGTGTCCGCAGGACGTCCGACACCCTGGTGTAGACGCCAGGGCTCCCGGCCCGCCCGCACCCGCTGCCCCACGACACGAGCCCGATCAGCCGCCCCTGGGCGACCAGCGGCCCCCCGCTGTCCCCCTGGCAGGCGTCACGGCCTCCCTGAGCCTCTCCGGCGCAGAGCATGGACCCGGAGAGGAAGGTGCCGTCGGCACCTGCCGGATAGGCCTCCTCGCATTGCGCGTCGGACAGCACGTGCAGGCGCGCCGCGTGCAGGCTGCCCGCGTAGTCGCCGCCGCCGGTGAGATCGCCCCAGCCGTAGACCGTGGCCGCCGTGCCCGCCCGGTAGGCCGTGTCGCCCGCGGCCGCCATCTTGACGACCGAGCTCTGGGGCAGCGGATCGGCGAGGGTGAGCACGGCGAAGTCGCCGGCGTTGCTGGCGGGGTCGTAGTCCGGATTGACCCACACATCGCGTACGGCGATCTCCTGGCCCCGGTCCGACAGCAGGTCCGTACGGCCCGCGATGGCCTTGAGGTCGGTCGCCCGGCGCGGCGGCGCCCCCAGGACCTCGTCGCCCATGCAGTGGGCCGCGGTCAGCACGGTGCTCCGGTCCACGGCCACGCCGCCGCAGAACTGCCCCGCCCGGGTACCCCCGAACCGGTCACGGCTGGACAGTGCCACCGTCCAGGGGCTCACGGAGACATCGACCGGGAACCCGCCGACGACGATGCTGTCGGCGGCCACGGGGGACGCGGAGACCAGCGGTATGGCGGACGCGGCAGCCGCCAGGACCAACGGCCGGGTCAGCGCCCGGGCAAGGGGACGACGCATGCACGTTCCTCACTCTGGGATGGTCATGGGAGACCCAGAGTGATCCAGCACGCCGCGCGGCGCACCCGCGGCCAGCACGAAGGCCCGGCTCCCCGAGGGGAAACCGGGCCTTCCGTGTCGTACGACTACGACCTAGTCGAGGTAGTCGCGCAGCACCTGCGAACGCGACGGGTGGCGCAGCTTCGACATGGTCTTGGACTCGATCTGGCGGATGCGCTCACGGGTGACCCCGTAGACCTTGCCGATCTCGTCGAGGGTCTTCGGCTGACCGTCGGTGAGACCGAAGCGCATCGAGACCACGCCGGCCTCGCGCTCGGACAGGGTGTCCAGGACGGAGTGCAGCTGCTCCTGGAGGAGGGTGAAGCTGACCGCGTCGGCCGGGACGACGGCTTCGGAGTCCTCGATGAGGTCACCGAACTCGCTGTCGCCGTCCTCACCCAGGGGGGTGTGCAGGGAGATGGGCTCGCGGCCGTACTTCTGGACCTCGATGACCTTCTCCGGGGTCATGTCGAGTTCCTTGGCCAGCTCCTCCGGGGTGGGCTCGCGGCCCAGGTCCTGGAGCATCTGGCGCTGCACGCGCGCGAGCTTGTTGATGACCTCGACCATGTGCACCGGGATACGGATGGTGCGGGCCTGGTCGGCCATCGCGCGGGTGATCGCCTGACGGATCCACCAGGTGGCGTACGTGGAGAACTTGTAGCCCTTGGTGTAGTCGAACTTCTCGACCGCGCGGATCAGACCGAGGTTGCCCTCCTGGATGAGGTCCAGGAAGAGCATGCCGCGACCGGTGTAGCGCTTGGCCAGGGAGACCACCAGACGGAGGTTGGCCTCCAGGAGGTGGTTCTTGGCGCGGCGGCCGTCCTCGGCGATGATCTCCAGCTCGCGCTTGAGCTTGGGGGCGAGCTTGTCGGCGTTGGCCAGCTTGTCCTCGGCGAACAGACCGGCCTCGATGCGCTTGGCGAGCTCGACCTCCTGCTCGGCGTTGAGGAGGGGGACCTTGCCGATCTGCTTGAGGTAGTCCTTGACGGGGTCGGCGGTGGCACCGGCGGCGGCGACCTGCTGCGCGGGCGCGTCGTCCTCGTCCTCGTCGGAGAGCACGAACCCGGCGCTCTCGGCACCCTCGGGCTCGTCCCCGGTCTTGCCGGGGGTCTCCTCGGTCGCCTCTTCGTCGACGAGCTCGGCGTCGTCCTTCTTGGCGCTGGTCTTCTTGGCCGCCGCCGTCGTCTTCTTGGCGGCGACCTTCTTGGCGACCGCCTTCTTGGCGGGCGCGGTCTTCTTGGCAGCGACCTTCTGCGCGGCGTCGTCCTCGACGGGAGCGTCGGCGACGGAGGCCGCCGGCGTGGCGGTGGCGGTGGCCTTCTTGGCGGTCACCGTCTTCGCGGCGACCGTCTTGGTGGCGGTGCGCTTGGCCGGACTCTTCGCTGCGACGCTCTTTCGGGTGCGCTTGGGCTCCGCGGCACTGACCATCAGCGTCACACCCTCTTCCTCGAGGATCTGGTTGAGGCTGCGCAGTACGTTCTTCCACTGAGTGGCCGGAATCTGGTCAGCTTCGAAGGCCCGACGCACGTCATCGCCGGCGATCTGCCCCTCAGCCTTTCCCCGCTCGATGAGCGCCATGACAGAGACGGACTCGGCGATCTCCGGCGGGAGCGTACGGGATGTGCTGGCCGACACGAACAACCTCTCGGAACGATGGAAAACGGCTTCCGGCCCCGTCCGGTACGGACAGGAGCCGACGACCGCCGACTTGGGGATGGGCCGACGGCGCGGGCTGGGGCCGGGAAGAAACACAGCGCCTTGAACGGCGTCCGTATTCCCTTCCGCGGCTGTCACCTCTTAGGTCATCGCGCAGTGCCCGCGAGCGTTACGCCCAATCTGCGTGGCCCGAGTCACACCCCGTAAGCATTCAAAAACGGTCAGACACGGGCAGAGGAGGTCACCCACGGCTTTGACGGGCGCTCCTCAGGGAGATCCCACGCCCCGTCGCACCGCCGGACCCCGCCGGATTCCCTGGAGGATCCTGCGGGGTCCGGCGGAAGACGGGCGCCCCGGCCGGGCGCCGCCACGAGAACGCGGCAAACCTCGACCGCACGGATCATCCCGTGCGCGTCAGTGCTCGCGCGGGGCGGGCACCACGCGCTCCACCTCGGGGTGCACGATGAGCAGCTGCCGCATGGCCGCCTCGGCCGCCGCACCGTCGCCGGCGGCGAGGGCGTCGACGATCCGGGCGTGGTGCCCCAGGGAGGCGTCGGTCGGGCGGTCACAGCCGGTGACCGGTCCGCCGGAGACCTGGAGGGCCGAGGAGACGATCCCGGAAAGGTGCTCCAGCATCCGGTTGCCCGCGACCTGGATGAGCAGCGAGTGGAACTCGGCGTCCGCGCGGGAGAAGGTCAGCGCGTCACCCTGCCCCATGGCGTGGCTCATGATCTCGACCATGTCGGAGAGGCGCTGCTGGACATCCTCGCGCCCGTGGCCGGCGGCGAGGCGCGCGGCGAGCGGCTCGATCGTCCAGCGCAGCTCGCTCAGCTCGCGGCGCTGATTGTCGCGCTGCGGGCCGAAGGCGCGCCATTCGATGATGTCCGGGTCGAGGAGGTTCCAGTCGCTGACGGGACGCACGCGCGTGCCGACGTTCGGGCGGGCGCTGACCAGGCCCTTGGCCTCCAGGACGCGGAGCGACTCACGAACGACGGTGCGGGAGACCTCGAAACGCTGGCCGATCTCCTCGGGCACCAGCGGGCGGTCGGCACCCAGGTCCCCGGAGACGATCATCTGACCCAGCTGCTGGACGAGTTGGCCGTGCAGCCCGCGTCCGCGGTTGCCCGCGGATCGCCGGCCCACGCGGCCCAGCTCGGGGTCGGAACCGTCCCAGGAAGGGGCTCCGAGGCGCTCGGTGACGGGCGCCTCGGCATAGGGGTAGCGGTCGAGTCCGCCCGGGCCGGCGAGACCGGAGTCTGCGGAGCGGGCGGCGGTCATCATGGTGTGCGCAAGGGTACTCACGGATCATTTGTCGGCGCTGTCCCCAACTCCCTTGAGGTCTTTGGTGAAAAGCACACGAAAGGGTGATCGCTCACCCCGTCGCAATTGACGCCTTATCGGAAAGAAATGGGCTTTCTGCGGGGAGTTGTGTGCAGAGCGGCACCCCGAAGGGTGCGGACGGTCGTCATCGGACCCTGCTACGCAGGGTCGTGAGCAGATACGCGCAGAGCAGAGCGGTCAGCGACAACGCCAGTGCCCCGCCCACGGGTTGGGCGATCATCCGCGCCGCCGCGGACAGGTAACGCTCTCCTCCGAAGGGCCACTGCAGCAGCAACACCTTGTGCATCCGCATCGGGAGGCCTTCCGCGGTCCGCACGGCGGGCCCCTCCAACGCCTTGTGCACGAGGGGTACGACGAGAATCGGTACGGCGACCACGGCGGCGAGCCCTGCCGTGGTGGACCGGAAAATGCCGGCCGCCAGAACGCCGGCCCAGGCACAGCCGACGACCAGGCCGATCCAACTCGCGCCCATCGAAAGCCAGTCCGCGGGAACTTGCGCGAGCTCCCGTCCGTAGACGAGATAGAGCACTTCGGCGTCGCAGCCCACCGTGAGGAAGGCCAGCAGCAGCGCGGTGGCCGCGGAGACGAGGAGCTTGGCGACGAGCAGCCCCATCCGTCGGGGCACGGTGCCGCGGTCCGCCGCCAGGGCGGGGTGGCGGAATTCGTCGCCGAACGCGAACGCCCCGAGCAGTCCCGCACCGAGCGCCGCGGGCGGCAGGGGCAACTCCCGCGGCCACGCGGCCAGCAGACGCGACTGCGGGGTGTGCCCGATGCGGGCCAACAGCAGCGCGGTGAGGGCGGACACGAGCAGTACGGCGGCCCCGGTCAGAAACCCGGTACCGATACCGGCGGCCCGACGCAGCTCGTAGCGGAGCGGGCGCAGCGGGCTGGGGGCGGAGCGGACGGAGATGGGGGGCGGGAGCGGGGACAGGGTGTCGGGGGTGAGGACTTGGGAGGGGCGGGGGGCACGCGCGCGCGGGCGGGGGCCGGCCGACTCCTCGGGGTCGATGAGGGGGACCATGCGGGAGTTTGTGGTAGGGGCGCTTGCAGCGGCCCCGTGAGCCTCGTACGGCGGTTGGGGTTCGGCGGCGGGGTCCGGTTCTTCGGCGACGGGCGGCTCGACGGTGGGCCGCGTGTCGGTGGATGGCGTCGGCGTCTCGGTGGGCGACGCAACTGTGAGTCGCGTCGGCGGCTCGGCAAGTGGCATGTCAGCGCGGGCCGATGGCATCTCGGCTGCCGATGATGCCTCCGGCACTCGCGGATCGTCGACGGAATCCGCCTCACCTCGGAGGGTCGTTCCGGCGCCCGGTCCCATGTCCCCGATCTCGTCCGCGAGTTGGTGGACGAGGATGTCGTGCCGGAACGCCGTCTCGCCGACGTCGGCGCATGTACTGCCGTACACGGAAAGGCGGTTGCCGTCCTCACGTACGACTTCGACGGAGCGGTGTGCGGTGCGGGCCTCCTTGGTGAGGAGGGCGGCGAGGCGGTTGACGTGTGGGCTGCGGACGGCGACGCGGGGGCGCAGCCGGGTGCGGGCGAAGTCTCCGGCCTCCTGGTCGGCGACGAGTCTGCCCTGCTCCAGGGTGACGACCCGGTCGGCGCTGCGGGCGGCCTCCTTGGGGTCGGCAGTGGTGAACAGGACCGTGCCGCCCTGGGCCGCGTGCGCGCGCAGCATGCCGTACAGCCAACGGCTTTCGCGGGCGGAGAGCGCGTCGGCGGGTTCGTCCAGCACGAGTGTGTGCGGGTCGGACAGCAGGGCGCAGGCGAGGCCGAGGCGGCGGTCCATGCCGCGGGCGAGGCTGCCGAGGCGCTCGTCGCGCAGGCTGACGATGCCGACCACTTCGAGGACTTCGTCGGCGCGCCGGGCCGGAACGCCCGCCGCGGCACACAGCATCCGGAGGTGGCCGCGGACCGATCGGGCCGGATGTCCCGGCACATCGCCCAGGAGCACGCCGACCTCGCGCGACGGGTGGGCGATGCGGTGCAGGGGGCGGCCCCTGAAGTAGGTGATTCCACGTCCCTGCTGGAGTTCGAGCATGAGCCCGAGCGCGGCCGTCTTGCCCGCGCCCGGTGCTCCGAGGAGTGCGGTGACACGGCCCGCACGTGCCTCGAAGGAGACGTCGTCGACGGCGGGCGGATGCTCCTTGCGGGCGTTGCTGGTCAGTCCGAAGGCCTGGATCACCCACAGCAAGATAGCGCGCTATGTCCGTTTTTCCGGGCACCGAACGGCTCGCTCCGCAACGGTTGATCGCCTCGGTCGGTCACTTCGACGCGATGCTACGACCTCACACCTCGGGGCGCAGCATCGGCGGGTTGAGCAGCGTGGCCCCGCCGGCCCGGAACAACTGCGCGGGGCGGCCGCCCTGACGGGTCGTCGTACCGCCCGTCGGGACGAGGAACCCGGGCGTGCCGGTCACCTTGCGGTGGAAGTTGCGCGGGTCGAGCGCCACGCCCCACACCGCCTCGTAGACGCGGCGCAGCTCGCCGACGGTGAACTCGGTGGGGCAGAACGCCGTGGCCAGGGACGAGTACTCGATCTTCGAACGGGCGCGCTCCACCCCGTCGGACAGGATCTGCGTGTGGTCGAAGGCGAGCGGCGCCACCGGATCGCCGTCGCGACCGAACCCGCCCTGCTTCAGCAGCTCTTCGACGGGCGCCCAGCGCGCGTTGCTGGCGTCGCCACCGGCGCGGGGTGCGGGCAGGTCGGGAGCGAGCGCGAGGTGGGCGACGCTGACGACCCTCATCCGCGGGTCGCGCTTGGGGTCGCCGTACGTAGCGAGCTGCTCCAGATGTGCTCCGTTGTCCTGGGCGGGGACGCCCGGGTCGTGGGCGCGCAGTCCCGTCTCCTCGGCCAGTTCGCGTGCGGCGGCCTGCGACAGGTCTTCGTCGGCCCGCACGAAGCCGCCGGGCAGCGCCCAGCGCCCCTGGAACGGCGGCTCGCCCCTGCGTACCGCCAGCCCGCACAGAGCATGGCGGCGCACGGTCAGCACGACCAGGTCCACGGTGACGGCGAAGGGCGGATACGCTGACGGGTCGTAGGACATGCGGCGATCATAGTCGTCTGCCTGACGATAAACACTCCCTTCGCCGGTACCGCCATGACTGATCCACTTCGGTGCGATGAGCGGCTCGCCCACCGTTTCCGGCCGTCTTCCGATACGGCTTCCTGCGAGGTCACACTCCCAATTGCAGGCCGTCTGCCGCCTCTTCGACCATGGCGACACCGAGCCGGCCGACCCGTACGGAGAAGGGGGCGCCCGCGATCCGCAGCCCGGTGAGGCCGATCTCGCCCAGGGGCGCGCTGCGCATCGGGCGGAGGGTGACCGTGCGGGCGGGGGCGTCGGGGCGGATGCCCGCGAGGGTGGTCAGCAGCAGCACTCCGGCGGCCGCCGCCGTGGCCGCCGGGCGGCAGGCCGCAGGGTGCGGAAGGGGAGCGCTCCCGTCCGTGCGCTGCTCCCCCGCGTACATCTCGGGGAGCCGGTGTCCGAACGCCTCGGCCGCGGCGAGGACGCCCCGCAGCAGGGAGGTCGCCTCCTTCTCGTACGCGGCGGCGGCCAGACCCGCGACGGCGATCGCCGTCTCCGCCGCCCGCACGGCTCCGCCCCGGTGACTGAACGGGCTGTACCCCGGCTCCTTCACGCCCAGGCCGCGCAGTCCCCAGCCCGAGTCCATGGCCGGGGCGCCGAGCAGCCGGGCGAGTTGTTCGGCCCGCACCTTGTCCAGGAGGCCGGGCGCGTACTCGCCGCCGCCCAGGAGGCCGGTGTCGAGGAGGTGGGCCGCGGTCGCGCCGAGGTGCGGTACGAGGCGTCCGTCCGGAAACCGAGCTGCTGCCGGGCGCCCGCCGCCGAGGTCCCCGATCCAGAAGTCCGCGCGGAAGGCAGTGCGTAACTCCTGGGCCCACTGCCGCAGTTCCGCACCGCCGGGTCTGCCGAACGCATCGAGCAGATCGGCACCGAGCAGCGCTGCCCGGTGGGCGTGGGCCTGCGTCTCGCAGCGGACAGGGCCACCCGGGTTCGGGTCGCGCAGATACGTGCCGTCGCCCACAGCGATCCGCAGCCAGGTCAGGCAACGCTCGGCGGCGGGGAGTAACTCCCGTGTCTCCTGCTCCGGGAGTCCCCAGCGGCGGGCCTCCGCGAGCAGCACCGGGAAGAGCAGGGTCGCCTCGGTCCCCGTGCAACTCGGCGGCAGATGGGCGCCGGCGTCACGCCGCGGTCCGGGAATCATGCCCAACTGCGCTCCTGCGCGCTGGAGTTGGGTGCGGGCGAGGATCCGTAGTGTGCCTGCGGCGAGCCGCGTACCGAGAGGCAGCGTCATCCGCGCCGCCGTGAGCGACTCCGCCGGTGCCAGACCGCAGCGCCAGGGTGCCCCGGCCGCGAGGTGTGTGCCGGAGGGGTGCGCGGGGTCGCGCAGCAGCAGTGCCTGGAGGTCCTCGATGCTGGTCCGCAGGAGCACTGGGACTCGGGGGTCGTCGCCGGTCGCCCGTGCGGAGGCCAGGGGACTCGTCGCGCTGTGGCCCACTGCCCGGATCGGCCCCGCGCCGTCCGGCCGTACCCGGAGTTCCACGCTCACCGTGCCGCCCGGTGGCAGTTCGAACTCCCAGCGCAGGAGCCCTGCGGAAGCCAGCGCGTCGGCGGGCGGCGGGTCGGCCGTGACCGCCGAATTCCCTGTGGGGCCGGACCAGCGCAGGCCCGAGTCGTGGACGCTGGCGGGCAATTCGGGTCCTGCGCTGCCTGCGGCGATCGCGCCCAGGTCGGCCATGTCGGTGCCGAGCGCGACCTCGACCGGCAGGCGCAGCGGGCGCCAGGAGACGCTGCGCAGCGTGATGCGCTCGGTGCCGTCTGCGTGCCGGGTCCGCTCGACGACGAGGTCCGGGTCCGGTCCGCAGTCCGGGGACACCCTCATGGTCCCCACGAAACGGGCGCGGTCGGCGGCCGTCATCCTGGCCTGCACCGCTAGTGGTTCCCGTCCGGACACCCGCAGCTGACAGCGGGAGAGCACGCGCCGACCCGCGCGGTAGAACCCCTCCAACCCCCGGCCGTTCAGCTGTCCTTGCTCGGTGGAGACGGCGAGGCCCGGTAGGGCTACGCAGATCAGGGTGGTGTGGGTGGGCGGTAGTTCGAGGGAGCGGCGGGGCGTCGGGCGGGACGGGGGTGGTTGGGGTGGCGGTGGACTTTGCGGCGGGGAGATGGCTGAGGACTGGCGTGGGGAGAGGGGAGACGGCAGGCGTGAGGAGAGGGGAGACGGCTGGCGTAGGGATGTGGGCGGGGGCGGGGATGGGCGACGGATCTGGCCGGGCGGCCAGCCTTCTGCCGGCGGATGGGAGGGTTGCGGCGGGTGCTCGGGATCGACGGTGCCCGTATCGGACGTGCCCATGTCCGTGTGCGGCGGCGGGGAGTTGGTGCCCTGGTACGTCGGCGATGGGTTGGTGCCCCGGCTCGGGCGCGGCTCGGGGACACCGGAGTCGGCGTGGTCGTCAGCGGCGGAGGGCGGAGTCGGCTGGTGCATGGGCGGCTTCTTCTGCGCTCTGTGCGCCTCAGACGTGTTCGGCGCCGGATGGAGGGTTCCGGGAGGACAAGGGCTGTCCGGCGACACGACCCGTTCAGGCGTTCCGCCACTCAGGTGAACGGAGCCGGGCTCCTCGTGGTCACGCCTGCGGCCTGGGAAGCCGACCGAATGGCGGCGCGGCGGAGAGGTCGGAGGAGGCGGACAGCTGGCGCTGGTCTCCCGGTCCCGGTGACCGCCGAACCGGCGCACGGTCGGTCGGCCGCACGCGCCCGTTTCCCGCGCCGCGTGCCCCTCAGCGAGTCCGGCGTCAGCCCGCGCGCTGGGGACATTGACCGCGTGTGGAGTCAGCACGGCCACTTGGACGCCCCGGTGGAGCCGAGCATGGAACCAAGCTCCGAACGCACCCTGCCGACCGCTGGACCGGCGAGGCTGCCATCCACTCCCCCAACCCTTGATCACCCGTCCCCCTCAATGCCGTTGCTCCTCTGCTGCGGCGCCTCCGAGCAGGTGTCGTAGCGCCGCGAATCGGCCTTCTTCGAGGTGCGCGGACGTGTGCTGCCGGAGCGCGTGGTGCCCTGCGCCGGTGTGCGCGGCCGGGATCCGTCGGTCGCGGATCGGCGGCCGTTTCCACCCGAGGGATGGGGACGGCCCTCGGCTCCGTCAGCCGTACGTGTGCGTCGCCGACGACGGGAGGCTGTGGGCGAGGCCGCCTCCGGTGCCGGGCCGTCGCCGGGACCGCTCGCGCCCGGTTGTGCGGAACTGTCGGCGGTCGCCGCACCGCTGACCGCGCCTCCCGTGCCCGTCATCGCTCCAGCTCCCGCCGCGCCTGCAACTCCCGTCACCTCGCCAGCGCCCGCCGCCCTTCCAACGCCGGCCATCTCTCCGACGCCTGCCGCTTCTCCAACTCCCGTTGCCCCTCCGGCTCCCGCCGTCTTTCCAGCTCCTGTCACCTCTCCGACGCCCACTGCCCCTCCAACTCCCGCCATCTCTCCGATGCCTGCCGCTTCTCCAACTACCGTCACTCGTCCGGCTCCCGCCGCCCTTCCAACTCCCGTCACCTCTTCAGCGCCCGCCGCCCCTCCAGCGCCGGCCTTCCCTCCGATGCCCGCCGCTCCTCCAACTTCCGTCGTCCTTCCAACTCCCTTTACTCCTCCGGCCCCCACCACCTTTCCAACTCCCGCGCCCCTCCCCGCACCCGTCCCCTCTCCACCTTCCGCAGCCCCCGCCCGCCCCACCCGCTCCGCGCGCAAGCACCGCCGAATCGACTCCGGGTCCAGGCCCTCGTTGCAGGCCTGGTGCAAGAGGCGTGCGAACAGGTAGTCGGGGTCCGCGCCCAGGGCCATGGCCAGCGCCTCCCTGGCCTCCAGGTCGTCGCCGGTCGACCAGGCGACCCAGCCGGTGAGGGTGAGCGGAGCCGCAGCGTGTTCGCCGTACGGTCCGACACAGCGGCGGGCCAACGCGCGCCAGAGGCGCAGGGCCGGTAGCGCGTCGTCGTCCTCCATCCACTCGGCGGCGCGGTCTCGGGTCGTGCGGTCCTGGAGGCCGAGGATCAGCGTGGCGGCTTCGTCGTGGGCGAGCAGTGCGTCGTCGCGGAAGTCCGAGTGGAGGGCACCGGAAACGTGCGGTGCCGCGGCGAATCGCCGCATGATCCGCTGGGCCAGATCCAAGGTCTCCTGCGCCACGTCCGTTCGGCTGGCGTCGTCGAGGATCCTGGGAACCAGGGTCATACCGGCGGCGTCCAACGCGACTTCCTGCTGAAGCGCGACAGCCGTTTCCCAGGGCTGCAGCCTGGCCCGCAACTCCCGTAGCGTGCCGCGCACTTGCAGTCCCGCGTAGGTCGCCGCAGCGGCCAGCACGGAGGTGCCGGGGAGGCCCATCGGAGACCCGTCGACCGGGCAACATCCCTTGCCCGCGCAGCAGTACGACCAGAAGCGGCCGTCCGAGATGCAGAGCGCCTCGATCACCGTCACGTCCAGCCGACCGCACTCGGTGCGCAGCTTCTGCACGAGCGGGCGCAGGCGCTCCATGACCTGGCGCCCCGACTCTCCCGGCGCCGGTTCCTGACAGACGTAGGCGATCATCTGCTCGGGACGGGTTCCCCTGCGCTCGCTGCCGGTCACCAGGCCGTGGGCCAACTGCCGTGCCACGGAAGCCCAGTCGTCCGCGCCGGCGGGAATGCCGAGCCGGGCCCTGCCGCCGAACCTGCCCCGGCCGTCCCGATCGTGCAGGGCGACGAGGACGATGCTGTCCTCGGGGCGGTACCCGAGCAGATAGGGCAGGGCGTCGGCGAGTTCGGCAGGAGTGCGCAAGGTGAGCTGGTGCTCGGGGTTGCCGTGTCGGTCGTACGCGGTGGGGTCGATGTCGCCGTTTTCGGAGGATCCGGTCGTTTCGCTGTGGTTCGTCATGCGTCGACGATCTCGCGGATTGCGAAGTTCCGCTTGAGCCTGTGGATAAGTCCGGTCAGGGACACGCCACATGGGGTTCGGCAAGGCCAAGTCGGCCCACCTGGCCGGGAAATCCGGACCGTCCTCGGCGATCGTGCGGTCGCCCCGCAGGGAGGGGGCGACCGCGGCGATTCAGGCGCCGCAGCCAAAGCTCGTCCCGATCAAGGCAATTCCGCGCCGCCGAAGCCCGCCCCGGCCCGGCGCGAATCACCGCACCCGCACGCCGCCATCACCCCGACCACAGGTCACCCACGACCAGGTCCCGAAAACGAAACCTCAGCCCGCCGCCGCGAGAACCAGCGGAAGCACCTGCTCGCTACCTGCCCTGCGGAGCAGTCGGGCAGCGACCGCGAGCGTCCAGCCCGAGTCGGTGTAGTCGTCCACAAGCAGGACAGGGCCCGGAGAAGCGGCCAATGCGTCGGCCAGTTCCCCCGAGACGGCGAAGGCGTCGGACAGGGCCCTGAGACGTTGGGCGGAGTTGCTGCGGCGTGCCGCGTGTGTGCCGTCCGGTCCGGTGTACGTCAGGGTGCCGAGGAGGGGGAGGCGGCCGATGGTGGCGATGCCCTGGGCGAGGGAGCCGACCAGTTGCGGGCGGCCCAGGGACGGCACAGCCACCACGCCCACGGGCCGGGCGGAGGCGTCCGTGACGTTCGGTGCCCAACCGCCCGGAGAACGCGCCCAGTCGGCGATGACCGCCACCGCGGCCTTCAGGACGTCGTCGGGGATCGAGCCGTCGGGCGCGTTCTCGGCCAGCAGCGGGCGCAGCCGGTTGCCCCAGCCGATGTCCGAGAGCCGTCCCAGGGCACGCCCCGTGGAGCACTGGTCCTTCGCCGGGATACGGCCCTTGAGGTCGACGCCCAGCGCGGCCATCCCGGTCGGCCACATGCGGCGCGGTTCGACCTCCACGCCTGGGCGGTCCAGTTCCTTCGTCGCCCCGGTCAACGTCTCCGCTGAGACCGAGGAATCGATCCAGGCGCCCGCGCAGTTGTCGCAGCGGCCGCACGGCACCGCGCCTTCGTCATCCAACTGCAGGCGCAGGAACTCCATCCGGCACTGGACCGTACTCACGTAGTCGCGCATCGCCTGTTGCTCGGCCGCCCGCTGCTTGGCCACCCAGGTGTACCGCTCGGCGTCGTACACCCACTCCGCGCCCGTGGCCGCCCAGCCGCCCTTCACTCGCTTGACCGCGCCGTCGACGTCCAGGACCTTCAACATCGTCTCCAGGCGGCCACGTCGTAGGTCGACCGCCGTTTCCAGAGCGGGCACGGACAGTGGCCGTCCGGCGTCGGCGAGGGCCGAGAGGGTCTGCCGGACCTGTGTCTCGGGCGGGAAGGCCGTATCGGCGAAGTAGCGCCAGATGGCCTCGTCCTCGCGGCCCGGGAGGAGCAGTACATCGGCGTGGGCCACACCGCGCCCCGCTCGGCCCACCTGCTGGTAGTAGGCGATCGGCGAGGAGGGTGAGCCGAGGTGGACCACGAAGCCCAGGTCCGGCTTGTCGTAGCCCATGCCGAGCGCCGAGGTGGCGACCAGGGCCTTGACCCGGTTCTCCTGGAGGTCGATCTCGGCCTGGAGGCGGTCGGCGTTCTCCGTCTTGCCGGTGTACGAGGCCACCTTGAAGCCGCGTTGGCGCAGGAAGGCGGTGGCTTCCTCGGCGGCGGCCACGGTGAGCGTGTAGATGATCCCGGAGCCGGTCAGCTCGTCCAGGTGCTCGGCGAGCCACGCCAAGCGGTGCGCGGCGTCGGGCAGTTGGACCACTCCGAGCCGCAGGCTCTCCCGGTCCAGTGGACCGCGTAGCACCAAGGCCTCGCCGGCGCCCGTGCCCAACTGCTCGGCCACATCGGCGGTCACGCGCGCGTTGGCGGTCGCGGTGGTGGCCAGCACCGGTACACCGGCGGGCAGTTCGGTGAGCATCGCCCGCAGCCTGCGGTAGTCGGGGCGGAAGTCGTGTCCCCAGTCGGAGATGCAGTGCGCTTCGTCGACCACCAGGAGGCCGGTCGTAGCGGCGAGCTTGGGCAGCACCTGGTCGCGGAAGTCCACGGAATTCAGCCGTTCGGGACTGACCAGGAGAACGTCGGTCTCGCCCCGTTCGACCTCTCCGTAGATGTCGTCCCACTCCTCGGGGTTGGCCGAGTTGATGGTGTGCGCCCGGATTCCGGCCCGCGCCGCCGACTCGACCTGGTTGCGCATCAACGCGAGCAGCGGCGAGATGATCACCGTAGGACCGGCGCCGCGTCGGCGCAGCAAGGCCGTGGCGACGAAGTACACCGCCGACTTGCCCCAGCCGGTGCGCTGCACCACCAGCGCGCGCCGGCGCTCCTCCACCAGGGCAGCCACCGCCTGCCACTGGTCCTCGCGCAGCCGCGCCGTACCGCTCTGATCACCGACCAGCTCGGCGAGGATGGCGTCGGCTTCTGCACGCAGCTCCTGGTTGCTCATGCCCCCATGCAACCGCACGCCACTGACAACGGCCCAATCCCCCGCCGCGGCGAAGCGCGCGGACCCCTGCCCCGCACCCGGGCCGACCGGCTCCCTCTGGACCTCCCGCACCTCAATGGCGTACGAAAGTGTCGTGCCCGAATGTCCCAGGCGTCGCCAGGTGACGCGTTGGGTAGGGATATAAGCCACAGTCCGTCAGATAAGGGTCGGTGGCCCCATTTGCTCGTTGCCGCATCCCAGTTCGGCAGGAAGAATTGGAGTCCGCTCCCCGCGCGGCTCGTCCGTGATCCGGTAGGGCTCTGCTGCGGTGTGCGCTCCCCCGAATCCGACCCCGCCCGTACGTGTGGGCGCGTAGCCGAAGGGAGGACCGTGACCTTCGGATTCGCTCCGTCCTCCGCGGCATCCACGTCGACGTCTGCCGACCTGTCCGCCGCTTCCGCCAACCCCCTCGCCCGTCTGCTCGAACCCTCCGAATGGGCAGCCGCCGGAATCCCGTTGCTGCGCAATCCACGCGAGGTCGTCAGCGGGCTGCACTCCCGGCATCGTCCGAGACCTGCGACGGCGATCGTGGCCGTCCTCGATCCGGACGAGCGGCTGCTCGCGAGCGCCTCGTTCGTCCGGCGGTCCGCCCCGGCCGACGGCTGGATGTTCCGCAACGCGCTGCTCGCGCAGCTGCGCCGCGTCATCCCGCACGACCTGCGCCGCCGCACTCCGGTGCGTACGGCCGTGCTGCTCTACTGCCGTGAGGGCGACGCGCGTTGGACGGAGGAGGACGGTGCGTGGATGTGGGGGCTGCGTGACGCCTGCACCCTGCATGGGCTGCGCTGCGGGGCCTACATCACGCTGACGCGTGACGGCTGGCAGGTGCTCGGCGAGGGACGCGGCGGCCGTAGGCCCAGCGCGGACTCCGCGCCGGAACCTTTCGCCATGTCCGAGGTACCGCCTCTGCTGCCCCGCACCGGCGGCGCCGCCTCGGAGGTCCTGCGCCGCGCCGCGGCCCGCTGAAACCCGGTCCGGGCTCCACGCCCGGACCGCACGGCCCCATCGCTGCGGAGTCCGTACGACGCCGAGTCACCCGCACTCCGGTCAAGGCGCACGGAACAGAAGTACAGCCCCAGTAGGCGCACTTCACCGACCGCGCCAGAAATCCGCGCACGTCGAACGCGTCTCCGTGCACAGACCGTCGCGACGGCGTTCACCTGGCCGCCGTCGCCCTCCGAGAGCCTTCCGGGAGTTCCCGGAGGGCTCAGACGCCCGCGCCCATCACCGAGTTGATCTGCTGCGGGTCGCCGCAGACGATCAGCAGGGCGCCGGCCCGGCCGAGGGCCAGGGGCAGGACGGTGGTGGCAACGTCGGCCGCGCCTCCGTTGACGGCGACCACGACCACGGGACGCGACGCCGCCCGGCCCGCGACGGCGGCGTCCGCGTAGAAGACGTCGTCGCGCGCGTCGTGCTGCGCCCAGTAGGAGGCTTCACCGAAGGACAGTTCGTGGGCGGCCCACGGGTGCGGTTCGCCGGTGGTGATCACCAGCACGTCACCGGGGGCACGGCCCGCCTCCAGAAGCAGGTCCACGGCTTCCTCGGCGGCGTCCAGCGCACCCTCGGCCGAGGCCGGGATCAGCTGGATCTGCGGGGTCGCCACAGCGGTGTCGGAGGAGGCGGGAACAGCCGGACCCGAGAGTCCGGGCTTGGCCACGGCCACGTCGCGCGGCGTACGTTGCGCCGGCGCCGTGGGCCGCAGGGGGCCGGGGCGACCGGGACGCGACGGAGCCGCGGGGCGGGGGCCGGGTACAGGGCGGGGGGTCGGCGCGACGCGGCCACTGGCCGGAGTGACGCTGGGACCCTGGGCACTCTCGTGAATCTGAGGCTCCTCGGGAATGAGAGGCATGAGCTGATTTTTATCAAACACTGGTGCGGCTTGCGGCAGCGGGTGGCACATGAGTGCGAATGGAACGGTCAGAAGTCGAAACCGAGCTGGCCCTCGATCTTCGGAACGTTTCCCTCCGCCCAACTGCGGGCCTTCTTGAGGTGCCGCCACTGGGGCAGCGCATCAAGATACGCCCACGACAACCGGTGGTACGGGGTGGGGCCCCGCTCCTCCAGTGCGGCCTTGTGCACGGGTGAGGGATACCCGGCGTTGGCCGCGAAAGCGAAGTCTGCATGGTCGATGCCCAGTTCGGCCATCATTTTGTCGCGCTGAACCTTGGCGATCACCGAAGCGGCCGCGACCGCCACACACGACTGGTCGCCCTTGATCACCGTACGGACCCGCCAGGGGTCCCCGAGGTAATCGTGCTTCCCGTCGAGGATGACCGCGTCGGGGCGAACGGGCAAGGCCTCCAGAGCACGCACCGCGGCGAGCCGCAGCGCGGCCGTCATCCCCAGGTCGTCGATCTCTTCATGGGAGGCATGCCCCAGGGCGTACGCCGAGACCCAGTTGCGGAGTTCCTCGGCGAGTTGGGTGCGTCGTCTGACCGCGATGAGCTTGGAGTCGGTGAGGCCTTCGGGGGGTCGGCGCAGTCCGGTGACCGCCGCGCAGACGGTGACGGGGCCGGCCCACGCACCGCGCCCCACCTCGTCGACGCCGGCAATGACCTTGGCCCCGGTCGTGGCGCGCAGTGAGCGCTCGACGGTGTGAGTGGGTGGTTCGTACGGCATGGCGTGCTCAGGGTACGCCGCCCGGAACCCCTCCGCGACACCCGGGTTTCCCCAAGCCTCCTGAAGACCGCCCCGCTTCGGCTTCACGAACCACCGGGCCGGAGCAGCGGAAGCATCAACTGGTCGATCATTTCCTCGATATCGCGGTCGACCCATTCACTGCCGCACATCTTCGAGCGGTACATCATCATCGCCGGGACGGCATCCAGGACATAGCCGTTGGAGGCGTCGGAGCGGACCTCGCCACGCTCTATTCCGCGGTTGATCACCTCTCCGAGCAGTCGGATCGCCGGTTCCACGACCCCTTCGAAGATCACGCCATGGAAGCGCTCCGCCTGGGCGGTGTCGCATTCGTGAATGACCGAGCGCAGGGCGTATCCGGGGCGCGAATACATCGCGTCGCGCGCCTGCACGCACAACGCCAGCAGGTCCTCCCGCACGTTCCCGAGGTCGGGCGCCTCGTTCAGGCGCGGCAGCCCTGCCTGCAGAGCGTCCGCGACGAGGTCCTCTTTGGAGGACCAGCGCCGGTAGACCGCGGCCTTGCCGGTCTGGGCGCCGGCGGCGACGCCTTCCATCGTGAGGGCGTTCCATCCGACCGTGCCGAGTTGCTCCAACGCGGCGTCCAGGATCGCGCGTTCGAGCACGGCGCCGCGACGTCGGAGGGAGGCCGTCCGAGCGGGGGCGGCCGTCCAGCCCGAAGTAACCATCTGAGTGTCTCCAGCGAGCAGTGGAATGGGGAATTCCGGGGATCGGGGATGGGGATCGGGGATGCGTCACGCGGCAGCGACGGGGAGATGCCGCACGAAGGCGAGTTAAGTGAACGCTTGCGTTCTCTGTTGCGGACTCACTACCGTTGACGCGACAGTGAACGCGAGCGTTCACTAACACACTTGTGGGGGACCCATAGTGACAACCTCTCAGTTGATTCAGCACCCCAAGCCAGGAGCGGCCCGCCGGGAGGGGCATCCCGGCATCGCGCTCGCGGTCATCGCGGCCTGCCAACTCATGGTGGTACTCGACGCGACGATTGTGAACATCGCCCTCCCGCACATTCAAGCCGCACTCAGTTTCAGCACCACCGACCTCACCTGGGTCGTCAGCGCCTACACGCTCACCTTCGGCGGCCTGCTGCTTCTCGGCGGTCGGGCCGGCGACATCCTCGGCCGGCGTCGGGTGTTCACCACCGGCATCCTGCTCTTCACCTTCGCCTCGCTGCTCGGCGGACTCGCCCAGGAACCCTGGCAGTTGCTGGCCGCGCGCGTCCTGCAGGGCATGGGTGGCGCGATCGCGTCGCCCACCTCGCTGGCGCTCATCACCACCACGTTCCCCGAAGGGCCGGAGCGGAACAGGGCGTTCGGAGTCTTCGCCGCGGTCTCGGCGGGCGGCGGCGCGATCGGTCTGCTCGCGGGCGGCATGCTCACCGAGTGGCTCGACTGGCGCTGGGTGTTCTTCGTCAACCTGCCGATCGGCGTACTGATCGCCGTCCTCACACCGCTGTACATCAACGAGTCCGAACGGCACACCGGCCGCTTCGACATCGCGGGCGCACTGACCTCGACGGCGGGCATGGCGTCCCTCGTCTACGGCTTCATCCGCGCGGCGGACAAGGGGTGGCGTGACGGCCTGACCATCGGCTCCTTCGCCGCGGCGATCGTCCTGCTGCTGGCCTTCGTGATCACGGAGTCCCGGGCCAAGGAGCCGATCACCCCGCTCAGGATGTTCGCCGACCGCAATCGCTCGGGCACCTACGTGATCATGCTGAGCCTGGCCGCCGCGATGTTCGGCATGTTCTTCTACATCGTGCTCTTCGTGCAGAACGTGCTGGGGTACACCCCGATCCAGGCGGGTCTCGCCTTCCTGCCGGTGACGGTCGTGATCGCGACCGGCGCGGGGCTGTCCCAGCGGTTCCTGCCGGTGCTCGGGCCACGGCCCTTCATGCTCATGGGCTCCGCGCTCGCGGTGATCGGGCTGGCCTGGCAGACCCTCATCAGCTCGGACAGTTCGTACGTCGGCGGAGTGCTCGGTCCGATGCTCGTGTTCGGCTTCGGGATGGGCCTGAACTTCGTGACGCTGACGGTGACCGCCGTCTCCGGTGTCGCCCAGCACGAGGCGGGCGCGGCCTCCGCGCTGCTCAACGCCATGCAGCAGGTGGGCGGTTCGCTCGGTCTGTCCATCCTGACCACGGTGTTCGGCTCGGCCAGCAAGGACGAGGCGAAGAAGCAGCTGCCGAAGTTCCTGGCCGACGGATCGGCGGGACAGAAGGCGGCGTTCTCCAAGTCGCACCAACTGCCCGCGCCTTGGGGACACGAGGTGCTCGCGCACGGCATCGCGACGGCCTTCATCCCTGCCGCCGCGATGGCCGTACTCGCCCTGGTCACCGCCTGGTTGGTGATCCGGGTCCGCAAGAGCGACCTCGACGCCCTCGCGGGCACGGCGGGTGCGGGAGTCGCGTGACCGCCGGCCGGGCCAGGTCAGGGCCCGGCCCACGGGTACCAGTGAGAACCTCATGACCACACCCCCCGGCTGTCGTGTCCTGCCTGTGCGAACTCATGTGTCGCACAGTGACTGCCACGACAACGGACGGGCGGTCACGGAGAGTTCCCAACAGGCACGGAGAGTTTGGATCGGTTGGGGGCAGCGCTGCCCGGGTGGCGAGGTGTGGACGTCAGACGGACTTCGGAACCCAGCCCGGCAGCGTCTCCGTCCGCTCCAACCACTCGGCGGGCGGCGCCCCCGCCTTCCCTCCGGCGATCACACCGCCCACGATGGCGCAGGTGGTGTCCACGTCCCCGCCGACCTGAGAGGTGGCCCAGAACGCCGCCTCGTAGTCGCCGAGACCGCGCGCGGCCGACCAGAGCGCGAAGGGGACCGTGTCGTGGGCGGACGTACGGCGCCCACAGCCCAGTACGGCCGCGACGGTGCCGGGATCGGCGTAGTCGAGCATGTCCCGGGCGCGCCGCAGGCCCGCGCCGACGGCGCTCTTCGGTACGAGTGCGATGACGCCGTCGAGGAGTGCCTCGGCACTGGGCGGGCCGCCGGGGGCCGCGGCCAGCGCGGCGGCCGCGGCGACGGCCATGGCACCCACCACGGCCTCACGGTGCTGGTGCGTGGGGTAGGCGGAGATCTCCGCCTGGTGGGTGGCCTGCTCGGGGTCGTCCGCGTACCAGGCGCCCAGGGGTGCGATCCGCATCGCTGCCCCGTTGCCCCACGACCCCTGTCCGTTGAAGAGCGCGGCGGACAGTTCGCGCCAGTCGCCGCCTTCACGGACGAGGCGCAGCAGCCGGTTGACCGCGGGGCCGTAGCCGCGGTCGAAGTCGTGGCGTTCGGCGAAGGAGTGCGCCAGGGCGTCCTGGTCGATGCGGCGGTTAGTGGCCAGGACGGCGACCACGGAGCACGCCATCTCCGTGTCGTCCGTCCACTGCCAGGGAGTCGGGGGCAGTTCGCGGCGTTTGAGCAGCGGGTGGTTGGCGGGGACGAAGAACTGCGAGCCCAGCGCGTCGCCCACGGCGAGTCCACGCAGGCTGGCCAGGGCGCGGTCCAGGCGCGCGTCGGGCGAGTCGGGAGAGGCAGGAGAAACAGAAGGGCCGGGAGTGCCGGAAGAGGAGTCAGCGATCATCGGTCGGCCACCCTATCCGGTGATCCCGTAGGGCTCCGGGTCTCGCCAGCTGTCGAACGGCCGGTCGAGCGCGTACCGGCCGTCGTCTCCCAGAACGAGCATCCGCATCTCGGCGTTCCCCGGATTCGACAGCGACTCGAACTCCGCGACCGTCCAGTGGAACCAGCGCATACAGAAGAGCCGCATCGCCAGGCCGTGGGTCACGAGGAGCACGTTCGGCGGGTGGTCGGGGGCCTCGAAACTGCGGTACAGGCTCTCCAGGAAGCCGCCCACCCGGTCGTAGACGTCGGCGCCGGACTCGCCCTGGGCGAAGCGGTAGAAGAAGTGCCCGTACGCGTCCCGGTAAGCCTTCTGGAGGCGTACGTCGTCGCGGTCCTGCCAGTTCCCCCAGTCCTGTTCGCGCAGCCGGGGTTCCTCGCGTACGCGGACGAGGTCGGGGTCCAGGTGGAAGGCGCGGAAGGTCTCGTGCGTACGGCGGTACGGGGACACGTACACGCTGAGGCGCTCGCGGCCGAACACCTCCCGCAACCGCTTTCCGGTCTCCTCAGCCTGTCGCCAACCCTGGTCGGTCAGCGCCAGGGAATGGTCGGGTTCACGCTCGTAGACGGTGTCATCAACATTGCCCGTTGACTCGCCGTGCCGGACAAGGACGATGCGCCGTGGTCGTGCCATGCCAAAACCCTAGATCGAGAGACGGCATATCGAGCACTCGTACGGGCTCCATACGGCGTAGGTCACACGAATTGTGCCCGATCGGCCACATAGGGGCGCGCGATTCACACATCGAGACGCCGGTGAGGTCAGTTCGGATTTCAAACCGTCCAGGACGGTTCCAGTTGGACGATGTCTCCCGTGAGGGAGTCGATGTCGGCCTCGATCTGGGCCCGCAGGGCGAGCCGCTCAATCCGCTCGGTGCGGTACTTGCCGTGCTCGGCGGCCGAGTGCCACATCGACAGCACCATGAACTCGTGTCCCGGGGCCTCGCCGAACAACCCGCGGAGCATGCCGGGGGAACCGGCCATCGCCGGGTTCCAGACCTTCTCCTGCATCAGCGTGAAGTGCTCGGCGCGCTCCTCGTGGACGCGGCACAGGGCCACCCGCACCAGGTCCGCGTCGGTGAAGCGCGGTTCGAAGCCGGTCTTCACGTCGAAGCGGTGGTCGAACAGCTTGACCTGCGCGTCCTTGAAGGTGCCCACCTGGGCCGACGCCAGCCGGTCGTGGGATCGGGCCATGAAGGAGTCGTAGAAGGCACGGCTTTCCCAGAACGCGAAAATGTGTGCCACCCCTGGCCGCGCTCTGCTCCAGCCTCCCCCCTGTCCCCGAAATCCCGGCTCCCCCAGAAGCCCCGCCCACTTTCGCTGCCCGCGCTCGAAGCCGCGGCGGTCCACCACGGTGCAGCGAATCCACTTGACCAGCACCGCGCCATCGTAAGGCCCTGGAGCGTGGCGCCGGTCACGCTCCGGCTGAGATCGTCGGCGCATGCGCCCCCGCGCACGTGGCACGATGGACAACGAAGGCTGATCGCCCAGTAGTTGGGGCGCGCGATCGAGGCGAACGGGGAAGGGGAACTGTGGTGAACGGCCTCAACAAGGGGATCCGCAAGGCCGAAGTCGGGCTCCAGTGGGATCCGAGTCCCACCGGGCAGCCGCCCGTCGATCTGGACATCGTCGCCACCACGTATGTGGCGGGCGACCTGTACGGCGCTCCCGCGTACGCGGTGCACTTCGACAGCCGCTCGCCCGACGGCACCATCTATCTCAACCGGGACAGCAAGGACGGCAAGGGCTTCGGCTGGGACGAGGTCATGACCCTGGAGCTCGACCGGCTCTCCGAGCGGTACGCGCGCGTGGTGGTCGGTGTCGTCATCCAACAGCGGGTCGCCCACCGCACGTTCGTCAACGTCCTCAACCCGAAGCTGCGCATCCGCGAGGGGTACACCGTCCTCACCGAGGACGACTTCGGTGACGTCCTCGGTGCTACGGCGGCGACGGTCGGGGAGTTCGTCCGGGACGAGTCCGGAAGCTGGGACTTCCATCCCGGCATCCGGGGCTTCGAGGACGACCCCGCGACCTTCACCAGGACGATGGGCAGGGCGCAGCAGCCCTGAGCCCGTCGCGGACGGCGCCGTCAGCCGGCGGTCCAGCCCGGGACCGTCGGCAGCACCTCCTCGGCGATGCGGAACAGCGCCTCGTCGTCCGGCGGCACGTCGTCCTGACGCCAGATGGATATCTCGAAGGAGTCGCCGCCGTCCTTCGCGCTCGTGGACACCAGCAGGCTGCGGGCGATGCCCCCGGGGCCCGTACTGGCCTTCCCTCCGCCGAGGTTGAAGCTGATGGCGATGGTCCGGTCCGAGTAGAGGACGGCCGGGTGCCCCAGGACCATCTTCACCTCTGAGGTCGAGTCCACGTAGCGGGCCGCCTCGGCGACGGGAACGTCGTCGTAGGACGCCGACAGCCGTACGGAATAGGTCGTCAGGTCCACGTCGGCCTCGGGGCTGGCGATCTTGGTGCCACCGGCGAGCGTCATCCAGCCCGCGCTGCCCCCGGCGGTCTCCGCGTGCTCGTCCGGGGTCCCCAGGAGCACCGGAAGGTCCGCGCGGTTCAGAGCCGTGCAGAGCTGCGCCGGCGAGACGTACTTCGCCGGCAGGGACTTGTCCGCGCTCGCCGTACAGGTCGCCGGTTTACTGTCCTGCTGCGACGTCTTCGGCAGGACTCCCCCGAGTCCCCACATGCCGCCTACGACACCCCCGACCACCACCACCGCCGCGACTGCCTGGGCCCCCGCCCTCATACCTTTTTCGGGCTCGACGGAATTGTCGACCATGCCCCCACCCTCCCCTGTGCGCACGCTATGCGCGTCATGCACGTCGAGGGAGATTAACCGCTGATCGTTCCGCTGGGAAACCGGATTCGCCCCGGGCCCGGACACGCTGAGGGCGGTGAAGCCCGGATACCGGCTTCACCGCCCTGAACAGCTAGTTCACTTCAAGCAGGTGCGGTTGATCAACTGCAGCCGCTGGTCGAGCCGCACCCCTCGCAGATGTAGCAGGAACCGGCCCGCTGCATCTTCGTACCGCAGGAGAAGCAGAGCGGGGCGTCGGCCTGGATGCCCAGCTGCATCTCCACCAGCTCGGCGCTGGTGTGCGCCTGCTGCGGGGCGGGCTTGGCCGCCTCGACCACGGCCTTCGGAGCGGCCACTGCCTTCAACTCCTGGGCGCGCGGCGCCGACTGAGCCAGACCTTCTACGTCGACCTCGTCCTCGGTCGGCTCGTACGAACCGGTGTCCAGGTGGCGCTGGCGCTCCTCGGCGGAGTGGATGCCGAGCGCGGAGCGCGTCTCGAAGGGCAGGAAGTCGAGCGCCAGGCGACGGAAGATGTAGTCGACGATCGACTGCGCCATCCGCACGTCCGGGTCGTCCGTCATGCCGGCCGGCTCGAAGCGCATGTTCGTGAACTTGGAGACGTACGTCTCCAGGGGCACGCCGTACTGCAGGCCTACGGAGACGGCGATCGAGAAGGCGTCCATCATGCCCGCGAGGGTCGAGCCCTGCTTCGACATCTTCAGGAAGACCTCGCCGAGACCGTCGTCCGGGTAGGAGTTGGCGGTCATGTAGCCCTCGGCGCCGCCGACCGTGAAGGAGGTCGTGATGCCCGGGCGGCCCTTGGGGAGACGCTTGCGGACGGGGCGGTACTCGACGACCTTCTCGACCGCGGTACGGATGGTCTCCTCGGCCTTGGCGGTGACCTCGACCTTCTCCTTCTCCTTGGTCTTGGCGGAGAGGGGCTGGCCGACCTTGCAGTTGTCGCGGTAGATCGCGAGCGCCTTGACGCCCATCTTCCACGCCTCGAAGTAGACCTCTTCGACGTCCTCGACGGTCGCCGTCTCCGGCAGGTTGACCGTCTTGGAGAGCGCTCCGGAGATCCAGGGCTGGATGGCGGCCATCATGCGGACGTGGCCCATCGCGGAGATGGAACGCTCGCCCATGGCGCAGTCGAACACCGAGTAGTGCTCGGTCTTGAGGCCCGGGGCGTCGATCACATTGCCGTTCTCGGCGATGTGGGCGACGACCGCCTCGATCTGCTCCTCCTGGTAGCCCAGGCGGCGCAGGGCCTGCGGGACCGTGCCGTTGACGATCTGCATCGAGCCGCCGCCGACCAGCTTCTTGAACTTGACCAGGGCGAGGTCGGGCTCAAGTCCCGTGGTGTCGCAGGACATCGCGAGACCGATGGTGCCGGTCGGGGCGATGACGGACGCCTGCGAGTTACGGAAACCGTTCTTCTCACCGAGGTGCAGCACGTCCTGCCAGGACTCCGTGGCCGCGGCCCAGATGGGCGTGTCCAGGTCGTCCGCGCGCGGGGCCACGGCGTTGGCGTCGGCGTGCTGCTTCATGACGCGCAGGTGCGGCTGCTCGTTGCGGGCGTAGCCGTCGTACGGGCCGACGACCGCGGCGAGTTCGGCGGAGCGCTTGTACGACGTGCCGGTCATCAGGGAGGTGATGGCACCGGCGAGGGCACGGCCGCCGTCGGAGTCGTACGCGTGGCCGGTCGCCATCAGCAGGGCGCCGAGGTTGGCGTAGCCGATGCCGAGCTGGCGGAACGCGCGCGTGTTCTCGCCGATCTTCTGCGTCGGGAAGTCCGCGAAGCAGATGGAGATGTCCATCGCGGTGATGACCAGCTCGACGACCTTGGCGAAGCGCTCGACCTCGAAGGACTGGAGGCCCTTGCCGTCGTCCTTCAGGAACTTCATCAGGTTCAGCGAGGCGAGGTTGCAGGACGTGTTGTCCAGGTGCATGTACTCGCTGCACGGGTTCGAGCCGTTGATACGGCCGGACTCCGGGCAGGTGTGCCACTGGTTGATGGTGTCGTCGTACTGGATGCCCGGGTCGGCGCAGGCCCAGGCGGCCTCTGCCATCTTGCGGAAGAGCTGCTTGGCGTCGACCTCCTCGATGACCTCGCCGGTCATGCGGGACGTCAGGCCGAACTTGTCGCCGTTCTCGACGGCCTGCATGAACGTGTTGTTCACGCGGACCGAGTTGTTGGCGTTCTGGTACTGGACCGACGTGATGTCGTCGCCGCCCAGGTCCATGTCGAAGCCCGCGTCACGCAGCGCGCGGATCTTCTCTTCTTCCTTGACCTTGGTCTGGATGAAGTCCTCGATGTCGGGGTGGTCGACGTCCAGGATGACCATCTTGGCCGCGCGGCGGGTGGCGCCACCGGACTTGATGGTTCCCGCGGAGGCGTCGGCGCCGCGCATGAAGGAGACCGGACCCGAGGCGTTGCCCCCGGAGGAGAGCAGTTCCTTGGAGGAGCGGATGCGGGACAGGTTCAGGCCGGCGCCGGAACCGCCCTTGAAGATCATGCCCTCTTCCTTGTACCAGTCGAGGATCGACTCCATGGAGTCGTCGACGGCCAGGATGAAGCAGGCCGAGACCTGCTGGGGCTGCGGGGTCCCGACGTTGAACCAGACGGGGCTGTTGAAGCTGAAGACCTGGTGCAGGAGGGCGTACGCCAGCTCGTGCTCGAAGATCTCGGCGTCGGCGGGCGAGGCGAAGTACTTGTGGTCCTCGCCGGCCTTCCGATACGTCTTCACGATGCGGTCGATGAGCTGCTTGAGGCTCACCTCGCGCTGCGGGGTGCCCACGGCACCGCGGAAGTACTTGCTGGTGACGATGTTGACCGCGTTCACCGCCCACTCGGCGGGGAACTCGACGCCACGCTGCTCGAAATTGACCGAGCCGTCGCGCCAGTTGGTCATGACGACGTCACGACGCTCCCACTCCACCTCGTCGTACGGATGCACGCCGGGGGTGGTGTGAATACGCTCGATGCGCAGTCCCTTGGTGGTCTTGGTGCCCTTCGCGCGGGAACCTCGTGCCGGACCGCTCGCCGTCTCTGTCATGCCGCCTCCCTCTACAGGCGAAAACGCCTGAAAATGCCACGATGTTCCCGTGGCAGAGTGTTTGTCTGATGCCGCGGGCGCCCACAGCTCATGGCCCCGCAACAAGTCCTGGTTCGCCGCCGCCCGGCCGGACCCGGGGTCTCCGCCCGGTTCCGGCCCGTCGGTCAGTCGGCGGAGTGGGCGGGCACGGGGACCTGAACAGTCCCTCCGGTCCCGCCGTCGTCTTCCTGGCTCCCCGATACCGCGTCTTCGTCGTCCGCGGCGGGGCCTGGGGTCACTTCGCGCAGCTCCACGATCGCGGCCTCGAAGTCCTCAAGGGAGTTGAACGCCCTGTAGACGGAGGCGAATCGCAGATAGGCGACGAGGTCGAGTTCCTGCAACGGGCCGAGTATGGCCAGCCCGACGTCATGGGTGGTCAGTTCGGCGCTTCCGGTGGCCCGCACCGCTTCTTCGACCCGCTGGCCGAGCTGGGCGAGTGCGTCCTCGGTGACAGGCCGTCCCTGGCATGCCTTGCGCACACCGTTGATGACCTTGGTACGGCTGAACGGCTCGGTGACTCCGGACCGCTTGACCACCATGAGCGAGCACGTCTCCACGGTCGTGAAACGACGGGAGCAGTCAGGGCACTGGCGGCGCCGGCGGATCGACGTGCCGTCGTCGGTCGTACGGCTGTCGACGACACGGCTGTCGGGGTGCCTGCAGAAGGGGCAGTGCATGGTCTCCAACCCTCCCTCGCAGCAGACTCAATAGCCTCGTGAGACCCCTTGGGCCTCTCGAAGCAGCCCCAAGCATAGGCGATGACCGAGGCTCTGGAGACCCGGGGGACCACAACTTCTGGGCTGCTGCCGCAATCCAACCACTAGATGTGGTGATTGGCTCACACAAACACGCCGTACGCGCGTGTCGCACCGTATCGGCATGTGCCATACGACCATCCCGTCACCCGGAACACGCGGGCACACAGCCGTACCGCCAGGCCACTTACGGAGATACCGTGAGCGCGGCACGGAGGAGACGTGGGGCTCCCGCACAGAACGGGACCGGCCCCCGACTGCCGGGACACCGGGTGGCAGACTGAGGCGACAACCCGCGAGGCCACCACCACGGCGGCGAAAAGTACAACAATGGGCTCTCTTGTCCGCCAGGTGCCGCGTTGGCCATACACCCAGACGCGTGATCGCAACAGGCTATCTGTACTTTTTCACTCGAACGTGTGTTTGGCGCAACCTTTCGAAAGCAACTACCGTTGTCCAGCAGGGAGACCATCGAGAGGGGCCGACGTGACCACCACCGCAGACAGTGCCACCATCACTGCCCAGGATCGCTCCCAGGGCCGACTCGAGCCGGTGCATGCAATGAACGAAGCCGCGAATCCCGAGGGACAAAAGCGCTCCCTGCCGGGCCGACCTCCCGGTATCCGGGCGGACAGCTCGGGGCTCACGGACCGGCAGCGCCGGGTGATCGAGGTCATCAGGGACTCGGTGCAGCGACGGGGCTACCCGCCGTCGATGCGCGAGATCGGCCAGGCCGTGGGCCTGTCCAGCACATCCTCGGTCGCACACCAGCTGATGGCACTGGAGCGCAAGGGCTTCCTGCGCCGCGACCCGCACCGCCCGCGCGCGTACGAGGTTCGCGGCAGCGACCAGTCCTCGTCGGTGCAGCCCACGGACACCGCGGGCAAGCCCGCCGCGTCGTACGTACCGCTGGTGGGCCGGATCGCCGCCGGTGGCCCGATCCTCGCCGAGGAGTCGGTCGAGGACGTCTTCCCCCTCCCCCGCCAACTGGTCGGTGACGGTGAGCTGTTCGTCCTCAAGGTCGTCGGTGACTCGATGATCGAGGCCGCGATCTGCGACGGCGACTGGGTCACCGTGCGCCGCCAGCCGGTCGCCGAGAACGGTGACATCGTGGCCGCCATGCTGGAGGGCGAGGCGACCGTCAAGCGCTTCAAGCGCGAGGACGGCCACGTCTGGCTCCTCCCGCACAACTCGGCCTACGAGCCGATCCCGGGCGACGACGCGACGATCCTCGGCAAGGTGGTGGCAGTACTGCGGCGCGTGTGACGGCCGCGGTGGGCGGGCCTCATCGGCCCGGCCCCCTGACCGGACCCCGGGACCCCTGCGCCGGTTCCGGGGTCCTGTGCTGTCCGGGCCCCGGTGGCGGCCGGTCGTCGATCCGATGCCGGTCGTCAAACTGTGTTGACCCGGCGTACCGGGCCAACACCGCCCCGGATCACTCCGCTTCGGCTTCCTCCTGCTTCGCCTTCGCGTCGATCGCGGCCAGCGACCTCCGGGCCTGGTTGCGGTCGGTGGTGTACCAGAAGTCGGGCAGTGACGCCTTGAGATAGCTGCCGTAGCGGGCGGTCGCGAGCCGCTGGTCGAGGATGGCGACCACGCCTCGGTCCCCTGACGCGCGGACGAGGCGGCCGGCTCCCTGGGCCATGAGGAGCGCCGCGTGTGTGGCGGCCACCGCCATGAAGCCGTTGCCCCCGGCGTCCTCGACCGCTTTCTGGCGGGCGCTCATCAGCGGGTCGTCCGGGCGCGGGAACGGGATCTTGTCCATGACGACGAGCTGGCAACTGGCTCCGGGCACGTCGACGCCCTGCCAGAGCGACAGCGTGCCGAAGAGACAGGTCTTCGGGTCGGCCGCGAAGTTCTTGATCAGCTCGCCGAGCGTCTCCTCGCCCTGGAGCAGGATCGGGTACTCGGGGATGCGGGAGCGCAGTTCCTCTGCGGCGAGCTGGGCGCCCCGCATCGAAGAGAAGAGGCCGAGGGTGCGACCGCCGGCCGCCTGGATCAACTCTGTCAACTCGTCCAGCATGTCGGCACGATCGCCGTCCCGCGCGGGGCGCGCGAGGTGCTTGGCGACGTACAGGATGCCCTGCTTCGGGTAGTCGAAGGGCGAGCCCACGTCGACACCCTTCCACTGCGGCAGGTCGTCGCCGGCGGTGCCTTCGGGGGCGAGGCCCAGGGAGGCACCTACGCCGTTGAAGTCGCCGCCGAGCTTCAGTGTCGCGGAGGTCAGGGTCACCGAGCGGTCCGTGAAGAGCTTCTCCCTGAGCAGGCCCGACACGGACATGGGGGCGACGCGCAGGGAGGCGCCGAAGCGGTCGTGGCGTTCGTACCAGACGACGTCCCATTCGGAGCCGTTGGTGATGCGCTCCGACACGTCGTGTACGGCCTCTACGGAGGCCAGCGCCTGCTTGCGGACCGCGTCCTCGTCCTGCACGGACTTGTCGCGGGTGGCGCCGATCCCGGAGATCACCGTGCGGCAGGCGTCGCGCAGCGCCATGAGGGCGTAACCGAGGTCCTCCGGGATCTCCTCCAGGCGACCCGGCAGGGCAAGCTCCATCAGCCGCTCGAAGCCCTCAGCGGCGGTCTGGAGCTGGTCGGCGGCCTTCTCGTTGACCAGCTTCGCGGCGCGGCGCACCGCGCGGTTGACCTGTCCCGGGGTGAGCTCACCGGTGGCAACTCCGGTGACCCGGGAGACCAGTTCATGGGCCTCGTCGACGATCAGCACCTCGTGCTGCGGGAGGACGGGGGCGCCTTCGATGGCGTCGATCGCGAGCAGTGCGTGGTTCGTGACGACGACGTCGGCGAGCTTGGCGCGCTCGCGGGCCGCCTCCGCGAAACACTCCGCCCCGTAAGCGCACTTCTGGGCGCCCAGGCACTCGCGGGAGGACACCGAGATCTGCGCCCACGCGCGGTCGGAGACTCCGGGAGTGAGGTCGTCACGATCGCCGGTCTCGGTCTCGTCCGTCCAGTCGCGCAGCCGCAGCAGGTCCTGGCCCAGCTTGCTGGTGGGGGCGGCCGCCTCGAACTGGTCGAAGAGGCCCTCCTCCTCGTCCTGCGGCATGCCCTCGTGGAGCCGGTGCAGGCACAGGTAGTTCGACCTGCCCTTGAGCATGGCGTACTGGGGGCGGCGGCGCAGCAGCGGATGCAGTGCGTCGACCGTGCGCGGCAGGTCGCGCTCCACGAGCTGACGCTGGAGCGCGAGGGTGGCGGTCGCCACGACCACACGCTCCCCGTGCGCGAGCGCGGGCACGAGGTAGCCGAGCGACTTTCCGGTGCCGGTGCCGGCCTGAACCAGCAGATGGGAGCCGTCGTCGATCGCCTCCGCGACGGCTTCGGCCATGGTCACCTGGCCGGGGCGCTCCGAACCGCCGACGGCAGTGACGGCAGCATGCAGGAGTTCGGGGAGTGAGGGCTTCGTCATAGCGCGACCAGCCTACGGGGCGGGACTGACAGCCGGGCGATCAAGGCGAGGGGAGGGGGCGGATCTCGACCGGGGGCTTTTGGGTGGGGGTCGGTTTTGTTCGGGTGGAAATCGGGTGGGAATCGGGTTGGTTTTGGGCGCGGACGGGGTGCTGGTTGGGGCTGGTTTGGTTCGAGGCGGGCTCGGGTTGTTCGAGGCGGACTCGGGTTGTTGCGGGTGGGGTCGGATTGGTTCGGGGGCTGGGATTGGTGGAGTGGTTCGGCAGCGTCGGTTCGGATTGTTTCGAGGATCCGGTCGGCTCGGGGTGGGCTTGGGCGGTGAGTTTGGGCGGCGGAGTCGGGCGGCCGAGGCGCGGATGTCGGAATCCGATGCGAGGGAGTGGGAACCCGACCGGCCCGAGCGGTGTACCAAAAGTGATGGCGCTGCCACATGGCGCTACAGCAGATCGCGCAAGGAACGGTCTCGGACCATGAGGGCGGCCCGCTTGGCGGGCAGGTCGACCTCGGCGGAGAACCGGAAACCGGCGCCCAGAAAAGCGGCTACGGAAGGGGTGTTGCGAATGTCGGGTTCCGCGACGATGCGAGCGCAGGCGGACCGCTTGTCGAGTACGAGATCGGCGACGGCCCGGAGGAGGGTGACGCCCAGTCCTCGTCCTCGGTCGGCGAGGTTACCGATGAGGAGGTGGATGCCGGTGTCGTGCGGCCGGGCGGGGTAGTGGCGGGCCAGTGCGTCTAGGTCCGCGCGGTAGATCTCCCAGTAGCTCATCGGGGTGCCGTCCAGCACGCCGAGGCAGGGAACGCTGTGTCCGTCACCGGTGAGTTGGGCGCGCAGGTGGTCCTCGGTCAACGTCTGAGGGCCGGCCAGTTCCCAGAATTCTGCGACAGCGGGGTCGTTCATCCAGCGGTTGATCAGCGGAAGGTCGCGTTCGATGTGAACGGGGAGGAGGTGGAAGGTGCCTGCGGGGGTGTTGGTCGGGCCCCAGTCGGCTACGCGGTCAAGGAGGTTGTCGCCGGGCGGGATGTGGGAGTTGGGCGAGAAGTCGGAGGTAGGTGGGGCGTCTACGTCGGGCGGGACGACAGCGTTGGGCTGGACGGCGGAGTTGGGCTGGGCCGTGGCCGCCGTGCCCTCCGGCGGGTTCCGTAGCCCGATGGTGTCGGCCTCGTCGGGACCAGCAGCACGGGGAACCGATGCGTGGTGGTCTACCTCGTCGTGGGACGCCGCACGGTGAGCTACAGCGCCATGGTCTACCGCGTCGGCTGCGTCCGCCGCGGCACAGAGCGCGATGAACTCTTCGGGCAGGCGGAGGTCGAGGGTGTCCTCGCCGTCCGTACCTGGGCTCTGGCCCGCACTCGCGCTGGTGCCTAGGTCTGAGCGGGTGGCAGTCGCGGTGTCGGTGCTCGCGTCAGTGGGAGGCACGGTGGCACTCCTCTCAGGAGATGGGGTGGGTCATGTTCCTCAGGGGCGAAGGGAGTTGGCGGTAGTCGGGGGCTGATTGGTGGTGGTCGGGGTTGAAGGGGGTCGGCGGCGGTCGAAGTCGGAAGAAGCTGGTGGCATTCGAACCCGGCGGTGGTGACGGTGACGATCAGAAACGAAGGGGGTTCGCGATGGTGACGTAGACGGACTGGGTGTCGACCGGGCCGATGAGTTCGTCGAGGCCGTGCAGCCGGGTCAGCAGGTTGGCCTTGCAGCGCAGGACGGGTGAGTCGAGGAGGCGGGCCGGCAGGGAGGTGCGCAGTCGGGCGGGACCGGAGGCCACGTCGCCGAGAAAGCGGCGGAAGGCGGAGAGCAACAGCCGCTCGTCGGCGAGGCGTTGCGAGCCGAACGCTCCGATGAGACCGAGCACGTTGTTGATCGCGAGGTAGTACGCGAAGCGTTCGTCGGTGACCTCGTCGGAGACGAACGTGTCGCTGTGTTCGCCGATGCCGGGCAGCCGGGCGTCGAGTTCCGCGCGCCGGGATGCGCGGAAGTAGTAGCCCTGATTGTCGCGGTAACGCCCGCCCACGGGCCAACCTTCACCGTCCAGCAGAAGCAGGGTGTTCTGCTGGTGCGCCTCCAGGGCGATCCCCGCCTCGCTGTCCAGCCACAGCACGGGACGGACGACCTGCTCCAGGTAGCGCAGGAACCACTCGGCGGCAGCTGCTCCTCGCGACCGGCCGGTTCGCACGGCGAGGCCCGTGACGATCTCGGCCAGGCGGGACCGCAACAGCGGTGCGCCGGACGCGGAGAGATTGGTGTGGCTGAAGTGGCTCGTGTACGAGGTTGCCGCCGGTCCGCCAACACTGGCGCTCCACCCCGCGTACGGCCGGAGTGAGACGAGCCCGGCGATGCAGGACACATCGTCGGACGCGCTGAACGGGTTGTGGCGGATCACCACGTCGATTCCGGCCAAGGGCACCCGGGCATCACGCTCCCCACCGCTGGCACGGTCGGCGCCGCACTCGTCCAACGCGTCGACGGCCAGCCAAGCTGGATCGCGAACGATGTCGAAGCCCGGGTGGGTGGCATGCCACTGCTGAGACAAGCCGGTGCGCAGCAGGCGGTGTACCTCGACGCCTCGGTGGAGCTCCTTGCGGAGGTTCTCTCGGCGGGAGTTGGTGATGCGGAGGCCCAGGGACAGCTTGAGCATGGCGGGGGCGCCGGATTGGTGGACGGTTCGTACGGAGGAGGTGGGGTGCCACGGGGCGCCATGGGTGCCGAGGTCCTGGATCAGGCCGGCGTCGAGCAAGGCCGCGATATCGGCTCGGTGTTGGATCTCCCGCCACTGCCACGGGTGGAGGGGAAGAGCGGCATGGCCCTCGGGCAACGGCACTTCGGGGCCGGCGAGTCGGGCTGTGAGGTGAGCGGCGGGGACAGGCCGGCCGCGTTCGGTCCAGGCCGAGTCGGTCGCGAGCACGGAAGGGGCGACAGCCAGCCAGTGCAACGGGAAGGAGCCGCGCAACTCCGGTGAGTACAGACGGGCTTCGGTCTCGGAGAGGCCCTCGCGGCTCTTCGGGGTCGGGTGCAACGGGTGGCCGAGCAGGAGTGCCTGTTCGGCGGAGAGGAAGAGGTCGGGGCCGTCGGCCGGGTGTGCCCGGCGGTCGGTGATGAAGGTGACGGTACGGCGGACGGAGTCGGCTACGCGGGCCACCAGGTCCGTCACGGTTTCGGCTGCCGTTGCGGATTCTGGTGCCGGTGCCGGTGCCTCTGCCACCTGCTCGTCAACGACTAACGGGACGCCGGGAACTGCCGATACGTCAGCAACCCCGGCAGCACGGCCGGCCCACCCCGCCTCCCTGGCGAGCAACGCCGCGACCGTCACCGCGTCGACCGGTGGTGCGCCGTAGGGAACGTCGGACAGGTACGGGAGGCCGAAGCGGTGCCAGCCGGTCGGGGACCAGTAGTGGACCTGGGCGAGCAGGGCCGTGCCGCTGGCGGGGAGGGGGATGTGGAGGGTGCCGTTGGTGGGGGCGGGGAGGTTCGTTTCGCGTACCCAGCAGCGCAGGAGGTTCTCAACGGCTGCGGCCTGGGCGGCGGTGTGGGGGTCGGGGTGTTCCAGGAGGTCGGTGATTGTTGCACCGCGCGGCTCACCTACTTCTGGGCTCCGGGGCTGCTGCCGAGGCACGGACTCGGCCGACGCGGACGCCGACGCGGACGCCGACGCCAGGGTCTGCGTGTGTCGAGGGCTCGCCTCGTGGGAGCGGCCGTCAGAGGTGGGCGTGGGATTCAAGACTGTTCCTCGGGAGGTGTTGCGGAGTGGGAAACGTGTGGGGTCAAGTCCCGTTGTTCTGGCTAGTGTTGAGCTTGGTGGTTCTGCAACTGGTGCTGCCGATCAGCCGAGTTGACGTCCGGTGGCGCTCCACCTTCCGGAGCAGTCACCTCGGCATGCCGGCGGCGACCGGTCGGCGTACCGGTACAGGCCAGCCGACGTACCGATGCACTTCCGCAGGGCGCTCTCGTACCGCCCGCACCCCAACTCACGCCCCAGGGGCCCCTCGTACTGCCCGCCCACCGACCGACGCCCCAAGGCCGCCCTCCCGCCCCACCGCAGACACACCGCCAAGCCCGCCCACACAAGCGCACGGGACCGCGCATCGACAGCAGGCCCCCTCGCTACCAACCCCGCACCGCCCACGGGGTTACGGGTTGTCCCAAGATCCTTGCCGTGACGGAACCGTTGCCGTCCCGTGGGAAGTCCCCCACAGCGAGCGCATAGTGTGTGATGCCGTTCCGAAGGCTGCGGGTTCGCTGAGATCACCGCCGGAAGCGCAACATCCGTTCACCCAGGGGGAGTCAAGACCATGCGATCGATACGGCCGTCCTTCACCGCCCGTCGTGGGAGGGGCGCGCGTCGCGGAACCTCCCCCGTACTGGCCGCAGTTGCCCTCGCCTCGGCGCTCGCACTCACCGCGACCGCATGCGATTCCAGTGACACGAAGGCCGATGGCAAGTCCACCGCGTCAGCCACCAGCAGTGACACCGGTGACGGCAAGATCAAGATCCCGGACGACATCAGGGACAAGCTCAAAGAGCACGGGATCGACATCGACAAGTGGAAGAACGGCGCCTGGAAGAACTGGAACACGGACGACTGGCTGCGCGAGGCCGACGACTACATCAACCCGATCATCAAGGGGCTGTGGAGTTCCGGCCGGATGCGGGACGCCAACGACCCGGACACGGGAGTCGACACCAGCGACATCTCCGGTGACCAGGGCGTGACCGACCCGACGCCCGCGGTGGTGAACGCGAAGGCCGTGACGCCGACCTACCACGCCAACGCGGCTACGGCGGGCAAGGTGTTCTTCGACTCCCCCGAGGGCACGATGGTCTGCTCGGCGACGGTCGTGGAGGACCCGGCGCACCCGGGCAAGTCCAACCTGGTGTGGACGGCGGGCCATTGCGTGCACGCCGGCAAAAAGGGCGGTTGGTACCGCAACATCGCGTTCGTGCCGTCGTACAACAACGCGGGTATGAAAACAGCTCAGTTGGCGACCGCGAGTCGGGACCAGGTCGCTCCGTACGGTGTCTGGTGGGGCGACTGGGCGCAGACCTCTCAGCAGTGGATCGACCAGGGCGGCGAGACGGGCGGGCAGGGTTCGTCGTACGACTACGCCGTGATCCATGTGACGCCCGAGAAGGGCAATGGGGGCAAGTCCCTTGAGGAGACGGTCGGTTCGGCGCTGCCGGTGAACTTCGGCGCGCCGGCCGTGCCGAAGGTGTCCAGCATCACGGCGACCGGCTACCCCGAGGCGAAGCCGTACGACGGTTCGACGCTGTACCAGTGCACGGACAAGCCGGGGCGGCTGTCGATCAACGCCTCGGACCCGACGATGTACCGCATCGGATGCAGCATGACCGGCGGTTCGTCCGGTGGCGGCTGGGTCGAGACGGGCTCCGACGGCAAGCCGTCGCTGGTGTCCAACACCTCGATCGGGCCGGTGACTTCGGGCTGGCTGGCGGGTCCGCGGCTGGGTGATGTGGCCAAGGGTGTGTACGACTCGGTCAGCAAGAAGTTCGCCAGCCAGTAGGCGCGGCAGCAGGCACAGTCGAAGGACAGACTTCGGCGGGGTGTCTCACAGGAACCTCACCACCTCACCGGCGTTCGTCCCCAACTCCCCCGGCATAGTGGGGTGTCGCAGAACGACCAGCAGTACACGGTCAGTTATGCGCGATCAGTAGTAATCGGCAGTAGTAAGGTCAGCAGTTTTCACGGGGGTTATAGCACCATGCGTTCCACACGTACGCCCGCGTCGTCCCGGCGCGGGCGGCACACCGGCTTGGCTGCCGTCGGTCTCGTCGCGGCGCTGTCGCTCACCGCGACCGCCTGCGACGGCGACGACTCGGCGAACGACAAGCCCGCCGCCACCGCTACTCAGGCCTCCGGCCAGGACAAGGTCCGGATTCCGGCGTCCGTCGCCGACAAGCTCAAGGCGCACGGCGTCGATGTCGACAAGTGGGCGGACGGCGGCTGGAAGAACTGGGACAAGGACAAGTGGCTCAGTGAGGCCAAGGACTTCGTCAACCCGGTGATCAAGGGGCTGTGGAAGCCCGAGCGGATGCAGTCCGCCGAGGAGGCCAACAAGTCGGTCTCCACGAAGGACGCCGCCGCCGACCAGGGCGTCAGCGACCCGGATCCGGCGCCCGTCGAGGCCGCGGCCGAGAAGACGCCGTATCACCAGAACGCGGCCCCGGTCGGGAAGGTCTTCTTCGACTCCCCCGAGGGCTCGATGGTCTGCTCCGGCACGGTCGTCAAGGACGTCAACCACCCCGGCAAGTCCAACCTCGTGTGGACGGCGGGCCATTGCGTCCACGCGGGCAAGGACGGCGGCTGGTACCGCAACATCGAGTTCGTGCCCTCGTACAACGACCTCGGCGAGTCCGCCTCCCAGTTGAGCAACGCCTCGACGTCCGAGATCGCTCCCTACGGCCAGTGGTGGGCAGACTGGGCCTCGACCTCGAACCAGTGGATCCAGGGCGGCTCGGAGACGGGCGGCGCGGGTGCCGCGTACGACTACGCCATCCTCCATGTGAAGCCACAGTCCGGTTCCAAGTCCCTTGAGGAGACGGTCGGCGCCGCGCTCGACGTCGACTTCTCGGCGCCCTCCGCGACCGAGGTCGGCTCGATGGGCGCCTGGGGCTACCCGGCCGCGCCGCCGTACAGCGGTCTGAAGATGTTCAAGTGCCTCGACCGGCCCGGCCGGTTGTCGCTCAGCACGGCCCTGCCGACGATGTACCGCATCGGCTGCACCATGACCGGCGGTTCGTCCGGCGGCGGCTGGTTCCGCGTGGTGAACGGCAAGACGGAGCTGGTCTCCAACACCTCGATCGGCCCGTCCGACAACACCTGGCTCGCGGGCCCCCAACTCGGCGCCACCGCCGAGTCGCTCTACCAGAACATGAGCAGGACGTACGGCGGCCGCTGACCCGCACGCACGCGTGCACGCCGAAGGCCCGCCCCCGGGAAGAGAGTTGGGGGCGGGCCTTCGGACTTGCAGTGCTACGACCCGTCAGGCCAGCGGTGCCGGGACGTACGGCGCGAGTTCCGCCGCCAGTTCCTCGTGCACCCGGGCCTTGAGCTGGGTGCCCTCCGGCGTGTGCTCCTCGGAGATGACCTCACCCTCGGAGTGGGCGCGGGCGACCAGCTTGCCGTGGGTGTACGGCACGAGCGCCTCGATCTCGACCGAGGGGCGCGGCAGTTCGCTGTCGATGAGCGCGAGCAGCTCGGCGATGCCCTGGCCGGTGCGGGCCGAGACCGCGATGGAGCGCTTCTCGTTCCGCATCAGCCGCTGGAGCGTCAGCGGGTCGGCCGCGTCCGCCTTGTTGATGATGACGATCTCGGGCACCTTCGTGGCGCCGACATCCCGGATCACCTCGCGTACAGCGGCCAGCTGCTCCTCCGGGACCGGGTGCGAACCGTCCACCACGTGCAGGATCAGGTCGGCGTCGCCGACCTCCTCCATCGTGGAGCGGAAGGCCTCGACCAGGTGGTGCGGCAGGTGCCGGACGAATCCGACGGTGTCGACCAGCGTGTACAGCCGTCCGCCCGGGGTCTCGGCCCGGCGCACGGTCGGGTCGAGGGTCGCGAACAGCGAGTTCTCGACCAGCACGCCCGCGCCCGTGAGGCGGTTGAGCAGGGACGACTTTCCGGCGTTGGTGTAACCGGCGATCGCGACCGAGGGCACCTTGTGGCGGCGGCGCTCCTGGCGCTTGATGTCGCGGCCCGTCTTCATGTCCGCGATCTCCCGGCGCATCTTCGCCATCTTCTCGCGGATACGACGCCGGTCCGTCTCGATCTTGGTCTCACCGGGACCACGGGTGGCGAGGCCGCCGCCCGAGCCGCCGCCCATCTGACGGGACAGCGACTGACCCCAGCCGCGGAGCCTCGGCAGCATGTACTGCATCTGCGCGAGCGCGACCTGCGCCTTGCCCTCCCGGGACTTGGCGTGCTGGGCGAAGATGTCGAGGATCAGGGCCGTACGGTCGATGACCTTGACCTTGACGACGTCTTCGAGGTGGATCAGCTGGCCCGGGCTGAGCTCACCGTCGCAGATGACGGTGTCGGCGCCGGTCTCCAGGACGATGTCCCGCAGTTCGTTGGCCTTGCCCGAACCGATGTAGGTGGCCGCGTCCGGCTTGTCGCGGCGCTGGACGACACCGTCGAGGACGAGCGCGCCCGCGGTCTCCGCGAGGGCGGCCAGCTCGGCGAGCGAGTTGTCCGCGTCCTGGACCGTGCCCGTGGTCCAGACGCCGACGAGTACGACGCGCTCCAGGCGGAGCTGTCGGTACTCGACCTCGGTGACGTCCTCAAGCTCGGTGGAGAGGCCGGCGACGCGGCGCAGGGCCGCCCGCTCGGAGCGGTCGAACTGGTCGCCGTCCCGCTCTCCGTCGATCTTGTGGCTCCAGGCGACGTCCTCTTCCATCAGGGCATCGGCCCGAAGACCTTCGGGGTAGGCGTGCGCGAGGCGCTCAGTGTCCTGGGAAGGGGAAGAAGAGGAGGTCATTGGGTCCTTACGTCGATGGGAGTCCTGCAAAGGTCATAACGTGCGAGCGCCTCCGGAGATTCCCGGTGGCTGCCGGGTGTGTCCCCGGTGACCCGCGCCGCCGACCCGACGATGGTCGCACGGCGCGGATCGCCACGTCACTGCCTTATTTATTGCCCGTCACCGCCTCATTTCACCGGTGCCTGCGACTTCCAGTCCGGGTGACCCGGCATCGGCGGGGTCTTCTCGCCGTAGAGCCAGCCCTGGAAGAAGTCGCTCAGGTCGCGGCCGGAGATCGCGGAGGCGAGTTCCTCGAAGTCGGCGGTGGTGGCCGTGCCGTCCCGGTGGATGCTCACCCAGCTGCGCTCCAGGCGTTCGAAGGCCGGGCTGCCGATCTCCTGGCGCAGGGCGTAGAGGGCCAGGGCGGCGCCGTCGTAGACGTTGGGGCGGAAGATGCCGATCTTCTGGCCGGGCGCGGGCGCCTTGGGGAGTGCGGGCGGTCCGCCTGCGGCGCGCCAGCGGTCGGAGGCCTCGTAGGCAGCCTTCATACGTGTCTCCATCGGCCTGTGCGCCTTCTCCTGGGCGTACAGCTCCTCGTACCAGGTGGCGTGTCCTTCGTTGAGCCACAGGTCGGACCAGGTGCGGGGGCTGACGCTGTCGCCGAACCACTGGTGGGACAGTTCGTGGACCATGATCGACTCGACGTACCACTTGGGGTAGGCGGGCTCGGTGAAGAGATCTCTCTCGAAGAGAGAGATCGTCTGCGTCTCCAGTTCGAAGCCGGTGGACGCGTCGGCCATGAGCAGCCCATACGTCTCGAAGGGGTACCGGCCGACCTTGCTCTCCATCCAGGCGATCTGGTCGGGGGTCTTCTTGAGCCACGGTTCGAGCTGCTTGGCGTCCTTGGCGGGGACGACGTCGCGCATCGGCAGGTCGTGCGGTCCGGTGCGGTGCAGCACGGCGGAGCGGCCGATGGACACCTGGGCGAGTTCGGTGGCCATGGGGTGCTGGGTGCGGTACGTCCAGGTGGTGTTCCCGCCGACCTTGTCGACGCCGGCCGGCAGTCCGTTGGCGACGGCCGTGTAGGCGTTGGGGGCGGTGACCCTGATGGTGAACATCGCCTTGTCGGAGGGATGGTCGTTGCACGGGAACACCAGGTGCGCGGCGTCGGCCTGGTTGGCCATGGCGAGCCCGTCCTTGGTGCGCACCCAGCCGCCGTCCTGACCCTTGGCGGACACGGGGTCGCTGGTGTGCCGCACGGTGATCCGGGTCCAACTCCCCTCGGAAATCGGCCTCTCCGGAGTGACGACCAGATCCTCACCTGCACTGGCGAAGGTCGCGGGCCGCCCGTCGACCTCGACCGAGTCGACGGTCCCGTGCGCGAAGTCGAGGTTGATCCGGTCCAGCCTCTCGGTCGTCCACGCGTCGATGGTGGTGACGGCCTGGAGCGGCTTGCTGTTGCTGCCGGGATACGTGAACGAGAGGTCGTACGACGCCACGTCGTAGCCCGGGTTGCCCAGCGTCGGGAAGAGGCGGTCACCGACGCCCAGGGGCGTGGGCGGGGCGCTCGCGGCGACGAGGCAGACGGACACGGCGGAGGCGAGCAGCGCCGCCTTCAGCCGTCGGGAGTTCCTGGTGCGCGACCGGGGAGCCGGATCACCGGAGCCGGTGCGGGGGATGCCGATGCCGGTCGTGCCGGTGCGAGGGGTGAGCAGCATGCACCACCGCTACCAGCGCGCGCGTGCCCCACGGCGCCGACTCGCGCCCGGCCCACTCGAACGGGGTCCTCCCGGGGGCTTACAGGATGCTGAACACACCGGGGCGTGCGGGCGGGCGCGGGCTTTCCGGGTGCCGCGGGTGCGCATCCCGCGTGTGTCTCTTCAGAGCGCCGGGGGCCCACTCGTGGTTTCAAGGCGCCGGGGGACTCAAGTCAGCGCGTCTCAGCGGCCCGACCGTTTCACGCCGGCGCACACCTCGGGGGACCGACGGCTCAGGGTCGGCGCGACCTTTCGGGGTTGCCGGGCGGACTCTCGAATCAGGCGCGCCTCAACGGGGCGGGCTGCTACACGTCGACGCACGTCTCTGAGGACCGGCCGCTCAGCGTCGGCGCGTGCCTCCGGGATCTGTGCTCCGGAGGGCCTCACGCCGGACGAGTGTCGCAAACCCCCTCCAGGGGGCTCATGACGGACGCGTATCTCAACGGGCCGGCGGCAAAGCCCGCGCCCCGCTCAGAAGGCCGTCGTGTTGTGATGCTGCGCGCGGCTCACGTCGTAGACGCCCGGTACGTTGCGCATCGCCCTCATGAGCGTCAGGAGGTGGGCCGCGTCCGGGAGTTGGAGTGTGTAGGTGTGGCGGACGCGTTGCTGGGTCGGGGGTTCGACGGTTGCCGAGACGATTTCCGCGCCCTCCAGGGCGATCGCTTCGGTAAGGTCGGCGAGGAGATGCGGGCGGCCGAACGATTCGGCTACCAGCGTGACGCGGCACTCGGTGGTGTCGCCCCAGCGCACTCCGACTTCCGCGCGCCCCACGCTCTTCATGTGCGCCACCGCGCTGCACTCCACGCGGTGGACGGTCACGACGCCGCCGCGTACCGAGAATCCGGTGACCTCATCAGGCGGTACGGGCGTACAGCAGCCCGCGAGCCGTACGGTCGCGCCGGGCTGGTCGACAACCGGGGTGGCGGGGGCGTCCCCGGTGTTCGGGGTGCCCAGGGTGTCTTCGGAGGCGGGGGGCGCCGAACGGACGCTCTGCGCCCCCTCGTTCGCCGCCGCGGCCGCTCCGTCATCGCCTCCCGGATGCGCGGTGATCCACCGCTGGATGGCGATCCGGGCGGCGGGCGTGTGCGCGTGCTCCAGCCACTCCCTGGAGGGCTCGGAGGCCGGGTCCTGACCCATGAGGAGCTGGACGGTGTCGCCGTCCTTCAGGGCCGTGCTGAGGGTCGCCAGACGGCCGTTGACGCGGGCGCCGATGCAGGCGTGGGCGTCCTCGCCGTACTGCGCGTACGCGGCGTCCACACAGGTCGCGCCGTCGGGCAGGCCCAACGTGCCGCCGTCGGGCCGGTACACGGTGATCTCGCGGTCCTGGGCGAGGTCCTCGCGGAGCGTCGACCAGAAGGTGTCGGGGTCGGGCGCGCCCTCCTGCCAGTCGAGGAGGCGGGAGAGCCAGCCGGGCCGGGTGGGGTCGGCGCGCTCACCGTCGTTCGCGGCCTGTTGCTCCTCCGAAGGAGGAGCGTAGGGATTGCCGAGCGCGATGACGCCGGCCTCGGCGACCTTGTGCATCTGGTGGGTGCGGATGAGGACTTCGACGACCTGGCCGTCCGTGTGGGCGACGCCGGTGTGCAGCGACTGGTAGAGGTTGAACTTGGGGACGGCGATGAAGTCCTTGAACTCCGAGACGACGGGCTTCAGGCAGGTGTGCAGTTCGCCGAGGACGCCGTAACAGTCCGCGTCCTCGTTCACGAGCACCAGGAGGCGGCCGAAGTCGGCGCCGCGCAGTCGGCCGCGCTTGCGGGCGACGCGGTGCACGGAGACGAAGTGCCGTGGCCGGATGAGGACTTCGGCCTGGATGCCGGCGTCGCGCAGGACGGTGCGCACCTCGTCGGTGACCTCGGCGAGCGGGTCGTCCGTGCGGGAGGCGTTGTCGACGATCAACTCGCGTGTGTGGTCGTACTCCTCGGGGTGGAGGATCGCGAAGACCAGGTCTTCCAGTTCGGTCTTGAGCGCCTGGACGCCGAGCCGTTCGGCGAGCGGGATGAGGACGTCCCGGGTGACCTTGGCGATGCGGGCCTGCTTCTCGGGGCGCATCACGCCCAGGGTGCGCATGTTGTGCAGGCGGTCGGCGAGTTTGATCGACATCACGCGGACGTCGCTGCCGGTGGCGACGAGCATCTTGCGGAAGGTCTCCGGCTCGGCCGCGGCGCCGTAGTCGACCTTCTCCAACTTCGTGACACCGTCGACGAGATAGCGCACCTCGGCGCCGAACTCCTCGCCGACCTGATCGAGGGTCACTTCCGTGTCCTCGACGGTGTCGTGGAGCAGGGAGGCCGTCAACGTCGTTGTCTCGGCGCCGAGTTCGGCGAGGATCAGCGTCACCGCGAGGGGGTGCGTGATGTACGGCTCGCCGCTCTTGCGCATCTGGCCGCGGTGCGAGGACTCGGCCAGGACCCAGGCGCGGCGCAGCGGTTCGAGGTCGGCGTCGGGATAGTGGGCGCGATGCGCCTCGGCGACATGGCCGATGGCGTCCGGCAGCCGGTCGCGCGCGGTGGGACCGAGCAGGGCGGCCCGGCCGAGCCGGCGCAGGTCGATCCGGGGGCGGGCCTTCCTGCGGGGCACTGTGTTGGTCACAGGGCCTGGGGTCGCAGGGTTCGTGGCCTCCGCACTCATGGGCACCTCCGGCTGCTTGACCGGCGGACGGGTGCCCCATGGCGTACTCGGCTCAGGGGATCTTCGATCCCCCGTCCGGGCCGGTGCTTGATGCTACCGAGCCCACCACGTGCGACTGACCGCCTCTCGCCGAGCGTGAAACGGATCACCCATTCGAGCGAAGGTCGGCGGGTTTACGGTTTTGCGCCACGCCATATCAGGTCAGCCGTGGTTTCGAGCCGCTCCGAACGCCGGAGACTTCGGATCAGGGCACCCGGAGCGGCCAGGACTGCGATTCACCCGTTCAGCGGATGACGTTTTCCAGCCACTCGGCATCGATCTCGCCCTCGGCGACGATCACCGCGGGACCGGTCATCTCGATCTGGCCGTCGGGCCGCTCGGTGATCACCAGCGTTCCGCCGGGCACATCGACGGTGTACGTCGCGTGCGTCCCGGTGACGGCCGGGTCGGCGCCGTCCCTGCGGGCGGCGGCCACGGCGACCGCGCACGCGCCCGTGCCGCACGAGCGGGTCTCGCCGGCGCCGCGCTCGTGCACGCGCATGGCGACGTGTCCGGGGCCGCGGTCGACCACGAACTCCACGTTCACGCCGTCCGGGTAGGCGGCGGCCGGGCTGAAGGGCGGCGGGGACAACAGGTCGCCGGCCTGCGCGAGGTCGTCGACGAAGGCGACCGCGTGCGGATTGCCCATGTTCACGTTCCGCGCGGGCCAACTGCGCTCGCCGACAGTCACGTTGACGTCCCCTTCGGGGAGGCGGGCCTTGCCCATGCCGGTGGTGACGTCACCGTCCTTGGCGATGTGCATGGACTTCACACCCGCGCGCGTGGCGATCGCGAAGTCACCTTCGGCCACATATCCGGCTCGCTGGAGATAGCGGGCGAACACACGGGTGCCGTTCCCGCACATCTCCGCGATCGAGCCGTCGCCGTTGCGGTAGTCCATGAACCACTCCGCCTCGGCCGCCATGTCCCGCGCCTCGGGGTGCGCGGCGGACCGCACGACGTGCAGCAGTCCGTCACCGCCGATGCCCGCGCGGCGGTCGCACAGGACGGCCACGGCGGCCGGGGACAGGTCGATGGCGTTGTCGGGGTCCGGGACGATCACGAAGTCGTTCTCGGTGCCGTGCCCCTTGAGGAAGGCGATCCGCGTGCTCATTCCTCGATCGTACGGGGTGCCTACGACAACCCGACGATCACGGTGACGGACGTCCGCGGCTAGCGCAGCCGGGCCACGCGCCACACGGCCAGGACGACCACTACGGCCACCACCAGGGCGTACGCGATGACGACCCGCCAGTCCGGGCGGCGCCCGGAGCCGCGCTGCGGGAAGCCGGGCCAGGTGTAACCGACGCGGCGGGCGGCCGTCGTGCCCCAGCCGGCCGCGCAGGAGCAGATGAGCAGGCCGAGCATGGCGACCACGGCCCCGCTGTCGCCGAAGTCGAAGGCGAGCGGGAAGGCGAACATCAGGGAGCCGACCGCGGCCAGGGCCACGATGGGGGCGAGCTGCCAGATCCGCAGACGGCGCTGCGGGCGGAGCTCGACCTCGACCTCGGGACCGGCGAACATCTCGTCGGGCCCGGGACCGTCGGCGGTCACGCCGCCCAGGATCTCGTCCGGGCCGTCAGGGCTCAGTCGGCCGTCGGCCTCTTCCGGTTCACCACGGTCAGCGGTGATCTGCTCGATGCCTTCTGCGGTGTCGCGAGGGCCGGCCTCCATCGCCACGCGCCCTCCCAACTCGGACTCCACTTGGTCGATCGAAGCTCGATGATGGCACGCCCCCGGAGGCCGGAACCGCGGCCTGAGCGTCCCGATGCCATGACGTGATCAGGCTGTGACCGGTCGTTCGACCAACGCCAGTGCCAGGTGCGGCAGTTCTGTGAGATCCGCCGCAGCCCCACTCAACCAGTGCACCCGGGGATCGCGCCTGAACCACGAATCCTGACGGCGCGCGAAGCGCTTGGTGGCACGCACGGTCTCCGTGCGCGCCTCCTGTTCCGTGCACTCCCCCGCGAGCGCCGCGAGCACCTGCTGATAGCCGAGCGCGCGGGACGCAGTGACCCCTTCGCGCAGACCGCGCGCCTCCAGGGCGCGGACCTCGTCCACCAGCCCCGCGCTCCACATCCGGTCGACCCGGCGCGCGATGCGCTCGTCGAGTTCGGGGCGCGCCACGTCGACGCCGATCTGGACGGTGTCGTAGACCGAGTCGTGCCCGGGGAGGTTGGCGGTGAAGGGCTTGCCGGTGATCTCGATGACCTCCAGGGCGCGGACGATACGGCGGCCGTTGCTGGGCAGGATCGCGTGTGCGGCCTCGGGGTCGGCGGCGGCCAGGCGGGCGTGCAGGGCGCCGGAGCCGCGCAGGGCGAGTTCCTCCTCCAGGCGGGCGCGGACCTCGGGGTCGGTGCCGGGGAACTCCAGGTTGTCGACGGCTGCGCGCACGTACAGCCCGGAGCCGCCGACCAGGATCGGCCAGCGTCCCTCGGCGAGCAGGGCGTCGATGCGCTCACGGGCGAGCCGCTGGTACTCGGCGACGGACGCCGTGACCGTGACGTCCCAGATGTCCAGGAGGTGGTGCGGGACGCCGTCGCGTTCCTCGGGCGTCAGCTTGGCGGTGCCGATGTCCATCCCTCGGTAGAGCTGCATGGAGTCGGCGTTGACGACCTCGCCGCCTAGGCGCTGGGCCAGGAAGACGCCCAGATCGGACTTTCCGGCCGCGGTCGGTCCGACGACGGCGATGACTCGGGGGGCGGGGGGTGCGCTGCTCACGTTCCCAGTCTCGCAAACGTCGGACCCTGCCCTCGAACGAGTTACGTGACAGCACGCGCGCGGGGTCGTTGCCCGTTGCGAGGTATCCCGCCGCCGGTTTCTGGAGGCGGTGACCCGGGCGACGCGAACGGACGCACCGGGCTACGCGGGATTTCGCCCGCACGAGTAACGTATGGAGTTGATATGGGCGTTTTTGACCGGATTCTTCGGAGGTCGAAGGCTACGGAGGAGGCGTCAACCGCCGAAGCGGTGGCCGACACGGAGACGGTCGAGGCACTGACGGCCGCAGAGGCGGACGAGGTGTCGGAGACCGAGGCGGGGGCAGGGGTCGAGGAAGTGGCGGAGACGACGGCGACGGAGGCCGTCGCGACCGGCGAGTCCGTAGACGCCGTCGACAGCGTCGAGATTCCGAAGCAGCAGTCCGCCGAAGTGGCCGCAGACAACGAGGCCGGTGAAGGCGCCCGAACGTAACTGCCCCGCGTGGAAAGGTGAACCATGGGTCTGATGGACAGTTGGAAGGCCAAACTCGCCCCGGCGAAGGACAAGGTCTCGGGCCTCGCGCAGCAGCACGGAGGCAAGATCGAGAACGGCCTGGACAAAGCCGCGAAAATGGTCGACGAGAAGACCAAGGGCAAGTACAGCGACAAGATCCAGACCGGCACGGGCAAGGCCAAGGACGCCATGGACCGACTCGCGCACCAGGGCGACACGGGAAGCACCGGGAGCACGGGGGCGGAGGGCAGCGGCACGACCACGCCGCCGGACCCGACCCCGCCGGCTTCCTGAACGGCACCTGCACATCGATCGGCGGACGGCCGCGGGGCGTTTGGCTCCTCGGCCGTCCGCCGTTTCGTGAGCCGGGGACGGGAGCGGTTCGGACGCTGCGGGAGCTGGGGGTCGCTTCGGAGCGGGGTGAGTGGCGGTGACGGCGATGCGCGGTGCGTGGGCGTTACGGCCGCCTCGGGCTCGCCGCCTGCCGACCGCGTTGCCTGCCTGCCGCGCTGCCGTCTGCCGTCTGCCGTCTGCCGTCTGCGCGACGACTGTGGCAGGCGGGTGCGTGTGACGCGCTCCGGGCGCAGGCATGGGTCACCCCAGGGCGCTCGCAGAGGACCGCCTCCGCTGCGCCCTCCCACCACCACGTAGCTCGCCGTCGCCACCCCACCCGGGGTGCAACGCATGCCACGCGGCGCAGCCCCTCGGCCCGGCGCAACCCCACCCCGCACGCGCAACGCCTAGATCACGCCACACCCCCGCTGACGACGGCGGCCCAGACCACGTCACCCCCGCCTACAGCCTCAGTGCACCAAGTACCCCGCCCCCGCCGCCCCACGAGCCCGCCCCCGCACCCGCCCCTACGACCAGGTAGCAACCACGTACCCGACCCCATACGGCGCGTCCTCGTACAACAACGCCCCGCCGAGGCCCGCACCCTCCGCCGCGCCCGCGAGCACCTGCCAGGGCCCACGGCCCGACGCCTTCAGTTCGTACGCCAGCTCGGCATCCAGCGCCTTGACGGCCGCCACGTCCGCCGCCCCCAGCGCACGGGCGACCTCCGCGTCGAAGGGTGCCGCCCGCTCGTCGAGATAGCCCGGTGCCTTCAGCGTCCGGCACGCGCTGGCGTCGCCCATCACCAGCAGCGCGACCCGGTCGGCCTGCGCGACGATGTCCCTCCCGGTTTGGATACACCGCTCGGCCTCAAGAGGTTCCCCCACGCCGAGTCCCTCGATCGGGGCGTCGGACCACCCGGTCCGCTCCAGCAGCCAGGCGGCGACGGCTAGCGAGGGCGGAAGCTCACGCTCCGACGCCGCGCCACTGTCCCCGCGCCCATCCCCGTTCCCGTTCCCGCCCAGCCGTACGGCGAGATCCACACCGAAGCCGCGGAACGAACCCCGGGTGCCCTCAGGATGCGGCCCGCGCCCGCTCTGCTCGGCGGGCCCGACGACCACCAGGCGGTCGGGCCGGGCGGCGGCGAGCACGCCCAGCGCGTCGGTGCACGCGGCCCGCGCGGCGGCCAGTTCGGGCGCGGCACCTGCGGCGACATCGGGGACGAGGAGCGGCGGGCAGGGGCACACGGCGGCAGCTACGAGCATGGCCGGAACACTAACAAGGCGCCCAACAAGTCACGCGGACAGTCGACATGACCGCGCCGCCGACTCGACGTCGATCCGGTATCGGCCCGGTGTCACGCCCAGCGGTGCACGACGGCCTCAGTCGCAGCCGCAACCGCTCCCCGTGGCGACCGGCAACGGCGCGGGTGCGCCGATCTTCGGCAGGCCCAGCATCACGCCGGCCGGTTTGGCGGCCTCGGCCGCGTTGCGCTTCTCCCAGGCGTCGCCCGCGCGCGTGGGACGCACGTCCAGGGTGGGGCCCTCGGCGAGGAGGTGGTGCGGGGCGGCGTACGTGATCTCGACCGTCACCACGTCACCGGGGCGAACGTCCTGGTCCGGCTTGGTGAAGTGGACGAGGCGGTTGTCGGGCGCGCGCCCGGAGAGGCGGTGGGTGGCGCCGTCCTTGCGGCCCTCGCCCTCGGCGACCATCAGTTCCAGGGTGCGGCCGACCTGCTTCTTGTTCTCGTCCCAGGAGATCTGCTCCTGGAGGGCGACGAGACGCATGTAGCGCTCCTGGACGACCTCCTTGGGGATCTGGTTCTCCATGGTCGCGGCCGGGGTGCCGGGCCGCTTGGAGTACTGGAACGTAAACGCTTGCGCGAAGCGCGCCTCGCGGACCGCGTGCATCGTCTGCTCGAAGTCCTCCTCGGTCTCCCCCGGGAAGCCCACGATGATGTCGGTGGTGATCGCGGCATGCGGGATGGAGGCGCGGACCTTCTCGATGATCCCCAGGTAGCGCTCCTGGCGGTAGGACCGGCGCATGGCCTTGAGGATCGGGTCGGAGCCGGACTGCATGGGCATGTGCAGCTGCGGCATCACGTTCGGCGTCTCGGCCATCGCGGCGATGACGTCGTCGGTGAAGTCGCGCGGGTGCGGTGAGGTGAAGCGGACGCGCTCCAGGCCCTCGATCGCGCCGCACGCGCGGAGCAGCTTGCTGAAGGCCTCGCGGTCGCCGATGTCGGAGCCGTACGCGTTGACGTTCTGGCCGAGCAGCGTGATCTCGGAGACGCCCTCGCCGACCAGGGCCTCGATCTCGGCGAGGATGTCGCCCGTGCGGCGGTCCTTCTCCTTGCCGCGCAGCGCCGGGACGATGCAGAAGGTGCACGTGTTGTTGCAGCCGACGGAGATCGACACCCAGGCCGCGTAGGCGCTCTCGCGCCGGGTCGGCAGCGTCGAAGGGAAGGCCTCCAGGGACTCCGCGATCTCGACCTGCGCCTCTTCCTGCACTCGCGCGCGTTCCAGCAGGACCGGCAGCTTGCCGATGTTGTGCGTCCCGAAGACGACGTCCACCCAGGGCGCCTTCTTCACGATGGTGTCGCGGTCCTTCTGGGCGAGGCAGCCGCCGACGGCGATCTGCATCCCGGGGCGCTTCGTCTTCATCGGGGCGAGCCGGCCGAGGTTGCCGTAGAGCCTGTTGTCGGCGTTCTCGCGCACGGCGCAGGTGTTGAAGACGACGACGTCCGCGTCCCCGTCCGAACCCTCGGGCGCACGCACATAACCGGCACCCTCCAGGAGACCGGAGAGCCGCTCGGAATCGTGAACGTTCATCTGGCACCCATAGGTGCGCACTTCGTACGTCTTGACGTCCACTGCCCCGCTCCGGTCACCGCTGCTCATGTGACAAGGGTAGGCGGTGCCGGGAGCGACTCATCCGGCGGCCGAGAACCGCCGTGCCTCACGTCACTCGTCGCCCGCGCTCCACCCCTGCTTGCGCAGCACCCCGGAGACGTCCGGCGCCTCGTAGTACTCCCCCTTGAGCACCTTGCCGTCCGCCCGGCGGGCGATCTCGCCGTCCGGGCCGATCTTGGTCATGTTGGCGCGGTGGATCTCGGAGATCACCATGTCCAGGTCGACGCCGTGGACGAGGGCCGTGCCGTACGCGACGTAGACGACGTCGGCCAACTCGTGCGCCAGCCGGTCCAGGGGGCCGCTCACGGAGACCTCGGAGACCTCCGCGGCCTCTTCGGCGAGCAGTTCGCCCCGGTGGGCGGCGAGGGCGGGGGCGACCTCGGTGGGTGTGGTGCGGGCGTCGAGCCCGAAGGCCAGGTGGAATTCGCGGACCAGGTCGGCGGGCGAAGAACTCATGCGACGACCCTAACGGCCGCCACTGACACCCCCGGACCGCCAGGGTCTGTCGGGCGGATCTGCTCGCGGACCCGGGGCGCACGCACTCCGGCCGCACGCACCAGCCCCCTGTCACCCGCGCCGATCATCCTCCGCTCCGATCCACCGCACAGTCCCGGGCCCTGCCCTGCCCTGCCCTGGTCAGCACCGCGCGCGGACTGGCAGGATCGCGCGCATGCTCAAGCTGTTCTCCCGTATCGGCAGGCGCCGGGCCCTCCAGGGCGCGGCCGCCGGCTTCGTCGCGTTCGGGCTGTTGCTGTGGTGGCTGCTGCCCCTGGGCGACGAGCCGCCGACCGGGACGATCACCTTCAGCACCGGGACCCGGCTGGGGGTCTACCAGGAGTACGGCAAGCTCCTGCGCACCGAATTGGACAGGGACATGCCGGGCCTCACGGTGAAGCTGGTGAACAGCGACGGGTCGCAGGAGAACGTCGCGCGCGTGGCGACCGGCCACGCCGACTTCACCATCGCCGCGGCCGACGCGGTGGGAACGTACGAGGTGGAGGGCAAGCCCGGTGCGGCCGGGCTGCGCGGGGTCGCGCGACTCTACGACGACTACGTCCAGCTCATCGTGCCGCGTGACTCGGACATCGACTCGGTCAACGATCTGCGGGGCAAGCGCGTGGCCATAGGGCCGGACCGCTCGGGTGTGCGGCTGATCGCCGACCGGGTGCTCACGGCGGCCGGCATCGACCCGAAGAAGGGCGTCGAGCCGGTGGCGGCCGGTATCGACACCGGACCGGATCTGCTCAGACGGGGCAAGATCGACGCGTTCTTCTGGTCGGGCGGGCTGCCGACGGACGGCCTGAAGGACCTCGCCAAGAACTACGCGTTCCGGTTCGTGCCGATCGAGGCGACCCTCGTGGCCAAGATGCACGAGCAGGGCGACGCAACCCGCTACTACCGCGCCACCAACATGCCGGAGTCGGCCTATCCCACCATCCAGCGCGGGTCCACCGTCCCGACCATCGCGGTGTCCAACCTGCTGATGACCCGCAAGGACGTGAACGCGAGGCTCACCGAGTGGATCACCAAGACCGTGATCAAGAGCCGCGACGGCATCGGCAAGCAGGTCCACTCCGCACAGCTGGTGGACCTGCGCACGGCGATCTACACCGACCCCCTGGCCCTGCACGAGGGCGCCCGGCGCTACTACCGCTCCGTCAAGCCGTAGAGCCGTAGAACCGAGCCTCAGGGCCTCAGGGCCCACCGCGGGCCCTGGACCGCCCGCTCGGACCCGGGGGCCTCGGGGACCTCAACTCCGGCCCCTGAGGCGCCCGTTCAGGCCGTGGGGCCGCTTCTGGGCACCGACACGGTCACCTTGAGGCCGTGCGGCTCGTGGTGGTCGTACGTGAGGGAGCCGCCGCCCGCGGCCAGCAGGACGTGGGAGATGGACAGGCCGAGGCCGGAGCCCTTGATGTTCTGGTGGCGGCCGCTGCGCCAGAAGCGGTCGCCGACGCGGGCGAGTTCGTCCTCGGTGAGGCCCGGGCCGTGGTCCGTGACGACGACGGTCGAGGTCTCTCCGTTCGACGCGACCGTCACCTCGACGGACTCGTCCTCGGGCGTGAACTTCACCGCGTTGTCGATCACCGCGTCCAGGGCGCTGGACAGCGTGATCGGGTCGGCCCAGGCCGTGGTGGGCGGGCAACTGCCCACTAGGCGCACGCCCTTGGCCTCGGCGGTCGGTGCCCAGGCCGCGACGCGCTCGGCGGTCAGCGCGCCGATGTCGGTGATCCTGAGGTCGGCGTCCGCGTGCTCGGCCAGGGCCAGGTCGAGCAGGTCGTCCAGGACCTGGGTCAGGCGCTTGCCCTCGGTGCGGACCGAGGCGATCTCGTCGTTGTCCTCCGGCAGTTCGAGTGCGAGCAGTTCGATGCGCAGCAGCAGCGCCGAGAGCGGGTTGCGCAACTGGTGCGAGGCGTCGGCGACGAAGGCGCGCTGCTGCTCCAGCACGTCCTCGACGTTGTCCGCCATCTCGTTGAACGACCGGGCCAGGCGCTGAAGTTCCGGCGGCCCGCCGGCGGCCGCGACCCGGGACTTGAGACGTCCGGTGGCGATGTCGTGGGTGGTGGCGTCGAGGACCCGTACCGGTCGCAGGACCCAGCCGGTCAGCCGTAGGGCCGCGCCTACGGCGAGCAGCATCGCGGCGATCTCGCCGGCGCCGATCGTCAGCCAGCCGCGCAGGGTCCGTGAACGCATCGGCCCGGTGGGCGAGTCGGTGACCACTACGGCGATCACGTCGCCGTCCCGGATGACCGGCGAGGCGACGACCAGGCGGTTGCGCTGCCAGGGCCAGACCTGCTCCGGGTCGTGGCTGCGGCGGCTGAGGAGTGCCTCGGCGAACGCGTCGCGCACCTCGCCCGTCTTGGGCAGCAGGAAGTCGTCCGGCGCGTTCGCCATGGAGATGTCGGTGCGGTAGAAGACGCCCGCGCGGATGCCGTAGACCTCGTAGTAGCTGGCCAGTTCGCGGTCCAGGGTCTCCTGGCGCTCGTCCGGAACCGTGTTGGCGGGGCGTGACCCCGTGGGCGCGTCGGTGACGAACTGGGCGAGGGCCGCGAACCGCGCGGTGTCGTCGATACGGTCGACGATCACCTTCTGCTGCTGGGCCGCGGCCGTGCTGATGGCGAGCGGGACGCCGAGCGCCAGCAGTACGGCCGCCATCAGGACGATGAGCAGCGGGAGGAGGCGTGTGCGCACCCGGGCCCGCTACGCGGCCGGGGCGACGAGCCGGTAGCCGACGCCTCGTACGGTCTCGATCAGCGCGGGCATCCGCAGCTTGGCGCGCAGGGACGCGACATGCACCTCCAGGGTGCGTCCCGTGCCCTCCCAACTGGTGCGCCACACCTCGCTGATGATCTGCTCGCGCCGGAACACCACGCCAGGGCGTTGTGCCAGCAGCGCCAGCAGATCGAACTCCTTGCGGGTCAGCTGGACGACCGAACCGTCCACGGTGACCTGACGGGTGGGCAGTTCGATGCGCACCGGGCCGAGCCGCAGCGCGGTGTCGCCGCCCCCGCCGGCGTCCTCGTGGACGCTGCGCCGGCTGACGGCGTGGATGCGGGCGAGCAGTTCCCCGGTGTCGTACGGCTTCACTACGTAGTCGTCGGCTCCGAGGTTGAGGCCGTGGATGCGGGAGCGTACGTCGGAGCGGGCGGTGACCATGATCACCGGGGTGCTGGTGCGCTTGCGGATCTTGCCGCAGACCTCGTAGCCGTCCTGGTCGGGCAGGCCGAGGTCGAGGAGGACGACACCGAAGCCGTCGCTCTCGGGGACGAGTGCCTGGAGGGCCTCCTCGCCGCTGCGGGCGTGCGTGACGTCGAATCCGTGCCGCGCCAGGACCGCGGACAGAGCGGCGGCGACATGGTTGTCGTCCTCGACGAGGAGCAGTCTCATCCCGGCCCCCTCCGGTTCATCGTTCGTATGGTGTCGGCCTGTACAAAAGCACGTCTCACGCGCGCGTGCACCCAGGCAGTCACGCTGATGGACGAAGACGCCGTCAAGTGGGTTCCGGTTGCGTGCGGTCTTCCGTTGTCCAGCCGGTACGGATCCCGGCGACAAACTGCTACGACACGTGTCCTATTGCTATCCGATCGTGATGCTCAGATCTCGCTCAGATGTGATGACGCTGGTCGTAAGGCCTCACTACTGTCCTCCGCAACCGACGAGGACGGAGCCAGCAAGCGATGACCGAAGTATCGGTGGCCAAGGAAGATGTGGCCGCGACCGGCGAACTCGTCGTCCTGAAGAGCGTCAACAAGCACTTCGGCGCGTTGCACGTACTCCAGGACATCGATCTGACGATCGCCCGCGGCGAAGTCGTCGTGGTGATCGGGCCCTCCGGGTCCGGGAAGTCCACTCTGTGCCGCACCATCAACCGCCTGGAGACGACCGATTCGGGTTCGATCACGATCGACGGCAAGCCGCTGCCCCAGGAGGGCAGGGAGCTGGCCCGACTGCGTGCCGATGTCGGGATGGTCTTCCAGTCCTTCAACCTCTTCGCGCACAAGACCGTGCTCGAAAACGTGATGCTGGGTCAGATCAAGGTCCGCAAGGCCGACCGCAAGCAGGCCGAGGAGAAGGCCCGGGCGTTGCTCGACCGGGTCGGCGTGGCCACGCAGGCGGACAAGTACCCGGCCCAGCTGTCCGGCGGTCAGCAGCAGCGCGTCGCCATCGCGCGGGCGCTGGCCATGGACCCCAAGGTGATGCTCTTCGACGAGCCGACCTCGGCCCTCGACCCGGAGATGATCAACGAGGTGCTGGAGGTCATGCAGCAGCTCGCCCGGGACGGGATGACGATGATCGTCGTCACCCATGAGATGGGCTTCGCCCGCTCGGCCGCCAACCGAGTGGTGTTCATGGCGGACGGCCGCATCGTCGAAGAGGCCGTGCCGGACCAGTTCTTCAGCAACCCGCGCAGCGACCGGGCCAAGGACTTCCTGTCGAAGATCCTTCACCACTGACGACCCGCTGACCATCGCCGACGACCACTGACGATCAGCCACGACCGCTGACGAACCGCTACAGCCAGCCACTGGCGGCCCGCCGACGACGGGCGGCCGCCGACTGCCGCTGAGGGTCCCGCACGCCCTCAGGGCCACCGTCACGCGCCCTGACGGTCCCTCATCTCCTCTCCAGCCAAAGGATGTTCACCATGAAGCTCCGCAAGGTCACCGTGTTCGCGACCACCGCTCTCGTCCTCTCGCTCGCCGCGACGGCGTGCGGGAGCAGCGACAAGGACGACTCCGGTTCGGGCTCCGGCGGCGGCAGCAAGATCAAGATCGGCATCAAATTCGACCAGCCCGGCCTCGGCCTGAAGCAGCCGGACGGGACCTACGCCGGCTTCGACGTGGACGTGGCGACCTATGTGGCAGGCCAGCTCGGCTACAAGCCCGCCCAGATCGAGTGGGTCGAGACCAAGAGCGCCGACCGCGAGAACGCGCTGGCCCGCGGCGACGTCAAGTTCATCGCGGCCACGTACTCGATCAACGACGAACGCAAGAAGAAGGTCGACTTCGCCGGCCCCTACCTGCTGGCCCACCAGGACCTGCTCGTCAAGAAGGACTCGACGATCGCGAAGGGCACGGACCTCAACGGCAAGAAGCTCTGTTCCGTGACCGGCTCCACCTCGGCTCAGAACGTCCAGAAGACGATCGCCCCGAAGGCCAACCTCCGTGAGTACAGCGGCTACTCGGAGTGCATCGCCGGCCTGCAGAGCGGTGCGGTGGACGCGCTGACCACCGACGACTCGATCCTCGCGGGCTTCGCCGCACAGAGCCAGTACAAGGGCCAGTTCAAGCTCGCCGGCCTGAAGCTCAGCAACGAGAACTACGGCATCGGCGTCAAGAAGGGCGACTCCGCGACCGTCACCAAGATCAACACCGCGCTGGAGAAGATGGTCAGCAGCGGCGCCTGGCAGACCGCGGTCACCAAGAACTTCGGCCCGGCCGACTACAAGAACGAGCCCGCCCCGAAGATCGGCAACATCGTCAAGTAAGCGCGAGAAAACCCCGGTAAGGCAGGCCCCATACCCGGAAGCGCGGGAGATCGTGTTCGACTTTCTTCAAGGTTATGACGTCCTCGGGGCGTTCTGGATGACGGTGAAACTCACCGTCCTCTCCGCCCTCGGCTCCCTGGTCTGGGGCACACTGCTGGCCGGCATGCGGGTCAGCCCGGTCCCCCTGATGCGTGGTTTCGCCACCTTCTACGTCAACACCGTCCGGAACATCCCTCTGACGGTCATCATCGTCTTCACCTCGCTCGGCCTCGCCGACATCTTCGGCGTGACCATGGGCGCGTCCGACGACTTCAAGGTGCAGGGTTTCCGGCTGGCGCTGCTGGGTCTCGTGGCTTACCACGCGGCCTTCGTCTGCGAGGCGGTGCGCTCCGGCATCAACACCGTGCCCGTCGGACAGGCGGAAGCGGCCCGTGCCATCGGGCTGAGCTTCAGTCAGGTGCTGCGGATCATCATCCTTCCGCAGGCGTTCCGCGCGGTCATCACACCGCTGGCCAACGTGCTGATCGCGCTGACCAAGAACACCACCGTGGCGGCCGCGATCGGGGTCGCCGAGGCGGCCGCCCTGATGAAGACGATGATCGAGAACGAGGCCCAGACGGTCGCCATCGGCGCGGTCTTCGCGTTCGGTTTCGTGGTACTGACCCTGCCCACCGGCCTCCTCCTCGGCTGGCTGGGCAAGCGACTGGCGGTGAAGCGATGACCTCCGTCCTCTACGACGCGCCCGGCCCCCGTGCCAAGCGGCGCAACGTGCTCCTCTCTGTCGCGTTCGTCGTCCTGCTGGCCCTCTTCTTGTGGTGGGTCTGGCAGACGATGGACGACAAGGGCCAGCTGAAGTGGGCCCTGTGGCAGCCGTTCACCACGTCGGACGCCTGGACGACGTATCTGCTGCCGGGCCTCGGCGACACCCTGAAGGCCGCCGGCCTCGCCATGGTGATCGCCCTCCCCCTGGGCGCGTTCTTCGGTATCGCCCGGATGTCCGACCACAGGTGGGTGCGTGTCCCGGCCGGCGTGGTGGTCGAGTTCTTCCGGTCGATCCCGGTCCTGCTGCTGATGCTGTTCGCGAACGAGTTCTACGTCCGCTCCACGAACATCGGCAGCGAGGAACGGCCCCTGTACGCCGTCGTCACCGGCCTGGTGCTCTACAACGCCTCGGTGCTCGCCGAGATCGTCAGGGCGGGCATTCTGTCCCTCCCCAAGGGGCAGACGGAGGCCGCGCACGCCATCGGTCTGCGCAAGGGCCAGACGATGACGACCATCCTGCTCCCGCAGTCCGTCACCGTCATGCTGCCGGCCATCGTCAGCCAGCTCGTGGTCATCGTGAAGGACACCGCGCTGGGCGGCGTGATGCTGGGCTTCACCGAGCTGCTCAACGCGCGCAGCACCCTGGCGGCCAACTACGCCAATGTGGTGGCGAGTTTCATCGTCGTGGGGATCATCTACATCCTGCTGAACCTCGCCCTCACCACCTTCGCGAGCTGGCTGGAGCGCAGGCTGCGGCGCAGCAAGAAGAGCACGGGTGCGACCGTCGCCCTCGAAGACGCCACGGGGCTCAACCCCGCGCAGGTGGGTGGCGGCTTCGGAACCGGCGCCGGCGGCACGATCTGATGATCGGTCAAGTGGCATGAACGACGCGGAGGCAGTGGCATGATCGCCACTGCCTCCGTCACTTGACGCAAGCACCGGCAATAGGTTGCATACGTTCTGTGATCGTGCACCCTGCTCCAACTTCCTGTTCACATGCGTCCCTGAGGACACCGTCACGGGCAGGGGGCGCCGCACCGTGGACCCGGTGATCATCGTCGGGGCGGGGCCCGTGGGGCTCACGCTCGCCCTGGCACTGGCGCGTCAGGAGGTGCCCTCCGTCGTCCTCGACGAGGGTCCGGGCAAGGACGAGCCGCGTCCCGCGCGCACCGTCGTCCTGAGGGAGGACACCGCGGCACTCCTGGAGCGGCTGACCGGCATGCCCCTCGCCGAGCTCGGCTCGCGCTGGGCCGGATGGCGGTCGATGCGGCGCAAGCAGGTGATGCGCGAGATCACGTTCGACGAGACCGAACCCGCCCCCCTGCACATCGCCCAGCACGTCCTCACCGGCGCCCTCCGGCAGGCGCTCGCGGGCGAGCGGCTCGTGAAGATCGCCCCGGACAACCGCCTCGACTCCCTCGAACAGGAGCCCTCGGGCGTCACCGCCCACACCCGCGGCCCCAAGGGCACGTGGTGGCGCGGGAGTTACCTGGTCGGCTGCGACGGCCCGCGCTCGACCGTGCGCAAACTCCTGGACATCCGCTTCCCCGGCCGTACGGCGGTGGAGCGACACGCCGTGGCCGCGCTGCGCACGGAACTTCCGTGGCCCGATCATGCGTTGTTGCATCGGGTGCCGCCGTGGCGGACGTCCGGACCCTCGGCGGGGGAGGTCACCGGACGCCCCCTCCCGGACGGCGTGTGGCGCCTGGACTGGCTGCTGCCACCGGGCAAGGACCTGGTCACCCCCGAGCTGCTGCTGGGCCGCATCCGGGAAACGCTCGCGGGCTGGACCGAGGGCCCGACACCGCCGTACGAACTGCTCGACACCGGCGTGCACACCGTGCACCACCGGCTCGCGCGGCGGTGGCGGGCGGGGCGGGTGTTCCTCGCCGGGGACGCCGCGCATCTGCTGGGGGCGCTCGGGACGCAGGGGCTGGACGAGGGGCTGCGGGACGCCGACAACCTCGCCTGGAAGCTGGCCCTGGCCTGGCACCACGGGCCGCACGAGCCGCTGCTCGACAGTTATCAGGCGGAGCGGCGGGCGGTCGTGGCGGCCCGGCTGCGCGCCGCCGACCAGGCACTGCCGCTGGTGCGCGGCGGCGCCGGACTGCGCGCGGTCGTGCCCGGCTCGGCCCGCGGCCACGACGTGCTGCTCACGGACGGTCACCTGGGACACGGCGCGCTCGGTGCGCCGGGGGCGTACGCCGACTCACCGCTCGCGCCCCGGCACATCGAGGCCGAGGTCCCCGTCGACACCCCGCCCGGCGCCCCGGTCACCGACGTCCTGGTCACCGCCGAGGACGGCGCCTTCGTACGGCTGCGGGACCGCCTCGGGCGCGGCTCCCTGCTGGTCGTCCTGGTCGCGCCGGGCACGGGCGTGTGGGAGCGCAAGCACTGGGTGACGGCCGGAATCATGCCCCGCCTGGCCGCCGCGGTGACGGCGCTGCCGCACCCGGCCGAGTTGCTGGTCGCCGAGAGCTACCCGGGCGCCGCGGCCCACACCGTCCTGCTCGTACGGCCCGACGGGCACCTGGTCACGGCGCTGAGCGGGGTGCGTCCGGCCGACCTGTACGCGGCGGCCGAGGCGACCCTGGGCGGCCCGACGAGGACGGAGGCCACGGCCGGCTCGCGCTGAGGCCGCCGTACCCGAACTGTCCACATAGTGACGCTGAGTTGACCGGCCCGTACCGCCGTGCTGTACTCCGGACCATGACCGACACCTCTGTCCACCTCTGGCGGAAGGTCCATCTGGACCTCGTCCGCTACGTGGGCTGTGTGTGTCACGTCGCCTGCTGAATTCGCATCTCTCACCCGCGCGCGCCACTGTTGTGATGCCTGCGCGCACCTTCGCGAACACTCATCAGGACGGTGCACGTGTCTGTCTCCCCTTCTGCCTCCGTGTCCCCCGCCGCGCCCTCCCCGGCCCCGACGCAGGCGGACCTGCTCGACTTCGTCCGGCGTACGGCCGCCGACACCGAGCTGATCGCCTCGCTCCCCCTCGACCCCGAGGGCCGCACCTGGGTGCGGCTCGACGGTCCCGGCGGCAGCGAGGCCTGGCTGATCGGCTGGCCGCCCGGCAGCGGCACGGGCTGGCACGACCACGCCGAGTCGGTCGGCGCCTTCCTCACCGCCGCCGGCGAACTCAAGGAGAACTCGCTCGCCGCGCGGCTCCCGAGCAACGGCTGGAAGACCCTCGAACTGGAGGAGGGCGTGGACCGCGAACGGCGGCTGCCGACCGGCAAGGGCCGCGCCTTCGGTCAGCACCACGTCCACGAGGTGCTCAACGAGTCCTCCGAAGAGCACGCGATCTCCGTCCACGCCTACTACCCGCCGCTGCCGCAGATCCGCCGCTACAGCCGTACGGGCCCGGTGCTGCGCCTGGAGCAGGTGGAGCGCCCGGAGGACTGGCAGTGAGTACCGCGCACGAACAGCCGCTCGGCATAGACGAGTTGCTGGAGCGGACGCGCGAGACCTACGAGCGGATCGAGGCGCGGGCCGCGTACGAAGCGGCCCGCGACGACAGGGCCCTCCTGGTCGACATCCGCTACGCGGCCCTGCGCGACCGCGACGGCCTCATCCCCGGCGCCCTGGTCATCGAGCGCAACGAACTGGAGTGGCGCCTCGACCCCCGGGGCAACCACCGCGCCCCCGAAGCCACCGACCACGACCTGCGCGTCGTGGTGATCTGCAACGAGGGCTACGCGTCCACCCTGGCCGCCGCGTCCCTGCACCAACTGGGCCTGCACCGCGCGACGGACCTCGTCGGCGGCTTCCAGTCCTGGAAGGCTGCGGGACTGCCTGTCACGTCGTAGACACTCTGTCCACGACGTGACAGACCTGATCTACGACGTGACGCACCGACCCGCTCACGACCCGTCGGAGGGGCAGTAGAGCGGGTCGGTGTCCGCGTTGGTCCTGGTGATCAGGCGGGCCGGTGTGGTGGCGATCTTCTCCACCTTCTCCTTACGGAGAAGGCTGATGGTGTTGGTGACGGCCAGTTCGCCGGTGTCCTTGGCCGAGTTGGATACGGTGGCGGCGAAACGGCCGTCCTTGAGGGCGGCGAGTGTCCCGTCGGTGCCGTTGACCGTCACGATCTTGACCTCCTTGCCGCCGGCCGCGTCGAAGGCCTTGCGGGCGGCGAACTCCCTCTCCTCGTTGGCGACGAAGGTGTAGTCCAGATCGGGATGCGTTTTGATCATGCCCTCGGCGACGATCTTCGCTTTGGCGGCGACGAACACGGCGGGCTGGTTGGCGACCACCTTCACGTTCGCCGGCAACCCCTTGGTGAAACCGCCGACGAGCAGGTCGGAGGCGGCGCCGGGCGCGCCCGCGATGACACCCACCTGCACTTGGCGCCCCGCGGCGTCGTCCTCGATCCAGCCGGCGTCCAGCTTGCCCAGCGCCTTCAGGTCGACGACGACGGCGCTGAGGATGTCGGACGGATCGGCGCTGACCGAGTCAGGAAGATCGGGATGTGCGCGCTCTTGGCCTTGGCGATGTCGCTCTTGAGGGCGGTGGTGTTGACCGTCTGCAGGATGATCGCGTCGACATGGCGCCCGATCATGTCCTGGATGTTGGCCAGTTCCCGCGCGGCGTCCTGATGCGAGTTGACGGTGACGAGCTTCGCGAAGTTGCTCTTGGCCGTGTTCTCGATCGACTCCTGCAGACAGGTGTGGAACTCGGCACTCCCGCCGTTGACGAACCCGAGGGTGGTGAGCCCGTCGTCGGCGGGCGTGGCACTGGACTCCAGCCCACAGCCACTCAGTAAGAGACCTGTACTGACCAGGAGGACCACCAGGATTCCTCGGTGGTGAGCGGGCAGGGGCGAGGACAAGGGGGCCCGCCTTTCAGGGCGTACGAGGACTGGTCGGGTAAACGACCGGAGGCACTCGGGCAGTCCTGGCTGCGGCTCAGCGGGCGGGATGGCCGGGGTTCGGCAAGCGTGGAGGGCCGAGGTTCGGCAGCAGAAGCTACTCCCGCGGCAAACATGCGCACCCTTTGCGTCACGCATGCTAAGTCTGCGGAACGCGTGCCGTTCGGTGAGGCGGGTGGCCGCGTGGCACGTTGCCGCGTAGCGGCTGGGAGTGATGGCTGACGGTTGCCGTCGCTCGCTTTCGGGACGGACGACCGGGGGTTCCCCGTTCACTCCCGGGCGGTCGCCACCGTGGCTGCCCGGACCCGGAGGGCCACGCGTCTCGGCCGCCCCGACCACCGTGAGGTCCACGAGGGGCGTGATCGACGGTGGCGCCCGACCGGCCAGCACAGCGAAGGCGGTACCGCTGCCGGGCGCCGTGCCAGCAGCAACACCGACAGCGTCTCGGTGCGCAGCAGCACGAACTCCCGGGCACGCTCCGCGACCGACATGGCGAGCGTGTTGACCACGGCGATGGCCGTGAACGCCAGAACTAGCCCCATGGCCAGGTAGTTGACTTCGGCGTTCGCCTGTTGCTGCCGCGCCTGTGGGCGTGTGCCATGCGTACACAGTTGTTTGTGCACAGGTGTCTGCGCACTGGGTCAATCCGGCTTCTACAACCGGGAGTTGGCCCTAACTCCGGCACGGGCCCGGTGCTTGCCTGAACGCGGTCGGCGCCCCCGCGCGTCCACCGTGTTCAGGACGTTCGCACCACCGAGGGATCGGAACCCGGGATCGATCAGAACCGGATCGATCCCGGATCAGTACCCCTCGTCCCCGAGGAACTCCGTGTCCTCGCCCTCTTCCTCCAGTGCCTGCCGGACCACTCTGAGGGCCATGCCCTGGGAGTAGCCCTTGCGGGCCAGCATGCCCGCGAGGCGGCGCAGCCTCTTGTCGCGGTCGAGGCCCCGGGTGGACCGCAGTTTGCGGTCCACCAGGTCGCGGGCCGTCGCCTCCTCCTGCTCGGAGTCGAGCTGGGAGACGGCCTCGTCGATCAGCGTCGAGTCGACGCCCTTGGTGCGCAGCTCCTGGACGAGCGCGCGCCGGGCCAGGCCCCGGCCGTGGTGCCGAGATTCCACCCAGGCGTCCGCGAACGCACCGTCGTTGATCAGCCCGACCTCCTCGAACCGCGACAGCACCTCGTCCGCCACCTCGTCCGGGATCTCCCGCTTGCGCAGGGCGTCCGCGAGTTGCTTGCGGGTGCGCGGGTTCCCGGTGAGCAGGCGCAGGCAGATGCCCCGCGCCCGCTCGGCCGGGTCCGCCGGCGGCTCCTCCTTCTTCTCTGCCCTCGACGAGGAGAAGTCGCCTCGGTCCCCTCCGGACGACTCGCCGAAGCCGCGGCCGCTGCCACGGCGCCCGCGTCTACCGCGTGCGCCGTCACCGCGCGCCGTAGACCCTCGCGAGCCGCCCACGCCCCGCGCTCCGCGACCGCGGCGCGAGCCGCTGCCGGGTGCGTCGTCATCGGCGGACCCGTCGCCGGGCGAACCTCCGCCGGGCGCCGAGCTCCTGAAAAGCCGACCGGTGCCCGCCGGACCATCGCCGGGCTCCGGGCCGCCGAAAGGCGGACCGGCTTCCCCCGCGAAACCGCCGCCCGGCTCATCGCCGTACGGCCCGTCAATGCCGTACGGCTCCTCTGGCGTGCTGTCCGCACCGTAGGCCAAGCCGTCGCCGCCTCTCCCGCGCCCCTGCGGGGCGTCGGGATACGCGTACTCGGCCCAGTCCGTTCGTCGTGTCACGGGTCAGCTCTTGGCTGCCGTGGCCTTGGCCTTGGTGGTCTTGGCCGCGGCCGGAGCGGGCACCGCCTTGGCGGCGTCGTCCGTGGCGGTGGGGACCGCCCCGTCCGTGACCGGCTCGACGGCGGGCTTGTCCTTCTCCGGACGGACGCCCACGCCCAGCTTCTCCAGGATCTTCTTCTCGATCTCGTTGGCCAGGTCGGGGTTGTCCTTGAGGAAGTTGCGCGCGTTCTCCTTGCCCTGGCCGAGTTGGTCGCCCTCGTACGTGTACCAGGCGCCGGCCTTACGGACGAAGCCGTTCTCCACGCCCATGTCGATCAGGCCGCCCTCGCGGCTGATGCCGTGGCCGTAGAGGATGTCGAACTCGGCCTGCTTGAAGGGCGGCGCGACCTTGTTCTTGACGACCTTGACGCGGGTGCGGTTGCCGACCGCGTCGGTGCCGTCCTTGAGGGTCTCGATACGACGGATGTCGAGTCGCACCGAGGCGTAGAACTTCAGCGCGCGGCCACCGGTCGTGGTCTCCGGGGAGCCGAACATCACGCCGATCTTCTCGCGGAGCTGGTTGATGAAGATCGCGGTGGTCCCGGACTGGTGGAGCGCGCCTGTGATCTTGCGGAGCGCCTGGCTCATCAGGCGCGCCTGCAGACCGACGTGGCTGTCGCCCATCTCGCCCTCGATCTCCGCGCGCGGGACGAGTGCCGCGACGGAGTCGATGACGATGAGGTCGAGGGCGCCGGAGCGGACCAGCATGTCCACGATCTCCAGGGCCTGCTCGCCGTTGTCCGGCTGGGACAGGATCAGGTTGTCGATGTCGACGCCGAGCTTCTTCGCGTACTCGGGGTCGAGGGCGTGCTCCGCGTCCACGAACGCGACCTGGCCGCCGGCCCGCTGGGCGTTCGCCACCGCGTGCAGGGTCAGGGTCGTCTTGCCGGAGGACTCCGGGCCGTAGACCTCCACCACTCGGCCGCGCGGCAGGCCGCCGACGCCGAGGGCGACGTCCAGTGCGGTCGACCCGGTTGGGATGACCTCGATGGGCTCGTTCGGCCGCTCGCCGAGGCGCATCACCGCGCCCTTGCCGAATTGCCGTTCAATCTGTGCGAGTGCGGCGTCCAACGCCTTCTCGCGGTCGGTTCCTGCCATGGGTTCCACCCGGTTTGCTTGAGTCGATCGCTTCACGTCAAAGACGCTAACGCCTGCCACTGACAATGCGTCCCGACGCCCGCCCAGCCTGTGGATAACTCGGACACTTCACCATCAAAAGCCTGCCGAAATGCCCGTCATGGCCTCGCCGGAGCTTCCATGAGAATGGATGTTCGATTTTTGTGTCAAGCGCACCACGCGGCACTCGTGTCATCGATGTCCAGTGACGCCGCACACCGTGGCGACGCTTCGAATGACATGGAAATCCTTCCCGTGCCGGGGGTCGGACCCGTTGACTGGCGGCAGCCAACGGCAACCGAGGACGGGAGAACTCGATGAAGATGTGGAAGCGCGCGGGGATCGCGGCCGTGCTGGTCACGGCGACCGTCGGCATCATGAGTCCGGCGGCGTCGGCCGCTCCCATGCCGTGGGAGACCAGCCGTGTGCACCACCCCGCACCGGCGCAGGGCACGGCGATCGCTTCGGCCGGCGAGACGGGCACCGTCACCATCCTGTGCAGCGGTGGCTGCTACCAGTAGGAACGTCCACGAGTGTCGCGCGGGCCGTCGAACCGTCGGGCTTCCCGGCGCGCCCACGAACCCCGATGCCACGGACGATCACGTCCCGACCGGCCGACAGCGCACGTTCACCGCGGCCGCATGGTCATCACCGTTCAGGAGCCCGAGCCCGAGCCCGAGCCGGACCGGGACGCCGCCTGGGTTGTCGTAGAGCCGGATGCCGTCGCCGAGCAGCACCGGCACGATGTGCAGGTCGATCTCGTCGATCAGTCCGCGCTCCAGGAGTTGTCGGCCGATCGTGGGCGAGGGCACTTCGAGGTTCTTGCCGTCGGCGGCCGCCAGCCCGATCCGGGCGGCCTCGGCCACATCGCAGTTCAAGAAGGTCACCCCTGAGGCGGGCGGCACGTCGTCGGGGTGGTGCGTGAGGACGAACACCGGCCCCTGCCACGCGCCGCCGTAGACGCCGCCGGCATCGGGGAAGGCGTCGAAGCCGTCCCGGCCGCCCAGTACGGCACCGGTCGTAGCCGCGTACTCCTCGACGAGGCCAGCCCGGAACGAGAACCCCGTCATCCAGTCCATCGCATGGTCCGGCCCGGCCACGAACCCGTCCAACGACATCGTGAAGTGCCACAGCACCTTGCCCGCGGCGGTCTGCGGTTCGGTGTCCGCCAACTGCTGGGCGGGCGTGGTCTCGACGCTCTGCGGGGCCTTTGCGGTGGACATGATCGATCCTCGCTTCAGGGGTCATCGTTCCGCGGGTTCCGGGCGGCTCTCACCTCCATGGACCCGGCGCGCCCCCGAAACTCATCGCCGCACCTCCAGGAGCACTACTTCCTCCGTCGTACGGCGGGTGTCTTCGGGCGTACGACGACTGCGCGGCGGGTTCCCGCGAGGCTCGGGCCATGACTCGGACCCTGAAGACCGACGTACGCCCCGCCGAGCGGTTCTGCCAGGTGACCGGTGCCCTGTTGATCCTCTCCGGGCTGGTGCACCTGGGGGTGTTCGCGGTCGACGGCGGCCCCTGGTACGGGCCCGTCTCCTGGCGCAAGCCCGTCACGTTCGGGCTCTCCTTCGGGGCAACGCTGATCGCGGTCACCTGGGTCACGTCGTATCTGCGTGTCGGGGCCCGGCTGCGCACCGTGCTGCTCGTCGTGTTCGCCGCCGACTGTGTCGTGGAGGTCGGCGGCATCACTCTCCAGGCGTGGCGCCGGGTGCCGTCGCACCTCGACATGGAGACCCCCTTCGACACGGCGGTGTCCATGACGCTCGCGGTGGGCGGCGGTGTCCTCGTGGTGCTGCTCACCGTGTTCGCGGTGGCGTCCTTCCGGCACCGGCCGACGGGGCCCACGGGGATGGCGCTCGCGGTGCGTTCCGGGTTCGCGATCCTGCTCGTGGCGCTGGCCTCGGGCGCCGCGATGATCGCGCGCGGGGTGGTCCTCGCCCGGACCGGTCACCAGGAGGCGGCGTACCACTCGACGGCCCCGCTCAAGCCGCTGCACGGGGTGAGCCTGCACGCCGTCCTGGTGCTGCCGGCCCTGGCCTGGCTGCTGTCCCGCACGTCCTGGAGCGAGGCGGTACGGCGGCGGACCGTGACCGTCGCGGTCGGGTGCTACGTGGTCGCCGTGGCCGGGGCCGGGGTGTGGGCGGTGCTCACGTACTGACCGCGATGCCCCGGTGTTCTCGCCGGATCATCCCTCAGGAGGAGCCGGAGGGGCCCTCTCCGGAGTCCTGCGGGTCGGAGTCGGTCGGCTCCGGATCGGTCGGCCGGGAGTCGGCTGTCCCGGAGTCGGTCGTAGTGGCGGAGGTCGTAGCGGCGGAATCACCGGTACCGGCGGAATCGCTGGTACCAGCGGAGTCGGCCACTGGGGACTCCTCCACCCCCGTCCGCCCCTCCCACAGCCCTCGCACGCGCCTCACCAGGCCGGGCCCGCCGGATTCTCGGGCGGTCCGGTGTCCGTGGACCCGGGGATCGTCCGTGACGGCGTACCGCTTCACATACGCCCCGAGGAACGCCTGGAGCGTGGCGACGGCCGGGATGGAGATCAGCGCGCCCACGGCACCCAGGAGCGCGGTGCCCGCGATGACCGAGCCGAAGGCGACGGCGGGGTGGATGTCGACGGTCTTCGCGGTCAGCTTGGGCTGGAGCATGTAGTTCTCGAACTGCTGGTAGACCACGACGAAGATCAGCACCCACAGCGCGTACCAGGGGTCCACGGTGAAGGCGATCAGCATGGGCAGGGCGCCCGCCAGATACGTGCCGATGGTCGGGATGAACTGGGAGACCAGACCGACCCAGACGGCGAGCACGGGCGCGTACGGGATGCCCAGCGCCTGCAGCAGGATGTAGTGCGCCACTCCGGAGACCAGCGCCATCAGACCGCGGGAGTATATGTAGCCGCCCGTCTTGTCGACGGCGATCTCCCACGCGCGCAGCACCTCGGCCTGCCGGGCGGGCGGCAGGACGGAGCACAGTGCGCGCCGCAGCCGCGGCCCGTCGGCGGCGAAGTAGAACGAGAACAGACCGATCGTCAGCAGTTGGAAGAGGCCCCCGAGCACCTGGGTGGACACGTCCAGCACGCCGGTCGCGCTGTTCTGCACGTACTTGCGCAGCCAGTCGGAGTGGAGCAGCCCCTCCTGGATGTCGACCCGTCTGAGGTCGGTGTGGAAGTGCGTGTTGACCCAGTTGATAACGGAGTCGAGGTAGTCCGGGAAGTCCTCGATCATCTTGATGATCTGGCCGGCGAGCATCGACCCGAGGAGGGTGATGAACCCGGCGCTCACGATCAGCAGGCCGAGGAAGACCAGGAAGGTGGCCAGCCCCCGGCGCATGCCGTAGGCGGCCAGCCGGCTCACCGCGGGTTCGATGGCGAGGGCCAGGAAGAACGCGATGAGGATGTTGATCAGCAGCCCGATGAGCTGGTGGAAGGCCCAACTGCCCAGCTGGAACACGGCGACGAGGGCGAGCGCCAGCACCATGGCGCGGGGCAGCCAGCGCGGCATGCCCGGGCCCGGTGCGGCGCCGTCGGCCGGGGGCCGGGTCGGCGGCGTCGCACCGGTCGGGGATGCCTGCTGGGCGTCGTGCCCGGTCTCGTCAGTGACTGCCACGGTGCAAGTCTCGCCTACGCCACTGACAACCGGTCACCGCCGTCGATCTTCGTGACCGATCAGCGACTTTCCCGCGGAAGATCAGCGGCTTTGGCTCGGAACGTTCATGACGTCGCAGACCACGCGCCATACGTCCTTGGCCTCCCAGCCCGCGTCCAGCGCCTCGTCCACCGTCCGCCCGCCGAGTTCCGTCATCACGTGATCGCGCGCGAAGCTCTCGGCGTATCCCGCGCCGAAGTGCTCCGTCATCCGCTGCCAGAAGACCGTCAACCGCATGACACCAGTATCCCGCCCCTGAGAGTGGGACCAGGTCGGGACCCCTTGCGGAGACCGCTTTCCGTCCTACGGTCTGACGCATGGCCGAAACAGGAGCTTCCCCACTCCCCCCGACGCCCCCGGCGCACTCCCCGCTCTTCCGCGCCGAGCACTTCGTCTGGCTCACCGCGCGCGTGCTGGAGCAGCGCCTCTTCGCGTACCACTTCCTCAACGGCGAACCCGATCCGGTGGAGACCGCGCTGGACGCCTACCGCAACGAGGACGGCGGCTACGGGCACGCGCTGGAACCCGATCTGCGCGGCCCGGTCAGCCAGCCGCTGCACACCGGTCACGCGCTGCGCGTCCTGGACGCCGTCGGGCGCTGCGGCGGGCAGCGGGTGGAACGCGTGTGCCGCTATCTGACCTCGGTCTCCACGGCCGACGGCGCCCTGCCGGCGATCCTTCCCGGCCAGCGCGGCTATCCGACGGCACCCTTCGTGCCGATCGTGGACGACCCGCCCAGCGAACTCCTCGCCACTGGGCCGGTGGTGGGTCTGCTGCACCGCAACGAGGTGTGGCACGCCTGGCTGTTCCGGGCCACCGACTTCTGCTGGCAGGCCGTCGACTCCCTGGAGAAGTCGCACCCCTACGAGATCGAGGCCGCCGTGGCCTTCCTGGACTCGGCACCCGACCGCCCGCGCGCGGAGGCCGCGGCCGACCGCCTCGGCCGCCTGGTGCGCGAGCACCGGCTCGCCGCCCTGGACCCGGAGCACCTGGAGGCCTACCCGGTCGCCCCCGGGTACGCGCCGGGCGAGCACCATTTCCCGTACGACTACGCGAAGACGCCGAGCTCCCTCGCGCGCGCGTGGTTCACGGACGACGAGATGGCCCGCTCCCTGGACCACCTGGCAGGCGATCAGCGGGAGGACGGCGGCTGGCCGATCCGCTGGCGCCAGTGGGCGCCGGGCATCTCCCTGGAGGCACGCCCCATGGTGACGATCCAGGCACTACGCACCCTGAAGGCGTACGGCCGCTCCGTGGGCTGACACCGGGTCGCCTCAGCCGCCGATGGCCCGCACGCCCGCCGTCACCAGCACGGCCGCCGCGACGACGAGCAGGAACGGTGCCCGCAGCACCAGCGCCACGGCGGCCGCCGCGAGCCCAGCGGCCCGGGCGTCGAGCACGAGCGTGTGCCCGTCGGCGAAGGTCTGCTGGGCCGTGAGCGCGGCGAGCAGGGCGACCGGCAGCAGAGCGGCGAGCCGCCGCACCAGCGGCCGTTCAAGGGCGCCCGCGGGCACCAGCAGTCCGGCGAGCTTGACGACGTAGCAGCCGAAGGCGGTCGCCGCGATCGCGATCCAGACGGTCAACGGTCTTCCTCCTCTGCGTCCTGCGTGTCGTAACTGCCCTCTTCTGGTGGGTCGTTACGCGCCCCACCCTGTCGACGGCCCTCTACGTGGAGGGCGATCGGCGCCGCGAGAGCCGCCGCCAGGACCGGCACACCGGCCGGCAGCACGGGTAGCAGTCCCAGTCCCAGGAGGACCGCGAGTGCGGCGACGGCCCGCTCGGTGGTGGTCGTGAGCATGGGCGCGAGCAGCGCCAGGAAGACGGCGGGCCCGGCCGCGTCGAGACCCCAGGCGTCCGTGTCCCCGATGGCCTTGGCGCCCAGGGCACCGAGCAGCGTGGTGAGGTTCCACAGCAGGTACAGGGTGAGCCCGGTGACGGTGAAGCCGATCCGCGCGGCACGCCTCGTGGGCTGCGCGAGGGTGACGGCCGTCGTCTCGTCGATGATCCACTGGGCGGCGAACGGCCGTACCGCGCGCGGGAGGGCCAGCAACTGCGAAAGCCGCAGCCCGTAGAAGGTGTTGCGCACGCCCAGGAAGAAGGCTCCCGCCGCCGCGGTGAGCGGATTGCCGCCGGCCGCGAGCGCTCCCACGAGCGCGAACTGGGAGGCGCCGGTGAACACCAGGAGGCTGAGGGCGCAGGTCTGCAGCAGGGTGAGCCCGCCACCGGCCGAGGTCACCCCGAAGGCGAACCCGGACAGCCCTACGGCGACCCCGACTCCGAGGGCGTCCCGGACGACGGCGGAGTCCGGCTTTTCCCCTGCGGTGGACTCCAGTTCTCCTCCCGCTCCGGCGCGTATGTCTTCTGAAGCGATCTGTTCTGCCACGTGTCGGACGGTACGAGCAGCCGGTGCCCCGCGTCTTGTACGTTCTTGCGCTCCCGCTGGTACGCGCCCGGGGGCACGCCCACGATCCGGGCGAAGTGCCGGTTGAGGTGCGGCTGGTCCGTGAACCCGACGGCGACGGCGGCCTCCGCCGGTGCCGTACCCGCGTCCAGGAGGCGGCGTGCCTCCCGCACCCGGGCGTCGGTCAGCCAAGCGTGGGGCGGCATCCCGTAGGCACCCCGGAACGCGCGCAGCAACGCGAAGGGACTGGTCCCCAGATCCCCGGCGAGCCGCTCCAGGGTGGGCGGTTCCGCCATCCGCTCCTCCAGCACGGCACGCGCGCGTGCGGCGACCCGGCCGCCGGCCGTGGGCACGGTGCGCTGCGGCAGGGGTCCGCCGTTCAGCCGGAGCAGTCTGGTGACGGCGACCCGCAGCAGGGTGTCGGCGGCGAGCGCGTTGCCCTCGTCGGCCGCGCGCAGGATCTGGTGGACGAGCCCGGCGGTGTAGGGGTCGTCGAGCACGGGCCTGACGAAACCGGGAGTGCCGCGGATCGAGGTGGTCTCGGCGGCTATCGCGGCCACCACCTCGGGCGACGGGTAGACCGCCCCGTACCGCCAGCCCTCGGGCACGCCCGCCCGGCCGGTGTGCGGGGTGTCCGGATTGACCAGCGCGAGCGCTCCCGCCCCGGCGGACACATCGCCCCCACCGTGGTGGAACACCTCGACGCCGTCCGCGATGGCGGCGATGACGAAGTTCTCGTGCGTGTGCCGCACGAACGTCTTGCGGATGTACCGGGCCCGCAGCAGGTCGACGCCGGGCAGCTCCGTGTACTGCCAATGCCGCGCCAGCTCGCCCGAACCTGCCATACGGCCATTCTCCGCCACGGCGGCGGAACGACGCGGTCCCGCCCACGGCGACCGGAAGCCGCCGAAACGATTCCTGGCCACGGCGGCCGACGAGGACCGAAACGATTCCGCGAGCGGCCGTCGCGGAATCCCCGCAGGTCAGACGCATTGTCAGTGGTCGGGTGCAGGATGGACGCATGGTCAGCTCCGCACATCGAGCCCTCGACGGCTTCTCCCCCGCGACCCGCGGCTGGTTCACGGGGGCCTTCTCCGCGCCCACCGCGGCCCAGGCGGGCGCGTGGCAGGCCATCGGCGAGGGCTCGGACGTGCTGGTGGTCGCCCCGACCGGCTCCGGCAAGACCCTGGCCGCCTTCCTCGCCGCCCTGGACCAGCTCGCCGCGACACCCCCGCCCGCCGACCCGAAGAAGCGCTGCCGCGTCCTGTACGTGTCTCCGCTCAAGGCCCTCGCGGTCGACGTGGAGCGCAACCTCCGCTCCCCGCTCACCGGCATCCGCCAGGAGTCCGTCCGCCTGGGCCTGCCCGAGCCCGAGGTCAAGGTCGGCATCCGCTCCGGCGACACCCCGCCCGCCGAGCGCCGAGCGCTGTCCACACGGCCGCCGGACATCCTGATCACCACCCCGGAGTCCCTGTTCCTGATGCTGACGTCGGCCACGCGCGACGCGCTGACGGGCATCGAGACGGTGATCCTGGACGAGGTGCACGCGGTCGCCGGCACCAAGCGGGGCGCTCATCTCGCGCTGTCCCTGGAGCGGCTGGACGAGCTGCTGCCGAGGCCGGCCCGCCGTATCGGCCTCTCGGCGACCGTCCGCCCGGTCGACGAGGTCGCCCGCTATCTCTCCCCGCACCGCAAGGTGGAGATCGTCCAGCCGAAGTCCGGAAAGGAGTTCGACCTCTCCGTGGTCGTCCCGGTCGAGGACCTGGGCGAGTTGGGCGGCTCCCCAGTGGCCGACGGCAAGGAGGGCGCGGAGAAGCCCTCGATCTGGCCGCACGTCGAGGAGCGCATCACCGACCTCGTCCAGTCGCATCGTTCAACGATCGTGTTCGCCAACTCCCGCCGTCTCGCCGAGCGGCTGTGCAACCGGCTCAACGAGATCGCCTACGAGCGCGCGACCGGCGAGCCCCTGGACGAACACCACGCACCGGCCGAGCTGATGGGCGGCTCCGGCGCCGCCCAGGGCGCACCCCCGGTCATCGCCCGCGCCCACCACGGCTCGGTCTCCAAGGAGCAGCGCGCCCAGGTCGAGGAGGACCTCAAGGCGGGCCGGCTGCCTGCCGTGGTGGCCACGTCCAGTCTGGAGCTGGGCATCGACATGGGCGCCGTCGATCTCGTCATCCAGGTGGAGTCGCCGCCCTCCGTGGCCTCCGGCCTCCAGCGCGTGGGCCGCGCGGGGCATCAGGTCGGCGCGGTCTCCACGGGCGTGGTCTTCCCGAAGTACCGGGGCGACCTCGTCCAGGCCGCCGTGGTCATCGAGCGGATGCGCACCGGCTCCATCGAGTCCCTGAAGGTCCCCGCCAACCCCCTGGACGTCCTTGCCCAGCAGCTCGTCGCGATGACGGCGCTGGACACCTGGCAGGTCGACGACCTGCTCGCCACGGTCCGCCGTGCCGCGCCCTTCGCCTCGCTCCCGGAGTCGGCGTTCACGGCCGTGCTCGACATGCTCGCGGGCCGCTATCCGTCCGACGCGTTCGCGGAGCTGCGCCCGCGCGTGGTGTGGGACCGCATCGCCGGCACGGTCACCGGCCGCCCGGGCGCGCAGCGCCTCGCCGTCACCTCCGGGGGCACGATCCCCGACCGCGGTCTCTTCGGGGTCTTCCTGGCCGGCGCCGACCCCAAGAAGGGCGGCGGCCGGGTCGGCGAGCTGGACGAGGAGATGGTCTACGAGTCCCGGGTGGGCGACGTCTTCACGCTCGGCACCTCCTCCTGGCGGATCGAGGACATCACCCGCGACCGCGTCCTGGTCTCCCCCGCGCCGGGCGTGCCGGGCCGCCTCCCCTTCTGGAAGGGCGACCAGTTGGGCCGCCCGCTCGAACTGGGCCGCGCGGTGGGCGCGTTCCTGCGCGAGGTCGGCTCACAGCCCAAGGAGGACGCCCGCCTGCGCCTCCTCTCCGCGGGCCTCGACGCCTGGGCCGCGGAGAACGTCCTGTCGTACCTGGCCGAGCAGCGCGAGGCCTGCGGCCACATCCCGGACGACCGCACGATCGTCGTGGAGCGCTTCCGGGACGAACTCGGCGACTGGCGCGTGGTCATCCACTCCCCCTTCGGCGCCCAGGTCCACGCCCCCTGGGCCCTCGCCCTGGGCGCCCGCCTCTCCGAGCGCTACGGCATGGACGCCCAGGTGATGCACGCCGACGACGGCATCGTCCTGCGGCTGCCCGACGCCGACCTGATGGGCCTGGACCTGCTCGACCAGGAGCCCATGAAGGCCGGCACGGAGTACGACGCCGACCAGGCCCCCGTAGGCGCGGCGGACGTCGCCTTCGACAAGGGCGAGGTCAATCAGCTCGTCACCGACCAGGTCGGCGGCTCGGCCCTGTTCGCGGCCCGCTTCCGCGAGTGCGCCGCCCGCGCGCTGCTGCTGCCGCGCCGCAACCCCGGCAAGCGCACCCCGCTGTGGCAGCAGCGCCAGCGCGCCGCCCAACTGCTCCAGGTGGCCAGCGAGTTCGGCTCGTTCCCGATCGTCCTGGAGGCGGTCCGCGAATGCCTCCAGGACGTCTTCGACGTCCCCGGCCTCACCGAGCTGATGGGCGACCTGGAGTCCCGCAAGGTGCGCCTCGTCGAGGTCACCACTCCCGAGCCGTCCCCCTTCGCCCGCTCCCTCCTCTTCGGGTACGTCGCCCAGTTCCTCTACGAGGGAGACTCACCGCTCGCCGAGCGCCGCGCCGCCGCGCTCTCCCTGGACTCCCATCTGCTGGCCGAGCTGCTCGGCCAGGCGGAGCTGCGCGAACTCCTCGACGCCGAGGTACTGACCGAGCTGGAGCGCGAACTCCAGTGGCTCACCGAGGACCGCCGCATCAAGGACATCGAGGGCGTCGCCGACCTGCTGCGGATGCTCGGCCCGCTCTCCGACGCCGAGTTGGCCGAGCGGGGCGCCGCGCCGCAGTGGGCCCAGGAGCTGGCCTCGGCCCGCCGCGCGATCCGGGTCCGTATCGCCGGTGCCGACCACTGGGCGGCGATCGAGGACGCGGGCCGCCTGCGCGACGCGCTCGGCACGGCGTTGCCGGTCGGTGTCCCGGAGGCGTTCACCGAACCGGTCAAGGACCCGCTCGGCGACCTCCTCGCGCGCCACGCCCGCACCCACGGCCCGTTCACGTCGGCCACGGCGGCGGCCCGCTTCGGCCTCGGCGTGGCGGTCACCGACGGCGCGTTGCAGCGGCTCGCAGCGAACGGCCGTGTCGTACAGGGGGAGTTCCACCCCGCCGGGATCGGTCAGGAGTGGTGCGACGCGACGGTGCTGCGTCGCCTGCGCCGCCGTTCCCTGGCCGCGCTGCGGCACGAGTTGGAGCCGGTGCCACCGGCCGCGCTCGCGCAGTTCCTCCCTCAGTGGCAGCACATCGGCAAGGGCCACGGGCTGCGCGGCATCGACGGACTGGTGCGCGCCGTCGAGCAGTTGCAGGGTGCCTCCGTGCCCGCGTCCGCCCTGGAGAAGCTCGTCCTGCCGTCCCGCGTGGCGAACTACGCACCCGCGATGCTCGACGAACTCACCTCGGCCGGCGAGCTGGTGTGGGCCGGTGCGGGCTCCCTCCCCGGCAAGGACGGCTGGGTCTCCCTGTACCTGGCGGACGCGGCCCCCCTGCTCCTCCCGCCACCGCACCCCCTCGAACTCACGGCACTGCACCAGTCGGTCCTGGACACCCTCTCCGGCGGCTACGGCCTCTTCTTCCGCCAGATCACCGACCAGATCCGCGCGACCACCCACCCCGACGTCACCGACCCTCAACTGGCCGATGCCGTATGGGACTTGGCCTGGTCCGGCCGACTCACGAACGACACACTCGCCCCGATGCGCTCCCTGCTGGGCTCCGGCCGTACTGCAGGTTCCACGGCCCACCGCGCCAAGCGCACGGTCCCGCGCGGGCGTTACGGCTCCCTCACCGCCGCCGCGCGCCCCGCCTCCCGCACCGGTCCGCCGACCGTCGCGGGCCGCTGGTCCCTGCTCCCCGCCCACGAACCGGACCCCACCGTGCGCGCCCACGCCCTGGCCCGCACCCTGCTCGACCGGCACGGCGTGGTGACCCGGGGAGCGGTCGCCGCGGAGGGCGTCGAGGGCGGCTTCTCGGCGACGTACCGCGTCCTGTCCGCCTTCGAGGACAACGGTCAGGCACGGCGCGGCTACGTCGTGGAGGGCCTCGGCGCGGCCCAGTTCGCGATGGACGGCGCGGTGGACCGCCTCCGCGCGGTGGCCAACGCCCGCGACCGGGGCGACGACCTGCCCACTCCGGCCTCCACGGACAACGATCCCTACGGCTTCGGCGCCCTCACCGGCTCCACCTCACCAACACCCGCCCCCGGCAACGGTTCCACCGACCCGTTCGGAACCCCGAGCGCCGCCTACAACTCGCCTGGCAACGGAGGCCAACAGGATCCCTACGCCTCGCCGGACCCCGACAACCGGCAGGCCCCGTACGCCTCCCCCGCCGACCACGGCCGACACGACACATCCCACTCCCCCGGAACATCCGGCACCCCGGGCGCAAACGACACCCCCGGAGTCCACGACTTCGCCGACGCCTTCGGCCCGTTCACCGACTTCGACGACCTCGACAGCCTGGGCACACCGGACGACCGCCTCCCGCCCCCGGCCGCCCCCACCTCCCGACACCACCGCACCCCCGCCTCCCACCCCCCATCCCCCGACGACTACATCTCCCCCCGCGATTTCCCCGCCCCACCACCCCAGGCCAACACCAGCTCCCCCTACGCCAACCACCACCCCCATCGCCCTTCCCTCGCCACCCGGGCCGTGGTCCTGGCCGCCGCCGACCCCGCGAACGCGTACGGCGCCGCCCTCCCCTGGCCCGAGCCGCCGACCGGTGCCGGGCACAAGCCGGGGCGTAAAGCGGGCTCTCTCGTAGTGCTGGTCGAGGGTGAGCTGACCCTCTACATGGAGCGCGGCGGCAAGACCTTGCTCGCCTGGCCCTCCGCACCGGACACCACGGCCACCGAGGATCCACGCCTCCAGGCGGCGGCCGAGGCCCTCGCGGCGGCGGCCCGAGCCGGTTCCCTCGGCACGGTCACGGTGGAGCGCGTCAACGGCGCCTCGGCCCTGACCTCCTCCATCGGCACCCTCCTGGAAGGAGCAGGTTTCATCGCGACACCGCGCGGCCTGCGCCTCCGCGCATGAACCGGATCAACACCCTTCCGGGGGTCGGCCACCGCTCACCCAATCCGCCCCTCACGCGAGCGACCTCTCAACCCGAGCCGCCCCTGACCCGCACCACCCCTCACCCCATGCCACTCCCACCCCAAGCCTGCCCTCACCTCGCACGCCCTCACGCCGCCCCGTACTCCGCGCCCCTCTCCCCCGCGCCGTCCCTCACTCCGGGCTCCCCTCACCCCGTGCCCCATCTCATTCCGCGCCGCCTTACACCCCGCGCCCTTTCCCATCCCACGCGGTCCCTCACCCCAACCCGTTCCACACACCCAACCCCCACGTCACCCCGCACCCCACGTCACCCCCCACCCCATGCCACCCTTGACCCATGCCTGAAGGCGACACCGTCTGGCAGACCGCGAAGCGCCTCCACGCGGCCCTCGCGAGTAAGGTGCTGACCCGTAGCGACCTCCGCGTGCCCAAGTACGCCACGGCAGACCTCACCGGCCGCGCCGTCCTGGACGTCACGCCCCGGGGCAAACACCTGCTGACCCGTATCGAGGGCGGCCTCACCCTCCACTCGCACCTGCGGATGGACGGCACCTGGAGGGTCTACGCCAACAGCCAACGCTGGAGCGGCGGCGGCCCGGCCCACCAGATCCGCGTGATCCTCGGCACCGCCGACCGCACGGCCGTCGGCTACCGCCTCCCCGTCCTCGAACTCATCCGCACAACCGAAGAACACCGCGCCGTAGGCCACCTCGGCCCCGACCTCCTGGGCCCCGACTGGAACCCGGAACTGGCCCTCGCCAACCTCCTCGCGGACCCCGCCCGCCCCCTCGGCGAGGCCCTGCTCGACCAGCGCACCCTGGCCGGCATCGGCAACATCTACAAAAGCGAACTCTGCTTCCTCCTCGGCGCCACCCCCTGGCTCCCCATCGGCGCACTCCCCGCCGACCGCGCCGCGAAGCTGCCCGCCATCGCCAAGCACCTCCTGGAAGCCAACCGCGACCGCCCCATCCGCAACACCACAAACACCCTCACGAACAACTCCCCAACCCCAAACCGCACCGCAGGCCCGAGCACCCCGGCCCACCCCACTCCAGGCACCCGCGCTACAGCCCCCGGCACCCCAGCCCACCCCGCTCCTGAGGCCCGCACCTCAACCCCCGGCACCCCAGCCCACCCCGCCCCACGCACCCCAACCACAGCCCGCGGCACCACCCCCCTCCGCCCCGCCGCACACCCCCACATCCCAGACCTCTTCGTCTACGGCCGAGCCCCCCGCCCCTGCCTCCGCTGCAACACCCCCATCCGCAGCGCCAACCAGGGCGACGGCTCCCGCGACCGCCCCACCTACTGGTGCCCCACCTGCCAAATAGGACCGGCACCGGCCAGATAGGCCCCGCGCCGGGCAGCACCCCACCCCACAGAACTCAGCACCGTACGACTAATTGACGACCCGTCAGAAACCCTCGTACGGTCGGTTCATGCCCGTCAAGGCGTACGACCTCACCGGACGCACCGCTTTCGTCACCGGCGCCGCCAGCGGTATCGGCCGCGCATCCGCCGTACTGCTGGCCGAGGCGGGCGCCACCGTGCACTGCGCCGATCGCGACGCACAGGGCCTGCACGACACGGCGACCCTGATCAAGGACAAGGGCGGCACCGCCCGCACCCACCACCTCGACGTCACCGACCGCGCCCAGCTGAAGCAGGCCGTGGACTCCTGCGATGACCTGCACGTGATGGCCGCGGTCGCCGGGATCATGCACAACAGCACTGTGCTGGAGACCCGGGACGAGGATCTCGACCGGGTGCTGAGCGTCAACTTCAAGGGCGTCCTGTACGCCTGCCAGGAGGCGGCCCGACGGATGCTCGACCGCGGCACCAGGGGCAGCATCGTCACCATGGCGTCGGGCGCGATCGACACCGGAGGAGCCGGACTCCTCTGCTACAGCGTGACCAAGGCGGCCGTCGTCCAGCTGACGAAGACGCTGGCGACAGAACTGGGCCCGCACGGCATCCGCGTCAACGCGGTCGCGCCCGGCTGGATCCGCACGCCCATGACCGATCACCACGAGGTCGAGAAACAGGCCCGTACCGAGGCGATGATGGTCCGCCTGTCACCGCTGGGCCGGGTAGGTGAGCCGGAGGACATAGCCCACGCCGTGCTGCACCTGGCGTCGGACGCGTCGTCGTTCACGACGGGTCAGATCCTCCGCCCGAACGGCGGCGTGGCGATGCCTTGGTAACCGGCCCCGACTCGACGCCCGACGCCGCTCCGGTGTCCGACGACTGCCAGGCATCCGGCGCCGATCCGGTGCCAGACGGCTGCCAGGCATCCCGCGCCGATCCGGTACCCGACGACAGTCCGGCATCCGGCAATGGTCCACCCGCCGGCCACCCCCCAGCGTCCATCACGCCGAGGTCAGTCGACACCCCAGCGGCCCTCGCACCGGGTTCAGCCGGCACCTCAACTACCGCCGCACCGGGTTCAGCCGGCACCCCAGCTACCGTCGCGCCAGGTTCAGCCGGCACCCCAGCGTCCATCACCCCGAGGTCCGGCGACACCCCAGCGACCGGCGACATCCCGGCGACCGAAGCCCCCGAGACCCGCGGAGCGCCCGACACCCGCCAAGCCGCCCTCCACCGCCCCGCAGCCACAGCCCCCGCCGCGCGCGCCTTCGGCATGCAGTGCACCGGAAGCAGACTCAACCCCCACCCCCCAGCCGCTACGGCCCCCTCCAGCGCCCCCGCGTGCGGCGTCAGCGCGAGCCGCAGCACGGCCCACCACCACACGGCGCAGAGCCCGAGCGCGAGCCCCCAGCGAGCTATTCGCCCCGCCATGGCCCCACCTCCAGCCCGACGCTAGAACGTCACGGTCACCCGCAAGAAGGGCGCATCAACGGCACACGGACGCACCACTCGCCTCAACCATGACCGCCCCGAGCCACACCGGCAAACGGACCGCTCCGGCCCAGGCCGCCAGACCGTCCCAGCCGCACAGGGCCCCAGACCACAGCGACCGACGCCCGGCCCGCCAGGCCCTCCACCCACCACCGCCGTCCCCACGCGAAACGCGACCACCGAGAACGCGAAAACCCCGACCGCACCCCTCCAGATCTCCCTGGAGAAGCCCCGGCCGGGGCTCACACACATCGTTGAGGCCGGTCAGCGCCTCATCGGTCAAGTCACAGCGTCACGTCAGCGTGAGCGTCACGCGGCGACCACGTCCACCGCCTCGACGGGGGCCTTGATGGTCACCCGTTCCGGTGGCACACCGGTCACCGACACAGAACCCAGCATCGGACGTACCGACGTGGGCACAGAACCGGTGGCCGCAGCAGACTGGGCCAGCTCGGCGAGAGCGAGCTCGTCGCTCACTTCCCGCATGAGTTCGGACATCCGTACGTCCAACGCGTCGCAGATGGCGGACAGCAGTTCAGAGGAAGCCTCTTTCTGCCCCCGCTCCACCTCGGAGAGATAGCCGAGTGAGACTCGGGCGGACGAGGAGACTTCGCGCAGAGTACGGCCCTGGCGCTGGCGCTGCCGACGCAGCACATCGCCCAACAGGCGACGGAGCAGAATCATCGGTGGCTCCCTCCTCGGACCGCGTAGCCGCATCCTTCTCGCCCCACCGTACCGCCTTGCGCCGCGGCCGTGCGGGGAGCGATGTCGTGTTCACTCAGGGCTGCAAACATCAAAACCCCCCGTTCTGTTCCGTATCCTGTGTCCGCTCATTCCCGGTCTGTTCGCTCACGAGCCGCTCCAGAAGCAGCGCGAGTACGCTCCGTACACTCTCCTTACGAATTTCCGCCCGGCCGCCGTTCAACCGCAGCGCGGCTACTTTCCCGCCACCGGCGGCATCCGGATCCGGTCCGAAGGGCCCGTCCACGGCCACGAAAACGGTGCCCACGGGCTGTCCGTCCTGCGGCTCCGGGCCCGCCACGCCGGTGGTCGCGATGCCCCAGTCGGCGCCCAGCGCCTTCCGCACACCGGCCGCCATCTGGGCCGCTACCTGCGCGTCTACGGCTCCCCGCTCGGCCAGCAGGGTCGCGTCGACACCGAGCAGCTGATGCTTCAGCTCGGTGGCGTAGGCGGTGACCGAACCGCGGAAGGCCTTGGAGGCTCCGGGCACCGATGTGATCTCCGCCGCAACCAGACCACCGGTGAGCGACTCGGCGACAGCGAGCGTCGTACCGCTCACCGTCAGTAGTCGCACCACTTCAGTGGCCGTGGAACTCACGCTTCCGTCTCCTCCGACGCCGCCATGCGCTCGGCGATTCCCTGCCTGCGCAGCACAATGGCCTGTCTCACATAGTCGAGCCCGGTCAGCACGGTCAGAACGACCGCCGCAGCCATCACCCAGAACCGCAGAGTGGCCAGCCAGCCCGTCAGCGCCAGCACATACATGCCTACGGCCACGCCCTGGGTGAGCGTCTTCAGCTTCCCGCCGCGCGAGGCGGGAATGACGCCGTACCGGATGACAAGAAAACGCAGCAGCGTGATCCCGAGTTCCCGGCCGAGGATGACGACGGTCACCCACCACGGCAGATCGCCGAGCGAGGACAGGCAGATCAGCGCCGCGCCCATGATCGCCTTGTCGGCGATGGGGTCGGCGATCTTCCCGAAGTCGGTGACGAGGTCGTAGGTCCGCGCCAGATGGCCGTCGAACAGGTCGGTGATCATGGCGATGGCGAACGCCGCCCAGGCGAACGAGCGCATCGCCGGGTCGTACCCGCCGTCGGCCAGCATCAGGGCGACGAAGCCGGGGACGAGCAGCAGCCGGAGCATGGTCAGGAAGTTGGCGATGTTCCAGACACTCGCCTGGTTGACGGCCGCGGCGACGACCTTCGCGCCGCGCGCCGGCCGCGGACCACCGGGCAGACCGGACTCGACGACACCGGACGAGGCACTACCGACCGAAGCGCTGTCAAGCGAAGCACTGCCGACCGAGCCGCCACCAGCCGAAGCACCGCCGGAAGAGGCACCACTGGCCGAGACTCCCCCGGAGGGGACACCGCCGGAGACGCTGCCCGACATCGCGCCGGAAGAGGCGCCACCGGAAGCCGCACCGGAACCCGCGCTCGCGGGAGCACCGTTCGCGCTGGAGGTGCCGCCCGCCGCCGATGCCGGGACTCCGGTCATCTGCCCGCCTCCTCACTACACGCGAGCGAGCCCAGGAGCGGCTCGGCCACCAGGTCGACACCTTCCGTACCGACCACCTTCGCCTCGACCATACGGCCGACGCTCAGGCCCCCGCCGCTCGTGAGGAGCACCTGGCCGTCCGTCTCCGGCGCCTGGTGCTCGCCGCGGCCGTAGGCGCCGTCCTCGGATTCCACCGACTCGACCAGTACCTGCACGGTCTCGCCGACGCGCTCCTCGGCGCGCTGCGAGACGAGTTCCTCGGCGAGTCGGGAGATGTGCGCGAGCCGCTTGTCGACGACGTCCTGGTCGAGCTTCTTGTCGTACGTCGCCGCCTCCGTGCCCTCCTCGTCGGAGTAGCCGAAGACACCGATGGCGTCCAGGCGGGCGCCGTTCAGGAAGCGCTCCAGCTCGGCCAGGTCGGCCTCGGTCTCGCCGGGGAAGCCGACGATGAAGTTCGAGCGCACGCCCGCCTGCGGGGCCTTGGAGCGGATGGTGTCGAGCAGTTCGAGGAAGCGGTCGGTGTCCCCGAAGCGGCGCATGGAGCGCAGCACGTCGGGGGCGGAGTGCTGGAAGGACAGGTCGAAGTAGGGCGCGACCTTCGGTGTCGAGGTGAGCACGTCGATGAGCCCGGGGCGCATCTCGGCGGGCTGGAGGTAGCTGACCCGCACCCGCTCCAGGCCGTCGATGTCCGCCAGCTCGGGCAGCAGCGTCTCCAGGAGGCGGATGTCGCCCAGGTCCTTGCCGTAGGACGTGTTGTTCTCGGAGACCAGCATGATCTCCTTGACGCCCTGCTCGGCCAGCCAGCGCGTCTCGTTCAGGACGTCGCTCGGGCGGCGGGAGATGAAGGAGCCGCGGAAGGACGGGATGGCGCAGAAGGTGCAGCGGCGGTCGCAGCCGGAGGCGAGCTTCACCGAGGCGACCGGGGAGCCGTCCAGGCGGCGGCGCAGGGGCGCGCGGGGGCCCGAGGCGGGCGCGAGGCCGTCCGGGAGGTCGACCGGGCCGTGGCCGGGCAGTGCGACGTCGGCGGCGGACTCCTGCCGCTCGGCGGGGCTGATCGGCAGCAGCTTGCGGCGATCGCGCGGGGTGTGCGAGGCGTGGATGCCGCCGTTGAGGATGGTCTGCAGGCGGTCGGAGATGTCGGAGTAGTCGTCGAAGCCGAGCACTCCGTCCGCCTCGGGCAGCGCCTCGGCGAGCTCCTTGCCGTACCGCTCGGCCATGCAGCCGACCGCGACGACGGCCTGCGTTCTGCCGTGACCCTTCAGGTCATTGGCTTCCAGGAGGGCGTCGACGGAGTCCTTCTTGGCGGCCTCGACGAAGCCACAGGTGTTGACGACGGCGACGTCCGCGTCCTCGGCGTCCTCCACGAGTTGCCAGCCGTCCGCCTCCAAGCGGCCTGCGAGCTCCTCCGAGTCCACCTCGTTACGGGCGCAGCCAAGAGTGACGAGTGCGACGGTACGGCGTTCAGGCATGGGCTCAAGACTACTTCGTCCCACTGACACCCCACGTCGAAGGGGTTGGCCGATCTTGGCCAACCCCTTGAAACAACCACTCCACCGGACGCTTGACCGCCCTCAAGGTCTCAACCGACCTCGGGGTCGCCCTTCGTGTACGTGAGGCGCTCGACCGCTCCGGGCTGGAAGTCGTCCTCGATCTTCTTGCCGTTGACGTAGAGCTGGATCACACCGGCGTCGCCGAGGATCAGGTTGACCTTCGAGCTGTCCTGGAAGGTCTTGGACTCGCCCTTCTTAAGAAGTCCGTCGAAGAGCATCCGGCCGTTGTGGTCCTTGGCGGAGATCCAGCTGCGGCCGTCGACCGCGCTCACCTGGACCGTCACCTTGTCCTGCGGCGCGGCGGCGATGGCGCTGTCGGAGGGGTCGGACTTGGGCGTGGCGGTGGTGTTCGAGGGCTTGGGCGCGGCGGGCTTGCCGGCGCTGGGCGTGGCCCCCTGGGTGACCTGTGACGCGGCGTCATTGTCGCTGTCGCCGCCCTTGAACGCCGTGAACCCGACGAAGCCGACCACGGCGACGATCGCGGCGACCATGGCCGCGGTCCAGTTGGGGCCCCGTCGCTCGGGGCGGATACGTTCCGCCTCGAAGAGGGGCGCCGCCGGCGTCGGGGCCGGGCGTCCGCCGTGGTCGTCGTCGTAGCGCGCGAGGAGGGGGGCGGGATCGGTGTGGACGGCCTTGGCGAGGGTCCTGATGTGCCCGCGGGCGTAGACGTCACCGCCGCAGGGCGTGAAGTCGTCGGCCTCGATGGCGTGCACGATGGCGATGCGGACCCGGGTGGCACTGCTGACGTCGTCGACGGTCAGCCCGGCGGCGATACGTGCCTGCTGCAGGGCTCGGCCGACGGAAGGGCGGGCTTCTTCCTCATGACCGTCTGAGGAACGACCGTCTTCGAACGGACGCTCGTCTTCAGGGGAGTTGCCGATGGACACGGGGGCGCCTTTCGAGCGTGTAGCCGCCTGTGCTGGAAATTCAGTCTAGGGGGGGTACCGAAGGGTGGGGCAACCGGGCGGTGGGACTTTGTACGCCATCGGTATGGCCGGAGCGCCCGATGGCGAGCCAGACACGGACCCCATGGTGGGAGCCCCATCTGTCTTCTCGCTCAACTTGACGTACGGCAAAGGGAAACGGTTGCGCGACGATCTCTAACGGGTGGATCACGGTCGCATCCTTTCGGCGGACGCCTACCCTTCAGACTCCCCGCGGATCACCGCGAGCACGCCATCCACCTCGTCGGCCTTCACAAGAACGTCACGCGCCTTGGATCCCTCGCTGGGTCCGACGATGCCCCGGGACTCCATGAGGTCCATGAGCCGCCCGGCCTTGGCGAAGCCGACGCGCAGTTTGCGCTGGAGCATCGAGGTGGACCCGAACTGCGTGGACACGACCAGCTCGACCGCCTGGCAGAGCAGGTCGAGGTCGTCGCCGATCTCCTCGTCGATCTCCTTCTTCTGCTTGCTGCCCACGGTGACGTCGTCCCGGAAGATCGGCGCCATCTGGTCCTTGCAGTGCTGGACGATCGCCGCGACCTCGCCCTCGGTGACGAAGGCGCCCTGCATACGGGTCGGCTTGTTCGCCCCCATGGGCAGGAACAGCCCGTCGCCCTTGCCGATCAGCTTCTCGGCGCCGGGCTGGTCGAGGATGACCCGGGAGTCGGCGAGCGAGGAGGTGGCGAACGCGAGCCTGGAGGGCACGTTCGCCTTGATGAGACCGGTGACGACGTCCACGGACGGCCGCTGCGTCGCGAGCACCAGGTGGATGCCGGCCGCGCGCGCGAGCTGCGTGATGCGCACGATGGAGTCCTCGACGTCCCGGGGCGCGACCATCATCAGGTCGGCCAGCTCGTCGACGATCACCAGGAGATACGGATAGGTCTTGAGCTCCCGCTCGCTGCCCTCCGGAGTCTTCAGCTTGCCGTCGCGGATGGCCTGGTTGAAGTCGTCGATGTGCCGGTACCCGAAGGCCGCGAGGTCGTCATACCTGAGGTCCATCTCGCGTACGACCCACTGGAGGGCCTCGGCGGCCCTCTTCGGGTTGGTGATGATGGGCGTGATCAGGTGCGGGATGCCTTCGTAGGCGGTCAGTTCGACGCGCTTGGGGTCGACGAGGACCATGCGCACGTCCTCGGGGGTCGCGCGCACCATGACGGACGTGATCAGGCAGTTGATGCAGGACGACTTACCGGAACCGGTGGCTCCGGCGACCAGGACGTGCGGCATCTTCGCCAGGTTGGCCATGACATAGCCGCCCTCGACGTCCTTGCCGAGCGCCACCAGCATCGGGTGGTCGTCCTCGGCCGCGTCCGCGAGGCGCAGGACGTCGCCCAGGTTGACCATCTCGCGGTCGGTGTTCGGGATCTCGATGCCGACCGCGGACTTGCCGGGGATCGGGCTGATGATCCGCACATCGGGGCTGGCGACGGCGTAGGCGATGTTCTTGGTGAGCGCGGTGATCCGCTCGACCTTGACGGCGGGGCCCAGCTCGACCTCGTAGCGCGTGACCGTCGGCCCGCGCGTGAAGCCGGTGACCGAGGCGTCGACCTTGAACTCCATGAAGACGTTCTGGAGGGAGGCGACGACGATGTCGTTGGCGGCGCTGCGCGTCTTGCCGGGGCCGCCGCGCTCCAGGAGGTCGAGCGACGGCAGCGAGTACGTGATGTCGCCGGACAGCTGGAGCTGCTCGGCCCGCGGCGGCAGGTCGCGCATCTCCTCCGGGGGCGCCTTGGTCAGGTCCGCCACGACGCGCCCGACCGGCTCGGCCCTGAGCTTCTCCTGCTTGGGGCGCGCGGCGGGGGCCGGGACGGGCGTCGGGGTGGTGTCCTCGCGGTCTCCCCCGACCCGCACGCCCTGGGTGAGGTCGGCGACGATCGGCGAAGGCGGCATGCCGTGCAGGACGGCCCCGTCGAGCGCGGCTGCGGCGGCCGCGGCGACGTCCACGGCGTCCATGGGGCGGTTCATGTCGGGCTGGGGCACGGCGGAGCGCCGGGGGCGGCTCCGGCGCCTGGAGAGGGCGTCCTGCTCGGCGCTCTCGGGGTCGTAGGCCTCGGGGGCGCTCCCGCGCTTGCGGGGGCGCGCGGGCAGCGCCTCGCGCCACTGCTCGTCGTAGCGCTCGTCGTCCTCGCCGAACTCGTCCTCGTCGTCGAAGTCGTGGACGATGCCCAGCTTCACGCCGAGCAGCCGCAGCCGCTGCGGGATCGCGTTGACGGGCGTGGCCGTGACGACCAGCAGCCCGAAGACCGTGAGCAGCACGAGCAGGGGTACGGCGAGGACCTCGCCCATCGTGTAGGTCAGCGGGGTCGCCACGCCCCAGCCGATGAGGCCGCCGGCGTCCCTTATGGCCTGCATGCCGTCGCTGCGCGCGGGCGCGCCGCAGGCGATGTGGACCTGGCCGAGCACGCCGATGACGAGCGCGGACAGGCCGATCACGATGCGGCCGTTGGCCTCGGGCTTCTCCGGGTGCCGGATGAAACGCACCGCGATCACCGCGAGCAGTATCGGCACGAGCAGGTCGAGACGGCCGAAGGCGCCGGTCACCAGGATCTCGACGAGGTCGCCGACCGGGCCGCGCAGATCCGCCCAGGTACCGGCGGCGACGATCAGCGCGAGGCCGAACAGGAGCAGCGCTACGCCGTCCTTGCGGTGGGCCGGATCCAAGTTCTTCGCGCCCTGCCCTATGCCGCGGAACACCGCGCCGACGGCGTGCGCGGTGCCGAGCCAGACGGCGCGCACGAGCTTGACGATGCCCCCGGTGGGGCTGGGAGCCGGCTTGGGCGCCGGGCGGGCGGTCCTCTTGGCGACCGCCTTCTTCGCCGGGGCCCTTTTCGCAGCGGCCTTCTTCGCCGGAGCCTTCGCCGGAGCAGCCCTCTTGGCGGGCTGCTTCTTGGCTGCGGAGGGACGTGAGGCCATAGGTGTGAGGTTACCTGTGGAGGCGGCAGGGGACACGTGCGTCCACTGCTTCACCCGTTCGTGTCGCCCGTACCGGACCGGGAACTGACGGCCGTTCACGCACAACTGCGCCCGCGGCGGACGTCAGTTCTGCGACGGGAACGAATTCGCTCCGCTGCCCGTGCCCGGCTCCAGGGCGTCGAGTGCCCTGCGCAGCCCGGTGAGTTTGCGTTCGAGATGAGCCGCGGTCGCTACGGCCGCCGCGTCCGCCGACTCGTCGTCGAGCTGCTTGGACAGCGCCTCGGCCTGTTCCTCGACGGCCGCGAGCCGCGCCGACAGCTCGGCGAGCAGTCCGGCCGGCTCCTTGACCGCACCGGCCGCGGGCTTGCCGCCGCCCTCCAACTGGAGCCGCAGCAGCGCCGCCTGCTCCCGCAGCTGGCAGTTCTTCATGTAGAGCTCGACGAAGACCGAGACCTTCGCGCGCAGCACCCACGGGTCGAACGGCTTGGAGATGTAGTCGACCGCGCCCGCCGCGTACCCCCGGAAGGTGTGGTGCGGGCCGTGGTTGATCGCGGTGAGGAAGATGATCGGGATGTCCCGGGTCCGCTCCCGCCGCTTGATGTGCGCGGCGGTCTCGAAACCGTCCATGCCCGGCATCTGGACGTCCAGCAGAATGACCGCGAAGTCGTCCGTCAGCAGCGCCTTGAGCGCTTCCTCTCCGGACGATGCCCGAACCAGTGTCTGATCGAGCGCAGAGAGGATGGCCTCCAGCGCCAGCAGATTCTCCGGCCGGTCATCGACCAGAAGGATCTTGGCCTTCTGCACCATGGCCCGCCCTCCTCGCCCCGGATGTGCACCGGGCGCCGCCCCAGGGGACGACTCTCTTGCGCCGTCCGTCCTTGTGCCGGTCATGGTAGCCGCACCCCGCCCGTCGCCACACCCTGTCACCGTGATGTCACTGTGCACGTAGCAGAAACGTAGCGGGAGACCAGAAGGTTCCCCGAATCCCGTGCTTCTACACGGCTCCGGCCACACTGAGTCAGCAACTCCGCGTGGCCACCGAACGTTCCCCGCACCGTTCCCGCTGCTTTCCCGTCAAGTCCGGTCGTTTCCTTCACTCCGGGCGCATCCACTGCTCCATCACCGCCAGCAGATGATCGGGATCGACCGGCTTGGTGACGTAGTCCGAGGCACCGGACTCGATCGCCTTCTCCCGGTCGCCCTTCATCGCCTTCGCGGTCAGCGCGATGATCGGCAGCCCGGCGAACTGGGGCATCCTGCGGATCGCCGTCGTCGTCGCGTATCCGTCCATCTCGGGCATCATGATGTCCATCAGAACGACCGTCACATCGTCGTGCTGCTCCAGGACCTCGATGCCCTCACGGCCGTTCTCCGCGTACAGCACAGACAAGCCGTGCTGCTCCAGGACACTGGTCAGCGCGAAGACGTTGCGGATGTCGTCGTCGACGATCAGCACCTTCTCCCCGCCGAACCTGATGCCCTGGCGGGACGGCGGCGACTCCGGTGCCGCCCAGTGGTCCCGTACGGTCTGCCCCAGTTGGGTGGACTGCTCGATGGCCCTGCGACGGCGCCTGAAGAGCGCGGCGGCACCGTTCTGCGTCTCGTGGTACGACTTCACCTCGGCCGGCGTCTCGAAGTCCACCTCGCTCCGCTCCGACAGCTCGGCGAGTTCCGCCGCGGACGACGCCACCAGGTCGCCCGCCTCCAGCGCCGGCAGCTGCTGGTAGCCCTGCGGGGGCAGTTCGCTGGGGTGCAGCGGCAAATACAGCGTGAACGTCGAACCGCGCCCCGGTTCGCTCTGCGCGTGGATCTCACCGCCGAGCAACTGCGCGATCTCCCGGGAGATCGACAACCCGAGGCCCGTACCGCCGTACTTGCGGCTGGTCGTACCGTCCGCCTGCTTGAACGCCTCGAAGATGACCCGCATCTTGCTGCCCGCGATCCCGATCCCGGTGTCGGTCACCGAGAACGCGATCAGACCCGCGTCCGCGTCCCGCAGCGAACCGGCCTCCAGGAGCTGCTCCCGGATCGCCACCGGAACATCCGCGCCGGCCGGCCGGATGACCAGCTCGACCGCCCCGGAGTCGGTGAACTTCACCGCGTTGGACAGCAGGTTGCGCAGCACCTGGAGGAGGCGCTGCTCGTCGGTGTGCAGCGTGGCGGGCAGTTCCGGCGACACCCGGACGGAGAGATCGAGCCCCTTCTCCGCGGTCAGCGGGCGGAAAGTGGCCTCTACGTAGTCGACGAGTTGGACGAGCGCGATGCGCGTCGGGGAGACGTCCATCTTGCCCGCCTCGACCTTCGACAGGTCCAGGATGTCGTTGATCAGCTGGAGCAGGTCGGACCCCGCGCCGTGAATGGTCTCGGCGAACTCGACCTGCTTCGGGGAGAGGTTCCCCTCCGCGTTGTCGGCGAGCAGCTTGGCCAGGATCAGCAGCGAGTTGAGCGGTGTGCGCAGCTCGTGCGACATGTTGGCGAGGAACTCGCTCTTGTAGCGCATCGACACCGCGAGCTGCTCGGCGCGCTCCTCCAGGACCTGCCGCGCCTCCTCGATCTCGGTGTTCTTGACCTCGATGTCGCGGTTCTGCTGGGCCAGCAGCTCGGCCTTCTCCTCCAGTTCGGCGTTGGACGACTGGAGTGCCTTCTGCCGGTTCTCCAACTCGGCCGACCGCTCCCGGAGTTGCTCGGTCAGCTCCTGCGACTGCTTCAGCAGCACCTCCGTCTTGGTGTTGACGGAGATGGTGTTGACGCTGGTCGCGATCATCTCGGCGATCTGGTTGAGGAAGTCCTTCTGGATGTGCGTGAACGGCGTGAAGGAGGCCAGCTCGATGATGCCGAGCACCTTCCCCTCGAACAGCACCGGAAGCACGATCACCTGCGCGGGCGGCGCCTCCCCGAGCCCCGAGGAGATCTTCAGATAGCCGCTGGGCGCGTTCTCCACGAGGATCGTGCGCCGCTCCTGGGCGGCCGTCCCGATCAGCGCCTCACCGGGCCTGAACGAGGTCGGCATGGACCCCATGGAGTAGCCGTACGACCCCAGCATGCGCAGTTCGTACGCCTCCTCGCCCTCGACGTCCGCCAGGGGCAGCGCGAGGAAGAACGCGCCGTGCTGGGCGGAGACCACCGGCGTCAGCTCGCTCATGATCAGCGAGGCGACGTCGTCCAGGTCGCGGCGGCCCTGCATCAGCGCTGAGATGCGGGCGAGGTTGCCCTTGAGCCAGTCCTGCTCCTTGTTGGCGATCGTGGTGTCACGCAGGTTGGCGATCATCTTGTTGATGTAGTCCTGCAGCTCCTGGATCTCGCCCGCCGCGTCGACGTCGATCTTCAGGTTCAGGTCGCCGCGCGTCACCGCGGTCGCCACGCGCGCGATGGCACGCACCTGCCGGGTCAGGTTCCCGGCCATCTCGTTCACCGACTCGGTGAGGTCGCGCCAGGTGCCGTCGACGTCACGCACGCGTGCCTGACCGCCCAGTTGGCCCTCGGTGCCCACCTCGCGGGCGACCCGGGTGACCTCCTCGGCGAACGAGGACAGCTGATCGACCATCGTGTTGATCGTCGTCTTGAGTTCGAGGATCTCACCGCGGGCATCGATGTCGATCTTCTTGGTCAGGTCGCCCTTGGCGATGGCCGTCGTGACCATCGCGATGTTGCGCACCTGACCGGTCAGGTTGGACGCCATCCCGTTCACGGACTCCGTGAGGTCCTTCCACGTGCCGGCCACACCGGGCACGCGCGCCTGACCGCCCAGGATGCCGTCCGTGCCCACCTCGCGGGCCACCTTGGTGACCTGGTCGGCGAACGAACTCAGCGTCTTCACCATGGTGTTGAAGGTGTCGGCGAGCTGCGCGACCTCACCGCGCGCCTCGATCGTCACCGTCCGCGTCAGGTCGCCGTTGGCGACGGCCGCCGCGACCTGGGAGATGTTCCGCACCTGCATGGTCAGGTTGTTGGCCATCAGGTTGACGTTGCCGCTGAGGTCCTTCCAGATGCCCGTGACACCCGGCACGTGCGCCTGGCCGCCCAGGATGCCCTCGGTGCCCACCTCGCGGGCCACCCGGGTCACCTGCTCGGCGAACGACGACAGCTGATCGACCATCGTGTTGACGGTCGTGACGAGTTCGAGGATCTCGCCCTTGGCGTCGACGGTGATCTTCTTGGAGAGGTCGCCCTTGGCGACGGCGGTCGTGACCTCGGCGATCTGGCGCACCTGGATGGTCAGGTTGTTCGCCATGAAGTTCACCGACTGCGTGAGGTCCTTCCAGGTGCCGGAGACACCCTGCACCTCGGCCTGACCGCCCAACTGCCCCTCGGTGCCCACCTCGCGGGCCACCCGGGTGACCTCCTCGGCGAACGACGACAGCTGATCGACCATCGTGTTCAGGGTGTTCTTCAGCTCCAGGATCTCCCCGCGCGCGTCCACGGTGATCTTCTGGGACAGGTCACCCCGGGCCACCGCCGTCGCGACCTGCGCGATGTTGCGCACCTGGGCGGTGAGGTTGCCGGCCATGCCGTTCACCGAGTCGGTCAGGTCACGCCACACACCGGCGACGCCGGGCACCTGCGCCTGCCCGCCCAGGCGGCCCTCCGTACCCACCTCGCGGGCGACCCGGGTCACCTGGTCGGCGAAGGCCGAGAGCTGGTCGACCATCGTGTTGATGGTGTTCTTCAGCTCCAGGATCTCCCCGCGCGCGTCCACGTCGATCTTCTGGGACAGGTCGCCCTGGGCCACCGCCGTCGTCACCTGGGCGATGTTGCGCACCTGGGAAGTCAGGTTCCCGGCCATCGAGTTGACGGAGTCGGTGAGTTCCTTCCAGGTGCCCGAGACGCCGTCCACGCGCGCCTGGCCGCCGAGCCGGCCCTCGGTGCCCACGTCACGGGCCATCCGGGTCACCTGGTCGGCGAACGACGACAGCTGGTCCACCATCGTGTTGACGGTGTTCTTCAACTGAAGCATCTCGCCGGACACGTCGACGGTGACCTTCTGCGACAGATCACCGTTGGCCACGGCTGTCGTCACCTGCGCGATGTTCCTCACCTGTCCGGTGAGGTTGCGGAACGCCGTGTTGACGGAGTCCGTCAGGTCCTTCCAGGTCCCGGCCGCGCCCGGAACCTGTGCCTGGCCGCCCAGTTCACCCTCGACACCGATCTCGCGCGCCACGCGCGTGACCTCGGCACCGAACGAGGACAGCTGGTCGACCATCCCGTTGACGGTGTTCTTCAGTTCCAGCATCTCGCCGGCCACGTTCACGGTGACCTTCTGGGACAGGTCACCGCTCGCCACGGCGGTCGTCACGGCGGCGATGTCCCGCACCTGGATCGTCAGGTTCCGGAAGACCGTGTTCACCGAGTCGGTGAGGTCCTTCCACGTCCCCGCCGCACCCGGCACGTTCGCCTGCCCGCCGAGCTGCCCCTCGGCACCGACCTCGTTGGCCACGCGCGTGACCTCGTCCGCGAACGTACGCAGCGTCTCGGTCATCTGGTTGATCGTCTCGGCGAGCTGGGCGACCTCGCCCCGCGCCGACACGGTCACCTTCTGCGACAGGTCACCGTTGGCCACAGCCGTCGTCACCTGCGCGATCCCGCGCACCTGCGCCGTCAGGTTGCCGGCCATGATGTTCACCGAGTCGGTGAGGTCTTTCCACACCCCGGCCACACCCGGCACCTGCGCCTGGCCGCCCAGCTCGCCCTCGGTGCCCACCTCGCGGGCGACCCGCGTCACCTCGGAGGAGAACGACGACAGCTGGTCCACCATCGTGTTGACGGTGTTCTTGAGCTCCAGCATCTCGCCGGCGACATGGACCGTGACCTTGCGCGACAGGTCACCCTTGGCGACCGCCGTGGTCACCAGCGCGATGTCCCGCACCTGGGCCGTCAGCCGGTACGCCATCGTGTTGACCGACTCCGTGAGGTCCTTCCACGAGCCGGACATGCCACGCACGCGTGCCTGCCCGCCCAGCTTGCCCTCGGTGCCCACCTCACTGGCCACACGCGTGACCTCGTCGGTGAACGTCGACAGCTGGTCGACCAGGTTGTTGACGGTCCGCCCGACCTTCAGGAACTCCCCGCGCAACGGATGCCCGGTCCCGTCCGGCGCCTGCGTCCGCAGCTCCATCCGCGGCGACAGATCACCCTCGGCCACCGCGGACAGCACCCGTCCGACCTCGGAGACGGGCCGTACGAGGTCGTCCACGAGCGCGTTGGAGGCATCGATGGCCGAGGCCCAGGAACCCTCGCAGGCGCCCGTCTCCAGCCGTTCCGTGAGTTTTCCCTCACGGCCCACCATGCGCCGCACCCGGGACAGCTCACCCGTGAGATGCAGGTTGCGGTCGGCCACCTCGTTGAACACGGCGGCGATCTCCGACATCACGCCGTCGCCGGACACCGTGAGCCGCTTGCGGAAGTTCCCGTCCCGCATGGAGACCAGAGCCGTCAGCAGCCGGTCCAAGGAGGCCGCGTCCACCTCCGTGGTCCCATTGCGTGGTTTGCGCTGGTCCTTCAGGGACTGTCCGCCTTTCGCGCGCGTCTTAGTGCCCCGCGTCGCTGCGCCAGACTCCACTGTGTCCCTCCCGCAGGGGTCGACCGTTACCGCTGTGCCGGTGTGCAACTGCTCGGCGTATCAGGTTCCGCCGCGTATCTCTGCCCGGTTTACCGGGCTTCACCAAGGTGTGGTGTCCTCCGTCCACAGAAGACACCCGGCCTGCCCGGACCTTCACCAGAATCCTGCCCAGTGTTTCACCCTGCCTGAACCAGGCCATAACAGTTCGGCAGCTTCGCACACGGTCCGCACACCCTGGGGACGGAAACACTGCGGACCGGCATCCGCATGGACGGTGAAGGTAAGTAACCTTGCATGCGGCTGTCCAGCCGCGCCGGTTCCGTCCGGCCTGGACGGTGGCACGAGCACGAGCGGGCAGGCATCGGAGGGGCACCGCACCATGACCACCGGACTGCATCCTGGGGGAACGCCCCAGGATCCCCCGCCGACCGGAAACCAGCCGGTGCCCCGGCAGGCGCCGATCGGCCATGGTGACCTGCCCGCCGACAACAGGCCGAGGAGTTCTGTGATCACCGCGCGCGCGGCCGCCAGCTTCGAGCCCGTCGGACGATCGGTCGCCACCGCGCGGTCCTTCGTCCGCGACACCCTGCAGGGCTGGGGCTTCGCCGACATCATCGACGACGCCGTGGTCCTCACCAGCGAGCTGGTGACCAACGCCGTCGTCCACGCGGGCACGGCCGCGGATGTCCTGTGCCTACGGAGTGACGACGGCGCGAGGATCGAGGTCGCCGACCACTACCCGGAGCGCGAGATCCCCCTCCAGGGGGCCGCGATCACCATGAGCAGCCCCGACCGCGAGGGCGGCCGCGGCCTCCAGCTGTGCGCGGCCCTGGCCAGCCGCTGGGGCGTCGACTACACCCCTACGAAGAAGCTGGTCTGGTTCCAACTCGACCTCCCCGCCCGCCCGGTGGGCACCCGCGCGGCCGGCCCGTCCCTCCCGGCCGCCCTGCTCCCGCTCGCCGACGGCAGGGTCCGCGTCGCGGTCGTCCAGATCGACCGTACGGGCTCCATCGCGTCCTGGAACGAGGACGCCGAGGAACTCTTCGGCTACGCCGCCGAGCAGGTCACCGGCAAGCCCCTCACCGACCTCGCCGCCTGGCCGCACACCCCGGGCACCAGCACCGGCATCGCCGAGGCCCTCCGCCTCTCCCGCTGGGAGGGCACCTACGGCATCCGCGGCGCCGACGGCCGGGTGACCCCGGTCTACGCCTCCCACCTCCGCGTCCGCGACACGGACGGCGAGCCGTCAACCGTGTGCCTCCTGGTGAGGGACCACGAACGCGCGGTTCTGCAGACCCCGTTGCGCGGCCCCGCCCCCGACGCGGCGTCCACCCCGGACGGCCAGAACACCGATCCCTTCGAGGTGTTCATCGGCTCCCCCGCGCCGGACGACCTCGACGGCCTCCTCCAGCGCACGGTCGAGCGCGCCCGCGACATGCTCGACGGAGACTCCGCCTTCCTCCTCCTCGCGACCGACGACGAAACGGAGTTGGAGGTCCGCGCCTCCACCGGCCTGCCCTCCGCCCGCCAGCGCTTCGCGCGCGTGCCCGTCGAGGCGGGCCCCGGCCGCTACGGCTCCGCCCGCATGCCGGCCGTCCACGAGGACCTCCAGGCCGTCCCCGGCGCCGTACCGCTCCTGAGCGGCACCGGAATGCGCTCGGTCGTCACGGTCCCCCTGAAGGTGGAGGGCCGCCTCACCGGCTCTCTAGGAGTGGCCGCCGAAGGCCCCAACAAGTACTCGAACGAAGAAGCGCTACGGCTCCAATTCGCGGCCGACCGCATCGCGTTGGCGGTGGAATCGGCCCGCCTGGGCGAACTGGAACGCCTGCGCCGCGGCTCGCTCAGCTTCCTGGTCGAGGCCTCCGACCTCCTCGCGGGCACCCTGGACCGCGATCAGACCCTCGCCCTGATGGCCCAGATGACGGTCCCGACCCTCGCCACCTGGTGCGCGGTCTACACGATCGCCGACCAGTCCTCGGACCCGTACCTCTCGTACGTCCTCCACGAGGACGAGGAACTCATCGACGGCATCAAGTCGTTGCTCTCGAAGATCGCCCCTCCGGACCCGGTCCCCACCCCCGGCGCCCGCGTCTGGGCCGCCCCCGCCGAGGCCGCCCACCAGGCCGCCCTGCGCACCTCCATGCGCAGCCTCGGCCTCGGCGAGCCCACCCGCCGCGTCAGCTCCGGCATCGGCCCAACTCTCGCCACAGCCTCGGCAGTCGGCGGCGAGACGGTCGTCCTCCCCCTGGTCGCCCGCAACCGCGTCATCGGCATGCTGACCCTCGGCAAGCCCACCGACGAACACTTCCGCCAGGAAATCCTGGAACTGGCCGAGGACTTGAGCCGACGGGCAGCCCTCGCCCTCGACAACGCCCGCCTGTACTCGGAGCGCACGGCCATCAGCCAGTCCCTCCAGCGCAGCCTCCTGCCCCCCGACCTCCCGCACATCGAGGGCGTCGAGGTCGAGGTCATCTACCGCGCGGCCGGCGAGGGCAACGAAGTAGGCGGCGACTTCTACGACCTCTTCCCCATCCGGGACGGCGTCTACGGCTTCGCCATCGGCGACGTCTGCGGCACCGGCCCCGAGGCGGCCGCGGTCACCGGCCTGGCCCGCCACGCCCTCCGCCTGCTCGCCAGAGAGGGCTTCGGCGGCCCGGCGGTCCTGGAGCGCCTCAACTCCGCGATCCTCGACGAGGGAGCCCGCAGCCGCTTCCTGACGCTCCTCTACGGCGAGTTGTGGCCCCAGGAGGACGGCAGCGCCGAACTGAAGGTGGTCTGCGCCGGCCACCCGCTCCCGCTCCGTCTCCGCCAGGACGGCACGGTCGAACCGGCCGCCGAACCGCAGCCCCTCCTCGGCGTCATGGACGACCTGGAGCTCTACGAGCAGACGGTCACCCTCGACCCCGGCGATGTCCTCCTGTGCGTCACGGACGGCGTCACGGAGCGCCGCGAGGGCACCCGCATGCTCGGCGACGACGGCCTCACCGACGTCCTCACGACCTGCACGGGCCTCACAGCGGGAGCCGTAGCGGCCCGCGTGATGCGTGCGGTCGAACGCTTCGCGTCGGACGCCCCGTCCGACGACATGGCCATCCTGGCGATGCGCGTCCCGGGCCTCCAGAAGGACTGACCGACCCCGAACGCGCAGAAGGCCCCGCCCAATTGGGCGGGGCCTTCTGATGTCTGGAGCCCTCTAACGGAATCGAACCGTTGACCTTCTCCTTACCATGGAGACGCTCTACCGACTGAGCTAAGAGGGCCTGTCGCTTTCCCGAGGTTTCCCTCGGGGCAACGAAAAGAATCATACCCCGAACAGGCCCGTGCGCCCAACCACCGCTGCCCGACCCCGACTCGATCAGAAAGCGGGCTGCAACAGCCCCCCGAGCGCGTTGCACGCAGAAACGATCCGCTGCATCTCCCGCTTGGTCAACGAGGCGTCCACCGGCAGCGCGAGCGTCTCGTCGGCGGCGCGCTCGGTCTCCGGCAGAGCCACACACCGCCGGAACTCCGGCAGCCGATGCACAGGAGTCTTCACCGGCACCCGGCACTCAACTCCCCTGCCACGCACGGCCCGAGCGAAGGCATCACGATCCGGCCGCCCGTTCCCCGGCACCCGCACGACGTACTGCTGGTAGGTGTGCCCGTCCCCACCATCGGGCGTCCGCACCCCACGCAACTTCGCGTCAAGATAGGCAGCCCGCTCCCGCCGCTGAGCGACTTCGTCGTACGGCGCCTCGGACTCCCCCTGCTGCAACACCAGCAGCCCATGCCGCTGCCCGACGCCAAGCAACCGCCCGACATCAGCGGACCGACCGAATCGATGTACGACAACTATCGCCGCCGTACGCGGAGTTACGGCCGCTTCGACAGCGGACGCGTCCAGGCAGTAGGTCACCGGATCTATGTCGGCGAACACCGGCAGACCACCCGCGAGGGTGACGGCCTCGGCGACTTCCACGTTCCCGAACGCCGGCACGACGACCTCGTCACCGAGTCCGACGCCTGCGGCCCTGAGCATTGCAGCAGTACCCATGCTCGGATGGTGATTGCGCAACGTGAACTTCAAGTGACGGCAAACAAAAAAGGGTTGGACCCCGAACCGAAGTTCAGGATCCAACCCTTTCAATATTTGTTCGGCGGCGTCCTACTCTCCCACAGGGTCCCCCCTGCAGTACCATCGGCGCTGTGAGGCTTAGCTTCCGGGTTCGGAATGTAACCGGGCGTTTCCCTCACGCTATGACCACCGAAACACTATGAAACAGACAACCGCACCACACCCAGTGGCCCCGGGCATGGGGTTGTTCGTGGTTTCAGAACCAACACAGTGGACGCGAGCAACTGAGGACAAGCCCTCGGCCTATTAGTACCGGTCACCTCCACCCATTACTGGGCTTCCAGATCCGGCCTATCAACCCAGTCGTCTACTGGGAGCCTTAACCCCTCAAGGGGGTGGGAACACTCATCTCGAAGCAGGCTTCCCGCTTAGATGCTTTCAGCGGTTATCCCTCCCGAACGTAGCCAACCAGCCATGCCCTTGGCAGAACAACTGGCACACCAGAGGTTCGTCCGTCCCGGTCCTCTCGTACTAGGGACAGCCCTTCTCAATGTTCCTGCGCGCGCAGCGGATAGGGACCGAACTGTCTCACGACGTTCTAAACCCAGCTCGCGTACCGCTTTAATGGGCGAACAGCCCAACCCTTGGGACCGACTCCAGCCCCAGGATGCGACGAGCCGACATCGAGGTGCCAAACCATCCCGTCGATATGGACTCTTGGGGAAGATCAGCCTGTTATCCCCGGGGTACCTTTTATCCGTTGAGCGACGGCGCTTCCACAAGCCACCGCCGGATCACTAGTCCCGACTTTCGTCCCTGCTCGACCCGTCGGTCTCACAGTCAAGCTCCCTTGTGCACTTACACTCAACACCTGATTGCCAACCAGGCTGAGGGAACCTTTGGGCGCCTCCGTTACTCTTTAGGAGGCAACCGCCCCAGTTAAACTACCCATCAGACACTGTCCCTGATCCGGATCACGGACCCAGGTTAGACATCCAGCACGACCAGACTGGTATTTCAACGACGACTCCCCCTGAACTGGCGTCCAGAGTTCACAGTCTCCCAGCTATCCTACACAAGCCGAACCGAACACCAATATCAAACTGTAGTAAAGGTCCCGGGGTCTTTCCGTCCTGCTGCGCGAAACGAGCATCTTTACTCGTAGTGCAATTTCACCGGGCCTATGGTTGAGACAGTCGAGAAGTCGTTACGCCATTCGTGCAGGTCGGAACTTACCCGACAAGGAATTTCGCTACCTTAGGATGGTTATAGTTACCACCGCCGTTTACTGGCGCTTAAGTTCTCAGCTTCGCCACCCCGAAGAGTGACTAACCGGTCCCCTTAACGTTCCAGCACCGGGCAGGCGTCAGTCCGTATACATCGCCTTACGGCTTCGCACGGACCTGTGTTTTTAGTAAACAGTCGCTTCTCGCTGGTCTCTGCGGCCACCCCCAGCTCAAGGAGTAAATCCTTTCACCGGTGATGGCCCCCTTCTCCCGAAGTTACGGGGGCATTTTGCCGAGTTCCTTAACCATAGTTCACCCGAACGCCTCGGTATTCTCTACCTGACCACCTGAGTCGGTTTAGGGTACGGGCCGCCATGAAACTCGCTAGAGGCTTTTCTCGACAGCATAGGATCATCCACTTCACCACAATCGGCTCGGCATCAGGTCTCACCCTTGTGTCATCCGGATTTGCCTAGATGACGGGCTACACCCTTACCCCGGGACAACCACCGCCCGGGATGGACTACCTTCCTGCGTCACCCCATCACTCACCTACTACCATCTTGGGCCGGCGGCTCCACCACTTTCCATTCCCCGAAGGGTCCGGAACGGCTTCACGGCCTTAGCATTAATGGGCTCGATGTTTGACGCTTCACAGCGGGTACCGGAATATCAACCGGTTATCCATCGACTACGCCTGTCGGCCTCGCCTTAGGTCCCGACTTACCCTGGGCAGATCAGCTTGACCCAGGAACCCTTAGTCAATCGGCGCACACGTTTCTCACGTGTGTATCGCTACTCATGCCTGCATTCTCACTCGTGAACCGTCCACCACTAGCTTCCGCTGCGGCTTCACCCGGCACACGACGCTCCCCTACCCATCCATACAGGCGTTGGCCCTATTGTATGAATGACACGACTTCGGCGGTACGCTTGAGCCCCGCTACATTGTCGGCGCGGAATCACTAGACCAGTGAGCTATTACGCACTCTTTCAAGGGTGGCTGCTTCTAAGCCAACCTCCTGGTTGTCTCTGCGACTCCACATCCTTTCCCACTTAGCGTACGCTTAGGGGCCTTAGTCGATGCTCTGGGCTGTTTCCCTCTCGACCATGGAGCTTATCCCCCACAGTCTCACTGCCGTGCTCTCACTTACCGGCATTCGGAGTTTGGCTAAGGTCAGTAACCCGGTAGGGCCCATCGCCTATCCAGTGCTCTACCTCCGGCAAGAAACACACGACGCTGCACCTAAATGCATTTCGGGGAGAACCAGCTATCACGGAGTTTGATTGGCCTTTCACCCCTAACCACAGGTCATCCCCCAGGTTTTCAACCCTGGTGGGTTCGGTCCTCCACGAAGTCTTACCTCCGCTTCAACCTGCCCATGGCTAGATCACTCCGCTTCGGGTCTTGAGCGCGCTACTAAATCGCCCTATTCGGACTCGCTTTCGCTACGGCTTCCCCACACGGGTTAACCTCGCAACACACCGCAAACTCGCAGGCTCATTCTTCAAAAGGCACGCAGTCACGAGAGTGCATGCGAGCATGCACTCCGACGCTCCCACGGCTTGTAGGCACACGGTTTCAGGTACTATTTCACTCCGCTCCCGCGGTACTTTTCACCATTCCCTCACGGTACTATCCGCTATCGGTCACCAGGGAATATTTAGGCTTAGCGGGTGGTCCCGCCAGATTCACACGGGATTTCTCGGGCCCCGTGCTACTTGGGTGTCTCTCAAACGAGCCGTTGATGTTTCGACTACGGGGGTCTTACCCTCTACGCCGGACCTTTCGCATGTCCTTCGCCTACATCAACGGTTTCTGACTCGCCTCACAGCCGGCAGACTGTGAAAGAGAGATCCCACAACCCCGCATACGCAACCCCTGCCGGGTCTCACACGTATACGGTTTGGCCTCATCCGGTTTCGCTCGCCACTACTCCCGGAATCACGGTTGTTTTCTCTTCCTGCGGGTACTGAGATGTTTCACTTCCCCGCGTTCCCTCCACTTGCCCTATGTGTTCAGGCAAGGGTGACAGCCCATGACGACTGCCGGGTTTCCCCATTCGGAAACCCCCGGATCAAAGCCTGGTTGACGACTCCCCGGGGACTATCGTGGCCTCCCACGTCCTTCATCGGTTCCTGGTGCCAAGGCATCCACCGTGCGCCCTTAAAAACTTGGCCACAGATGCTCGCGTCCACTGTGCAGTTCTCAAACAACGACCAACCACCCATCACCCTGCCTCTTACGGCAAGTTCACTGGGGTCGGCACTGAAGGCAGCTTGTTACAGCCGTGCCCTCAGACACCCAACAGCGTGCCCGGCCCTGTCGCCACCCATGATCAGCTTTCCACGCCCCGAAGAGCAGTACTCGCAGCCATGAGATGACCGACAGTGCCGAATAATCAACGTTCCACCCTTGAGCAACCACCGTCGAACGTGTGCCGACGTAATGGCCCTGGACCACCAAGCAAGCTTGGCGGCCTAGATGCTCCTTAGAAAGGAGGTGATCCAGCCGCACCTTCCGGTACGGCTACCTTGTTACGACTTCGTCCCAATCGCCAGTCCCACCTTCGACAGCTCCCTCCCCACAAGGGGGTTGGGCCACCGGCTTCGGGTGTTACCGACTTTCGTGACGTGACGGGCGGTGTGTACAAGGCCCGGGAACGTATTCACCGCAGCAATGCTGATCTGCGATTACTAGCAACTCCGACTTCATGGGGTCGAGTTGCAGACCCCAATCCGAACTGAGACCGGCTTTTTGAGATTCGCTCCACCTCACGGTATCGCAGCTCATTGTACCGGCCATTGTAGCACGTGTGCAGCCCAAGACATAAGGGGCATGATGACTTGACGTCGTCCCCACCTTCCTCCGAGTTGACCCCGGCGGTCTCCTGTGAGTCCCCGTCACCCCGAAGGGCACGCTGGCAACACAGGACAAGGGTTGCGCTCGTTGCGGGACTTAACCCAACATCTCACGACACGAGCTGACGACAGCCATGCACCACCTGTACACCGACCACAAGGGGGGCACTATCTCTAATGCTTTCCGGTGTATGTCAAGCCTTGGTAAGGTTCTTCGCGTTGCGTCGAATTAAGCCACATGCTCCGCTGCTTGTGCGGGCCCCCGTCAATTCCTTTGAGTTTTAGCCTTGCGGCCGTACTCCCCAGGCGGGGAACTTAATGCGTTAGCTGCGGCACCGACGACGTGGAATGTCGCCAACACCTAGTTCCCACCGTTTACGGCGTGGACTACCAGGGTATCTAATCCTGTTCGCTCCCCACGCTTTCGCTCCTCAGCGTCAGTAATGGCCCAGAGATCCGCCTTCGCCACCGGTGTTCCTCCTGATATCTGCGCATTTCACCGCTACACCAGGAATTCCGATCTCCCCTACCACACTCTAGCTAGCCCGTATCGAATGCAGACCCGGGGTTAAGCCCCGGGCTTTCACACCCGACGTGACAAGCCGCCTACGAGCTCTTTACGCCCAATAATTCCGGACAACGCTTGCGCCCTACGTATTACCGCGGCTGCTGGCACGTAGTTAGCCGGCGCTTCTTCTGCAGGTACCGTCACTTTCGCTTCTTCCCTGCTGAAAGAGGTTTACAACCCGAAGGCCGTCATCCCTCACGCGGCGTCGCTGCATCAGGCTTTCGCCCATTGTGCAATATTCCCCACTGCTGCCTCCCGTAGGAGTCTGGGCCGTGTCTCAGTCCCAGTGTGGCCGGTCGCCCTCTCAGGCCGGCTACCCGTCGTCGCCTTGGTGAGCCATTACCTCACCAACAAGCTGATAGGCCGCGGGCTCATCCTGCACCGCCGGAGCTTTTAACCCCCACACATGAGTGCGGGAGTATTATCCGGTATTAGACCCCGTTTCCAGGGCTTGTCCCAGAGTGCAGGGCAGATTGCCCACGTGTTACTCACCCGTTCGCCACTAATCCCCACCGAAGTGGTTCATCGTTCGACTTGCATGTGTTAAGCACGCCGCCAGCGTTCGTCCTGAGCCAGGATCAAACTCTCCGTGAATGTTTTCCCGTAATCGGGATCGCATACACGAGAGCGGAACAGTCAGGCGGAATAAGCCCGACCGTTCACAGCGTCCTCGCTGTATGTTTTCTTCAAAGGAACCTCGCCCCAGACATCAGATGATGACTGGAGACGGGGTATCAACATATCTGGCGTTGATTTTTGGCACGCTGTTGAGTTCTCAAGGAACGGACGCTTCCTTTGTACTCACCCTCTCGGGCTTTCCTCCGGGCTTTTCCCTTCGGTCTTGCGTTTCCGACTCTATCAGACCGTTTCCAGTTCCGATTTCCTCGGTGCTTTCCAGGTTTCCGCTTCCGCGTTTCCCTTTCCGGCGGTTCCGACTTTATCAGAAGTTCTGAGTCGGATTTTCCGGCCCTTCGGGAGTGGCTCCCGTACACGCGAAGTGTCCGGGTTCCCCCTCAGGCGGAGCCGTAAATGTACTGGAGCGGGCCGCCTCGATGCAAATCGAGGCGGCCCGCTCCAGGTTCACGCGTACGAGGGGGTCGTACGACGGTCAGACCTCCACGACGACCGGGAGGATCATCGGCCTGCGCCGATAGTTGTCGGAGACCCACTTGCCCAGCGTGCGGCGGATCAGTTGCTGCAGCTGGTGGGGTTCCACGACGCCGTCCTGGGCAGAGCGCTCCAGGACCTCAGTGATCCTCGGGACCACGTCCACGAAGGCGGAGTCCTCGATGCCTGAGCCGCGGGCCTGGATGTGCGGGCCGCCTGTGATCTTGCCGGTGGACGAATCCACGACGAGGAAGACCGAGATGATGCCCTCGTCGCCCAGGATCCTGCGGTCCTTCAGCGCCGGCTCGCCGACATCGCCGACCGAGAGGCCGTCGACGTAGACATAACCCGCCTGGACCTTGCCCGAGATCTTGGCCTTGCCCTCGATGAGGTCGACGACCACGCCGTCCTCGGCGATGACGATGCGGTCGTGCGGGACGCCGGTCATGGCGCCCAGCTCGGCGTTGGCCCGTAGGTGGCGCCATTCGCCGTGGACCGGCATCAGGTTCTTCGGCCGGCAGATGTTGTAGAAGTACAGCAGCTCGCCGGCCGAGGCGTGTCCGGAGACGTGGACCTTGGCGTTGCCCTTGTGGACAACGTTGGCGCCCCAGCGGGTGAGGCCGTTGATGACGCGGTAGACCGCGTTCTCGTTGCCCGGGATGAGCGACGAGGCCAGGATCACCGTGTCGCCCGCGACGATGCGGATCTGGTGGTCGCGGTTGGCCATGCGGGACAGGGCGGCCATCGGTTCGCCCTGCGAGCCCGTGCAGACCAGGACGACCTGGCTGTCCGGGAGGTCGTCGAGCGTCTTGACGTCCACCACCAGGCCCGGCGGGACCTTGAGATAGCCGAGGTCACGGGCGATGCCCATGTTCCGGACCATCGAGCGGCCAACGAAGGCGACCCTGCGGCCGTGCTCGTGTGCCGTGTCCAAGACCTGCTGGATGCGGTGGACGTGGCTGGCGAAGCTCGCCACGATGATCCGCTTGCGGGCGTTGCCGAAGACCTGTCGCAGGACGTTCGAGATGTCGCGCTCGGGCGGGACGAAGCCCGGGACCTCGGCGTTCGTCGAGTCGGCGAGGAGCAGGTCGATGCCCTCCTCGCTGAGCCGGGCGAACGCGTGTAGATCCGTGAGACGGCCGTCCAGCGGGAGCTGGTCCATCTTGAAGTCGCCGGTGTGGACGACCATGCCCGCGGGCGTGCGGATGGCGACCGCGAGCGCGTCCGGGATCGAGTGGTTGACCGCGACGAACTCGCAGTCGAAGGGGCCGATGCGCTCGCGGTGCCCCTCGGCGACCTCCAGCGTGTACGGCCGGATGCGGTGCTCCTGGAGCTTCGCCTCGATGAGGGCGAGGGTCAGCTTGGAGCCGATCAGCGGAATGTCCGCCTTCTCACGAAGGAGGTACGGGACCGCGCCGATGTGGTCCTCGTGGCCATGTGTGAGGACGATGCCGTCGATGTCGTCGAGACGGTCCCTGATGGACGTGAAGTCCGGCAGGATCAGGTCGATTCCGGGCTGCTCCTCCTCGGGGAAGAGCACGCCGCAGTCGACGATGAGCAGACGGCCGCCGTATTCGAAGACCGTCATGTTTCGGCCGATTTCCCCGAGGCCACCGAGCGGGGTGACCCTCAGGCCGCCTTCGGGGAGCTTGGGCGGCGGGGCGAGTTCAGGATGCGGATGACTCAAAAGACTCTCCTACCCATGCGCGCCACGTACCTGTGGGCACGTGGCGCGCATGACGTTCGTGCAAATGCAGTTATCGGATGTGGGGTGCGGGCGCCGAGGCCCCGCGTATTCAGTTGTGAAGTCCGTTGTCAGAGCTGTACCCCGCCGGCGGCAAGATCGATCTTGAGCTGGGCGATCTCCTCGGGCGAGCACTCGACCATCGGTGAGCGCAGCGGTCCGGCGGGCAGTCCCTGGAGGGTGAGCGCGGCCTTGGTGGTCATGACGCCCTGGGTGCGGAACATGCCGGTGTAGACGGGGAGCAGTTTCTGGTGGATCTCGGTGGCCTTCTGGACGTCACCGGAGACGTACGCCTCCACCAGTGTGCGCAGCTCGGGTGTGACCACATGGCCGACGACCGAGACGAAACCGACCGCGCCCACGGAGAGCAGCGGCAGGTTCAGCATGTCGTCGCCGGAGTACCAGGCCAGGCCGGTCCGGGCGATGGCCCAGCTGGCGCGGCCCAGGTCGCCCTTGGCGTCCTTGTTCGCGACGATCCGCGGGTGCTCGGCGAGTCGGACCAGTGTCTCGGTGCCGATCGGGACGCCGCTGCGGCCGGGGATGTCGTAGAGCATGACCGGTAGTTCGGCGGCGTCGGCGACGGCCGTGAAGTGCCGGTAGAGGCCCTCCTGCGGGGGCTTGTTGTAGTACGGCGTGACGACGAGCAGGCCGTGCGCGCCGGTGTGTTCGGCCGTGCGGGCGAGTTCGACGCTGTGGTGGGTGTCATTGGTGCCGACGCCGGCGATGACGTGGGCGCGGTCTCCGACCGCTTCCAGTACGGCTCGTACGAGATCCGCTTTCTCCGCGTCGCTGGTGGTCGGGGACTCACCGGTGGTGCCGTTGATGATCAGGCCGTCGTTGCCTGCGTCCACCAGGTGGGTCGCGAGCCGCTGAGCGCCGTCGAGGTCGAGTGCGCCGTCCGCCGTGAAGGGCGTGACCATGGCGGTGAGGACCCGCCCGAAGGGGGTCTGCGGAGTGGAGGTCGGAGCCATGGGTAACACGCTACTCGCTGCTCAATGCGGGGTCTGCCTTAGGGGCAGGCGACAAGTCGTGACAAATGTGGAGCCCGGCACTGCCTGCTCGGGGGTTCAAGCAGTGCCGGGTCCGTTTGATCAGGCTAGATGAACTTCTCTAAATGCCGCAATACGGACACTTCGCGCGGCCCATCCGTACATGTGTGCCCGACCGGCAAACAGAGGTGCGCTACGGGGCGACACGGCCGTTGGCATTGAAGGCGGCGTAGGTGAGCGGCATGAGCTTGGCCCACTGCTCCTCCATCTTCTCGCCGACCATCTCGATCTCCCGCTGCGGGAAGGACGGGACCTTCGCCAACTCGTGCTGTGTGCGCAGTCCGAGGAAGTGCATCAGCGAGCGCGCGTTGCACGTGGCGTACATCGAGGAGAAGAGGCCTACGGGGAGCACCGCGCGGGCGACCTCGCGGGCGACGCCGGCGGCGAGCATCTCCTGGTAGCGCTCGTACGCCTGGACGTAGGACTCCTGCATCGAGCGTTCGACGACAGCCTGCTGCGCCTCGGTACCCGATACGAACACGTACTTGCCCGGGCGTCCCTGCTGGACCAGCTTGCGGTCCTCTCCGGGGACGTAGAAGACCGGCTGAAGTTCCCTGTAGCGGCCGGATTCCTCGTTGTACGAATTGTGTACGACGACACCGTTGGCCAGGAAGTTGTGCCAGGGACCTTCCACCGACAGGTCGTACGTCATCTCCTCGCCGTCGTCCTCGATGGAGATCACCGGATCAGGCACGGCTACCGCGATCTCCCCGCCGCGACCTGCGAGCTTCTGTTCCTCCGCACTCTTGGCCGCGTGGCAGGGCTCACAGGCAGGCGCCAGGTTCCGCTCGTCGAGTGCTCGGGTCAGGTCCTCGGCCACGGGAACGACGTGAGCGAGCGCGAGGTCTTCGCGCGCGAAGACCTCGCCGCAGACATAGCAGGTGTCGGTCTCACCGATGAGGCGGTCGCGCTGCATCGACGTCCAGACACCCACACCACGCCCGAGGCTCGGCGGAACCAGCCTCTCCGAGGGGCGCGGTTCCGTCCCGGCGGTCATCACGGCATCTCCCACCGCGAGTTCACCGGCCTTCCGCCAGCCGTCCGGGGTGAGCACCGCATGATCGACTGTGGAGCGCAGAACCCTGCCACCCGCTGTGGTGATCTTGATCAGCGGCTTGACGCCCGACTGGATGACGTCGAGGATCTGGGCCCGCTGGGCCGTCAGGGTCTCCTCGTCGTAGCAACGGACGTGGTTGCGCCGGACCGATTCGAGTTTGCGCAGTCGGGTGGACGGGTGCTGCTCCCGGAATTCCGCGACGGCCGAGTCGGCCGCCTCGCGGTTGTCGTAGAGCCCCAGGTAATGGTCGGTCTCCCCGCGCCGGACCTGCGCCATCCACTTCTGTGCACGGGCGTGCCAGGTCACACCGCCCGCCGAATGCGGCAGACGGTCCTCCGCGCCCAGGTGCCACAGCTTGTACAGGTCCTCGATCGAGCGGCGCCTGAGGTTCCCCGCCTCGCTTTCGAGCGTGATCTCGGTGTCACCGGAGACGCACCAGCCCACCCGATGCCGCATGAACTCGCGGAAGACGAAGATCGGGGCGCTGATGAAGAACGTCATCGAGTTGTGCTCGAAGGGGCTGCCGTGCCGGTCCCGCATCAGGTAGTTGATCAGACCCTTGGAGCGCTCGGGGTCCTTGCCCATCTCGTCCAGGGACTGCTCGCCGATCGTCGAGACGCGGGCGGCGAAGAGCACGTCCGCGTCGGACGCGGTGTGCTTGACCAGCTCGACGGTCACGTCACTGCGGAAGCTGGGCTTGAGGTCGTCGGCGGGAGTGTCGGTCACGGCTCGGAGGGTCCTTCCATCACGTCTCTCGGGCGGCGCCCACTCTACGGCCCGGCACTGACATCGGGGCGTTCGGTACCGGGCCACGACATTCATTGGCGAACTTCTGCGAATTCGGTGAAACAGGGCACCAATTGGGGCGTTCGCTCGTCTGTCTTGGTGAGAGCCACCCGTTCGATCCCGATTCGACCCCAGAGGGGAGAAGCACCACCGATGTTCCGTCGGCGCGAACCCGTTCCGTTCGCCTTCATCGCCGAGACCGACCGCTTCCGCAGCAATGTCGCACCGCCGCCGCGTGAGCGTGCGTCCGCCGGTCAGATAGCCGGGCGTTGGCTCCTGGGCCTCACCATCGTCGCCGGAATCGTGGGCTCCCTGGTCCTCGGGATGCCGGCGCTGTCCCAGAACAACCTCTCGACCCAGGACCAGCAGTCCCAGGCCGCCGACAATCGCTGACCCGGCACGCGGCCGTACAGCTGACCATGACTCATCCGGGCCCCCAACGGTGGTGAGTGGGAACACGGCCGGATAGCCTCACCGGGCACAGCCCACGCATGGATTCAGTGAGGACACCAGCCGTGCCCCTGCCCTTCCTTACGGCCGACCGCGCATTCGAGGCCGCGGACGAGCTCGCGCTGCCGTTCGACGACCGCGACCGCTGGCGGCGCCCCTACCGGCCCGGCCCGTGGCGGGTGGCGGCAGCGGCGCTCGTGCTGCTGCTCGCGTCGTACGTGCTGTTCGCCGCGGTCATCATCGCGTTGACCGGCTCGCGGTCCGAGGCCGCACTGATCCTCGGTATCGCGGTGGCCGTCATCCTCTGCGCCCTGCGGCTGCTGCGCATGGGCGTGTGGGTGAGCGCGCGCGGGCTGCGCCGGGTGCGGTTCCTCTTCACCCTGACGGTGCGGTGGGACCGGGTCGTCGCCGTGCGCACGGTGCAGCAGCCGGTGCGCTGGCTAGGACTGCCGCGCACGGTGCAGGGGCAGGCGCTGCTCCTCGTACGCAAGGACCGTGCTCCGGAGGACGTGACCGCGCTGCTGACCACGCACGACATCGACTTCGTGGCACGTGCCTCCTCCTTCGACCGGGCCGCGGACTCGGTCGAGGTGTGGTCCGACGAGTACCGGCGGAGCTGACCGCCCGACAGCGGCCGTAAGTCGAGCAGTCGTATGCCGAAGGGGCCGGTCCGCAGTGAGTGCGGGGCGGCCCCTTCGGCGTACGGGCGTTTCAGCCGCTCATGCCTCGACGGGGCGGCCGTCGTGCAGGGCGATCGCGCGTTGCATCGCCTTGCGGGCGCGCGGGGTGTCGCGGGCGTCGTGGTAGGCGACCGCGAGGCGGAACCAGCTGCGCCAGTCGTCGGGGGCGTCCTCCGTCTCGGCCTTGCGCTTGGCGAAGACCTCGTCGGCGGAGTCGCGGTCGATGCGACCGCCCGCGGTGCGCCTCAACTCGTCGACGGGCAGGCCGCCTTCGGCGTCGAGTTCGGCGGCGAGCTTGTTGGCGTTGCGGACGAACTGGGTGTTCTTCCAGAGGAACCAGATGCCGATCACCGGCAGGATCAGGACCGCGATCCCGAAGGTGACCGTGATGAGCGTGCCGGACTGTATGAGCATGACGCCGCGGCTGCCGACCAGGACGAAGTAGAAGACCAGGACGGCGGCCGTGACGGCGTAGGTGATTTTGGCGCGCATGTCGTGAGCCTCAGCCCAGGTCCAGGAAGTGTTCCAGGCCGAAGGTGAGGCCCGGGGTCGTCACCACGCGGCGGGCGCCGAGCAGGATGCCCGGCATGAAGCTGCTGTGGTGGAGCGAATCGTGGCGGACGGTCAGCGTCTCGCCCTCGCCGCCCAGCAGGACCTCCTGGTGGGCCAGCAGGCCGCGCAGCCTGACGGCGTGCACCGGGATGCCGTCGACGTTCGCGCCGCGCGCGCCGTCCAGGGCCGTGGTCGTGGCGTCCGGCGCGGGGGCCGAGCCCGCCTTGGCCCGGGCCTCCGCGATGAGCTGGGCGGTGCGGGTGGCGGTGCCGCTGGGGGCGTCCACCTTGTTCGGGTGGTGCAGTTCGATGACCTCGACCGACTCGAAGTAGGGCGCGGCGATCTGCGCGAACTTCATGGTGAGTACGGCGCCGATGGAGAAGTTGGGCGCGATGAGGACGCCCGTCTCCGGCGACTCGGCCAGCCAGCCGTTCAGCTGCGCGAGGCGCTCGTCGGTCCAGCCCGTCGTACCGACGACGGCGTGGATGCCGTGCCGTACGCAGAAGTCGAGGTTGTCCATCACCGAGGCGGGCGTGGTCAGTTCGACCGCGACCTGGGCGCCCGAAGCCGTGAGCGCCTCCAGGGTGTCGCCGCGGCCCAGGGCGGCCACCAGTTCCATGTCCTCGGCGGCCTCGACGGCTCGTACCGCCTCGGCGCCGATCCGGCCCTTGGCACCGAGGACCGCCACGCGCAGCTTGCTCATCGTTCTTGCTTCCTTACCGGATACGGGTTCCGAAGGCGGGTGTCAGGCGACGGCGTCGTGCAGTCGGGCCGCCTGCTTGTCCTTGAGCGGGCCGATGACCGACAGCGAGGGCCGCTGTCCCAGGATCTCGCGGGCGACCTCGCGGACCTCGTCCGGGGTGACCGACGCGATCCGGGCCAGCAGGTCGTCGACGGACATCTGCTCGCCCCAGCACAGCTCGCTCTTGCCGATGCGGTTCATCAGCGCGCCCGTGTCTTCGAGGCCCAGGACGGTGGAGCCCTGGAGCTGGCCGACGGCGCGGCCGATCTCGTCGTCGGACAGGCCGTGTTCGGCGACCTGGTCGAGTTCGTCGCGGCAGATCTTCAGCACGTCGTGGACCTGCGAGGGCCGGCAGCCGGCGTAGACGCCGAAGAGTCCGCAGTCGGCGAAGCCGGACGTGTACGAGTACACGCTGTAGGCCAGGCCGCGCTTCTCCCGGACCTCCTGGAAGAGGCGGGAGGACATGCCGCCGCCGAGGGCCGTGTTGAGGACACCCAGCGCCCAGCGGCGCTCGTCGGTGCGGGCCAGGCCCGGCATGCCGAGGACGACGTGCGCCTGCTCGGTCTTGCGGCCGATCAGCTCGACCTTGCCGGTGGAGCGCAGGACACGGCGGCCCTCGCGCGGGGCGATGGGCGCGGCCTCTGGGGTGCGGAAGGCGCCCGCCTTGTCGAAGGCCGCGCGGACCTGTCGTACGACCTTGTCGTGGTCGACGTTGCCGGCCGCCGCGACCACGAGGTGGGTCGGGTCGTAGTGCTTCTTGTAGAAGCGGCGGATGCGGTCCGCGGTGAGGGCGTTGACGGTGTCGACCGTGCCGAGGACGGGGCGGCCGAGGGGATTGTCGCCGAACATCGTGCGCGCGAACAGGTCGTGCACGCAGTCGCCCGGGTCGTCCTCCGTCATGGCGATCTCTTCGAGGATGGCGCCCCGTTCGACGTTGACGTCGTCCTCACGGATGAGGGAGCCGGTCAGCATGTCGCAGACCACGTCGATCGCGAGCGGCAGGTCGGTGTCGAGCACGCGCGCGTAGTAGCACGTGTACTCCTTCGCCGTGAACGCGTTCATCTCGCCGCCGACCGCGTCGATCGCGGAGGAGATGTCCAGCGCGCTGCGCTTGTGCGTGCCCTTGAAGAGGAGGTGCTCCAAGTAGTGCGTGGCGCCGTTCAGGGACGGTGTCTCATCGCGGGAGCCCACGTGTGCCCAGATGCCGAAGGTCGCGGAGCGGACCGAGGGCAGCGTCTCGGTGACGATGCGCAGGCCGCCCGGGAGGGTGGTCTTGCGGACCGTGCCGATGCCGTTGGTGCCCTGGATGAGGGTTTGGGTACGGGCGACGGCCCGCGCCTCCGAAGAGGTGCGGGCCGTCGTCGTGGTGCTGGTCGACGTCACTTGTCGTCGTCGTCCTTCTTGTCGTCCTCGGCGTTCTCTTCACCCTCGATGACGGGGATGAGGGAGAGCTTGCCGCGGGAGTCGATCTCGGCGATCTCGACCTGGACCTTCTGGCCCACGCCGACGACGTCCTCGACGTTCTCCACGCGCTTGCCGCCGGCGAGCTTACGGATCTGCGAGATGTGCAGCAGACCGTCCTTGCCCGGGAGCAGCGACACGAACGCGCCGAAGGTGGTGGTCTTGACGACCGTACCCAGGTAGCGCTCGCCGACCTCCGGCATGGTCGGGTTGGCGATGCCGTTGATCACTGCGCGAGCGGCCTCGGCCTGCGAGCCCTGCGCGGCACCGATGTAGATGGTGCCGTCGTCCTCGATCGTGATGTCGGCGCCGGTGTCCTCCTGGATCTGGTTGATCATCTTGCCCTTCGGGCCGATGACCTCGCCGATCTTGTCCACGGGGATCTTGACGGTGATGATCCGCGGGGCGTTCGGGGACATCTCGTCCGGCGTGTCGATCGCTTCCATCATCACGTCGAGGATGTGGAGGCGGGCGTCACGGGCCTGCTTGAGAGCGGCGGCCAGGACGGAGGCGGGGATGCCGTCCAGCTTGGTGTCGAGCTGGAGGGCGGTGACGAACTCCTTGGTGCCGGCGACCTTGAAGTCCATGTCGCCGAAGGCGTCCTCCGCACCGAGGATGTCGGTGAGGGCGACGTAGTGCGTCTCGCCGTTGATCTCCTGGGAGATCAGGCCCATGGCGATACCGGCGACGGGGGCCTTCAGCGGCACACCGGCGTTCAGCAGCGACATGGTGGAGGCGCAGACCGAGCCCATGGACGTCGAGCCGTTCGAGCCGAGGGCCTCGGACACCTGACGGATCGCGTAGGGGAACTCCTCGCGCGTCGGGAGTACCGGCACCAGGGCGCGCTCGGCGAGCGCTCCGTGGCCGATCTCGCGGCGCTTCGGGGAGCCGACGCGGCCGGTCTCGCCCACCGAGTACGGCGGGAAGTTGTAGTTGTGCATGTAGCGCTTGCGGGTCACCGGGGAGAGGGTGTCCAGCTGCTGCTCCATGCGGAGCATGTTGAGGGTGGTGACGCCCAGGATCTGGGTCTCGCCACGCTCGAACAGCGCGGAACCGTGCACACGCGGGATGGCCTCGACCTCGGCGGCGAGCGTACGGATGTCCGTCACGCCACGGCCGTCGATGCGGATCTTGTCCTTGATGACACGCTCGCGCACCAGGGACTTGGTCAGCGAGCGGTACGCGGCGGAGATCTCCTTCTCGCGGCCCTCGAACTGCGGGAGCAGCTTCTCGGCGGCGATCTCCTTGATGCGGTCCAGCTCGGCCTCGCGCTCCTGCTTGCCGGCGATGGTGAGCGCCTGGGAGAGCTCGCTCTTGACCGCGGCGGTCAGGGCCTCCAGGACATCGTCCTGGTAGTCGAGGAAGACCGGGAACTCGCCGGTCGGCTTGGCGGCCTTCGCGGCGAGGTCGGCCTGGGCCTTGCAGAGCACCTTGATGAAGGGCTTCGCGGCGTCCAGACCGGAGGCGACGACCTCCTCGGTGGGCGCCTCGGCGCCGCCCGCGACCAGCTGGATGGTCTTCTCGGTGGCCTCGGCCTCGACCATCATGATCGCGACGTCACCGTCCTCCAGGACACGACCGGCGACGACCATGTCGAAGACGGCGTCCTCAAGCTCGGTGTGCGTCGGGAACGCGACCCACTGGCCGTTGATCAGCGCGACGCGGACGCCGCCGATCGGGCCGGAGAAGGGCAGACCGGCCAGCTGCGTGGACGCGGAGGCGGCGTTGATCGCCACGACGTCGTACAGGTGGTCGGGGTTGAGGGCCATGATCGTGGCGACGACCTGGATCTCGTTGCGCAGGCCCTTCTTGAAGGACGGGCGCAGCGGGCGGTCGATCAGCCGGCAGGTGAGGATCGCGTCCTCGGAGGGACGGCCCTCACGGCGGAAGAAGCTGCCGGGGATCTTGCCGGCGGCGTACATCCGCTCCTCGACGTCCACCGTGAGGGGGAAGAAGTCGAGATTTTCCTTGGGCTTCTTGGAGGCGGTGGTGGCCGACAGCACCATGGTGTCGTCGTCCAGGTACGCCACGGCGGAACCGGCGGCCTGCCTGGCCAGCCTGCCCGTCTCGAAGCGGATGGTGCGGGTGCCGAAAGTACCGTTGTCAATGACGGCCTCGGCGTAGTGGGTCTCGTTCTCCACTAGCGTTTTCTCCGTTACTTGTCGTCTTTCGTCCCTCCCCGCCCGTGTGGCGGGGGGACGGTGGCGGAGAAGCGCTGTCTGGTGCGGGCCGGTCTTCGATCGAAGCACCCGGGGTTTCCTGCCCGGGGGCCACTACCGAGGACCGGCGGCTGCGAGGCGCGCTTCTCCTCTTCGTGGTCGTGCTCTGTCGCACGTGGTCGTGCTGGGTCGTACGTCCTGCGTCTCACATCGTGCGTCTCACATCGTGCGTTGTGCTACCACACTACAAAGCGTCAGTGACACTCCGCACGTTTCCGCACGTACGGGCAATCCGCACATACGGCAAAGGGAGCGGCTCCCGATCGTTTCGGGAACCGCTCCCTTCACGGCGTCTTACTTGGCGCCCGCCGCACCGCGGCGGATGCCCAGGCGGTCCACCAGCGCACGGAAGCGCTGGATGTCCTTCTTGGCCAGGTACTGGAGCAGCCGGCGGCGCTGACCGACCAGGATCAGCAGACCACGACGGGAGTGGTGGTCGTGCTTGTGGGTCTTGAGGTGCTCGGTCAGGTCCGAGATACGGCGCGAGAGCATGGCGACCTGGACCTCGGGGGAGCCGGTGTCGCCCTCCTTCTGACCGAACTCACTGATGAGCTGCTTCTTCGTAGCGGCGTCGAGCGACACGCGTACTCCTCGTAGTCTGAGATGTGCCACCGAGTGCCCCTGGTCCACTTCTCAGGGGAGCTTCCATAACTCGGGAGGCGGGTATCCGCTGGGCGCTGCCTCCTGAGCGGTGAGCTCCGGGGGTGCGTACACAAACGGCCGCTACACAGCGTACCAGCCTGGGGGGACACCTCGGTCCAGCTCTGTGAAGGGCCCTGACCGGGGCGGATACGGCCACTAGGGTGATCTCCGTCCATGGATGGAACGAACCTTCCGTGGATGGAAGCGTGGAACACGTCGGTTCGTCGGGAAGGGGTCGCTTCGCCATGGCGGAGACGGAGCAGGAGATCAAGGCACGCAAGGAGCGGGAGCGGGACGAGCTGTACGCCCTCGACATCTCGGGTGTCGAGTGGCGCAGCGCGCCGGGCACGGAGGACCACGAGGAGCGCGTCGAGATCGCCGACCTGCCCGACGGCGCGGTGGCCATGCGCTCGTCGCTCGACCCGGACACCGTGCTGCGGTACACGGAGGCGGAGTGGACGGCCTTTGTGCTGGGGGCGCGGGACGGGGAGTTCGATCTGGAGCCGGCTCCGGAGGAGCAGCAGTAGTAGTAGTTCTCGTACGCATGAAGGAGGGGCGGCACGCGTGTGTGCCGCCCCTCCTTCATGCGTACGACCGCACGCGTACGACTCCTTATTTGCTGGTCATGGCCCGTGCCTGCGCGTACACGTCGAAGACGGCCAGGGACAGCGGGATCAGGGTGAGCAGGACGAAGCTCTCGGCGATCTCCAGGAAGCGGCCCCAGAAGGGGGTGATTCCGCGACGCGGGGTGATGAGTCCGATCGCCGTGACCAGGGCGGTGGCGGCGGCGACCGCCGCCGCGAGCCAGACGCTGCGGATGTCGAGGGAGTTCGGGTCGCCCATGCCCGCGTCCTGCATGTACGCGTGCGGCGGGTTCAGGGCGAGGCCGAGGCCCAGGAACACGAGGGCGGCCAGGCCCGCGGCGAGGGTGGCGCCGACCTGGGCGGTGTAGCGGAACAGGTGGGCGCGCATCAGCATCGCGACGCCGGTGGCGAGGGCGAGGAGCTGGGCCCAGATGTCGCTGGAGAAACCGAGAACGATCGAGGCGCCGACGGAGACGAGGGCGCAGCCGCCGACCAGACCGACGAGGAGTTCATGGCCGCGCCGGGCGCGGGCCGCGATGCGCTCGGCGTCGACGGGCTCCTGGGCCACGGGTTCGCCGTCGCCGTAGCCGCCGCGGTTGGGGCTGGGCGGTTCGAAGCCGATGGGGAGGCGGGCGAAGCGCATGGACAGGCCCGGCAGGAAGGCGAGCGCGCACACGGAGAGCGGGGCGCAGATCGCGGCCGTCTCGGTGGGCTTCAGGTGGGCGAGCATCGCGACGAACGTCGTCAACAGGCCGATGGCGGAGGCGAAGACGAAGGCCACGAAGGGGCCGTCGCCGCCGGGCGAGACCAGGGTGAGGATCACGGTGGCGACGAGGACGGCGGCGCAGGCGAGCAGGAACTGGAGCCGTCCAATGCCTTCTCCTTCGGAGAAGGGGAGGAGTCCGGAGCCGGCCACGGCGATGTTCGGGAGCGCGCCCAGGCCCAGGGCGACCGCCGAGCCCCGGTCGTCGTACACGCGCGCGCGTACGCAGGCGATCGTGACGAGGAGGGTGCCGGCGAGGGCCGCGACGATGCCCTGGAGGCTGTTCATGTCGTGGTGGATCTCGGAGCTCCAGGCCACGAAGGCGAGCAGCGTGGGCAGGATGCCGCCCGCGACGAGACCGGCGGCGCGCGTCAACTCGCCGTTCCACAGGGCACGGTCACGGGTGACGGCGGAGGCGACCGCCTCGGAGACGTCGTCGTAGACGGCCGGCGGCAGGGAGTCGGCGAAGGGGCGCAGGGTGAGCAGTTCGCCGTCGAGGATGCGCTGCGCGGCGAAGGAGCGGGCGCCGTCGAGGACGGTGCCGTCGCGGCGGACGAGGTGGTAGCCGACCGGGGCGCCCTCGGCGAGGCTCTGCTGAGAGAGCCGCAGGATCTCGGGGTACAGGTCGGCGACCGGTACGTCGTCGGGCAGGGCCACGTCGATCCGGCTGTCGGGCGCCACGATGGTGACGCGGCAGAAGCCGAACCCCATGCCCGCTGCGGAAGGGGCTCCGGTGCCCGTTCCGCCGGTCGCGCCGGCCGGCGCGGAGGCCGTGATGCTCACCTGCTGTTCCCCCTCGTCAGTGACGGACGGTTCGCGAAGCTGCCGCGCGCATCCGCCGTAAAGATCCTGTGTAGGTCGTGCCGTGCCACCCGTCACACCGGCCGGGGGCGCCGTCGCGCCCGGGACTCAACGGGATTCGCCTGCTTCGAACGCTGCGGTTTTGCCCGGTTTTCCCGGAACGATTCGCAACTGCTCACACGTCTCACGGGAACCCTACCGCCCACCGTTGTCAGTGGTTGTCAGTAGGATCGCGCAGTGCGGATCGGCGTCCGCCCGACACGGGGCGGCGGACGAAACAACTGGGTCCGGCAAGGGAATTGGTGCGTAGTGAGCCAGATCGTCGTCAAGCGCCCGCCGAGGTCGCTGCCGAAGGAAGTGCCCACGGACGAGGTGATGCTGCAGGCCCCGCCGGAGCTTCCGCGCGGCCAGCAGGAGGGCGCCATGATGCAGCTCCTGCCCATGCTCGGCATGGGCGGATCGGTGGTGTTCTTCTTCAACCCCAGCGCCCAGCCCTTCATGAAGATCATGGGCATGGTGATGATCGCGTCGACGGTCGCGATGGGCGTCTCGATGCTGGTGCGCTACCGCCGGGGCAACCAGGGGCAGATGGCCGACATGCGCCGCGACTATCTGCGCTATCTGTCGCAGACCCGGCGTACGGCTCTGGATACCGCGCGCTCCCAGCGCGACGCCCAGTACTACCTGCACCCTTCGCCGGAGCAACTGTGGGCGTTGGTCGCCGAGGGCAGCCGGGTGTGGGAACGCCGCACCAATGACGAGGACTTCGGACAGGTGCGGGTCGGTCTGGGCACGCAGGGGCTCGCCACTCCCCTGATCCCGCCGGAGACCGCGCCGGTCGACCAGTTGGAGCCGCTGACCGCGGGCGCCATGCAGCGCTTCCTGGCCACGCACGGCACCCTGGACGACCTGCCGATGGCGGTCTCGCTGCGCGCCTTCTACCACGTGACGATCAGCGGCGAGCCGGTCACCGTGCGCGGCACCGCCCGCGCGGTCGCCGCCTCCCTCGCCTCGCTGCACTCCCCCGAGGACCTGGTCATCGCCGTCGCCACCGGGCGCCAGTCGGTGCCCGAGTGGGAGTGGGCCAAGTGGCTGCCGCACGCACAGGCGCAGGGCCTCGCGGACGGCGCGGGCAGCATGCGGCTGATCACGACCGACCCGATGGAGCTGGAGGAGATGCTGGCCGACCGCCTCCAGGGCCGCCCGCGTTTCCACCCCGCCGGAGCGCCGGTGCCCGAACAGCCGCACCTGGTGGTCGTGTTGGACGGCGTCTCCCTGCCGCCCACGTCCTTCCTGGCCAGCCCCGAGGGCCTCCAGGGTGTGACGATCGTCGAGGTCGTACCCGGCGACCTCAGCAGCGGCCGCGGCGACCTCTCGATCGTCGTCCACCCGAAGGAACTCCGCCTGGAGTCGGGCCACGGCATGGTCTACGAAGGCACGCCCGACGTGCTGTCGTACGAGGCCGCCGAGGCGCTCGCCCGCCAACTGGCGCCGCTGCGCATGGTGTCGGGCGGGGACGACGACGAACCGCTGCTCGCCAACCTGGAGTTCACCGATCTGCTGAACCTGGGCGACGCGGCCTCCGTCGACCCGAAGCGGACCTGGCGGCCGCGCTCGACGGCCGAGCGGCTGCGGGTGCCGATCGGACTCGGCGAGGACGGCCGGCCCGTGATGCTCGACCTCAAGGAGGCGGCCCAGGAGGGCATGGGCCCGCACGGCCTGTGCGTGGGCGCGACCGGTTCCGGCAAGTCGGAGCTGCTGCGCACGCTGGTCCTCGGCCTCGCCGTGACGCACTCCTCGGAGACGCTGAACTTCGTCCTCGCGGACTTCAAGGGCGGTGCGACCTTCGCCGGTATGGCGCAGATGCCGCACGTGGCGGCCGTGATCACCAACCTGGCCGACGACCTGACCCTCGTCGACCGTATGGGTGACTCGATCCGCGGCGAGTTGAACCGCCGCCAGGAGATGCTCCGCGACGCGGGCAACTACGCGAACATCCACGACTACGAGAAGGCGCGCGCGGCGGGTGCCCCCTTGCAGCCCGTCCCGTCCCTCGTCCTGGTGATCGACGAGTTCAGCGAACTCCTCACCGCCAAGCCGGACTTCATCGAGATGTTCGTGCAGATCGGCCGCATCGGCCGGTCCCTGGGCGTGCATCTGCTGCTGGCCTCGCAGCGCCTGGAGGAGGGCCGGCTGCGCGGCCTGGAGACCTACCTGTCGTACCGGATCGGCCTGCGCACGTTCTCGGCGGCCGAGTCGCGGGCCGCGCTCGGGGTGCCGGACGCGTACGAGCTGCCGAACGTGCCGGGTTCCGGCTTCCTGAAGTACGGCACCGACGAGATGGTGCGCTTCAAGGCGGCGTACGTCTCCGGGGTGTACCGCACGAGTTCGCAGCAGTCCGCCGCGCTCGGCGGGCCGCTCCCGGTCGACCGCAGGCCCGTGCTGTTCACGGCGGCGCAGGTACCGGTGCAGTACGCGCCGCCTGTGCCGCGTCAGCGCGAGGAGGAGGCGGCCGAGGAGAAGGACGACGCGCTCGCCGACACCGTGCTCGACGTGATCGTGCGCCGGCTTGAGGCACAGGGTCCGGCCGCCCACCAGGTGTGGCTGCCCCCGCTGGACAGCCCGCCGTCGCTCGACTCCCTGCTGCCCGGCCTCGCCGCGGTACCGGGGCGTGGCATGACGCAGCCGGGGTACGAGGGCGCGGGCCGGCTCGTCGTCCCGGTCGGCCTGGTCGACAAGCCGTACGAGCAGCGGCGCGATCCGCTGTGGACCGACTTCGGTGGCGCGGCCGGCCATATGCAGATCCTCGGCGGCCCGCAGTCCGGCAAGTCGACGCTTCTGCGCTCCCTCATCGCGTCGTTCGCGCTCACCCACACCCCGCACGAAGTGCAGTTCTACGCGCTGGACTTCGGCGGTGGCGGCCTGTCCGCCGTGGCCGCCCTGCCGCACGTGGGCGGGGTCGCCTCCCGCCTCGACCCGGAGAAGGTCCGGCGTACGGCGGCCGAGGTCTACGGCGTGATGACCCGTCGCGAGGAGTACTTCCGTACGGCGGGCATCTCCTCGATCGCGGAGTTCCGCACCCGCCGCGCGCGGGGCGACATCTCCGTCACGGACCAGCCCTGGGGCGACGTCTTCCTCGTCATCGACGGCTGGGGCAACTTCCGTACGGACTATGAGGCGTTGGAGCCGCTGGTGCTGGACATCGCGGCACGCGGCCTCGGTTACGGCATCCATGTGATCCTCACGGCGTCGCGCTCCATGGAGGTCCGCGCGAACATGAAGGACCACCTGATGAACCGCCTGGAGCTGCGGCTCGGTGACCCGATGGACTCGGAGTTCGACCGCAAGGTCGCCGCCAACGTGCCCACGGGCGTGCCCGGTCGGGGCCAGACCCCGCAGAAGCAGCACTTCATGGCGGCGGTCCCACGCATCGACGGCCTGTCCTCGGACACGGACCTCGCGGAGGCTACGACGGCGCTCGCGGCGGAGGTCGCCCGCCACTGGCAGGAGCCGGGAGCCCCCGAAGTCCGCCTGCTCCCCCGGGAGTTCGCCGCCGCCCAGCTTCCGTCGGGCGACCGCTTCCCCAACCGGGGCGTCTCCTTCGCGCTCGACGAGGACAACCTGGAACCGGTGTTCGTCGACTTCGACCAGGACCCGTTCTTCCTCGTCTTCGGCGAGAGCGAGTCCGGCAAGTCGAACCTGCTGAAGCTCATCATCAAGCGCCTCACCGAGCGCTACGACGGCAGCGCGTGCAAGCTCTTCGTGGTCGACAACCGGCGTTCCCTGCTGGGCGTGACCCCGACCTCGCACCTGGCCGAGTACATCCCCATGTCGAACCAGATGCAGCACCACATGGACGCGCTGGTCGACCTGATGCAGCGCCGGACACCGACGTCGGACGTCACGCCGCAGCAGCTCCGTGACCGGAGTTGGTGGCGGGGCCCGCAGGTGTTCGTGATCATCGACGACTACGACCTGGTGTCCACGTCGAGCGGCAACCCGCTGGCGGGCCTGACCGAACTCCTGCCGTTCGCCCGGGACGTGGGCGTGCGCTTCGTCATCGCCCGCTCCACCGCGGGTGCGGGGCGCGCCGGTTACGAGTCGTTCATGCAGCGCATGAAGGAACTCGGCGCCCAGGGCGTGGTGTTGGCGGGCGACCCGGCCGAGGGCGACCTCCTGGGCGGCGTACGGCCACGCCCGATGCCTGCCGGTCGGGGCGTGTTCGTCTCCCGAAAGCGCGGCAAGCCGCTGGTCCAGATCGGGCAGGTCCCGGACACGGTGGAGTGAGGACGGGGGCGGTGCGGAGACGGGGCTTCCTGTGCCGCCGCCGTACACGTCCTCGCCCCGTACGCGTTCTCGCCGCCGTACTCCACGTTCGCCGAACGGTCGGCGGCGGCGCGAGACGGACATGGGGGTGCGCGGGCCTGCAACTGCCGAGCCCGGACAGGCGAGTTCAGAACGCGTTGAAGGCGATGGCCTTGCTGTCGTGCAGCAGGAAGATGCGGTTTCCGTTGGTGGTCGGCAGGCGGGATTCGGTGGCGGGGAATGCGTACCGCCATGTCCGGCTCCCGTCGGGCGCCTGCGGGGCGTCGAGTTCATCGAGGTGGTGTCTGCGGTGCCACTGTCGATCAGCGGGTCCGAGAGCGACAGACAGCAGTCCTTCACGCCGTAGGCCACCACTCGCGGTGCCTGACACGAGGACGTCGCGCACCGGCGGGAGGCGCGGCGAGCGGCGAGTAGACGTCGGCCACGTTCTCCACTTCGCAGAGGGTGGGCGGCCGGCCGGTGCCGGTGGCGCTCACCAGGTTCTGCGTGGGGATGCGCACTGCCGCCGTGGGACGGCGAAGGGACTGCTCGTCAGGCGGCCGGTCACGTCGTCGTCCGAGCCGAGCGATCAGGCCGTGGTGCTAGCCCCCGGCGGCGACCACCGCACTCGCGGTGGAGAGTCGGGTGACCGGTCACGCGCTCACCGTCTCGTCCATCGCTCGGTGCGGCGGAGCTTGATACGCCGACGGGGTGGGCGCCTCCCGCGCGCGCCCACCCCGGTTTCTGCGGCGATGGTTTCCGCAGCGGTCCTCGGTCCTACTGGAAGTAGCTGGCGGCCTTCTTGTCGCCTTCCATGTAGGTACCGCCCGACGTGTGCACGACGTGGCCGATGCCGGTCAGCGCCGTGTGGATGTCGTTGGCTTCCTTGTCCCACTTGTGCAGCTTCTCGTTGAAGGTGCCCTGCGCGTCACCCTCCCAGTACTGCTGGCTCTTCACGACCAGCGCGCGGAGCTCCTGGAGGTCCTGCTCCAGCTGCTTCGCCTCGTTGCCGATCTTGGTGGCCGCGAAGTCCAGCCCGTCATAAGTGACGGAAAGGCCGTCGGAGTTACGGCTCATGCGTGTTTACCTCGTCTCGTTCGTATGGGGCTGGTGGGCGTGGTCGTACGTGATGACGTGTGGCTCAGTAGGAGTTCAGCGAGGACGGTTGCACGGTCGGCGCGCCGTCCTGGAGGTCGATCTTGTTGACCGCCGCACGGACCTCGTCTTCCTTGCTGTCCTTGATGTTGCGCGTCGCGGTCATCGCCTCGATGACGTCACCGAGAATCGTGCCGATCTTCCGCAGCGACTCGTTGATCTCGTACTGCTTCTTGTCGAACGCGGCACGACCGATCCCGTGCCACTGGCCCTCAAGCCCGTCGATCACACCCTGAAGCCCGTGCACGCGCTTGGCGATGCCGTCGTACTTGTCGAGCATCTGCTTCTGAATATCGACTACTGCGGCATCTTCGAGCTTCTGCTTGTTGGACATGGTCAGCTCACCCTTCTTCTGTTGACTGCCCCGTATTGACGGATTCGCGGTGTTGACTGATTCGTGGTCTGGCCGGAAATCCCGGCTATCCGGCCCGTCGCGCGCGCATCACGGCTACGCCTGCGCCGGCGATGAGGATCAGTGCGGCTGCGGCGCCGATGGTGATCCAGAGTGTGTTGCTGTTGTCGGACGACTCGGCCGCGCTTGATCCTGCTGCTGAGGTGCCGCCGGTTGAGCCCTTCCCCTGGGCTTGGGATGAGGCTGACGCGGACGGGGAAGACGAGGTGACGGACGAAGATGAGGACTTCGCCAACAAGTCCCCGCCGTTGTCCTTCGCCAGTGGGTCGACGTGTGCGGGTCCGGCGTTGTAGTTGGGGTCTTTAAGGACCATGCGTGGCCGAATGAACCCGTAACCGGCGTACTTGCTCGGGTTGTTCTTCGCCCAGGAGCGACTGGCCGTGTCGATCAGGGAACGGGTGACTTGGTTCACCGTCCAGTCGGGGTGAGCGGACCAGATCAGGGCGGCGGCCGCTGAAACAAGTGCTGTTGCCGGGCTCGTCCCCTCGGTGTCGCAGTACGAGCGGAAGGTGGCATCGCACCAGCCCGGGATCGCTTCACCCGGCCCCGCGAGGTCGACATAGTCTCCATACGAGGAAATCTTCGACACTGTGAACGACGAATCGACCGCCGCAATGCCAAGCACGTAGGGATAGCCGGCCGGGTAGTCGATGAACCCGCTCTTCCCGGCACCAGCGTTGTTGCCGACAGCGGCGATCAGCAACTTACCCTTGGAAGCGGCGTAGTTGACTGCCGCCTCGTCCTCCTCGGTGGTCATTCCACCGAACGACATGCTGATGATCTTCGCGTCGGTGTCGGCAGCCGCCCTGAGTGCTTCCGCAGGCTGGGGCGTCTTGTCCTTCTCTGCCCCGCTCTTGAGGCCCTCCAGCTGTACGCGATAAGGAACAATCTTCGCTCCCGGCGCCAATCCCTTCAGGCCACCGCCCGATCCCGTACCCGCGATCAACTCCGCCATGGACGTTCCGTGGCCGTCGTAGTCGTCGGTCGCGTGGTAGGCAACCGTCTTAGGAACGTCATCGGCCAGGACTTGGCCCTTCAAGGAGGGTGTGTTCGCGTTCACCCCGGTATCGATGACAGCGACCTTGACGCCCTTACCCGTACTGATCTTCCACATCTGCTCGGCCTGCATCGGCTTCAAGTACCACTGCTTCGACTGAGCGTCGTACGCTGTGGCGCCCGGGGCGAACCCGATACTCACAACGGCCAGGACGCCGACAACTGCCCCCACGGCACGCAGTCGTCTTCCACAGCGTGTCCTGAGGAGCGCAGCCCGCTCGGCTCGTCGGCTGGACCCTGACTTCATGGCGTTGTCTGTCCTCGCTCGCGCTCAGTTGGCAGCCGGCGGCACGTCGCGCCGCGGCTTGGTGTGCGGATCCATCTCTTCGTCTTCGGCCAAGTGGTCGTGGCACGACGCTTCCCGAGACTTGCGTTCGCCGCCGGGCTTGCCTTGATTGCCAGGCCCGCGTACAAGGCCGGCACCTCCGCGCGTCATGCCGTTGCGCTCTGCGCGGGTGACGGAGTTACGTTCGGCCGGCCTGCCCGTGACAGCCTCGGACGTTCCGGTGCCTCCACGCGAGGAAGTCGGCTTGTTCGAACCGGCCCGTGGCTCGGCATCAGGAGCTCCGAAGACGCCACGTTGCCCTGGCCGACCTGCCGCAGGCCCATTGTTGGCGGTCTCTTCAGCCCCGATGACTGTGCCGCGGGGAATTCGCGATCCGCCCTTCGTCGGATTCCCGCCAGCCGCCGTCGGCCGTCCGCCCACCACACCATTCGTACGGCCTGCACCCGTACTCGGCCCACCATTGGCTCGTGGTGTCGAAGTGCCGCCCGTCCGCGGAGTACCACCGGTGACACCGCGACCCACTGGGGACGGCTTCGCTCCGGGGGTCGGGCCGCCCTTGGCAAGCGACCGACCGGTCTCCGTGCTGCGGCCCATCTGGCTCATGGGCCCGCGGCCGGAGGACCGACCAGTGCTCGAATTGCCCTGTCCTGATGCGGGGCTTCGATAGCCACCTGATCCGCCCGAGCCTCTGCCCGAGAAGCTGCTGGGAGCTGGCAGCCCGTAGCCACTCTCGAACGTCCCGGTCGGGCCACCAGTCCCTGGAGTCCCCATGACCGGCTGGGTGTGGTTTGTCGTAGGCACAGTCGTGGATGGCGGCAGCGTGCTGACGCTGTCGATGTTCGTACCAACAGGAGTGTCGGGACGAGTGACGTGCTCGGCGATGTGCTTCGGAGGCGTAGGCACATCGTTTGTGTCGTGCACGCGAATGTCGGTCGCCGGCTTGACCGTGCTGTGGTGGTCCACGACAGTCGGCTTCTCACTACCACTTGAGGCAGTGCGTTCAGGGTTGGATACCACTGAGCGTTTGGGCCGTGGTACCCCCACGCTAGGCATGGTCTTGAACTCGGGAGCCTTTTCGTTCAAGGCCACCAGCTCATCCTTGGACACCGAGTAGTACGACGACAGCCGGTTCATCTGGTTGATCGCCTCCTGGCGATCCTTCTCCACACGTACGGCAGTCGTGTACGCATGTTTGTCTGCGGTCTTCTCGGCATCCGTGAATTTCTCGGGCCGCTTCCGGGCAGTTTGTGTATCACGAGCCGGCATAGCGCTGCGTACGGAGGCGAGGCCAACAGCAGCGGCGGTGATCTGATCGCCCGCGCCGCCGGCGAAATCACTCAACAGGTGTGTTTTGGTGACGAGTTCACTGCCCCATTTGCGGAAGGCATCGCCCGAGTCCCCGACCCAGTGGACGGTGTCGATGTGACCGCCGAGCTCCTCGGCTGCCGCCTTGATGGCGTCACGCGCGTCCCATAGAGCCTTGCCGGACGATTCCAGATCCTCCGGGTTCGTCTGCTCGACCAGGTCGACCATCCGGTTGAGGTTGTAGTGCTCGAAGCTCGTACGACCATGCATGGCCTGCCCATAGGTGGTGCTGTCCACCACCGAGCGCAGAGGGTCGAACACAAGATTTTCGAGGAGCCCGCCTCCTCGCGGCCTCTCCTCCACCCTCCGAGCGAAGTCCGTGAAGTTGTTCTGGTCGGAGACCCGGTCCAGGTCCGCCTTGTGCTGCTTGTCAGTCATCGTCACCCGCCCATGCCGGAGTTGCCATCACTGCCGCGCTTGACACCTGCGGAATGCTGGCCGCTCTTGATCTCCGACTGGATCTCCCAGAACCGCTGCCGCTGTTCCTCTTCGAGGTTGTCGAAGCCGTGAGCCGCACCCTGCACCGCGATACCGATCGCCTCGATCTGCAGATGCAAGATCTTCGAGAGAGACGTCAGCTTCTCGTGGACGGTGTTGTACTGGCGATAAAGGTCATCCGCCTCGGAGAAATCGCCATGTCCCCCGCTGTGGAGCGAACCCCGGCTGATCGTCTGGGCGCCCACCCGTGTCGGGTTGCCCGCAGACCCCTCAAGATCACGGAGAACCGCATCGACCCGCTTCACGAAGAGACCCAGAGCCTCCCCGCTGGCCTCCAGGTTCGCCGCCCTGGTAGCCGACACGCCCCCCACCATGTCCGCCGGAAGCACGACGCCCCTCCCCGTTTCCCCGTACGTCCACCGGCCGCGGCCCGACCGGGGACGATCAATCGCTCACCGTACGATCGCAAAGTGAGCCGCGTCTGACAACGCCTTTACCACTGTAGTCAACCTGCACATCGGGGCCAACCAGCCTGTGTGTTAACTCAGTTACGACACTTGCGCGGGCGCCACACTTTGCCCGGTTTGCCGGTTTGCGCCCGTCGACTGCATGGCCGCAGATCCGTTACCCAAGCCGCCGGTCAGTCAATCGTGACCGCGGTAGACCGCCGCGAAAGTGTCACTCCTCGCGACCTTCATTAAATTTCCACACGCGATCAACACGCGACAGGAGCAACGCCGGTCGCCCGCTTGACGCCAGATCCGGCCGGGGCCGACCTGGCCATCTCCTCCGAAGCTTCACGCGAGAACAATCAGGACAATGCAGACATGACCCGGACTTTGCCCGGGTCGGGTTGCTAACTTGACCGCGCGACAGGACAGAGGCGGCCGCGTTCGCCGAGCGGAAGCACCTGCGGTAGAGCACACGGGGAAGGGGTCCACGCATGGCGTGGGAGGAGTGGGAGCAGCTCAAGTCCCAGGCGGCTGAGCGACAGCCGACCCACATGCGTCTCAATCAGTTGGCACCGGACGGCGGAGGCGGGGGCTCCGGGGACCTCGTCGTGCACCAGGACGACCTCGGTGCCGTAGGGCACGAGGCACGCGTCCTTTACGACGACATCCACGCCGGGGCGGACATCGCCGCCGCAGGGGCCGGCAAGGACGGCGCAGGCTCGACCACCCAGGCCGCCGGCGCGCTGAAGTCGCATGGCTTCGAGACGGGCGGCGCCCTGGAGAAGACCGTCGAGGTGTGGACGTCCCAGGTCAAGTCCGTGCTGCAGGCCTGTGCACACATCTCCGACCACCTGGATTACAGCGAGAAGCGTCACTCCGAGGACGACGCGGAGATCGGGACAGTCCTTCGCGCCAGTGACGGCTCGGCCGTATCGGTGTCGAAACTCAACGAGTACTTCAAGTAGGGGAACCGGCTGTGGCTCTCACCTTCACGGACCTCGTCGAGGTCGATCTCGACAAGCTCGGTACCGCCGTATCGGACTGGAAGAAGACCGTCGACAGCCTCAAGACAGCGGCGGAGAACGCTCGCAGCGGAATGCAGGCGAAGTCGGACTCCGCACAGTGGGCCGGCGTCAACGCGACGGTGACCCGCGGTTTCATCGCGAAGACCGCGAAGGAGGTCTCGGACCTTCACGCCGAGGCCAACAGCATCTATCAGGTGCTCGCCGACGGGCATCCGGAGCTCGTCGCGCTCCAGAAGCAGGTCAAGGACGCCGCGGGGAAGGACGCGAGCGCTCTTGGCGTACGCGTGAACGACATCGGGGACGGAAAGGTCGTCTGCATCTTCCCCCACGTCCGTGGCGATACCGACGAGCGCACACAGGAACAGCTCGACGCCAAGCGGGAGTTGGAGAACCGGATCAACGGGATCCTCGCCCATGCCGCGGAGGTCGACGCCTCGGTCGCCCGCGCGCTTCGCAAGACCCACGGCGACGATGCCCACAACGCCGGCCACAGCACATACGAGTCCTTGAACGACGCCCAGGCCGAACGCGCGCTGGAACTCGCCCGCAAGGGCGACAAGATGAGCGACGCGGAACTGCAGGAGTTCAACCGGCTGATGCGCTTCAACGGCCGGGAGAAGGACGGCGAGTTCGCGACCGAGTTCTACCAAGGGCTCGGCGGGCCGGAGAAGACGCTTGAGTTCTATGCCGCGATGTCGATCGACGGGACGGACCCCGACGCGAGCAAGGTCCGGCTGAACGCCATGAAGGACCTTCAGCAGAACATGGGGTTCGCGCTGGCCAACGCCACGGACCCGGACACGAAGCATCATCTGCCCGCGACTTGGGGATCCGATTTTCGTCGCCTGGGCACCCAGCAGATCGGCTGGGAGCAGGGACAGTGGAACAAACCGTACGGCTACCAGATCCTCGGCGGACTACTGCGCTACGGCAACTACGACCCCCGGTTCCTCGATCCGATCGCCGAACACGTCACCCAACTGCACAAGAAGGACCCGTACTTCTTCCTCAACAACAAGCCCACGGGCCAAGAGGATGCCTACGGCTTCAATCCGTCGGGCCAACTGGGCTCCGGCAACGACCCGCTCAACAGCGTGCTGGAGGCACTCGGTCACAGCCCGGAGGCCTCGGAGAAGTTCTTCACGCAGCCACCGACCGTGTACAACGAGGACGGCACGGAGAAGGTCGGCGGCAGCCCAGGGTTCAACTCGTATCTCGATCTGTTCACGGACAAAGACTTCACCTGGACGGTCGACACCAACGACGCGAATATCCTCGCCGACGAGGACAAAACGAAGAACGCACTCAACTTCGGCCCCGAAGCACTCGGGCACGCGCTGGAGTCGGCGACGACCGGGCGATCCTACGACGACGACACCGGTGACGCCATCAAGCACTCCGGTCCTCAAGCACAGTTGGTCAATGACATCGTCAACAAGTTCGGTCAGAATCCGGAACTCATTCGACACAACGAGAACGGTGATCTGGAAGACGAGGAGTCGGGGCCTCTGTACGGATTGCGCGGCAGCCTCGGAGACATCACCGCCGAGTACATGGGCGATTTCCAGCGGGCCATGTACAAGGAAGACCCGAACAGCGATCTGTTCCCGACGTTCGGTACGGCAGCCGGCCTGGACTCCGGTCACGCCGCTCGATTCCTGGGCGCGGTGGGACAGGATCCCGATGCCTATTCGGCGATCACGAGTGCGCAGCAGACCTACACCACCGAGGTCGTGGACCACGTCATCAACGGTGGCAGTGAATCGACGGCCTCGCTGGACGGACGTGTGGGTGACGTCGTCGCGCCGGGTGCGACGATCGCCGGCATCATGAGCGACGCCAGAGCCAACGCGATCTACGAGTATCACGCGGCATCGGACACGGAATTCAACGATGCGGCAGCCGACAAACAGAAATGGGTGGATCGCATCCTGGGGATGGGCCTCGAAAAGGTCGGCGAACGCGTTCCCATTGCCGGCGCTCCTCTCGCATGGGCCTCCGAGGACATCCAGGAATCCATCATGAAGAGCATCGAGCAAGACACGACGACCGAAGCGGAACAAGAAGCCGGTAACCAATACGCTCTCGGTCGCGACGCAGCCATCGACTCGGCCCAGGCCGCGGTCAATCACGCGCTGGTGAACAATCAGGACATCAACTACGACACCGCCGACGATCTGCGGCGCGCCGCTCGCACGGCCGCGGGTGTCAGCCACTCAGCCGGCGCCCAGTGGAACTCGGAGAGTGACGCGAAGTGAGGCACAAGCCCTACATCCTGCGCGGTGTCTCCGTCCTCGTCGCCGCCACCGCCACCGCCGCGGTCGGCTGTTCGGCGGAGAAGCCGGGTCGGGAGTTCACGGTTCCCAAGTCCCTGTGCGGGGTGAGCGTTCCGACCGACGCGCTCTCTCAGCTCCTGCCCGCCTCCGGCAAGCACCTCACCACTGTGGCGAAGGGTTCGACCGACGACGTGCTTCTGTGCACGGTCAGCGCCGACGATGTCAGGGTGTTGACGTTGAGCCGGGAGCGAATCGACACCGGCGACTCGGCTCGGCACATCTTGTTCACCCAACTCTCCATCGCACGGCCGAAACTCGCGGAGGGCGACACCATCGCGTACGCCGACAAGGCTGCCGTGTCACTGCTCAAGTGCCGTGGTACCGGCGTGGTGGAGGAAGACATCAGCACCCTCGTCAGCGTCTTGAAGCCGGCACGCCCGGACGAGTCGGCCATGAAGAGCCTGATCTCCGGCTACACGGCAGCGATCAAGAAACAGGAACCCTGCAAGCAGAACTCCTGACCGGGGTCTCGACGCTCACCACAGCCGATACCCCGGAAACGTCAACGTCCCTTGCCCGCCGGTGATGCCGGGCGGTGTGTAGTCGCGCTTGTTCGCGCCCGTTCCCGGGGCGTCGCCGGCGCCGTTCCCGGTCACCTTGTCCTTGATCAGGGTCTCGTAGTCGTCGAAGTGAAGAGGGTTGCCGGACTGATCGGTCTGGTACGTGCAGCCGTCCAGGTCGTCCGTGGCTCCCCGCACCGCGCTCGTCAGCTCCCGTCGCTCCACTCCATGTCGTCGGCGACGCCGATGATGTTCAGCTCGGTCAGCGCGTCCAACTGCCGCCCACCAAAAGGTCGTTGAGGTTGGCGTTCACCCCCGTCACCCACCCGCCCCACCCCCAACCCGACGCCGCCGCCGGGCATCCCGTATCGCCACTGCCGTGCCGCCCAGCCCCGCCACCGCGACCAGTCCGCCGACGACCACGTACGTGCCCAGCCGTGTGTTCCGCTCGTCCGCCGTTTCGCCGAAGTGGACGGGAGTGACCGACGGTGCCTCGCCCTTCGCCACGCCGCCCTCGGGCTCGGGGGTCTCGACGGGGTGTTCGGGGTCCACGTCCGTGAGGGCCTTGACCGGGTCCACGACGCCCCAGCCGACCAGGCGGTCGTGGCCGGAGATGGAGCGCTCCGCGGTCTGTTCGATCTGGGCGATGATCTGCTGGGCCGTCCAGTCGGGGTACTTGGACTTCAACAGGGCCGCCACGCCCGCGACATAGGGCGCCGAGAAGCTCGTACCGTTGTCGGAGCAGTGGCCGTTGCCCGGGACCGTGGAGATCATGTCGACGCCGGGGGCGGCCACGCCGACGAACTCGCCGGACTGGGAGAAGGAGGCGCGTTCGTTGTTGCGGTCGGAGGCCGCTACGGCGAGGACGCCCTTGTACGACGCCGGGTAGGTGATCTGGACGTTGCCGCCGAGGCCGTCGTTGCCGGCCGAGGCGACGACCACGACACCGCGTTCCAGAGCGCGGTCCACGGCCGCTTCGAGCTTGTCGTCGGGGGCTACGGCGTTCGCCGTGTCCTGGGAGATGTTGATGACGCCGGCGCCCTTCCTGACGGCGTCGTCGATCGCCGTCGTCAGGGTCGCTGCCGTGCCGTCGCCCTCCGCGTCGTTCTGCTTGATCGGGATGATCGTCGCGTCGGGGGCCAGGCCCACGAAACCCGTGCCCTTGGCGGGGCGGGCCGCGATGATGCCCGCCACGCGCGTGCCGTGGCCGACCGTGTCGGTGGTGCCCTGGTTGTTGCCGCGGTCGATCTTCTCGCCCTTGGTGTTCTTGGTGGGCAGGAGGTTCTCCCCCGCCGACGCGTCGACCGCCTTCTTCAACTGCGGGTTCTTGACGTCGACTCCGGTGTCGATGACGGCCACCTTGACGTGCTTGCCGGTGGACTGGGCCCACAGCTCGTCCAGGTTGACGCGTTGCAGCGCCCAGGGGCGGCCCGCGTACGGCTTCGACGGGAACGTGCACTGGCCGTCGTCCGCGTGGGCGGCGGTCGCCAGCGACAGGGGTACGGCCAGCATCGACGTCGTCACCGTGAGCGCGACCGCCGCCGACCCCGCCGCCGTACGGACCAGCCCGCGCGTCCTCGACATCCCTGAAATCAGCATGAGTTCATGCCCCCGTCGCGCCTACGAACCCTGCGGCTGACGGGCCGCCGCCTCCGACAGGCGCGGGCCCGTCGGCAGGAACGTCGACCACTCCGCGGGGACGGGTGCCGGGGTGACCTTCTCGTAGCCGAGGCGGGTCTGGGCGATCTTGGCCTCGCTGAGTTCGTCCTTGCGCTGCTTGGCCGTCGTACCGATGCCGCTGTCGTCGGTGGCGCTGTCGCTGTTGGACTGCAGGGCGTAGCGCAGGCCCGTGTCGGTGACCAGGAAGACCGGGCCCGCGTCGGCCTCGGTGCCCATGACCTGGCGGTAGAGCTGGCCCGAGCCGGCGGTGACGTACGCGCTGGAGGAGCCGGTGGGGAGGGCCGCCGGGAAGTCGGTGCCCACCCAGGTGGAGAGTGTCGTCCTGTTGCCGCTGCCGACCGAACGCAGCACATTGCAGACCGTGTTGCGGCCGCTGGTGGCGCTGGTGCCGTCGTTGACCGTCTTCGGCATGTACGTCGGCCAGGTCTTGTCGGCCTCGAAGGTCGTGCTGTCGGTGATCGCGCCCGGGCTGACCGGCTGTGCCTCGCCCGTCTGCTCGGTCGGGAGAAGGGCACTGCTGTTGAGCAGCAGCGTGGCGACGAACTCCGTGATGCGGGCGACCTTGCCGGGCAGCACCACGTAGTAGGTCAGTGACTGGCCCTCGTTGGCCTTGAGGACCTCGCCGACCTTGTCGTACTCCCGCACCGCCGGACCGGTGAGCGCGTTCGCCTTCGTGCCCGGGGTGCCGTCGGTGATCTTCGGGATCTCGATCGGGTCGCCCTTGTGGAGGGTGTCGAGCCACTCCTGGGAGACGCGTTGCGGGGCTCGGCGCTGGGTGTCGAGGGCCTTCAGGAGTTCCTTGTCGGAGGGGTTGGCGAGCGGGTAGGCGGTGCCCTTGGCGTCGACGACGTACTGCTTCTTGCCGTCCGGGCCGACGACGTACATGAGGTCGCCGCCGCCGAGCTTGTCGCTTCCCTCGGTCGTGGACCAGTCCTTCTCGGCGAGGACGAACGCCGCCTTCTGGATGGACCGGCCACCGGCGGAGGGGCTCTCGCAGACCGCCCAGCGTTTCGCCGCCTCGGCCTCGCCGGAGGAGGGCAGGCGGTCGGGGGCGTACGGGATGCCGATGGTCGCGCCGTGCGGGGGCTTGCCGCTGTCGAGGACCTTCTCGTCGACCGTGATGACGGAGTCGTTGCTCGGGTCCAGGAGGAGTTTGGCGGAGGCCATGTTGAGGACCGGGTGGAGCTGGGCCTGCTTGCCCGTCTTCAACACCACATACCGCGTCGTCGACTTGCTCGCCACGATGACGTGCTCGTTGGGCTTGGACCAGCCCGGCGGGGCCGTCGGCTTGAACATGCCGATACCGCCGAACACCGCGAGGATCACCACGCCGATGACGAGGCCGGGCACCACCGCGCTCAGCGGTTTCGGGGCACCTTCGTCCGAGCCCGACGGCGACGGCTGCAGGAAGGACGCGAGCGTACGGCGCTTCGCGAAGGTGTAGGCGTTGAGTTCGTCACGCCGTGATGCCATCTGTGTCCGCTCTCTCCCCGTGCGGAGCCGTGGAGGACCTGTGGAGATACGTCCCCTGCCCCCGATTGCCTCTGATACCTCTGGTGTCAGACCCGCCCCCTACTATGCCTGTTGCGTGGGTGTGCTTGCGTCACGGGTAGGGTGCTCGGGCCTTGAGGGGACCCGGGCGCGGAGAACGGCGCAGGGAATTTCGGGATAGTTCGGGGGGTTTGGAGTGATGGCTTCCGCAACGCGGAACCGGTCGCGATCGCAATCAGGATCCGGAGCCGGGTCCGAGTCCGGGTCGGATCACGTGAGCGGCACGGGTGCGCACCGCGGTTCCTTCCACGGTTCCTTCACGCCGCGTCTGAAGTCCCGCTCGGGGCGCGGAGGTTCGTTCACGACCCAGCGGCTGGTGCTGCTGGAGATCGCCGCCGCGCTCGTGGTGTCCGGCTGGCTCGTCGGCCCGATGGCGCTCGTGCCGGCGATCGCGCTCGCCGTTCTTCTCGTGGTCCTCGCTGTCGTACGACGCCGGGGGCGCTCCCTGCCGGAGTGGCTCGGCACGCTGCTCGCGCTGCGCGCCCGGACCCGGCGGGCCGCGGGCACGCCGGTGCCGCCGGGGATCGACGCCGGTCTCGCGCCCGCCGTGGAGTGCGACCCGAACCTGCGCACGTACAGCTACCACCGCGGTGACGACCGCGACCGGCGGCCGGTCGGGATGATCGGCGACGGCGACTTCCTCACCGCGGTCCTCCAGGTGGAGTCGGACGCGGGCGCGCTGCGGGCCGAGCGCGGGCGCAGACCGCTGCCCGTGGGTCTCGTCCGGGACACCCTCGAAGTCGACGGCATCCGCCTCGAATCGGCGCAGATCGTGGTGCACACGCAGCCCGCGCCCGCGCTGCATCTGCCCCAGCAGTCGGTCGTGGTGAGCAACTACGCGCCACTGCAGGCCCAGACGGGCTCCCCGGCGGTCCGCATCACCTGGATCGCGCTGAAGCTCGACCCCGAACTGTGCCCCGAGGCCGTGGCCGCGCGCGGCGGCGGGCTGGTCGGCGCGCAGAAGTGTCTGGCGCGGTCGGCGGAGCATCTGTCGAGCCGGCTGTCCGGTGCCGGGCTGCGGGCCACCGTGCTCTCGGAGGAGGAGCTGACGGCCGCGATCGCCACCTCCGCGTGCGCCAACCCGATGGTGACCGCGCAGGCCGGGCGGAGCGAGGCGCCGCAGCGGCGGACCGAGGAGTCCAGCCGCAGTTGGCGCTGCGACAACCGCCGGCACACCACCTACTGGGTGCGCCGCTGGCCCCAACTGGGCGATTCCGGCACCTCGTTGGCACAGCTGGTGGCCCAACTGACCGCGGTCCCCGCGCTGGCGACGACGTTCAGCCTGACGCTGGCCCGGGGCGAGCAGCAGGACGTGGCACTCACCGGGCACCTGCGGATCACCGGCCGCAGCAACCAGGAACTGACCGACGCACGGCGCGAGTTGGAGCAGGCCGCCCGTCAGGCACGTACCGGAATCGCCCGCCTGGACCGTGAACAACTCCCCGGTGTTCTCGCCACGTTGCCCCTCGGAGGTGCCCGCTGATGACCATGACACCCACCGAGCCCCGGGCCACCGGCCTCGCCTCCCGGCTGCGCGCCGGTTTCGGCCTGCTCGGCCCCCGCCATCCGCGCCACACACTGCCCGTCGACCAGGTGGAGGCGCTGTCGCTGCCCATCGGGGACGACGGCGTCGTGGTCGGCATGGACCCCGAGGGCCGGCCGGCCGTGCTCGGGGTCAACCGCCCCACGCCGTACGACATCCTGCTCATCAGCGGCCTCTGGACGGCCCAGGTACTGGCGCTGCGCGCGGCGGCCACGGGTGCGCGCGTCGCCGTGGAGACGGGCCGGCCGCAGGCCTGGATGCAGATGGTGCACGCGATGGGCGGCGGCCAGAACGGCCTCGCGGTGTACGACGTCGGCCGGGTCCCCCCGCAGGGCGCCTCCGCCGGTACGCCCGTGCTGGTGGTGCGGGACTGCGGGATGCGGCCGCCGCGCGGGCGGGTGACATCGGCGCCCTGGCAGTCCGTGCTCACGCTGCTGCCGTATCTCAGCCCGGTCGCACCGCGGTTGATGCGGCAGGCACGCCTGGTGGGTGTGCAGCGGGTGTCGCCGGACGAGGCGGCGGAGATCGGGCGCGTGATCGGCCTGCCGCGGCTCGACCTCGACGCACTGCCCACGCTGCCCGACGGCGTCACGCTGTGGTGCACGGAGCGGGATCGGCAGTACGTGATGACCCAGCCGACGGACGCGGAGGTCGGCCTGCTGGGCGTGGCCCGCCGTATGGACTGACGGACGGACCGACCGGAGCACCGACCGGAGGACCGACCGGAGGACCGACCGCGCAGAATGACATACCCCACCTGTCCCATTTGGTCGATTTCCAGGGTGATTTGATCCGCTATCGCCGGTCTCGGTCGTGCGGGCATTCACGAAGGGGTGGGCGGGCCTGCCGAGTCCACGGCTTTGGTGATTAGGCTGGGACGGGGCACGTCACGAGTATCCGCGAGCGGGTGGTGCGTGGCCCAGGGGCCCCAGGGGGACAACCCGGCGCATCGGACGGTGCGAACCGTCGCCCCGGCACGACACGAGGGTGCTCGACCACACCAGGAGGAATTGTGAGCAGCGATCGGGACGGGATCCGCGGGGGCTGGGCCACGCCCGGCGATGACCAGCCCGACGACGAGTCCGCCATCGAGATGACGGGCGAGTTCACGATCGACTACGCGCCGCCGGCCTGGTACACGCAGAACTCGTCCGGCGCGTCGGGCGCGTCCGCGCAGGCCTCACCGCCGCCGACCCCGGCGAGCGGTATGGCGATGCCGCCCCCGCCTCCGGCGCCTCCGGTCGGCCCCACGTTCCCGGTGCCCGTGCCACCGGACAACTCCGGCTTCCAGTCCGGGTGGGCGCCCGCGGCCGCGGTCCCGCCGCCCGTGGGTCAGCCGGCTGCGGTTCAACCGGCTGCGCCGCAGCCGCCTGCGGTCCCCGCCGAGGAGGACCCCGAGAGCGGCGACATCGCGAGCGGGGCGACGATGCGGATCTCGTCCGCCGCGTTGAAGCGGGAGGTCGTGGAGCGGGGTGGTGCGGAGGCGGATGCCGCTCCGGCGCAGGCAGCCCCTGAGCAGGCCGACGCGGAGACCCCGGTGGCTCCGGATCCGGCCGAGGGTTCCGTCGAAGGTACGGAAGGTGCCGAAGGTTCGGGTACCGGTGCCGGTGACTCCGAATCGGGCTTCGGGGAGCCGGAGTTCGAAGGCGAGGTCCCGGAGAACGGTGACGCCGAGGGCACCGACGCCGCCGAGTTGAGCACGCAGGACGAGGACGGCACGGTCGCCGAGACGGATGCCGGGGACTCCACGGAATCCGCGAACTCCGCCGAAGGCCAGCGCACCGAAGACACCTCCGCGCCCACGGCAGCCCCCGACACGGCCCCCGCCATCGACCCGGCCGACGCCCCGGCGGATGACGCGACCGGCGACGTGGCCGACGCCCCGGAGCACGAGCCGAGCAACACCGACGCCACACCGGCAACGCCATCCACGCCCACACCCGAGGCCGACTCCCCCCAGCCCACCGACCCGGCCACGGGTGCAACGGGTGCAACGGGTGCCACCGGTGACGTACAGGCCGACGTACAGGAAGCCCCTCCCGCCTGGGCTCCCCCGCCGGCCCCGCAGAGCGGAATCCCGCCGCTGCCGCCGTCCTACCAGCCCGCCGCCCCGGCCCCGGCCGACCAGTGGCCCGCGCAGCCGCACCCCCAGGCTCAGCAGCCGCCGGTGGACCCCGCCGCGCCCCAACCGCCCGTGCCGCAGCAGCCCGTCGCCGCCCCGGCCCAGCCGCCGTTGCCGCCTCAGCAGCAGCCCCCGTTCCAGCCGCACCCACCGCAACCGGCACCGGCGGCCTGGGACGCACCGCCGGCACCGACCCCGCAGGGCCCGGCACCCACGCCCGTGGTCGGCCCCACCGGTTACGGCTTCCCGCCCACCACACCCCCGGCCCCGGCGCCGAACCAGCAAAGCGGCTACGGCTTCCCGCCCCCACCGGCACCGCCGACTCAGCCCACCCCCAACACCCCGGACCAGCAAGGCAGTTACGGCTTCCCCCCTGCACCCGCCCAGCAGAGCCCGCCCAACCCCGCCGTACCGAACCACCAAAACGGCGGCTACGGCTTCCCGCTCCCGCCCGCGCAGCAGACCCCGGCTACCCCGGCACCCCCGAACCAACAGGGCAGCTACGGCTTCCCACAGGGACCGGCACAGCAGGCCCCGCCCACCCCCAACGCGCCGGACCAGCAGGGCAGTTACGGCTTCCCCCCGGTACCCGCGCAACCGGGCCCGCCCAACCCCAACACCCCAGACCAGCAAGCCAGTTACGGCTTCCCCCCGGCACCCGCCCAGCAGGCCCCGCCCAACCCCCAGAGCGGCTACGGCTTCCCCCCTGCGCCCCCGGCTCCCGCGCAGCAGCAGGCCCAGCCCGACGGACCGCAACCCCCGCACACACCCCAGCCGCAGCCCCACCTCCAGGCGCAGCCCCACCCCCAGGCTCAACCCCCGGTGGACCCCCGCACCGGCACCGCCTGGCCGCAGCCCATCCAGCACGACCAGCGGCAGCCGACCAACCCCGGTGCCGCGCCGCTCGGTTACACCGCTGCCGTGGAGTTGTCGTCGGACCGGCTGCTCAGCAACAAGAAGCAGAAGGCGAAGAGTGGTCGGCCCGGTGCCGCGCCCTCGCGGTTCAAGCTCGGCGGGAAGAAGGAAGAGGCCGAGCGGCAGCGGAAGTTGGAGCTGATCCGTACGCCGGTGCTGTCGTGCTACCGGATCGCGGTGATCAGCCTCAAGGGCGGTGTCGGCAAGACCACGACGACCACCGCGCTCGGCTCCACGCTCGCCACCGAGCGCCAGGACAAGATCCTCGCGATCGACGCCAACCCGGACGCCGGCACCCTCGGCCGCCGCGTGCGCCGCGAGACCGGCGCGACCATCCGCGACCTGGTCCAGGCGATCCCGTACCTCAACTCGTACATGGACATCCGCCGGTTCACCTCCCAGGCGGCCTCCGGTCTGGAGATCATCGCCAACGACGTCGACCCGGCCGTCTCCACCACCTTCAACGACGAGGACTACCGGCGCGCGCTCGACGTCCTGGGCAAGCAGTACCCGATCATCCTCACCGACTCCGGTACCGGTCTGCTCTACAGCGCGATGCGCGGTGTGCTGGACCTCGCCGACCAGCTCATCATCATCTCGACGCCGTCCGTGGACGGTGCGAGCAGTGCGAGTACGACGCTGGACTGGCTGTCGGCGCACGGGTACGCCGACCTCGTCTCACGCTCGCTCACCGTCATCTCCGGTGTCCGCGAGACCGGCAAGACGATCAAGGTGGAGGACATCGTCAGCCACTTCGAGACGCGCTGCCGGGGTGTCGTGGTCGTGCCGTTCGACGAGCATCTCGCCGCCGGTGCGGAGGTCGACCTCGACATGATGCGGCCGAAGGTCCGGGAGTCGTACTTCAACCTCGCTGCCCTGGTCGCCGAGGACTTCGTCCGCCACCAGCAGATGCACGGCCTGTGGACGAACGACGGCAATCCCCCGCCCGTACTGGCCCCGCCGATGCCGGGCCAGCAGGGATACCCGGGCTACCCGGGACCGCAGGGACAGCCCGGACAGCAAGGGCAGCAGGGACAACCGGGTTATCCGGGCCAGCAGCCGTACCCGGGCCAGCACGCTCCCGGCCAGCCCGGTCCCTACCCCCAGCAGCAACAACAGCAACAGCACCAACCGCAGCCCCAACCGCCGCACCCCGGCCAGCAGTTGTACGGCCAGCAGCCCTACCCCCAGCAGGGTCAGCCCCCGGCGCAGCAGCCGGCCCCGCCGTATCCCCAGCACCCGGGTCAGCAGCCCCCGCCGCCGTACCCGCAGCACCCGGGCTACGGCCAACCCCCGCAGGCTCCTCAGCAGGACGGCGACCGGACTCCGCCCCCGCCGCCTCCGCCCGCACCCCCGCAGCAGTAGGCGCACACGAAGGGCGGCCGGTACCCGTGGGGGTACCGGCCGCCCTTCGGCGTCGTAGAGACGAGAACAGCTACCCGGCGTCCGCCGTGTCCGCCGAGATCAGCTCCCGGCATCGCTTCACGTCCTGCGCGATCTGCTCCAGCAGGCCCTCCAGCGAGTCGAACTTCGCCTGGCCGCGCACGAAGGCGAGGAAGTCGACGGCGACATGCAGGCCGTACAGGTCGAGGCCGACGCGGTCGATCGCGTACGCCTCCACCGTGCGCTCGGTGCCGTCGAACTGCGGGTTCGTGCCGACCGAGATCGCGGCCGGCATGGCCTCGCCCTGGACGTGGAGGTAACCGGCGTAGACGCCGTCCGCCGGGATCGCCGTATGGGGCAGGGTCTCGACGTTGGCCGTCGGGAAGCCCATCTCGCGACCGCGCTGGGCGCCGCGCACGACGACGCCCTCCACCCGGTGCGGGCGGCCGAGAATCTCGCGGGCGCCCTCGACGTCGCCCTCGGCGACCAGCCGCCTGGTCAGTGTGGAGGAGAAGGGCTCACCACCGCCCGCCGCACCGCTCACGTAAAGATCCACCACCTCTACCTCGAAGTCGTATGTCTTGCCCTGCTCGATCAGGAAGGCCACATTGCCCGCGGCCTTGTGGCCGAAGCGGAAGTTGGGACCCTCGACGACCGCCTTCGCATGCAGTTTGTCCACCAGGACCTTGACCACGAAGTCGGCCGGGGACAGTTTCGAGAACTCTTTGGTGAACGGCAGGATCAGCACCGCGTCCACCCCCAGCTCGGCCATCAGTTCGGCCCGGCGGTGGTGCGGGGCGAGCAGCGGGGGGTGGCTGCCGGGGCGCACGACCTCGCTGGGGTGCGGGTCGAAGGTGACGACGACCGAGGGAACGCCCAGCTCACGGGCGTGCTCCACGGCATGCCGGATGATCAGCTGGTGCCCGCGGTGGACCCCGTCATAAGAACCGATGGTGACGACACTGCGCCCCCAGTCCTCAGGGATGTCCTCCAAGCCACGCCAGCGCTGCACTGTGACCGCTCCTCATCGAACCCGTGTCCGTATGTAGACCTGATTGTCTTTGACAGTCGAAGAAAGTCCGAGAAAGTCAAAGACCTCATGCGCAGGTCTAAGGGTGCCATGCCAGGCACCTCCGTCCGGCATCGGCCTGGAGGCTGTGACCGGGCGCACGTGCCGAGGCCGCTATGCGGGAACCCCCACTCCGGCCAGGTTCTCGATCATGCGCCGCGTGCCGGGTCCGACCACCGCCGCCCAGTCCTCCGGGGTGTCGGCCAGCCAGCGGGCCATCAGGGCGGCGAAGCCGGGCACGTGGCGGCCCAGGTCGACGAGTCCGCGGTCGAAACGGGTCGCGCCCGCGGGGGTCCGGACGAGCAGCCGGCCGGTGCGGTGGACGAGGTCGCGGATCTCGTCGTCGTCACGGCGGCCTGCCGTGTGCAGGAGTGCGTCCAGCACGGCGGGGTCGTGCTCGTGCGTGAGCAGGAACTCCAGGAGCTCGCGGCGCAGGGGGCGGGAGATCGGGGTGCCGGGGGCGGCGAGCACGGGCGCGAGGGCGATCCGCACCGACGCCGGGCCACCGCTCAGGAGGCCGGTGACCAGGGGGAACAGGAGGACGCCGGCGGTGGGGCCGTGGTCGAGGCAGCGGTCGACGTAGACGCCGAGGTACGCGGCCGTCTCCGGCCACCGTACGGCGGTCTCGCGCACCAGGGCGGCGGCCCGGCGGGCGAGGGCCGGGGTCGTGACGTCGGCGAGCGTACGGACGGCCTCGGTCGCGTGCGGTCCGTGCAGGCGGGCGCGGAAGGCTTCGAGGACTGGTTCGGGGTGCGTGGTCAGGGCGGCGGCCAGGGCGCTCGGCGGGAATTGGGGGTCGCCGGACGCGAAGTGCCGTAGCGCCTGCGGGAGATGGCGGGTGCGGGTGCGCGGATCGCGGACGAGGAGGGCGAGCGCGCCGCCGTGCAGGGTGGAGTCGGCGGGGCGGGCCAGGAGGAACTCGGCCGCGTAGCGCAGGAGTTCACGGTCCGCCTCGGTCCGTACGTGCGGAGCCGCCCGCAGTCCGTACGCCACCGCCGCCACCCTGCGCGCCGGCCGCTCGTCGTGCGCCCACCGGTCCACCGCCCGGCACACGGCCGACGGCTCCTCCTCGGCCAGTACGGCGAGGAGTTCGTCGGCCCGCCCGTGCGCACAGCCGACGAGCACCTCCGTCAGATCGTCCAGCGCCCGCCGCCGATGCGTGTGCAGCAGAGCCTGCGCGGCCGTCGCCACGGTCGCCTCCGGCGTCGCGGGCAACGACCGCTCGTCGTCGAACCACCGGGCCAGCAGCGGCTGTACGACGGCGGGGTCGGCGGCGAGCAACTCGGCGGCGGTGTCCAGGAATCGGGGCGGAGCGGCGCCCTGCGGGGGTCCGTCGGTAAGCACGAGCCTCCGCAGCAACTCGAACCGTTCGGCTTGCGGCAGGCGCAGCGCGGTCCAGAACTCCGGCGCGAACTCCTTTGGTAGGGCCGCCTGTTGCTGCCTCCGCGCCACCAACTGGTCGGCCAGCAGCCGCAATGCGTTGCCGTACGGCGTGGCATCGGGCACCCTTCGCAGCACCTCGGCGAGCAGGTGTGCGGCCCACCAGGAGTCCGGGTCGGCGTTCAGGGCATCCGCCAACTCCTCCAGCCGCGGGGCCAGTTGGTGGGTGCCGTGTTGCCGGGCGAGGAGCAGCAGGGCCTGTACGACGGGGCCGATGCGGTGGTGCGGTACGGGGAGTGGATGCCCGGTTTGCGGGGTCCTGGACCGGTGGACCAGCGCCCGCAGGGCCTCGTCGAGGTCGAGGTGCGTGCCCTGGATCCAGTCGGCCAACTCCTCGTGGGCGAACCGGTATCCGGTCCCGGCCGGCACGAGCAGCCCCTCGGTGAGGACGGCGGACGCCCACCCGCTGCCACCGCCGAGCCGCGCCGGTGCGGGACCCCACGGGAACACCGCCTCGAACGACTCCCGGTCCAACTCCCCCTGCCCCGGGCCGAGACTCCGCCGCGCCGCCTCGTGCACCTGCCCGGACACCTTGGCGGCGAGCCGTCGTACGGCGGTGCCGCGCAGCCCGTTCTCGGCGGCGAGCCGGACCGCGATCCGCAGGCACATGAGGTCGAGGTAGGCGGCGAACACGTCGTCCCGGTCGAGCGGGGCGCCGGGTGCGGCGGGCAGCGCGGCAAGCACCTCGGAGAGGAGCCGCAGGGCGAGGGGATGCCGGGCATCGGCTTCGGCGAGGACACCTTCCGGAACGCCGTACGCCGCGCGGGCTCGGCGGGCTTCGTGCGGGCCGAGGTCTCCAAGGTGAACGCACGCCGGCGGAACGCCCCTGGGGGCTGCGCCCCCAGACCCCCCATCGGCCTGAACGGCCTCGTCCTCAAACGCCGGACGGGCTGAGTTGTGCGGGCCCGCGTCCATGGGCTCGGGTGCTCCGGAATCAAACCCCCCGTACAGCAACTCCCCCGAAAACCCCGCCCCTTCCCAGTACTCCGCCCGACACCCCACCACCAACCGCGCCCCGCTCTCCCGCAACCACTCCCCCGTCCCCCGGGTCCACCCGCCCAGCCGATGCGCGAGCACAGGCGGCATCTCCTCAGGCCCGTCGAGCAGCAGCAGCAAGGGCCGCCCGGCGTCACGGGCAACCCGTGCCAGCCGCTCGGGGCCGACATCGCCGAGGTTGTCGAGGTCACCGGAGTTCCCGGACAGGGCGACCGACGCGGCGACGATCCGTGCCGCCCGCTCCACCGTCCTACGTACCGCATCCGCCACCGACGCATCCCCGTCCCGCAGATCGGCGCCGCGCAGCCACAGCGTGGGAGCCGGTTCCGCACCCCCGTTGCGCCGCGCGGCGAGCGCCGCGAGTTCCGTCGTACGGCCGCTGCCCGGCGCTCCGACGAGGCCCAGCACGGCGGCCGGACTCTCGACGAACGCGGTGAACTCCCGTACCAGCGACGGGCGTTCAACGGGCTCCACCACACACGAACCGTCGCCGTCACGGCCGGGACCGACGAACCCCGCGAGCGCCCCCGGTGGCCCGTCCGAGCCCACCGACGTGGCCGTGAGTTCCAGGACTCCCGCCAGATTGAGGTCGGCGCCGTACGCGGGCACCGTCGCCGAATTCCGTGCGAGGAGGTCGCCCAACGGGCCCTCCGTACCGCCTACTTGGCGTAGTGGCACCGCGAACCCCGTGTCCCGTTGGCCGGACTGCAACGCGGTGCCGAGGACACCGATCACCGCGCCGGTCACCGCGTCGAGGACCGGGCCCCCGGCCGCTCCCCCGCCCAGCCGCAGCGCGTCCCGCCCCGCCGTGCCGATCGCCAACTCCAGGGCGTCGTCGAGGAGATGGAAGCGGTCGGTGGCCGTATACGTCACGGAGGTCGCGCCCAGGAGGCGGGCCTCGCGCCAGCGGTCGGCGGCCACGCGGACGTAGGTGCCGGTCTCGACGCGGTCCCGGACCGTGACGGGGAGCGGGTCGACGCCGAGGCCCTCGGTGCGGACGAGGGCGAGGTCAAGGGCGGGCAGGGGGGTCACCGCGTCGGCGGTCACGAGGCAGGTGCGGTCGCCGGCGGCGTGCAGGACGAGGCGGGGCAGTCCGTCGACCGCTTCGTGGCTGGTGATCACCGTGCCGTGGTGGTCGGCGACGAAGCCGGTGCCGCGCGGGCGCCCGGCGAGGTCACGGATGCGCACCAAGGACTCGTCACCGACAGCGAAGGCGGCACCGGCCCCGTCAGCAGCAGGGGGCGCCGCATCGATCACATCGCCAACAGCGGACGCGGCGCCCCGCGTTGACCGCTCCGCCCGTGCGTCTCCCCGCGTCCGACGGCCGCCGCCCGTCCGCGGGCCACGTCCCGCCATGGTCGAACCTCCCCGCCGTACCCATGCCCTGTGTTCGACGGTAGGCGTGGCGTGATCAGCGGGACAGATCGCGTGGTGAACGCGCCCCCTTCCGCTCCCTCGGTTCACTCCGAGCGCCTGCCCGGACGGGTGAATAGAAGCGGAGGGTTGGATACACCCTAGGGGTGGGGGAACCGAGGGGGGACCGTGGAGCGGCGGGAACGTGGACCCCGTGACCGCCGCTCCACGGGCGGGACTTGAGACCCCGCCCCCGCCCTGCTCTTGTCTTGGGCCCTACCCCCGGAGGGACTCTCAGGCGAAGACCGCGAGGCTCTTCGCCTTGCCCTTCTGTTCTTCCACCAGCGCCAGGAAACGGCCCTCGGGGTCGAAGACACCGACCGCGCCGACGCCCGTGTACTCCTCGGGGATGTCCAGGCGGACGCCGTTGAGCAGCAGCTTCGCCCGCCTGCTGTCCACGGACCAGCGCGGGAACGCGGCCTCGGCCGCCTCGGCGATCGGCATCACGGTCAGCTCCTCCTGGAGCTGGTCCAGGGTCCTCGCCGTGTCCAGCTTGTACGGGCCGACGCGGGTGCGGCGGAGAGCGGTCAGGTGACCGCCCACGCCGAGGTCCTCGCCCAGGTCGCGGGCCAGGGCCCTGATGTACGTGCCGGACGAGCAGACCACCGAGACCACCAGGTCCAGGACGGGGGTGCCGTCCTCGGCGACGGCGTCCCGGACGTCGTAGACCGCGAAGGAGGAGATGGTGACGGGGCGGGCGGGGATCTCGAAGTCCTCGCCGTCGCGGGCCCGTTTGTACGAGCGGACGCCCTTGATCTTGATGGCGCTGACCTTGGACGGGACCTGCATGATCTGGCCGCTGAGCTTGGCGATCCCGGCGTCGACGGCGTCCCGGGTGACCTTCGAGGCGTCTGTCGACCCCGTGATCTCGCCCTCCGCGTCGTCGGTCAGGGTGCTCTGGCCCAGGCGGATCGTGCCCAGGTACTCCTTCTCCGTGAGGGCGAGATGTCCCAGGAGCTTGGTCGCCTTCTCGACTCCCAGGACGAGTACGCCCGTTGCCATGGGGTCGAGGGTGCCTGCGTGCCCGACGCGGCGGGTGCGGGCGATGCCGCGCATCTTGGCGACCACGTCGTGCGAGGTGAAGCCCGACGGCTTGTCCACGATGACAAGGCCGTCGGGCGTCGGGGTTTTCTCGGTCATTCGGCGGTGTCGTCCTCGTCGTCGTCCTCGTCGTCCGGCTTCTTGTACGGGTCCGCGTCACCGGCGTACGCGGCGCCCGCCGAGACCTCGCGTACCTTCTCGTCGGACTGCCGTGCCTTGTCGAGGAGGTCCTCGATGGTCTTGGCGGTGTCCGGGAGGGCGTCCGCGACGAAGGTGAGGGTCGGCGTGAACTTCACGCCCGCCGCGGCGCCCACCGCGGAACGGAGCACGCCCTTGGCGCTCTCCAGTCCGGCAGCCGCCTCGGCCCGCGCCTCGTCGTCCCCGTACACCGTGTAGAAGACGGTCGCCTCCCGCAGGTCACCCGTCACCCGGGTGTCCGTGATGGTGACGTGCGTGCCGAGCCGCGGATCCTTGATCCCGCGCTGCAGCTTCTTGGCCACCACCTCTCGGATGAGGTCCGCCAGCCTCTTGGCACGCGCGTTGTCGGCCACTGGTCCGTCTCCTTAGTAACTACGTCTTGCTGCAACTACGTCTTGCCGCTTGCTTCGGTCTTCGTCCGGCTTCGGTCTTCGTCCGGCTTCAGTCTTCGTCGCTGTGGAGTCTGCGTCGAACGGAGAGCAGTTCCACCTCGGGCCGCGCGGCGACGAGTCGCTCGCAGCGGTCCAGTACGTCGGTGAGGTGTCCCGTGTCCCCGGAGACCACCGCGAGCCCGATCTCGGCCCTGCGATGGAGGTCCTGACTGCCCGTCTCGGCCGCACTCACCGCGTACTTGCGCTGGAGTTCGGCCACGATCGGACGGACGAGAGAGCGTTTCTCCTTCAGCGAGTGGACGTCGCCGAGGAGCAGGTCGAAGGACAGAGTCCCCACATACATGTGTGTCCGGATGTCCCGCCGGTTCGGGGTATGGGCGCCGGTCTCGGACGCCGATACAGGAACCGTACACGCAACGGCCGGGGCCGATCGACGGAAATTCTCTCCGCCGACCGGCCCCGATCGCGTGCTGTGTCGATCAGCCGCGAGGCTTCTCGCGCATCTCGTACGTCGCGATGACGTCGTCGACCTTGATGTCGTTGAAGTTGCCGAGGTTGATACCGCCCTCGAACCCTTCGCGGATCTCGGTGACGTCGTCCTTGAAGCGACGCAGACCGGAGATGTTGAGGCTCTCCGCGATGACCTTGCCGTCGCGGACGAGGCGCGCCTTGGTGTTGCGCTTGACCTCTCCGGAGCGGACCAGGACACCGGCGATGTTGCCCAGCTTGGACGACTTGAAGACCTCGCGGATCTCCGCCGTGCCGAGCTCGACCTCCTCGTACTCCGGCTTGAGCATGCCCTTCAGGGCCGCCTCGATCTCCTCGATGGCCTGGTAGATCACCGAGTAGTACCGGACGTCGACGCCCTCGCGCTCCGCCATCTGCGCCGCGCGGCCCGCAGCGCGGACGTTGAAGCCGATGACGATCGCGTCGGAGCCGGTCGCCAGGTCGATGTCCGACTCGGTGACCGCACCCACGCCGCGGTGCAGGACGCGGATGTCGACCTCTTCGCCGACGTCGAGCTGGAGCAGCGAGGACTCGAGAGCCTCCACCGAACCGGACGCGTCGCCCTTGATGATGAGGTTGAGTTCCTGCACCAGACCGGCCTTGAGGGCCTCGTCCAGGTTCTCCAGGGAGAACCGGACACCACGCCGGGCGAAGTTGGCGTTGCGCTCGCGCGCCGCCCGCTTCTCGGCGATCTGACGTGCCGTGCGGTCCTCGTCGACGACGAGGAAGTTGTCGCCGGCGCCCGGGACGTTGGTGAGTCCGAGGACGAGGACCGGGGTCGAGGGACCCGCCTCTTCCACGTTGTCGCCCTTGTCGTCGAGCATCGCGCGGACACGGCCGTACGCGTCGCCGACCACCATGGTGTCGCCGACCCGCAGGGTGCCGCGCTGGACCAGGACGGTCGCGACGGCGCCGCGGCCCTTGTCCAGGTGGGACTCGATCGCGATGCCCTGCGCGTCCTGCTCCGGGTTGGCCCGCAGGTCGAGCGAGGCGTCCGCGGTCAGGATCACGGCCTCCAGCAGGCTCTCGATGTTGAGGCCCTGCTTGGCGGAGATGTCGACGAACATCGTGTCGCCGCCGTACTCCTCGGCCACCAGACCGAACTCGGTGAGCTGACCGCGCACCTTGGTCGGGTCGGCGCCCTCGACGTCGATCTTGTTGACCGCGACCACGATCGGCACACCGGCCGCCTTGGCGTGGTTCAACGCCTCGATCGTCTGGGGCATCACACCGTCGTTGGCCGCCACCACGAGGATCGCGATGTCGGTCGACTTGGCACCACGGGCACGCATGGCGGTGAACGCCTCGTGGCCCGGGGTGTCGATGAAGGTGATGCGACGCTCTTCTTCGTTGACGACGGTCGCGACCTGGTAGGCACCGATGTGCTGGGTGATGCCACCGGCCTCGCCCGCGACGACGTTCGTCTTGCGGATGGTGTCGAGGAGGCGGGTCTTACCGTGGTCGACGTGACCCATGACGGTCACGACCGGCGGGCGGACCACCAGGTCCTCCTCGTCGCCCTCGTCCTCGCCGAACTCGATGTCGAAGGACTCCAGGAGCTCGCGGTCCTCCTCCTCCGGGCTGACGATCTCCAGGACGAAGTTCATCTCGTCCGCGAGGAGCTTCAGCGTCTCGTCGGAGACGGACTGCGTGGCAGTGACCATCTCGCCGAGGTTCATCATCACGCCGACGAGCGACGCCGGGTTGGCGTTGATCTTCTCGGCGAAGTCGGTGAGGGACGCACCGCGCGACAGACGGACGGACTGTCCGTTGCCACGAGGCAGCATCACACCGCCGACCGACGGGGCCTGCATGGCCTCGTACTCCTGGCGCCTCTGCCGCTTCGACTTGCGACCGCGACGCGCGGGACCACCGGGACGACCGAAGGCACCCTGTGTGCCACCGCGGCCACCCGGACCACCGGGACGGCCACCGAAGCCGGGACGGCCACCGCCGCCACCGGCGGGAGCACCCGGACGGCCGGCGAAACCGCCGCCACCGCCACCGGGACCCGCGGGACGACCGGCGAAACCGCCACCGCCGCCACCCGGACGACCGGCGAAGCCGCCGCCGCCACCGGGACGACCGCCGCCACCGCCACCGGGACCACCGGGACGACCGCCACCGGCACCGGGACCACGGCCACCGGGGCCGCCACCGGGACGGGGGCTACCCGCAGCGGGACGCTGCGGCATCATGCCGGGGTTCGGACGGTTGCCACCGGGGCCACCGCCGGGACGCGGAGCGCCGCCCTGCGGGCGGGGCATGCCGCCCGGGCTCGGACGAGCGCCGCCGGGAGCACCCGGACGGGCACCGCCCGAAGCGCCCTGGGGACGGGGACCGCCCTGACCGGCACCCTGCGGACGCGGAGCGCCACCGGGAGCACCGGGACGGTCCGAACCGCCGGGACGCGGAGCACCGCCGGGACGAGGGGCCCCGGGACGCGCCATGCCGGTGGAACCACCGGAGGTGAACGGGTTGTTGCCCGGACGGGGACCGGCCGGACGAGCACCGGGACGCGCGCCCTGACCGGCCGGACGCGGTGCGCCGGGACGGTCGCCACGGTCACTGCGCTCGGGACGGTCGCCACGACCCTGACCACCCTGGCCGGGACCGGCCGGACGGGCACCGCCCGGACGGGGAGCCTGGCTGGCCGGACGCGGGGCGCCCGGACGCGGGGCAGAACTGGAACCGCCGTTGGAGGCAGGGGCGGCGGGTGCCGCCGGAGCCGCCGGAGGGGCGGTGAACTCGGGCGTGGTCGGCGCCGGCGAGGCCGGAGCCGGACGCGGCGCGGGCCGCGGACCCGGACGGGGACCACCGGCGGAGACCGGTGTGGCGGGCGCGGCCGGGGCTGCGGGAGCCGCGGGGGCGCTCTCGGCGACGGCCGGCTTCGGGGCCGGCGGACGCGGGGCGGCAGGACCCGGACGGGCACCCTGCGCCGGAGAGGGGGCACCCGGACGAGCCGGGGCAGCATTACGTGCGGGGGCGGGCTTGCCGCCTCCGCTGCCCTGCTGAAGGGCGTCTGTCAGCTTGCGTACAACGGGCGCCTCGATCGTCGAGGACGCCGAACGGACGAATTCACCGAGTTCTTGGAGCTTGGCCATGACGACCTTGCTCTCCACCCCGAACTCCTTGGCGAGTTCGTATACCCGGACCTTAGCCACTTCGCTCCTTTTAGGTCCGGGTGCGTCCGGACCGTCGCTACTTCATGGGCGTACTCATCGCGTGCTCATCGAGTGCTCATCGCAATCTCGACCTACTTCCAACTCGCGGAATACCGGGCCGCACGGAGGTTCCGTACGACTCGCTCTTACTGTGTCGCCTGCTCGACGTAGAGACGCAACGCCTTTGTGTCGAGCGTTCCCTGGGCACGCAGCGCCCGTGGGAACGCCCGGCGGCGTACCGCCAGGTCGAGACAGACCAGGGCGGGGTGCAGATACGCGCCCCGGCCGGGCAGCGTACCGCGATGATCGGGAGCGCATTCGCCCTCGACCGCCACGATGCGCAGCAGTTCCTTCTTGGCCGCTCGCTCCCGGCACCCCACACAGGTGCGTTCAGGGCATGCGCGGGCTCGCGTCCGGCCAGACACCGCTAAGTCTACCTCCCCGCACCGACCTCACCCCTTCGGGGGAAGAATCGAACGGTTGTTGTCGTGATCTAAGCCACTCGCGGCCGAGATCTATTCCCCTGCCTGGTCGGACGGCTGTTCGGTGTCCGGACGGATGTCGATGCGCCACCCGGTCAGCCGGGCCGCGAGCCGGGCATTCTGCCCTTCCTTGCCGATCGCCAGGGACAGCTGGTAGTCCGGCACCGTCACGCGCGCGGAGCGGGCCGCGAGGTCCACCACCTCGACCTTGGAGACCCGCGCCGGGGAGAGCGCGTTGGCGACCATCTCGGCCGGGTCGTCCGACCAGTCGACGATGTCGATCTTCTCGCCGCTCAGCTCGCCCATCACCGCGCGCACCCGGCCGCCCATGGGGCCGATGCAGGCGCCCTTGGCGTTCAGGCCGCTGCGGGTGGAGCGGACGGCGATCTTCGTACGGTGGCCGGCCTCGCGCGCGATGGCGGCGATCTCCACCGACCCGTCGGCGATCTCCGGCACCTCCATGGCGAACAGTTTCTTCACCAGATTGGGATGCGTGCGGGACAGCGTCACGGACGGACCGCGCACGCCCTTCGCCACCCGGACGACGTACGACCGAAGGCGCATGCCGTGCGGGTACGTCTCGCCGGGGACCTGCTCCTGCACCGGCAGGATGGCCTCCAGCTTGCCGATGTCGACGAGCACGTTCTTCGGGTCGCGGCCCTGCTGGACGACTCCGGTGACGATGTCGCCCTCGCGGCCCGCGTACTCGCCGAGCGTCGCGTCGTCCTGCGCGTCCCGCAGGCGCTGCAGGATGACCTGCTTGGCGGTGGTGGCGGCGATCCGGCCGAAGTCGGACGGGGTGTCGTCGAACTCGCGCGCCTCCTGCCCCTCCTCCAGGTCCTCGGGGTCCTCCTTCGCCCACACGGTCACATGACCGGTCTCCCGGTCGAGCTTCACGCGCGCGTGGCGGCGGCTTCCCTCGGTGCGGTGGTAGGCGATGAGGAGCGCCGACTCGATCGCCTCGACCAGCAGGTCGAAGGAGATCTCCTTCTCCCGCACCAAGCCCCGCAGGGCACTCATGTCGATGTCCACGGCTACGCCTCCTCTGCGTTCTCTTCGTTGTCTGTGGTGTCCGTGACGTCTTCGACGTCGTCGTTCTTGCTCTTGCGGTTGAACTCGACCTGGACGCGGGCCTTGACGACGTCCGCGAAGGCGAGCCGCCTGGCGGTGGGCTTGCGCCCCTTCACACCGGGCACTTCCACGTCGATGCCGTCGTCGTCCACGGTGATGATCCGGGCGACCAGCTCACCGCTCTCGGCCAGCTGGAACTTCACCAGCCGGTCGGTGGCGCGTACGTAGTGACGGTGTTCGGTGAGTTCGCGCTCGGCACCGGGCGTCCCGACTTCCAGGGTGTACTCGCCCGCGCCCATCGCGTCGGTCTCGTCGAGCTTCGCCGAGAGCGCGCGGCTCACATCGGCGATCTGGTCCAGATCGGCACCGGTGTCCGAATCGACGACCACGCGCAGCACCCGCTTGCGGCCCACTGAGTCCACCGCGACCTCTTCGAGATCGAGTCCCTGGGAGCCGACGAGCGGTTCCAGCAGTTCTCGCAGCCTCTCGCTCTGGGTCGTGCTCATCCGGGTGACTCCTCGGCCGCGTGTGCTGTTGTGGGTAGGGCGCGTGTCTGGTCAAAGGGTATCCGGTCCCAGGGTGTGTTGCCGTCCACCTGCGGATGGACCGGTGCCGGTGACTGCCGTCAGGCATACGCGCGGGTACCGTGATCACGGGCGTGCCGCCCTTCCCGTCTTTTCGCCCGCCTTTTCGTTCGTACGAGCCCCCGAGGACGATCTGCCGTGCCGTTCCCCCCACCTCCGCGCACCCTTCCGGGACCGCGTAGAAGGAGCCTGCTCGCCTCGGCCGCCGGAGCCGCCCTCCTGGTGGGCTGCTCCACCGACGGGGACGGCTCCGGGACCACGGGCGGCAGCGAGTCCGCCGCCGAACACGCACGCGCGCGTGCGGCCACCGACAGCGAGACCCTCCTCCAGCGCTACGACGCGGTACTCGCCGCGCACCCGACGCTGGCGGACCGCCTGGACCCGCTGCGCGCGGAGGTCGTACGCCACGCGGCGGCCTTCGGAGCCGGAAGCAGCCGCGGTGGCTCTACGGCCTCTTCCTCGCCGTCGCCGTCGGCATCGGCGTCCGCGTCGTCCGCCCCCGTCGCGGCGACCCCTGGCGACGCCCTGGCCGATCTGGCCACCGCCGAGCGGGCCCTCGCCGACCGGCGGGCCAGGGCGCTGCTCGATCTTCCCGGCGAACTGGCCCGGCTGCTGGCCTCGGTGGCCGCCGCGGGGGCCGCGCACGCGTATCTGCTGACGGAGGGTGCCAAGTGAACAGCGAGGAGAAGGCCGCGGAACTGACCGCGCTGCAGGCCGCGTTGGCCGCCGAGCACGCTGCGGTGTACGGCTACGGCGTCGTCGGCGGCCGTATCCGCGAGGGCCGGCGCCAGGAGGCCAAGACGGCCTACGACGCGCACCGCGCCCGGCGTGACGCGCTGGTGCGCGAGGTGCGGGACCTGGGCGGCAAGCCCGTGGCCGCGTCCGCCGCGTACGCGCTGCCGTTCCCGGTACCGGACTCGGCGGCGGCCGTCCAGCTCGCCGCGGAGCTGGAGGACCGCGTGGCCGGGGTCTACTCCGACCTCGTGCGGGCCTCGACGGACGGGGTACGCGGTACGGCCACGGAGGCGCTGCGGGAAGCGGCGGTCCGCGCGGTGCGCTGGCGCGGCGGGAGCGTACCCTTCCCTGGTCTCGCCGAGCGGGCCGCGACCCCTACGGCCTCGGCGACACCCACGGCGTGATCCGCACCGGGACGCAAGACCGCAGGACCGTAGGAAGGGAACAACTCGCGCATGGCTTTCGAACCGCCGCGGCGTCTGGTGAGGGCGCTCGGGGAGACGGCACCGAGCGGTGACGACTGGTTGGAGAAGCTGCCCGAGGTGGCTCAACAGGCCGTTGATCTACGCGAGTTGACTGTGGAGCGGGTGCAGGTTCCCGGCGGGCGCAGCAGTCTGGTTGTGCTGGTACGGCGGGCTGACGGGACCCCGGCCGTGCTGAAGCTGGCCCCGCGTCGGGCCCGCCCGGAGAGCGAGCGGGCCGCGCTTGCCAGGTGGGGCGGACTGGGTGCCGTGCAGCTGGTCGAGCCGTTCGCCGCCGAGGGTGTGCTGGTGCTGGAGCGGTTGCATCCTGATGTGTCGGTGCGGTCGTTGCCGGAGGCGAAGGCCCTGCTGGAAGCGGCGGGGACGTTGCGGCGGTTGTGGGTGGAGCCGCCCGGTGATCATGCGTTTGAGACGGTGGCCGAGCGGACGGGGCGGCAGGCTCGGGTCATGCGGGACAGCGGCGGCGGCAGCAGCGGTGGGGCGGAGGTTGCCTCGTTGGTCTCGGCGGCGTTGGAGGCCCGGGAGGCCTTGTTGGCTGCGCCGCCTGAGGTTCGGTTGCTGCACGGGACGTTTCGGCAGAGCAAGGTGCTTGCGGCTGAGCGGGTGCCGTGGCTTGCCGTGGGGCCGGATCCGGTCGTGGGTGAGTGTGCGTTCGATCTGGCTCGGTTGGTTCGCGATCGGGTGGAGGATCTGATCGCCACGCCCTCGGGGGCGTCCACAACTCGGCGGCGGATTAAGCGACTTGCCGAGTCGTTGGATGTGGATCAGGAGCGGTTGCGGGGGTGGACGTTGTTTCGGGCGGTTGAGTCTGGAGTGCGGGCGCTTCGGGTGGGGCGGCCCCGGGATGCTGAGTTGTTGCTGGAATTTGCTGGGTGGCTATAGGTCGTGTGTTCTCTGCGGGTGCGTGGGGGCTGGGCGCGCCCACGCGGCGGAGCCGCAAATCGATACAGCCCCGCGCCCCTCAAGGAGTTGCCCTGGTCGTGAGTTTCAGCGCCAGGACGGGGCAGTCGGAGGCCGCTCGGCGAGCCCTCTTTGTCGCGCGGGGCGGGATTGGGGCTCCATCCACCAAGGGGTAGCCCCACTCGTCCAGGGTGATGTGGTCCGGGAGGAGTTCCGCGCACAGGCCATGTCCCTGGCACGCCGTCCAGTCGATGTCGATCTTCTGGTGCGTCTTCTGGTCCATGGTCAGTGGGCCTCGTTCGGGATCGGGAGCAAGGGGGTGGGGTCGGTTGCCGTGCACAAACCCCTTGCGTGGGCGTCCAGTTCAGGGGCGAATGTCGTCAGCGCGCTGCGGACCAGGCGGACCGTGCCGTCGGGGTGGTGGCAGGCACCCCGCCCCTCTACCAGGCCGGACCAACGGGACACGTCCTGGCGGGTGTTGGCCTGGGGGCCGGGGGTGGCCAGGGTCTGGAAGGCGGAGGCGATGCGTGGGAGGCCGTTGAGGCAGGGGCCGCACTGGCCGGCCGACTGCAGGGCCAAGTAGCGGAGAACACGGGCGGTTTCGGTTACGCCGCAGCGGTCCGCGGGGAGTGCGGCTAGGACGCCGGCTCCCAAGTCGCCTGCGTGCAGGGTGCGTTGGGCTGCTTCGGTCGCCCGGATCCAGGTGCCGTGGTAGCCGCCCACCAGTACCGCGGACATTCCGCCCAGGGGCAGGAGTCGGTTCAGGGGGAGGCCGAACGGGGCTTCCACCACCCGGACTTCGCGGCCCGGCACGTGCAGGGTGCACAGGGTGCTGCCCGGCTGGGCGGGCGTCCCGGCGCTGCGGAACCAGTCGGCGCCGTAGCGGGCGACCAGGGCCAGGTGGGCCAGGGTTTCCACGTTCTGGATGAGGGTGGGGGCCTTGCGCACCCCTCGTTCGCGGACCGGGGGGCGTTGGTGGCGGGGCAACGGGGCATTGCCGGAGACGTATTGCGCCAGCGCCGACGCCTGGCCGGACAGGAAGCGTTTGGGCAGGCGGACGACCTGTACGGGGAGCGGGTCCTTGCGTTGGGCCAGGGCCGATTCCAGGTACGACGCGCCGTCCTCCACCGCCAGGTGGACCTCCCCCGCGCCCACCGCCCGCGCCGCCAACTGCAGCCCGTCCAGGACCAGATGGGGAGAGAGGCGCAGGAGCGTCTTGTCTTTTCGGCTGGCCGGTTCGCCCTCCGCGCCGTTCGCCACGACCACGGGGGCCCGGCCCGTGCGGCGGCCCGCGTCGGCCACCGCGACGAGTTTGCGGTACGTCGGGAACGCGGCGCCTCCGCGGCCGGTGAGGCCGGATTCGGCGACCGTTCTCAGGAGGGTGTCGGGATCTCCGTACGCCAGCGGGCCGTAGCGGAGTTCGTGGGTGGAGAGGTCGGCCGCGGTGCCGCCGGGGGCGAGGAGGCGGGGGGACATGTAGATGTCGGTGAACGTCGTGGTGGTCATGAGCGGGCTCCTTCGGTTGTGCGGAGCAGGGCTGCGGGGGTGCGGCGGGACTCGCGGGCGGAGTGGGCCAGGCGGATGCCGAAGGCGGCTACCACGACGGCCACGCAGGACACGGTCAGCCAGGTCATCCAGTCGGTACCGGTGTCCGTGCCGATGCCGATGCCGTGGATCAGGGCGACCGGCCAGGAGGCGTACGCGAGCCAGTGGAGCGCCCGCCAGGTGCGGTGGCCGATGCGTTCCCTGAGGAGGCTGGTGACCAGGACCGCGAGCATCAGGTCGAAGGCGACCGTGCCGAGGCCGAGCCAGAAGGGTTCGTAGGCGGAGACGAAAGGGACGACCGCGTCCACGACGGTGATGTTCACGTATCCGTCGATCACCGCCATCGCTATGTGCAGGGCCAGGAAGGCGGTCGCGGAGAGGGAGAGGGTGCGGTGCAGGTTCACCGTGCCGAAGCGGGGCAGGCCGGGGAGCCGGGTGCGCAGGCGGACCGCGATGCCGAGCAGGACGACCACGGTGAACAGGACCAGGCAGACGGCGCCGGTGGCACGGTTGGCGTACCAGAGGATCTCGGAGCTCATGCGGCGACCGCCGGAGAAGTGGGCCAGCCCGGGGTCGTGACGACCGTGCCGTCCTGTGCCACCAGGCGTGCGGGGAGGCCCAGGCGCGTCAACCAGCGTTCCGCGCCTGCCCCCTTGACCAGGCACGCCGTGCTCGCCGCGTTGGCGTCGGCGCTCGTCGCGGCGGCGACCGAGACCGTGCGCCAGGGGCTGCGGACCGGGAGGCCGGTGCGCGGGTCGACGATGTGGTGCAGCTCGTAGCCGCCCCGGCGCCAGCGGCGGGCCGCCGTGCCCGAGGTGGCGAGGCCGCCGGAGCGCAGGCCGATCGTGGCGTACGTACCGTGCGCGGGCGTCTCGTCGACGGAACCGGTGACGTCCTGGACGCGGATGTTCCAGCCGCCGGCCGGGGGCTCCCCCGCCACGGCCGTGTCGCCGCCGAGGCTCACCAGGACTCCGCAGCCCGCCACTTGGGCGAGCATCGCGGCGGCCTTGTCGGCGGCCCAGGCCTTCGCCGTGGCGCCGAGGTCCAGGCGGACGCCGGCCGGGACGGTGACCGTGCCCGTCGTACGGTCCAGGCCGATCGTGCGCCAGCCGGGGGCGCGCTTCACGGTGAGCCGGATCGGGCGGTCGTCCTCCTGGACGAGGGTGAAGTCGCGGTCGTAGCCGATGGCGTTCATGGCCGAGCCGACCGTCGGGTCGACCGCGCCGTCCGTCGCCTCGGCGGCGCGCAGCGCGACCGCCAACGCCTCCGCGAGCAGCGGGCTGACGGTGACCGGGCGGCCCGACGCGGCGTCCAGCGCGGCCAGTTCGGAGTCGGTACGGAACCTGCTGCAGGCCGCGTCGACCTCGGCGAGGTACCGGGCGAGGAGCAGGTTGCAGGAGTCCAGCAGGGCCGGGTCGGTGACGACCAGCCGGACGCCGGTCCCGAGGGCACGCCAGTCGGCGGCGGCGGTCGTGCGCAGAGGCGCGGCACTCGTACGTGTGCTCATCACGACGCTCCCGACGTGGAGTCGGTGGAGCTGCCGGAGGACGACGTCACGCCGGACGAGGACGACTGGAGGTCCGACGACGAAGACGAAGACGAAGGTGAGGAGGATGAAGATGAGGAGGATGAAGACGACGACGAGGTCGAACTGTCCGATGTGGACGAGGTGTTGGAGGAGGCGGACGGCGAAGGTGTCGAGGACGACGACGAACTGTTCGTGCCGGTACTGCCCGCCGCCGTGTCCGCCTCCGCGTCCGACTGCATCGTGCCGACCAGGGCGAACACCCCGGCCGCCGCGGCCAGCGTGATCGCCGCCGTGGCGGCCGCGATGCGCCGCTTTCCTCTGCGGACCGCCGTAGCGGCCCCACGCTCCTTGACTGTCATGACCGTTCCCCTCCGCAGTGACGCTCTGTCACGTCCTACGGTCGGGGACCAGCCTGAGAGAAATCTGTGAGGCGCCCATACGCCTCACCAGAACTCCCTGAGAGGAGTCTTAAATTGCTTGAGGCTTCAACAAGCCCCTTCTTTGTTGATCGCCGCTTACGCGGTGAGGCGGGCGATCGCCTCGTCGACCGTCAGTTCCTCGCGCTCGCCGGTCCTGCGGTCCTTCAGTTCCAGGACACCCTCGGCGGAGCGGCGGCCCGCGACCAGGATCTTCGGTACGCCGATCAGCTCCGAGTCGGTGAACTTCACGCCCGGGGAGACCCCGGCGCGGTCGTCGACCAGGACGCGCAGACCGGCCGCGCGCAGCTTCTCCGAAACGTCCAGGGCGAGTTCGATCTGGAGGGCCTTGCCCGCGGCTACGACGTGCACGTCGGCCGGGGCGACCTCGGCGGGCCAGCACAGGCCCTTGTCGTCGGCGGTCTGCTCGGCGAGGGCGGCGACGGCGCGGGAGACGCCGATGCCGTAGGAGCCCATGGTCACGCGGACGGGCTTGCCGTGCTGGCCGAGGACGTCGAGCTTGAGCGCGTCGGCGTACTTGCGGCCGAGCTGGAAGATGTGGCCGATCTCGATCGCGCGGTCCAGCTTGAGGCCGGTGCCGCACTTGGGGCAGGGGTCGCCCTCCTGCACGACCACGACGTCGACGTACTCGCCGACCTCGAAGTCACGGCCCGCGACGACGTTCTTGGCGTGCGTGCCCGCCTTGTTGGCGCCCGTGATCCACGAAGTGCCGGGGGCCACGCGCGGGTCGGCGATGTACGTGACCTTCTCGCCGAGGCCCTGCGGACCGACGTAGCCACGCACCAGGTCGGGACGGCCGGTGAAGTCCTCCGCCGTCACCAACTCGACCGCCGCGGGGGCGAAATGGGCCTCGACCTTGCCGAGGTCGACCTCGCGGTCGCCGGGGACTCCTACGGCCACGATCTCGCCGTCGACCTTCACGAGGAGGTTCTTCAGCGTGGCGGAGGCCTCTACGCCGAGGTGGGCGGCGAGGGTCTCGATGGTCGGGGTGTCGGGGGTCGGGATCTCTTCGAGCGCGGGTACGCCGGTGGCGTCCACGGGCTTCAACTCGTAGGTGATCGCTTCGGTGTTGGCGGCGAAGTCGCAGTTCGGGCAGTCCGCGAAGGTGTCCTCGCCGGCCTCGGCCGGGGCGAGGAACTCCTCCGACTTGGAGCCGCCCATCGCGCCCGCGGTCGCGGCGCAGATGCGGTAGTCGAGGCCCAGGCGCGCGAACACCTTCTGGTAGGCCTCGCGGTGCAGGGCGTAGGAGTGGGCGAGACCCTCGTCCTCGGTGTCGAAGGAGTACGAGTCCTTCATCAGGAACTCACGGCCGCGGAGCACGCCGGCCCGCGGGCGGGCCTCGTCGCGGTACTTGTTCTGGATCTGGTAGAGGATGACCGGCAGGTCCTTGTAGGAGGACGCCTGGTCCTTCACGATCAGCGTGAAGATCTCCTCGTGGGTGGGGCCGAGGAGGTAGTCGCCGCCCTTGCGGTCCTTGAGGCGGAACAGCTCGGGGCCGTACTCGTCCCAGCGGCCGGTCGCCTCGTACGGCTCGCGGGGCAGGATCGCGGGGAGCAGCACCTCCTGGGCGCCGATCGCGTCCATCTCCTCACGCACGATCCGCTCGACGTTGGAGAGGACCTTCTTGCCGAGGGGCAGCCAGGACCAGATGCCGGCCGCGGTACGGCGGACGTAGCCGGCCCGCACGAGCAGCTTGTGACTGAGGACCTCGGCGTCCGCCGGGTCGTCGCGCAGCGTCTTCGCCATCAACTGGGACATGCGCTGGACCGGTGCGTTCGCCATGGTTCCTGTACTCCTGCCGGGAAAGGGTGATGGCTAGGAGGTTAGCCGTGCGTGCTGTGCCGGTGGAAATCGGTTAGCGGCGGCGGAGTGGCAAGGGGGCGCCCATGACCGCGTACGGCTTGGGGGCACTCGGGAACAGGACCTGGCGGGCGAGGTCCTCGTAGCCGAGGGAGCGGTACAGGCCGCGGGCCGGGCTGTCGGTGTCGATCGCGGAGAGGATCGAGCGGGGTTCGGTGGCGGCGTCCGTGATGGTGGTGATCAGGGAACGGCCGGCGCCTCGGTTCTGGTAGTGCGGGTGGACGTGCAGCTCGGTGATCACGAAGGAGTGGTCGAGCCAGTCGTCGTGGTCCTGGGCTCGGAGGTACGGCTCCACGACTGTGGACCACCAGTGGGTGCGGTTGTTGGGCATGCCGTAGACGAAACCGACCAGTCGGCCCTCGGTGGTGGCGCCGAGGGCGCGGGCGCCGGGGTAGGTCATGTGACGCAGGACGATCTGGCGTCGTACCGCTACCTCGTCCTGGCCCAGGCCGAATGCGAGGGCCTGTACGGCGAGGGCTTCGTCAACGTGGGCCGAGAGGTCCAGGGGGCCGATCACGACGTCTTCGGGGTGGCGGTGACCGTGACCGGGAAATCGCATGTGGGGAGAGTACAGGGGGGTGACGGTTGTCGTTCGAGTGCGGGTTGTATGTGGCTGAGCGCGCCCACGCGGCGGAGCCGCACATGTCACAGCCCGGGCCCCTTGGGGGTTCGCCCTTGGCGCGTTTCAGAACAGGATGCTCATGAAGGCGCCGACCTCTTGGAAGCCGACCCTCAGGTACGCCCGTCGCGCCGGGGTGTTGAAGTCGTTCACGTAGAGGCTGACCATCGGGGAGACGTCCGCGAGCGCGTAGCGCAGTACCGATGCCATCGCGGGGGCCGCCACGCCCCTCCCCCGGTACTCGGGGGCCACCCACACGCCCTGGATCTGGCAGGCCTTGGGTGTCGCGGCGCCGATCTCCGCCTTGAAGACGACCTTGCCGTACTCGTCGAGGCGGGCGAACGAGCGCCCTGCGCCTACGAGTTCGGCGACTCGGGCCTGGTAGAGGAGGCCGCCGTCGCCGGCCAGCGGGGAGACCCCGACCTCCTCGGTGAACATCGCCACGCACGCCGGCATGATCGTGTCGATCTCGTCCTTGCGGATACGGCGGACGTACGGGTCGGGGGCGATGTCGGTGGGCATGCGGTCGGCGACCATGAGGGGCTGGCGGGCGCGGACGTCGCGGGCCGGGCCCCAGCTCGGTTCGAGGAGGCGCCAGAGCTGGGCCGTCGCCTCGGCCGGGCCGACGATCGAGGAGCAGCGGCGGCCGGCCCTGCGGGCGCGGTCGGCGAAGGCGCGGACGGCTCTCGGGGTGGCGCAGATCGGGACGAGGTTGGCGCCCGCGTAGCAGAGGGACGTCAGCATGCCGTCCTCGTACCAGCCCCACATCTCGCCGCCGAGCCGCCAGGGGTCGAGGCCCGCGACCTGCACCCGCGAGGTCACGAAGGCGTTCGTGACCGGCTCGCGGTCGAGCACGGCGAGCGCGGCGTCCAGGTCGCTCGGTTCGAGCACCCGAGAGGTGGTCTGCGTCAACACGGTCAGGAGCCTCACCCTGGGTTCTGCGGATCTCTGCACCTTACCCGGCAGAGGCAGGCAGCGCCCCCGCGTCACCCCCGGGCAGCGAACCCGACGAACGCGTCCCAGCTGGCGGGGGCCAGGGTGAGGGTGGCTCCGCCGTGCTCGGGGAGGTGCTTGGAATCCCGTACGTGGATGGTGGTGGGGCAGGTGGCGATCTCTACGCGCTGCCCGCCATCGCCCTGGCTGTAGCTGGACTTGTGCCAGGTGAGGGCGACTTCGAGGCACTGGCCGCCCTCGCCGTCGCTGTAGGTGCTCTTGAACCACACCAGCTCAGACGCTACATCGACGTTCATGTCTCTCCCAGCAGTTTCTCTACGAGGGCCAACGACTCGCGTCACCCCCGGGCGGCGAACCCGAGGAAGGCATCCCAGCTGGCGGGGGCCAGGGTGAGGGTGGCTCCGCCGTGCTCGGGAAGGTGCTTGGAATCCCGTACGTGGATCGTGGTGGGGCAGGCGGCGATCTCTACGCACTGCCCGCCATCGCCCTGGCTGTAGCTGGACTTGTGCCAGGCGAGAGCGACCTCCACGCATTCGCCGCCGGAGCCTGTGCTGTAGCTGCTCTTGAACCACGTCAGCTCGGACGACTCTTCGACGTTCATGTCTCTCCCAGCAAGTTCTCTACGAGGGCCAGTGATTCGCTCGGTGTCAGGGCTTGGGCGCGCAGGATGCTGTACTGCTCCTCCAACTCCCTGACCGTCTGACGGTCCGTGTAGAGGCGGCTGCTCTTGTATGCCTCGACATAGGCGATCCTGCGCCCTTCGTTCGTTTCGATCAAGGTGAACGGGCTTTCAAGTCCAGCGTGCGCCTCGCGAGCCGTCGGCATCACCTGGATCTCGACGTTACGGCGTTGCCCGTGCAGCAGGATCTGCTCCAACTGACCACGCATAACTGCCTGTCCGCCCAGTGGGCGGTGCAGAAGGTGCTCCTCGATCACGAAACTGATGGTCGGGAACACGCGCTTGGCAAATACGTCCTGCCGGGCCAGACGGCCCGCGACACGCTTCTGAACAGTGTCGTCGTCCAGGAGGGGACGCCACATCCTGAGCACCGCGAGTGCGTAGTCCTCTGTCTGAAGGAGGCCCGGGATTGCCTTCGTGGCGAACACGTGCAAAGCGACCGCCTTCTTCTCCAGCGCCGCCGCGTCCTGGAAGAACGCCGGATACTGAGCCCTCTCCATCTCCTCGATGAACTCGGCCAACACCCCCTCCGCACCCAGCACTTCATCAGCCTTCGCGATGAACCTCCCGGACGGAATCCGCCTCCCCTGCTCGTACGAAGCGATGGTCGACGCCGAATACCCGGTGCGCGCCCCGAGTTGCGCCCGCTCCATCCCCGCCCGTACCCGGAACCGCTTCAACTGCCGCCCGAAGACGTGCAGTACCCCCGACCCCGCCTCCGGCACATCCGCTTCAGCTTCCGCTGCTTCTTCGCTCATGCACACCTCATTGCCCTCGACCCACCACCGGTCACGGCGCAAACGCGTACAACTGGCTGCCGTACGCGTACAGCGCGTGACGGTCACCGCGTCGCCGCTGTTCAACGCTACGCACGCCACGGGACCGTGGTGGCATGAAGTCACCGACTCCCCTGGACCGGCATATGCCACAACTCCCGGTTCCCCTGCACGAGTTCACCATGCGGTTCACGTCCACCCCACGCGGGGCGCGGCTGGCCAGACGGCTGGTCTCGCATCGGTTGCACGACTGGGGTTACCCGTACGGCGACGCCGTCAACGAGACGGTCACGCTGATCGCGGCCGAGTTGGTCGCCAACGCCGTGCGGCACGGGCATGTGCCTGGGCGGGAATTTCACCTGAGTCTTGTCGAGGCGGGGGCGCCCGGAACGTGTACACCCTGCGTCTGTTGGTCAGTGACACGCGAGGGGAGCGGCTGCCCGAGCCGATGGGGCAGGGCGAGGGGGACTGTGAGTCCGGGCGGGGGCTGCTGCTGGTCGAGGCGCTCTCGTCCCGCTGGGGTGTCGTGGCGCGCGCTCCCGGCAAATCCGTCTGGGCCGACGTAGCCACATAAAAAAGTGTGACACTTTCACCGAAAGTGTCACACTTTCCCAACTACCCTCGTCCCTCAGCCGGCGACGGCCACCGTGGGTTCGCCGGAGGCGACACCATCCGCCTCCATCTGCTCGGCGATCTTCATCGCCTCCTCGATCAGCGTCTCCACGATCTTCGACTCGGGCACCGTCTTGATGACCTCGCCCTTGACGAAGATCTGCCCCTTGCCGTTGCCGGAGGCGACGCCGAGGTCGGCCTCGCGGGCCTCGCCGGGACCGTTGACGACACAGCCCATGACCGCGACCCGCAGCGGGACCTCCATGCCCTCAAGGCCCGCCGTGACCTCCTCGGCCAGCTTGTACACGTCGACCTGCGCGCGACCGCAGGACGGGCAGGAGACGATCTCCAGGCGGCGGGGCTTGAGGTTCAGGGACTCCAGGATCTGGTTGCCGACCTTGACCTCCTCCACCGGCGGGGCGGAGAGCGAGACGCGGATGGTGTCGCCGATGCCCTGCGAGAGCAGCGCGCCGAAAGCCACCGCCGACTTGATCGTGCCCTGGAAGGCCGGGCCCGCCTCGGTGACGCCGAGGTGGAGCGGGTAGTCGCACTGGGCCGCGAGCTGGCGGTACGCCTCGACCATCACGACCGGGTCGTTGTGCTTGACCGAGATCTTGATGTCCTGGAAGCCGTGCTCCTCGAAGAGGGACGCCTCCCAGAGGGCCGACTCGGCCAACGCCTCCGGGGTGGCCTTGCCGTACTTCTTCAGCAATCGAGCGTCCAGCGAGCCCGCGTTCACGCCGATGCGGATCGGCGTGCCGTGGTCCTTCGCGGCCCGCGCGATCTCCTTGACCTTGTCGTCGAACTGCTTGATGTTGCCGGGGTTCACACGGACCGCCGCGCAACCGGCCTCGATCGCCGCGAAGACGTACTTCGGCTGGAAGTGGATGTCCGCGATCACCGGGATCTGCGACTTGCGGGCGATCGTCGCGAGGGCGTCGGCGTCGTCCTGCGTGGGGCAGGCGACGCGGACGATCTGACAGCCGGACGCGGTCAGCTCGGCGATCTGCTGGAGCGTGGCGCCGATGTCCGACGTACGGGTCGTCGTCATGGACTGCACCGACACCGGCGCGTCGCCGCCGACCGCCACGGTGCCGACCTGGATCTGCCGGCTCTTGCGGCGCTCGGCGAGCCGGGTCGGTACGGACGGAATGCCGAGAGAAATCGCAGTCATCTGCTGTGCAACCCCAAGTCGTGGATCAAGGCCCCGGTCCCGGAACAGCGGGCTCCAGGCTTCGAGATTACGTCAACCGTGCGGGCCCGAGCACATCCCGGCCGTAAACCCACTCAATGGAGAGCGGCCCGGCACAAGAGATGCCGGGCCGCCACAAACTACGAATGGCTAGGAGATTTTGACTGGGTTAACCACGTCCGCCACCAGAACCAGCAACGTGAAGCAGACGAAGATCCCCGCCACCACATACGCGACCGGCATCAGCTTCGCCACGTCGAACGGGCCCGGGTCCGGGCGCTTGAGCACCTTCGCCAGGTTCCGCCGCAGCGCCTCCCACAGCGCGCCCGCGACATGCCCGCCGTCGAGCGGGAGCAGCGGGAGCATGTTGAAGAGGAACAGGGAGAGGTTGAAGCCGGCCACCAGCATCAGGGCCATGGCCAACTGCTGGGTGGGCGGGATGTCGAGCGTGAAGATCTCGCCGCCCACGCGGGCCGCGCCGACCACGCCCATCGGGGAGTCGGCCTGGCGGGGGGCGCCGTCGAAGGCCGCGTTCCACAGGGCCGGGATCTTGCCGGGGAGGGCCGCGATGGAGTCGACGGCCTCGCCCATGCGGTCTCCCATCCAGGTGACCGAGTCGCCGAAGTCCTGGCGGACGATGCCGGTGGCCGCGCTGAAGCCGAGGAAGCCGGCGGTGACGTACTGGCCCTGGACGATCTGGCCGCTGGAGTCCTTCTTGGCGACCTGGTTCGACGCGATCTTCGCGTGGAGGGTGAGGGGCTGGCCCTTGCGCTCCACGACGATCGGGACCGTCTTGCCGGGGGTGGCGCGGATCAGGTCGGAGAGCTTGTTCCAGTCCGTCGTCTTCACGCCGTTGAAGCTGACGATCTTGTCCCCGGCCTTGAGGCCCGCTGCGGCGGCCGGGGAGGCGGGGTCGCTCGACTTGCAGGTGTCGCGGTTCTGGCTCTGCGCGATGACGCACTCGGAGACCGAGCTGACCGTGTTGGTCTGCTGCGAGATGCCGAAGCCCATCAGGACGGTGAGGAAGAGCGCCACCGCGAGGATGAGGTTCATGAAGGGGCCCGCGAACATCACGATGACCCGTTTCCAGGGCTTGCGTGTGTAGAACAGGCGGGACTCGTCGCCGGGCTCCAGTTCCTCGAAGGCCGCCGAGCGGGCGTCCTCGATCATGCTGCGCCAGGGCGAGGTGGAGCGGGACTCGATCCTGCCGTCGGGGCCGGGCGGGAACATGCCGATCATGCGGATGTAGCCGCCGAACGGGATGGCCTTGAACCCGTACTCGGTGTCGCCCTTCCGCTTGGACCAGATGGTCGGGCCGAAGCCGACCATGTACTGGGGCACCCGGATGCCGAAGAGCTTCGCCGTGGACAGATGCCCCAGCTCGTGCCAGGCGATCGAGACCAGCAGGCCGACCGCGAAGACGACTATGCCGAGGATCATCATCAGGGCTGTCATGCACGCGCCTCCGCGTTCGCCGTGGTCGTCTGCGCTGTCAGTTCGCGGGCCCGGGCGCGTGCCCAGGTCTCCGCTTCGAGGACGTCCGGCACGGTCAGGGAAGTTCCCGTGGCCGGTGTCCCGTGTTCCTCGACCACCCGTGTCACCGTCTCCATGATGCCGTTGAACGGCAGCGCGCCCGCGCGGAACGCCTCCACGCACTCCTCGTTCGCCGCATTGAACACCGCCGGAGCCGTGCCCGCGAGCTGTCCCACCTGCCGGGCCAGCCCGACCGACGGGAAAGCGTCGGTGTCGAGCGGGAAGAACTCCCACGTCGACGCCTTGCTCCAGTCGAACGCGGGCGCCGCGTCCGGGACCCGCTCGGGCCAGCCGAGCCCGATGGCGATCGGCCCGCGCATGTCGGGGGGCGTCGCCTGGGCGAGTGTCGAACCGTCCGTGAATTCCACCATCGAGTGGACATACGACTGCGGGTGCACGACCACCTCAATGCGATCGAAGGGAATGTCGTACAGCAGGTGCGCCTCGATCACTTCCAGCCCCTTGTTCACCAGGGTCGCCGAGTTGATCGTGATCACCGGCCCCATCGCCCAGGTGGGGTGCGCGAGTGCCTCTTCTACGGTCACTCGCGCCAGGTCCGCCTTCGTACGACCCCGGAAGGGGCCGCCGGACGCGGTGACGACGAGCTTGCGCACATCGGCGCGGGTGCCGGCCGCGAGGGCCTGGAAGAGCGCCGCGTGCTCGGAGTCCACCGGGATGATCTGGCCCGGCTTGGCGAGCGCCTTCACCAGCGGGCCGCCGACGATGAGCGACTCCTTGTTGGCGAGCGCGAGGACGCGGCCCGCCTCCAGGGCGGCGAGGGTGGGCGCGAGTCCGATGGACCCGGTGATGCCGTTCAGCACGGTGTGGCAGTCGGAGGCGGCGAGTTGGGTGGCCGCGTCAGGACCGGCGAGGATCTCGGGCAGCGGCTCCCCCGCGCCGTACCGCGCGGCGAGCGCCTCGCGCAGTGCCGGTACGACGTCCTCGCGGGCGACCCCGACCGTCCGCACCCTGAGCTGGTAGGCCTGCTCGGCGAGGAGCCCGACCCGGCCGCCGTTCGCGGAGAGGGCGGTGACCCGGAAGCGGTCCGGGTTGCGCAGCACCAGGTCGATGGCCTGGGTGCCGATGGACCCGGTGGACCCGAGGATCACCAGGGCCTTGGGACCGTCGCCCACGACGGGGTCGTAGACGAGATGTGGGTCGGCGAGGGGTGCTGGACTGTCGCTCATCCCTCCATTGTTGCCGCAACGGGTGGCCGGGGGGACAGCGGTTCCCTCGGGCGGGTGGCTTATCGGCTCTCGTCGGTGATTGAAGGGAAATCCCCCTTTGTGAATACGGCGTGAAGGTCGTGTGATAACACTTCAGGTCTGCGCCGGTGGACGACCGGCGCGTGGACGACATCCTGGGGGGATTCTCCATGCGGATACGCGCTGCCCTGCCCGCGCTCGCGGGCGCCGCGATACTCACCGGCACGCTGCTGAGCACTCCGGCAGAAGCCGCCGGCGGCGTCACGATCTACCACGTCTGGTTCGACAGCCCGGGCTCGGACAACCGGTCCAACACGAGCCTGAACGGCGAGTGGGTGCAGATCAAGAACACCAGCCGGTCGGCGATCTCGCTCAAGGGCTACGTACTGAAGGACGTCTCCAACCACCGCTACACCTTCAAGAACATCAAGATCGGCGCCGGCAAGTACATCAAGGTGCACACCGGCAAGGGCACGGACACCGCGTCGAACACGTACCAGGGCCGTGCCGCCTACGTCTGGAACAACACCAGCGACACGGCGACGCTGACGAAGTCCAACGGCAGCAAGGTCGACACCTGTTCGTGGACGACGCGGGATCCGAGCGACAAGTACTGCTGAACGAGGGCTAGTTGACGGGGCGGTGGAGGTTGTCCGCCTTGGACGGGCCCGGGGTCGTGTCGGCGATCCAGGGTCCGTCGCCGGACGGGTCGACGATGCCTTCCTCCAGCCACGTGTACGCGCCGCCCATGACGCCCTTGACGACCTTGTGGTCGATGTCGTCGGTGTTGGTCCACAGGCGGCCGAAGAGTTCCTCGACGCGGATGCGGGACTGTTCGCAGAAGGCGTCGGCCAGTTGGTAGGCCTCGCGGCCGTGATCGCCCTGGGTGCGCAGGAGTTCGGCCCGTACGCAGACCGCGCTCATCGCGAAGAGTTCCGCGCCGATGTCGACGATCCGGCCCAGGAAACCCTGCTTGGTCTCCATGCGACCCTGCCAGCGGGACATGGCGTAGAAGGTCGAGCGGGCCAGTTTGCGGGCGCCGCGTTCGACGTAGCGAAGATGCCGGGAGAGGTCGACATCGTGGCGGAACTCGCCGTAGGTGCCCGGGAGTTGGCCGCTGCCCGCGACCAGCTTCGGGAGCCACTTGGCGTAGAAGACGCCCGCGTTGGCGCCCGCCTTCGCCTTGTCCTGGAGGGACTTGTCCGGGTCGATGAGGTCGCCGGCGACCTTGAGGTGGGCGTCGACGGCCTCGCGGGCGATGAGGAGGTGCATGATCTCCGTCGAGCCCTCGAAGATGCGGTTGATCCGGAGGTCGCGCAGGACCTGTTCGGCGGGAACCGCCCTCTCGCCGCGGGCCGCGAGGGATTCCGCCGTCTCGAAGCCCCGGCCGCCGCGGATCTGGACCAGTTCGTCGGCCATCAGCCAGCCCATCTCGGAGGAGAAGAGCTTGGCGAGCGCGCCCTCGATGCGGATGTCGTTGCGGTCCTCGTCGGCCATCTGCGAGGAGAGGTCGAGTACGGCCTCCAGGGCGAAGGTCGTCGCCGCGATGAAGGAGATCTTCGCGCCCACCGCCTCGTGCTCGGCGATCGGCCTGCCCCACTGCTCACGCGCCGCCGACCACTCGCGGGCGATCTTCAGGCACCACTTGCCGGCCGCGACGCAGGACGCGGGGAGGGAGAGGCGGCCGGTGTTGAGGGTGGTGAGGGCGATCTTGAGGCCCGCGCCCTCGGGGCCGATGCGGTTGGCGGCGGGCACCCGGACCTGGTGGAAGCGGGTGACGCCGTTCTCGATGCCGCGCAGGCCCATGAAGGCGTTGCGGTTCTCGACGGTGATGCCGGGCGAGTCGGTCTCCACGACGAACGCGGTGATGCCGCCCTTGTGGCCCTCGCTCTTCGGCACCCGGGCCATCACGACCAGGAGGTCGGCGATCACGCCGTTGGTGGTCCAGAGCTTCACCCCGTCGAGGACGTAGGAGTCCCCGTCGGGCACCGCGCTGGTCGCGAGGCGTGCCGGGTCGGAGCCGACGTCCGGTTCGGTGAGCAGGAAGGCGCTGATGGCGGTGCGGGCGCAGCGGGGCAGGAACTCCGCCTTCTGCTCGTCCGTGCCGAACAGCTTCAGCGGCTGCGGTACGCCGATCGACTGGTGGGCGGAGAGCAGCACGCCGACCGCGGGGCAGGCGGAGCCCGCGAGGGCGAGCGCCTTGTTGTAGTACACCTGGGTGAGGCCGAGGCCGCCGTACTTGGTGTCGATCTTCATGCCGATGGCGCCGATCTCCTTGAGGCCGCTGATGACCTCGTCGGGGATGCGCGCCTCGCGTTCGATGCGGGCGGCGTCGATCTGCGTCTCGCAGAAGACGCGCAGCTTCGCGAGGAACTCCTCGCCGCGCCGGGAGTCCTCGGCGGCCGGGAGGGGGTGGGGGTGGATCAGGTCGAGCCGGAAGCGGCCGAGGAACAGTTCCTTGGCGAAACTGGGCTTGCGCCAGTCCTGTTCCCGGGCCGCCTCCGCCACCTGCCGGGCTTCTCGCTCGGTGACGGTGGGTTTGCTGGATGGAGCGGACATGAGGCTCACCTCGCCGCGAATCGGGCCCTCGGACCATGGCGGTTACCGACGGGTGCTACCCGTTCGTATGTACCCGATCCACCGCGAAGCAGCCACCCTTCGCGCGTCCGTTCAGCCGATGTCGACGAAGTACGCCTCCGTGTCAAGCCGCCCCGAAGTGTTGCATCGGGGGTCCTTCCGGGGGACGGTTCGTCTACGGCCCGTCAGCGGCCGCTACGACCTCTCAGTGGCCGCCGGCCCGCCCGGAGGTAGCCTCCCCCGCCCGGAGAAACACTCGGAGTCCGGTGATTCGAGAAAGTGTCGAAGCGCTTCGACAACCTATGGACACCCACACCGCCTGAAGCTAGTGTCGAACCACCCCCACCCGCCCTTGTCAGCAACGCGCACTGTCGAAGCGCTTCACAAAGCTTGGAGAGCTGGATGGTCACCCTCGCCGAGGTCGCCCAGCACGCCGGAGTCTCGGCGAGCACGGTGAGCTATGTCCTCAGCGGCAAGCGGTCCATCTCCGGAGCCACCCGGCAGCGGGTCGAGCAGAGCATCCGCGAGCTGGGCTACCACCCGAACGCGGGCGCCCGCGCCCTGGCCAGCAGCCGGTCGAACATCATCGCGCTGATGGTGCCGCTGCGCACCGACATGTACGTGCCGGTGATGATGGAGATCGCCATCGCCGTGGCGACCACCGCCCGCCTGCACGGCTACGACGTACTGCTGCTCACCGGCGAGGAGGGTCCCGACGCGGTGCGCCGGGTCACCGGCAGCGGGCTCGCCGACGCGATGATCCTGATGGACGTCGAACTCGACGACGAGCGGCTGCCGTTGCTGCGCGGCACCGACCAGCCCTCGGTACTCATCGGCCTCCCCGCCGACACCACCGGACTGACCTGTGTCGACCTCGACTTCGGGGCGACCGGCGCGCTGTGCGTCGAGCACCTCGCCAAACTCGGTCACCACGACATCGCTGTCATCGGCGAGGCCCCCGCCGTCTACGAGCGGCACACCGGTTTCGCCGAGCGCACCCTCGACGGACTCCGGTCCCGGGCACGGGAGTTGGGCCTGCGGGTGCTGCACCGGCCGTGCGAGGGCGGGTACGACGCGATGACGACGACCCTGGCCCGGATCTTCGACGAGCGCCCCGGCACCACGGGCTTCGTCGTGCAGAACGAGTCGGCGGTCGAGCCGCTGCTCGCCCTGCTGCGCCAGCAGGGCCGGGCCGTGCCGGAGGACGTGTCGGTGGTCGCGGTCTGCCCCGACCAGGTCGCCACCCAGGCCTCGGTACGGCTCACGTCCGTCGCCATCCCCGCGCAGGAGATGGGCCGTTACGCCGTGGAGCACCTGGTGGCCAAGCTCGACGGCCGCGGCAGCGACGAAGTCGTGCTGATCACACCGGAGTTGACGATGCGGGCGAGTACGGGGCCGGCGCCGTCAGCTTCTTGACCAGCCACGCTCCACGTGTTTGTGCGGTTACCCCCTGTCTGCTTTCCTCCAGGAGCACTCCTCGTGAATCAGCCTGCCGAAATCCAGTCCGAGGTCAGTCTCGCGCAGTCCTCCCCCACCGTCGGAACGTTCCGCGAGCGGGACGGCGCGCTGGAGTGGAGCGGCCGTCAGGAGACCCTGCGCATCGAACCGTGGGGGCCGGACGCGGTCCGGGTCAGGGCCCGGCTCGGCGGCCCGCTGCTCGACGGGCTGCCGGGTGCGCTGCTGGACGAGGCACCGCCCACCGAGGCGAGCGTCAAGATCGAGGACGGCCAAGGGACCCTGACCGTGGGCGAGTTGACTGTCGAGGTCGACGCCGAGGGCCTGATCCGCTTCCTGCGCACCGACGACTCCACCGAACTCCTCGCTGAGGCCCGCGCCCACTTCTGGTGGCCCGGCTCGCGCCTCTACACGGCGGTCGGCAACGGCCACCACCGCCTGGAGCAGCGCTTCGCCGCCTACGAGGACGAGAGGCTGTACGGCCTCGGCCAGCACCAGCACGGCAAGCTGGACCAGAAGGGGCTGGTCCTCGACCTGGTCCAGCGCAACGCCGAGGTGGGCATCCCGGTGCTCGTCTCCAGCCGCGGCTACACCCTGCTGTGGAACAACCCGGCGATCGGCCGCGTGGAGCTGGCCGGCAACGGCACCCGCTGGGTGGCGGATTCGGCCCGGCAGATCGACTACTGGATCACCGCGGGCGACCCGGCCGACGGCCAGCGCCGCTACAGCGCGGTGACGGGCCGTACGCCGATGCTCCCCAAGTGGGCGGCGGGCTTCTGGCAGTGCAAGCTGCGCTACCGCACCCAGGCCGAACTCCTCGCCGTGGCAAGGGAGTACAAGCGCCGCGACCTCCCCCTCTCGGCGATCGTCTGCGACTTCTTCCACTGGACGCACCTGGGCGACTGGAAGTTCGACCTGGCCGAGTGGCCCGACCCGGCGGCCATGGTCCGCGAACTGGACGAGCTGGGCGTGAAGTTGGTGGTGAGTGTCTGGCCGTCGGTGTCCCCCCTGAGCGAGAACCACGGCGTACTGGAACAGCGCGGCTACCTCATCGGCACCCAGTACGGCCCGATGGCCCACGCCGACTGGCCGGACAAGGGGGTCGCGTCGACGGTCCAGGTGGCCTTCTACGACGCCACGAACCCCGAGGCCCGCGACTTCCTGTGGTCGAAGATCCGCGACAACTACCTTGTCCCGTACGGCATTACGGCCTTCTGGCTGGACGCGTGCGAGCCCGAGCTGAAGCCGGGCTTCCCGGAGAACCTGCGCTACTGGGCGGGGCCGGGCCTGGAGGTCGGCAACATCTACCCGGCCGAGAACTCCCGCACCTTCTCCGAGGGGTTGCGCGCCGAAGGCATCGGTGACGACGAGATCATCACCCTCAACCGCTCGGCGTGGGCGGGCAGTCAGCGCCACGGCGCCGCGCTCTGGTCGGGTGACATCGGCACCGACTTCCCCACCCTGCGCCGCCAGATAGCCGCGGGTCTCAACACCGCGCTCTCCGGCATCCCTTGGTGGAACACCGACATCGGCGGCTTCCACGGCGGCGACCCGGACGACCCGGCGTACCAGGAGGTCATGGTCCGCTGGTTCCAGTTCGGCGCGCTGTCCCCGCTGATGCGGCTGCACGGCTTCCGCGACCCGGGCATGCCGCTGGGCCCCGACATGACCGGCGGCCCCAACGAGGTCTGGTCGTACGGCGATCGGGCCCTGCCGATCCTGGAGAAGTACCTGCGGCTGCGCGAGCGCCTGAAGCCGTACGTGCTGGATGTCATGCGCGCCGCGCACGAGGAGGGGCTGCCGGTGATGCGCCCGCTGTTCCTCGAATTCCCGGCGGACCAGGCGACCTGGTCGGTCGACGACGCGTACCTCTTCGGCCCGGACCTGCTGGTCGCCCCGGTGCTGACGGCGGGCGCCACGGTCCGTACGGCGTATCTCCCGGCGGGCGCGTGGTGGACGGACGCGTGGACCGGCGAGACGTACGAGGGCGGTACGGCGGTCACGGTCGACGCGCCGCTGGACCGGATCCCGCTGTTCCTGCGGGACGGGGCGACGCTGCCGGTGACGGAGTAGCGGAGTCCGGAGGGGAGTTGGGCCTCCCCTCCGGGCCGTGACGCTTCCGTTGCGCGGAACTGTGGGCTCCATCACAGCCGTGCCGATCTTGTTCTGGTGGACTCCTCCGATGGTCTTACGCAAGCTCGCCGGCGGGGCGGGCCTGATCGCGTTCGCCCTGTATCTCTGGGGTCTGCTGCACATCATGGGCGCACTGCTGGAGGCGGGGGACGGCGGCACCGACTCGGCGCCGCCGCGACCGTGCCGTACGGCCAACCGGCAGTACGACGAGAAGGCCTTGAACGTCATCGACTACTCGGTGGACTACGTCCCGCTGCGATTCGTCTGCAAGACGAAGGACGGTGGCAGTTACGTCTCCGACACGGTTCCCGGCTATGTCAACCCGGCGGTGTTCGGCCTCGCACTGGCCGGCCTCGGCTGCTGGGTCGCCGCGCTCGTCGTGGCACCGCCCGGCCCTCGCGGTGTACGAGGACCGGGCGGCTGAGCGGAGCACCGAGGTGCCCGGGTGGGTCAACTACTGCTGACGCTCTCGCTGTTGGTGGTGAAGTTCAGGCCGCCGGACGAGGACGTGATCTCGAAGCCGAACTGCAGGTCGCCGATGGTCACGTTGCCGAACCAGCCCTTGGTGTCCTTGATCCACTTGAGGATCGGCAGGATGTCGACCGTGCCGGACGTCGAGTTGGAGGTGCGCAGGAACGAGAACACGTCGTTGCTGCCGTTGTTGCCCTTGTAGACGGTCCAGGTCGAACCGCCCAGCGTGAGCGTGCCCTGCGAGGTGCCGAGGGCGCCGACAGCTCCGGTCTTGTTGACCCAGAGCATGATCTCGTAGTCGTAGTTGGTGTCCCAGATGTCGTACGACGTGTTGTACGCGCCGGACGACGGCACCGTGACGTTGTAGCTGCTCTTGAGCGAACCGAGCGAGGTGATCGACTTGTTGATCACCTTCTTGGCGTTGGGGTAGGACTTGATGCCGCCGGTGTTGGGGTGGTTGGCGTTGACGCCCCAGTTGGTACCGGAGTTGGCCCAGATGCACTGGCTGCCGGCGCCGGAGCCCCAGATGTTGTTGTAGAGCGTGTAGCCGTTCAGGGTGGTGTTGCCGTACTGGTCGCAGGAGCTCCAGACGGCGGCGGAGGCGGGGGCCGAGGCGAGCGCGACGGTGGCGCCGAGCGCGAGTGCGGGGGCGAGAACGGCCGTAAGTACGCGGCCCGGCTTGCGTGTTGCCATGGTGTCCCTTCCATGGGTGGGGGGAGGTGCGAGTGGCTACCGCGTCCCCAGGGTGAGGACGCGGTCTTCTCCGGCGACGAGGTCGAGCGGCTCCGTGCCGGAGGAAGTCCGGAGTTCGACGCGGTGGGTACGGGACGGCCGGATCAGCGCTGTGGCGGAGTGGGGCGTCCAGCTCAGATCGACCTCCGCCCCGAACCTCGTGCGTACGCCGGTGAGTTGGCCGTGCGGATACGCCGCGGGCAGCGCGGGCAGCAGGACCAGCCGGTCCGGGGTGGACTGCACGAGCGCCTCGACGACCACGCCGGGCAGGGTGTGCGCGGCGTCCGCGTTGTAGACGTCGCGGTTCGGGTAGTGCGCGCTCATCAGCGAGGCGTGGAAGAAGTCACCGTCGAGCACCTGCCCGAGCGCGTGCGCGACCCGCTCACCGTCCCGGAGCCGGGCGGCGACGAGCGCGTGGTGGAGGTGCCCGTGCGCGGAGTCGTTCTCGACGCCCCGGAGTTGGAGAGCGCGGTGCGCGGCCGCGGCGAGCTGCGGGGTGTCGTACGGGTTGATCTCGTCGAGCGGCCACACACCGTAGAGATGGCTGAGGTGACGGTGGTCGTAGGTGTCGTCGAGGCCGGGCCAGGCCCATTCGGCAAGCGCGCCTTGGGAGTTGACCCGGTGCGGCGGCAGCCGGTCGGCGAGCGCGCGCCAGCGGTCGGCGTCGGGGCCCGGGTGGTAGTCGGCGGCGGTGTGCAGCGCGTGCCGGGCGGCGGAGAGGTCCATGGCCGCGTTGATCGCGCCCCAACTGGCGTTGACGTTCGCGGGGCGGTTCTCGGGTGAGTAGGAGGGGACGAGGACGAGCTGCCCGTCCGGGTCGGTGCCGAGTCCGGTCGCGTCGGTACGCTCGTCTCTGAGGAAGTCCTCGTAGAACAGGGCGACTTCGGCCAGCGCGGCGGCGGTACGCGGATCGCGCGCGCCGCGCGTCTCGTCGTGGTCGACGAGCGGCTTGAGCAGCCAGTCGGCGCCGGCGGTCCACAGATGCAGCGGGTACTCACGGCTGAAGTGGTACGACAGCCCGGACTCGCCGTCGGTGTGCGCGGGCGCGACGACACCCCGGGCGCCGAAGACGGCACGCGCGTTCTCCCGCCAGTCGTCGAGCTGACGATGAATCAAGGACGCGAGGGCGTCGGTGACTTCGGGAAGGGCGGCGCTCGCGGCGGAGGCGGTCTGGAGGTTGAGGTTCGCGTCGTTGGTGAACGCCCCCGACCAGGCCGTGTCCCAGTCGCCGGTCCACAGTCCGGTGAGCCGGGGCGGCAACAGGCCGCTGGAGGAGAGGAGATGGTACCGGCCGGCCGCGAAGAGCCGTTCGAGGAGAGCGGAACCATGGGTCCGCTTCAGCAACTCACCACCTGGGAGGGCACGTTCGGCGTCGTCGGCGTGCAGATCGAGGGTGACACGGGCGTAGGCCGCACGGTGGAGCGCGAGGTGCCGGTCGAGGAGGGCGTCGTACGACTGCCGCTCGTCGATCAGTTCCCGCAGCGCCCGGGTCTCTTCTACGACGTCCAGCTCGCCGGTGTGGCGTCGGACTCGGGTGAGGAGAAGGACCTCGGTGGCCCCGGCGATCCGAACTCCCGCCGAGGTGAGCCGCGTTGTGCCGCCGGAGACCACGGCGAGGGTGACTCCGGTGTACGCGCGATCGCTGTCGGGATAGCGGACGCGGAGGGTGAGAACGGCACCGTCGGAAGTGAGGAGCGTGCCCTGTCCGACGCCCAACCCTGTTGGCGCACCCGGGAGTTGATGTTCCTGCGCGAGGTCGAGGGTGAGGTCGGGGGCGGTGACGTGCTGCACGATCACGTCGTCGGCGCGGGAGACGAAGACACGGCTGCGCCAGTCGTCGCAGCGGGCGGCGGCCTCGCCGGTGGTGAAGTCGACGGTACGGCGGTAGTCGCGCCCGGCCGCGCCGGACGGCCTGCGCAGCCGTAGCTGGAAGGCCGGGTGGAAGGGCTGTACCCATTGGAGCGGGCGGCCGTCCGTGAACCTCTCGGCGGCGGCGAGGTCACCGGCGAGCAACCTGGCCTGGAGCGCGGGGAGTTCGGCGGCCAGGCGTGGAGGGCGGGCGTGTTCGGCGCCGTTCGGGCGGACGAGGGTGTGGTGGGTGACGATGACGCGGTCGTCGCTCGGATCGCCGAACACGAGGGCGCCGTGGTGGCCGTTGCCGCTGAGGTAGGCGTCCTCCCAGCGGGTGGCGGGGTGGGGTTCCCAGGTGGCGTGTACGGGGCCGGGTGGCGAGGGGGCGGCGGGTGCGGGGTCGGTGGATGGGGGTTCGCTGGTCATGGGCGTAGCACCGCCGCGCCGTAGCGGCCGAGGGTGATCTCGCCCTCGACGGTCTCGTCGGTGAGCAAGTCGTGCTGGGCGCCCGGGAGTTCGACGGTGACCGGTTCGCGGCTGTGGTTGAGGAGGAACAGCAACTCCCCGCGCCGTACGGCCTCGACGCCCGGCGGAAGCCCGGCGAGCACCGGACGGACGCCCGCGTCGGTGGCGATACGGGCGAGCAGGGCGCGCAGTGCGTGGGGTTCCGGGAGCGTCGAGACGTACCAGGAGCGATCCCTGCGCAGGACGGCGGGGAGGCCGTCCAACTCCCCGCCCTTGTAAGGGATTACCTCGTCGACAGCACCGGACCCGGTCGTACTCTCGGTCTCGGTCTCAGGCTCGATCTCCTCCGACCAGAGCGTTCCGCGGAAGCCCTCGCACTCGGCGGTCTGCCCCGCGTCCAGCGGCCACCACTCGTGCAGGGTGCGGATGCCGAACAGTTCGCGGAGACGGGCGTCCATGCCACCCGGCCGGACCCGGTCGTCCTCGTCGGCGATGCCGGTCAGGAAGCCGGAGACGAGGGTGCCGCCGCCTCGGACGTAAGCGAGGAGGTTGTCGATGGCGGTGTCCGTGAGGAGGTAGAGCTGCGGGACGACCACCAACTTGTAGGCGGAGAGGTCGTGTTCGGGGTGGGCGAAGTCGGTGGCGAGGTGGGACTCCCAGAGGGCGCGATGCCAGGCGCGGAGGACTTCCGGGTAGTCGACCTCGGTGGAGAGACGGCCGTCCTGCGCGCCCGCCCACCAGGCGTTCCAGTCGTGCAGGATCGCGATGTCGGAGGTGATGTGAGCGTCCGTCACCTCGCCGCCGATGCGGGCCAGTTCGGCGCCGAGTTGCTTCACCTCCTGGAAGGTGCGGCCCCGCTCCCCCGCGTGGCTGAGCATCCCGGAGTGGAACTTCTCGGCGCCCTGCCGGGATTGACGCCACTGGAAGTAGCAGACGGCGTCGGCGGCGCGGGCCACGGCCTGGAGGGACCAGAGGCGGTTGAGGCCGCGCGGCTTCGGGTGGTTCACCCCGCGCCAGTTGACCGGTCCGGCGGCCTGTTCCATGAGCATCCAGGGGCCGCGCGCCTGCGAGCGGGTCAAGTCCTGGACGAGCGCGGCGCTTTGGGCACCGAGAGGGTCACGCGGATCGGGATACAGATCGACCGAGACGACGTCCTCCTCCTCGGACCAGCGCCAGCCGTCCTGCCCCACCCACAACGGCATGAAGTTGGTGGTGACCGGGAGGTGCGGGGTGTGCCGGCGGACGATGTCGCGCTCTGCGGTGTAGCACTCCAGGAGCATGTCGGAGGTGAAGCGCCGGAAGTCGAGCACGTGGGTGGGGTTGTTGAGGTAGTGGGCGTGACGCGGGGGCAGGACGCCGTCCCAGGTGTCGTAGCCCTGGCTCCAAAAGGCCGTGCCCCAGGCCGAGTTGAGGGCGTCGAGGGTGCCGTACTTCGTGCGCAGCCAGCGGCGGAAGGCGACGGCGGCCTCGTCGCCGTAGTCGAAGGTGCAGTACTCGTTGTTGATGTGCCACATCGTGAGGGCGGGGTGGCCGGCGTAACGGGCGGCCAGGGCCTCGGTGATGGCGGCGGCGTGGCTGCGGTAGACGGCGCTGGAGTGCGAGAAGTGCTGGCGTCCGCCCCACCATTCGATCCGGCCGTCGGCGTCGCGGGGCAGGGTCTCCGGGTGGAGGCGCCCGAGCCACGGGGGCGGGGAGGAGGTAGGTGTGGCGAGGACGACGCCGATCCCGCTGCCGTGCATCAGATCCATCAGCCGGTCGAGCCAGCCGAACTCCCGTGCTCCCGGCTCGGGTTCGAGCCTGGCCCAGGAGAAGACGCCGAGGGTGACGGAGTTGACGCCGGCGTCCTTCATCAGCCGGACGTCCTCGTGCCAGGTCTCCTCGGGCCACTGCTCGGGGTTGTAGTCACCGCCGAAGAGAATGCGCCCACGGGTGGTGTCACTGAGCTGAGGCATCAGATCTGCTCCCCGTACTGGATGCCGCGCCCGTTGGTGGCGAGGTACACGCGCCCGTGGACGCGCGGATCCCCGACGATGGCCTGCCCGACCCAACCCCACTGATGCTGGTCGTCGTTGATGCGCACCCAGGTCTTGGCCTCGTCGTCGGAGCGGTAGACGGCGGTGATGGTCTCGGTGGAGCCGACCTGGTAGATCGCGGGGTAGTCCGCTCCGGCGGCGGCCTTGCCGAAGCCGAGGGTGTACGAGGCCCAGCAACTGCCGACCTTCGAGAAGCTGACGCCCCCGTCCACGGACCGGTAGAGCCCGTTCCACTTGACGCTCAGCCACAGGTCACCGGACCGCCCCGGCGCCGCGACCAGCTGGAACTGACTGTCACCGGCGGGCAGTCCACTCGCACGCGCAGTGAACGAACGGCCACTGTCAGTGCTGGCGTATAGCGTTCCTGTGTCGGTGTCGTACGCGTAGAAGAGCGTCGGGTCGGCCGGGTCGGCGACCGGCGTGGCGCCCTTCGGGAAGGAGGAGACCTCGGACCAGGTCGCGCCGTTGTCCGCCGAGCGGTGAGTCGGATACTTCGTGCCGTCCCAGTGCACGAAGGACCAGAGCAGCGTGCCGCCGTCGGCGCCGGTGGCGATCGGCCCCGGTGAGTCCCCGGCGATGTCGGGCTGGGCAGCGAAGGGCGCCCAGCTCCGCCCGCCGTCGCGGGAGTACGCACCGTTGCCGTGGTCACCGAAGCCTGTGCGGACGACGTACGACGGCCTGCCCGCGGCCTGCGCGATCCCGGTCGCCGACCCGAACACGGGGTTCGTCGCCATGCCGCGCGACGGAGACGCCGTGAGCCGCTCGTGGTACATCACGCCGATGTCCCCCGAGGCGCTGATCAGGTGTGCCTCCCCGACCGGGGGCGAGATCAGCTGTCTCACGGACGTCTCCTCCAGGCCGCGGATCCGCGGTGCCCAGTGCGTGAGGTCACGGGTGCCGTAGAAGGTGGCACCGGTGCCGTAGACGACGTGCTTCGAGTCGTACGGGTCGACGGCCACGGCCTGGATCCACCAGCCGAACTTCGGCTTCTCCGCACCCCACTTGAGGAAAGGAGTCTCGGACACGTCGAACACGGCAACGTCCTTGAGGGACGTCCAGGTACGGCCGCCGTCGGTGGTCCGGTACAGGGTGTCGACGGCCGCCCAGCGGTTGTTGGTGGAGACGACGACGGTGCCGGCACGACGGGCGTCGACGGCGACGCCGCCGTAGCCGAAGCTGTCGGTGGACCCGTCGGACGTGGTCCCACCCGGCTTCACCGGCGTGACCTCGGCCCAAGTCCCGCTCGCGACGGCCAACTTGTGCACACTGCCGGTGGACTGGCCGTTGGGCCCGGGGGCGTCGGCGTACGTCACGTACAGCTCGCGGCTGCGGCTGTCGTACGCGGCCCGGATCGGGACCTTGGCGGAGGTGCCGGTGGGCTGCGCGGGGACGGCGGTCCAGGTGATGCCGTCGGTGCTGCGGTAGAGGGTGACGGCGGCAGCGCTCCCGTCGCCGTCACCCCACCCGGCGTAGACGGCACGCCCGACGGCGACGAGGAAGGTGACACCTTGCCCGGATGCGCTGGCGGTCGCCGGGAAGCCGGTCACCGCTGCCCAAGTGGCGCCCCGGTCGGTCGACTTGAGCAGCCCGTCGTGCCGGGTCCCGAGCCACAGGGTGTCGCTGTCCCGCGGATCGACGACCAGCCTCTCCCCTGCCCCACGCCCGTCCTCGTTACCGCCGAGCTTCACGGCGAGGTCGGTACGGGTCCAGGTCGCGCCCCGGTCCTCGGAGCGGAGTACGGCACCGTTGCCCGCCCAGGACTGGGCGTACGTGCCGACGGCGAGGTACAGCCGGTTCGGATGCGCGGGGTCGACGGCGAGCGCCTCCACGCCGAACAAGTTCCAGTCGTCCCACCCGAGTTGGTCGGTGAGCGGGGTCCAGCGGGCGGTCCTGTCGTCCCAGCGATAGGCACCGCCGATGTCGGTACGGGCGTAGGCGAGGCCACGGACGGAGGGGTGGAACAACACACCGGTGACGAATCCAGTGCCTCCGATTACGGCATTGCGCCAGCGGTAGGAGGGGGTTTCCGCGGCATGCGCCTTCGCGGCGACACCCGGCACGGCGGTGAGCGCGGCGGCTGCCGCAGTCCCGGCAAGGACGGCCCGGCGGCTCACTCGGGACGCAAGCATGCACATACCTCGCTCTTTGAGAGGGGGTGAGGATTCCTACCTAAGGGGCGCGGGGCTGTATCGATGTGCGGCTCCGCCGCGTGGGCGCGACCAGCCCCAACGCGCCCGCAGACAAAAACAGATCAGCCCTTAACGGCGCCGGTAAGCATCCCCTTCTTGAAATGCCGCTGCACAAACGGCGAAAGCACAGCCACCGGCAACAACGCCATCACCATGACCGCCATCTGCACGGCAAGCCCCGACAACTCCCCCGTCTTGATCGCCTGACCAAGCCCCACCGGAGCCTCCTGCTTCTGCACCAACTGGATCATGACGTTCTGCAACGGCATCATGTCCTGGTCGTTGAGATACAGCGACGCGTTGAACCAGGCACTCCAATACCCCACGGCATAGAACAACGTGATGACAGCCAGCACCGCACGCGACAACGGCATGACAATCACCCACAGAATCCGGAAGTCACCGGCACCATCGATCCGCGCACTGTCGATGAGTTCCTGCGATATCCCCATGAAGAACCCACGCAACACAAGGATGTTGAAGACACTGAGCGCACTGGGCAGGATCAACGCGAGATAGCTGTCGGTCAGGCCGAGCGACTGCACCAGCAAATACGTCGGAATGAGCCCGGCGCTGAAGAACATCGTCGCCAGCATCATCATCAGAATCCACCGGTGCCCGAGCGACCCGATACGCGAGAGCCCGTACGCGCACAGCACGGACACCGCCATGGAGAACGCCGTACCGACGACGGTGATGAGCACGCTGATGATCGCCGCGCGGGTGACCTGGCCGCCGCTGAGGAGTTCCTTGTAGGCGACGAACGTGATGCCCTTGGGCACCATGACGAGCCCGCCGGCCTGGTCGATGGTCTTGCGGGAGGAGAGGCTGGTGACGAGGACGATCCACAGCGGAAAGAGGATGGCGAGACAGGCGAGCGTGAGGACGAGCCCCTTGCCCGCGAGCCCGACCCTGCCGGGTTCCTCCTCCCAGGTGGGCCGCGGCGGCGCGGCCCAACGCCCGGGCGGCCGTACGGACTTGGTGGACGTGGCGGGCTCGACGGGTTGGTCGATGACGGCGGTCACTTCTTGTACACCCCCTGCTCGCCCATGAGGTGGGCCACTTTGTTCGCGGCGAGGACCAGCCCGAGGCTGATCACGCCCTTGACGAGTCCCGCGGCGGCCGCGTAGCCGAAGTCCTGGTTGCGGACGCCGTTCCACCAGACGAAGGTGTCGAGGACCTCCGCCGCTCCCGGCCCCACGGCGTCGCGTTGGAGCAGGATCTGCTCGAAGCCGACGGTCAGCGCGTCACCGACCCGCAGCACGAGCAACAGCGCGATCACCGGTCGCAACGCCGGCAGCGTGACGTGCCACATCCGGCGCCAGCGCCCCGCGCCGTCCATCGCGGCGGCCTCGTACAGATCGGGACTGACGGAGGACAGCGCGGCGAGGAAGACGATGATCCCCCAGCCCGCGTCCTTCCACACGCTCTGCGCGGTGATGAGGAACTTGAACGTGTTGGGGTCGGTCATGACGTCGAGGCCGTCGAAGCCGTGTTGCCGCAGGAGTTGCGAGAACAGCCCCGCCCCGCCCAGGAGTTGCTGGAAGACGGCGATGACCAGCACCCAGGAGAAGAAGTGCGGGAGGTAGAGGATCGCCTGTGAGAGCGCCCGGACCCGGGGCCTGACCACGCTGTTGATGAGCAGCGCGAGGAGGATCGGGATCGGGAAGAACAGGACCAGTTGGAGGGAGAACAGGACGAGCGTGTTCTGTACGGCGCTCCAGAAGGCGGAGTCGGCGAAGATCTGCTGGAAGTTCTCCAGGCCGACCCAGGGGCTGTGCAGCATCGAGACGATGCCGTTGTCGCTGACGTAGGGGTCGTAGTCCTCGAAGGCGACGATGTTGCCGAGGATCGGCAGGTAGTTGAAGACCAGGATGAGCAGGACGGCCGGCAGGGTCATCAGGAGGAGGACGCGGTCGCGTCTGAACCTGAGCCGCCAACTCACCTTCGCCTTGGGCTTGTCCTGCCGGGAACCCGTGGCGCCGCCGGACGCCACCGGGGTCTTTCCCGTCGTGTCGGCCTCGGTCCTGCTCCGAGGCACCGTGCTGTGGGACACGGCCGTTCTCCTTGCCTCGGTACCCGGTCAGCTCGTCGCGGTGCCGTTGTCGTCGAGCAACTTCTGGTACCAGGCGCGGAGTTGGTCGCCGCCCTTGCTCTTCCAGTCGGAGACGGCCTGTTGCATGTCACTGATCTTCTTGCGGCCGCGGGTGATGTCGTCCTCCAACTGCTCGAAGTCGTTGGAGAGGTTGGTGTAGCGGCTCGGTTCGGTGATCTGCTGGCCGTAGAAGCTCGACTTCTTTGTGAAGGCGCCCATCCGCTGCTGCCACTCGACCTGCGCCTTGGCGACCTCGGGGAAGTCGGGGTGGGCGATCGTCGCGGCGGGGCTGGCGACCATGACGAAGGCGTTGATGACCTCGTTGTTGCCCTGGTCGGTCTTGGTGGGGACACCGTTCTTGACGGTGTAATGGGTGCCCTCCACACCGTAGTTGGTGAGCATGTACTCCTTGGTGCCGTACGGCGCAGAGGTGACGTTGGCGACGGCCAGCGCGTCATGGATCACGGACTCGGAGGCCTTCTTGCTGATGAAGGCGAAGATGCCGGCCGGTTCGCCGGCCCAGAGGGTCGGGTCGCCGCCCGCGTGGCCGAAGATGTCCATGCCCCAGATCTTGTAGTCGGGGTTCTGGGTGGCCTGTTCGGCGGTGCGGCTCCACCACTGCGAGATGTCCTGGTTGTAGATGAGGAACTCGCCCGCGGCGAACTTGGGGCCCGGGTCGGTGGCGGCACTCTTGCCCAACTTGGCGTCGGGGTGCACGTATCCGGCGGCGAACAGCTTGCGGGTCCACTCCAGCGCTTCGAGATATTCCTGCGTCTCGATGCGGTTGACCAGCTTGCCGTCGACGAGGTTCCAGCCGAGCGACTTCTCGCTGCCGGAGAGCACGCCCCACGCGTTGAAGGCGGTCCACTTCATGTCCAGGCAGGCCCAGCGCTTGGCCTTGGCGTTGGTGATCTCCTTGGCCAGGGCCATGAACTCGTCAGCGGAGGTGGGGACTTCGTACCCCTCCTTGTCGAAGATGTCCTTGCGGTAGAGCGGCACGATGTTGGGGACGTACGAGGACGGCATCGGCAGTCCGCGCAGCTTGCCGCCAAAGATGCAGCGCTGCCAGGCGTCGGACGGGATCGCGGCGAGGTTCGGGTAGTCCTTGACCTTGTCGCCGGCGAGGTAGGGGCCGAGGTCGGCGAACTTGCCGATGATGGCGCTGGGTATCTTGCCGCCCATGTTCCAGCCGGGGACGACCACGATGTCGGGGATGTCGCTGGAGGCGAGGACCGCGCCGAGCTTCTGGTCGTAGGTGTTGCCGTCCTGGTTCTGCCAGGTCACGTCGACACCGATGAGGCTGTTCATCGCCTTGTAGTAGGCGTTGTCGCTCTTCGGCGGGGAGCCCCAGAACGGCGACATGATGGAGACCTTGCCGCCTTTGCCGAGCTTCTTCGGCACCGAGGTCTTCAGGCCGGCGAGGTCCAGCTTGCTGGTGAAGCCGACCGCCGAGCCGTTCTTGGCGGCGATGTCCGGGGCCACCACGTTGCCGGCGACGAACGCCGGCAGCAGCTTCTTGACGCCCTTGCCCTCCGAACTGCCCCCGCCCGACCCGCTGTCCGAGGCCCCGCAGGCGGAGAGCAGCGGTACCCCTCCCGCCACCGCTGCGGCGACGACCGCCGTGGAGGCGAGAAAGCTTCTCCGGCTGGGAGCGGGGGCGGCGGAGGCGTTCGGCGTCATTGCGTCAACCCTTCATGGCGCACCAGGACACCCGGCGGTGGAGCCGTCGGCTGCGGTGTCTTGAGTGGAACAGAGCACTTAGTCGAAGCGCTTCGATGTTGCTGCGAGGTTAAGTGAACACCCAGGGGTGCACAAGGGTCGTTCCCAAGATTCCTCGGTAGTGCGCGGCGTGACCTGTCCGTATGTGCTGCTTGAAATAACGGTGAAGGTCTCTTGACACCTGACCCGCATCGAATCAGCATCGAAGCGCTTCGAAAGAGCCGCGCCGCTCCATCGCAAGGGGAACCCCACGTGACCGCACAAACGCCGCCTACGCCGCCTTTCCGCGATCCGCGCCTGCCGTTCGCGAAGCGCATCGACGACCTGCTGGCACGGCTCACCCCCGACGAGAAGGTCGGCTTCCTGCACCAGTACGCGCCCGCCGTGGAGCGTCTGGACGTCGCCGCGTTCCGCACCGGCCAGGAGGCCCTGCACGGCGTCGCGTGGATGGGCCCGGCGACGGTCTTCCCGCAGGCGGTGGGCCTCGGCGCGACCTGGAACGAGGATCTCGTACGACGGGTCGGCGACGCGGTGTCCAAGGAGGTCCGCGCGATGCGGGCCCGCGACGACCGTGTCGGCCTCAACGTGTGGTCCCCGACGGTGAATCTGCTGCGCCATCCGCTGTGGGGCCGTAACGAGGAGGGCTACTCGGAGGACCCGAAGCTGACCTCGGCGATCGCCACCGCGTACACGCGCGGCCTGCGCGGCGACCACCCGACGTACTGGCGCACGGCCCCCGTCCTCAAGCACTGGCTGGCCCACAACAACGAGACGGGCCGCGCCGTTTCGTCGTCCTCCGTCCGCCCGCGCGTGCTGCACGAGTACGACCTGCGCGCCTTCCGCGAGACGGTCGAGGCGGGCGCGGTCGCTGGGGTGATGCCCGCGTACAACCTGGTCAACGGCCGCCCCAACCACGTCTCGCCCTATCTCCGCGAGCATCTGCGCACCTGGACCGACGAGGACCTCCTCGTCTGCTCGGACGCGGGCGCGCCCTCCAACCTGGTCGACTCCGAGCACTACTTCGACACCCACGAGGAGGCGACGGCGGCCTCGCTGCTGTCCGGCGTGGACAGCTTCACCGATCACGGCACGGACGGTTCGACGATCGTGGAGCGGGTCCAAGGCGCCCTGGACCAGGGCCTGTTGACGGATGCGGATGTCGACGCGGCGGTCCGCCGCCAGCTCTCGGTGCGGTTCCGGCTCGGCGAGTTCGACCCGGCCCACGACCCGCACGCCGACACCAAGGACTTCGACACCCCGGCGCACCGGGCCCTCGCCCAGGAGGCCGCCGAGCAAGCAGTCGTCCTCCTGAAGAACGACGCCGACCTGCTGCCCCTCGCCCACGACACCCGCCTGGCCGTCGTCGGCCTGCTCGCGGACGAGTGCAAACTCGACTGGTACAGCGGCACGTTGATCCACCGCTCGACTCCGCTGGAGGGCCTGTACGAGCGGTTCGGCGCCGAGCGCGTGGAGTTCGCGGAGGGCGTGGACCGCGTCCGCCTGCGCACCTCCCAAGGCACCTTTCTGCACGTCCCGCTGGCGGAGGCGGAAGACGAAGTACGCGGCGCCGAGGGCGCGTTGGACCCCGCCCTCCTCGCGGGCCGCACCGACCTCCCGCCGCTCACCACCGACGCCACCGGCACCGAACTCGCCCTCGTCGACTGGGGCGAGGGCGTCCTCACCCTGCGCGCCCCGGACGGCCGTTACCTCTCGGTCGCCGACGACGGTTACGTCCGCGCCTCCGCCAACCAGCCCGGAGGCTGGGTCGTCCAGGAGACATTCCGCCTGGAACCCCACGAGAACGGTCACCTCCTGCTGCACATCGGTACGGGTCGCCACGTCTCTGTCGCCGCCGACGGCGTGAAGGTTGCCGAAGACGGCGCGGAAGTCTTCGAGTTGGTGATCGCCGAACGCGGTGGGGACGCGGTGACCCGGGTCGCGGAGGCGGCGGACGTGGTGCTCGTGGTCGCGGGCAACGACCCGCACATCAACGGCCGCGAGACGGAGGACCGTACGACCCTCCGTCTCCCCGCCCACCAGGAACGCCTCCTGCGCGCGGCCCGCGCCGCCAACCCGAACACGGTCCTGGCCCTGGTCTCCGCGTATCCGTACACGGTCGACCCGGCCGACCTCTCCGCGATCCTGTGGACCGCCCACGGCGGCCAGGCGGCGGGCACCGCCCTGGCCCGCGTCCTCGCCGGCGACGTCTCCCCCGCCGGCCGCCTCCCCCAGACCTGGTACGCCGCCGACACCGACCTGCCCGGCCTCCTCGACTACGACGTGATCGGTGGCCGCCAGACCTACCTCTACTTCGAGGGCACCCCGCTGTTCCCGTTCGGCCACGGCCTCTCCTACGCGTCCTTCGCGTACGGCGACCTGACGGCGCGGGTCGAACTCGGCACGGTGCACGTGGAGTTCACGGTCACCAACACCGGGGACGCGACGGCGGACGAGGTCGCGCAGCTGTACACGCGCGCCGCCGACCCGTCGGTCCCGCGCCCGCGCCGCGAACTCGTGGCGCACCGGCGGGTGACCCTCGCACCGGGCGAGCGGGCCGAGCTGGACTTCCAACTCCCGCTGTCCGCCTTCGAGTTCTGGGACGTGGCGCGGGGTGGTTGGCGCCTGGAGCCCGGCCCGTACGACCTCCTCCTCGGCGCCTCCAGCGAGGACATCCGCCTGCGGACGACGGTGACGCTCGACGGCGAGCCCGCAGCACCCCGCCCTCTCCTCCAACACGGCCTGGAAGCAGCCGACTTCGACGAGCAGTCGGGCGGCGAGATCGTCGACCGCACGAAGGCGGCGGGCGACGCGGTGACCCCGGCACAGGGCGGTACGGCCGAACTGGTCTACCGGCACTGCGACTTCGGCGCCGGTGTCACGGAGGTGACCGTGACGGTGGCGGGCGAGGGCGTCGTGGAACTGTCTCTGGACGGTGGCCCGGCAGTCGCCCAACTCACCCAACTCGCCCTGCCCGCACCGACGTCGGGCCCGTACGACTACACCACCCTCGGCGCCGGGATCGTCGCCGAGGGCGTGCACGACGTGCACCTGAAGCTGCGCGGCCCACTGCGGCTCGCGCATGTCGGCTTCTCCGGCTGAGGGTCCGGAGGCAGCCGACGACAAAGAAGGGGCCCGGCACCGGAAGGCATCGGTGCCGGGCCCCTCCTGGGAGGCTATATGAAAATGGATCCCATTAGCTAGAGCCGTTGGGTGAGAGGACGGTCAGAGCGACCGCTCTCGTCCCGAGCCCGGTCAGAGCGCGAGGCCCGTGAGCACCAGCACCCGCTCGTAGGTGTAGTCGTCCATCGCGAACTTCACGCCCTCGCGGCCGACGCCGGACTGCTTGGCGCCGCCGTACGGCATCTGGTCGGCGCGGTAGGACGGGACGTCGCCGATGACCACGCCGCCGACTTCGAGCGCGCGGTGGGCGCGGAAGGCGACCTGCACGTCGTGGGTGAACACCCCTGCCTGGAGGCCGTACTTGGAGTCGTTGGCGGCGGCGAAGGCGGCGGCCTCGCCGTCCACCTTCGTCACGGTCAGCACCGGTCCGAAGACCTCCTCGCAGGAGATCGTCGTGTCGGCCGGTACGTCGGTGAGGACGGTCGGGGCGTAGGAGGCACCGTCGCGCTTGCCGCCGGTGAGGAGGGTGGCGCCCGCCTCGACGGCCTCCTGGACCCACGACTCGACGCGCTGCGCGGCGGCCTCGCTGACGAGCGGCCCGACGTCGGTCTTGTCGTCGCTCGGGTCGCCGGTGACCTGGGCCTCGACGGCGGCGACTATGCGCGGGAGCAGCCGGTCGTAGACGGCCGCGTCGGCGATGACCCGCTGCACCGAGATGCAGGACTGGCCGCCCTGGTAGTTGGAGAAGGTGGCGATGCGGGTGGCGGCCCAGTCGAGGTCGGAGTCGGAGGCGTAGTCCCCGAGGACCACGGCCGCGCCGTTGCCGCCCAGCTCCAGGGTGCAGTGCTTGCGCGGCACCGAGTCCATGATCGCGTAGCCGACCTTCTCCGAACCGGTGAAGGAGATCACCGGCAGCCGCTCGTCCTGGACCAGGGCGGGCATGTGGTCGTTGGCGACCGGCAGGATGCTCCACGCACCGGCGGGCAGCTCGGACTCGGCGAGCAGGTCGCCGATGATCAGGCCGGAGAGCGGGGTGGCCGGGGCCGGCTTGAGGATGATCGGCACGCCGGCCGCGATCGCGGGGGCGATCTTGTGGGCGCACAGGTTCAGCGGGAAGTTGAAGGGCGCGATGCCGAGGACGACGCCCTTCGGGAAACGCCGGGTGAGGGCGAGCCGGCCCTGGCCACCGGTGTCGGTGTCGAGGCGCTGGGCCTCGCCGCCGTTGAAGCGCCGGGCCTCCTCGGCGGCGAACCGGAACACGGACACGGCACGGCCGACCTCGCCGCGCGCCCACTTGATCGGCTTGCCGTTCTCGGCGGAGATGAGCTGCGCGATCTCCTCGGTGCGCTCGACGAGACGCCGGCTGACGTGGTCGAGGGCGGCGGCGCGGACGTGGGCGGGGGTGGCGGCGAACTCGTCCCGTACGGCGTACGCGGCGGCCACCGCCTCCTCGACCTGGGCGTCGGTCGGCACGCTGACCTTGCCGACGAGGCGTCCGTCCCAGGGCGAGCTGACGTCGAAGGTGTCCTCGCCGGTGGCCTGGCGGCCGGCGAGCCAGAAGGCGTGGGTGACTGCCACAGTTTCGTTGGGCATTGCGTGTGCCGGCCCTTCCGCGTTGGGGGTGGTGCTGAACTCTTGATGCTTTCCCGGTCAACGGTAGGCGCGGGGAAGCGGGGGTGCGTTTGTCCGGGCCGTAGCAGTACCGCGCCGGGACACTCCAGTTCGGCAGAAGGCGTCGCCGTAGGAGAGTTCACTCCGCGGCGGCCGTCGCCTTCAGCGCGAGCCACAACTCCATCCGTACGTCCGGATCGTCCAGCGACCGCCCGAGGATCTCCTCGACCCGCCGCATCCGGTACCGCAGGGTGTGCCGGTGCACCCCGAGGTCGGCGGCCGCCGCGTCCCACTGCCCGTGCCGGGACAGCCATGCCCGCAGCGAGGCGACGAGGTCCCCGCGCCCGGTGGCATCGTGCTCGGCGAGCGGCCGTAGCAGCCCGTCCGCGAACGCTCGCACCGCGTCGTCGGCGAGCAGCGGCAGCACGGACCCGGCGGCCAGTTGCTCGTGTTCGACGAGCACCCGCCCCCGCCGCCGCGCCACGGACAACGCCTGTTCGGCCTGCTTGTAGGCGCCCGCGGCGGCGATGGGCCCGGCCGGCGCGGAGAGCCCGACGACCAGTTCGCTCTCGTCGCCGGTGTGCTCCCCCGCGGTCGAGGAGGCCCGCTCGGCCTCCCGCGTCGCCGCGTACTCCCCGCACGCCTCGACGGCGACACCACCGTCGACGGCCAGCACGACCAGCCGTTCCGGCCCTTCCGCTACGACGAGCACGGCTTCCCCGGACCGCGCGGCGGCCGATTCCACGGCCTCGGCGAGCCCGTCCAGGGGGTCACCGTCCGCCGACTCCCCCACGATGATCCGGAACGGCGCGTCGAGCAGCCCGCCGTACAGGTTCCCGGCGACCGCCCGCGCGTGGTCCGGGTGCCCGGCGAGCAGCAGCCGCAGCACGGCCGCGCCGATCCGCTCATGGGCGGCCTGGAGGGACCGCGAGCGTTCCGTGGTGAGGGTCAGGAGCGCGATCGCGGAGTGCACCGCGTACCGCTCTGCCGTCCCCAGCGCCGCGGCCGTACCCACGGCGAGTGCGGCGCGGGGGCGGCGGCCGGTGCCCAGGGTGTGCAGTTCGACGCGGTCCTCGTTGTCCGGCCCGCCCACGACGGACGAAGCCGGCGCGGGCCGGTCCCGCAACCGCTCCACGTCCGCCGTGAGCCGGGCGGCGCGACGGCCTGCCCACTCCGGTGCGGTGGCGACGACGGCGCCGGACGCGTCGTAGAGCGCGGCCCAGCCGTCGACCTGCGCGGCGAGGGCGGCGAGGAGTCCCTCGGGGCCGTCGGTGAGGGCCTGCTTGGTGAGTTCGCGCTGGGCGGCGAAGCCGGCGGTGACGGAGCGGTACTGGTCGGCGGCGATCGCCGCGGAGACGGCCTTGCTGATCGCGATGAAGGGGGTGCGCCGGGGGACTTCGAGCAGCGGCAGCCCCTCTTCCCCCGCGGTGTCGACGAGCGCCTGGGGAATCTCGTCGTAGTTGACCCCGACGGCGAACCCGAGCCCTACGACCCCGGCCCCCACCAGCCGCTTCACATACCGCCGCATGGCTTTCGGGTCCTCCGCGTCCAGCTTCAGCGCGGTGATCAGCAGCAGCTCCCCGCCCTCCATGTACGGCACCGGATCGGCCAGCTCACTGGCATGCACCCACCGCACGGGCACGTCCAGCCGGTCCTCGCCGGCGCGCACGGTGAGCTTGAGCGCGGAGTGGTGGACGAGGGAGGCGAGCGTGGGGGGCATGGTGCCTTCAGGTGGAGGAAGAACCGGCGATCATGTCGATCTTTTGGCCGCCGCGTATGAACGGCCTGTGCCGATTCTGCCTCACCGTATGGTGGGCGCGTACCTGTATGTCCGGTTCAGACGGCTGGGGCTCGCAGATCCACCAGTGATGGTGGAGTGTGCTTCCCCTCCACCGTCGTGAGGGACAGCACCGCGTGCCCCGGCGGCACCTCGTGTGCGAGCTGGGACGCGGACCATCTCTCCCGCTCGACCTGCCGCACGGTCACGGCTTCCGTCGTCACCGCCCGGCCCGTCACCAGCTTGCGCAGGGCGTGGATGGCCCGGGTCATCGGCTGGTCCGCGAAGACGGTGTGCTGGGCCACGTCCCGGGTCTCCACCCACTCCGTGCCCCAGGCGTGCGCGAAGCGGCTGCCGTCCCAGGTCGTGACTCCCGAGAAGGCCATCCGGCAGCCGACCGCGCCGTGCAGCGGTCCGTGCAGCGCCTCGGGGACGTCGCCGAGGGTGCGCAGGGCGAGGAGTACGCCCGCGTTCTGCGAGCGCAGGCGCTGCATGTGCCGTACGGACTCGGTGGTCACCGTCCCGGTGGCGTCGTCGAGGACGAGACAGGCGAAGTGCCGGCGGCCGGTGTCGTGCACGACATGGTCGAACTGGGCCAGGACCAGCCGGGTGATCAGCCGGGAGGCCTCCTCGTGCCCGTGCGCCGGCACGTCGATGCGGACCCGCAGCGGGTGATGGGCGACGGCGCGCAGCGAGAACGGCCGGACGGCCGCGTCGCCGGTGCCGAAGAAGTCGGCGAACACGGGCCGGTCCAGCAGCGCGAGCCGGTCGGCGAGCACCGGGCCGGGGTCGGCGGCACCGCCGCTCTGACGGGCCCGGGCGTCGAGATCGCGGCGCAGACCGGCGTGCTCCGGCGCCGACAGGGCCTGCCGCAGGGCGTCCAGCGCCGACGGTTCGCCCTCCAGGAGTTCCCGCAGGACGGGCAGGGACGGGAAGGTGCCGTACACCGCCCGATACGGCCCGAGCAGTTGGGCGAGCGCGGTCGTGGCCCGTTGGGCGCCGACGGTGTCGAGGTCTCCGGCCAGCCCCTCGGCGAGGAACGCGGCGGCCGCGTCGGGGTCGGCGGTGTCGGCGTAGGGATCCAGGTCGTAGACGGAGGCGGGGTCCCCGATCCGCACCACGACGTCGTACGCCGAGTCCGGTCCGAGCGGGGTGCCGGCCGCGCAGACCGCGACGACGGCGCACTGTCCGGTCAGCGCACGGAGGGCGAGCGACTCGACGACCGGGGCGACCACGTGCCTGGTCTTGCCGGAGCCGGACGGTCCCACGACGAGGAGCGAGGTGCCGAGGGCGTCGGGGCCGAGCGCCGTGCCCGCGCCGCGGTAGGCCGACGGCGTACGCTCCCCGGCCGTCCACTGTCCGATACGCACCTGCCCGTCCAGCAGGTCGTGCCGTGCGGCACGGCCGGGCAGGTCCCGGGCTCCGGACGGGTGGACCCAGGCCGCCGCCCCATTGCGCAGCACCGTGTCGCTGAAGGTGGCCACCCGCGCTTCCCTGCGGGCGGTTTCCCACGCGTGCCCGACGCGGGCACAGTCCACGTCGTTCATACGGCCGGTGAGCACTTCGGCGGTGAGGAGCTCCGCCGCCTCGTACTGGCCCGCCTCGCGCAGTTCGGGCCACTGGGCGGGCAGTAGAGCGGCGGGTGCCGGCCGGGCCTCGCCCTCGTCCGTACGGCTGCGTGCGGCGAGTCGTTCCTTCGCGAACGCCCACCAGCCGCCGAGCCGGGCGAAGGGCCACAGGACCAGGGCGGTGATGAGTGCGTACAGCGTGTCGGTGAAGAGCACCGACTGGAAGAGGTCGGGGCCACCGGCGATCAGGACGACAAGGGAGAACAGCGGGTCCTGGACCGGCAGGGGCTCCCAGCCGACACCGGGAAACGCGGTGGGAAACACGAAGCTGAGCGCGATGAGACCGCCGGCGAGCGCCAGCAGGGCACGAGCGGGCTGGGGTCGATCGCCGACGACATGGCGGGCCACCTCCAGCCAGCCGCCCAGCCTGACGACGGCGTAGACGAGCAACGCGAAGAAGACACCGTCGTAGACGCTGATGGCGTCCGCGCCCTGGTTCCCCTTGGGGGACACCGTCCCCGCCCACCACCAGTCGCTCGGAGTGAACAGCTTGAGCAGGGCCCACTGGTACGGAACGGCACCGTGGCGCCAGAAGGACCACACGATCAGCGCCACCACCAGGGGGACCAGCAGACCGAGGATCGCGACCGGGGAGAGCCGCGCCGATGCCCGGTCGGCCTTGGGCGGCCGGTATCCGTAGCGCCAGATGCCGGGCGGGGCGGCCGGGCGGGGCTCGTTCAGCCAGTCGGCGACGGCCGGGTTGAACCGCGGCGGCTGCTCGGGCGCGGGTGTCATACCCGGTGTCCGCGCAGGCCCCGGCGGCATGGCCGGTACCTCCGGCGGCCGCGCCGGACGCGGCACAGGATTGGCCTGTGTGTGTCGCGCGTCCCGCGTCCCGTCGCTGTCCATCGTCCTCGCCCTCGCCCCTTGACCAGCCGTTCCGTACACCGTCAGCGAGTCAATCTAACGCGCCCACAGGGGAGTTCACCGCTTACCGGGCCGGTCCCGTACCGATCCTCGCGATCCCGGCACTGTCCACAGCGGACAACCGGTCTCCCCGACACCGCCCACATGGAGCATGCCCACCCCCGGTCACCCGCCCTAGCCTGCGAGAAAGGAAGAAAGCAGAAAAGCGTCCGCACCACCCCAGGAGCCCCTCATGACCGCACTTCCGCAGGAGCGCCGCGTTCTCACCGCCATCCCGGGCCCGAAGTCGCAGGAGCTGCAGGCCCGCCGTACCGCCGCGGTCGCGGCCGGTGTGGGCTCCGTGCTGCCCGTGTTCACCGCGCGCGCGGGCGGCGGGATCGTCGAGGACGTCGACGGGAACCGGTTCATCGACTTCGGTTCCGGCATCGCCGTGACGAGCGTCGGCTCGTCCGCCGAGGCCGTCGTACGCCGTGCCACCGCGCAGCTCGCCGACTTCACCCACACCTGTTTCATGGTCACGCCCTACGAGGGGTACGTCGAGGTCGCCGAGGCGCTCGCCGAGCTGACCCCGGGTGACCACGCCAAGAAGTCCGCGCTGTTCAACTCCGGCGCCGAGGCCGTCGAGAACGCCGTGAAGATCGCGCGGGCGTACACCAAGCGGCAGGCCGTCGTAGTGTTCGACCACGGGTACCACGGCCGGACCAACCTCACGATGGCGCTGACCTCGAAGAACATGCCGTACAAGAACGGCTTCGGGCCGTTCGCGCCCGAGGTCTACCGCGTCCCGGTCGCCTACGGCTACCGCTGGCCGACCGGTCCGGACAACGCCGGTGCCGAGGCCTCCGCGCAGGCCATCGACATGATCAACAAGCAGATCGGCGCGGACAACGTCGCCGCGATCATCATCGAGCCGGTCCTCGGCGAGGGCGGCTTCATCGAGCCGGCGAAGGGCTTCCTGCCCGCGCTGAGCGAGTTCGCCAAGGCCAACGGGATCGTCTTCGTCGCCGACGAGATCCAGTCCGGGTTCTGCCGTACGGGGCAGTGGTTCGCGTGTGAGGACGAGGGGGTCGTGCCCGATCTGATCACCACCGCCAAGGGCATCGCCGGCGGGCTGCCGCTCGCCGCCGTCACCGGGCGCGCCGAGATCATGGACGCCGCGCACGCCGGTGGGCTGGGGGGTACGTACGGTGGCAACCCCGTCGCCTGTGCCGGTGCGCTCGGCGCGATCGAGACCATGAAGGAGCTGGACCTCAACGCCAAGGCCAAGAACATCGAGTCGGTCATGAAGGTCCGGCTCGGGGCCATGGCGGAGAAGTTCGACATCATCGGCGACGTGCGCGGGCGCGGCGCGATGATCGCCATCGAGCTGGTCAAGGACCGTACGACCAAGGAGCCGAACCCGGAGGCGACGGCCGCGCTCGCCAAGGCCTGCCACCAGGAGGGGCTGCTGGTCCTGACCTGTGGCACCTACGGCAACGTGCTGCGCTTCCTGCCCCCGCTGGTCATCGGGGACGACCTGCTGAGCGAGGGGCTCGACATCATCGAGCAGGCGTTCGCACGTATCTGAGCCACCCCCGCCCGTACATCCCGGCCACACGCAACTCCCAGCCCCCGCACAGGAGTTGAGCCTCATGCGCCTCAACCGCCCCACCCGTTTCATTCACAGCGATTCCACGGCCGGGGTGGCGGGCGTCAGGCCGTGTGAAGAAGGTGTGCGGGGTGCATGACGGGACGCGATTCCGCCTGTCTTCCCCGCAGCCACTGCCGTAGGTTCTACCCAGATGAGAGATACACCCCGCCCACAGGGGACTGTGGGCGACTTCAGGCCGGGGCCTCCCCAGCTTCGACCTGGTCGTGCCCTCGCGCACACAACAGGAGCCTCTGGCTCCGAATCTCCTCACCGATCGGACAGTCGCCCGCCCCAAACCCCCCGGGGCGGCCGGCCCGCCGATCCGGACGGCCGGCCTGGAACTACCCCCCCTGTTCCAGGTCGGCCGACCTCCTTTCTCTGGCTGCTTCTCGCCCTTCCCGCGCTCCTCTTCGCGGTGATCACCTGGCAGGTCGCGGCCGACGGCCCCCTCCTCCGCCTGGACACCCGCCTCAGCCACGCCCTCGTCCACCCGGACCGCGCCTCCGAACTCCTCGCCGACCTCGGCAACATCCAGGTCGCGGTCCCGGTCCTCGTCGTCGTTCTCCTCTACGTCGGCCGGCGCGGCCGTGCCACAGGTCTCGACCGCTGGTGGCTGCCGCCCCTCGCGGCGGCCGTGCTGATGGCCCTGGTCCCGGCGATCGTCGTCCCCCTCAAGGAACTGATCGCCCGCGGCGGCACCCCGGCGGTCCCGCCCGGCACCGGCTACTACCCCTCCGGCCACACGGCCACCGCGATGATCGCGTACGGCGCCTCGACCCTGGTTCTCCTCCCTCGGCTCCGGACGGTGCACACCCGGCGCGGGGTCGTCGTCATCTGCGCCCTGCTCGTCGCCGGCGTCAGCTTCGGGCTGGTCCGCCGGGGCTACCACTGGCCACTGGACGTCGTGGCCAGTTGGTGCCTCGGGACCGTGCTGCTCGCCTCGCTGTGGCTCTTCCTCGCCCGCTTTCGCAGTGGACCTCAGCCGAAGTAGCCGTCGAACGTCTTCTGGAACTCCCAGTTCGAGTACCGGTCCCAGTTGACCGACCAGGTCATCAGGCCGCGCAGGGTCGGCCAGGTGCCGTGGGTCGCGTACGAGCCGCAACTCACCTTCTTCGTCAGGCAGTCCAGGGTCTTGGTGACCTCGGCCGGGGCGACATAGCCGTTGCCCGCGTTGACCGACGCCGGCATGCCGATGGCGATCTGGTCGGGGCGCAGGGCCGGGAACACGTTGTTGGTGTCACCCGCGACCGGGAAGCCCGTGAGCAGCATGTCGGTCATCGCGATGTGGAAATCGGCGCCGCCCATGGTGTGGTACTGGTTGTCGAGGCCCATGATCGGGCCCGAGTTGTAGTCCTGGACGTGCAGCAGGGTGAGGTCGTCGCGCAGGGCGTAGATGACGGGCAGATACGCCCCGCACCTCGGGTCCTGGCCGCCGAACTTGCCGGTTCCGTAGAACTGGTAGCCCATCTGCACGAAGAACGTCTCGGGCGCCATGCTCAGCACGAACTTCGAGCCGTACTTGGCCTTCAGGGTCTTCAGCGCCGCGATGAGGTTGACCACCACGGGAGTTGTGGGGCTCTTGAAGTTCGTGTCGCTCGCGTCCAGCGACAGCGAGTGGCCCTCGAAGTCGATGTCCAAGCCGTCGAGTCCGTAGGTGTCGATGATGTTCGAGACCGAGGAGACGAAGGTGTCCCTCGCCGCCGTCGTGGTCAGCTGGACCTGGCCGTTGGCGCCGCCGATGGAGATCAACACCTTCTTCCCGGCCACCTGTTTGGCCTTGATCGCCGCCTTGAAGTCGGCGTCGCTCTCGACGTTCGCGCACTCGCTGACCGGGCAGCGGTTGAAGCGGATGTCGCCCGAAGTCGCGGAGGTGGGTTCGCCGAAGGCCAGGTCGATGACGTCCCAGCTGTCGGGTACGTCGGCCAGGCGCGTGTAGCCGGAGCCGTTGGCGAAGCTCGCGTGGAGGTAGCCGACCAGGGCGTGGGTCGGCAGTCCGGAGGTGGGGCCCGAGCCGGTGGACGTCGTCGCGGTGACCGCCGTCGACTTCGCGGACTCGCCCGCGTCGTTGACCGCGGTGACCTGGAAGCTGTACGCCGTCGCGGCCGACAGCCCGCTCACGGTGGCCGAAGTGCCGCTCGCCGTCTGGACCTTGACCCCGCCGCGGTAGATCGCGTAGCTCGTGGCGCCGGTGACGGCGGACCAGGAGAGGCCGACGGAGGAGGACGTCACGGTGCCGACGGCGAGGCCCGTCGGGGTGGTCGGCGGTTGGCCTACGTCCACTGCCGGGCCGGTGAGGGAGATGTCGTCGGCGTAGTAGGCGCCGGTGGCGTACCAGCCGTGCGTGTAGATCGTGACCTTGGTGGTGGACGGGCCGGTGCGGAAGCTGGTGGTCAACCGCTGCCAGTCGGAGGCCGATTGGGTCCAGGTGGAGACGTCGGTGGTGCCGGTGCCGCTCGCGCCGAGGTAGACGTAGCTGCCGCGGACGTAACCGGCGAGCGCGTACTGGGAGTTGGGCTGCACGGTCACCGTCTGCGCGCACTGGGCGTAGTCGTTGCCGGCCGGGGTCGCCTGCAACGCCGAACTGCCGCCGTGCACGGGCGACTTGACCGTCGTACCGCTGTTCGCGGTACAGGACCAGCTGTCGAGGCCTGCTTCGAAGCCTCCGTTCTTCGCCAGGTCCGCGTCGGCCGCACGGGCGGCCGACGAGAGCGCGGTGAATCCGGACACGGCCAGGGCCGCGACCGTGAGCATGGTGAGGACGGGTCTGGTGCGGTCCACAAGTGCCTCCGGGCATGGGGGAATTGGAGGGGTGGAGCGCGCCCAATTTGGTCCAGACCAATTGCCGTTGTCAAGACACCCGGTGTCGGGACATCGGCTGCCGGGTCAGTTGTCGGCTACCTGTCCTCCCCTTCCGTGGCCAGCCCCGCCGCCGCCTCGTGCATGGCGAGTTCGAGGAGTGCGGGGTCGGTGAGGGTGCCGGAACCGTCCGGCGGTACCAGCCAGCGGACTCCGCCGGTCGACCGGCCGGGGTACGGCACGACGATCCAGGTGCCGAGTCCCGCCGTACGGATCCCCGTGCCCAGCCAGCGGCTCGCGGTGCCGGGCGGTACGAGGAAGCCCATCCGTGCGTCGCCGAAGTCGACGAGTACCGGGCCCAGTTGATCGATGACCCTGGTGAGCACATCGAGCGTGGGATAGCCGAGCTCACCCGGCAGGATGAGTACGTCCCAGGCCTTGCCGGCGGGCAGCAGCGCGACCCCGAGGGGGTTGCGCTCCCATTCCCAGCGGCATGCCTCCGGATCCGGAGCTACGGATGCCAGCCACTCGACGGCCGTCTTCGCCCCAGTCATGAGGAGACCTCCCTTTCTCATGTCGACGCTGATCGCGTCACAGGAGAGAGGGAGGTCTCCGCCAGGCATTACGCGGGTTCCGGCTCCTCGAAGGAGTGAACCGGATCACATGTCACAGAGGGCTGGGCTCAGCTGTCGAAGCCGAGGCCCAGCTTGTCCATCGTCTTCAGCCAGAGGTTGCGCCGGCCGCCGTGCGAATCGGCGTGCGCCAGCGACCACTTGGTGAGCGCGATGCCGGTCCAGGCGAAGGGTTCGGGCGGGAACGGCAGCGGCTTCTTGCGGACCATCTCCAGTTCCGTGCGCTCGGTCCGCTCCCCCGCGAGCAGGTCCAGCATCACGTCCGCGCCGAACCGGGTCGCGCCGACACCGAGCCCGGTGAAGCCCGCCGCGTACGCGACCTTGCCCTGGTGGGCGGTGCCGAAGAACGCCGAGAAGCGCGAGCAGGTGTCGATCGCTCCGCCCCACGCGTGGCTGAAGTTGAGCCCCTCCAGCTGCGGAAAGCAGGTGAAGAAGTGCTCGGCGAGTTTGGCGTAGGTCTCCGGCCGGTCGTCGTACTCGGCGCGGACCCGGCCGCCGTAGGGATAGATCGCGTCGTAACCGCCCCACAGGACGCGGTTGTCGGCGGAGAGCCGGAAGTAGTGGAACTGGTTCGCCGAATCGCCGAGCCCCTGGCGGTTCTTCCAGCCGATCGACGCCAACTGGTCGGCGGAGAGCGGCTCGGTCATCAGCGCGTAGTCGTAGACCGGGACGGTGTACGAGCGGACGCGCTTGACCAGGTTCGGGAAGATGTTGGTGCCGAGCGCGACCCGGCGGGCGCGGACCGAGCCGTACGGAGTGCGTACGGCCATGCCGGCGCCGTGCGGCCCGAGCGCGAGGGCGGGGGTGTGTTCGTAGACGCGGACGCCGAGTTGGAGGCAGGCGCGCTTCAACCCCCAGGCCAGTTTGGCCGGGTTGAGCATCGCGACGCCCCGGCTGTCGTACAGGCCGGCCAGGAAGGTCGGGGAGGCGACCTGTTCGCGGACCGCGTCGGCGTCCAGGAACTCGGTGCCGTCGGCGAGGCCCTGGCTCGCCAACTCGGTGTGCCAGTCGTGGAGTTCCTCGGCCTGGTGCGGTTCGGTGGCGACGTCGATCTCGCCGGTGCGCTCGAACTCGCAGTCCAGGGAGTAGCGGGCGACCGCGCTCTCGATCGCGTCGAGGTTGCGGGCGCCCAGCTCCTCCAGCTTGTGGATCTCATCCGGCCAGCGGGTGAGGCCGTTGGAGAGTCCGTGGGTGAGCGAGGCGGCGCAGAAGCCGCCGTTGCGGCCCGAGGCGGCCCAGCCCACCTCGCGGCCCTCCACCAGCACCACGTCCCTCTGTGGGTCGCGCTCCTTGGCGATGAGCGCGGTCCACAGTCCGCTGTAACCGCCGCCGACGACCAGCAGGTCGCAGGTCTCGCCGCCGGTGAGCGCGGGTTCGGGGTGGGGCTTGCCGGGGTCGTCCAGCCAGAACGGCACCGGCCGTGCTTCGGAAAGGGACTTGGTCCAGTTGTTGCTGCGGCTCATGGCGCTCGGGGCCATGATTTCAACTCCCTACAGGGTTCACCGGGTTGGCGCTGTTGCTGCGGTTATGCCTTTACCTTGTTGCGGCGGTTGGTGATCGCCATGGAGACGAGGACCAACAATACGGCGACGAGGAACATGGTCGTACCGATGACATTGATCTGAACGGGTGTGCCGCGCTGTGCCGAACCCCAGACGAACATGGGGAAGGTGACGGTCGAACCCGCGTTGAAATTGGTGATGATGAAGTCGTCGAAGGAGAGCGCGAAGGAAAGCAGCGCGCCTGCCGCGATTCCGGGGGCCGCGATGGGCAGGGTGACGCGCAGGAACGTCTGCACCGGTCCGGCGTAGAGGTCCTGGGCGGCCTGTTCCAGGCGCGGGTCCATCGACATCACGCGGGCCTTGACGGCGGTGACGACGAAGCTGAGGCAGAACATGATGTGGGCGATCAGGATGGTGTAGAAGCCCAGCTGGGCTCCCATGTTAAGGAACAGGGTGAGCAGCGAGGCGGCCATGACGACCTCGGGCATCGCCATCGGCAGGAAGATCAGCGAGTTGATCGCGCCGCGGGCGCGGAAGCGGTAGCGGACCAGCGCGAAGGCGATCATCGTGCCGAGGAGCGTGGCGCCGATGGTGGCCCAGACGGCGATCTGGAGGCTGATGGAGAGCGAACCGCACATGTCGGCGACACCGCACGGCTTCTCCCAGGCGTCCAGCGAGAAATGCTGCCACTCGTAATTGAAGCGCCCCTTCGGCTTGTTGAAGGAGAAGACCGTGACGATGACGTTCGGAAGGAGGAGATATCCGAGGGTCAACAGGCCCGCGATGACGACGAAATGACGCTTGAACCAGCGTACGACGGCCATTTAAACCAGATCCTCCGTCCCGGACTTGCGAATGTAGATGGTCACCATGGCGAGAATGGCGGCCATGAGGATGAAGGAGAGCGCGGCGGCTGTCGGGTAATCCAGAATGCGCAGGAACTGCGTCTGGATGACGTTTCCGATCATGCGGGTGTCGGTGGAGCCGAGGAGTTCGGCGTTGACGTAGTCACCGGCCGCCGGGATGAAGGTCAGCAGGGTGCCGGAGACGACGCCGGGCATCGACAGCGGGAAGGTGACCTTGCGGAAGGTGGTGAACGGCTTGGCGTAGAGGTCGCCGGCCGCCTCGTGCAGCCGTCCGTCGATGCGTTCCAGCGAGGTGTAGAGCGGAAGCACCATGAACGGCAGGAAGTTGTACGTCAGTCCGCACACCACGGCGAGTGGCGTGGCGAGGACGCGGTCGCCGGAGGTCCAGCCGAGCCAGTTGGTGACGTCCAGGACGTGCAGCGTGTTGAGGACGCTGACGACCGGGCCGCTGTCCGCGAGGATCGTCTTCCAGGCGAGAGTGCGGATCAGGAAGCTGGTGAAGAACGGCGCGATCACCAGGATCATGATCAGGTTCCGCCAGCGTCCCGCGCGGAACGCGATGAGGTACGCCAGCGGGTACCCCAGCAGCAGACAGAGGATGGTCGCGGCGGCGGCGTAGAGGACCGAGCGCAGGAACTGCGGCCAGTACTCGGACAGCGAGTCCCAGTAGGTCACGAAGTGCCAGGTGACCTTGTAGCCGTCCTCCAGGGAGCCCGTCTGGATCGACGTGGAGCCCTGGTAGATCATCGGCAGCGCGAAGAAGACGATCAGCCAGAGAATGCCGGGCAGCAGCAGCCAGTACGGCGTCCAGCGGCCCCTCTTCTTGCGCGGCGGCTTCTCCTCCGGCGCGGGCGCCAGGGGCGGCGCCTCGGTGACAGCGGCCATCAGGCGGCCTCCTCCTCGATGTCGACGCCGGCGTCGATGTCCTGCGCCGCGTCGAGGCCGAAGGTGTGGGCCGGGTTCCAGTGCAGGACGACGTCGGCGCCGGGCCGCAGCCGGAGGTCGCGGTCGATGTTCTGGGCGTAGACCTCGAACTCGGGGCAGACCGGGCTGTCGATGACGTACTGGGTGGAGACGCCGATGAAGCTGGAGTCGGCGATCTTGCCGGTGATGCGGTTGCGGCCGGCCGGGATCTCGCCCGCGTCGTCGGCGTGCGTGAGGGTGATCTTCTCCGGGCGTACGCCGACCAGGACCTTGCCGCCGGTCGTCGTGGGCGCCGAACATCGCGCCTCGGGGAGGACCAGCTTGCCGCCGCCCGCCTTGAGGATGATGTCGTCGCCGCTCTTGGAGTCGACCTCGGCCTCGATGAGGTTGGAGGTGCCGAGGAAGTTGGCGACGAAGGTGGTGTTCGGGTTCTCGTAGAGGTCGCTGGGCGAGCCGAGCTGCTCGACGCGCCCCGCGTTCATCACGGCGACCGTGTCGGCCATGGTCATGGCCTCCTCCTGGTCGTGCGTGACGTGGATGAAGGTGATGCCGACCTCGGTCTGGATGCGCTTGAGCTCCAGCTGCATCTGGCGGCGCAGCTTGAGGTCGAGGGCGCCGAGGGGCTCGTCGAGGAGGAGCACCTTGGGGGTGTTGATCAGCGCGCGGGCGACCGCCACCCGCTGCTGCTGGCCGCCGGAGAGCTGGTGCGGCTTCTTGCGTGCCTGCTCGCCGAGTTGCACCAGGTCGAGCATGTCGACGACCTGCTGCTTCACCGACTTGATGCCGCGCCGGCGCAGGCCGAAGGCGACGTTCTCGAAGATGTCGAGGTGCGGGAAGAGGGCGTACGACTGGAAGACGGTGTTCACCGGCCGCTTGTACGGCGGGAGGTCGGTGACTTCCTGGTCGCCGAGGTGGACGGTGCCGGAGGAAGGTTCCTCCAACCCGGCGATCATGCGCAGGGTGGTGGTCTTGCCGCAGCCCGAGGCGCCGAGCAGGGCGAAGAAGGAGCCCTGGGGGACGGTCAGGTCGAGCGGCTGTACGGCGGTGAAGCCGTTGTCGTAGGTCTTGCTGATACCGGAGAGGCGGACATCGCCGCTGTTGTCCTTGGTGTTCATCGTCGTCACGCCCCTGTGAGCTTTGCGAACTTCTGCTGGTAGGCCGTCTCTTCCTTCGAGCTCAGTGAGCGGAAGGCGTGCGACTTGGCGGCCATGGCCTTGTCGGGAAGGATCAGCGGGTTGCTCGCCGCCGACTTGTCGATCTTGGCGAGGTAGGGCTTCACGTCCGCGACCGGGCTGACGTAGTTGACGTAGGCGGCGAGTTCGGCGGCCGGCTCGGGCTCGTAGTAGTAGTCGATGAGCCGCTCGGCGTTCGTCTTGTGGCGTGCCTTGTTCGGGATCAGCATGTTGTCGGTCGACGTCATGTAGCCGGCGGCGGGGATGACGTAGCCGACGTCCGGGTTGTCCGCCTGGAGTTGCACGATGTCGCCGCCCCAGGCGACGCACGCGGCGAAGTCGCCCTTGGTGAGGTCGGACGTGTAGTCGTTGCCGGTGAAGCGGCGGATCTGGCCCTTGTCGACGGCCTTCTGGAGGCGGGCGATGACCGCGTCGTAGTCGTCGGTGGTGAACTTCGCCGGGTCCTTGCCCATGTCGAGCATGGTCATGCCGACGCTGTCGCGCATCTCGGTGAGGAAGCCGACGCGGCCCTTGAGCTTGGGGTTGTCGAGAAGGTCGGAGATCGACTTCACCTCGACGCCGTCGAGCGCCTTCTTGTTGTAGGCGATGACGGTCGAGATGCCCTGCCACACGTACGAGTACGCCCGGCCCGGGTCCCAGTCGGGGCTGCGGAACTGGTCCGACAGGTTGGCGTAGGCGTGCGGCAGGTTGGACGCGTCCAGTTTCTGGACGTAGCCCAGGCGGATCATGCGGGCGGCCAGCCAGTCGGTGAGGACGATCAGGTCGCGGCCGGTGGACTGGCCGGCGGCGAGCTGCGGCTGGATCTTGCCGAAGAACTCGTCGTTGTCGTTGATGTCCTCGGTGTACTTGACCTTGATGCCGGTCCGCTTGGTGAACGCCTCCAGCGTCGGACGGTGGTTGCCGCTCTCGTCCGTGTCGATGTACTCGGGCCAGTTGGAGAAGTCGATCTCCTTCTCCGTGGCCGAGTGGTCGTCGGCGGACACGCCGCCCTGGGTCTTGCCTGCCGCGGGGATCCCGCAGCCGCTCAGGGCCCCGAGTCCGCCGACCGCGAGCGCGCCGCCCGCGGAGGCGCGCAGCACCGAACGGCGGGTCATGGCGGACCGGCTCTTGCGGAAGCTGCGCCGCACGGCGGCCACTTCGGCCGGGGTCAGGCGGTCGGGCTCGTACTGCTTCATGCGCGTGCTGCCCTTTCGGGAGGAGACGGCCGCGGCTCGGGCGGCCGTCAGTTCTGCTATCGGTCCCCGAAGATCGTGCGGTGCCAGTCCTTCCTGGCCACTGCGGTGTTGTCGAACATGACGTGCTTGATCTGCGTGTATTCCTCGAACGAGTAGGCGGACATGTCCTTGCCGAAGCCGGACGCCTTGTATCCGCCGTGGGGCATCTCGCTGATGATCGGGATGTGGTCGTTGATCCACACGCACCCGGCCTTGATCTCGCGGGTCGCGCGGTTGGCCCGGTAGACGTCCCGGCTCCACGCGGAGGCCGCGAGGCCGTACGGGGTGTCGTTGGCGAGCGCGATGCCCTCGTCGTCGGTGTCGAAGGGCAGGACCACGAGGACCGGGCCGAACAGCTCGGACTGCACGATCTCGCTGTCCTGGGCGGCGTCCGCGACCAGGGTGGGGCGATAGTAGGCGCCGTTCTTGAGATCTCCCTGAGGAGCCTCGCCGCCGGTCACCACGCGCGCGTAGCCACGCGCCCGGTCGACGAACCCGGCGACGCGGTCGCGCTGGACGTGCGAGATCAGCGGCCCGAGGTCGGTGCCCGGGGCGAAGGGATCGCCGACCCGGACGCCCGCCATGAGGGCGGCCGTCTTCTGGACGAACGCGTCGTAGAGGGGCCGCTGCACGTACGCGCGCGTGGCGGCCGTGCAGTCCTGCCCGGTGTTGATGAGCGAACCGGCGACGGCTCCGTTGACGGCGGCTTCGAGATCCGCGTCGTCGAAGACCACGAAGGGTGCCTTGCCGCCCAGCTCCAGGTGGAGGCGCTTGACGGTGGCGGTCGCGATCTCGGCGACGCGCTTGCCGACGGCGGTGGACCCGGTGAAGGAGGTCATGGCCACGTCCGGGTGACCGACGAGATGCTCACCGGCGACCTTCCCCGCGCCGGTGATGATGTTGATGACACCGTCCGGGATGCCCGCCTCGGTGGCGGCCTGCGCGAACATCAGCGAGGTGAGCGGGGTCAGCTCGGCGGGCTTCAGGACGATCGTGTTGCCCGCGGCGATCGCCGGGAGGATCTTCCAGGCGGCCATCTGGAGGGGGTAGTTCCAGGGCGCGATGGAGCCGACGACACCGATGGGTTCACGGCGTACGTACGACGTGTGGTCGCCGGAGTACTCACCGGCGGACTGCCCCTGCAGATGCCGTGCGGCACCGGCGAAGAAGGACGTGTTGTCGATCGTCCCGGGGACGTCGAACTCCCGGGTCAGCTTCAGCGGCTTACCGCACTGGAGGGACTCGGCGCGGGCGAAGTCGTCCGCGCGCTCGGCGAGTACGGCGGCGAAACGGTGCAGCGCGTCGGAGCGCTCGCCGGGGGTGGCCCCCGACCAGGCCGGGAACGCGGCGCGCGCGGCTGCCACGGCGGCGTCCACGTCCGCCGTCCCGGCCAGCTCGTACGTGTAGACGTCCTCGCCGGTGGCCGGGTCGACGACGGCATGGGTGTGGCCCGAGGTGCCCTTGGTCAGGCGGCCCGCGATGAACTGCGCGCCGTCCGCGAAGTACTCCTGTGCGGGGAATCGTTCCGGGGTGACGCTGCCCGGGTTGTGCATGTCGCTCTCCTCCGCCTTCGCCCCGCTTGGTCCGCTGGCGGGTGGCGTAGCTCCAGCTCGATTTGAATGCCGATCCTGACAGAGCAAAGGGACTCCAACAAGTGATTCCGTTGTTGCCTTTTGGTTACGCGACGGAATCTGTCGACCAGGTGTCGAGTCCTCATGGAAAAGGGGGGACGGAGTGTCAGTGGTGCCTGCAAGACTCGCGTGTATGGACAGGATCACGGGGAAGCTCGCGGCGGGGGCCGCGGAAAAGATCGATTCGCGGGAAGCCCTGATCAGGGAAGTGCGCGCGGGGACCAGGGTCAAGTACCTGCACTTCTGGGGCCACCGGCCACGCCCGGACGGCCGCGTGAGCGCGAGCTGTCTGAGCCAGTGGTGGCCGTCGCCGTTCACCGTGGACGGGGTGACGTATGCGACCGCCGAGCACTGGATGATGGCGGGCAAAGCGCGGCTGTTCGGCGACGAGGACGCCCTTGCGCGGGTGCTGGCCGCGGGGCATCCGTCTCAGGCGAAGAATGCGGGGCGGCTGGTGCGGGGGTTCGACGAGGAGGTCTGGGCGCGGGAGCGGTTCGGGATCGTCGTCGAGGGGAGCGTGCGGAAGTTCGCGGGGGATGCGGAGTTGGGGGCGTTTCTGCTGGGCACGAGGGATCGGGTGCTGGTGGAGGCGAGTCCTGTGGACCGGGTGTGGGGGATTGGGCTGGCCGCGGATGATGTGGCGGCGGGGGATCCGGAGCGGTGGCGGGGGGCGAATTTGTTGGGGTTCGCGTTGATGGGGGCGCGGGGGCGGTTGGGGGTGGGGTGACGGGGGTGTGAGCGGCGCGGGGTGTGCGGGTGCCGGGGTGGGGGTGGGTGGTTTCGGTTGGGTGCGGGGTGCGCGTGCGTGGGGGCTGGTCGCGCCCGCGCGGCGGAGCCGCATATCGACACAGCCCCGCGCCCCTGAGGGGGTTGGGGTGAGCGGGGGCCAGAGGCGAGGGCGCGGGTGTGTGGTGGGGTCGAGGTCGGGGTCGTGGCGGTACGGCGAGCCCGCCGCTTGTTGCGCCCCTCTGGTGTTGTCACAGGTGAACGGGTTGGTGCCGGGTACCCGGCGGGCTGCGCCGCACCGCCACGACCCGCTCCCGTTTCGTCGGCGGCTGCCGGCTCGTGGACCCATCCCGGCCCGTCCGTGATCACGGGCGCGTGCACGCCCTCGGCGGGGTGTGTGCGGGGCCGGCTGCTGTGGGGGCCGCCAGGGTGGGTCAGACCTGGGGCAGGGCCGGGGCCGTCACGCTGGGGGCGGAGTTGTAGAAGGGGTCCGTGTCCGAGGTGTCGGTGCTGTCTCCGTGGTTGATGGCGAACACGATGGTGGCGATCAACGCGGCGGCCGTGATGACCCCCAGGACGGTCCCGATGATGCCCGTGATGAAACCCGCCTGGGCCTGACCTCGGTTCGTGGCCTCGCCCCGGTCGGCCCGCCTCTTGCCCTTGACGCCGAGGATGATCGCGGTGATGCCGAGGCCCAGGGAGACGACGCCGTAGAAGCAGAACAGGCAGCAGGACAGGATGCCCAGCACCATCGCGGCGGTGCCCATGTTGTTCTGCGGGGCCATCGGCATACCGGGCCAGCCGTAGCCCTGCGGGTAACCGGGGTAGCCGTAGCCACCCGGCATTCCCGGGCCGCCGGGCATTCCGGGGCCGGGGCCGTTCGGTGGGCCGGGTTGGGCGTAGCCGCCGGGGGTGTTGGGCTGGCCGTAGCCGGGAGCGCCGTAGGCGGGGAGGCCTGGGGGTGTGCCGGGTGGGCCGTAGCCGGGGGCCGCGCCGGGTGCGGGGGCTGTTGCCGAACCGGGCGGGGTGAAGCCTTCGGCCGGCATGGCGGTCACGGTGGCCTGGTTGTGCACGGACGGTGACTGCGGCTGCGGCTGGTCCTGCGGGTGGGGCTGGTTGCCGGGGGCGGGTGGCTGAGTGCCCTTCTCCAGCGATGGCCTGCTCTCCGGTGCTGCCCACGGGTCACGGTTCGCTCCCGCGCCCGCACCGGCGTCCGGCTGTGTCTGGTCCCCCACGTTCCCGTCCCCGTCCCCGTCGGTCCTTCGTTCAGAGCGACCATGCTAGAGCGTTCCGCTGACGGCTCTGCCACACGGGCTGTCGGGGATGACGTCGGGATCGGCGACGCCGGTTCCGGGCGGGGCCTGCCGACGAGCAGCACGAACGCCATCGCCGACCAGCAGCACCCCTCAGGGGCGCGGGGAACTGCGCGACCAGCCCCCACACACCCGCACCCCGCACTCAACCCAAACCACCCACCCCCGCCCCGGCACACGCACCCCGCCCCGCATCACCCCATCAACCGCCGAGCAACCCCTCCCCACCGCCTCCCCCACCCAGGCACCCCGCCCTCGCCATCCCACCCACCCCCGACCCGCCCTACCCCACCTCACCCCACGCCCCCTCCCCCACCCCGGCCTACGATGATCCCGAGTCAACGATCAGCCGATCACCCGCGTCCCGCACGGCACTGCCCGGGACGCCGTTCCGGGGAGGAACCTTGTCCGACCAGAGCTCCGACCGCAGCGCCGCAACCCCCGCCGGTCAGGCCCGTCAGGCCCGTGACCTGCATGCCTTTATCACCGGGCTGCCGAAGGCCGAGCTGCATGTCCATCACGTCGGCTCCGCCTCCCCGCGGATCGTCTCCGAGCTGGCCGCCCGGCACTCCGACTCCAAGGTGCCCACCGACCCCGAGGCCCTGGTCGACTACTTCAGCTTCACGGACTTCGCGCACTTCATCGACGTGTATCTGTCCGTGGTCGACCTCATCCGCACGCCGGAGGACGTACGGCTGCTGACCTACGAGGTCGCCCGGGACATGGCCCGGCAGCAGGTGCGGTACGCCGAGTTGACCATCACGCCGTTCTCGTCGACCCGGCGCGGGATCGACGAGCGGGCCTTCATGGACGCGATCGAGGACGCCCGCAAAGCGGCCGAGGCGGAGTTCGGGACCGTGCTGCGGTGGTGCTTCGACATCCCCGGGGAGGCCGGGCTCGAAGCCGCCGAGGAGACCGCGCGGCTCGCGACCGACGACCGGCTACGGCCGGAGGGGCTGGTGTCGTTCGGGCTCGGCGGGCCGGAGATCGGGGTGCCGCGGCCGCAGTTCAAGCCGTACTTCGACCGGGCCATCGCCGCCGGCCTGCACTCCGTGCCGCACGCCGGTGAGACCACCGGCCCCGAGACGGTCTGGGACGCCCTGAACGACCTGCGCGCCGAGCGCATCGGTCACGGCACCACCTCCGCCCAGGACCCCAAGCTGCTCGCCCACCTCGCCGAGCACGGCATCGCGTTGGAGGTCTGCCCGACCTCCAACATCGCCACCCGCGCGGTCCGCACGCTCGACGAGCACCCGATCAAGGAGTTCGTCCGCGCCGGGGTCCTCGTCACGATCAACTCCGACGACCCGCCGATGTTCGGCACCGACCTCAACAACGAGTACGCCGTCGCCGCCCGCCTCCTCGACCTCGACGAACGCGGTGTCGCCGACCTCGCGAAGAACGCCGTGCGGGCCTCCTTCCTGGACGCGGCGGGCAAGGCCCGCATCGACGACGAGATCGACACCTACACCTCGGCGTGGCTCGCCCCCTGACGGACCGGCGCGCTCCGACAACCAGCAGAATGGGCCCATGCAGAACGTGACCGCCGTGGGCCATCGCGGCGACCCCTACCGTGTCCGCGAGAACACCATCGACTCGCTGCGTTCCGCGCTCGACCAGGGCGCGGACGCCGTCGAGTTCGACGTACGGCTGACCCGTGACGGCGTCCCCGTGCTGCTGCACGACGAGACGCTGAAACGGCTGTGGGAGCTGGACCGGCCGCTGAAGTCCCTGTCCGTGGACGAGGTGCGCGGGCTCACGGACGGCCGGGTGCCGACGCTGGTCGAGGCACTGGCCGCGACCGAGGGCAGCCGGGTGATGGTCGACCTGCCCGGGCCCGCCGACCCACGGGCCGTGCGCCACATCGTCGACGCGATCCGCGAGTTCGGGGCGGACGACCGCGTGTACTACTGCGCCGGTGCCGACGCCATGCTCGCCGTCCGCGCGGCCGACCCGTCCGCCGAGATCGCCCTGACCTGGACCTCGCTCGCTCCCCCGCGCCCGGCAGTCCTCGAAGCGGTACGGCCGCGCTGGCTCAACTACCGCTTCACGCTGGTCGATCGGGACCTCACCGCCCGCGTCCACCGCGACGGCTACCTCCTCTCGGTCTGGACCCCGGACACCCGCCGCTCGATGCGCCGGCTCCTCGACATGGGCGTCGACTCGATCACCACCAATCGTGTCGACGTGCTCTGCGGGCTCAGGAAGAAGGGCTGAGGGACGCGTCCCGCCGCCCCGCCGACTCCCTCGGCGGGGCGATGGATTGAGCGTCCACCCCCTCCCCCACCCACAGCCGGATCAGCAGCGCGGCGGTCGCCTCCAGCAACCCCGCACCCTGGCCCAACTCCCCAGCAGCGAACGGCTCGCAGCCCACATCCCGCACCAACTGCCCTACGACCGCCAGGGCTTCGGCGTCGTCCCCGCTCAACGGCACGCCGAGCGGGCGGCCGTCGAACACCGGCGGCGTCAGACGCCAGACGTCCTCGTGGCAGAGGTTGAACGCCTTGACGACGTGGGCGTCGGGGCCTACCGCTGCGGCAAGTTGTTCGGCAGCGGAGGGACCACGCATGGTGAGTAGGCGGAAGCCGTCACCGACAGGGTTCGTGCAGTCGATCAACACCCGTCCGGACAAAGGGAGTTGCCGGGCCACTTCCGCTACGGCGTCCCACGGCAACGCGACCAGTACGGCGCCGGTGCCGAAGCGGGCAGCCTCACGGAAGCTGCCGGACAGGCCTCCGCGCCGCCGCGCCAGCGCCTCCGCCCGCCCCAAGTCCCGCCCGCCGAACAGCACTTCGTGTCCGGCCAGGATCCACTGCGTGCCCAGGGCATCCGCCATGCCTCCGGTGCCGAGAATTCCTATGCGCATCCGCATGCCACTCTTCATGCCACGACAGTAGGAAGCCGCTCAGGCACCATGTGGTGCGTGACCTCAGACTCGACGTACCCGACGGACTCGGTGTTCCTCGCCGACTGCCGGGCCCGGCTCGCCTTCGACCTGCTGGGCAACACCTGGAACTGCGTGGTGCTGTGGGCCCTGCGGCACGGGCCGCGACGGCCGGGTGAGTTGCGTGGGCGGATCGGTGGGATCAGTCAGAAGGTGCTGACGGAGACGCTGCGGCGGCTGGAGTTCAACGGGCTGGTGGCGCGGCGGCCGTACGGCGGTTCGCCACCGCGGGTGGAGTACGAACTCACCGCGCTGGGGCGGACGTTGCTCGACCCGATCGACGCGTTCGGGGCGTGGGCCTTCGCGCACGGTGACGAGGTCATGGCCGCGCAGGACGACTACACCCGGGACAGCCAGAGCTGGGAACGCTGAGGCACCGTCGCCGGGTCGGCCGGGGTCGTACGGGTGACGTACTGCGGTATCGGGGTGTTGTCCTTGCCGGTGTCGCGGGTGAGGCCATAGCGGGTCGCGCCCTGGGTGGGGCCGGTGGTGATGTCCTGCTCCACGGCGTCCCAGGTGGTGGGGAAGACGTTCAGGCCGTAGTCGGCGCCGCGTTCGTTGACCGTGAGGGTGACGCTGCCGTCGACGTAGAAGTACTCGTTCTGCCACATCTGTTGGGTGCCGGTGGGCAGGACGTCGTAGCCGGTGGTGGAGCTGCCCATGCCGGTGGCGGTGGTGTCGGTGGTGCTGACCGGGTCGTCCATCCGGCGTCCGCCGCCCGAGGCCACGTGGAAGAGCTTGCCCTTCAGCGCGGTCCAACTCGGCATGACCAGCGCGCCGTTGCGGTACTGCGGCGAGATCCGCCAGCGGACGAGGACGTAGTTCTGGCCGGTGCCGCCGCGTACGACGGCGGACTGCGGGCGGGGCTGCCAACCGCTCGCGGAATGGCGGTTGTCGGTGAGCCGCGTCCAGCCCTTCAGCCAGGGGTCCTCGCGGGCGGAGACGCGGACTTCGACTCCGATTCCACCGTGCCGAGTCGACCCGATCCCGTAGGGGGCAACCCCGGCAAACCCCTTGTGCGGTACGGCAGTTGCTCCGGGTAACACCAGGGGCGGGCGCCCTCCTCGCCGACGATCCCCCTACGGCCGCGCGGGACGAGGCTGATCACCGACAGCCACCGGAGATCCCAGGAGCAGCCGATGCACTCGACGCGCCCCCGCCGTCGCACCACCGTCCTCACCGCCTCCCTCGTACTCGCCCTCGCGGCAGGCCCGTTGGCCGCACCCGCGTTCGCCGCACCCCCGTCGGCCACCGCGCGGCAAGCGGCCGGACCGGACGCCGAAGCACTGCGCGCGGCACTCGCCGGGCTCCCGGATTCCGACGCGACGGCGGCTCTCGTACGGGTGGGAGGCACGGACGGGACCTGGCGCGGCAGTTCGGGGGTGCACGATCTGGAGAGCGGTGCTGCCGCCGACCCCGACGCGCGCTTCCGGGCGGGTTCGACGACGAAGGTCGTGACGGCGGCGACCGTGCTACGGCTCGCGGCGCGGGGGAAGGTCGACCTGGACGCCCCGGTCCAGCACTACCTGCCGGGGCTGCTCACGAAGGCCTTCGAGCCCATCTCCGTACGGCAGTTGCTGAACCACACCAGCGGCATCCAGGCCGGTGACGGTTTCGGGGACGCCTTCGAGGACCAGTACGCGCACCGCTTCGACACCCTCACGCCGGGACAGGTGGTGGCGTCGGCGGTGGCGAAGGGCCCGGAGTTCCGGCCGGGCGAGCGGCAGGACTATCTCAACATCAACTACACGGTCCTCGGCCTGCTGATCGAGAAGGTGACGGGCCACTCGTACGCCACGGAGGCCACCCGCCTCGTCCTGCGCCCGGCGGGCATGCGGGACACGTACTTCCCCGGCACCGACCCGCGCATCCGAGGCCCGCACAACCACGGTTACCAGCTGGTCCAACAGTCGGACGGCACAACGAAGTTCGTGGACGTCACCGAGTGGAACCAGGCCGACCGCTGGGCAGCCGGCGACATGATCTCGACGACCGCCGACCTGGAGCGCCTGATCACGTCACTGTTCCGGGGCCGCATCGTGCCGGAGCCGCAGCTGAAGGAGATGTTCACGGTCCCGGCGGGCATCGCGGGCGCCGACTACAGCGCGGGCCTGCAGCGCTTCGAGTACGGCGGCAAGGTCTACTGGCTCAAGTCCGGTGCCCGGTACGGCTACAGCACCGTCGTCCTCGCCACCCGCGACCTCTCCCGCACCCTCGTCTACTCGGTCGACTCGACGGACGCGAAGGGCGAGTCGATGAACGCGGTCGCGGAACGGATCGCGCTGGCGGCACTCAAGTAGCGGGCGCGAGGGCGGGAGTCGGCGCGGGCGTCACGGCTTCCAGCCGCTTGATCTTCCTCCGTACGACGTACAGCGGGACGATCCCGATGACCCCGAAGGACATGTCGATCACCGTCCACCAGAAGGGAATTCCGCGGATCGGCCCGCAGACCAGGGCGAGCGGAACGATCCCGGCGCAGGCGATCATCGCGAACTCGACGACCCAGATGTTGCGGACCGGGTCGCGGTAGGGGCCGTAGAAGGCGACCGCGATGACGAGGTGGGCGAAGGCCAGCCAGTCCGTGCCGTAGAGGAGGAAGGGGTAGTCGGTGTCGGCGGTGTCGAGTCCCTGTCGTACCCGCACGATCCAGTCCATGAGCGTGGGCAGGTAGTGCGGTACGGACAGGGATCTCAACACGTCCTCGGTCCAGCGGAGTTCGTGGACCAGCGGAAAGGCGGTGGCGCCGCTGAGCACCAGACAGACGACGAACAGGACCAGCCAGGCGCGGATGCCCTTCAGGAGGGCGGCTCTGTCGTTCATGGCGGCAGCCTACGCCGATAATTGAACACGTTCAAAACCGAATTCCCGCACGGGCACGGGAGTTACCCCGTGTGCGTCTGAACGGCCGACGGCTCGACGGAGCTCGTGGTCGGCGTGGACGTGGCGGGCACCGATGAAGGTGCCGAGGCGGATGCCGTCGGGGCCTTGGTCGGGGCCTTGGACGGTTCCATGGTGGGCACCGCGGTGTGGCTCCGGTTCCGGGCGTCGGCGGGGGACCTCGGGTCCGTGCTTGCCCTCGGACTGGGTGCCCTCGTCGCCGACGAGGTGGGCGGGGGCGTAGGACTGCTGCTCGCGGGGGGTGGGGCGAGCGGGACCGTGGGGGTCGTGGGCGAGTCGTGGTGGGCCAGGCGGAACGGGAGGGCCGCGAGGACGATCACCGCGCAGGTCGCGCCGGCGCCGACGGTCGCGCGGAGCAGGCGGCGGCGGTTCGCGCCGCGGCGGATCGTCTCGTAGCGGCCGGTGGGCGGGCCGAGGTACTCGGCGGAGGAGGGGCGCAGGATGACCGTGAGGGGGTCGTCGGGGTCGATGTCGTGGCCCTCGTCTCCCTCGTCAAAGTGTGTGGTCAAGGCTTCTCCTCAGGTGGGCGCGGAGCAGTTCGCGGGCCGCGTGGAGGTCGGCCTTGATGGTTCCTTCCTTGCGTCCGGTCAGCACGGACACCTCCCGGATCGGCATGTCGGCGTAGTAGTGCAGGAGGATCGGGACGCGCAGTCGTTCCGGCAGGGACTGTACGAGGAGCCGTACCGAGGGGTCTTCCTGTTCGGCCGGTGGGCGGACCGCCTCCTCCGTGGTGGCGCGGCGCACGGCCCGGCGTTCGCGCTCCAGTTTGCGCCAGTGGTCCCGGACGAGGTTGGCCGCGGTGACGTAGAGGAAGCCGCGGGGTTCCGCCACCTTCGTCCACCGCGCCCAGAGCCGGGTGAACGCCTCGGAGGCGATCTCGTGCGCCGTCTCGTCGTCGTCGACGAGACGGCGGCACCAGCCGGCGAGACGCGGGTAGACGGCGGCGAACAGTTCGGACGCTGCCCTCTCGCGGGACCGTTTCAACGCTCTCCATGGTCGTGACGTGCAAAGTACTTACGGGGTACGGGAATTCAGCCGGTCAGCGTGGCGAAGACGATCACGTTGTCGAGGTAGCCCGTACCCGTGCGGGTCCCGCCGCAGGTGATGAGACGCAGTTCGGGACGGTCCACGTTCCCGTACACCTCGTCGGACGGGAAGTCGGCCTTCGCGACCGTCCGTACGGTGGTGACGGTGAACGTGGCCGTCGTGCCGTTCTCCAGGCCCGCCTCGATCCGGTCGCCCTTGCGCAGCCGCGCGAGGTGACGGAAGACACCGTCCCCGTAAGCGCCCACGGTCACATGCCCGAGGATCACCGACGGCCCGGTCTGGCCGGGCGTCGGCGAGTTCCGGTACCAGCCCGCCCGGTCGTGCGCGGCGATCGGCGGCACCTGCACGGTGCCGTCCGCCGCCAGCCCCAGCCGCATGACCGGGGTGTCGACCCCGATCGCCGGGACGCGCAGGGTGACCGGGACGGAACGGGCGAGGGCATGCGCCGTCTTGGCGGAGGGTGGCGCGGAGGACTGTCCGGAAGGCGTCGAACTCCCTTGCTGCTGAGGGGCGTTCGCGGCCGAGGTGGTCCCGTGTCCGCCGCCGCAGCCCGCGAGCAGCGTTGCCGTCGCCGCCGTGACGAAGGCGCGCCTGGAGAGCGAGGTCATACTCCGGTCGTCCTCCGGCGGCGTACGACGACGAAGGCGCCGCCGCCGACGACCAGCGCGGCGGCTCCTCCGCCGACCAGCGTGGTGGTCATGTCGTCGGACGACTTCGACACCGTCGTGACACCGGTGTCCGGGGCGCCGCTGGGGACCTGGGCGACCTGGCTCGGGGCCCGGGTGGACGCGGCGGACGGTACGGCGGAGGGTGCGGCGCTCGCGTCGCCGGGGGCCTTGGTCGGCGCCCTGGTGGCGCTCGGCTCCGCGGACGGCGCCGCGGACGGGGCGCGGGTCGGGGACGCGGAGGCTCCGTCCGCGAACGCGGGCGCGGCGCTCGCCAGGATCGCGCCGCACGTGAGTGCCAGGGCGCTGAGGACAGTTCGGCGCATGAATCGCTCTCTCTCGTCGGCCGCCCCACCGGGTCCGTCGGACGGTCCGGCGGTGGGGCGGGTCAGTGATCGAGCGGAGAGACGAGGCAGCGGGAGGGTGGGTTGTAAAGGGATGGCAAAGTCGTTCGGGAGGCCAATCGGTGGGCGACCCCAAGGTCGACTCGGCAGGCGGGGAAGGCCCGTTGACCCGGGCGTCACATGTTGATCATGTGTCCCGCGAGGCCGTGCACCGCTTCCTTCACCGCCTCGCCCAGCGTCGGGTGGGCGTGCACGTTGCGGGCGACCTCGTGGACGGTGAGGTCCCACTGCTGGGCCAGGGTGAGTTCGGGGAGGAGTTCGGTGACGTCGGGGCCGATGAGGTGGCCGCCGAGGAGTTCGCCGTACTTCGCGTCGCTGATCAGCTTCACGAAACCGGTGGTGTCGCCGAGCCCGTGCGACTTGCCGTTCGCGGTGAACGGGAACTTCGCGACCTTGACGTCGTGCCCCAACTCCCGTGCCTGCGCCTCGGTGTAGCCGAAGCTGGCGATCTGCGGCTGGCAGTAGGTGGCGCGCGGGATCATCGCGTAGTCCAGCTCCATCGTCTCCGCGTCCGCGAGGGTCTCGGCGGCGATCACGCCCATCGCCTCGGCCGCGTGCGCGAGCATCAGCTTCGCGGTGACGTCGCCGATGGCGTACAGGTGCGGGACGGACGTACGGCACCGGCCGTCGACGTCGATCGCGCCGCGCTCGGTCAGCCGTACGCCCACGTTCTCCAGGCCGTAGCCGGTGACGTTCGGCGCGAAGCCGATCGCCTGCAACACCTTGTCCGCCTCCAGGACTTGCTGCGCGCCGTCCTTGCCGGTGACCGTGACGCGGACCTGCGGGCCCGACTCGTCGATCGACTCGACGCGGGTGGAGGTGAGGACGTCGATGCCCAACTTGCGGTACTGCTTGGCGAGTTCGGTGGAGACCTCGATGTCCTCCAGGGGCGCCATCCGGTCCAGGAACTCCACGATCGTGACCTTCACGCCGTAGTTGTGCAGCACGTACGCGAACTCGATGCCGATCGCGCCGGCACCCGCGATGACGATCGACCGCGGCAGGTCGTCGGCGAGGATCTGCTCCTCGTACGTCACCACGCGCGCGGTGCGCTTGGTGCCGGGCAGCAGCCTGGGGGTGGCGCCGGTCGCGATGACGCAGTGCTCGAAGCCGATGGTGCGCGACTCGCCGTCGTAGCCCGCCACTTGGAGCGTGTGCGGGTCGAGGAAGGTGCCGCGGCCGTCGATCTCCGTGATCTTGTTCTTCTTCATCAGATAGTGGACGCCCCTGACCCGGCCGTCCGCGACCCGGCGGCTGCGGCGGAACGCCTCGCCGTAGTCGAAGGAGACCTCCCCCTCGACCTTGATGCCGAAGGTCTTCGCCTCGCGGGTGAAGATGTGCGCCAACTCCGCGTTCCGCAAAAGGGCCTTGGTCGGGATGCAGCCCACGTTCAGGCAGACACCGCCCCAGTACTTCTCCTCGACCACGGCCACCCGCTTGCCGAGTTGGGCGGCACGGATGGCGGCGACGTAGCCGCCGGGGCCGGCGCCGAGTACGACGACGTCGAACCGCTCGTCCTGCGCATCCATCGATGGTTCCTTTCCCGGAGGGAGATCCTCACCTGCCTCCAGGATGCACGCCCCCGGACAGGACCGGCGAACCCGGCAGGCCCGGCGAGGCCCGGTACGTCGAGGTCAGCCGGTCACGGGTTCGGGCCCCGGCGCACTCTTCTCCCCCGCATGCGCAGGCGTCTCGGCCCGTGCCCCGCGCCGGTACACGTCCTTCAGGTAGAGCACGAGGACGGCGCCGAGTACCCACACCGGGAGGATCACCAGAGCGCGGGCCAGGCCGTCGTTCTGGAAGCGGGACAGGCCCTGCATCGCGCGGACGCCGACGCCGACCGGCAGGATCTCGGAGAGCGGGCGCAGCCAGCCCGGCAGGTAGGCGGCCGGCATGATCCCGCCGCTGCTGCTGTTGCCGAGGATCAGCATGAGGATCGACGCGAGGGTGACACCGGCCGAGCCGAACAGCCGTAGCAGGACCATGGTCGTGGCCGCGACCGCGGCTCCCATCAGGGAGATCACGACGACGAGGGGCAGGAACGAGCCGGGCAGCGCGCCGAAGCCCGTGCTTCCGGCGATGGTGGCGATCAGGAGACCGCCGACGACGCCGAACAGGGCGAGGCTGGCCATCCGCCAGCGGTACTGGAGGCGGGGGGCGAGCTGGTAGGTCGTCATACCGAAGAGGTAGCCCGCGAGGACCAGGCCGAAGGCGGCGTAGAAGACGGAGAGGCCCCGGGTGTCCCCCGCCGCGGCCGGGGCGACGTCCTCGACGGCGAGTTCATGGTTCTCCGCGTGCGCCACGGAGCCGAAGGCGGTGGTCACGGTCGCGGTGACGGCGGCGCCGTTCGCGCTGCCGTAGAGGAGCTTTCCGTCGCCGAGGTAGGCCGCGTAGACCTGCCTGTCCTGTACGGCGTTCCGGGCGGCGGACTCGTCGGGATAGGTCTCGACGGTGAAGCCGCCGGGGGCGATGCGGTCGAGGTCCTCGTTCAGGTGGACCTGTGCCGTGCCTATCTCCGTTGTGCCGACCCGGAGTTGGTGGGGGCTCGGGGCGTGGAAGGCGGCGAGGTAGACGCTGACGAACACGGCACCGATCAGCAGCACGACCGCCACGGGGAGCAGGACGGCGCGCAGATTTCCGGGGCCCGGGGGTGGGTGGGCGACATCGAGGGCGTGCTTGTGCGACGGCCGGGGGGTGCTTGTGGTGCCGGTGCCGGTGGCTTGGGTGGTGGCTTGCTGGGACATCGGGAGGGTCCTAGATCAGAGGGCACTAGATTGGAAGGCAACTGATAATATTTGTACATCACCATCAGCTGCCTTACAAAAGAGGTCCGCCCTGTGAACCATCCCGACCGGCGCACCGGCTACGTCGCCTGGCAGATCGGCCAGATCATGGCGGCCCGGATGGAGCGCGCCCTGCGCCCGCTCCAGCTGACCCTCGCCCAGCACCGGGCCCTGATGCAGGCCGTCCTCGACCCGGGCGTCTCCAGCGCGACCGCGGCCCGCCGGGCGGCGATCACCCCGCAGTCGATGGGTACGGCGGTCAACGGGCTGGTCGAGCGCGGGATGCTGGAGCGCCGCACCACCCCCGGCGACCGGCGCACCCAGCGCCTGCACGTGACCGAGGCCGGCGTACGGCTCGCGGCGCGGGCCGCTGAGACGGTGGACGCGGCCCACGCCGAGGCACTTCAGGCGCTGACGCCGGCGGAGCAGGAGCAGACGCATGCGCTGCTGCTCAAGTTGCTGGCCTCGCTGAATCCTTCGGCGCTGGAGGGCGGGGACGCGGTGTGAGGAGCCCGAGCGGGCACGTCGGGCAGGGGCTTGCCCCGGGTCCGTCCACGTGCGCCTACTTCGGTTCCGGCCGTGGGTGCCATGTCCCGTCGAGGGGAATGCCCGCTGCCGCCGCGATCCGGTCGCGGGACGCGAGCAGCCGGGTCCTCAGCGCGGGCAGGTCCACGCCCACCAACACCCCGTCGCGCTTGACCACTTGACCGGCGACGAGGACGGTGGCGACCAGTCCGGGGTGACCGGCGCTGACGATCGTGCCGACCGGGTCGGTGACCGGGAACACGGTCAGGTCGTCGGTGCGCAGAAGGACGATGTCGGCGTCCTTGCCGGGCGTGATGCTGCCGGTGCGGGCGCCGAGTCCGCAGGAGCCGGCGGCGTCGATCGTGGCGAACTCCAGCAGGTCCCGGGAGCGCAGGCCGCCGTCCAGGCCGCGCTGCACCGCGAAGGCCGTACGCATCGTGGAGAACAGGTCACCGCCGACCGACGGGACGTCGTCGACGGACAGCGTCGGGCGCAGACCGGCGGCCAACGCCCGCCCGGTGACCGGCGATCCGAACCCCATCTTGAGTTCGACGTCGGGGCTGACCGACAGCGAGGCGCCCGCGCCGGCGAGCATCCGCAGCTCCTCGTCGCTGATCCCGTTGGCGTGCACGAAGGTGGTGGTGTCCCGCAGCAGGCCGTGTTCTTGGAGGTCGGTGACCGTCCCGGCGGCTTCGATGTGCAGGCTGGTGCGCAGGCCGAGTTCGGCCGCCAGTTTCAGCTCGCGGGCGACGGTGTCCATGCCGGTGTCGTCGGGTCCGCGCAGGCCGAACGCCATGGTGACGAGGCCGTCGCCGGGCAGTTCGGAGCGGACGCGGCGGATGTCGGCGTCGACGGAGTCGGCGGTGCCCCAGCCGGCGCCGAGGCAGAGGATCGACCGTCCCGGCGCGTCCCGCAGCGCGGCGACGGCGGCGTCCTCGTGCGCGTGGGTCTGGGCGACGTGGTACCAGTCCAGCATCGTGGTCACGCCGGAGTGCAACGCCTCCAGGCGGCCGAGCAGGGTGCCCGCGTAGACGTCCTCGGGCCGGTAGTGGGGCTTGACCGTGCGGTGCATGGCCAGCGCCCACTCGGGGAACGTCCAGTCCGCGCCGACGCCTCGGAACGCGGTCTGCCAGGAGTGGCGGTGGTTGTCGACGAAGCCGGGCATGACGATCCGGTCGGTCGCGTCGATCACCTCGTCGATCGACTCGGCGTCCTGCGCGTCGATGCGCTCCGCGACCTCGACGATCACACCGTCCTCGATCAGTACGTCACCGCGTTCGAGATCGCCGACGGCCGGGTCCATGCTGACCACGGTGCCGCCGGTGAGCAGGGTTTTCTTCGTCATCGGAGGAGCTCCTAACCAGTGGGGGGGGTGGGGGTGTCATCGCTAGTAGGGGGGTGACGTCACTAGTGGGGGTGGGGGTGTCGTCGCCCGCTCAGGCGGTCGCCGCTTCCGTCAGCACGGCGTCGGCCGCTGCGAGCGCGTCCGCGACCAGATCCGCCGTGTCCTCGGTCCCCGCCGCCAGCCGTACCAGCCCCAACGGCACTGATTCCGCGAGCTGTTGCTCGCTGAGCATCCCGCGCCACATGGACGCCGGATGCACGGCCAGCGACTCCACGCCACCGAGGCTGGCCGACCGGCGCGGGTAACGCAGCCGCCCGAGAAACGCGTCGGCCATCTCGAACCCACCGGCGAACTCGATGCCGAGCACCCCGCCGAAACCGCTCATCTGGTCCACGGCCACCTTGTGCTGCGGGTGCGTCGCCAGCCCGGGATAGTGCACCTTCGTCACCGCCGGATGCGCGCTCAACGCCTCAGCCAGGGCAAGCCCGTTGGCGTTGTGCCGCGGCACCCGCAACGGCAGGGTGCGCATCCCGCGCAGCAACAGCCACGCGTCGATCGGCCCGAGCGTGGCACCGGTGAGGAGACCCACGTCCCATATCCGGTCGAGGATCTCGGCCGGCCCGGCCAGCACCCCGGCGGAGACGTCCGAGTGGCCGTTCAGATACTTGGTCGCGCTGTGCCACACCAGGTCGATGCCGAAGTCGACCGGCCGCTGGTTCAGCGGAGTGGCGAAGGTGTTGTCCGCCATGGTCAACACACCCTGCGCACGGGCCAGTTGCGCTACGGCCCGCAGGTCGGTGATCTGCAGCAACGGGTTGCTCGGGGTCTCCACCAGGATCAGCCGGGTCCGCGGGGTCAGCGCCCTCGCGAACGCCTCCGGGTCGGTCTGGTCGACCAGCGTGGTCGTCACACCGAAGCGCGGCAGCAGGTTCAGCAGCACCGACGCCGTACCCCCATAGGTGGACCGCTGCCCGACGACATGGTCACCGGCGGACACCAGCGCCAGCACGGACGTGGTGAGCGCGGCCATCCCGGACGCGGTGACCATGGCCGCCTCGGTGTTCTCCAACTCGGCGACGACAGCGGCGACTTGGGCATGGTTCGGGTTGCCGAACCGGGTGTAGAAGTCCTTGCCGCGCGCTTCTACGGCCCCTCGCGCGAACGTCTCCGCGTCCTCGGCCGAGAACGCCGCCGTCTGGTAGATGGGCGGGGCCACGGCACGGCTGGGATGGACCTCGCGATCGGCGTGAACGGTGATGGTGCTCTTGCCCGGCATGGCTGCCCTTCCGTGGACCTGGACCGTCGGTGCGACTCCCTGAAGCGTGACCGACCGACGGTCCGAAGTGACCGGATCTCGGCAACTTTGGCAGCAAATTGCGCGCCGGCTGGGCGCACGATTGTGGTAGACGAGCCCCTGGCGCAATAATCTGCCGCCATGGACGATGTGGACCGATCGATTCTGGCCGTACTCGAAACGCACGGCCGCATCAGCAACAGCGAGCTGGCCGCCCGGGTCGGGCTCTCCCCGTCCCCCTGCCTGCGGCGCGTGCGCCAGCTGGAGGAGGCCGGGGTCATCCGCGGCTACCGCGCGCTGATCGACCCCGCCGCGATCGGCCGCAGCCTGCGGGTCTTCGCGGGCGTACGGCTGATGCGGCACACCCGCGCGGACGTGGTCGCGTTCGAACGCGGGGTCACCCGGCTGCCCGAGGTGGTCGCCTGCCACCACATCACCGGCAACTTCGACTACCTCCTCCAGGTGGAGGTGGCCGACCTCCCCGCCTACGAGGACTTCCACGCCAACCAGCTGGCGACCCTGCCCGGCGTGGCCACGGTGACGAGCTACGTCACGATGAAGACCCTCACCGCGGACACCGACACCGACACAACCTGACGGTCAGAGCGTGCCGGTCAGAGCGTGATGGTCCCGCGAATGCACACGACGGCGGCGCCGCTGACCCAGACGGTGCCATCCGCGTCGGCGGTGATCTCGATGCTCGCGGCCCGCCCCAGCCGGGTGCCCTGGGAGACCCGGTAGGCGGAGGGCGCGCCACCGGTCGAGGTGAGCCACTGCCCCACGCCGGCGTTCATGCTCCCGCACGCGGGGTCTTCGGGAACCCCGACAGCGGGCGCGAAGGTACGCATCTCGAACGCGTGCCGGGATCCGTCGGGGTGGGCCCCGATCGCCCCGACCATCGCGTCCGGAAAACCGGAGAAGTCAGGTTCGAGGGCGAGCACCTCCTCGGCCGTGGCCAGCCGGACCACAGCCCACCCGGGCCCGTTGTCGACCCACTCGTGGGCCACGACCCGGCCCCGCCCAATGCCCAACGCGCCCACGATCCGCAGCAGTTGCTCCTCGTCGAGCGCCCCCTCACGCACCCGGGGCGGCGCGGCGAACGCCAGAGTGCCCTCACCCCGCCGCACGGTGACCAGTCCTACGCCGCACTCCTGCACGATGCGATCGGCGTGCCGCGGTGTGCCGCCGCCCTCCAGCCAGGCACGCGCGGACCCGAGCGTGGGGTGCCCGGCGAACGGCAGCTCGCCCCCGGGAGTGAAGATCCGCAGCCGGTAGTCCGCCTCGGGGACGGTGGGCGGCAACAGGAACGTCGTCTCGGACAGGTTCGTCCAGCGCGCCAGCCCCTGCATCTCCTCATCGCTCAGGTCGGTCCCGTCGAGCACGACGGCGACCGGGTTGCCGGTGTAGGGACTCGTGGAGAACACGTCGACCTGCACGAACGAGCGGTTGCGTGGCATGGTCATCAAGGCCCTTTCGCACGGCTGAGGGGGGAAGCGGGTCCATCCCAACGGGCGTCCGCACGGCGAGAACAGGGCCACTCACAACAAAGTGGACTGATATGCCTCAGCCGAAGTGCCGGATGCGAGCGGCCGTCGCAGGCGTGTACGGCATCCAGTCATGCACCGACCCGCTCGCGACGAACTCGGCGACACCGCCGGCGAAGGTACGCCCCAGCTCCCGTACGGCATCGGTGGTCCGACCCACCATCGGACTGTCCGCAAAGGCGTCGAACGAGCCGAAAAGGAAGGGGAGTTCACCACAGTGGGTCGCACCCAGGCCATACGGGTCCTCGGCCGGCCGGTGGTCGAACTCGTAGACGTAGGTCGTGTTGCCGCCCGCCGCGTGATGGTCGGCGATCCGCAACGAGTCGTTCCGAACCAGCCCGTCGGTCTGCACGGCGGTGAACACCCGCGCAGCGGTGGGCTCTTCGAACCGGTCGGCGTATCGCTGGTACAACTCGCGAGCGTGTTCGCCCAGTTGGCCGGTCAGGAGGTCCAACGCACCATCTTTGGTGAGGTTCTGGATACGCGGATCGAACGCGGTGAAGGCGCTCGCCTCGTCCCGAGTGGTACCGATCAGCAACGGCTTGCCCTCCAGCCCACCGTCCACGACCCCCCGATGCAGATCGCGGGGCACACCGGGCGCGCCGAGCACCGGATACATGGGCGGAGTGGCGTCGCCCGGCCGCGCGAGCTGCCCCGCAAGTTGACCGTAGGCGGACAGCAACTGCTCAACGGGCAGTGTGCGCAGGGCAGTTGCCGCATCCGATCCGTCCGGCACACCGAGCAGTCTTAGATACGCTTCGGCGTTCTCGGCCGCGCGCTGCGGATCCTGCGGGGCCAAGCCGAACGGACCGCTCTCCAGCAGCACCCGGTTCACGAGTCCCGACGTTTGCGGATCGAGTGCCAACGCCAACGACGAGTACGCGCCGGCCGACTGCCCGCCGACCGTCACCTCGCGCGGGTCGCCGCCGAAGGAAGCGATGTTGTCCCGCACCCAGGCGAGCAGGGCGGCCTGGTCCTGGGCGCCGAGGTTGGCGGCGCCGATCTCCGGCAGATACAGGTAACCCAGGGGCCCCACACGGTAGTTGGCGGTGACGACCACGATGTCGCCGAGCGCGGCCAGCCGCCCGCCGTCGTACCAGTCCCAGCCGCCGGAACCACTGGTGAAGCCGCCCCCGTGCCACCACACGAGGACCGGCCGGGCGGCACTGCCCTCCAACGCCCCTGCCGGAACATGGACGTTGACGGTCAGGCAGCCGTCCTCGTCCCAGTCCGGCACGCGGGCCCCCATCACGCGTTCCAGCCGGGAGGCCCCCTGCGGGACGGCGGGTCCGGCCTGCACAGCTTCCCGCACCTCGGTCCACCCCGGGTGCGGCCGAGGCGGCGAGAACCGCAACTCCCCGACAGGCGAAGCGGCATAGGGAATCCCCCGGAAGGAGACCGCCTCGCCCTGCACAACACCCCGGACCCGACCCCGATCCGTCTCCACGACACCCATCACCATCGGGCTCACCCTCTCTCCGTCGTTCGCTCAGAACCGTTTCTAGCGGCGAGCGTCGATCCGAGCCAGAATGAGGAGACCGAAGCGCGAAAGCAGGACAGAGGCCGGGCAGATATGGCGAAAGCAAGCCACTCCTTGAGCGAGACGGACAGCCGGATCGCCGCCGCGATGCTGGCATCGCCGCGGGCCTCCTGGCGCACGGTCGGCCGCGTCCTGGACATCTCGGAGCGCACGGTGGTGCGACGCGCGGCACCGCTGTTCCACGACAGGACGCTGCGCGCCACCGCCGTACGCAACCCGGTGTGGTTCCCCGACCTGATCCCCCTGGCCCTGCGCATCCGCTGCCGCCCGAACCAGATCAGCGCCATCGCCGCCACCCTGGCCCGCCGCCCCGACACCGTCTGGGTGGACATCCTCGGCGGCGGCGACGAGATCTGCACGATCCTGTTCCTGGACGGTCCGGACGCCCGCAACTCCCTGCTCCTGCGCGACCTCCCGGCCACCCCCGCGGTCCAGTCGTGGACCTCGCACATCCTCATACGGGTGTTCCCGGCGGCCTTCGACTGGAGCGGCGGCCTGCTCACGGAGGCCGAACTGACCAGCCTCAGACCGGAGTTGCCCGCCCCGGCGGCACGATCGGCCCTCCAACCGCTCGACCACGCCCTGATCACGACCCTGGTCGAGGACGGCCGTGCCTCCTACGCCGACCTCGCCCGCCGCGCCGACACCACCGCCCTCACCGCCCGCCGCCGCCTTGAGACACTGGTCGGCAACCAGGTGGTCCGACTCGCGACCGAGGTCGACCTGGCCCGGCTGGGCATCCGCACCGAGGCCCTGCTGTGGATCACGGTGGCCCCCGGCGGCCTGGAGGAGACGGGCCGCCGACTGAGCCGCCACCCCCAGGTCCGCTTCGCCTCCGCCACCACCGGCTCGGCCAACCTCCTGGTGGCCGTCGCCGCCGCCGACCTCAACGCGCTCTACCATTTCCTGAGCGACACGATCGGCGCGCTGCCCCACGTCTCCACGATCGAGGTCACACCGATCCTGAGCGGCGTGAAGAGAACGGGATTGGTCCGGCCGGGCAGCCTCTGAACCGACTGCCCGTCTGCCCGCCTGCCCGCCCACCTGCGGTACCTGCGGCGACCGCGCCTCCGACATCGTTGTCGAAGACGCGGCCTGCGCGAGGCGGGGTCCTACCGGACGGAGCAAGCCCTGAGCGGGCACCGGACGCCGGGGAGCATGGTCGGCCTACGGCGTGTAGAGGGCGGCACTGCCGTACAGGTTCCTGGTGAACGCGGAGACATCTGCGGTGCGGTCGGTGCCGTCGAGGTTGTACGTCAGAAAGACGCCGTACCCCTCACTGACCGTGCGGGCGGCGAGGGAGGCGGCCGTGCTCTGCGAGGTGCCGCCGATCTGGACGGCCGCCGGAGACAGCTTCGACTTGGGCAGGGCGATGCCGGGGACCTGCCAGCTGCCGTAGTACGGGTTCCAGGCGTAGTCGAACTTGGAGGTGACGTCGACGCCGCCGTAGGACAGGCGCGACGCGGCCGGGCCGATGTTGTAGAGGCTGATGATCTTGGTCGGCATGTTGGCGCGCAGTGCCGACACCAGGTACACGAACGAGCTGGCGTTGGGCTGGGTGGTGCCGTTGTTGCCGTAGTCGGCGTACTCGTCGTCGAAGTCGATGCCGTCGAGGCCGTACTTGGTCACGGTGTCCGACAGTTGCTTCGCGAACGTCGAAGCCGTCTGCTGGGAGGGGAAGTTGGCGAAGCCGGAGCCCTGGTGGTTGCCGAGCACCGAGAGGACGACCTTGATGCCCTTCTGCTGCAACGGCCGTATCTGCGTGGCGGCGTTGTCGAGGACGCGCTGCACGTTCGGGTTGAAGTACAGGGTCCCCGCCTTCGTGCCCGCGTCGTAGTTGATGTTCGCCGCGAAGATCACGGCGATGTCGAAGACGTTGGCGCCGCCGTTGGCGAGGGTGTACTTGCCGACGTTCAGCATGCTGTTGTTGTTCACCTCGACGTACGCCACCGAGGTCGGTCCTTGTTTCGCGAGAGCGGCGGCGGGGGCCGCTGCCGCGCCGCTCGTGGCGGTCGCGCCCAAGGCGAGTGCCGCCATGGTCGAGAGCGCGAGCGCGGCCGTCCGTACTCTTCTCCGCACCGGAGTGAACATCGTTGATCGGTCTCCCATCGCATGGAGCGGCGCCCGACCTGTTCGCGAGCGCCGAGTGGGTTCCCCCGACCCTTCCGTTCCCGGGACCGAATCCCCGGAACCATGCGGGAACCCTTCCCGACTCCACGCACATCGCGCCACAACTCTCAATCCGGGCAAGGGAGTTGCCGGATCGCTACGCCGACGCGGACGGACAACGCACGCACACGGCGGATCAGCGAGACCGCGAGACCGCCCCTACAGACCCACGATCCTGTTCCACTCCTTCGCGAACTCCACCCGCTCCGTCGACGTGATGTCCCGAGCGATGGCGAGGTGCTTGCGCATCGTCGAGTCGGGGAAGATCAGCGGGTTCTCGGCCAGCTCCGCGGTGTCCTTGTCCTTGGAGTCCGCGAGGACGGCCTGGGCCGCCGGGACGGGGCAGACGTAGTTGACCCAGGCGGCGAGTTCCGCGGCGACCTCGGGGTCGTAGTAGTAGTCGATCAGCTTTTCGGCGTTGGTCTTGTGGCGGGCCAGGTCGGGGATCATCAGGGAGTCCGCCCAGAGTTCGGCGCCCTCCTCGGGGACGACGAAGCGGATGTCCGGGTTGTCGGCCTGGAGTTGGATCACGTCGCCGGAGTAGGCCTGGCAGGCGAGGACGTCCCCGCTGACCAGGTCCTTGGTGTAGTCGTTGCCGGTGAAGCGGCGGATCTGGTTCCGGCTGATCTGGGTCTGGACCTGGTCGCACACCTTGTAGAAGTCGGCGGCGGTCCACTTGGTGATGTCGACGCCGTTGCCCTGCATCAGCAGTGCGAACGACTCGTCGAGCCCGGAGAGCAGGGTGACCCGGCCCTTCAGGTCGCTCGCCCAGAGGTCGGAGACATGGCGGATCTCGCGGCCGAGCTTGCGGTGGTTGTACGCGATGCCGGTGATGCCCGACTGCCACGGCACGGTGTACCGGCGCCCCGGGTCGAAGGCGGGCGAACTGAGCTGCGGGTCGAGGTACTTCGCCACGTTGGGCTGCGCGGACCGGTCCATCCGCTGGACCCAGCCGAGCCGGACGAACCGCGCGCACATCCAGTCGCTCATGACGATCAGGTCGCGGCCGGTCTGCTGGTGGTTCATGAGCGCCGGGCTGATCTTGCCGAAGAACTCGTCGTTGTCGTTGATCTCCTCGATGTAGTCGACGGAGATCCCGGTCTTCTTCTCGAACGCGTCCAGCGTGGGCCGCTTCGTCTGGTCGTCGTCATCGGTGTCGATGTACAACGGCCAGTTCGCCCAGGTCAGCCGCTTGTCCTTGGCGGACAGATCGGCGCCGGCACGGTCCCCCGCCTTCACATACGCGGCGGGCACACCGCACCCGGCGAGCGCGCCGAGCACGGCGGTACCGCCGAGCGCGCGCAGCAGGGAGCGACGGGAGGGCGAGGACGACTTCGGAGTCTGGGGCACCCGCGCAGCATGACCCGCCGCCCCGTGCCCGATCAATGGACGCTGCGTCGAGCGGGTTCGCGTGGACCCGACACCTTGTCGATGGGTTGCCTGTGGAGTAACCGCCCGTTCACCTGCGGCGTACGCGAACTGCGCGGCCCCGGACGGTCAACTCCCGTCCGGGGCCGCGCAGTTGTCGCTCAGGATCGCCGAAGGCCTACGCGTCCAGCGACGTCATGACGTGCTTGATCCGGGTGTAGTCCTCGAAGCCGTAGCCCGAGAGGTCCTTGCCGTAGCCGGACTTCTTGAAGCCGCCGTGCGGCATCTCCGCGACCAGCGGGATGTGGGTGTTGATCCACACGCAGCCGAAGTCCAGGGACTTCGACAGCCGCATCGCCCGCCCGTGGTCCTTGGTCCACACCGAGGACGCCAGCGCGTAGTCGACGCCGTTGGCCCACTCGATGGCCTGCGCCTCGTCCGTGAAGGACTGGACGGTGATGACCGGGCCGAAGACCTCGTTCTGGATGATCTCGTCGTCCTGCTTCAACCCCGAGACGACGGTCGGCGCGTAGAAGTAGCCGACCTCACCGACCCGGTGACCGCCCGACTCCACCTTCGCGTGCGCGGGCAGGCGCTCGATGAAGCCGGTGACCTGCTTGAGCTGGTTGGCGTTGTTGAGCGGGCCGTAGAGCACGTCCTCGTCGTCCGGCTGCCCGGTCTTCGTCTCGGCCGCCGCCTTCGCGAGCGCCGCCACGAACTCGTCGTGGATGCCCTCCTGCACGAGCACGCGCGTGGCCGCCGTGCAGTCCTGGCCGGCGTTGAAGAAGCCCGCGACCGAGATGTCCTCGACGGCCTTGGCGATGTCGGTGTCCTCGAAGACCACGACCGGGGCCTTGCCGCCCAGCTCCAGGTGGACCCGCTTGAGGTCCTTGGACGCGGACTCGGCGACCGACATGCCCGCGCGCACCGAGCCGGTGATGGAGGCCATCGCCGGCGTGTGGTGCTCGACCATCGCGCGGCCGGTGTCCCGGTCACCGCACACGACGTTGAAGACACCCTTCGGCACGATCGAACCGATGATCTCCGCGATCAGGACCGTGGAGGCGGGGGTGGTGTCCGAGGGCTTCAGGACGACCGTGTTGCCGGCCGCGAGCGCGGGCGCGAACTTCCAGACGGCCATCATCATCGGGTAGTTCCACGGCGCGACCTGCGCGCAGACGCCGATCGGCTCGCGCCGGATGATGGAGGTCATGCCCTCCATGTACTCGCCGGCGCTGCGCCCTTCGAGCATCCGGGCCGCGCCCGCGAAGAAGCGGATCTGGTCCACCATCGGCGGAATCTCCTCGGAGCGGGTGAGCCCGATCGGCTTGCCGGTGTTCTCCACCTCGGCCGCGATCAGCTCCTCCGCGCGCTCCTCGAACGCGGTGGCGATGTCCAGCAGGAACTTCTGCCGCTTGGCCGGGGTCTCGTCCCGCCAGGCCGGGAACGCGGCGGCGGCTGCCACCATCGCGGCGTCCACGTCCGCCGCCCCCGACAGCGGCGCGGTCGCGTACGCCTCGCCCGTCACGGGGTTGACCACCTCGGTGGTCCGTCCGTCGACGGCGTCGCGGAACTCACCGTCGATGTAATTGCGCAGACGACGCAGCTCGGTGCTCACTGCCGGCCTCCTGTCGGGATTGATCGGGATTGAACTGTCCAGTGTGTCCAATCACTGAGACACCCACCCTAATCGCCCGGCCCACGTTTTCAACACCCCCGATCGCGTCAAGGCTACGAAATCCGCAAGTCTCGACCACGTAAACAACGAATTTCATCGAAGCGGCCTTGCGGAACGGTCGAGACGTCGTGCACAGTGAAGCCGTGGCCAGTCGCAGCGCAGAACAGAGGGACTCCCGCGAGTCCAGGAACGGCAGCACTCCTCATCTGGACGCCGTCTCCCTCGCCATCATCGAGCAGCTCCAGGAGGACGGCCGCCGGCCGTACGCCGCGATCGGCAAGGCCGTCGGCCTCTCCGAGGCGGCCGTGCGCCAGCGCGTCCAGAAGCTGCTCGACCAGGGCGTCATGCAGATCGTCGCCGTCACGGACCCGCTCACCGTGGGCTTCCGCAGACAGGCGATGGTCGGTGTCAACATCGAAGGCGATGTCGAGAACGTCGCCGACGCGCTGACGGCCATGCCGGAAGTGGAGTACGTGGTGATGACCGCGGGCTCGTACGACCTCCTCGCCGAAATCGTCTGCGAGGACGACGACCACCTGCTGGACGTCATCAACAAACGCATCCGGGCCCTCCCCGGCGTGCGCTCCACCGAGAGCTTCGTTTATCTGAAGCTCAAGAAACAGACCTACATGTGGGGAACCCGATAACCGTGAGCAAGGACCTCAGCCGCACCGCGTACGACCACCTGTGGATGCACTTCACCCGCATGTCCTCGTACGAGAACGCGCCCGTTCCCACGATCGTCCGTGGTGAGGGCACCTACATCTACGACGACAAGGGCAAGCGCTACCTCGACGGTCTCGCGGGTCTGTTCGTGGTCCAGGCCGGTCACGGCCGCGCCGAGCTGGCCGAGACCGCCGCCAAGCAGGCGCAGGAGCTGGCGTTCTTCCCCATCTGGTCGTACGCCCACCCGAAGGCCATCGAGCTGGCGGAGCGTCTCGCCCACTACGCGCCCGGCGACCTGAACAAGGTCTTCTTCACCACCGGCGGCGGCGAGGCCGTAGAGACCGCCTGGAAGCTCGCCAAGCAGTACTTCAAGCTCCAGGGCAAGCACACCAAGTACAAGGTCATCTCCCGCGCGGTCGCCTACCACGGCACCCCGCAGGGCGCCCTGTCCATCACCGGACTCCCGGCGCTGAAGGCCCCGTTCGAGCCGCTGGTCCCGGGCGCGCACAAGGTCCCGAACACCAACATCTACCGCGCCCCGCTCTTCGGCGACGACCCGGAGGCCTACGGCCGCTGGGCCGCCGACCAGATCGAGCAGGAGATCCTCTTCGAGGGCCCGGAGACCGTCGCCGCGGTCTTCCTGGAGCCGGTACAGAACGCCGGCGGCTGCTTCCCGCCGCCGCCCGGCTACTTCCAGCGCGTGCGCGAGATCTGCGACCAGTACGACGTGCTGCTGGTCTCCGACGAGGTCATCTGCGCGTTCGGCCGCCTGGGCACGATGTTCGGCTGCGACAAGTTCGGCTACGTCCCGGACATGATCACCTGCGCCAAGGGCATGACCTCGGGCTACTCCCCGATCGGCGCCTGCATCATCTCCGACCGCCTGGCCGAGCCGTTCTACAAGGGCGACAACACCTTCCTGCACGGCTACACCTTCGGCGGCCACCCGGTCTCCGCGGCGGTCGGCCTCGCCAACCTCGACATCTTCGAGCGCGAGGGCCTCAACCAGCACGTCCTCGACAACGAGGCCAACTTCCTCCAGACCCTGCAGAAGCTGCACGACCTCCCGATCGTCGGCGACGTCCGCGGCAACGGCTTCTTCTACGGCATCGAGCTCGTCAAGGACAAGGCCACCAAGGAGACCTTCACGGACGAGGAGTCGGAGCGCGTGCTCTACGGCTTCGTCTCCAAGAAGCTCTTCGAGTACGGCCTCTACTGCCGCGCCGACGACCGCGGTGACCCGGTCATCCAGCTGTCGCCGCCGCTGATCTCCGACCAGTCGACCTTCGACGAGATCGAGGGCATCGTCCGCCAGGTCCTCACGGAGGCCTGGACGAAGCTCTAGCCTCCGGCGAAGTTCCAGCCTTCGGCGATTCAGCGGTTTATACGGCCCGGGGTGCACCCGTACGAGTGAGAAGGGCGCACCCCGGGCCGTGTGCTGTCCGGGGTCGCACCCGCATCCTCCTTAGCGTGCCTGGTAACCGATCGGCCCCGTCCTCGTTCCCCCGCAAGGGGGACGCGGTACGGAAAACGGATCAGAACGAGGTGTACGCGCATGGTGGCCCCGCCGGACAACGACGTGCTCTGGGCACGTGCCCTGCACTTCCAGCACCACGACGGAACGCCCGCGCTCGGGGGTGTCTCGCTCGGTGTCCGGGAGGGCGAGATCCTCGCCGTCACGGGCCCGCGCGGCAGCGGCAAGACGACCCTGCTGCGCTGCCTCTCCGGCCTGGAGCGCCCCAGCCGCGGCGAGGTCTGGTTCAACAGCGTGCCCGTGCACACCATGGGCCCGCTCACCCGGGAACGGCTGCGCCGCGACCGCTTCGGCTGGATCGACCCGGCGCCCGTGCTCGTCCCGGAGCTGAACGTCTGGGAGAACGCGGCCCTCCCCCTGATGCTGCGCGGCACCAGCCGCCGGCGCGCCAAGACCGCCGCCCTGGAGTGGCTGGACCGCCTCGACATCGGCGACCACGCCCGCAAACGCCCGCACGAACTGCGCCAGGCGGAGCGCCAGCGCGTCTCGATCGCCCGCGCGCTGGCCCCGGCGCCCACGGTCCTGTTCGCCGACGAGCCGACCGCCCCGCTGCACCGCGCGGACCGCGCCCAGGTCCTGCGCACCCTCACGACGGCCGCCCGCTCGCACGGCATCACGGTCGTCCTCGCGACCCACGAGACGGAGACCGCGGCCCTCGCGGACCGTACGGTGTCGCTGCTGGACGGACGCCGTGTGAACACGGTTCACCTTCCCCCGGTCGCCGAGTCGGAAGGCCGGGCCGCGTGCTCGCTCTCCGTCTGACCCGCGGCTCGCACCCCGCCGTCCAACTGCGCCGACTGCTGGTCGCGGTGGCCTCGGCGGGCACGGGCTTCCTCCTCCTCTGCACCCTCGGCTACGCCATGGGCCACCCCGACTCCCCCGCCGCCGCGGCCCTCCGCCTCGCCTGGTGCGCGACCCCGCTGGCCGCCACGGTCTACTTCGCGGTGGCCGTCGCCCGCACCGACCCGGCGACGAAACCCCGCCCCGGCCTCTCCGCGATCGGCCTCGGCCCGGGCCGCCTGATGGCGATCTCGGCGACCACGACCGCGCTGGCCTGCACCCTCGGCTCCATGCTGGCCCTGCTCTTCTTCCTCCACCTCCGCGGCGACCTCACCGGCATGCCCTTCGACGGAGCGGCGGCGGAGTTCCTCGCCTCGGACACCCCCCTCCCCCTCCCCGCCGCGCTCACCCTGCTGGCCGTCGTCCCCCTGACCGCGTCCGTCTCGGTGGCCCTCACCCTCCGCCCGAAGGACACCAAGCGCCCGTCCCCGACGAAGAACGGCCCGAGGTCCTACGGCCGTTTCGGCGCCTACGGCAAGTCCGGCACCCGCGAGACCTTCGGGACGTACGGCAGGTTCGGCTCCCACCTGCGAACGGGTGGCCGTACGGCGGCGGTTGAGGAGGCGCCCTCCCCTACGCCCGAGCCCACAGCCGACGCCGAGCCGACCGCCACCGTCACGGGCCCCGTCGACCTGGACCCCACCCGCCCCCCGGCCCCCCGCGAGGTCCCCAAGGGCCTCCCCTGGGGTGTGGCCGTCCTCGCCGCCGGTCTCGCCGTCGAGGCGTACGCGAACCGGACGGCGGACACCGACGGGCTGTCGATGCCCGGCGGGCACGCGGGCGGCCCCGCGGGGGTGCTGGCCGGCTGGGTGCTGACCGCGCTCGGTCTCGCCCTGGCGGGCCCCGGCCTCACCCACCTGTGCGGACGGCTCCTCCAGGCCGTGCGCCCGGGCGCCCTGCGGCTCCTCGCGGGCCGGGTCCTCATGGAGGAGGCGACCCGCATCGGCCGCCCGCTGGGCGTGGTCTGCGCCGTGGCGTCGGGCGCGTACGCGATGACGGCGCTGTACGACACGGACGCGTCCGTCGGCCCGCTGACCACCCTCGGCACGCTCCTGGTGACCGGCTGCACGGTGGCGACCCTGCTCACCGCCGCCGTCGAGGCCCGGCAGTCCCGCGCCGACACCACGGCCGCGCTGGTACGGCTCGGCGCCCCGGCCACCGTGCTGCGCAGCGCGGCCGCCCTGCGCGCGGGCGCGCTGCTCGCCCTGTTCGTGCCGCTGACCGTCGTGATCGCCGAACTCGCGGCCCTTCCGCTCGCCCACCGATGAGTTTTGTGTCGGCCGCCCGTCTACCCACCGAATAGCACGCACGCCCGATGGGAGAGGCCCCAGCATGTACCAGCAGATGATCTTCGTGAACCTGGCCGTGAACGACGCCGCCGCGTCGAAGAAGTTCTTCACCGAGCTCGGTTTCTCGACCAACCCGCAGTTCAGCACCGACGACACCACCTGCGTCGTGATCAGCGAGACGATCATCGCGATGCTCCTGGAGAAGAAGCGCTACAGCGACTTCACGAAGAAGGAGATCGCCGACTCGGCCAAGACCAGCGAGGTGCTGCTGTGTCTGAGCGCCGAGAGCCGCGAGAAGGTCGACGAGCTGATCAACAAGGCGGTCGCGGCGGGCGGCACCGCCAACGACGACGTCCAGGACCAGGGCTTCATGTACGGCCGCTCCTTCGAGGACCTCGACAGCCACTCCTGGGAGATCGTGTGGATGGACCCGGCGGCCGTCCAGGGCTGAGCGACTCGGTGCCTAGCATGGGCCGGTGCAGACGAGCCCGGCCCATGCGGCCCACCACGACGAACGCGAGATCGAGACGGTCGAGGACTTCGACGCGACCGTCTCGTCCCGCGGCACCCTCGCCGGACACCGCGTCCAGGGCGTCGATCTGACGGACCGTACGCGGGAGTTGCTCACCACGGACACCGCCGGCGCCGTCTTCCTCGGCTGCCCGATGCGCGACGAGGCGGCGGCGAAGGTCCGGGCCGACGGCGCCCTGGTCTTCCCGCCCGTCCCGCACCTCCCGTTCGACCCCTACCGCGGCCGTCTCTACACGCCGGACGAACTGTTCGCCTCGCTCGACCAGGGGTACGAGCAGACCCCGGACGCGCTCGCGTACGCGTGGTTCCAGCGGACCAAGGCCGACGGCGACGTATACGCGTCGATGCTGCGCGCCGTCCACGACGACTCCATCTCCGACGCCCTCGACGAACTCCTGCGCGGCGCACGGGTGGTGGGCGTCATGGGCGGCCACGCGATGGCACGCGGGACGGCGGCCTACGGCGGTGCCGCGCGCCTGGGCCGTGAGCTGAGCCGCGCCGGCTTCACGGTGGCGACCGGCGGCGGCCCCGGCGCGATGGAGGCGGCCAACCTGGGCGCGTACGCGGCGCCGTACGAGGACGCCATGCTGGAGGAGGCGTGCGAACTCCTCGCCGGATCACCGTCGTTCAGCCCCTCGATCACCGACTGGGCGGGAGGCGCCTTCGAGGTCCGCACCCGCTGGCCGAAGGGCAACCACTCGATCGGCATCCCGACGTGGTTCTACGGCCATGAGCCGCCGAACGCCTTCGCCTCGCACATCGCCAAGTACTTCGCCAACGCCACCCGCGAGGACGGCCTGTTGGCCCGCTCGAACGCGGGCGTGGTGTTCCTGCCGGGCGCGGCCGGGACCGTACAGGAGATCTTCGACAACGCGACGCCCAACTACTACGAGTCGCGCGGCGAGCCCACACCGATGGTGCTCGTGGACCGGGAGCACTGGACGGAGCGGCTGCCGACCTGGCCGCTCCTGTGTGCACTTGCCCGGGAACGGCCAATGAAGGCCCGTATCGCCCTCGTTGACCGGATCGAGGAGGCTCCGGAGGCACTGAAACGTCTCGTTGATTAAAGTGCAGGTAAAGGCAACTGCTGTACACCGCATATGCATTGACACTGCTTACGCAGCACTTATAGACCAGTGAGACTCCTGGGGGTAGTGGTGCCTCACCTCATTGCCGCTCCATCTCCCCCTAAACCCCCCGCAGTTGCACATCCCGTGAAGGGCAAACGTGTCCATATCTCGACGTTCCGTACGCATCCTCGGTGTCGCGTCCGCCTCGGCCGCACTCGCACTCGGATTCGCGGGCAACGCGCTCGCCTGCAACATCAGCGAGTTCTCCGCCACAGCCACGTGTGACGGCTCCAACGGTGTCATCACCGTCACCGACAAGGACGCCTCCGCTGCCGAGGCGACCATCACGGTGTTCCTGGAGAACAACGGTTCCGACGCCAAGCAGATCGGCGAGGCCCAGACCGTCAAGGGCTCGGCCAAGGGCGAAACCGTGTCCTTCTCCGAGGACTGGCAGCCGAACGCCACGTACCGCATCCACGTCAAGGCGGGCAAGCAGGTCGACAAGGACATCACGCCGAGCCTGACCACCCCGTCCAAGGCCTGCGCGACGGACTCGCCCAGCCCGACCCCGAGCGAGTCCTCTCCGGCCCCGTCGGAGTCCGCCACGACTCCGGCCGAGTCCGACACCCCGACCCCGTCGGCCACGGAGAGCAGCAGCACCGCTCCCGCGACGACGACCGACAACGCGCCGTCCCCGGCGGCCGGTTCCTCGAACCTCGCCGAGACCGGTGCCAACTCCAACACCGGCATGATCGCCGGCATCGCGGGCGCCCTCGTCGTCGTGGGCGGCGGAGCCGTCTACTTCGGTATGCGCCGTCGTGGTGCGAACAACGGCAGCTGATCCAACGGCCGCTGCATAGCTAACTGTTGTGGCCCGTCCGGTTCGTGGGGACGGGCCACACGCATGTCCGGTGCGTGGGGGCGGGCACACACGCGCGCGCTAGCCGCCGAGTACGACGGTCTCGGCCGCGTCGAACTCCACCCCGACCGTGTCCCCGACCTCCGGCGCCTCCCGCAGCGCACAGGCCGCCTCCAGGCGCGGCGCGTCCTCCGGCTGGAGTTGTACGGCGACGTGGGTGCCCTTGAAGGTGCGGGCGGCGACCGTGCAGCGCAGGCCCTCGTCGGCGGGCAACAGGCGTACGCCCGCGGGGCGTACGAGGAGTGTGCGGGTGCCCTGAGGGGCGTCCTCGGGAACCGGGACCTTGCCCCAGGGGGTGTCGGCGGCTTCTCCTACGACCGTGGCCTCGACCACGTTGTCGAAGCCCAGGAAGCGGGCCACGAACTCGTCGGCGGGGTGCTGCCAGACCTCAAGCGGCGTACCGGACTGGGCGATCCGCCCGTCCCGCATCACCACGACCCGGTCGGCGAGCGCGAACGCCTCGCCCTGGTCGTGCGTGACCGCGAGCACGGTCGTGCCCAACGTGCCGAAGAGTTCCCGGAGTTCGACGACGAGTCGCTCCCGCAGTGACCGGTCGAGCTGGCCGAGCGGTTCGTCGAGCATGAGGAGACGCGGCCGGGGCGCCAACGCCCGGGCGAGCGCGACCCGTTGCTGCTCCCCGCCGGACAGCCCGGCGACGGCACGGCGGGCGGCACCCGGCAGCCCGACGAGGTCGAGCAACTCACGCACCCGAGCGTCCTGTTGTTGCCTGGACGCCCCGTGCATACGCAGCCCGAAGGCCACGTTTCCGGCCACGTCCCGCTGCGGGAACAGCTGATGGTCCTGGAACATCAGACCCACCCCCCGCTTGTGCGCGGGCACGCCCGACTGGTCCCGGCCGTCGAGCAACACCCGCCCGGAGTCCAGGGGTTGGAGCCCGGCGACCGCCCGCAGCAGCGTGGACTTGCCGCTGCCGCTGGGCCCGAGCACACACACGATCTCGTGCTCGACGACCCCGAGGTCGACGGCGTCCAGCACCGGGCGCCCGCCGAACCGTACGGTCGCGTCCTCAAGGCTCAGAAGCATGTTCGGCGGCATCTAGAACTCCCCCGTCCGGTCGGTGCGCAGCCGCTCAAGGACCAGCAGGGCCACCGCGCACACCACCATCAGAATCGTCGAAAGGGCCATCGCCTGGCCGTAGTTGAGATCACCGGGCCGGGACAGCAGCCGGGCCACCGCGACCGGCAGCGTGGGGTTGTCGGGCCGCGCGATGAACACGGTCGCCCCGAACTCGCCGAGCGACACCGCGAACGCGAACCCGGCGGCGATGAGCAACGCCCGCCGTACGAGCGGCAGATCGACCTCGCGCCAGACCCGCCACGGCGACGCCCCGAGCACGGCCGCCGCCTCCCGGAGCCGCCCGTCCACCGCGCGCAGCACGGGCAGCATCGTCCGTACGACGAAGGGCACGCCGACCAGCGCCTGCGCGAGCGGCACCAGGATCCATGAACTCCGCAGATCCACCGGGGGTTTGTCGAGCGAGATCAGGAACCCGAAGCCGACCGTCACCGCGGACACCCCCAGCGGCAGCATCAGCAGCGCGTCGAAGCCCCGCACCAGCCGCCCGGCGTCGCGCCGGGTGAGGGCCGCGGCGGCGAGACCGCCGATCACCACGGCGATGGCGGTGGCGGCGACGGCGTACTCCAGCGAGTTGCCGATCGCGGCGATCGGCGGGACCAGGAAGGTGCCGCCGTCGTCGTGGGTCAGCGCGCGGTAGTAGCCGAAGTCCGGTGTGTCCAGCGACCGTTGGACCAGCACGGCGAGCGGCAGCAGAAGCAGCACGGCGATGGACGCGACGACTCCGGCCAGCAGGGTCCACTGGCCGGCCCCCCGCGGGCGCCGTGCGGTCACCGACGGGTCCACGAGCCGCAGGGCGCTCTCCCGTCGCCGTACGGTCCAGGCGTGGACGGCGAGGATCGCGCCGACCGCGACGAACTGGACGATCGTGAGCACGGCCGCCGTGGACAGGTCGAAGACCTCGGACGTCTGGCGGTAGATCTCGACTTCGAGGGTGGAGAAGGTCGGGCCGCCGAGGATCTGGACCACGCCGAAGGACGTGAAGGTGAAGAGGAAGACCATCAGCGCGGCGGCGGCCACGGCGGGCCCGAGCGCGGGCAGCGTCACCTTCCGCCAGGCCCGGAGCCGGGAGGCACCGAGCATCCGCGCGGCCTCCTCCTGGCGCGGGTCGAGCTGTGCCCAGAGGCCGCCCACCGTCCGTACGACGACCGCGTAGTTGAAGAAGACGTGCGCGAGCAGGATGGCCCACACGGTGGTGTCCAGCCGTACGCCCCACAGGTCGTCCAGGAGTCCGCCCCGGCCGACGAGCGCGAGGAAGGCCGTACCGACGACGACCGTCGGCAGCACGAAGGGGACCGTCACGGCGGCCCGCAGGACGTGCCTACCCGGGAAGTCGAAGCGCGCGAAGACGTACGCGCCGGGGAGCGCGATCAGCAGCGTGAGCGCGGTGGACGCGAGCGCCTGCCAGGTGGTGAACCACAGGACGTGCCGGATGTCTGACTGGACCAGCACGTCCCGGATACGGCCCAACTGCCAGGCGCCGTCGACCTTGAGGCCGCGCGCGACGATCGCGGCGACGGGGTAGGCGAAGAACACCGCGAAGAACGCGACGGGCAGGGCCATGAGGCCGAGCCGCGTCACGTTGCCCCGATGGGTCCTCCGTGGGGCTACTTCAGTACGAGCGAGGTCCACGACTTGACCCACTGGTCCCGGTCGGCGGCGATCTTCGTGGGCGCCATGGTCTCGGGGTCCGAGGCCTGGCGGCCGTACTTCACGAACTCCTGCGGCACCTGGGCGCCTTCGATCACCGGGTAGACGAACATGTTGAGCGGCATGTCCTGCTGGAACTCCTTGGTCAGCAGGAAGTCGAGGAACGCCTTGCCGCCGTTGGTGTTCTTCGCGTTGCTGAGCAGGCCCGCGTACTCGGTCTGCCGGAAGCAGGTGCCGTACGACACCCCGGTGGGCGCGGTGGTCGGCTTCGGGTCGGCGTAGATGACCTCGGCGGGCGGCGAGGAGGCGTACGAGACGACGAGGGGCCGGTCGCCGCCCGCCTTCTTGCCGCCGGCGGAACCGGAGAACTCCTGGTCGTAGGCCTGCTCCCAGCCGTCGACCACCTTGACGCCGTTGGCCTTGAGCTTCTTCCAGTAGCCCTGCCAGCCGTCGTCGCCGAACTGGGCCGCGCTGCCGAGCAGGAAGCCGAGACCGGGCGAGGAGGTGGCCGCGTTCTCGGTGACGAGGAGGTTCTTGTACTCGGGCTTGACCAGGTCCGCGAAGGAGGTCGGCGGGGTCAGCTTGTGCTCGCTGAAGTAGGCCTTGTCGTAGTTGACGCAGATGTCGCCGGTGTCGATGGGGGTGACCCGGTGCTTGGTCTGGTCGACGCGGTACTCGGGCTTGACGAGGTCGGAGCCCTTCGCGTCGTAGGACTGGAAGAGGCCGTTGTCGAGCGCGCGGGAGAGCAGGGTGTTGTCGACGCCGAAGAAGACGTCGCCCTGGGGGTTGTCCTTGGTCAGGATCGCCTTGTTGACGGCCTGGCCGGCGTCGCCGTCCTTGAGGACCTTGACCGTGTAGCCGGACTGCTTCTCGAAGTCCTTGAGGACGCTCTTCGAGACGGCCCAGGAGTCGTGGCTGACGAGGGTGACGGTCTTGGAGTCGCCGCCGCTGCCGCTGTCGGACGAGCCGCACGCGGAGAGCGTGAGCAGCCCGAGGCCGACGGCCGCGGCCACGAACGTCTTGGTGTGGTGCACGGTTGTTTTCCTCCTGGGGTGTCCAGGAAGAGACGCGGCCCCGCCCACAGGACGTGGGCAGGGCGCAACAGCAAGAGTGGTGACCGAACTTCCTACCCAGAATGACCTGGGCGAGGTTCAGAGGGTCTGCGGACAATCCCGCACTCTCAGCGCTGTGGCGCTCCCCTGTCGGAATATGAAGATGTACCTACGCCGGTCAGCCTACCGCTCGGTCGCGGCGAGCTGGCCGCACGCTCCGTCGATCTCCTGGCCCCGGGTGTCCCGGACGGTGACCGGCACCCCGTGGGCCGCGATGGCCTCGACGAACGCCTTCTCGTCCTCGGGGCGGGAGGCCGTCCACTTCGAGCCCGGCGTCGGGTTCAGCGGGATCAGGTTGACGTGCACGGGCTTGCCCTTGAGGAGGCGGCCGAGCCGGTCGCCGCGCCACGCCTGGTCGTTGATGTCGCGGATCAGCGCGTACTCGATGGACAGCCGGCGCCCCGACTTCGCCGCGTACTCCCAGCCCGCGTCGAGGACCTCGCGCACCTTCCACCGCGTGTTCACGGGGACCAGGGTGTCGCGCAGGTCGTCGTCAGGGGCGTGCAGCGAGATCGCGAGGCGGCACTTGAAGCCCTCGTCGGAGAAGCGGTGGATCGCCGGGACCAGTCCGACCGTCGAGACGGTGATCCCACGCTGCGAGAGGCCGAGGCCGTCCGGCTCGGGGTCGGTGAGGGCACGGATGGACTGGACGACCCGCTTGTAGTTGGCGAGGGGCTCGCCCATGCCCATGAAGACGATGTTGGACAGCCGCGCGGGACCACCGGGGATCTCCCCGTCCCGCAACGCCCGCATCCCGTCGACGATCTGGTGCACGATCTCACCGGTCGACAGATTGCGGTCCAGGCCGGCCTGTCCGGTCGCGCAGAACGGGCAGTTCATCCCGCACCCCGCCTGTGAGCTGATGCACATGGTGACCCGGTCCGGGTACCGCATCAGCACCGACTCGACGAGCGTCCCGTCGAACAGCCGCCACAGCGTCTTGCGGGTGGTCTCCTGGTCGGTCGACAGATGCCGTACGACGGTCATCAGCTCAGGAAGCAGCGCTTCTTGCAGCTTGGCGCGCGAACCGGCGGGGATGTCGGTCCACTCCGCCGGGTCGTGCGCGAGGCGCGCGAAGTAGTGCTGCGAGAGCTGCTTGGCGCGAAACGGCTTCTCCCCGACCGCGGCGACGACTTCCTTGCGCTCGGCGGGCGTGAGATCGGCAAGGTGCCGCGGCGGCTTCTGGGCTCCGCGGGGGGCGACGAATGTGAGTTCTCCGGGCTTAGGCATGGCCCTACCAGTGTCGCAGACATACGAAGAGGGACTCGCCGCCCTGTGGACAACGAGCCCCTCGTACGCAAAACCGCAGGTCAGACCAGTCTTCAGCCGGATCCGACGAACAGCACCAGCAGCAGCCAGACCACCGGAGCCGTGGGCAGCAACGAGTCCAAGCGGTCCATGATGCCGCCGTGACCCGGCAGCAGCGTGCCCATGTCCTTGATGCCCAGGTCGCGCTTGATCATGGACTCGCCGAGGTCACCCAGCGTGGCGCTGGCCGCGACCGCGAGGCCCAGGATCAGGCCCTGCCACCAGCTGCCGTCGTCGATCAGGAACTGCATGCACAGCGCGCCCGCCACCATCGCGAAGGACACCGCCCCGAACAGGCCCTCGCGGGTCTTTCCGGGGCTGATGCGCGGGGCGAGCTTGTGCGTGCCGAAGCGCCAGCCGATGGCGTACGCCCCGGTGTCGCTGACCACGGTCAGCAGCAGGAACGTCAGGACCCGCCAGGCGCCGTCGTCGGCGGTGAGCATCAGGGCGACGAACGTGGCCAGGAACGGCACGTAGAACGCCGCGAAGACGCCCGCCGTGACGTCCTTGAGGTAGCCCTCGGGCGGCTCCGTCATCCGCCAGACGAGGACGGCGAGCGCCGTGAGCGCCATGGCGACCCAGGCGCCCTCGGGACCCCGGACGTAACCGGCGACGACCATCGCGGCACCGCCGACCGCCAGGGGCACGAGGGGCGCCTTGATGCCCTTGCGCTCCTGCAGCCGGGAGGTGAGCTCCCACAGGCCGACCACGACGGCGACCGCTATCACTCCGACGAACGCGGCCTTCACCACGAAGAGGGACGCGATGATCACCACGGCCAGCCCGACGCCGACCCCTATGGCCGCACCCAGGTCCCGGCCCGCGCTCTTCTTCTGCGGGGCGGGCGCCGGTGGCGGGACGTCGGGCATGGGCTCCGGATTCTGCGGCACCGCCCCGTAGGGCTGCGCCGGCGGCATGTGGGTCGGCTGCGTCCGCGGGTCGTACGGCTGCGGCTGCCGTACGTCGTACGGCGGTTGCTGCGTCTCGTCGCGGAACAAGGGGCCGCTCAGCCGAGCGGCCCCCCGGTCGTCATCCTGGTGTCCGCCGTGTGCGGGCTCGTCGGGCACGATGGGCATGGGGCGAGTCTGCTGCGCCTCAGGCGCATCGTACGTGGGACCCGCCGGGTCAGCCCCCTGGACAGGCCCCTGGTCGGACGGCCCCCAGTACCCGGCTTGTGGCGGTGCCCCCCAGGAAGAGTCGTTCATCAGACCTCTAGCAGCTCCGCTTCCTTGTGCTTGAGGAGTTCGTCCACCTGGGCGACGTACTTCGCCGTGGTGTCGTCGAGCTCCTTCTCCGCACGACGGACCTCGTCCTCGCCGGACTCCTTGTCCTTGACGAGCTTGTCCAGGGCGTCCTTGGCCTTGCGGCGGACGGCGCGGATGGACACCTTGGAGTCCTCGGCCTTGGCCCGGGCGACCTTGATGTAGTCCTTGCGGCGCTCCTCGGTCAGCTCGGGGAACGTCACACGGATGATGTTGCCGTCGTTGCTGGGATTGACGCCCAGGTCCGAGTCGCGGATCGCCTGTTCGATGTTCCGCATCGCGGTCTTGTCGAACGGGGTCACCACGGCCATGCGCGGCTCCGGCACGGAGAACGAAGCCAGCTGGTTGATCGGCGTCAGCGCTCCGTAGTAGTCCGCCACGATCTTGTTGAACATCGCCGGGTGCGCACGGCCGGTGCGGATCGCGGCGAAGTCCTCCTTGGCGACCACGACGGCCTTCTCCATCTTCTCCTCGGCCTCGAGGAGGGTCTCTTCGATCACCACTTGCTCCTGCGTGTCTTGAGTAGGCCCGGCTGCTGTGCTGTGTCGGCGTCGGCGGCCGGCTGCGTCGCGTCTTCTTCCTGCACGGTTCCCGACCGGCAGGACATTGTCCATCCCCCGGTCAGGGTCATCAGCCCTGGCTGCCTTGGTCACCCACAAGCGTGCCGATCTTCTCACCCTTGACGGCACGGGCGATATTGCCCTCCGCCAGAAGCTCGAAGACCAGGATCGGAAGCTTGTTGTCGCGGCACAGCGTGATGGCGGTCATGTCCGCGACCTTGAGGTCCTGGGTGATGACCTCGCCGTAGCTGAGCGAGTCGAACTTGACGGCTCCGGAGTTCGTCTTCGGGTCGGAGTCGTAGACCCCGTCCACGCCGTTCTTGCCCATCAGCAGCGCCTCGGCGTTGATCTCCAGGGCGCGCTGGGCGGCGGTGGTGTCGGTGGAGAAGTAGGGCATGCCCATACCGGCGCCGAAGATGACCACACGGCCCTTCTCCAGGTGGCGCACGGCGCGCAGCGGGATGTACGGCTCGGCGACCTGGCCCATGGTGATGGCGGTCTGGACGCGGCTGTCGATGCCCTCCTTCTCCAGGAAGTCCTGGAGGGCGAGGCAGTTCATCACCGTGCCGAGCATGCCCATGTAGTCGGAGCGGGCCCGGTCCATGCCGCGCTGCTGGAGTTCGGCGCCGCGGAAGAAGTTGCCGCCGCCGATGACGACGGCGACCTCCGCGCCGTCCCGGACGACGGCCGCGATCTCACGGGCGATCTTGTGCACCACGTCGGGGTCCACGCCCAGGCCGCCGCCTCCGGAGAAGGCCTCTCCGGACAGCTTCAGCATGAACCGGCCGCGTACCTTGCCGTCGTCGCTCTTCTGGGGCTTGGTGGTCATGGAGTTCTCGCCTCTTCAACGTGGTCGCACATACGAAGAAGGCCACTGCCGGTGGGGTGTCTGTCGCATCCCATGCTCGGCAATGGCCTCCTCGTCAGATCTGCTGTCGTCCGCCACGCGCGCGTGCGCGGCGGCGTACCGGGCCGACTTCTGACGACCCTAGCGGGATTCCGCGGGGCGTCGCGCGTCGATCGCGGTACGGACTCAGATGCCGACCTTGATGCGCGTGAAGCGCTTCAGGGTGACACCCGCCTCGTCCAGAACCTTCTGGACGGACTTCTTGGGGTCGAGCGCGTACGGCTGACCGAGCAGCGTCGCGTCCTTGAAGAAGCCGTTGACGCGACCCTCGACGATCTTGGAGATCGCGGCCTCGGGCTTGCCCTCGGCGCGGGTGACCTCCTCGGCGATGCGGCGCTCGGACTCGACGACCTCGGCCGGCACGTCGTCCTTGGCCAGGTACTTCGGCGCGAAGGCGGCGATGTGCTGGGCGACACCGCGGGCGACCTCGGCGTTCGGCTTGTCCAGCTCGACAAGGACACCGATCTGCGGGGGCAGGTCGGGCATCGTGCGGTGCATGTACGCGGAGACGTAGCCGTCGGCGTACTGGGCGAAGCGGTCCAGGACGATCTTCTCGCCCAGGTTCGCGTTGGCCTCGTCGACGAACGCCTGGACCGTCTTGCCGGACTCGATCTCGGAGGCGAGGAGCGCCTCGATGTCGGCCGGGGAGGTGGCGGCGACGTGCTGGGCGATCTGGTTGGCGACGGCCTGGAACTTCTCGCCCTTGGCGACGAAGTCCGTCTCGCACTTCAGCTCGACCAGGACACCGGAGGTGTTGTCGTCGGCGATGACGGAGACCACGGCGCCGTTCTCGGCGGAGCGGCCCTCGCGCTTGGCGACGCCCTTCTGGCCCTTGATGCGGAGCGCCTCGACGGCCTTCTCGACGTTGCCGTCGGCCTCGTCCAGCGCCTTCTTGCAGTCCATCATGCCGGCGCCGGTGAGCTCGCGGAGCTTCTTGACGTCGGCGGCGGTGTAGTTCGCCATGATCTGAAAATCTCTTCTCGGAGTTCGAAGTCTCGAAGTCGGCGGCGGCCGCGTGGTGAGCGGGCTTCCGCCAAAGATCTACGGGCTACGAAGATCTAGGGGCTGTGAGTGAACGGCGGGTGGCGCGGTCCGCACCACCCGCCGTCACTTCAGTCAGCCCTTTGGCCCGGAAGGTCAGGCCGTTGGCCGGAGGATCAGGCCTGCTCGGCCTCGGCGGCCGGAACGGCCTCGACCTCGGCGACCGGAGCGGCCTCGGCGACGGGAGCCTCGACCTCGGCGGCGGCCTCAGTCGCCTCAGCGGCGGGAACCTCGTCGGCCTGCTCGGCGTCGGCGACCTTCTCCGTCTCGGCGGAGGTCTGCACCTCGGCCTCGGCGGCGGGAGTCTCGTCGGGCTTCTTCTCGCCCTCAAGCAGGTCGCGCTCCCACGCGGCGAGCGGCTCGCCGGCGGCCTTGTCACCCTTGGCCTCGGCGGCGACACCGGAGCGGCTGATGAGGCCCTCGGCGACGGCGTCGGCGATCACGCGGGTGAGCAGGGTGACGGAGCGGATCGCGTCGTCGTTGCCCGGGATCTTGTAGTCGACCTCGTCGGGGTCGCAGTTCGTGTCGAGGATGGCGACGACCGGGATGTTGAGCTTCCGGGCCTCACCGACCGCGATGTGCTCCTTCTTGGTGTCCACGATCCAGACGGCGCTGGGAACCTTGGACATCTCGCGGATACCACCGAGGGTCTTCTCCAGCTTGGTCTTCTCGCGCGAGAGCACGAGAAGCTCCTTCTTGGTGAGACCGGACGCGGCGACGTCCTCGAAGTCGATCTGCTCCAGCTCCTTGAGGCGCTGCAGACGCTTGTAGACGGTGGAGAAGTTGGTGAGCATGCCGCCCAGCCAGCGCTGGTTGACGTAGGGCATGCCGACGCGGGTGGCCTGCTCGGCGATGGCCTCCTGCGCCTGCTTCTTCGTGCCGACGAACATGACCGTGCCGCCGTGGGCGACGGTCTCCTTGACGAACTCGTAGGCGCGGTCGATGTACGACAGCGACTGGAGCAGGTCGATGATGTAGATGCCGTTGCGCTCCGTGAAGATGAAGCGCTTCATCTTCGGGTTCCAACGACGGGTCTGGTGACCGAAGTGGACGCCGCTTTCCAGCAGCTCCCGCATCGTGACGACGGCCATGGCCGTTCTCCTTGATTTACTCGGTTGTGCCGCGAGCACCGGACGGCACTCGCGCCTGACGCCCACGTGCGCGTGCCCAGAGGACCGAGAAGCGCTGACATCGGTTTCGTCTTGCGACGGAGGACCAGATGCCGGGGCGTGCGAAGTCGACCCGGTGACCCGGATCGCCAAAGGAAGTGTACGGGACCCGCAAGGCACCGGGTGACGCCGTTGTCCACAACCCCACGCCGGTCCACAGGTCCCGGCCATGATCGGCCCGGGTACGGCACGGTTTGTGCCATGCGGATGCGACGAGATGACCGAACTGTGCGTACTGGCCTCGCCTTACTACTGGCCCTCCTCTTGACCCTGCTCACCTGCACGGCCCGAGCGAACGACACCCCTCCCCCGGCACCCGGGGTCCCCATCCCTTCCGTACCGGCGATCGCGCGTACCTGGCCGGTCGGCTCCCACCCCTTGGTCCTACGAGGCTGGGAGCCCCCGGCGACGGTCTACGGCCGGGGCCACCGAGGGGTGGACCTGGAGACCCCGGCCGGGGCCCAGGTACGAGCGGTGGCACCGGGCCGGGTGTCCTTCGCGGGCCGGGTGGCGGGAAGAGGGGTGGTCGCGGTCGAACTGACCGGCACGGACTTACGCACGACGTACGAGCCGGTGACCGCGTCCGTGAAGAAGGGCGAGGAGGTGGAGCCGGGCGAGGTGGTGGGGACGGTGGAGATCACCGGCTCCCACTGCGCGACGACGTGCGTGCACTGGGGCCTCCTGAGAGGGGAGACGTACTTGGACCCGCTGGCGTTGCTACCCCCATGGCTGCTGAACCGGGGCCCGTCCCGCCTGTTGCCGGTCCTGTGACCCGCTTCTTTCCGGGGCGCGGGGAACTGCGCGCCCAGCCCCCACCGGCCCGCAGCCGACACTCAACCCAGAACCCCCCGCAGAGCCATACTCACCGCAGCCTCGACAATCACCGAGGGATCCTCGGCGGCCCCCAGTTCAATCCGCCGCACAGCCGCGTCGACAACCCCCTGAACCAACATCGCCGCCAGCCGAGGCTCCGCATGCCCCATGTCCCCGAGCGCGGAGACGATCATCGCCACCAACCCCCCGTGCGCGGCCCGAATCTTCTCCCGAGCCCCCGCGTCCAACTCACTCGCGGAGATGGCGACAACAGCCCGGTGCCGCCGGTCCCCGACCAACGCGAGCTGCTGCCGCACATACGCCTCGACCTTGCCCTCCGCCGAGTCCGCCCGCTCCATCGCCGCCGACACATCCGCCGCCCAGACGGGGAAGTCGACCTCGCACAGCTCCTCGACGACCGCGGCCCGAGAGCGGAAGTACTCGTACACGGACGACCGCGCGAGCCCCGTCCGCTCGGCCAGGGCCGGGAACGTCAGCGCCTCCGTCCCGCCCTCGGACAGCAGGGAACGAGCCGCGTCCAGCAGGGCGGCTCGCTGCATCGACCGGTGCTCGGCCACGGAGGCCGCTCGAATCCTTGGCACGTCAACCACTCTACGGACGGCGCACCCCGGGCGGGAGTGACCCCGGCCATGCAGGGCAATGCAGGCACGATTCTGCGAGGTCGAGAAAGCCGGACGGCTTTCGCTCAACGGCCGAAACTCGCCAGCTTGGCGCGCAGTTGCAGCACGGACTTGGTGTGGATCTGACTGACCCGGCTCTCGGTCACCCCGAGCACGTTGCCGATCTCGGCGAGGGTGAGGCCCTCGTAGTAGTACAGCGTGACGACGGTCTTCTCGCGCTCGGGCAAGGTGTTGATCGCCCGCGCCAGGAACCGCCGCAGCTCCCGACCCTCAGCCACCTCCACCGGGTTGTCGGCGGCGGTGTCCTCCAGGGTGTCCATCAGGCTCAGCCGGTCACCGCCCTCGCCGCCGGCGTGCAGCAGCTCCTCCAGGGCGACCACGTTCGCCAGCGACAACTGGCTGAAGACGGCGTGGAGTTCCTCCACCGCGATGCCCATCTCGGCGGCCACCTCCCCCTCGCTGGGGGTGCGCCTCAGCCGCGCCTCCAGCGTGGCGTACGCCCGCTCGACGTTCCGCGCCTTCTGCCGTACCGAGCGCGGGATCCAGTCCAGGGCGCGCAGTTCGTCGATCATCGCGCCCCGGATGCGGGTGATCGCGTACGTCTCGAACTTGATCTCCCGCTCGATGTCGAACTTCTCGATCGCGTCGATCAGTCCGAACACCCCCGACGACACGAAGTCCGCCTGTTCCACATTGGGCGGCAGCCCGACGCTCACCCGTCCCGCGACGTACTTCACGAGCGGCGAGTAGTGCAGGATCAGCTGCTCACGCAGCCGCTCGTCGCCCGTCGTCTTGTACGACCGCCACAGCTCGTCGAGCGTCGAGGGAGCGGGCGGCCGGACGCTGCCACCGTCGCGGGCGGCTGGGGGGATCGCCGCCCGGTCGGACCCGGAGGTGTGCTGGGGCATTCGTCGCCTTGTGCCGTTCTGCTGTGAAGTGGGGGTGCCTGGGTGAGCTGTCGGAGTGATGGGGAGATGCCGGTCTGTGCCGGAATCCCCGTGAGCGTAGCGTGACTGGAGTGTCGCGGTGTGCGAAGGGCGGGGCTCGGACCGGGCACGGACGCGTTCGACGGGGTGCCGGAACGGGTCACTCCGATCGCTCTGCGTGATCATCGGAATGCGCCAACTGCGGGAATTCCCAAGGGTGTCGGGGTTCCCCCGGACGGCCGAACACACTCGGTCAGCGGCGCCCCCGATCGGGCCGGACCGAGATCATCGCCTGGCGTGTCAACTTCCAGCCGTCGCCGTGTCGTTCGACGTAACCAAGTGCTCGGAGTTCGTACAGTCTCGCGACCGCGTCGTCCTCCGTGGTCTGCGCACCGCGCGCGATCTCCCGTGGCGGCGCGGCCCTGTTGCCGGGCAGTGCGGCGAGGATGCGCCGGGCGGCCGGCTCCAACAGGTCGCGCGGGAGCACCGGTCCGCGTCGGTCCGGGGCCAGTTCGCCCATGCCGCCGACCAGTTCGACGATTTCCGCCGTGTCGGTGACCAGCACCGCGTCCCCGCGCAGGAGTTCGTGCACCCCGGCGGACAGCGCGCTGGTGGCCGGACCGGGCACCCCTATCGTGTGGCGCCCCAAACGCTGCGCGGCCCGCGCCGTGACGAGCGACCCGCTCCGGTACGCGGCCTCGACCACCACGGTGCCCCGCGTGAGCGCGGCGATCACCCGGTTCCGGAGGATGAACCTGCTCGGCGTCGGATGCTCGCCGGGCGGCAACTCGCCCACCACGAGCCCCTGTTCGGCGATCCTGCGGATCAACTCGGCGTGCCCGCGCGGGTAGGGCTGGTCGACACCGCACGCGAGCACGGCGACCGTGACGCCGGTAGCGCCGAGGGCGCCGCGATGAGCGGCACCGTCGACTCCGTAGGCGCCCCCGGACACGACCACCCAGCCGCGTTCGGCCAGCCCTGCGGCGAGGGTGGCCGCCATGTGCGCGCCGTACTCGGTGCAGGCGCGGGCGCCGACGACGGCAACCGACTTGAGTGCCAACACCCGCAGGTTGGGATGCCCGCGCACCCACAGTCCGATGGGCCGCGCGTCCCCGAGATCGTCGAGCTGAGCGGGCCACTCGACGTCCCCGGGACACACGAACCGGACGCCGGCATCCTGCGCGACGGCCAAGTCCCGCCCGGGCTCGACCAGTCCGGCCCGTGCGCACAACCCGGCCCACCGCTTGTCGGTCACCCCGGTGAGCTGCGGCCCTCCGTTCCGCAGCCGCCGGGCGACCTCCACGGCCCCCAACTCCCGGATCCACCGGCCGCCGACCTCGTCACCGGGTTCGACGACCCGGGCCAGGAAGACGCGGGCGAGCAGGTCGTCGCCCGCGCCTTGGGTCCCGGTCCGGTCATCAACCCCGGTCGCATCGTCGGCCCCGGCCCGGCCATCGGTATCGACCCGATCATCGGCCCAGGTCATGTCGTCGAACCCGCTCGCATCACCGGTCCCGACCCGGCCATCGGCGCGGACGCGGCCATCGACCCCGGTCGCGCCACTGGTCCCGATCCAGCCATCGGCCCCGCTGAATCCACCGGTCCCGGTCGCGCCATCGATCCGCGCCCGGTCATCCTCCCTGCCAGCGCCATCAGCCCCAGCCCGATCAGGACTCCCGACCCGGCCATCGGCCCCCATCCGGTCGTCGGCCCCGGTCGCACCATCGATCCGGGCCCGGTCACCGGCCCCGCCAGCGCCATCAGTCCCAGCCCCAGCCCCAGCCCCAGCCCCAGCCCCAGCCCCAGCCAGATCATGACTCCCGGCCCAACCATCGCCCCCCGTCAGGTCATTGACCCCGCCCGTGTCATTTACCCCGCCCATGTCATCGCCCCGGGTCATGTCAGCGCCCCGATGGCCATCGGCACGCCTCGCGGTACCCCCGTGCGCAGTTGGAGCGCGAGGGCGACATCGGTCGCGCCGGGTCGGTCGTGGCCGACGAGGTCCGCGACCGTCCAGGCCACGCGCAGTACCCGGTCGAGTCCGCGCGCGGTGAGCGCACCGCGCTCCAGGCTGCGCTCGGCCTCGTCCATCGCCCCGCGCTCGGCGTGCCAACGGCTGCGCAGTTCACGGCCGGGCACCTCGCTGTTGGTGCGCCACGGCGTGTCCGCGAGCCGCGCCGCCGCCCGCTCCCTGGCCGCCCGCACCCGGTCCGCGACCGTCGCCGTGGACTCGCCCCGCGAACCGCGCCCGGTGAGCTGGTCGCGCGTGACGCGATCGACCTCCACCCGCAGGTCCACCCGGTCGAGCAGCGGCCCGGAGAGCCTGGCCTGGTACCGCCGGATCGACATCGGCGCGCACTCGCACAGGTCGTCGATCTGCGAGAAACGACCGCACGGACATGGGTTGGCCGCCAGCACCATCAGAAACCTCGCCGGGAACCGCACGACGCCCGCACTGCGCGCGATCACCACATGCCCGGCCTCCAGCGGCTGCCGTAGCGCATCCAGGGCCTGGCCGCTGAACTCGGGTGTCTCGTCAAGGAACAGGACGCCTCGATGGGACAGCGACACGGCACCCGGCCGTGCGATCCCCTGTCCGCCCCCGACGAGGGCCTGCATCGTGGCCGAGTGGTGCGGGGCGCAGTAGGGAGCGACGTCGATCAGGGGTTTGCCCGGGGGCAGCAGACCCGCCACCGAGTGCACCGCCGTGACTTCCAGGGACTCCTGCCGGCTGAGCCGGGGCAGGACGGCGGGCAGCCGCTCCGCGAGCATCGTCTTCCCGGCACCCGGCGGACCTTCGAGGAACAGGTGATGGCCGCCGGCCGCCGAGACCTCCACCGCCGTCCGCGCCGAGAACTGGCCGACGACATCGGAGAGATCGTGCCCCGGGTCGTGCTGGGACGCGCCCACGCTGTGCATCCCGGTGGCAGCTCCCGTGCCGGGCATGCGCAGCCCGGCGAGCAGCGGGTCCGGGCGCCCCAGTTCGTCCGGATCCTCGTCGGGTACCGGTTCGTCCGCGAGTACGGCGATCAGCTGCCGCAGGGTGCGGACGCCCAGCACGGACACCCCGGGCACGAGGGACGCCTCGGCGGCGGCGCATTCCGGGACCACGACCTGCTCGTATCCGGAGTCCGCGGCGGCCAGCACGGCGGGCAGGATGCCCCGGACCGGCCGGACCCGTCCGTCCAGGCCGAGTTCGCCGATCATCACGATGTCGGCGAGCACGCGCGGATCGATCCGCTCGGCCGCACCGAGGACGGCCGCCGCCACGGCGAGGTCGAACCCGCTGCCGCTCTTCGGCACCGACGCCGGGCTGAGCCCGACGGTCAGTTTCTTCTGCGGCCAGGGCGCTCCCGAGTTGACGACCGCGGCCCGCACCCGGTCCTTGCTCTCCGTCAGGCTCTTGTCGGGCAGCCCCACCAGCGTGAACGCGGCGACGCCCGGTTCGAGGTCGGCCTGGACCTCGACCACCACACCTTCGACGCCCACCAGCGCCACCGAACACGTTCGAGCGAACCCCATCTCAGGCCACCCCCCGAGCGTGCTCTACAACGGCCCTGCCGCGCCGGGGCAGGACGACTCCCACCAGGTCGATGCGGACCCCTCCCGGCGGGGCTCCGCCGTGCGCGTGGATCCACCGCTCGGCGAGGCCGCGCAGGCGCTCCGCCTTCCCGGGTGTGACGGCGGCCATCGGGTGCTCGAAGGCACCGGCCCGCCGTGTCTTGACCTCGCAGACGACGAGGGTGTCCCCGTCCCGCGCCACGATGTCGATCTCACCGGTCCTGCCACAGCGCCAGTTGCGCTCCAGGACCGTCATGCCTACGGCGACCAGCCGTCGTGCGGCCAGCGTCTCGCCGTACTCGCCGAGTGCACTGCGTGCGTTCATGTCGGCACCACCTCCGGCACCAACCGTCACGCGGAACGGTCCACCAAGTGGATCTTGGTGGACCGTTCGGTGATTGTGTAGAACTCCGTCACCCACACGGGTGAAATCCACCCCGCGGGCATCCGCCGTCAGCCGCCCGGCAGCTCCAGGTCGCTCTTGTTCAGCTCCTCGATGTTCACGTCCTTGAACGTGAGCACGCGGACCTGCTTGACGAAGCGAGCCGGTCGATACATGTCCCACACCCAGGCATCCGCCATGGACACCTCGAAGAACACCTCACCCTGGACCGAGTGCACCTGCATCTCGTAGTCGTTGGTGAGGTAGAAGCGCCGTTCGGTCTCGATCACATATTTGAACAGACCGACGACATCTCGGTACTCCCGGTAGAGCTTCAGCTCCATCTCGGTCTCGTACTTTTCGAGGTCCTCGGCGCTCATGGCATGTTCCCCTTCACCCGTGCGATCCCACCATTGTGCGCCAGTCCCGTAAGCCCCTAGACGATTTCGGTGTCAAGGGTCACGGGCCCGGCCGGGGGACCTTCGTCGAGCAGCCTGCGGAGCAGCTCGGCGAGTCTGGTCGGATACACCGTCTCATGCGCCCGGTCCAGTTCCCGGCACGTCCACCAACGCGCTCCGGAGACGCTGCGGCGCTCCAGCTCGGTGAGGGCCGTGGCGCCGGGCACGCCCTCGGCCGTGGCGGACGTCCTGGCCAGGTAGTACCACTCGTCCTGGTCCCAGCGGCGGCCCGCGAACGGGAAGGAACACGTCCGCGTCCACAGCACCGGGCCGAGTTCGACCTGGGTGATGCCGGTCTCCTCGGCGAGTTCCCGTAGGGCCGCCTCCTCATGGGTCTCGTCGCCCTCCAGGCCGCCGCCGGGGGTGAACCACCAGTCGTCGGCCGGATCGTCCGGCTCGTGGCCGTGGAGCAGCAGGATGCGGTCCTCCGGGTCGAGCAGGACGACCCGGGCGACCTTGCGCAGACCGCCCTCGTACGAGTCGCCGTACGCGCCCTCCTCGGTGGCCTCAGCGGGCACCGGCGGGCTCCGTCCGGGTGCGGGCGCGGCGGCCGGCCGCCAGCTTGGCGATCGGGCCGTAGGCACCGCCGCCGAGGACGAGGACCGCGCCCGCGACGATCATGGCGAGGATCATGCCCAGCGGGCCGGGATGCGAGAGGCTGCCGAGCGGCTCGAAGCCGGTGGGGCGCTCCAGCATGCCCTTCATGGGCCAGACGACGGCGTCCACGCGGGCGCTCACGGCGCTGCTCGCGACGGTGCCGTCGGCGACGTCCGTGAGGTGGGCGCTGGAGTCCAGGGAGCCCTGGCGTTCGTCACCGAGGAGGAACAGGCGGCCCTTGGGGACCTTCACCGTGGGGATCGTCTTGTCCTCGGCCGCGCCGCCCTTGAGGTAACCCTCGGCGATCTGCTTGCCGTTGACGACCAGCTTGCCGTTCGTGCAGCAGGAGACGGTGTCCCCGCCGACGGCGACCACCCGCTTGACCACGGGTGCGTTCGTCACCCAGGTCTTGTCCGTGAAGACCACGACGTCACCGCGGCGCACCTCGTCGCCGTCGACCCGCTGGGCCAGCACCCGGTCGCCCGCGTCGATCGTCGGCGTCATCGAACTGGTCGGCACCGTGTACGGCCGGTAGACCACCGCTCCCCAGCCGAAGCCTCCGAGGAACAGCACAAGGCCCAGCGCGACGGCCAGTCCGGACAACCGCTGTCCGGTCCGGCTGCCCACCGGGCCCTTGCCTGTGCCACCGCCGGTACGCGGGGCCGTACGTGTTGCGCTCTCGCCACCCATGGGTCCGCACCCTACCCGGCGGTACCGAGGGTGGTCAGCCCTTCCTCCGGGACCGAGGTCACAAGCTCTACAAGGCCTTTACTCGTCCTTGCCCGACCGCTTGCGACGCCACAGGACCAACGGCAGGACACCGACGAGCGCGAGACTCTGCGGAGCGGCCGTCAGCAGACGGGAGGCGGAGGCCCGGGTGTTGATGCCCGCCTGGTCGAAGGTGTCCGGGATCGGCAGCGTGTCCCAGCGGTTGATGGGCCAGGCCTTGACGATCGCGCGGCCGACGACGTCCTTCACCGGGACCATGCCGTGGTGCTTGTCGGACTGGTTGTAGCGCGAGTCCCGCGAGTTCTGCCGGTGGTCGCCCATCACCCAGATGTCGCCCTTGGGGACCTTGACGGTGAACTGGCCGCCCTGGTCGTCGTTGGTGCACGGGGTGTTGCCGGGGTAGACGTACGGCTCGTTCAGTGCCTTGCCGTTGACCGTCAGCGGGCCGGTGCCACTGCAGGAGATGGTGTCGCCGCCGACGCCGATGACCCGCTTGATGAGGTCCTTCTCCTGCGCGGACGGCATCAGACCGATCCAGCTGAGCACCTTCTGCAGGGCGTTGGGGTTCGCCGCCGGCTCGCCCGCCAGCCAGTCGTCCGGGTCGTGGAAGACGACGACCTCACCGCGCTCGGGCTCGGAGCCGAACCACGGGGTGAGCTTGTCGACCAGGACGCGGTCACCCTGCTGGAGGGTGTTCTGCATCGAGTCCGAGGGGATCGAGAACGCCTGCACCAGGAACGTCTTGATCAGCAGCGCGAGGACGAGCGCGATGACGACCAGGATCGGCAGCTCCTTCCAGAAGGAGCGCGGCTTCCTCGGCTGCGGGGTCGGGTCGCCCGGCCCCTGCTCCTCGGTGCGGGTCGCGTCGCCCGGCGCCGTACCGTCCTCGTCGGCTCCGGAGTCACTCCCGGAGGTCACGGCGCTGTCCGCGACCGGGTCGGGTGCTTCCACGGGACGTCCGTGGTGCTCCTCGCCGTCGTGTCCGGACCGTGCGCCAACCGCCACATCCCCCACGCCAACTCCTTACTCTGTGCCGCCGCCTGCCCCATCCTCGGCGCAGGCCCACCACTCCCATAACGAGCGGGAGTTCCGCAGGGCTCGGGAGTTGGACCGATCCGTTCGGATCGACCGGGGCAACCCTATGCGACAGTTCGGGACCGGCGGTCGTCCCCGACACGGAGTTGGAAACCGATGCGAAGGTTTTAGGTTCGTTCAGGCTGGTCCAGTGGCCCATCGGCCAGGCGATCACCTTCGCCCGCCCCACCACCGAACTGAGCGCGACCGTGCCTCCGTAGCTGGTGTTCTGGTGTGCGCGGGAGTCCGCCGAGTTGCCCCGGTGGTCGCCCATCACCCACAACCGCCCCTTGGGGACGGTGATGTCGAACGCCGTTTCGGACGGTGCGTTCCCGGGATACAGGTAGTCGGCCTCGGTCAGGGGGACGCCGTTGACGGTCACCCGCCCTTGCGCGTCACAGCACTTGACGTGGTCGCCGCCGACGCCGATGACCCGCTTGATGAGGTCCTTCTCGTTGTCGGACGGCAGCAGGCCGATGAACTGGAGGCCTTCCTTGACCTGCTTGACGACGACGGGGTCGTTCTTCTTGGTGGTCTCCTCGTCCCCCAGCCAGCCGCCCGGGTCGTGGAAGACGACGACGTCGCCGCGCTTGGGCTCGGAGCCGAACCACGGGGTGAACTTGTCGACCAGGACGCGGTCGCCGATGCGGATCGTCTGTTCCATGGAGCCCGACGGGATCACGAACGCCTGGAGGAGGAAGGTCTTCAGGACGAGGGCTATGAGGACCGCGACACCGACCAGGAGGGGTATCTCCCGGACCGCGGAGCGCCGTCGGCGCCGCTTGACCTTGCGCTGGAGCTTGCGCCGCTCGGCCCGGCTGCGGCCAGCGCCCCCGGCCGGGGCAGGGGCGCCCGCGCCCGCGCGCCGGAAGCCGGTCGGCAGCAGGTTCTCGTTCCCGAAGGAGCCGCCCGGCGGCGTCGCGCCCCGCGGCCTGCCGCGGTTACCCATGGGCGCCGTCCCCGGCGGGTACGCGCGCGTAGGCGCCGGGTCGGACGAGGTGGGTCCAGTGCCCGGCGGGCCAGACGATCCAGTCGGCTCGCCCGATGACGTCACCAACAGGAATCATGCCTCCGCCCGGGTCGCCCAGGTGGTCCCGGGAGTCACTTGAGTCGCCGCGGTGGTCACCGAGGACGAACAGCGTGCCGTCGGGCACGACCACGTCGAAAGCCACGGTGGACGGAGCGTCCCCGGGGTACAGGAACGCCGTCTCGTCGACCGGCCGCCCGTTCACCTCAAGCCTCCCCTTCTCGTCGCAGCAGAGCACGTGGTCTCCCCCCACACCCACAACGCGCTTGATGTAGTCGGCGTCCCCGAAATAGCCGGTTCCGTCGAACACGACGATGTCGCCGCGCTGCGGATGAGCACCGAAACGGTACGCCAACTTATTTACGAGAACGCGGTCGCCGATCCTCAATCCGGATTCCATGGATCCGCTGGGAATTTGGAAAGGCTGGAGCAAGAAGGTGTTGAGCAGCAGCAGAAACACCAGACAGACCAGGGCAGTCAGGGTGATCCGGCCACCGGGCAGCCACTCGGCGACCCGCGACACCAACGCGAAACGCGACCGGTCCTCCGGCCCTCCGGTGTCCGAGGTGTCCTCGGAGTCGGAAGGGCGGGAGGAGCGGTCGCGCTCCGTGTGCTGTGCTTCGGTGTCCATCGGAGCCAGATGTTATCCGGCCCCGATATGAACCCCGTATCAAGCTCAGTTGTCGCGCTTCTCCTTGATCTTCGCGGCCTTGCCGCGCAGGTCACGGAGGTAGTACAGCTTCGCGCGACGGACGTCACCGCGGGTCACGAGCTCGATCTTCTCGACGATCGGGGTGTGCACCGGGAAGGTGCGCTCGACGCCGACGGAGAACGAGACCTTGCGGACCGTGAAGGTCTCACGGACACCGGCGCCCTGGCGACGGATGACTACGCCCTTGAACTGCTGCACACGGGAGCGGTTGCCCTCGATGACGCGGACGTGGACGTTGACGGTGTCACCCGGGCGGAAGGCCGGGATGTCGGTGCGCAGCGAGGCGCCGTCGACGATGTCGAGCAGGTGGGACATTTCGTCTGCTTTCTTCATCGATGCCACAGGTCACCGACGGGAGTTGGGTGAAGGGAAGGATGCTGTCCGTGTCGGGGCGGGCGTCATGTCCCCCTGTGGCAGGGGCGCACGCCGGACGACGCACAACAGCGACCTATTCTTCCACGCCGTCCGGCCTGCGCCAAAATCGGCCGTACGGCTCCCCCGCCGGGTCCGGTGACCAGCCCAGGATGGAGAGCATCTCGCGGTCCTTCTTGTCGAAGGTCTTGGGCTCGCAGCGCTCGATCAGATCCGGCCGGTGGGCGGACGTGCGCTTGAGCGCCTCGTCGCGCCGCCAGCGGGCGATCTTGCCGTGGTGGCCGCTGAGCAGCACGTCCGGGATCCCCTGGCCGCGCCACTGGGGCGGCTTGGTGAAGATCGGCCCCTCCAGGAGGTTGGCCATGGCGCCGGGCGCGAAGGAGTCGTCGCGGTGGGACTCGGCGTTGCCCAGGACACCCGGCAGCAGCCGTGCCACGGCCTCCGTGACGACCAGGACGGCCGCCTCACCGCCGGCGAGCACGTAGTCGCCGATGGACACCTCGTAGACGGGCATCCGCGTCGCGTACTCGTCGATCACCCGCCGGTCGATGCCTTCGTAGCGGGCGGGCGTGAAGACCAGCCAGGGCCGCTCGGAGAGTTCTACGGCGAGTTCCTGGGTGAAGGGCCGGCCGCTGGGCGTGGGCACGATGAGCGCGGGCGCACCGGAGCCCGTCTCGTAGCCGTCGGCCAGGACGGAGTCCAGGGCGTCGCCCCAGGGCTCGGTCTTCATGACCATGCCGGGGCCGCCGCCGTAGGGGGTGTCGTCGACCGTGTTGTGGCGGTCGTACGTCCAGGAGCGCAGATCATGCACGTGCACATTCAGCTGTCCACGCGCGCGTGCCTTGCCGACGAGGGAGACGTTCAGCGGTTCGAGGTACTCGGGGAAGATCGTGACGACGTCGAGCCTCATGCGTCGGCGTCCTCGGAAGAAGCTTCCTCTGAAGGGTCTTCTTTGGAGGACACGACCTCGGCCCGGTCGTCGATCAGCCCGGGCGGCGGGTCGATGACCGCGCGCTGCTCCTCCAGGTCGATCTCGACGACGATCGACTCGACGAACGGGATCATCACCTCGCTGCCGTCGGGCCGCTCCACGATGAAGAGGTCCTGGGAGGGCAGGTGCGAGATCTCGGTGATCCGGCCGACCTCCTCGCCGTCCTTGGTGACGACGTCGAGGTCCATCAGCTGGTGGTCGTAGTACTCGTCCTCCTCCTCGGGCAGCTCCTCGGGATCGATCTCGGCGATCAGGAGGGTGTTGCGCAGGGCCTCGGCGCCGGTGCGGTCGCTGACGCCCTCGAAGCGGAGGATGAGGCGGCCGCTGTGGACGCGGCCCACCTCGATGGTCAGGGGGCCGGTGGAGGCGGGTTCGGTGGCCAGGACGGCGCCGGGCGCGAGCCTGAGCTCCGGCTCGTCGGTGCGTACCTCGACGGTGACCTCGCCCTTGATGCCGTGGGCACGGCCGATACGAGCGACTACCAGCTGCACTGTGCTTGATCTCCTGTAGTACGACGACGGGCCGGGGACGGCCCGCAGGCCCTCCCCGGCCCGAGCCGGTGTGCGATAAACGTCAGCGGACGTGGTCCACGTCGACAAGGTCGACGCGGACACCTCGGCCGCCGATGGCGCCCACGACGGTGCGCAGAGCGCGAGCGGTACGGCCGTTGCGACCGATCACCTTGCCGAGGTCGTCGGGGTGCACCCGGACCTCCAGCACGCGCCCACGACGCAGGTCGCGCGAGGCGACCTGCACATCGTCAGGGTTGTCGACGATGCCCTTCACGAGGTGCTCAAGAGCCTCCTCGAGCATGCTCAGGCCTCGGTCGACTCGGACTCGGCCGCGGCCTCGTCCTTCTTCTCAGCCTTCTTCTTCTGGGTGATCGCCTCACCCTTGCTCGCGTCGTCGCCACCGAGGGCGTCGAACACCGGACGCGCGGCCTTCGGCGCGGCCACGAGCAGCGGAGCCGGGGCCGGCAGGCCCTTGAACTTCTGCCAGTCGCCGGTGAGCTTCAGGATGGCGAGCACGGGCTCGGTCGGCTGCGCGCCGACACTCAGCCAGTACTGCGCACGGTCGGTGTCGACCTCGATGCGCGAGGGGTTCTGCACCGGGTGGTACAGGCCGATCTCCTCGATGGCCCGGCCATCACGGCGGGTACGGGAGTCGGCGACGACGATGCGGTAGTGAGGCGAACGGATCTTGCCCAGACGCTTCAGCTTGATCTTGACTGCCACGGGAGTGGGTTCTCCTGGTTTTGACGTGATTGGGCACGGCGAGACGGCCGCGTGGGGTTGCGGTACCCGAGTGCCCGATGGACGCGTCAGCCGGAGGCGAGAGGGTTCCTGTGCGGCTGTCGAGTACAGCTAGCCATTGTGCCACACCCCGGCGGTCCGCCCGACCGGGGAGCATGCCCCCGCATGCCCCCGCCCATGCGGAAGCGACACCCGGCGCCGGAGGTGACCGGCGCGGGTGTGCGCAACCCGACCCGCGGGATGCGGCTGCCACGAGCAGCCGCGTCCTCAGGCCGCGCCCACGACCTCCGGGATGCGGAAGGGCTTGCCGCAGCCTCCGCACACGATCGGCGCCTGGGCCAGCACCGACGGGACGACCCGTACGTTACGACCGCAGTCGCACACCGCCTTGACGCGGACGCCGCCACCGGACGAGCCGTGACGGGCGGCCGGGCCGCGGAAGGTACGGGAGGTGTCCGCCGAGGTGGCGACGGTGTGGGCCTTGAGCGCGCGCTGGAGGCGCTCGATCGTCGGCCGGTAGCGCCGCTTCGCCTCGGGGTTGAGCTGGACCAGCGAGAAACCGCTGCTGGGATGCGGTTCGTCGGGGTGGTCCAGGCCCAGCTCCTCGGCGATCGCCAGGAATCTGCGGTTGTGGTAGCGGCCGGCACGGGACGTGTCACGCACGCCGCGCGAAGCGGCGATGCCATGGACTGCCTCATGCAGCAGTCGCTCGAAGGAGAGCTCGTGTCCGCAGGCGGACGACGACTCTCCGATCAGGGACTCGGGCGCGGCCAGATCGGGCAGTTCGGGGTGGTACCGCTGAATATCGGCCCACGCCTCTGCCAGCTCTGCGGCGAGAACAGGTGGTGTCTGTGTCGTGCTCACGTAATGACAACGAGCCGGAGTGCCCCTGTGTTCCGATTCCGGGGCATCCCAAATAATTTGCACGTACCCGTCAGTTGCCGCTGATGCGTCCGGAGGAGGGCGGGTGCGCTGATCTGCGGAGAAGCCTCACAGCTCAGCACAAGGTGGTGCGTAGGCCCACGTACGACCCGGCGCGTAGACGGTGTCCGCGCGCCGGGTGAGCTGATGTCCGCCGTTGCGCAAGGGGCGTTTCGGTCGCTCTCCCGCCGGAGCCCGCCGCTTCAGTAGGCGCGCGCGACGATCGCGACGTTACCGGGCGCCTTGTCGTCGTCCGGCACCGACCCGTCCTCCGCGACGAGACACCGTACGGTCACCGCGTGCTCGGCCAGCTCGGCCTCGCCTTCCTCGCCGAGCGTCGCCCACGGGATGCGCGCCCAGCCGCCCGAGGTCGCGGCCTCGACGGCCTCCGCGATCGTCGCCACCTCGGAGGTCCGGGACTCGCGCCGCTCGCGGGACTGCTTCAGCAGCAGCGCCTGATCCTCCTCCAGGACTACGGGAAGCAGCTCTACGAGGGAGTCGATCGCCACCGGCTCCTTGCCGCCCGGGATGCGGCGGGCCAGCATCGCCGTGCCGTTCTCCAGGTCACGGGGTCCGACCTCGATCCGTACGGGCACGCCCTTCAGCTCCCAGTCGACGGCCCGGCGCCCGAAGGGAACGTCCGTGCGGTCGTCGACACGGACGCGGACGCCCGCCGCCTTCAGCCGGGCCCCGATCTCGCGGACCTTGGCCAGAACCGCCTCGTCGCCCTTGATCGCGAGGACGACGACCTGGATGTGGGCGAGCCGCGGCGGCACCCGGAGTCCGTCGTCGTCGCCGTGCATCATCACCAGGGCACCGATCATGCGCGTGGTGGAGCCCCAGGAGGTCTGCCAGACCAGCTCCTGCTTGCCTTCCTTGGACAGGTACTGCGTGTTGAAGGCCTTGGCGAAGTTCTGGCCCAGCTCGTGACTGGTCGCCATCTGCAGCGCCTTGCCGTCGCCCATCATCCCTTCCAGGGTGAGGGTGTTGATCGCGCCCGCGAACCGCTCCTTGACCGTCTTGCGGCCCGGTACGACGTCCATCGCGAGGACGTTGACCATGAAGTCCTCGTACACCTGGCGGTGGATGTGCGCGGCGAAGTCACGCGCCTCCTCGTAGGTCGCGTGCGCCGTGTGGCCCTCCTGCCAGAGGAACTCGCTCGTGCGCAGGAAGAGCCGGGGCCGCAGCTCCCAACGGACCACGTTCGCCCACTGGTTGATCAGCAGGGGCAGGTCCCGGTAGCTCTGCACCCACTTCGAGAAGTACTCGTTGATGATCATCTCGGAGGTGGGCCGGACGACCGCGGGCTCCTCCAGCTCCTTGCCGCCGCCGTGCGTGACCACGGCCAACTCGGGCGCGAAGCCCTCGACATGGTCGGCCTCGCGAGCGAGGTAGGACTGCGGGATCAGCAACGGGAAGTACGCGTTCTCGGTGCCCGTCTCCTTGATGCGGGCGTCCATCTCGGCCTGCATCCGCTCCCAGATCCCGTACCCGTACGGTCGGATGACCATGGAGCCGCGCACCGGACCGTTGTCGGCCAGTTCGGCCTTGCTGATCAGATCCTGGTACCAGCGGGGGAAATCGTCCGCCCGCGGCGTGAGTACGGGTGCCTTGGCCATGGCGTGATGGTACGGGCCCACGTTGCCGTCATGTGAATTCTCGCCACTCGCACAGGGAAGCCACAAGCCGGGCCCCACAACCCCTGGACGCGGTAGCGCGTGCGGAGTTTGCTGGCATACGGGGGAAGTGCGGGCGCACATCACGGGGGCCTCGGAAACGGGCACGGCCACATCTCTCGGCGGATTGGGGCGCTTTCCATGACACCTACGCTCGTGCGGCAGTACCTGCCTCATGCGGGGCCGGCGCCCCGGGTGGACCTGGGTGCACGCGCGCGTGACTGGTCCGAGATCCAGGAGCGGATGCTGGTGCCGCTCCACGAAGCGGTCTACGAGCGACTGGAAGTGGGACCCGGCACCCGGCTGCTCGGCCTCGGCTGCGGCTCCGGGCTCGCCCTGCTGATGGCGGCCTCCAGAGGCGCGACGGTCACCGGTGTCGAGCGCTTCTCCCCCGAACGCCTGGCCCTCGCCCGGGAACGGCTGCTGCCGTCCGCCTGGTCCCCACGCGCGCGTGGGGCCACCCGACTCGTCTACGGCTCCCCCAGGGACGCGGCCGGCGCGGAGACGCCCGCGTACACCCTGGTGACCGCGTTCGAGCCCATCGGGTGTCTCGCGGGCGACTCGGAGGGGCTCGTCGACATGCTCGACGCCGCGACCCCGCTCGCCGCGCGCGGGACGCCCGTGGTGCTGGCGGGCTGGGGTCCGCCGGAGCGCTGCGCGACCGCGTCCGTGCTGCGGGTGGCCACCAGGCTGGCGGACCCGCTGCGCGGCACGGGCAGCCCGCGCCCGGTGCTGCGCGACGACCTGGAGGAGGTCGCCCACCGCGCGGGCCTCAGGCCGGACGGCTCGGGCCGGGTGGCCTGCCCCTTCGGGTACGCCGATGTCGAGAGTGCCGTACGGGGGCTGCTGTCGACGGGGCTCTTCGACGCGGCGATCGTCGCAACTGATCAGGCGCAGGTGGACAAGGAGTTGGCGGAGGCGTTGCATCCGTATCGACGGCAGGACGGGACGGTGTGGATGCCGAACGTCTTCCGGTATCTGATCGCGCGTACGACCTGAGGACGACTCATCGCGCGTACGACCTGAGGACGACTACGGCTCTTCCTTGAAGAGGCGCGTGACGCCCGCGATGCGGTACGCGTCCGTCTCCTCCAGGGTCTCGTTCTCCAGGAGGGCCGCCGCGAGCGCGTCCAACTGGTCGCGGTGGTCGCCGAGTTTGCGGATGGCCTCGTCGTAGCACTCGTCGACGATGCGGCGCATCTCGTCGTCGATCACGTCCAGGGTCTGCGGCGCGGCGGCGAGGCCGTAGGCCTGCTGGGCGTCGTTCGGGAGGGCGGAGAGGCGGCCGACGCGCTCGCTCATGCCCCAGCGGGCGACCATCCCGCGCGCGATGTTGGTGACCTGTTCGAGGTCGTTCTCGGCGCCGGTGGTGATCACGCCGTAGACGACCTGTTCCGCGGCCATGCCGCCGAGGGCGCCGATGATGCGGCCGCGCAGGTACTCCTCGGTGTACGCGTACTTGTCCGCGTCCGGCGTCGAGAGGGTGACCCCGAGGGCCCTCCCTCGCGGGACGATGGTGATCTTGCGGACCGGGTCGGCGCCGGGCTGGAGCATGCCGAGGAGGGCGTGGCCGCTCTCGTGGTAGGCGGTGCGGCGGCGCTCCTCCTCGGGCATCACCAGCGGGCGTTCGGCGCCCAGTTGGACCTTCTCCAGGGCTTCGGAGAGGTCGGACTGGGTGACCTGGTCCTGCTTGCGCTTGACGGCGAGGAGGGCGGCCTCGTTGGCGAGGTTGGCGAGTTCGGCGCCGGTCATGCCCGGGGTGGTGCGGGCGACCTGGGCGAGGTTCACGTCCTTCGCGAGCGGGATCTGGCGGGTGTGGATCTCCAGGATCGCCTCGCGGCCACCCCGGTCGGGCGGCGAGACCACGACCACCCGGTCGAAGCGGCCGGGGCGGGTCAGTGCCGGGTCGAGGACGTCGGCGCGGTTGGTCGCCGCGATCACGATGACGCCCTCGGAGCCGGAGAAGCCGTCCATCTCGGTGAGGATCTGGTTCAGGGTCTGCTCGCGCTCGTCGTGACCGCCCATGCCGCTGCCGCCGCCGCGGGCCCGGCCGATGGTGTCGATCTCGTCGATGAAGATGATCGAGGGGGCCACCTTGCGGGCCTCCGCGAAGAGTTCACGCACGCGGGAGGCACCGACACCGACGATCATCTCGATGAACTCGGAGGCCGACGCCGAGAAGAACGGCACCCCGGCCTCCCCCGCGACCGCCCGCGCGAGCAGCGTCTTTCCGGTGCCGGGCGGGCCCGAGAGCAGCACACCCCGGGGCATCTTGGCGCCCATCTTGCGGTACTCGTCCGGGTTCTTGAGGAAGTCGACGACGTCGTTCAGCTCGCCCTCGACCTCGTCGATGCCTGCCACGTCCTCGAAGGTCGTGCGCTGCTTGCCCGGCTCCAGCTCGACCGGTTTCGGCGGGGCCTTGCGGCCGAGCATGCCGCCCGCGCCGCCGAGCCCCGAGCTCATCCGCCGCGCGATGAAGAGCCACAGGACGACCAGAAGCAGCATCGGGGCCAGCGAGATCAGCAGATTGGCCAGAAAACTGCGGTGCTGGACGACGGGTTCCGCCGTGACGGTGACGTCGTGCTTGGTCAGGTCCTCCCAGAGCTGGTCGTCCGCGAAGGTCGGCCGCTCGGTGTCGAACTTGGTGTACTTGCCGTCGCCGTCCGGGTTCTTCTGCTCCTTCTTGAGCTGGCCCTGAATCGCGTTGCCCTTGGCGTAGATCTTGGTGACGTTGCCCGCGTCGACCTGCTTGCTGAACTCCGTGTAGGAGATGGTCGGTTCGTCGCCCTCGTTGAAGAACGACAGGATGAGGTTCGCGACCAGGTACACGACCAGCGCGGTGAGGATCAGGCTCCACCAGCCACCGCGCATCTTCTTCCCGCCCGGCGACGGCTTCGGGGGCTCGTCGGGGGTGCCCTCGGTACGCCAGGGCTGGTCGGGAGACTTGCGCGGCGGCGCGGGGTTGGTCATATCGGCAAGTTACGACACGGGCCAGGCGTCGGCACGCCCAGCACGCGCCCAGCACGCGCCGAGGGCGCCCTTCCGGAGAGGGGCGCCCTCGGCGTCGTAGAAGACGGGCGGTCAGCCCACGAACCTTCTCAAGCTCAGCCCATGAACTTCTTGAACTCGTCCGGCAGCTCGAAGTCCTGGCCGCCCTGCTCGGGCAGTCCGAACGCGTTGCCGCCCGGAGCGGCGCCGGCCTCACGGCGCTTGGCCTCTTCCAGCTCCTGCTGCTTGCGCTTCATCGGGTTGCCTGAGCGCTGCTTGCCCTTGGCCTGCTTGGGCTGCTTCTTGGTGCGGCCGGGGCCGCCGCCCATGCCCGGCATCCCCGGCATGCCGGGCATCCCGCCGCCCTGCGCCATGCGGGACATCATCTTGCGGGCCTCGAAGAACCGCTCGACCAGGCCCTTCACGGCGCTGACCTCGACACCGGAGCCCTTGGCGATACGGGCGCGGCGCGAGCCGTTGATGATGGTCGGCTCGGCGCGCTCGCCCGGGGTCATCGACTTGATGATCGCGGCCGTACGGTCGACGTCCCGCTCGTCCAGGTTGTTGATCTGGTCCTTGATCTGGCCCATGCCGGGGAGCATGCCGAGCAGCTTGCTGATGCTGCCCATCTTCCTGACCTGTTCCATCTGGGACAGGAAGTCGTCGAGGGTGAAGTCCTGGCCCTTCTTGGACGCCAGCTTGGAGGCCATCTTCTCGGCCTCTTCTTGGCTGAACGTCTTCTCCGCCTGCTCGATCAGGGTGAGCAGGTCACCCATGTCGAGGATGCGGGAGGCCATCCGGTCCGGGTGGAAGGCGTCGAAGTCGTCGAGCTTCTCGCCGTTCGACGCGAACATGATCGGCTTGCCGGTGACCGAGGCGATCGACAGGGCCGCACCACCGCGGGCGTCGCCGTCGAGCTTGGAGAGCACCACGCCGTCGAAGCCGACGCCGTCGCGGAAGGACTCGGCGGTGTTGACCGCGTCCTGGCCGATCATCGCGTCGACGACGAAGAGGATCTCGTCCGGCGAGACCGCGTCGCGGATGTCCGCAGCCTGCTGCATCAACTCCTGGTCGATGCCGAGGCGGCCCGCGGTGTCCACGATCACGATGTCGTGGACCTTGGACTTCGCGAACTCGATGGAGTCCTTGGCGACCTTGACCGGGTCCCCGACCCCGTTGCCCGGCTCGGGCGCGTAGACCGCAACACCGGCGCGCTCGGCGACGACGCTCAGCTGGTTCACGGCGTTCGGGCGCTGGAGGTCGGCGGCGACGAGCAGCGGCGAGTGCCCCTGGTCCTTGAGCCACTTGCCGAGCTTGCCCGCGAGGGTGGTCTTACCGGCACCCTGCAGACCCGCGAGCATGATCACGGTCGGCGGGTTCTTGGCGAAGCGGAGACGGCGGGTCTCGCCGCCGAGGATCGTGACGAGTTCCTCGTTGACGATCTTCACGACCTGCTGGGCCGGGTTGTTCAGCGCCCTGTTGAGGTCGGCGCCGAGAGCACGCTCCTTGACGTTCTTGATGAACGTGCGGACGACCGGCAGGGCCACGTCGGCTTCGAGGAGAGCGATGCGGATCTCGCGCGCCGTGGCGTCGATGTCCGCCTCACTCAGCCTGCCTTTGCCGCGGAGGTTTTTGAAAGTCGCGCTGAGGCGGTCGGAGAGAGTATCGAACACGGCGGCGTCGGTCCTCGGGGTCGGGAGCAGTGTGGGCGTCTTCCAGGGTATCTGGCCCCGCAAGACAATCGTCCCCGCCTGCTGTATTCAGCGGGCGGGGACGGAACCCCCGCGTCCACGGGGAACAACGGCGCGCCGGTGACGTCACTCCCTCAGTCTCTCCTCCAGCTTCCGGGCCACGGCCAGCGCCTCGTCCCCGGCCAGGGGCGCGCCCTTTGGCTGTGTCACGTAGAACGCGTCCACGGCGTTGGAACCCAGCGTGCTGACGTGCATGCTCCGCACCCGCACCCCCGCGTCGTCCAGCGCCCGCCCGATCCGGTGCAGCAGCCCCGGGGCGTCGTGTGCGCGCACCTCGATCACCGTCGCGTGCCGGGAGGCGGCCGGGGCGACCGTCACACGGGCCGGCGGGGCCACGACACCCCGGCGGCGCGGATACGCGGCGTCGCGCTCGGCGAGGCGGCCCGCGATGTCCAACGATCCGTCCAGGGCCCGTACGAGATCGGCGCGCAGCCGGGCAGCCTGAGGCAGGGAGCCGTACTCGGCGGCGACCCGCCAGTTCAGCAGCAGGACGGAACCCTCCACGCCGTCGGGCAGATCCAGGGCGCGCAGTTCCGCCGTACGGACCGTCAGGCGGTGCATCGCGAGGACGCCGGCCACCGCGGGGAGTACGCCCGGCTGGTCGGGTACGGCGATCAGGAGTTCCACGCCGAGCGGTTCTGGGTCGCCGGCGGGCTCGTCCTCGGTCGGGGGTTCGGTCTGGGCGCGCAGGGCGAGGACCGGGCCGCCGGTCGCCACGGCCTCGATGGCGAGCCGTTCCTGTTCGGCGGTGGCCGCGCCGGCCTCGGGCTCCTCGGGGGCGTCCCCGGAGAGGACGGCGGCGACCCGCTTCACCAGGTCGGTGACGAGGCCGGCCCGCCAGGACGACCAGGCGGCCGGTCCGGTGGCCAGCGCGTCCGCCTCGGTGAGCGCGTGCAGCAGTTCCAGGGTGCTCGTCGTCCCGACCGCCTCGGCGACCGAGCGGACCGTCGCCGGGTCCTCCAGGTCGCGCCGGGTCGCGGTCTCGATGAGCAGCAGGTGATGACGTACGAGAGTCGCGAGTACGGCGACTTCCGCGCGGTCGAAGCCGATGCGGGCGGCCACGTCCTTGGCGATGATCTCGCCGGCCACCGAGTGGTCGCCGGGCCAGCCCTTGCCGATGTCGTGCAGCAGCGCGGCGACCAGGAGGAGGTCGGGGCGGCTGACGCGGCGGGCGAACTCCGAGGCGCGGACGGCGGTTTCGATGAGGTGCCGGTCGACGGTCCAGATGTGCACGGCGTTGCGCTGCGGGCGGCAGCGCACCCGCTCCCAGTCGGGGAGCAGTCGTGTGATCAGGCCCTCGGCCTCCAGCGCCTCCCACACGTCCACCGTGGGCTGCCCGGAACCGAGCAGTGTCACGAGCTGCTCGCGCGCCTCGGCGGGCCAGGGCGTGGGCAACGGGCGCACGGTGGCCGCGAGGCGCCGTACGGCGTGCAGCGAGAGCGGAAGCCCGGCCTGCGCGGCGGCAGCGGCGGCGCGCAGCGGGAGAACGGGGTCGCGCTCGGGGCGTGCGGCGCGGGCGAGCACCACCTCGCCGTCCTGCTCCACGACCCCTTCGGCCAGCGGGGAGCGCTCGGCGGCGGGTTTGGCGCCCCCGCCGAGCATGGCGCGCAGCCTCGGCCGCACGGCACGGGACCGCAGCACGCGCCCCACTTCACGCCAGGTGACATCACTGGCGTACGACACGACGCGTGCCGCTTCGTAGACCTGCCGCAGCAGGGTGTCCGCGTCGAGGAGGCCCAGCTCGGCGGCGACCTGGTCCTGCTCCTGGAGTGCGAGCCGGTCGGTCGCGCGGCCGGTGGTGAGGTGCAGGGCGTCGCGCACGTCGAGGAGCCGGCGGCGCGCGTCGGCCAGGCCCTCGCGCGGGGCGTCGGCGAGCCAGGAGGCGGCTACGGCGCGCAGCGCGGTGGCGTCGCGGAGGCCGCCGCGAGCCTCCTTGAGGTCGGGTTCGAGGAGGTACTGCAACTCGCCCTGGCGCTCGGCGCGTTCGGCGCAGAGCTCCTGGAGTTCGGGGAGGCGTTTGGGCGCCTGGTTGCGCCAGTCGGCGAGGACGGCCGTGCGCAGGGAGGCGGTCAGGCCGAGGTCGCCGGCGATGTGGCGGGCGTCGAGGAGGCCGAGCTGGACCTTGAGGTCCTCGCCGGCGGTCTTGCGGGCCTCGGCGGGGGTACGGACGGAGTGGTCGAGGGCGAGGCCGAGGTCCCAGACCGGGTACCAGATGCGGTCGGCCAGCGCGGCGACCGCGCCGGAGTCGCTGCCGTCGTGCAGGAGGAGCAGGTCGAGGTCGCTGCGCGGGGAGAGTTCGCCGCGGCCGTAGCCGCCGACCGCGACCAGGGAGACGCCCTTGAGGGCGTCGGAGCCGGCGGTGAAGAGGCCGGTCAGCCAGTCGTCGGTCAGTTCGGCGAGGGCCGCACGGCGCGGCGGCCCGGACCGCACCCCCTCAGTGAGGAGGCGCAGCCGGGCCGCCGCGTAGCCGCTGGGTCCGGAGTCCTCTGCATCCTTGCGCACGTCCGTACTCGTCACCCAGCGACTCCTGTTCGTTTCCTTTTAGAGCGCGTCCGGTCCGCGCTCGCCGGTCCTGACCCGGACGGCCGTCTCGACCGGGAGGGACCAGACCTTGCCGTCACCGATCTTGCCGGTGCGGGCGGCCTTGACGATGACGTCGATCAACTGCTCGGCGTCGTCGTCCTCGGCCAGCACCTCGATGCGGATCTTGGGGACCAGGTCGACCGTGTACTCGGCGCCCCGGTAGACCTCGGTGTGTCCCCGCTGACGACCGTAACCGCTCGCCTCGGTGACCGTCAGACCGTGGACCCCGAAGGCCTGCAGGGCTTCCTTGATCTCGTCGAGCCGGTGAGGCTTCACGACGGCGGTGATGAGCTTCATGCGTCCACCTTCTTCGTCTCCGGGGCGGCGAGAGCGGAGCTGCCGATGCCACCGCCGGCGCCGCTGAAGTCGTATGCGGTCTCGGCGTGCTCGGCCTGGTCGATGCCGGCGACCTCTTCGTCCTCGGTGACCCGCATACCGATGGTCTTGTCGAGGAGGAAGGCGAGGAGCGCGGAGACGACCAGGGAGTAGCCGAGGACCGCGCCGACACCGGCGAACTGCTTCCACAGCTGGGTGAAGGTGTGGTCGCCGTAGAAGACGCCGGTCGCGGTGGACTGGCCCTTGCCGGTGGCGAAGAAGCCGATGAGCAGGGAGCCGAGGATACCGCCGACCATGTGGACGCCGACGACGTCGAGGGAGTCGTCGATGTTGAACCTGTACTTCAGGCCGACGGCCGCGGCACAGCCGACACCGGCGATGGCGCCGACGGCGATCGCGCCGAGCGGGGAGACCGCACCACCGGACGGGGTGATGGCGACCAGACCGGCGACGGCACCCGAGGCCGCGCCGAGCGTGGTGAACGCGCCGTGCCGGATCTTCTCGTAGGCGAGCCAGGCGAGCATGGCGGCGGCGGTGGCGACCTGGGTGTTGACGAACATCAGCGCGCCGACGCCGTCGTCGTTGCCGAGCCACGAACCGGCGTTGAAGCCGAACCAGCCGAACCACAGCAGACCGCAGCCGAGCATGACCAGCGGAAGGCTGTGCGGACGCATGGGGTCACGCTTGAAGCCGACGCGCTTGCCGATGACCAGGATGACGCCGAGGGCGCCGGCACCGGCGTTGATGTGGACCGCCGTACCACCGGCGAAGTCGATCACACCGAGCTTGAAGGCCCAGCCGTCGGCGCCCCACACCCAGTGGGCGACCGGGACGTAGACGACCGTGAGCCACAGGGCGACGAAGAGCGCCCAGGCCGAGAACTTGACGCGGTCGGCGATGGCACCGCTTATCAGGGCGGGTGTGATGACGGCGAACATCATCTGGAAGACCATGAACACGAAGATCGGGATGGTGTAGCCGTCCCAGAGCTCCGTCAGTCCGACGTTGCTCATCCCCAGCCAGTCGGAGTTGTAGCCGATGAAGCCGTTACTCGAACCGAAGGCGAGGGAGAAGCCGTAGAGCACCCACAGGATGGTGACGATCCCGATGCTGATGAAGCTCATCATCAGCATGTTCAGGGTGCTCTTGACGCGGACCATGCCTCCGTAGAAGAAGGCGAGTCCCGGTGTCATGAGCAGCACCAGGGCAGAACAGATCAGCATGAAGCCTGTGTTCGCGGAGGACAGTTTGGGTGCCTCAGCGGCAAGCGTGATGGCGGCTGATGCCATCGGCGTCTCCTCGTCGGTTGTACGGCCCCGTGCGGGCGAAGCCTGGATGCGGTCCGGTCAAGGCGGGGGGTCCGGTTATGCGCCATGAGATTGGCGCAGCGCGGTTTCCGTCGAAGCCCCTCGATGTTTCACCGGAGTGACGAAGGCGCCGTGCGTGTTACGCGTCGATGAACCGCCGGATCTCCGGCCGCGCGATCGTTATCGTGGCGCAACCTTTTCCGGCGGCCGGAAACCGGCCGCGGTCCGCCTCTCGACGGCTCGGCGCGGGGGCGCCGGGGCATGGGGCTCGGACCCCTTCGGCGCTCTCCCGGGGCCCGGTCGGGACCCTCTCGGCGGGGCCGACGTTTTCGGCCGGACCGTGGACACCGCGTACCGCCGTGTCGACGGTCTTTCGAATACGAGTTCCGAAGGGCCGGACGGTCCTCCGACCACCCGGACCTCACCTGCCGCACCGGCGCCACCCGCTCGGTGTCCGCGAACGGGACCGGCCGCGGTCGGCCTTCCGATGACCTGGCATGGGGGAGCCGAGTCGGGCGGTTCGGGAGGGCCGGCCGCGGCCGGGGCTTGAGGGGTGTCAGACCGCTTCGGCGGTCTCCGGCAGCTCGATCGCGAGCCGCTCGGTGAGGTCGACGACTTCGGCCAGCTCGCCGAAGTCGCGGACCGCCGTGTCGACGGTCTTTCGGATACGAGTGTTGACGCGCTCGGAGCGCACCTTCTTGGCGACGGTCATCGCCTCCGTCGCCAGCACCGCGCTCTGCTCGGGTTCCCGCCGCAGCAGGTGCACGGTGGCCATGCCGATGAGATTGAGTGCGTACGACCGCTGGTGCACCTCGTCCTTGGCGAAGAGGTCCACCGCCCGCTGCATGACGGGCTCGGCCAGCGAGGCGTAGGCGGGGCTGCGGCCGGCGACGTAGGCGAGGTCGCGATAGGAGTGCGAGTTCTCGCCGTACAGCTCGGCCTCGGAGAAGAAACGGATCCAGTCCGGGTCCGGGTCGTCCCAGTCGTGTACATCCCCGAAGGTGTCCTCGGCCATCCGGACGGCCCGCTTGCACTTGCCCGGCTGGCCCATGTTGGCGTAGGCGCGGGCCTCCATCGCATACAGCATCGACTGGGTCCGCGGACTCGCGCAGTCCCGGCTGCCGTACTGCGCGAGGTGGATCAGCTCCAACGCGTCGTCGGGCCGCCCGAGATGGATCATCTGCCGGCTCATGCTGGACAGCACGTACGACCCGAGCGGCTTGTCGCCCGCCTCCTTGGCGGCGTGCAGGGCCAGGACGAAGTACTTCTGGGCGGTGGGCTGGAGCCCCACGTCGTACGACATCCACCCGGCCAGCTCGGCGAGTTCGGCGGCGACCTTGAACAACTTCCGCGTGGTGGCCTCGGGTTGGGGCTCCTGCAACAGGTCGGTCACCTCGTGCAGCTGTCCTACGACCGCCTTGCGCCGCAGGCCGCCGCCGCACTGGGCGTCCCACTTGCGGAACATCGCGGTGGTGGACTCCAGCAGCTCCAACTCGGGCCGGGAGAGCCGCCCGACGTGCCGGGGGGCGCTCACCGGCTCGGGCTCCGGCTGGTGGGCCGAGGGGCCGGGGACGAGCCAGCGCTGCATGGGCTCGATGAGGGACGGTCCCGCCGACAGGGCCAGCGAGGCCCCGAGGAAGCCGCGCCGGGCCAGCATGAGGTCGCTGCGCGAGAACTCGCTGAGCAGGGCCACCGTCTGCGGGGCCGTCCACGGCAGGTCGACGCCGGACACGGAGGGCGCCTGGCGGGCCGCGCGCAGGCCCAGGTCCTCGACCGAGACGACACAGCCGAAGCGCTCGGAGAACAGCTCCGAGAGGATCCTCGGGATCGGCTCGCGCGGGTTCTCGCCGTCCAGCCAGCGGCGCACGCGCGAGGTGTCCGTGGAGATGTGGTTGGCCCCCAACTGCCGAGCCCTGCGGTTCACTTGACGCGCCAGCTCACCCTTGGACCAGCCGCTGCGCACGAACCACGAGCCGAGCAGCTCATTGGGGCGCTTCTCCGTACTGGCCGCGGTTGTCCCGCTTCCGCCGTTGCCGCCCACTGGAACGCCCCCATCCCTGGAACCACTTGTCGCCGCTGTGCGCCAAGCCCTATCAGAATGCCGGTAAATACGGCCTCCCGTCCCGCACTTGTCACCCTTCGAACGAGATGACGAGTTGCCTGCGGCATACCCACGAGCGCATGTGCCCCGAGGACTTGTGCACTCAAAGTAATCCTACGATCACCCGTCCAGCCACGGCGATCGCGGAAACGCCACCATTCGCCACCCCTTCGAATGAACCTACGGTTGCCCGCGCACGATTCACTTGACATAGGACGACCGGAAGTGGGCGTAGCGGTGCACGCAGGGGCGCGCACCGTCGAGCACACCACCCGAGGCGCTCCCGGACGCCGCCTGGACCACGCGGCGCGGGGCAGGCGTGAACACAGAGTGACGACACGCATCCGTCTCGTAACCACCGGTGCGTCGGACCCGTTGGAGGGGGCATGGGCTTCACGATCGGCAGCAGCCGGGGTATCCGCGACATCCGGTCCGGCACGCGCCGCCGCGGCCGCGCGTCGGAGTGCACAGCGGTGGCCGAGTTCACCGGCCTCTGGGGCTGGGACGTGGTCGCGGGCGCACGGGCCGCCGGCGGCGCGTGTTCCTGCGGTGACACCAAGTGCCCCGCGCCGGGCGCACATCCACTGACCTTCGCGCCCGAGGTGCGGGCCGGCGCGACCCTCGACGAAGTCACCGACGCCTGGGCCGAGTTGCCCGGCGCCGCGATCATGCTGCCCGTGGGCCGCGCGTTCGACGTGATCGAGGTGGCCGAACCCGCCGGCCGCCGCGCGCTGGCCCGCCTGGAGCGGATGGGCCTCCCGCTCGGCCCGGTCGCGGCGACCCCCGACCACCGCGCCCACTTCTTCGTCGCCCCCGGCGCCGCCGCCGAACTCCCCACCCTGCTCTACCGCATGGGCTGGGACGACCCCACCTCCCTGGACCTCCGCGGCCTGGGCCCCGGCACCCACATCACCGCCCCACCCTCGGACCGAGGAGGCCTGGGCCCGGTCCGCTGGCTCCGCTCCCCCGCGCTCGACTCGGCCACCAAACCACCGGCCGCGCGGCTGCTGTTGGGCACGCTGGCGTACGTGGCACACAGGTCGCGCGCGTAGGCCGTAGACGACGAAGTGCCCGCCCTCAGCGATGAGTTGAGGGACGGGCACTTTTTTGATGGGGGCAGCTACAGCGCCCCTGCAAGGGGCGCGGGGAACTGCGCGACCAGCCCCCACCGACCCGCAGCGAACAAACGACCCATCAGTCCCCGATAAGGGCATCAACAAACGCCTCCGGCTCAAAGGGCGCCAAATCATCCGCACCCTCACCAAGCCCGATCAGCTTCACCGGCACACCCAGTTCACGCTGAACCGCGATCACGATGCCACCCTTGGCGGTCCCGTCCAGCTTCGTCAGCACGATCCCGGTGATGTCGACAACCTCGGCGAAGACCCGCGCCTGCACCAACCCGTTCTGCCCGGTCGTGGCGTCGAGCACCAGCAGCACCTCGTCAAGCGGCGCATGCTTCTCGACAACCCGCTTGACCTTCCCCAGCTCGTCCATGAGCCCGGTCTTCGTGTGCAACCGCCCGGCCGTGTCGATGAGGACGACGTCGACCCCCATCTCCTTGCCCTCCTTCACCGCGTCGAACGCGACGGAGGCGGGATCCCCGGCCTCGGGCCCGCGCACGGTGTGGGCACCGACCCGCTCACCCCAGGTCTGCAACTGGTCGGCGGCGGCGGCCCGGAACGTGTCGGCGGCGCCGAGCACGACGGTCCGCCCGTCGGCCACGAGGACGCGGGCGAGCTTGCCGGTGGTGGTGGTCTTGCCGGTGCCGTTGACCCCGACGACCATCACGATCCCGGGCTTGCGGTCCTCGGGCTCGGTCTTGACCGTGCGGTCGACGTCGGTGTCGACCAGCTTGAGCAGTTCCTCGCGCAGCAGCGTGCGCAGCTCCTGCGGGGTGCGGGTGCCGAGCACCTTCACGCGGGCGCGCAGGCCGTCGACCAGTTCCTGGGTGGGGGCCACGCCGACGTCGGCGGTGAGGAGGATGTCCTCGATCTCCTCCCAGGTGTCCTCGTCGAGGTGCTCGCGGGACAGAAGCGTGAGCAGCCCCTTGCCGAGCGCGTTCTGCGAGCGGGAGAGCCGGGACCGGAGCCGGACGAGCCGTCCGGCGGTCGGCTCGGGAACATCCAGCTCGGGGACATCCAGTACGGGGGGTTCCTCGACGGCGACCGGGGCCGAGCCGTCGGGGAGATCCACCTCCTCTATCGTCCGGCGCGCTTCGTCGCGCGGCGTCTCGGCCTCGTCGCCGACGTGCGGCTCGGCCGGCGGGGCGGTGATGTCGGGGACGGAGGTGGGCGGCGGGGGCAGCGGCTTCTTGCGCCGGCTGCCGACGACGAGCCCGCCCAGCGCACCGAGCACGACCACGGCGATGACTACAGCAAGGATGACGGTTTCCATAACCCACCCAGTATCAGCCATGGGTCTCGCCGGGGCCCAGCGCGGGCACGGCCGGGGCGTCGGCGCCACCAGATCTCGCACCGTCCTCGCCCGCGCCGAAAAGCCCGGAGACCCGGAAGCCCCTAGTCACGCCCATGGCCATCTGACGTACCGTCAGCTACCGTCCCCCACCACGCACGACACCACGCACGACCCCACCGCACACGAAGGGGGACCTTCCATGCCCGTCTCGGTCGTACGCTTCAACCTCGTCGAACCCGGCGCCACCCCCGCCTCGCTGAGCGCCCGCTACCGGGCCGCCCTGGAGATGGCCGCGTACGCCGACGAGCACGGGATCACCACCGTGCAGACGGAGGAGCACCACGGCGTCGCCAACAACTGGCTGCCGTCGCCCTTCGCCTTCGCGGGCGCGGTGTTCGGCGCGACCCGGCACATCGCGGTGACCGTCTCGGCGGTGATCGGCCCGCTGCACGACCCGCTGCGGCTGGCCGAGGACATCGCCGTACTGGATCTGCTGAGCGGCGGCCGACTGGTGACCGTGGCCGGGATCGGTTACCGGCCCGAGGAGTACGCCCAGTTCGACGTGGACTGGAAGCGCCGGGGCAGACTCCAGGACGAGCTGCTGGAGACGGTCCTGAAGGCGTGGTCCGGCGAGGAGTTCGAGTACCGCGGCCGTACGGTACGGGTCACCCCGCGCCCCTTCTCCGACCCGCACCCCCTGCTGCTGGTCGGCGGCTCCTCGAAGGCCGCCGCACGTCGAGCCGCCCGGCTCGGTCTGCCCTTCTTCCCCAGCGCTCACCTGCCCGACCTGGAGGCCTACTACAAGGACCGGCTGGTCGAGTACGGCACCGAGGGCTGGACCATGATGCCGGGGGCGGAGACCCCGCTGCTGCACATCGCCGAGGACCCTGACCGGGCCTGGGCCGAGTACGGGGCGCACTTCCTGCACGAGGCGCGGACGTACGCCTCCTGGCAGTCCGGGGACATCCGCTCGGCGGTGAAGTCGGGGGCGACGACCGTGGCGGAGCTGCGCGCGGAGGGCGTCTACCGGATTCTCACGCCGGACGAGTGCGTGGCGCTGGGGCTCGACAACCTCGTCCTGCATCCGCTGTCGGGCGGGATGCCGGTGGACGAGGGATGGCGCAGCCTGCGGCTGTTCGCGGAGCGGGTGCTGCCGCGGCTCGGGGAGTGACCCGGATTCGGAGGGTGACCTTTACCCGCAACCGGTGGACCGGCCGGTCGACCGGTGGTCCACTGCGGTCATGACCTTGGCTGTGGATGTGTTCCTGCGTGACGCGGACGGCCAGTGGAACGTGCTCGACGTTCCGGAGGGCTGCAACGACTCGGCCGGCTTCGAGAACTGGCGCGAGACCGTGTGGGGTTCGGCGCCCGTGCGCGCGCTGGGCTGCGTGTACCTGCCCGTGCTGGCCTCCAGCGACCTGTACGTCGAGGCCTCGGACGTACCGGAGTTCCTGCGTGAGCTGGCGCTGCTGCGGGAGCATCTGGAAGCTGTCGCCGCGGCGGTCGGGGAGGGTACCGACCTCGTGGAGAGCCGCCTGGACAACATCGAGGCCGCCGCTCTCCGGGCCCGGGAGATCGGCGGCGGCGTCCTCATCTGGTGACTGAGGGGTGGTTTCGGGGAGACGGGCGGCGGGGGATTGAGCCCGTCTCCCCGAGCATGTGGGGAGGGCCCGGTCAGCCCATGTCCTCCAGCCTCTTGCCCTTCGTCTCCTTCACGAACTTCAGGACGAACGGGATGGAGAGCGCGGCGAAGACCGTGTAGATCACGTAGGTCGCGGAGAGGTTCCAGTCGGCCAGCGACGGGAAGCTCGCGGTGATGGCCCAGTTGGCGATCCACTGCGCGGAGGCGGCGACACCGAGCGCGGCGGCGCGGATCCGGTTCGGGAACATCTCGCCGAGGAAGACCCAGACCACGACACCCCAGGACAGGGCGAAGAAGAGGACGAAGACGTGGGCGGCGATCAGCGCGGTCCAGCCCTGCGCGGACGGCAGCTTGCCGTCGACGAGGTGGTACGAGAAGGCCCAGGCCTCCAGCGCGAGACCGACGACCATGCCGACCGAGCCGATGAGGGCCAGCGGCCTACGGCCGATGCGGTCCACGAAGATCATGGCGATCACGGTGCCGATGATGTTCACGATCGACGTCGTGAAGGAGTAGAAGAACGACTGCGTCGGGTCGACGCCGACGGACTGCCACAGCGTCGAGGAGTAGTAGAACGCGACGTTGATGCCGACGAGCTGCTGGAAGGCCGAGAGGCCGATGCCGACCCAGACGATCGGCTTGAAGAAGAAGCCGCCACCGCCGAGCAGGTCCTTGAAGGTCGACTTGTGCTCGCTCTTCATCGCGTGCTCGATCTCGGCGACCCGGGCGTCCAGGTCGATGTCGTCGCCCTCGACCTCACGCAGCACCTCGTGCGCACGGCTCAGCTTGCCCGCGGAGATCAGGAAGCGCGGGGACTCGGGGATGGCGAAGGAGAGCAGGCCGTAGAGGACGGCCGGGATCACCATCACGCCGAGCATGACCTGCCAGGCCTCGATGCCCATGAGCTTGCCGCGCTGGTCGCCGTCGGCGGCGTTCAGCAGACCCCAGTTGACCAGCTGCGAGATCGCGATGCCGATGACGATCGCGGCCTGCTGGAACGAGCCGAGCCGGCCGCGGTAGGCGGGCGGGGACACCTCGGCGATGTAGGCCGGGCCGATGACGGAGGCCATACCGATGGCGAAACCGCCGATGACCCGCCAGAAGGCGAGGTCCCAGAGCGCGAAGGGCAGCGCCGAACCGACGGCGCTGATGGTGAACAGCACGGCGGAGATCTGCATACAGCGGATACGGCCGATCCGGTCGGCTATCCGGCCGGCGGTCGCCGCGCCGATGGCACAGCCGATCAGGGCGATGGCGATGACCTGCGCCAGGACCGTGGAGCCGACGTCGTAGCGGTCGCGGATCGCCTCGACGGCACCGTTGATCACGGAACTGTCGTAGCCGAAGAGGAAGCCGCCCATCGCGGCCGCCGCCGCGATGAAGATGACGTGCGCGAGATGTTCGGGATGAGCCGGCCCGGCTCCTGACTGAGGTGCCTGCGCAGTGCTGGTCACGTGTAACTCCTGAGGCCACCGGCGTCGCTGCCGGGGTGGGGGGGCGACCCTTCCAGTGGCGCACAGCTTCCCGCTGCCCACCACCTGAAGGTAAAAGCAACGATGCAGAGACTATGCCTTCAAGTTTCGAAGTCAATAGGGGGTCCCCTGTGAGATCCAACCCCGCAGGTGACCGCAATACGTTCAAGACTTGAACATGCGATGAAGGTCCAGGGAGATCCATGGAGGCCTAACGAAGGCGCTGCGAAATGACCTTCGACACTCCGTCGCCCTGCATGGAGACGCCGTACAACGCGTCGGCGACCTCCATCGTTCGCTTCTGGTGGGTGATCACGATCAGCTGCGAGGCCTCCTGCAGCTCCTGCATGATCCGGATCAGCCGCTGGAGGTTCGTGTCGTCGAGCGCGGCCTCCACCTCGTCCATCACATAGAACGGGCTGGGCCGAGCCTTGAAGATCGACACCAGCAGCGCCACGGCGGTCAGCGACCGCTCCCCGCCGGAGAGCAGCGAGAGCCGCTTGACCTTCTTACCGGGCGGGCGGGCCTCCACATCCACACCCGTGGTCAGCATGTTGTCGGGATCGGTCAGGATCAACCTGCCCTCGCCCCCGGGAAACAGTCGGCTGAAGACGCCCTCGAACTGCAGGGCCGTGTCCCGGTAGGCCTCGGTGAAGACCTGCTCGACGCGCTCGTCGACCTCCTTCACCACTTGAAGCAGGTCGGCGCGGGTCTTCTTCAGGTCCTCCAGCTGCTCGCTGAGGAACTTGTGCCGCTCCTCCAGCGCCGCGAACTCCTCCAGCGCGAGCGGGTTCACCTTCCCGAGCTGCTGGTACGCCCGTTCGGCGGACTTGAGCCGCTTCTCCTGCTCGGCGCGGTGGAACGTACGGGGCTGGTTGCGCGGGTCCTCCGGATCATCGGGCAGCACCTCGCCCTCGGCGGCGAGCGAGGGCGGCACGAGCTGATGCGGCCCGTACTCCTCGACGAGCCCCGCGGGCTCCACCCCCAGCTCCTCCAGCGCCTTGTTCTCCAACTGCTCGATCCGCATCCGCTTCTCGGCCCCGAGCACCTCACCGCGGTGCACCGAGTCGGTCAGCTTGTCCAGCTCGCCCTTGAGGTCGCGCCCCTGGTTGCGGGCGGCGGCCAGCTCCTGCTCGCGGCGCGCCTTGGCGGCATCGGCGGCGGTGCGCTCCTCGTCGGCGCGGTGCAGTGACACCTCGACGTGCGCGAGCAACTGCCGCGCGCCGAAGGCGACGGCTTCGGCGACAGCGGCCTCGTGCCGCAACCGCGCGAGCCGCTGCTCCGCCCGTGCCCGCGCCTCCCGCTCGGCCCGGGCCCCGCGATCCAGCGAATCGGCCCGCCCGGCAAGCCCCTTGACCCGCTCCTCATGCGTACGAACCTGAAGCCGCGCCTCCATCTCGGTCTGCCGCGCATTGGCCCCATCAGCGGCAAGCCGATCCCGCACGGAGGTGTCGGGCTCCTCCTCGACCGGCATCTCCTCGGCCACGGCCAGCCGTTCGGCGAGCACTTCAGCCTCTTCTACGGCCTTGTCGAGCGCGTCCTGTGCCCGTGCCGCCGCCGCGGTCGACCGCTCGGCCTCACCGGCGGCGCCCCGCGCCTGCCCGGCCAGCCGGCCCAACTGCTGTGCCACGGTCGACTTCTCGCGCTCTGCGGCTCGGCGCCGCTCCCCCAACTCCTCGACCAGCGCGGTGCATTCCTTGCGGCGCTCGCCTGCGGCCTGCTGGGTGGCGGCCAACTCCTCGCAGCGGATGGCCAGTTCTTCGAGTTCGGCTGCGGCTTCGTCTACGGAGGCCTGGACTTCGAGGAGGCTGGGGGCGCCTGCGGAGCCGCCGTGGGCGAAGTGGGCGCCCAGTAGGTCGCCTTCGGCGGTTACTGCGGTCAACTCTGGGTGTGTGTATACGAGTTGCTCGGCGTCTTCGAGGGTGTCGACCACGACGTAGTTGTGCAGGAGGCGGCGGACTGCGGGCATGAGGTCGGCGGGGGCGCGGACGAAATCAGCGGCGACGGGTTGTCTGTTGTCTGCGGGCTCGTCGTGGCTGGTCGCGCCGTTCCCCGCGCCCCTTGAGGGTGTGCTCGTGCCCGGTGTGCGATCGTCCGGGCCTCCTGCCAGCAGGAGTGCCGCCCTGCCCCCGTCTTGCTTGCGCAGCAAGCGGATTGCGTCCGCCGCCGATGCGGGAGTTGTCACCGCGATCGCGTCCGCCGCCGCGCCGAAGGCCGCCGCCAGGGCTACCTCGTGGCCCGGGGTCACCGTGAGGAGTTCCGCCGCCGGGCCCAGGATTCCGGTGAGGCGGTCGCGGGCGCCGAGCAGTATCCCGGTGCCGTCCTTGCGGCGCAGGCCCAGGGCCAGCGCGTCTCGGCGGGCCTGGGTGGCGGCGCGTTGGCGTTCCGCCGCTGTGGACGCCTCGCGGGCGGCGGCCTGGGCTGCTTCCGCCTCGGCGAGGGTGGCCCGGGCCGTCTCGTGGCGCGCGGTGAGTTCCTCGTCGCCCGCGTCCAGGCCGTCGACCTCGGACTGGAGTGCCTCGTACTCCTCCTGCGCGGTGACCGCTCGTTCCTGGGCCTCGTCGCGGGCGGAGGCGAGGCGGTCGATCTCGGCCTGGGCGGAGGCGGCGCGTGAACGGGCCGCGTTGACCTGGCCGTTGAGCCGGGCGAGGCCCTCGCGGCGGTCGGCGATGGAACGGGCCACGTCCTTCAGGCGCCGTTCCTCGGCCGTCAACTCCCGCTCCAGTTCGGAGCGGTGGGCGACCGTGTCCTCCAAGGCGTGCTCGGCCGCCTCAAGGGCCGCTTCGAGTTCCGCCTCCTGCTCGCGGATGCGGGCGGCCTCGCGCTCCATGTCCTCGGGGTCACGGCCCCGACGTTCCTCGGGCGGCGCCGACGTCGCGCTCTTCACGCGGGCGTCGGCCAGCGAGATCGTGCCGCGTACCCGCTCGGCCAGCTGGGACAGCTCGTACCAGGTCTGCTGGGCGCGCTGGAGACGTGGGGTGAGCTGCCGTACCTCGTCCTCCAGGAGGCCCTCGCGCTGGAGCGCCTTGCGCAGTTCCAGTTCGGCGGCCTCCTTGCGTCCCTTCAGCGCGGCCTCGTCGGCGATCTCGGTGTTCAGCGCCTGGCGCAGTCGTACGAGATCGTCGGCCAGCAGGCGGAGGCGGGCGTCGCGGAGGTCGGCCTGGATGACGGCCGCCCTGCGCGCGACCGCGGCCTGGCGGCCCAAGGGCTTGAGCTGGCGGCGGAGTTCGTCCGTCAGGTCCTGCACGCGCGCGAGGTTGGCCTGCATCGCGTCCAGCTTGCGGAGCGCCTTCTCCTTGCGCTTGCGATGCTTGAGGACGCCGGCCGCCTCCTCGATGAAGGCGCGGCGGCCCATGGGGTCGGCGTGGAGCACGGAGTCGAGCTGGCCCTGGCCGACGATGACGTGCATCTCGCGGCCGATGCCGGAGTCGGAGAGGAGTTCCTGGATGTCGAGGAGGCGACACGTGTCGCCGTTGATCTGGTACTCGCTGCCGCCGTTGCGGAACATGATCCGCGTGATGGTGACCTCGGCGTACTCGATGGGGAGTGCCCCGTCGGAGTTGTCGATGGTGAGGGACACCTCGGCGCGGCCCAGCGGGGGGCGGCCGGTGGTGCCGGCGAAGATGACGTCCTCCATCTTGCCGCCGCGCAGCGACTTGGCGCCCTGTTCGCCCATGACCCAGCTGAGCGCGTCCACGACATTGGACTTGCCCGAGCCGTTCGGACCGACGACGCACGTGATGCCCGGCTCGAACCGGAGCGTGGTCGCCGAGGCGAACGACTTGAACCCCCGCAGGGTCAGGGCCTTGAGGTGCACGCCGCTGGACTCTACCTTCCGCCGCTCGCTCTCTCCATGAACGTCCGGTTCCCCGCGGTTTCGCCCTTGAACGTGCAGGGCACACCAAACGTTAAAGAGGGTGGAGGCAGCACGGGGGAAAGAAAGAAGGGACGCCGAAGCGTCCCTTGCAAACTCTGACAATCCAGCGGTTGACGCAGGCAGCCCAACCACTGCTTGTCATGTGATGCGTCGCGGTGATCAGGTGAGCGCGGGCTCCGCCTGGCGTGCGTCGAGCTCAAGAAGCGAATCGTGAGTTGCGGCAGCCGTCAGCGCGTCGTTCTCGTCCTGGATCCGAACGAGCTCGGATTCCAGGTCCTGGACGCGTTGCTGGAGCCGTCGCATCTCGGCGAGGAGTCGCGGGTCAGAGCCGCCGACGTAACCGAGAAGCGCCTTTGCCATGATGGATGGTCCTCCACACTGAGTGACCGACCGAAGCGGTGTGGGTCGTGAGGGAATCGCACCCGCGATGCTTGACAAACTGGGGTGTTGCTCTGCTGTTCTTCCATGCCAAACAGCTAAGGTGCGCGGGGCTTTCAGAGTCTCACCAAAAAGTTTGACGGTCAACACGATCACGCCCCGTATTGGCGGGCGACCCGGGGGCGCGCGGCCCTGACCGGGCGGCACTGCGACTCCTGCGGGGCCTCGCTGGGTGTGGCGATCATCCTTAGGTGCGGAGCCTGCCAGAGCGAGCCGTTCTTGGCAACCACCAGGCAGTTTCCGCCGCGGGCAGCTGCCGGTGGCATGTCCCTCCGCTTCCGCCAGGGCCGCTTTACAGCGTTTCGCAGATTGTGCTCAGCGGATCGCGAAGCCGTCGTAGCCGCCGCGGGGTGTGTCCCAGATCTCGGTGACGCCGTCCACGCGCCCGGGCGTGTCGTGCCCCTGGAGCCAGTCGAGGAGTCCTTCGCAGCCCTCGCGCGATCCCTCCGCGACCACCTGGACGCGTCCGTCGCCCAAATTGAGAGCAAAACCACTCAGGGCGCCGATCTCCAGAGCCTTGGCACGGGTAAACCACCGAAAACCCACACCTTGCACACGCCCTCGCACCCAGGCGACCATCCGCACATCCTCGCTCATGGCTGCAACCTAACCGGCCAAAACCTCTCTGGACACTTGCTCCCCTCGCGCCATGCGGTACCGTCCGCCCCAATGAATCTCATATGAAACTCACTCGATCGAGTGAGCTGGGTCACCGCAGGGACGAGTTGACCGCAAGGACGAAAGGCAAGGACATGGGACGCCACCGACGCTCCGCCGCCGGCCGCGCCGCCACGAGCCGCGCCACGGGGGTCACAGAGACGCACGGCTCATACACGAGCGGCTACGACCCGCATGACTCGTACGACTGGAACGACCGCGCCGACCACTCCACCCGGAACGACCGCTTCGACTGGAACCCGGCCGACGGCTCGACGATCGGCATGGCGCCCTATCTCCACCCGGAGGGTCCCGCCGAGTTCCACCAGCCCCACCCGAACCACCAGGCCCCCACGGACCACCGGGTCCACGAGGTCCGCGCGAACCACGAGGTCCCGCCGAAGAGCGAGGCCCGGCTGAAGGCCGAGAGCCGCCTCAAGGCCGACTCCCGCCGCAAGAGCGAGGCCTACCTCTTCGCCACCGAGGAGGACTACGCCGTGGTCTTCCCCGAGGCGGCGGGCGCCACCTCCTCCCGGGGCGACGCCTCACGCCCGGGCCGCGGTCGCCGTCGCAAGCGCAGGACCGCGACGCCGGTCAAGACCGGTCTGCTCGGTGTCTCCGCCGCCGTCGCCATCGGCACGGTCGCGGTCGCCGCGGGCGCGATGCCGGGGCTGGAGCACTACAAGCTCGGCGGCGGTGGCGGCTCGGACAAGGTGCAGGCGGCCGGTTCGCCGTCCAACTCGGCGACCGAGCAGGGCGGCACCTCCGGCAGCGCGGAGTCCCGCGACGACGGCTCGTCCACGAGCCGCGACGCGAACCGTGCGGCCTCCCCGTCGGCGGCTCCGACCAAGTCCGCCACCGCGCCCGCCACCAAGGCCCCGGCGAAGAAGCCGGCGGCCACCCCGACCGAGGAGCCGACGACCTCGACCCCCTCGGCGAAGCCCACCACTCCGGCGCCCACGCAGTCCGCCGACGCACCGGTGACGGTCTCCACGGAGGCCGCCGCCGAGGCCGAGGTGCTCAAGCTCGTCAACGAGCAGCGGGCGCTCGTCGGCTGCAGCCCGGTGGCCGCCAACAGCTCGCTGACCACGCTGGCCGAGAACTTCAGCCAGCAGATGGCCGACCAGGACTTCTTCGACCACACCGACCCCAGCGGGGCCACCCCGTGGGACCGGGCGGAGAAGCTCGGCATCACCAACCTCGGCGGCGAGAACATCGCCCGCGGCCAGGCCGACGCGGCCGCGGTCATGGACGCCTGGATGAACAGCGCCGGCCACAAGGCCAACATCCTGAACTGCGACTTCAAGACCCTGGGCGTCGGTGTGCACTTCGGCACCGGCGGCCCCTGGTGGACGCAGGACTTCGGGTACTAGTCCGACGCCGTAAGGCTCCGCAGGACACCGACAGGGAGCGCTAACCATTGGTTAGTGCTCCCTTTTGGTTAGCGCTGCGCTCGCGTACCCTGGCGACATGGACACCACCCAGGAGCGTACGGAGGAGCAGAGCTTCCCGTACGACGTCTTCGCGAAGGCCTGCCCCTCCCGAGGCACCCTGGAGCACATCACGGGCCGCTGGGGCGGACTCACCCTGTGCGCGCTGCACGAGGGCTCGCTGCGCTTCAACGAACTGCGCCGCCGCGTCGACGGCGTGAGCGAGAAGATGCTCTCGCAGACCCTGCACGCCCTGGAGCGCGACGGCCTGGTCCACCGCGAGGCCCAGCCGACCAACCCACCGCGCGTGGACTACGAGTTGACCCCGCTGGGACATGGCGTCGCCGAACGCCTCGCGGGACTGGTCGGCTTCATGGAGTCCCGCATGGACGACGTCCTCGCGGCCCGCACGCGCTACGACGAGACGCGCGGCGGTCTCTAGACCATCGGCGAGTTCCGGAGCCGCGGCGCCCGCTAACTCCTGGGCGCCTTCTGGCACTTCGGGCAGAAGTAGCTCGACCGGTTCATCCACGCCCGCCGGCTCATCGGCGTTCCGCAGCGCCGACACGGCAGGCCCTCGCGGCCGTACGCGTCGAGCGAGCGGTCGAAGTAGCCCGACTCCCCGTTCACGTTGACGTACAGGCTGTCGAAACTGGTGCCGCCCACGTCGAGGGCCGCGTTCATCACATCCCGTGCGTGGCCCAGGAGTTCGGCGGTGCGCGGGCGGGTGAAGGTCGCGGTCGGACGTTCGTAGTGGACGCGGGCCCGCCAAAGGGCCTCGTCCGCGTAGATGTTGCCGACTCCGCTGATCAACGACTGGTCGAGCAGGGCCCGTTTGATGGTCGTGCGCTTGCGGCGCAGGGCCTGGTGGAACAACTCGTCGTCGAACAAGGGGTCCAGGGGGTCACGCGCGATGTGCGCGATGACGTCCGGCAGCCCGTCCGGGGTGGTGTCGTGCAACGACAGCCCACCGAAGGTGCGTTGGTCGACGAAGCGGAGTTCCGTGTCGACGGAGTCGGCGAACCGGACCCGGATGCGCAGATGTTTCTCGTCGGGCAACTCGTGTGGCTGGACCAGGAGTTGACCACTCATCCCGAGGTGCGCCAGCACCGCCTGGTGGGTGTCCTCCAACGGCAGCCACAGATACTTTCCGCGCCTGCTCGGCGTGCCGATCCGATGCCCCTTGAGCCGGTGCGCGAAGTCGTCGGCACCGGCGACATGTCGTCGTACCGCACGCGGATGCAGCACCTCGGCGTCGGCGACGGTGCGCTGGGCGACCCACCGCTCCAGACCGCGCCGGACGACCTCGACCTCGGGCAACTCGGGCATGACATCCCCTGGTGGCAACGGGTGAACGATCCGAGCGCCCGTCCCACGTGGGGACGGGCGCTCGGTCGCGCTGTTCGGTCAGGCGGACGCCGACGACGTGTCGGTGTTCTCCTCGGCAGGCTGCTCAGCGGCCTCGGCGGCGGTCTCGACGGCCTGTTGTTCGGCCGCCTCCTTCGCCTTCTCGGCTCGCTCGTCCGCGTCGGCCCGGATGGACCGCCAGGCGGACTCGGCGGCCTGCTGCTCCGCCTCCTTCTTGCTGCGGCCGGTGCCGGTGCCGTACGAGACGCCTCCGACGCGGGCGGCAGCAGTGAAGGTCTTCTCGTGATCGGGGCCGGTCTCCGTGACCAGGTACTCGGGGACACCGAGCCCCTCGGTCGCGGTGAGCTCCTGGAGACTGGTCTTCCAGTCCAGGCCGGCACCGAGGTTCGAGGACTTCTCGATGAGCGGGTCGAACAGGCGGTGCACCAGTTCGGAGGCCGCATCGAGGCCCTGGTCGAGATAGACCGCGCCGATCACCGCTTCCAGGGTGTCGGCGAGGATGGACGCCTTGTCCCGGCCCCCCGTGCCCTCTTCACCGCGGCCGAGCCGGATGAAGGAGCCGAGTTCCAGACCGCGACCGACCTCCGCCAGCGCACGAGAATTGACCACCGCGGCCCGCAGCTTGGCCAGTTGGCCTTCGGGCAGGTCGGGGTGGGTCGTGTACAGCGTGTCCGTGACGACGAGGCCGAGCACGGAGTCCCCGAGGAACTCCAGCCGCTCGTTCGTCGGCAGACCGCCGTTCTCGTACGCGTACGAACGGTGGGTCAGCGCACGCACCAGAAGGGCGGACTCGAGGTGATACCCGAGCCGCCCTTCCAACAGCGTGTGGGACGAGGCTGTGTCCGCGTGTTTCTTGGCGACTGAGTCGGCCTTGACGTCAGACATGGTGCCTCTCACCAGCCGCTCAGACCTCGAGGACCTGGCGCTTGTTGTACGTGCCGCAAGAAGGGCACGCGATGTGCTGCTGCTTGGGCTCGTGGCAGCGCTCGCACGCAACCAGAGGGGTGACCGCAGCCTTCCACTGCGACCGGCGGTGGCGCGTGTTGCTGCGCGACATCTTCCGCTTCGGAACAGCCACGGCTACTTCTCCTGCTTCTCGTTGGCGCGCGCCGGTCGGGGCGCTTCGCCACTGATCTCGTCCTTCTCGCCGTCTTCGAGTGAACCGGCGAGTCCCTGCAGTGCCGCCCAACGGATGTCGACGGCGTCATGGTGGTGGTCCGGGTCGTCCGTGAGCCGTACCCCGCACTCGGAGCACAGGCCCAGACAGTCGTCCTGGCACACCGGCTGCATCGGCAGTGCGAGCACCACCGCATCGCGCAGCACGGATTCGAGGTCGAACAAGCCGTCCTCGATGAAGAGCCTGTCCTCGTCTTCCTCGGCGTCGTCGACCGGTTCCGCCTTTACGCGGCCACGGTCGTCGGCGTCAGGGTACGAGAACATCTCCTGGAAGTCCGCTTCGAGCGACAGCTCCAGCGGCTCCAGACACCTTACGCACTCCCCCTTGGCCAGCGCACGGGCGGTGCCTGTGACAAGCACCCCTTCCATGACGGACTCAAGGCGGAGGTCGAGCTCCACCGGGGCGCCTTCCGGCACTCCGATGACTCCCTGGATCCCGAGATCCTTGGGAGCGTCGATCGAACGGTTCAGGCGCTGCAGCGCACCAGGACGCCGACCCAGCTCGTGAGTGTCGAACACGAGAGGGTTGCGGTGGTCGAGGCGGGCGTTCAGAGCCATCCCTGTCTTTCGGTCTACTAGCTCAAGAGGACGCTGCCCTTCGGTGCTTCCGGGCAGCGTTGATCGCGGACGTACACGCGACCGAAGAGCCAGGATACTGGACCTTTCGCTCACGGCCCAATCCGGTGTGCGCTCTCGGCCACCGGCCCGGATCGCTACAGGCCGCGACCCTGCTCGTAGGCCCGCAGCTGCTCCGCGCTGATCATGCCGGTGTCGAAGAGACTGGTCTCGTCGAGCGCGTAGCCCTGCTGAGCCTGGGCCTGCTGGGTCTGCTGCGGGTCGAGCTGGGCCTGCTGCATCTGGTTCGGGTCGTACACGGGCTGCTGGCCGGTGTCGTAGCCCTGGTAGGCGTAGGGGTCGGCCTGCTGGTACCCGTAGGGGTCCTGCTGCTGGGGCTGGGCGTAACCCTGCTGCTGGTAGCCGTACGGGTCCTGCTGCTGGGCGGTCTGCTGGTAGTCGTAGGCCGCCTGCGGGGCGTAGTCCTGCTGCTCGGGCTGGAGCGGGGTGTTCGAGACCGGGGTGTCCGTGACGGTCGCGAGGTCGGCGAGGTAGTCGGCGTCGCTGGTGTGCTGGACCTGGTTGCCGTCGTCGTCGAGGGAGAGGGCGCCGAGATCGTCGCTGGCGAGCCGGCCGTGCAGCTTCTGCCGGCCCTTCCCTACGGCCTCCAGGGTCTTGGCGAGCACCGCCTCGAAGGCGCCGAGCTTGACGTCCACGTACGCGTCGGCGTCGCGGCGCAGGGTCTCGGGGTCGTGGCTGCGCTCGGGGGCGTCCTCGTCCTCGTAGCCCTGGTCGTCGATGCCGGGGCCGGTGCCGAGCAGCTTCTCGCGGCCGCGGCCGACCGAACCGAGGGTCTTGGTGAGGACGACCTCGAAGTTGGCGAGCTTGGAGTCGACGTAGTCGTCGGCCTCCCCGCGGACCTCCTCGGCCTCCTGGCGGGCCTCGGCGAGGATGCGGTCCGCCTCGTTCTGCGAGCGGCGGGCGACCTCGGTGTCGGAGATCAGCGAGCCGCGCTCGGCGTGCGCGGTCTGGATGATCCGCTCGGCCTCCTGGCGGGCCTGCTCGACCATCTCGTGCCGGCCGCCGATCAGCTCCTGCGCCTCCGCCAGCGAGTCCGGCAGGGCCGCGCGCACCTCTTCGAGCAGCGTGAGCAGCTCGGCGCGGTTGACCACGCACGAGGCCGACATGGGCATGGACCGGGCGCTGGAGACCGAGGCGACGATCTCGTCGAGCTTCTTCTGCACGTCCACCGTGTGCTCGCCACTCTCTACCGACGTGTTGGAGACGGACGGGTCGACTGTACGACCACACCCGCCCCGCCCGACACCGGGTGACGCACTGTCAGTGCCTCAGCCCTGGCCGAGCCGCTCGTGGAGCGCTTCCAGGACGATCGACGGCACCAGGTGGGAGATGTCGCCGCCCCACTGCGCGACCTCCTTGACCAGCGAGGACGACAGGAAGCTGTAGGTGGGGCTGGTGGGGATGAACAGGGTTTCGACGCCCGAAAGACCGTTGTTCATCTGGGCCATCTGCAGTTCGTAGTCGAAGTCGCTGACCGCGCGCAGGCCCTTGACGATGGCCGGGATGTCGCGCTGCTTGCAGAAGTCGACGAGCAGTCCGTGGTACGCCTCGACCTGGACGTTGCCGAACTCGGCGGTGACCTCGCCGATCAGCTCGATCCGCTCGTCGACGGTGAACATGCCCTTCTTCGACTGGTTGATCATCACGACGACGTGCACGACGTCGTACAGCCGGGAGGCACGGGCGATGATGTCGAGGTGTCCATTGGTGATGGGGTCGAACGACCCCGGACAAACGGCGCGGCGCAACTGAGTTCCCTCGCTCTCCGGTCCGGTCATCGTGCGTCTTCGCACGTAGAGGCGGCGCGACCGTACCAAAAGGTCCCCTCGCCGTAGCGCCGGGCCCGGATCGCGTCGAATCCGTCCGGCCACCCGAATTCGCCGCCTCTGGTGCTGCGCTCCACGGTGACGAGCGCGTCCGGCGCGAGCCAGCCCCCGGACCGGAGTGTGAGGAGAATCTCCCGAAGATCGTGATCTGCGACAACGTACGGCGGGTCGAGGAAGACGATGTCGTACGGGTCTGCCGGCGCCGGCGTCTGGACGATCTGCTCCGCTTTGCCCGCCCTGACCTCGGCGCCGGGGAGGCCGATGTTCTTGACGTTCTCCCTGATGACGCGGGCGGCCTTCGGGTCGGCCTCCACGAGGAGGGTGTGGCTCGCGCCGCGGGACAGGGCTTCGAGGCCGATGGCGCCCGAGCCCGCGTACAGGTCCAGGACCCTTTCGCCGTGCAGGGGGGCGCCGAGGAGGGACTGCCAGGTGGAGAAGAGGCCCTCGCGTGCGCGGTCGGAGGTGGGGCGGGTGCCGGTGCCGGGCGGGACGGCGAGTCGACGTCCACCGGCTTCGCCGGCGATCACGCGGGTCATCTGGGGTCCTTGTTCGTGGGTCGGTGCAGGTTCATTGTGGCTGGTCGCGCGCACGCGGCGGTAGCCGCATATTCAATACAGCCCCGCGCCCCTGGGGGTCATCGCTAGCCCTTTTCCAAGTACTGCTCCCTCTCCTCGTCCAAGAGGGCATCCAGGGCTGTCCGCAAGCCGGGGAGCCCCGTGAGTTCCGGATCGGCTGCCACCACACTCGTCGCCTCCTCCCTCGCCTCCGCGATGACCTCCTCGTCCTCGATGACCGACAGGACCCGTAGGGACGTACGGGCACCGGACTGGGCCTGCCCCAACACATCGCCCTCGCGGCGCTGTTCGAGGTCGATGCGGGAGAGTTCGAAGCCGTCGAGGGTGGAGGCGACGGCGTTGAGGCGTTGGCGGGCGGGGCTGGCCTCGGGCATCTCGCTGACCAGGAGGCAGAGGCCGGCAGCCGAGCCTCGGCCCACTCGGCCTCGCAGCTGGTGGAGCTGGGAGACGCCGAAGCGGTCGGCGTCCATGATGACCATCGCCGTGGCGTTGGGCACGTTGACGCCGACCTCGATGACCGTCGTCGCGACCAGGACGTCCGTGTCCCCGGCGGCGAAGCGGCGCATGACCGCGTCCTTGTCGTCGGGGTGCATACGGCCGTGCAGCACCTCGATCTTCAGGCCTTGGAGCGGGCCCTTGGCGAGTTGGGCCGCGATGTCGAGGACGGCGAGTGGTGGGCGCTTCTCCGCCTCGTCCTCGGGGGACTTCTTCTTGGTCTTGCCGGCCTTCTTGGGGTCGTCGTCCTCGTCGCCGATGCGGGGGCAGACGACGTACGCCTGATGGCCGTTGGAGACCTCCTCGCGGACGCGCTCCCAGGCGCGGGCCAGGAAGTGCGGCTTGTCGGCGGCGGGGACGACGTGGCTGGCGATGGGTGAGCGGCCTGCCGGGAGTTGGTCGAGGACCGAGGTCTCCAGGTCGCCGAAGACCGTCATGGCGACCGTGCGCGGGATGGGGGTGGCGGTCATGACGAGGAGGTGCGGGGGCTGCTTGCCCTTGCCGCGCAGGGCGTCGCGCTGTTCCACGCCGAAGCGGTGCTGTTCGTCGACCACGACCAGGCCCAGGTCGTGGAACTGGACCTTGTCCTCGATCAACGCGTGCGTGCCGATCACGATCCCGGCCTCACCGGTGACGAGGTCCAGGAGGGCCTGACGGCGGCCGGCCGTCCCCATGGAGCCGGTGAGCAGGGTGACCTTGGTGGCCGGCTCGGCCCCGCCCAGCATCCCGCCCTCGGCCAGTTCCCCCATCATCTCGGTGATCGACCGGTGATGCTGCTGCGCGAGCACTTCGGTGGGCGCGAGCATCGCGGCCTGCCCGCCCGCGTCGACCACGGCGAGCATGGCTCGTAGGGCCACCATTGTCTTTCCCGATCCGACCTCTCCTTGCAGCAGCCGGTGCATCGGATGCTCCGTAGCCAGGTCGTCGAAGATCTCCTTGGAGACCTTCACCTGCCCGTCCGTGAGGGTGAACGGAAGGCGGTCGTCGAAGGCCGAGAGGAGGCCGTCGGGGGACGGTTTGCGGGCTACGGCGGGGAGTTGGGCGTCCGCGTGGCGGCGGCGGGCCAGGGCCACCTGGAGGACGAAGGCCTCGTCCCACTTGAGGCGGTCGCGGGCTGCGGCGATGTCCGCCTTGGTGTGGGGGCGGTGGATCTTGAGGAGGGCCTCGGGGAGGGAGACCAGGCCGCGGCCCTCGCGGAGGGAGTCCGGGAGGGGGTCGACGGCTTCCTGGGCGCTGGGCAGTGCCGTCTGGAGGGCCTTGCCGATCTTCCAGGACTCCAGTTTGGCGGTGGCGGGGTAGATGGGGATCAGGCTGCCCGCCCAGGTCTCCACGGTCTCCTCGGCGTCGCCCTTCAGCAACTCGTACGCCGGATGAGCGAGTTGAAGGCGGCGGTTGAAGACGGAGACCTTGCCGGCGAACATCGCGCGCGTGCCCGGCAGCAGTTCCTTGTGGGGTTTGTGAACTCCCGAGCCGAAGAAGACGAGTTGGAGCCGGCCGCTGCCGTCCGTGATCGTGACTTCGAGACGCTGGCCCTTGCCCCGGGGGGCCTTGCTGGACGCGAAGGTGTGCAGCCGGGCGTCGGCGACCTGGGCGACCACGGTGACGTGCTCGTCCATCGGCAGCTCGGCGAGGTGCGTGAGCTGGCCCCGCTCCTCGTACCGGCGCGGGTAGTGGTGCAGGAGGTCGCCCACTGTGTGCAGGCCGAGATGCTCGGCCATCACCTTCGCGGTGGCGGGGCCGAGCACCTTTTTCAGTGGTTCTTCCAGTGCGGGCACGAGATCCATTGCACACCACGCCACTGACAATGCCGTATACGTCTTGCGAAACTCCTGGTCAGGCGGGTCGTTCGAGGCCTAGGATGGCGCGCTCCGGCCATCCCCCGCGGTCACCGCCTCACAGGGACCGCCCGACCCTCGCGCCGATCGCACTTCCCCCACCTCGGCGCTGCGACGATGGACTCCCAGACCTCACAGTCATCCCAGGCATCCCAGTCACCCCACACGTTCCAGGTCGACCTGCGCGGTCTGGTGGACCTGCTCTCCCATCACCTCTACTCCAGCCCCAAGGTCTATCTGCGCGAGCTGCTGCAGAACGCCGTGGACGCGATCACCGCGCGCCGGGCCGAGCAGCCCGACTCCCCTGCCCTGGTACGGCTGTTCGCCGACGGGGGCACCCTGCGCGTCGAGGATTCCGGCGTCGGGCTCACCGAGGCGGACGTGCACAACCTCCTCGCGACCATCGGCCGTAGTTCCAAGCGGGCCGACGGGCTCCAGGAGGTTCGTTCCGACTTCCTCGGGCAGTTCGGCATCGGGCTGCTCGCCTGTTTCGTGGTCGCCGAGCGGATCCGGGTCGTCAGCCGCAGCGCCCGCACGCCCGACGCGCCGCCCGTGGAGTGGACGGCGACCGACGACGGCTCGTACACCGTGCGGACCCTCCCCGACTCCGAGCGCCCCGAACCGGGCACCACCGTGCACCTGGTGGCGCGCGCGGGCGCCGGCGAATGGCTCACCAAGGAGAAGGTCCTCGCGCTGGCCCGGGACTTCGGGGCGCTGCTGCCGTACGACGTGCGCGTGGACGGCGAGGCGATCACCGACCTGCCCGCGCCCTGGGACCGGTCGTACCCGAGTCCCAGCACCCGGAGGGTGGCGCTGGCGCGGCACTGTCACGAGCTGTTCGGGTTCACGCCGTTGGACTCGATCGACCTGTCCGTGCCGCTCGCGGGGATCCGGGGGGTGGCCTACGTCCTTCCCGGTGCCGTGAGTCCGGCGCAGCGGGCGAGTCACCGGGTGCATCTCAAGGGCATGCTGCTGACCGAGCGGGCCGAACAGCTGCTGCCCGACTGGGCGTTCTTCGTGCGCTGTGTGCTGGACACGGACAGTCTGCGGCCCACGGCCTCGCGCGAGTCGCTGTACGAGGACGAGACGCTGGCCGCCGTACGGGAGGCGCTCGGGGAGCGGATCCGGGCCTGGCTGACCGGGCTCGCGGCGGGTGATCCGGAGCGTCTTGCCGCGTTCCTGTCGGTGCACCACCTGGGGGTGAAGTCCCTGGCGCGGCACGACAAGGAGATGCTGCGCACGATGCTGCCGTGGCTCCCGTTCGAGACGACCGACGGACGGGTGTCCCTGGAGGAGTTCGCGCAGCGCCACCCGGTGGTGCACTTCACGCGGACCGTCGAGGAGTACCGGCAGGTCGCCCCGATCGCGTCCGCGCAGGGCATCGGGGTGATCAACGGCGGTTACACCTACGACGGCGAGCTGGTCGAGGCGCTGCCGTCGGTGCGCCCGGGGACGGTGGTCGCCGAGCTGGACTCGGACACCGTGACCGCGCACCTGGACTCGGTCGACCCGGCCGAGGAGCTGGCCCTGGCGGACTTCCTGGCCGCCGCGCGGGCCAAGCTGGACCCCCTGGGCTGCGATGTCGTCCTCCGGGCCTTCCATCCGCTGTCGGTGCCCGCGCTGCACCTGGACGACCGGTCCGCCCGGCACGAGCAGGCCCGCGCGGAGGCCGAGGAGCAGGCCGACGACCTGTGGGCGGGCATCCTGGGCTCGCTGCGGGGCAGCGCCCCACGCGCGCGTCTCGTGCTCAACCACCTCAACCCGCTGATCCGGCGGATCAGTTCGCTGAGGGACCGGGACCTGATCGGGACGGCCACGGAGTCGCTCTACGGGCAGGCACTCCTGATGGCGCAGCGACCACTGCGCCCCGCCGATTCGGCACTGCTGAACCGGGCGTTCATCGGCCTCCTGGAGTGGGCCACACACGGGGAGGGCGAGCACTGATGACAGGGATCACGGACTTCGACGCGCTGCGCCGGGCGATGGCGGAGAACTCCGAGGAGCCGGAGGGACCGGCCCGCAACGCGCGCGCGGAGCACCTGCTCGTCGAGGCCGAGAAGCTGGACGTCCCGCTCGCGGTGATCGAGGCGCTCGGACACCAGCTGAAGGTCTACAACTACAGCTCCGAGAAGGACAAGATGTTCGTCCCCTTCGCGCGCCTGCTGCGCATGTGGGACGAACGGCCGGAGGACTTCGACGAGTACGAGGTCCACTCGCTGCACTGGGTCTTCAAGTGGGTGTCGTCCGGGATGCTGGGCCAGCCGCACATCCCGCTCGCGTCGATCGAGAAGTGGCTCGGCGAGATGGAGCACCGCTACCGGCTGGCCGGACACTCCGAACGGGCCGTCCGCAGCGCCGAGTTCAGCGTCGCCTCGCACGTCGGCGACCTGGCGCGGGCCGAGCGGGCGTACGCCGCGTGGCTGGCCGCCGACCGGGACACCATGGCCGACTGTCACGCGTGCGAACTGCACACCCAGGGCGAGTGGCAGGTGCAGCGGGAGCGGTACGCCGAGGCCCTCGACCTGTGGGAGCCGGTCCTGGAGGGCGAGTTCACCTGCGCCCACGAGCCGCACACCGTCCTCGCGTCCTCCCTGACCCCGCTGCTGCGCCTCGGGCGGGCCGACGAGGCGCGCGCCCATCACCTGCGCGGTTTCCGTCTCGTACGGCCCATGGAGAGCATGCGGGGCGCCTACGCGGACCATGTGGAGTTCTGCGCGCTGAGCGGCAACGAGGCACGCGGTCTGGAGCTGCTCGCGGAGCGTCCGGCGTACTTCACGGACTCCGGGAACCCGCGCAGCGGGCTGGACTTCCTCTCCGTGGTGACCCTGCTGATGGACCGGCTGACCGAGCTGGGACTCGGCGGCCAGCAGGTGCCGGGCCCGGCCGGCCGCACCTGGACGGCACGCGAACTCGCCGCCCACGCACGCGTGGAGACCCTCTCCCTGGCCGCCCGCTTCGACGAACGCAACGGCACGACCCACGTCGGCGACCAGGCACGCGCGCGCATGGACCAGCGGCCCTTGGTGGAACGGCTCCCCCTGGGAGTGCGTTCGGCGGGCCGGCCGACAGCGGCGCCGGTGACGGCCACAGCACCCGAGGTCATCCCGGAGAAGGACCTCACCGCGCTCCTCGCGGAGGCGCGGCGGCTGTCGGACACCCTCCAACCGCACGCCGTGGAGGCCTGGTTGGCGGTCTCCCGGGCCGCCGAGGGCGTCGAGCTGTCCGCCCGCGACCGCGCCGAGATCGCCGACCACCAGGCGATGGACCGCGGCCCCGAGGGCATCGCCCTCTTCGAGCGCGCGGCCGGGCTGTTCGCCGAGGCGGGCGACCCCGGGGAGGCGTGGGCGGCACGCGCGCGTGGAGCGTACGTACGCGCTCTCACGGGCGAGATCGACGAGGCCCTCACGGCGATCGCCGAGCCGTACGACGGAGTGCTCGCCCTGTACGCCGAGGACGGCACCGGCGTACGGCAGACGGCGGCCGTGCTGATGAGCCGGGCACGCATCCTGATGCGCAGGGTCCACGGGGACTCCCCCGACCACGAACCCGACAGCGGGGACCTGGCCGCCGCCGAGGCCGCCGTACGGGAAGTGCTGGCTCTCGTCGAGGGGCGGCCCCTTCCTGGTGACGTGGCCGATGTGCGGCTGGCCGCGCGGGGTGCCGAGGGGCAGGCGATGCTGGCCGAACTCGCGGTGCGGGCCGGGGATGTGGAGACGGCCGTCCGGCTGTTCTCGAAGGCGTCCACGGCGTTCGTGGTCGCGGAGCTGCCGTGGTTCGCGGTGGAGTACGAGGCCCGGCTGGCCGGGCTCGCCCATCACCTCGGCGACGTCACGGAGGCGGAGCGGGCGCTGCGGGCGGCCCTGGAGCACGGTGGGCCGTACCTGGAGGCCCCTGGGCGGGCGCAGCTGCATCTCCAGCTCGCCGAGGTGCTCGGCGGCCGAGGGCGGTCCGAGGAGGCCGCTGAGCACGCCCTGGAGGCCGCGCACTGGTCCGACGAGGCCGGCGAGGGTCCGACGCTGGGCGCCTGGGCGCGGCACCAGCTCGGCGGCTTCCTGCTGCGCCAGGGCCGGTGGGCCGAGGCGGCAGAGGTGCTGGAGTCGGCGCTGCCCGACCTGAGCGTCGAGACGCACGGCGACGGCGCGATCGTCCAGACGCAGTGGTGGCTCGGTGACTGTCTGAGCGAGCTGGGCGAGCACCGGGCCGCTGCCGAACGGCGGTTGCAGGCGGCCGAGATCGCCCGGCACTGGCCCGAGCAGAACGACCACGCGACGCTCGCCCACCTCGCCGCCGAGTCCCTGGGCCACGCGGAACTGCCCGCCGAGGCCGACCAGGCGTACGAGCGCGCGGGCGACCTGTGGCGCTCCCTGGGCAACGTGCACGGGCTCGTCCGCTCGCTGCGCGCCCGCGCGTGGCTGGCGTTGCGCGCGGACCGGGCGGACCGGGGCCTGGACCGCGCACGGGAGTTGATGGCGGGCGCGATCCAGGAGTGCGAGGCCGCGCTGCTCGTGACCGACGACCAGGAGGCGCGGCAGCGGCTCACCGGCGAACTCGGCCACACGCACCGGCAGTTCGGTGAGCTGCTGGCCCGTTCCGTCGCCGAGGAGGCCGAGGACACCGCGATCCAGGCCGCGTTCGAGGACGCCCTGACACAGACCGCGGAGGCGGTCACCGTGTTCGCCGCCCTAGGAGAGGGCGCGGTGCACACCCGCACCGGAGCCGAACTCGCCGCGGGCTGGCTGGAGGCCGACCTCAGCCGCCCCGCCGACGCGGCGGCACGCGCGCGTGGCGTACTGCAGGCCTACGAGGGTGCCGACGACGGCGACGAGACGGTACGGGCCCGTCGCGCCGAGGCGGAGCAGCTCCTCCAGCTGATGGAGGAACAGACGGAAAAGTAGGGGGAGTTGAGGGTGGGACTAGGGACCTACTCCACGCCGATGAGCAACAGCGCACCCTGTCGGCCGCCCCGGTACACCACCGTGTCGACGGCGAGGTACGACTCCCGGACGTGGATCTCCAGGATGTCGGCGACGCTCACGGGCGCCTCGTCGCCGAGGACGAGCGTGACCAGTTCGCCACCGGCCGCGAGCATCCGGTCCAGGACGGCCCGGGCGGTGGCCGTGACATCGGCGCCGATCACCGCCACATCACCGTCGACGAGACCCAACACATCCCCGGCCTGGCAGATGCCGGCCATGGTCCAGGACTGACGTTCGGCGACGGCGACCTCGGCGTAGCGGGTCGCGCCCGCCGCCGAGGTCATGGAGACGACGTCCTCGTCGAAGCGCCGCTCCGGCTCGTGCACGGCGAGCGCGGCGATCCCCTGGACCGCGGAGCGCGTCGGGATCAGCGCGACCCGGATGCCCTCGGCCCGGGCCTGCTCGGCGGCAGCGGCGGCGGTGTGCCGCAGCTCCGCGTCATTGGGCAGCAGCACGACCTCACGCGCGTGTGCCCGCCGTACGGCCGCGACCAACTCCCCGCTGGCGGGCGGCTCCCCGGGGCGCGCGAGCACGGTGGTCGCGCCTGCCTCTCCGTAGAGCCCCGCCAGACCCTCCCCCGGGACCACGGCGACGACGGCCCGCTGCGCACGCTCCCTGGGCGGCCGTTCGGCACCGGTGGTGTGGACGTCACCGAGCCCGAAGTGGGTGATCCGGATCCGGTACGGCCGTCCGGCCTCGACACCTGCCTCCACGGCGGCGCCCGCGTCGTCGACGTGCACATGGACGTTCCACAGGCCGTCCCCGCCGACCACGACGAGCGAGTCGCCAAGGGCGTCCAGCCGCTGCCGCAGCCGGGTCACGGCCGAGTCGTCGGCCTCCAGGAGGTAGATCACCTCGAAGGCGGGGCCATCGCCCCCGCAAGGGGTGACTTCGGGAGCACCTGAATCCAGAACGGCCTCCACGCGTGCGTGCGCCTCCAAAACCATGAAGACCGGCACCTCCCCCGTGAACGTCTCCACCAGCGCGGCCAGCACCGCCACCAGCCCCCGCCCGCCCGCGTCGACGACTCCCGCGCGCTCCAGGACGGCCAGCTGCCCCGGGGTCGCGGCCAGCGCCGCGCACGCTCCCTCATAGGCAGCCCGTGCCACGGTCCCGCAGTCGCCGTCGGTGCCGTCGGCCGCGTCCGCCGCCGCCGAGGCGACCGAGAGGACCGTGCCCTCGACCGGGTGGGCCACCGCGTGCCGGGCGGAGTCGGCCGCGCGGCGCAGGGCGAGCCGTAGGCCCTCCCCGTCCGTGTGAGCCGTCTCACCGTCGGCGGCGAGGACCTGGGCCATGCCCCGGAGCAGCTGCGCGAGGATCGTCCCGGAGTTGCCGCGCGCCCCTATGAGGGCCCCGTGGGCCATCGCGCGGGCGGCGTCGGCCAGCGGCGGTTTCCGCTCGGTGAGGGTGCCGTGTCCGTCGAACACCGCCTCGACCGCGGCGACGGCGGACTCCATGGTCAGGTACAGGTTGGTGCCGGTGTCCCCGTCGGCCACCGGGTACACGTTGATCGCGTCGATCTCCTCGCGCGCACGCCCCAGCGCCCGCAGCGCGAGACCGCACCAGGTGCGCACCGCGAGAGCATCGAAGAATGTCTGCGGCACCTGCGGCACCTGCGCCTCCTTGAGCTGCTGGACTGGACCGCAGCGTAGACCTTGGGGCGGCCCGGGCCCGAGGAGGGCCGGAGCGGGCCCCCGACCAGGCATGGTAGTTTCGTTGTACTGGCGCGGTCGTTGTATGCTGCTCCGGTTGCCCGATCCCGATCGGGCCATCCCCCCTGGCAGTGCCACTTCCAGATCCTACGATCTCGATCCCGGCATGCCGGGATCATCCGTAAGTGCATCTGTGCATCTGAAGTCTTTGGAGTGACCCGTGGCTGCCAACTGCGACGTCTGCGGCAAGGGGCCGGGCTTCGGCAACAACATCTCGCACTCGCACCGCCGTACGTCCCGTCGCTGGAACCCGAACATCCAGCGCGTCCGTACCGTGGTCAGTGGGACGCCGAAGCGCGTGAACGCTTGCACCTCGTGCATCAAGGCCGGCAAGGTCTCGCGCTGACGCACTGCTGAGCGCGCGGCCACTGCTGGTTCGCTGCATCGAGCCGGTCCACCTCGTGTGGGCCGGCTTTTTGCCGTGCCCTCTCAAAAGCACAGCTCAGGAAACCCAGTTCAGGAATCCCCGCGCCGCAGCGCCCACCCGTGATCCACGGGTCCGATGCCTCCCCCGAGCGCGAACCCCGCCGCGATCGCCCCCGTGACATACGCCTTCGCCGCCGTCACCGCCTCCGGAACCGACTCCCCCTTGGCGAGCTGTGACGCGATCGCCGAGGCGAGCGTGCAGCCGGTCCCATGGGTGTGCCGGTTGTCGTGCCGGGGCGCGCGCAGCCAGTGTTCCTCGGAGCCATCGGTGAGCAGATCCACCGCGTCACCCGGCAGATGACCACCCTTGATCAACACCCACCGCGGCCCGTACGACAGCACAGCCGCCGCGGCCTCGCGCAACTGGCCCTCCGACTCGACCCGCACGCCGGTGAGTTGCGTCACTTCGTCCAGATTCGGCGTGGCAACGGTCGCCACCGGCAACAGCTTCGTCCGTACGGCGTCCAGCGCGGAGGCCGCCAGCAGCGAGTCCCCGTGCTTCGAGATGCCGACCGGGTCGACGACCGTAGGAACGTCCGTGTCGCCGATCAACCCCGCGACCGTCTCGACGAGTTCGGCCGACGCGAGCATCCCGGTCTTCACGGCCTGTACGCCGATGTCGTCGACCACGCTGCGGTACTGGGCGCGCACCGCCTCCGCCGGAAGTTCCCAAGCGCCTTGTACGCCGAGGGAGTTCTGCGCCGTGACCGCCGTGACGACGCTCATGCCGTGCACGCCGAGCGCCAGCATCGTCTTCAAGTCGGCCTGGATTCCGGCCCCTCCACCGGAGTCGGAGCCTGCGACCGTCAGCACGAGAGGCTTCACGACTCGATGTCCCCGAAGTGGTCCCAGCCACCCTTGCTGGTCCAGGGCGCCCCGTCGACCGTCACCTGGGGCAGTGCGGAGGGGTTGAGGACCTCGCCGATCACCTTCCAGCGGGCCGGCAGCTTCACGTCCGGTGCGAAGGTCGCCACGATCGCGTGGTCCTCACCCCCGGTGAGCACCCACTGGATGGGGTCGACGCCGACGGCCTGCCCGATGTCGTTCATCTGCGTCGGGACGTCGATCGCGCCGGACCGGATGTCGATGCGGACCTTGCTGGCCTCCGCGATGTGCCCGAGGTCGGCGATCAGCCCGTCGCTCACATCGCACATCGAGGTCGCGCCGAGCCCGGCCGCCGCGGGACCCGCGTGGTACGGCGGTTCGGGGCGCCGGTGCGCCTCCACGAACGCGCGCGGCGAGCGGAAACCCCGCGACAGCACCGCGAACCCGGCCGCGGACCAGCCCAGCCACCCGGTCACGGCGACCACATCGCCCGGCTGGGCACCACCCCGGGTGACCGGCTCACGGCCGCGCAGATCGCCGAGCGCGGTGATCGACACCATGATCGTGTCGCCCCGTACGACATCGCCGCCGACCACCGAGGCGCCCGCGACCTGGCACTCGTCGCGCAGGCCGTCCATCAGCTCCATGGGCCAGGTGACCGGGAGTTCGGCGGGTACGACCAGGCCGAGAAGCAGCGCGGTCGGTACGGCGCCCATGGCGGCGATGTCCGCGAGGTTCTGCGCGGCGGCCTTGCGTCCGACGTCGTAGGCGGTGGACCAGTCGCGGCGGAAGTGGCGGCCCTCCAGCAGTATGTCGGTGCTCGCCACGACCCTGCGGTCGGGCGCGGCGACGACCGCGGCGTCGTCGCCGGGGCCGACCCGGACCGCGGGGGTGGTGGTGAGCCGGGAAGTGAGCTCCCTGATGAGCCCGAACTCCCCCAACTCACCGACGGTGCCCTTCATCGTTCGTCCTCTTCTCGTGACGGCAGCGCCCGGTCGCGAGCCGTCGGTGTGCTCGGTACGGTCGAGGTGACCGTCGACTTCGGTCGTGCCCGCTTCAGTCGTGCCCGCGCCCCGGCACAAGGGCCCGGACCTCCGCGGGTCTCCCCGTGGTGAGCGGCGACGCGATACCGTGGCGTTCCTTTTCCCCACATGATCCTCGTGGCCGCCCTGGAGGTTCCGTGGTACAGGCGTACATCCTGATCCAGACGGAGGTCGGCAAGGCGTCGACCGTCGCCGAAACGATCAGCAAGATCCCTGGAGTGATCCAGGCCGAGGACGTGACAGGACCGTACGACGTGATCGTGCGGGCCCAGGCCGACACGGTCGACGACCTCGGCCGCATGGTGGTCGCCAAAGTCCAGCAAGTGGACGGCATCACCCGCACCCTGACCTGCCCGGTGGTGCATCTGTAGCCCCCGTCTACCCTTGGCCGGTGAACTCTCTCCGTCACCGGCACCGTTCTGTCATCGGGCTGTCCGTGCTCGCCGCGCTGATCACCGTCGCGGGCTGCTCCTCAGCAGACGACGGCGTGTCGGCGGCGGTTCCCTCGCCGGGCGCGAAGGTCACCGGGCTGTGCCGGAACCTGGACAAGATGCTGCCGTCGAAGGTCGACGACCTGGGCCGCCGGGATCCCGAGCCCGCGTCCGCGCTGACCGCGGGCTGGGGGAACCCGGCGATCATACTGCGCTGCGGTGTCGTCAGACCCGCCAAGATGAACGACCCGGAGGCCGACGGCGTCGAGGTGAACGGCGTCGGCTGGCTCCTCCAGAAGGAGGACGACGGCTCCTTCCGCTTCACCACGACGCTGCGGAAGGCGTACGTAGAGGTGACCATCCCGAAGGACCGCACCGGAGACGGCATGGCACCGCTGGTCGACCTCGCGAAGTCGGTCGAGAAGGCGATCCCCGCAGGGATCGCCGACTAGCTCAGCGCAGTCCGGTCGACCGGCGCAGCGCCGCCTGCACCAGGAGGTCCACCAGCTCGCCGTAGGGCACGCCGCTGGCCTCCCACATCTTCGGGTACATCGAGATCGGCGTGAACCCGGGCATCGTGTTGATCTCGTTGATGACGAACTCGCCGTCTTCGGTAAGGAAGAAGTCCGCCCGCACGAGCCCCTCGCAGGAGGCCGCGTCGAAGGCGTCCACCGCGAGCCGCTGGACCTCGGCGGTCTCCTCCGGCGTCAGCGGGGCGGGCACGATACCGGGGGTCGAGTCGATGTACTTCGCCTCGAAGTCGTAGTACGCGTGCTCCTGGGGCGGCGGAATCTCGGCCGGCACACTCGCGCGCGGGCCGTCCTCGAACTCCAGGACCCCGCACTCGATCTCGCGGCCACGCAGCGCGGCCTCCACGAGGATCTTCGGGTCGTGCCGCTGCGCCTCCTCGATCGCCTCGTCGAGACCGGCCAGTTCGTCGACCTTGGTGATGCCGATCGACGACCCCGCGCGCGCGGGCTTCACGAACAGCGGCCAGCCGTGCTCACCCGCGAAGTCGATGATCTTCTTGCGTGCGGCGGACTCGTCCCGCTCCCACTCGCGCGGCCGGATCACCACGTAGGGGCCGACCTTGAGGCCGAACGAGGTGAACACCCGCTTCATGTACTCCTTGTCCTGGCCGACGGCCGAGGCGAGCACACCCGCGCCCACGTACGGCACACCGGACAGCTCCAGGAGTCCCTGCAGGGTGCCGTCCTCGCCGTAGGGGCCGTGCAGGACGGGGAAGACGACGTCGACCTCGCCGAGCGCCTTGGGCACGGATCCCGGTTCGCTGACGACGACTTCACGGTTCCCGGGGTCGAGCGGGAGCACCACGCCGCCCTCGCTCGACTCGGCGAGTTCCTCGACGTCCGGGGTACGGCGGTCGGTGATCGCCATCCGCTCCGGGGCGTCGGCGGTGAGGGCCCAGCGGCCTTCGCGGGTGATGCCGATCGGCAGGACGTCGTACTTGTCCCGGTCGATGGCCGCGAGGACGGCCCCGGCGGTGACCACGGAGATCCCGTGTTCGGAGCTGCGACCGCCGAACACGACGGCCACACGCGGCTTGCGAGGCGGCTGCTCAGGGTTCTGGGAGAGGTTCTCGGTGCTCATATCGCGATGAGAGTACCCGGTGGCAGCGCTTCGAGTCAGCGTCCGTTGACGAGCGGCGGTTCGACAAGCGCCCCGGAAGGGGCGCGGGGAACTGCGCGCCCAGCCACGACGGCGCCGCAGCCGCACAACGGCACCCAGCGGCACCCCTGGCGGAGCCCTCAGCGACGTTCCGGCTTGGCGCTGCGCGACATGAGCTCCTTGACGGCCACCACCGGCGACTTCCCCTCGTGCACGATCTCGAACACCGTCTCCGTGATGGGCATGTCGACATCATGCCGACGGGCCAAGTCCAGCACGGACTCACAGGACTTGACGCCCTCCGCGGTCTGCTTGGTGACCGCGATGGTCTCCTGAAGGGTCATGCCCTTGCCGAGGTTCGTACCGAAGGTGTGGTTGCGCGACAACGGCGAGGAACAGGTCGCCACCAGATCGCCGAGGCCCGCGAGCCCGGAGAACGTGAGCGGATCCGCACCCATCGCGAGCCCGAGCCGGGTCGTCTCGACGAGACCCCGGGTGATGAGCGAACCCTTCGCGTTGTCCCCGAGCCCCATGCCGTCCGCGATGCCGACGGCGAGGCCGATCACGTTCTTCACCGCGCCGCCGAGCTCGCAGCCCACGACGTCGGTGATGGTGTACGGCCTGAAGTACGGGGTGTGGCAAGCGGTTTGGAGCCGGCGGGCCACGGCCTCGTCGGTGCACGCGACCACCGCGGCGGCCGGCATCCGGGAGGCGATCTCGCGCGCGAGGTTGGGTCCGGAGACCACGGCGATACGGTCCCGGCCGACCTTGGCGACGTCCTCGATGACCTCGCTCATGCGCATGACGGAGCCGAGCTCGACGCCCTTCATGAGCGAGACGAGGACCGTGTCGGGCGCCAACAGGGGTGCCCAGTCGGCCAAGTTGGCGCGCAGCGTCTGCGAAGGGACCGACAGGACGGTGAAGTCGGCGTCGGCGGCGGCCTCGGCGGCGTCGGTGGTGGCCCGCAGGTTCTCCGGGAGTTCGACGCCGGGGAAGTAATCGGGGTTCGTACGCGTGGAGTTGATGGCCTCCACGACCTCCGCGCGGCGCCCCCACAGCGTGACCTCGCACCCCGCGTCGGCGAGCACCATGCCGAAAGCCGTGCCCCACGAACCGGCGCTGAAGACAGCCGCCTTGACCGGCTTGCTCACGTGCCCTGCCCCTCTTCCTGCTCGACCTTCGGCTCAAGTGCCGACTGGGCCCGAGCCTCCAACTCCTGTGTTTCCACGGCCGTCCGGCGCCGCTGCTCGATCCGCTCGCGGCGCGGGTCGTAGGGCGTCTCGGGTGCCTTCGCGTCGCGGATCCGCTCCAACAGGCGGGTGATGTCGGCCATGATGACCTCGGTCGCCTCCTTGAGAAGGTCCGGGCTCATCTCCTTGCCGTAGAAACGCGTGAGGTCCACCGGCGGGCCCGCGAGCACATGGCTGGTCTTGCGCGGAAAGACGTGCAATTTCTTGGCGTACGGCGGGAGCAACTCGTTGGCGCCCCACTGCGCTACGGGAATCACCGGGCACTGGGTCTGCAGGGCCACCCGCGCGGCACCGGTCTTGGCGGTCATGGGCCATTGGTCGGGGTCCCGGGTGATGGTGCCCTCGGGATAGAACGCGACGCACTCTCCGCGTTCCACGGCGTCGATCGCGGCGCGGAAGGCACTCAACGCGTCCGTGGTCTCGCGGTAGACGGGGATCTGTCCGGTGCCGCGCATCGCGGCACCGACGAATCCCTTCCCGAAAAGGCCGCTCTTCGCCAGGAATCGCGGAACACGTCCGGTGTTGTACTGAAAGTGTCCGTATGCGAAGGGGTCCACTTGTGAATTGTGGTTCACGGCGGTGATAAACCCGCCCTCGGCCGGAATGTGCTCCATTCCGCCCCAGTCCCGCTTGATCAGAACCACCAGCGGTGGTTTGCAGAGGACCGCTGCGAAGCGGTACCAGAACCCGATTCTGCGGCGGGGCACGCGAACACCTTCCTCTTGGACCTGGGGGGCCGCACAAGTGTCGCCCCAGGCCGTCGGTCTGTCGAGAACACCGTACGCCCCGCCACCGACACCGCCAGGGGCGCCGGGTGACAATGGCCGCGACAAGAGAGGGGCGGAACGCCCGTGCAGTGGACCTTGGTCATCCCCCTGAAGCCTCTGGCGCGCGCCAAGAGCAGGCTCTCGGACACGGCGGGCGACGGGCTGCGCCCCGGCCTCGCCCTCGCCTTCGCCCAGGACACCGTGGCAGCCGCGCTGGCCTGCCCGGCGGTCCGCGATGTGGCGGTCGTCACGGACGACGCCCTGGCCGGCCGCGAGCTGGCCGCGCTGGGCGCCCGTATCGTCGCCGACGAGCCGGGAGGCGGCCTGAACGCCGCTCTGCGGCACGCGGCGGCGGTCGTGCGGGTTTCCCGACCCGAAAGCGCCGTGGCGGCCCTGAACGCCGATCTGCCGGCTCTGCGCCCCGCGGAATTGGCCCGGGTCCTGGACGCGGCCGCCGAATTCCCGCGCGCATTCCTCCCGGACGCCGCCGCAATCGGCACCACGTTGCTCACCGCCCGAGAGGGCCGCGAATTGCGCCCGGCTTTCGGCACGGATTCCCGCGCCCGCCATCGCGCCTCCGGGGCGAGCGAACTCACCCTGGACGCGGTGGATTCCGTACGGCAGGACGTGGACACCGGCGAGGACCTGCGGGCGGCACTGGCTCTCGGGGTGGGCCCGCGCACGGCGGCAGCGGCGGCGGGGCTGCTGATTCCGGGCCAGTGACCGGCAGTAGGCTGCGCCCATGCAGGCGACCGCTTACACCTACGACGCCGGGACCCGTACCGGAAGTGTGCTGCTCGACGACGGCACCCCGGTGTCCTTCGACGCCGCCGCGTTCGACGCGGGCGGGCTGCGGCTGCTCAGGCCGGGACAGCGGGTGCGGATCGAGACCGAGGGGCCCCAGGGCGGCCTCAGGGTCACGCTGGTGACGCTGCAGACCTTCTGAACGCCCTTTCCGTACGCCCTGCTTCCCGTCCCCCTGAACACGCCGCGGGCCGGACTCCCAGAGGGAGTCCGGCCCGGCGCGTGAGTGCCCTGCGCCCCGTGACTAGCGGGTGGTGGCCTTCTTGGCGGTGGTCTTGCGCGTCGCCGACTTCTTGGCGGGCGCCTTCTTGGCCGTCGCCTTCGTGGCGGTGCCGGTGGCCTTCTTGGCCGCCGTCTTCTTCGCCGTCGCCGTGGTCTTCTTGGCGGTGGCCTTCTTGGCCGTGGCCTTCTTCGCGACGGTCTTCTTGGCGACCGTCTTCTTCGCCACGGTCTTCTTGGCGGCAGACGCCTTCTTGGCGGTGGTCTTCTTGGCCGCGGCCTTCTTGACCGTCGCCGAGGCGGTGCCGCTCAGGCTGCCCTTGGGCGCCTTCTTGACGGCGACCTCGCCGCCGCGCGGGAGCTTCTTCGAGCCGCTCACCAGGTCCTTGAAACCCTGGCCCGCGCGGAAGCGCGGCACGGAGGTCTTCTTGACCCGAACCCGCTCGCCCGTCTGGGGGTTGCGGGCGTAACGGGCCGGACGGTCGACCTTCTCGAACGAACCGAAGCCGGTGACCGAAACCCGGTCCCCATTGACGACGGCGCGGACGACCGCGTCCAGAACCGCGTCGACCGCCTCGGCGGCCTGCTGACGGCCACCGACCTTGTCCGCAATCGCTTCTACGAGCTGCGCCTTGTTCACGTCTTCCCCTTCGGAGACATTGCCGGAACGAAACTGCTCCGGCTTTTTCGCACGTTAGGCAGATATATACCGCAAATCAAACACGAAACGGGCTAATCACCCGTGCGCCGCAACGAACTCGGCTGTCCTGGACTTGTTTCAGCGTTCCTCTTCCGGGAATCGACCCGCGTCGAGGTCCTCTGTGAACCGGTCCAGCCGCCTTGTCGCGTCGGCGAGATCGTGCTTGGCCGCGGCCGTAATGACCAGCAGCTTCCGGGCCAGCGCCATCCGTACGCCCTCCGGGACTTGCAGTGCGCGCACCCTTGTGTGCGCTTCTTTGAGTTGGTCCGCGACTGCCGCATAGAGCTTGAGTTGGCCGTCGTGTTCCATGCACAGATTGTGCCATCTGGGGCGAGTTGTCGCCTGCGGGGGTAGCAACTGGTGCCTCAAACAGCCTTCAGGGGTCCGGCGGCAGCCTTGGCTCAAAGCTGCACGTACCCCGTCAACACCCTGTCTAACATGGGAAGTTGAGCAAAGCGTTGCAGGCGCGCAGGGCCGTTCGGGTGCAGACATGGCTGTACCCCCAATCGTGGCGATCGGGGGTACAGACGGGGTGTCGCGTGGCCGAATCTCGACTCGGGGAAGGCTTCGTGAGGTCCTTCGGGTCAGACCTGGACCGTCCGCGGCTTGTACGAGGGGCGCTTGGCCTCGTACGTGGCGATGTCGCCCTCGTTCTGGAGGGTGATGGAGATGTCGTCCAGGCCGTTCAACAGCCGCCAGCGGGCGTTCTCGTCGAGTTCGAAGGCGGCGGTGATGCCTTCGGCGCGCACCTCGCGGGCCTCCAGGTCGACCGTGACCTCGGCCTGCGGGTCCTTCTCGGTGAGGTCCTGCAGCGCGTCCACGATCTTCTGCTCCAGAACCACCGTGAGCAGGCCGTTCTTCAGCGAGTTACCGCGGAAGATGTCGGCGAACCGCGAGGAGATGACGGCCTTGAAGCCGTAGTTCTGCAGCGCCCACACGGCGTGCTCACGCGAGGAGCCCGTACCGAAGTCGGGGCCTGCCACCAGGACCGTCGCGCCCTTGCGCTCGGGGCGGTTGAGGATGAAGTTCTCGTCCTTGCGCCAGGCCTCGAAGAGCCCGTCCTCGAAGCCGTCCCTGGTCACCTTCTTGAGCCAGTGGGCGGGGATGATCTGGTCGGTGTCCACGTTGCTGCGGCGCAGTGGAACGGCCCGGCCGGTGTGCGTGGTGAATGCTTCCATGACTCTCAGACTCCAGCGGGCACAGGGGCGTCGGACAGATCGGCGGGCGAGGCCAGGTGGCCCAGCACGGCGGTCGCGGCGGCGACCTGCGGCGAGACGAGGTGCGTACGGCCGCCCTTGCCCTGCCTGCCCTCGAAGTTGCGGTTGGAGGTGGACGCAGAGCGCTCACCGGGCGCCAACTGGTCCGGGTTCATGCCCAGACACATCGAGCAGCCCGCGTGCCGCCATTCGGCGCCGGCCTCCTTGAACACGACGTCCAGGCCCTCGGAGACGGCCTGCAGACCGACCCGCGCGGAGCCCGGGACGACCAGCATCCGTACACCGTCGGCGACTTTGCGTCCCTCGACGATTTCGGCTGCCGCGCGCAGGTCCTCGATACGGCCGTTGGTGCACGAACCTACGAAGACGGTGTCGACCTTGATGTCGCGCAGCGGCTGGCCGGCCTCCAACCCCATGTATTCCAGGGCCTTTTCGGCGGCGAAGCGCTCCGAAGCGTCTTCGTACGAAGCCGGGTCGGGGACGGACGCCGAAAGCGGCGCGCCCTGACCGGGGTTGGTGCCCCAGGTGACGAACGGCGCCAGCGAGGGACCGTCGATGACGACCTCGGCGTCGAATTCCGCGTCGGCGTCGGTCTTCAGGGTCTTCCAGTACGCGACGGCGGCGTCCCAGTCCTCGCCCTCGGGGGCGTGGGCGCGGCCCTTGATGTACTCGAAGGTGGTCTCGTCGGGGGCGATCATGCCCGCGCGTGCCCCGGCCTCAATCGACATGTTGCAGATGGTCATGCGGGCTTCCATCGAGAGCTTCTCGATGGCGGAGCCGCGGTATTCGAGGATGTAGCCCTGGCCGCCGCCGGTGCCGATCTTCGCGATGATGGCGAGGATCAGGTCCTTGGCGGTGACGCCGTCGGGCAGGTCGCCGTCGACCGTGATGGCCATGGTCTTCGGGCGGGCCAGCGGCAGCGTCTGGGTGGCCAGCACGTGCTCCACCTGGGAGGTGCCGATGCCGAACGCCAGCGCGCCGAAGGCGCCGTGGGTGGAGGTGTGGGAGTCACCGCACACGACCGTGGTACCGGGCTGGGTCAGCCCCAGCTGCGGCCCTACGACGTGGACGACGCCCTGCTCGACGTCGCCCAGGGAATGCAGGCGCACGCCGAAGTCGGCGCAGTTCTTGCGCAGCGTCTCCAGCTGGACCCGGGAGACCGGGTCCGCGATGGGCTTGTCGATGTCGAGGGTCGGGGTGTTGTGATCCTCGGTGGCGATGGTGAGGTCGAGGCGCCGCACGGGACGCCCGGCCTGGCGGAGACCGTCGAAGGCCTGCGGGCTGGTCACCTCGTGCAGCAGGTGCAGATCGATGAAGAGGAGGTCGGGCTCGCCCTCGGCGCGCCGGACGACATGGTCGTCCCAGACCTTCTCCGCGAGTGTCCTACCCATCGCTTTCCCTCCGGCCGGCGAAACAGCGCCGGCCCAACTAGAGATCTTGAGGAGACGGCGCTCGCACCCCTGGTTCACGGGCAGCCGCCGCCTGGCCCGTTGGTCCGCGGGCCGCTGTGCCTACAAGAGTTGCGCGTCTCACGAAAAAAGGAACTTGCGTTTCACAGAGTGAGACGCGAGTATCGTTTCATGGACAACAGTAGCGGCGTCGGCGTCCTGGACAAGGCAGCCCTTGTCCTGGGCGCTCTGGAGTCCGGTCCGGCCACCCTCGCGGGTCTGGTCGCGGCGACCGGGCTGGCACGACCCACGGCACACCGGCTGGCCGTGGCTTTGGAACACCACCGCATGGTGGCGCGAGACATGCAGGGCCGGTTCATTCTCGGCCCCCGTCTCGCCGAGCTGGCCGCGGCCGCCGGCGAGGACCGGTTGCTCGCCACGGCGGGCCCGGTGCTCACGCATCTGCGGGACATCACGGGCGAGAGCGCGCAGCTCTACCGCCGCCAGGGCGACATGCGCATCTGCGTCGCCGCGGCGGAACGCCTGTCCGGACTGCGGGACACGGTCCCGGTCGGCTCGACGCTCACGATGAAGGCAGGTTCGTCCGCGCAGATCCTGATGGCCTGGGAGGAGCCGGAGCGCCTGCACCGCGGCCTCCAGGGCGCCCGCTTCACCGCCACGGCCCTCTCGGGCGTACGACGCCGGGGCTGGGCCCAGTCGATCGGCGAGCGGGAGCCGGGCGTCGCGTCCGTCTCCGCGCCGGTGCGCGGCCCCTCGAACCGCGTGGTGGCCGCCGTGTCCGTCTCCGGCCCCATCGAGCGCCTGACGCGTCACCCGGGCCGTATGCACGCCCAGGCGGTCATCGACGCCGCCGCCCGCCTCTCCGAGGCCCTGCGCCGCACCGGCTGATCCGCCGGGAACATCTCAAGGAGGGCCTGCCTCAACGCCGCGGCAGGCCCTTCGTCATGTCCGGCCCCCAACTCCTGGTGGAGCACGCCGAGTTGACGCACGGGGCGGACAACGCGAAAGACCCCCCACCGAAGTGGAGGGTCTTTCCTGTACGTACCCCCGACCGGATTCGAACCGGCGCTACTGCCGTGAGAGGGCAGCGTGCTAGGCCGCTACACAACGGGGGCCCAGATCGTACGTTTCCGCAGATCAAAGCTGGTCTACCAGGACTCGAACCTAGAATGACGGTACCAGAAACCGTAGTGTTGCCAATTACACCATAGACCAAGGTGATTCAAGGTAAAGCGTACCCCCGACCGGATTCGAACCGGCGCTACTGCCGTGAGAGGGCAGCGTGCTAGGCCGCTACACAACGGGGGCCCTAGCGATCCTGCATGAGAGGCGGCGGGTGCGACCCGACCACCTTCCTGGGAAGGATCTGTACCCCCGACCGGATTCGAACCGGCGCTACTGCCGTGAGAGGGCAGCGTGCTAGGCCGCTACACAACGGGGGCTTTGCAGAGTTGACCTCTGCGGTTGCAGATGAGCTCTGCGAGCTGGCCTACCAGGACTCGAACCTAGACTAACGGAACCAGAAACCGTCGTGCTGCCAATTACACCATAGGCCACTAAGACTCAATCCCTGTCGGGATCTTGTTCTAGCGTTCGCCCCCAGGTAGCCGACCTTTCGGTCTGTTCTCCGGCGGCGCAGGAAGAACATTACCTGAAGGTGGACGGGGCTCCAAAACGGGTATCAGCGCCGAGGAGCGCGGGGAGTTCGGCGAGCGAGACGATCCGGTGCCGCCCCACGAGGGCCTCACCAGGGGCGTGCTCACCGCGGCGGTCGATCCACACGGACAGCAGTCCGGCGTCCGCGGCACCGCGCCAGTCGATCTCGGGGTGATCTCCGACATACGCCACCTCGTGCGGCGGCAGTTCCAGCGCCTCGCAGGCCGCGAGGAAGGCACCCGCCTCGGGTTTGGAGACGCCCAGCTCGGCCGCGCACAGGACGGCCTCGAAGCGGTCGTACACACCGAGAGCGCGCAGTTTGCGGTCCTGGACGATGAGGCTGGAGTTGGAGAGGACGGCGTGCCGGTGGGTGGCCGCGAGGGCGTCCAGGACGGGCAGGACATCCGGGAAGAGGGCCCAGGAGGTCTCGTAGTGGGCCTTGTAGCGCTGGAACCAGTCCTCGGCCTCGGCGTCGGTCAACTCCCGGTCCAGGAACAGCCGGACGCGGTCCAGCCGCTGTCCCTCGAACGAGACCTCGCCGGCCGAGAAGCGTGCCCAGTGGAACTCGGTGGCCAGCCGCCAGCGCTCCAGGGCGTCCGCCAGGCTCTCGTGCCCGTCGGTCAGCCCCTCGGCCAGCAGGTGCTCGCGCATGGCCGCGCGGTCCGCACCCGTGTAGTCGAACAAGGTGTCGTCGACGTCCCAGACAACGGCCCGAATGGTCATGATCCGACGGTAACCCGGGCCCCGGGGGCGCGTCTGCCCCCGGCCCGCCGTCACACGGGGACGACGAAGAAGTCCGTGACGAAGCAGGTGACTTCACCGGCCGCCGTCCGGCCGATCCAGGTGGGGTAGGCGCCGTCGCCCCAGCCGGAGGTGAAGGCCGCCAGGTTGTGCCCGGTGTCGGGGGCGGTGATCAGGTGGGGTCCCGGGGCCCACTTGGTCTGCTCGAAGGCGTCCCACAGCGGGCCCTCGTCCGCCACGCACTCCGGGAAGGAGCCGTCGACCGACGCGTCGTAGAACGCGCCCGTGCCGGCGTCGACCCCGTAGCCGTAGAACTCGTCCTCGGTGAGTGCGGCGAGGTCCTGGCCGGGCTGGAGGGCGAGTTCCCAGCCGGCGGTGGGCTCGTCCCGTATGACCAGGCGGGCGGCGGCCACCCGCAAGTGCGGGTCGTCGGACGGGAGTTGGTCGGGCCGGGTGAGGGTGGCGACGGCCGCTTCGACGCGGTAGTGGCCAGGAGTCACGGCGACCGTGAAGGGCTCGAACTCGCCCTGGCCGAGGCCGACGAAGGGGTCGCAGGCGATCACCTGGCCGGTGGGGAGCCAGAGTTGGCCGCCGTCGACGAGGTGGATCACGCCGACCGTGCCGGTCTCGTCCTCCCTGAACTCGCTGCCCGGCGTGAACAGCCAGGTGTAGTCACGAGCGGTCATCGGCATGAAAGGCGCCTCTCCTGAACGATCTTCAATGATCCGGAACCCTAACGCCCCGCGCTGACAACGCCGAAGGGACGACAGGCCGTTGCGGCTGCCGCCCCTTCACGCGTGCGTGCGTTACGCGGCCAGCCTGGCGAGGGCCGCGTCGATCCTGGCGAGGGTCTTCTCCTTGCCGAGGATCTCCAGGGACTCGAAGAGCGGCAGGCCGATCGTGCGGCCGGTGACGGCGACACGGACCGGGGCCTGCGCCTTGCCGAGCTTGAGGCCGTGGGTCTCACCGGCGGCCAGGACGGCCTCCTTGAGGGCCTCGGCCGAGGTCCAGTCCGCGGACTCCAGCTTCTCGCGGGCCGTGCGGAGAAGGGCGTCGGAGCCCTCCTTCATGGCCTTCGTCCAGGACGCCTCGTCCTCGACCGGCTCGGCCAGGAACAGGAAGTCGACGTTGTCCGTGATCTCCGACAGCACCTTCAGGCGGGTCTGCGCGTGCGGCGCGACCGCCTGCCACTTGGCCTCGTCGAAGTCCTCCGGCGCCCAGGGAGCGAACGGGGCCTGGAGCCAGGGGGCGCAGCGCTCGGTGAAGTCCTTCACGTCGAGCAGGCGGATGTGGTCGCCGTTGATCGCCTCGCACTTCTTCAGGTCGAAGCGCGCCGGGTTGGGGTTCACGTCGGAGATCTCGAAGGCCGCGACCATCTCGTCCATCGAGAAGACGTCCCGGTCGCCGGAGAGCGACCAGCCCAGCAGGGAAAGGTAGTTGAGCAGTCCCTCGGGCAGGAAACCGCGCTCCCTGTAGAGGTTGAGCGAGGACTCCGGGTCGCGCTTGGAGAGCTTCTTGTTGCCCTCGCCCATCACGTACGGCAGGTGCCCGAAGGAGGGGATCTCCTTGGCGATGCCCAGGTCGATCAGCGCCTTGTAGAGGGCGATCTGGCGCGGGGTGGAGGAGAGCAGGTCCTCGCCGCGCAGGACGTGGGTGATCTCCATCAGGGCGTCGTCGACCGGGTTGACGAGCGTGTACAGCGGGGCGCCGTTGGCCCGGACGATGCCGTAGTCCGGCACGTTCTCCGCGGTGAACGTCAGCTCGCCGCGGACCAGGTCCGTGAAGGTGATCGTCTCGTCGGGCATCCGGAACCGGACGATCGGCGTGCGGCCCTCGGCCCGGTACGCCTCGACCTGCTCGGCGCTGAGGTCGCGGCAGTGGCCGTCGTAGCCGGACGGCTTACCGGCGGCGCGGGCGGCGTCGCGGCGGGCGTCCAGCTCCGCCGTGGAGCAGTAGCAGTGGTAGGCGCGGCCGGCGTCCTGGAGCTTCTGGGCGACGTCCCTGTAGATGTCCATCCGCTGCGACTGGCGGTACGGCGCGTGCGGGCCGCCGACCTCGGGGCCCTCGTCCCAGTCGAAGCCCAGCCAGCGCAGCGAGTCGAGCAGCTGGTCGTACGACTCCTCGGAGTCGCGGGCCGCGTCGGTGTCCTCGATGCGGAAGACCAGGGTGCCCTGGTGGTGCTTGGCGAACGCCCAGTTGAACAGGGCGGTGCGGACCAGGCCCACGTGCGGGTTGCCGGTCGGCGAGGGGCAGAAACGGACGCGTACGGGTGCGCTAGCCACGCTTGACAACCTTGTTCGTGAGAGTGCCGATGCCTTCGATGGAGACGGCGACCTCGTCGCCGACGGTGAGCGGTCCGACGCCTGCCGGGGTGCCCGTGAGGATCACGTCGCCGGGGAGCAGCGTCATGGCCTCGGTGATGTTGACGATCAGATCCTCGATCGAGTGGATCATCTCGCTGGTGCGGCCGAGCTGGCGCTGCTGTCCGTTGACCGTGAGCTGGATGGTGAGGTCGCTCGGGTCGAGGTCCGTCTCCACCCAGGGGCCGAGCGGGCAGGAGGTGTCGAAGCCCTTGGCCCGGGCCCACTGCTTCTCGCGCTTCTGGACGTCCCGCGCGGTGATGTCGTTGGCGCAGGTGTAGCCGAGGATGACGTCCTTGACGCGCTCGCGCGGGACCTCGCGGCACATCCGGCCGATGACGACGGCCAGTTCGGCCTCGTGGTGGAGGTCCTCGGTGAAGGAGGGGTACTGGATGTCGTCGCCGGAGCCGATCACCGAGGTGGACGGCTTGAAGAAGGCGAAGGGGACGTCCGGCACCTCGTTGCCCAGTTCGCGGGCGTGCTCGGCGTAGTTGCGGCCGTAGGCGACGATCTTGTTCGGGAGGACCGGCGGCAGCAGCCTGACCTTGCTGAGCGGGACCTTCGTACCGGAGAGCTCGAAGTCCGCGAACGGGATGCCCTTGATGATGTCGAGGACGAGCTCGTCCGGCTTGTCGCCCTCGACCGCGCCGAAGGCGACGTTCCCGTCGATGGAGAATCTGGCGATGCGCACGGGATCCTGGCGCCCCTCACTGAGCTGGCTGGAGTCTGACGCTCCAGGCTAACGCGGTGCGGGGCCCCTCCTCGCGCGATTACTCCGCGGCGGCGGTGACCGGGATCTCCATGAGGATGGTGCGGCGCGGGTTGGCGGTCTGGGCCGGCAGGTCGAGCGAGTGTTCCTGCAGCTCCGGCGTCTGCAGCGGCTCGGCGTCCGTGAGGTGCGCCAGCGTCGTGCGTCGCGGGTTGGCAATGTTGCGGAACATCATCGTGGTCTTCACTGTTGTACTCGACCCTCGTCGTCCGTGGGTGGGTGGTTGGCAGTATGTGCCCTCATGTAAAGCGTCAGGCTAAACATCCAATTCCCGGCCGAAGACGCGAAGGGCCCCTGATCCGGGTGTGAGTTTGCTCACGGCCGTATGGGCAAAGCGACCAATTCGGACCCCCAACTCACCTCAACGAAACGGACATTGCCCCCTTGAAGCTGCTATTCCGCTCCTGATCATGGCGACTTGGGCACATGGCATGCCCCTGGAGGCCGTGCGGATATGCACCCTTTGGGGTGAATAGCTTTCTACGTCTCGTGACGCACCCCTCACGCGGTGTCACACAGGTCACAGCCTGGCCTACGGGCCTTGTTGGAGATCCGGCACTGTGCTGGAATTCCACGGACCGCCGCAGAATCAGCCCGGCGCGCAGAGGGCGCAACGCAGCGCCAGGGGCGGCGGAAGGGGGAGCAGCGCCGGTCACTCACGACCACACACTGGGGGGCGCGTTCAGGGCGCTCCCTAAGACGCCGACACCGTCCTTCCGTTCGCGCGGAGGGGCGCCTGGTCCAGAGGTTGCGACGCTAGTGCAGGGACGTTTCAAGAGGGATGGCAGTGCTTCGGCGGAGCCGGAGCCGCATGGCGGGGCTGGCCCCAAGACCGGCAGCTCCTCGCCCCAGCACGCCCAGAACCCGGGCCCGGCGCCGTCAGGTGACGGTGGAGGCCCCGGGCGCCCCGGTGTGTCCGCAGCCCCGACCCCCACGCCCCCGGTGAAGCCGCCGTCGGGCGCACCAGGACCCGGACCGCGCGTCGCTCTGCGTAACTGGCGCATCTCCACGCGCCTGGTCTCGCTGCTCGCGCTCCCGGTGGTCGCGGCGACCTCGCTGGGCGCTCTGCGCATCAGCGACTCGATGACCGACATCCAGCAGCTCGACAACATGAAGCTGCTGACGGACATGACCAAGCAGGCCACCGAGCTGGCCACCGCGCTCCAGGAGGAGCGCGACCAGTCGGCCGGTCCCCTCTCGCACGGCGGCAAGGCCACCGACTACGAGGTCAAGGGCTACGAGGAGAAGACCGACCGCGCCCGCGACAACTTCATCAACGCCTCGGAAGAGGTCGACAGCGCCAGCAAGAGCGGCAACCTCCAGGGCGTCCGGGAGAGCCTGGTCGGTCTCGCGACCGAGCTGGACAACCTCGACAAGATCCGCAAGACGGCGTACCAGTCGAAGGGCAACTCGACGCAGACGGTCGACGCCTACCACCGGCTGATCAGCCAGCTGCTGGACCTCTCGCAGGACATGGCGGAGGCCACCAGCAACCCGGAGATGATCCAGCGCACCCGCGCCCTGGCGGCCTTCTCCGCCGCCAAGGAGTTCTCGTCCGTGCAGCGCGCCGTGATCGCGGCGGCCCTGCCGAACAACAACACGCAGCTGGGCACCCTCTCCCCGAACGACCGGCTCTACGCCGACTCCGCTCTGGAGAGCGAGAAGTCGGAACTGAGCATCTTCCGCAACATCTACGGCAACCAGGGCGCCGAGGACCTCATCTCGCCCATCGAGGACGGCAACCCGACCATCGAGTCGGCCGACACCTACGCCCAGCGTGTCCTCGACAACCAGAACGGCCTGGCCTCGCTGGACAAGCGGTCCTACAAGGACTGGGTGGACGACAGCTCGACCAAGATCGAGCAGATGAAGAAGATCGAGCACACGCTGCTCGAAGACATGGAGCAGAAGGCCCGCGAGCTGCGCTCAGCCTCCGAGCGCGAGGCGATCATCTCCGGTGCGCTGATCCTGCTCGTGCTCGGCGTCTCCCTCGTCGGCGCCTTCGTCATCGCCCGGTCCATGATCCGCTCGCTGCGCCGCCTCCAGGAGACGGCCAACAAGGTCGCCCAGGACCGGCTGCCCGAGCTGGTCCGGCAGCTGTCCGAGTCCGACCCGCAGGACGTCGACACGTCCGTGGAGTCGGTCGGTGTGCACTCCCGGGACGAGATCGGCCAGGTGGCCTCGGCCTTCGACGACGTGCACCGCGAGGCCGTCCGCCTCGCCTCCGAGCAGGCCATGCTGCGGGGCAACGTCAACGCGATGTTCACCAACCTCTCGCGCCGCTCCCAGGGCCTCATCCAGCGTCAGCTCTCGCTCATCTCCGAGCTGGAGTCCCGCGAGGCCGACCCGGACCAGCTGTCCTCGCTCTTCAAGCTCGACCACCTCGCGACCCGCATGCGCCGTAACGGCGAGAACCTCCTGGTCCTCGCCGGTGAAGAGCCCGGCCGCCGCTGGACCCGTCCGGTCCCGCTGGTCGACGTGCTCCGCGCCGCCGCCTCCGAGGTGGAGCAGTACGAGCGCATCGAGCTGTCCTCCGTGCCGACCACCGAAGTGGCCGGCCGTGTGGTCAACGACCTCGTGCACCTCCTCGCCGAGCTGCTGGAGAACGCGACCTCCTTCTCCTCGCCGCAGACCAAGGTCAAGGTCACCGGTCACGCGCTGCCCGACGGCCGCGTCCTGATCGAGATCCACGACACCGGTATCGGCCTCTCCCCCGAGGACCTCGCGGCGATCAACGAGCGGCTCGCCTCGCCGCCCACCGTGGACGTCTCGGTCTCCCGCCGCATGGGTCTGTTCGTGGTCGGCCGCCTCTCGCAGCGCCACGGCATCCGCATCCAGCTCCGGCCGTCCGACTCCGGTGGTACGACCGCGCTGGTCATGCTCCCCGTCGACGTCGCCCAGGGCGGCAAGAAGCCCGCTCCGGGCAAGCCCGGCCAGGCCGCCGTCGGTTCCGCCGCGGCGGCTGCCGCGGCCGGTGCCGGTGCGGCCCGCCGGGGCAACGGCCAGACCGGCTCCGCGCTCGGCGCGGGTGCGCCCGCCGGTGGCAACGGTGGACTTCTCGGTGCCGGGGCCGCTCCGCGCGGCCAGGTCGGTGCCGGTCAGGGCCCGCGGGCCGCGCTGCCCGGTACGGGCGGTGGACGTCCGGGTGGACCCGGCGGTCCCGGTGGTCCGGGCGGTGCGCGTGGGCCTCAGGGTCCCTCGGCGCCGCAGGGCCGTCCGGCCGCGGGTTCCGGTGCCGGTCTCTTCGGCCAGGCTCCGGGCGCCCCGCAGGGCATGCAGGCGGCCGGTACGGGTACCCCGCAGGGCTTCAGCGACGGTCGCCAGGACGCCTTCGGCGGACCCCCGCCGCAGGGCAACCCGGTGCCGCCGCAGCGCACGGGCAACGACGAGCCCGAGCCGCCCCGCGGTGGTGGCCGGCGGCGTGGTGGCCGTCAGCCGCAGCTCCCGCCGCGCGGTGGTGCGCGGGCCGAGCTGCCCGGCGGCAACAACAACCAGCGTCCGAGCTGGAGCGACGAGAACGCGCAGCCCCCGCTGGGCCGCGGCAACCTCGACGCCCCGCGCGGTCACGACGAGCGGGACGCCGAGCAGACCTCCCGGATGCCGCGCATCGACGACCGCCAGGGCCCCGCGGCCACGACGGAGATGCCGGCGATACCGCGCCTCGACGCGCAGAACACCGGCCAGTTCCAGCGTCCCGGCACCAACGGGTCGCAGAACACCGGCTCGTTCCCCCGCCAGGGCGCCAACGGCCCCCAGGACACAGGGCAGTCCGCACGTCCCGGGGCGAACGGATCGCAGGGCGGCGGGCAGTTCCCGCGGCCAGGTACGGGCGGACCGCAGGACACCGGCTCGTTCCCGCGGCCGGAGTTCGACACTCCGCGTCCCGGCGCCAACTCCCCGCAGAACGGCGGCCAGTTCGTCCGCTCGGACGTCTTCGGCACCCCGCCGAGTGGCCCGTCGAGCCAGGCCAACAACCCGTCGAACCCCGCCAACACGGGACAGTTCGCTGTCCCGCAGGCGTACGACCCCAGCTCCACGGGCCAGTTCGCGACACCCGGCTTTGACAACGGCTCCACCGGTCAGCACAATCTGCCGAACCGTCAGAACCCCGCGAACACCGGGCAGTTCGAGCGGCCGCAGGTCAACGGGAACCGCAACGGCGCCGACCTCGGCTCCGGGCGACCGCCCGCCCCGCAGCGTCCCACCCGCCAGGAGCCCGAGGCGTTGCCGCCTGCCACGGGTCCCGGTGACGGCAGGACGCCGCTGTACGACACGCTGGAGACCAACTGGTTCCACGGCCAGCAGGCGGAGCAGCAGAGCCAGACCAACGGCTCCGCCCCCGCCCCGCAGCCGCAGGCACCGTCTGCTCCGGCGACACCCCCCCAACGACCCACGGGCGGTACGTGGCGCAGCTCGCCGAACGACGATCTCGTCCGGCAGGCAGAGCGTGTACGGCAGCCGGCCGCGGGCGGCGTCACCACCTCCGGCCTGCCGCGCCGGGTGCCCAGGGCGAACCTCGTCCCGGGCACGGCTCAGCAGCAACAGCACCAAACCGGTCCGCAGGTCTCCCGTGCGCCTGACGACGTACGCGGCCGGCTGACCAATCTCCGTCGGGGCATCGCACAGGGTCGACAGGCCGGTACGGGTACCGGCCAGACCGGCAGCTTCCCCAGCCCCACTCACCAGCAGGAGCGTTAGTTGAGCCAGATGAGCCAGGCGGCACAGAACCTCAACTGGTTGATAACCAACTTCGTGGACAACACCCCGGGTGTGTCCCACACCGTCGTCGTGTCTGCCGACGGACTCCTTCTGGCCATGTCCGAAGGGTTCCCGAGGGACCGCGCCGACCAGCTCGCGGCCGTGGCCTCCGGGCTCACCTCGCTGACGGCCGGGGCATCCCGGATCTTCGAGGGCGGCGACGTGGCACAGACGGTCGTGGAGATGGAGCGGGGATTCCTCTTCCTCATGTCCGTCTCGGACGGCTCGTCCCTGGCAGTGCTCGCGCACCCCGAGTGCGACATCGGTCTCGTCGGCTACGAGATGGCACTGCTCGTCGACCGTGCGGGGGCGGTCCTCACACCGGACCTGCGCGCCGAACTCCAGGGCAGTCTGCTTCACTGACCGGCCCCGGCACCACCCGTCTCACCAAATCACCGTCCGGCCGCCACAATCCCCCCACCGGCCCTGTCAGACGGCTAGCCCGACCGACTTGCTGTCCCGCCCGGAGGATTCATGACCCCGCCCACCGCCTCTCACGACCCGTACGCCGAGCCGTACGGGGACGAGGGCGACCAGCCGCTGGTCCGTCCGTACGCGATGACCGGCGGCCGGACCAGGCCGCGCTACCAGCTCGCCATCGAGGCGCTGATCAGCACCACGGCCGACCCGGCAGCGCTGATGGGACTGCTCCCTGAGCACCAGCGCATCTGCCACCTGTGCCGCGAGGTCAAGTCGGTGGCCGAGGTGTCGGCACTCCTCGCCATGCCCCTCGGTGTGGCCAGGATCCTCGTCGCGGACCTCGCCGAGGCCGGACTGGTGGCCATCCACCAGCCGGGCGGCGACGAGAACAACGGCGGCGCACCGGACGTGACGCTGCTCGAAAGGGTGCTCAGTGGACTTCGCAAGCTCTGACGGAGGGCGGGCGACCACCTCCGCGAAGATCGTGGTGGCGGGTGGCTTCGGCGTCGGCAAGACCACGTTCGTGGGTGCCGTCTCGGAGATCAACCCGCTGCGCACGGAGGCCGTCATGACGTCCGCGTCCGCGGGCATCGACGACCTCACCCACACCGGGGACAAGACCACCACCACGGTGGCCATGGACTTCGGACGCATCACCCTGGACCAGGACCTGATCCTGTACCTCTTCGGTACGCCGGGTCAGGACCGTTTCTGGTTCATGTGGGACGACCTGGTGCGCGGCGCGATCGGCGCCGTCGTCCTGGTCGACACCCGCCGTCTCGCCGACTGCTTCCCCGCGGTCGACTACTTCGAGAACTCGGGTCTCCCCTTCGTCATCGCCCTCAACGGCTTCGACGGGCACCAGCCGTACAACCCGGAGGAGGTGCGCGAGGCGCTGCAGATCGGCCCGGACGCACCGATCATCACGACGGACGCCCGGCACCGCTCGGACGCGAAGAGCGCGCTGATCACGCTGGTCGAGCACGCACTCATGGCCCGGCTGCGGTAGCTTGCGACGGGGCTCTGCATGCAGTTCTCAAGTCGGCAGCGCCATACGGCACTTGTCGTAGACACCCCGGAGCCGGCTGTGGCCTTTGACACGGTCGGCCCCGGTGTTCATAACGTTTCGGCAGAGGAATCCGGTGGTACCGCAACACGTCGCGGTCATCCGGTGCCACTGCGCTAACAAAGCCCCGTCTTTTGGCGGGGCTCGCTCTTTATGACCGTTTTATCTGGGGCTTACATCACTCGGAATCCGCCGTTCCGACTGTTTGGAATCGCGCAGGCTGACGTGCTGGAATGCCTGAACTGCCCAATAGTCAACGACGTACTGATAGGCAGAGGTCGTTGACGGGCTTGAGACACTGCGGCACGACGATAGGTGCCGACCGCCGGAAGGTTGTTGGTCGAGTGAGGCGAAGCAAGAACGGTCCCGAGCCGTCGGCCCGGGGCAACTTCACCCCGCCGCCGCGCGGAGCGGCGCCCGCCCCTGTGCCCGGCTCGGAGCCCACGGCGCTACCCGCTCCGAGCGGCACCCGTTTCTCCCCCCGCAACTGGCGGGTGCCGACCAGGCTGAACGCGATTCTGCTCATACCCGTGGTGGTCGGCCTCGTCATGGGCGGCTTCCAGGTGAAGAGCTCGATCGACACCTGGCAGAACGCCGAGGACGCGGAGAAGACCGCCCGCCTGGTGCAGGCGGCCCTGACCTACAGCAACGCGATCACCAACGAGCGTGACTCCACCGCCGCACCGCTGCTGCTGGGCAAGGGCGTGAAGGACCCGACGGTCGTCGCCGCCCGCAAGGCCACGGACGACGCCGCGGACACCTTCGACAAGGCCGCGCAGAACATGCCGGACCAGTCGGGCCTGGAGCGCCGGCTCAGCCGTTTCCGCAAGGTCGAGCCGCAGCTGACGTCCATCCGGGCCGCCGCGTACACCACCAAGTTCACGGGTGTGCAGACCGAAGAGGCCTACGTGAACCTGGAGCACCCGCTCCTTGAGTTCTCGAACGAACTGGGCCTCGGCACCGGCAACATCACCAGCTACGGCCGCTCGGTCTACGCCATCGCACTCGCCAAGGGCGCGCTCTCGCTGGAGCGTTCCATCGGCATGCACCTGCTGGTGAAGCCGGGCCCCGGCCAGGGCAGCCTGGCCACCCAGCGCACCGCCATCACCTCGTACGCGTACCTGGAGGGCATCGCCATCCAGGAGTACCAGGCGGGTGGTACCGACGCGGACATCGCGAAGCTGAACACGGCCATGGCGAAGGTCAAGACCGACGGCGCGACCATGGTCAAGCAGGCCGCCGCGCAGGCGAAGGCCGCCAACGAGACGTATGTGCCGCCGCCGGCGAACCCGATCGACATGATCACGGCGATGTCGCAACTGCAGACCACCGACACCTCGGCGCGTGCCGCGCTCGCCGAGAAGGGCATCACCGCGCAGAACTGGTGGGCCGGCACGACCCTCAAGTACGAGGCGTACCGCAAGATCGAGGAGGACAAGGCCGACACCGCGGTGAGCGAGGCGTCGGACATCGCCGACACCGCCAAGCGGGACGCCATCATCACCGGTGCCGCCGTCGTCGTCGCCCTGCTCCTCGCCTTCATCCTGGCCGGTGCCGTCGCCCGGCAGATGAGCCGCGCGATGCGCCAGCTGCGCAACGCCGCCTTCGGCATCGCCGAGCAGCGGTTGCCGATGCTGGTCGACCAGCTCTCGCGCACCGACCCCGGCCGGGTCGACACCCGGATCTCGCCGATCCCGATCAACACGACCGACGAGATCGGCGAAGTCGCCAGAGCCTTCGACCAGGTCCACCGCGAAGCCGTACGACTGGCCGCCGAGCAGGCCCTCCTGCGGGGCAACATCAACGCGATCTTCACCAACCTCTCGCGCCGCAACCAGTCGCTGATCGAGGGCCAACTGACCCTGATCACCGAGTTGGAGAACAACGAGGCCGACCCGGACCAGCTGGAGAACCTCTTCCGCCTGGACCACCTCGCGACCCGTATGCGCCGCAACGGCGAGAACCTCCTGGTCCTCGCCGGCGAGGAGCCCGGCCGCCGCTGGGACCAGCCGGTCCCGCTGGTCGACGTGCTGCGCGCCGCCTCCTCCGAGGTGGAGCAGTACGAGCGCATCGAGCTGTCGGGCGTCCCGGAGGCCGAGATCCACGGCCGCGCCGTGACCGACCTCGTGCACCTGCTCGCCGAGCTGCTGGAGAACGCGACGACGTTCTCCTCCCCGCAGACCAAGGTCCGCGTCACGGCCACCCGTCTCCCCGACGGCCGGGTCATGATCGAGATCCACGACAAGGGCATCGGCCTCACCGCCGAGGACTTCGCGGACATCAACCACAAGCTGGCCAACCCGCCGACCGTGGACGTCGCGATCTCCCAGCGCATGGGCCTGTTCGTGGTCGGCCGCCTGTCCGACCGGCACGGCATCCGCGTCCAGCTCCGCCCCTCCGGCGAGCAGGCCGGCACGACCTCGCTGGTCATGCTGCCGGACGCGATCACGCACGGTGGCGGTGGCGAGTCGCAGCTCCAGCGCGACGAGTTCACCGTCTCGCAGATCATGCCGGAGCAGCCCCAGCAGCCGCAGTACCAGGGCGAGGACTTCAACCAGGCCCCGCTGCGCACGGCCGCCGAGCTGGGCTTCGACGACACCCGCTACCCCGAGGTGCCGGACGACATCCGCGAGCTGGACCCGGTGGGCCGCTCGCTGATGCGCGAGGAGCGCCGCGCGGCCCTGGAGTCCCAGAAGCCGGGCCAGGAGCTCGAAGCGGGCGAGTACCGGGAGTACAACGAGTTCGACGCCCCGCAGCAGCAGCCGTACGGCAACGGCCAGCAGGGCTACCAGGACCAGCCGACCGGCTTCACCGGTCAGCCGGCGTACGAGGAGCAGCAGCAGACGTCGTACGACGAGCCGCGCCAACCCTCGTACGACGAGCAGTACTTCGCGCCGAACGGCGCCGCGCCGCAGGCCGACGCCTTCCCCGACTCCTTCCCGTCGAACGGCGGCTACCCGGAACCCGGGTACGCGGAGCCGGCGCAGGAGGAGCACGCGTCACCGCACCCCACGGGGCCGGAGACGTATCCGGGCTTCGAAGAGCCGTCCTACCAGGACGACTGGCCCCAGCAGGACGGTTACCGCAACGGGTACCCGGACCAGTACGCTCCGGAAGCGGAGTCCACGCAGGCCGCTGACGTGAGTGAGCGGGACCACGTAGGCTTCGAGCGTCCGGGACCGACCCCCTCCGCCGTCCACGCGCTGACCGACGCCGGACTGCCGCGCCGCGGTTCGGCCGCGAACGGTACGAGCACGAACGGTTCGCAGCCCGCGCAGCCGGGGCCGTCGGCCTCAGCGGCGCCGGAGAGCAAGGTCGATGTCTTCGGCACCGCGAACGGCGGCACCGGAGCCGTGGACTGGCGCTCGGCGAACGACGAGCGCTGGCAGCAGGCGTCGGCACTGAAGAAGCCCAAGGCGGGCGGGGTCACCTCCTCCGGCCTGCCGAGGCGGGTACCCAAGGCCAACCTGGTCGAGGGCACCGCCGAGAGCACCCCCCAGGGAGGCCCACAGGTCTCCCGCGCTCCCGAGGACATCCGGGGCAGGCTGAGCAACCTGCGCCGCGGCGTCCAGCGTGGACGGAGCGAAGGCAGTGAAACGAACGGTCAGGGCTTCGGCTCCGACAGCACCTACAACCAGGAGCGTTAGTTGTGAGCCCGATGAGCCAGGCGGCGCAGAACCTGAACTGGTTGATCACCAACTTCGTGGACAACACCCCAGGTGTGTCCCACACGGTGGTGGTCTCCGCCGACGGACTCCTTCTGGCGATGTCCGACGGCTTCCCGCGTGACCGTGCCGACCAGTTGGCGGCCGTCGCATCGGGCCTGACCTCGCTGACCGCGGGCGCCTCCCGCATCTTCGAGGGCGGCGCCGTGAACCAGACGGTTGTGGAGATGGCGCGGGGATTCCTCTTCCTCATGTCCGTATCCGACGGTTCCTCCCTCGCGGTCCTCGCACACCCCGAGGCGGACATCGGCCTCATTGGGTACGAGATGGCCCTTCTGGTGGACCGTACCGGCTCGGTCCTGACCCCGGACCTTCGATCAGAGCTCCAAGGGAGCCTTCTCAACTAACCAGCGGACGGTGCGTTTTGGCGTTCTGAGCCATAAGGTTTCGGGACGCGGCTCCACATTGATGGGTGCCCGGCACAGTCGGAGGAGGAGAAAGTGGCAACACCCCCAGGCGGTTCGTCTTCGGGCAACTGGTCGTACGGCCCCGGCCAGGGGCAGGGCGACGGTTCCCAGAACCGGTACAACTTCCCCTCCTCGCCGTCCCCGCGTCGCCCGCAGTACCCGCAGGGCCCCGGTCCTTCGCCGTACGACCAGCCGCCGGCGCCGCGCATCCAGCCTGTGCAGCCCCATCGACGCTCCCCCGAGGCGGCGCCCGCAGGGTCGTCGAGCAATCCCCTGGTGCGTCCGTACGCCATGACCGGCGGCCGGACGCGCCCCCGCTACCAGCTCGCCATCGAGGCGCTGGTGCACACGACCGCGCAGCCGCACCAGTTGCAGGGCCAGTTGCCCGAGCATCAGCGGATCTGCAACCTCTGCCGGGAGATCAAGTCGGTGGCCGAGATCTCGGCCCTCCTGACGATCCCTCTCGGTGTGGCCAGGATCCTCGTCGCCGACTTGGCGGAGGCAGGCCTGGTCGCCATTCATCAACCCGGCGGCGACGAGAACGCCGGCGGCCAGCCAGATGTGACACTGCTCGAAAGGGTGCTCAGTGGACTTCGCAAGCTCTAGCGGAGGGCCTTCCCGCTCCACGACCTCGGCGAAGATCGTGGTGGCGGGCGGCTTCGGCGTGGGCAAGACCACGTTCGTCGGGGCCGTCTCGGAGATCAACCCGCTGCGTACCGAGGCTGTGATGACGTCCGCGTCCGCGGGCATCGACGACCTCACCCACACCGGAGACAAGACGACCACGACGGTCGCGATGGACTTCGGACGCATCACCCTGGACCAGGACCTGATCCTGTACCTCTTCGGTACGCCGGGCCAGGACCGCTTCTGGTTCATGTGGGACGACCTGGTACGAGGCGCGATCGGCGCGATCGTCCTGGTCGACACCCGCCGTCTCGCCGACTGCTTCCCCGCGGTCGACTACTTCGAGAACTCGGGTCTCCCCTTCGTCATCGCCCTCAACGGCTTCGACGGCCAGCAGCCGTACAACCCGGACGAGGTCCGCGAGGCCCTGCAGATCGGCCCCGACGCCCCGATCATCACGACGGACGCCCGCCACCGCGCGGACGCGAAGTCGGCACTGATCACCCTGGTCGAGCACGCGCTGATGGCCCGCCTCCGGTAACACGCGGCATGTCGACGTCAAGGGGCCAACTCCGGCTGGAGTAGGCCCCTTTGTCGTACCCCCCTGCCACACTGAACACTCTTCGGTTCGGCAATGGGGGACACGATGAGCGCGGAGGCGGCTGCACTGCGTCTGGGGACGACCGTGGTGAAGGCGGCGGCGCAGACGTGGCTGGGGGGCAGGCGGCGCGAGCAGGAGCGCCGGCTGCCGATGGACGAACTCGTCCGGCTGCGGGTGTCCGGGCTGCGCCAACAGCGCAGCGTCCAGCGCCAGTTCGAGGAGATGGCCGACACGGCGGCCGCGCGGATCGAGCCGTTCCTGGCCCAGGAGTTCCGCGGCCTGGACGAGAGCGGCCGGGAAGCGGCGCTCAACGGGGTGTGCGACACCTTCGCCCGCGCCGACCTCTCCGACGAGGCGGTCCTGGCTGCCGACGCGCAACCGGCCGAACTGATCCGCCGCATCACCGCATCCGTGAGCCCACCGGTCGGCCTGAACGAACCCGAAACACGCCTCTACGAACTCCTCTTCAGCGAATGCTGCGAGTACTACGTCAGCATCGTGCGCACCCTCCCGGTCTTCGAGGAGCGGACCCTGGCCGAACTCCTGGCCCGCACCAGCTCGTTGAGCGACCGGGTCGCCCGCGTCCTCGAACGCCTCCCCGACCGCTCCCTGTTCGCCCCCGACGGCACCGACCGGGACCAGGAGTTCCGCCGCTGGTACATGGAGCTGGTCAGCAACACCCTGGACGAGGTGGAACTGTTCCGCCGCACGTCCGACCGCGCCGCCGCGCAGGTACGGCTGTCGGTGGCCTACGTCAGCCTGCGGGCCACCGGGGACGACGGGACCCGCCGCCGCGCCGCCGTCCGCACACTGCCGCTCAGGCCGGACCTGAGCGGCTGGGAGGAGTCCGGGACGGAGAGCTCCGGGATGCGGGTGGAGTCGGCGCTGGGCGGGGCGTCCAGGGTCCTGCTGCGCGGCGAGGCGGGCTCCGGCAAGACCACGCTGCTCCGCTGGCTGGCGATCACGGCGGCCCGGGGCGCCTTCACCGCCGAACTCGCCGACTGGAACGGCCTCACACCCGTCTTCGTCAAACTCCGCGAGTACAGCGGCCGTTCGTTGCCCAAGAAACCCGAGGAGTTGCTGGACGGAGTCGCCGGGAACATCACCGGGATCATGCCCAGGGGCTGGGTGGAGCGCCAACTCCGGCACAACAAGGTCCTGTTACTGGTCGACGGAGTGGACGAGTTGCTGGGCTCGGAGCGACGGTTGGTGCGTGACTGGCTGCGCAAGCTACTCGGGGCCTACGGTGGCATACGGGTCGTCGTGACCTCCCGCCCGACCGCCGCCGGGGCGGACTGGCTGCGCCGGGAGGACTTCACCGCGCTGCACCTCGACCGGATGACACCCCCGGACCTGGCCGCGTTCGTACGGCAGTGGCACGAGGCCGTACGGGAACTCGGCGATGAACTCCCCTGCGGCGTCGACGAGTTGCCCCGCTACGAACAGTCCCTGCTCAACAGCCTCAAGGACCGCGCGCATCTCCAGTCCCTGGCGGGCACCCCGCTCCTGGCCGCGATGCTGTGCGCGATGCACCTGAACCGGGGCAGCCAACTCCCCCGGGACCGCATGGAGTTGTACCGCAACGCGCTCCACACCCTGGTCCACGACCGCGACGCCGACCGGAACGTGCCGAGTGCGCTGGACAGCAAGCTCAGCCTCGGCGACAAGCTGGTCGTGCTGCGGGATCTGGCCTGGCGCCTGTCGGACAACAACCGCAGCGAGATCGCCCTTGAGCTAGCTGCAGGTCATGTCGCGTCCAAGCTCTCGGCGATGCGGCACCTGGAGGTACAGGACGGCCTTGGGGTCCTGGAACAGCTGCGGGACCGCTCCGGCATCCTCCGCTCCCCCGTCGAGGGCCGCCTCGACTTCGTCCACCGGACCTTCCAGGAGTACCTGGCGGCGGAAGAGGCCACGGAGGAGGACCGCATCGGCAACCTCGTCGGGCGGGCCCACCTGGACCTGTGGCGCGAGACGATCATCATGGCCGCGGGGCATGCCAACTCCCGTCAGCGGCAGGAGCTGTTGGACGGGATCCTGGATCGGGCGGAGGCGGAACCTCGGTATGCGCGGGGGCTGCGGTTGCTCGCGGCTTCTTGTCAGGAGACGTTGCCGACGGTCCCGGATGGGCTGGCGGGGCGGTTGGACGGGGCGGTGTCGGCGCTGCTTCCGGCTCGTCGGCGTACGGATGCTCCGGCTTTGGCGGCTGTGGGGACGAGCTTGCTGCGGCGGTTGCCGCGTTCACTGGGCGAGTTGACGGAGAAGGCCGCGGTGCAGACGGTGCGGACCGTGGCGATGATCGGGGGTGAGGAGGCGTTGGCGTTGATGGTGAGGTATGCCGCGGACCGCCGTGACCCCGTCGTCCAGGAAATCATCGACGCCTGGGCATACTTCGACGCGGACGCCTACGGCGAGCAGGTACTGGCCGGGTTGCCGTTGGCGGGACACCACGTGAGTCTCACGCACTCCCAACAGTGGCGCGCAGCGACTCGGTTGAAGTCCGTCACGCAGCTGTTGATCCACTACCCGCTCCCGACGCTCGCTGCCGTGGATCAACTCCCACCCGTGGGGATCCTGTCGGTCTTCGACCTCCGTGGCCCCGGAGACCTCTCAGTGCTGTCGGCTCACCCACAGCTACGGCACCTCACGGTCTTGGGGCGAGGAAAGCTGCACGGACTCGAATCCGTGGAGAACTTAGGGAACCTCTCCTACCTGGCGCTCGGCCACGGGGGCATGGCCGACCTCGACAGTCTGCGTCTCGGTCCGACCACATCCTGGCTGTGCTTCTACGAGCTGAACGGGACGTGCGAACTAACCGCTTTGAGTAATTTCCCCGATGTCGAATGCCTCCTTCTGTCGACCGCGAGCACGTGTACGCCACGTGGCCTGAGCAGCGTCTCAGCCATGCACGGGCTCCATGACCTCATCCTCAGAGTCATGCACTTGCCGGAATGGCTGACAGCACGTGAACCCCTTCCGGCCCAACTGCGGACGCTCATACTGGAGCGCTGCGTCGCGCCTGGGGACTCCCGCGCCTACCGCGACCTCAGCTCCCTCGACTTACTACACCTATCGTCCTGCCGGTCTCCCGACGGCACTCCCATCACCACCCTCGACCTCCCGGTCAAGAACCTCAACATCACCTGACCCGCAAACGCCAACGGCCCCACCCTCCCGCAGGAGAGTGGGGCCGCAGCAAGCGAGTTGAAGCGCTGCTCAGTGCCAGCTGTGCGGCGCCCGGAATCCACCCTCGCGCTCCAACCGGCGCCAGCCGGCCTTGGGAAGCGGACGGTGAGCCGGGGCTTCCGCGGGCGCAGCCGCCGCACGGGCCAGCAGGATCGCCGTGATGGCGGCGACTTCCTCGGGCTCGGCGTGGCCCTTCTCGACACGAATGTCAGGGGTGCTCATAGGTTCAGTCTCCGTGGATGAGGTTTCCGCGGGTGTACCGCGAGGAATCCGCTGGATTACTGCGGGGGGTTGCCGTGCTTACGCGACGGCAGGTCGGCGTGCTTGGTGTGCAGCATCGCGAGCGACTTGATGAGTACTTCGCGGGTCTCGGCGGGGTCGATGACGTCGTCGACGAGTCCGCGCTCAGCCGCGTAATACGGGTGCATCAGCTCGGACTTGTACTCCTTGACCATGCGCGTCCGCATCGCCTCGGGGTCCTCGGCGTCGGCGATCTGGCGGCGGAAGATGACGTTGGCGGCACCTTCGGCGCCCATCACGGCGATCTCGTTGGTGGGCCAGGCGTAGGTGAGGTCGGCGCCGATGGACTGGCTGTCCATGACGATGTAGGCACCTCCGTACGCCTTGCGCAGGATGAGCGAAATCCTCGGCACGGTGGCGTTGCAGTACGCGTAGAGCAGCTTCGCTCCGTGCCGGATGATTCCGCCGTGCTCCTGGTCGACGCCGGGAAGGAATCCCGGAACGTCCAGGAACGTAACGATCGGAATGTTAAAAGCGTCACACATCTGGACAAAGCGCGCAGCTTTTTCGCTGGCCTCGATGTCCAGGACGCCCGCGAGGGTCTGCGGCTGGTTGGCGACGATGCCGACGACCTGGCCGTCGAGGCGGGCCAGCGCGCAGATGATGTTGCGGGCCCAACGCTCGTGAATCTCCAGGTAGTCGCCGTCGTCGACGATCTCCTCGATCACCTTGGTCATGTCGTACGGCCGGTTGCCGTCCGCCGGGACCAGGTCGAGCAGGATCTCCGAGCGGCGCTCGGCCTCGTCGCTCGACTCGGCGCGGGGCGGGTTCTCGCGGTTGTTCTGCGGGAGCATCGACAGGAGGTAGCGCACCTCGGCGAGGCAGGTCTCCTCGTCGTCGTAGGCGAAGTGGCAGACGCCGGAGGTCTCGGCGTGGACATCGGCGCCGCCGAGGCCGTTCTGCGAGATCTCCTCACCGGTGACCGCCTTGACGACGTCCGGGCCGGTGATGAACATCTGCGAGGTCTCGCGGACCATGAAGACGAAGTCGGTGAGGGCGGGCGAGTACGCCGCGCCGCCGGCGCACGGGCCGAGCATCACGCTGATCTGCGGGATGACCCCGGAGGCCTTGGTGTTGCGCTGGAAGATGCCGCCGTACCCGGCGAGGGCGGAGACGCCCTCCTGGATGCGGGCACCGGCGCCGTCGTTCAGGGAGACCAGCGGAGCCCCGGCCGCGATGGCCATGTCCATGATCTTGTGGATCTTCGTGGCGTGGGCCTCGCCCAGCGCGCCGCCGAAGATCCGGAAGTCGTGCGCGTAGACGAAGACCGTGCGGCCCTCGACCGTGCCCCAGCCGGTGATGACACCGTCGGTGTACGGCTTCTTGGCCTCCAGGCCGAAGCCGACGGCGCGGTGCCGGCGCAGCTGCTCGACCTCACGGAAGGACCCGGGGTCGAGGAGCAGGTCGATACGCTCCCGGCCGGTCAGCTTCCCCTTGGCGTGCTGCGCCTCGGTCGCCTTCTCGCTCGGGCCGGCCAGTGCCCGCGCACGAATCTCGTGCAGCTCGGCCACTCGCCCACGCGCGTCAGTCGGCTCACCCGGCGCCTCATCCAAAACGGTCATGTACTGACCCTACGAAGGGGACCAAGGAAAGGGCGCCGTCGACTCTGCACAGTCTCCGGACCGTTTTCCTGGTACCCCTGAACAGAACCTCACCGGCATGCAGCCGTTCCGACTGCTCACGGGGCATGCTGGTTGTAGGGGTTACACAAACCTGACAGCTGAGAGCCACCTCACATTCACGTGCGGCGGATGCCATCCCCAGAGTGACTCCCGAGTGACTCCCGAGCGCCCCCCGAAGCGATTCGCGGAGTGATTCTCGCGTTGCCGGGGCCGCCGAGAGGGCGTACTCGTAGTAGTTGGCGCAACACCCTGCGGATGATGTTGAAAATTGAATGGAATAGGTCTACGGTCCTTCGTGTTGGCATCGTTGAACGTTCAACAGATTCATCCCCGCGCCACTCCCGCACCACCCCCGCTTCATCCCCGCACCACCCCCGTCCCCTTTAGGAGCACGTCATGGGCATCTTCGGCCGCAAGAGCGACGAGACCGACACCACCTCGGCACCCGCCGCCGTCAACCCCGACCTGGCCGCGCTGACCGGCGAGTACACCATCGACCCGTCGCACACCACGCTCGGCTTCACCGCCCGCCACGCGATGGTCACCAACGTCAAGGGCAAGTTCCTCGACTTCACCGGCACGCTGCACCTGGACGGCAGTGACCCGGCCAAGTCCACCGCGTCTCTCGACATCAAGATGGACAGCATCGACACCGGCTCGCCGGACCGTGACGGTCACCTCAAGAGCGCGGACTTCTTCAAGACGGACGAGTTCCCCACGATGACCTTCCGCTCCACCTCGGCCGAGGCCCTGGGCGGCGACGACTACCGCGTCACCGGTGACCTGGAGATCCTCGGCACCACCAAGCCGATCACCATCGACCTGGAGTTCAACGGCGCGGCCAAGGACCCGTTCGGCAACGAGCGCGTGGGCTTCGAGGGCAAGGCCGAGATCCTGCGCTCCGAGTTCGGCCTCACCTGGAACGCGGCGCTGGAGACCGGTGGCGTCCTCGTCTCCGAGAAGATCAAGCTGAACTTCGACATCTCGGCGATCAAGAGCGCCTGAGCTTGAGCCAGACCGCCAGGTCCTCGATCTCGGCGTCCACGGCATCGGCGATGCTCCGGGTGAACTCCACGTCCTGATGGACGGCGTTCACCAGGAGCACGCCGGCCTTGCGGTCGGCGGTGGCGTCGAGCTTTCCGACGAGCCGGTCACCGTAGAGAATCGGCAGGGCGAAGTAACCCCAGCGGCGCTTCTCGGACGGTTTGTACATCTCCAACTGGTAGTCGTAGCCGAAGAGTTCGGCGGTGCGCTTCCGGTCGTGAATCAGCCGGTCGAAGGGCGAGAGCAGTGCGGCCCGCCCGCTGAACGGCCGTTCCAGGTATGCCGGATCGACCCGCCACTCCCCCTTCACCCCTTCTACGACGGCCCGTTCGCCGACCTCACCGACGACAGCGGGTTCGACCGGGAGTGCGGTGCCGGTGGCCCGGGCGATACCGAGGGCGCGCAGCCGCCGTTCGTTACGCAGGCGCCGCGCTTCGTCGAGCGGCACGGCGGGTTCGTCCGGGTAGACGCGTGCGGCCAGGTCCCACAGCCGCTCCCGCCCCGCACGCCCCGCGATGGCGACCTCCCCCCTCAACACCATCAGCTCCAGCAGCTGGCTGACGTTGCGGTTGTGCGTCCACCCCGACGACTTCCACGGCACCGCGCACGTGTCGGGCAACTCCCGTGAGGTGAGCGGCCCTTGACCGCCGAGCCGTTCCAGAATGTCCCGCCTGCACGCGTCGTTGGCGACGACCCACTCGCGGTAGTGCTTCGACTCCCTTTCCCATACGGCCATGTCGGCGCGGTACAGCGCCAGGTCCTCGCTCGGGCGGATCATCGCCCGCAGTTCGAGGAGGGTCCGCTCCTTGAGCGCGGTGGCCAACTCGTCCGGTACGTACGACGAGCCGAGGCGGCTCCAGGCGACCAGGTCGGCGTTCGGGGCGATCGCGGCGATCGGATCGATCTGGAGCAGGGTCAACTGCCTCACGACCGCGTGGAGTTCGGTGGGGCGATGGGCGTCGAGGAGTTGAGCCTGGACGGCGATGCGGCGGGCTTGGGGGCGGGTCAGTTCATGCATGGGGGCTCCACTCGACGCGTGCGGTGAGGCGGTGTGCCCCTCGTTGCCACCACTCGGGGTCGGTGGCCCGCTCGTACTCCTTGCGCAGGCCGGCCGGGATCAGGCGCAGGTGGGTGTCGGGCAGGGGTCTGTCGTTGGCCGCGGCCCACGCGGAGATCTCCTCGAAGTCCGGGGCCGGTGAACCCATGATCGCGTACACGGGAAGCCGGGCTTCCGCGAGTGCGGAGCGGGGCAGGGAGAGGCCGAAGCGTCCCTCGAAGACGGCCAGGCCGAGGCGCTTACGGTCTTCGTAGTCGTCGATGCCAAAACCGATCCTGGGGTCGCGGTAGGTCCCTCCGTCCGGGCGCAGGATCCCGGCGGCCACGAGGTCGGGCAGGAGCAGATCGGGTTCGTCCCCGTAGCGGTTGTCCTCCTCGCAGAGCCCGAATCCGCAGACGGTGCGGCCGTCGCGCGCGTACATGACGGTGGTGGGCGGGTGCTCCGAGTTGTAGTGGTAGTGGACGGCTTCCCCGCCGTCGCGCGATGCCTCCGCCAGTCGGTCGAGGTAAGGACCATAGGTGATGGCGAACGCCCAGCCGGCGTCCTCGCCGACGCGGATCACGGCGCTGCCCGGCCCGCGATCGGGGTAGGCGTCGATGTCGAGATCGGCCACCTCGGCGTCGGTCATCGGTTCCGCCGTCGCCCCGAGCGGTGCGCCCATGCGAAGCGCGAGTTCCTCGACGCCGATGCCGCAGGCGAAGTGGACGTCCAGCATCCACCCGGAGCTCGACGTAGCACCCACCATCCACTGAATGCCGTCGCCCACGTGCCGCCCCTTTCCGCAACGAACAGGCGCCCTGCCTGTGTCTGTTGACCCTAGGACGACCCACTGACATCCCGGGCACTATGGGTACGGCAGTCGGTAGTGCTGCGTGGGGACGAGCGGTGGGCGGGGCGAGTGGGCGACGGGGATTACTTCGACTTTCGGGGCGGTACGTTCCACGGGCCCGTGACGGGGAAGTCGGAGTCCCCGCGTGCGGCACCCTCCCCCACCGCGTTGTCGGCGTTGCCTGCCGCGCCCGCCGTCTTCACCGGTCGTGAGGATGAGGTGGCCGAGTTGTTGGGCGCCCTTGATCCGGGGGTCGGTAGTGGTTCCGAGTCCGTGGTCATCTCCGCCGTCTCGGGGTTGGGTGGCGTCGGAAAGACCGCGCTCGCGTTGTGTGTTGCGCATGCGGCGCGGGGGCGGGGGTGGTTTTCCGGGGGTGCGCTCTTCGTCGATCTGCGGGGGTACGACGAGGTTCCGGTGACTGCGGATCAGGCGGTGCTGGCACTGTTGCGGGCGTTGGGGGTGGGGGATGCGGATCTGCCGCCTACGGCTGATGAGCAGTACGCGCGGTATCGGGGCGAGTTGAGTTCCCGTGAGCCTGTGCTGATTCTTCTGGACAACGCCTCCGACCCGGCTCAGATCGTTCCGCTGCTGCCGGGAGAGGGGGGCGGACATCGGGTTCTGGTGACGTCCCGGGAGGTCCAGGACTCCCTTCCGGTACGGCAGTTCAGGGTCAACGGGCTTACACCAGATGCTTCGCGAGATCTTGTCGATCGGTCGCTTCGGCTGTCCGACCCCGGAGATCGTCGGGTTGCGGAGGAGCCGGAGGCTGTACGCCAACTCGCTGAACTGTGCGGTCACTTGCCGCTCGCCTTGCTGATCGTCTCGGCGTTGCTACGGCGTCGGCAGCGGCCGGTTTCCACACTGGTCAGTGAGTTGCGGGCGGCCGAGGATCGGGTGCGGGCGTTGCGAGCGAAGGGGGTTGATCAGTACGGCAAGGAACTGAGTCTGCGCCCCGTGTTCGACGTGATGTATGCACGGTTGGAGCCTGAACTCGCCTGGGTTTTCCGACTGTTGGGGCAGGCGCCGGGGGACAGTATCTGGCTCGGGGCCGCGATCAGCCTGACCTCGCTGGAACCGGAGTACCTGGAACCACTCCTCGACGAACTGACCGCTGTCTCGCTCCTCACCGCACTCCCAGGTGGTGAGCACTGGGTGATGCATGACCTCGTTCGGGTCTACGCCCGACTCGTCGCCGTCGAGGATCCCGGGGTGCATGAGGAAGTGGCTGAGGCCCGGATGAAGTTGCTGGAGTTCTACTGCCACCTGCTCGTATCCGCCAAGGCTCACGTCGAGGGGATCTCTGAAGCGGCACCCCAGGATTACTTCGACACACGCGAAGGAGCCCTGAAATGGCTCGACTCCGAGCGTACGGGACTGTTGGAGATCGTCCACTGGACCGACGGCGAGGACAAGGGGCGGCCCCTCTCCCTGCTGATCGTCCTGTACCTGGACAGCTACCTCAGCCTTCGACGTGCCTTCGACGACTGGGCCACTGTGACGAAGGCCGCATATGAAGCCGCCCGCCGGGTCCGCGACTCCTGGGCCGAGGCCAAGACATCCGGTGCTCACGGCTTAGCCCTGTTCCACCTCCGGCGGTTCGAAGAGGCCGAGACCGCCCAGCGGCGAGCCCTGCGATTGTCCGAGGAATCCGGCGACGCCAAAGGACAGGCCATGGCGTGGAACCACATCGGAATTACGCTGCGAGCGCTCAGACTGTATGACGACGCGATCGATGCCCACACCCGCAGCGCGCGGATCGCCGCCGAGATCGGCCTGGTCCGGCAGACATCAAGGGTACGCATGAATCTCGGTGCTGCCCTAAGTGAGGCGGGTCGCACGGAAGAGGCACACGACGTCTTCGAAGAAGCCCTGGCCATCCACGTGGAACTCGGCGACAAGGAAGGCGAGACAATGGCCCGTAACGGTCTTGGCGTCGCCCTCTTCAAGCTGGGCCGACATGAGGAAGCCACCACCGCCTTCGTCCATGTTCTGGGGCTGTGCGCCGAATCCGGCGACTGGCACTACCGGGCCAACGCCTGGAGCAACCTGGGGACGACCTGGAACGAGTTGGGGTTGTACGACAAGGCGCTCGGAGCCCACAACCGGGCATTGAACTGGTACGTCTTTTTCCGCGACCGTCACGGAGAGACCCTGGCCCGGGCCAGCATAAGCACCGTGCTTCTCCAGCTCGACCGCACCCAGGAGGCACTATCAGCTCGGCGCCAAGCGCCTGATCTGTACCGGGAGTTCAGCGACGAGTCCGACATCGCCGAACTCCCAAACACTCACCCATAACCCACCGCGAACTCGCACCACACCACCTTCCCCGGCGCCCGCTCCCCCACCCCCCACTTGTCCGCGAGCATGGAGACCAGCATCAGGCCGCGGCCGTCCTCCGCGTGGAGATCCCGGTACGGGGTGCGGACCTTTCGGAGTTCGCCGGTGCCGCTGTCGTGGACCTCGACGCGGAGGACTCCGTCGAGGTGGACGCAGAGACGGAGGGCGAGACGCCGGCCCGGTGGTACGCCGTGGAGGACCGCGTTTGTCGCCAACTCGCTTACGCAGAGCAGGACATCATCGGTGCGGTCGGTGATCTCCCAGTCCGCGAGGGTGTTCCGGGTGAACGTGCGGGCCAGCGCGACTGATCTGCGGTCGCGTCGGTAGAACGCCTGGCGGGTGTGGCTTTGGTGGAGTTGTTCGTTCATGAGGCCACTGTCACAGGCAGTCACTATCGTGGGTCAGTGAGTGAGGTCGTATTTGTTTTCTCTACGACCCCACTACGACGACTTCGGGTGTGCGCGGGGGAAAGGGACACGCATGCAATCGGCGAAGAGGCCCAAGAAGGTCGGTACTTGGCAGGCGGTCGGCGGGCTGGTCGCCCACTTCCGGAGGCAGGCGGGGCTCACGCAGGAGCAGTTCGCCGAGATCGCGAACCTGCACGTTGACACCATCAGGTCCATCGAGCAAGGGCGGCTTGCGTTGCAGGATCATCGGGCCATCGAGTTCGATGAACTGCTGCACACGGGTGGGGCGTTGTTCGCCCTGGTCGACAAGTTGCCGGTGCAGGCGCGGATGCCCGCGTTCGCACAGGGGCTCGTCGACAATGAGCAGGAGGCCGTCGCCATCCTGTCGTACGAGACACAGGTCGTGCCCGGTTTGCTCCAAACCGAGGCGTACGCCCGCTGCGTCTTCGAGTCCGGGTATCCAGCGGTCGCGGACAAGACGGCCGACCAGTGGGTGGCCAACCGGATGCAACGGCAGGAGATTTGGACACGCAAGCGGCCGCCGGTGGGGCACTTCATCATCGAGGAGAGCGCCCTGCGGCGGAACGTCGGCGGCCCGGAGATCATGCGGGACCAGATCCGCAAGTTGATCGAGGCCAACGAACCGGCCCACATGGGCGTGCAGATCATGCCGATGGACCGGATGCCCCACGCCTGCCTCGACGGTCCTCTGGTGTTGCTGGAGACGCCGGACCACGAGCGCCTCGCCTACCTGGAAGTTCAGCGCGCCAGCTTCCTCGTCGAGGACCCGGAAGAGGTGAGTAACTACCACCTGAAATATGGAATGCTGCGGTCACAGGCGCTCTCTCCCTCCGAGAGCATGCGCCTCCTGGAGCGACTGCTAGGAGAGCAATGAACACCGCAGCACGGCAGCAGTTGGCGTGGTTCAAGTCCAGCTACAGCGGCAGCGAGGGCGGCAACTGCATCGAAGTCGCTTACGCCTGGCGGAAGTCCAGCTACAGCGGCAGCGAGGGCGGGGACTGCATCGAGGTCGCCGCTCACCCCGCCGCCATTCACGTTCGTGACTCCAAGGTCGCCGCCGGACCCATCTTCACCGTCTCGCCCGGCACTTGGAGCGAGTTCCTCGGTCAGGTCACGCGTCCCTAATCCCGAACGCCGCTCCCCCCGACCACCAACAACCCCACCGCGTAAGCCGCCAGCACCCCCAACCCCGGCCACGGAGCGATCGCCAGCCTCTCCAGGTTCTTCGTCGCCTGGATGGAGAGGGCCGCCGGCATGGGGGTCCTGCGTTGCAAACGGTGTTGCCAGGTCGGGGAGTTGACCAGGCGGGACAGGGACGGGACTACGTAGAGGAAGCCCAGGCCCACGGCGGACAGTACCGCCAGGGCTCCCGTCACCGCCGTCAGCAGGGACAGCGTGGCCGCTTTGGACGCCAGGACCCGCCACCGTCCCGGCATCGCCGTGAGCGTCGTGCGGATCGTGCCCGTGCTGTACTCCGCCCCCATCGACAGCACGCCCAGGACCAGACACAGTGCCTGGCTCAACTGGACCCCGGTCAGGGTCAGTTTCACCGTGTCCTCGTGACAGGCGGCGGGAGACGGGCACACCTGGGTCGTGAGGGACGAGGCCGCCGCCGCGCCGACCGCCGCCGTCAAGGCGACCGTTGCCGCCAGGAGCAGAGCCGCCGCCGCATAGACCGCCAGGACCGCCAGGCCGTGGTACGGGGTGAGTGGGTAACAGCCGCTCTCCGGAAGGCAGTTGTGGTGGACCTGCGGGTAGTACGTGACGCCCTGCTGGATCGCGAAGGCAGCCGCCGGTGTCACCCTCAGCAGCCACTGCGCCGCCGGAGACGGAGGCGGAGGCGCTGCCATGAACATCCGGATCGTCGTCGCCGACAACCATGAGATCGTCCGGTTCGGGTACGCCGGACTCCTCGCCACCCAGGCCGACTTCACGGTCGTGGGCACGGCCCGCGACGGCGCCGAGGCGGTACGGGTCGTGGCCGCGGGCGAGTCGCCGCCCAGGCCACCCGGGATCACGCGGCGGCTGCTCGCGGAGGGGCTGTCCAGGCTGGGGCTGCGGGATCGTACGCGGGCCGTGGTGATGGCCTACGAGACGGGACTCGTCGTGCCGAGGACCGGCTGACGGCGGCGGGCGCGCGGCACCGGCAGCAGCCACCACGCCGACGCCACCGACAACACCGCCCCGACCGCGATCCCTTCGAGCCGGGTGGGCAACAGGCTCAGGGCGTCCTGGCCGAAGTAGCCGAGGAGGAGGGAGAGCGCGCAGGTCATTCCGGCGGCCCAGTAGGCGTAGTTGAGGGGGCGCAGCCACAACGCCACGGCGAGGACGGCGAACATCAGCGCCACGGCCGTGTGGCCGGTGACGCCGACCAGCGCGATGCCGGTGGCCAGCAGCGTGCCGACCGTGGCTCCGGCGAGGCGTTCAATTCCCTTGCGCAGTACGTCGGTTCGGCCGCGGTTGCCGCTCGCGGCGACGTACGCGGTGAGGACGACCCACGGCCAGTGGTCGTCGAAGAGGAGATGCCCGACGGTGAACGCGGCGGCGATTCCGGCCGCCATCTGGAGGGCCATGCGGGTGCTGGGGCGGGGGTGGAGGCGGGAGCGGCGCGGGGGTTGGTCGGGGCCGGGTTCCGCACGCCAGGCCGGGGGCCCGAACCGGTCGCCCAGCCCCTGCACCAGCCAGACCCCGGCACACGCGAGCGCCCCGACGAGCGCCGCCCAGCCCCAAGTGACCAGCCCGCTCTGCGCCTTGGCCGGCAGCGGGGGGCCGGGTACGACGAGGAGCGTCACGAGTGGGAGGGCGAGCAGGGTGCCCGCCTTGGTGGCGGCGGGGCCGTAGCGGCGGATCCAGATCGCCAGCGCCATGCCCGCCGTGAAGACGGCGGCGCCGAGCAGGTAGTGGGAGCCGATCAGTCGCCCGACGAAGATCGAGGCACCGGCCGTGACGGGCAGCAGGACGAGCGCGGTGAGGCGGCGGCGGGTGTCGGCGGTGCGCTGGGTGTTGGCGAGGGTGAGGGTCAGGGCGACCGCGAGGACGAGCACGTCGGTGTGCAGCCCGGCGGCACCCTCCAGCGAGAGGGCGGCGCCCCAGCAGAGCAGCACGGCGGTCATCGTCAGGGCCGCTTCGTACGCGTTGCGTATGAGTTTCGGGGTCACTGTCCCGAGAATAGCGGGGGTTATGGCCTCTGAATAGTAAGCATCGGCGTACGATATCCGGCATGGATCATCTCTCCGAGGCCGTCCGGATCCGTCGTGGCGTCGTACGGCTCAACCGGCGGCTGCGGCAGGAGCGCGGCAACGAGGCCGGGCTCACCCCGAATCAGCTGATCGTGCTCGGGCATCTGCACCGGCATCACTCCGCGACTCCGGGCGAGATCGCGGCGGCGGAGCGGCAGCGGCCGCAGTCTCTGACCCGGGTCTTCGGCGAGCTGGAGGCGGAGGGGTTGATCTCGCGTGCGCCGGACCCGGTCGACCGGCGTCAGTCCGTTCTCACGCTGACGGCCAAGGGGCACGGGGCGTTGGACCGGGACATGGGCGAGCGGGATGTGTGGCTGGCGGAGGCGTTGGCTTCGCTGAGTGCTACGGAGCGGGGGGTGTTGGAGTTGGCAGGGGTGTTGATGGAACGGCTCGCAGGTAGTTGATCGGCTGCGGGCCGGTGGGGGCTGGTCGCGCAGTTCCCCGCGCCCCTTAGGGGGTTGCCCCGGCCGGAGTTGCCACGCCCCTGCGGGAGTTGCCCCGGCCGGGGCTGGTATGCACCGCCGGAGCAGGTCCCTGCGGTTTCTCTCCTCTAGAAGCCTCCGCCGAAGTCTCCACCGCCGCCGTCTCCGCCGCCCCCGAAGTCCCCGCCCCCGCCGTCGCCGAAGCCGCCGCTGAAGTCGCCCGGGTCGAAGTTCGCTCCGGAGACGTCGCCGCCGTCGTAGCCGCCGGTGCCGAAGTCGCCGTAGCCCGTGCCGTAGTCGGAGGCGTAGGACGGGGTGGACATCATGCTGCCGAGGACCGTGCCGACGAGGAGGCCGGGGAGGAGGCCGCCGCCGAAGTAGCCGCCTGCCCAGGGGCCGTAGGCCGGGCCGGCGTCCCAGTACGGGCGGCGGCCGTAGTCGGTGTCGACCTCGCGGATCATCGGGTCCCGGCCGTCGGCGAGGCGGGCCTGGTCGGCCGCGCAGACCGGGACCTCGCGGGGTGCGCCGCCGGGCGGGGTCCAGGTGGCGTCGGCGACCGACGGGCCGTGGCGCGGGTCGAAGAAGCAGGGGGCCCGGCGTTCGGGCAGCGGGCGGCCCTCGCGGCGGGCGGCGAGCTGGGCGAGGGAGAAGCGGCCGTCCTCCAGGGCCTGGGTGACCGACCGGACGTCCTCCGGTTTCGTGGCCGCCGCCATGTACGACTTCGCCTGCTCGTAGGCGTCGAGGGCACGTTCGTAGTCCGCGCGCATCGCGTCGTCGGCGCCGGGTTCGGCCGGGTGGAATTCGAGGCGGTCCAGTTCCTCGCCGAACGCCGTGATGTCCTCGTCCACGACCACCCGTAGCCTGTCGAGCGCCGCCCGCTGTTCCTCCTCGCGGCGGCGACGGCCACGGCGTACGAGGGTGTACGCCCCCGCGCCACCGGCCACCAGTACCCCGCCCGCGACGATCAGCGCCGTACCGGAGACTCCCCCGCCGCCGTCCGACGAGCCGCCCCAGGACGCGGGCGCCGAGCCGCCCATGCTGGCGAGCGCGCGGTCGGTGAAGTCGGCGAGCTGAGTCTTCGCGTCCTCGCCCTGGACGCTGCTGACCAGGTTCTTCACGGCCGTGTTCGACAGGACGGAGGAGTCGGCGCGGGCGTCGAAACGGTCGCCGAGGCGGATCGCGTAGAGGCCGGTGATGCCGGTGGCGGTGCGGAGGTTCGTGAAGAGGTTCGCCGTCGGGTAGTCGGCGGGGAGGACCGTGATGAACACCGGCTTGTCCGCCTTCTTGATCCGCTGCGTGAGCGCGTCGGCGGACGACAGCCCGGAGGCCGCCGGGTCGACGTAGACGGGACCCTTGCGCAGGGCCTGCCCGATCGTCGAGACGCCGGTGTCCGCGGCGGCCGGGGACGCCATGGTCAGCGCGGCGAGCAGCAGGGCCAGCAGCAGCCCCGGGAGGCTTCGGGTCAGAGTCACGGCCTTCATGATTCGACGCTACCCGACACCGGCTCCCCAGGCCGGATCGGTTACGTGATGGGAAAGTCGAAATAGGTGTCCGGATGCGGTTCGGATTTCAGTACGTAATGCCACCACTCGTTGTCATATGCGCTGAAACCGCAGGAATCCATGAGGGCGCGCAGGTGGTGACGGTTTTCCGTCTCCGCATACGTGATCCCTTTCGCTCCGTGGTGCGAGATGGAATCCATCAGGTCATGGCCCCCGCCCATGGGAGCCAGTTCACCGGTATCCAGGCGGAACAGCGTCAAGTCGACCGTGCTGCCCCGGCTGTGGCCCGACCTGGCGGCCACATATCCCCTCGCGAACATTCCGGCCCTGTCGATGTTCGGATAGTGGCGGGGCTTGGTCCGGCCGTCCTCGGGCTGTCGTGACCAGCGCAGAAAGCAGTCCACGGCACGCTGGGGGCGATACCCGTCCCAGAGGAGCAGACCGAAGCCCAGGGTTTCGGCCTTCTGCTGCGCCTCTTCCAGCGCCGCGCACAGCGCCTTTGTCCCTACGATGCGATTGGCCAGGTATCCGTCCACCGGCTTGCCGGTGAAGTTGTCCCAGGTGGCGTATTTGGCGTCCCAGCGCATTCCGGGTACGTGCTCGTCCACGTAGACGAAGTCGTCGTTCATCGGCTTTCCCCAGCAGCGGCCAGCGCCGATGACACCAGTCGGTCGATCACCTCGGTCAGTGGAAATCCAGCGGCTGCCATCATTCTCGGATAGCGGCTGTACGAGGTCATTCCGGGCAGGGTGTTGACCTCGTTGAGGATCACTTCCCCGTCCTCGGTGAGGAACATGTCCACCCGTGCGAGGCCCCTGCACCCCAAGGCGCGGTACACCGCCTTCGCCGTCTCCTGGACGCGTGTGCGCGACTCCGCCGGGATGTCGGCGGGGACGACCGCCGTCGCGTTCTCGGAACCGGTCTCGGGCTTGTCCTCCTGATGGATCCTGAAGAACCCGTGGGAGAGCGCGATGCGATCCAACTCGCCCACGACCAGGTCGAGTTCATCGCCCAGGACGGCACAGCCGATCTCGCTGCCGATGACCGCCTCTTCGATCAGCACCTTCGTGTCGTACTGCCGTGCACTGTCCAGCGCGTTCGGCAGTTCCTCTTTCCGGGACACCTTGCCGACCCCGAACGACGAACCCGAACGGGCCGGCTTCACGAAGACGGGATAGGTGAGCCGGCCGGGGTCGATGTCGTCCTCCTTGCCCGTGACGGTCCAGAAATTCGGGGTGGCTATTCCCGCGCTTCCGGCGACGACGTAGGCGAGGGACTTGTCCATGCAGAGGGCGGAACTCGGGACGTCGCAGCCGACGTAAGGAATGCCGGACAGCTCCAACAAGCCCTGTATCGCGCCGTCTTCACCGAGCGTGCCGTGCAGGACCGGCAGCACGACGTCCAGGCCGATCGTCTCGTATCGCCCCTGCTCCAGGATCAGTAGGCCTCGCACACTCCGGTCCGGTGACAGCACGGCCGTACGGCACCTGCCGTTCTCCCAGTCCTCGCCCGGACCGTCGCAGAGCTTCCACGCACCGCTCTTCGTGATCCCGACATAGAACGGCTCGTACTTCTCCGCATCGAGGTTCCGCGCGATCTCCTGCGCGGACTTGACGGAGACGGGGTGTTCCTCGGAACAGCCACCGAACAGAACCGCGATCTTCGACCTAGCCATGCTGATCCCCGCTTTCGAATGCCAGACAGTTGGTGAGGGAGTTCTCGACCGTGTCCCTCAGGGCGTGGTCCGTGTAGTAGGCGGTGTGCGGACTGATGAGCACATTCGGCAGCTCGTGCAGCCGCAGCAACGTCTTGTTGTCGATGGGTTTGTCTCTGTGGTCGGCATAGAAGATCCCTTCCTCTCCTTCGAGGACGTCCAGCGCCGCACCGCCCAACCGGCCGCTTTCCAGGGCCGTGACGAGGGCCTCGGTGTCGAGCAGCGGGCCGCGGCCTGTGTTGATGACGAACGCCCCGTTTCTCATCCGCTCGATGCGCCGACGGTCGAGGAGATGGTGCGTGTCCGGGGTGAGCGGTGCGTGGAGCGTCACGATGTCGCTCAGCCGCAGCAACTCGTCCAGATCGAGGGTGAGACGGCTGTCGTGGGCCAGTACCCGGCAGCCGAAACCCCGTAGCCGGTCCACAACCGCCGTGCCGATACGGCCCGTTCCGACGACTCCGACGGTCAGGTCGCGCAGTTCCTTTCCGCGCATCTCGTTCAACCTGTAGTCGTGTACGTCCGTGCGGCGGACCGTGGACCGTGCGTTCCGGATCGCCATCAGCATCAACATCACCGTGTAGTCGGCCACGCTGTCGGGCGAGTAGGCGGTGTTCCCGACGGACAGGCCCACACGGTTCGCGTAGTCCACGTCGATGTGGTCGCGGCCGATGCTCCTCGTGGAGAGGTACGCCACGCCGGCTCGACTGAGCGCGAGCAGAACGGAGTTCGTGATCGGCGTTCTGTGGCTGACGCTGACACACCTGTTTCCGTAGGCCAGTTGAGTGTTCGCTGCGGACACCGGCGCCTGGGTGATGGTCGGGACGACACCGAAGCGGGGCGCCAACTCCCGGAACAGAGCGGCCTCGTCCGGCCCGCAGCCGTAGATCGTGATGCCCGTGTTCATCGGCCCCGCCGGCTCATGTAGAGGTCGAACGCCCGGTAGAGCAGCGGCCGCAACGGCAGGTCCCACTCCCCCGCGTACCGCACCGCCTGACCCCCGGTACCGACCTTGAACCGGACCAGCCCGACCTGCGGGTCGTCCGCGTCGAGGGTGGGGGTGATGCCGCGCAGGTCGTAGACATCGCAGCCGGCGGCCAGCGCGTCGCGGATCATCGCCCACTGGCAGGCGTTGGAGCCGCGCACCTCGCGCTTCTCGGTGGAGGAGGCGCCGTAGGAGTACCAGGCGTGGGCGCCGACCCGGACCAGGATCGTGGCGGCGACCAAGTCGCCCTGATGGTGGGCGAGATAGAGCTTGATCCGGTCGGGATCCTCGGCGTTCAGTGCCGCGAACATGGTCTCGAAGTAGCGCAGCGGGCGGGGCGTGAAGCGGTCGCGTCGCGCGGTGTGGACGTAGAGGTCGTGGAAAGCCTTCAGGTCCGGGCCGAACGAGTCCGCGGCTCCGGCTCCGGCTCCGGCTCCGGCTCCGGCTCCGGCTCCGGCTCCGGCTCCGGCCATACCAACGATCGTGCCCCCGCCTGCCGTGACTTCGCCGACTCTGACCTCGACTCCCGCTTTGGCCGCCTTCTTGATGTTGCGGCGCCAGAGCTGGTTCATGCCCTTGAGGAGGTCGTCCTCCGTTCGGCCGGCCAGCGGCATCTCGTACTTGAACTGCGGATGCCCGACGCCGAAGCCGTCCTCCGGGTTCTGCGGCAGCCAGCCGGCGGCCCGGAGACGGTCGGTCACGCGGGTGCCGACCGGATCGGCCCACGCGGCGGGCAGGTCGGTGAGCCGCCGGATGCCCGGGTCGGCGAGGCCCTCCTTCACCTGGGCCGCGCTCCAGATGTCCGTGCACACCGGCGGCCCGAGCCGGATCGCGAACGCGCCGTGTGCCTTGAGATACGCCGCCAACGGGTCGAGCCAGCTGTCGATGTCCCCGGTCCAGTCGATGACCGGGCCCTCGGGCAGATACGCCAGCGTGCAGCGGTCCAGCTTCGGCACCGGACGGTGCAACACGAGCCCGGCGCCGACCAGTTGACGGCCGTCGTACCAACCTAGGGACTCGCTGCGCCACTCGGTCTTGACGCGGCCCCACGCCGGGGTCTGCAGAAAACTCACCGACCGCTGGGCGCGTACGAATGCCAAGTGCTCTGCGGAGCTGATCGGTTCGACGGACAGACGACGCACGCCCGCGGCAACGGCCCCTGAGGGGTGGACGGTTCGGCTCACCAGCTGATCCGGGCCGCGACCGGCAAGTGATCGCTACCGGTCTCGGGCAGCACCCACGAACTCCGCGCCCGCACCCCCCGTACCAGGATCTGATCGATCCGCGCGATCGGGAAGGACGCGGGCCAGGTGAGGCCGAAGCCGTTCCCGGCCGTCTCCTGGGCCGAGTTCAGCCGCGAGGTGAGGGCGTGGAACGCGCGGTCGTCCGTGGTGCCGTTCAGGTCGCCGAGCAGCACCACCCGTTTGTTCGGCTCGGCGGCGATCACCTTGGCGAGCGCGTCCGCGCCGAAGTCGCGCGAGACCGTCCAGAAGCCGTCCCTGGACGTCACCCGCACGGACCCCAGGTGCGCCACGTACACCGCCAGCGGCCCGCGAGCCGTGGCCACCGTCGTGCGCAGCGCCCGGACCTCGTCCGCCGCCTCCGCCTTCGATTCGGCCGGCTTGGTCCTCGCCAGCGGTCCGGCATCACCCCGTACGACGTTCACCGGCCGCGTGTCCGACAGCGGCAACCTGCTCCAGAGCCCGACCGTGCCCCGCACCGCGTGGTACGGGTACGCCTTCGCGAGCCCCTTCTCGTAGCTGCCCCGGGCCTGATCGGTCAGCTCCTCCAGTGCGAGCAAGTCCGCGCCGGAGGCGGCCAGTCTGCGGGCGGTGCCGGTCGGGTCGGGGTTGCCGGCGTCGACGTTGTGGCTGACCACGGTGAGGTCGCCGCCGGGGTGGGCCTTGTCGGTGAGCAGCCCGCCGAAGAGGCTCAGCCAGACCGTGACCGGCAGCACCAGCGCGACCACGGCGGAGGCGGACCGGCGCCACAGCGCTCCGGCCAGCAGCACCGGCACGAACGCGCCGAACCACGGCAGGAGGCTCTCCACCAGGCTGCCGATGCCCCCGATGCTCGGGAGCCGGGCGTGCAGCGCCATGAGCAGCCCGAGCAGCAGGGCGAGCGTCGCGAGCACCGGGCCGCGTTTCCAGGGTTCGCGAGGAATCCGGAAGGTCGTTGTCCGGAGGCTCGTTGTCCGGAGGCCCGTCGTTCGCCCTGGCGGCGGGGTCCGCGTCGGTGCCGGTGATGAAGTCGGCGTCGGTGCCGGTGAGGGTGTCTGCGTCGGTACCGGTGAAGGAGTTGGCGTCACGCCGCCAGTCAAGGCAGCCCGGTGTTGCCGGCGCGTATGGGGTTTTCGATACGCGGACGATATGTGCCGACTCCTACCATCGGACCCATGCGTGTGCTGATCGTCGAGGACGAGCCCTATCTGGCGGAGGCCATCCGCGACGGCCTGCGCCTGGCGGCGATCGCGGCCGACATCGCCGGTGACGGGAACACCGCGCTGGAGCTGCTGAGCGTCAACAGCTACGACATCGCCGTCCTCGACCGCGACATCCCCGGCCCCTCCGGCGACGAGGTGGCCCGCCGTATCGTCGCCTCCGGCAGCGGTATGCCGATCCTCATGCTGACCGCCGCCGACCGTCTCGACGACAAGACCACCGGGTTCGAACTCGGCGCCGACGACTACCTCACGAAACCCTTCGAACTCCAGGAACTGGCCCTCCGGCTGCGGGCGTTGGACCGCCGACGCGCCCACAGCCGGCCGCCCGTACGGGAGATCGCGGGCCTGCGCGTCGACCCGTTCCGCAGGGAGGTCTACCGGGACGGCCGCTATGTCGCGCTGACCAGGAAGCAGTTCGCCGTGCTGGACGTCCTCGTCGCCGCCGAGGGCGGAGTCGTCAGCGCCGAGGAACTCCTGGAGCGGGCCTGGGACGAGAACGCCGACCCGTTCACCAACGCCGTACGCATCACCGTCTCGGCGTTGCGCAAGCGGCTCGGCGAGCCCTGGATCATCGCCACCGTGCCGGGCGTCGGCTACCGCATCGACACGCAGCAATCGGAGCCATTGGAGCCATTGGAGCCACCGGAATCATTGAAGCCATCGGAACCCGGCCAGGAAGGGGAAGCCCGTGGATAGAGCCCCCGGGATGAGCGTCCGGCTCAAGCTCACCCTCAGCTATGCCGGGTTCCTCATGCTCGCCGGTGTCCTGCTGCTCGTCGCCGCGTGGACGTTCCTGACGCGCGTGTCCCACGTCGGGCTCATCATCCAGCCCGACTACACCCTGGCCGTGCTGCGCGCCTTCGCTCCGACCGCGGCCGTCACGCTGACGTTCCTGCTCGTGTTCGGTCTCGGCGGAGGATGGCTGCTCGCCGGCCGCATGCTCGCCCCGCTGACCCGCATCACGGAGGCCACCCGGCTGGCCACGGACGGCTCGCTCTCCCACCGCATCCGACTGCCGGGCCCCGAGGACGAGTTCCGCGAACTCGCCGACGCCTTCGACACGATGCTCGCCCGGCTCGAAGCCCACGTCGCCGAACAGCAGCGGTTCGCGGCCAACGCCTCCCACGAGCTGCGCACCCCGCTGGCGATCTCGAAGACCCTGCTCGACCTGGCCCGCGCCGACCCGGACCACGACACCGGCCGGATCATCGACCGCCTCCACACCGTCAACACCCGGGCGATCGACGCCACCGAGGCACTGCTCCTGCTCAGCCGCGCCAACCAGCGGTCCTTCGCCCGGGAACCCGTCGACCTGTCCCTCCTGGCGGAAGAGGCCACCGAGACCCTCCTCCCCCTCGCGGAGAAGCACGGCGTCAGCATCGAGACCGGCGGCGACATCACCCCCACCCGCGGCTCCCAGGCACTCCTGCTCCAACTGACCACGAACCTCGTGCAGAACGCGATCGTCCACAACCTCCCCGAGCGGGGCACCGTGTGGGTGACCACCGCCGTCGGCCCCAAGTCCGCGGTCCTCACGGTCGAGAACACCGGCGCCATCCTCACCCCCCACCAGGTCTCGACCCTCACCGAGCCCTTCCAGCGCGGCACCGAACGCGTCCACACCGACCACGCGGGAGTCGGCCTCGGCCTGGCGATCGTCAAGACCATCACGGGCGCCCACGACGGCACCCTGACCCTCACCCCGCGCCCCGCCGGCGGCCTCCGCATCACGGTGGAACTACCCGCCAACTAGCCGCACCCCTCGTGCCGTTGAGGCCACAGGGGGTGCGAATCCGGCGAACAAGCCGAGGCCTACGCCGCCTTGTACGCCTCCTCCAGCTTCTTCACAGCCGCCGCGTACTTACCCGTCAGCAGCAGATGGTCCGCGTCGGCGAACGGCTTCGACACCGCCGCCGTCACGTTCTGCCCCACCTTCGCCTGCACGAGCAGCCGCGCCTTGGTGACGAGCGCCTTGCCGCTCTCCGCCGACCTGGCGTGCGCCGCCGCGTTCTCCAGCGCCTTCAAGGTGGCCGCGCCACCCGTCGGCGCCTTCGTCCGCGTCGTCAGACCCCAGCCGTACGGGAACTGCGGATCGTACGACGTGTCACCCACGTTGATCGGGAGCTGGGCCTCCGACTTCGGCCAGGTGACCGGGAGTTGACCGGTGAAGGACCGCTTGCCGTAGAGCACGTCGGCCACACCGTCGCCCTCGGTGCCCGGGAGCCAGGAGGCCACCAGGGCGTCGATCTTGGGGAGTTGGTCCCCGATCAGCTGCGGGCGCCCGGAGACGATCAGCACCGCGCACTTCATCGCCGCGCACACCTTGTCCACGGCTGCCTGGTCGGCCGGGGTGAGGGTCAGGTCGTTGCCGTTGCCGACATCGCCCACGCCCTCGGCGTACGGGGTCTCGCCGACGACGACCACACCCACGTCATAACCACTCGTGGAAGCCGAGGCGTCCTTGGAGTACGTGACGTTCCCGCCGGCGTTCTTCATCCCCTGGAGGATCGTCGTGCCGGTGGTGTTCGTGCCGGACGAGCCCTGCCAGGTGATGGTCCAGCCACCGGTCTGGTTGCCGAGGTCGTCGGCGTTGGAACCGGCGACGTAGACCTTCTGGTTCTTCTTCAACGGCAGGACGCCAACCGCGTTCTTCAGCAGCACCTGCGACTCGGCCGCCGCCTGCCGGGCCACGGCCCGGTGTGAAGTCGAGCCGATCTTCGAGGCGTTGCTCGTGTCGGCGTACGGCTTCTCGAAGAGGCCGAGCTTGAACTTCTGGGTGAGGATGCGCGATACGGCGTCGTCGATCCGCTTCTCGGTGACGTGGCCCGCCTTCACCTCGGCGATGAGCGTCGAGCTGAAGTCCTTGTAGCTGTACGGGACCATCATCATGTCGACGCCCGCGTTGACCGCCGTGTCGACGTGCGAGGCGTAGTCGCCGGGGAGTTGGTCGATGGCGTTCCAGTCGCTGATGACGAAGCCGTCGAAGCCCATCCGGTTCTTGAGGACGCCGTTGATCATGTCGGCGCGGGCGTGCATCTTCACCGGGCCGAGGCCGTCGCCGACGATGTCGAGCGAGGAGTAGGAGGGCATGACCGTGCCGATGCCCCGGTCGACTGCCGTTTGGTAGGGGGCGAGGTGGATGGCTTCCAGTTGCTGGCGGGTGACCGTGGTGACGCCCTGGTCGATCGTGTACGTGCCCGTCGTGGAGGAGCCGTACGCGGTGCCGCCGTCGCCGACGAAGTGCTTGGCGGTGGCCAGGACCTTGTCGTCGTCCTTCAACTGCTTGCCGTTCGCGGCGCCTTGGAGACCCTGGATCACCGTCTCCATGGACTGCACGAGCGCCGGGTCCTCGCCGAAGGACTCGTAGGAGCGGCCCCAGCGTTCGTCACGGGTGACGCAGAGGCAGGGTGCGAAGTCCCACGGGACGCCGGTCGAGCGGACCTCACTGGCCGTCACCGCGCCCGCCTTCTCGGCGAGTTGGGGGTCGCGGGTCGCGCCGATACCGATGTTGTGCGGCATGATCGTGGCGCCGGCCAGGTTGTTGTGGCCGTGCACCGCGTCGACGCCGTAGATCAGCGGGATCTGGAACCGGGTTGCCTGCGTGCGGAGTTGGAACGAGTCGATCATCTTCGCCCAGGCGGCTGCCGTGTTGGGCGTCGGGGTCGAGCCGCCGCCGGAGAGCAGGGAGCCGAGGTCGTAGGTGGCGACGTCGGCGCCGGTGCCCACACCGCCGCGCTCGGCCTGGGTCATCTGCCCGGCCTTCTCCTCCAGCGACATGCGCTTGACGAGGTCGGCGACGCGCTTCTTGATGGGCAACTTGCTGTCCAGGTACGGCAGTCCGTGCGCGTCGATGACGACCTGCGGGTTCTCGGCCGGGGCCTTGGCGCCGGTGACCGTGAACTTCAGCGGGATCGTCTCGGCGTTCTCGGCCGACTTGTCCTTCAGCGTGCGGACCTTGACGGTCTGGGTGGCGCCGGACGCGGTGCCCGCCGGGAAGGTGAGCGTGCCGGCGACCGGGGTGTAGTCCTTGCCGGTGGTGGCGGTGCCGCCGTCGGACGCGTAGGCGACGGTCACCGGGTCGTCCAGCGGGACGGCGCCGGTGGTGGAGACGGTGACCTTGACCGCGGCCGTACCGCCCTCCTTGACCGGGTAGACGGCCGAGTCGGTGGTGACGGAGGCGCGCAGGGACTGGTCGGCCTTGCCGTACAACTCGACGTCGTCCATGGCGAATTGGCCGTGTGGCACACCGACCGGGAGGGTGACCGCGTAGCCCCACATCTGGGTGAGGCCGAGGACGTGGTCGATACCGCCGACGGGCTGGTAGTCCGTGCGGTAGACGAAGTTCGTGAACGGGATCTCGATCTGCTTCCAGCCGGTGAAGTCGTCCGTGAAGGACGTCGTCCACAGCTCGGAGGCCTCGCCGTTCGCGCCGCCGTCCTTGATCTCGAAGTTGGTGGCCTTGCCGGTGTTCTGGCCGTCCCACCAGAAGCGGATGCCCTGATGGGCGGACCAGTCGTGTCCGGGTTCGGTCGCGGCGTAGTCGTGGGTGAAGCCGCCGTAGCCGCTGATGTCGTACGTCCCGGAGAGAACCTTCGCGCCCTCGGGGGCGTCGGGTCTCGCGGTCAGGGCGAGTTGGGGCGGGTCGTCGGTGTCACCGCCCCAGGTGAAGATGCCCTCGGCGGGCTGGCTCGCGAAGGGCACCTCGCCCTCGAAGCGGTCGACGGGCGTGGGGGCTGGATCGGCGGCGGCGGCCGCCTGGGAGACCGCGGCCGGTGACAGCAGCGCGGCGCACAGGGCGGTGGAAACGAGCAGGGCGGTTCTTGGCATGGACCTTCCCTCGGCTCTGGAGCTCTGGTTCACTCTGGGTTCGCACAGTTCACTCATGACTTAGATCACGCCGTGAGTTAACTAACGGCCCGCAGACCCGTCAAGACATCTCGTCAGGAAGGGCTAACGCATCCATGTCCAGGAGAACCCCCCGCACGGCCCGGCTGCTGCTCGCCGGACTGCTCTCCGTGGCCGGCTTCACCGCGGCCGTACCTCCCGCACACGCTGCCGGTGAACAGGTCACGGCCTGGCTCACCACCACCGACGACGCCGCCGGACGCCATGTCACGCGCGGCCTCCAGGCCCAGACTCCGTTCGCCTTCTCGTCCGGGACGGGCGGGAGCGGCGAGAACATCACCGTCGACGAGAACACCCGCTACCAGACGTTCACCGGGGGCGGCGCGTCCTTCACGGACACGGCGGCCTGGCTGATGAACAGCAGCGGCGCGCTGTCGACGGCGACCCGGAACGCGACCATGACCAAGCTGTTCTCGCCGACCGACGGGATCGGGCTGTCGTTCCTGCGCAACCCGATGGGCGCCTCCGACCTGGCCCGCTACGGCTACTCGTACGACGACGTGGCGGCCGGCCAGACCGACCCGAACCTCAACTCCTTCTCGATCGCGCACGACCTGGCCGATGTCGTGCCGCTCACCAAGCAGGCGCTGACCCTCAACCCCTCTCTGACTGTCATGGCCTCGCCATGGACGGCACCGGCGTGGATGAAGGACAGCGGTTCGCTCAACGGCGGCTGGCTGAAGTCCGAGGACTACGGCGCCTACGCCAACTACTTCGTCAAGTACCTCCAGGCGTACAAGGACCAGGGCGTTCCGGTCTCGTACGTGACCGTCCAGAACGAGCCGACCTGCTGCTCCGGCTACCCGTCGATGAGCTGGAACGCGTCCGGCCTCGCCTACTTCACGAAGAGCGAGCTGCTGCCGAAGCTCAACGCGTCCGGCCTGACGACGAAGGTGCTGGCGCACGACTGGAACTGGGACGTCTACGACTCCTACGCGGCCTCGACCGTGGACGACGCGGCCGTCCGCTCGAACCCCAACTTCGGCGGGATCGCCTGGCACGGTTACGGCGGTGACGTCACCAAGCAGACCACCGTCCACAACCAGTACCCCACGCTCGACGCCTTCGGCACCGAGCACTCCGGCGGCACCTGGATCGCCAACCAGCAGCGCGAGGACATGAGCAACATCATCGACTACACCCGCAACTGGGCGAAGTCGGTGACCAAGTGGTCGCTCGCCGTGGACCAGAACATGGGCCCGCACAACGGCGGTTGCGGCACCTGCACGGGTCTGATCACCGTGCACAACGGCGACGGCGCGAGCGGGACCGTCGACTACACCGTCGAGTACTACACGATGGGCCAGCTGACGAAGTTCGTCCGGCCGGGAGCCCAGCGGATCGCGTCGACGGCGTCCACGAACGTCCCCAACGTGGCGTGGCGCAACCCGGACGGATCGAAGGCGCTGATCGCCTACAACGACGCGTCCACGGCGAAGACGGTGACCATCAACTGGGGTGGCCAGCACGCGACTTACTCCCTCCCCGGCAAGACGTCCGCCACGTTCACCTGGGCGGGCACACAGGCCGGCGGCGGCAGCCAGACCGGCGCGTTCGTCGGCCTCGCGAGCAAGTGCCTCGACGTGGCCGGGGGTTCGGCCACCAACGGCACGGCCGTCCAGCTCTACGACTGCAACTCCTCGACCGCCCAGCAGTGGACCGTGGGCACCGACGGCACGGTCCGCTCCCTCGGCAAGTGCCTTGACGTGACGTCGGCTTCGACCGCCGACGGGGCGAAGGTCCAGTTGTACGACTGCAATGGAACCGCCGCGCAACAGTGGTCGTACAACGCGACCACCGGTGATGTGGTGAATACGGCGGCCAACAAGTGCCTTGATGTGACGGGCAATACGTCTGCGAACGGGACTCGGGCGCAGATCTGGACGTGCACGGGGGCTGCGAACCAGAAGTGGCATCTGCAGTAGGTTTTCGCCCCCGCCGCCCCTACCCGTCCCATCCTTCTGGGGCTCCGCCCCAGGCCCCGCTCCTCAAACGCCGGAGGGGCTGGATTTTCTCGGCTGAATTTCCAGTCCCTCCGGTGTCTCGCTCGCTTACTCCGCCGGCTCGACTCCCGCGCGCAGCAGGCCGTACGTGTACGCGTCCTCCAGCGCCTGCCATGACGCGGCGATGACGTTCTCGGCGACGCCGACCGTCGACCACTCCGCCGAACCGTCGGACGTGGCGATCAGGACGCGGGTCGTGGAGGACGTGCCGTGCTTGCCCTCCAGGATGCGGACCTTGTAGTCGACGAGCTCCAGCTTGGCGAGCTGGGGGTAGATCTTTTCGAGGGCTACGCGGAGGGCGCGGTCCAGGGCGTGGACCGGGCCGTTGCCCTCGGCGGTGGCTACGATGCGCTCGCCCTTGGCGAAGAGCTTGACCGTGGCCTCGTTGGCGTGGGTGCCGTCGGGGCGGTCCTCTACGATCGCGCGCCAGGACTCGACCTCGAAGTAGGAGCGGGCCCTGCCCTCCGCCTCCGCACGGAGGAGGAGCTCGAACGACGCGTCTGCCGCCTCGTACGTGTAGCCCTTCAGCTCGCGTTCCTTCACGCGCTCGACCACCCTGCCCACCAGCTCGCGGTCGCCGCTGATGTCTACGCCGAGTTCCTTGCCCTTGAGTTCGATCGACGCGCGGCCCGCCATGTCGGAGACCAGCATCCGCATGGTGTTGCCGACCTGCTCGGGGTCGATGTGCTGGTACAGGTCGGGGTCGACCTTGATCGCGGAGGCGTGCAGGCCCGCCTTGTGGGCGAAGGCCGAGACGCCGACGTAGGGCTGGTGCGTGGACGGGGTGAGGTTCACGACCTCGGCGATCGCGTGCGAGATGCGGGTCATCTCGCGGAGCTTGCCGTCGGGGAGGACCTTCTTGCCGTACTTCAGCTCCAGGGCGGCGACGACGGGGAAGAGGTTGGCGTTGCCCACGCGCTCGCCGTAGCCGTTCGCCGTGCACTGGACGTGGGTCGCGCCCGCGTCGACGGCGGCGAGGGTGTTGGCGACCGCGCAGCCCGTGTCGTCCTGGGTGTGGATGCCGAGCCGGGCGCCGGTGTCGGCGAGGACGGTGGAGACGACCGCCTGGATCTGCGCCGGGAGCATCCCGCCGTTGGTGTCGCAGAGGACGACGACGGACGCGCCGGCCTCGGCGGCGGACCGTACGACCGCCTTCGCGTACTCGGGGTTCGCGCGGTAGCCGTCGAAGAAGTGCTCGCAGTCGACGAAGACGCGGCGGCCCTGGGCGACCAGGTGGGAGACGGTGTCGCGGACCATCGCCAGGTTCTCGTCGAGGGTGGTGCGCAGGGCCAGCTCGACATGGCGGTCGTGGGACTTCGCGACGAGGCAGACGACCTCGGTGCCGGCGTCCAGGAGCGCCTTGACCTGCGGGTCCTCGCTGGCCTTGGCGCCCGCCCGCCGGGTCGCGCCGAAGGCGACCAGCTGGGCGTGCTTGAAGTCGATCTCCTGCCGGGCGCGGGCGAAGAACTCGGTGTCCCGCGGATTGGCCCCGGGCCAGCCGCCCTCGATGAAGCCGACGCCGAAGTCGTCCAGGTGCCGTGCGATGGCCAGCTTGTCCGCGACGGTGAGGTTGATGCCCTCCCGCTGCGCGCCGTCACGCAGGGTCGTGTCGAAGACGTGGAACGAGTCGTCGAGTTCGCTGGTTTCCGTCATGGTGTCTGGCTCCTGAGGATCTGAATCTCGGTCTGTACCGGAATGACCGGCTCCACCGTCCCTCAATGATCCCTCGCACTGCTTTCCCGGCTGAAGGTGGGCCAGAAAAGCGAAAAACCCCTCGCGGGTGCGAGAGGTCTGCGCGCGGGTCGAGTGACGACGGTGGCCGCCCGTACCTGGTCGTACGAGGCGGTCACTGCGGACCGGCGCGCCTGCTGCCAATAATCGTGGCGAACGAGAACACGGACGCAGTCTGGCACACCCCGCGTCCGCGCTCACCGTCCGTCTCATGATGCGAACAGTCCGTTGATCAACTCGCCTGGCGGATGAACACGTCCGACACCGCCGAATTGAACGTCACCGTACTCACGGGGGACTCACGGGGATGCAAGCGGAAGGTCACGCGTCCGCGAGAAGTCCCTCGTCCAGGAACTCCCGTACGTGGCCGAGGACTTGCGCCCGGTCCGTGCCCCGCAGCCCGATCGCCACGTGGATGGAGAAACCGTCGAGGAGAGCGCGGAGCCGGGCGGCGAACCGGTCCGGGTCGACGGCCCGGAACTCCCCGCGTGACACCCCCTCCGCGATCAGCGCGACCAGGTCGCGGTGCCAGACGCCCTCGATCGCGGCCTGCCGGTCACGGGCGTTGTCGTCGGCGTTCTGCGAGCGGTTCCAGACCTCCAGCCACAGCGTCCAGTGCGGGTCGCGGTGGCCGTCGGGGACGTACAGGTCGACGTACGCGTCGACGCGCTCGCGGGCCGTGGCCGTGCTGCGGGTGAGCAGGCGACCGCGCTCGGCGCCCAGTCTGCCCTCGCTCCACTCCAGGGCCTGGAGGAGGAGTTCGTCCTTGGAGTGGAAGTAGTAGAGGAGATGGCCGCTGCTCATGCCGACCTCGCGGCCGAGCGCCGCCATGGTGAGCTGCTCCAGACCGCGTTCGGCGATCATGCCCATGGCTGCGGCGAGGACGTCCTCGCGCGGCGGCGCGTTCTTCCGCGCACCGGCCATTCCCGTCTCCTCCGGCCCTAGATCTTCGGCTGCTGCTGGGTGATGCAGTGGATGCCGCCACCGCCCGCGAAGATCGTACGGGCGTCCACCAGTGTGACCGTCCGCTCGGGGAAGAGGCGACGGAAGATCCCGGCCGCGATCTCGTCGCCCGGGTCGTCGAAGGCGCAGAGCACGACCCCGCCGTTGCAGAGGTAGTGGTTGATGTAGGAGTAGTCGACCCAGTCGCCGTCCTCGTCCTTGAGGACGGTCGGGGCCGGAACCTCGACGACCTCCAGGCGACGGCCCTGCGCGTCGGTCTCGGCGCGGAGGAGGGCGAGGTACTCCTGCGAGCGGGCGTGGTCCGGGTGGGCCGGGTCGCGCTGGCTGTGGACCAGTACGGTGCCGGGCCTTGCGAAGGCCGCGACGATGTCGACGTGGCCCTGGGTGCCGTAGAGGCCGTAGTCGCCGGTGAGACCGTGCGGGAGCCAGATCGCCTTTGTGGTGCCGAGCCTGGCGTGGATCTCCGCCTCGACCTGCTCGCGCGTCCGGCCGGGGTTGCGGCCGGCACCGAGCTGGACCGTCTCCGTGAGCAGGACCGTGCCCTCGCCGTCGACGTGGATCGCGCCGCCCTCGTTGACAAGCGTGCTGCTGAGTGCGGGGACTCCGGCCAGGTCGGCGACATGGCGGGCGATCTTGGAGTCGTGCTCCCAGCGGGCCCAGCTCTGCGCGCCCCAGCCGTTGAACGTCCAGTCCACGGCGGCCAGTTCGCCCTTGCCGTCGGTGACGAACGTGGGGCCGATGTCCCGCATCCACGCGTCGTCCAGCTCGCGCTCGACCAGGTCGACGTCCGGGCCGAGCAGCTCGCGCGCCGACTCGCCCTGGCCCGTGCCGTGCACCATCGTCACCGGTTCGAAGCGGCGCACGGCACGGGCCACGGACGCCCAGGCGGCACGGGCCTCGGCCAGCTCCTCCGCCGTGGTGAAGGTCGGGTTGGGCCCGGGCCAGGCCATCCAGGTGCGCTCGTGCAGGGTCCATTCGGCGGGCATCCGGAAGCCGTCGGTGGCGGGCGTGGTCATGAGGGTCCTTTCTGGAAATGTGACACTCGACCGGTCATGTGTCACAAAAAGTAGAGACGGGTCAGGGAGACCGACTCGGCCGGCTCCGAGCGCAGCGGCTCACCGTCGAGGGTGACCAGGCCGGTCCGCTGGTCCACATCGACCGCCCCGGTACGGGAGTTGAGCCGCAGGTCGGCGGGCCCGATGCCCCGCGTGCCGCGAACTGCCACGCGTCGGCGCCGCGTTGGCATCGAGTCGTTCCCCTGGTCCAGGGCCGCCTGCGCGACGAAGGCCACGGAGATGTCGGCGGGCGTGGAGCCGTGCGCGCCGAACTGCGGTCCCAGGACGAGGGGTTCGCAGGTGTCGGTCGCCGCGTTGGGGTCGCCGACCACGCCGTAGGCCGGGAACCCGGACTTCAGGACGAGCTGTGGTTTGGCGCCGAAGTACTGCGGCTGCCACAGCACGATGTCCGCGAGCTTGCCGACCTCGATGGAGCCGACCTCGTGCGAGAGTCCGTGTGCGATCGCGGGGTTGATGGTCAGCTTGGCGATGTAGCGCAGGACGCGGTCGTTGTCGTGGTCCGTCTCCGGAGCACCGCCGAGCGCGCCGAACTCGGCCTTCATCTTCCCGGCCATCGCGAACGTACGGCGCACGGTCTCACCGGCCCGGCCCATGCCCTGCGCGTCCGACGAGGTGATGCCGATCGCACCCAGGTCGTGCAGCACGTCCTCGGCGCCCATCGTCCCGGCACGGATGCGGTCGCGGGCCATCGCGGCGTCGCCGGGCAGGTCGGTCTTCAGGTCGTGGACGGAGACGATCATGCCGTAGTGCTCGGCGACCGCGTCCCGGCCGAAGGGGAGGGTGGGGTTGGTGGAGGAGCCGATGACGTTGGCGACTCCCGCCATTTTCAGGACATTCGGCACATGTCCGCCGCCGCAGCCCTCGATGTGGAAGGCGTGGATCGTCCGGCCCTCCAGGACTCGCAGGGTATCCTCGACGGACAGGCACTCGTTCAACCCGTCGCTGTGCAGGGCGACTTGGACGTCGTACTCCTCGGCGACCCGCAACGCGGTGTCCAGCGCGCGGGTGTGGGCGCCCATGTCCTCGTGCACCTTGAAGCCGGAGGCCCCGCCTTCGGCCAACGCCTCGATCAACGGCGCGTCCGAGGACGACGAACCCCGGCCCAGGAAGCCGATGTTGACCGGCCAGGCGTCGAAGGCGTTGAAGGCGTGACGCAGCGCCCAGGGCGAGTTGACGCCGACGCCCCACACCGGGCCGAACTCCTGCCCGATGATCGTCGTCACCCCGGACGCCAGCGAGGCCTCCATGATGCGCGGCGAGAGCAGATGGACGTGGGTGTCGACCGCGCCGGCGGTGGCGATGAGCCCCTCGCCGGACACGATCGAGGTACCGGTGCCGACGACGACGTCCACCCCGTCGAGGGTGTCGGGGTTGCCGGCCCGCCCGATGGAGCAGATCCGCCCTTCCCTGATCCCGATGGACACCTTGCGGATGCCCTGCACGGCGTCGATCACGACCACATTGCTGATCACGACATCGCAGGTATCGCGCACGGCGGCGGCCTTGAGGTGCAGTCCGTCGCGGGCCGTCTTGCCGAACCCGGCGAGGAACTCGTCGCCGTAGCGCTGCGAGTCGGACTCGACGCGGATGATCAGTCCGGAGTCGCCGAGGCGGACGCGGTCGCCCGCGCGGGGGCCGTGGGTGGCGGCGTACTCGTACGGGTTCACTGCTCAACTCCCAGGTAGCCGCAGGCAGTTGCCCGGCGCAGCGCCTCCGCCTTCGCGCCCGGCGCGTCCAGCGGGCCGTCGACGAGGCCCGCGAAACCGATCGCGACGCGCTCGCCGCCAATGGGCAGCAGGCCGACCTCGGCACTCTCGCCCGGACCGAAGCGGACCGAGGATCCGGCGGGGACGGCGAGCCGCATGCCGTAGGCCTCGGCGCGGGGGAAGTCGAGGCGCGGGTTGGCCTCGAAGAAGTGGAAGTGGGAGGTCACGGAGACGGGGACGGTCGCGGTGTTGGTGACGGTGAGCCGTACGACCGCCTCGGGTTCGGCGTGCGCGGGGCCGGGGAGGAGCGCACCCGGGGCATCGGCCGCGAGTCCCCCGCCGATCGGGTCCGAGACCACCGCGAGCCGCGAACCGTCGTCGAAGACGGCCTCGACATGCACCTCGGTGACGACGTCGGCGACACCCGGCAGCACGTCGTCGGGGCCGAGGACGGACCGGGCGCGCTCGATCGCGAAGGCAAGTCGAGCACCGTCACGAGCCGCCTCGCACACCGTGTCCGCGATGAGCGCCGTGGCCTCCGGCACGTTGAGCCGCAGGCCGCGCGCCTTGCGGGCGCGGGCCAGTTCGGCGGCCGAGAACAGCAGCAGGCGGTCGCGTTCCGTGGGGGTGAGCCTCATCCCGTATCCCTCCTTTAGAGCATCACTCTAACCGGTAAAACCCATACCCGGAATGCTTGACGCGCCACCCTCGCCCGGTTCACATTGAACGTCACTCTAAGAATGAGGTGGCCCACCATGCCGATAGAACAGCGCGGAGTCGACACCGTCCCGGACGCGGAGCGCACCAGCGGCCCGCGCGACCTCATGTCGATCCTGCTCGGCTCCAACCTCTGCCTCGGCGTGATCATCTTCGGGTGGCTGCCGCCGTCGTTCGGGCTCGGCTGGTGGGCTTCCGTCTCCTCGATCGTCGCGGGGACGGTGGTCGGCACGCTGTTCACGGCCCCGCTGGCGCTGGTCTCGCTGCGCACCGCGACCAACCTGTCGACGTCGTCCGGCGCCCAGTTCGGGGTGCGGGGGCGGCTGGTCGGCTCGGTCGTCGGGCTGCTCCTCGCCCTCGGCTACACCGCGCTGACCGTGTGGATCGGCGGCGATGTGATGGTGGGCGTGCTGGGGCGGCTGTTCGGGCTGCCGGCGGACGGGGCGTCGTACGCCGTCGTGTACGCGCTGCTCGCGGCGGCGACCGTGGCGGGCGCGGTGTACGGCTACCGGGTGCTGCTCGCGATGTCCCGCGTCCTGTCCGTCGGGATGACGGCGCTGCTGGTCCTCGGGGTGATCGCGTACGCCCCGCACTTCACGACCGGCGCGCTGCCGGGGGCGGGCGGGTATCTGCTGGGCGGGTTCTGGCCGACGTGGTGTCTGGCGACGGTGGCGGCGGGACTGTCCGGGCCGATCGCGTTCATCACCCTCCTCGGGGACTACACGCGCTACATCTCCCCGGCCCGCCACACCTCCCGTACGGTCCTGCACGCGACCTGGCTCGGCCTGATCGCCGGGCTCCTGGTGCCCCAACTCTTCGGCACGTTCACGGCGTTCGGGGCGCGGGCGGCTCTCGACTACGCGGGCCCGCTGGTGTCGGCGTCACCCACCTGGTACCTGGTCCCGCTGCTGCTCGCCGCGTCGGCGGGCTCGGTCGGCAACGCGGGCCTGATGCTCTACTCGATGGGCCTCGACCTGGACGCGATCCTGCCCCGCGCGTCCCGGGCGCGGGCCACGTGCGCGGTCGCGGTCGTCGCCATGGCCTGTGTCTTCGTCGGCCACTACGCCTGGAACGCGCAGTCCGCGATGACGTCCTTCGTGCTTCTGCTGACGGCGATCGGGACGCCGTGGGCGGTCATCACCCTCGTCGGTTTCGTGCGGTGCCGGGGGATGTACGACGCCGACGCCCTCCAGGTCTTCAACCGCCGTTCCCGGGGCGGGATCTACTGGTACCGCGCGGGCTGGAACGTCCCGGCGGTCATCTCCTGGGCGGTGGGCGCGGGGGTCGGTCTGCTCGCGGTGTCGCTGCCGTCGTACGAGGGGCCGTTGTTGTCGCTGACCGGCGGGGTGGACTGCAGCTTCCTGCTGTCGGGGGCGGTCGGCGGGCTGGCGTACGTGCTGCTGACGGCGGGGGCCGCCACGGACCGGGAGACCGAGTCCGTGACGACCCCCGAAGTGACCAGTCGGGTCTAGCCGTTCCTAGCCGAGCTTGTGCATCCAGCCGTGCTTGTCGACGCTGTCGCCGCGCTGGATGTCGAGAAGTGCCGCGCGGAGCTTCAGCGTGACCTCGCCGGGCTCACCGGCGGACTGGTGCCACTCGGCGCCGGTGCGCTTGACCGTGCCGACCGGGGTGATGACCGCGGCCGTACCGCAGGCGAAGACCTCCGTCAGCGTGCCGTTCTCGGAGTCGCGCTGCCACTGGTCGATGGAGATCCGGCCCTCCTCCGGCTCGTAGCCGAGGTCGCGGGCGAGGGTGAGGAGGGAGTCGCGGGTGACGCCCTCCAGGATCGAGCCGGTGAGGGTGGGGGTGACGATCCGGTCGCCGTAGACGAAGTACAGGTTCATACCGCCGAGTTCCTCGACCCACGTGCGCTCGACCGCGTCGAGGTAGCAGACCTGGGCGCAGCCCTGTTCGGCGGCCTCGGCCTGGGCGAGGAGGGACGCGGCGTAGTTGCCGCCGGTCTTGGCGTCGCCCATGCCGCCGGGGACGGCGCGGACGTGGTCCTCGGAGACCCAGATGGAGACGGGCTTCACGCCACCGGGGAAGTAGGCGCCGGCCGGGGAGGCGATGACGAGGAAGAGGTACTCGTTGGCGGGCTTCACGCCCAGGCCGACCTCGGTCGCGATCATGAACGGGCGCAGGTACAGGGACTCTTCGCCGCCGTGCGCCGGGACCCAGTCGCGGTCCTGCTGGACCAGCACGTCACAGGCCTCGATGAACGTCTCGACCGGCAGCTCGGGCATGCCGAGGCGGCGGGCGGAGGTCTGGAAGCGGCGGGCGTTCTTCTCGGGGCGGAAGGTGGCGACGGAGCCGTCGGCCTGTCGGTAGGCCTTGAGGCCCTCGAAGATCTCCTGCGCGTAGTGCAGGGTCATGTTCGCGGGGTCGAGGGAGAGCGGGCCGTACGGCACGAGCTGGCCGTCGTGCCAGCCGCGGCCCTCGGTCCACTTGATCGTCACCATGTGATCGGTGAAGTGGCGGCCGAAGCCGGGGTTCGTCAGAATCGCGTCGCGCTCGGCGGCGGAAAGTGGCGAGGCCGAGGGCTTGAGCTCGATCGTGGGCGTCGTCATGAGTGGTTGTCCTTCACCGGTTGTGTGTGACGGGCCGCGCTCACGCCCCGACTGCCAGTGGCCAGTGTTAGGACGTCCGAGCATTCCCTCATTCCGCGGCTCCGCGTTCGATTATCGCGCGTGGTGGACCGTGGACGAAAACGGCGTGAATGCGACCCAGGGATGATGGTGGCACCCGGCGGGGACGTAAGAAAAGCCGCCGGGTGCGGTTGCTACCCGGCGGCTTCGAAATACTGCGAGAGTTTTTCGAGTGGCGGCGGGGTCAGCCGGCTACTCGTACGGCGAGCGCGTCGCCGATCTCGGTGGTGCTGCGGGCGGGCTTGCCGGTGCGGTCCGCGAGGTCGGCGGAGACGGCGTCCTCGATGCGGACGGCCTCGGACTCGTAGCCGAGGTGACGCAGGAGGAGGGCGACGGACAGGACCGTGGCGGTGGGGTCGGCCTTGCCCTGGCCCGCGATGTCGGGCGCGGAGCCGTGCACGGGCTCGAACATCGAGGGGAACTCGCCGGACGGGTTGATGTTCCCGCTCGCGGCGACGCCGATGCCGCCGGAGACGGCCGCGGCGAGGTCGGTGATGATGTCGCCGAAGAGGTTGTCGGTGACGATCACGTCGAAGCGGGCGGGGTCGGTGACGAGGTAGATCGTCGCCGCGTCCACGTGGATGTAGTCGGTGGTGACCTCGGGGAACTCGGCCGCGACCTTGTTGAAGACGTTCGTCCACAGGTGGCCCGCGAAGGTCAGCACGTTGTTCTTGTGGACCAGCGTGAGCTTCTTGCGCGGGCGGGCCTGGGCGCGGGCGAAGGCGTCCCGGACGACGCGCTCGACACCGAAGGCCGTGTTCACGGAGACCTCGGTGGCGACCTCGTGCTCGGTGCCCTTGCGGATCGTGCCGCCGTTGCCGGTGTACGGACCCTCGGTGCCCTCACGGACGACGACGAAGTCGATCTCCGGCTCACCGGCGAGGGGGGTCGCCACTCCCGGGAGCAGCTTGCTCGGCCGCAGGTTGACGTGGTGGTCGAAGGCGAAGCGCAGCTTCAGCAGGAAGCCGCGCTCCAACACCCCGGAGGGGACGCTCGGGTCACCGATCGCGCCCAGCAGGATCGCGTCGTGCGGCTTCAGCGCGGCCAGGTCGGCGTCGGTGAGGGTCTCACCTGTGGCGTGGTAGCGCCGGGCGCCGAAGTCGAACTCCTTGGTCTCCAGCTTCACATCCTGCGGAAGGACGGCGGAGAGGACTTTCAGACCTTCGGCCACGACTTCCTGACCGATGCCGTCACCGGGGATCACTGCGAGATCGATGCTGCGAGACATGCCCGACACCGTACTCCGCGTCCCATGGGATGACACCGGGTGTCCACGATGCGGACGGGGCACGGACTGCTCCCGGGCACCGGTGTCGGCCGTTCGACGTACGTTCACCCCTACGCATGGCCCCCGTTGGAGTTCTAGGGGAACTTCATCGACATGGAGACACCTGACGTCGGCATCCCGGAGCACCTCGCGGTCCGGATGAGCATGGCCGAGCAGTACGAGTACCTGCGCACGAAGCTGTCCCGGCGCCGGACGCTGGTGACGGCGGGCGCGGTGGCGGCGGGCGGACTGCTGACGGGGTGCGCCGGCAAGGGGACCACCGACGGCAAGGCGGCCGGCGGGAAAACGAGCAGCCCCGCCACGTCGAAGGTGCCCGGCGCGGTCGTCACCCCGTTCGGCCGCCATCTCGCCTTCGGCGCCGACCCGAAGACGGCGATGCGGATCTCCTGGCAGGTCCCGTTCGCGGTCAGGAAGCCGTACGTACGCGTGGGGTTGAAGCCGGACGACCTGAGCCGCCGGATCACCGCCGAGGTACGCGACCTGCACACCCCCGGGCTGACCGGCGTCCGTCCCGCGGTGGAGCAGTACTACGTGCACGCGGCCCTGGACGACCTCCACCCCGGCACGACGTACTACTACGGCGTCGGCCACGAGGGCTTCGACCCGGCGGCACCGGCACACCGCTCGACGATCGGCTCGTTCCGTACGGCACCGGGGAACCCCGAGAAGTTCGTGTTCACGGCCTTCGGCGACCAGGGCGTGAGCAACGCCGCCGCCGCCAACGACCACGTCGTCCTGCGCGAGAACCCCGCCTTCCACCTCCACGCGGGCGACATCTGCTACGCCGACACCAACGGCCTGGGCAGGACGACGGACGGCTACGACCCGACGTACTGGAACCTGTTCCTCAAGCAGAACGAGCCCGTCTCCCGGTCCGTCCCGTGGATGGTGACGACCGGCAACCACGACATGGAGGCCTGGTACTCCCCCGACGGCTACGGCGGCCAGCTCGCCCGCTGGTCCCTCCCGGAGAACGGCTTCGACCCGACACACGCGCCGGGCGTGTACTCCTTCGTCTACGGCAACGTCGGCGTCGTGGCGCTGGACGCGAACGACGTGTCGTACGAGATCACCGCCAACCTCGGTTACACGGACGGGAAGCAGACGAAGTGGCTGGACGGCCGGCTGCGTGAGCTGCGGGCGGCGAAGGAGGTCGACTTCGTCGTGGTCTTCTTCCACCACTGCGCGTACTCGACCTCGTCGCACGCGTCGGACGGCGGGGTGCGGGCGGAATGGCTACCACTGTTCGCCAAGCACCAGGTGGACCTGGTGATCAACGGGCACAACCACGTCTACGAGCGGACCGACGCGATCAGGGACAACACGGTCGGCCGGGCGGTACCGATCGGCGCGTCCACCGATCCGACGAAGGACGGGATCGTCTACGTCACGGCGGGCGGCGGCGGCCGTGATCTGTACGGCTTCCCGGCGGGCGTCAAGGAGAGCTACGAGGGGCACGTCACGCGGCACGGGACGGTCGACACCGTGGAGTGGGCGAAGGGGCAGCACACGAAGGCGGAGACGGTGGAGTGGTCACGGGTGCGCTACCGGGGCTTCTCCCTCCTCTCGGTGGAGGCGGAGAGCGGCAGTACGCCCCGGCTCAGGGTGTCGGCCCTCGACGGGAACGGCGAGCGCATCGACCACTTCGAGGTGCGGCGCGGTCACTGAGACCGCGCCGCACCCCGTGCGGGCGCGGCTCCCGGCTGGTGGGCGTGCTTCAAGACGGGCGTGCTTTCAAAGCGTTACTGCGGCTGCGGCCTTTGAGGCGTTACTGCTGCTCAGTGCCCGGTCTCGCCGCCGTTGTCCCGGCGGTCGAGGGCGCGCTGCAGGGCGGCTGCGGCGTTCTTGCGCTCGGACTCGCTCGTGCGGGACACGTGGCGGACGCGGGGGCGGACGGTCGTCTCGGCCATGGGGAACCGACTCCTTCGAATTCCTGGAGTGCTGAAGGGGGTTACGAGACGCCGGAAGAGACGGGGAGCGACGGACCGCAGGGGTTGCCTGCACGGTGTCCGGCTCACGACCGCCATTCGCTTGGTCTAGCGAGACGTTCGGCTCCTACAAAGCTAGGACAGGACAGCGCATCTGTCTCCACAATTACTCGGACTTCCTACTATCTGAGACGGTGAAACGAGTCACACGCCCCTGACCTGGCCTTTTGTGATCCGGCCCGTCAGAGCACATCCCCGTCGCGCCAGTCGAAGAGAAGATCGCTGCCGAGGTCGAGGGGCCCGGCGAGCGCGGTCCGGACGTAGGTGCTGTCCTCCTCCTCGGGCAGGTGCACGATCCCGTCCGGCCCGAGGGCGGAGATCTTGCCGCCCCACAGCCGCCACCCGCGCACGGTGTAGAGCCGGGCCCCGTCGTCACTGGCCCCGAGCAGCCCGACGTCGTAGCCACGATCGACGATCCGCTCCAGCTCGGCCATGACCAGCCCGCCGTACCCCTTGCGCCGGGCACCGGGCCGCACCCCGACGCCCTCCACGTACCCGACCCGCAGCCAGCGCCCCCGATACCGCACCCGGCGCATGACGACCGAGCCGTGCGCGAGGAGGAGCCCGGTGTCGTCGGCGAGCAGCGCGTGCACGCCCCCGAGCCCGTGCTCCCAGTCCTGGTCGGTGAGATCGCCCCCGAAGGCCGCGTCCAGCAGCTCGCGGGCGGCACGGAGATCGGCCGGGGTGAGGTCGGCCGTGTGGACGGTGCGCATACGGATGGTCACGGGGTCAGTATCGGAGACGAGGGCTCGTCGGCCCGGCGCATTCGGAGAAACACCGAGGGGCTGGGCGATCGCCCAGCCCCTCATGCCGTCCGACCGGACGTCAGCCCATGTGCGGGTACGTGTAGTCCGTCGGTGCGACCAGGGTCTCCTTGATGGCGCGGGTCAGGGTCCAGCGCATCAGGTTCTGCGGGGCGCCGGCCTTGTCGTTGGTGCCGGAGGAGCGGCCGCCGCCGAAGGGCTGTTGGCCTACGACCGCACCCGTGGACTTGTCGTTGATGTAGAAGTTGCCGGCCGCGTACCGGAGCTTCTCCATCGTGTGGGCCGCCGCCGCGCGGTCGTTGGAGATGACCGCGCCGGTGAGGGCGTAGTCGGACACCGACTCCATCTGGGTCAGCATCTCGTCGTAGTTCTCGTCCTCGTAGACGTGGACCGCGAGGAACGGGCCGAAGTACTCCGTCGTGAAGACCTCGTTGGTCGGGTCGCTGCACTCGACGACCGTCGGGCGGACGAAGTAGCCGACCGAGTCGTCGTACGAACCGCCCGCGACGATCGTGCAGTTGGGGTCCGCCTTCGCGCGGTCGATGGCCGCCTTGTTCTTGGCGAAGGAGCGCTCGTCGATGACCGCGCCGATGAAGTTCGACAGGTCGGTGACGTCACCCATCGTCAAGTAGTCGACCTCGGTGGCGAATTCCTCCTTGAAACCCGAGTTCCAGATCGACGCCGGGATGTAGGCCCGGGAGCTGGCGGAGCACTTCTGGCCCTGGTACTCGAAGGAGCCCCGGGTCAGCGCCGTCTTCAGCACCGCGCGGTCCGCGCTCGGGTGGGCGAGGACGAAGTCCTTGCCGCCGGTCTCGCCGACCAGACGCGGGTAGGAGCGGTACTTCTCGATGTTGTTGCCGACCGTCTTCCACAGGTACTGGAAGGTCTTGGTGGAACCGGTGAAGTGGATGGCGGCCAGGTCGCGGTGCTCAAGAGCCACCTTGGAGACCTCGATGCCGTCTCCGGTGACGAGGTTGATGACGCCCTTGGGGAGACCCGCCTCCTCCAGCAGCTGCATCAACAGCACGGCCGAGTGGGTCTGCGTCGGCGACGGCTTCCACACCACCACGTTGCCCATGAGAGCCGGAGCCGTCGGCAAGTTACCTGCGATAGCCGTGAAGTTGAACGGCGTGATCGCGTAGACGAAGCCTTCGAGCGGGCGGTGGTCGAGGCGGTTCCAGACGCCCGCGGAGTTCACCGGGGGCTGCTCGGCGAGCAGGTCGCGGGCGTACTTGACGTTGAAGCGCCAGAAGTCGACCAGCTCGCAGGGACAGTCGATCTCGGCCTGCTGGGCGGTCTTCGACTGACCCAGCATGGTGGACGCGGCGAGGGTCTCCCGCCACGGACCGGAGAGCAGCTCGGCCGCGCGCAGGATGATCGCGGCACGGTCGTCGAAGGACATCGCACGCCAGGCGGGCGCGGCGGCGAGGGCCGCGTCGATAGCGTCCTGGGCGTCGTCCTGCGTGGCATTGGCGTATGTGCCGATCCGCGCCTTGTGGTTGTGCGGCTGTACGACGTCCACGCGCTCGCCGCCGCCCAGCCGCTTCTCGCCGCCGATGGTCATCGGCAGGTCGATCGGGTTCTCGGCCAGCTCCTTGAGCTTGACCTCAAGACGGGCCCGCTCGGGAGAACCGGGCGCGTAGCCGTGCACCGGCTCGTTGACGGGGGTGGGGACCTGGGTCACAGCGTCCATGAGATCCGTAACTCCTTGTACGTGAGCGGGTGTTGGGGTCAATCCCTGGTCAGCCTCGGTCGGCCTCGGTCAGCCCTTGGTGAGGGTCGATCGTGCGAAGAAGAGGAGGTTGGCCGGCTTCTCCGCCAGGCGGCGCATGAAGTATCCGTACCAGTCGGTGCCGTAGGCGGTGTAGACGCGCATGCGGTGCCCCTCGGCGGCGAGCCGGAGATGCTCGTCGCTGCGGATGCCGTAGAGCATCTGGAACTCGTACTCGTCGAGCTTGCGGCCCGCGCGCCGGGCGAGTTCCTGGCCGATGGAGATGAGGCGCGGGTCGTGGGAGCCGATCATCGGGTACCCCTCGCCCTCCATCAGGATGCGCAGGATGCGGACGTACGCCTTGTCGATCTCGTGCTTCTGCTGGTACGCGACCTCGGCGGGCTCCTTGTACGCGCCCTTCACGAGCCGGACCCGGCTGCCGGCCTCGGCGAGGCGGCGGGCGTCGGACTCGGTGCGGAAGAGGTAGGCCTGGATGACGCAGCCGGTCCCCGGGAAGTCCTTCCGCAGTTCCTCGTGGATCGCGAACATCGAGTCGAGGGTGGTGTGGTCCTCGGCGTCGAGCGTGACGGTCGTCCCGATGGCGGCGGCGGCCTCGACGACGGGCCGGACGTTCGCGAGGGCGAGTTCGTGACCGCCGTCCAGCGCCTGCCCGAACATGGACAGCTTGATGGACATCTCGGCCCGGGTGCCCAGCTCCAACTCCTTGAGCCGGTCGACGAGTTGGAGATACGCGTCGCGGGCGGCGGCGGCCTGCTCGGGGGTGGTGATGTCCTCGCCGACGACGTCCATCGTCAGCTCAAGACCCTTGGCGGTGAGGTCCTGGACGATCGGCACGATCTCGTCCACGGTCTCGCCGGGGATGAAGCGGTCGACGACCTGCTTGGTCACCGGCGCGGCCGAGATCAGCCGACGCATCTGATCGCTGCGCGAGGCGGCGAGAATCACGGGACCCAGCACGGGGTACCTCCAAGCAGTCGGGCATACGGGGAACCACCGTGAAACCTAGGGTTGTCTCCGATCGTCGGCCATCGACAGCTGTCACGCATCCGTGCCGCAGATCTCAGACAGATGTATGAAGGCAGCCTGGAATCGATGCGGGAATGCGGGAGAATGCCCGGGTGACATCCGATTCCACCGGCGACTACCAAGAGCTCGTCGACGAGATCTCGGAGCTCCTCGGCGCCCCCGCGACCCTGGAGAACCGCGACTTCGAGCTGATCGCCTTCGGTGCCTACGACGGTGAGGGCGACCTCGACCCGTCCGCGCTGGACCCGGTCCGCACCCGCTCGATCCTGACCCGGCGTTCCACGGCGGCGATCCGCACGTGGTTCGAGGGCTTCGGCATCACGCGCGCCGCCGGCCCGGTCCGGATTCCGCCGACCCCCGAGGCGGGCGTCTACCGCGGCCGCATCTGCCTCCCCGTACGCCATCGGGCTGTCGTCCTCGGCTACGTCTGGCTCCTGGACGACGACGATCCCGGCCCCGACGAGACGCGGCTCGCGGCGGCGATGGGGGTGGCCGCCCGGATCGGCGCGCTCCTCGCGGACGAGGCCCAGGCGGGCGCCGACCTGACGCGTGAACTCCGCGCGGTCCTCACCGCCGAACGCGGCTGGCAGCGCGACATGGCGGTGGCCGCCCTCCGCACGGCCCTCGGCCCGCGCGGCGACGGCCCGCACGCGGTGGTCTGCGTCGCGCCGTGGCCGTCCGCCGACCCGGACGACGCCCCGTCGGCCCGTACGGTCCCGCACGCGACGGCGCTGTGCACGGTGCCGTGGGGTGCGGCGGAGGAGCAGTGCCTGGCGGTGCTGGTACGGCTGCGGTCGACGGATGTACGGACTCCGGCGGCGACCGCGGCGGCGCGGGTGTTGGGGGATGTGCGGGGGGGCGGGGCGAGTGCGGCTTCGCAGGCGCCGGGGAATACGCGGGGACCAGGGGCGAGTGTGGCTTCGCAGGCGCCGGGAAATAGGCGGGGACCCGGGACAACTGCGGCGGCACAGGCGCCAGGGAATACGCGGGGGCCCGGGGCGAGTGCGGCTTCGCGGCCCCCCGCGAACGGACGGATTGCGGGGGCCGGCGGCACTTCGCAACCGGCTTCCGCCGGAGGCACTCCCCCCGCGAACACCACCTCACGACCACCGACAGACGGCCGGACTCCCCCGGCGAGCAGCGCCTCACGACCGCCGCGCGGGACCACCCCCGTCGCCGGTATCGGCACCCCCCGCATCGGCCTCACCGACCTGGGCACCGCCTGGCAGGAAGCCACGGCGGCGTGCCGCGCGGCCCTCGCGGAACCCCGCTTCGCCCCGGTCGCCGACTGGTCCGGCATCGGCCCGTACCGCCTCCTGACCTCCCTCTCCCCCGAGTCCCCCCACGACCCCGCGGTGGCCCCCCTCCTCTCCCCCGCCCACCACGAACTCGCCCGCACGGCCGAGGTGTACCTCGACTGCGCGGGCCAAGCGGGGCGCGCGGCGGCCGAGTTGGGGATCCACCGGCAGACGCTGTACTACCGGCTGTCGCGCGTGGAGCAGTTGACGGGCCTGGACCTGGACGACGGCGAGGACCGGCTGCTGCTCCACATGGCGTTGAAAAGGGCGCGGCTGTAGACACCGCCGGCCGGTGATCTACAGCTCGGCGTGCCCCAGCGGATGCTCGATCTGGACAACACCCTGAGGACGACGTCACCTGGCTGATGTCGGTCGACGCGAGCGGCTACGCGCCGAGGCAGGCCGTCGCCGAGGCCATGATCGAGCGCTACGGCGGGACGGTCACCGGCGATGCCGTCCGGACGTTCCTCGACCGGGGCGCCGCCGACCGCGTCACCCTGGCCGAGCCGACGTTCCGCCCCACCCACATCGCCGTCGACGCCGCGTCCGCGATCCATCACGTGATCGGCGCCCCGGAAACAGCGCGCTGATCAAGCGACTTCAGCACATCAGCGCTTCAGCGCTTCAGCACTGCCGCAGACCGGGCGCCGGGTCCTGGCCGGTCGAGACGTCGACGGCGGGGACGTTGCCCCAGGCGCCGTTGTCGAGCTGGGTCCAGTACCAGATGTCGTTGCCGCCCGGGTGCGGGTCGCCGTGGCCCCAACACTGGAACCAGCTGAACGTGCCGTTCAACTGGCCCCGGGTCGCGGAGCGGTAGGAGCGGTCCGCGTAGCCCTTCGCGCCGGCCTTGTTCCCGCAGTACAGCCGGGCGTCGGAACGCACACCGCACTCGGCCCGCACGGACTTCACCGGGGTGGCGCCCGAGGTCGCACTCGCCGGTGACTGCGCCGAGGCCATCCCCAGCGCCAGCGCGCCCGCCATGGCCAGCATGCCGATCTTCTTCCGTACGTTCACTGCCTGCTCCTCGTTCCGTGCGGTGCCTGCTTGCACGGCGATCATGGAGGAGGCACGGAACGACCCGCAGGGGCCGTACGGGTGAACGGCGTCGATGCCGCTCGTGTGGGTGACGGGGTGCGCCCCCGGCGGAGGGCGGGGGCGCGTGCGCCGTAGAAGGGCGCTCTCCTACGCCGTCCCGGAGTTGCCCTCGGACACGGGGAACAGCGCGCTGAGGCGGGGCAGACGACGCTTCGCCTGCTCGTCGTCGTTCGCGTCCCACTGTTCACCGGCCGGGTCCATCGGCTCGGGATCCTCGGCGCCCCACGCCTCGACGGCGTCGTAGAAGTCCTGCTCCGTCCTGCCCGTCACCTGGACGAACGCCCGCCCCGCCGCGTAGCCCAACTCCTCCCAGGCGAGCCACTCCTCCTCACCCCAGGCCTCCCGGTGCCGGCCCACGAGCCGTACCACTTCCGGCAGTTCCGCCAGCGCGTCCGGATCACGGGTCACCCGGTCGAACGCGTCCCGCCCCAACCCGACCAGCCAGAGCCGGAAGTAGAAGAAGTTGTCGTCGGAGCACCAGCCCATGATTCTTTCCGCCGCGGCCCAGAACTCCCAGGTGAACGTGGGGATCAGCACACGGTCCAGGCATACCTGGAACCGCACGATCTCCGGTTCGGCGCGGCGCGCCAACTCCCCGGACAGCCAACCCACTTGCTCGTCCTGCTCGTCAGGGCCGGGCATCCGTCGTCGGCAGCCCTCGATCAGATTCCAGAAGGTCTCGTCGTCCACGATCCCACCATGACAGGCGGCACTGACATCGCCCTCCGGGTGGGTAGGCAGGGTGCAGAAATGTGACACTCTCCGGCAAAGTGTCACACTTCCACGAAGAGGGTCCTCACCGGCGGGTGTCGGCAGCCTTCACACTCCCCCATCTCGAACGGGGCTATCTGCAGCACGGTGTTGGGCAACTCGGCGAACTTCAGCAGCCGGTCCAACTGGCCGTTCATGACGGCGGGTTCACCGACGGACCGACGCAGACAGCTCTCGTCCAGCACGACGAACACCAACGACGAGGGCGCCTGCACGGGGTCACCAGCGGGACGGAATGGACGGTGACCCCCGAGGACGTACGCCCCACCGCTCCTGCACGCGTTCCGTTGCTTCGCACTCAGAGCCCCAGCCTTGGGCATGTGGGAGGAGGGTCCAACATGACGGGTGGAAAAGGCAGTTGCCCAAGCAGCAGGGAGTCCCGATGAAGCTCCTCCTCACCGACTCCGGCGTCAGGAACGCGAGCATCCTGGCGGCACTAGTCGACCTCCTCGGCAAACCGATCGCCGAGGCAGGCGCGCTCTGCATCCCCACGGCGGGATACGGGGGCCCGTACGGCGACCCGGGCGGGCCATGGCGCTTCATCAGCGGTCAATCCCCCAGCCCCATGACCGAGTTGGGCTGGAAGTCGGTGGGCGTACTGGAACTCACCGCACTGCCCGGGATCGACAAGGAACGCTGGGTCTCCTGGGTCCGAGAAGCAGACGCCCTCCTGGTGAACGGCGGCGACGCGCTCTACCTGTGCCACTGGATGCGCGAGTCCGGCCTGGCCGACCTCTTCCCGTCCCTGCGCGACACGGTCTACGTCGGCCTCAGCGCCGGAAGCATGGTGCTGACTCCTCGCATCGGAGAGGCCTTCGCCGACTGGAAGCCGCCCACGGGTGACGACAGCGCGCTGGGAGTCGTCGATTTCTCCCTCTTCCCGCACCTCGACAGCCCGGGCTGTCCGGACAACACCATGGCGGAGGCGGAACGTTGGGCCGCCGCGACAAGAGGTCCGGCATACGCCATCGACGCGCAGACCGCGATCAAGGTGACCGACGGTGGTGGCGTCGAGGTCGTGTCCGAGGGGCGCTGGAGGCTGTTCAACTGAGCGACCGGTCCAGTGGCCCGGAATGGGATCAGTTTCTTTCTCCTGCTGTCGGTCGTACCGGCGTACGCGGCCGAGCGGGGCGGTGGAGGTGCGGCGGGGCTCGCGACCGGTTCGTTGATGCTGGCGACGGTGCTCGGGGGGCTGGTGACACCCCGGCTGGTCGGGCGCTTCGGGTATCGACTGACCCTGATCGTGGGGCTGTTCCTGCTCGGGGCACCGGCGTTGGTGCTGACCGTCTCCGGGCAGACGGCGTGGATCGTAGCGGTGTGCTTCGTACGCGGACTCGGTTTCGCGCTGACGATCGTCGCGGGCGGTGCCCTCACCGCGTCGCTGATCCCGGACCAACGCCGGGGCGAGGGGCTCGCGTTGGTGGGTGTGGTGTCCGGCGTGCCGTCGCTGATCGCACTGCCACTGGGGCTTTGGCCGGCCGACCGCGTGGGCTACGGCCCGGTCGCTGTCACCGGCGGCCTCGCCGCGCTGGCCGCGATCGCCTTCGTCCTCGGACTGCCGAACCATATGGACCACACGGACCACACGGACCACTCCGAGCAACCGCTGGGCGTCGTACGGGGGTTGCGCACGGGCGCGCTGCTCCGGCCGGTACTCGTCTTCGCGGCCACCGCCACCGCCGCCGGCATCGTGGTGACCTTCCTACCGCTGGCCGTCCCGTCGGCGCCGGCCGGAGTCATCGCGACGGCCCTGTTCGTACAGACCGCCGCCTCGACCCTGACCCGCTGGCTCGCGGGCCGCCTCGGCGACCGCCACGGCAGCGCGCGGCTCATCCTCCCCGGCCTGCTCCTGTCGGCGGCGGGCGTCCTGGTCATCGCCCCAACTGCCAACCCGGTATCGGTCGTTGCGGGCACCGCCATCTTCGGCGCGGGCTTCGGCATCACCCAGAACGCCACCCTGACCCTGATGTACGCCCACGTCTCCGCCACCTCCTACGGCACGGTCAGCGCCCTGTGGAACCTGGCCTACGACGGCGGAATGGGCGTAGGCGCGGCAGGTTTCGGCATCGCGGCGGGCCTGACGGGCTACCCGTGGGCGTTCACGCTGACCGCACTGTTGATGCTGGGCGCGGCGGCCCCGGCGCTCCGGGACCGACGAACACCCGCCGGACCAGCGTGACTTCGATCCCCGGCTCACCGTGACGTCCATACATCCGCCGGATCACCGCGCCCCCTGCCCCGGATCGCCATGCCGTCCATACATCCGCCGGATCACCGCGCCCCCTGCCCCGGATCGCCGTGCCGTCCGTACACCCACCGGATCACCGTCACTCCCGTCCCCGGATCAGCGGGACTTCCGCGCGCCTTCGAGCACTTGGCGCAGCCCCTCGGTGAGTTGCCCCGCGTCCGGCGCGCTCTTCGCGTCGAAGGTCCACTGCGCGATGAGCCCGGTGATCAGGGTCATGTAGAGCGCGCCGAGGGTGTCCGCGGTCTCGTCGGAGACCTCCGCCTCGGGCACGCTCGTCATCAAGGCGACCATGCCCCGCCCGCCTTCACGCTGGGCCCGGACCAACTGGTCGCGTACTTCGGGCAGTTTGTCGCCCATGGTCATGATCTCCATGCCGAGCCCCCACATCGAACCGGGCTCGCTCATGCTGGCGACGATGTTCGCGAACACCGCCCGGAACCGCTCCAGTGAACCGGGTTCGCCGCCGATCTCCGCGCCCGCGCCCCCGTCGCCTCCCTCGAAGCCGTCGGACGCCGTCTCCACCAGCGCGATGTAGGCCTGCGCGAGCAACGCGTCCTTCGAGCCGTAGTGATAGCCGATGGACGCGAGGTTGGTCCCCGACTCCTTGACGATGTCGCGCGCGGTGGTCCGCGCGAACCCCTTCTCCAGCAGACAGCGCTTCGCGCCTTCGAGCAGATCCTCACGGTGTCCCATGCCTCCACCGTACCGCCAGTTCCATACAACCGTCCTAGACGGGTGACCTATACATTCGTTCTAGACAAGCGTTTAAGACGCGCGTACATTCACTGCCATGACGAACTCGACGCACGCACCGAACCCCCCGAGCACCCCCAACTCCCGTGCCGGGCGCCGCGAATGGACCGCTCTGGGCGTCCTGATGCTCCCCCTGCTCCTGGTCTCGATGGACGTCTCCGTCCTCTACTTCGCCATCCCGGCGATCAGCGCGGACCTGGAGCCCAGCGGCACCCAGCAACTGTGGATCTTCGACATCTACGCCTTCGTCCTGGCCGGCCTGCTGATGACGATGGGCTCGGTCGGCGACCGCGTCGGCTACCGCCGGCTCCTCCTGATCGGCGCCGCCGCCTTCGGTACCGCCTCCGTCATCGCGGCCTACGCGAACAGCGCCGAGACCCTCATCGCCGCCCGCGCGGTCCTCGGTATCGGCGGCGCGACCCTGATGCCCTCGACGATGGCGCTGCTGCGCACGATGTTCACCGACCCCGGCCAGCGCGCGAAGGCGATCGGCCTGTGGTCCGGCGTGATGACGGCCGGTGTCGCCCTCGGCTCGGTGCTCAGCGGTGTCCTCGTCCAGTACTTCTGGTGGGGCTCCGTCTTCCTGGTCAACCTGCCCGCGATGGCCCTGCTGCTCCTGATCGGCCCGTTCCTGCTCCCCGAGTCCAAGAACCCCGCCCCCGGCCGCTTCGACTGGCCGAGCGTCCCCCTGTCGATGGCCGGCGTCCTGCCCGTGATCTACGGCCTCAAGGAGATCCCCTCCGAGGGCTGGCACGTCCAGTACGTCGTCTCGATCACGGTCGGCCTGCTCTTCGCGGCCCTGTTCGTCCACCGCCAGCGCACCACCGCCTCCCCGATGATCGACCCCACCCTGTTCCGCGCCCGGGGCTTCGGCCCCTCCGTCGTCCTCAACCTCCTCTCCACCTTCGGGATGCTGGGCTCGGCCTTCTTCACCACGCAGTACCTCCAGTCCGTACTCGGCAAGAGCGCGATGGAGGCAGCCCTGTGGGCCCTGCTCCCCTCGGTACCGATCGGCATGGCGGCCCCGCTCGCAACCACCCTCGTCCAGAAGGGAGTCGACCGCGCCTACGTGGTCGCGTCCGGCTTCGCGATCGCCGCCTGCGGCTACGGCATGCTCGCCCTCACCGGCACCGACTCCCTCTGGCTGGTCCTGGCCGCCGCCGGTGTCCTCGCCTCCGGGATCGTCATGGTGATGTCCCAGATCATGGACCTCGCGATGGGCAACGCCCCGCTGGAGAAGGCGGGCGTCGCGTCCTCGCTGATGGAAACAGGCGCGGAGTTCGGCGGCGCCCTCGGCATGGCCGTCCTCGGCTCCATCGGTACGGCGATCTACCGCCACGGCATCCCGGCCTCGGCCCCCGCCCCGGCCCACGAGACCCTCGGCGGCGCCCTGGCCGTCGCCCGCCGGCTGCCGGGGCGCACGGGAGACGCCCTGATCGCAACCGCCCGCGAGGCCTTCACCGACGGCATGCACGGCGCGGCGATCGCCGGTGCGGTGCTGCTGCTGGGCGCGGCCTTCGCGGCGGCACGGACCCTGCGGGGCATCCAGGTGCAGGCGCCCGAGCCGGTGGCGGCCGAGCCGCAGCAGGCCGAGGCGTGACCCCCAACTACACAGAAACGCCGGGTGGGTTGAGGATCATCTCCTCAGCCCACCCGGCGTTCACGTGAAACGTCGGACAGGAATCTCAGACCAGGTTCACCGAGCGGGCCGACGTCGCGCCGATCTCCTCGGCCACCTCCGCCAGCACGTTCGCGGCCACCGTGTCGTCGACCGTCAGCACGGCCAGCGCCTCGCCGCCCGCGACCGACCGCGACACCTGCATCCCGGCGATGTTGATCCCGGCCTCACCGAAGACACGGCCGACCGTGCCGACGACACCCGGGCGGTCCTCGTACCGCAGCACCACCATGTGGTCGGCGAGCGCGAGGTCGACGTCGTAGTCGCCGACCGCGACGATCTTCTGCAGGTTCTTGGGGCCGGCGAGCGTGCCGGAGACCGAGACCTCCTCGCCGCTGCCGAGCGTGCCGCGCACGGTGACGACGTTGCGGTGGTCGGCGGACTCCGAGCTGGTGGTCAGCCGTACCTCGACACCCCGCTCCTGCGCGAACAGCGGAGCGTTGACGTACGACACCGTCTCGGCGACGACGTCCTCGAACACGCCCTTGAGCGCGGAGAGTTCGAGCACCTTGACGTCGTGCTGGGTGATCTCGCCGTAGACCTCGACGTCGAGGCGGACCGCGACCTCGCCCGCGAGCGCGGTGAAGATGCGGCCGAGCTTCTCGGCGAGGGGCAGGCCCGGCTTGACGTCCTCGGCGATGACGCCGCCCTGGACGTTCACCGCGTCGGGGACGAGTTCACCGGCGAGCGCGAGGCGCACCGACTTGGCGACCGAGACACCGGCCTTCTCCTGCGCCTCGTCCGTGGAGGCGCCGAGGTGCGGGGTGGAGACGACCTGGTCGAACTCGAACAGCGGGGAGTCCGTGCAGGGCTCCTTCGCGTAGACGTCGAGCCCGGCGCCGGCGACGCGGCCCTCCTTGAGCGCGGAGTACAGCGCCGCCTCGTCGACGATCCCGCCACGCGCGGCGTTGACGATCCGCACGGTCGGCTTGACCTTGCGCAGCGCCTCGTCGCCGATCAGACCGACCGTCTCCGGGGTCTTGGGCAGGTGCACCGTGATGAAGTCGGAGACTTCGAGCAGCTCGTCCAGCGACAGGATCTTGACGCCCATCTGGGCGGCCCGCGCGGGCTGGATGTAGGGGTCGTAGGCGACGACCTTCATCCCGAACGCGGACATGCGCTGCGCCACGAGGGCACCGATGCGTCCCAGGCCCACCACGCCGAGGGTCTTCTCGGCCAGCTCGACGCCCGTGTACTTGCTGCGCTTCCACTCGCCGTTCTTCAGCGCGGCGTTGGCCTGCGGGATGTGGCGTGCGGTCGCCAGCAGCAGACCGCAGGCCAGCTCGGCGGCGGTGACGATGTTCGAGGTGGGGGCGTTGACGACCATCACGCCGGCCTTGGTGGCGGCGGAGACGTCGACGTTGTCCAGGCCGACGCCGGCTCGTGCGACGACCTTCAACTTCCGTGCGGCGGCGACCGCTTCGGCGTCGACCTTGGTGGCCGAGCGGATCAGGATCGCGTCCACGTCGGCGATCGCGGGGAGCAACTCGCCCCGGTCGGCGCCGTTGCAGTGCCGGATCTCGAAGTCAGGGCCGAGGGCGTCCACCGTCGCGGGCGACAGCTCTTCAGCGATGAGTACGACAGGTTTCGAGCTCACGTGAGTCCTCACAAGTCCATTGCGTGCGGACGGCCGTCCCGACGGCCGCAGGCGGTGGAGGGGAAGCGGCGCCGGGGAATGTCGGGTGCGCTCCTGCGTCGTTCGGTGCGTGCTCTCGGTGTGCCGGACGAAGGTCCTCGTAGCGGAGCTACTAGGGCCTTTGGCCGGTGCGGCGAGAGTGCGTGCCGGGCGGCGCAGGGGTGTGCCTGACATTCCTCGGTGTCGCTTTGCCGCGGAGACGCACGACGCTGTGGGCCTGACGCGTATTAGTACGGCAGTGTAGTGGCGCTCCGACAGTCGTCCTGCGCCTCTGTGGAAGGATCACCCGTCCGAGGCTGGACGGGTTGGACAAAGGGGCCGGAGCGTTCGCTCCAGCCCCTCTGCCGCAGGACTTACGCCTCTTCGTCGACCCAGCTCATCAGCTTGCGGAGCTGCTTGCCGGTCGTCTCCAGCAGGGACTCGGCGTCCTTCTGCTTGTACTCGTTGTACTTCTTCAGGCCACCGTGGTACTCGGCCATCCACTCACGGGCGAAGGTGCCGTCCTGGATCTCGGCGAGGACCTGCTTCATCGTGGCCTTGGTCTCGTCCGTGATGATGCGCGGGCCGGTGACGTAGTCGCCCCACTCCGCGGTCTCGGAGATGGACCAGCGCATCTTCTCCAGGCCGCCCTCGTACATGAGGTCGACGATGAGCTTCAGCTCGTGCAGGCACTCGAAGTACGCGATCTCGGGCTGGTAACCGGCCTCGGTCAGCGTCTCGAAACCGGCCTTGACCAGCGCGGCCGTACCACCGCAGAGAACGGCCTGCTCACCGAACAGGTCGGTCTCGGTCTCCTCGGTGAAGGTCGTCTTGATGACGCCGGCGCGGGTGCCGCCGATGCCCTTCGCGTACGACAGCGCGAGCGCGAAGCCGTTGCCGGTCGCGTCCTGCTCGACGGCCGCGATACACGGAACGCCGCGGCCCTCCTCGTACTGGCGGCGGACGAGGTGGCCCGGGCCCTTGGGGGCGACCATGCAGACGTCGACGCCGGCCGGCGGCTTGATGAAGTCGAAGCGGATGTTCAGGCCGTGGCCGAAGAACAGCGCGTCGCCGTCGTTGAGGTTGTCCTTGATGGACTCCTCGTAGACCTGGGCCTGGATCGGGTCCGGCACGAGGATCATGATGACGTCGGCCTCGGCGGCGGCCTCGGCCGGGGTCACCACGCGCAGGCCCTGCTCCTCGGCCTTCGCCTTGGACTTGGAGCCCTCGTGCAGACCGACGCGCACGTCGACGCCGGAGTCACGGAGCGACAGCGCGTGGGCGTGGCCCTGGCTGCCGTAGCCGATGACCGCGACCTTGCGGCCCTGGATGATGGACAGGTCGGCGTCGGCGTCGTAGAACAGCTCGGCCACTTTGGGTTCTCTCCTTGGTGTGCAGGTGTTGCGTCCCACCGTATGACGGCGGCGGGAGGGGAAGTTTCCGGGTCTCGGAATGCGGGCGGCCGGCAGCTGTCGGGCGCCCGCATTCCGGTCGTAGACGAGTCTTCTACGACGGTTACGCGGACCGGTCGAGCGCGCGCAGCGAGCGGTCGGTGATGGAGCGGGCGCCGCGGCCGATGGCGATCGTGCCGGACTGGACCAGCTCCTTGATGCCGTACGGCTCCAGCATCTTGAGCATGGCGGACAGCTTGTCGCTGGAGCCGGTCGCCTCGATGGTGACGGCCTCCGGGGAGACGTCGACGGTCTTGGCGCGGAACAGCTGGACGATCTCGACGATCTGGGAGCGCGTCTCGTTGTCGGCGCGCACCTTCACCAGAACGAGTTCGCGCTGAACCGCGGAACCCGCCTCCAGCTCGACGATCTTCAGCACGTTGACGAGCTTGTTGAGCTGCTTGGTGACCTGTTCGAGCGGGAGTGCCTCGATCACGTTCACCACGATCGTGATGCGGGAGATGTCGGGGTGCTCGGTGACACCGACCGCGAGGGAGTCGATGTTGAAGCCGCGCCGGGAGAACAGGGCGGTGATCCGGGCGAGGACACCTGGCTTGTTCTCCACCAGGACGGAGAGCGTGTGCTTGGACATTTCTCGTTCGTCTCTCTCGCTCAGTCGTCTTCGTTGTCGCCGAAGTCGGGGCGGACGTCCCGGGCGAACATGACCTCGTCGTTCGAGGTGCCGGCGGCGACCATCGGCCACACCATGGCGTCCTCGTGGACGATGAAGTCGACCACGACGGGGCGGTCGTTGATCGAGTTCGCCTCCTCGATGACCTTGTCCAGGTCGTCGGGGGACTCGCAGCGGATCGCGTAACAGCCCATCGCCTCCGACAACTTGACGAAGTCGGGGACGCGCGTGCCGGCGCTCGGCTGCTTGCCGTCCGCCTCCGGGCCGCTGTGCAGCACGGTGTTGGAGTAGCGCTGGTTGTAGAACAGGGTCTGCCACTGGCGGACCATGCCGAGAGCGCCGTTGTTGATGATGGCGACCTTGATCGGGATGTTGTTGAGCGCGCAGGTGGTGAGTTCCTGGTTGGTCATCTGGAAGCAGCCGTCGCCGTCGATCGCCCAGACCGTCTGGTCCGGCGCCCCGGCCTTGGCGCCCATCGCGGCCGGGACCGCGTAGCCCATGGTCCCGGCGCCGCCGGAGTTGAGCCAGGTCGCGGGCTTCTCGTACTGGATGTAGTGCGCGGCCCACATCTGGTGCTGGCCGACGCCCGCCGCGAAGATGGTGTTCTCCGGGGCGAGTTGGCCGATGCGCTCGATGACCTGCTGCGGGGAGAGCGAGCCGTTGTCGGGCTGCTCGTAGCCGAGCGGGTAGGTCTCGCGCCAGCGGTTGAGGTCCTTCCACCAGGCGCTGTAGTCGCCGGTGTGACCCTCGCTGTGCTCCTTCTGGACGGCCTGCACGAGGTCGGCGATGACCTCGCGGGCGTCCCCGACGATCGGCACGTCGGCGGTGCGGTTCTTGCCGATCTCGGCCGGGTCGATGTCGGCGTGGACGATCTTGGCGTACGGGGCGAAGCTGTCCAGCTTGCCGGTGACGCGGTCGTCGAAGCGGGCTCCGAGGGCGACGATCAGGTCGGCCTTCTGCAACGCGGTGACGGCGGTGACCGCGCCGTGCATGCCCGGCATTCCCACGTGCAGCTCGTGACTGTCGGGGAATGCGCCGAGCGCCATCAGGGTGGTGGTGACGGGCGCTCCGGTGAGTTCTGCGAGGACCTTCAGTTCGGCGGTGGCGTGTGCCTTGAGGACACCGCCGCCGACGTAGAGGACGGGCCGCTTCGCGGCGGTGATCAGCTTGGCGGCCTCGCGGATCTGCTTGGCGTGCGGCTTGGTCACCGGGCGGTAGCCGGGCAGGTCCATGACCGGCGGCCAGGAGAAGGTGGTCTTCGCCTGGAGGATGTCCTTGGGGATGTCGACCAGGACCGGGCCCGGACGGCCGGTGGAGGCGATGTGGAACGCCTGCGCGATCGCCCGGGGGATGTCCTCCGCCTTGGTGACCAGGAAGCTGTGCTTGGTGATCGGCATGGTGATGCCGACGATGTCCGCCTCCTGGAAGGCGTCCGTGCCGATCGCGGCGGACACGACCTGCCCGGTGATCGCGACCAGCGGCACGGAGTCCATGTTCGCGTCCGCGATGGGGGTGACCAGGTTGGTGGCGCCCGGCCCGGAGGTCGCCATGCACACCCCGACCTTGCCGGTGGCCTGCGCGTATCCGGTGGCCGCGTGGCCGGCGCCCTGCTCGTGGCGGACCAGCACGTGGCGCACCCGCGTGGAGTCCATCAGCGGGTCGTACGCCGGCAGGATGGTGCCCCCGGGGATGCCGAATACCGTGTCGGCCCCGACTTCCTCAAGAGAGCGGATGAGGGACTGCGCGCCCGTGACGTGCTCGGGGGCGGACTGCTGTCCTCCGGATCGGGGCCGCGGCTGCGGATGGGCCCCGGTGGCCTGCTCGGTCATCGTCATTCTCTTCTCGATGCTGAGGGTTTTTGCGAGGTTTGTGCGGGGTTCTGCTGCTGCACGACTGGATCCTGTGCAACAAAAAACCCCTCGTGCCGTGAGGCAAGCGAGGGGAGCGCGCCGGGTGCGGTCGCTGGGAGTTCCGGGTCCGTCCGGACGTCACCAGCTTCAGCCGACGCGCTTTCCAAGTACGAGAATTCGGGTGCGCATGGCATTGACCCTCCCCCCGGCACGCACCGACTGTCAAGTGGGTGGGACGGGAGTCTCATTATGTGAACGGAGGGCCGTTCCGCCACCGAAAACCGCGGGCACACCACTGGTGTACACCCCCAGGCCACCCCCCGCGAACGCGGGCTCGGCCGGGCCGTGCGGCACCGGATAGTGACCGCGCGAGAGGGCCCGGCGCAGCCGGTACTCGTCCAGCGGCGCGGAGAAGGCCATGCCCTGCCCGTGCGTGCAGCCCATCGCGCGCAGGGCGACCACCTGTTCGGGCAGATCGACGCCGTCGGCGACGGACTGCAGCCCGAGATCGCAGGCGATCCGCAGCAGCCCGCTGGTGATCTTGTGCAGCCGCGCGGACTCGACGACGCCCTCGACCAGACTGCGGTCCAGTTTCAGTACGTCGACGGGGAGCCGCCGGAGCGTCGTGATGGCCGCGTAGCCGCTGCCGAAGCCGTCGAGGGCGATCCGGACGCCGAGGCGCCTGAGGGCGGTCAGACGGCGCTCCAGCTCGTCCAGGGAGATCCTCGGGTCGGTGTCGGACAGCTCGATCACCAGCGACCCGGACGGCAGCCCGTGCCGGGTCAGCAGGGCCTCGATCGAGCCGAGCGGCATCGACTTGTCCAGCAGCCGCCGGGCACTTATCCGCACAGCGACGGACACGGCGAGCCCGGTCGCCGTGCGCTCGGCGGCCTGCTCTACGGCCTCCTCCAGCATCCAGCGCCCCAGCTCGGCGGTCTTGTCGCTGTCCTCGGCCACCCGCAGGAACTCGGCCGGCGTGAACAGCACGCCCTGCGAGGACCGCCAGCGCGCCTGCGTGGACACCGACGCGATCCGGCCGTCCACCAGCGACACCACGGGCTGGTGCAGCAGCGCGAACTCCCCGTCGTGCAGCGCCGCCCGCAGCCGCGTGGCCAGCTCCGCCTTCCGTACGACGTCCTGCTGCATCTGCGGGGCGTACAGCTCGACGCGACCCTTGCCGGCGCCCTTGGCGCGGTACATCGCGAGGTCCGCGTTGCGCAGCAACTCCCCCGCGCCCAGGCCCGGTTCGGCGAAGGCGACGCCGATGGAGGCGGCGACCCGGACATCGTTGCCGTCGATGAGGTACGGCTGGGACAGGGTGATGCGCAGGCGGTCGGCCAGCTCCATGATGTGCCGCTCGCGGGCGGCACGGTCCCGGGTGCCGTCGCCGACGATCAGGGCCGCGAACTCGTCGCCGCCGAGCCGGGACGCGGTGTCCCCGTGCCGGACGGCGCCGTCGAGTCTGCGGGCGGCCTGGATGAGGAGTTCGTCGCCGGCCTGGTGGCCGATGGTGTCGTTGACGGCCTTGAAGCCGTCGAGGTCGATGAAGAGGACCGCCGTGCCGCGGTCGGTGGAGCGGCGGCCGGACAGGGCCTGCTGGACGCGCTTGGTGAACAGGGCGCGGTTGGGCAGGTCGGTGAGCGGGTCGTGCTCGGCGTTGTGCTGCAACTGCGCCTGGAGGCGCACCCGTTCGGTCACGTCCCGGCTGTTGAAGATGAGGCCGCCGTGGTGGCGGTTGACCGTCGACTCGACGTTCAGCCAGCCGTCGTCGCCGGAGCGGAAGCGGCACTCGATGCGGGTGGTGGACTCCTCGAAGGGGCTGGCGGTGAGGAAGCGGCGCACCTCGTGCACCACGCAGCCGAGGTCCTCCGGGTGGATGATCGAGGCCAGTTCGGTCCCGACCAGATCCTCCGCGGCCTTGCCGTAGACACCGGCGGCGGCCGGGGAGACGTAGCGGAGGATGCCGTTCGGGGCGGCGATCATGATGACGTCGCTGGAGCCCTGCACCAGGGAGCGGAAGTGGTTCTCCTTCTGCGCCAGCTCCTGGGTGAGGGTGATGTTGTCGAGCAGCATGATGCCCTGGCGCACCACGAGGGCGAGCACCACGCAGCCCGCGGTGATGAGCACCACGCGGTCGGGGCTGCGGCCGTTGAGCACGTTGTAGAGAATCCCCAACGTGCAGACGGCGGCGGCGAGATACGGGGTGAGCGCGGCCAGCGAACCCGCGATGGGCCGGGTCGCCGGATACCGTCCGTGATCGGCGCCGGGTGCCGCGGCCTGCGGCTGGACGCCGCTGCGCTGTCCGGGCCGGTGTTCGTGCACCACGCGCGTGTGCCCGTCGTCCTCGGGCTGGGTGTGCCGGGGCGCGGCCCAGGGGGCGTAGGCGAGGAGCAGCGAGCCGGCGAACCAGCCCGCGTCGAGCAACTGGCCCGAGTGGTAGTTGTTGTGGAGCAGCGGCGAGGTGAACAGGGCGTCGCACATCACCGTCAGGGCCAGCGCGCCGATCGCGGTGTTCACCGCGGTGCGGTTGACCGAGGAGCGCCGGAAGTGCAGCGCGAGCACCATGCTGACGAGGATGATGTCGAGCAGCGGGTACGCCAGCGACAGCGCGGTGTGGGCCACGCTCGGCCCGTCGAACTTGGCTGCCTGGGCCAGCGCGAGGCTCCAGGACAGCGTGAGGAGCGAGCCCCCGATCAGCCAGGCGTCCAGCGCCAGACAGACCCAACCGGCCTTGGTGACAGGCCTCTTGGCGAGGACGAGGAGCCCGACGATGGCGGGCGGCGCGAAGCACAGGAAGAACAGATCGGCGAAACTGGGGCTGGGCACGGGCCGCTCCAGCACGACCTCGTACCACCCCCAGACTCCGTTGCCCAGCGCCGCCATCGCCGAGGAGAGCGAGAACAGCAGCCAGGCGGGTCGAAAGCGGATACGGCGGCTTCGCGCGTAGAGGAAGCACGAGACGGCGGCGGTACCGGCTGCCGCGCTGAGCCCGAAGTCGCCCATGACCAGGGCGAGTTGGGCGGACCCCCAGTCGAGCGCGGAACCGACGGCGTATCCCGCGCACACCAGGGCCAGGACGAGTTGCTGGACCAGGCTCCATTTTCCGCCGGTCGCCGGCGGGCGTGGCTGCCGCGCCCCGGGTGAAGTCCGGTCCCGGAGCGCCCCGTTGAGGGTGGTCGTCGGAGACGGTGGCGAACTCACCGGGCCCTCCCGGTCCGCGTCGCTCCCGGGTCCCGCGGGCCCCGGTGCGCTGGATGAGCGTGCCTGCGGCGGCTGTTGGGCCTGCGGTGGTGATGGCTGTGGCTGCTGTGATGTCCGCCGCGGCCGCCATGACCGCCGTGACCGCAGTGGTCGGCGTGGTGGCCGCGGCTGCGCGCGGCGGTGCGCCAGGGTCGCCGTCGGCGGCCCCGCCGCGTCGGATCGCTCGTCCATAGGCCGTGCATCGCCCGTCGCCCCCCTCACAGTCTGAAATGTCCATCCCCGGCGCCGAACGGTGCGCGGCGCAGCCCCTGCCGGGACGATACACCAGTCTCGTCACTCAGGGACATAGTCTCTCTACGCTCCGTAACGACCAGCGGAGATGCGCGCACGCCCCGCTTCCGAAAGGTTGCGGAGGGTGCCCGGAAGTGGATTGCCCGTCTGTTGGGGCTAGTTCCCCGACTTTCCCGTCTCGACCCTCTCGCCTGTCGTAAGGATCACGTTCCGCAAGGGCTCCCGGTTCACGAACCGTCCCAACTGGTCGGCGACCAGACGCTTCGCGCGCGGCAGGAACGCCGAGGTGGGCCCGCCGACATGAGGACTGATCAGCACGCCGGGCGCGTGCCACAACGGGTGCCCCTGGGGCAGCGGTTCGGGGTCGGTGACGTCCAACGCGGCGGTGATACGCCCGCTTTCGAGCTCCGCGAGCAGCGCCTTGGTGTCGACGACGGGACCGCGGGCCACGTTGACCAGCAGCGCCCCGTCCTTCATCCGGGCCAGGAACTCGGCGTCGACGAGGTGCCGGGTGGTCTCGTTCAGGGGCGTGGACAGGATGACGACGTCCGCTTCCGGGAGCAGGGCGGGCAGTTCGGCGAGTGGATGCACCGGCCCGCGCGCGGTGGCACGCGCGGAGCGCGCCACCCGCGCCACCCGCGCGAGCTCGAAGGGAGTGAGCCGGTCCTCGATGGCGGAACCGATGGCCCCGTAGCCGACGATGAGGACGGACCGGTCGGCGAGCGCCGGGTGGAAGTCCCCCTGCCAGTGCTCCTGTTGCTGCGCCCGCACGAACCCCGGGATACCGCGCAACGACGCGAGCGTCAGGGCGAGCGCAAGCTCGGCGGTGCTCGCCTCGTGCACTCCGCGCGCGTTGCAGAGCCGCACCCCGGGGACGATGGACGAGAGGCTCGCGGTCATGTCGTCGATGCCGGCGGTGAGCGTCTGGATGACCTGCAGCTTCCGCATCCGCTCCAGGGGCCGCGTCTTCACGGGCTGACGCTTCATGTACGGCACTACGTATAGGACGCAGTCCGCGGGATCACCGGGGAACGCCTGATCGCCGTCCTCACCCCCGTCCCAGAACAGGTAGTTGGGCCCCTCGGGGAGCCCCTCGATCTCCTCCGGCGGGATGGGCAGCCACACGTCGACAGTCATGGTCAGGAGGCTATGTCAGGGCCACGCGCGCGTAGAGGTTAGGTTGGGGTGCGAGAAGAAGGAAGGTCACGAGCAGGTGGAGCGCAGGACGATCGGCGCGGGGGCGCTCGCGATGGGGGCCGTCGGACTCGGCTGCATGCCGATGCACTGGGCCTACAGCGGGTCGCGGCGGCGGGGCGACGAGTCGGTCAGGGCCGTGCACCGGGCGCTCGATCTCGGGGTGACGCTGCTGGACACCGCCGACATGTACGGCCCGTTCACCAACGAGCTGTTGCTGGGGCGGGTGTTGAAGGAGCGGCGCGCGGACGCGTTCGTGTCGACCAAGGTCGGCCTGCTGGTCGGCGAACAGCACATCGTGGCCAACGGCCGCCCCGGCTACGTCAGACGAGCGTGCGACGCGTCACTGCGCCGCCTCCAGACGGACGTGATCGACCTCTACCAACTGCACCGCGCCGACCCCGAGATCCCCGTCGAGGAGACCTGGGGCGCGATGGCGGATCTCGTACAGGCCGGAAAAGTACGGGCGTTGGGCATGTGCGCGGTGGGCGCCCGCTCCGCCCGCCGCCCCGGGGCACGCCTCCATGACGGAACGATCCGCCAACTCCAGCGCGTACAGCAGGTGTTCCCGGTGACGGCGGTACAGGCGGAGTTGTCGGTGTGGTCGTCCGAGGCCCTGGACGCGCTGCTGCCGTGGTGCACGGCCCGAGGCGTCGGCTTCCTGGCCGCGATGCCCCTGGGCAACGGCTTCCTCACCGGCACCCTCACCCCGGGCGAGGGCTTCGAACCGGACGACGTCCGCGCCCGCCACCCCCGCTTCACCGCCGAGATGACCGCCGCGAACCAGCCGATCGTCGCCGGCCTGCGCCGGGTCGCCCGCCGCCACGGTCCGGAGGTGACCCCGGCCCAGGTCGCCCTGGCGTGGGTGCTCGCGCAGGGGGCGCATGTGGTGCCGGTACCGGGCACGAAGCGGGAGCGGTGGGTGGTGGAGAACGCGGGGGCGGCGGGGTTGCGGTTGACGTCGGAGGATCTTGCGGAGGTGGCGGGGTTGCCGGGGGCGTTGGGGTCTTGGGATTGAGGGGCGGGGGCTTCTCCGGCTTCGAGGCCGGCAGCCGTACCGGTTCCGGGGATTGGGACCGACCGGCGCCCCGGCTCTCCGGCCCCGACGGCTCGATCGTGCGTCGGTGGGCGGTGATCGGGAACCCGGGTGGCGCGAGCGGTGTATGAAAAGTAGAACCAGCCGCAGGGCCCGGCCGTGAGCCCGCCGCGAGAACCCGCCGTACCCACTGGTGAGTGCCCGCCCGTCGAAAGGACCTGATCGTGCAACGTCGAGTCGTGTCGGCCGCCCTGGCCGTGACCGCACTCCTGCTGACGGCGGGCTGCTCCTCCGACGGGGGAGGATCTCCGGGCGACGGTACGAGTGCGTCGCCCGGCAGTACCGGTACGGGTACGGGCGCCTCGCCCTCCGCGCAGGCCGCCGAGCAGACCCCGCCCGCGAAGGGCACCGTGAAGGTGCTGCGTACCGTCACCGAGGGGCTGAAGACGCCCTGGGGTCTGGCCCCGCTGCCTGACGGGAACCTGCTCGTGTCCTCGCGCGACGACGGCACGATCACCCGGGTCGACGAGAAGACCGGCAAGAAGACCGAGTTGGGCAAGGTGTCCGGGGTCTCCCCGGCCGGCGAGGGCGGTCTCCTCGGCATCGCGCTCTCCCCGGACTACGCCTCGGACCACATGATCTACGCGTACTTCACCTCGGCCTCGGACAACCGCATCGTCCGCGTCCTGTACGACGAGAAGAAGCCGGCCGGTGAGCAGCTGGGCGCGCCCGACACCATCTTCAAGGGCATCCCCAAGGGCTACATCCACAACGGCGGGCGCATCGCCTTCGGCCCGGACGGCATGCTGTACGCGGGTACGGGCGAGAGCGGTCAGCGAGGCCTCGCGCAGGACAAGAAGTCCCTCGGCGGCAAGATCCTGCGGCTCACCCCGGAGGGCGACCCGGCGCCGGGCAACCCGTTCCCGGACTCGCCGGTGTACACCTACGGCCACCGCAATGTGCAGGGCCTCGCCTGGGACTCCAAGCAGCGCCTGTTCGCCTCGGAGTTCGGCCAGGACACCTGGGACGAGCTGAACGCGATCACACCGGGCGACGACTACGGCTGGCCGAACGCGGAAGGCAAGGGGAACAACCCCAAGTACCACAACCCGATCACCCAGTGGCACACCGACGACGCCTCCCCCAGCGGCATCGCCTACGCCAAGGGCTCCATATGGATGGCGGGCCTCAAGGGCCAACGCCTGTGGCGCATCCCCCTGAACGGCACGAAGACATCCGCCGCCCCACAGGCCTTCCTCACCGGCGAGTACGGCCGCCTGCGCACGGTGGTCTCGGCCGGCGACGACAAGCTGTGGCTCATCACCAGCAACACGGACGGCCGGGGCACGCCCAAGCCGGGCGACGACCGGATCCTGGAGATTCAGGTGACGTAGGTCCGGGTGGGGCGGAACCGGGCGAGGTGGACCCGGGCGACGGGGCGGATCCGGGCGACCCGGGCCTCAGCTCAGCAGGCCCGGGCAACAGAGCGGCCTCGGGGTCGGGAGCGGCACGGGCTCGGACTCCGGCACAGACCCGGGAGCGGAAGCGGGAGCGGACCCAGGATCGGGAGCGGCCTCGTACTCGGATTCCGGAGCGGACCTGGAAGCTGACTCGGGACCGGGACCAGGCTCTGGAGCGGCGTCAGGAACCGGACGCGGGCCCAGTACCGGAACCGGTCTCGGGGCCGGAATCGGCTTCGTCAGCGGGACGGGGGCCGAAATCAGGTTCAGATCCGGGATCGGCAGCGAACCCGGGATCGGGCCCGGCGCCGGAACCGGCTTCGGAACCGGGACCGGATTCGGCACCAGCATCAGGACCAGGATCGGTTCCCGAACCGGAACCGGCATCAGGGCCAGAATCGAATTCGGCGCCCGAACCAGGCTCGGCCACCGACTCGGCTTCCGTCCCCGATTCCCGTAGCCGCACCACAACCCTCCCGGACTCCAGGTCTATCGGCCCGCGCCCGGGGTCTCCGTCCGCGACGTCGACCCTGGTCAGCTCAAGCCGGTTGGCCTCGTCCTGGGTGTGTTTGCGGCCCGGTGAGAACAACTCCTCGAACATGTTGAACACGGCGCCTCCCCTGTGCCGGTCCCCTCCAGCGTACGACTCATCGCGCGGAGCGCGCGGTGAGCGGGTCTGACGGGTGGGGCGGGTAGGGCGGGTGGGGCGGGAACAGCTCCAGCCGGTGGGCGACGGCCGCCGCCTCTCCCCGGCCCGAGACGCCGAGCTTGCCGAGGATGTTCGAGACGTGGACGCTCGCGGTCTTCGGGGAGATGAAGAGTTCCTCGGCGATCTGCCGGTTGGTGCGGCCGGCGGAGACCAGCCGCAGGACGTCCCGCTCGCGACTGGTGAGGCCGAGCGCCTCGACGGGGTCGGCGGGGTCGGAGGAAACCCCTCGCCGTTCCGGGGCCTTCGTGAGGGTCAGCCGGGCCCGCTGGGCGAGCAGCGCGACGGAGTCGGCGAGCGGGCGGGCGCCGAGGTGGTCGGCGACGGCGGCTGACAGGCGGAGCAGTTCCGTCGCGCGGTCCCGCTCGTCGTCACCCCCGCCGGGGGCGGACAGCAGCGCCTCGGCGAGGCGGTGCCGGACGCGGGCGAGGTCGTAGGGGCGGTCGAGGCATTCGAAGGCGGCGACCGCCTCGGACCAGTCGTCCGGGGTGGAGCGGCCCTCGGCGTGCAGGAGTTCGGCGCGGAGCCAGCGTTCGTGGGCCTGCCAGACAGGGACGTTGGTGGGGACCGGCTTGGCGGCCTTCCGGATGCGTTCGAGGATCTTGGGGCGGCCGGGGTCGGCGACGGGCAGGCCGACGGCCTGGGTCTCGGCGACGGCCGCGGTGACCAGCAGGGGCCAGACCTCGAAGTACGTGCCGGGGAGGAAGTCGGAGTCCAGGACGAGTTCGAGGGTGGCGCGGGCGTCGAGGAGGCGGCCTTCGGCGGTGGCGACCTGGAGTTCGATCCGCTCCAGGGGCAGATGGTGCTGGGGGGCGACGTCGTGGGTGCCGAAGTGCTCGCGGGCGGCGGCCAGTTGGCGACGGGCCTCGGGCAGCTCGCCGCGGGCGAGCGCGAGTTCGGCGCGGATCCGGGCGTGGAAGCCCCGGGGTTTGGCGCTCTGGTCCACGCGCTCCGACTTGGTCGCGGCCTCGGCGGCCTCGTCCCAACGGCCCAGGGAGAACAGGGATTCGGCGAGGTTTCCCCAGATCCAGGCCTCTTTGTCGAACTGGCCGAACTTCTTGGCGAAGGCGAGCCCCGTCTCCAGGATGGGCACGGCCTCGCGGGAGCGGCCGACGGTCTGGAGGGAGGAGGGGAGGTTCACATAGCTGCGGCCGGCGACGACGGAGATGCCCTCGGCGACCGTGCGTTCGTTCACCTCGACCAGTTCGGCGAGACCTCCCTCGACGTCGCCGGAGGCGACCATGAGGCCGGCCAGGGTGAGGCGGGCGTCCATCTCGATCTCGCGGGCGCCGACCATGCGCGCGTACTCGACCGCGCGCTCGGCGGCCACGTAGGCGTCGGGGCCCGGGACGTGGACCATGGACCAGCCGGCGACCTTGGCGAGGACCTCCGCGTGCACCTCGGAGGGCGGCAGTCCGCGGACCAGCTCCTGCGCGGCGGCGAGTTCCGGCCAGCCGTCCCCACGGGCCTGGGACCGGACCAGGACGGAGCGCTGCACCCAGAACCAGGCGGCCCGCAGCGGGTCGCCCTCGTCCTCCAGGAGGTGCAGGGCCCGCTTGGTGATCTTCAGGGCGCGCTCGCGCTCCCCGCTCAGCCGCCCGGCGACGGCGGCCTCCGCCATCAGGTCGAGGTAGCGCAGGGGTGTGGTCTCCGGGTCGCAGCCGCAGGGCGGGTACACCTCGGTGTAGTCGACGGGGCGCAGTCCGGCGCGTACGGCGTCGGGGACGGTGTCCCACAGCTCCATCGCCCGCTCCAGGAGCCGTAGTTGCTCGGAGTGGGCGTGCCGGCCGCGGGCGGCCACGGAGGCGTCCAGGACGGCGGGGAGGGCCTTGGCGGCGTCGTGGGCGTGGTACCAGTAGCTCGCCAGGCGCATGACGCGCTGGTCGGCCGGGACGAGGGTCGGGTCGGCCTCCAGGACCTCGGCGTAGCGGCGGTTGATGCGGGAGCGCTCGCCGGGCAGCAGGTCGTCGCCGACGGCCTCGCGGACCAGGGAGTGGCGGAAGCGGTAGCCGTCGTCGCCGGGCGCCGCCTGGAGGATGTTGGCGCCGACGGCGGCCCGCAGCGCCTCGATGAGGTCGTCCTCGGTGAGCCGGGCGACGGCGGCGAGCAGCCGGTACTCGACGGTGGAGCCACCCTCGGCGACGATCCGGGCGACCCGCTGGGCGCTCTCGGGCAGCGACTCGACGCGGACGAGGAGCAGGTCGCGCAGGGAGTCGGTGAGGTTGCCGCGGCAGCCGTCGTGGGCGGCGACGGCGAGTTCCTCGACGAAGAAGGCGTTGCCGTCGGAGCGTTCGAAGATCTCGTCGACCTGGGCCGGGTCGGGTTCGGCGGCGTGGATGCCGGCGATCTGACGGCCCACCTCCTCCCGGTTGAAGCGGCCCAGTTCGATCCGGCGGACCGTGCGGAGCCGGTCGAGTTCGGCGAGCAGGGGGCGCAGCGGGTGGCGGCGGTGGATGTCGTCGGCGCGGTAGGTGGCCAGGACGACGAGGCGGCCGGTGCGCAGGGTGCGGAAGAGGTAGGCGAGGAGGTGGCGGGTGGAGGCGTCGGCCCAGTGCAGGTCCTCCAGGGCAACGACGACCGTGCGGTCGGCGGTGACGCGCTCCAGGAGGCGCGCGGTGAGTTCGAAGAGGCGGGCCATGCCCTCCTCGTCGTGCCGGCCGGCCCGCTGGAAGGTGGCCGCTTCCGCCAACTCCGGGAGGAGCCGGGCGAGTTCCTCCTCCTGGCCGGCGGCAGCGGCGGACAGCTCGTCGGGCAGTTCGCGGCGCAGCGCGCGCAGGGCGGTGGAGAACGGGGCGAAGGGCAGTCCGTCCGCGCCGATCTCGACACAGCCGCCGAGCGCGACGACGGCACCCCGGCGGCAGGCGGCGGTGGCGAACTCCTCGACCAGCCGGGTCTTGCCGACGCCCGCCTCGCCGCCCAGCAGCAACGCCTGCGGCTCGCCCGCGGCGGCGCGGGCGAGCGCATCGTTCAGCGTGTCCAGTTCGTCGGCGCGGCCGACGAAGACCGGACTGACGGACCTGGTCTCCACGCCTGCGAGCATGTCACGCGGGTCTGACAACGCGGCACCGGTTTTCGGGAGGACGGCCGCGGGGAGGAGCGCCCCGCGAGCCTGCCGGGCGGGCGCCGTACGGCCGTCCTCCCGGGCCCGGACGGTCACGACGCGCGGGCGAACAGGTGCCTGCGGGGGCGCTGGGTATGCACCTCCCCCTCGGCGGCCTGGCGGGCCTGACGGGCCTGCTCGCGGCGGGCGGCGCGGGCGCCGCGCACGGCCTCGCGGGCCAGCCGCTCGTTGGCGGCCTGCCGGCGCAGTTCGGCGGAACGGATCTGGTGGAGTTCGAACTCGTACATCTCAAGTCCCTTGATGGAGGCGGTTCTTCGGCTTCGCTTGTTGCGATGCCTCAACCTTCGTCTCCAAGGGGGGTCCGCCACATCGGGAGAGTTCCGCATCTTGCGGGGCCGAGCGGGCCTTAGACATGCGTAAGGGGTCTTAGGGCCTCCGTAAGGTGCTTACGGAGGCCCTAAGACCCCTGGTTACGTGCGGTGGAACGGCCCGGCCGTCAGGTGGCCGACGGCAGGCTGAGCAGGACGTCGGTGTACTTCAGGACGGCCAGGAGCAGTCCTACGACACCGAGTGCGATGCCCGCCCAGGCGACCGACTTGATCCAGGTGGCCTGCGGCTTGCCCGGGGTGCCGAACGCGGGCCGGATCAGGGCCGCGACACCCACGAGGGCGCCGACCAGGGCGAAGATGCCGGCCCAGAGCGCGGTGGTGTGCCAGGCGTCGCCGTAGACCTCCTTGATCTGGGTGGACACGCTCGCGGTCGAGGCGGTGTGGAGCTGGCCCACGAGGGTCTCGCGGGCGGCGGCGACGGAGCCGATCCAGCCGCCGGAGAGCGAGATGAAGCCGAGCGCGGCGGAGACCACGGCGGCTGCGCCCTGGCCGACGCCGGAGGGACCCTCCTCGGGGTGCTCCAGCCGGAGCTTCGCGAGCTCGGCCGCGTACTCCTCCTCGGAGAGGTCGTCCTCGTCCTCGGCGGCTTCGGCCTCGGTGTTCGCGGTGTCCGGCTCGGTCACTTCCTCGTCGGTCTTGGTGACATCGACGGTCTCCGCGTCGCTCTTCACCTCGGTGGCCTCGTTCGCGGCCTCGTCAACAGTCTTGGTACCCATGATGCGCACGGTAGGGGTGAAGTCTGAGAAGTTCCTTAAAGATCGCTGTGTTGCGCACGCGCGCGTGCCTCGCGCCACTCGGGGGCGAGCACGGACCACACCTCTATGTCATGCCTTTGCCCCCCGTAGGGGTGGGACTCGCGCAGGACCGCGTCCCTGGTCATGCCCATGCGGCGGGCAACATTCAGGCTCTTCTCATTGCCCGCGGCGGCGTGCCATTCGACGCGGTGGATGCCGCGCTGTTCGACCGCGAAGTCGATGAGAATCCGTATCGCCCGGGTGATCAGCCCGCGCCCGGCGGCGGCGGGTTCCAGCCAGCAGCCGACCTCGCAGTTGCCCTGGTCGGCGTGGAAGTTCAGGAAGAGGACCCCGCCGACGAGCTTGCCGTCCAGCCAGATGCCGTGCAGGGACGCGCTGTCGGCGGCGCGGAGGTCGGCGTAGCGCTGGAGCATGGCCCGCGCGGAGTCGACGTCCGTTTCCTTGGACCCGAAGGCGATGAACCGGCCGATGAACTCCCGGCCGCGGTCCAGGTGCGCGAGGAACTCCTCGGCGTGCCACGGCTCCAGGGGACGCAGTTCGGCTCCGTCGTCACCCAGGGATATCGCGTACATCCTGCTCCTGCTCCTTCGCCAGGACGTCCGCCACCTCGGCGTCCGTCGCGGCGGCCAGCCTCTCATGGGCGGCGCGGCACTCGGGGGGCTCGATGCTGATGCGGGGCAGGACGCGGTCGAGGCCGCGGGGCAGCCACCAGTTGGCGCCGCGCAGGAGGTGCATGAGGGCCGGCACCAGGAGGGTGCGCAGGACGAACGCGTCCAGGGCGACGGCGGAGGCCAGCGCGATGCCGAACATGGCGATCACGCGGTCGCCGCTGAGCACGAAGGCGAGGAAGACCGAGATCATGATGACGGCGGCCGAGTTGATCACCCGGCTGGTCTCGGCGAGGCCGACGCGGACGGCACGGCGGTTGTCGCCGGTTTCCAGCCATTCCTCGTACATCCGGCTCACCAGGAAGACCTGGTAGTCCATGGAGAGCCCGAAAAGGACCGACACCATGATCACGGGGAGGAAGGGCTCTATCGGTCCGGCGCGTCCCAGGCCGAGGAACTCGCTCCCCCAGCCCCACTGGAAGATCGCGACGACGACCCCGAAGGCGGCGGCCACGGCGGCGACGTTCATCGCGGCGGCCTTGAGCGGGATGCCGATCGAGCGGAAGGCGAGCAGGAGCAGCACACAGCCGAGCGAGATGACGACCCCGACGAACAGCGGGAGCTTGCCGACGATCACGTCGGCGAAGTCGTCGTAGCTCGCCGTCACGCCACCCACGTGGATGTCGAGCGAGGTGCCGGTCTCGGCCCTGGGCAGCACCTCGGTGCGCAGCCGGTCGACGAGGTCGCTGGTCCTCCGCGACTGCGGTGCCGAGTCCGGTACGACGCTGAAGTACCCGGTGGAGCCGCCGGCGTCGTAGGTCACCGGGGTCACGGAGGCGATGCCCTCGGTGGTGCGGAGGGTGGCGTCGAGGTTGTCGAGGGTGAGCTTGTCCTCGGCACCGTCGATCTTGGTGACGAGGGTGAGGGGGCCGTTGACGCCGGGTCCCAAGCCGGCCGCGAGGAGGTCGTAGGCCTGGCGGGTGGTCGACGACCTGGGGTCGTTGCCCTGGTCGGAGGTGCCCAGGTGGAGGCCGAGGGTGGGCAGGGCGAGGACGGCCATGACGATCAGGGCGAGGGTGCCGAGCAGTTTGGGCCGCCGCTCGACGAACGCGGACCAGCGGGCGGCGAGGCCGGTGGGGAGCTCCGGCTGGGGCCCGTGCTCGGCCAGTCGGCGTCGTTCGCGGCGGCTGAGGGCGCGGGGGCCGATGAAGGACAGCAGGGCCGGGAGAAGCGTCACGGAGGCCGCGACGGTGAGCACCACGGTCGACGAGGCGGCGATCGCGACCCCGTTGAGGAAGCCGAGGCGCAGGATCAGCATCCCCAGGAGGGCGATGCACACCGTGGCGCCGGCGAAGACGACCGCGCGTCCGGTGGTGACGACCGCGTTGGTGACCGCCTCGGTGACGGACAGGCCGCGTTTCAGCCCGCGCCGGTGCCGGGTCACGATGAACAGGGCGTAGTCGATGCCGACGCCGAGCCCGATCAGCATGCCGAGCATGGGCGCGAAGTCGGCGACGGTCATGGCGTGCCCGAGCAGCACGATCGCCCCGTACGCGGTGCCGACGCTCACCAGGGCGGTGCCGATGGGCAGCAGCGAGGCGGCGAGCGACCCGAAGGCGAGGAACAGCACGAGGGCGGCGACGGCGACCCCGACGATCTCGGCGGTGTGCCCGCTGGACGCCTCGGTGAGCGCGATGGCGCTGCCGCCCAACTCGACCTGGAGCCCGGCGGTCTGGGCATCCTTGGCGGCGCGGACAACCGCCTGCGCCTCGGACTTGTCGATGTCCTCGGCCTGGTGCGCGAAGGTGACGGTGGCGTAGGCGGTGCGTCCGTCGGCGCTGATCCGGCCCGTGCCCTGTCCGTCGTACGGACTGACGACGGAGGCGACTCCGGGCAGGTCGGCGATCCTGTCCAGGGCGCGGGTCATGGTCTGTTCGACGGCGGCGGCGCGGACGGAGCCGGGTGAGGTGCGCCAGACAACGGTGTCGCTGTCGCCGCCGAGGCCCGGAAACCCCTCCTTGAGCAACTGGGTCGCACGACCCGACTCGGTGCCGTGGGCCTCGTAGTCGTTCGAGTACGCCGAGCCGGTGACGGCGGCGGCCGCGGTGACCCCGCCGAACGCGACGAGCCACAACAGGACGGCGACGAGGCGGTGCCGAACACACCAGCGGGCAAGGGCTGCCACGAACGTGCTCCCGGGGAAGGCGAATTGTGGATCTTTGACCGGGAATCCTGGTTCAAGGGATGAACAGCCCGCAAAGAACGCATGAGCAATACGGGGCCCACTCTTGCAGCAGAAAATGATCGTTCATGACGTTCATGCGCTGAATCACGGGAGTGGGAGCCAGATCACAGGACAGTAACGGCAACTCTGTAGCCCCGGCTGCCACGTTGACCGTCGGCTCAGTCGAACTGGTCCCCCAGCGCCATCACCATCGCCCCGACGACCAACAGCCAGAGCGCCCGCCTGGTACGCCCCCTGGACCCGAGCACGGACGCGAGCGCACACACCGCGGCGCCCACCGCATAGGCGGCCGGAACGAGCACCGGCCCGGCCCCGCTCGCCCGCAACACCGCGGCGGCCACCCCCGCGAGGGCCAGCACGGCACCGGTCAGCGCGGCCGTCCACCGGGCCCGCCGTGCGTCCAGTGCCGGATCCCCGAAATCCTGCACTTCGGATATCTCGGAATCTCCGCGTCCGTCCATGGCGGGCGACTGTAGCGCCTCCGCCTGAGAAACCTGGTGCGCGGCCAACCGACGTCCTCCACAATCTCGTTGCTTCCTCACAGCAACCTACGCAGAACCGGAGGACACCGTTCACCGATGCCGGACACCGACCTGACCGCCCGCCTGACCCACCCCCGCTACCCCCGCAGCAGCGGCTACGACGCCCGCTGGACCATCGAGAACCAGATGGGCCCGCATGCCCTGTGGCTGCTGGAATGGCTGGCCCCGACCCTCGGCCTGGACACCCTGCGCCCGGGCGCCCGTGTCCTGGACCTGGGCTGCGGGCGCGCCATGACCTCCGTCTTCCTCGCCAAGGAGTACGACGTCCAGGTCACCGCCGCCGACCTGTGGGTGAAACCCGAGGAGAACGCCGTGCGGATCGCCGAGGCGGGTGTCGCGGACCGGGTGCTCCCCCTGCATGTGGAGGCGCACGATCTCCCCTTCGGGGACGGCACGTTCGACGCGATCGTGTCGATCGACGCCTACCAGTACTTCGGCACGGCCGACCTCTATCTGCCCACCCTGACAAGGCTGTTGAAGCCGGGTGGCCGGATCGGCGTCGTGATGCCCGCGCTGCGGGAGGAACTGGCGGGCGACGAGGCCCCGGAGCATCTGAAGCAGTACTGGGAAGGAGACCCGGGCTTCTGGGCGTTCCACTCCCCCGCCTGGTGGCGCAGGCACTGGACTCGCGGCAGAGCCGTGGAGGTCGAGACGGCCGACTGGCTGGCCGATGGATGGCGCGACTGGCTGCTGTGGAGCGAGGTGTGTGCCGAGGAGAGCCCGAGCGAGTTCATGGCGGGCATGGCGCGCACGTCGGTGGAGTTGGTGCACGCCGACGTGGACCATCTGATCGGCTTCACACGCGTCGTGGGGCGCCGCCTGTGAAGTGACACACCTGGGGGGATGCATCGCAACCGATGCATCCCCCCAGGGCTGTTGACTTCCTACGGCTGATTTCCTACGGCCGTATCAGCCTTCGCTGACGCCGAGTTGCTCCAGGATCAGCTCCTTGACGCGGGCCGCGTCGGCCTGGCCTCGGGTGGCCTTCATGACGGCGCCTACCAGCGCGCCGGCCGCCGCCACCTTGCCGCCGCGGATCTTGTCGGCGATGCCCGGGTTGCCGGTGATGGCGTCCTGGACGGCGGTGGTGAGGGCGCCGTCGTCGGAGACGACCTTCAGGCCGCGCTTCTCGACGACCTCGTCCGGGGTGCCCTCGCCGGCGAGGACGCCTTCGATGACCTGGCGGGCCAGCTTGTCGTTCAGTTCGCCGGCGGTGACCAGCGCGGTGACCCGGGCGACCTGCTCCGGCGTGATGGGCAGCTCGTCGAGCGCCTTGCCGGACTCGTTGGCGCTGCGGGCGAGTTCACCCATCCACCACTTGCGCGCGGAGGCCGAGTCCGCACCGGCGTCGATCGTGGCGACGATCGGGTCGATGGCACCGGCGTTGAGGATCGACTGCATGTCGAACGCGGTGATCCCCCACTCCTCGCTCAGCCGGTTGCGGCGGGCCAGCGGCTGCTCGGGCAGCTCGGCGCGGATCTCCTCGACCCACGCGCGCGAGGGGGCCACCGGCACCAGGTCCGGCTCCGGGAAGTACCGGTAGTCCTCCGCCTCCTCCTTCACGCGGCCCGAGGTCGTCGACCCGGTGTCCTCGTGGAAGTGGCGGGTCTCCTGGATGATCGTGCCGCCGGAGTTCAGCACCGCGGCATGGCGCTGGATCTCGTAACGGGCGGCACGCTCCACGGAACGCAGCGAGTTGACGTTCTTCGTCTCGCTCCGGGTGCCGAACTTCTCGCGGCCGTGCGGACGCAGCGACAGGTTGACGTCGCAGCGCATCTGCCCCTGCTCCATGCGGGCTTCCGACACACCGAGCGCCCGGATCAGCTCGCGCAGCTCGGCGACGTACGCCTTGGCGACCTCGGGAGCACGCTCGCCCGCACCCTCGATCGGCTTGGTGACGATCTCGATGAGCGGGATACCGGCGCGGTTGTAGTCGAGCAGCGAGTGCGAGGCGCCGTGGATACGGCCCGTCGCGCCGCCGACGTGCAGCGACTTGCCGGTGTCCTCCTCCATGTGGGCGCGTTCGATCTGCACCCGGAAGGTCTCGCCGTCCTCCAGCTGTACGTCGAGGTAGCCGTTGAAGGCGATCGGCTCGTCGTACTGGGAGGTCTGGAAGTTCTTCGGCATGTCCGGATAGAAGTAGTTCTTCCGGGCGAAGCGGCACCACTCGGCGATCTCGCAGTTCAGCGCGAGGCCGATCCTGATCGCGGACTCGACGCCGATCGCGTTGACGACCGGGAGCGCGCCGGGCATGCCGAGGCAGGTCGGGCAGGTCTGCGAGTTCGGTTCGGCGCCCAGCTCGGTCGAACAGCCGCAGAACATCTTGGTCTTGGTGCCGAGTTCGACATGGACCTCAAGGCCCATGACGGGGTCGTACGACGCCAGCGCGTCCTCGTACGACTCCAGGTCGGTCGTGGTGGTCACGGTGAACTTTCCCTCTCAGCCCAGCAGGACGTCGTCGTCGCCCAGCCGCTTCAGCTCGCGGTACAGGATGGCGAAGCCGGTGACGAGCGCGACGGCGGACACCGTGGCGTCGATCAGACGGAGCGTGTCGTGCTCGGTGCGCGCCTTCTTGATCTGCTTGGCGACACCCAGCGCGCCGAACGCGGTGGTGGCCATCGACACGTACGTGCCGGACTTGGACTTCTTGAAGCCCTTGGCCTTCGACAGTGCATTGCTCACAGCGACGGTGCCTCCTCAAGCAGCGGGTGGCCCCACTTTTCCACGAAGGCGGCCTCGACGGCGGCGCCGACCTTGTAAAGCCGGTCGTCCTTCAGCGCCGGGGCGATGATCTGCAGCCCGACCGGGAGACCGTCCTCCGGCGCGAGACCGCAGGGCAGCGACATGGCCGAGTTGCCCGCCAGGTTGGTCGGGATGGTGCACAGGTCCGCGAGGTACATCGCCATCGGGTCGTCGGCGCGCTCGCCGATCGGGAAGGCGGTGGTCGGCGTCGTCGGCGACACGATCACGTCGACGCTCTCGAACGACTTCTCGAAGTCGCGGGTGATGAGCGTACGGACCTTCTGGGCGCTGCCGTAGTACGCGTCGTAGTAGCCGGAACTGAGCGCGTACGTCCCGAGCATGATGCGGCGCTTCACCTCGGGGCCGAAGCCCGCCTCACGGGTGATCGAGGTGACCTCTTCGGCCGAGTGGGTGCCGTCGTCGCCGACGCGGAGGCCGTAGCGCAGGCCGTCGAAACGGGCCAGGTTCGACGAACACTCGGAGGGCGCGATCAAGTAGTACGCCGACAGGGCGAGGTCGAAGGACGGGCAGTCCAGCTCGACGATCTCGGCGCCCAGTTCCTTCAGGACCTCGACGGCCTCGTCGAAGCGCTGGATGACGCCGGCCTGGTAGCCCTCGCCGCGGAACTGCTTGACGACGCCGACGCGCATGCCCTGCACGCTGCCGTTGCGCGCGGCCTCGACGACCGGCGGGACCGGGGCGTCGATCGACGTGGAGTCGAGCGGGTCGTGTCCGGCGATGGCCTCGTGCAGGAGCGCCGCGTCCAGGACCGTACGGGCGCAGGGCCCGCCCTGGTCGAGGGAGGACGAGAAGGCGACCATGCCGTAGCGGGAGACCGCGCCGTACGTCGGCTTGACGCCGACCGTGCCGGTGACGGCGGCCGGCTGGCGGATGGAACCGCCGGTGTCGGTGCCGATCGCGAGCGGCGACTGGAAGGAGGCGAGCGCGGCGGAGGAACCGCCACCGGAGCCGCCGGGGATCTTGGTGAGGTCCCAGGGGTTGCCGGTCGGCCCGTAGGCGCTGTTCTCGGTGCTCGACCCCATGGCGAACTCGTCCATGTTGGTCTTGCCGAGGATGACGACGTCGGCGGCCTTCAGCCGCTTGGTGACGGTCGCGTCGTACGGCGGGATCCAGCCTTCGAGGATCTTGGAGCCGACCGTGGTCGGGATGCCCTCGGTGGTGAAGATGTCCTTCAGCGCGAGCGGAACACCGGCCAGGGGGCCGAGCTGCTCGCCCCGGGCCCGCTTCTCGTCGACGGCGCGGGCCTGCGCGAGGGCACCCTCGCGGTCGACGTGCAGGAAGGCGTGCACCTTCGCGTCGACCTCCTCGATCCGGGCGAGGTGGGCCTCGGTGACCTCGACGGCCGTGAGCACGCCGGACGCGATGTTCGCGGCGATCTCGGCGGCGGTGAGCCGGATGATGCTGCTGTGGTCCGTCATGGTGGTTAGTCCTCCCCCAGGATCTGCGGCACCTTGAAACGCTGCTGCTCCTGGGCCGGGGCGCCGGAGAGCGCCTGCTCGGGGGTGAGCGAGGGACGGACCTCGTCCGCGCGCATGACGTTCGTCAGGGGCAGCGGGTGGGAGGTCGGCGGTACGTCTTGGTCGGCGACCTCGCTGACGCGGGCGACCGCGCCGATGATGTCGTCCAGCTGTCCCGCGAAGTGTTCGAGCTCTTCGGGCTTCAGCTCCAGACGCGCCAGCCGGGCGAGGTGGGCGACCTCCTCGCGCGTGATGCCAGGCATGCAGCGTTCCTCTGGGGTGAGTGTGTGTGGTTTGGCGCCAATCCTATGGGGCGGGGGCCCTCAGCCGTTAAACGGTTTCTCCGGGACCCCGATCACCGGCCTCTCGCGTCCCACACCGCGCTCTTCGTGAAGTGGTTGTCGTACAGCTCCTGCACCTCCAGGAGGCTCTCCGGGCCGACCTCTCCGAGGGCGATGCGCTGCAGGTGACGGAAGTACTCGAAGCGTTCTACGCCGGGCGTGATGACGATGAGGAGGTCGGCGTCGGTGCCGGGCGCGGCGGCGAAGGCGTGGGGCAGGCCGGGCGGGACGACGATCAGGTCACCTGGTCCGGCGGTGACGACCTGGTCGCCGGAGAGGATCTGGGCGGCGCCGTCGAGCAGGAAGAACATCTCGGCGGAGTTGTCGTGCCAGTGCGGTTTGGCGCCGTCGGCTCCCCCGCTGAGGGTGACGCGCTGGGTGGACAGCGCACCGCCGGTCGCACTGCTGTCCGCCAGCAGCTTCACGGTGGTCGGCGCCCGGCCCACCACCTCGGCCTCGGCATCACGGACGATCACGGACTCGTCGAACTTCGGTACGAGCAACGACATTTCGGGTCCCCTTCGGATACGGCGGATTCAGCTGAGGAACAGCAGGACGGCACTGACGAGTACAACGATCGCCGTGGCGAAGTGGATCCCGTACGCAACGGCCTTCGCGCCGCCGTTGCGCAGCACTATCAGGGTGTCGCCGAGCGGGACGAGCGCCACGCAGAGCATGAACCACGCCTCGGCATGCACCCCGGCGAAGACCAGCAGGGCAAGGCCCACCACGCCCAACGTGCCGTCCCTGAGGCCCTTGATCGCGAGGTAGGCACCGGCGTCGCCGGCGGGATCGGCCGGGACTCCGTAACCGGTCGCGGCGGAGGCCGGCTGGAACAGGAACCGATAGCCGAGGAACAGACAGAACAGGTCCAGCACGATCGCCAGGGTGTACGCGGTGATGGTCATGCCACTTCTCCTCGTCTCGTTTTCTAGCAACGCTAGCAACAAGAGCGAAGCTAACAGAGCGACGAAAGAAACGCTAGCGATGCTAGAATTCCGGGCATGACGATTCAGACGCGCCGGGAGCGCGAGCGGGCGGAGCGGGAGCGACTGATCATCTCGGCCGCACGCGAACTGGCCGAGACGGAGGGCTGGGACGCGGTGACGACCCGGCGCCTGGCAGCCGAGATCGAGTACAGCCAGCCCGTCCTCTACAGCCACTTCAAGGACAAGGGGGCGATCATGGCGGCGGTGGCGGTGGAAGGCTGCGCCGTACTGGCCGCCGAGCTGCGCACGGCGCGCACGGCTGCGAAGGGCGCGCGTGGGGCGCTCAGCGCGGTCGGCGAAACGTACACGTCGTTCGCGCGCCGCCGCCCGGCCCTCTACGACGCGATGTTCACGCACATGGTCGACCTGCCGTTCGCCACCCCGGAGGCACCGGCGCCCTTGCAGGCGGCCTTCGGCGAGATCTTCCAGGCCGTCGAGCCCATCGCGGCAGAGGGCGACGACCCGGGCCTGCTGACGGAGACGTACTGGGCGGGCCTGCACGGCTTGGTGACATTGATGCGCAGCGGCCGCCTACCGGAGAAGGCCCACGAGCAGCGGCTTGCGCTACTGATCGCCCACTTCACAGCAGGCGTGAGGCGAACCCCCTAGGGGCCCGGGGAACTGCGCGACAAGCCACAACGCACCGGCGCCCGCGACCAAACAGAAGCCCCACCCCAATAGGCGCAGCGACCTCAGCCGATCCGCCCCGGATCATCCGCCGCAGCCGCAGGCAGCGCGGCGCGAGGCCGTTGCCAACCCCGCGAACCCCGAGCCCGCAACCAAGCCGTCATGTCCTCCGGAGGCATCGCCGCAGCGACAAGCCACCCCTGAACGGCGTCACACCCCAGGTCCCGCAACCGCTCCCACGTCTCGTCGTCCTCAACCCCCTCAGCCACGACGAGCAGCCCGAGGGAATGCGCGAGATCAACGGTGCACCGAACGATCTCCGCGTCCTCCGTGTCCACCGCGAGCCGGGCCACGAACGACCGGTCGATCTTCAACTCGCTGACCGGCAGCCGCCGTAGATGCACCAGGGACGAGTACCCCGTGCCGAAGTCGTCGAGGGACATCTTCACGCCGTGCCCGGTCAGCCCGTTGAGGGTGTCGGCGGCGCGCTGGGGGTCCTCCAGGAGGACGTGTTCCGTGATCTCCAGCTGGAGGGAGCCCGGCGGGACGCCATGCCGGGCGAGGCGCGCGGCGACCGAGCCGGCGAAGCCGGGGGTGTGGACGTCGCGCGGGGAGACGTTCACCGCGACCGGTACGAACAGGCCCTGAGCGCGCCACCTGGCGACCTGGGCGAGGGCGGTGTCGAGCACGTACTCGGTGAGATGGGGCATCAGCCCGGACGACTCGGCGATCGCTATGAACTCGTCCGGCGGCACCTTCCCGCGCTCCGGATGCACCCACCGCACCAGCGCCTCAAGTCCGGCGACCTGGCCGTCGAAGCGGACCTTGGGCTGGTAGTGCAGCTGCACCTCGTGCGCGTCGAGCGCGCGGCGCAGGTCGCCCAACAGGCCGAGCCGGTCAGGGGTGTTGGAGTCCCGCTTGGACTCGTAGACCTCTACGCCCGTACGGTCCCGCTTCGCCTGGTACATCGCGACGTCGGCCCGGCGCAGCAGCCCCTCGGCGTCGAGGGCGTGGTCGGGGAAGACGGCGACGCCCGCGCTGGCCTCCAGGACGAGGGTGAGTCCGTCGAGGTCGAGCGGGGAGCTGAGCGCGGCGACGAGGTTGCGGGCGACCCGGGTCGCGGACGTCGTGGAGTCGGCGACGGGCAGCAGGACGGCGAACTCGTCACCGCCGAGCCGCGCGGCCTCCGCCCCGCGCGGCAGTGCCACCCGCAGCCGGTCGGCTATCTGCAACAGCAGCCGGTCACCGGCCAGATGGCCCAGGGTGTCGTTGACCGACCGGAACCGGTCGAGGTCGATCAGCATGAGCGCGGCCTTGGCGCCGATCCGCTCGGCGTCGTCCAGGGCGGTCCAGATGCGCTCCAGGAGCCACTGCCGGTTGGGCAACCCGGTCAGCGGGTCGCGCAGCTGCTCCTCGGCCCGGGCCCGGGCCATCCACAGGGTGGAGTCGAGGGCGATGAGCGGGATCGAGAACAGGGGCAGCAGGACCGGCTGGGCTACGGCGACCACGCAGATGAGGGGTGCGATGCCGAGCAGGGCTACGGCGACCAGCCCCTGTCTGAGCAGGGCGGTGCGGGCGACGGTGGGCAGTCCGCCGTGGCGCGGGGCGTGCAGGTACCAGAGCAGGGTGCGGGTCACGGCGAGATAGGCGACGGCGACCAGGACCACTTCAGGAGCGGTGTAGACCGTCCAGGTGTCCGGGTTCCAGGGCTTCTCGACGGACGGCACCCGGCCGAACGCGCCCAGCACGAGTGCGCCGGCGGCGATGCCGAGGATGTCCACGGCGCCGTGCAGGACGCCCTGGCGCCAGCGGTTGCGCCGGGCTATGCCGACCAGGACGACGACGGTGAGGCTGACCATGCCGGCGGCGACCCAGCCGTAGAGCAGCAGGACGCCGAGGGTGAGGGCGGCGCCCGAGCCGGTGCCGCCCCACCAGCGGGCGCGGCCGAGGGCGACGAGGTGGCCGACGATGACGCCGGTCAGGACGGCGAGCGACCAGCCGACCGTGCCGGACGGGAAGAGCGCGTGGTCGCCGGTGAACGCCCGGAAGAAACCGGCGCCGAGGACGAACCCGGCCGCGATGACGACCGCCGTGGGCAGCGCGGGCCAGGTCGGATGGCGTTCGCCGTCGCCGGGCAGTCCTGCGCCCGGGTCGGCCGAGAGCGGTGCGGAGTGACGGGCATCGGGTGTGGAGTACTGTCCGGTGGCGCGCGGCTGGGCGCCCGGACGCTCCACGGGGCGCGCTCCCCAACGGCTCTCCCGCCAGGCGCCGGTGACCCGGCGCAGCAGAGAGTCCGGGGGGGCGCTCTCGGTCGGTTCCATTCCCGTCCCTCTCACAGCCGGCGGTGCCCACGCCACGCGGTCCGATGCCCGACTTCCGTCAACGGCACCGCGTTTGGAAAACCCCTCCCCCTGCTCACCAAGAGCAGGGGGTTGCCCCAACCGCAGCTGGGCACGGCAGGTGCACACCTCAACAGTAGGCCGCAGAAGGCTTCCACGGGCAGCGGTCGTAGACGGTTGCCCGAATGCGACCCGGCCACCCGTATGCATCTGGTATGCGCCGATCGGGTGGCCTTCAACCGCTGCTCCTCGCTACTCCTCGACCGGAAGCGCGACTTCGGCGGCCGCCTCGGGGCCCTGTTCCAACAGGACGACAAAGCCGTCCTCGTTCAGAACAGGCACCTTGACCTGCATTGCCTTGTCGTACTTCGAACCAGGATTGTCACCTACGACAACGAAAGACGTCTTCTTCGAAACAGAACCGGTCACTTTCGCTCCCCGGCTCTGGAGTGCGTCCTTCGCCCCGTCCCGCGTGAAGTGCTCAAGTGTGCCGGTGACGACCACGGTGAGACCTTCGAGCGGGCGCGGGCCCTCGTCCTCGGCGGAACCCTCCTCTTCCATCCGGACCCCGGCGGCCCGCCACTTGCGCAGGATCTCCTGGTGCCAGTCCTCGGCGAACCACTCCTTGAGCGAGGCGGCGATGATCTCGCCGACGCCGTCGGTGTCCGCCAGCTCCTTCTGGGTGGCCTGCTCGATCCGCTCGATCGAGCGGAACCCGCGGGCCAGCGCCTCGGCCGCGACCGGGCCGACATGACGGATCGACAGACCGGTGAGGACGCGGGCGAGCGGGCTGTCCTTGGCCGCCGCGATGGTCTCCAGCATCGCGAGCGCGTTCTTCTTGGGCTCGCCCTGCTGGTTGGCGAAGACCGTGGCGATCTTCTCCTCGCCGGTCTTCGGGTCCCGCTTGGGCAGTCCGCTGTTCTGGTCGAGGACATAGGCCTTGATGGGCAGCAACTGCTCGATGGTGAGGTCGAACAGGTCGCCCTCGTCGGCCAGCGGCGGGTCCGCGGGCTCCAGCGGCTTGGTGAGGGCAGCCGCCGACACATAGCCGAAGTGGTCGATGTCGAGCGCCTTGCGGCCCGCGAGGTAGAACAGGCGCTCCCTCAACTGGGCAGGGCAGGTACGGGCGTTCGGGCAGCGGAGGTCGATGTCGCCCTCCTTCATCGGCCGCAGCGGGGTCCCGCACTCGGGGCACTCGGCCGGCATCACGAACTCCCGCTCGCTGCCGTCGCGCAGGTCGGCGACCGGGCCGAGGATCTCCGGGATGACGTCACCGGCCTTGCGCAGCACCACCGTGTCACCGATGAGGACGCCCTTGGCCTTGACGACCTCCTGGTTGTGCAGCGTCGCGAACTCGACCTCCGAGCCCGCCACCGTCACCGGCTCGACCTGGGCGTACGGCGTGACCCGGCCCGTACGGCCCACGCCCACGCGGATGTTGACGAGCTTGGTGTTGACCTCCTCGGGCGCGTACTTCCACGCGATCGCCCAGCGCGGGGCGCGGGAGGTGGAGCCGAGCCGCCCCTGGAGGGGGATCTCGTCGAGCTTGACGACGACGCCGTCGATCTCGTGCGCCACGGAGTGGCGGTTCTCGCCGTAGTACCTGATGAACTCCCGTACGCCGTCGAGGTCGTCGACCACCCTGTTGTACGAGGAGGTGGGCAGGCCCCAGGTCTTCAGCAGGTCGTACGCCTCGGAGAGACGGGTGAGGGCGTCGAAGCCCTCCAGGGCGCCGATGCCGTGCACGACCATGTGCAGGGGGCGGGTGGCGGTGACGCGGGGGTCCTTCTGGCGCAGTGAACCGGCCGCCGCGTTACGGGGGTTGGCGAAGGGCTTGTCGCCTGCCTCGACCAGGCGGGCGTTGAGCTCCTCGAACTTCTCCATCGGGAAGTAGACCTCGCCGCGGATCTCCACGAGGTCGGGCACGCGGTCGCCGGTCAGGCGGTCCGGGATCTCCGCGATCGTGCGGACGTTGGGCGTGATGTCCTCGCCCGTACGACCGTCGCCGCGGGTCGCCGCGCGCGTGAGGCGGCCGTGCTCATACGTCAGGTTGACGGCGAGGCCGTCGACCTTCAGCTCGCACAGGAAGTGGTAGTCGGTGGTCCCGACGTCCTTCTGGACGCGCTCGGCCCAGGCCGCCAGCTCCAGGTCGTCGAACGCGTTGTCCAGGGAGAGCATGCGGGAGCGGTGGACGACGGAGGTGAACTCCGTCTCGTACGCCCCCGCGACCTTCTGGGTCGGCGAGTCCGGCGTCCGCAGCTCCGGGTACTCCTCCTCCAGCGCCTCCAGGGAGCGCAGGAGCTTGTCGAAGTCCGCGTCGCTGACGACCGGGGCGTCGTTCACGTAGTACCGGAAGCGGTGCTCCTCGATCTGCTCAGCGAGCTGCGCGTGCTTCTCCCGTGCCTCTGCGGGCACCGCCGTCTCCGCTTGCCTGTCGCCGGCCACCGTATTGTCCTTCCGTCACTCAGGGTTGTCCGCGAGGGATCTCGCCGCCCGGACGCAGTGGGCGAGGGCATGGCGCGCGTACTCGGGAGAAGCCCCCGCGAGTCCGCACGACGGGGTGATCGTGACCGCCTCCGCGAGAAGTCCCGGTCGCAGCCCCAGCCTGCGCCACAGCGTCCTGACACCCATGACGCTACCGGCAGGGTCCGACAACGCGGTGTCCGTGCCCGGCACGACACCGGCGAAGAGCCGGGTGCCGGCCTCGACCGCCTCGCCGATCACGTCGTCGTCACGCTCGGTGAGGAGCGAGAAGTCGAAGGAGACCCCGGCCGCGCCCGCCCGGCGCAGCAGGGCGAACGGCACGTCCGGTGCGCAGGAGTGGACGACGACCGGGCCGTTCCCGTGCACCCCGACGACCTCGCGGAGCGTGTCCTCGACGAGTTGACGGTCGACGGCGCGGTGCGTGCGGTAGCCGCTGGCGGACCTGACGTGTCCGCGCAGGACGGCCATGAGGGACGGTTCGTCGAGCTGGAGCACGATCTGGGCGCCGGGGACGCGGCGTTGGACGTCGGCGAGGTGGTTGCGCAGTCCCTCGGCGAGCGAGCCCGCGAGGTCCCGGCTCGCCCCGAGGTCGGAGAGCACGGACTCACCGTTCCTCAACTCCAGACTCGCGGCGAGGGTCCAGGGTCCAACGGCCTGCACCTTGAGCGGCCCCTCGTACCCCTGGGTGAACTCCTCGAACGCGTCGAGGTCCTCCCCCAGCCACGCCCACGCCCGCTTCGTGTCCCGCCCCGGCCGGTCCCCGATCCGCCAACCGCTGGGCTCCACGCGCGCGTACACCTCGACGAGCAGCCCCGCGGTCCGGCCGATCATGTCCGCGCCGGGTCCCCGCGCGGGCAATTCGGGCAGGAACGGGAAGTCCTCGAAGGCACCGGTCGCGGTCTTCGCGGCCTCACGGGCGTCACCACCGGGCAGGGAACCGACACCGGTGGCCGCGCCAAAGCTGAACTGGCTGTTGTTGCTCACCCCGGAAGACTACGGAACCCGCCGGGGGTGAGGCAGCGCCCCTGGGGGCTGCGCCCCCAGACCCCGCTTCGGCCCTGAAGGGGCCTCGTCCTCAAGCGCCGGACAGGCTGGATTGTGGCGGCCTGCGCTGAGAAGTGCCCGCCTCCGCCGACCCGTTCATTTTCCCAGCCGCCCCGGTCGCCGTCCCCGGGGGCGACCTCACCGTCCCGGCCGCACCGTCAGGTCGTTGACCTCCGCGTCCCCAGGCAGGTCGATCGCCATCAGGATCGTCGTCGCGACCGACTCGGGGTCGATCCACTGGGCGGGGTCGTACTGCTTGCCCTCCTGTTGGTGGACCTTGGCCTGCATGGGGCTTGCGGTGCGGCCGGGGTAGACCGAGGTGACGCGGACGCCGTTGGGGTGTTCCTCGTGGCGCAGGGAGTCCGCCAGGGCCTTCAGGCCGTGCTTGGAGGCGGCGTACGCGGACCAGTCGGCGCTCGCTCGCAGTCCGGCGCCGGAGTTCACGAAGAGGACGTGGCCGCCGGACAGCCGGAGTTGGGGCAGGAAGTGGCGGGTCAGTTCGGCGGGGGCGATCAGGTTGACGTTGAGCTGGTGGCGCCAGGTCTTGGGGGTCAGCTCGCCCACCGGGCCGAGGTCGACCACCCCGGCGATGTGCAGGAGCGTGTCGACCCGGTCGGGCAGGCTCTGGTGCGAGAACGCCCAGCTGAGCTTGTCGGGGTCCGCGAGGTCGCCCACCAGGGTGCTCGCCCCGGGGTACTCCGCCGCCAGTTCCTTCGCGCGGCCCGCGTCGCGCGCGTGGAGCACGAGTTCGTCCCCGCGCGCGTGGAGGCGGCGGGCGACGGCCGCGCCGATGCCGGAACCGGCCCCGGTGATCACATGTGTAGCCATGCCCGCCATGCTCGCATCAGCGGGTACCGAAAGACTCCTCCAGGTAGGCCAGCGCCCCCACCGGCTCCTCCGCGAAGAACACCAGGTCGGCGAGCGGCACGGGCAGGAACCCCTCGTCCTCCATGCGCCGGAACTGGGTCTTCAGGCCGTCGTAGAAGCCCGCGGTGTTCAGGAGCACCACCGGCTTGTCGGTGTGGCCGTGCTTCTTCAGCTCCAGGATCTCCGTGGCCTCGTCCAGCGTCCCGGTGCCGCCCACCATGATCACCACGGCGTCGGACTTCTCCAGGAGCAGCCTCTTGCGTTCGGCGAGGTCGGCCGCGATCACCATCTCGTCGGCGTCCGCCCGTGCCGACGCCGCCAGGAAGGTCACCGAGACGCCCACCAGGCGTCCGCCGGACGCCTGTACGCCGTCGGCGACCACCTTCATCAGTCCGGACTCCGAACCGCCCCACACGAGCGTGTGCCCGCCCTTGCCGAGCAGTTCCGCGAACTCGCGCGCGGGGCGCGTGTAGCGCTCGTCCAGATCGGCGGCGGAGAGAAAGACACAGATCCTCATGTCGTCACCGTACGCGGGAAGAACCAGGGGCCCGCGAGTGCTTTTCCGGTATGGCCCAAGGACACACGATCACCATCGAGCAGGGCGACCGGCACGTCCGCGTCGTCCACGGCGACCAGGTGCTGGCGGAGAGCGACCGCCCCCTCGTCCTGAAGGAGACCGGTTCTCCGGTGCGGTACTACCTCCCTCCGGAGGATGTACGCCTCGACCTCCTGACCCCCTCCGAGACCCACACCCACTGCCCCTTCAAGGGCGACGCCTCCTACTGGTCCCTGCCGGACTCCCCCGACCTGGTGTGGGCGTACCCCGACCCCAAGCCCGACGTCGCCCAGATCAAGGACCACCTCTGCTTCTACGAAGTAGAAGTGTTGTGACCGATTAGCCCGCCGCCCTGCGGCAGTCTCCAGGGCATGGACAAGAAGACTGTTTCGCGCGACGGCACCGCCATCGCGTACGAACGCATCGGTGCGGGTCCGCCCGTCGTCCTGGTCGGTGGCGCGATGACGACGGGCGACGGGCTCCTGCCGCTCGCCGCGCAGCTCGCGCACCGGTTCGGGGCCGTCCCGTACGACCGCCGGGGCCGGGGCGCGAGCGGCGACACGGCGCCCTTCGCCGTGGCCCGGGAGGTCGAGGACCTCGCGGCGCTGATCGACGCCGTGGGCGGCAGCGCGGCCCTCTACGGCCACTCGTCCGGCGCGGCCCTCGCCCTGCACGCGGCGGCGAGCGGCCTGCCGGTCACCCAAGTCGCCCTGTACGAGCCGCCGTTCGCCCTCGACGCGACCGGCGCCAAGGAGCGCGCCGAGTACACCGAGCGCCTCACGGAACTCCTCGCCGAGGGCCGCCACGGCGACGCCGTCGCGCTGTTCATGGCGCTCACCGGCGCACCCCCGGAGATGATCGACGGCGCCCGCCGCTCCCCCATGTGGCCCGGCATGGAGGCGATCGCCCCGACCCTCGCCTACGACGACGCCGCCTTGGGGGATGGACTGGTGCCGGCGGAACGGCTGGCGTCCCTGTCCGTGCCGGTGCTCACCATCGCGGGCGGCGCGAGCGCCGAGTGGATGCGGGAGGCCGCGCAGGCCGTGGCGCATGCGGCGCCGGACGGGACGTATCGCGTGCTGGACGGTCAGACCCACATGGTGGACCCGGCCGTCCTGGCGCCCGTGCTCACCGAGTTCTTCGCGGACTCGAACTGACCAGGCCGCCTGGGGACTTGGCCCCGGTCTCGGGCCCTGCTCTCAGGCGCCCTGGTCTCAGTCCCAGGTCTCAGGCCATCGCCGTCGCCGCGCGCGTGGTCGTCGCGATCGTCGCCGACCCCACCACGCGCGTGTCGTCGTACAGCACGATCGCCTGCCCGGGGGCCACGCCCCGTACCGGCTCGGTGAACGACACCTCCAGGGTGCCGTCGACGAGTTCGGCGGTGACCTCGGTCTCGCCGCCGTGGGCGCGGAGCTGGGCGGTGTAGGTGCCGGGGCCGGTCGGGGCCGTGCCGCACCAGCGGGGCTTGACGGCGGTGAGGCCGCTGACGTCGAGGGAGGCGGCCGGGCCGACCGTCACCGTGTTGTCGACCGGGGAGATGTCCAGGACGTAGCGCGGCTTGCCGTCGGCGGCCGGGGTGCCGATGCGCAGGCCCTTGCGCTGGCCGATGGTGAAGCCGTACGCGCCCTCGTGCGAGCCGATGACGGAGCCGGACTCGTCGACGATGTCGCCCTCGGCCTTGCCCAGGCGGTTGGCGAGGAAGCCCTGGGTGTCGCCGTCGGCGATGAAGCAGATGTCGTGCGAGTCGGGCTTCTTGGCGACCGCGAGGCCCCGGCGCTCGGCCTCCTCGCGGATCTCGCCCTTCGTCGTCACGGTGTCGCCGAGCGGGAACAGCGCGTGCGCGAGCTGCCGCTCGTCCAGGACGCCGAGGACGTACGACTGGTCCTTCGCCATGTCGGAGGCGCGGTGCAGTTCGCGGCTGCCGTCCTCGTTCACGATCACCTGGGCGTAGTGGCCGGTGCAGACCGCGTCGAAGCCGAGGGCGAGGGCCTTGTCGAGGAGGGCGGCGAACTTGATCTTCTCGTTGCAGCGCAGGCACGGGTTCGGGGTGCGGCCGGCCTCGTACTCGGCGACGAAGTCCTCGACGACGTCCTCGCGGAAGCGGTCGGCGAGGTCCCAGACGTAGAACGGGATGCCGATGACGTCGGCGGCGCGGCGGGCGTCCCGTGAGTCCTCGATCGTGCAACAGCCACGCGCGCCCGTGCGGAACGATTGCGGGTTCGCGGAGAGCGCGAGGTGGACGCCGGTCACGTCGTGGCCGGCTTCCGCGGCGCGGGCGGCGGCGACGGCGGAATCGACGCCGCCCGACATGGCGGCGAGTACGCGAAGGGGGCGGGGGCGCTGCGAGGTCTCAGTCATAACCCTTCCAGGGTACGGGTCCTCGGGAACCGGGGCCCGCGAGTATCCGTTGACGATCACATGGGGGAGACGCAGAGCGATCGGAACCGTCAAAGTCATCAGGACAGTCAGGGCGATCGGGGTGATCCGGGCGATCCGGCGAGGAAGCCGCCGGGCGCCGCGGACACGTCACCCGGTTCCGTCGGCCGGCGGCCCGGGCGGCGCGCTCTGCTCATCGGCGGGGCCGTGGCCGCCGTAGGGACCGCTGTGGTGGCTCGGGACGAGTTGGCGCGGTTGTGGTGGCGGGTGCCGGGGGTGGAGAAGCCGCGGACTCCGGGGGCCGTCGACTTCCCGGGGGCCACGTGGGTGGCGGCGTCCTCGGCGAACTACCGGCGGGCCGACCGGCCGGACGACTACGCGATAGACCGGGTGGTCATCCATGTCACGCAGGGCAGTTACGCGAGTGCGGTGAAGGCCTTCCAGGACCCCGGGCACCAGGCCGCCGCGCACTACATCGTCCGGCAGCGCGGGGACATCACGCAGATGATCCGCGAGCTGGACGTGGCCTTCCACGCGGGCAACCGGTCGTACAACGAGCGCAGTGTCGGCATCGAGCACGAGGGCTTCGTGGACCGGAAGTCGTCGTTCACGGACGTGATGTACACGAACTCCGCGCGGCTGACGGCGGAGATATGCGGGCGCTACGGAATCCCTGTGGACCGGAAGCATGTCATCGGGCACGTGGAGGTGCCGGGGACCGATCACACGGACCCCGGGCGGTACTGGGACTGGGACCGGTACATGACACTCGTAAGGCGGGCACACCGGACACAATTGTGACTCGGGTCACACGACGGGTTGGCTATGAGTCATTTCAGTAACGGGCGGTGTCCGATGCGTCCCCCGCTCCGGACGTGACCTGGGGCACGCCAACTCGGCTTTCCCTCAAGGGCAGTTGGGGAGCGATCGGGCACGCATGTCTTTCATAGACTGCTCTGCTGACTACTAAGTGTCCCCCAGTCTTTACACAGCCCTTAGGTCAAATCTCTGGCCCCATGACACACACCAGCGAGCCCGCGTCCGGAGAGAACAGCGACGTGAAGGGCAACCACCGCAAGTCCACGGCCGAGAAGCGCGAGCACGGCCAGGACATCGCGCTCCGGGGCAAGGGTCTGCACCGGCGCAAGTTCCTCGGCGGGATGGCCGGTACCGGCATCGCGGCGGTCGCGGCGGCCGGCGGAGCCTTCGCCCTGCTGAACGACGCGGCGAAGAACAAGGCGTCCGCGGCGGACAGCACCCTGGTCATCCCGGACCTCCTGGAGGGCACGACCAGCGGCAGCACCACGACCTTCACCCTGGAGGCCAAGACCGGCACCGCCGAGGTGCTGAGCGGGGTCACCAGCGACACCATGGGCTACAACCAGTCGTTCCTCGGCCCCACCATGAAGTGGACCAACGGCGACACGGTCCTGCTGAACATCACCAACAGCCTGGGCGCGGACACCACCGTCCACTTCCACGGCGCCCACGTCCCGGCCAAGATGGACGGCGGCCCGCAGGTCGCGTTCTCCGACGGGACCACCTGGTCGCCGACGTTCACGGTCGACGACGACGCGAAGACCCTCTGGTACCACCCGCACGCGCTCGGCACCACGGCCAAGCAGGCGGTGCACGGGCTGGCCGGCATGATCATCGTCGAGGACGACTCGACCACCTCCGCCGACCTGCCCAGCGACTACGGCGTCGACGACGTTCCGCTGATCTTCCAGTGCCTCGCCGTCGACAGCGCCGGCGACATCAAGTACGACCTGACCGGCTACCTGAGCAGCGGTCTCAGCTACCCGGTCCTGCTGAACGGCACGAACGTCGACTCCACCACGCTCGGCTTCACCGCCACCAAGACCCGCACCCGGTTCCGGGCGCTCAACGCCTCGCCGTCGGACATCATCACCATCCAGCGCAGCGACGGCGGCACCCTCACCCAGATCTCCAGCGACCAGGGCTACCTCGCCGAGGCGGCCGAGGTGACGACCATCCGGCTGGTGGCGGGCGCCCGCGCCGAGTTCGTGATGGACCTGACCGCGGACGCCACGCTCCAGGCCGTCATCACCACCGGCTGGGTCCGCGGCGGCAGCGGCACCTACGACGTCCTGGCCGTCACCGCGAGCGGCACCGACACCCCGGACGACCTGCCCTCCACTCTCAACACCATCGACCGGTACGACACCAGCGACTTCACCGCCCGCACCATCACGCTCGGCCAGAGCGGCGCGACGATGCTGATCAACGGTTCGGCCGGCACCAGCATGTCGTCCATGGCGATGATCAGCACCACGCTGGGCGCCAAGGAGATCTGGACGATCAAGAACAGCACTCAGCTGGAACACTCGTTCCATCTGCACGACGTGCCGTATCAGCTCATAGCGATCAACGGTGACACCCCGACGGGGGTCCAACTCGGCTGGTACGACACCTACGAAGTGGTCGGCGGCGGCTCGATCCAGATCGCCATGGAGTTCACCGACTACGCCGACGACACCTATATGTACATGCTCCACTGCCATCTCCTGCAGCACGAGGACGAGGGCATGATGGCCGCCCTGATGGTGACGGAGAGCTAGCCGGCGAGCCGGCGAACGGCGTTCAGGTCAGCCCGGCGGCGCGCGCACGGTCCACCGCCGGGCCGATCGCCTTCGCGACCGCCTCCACGTCGGTCTCCGTGGAGGTGTGGCCGAGGGAGAAGCGCAGGGTGCCGCGGGCCAGGTCCGGGTCGGTGCCGGTGGCGAGGAGGACGTGGCTGGGCTGGGCGACGCCCGCCGTGCAGGCCGAGCCGGTGGAGCACTCGATGCCCTGGGCGTCCAGCAGGAGCAGCAGGGAGTCGCCCTCGCACCCCGGGAACGTGAAGTGGGCGTTGGCCGGGAGGCGGTCCACCGGGTCGCCGCCGAGGATCGCGTCCGGGACCGCCGTACGGACGGCGGAGACCAGCTCGTCGCGCAGGGCGCCGATCTCGCGGGCGAACCACTCGCGCTGTTCGGCGGCGAGCCGGCCGGCGACCGCGAAGGAGGCGATCGCGGGGACGTCGAGGGTGCCGGAGCGGACATGGCGTTCCTGGCCGCCGCCGTGCAGGACCGGTACGGGGGTGTACTCGCGGCCCAGCAGCAGGGCGCCGATGCCGTACGGGCCGCCGATCTTGTGCGCGGAGACGGTCGCCGCGGCGAGCCCGGAGGCGGCGAAGTCGACCGGGACCTGGCCGAAGGCCTGCACCGCGTCGGCGTGCAGCGGGATGCCGAACTCCCCCGCCACATCGGCCAGTTCGCGCACCGGCATGACCGTGCCGATCTCGTTGTTGGCCCACATCACGGTCGCCAGGGCGACGTCGTCGGGGTTGCGGGCGATCGCTTCGCGCAGCACCTCGGGGCGGACCCGGCCGTAGGAGTCGACCGGGAGGTACTCGACGGTGGCGCCCTCGTGCTCGCCCAGCCAGTGGACGGCGTCCAGGACGGCGTGGTGCTCGACGGGGCTGGCCAGGACCCGGGTGCGGGCCGGGTCGGCGTCGCGGCGGGACCAGTACAGGCCCTTCACCGCGAGGTTGTCGGCCTCGGTGCCGCCGGAGGTGAAGACCACCTCGCTGGGGCGGGCGCCGAGCGCTTCGGCGAGGGTCTCCCGGGCCTCTTCGACCGTACGGCGGGCCTTGCGGCCGGAAGCGTGGAGGGAGGAGGCGTTGCCCGTGATGCTCAGGTGGGCCGTCATCGCCTCGACTGCCTCGGGAAGCATCGGGGTGGTCGCGGCGTGGTCGAGGTATGCCATGGTGACGCCGATTCTACGGGCCCCGGTGCGCACCCCGGAGGGGCGGGCGCCCCGACGGGATCCGGCCGGTCCCCTAGAAGCTCCAGGAGACCGTGCTGTCCAGCTGCATGAAGGCGACGAGGACCAGCAGATCGGCGATGCCGAGTCCCAGACCGAGGAAAGCACGGCCGCGACGGGCGGTGCCGCGCCACAGCGCCGCGCCGGCCAGGGCGATGGCGATCGGGCCGAGGAACACGTTGAGCACGAGCAGTCCGACGAGGCCGAGGATGAAGGACGCGACGGCCATGCCGTCGGCGTCACGACGGCCGGTGGGCTTCACGGCGGCGTTGTCGGCTGCGGTGGTGCTGTTGCTGCTGGTTGCCGGTGCGGTGAGTTGCATGTGGGTTCAGCTCCCGAGGATCGGGCGGGTGGTGGGACGGGCGGTCAATAGGCAGCCGCGGACGGTCAGTTGGCGGTCGTACGGCTGCGGCGGCCGTGCCGCTCGCGGAGTGCGAAGATGCCCAGCCATACGGCGATGACGGTGGCGGCGACGGCGGTGAAGGCGAGCGGCGCGTGGGCCACGGTGCCCATCACGACGCCGAACAGCAGGAGCGCTACGACGAGGAACAGCATGGGATGAATCCCCCTCCGAGCTGACCGGGAGGTCCGGGACGGCTCTCGTTACGTTTCGGTGAACGGTTGTAGTAACACTTGTTCACTGAACTTGAGTCTAGCGCGTCCGGCGACTTTCCAATTACGGAGAACAGTTGTTAACTGGATGACATGAGTCACACCCTCGGCATCCGGCAGGTACAGAAACAGAAGACCCGACAGGCGTTGCTGGACGCCGCGTTGGGGCTGCTGGAGGAGCAGAGCCTGAGCAGTCTGGGCCTGCGCGAGGTCACCCGGGCCGTGGGCGTCGCCCCGACCGCCTTCTACCGGCACTTCCGCTCCACGGCGGACCTCGGGGTCGCGCTCGTCGAGGAGGCGCTGGGCAGTCTGCATCCGATGATCCGGCAGACGGTGGCCCCGGCGGACAGCGGCCAACGCATCACGCGGGCCGTCGAGTTGATCGCCCATCACGTGAACACGCACCCGGCGCACGTCCGCTTCATCGCGCGCGAGCGGCACGGTGGGGTGCAGCCGGTACGGGAGGCCATCCGGGACCAACTCGCCCGGTTCGCCGAGGAGGTGAAGGCCGAGCTCGCCAAGGACCCCGAGTCACACGGCTGGCGCGACGACGACCTGCTGATGCTGGCCCACCTCTACGTCGACCAGATGCTCATCACGGCCTCCCTCTTCCTGGAGACACTGGAGGCGCCGGAGGAGGAGCGCGAGCGAATGGCCCAACTCGCCCAGCAGCAGATGCGCTTGATCAGCGTGGGACGGCGACACTGGCTCGGCTGAGGTGCGGCACCGCCGGGCAACTCTCCATCGCCGGGCAGCTCCATCGCCGGCCGACAGCTCCGCCCCGGCTGGCACTCCGCACCGGTGGCTGAGAGTTCAGTGCCGGTCGCAACTCCGCACTGGCGCGCGGGAGTTCGATACCGGTCGCAACTCAACACCGACGGCTGAGGGTTCGGTGCCGGTCGCGACTCCACACCGGCGGACGGGAGTTCCGTGACGGTCGCAACTCCACACCGGCGGCCAGGAATTCCGTGACGGCCGCAACTCCACACCGGCGGCCAGGAATTCCGTGACGGCCGCAACTCCACACCGGCGGCCGGAAGTTCCGTGCGGACGGCGGGCATACGACAGGGGCGGCACCCCCGGCTTACGGGTGTGCCGCCCCTGTCGTGCGGGAGCGCGGTCAGCCCTGTTGCGGGGCCCCGCTCATCTGGCCGCCGCCCGGGCCGCCGCCGCACCCGCCGCCGGGGCCGCCGCCCTGGCCGCCCTGTCCGCCCCCTCCGCCGGGACCGCCGGTCGGCATACCGGAGGCGTTGCCGGTCGGCATGCCCGTCGGCCTGCCCGAGGCCGCGGCGCCCGTGGGCGCGCCGGAGGGGGCACCGGAGGGCCGTGCCGTGGCGTTGCCGGTGGGCCTGCCGGAGGCCGAACAGGACTGGGTGGAACCGGAGTTGCCGCTGCCGGAGGACGACGACGAGCCGCTCGACCCGCAGGCCGCCAGGGCCAGGGGCGAGAGCGCCAGCAGGGCCACTGCGGGGAGGAGACGCGCACGCTTCATGAGAAACAACTCCAAAAACCATGAGGATGTCTTGTGACGGGAACTCAATCAACGCCGCTTAGGACTTCGTTGTCGGAGCCCTGTCCTCACCCTGTGCACGGAGTAAAGGGCAGCCCAAGAGACCGCCCTGACCTGCTACTTCGCTACTGACCCGCGCCTACCCGCTGGTACAGCTCCGTGACAGAAGCGGCCGCCGCGGCCACCTCCGCGCGTACCTCCGGCGGCGACACGACCTCCAACGCGTCGGCGAACTGCAGCAGTTGACGCGCCTCGCGGACGACGCCGTAGGACAGCCGGACGGTCACCCAGTCGTCCGCACCCTCAACTGCCCCCTCGGCCTTGGGGAGTTCGGCGAGTGAGGAGGCGTTGAGGCGCAGGAACATGTCGAGGCGGGAGCGGCGGACGCGGACCGTGACGTCGAGTCCGCCAGGGCGTTCCTCGACCTGGCGGCGCAACTCCTCCCAGGCGTCGGCGAGTTCGACGCCCGGTCGGCGCTTCACGGGGTCGGTCAGGAGGGTGGCCGAGTGGACGCGGTCGGCACGGAAGAGGCGGGGGCGCGCACGGCGGTCGGCGACGAGGTACCAGACACCGGCCTTGGAGACGAGGCCGTACGGATCGACGGTGTAGGTGCTCGGCTCCTTCGCCCCGCTGTGCCGGTAGCGCAGCCGCAGCCGCCGGTCGGTGAAGACCGCGTCCTGCAACACGTCCAGATCCACGGCGGGTTGGGGCCCGCCCTTCCAGCGCGTGGCGTCGACGAGGATGCGCCGGGAGGTCACCTCGGCGGCCGGCCGGTACGGCGCCGGCAGCGCGGCCATCACCTTGCGCAGCGCGGAACCGAGCGCGGCGTCCAGACCGAGTGCGGCATGGGCGCCCTGCGCGGCCAGGATGAACAGGGCGCGCGACTCGTCGGCGGTCAGTCCCGTCACGTCCGTACGGAACCCGGCGAGCAGCTCGATCCCGCCGTGCCGCCCCCGCTCGGCGTACACCGGCACCCCGGAGGCGGACAACGCCTCGACGTCCCGGTAGATGGTCCGCACCGACACCTCAAGCCGGTCGGCGAGTTCATGCGCGGGAACGCGACCCCGGGTCTGCAGGAGCAGCAGGATCGAGAGCAGTCGGTCGGCCTTCACACCCCCAGAATCCACCGCCCGGAACCCCGGCGCAAATGTTGACGGAAACTGTCAGGTTATGGGTCCAGCATCGGTGCCATGAACACCAACGCGAACGACCCCCGCCCCCTGTACACCCGCGCCACCGAGCAGGCCGCCGCCCTGATCAGGACGGTACGGCCGGAGCAGCTGGCCGGTCCGACCCCCTGCGCGGAGTTCGACGTACGGACCCTGCTGAGTCATCTCGTCGGCGGCACCCACCGGATCGCGACGGTCGGCGAGGGCGGTGACGGCATGGCCGTCCACCCCTTCGTGGACGGCGTCGACGACAAGGGCTGGACGGCCGTGTACGACGAGGCCCGCGTCCGGGTCCGCGCCGCCTGGGCGGACGACGCCCGGCTGGACGCGCTGGTCCGGGTCCCGTGGGGGGAGGCACCGGGCCGGATCGCGCTCTCGGGCTACGTCATGGAGAACGTCACCCACGCCTGGGACCTCTCCGAGGCACTGGGCCACCCCATCCAACTCGACCCGGAATTGGCCGAGTTCGCGCTCACCATCGCCCGCCGGGTCCTCCCCGACGCCGAACGGGACGCGGACACCCCCTTCGCCACGGCACAGGCGGCACCTGAAGGAGCCGACGCGTACGGCCAGTTGGCGGCCTGGCTCGGACGTAAGCCGGTCAGCTGAGCCGGGCCCGCGCCAACTGCCGTGCCTGGGCGACCAGTCGGTCCTCGCTGTCCCAGACCTCCGCGTCCTCCTCCAGGAAACCGCCGGCCAGGTTGCGGGTGGTGATCGACACCCGCAACGGTCCCGGTGCGGGGCGGGCGCGGACGTGGACGGTGAGTTCCACCGTGGGGACCCAGCCCTTCAGGCCGATCTCGAAGGCGGTCGGGGGGAGCGCGTCCACCGCGAGGAGCAGGGACAACGGGTCCGCGTCGCGGCCGTCCGCCAGTCCGAACCAGGAGCGCATCTCGCCCTTGCCGGAGGGGGCGCCCAGGGCCCAGCCGAGGGTGGACGGGTCCAGCTTCAGCATCAGGCGGTCCGTGATCGCCGAGCTGCCGGAGACGGGGGTGGGGCCGTCCTCCGGGCCGAAGCACTGCTCCATGGGCGGGAACACCGGCGGGCGAGCCGTCGTACGGACGTCGTCCGGGAGGGTGTCCAGGTCGCCGTAGGAGGCCAGGACCCGGATGCGTTCGACCTCCGTGCCCTCTTCGTCGTACTGGAAGAGGGACGCCTGGCCAGTGGAGAGGGTGCGGCCGGTGCGGACCGTGTCCGTGCGGATGACCGCCGGGCCGGGCTGGGACGCCGTGAGGTAGTGCGCGGAGATCGTGAACGGGTCGCTGTGCGGGAGGGCGTCCGCCAGGGCTCGGCCCAGGACGGCGAGGAGGTAGCCGCCGTTGACGGCGCTGATGATCGTCCAGCCGGCCGAGAGGTCGATGCCGTAGACGCCCGGGGCGCGACGGGTGACCGCCGTGTCGCGGTCGAACTCGCTGTCGCCGATCGTGGCCCGTCTGGCCCGCGGGGGCGCCGGGGCGGGTGCTGCTTCTCGCATGGATGAACCGTACAACAGGTGATTACTAAGCGGTAGCTTTGTTGTTGCGGGCAGATGAAAACACCGGCACGTTGTCGGCCGGTCGGGTGAGGAACCGGCAATTTCTTGGTAAGTGTCCGAACTCGTCCGTGACCCGCGGCCCGCGATCCCCCTCTTTGGGGACATGAGCCTCACCGGGACCTCGTTCCTCTACACCGCCGTCGTGCTGACGATCGTCGCCCTCATACTGCCGCTCGTGCTGTGGTCGAGGATGCGCGGCCCCAAGGCCGTTCGCGTGGCGGCACGGGCCCTGATGCTGCTGTTCGCCCAGGCCACGGCCGTCACCCTGGTCTTCGTCGTGGTCAACAACCAGAACAACCTCTACGACAACTGGGCCGACCTCCTCGGCACCGGCAACCACGTCCAGCAGGCCGCGAATCTCGGCAGGAACGGCACCGGAAACATCTCGCTGAACCGGTTGCCCAAGGTGAAGCAGGCCTTCTCGCCCGCCGAGGGTCCCGGCATGCGCGCGGCCGGCGGGGTCGAGGTCACCCAGCTCAAGGGCCAGGTCTCCGGCGTCAACGCCGAGGTGTACGTGTGGCTGCCGCCGCAGTACAAGGAGCCCGCCTACCGGCACCACAAGTTCCCGGTGGTGGAACTGCTGCCGGGCTATCCCGGCTCGGCCAGGGCCTGGTTCGGGTCGCTGCACGCGAACGAGCAGCTGCTGCCGCTGATGAAGAGCGGGCGGGTCGCGCCGTTCATCCTGGTCGCACCGCGCACCAACCTGCTGGCCGGCGTCGACACCGGCTGCGCCAACATCACCGGCACGGTCAACGCCGACACCTGGCTGAGCGTCGACGTACCGAAGATGGTCATGGACAACTTCCGCGCCGAGCCCGCCCCTTCGGGCTGGGCGGTGGCCGGCTACTCGGCCGGCGCGCACTGCGCGGTCAAGCTCGCCGTCGCCCACCCGGACCGATACCGCGCGGCCGTGGGCATGTCCGGCTACAACGACCCGATCGGCGAACGCAATTCACTCGCCGCCGCGAGCCCGGCCCTGCGCGCCGCCAACAACCCGTACCTGCTGCTCAGGGCGGAGAGGACCCCGCCGCCGATCGCGCTGTACATCTCCGGCGAGTCCGGCGACGGCTACCAGGCGGGCACGGCCCTGGCATCCGTCGCCAAGGCGCCGACGACCGTGCACGTGGTGTTCCTGCCGCGCAGCGACGGCGGCCACACGATGGCGCTGTGGCGGCCGCAGGTGAAGGCGGTGTTCCGCTGGCTGACCCTGGAGATGGGCAAGAACCGTCCGCACCCGAAGACCGGGAGGACGACTACTCCTCACGCACGGTCGACCTCCGGTTCCACGCACGCGGAGCTCGCCAGTGGAACCGCATCGCGAGCAGGCGCAGCACGAAAGCGGTGACGACCGCGAGCCCGCTGGTGAACGGGCCCAGCACGTCGTAGCGGATGCACACGGCGACCATGGTGGCGCCGACGATGGCGGGGACCGCGTACAGGTCGCGGTCCCAGCGGAGCAGGGACGGAGTCTCGTTGGCCAGGACGTCCCGCAGCACACCGCCGCCGACCGCGGACCCGAGACCGAGGGCCACCGAGGCGGTCAGGCCGAGCCCGTAGTCGTACGCCTTGACCGTGCCGGTGACACAGAACAGGCCGAGGCCGGCCGCGTCGAAGACGTTGACGCCGGACTGGATGCGCTCCACGTGCGGATGGAGGAAGAAGACGAGGAGCGCGGCGAAGAGCGGGGTGCTGAAGTAGCCCAGGTCCGTGAAGGCGGCCGGGGGCACCGCCCCGATGATGAGGTCGCGGAACACCCCTCCGCCCAGCGCGGTGACCTCGGCGAGCACGGCGATGCCGAACACGTCGAAGTTCTTGCGGACGGCCAGCAGCGCGCCGGAGATGGCGAACACGAAGATGCCGACGAGGTCGAGCGTGTGCTGGACGGAGGGGCTGAACAGTTGCTGAAGCACCCCACATTGTTACTCGCGGGGATCGGTCAGCGGATCTCTCGTGGATCTACAGGGTGGGCTTGCCCGGCGTGTACAGCCAGGTCTGGAACAGGTCGTCGAGCTGTTGCCCGCTGATCTTCTCGGCGAGCTTGATGAATCCGGCGGTGTCGCCGTTGCCGTAGCGGTGGAGTTTCGTCCAGGCGGGGAGCAGCTTGAAGAACGCGGTGTCGCCGATGCGTTCGCGGAGCATCTGGAGGGTCATCGCGCCGCGCTGGTAGACGCCGGAGGCGAACATGGTGTCGCGCTGCGGATCGGCCACGACGGTCTGCCAGAAGGAGCTGTCGGCGGGGCGGGAGTTGTAGCCGGCCAGGAACGAGTCGTGCGCGGTGCGGGTGCCCTGGTGTTCGGCCCACAGCCACTGGGCGTAGGTCGCGAAGCCCTCGTTGAGCCAGATGTCCTTCCAGTGCGCGACCGACACGGAGTCGCCGAACCACTGGTGGGCCAGCTCGTGCACGATCGTCGTCTCGTTGCGCACGGCCGAGTAGGCGGGCTTGCTCTGCACCTCCAGCGAGAACCCGGCCTCCGGCATGTCGTCGACGATCGCGCCGGTCTCCTCGAAGGGGTACGGCCCGAAGAGCTGCGACCAGTAGTCGGTGGCGGCGGCGGTCACGGCGTACACGTCGACGCTGTTGCTGTTGGCGAGGACGGGGTCGATGGCGACGTAGATCGGGATGCCACCGGGCGTCTTCCCCGTCCTGACGTCGAACTTCCCGATGGTGGCCGTGGCGAGGTAGGTCGCCATGGGCTTGCTCTCGCGCCAGTGGGTGTACGTCGAGGCGCCCTTGCTGTACGTCGAGACGAGCCGGCCGTTGGAGACTCCGGTCAGGCCCTTGGGGGCCTTGATGCGGATGTCGTAGGTGGCCTTGTCGGAGGGGTGGTCGCTGGACGGGAACCAGGTGGAGGCGGCGTTGGGTTCGCAGGCGACGAAGACTCCGTCGGGGGTCTTCATCCAGCCGTAGTCGGAGCCGAACACGATGGGGCCGTTGAGGGGTTCGGGGACACCGCCGTAGGTGACGCTGACGGTGAAGTCCTTGCCCTTGCGGAGGAAGTCCCGCGGGGTGATGCGCAGTTCGTCGCCGGTGCGGGTGAACTGGGCCCGTCTTCCGTTCACTTGGACCTTGGTGACCTCCAGCTTCTGGAGGTCCAGGTCGAAGGAGGAGAGGTTCTGGGTGGCGCGGGCGGTGAGCGTCGTACGCCCGTCGAGGCGGTCGGTGTCGGGGTTGTAGGCGACGTCCAGGGCGTAGTGCCGGGCGTCGAAGCCGCCGTTGCCGAGTTGGGGGAAGTAGAGGTCACCGATGCCGTCGGCGCCGGGGGTGGGGGCGGAGGAGGCGGCGATGACAAGAAAAGAGGCCGCCGCTGTCGCGAGGGCCCCCAGACGTGCCGAACGGGAGAGTGCCATGAGTCGTCCCTTTCGGGTGCGTTTCCGATCAGACGGACGCGCTCGACTCTGCACTCTCCCGTTTCGACATGGACATGACTTTACCAACTCGTCATGTGCTACTTGGCAGTTGACTCCTGATCGCCGGATTCCGCTTCGGGGGAAGCGGGGGCCGGGGTTTCGGCCACAGGCTGCTCCGCCGCGGTCTCCGCCGACTCCGCATCGGCGGCCTCGGGCGTCTCCGCCGCGGATTCCTCGGCGTCCGCCGGAGATTCGGCGGCAGCCGTGGATTCGGCGGGAGCAGGCTCCGCGGTGACAGCCGCTGCCGGCGCCGAAGGCTTCTCGGTCGCGGCGGGCGCAGCCGCGTCCGGCGCCTCGGTCACGGCAGCGACCTCGGCCACCTCAACCTCGGCTTCCGACTTGCTCTCGGCATCCGCCGTGATCTCGGCTTCGGGCCCGACCTTGGCTTCCGGTTTGGCCTCGGATCCCGCCTCGACCTCAGTTTCCGCCTCGACCTTGGCTTCCGCCCCGGCCTCGGACTCCGGCTCGACCTGCGCCGGCTTCCCCAGGACCGCCGCGCCCACCAGTTCCACCGCTTCCTTCGCGGCGCTCAGCAGGACGGTGTCCTGCGGGGCCTGGTCCGCGAAGTTCTCCGGGTGGTGGCAGGCGACCTGCTGGCCGGGCCGGAGCTCGATCAGCTGGGGCTCCTTCGTCCGGCAGATCTCCGTGGCCTTCCAGCAGCGCGTGTGGAAACGGCAGCCGCTGGGCGGGGAGATCGGCGAGGGGACGTCGCCCTTGAGCAGGATGCGCTCGCTCTTGGCACCCCGGCGCTTGGGGTCAGGCACCGGCACGGCCGACATCAGGGCCTTGGTGTACGGGTGCATCGGCGACTCGTACAGCTTGGTGCTGTCGGCGAGTTCGACGATCTTGCCGAGGTACATCACCGCGACCCGGTCCGAGACATGGCGGACGACGGAGAGGTCGTGCGCGATGATCACGTACGTCAGGCCGAGCTCCGTCTGGAGGTCGTCCATGAGGTTGACGACCTGCGCCTGGATCGACACGTCGAGCGCCGACACCGGCTCGTCCGCCACCACGAGCTTCGGCTTGAGGGCCAGCGCGCGGGCGATGCCGATGCGCTGGCGCTGGCCGCCGGAGAACTCGTGCGGGTAGCGGTTGAAGTGCTCGGGGCTCAGGCCGACCAGTTCCAGAAGGCGCTGGACCTCCTTGCGCACCCCGCCCTCGGGCTCCACGCCCTGGAGCCGGAACGGCGCCGAGACGATCGAGCCGATGGTGTGCCGGGGGTTCAGGGAGCCGTACGGGTCCTGGAAGATCATCTGGATGTCCCGCCGCAGCGGACGCATCCCCGCCGCGTTCAGGGTCGTGATGTCCTGGCCCTCGAAGTGGATCGAGCCGCCCGTCGGGTCCTGGAGCCGGGTGATGACCCGGCCCATGGTCGACTTGCCGCAGCCCGACTCCCCGACGACGCCCAGGGTCTCGCCCTTGCGTACCTCGAAGTCGATGCCGTCGACGGCCTTCACCGCGGCGACCTGACGCTGCAGGATCCCCTTCTTGATGGGGAAGTGCTTCTTCAGGCCCTCGACCTTGAGCAGTACCTCACGGTCCTCCGAGGAGGCCGCCTGCTCCGGCACGACCGCGGTGGCGGTCTGTTTGTTCGTATCGCTCACAGCTTCGGCGCAATCTCTTCGGTCCAGATCCGCGTACGGTCCGCAGCCGGGAGGTGGCAGGCGGACCAGTGCCCGCCGGGGACCAGCTCCAGCTCGGGGCGCACGGTTCGCGTGACGTCGCCCTTGGGGATGTCCGCGTACGGGCAGCGCGGGTGGAAGGCGCAGCCCGAGGGGACGTTGATGAGGCTCGGCGGCTGGCCCTTGACCGGGATGAGCCGCTCCGAGGTCTCCCGGTCGATGCGCGGCATCGAGCCCAACAGGCCCCAGGTGTACGGGTGTTGCGGCTTCTCGAAGATCTCGTCCACGGGACCGCGCTCCACGCACCGGCCGCCGTACATGACCAGGACGTCGTCGGCGATCTCGGCGACGACACCGAGGTCGTGGGTGATCAGGACGACCGCGGAGCCGAACTCCTTCTGCAGGTCCCGGATCAGGTCGAGGATCTGCGCCTGGACGGTCACGTCCAGGGCGGTCGTCGGCTCGTCCGCGATGAGCAGTTCGGGGTTGTTGACCAGGGCCATCGCGATCATGGCGCGCTGGCGCATACCGCCGGAGAACTCGTGCGGGTAGCCGTCGACGCGCTTGGCCGGCTCGGGGATGCCGACCCGGTCGAGCATCTCGATCGCACGCTTGCGGGCGACCTTCTTGCTGACGTCGTTGTGCACGCGGTACGCCTCGACGATCTGGTCGCCGATCTTGTAGTACGGGTGCATCGCGGACAGCGGGTCCTGGAAGATCATGGACATCTGCCGGCCGCGGAGCTTGCGCACCTCGTCCGGCTGGGCACCCACGAGTTCCTGGCCGTCGAGCCAGATCTCGCCGGTCATCCGTACGTTCTTGCCGCGCGGGCCGAGCCGGTGCAGGCCCATGATCGCCAGCGAGGTGACGGACTTGCCGGAGCCCGACTCGCCCACGATGGAGAGGGTCTTGCCCTTCTCCAGCGAGAAGCTGAGCCCGTCGACGGACTTGACCACGCCGTCGTCGGTCGGGAAGTGCACCTTGAGGTCGCGGACTTCGAGGAACGCGTTCGGGGCGGACTTGGCCGTGTCGACGGGCTCGCCGACCGCGGCGCCGGTTTTGGAAAGGTCGGTCACGAGAGCCTCACCCGCGGGTCGGCGGCGGCGTACAACAGGTCCACCAGAAGATTTGCGATCACTACGAAGAACGCTGCGAGCAGGGTCACGCCGAGGATCGGGGGCAGGTCGTTGCTCTCGATCGACTGCACCGCGTACTGGCCGATGCCGTGCAGGGAGAACACCGACTCGGTGATCAGCGCACCGCCGAGCAGCAGACCGAGGTCCATGCCGAAGACGGTGATGATCGGCGTCAGGGCGGCCCGCAGACCGTGCTTGACGACGACGTTGCGTTCCCGCAGACCCTTGGCGCGGGCCGTGCGGATGAAGTCCTCGTTCATCGTCTCCAGCATGCCCGAGCGGGTGAGCCGCGCGTAGATGGCGGAGTAGAGGAGCGCGAGCGAACACCACGCCGGGAACAGCGTGTTGGCCCACTGCGCGGGGTTCTCGGTGAACGGGACGTAGGTGCGGCCGAAGATCGGCCACTGGTACGTGAAGAGCAGGATGGCGAGGTTGCCCGTGAAGAACATGGGCAGCGAGACACCCGCGAGCGCCACGCCCATGAAGGCGCGGTCGAAGAACGACCGCGGCTTGAGCGCGGAGATCACACCGACCGTGACACCGGACAGCAGCCAGAGCACGGCGGCGCCGGAGGCCAGCGAGATGGTGACCGGAAGGCGGGAGGTGAGCTGCGGCCAGACCTCGACGTGGTCCTTGAAGGAGTAGCCGAAGCAGGGCGCGTCGCAGTGCACCGTGGTGGGGCCGAGGTTGTAGGTGGCGCCCGCCACGATCCCCTTGATGAAGTGCCAGTACTGCAGGTAAAGGGGCTGGTCCAGACCCAGGTTGTGCTTGACCGCGGCGATGTCCGCCGCCGACGGGCTCTTCCCGATGTACTGCTGGGCCAACTGGTCCGCGGTCTGGCCGGCGAGCCGTGGCAGCAGGAAGAAGATGCCGAAGGTGACCGCGGAGACGACCAGCAGCAGGATCACCGCTGCGACCGTCCGACGGAGAATGTACGAGATCACGGGGATCGGCGCTGGTGCCCGCGGGCCGCAAAGCCCGCGGGCACCAATGCCTTCACCTGCCTTCCGGGGCTACGACTACTTCGCGGTGCCGATGTTGAGGTAGTCGTACTGGCCGCTGAAGGCCGCCGTCGACACCAGGTTGCTGTAGTTCGCCGGACGGGCCAGCAGGACCTTGAAGTAGGTCAGCGGAACGAGGGCCGCGTCACTCATGGTCTGCTTGTCGATCTGGGCGTACATGCTGTTGCGGGTCGCGACGTCCTCGGTGCCGATGGCCTTGGCGAGGAGGTTGTTGACCGTCTTGTTGTCGTACTGCGACAGGTTGGTGTTACCCGAAGCACCGATCGCCTCACCGTTCAGGATCTGCTGCTCGAAGCCGTAGCCGGAGGGCCAGTCGGCACCCCACTGCATCATGATCAGGCCGATGTTCTGCTGCTCGGTGAACTTCGGGACACCCGCGTAGTCGGTGAAGTACTTGCCCGACGGGTACTGCTTCAGGCTGGCGTTGATGCCGACGGCCTTCAGCGAGTTGATGATCGCGGTGGCCGCGGAGATCTCCTGCGGACGGTCGCTGCGGGCCGACAGGTTCGTCGAGATCGACGTCTTGCCGCAGGCCGTCAGCTGCGCCTTGGCCTTGGCGACGTCACCCTTGTTGCCCGTGGTGGCGTACTGGTCGGCCTTCTCGTAGCCGGTGATGTCCGGCGGCAGGACGGTGCTGGCGATCTCACCGCGGATCGGGCCGCCCTCGGCGGTCTGCACGGAGACCTTGTCGATGGCGTACTCGACGGCCTTGCGGCAGGCCACGTTGTCGAACGGCTTCACCTTGGTGTTGATCGCCATGTAGACGAGACGGCCACCGAAGGTGTTGTCCGTGCCGGCCTTCTTGTCGGCGGAGGTCAGCAGCTGCGCCTGGGTCGCGGCCTGGACACCCGTACCGCCCATGTCGATCGCGTCGCCCGCGAGGACGTCCTTGTCGATCGTGTCGGCGTTGACCTTCAGGTTCACGACGATCTTGTCCGGGTACTGCTTGCGCAGCGGGTCCGTCGCCGCGTTCCAGTTCTTGTTGCGCACGAGGACGGCCTGCTTGCCGTCCTGGTAGCTCTGGAACTGGTACGAGCCGGAGGACACGATGTTCTTGACGTAGTCGACGCCCTTGTCCTTCGCCTGCGGCACCGGAGCCGTCTGCGGCGCCGCGACCAGGTAGTCGAACTCCTGGAAGGCCGTGTTCAGGTGGAAGACGATGGTGGTGTCGTCCGGCGTCGCGATGGACTTGAGGCCGTCGGCGCTCTTGTCCTTGTACGGTCCCTTGTAGTCCTTGCCGCCGACCAGGAACTGCTGGAAGTAGTTCGGGCCGAGGGAGAGCACGTCACGCGCGAAGTTCGAACGCTCCACGGCGTACTTGACGTCCTTGGACGTGATCGCCGTGCCGTCCTGGTACTTCAGACCCGAACGCAGCTTGTACGTCCAGGTCTTGCCGCCGTCGCTGGAGACACCCTTGCTCGCGGCGAGGTCCGGGACCAGGGTGTTCCCCTTGGAACCGGGGCCGGGCTCGAACGTCATCAGCGGCCGGGCGTACAGCCGGCTGAAGTTGTACATGTACGCGTAGTACGTGTTGCCCGGGTCGAACGAGTCCGGAACGTCGGACAGTTCGTAGGTGACCGTCCCGCCCTTGTGCGTAGAGGCGTTGACGACGTCCTTGGTCGCTGCGTTGGCCCCAGCCGCCTTCGTCCCACCGTTGTCACTCTTACTGTCATCGGCCTTGCTGCAACCTGCCATGAGCAGTGTCGCGGAGCCGATGGCCGCAACTGCGGCCAGCGCTGACCTTCGCATGATGGTCTGCTTCCTCCATTGTCGGAAACTTGATGGACTCTCGGGTGCGGGCCCTAGCGGCTGCGGGGGTCGAGAGCGTCGCGGAGACCGTCGCCCAGCAGGTTGAACGCCAGGACGGTCACGAAGATGGCGAGGCCGGGAACGATCATGTACGCGGGGTCGACCTCGTAATAGGTGACCGCGTCCCGCAACATGCCGCCCCAGGATGCCTGCGGGGGCTGGATACCGACCCCGAGGAAGCTGAGGGACGCCTCGAAGAGGATGTTCGTCGGGATGAGCAGCGTCGAGTAGACGATGATCGGGCCGACCAGGTTGGGCAGCAGCTCCCGGAAGAGGATGTACGGCCCCCTGGCGCCCATCCCCCGGGAGGCGTCCACGAACTCCCGCTCGCGCAGGGCGAGGGTCTGGCCGCGGACGATCCGGCCCAGGTAGGGCCAGTTGAAGAAGCCGATGACGAAGATCAGCACGCTCAGGTGGAGCGGCAGGCCGCTGAGGCCGAAGGCGCCGCCCTGCAGGGTCGCCGAGATGGCGATGGCGAAGAGCAGCAGGGGGAAGGCGAGGAAGGTGTCCATCAGCCGGCTGATGATCGAGTCGACCCGGCCGCCGTAGAAACCCGCGACGACGCCGAGGATCGTGCCGATCACGTTCGACAGGATCGTGGCGCCGAAGGCGACCACCAGCGACACCCAGGAGCCTTCGAGGATGCGGGTGGCGACGTCCCGGCCGAACTGCGGGTCCACGCCGAGCGGGTGGTCCCAGCTCATGCCGCCCCAACCGCCCCTGGGCAGCGAGGTGTTGGCGTCGATCAGGTTCTGGTGGAAGGCGTCGGGATCCAGTCCGAAGATCGACTGGATCGGACGGGAGAGTGCCGCGACCAGGATCAGCAGGACGACGATGACGCCGCCGGCGACGGCGACTCTGTCCTTCTTGAACCGGGTCCAGGCGATCTGTCCAAGGGAACGGCCCTCGATCTGCCCCTTCTCGGCGCCGACGAGCACAGCCTCCGGCTGCGCCCCGGCTTCCGCCCCCGTGGTCTCGATCGGTGCGGTCACTGTGACCCGACCCCTCTCGCCGGTGGTTACCGGCTTACGCCTGCCGCGGATTAGCGGCTTTGTCGACTTGCAGTGGACATGGGTCCCTGGACCCTGTGTCTGAGTCGCGAGTCTTCAGCGTGGCTGCGATCACCCGCCAGGTCTGACGGCGAAAGTATGCGCAACCGTGATGCTTAACTAGGGATTCCGTTATCCGAACAGTGGGTAACGCCCCCCGGACGCCGGGCACTTGGGACAGAACGGAGATTCGGCGTCTTTCGGGGCACCACACCGCCGTCTACGCGCGAAGAAAAGTGTCGTAGACGTAAATCCTGCGGAGAAGCTGAGAAGAGGACTCGCGGGTTCAGTATCCACCACGGACGGGCGGGTATCCGTACCCACCCGCCTGGGCGGGCGCCGCGTGGGCCTCGCGGTCGTAGAACGGGCGGGCGTTGGCCCGCAGCCAGAGCGCGACCGGGTCGTACTCGTCGGACATCGCCACGGTCGAGACCGGCAGCCCGTCGGGGACCGCGCCGATCGACTGCTGCATCATGCCGCGCACCGAGTCCACGGCGGGCGGACTGGTGTCGTAGACGTCCAGGCCGATCGCGAGATACGGCGCTCCGAGCGCGGGCTGGACCCAGGCGCGGCGCAGTGCGCGGACCGCCGGGGTGCGGTGGGCGTTCTGCGTGAGCGTGGCGTAGAACTGCGGGATCTCGATGCCCGGTTCCGACAGCCGCAGGGGCCCGGCCGGCTGGCGCTCCAGGCCGGTGGCGATCCGGCGGAGATCCAGCCAGGGGATGCCGACGCCGCCGCCGGGGGCGTGCGGGTTGAGCCAGAGGCCGAAGTGGTCGGGGTAGAGGGTGCGGGCGACATCCAGGCCGTCGACCACCTCGTAGGAGCGGTTCCAGCCGCTCGCCGACAGTTCCTGGGCGGAGGTGACACAGGGGGCGTAGCCGTACTTGTCGACCTGCATGTTTCCGTACTGGGCGTCCGGGGAGCCGGACTGGCCGTGCCACAGGAGCATCCAGATCTGACCGGAGTGGGGGGTCGCGAGGGCGCGCAGGAGCGCCTCGTAGGCGTCGTAGCGCCCGGGCGTCACCTGGCGCAGCATGTGCTCGACCTGGCCGGTCGCGGTGCCGCTGGCGCTCACGTGTACCGCCCCTTCTGCTTGGTTGCCCTGAGTTGGCCTGCGTTTGGAAACAGCTTAAGCGCCCAAGGGGTGGGGGCCCGTGGTGCGTTCGCGAGTGCCGGTCGAGTGTGGCTGGTCGCGCCGTGCCCCGCGCCCCTAAAGGGACGCTCTCAGTGACCCTGTGTATAGAAAGGACGTACCGTCTGGCGCATCCAGTCCGCCACCGGGTCCTGCGTTACGTCCAACAAGACCAAGTTGACCTGCCACTGGACCGTGACCTGGCCCAGCGCCCGCGCCAACGCCTCCATCGGGGCCGCTCTCAAGTCGCCGTCCCAGTTGGTGAGTTCTACGCCCACGAACATGACCGGGGCGGCCGTCTCGATCGAGGCCAGGCAGCGGCGGGCCGAGCCGACCACGCCGAGCGCCGCGAACTCGGCGGAGGCGGCGGCGAGGAAGTCGACCGGGTCGTCCTGCCAGTCGGGTTCGAAGAGGCGGACGCGACCGCCACTGGTGGGGCCGTCGAGGGCGGTGCGGCCGATGCGGCACAGCTCGGCCACCGCGAGGGGCGGGAGCGGGACGCCGACCATGCCGCCCGGGTTCACCGCGATGCCGACCTGCGGGGGCAGCCCGCGGGCGAACTCCACCGCCGGCGCGATCGTGAACGACAGATGCGAGCCGACGACCTGCCGGAACTGCTCCTCGGAGCTGAAGACCGGGACGAACGCCTGCCCCTCGATGTCCAGCGTCGGCAGGTCAAGGGGGCCGCTCTGCGGGCCGCCGCCGCTGGGGAGCGGGACCCAGACGAAGCTGCGGCCGAGCACCTCGACGATCCGGCCGCCGGCCGAGGGCATGCCGAGGGACGCGGAGAGCACCTCCTCCAGCTCGTTGCCCGGCCATCCGCCGTGCGGATGCGGGTGGGGGTACGCCTGACCGGGGAAGTCCGCCGGGAAGTCCATCTACCTACCGCCTGCTGGTGAAACCGCCTGCTGTAACCCTGCTGTGGCTGAAAAGGCTAGCGGCTCAGTCCGCGAAGTCGATCCGGCGCAGCACGTCCGCCGCGTCCCGGTCCAGGAGGACCGCCGAGTCGACGCCCCGGGGCAGATCACCGCGCTCCACCGCGCGCAGGAGCCGGGCGGCGGCCCTGCGGTGGCGCAGGAACGCGTACCGCGAGACCCCGCGCCCTCGCTCGCGCTGGCCGCCGAGCGCGGTGTCCGGGCTGACGTCGAGGAACACCAGGTGCAGCGCGCCGCCCCGGCGCCCGGCGGCGCGGGCCAGCCAGCCGCGCACCCAGGTCTGCGTACCGCAGTCGTGCACGACGGCTCCGGACGCGGAACGCAGCGCGCGGTGCAGTCCGGCGTAGTGGGCGAGGCGGACCAGGGGGCGGTAGACCGCGTAGGGCAGGACTCCGGCCATGTGGGCGTCCCAGCGGTCCCGGGTGTCCTGGCTGTCGACGCGGACGCCGTCGCCGCCCGCCACCGCGCGCCGCATCAGCGTGGACTTGCCGCTGCCGGGCAGGCCGGTGACCACGACCAGGTCGCGGGGGCCGAAGCGGAGTCCGTACGGGCTGTGCCCGCCGCGCTCGCGGAGATCGCGGACGGTCGGTACCGGGCGGGCCGGGCATGCCTCCCTGGCCGGGGCCGAGGGCTGCTCGGGCAGCGCTACGGCCGAGGTCGTGGCGTACACCGTGGTCCTTGTCACCGTGATCGTCCTCCCTGCGGGGTCAGGAAAGGTTCTCCCCACTGAACGTAAAGAGAAGGTAATGCACGGTGCCTCGCGGTTCCGTTCGCGTCCGGCCACAGGCCTGTTACAAAGCCTGTGCGATGATGTGCCCGCCTAACTGCATACCGGCCGCTTGAATCCGCGCGGGAGAGTCCCCAGCCAGCTGTTGCCGGGGCGCCGAAGGAGCAAGTCCCTCCCTTGAATCTCTCAGGCCCCGTTACCGCGCGGGCGAGGCACATCTGAAAAGCGGACCGCCGGCGACGGTGGTCCCACCCAAGGTGCAACCCATGTTCCGCGTGCGGTCATGGCGAACCTCTCAGGTCCCGATGACAGATGGGGAGGAACGACCTCGCCGTCATGCCTTGGGAGACCGACCGATGAGCAGTACCGCCACCCCTGAGAAGCGCCGCACCGCGCTCGACGCGCTGCACCGCTCGCTCGGTGCGACGATGACCGACTTCGCCGGCTGGGACATGCCGCTGCGCTACGGCTCGGAGCGCGACGAGCACCTCGCCGTCCGCACGAAGGCCGGCCTCTTCGACCTCTCCCACATGGGCGAGATCACGGTCACCGGACCGGACGCGGCCGCACTCCTCAACTACGCACTCGTCGGCAACATCGCCTCCGTGGGCGTGGGCCGCGCCCGCTACACCATGATCTGCCGGGCCGACGGCGGCATCCTGGACGACCTGATCGTCTACCGGCTGGCGGACACCGAGGCTGCATCTTCTACCTACATGGTGGTCGCCAACGCCTCCAACGCGCAGGTGGTGTTGGACGCGCTCACCGAGCGGGCCGCGGGCTTCGACGCCGTCGTCCGCGACGACCGTGACGCGTACGCGCTGCTCGCCGTCCAAGGTCCCGAGTCCCCCGGCATCCTCAAGTCGCTCACCGACGCCGACCTCGACGGCCTGAAGTACTACGCCGGTCTGCCCGGCACGGTCGCGGGCGTCCCCGCGCTGATCGCCCGCACCGGGTACACCGGCGAGGACGGCTTCGAGCTGTTCGTCTCCCCCGGTGACGCGGAGAAGCTGTGGCTCGCGCTGACCGAGGCCGGGGCGCCGGTCGGGCTGATCCCGTGCGGCCTGTCCTGCCGCGACACCCTGCGCCTGGAGGCCGGGATGCCGCTGTACGGGCACGAGTTGTCGACCTCCCTCACCCCCTTCGACGCCGGGCTCGGCCGGGTCGTGAAGTTCGAGAAGGACGGCGACTTCGTCGGGCGTACGGCCCTGGAGGCCGCCGCCGAGCGGGCCGCCTCGCAGCCGCCGCGCGTCCTCGTCGGGCTCGTCGCCGAGGGCCGCCGGGTCCCGCGCGCCGGGTACCCCGTCGTCGCCGACGGCCAGGTGATCGGCGAGGTCACCTCCGGCGCCCCCTCCCCCACGCTGGGCAGGCCCATCGCCATGGCCTACGTCGACGCCGCGCACGCGGCGCCGGGCACGGCCGGTGTCGGCGTGGACATCCGGGGCAGTCACGAGCCGTACGAAGTCGTGGCGCTGCCGTTCTACAAGCGCGAGAAGTGACAGTCGTCGTAGCGTCACGTCTGTGACCCGGGGCGGATCGCCCCTGTCCGCCGATGTCCTCCGTAGTCCCCCATTCATCAGCACTCCCCCGCGTACAGGAGAATTCAGGCCATGAGCAACCCCCAGCAGCTGCGCTACAGCAAGGAGCACGAGTGGCTGTCGGTCGCCGAGGACGGCGTCTCGACGGTCGGCATCACCGAGTTCGCGGCCAACGCGCTCGGCGATGTCGTCTACGCCCAGCTCCCCGACGTCGGCTCCACGGTGACCGCGGGCGAGTCCTGCGGTGAGCTGGAGTCGACGAAGTCGGTGTCCGACCTGTACTCGCCCGTCGGCGGCGAGGTCACCGAGATCAACGAGGACGTCGTGAACGACCCTTCGCTGGTGAACTCGGCCCCCTTTGAGGGGGGTTGGCTCTTCAAGGTGCGTGTCGCGGAGGAGCCGGGCGACCTGCTCTCCGCCGACGAGTACACCGCGTTTTCCGCCGGCTGAGGAGTCGTACACCTGATGTCTGTTCTGAACACGCCCCTGCACGAGCTCGACCCGGACATCGCCGCGGCCGTCGACGCCGAGCTGCGCCGGCAGCAGTCCACGCTGGAGATGATCGCCTCGGAGAACTTCGCTCCGGTCGCGGTCATGGAGGCGCAGGGCTCGGTCCTCACCAACAAGTACGCCGAGGGGTACCCGGGCCGTCGTTACTACGGCGGCTGCGAGTACGTCGACGTGGCCGAGCAGATCGCGATCGACCGGGTCAAGGAGCTGTTCGGCGCCGAGTACGCGAACGTGCAGCCGCACTCGGGCGCCTCCGCGAACCAGGCCGCGCTGTTCGCGCTGGCCAAGCCCGGCGACACCATCCTCGGCCTGGACCTGGCGCACGGCGGCCACCTGACCCACGGGATGCGGCTGAACTTCTCCGGCAAGCAGTTCAACGTGGTCGCGTACCACGTGGACCCGACGACCGGTCTGGTCGACATGGCCGAGCTGGAGAAGCTCGCCAAGGAGCACCGCCCGAAGGTGATCATCGCGGGCTGGTCGGCGTACCCGCGCCAGCTGGACTTCGCCGAGTTCCGCCGGATCGCGGACGAGGTCGAGGCCTTCCTGTGGGTCGACATGGCGCACTTCGCGGGCCTGGTCGCGGCGGGGCTGCACCCGAACCCCGTCCCGTACGCGGATGTCGTCACGTCCACGACCCACAAGACGCTGGGCGGCCCGCGCGGCGGGATCATCCTGGCGAAGAAGGAGTTCGCGAAGAAGCTGAACTCCTCCGTCTTCCCGGGCTTCCAGGGCGGTCCGCTGGAGCACGTGATCGCCGCGAAGGCCGTCTCCTTCAAGGTCGCGGCGGGCGAGGACTTCAAGGAGCGGCAGCGGCGTACCGTGGAGGGTGCGCGGCTGCTGGCCGAGCGCCTGGTGCGGGACGACGTGAAGGCCGTAGGGGTCGACGTCCTGTCCGGTGGTACGGACGTGCACCTGGTCCTGGTCGACCTGCGCACCTCCGAACTGGACGGTCAGCAGGCCGAGGACCGGCTCCACGAGGTCGGCATCACGGTCAACCGGAACGCCGTCCCGAACGACCCCCGGCCCCCGATGGTCACCTCGGGCCTGCGCATCGGCACCCCGGCACTGGCGACCCGCGGCTTCACGGCCGAGGACTTCGCCGAGGTCGCGGACGTCATCGCGGAGACGCTCAAGCCGTCGTACGACGTGGAGGGTCTGAAGGCCCGCGTGACCGCGCTGGCGGAGAAGTACCCGCTGTATCCCGGGCTGTAGTTCGGCCCACCGGGCGGCAGTCGCCGTCGGGGACACCGGCGCACACTGGGAGGTGCGCGCCGGTGTCCCACCCCTTGCACCACCCCGCACGTCTTGCGTTCTGAGGAGTCACCGTGGCCATCTCGGTCTTCGACCTGTTCTCGATCGGCATCGGCCCGTCCAGCTCCCACACGGTCGGCCCGATGCGGGCGGCCCGCATGTTCGCGCTCCGGCTGCGCAACGAGGACCTCCTGGACTCCGTCGCCTCCGTCCGCACCGAGCTGTACGGCTCCCTCGGCGCGACCGGCCACGGGCACGGCACCCCGAAGGCGGTGCTGCTCGGCCTGGAGGGCGAGTCGCCGCGCACGGTGGACGTGGGGAAGGCGGACGAACGGGTCGAGCAGATAAAGGAGGCAGGCCGCATCCGCCTCCTGGGCGAGCACGAGATCCCGTTCTCCTACGACTCCGACCTGAAGCTGCACCGCCGGAAAACCCTGCCGTACCACGCGAACGGCATGACGCTGTGGGCGTACGACGCGGCGGGCGAGGAGCTGTTGTCGAAGACGTACTACTCGGTGGGCGGCGGTTTCGTCGTCGACGAGGATGCGGTCGGCGCCGACCGCATCAAGCTGGACGACACGGTCCTCAAGTACCCGTTCCGTACGGGCGACGAGCTGCTGCGCCTCACCCAGGAGACCGGCCTGTCGATCTCCGCGCTGATGCTGGAGAACGAGCGCGCCTGGCGCACGGAGGACGAGATCCGGGCCGGGCTGCTGGAGATCTGGCGCGTGATGCAGGCGTGCGTGTCGCGGGGCATGTCGCGGGAGGGCATCCTGCCGGGCGGCCTCCGGGTCCGCCGCAGGGCCGCCATGTCGGCACGCCAACTCCGGGCGGAGGGCGACCCGTTGGCGCACGCGATGGAGTGGATCACGCTCTACGCGATGGCGGTGAACGAGGAGAACGCGGCGGGCGGGCGCGTGGTGACGGCCCCGACGAACGGCGCCGCCGGCATCATCCCGGCCGTCCTGCACTACTACATCAACTTCGTGCCGGGCGCCGACGAGGAGGGCGTGGTCCGCTTCATGCTCTCCGCCGGCGCCATCGGCATGCTCTTCAAGGAGAACGCCTCCATCTCCGGCGCCGAGGTCGGCTGCCAGGGCGAGGTGGGGTCGGCCTGCTCGATGGCGGCGGGCGCGTTGGCGGAAGTGCTCGGCGGTTCCCCGGAACAGGTCGAGAACGCGGCCGAGATCGGCATGGAACACAACCTCGGCCTCACCTGCGACCCCGTCGGCGGCCTCGTCCAGATCCCCTGCATCGAACGCAACGGCATGGCCGCGGTGAAGGCGGTCACCGCGGCGCGGATGGCCATGCGGGGGGACGGGTCGCACAAGGTGTCCCTCGACAAGGTCATCAAGACGATGAAGGAGACGGGGGCGGATATGAGTGTCAAGTACAAGGAGACCGCCCGGGGTGGGCTGGCTGTGAACATCATCGAGTGCTGAAGCGCGTCTTCAGGGCGGGTCCTCAGGGGCGGGTGTTCAGGGGCGATAGACCATCCCCGGCCGGGGCCTGGCCGGGGCGAGGAGTTCGGACACCGTGACGATGGTGTAGCCGCGCTGCTGGAGGGCCTTGATGATGCCCGGTACCGCGGGGACCGTGCCCTTGTGGAGGTCGTGGAGCAGGATGATGCCGTCGCGGTGGGTCCGGTCGAGGACACGTCGGGTGATCAGGGCCGAGTCGGTTGTTTCGTAGTCCTTGGCCGTTACGCTCCACAACACCTGCGCCAGGCCCAACTCGCGGCATATCTTGGCCACTTGACGGTTGGTGCGGCCCTGGGGCGGGCGCATCAGGACCGGCTTGGTGCCGGTGATCCGCTCGATGGCGTCTTGTGTGCGGGTCAGCTCCCGGCGGGCGTCGGCCGCGTCGATCTGGGTCAACACCCTGTGGTTCCAGGTGTGGTTGCCGATCTCGTGGCCCTCGTTCGCGATGCGGCGGATGATCTCCGGGTACTTCGCGATGTGGCCCTTGCCCTGGAGGAAGAACGTCGCGTGGAGATGGTCCCGCTCAAGGATGTCCAGGAGACGGGGAGTTGTGGGACTCGGGCCGCCGTCGAAGGTGAGGGCCACGCACTTCGCCTTGCGGCAGTCGACGGTTCCGGCCGCCACCGGTCCCGTTGCCTTGTTCCGGGCGGCGCGGGGTGAGGTGTGGTCGTACGTCGTGACCGTCAACGCCAGTGTCAGTGTCACGGCGAGAGCAGTGGTCGTGGCCGCCGCGAGGGCGATGAGCAGGCGGGATCGGAATCGGGATCGGCGTATGCGGCTGCTACTCAGCCTGTAAAAGGGCATGGGGTACCTCAACCTCGAACGCGGGAAAGGGTGTTGGGGGTGTGGGTGACGGGTCAGGCCGAGCGGTGGCGGATCCACCAGACGCACAGCCCCGCGAGCCCCGCCGCCAGCAGCAGACACAGGCCCGTCTCCGCCCACTGCAACGGCCACAGGTGGGACGACGGATGGAACTCCGCCCAGCGGCCCGTTCTGCCGTGCTGGGCAAGGCAGTTGGTGTAGTCGTCGGTCGCGTAGCAGCTCGGCAGGTCCGGTACGTGGCGCCCGGTCGCGTCGGTCGCACCCTCGGAGAGCACCCAGGCGTTCGACGGGGCTGCCGTGCCGGTCGGGTGCTGGACCGTGGCCAGGGTGGTGGGCAGCAGATACCCGCGGACCGACTCCAGCAGATACATCACCGCCGCGCTCACGGCCACCGTCGCGCCCATCGCCAGGACCGTGCGGCGCAGGATCAGACCCGCGGTCACGCCGATGAGCAGGGAGAGCACGGACAGGCCGACCACGACCGGGCCGATGCCGTCGTACGGGTACCACTGCCACCAGGGGAACCAGCCGCCCAACAGGGAGCCCGCCGGCCGCCACCACCAGGTCATCGCGGCGGCGATCGTGCCGCTGATCAGGGTCGTCAGGACGACGGGGACCAGCAACTTGGCCGCGAACCAACGTAGTTGAGTGACGGACTGCGTGCACACGGTGCGGTACGTGCCGGACTCCAGCTCCTGTGCCAGTTGGGGGCCGCCGAGGAAGATGCCGAAGACCAACGGCAGCGCGAGCATGGCCTGGAGGGGTCTGCGCAGCGGGAACTGGTACGCCTGCGCAAAGGAGTTGAGCTTGTGGGAGCAGTCGCCGGCCGGGACGGTGGTGCCCCGGCAGGCGTCCAGATGCCCCTGCGCGATGGCGGTCGTCATCTCCTGGTGGCGCCCGATCGCGTACGCCGCCACGGCGAGCGCGACACCGATCCCGATCCAGAACGCCAGCCGGTTCTGCCGCCAGACCAGCCAGGTCAGGCCCCGTAGCCGAAGTATCGAACTGAGCGGTGCCGAGGGGCGGTTGACGGTCAGGACCCCGCTCATACGGTCACCTCGCGCCGCGCGCCGACCCGTGCCGTGGGCGTGATCAGCGGGGTTACGTCGTCCGTCCGGAGGTGGGCCAGCAGGAGGTCCTCCAGGGTCGGGAGGGCCGGGGAGTTCTCCGCCGGGAGCGGGCCCCTCGGGCGGATCAGTGCCGTCGTACGACCGCCCGTGCTGCGGGTCTCCACGGTCACCTGGCCGGGGAGTCTCGCCAGCCGGGCCGCGTGGGCATCGGGGGCGGAGACGGTGCGGTGGGCAGCGATGAGTTCGGCAACGTCGCCGGCGAGTCTGACGGTGCCGTTGTCGATCAGGACCAGGAAGTCGCAGGCGCCCTCCAGTTCGGAGACCAGGTGGGAGGACATCACGACGGTCGAACCGTGCTGGGCGGCCTCGGACATGAGCAGGTCCGTCATCCGGCGCCGGACCAGCGGGTCCAGGTCGGCCATCGGTTCGTCGAGGAGCAGCAGCCGGGGGCGTTTCCCCAGGGCCAGCGCGAAGGCCACGCGGGTGCGCTGGCCGCCGGACAGGGTGCCGACCCGGGCGTCCATCGGGATGTTGCCGGCGGCGACGATGCGTTCGGCGGTCTCCTGGTGCCAGGCCGGGTTCAGCTCGCGGCCGATACGCAGCGTGTCGGAGACCCGGAAGCGCGGATAGAGCGCCTTCTCCTGGCCGAGGAACGCGGTGTGCTGCCGGGCCTCGGCGGACCGGGCCGGGTGTCCGCCCAGCCGGATGGTGCCGGTGCTCGGTTCCAGCAGACCGGCGGCCAGCGAGAGCAGGGTCGTCTTGCCGGCGCCGTTCGGGCCGACCAGCGCGCAGACACGGCCGGCCGGCAGCCGGAACGAGCAGTCCCGCAGCGCCCAGCCACGCCGGTAGCGCCTGCCGAGGCCGACCACCTCCAGCGCCGGATCAGTCATTCTTCTTCACGGCTTTCTTCATGGCCGAGCCTTCCGTCAAGGCGATGTGCGACTCCCGGAACGCTAGGAGCGGCGGGCCATGGGTGGCTTCGGCGCAAAGTCGGTGCTCCGGCCTCGGCGTACGACCAAAGTCTCTAGACCAAAGTCTGTACGGCGTCCGGCGGCGGTCGCTCTACATTTGTGGCTTGTGAGCGGTTACCGGCGTGAGAAGACCATCGACCTGGGCCTTGTGGTGCTGGCCCTGGTGCTGTCGGCTGCCCTCTCGCTGGTGCAGGTCAGGGGGGATCTGGCACTGAGCCCGGGACTGGGGTCCGGTAGCCGGCCGTTCGACCGGCTGGTCTTCTCGTCGCCGCTGCTGCTCAGGTTCGCCTGGGCGGTGAACCCGATCTGCCTGGTCGCCGTCGGGGCGCTGTGGTGGCGCAGGCGCTGGCCGACCGCCGTCGCCGTCGTGACGGTCCTCGCCGCGACCGTCACGCCGGCCATGGTGCCCCTGATCGTGGCGCTCTTCACCGTCGCCGTCCTCAGGCCACCGCGCACGATCCTGACCGTCGCCCTGCTGGCACTGCTGCCGATCCCCGTCCACTTCCTGAGCAGTCCCTACGTCTCCGGGGTGCCGATCGCCAACGCGGTGATCCTGGGTGTCCTGATCGCCGCCGCGGTCGGCTGGGGCCTGTTCGTCCGTTCCCTGAGCGAACGCACCGAACGGGCCGAGGCGGAGGCGGTGTTGCGAGCCCAGCGGGCTCAGCGCGAGGCTCGGGAGGACATCGCGCGGGAGATGCACGATGTGCTGGCCCACCGGCTGTCGCTGCTGAGCGTCCACGCGGGGGCGCTGGAGTTCAATGCCGGGGCGTCCGCGCAGGAGACCACGCGGGCCGCCGCCGTGATCCGGGAGAGCTCGCACCAGGCGCTGGAGGATCTGCAGGTGGTGCTGGAGGTGTTGCGGTCGCCGGCCGGGGGTCCGGCCGCGGACGGCGTCACCGGAACCCGGCGGCCCGCGCAGACCGGGCTCGCCGAGGTGTCCGAGCTGGTCAGGGAGTCGCGGGACGCGGGCATGAAGGTCGACCTCGACATGGGCGGCGTCGGACCGAGCAGCGGTGACGATGGCGGTCCTGCGGGTATCGCCGGGCTCGCCGCCTACCGGTTCGTGCAGGAAGGGCTGACGAACGCCAGGAAGCACGCCCCCGGTACGCCGGTCAGGATCACGGTGTCGGGCGGCCCCGGCGACGGGCTCATCCTGGAGCTGACCAACCCGGCCGATCCCGTCCATCCCGCCCTTCCGGCCGGACGAGGTGGGCCGCGCGACGGCGTCCCGGGTTCCGGGCAGGGTTTGATCGGCCTCGCGGAGCGCGTCGCGCTGGCGGGCGGCCGGTTCAGCCACGGCAGGGACGGAGCGGAATACGCGCTTCGGGCCTGGCTACCCTGGCCCGCATGATCCGTGTGCTGCTCGTCGACGACGACCCGCTGGTCCGCTCAGGACTCCGCCTCATGCTCAGCGGCGCCGACGACATCGAGGTCGTGGCCGAGGCGGCGGACGGCGGCGAGGTGCCCGCCCTGGTCGACGAGCACGCCCCCGACCTGGTGCTGATGGACATCCGGATGCCCGGCGTGGACGGCCTGAAGGCGACCGAGCTGCTGCGGGCCCGGCCCGGCGCACCGGCCGTCGTGATGCTGACGACCTTCAAGGACGACGAGCAGGTCCTCGGTGCGCTGCGTGCGGGCGCGGCCGGTTTCCTGCTCAAGCACACCCCGCCCGCCGAGATCGTCGCGGCCGTGCGCCGGGTGAAGGCGGGCGAGCCGGTGCTCTCCCCCGCGGTCACCGAGCAGCTCATCGCCCGGGTCACCCAGGGCGGCGATACGACAGGCCCGCGCCGACCGGAGACCGCCGAGGCCCGTATCCGCCTCGACCGGCTGGGCGACCGGGAACGCGAGGTCGCCGTGGCCGTCGGCCGGGGCAGGACCAACGCGGAGATCGCGGCCGAGCTGTACATGAGCGTGGCCACAGTCAAGGCCCACGTCTCCCACATCCTCACCAAGCTGGAACACACCAACCGGGTCCAGATCGCCCTGACCGTGCACTACGCGGGACTGGTCTGACCCGCGACGGACGCGACGGACCCTGCTTGGAGCCCCTGATCGGCCCCAACTCCCCCGATGCGGCAGCGCGTTACCGAGACCGCTCCCCCGCCGCACACCCCCGACGCGGCACCGTGCCCTTCCGCCCGCGTCGGTGGCCCAGCCGCCGGCCGGACGCGCTCCCGCCGGTGCGCCCGATCTCCAGGCGCTCGGGGTCGCCCTGCTGCACCACTGCGCGGCCGACCTGAACCACCTCGCCTCGTTCCTGCCCGAACTCCGCGAGGCGTTCGACGGAACACCGTGAGCAGCGCCAACCACCCACCGCCGAGCACCAGTTACCGCGATCTGAGCATCTACTCCGACTCCAACTCCGACAGCCGTCAGTACTTCCCTGTGAGAACCGCCCACGCGCCGCCACGAGGACTATGCTGCTGTACGGACGTCCCAGACCCCGGCGGCTCGTCGTAGCTCGGTACAGATGCTCGACACAGATGGTCGCGGGGAGCGGATTCTTCGTCCGTCACCCGGCGCATCCCCGTACGCCCCCCTGTCGGCAGCGCGCCCTCGGTGCCGGAACTCCCGTCGCCACCACGCCCGTTGCCGGATGGTCCCCCGAACCGAGGCGTCATGCCCCGTACGCAGCTCACCGTCTACCGCCATGACCGAAGGAAACGGGCACTGATCACCCTGGTCGGCGAGATCGACCTGGAATCGGCCCCCCTGGTGCGCACGGCACTGGTCCAGTGCCTGCGCGACGGCATCCGTACCCTCGACATCGACCTCACCCCCGTCTCCTTCTGCGACTGCAGCGGCCTCAACGTCTTCCTCCACGTGGCACAGAAGGCCGCCGAAGTCGGAGCCACCCTGCGCCTGCACCACCCGCCACCGACACTCGGCCTGATCCTCGACCTCACCGGCGCCCAATTCCTGCTCCTCGGCGTGCCGTTGGGATGCCTGTTGGCCCCCGTCGACGGCGACCCGGACCCTGCCGCCGCCGCCCACACCCCGCCGCACCCAACCCTTCCCCTCGCCTCCCTGCTCTCGGGCGACGCACGGTGACCGCCCGGCCGGGGCGGGTCCGGCCCCCTCCCGCGAGGAGCCCAACGGCCGTACAGCTGACGGGACTTGGGGACGGCCTCCGGACGCGGTGGCTCGAATGAGGGCCGGCAGTCGGTCGGCCCGGATCCAGGTGCTGGTCGCCGAGCAGGCGGCGCGGCGTGGTGAACGGGCCGGTGTGGTGGACGTGTGCACCGCCGCCGTGGCCGCGCTCCCGGTCGGCGGGGCGGGGCTGTCCGCGATGTCCCGCACCTCGGCGAGCCATCCGCTGTGCAGCACCGACGACATCAGCGAGCAACTGGAGGAACTGCAGCTGACGTTGGGCGAGGGCCCCTGCGTGGACGCGTTCCTGGACGGTTCGGCCGTCCTGACGCCGGACCTCCTCACCGGCCGACTCCAGGACCGCTGGGCGGTGTTCGCGGACGCGGCCCTGGAAGTCGGGGCACGCGCCGTCTTCGCCCTCCCCCTGCAAGTGGGCGCGATCAGCCCGGGAGTCCTGGACCTGTACGCCGACGTGCCGACCGTACTGGACGCCGAACAGCTCGCCGACGCCCTCGCGTTCGCCGATCTCGCGACACTGCTCCTGCTCGACGCCCGGATCGACGGAGCGGGCGGCCCGCCCGGCCAACAGGCCCCGGCCGAACGGGACTTCGGGGACCTGGACGGATACCGCGCGGAGATCGACCAGGCCACCGGCATCCTCACCGTCCAGCTCGGCATCGGCATCGACGAGGCCTTCGTACGACTGCGTGCGCACGCCTATATGCGGGGGCGCCGGCTCGCCGACGTGGCCGCGGACGTGGTGGCCCACCGGCTCCGATTCTCCCCGCACGCCGAGCCGGACCAGGACGACGAGGACACCTGACGTATCGGCTGGCGCACAGACGGACGGCTCGTCGACGGCGGCCGGCGGACGTGCCGCACTTCCCGCCCCCTCCCGGCGGGACCCGGTCCCCAACGAAGGTGACACGATGAATCAGCAGCTCCTGGCCAAAACCTTCGTCGAACTGGCGGACAACCTGGTCGCCGACTTCGATCTGATCGACTTCCTGCGCCTGCTCACCGACCGCTGCGTGGGCATGCTCGGAGCCGACGCGGCGGGCGTGCTGCTCGCGGACCGCGACGGCGAACTGCGCGTGATGGCGGCCTCCGACGAACAGGTCCGCCTCCTGGAGCTCTTCCAGCTTCAGAACGACGAGGGCCCCTGCCTGGAGTGCTTCCGCTCCGGCACCCCCGTGATCGTCCCCGATCTGACCCGGGAGGCCGAGCGCTGGCCGCGCTTCGTCACGACGGCCCACCGCAGCGGTTTCACCGCCGTTCAGGCGCTGCCGATGCGGCTGCGGGACGAGGTCGTCGGCGCCCTCAACCTCTTCCGGGCCGCCCCCGGTCCGTTCGACCCGGCGGCCACGCTGATCGCCCAGGCCCTGGCCGACGTAGCGACCATCAGCCTGCTCCAGCAGCGCTCCAGTCACCTCAGCACGATCCTCAACGAGCAACTGCAGACCGCCCTGAACAGCCGCGTCCTGATCGAGCAGGCCAAGGGCAAGCTCGCCGAACGCCTCGGCATCGACATGGAGCGCGCCTTCACCACCCTGCGCGGCTACGCCCGCGCGCACAACCGGCGCCTGTCGGAGGTGGCCCGCGCCTTCGTGGACGACTCCGAGCCGCTGCCCGGGCTGGGGGTCTGACGGGGAGACGAGCGGCGCCCTCCACCGTTTCCTCGCGCGTGTCCTTCACGGCGGCGGGTCCGGTGGGAGCACTCCTTACGCAGGAGCCGGAGCCGCAGCCGCGGCCGGAGTGACCGGGTACCGGTGGACCGGTGGCAGGCCGGGCAGCAACCCCGGCCAGACCGTGTCGATGACATGCGCGCTCGGCGTGAACAGCGGCTGCGGCAGGGTGGGCAGGTCGGCGACCTCGTGCCACTCCCAGCGGTGGATCAACTGCGGTTCGGTGACGGTCGGTTGACCGGTCCAGGCGGTGACGCGGACGGCGCCCGTCAGCCGGGGCATGCCGTGCGTGGAGTCCATGAGGAGGGCCAGCAGCCGCGCGCCTCCCGGGATCGGGTCGGCCTTCAGACCGGTCTCCTCCTCCAACTCCCGTACGCCCGCCTCCAGAAAGCCCTCGCCGGCGTCGTTCTTGCCACCCGGCAACTCCCAGACCCCGCGCACCGACCAGCCCAGCAGGATCCGCCCCGCCGAGTCGGTCACGACGACACCGGCACCGGTGAGGGCATGCGGCGAGGGCCGCTTCTTGCCCGCGCAGGTGACGGCCGCGGGGGCCGGATCACGCAGGACGACGAACGCGAGCCCGTCGGCGTCGTACCGCTCGGCCACCGCCCAACTCCCGCCCAGCGCACGGATCTCCTCGTCGTCGAGGGCGATGGAACGCCTGCCGTCGGCCTCCCCCTCCCCCTCCCCCTCCTCCGCAATGGGCGTGATGACACACACGACACCCCCCGGTCGCAGCCGCTCCCGCAGCCGGTTCATCACCCGGGTGCGGTCGTGGACGAAGGCCCAGCCGAGGCGGAAGGTGATCAGGTCGTAGGCGGGATGGGGCAGGGCGTCGAGGCTGTCGCGTTCGATGTCGAGCAGGTGGTAGTTCACCGCCGAGGTGGGGGTGGCGGAGAGCTGGCCTTCGGCACGGGCGCGCGCGAGGGCGGCGGGCGCGAAGTCGACGGCGTCGACCTCGTACCCCGACTCGGCCAGATGGCGGGCGAGTTCACCCAGCCCGCACCCGACGTCCAGGGCGTGTCCGCCACTCTCGGGGGCCGGGGCGTGCTCGGCGAGGAGCGCGCGTTCGGAGTCGCGGAGCGGGCTGAAGGTGTTGCCGTCGGCGTAGTGCGCGTCCCATGCGTCGGTCACGGGGTTCTCCCTGCGAGGTGGTGATCGGTCAGCGGTCGTTGGACAGGGCCAGGAGTTCCGCGAACAGGCCGCCGCCATGGGCGAGTTCGTCGTACGTACCCTGTTCGGCGATGCGGCCATGCCGCATGACCACGACCCGGTCGGCGATCTTCGTGTTGACCAGTTGGTGGGTGACGACGATCGTCATGCGGCGGGCGGCGATCGCCTTGATCTGTTCGAGGATGGCGTGTTCGCCGCGGGCGTCCATCTGACTGGTCGGCTCGTCCAGGATCAGCAGGTCCGGCTGCCGGTACAGGGCCCGCGCACACGCCAGCCGCTGCCACTGCCCACCGGACAGTTCGGTACCGCCCCACAACTCGCGGGCCAGCAACGTGTCCAGCCCGTAAGGGAGTTCGTCCACCGCCTCCCGCAGCCCTACGGCGTCCAGCGCCTCCCACACCAGCATGTCGTCCCCGGTGCGGGGCTGGCCGAGGGTGACGTTGTCGCGGACGTTGAGGGGCCACTGGGCGAAATTCTGCGGCACCAGACCCGACAACCCCCACAGTTCGTCCGGGGCGAGACCCGCGAGGTCGCGCCCGTTCCAGCTGACCGTGCCCTCGTCGGCGAGGAAGATGCCCGCGAGGAGCCGGGTCAGGGTGGACTTCCCGGAGCCGTTCTCGCCGACCACCGCGAGGATCTCCCCGCGCCGCACGGTCAGCGAGACCCCGGCCACCGCCGGGATCTCCTTGCCCGGGTAGCAGTAGACGGCCTCGTCGAGCCGGATCTCCTCCACCGGCGTCCCCGGCCCCAACTGCCCCCGTTTCGGGGCGCGTTCGTCGGCGAAGGCGAGGAAGCCCTCCAGGTCGGCGAGGTAGAGGGCGGTGTGGAACATCGCGGCGCCGTAGATGACGAGTTGGCCGAGTGCGGCGAGGGTGGTCTGGACGGCGACGACCGCCGTGGCGGCGATGGCGGGTTCGACGCGTCCGGTGGCGGCCAGCCAGGCGAGCGCGGCCCAGGTCCCGATGAGGAAGACCCCGCCGATCGCCGAACTGGCCAGCACGATCCGCAGCATGCGCGGCGCCACGTCCAGCACCCGGCGGTCGATGCGTTCGGAGATCGTCCGGTGCCAGAACCCCAGGTAGGGGACCATCCCGTTGGCGCGGATCTCGTCGGAGAACTTCGGGCTGGTGACCCAACCCCGCATGTTCTGGCGGACGTTGCGGTCACCGACGTTGGCGTAGTGCGTCTCGTACTGGACCTTCGCGTGCAGGATCGCGCCCACGCCGGCGGGCACGACCGCGAGCAGCAACAGGGGCAGCATCAGCGGGTGCAGCAAGGACAGCACCCCGCTCGCGCTGACCATCCGGACCACGGCGGCGGTGAAACGCGTGGCGTCCTGCACCATCACATGGCCCCGGATCACCCCCATCTCCGCGGCCTCCTGCCGGTCGGCGAAACCGTCCTCGGCGCGCGCGGCGGCCTCCACCCGGCACACCGCCTCGACGAGGGAACTGTCCGCCGCCGTGGTCAGCCGCGGGGTGATCCGCCCGTCCGCGTACGAGGACAGCGCGCTCGCGACCCGGCCGACCGCCGCCGCGACGGCGATGACCAGCAGCGCGGGCAACGCCTGATGCAGCCGGTCGCTCACGGGCCCGGCGGCCAACACCGAGCGCATCGCCCGCGCGGTGGACAGCAGCAGCACCACGGCGGCGGCGCCGACGGCCAGTTGGCAGCCGGCCAGCAGCAGCACGGCGGCCCGGTCGATGGCCCACGCCATCCGCGCGGTCTGCGCCAGCACGGAGGGCAGTCGTGCGCACAGCTTCCCGAACTCGGCCTCGGCCAACGGGTTCTGGGCAGGCCGGCCCGCGTAGCGGATCTCGGCGGGTTGCGGTGGCGGCACACGCGAGGCGGTCCCGGCCGACGGGGTCCGGCCGGCCGTCCCGGCGCTCATCGGGCCGCCCCCTCGGCACGGCGGGGCATCAACCGACGCTCTGGTAAGTGGTGTTGGCGGTGAGTCATACGGCAGCCTCCCCCGAGGGCCCCCGCACTAGCCGCCCGACCACCTGCTGCCACGCGGGTGCTGCCCCAGGGGCCGCTGGGGCGTGTGGTCACGACACCGTGTTCGAGTGGCCGTACAGCGGGCCGTCACCCGACCGAGGGATCGCCGGACAGCGCTGAACCGTCCCGGTGGCGCGGGAGATTGACCACCGGGACGGTGAATCGGGCGGGCTCTTCGGCCGCGCGGTGCGGTCGGGCCGGGGCGCCGACCGGGAGGTCCGACGCGTCGTCGGGGCGTACCTCGCCGTCCTCGTCGACGTCCGGGGGGATCGTCGACAGGGCGCTGGAGCGGAGGTCCTTCGTGCGGAGCATCGTGAAGCCGATGACCGCGGCGACGAAACCGAGGATCACGCCGGCCATGACCAGGGTCGAACCGCCCAGCGGGAACCGGAAGGGGACCTTGCGCGGGGTGGGGTCGGCGGGGGTGCTCGCGGCCTGGACCGATGGAATCCAGCCCTTCGGGGACTGGAGTACCGTGGCATTACCGAGCGCACCTCGCACGCCGTCAGCCGTTTCGGCGTCGCCCTCGGGGAACGGCAACGCCGGAGCGCTTCGTGTCCGGCCGGAAATGAGCCGCCCCACATGAGCCTGATGAGTCTCGGAGTACTGCACTCCTCCCGCAAGGAGAACGAGTTCCGGCTGCCGCTGCACCCTCGGCACCTGGACCGGATCGACCCGGACCTACGGGAGCGGATCTTCCTCGAAGAGGGCTACGGCGAACGGTTCGGCATCGCCGACGACGCGCTGCGGCCCCTCGTCGGCGGCCTCCGTTCGCGTGAGCGACTGGTCGCGGAGTGCGACATCATGCTGCTGCCCAAGCCCATGCACGAGGACCTCGCCGAGCTGCGCGAGGGCCAGGTGCTGTGGGGCTGGCCGCACTGTGTGCAGGACGAGAAGACGACGCAGATCGGCATCGACCGCCGGCTGACCCTGATCGCCTGGGAGGCCATGAACCACTGGACCTCCACGGGCGCCTTCAGCGTCCACGTGTTCCACAAGAACAACGAGCTGGCCGGCTACTGCTCGGTGCTGCACGCCCTGCAGCTCGGCGGGCTGACCGGGAGCTACGGCCGCCGGCTGCGTGCCGTGGTCATAAGCTTCGGCGCCACCGCCCGCGGCGCGGTCACGGGGCTGGGTGCGATGGGTGTCTCCGACGTCACGGTGCTCACGCAGCGCGCGGCGGCGGCCGTTGCGTCGCCGATGCCGTCGGTCGTGATGGGGCACTTCCAGGAACGGGAGGACGACCCCACCCGCCTGGAGGCCGTCACCGGGCTCGGGCCGGTGCCGCTCGCGCAGTATCTGGCCGGGTTCGACATCGTCGTCAACTGCGTTCTGCAGGACACCGACGCGCCGCTCATGTTCGTCAACAACGAGGAACTCGCGCTGTTCCAGCCGGGGACCTTCTTCATCGACGTGGCCTGCGACGAGGGCATGGGCTTCGCCTGGGCCCGGCCGAGCGGCTTCGGCGACCCGATGGCCACGGTCGGACCGGGCTGCCACTACTACGCCGTGGACCACAGCCCGTCCCACCTGTGGAACTCCGCGACGTGGGAGATCAGCGAGGCGCTCCTGCCGTATCTGCGTACGGTCATGAGCGGACCGACCGCCTGGGACGACGACGTCACGGTACGGAAGGCCATCGAGATCCGGGACGGAGTCGTCCAGAACCCGAAGATCCTCTCCTTCCAGCACCGGTCGGCCGCCTACCCGCACAGCCCCGAGGCACGACGGCCCGGAGGTCATGAGGTGAGGCGGCCTGACGGCAAGCCGGTTGACGGCCCGGTGGTGGTCTAGCTCCGGTTGACACCGGTGGCCACCGCGTGGCCGATGAAGAGATAGACGAGGGCGGGCAGGCCGTAGTTGACGACAGTGCGCCAGTCCGCCGAGTGGATGGTGAACAGGTTGTGCGACCAGCCCGATAGCCAGTCGGCCGCGTTGTGGACCCAGTCGACCGAGTTGTTCGCGGTGTTGGCGTCGAACAGATAGAGAGCGATCCACAGGATCAGGATCAGTGCCGCGATGTCCGCGATGACGGAGATAACCGTCCCCGCGGGGCTTCCGCCGTAGCGTCTGGACATGTTCAACGGATGGCCCGGAACGCCGAGTTGAAACCTCTCGGCGTCCGGTGCCGTCAACGCCGGGCCAGTTGGCGCTCGCCGCCGGCACCCGGCTGGTACGGCAGCCCGTAGTGCTTGAAGATCCCTTCCTCCTGCTCGGCGGGCAGCACGTCGTCCGTACCGATCGAAGGGGCCTGCTTCACCAGAGCCTTGGGATACCCGACCTTCACGTAGTCCGGCCCCACGATCGCGTCGTCCAACGGCACGAAGATCAGCCGATGCCGCGTGGGCAACCCGATCCGAACCGTCGCCATGGCCGGCTCATCGGTCGCGGTGTCCACGTACACGGCCTCCAGCACGCCGATCTTGTGCGCCTCCGCATCCACGACGTCCCGCTCCCGCCACTCCCGAACATCGGCTGCGTGAATCATGGCCTTCTCCTTCGGACGGCTCGTCCAACAGCGGGGTCCAGAGCGCCAGGGCCAGAGCCAGGGCCGGTTCGACCAGCGTAGTCCCCACCGCGGGACGCGGACAGTGATCGGGGACGGCGGCCGGTTGCGGATGGCCACCGGACGCCTGTTCGGGAGGTGTGGAGAGGGCTAGCGTGTGGCCTACGGCCCCAGCCCCCGGCAGCGTCGACCCTCGCTCGCTCTCCCGCGTTCCTCGGGGGCGCATCTCGCGCATCGGTGCCGGATCGCCACGCGGCATCGACGCGCTCCGCGCGGGCGCCTTTCCGCCGCCCGCCGCCTCGCTCGCGTTTCACGACAGGCGGACACATGTACGCGCTGATCGTTCCGGCTTCGACCCCCTTCGTCCTGCTCGCCACCGTCCTGGGCCTGTCCTGGTGGGAGGACCGCATCCTGCCGACACCGGCCCCGGCGCCGGCCCCGCTCCCCCAACTCCTCAGCGCCGACGCCCCGTTGACCGATTCTCCGTCTACCGTGAACTCACCCGCCGCCCACCCGGAAAGTGACGCTCCATCACCCGTGCCACCCCGCCCCCGGCAAGGGACAACGTGACCTGGGCGACCGCGTCCAGCCCACTCGGGTGAGCGTGGGCGCCGGCGTACGGCATGCCCGCCCGGGCCGGCATCGGGAGGCCGTTGGGCATGCCGCCGAAGGCCATCGTCTGAGCGAGGCGAGCGGGTTGCCGCCCTGAGTCTGTACGGGGTGCGTCGCGGCGGTCCAGGGCGCGCCCACGCCGAACGTCAGCAGCACGGCCAGCGCGTTCGGCGCGAGCTGCAGCACCCCGCCGGCCACGGTCCCGCCCACCGGCCACCGCCCCGACGAACGTCACCAACGCCGTCGGTACGACGACCAGGACCAGGAGGTTGCGGACGACGGCCGAGAGACTCGGCACCCGCACCCCACCGCTCGCCCCGGCGCCCTGCCCTCCGCCATGGCCGTACCGGCCGACTCGGGGTGACGGAAGTCGAATCCGAGGGCGAACTCCACACCAGGACGAGCCATCGCACGGGAATGTGATTCCCATCACGAAGAATGCAACATGCGGGAAAAGATAACGCCCCTCCCCCACCCGCGCGGAAGCCCATGTTCCCCCAGGGGCTACCGGGCAGTAACCGCTTCGCCCTACGCTGCTGCCGCCACCAAGGCTCCAACTAGGCCACGGCGAAGGGGACTTGACACTCATGAAGACGATAAGACGGCTGGCGGCGCTGCTGGGCACCGTCGCCCTGCTGCTGACGGGGGCCGCGGGCAACGCCCATGCGGCGACGGCGAAGTTCTCCGAGACGACGACGATCGGGACGCACAACGCGTACGAGAAGGACAAGTACACGTACTGGGCGCAGGCGTTGGACTCCGGGGCCTCGCTGCTCGAACTCGACGTCTACGTCGACAGTTTGAGCAAGCGGTGGCGGGTCAGCCACAGCGACCTGTTCTCCAACGACAACAACTGCGAGTACGCGAGCACCCCCGCCGACCTGTACAGCAAGGACCGCAACCAGGACCTCGGCAGTTGCCTGGACAACATGGCCGCCTGGAACACCCTGCACCCGGACCACGCTCCCATCATCATCAAGGTGGAGATGAAGGTGGGCTTCAACCAGACCATCGGCCTCGGCCCGACCGCCTTCGACACCCTGGTCTCGCAGAAGCTCGGCAGCAGCGTCTACAAGCCGTCCGACCTGCTCGGCTCCTCCTACTCCACGCTCGACGCGGCGGCCCAGGCGAACGCGTGGCCCTCACGTGACGCCCTCAAGGGCAAGTTCATCTTCGAACTGATCCCCGGCACGGTCGAGCAGGCCAACCCGTTCGACCACTACTGGACGGACCAGGAGTACGGCGACCATCTCCGCGACCTGTACGCGGCCGGCACGATCGCCCAGGCGCAGGCCTTCCCGGCGGTGCTGGGCGCGGCCAACGGCGATCCCAGGGCGACCCGTTGGACGTCGGACACGTCCATCCGCCCGTGGTTCGTCTTCTTCGACGGTGACGCGGCGACCTACGTCAACAACGCCTACGACACGTCGTTCTACTCCACGAACCACTACATCCTGATCATGACGGACGCGTACGCGGTGGCCCCGGCGATCTCCTCAACGGCCCCCACGGACGACGAAGTCGCCGCCAAATTGGCACTCTTGGCAGCGGACCACGCAAGCGTGATCACTTCTGACTGGTCGTCGAAATCGGCGTCGGTCCTGTCCTCGGCAGCCACCAGAAGCTGAGGTTCCGGATAGCGGGGACAGGGCACAAGTCCCCCATGTTGCATGGCATCGACGTAAGCGCGTTCCAGTCCACCGCGTACGAAACGGACGGCTCCTCCTTCGTCTTCATCAAGGCGACGGAGGGCCATTCGTACGTCAACCCCAGACTCACCGCCCAGACGAAGACGGGCCGTGACGCGGGACTGGTCGTCGGCTTCTACCACTTCCTCTGGCCGGGCGACATCACCGCCCAGGCGGAGTACTTCGTCAGCAAGGCCCCTGAGAAAGCAGGCGACTTGCTGGCCGTCGACTGGGAGACCACGGGCGACGGCACCCACGCCACGAACGCCGAGAAGGACAGCTTCATCCGCAAGGTGAAGTCCCTCCGCCCGGACAACCGGGTGATCCTCTACACGAACCGCGACTTCTGGCTCACCATCGACAAGACGTCCTACGCGGGCGACGGCCTCTGGATCGCCGACTACGTCACGGCCGGCAAGCCCCGCATCAAGGCGGACTGGAAGTTCCACCAGTACACCTCGGACCCCCACGACAAGGACGTCGCCGACTTCACGACGAAGGCGTCCTTGCAGACGTGGGCGAAGGACGCCTGACGGTCGTGCGAGCCGGGCCGGTCAGCCCTTGAAGTCCCCCGTCCGCTCCCGCGAAGCCTCCCCCAGCCCCTTCTCGATCCCGGTCACGCCCTCCCGCAGCCCGTACACCGGCGTCCCCGGCTGCTGCCGCCAGGACTCGTCGAGGGTGCCCGCGTCGACCGTGTCGAAGCCGAGGTCGTCGATCAGGGCCCGGACCACGCGCTTCGCGGCCTCGTCGTCGCCGGCCACCGGGAGGGCGAGGCGGTCGGGGGCGCCGGACGGGCGGGGGCGGTCCAGGATGTCCTGCGCGTAGGTGCCGTTGAAGGCCTTGATCACGGTGTGGCCGATCTGCTGCGCGGTCCAGCGGCTCTCGGTGAGGTCGTCGTCGAGGATCGCGGCGATGCGGCCGTCGCGTCCGGGGTAGTAGTTCCCGGTGTCGATGACGGCGACGTTCTCGGCGGCGCCGTCCAGGAAACCCTTGGGCAGGTTCGGGACCGCCTTCAACGGGACGGTGACCACGACGACCTCGGCCCCGTTCGCCGCCTCCTCGACCGGTACGGGCGTCGCGCCCGTCTCCTCGGCCAGCGCGGTGAGCGTCTGCGGGCCGCGCGAGTTGGCGACGGAGACGTCGTGCCCGAGCGCGGTGAGCCGCCGGGTGAGGTTGCCGCCGATGTTGCCCGCGCCGATGATGCCGATCTTCATGACAGACCCTTCGCCGATCCGGATTCCATGCGATCCATGCATGCGCATGCGTCTGGCGGCTGCAACCCCGGGTGCCCGTCCCCTATTCCGGCCCCTCCCCGGTACGAGTGACTCCCCGCTCGCGGAACCTACTCCCCGAACGGATCCTCCAGCTCCGCCCGCAGCACCTCCGCCGCCGTCTCCGCATCCCCCTCCACGACCGCCCGCACCAGCGCCTCGTGCGCCCCGTCCCCGGTGTTCGGATCGTGCGCGCGCAGCTCCGTCAGCGCCAGCAGCTCCACCAGCCCCTCCCGCAGCACCGGCGTGAACTGGCCGAAGATATCGGCGAGTACGGGGTTGTGAGCGGCGGCGACCACGGCCGCGTGGAACGCGATGTCGGCGTCGACGAACGCGATGTCGTCGGCTCCGGCAGCGGCCCGGCGGGCCTCCAGCGCGCGCTCCAGCGCCGTCACGTCCTCGGGCGTACGACGGCTCGCCGCCAGCCGGGCCGCCTGGACCTCGACGCCCATCCGCACCTCGTAGACGTCGGTCACCGCGGCCCGCCGCAGCCGGGTCGGCCAGTCCTCGGCGGGCTCGGTGGCGACGACGAAGACCCCGGCGCCCTGCCGCGGCCGGACCAGCCCCGCCCCGGCGAGCGCCCGCAACGCCTCACGGACCGTGGAACGGCCCACGCCCAACTCCGTTGCCAGCGTGGTCTCGCCGGGCAGTTTGCTGCCGACCGGCCACTCACCGGCGGCGATCTGCGCGCGCAATCGCTCGGCGGCCTGTTCGACGAGGGGACTGGGACGGACGGGACCTAGCGGCACGGGCGGCTCACCAACTCGGAGATCATCGGGCTCATCAGTACTTGTCGTGGCTCATCGGTCTCAGCGGATTCTCACTTGTCTGAGGACCTGAGGTGTGGCTAGCCTACCGGCATGACGCTTCGCGGTCTCCTTCTTCTCGGCTGCCGCGGCGGGGCCTGACGCGACCGGCACCCCGCCGCGGGTCGCCGTGCTGCCGGTCACCGTCCGACCGAGCCGAGAGCAGTCAGCAGACGATGACCACCGCATCCCCCTTCAGCTGGAACCCCCAGCGCCCGAGCCCGATGCCGTACGACCGCTACCGCCCCTTCCACGAACGCGTCAACGTCCCATCCGGCGAGCGGAGTTGGCCCGCCGCCCATATCGACCGCGCCCCGCTCTGGGTCCCCGTCGACCTGCGCGACGGCAACCAGGCGCTCGCCGAGCCGATGGACACCCCGCGCAAGCGCCGGCTGTTCGACCTGCTGGTGGCGACCGGGTTCAAGGAGATCGAGGTCGGCTACCCCTCCGCGAGCCGCACCGACTTCGACTTCGTACGGCATCTGGTGACCTCCGGGGCCGTGCCGGACGATGTCACGCCGGTCGTGTTCACCCCGGCCAGGCCGGAGTTGATCGACCGCACCTTCGACGCGATCGAAGGGCTGCCCCGCGCGGTGGTCCACCTGTACATCGCGACCTCCCCGGTGTGGCGTGAGGTCGTGCTGGGCCGGGACCGGGGCGAGGTGTGGGCGACCGTGCGCGCGGCGGCCGAGCACATGGCGCGCGGGGCCGGGGACGCGCCCGGCATCCGTTTCCAGTTCTCGCCGGAGACCTTCAACCTCACCGAGCCCGACTTCGTCCTCGAACTGTGCGACGGGCTCACGGAGTTGTGGGACGCGAGCCCGGACCGGCCGGTCACGCACAACCTCCCGGCCACGGTCGAGATCGCGACACCGAACGTCTACGCCGACCAGATCGAGTACGCCCACCGGAACCTGTCCCGGCGCGACGCGGTGATCCTCTCCGTCCACCCGCACAACGACCGCGGCACGGGCGTCGCCTGCGCCGAACTCGCCGTCCTGGCCGGTGCCCAGCGCGTCGAGGGCTGCCTCTTCGGCAACGGCGAACGCACCGGCAACGTCGACCTGGTGACCCTCGCCCTCAACCTGTACGCCCAAGGCGTCGACCCCATGGTCGACTTCGGGAACATCGACGCGGTCCGGGAGACCGTCGAGCACTGCAACCGGCTGCCGGTGCACCCCCGCCACCCGTACGCCGGCGACTTGGTCTACACCGCGTTCTCGGGCACCCACCAGGACGCGATCAGCAAGGGGCTCGCACAACACGCCCGCAGGGCAGCGGAGTTGGGGCTGCCCGAGGGACGCGTCCCCTGGTCCGTCCCCTACCTGCCCATCGACCCGGCCGACGTGGGCCGTTCCTACGAGGCGGTGATCCGGGTCAACTCCCAGTCCGGCAAGGGCGGAATGGCGTACCTGCTGCGCACCCACCACGGCCTCGACCTGCCGCCGCGCATGCGGCCCGACTTCTCCCGGGTGGTCCAGGAGGCGACGGACGCGAGCGGCCGGGAGGCGACACCGAAGGAGTTGTACGAGCTGTTCCGGGAGACCTACGTGGTCGAAGGACCGCCCGAACAGGGCGAGTTGACGGGCCTGGACACCTCCACCCTGGTCGAGACGCTCACCGCGACCGGCCGCGCGGTGGACGTGCTGGAACTCGCCGAGGACGCGACGGCCGCCTACGCCGAGTGCCGGGTGAACGGCGTCACGGTCTGGGGCGCGGCGGAGGGTCCGGCAGCCTCCGTGCGGGCCGTCCTCTCCGCGGTGAACCGGGTGCCGCGATGACAGACGTGCTGCGCGCCGAGAACGTCCAGGTCGTACGCGACGGCCGCCCCATCCTGGCCGAGGCCTCCCTCACCGTCCGCACCGGCGAGCACTGGGCCCTCCTCGGAGCCAACGGGGCGGGAAAATCAACCCTGTTGAGCCTGCTCGGCGCGCAGGTCCACCCGACCGGCGGGACCGTGGCGGTCCTCGGCCGACGCCTGGGCCGGGTCGACGTACGGGAGTTGCGGTCCTACGTCGGCCACGTCAACCCCCGCCACCCGCTCACCGAACCCCTGCGGGTCCGGGAGGTGGTCCTGACCGGGGTGACCAACTCCGTTGCCCCGCTCCCCCGTTGGCGGCCCACGCCCGAGCAGCTGGCACGGGCCGAGCGGCTCATCGACACGTTGGGCCTGACGGAACTCCGTGACGCCCGCTGGCCCACGCTCTCTCAGGGGCAGCGCGGCCGGACCCTGATCGCCCGCGCGCTGATGCCCGAGCCCCGGCTCCTGCTGCTCGACGAACCGGCCACCGGCCTGGACCTCCCGGGCCGGGAGCGCCTGCTCGACTCGTTGGACGGCCTGCGCCGGGACCACCCGGACCTGGCCACGGTCCTGGTCACCCACCACCTGGAGGAACTGCCCGTCGGCACCACCCACGCCCTGCTCCTGCGCGACGGCCGCCCCCTCGCACAGGGCCCGGCGGCCGAGGTCCTCACCAGCGACCAGGTCGGCAAGTGCTTCGACCTGCCGCTGGTCCTGGAACGGCACGAGGGCCGCTGGAGCGTACGGATCAGGAACAGCCGCCGCAGGGCGTGACCCACCGCCGGACATGACGGAGGGGCGCCCGTCCACCGTAGGACGGGCGCCCCTCCGACCGATCAGGTCACTTGTTCAGGTGGGCCCAGAACTCGTCGAACGACAGGACCTTGTCCCCATTGAGGTCCCGGCTCTTGATGATGGCCTCGGCGACTGCCTCGGTGACGTTCCAGTCGCCTCCCTGGGCCAGGGCGGTCTTGAACTCGGCCGCGGTGATGACACCGTCACCGTCCGTGTCGATCCGCTGGAAATGCTTGCGTGCTTCCTCGATGTCCGCCACCGGATCCGCCCCTTCGTAACGCTTTACTGCCTGTTGACGGACGTCAGACTAACCGGCCGCGCGCGCCCGTAGTGCGGCGACCACCCACGCGAACTCCGGCCGGTGCGCCGCCGTGGGTCCGCCGCCCTTCACCGTGGCCAGCAACTCCCGGTAGCGGGCGAGCCGTTCGTTGGACGCCGACTCCATCCGTTCGAGTACGGCGGCCGGGTCGCCGCCGTCGCCCAGCACCTCCCGCAGGATCGCCTCGGCCTCCGGCGACCCCGGGGCGATACCCCGCTCCCTGGCCTCCGCGCCCAGCTGCACCAGCCGCATGGGGAACCAGGTGGACCGGCCGCGCACGGCCGCGCGCTCCTGGTCCGAGGCGTTGAACTCGACGGCCTTGCGCATCTGCGCCCGGAACTCCGGGTCCTGCACCATCTCCGCCAACTCGACCCAGGCGTCGACCTGTTCGGGGGTCGGGTCGTCGGGCAGGTCCACGGCGATGGAGCGCATCCGCTCCTTGATGCACGGATCGACGGCGTCGAGGTCGTGGAACAGTTCCTCCACGAACTCCTCCATGATCCGCCTGCGTTCGGCCGCCGACAGCCGAGCCAGTTTGTTCATGAGCGTCATCTCCTCCGCGGTCGAACCGCGTCTCGCGACGGTCGACAGCACCGCCCGGGTCACCCTCAGCGACCTGATCTGCGCGTCCAGTGCCACCACATGGGCGGCGGCCACCTCCGCGACCGTCGTCTCCCCGGCCAGCACCTTGCGTACGGCGGCCAGGCCGAGGCCCAACTCCCGCAAAGTGCGGATCAGTTCGAGACGGGCGGCGCACTCGGCGTCGTAGAGCCGATAGCCGCCCGCGGAGCGGGTCACCGGGGTGAGGACGCCCTCGTCGGACCAGTAGCGGATGGTGCGCACGGTCAGTCCGGTGGCTCTGGCCAGTTCCCCGATGGTGAGGAGTCCGGTGCCGTCATCGATCATGTCTGTGAGTGTGGGCCTTCCAGTGGGTGGAGACTCAAGCGGCGCAAGGAGCTTGGTGATGGAGACTCTTCGGGACATTCTCGATGCGGTGGCCCGGGACGACCTCCCGCCGGCGGACGGCCGCGTGACCGTCGTACCGCAGATGTCCGGGCGGGACGCGGGAGTGCTCGCCTTCACCGCGCACGCCGTCGTCTTCGTCGACGAGGACCCGCAGTGGGTCCACGACACCCTCGCGGCCGTGCCGTGCGACGCGCTCGCGGCGCCGATGAACCCGTGGTTCCTGATGGCCCTGCTCGACCGTACGGGCCGCAGGGCGGAGACCATCGACGCGATGCTCGTGGGTTCCCCGCTGCCGGGCGAACCCCCGCTCCCCCTACGGGAGATCACGGACGGCGACCATCCGCGCATCGTGTACGCCCGCGGCCGCCGCGACGACGTCCGCGCGTGGACGACGGAGGGCGGTGTAGTGGTGATCGGGCGCGGAGTCGGGGGCCGGCTTGAGGTCTCCGTCGAGATAGACGAGGACGTACGGCACCGGGGGCTGGGCCGCGCCCTGGTGGCCGCCGCCCGCCACCTCACCGCCGAGCCGCTGTGGGCCCAGGTCGCACCGGGGAACGCCCGCAGCATGCGGGCGTTCCTGGCGGCGGGCTACCGTCCGGTGGGTTCGGAGGCGGTGCTGCTCAGCGCCCGCTAGACCGTACTCGTACCGGATGAGATGCGGCGGGTCTCAGCGGAAGATGCCCGTGTGGCCCAGCGAGTAGCGGCCCGGCTGCGGGTACACCGCGAGGCCGTGCGGGCCGCCGCCGACCTTGATGCGGGCGAGCTGCGTGCCGGTGCGGGTGTCGATGGCGTAGACCTCGGAGTTGTAGCGGCCGGAGAGCCACAGGACCTTGCCGTCGGCCGAGACGCCGCCCATGTCGGGGCTGCCGCCGTTGGGGAGGTGCCACTTCTTGGTGAGCTTGTTCTTGGTGAAGTCGAAGATGGAGATGGTGCCTTCGCCGCGGTTGGAGATGTACATCTCGCGCGAGTCCCGGCTGATGTACAGGCCGTGGCAGCCCTTGCCGGTCGGCAGGAAGTCCGGCTTGGCGAAGGTGTCGCCGTTCAGGACCCACATGCCGTTGGCCATCATGTCGGCGATGTAGAACTTCTTGCCGTCCGGCGAGATCTTGACGTCCTGCGGCATCGAACCGTGGAACGGCAGTTTCTGCTGCCCGATGACCTTCATCTTCTCGGTGTCGACCTTCAGCAGCTCACCGCTGAACTCGCAGGAGACGATGAAGTACCGCCCGTCCGGGGAGAAGTCGGCGTGGTTGACGCCGTAGCAGCCGACGTGGACCGCCTTCACCGTCTTCATCGTGTGCGCGTCCCGGAACACCAACTGCCGGTCCAGCGAGGCCATGACGATCGCGTACTTGCCGTTGGGCGTGAAGTACAGGTTGTACGGGTCGTGCACGTCAACGGGCTTGCCGGCCCTGCCCGTTCGCGGGTCGATCGGGGTGAGGGTGTTGCCCCGGTCGTTGTTGACCCACAGGGTCTTCAAGTCCCAGGAGGGGACGACGTGTTGGGGCTGGACGCCGACCGGGATGGTCTCGACGACCTTGTACGTCTTCGGGTCGATCACCGAGACCGTGTTGGAGTTGGTGTTGGGGACGTAGACCCGAGAGGGGAAGTCCCGTACGACCGGGGAGAGTTGGTTGGGGCGGTCGGCCGCGTACACGTCGGCCGGGTCGAGCACCGGCGGCATTCCGGGCAGCGCCCGCGCGACCTGCGCCTTCTTCTGCTGCTGCGGCTGGAGGGCGGCCTTGGTGCCGAGGGCCTCGTCGGCGTGGTCCTGCGAGCCGCAGCCGGCGAGGGCGGCAAGGGCGATCCCGGCGACGAGGGCGCGGGTGAGGGGGATGTGTCGCATCAGCTCAGCAGCTCCGTGGTCGTCACCGCGCGCAGTCCGCGGCGGTGGAGTTCTTCCAGTACGGCGGGGAGCGCGGCGACCGTGTCGGCGTACCCGAAGTGCATGCTGACGACCGACCCGTTGCGGACCTCGGCGAGCACCTTGCGGGTGACGGCGGGGGCGCCGGGCGCGGTGAAGTCGAGGGAGTCGACGTCGTAGGACAGCACGTGCGGGTAGCCCACGCGGTGGGCCAGGCGCTGGACGAGCGGGGACGCGGCCGGGGCGCGCGAGGGCCTGAACCAGGTGCCGATCGAGCCGGTGAGCCGCTTGAGGCGGTCGGCGCAGCCGGTGATCTCGGCCAGCGCGTCGGCCTCGGACAGGGTGTTGACGGCGATGTGCCGCTGGGTGTGGTTGCCCAGGTCGTGGCCGCCGTCGAGGATGCGGCGGGCCATCCCGGGGTGGGTGTCGAGCCAGGTCCCGACGGCGAGGACGGTGACGTGCGCGCCGTGTTTCTCGGCCTCGGTGAGGAGAGCGGTGGCGATCTTCGGGTCGCCCTGCCCGTGGAAGGTGAGCGCGATGTCGGGGCGGTCGCGGGGTCCGTGGGTGATCTGCGCGGGCTGGTGGGGGAAGGCACGGGGCGTCGGTGCGGTGAGGGGGGTTGCCTTTGCGGGCGCGTTTGCCGTGGTGGGGGTGTGCGCGGCGGTTGTGGCGGGGGCGTTCGTGGCACAGCCGGCGGCGAGTGCGCCTCCGGCGACTAGGCCGGCGCCTGCGCGCAGTGCCGTACGGCGGTCGGTCGTGGTCACCCGCACCATTTAAGGGGCGCGAGGTAAGAAAGGGGGTGATTAACCCCTTTGATGACATTGGGCGCGTCCAGGGTTCCGTGCGGGAGCCGGGACCGGAGAGAAGCCGGCTACGACTCGTCAGCTACAGCTACAACCACAGCCACGCCACGCCACGCGGTTCGCGATGGACGTAAGGACGCGAGCATCCCCGGCGGCCGGGGCTTGCCGTATGGGGAGCCTTCCGGCGGCACGTCCGTTCGCGCCTTCGACCAGGGACCGGATCCGCTGCATGACAGGACCGAACTAGTCAGTCGCGAAGGGAAGGTTGGGGGGCGGCATGGTCAACATCAAGGAGTTCCAGCCCGACAGCAGTCCGCAAGCCGCTTTCGGGGCCCACATCCGCAGGCTGAGGGAGGTTGAGATCCGACTGTGGGAGATCGACATCACCCCCGGCCTGTTGCAAACACCTGAGTACGCAAGGGTGTTGACGGACAGCGCCGCGCATCGAGGGGCGATCGGGCCCGAGCGGGTACCGGCGGTGACTACGTCGAGGCCGCCGGCACCGCCAGGTGGCCCAGGTGGCCCAGGTGGCCCAGGTGGTCTCTGGAAGCTGTCCCAAAACTAACCGGCTATCCACCACTTGACCGGTTAGAAAAACACCCAGCTTCCCGAACCCCCTCAGGCCCTCCCGCTCCCGCCGCAACCCATCAGCCGACCCGACGACATCCCAAGACACGGCGAACACACCACCCACCACCCGGAGTTGGCCGCTAAGCCGACCCGGCGTGCCGGCGACAGGCGAGCGCGCTCCTCAGCACCGGCCGACAACACAGTTCAGGCACGGGGATCCCCACCTGGCCACCCATCCCTCGGGGCCGCCCGCTCGCTTCTCCAACGGGCTGGAGTGCACCGAGTCAAGGGTGGAGCGAAGCGGAATCGCCGCAGGCGACGCGACCGCAGGGAGCGCCCTTTACTCGGGGCGCGGAAGCCCGACACTGGCCAAGAAGCGGGCGGCCCAACGTCCACTTGAAGAGAGCCAGACGCTTCGCCCTCAGCGATCCGCCACCCGCATCTCGAACCACGTCGTCTTGCCCCGCGGCAACAAGTCGACCCCCCACCGATCGGAGAGTTTGTCGACGAGGAACAACCCCCGCCCGCTCAGATCCATCTCCTGAACCGGCATCAGACACGGCAACCCACGCGAGGGATCACGCACCTCGACCCGGATCCACCCCCGCCGCCGCTTCATCCGCAGCCCGAACACCCGCGCACCGGTGTGCCGTACGGCGTTCCCGACAAGCTCCGAGACAAGTAAGACGGCGTCCTCGGTCAGTTTCGGACTGAGCCCCCAGTGCCGCAGAACGACGATCTGGGTAAGCCGGCGGGCCGTCGCCGCGGACTCCGGACGGGACGGCAGCGGAACCTCCGCCTCCGTCGGATTGCCGAACAACTCGATCGCCTTGAGCGCCCGCTCGTCCTCGACCGCAGGCGACCAGCGCGCCGCGGTCGCACGGCCTTGTCCCCGCGGCTGTCCGATACCTTCCAGCCCCGCCATGCGTCCATCATGGCCGCCCCGAACGGGCTCCGGGGCGGTTCCGGAGGAATACGCCCCCCGGAAGCCCCCGTTCCGCGACATCCGATTGGCATGTGCCAATGGCATTTCAGGGCTTGTCACAGCCCCTCCGACCTGCGGTGAAGGCTCTGTTGGAGGCAATCGACAGGCTCCCTCGACAAGGCAGGCTTAAGGTCACCTTAAGGTTCCCATAAACCGCCCCGCCGAGGGATCCATATGAGACATCACGTCAATTGCAAGTGGTTGAGCGGTATTTGACGGTCCGGTTCACCGGAGCTCGACAGTCCGGTTCAGCGGAACTTCGCCTTGCCGGGGCCCTCTTCGACGAAGCTCCGCATCCCGCGCTCACGGTCCTCGGTCGCGAACAGCCCCGCGAACCAAGTCCGTTCGACGGCGAGCCCGGTCTCGATGTCCGTCTCCAACCCGGTGTCGATCGCTTCCTTAGCCGCACGCAACGCGATCGCCGGACCCTGCGCGAGCCTCGCCGCCCACGCATGCGCCTCGGTGTAGACGTCGGCGGCGGGCACCAGCCGGTCCACCAGGCCCAGTTCAAGCGCTTCATCGGCCTTGACCATCCGACCCGTGAAGATCAGGTCCTTCGCCTTCGAGGGACCGATCAGCCGCGCCAGCCGCTGCGTGCCACCAGCCCCCGGAATCAACCCCAGCAGAATCTCCGGCTGCCCCAACTTCGCGTTGTCCGCCGCGATCCGGAAGTCCGCGCACAACGCCAACTCGCAACCCCCACCCAGCGCATAGCCCGTGATCGCAGCCACCACCGGCTTCGGGATACGGGCCACCGCCGTGAACGACTCCTGCAACGCCCGCGACCGCACGACCATCCCCGCATGGTCCATCCGCTGCATCTCCTTGATGTCCGCGCCCGCCGCGAACACCTTCTCCCCGCCGTAGACCACTACAGCCCGTACGTCGTCGCGACGCGAGGCCTCCTCGGCGAGTTCCTTGAGGCGGTCCTGCGTGGCGACGTCCAGCGCGTTCATCGGCGGGCGGTCGAGGCGGATGGTGCCGACGCCCTCGGCGACTTCGAGATTCACGGTCATGGGGGCAGGTTAACGCGCGCTAACGCCAACGGGCCCGGTGCCGTGTGTCACAGCACCGGACCCGCAGGTCAGGCCAGCTCAACTCCCGTACGGCTTACGCCTTCCACTTCGCCCACGACATGTTCCAGCCGTTGAGCCCGTTGTCCGGCGCCACGGTCTCGTCGTTGGAGCGCTTGACGACGACCACGTCGCCGATCATCGAGTGGTTGTAGAACCAGGCGGCCGGAACGCTGCTGCTGTAGCCGCCCTTGACGTCCTGGAGGCCGACGCAGCCGTGGCTGGCGTTGTAGTTGCCGAAGGCGCCGCCGCCCCAGTAGTTGCCGTGGATGAAGGTGCCGGAGTTGGTGAGGCGGATGGCGTGCGGGACGTCCTTGATGTCGTACTCGCCGCCGTAGCCGACCGTTTCACCGTTCATCCGGGTCACTTCGAGCTTCTCGCTCATGACCATCTGGCCGTTCCAGGTGTCGTAGCCGGGCTTGCCGGTGGTGACCGGGATGGTCCTGACGGTCTTGCCGTCCTGGGTGACCTTCATGGTGTGCTTCTTGGCGTCGACCACGGAGACCTGGTTGCGGCCGATGGTGAAGGAGACCGTCTTGGTCTGCTTGCCGTAGACACCCGGGCGGCCCTCGACGCCGTCGAGGTTGAGCTTGACGGTGACCTTGGTGCCGGACTTCCAGTAGTTCTCGGGGCGGAAGTCGAGGCGGTCGTTGCCGAACCAGTGGCCCTCGACGTCGACGGCCGGCACGGTCGTGATGGTGATGGCCTTCTTCACGTCGTCGGGGTGCGTGATGCCCCGGGTGAAGTTGACCGAGAACGGCATCCCGACGCCGACCGTGGAGCCGTCCTCCGGGGTGAAGTCGCCGATGAAGGTGTTCTTCGGGGTCAGCGTGGTGAAGCTGGAGTCCTCGGCGGCGACCCGGCCGTCGGAGTCCTTGGCGACCGCGTGGACGCTGTACTTGGTGGAGGCCGAGAGGTGCGTCGCCGGCGTCCAGCTCGCGCCGCCGCCGGTGATCGCGCCGGAGACCTTGGTGCCGTCGGTGTCCTTGACCTCGACCTCGGTCAACTTGCCCTTCGCGGCGCTGATCTTGAGGGCGCCGCTGGTGTCGACGGACTTCGAGCCGTTCTTCGGGGCGATGGTGACGACGGCCTGCGACTGCTTGGTCTCGGCCGTGTCCGACCCCTTGGCCTTGCTGTCGCCCGAGCCGGACCCGGAGTTGGAACCGCCGCCGCCTCCGCACGCGGTCACGGCGAGCAGCAGCACGCCGAGGATCAGCGCCAGCAGTCCCTTGTTTCTCCGGCCGCGCGCGTCAACCGACGCCCCCGATATCGGTCGCACGTTCAAGACTTTCTCCCCTCGCCGGGCCCGGTCAGGCCCGCACCCCTTCGCGCATCTGACGTGCACGTCCGCGCATATTAACCGCCTGGTTTTGAGCTTCATGTCAGGCGATTGTCACCGTTCGGTCGCAACTTCAACTGCCGCCTGACACAGGGCCCCGGCCCCTTCCCGGGTCACCTCAGCGCACTGCCCGCCTTCCACTCCTTCCAACCCATGTTCCACCCGCCGAGGCCATTGTCCGGAGCGACCTGTTTGTCGTTGCTGTGCACGACCTCGACGACGTCCCCGACGATGCTGCGGTCGAAGAACCATCCGGCGGGGGTGTCCGAGCTGCCGCCCTTGACGTCCCTCAACCCGACGCACCCGTGGCTGACGTTGACGCGTCCGGGGGCGGTCGGCGCCCAGTAGTTGCCGTGCAGGAAGGTGCCGGAGTCGGTGAGTTTCATGGCGTGCGGGACGTCGGGGATGTCGTACTCGCCGCCGAAGCCGACCGTGCGGCTGTTCATGCGGGTCACCTCCAGCATCTCCATGACCACCATTTTCCCGTTGTACGTGGTCTTCCCGGGGGCGCCGGCCGTGATCGGCACGGTGGCCAGCAGGTCGCCGTCGCGCCGCACCTCCATGGTGTGTTTGGCGGCGTCGACGAGGGAGACCTGGCTGCGGCCGACGGTGAAGGAGAACGTCTTGTACTGGAGGCCGTAGACGCCCTTTGCCCCTTCCACGTCCCGCAGGCGCAGCGAGACGGTGACCTGGGTGCCGGGTTTCCAGTAGGTCTCGGGGCGGAGGTCGAGGCGGGTGTTGCCGAACCAGTGCGGGCGGATCTCGACGGCCGGTTTCGCGGTGACGTGGATCGCGCGCTCGACGGCGGCCCGGTTCTCGATCTCCCGGTTGAAGCCGAGGGAGACGATCATCCCGGTGCCGACGGTGGCGCGGTTCTCCGGGGTGACGTAGGCGATGAACCGTTCGTCGGGGACGTAGGTCGTGAACGTGGTGTGCCGGGCGGAGCGGTGGCCGTCGCCGTCGAGGGCGACCGCGTCGACGGTGTACTCGGCGGCCAGCGCGAGCTTCCCGTCCTCGGGTTCCCAGCGCAGTCCGTCGTCGGAGATGTGGCCGGGTACGGGGGTGTCCTGGGCGTCCTGCGCCTTGACCACCTGCACGGACTCCAGCCGCCCGCTGGGCACCCGGACCACGAGCCGCTGGTCGGGTTTGACGCCCTTGCTGGCGTCCTCGGGCGAGATCCGGATCACATCCTCGGGCGACGGTGCCTTGCCGAAGATCTCGCCGATACCGCCCCCGCCCGAGCCGTCCGAAGTACAGCCGGTGGCTCCGGCCAGCAGTCCTGCCCATGTCAGTACGGCGGCCAGTGCGACCCCCGCGCGCCTCGCGCGCCCTTGTGCATGCCTCACGGGGTGCCCAACGAGCGGGCACGCTCCGGGGAAACGTGAGTGCGACCCAAGCTCTGGGCAGAACAGTGGGGAGGATGACAGGACAGGGACTCGCGACCGGGACGTCGCGCGGTCTTCACCTCGTCGTTCCATGAGCCGCAGGAGGCCGGACGGTGTCGAGCGCAGCCGAGCAGGAGGCCGTGCAGGAGGGGCGCGTCGACGACGGCGTGCCGATGGAGCGCGTGGTGGAGGCCGTGCCGTCGCCACGCGCCGCGCCCGTCCTGAACGGCGCCTCGCACACGGGACCGCCGGTGCCCGTGTGGCCGGGGACGCCGATGCCGCTGGGGGCCCGGTACCGGGTCGGCCCGGACGGGGTGGCGGGCACCAACTTCGCGCTGTGGGCGGGAGGTGCGGAGGCGGTCGAGCTGTGCCTCTTCGACGCGGAGGGCGTAGAGGCCAGGGTCCCCCTCACCGAGCTGACGCACGAGATCTGGCACGGCTTCCTGCCGGACGTGCTGCCCGGACAGCGCTACGGCTTCCGGGTGCACGGCCGCTGGGACCCGTGGACCGGCGCCCGCTGGAACCCGGCGAAGCTGCTCCTCGACCCCTACGCCCGCGCGGTGGACGGCGAGTTCGGGCTGCCGCCCGAGGTGTACGCGCACGTCCGTGACTGGCCGCAGCAGCAGGTCGCGGACACCGTGCGCGACGACCGCGACTCCGCGCCCCACGTCCCGAAGGGCGTCGTCGTCCACGACGACACCACCGACGACGAGTGGATGGACGACCGCCGCCCGAAGACACCGTGGGCGGACTCGGTCATCTACGAACTCCACGTCGGCGGCTTCACCAGACTGCACCCCGGGATACCCGAGGAACTCCGGGGCACCTACGCCGGGTTGGCGCACCCGGCGGCGATCGAGCACCTGGTGAAGCTGGGCGTGACGGCCGTAGAGCTGCTCCCTGTGCACCAGTTCGCGCACGAGGACCATCTGCTGCGCAGGGGGCTGAAGAACTACTGGGGTTACAACTCCATCGGCTACTTCGCCCCGCACGCGGGGTACGCGGCGACCGGCACCGCCGGGCAGCAGGTCGGCGAGTTCAAGCGGATGGTGCGGGCGCTGCACGAGGCCGGGATCGAGGTCATCCTCGACGTGGTCTACAACCACACGGCCGAGGCAGGCGAGTTGGGGCCGATGCTGTCGTTGAAGGGCATCGACAACCGCGGCTACTACCGCCTCCAGAGCGACGCCCGCCGCTACACGGACTACACCGGCTGCGGCAACACCCTGCACGTCGTCCAGCCGCACGTGCTCCGGCTCATCACCGACTCCCTGCGCTACTGGGTCACCGAGATGGGCGTCGACGGCTTCCGCTTCGACCTCGCGGCGGCGCTGGCCCGCTCGATGCACGACGTCGACATGCTGTCCCCGTTCCTCGCGGTGATCGCCCAGGACCCGGTGCTACGACGGGTGAAGCTGATCGCCGAGCCGTGGGACGTCGGCTCGGGCGGCTACCAGGTGGGCGCGTTCCCGCCCCTGTGGACGGAGTGGAACGACCGCTATCGCAACGCCGTCCGGGACTTCTGGCGGGGCGCGCTGCCGGACGTACGGGACCTCGGGTACCGGCTGTCGGGGTCGAGCGACCTGTACGCGTGGGGCGGCCGTCGCCCCTACGCCTCGGTCAACTTCATTACGGCGCACGACGGTTACACCCTCCGCGACCTGGTGTCGTACGAGCGCAAGCACAACGAGGCCAACGGCGAGGGCAATCGGGACGGGACCGACGACAACCGCTCCTGGAACTGCGGGGTCGAGGGCGAGACCGACGACGAGCGCGTAAAGGCGCTGCGGCGACGGCAGTTGAGGAACCTCCTCACCACCCTCCTCCTCTCCACGGGCGTGCCGATGCTGGTCGCGGGTGACGAGCTGGGGCGGACGCAGCGGGGCAGCAACAACGCCTACTGCCAGGACAACGAGATCAGTTGGGTGGACTGGGGCCTGCGGGAGGACCCCGGCTGGGCGGCGCTGACCGACCTCACCGCCCGGCTGATCGACCTGCGCCACCGCCACCCGGTGCTGCGCCGCCGGGCGTTCTTCTCCGGGCGGGCCCATTCGGCGGACGGCATAAGGGACTTGGCCTGGTTCACCGAGCGCGGCACGGAGATGACGGAACGGGACTGGTACGCGCCCGCCGCCACCCTCGGCATGTATCTCTCGGGCCGGGACATCCCCGGCCGCGACGAACGCGGCGCCCCGATCGTCGACGACAGCTTCCTCGCCGTCCTGCACGCGGGCCACCGCCCGGTGAGCTTCGTGCTGCCGGGGCCGCCGTGGGCGGAGCGGTACGAGGTGGTCGTCGACACGTCACGGGAGGAGCAGGGGGAGGCGCCGGGGGTGGTGCATCGGGCAGGGGCGGCGATCACGGTGCCGGCGCGGGCGGTGCTGTTGCTGAAAGTGGTGAGCTGAAGGGCGGCCGTGGTTCCGGCCGGGGTGAGGTTTCAGGTCCGTGAACTCCCGGGCGGATGGCTGGGCTTGGGGCGGGCCCGGTGATCACATGGAGGGCACGCCCCCACGGCTTCCATTGCTTTCCGTCGCCGCCCGCCGTCTTCCCCACAAGGGCCTCGCAGGCGTGAACAGGCCGATCTCGCCCCCGACAAGCCGGAGTTGCTCGCCGAGCTGAAGGCGGCCTGGGAACGGATCGCCTCCGGTCTCCTCCCCTACCCGAGCCAGTACTCGCCCTAGCCGAGAATCCCCCGGTCGTACGCCACCGCGACGGCCGCCGCGCGGTCCTTGACGCCCAACTTGCCGTACAGGTGGGTGAGATGGGTCTTCACGGTCGCCTCGCTGATGAAGAGTTCGCGGGCGATCTCGCGGTTCGAGGTGCCCTTGGCGACCAGGGCCAGGACCTCGCGTTCGCGGGCGGAGAGCGGTTCGTTGCCCGGGGACTGGGGGCTGCGGACCGCGGACACCAGGCGGGAGGCGACGGCGGGTGAGAGGACCGTGCGGCCCTCCGCCGCCGCGCGGACCGCGGTGAAGAGTTCGTCGCGCGGGGCGTCCTTCAGCAGATAGCCCGTCGCGCCCGCCTCGATCGCGGGGAGGGTGTCGGAGTCGGTGTCGTACGTCGTCAGGACGAGCACCTTCGCGCGGGCGGCGCGGCGGGTCAGTTCGCGGATGGCGTCGACGCCCGCGCCGCCCGGCATCCGCAGGTCCATCAGGATGACGTCGGGGTCGAGGTCGGCGGCCCGCTCCACGGCCTCTACGCCGTTGGACGCCTCGCCCAGGACGCGGAATCCGGGCGCGGACTCGAACATGCCGCGCAGACCGTCCCGTACGACGGGATGGTCGTCGACGATCAACAGGGAGATCAGCAACTCGTCACTCATGGCGGACCAACGGTACGCGAGCCGAGAGGGCCGTGCCGTGACCGGGCTCTGCCTCGATCGTGAGGGAGCCCGCGACGCGTTCGGCGCGGGCGCGCATGCCGTCGAGGCCGAAGCCGCCGGTGCGGGTGCGTTCGGGGAGGGCCAGCGGGTCGAAGCCCCGGCCGTCGTCGCGGATGTCGAGGATGACCTCGTCGCCCAGGAAGGAGAGGGTCACGCCGACGCGGGTGGCGCGGGCGTGCCGGGCCGCGTTCGACAGGGCCTCCTGGGCGATGCGCAGCAGGGTCGCCGAGATCTCGTCGTGGAGCTGCTCGGTGATGCCGGTGACGGTGAACTCGGCGCGGACGGCGGTGCGTTCACCCCACTCCGCGACCGTGTTCTTCAGGGCCTCGGGCAGTCCGTCGTTCTCCAGGGCGATGGGCGCGAGGTTCTGCACGGAGCGGCGGGCCTCGCCGAGGCTGTGCCGGGCGAGGGTGGAGGCGCGTTCGAGGTGGGTGCGGGCGGTCGTCAAGTCGGGGGCGTTCGCTACGACTTGGAGCTGGGCGATGATGCCGGTCAGGCCCTGGGCGATGGTGTCGTGGATCTCGGCGGCGAGCCTGCGCCGCTCGTCCGCGACCCCTGCTTCCCTTGCCTGGACGAGGAGTTGGGCGTGCAGGGCGGCGTTCTCGTCGAGGGCCTGTTGCAGGGCGGTGTTGGTGCGTTCGAGTTCGGTGATGGTCTCGTTGCGCTCGCGGGAGCGCAGTGACTCCTGCTCGGTGAGATGCGCGATCGCCATCTGCAGACCGGAGTTGGCGGCCACGAGCGCCGCGAAGAGGACCCATTGGAGCCCGCTCCCGAACGGCAGCCCGCCCGCCTGCGCTCCGGCCACGGTGACCGCGCTCGCGAACAGCCCGACCCGCTGCGCCACCGTACCCGGGATCAGTTCGTCGGCGTCCATGAAACCGGAGGCGGCGTAGAACGCGAAGAACGGGTCGATCCAGGTGAGGACGAAGGCGATGGCCCAGCGGACGACGTAGTACGCCGTCCCGGCCCGCGACGGGGTCCGGCCGCGGCCGGGACGGCGGGAGCGGGTGCCGTGCCACCACAGCTGGAGGACGAGCGCGGCGCCGGCCAGGGACCAGCCGGTCCACCACTGGGCGGCGGAGTAGTCGAACAGACCGGAGGAGGCGAGCGCGAGGAGGACACTGACACCGAGCAGCGCGTACGGCCCCCATGTGTGCAGCTGCTCCCAGCGCCGGTCGATCTGGCGGTCCCTGGTGGTCATCTCCCCAGTCTGCACGGCCGTCTCCCCTACTCCCAGCGGAACCAGCGGGACGCGCCCGCCGTGAGCAGGACGGTCCAGGCCACCAGGACACCCAGGTGTGCCCAGCCCGGCCAGTTCCCGGCCGCCGCCCGGTTCAGGGCCTCGGCGGCGGCGCCGAACGGGGTGTAGCCGACGATGCGCGCCATGACGTCCGGCATGGAGTTCACCGGGATCCACACGCCCGCGCAGAACATCATCGGGAAGAACACCGCCGACCCGATCGCACCGGCGATCTTCGTCGTCCGGGACAGCGCGGAGACCACGGAGCCCAGCGCGAGGGCGGCCAGGATCGCGAGGAGCAGGGCGAGGAGATAGCCGCCGGGCTGCTCCGGCAGGCGTACGTCGAAGGCGAGCCGGCCGACGATCAGGGCGCACAGGGCGGAGGCCAGGGCAGCCGTGCCGTAGACCACCATCTGGGCGGCGAGCAGGGCGGTGGGCCGGACCGGGGTGGTGGACATGCGGCGGAGGATGCCGCGTTCGCGGTAGCCGGTGATGTTCTGCGGCATCGACTGGAGCGCGCCGACGATCATGCCGAGCAGGACGGCGACCGGGACGTACACGTCGACCGTGCGCAGGCCGCCGAGGTCGGCCTGGTGGGTGCGGAAGCCCGGGATGGAGCCGAGGATCACCAGCAGCAGGGTGGGGAACAGCAGGATCCAGAAGAGGGCGCCCGGTTCACGGCGGAAGAGCTTCAACTCGGTGCGCAGGACTGCGGTGTTCATGCGGAGACCTCCGTCAGGTCCAGGAACGCGTCGTCCAACGTGGCGTCGGACACGCGGAGTTGGTGGGCGGTGATGTGGTTGCGGGCGAGCAGGGTGATGACGGCGTTGACGGTCTCGTCGGAGCCGGAGAGCGTGATCCGGCCGTCCTTGCGCGTCACGGACGTGAGCGCGGGGAGCGCGTTCAGGTCACCGTCGTCCAGCGCCGCGGAGGGCGTGAAACTGATGACGGTGGAGCCCGCCGAGCGCCGGATCAGCCCGTCCGGGGTGTCCAGGGCGGCCACCCGGCCCTTGTCGATCACGGCGATCCGGTCGCACAGCCGCTGCGCCTCCTCCATGAAGTGCGTGACGAGCAGCACGGTGACCCCGCTCGCCCGCACGTCCTCGATCAGCTGCCAGGTGTCGCGGCGGGCGCGCGGGTCGAGCCCGGTGGTGAGTTCGTCGAGGACGACGACGCGAGGGTTGCCGATGAGCGCGAGCGCGATGAACAGGCGCTGCTTCTGCCCGCCGGACAATTTCGCGAACCGGGTGGTCAACTTCGCGGTCAGGCCCAGGCGTTCGGCCAGCGGCTGCCAGTCGGCGGGGTGCGGATAGAAGGACGCGTACAGCTCCAGCGCCTCACGGACGGTGAGCTTGGCCTGGAGCTCGCTCTCCTGGAGCTGGGCGCCGAGGACCCGGGCGACCTCTTCGTGGTCGGCGACGGGGTCGAGTCCGGTGACGCGGACCCGGCCCGCGTCCGGGACCCGCAGGCCCTCGACGCACTCGACAGTGGTGGTCTTGCCGGCGCCGTTCGGGCCGAGGATCCCGAAGATCTCGCCCTCCTCGACGGCGAACGAGACCCCGTCCACGACGGCCCGGCCGCCGTAGGACTTCCGTAGTGCGGTGACTTCGATGACAGGAGTGGCTGACATGTACCGAGGGTCCCGCCGGAGCCGGGCCCGGCACATCGGCCATCGCGCTCGAAGGGACATCAACCGATCGGTTGATGCGCGACTACGACTCCCCTTGATGTGCCGCTACGACCCCCCTACGCCCCTTCGAACACCCAGGTCGTAGGACCAACGGCCGATCCGGGTCCGGCCAAAACTCGGTGGGCACTGTCAGTGGTGGTCCGTAGGCTCGCCCGTGATGACCACGACACCCGCCTCCGCCGAGGACCACTCCGACCGGTCCGCCGTCCGTACGCTCGCGCGGCTGTGGCCGTACGTCCGCCCCGTGCGGGTACGGCTGTTCGCCGCGGCCGGGGTCGCCGTCGTCGCGTCCTGTACGGGGCTGGTGTTCCCGCTCGTCCTGAAGTGGATGGTGGACGGGCCGGTCGCCGACCGGGACACGGCGGGCGTGTGGCTCGGGGCGCTGTATCTGCTGCTGCTCGGGATCGCGGAGGCGGTCCTGTTCGGGCTGCGGCGATGGCTGGTCGCAAGGCCGCTGTCGCACGTCGAGGCGGAGATGCGGGCGGACCTGTACCGGCATCTGCAACGCCTGCCGGTGTCCTTCCACGACAGATGGCCGTCGGGCCAGCTCCTCTCCCGGGGCACGACCGACCTGATGCTGCTCCGGATGTTCCTCGCCTTCCCCCTGACGTTCCTGCTGGTCAACGCCGTGACGATCCTGGTGGGCGTGATCATCATGCTGCTCCAGGACTGGACACTCGGGCTGGTGATCCTCGGGCCCGCCCTACCGGTGATCATCACGTGCGTGATCTTCGAGCAGCGCTACGCGCACGTGGCCCGCCGCGCCCAGGACCAGGTCGGCGACCTGACGACGGTCGTCGAGGAGAGCGTCCTCGGCATCCGCATCATCAAGGGCTTCGGCCGCCACCGCACCCAGGCCCGAGCCTTCCGCGACCTCTCCCGCACCCTGCGCGGCACCGAACTCCACAAGGCCCGGCTCCTCGCCACGATCTGGGGCGTCATCGTGACCCTGCCCGAACTGGCGCTGGGGGCAGCGCTGGTGGTGGGGACGGTGCAGGTCGCGGACGGGGGTCTGTCGGCGGGCACGCTGGTGGCGTTCCTGTCCACGGCACTCGCGCTGCGCTGGCCGGTGGAGTCGATCGGCTTCCTGCTGGCGATGAGCCAGGAGGCGGCGACGGCGACGGAGCGGTTCTTCGAGGTGATGGATGAGACCCAGGAGGAGGAAGCGCCCTCAGGGGACGCGCCCAGCCCCCACCGACCCGCACCCGACAACGACGGCATCCGCTTCTCCTCAGTCTCCTTCCGCTACCCAGACGCCCCGCCCGATTCCCCACCCACCCTCGACAACATCAGCCTGCACATCAGACCCGGCGAATCCATGGCCCTGGTAGGCGCCACAGGCACCGGCAAGACCACATTGACGGCGCTCGTCCCCCGCCTCCACGAGGTGACCTCCGGCCAGATCACACTGGACGGCGAGGACATCACCGCCATGCCCCGGGAAACGCTGCGCGCAATCGTCGCGGTGGCTTTCGAGGAACCGACGTTGTTCTCGGCCAGCGTCGGGGAGAACGTACTCATGGGAGCCGAAAGGGCCGCAGGGGAACCCGAGTTGGAGCGAGCGCTGGCCGTCGCGCAGGCGGACTTCGTGCACGCGTTGCCCCAGGGCACGGACACCCAGGTAGGCGAACAGGGCCTGAGCCTCTCCGGCGGCCAACGCCAACGCCTCGCCCTGGCAAGGGCGGTGGTGGGCGAACCCCGCTTCCTGGTCCTCGACGACCCGCTCTCCGCGCTGGACGTCCACACGGAGGCGGCCGTTGAGGCAGCCCTCCGCCAAGTCCTGGCCGACACAACGGCGTTGATCGTGGCCCACCGCCCGTCCACGGTCCTCCTCGCCGACCGCGTGGCCCTGCTGTCCGACGGCCGCATCACGGCGGTCGGCACCCACCAGGAACTCCTGCGGACGAACGCGGAGTACGCGTACCTGATGTCGGGCGCCGAGCACCAGGGGGACGAACGATGACCGCGGCCACCACCTCCACCCCCACCACCGGCGACGACAACCCCGAGCCCACGCCGTCACCCCCGCACCAGCCCGCCGCAGCCGACCTCTTCGATCGCGACACCCTGCCCACTCCCCCAGGCGCGACCGCCACCCTCCTGCGTTCCCTGCTCGCCCCGATGAAGGCACGCGTCACCCTCACGACCCTCCTCCTCCTGCTCCAGCAGGCGGCCGTGCAGGTGGGCCCGCTCCTCGTGGCGTACGCCATCGACCGCGCGGTACCGGCGTTCCGGAATGACGACCACGGCCCGCTGATCGCCGTAGGAGCGGGCTACCTGTTCTGCGCGCTGATCTCCGGCGGACTCCAGTACGCGTTCATCGGCGCCTCCGCCCGCGTCAACCAGGACGTGCTGCTGGATCTGCGCGGCCGTATCTTCCGGCACGCGCAGGCGCTCAGCATCGACTTCCACGAGCGGTACACGTCCGGCCGGCTCATCTCCCGTTCGACGACGGACATCGAGGCCCTGCGCGAACTGCTCAGCGAGGGGCTCCAGGAACTGATCACGGTCATCCTGTCGTTCGTGTACATCTCGGCGATGCTGCTCTGGCTCGACCTGGGCCTCGGCGCGGTCGCGGTGGCGTCCTTCGTGCCGTTGTACCTGCTGGTGCGGGTCTACCAGCGGCGCGCGGTACGGGTGTACGCGATCCGGTCCACCGCGATCGCGCGCGTGATCGTGAAGTTCGTCGAGACGATGAACGGCATCCGCCCGGTCCGCGCGTTCCGCCGCGAGGCCGTGAACGACGCCGACTTCCAGGTCCTCAACCAACAGCACGAACGCTCCAACGGCGACGCCCTGTTGGAGATGGCCCGCTACGTCACCGGCTCCCGCCTGGTCGCCAACACGGCCGTCGCGGTGATCGTCCTCTGGGGCGCGACCCGGGTCGCGGACGGCTCACTGGAGTTGGGCGTACTGGCCGCCGCGGTGCTGTACCTACGGCGGCTCTACGACCCCATCGACCGCCTCGGCATGTTCCTCAACTCGTACCAGTCGGCCGCGGCTTCCCTGGAGAAGATCGCGGGCCTGCTGGCCCAGACCCCGTCCGTCCCCGAATCCTCAACCCCCGTCCAGCTCCCGGCACTTGAGTCGGACCAGCCCGGCCGCGAGGTCGTCTTCGACGGCGTCCGCTTCGCCTACCGCACCGGCGGCGAGGTGCTGCCCGTCTTCGACCTCACCCTCCCCGCCGGCCAGACCGTCGCCGTCGTCGGCTCCACCGGCGCGGGCAAGTCCACCCTGGCCAAGCTGCTGGCCCGGTTCTACGACCCTTCGGACGGGCGGGTGTTGCTCGACGGCGTCGACCTGCGCGAGCTGTCCGTGCCCGAACTGCGGCGCGGGGTGGTGATGGTGACGCAGGAGGCATTCCTGTTCTCCGGCACGGTCGCCGAGAACATCGCGATCGGCCGCCCGGACGCACCGCGTGAGGAGATCGAGCGGGCCGCGAAGGCGATCGGCGCGCACGACTTCATCAGCGCGCTGCCCGACGGCTACGACACGGACGTACGCAAGCGGGGTGGCCGTATCTCGGCAGGTCAGCGCCAACTCGTCGCGTTCGCACGGGCGTTGCTCGCCGACCCCGCCGTCCTCATCCTCGACGAGGCGACCAGCTCCCTCGACATCCCGGGCGAACAGGCCGTACAGCGCGCCATGTCGACGGTCCTGCGCGGCCGTACGGCGGTCGTGATCGCGCACCGGCTGTCCACGGTCGAGATCGCGGACCGGGTCCTGGTCATGGAACACGGCCGGGTCGTCGAGGACGGCACCCCGGCCGAACTGATCGCGGGGACGGGGCGGTTCGCGGACCTGCACCGGGCTTGGCGGGAGAGCGTGGCGTGAGGGCGGGGGCGTGAGGGCGGGGGCCTGCGGCGCGTGTGGTCCCGCGCCGCGTGTGGTCCCGCGCCGCGTGTGGTCCCGCGCCGCGTGTGGTCCCGCGCCGCGTGTGGTCCCGCGCCGCGTGTGGTCCCGCGCCGCGTGTAGCACAGCGGCGCGTGTGGTCCCGCGCCGCGTGTAGCACAGCGGCGCGTGCAGCACAGCGGCGCGTGCAGCACAGCGGCACGTGTAATCCCGCGGCACGTGTAGCACTGCGGCACGTGTAGCACTGCGGCACGTGTAGCACTGCGGCACGTGTAGCACTGCGGCGCGCATGGTCCCGCGATGAGGGTTTCGATCGCGCGGCGCGCGTCGCGGTCGAAACCCGCGTAGCCGAAACCCGTGTTGCCGGTCCCCGCTTTCCGCGTCCCCGGCCCGGTCGCGAGTCCGTGCCGGGTGACCAGGCGGCCGGACGGCGAGGGCGTTCCGCTGCCCGAGCGCGGCGGGCGGTGTCGGACCGAACACCGGCGGGACCGTTCCGGCCTCGGCACGGGCGTCGACCGGGCGCCTATGGACGGCGACGCCGAGGTCCGCGCGGGTCGGGAAGCGGCGGCGGATCGCCCCCCCTGGCCGACACCCACCTCAGCCGCGCAGCTACGCACCGGCGTCTCCACCTCTGACGTCCCGAAGCCCGCGACGGCCACGACGGCCACGTACAGCGGGGCTCTTCCCCGCACCGAGCACCCACTCCCCCGGCCAGGTCCGCACACCCCACCCCTCGTCGCCGCCATTCACAGCACCCCGCACCCCTGTGCCGCCGCGCGCCACCCCCCTCCACCCCTCTCCCCTCACCTCCCCTCATCTCCCCGCACCCCACCCCACCCCTCCCCGCTTGCGAACCGGAACCCCGTTCCGTATCGTTACCGGAACAACGTTCCGCTTACCCATCATGGAGGACGCAGTCATGCAATACCGCACCCTCGGCCGCACCGGCGTACAAGTCAGCACCCTCGCGCTCGGCGCCATGAACTTCGGCAGGATCGGGCGGACCACCCAGGAGGACGTCACCGCGATCGTCGACGCCGCTCTCGCGGGCGGGGTCAATCTCATCGACACCGCGGACGCGTACAGCGGCGGCGAGTCCGAGGAGCTGCTCGGCAAGGCGATCGCCGGCCGCCGCGACGACATCGTGCTGGCCACGAAGGCGAGCCTGCCGATGGGCGAGGAGCGCAACCATCAGGGAACCTCGCGCCGCTGGCTGGTCACCGAGCTGGACAACAGCCTGCGCAGGCTCGGCGTCGACCATGTCGACCTCTACCAGATCCACCGCTGGGACCCCCGCACCGGCGACGAGGAGACCCTCTCCGCGCTGACCGACCTCCAACGCGCCGGAAAGATCCGCTACTTCGGCTCCTCGACCTTCCCCGCGTACCGCATCGTCCAGGCACAGTGGGCCGCCCGCGAGAACCACCTGGGCCGTTACGTCACCGAGCAGCCCAGCTACTCGATCCTCCAGCGCGGGATCGAGACCCACGTACTGCCGGTGACCGAGGAGTACGGCCTCGGCGTCCTGGCCTGGAGCCCGCTCGCCTCGGGCTGGCTGTCCGGCGCGATCCGCGAGGGCCGGTCCATCACCACCAGCCGCTCCACGTTCATGCCGCAGCGCTACGACACCACCGTCCCCGCCAACCGCGCCAAGCTGGACGCCGTCGAGCAGCTGGCCAAGGTCGCCGACGAGGCCGGGCTCACGATGATCCAGCTCGCGCTCGGTTTCGTGACCGCGCACCCCGCCGTGACCAGCGCGCTGATCGGCCCCCGGACCCTGGACCACCTGCACAGCCAGCTAGCCGCCGCGGACACCGTGCTCTCCGCCGACGTACTCGACGCGATCGACACGATCGTCGCCCCCGGCACCGACCTCGCCGCCCACGAGAAGAACGACACCCCGCCCGCACTCCTCGACCCGGCCCTGCGCCGCCGCTGAGGCCCACCGGACAACAACCGGACAACAAAGAGAACGGAAGCACAGCCATGTCCGACCCGAACCCCGCGATCGTGTCCGTGAAGCCGGTCGTCCTGCCCGCCCCGGGCCGTGGTGAGGACCTCCAGGTCCGCGTCTCCGCGCCCGTGACCGGCGACGGTCTGCCCGTCGTCGTCTTCTCGCACGGCTTCGGCTGGTCGATGGACGGCTACGCCCCGCTGGCGGACCACTGGGCCGCGCACGGCTTCGTGGTCGTCCAGCCCACCCACCTCGACTCCAGGACGCTCGGCATCCCGCACGAGGACCCCCGCTTCCCGGAGATCTGGCGCATCCGCATCGAGGACCTCAAGCGCGTACTGGACGAACTCGACGTCCTGGAAGCCTCCGTGCCGGGCCTCGCGGGACGCCTCGACCACGACCGCATCGCCGTGGCCGGCCACTCCTGGGGCGCCCAGACGGCGAGCACGCTGCTGGGCGCCCGCGTCCTCGACCCCGACGGCGTCCCCGGCGAGGACCTGTCCGACCCCCGCGTGAAGGCGGGCGTGCTGCTCGCCCTGACCGGCCTGGGCGACGACCTGACCCCGTTCGCCGCCGAGCAACTCCCCTTCATGAGGCCGTCGTTCACCACGATGACCGCACCGGCGCTGATCGTCGCCGGAGACCACGACCAGTCCCGGCTCTCCACCCGCGGCCCGGACTGGTTCACCGACCCGTACACCTACAGCCCCGGCGACAAGACCCTGCTCACCCTCTTCGGCGCGGAGCACTCGCTGGGCGGCATCCCCGGCTACGAGGCAGCCGAGACGACGGACGAGAGCCCCGCCCGCGTCGCCCTGCTCCAACACCTCACCACGGCGTTCCTGCACAGCGCCCTCCACCCCGAGGACACCGGCTGGAAGGCGGCAGCCGCCGCACTGGACCAAGACCCCGCCCCCCTGGGGAAGTTGCAGAGCAAGTAACGGGTCCCAGGAGAACCACGCCTCCCCGCGTGCCGGCCCCTTGGCCTGCGGGCCCGCGATATTCGATGGGCAACCGCGCTCACGCTCGGTAATCTTCGTTGCCTCCAACCACCCCCGGATCGCTCACGGCTGCGCGCGCCCGGCAGCCCGAGCAAGGAGGCACATGATCGACGCGTACGAGGATCCCGGGACGCCCGACTGCCGGGGCGGCTGGCGGTTTCTGTGGTGGCTGGTGTGGCGGCAGCCGGGGCGGGCGGTGTCCGGGGCGCTGCTGTCGAGTGTGTGGATGGTGCTGATGGCGGCGGCGCCGTATCTGATGTCCCGAGCGGTTGACGACGGGCTGGTGCCGGGGGACATGGGCGCGCTGGCCTGGTGGACCGGGGCGCTGTTCGTGGTCGGGGCCGTCAACTCGTGGCTGAGCATCATGCGGCACCGCACGATGACCCGGGTCCGGATCGACGCCAACTTCCGTACGGTGAAGCTGATCGTCGGCCAGACGGTCCGGCTCGGCGCCGTGCTCTCCCGCCGGGCGCAGGCCGGTGAGGTGATCACCACCGGCGTCGGCGACGTGTGGACGATCGCCCAGTCCCTCACCGTCGTCGGCCCCGGCTTCGGCGCCCTCGTCGTCTACGGCGTGGTCGCGGGCGTGCTGCTGTCGATCTCGGCGCCGCTGGCCGCCGTAGTGCTGCTGGGTGTGCCGGTGATCGCGTTGCTCGCTGGGCCGTTGACGCTGCGGCTGCAGAGCGTGGAGACGGAGTACCGGGAGCGGCAGAGCGTGCTCACCGCGCGCATCGGTGACCTCGCGGGCGGCCTGCGTGTCCTCAACGGCCTTGGCGGCAAAGGGCTGTTCGCGGACGCGTTCCGCAGTGACTCGCAGCGGTTGCGCGCGCAGGGTTACCGGGTGGGCGCGGTGGCGAGCTGGGTGCAGGCGATCGGGGTCGGGCTGCCGACGCTGTTCCTCGCCGTGGTGACCTGGCTCGCGGCCCGGCTGGCGGCCCAAGGGCAGCTCAGCATCGGCGAGTTGGTCGCCGTGTATGGCTATGTCGCGGTGCTGATCGGCCCGGTGGCCTTCTTCGTGCAGATGGTCTACGAGTTGAGCCGGGGCGTGGTGTCCGCGCGGCGGGTCGTAGCGCTGCTGCGGCTCGAACCCGTGCCGGACCACGGGGAGTTGGACGCTCCCGCCGGGCCGGCCGTCCTGCACGATCCCGACTCGGGGGTGCGGGTGCTGCCGGGGCGGCTGACCGCGCTGGTCGGGGCGCGGCCCGCCGACGCGCTGGCCGTGGTGGACCGGCTCGGACGGTACGCGCCGTCCGTGGCGACCTGGGGCGGGGTGCGGCTCGACGGGATTCCGCTGGACCAGGTGCGGGCGCGGATCCTGGTCGCCGACAACGAGGCCGACCTGTTCGCGGGACCGCTGACGGAGGTCGTGTCCGGGCGCCACGAGCGGTCGGCGGAGGCGGTGGCGAAGGCCGTGCGCGCGTCCGCCGCCGACGACATCGTGCAGGGGCTGCCGGAGGGCCTGGACTCGGCGGTGGCCGCGCAGGGGCGCAGCCTCTCCGGGGGACAGCGTCAACGGGTGCGCCTGGTAAGGGCGTTGCTCGCCGAGCCGGAGGTGCTGCTCGCGGTGGAGCCGACCTCGGCCCTCGACGCGCACACGGAGGCGGCGGTCGCGCTACGGCTGCACGCGGAGCGCGCGGGCCGTACGACGATGGTGACCACGACGTCCCCGCTGGTCCTCGACCACGCCGACACCGTGCACTACCTGGTCGACGGCAAGGTCGCGGCCAGCGGCGGCCACCGCCGGCTGCTGGCCGAGGAGCCCGGCTACCGCGCGCTGGTGGCCCGGGACACGGAAGACGCGGAAGAGGAAGAGGTCGTACGGTGACGCGGTCCTCGTTGGCGAAGGGGACGCGGTCCTCACTGGCCAAGGGTCAACTGCCCGTCGCGGAACGGGCGGACGTACGGCGGGCAGCGCTGCGGCTCGTGCGGGCGGACCGGCGGGCGTTCGCCGTCGTGCTGGTGGTGAACGCGCTGGCCGCCGGGGCCGGGCTCGCCGGGCCGTGGCTGCTCGGGCGGATCGTGGACGACGTGCGGGCAGGCGCCGGGGTGGGGGTCGTGGACCGGCTGGCGCTCGTCATCGTGGCGTGTGCGCTGGCCCAGTTGCTGCTGGCGCGGTGGGCGCGGTACGTGGGGCACCGGTTCGGTGAGCGCACGCTGGCGCGGGTCCGGGAGGACTTCGTCGACCGGGCGCTGGCGCTGCCCGCGTCGGTGGTGGAGCGGGCCGGGACGGGTGACCTGACCGCGCGCGGCACGGCGGACGTGGCGATCGTGGGCACGACCCTGCGGGACGTCGGACCCGAACTGCTGGTCTGCTCGGTGCAGGCGCTGTTCGTGATGGGCGCGGTGTTCGCGCTCGACCCGCTGCTCGGGCTGTTCGGGGTGCTGGGGCTGACGCCGGTCTGGTTCGCGCTGCGCTGGTATCTGCGCCGGGCCCGGGACGGCTATCTCGCGGAGGGCGCGGCCAATTCGGAGGTCGCCGAGATCCTCACGGCGACCGTGGCCGGGGCGCGCACGGTGGAGGCGTTCCGACTCCAGGAGCGACGGGTCACCGCGAGCCGCGACACCCTGCGGACGGCGCTACGGAGTCGCCTGTACACGCTGTTCCTGCGGACGGTGTTCTTCCCGGCGGTCGAGGTGTCGTACACGATCCCGGTGGCGGGCGTGCTGTTCGTCGGCGGGTGGCTGCACGGGCGCGGGGAGGTGGGCCTGGGCGCGGTGGTGGCGGCGGCGCTGTATCTGCGCCAGTTCACCGAGCCGCTGGACCAGATCCTGATGCGGATCGAGCAACTCCAGAGCAGCGGCGCCTCGTTCGCCCGCGTGGAGGGGCTGGCCCGGGCGCCCCGCGCGGAGGGCGACGACGACGCCCCGGCCCCGGCGGACGACCGCATCGACGTGACGGGCGTGCGGTACGCCTACGAGCGCGGCGGCGAGGTGCTGCACGGCGTCGACCTGACCGTACGGCCGGGTGAACGGCTCGCGGTGGTCGGCCCGTCGGGCGCCGGGAAGACCACGCTGAGCCGGCTGCTGGCGGGCGTGGACGCGCCGACCGAGGGCACGGTGACGGTGGGCGGGGTGCCGGTCCACGGCCTCTCGCCGGAGACGCTGCGCCGCCAGGTCGTGCTGGTCACCCAGGAGCACCACGTGTTCCTGGGCTCGGTGCGCGACAACCTCCTGATCGCCGAACCTGCCGCCACGGACGAGGAGTTGTGGGCGGCGCTGACGGCGGTGGGTGCCGAGGAGTGGGTCCGGGACCTGCCGGACGGGCTCAACACCCGCCTCGGCCCGCGCGGTTCGGTCACGGACGGCTCACAGGCCCAGCAACTCGCCCTGGCCCGGGTCGTGTTGGCCGACCCGCACACGCTGATCCTGGACGAGGCGACGGCCCTGCTGGATCCGGCCACCGCCCGCCACACCGAGCGCGCCCTGGCCGCCGTACTGGAGGGCCGCACCGTCATCGCCATCGCCCACCGCCTGCACACCGCCCACGACGCGGACCGGGTCGCGGTGATGGAGAACGGCCTGCTGACCGAACTCGGCCCGCACGAGGAGCTGGTGGCGGCGGGCGGGGCGTACGCGGCGCTGTGGCATTCGTGGCACGGGGAGCCGCCGACGGCCACATGACCGGAAGGGGTCCGTATAGCGAACATGAACATCCGGACAACGAACGAATTCCGGCCAACATCCTGACGCGCTCCTGACAGAAAGCGCGGACTGGTGCCACTCTTCCCACTGGCGCTTCACAGCAACCCCACAGCTTCACACCAGTGATCACTGTGATCCCTGTGATCTCCCCTGGTCGCGTGATCCGCGACCGTCCTGAAGGAGTCAGTGTTGAGAAGCAATTCCTCGCGCAGACGCACCTCCCACATAGTCGCCGTAGCCGGCGTCACCGCTCTGCTCGCGGCGGCCGTCCAGGCCGGCGCGACCTCCTCCGCCGCTCCGGCCAAACCCCTTGCCAGCAAGGGGAATCCGGCACACACCGCAGTCTCCCTCTCCCCCTCGCAGCGCGCCGAGCTGCTCCGCGACGCCTCGTCGGCGCGGACCTCGACGGCCAAGGACATCGGCCTCGGCGCCAAGGAGGCGCTCGTCGTCCGTGACGTCATCAAGGACGCCGACGGCACGGTCCACACCCGCTACGAGCGCACCTACGGCGGACTCCCGGTCCTCGGCGGCGACCTGGTCGTCGACACCGCCAAGTCCGGCGCCACCGAGCGCGTCATCAAGGCGACGAACGCCACCATCGCGGTCGCCGACCTCACCCCGGACGTCACGACCGCCACCGCCGAGAAGCAGGCCGTCTCCCGCGCCAAGGCCCTCGGCTCCACCAAGTCGGCCGCCGACTCGGCCCGCAAGGTGATCTGGGCCGCGAGCGGCAAGCCCGTCCTCGCCTACGAGACGGTCGTCGGCGGCTTCCAGGACGACGGCACCCCGAACCAGCTGCACGTCATCACCGACGCGGCCACCGGCAAGAAGCTGTACGAGTACCAGGGCATCGAGAACGCCACCGGCACCGGCAACACCCAGTACAGCGGCTCGGTCCCGCTGACGACGACCCAGTCGGGCTCGAACTACACCCTGACCGACGGCGACCGCGGCGGCCACAAGACGTACAACCTGAACCACGGGACGTCCGGCACCGGCACCCTGTTCTCGCAGACCACCAACACCTGGGGCAACAGCACCACGTCGAACGCGGCGACGGCCGGCGCCGACGCGCACTACGGCGCGGCGGAGACCTGGGACTTCTACAAGAACACGTTCGGCCGCACCGGCATCAAGAACAACGGCGTCGGCGCCTACTCCCGTGTCCACTACGGGAATTCGTACGTGAACGCGTTCTGGGACGACAGCTGCTTCTGCATGACGTACGGCGACGGCTCCGGCAACGCGGACCCGCTGACCGCCCTCGACGTGGCGGGGCACGAGATGAGCCACGGCGTCACCTCCAACACCGCCGGGCTCAACTACTCCGGCGAGTCGGGCGGGTTGAACGAGGCGACCTCCGACATCTTCGGCACCGGCGTCGAGTTCTACGCCAACAACTCGACCGACGTGGGCGACTACCTCATCGGCGAGAAGATCGACATCAACGGCGACGGCACGCCGCTGCGTTACATGGACAAGCCGAGCAAGGACGGCGGCTCGGCGGACAGTTGGTACTCGGGGGTCGGCAACCTCGACGTGCACTACTCGTCGGGCATCGCCAACCACTTCTTCTACCTGCTGAGCGAGGGCAGCGGCGCCAAGGTCATCAACGGCGTCAGCTACAACTCGCCCACCTCGGACGGGCTTCCGGTCACCGGCATCGGCCGGGACAAGGCGCTGCAGATCTGGTACCGCGCGCTCACCACGAAGTTCACGTCCACCACCAACTACGCGGCGGCCCGCACCGGGACGCTGGCCGCGGCCGGTGAGCTGTACGGCACGACGGGCGCCGAGTACAAGGCCGTGCAGGACGCGTGGGCGGCCGTCGCGGTCGGTGCGCGCTCCGGTGGCGGTGGCGGTGGCGGCACGTCGTTCGAGAACACGGCCGACGTGTCGATTCCGGACAACGGGGCGGCGGTTACCTCCTCGGTCACCGTGTCCGGGCGGACGGGCAACGCGCCCACGAACCTCTCGGTCACGGTCGACATCGTGCACACCTGGCGCGGTGACCTGGTGATCGACCTGGTCGCTCCGGACGGGTCGACGTACCGCCTGAAGAACTCCAGCTCGTCCGACTCGGCGGACAACGTGCAGGCGACCTACACGGTCAACGCGTCCTCCGAAGTCGCCAACGGCGTCTGGAAGTTGAAGGTCCAGGACGTGGCAGCACAGGACACCGGCTACATCAACAGCTGGAAGCTTACGTTCCCGTAAAAACCAGCGGTCCACTTCCGGCCGCACGAACTGGGCGCCGCCTCGGGGTTTCAACTCCGGGGCGGCGCCCTGTTGTGGACGTTTACATGGCCGCAATGTTTCCCGGACAGTCGATTTTCAGCCAACATCACTTGGGGGTCCTGACATGTACGCGCCCCTGATGCCACTCTTCCCTCACGCCGCTTCAGCACAGCCAATTCACAACCGCTCCGGTCAGTAACCCCACACTGCCGGACTCCCCCACAGAGGAGCTTGCGTGACCCCCCTCTACGCGCGTCACAAGCGCACCACCCTGGCCATCGCCACCGCGGTCGCCGCCGGAGCACTGCTCGCCACCGGTGTCTCCACCGGTGCCTCCGCCCAGCCCGCCGCGGCCAAGCCGGCGCCCCTCGCCGCCGCGCCGCAGCTGCTCTCCAACTCCGCGCGCACCGCGCTGGTCCAGGAGAAGCAGGCCGCGGCGCCCGAGACCGCCCAGCAGATAGGCCTCGGCACCAAGGAGAAGCTGGTCGTCAAGGACGTCGTCAAGGACGTCGACGGCACGCTCCACACCCGCTACGAGCGCACCTACGCGGGCCTCCCGGTTCTCGGTGGCGACCTGGTCGTGCACACCGCGCCGTCGGGCAAGACCGAGGGTGTCACCAAGGCGCACGCGGCGGCCATCAAGGTCGCCACCGTCACGCCGAAGATCTCCACCGCCAAGGCCGAGAAGCAGGCGCTGACCATCGCCAAGGCCGCCGGCTCCGACAAGACCGCCGCCGACGGTGCCCGCAAGGTCATCTGGGCCGGCTCCGGCACCCCCGTCCTCGCCTACGAGACGATCGTCGGCGGCTTCCAGGACGACGGCACCCCCAACCAGCTGCACGTCATCACCGACGCGGCCACCGGCAAGAAGCTCTTCGAGTACCAGGGCATCGAGAACGCCACCGGCACCGGCAAGACCCTGTACTCGGGCACCGTCAGCCTCACCACCACGCTGTCGGGCACGACGTACTCGCTGACCGACGCCTCGCGCGGCAGCCACAAGACGTACAACCTGAAGCACGGGACGTCCGGCACCGGCACCCTCTTCACCAACACCACCAACACGTGGGGCACCGGCGCCGCGTCCAGCTCCACCACGGACGTGACCGCCGCCGCGGACGCCGCCTACGGCGCCCAGGAGACGTGGGACTTCTACAAGGACACGTTCGGCCGCAGCGGCATCAAGAACAACGGTGTCGGCGCCTACTCCCGTGTCCACTACGGCAGTTCGTACGTGAACGCGTTCTGGGACGACAGCTGCTTCTGCATGACGTACGGCGACGGGTCGAGCAACACCCACCCGCTCACCTCGCTCGACGTGGCCGGCCACGAGATGAGCCACGGCGTCACCTCCAACACCGCGGGCCTGAACTACTCGGGCGAGTCCGGCGGCCTGAACGAGGCGACCTCGGACATCTTCGGCACCGGCGTGGAGTTCTACGCCAACAACTCGTCCGACGTGGGCGACTACCTCATCGGCGAGAAGATCAACATCAACGGCGACGGCACCCCGCTGCGCTACATGGACAAGCCGAGCAAGGACGGCGGCTCGAAGGACTCCTGGTCCTCCACCGTCGGCAACCTCGACGTGCACTACTCGTCGGGCGTCGCCAACCACTTCTTCTACCTCCTGTCCGAGGGCAGCGGCGCGAAGACCATCAACGGCGTGAGCTACAACTCGCCCACGTCCAACGGCTCCACGGTCACCGGCATCGGCCGCGCCAAGGCGCTGCAGATCTGGTACAAGGCCCTGACGACGTACTTCACGTCCACCACCAAGTACGCGGGCGCCCGCACCGGCACGCTCTCGGCGGCGGCGGCACTGTACGGCTCCGGTTCCACCGAGTACAACGCGGTGGCCGCGGCCTGGTCGGCCGTCAACGTCAGCTGACGACAGCCGAGTTGACAGCCAAGTGACCAGGGCGGTACCCGGAGCGAAGGCAATTCCGGGTACCGCCCTACTCTTGGGTTCCATGTCCTTCACGTACGACGACGTCGGCGCGACCCGCGAACGCGGCTTCTGCCCCCCGGGCTTCCACCCCCTGTATGTGCGCACCCGGATCGGCGAGGGCGAGAAGGTCTTCCGCCGGGCCGCCGAAGCGGTCCTGACCTGGGAACTCCACCGCGAGATAGGCGTGGGCATCGAGGCGACTGCGGAAAAGGCGGCCCCCGGCGTGGACGTAACGGTCACCCTGGCCGGCCTCATCAAGGCCCCCTGCCGCATCGTCTGGACGGTGGAGGAACACCGCCGGGCGGGCTGGGCCTACGGCACCCTCCCCGGCCACCCCGAATCCGGCGAGGAAGCCTTCGTCGTCGACCGCACAGGCGACGGCACAGTCTGGCTGACGGTCTCCGCCTTCAGCCGGGGCGCCAAGTGGTACGCCCGCCTGGGCGGCCCGGCAACCCGAGGCTTGCAGCACGCGTACGCGCGAAAGATCGGCAGCACGCTGCGCCAGATGTGCGCGCCTTATTCGGAGGTGTAGAGGGGCGCGGGGCTGTGACATTCGCGGCTCTGCCGCGTAGCCGAAGTCCGGCGCTCGCGACAGCGCCTTTAAGGGGCGCGGGGAACTGCGCGACCAGCCCCCACCGGCCCCGCAGCCAAAGCACCGGACTTCCCGACGGAGTGCTACCGCATCAAAACCCCGGCCCCCTCCACCCCGTCCTCGGAGGGCACCGCCACCAACCCCAACTCCGCACCGGACGCCAGCAGTCGGTGCGCGGGCAGGATCCGGACCGTGTACCCGTAGGGCCCGGTGCGATCAAGGGCGAGCGGCCCCTCGTACAACCAGTGCCCCTCCGCATCCGGACCCCCCGCCGGCTTCAAGGGGACCGTAGTCGCGTCGCCGATCCGGTCCTCCGGATCCACCCGCCCCGACACCGCCTGCACTTCCACGTCGTCCGGGGCGAGGCCCGCCAGCCCCACCCGCACCCGGAGATTGAGCGTCGTACCGAGTTCGGCAGTGGCCGTAGCCGCAGACGTCTCCACGTGATCGACGGTCACCCCATGCCAAGCGGCCCGCACCCGCCCCTTCCAGGCGGCCAGTTCACGAGCCGCGTCCGGGGTCATGGCGCGATGGGCATGGGCCGCGGGGCCGTACAGCCGCTCCACGTACTCCCGGACCATGCGCCCGGCAAGGACCTTCGGACCCAGCAACGTCAACGTCTGGCGGACCATCTCGATCCAGCGGTCCGGCAGCCCGTCCTGACCTCGCTCGTAGAAACGCGGAGTGACCCGCTGTTCGAGGAGGTCGTAGAGGGCCGCGGCCTCCACGTCGTCCCGGTGGTCGGGATCCGTGCCCGTGCCGTCCGCCGTGGGGATCGCCCAGCCGAAGTCGGGCTGGAACCACTCGTCCCACCAGCCGTCCAGCACCGAGAGGTTGAGGCAGCCGTTCAGGGCCGCCTTCATCCCGCTCGTGCCGCACGCCTCCAGCGGGCGCAGCGGGTTGTTCAGCCAGATGTCGCAGCCGGGGTACAGCTTCTGCGCCATCGCCATGCCGTAGTCGGGCAGGAACACGATCCGGTGCCGGACGCGCGGGTCGTCCGCGAACTTCACCAGCTCCTGCACCAGCCGCTTGCCCCCGTCGTCCGCCGGGTGCGCCTTGCCCGCCACCACGATCTGGATCGGGTGATCGGGGTGCAGGAGGAGGTCCATCAGCCGGTCCCGGTCGCGCAGCATCAACGTCAGGCGTTTGTACGACGGGACACGGCGCGCGAATCCGATCGTGAGGACGTCGGGGTCGAGGACACCGTCGATCCACCCCAACTCGGCCGATCCCGCGCCGCGTTGACGCCAGGACGCGCGGAGCCGCTCCCGTACCTCCACCACCAACTGCTCGCGCAGATCGCGGCGCAGTTCCCAGATGTCCTGGTCCGGGATCTCCGCGACCGCGTCCCAGCGGTCCGAACCGCCCACCGTCAGCGCGTCCTCGGTGCGCTGGGCGCCGATCTGCCGCGCGCCCAGCCGGAACACCTCGGGGGCGACCCAGGTCGGCGCGTGCACTCCGTTGGTCACGGAGGTGATCGGCACCTCCTCCGCGTCGAACCCGGGCCAGAGACCGGAGAACATCTCGCGGCTCACCTGACCGTGCAACAGGGAGACGCCATTGGCCCGTTGACCCAGCCGCAGGCCCATCACGGCCATGTTGAAGAGGTTGGGTTCGCCGCCCGGGTAGGTCTCCATGCCGAGGCTCAGGATGTGCTGGACGTCCAGGCGCGGGAGTTCGGCCTCGGAACCGAAGTGCCGGGCCACCAGCTCCCGGTCGAAACGGTCGATTCCGGCCGGTACGGGCGTGTGCGTGGTGAACACCGTGCCGGCCCGCACCGCCTCAAGCCCCGCGTCGAAGTCCAGCCCCGCGTCGCAGAGTTCGGCGATCCGCTCCAGGCCGAGGAAGCCCGCGTGTCCCTCGTTCGTGTGGAACACCTCGGGCTCGGGGTGACCGGTGAGGCGGCAGTACGTCCGTACCGCCCGCACACCCCCTATGCCGAGCAACATCTCCTGAAGCAACCGGTGTTCGCTGCCGCCGCCGTAGAGGACATCGGTCACGCCGCGTTCGCCGACGTCGTTCTCCTCGACGTCCGAGTCGAGCATCAGCAGCGGCACCCGGCCGACCTGCGCGAGCCAGATCCGGGCGCGCAGCGAACGCCCGCCGGGCAGCGCCAGGGCGACCTGGGCCGGGGAACCGTCCTCCTCCCGCAGCAGCGCGACCGGGAGTTCGTTGGGATCGAGGACGGGATAGTGCTCCTGCTGCCAGCCGTCCCGGGACAGCGACTGGCGGAAGTAGCCGTGCCGGTAGAGGAGTCCGACGCCGATCAGCGGTACGCCGAGGTCGCTGGCCGATTTGAGATGGTCGCCGGCGAGGATGCCGAGGCCGCCGGAGTACTGCGGCAGGGCGGCCGTCACGCCGAACTCGGGGGAGAAGTAGGCGACGGCGGCGGGCAGTTCACCGGACTGGGCCTGGTACCAGCGGTCACCGCCCACGTAGTCGGCGAGGTCGCCCGCGACCTCGGTGAGCCGGCGCAGGAAACGGCCGTCCTCGGCCAGCTCCGCGAGCCGCTCGGCGGAGACGCTGCCGAGGAGTCGTACGGGATCGCGTTCCGAGGCGGCCCAGCGCTCGGGATCGACGGACTGGAAGAGATCACGGGTGTCGGCGTGCCAGGACCAGCGCAGATTGCGCGCCAGATCGCTGAGAGGTCGGAGGGGTTCGGGGAGAACGGGACGGACGGTGAATCGACGGATCGCCTTCACAGCTCCACCTCGGCGCTTCGCTGGATGACACACGGCTATGTGTGTCGTCGTGTGTGATGACGGTACCGGTGATGGTGTGGGCGTTGCTGGGGGCTTCGCCGCCAGACCCCAACGGGCTGATTACTACCGCCCTGAACTAATAAGGGCCCCTCATGCGCCCTTGTGGTGCTTCGCGCCTCACGAGAGGCTGCCCAGTGGAGAGTTGAAGGAGGGGAACTCGACATGGCACGGACGCGCACGCGGCGTCTGCGTCGGGCGGGGGGTCTGACCGCGGTCATCACGGCCGCGGTCGTTTCGGCCATCACCCTGCCCGCGCACGCCGCACCGGAGGGGACCATACTCGGCGCCGGTGAACCCGGTTCCGTCAGCGGCAGTTACCTGGTGACGTTGAAAGGGGGGACGAAGGCTCCGTCGACGGCGGGCAAGGGCCTTGCCGAGAAGTACGGGGCGAAAATAAGCCACACCTACGGCACGGCCCTCAACGGCTACGCCATCAAGGCGAACGAGAGACAGGCGAGACTCCTCGCGGCGGACGCGCGGGTCGCCTCGGTCTACCAGGACACCCGCGTCACCCTGGACGGCAGCAGCCGTGGCGCCGCGAACCGCGTCCAGCGCAATCCGCCGTCCTGGGGCCTCGACCGGCTCGACCAGCCGAGCCTGCCGCTGAGCAAGAGCTACACCTCGCCGGTGTCCGGGGGCAGCGGGGTGACGGTGTACGTGATCGACACCGGCATCCGCATCACCCACAAGGACTTCGACGGCCGGGCGAGCTACGGCTGGGACTTCGTCGACGACGACGCCACCGCCCAGGACGGCAACGGCCACGGCACCCATGTCGCCAGCACGATCGCCGGCACCACGTACGGGGTCGCCAAGAAGGCCAAGGTCGTCGCCGTACGGGTCCTCGACAACGCCGGAGCCGGTACGACCTCGCAGGTCATCGCCGGTATCGACTGGGTCACCCGGCACGCGCACAAGCCCGCGGTCGCCAACCTCAGCCTCGGCGGCATCCGCAACGCCCAGCTGGACGCGGCCGTACGCAATTCGATCGCCTCCGGTGTCACGTACACGGTCGCGGCGGGCAACGACGGACAGCAGGCCGGCCGGTACTCCCCCGCGGACGTGAAGGAGGCCATCACGGTCGGCGCCACCGACAGGACCGACGCCCGGGCGGCCTTCTCGAACGTCGGCCCGGCCGTCGACCTGTTCGCCCCGGGCGTCTCGATCACCTCCGCGTCGTACGCGAGCGACACGGGGAAGGCGACCTTCTCCGGTACGTCGATGGCGTCCCCGCACGCGGCCGGCGCGGCGGCCGTCTATCTCGCCGGTCACCCGCGTGCCACCCCGGCACAGGTCTCCGCCGCACTCGTCGCGGGGGCGGTTTCCGGGAAGGTGTCCGGCGCGGGGCCCGGTTCGCCGGACAAACTTCTGCAAGTACCGCGGTCGTAGTGCGAGAGTGACGGCTCCGGCCCCGTTCGCCCTGGACGGGGCCGGATCTTTCTGTGGAGATCTGCGCGTAAGTAGTTAGCAACCTGCCGGATTGCTAACCCGAATAGGGTGGGAAGGCTCCACCGGTACGCCCCCCAGACGCACCACGGGATCTCCTTCGCAGGACCCACCTCCCCACATCCATCCGCCCACACCCACGTTGACGCGGACAGGAGCGGTCATGCCCGCCACGCACCACTCGTCACCACCCCCGACATCCGGCACGGCCACGCCCCCCGTGCGCCCCGCCGGCACGGCACCACCCGCCCCGGAGCCACCCTCCGCGGACGGCACATCGCCCGGCATCGGACGCATCCCCGTCCTCGATGTCCGGCCGGTCGTCCAGCACGGCCACCGGTCCGCCAAGGCGGTGACCGGTGAGGCGTTCGAGGTATCGGCCATCGTCTTCCGCGAGGGCCACGACGCGGTCGCCGCCAACGCCGTCCTCCACGACCCGGACGGCCGCCCCGGCCCGTGGACCCCGATGCGGGAGCTCGCCCCGGGCTCCGACCGCTGGGGCGCCACGGTCACACCCGGCGAACCCGGCCGGTGGACCTACACCGTGGAGGCCTGGAGCGACCCGGTCGCCACCTGGCGCCACCACGCCCAGATCAAGATCCCGGCCGGCATGGACACGGAGCTGGTCCTGGAGGAGGGCGCGCGGCTGTACGAACGCGCCATCTCCGGCGTCCCGAAGGGCAAGGGCCTCCGCCCCGTCCTCCGCGCCGCCGTCACCGCCCTCCGCGACGAGACCCGCCCACCCGCGTCCCGCCTCGCCGCCGCGCTGACGCCGGAGGTGGACGGGGTACTGGCCCGGTATCCGTTGCGGGAACTGGTCACGACCTCCGAGCCCAGGCCCCTGCTCGTCGAGCGGGAGCGGGCCCTCTACGGCGCCTGGTACGAGTTCTTCCCGCGCTCCGAGGGCACCCCGGCCCAGCCCCACGGCACCTTCCGCACGGCGGCGAAACGCCTGGACGGCATCGCCGCGATGGGCTTCGACGTCGTCTACCTGCCGCCGATCCACCCCATCGGGAGCACCTTCCGCAAGGGCCCGAACAACACCCTGTCCGCAGGGCGGGAGGACGTCGGCGTCCCCTGGGCGATCGGCTCACCCGAGGGCGGGCACGACGCGATCCACCCGCAGCTGGGCACGCTGGAGGACTTCGACGCGTTCGTCGCGCGGGCCGCCGAGCTGGGCATGGAGATCGCACTCGACTTCGCCCTCCAGTGCTCACCCGACCACCCCTGGGTGGAGAAGCACCCGGAGTGGTTCCACCACCGCCCCGACGGGACGATCGCGTACGCGGAGAACCCGCCGAAGAAGTACCAGGACATCTACCCGATCGCCTTCGACCGGGACCTGGACGGCCTCATCGCGGAGACCGTCCGCGTGCTGCGGCACTGGATGGACCACGGGGTACGGATCTTCCGCGTGGACAACCCGCACACCAAGCCGGTCGTGTTCTGGGAACGGGTGATCGCCGAGATCAACGGCACCGACCCGGACATCATCTTCCTGGCCGAGGCATTCACACGCCCCGCGATGATGGCCACCCTGGCGCAGGTCGGGTTCCAGCAGTCGTACACCTACTTCACCTGGCGCAACACGAAGCAGGAACTCACCGAGTATCTGGGCGAGTTGTCGGGCGAGGCGGCGGCCTACATGCGGCCGAACTTTTTCGTCAACACCCCGGACATCCTGCACGAGTTCCTCCAGGACGGTGGCCGCCCCGCCTTCGAACTGCGCGCGGTCCTCGCCGCCACCCTCGCCCCGACGTGGGGGGTGTACAGCGGGTATGAGTTGTGCGAGAACACACCGTTGCGGCCCGGCAGCGAGGAGTATCTCAACTCCGAGAAGTACCAACTCCGTCCCCGCGACTGGGTGTCGGCCGAGCGGGAAGGACGTAGCATCGCGCCATTGCTGGGCAAGTTGAACGACATCCGGCGTCGCAGCCCGGCGTTGCGGCAGCTGCGCGACCTCCACTTCCACGATGTGGATCAGGAGGCGGTGATCGCGTACTCGAAGCGGAGCGGTTCGAACACGGTTCTGGTGGTCGCGAACCTCGACCCTCACCACACCCAGGAGGCCACGGTCTCGTTGGACATGCCGCAACTCGGCCTGGAATGGCACGAGTCGGTGCCGGTGCGCGACGAGCTCACCGGTGAGACCTATCACTGGGGCAGGGCCAACTATGTGCGCCTGGAGCCGGGTAACCGGCCCGCACACATCCTCACCGTCCTGCGACCGTCCCCGCAGATCGGAGGGTCACCCACCATATGATCGTCAACGAGCCCGTCCCGGACACCTTCGAGGACACTCCCGCCAAGGACCGGGACCCCGAGTGGTTCAAACGCGCCGTCTTCTACGAGGTCCTGGTCCGCTCCTTCCAGGACAGCAACGGCGACGGCGTCGGTGACCTCAAGGGCATCACCGCCAAACTCGACTACCTCCAGTGGCTCGGCGTCGACTGCCTCTGGCTACCGCCCTTCTTCAAATCCCCCCTGCGGGACGGCGGTTACGACGTCTCGGACTACACCGCCGTACTCCCCGAATTCGGCGACCTGGCCGACTTCGTCGAGTTCGTCGACTCCGCCCACCAGCGGGGCATGCGCGTCATCATCGACTTCGTCATGAACCACACCAGCGACCAGCACCCGTGGTTCCAGGAGTCGAGGAAAGACCCCGACGGCCCGTACGGCGACTACTACATGTGGGCCGACGACGACAAGCAGTACCCCGACGCCCGCATCATCTTCGTCGACACCGAAGCCTCCAACTGGACCTTCGACCCGGTCCGCAAGCAGTACTTCTGGCACCGCTTCTTCTCCCACCAGCCGGACCTCAACTACGAGAACCCGGCCGTACAGGAAGAGATCATCTCGGCGCTGAAGTTCTGGCTGGACCTGGGCATCGACGGCTTCCGGCTGGACGCGGTCCCGTACCTGTTCGCGGCCGAGGGCACCAACTGCGAAAACCTTCCGGCAACCCACGAGTTCCTGCGGCGGGTGCGCAAGGAGATCGACGCGCAGTACCCCGACACGGTGGTGCTGGCCGAGGCGAACCAGTGGCCCGAGGACGTCGTCGACTACTTCGGCGACTTCCAGAGCGGCGGCGACGAATGCCACATGGCATTCCACTTCCCGGTGATGCCGAGGATCTTCATGGCGGTCCGCCGGGAGTCCCGCTACCCCGTCTCGGAGATCCTGGCCAAGACCCCGGCGATCCCGTCCAGCTGCCAGTGGGGCATCTTCCTGCGCAACCACGACGAGCTGACCCTGGAGATGGTCACCGACGAGGAACGCGACTACATGTGGGCCGAGTACGCGAAGGACCCGCGTATGCGCGCCAACATCGGCATCCGCAGGCGCCTGGCCCCTCTCCTGGACAACGACCGCAACCAGATCGAACTGTTCACGGCCCTGCTCCTGTCCCTCCCCGGCTCGCCGATCCTCTACTACGGCGACGAGATCGGCATGGGCGACAACATCTGGCTCGGCGACCGCGACGCCGTGCGCACGCCGATGCAGTGGACACCGGATCGCAACGCAGGTTTTTCGTCCTGTGACCCCGGCCGACTGTCGCTGCCGACCATCATGGACCCCGTCTACGGCTACCAGGTCACCAACGTCGAGGCGTCGATGTCGTCGCCCTCGTCGCTGCTGCACTGGACGCGCCGCATGATCGAGATCCGTAAGCAGAACCTGGCGTTCGGGCTGGGTTCGTACCGGGAGCTGCCGTCGTCCAATCCGGCGGTGATCGCGTTCCTGCGCGAGTACGAGGACGACCTCGTGCTGTGCGTGAACAACTTCTCCCGGTTCGCGCAGCCGACGGAACTGGACCTGCGGGCGTTCAATGGGAGGCATCCGGTCGAACTGTTCGGCGGGGTGCGTTTTCCGGCCGTAGGAGAGCTGCCGTACTTGCTGACGCTGGCGGGGCACGGCTTCTACTGGTTCCGGCTCCGCAAGGAAGCCGCCTAGATCGCTGCCGGATCCGGGCTGGATCCCGGTGGGGCGGGGCGGTTTCGGTTTCCCCCGCCCCGCCCGGGGCACGCAACAGTGACACCCCGACCCACCCCCGGGGAAAGGAATGTGACACCTATGGCGGAGACTGTCACAATTTCCGGCCGGACCAGTCCGGGTCCCGGTCCGGACCTCCTCGCGTCACTGGACCCCCTCCTGCGGGAGTGGCTGCCCAGGCAACGATGGTTCGCGGGCAAGGGCCGTCCCGTCACAGGTTTCACGCTGGTGGCGGCGACCGAGCTGCTTCCGCTGGACGGCAACAAGCCAGGCCTCCACCACCTCCTGGTCCAGGCCCACCAATCCCCCAACCCCGGCGACTGCTACCAACTCCTCATAGGCGTGCGCGAGGCGCTGCCACCCCGGCTCGCGCCCGCGCTCATCGGACATGTGGAGGAGGGCCCGCTCGCCGGTCACACGGTGTACGAGGCCCTGTACGACCCCCGGCCCGCCGAGGTGCTCCTGGAGGCGTTGCGCACCCAGGCCCGCATCGGCGGGCTGCGCTTCGAACGGGCTCCGGACGCCCCGGACATCGCCCCCGGCCTGACCCCGCGCCTGATGACGGCCGAACAGTCCAATTCATCGGTGGTCTACGGCGATACGTACATCCTGAAACTGCTGCGCCGGATAGTCCCCGGCACCAACCCGGACCTGGAACTCCCGCTGGCTCTCGCCCTGGAGGGCTGCCCCCGGGTACCGGCCCCGACGGCGTGGCTACGGGCGGAGTTCGCCGACAAGCCCTACGTCCTGGGAGTCCTCCAACCTTTCGTGCAGGGCGCGGCGGACGGCTGGGAACTGGCGCTGAGCGAGTTGTCCAAGGGCGAGGACTTCGGCGCGGAGGCGAGGTCGCTGGGCAGGGCGACGGCGGAGGTCCATGTGGCCTTGGCACGAGCGCTGCCGACGATGACGTTGGGCCACGCGCAACTGGAACAGCTGGTCACCGGCATGACCGACCGCCTGGACGCGGCGGCACAGGCGGTCCCGGCACTCCGCCCGTACGCCCCGGGCCTGCACTCGGCGTTCTCAGCGCTGGGAGACTTGGCGGCGGAGGGTGTGACCTGGACCGCCCAACGCATCCACGGCGACCTGCACCTGGGCCAGTGCCTGCACTCGCCCTCCGGGGAATGGTCCCTGATCGACTTCGAGGGCGAGCCGTCCAGGCCCCTCGCGGAACGCCGTATGCCCCAGCCTCCGGTACGGGACATCGCGGGGATGCTCCGTTCCTTCGACTACGCGGCCCACTCGACGACACCGGCGGCGCCGGGCTGGGCGGACATGTGCCGGGCGGCGTACTGCTCGGGGTACGCGGAGGTGACGGGGGTGGATCCGCGGACGGATCCGGTGCTGCTGCGCGCGTACGAGACGGACAAGGCGATCTACGAAGTCCTCTACGAGGCCCGCCATCGTCCCGACTGGCTCCCGGTCCCCTTGTCAGCGGCCCGCCGCCTGGCCAACCCCGACCCCACCACCTGACCCACCCCGCCCTCACCCCGCCCAGGAGGCTCCCCCCGTGACCCCGCGTCCCCCGTCCAACGGTTCTGATCCGAAGCCGAGGAAGAAACCGGCTGAGGCGAAGAGCGGTGCGGAAGTACAGCCGACGGCTTCTGCGGAGAAGGGGGGCGACAGCACCGTGAAGAAGGCCGCCGGTGCTGTGGAGAAGGCTGCGGGCGAGGGGGCGGTGGGCAAGGAGGGCGCGGCTAAGGGAAGCGCGTCTAAGGGGGCTGCCGGCAAGAAGGCAGCGGGAGAAAAGGCTACGGCCAAGAAGGCCAAGGCCAAGAGGGGTGCGGGCGAGGGGGCGGCTGCGGAGAAGGCGACGAAAAAGAGGGGCGAGACGGAGAGCGCCGCCGCGAAGAAGGCCGGTACGGAGGGGGCGGCGACTGAGCCGGCTGCGCCCGGGAAGGCCGGCACGGCCAGGGCCAAAAGGGCGGTGTCGAAGGACGCGCTGGCTGAGACGGCTAAGCCTGGGAAGCTCGGGGCCAAAACGGCGAAGAAGAACACGCCGGCCGAGGCGACTGAGACGGCTGCGCCCGAGAAGGTCAGCACGGCCGGGGCCAAGAGGACGGCGGCGAAGGACGCGTCGGCCGAGACGGCTGCGCCCGGAAACGCGGCAGCCAAGAAGACGGCGACGAAGGACGCGCGGGCTGAAACGCCCAAGCCGGGAGAGGCCGGAGCCAAAACGGCGAAGAAGGACCCGCCGGGCGAGACCACGGAGCCCGGGAAGGCCGCGGCCAAGAGGGCGACGACGAAGAACGCCGGCACGAAGAAGGCGGCGGCGACCAAGGCGACGGCTAAGAACGCCGTGATCAAGAAGGCCGCCGTCAAGCAAGCGACTAAGAAGAACGCCGTGGCGAAGACTGGTTCGGCGGAAGACACCTCGGCGACAAAAGCTGCGACGGAGAAGGCCATGACGAAGACGGGCGCCGCGAAGACCGGTACGGCGAAGAGGACGAACGTGACGGCGAAGATCCCGGCGGAGACGGGCTCGGCAGAAGACGTCGTGGCGGAAACGAGCAGCGCGAGGAAGACCGTGACGAAGAAGGCCGCAGCGAAGAAGGACGTGACCAAGAAGGTCGCCGCCAAGAAGGGTGCCGGGAAGAAGAACTCGGCGAAGAAGGGCCTGGCCAGGAAGACGATCGCGGCCGACGAGAACTCCACGCGGAGGATGGTGAGTGCCGACACGGGGGTGGATTCGGGGGCGGCTTCTCCCACGCCGGACAGGGAGACTGCCGAACGAGAGGGAGCGGCTTCTCCCGCGCGGGAAAGCGCCGCACCCTTGTCGGAGGGGGCAGATTCCGCAGCGGAGCAGGGGGCTTTCCCACCGGAGCAGGGGACTTCCTCAGTGGAGCAGGAGGCTTCCGCACCGGAGCAGGAAGGTTCCGCAGCAGAGCAGGCGGCCTCCACACCGGGTCAGGCGGCTGCTGACCCAGGCATCGCGTCCGCCCCGGAGCCGGGTCTCACGTCGGAGCCGGGTCCCACCTTGGAGCCGGGTCTCACGTCGGAGCCGGGTCCCACCTTGGAGTCGGGTCCCACCTCGGAGTCGGATCTCGCTTCGGAGTCGGATCCCACCTCGGATTCCGGTCCCATTTCCGAGTCAGCCACGCCGCTGGCGGCGACCGAGGATGCAGAGCCGACCACGTCATCGACACCGCCCACCGCACCGGCTCCGGCTGTGCTGCCAACCCCGGACGACACCTCGGAGTCGGGGTCAGCCACACTGCCGACCCCGTCCACCTCGCCGACCACTCCGACTCCGGCGGTGCTGCCGACCCGGGCCGATACCCCGGATCTGAAGTCGGTCACACCGGCGCCCCCGTCAGCCATACCGACCTCGCCCGCCGCTCCGGCTCCGGCGCCGGCTCCGGCCACGCCGCCGGTATCGGCCCCCGCCCCGCTGCCGACCCCAGCCAACACCCCAGACCTGGCCACACAGCCCACCCCACCGACCTCCCCCACCCCCAACTCAACCCCCACCCCTCCCCCAACCCCCACCATCTCCCCCGCCCTGGACGCCCCGGACCGCGACCGCCTCCTCCACGGAACCCACCACGCCCCCCACTCCGTACTCGGCGCCCACCCGGTCCCCGGCGGAGTGGCCTTCCGCGCATTCCGGCCGTTCGCCCTCGGAGTCACCGTCGTGGCAGGGCAGTTGAAGGCCGAGTTGCATGATGACGGGGACGGGTTCTTTTCCGGGGTGCTGCCCCTCCAGGGTGTGCCGGAGTACCGGCTCGCCGTGGCCTACGAGGGCACCGTGCAGGAGGTCGAGGACGCGTACCGGTTCCTCCCCGCGCTCGGTGATCTGGATCTGCACCTCATCGGTGAGGGCCGGCACGAGGAGTTGTGGCAGGCGCTCGGGGCACGGACGATGACGCATCAGGGGGTCACCGGCACCCGCTTCACCGTGTGGGCGCCGGACGCGCAAGGCGTACGCCTCGCCGGTACCTTCAACTTCTGGGACGGAACAGGCGCCCCGCTGCGCTCACTCGGCGGCACCGGTGTCTGGGAACTGTTCATGCCGGGTGTCGGCGAGGGCGAGCTGTACAAGTTCGAGATCACCCGGCCCGACGGTTCGAAGACGATGCGCGCCGACCCCATGGCCCGCCGCACCGAGGTCCCGCCCGCAACCTCCTCGATCGTCCACGCCTCGCACTACGAGTGGAACGACGAGGAGTGGCTCGCCCAGCGCACCGAACTCCCCGCCCACAAAGCCCCCCTCTCCGTCTACGAACTCCATCTCGCCTCCTGGCGCCCGGGCTTGACGTACCGCCAGCTCGCCGAGCAACTCCCCGCCTACGTCAAGGACTTGGGCTTCACCCACGTCGAGATGATGCCGGTCGCCGAGCACCCCTACGGCGGCTCGTGGGGCTACCAGGTCACCGGCTTCTACGCCCCGACCGCCCGCCTCGGCACCCCCGACGACTTCAAGTTCCTGGTCGACGCCCTGCACCAGGCCGGTATCGGCGTCCTGATGGACTGGGTCCCGGCCCACTTCCCGCGCGACGACTGGGCGTTGGCCGAGTTCGACGGCCGCCCCCTGTACGAGCACGAGGACCCGCTCCGGGCCGCGCACCCCGACTGGGGCACCCTGGAGTTCGACTTCGGCCGCCGCGAGGTCCGCAACTTCCTTGTGGCGAACGCCGTTTACTGGTGCGAGGAGTTCCACATCGACGGCCTGCGCGTGGACGCGGTCGCCTCGATGCTCTACCTCGACTACTCACGCGAACCGGACCAGTGGACCCCGAACGAGCACGGCGGCCGGGAGAACCTCGACGCCGTCGCCTTCCTCCAGGAGATGAACGCGACCGTGTACCGCAGGGTGCCCGGCGTCGTGACCATCGCCGAGGAGTCCACCGCCTGGGACGGCGTCACCCGCGCCACGCACCACATCGGACCCGGCGGATTCGGCGGCCTGGGCTTCGGGTTGAAGTGGAACATGGGCTGGATGCACGACTCGCTCGACTACATGTCGCACGAGCCCGTCCACCGCAAGCACCACCACGGCGAGATGACGTTCTCGATGGTCTACGCCTACAGCGAGAACTACGTCCTCCCCATCTCCCACGACGAAGTGGTCCACGGCAAGCGCTCGTTGGTGTCGAAGATGCCCGGCGACTGGTGGCAGCAACGCGCCAACCTCCGCGCCTACCTCGCCTTCATGTGGGCCCACCCCGGCAAGCAACTCCTCTTCATGGGCCAGGAGTTCGCCCAGGGCGCGGAGTGGTCGGAGACCCACGGCCCGGACTGGTGGCTCCTCGACCCCGCCTACGGCGCCGAGGCCGACCACCGAGGCGTACGCGACCTCGTCCGCGACCTGAACACGGTCTACCGCCACACTCCCGCCCTCTGGCAACTCGACACCGACCCGACCGGCTTCCAGTGGATCACCGGCGACGCCGCCGAGGACAACGTCTTCGCCTTCCTCCGCTACGACACCGACGGCTCCCCCCTCCTCGCCATCAGCAACTTCGCCCCCGTAGTCCGCCACGACTACCGCCTGGGCACCCCCGACGACATCCCCGCCTGGCACGAGACCCTCAACACCGACACGGCCCTCTACGGCGGCAGCGACATCACCAACCCGGACCCCATCAAGCCCGAACCCCAACCGTGGCACGGCCGCCCGACCAGCATCCGAGTCACCTTGCCCCCGCTCGCGACGGTCTGGCTGCGCCCCGCGTAGCAACCTGACGTTGCAGGCGCCGGCCGGCAAAATCCAGCCTGTTCAGCACTTGCTGACGCCGGCCGGCATTGGTCAGCCCGTTGGGGGTCCCCCCTCTGGGGGAGTCTGAGGACGAGGCCGTCCAGGCCGATGGGGGTCTGGGGGCGCAGCCCCCAGGACGCCCACACCAACACCGCCCGCCATCACACCGTCACCCCGTCACACCGCCCCCGCTTCCGCCAAGCTCAGCGGCAGCGCCCCCGTATGCAACACCCCCAACCGCTGCGTAGCCCGAGTAAGCGCCACGTACAGATCACTCGTCCCGTACCGCCCCGGCTCGACAACCAACACCGAGTCGAACTCCAGCCCCTTGGCCTGCCGAGGATCCAGCAGAACGACACTCCGCGTCAGATCCGGCTCCTCCCCCGCCGTCACCCCGTCCAGCCGCGCAGCCAACCGCCGATGCAGATCCCGCGGCGCGATCACCGCCAAACGCCCCTCCGCGGGGGTCAGTTCACCCACGGCCTTGGCCACAGCACCCGGCAGATCGTCAGTGGCCCGCACCCAAGGCCGTACCCCAGTGGTCCGGACCGAACTCGGCGGTTCGAAGCCGGGATTCTCCGCGCGGACGACCGCCGCCGCGAGGTCCATGATCTCGGCGGGGGTGCGGTAGTTGACGCCGAGGCGGGTGTGGTCGTAGCGGTCCTCGACGTACGGGGCGAGGATCTCCGACCACGAGCCGACACCCGCCGCCTCCGCCGTCTGCGCCGGGTCACCGACCAGCGTCATCGACCGCGTGGGACTCCGCCGCATCAGCAACCGCCAGGCCATCGGGGAGAGTTCCTGCGCCTCGTCGACGATGATGTGCCCGAACGCCCAGGTCCGGTCGGCCGCCGCGCGTTCCGCGGCACTGCGGTGGTCCTCCTCCTCATGCCGCTCCGCGAAGCGCTCCGCGTCGATGATGTCGTGCGCCGACAGCACCTCGGAACCCTCGGGGTCGCCCTCTTCCTTGTCCTCGAACTCGAACGTCCGGGACGCGAAGGACACGTCCAACACCCCCTGCGCGAACGACACTTGCTCCTCGCGCTCCCGCTGGGCCCGCGCCACCCGCACCCGGTCGTCCCGCCCGAGAAGCTCCGCGGCCTCGTCCAGCAGCGGTACGTCCGCCACGGTCCACTCGCGCGTCACCGGGCGGCGGATCGCGTCCGCGTCGTCGTCGGAGACGTAGCCCACGGGGTCGGCGAGGAAGTCCGCGACGAGGTACTGCGGGGTCAGCCGCGGCCACAACTGGTCGATGGCGGCCCAGACTTCGGGGTTCTCGGCGAGTTCGTCGCGGATCTGGGTGATGTCGCTGGGGTCGAGGAGGTTGCTGCCGTCGAAGGGGTCGGTGCCGATGCGTTCGGCGACCATCTCGGTGAGCGTGTTGAGGATGTGGCCCTCGAAGTGCTCCCGGGCCGCGTTGTGCGGGAGTTGGGCCTCGCGCGCGCGGTCGCGGGCCACCCGTACGAGACCGTCGTCGAGCATCAGGATCTCGCGGTCGTGCTCGATCGCGATCACCGGGTCGGGCAGCGACTGCCAGTCGCGTACGACGGCGGCGAGGACGTCGGCCATGTCGGCGCGGCCCTTCACGGTGGCCGCCGCCCGGCTGTCGGTCGCCGTCGCCTTCACTCCCGGGAACAGCTCGCCGACGGTCGCCAGCAGCACGCCGGTCTCGCCGAGCGACGGCAGCACCTCGCCGATGTAGCCGAGGAACGCGGGGTTCGGACCGACGATCAGCACCGCGCGCTTGGCGAGCAACTCCCGGTATTCGTAGAGGAGATACGCGGCCCGGTGCAGCGCGACGGCGGTCTTGCCGGTGCCGGGGCCGCCCTCGACGACGAGCACCCCGCGGTGGGGCGCGCGGATGATCTCGTCCTGTTCGGCCTGGATGGTCTGCACGATGTCGCTCATCCGGCCGGTGCGCGCGGAGTTGAGCGCGGCGAGCAGGACGGCGTCGCCGCTCGGGTCCTCGTGGCCGGTGCGGGTGGCGTCGCCGAGGTCGAGGATCTCGTCGTGCAGGGCGGTGACGCGGCGCCCGTCGGTGGTGAGGTGCCGGCGGCGGCGCAGGTCCATCGGGGTGTGGCCGGTGGCCAGGTAGAAGGGGCGGGCGACATCCGCCCGCCAGTCGATCAGGATCGGCGTGAGGTCGGCGTCGTCGGAGCGGATGCCGATACGGCCGATGTGGTGGGTGACACCGGAGGTCAGGTCGATCCGGCCGAAGCAGAGCGAGCCGTCCACGGCGTTCAGCGCGGCGAGCAGCCCCGAGCGCTCGGCGACCAGGATGTCCCGCTCCAGCCGGGCCTGCATGGGCGTGTTGCCCTGCCCGAGCGCGTCCGTGACGGAGTCCTCGGTGGCGCCGCGCAGCGCGTCCACGCGTGCGTACAGACCGTCGATGAATTCCTGCTCACCGTGAATTTCATCGCTGTTTGACAATTCCACTCCCGGACATATATACTGTGCTCACTAAGCCTCTTTGCGACCTAATTCCAATGAAGTCGCGAACCATTGAATATACGCAAAAGAATCCCCCGAGCGCAATTGCGCGGGGGATTCTTTCGTGTCAGGGGTTCAGATCACATCGGCCAGTTCCTCCAGCAGCCGGCGCTTGGGCCGGGCCCCCACCATGGCCTTCACCGGCTCACCGCCCCGGAAGACCATGAACGTGGGCATCGAGAGAACCTTGTAGGCGTTCGTGGTCTCCGGATTCTCATCCACGTTCAACTGCACCACTTTCAGCCGATCCGCCTCCTCGGCGGCAAGGGCCCGCAGCACCGGTGCCATCTGCCGGCACGGAGGACACCAGTCCGCCGTGAACTCCACCAGCACCGGCAACTCGGCCTCGATCACCTCCGCGGTGAAATCCTCGTCCGTAACATCCGTAACGCCGCTCACAGTTCCCGCCCTCCCAGTTCGCACAGCGGCGGCGGCTCCTCCACCGTCGCCAGCCGCACTCCGATCTCCGCCCGCACCGCCTGCAACTCCCCGATCAGGGAATCCAGTTCGGCCAGCTTCCGGCGATAGACGGCGAGCGAGGCCGGGCACGAGTCCCCCTCGGGATGCCCGGCCCGCAGACACTCCACGAAGGGCCGCGTCTCCTCCAGGTCGAACCCGAAGTCCTGCAGGGTCCTGATCTGCCGGAGCAGCTTCAGATCCCCCTCGTCGTACGTCCGATACCCGTTACCACCCCGCCGCGCGGGCAACAGCCCCCGCGCCTCGTAGTACCGCAACGCCCGCGTCGTGGTCCCGGCCCGCGCGGCCAACTCGCCGATTCGCATGCCTACGACGGTAATCCTTGACGTGGGCGTCAGGGCAAGGACGCCGACATCAGGGCGACACCGGCTCGTCCCCGTCCCCACGCACCCCGAGCAGCCGGCACGTCAACCGCTCCCGGTCGGAGAGGAGTTCGTCGAGGGTCCCGCGGATGTCAGACCATGACCCCGGCCGAGGTCTCCACCTCCAGCAGGGACGCACTCTCCCGCTCCTCGTCGAAGGCCTTCCGGCCGCCGCGCAGCCCGAACAGCCGCTTGGCCAGGGCGATATAGAGGACGGCGAGGATGTTGAGGACGAGGGTGGCGATCTTCAACCAGCTGATGTGTTCGGTGAGTTCGTAGATCTCCAGCGGGAGGAACGCGGCGGTGGCGACCACCGTCAGGTACTCCGCCCAGCGCTTGGCGTACCAGAGTCCGCCGGCCTCGACGAGTTCGATCAGCGCGTACGCCAGCAGGAGGACGGCGACCAGGACCAGCGTGGAGTGCTTGTAGCCGAAGGTCTTCTGGATGGTGCCGACGATCGGCGAGTGGTCGAGGTCGTAGTGGAAGTGCCTGAAGACGGGCCGGAAGACGTCGAGGTACTCGTCGAAGAGCTGGCGCACCGAGTCCTGGCTGTTGCTGAACTTCCATACGGCGGCGGCGACCAGCACGATGAACACCCCGCGCACGGCCCGCTCGATGGCGAGGAACCGCAGGATGAACAGGTCCCGCAGCACCTTCCCGCGCGGCACCAGGGGAGCGTGCTCGGCGGGCCCCGAACCGTGCGGTTCGCCGAGGACGAAGTCGCCGCAGCGCAGACAGCGCCAGGCCTCCCCGAACCCGGTCTCGGCGCGCAGCCGTTCCCGCAGTGCCGTCTCGTCGGGCGCGTAGGTCGCGTGCCCGTGCCGTGCGCAGTGCCGCCGGTCCCAGTCGATCTTCATGCCCATGGCCCCCGTGACTCCCACCGAACGCGAACGTGCCGTGCGCGCCGGAGGTTTCCGGCACGGCACGGCACGCTAGTACATCCCTACTACGTCTCTGTAAGGACCGGGCGGCTGAGCGACGGGGGGACACCCAGCCGCCCGGAGTCCGTGGGGCGTCCGGGCCGTGTTCAGGCGGGTCCGGGCGCCCCGCTTCGGGGGAGCGTCGACGAAGGCTCAGGCCTTGGCGAGTTCCTTCTCGCCGCCCTGCTCCGGTACGGCGTCGAGGTGGTCGTCGCCGTCCTTCGCGTCGAGCAACGTCTTCTCGTCGAAGGGCAGTTCACCCGCGAGGACCCGGTTCACCCGCTCCTTGTCGACCTCGCCGGTCCAGGTGCCGATGAGCAGCGTGGCGACGGCGTTGCCGGCGAAGTTGGTGACCGCGCGGGCCTCGCTCATGAAGCGGTCGATGCCGATGATCAGGCCGACACCGTCGACCAGGGCCGGCTTGTGCGACTGGAGACCGCTGGCGAGTACGGCGATACCGGAGCCGGAGACACCGGCCGCGCCCTTGGAGGCGACCATCATGAAGAGCAGCAGGCCGATCTGCTGGCCGATGCTCATCGGCTGGTCCATCGCGTCGGCGATGAACAGCGAGGCCATCGTCAGGTAGATCATCGTGCCGTCGAGGTTGAAGGAGTAGCCGGTCGGCACGGTGATGCCGACGACCGGGCGGCTGACACCCAGGTGCTCCATCTTCGCGATGAGCCGCGGCAGCGCGGACTCGGAGGAGGAGGTGGAGACGATCAGCAGGAACTCACGGCCGAGGTACCGCAGCAGCTGGAAGAGGTTGACCTTGGCGACCAGCTTGGTCAGCGTGCCGAGCACGACGACGATGAAGAGCGCACAGGTGATGTAGAAGCCGAGCATGATCGTGCCCAGCGCCTTGAGCGCGTCCATACCGGTCTCGCCGATGACCGCGGCCATCGCGCCGAAGGCGCCGACCGGCGCGGCCCACATGATCATGCCGAGGATGCGGAAGACCAGCTTCTGGATGTACTCGACACCGCGCAGCACCGGCTCGCCGGTCCGGCCCATGGCCTGCAGCGCGAAGCCCGCGAGGAGCGCGATCAGCAGCGTCTGGAGGACCTGGCCCTCGGTGAACGCCGACACGAAGGTGGTCGGGATGACCCCGAGCAGGAAGTCGACCGGGCCCTCGGCGGCGGCCTGGGCCTGCGTGTGTCCGACGCCCTTGACGGCCTCGGTCAGGTGCATGCCGCTGCCCGGGTGGATGATGTTGCCGACGACCAGGCCGATGGCCAGCGCCACGAACGACATCGCGATGAAGTAGGCGAGCGCGAGCCCGCCGACCTTGCCGACCTGCGCGGCCTTCCGTACGGAGCCGACGCCGAGCACGATCGTGCAGAAGATGATCGGCGAGATCATCATCTTGATCAGCGCGACGAAGCCGGTACCGAGCGGCTTGAGCTCCTCGGCGAAGTCCGGCGCGGCGAACCCGACGGCGATGCCGAGGGCGACCGCGACGATCACCGCGATGTAGAGGTAGTGGGTGCGGTCCCGCTTCACGGGCGGTGCTGCGGGTGCGGCAGGTGCGGGTGCGGGGGTGCTGGCCACGGCTGCCCTCCTTGACGACGTCGTCGGCATCATCCGGCGTGCGGCTCACGACCGGCGGAACCCGGGTGGCGAGTGCGGCTCACGTCCGGGGATTCATGAATTTCAGGGGTGGTGCGGCGATCCGCACCAAGCGATGTGCGGGTCGGTCCGGGAGGCGGCTGCTTCCGGGGTTGCGGTGACTATCTCCCGCCTTGTGAGGCCGGTCACCCTTACGTTCATTTAGTTCGCGCCGAACAGGAGAGGCACACTGACGACATGCGCTTCCCGCACGTCCCCCGTCCCCGCAGCCTCGCCGGCCAGCTCTTCGGCATGCAGGCCGTGCTGATAGCGGTCGTCGTCGCCGGGTACGCGCTGTTCACCTACGTCAGCGACCGCAGCCAGGCCGAGGACGCGGCGGGCCGCCAGGCCATGGCGGTGGCGCGGTCGGTCGCGGACTCGCCCTCGGTGATCGCGGCGATCGGTACGTCGAACCCCACCACGCACCTGGAGTCGTACTCCCTGAAGGTCCAGCGGGACACCCAGGTCGACTTCATCACGATCATGAATCCGCAGGGCATCCGCTGGACGCACCCGGACAGGACGCAGATCGGCAAGAAGTTCCTCGGCCACATCGGGCCCGCCCTGAAGGGCGACTCCTTCACCGAGACCTACACGGGCACCCTCGGCGCGTCCGTCCGCGCGGTCACTCCCGTCTACGACACCGACGGCACCCGGATCATCGGCCTGGTCAGCGCCGGTATCCGGGTCGAGGCGATCACGCAGCGGGTGCAGGACCAGGTGACGGCGCTGATCGGGGTGGCGGCCGGCGCCCTGGCACTGGGTGCCGTAGGGACGTACGTCGTGAACGCCCGCCTGCGCCGCCACACCCACGGCATGAACGCGGCCGAGCTGAGCCACATGCACGACTACCACCAGGCCGCGCTGCACGCGGTACGCGAAGGGCTGCTGATGCTCGACGGTCAATACCGGGTGGCGCTGATGAACGACGGCGGACGGGAGTTGCTGGGGGTCGGGCCAGACGTGGACGTGGTGGGCCGGTCAGTGGCGAGCCTCGGACTGCCCGCACCGCTGACGGGCGCGCTGCTGTCCTCGGAGCCCCGCGTTGACGAGGTGCATCTGACGGCGTCCCGGGTGCTGGTGGTGAACACGTCGCCGGTGTCGGGCGGCGAGCGCCGCGGAACGGTGGCGACACTCCGGGACGTCACCGAACTCCAGTCACTGATGGGCGAGTTGGACTCCGAGCGGGGCTTCACACAGGCGCTGCGCTCACAGGCCCACGAGGCGGCGAACCGCTTGCACACGGTCGTCTCGCTGATCGAGCTGGGGCGCGCGGAGGAGGCGGTGGACTTCGCGACGGCCGAGCTGGAGCTGGCCCAGACGCTCACGGACCAGGTCGTCTCGGCGGTCAACGAGCCTGTGCTGGCTGCCCTGTTGCTCGGCAAGACGGCCCAATCGAACGAGCGGGGCGTGGAGTTGGTCGTATCGGAGGACAGCGGCCTGGACGACGGCCTGCTGCCGGATTCACTCCCCGCGCGCGACCTGGTGACCATCCTCGGAAACCTGATCGACAACGCGGTGGACGCGGCACAGGGAAGCCTGCGGGCGCGGGTCACGGTGACGGCACGCACGGAGGCGGACCCGGCGGGCTCCCGCTCCGCGCTGGTGCTGCGGGTCGCGGACACGGGGGCGGGGGTGGATCCGGCGCACGCGGAGGCGGTCTTCCAACGGGGCTTCTCGACGAAGCCGGCGGGTCCGGGGGGTCGGGGGCTGGGGTTGGCGTTGGTGCGGCAGGCGGTTAACCGGCATGAGGGGACGTTGACGGTGGCCGAGGCGGAGGGGGGCGGGGCGGTGTTCGAGGTGCGGTTGCCTTTGTGGGGGGCGGGGAGTGAGGACGGGGTGGGGGCGTCGGCTCAGGGTTCGGTTTCGTCCCAGGGTTCTGTTTCCAAAGGTGGTACCTCGTGACTACGGCCGAACCGATCCGCGTCCTGATCGTCGAGGACGATCCCGTCGCCGCCGACGCGCACGTCATGTACGTAGGCCGAGTACCGGGGTTCGTGGCCGTGGGCAAGGCGCACACGGGGGCGGAGGCACGGCGGGCGCTGGAGCGTACGCAGGTGGACCTGTTGCTGCTGGACCTGCATCTGCCGGACGCGCACGGGCTGCAACTCGCGCGGTCCTTGCGGGCGGCCGGGTATCACGCCGACGTCATCGCGGTGACCTCGGCGCGGGATCTGGCGGTCGTGCGGGAGGGGGTGTCGCTGGGGGTCGTCCAGTACGTGCTGAAGCCGTTCACGTTCGCGACGCTCCGGGATCGGCTGGTGCGGTACGCCGAGTTCCATGCGGCGGCGGGTGAGGCGAGCGGTCAGGACGAGGTGGACCGGGCGCTGGCCACGCTGCGGGCGCCGTCGCCTGCGGCGCTGCCCAAAGGGTTGAGTGCGCCGACGCTGGAGCGGGTGACTGTGGCTCTGCGGGATTGTGGGGAAGGGCTTACCGCGGCGGGGGTTGCGGAGGCGGTGGGGATTTCTCGGATCACGGCTCGGCGGTATCTGGAGCATTTGGTGGAGGCGGGGCGGGCGGGCAGGAGTCCGCAGTACGGGACTGTGGGGCGGCCTGAGTTGCAGTATCGGTGGGTCAAGGGGTAGGCGGGCGGGGCGAGTTGAAGGGCCGCGCGCAACTGAGGACCTGGTGGCCGAGGCCGACGACGATGAGCGCCTCGGCCACGGACAGGACGAGCAGGCCGGAGGACGTCTGACCCGCGAACCAGTAGACGACGAGACCGGCGAGCGGAACGACGCAGAACGCCAGCAGGTCGATCACACACTGGATGACCTTGCGGGAACGGCGGCGGCTGTCGGAACGGTGGGTGGTCTCCCAGGCGAAGACCGCCTGGGCGTCGGTGAGTTGGGCGAGCCGTGGCCCGAGGTCGTCCCGTACGTACGTCCCGATCGCGGAGATCTTCTCGTCGTTCACGAGGTAGGTCCAGCCGAGCACGACACACACCGGGGGCAGCGCGAGCAGCATCTCGGACTGCTTGGCCTGGGCCGCGGCGGCGATGACGGCGGCCACGACGGTGAGGGTGACGTAGAGGAGGTTGTCGCGGAAACCGATACGGGTCCTCTGCTCGTCCTTGACGGTCTGGTACTCGGCGAGGAGCAACTGGCCCACGGTGACGTCACGTTCGGGCATTGCCCTCGCCTCTCCCCCGAGTGGTGCCAACACAGCATCTGCGCAGGCGACTTGGAAGTACCTTAAGGGAGTGTCTGAGATGCCTGGGTTTCAACCCACTGTCGCGGTGCTGACCGCGCTGCCGCTGGAGTACAAGGCCGTGCAGGCCCATCTCACGGACGTACGGAAGCGGGAGCATCCGCGAGGCACCCGGGCCGCGATCGGCCAACTCCCCGGCACACCCTGGTCCGTTGCCCTGGTCGAGATGGGCGAGGGAACCCTGACCGCCGCCGCGCTCACCGAGCGCGTGATGACCTGGCTGGAACCACAGGCGGTGCTGTTCGTGGGGGTCGCCGGGGGCCTGAAGAGCGACATCGGGCTGGGCGACGTCGTAGTGGCGACGAAGGTGTACGGCATCCACGGCGGCAAGGAGACACCGGAGGGCTTTCTCGTGCGGCCGGAGGCGTGGCGGGCGTCGCACCGGCTGACCGCCGCCGCCCGGGAGGCGTTGCGGGACGACCCCCATGCCCACCTGAAGCCGATCGCCGCGGGCGATGTCGTCCTGGCCGCACCCGAGTCCGCGCTCGCGGAACACCTGCGTAGGCACTACAACGACGCGGCGGCCATCGAGATGGAGGGCTCGGGGGTGGTGAGCGCCGTGGATCTCGCGGGCGGTGACGCCCTGGTGATCCGGGGTATCAGCGACCGGGCCGACGCGGACAAGTCCCGTACGGACGGGGAGGGTTGGCAGCCCCGGGCCGCCGAGAACGCGGCGGCTGCCGCGGTGGCGGTGTTGCGGGAGCTGCGGCCGTTCCGTGGCGGGCGGGTCGGGGGTTCCGACAGGGAGGTCGAGGACTCCGAGGAGGGGCCCCATCGGGGGGCGACGGGGGCCACGTACGGAGGGGATCACCTCGACTTTCGAGGGAGCACCTTCAACGGGCCGTTCGTTGCCAAGCGGGTGGACCGGGAGCGGTAGCGACTCCGGACGTGGGTCCGTTCACGGTCCGGTGCCGGTAGCCACTGCCGCGTTGCCTGCGGTGCCGGCGGGGTTCACCGGGCGGGACGAGGACTTGGCGCGGCTGTTTCCGGTCTTGGACCCGGCCGCGGAGTCCGAGCTGCCGGTGGTGATCTGCGCGGTATCCGGGCTGGGCGGGATCGGGAAGACGTCGTTGGCCTTGTGTGCGGCCCATCAGGCGGTCAGGGACGGGTGCTTTCCGGGCGGGACTCTGTTCGTCGACTTTCGGGGTTACGACGAGGATCCGGTTACGGCGGATCAGGCGGTGGTCGCGCTGCTGGACGGGATGGGGGTGCGGGGGGCGGATCTTCCGCAGACGGCGGCGGGGCAGTACGGGTTGTATCGGCGGCTGTTGGCGGAGGAGCAACGGCCGATGTTGTTGCTGCTCGACAACGCCTCGGATCCCGGGCAGGTGATGCCGCTTGTGCCGGGGACGGACCATCACCGAGTGCTGGTCACTTCCCGGGACCGGCTCACCGAACTGGACGCTCAGCTGATCGACCTCGATGTCCTCAACGCGGAGGATGCCGCCGACCTCATCGACAGATCCTTGCGGCTCAGCGACCGCGCCGACGATCGGGCGACGCGCGAACCGGAGGCTGTCTCGGAGCTCGCCACGCTCTGCGGCCACCACCCGCTCGCCCTGAGGATCATCGCCGGCATGCTGCGCAAGCGCCGCCACCGGTCCGTCTCATCCCTCGTGAACGAGTTGCGGGGTGCCGAGGACGTGACGGCGGCTGTCGGACTCCGCCCGCTCTTCGAAGCGGCGTACCTGCAACTGCCGCCTGAACAGGCCAGGTTGTTGCGTCTGCTCGCTCTGGCTCCTGCGGCGGAAGTCAGCATCGAAACTGCCGCCGCACTGGCAGACCTCGGCGTCGACCGGACGTACGACCTGCTCGAAGAGCTTGCCGCAGCCCACCTTGTTACGCCTGTTCCGAGTGGGGCGGACGTGCGGTGGCGGTTGCATGACTTGGTGCGTGTGTTCGGGGTGGGTGTGGTCAAGGGGGAGGCGGGGTTGTGGGAGGAGGGGGAGGCGGCGCGGGAGCGGGTGTTGGCGTTCTATCACCGGTGGGCGGATGCGGCGGATGACCGGTTGCGGTGGCTGCCGGGGATGCCGGTGCCGGAACGGTTCGCGGACCGGGCAGGGGCGTTGGCGTGGTTTGACGGCGAGCGGGCGGGTCTGGTGGCGGCGGTGCAGTGGGCGCGGGAGGAGCGGTACACGGACACGGCAGTGTGGCTGTCGCAACGTCTAGGGGAGTATCTGAACTGGCGGCGCTCTTTCGACGACTGGATCACGGTGTGCGGTGTTGCGCGGGAGGCTGCCCACCACACCGGAAACCAGGTGCCCGAGGCCATCGCGTGGAACAACCTCGGCATCGCCCTGCGGCAGACGGGCCGGACGGAGGAGGCGATCGACGCCCACACCCGCGCCCGCGACCTGTACCGGGCTGCCCGGGACCATCTGCGCGAGGCCAGCGCGTGGAACAACCTCGGCGCCGCCCTGAGTGAAACAGGCCGCGTGGAGGAGGCTATCGACGCCCACACCCGCGCCCGCGACCTCTTCCAGGCCGTCGGGGACCACCACCGCGAGGCCAAGGCGTGGGACAACCTCGGCACCGCCCTGCGGCAGGCGGACCGGGCAGAGGAGGCTATCAACGCCCACACCCGCGCCCGCGACCTGTACCAGGCCGCCGGGGACCACCACCGCGAGGCCGGCGCGTGGAACAACCTCGGCGCCCCCCTGCGTGAGACAGGCCGCATGGAGGAAGCGGTGGAGGCCTACGAGAAGGCCCTGGAGGGCTATCGGGAGTTCGACGACTGGTACGAGACGGGCCGCACCCTCTCCAACCTGGCCCACGCCCACGCGGACGCAGCCCGCCCCGCCGAGGCCCGCACCCACTACCTCCAGTCCGCCGCCGCCTACACCCGAGCCAACGCCCCCACCGAAGCCGCTCTCGCCCAATCCCGCGCAGACTCATTGACCTGACTAGACCACTCCACTTACCTTCACCGGGCAGTCATCCCCCCAGGCCACACCGCAGTGAGCCCGTAGGAGGTCGTGCCCGTGCGCCCCACCGCCGCCCGCCCCCACCGAACTGCCCTACTCACACCCCTAGTTACTCTCGCCGCCCTCTCCCTCGCCGCGACAACCCTCACCGCGTGCAGCAGCGGATCCGGCAGCAGCCCCGACACCGTCAAGATCTCCTTCAAGCAGTCGACGGACAACTCCATCAAGGTGATGGACACCTACCTCGCCGACATCAAGAAGCAGTTCGAGAAGCAGTACCCCGGCAAGAAGGTCGAGCTCGTCCCGATCAAGGCCCCGGACTCGGAGTACTACACCAAGCTCCAGCAGATGCTCCGCTCGCCGAAGACCGCCCCGGACCTGGTCTACGAGGACACGTTCCTCATCAACAGCGACATCACGTCCGGGTACTTGAAGCCCCTCGACCCCTACCTCGCCAAGTGGCCGGACTGGAACCAGTTCATCGACACGGCGAAGTCCGCCGCGAAGGCCGAGGACGGAAAGACGTACGGCGTCCCGGACGGGACCGACACCCGAGGCCTCTGGTTCGACAAGGGGATCTTCAAGAAGGCGGGCCTGCCTACGAATTGGCAGCCGAAGACGTGGGACGACGTCCTCGCCGCGGCCCGCACGATCAAGCAGAAGGTCCCGAACGTCACCCCGCTCAACGTCTACACCGGCAAGCCGGCCGGCGAAGCCGCCACCATGCAGGGCTTCGAGATGCTGCTCTACGGCACCAACGACGGCACCACAGACCCCCTTTACGACAAGTCGTCGAAGAAGTGGATCGCCGGCGGCCAGGGTTTCAAGGACGCGCTCTCCTTCGTCCACACGGTCTACAAGGAGAAGCTCGGCCCGGACGTGTCCGACGCCCTCGACCCCAACATCCAGACCTACGTGGCCGGTGAACTCCTCCCCAAGGGCAAACTCGGCATCGCGCTGGACGGATCGTGGCTGCCCCAGGCCTGGTTGAAGGGAAGCGGGCATGAATGGCCGGACTGGTCAAAGGAGTTGGGCCTCGCGTACATGCCCACCCAGCAGGGCCAGGCGCCCGGCAAGGTGAGCATGTCCGGCGGCTGGACCTGGGCGATCCCCTCCAAGGCCGGCAACCCGGACCTCGCCTTCGACTTCATCAAGACGATGCAGACGAAGGCGAACGCGGAGAAGTGGTACATCGCCAACTCCGGTATCTCCGTGCGGAAGGACGTCGCCGCCGACCCCGCCTACGCGACCGCCCAGCCCGGCATCAAGTTCTTCACGGACCTGGTCGCGAGCACGCACTACCGCCCGGCGTACCCGGCGTACCCGAAGGTCTCGACCGCCATCCAGGAGGCGATGGAAGGCGTGACGACGGGCGACATGTCGGTGGACAAGGCGGCGAGTTCGTACGACGACGAACTCAAGTCGGCCACGGACAACCAGGTCACGCAGAAGTGACCACCGCACCCCGGCAAGCGGCGGGCCCGGACGTGACGAAGTCCGACCCGGGCCCGGGCCCGAGCCCGGGCCCGGCCCCTCGACAGTCCGCGCACCAGCAGCACCCCCGCAACGACCACCACACCCTCCGCCGCGTCCTCACCCACCTCCTCCCCCTCTCCCCCGCCCTGATCCTCCTGCTCCTCTTCCTGGCCGTCCCGATCGGCTACTGCGCCTACATCGCCTTCACCAACCTCCAACTCACCGGCCAGGCCCACTCGTCGTTCGTAGGCTTCGCGAATTTCCGTACGGCCTTCAAGGACGCGGAATTCCTCAACGCGGTATGGCTGACACTGGTGTTCACGGTGTTGTCGTCCCTGGTCGGTCAGAACACCCTCGGCCTGGCGCTCGCCACCCTCATGCACCGCGCGTCGAAACCGGTCCGCACCATCACGGGCGCGATCGTGATCACGGCGTGGGTACTCCCGGAGGTCGTGGCGGGCTTCCTCCTCTACGCCTTCTTCCGCCGCGAGGGCACCCTGAACGCCATCCTGGACTGGCTCCATCTCCCGTCCCAGAACTGGCTGTTCACGCTCCCGATCCTCGCGGTGTCGTTCGCGAACGTATGGAGGGGGACCGCCTTCTCGATGCTGGTCTACTCAGCGGCCCTGGACGAGATCCCCAAGGAGATCACGGAAGCGGCGGAGGTCGACGGCGCGGGCGGCTGGCGCCGGATGTGGCACATCACGCTGCCGATGATCCGCCGCTCGATCGGCACGAACCTCATGCTCAACACCCTCCAGACCCTGTCCGTCTTCGGCCTGATCTGGGTGATGACGAGAGGCGGCCCGGGAAACAAGAGCCAGACCCTCCCCCTCTACATGTACGAACAGGCCTTCCAGAACAGCATGATCGGCTACGCCACGGCGGTCGCGCTGCTCCTGCTCCTGGTCGGCTCGCTCTTCTCGGTGATCTACATGCGCCTGCTGCGAACGGAGGTCTGACCCATGGCACTCACCCTCTCCTCCCGCCGCACGAGCCGACGCCTGGCTGCGGACGCGGGGCTGCTGGTGGTCGCGGCGACGTTCGCGCTGCCGCTGCTCTGGGTGGTCCTGTCGTCCCTCGACGCCCACGCCGACCTCAAGGTGAAGGCCCCCGACGGCCTGACCCTGGACAACTTCCACGCGATCCTGAAACCGGACATCACCTTCACGCCCCTGCTCAACAGCCTGATCCTGTGCGGGTTCGGAACGCTGCTGACGGTGGTGTGCTCGGCGTTGGCGGCGTATCCCCTGTCGCGGTTCCGGTCGCGCCTGAACCGCCCGTTCCTGCTGACGATCCTCTTCGCGACCAGCCTTCCGATCACGGCGATCATGGTGCCGGTGTACGCGTTGTTCGTGCAGGTGAATCTCATCGACACCATGCAGGGCACGATCTTCTTCTTCGCCGCGTCCCAACTCCCGTTCGCCATCTGGCTGATGAAGAACTTCATGGACGGGGTGCCGAAGGAGTTGGAGGAGGCGGCCTGGACTGACGGAGCGTCGTCGCTTCAGTCGCTGGTGCGGATTGTGCTGCCGCTGATGGGGCCCGGGGTCGCGGTGGTGACCGTCTTCTCGTTCGTGATGATGTGGGGGAACTTCTTCGTCCCGTTCATGCTGCTGCTCACGCCGGATCAGATGCCGGCGAGCGTGAGCATCAACGAGTTCTTCGGGAACCGGGGGATGGTGGCTTACGGGCAGCTGGCCGCGTTCTCGGTTGTTTATTCGACGCCGGTGATTCTGTTGTATGTGCTGGTGGCGAGGCGGTTGGGTGGGGGGTTTGCTTTGGGTGGGGCGGTTAAGGGGTGATCGCTTCGGCTCGGGTGCGGGCTTCGGTGGGGGCGTTGGCTCGGGTGAAGGCGTCGGCGGACTGGAGGTAGTTGGTTCGGGCCTCGGCGGGGCGGGCGGCATACCGGTGGCCGAAAGCCAAGTTGGAGAGGGTCTGGCCCGCCCCGTACCAGTCCTCGAACTCCCTGTAGCCCTCCAAAGCCTTCTCGTACGCCTCAACCGCCTCCTCCACACGGCCCGTGTCACCCAGGGCGGCACCGAGGTTGTTCCACGCGGCGGCTTCACCCCGGCGGTTCCCGACGCCCTGGAACAGGTCGCGGGCGCGAATATGGGCGCCGACCGCCTCCCCCGCACGGCCCGCCTCCCCCAGAGCGAAGCCGAGGCTGTCCCACGCCACGGCCTCGCGGGAGCGGTCCCCGACAGCCTGAAACAGGTCGCGGGCGCGGGTGTGGGCGTCGATCGCCTCCTCCGCCCGGCCCGCCTCCCGCAACGTCCAGCCAGTCGGCCCACGACGCCCAGTACCGGTCGTCTCGGGTAATCGTCTCGCCCACGTCGAACACGATGGTCTCATTCACCCCTCGAAGCCCAGGCCGTCGCGACACATCAACGCTGGTTGCCCCGTGATCGGATGACCCGCATGACGACCACCCCCCGCACCCTCTACCTCTTCGCCTCCGCCGCACCCCCCATCCTCGACATCGCCAAGGTCGTCAAGGACGCCCAGTCCCGTGACTTCGACGTATACCTCGGCCTCACCCCCACCGCCGCCCGCTGGCTCGAACCCCAACTCGGTGAACTGGCACGGCTGACAGGCCACCCCGTGCGCAGCGAGTACAAGATGCCGGGCGAGCCGGACGTCTGGCCGAAGGCGGACGTCATCGCGTTCGCGCCGGCGACCTTCAACACGGTCAACTCATGGGCGTTGGGCCTGACTCACGACTTCGTGGTCGGTGTCGTCGCCGAAGGCATCGGCAAGGGCATCCCCATCATCGCCATGCCCTGCGTCAACTCCGCCTACGTACAACACCGGCAATTCGAGCGCAGCGTCGCCGAGTTGCGTGCCATGGGCGTCCAACTCCTGTACGGCGAAGGCGGATTCGTGCCGAACCAGCCCGGGCAGGGCAAGCCGAAGGAATTCCCCTGGCGGCTGGTGCTGGATGCGGCCGTAGCCGCGACACCCACCTGAACACCCCGCCCACCACCACCCCCCGGACACCCACCGTCGATTTCCCGCCACCCCCCACTTCCCCCCACACCCGATCACCACCCCCACCACAAACGCACTCCCCTTCGACCCCCGCCCACACACCCGACGCCGCCGAAACGGTCCCCGGAGTCCGCCGCACCGGCGAATGGCAAGGTAGGGAGGCATATTCATCGGGCGGCGCCCATCCCCTGCCCGCCTCTCAGCCCTCCTCGCCACCACTCAGCGTCACCGATCTCCCCCATCCCGGCCCCACCGCACGCCCACCGGTCGACCGAATCCGTACGTTCCTACAATCCGTAATCCTGGCCGAACAGACCGTAGTAACCGCACTCAGGCACCCCTAGCTTGTGGCCCGTGCGCCGACCCCCAGCTCAACCCAGCCAGTCCACGCCGCCGACACCGCCCACTCCACCCTTCAACGCGCCCGCCGCCCACCGGCTCCGTACCGCGCTCAACATGGGCCCGGAACACGTCGCGTACGGCATGCGTGCCTCGTACGGACTGCCGTACGTCACGCCTGACCTGGTCATCGCCTGGGAACGTGGACTCACCGCGCCCTCCGGTCCCGAACTCACCGCGCTGTCCGGTGTGTTGTGGTGCTCGCCGGCCGAACTCATCGGCAAGCCACGCACGCTGCGTGAGCATCGCCTCGCCCGGGGCCTCGCGCCCGAGGACGTCGCCCGGGCCGTCGGGCTCGAACTCCTCGCGTATCTGCGGATGGAGGAGCACGACCAGTGGCGCGGCACCGAGCGCCAGTCCTCCGCGCTCGCCGATCTCCTCGGCCTCTCGCTGCCCGACTTCATCAGCGTCACCGGGCGCGACAGCCGCCTCGCGGAGCTGTTGCGCAGTGCCATGACCACGCGGTGGCAGGCGTACGTCCGCCCGATCGGCAAGATGGTGCCGCTGGACCGGCGGCTCCTGGAGGACTCCCTCCAGGAGTTGCACGAGGACTACCAGGCGCAGATGGTCGCCACCCTGACCTGGGGCGGCGGCAACTCCGCCGTCGAAGCGGGCGAGGCCGGCCAGGACTTCCTCGACCAGATCATCAGCCGGTTCTGGTCCATGGTCGAGCGGAGTACCTACTGAACACGCGGTACCAAAACCCGGCCAGAAAGAGGAAGTTGGAAACTAGAAAACCGACTCCGCCTCGTCCATCCGGTCCTTCGGCACCGTCTTCAGCTCGGTGACCGCCTCGGCCAGCGGCACCATCACCACGTCCGTCCCCCGCAGCGCGGTCATCCGCCCGAACTCCCCCTGGTGCGCGGCCTCCACCGCGTGCCAGCCGAAGCGCGTCGCCAACACCCGGTCGTACGCGGTCGGTACGCCGCCGCGCTGGATGTGGCCGAGGATGACCGGCTTGGCCTCCTTGCCGAGGCGGCGCTCCAACTCGTAGGCCAGCGCCGTGCCGATGCCCTGGAAGCGCTCGTGGCCGAACTGGTCGATCTCGCCCTTGTTGTAGTCCATGGAACCCTCGGCGGGGTGCGCGCCCTCGGCCACGCACACGACGGCGAACTTCTTGCCGCGGGCGAAGCGTTCCTCGACCATCTTGACCAGGTCGGCGGGGTCGAAGGGGCGCTCGGGGAGGCAGATGCCGTGGGCGCCCGCCGCCATCCCGGACTCCAGCGCGATCCAGCCCGCGTGCCGGCCCATGACCTCGACGACCATGACCCGCTGGTGCGACTCCGCCGTCGTCTTCAGGCGGTCCATCGCCTCCGTCGCGACCCCGACCGCCGTGTCGAAGCCGAACGTGCGGTCCGTCGACGAGATGTCGTTGTCGATCGTCTTGGGGACGCCTACGACCGGCAGGCCCGCGTCGGACAGCATGCGCGCCGCCGTCAGCGTGCCCTCGCCGCCGATCGGGATCAGCGCGTCGATCCCGAAGTCCCGCGCGATGTCCAGCGCGTTCTCGCAGGCCTCGCGGAGGCGGTCCCGCTCCAGTCGTGACGAACCCAGGATCGTGCCGCCGCGGGCGAGGATGCCGCTGACCGCGTCCAGGTCGAGGTTGCGGTAGTGGCCTTCGAGCAGTCCGGCATAGCCGTCCTCGAAGCCGATGACCTCGTCGCCGTAGTTGTCGACCGCTCGGTGCACGACCGACCGGATCACGGCGTTCAGGCCGGGGCAGTCGCCGCCTGCGGTGAGAACTCCGATACGCATCGTGCTGTGTCTCCTGCTCGCTGTTGACGCCGGTGAGCCGGACCCGATTGTTTCACGTCCCTCAGGGCGACGCCGCTCCCGTCGGACTGGCGGGCGCCTTAACCACCCCCGGAGGTATTGTCAAGAGGGTTCTGCTCACCCAGGTGGGCGATTTTTATGACCGTCGAAACGGGCAGCCAGAAGCCCTGAGAACCAAAAGCCCTGAGAACCCGCCGGAAGGGGAGACCACGCGTGACCCGCAGCGTGTACGTGACCGGGATCGACCGCGGCGACGGCCGTCAGGTCGTCGAGCTGGGGGTCATGGAGCTCCTGACCCGGCAGGTCGACCGGGTGGGGGTGTTCCGACCCCTCGTCCACGACGGCCCCGACCGCCTGTTCGAACTGCTGCGTGCGCGCTACCGGCTCTCCCAGGACCCCGCGACCGTCTACGGCATGGACTACCACGAGGCCTCCGCCCTTCAGGCCGAGCAGGGGACGGACGAGCTGGTGTCGACGCTCGTCGACCGGTTCCATCTCGTCGCCCGTGACTACGACGTCGTCCTCGTCCTGGGCACCGACTACGCGGACACCCAGTTCCCGGACGAGCTGTCCCTCAACGCCCGCCTCGCGAACGAGTTCGGCGCCTCCGTGATCCCCGTCGTCGGCGGCCGCAAGCAGACCGCCGAGTCCGTGCTCGCGGAGACGCGCAACGCCTATCGCGCCTACGACGGCCTCGGCTGCGACGTCCTCGCCATGGTCACCAACCGGGTCGCCCGTGAGGACCGGGACGAGATCGCCCAGCGGCTCACCACCCGGCTGCCGGTGCCGTGTTACGTCGTACCGGACGAGCCCGCCCTCTCCGCGCCGACCGTCGCCCAGATCACCCACGCCCTCGGCGGCAAGGTCCTCCTCGGGGACGACTCCGGGCTCGCCCGGGACGCGCTCGACTTCGTGTTCGGCGGGGCGATGCTGCCCAACTTCCTCAAGGCGCTGACCCCGGGCGCGCTCGTCGTCACCCCGGGCGACCGCGCCGACCTCGTCATCGGGGCGCTCGCCGCGCACAGCGCCGGCACCCCGCCGATAGCCGGCGTCCTGCTCACCCTGAACGAGGTGCCCAGCCACGGCATCCTCACCCTCGCCGCCCGCCTCGCGCCGGGTACCCCGGTGGTCTCCGTGCCCGGCACCTCCTTCCCCACCGCCGCCGAACTCTTCTCCCTGGAGGGGAAGTTGAACGCGGCCACCCCGCGCAAGGCGGAGACCGCGCTCGGCCTCTTCGAGCGGTACGTCGACACCGGCGACCTGCTCAAGCGGGTCTCGGCGCCGAGCAGCGACCGGGTCACCCCGATGATGTTCGAGCACACGCTCCTGGAGCGGGCCCGCTCCGACAAGCGCCGGATCGTCCTCCCCGAGGGCACGGAGCCCCGCGTCCTGCACGCCGCCGAGGTGCTACTGCGGCGCGGTGTCTGCGAGTTGACCCTCCTCGGCCCCGAGGACCAGATCCGCAAGAAGGCCGCCGACCTCGGCATCGACCTCACCGCCGCCCAGCTGATCGACCCGCACACCTCCGAACTCCGCGACCGCTTCGCCGAGCGGTACGCCAAGCTCCGCGCCCACAAGGGCGTCACCGTCGAACTCGCCTACGACGTCGTCGCCGACGTGAACTACTTCGGGACGTTGATGGTCCAGGAGGGGCTCGCCGACGGCATGGTCTCCGGCGCCGTGCACTCCACGGCCGCGACCATCCGCCCCGCCTTCGAGATCATCAAGACCAAGCCGGACGCCGACATCGTCTCGTCCGTCTTCTTCATGTGCCTCGCCGACAAGGTGCTGGTGTACGGCGACTGTGCGGTCAACCCCGACCCGAACGCGGAGCAGTTGGCCGACATCGCCATCCAATCGGCCGCCACCGCCGAGCAGTTCGGCGTCGCCGCGCGGATCGCGATGCTGTCGTACTCCACCGGTACGTCCGGCTCGGGCGCCGACGTCGACAAGGTGCGCGAGGCGACCGAACTGGTCCGGCTGCGGCGCGCCGACCTGCGGATCGAGGGGCCCATCCAGTACGACGCCGCCGTCGAGCCGAGTGTCGCCGCCACCAAGATGCCGGAGTCCGAAGTCGCCGGTCAGGCAAGCGTGTTGATCTTCCCGGACCTGAACACCGGCAACAACACGTACAAGGCCGTGCAGCGTTCGGCCGGCGCGATCGCGGTCGGGCCGGTGCTTCAGGGGTTGCGCAAGCCGGTCAACGACCTGTCCCGGGGCGCACTCGTCTCGGACATCGTCAACACCGTCGCCATCACGGCGATCCAGGCGCAGCACCCGATCGAGAAGGCAACCGCCCAGTGAGTCCCACGCGTGTCCTCGTCCTCAACTCCGGCTCCTCGTCGGTGAAGTACCAGCTGCTCGACATGGCGGCGGGCACCCGTCTCGCCGTCGGACTCGTCGAGCGGATCGGTGAGGAGACCTCCCGGTTCAAGCACACCTGCGTCACGACCGGCGCCGTACGGGAGTTCACCGGCCCGATCCCGGATCACGAGGCTGCCCTGAAGGCCGTGGCGCACGAGCTTTCAAACGATCAACTCGGCCTGGACTCGCCGGAGTTGGCCGCCATCGGGCATCGGGTCGTGCACGGTGGGCTGGTCTTCACCGAGCCGACCGTCATCGACGACGCCGTGCTCGCCGAGATCGAACGGCTCATCCCTGTCGCGCCGTTGCACAATCCGGCGAACCTCGTCGGGATCCGCACCGCGACGGCGTTGCGGCCCGATCTGCCGCAGGTGGCGGTGTTCGACACGGCGTTCCACACGACGATGCCGGAGTCGGCCGCGCGGTACGCGATCGACGTGCGGATCGCCGACGAGTACCGGATCCGGCGGTACGGGTTCCACGGGACCTCGCACGCGTATGTGTCGCGGGCGACGGCGGAGTTGCTGGGGAAGGCGCCCGAGGACGTCAACGTGATCGTGCTGCACCTCGGGAACGGGGCGTCCGCCTCCGCCGTGCGGGGTGGTCGGTGTGTGGACACGTCCATGGGGCTGACGCCGTTGGAGGGGCTGGTGATGGGGACGCGGTCGGGAGACCTGGATCCGGCCGTCATCTTCCATTTGATGCGTGTTGGCGAAATGTCCACCGATGAGATCGACACTCTTCTCAACAAGAAGAGCGGTCTGATCGGGTTGTGCGGGGACAACGACATGCGGGAGATCCGGCGCCGGATCGACGAGGGTGACGAACAGGCGGAACTGGCCTTCGACATCTACATTCACCGATTGAAGAAGTACATCGGTGCCTACTGCGCGGTACTCGGCCGGGTGGACGCGGTCGCCTTCACCGCGGGGGTCGGCGAGAACGCGAGCGCCGTGCGGGAGGCTGCCGTGGCGGGCCTGGAGCTGCTGGGGCTTGAGGTGGACGGCGCGCTGAACGCCGTACGGAGTGACGAGCCGCGGCTGATCTCGCCCGCGTCCGGGCGGGTCGCGGTCGCGGTGGTGCCGACGGACGAGGAATTGGAGATCGCGACACAGACCTATGCACTGGTCGGAAATTACAACGCCTGAGCGCATGCCCGCCCATTTGTATCTTCCGCCAGACGGAATATTCCGTAGCGAAACAAACCGATAGGATCGTCCCATGCGCCGTTCGAAAATCGTCTGTACTCTCGGCCCCGCGGTCGACTCCCACGAACAACTGGTGTCGCTGATCGAGGCCGGCATGAATGTGGCCCGCTTCAATTTCAGCCACGGCACCCACGCCGAGCACCAGGGGCGGTACGACCGCGTCCGTGCCGCGGCCAAGGAGACCGGCCGTGCCATCGGCGTCCTCGCCGACCTGCAGGGCCCGAAGATCCGCCTGGAGACCTTCGCGGAGGGTCCCGTCGAGCTGGTGCGCGGTGACGAGTTCACCATCACCACCGAGGACGTCCCGGGCGACAAGACCATCTGCGGGACCACGTACAAGGGCCTGCCCGGTGACGTCTCCCGCGGCGACCAGGTCCTCATCAACGACGGCAACGTCGAGCTGAAGGTCCTCAGCGTCGAAGGCCCCCGCGTGAAGACGATCGTCATCGAGGGCGGCGTCATCTCCGACCACAAGGGCATCAACCTGCCCGGCACGGCCGTGAACGTGCCCGCGCTGTCCGAGAAGGACGTCGAGGACCTGCGCTTCGCGCTGCGGATGGGCTGCGACATGGTCGCCCTGTCCTTCGTGCGCGACGCGGGCGACGTGTACGACGTCCACAAGGTGATGGACGAGGAGGGCCGCCGGGTCCCCGTCATCGCCAAGGTGGAGAAGCCGCAGGCGGTCGAGAACATGGAGGCCGTGGTCGCGGCGTTCGACGCGGTGATGGTGGCCCGCGGCGACCTCGCCGTCGAGTACCCGCTGGAGAAGGTCCCGATGGTGCAGAAGCGCCTGGTGGAGCTGTGCCGGCGGAACGCCAAGCCGGTGATCGTGGCGACCCAGATGATGGAGTCGATGATCACCAACTCCCGCCCCACGCGCGCCGAGGCCTCCGACGTGGCCAACGCGATCCTGGACGGCGCGGACGCGGTCATGCTGTCCGCCGAGTCCTCGGTGGGCGCGTACCCGATCGAGACCGTGCAGACGATGTCGAAGATCGTCCAGGCGGCCGAGGAGGAGCTGTTCTCCAAGGGCCTGCAGCCGCTCGTGCCGGGCAAGAAGCCGCGGACGCAGGGTGGTTCGATCGCGCGTGCCGCGTGCGAGATCGCCGACTTCCTCGGCGGCCGGGCCCTGGTGGCCTTCACGCAGTCCGGTGACACCGCCCGCCGGCTGTCCCGCTACCGCGCCTCGCAGCCGATCGTCGCGTTCACGACCGACGAGAGCACCCGCAACCAGCTCACGCTCAGCTGGGGCGTGGAGTCGCACGTGGTGCCGTTCGTCAACAGCACGGACGAGATGGTCGACATGGTCGACGGCGAGATCGCGAAGATCAACCGCTTCAACCCGGGCGAGACCGTCATCATCACCGCCGGTTCGCCCCCCGGCGTGGCCGGCACCACGAACATGCTCCGCGTCCACCACCTCGGCGGCGGCGAGGGCAACTGACGTACGCCTGAAGGCTCTTGTACGACACTGAGGGCGCTCCCTGCGACGGGGGGCGCCCTCAGTCCGTCCGCCGTCGGATCACGTGGTCGACGGTGCTCCTGGCGTCTCCCGGAGCCACGCGTCGCCCCTGTGGATCCACCGCGCACCGGACAGAGCAGTGCCCCGCCGGGTGGGTACTCGGCGGGGCACTGCTCCTTCGCGGCTCCCGAACGGGCTTGTGGGCCGGCTCAGTTCTGGTAGCTGCGCAGCCCGGGGACCGTCAGCGTGCCCCCGAACTGGCCGGCCTGGACCACCTTCACGTTGGTGAAGTAGATCAGCGGGATGTTCAGCGGCGGCGGGTTGTCCGGGGTGAACGTGATCGGGATCAGTCCGAACAGGTTGCCCGAGATGGACTCCGTGTACATCACGGTGTCGCCGTCGCGGATGGTGGACGTCGAGCCCGAGGCCGCCTGCACGTGATACGTCTTGCCGGACTGCTTGTCGTTCACCGTCTGGTGCAGGTCGCCGATGTCGGTGCCGCCGGAGATGACGTACTTCAGGACCTTCTTGACCTTGCCGCTGGCGGTCTTCACCTCGACGATGCCCTGATAGTCGGCGCCCTTGAGCAGCAGGGAGCTGGCGTTCAGGTACCAGGGGTCGTCGGGCAGCAGCACCTTGTTGTCGACGCCGCTCAAGTCGTCCGTGGCGACCGGGCAGTCCGAGGTGTCGGTGCTCGCGCTCGCGGACGGACTCGGGGTGGCCGTGGCCGAAGGCGTCGCGGTGGCCGTGTCCTCGGCCGCCTTGGTCGCCGCGTCGGTCGTGTCCTTCACGGTGTCGTCGACCGTGTCGGTGGCCTTCTTGACCGTGTCCTTGACGGTGTCGGACGCGCTGGAGGAGTCGTCGGTGGACGTGTCCTTCGTGGCGCTCGCCGAGGCGGACGCGGTCGGCGTCGGGGTGGCGCTCGCCGTCGAGCCGGAGTCCGAGGAACCTCCGGTGAGGAGGTCGGTGATGGCGTCGCCGATGGTGTCCAGCAGGTTGCCGCTGCTCGCGGACGCCGAGGGCGTCGCCGTAGCGGTGCTGCCGGACGAACCGCTCGACTCCGCGGACTTGCTCGCGGACGCGGACGGCGTGGGGGTGGCGGCCTTGTCGTCGGAACCTGAATCCGACGAAGAGGTCTTGCCCGAGTCGGACGTCGCGTCGCCCGTGGCCGTGGCCGAGGGCGTCGCGGTGTCCTTGGACGAGTCGGCGGACTCGCTCGCGGACGTGGACGGCGTCGCCGAGGGGCTCGCCGTCGATCCGGCGATGGCGGCGACACAGTCCTTGTACTCGTCGGCCGTCAGGCTCTTCGACGACGGCGAGGTCGTCGATCCGTTGTCGGCGAGGGCGAGCGAGGACGTGAAGCCCATCCCCATGATCACGGCGGTCGGCATCGCCACCGTGGCTATCGCCTTGCCGGCGGGCATGTGGAGCCTGGTGAACAGCGGCTTCTTGGGTGCCGCATGCCGCGGCCCGGTTCTCACACGGGACTCGTCCACATCAGTCCCGTGGGTCACCTCGTCAGCCGGCACTGTGCCTCCCGTTCGCCCCGTTGCTCACCGGGCTCGTTCCTGACAGATCGTTCGGCTCGTCCGTACCGTCGGCGGACTCGTACGGCGCGGGCTCCTGGGGCTTGGCGTAGTACGACGCGGAGTCGTGCGGCGCCGCCTCGTACGGTGCGGCCGCTGCGGGGGCGCCGCCCTCTCCCTGTGCGACATCCTGGAGCGACTGCGGCTCCGGCGGTGCGCCCGGCGCCCACGACACGGCCAGTGCCCCGCCGACCATGGCGAGGAGGAAGCCGATCAGGAAGCCGCCGAGGTTGGACACGGGGATGGACACCAGCGCCAGCAGGATCGCCGCGACACCCGCGAAGGTGCGCACGTGCTTCTGGAACCAGAGGCTGAAGCCCAGGACGACCAGCAGTACGCCGATGATCAGGGACCCGGCGCCCGCGGTGGTGGCCATCGCCAGCGTCAGATGGCCCACCTGGAGATGTGCGTACGGGAAGTAGGCGATCGGGAGTCCGCCGAGCATGACGAACAGACCGGCCCAGAACGGCCTCGTGCCACGCCAGGCACGAAACTGCAGCCTCCGGCGGGCGAACTGGCCGGATGCGGCAGGAGTCTCGGCGCTCATGGAAAACAGCTCCCTGGTACGGCGTTGCTGTGGTGGAGAGTCGCACCTCGTGTGAAGGCGCTGGTGGAAGTGGGACGGGCGGGGGCGCCACCGGCTCCCCCGCCCGCCGTCAAGTGCCTAGTAGCACTCGTGGGTGCCGGCCGAGACCGACATCTTCAGCCCGCTGAGCTTGAAGGTTCCGGCAGTGGTGGCCCACGCCGTCTGCTTCACGTTGGTCAGCGTGGCCGACTCGGCCTGCTGCGCGAATCCGTACGGGTTGGCAGCCTCGCTGCCGCCCTTCATGCCCGGACCCTTGGTCGCGCTTCCGGCCGCCACACCGATGTCGATGTTGTGGAACACAGCGTCGGCGCTGAGGTCCTCGACGTCGATGTACAGGTTCTCGGCCTGGACCGGCGTACCGCTGCCGCCCGCCTTCAGCACAAGGCTGACGGACCCGAGCAGCGGAATGTTCGGGGTGACCACCGACTGGCACATGTTGGTGATCGACGCGGACTTGAACGCCGAGACCGCGACGGGGTGAAGCGACTTGCTGCCGTCGAGGTTGTAACCCGAGTCAAGCGCTCCGTACTGCGTGAAGCCCGTGCCGTCGAGCTGGTCGGCCGACACCTTGAACGACTGACCCGAAACACTGAACGACGCGGCGAGAGCACCCTGCGCGAGGGCCACACCTATACACGCCGTAGCGGCGACGCTGGGCACCATGACCACAGCGAAGCGCTTCCATCTCGTCCCGCCACGCACCTGGGACTCCATATTTCCTCCTTCTCGGACGTACATCTCCTGGCCCTGACTGCCCCCTATTGGCGGCTCAGCCGGGCAGGGATGGGAGAAGTGCTACGTCCTCGGGAAGGGGAGCGCCCGTCCTCGGAGGCGCGAACCGCGCACCGATCACCGGCGATCACCCCCGAGCGACAACCACTGGTCGCGCCTGACGCACATCACGCACAACCTTGCTGGACAGGCTCCGCCTGGCGGCGAAGACCCCCCTGCCCAAGAGCCGACTCCATTGTTTCCGGCTCTACTCGGTGGGGACCCAGGAGACTCCGTCGGCCCGACCGGCTGTCGGGGTACGGAATTGGACCGAGCGTCGCCGATCGTGGTGCATTCTCGCCGCCCGCACAAGGGGCTTCGTTACTGGGTAGTAACGGCCGGATAACCGAACAACGACCCGCCGGTATCGGTCGACGACGCTGGGTGTCATCGTGGGCCAGGACAAATCAGTTGACACCTGGGCGGAATCCGACAGATCAACGCCCCTGACTTACTCCAAGTAACAGCGGCCGCGATTACCAAGATTTGGTAAAGCGCGGCCGCAGTGACACTCCGTCGGCAAATCTTTCACTCCGGCAACACAGGTCACGAGGTTTACCGACTGGTCAGAACCGGCCCCGCGCCCCGCTCAGAACAGCGCCCGCGCCAGCGCCCGCCGGGCCGCCGTCACCCTGGGGTCATCGGCCCCGACGACCTCGAACAGCTCCAGCAGCCGCAGCCGTACGGCATCCCGGTCGTCACCCAGCGTGCGCCGCACGGTGTCGATCAGCCGACTGAAGGCGTCCTCGACATGACCGCCCACCAGATCCAGGTCGGCGGCGGCGATCTGCGCCGGCACGTCACCCGGCTTCTCGGCGGCCTCGGCGCGCACCCGCTGCGGGTCGAGCGTCGACACCCGCTGCAGCAACTCGGCCTGGGCGAGCCCCAGTTTGGCCTCGGAGTTGCCCGGGTCGTCGCTCAGCACGTTCTTGTACGCCTGCACGGCCCCGCCGAAGTCCCCCGCGTCCAGGGCCTGTACGGCGGCTTCGAGCAGCGCGTCGTACGGTCCCGCCGGCACCTCGGCGACGACCTCGGGCCGGTCGCCCGGCGCGGCGTCGGGGTCCACCTCCAGCCCGGTGAGACCGAAGCGCTGCTCGGCGACCTGGATCAACTGGTCGAGGGTCTCCCGGATCTGCGACTCGGCGGCGGCCCCCTGGAAGAGCGGCAGCGCCTGGCCCGCGACCACCGCGAAGACGGCCGGGATGCCCTGCACCCCGAACTGCTGCATCAGCATCTGATTGGCGTCGACGTCGATCCTGGCAAGGACGAAGCGCCCGTTGTAATCAAGCGCGAGCCGGTCCAGGAGCGGGCTCAGCTGCTTGCACGGCTCGCACCACTCGGCCCAGAAGTCGATGACGACCGGGACCTCGGTGGACCGCTGCAGGACCTCGCTCTCGAACCCCGCCTCATCTACGTCGATCACCAGGTCGGCCGGGGAGACGGCCCCGCCGCCGCCCTGCCTGGCGGTCTCGGCGCGCGCCTGCTCCGCCTTGACCTTGGCCTCCTGGGCCGCCTTCACCGCGGCGAGGTCGACGACTCCGCTCATGGACATGTTCCGTGGCTGCATGCGCCCATCCTCCCCCGTCCGCGCGTGTGAATGAAAAGCGTTGTGAAAGCCGGTCTGTCGCAAGCCAGTTGTGAGCTGTTCGGCGCCGGGTCCCCACCCCGCGCCCAGTGGTTACGCTACGACCCGTAGCGTAATAGCACAGGCCCCTTCCGGGATACAGATACCCGGTGATCTCCCTCACTGCACCACAGGAACCGCCGGTTATGGTCAAGGGATGCAGAGCAGCACTCCCGCCCCGCGCGCCGCGGGACGCCCCCGCAGCACCACCGCGGACACCGCGATCCTGGCGGCGACCCGGGAGGCCCTGGTCGAACTCGGCTGGTCCAGGCTCACGTTGGGAGACGTCGCGACGCGCGCGGGGGTTGCGAAAACGACCCTCTACCGCCGCTGGGCAGGCAAGAACGAGTTGGTCGTCGACGCGGTGGCGGAACTCTTCGACGAACTCCACCTCCCCGACCGGGGCACCCTGGCCGCCGACATCGAGGGCGTGGTCCTCCAGTTCGCGGCGATCCTGGCCCGCCCCGAGGCCAAGAGCGGCCTGATGGCGGTGGTAGCCGAGTCCATCCACGACGACGCCCTGCGCGAACGCATCCGCGAGTCGATCGTCGACCGCCAGAAACGCCTGGTCCTGGAGGGCAGAGCACGCGCCCAGGCCCGCGGCGAACTCCCCCCGGAGACCGACCCGGAGAAAGCCGCCCGCACGGCCGACCTCATCTTCGACGTGGTCGCGGGCGCGGTAGTCCACCGCACCCTGGTAAGCGCGGAACCGGCCGACGAGGAGTGGGTCCACAGCTTCACCCAGGTCCTCCTGCTAGGCCTGACCTCGCTCAACAACCCCTAGGATCCCCCGACCAAATCCGACCGCAGACACGCCCCCGGCCCACACACCCGAGGCACTACGGCCGACCACCGCGGCTCCGCCGCCCCGGCTTCGCCCACGTCCGCGGACGCCAAGCCCAACACGCACACCTGAGGCGCTGCCACCGACCGCCGACTCCCCCGTCCCGGCACACGGGGCTCGGCACGCACACCTGCGACGTTGTCATCGGTCGCCGACCTCCCCTCACCCGGCATCACCCACCTCCGCAGACGCAGAGCCCGGCACGCACATCCGCAGCGCTGCCATCGGCCACCGGCTCCCCCCGCACCCGGTATCACCCACCTCCGCAGACACCTCGCCCAGCACGCACACCTGAGGCGCTGTCATCGGCCACCGGCCACCGATTCCCCCGCCCTCGGCTTCGCCCGCCGCCGCCTCGCAGCGTCACGCACCAGGCCCGATCACCGGCGCGGATCAGGCCCCACCGATCTCCCGCGGCCTGATCCGCCGGGCAGGGCTAGAAGCCCGCAGGCTCCGTGTAAACCCCCCACTCGTCCCGCAGCACCCCGCAGATCTCCCCCAGCGTCGCCTCCGCCCGCGCAGCGTCCAGCATCGGGCCGATCATGTTCGACCCGTCCCGCGCCGCCGCGAGCATCGCGTCGAGGGCCGCCGCTACGGCCGCCTCGTCCCGTACGCCCTTGCGCGCACCCAACTCCCGGATCTGGTCCCGCTCCACCTCGTGGCTGACCCGCAGGATCTCCAGGTCGCCGGTGACGGAGCCGTGGTGGACGTTCACGCCGACGACCCGCTTGTCGCCCTTCTCCACGGACCGTTGGTACTGGAACGCGGCCTCGGCGATCTCGCCGGTGAACCAGCCGTCCTCGATGCCGCGCAGGATGCCGGAGGTGATCGGCCCGATCGGGTGCCGGCCGTCCGGGTGGGCGCGCACGCCCCGCTCCCGGATCTGCTCGAAGATCTTCTCGGCGTCCGCCTCGATGCGGTCGGTGAGCTGCTCGACGTACCACGAACCGCCCAGCGGATCCGCCACGTTGGCGACCCCGGTCTCCTCCATCAGCACCTGCTGCGTGCGCAGCGCGATCTCCGCGGCCTGCTCGCTCGGCAACGCGAGGGTCTCGTCCAGGGCGTTGGTGTGCAGCGAGTTGGTCCCGCCGAGCACGGCCGCGAGCGCCTCAACTGCCGTACGCACCACGTTGTTGTACGGCTGCTGCGCGGTCAGCGAGACGCCGGCGGTCTGGGTGTGGAAGCGCAGCCACTGGGCCTTCTCGGACTTCGCGTCGTAGACGTCCCGCATCCAGCGGGCCCAAATCCGGCGCGCCGCGCGGAACTTGGCGATCTCCTCGAAGAAGTCGACGTGCGCGTCGAAGAAGAAGGACAGGCCGGGCGCGAAGACGTCCACGTCGAGGCCTCGGGACAGGCCGAGTTCGACGTACCCGAAGCCGTCCGCGAGGGTGTACGCCAGCTCCTGCGCGGCCGTGGAGCCGGCCTCGCGGATGTGGTACCCGGAGACGGACAGCGGCTTGTAGGCGGGGATGCCGGTCGCGCAGTACTCCATGAGGTCGCCGATGAGGCGCAGGTGCGGCTCGGGCTCGAAGAGCCACTCCTTCTGGGCGATGTACTCCTTGAAGATGTCCGTCTGGAGCGTGCCGTTGAGGACGGCCGGGTCCACGCCCTGCCGCTCGGCCGCCACCAGGTACATGCAGAAGACCGGGACGGCCGGCCCGCTGATCGTCATCGACGTCGTGACGTCACCCAGCGGGATGCCCTTGAAGAGGACCTCCATGTCGGCGGCGGAGTCGATCGCGACCCCGCAGTGCCCGACCTCGCCGAGCGAGCGCGGGTCGTCGGAGTCCCGGCCCATGAGGGTCGGCATGTCGAAGGCCACCGAAAGACCCCCGCCGCCGTTGGCGAGGATCTTCTTGTACCGCTCGTTGGTCTGCTCGGCGTTCCCGAACCCGGCGAACTGCCGGATCGTCCACGTCCGCCCCCGGTAGCCCGTCGCGTACAGCCCGCGCGTGTAGGGGTACTCCCCGGGCCACCCGATCCGCTCGAAGCCGTCGTACGTGTCCCCGGGCCGGGGCCCGTACACCGGCTCTACGGCGTCCCCCGAGAGCGTGGTGAAATCGGCCTCACGCGTGCGTGCGGCGTCGAACCGGGCCTGCCAGCGTCGGCGGCCCTCTGCGATGGCGTCAGCGTCCATACTCTCGAATTTACTAGGACGTCCTAGTAAATGTCGATGGCTGACCGCCGTACGCAACTCGTACGGCGGTGGAAGCTACGGCACTCAGACCTCGGCGGCGACCGGAGTCGGCTCGGCGAAGTGACCCTCCAGCTCGTGGCTGATCTTCCGCTCGACGAAGAACGCGGCCGTCGGGATCGTCCCGGCCAGCAGCACCCAGAGCTGCTTGCCGACCGGCCACTTCGCCTTGGAGCCCAGGTCGAAGGCGAAGAGGAGGTACACGACGTACAGCCAGCCGTGCGCGATGGCGACGACCTCGGTGAAGCTCCCGGCGCCGTCGATCTTCAGGAGGTACTTGGCGATCATGCTCAGGCAGAGCAGGACCAGCAGCACACCCGTGGTGTACGCCAAAACGCGGTAGCGGGTGAACACGCTCTTTTTCATGAGGACGAGCGTAACCACCCGTTCCGGGCGATCTTTCCCCGGGTCGACCCCCGACCGGGCCCCCGGGTCACTCCTCGTCGAAGTCCTCCGCGGCGACCCTCAACGGCCGCAGTATCGCGAAGATCTCCCCGCACTCCTCGGCGTCGTAGGCACCGAGACCGAAGTCCATCCCCATCAGGTCGCGGGTGGCCGCGTCGCAGACCTCGCGGCCCTTGTCGGTGATGGAGGCGAGGGTGCCGCGGCCGTCGTTGGGGTTGGGGCGCTTGGCGACGAGGCCGGACCTGACCAGGCGGTCCACGGTGTTCGTCACGGACGTGGGGTGCACCATGAGCCGCTCGCCGATCTTCGACATCGGCAGCTCGCCCGCCTTGGAGAAGGTGAGCAGCACGAGTGCCTCGTAGCGCGCGAAGGTCAGTCCGTACGGCTTGACGACCGAGTCGACCTCGGCGAGCAGGATCTGCTGCGCCCGCATGATCGAGGTGATGGCGGCCATGGACGGCACGTTTCCCCAGCGCTGTTTCCAGTGTTCGTCGGCACGGGCGATGGGGTCGAAAGGAAGACTGAGCGGCTTCGGCACGGCACCAGACCTTACCGGCCGGTCACATCGTGGTCAGCCCCGTCTCGCCCATCGGTCCTGCGGGCCTCCACGGCGAGCAGGGCGCAGCAGACCGTGCCGAGCACCCCGGCTCCCACGACCGCCCCGCGCACCCCGGCGAACTCGGCGGCCACACCGGCCAGGGCCATGCCGACGCCCTGGATGGTCATCAGTCCGGCGGTGAGCAGGGTCATGGCCCGGCCGCGCAGGTCCTCGGGCACGTCCCGGACGAACCACTGGTCGAGGCCCAGTGTGTACGCGGACCCGGCGCCCGCGACCACCAGCAGCACCAGTGAGAGGGCCAGGCCGGGCCGGCAGGCGTAGCCGAGGTAGGGCAGCAGGGTGCAGCAGACCAGTGGAAGGGCGATCCGCGACCGGGTGGCGGGGCGCAGCCGGGAGCCGGCGTACAGCTCGCCGGCGATGGTGCCGACGGGCAGGGCGCACATCAGCAGCCCGAGCCCGGTCGAACCGGCGCCGAGTTCGGCCGCGTAGGGGGCGGCGAGGGCCTCGGGGGCGACGGAGAACATCGCCGGGAGCCAGAACAGCAGGAGCAGCGCCCGCACCCGGCGGTCGGCGAGGACCTGCCGGGCGCCCTTGAGGGAGTCGGCGAGCAGGGCGCCCCCGCCGCTCGCCCGGGCGGGGCGGCGCCGGGTGCCGAGGCGCAACAGCGCGGCGGAGGTGAGGAAGGTGCCCACGGTGATCAGCAGGGCGTGGCGCGGCGAGACCACGGTGAGCAGCAGGCCGCCGAGTCCGTATCCGACGAGCAGCGCGCTCTGCGACACGATCCGCAGCAGTGAGCGGCCGAGCACGAAGAGGTCGCCGTCGCCGAGGACGTCGACGAGCGTGGCCATCCGGGTGCCGGCGAAGACCGGTGAGACGACGGCGAGGGCGCAGCGGAGCAGCAGAAGTACGGCGATGCCGGTGCCGGGCGTCACCATCGCCGCGACGCATGCCGCGCACACCAGGTCGCAGACCACGAGCACCCGTCGGGCCGGGTACCGGTCGGCGACCCCGGCGAGGAGCGTCCCGCCGATCAGGTACGGCAGGAAGCCCACCGCGAAGGCGAGCGCGCTCATCAGGGGCGAGCCGGTGAGGTCGTAGACGAGGACGGAGAGGGCGATCTCGGTGACGACCACGCCTAGGAGGGAGAGCGCGTGCGCGGCGAAGACGACGCGGAACTCGGGGACGGCGAGGACACGGCGGTAGCCGGTGGGCCGCGCGGGAGGGGCTTGGAGCATGGGCAGCAGCGTGCCCACCGACGCCCCGGCGTCCTAGAGTTTCGGACAGGGCCGAATCTTCTGGGGGTGGGGCATGCCGTCGCGGCTGTATTTCGGGGAGGCCGACTTCCTCAGGTGCCGGTTCGCGGTGTCGCCGCTGTGGGAGACGCAGGAGGTGGTGCGGACGCTCAAGCGGCCCGAGCGGCAGGGTTATCACGCGCCCTGGCTGCGGCGGACCGGTGCGGCGGCGGCCGGTCTCGATCTCGCGCCGCTGTGGCTGCTGATGCCGCGGACCGGGCACTGTCCCGACTGGCTGTGTCCGCCGCCGATCGGACCCTCGGCCACCTTCGAGGAGGAGATCGCCGCCGTTCGCGCGGCCGATCCGGCGCAGGCCCGGGAGGACACGGCCCGGTCGCTGGCGGACACCCCGGGCGCGCTGGAGTCCGCGCGCGGCCGGGCCTGGCTGCGTGAACCCGCCCGCATGATCGAGGAGTTGGCGGACGCGATGGAGGCCGTCTGGCACACCCTGGTCGCGCCGGACTGGCCGCGGCTGCGCGCCCTGCTGGAGGCGGACATCGCCTTCCACTCGCGTCGGCTCGCCGAGGTCGGGCTCGGCGTGCTGCTCCCGGAGATCAGCCGGGACTGCGGCTGGGACGCCGGGACGCTGACCGTGAGCTTCCGGGGCGAGCACGAGCGCCGGCTCGGTGGTCAGGGCCTGGTGCTGCTGCCGAGCGTCTTCATCTGGCCGAACGTGGTGAGCACCTTCGAGCACCCCTGGCAGCCCACCCTCGCCTACCCGGCGCGAGGCATCGGCGCCCTGTGGACCGAGCCCGCCGACCACACACCGGACGTGCTGCTACGGCTGCTGGGGCGCGGCCGGGCCGCCGTGCTGGTCGCGCTCGACGAACCCGCCTCCACGACCGTCCTCGCCCACCGCCTCCGCCTCGCACCCTCGTCGGTGTCCGCGCATCTGACGGTGCTGCGCGACGCGGGCCTGCTCACGGCGCGACGCTACGGCCATCAGGTGCTCTACGAACGGACACCGCTGGGGATCGCGCTGGCCTCGGGCGGCGGCTGACCGGCGCGCCAGGGCCGGGCAGGGTGACGGATCGTCCACAATCACTGATGAATCGTCCCGTATTGTCCCCTCGCGCAAGGGAGCAGCATGTCCCGGCTGATCCGCACGTTCGCGGCGCTCACGGTCCTCGGCCTCGCGGTGGGCTGTTCGTCCGCGTCCGACGTCGACGAGGCCTCCGTCGCCGGTGCCCGGTCCAAGGGGCCGATGGGCGACATGACCTTCTGGGTCGACCCGGCGAGCCCGGCGGCCGAGCAGATCCAGATGTGGGAGCGGGAGGGCCGCAAGCAGGACGCCACGCTCCTCAAGCGGATCGCCGACGAGCCGACCGCGCTGTGGCCGGCCGGTGAGATCGACCCCGGCCCGGTGATCAGGGCGGCGACCGCGGCCGCGCGCCAGGAGGGTCGTACGGCGGTCTTCGTGGCGTACGACATTCCGCACCGCGACTGCGGCCAGCACTCGGCCGGCGGGGCCGGGGACGCCGATGCCTACCGGGCGTGGATCGGGAAGTTCGCCGATGCGCTGGGGGATTCCAAGGCACTCGTCGTGCTCGAACCAGACGCCGTCGCGCACATGGTGGACGGCTGCACGCCCGGCGAATACCAGGGCGAGCGGGAGCGGTTGCTGAGCGAGGCGGTCGTCCGGCTGAAGCAGCAGTCGGGGACGAGGGTGTATCTCGACGCGGGCAACCCGGCCTGGATCAGGGACCCTTGGCAGCTCGTGGAGCCGTTGAAGCGGGCCGGGGTCGAGGAGGCGGACGGTTTCTCGCTCAACGTGTCCAACTTCCAGACGGACGCGGTGACGAAGAAGTACGGCGTCCAGCTGTCGCGGAACCTCGGCGGCAAGCACTTCGTCGTCGACACCAGCCGCAACGGCAACGGGCCGCTGGCCGGCGCCTGGTGCAATCCGCCGGGCCGCGGCCTGGGCACCCGGCCGACCACCGACACCGGCGAGCAGTCGCTGGACGCCTACCTGTGGATCAAGCGGCCCGGCGCCTCGGACGGCACCTGTGAGGGCGGTCCCGACGCCGGGCAGTGGTGGCCGGAGTACGCCTTGGAGCTGGCACGCAACTCCAAGGCGTAGCAAGGCACTTCAGTTCGCCTTCTTCAGTTCGCTTCAGTTCGGGGCGGTCAACTTCACTGCACCTGGATCCACTTGGCCTCCGACGGCGTGCCCTGCGCGTCCGTCACGAAGAGCATGTACCAGCCGGGCGGCACCAGGGCCCGGTCGTTCGGTACGTCCACGGTCACCGACTTGCCGTCCTTGACGAGGCCGAGCTCGATGGAGCGCTGCTCGACGTCCGTCGTGTGCGTGACCGAACTCGGGCGCATCAGACGGGCCTTGACGACGCGTTCGGGGTGGTCGGTGCGGAAGGTCGCGCGGTGGTGCCGGTCCAGGGTCTCCGGACCGTCCTGCAGTACGGGCCTGTTGGTGCCGTTCTTGTGCAGCGCGGGCGGGGTGAAGATCTCCATGCGCTGCTCGAAGTGGCCCAGTTTGGTGTTGGCCTGGTCGTCGAAGAGCGGGTCGGAGCCGAACGTGACGACCCGGCCGTCGGGCAACAGCAGTGCCTCGGAGTGGTAGTTGCGGCCGACCATCGGGGCGGCGGCCTCGCGGAAGGCGTTGCCCTTCGGGTCGTAGAACTGCGCCTTGAAGATGTTGCTGGCGCTGCGGCCGCGGTAGTCCGAGGAGCCGTTGGTGGTGAAGACCGAGTCGTCCGGCATGATCACGCTGTTCAAGTACCGGGTGCCCTGCGGGAGATCGGGGCCGTCCTTGAAGACGGGGCTGTCCTGCTTGAGGTCGACGACGGCGGTGCGCGGGGTCGACTTCTTGGACTCGCCGACGCCTCCGCCGCCGAGGATCATCACCTTCTGGTCCTGGGCGGGCGGCAGGAGGAGCGAGGACGAGGTCTCGGTCTCCTCGGGGTCGCGCAGCCCGGCGACCTTGGTGAACTTGTTGGTCTTCAGGTCCCAAAGTCCGGGCTCACGGCCCTTGTTGGCGGGTCCGTAGCCGGCGTTGGAGGCCGGGTAGAAGAGCTTGCCGCCCTTGGTGAGGAAGAGGGCCGGGTAGGTGGGGAAGTAGCGCTTGGGGCCCGGGGTCCACTTCTTGGTCTTCGGGTCGTAGATCTCGTTGTCGCCCTGGTCGATGACGCCGACGTCGTCGAGCCCGGAGACGGCGAGGACGCGACCGTCGTCGAGGCCGACGAGGGTCGGGTACCAGCGGGCCTTCTCCATCGGGTCGACGGGGATGTACCGCTCGGCCTTCGGGTCGAACTCGTAGGCGGCGCGGATGCCTTGGTAGTCCTGCTTCTCCAGCGTGATCTTCTCGGAGAGGCCGTACGTGTTGTTCGCGTCCTTGCCCTTGAGGCCGACGATGTCGTACTGGGCCTGGTTCTCGGTGACCGACATCGGGCCCGCCTCGGCGGCCTCGACGAAGACGCGGACCTCGCTGGCGGTGACCTTGGTCTGCCAGGGCTGCATCACACCGCGGGCGTTGTACGTGACCTTGAACTCGCGCTTGGCCTTGGGGACGGTGACGTCGAACTTGGTCATGTAGTCGACGCCGGCCGGTGAGCGGAAGACGGTGCCCTTCTTCAGGAACATCGCCTTGTTGGGGCTCTCGTTCTTGACGCGCATACCGCCGCCGGCCCGCTTGACCTCGCCGTCGAGGCGTTCGTAGCGGGCGGTGCCGCCGGCCACCAGCAGGTTGCCGCTGGGGAGTTGGCTGTGTCCGCCGCAGAAGAAGTCGACCGGGGTCGGGATCTTCTTGAAGGTGTCGGCCTTCGGGTCCCACAGCACGGTGTCGAAGGACCCGGCGTTGAACTTCTTCTGCTCGTTGCCGGAGCCCGCCACGATCAGCACCTTGCCGGTGTGCAGCAGCGAGGCGTGGATGGCGTTGGTCCGGTACTCCTTCGGGATGTCGATCTGGTCCCAGGAGCCGTACTTGGCCATGTATCCGGGCCGGGTGATCTTGTACTCGTGGTACTGCTCGCCGGCGAAGTCGAGGGCGGCCGGGGCGTTGAGACCGGCCAGGACGGCGACGCCGCCGATGCCGAGGACGGTCTTCCTGGTTTTCTGGGACGGCTGGAAGGCCATGGTCTAGTTGCCCCCTGTCGTGGTGCTGGAGACGGACGGACCGGCCCCGGTGGTGGCGAGCGCGGGCTCGGCGGTGTCGAGGGTGCGCGCGCCGCCGAGCAACGACCGGCGTTCCCGGCGCTCCTTGATCAGCGAGCCGACCCAAACCCCCAGCGGCGCAAGGGAGATGACCATCGCGAGGACCGCCCAGGTGCGCATGGCCGCGTGGGTGTGATCGAGGACGACGGAGGCGGCCAGCGAGGTCGCCAGGAGGATCGCCCAGAAGAGATGGATACGGAAGGTCATCACCCGGTCCGGGCTGGCGTCACCGCCCTTGGGCGTGACGACGAACCGGCTCGGCCGACGGATCAGCGCCTCACCGAAGGACTTCAGATAGATGGGCGCGGAGAGCGCCGACATCGCCATGCCGGCCAGCCCGCCCGACCCTTCGGGTTCGTGCGGGGAGACGTTGTGCCGCCGGTTCCACAGATACAGCCCGATCTGAAGCGCCGCGGCATCGCTGTAGAGCATCAGCCACACCGACGCGGCGACCTGCGTACCGGACGCCCCGAACCACAGGAACAGGAAGCAACTCATGATGCCCAGCAGCCAGTTGACGGCGGTCATCGGGTAGTAGACGAGCATCATCGTGTACGAGAACAGCCGCCCCGGAGGCATCGTGAACGGCGCCTTCCAGTACTGCTTGATCAGCGTCTCGTACGTCCCGCGCGACCACCGCATCTGCTGCGTGAAGAAGTCGGTCCAGGAGGCCGGCCCCTCTCCGACGGCGAGCACGTCGGGCGTGTAGACGGACCGCCAGTGCGTACGGGTCAACGGGTTGCGGTGCCGATGCAGCTCGAACCCGGTGGCCATGTCCTCGGTGATGGAGTCGTAGAGCCCGCCGATCTGCTTGACGGCGGCCATCCGTACGACGTTGTTGGTGCCGACGAACATGGGGGCGCGGTAGCGGTTCCCGGCGCGCTGGATCAGCGCGTGGAAGAGGAACTGCTGCGACTCGGCGGCCTTGGTGACGGGGTTGTGGTAATTCCCGTACACCTGCGGTCCTACGACGAAGGCGACGTCCGGGTCGCGGAAGTAACCCATCATCCGCTCAAGGAAGTTGGGGAGCGGCACGTGGTCGGTGTCGACGGAGGCGAAGAACTCGTAGTCGCCGCCGTGCATGGCGATCCAGGCGTTGTAATTCCCGTGCTTCGTACGGGCCTTGTGGACGCCCTTGGGGCGGTTCCACTCGGGAACTCCGTGCCGCGTGAAGTGCCGTACGCCCAACTCGGCGCACAGGGCCTTGGCTTGCTCGTCGTCACCTTCGTCGAGGAGCCAGACGTCGACAGGTCCGGTGTGGGTGACGTTCACCGCGCCTTCGAGAGTCGCGCGGACCATGGAGAGGGGTTCCTTGCCCGGGACGTACGTCGTGAGGAAGGCGACGCGGGTGCCGGGGGCGGGGACGACGGGGATCGGGTCGCGGGCGACCAGCGTGGCGTGGGCGACGGAGGCGACGTTGACGACCATGAACAGCTCGATGAGCCCGATGGCTATCAGCATCGTGACGTCGAGCCCGACCATCCACTCCTGACCGCCCTCGCGTTCGACCCAGTGGGAGGGCCAGACGAGATAGACGAGCAGGGCGGCGGTGAGCACCGGGGCGAGGCTCATCAGGAGGACAGCGCGTATTCGGTGGGGCTCGCGCGAGAGGAGCGAGGTGTACTGCACCTGGTACGACGCACCGGACGGCTCGGTGAGCGGTCCGGCCAGTCGGCTGTAGGTGTCGTAGTCGTAGCCCTCCGGCCGCACAGCGCCCTCCAATGATTGAGGAGTGATCGAAGCCCGGGGAGCGAGGAACCGTGGAGTCCGAGTGGAGACCGTGGAACCGAAGATCGACCGGGCCGATACCCACACACAAGTGGAGATATGGGGGCGTGTCGAACTGGGTGCGTCCAGGTGGGTGGGGAGTTGACTCCGGCGGCGGAACGGGGGCCTCCGGCGGTTGGGCGGGGGGCGGGGTGGAGTTGGGGTGCGGGGGCGAGGGCGGGAGATGGAGCGGGGTGCGGGAGCGGCTCGGGGTGCGAGGGCGGGAGATGGAGCGGGGTGCGGGAGCGGCTCGGCGGGAATGCCCCGGTCGTGATTCTCAGCTGCTTCCTGGGAGGTACCCGTATGCACGACACCGCCGATCTCGTCGCCGAGACCTATGCGCTCGGCCCCGGCCCCTGGATGTTGACGCCCGTCACCCGGGGCGCGCTGGGGCAGATCTGGAAGCTGTCCGGCGACGGCTCGGGGTCGGGCTCCTCGTGGGCGGTCAAGGAACTCCTCTTCGGCTGCGACGAGGAGCAGGTCTGCCGGGAGGCCGCGTTACGGGAGGCCTCGGAGCGGCTGGGCATCGCGTCGCCGCGGCTGCTGGCCAATCGGGAGGGGGCGCATGTCTCCCATCTGGACCCTGGCTCTGTCTCTGACTCCGGCTCCGGCTCCGGCTCTGGTGCTGGCTCTGGTGCTGGCTCTGGTGCTGGCTCTGGCTCTGGCTCTGGCTCTGGCTCTGGTTCTGGTTCTGGTATTTCCGCCGGCTCCCACATCAAGCTGTACGACTGGATCGACGGCGCCCCCGCGGACGTGTCCGACTCGGACGTCCTGGACTGGTTCGGGCGGACCATGGCGCTGCTGCACCGGGCGGGCGAGGGCGAGAGTGCGATGCCGTCCGCCTGGTACGAGCGGTGCCCGGGGGACGACGAGTGGGCGGCGCTGCACGCGGAGGTCCGGCGGGCGGGGATGCCGTGGGCGGACGAGCTGGGCCGCTTCATCACCACGCCCGCAAGGGAGTTGGCGTACTGGGTGACTCCGTCCGACCCCGGCGACCTGGTGACGTCCCACCTCGACCTGCAACCCCAGAACGTCCTGGTCGGCCGGGACGGTCCCGTCCTCCTCGACTGGGACAACGCCGGATCCGCTTCTGCGGAACGGGAGTTGGCCCGCGCCCTGTTCGTGTGGTCGGGCGGGAACGAGGGGGATGTGGAGGCGGGCGTGCGGGTGGCACGGGCGTATCGGAGTGCCGGGGGGCGTGCGGTCGTACAGGGTCCGCAGTCGTTCTCGATGCTTTTCGCTACCGCGCTGAACTACGTGCGGGTGCAGGCCGAGTGCGCGATCGACCCGGCGGTGACGGCCGCGCAGAGGGAGTTCGCGAGCGGGCAGGTCGTCGCGGCGCTGGGGTGGGTGCCGGAGTTGGGGGCGGTGTCGCGGTTGAGTGCGGCGGTGGGGCGGGCGGGGTGATCGAGTGCGGGGCGGTGGAGGGGAGTTGGGGGTGACGGTTCTGGTGTCGGCGTGAGGCGCGGGTGGATGGGCTGACGCCGAGTGAGGTCCTGGTGGCGGTAGGGCAAGGTCTCAAGTCCTGGTTCCCTCAGCCCTCCTGACTTCGGGGGCACAGGGGCCGCAGTGTCCCGCGCCGGGGAGGGCGGGACGGGCCGGAGTGGCTCGACTGATATGTCCACAAGCTCGCCGGCTACGAAGCGAGCCCGCCCGTCGCCGACCTCGCGTCGGCTGTGGCCTACCTTCGGCGCGAGCGGGCGGTGACGCTCGGCGCGGTGCGGCGGCACGGGTGGGGGCTCGTTGCTAGCTCCTCCGACCTCCCTGACCCGCCCCCGCCGGACAGCACCCCCGCTACTCCGCCAGATGTCGTTCGACCGTCTCCACCTTGGATGTGAGGCCGTCCGTCACGCCGGGGCGGATGTCTGCCTTGAGGACGACGGAGACGCGTGGGGCGCGGGCCTCGACGGCGGCGACGGCGCGCTTGACCACGTCCATCACCTCGTCCCACTCGCCCTCGATGGACGTGAACATCGCGTCGGTGCGGTTGGGCAGGCCGGACTCGCGGACCACGCGGACGGCGTCGGCGACGTACTCCCCCACGTCCTCGCCGACACCGAGGGGCGTCACGGAGAAGGCGACGATCATGCGCTCACGACCCCTTCCTGGCGGGCGCGGGAGGCGATGACCGCGTTCTCGGCCTCGCGCTTGAGCTTGCGCTCGGCGAAGAAACCGCCGGTGGGCAGGACGGAGAGGATGAAGTAGAAGGCGGCGGTCTTGGCGCCCCACTTCGTGCGGTTCCAGGCGTCGGCCCAGAAGAGGACGTAGAGGATGAAGAGGACGGCATGGACAATGCCCATCACGGGCACCGCGTTGAAGTCCGTGGTCCGCTTCAGCACCGAGCAGACGAGCAGTACGAGGAAGGACACGGCCTCGGGGGCCGATACCAGGCGGAGACGGCGGAGGGCGGTGGCGGTCTTGATGTCCACGGGTCACCTTCGGTGAGGGAGACGTCCACAGTTTGTGAACGCGAGCACAAACGTTCACCCATTGTGGCAAACGGCTGAGTCAGCCGAGACTGGGGGTCCGTAGCCGAGCCCCGGGAGTGCCCGTGCAGTTCGTTTTCTTCATGACGCTGCCCGGGCTGGTGGTCCTGCTGACCGCGCTCGCGTTCCTCGACCAGCTGCTCCTGAAGATGGGCCGCGCCGGAATGCTCCCCTGGCGGAACTCCGGTCGGCAGGGCCAGATATCCGCGACCGGCTTCGAGCAACTGCACGCGAGCCTGTCCCCGGGCAAGCAGACCGAGCTGAAGGAACGCCAGAGCGCGCTGGTCATGCGGGACGACGAGGAGGACGGGGCGCCGCCGTGGTCGACCGTCGACCTCCGCGCGGGCACGGCCGTCATCCGGCTGAACAGGCCCCGCGACACGGCGTAGCGCCGGGCGACGACGTCGTACTACGGCACGGCGATACGCGGGAGTACGGCCCGACGACGCCCGCGAGCACCGCACGGCGGCACGAGGGAGCACCGCACGGCGGAAGGCGGGAGCACCGTGCGACGGCAGGCGGGAGCATCGCGCGGCGACACGCCTTGGGCACATCCTGGCGGCACGCCTTGCGCACACCCTGGGGCCATCCCGCAGCACACCCTGGGGCCTCCCCGCAGCACTCCCTGAGGGCACCCCGGCTCCGACCCTGTAACGAAACCCCAGGTCTGTCCTGGGTCGCCCCACGGCAGACCTTGGGCCCACCCCGATTCCGCGCCCCCGCCCGCACAGACCGCGGCCGACCACTCCCCCGCCCCGCCCAGAGTTCACCCCCGGCTCCGCCCTAGGGGCCAGGTCAGGGTCGTTCTCCACCCACGGGCCCTGTCCTCGACCGCGTCCCTGCGGTTACCTTCGCAGCGTGGCGATGTTTCGGCTCCAGGGCAGCAAGGTGCTCGCCGTCGACATGACCGGGGACGCCGTGAAGGCGAAGAACGGCTCGATGGTCGCGTACGACGGGCAGATGGCCTTCAAGAAGATGACCGGCGGCGGTGAGGGCATCCGGGGGATGGTGACCCGGCGGCTCACCGGTGAGCAGATGACGGTGATGGAGGTGAGGGGGCAGGGGACGTGCTGGTTCGCGGACCGGGCCTCCGAGATCAACCTCGTGAATCTCCAGGGGGACAAGCTGTACGTCGAGTCGAGCAACCTGCTGGTGACCGACGCGGGGCTGCGGACGGGGACCACGTTCACCGGCCTGCGCGGCGCCTCGCAGGGAAACGGGCTGTTCACGACGACCGTCGAGGGCCACGGCCAGGCGGCGATCATGTCGGACGGTCCGGCGGTGGTGCTGCGGGTCAGCCGGCAGTACCCGCTGACCGTCGACCCGGGCGCGTACATCGCGCACCAGGGGAACCTCCAGCAGTCCTTCCAGTCCGGTGTGACCTTCCGCACGTTCTTCGGGGAGGGCGGCGGCGAGGCCTTCCAGATCCGCTTCGAGGGCGACGGGCTCGTCTACGTCCAGCCCAGCGAGCGGAACACGATCGCGGGGGACGTGTGACATGGCGTTCACCGAGATCAACTCGAAGATGATCCAGGCCACGGTCATGCCGGGCCAGCGGCTGTTCAGTCAGCGCGGCGCGATGCTCGCCTACAAGGGCGACGTCTCCTTCACCCCCAACATCCAGGGCGGCCAGGGCGGCGTCATGTCGATGCTCGGACGCCGGGTGGCGAACGAGGCGCCCCCCCTGATGACCGTCGAGGGCAGCGGCACCGTGATGTTCGGTCACGGCGGCCACCACATCCAGATCATCAACCTCACCGGCGACACCCTCTACGTGGAGGCCGACCGCCTCCTCGCCTTCGAGGGCACCCTCCGGCAGGGCACGATGTTCATGGGCTCCCAGGGCGGCGTCATGGGCATGGTCCGCGGCCAGGTCACCGGCCAGGGCCTGTTCACGACCACCCTCCAGGGACAGGGCTCGGTCGCCGTGATGGCCCACGGCGGTGTCTTCGAGGTCCCGATCACCCCAGGGCGCCCCGTCCATGTCGACCCGCAGGCCTACGTCGCCCACCACGGCGACGTACGCAACAAGCTGTCCACGGCGCTCGGTTGGCGCGACATGGTGGGCCGGGGCTCCGGCGAGGCGTTCCAGCTGGAGCTGAGCGGCAGCGGCGCGGTGTACGTCCAGGCGTCGGAGGAGAAGCTGTGAGCCAGTACGCGGGGTCCGGCCCCACGATCTACGACCCGATGACCCTCCCGGTCGACGACAACGTCAACAAGTACACCTTCTGCGTGGAGCTCAAGGGGAGCCAGTGGTTCCTGCAGAAGGGGAAGATGATCGCCTACTACGGCTCGATGGAGTTCAACGGCATCGGGCACGGGCGACTCGACCGACTTGTCCGTACGTCCTTCCATTCGCCTCTGCACGCGAGCGACTGGGTCGTGGCGGACGGCTCGGGCAAGATGCTGCTCGCCGACCGGGCCTTCGACGTCAACGCGTACGACCTCGAAGACGCCAACATGACCATTCGCTCGGGCAACCTGCTCGCTTTTCAGCCAAGTCTCGCTCTCAAGCAGTCGATTGTTCCCGGCTTTCTGACACTCATCGGAACCGGAAAGATCGTGGCCGCGTCGAGCGGCCCGGTGGTGTTCATGGAACCCCCGATCCGGGTGGACCCGCAGGCCCTCGTCGGCTGGGCCGACTGCCCCTCCCCCTGCCATCACTACGACCACGCGTACATGACCGGCCTGATGGGCGGTCTACGTGCGATGACGGGCATCGGCGGGGCATCCGGGGAGGAGCACCAGTTCGAGTTCGTCGGGGCGGGCACGGTGCTGCTCCAGTCGTCGGAGAACCTGATGCCCGAGCAGGCCACAGGGGGTGTGCCGCACGAGCCGGGGGTACCGGGCGGGGGCGGGGTTCCCACAGGTCCCTCACAGCAGGCGGGGGCACCGCGCCTTCCCGGACAGCTGGGGGACCTCCAGCGTCGCTTCGGGCTGTGAGCGGTAGTCTGCGGAGTGTGACGTCGAACGTGTGCGCGCCGTCACGCCACCCCTCACTAGTTCGCCTTTCAACATTTTAGGTAGACTTCATTTATGGAGACCGAGACGGCCACGCGCTGGCTGACCGAAGAGGAGCAGTGCGCCTGGCGCACCCACCTGGAGGTCAACAGGCTGCTGACGTACCAACTGGAGAAGGATCTGCAGCCGTTCGGCCTGACGATGAACGACTACGAGATCCTGGTGAATCTCTCCGAGGCGGAGGGCGTACGGCTGCGGATGAGCGACCTCGCGGCTGCCACGCTCCAGTCCAAGAGCCGCCTCTCGCACCAGATCACCCGGATGGAGAACGCGGACCTGGTCCGCCGGGAGAACTGCGAGTCGGACCGCCGGGGCCTGTACGCGGTGCTGACCGACCACGGCCTGGAGACGATGCAGAAGGTCGCGCCCCACCATGTCGCCTCCGTACGCCGCCACTTCATCGACCTGGCCACCCCCGAGGGCCTCTCGGACCTCAGCAACACCCTGAAGCCGATCGCGGAACACCTGCGAGGCCAACGGGGACGCCCCTGACCGTCCGTCGGAGCGGGGCCGTTCTGGGGGCTGCCGCCCCCAGACCCCCGCATCGGCCCTGAAGGGGCCTCGTCCTCACACGCCGGACAGGCTGAATAGTGCCGACCTGCGCCGGAGAGGCCCCGGACGGGCCGGATTGCGCCGGCCTGCGTTGGACGGGTGCCGGACGGGCTGGACTACGCCGACCTCGTCGCGAGACCGGGTCCGTTGCAATCCGGTGCACGACGGCGCCCTTGTCCTTAGGGGCGCGAGGCTGTATCAATTTACGGCTCCGCCGCGTGGGCGCGACCAGCCACGACGCACCGGCACCCAAGACACAACCCCCGCACCCCCCGCCACCACCCCGGCGATCACAAAACAAACCCCCAACGGCACCCGCCCCACAAGCAGCCCCGTCGCCATCGACCCACCCGAACTCCCCGCGTTCACCGCCATGTTGACCCACGCCCCCGCCCGAGTCCGCGCCTCCGGCAGAGCCACCTCGTCGGCGAGCAGATACGCGGTGGTCAACGCCGGCGCCACAAAGAACCCCGCACACCCCACAGCCACGGTGAGCGACCACACCCCCGAGGCGAACCCGGCGGCAGCCAACGTCAGCCCCAGCCCCAACGCGGCCCCGGACAACCGAACCCGCGCGGCCGTACGCCAGTTGACCGCCCCGTTCAACAGCCCACCCACCGCACTGCCCGCCGACACCGCCGCCAGCACCCAGGGCACGACATCGTCGCCGTACCCCCGCTGCTCCACGAACGCCATCACCAACAGGTAGACCGCACTCAACGCGAGCCCCATCCCCCCGGCCACGACCACCGGACCGAGCAGCCCACGCACCCGGGCCGGCCTCAACCCCCGCCCGGCGCCCGCGGATACGCGTACTCCGGACAGCGCGGGTGACATGACGAAGGCGGTCGTCCCGGTCACGACGAGGGCCGCGCTGAGCAGGACCCCGGCAGCCGGTGGAGCGATGGTGAGCAGCGCGCCGACCGCCAACGGGCCAATGACGTACAGGAGTTCCTCCGCGACGCCGTCGAGGCTGTACGCGCGCTGCAACAGCCCGCGGTCACCGACGAGTTCGGCCCACACGGAGCGCATGGTGGGTCCAAGTGGGGGCGCGCACATGCCCGTCAGCGCGGCCACGATGCCGAGCACCACCTCCGGCGTCCCGGGACTCCAGGTCACCGCCGCGAGGACGCACAGGAGACCGCCGTAGAGCATCGCCATGGGGAGGAGGGCGCGGCGGGGGCCGTGGCGGTCGACCAGGGCCGCGCGCAGGGGGAGCAGGAGGACGGTCGCGGTGCCGAAGACGGCCATGATCGTGCCGGCGGCGGCGTAGGAGCCGGTGGCGCGGACGACCGCGAGAAGGACCGCCGGGGAGACCGTTCCGTACGAAAGACGGCCTACGAGCGCTGCGGCGAACGTGCGGCGCGCGTACGGGACTTGGAGTACGGCGGCATACGAAGGGCACGCCGAAGTCGGCGTGGAAGAAGACGCGGACATGCGAGATGTTCCTCAACTGGAGGCAGGAGAAGGGGACGCCTGTGTGCCGCGCGACGGCGATGCGACTGGTGTCTGCCGTGCGCGGGCCTGGGCGGGCCCTATGCCAAGAGGAGGAACACGTGGGGCAACCTAACAGCGGGGGACGGGAGTTGACCAGGGATTTTTGCCGACCAGGCGTCGTCGACACCGGCGCCGACCGTCGCCCTCAGGGACGCGACCGGCCGCAACCGGCCCGCGCTCGCCGTGCGAGCGCACCCGGCAGCCGAGAAGGCGCCCGGCACACCCGCACCCACGTCACCCCCGCGTGAGCCCCGCCACCAGCTCGTCCGCCGCCCGGTAGGGATCCAGCTCCCCCGCCACGATCCGTTCCGCGAGCGCGCTGAGGCGGCGGTCTCCGTGGAGGTCCTCGATGCGTTCGCGCAGGGCCGTGACGGCGATGGCCTCCACCTCGCGGGCGGCTCGGGCGCGGCGGCGCTCCGCGAGGACTCCGTGCTCCTCCATCCACGCCCGGTGCTTCTCCAGCGCCTCGACGACCTCGTCGATGCCCTCGGCGCGGGAGGCGACCGTCTTGACGATCGGGGGGCGCCAGTCGCCGGGGCCGCGGGACTGGCCGAGGCCGAGCATGTGGTTCAGCTCGCGGGCGGTCGCGTCGGCGCCGTCGCGGTCGGCCTTGTTGACGACGTAGACGTCGCCGATCTCCAGGATTCCGGCCTTCGCCGCCTGGATGCCGTCGCCCATCCCCGGGGCCAGGAGCACGACGGACGTGTCCGCCTGCGAGGCGATCTCGACCTCCGACTGGCCCACCCCGACCGTCTCCACCAGGATCACGTCGCAGCCCGCCGCGTCGAGGACGCGGATCGCCTGCGGGGCGGACCAGGCGAGGCCGCCGAGGTGGCCGCGGGTGGCCATCGAGCGGATGTAGACGCCGGGGTCGGAGGAGTGGTCCGACATGCGGACGCGGTCGCCGAGCAGGGCGCCGCCCGAGAACGGCGAGGACGGGTCGACGGCCAGGACGCCGACCCGCCTGCCCTGCTTGCGGTACGCCGTGACCAGCGCGGACGTGGACGTGGACTTGCCGACGCCCGGCGAGCCGGTGAGGCCGACGACGTACGCCCCGCCGGTCAGCGGTGCGAGGGTCGCCATGACCTCCCTGAGCTGCGGGGACGCCCCCTCCACCAGGGAGATCAGCCGGGCCACGGCCCGCGGCCGGCCTTCCCTGGCCTGGGCCACCAGCGAGGCGACGTCCTGCATCACGGCTCCGATCCCTTGCGGATGTGCGAGAAGGTACTGCTGCTCAGGCCTTGGGTACCCGCACGATCAGCGCGTCACCCTGACCGCCGCCGCCGCACAGTGCCGCCGCGCCGACCCCGCCGCCGCGCCGCTTGAGCTCCAGGGCGAGGTGCAGGACCAGGCGGGCGCCCGACATGCCGATGGGGTGGCCCAGGGCGATGGCGCCGCCGTTGACGTTCACCTTTTCCGTGGACACCCCGAGGTCCTTCATTGACTGCACCGCGACGGCGGCGAAGGCCTCGTTGATCTCGATCAGGTCGAGGCTCTCGACCTCCAGGCCCTCCTTCTTCAGGGCGTGCAGGATCGCGTTCGAGGGCTGCGACTGGAGGGAGTTGTCGGGTCCCGCCACGTTTCCGTGGGCGCCGATCTCGGCGATCCACTCCAGGCCCAGCTCCTGCGCCTTGGTCTTGCTCATCACGACCACGGCGGCGGCGCCGTCCGAGATCTGCGAGGAGGTGCCGGCGGTGATCGTGCCGTCCTTGGTGAACGCGGGGCGGAGCTTGCCGAGCGACTCGACCGTGGTCTCCGCGCGGATGCCCTCGTCCTTGCTGAAGACGACGGCCTCGCCCTTGCGCTGCGGGATCTCGATGGGCGTGATCTCCGCTTCGAAGACTCCATTCTGCTGGGCGGCGGCGGCCCGCTGGTGGGACAGGGCCGCGACCTCGTCCTGCTCCGGGCGTGCGATGCCCAGGCGCGTGTTGTGCTTCTCCGTGGACTCGCCCATCGCGATGTTCTCGAAGGCGTCGGTGAGGCCGTCGTGGGCCATCGCGTCGAGCATCTCGATCGCGCCGTACTTGTAGCCCTCACGGGACTTGGGGAGCAGGTGGGGGGCGTTGGTCATGGACTCCTGGCCGCCCGCGACGACGATCTCGAACTCACCTGCACGGATGAGCTGGTCAGCGAGCGCGATGGCGTCGAGGCCCGAGAGGCACACCTTGTTGATGGTGAGCGCGGGGACGCTCATGGGGATGCCCGCCTTGACGGCGGCCTGGCGCGCCGGGATCTGCCCTGCCCCGGCCTGGAGCACCTGGCCCATGATCACGTACTGCACCTGGTCGCCACCGATACCCGCACGGTCGAGGGCGGCCTTGATCGCGAAGCCGCCGAGATCGGCTCCGGAGAAGGACTTCAGGGAGCCCAGCAGGCGTCCCATGGGCGTCCGGGCGCCCGAGACGATCACCGAGGTCGTGCTGTTCGTTCCAGACATGAGGTGCGATCCCCTTCCAGCGTGTTTCAGCTGAGGAGTGAACGAGGGTTTACTTGAAATGTACTGAGCGGTAGTCCACCCCGTCATCGGGCCGTCGGTGTGATCGCGCGCACGTTGCGTAACCACCGCGCGAGCGCTGCACTACATACATGCTGACGCGAATCGACCACATCGGGATCGCCTGCTTCGACCTCGACACGACCGTCGAGTTCTACCGGGCCACGTACGGCTTCGAGGTGTTCCACTCCGAGGTCAACGAGGAGCAGGGCGTGCGCGAGGCCATGTTGAAGATCAACAACACGGACGACGGCGGCGCCTCCTACCTCCAGCTCCTCGAACCCACCCGCGAGGACTCCGCCGTAGGAAAGTGGCTGGCGAAGAACGGCGAGGGGGTCCACCACATCGCCTTCGGCACGGCGGACGTCGACACGGACTCCGAGGACATCCGCGGGAAGGGCGTACGCGTTCTGTACGAGGAGCCCCGGCGCGGCTCCATGGGGTCACGGATCACGTTCCTGCACCCAAAGGATTGCCATGGCGTACTGACAGAACTGGTCACTTCGGCGCCTGTTGAGTCACCTGAGCACTGACCCTCGTACATATGGGCCGGTAGGGTTGGGGTCGGTCGTCGCTCGCAACCAGGGCAACGGCATGCCGGGGTCCGGGTTTCGGGGGGCGAGCGTCGGGCAGCAGCCCATGCTCCGTCGTTGATCTGACACCATTCCCCGGGAGCACCGTTCGGTGGATGGACGGCGCTCGTTGGAGTAAACCGCGACCAGGGGACGGATGGGACCGCGCAGTGCGGGGCTACGAACGCCAGGAGCGAGAGCCGGCGGCTGACGTCGACCACCTCTCTCGGTTCGAGGCCGAGATGGAGCGGCTGAAGACCGAGCGGGAAAAGGCGATCCAGCATGCCGAGGACCTCGGCTACCAGGTCGAGGTGCTGCGCGCCAAGCTGCACGAGGCGCGCCGCACCCTCATGTCCCGACCGGCTTACGACGGCGGTGACATCGGCTATCAGGCCGAGCAGATGCTTCGTAATGCCCAGGTCCAGGCCGACCAGTTGCGGCAGGACGCCGAGCGGGAGCTGAGCCAGGCCCGCGCGCAGACCCAGCGCATCCTCCAGGAGCACGCCGAGCAGGCCGCGCGCCTCCAGGCGGAACTGCACCAGGAGGCGGTGACCCGGCGCCAGCAGCTCGACCAGGAGCTGGGCGAGCGCCGGCAGACCGTCGAGTCGCACGTCAACGAGAACGTGGCGTGGGCCGAGCAGCTCCGCGCCCGCTCGGAGTCGCAGGCCCGCCGGCTCGTGGACGAGTCGCGCGCCGAGGCCGAGCAGGCGCTGGCCGCCGCCCGCGCCGAGGCCGAGCGCGTCGCCACCGAGGCCCGGCAGCGGCTGGAGATCGACGCCGAGACGGCCCGCGCGGAGGCCGAGCAGCTGCTGCGCCGCGCCCGCACGGACGCCGAGCGGCTGCTGAACGCGGCGTCCTCGCAGGCCCAGGAGGCCACCGACCACGCCGAGCAGCTGCGCAGCTCCACGGTCAACGAGTCGGATTCCGCCCGCCGCCAGGCCACCGAGATGAGCCGGACCGCCGAGACGCGCATGGCCGAGGCCGAAACCTCACTGCGTGAGGCGCGCCTTGAGGCGGAGAAGGTCCTCAGCGAAGCGAAAGAAGCCGCCGCCAAGGCCCTCGCGAGCGCCGAGTCGGCGAACGAGCAGCGCACCCGGACGGCGAAGGAGCAGGTCGCCCGGCTGGTGACGGAGGCCACCAAGGAGGCCGAGTCCACCAAGTCGGACGCCGAGCAGGTCGTCGCCGAGGCCCAGGCCAAGGCCGACAAGATCGTCGCGGAGGCCGAGGAGAACGCGCGCAGCCTCACCGCCGAGGAGACCGCCTCCCAGCTCGCGAAGGCCGCCCGTACCGCCGAGGACGTCCTCGACAAGGCGTCCGAGGAGGCCAAGAACACCACCAAGGCCGCCACCGAGGAGGCCGAGCGGATCCGCTCCGAGGCGGAGACCGAGGCCGACCGGCTGCGTGCCCAGGCGCACGACATCGCCGAGGGGCTCAAGGGCGCGGCGAAGGACGACACCAAGGAGTACCGGGCCAAGACGGTCGAGCTGCAGGAGGAGGCGCGCCGGCTGCGCGGCGAGGCCGAGCAGCTGCGGGCCGACGCGGTCGGCGAGGGCGAGCGCATCCGCGCCGAGGCCCGCCGCGAGGCCGTCCAGCAGATCGAGGAGGCGGCCAGGACCGCCGAGGAACTGCTGTCCAAGGCCCGCGCGGACGCCGACGAGCTGCGCCAGAGCGCCACCACGGACAGCGAGAAGGTCCGCACCGAGGCCATCGAGCGCGCCACCACGCTGCGCCGGCAGGCCGAGGAGACCCTCGACCGCACCCGCAAGGAAGCCGAGCGGCACCGCTCGGAGGTCATCGAGCAGTCCGAGGGCATCAAGGCGGACGCCGAACAGGCCGCACGCGACCTGCGCGACGAGACCGAGCGGGCCATAGAGGCGCGCCGCGAGGAGGCCGCCGAGGGCCTGACGCGGCTGCACACGGAGACCGAGGAGCGGCTCGCCGCTGCCGAACAGGCGCTCACCGACGCCCGGGAGGAGGCCGAGCGGATCCGCCGCGAGGCCGCCGAGGAGACCGAGCGCCTGCGTGGCGAGGCCGCCGACCGCATCCGCTCCCTCCAGGCGCAGGCCGAGGCGGAGGCCGACCGGCTGCGCAACGAGGCCGCGGGCGACGCGTCCGCGTCCCGCGCCGAGGGCGAGGCCATCGCCGTACGCCTGCGGTCCGAGGCGTCGGCCGAGGCCGAGCGGCTCAAGACCGAGGCGCAGGACACCGCCGACCGCGTCCGCGCGGAGGCCCAGGCCGCCGCCGAGCGGCTGGCCACGGAGGCGTCCGAGACGCTGGCCGCCGCCCAGGAGGAGGCCGTACGGCGTCGTCGTGAGGCCGAGGAGCTGCTCGGGTCGGCCCGTGAGGAGGCCGGGCAGGAGCGCGAGCGGGCCCGCGAGCAGAGCGAGGAGCTGCTGGCCTCGGCGCGCAACCGCGTCGAGGAGGCGCAGTCCGAAGCCGTACGGCTGGTCGAGGAGGCCGACCGGCGCGCCACCGAGATGGTGTCGGGCGCCGAGCAACACGCCCAGCAGGTACGGGAGTCCGTCGCCGGGCTGCACGAGCAGGCACAGGAGGAGATCGCCGGGATCAGGTCGGCCGCCGAGCACGTGGCGGACCGCACCCGGCGCGAGGCGCAGGAGGAGGCGGACCGGGTCCGCGCCGACGCGTACAGCGAGCGCGAGCGGGCCACCGAGGACGCCAACCGCGTCCGGCGCCGGGCGGCCGAGGAGACGGACGCCGCCAAGGCCCTTGCGGAGCGCACCGTTTCGGACGCCATCGCGGAGTCCGAGCGGCTGCGGTCGGAGTCGGCCGAGCACGCCCAGCAGGCGCGCACCCAGGCCGCGGACACGATCGCGCAGGCCGACCAGGACGCGGCGCGGGCCCGTGCCGACGCCCGCGAGGACGCCAACCGGATCCGTTCGGACGCGGCGACGCAGGCCGACACCCTCATCACCGAGGTGACGGCGGAGGCGGAGCGGCTCCAGACGGAGACGATCAACGAGGCCGAGCGGGTGCGCTCGGAGGCCGTGGCCAAGGCCCAGAAGCTCGTCTCGGACGCGACCGGGGACGCGGAGCGGCTGCGTGCCGAGGCCGCCGACACGGTGGGTTCCGCGCAGCAGCAGGCCGAGCGGATCCGCAACGAGTCCAACCGGCTCAAGGCGGACGCGGAGGCGACGGCCGAGCGGGTCACCTCGGCGGCGCGCGAGGAGTCCGAGCGGACACTGGACGAGGCCCGCAAGGAGGCCAACAAACGGCGCTCCGAGGCGGCCGAGCAGGTCGACACCCTCATCACGGAGACCGCGGCCGAGGCCGACAAACTCCTCAACGAGGCCCAGCAGCAGGCGCAGAAGACGACGGCGGACGCCGAGGCGCAGGCCGACTCGATGGTCGGCGCGGCCCGCCACGAGGCCGACCGGCTGGTGTCCGAGGGCACGGTCGAGGGCAACTCCCGGGTGGAGCAGGCCCGTACGGACGCGGACGAGCTGTTGGTCGGCGCGCGCCGGGACGCCACCGCCATAAGGGAGCGGTCCGAGGAGCTGCGCGACCGCATCACCACCGAGATCGAGAACCTGCACGAGCGGGCCCGCCGTGAGTCCGCCGAGACGATGAAGTCGGCCGGCGACCGCTGCGACGCGCTCATCAAGGCCGCCGAGGAGCAGCTCGGCAAGGCCCAGATGAAGGCCAAGGAGCTGGTTTCGGAGGCCAACTCCGAGGCGGGCAAGGTCCGTATCGCCGCCGTGAAGAAGGCCGAGGGTCTCCTCAAGGAGGCCGAGCAGAAGAAGTCCACGCTCATCCGCGAGGCCGAGGAGCTGAAGGTGGAGGCGATCCGCGAGGCCCGCCGCACGGTCGAGGAGGGCAAGCGCGATCTGGAGGTGCTCGTCCGCCGCCGCGAGGACATCAACGCCGAAATCTCCCGTGTCCAGGACGTCCTGGAAGCGTTGGAGTCTTTCGAGGCCCCGACAGCGGCGAAGGACGGCGCGGTCAAGGCGGGAGCCACGGCGGGCGCAACTCGTTCGGGTGGCAAGTCGGTTGAAGGCTAGTGGAAGCTAGGAACCTCCTGTGAGGTTCGGGCGTTCTGGGGCCTTTGACCCGGTCCTTGGCAAGCGGTCCGACGGTTAGCCACTCAAAAGGGGTGTCATTCTCCAGATCAAACACGCATCCGCTCGATGACACACCGCTTCGGCCCCTAGGATTCCACCTATCACCTCACCGGTCTCATTCGACAGGAACCCCATGAGCGACACTTCCCCCTACGGCTTCGAGCTTGTGCGGCGTGGGTACGACCGCGCTCAGGTGGACGAACGCATCTCGAAGCTCGTCTCCGACCGTGACAGCGCTCTGGCCCGTATCACTGCTCTTGAAAAGCGCATCGAGGAGCTCCACCTCGAAACGCAGAACGCCGCGGCCCAGGTAAGCGACGCCGAGCCGTCGTACGCCGGCCTCGGCGCGCGGGTCGAGAAGATCCTCCGCCTCGCCGAGGAAGAGGCCAAGGACCTGCGTGAGGAGGCACGGCGCGCGGCCGAGCAGCACCGCGAACTCGCGGAGTCCGCTGCCCAGCAGGTCCGCAACGACGCAGAATCGTTCGCTGCGGAGCGCAAGTCCAAGGCGGAGGACGAGGGCGTCCGGATCGTCGAGAAGGCCAAGAGCGACTCCGCCCAGCTGCGGGGCGAGGCCCAGAAGGACGCGCAGCAGAAGCGCGAGGAGGCCGACGCCCTCTTCGAGGAGACCCGCGCCAAGGCCGCGCAGGCCGCCGCCGACTTCGAGACGAACCTCGCCAAGCGGCGCGAGCAGTCCGAGCGCGACCTGGCGTCGCGTCAGCAGAAGGCCGAGAAGCGCCTCGCGGAGATCGAGCACCGCGCGGAGCAGCTCCGGCTTGAGGCCGAGAAGCTGCGTACGGACGCGGAGCGTCGCGCCCGTCAGACGGTGGAGACGGCTCAGCGCCAGGCCGAGGACATCGTGGCCGACGCGAACGCCAAGGCCGACCGGATCCGTTCGGAATCCGAGCGCGAGCTGGCCGCCCTGACGAACCGTCGCGACAGCATCAACGCCCAGCTGACGAACGTGCGCGAGATGCTCGCCACGCTCACCGGTGCCGCGGTGGCCGCCGCGAGCTCGCCGGTCGAGGACGAGCCGATCTCTCGTGGAGTTCCGGCTCAGCAGTCCCGGTAAGCAAGCGATTGCCAGTGAGTATGTGAACGCCGGCTGAGGCCCGCATTCCCTTCGGGGGTGCGGGCCTCAGCCGTGTCCCGGCGGTGTCTCAGCCGTGTCCGGCCAGCAGGGGCAGGTACACGTCGTCGACGATCCCGACGAGGACGGCGTCGGCGACCGGGTCCCGGGAGAGGACCATCTCGTACCGCAGCAGCTCCGCGGGGACGGTGACGGCCCGTCGGGGGAGGTCGGCGGTGGGGATCTCGCCCCGCTTCACGGCCCGCTGAAGCAGCGTCAGCAGGATGTCGTGCATGATCCCGAAGACCTTCGGGTCCAGGTCGGTCGCCTCCCCGAGCAGGCCCCGGATGACGTCCGGGCCGAGTTCCCGCTGCCGCTCGACCATCAGCCGCAGCAGGGTCAGCACGTCCTCGCGCAACTCCCCGGTGTCGGGCACCTGGTCGACGATGAAGCCGGTGCGGTGCGGCAGGGCGGCCTTGACGAGTTCGGCGCGGTTGGCCCAGCGCCGGTAGAGGACCTGCTTGCCGGTCCTGGCCCGGGCCGCGACGCCCTCCATGGTGAGCCGGGCGTAGCCGACAGCGGCCAGCTCCTCCCAGACGGCGTCCAGGATGTCGGCCTCCAGCGCGGCCCCGCGCCGCCGCGTCTGCTCTGCGGCCATCACCGGCACCCCTGACTCCCACTAGGAGACCTTGCGTCTCTTATCGGATCCAGTCTAACGTGGCCCTTTAGAGACGCACCGTCTCTAAAGGCGCCTCCAAAGGTGTCTCCAAAGGGGGAACCGTCATGCCCGACACCACCGTCCGCCCCGCCGAACACCTCGACCCGGCCGTCCGCAAGCTCGCCGGCATCCTCGTCCTCGGCGCCCTCGCCCCGCTCCTCGACAGCACGATCGTCTCCATCGCCCTGCACACCCTGGGCCACGACCTGGGCGCCTCCACGACGAGCCTGCAATGGGTCAGCACCGCGTATCTCCTGGCCCTCGCGACGGTCGTCCCGGTCTCCGGCTGGGCCGTCGAACGCTTCGACTCCCGCCGCGTCTGGCTCGGCGCGCTGACCCTCTTCCTCGCCGGATCGCTCCTCTGCGGCCTCGCCTGGAACATCGACTCGCTGATCGCCTTCCGGGTGATCCAGGGCATCGGCGGCGGACTACTCCTGCCCGTGCTCCAGACCCTGGTCATGCGGGCCGCCGGCGGACGCAGCCTCGGCCGCCTGATGGCCGTGATCACCCTGCCCGCCATGGTCGTACCGATCCTCGGCCCGGTCGTCGGCGGCCTGATCGTCGGCCACCTCAGCTGGCGCTGGATCTTCTACGTCAACCTGCCCGTCTGCCTGCTGGCCCTCGCCCTGGCCTGGCGCGGCGTCCCGAAGGACACCCCGCGCCCCGGCCACCGCCTGGACCTGACCGGCCTCCTGCTCCTCTCCCCCGGCCTCGCCGCCCTGGTCTACGGCCTCTCCGAGACCGGCGTGGCCCGCGCGACGGCGATCCCGGTGGGCGCCGTACTCATCGCCCTGTTCGCCCGCCACGCGCTGCGCGCCCGCGAACCCCTCGTCGATCTACGGCTGTTCCAGGACCGCGCGTTCGCCGTCTCCTCGATCCTGACGTTCCTGAACGGGCTCGCCCTGTTCGGCGGGATGTTCCTGCTCCCCCTCTACTACCAACAGGCGCGCGGCGAGGGCGTGATCGCGGCCGGGCTGCTGCTGGCGCCGCAGGGTCTCGGCAGTCTGCTGGCCCGGGTCACCGGCCCGCTGACCGACCGGCTCGGACCGCGCCCGGTCACCGTGGCGGGGATGCTGCTGTGCGCGCTGGGCACCCTTCCCTTCCTTCTCCCGCACCCCGGTGGAGCGCTGCTCCTCGGCGCGCTGGTCGTGCGCGGGCTCGGGGTGAGCGCGGCCAACATGGCGGTCATGGTGGGCGCGTACCAAGGTCTCGACCGGGCCCGCATCCCGCACGCGAGCACCACCGTCCGGATCGTGCAGCAGCTCGGCGGGTCCGTCGGCACGGCCGTACTGGCGACGGTCCTCGCGCACGGGCACGGCGGCTCCGCCTTCCCGCACGCGTTCGCCTGGGCGACGGCGTTCACGGTTGTTGCCTGCCTCGTCGGACTCTGTTTGCCCGTTCGGGTGGCATCCGCCGAACGCCCGTCTTAGCGTGGCCGCATGATCGAGCTTGAGGGGCTGACCAAGCGGTACGGCGAGAAGGTGGCGGTCAACAACCTCACCTTCGCCGTCCGACCCGGCATCGTCACGGGCTTCCTCGGCCCGAACGGCGCCGGCAAGTCGACGACGATGCGCATGATGCTCGGTCTCGACCGGCCGACCGCCGGTGACGTGCGCATCGACGGCCAGCACTACGACCAGCTCAAGGACCCGCTGACGTACATCGGCGCCCTCCTCGACGCCAAGGCCATGCACGGCGGGCGCAGCGCCTTCAACCACCTGCTGTGTCTCGCGCAGAGCAACGGCATCTCCAAGGCCCGGGTGCATGAAGTACTCGACACCGTAGGTCTCACCGCCGTCGCGAAGAAGAAGGCCAAGGGGTTCTCGCTCGGCATGGGCCAGCGGCTCGGCATCGCGGGCGCGCTGCTCGGCGATCCGGAGATCCTGATGTTCGACGAGCCGGTCAACGGCCTCGACCCCGAGGGCATCCACTGGATCCGCAACCTGATGAAGTCCCTTGCCGCACAAGGCCGTACGGTCTTCGTCTCCTCGCACCTGATGAGCGAGATGGCGCTGACGGCCGATCACCTCGTCGTCATCGGCCAGGGCCGGCTCCTCGCCGACACCTCCATGGCCGACTTCATCCAGCAGAACTCGCGGTCCTACGTCCGGATCCGCACCCCGCAGCGCGAGCGGCTGCTCGATGTCCTGCACCAGGCCGGGATCACCGTGGTCGAGTCCGGCAGCGGGGTCCTCGAAGTCGACGGGGGCAACTCCGAGCAGATCGGTGAGCTGGCCGCGTCGCACCAGCTCGTGCTGCACGAGCTGAGTCCCCAACAGGCCTCCCTGGAGGAGGCGTTCATGCAGTTGACCGCGGAGTCGGTGGAGTACCACGCGCATTCCGACGCACCACCACCCCCCGTGGCACCTGCTCAGCAGCAGGGCTGGGGCGACGGCTGGAAGAAGGGCTGACATGGCGGCGACCCAGGTCATCCGCTCGGAGTGGACCAAGATCCGTTCCGTCGCGTCGACGGTGTGGACGCTCTCGCTGGCCGTGGTGGTGACGATCGGGCTCGGCATGCTGATCTCGGCGCTGTCGAAGAGCCAGTTCGACGACATGAGCGCCAAGGACAAGCTGTCCTTCGACCCGACGTTCATCAGCTTCGCCGGGATGAGTCTCGGCCAGCTCGCGATGATCGTGTTCGGGGTGCTCGTCGTGTCGAACGAGTACAGCACCGGCATGATCCGCACCTCGCTCGCGGCCGTCCCGCAGCGCGGCACCTTCCTGTTCAGCAAGATCGCGGTGGCCACCGGGCTGTGTCTCGTGGTCGGCCTGGTGACGAGCTTCCTCACGTTCTTCCTCGGGCAGGCGATGCTCGGCTCCCACAGGGCGGAGATCGGCGACCCGGGTGTGCTGCGCGCGGTGATCGGCGGCGGGCTCTACATGACCCTGATCGCGCTGTTCTCCATGGGCGTCGCCTCGATGCTGCGCTCGCCGATGCTGTCGCTGGGCATCCTGATGCCGTTCTTCTTCCTGATCTCCAACATCCTCGGCAACGTCTCCGCGACGAAGAAGGTCGGCCAGTACCTGCCCGACCAGGCCGGCAGCAAGATCATGCAGGTGGTCACCCCGGTCGACGACTCGGCGCCGTACGGCCCCTGGGGCGGGTTCGGGATCATGGCCCTCTGGGTGCTCGCCTCGCTCGTCGGCGCCTACGTCCTTCTGAAGCGACGGGACGCCTAGCTTCGGGCCTCGGCTTCGGGCGTTGCTTTACTTTCTCTTGGGCGGAACCGTCAGCGCCCCGATATCCTCCTAACCCTTACGGGGGCGTGTGCCCTGCTGTCCTGATCCTTTCGATGGGTGCGGAGCATGATCGAGGCTGTCGGCCTGACCAAGCGCTACGGCGACAAGACCGCCGTGTACAACCTTTCCTTCCAGGTGCGGCCCGGTGCCGTCACCGGCTTCCTCGGGCCCAACGGCTCGGGCAAGTCGACGACGATGCGCATGATCCTCGGCCTGGACAACCCCACGTCAGGACAGGTGACGATCGGCGGCTTCCCCTACCGCAAGCTGCCGAACGCCCCCAGACAGGTCGGTGCCCTGCTCGACGCCAAGGCCGTGCACGGCGGCCGCAGCGCCCGCAGCCATCTGCTGAGCCTGGCCCAGCTCTCGGGCATCCCGGCCCGGCGCGTGGACGAGGTGCTCGGGGTCGTGGGCCTCCAGGACGTGGCGAGAAAGCGCTCCAAGGGCTTCTCCCTCGGCATGGGCCAGCGGCTCGGCATCGCCGCCGCGCTCCTCGGCGACCCCCAGGTGCTGCTCTTCGACGAGCCGGTCAACGGCCTCGACCCCGAGGGCATCCTCTGGGTGCGGAACCTGATGAAGGCGCTCGCGGCGGAGGGCCGTACGGTCTTCGTCTCCTCGCACCTGATGAGCGAGATGGCGCTGACGGCGGACCACCTGATCGTGATCGGGCGCGGCCAGCTCCTGTCGGACATGAGCGTGCGGGACTTCATCTCGGCGAACTCCGCCGACTTCGCGCGCGTGCGCACGCCGGACACCGAGCCCCAGCTGCGCGAGAAGCTGACCTCCGCGCTGACCGAGGCGGGCGGCCATGTGCTGCCCGAGCAGGACGGCGGGCTGCGCGTCACGGGCCTGCCGCTGCCGCGCATCAGCGACATCGCGCACGACACGGACGTACGGCTGTGGGAGCTGTCCCCGCATCAGGCCTCGCTGGAGGAGGCGTACATGCGGATGACGCAGGGGGCGGTCGACTACCGCTCGACGATCGACCAGAAGGCCGGTCTGATGCAGCAGTTGCCGCCGGGCGCGCAGCCGCCCATGCCGGTACCGGGCCAGGGCCAGCCGGGCTGGTACGCGCCGCCGTCACCGCAGCAGGGCGGGCACCCGTTCGCGATGGGGCAGCCGCCGGCGAATCCTTACGGCGCCCCGAATCCGTACGGCGCCCCTGCGGCGCCCGTGGCAGCCGCGCCGGGCCCGTACGGGCCTCCGCCGCCCCTGACCCCGCAGACGGCGGCACAGCCGCCCCAGGGGCCGGCGCAGGGTGCGTCGCAGGCGCAGGGCGCACCGCAGGCCCCGGCTCAGGGTGCCCCGGCGGTTCAGGCCCCGGTGGCCGCTCCGGCTCCGGTCGCGGACGTGGTCCCGGCCGCGCCCGCGCCTGCCTCCGCGCAGCCCTCCTCCCCCGCACCCGCCGCCGACCTGACCAAGCCCGAGGACGCCCGATGAGTACGCCCCAGCCCCCGATGCCGCAGGCAGCCGCGCCCAACTGGCAGGCGGCGCCCGGTCCTTCGTACGGCGGTTACACCTCGCCGATCCCGGTGGTGCGCACGCATCTCGGGCACGCGCTCGCCTCCGAGTGGACGAAGATCAAGTCGGTGCGCTCGACGATCTGGACGCTCGGCGTGTTCGTGGTCCTCGTCGTAGGCATCGGCCTGCTCGCCGCCGTCGTGGTCAGCAATTCGTCCTCGGAGCTGAACGACGAGAATCCCCTGTCCTACGGCTTCTTCGGGCTGCTGCTCGGCTGCATGTGCATCATCACGCTCGGCGTGCTGACCACGGCCTCGGAGTACGGCACGGGCATGATCCGCACCACGATGACCGCGTGCCCCAGCCGCGGCCGGGTCCTCGCGGCCAAGTCGATCGTGTTCTTCGGGGTCGCCTTCGTGGTCACCCTGGTCGCCTCGGGGTTCATCGCCTTCGTGGACGCCGCGCTGCTGGAGAACAACGGCGCGAAGGACCCGTCCGCCGGCGAATGGCTCAAGGGGACGGTCGGCGTCTCGCTCTACATCGCGCTGCTCGGGCTGCTCTCGCTGATCGTCGGCTCGATCATCCGGCACTCGGCGGGCGCGATCACCGTCATGATCGGCGCGGTGCTCGCCCCGCTGGTCATCGCGCTGTTCATGTTCTCGCAGTCGCTGGAGGACGTACGCCAGAAGCTGTTCGAGTACTCGATCCCGAACCAGCTGAGCGTCTTCTACTCCAACTCCCTGACGGAGAGCGGCCCTTCGGGCTGGGACCCGCTGTGGATCATCGTGGGCGTGACGGCCGTGGCGTTCGCGGGCGCGGTCGCGCTGCTGGAGCAGCGGGACGTGTGAGCCGTACCACTCTTTAAAAGGTCGGCCTAGAACCTCGGCCTAGAACCTCGGCGCGTTCCTGGACCGCTGCACCCGTGTGGTGCGGCGGTCCTTCGCGTTCCAGCAGGCCTTGTGCCAGTGGCGGCGGTCGTCGACGCCCGCGTGCTCCGGCCAGGCCACGACGTGCGGGACGCCGGAGGGGATCTGCTGGTCACAGCCGGGGCAGCGGTACGTCTTGCCCTGCGCGCTCGCCCCGGCGACATGGCGCACGCTCCACTCCTCGCCCTGCCAGTGCTCCGAGGACTGCCAGCCGCCGTAGCGGCCCGAACGTTCGTCGTCGGCACTCTGGCCGGCGGAACCGGACTCCTTGGGTCGGTTGCGACGCGGGGACACGGAACACCTCACGGGGCTATACAGGAGGCAAGGGCTGTGTCCAGCCTACGTGGCCCGCACAGGGGTACGCGAAGGGCATCAACCCGTACAAGTCCCCCTCGGGCCCGCGCATTCTGCAGACAATCCGGAAATCTCTCCGCCAGGCCGTGTCCTCGGCACGTGTCGGGCGGTTATGCCCGGTGGGGGAGCTCCGTGTCGGAGCCAAGGAAGCAGGAAAAGCCATGCGCGTCGGAAGTTTTGTGTTGGCGGCCCAGTTCCCGGGGCAGGGCCAGGGGGAGGCCCTGCACCGCGCGGTCCGCTCGGTGGAGGTCGCGGAGGAAGCCGGTCTCGACACGGCCTGGCTGGCCGAGCACCACTTCGTGCCCTACGGCACCTGCCCGTCCGCGGTCACCCTGGCCGCGTTGCTGCTGGGCCGCACCCGGCGCATCCGCGTCGGCACCGCGGTCAGCGTGCTGCCCACCGTGCACCCGGTCGCCCTCGGCGAGCAGGCCGCGCTGCTGCACGTGACGAGCGGGGGGCGCTTCTCGCTGGGCGTGGGGCGCGGCGGGCCGTGGGTCGACCTGGAGGTGTTCGGCTCGGGCCTCGCCGCGTACGAACAGGGGTTCCCGGAATCACTCGATCTGCTGATGAGCTGGCTGCGCGAGCCGTCGGTCGCGGGCACCGGGGACCGCTTCGCGTTCCGTGAAGTGCCCGTCGTACCAAGGCCGTCGGAGGCGCTGTCGGACGCGCCGGGCCCCGAGGTCGTCGTCGCCTGCACCTCGCCCGCGAGCGTGCGGCTGGCGGCCGAGCGGGGCCTGCCGATGCTGCTCGGCATGCACGTCGGGGACGAGGAGAAGGCGGAAATGGTCGCCCTGTGGCGGCAGTCGGCGCGGGCGGCCGGACGGTCGGCGGCGGAGATCCGCGGGGCGGCCCATGTGTCGGCCGGTGTGTGCCAGATCGCGGACAAGCGTGCCGACGCGGTGGAGGCCCTGGTGAAGGCGATGCCGGGCTGGCTGAAGCAGGGGCTCGACGCCCATGTGACGGTGGACGACCGCGAGCGCCGGATGCGCGACCCGCTCGCGTACACCGAACTCCTCTGCGGGCTGCACCCGGTGGGCACCCCGCGGCTGTGCGCCGACCGCCTCGCGGCGACCTCGGAGCGGACCGGCATCTCCCGCTTCGCGCTGCTCGTCGAGGGGTCCGGGGACCTCGCGGCGACCGAGGAGAACGTACGGCGGCTCGGAGCCGAAGTGCTCCCCCACCTCGGCTGAGCGAACCGCGCTGGACGATCCGCGGGGAGCTTGCCGCCCCGTACAGAGCACCTCCCGCGTACGGAGCGGCAAGCAGAGCGCCGTCCGCCGCGTCAGCAGTCCCTGAACTCCGGGGACTGGTTCAGCAGCTGACTGCGCACCGAGGTGAAGCGGGCCAGCGTCTCGTCGACCGAGCCCTCCAGCGGGAACACCGCCACCCGGTGGCAGTTCTGGAAGGCAAGGCGTACACCGAAGTGCCGCTGCAGCGCGCCGCGTATCGCGTCACTCGCGAGCGCACGCAGCAACTGACCGCGTGCCTGCTCGTCCGGCGGCGGCGTCTGGTTGTCGGCGAACGCACCGCCGTCGACCTTCAGCTGAGCCACCAGGGAGCTGATCATCTCCCATGCGTAAGGCAGGGAGGTCCGGACGCAGTCGACGAATTCAGCTTCGTCGACCTCGCCTCGCTCGGCCTTTTCGAGTAGGGCCGGTGAGACGTCGAGCGACATGGGTTCTCCTCTCGCACCCCCAACGCGCGGGGGTTGCCGGACAGGTAAGGGAGTTCGCGATGACGAACACGCTGCGTACATGTCTCGCGACCTCCCGCTTATACGGTAGGCAACGGAGGGTGGCGGCACCAGGAGAATGCGTACATAGGGAACTCTCAATGGGCCCACAATCGGCCAAGAATGAACAACGGGCGTCACGGGTCTTCCAGGGCGAATCGCGTGCACCCACGCCCGTCGAGTAGCGTTGCCGACCATGCGTCTCGTCATTGCCCGGTGTTCCGTGGACTACGCGGGCCGGCTCACCGCCCACCTCCCCTCCGCCCCCCGTCTCATCCTGGTGAAGGCGGACGGCAGCGTCTCGATCCACGCGGACGACCGGGCCTACAAGCCCCTCAACTGGATGTCTCCGCCCTGCACGCTGAAGGAGGGTTCCGGGGACGACGAAGGCGTCTGGACCGTCATCAACAAGGCGGGCGAGAAGCTCATCATCACGATGGAGGAGATCCTCCACGACTCCTCGCACGAACTCGGCGTGGACCCCGGCCTGATCAAGGACGGCGTGGAAGCGCACCTCCAAGAGCTGCTCGCCGACCGCATCGACACCCTCGGCGAGGGCTACACGCTGATCCGCCGCGAGTACATGACGGCCATCGGACCGGTCGACATCCTGTGCCGGGACGCCGAGGGCCAGACCGTCGCGATCGAGATCAAGCGGCGCGGCGAGATCGACGGCGTGGAGCAACTCACGCGCTACCTGGAGCTGTTGAACCGCGATCCCCATCTCGCCCCGGTCCGCGGCATCTTCGCCGCCCAGGAGATCAAGCCCCAGGCCCGCGTCCTCGCCACCGACCGCGGCATCGGCTGCACGGTCCTCGACTACAACGCCCTCCGCGGCATCGAGGACGACAAGCTCCGCCTGTTCTGAGCCTGTTCCGAACAGCCGTCGGCAGACACCGACTTCACCACGACGAAAAGGGCCGGTTCCGATCATCGGAGCCGGCCCTTTTCCTGTCGTACGGAGGGTCAGATGACAGCGCCCGAAGCGGAACCCGAACTCGGGGTGTCCACCGTGCTGCTCCCAGGCGCGGCCGAACTGGCCGTCCCGACAGGGGCACTTGAGACCGCGCCGCTCGCCGAGGTGTTGGCGGACGGGTTCGTGGTGCCGTCGGTCGGCGTGGCGGACGAGGACGAACCACCGCTCGGGGACGCGGACGAAGAGGAACCGCCACTCGGGGGCGCGGACGAGGAGGAGCCACCCGACGGGGTGGACGGCGAGGACGGCGGCTTGCTGGTCGGTGAAGTGGACTTGGTCGGCGACGGGGTCGTATGCCCGCCCCCCGAACTACTCGTCCCGCTCGGGTTGTCGGAAGGCTGCCCGGTGCCGTCCGTCGGCGTCGGATCGTCCGACGTGCCGTAAGTCCCGTCCGGGCCCGGGTCGGTGGGACGGCTGGTCGTCGTACCGGTGTCGTTCTTGTCGCCGTTCTTCGCCTTGTCGGCGCCGAGGGTGTCGTCGTCGGTGCCCTGGCTGGCGGACGGGTTGACGCCGACCTTGTCGGACGGATTGTCGGCGTTGTTGTTGGACGTGGCGCCGAGCGTGACGACCGTGCCGAGGACGGCGGCGAGCAGGACGCCCGCGCCGGCCGCGACGAGGTTGCGCCGGGCGTAGCCGCGCAGGCCGCCCCGGGCCTTGTTGTGGGGCTTCGGGGGCGAGGGCTGGTGCGCGACGAGGGTGTAGGCGGTGTCACCGGGCAACTGGAGCGGTGGGAAGGGCGTCGGTGTGCCGCCGGGCGGCGAGGCGGACTCCTCGTAGCGCGCGTCCGGTACTTCCTCGCCGGCCGTGGAACCGAGGCCGAGCGCGATGCCGGAGCGGTCCGCGACCAGGGCGAGGGCGCGGCGGCCCGCTACGGCGCCGCGCTTGTCGGCGGCCTCGCCGCGCAGGGCGATGGACGACTCCAGTTCGGCACGGGCCCGGTCGAGGTCGCCCTCGCAGAGCGCGAGGACACCCAACTCGTGCTGGAAATAGGCCTGTTCACCCACATCGCCGGCGAGCCGCGCGGCCTCGATGCCGGAGCGCAGCGCGCGCTCCCAGTCGCTCCAGTGCAGTCCGGCGGCGAACGCGGGTGCCGCGGTGCGGGCGAGGTGGACGGTGGTGCTCTCCTCGCCGTCGCCGGGCGGTGTCGTCGCCGGCAGGAGGGCGACGAGCGCGGCGAGCAGGGCGTCCGCCTCGGCGCACACGCGCGCGGGCGTGACCGAGGGGTGCCCGGCCCACCAGGAGTAGTGCAGGGCGGCGATGAGGGCGCCGGACGCGACGTCGTCGCCGTATCCGGCGGTCTCCAGCTGGGTCTGGACGCCGGCGGCGAGCCGGTAGCGGGAGCCGACCGGGGAGACCAGTCCGCAGCCCGCGAGTTCGCCGAGTGCGGCGTCGGCGTGGGTGTCGCCGACGAGCGCGGGCAGATGCGCCTGGTGCGGCACCTCGCCGCCGAGCGCGACGGCGAAGCGCAGGGTGGCCCGCGCCGAGGTGCTGAGCCGGGAGGCGAGCAGCGGCGCGGGCGCGGCGGCCTCACCGAGCGACGGCAGGGGTACGGCGTCGACCTCGTCGAGCGGCGGGGCGTCGAAGGGCGCGTCGACCGGGGGCGTGTCCTGGAAGACGCCGAACTCCTCGACGGCGCTGGTGCCGACGCGCAGTTGGTCGCGCTGGCGGAGCAGGGCGCCGGCCTGGACGAAGCGCAGGGGCAGGCCCTCGGACTCGAAGTAGAGGTCGCCCGCCCAGTTCGCCTCCTCCTCGGTGAGGACGCGGCCCACGGTCCGCTCCAGGACCTCCACGGCGCCGGGCCGGGCCAGGCCGCCGAGGAAGACCTCCTCGATCGCGGAGTCCGCCGACGGCGCCGAGACCTCCGGGGTCGCGGCGATCAGGAAGGCGCACTCGGGCGTCGCGTCGAGGAGTTCGTCGAGGGCGGCGGCGCCGAACTCGATGTCGTCCAGGACGACGACGGCGCCGATCTCCCGCGTCAGCGCGAGGAGTTCCTCCCGGCCGGGCCGGTGCAGGGGCGCGTCGTAGACGGCGTAGAAGAGATCGTGGAGGAGGTCGGTGGCGGTGCGGTGGAAGCCGGTGAGGCGGATCACGCCGTCGGGGGCGAGGTCCAGGCAGTCCTCGGCGACCAGGTCGAGCAGGCTGGTGCGGCCGGAGCCCGAGGGGCCCGTGAGGCGTACGGAACGGCCGCGGGCGAGCAGCCGTACGAGACGCTCGCGCTCCTCCTGGCGCTCCAGGAGCGGCAGTTCGGGGCGGTTCAGGCCGGGCGGGACCGGCGGTCTGGCGGCGCGGGCCGCCTCTGCGCGGTCGGCGGCGGCGGACTTCGCGGGCCGGCCGGGCCGTTGGCCGGGCGGGCAGACCTCGATCTCGCTGCCGTCGACGGGGTTGACGGTGAGCAGGAGGTCGCCGGTGACCAGCTGCACGGTACGGGCGAGTGCAGGTGTGTGCTGGCCGAAGTCGGCTGCGAGGGGTTCCCGGAGCGGCCGCTGACGTGACGACGTGTCGTCGCCGTCATGGCCGTACTCCTCGGGTCCCCGGTCGATCGGGTCCATAGGTCCAAGCCCCCCAAAAGCGTCGTGTGCGGGTCGACAGGACCCAAGGCCCCTCCCGGCCTTGTGCACACCGCGCTGTCGCTTCTGGTCCGGGCCCGCTCGAAGGGTTGTAAGGCAGCGGGCGACCGAACCCTAAACCTTGGCACAGTATCTACGACAGGCCGGGGTACCGCGCCGTCCGAGACATCACAGTCTCGTGAGGATTGTGCGCGGTGCGTGTGGTGCGGGCGCCTGACCGGTGTCTTTCGCGAATGTGACACTTCATAGGGCATGTGTCACATTCGCGGAAGTGACTCCGCCCCGACGGCGTCCTCGATGGCCAGGATGCGGTGCAGCCGGGTGGCCACGAGCAGGCGCTGCATCTGCGGCGGTACGCGGCGCAGCACCAGGCGGCGGCCGCAGCGGCCGGCCCGTCGGTGGGCTCCCATGATGACGCCGAGGCCGGTGGCGTCCCAGGAGTCGAGCTCGGACAGGTCCAGTACCAGATCGCCGACTCCGTCGTCGACGGCCGAGTGCAGGACCGTACGGGCGTCCGCCGCGCTGCGGACGTCGAGGCGGCCCCCGACGACCAGCTCGACGTGGTCGCCCCTGATGTACATATGCGCTCCCCGTGAGTGCGGTGGCGTTCTCCGTGATGTAGGTGATGCAACCTCTGACTGCGTGAAGTGCCATGAGGTTGCCGTCTGTGAGCGAACCGATACCGAATTCACCCCTGCGTGTGATGGGGCAGGGGCGTGTGCGGTTTCAGTGCTTGTAGAAGCCCTGCCCGCTCTTGCGTCCGATGTCACCGGCGTCCACCATTCGGCGCATCAGCTCCGGCGGGGCGAACTTCTCGTCCTGCGACTCGGTGTAGATGTTGCTCGTCGCGTGCAGCAGGATGTCGACGCCGGTGAGGTCCGCGGTGGCCAGCGGGCCCATCGCGTGGCCGAAGCCCAGCTTGCAGGCGAGGTCGATGTCCTGGGCGGTGGCGACGCCCGACTCGTACAGCTTCGCCGCCTCGACGACGAGCGCCGAGATGAGACGGGTCGTCACGAACCCGGCCACGTCACGGTTGACGACGATGCAGGTCTTGCCGACGGATTCGGCGAACTCCCTTGCGGTGGCGAGGGTTTCGTCGCTCGTCTTGTATCCGCGCACCAGCTCGCACAGCCCCATCATCGGGACGGGCGAGAAGAAGTGCGTTCCCACGACGCGCTCCGGACGCTCCGTCACGGCCGCGATCTTCGTGATCGGGATGGCGGAGGTGTTGGAGGCGAGTACGGCGTCCTCGCGTGCGATCTTGTCCAGCGCGCGGAAGATCTCGTGCTTGATTTCGAGCTTCTCGAAGACGGCCTCGACGACGATGTCCGCGTCGGCGACGGCGTCGAGGTCGGTGGTCGCGGTGATGCGTCCGAGGGCCGCGTCGGCGTCGTGCGCCTCCAGCTTGCCCTTGCTCACGAACTTGTCGTACGAGGCCTTGATGCCGTCGGTGCCGCGCTTGAGGGCTTCGTCGGTGACATCGCGCAGGACGACGTCCCAGCCCGCCTGCGCGGAGACCTGGGCGATACCGGAACCCATGAGTCCGGCGCCGATGACGGCAAGCTTCCGTGCCACTGTGCGACTCCCCTTTGAAACGCTTACAGCGTGTATCCGTATGCCTCTCGGCGGACACTAGCGAAGGTGCGGCGCTGTGTGACCGGTTAGTAACGCGCGTCACGTCTCATCTGACGGACATCACACCGGCACGGGTCATTCGACCCCCCGTACGGCCTAGTTGACCCCCTTCGCCGAATCCCCGGGCCCTAACTACGCTGGCCGCATGGTCAATCTGACGCGCATCTACACCAGGACCGGCGACCAGGGCACCACCGCCCTCGGCGACATGAGCCGGGTCGCCAAGACGGACGTCCGGATCTCGGCGTACGCCGACACCAACGAGGCGAACGCGGCGATCGGCACGGCCATCGCCCTCGGCGCCCTCACCGAGGACATCGTCAAGGTCCTCACCCGCGTCCAGAACGACCTCTTCGACGTGGGTGCGGACCTGTGCACACCGGTGGTGGAGACCCCGGAGTTCCCACCCCTCCGTGTCGAGCAGTTCTACATCGACAAGCTGGAGTCGGACTGCGACCACTTCAACGAGCAGCTGGAGAAACTCCGCTCCTTCATCCTCCCCGGCGGCACCCCGGGCGCGGCCCTGCTCCACCAGGCCTGCACGGTCGTACGGCGGGCGGAGCGGTCGACATGGTCAGCCCTGGAGGTCCACGCCGAGGTGATGAACCCCCTGACGGCGACTTACCTCAACCGCCTGTCGGACCTCCTGTTCATCCTGGCCCGCACGGCCAACAAGGAGGCGGGGGACGTGTTGTGGGTTCCGGGCGGGGAGCGCTGACCGGCTGTCAGAGCCAGCGGTAGACCTCCCGGCGATGCCCGACCTCGACGACGACGAGGACGAGGAGCTTGCCGTCTGCGATCGCGTGGCCGGTACAGATCGTCGTGCGTCACACCCCGTCCGGCGCCGGCCCGCCGAAGATGTCCGCGCGCACGTCCGCACGGGTGGCGTGCGACGCGTCGTCCTCCAGCGCGTTGCAGTTGGACATGGGCACGATCGCGGCCACCGCGGTGAAGACGCACGTCAGCCGGTTGCCGGGCGAGTCGGGGCCCTGCGGCCGGGTTCAAGTGGCTTTGCCGGTGCGTGAATTGGGGTTTAGCACAGGCATACCAAAGTGGTCCAGACCTATTGACCCGTGGTCCAGACCTTTCTATTCTCGCGGCACCGTGGGTGCGAAGGCTCAGTCGCGCCCCGACATCCTCGATACCCCCCGACACCCCCGAGGAGGCGCTCAATGCGCTTCAGACATCGAGCAGTTGCCGGGTTGACGACCCTGCTGCTTCCGCTCGCCGCCCTCGTCGGTCTGGCCGCGCCCGCCGAGGCCGCGTCGACCGCCACCGCCAGCTTCACCAAGTCCAGTGACTGGGGTACCGGCTTCGGCGGTCAGTGGACCGTCAAGAACACCGGTACCAGCGCGATCAGTTCGTGGACGGTCGAGTGGGACTTCCCCTCCGGCACGTCCGTCACCTCGGCCTGGGACGCGGACGTCACCAACGCCGGCAACCACTGGACCGCGAAGAACAAGTCCTACAACGGCACCATCGCCGCCGGCGCCTCCGTCTCCTTCGGCTTCAACGGCGCCGGCAGCGGCTCGCCCTCCAACTGTCTGCTGAACGGCGGCAGTTGTGACGGTGGCACCACCGTCCCCGGCGACGCGGCCCCCTCCGCCCCCGGCACCCCCACCGCCTCCGCGATCACCAACACCTCGGTGAACCTCTCCTGGAGCGCGGCCACCGACGACAAGGGCGTCAAGAACTACGACGTCCTGCGCGACGGCACCAAGGTCGCCACGGTGACGACGACGTCGTACACGAACACCGGCCTCACCGCAGGCACCGACTACTCCTACACCGTGCAGGCCCGCGACACCGCGGACCAGACCGGCCCGGTCAGCGGCGCGGTCGCCGTGCACACCACGGGCGGTACGACCACTCCCCCGGCCACCGGCAACGCGGTCAAGCTCGGGTACCTCACCGAGTGGGGCACGTACCAGCGCAACTACCAGGTCAAGAACCTGGTGACCTCGGGCTCGGCCGCGAAGATCACGCACATCAACTACGCCTTCGGCAACGTGACCAACGGGCAGTGCGCGATCGGTGACGCCTACGCCGACTACCAGAAGACGTTCACCGCCGACCAGTCGGTCAGCGGCGTCGCCGACACCTGGGACCAGCCGATCGCCGGCAACTTCAACCAGCTGCGCGAGCTGAAGGCCAAGTACCCGAACATCAAGATCCTCTGGTCCTTCGGCGGCTGGACCTGGTCCGGCGGCTTCGCCCAGGCCGCGGCCAACCCGACCGCGTTCGCCAACTCCTGCTACAACCTGGTCGAGGACCCGCGCTGGGCCGATGTGTTCGACGGCATCGACATCGACTGGGAGTACCCGAACGCCTGCGGTCTGTCCTGCGACACCAGCGGCGCGGCGGCCTACAAGAACCTGATGCAGGCCCTGCGCGCCAAGTTCGGCTCCAGCAACCTGGTCACCGCCGCCACCACGGCCGACGGCACCTCGGGCGGCAAGATCGACGCCGCCGACTACGCGGGCGCGGCCCAGTACGTCGACTGGTACAACGTGATGACGTACGACTTCTTCGGCGCCTTCAACCCGACCGGCCCCACCGCCCCGCACTCCCCGCTCACCACCTACAGCGGCATCCCGACGCCCGGCTTCACCACGGCCGACGCGATCGCCAAGTTCAAGTCGAAGGGCGTCCCCGCGAACAAGCTGCTCATCGGCATCGGCTTCTACGGCAGAGGCTGGACCGGCGTGACCCAGGCCGCACCCGGCGGCTCGGCGACCGGCCCGGCGGCGGGCACCTACGAGCAGGGCATCGAGGACTACAAGGTCCTCAAGACGACCTGCCCGGCCACCGGCACGATCGCCGGCACGGCGTACGCCTTCTGCGGCAACAACTGGTGGTCCTACGACACCCCGAGCACGATCGCCGGAAAGATGAGCTGGGCCAAGACCCAGGGTCTGGGCGGCGCGTTCTTCTGGGACTTCAGCGGCGACACCAGCAACGGTGAACTGGTGACCGCCATCAACAGCGGTCTCTCATAAGCGAGTTGCCGACAGGAACTACCCGTAGCACCTAAGCGACATTGACGCGCTGACCGGGCGGGGCTGCCTCCAGCCACGCGAGGAAACCGGTCAGCGCGTCTTCGCTCATGGCGAGTTCGAGACGCGTGCCCCGGTGCAGGCAGGTCAGGATGAGCGCGTCGGAGAGCAGGGCCAGCTCCTCCTCGCCCTCGGGGAGACGGCGGCCGGCCACCTCGATCGCCGAGCGTTCCAGCGTGCGGCGCGGGCGGTAGGCGTAGGAGAAGACGCGGTACCACTCGATGCGGTCGCCGTTGTAGCGGGCGACGCCGTAGCTCCAGCCCTTGCCGTTGGTGTCGGGTTTCTCCGGGACGTCCCAGCGGAGCGAACAGTCGAAGGTGCCGCCGGAGCGCTGGATGAGTCTGCGGCGCAGGCCGAAGACGAACAGCCCCACCACTACCAGGGCCACCACGATTCCGCACGCAGTCAGAGCGAGGACCATCGACACCGACCTCCTCGTCTCCTAGGTAAAACAGGTAACGGAACGGAAAAAACACCCACATTCGCCTCAGCCGCGGCTGGGGCCGGATTCCTCCGGTCCCAGCCGCGGCTGAGTCACGTCATCGCGTCAAAACTGGGTTCAGCGCGTCTCCACCGCACGCAGGCGGACGTCGGCGCGGCGCTCGGCGGACTCGTCGCCCTCCGCCTTCGCGCGCTCCAGTTCCCGCTCCACGCGCTGGACGTCGATCTCGTCCGACAGCTCGGCGATCTCGGCGAGCAGCGACAGCTTGTTGTCCGCGAACGAGATGAAACCGCCGTGCACCGCGGCGACGACCGTCCCGCCGTCGCTCGTGCGGATGGTCACCGGGCCCGACTCCAGCACACCGAGCAGCGGCTGGTGACCGGGCATGACGCCGATGTCGCCGGACGTGGTGCGCGCGACGACCAGGGTGGCCTCGCCGGACCAGACCTGGCGGTCCGCGGCGACGAGCTCGACATGCAGCTCAGCAGCCAAGGTGGGCTCCTCGGGTCACCACCCGGCGGTCGTGCCGGGTGTGGGTTCAATTCTAGTAGGCGTGAAAGAGGGGGTGGGACACGCCCCACCCCCTCAGGTGAAGCACGGGGTCAGGAGACGCCCAGCTCCTTCGCGTTCGCCTTCAGGTCCTCGATACCACCGCAGAGGAAGAACGCCTGCTCCGGGAAGTGGTCGTACTCGCCGTCGATGATCGAGTTGAAGGCCACGATCGACTCGTCCAGCGGGACGTCCGACCCGTCGACGCCGGTGAACTGCTTGGCGACGTGGGTGTTCTGGGACAGGAAGCGCTCCACGCGACGGGCACGGTGGACGGTGAGCTTGTCCTCCTCGCCCAGCTCGTCGATGCCGAGGATCGCGATGATGTCCTGAAGGTCCTTGTACTTCTGGAGGACCGTCTTGACGCGCATCGCGGTGTTGTAGTGCTCGGCCGCGATGTAGCGCGGGTCCAGGATGCGGGACGTGGAGTCCAGCGGGTCCACGGCCGGGTAGATGCCCTTCTCGGAGATCGGACGGGAGAGAACCGTCGTCGCGTCGAGGTGGGCGAAGGTGGTGGCCGGGGCCGGGTCGGTCAGGTCGTCCGCGGGGACGTAGATCGCCTGCATCGAGGTGATCGAGTGACCGCGGGTCGAGGTGATGCGCTCCTGGAGGAGACCCATCTCGTCGGCCAGGTTCGGCTGGTAGCCCACCGCGGAGGGCATGCGGCCGAGCAGGGTCGAGACCTCGGAACCGGCCTGCGTGAAGCGGAAGATGTTGTCGATGAAGAACAGCACGTCCTGGTTCTGCACATCGCGGAAGTACTCCGCCATGGTCAGACCCGCCAGGGCCACGCGCAGACGGGTGCCCGGGGGCTCGTCCATCTGGCCGAAGACGAGCGCCGTCTTGTCGATGACGCCCGAGTCGGCCATCTCCTCGATGAGGTCGTTGCCCTCACGGGTGCGCTCGCCGACACCGGCGAACACGGAGACACCGTCGTGGTTGTTGGCGACGCGGTAGATCATCTCCTGGATGAGCACCGTCTTGCCGACGCCGGCACCGCCGAACAGGCCGATCTTGCCGCCCTTGACGTACGGGGTCAGCAGGTCGATGACCTTGACGCCGGTCTCGAACATCTCGGTCTTCGACTCAAGCTCGTCGAAGCGCGGGGCCTTGCGGTGGATGGACCAGCGCTCGCCCGTGTACTTCTCGTCGCTGTTCAGCACCTCACCAAGGGTGTTGAACACCTTGCCCTTGGTGAAGTCGCCGACCGGGACGGTGATGCCGTTGCCGGTGTCGGTGACCGCGGCCTGGCGGACCAGACCGTCGGTGGGCTGCATCGAGATGGTGCGGACCAGGCCGTCACCCAGGTGCTGGGCGACCTCCAGGGTCAGCGTCTTCTTGGCGCCGTCCAGGGCCGGGTCGGCCACCTCGACGTGCAGAGCGTTGTAGATCTCCGGCATCGCGTCGACGGGGAACTCCACGTCGACGACCGGGCCGATGACCCGGGCGACGCGGCCCGTGGCAACGGCCGTCTCAACTGTCGTCGTCATTACTTGTCACTCCCCGCGGTCGCGTCGGCCAGGGCTGCGGAGCCACCGACGATCTCGCTGATTTCCTGGGTGATTTCGGCCTGGCGGGCCGCGTTGGCAAGACGGGAGAGCGTGGTGATCAGGTCTCCCGCGTTGTCGGTCGCCGACTTCATCGCGCGGCGGGTGGCCGCGTGCTTGGAGGCGGCCGACTGGAGCAGCGCGTTGTAGATGCGGCTCTCGACGTACCGCGGCAGCAGGGCGTCCAGGACGTCCTCCGCCGACGGCTCGAAGTCGTACAGCGGAAGGATCTCGCCCGAGGGCACGTCCTCCGCGACCTCTTCGAGGCTGAGGGGCAGCAGCCGACTGTCGATCGGCGTCTGCGTCATCATCGAGACGAACTCGGTGTAGACGATGTGGAGTTCGTCCACGCCGCCCTCCGCCGTGTCCAGCTCGATCGCCTCGATCAGCGGACCCGCGACCTTCTTCGCGTCCGCGTACGTGGGCTCGTCGGTGAAGCCGGTCCACTGCTCCGAGATCTTGCGCTCACGGAAGTTGTAGTGGGCGACACCGCGGCGGCCGACGATGTACGTGTCGACCTCCTTGCCCTCGGCCACGAGACGCGCGGTCAGCTGCTCCGCCGCCTTGATGGCGTTGGAGTTGAAGGCGCCGGCCAGACCGCGGTCGCTCGTGAGGAGCAGTACCGCGGAACGGGTCGGCGTCTCGGCCTCGGTGGTCAGCGGGTGCCGGGTGTTGGAACCCGTACCGACCGCCGTGACCGCGCGCGTCAGTTCCTTCGCGTACGGCGTCGAGGCCTGCACCTTGCGGTGCGCCTTGACGACGCGCGAGGCGGCGATCATCTCCATCGCCTTGGTGATCTTCTTGGTCGCGGTGACGGATCGGATGCGACGCTTGTAGACCCGGAGCTGGGCTCCCATGAGTCAGGTCCCTTCCTACGTCACTTGGCCGCGGCCGGGGCGTCCTCGCCGAGGAGCTTGCCGTCCGAGGTCTCGAACTGCTTCTTGAACTCGGCGATCGCGTCCGCGGCGGCGGTGAGGGTGTCGTCCGACATCTTGCCGCCCTCCTTGATGGAGGTCATGAGGCCCTGCTCCTTGCGGTGCAGGTACTCCAGCAGCTCCGTCTCGAAGCGGCGGATGTCGGCGACCGGTACGTCGTCCATCTTGCCGGTGGTCGCGGCCCACACGGACACGACCTGGTCGGCGGTGGCCATCGGCTGGTACTGAGCCTGCTTGAGCAGCTCGACCAGACGCTGACCGCGCTCCAGCTGGGCCTTCGACGCGGCGTCCAGGTCGGAACCGAAGGCGGCGAACGCCTCCAGCTCGCGGTACTGGGCGAGGTCGAGGCGCAGTCGGCCGGAGACCTGCTTCATCGCCTTGTGCTGCGCGGAACCACCGACTCGGGAGACGGAGATACCGACGTTCAGCGCGGGGCGCTGACCGGCGTTGAAGAGGTCCGACTCCAGGAAGCACTGGCCGTCGGTGATGGAGATGACGTTGGTCGGGATGAACGCCGACACGTCGTTGGCCTTGGTCTCGACGATCGGCAGACCGGTCATCGAGCCCTTGCCCATCTCGTCGGAGAGCTTCGCGCAGCGCTCCAGCAGACGGGAGTGCAGGTAGAAGACGTCACCCGGGTAGGCCTCGCGGCCCGGCGGACGGCGCAGCAGCAGGGACACGGCGCGGTAGGCGTCGGCCTGCTTGGAGAGGTCGTCGAAGATGATGAGGACGTGCTTGCCGTCGTACATCCAGTGCTGGCCGATGGCCGAACCGGTGTACGGGGCGAGGTACTTGAAGCCGGCCGGGTCGGACGCCGGGGCGGCGACGATGGTCGTGTACTCCAGCGCGCCGGCCTCTTCGAGCGCACCACGCACGGAGGCGATGGTGGAGCCCTTCTGACCGATGGCGACGTAGATGCAGCGGACCTGCTTGTTCACGTCGCCCGAGCGCCAGTTGTCGCGCTGGTTGATGATCGTGTCGACGGCCAGGGCGGTCTTGCCCGTCTGGCGGTCGCCGATGATCAGCTGACGCTGGCCGCGGCCGATCGGGGTCATCGCGTCGACGGCCTTGTAGCCGGTCTCCATCGGCTCGTGCACCGACTTGCGGACCATGACGCCCGGGGCCTGCAGCTCCAGCGCGCGGCGACCGGTGGTCTCGATCTCGCCGAGGCCGTCGATCGGGTTGCCGAGCGGGTCGACGACACGGCCGAGGTAGCCCTCGCCGACGGCGACGGACAGGACCTCTCCGGTGCGGGTGACCGGCTGGCCCTCCTCGACACCGCTGAACTCGCCGAGGATGACGGTACCGATCTCACGCTCTTCGAGGTTGAGCGCGAGACCGAGGGTGCCGTCCTCGAACTTCAGCAGTTCGTTGGCCATGGCCGAGGGGAGGCCCTCGACCTTCGCGATGCCGTCGCCGGCAAGGGTGACCGTACCGACCTCCTCGCGCGAGGCCGCGTCCGGCTTGTACGACTGGACGAAGTTCTCCAGCGCGTCCCGGATCTCCTCCGGCCGGATCGTGAGCTCCGCCATCTGGGTTCCCTGCTCTCCTTGTTGGGCCCGAAGTTTCACTTGGGGGGATGGGGGGACTCCCCCCGTGACGAGGTGAATCCTCTGCACGGCCCAACTCGGGCCGCCTTACTACGTCTTTGTTGTGGTGCTGCTAGCTCGCCATGCGGCGGGCGGCGTCATCGAGGCGGTCCGCGATGGAGCCGTTGATGACCTCGTCGCCGACCTGCACCCGGATGCCGCCGAGGACCTCAGGGTCCACGTCGATGTTCAGGTGCATGTGGCGGCCGTAGAGCTTCGCGAGGGCGGCGCCCAGGCGCTGCTTCTGCGGGTCGCTCAGCGGGACCGCCGTGGTGACGACCGCGACCAGGCGGCTGCGGCGCTCGGCGGCGAGCTTGGAGAGGGATTCGAGTCCCGCTTCCAGGCTACGTCCCCGGGGCGCGGTCACCAGGCGGGTCACCAGTCGCTCGGTGGCCGGCTTGGCACGGCCGCCGAGCAGGCTGCCGAGCAGCTCGCTCTTGGCCGCGGTGCCGGCGGCGCGGTTGGTCAGCGCGGCGCGCAGCCCGGTGTTCGAGGAGACGATCCGGCCGAACCGGAACAGCTCGTCCTCGACGTCGTCGAGCTCGCCCGACTGCTGGGCGGCGGTGAGGTCGGCGGTGGCCGCCAGCTCCTCCAGCGCGTCCACCAGGTCGCGGGACTGCGACCAGCGGGAGCGCACCATGCCGGACAGCAGGTCGAGGGCGGGGCCGCCGACCTGGGCGCCGAGCAGGCGCTCGGCCAGCTGGGCCTTGGCCTCGCCGTCCTGCGCCGGGTCGGTGAGGACCCGGCGCAGGGACACCTCACGGCCGAGCAGCGCGGTGACGGCGGCCAGCTCGTCGGCGAGCTGCGCCGCGTTCACGGACGTGGAGTCCGTCAGCGCGTCGAGACGCTCACGTGCGGCTGCCAGGGCCTCGCGGCTCGCTCCGTTCATCGCGCCGCCTCGGCCTTCTCCTCAAGCTCATCAAGGAAACGGTCGATCACACGGCTCTGCCGGGCGTGGTCCTCAAGGGACTCGCCGACGAGCTTGCCGGCCAGGTCGGTGGCGAGCTTGCCCACGTCCTGGCGCAGCGCCTGTGAAGCGGCCTTGCGGTCGGCGTCGATCTGCGTGTGACCGGCGGCGACGATCTCCTCGCGCTGCCGCTGGCCTTCCGCGCGCATCTCGGCGATGAGCGTGGCGCCCTGCTCCTGCGCCTCCTGGCGCAGCCGCGCGGCCTCGTGCCGGGCCTCGGCGAGCTGAGCCTTGTACTGCTCAAGCACGCTCTGTGCCTCGGTCTGGGCGGCCTCGGCCTTCTCGATACCGCCCTCGATGGCCTCGCGCCGCTCGTCCAGAACCTTGTTGATGTTCGGGAGGAGCTTCTTGGCGAGGAAGCCGAAGACGATGACGAAGGCGATCAGGCCGATGACAAGCTCAGGGATCGGCGGGACGAGCGGGTTCTCCTGCTCGGCCGCCAGAATGAGCAGCTGGCTCATGTCAGTGCCTTTCGTCTAGTGGGCTGTCGTGGATCCGCAGATCTACTTGCCGTAGACGAACGGCATGACCAGACCGATGAGGGCGAGCGCCTCACAGAAGGCGAAGCCGAGGATCTGGTTGGCACGGATCAGGCCGGCAGCTTCGGGCTGACGGGCAAGAGCCTGGGTGCCGTTGCCGAAGATGATGCCGACGCCGACGCCGGGACCGATGGCGGCAAGGCCGTAGCCGATGGAGCCGAGCGAACCGGAGACGGCGGCGAGGGTCTCAGTGGCAGCCATGCTGATTCTTCCTTCTCTGTACGGACCGGCGGGGGTTGGCCACCGGACGCTTAAGGGGATTCTGGAGGGGTGTCGCTCAGTGGTTCTCGGCGAGCGCGCCCTGGATGTAGGTGCAGGTCAGGAGGACGAACACATACGCCTGCAGGGCCTGGATGAAGAGCTCGAAGGCCGTCATCACGAGCGTCATGATGAAGCTGACGCCGGCGTAGGCGATACCGATGCCGTTCAGCAGGTACCAGCTGGCGATCGTGAAGAGCAGCAGCAGGGTGTGGCCCGCGAACATGTTCGCGAAGAGTCGCACGGCGTGCGTGAACGGTCGGACGAGGAGGTTCGAGAAGAACTCGATCGTCATGGCCAGCGGCAGCACCGCGCCCAGCGACTTGTCGTAGCCGGTGAAGTTCTTGAAGGCACCGACGAATCCGTGCCGCTTGAACGTCAGCGAGACCCAGAGGATGTAGACGATGACCGCGAGAACCGCCGGGTACGCGATGATCGACGTCACCGGGAACTGGGCGACCGGGACGATCGACCAGAGGTTCATCATCCAGATGAAGAAGAAGAGCGAGACGACCAGCGGTACGTACTTCTCGCCCTCCTTCTTTCCGATCGTCTCGTAGACGACTCCGCGGCGGATGAAGTCGTAGCCGGACTCGGCGACCATCTGCAGCTTGCCGGGGACGACCTTCGGCTTGCGGAAGGCGGCCCAGAAGAAGCCGACGACAATGACCGAGCCGAGCAGCGCCAGCAGCATCGGCTTGTTGAAGTACACGTTGCTGTCGCCGTCCCCCAGAAGGGGCTTGAACAGGAACGAGTGCAGGCCGGGAGCCGGGAAGCCACAGCCGTCGAAGATGTGGCAGTCGGTCTCGAAGGCGAGCACCTGCGTCGGGTCAGCACTCACCGCGGGCTCCTTCAGCGTGGCGCATAGGTACGGCAACCTCGTTGTGTCGGCGCGGCGCGCAGCCGCGGTTCGGCACTGGACTGGTGTTACGGATGTGGGGGCGGCAGTGGGGCATCGAGCCTCGCGATTGAGCAGGCGTCAGCTCAGATGCCCGCGCCCGCGATGCCGCAGTTGGCACCGGACGATAGCAGGGTCGCTTACGTGCTCTTATCCCGGCCCTACCTCTCACGACGAGTGCCCCGACTTCTCGGGCTCGACGTAGAGGATTTTGGCCTTCATGTGGGCACGGGTCTGCGCGACGGTCCAGACGATGGTTCCGGCGAGCAGGGTGAACGCGAAGGCCTTGGGATTGAACAGCGTGGTGTGCTTGAACGCGGCGAGGAAAATGAACAACAGAAGAATCTGCGCCGCGAAGAGCATGAGGCCCATCGCCTGGAACAGGTGCGGAAGCGATTTGGCAGTGCGCTGCAGAACGTAGAGCCCGATTCCCATGAAGAGGATCACGATCAGCGTCCCAACGGCTGCCCCAATAGCTCCTTCACCGCCGGCGACCACGGCACTGACGACGGCGGCAATCGCGCCGACGGCAGCTGTGGGCACAGCGGCTTGAAGGAGAATCCGGGCGTCATTGGACGGCATGGCGGCAACTCCGCTTGCTAAGGGGGGCGTGTCGTCATGGACGAGCGTAGTCCCGGGATGAGAGAGAACCTCACGCCAATGGACCGTCGCACTACGGTCCTTCGGCTCTGTCCCGGGTTCTCGTGAACCGTATCACAAACTATTTGATGCGGTCTTTACCTAGAAGGTGTGCTTGCTGTCACACATGAGAGTGACAGTGCGCGTCTGTGCAAAATAACGGCCAACTTGTCTGGTATAGGGAGGCTTTGTCCTCCCACGAGATGGCAACGCTTTAGTCAGATTCTTACCTTGGCGTCAGCGCGAGGACTCCGCTTTACGTCCGTCCAGAAGGCGCGAACGAGGGCCGACTGCGGTCGCCCCGTTGACTCCTGACACTCCGGTGACAACCGGAGGACGCGGGTCACGGTCTTCCTCCGCCAGCACGGCCACGGGGTCAACTGCGGCCCTGCGACGGCGATATCGCGGCGGCACCAGGTGCTCGGCCCAGCGCGGAGCGCGCGGCGTGAAGCGCGGCAGCAGGAGGAGGAGCAGGCCGACCGCGCTCAGGAAGACGATGCCGAGGACGATCCACATCGAGGCCGAGTTGACCGAGTAGGACAGCGCCCCGAACGCGATGAGCGCCGACCAGAAGTACATGATCAGCACCGCCCGGCTGTGCGAGTGGCCGATCTCCAGGAGCCGGTGGTGCAGATGGCCGCGGTCCGCGGCGAACGGCGACTGTCCGCGCCAGGTACGGCGGACGATCGCCAGCACGAGGTCGGCGGCCGGTACCGCGATGATCGTCAGCGGGAGCAGCAGCGGGATGTAGACGGGCACCGTCTGGTGCACCGCCGCCTTCTCGGAGCCGACGAACAGCTGCAGCGCGTCCGGGTCGACCTGTCCCGTGATGGAGATCGCGCCCGCGGCCAGCACGAGGCCGATCAGCATCGAGCCGGAGTCGCCCATGAAGATCCGCGCGGGGTGCATGTTGTGCGGCAGGAAGCCCAGGCACATGCCCATCAGGATCGCCGAGAAGAGCGTGGCCGGGGCGGCGGCCTCGATGCCGTACGAGTACCAGATCCGGTAGGCGTACAGGAAGAACGCGGCGGCGGCGATGCACACCATGCCGGACGCGAGGCCGTCGAGGCCGTCGACGAAGTTGACCGCGTTGATGGTGATGACGACCAGGGCGACGGTGAGCAGGGTGCCCTGCCACTGGGTCAGCGCCACGTTGCCGACGCCCGGGATGGGCAGCCACAGGATCGTCAGACCCTGCATGACCATCACGCCGGCGGCGATCATCTGGCCGCCCAGCTTGATCAGGGCGTCGATCTCGAACTTGTCGTCCAGGACCCCGATCAGCCAGATCAGGGCCGCTCCGGAGAGCAGGGCACGCGGCTCGTTCGAGTTCTCGAAGACCTCGCTCAGGTTGGTCAGGTGGTCGGCGACCAGCAGACCGGCGCACAGACCGAAGAACATGGCGATACCGCCGAGCCGCGGAGTGGGTTCCCGGTGCACGTCACGGGCCCGGATCTCCGGCATCGCCCCGGCGACGATCGCGAACTTACGCACCGGCCCGGTCAGCAGATACGTCACCGCGGCCGTCACGCAGAGCGTCAGCAGGTATTCACGCACAGGCTTCCCCACAGGTCTCGCTGGCCATCACAGCCCCACACCCTAGCGAGGGACGCATATGGTTGGGGACTTCCGGGTAGCGAAGATGGTTGCACGTGTGGCTGTGTACCTGGGTACGGGTACCCCCGTTCAGCCCGGATACGGCAGGAATCCACCCACAAGATCCCGCACTTCGTCACGGGCCCGCCGGGCGTCGACCCGGCCGCGCAGCACCCCGGCCATCAGCGCCGCGATCCCCGCCATCTCGCCCTCCCCCATGCCCTGCGTGGTCACCGCGGCGGTACCCAGCCGCAGCCCGCGCGAGTCGCCGTGCGGGAGCGCGCAGCAGTCCAACACCATTCCGGCGGCGGCGAGTTGACCGCGTGCGGCACGTCCGTCGACGCCGAGGGGCAGCGGGTCGGCGGTGATGAGATGGGTGTCGGTACCGCCCGTCGTGACGACCAGCCCCTCCGCCGCCAGCCCGGCCGCGAGCACCCGGGCGTTGGCGACCACCTGATGGGCGTACGCCGTGAAGGCCGGCGTCGCCGCCTCGCCGAACGCGACGGCCTTCGCCGCGATGGTGTGCATCTGCGCGCCGCCCTGCGTGAACGGAAAAACGGCCCGGTCCACCCGCTCGGCCAGCTCACTCCCGCACAGCAGCATCCCGCCGCGCGGCCCGCGCAGCACCTTGTGCGTGGTCGCGCAGACGACATCGGCGTACGGCACCGGGTTCGGCGCGGCTCCCCCGGCGACGAGGCCGATGGGATGCGCGGCGTCGGCGATGAGATAGGCGCCCACCTCGTCGGCGACCTCGCGGAAGAGGGCGTAGTCGATATGCCGGGGACAGGCGATGGACCCGCAGACGATCGCCTTGGGCCGATGCGTACGGGCGAGGGAACGCACCTGCTGGTAGTCGATGAGCCCGGTCTCCGCGTCCACCCCGTACCCCACGAAGTCGAACCACCGCCCGGAGAAGTTCGCGGGCGACCCGTGCGTGAGATGCCCGCCGTACGCCAGCCCCAGCGCGAGGACGGTGTCACCGGGCCGCAGCAGCGCGGCGTAGGCGGCCAGCACGGCCGAAGACCCGGAATGCGCCTGCACGTTGGCGTGCCCGGCCCCGAACAACGCCTTCGCCCGGTCTACGGCGACCCGCTCGGCGACGTCGACGATCTCGCAGCCGCCGTGGTGGCGGGCGCCGGGGTATCCCTCGGCGTACTTGTTGGCGAGCGGGGAGCCGAGCGCGGCCAGCACGGCGGGCGAGGTGAAGTTCTCGGCGGCGACCAGCTGGAGCGTCGTCGACTGCCGCGTCAGCTCCCCGAGCAGGATCTCGGCCAGCTCGGGATCCTGCCGACGCAGCACATCGGCCTCAAGGACAGGGATGACCGACATGGTGGACTCCGGACCGTCGACGGTGACGTACGTCCAATGTAGGCCCGGGGCGGGTGGGGCGCGCGGGCGTCGCTACGTCTTCGCGGGGACGCCGGTGAGGGCGGTCACCGCGGGATCGATCGCCTGGTTCAGCCACATCAGCCGCTCCGCGGCGGGCGTCGCCGACTCCGCTCCCGTCCGGTCAAGTCCGCGCAGGTACACCCGTCAGCGCCGTGACCACCGGATCGATCGCCTGGTTTATCTCGTCGCCGATGGAGCGGAAGAACGGCAGGGGTGCGCCGTACGGGTCGAAGACCTCGTCCGCTTCCGCCGTGGGAGCCAGGAGCCAGCCTCGTAGGGCCGCTGCCGCGCGGACCAGGGCGCGGGCGCGGGCCACCATGCCGTCCTCCAGGGGTGGGAGGGTTGCGGGGTCTATCGCCTTCACCAGGCGGGTGAACTCCTTGAGGGTGAAGGTGCGCAGGCCTGCCGAGTGGCCCATGGAGATGACCTGGGCGCGGTGGTCACGGGTGGCCGTCAGGACCAGGTCGGCGCGGATCACGTGGTCGTCGAGCAGCTCGCGGCCGGTGAACCCGGAGGGGTCCGCGCCGAAGTCGGTGAGGACGGTCGCCGCGTTGGTCTCCATGGGTGCGCCCTCATGGCCCCACGTCCCGGCGCTCTCCACGATCAGCCCGCCCCACAGCGGGTCGCCGAGCCGGTCCGCCAGGGCATGACGGGTCAGCCGCTCGGTGATCGGCGAGCGGCACACGTTGCCGGTGCTGACGTGGAGGATGCGGAAGCTGTCCATGGGGAGCCCGAAGGTCCCCGTCACTTCCCCGTTGCCTATGCCACGCCCCGCGTCAGGGGCTGTCAATTCGCCACCTCAAGGTCGGGGACGACCTTCCGCAGCTCCTCGGCCGAGATCGCGCCCGCGCGCAGCAGCAGCGGCACCTCGCGCGTGACGTCGACGATCGACGACGGCACGTTGCCGGGCGTCGGACCGCCGTCGAGGTACACGGAGACCGAGTCGCCGAGCATCTGCTGGGCCGCGTCGCAGTCCTCCGGCGCGGGGTGGCCGGTGAGGTTCGCCGAGGAGACCGCCATCGGACCGACCTCCGTCAGCAGCTCGATCGCGACCGGGTGCAGCGGCATCCGGACGGCGACCGTGCCCCGGGTGTCCCCCAGGTCCCACTGCAGGGACGGCTGGTGCTTGGCGACCAGCGTGAGGGCGCCCGGCCAGAACGCGTCGACGAGTTCCCAGGCCAGCTCGGAGAAGTCCGTGACGAGGCCGTGCAGCGTGTTCGGGGAGCCGATGAGGACGGGGGTGGGCATGTTGCGGCCCCGGCCCTTGGCGTCCAGGAGATCGGCGACGGCCTCCGAGGAGAACGCGTCGGCCCCGATGCCGTAGACCGTGTCGGTCGGCAGGACCACGAGTTCGCCCCGGCGGACGGCGGACGCGGCCTCGCGCAGACCCGTCGTGCGGTCGGTCGCGTCATTGGTGTCGTATCGCCGTGCCATGTCTAGCGGGCCTCCTCGTACACGTACTGCTGCGGGTCGAAAGTCGGGGCGCTGCTCACGGCGTCGCCCGGCGGGCGGTCGCGAAGCGCGGGCGGTTGTTGAGATCGGGGTGGTCGGCCGCGTCGGCCCAGCCCCGCTCCTCGGTGAAGATCCACGGCACCTGGCCGCCCTGGGTGTCGGCGTGCTCGATGACGACGACACCGCCGGGACGGAGGAGCCGGTGTGCGGTGCGCTCGATGCCGCGGATCAGGTCGAGGCCGTCCTCCCCCGAGAACAGGGCGAGTTCGGGATCGTAGTCCCGCGCCTCGGGAGCGACGTACTCCCATTCGGTGAGCGGGATGTACGGCGGATTGGAGATGACCAGGTCGACATGGCCGTCGAGGTCGGGGAAGGCGTCCAGCGCGTTGCCCTGCCGCAGGTCGACGCGGGAGCCGTCCATGTTCTTGCGGGTCCACTGGAGGGCGTCCTCGGACAGCTCCACGGCGTGCACCCGGGAGCGCGGGACCTCCTGCGCGAGGGCGAGCGCGATGGCGCCGGATCCGGTGCAGAGGTCCACGATCAGCGGCTCTACGACGTCCATCGCGCGGACCGCGTCTATGGCCCAGCCGACCACCGACTCGGTCTCGGGGCGCGGCACGAACACCCCTGGCCCGACCTGGAGTTCCAGGTACCGGAAGAAGGCCCGGCCGGTGATGTGCTGGAGCGGCTCACGCTGCTCGCGCCGGGCGATGGTCTCCCAGTAGCGGGCGTCGAAGTCCACGTCCTTCACGGAGTGCAGCTCGCCCCGCTTCACACCGTGCACGTACGCGGCGAGTTCCTCCGCGTCGTTGCGCGGCGAGGGCACGCCGGCGTCGGCCAGCCGCTGGGTGGCCTGGGCCACCTCTGCTAGCAGCAGGTTCACGCAAGTCCTCCGTGTCGTACTCGTCCGTGCCGAACCGTGCCGTGCCTTACGCCGCCGCGAGCTTGGCGGCCGAGTCCGCGTCCACGCAAGCCTGGATCATCGCGTCGAGGTCGCCGTCCAGGACCTGGTCGAGGTTGTACGCCTTGAAGCCGACGCGGTGGTCCGAGATGCGGTTCTCCGGGAAGTTGTACGTACGGATCTTCTCGGAGCGGTCGACCGTGCGGACCTGGCTGCGGCGGGCGTCGGCGGCGTTCCGCTCCGCCTCCTCCTGCGCCGCGGCGAGCAGCCTGGAGCGCAGGATACGCAGTGCCTGCTCCTTGTTCTGCAGCTGGCTCTTCTCGTTCTGGCAGGAAGCGACGACTCCGGTCGGAATGTGCGTGATGCGCACCGCGGAGTCGGTCGTGTTGACGGACTGCCCGCCGGGACCGGAGGAGCGGTAGACGTCGATGCGGAGGTCGTTCGGGTTGATCTCGACGTCGACCTCCTCCGCCTCGGGGGTGACCAGGACACCGGCCGCCGAGGTGTGGATGCGGCCCGCGGACTCGGTCGCCGGGACGCGCTGCACGCGGTGCACACCGCCCTCGTACTTCAGGCGGGCCCAGACACCCTGGCCGGGCTCGGTCGCGCCGTTGCCGCCCTTGGTCTTCACGGCGACCTGGACGTCCTTGTAGCCGCCCAGCTCGGACTCGGTGGCGTCGATGATCTCGGTCTTCCAGCCGACGCGCTCCGCGTACCGCAGGTACATGCGCAGCAGGTCACCCGCGAACAGGGCGGACTCGTCGCCGCCGGCGCCCGCCTTGACCTCAAGGATCACGTCCTTGTCGTCGTTGGGGTCACGCGGCACGAGCAGCAGCCGCAGCTTCTCCGTGATCTCCTCGCGCTGCTTCTCCAGCTCCTTGACCTCGGCCGCGAACTCCGGGTCGTCGGCGCCGAGTTCACGCGCGGTCTCGATGTCGTCGCCGGTCTGCTTCCAGGAGCGGTACGTGGCGACGATCGGGGTGAGCTCGGCGTAGCGCTTGTTCAGCTTGCGCGCGTTGGCCTGGTCGGCGTGGACCGACGGGTCGGCGAGCTTCGTCTCAAGGTCGGCGTGCTCGCCGATGAGGTCCTCGACAGCCTCGAACATCTTGGGCTCCTGAAATGCGTACGGAAGGGTAGGCGGGCGACCAAAAACGCCGGTCCCGGCACGCGCCCGTAGCTGGGCGCGGCCGTGGACCGGCGAAATGGAAGCTCGCTACTTCGTGGAGCCGGCAGCAGCCTTGCCGAAGCGGGCCTCGAAGCGGGCCACGCGGCCACCGGTGTCGAGGATCTTCTGCTTGCCCGTGTAGAACGGGTGGCACTCGGAGCAGACGTCGGCGCGGATGGTGCCGCTCGCGATCGTGCTGTGGGTGGTGAACGACGCGCCACAGGTGCAGCTGACCTGGGTCTCGACGTACTCGGGGTGGATCTCGCGCTTCAAGGGTGTCTCCTAGTTTCGGGAGGGCGCCGGGTCGCTCCGCGGGTTGCGGGGCGTGAACCGGGGCCGACTGTCCAGTCTGCCAGCACTGGAGCCATCTCCCAAAACCGGGGGTTCGCGTTGTCTATTCCCTGCGGGCCGGTGGGGGCGCACCCGCGGCCGAACTACGACGTCACGACACCCTTGGCTTCGCCTGTTGCCGTGCCCTTGGTCGCCGCCGCCGGGATCGGGCGGTCGTTCTTCAACGCCGTCCAGACCATCTGCGCCTTCGACTTCTCCACGATCACCCGGTTCGGGTTGGCCGGGTCGTACTCGACGGGCATCGTGACCATGTTCATGTTCTTGGAGCTGATGGTCTTGAGGCCGTTGGCGAAGGATGTGAGGGAGTTCACCGAGCCGAGGTCGGAGTCGGTGGTGACGGCCTTGGTGGCGGTGTTGGCGAGGTCGTAGAGCTTGGTCGGGCTGGTGAGGACGCCGATGTGCTTGACCTGGTTGACCAGGGCCTTGATGAAGGCCTGCTGGAGCTGGATGCGGCCGAGGTCGGAGCCGTCGCCGACGCCGTGCCGGGTGCGGACCAGGCCGAGGGCCTGCCGGCCGTTCAGCGTGTGGGTGCCGGCCTTGAGGTCGAGGTGGCTCTGCGGGTCCTTGATGGCCTTGGTCGTGGTGACCGGGACGCCGCCGAGTTCGTCGATGAGCTTCTCGAAGCCGGCGAAGTCGACTTCCAGGTAGTGGTCCATGCGCAGCCCGGTGACGGCCTCGACGGTCTTCACCGTGCAGGCGGCGCCGCCCGTGGAGTACGCCTCGTTGAACATCACGCCGGACGCCGCGTCGTGCGTGACGCCCTTGGTGTCGGTGCACGCGGGGCGGTCGACGAGGGTGTCACGCGGGATGGACACCACGCTGGCCTTCTTGTGGCCCTTGTAGACGTGCACGATCATCGCGGTGTCGGAGCGGGCGCTGCCGTCGTCGGTGCCGCCGCCGAGCTTCTTGTTCGTGCCGGAGCGGCTGTCCGAGCCCAGGACCAGGATGTTCTCGGAGCCGTTGTCGACCTTGACCGGCCGGTCGGTGCCGAGGGCCTGGTTGATGTCGACGGTCTTGATGTTGCCGTTGAGCTTGAAGTACACGTACCCGGCGCCGGTGCCGCCCAGCACCACGACGCCCGCGGCGGTCCAGGCCATGAGCAGCAGGGCCTTGCTGTGCGGGCTGCGCTCCTTCTTACGGCCTCTGGCGCGGTGGCGCGGGCCGTCGTTGCCGTCCTTGCCCGGTATGGCGGGCTCCGGCGTGCTCTCGGCGGACATGGGCTCCTCGAATCTCGTTCCGGTCGGGTACCCCCTGCTTTCAGGGCTCAGGCCTGGTCGAAGCGACCGATAGCGCTCATTCCTCGCTCCATGGTCACTCCACCAGGTCAGACAGGGAAACTCGGGAAAGGGTTGCACAACACAGAGTGCCCATCGCGTACGGCGATGGGCACTCTGTGTAGTCACTTCAGCGGGTTACACCCCGCTCACCTGCGATTTCAGCCGAAGATGTCGTACTGCTGGAAACCGGTGCCGAGGGACTTCGGTGTGCCGAAGATCTCGCTGGTGGCCTTGCCGGTGCCCGGGTAGAGGTACAGCGCGTTGCTCGCGTTGCGGATCAGGAGGTCCGCCTTGCCGTCGCCGGTGAAGTCACCGACGGCGTCGAACGCGTTGTAGCTGCCCCAGGTGCGCACCTTCACGCGGGCCGCGAAGGCACCCGTGCCGGACTTGCCGGCGCCCTTGTACAGGTAGACGACGCCGGTGCTCTTGTTGCGGGCGAGCAGGTCGGCCTTGCCGTCACCGTTGAAGTCGCCGTGACCGACCAGCGTGTTGTACTGGCTCCAGCCGCCGCCGACACGCGAGGGCGAGCTGAAGGTGCCGTTGCCCTTGCCCGGGTAGATCCACAGCACGCCCGCGCTGTCGACCGAGACCAGGTCGGGCAGGTAGTCGCCGGTGACATCGCCGGGGGCGATGATCCGGGTGCGGGTCTTCCAGTTGGCGAAGATCTTCGTGCTGACCCAACTGCCGTCGTCCCGGGCGCTGTTGAGCTGGAAGTGGTCCCAGTAGACCGCGCCGGCGGTGGTCCGGTAGATCCAGTCCTGGTAGCCGTCCCGGTTCAGGTCGGCCGACCGGACCAGGTTGACGCCGCCCCAGTCGCCCAGGGAGACGCGCGTGGCCAGCGAGGTGCCCTTGGAGTCCAGCTCGTAGCCCACCTTGTTGGAGGACTTGCGGGCGTAGACGTCGGCCTTGTTGTCGCTGTAGCTCAGGTTGCCGTCGTCGACCTGCGCGTAGGCCGCGCCGACGTAGGCGCTGACCTTGGTGAAGACGCCGTAGGTGCCCTCGACGACGCAGTCGTTGACCGTGGTGGCGTCACCGTCGTCGCCGCTCCAGGAGACGACACCGACGATCCGGCCGCCGACGACCAGCGGGCCGCCGGAGTCGCCGTTGCAGATCGCCGTCGTACCGGTGTCGCTGCCGGTGGCGGGCGTGCCCGCGCAGACCATGTGGGCCTTGATGACGAGGCTGCCGTAGGCGCCGGTGCAGGTGGCGTCCGACTGGATCGGCAGCGTGGCCGTCTTCAGCGTCTCGGAGATGTCCTCGGTCTGGGAGCTGGTGCGGCCCCAGCCGTAGACCTTGGCGGTCTTGGCGGGCGTGCCCGTGTACGACGCCGTGTCGCCGTTCGTCGTCATGCGGATCGGGGTCGCCTTGACGGGGGCCGCCAGGGTGAGGACCGCGATGTCGTTGTCGATCGTCGTCGCGTTGTACGACGGGTGGGTCCACTGACGCAGGACCGCGGTGGCCTGGCCGCCGTGCAGGTCGGTGTTGCCGTCGGTGTCCGTGGTCGGCAGCACGGTGGCGCTGGTGACGACGGCGCCGTACTTGGCCCAGTTGTAGGCCTTGCCGTGCTCGTCCTTGGTGCAGTGCCCGGCCGTCAGGATCTTCGACGGCGAGATGACCGAGCCGCCGCAGAAGAAGCCGAGGTCGTCGCTCTCGTCGGTGGTGCCCTTGTCGTCGTAGTACCAGAGCTGCGCCATGAACGGCGCGGTGTTGATGGTGGTCGTCGTGCCGCCGATGATCTTCGGGCTGACGGCCTTGCCATTGGTACTCGCGCTCAGGGACGCCTTCTTGGTCGTCTCCCCGGCGATGTCGTCACCGGCCTCGGCGCCCGCGACGCGCTTCTTCAGCGTGGCGAGCGACGTCGTGCTCACGGCGGGCTTCACGGTCGGCGTCGGCAGCGCGGTGGCGGCGCCGGCGGATGTCGTCATCAGTGCGGCGGTCACGGCGGCGGCGATACCGGCCGCGGCGACAGGCAGGCCAAAACGTATCCGGCGTCTGTGCCGACCGGCCCCAGGCATGGGCGTACCCACTCAAGTCCCCCCTCGGGATCAGAAGTTCGGACGATTATCGAAAACAAGTCCGAAGGGCGCGATCGTACAGCGAGCCACTGACAACGCAGAGGGCCGCCCCCTTAACAGGGGGCGGCCCTCTGATAACGCCGACTTGCCTTAGTCGCCGTTTCCAGGAGTCGTCTTCTGGATCTGGAGCAGGAACTCCGCGTTCGACTTCGTCTGCTTCATTTTGTCGAGGAGCAGCTCGATCGCCTGCTGCTGGTCGAGCGCGTGCAGCACCCTGCGCAGCTTCCAGGTAACGGCCAGCTCGTCGCTGCCGAGCAGGATCTCTTCCTTACGGGTGCCGGACGCGTCGACGTCCACCGCGGGGAAGATGCGCTTGTCGGCGAGCTTCCGGTCGAGCTTCAGCTCGGCGTTGCCCGTGCCCTTGAACTCCTCGAAGATGACCTCGTCCATGCGCGAGCCGGTGTCGACGAGCGCGGTGGCGAGGATGGTCAGCGAACCGCCGTCCTCGATGTTGCGCGCGGCACCGAAGAAGCGCTTGGGCGGGTACAGCGCCGTGGAGTCGACACCACCGGAGAGGATGCGGCCGGAGGCGGGCGCCGCGAGGTTGTACGCACGGCCGAGACGCGTGATCGAGTCCAGGAGTACGACGACGTCGTGGCCCAGCTCCACCAGCCGCTTGGCGCGCTCGATGGCGAGCTCGGCGACCGTGGTGTGGTCCTCGGCGGGACGGTCGAAGGTCGAGGAGATGACCTCGCCCTTCACCGACCGCTGCATGTCGGTGACCTCTTCCGGACGCTCGTCGACCAGGACGACCATCAGGTGGCACTCGGGGTTGTTGTGCGTGATCGCGTTGGCGATCGCCTGCATGATCATGGTCTTGCCGGTCTTCGGCGGGGCCACGATCAGACCGCGCTGGCCCTTACCGATCGGCGCGACGAGGTCGATGATGCGGGTCGTCAGCACACCCGGGTCGGTCTCCAGGCGGAGCCGGTCCTGCGGGTACAAAGGCGTCAGCTTGTTGAACTCCGGTCGCCCGCGCCCGGATTCGGCCGCCATGCCGTTCGCCGAGTCGAGGCGGACCAGCGCGTTGAACTTCTCGCGGCGCTCGCCGTCCTTGGGCTGGCGGACCGCACCCGTGACGTGGTCGCCCTTGCGCAGGCCGTTCTTGCGGACCTGGGCGAGGGACACGTACACGTCGTTCGGGCCCGGCAGGTAGCCCGACGTACGGATGAACGCGTAGTTGTCGAGGATGTCGAGGATGCCCGCGACGGGGATCAGCACATCGTCGTCGGCGACCTGCGGCTCGCCCGCGGCACCGCCACCGAACTCGTCGCGTCCGCGACGGCCCCGGCGGTCCCGGTACCGGCCGCGACGGCCGCGCCGGCCGCCCTCGAAGTCGTCGTCGTCCTGCGGGCCGTTGTCGCGCTGCTGCCGGTCCTGACGGTCCTGGCGACCACCGCTCTGCTGCTGACGGTCCTGCTGCTGACCGCCCTGCTGACGGTCCTGACGGCCGCCGCTCTGCTGCTGGCCGCCGCCCTGCTGCTCGCCGTCCTTGCGGCGGTCGCCGCGGTCGCGGTCCTGGCGGTCCTGACGGCCACTGCGGTCGCGACGGTCCCGGCGGCCCTGACGGCCGTCGTCACCGGCCTCGCCCTGCGCGGCGGCGGGCGTCTCGGCCTTCGGCTCGCTCTTCGCCTCGGCGGTGACCGTCTCGGGGCTGCCGGCCTCGGCGGTCGCGCGGCGACGACGGCGCTCCACAGGGGCGTCGTCGCTGGCGGGCTGGCCGGGGATCTCGATCTGCTGCTGGGCCACGGCCTTCTCGGCGGCGACCTTCTCGGCCTTCTGCTCGGCCGGAGTGGCCGCCTCGTCGCCCGTACGGGTCTTGGAGGTGGCGCGGCGCTTCGGCTTGGTCTCGGTGGCGGTCTCGGCCTTGGCCGGAGCACCTCCGCCCGCCTGCGCGTCCTTGATGACCTCGATCAGCTGGCTCTTGCGCATCCGCGCGGTGCCCCTGATGCCGAGGCCGGATGCGACCTGCTGCAGCTCGGCCAGCACCATGCCGTCGAGGCCGGTACCGCGGCGCCGCCGGGAGCCGGCACCGGTGGCAGGCGCGGAGGCGTCCGTGGCGGGCGCGGCAGCGGTCTCCTCGACACGCGCGCCCATCAGATCGGTGGTGTCGCTCACGAAGGGTCCTTCCCTGGAGCGGACGTCGGCCTGTCTGGCTCGGCGACCGGTTGTGCTGTCCGGCTTCGGTTCTTGCTGTGTGAACCGTGCCGGGGCGGTGGTCCGCCTAAGCGGCGGAAGAGATTGCTGGTGACGGCGCTTCCCGAAGCAGTGGCACCGAGTGTCTGTGTCACGTGGCTTGGTCGCACCAATTCCGGAGCGTGCCCGGCGAACCGCTCTGTGCCCCTACAGAACACGGTGCGGCTTGGGAGGCTCCCGGAAGAATGTCTGTCCCGGACGGGGACAACAAGCACCTCGCCATGGTGGGGTCGGGTGCAGACTTGAGATTAACACTACCGGATCCAACAAACATTCCCCCTCTCGAAATCCGGCGACGGTACGTAGTCAATTGACGCTGGGGGCCGCGAGCGGAAGTACACACGCGCCCTGTGCGTCGAGATCCAGCCGGTTGGCGGCCCAGCCCTCACCGGCGAGGTGGGACACCTTGTCGGCGTTGTCGGCGTCGACCAGTGCGAGCACGGTCGGACCGGCGCCGGAGATGACGGCCGGCACCCCGTCCGCCCTCAACCGGTCGACCAGCGCGGCACTTTCGGGCATCGCCGGAGCGCGGTACTCCTGGTGCAGCCGGTCCTCGGTGGCGGGCAGCAGCAGCTCGGGGCGCCGGGTGAGGGCCTCGACGAGCAGGGCGGCGCGGCCCGCGTTGGCGGCGGCGTCGACGTGCGGGACGCTGCGCGGGAGCAGGCCGCGCGCGGTCTCGGTGAGCACCGGTTTCCCGGGCACGAAAACCACCGGAACGATCGAATCGGCGGGGTCCATCCTGATCGCCCGCGCGGCTCCGCCGTCCATCCAGGAGAGCGTGAAGCCGCCCAGCAGACAGGCCGCCACATTGTCGGGGTGACCCTCGATCTCGGTGGCGAGCTCCAGCAGGGCCGTGTCGTCGAGCCGGGAGTCCCCGCCTATGGTCACGGCGCGCGCTGCGACGATGCCGGCGCAGATGGCGGCGGAGGAGGAGCCCAGACCGCGGCCGTGCGGAATGCGGTTGGCGCACACGATCTCCAGGCCGCGCGGCTGTCCGCCGAGCAGGTCGAAGGCGGTGCGCAGGGACCGTACGAGGAGGTGGTTCTCGTCGCGCGGGAGGGTCTCGCTGCCCTCGCCGGCGATGTCGATGAGCAGCCCGGAGTCGGCGACACGGACGACGACGTCGTCGTAGAGCCCCAGCGAGAGGCCGAAGGCGTCGAAGCCCGGGCCGAGGTTGGCGCTGGTGGCGGGGACGCGCACCCGGACGGCGGCGGCGCGGAAGGCTGGACCGGCCATCGCTCGATGACTCTCCTTGAGCTGCGTGACTGTCGAAGACATTCGATGAGATTCGATAGGTACGTGAAGACCCTCGGGCCGTGGAGACGGCGCGGTGCCGAGCCATGCGCGCAGGCATATGCGGCGGGCGGGTTCGGTACAGCCTATCGAAGGAAGGTTCTGTGGCGACATAGGGCGCACAGGAGGCGCACGATGCGTGTCGTAAGCCCCCTGTGCACCCCCCGTGGCGAATACCCGCCAGGCGGCTTTACGCCAGCCCGAGGCGCTCGGCGGCCGTCGGCGCGTCGACCGGGATCGTGACCGGCTGCGGGGCGCCCGCGACGGCCCAGTCGGGGTCCTTGAGGCCGTTTCCGGTCACCGTGCAGACGATGGTCTGGCCCGGGTCGACCTTGCCCTGCTCGGCCGCCTTCAGCAGACCGGCGACGGAAGCGGCGGACGCGGGCTCGACGAAAACGCCCTCCTGAGCGGCCAACAGCCGGTAGGCGCGCAGGATCTCACGGTCCGTCACCTCGTCGATGAACCCGCCGGACTCGTCCCGCGCGTCCAGCGCGAACTGCCAGGACGCGGGGTTGCCGATGCGGATCGCGGTGGCGATCGTCGAGGGGTCCTTGACGATCTCGCCGCGCACGATGGGCGCGGAACCGGAGGCCTGGAAGCCCCACATGCGCGGGGACTTGGCGGCGATCCCATCCCCGGCGTACTCCTTGTAGCCCTTCCAGTACGCGGTGATGTTGCCCGCGTTGCCCACCGGCAGGACGTGGATGTCGGGGGCGTCGCCGAGCATGTCGACGATCTCGAAGGCGGCCGTCTTCTGGCCCTCGATGCGCACCGGGTTGACCGAATTCACCAGCGCCACAGGGTAGTTGTCGCTCAGCTCGCGGGCGAGGGTGAGGCAGTCGTCGAAGTTTCCGTCGACCTGGAGGATCTTCGCGCCGTGCACGAGGGCCTGGCCCATCTTGCCGAGCGCGATCTTGCCGCGCGGCACGAGGACGGCACAGACCATCCCGGCGCGTACCGCGTAGGCGGCGGCGGAGGCCGACGTGTTGCCGGTGGAGGCGCAGATGACGGCCTGCGCGCCCTCCTCCTTGGCCCGGGTGATGGCCATGGTCATACCGCGGTCCTTGAAGGACCCGGTGGGGTTGGCGCCCTCCACCTTGAGGTGGACCTCGCAGCCGGTGCGCTCGGAGAGCACCTGCGCGGGCACGAGGGGCGTGCCGCCCTCGCGGAGGGAGACGACCGGCGTGCTGTCGGACACCGGGAGCCGGTCCCGGTACTCCTCGATGATTCCGCGCCACTGGTGGGTCATTGCTGGTTACTCTCCTTCAACCCGCATGATGCTGGCGACACCCCGCACGGTGTCGAGCTTGCGCAACGCCTCGACGGTCCCGCCCAGGGCGGCGTCGGACGCGCGGTGCGTGACGACGACGAGGGATGCCTCGCCGTCCTTCCCCTGCTGCCGAACCGTATCGATCGAGACTCCGTGCTCGGCGAACACGGTGGCGACCTGTGCGAGAACACCCGGTTTGTCGGCGACGTCGAGGCTGATGTGGTACCGCGTGACGACCTCGCCCATGCCCGACACGGGCAGTCCGGCGTACGCCGACTCGCCGGGCCCGGTGGTCCCGTTGAGCCGGTTGCGGCACACGGCGACGAGGTCACCGAGGACGGCGGAGGCGGTGGGGGCGCCGCCCGCGCCGGGGCCGTAGAACATCAGCTGCCCGGAGGCGTCGGACTCGACGAACACGGCGTTGTAGGCGCCGCGTACGGAGGCGAGCGGGTGGCTGAGCGGGATCATCGCGGGATGCACGCGCGCGGTGACGGACCCGCCGTCCTCGGCGCGCTCGCAGATGGCGAGCAGCTTGATGGTGCAGCCCATGTTCTTCGCGGAGGCGAAGTCGGAGGCGGTGACCTCGGTCATGCCCTCGCGGTAGACGTCGTCGAGACGCACGCGCGTGTGGAAGGCGATTCCGGCGAGGATGGCGGCCTTGGCGGCGGCGTCGAAGCCTTCGACATCGGCGGTGGGGTCGGCTTCGGCGTACCCCAGGGCGGTGGCCTCGTCGAGGGCCTCCTGATAACCCGCGCCCGTACTGTCCATCTTGTCGAGGATGAAGTTGGTGGTCCCGTTGACGATCCCGAGCACCCGGTTGACCTTGTCGCCGGCGAGGGACTCGCGCAGCGGCCGGATGAGCGGAATCGCACCGGCGACGGCGGCCTCGTAGTACAGGTCCTTGCCCTGCTGCTCGGCGGCGGCGTGCAGCGCGGCGCCGTCCTGGGCGAGCAGCGCCTTGTTCGCGGAGACGACGGAGGCGCCGTGCTCGAAGGCGGCGGTGATGAGGGAACGGGCGGGCTCGATACCGCCGATGACCTCCACCACGACATCAATGTCCCCGCGCTTGACGAGGGCGGTGGCGTCGGTGGTGACGAGGGCGGGGTCGATGCCTTCGCGGACCTTGGAGGGCCGGCGTACGGCGACGCCCGCGAGCTCGACGGGTGCGCCGATGCGGGCGGCGAGGTCGTCGGCGTGCGTCGTCATGATGCGCGCCACCTCTGAGCCGACCACTCCACAGCCCAGCAGCGCCACCTTCAGCGGACGCGTACGCATCATCCGACCTCGTTTCCTCATACCGTCATCGGTTGGACCAGTCTCACTCACCGGACGGGAGTTTCTATCCATGGTCCGGATCGTGAGACATCGATTTCATTTCTAGGGGGGCGGAAGACCGAAGATCTTCCACCCCTCTTTCTCTTCTTTCTCTCCTCCGGCTCACTCAGCCGACGTCGAGGCGGAGCAGGTCCTCCTCCGTCTCCCGGCGGACGATGACCCGCGACTCCCCATCCTTCACGGCGACGACCGGCGGCCGGAGCACATGGTTGTAATTGCTGGCCATGGAACGGCAGTACGCACCCGTGGCCGGTACGGCGATCAGGTCACCGGGTGCCAGGTCCCCCGGCAGAAAGGCATCCTTGACCACGATGTCCCCGCTCTCACAGTGCTTGCCGACGACCCGCGCGAGCATGGGCTCGGCGTCGGAGCGCCGGGACACGAGAGCGACGCTGTATTCGGCGTCGTAGAGCGCCGTCCGAATGTTGTCGGACATGCCCCCGTCGACCGACACATACGTCCGCAGCCCGTCGAGGGGCTTGATGGTGCCGACCTCGTAGAGCGTGAAGGCGGTCGGCCCGACGATGGCGCGCCCCGGCTCGACGGAGATCCGCGGGGTCCGCAGCTTCGCGGACTCGCACTCGCGGGTGACGATCTCGGTGAGCGCCTTGGCGATCTCGTGCGGCTCGCGGGGATCGTCGTCGCTGGTGTACGCGATCCCGAGCCCACCCCCCAGGTCGATCTCGGGAAGCTCGACACCGTGCTCGTCACGGACGGCCTTGAGCAGCCCGACCACCCGATGGGCCGCGACCTCGAACCCGGACATGTCGAAGATCTGCGACCCGATGTGACTGTGGATCCCGATGAGTTCGAGCCCGTCGAGCTGAAGAGCGCGCCGCACGGCCTCGGCGGCCTGCCCGCCGGCCAGCGGAATCCCGAACTTCTGGTCCTCATGGGCGGTGGCGATGAATTCGTGGGTGTGCGCCTCCACGCCCACGGTGATCCGGATCTGCACCGGCTGCCGCTTGCCGAGGGACTGCGCGATATGGGCGACCCGCACGATCTCCTGGAAGGAGTCGAGAACGATGCGTCCTACGCCGGCCTCGACGGCCCGCGTGATCTCGCCGACGGACTTGTTGTTGCCGTGGAAGGCGATGCGGTCGGCGGGCATCCCGGCGGAGAGGGCGGTGGCGAGCTCACCACCGGAACACACGTCGAGATTGAGCCCCTCCTCGTCCAGCCACCGCACGACGGCACGGGACAGGAACGCCTTGCCGGCGTAGAAGACGTCGGCGTCCTGCCCGAACGCGGTACGCCAGGCCCGGGCCCGCTCGCGGAAATCGGCCTCGTCGAGCACGTACGCCGGGGTGCCGTGCCGCTCGGCGAGCGTCTTCACGTCGATACCGCCGACGGTGACGACACCGTCCGCGTCACGACTCACGGTCTGCGCCCACACCTTGGGGTCGAGTTCGTTGAGGTCGGCGGCCGGGGCGGAGTAGTGCCCCTCGGGCAGAACGTCGGCGTGACGGGGACCGGCGGGATGTGCGGAACGGCTCATGTCGTCTTCTCTTCTGTCTCTTCCTGGCGCTCAGATCGTGCGGTGTCTTGTCGGTCCTGGCGCTCAGAGGTGTTCGGGGGCATCGATGCCGAGCAGGAACAGGCCACCGGCGAGCACCACCCCGGCAGCTTCGGCAAGCGCGAGCCGGGCACGGTGGGCGGCCGAGGGTTTCTCGTCCCCGCGCGGCAGCGTGTCGGCAAGGAGAGGAAGGGTCGCATCGGCTACGGCGACCAGGTGACGGGCGAGCAGGTCGGGGGCACGGTGGGCTGCCGCGCGGGCGAGGAGGCGGGGGTGGTCGGCGAGGTGGGTGAGGAGGGGGGTGGGGTCCGCCGGGGCGAGGGGGGCGGTGCCCTCTCTTACGTCTTGTTGTGTGCCGTGTCGTACGTCTTGTTGTGTGTCCTGTCGTACGTCGCCGGGTTCGGCGGTGAAGCCGAGGTCGGCGGCGTTGCGGCTGACGGCCCGGGTACGGGCGTAGGCGTAACGGACCCGGAAGAGGGGGTTGCTCTCCCGCTGCACGAGATGGTCGGCGGTGAGGCGGGGCCGGTCGTGGGCGGCGGGGTGGAGGAGGGCCCAGCGGGCGGCATCGCGGCCGAGGGAGAGGAGTTCCGCGGGGGCGGGGGTGGGGGCGGGCACGGGTCGTACGTTGACGTCGAGGGGGGTCGGTGCGGGTGCCGGTGTGAGTGCGGGTGCCGGTGCCGGTGCCGGTGGCGCCGGGGTGCCGTACGCGTCGGCCTCGACACCGAGGACCGCCGTCCACTCGGGCTCGGGGCGGGTCTCGCAGCTGGTGCGGACGAGGGTGCCCTGGGAGCGGAGGAGGCGGGCGATGACGTCCATGTGGACGAGGGCGCGGGGGTCGTGGGGGGCGTGGAGTTGGACGCGGTGGGCGGTGGGGGGGTGTTCGCGGGTGAGCGCGGTCGGGCTGCTGGAGACGGGGTCGCGGGTGAGCGCGTAAGGGCTGCCGGAGACGGGGTTGCGAGTGGGGGCGTTCGGGCTGCCGGAGACGGGTTGGCCGGCGAGCGTGTTCGGAGTGCTCGAAGCGAGTTGGCCGGCGAGGGCGTCATGGCTGATGCCGGCCGCGGCCTCGTCGACGTACCCGTACCGCGGTCCGCGCCGCAGTATCTCCTCGACGAGGGCGGTGGACGCCGTACGCCCGAGGCTGATGTTGAGGAACCCCGGCCCGGTGATCTCGACACCGCTGACGCCATGGGCACTGGCGAGATGCGGCCGCAGCAGCTCGGCGACACGGCGAGGGGTCTCCCCCGCGGGCCGGGCGAGCTGGAGGGCGATGTTGGTGGCGTAGTCACCCCACCCGCCGGCCCCCGGCACGGTCACGGAGGCCTTCTCAGGTACGACGACACGCAGCTCCCCGTCTTCCACAGCACGACGCACCGCGCGCAGCACGGTACGGGAGAGCTCGACGGGGGTCACGGGACAAGCGTATGGGAGGAGGGGGGTGGGTAGGCCAGCCGGTTTGTCCGGGGGTCCGGGATGTGGACATGGCGGGCACGGGGCTGACGGCATGGAGCGGGCTCTGCATGCGCGGAGGCGGGTCTGTATGTACGGGGAGCAAGTAATAGGGGAAGCGAGTAAAGGGACCTACAAGCCGTGGCGACAAGTGGCGAGCCGTAGGCAGTCTCGTCTCGCCCTCAGCTGCCGCTACGCCCGCCCCGTCCAGCCCGCTCACCCTCACCGGCGCCGGCACCGAAGGCACCACCGAGGGAGAGGCCGTCGGCCGGATCATGCGGGCCCCGCGGGTCCCGGGGCTCACGCCGCCCCCGCTCGATCAACTGCCTTACGAGAGCGATGAGTTCGGCAGGTTCGAAGGGCTTGGCGAGAAACGCGTCGACGCCGACATCGAGCCCGCTGTCGACCTCGTACTGGGTACAGGCGCTGACGATGGCAAGGGGCAGATCACGGGTCCGGGGATCGCTACGCAGCCGAGCGGCGGTACGCAGCCCGTCCAGCCGAGGCATAACGACATCCAGGGTCACGACATCAGGCCGCACTTGATGAATGACGTCCAGACACTCGGCACCATCGGCCGCGGTCACGACCTCGAGACCCTCCAGCTCGAGATTGACCCTGATCAACTGCCGGATGACCTTGTTGTCGTCCACAACAAGCACCCGACCCGACGCGCCTGGCACAACTTGAGAGTAGGTCCGGACCGGCCACCGCGTCCGGGTTTTCCCCACTTCCACCCCCTGCGAGCGACCCACCACCCCTCACCGCCCACCTCCTTGACCACCCAGAAACCTGTTCATGAACACCGGTAGGGAGCTGGTAGGGTTCTACCCGTCGCCGCGATCACCGCGACGGACACGCCCCCGTAGCTCAGGGGATAGAGCAACGGCCTCCGGAGCCGTGTGCGCAGGTTCGAATCCTGCCGGGGGCACTCCGGATCAAGGCGCTGAACAGCGGAAACGCAGTTCAGCGCCTTTCTTGTGCATGCCAAAACGCACACGGCCTACTTGGCCGTGACCACTCGACACCTCAGGGCCCTGATCAGGGGTTTTCCATGGCCGGGCGGACGAAATCCCAATTGTCCGATCCCGCGAAATTGATTCCTGCGGGACACATGTGGGATAGAAAGCCGCATGGTGGATCTGTCACCCTCAGGAGAGTGCTTTGACCTGCATGTTTACCAAGCGGGACAGCCAGAAGGGACACGGAGGAATAGGCCGTTGCACTTTTCACCCCGCCCACCGAGACAACGCCCCAGACATCTGTACGCCCCGGCCTTCACCGGGGCGTACTACCGATCGCGCACGGCGACTTCACCATCTACACACGCAGCTTCGTAGGTGAGCGCTTGGCACCGAGTCTTTAAGGATGCCGCGACAGCCGGGGAGGTCGCTCCTGCCATGACAGTCCGGCGGCGCGTGCGGCACGGACCGCTCCGAATCAGCACCAGCCTTGCGAATGCGGGGCCACGCGGGCAGCCGTCGCCACCTTCCAGGCCGCGCCGTAAGGGAATGCCCGGAGCCGCCTCCTGCTGGCGGAAAGTCGAGGGAGAGCCCTGCGAGGCCAATCTTCGCCTTATACCCTCCTTCCATCAGTGAGTTCCGGGGGCAAAGGCAGGTCATGAGCAAGCTGCATATCGAGTACGTCCGCAACGCCATCGACGAGCGGTACACCGGACTGCTGGACCTGTCAGATCTACCGAAATCAACCTCCGAGCAGAGTCGTAGGCAGGCATTCCTCAGTCGCGGGATCGCGGCACTCGCCGTGCAGAACGAGCACCAGGTCGGCCCGCGGGCCGCCGCCGTATGCGTCTTCGACGGCTCCGACGACCGCGGTATCGACGCGATGTCGGTGGAACTCACCGCTCCGCAGCCACGGATCTGCCTTGTACAGGCAAAGTGGAGCGATGCCGGCAAGGGCGGGTTCGACGAGGAGGCGGTGCATAAGCTGTTTCGCGGGCTGGACCTGCTCTTCGACCGCGCCTACTCGAAGTTCAACAGCCGCTTCCAGCCACTCGTGCCGGACCTCCAGCAGGCGTTCGACCTTGGCCTACCGAAGGTGACCATCGTCCTGGCGTTGATGCGAACTGCACCCCTCGACCCCAAGGTGCGGGAGCTCCTTGAGGAGAAGATCGATGCGCAGAACGAGGTCGACGAGATCGTCGACTACAAGGTTCTCGACCTTCGTGACTTCCACCGGGCGATTCTCGGTGACGCGGCGACACCGAAGATCGATGCCACGGTCAGGCTCGATGGCTTCGTTCAGGAGTCGAACCCGTACAAAGCGCTCTACGGCACTATGACCGTCCCCGACCTCGCGGACCTGTACGGCGAGCACCGGAGAGGGCTCTTCGCCCGCAACATCCGCGATTCCCTCGACCTGACTGATGTCAACGTAAAGATCCAGAACACGCTGCTGGAGCAACCCGAGCACTTCTGGTACTTCAGTAACGGCATCACCATGCTCTGTGAAACGATCAAGCCGGTCGGGCGGGCCGTCCCCGGAAAGGTCGGCGACTTCAAGCTGACCGGCATCAGCGTGGTCAACGGCGCCCAGACCGTGAGCGCCCTGCACCGGGCCTTCGTCAAGGACCCTGACACCGCGCAGATCGGCCGGGTTACGGTGCGGCTGATCTCTCTGGAGGATTGTCCGGAAGGCTTCGGCGACCAGGTCACCACCACGACGAACACGCAGAACCCGATTGAGGAGCGCGACTTCAAGTCCCTTGACCAAGGACAGATCCAGCTCCGTGACGACTTCGCGCTGTTGCTGCATCGCAGCTACGTCATCAAGCGTGGCGAGCGTCTGCCTGACCCACAGCACGGCTGCTCCATGACGGAGGCCGCCGAGGCTCTGGCCGCCGTCCATCCCAATGCTCAGCTTGCGGCGGTGGCGAAGCGGGACCAGAACCTCGCGGGGCTGTGGGAGGACGACGTCTACGAGCAGATCTTTGGGGCGTCACCGAACGTGTACCGAGTCTGGCGTGCGGTCGAGCTGCTCCGTGCGATTCGCGCGGAGCTCCAAGCACTTCGCGACGGCTTGCTCTGGCGCGCCGACGCCGCCGCCTCGCACGGCGATCTCCTCGTCACTCACATCGTCTTCCGCCGTCTCAGTACCACTGCCATCGAGAGCCCAGACTTCGACTGGACGGGCGAGCTCGCGAAGGTGCCGCAACTGGTGCGGGACACCTTCGCCTGGGTGCTGCGCGCGATCGACGACGAGTACGGCAAGAGCAGTCACATCATCGCCGCGGTCCGCAACGCCGAACGCATGCAGCGTGTAGTGCGCGCCGCCATGCGCGGCCTCGACTCCGACACGACCGCTCCCGCCCTCCAGGACGACTACCAGGTCGCCGGAAGCGAACAGCGCGGCCGACAGGTCAACGCCGTCAAGACGCTCATCACAGCCGGCCGCATCCCGGAGGGCACGGACCTTGAGTTCCGGCCCTTCTCCCGACCGGAGCGGCGGGAGATGACGGACTGGCTCGCCTCGAACCCGGACCGCGCCCGCGCGACCTGGTCCAACAAGAACGGCACCAGGAATACGCTCTGCTGGACCGCGGACGGAAAATGGTACTCGCCCAGTGGCCTGGCCCGGAAGATGCGAGCCGAGGCGTCCGGGGTGGATACCTCGACGCAGGGCTCGATCAGGTGGTTCGTGCCCGACCAGGGCTCACTCGATGAGCTGGCGTACGAAGTACGGCAGAACGAGGGGACCGACACCGATACCGGGCCGTCGGAGCAGTGATGGGCGTGCGACTCCGAATGCGCGGCCGACCGCCGGGATCCGGCGATTGTCAGTGCCCGGCGGTAAGGTCAACGCGCTCGTACGGCCGGTCGTGACCCCTCCTTCAAGAAGCTCCGGCGGGTCCGTTCCGGGGCCGTAGGATCGCAGGTGACAGCCGTTACGCAAGGGCCTGCTGGCGTTACGCAAGGGCCTGCTGGAAAGTCATGGCCCCGGACGGCGGGCATCTCGCGCACCACCGAGCACAGGGAAGAAGCAGCACGCCGATGGAGGAACTGACCTTGGACCTGGACATCCCGCGGCAGCCCGAGGACGGTGCCGGTCGGGCGGCGACAGCGGAAGAGACCCAGCCCCAGGTCACGGCCCTGGAAGAGGGGCAGATCGTCGACTACATCACTGGTAAGGCGATCAAGGAAACCGAGAAGGAGAAGGTCCGCCAGCGTGTCGCCCGCGCTCTCGTCCACGAGCACGGGATCGACCCCGCCGACATGGCACGCGACTTCCGCGTCACCATCAGCGAAGAGGGCGCCAAGCGGAAGCGGACCAAGCCGGCCGACATCGCGATCTTCGAGTCTGGCGCCCTGCACACCACCGCGAACCTGCGCCGAGTGGTGATCTGCAAGCCGGAGCCCAAGGGCACGGGCAAGAACGTCGTCAAGCTCCGTGAGCCCGACCAGGCAAGAAAGGACCTCGAAGCCCTCCAAGAGCTGATGGGCAACGAGGACCGCCCGCTGTGCACGGACGGCATGTGGACGGACGGAATCGACTTCTTCTTCCTAAAGAAGGTGATCAGCGACTTCGGCGCGGACTTCGAGGACCGCAGCGACTGGGCCGTCGCCGATGGGACCCTCGGCAGCCGTACCGTCGCCTCGCACCAGCGCCTGCGCCGAGCCGAGCCCGAGCGTCTCAAGACCGCGTTCCGCCGCTGCCACAACTACATCCACGGCAACGAGGGCATGTCGAAGGATGCCGCTTTCTGGCAGTTCCTCTATCTACTCTTCGCCAAGATGTACGACGAGCGAGCCAGTCGAGGAACTGGCCACGGTCGGTTCCGCACCGGCTTGAAGGAGATGTTCGACGATGGCGGTCGGGCGGCGATCAGCAGCCGCGTCCGGGAGCTCTTCGAGGATGTCAAGCGCGAGTACAACGACGTCTTCAAGTCTACCGACGAGATCAACCTCTCCGACCGAGCGCTCGCCTTCATCGTCAGTGAAATCGCCCCCTACGACCTCAGCGGCACCGACGTCGACGCCAAGGGACTCGCCTACCAGGAGCTTGTCGGTACCAATCTGCGCGGCGACCGCGGTCAGTACTTCACCCCGCGCGGGGCGGTCAACCTGATGGTCGAGATCCTCGACCCGCAGGAGGACGAGACCGTTCTCGACCCGACCTGCGGCACCGGCGGCTTCCTTCAGGCCACGCTAAAGCACCTGCACGACACCTGGAAGAAACAGGCTGGCACCTACGGCTTCCCGGACACCGACGAGGAGCGGGAGCGCTACCGAGACAGGCTCCAGGAGTACGCGGACGAGCACCTGATGGGTGCGGACTTCGACCCGTCCCTGGTGCGCGCCACCACCATGGCGATCATGACCTTCGCGGAGACCACCGGAAACGTCTTCCACATGGACTCCCTCGGCTTCCCGCGCGGACACCTCCCCGGCGTCGAGAAGGCCAAGAAGAAGATCCCGCTCGGCAAGACCGTGGATGTTCTGTTGACCAACCCGCCGTTCGGGGCAGACATCCCGGTCAGCGACGAGTCGGTCCTGGGCTCCTTCCGTGACGGCATCGCGAAGTCCTGGGGCCGCAACAAGGTGACCGGCGAGATCGAGGAGAGCCTGATCAGCAAGCCGGGCAGCATGGCTCCCGAGCAGCTGTTCATCCAGCGTGCCATTGAGTGGGTCAAGCCCAGTGGCCGCATCGGCATCGTCCTGCCGAACGGCATCCTGTCGAACCCGGGCCCGTCCGACGAAGCGATCCGCCGCTACATCCTGGAGCACTGCTGGGTCCTCGCGAGTATCGAACTCCCGGTGGAGACGTTCGTCGTCGACGCCAACGTCAACATCCTCACCACGCTCCTCTTCCTCAAGCGCAAGACGGACCAGGAGGTCCGCAACCACCGGCTCGGAACGGAGAAGGAGTACCCGGTCTTCATGGCGGTCGCCGAGAAGGTCGGCTTCGACCGACGCGGAAACGACCTGTACAAGCGCGAGCCCGACGGGAAGATCGTGGTGAAGACCTCGGTGGAGCAGGAGCGTCTACGCATCCGCGGCAAGGAGGTTGTCCGGCCGCTGCGTCGCAGCAAACCGGTCATCGACAACGACCTGCCGGTGATCGCGGAGAACTACCGAGAATTCCGGGCCAAGTACCCGGTGCCCGGCGCCGACCCGCGCAAGAGCACGGAGGCGCGCGCGTGAAGATCGCCAGCCTGTCGAACCCGGTGACGTCCGCCTGGTTCCGGGAGCAGGGGCTCCGGCTCGACGCCTCGCCGTACGTCTCGGGCGCGCTGAAGGTGAAGAAGCTGCTGGAACTGCTGCCGGAGACGGTGCCGTTGGCGAGTGTGACGGCGGGGCACAACGGGGGGATCTTCAACGGCCCTATGTTCCGCCGCGTGTACCTCACCGACCCCGACCACAGCGTGCCGTTCCTCGGGACCAGAGACATGATGGCCGCCGACCTGACAGGGCTACCCCGGTTGCGGAAGTCCGACGCCCAATCAGCGGCGCTGTCGTACCTAGAACTCAAGCCTGGCATGTCTCTGATCTCGTGCTCGGGATTCAATGCTGGACGGAGGGCGTACACACGTTCCGACATGAAGGGGATTTGGTCCTCCCAACACATGATCAAGGTCGAACCGAACCCTGAGAAGATCAAGCCCGGCTATCTGTTCGCCTTCCTTCTCAGTCACTACGGCGAGACACTTGTACGCGGATCGGTGTACGGCTCGGCTGTAAAGCACATCGAACCGCACCACATCACAGGGCTTCCGGTACCGCGGTTCGGTGAGCGGGTTGAGACCGAGATCCATAAATTGGTTGAGGAGTGCGCAGCGCTGCGGGCGCGGCATCAGGCCGAACTCGTCGCCGCGACGAAAGACTTCTTCGACAGCAACGGGCTGCCCGAGCTGAACAAGCTGCGCTGGCATCAGCAAGACCGCGATCTTGGATTCGAGGTCGCGGGTGTGGGGGCGACCTCGCTAAGGGCACTGAATTTTGCACCCAGGGCCCGGCGGTTGATCGAGCACCTGAGGTCGGTATCCGGCAAGTCCCTCGGCACGATCTGTGAGGGTGGCAGCCTGCGGACGGGCGCCCGATTCAAACGGATCGACAGCAACCCGGAGCACGGTGTCCGACTCATTGGTCAACGGCAGTCCTTCTGGATTCGCCCTGAGGGGCGCTGGATCAACGAATCGCAAGCTCCCGACGATATTCGCCTTCAGGACGAGACAATCTTGGTCGCAGCCAGGGGAACACTCGGCGAGAACGAGGTCTACAGTCGCTCTGTCTTCGTCACGGGCCCCTGGCTGGAGCATGCCTTCAGTCAGGATTACGTCCGCGTCGTCAGCGGCGATCCAGAAATCTCCGGCGCCTACCTGTTTGCCTTCTTCCGATCCGACGCAGCGTTCCGGGCGCTTCGTTCCTTCAGCGTCGGAGGCAAACAGCAGGAATATCATCCGCACTTCCTGCGCGAGCTGCACATCCCCATCGCACCCCCCGCCGACCGCGACCGCATCGCCGCCGCCGTCCGCTCCGCCTACCAATGCCGCGACCGGGCCGATGTCCTTGAGGACAAGGCGCTCGCGCTGCTCACCGCTGCCGTCGAGGAGGCCACTGGCTGATGAGTGCCAGGATCGTTGCTGTTGGGGAGGCCGTCAACGATGCCGAGCGGCACGTGATCGCGCACCTGCGAGATCACGCGCCGGACGACTGGACAGTCCTGCACTCCGTCGAAATCCCGCACGGGAACCGCCTGTTCGAAGTCGACCTCGTCGTGGTCACCGGGCACGCGGTGTATGTCATCGACGTCAAGGGCACACGTGGCCGCATCGAGGTCGACGGAAGCCGCTGGTATCCGGCGCGGCGGGCCCCGTTCCGCAGCCCGGTGCCCAAGCTGCAGAGCCACGCCAAGCAGCTCAAGACAATCCTGGAAACCGCGCACCTGCCGCTGTCCCGTCTATGGACCGACGCCCTGGTCGTCCTCCATGCCCCGGACGCGGTCCTGCTGGACAACACACCCGCACAGCGCGACGCGAAGGCGACCGTCACCCTGCCCGACCTGATCGGGCGGCTGGCGGACACCTCTCAAGTACCCGTGTCGTCCGGCCGGTTCGACACGGACATCTCCGCGCACCACCAGGCGATCGTGGACACGGTGCGAGGCGCCTCTCGTGCCCCGTCCGGGCCGTTGAGGTTCGGCAGCTGGGAGGTGATCGAACGGCTCAGCGAGTCCCAGCACGCAGACGGTGCCGACGTCTTGGACGAGTACCGGGCGAAGAACGCCTTGGCCGTGCAGGGCTCGGGCACGGTCCGGCTCCAGGTGCGTCAGGCCGACCCGTACGCGCCGGAGGCTGAGCGGCTGCGACAGCAGAAGCGGATCGGGATCGCCTACGAGGCGTTGGGCAAGCTGCCCGCGCATCCGAACATCGTCGGGGTGCGGGATTTCTTCGCCGACGAGGACCGGGGTGTGTACGTCACCGTCTTCGACGATGTCCCCGGGCATGCGCTGAAGCTGCACCTGACCGGGGCCGCCGACCCGCTCACGGCCGACGCCAAACTGCGCACTGTCCGGCACGTCCTGCAGGGGCTCGCGCACGCTCATAGCCGGCGGATCGCGCACCGTGAGCTGAACCCGTCGACGATTCTGATAGCGCAGGACGGCCGGGCGATGCTTACCGGCTTCGAGTACGCCAAGACCGCGCAGCAACGCGGGCACACGGTGCTGGAGGAGGCGCGGCAGGTCGCCGACCCGGCGTACCTCGCTCCTGAGTGCCAGGCCGACCCTGCGGCCATGGGGATGGCCTCGGACGTGTATGCGGTCGGCGTCATCGGCTACCAACTACTCACCGGAGAGCTGCCGTTCGGTTCGGTGACCGAGCAAGCCGGAGCCGCCGGTCAGCTGCCTGCCGACGGTCTTGAGCACGCCGGGGTCCGGGTGGAGCTGGCCCACTGGCTGCGAACGCTGTGCGCGACGAATCCCGGCGCCCGGCCGAGTGCCCTGGAAGCTTTGCGCCGACTGGACCTGGCGATCGGCGCGCGCCAGACCCCGGTCCGACGGATCGGATCCTCCGCAGCTCGCCCCGCACAGCAGGCCGCCGACCAGCCCGGCGGCCCGGATGCGGCACGCGGGGCGGACTTCTTCAAGAACCTGCCCACCGATTTCCAGCTCGGCACCAAGTACCTGGTACGCCACCGGCTGGGTCGACCCGGCGGTTTCGGCGTGGCCTACCGGGTGTACGACACCATAAGGAGCATCGACCGGGCGGTGAAGCTGGTCCTCAGGGACCGTGACTCCGTCCTTGACCGGCTCAAGCGCGAAGCTGACGTACTGCAGCGGCTGCAGAGCGCACCGCATCCCAACGTGGTGTCCATGGTGGACGCGGACCGGCTGTCTGCCCCGGATCCGTACCCGTACCTGGTCTTCGAGTTCGTTGACGGCAAGGATGTCGCCGAGGTGATCCGCGGCGGGCGGATGGGCGCGGCGGACGTGCTGCGGCTGGCCGTCGATACCGCGCGCGGGCTGCGGCACATCCACGACCTCGGGGTGTGGCACTGCGACATCAAGCCGAGCAATCTGCTGTGGACCGACGACGGCGTCAAGTTGCTCGACTTCGGGATCGCCAAGACCGCGGATTCCTCCGAGGGCCATACCTACACCAGTGCCCGCTACAGCCCGCCCGACCTGGACCAGGTGCCGGCCAACGCCACCGGATACGTCGACCGTGACCTGTTCGGGCTCGGGGTCACGCTGTACGAGGCACTGACCGGCGGACAGTACCCGTGGGACGCGAACTCACCGCTGCCCGGCGTCGCACCGACCGATCCCCGAGTCGCGTACAGCGGCTTCGGCGATCTCACCCCCGGTTTCGCCGAGATCCTGCTCCGGTCGATCTCCCCGAGCCGCGGCGAGCGGTTCACCACGGCCGAGGAACTGCTACAGGCGCTCCAGACATTGGAGTCGGCACGGGATGTCCCGCCACCCGCTCCTACGCCCGAGCGCCAGGAATTGCCGCCCACACCGTCATCCAGCGATGGCCCCGCCGAACCGTCCGTCCCCGAACCGAATACCAACCCGTTCGTCGCCCACCTGCAGACCCTGTACAGCCAGAGCCGACGCAGCAACCGCGGTACACGGGGCCTCGACCCGCACGCCATGTCCGTGTATGTCGAGACCGCCCTGGACCGCGAGCTTGTCCCCGCGCTGCGGCAGGGCAAGCATGCGCTCGTCGTCGTCACCGGGAACGCGGGCGATGGAAAGACCGCGTTCCTGGAGAGCTTCGAGCGCCAGGCCCGGAAGCTGGATGCCGACTTCGGGCCCCGGCGGCCCAACGGCAACGACTTCACGTTGGACGGCCGCCGGTTCCGCACCAACCATGACGGCAGCCAGGACGAAGGCGAGGTCGGCGGGGACGACGTCCTGGAGGAGTTCTTCGCGCCATTCGCCGGAAAGGACGAGTCCGGCTGGGACGGCATCGAGAGTGAGACGCGGCTGATCGCGGTCAACGAGGGACGGCTGATCGACTTCCTGAGCCACCACCACGACCGCTTTCCGTATCTCGCAAAGCTCGTCAACCTGGGCCTGGCCGGGCGGGAAACGGGGCAGACGGTCGCCGTCGTCAACCTGAACACACGTGACGTGGCGGCCCGCCCGGCAGACGCGGACGGCGTTCCGCTGGACGGTGAGTCGCTGTTGGAGCGGATGCTCACGCGGATGACGCACGAGCGGTTCTGGGAGGACTGCGCGACCTGCGACCTCGCGGCCACCTGCTACGCCCGGCACAACGCGCAGACCTTCCAGCACCCCTCCGCCGGCCCACAGGCAATGCGGCGGCTGCGCCGGATCTACGAACTGACGCAACTACGCGGCAAGTTGCACATCACACTGCGCGACCTGCGCTCAGCGCTGGCCTTCACCCTCACCTCAAGCCGCGACTGCGCGGAGATCCACCAGCTGTACGCAGCCGGTGACGCCCAAGCTGTCCTGGACAGCTTCTACTTCACCGCTCACCAAGGCGCTCCCCCAGCCGATGACGGTATCCCGAGGGAGCGCGACCGGCTGCTGTCCCTGCTGCGAGAGGCCGACGTCGCCGCCGTGCCGCAACCGCGCCTCGACCGCCGCCTCGACTATGCAGGGCTGCTGGAGGACGGTGCCCTGGTCACCGTGGACGGGCGCGGAAATCGGGATCGAGTGCTGCTGAAGCAGCAGTTCACCGAACTCGGCCGGTCGAACCTCAATGGTCGAGGCCAATCGGGCCAGGCAGCCGACCATCGCCGCTACCTCGACGCGGCACGTCGTCTGCTCTATTTCGAGCTCCACGATGAAGAGCGGGCGCAGCGGATGCTGCCCTACCCCTCGGTGCTGCACTTCATGGAGCTGTTGGGCATCAATGCCTCCACCGGTGAAGCACGCGACATGGTGCTGCGTGCCCTCAACCGGGGAGAAGGTCTGACCGCTCCAGATCGCATCGGGAAGGCGCTGGCACTGCAGGTTCGTGAGGTGTCGGGCGGTCTCGTCCGTAGTTACCGCCGCTTCCCCGCCGAAGGATTCCACCTGGAACCAGGGGCCCCGGCTGCCTCCGCCTACATCGAATCCGGTCGCACGGCGCTGCGTCTGACCTACCAGGACCCCGCGAGCCGGCAGGGCGGGACCGCGGAGCTCGACATCCGGCTCGACCTGTTCGAGCTATTGCATCGGTTCGGGCAGGGATACCGGCCCTCGGTGGCCGACCTCCAGGGTCAGCAGCTCGCCTTGGCCGTGTTCAAGAACCGGCTGGCCGCTGTCCCGTACCAGGAAGTACTCCTCACCACACACGGACACGATCTACGCCGCGTCCACCGCTCCGAGGACGGCGTCCTACACATGGAAGACCTGGCAGCCGCCTCGCCAGACGCGGCCCACGACCTGGACGACCAACACACCGACGGGCCGGAGGAGATGGCATGGCGCTGACGGGATCTCTCGGCACGTTCCATCACCCCGGTGTCAGCCGGATCGACTACAAGCCGCTGGACATGGACCGGGTCCTCACCGCGCTGCTTGCCCGACTGTGGCACCAGGGCATGCCCAGCAAGATCAGCCGTACGGCGTTGCTCGACGTCGATGTATTCGTCAAGCTGTTCCTGGAGCACCCCGAGGTGTTCGACGGCTTCGACCGCGAGACCACCACCCGCTGGACCGTCACTCATCTCATGGACATGGTCAATCGCGGCCGAGCCGATGAAGCCGTGGCCGCTCCCAGGCCGTTGCACGGCTTCACCTACCGGTTCCGCAACAGCCGCAAATCCCGCCCGTACGGGGCCGACGAGCAGCTGTACGAGATGCTCTGTGCGGACGAGGGCGCCCTGAAGGGACTGCGCGAGTTCTTCTTCTCCGACGTCGACCGGGCCACGGGCGCCATCAGCCCTGGTCCGGACACCGACGTGGAGACGCAAGCGCTGTTGCACCTGGTCGAGCTCGCGGGCGGGAGGATGCGGGACCAGGCGGACACGAGCAAGCCCCGCACTCCCTATCCGCCGCTGTGCGCCGAACCCGCACAACTGCTCTGCCAGGACGTCATGCGACTCCTGTACCACCAGGACCACATGCCGCGCACCGTACTGGTGGACTACCTCAAGACGCTGTTCGCCTTCCACCTGGCGCTGTACCACCTGCGGATGATGAAGTTGCTGCCCGCGGCCGTCACAACCGGCACGGTGCCGGAAGCCTGCCGCAAGGGCCACCGCTCGCAGGCCGCGGCGGACCGCTGCCCGTACCAAGTGCGGCTCTTCCTTGACGCGGACGGCACCCCCGGCACTGCCCCCGCCGCCCTCGCCGAGCACAGCACGGATATCTGGTACCGGCGTATCCCCCGTTTCGTCCAGGCGACCTACCAGGTGAAGAAGCTTGATGACTTCGCGGAGTCCCTGGCCAAAGCCGGAACGCTGAGCCGGCCTGCCGGTCGGAACTACTTCACCCCTGAAGAGGCGCTGCGGCTCCTGGACAAGAAGCGCCGCAAGGACCGCGACGCCTTCTTCCTACAACGCGTCACCCGGGTACGGGATGAGGAGGAGGACCTCCCACCCGAACTCAAGCAGATCATCCAGCTCGGACTCGACCCGTTCGACGAGTACACCGAGATGCTCATGCACTATCGCGGCCGTTACTACCGGAGCCAGTTCGTGAAGTGTCTCGACTCCATGTTGCTGAAACACCGTCCTGGCGCTCTCCTGGCCCAGCCGCGCGGTGGCGGTGCGGACTCCGCACGTCGGTTCATACTGGACGGGCGTCTCCTCGAAGTCCTCCTCCAGGTGTCATTGCTGCGCGAGAGCGCCGACGGCAGCGGTGATCTGGCCACCGCCCCGATGCGGGTGGACGCGTTCCTCTCCTTGCTGCGCTCCCGGTATGGGCTCTACATCGACCGCCTCCCCGACGGCGACGGCTTCGCCGGCGCCCACCTTGACGACCAGGCGGCGCTGCGCGCCAACTCCGCCGCCTTCCTCAACCGCCTGCGCGAGATCGGCTACTACCAGGACATGTCCGACGCCTACCTGACGCAGACCATCACCCCCAGGTATGCCATCGGCACCGCGGCACGGATGGGGGTCAGCACCCGATGACCAGCACCCCGACCGGCACGACCGGCCTGGCCGAGGCCACCGCGAAGGACCTGCGCGAAGCCCTCGAAGGCGTTCTCGTACCGCAGTTGGCCAAGCTCATCGGCGAGCGCAGCGCAGGGCACTGCATGCGTGTCACCGAAGCCGACCCCGAACTCGCCGCCTCCCTGGTGCGTCGGCTGCGGGGTGCGCTCGGCCCCGACACCACGGTCTGCCTGCTCTGCCCCGCTGAGGACCTCGCCCCGGACGGACCGCTGCACGACGTGGGCGTCAGCAGCACCAAGCTGGTCGAACTACGAAACCGCAGTGAGGGTGAAGGCGTGCTGCCCGGCCCGCTCCTGGTCTTCGTGCCGCCAGGCATCCGGGTCAGCGCCGAGGACTCCTTCGGTATCGCCACGTTCGAGGAAGTTCCGCTCGGCGACGCGTACGCCCATCTCACCGATCATCTCCTCGACCAGGTTCCGCAGCAGCTGCGTCCCGCCGTCGACGAACTGCTGGCTGCCGTCCGCACCCGCCCGGACGGACGGCGAGCAAGCGACCGCGCCGTCGCTCAGTACCTCCTCACCCTCCAGGTCAACGGCTACCGTGACCAGGTCGCCGGGGCGGCGGTCTACCACTTCGGCCTCGTACCGGATTTCGATCTGTTCACCGATCCCGCCCAGGTACGGGACCGAGTCGGTAAGAACCACAGCCTGGTGCAGAAGCTGACAGACTCGCCACGCTCTGAACGGCAACGCGTCCTAGATCTCGGCTTGAGCGACAACGACTTCGCGACCCGTCTCGCCGCCTTTGCCACACGCTGTGGCCTGGAAGAGCCCAAGACCTGGACTCGCCGCATTGTCGTCGACCGGGAGAACTGGGGCCTGTCTTTCGGCAACTGGCGCATCGATGAGCGACACCGCGCCACCGTCTCCATCGACGTTCGCGAACTCGGTCTGCCTTCAGCAGGCGACAACACCCAGCACCTGGCGGACTACCCGGCACTGGCCTCCATGGCAGGCCAGCCGTACCTCCTCACCGGCGAGAAGGGGGTCCGCGACATCACCGTGCGCTTCGCCGTGCGGCCCGACCCACGCAAGGTGGAAGGGCTGGAGCGATTCCGCGTGGAGATCGTCTCCGAGAACGGTGGTCCGATCGGTAGGGCCGCCTATGTCGGCAAGGGAAAGACGGCCAAGCCCGAGTACAAGAAGGCACTGAACCGCCTCAACAAGATCGATTGGGAGGAGGGATGGCACTACATCCGCGTCGTCCCCCTGGATGCAGAGGACGAGCCTCTCCACGTCGCCGCTGGCGCCCACGATCTGCCCGGCGGAGAAAGCGAGCGCTTCTACGTCGTCCCCGACGCTGAGACCGAGGAACCGCCGGAGCGCAGCGCGGGACGCTTCCCCGGCCTCACCCAGGCCCTGCGCTCTCTCCAGCTGGACGCACTCGCCGCGGGAGAGGACCCGGCCCAGGTCACCGCCACAGACATCCGCTGGAAGGCGTTCAGCGCCCGGAGCCCGCACCGCACCCTCAGTGCAAAGATTCACGCCGCGGGCAGCGGCGAAATCCGGCTGTCCCCGCTGCTCGTCCAAGCCCAGCAGCATCTTCTCGCCCACCCCGACGACACCAGTCTGCGCCGACTGCTCCTACACCCGGACGGCACTGCCCAACTGCCCGACGGCGACGACGTGGACCTCGGGCGCGCTCTCAGCAGCCGGGCAGCCGAGGCGTACGACACGTTCGTTGCCGCCCGGCGGGACTATTTCACCGCGATCACAGGCGAGATGGCCGGATCCGTCGAACCCGCCGAGCTCCTGGTCAGCGAGGCAGTCGACTTCGAGCAGGTGCGCGACGAACTCGCCGCGTACGCCGAGGCATACGCCGAACTCGTCGACGCAGCCGCGCTCCAGATCGAAAGGGCCACCGACACCACCCGGGGCGGCGCCCTGGAGGCGCTCGCCCGCGTCCAGCAGATCGACTGCGTGGCAGCGACGCTCACCGACGGAACAGGCCGACACGACACCGTCCTGCTCGTCGCCCCCACCCACCCGCTGCGGGCACTGTGGCTGGCCACCTGGTCGGCGCTCGGCCTGGACTGGACGAGCCGCCTCATCTCCGGGGACAAGAAGGCCGTCCTACCCGTACGGGATTCGTTGCTGGCTTCGCTGGCACCGCTCGGCTTCCCGTTCGCCATCCCGCGTCAGGACGGACGTTTGATGGCCGCGGCCGACAATCTCACCCCGTACTGGGGCGCGTACCTGCCGAGCGAGACCGCCGACCCGCGCGGGGTGATCGGCCGACTCACCACGGCCCTAAACCTCCCTCCCGAGAACAACCGCGCCACCACCAACGGCAGCGGGGCACTGTCCGGGACGGCTCTGGCCGACCGCATCGAGCGCTACGTCCGCCTACACCCGTACGTCAGCACTCTCGTGATGAACGTTGTCAACGCGGGCCGGGCCGAGATCGTCGCCGACACCCTGCTCGAACTGCAGCGCCGCACGGCGACCCGCGAACTCACCTACGACATCCGTCTCTGCGTCATCGACCCCGAGGCTCCCGAGACCGGCGCCGCCCTGATGGAGTTGCAGAGCGCGCAGAGCCAGATCTCCTCCGCCGAGGCCGAAGCCTTCCTTCACACCGCTGGCCCTGCCCGGGTCGCAAAGCTCGTCCACTCCGTACGTTCGGTGTACGAGTTCACCCGGCAGCCGACGGAGTTCGACGCCCATCTCACCATCCTCATCGATGCTTTCGGCGGCGAACAGCATGCCTCTACAGCGCGCCAGGACATCACCCACGCGCCCGTCCACGGCCTGGTGCAGGCAACCGCCTCCGCCTACGAGGACAGCGACCAGCAAATTGTCTGGCGCACCGCGCCACGACATGGCACAGCCCTCGCGATAGAGGACGCCGAAGACCTCACCACGCTGATGGGCCGCCTCCCCGCCCTGCTCGCCACTGCCGCGGCCTGCGTAGCCACCGCTGGCCAGGCACTGCGCAATGTCCCGTGCACAGTCTTGTCGCTCGACACCGATGCCCGCGATCTCCTTTACCAGGCACACCAGTCCGGCGACTGGGTCGTCACCATCGACCGCACACTGGGCTTGGAGTACTTCGACAACGCCGGCCGACATGGCAGGCCCGAGTACGTCATCGACTACGCTCCCGCCCAGGGCAGTGGGCTCGGGCACCAGATCATGGTCAGCTCCAACTCGGTCGACGAGCTGCGCACCCTCCTCCGCCCGACAGCTGAACAGCACGGACTCACTGTCGAAGAACGCCACCTCAACACGTTCTTCGACCAGCTCCGGCTGTTGTCGGGCAACCTGGCCTTCAAACTCGCGTCGACTGCACCTAACCAGCGCACCGAGGTCCTCGGCCTGTCACTGGCCCGCCTCTACCTGGACTACCAGGACGTCCTGCACAACCAGATCGTCGTGCCCCTCGACGCCCATCCCGAGCTGTACGCCGAGGCCCGTCGCCAAGCTCGCGAACTCGGCGACGTCCTCTCCTTCCAGCGCAGCGACCTCGCGCTGTTCCAACTCGACGCACAGCAGCGGACCATCACCTGCCGTCTCGTCGAGGTGAAGTGCTACACCGCGCTCGACGACGTCGGCGCCTACCAGCGGCTCAAGACCAAGGTCGCCCAGCAGCTGGAGCGCAGCCAGACCGTACTCGCCGAGTCCTTCGACCCGAACCTCACCACCCCCGACCGTGTCGACCGCCCCGTCAAGAACCTCGCCCTCGCCTCCATGCTCCGGTTCTACCTGGAGCGCGCGGCCCGCCACGGCACTCTGAACCAAACCACCCGCACCGCAGCCCATCAACTACTGGACAGCCTCGACGACGGCTACCAACTCCGTTTCACCCAGAGCGGCTTGATCTTCGACCTCGCCCGTACTGGCACCGACCAGGAAACCGACGGCGAGGTGGAGTTCCACCGCATCGGCCAAGACCTCGTCACCGAACTCGTCGAGGCAATTCCAACAGTGCGACCGGGTGTGCCGGATCTGCGGGACGACGCCGAGCCAGTGATGAACGACGAAGACACTCCGACGCCGGACGGTGCCGCGACCGCGCCGACTCTGGCCCTGCTCCCGCTCTCGATCCCGCGTCTCGCCGAGGCCGCCTTCCGCGCGGACGACGCTGTAGTGGCGCAGCCGGAGCGGGCGGTGCCGGAGGAGGTACCGGAGTCACATGCAGAAGAGGCTTCAGCAGCGCCGCAGCCAGCACCCAATCAACCTGGCAGCGAGGAAGGCAGATCCGACCTGCCCCCACCGCCAGTTGCTACGGACCCGACTCCGTCCGACACACCATCCCCCGGGACCACCGCACGCGGCCCACGGAGCGTCCACGACACTCCGACCGTGGACGCCCCGAGCCCCGCCACCCCGCCCCCTGGTCCGACCGCCCCCGGCACCAAGCCAGACATCTACCTCGGTGTCACTCGTCCCTCACCCCAGCACGGCGTCCTGGGGGAAGTCGCCGGCCGCACTGTCTCCCTCGACCTCAACGAGACCCACACCATCAGCCTCTTCGGCGTCCAGGGCGGCGGCAAGAGCTACACCCTCGGGAGCATCATCGAAGCGGCCTCGCTCCCGGCCCCACCCGTCAACGTCCTGCCGCACCCGCTAGCCACGGTGGTCTTCCACTACAGCAAGGCCCAGGACTACGCGCCCGAATTCACCTCGATGGTGCACCCCAACGACGACAACGCTCAGGTCGCCGCCCTCAAAGAACGCTACGGCGCCGAACCGCGCGCCCTGACCGACGTCCTGCTCCTCGCGCCGGAGGCCCAGGTCGACGAACGCCGCGAGCAATACCCGGGGATCGAAGTGCACCCCCTGGCGTTCTCCTCCGCCGAACTCAAGGCTGAGCACTGGAAGTTCCTGCTCGGTGCCGTAGGGAACCGATCCACGTACATCAAGCAAATCGCCAAGGCCATCCGCAAACACCGTAACAACCTGACCCTCGACACGATCCGCCAGGAACTGGCCGACTCCCGGATGCCGGACCACATCAAAGACCTCGCTGAAGACCGCCTAGACCTGGCCGCCGAGTACATCGACGACAACGTCCGGCTCACCAGCCTGATCCGCCCCGGCCGCCTCATCATCGTCGACCTGCGCGACGACCTCATCGAAAAGGACGACGCCCTCGGCCTGTTCGTCGTCCTGATGCAGCTCTTCGCCGACGCCCGCGACGGCGACCACCGCTTCAACAAACTGGTCGTCTTCGACGAAGCCCACAAGTACATCGACAGTCCCGACCTCGTGGCCGGCCTGGTCGAATCCGTCCGCGAAATGCGCCACAAGGGCATGAGCATTCTGGTCGCGAGCCAGGACCCACCATCCGTACCAGTACAGCTAATTGAGCTCTCCAACCACGTCATCCTCCACAAATTCACCTCCCCGGCCTGGCTCAAGCACCTACAGAAGGCGAATTCCGCCCTGTCCGGCCTCACAGCCGAGAGACTCGCTCAACTCCGCCCGGGCGAGGCGTACATCTGGTCAAGCAAGGCCACCGACCCGGCCTTCACCTACGGCGCTGTACGCATCCGGTGCCGTCCCCGGGTAACGCAGCACGGCGGGGACACGAAGACGGCATCTGGTGAGTAGGCATACAACTACTCACGCCCGGACACGTATGCATCGTGTGCGCGGCTGGCCATCTCGCCGGAATCAAACACCTGCGAGCTCTACTCGTATTCGTGCAGGAGTTTGTCGATGCGCTGGTTGGCGATCTCCTGCCGCCCGTACAGACACTTGGCGTACGTGGTCATGAGCACCTCGACGCTGTTACCGGCGCGCTCCGCCACTTCGGTCGGGTCGACGCCGGCGTTGAGCCAGGTGGACAGTGCCGAGTGGCGCAGATCGTAAGGGCGGGCCGCGAGCAGAGAGCACACCAGATCCGGCGGAAGCCCGAGTTCACGGGCCTCGTGCCAGGCACGGTCGTAGGTACTGGACCCGACGATGCCGCCGCGCTCATTGAAGAACAGCCGCCCGTCGTCCGCGACGCCGAAGGTGTCGATGCTCTCCCGCCAGAGGGCTACCAGCTCGGGCGGTAGCGGTACAGGTCGGGTGTCGTCGGCTGGACGGCCCTTGAGACCGCGTTCGTCGTGGGCTCTTCCGGTGTCGGTCCACCGCTTGCCCGCCTGCGGCAGTGTGCGGTGCACGGTCACCTGGCCCCAGCCCTCAGCAGGCAGCACGCAGTTGGGCAAAGACACCCCGACCGCTTCGGCGGGGCGCAGCCCGGCGTAGTACATCCCGGCGAACAGCCCGACCAACCGCCGTCCACGTGCCCGCCGGTAAGCGCCGACATAGGAGACCGCGCACAGCAGGGAACGTGCCTGGCTCGGGTTGGCAACCACCCGCGGGTCGACCTCGTCGACGGTCTCAGCCACGCTCCACTTGATGGGAGCGAGCGGATCGGCGGGCAACTTGCGCTGCTCGACGGCGTATCGCACGGCGTTGACCAGGACCTTGTGCTTGTGTCGCTGCGTCTCGGCCGCCGCCACCGCGCCACCCTGATTTAGCCGCAGTGCTGTCAGCAGGGACCGCATCATGGCCGGATCCATCAGATCAGCCAGCGGACGCGAGGCTCCCGCCACCCAGCGCAGGGCCAGCCGGACGTCAGCCGGCATCTGACGCGGCTCCGGCCGCGGGACGACAAACGCCCAGCCCCGCATCGCCCGCCGCAGCAGCTCATCGCTCGGACGGCCCCGCACATCCCGGAGCATCGCCCGGGTGATCGCGCACAGCGCGTCGTTGGTCTCGTCCCGGGTCTTCGCCGCGATCAGCGGCCACCTCATCTCCATGTACTCCAGAGCAAAGGCGTACCAGCTGATCCCGGCCGCGCGGCCCTGGGGCACGCCACGGCTGATCCCCGCAGGGGACTCATCCGCAACGCCCTGCCGAACGGCACGGAGGAGCACGGCGCCCAGGTCATCGGCCAGCGCCCTGACATCCGTCGCACCCGCCGTGCGCCGGCCAGCCACGGCCCTTCCTCCGCGTCTACGGCCGGGGACGCCGCGCGCCTGAGATTTCGAGTTCCTCATGACGTCCACCACCTCTCTGACACGTGAACGTCTCGGATGCCCGGATCAAGCCCGGCAGCAACAACACCCTCTGGAGTCCCGACGTGCGCCCAACCCAGATTCGAGCTCGGATCGGACCTGCACCTCGCGACTGTCTCTGCCAACTTCATTCGACCAGGGGAGGATGCAAGGGAAGACAGGTAGCATGAGTGAGCCTACCGGCAAGTACTCGATCACCATGCCGCGCGATATCGCCGAAGCCGCCAAGGCCCGCAGTGGCCCCTCCGGACTGTCCACCTATGTCGCTGCGGCCGTCGCACGGCAGATCGAGCGGGACAACCTCAACGAGCTCATCCAGGTCGCCGAGGCCGACCACGGACCGGTCACGGACGACGAGATCCAGGCCCTGCGCGACCAGCTCCACCAGGCCCGACAACAACAGACGCAAGGCGGGGCCGACGCCGCGTGACCCGCTCCCCCGCCCTTCCCGGCGGCACCCCGGTCCTGGACAGCGAGGGGCTCGCCAAAGCTGTACTGCGCGACCGGTCCGTCACAGGATGGCTTGCCCTGGCCCGCGCCGACGACCTGCGCGTAATCACATCCGCGGCCACCCTGGTCGCGGTGGTCCACTCCCGGATCAACCGGCCAGCCCTGGAATGGACGTTGTCTCGCCTGGTAGTCGAACCGGTCACCGAGCCGCTCGCCCGCCACGCCGCCGCCCTCCTCACCGACGCCGGCCTGCACGGCCATAAGTACGCCATCGACGCCGTACTCGGGCCACCGCCCTCGCCGCCCAGGCTCCGTCACCGTCCTCACCTCGCACCCCGAGGACCTGACCACGCTATACGGCGGACGGGCCACCGTGATCAAGGTCTGATCCTGTCCACAGAAGACTTGTCTCGCTCCAGCCTCCCGTTGTACACATTTTTTGTGTACCTTTGCGGCATGGAGACCATCCCGCTTGGAGAGCTGAACCACCATCCGTCGAAAGTCACAGCGAGAGTTCGCGCAGGTGAGACGCTCGTCGTCACCGAACACGGCAAGCCTGTCATCCGCATGTCCCCCGCCGAAGAACCCACATCGACCCTGGACCAACTGATCGCGACCGGCCAGGTGCGCCGTGCGGTTAATCCAGGCGCATTGCCCGAGTTGATCAGCGATCTGGCCGAGCTGCCCTCGCTGTCGGATGCGCTGATCGCCGAGCGCGACCGGGAGCGCACGGGTTGAGCCTCTACTACATGGACACCTGCGCTCTGCTGAAGTTCGTACAGCAGGAGGCGGAGACGCAGGCGCTTCGCAGCTGGCGGGCAGCGCTGGGCGTTGACGGTCGTCTCGTGACCTCCCAGCTGGCTGGCGTGGAGATCGCACGCACGTTCCGGCGAGCCGGTGTCGACCGGCAGCGAGTGCCGTTCCTGGTCGGCAACACGCTAACCGGGATTGACCAGATCGTTCTCGGTGACGACGTCCTGGCCCGCGCCGCCGGCTTCGAGATGCAAAGACTCGGCACTCTAGACGCCATTCACCTGGCAACCACCGCCCCTCTGCACCGAGAGCTGGACGGCTTCGTCACCTACGACAAGGAGCTGACAGACGCCGTCACCGCACTCGGACTGCCGCATCTCGCACCTGCATGACGGAGCCCGAGCAACTCGCCCACCCAACGGACCCGCCAAGCCCCTCCTCCAGGAAGGCTTGACCAACGCGGGGTGCGACCAGCCGCAGTGGCAGCCGAAGAATGAGCTCTTTCAGAGTGGCCACCGATCGAGTGACGGTCACCCGGCAGTCAATCGGCATCCGCTTGACCAGCAGGATCGGCAGGCCCCATGAAGAAGCGCGCTGTCCGCGTTGCTCAGCCGCTCGGACCGGTCACCGTGAGCGGGCGTACCGCCGGTTCGAGCAGCGACAGAGTCCGCTGCTGCGCGTCAAGGGCGACGCGGGTGCCGACCGGCATCGGCAGATTCGGTCCGGCGTGTCCGACCTCGACGTTGCCCAAGACCGGGATGTCGCGGTCACCGAGGACGTCGAGAACTATCTCGCGCAGGGTCGGGGACGCGTCGGGCGAGTCGAGTCCGTCGATCGCGGTCGGGATGCCCACGACCATGCCGGCGATTCGATCGAGGATGCCTGCGTGCCGCAGTACCTGTAGATAGCTCCACACGTGCGATGCGTGGCCGCCCAACTCCTCCCAGAACAACACCGCGCCGTCGAACCGTTCGAGCGGCAGCGCGTAAGGCGTGGCCTGCGCCAGCACGATGCGGTTGATCACCCCGCCGATCAGCCGGCCTTCGGTGCGACCGGAACGCCAGCACTCCCACGACGGGGTGGCCGGCAGCGCACCGATCGGCTCCGTGCTGGTCAGCAGCGTCGCGTAGAGCTTTTCGAGTTCCGCTCTGCGTGCGGCGGGCGCGGCCTGCCAGTGTCCGCCGAGTCCAGGGGTGGCCAAGTCGGTATGGAACCCGACCAGACCCGTTTGTGCGTAGAGCACGAGGTGCAGCAGCGAGATGTCGCTGTAGCCGAGGATCGGCTTGGGGTCGGCCCTGATCGCCTCGACGTCGATCAAGTCGAGGTAGCCGAACGCCGTCTGGCCGCCGTCATGCGCCATGATCGCGCGCACCTCAGGATCACGCAGAAGAGCATTGAACTCCTTGGCGATCTCCGCCGGCGTCGCCGCGGTCCACCACCGGTGCCGCCCGGCTTCGAGCAGCGGCGCCCGACGCACGCGGAACCCCATCCGCTCAAGCACGACCACCGCCTTCTCCAGGGCGGGCTCGTACACGGCGTGGAGCGGTCCGGACAGCGATGCAATAACCACGAGATCTCCGGCCCTCAGGGCACGAGGTCGAAGCAGTTGAGGCAACTCAGTAGGGATCACCGAGGCAGTCTTTCGACGCCCTCAGCAACATGCCACCTGTTTACCGATCACCTGCCCAGCAGGGCGGGTGGCGACTGCCGGGGCAGAACGCGCGAGGCCCCAGGGGTGTTGAGGTGAATGCCTGACGTCTGAACTCATCTCCCGAGGGGATGGACACGCCCCCTGTTCGTGATCAAAGGCTTCGACAGCCTTGATCATCAGGGGTCGCGTCTCTCGTTGCTGAACCGGGCGAACTGCCCACGGCGGCGCGTACGCAGGCGATCAGCTCATCTTGCCGACTGAGAACGCATCAGCCCTGGCTCCAGCATCACTACTGGTCACGGAAGACACGAAGATCTTTTACGAGGTGACCTTTCAGTCAGGTCCAACCAACTTGTTCCAAAAACAAGTTGGGAGGAGCGCCATGGCCGGGCTCTTCCTGCACGTGCACCCCGGCCAAACGCGCTGTGAGGGATGATTCGGTAATGGAACCAGCCGTGGTAACAGGCATCGCCGTACTCGGAACACTGCTCGGTTCGGCGCTCACCTACTACTTCCAAAAGCGCCAGGCGGTCTACATCCATGGGATGACCGCCCGCGAACGGCTTCGCGTGGAGAGGATCGGCGCCTACGGTGCGCTCGCCGAAAGCGTGGCAGATCTCCGCGGAGGTCAACTCATCAGGTGGACGACCCGCCGTGAGAGCCCTGCCGACAGTGACGAGTACGCGCGGGCGAGGTCCGATTCATGGCGGCTAAGAGCAGCCGCCCGCAGCACTATGTACCGGGTACAGCTGGTCACAGACGATGAGGATTTCGCCCGGCGTGCGCGCGAGTTGGTGGAACTCACCATCCAGATCCTCGACGCCACCGATGCCGACGATCTTGCCATCAGAGCTCAACGCTCGGCCGAAGAAACGGATTCCTTCATCAATGAGGCGAGGCAGAGGCTGAGCAGGGGCGATACGGGTTAGCAGGGGTGATCACCCCTCGGCGTTACTCCAGGAAAGACGTTGAGCTCCCCCTCGGTTGATATTCGAATACTCCGATTTTGCTTGAACCCAGAGAGTAGGGCGAGAGATATTGCGACCCTCTACTGTTAAGTACGTCAGCCCGCGCATCCCCGACCAAACTACATTTTCGCAAAAATTCCTGGACAACAAATTGAGCACCAACGGCGATTGGTTTCGGCCCGAATGAGCCAATCGCTAGAAGCGATCGCGAACCCTCCTCGGTAGCCTGCACACAAATCCGCGCCACATCGCGCATGTATGCCAGCGCATGGCGCACGGTAAAGACGTAGCGAACCTGCACACCATGCAATGGTGCATCCCGGAGTATCGTGTAGTGATTACGCAGCTTGAGTCGCGATTCCAGCAAGTTGTCCGTATGCACGAAGTTGACCAGATGAATTCCGATCTGATTCCCCATTCCGTTATCTCGGACTGATTCAAGCAGGGAAAACGTGTCATGCGTAGTACCTGCCGCGAAGATAACCACCTCAGCATGGTTACGCCCCTCAAGCAAACTACGAAGGGGCAAGCGACTGAAGTGGCCGACCACTTCCCCCAGAAGCTCTGGACCAGCTGCTTTCGGATAGCTTTCCGACCACGCGTAAAGCAATGTGACGTTCTCTACCAGAGGAAACTTACTGCTCAGCTCTCCAGACTTTTCGACTTCTTCTATCAACGCCGAGAGGAGGTTTCGAGGAAAAGCCGAGTAGTCAACTATCAGTTCACCTATCGTCGGTATTCCACGCATCAACAGCGCCAGTTCGCTAACGAACCTGCCCTGGTCTATCGGGTACTCAAGAATCTTGTGTACGACTTTTTCCCGCTGCTCTGAGACATGCAGCGATCGAATCACCTTACGAACGTTCACTGCTTTGATGGCATCCAGGAACGTGGGACTGTGCCTGCCCTGAAGGGTGAAAATAATCCAGCTGATACGCACGGCATCCGGATGGACCTGGCACTCGGCTCGAATCATTTCAAGCAACGCTTCACAACATAAGGTAGACCGTTCCTCAAAATTGGGTGCCAGGATCACCACCAATTGTTTACGAGAACGTTCCCGGATGATGGACCGGACAGCACTCAGGTCGCCGACACGGAGATGCGTCATGAGTCTCCGCCTTGGGCCGAGTGGCGTAAAGCGTCCACAATATTGCGGTTAGATTCCAAGTCGATCCACTTGTTCGAGGAGGGCTCTGCGCTCTGATTTCCAATTCTGGAATGCACTCGCACGTATGGGCCCACGTATATATCCTCGGCGGTCGGCTCCGTCGCGTACCAGAAGATTGGCAAGGAGTCAGTTGGGCAGTTGGAGTAGTCAACGAGGGTAAGCCCGCAGGCGCGGTAACCGAACTCCAGATCATCGCCACTTCTATCACGCATCCGCGCCAGTCTGCTATCCGACTTAATGAAGCGGGCCGAAAACCAGTGGCACAACTCAAGCGCATTTTCTCGTATCACAGAATCAGCTATCAGAGTCGAGTCGGGGTGAGTAATACTGTGCCGGCCATCGAACAGCACAGCGCAGTACCATGCTATCGCGCCGACCGGAAGATCCTGAATAAGCGCCTGGATCGCATCGACAGCCTTGCTGGTGAGAACCTGGCATAGCACCACTATCTTCGGCGGTTTGAATCCCACTTTTTCGGCAATACTCCGCGCAATGACCAACCGCCGCAAATCCGTTTCAAGGGAATGGCCACTCAATGACTTGTCAACCAGCATAACCCAATACGGTTTGGCGAACAACGGAACCAGCATCGCCCTCGCCCGGTCCCGTTTAGCCGGATTGAGCAGATCAAGGAGCACATCGGCCAGCTTGTCGACGCCCTCAACCCGCTGCAGCCGCTGGTTGTCCAACCGCCCCTCCAGCCCGTTGACGTGACAGAACGTTCCAGTCATAGCGCTGGGGTCATTCTCAAAGAGATGGATGCTACCAAGTATTCGTTGACGGGCTTCGACAGAGTCGCAGCCGAGTTCCCTTTCGCAGAGTTCTAGAAACAATGCCCTCCAAGCGTCATTCAGCAAAACCTGTGGGAGGTATACCGTGTTAGCGAAAAGAAAAAGTGCCGCATGCTTCCATTCCTGAGGTACATCACTGAAGCGATCCAGGCAATCAAGGGACTTCCAGATGCGACGCCATACAGGCACGGAAGTTCCCCGATACGGGGACGAAACCTCTAAGTTGTCCAACAGGTGCAGTTTCGATACCACGTGCTCATCAGAAATAGCAGATATATTAAGGCTCTCCCAAAAGGGAGCGGAATAGTCCGAGAATGGACCATATGAATCATCGTGTCGCACCGAATTTACCGCTTTTCCGGTAGAAGCTCGCCCGCTGAAGCACCGCGAACTGCGCAGATGAATGCTGCCAACTTTTCGGGGTCTTGCTTTCCGATTGAGTTCAGTATTCCGCTCTGCGTGTCGACTGCGTACGGCTGATATCGATTCACGATCTCGGCAACATTGCCCGCGTCGAGCCCTCCGGCCATGAACACCCGGCCAGGGTCAATCACCTCCAGAGTTCGCCGGACGGAGTCGGGCGGAAGCAATCGCCCAGTGCCACCCGCGCTGTGGTCGAGGATCACAAAGTCCACCAGGTGCAGGAGTTCATCGACAAGTCGCCGGTCCAGAGCTGTCGTTGGGTCGACCAGCAGGATGATCTCGGCCGGGGATCCATGCCTGCACAACTCGTTGTGCAGCGCCACCAGGTCGTTCATCGACCACAGGTGATGCAGCTGCAGCCAATTGATCCTGGTATACGCGAGCGCTTGAGCTATCTGTGCGACGTCCACGACCTTGGTGAGGAGCACCGGACTGATCGACAAGCTGTGCTCCGCCGTCAGATCGGCGAACCGCCGGGCTTGCGCCAAGTCCGGGATCTCCAGCGACGTGATCGCATGTAGACCGACGAACTCATACCCCAGTTCGGCCATCAGCTGGATTGTGCCAAAGTCCCTCACTCGGCACCCCTTGACGAACGTGCCGCGCATGCTCTCGCCGATGGCGACCTCCGTAAGGCTCGGGGCGGCGGTGTAGCATCGGCCGTCGTTTCGAGTATTACGCACCGATACTTAACCACCCAGGCGTCCACCAACCCTTCTGTTTCCCTGAAACTCTGTGGAGAACACTGCCAGCGACGGTCCACTCCTTCGCACCCCTGCTGGACGGCTCAGATCTGAAGAACTCGGCGGGACGCCATCGACTCTCCGACTCTCTGCATACCCAGCATGATCAAGGGGCCTACCTGATCGGCCGCGGCGCTCGCTGCATGGCCGTCGTGAATAAGAGCCAACCCGGCGTGTACGCCCAGGTCAGGAAGCTGTCCTGGTGGTACATCCCGCTCGGGCACCGCACCCACGACCACGCCCACCACCGCAAAGAGATCCACCGGCTCAAAGTCGCCGCGTTCAACCACCTGGACTACCCCGGCGCCCCGGCAGTCGATCCAAGTGGTGCAGTGGCGGCGCGACTTGAGCACCGGGAAGCTGGCCATCGAGCACGTCTACCTGTTCACCAGCCTGAGCGTCTTCAACGCCACCCGCACTGAACTCGCCACCTGGATCGGAGGCCACTGGGGCATCGAGAACTTCCTACCCTTCCGGCCAACGTCGAATTACCGCGCAGGTCGGCGTGCAGTGCCCACTACGGAAGCACGTCGGCGAAGGGCCTCCCAGTTGGCCCGCCGGAAGCCGGAAACTCAGCACGGACAGATGCCCCCAGGGCATACGGACGAGAAGCGGCGGGACACACCGCCAGCCACCGTTCACCCGGCACCGCGCGGGAGCGCCCCCACAGAACCCGGTGCACAAGCGGCTCGCTTAGCTTGCCCGCGCGCTCCGGACAGTCTCCCTGTTCAATTGAGGGGCGCGCCGTCTACCCCTACGCTTGCCCGAGGAAATCGTGATCTACGTCATGAGGCATGGACCGGTCACGACAGGGAATGATCGGGATAAGGCGAGCAAATAGGTCATTTCATTCTCGCGGGACATGCACGGGACGGCTGGCCTGACAACCCATCAGGTAAGCCGCTGACCTGCGAAAACATGCGGGAAGCCGACGGCCTCCGGAGCCGTGTGCGCAGGTTCGAATCCTGCCGGGGGCACCTTGAATGAGGTGCCCAAAGACCCCGCCGTCAGCGCGTCAGCTGAGGACGGGGTCTTCGCGTGTGTTGAGGCGTATACGCAAGGGCCGTATGCACTCCGATCGAGGCACTCTTACCCCGTATCCGGCCACGTCTCCGGGGCCTGTTGTGACTCCGGGTCCTTCTGACGCTCAACCTGACGCCCGTTCTCGATCCGCAGGCTTGTCAACCATGGCCAGAGATCGGGCAGCGGTTGTGCCGAGCATGCAAGCCGGTGCGCAATACGACACCGCTGGAACGGATCCGGCGGACACACGCCGTAGACCGTCACCCGCCCATCGGACAGCGCGATCCACCGATGCTCCGCCGGCACGGTATGAGCCAACGGCTCCATGTCCGGCTCAAGCTGCACCCAGTCGTAGTCCAGCGTCGCCACACGTTCGGTCGGCAGGCCACAGTGCAGGCAGCGTGACTGCCCGCCCTTTAACCTGCGCGGTCCTTCCTCCAAAGCCCCCATACCGCGAGGGTCGACAGCTCAGGTCCTCGCGCTAAGAGGGAAATCGGACGGGACACGTGATGCGTGCATCTATTGCTGCCACTACACACAACACAGAAGGTGTATCCCGCAACTGACGACCGTCGACACGCGGCCGAGACACCACGAAACCCCCGACGCGTTTGGGCTAGGAGGTTGCGACATTGAGCTCGGCAAGCAGGAACTCGCGCAGTCGCTGCCAGACTCCCGCCTCGTTCCGGTCCCGCAACCGACGCCGGCACGTCATGCCCAGGTCGAGCCCCAGCGCCTGCGCCAGCAACAGCTTCACGCGGTCCCAGCGCTCGTCCGACACGGGCCACGGCGACGTTCCCGCGCCCTATCGGACGCTCAACTCCCGCTCCAGGCATGGCCTTTAGAGGCGATCCACCTCTTTGGGTTAGGCATTTGCAAGCCCGGGCTTCCGGCAGTCCGGAGCTTCCGTCCGCCCCGGTCTGCGGACCAGTCGCCCGGGCCGCCGGGCCCAACAGGCCAGCCGGGCAGGCCACTTGGCGCCGCGGTCTCACCTACTCGTCCGCCCGATACAGCTTGATCTCCTTGTTCACGAACAGGTGGATGTACCCGCAGCGTCAGCAGATCAGGCCGGTGGCGTTCTCGTCGGCCCAGGCCAGTTTCATGAATTCCATGCCGGTGCTGTTGAGGAGGACGCCCCGGTCGCGGAACAGATCTCCTTGGCAGACCTGGCACTTGAGCCAGATGTCTCCCACCGCTGCGCGTACCGGTTTCTTCGCCATCGTGTGAACGCCCGCGTCCCTGCCGTGTGGTCGGGATGAAGCTAGCTACTCACACCTGCCCCGGCGCAAAACCAAGCGGCGCGCCACCCCTGGTCGGGGGAAGCGCGCCGCCGGAATTACGTCACCGCCTCGGCATCATGACGCCGTAGCGCAGGTGATCAGTGGTGGCCGCCGCCGCCGTGACCGCCGCCACCGTTGTGACCGCCGCCGTTGTGGCCGCCACCCCCGTGACCGCCCCCTTGGTTGCCCCAGGACTTGTCGTCCACGAGGCGGCGGTGGTCGTTGCGGAGGGTGGCGGTGTCGGAGCGGTTGTCCCAGGTGTAGTTGTGGCGGTCCTGGTAGAGGTCGCGGTTGGTGTCGCGGCCGACGCCGGTGTGGACGCGGACGGTGGCGTGGCCGTCCAGGCGGTAGTGGTGGAAGGTGTAGGTCTGGCCGTCCTTGTTCGAGAGCTTCCAGCCGTCGAGGTTGACGGCGCTGCGGGTGTGGTTGGTGATCTCCACCCACTCGTTGTTCAGGGAGCGGTTGGAGCGGTCCTCCGGTCCCGGAGAGTCGTACTGCACGCGGCTGATCTCCACGTTCGCCCGGACCGCGTGGTGGTCGGCAGCGGTCGCCGGCAGTGCCGCCGCGCCGACGAGAGCGCCGGCGGCCAGAGCGGCTGCGGCCAGACGGCGGACGGACACGGAAGGTGAAGAGGTCACGGGTTCCCCCAGCATGGTGCGGGCACTTCCCTGGATACGGCTACGGCCGGACCCCGGGCTGTGCGGTGTGCGGGTGGCGGCCTGTTGGCCGCACACCCACACCTTCTCCACCGGGCGGACGGGATATGAGCGATACGTGAATCGTGTTACGAGTCGGTCGTATTTCCGTGACTCTCGGCTGTACCGTCCATTTATGTGCGTGATGCACCAGGTTGACGCCCCGGCGGGGCGACGGGCCTTGCGGGCACTGGACCGGGTTCCGCTTTCGCCACGGTGCGCCACCCCAGGCCCGCCGGGAGCGTCACCCGAAAGTGAGTAACGGCGGGCCGCCCACCTGCGCTTTGTTACTGGTAGTAACAGTACTTCGCCGTTCCTGATGCCGGGTCACCGAACACCCCGTTGGTGCAGGGGGTGCCCCCGTTGAACGAGCCGTAGAAGTACTGGCCGTTCGCCCCGTACGCCACCTCGTGGGTGCCGGAGATGGAGCAGGCGCCGTTCTCCGCCGCGCAATTCGTCCAGGTCGCGAACGTCGGGGGTGGCGATACGACGTAGCAACTCTTCGCCGTGCCTGAGATCGGGTCACCGAAGACTGTGTTGGTGCAGGGGGTGCCGCCCGGCAGGGTCGCGTAGCGGTACGAACCCGCGGCGCCGTACGCGACCGTCATCACGCCGGAGAAGGAACAGGTGTTGTTCTCGGACGCGCACGGGGACCAGATGTTGGTTGCCGGGGGTGCTGCTTCCGCGTAGCAGGACTTCACCACTCCGGAGGACGGGTCGCCGAATACCGCCGTGGTGCAGGGAGTTGAGCCGGTCGCCGTCGTGTAGTTGAAGCGGCCGTTCGCTCCGAAGGCCACCGCCGAGGTGCCGTTGAGTGCGCAGGTGCCGTTCTCGCTCGCGCACTGGGGCCAAGTGCCGGGCAGGGTTTGGGTGGTGGAGCCTGTGGTGCTTCCCGTTGTGGTGTACGCCGCTACGTAGTCGACGCTCAGGGTGCCGCCCGATGTCGTCGAGCCGGACGGCGTTGTGCAGCCGCAGGCCGCGTCCGGGAACGTGCCGCCCATCGCCAGGTCCAGGATGATCGACTGGTTGTGGTCGAAGGCCGCCTGCCAAGTGGCCGTGCCCACTTGGGACTCGGAGACCGAGTAGTAGGCGTTGCCGTCCAGGTAGAACGTGATCGTCTCCGCCGAGGTGTTGGTGCGGTCGAGGATCATCGCGTACGTGTGGAAGCCGCTCTGGCAGCCGGAGCAGGCGCGCAGGCCGCTGCTGATTCCGGTGCCCTCGTTGCAGGGGCCGCCCGGGGAGGTGCCGCAGTGGATCGTGCCGGCCACGTCGGAGAGGGCGTTGACGTCCTCCATGATGTCGATCTCGCCGTTCTCCGGCCACTGACCCGGGCCGAGCATCCAGAATGCGGGCCAGTATCCCAACCCGCTTGCGGGGCTGGGCTGTTGGATGGACGCGGCGACCTCCAGCCTGCCGCCGGCCGGTGCGCCCACGTTCGCGGTCGGGGTCTGGATCCGGCCCGAGGTCCACGAACTGCCGGAGCCCAGCGCGGTGATGTCGAGGTTGCCGTTGCCGTCGAGGTGGGTGTTGGCGGTGGAGTCGGTCATCGTCTCGATCTCACCGGTCCCGAAACTGGAACCCGGGCCGGTGTCGAATTTCCAGTTGGCCGCCGAAGGGGCCGATCCCGCCGAGCCGTTGAAGTCGTCGGTGAAGACGGTGGACCAGCCGGAGGGGGCTCCGGGGGCGGCGGCCAGCGCGGGCTGGGTGGTCGTGGTGCCGTAGAGCAGGGCGACCATCGGGGCCAGGGCCGCCAGCCAGATCAGGCGTCTCGGCCTCGACCCTGACCTCCACCTGCGTCCGGTGGTGTGCGCGGCCTTTCCTCTCAACTTCGATCTGAACATCGTCCGGCCTTCCTCGTGAGGAGTGCGTTACTGGACGTAACAGGACTTGCTCGTTCCGGAGACCGGGTCTCCGAAGACCGTGTTCGTGCACGGGGTGCCGCCCGTGTAACTGCCGTAGAAGTACTGGCCGTTGGCGCCGAAGGCGACCTCGTGGGTGCCGGTGAAGGTGCAGGTGCCGGACTCCGCGGCGCAGGTCGTCCAGGTCGTGGTGGTCGGTGGTGGGCCGGTGAGGTGGCAGGACTTGGCCGTGCCTGAGATCGGGTCGCCGAAGACCCCGTTGGTGCAGGGGGTGCCGCCGGACAGGGTCGCGTAGCGGTACGAACCCGCGGCGCCGTACGCGACCGTCATCTCGCCGGTGAAGGCGCAGGTGGTGTTCTCGGAGGCGCACTGGGACCAGACGTTCGTGGTCGGCGGTGCGGGCTGGACGTAACAGGCCTTCGCGATGCCGCTGGCCGGGTCGCCGAAGGTCGCGGTGGTGCAGGCCGTGCTTGAACTCGCCGTGGAATAGGCGAACTTGCCCTGTGCGCCGAACGCGACGGTCTTCGTGCCGGAGACCGCGCAGGTGCCGCCCTCCAGCGCGCACTGGGTCCAAGTGCCGGGCAGGGCGGGGTTTTCGGTCGGGGAGACCGTGCCGGTGGCGGGGTAGCCCACGGTGTACGAGCCCGGTTGGACGCCGCGGAAGTAGATGTAGTCGGCGTCCTGGTCGGCGCTCGTCACGCCGGTCGCGCCGGTGAACGAGGTGCCGTTCCAGGCGGTGCCGCCGTTGATGGTGACGGTGTGGTTCTGGCCGAAGCGGGGGACCGCGATCACGCCTGTGGAACCGGAGTTGGTGCCCGTGTCCACCTGGAGGGTGAAGCTGCCGTCGGCCGGGTGGTCGTAGCTCGCGTGGACGGTCTTGCCTGCCGCGACCGTCAGGGTGCCCTCGACATGGGTGAGGTTTCCGGGGTGCGGTACGACCTGATAGGCGGCGCCGCCCGCAGCCGTCGGGGCGATGCCCAGAACGTCCGAGGTGAGGGCGCCGGTCGGGCCGGTGGACCAGCCGTGGGCCATGCTCGTGAACGAGCCGGGGTACGCGGTGAGGTCGCCCTGCGGTGAATAGCCCTCCCAGAACGTGCTCCTGGTGCCGATCGGCGAGTCGAGCATGAAGCCCCACTCGGTCCTGATGAGGTTCAGCGCGTTGGTGTCGTCACCCGCGGCGAAGTGCGCGTACACCTCCATGGAGCCGGTGAACGGCGAGATGTTGTTGCTGAACTCCGGGGTCTGGGCGCCTCGGCTGCCCCAGTTGGTGCGCAAGTAGGCGGCCACGCTGCGGGCTTGGGTGGTGGCAGGGACGACTCCGTACCAGACGGCCAGGGAGTTGCCGTCCTGCGGGTGGAGCGAGCTGGTGGGGTTGTCCTTGTAGGCGCCGGTCGACACGTCCCAAAGGCGGCTGTTTATCTGGGACTTGAGGGACGCGGCCTTGCCGCTGTAGGTCGCGGCCAGGGTGCTGTCGCCCTCCGCCTGGGCCAGGGTCGCGCCGGTGGTCAGGACGCGGTAGAGCATGGCGTTGGCCGCGATGTTCTCGCCGCCCTGGCCGCTGCGGGCCCAGTCGAGGGTGCCGGTGACGTTGAGGAGACCGTTGCTGTCGATCTTCGCGGTGATGAAGTCGACGCCCCGCTTGTAGTTCGCCCAAATGCCGTCCAGCCAGGCCTTGTCGGCGGTGTCGAGGTAGTACGTGGACGTGCCGATCAGTGTCCACATGTGGTACGTGTCGGAGCCGAAGAAGTTGAACTCCGGGCCGCCCCAAGGGAGTTCGCCGGTCGACTTCTGGATCTGGTAGAGCGTGGTGAGGGAGTTGCGGGCGGCGGTCAGGTCGTCCGTGCTGACGTAGGCGGTGGGGAGGGAGATGCCCAGGTCGCCCGGCCATACGGAGCGGTCGCGCTTGGCGCCGTCGACCAGGACCTCGCTGCCCACACCCACCGTGGCGTTGTTCTCCCAGCCGGAGGACACCGGCGGGTACACGCGGCCCTGGGTCGGATCGATGGTGTTCAGCTGCACGGTGTACGCGCCCGCGTACCAAATGCGGTTCAGCTCATCGTCGTTGGAGTAGAAGTAGTCGGGGTACGCGGCCGGGTTCGACGCACCGGGCGCGGCGGTGAAGGCGAGGGAGACGCCGTTGACGTCCACCCAGCCGCCGGAGTTGAGGAACAGCGTCAAGTAGCGGAAGCCGCCGCGCAGTTTGTCGGTGGGCATCGTCCAGCTGCCCGCGCCGCCCACGGTGGCGTAGATCGCGCCGTCCGTGCCGCCGGCCGAGTTGTCGCTGCTGGTGCCGGTGTAGAGCGACGACTCGCTGAACGCCAGGCCCACGCTCTGGCCCGCGCCGCTGGCACCGGAGAAGTTCAGGGTGACGATCCCGCCGACCTCCTTGCCGAAGTCGAGGGTGACGGCGGAACCGTTGCCGTTCAGGCGAGTTGACTGATGGGACAGCACGTTGGTCGGGTTGGTGACGGAGCCACTCGTGCCGTAGACGGCGGTGGGGGCGAGGGTCCGGGAGGTCGGGGAGAGGTTGTAGGGGTCGCCGGGGGTGGCGGCAACTGCCGTAGAGACCGCTGTCGTTGATGCGGCCGTCGTTGATGCGGCGACTGCGGGCGGTGGGGATTCGAGCGATACCGCGCCGCCGAACGCCAGGCCCAGCGCGACGACGAGCGCGATGCGGAACGTGCGTTTCATGAGGCTGCTTCTCCTCGTTCGAGCGGCGGTGCGGGGTGGGCGGAACCGGCGGGGTCCGACGGCCGGCGGATTGAAACGTTCAATCCGTCGGCCCGAAGGAGCCGACGCTGCGCGGGAGTTACTGCACGTAGCAGGACTTCGCCGTACCCGACACCGGGTCGCCGAAGACTCCGTTGCCGCATCCGATGGACCCGGAGACGGACCGGTACACGTACCGTCCGGCCGCGCCGTACGCCACCTCGTGGGTGCCGGAGAAGGTGCAAGTGCCGTCTTCCGCCGCGCAGTTGGTCCACGTGGCGAAGGACGGCGGTGCGCCGATCAGGTAGCAGGACTTCGCGGTGCCGGAGGCCGGGTCGCCGAACACGGCGTTGGAGCACGCCGTACCGCCGGGCAGGGTCGCGTAGTTGAAGGAACTGCCCGCGCCGTAGGCCACCGTCATCACGCCGGAGAAGGCGCAGGTGCCGCCCTCGGCGGCGCAGAAGGTCCAGACGTTGGTCGCGGGCGGGGCCGCCTGGCCGTAGCAGGACTTGGCGGTGCCGGAGATCGGGTCGCCGAAGACCGCGTTGGTGCACGAGGTGGAGCCGGTCTCCGTCGCGTAGTTGAACCTGCCGCTCGCGCCGTAGGCGACGGCGGTCGTGCCGCTGACCGCGCAGGTGCCGTTCTCGCTCGCGCACTGGGCCCAAGTCCCGGGCAGGGACTGGACAGTTGAGCCGGTTCCCCCGCCACCACTGCTGCTGCCCGAAGTGAACGCCTGGAAGATCCGGGCGAAGTCGCCGGAGTTCTGACTGACGCCGCTGCACGTGCTCTGGGCCGAAGTCGAGCCCGCGCAGCCGCCGTTGTCGCGGTTCTGCGACCAGTACGACGTCAGGGCGATCCCCCGCGAGGCGTCGAAGACCTCGACGCTGCGGGCGTTGTCGAGGGTGAAGACCTCGCCGGCGCTGTCGTTCTGGCCGATCATCGGGGTGTTGCCGAGCTTGGCGTACGCGGCGGAGGTGGAGATGCCGAACGCGCTCGCGACCTGGCCGGCCGCCGCGTCCACGGACGTGTTGGCCGCGTTGCCCATATCGGTGCCCGAGGAGCCGTAGTCCATGGTCATCAGGTTGACGACGTCCGGGGTGAAGCCGTTGGAGCGGGCGTTGTTGAGGACGTTCAGGCCGTCGCCCGAGAGGCCGCTGGGGAGGGCGGGGAGGGTGACGGAGATCGACAGCGCGCGGCCGTTGTTGGCGGCCCAAGTGCGCACCTGGGCAAGGGCCTTGTCGCGGCGGTCGATGCCCGAGGAGTTGGTGAGGGACGCCGACTCGATGTCGAAGTCGACGTGGGAGAGGTTGAAGGTGGTGATGACGTTCTCGATCTGCGCTGCCGCCGCCTCCGGGCTGGAACAGGAGTCGCCGATCTCGGTGAGCGCGGTGTCGGAGGTGTAGCCGCCGAAGGACACGGAGACGTCGCCGCCGAGGCCCCGGATGCCGTCGATCTGCGACTGGAGGGCGGACTGGCCCGGCACCTGCCACTGACAGCCGGGGCCGTCGACGAACGCTGCGGTGAAGAACTTGGTGCCGTAGTTGTTGGCCACGTCGGTGAGGGAAACGTTTCCCGAGCCCGCGTCGAAGTACGGCGCGAAGACGTGGGCGGGCCAGGCGTTCGGGGCGGAGGCCGCCGCCGAGGTGAGGCCGGCCGCCGCGAGGGCTCCGGTCAGCAGGGCGGTGGAGAGGGCGGAGAAGAGGGAGCGGGATCTCGGTCGGGTGCGCATGCGCGACCTCCACAGAGGGGGATGGGGGTGAATCGATTCAATCCCTGCGCGATATTGGTGCAGACCAATTCGCTGTGTGGGCTCAGGGAAGCAGCGTTGACAGGGGCGAGTCAAGGCAAGGGCGGGTCAAGGGATTCGGGGAGCGACGGCGGACCCGCCGCGGATCGGCGACGGGTGTCGTGACGGGCACGGATTGGTTGCGGGACGGCGCCGCTCCCTCACAACTGCCCTCCACCGGCGGCACCATGGCATCCCATGGGGGACTTGAGTGTGGGCAGCGCGGGCAGTGCGGGCAGCACGGGCCGGGATCGCTACGTCGACTTCCTGCGGGCGTGGGCGATCGTGCTGGTGGTGTTCGGGCACTGGCTGATCACCGGGCTGGTGCGGGACCCCAACGGGGTAATCTCCGCACCGGAGTTGCTCGCGACCGTGCCCTGGACCCAGTGGCTCACCCTGGGGTTCCAGATCATGCCGCTGTTCTTCCTGGCCGGCGGGCATGCCGCCGGCGGTTCCTGGGCGCGGGCCCGCAACGAGGGCCGTACGGCGACCGGTTGGGTCGGGCAGCGGGCGCTGCGGCTGCTGCTGCCGGCCGGGGTGTACAGCGGGCTGGTGCTGGCCGCCGTCGCGATCTGCTCGGCGGTCGGGGTGGACCCCGGCATCCTCGCGCTCGTCGGGTGGGCGATGGCCATGCAGTTCTGGTTCCTGCCGGTGTATCTGCTGCTCAGCGCGGCAACTCCCGTTCTGCACGCGGCACATCGGCGGTGGGGGCTGCGGGTGCCGGTGGTGATGGGGGTGGTCGCGGTCGGCGCGGACGCGCTGGTGGTTACCGTGCACGCGCCCTTCGTCGGGCTGCTCAACTACGTGCTCGTGTGGGGCGTCGCCTATCAACTGGGTTTCTGCTGGCGGGACATGCCGCTCGTCGAACGGTCCGCCTTGCCCGCCTGCATGGCGGTGGGCGGTGCGGTCGCCTTCACCGGGCTGGTCGCGTTCGGGCCGTTCCCGGTGAGTCTGATCCTGGTGACCGGGCAGAGTCCCAGTAACACCAATCCCCCGTCGGCGGCCATGCTGGCGTGGGCCGTTGGGCAGGTCGGGGTGGCGCTGCTGCTCGCGCCGGTGTTTCGGCGGTCGCTGGAGCGCGAGCAACTCTGGCGGCTGGTAGGGCCGTTGGGCGGCGCCAGTATGACGCTCTACCTGTGGCACATGCTGCCGGTGCTGGTCGTCGCCGCCGCCTTCTATCTCACCGGGCTGGCTCCCGAACCGGCCTACGGGTCGGGGAGTTGGTGGGTGCTGCGGGTGCCGTGGCTGGTCGTGCTCGGGGTGGTGCTGGTGGGGGTCGTAGGGGTGCTGGGGCCGTTGGAGCGAGGGCTCGCGGTGGTGTATGAGCGGACGCGGCCGGGTGATCTGCCGTCTGAACTCCCGCGTTGGCCTTGGGCGTTGTGGGGCGGGCTGGCGGCGAGTGTGAGTGCGCTGATCTGGTTCGCCGGGCATGGGTTCGCCTATGGCGGGCGGTTCCCGGTGGTGCCTGCGGTGGGGCTGGTGGTGGGGGTCGGGCTGGTCATGGTGACGGGGCGGAGTGGGGCGGACCGGGGTGTGCGCCTTAGCGTCTGAGTGGCTTGTGCTGTCTTGCGCGTGCGGGGGCGTTGTGGCTGGTCGCGCAGTTCCCCGCGCCCCTTAGGGGGTTGCCCTGCCCGGGACTGGGAGGCGGCCGGTCAGGGTGACGGGGCGACACGGCTCGCGCCGTTCCGGCCCGTCACCCTTCAACAGCCCTATCGCCTACGGCACTTCGAGAGGTCGATGCGGACGATCTGGGGGTCGTGGTCGCTTGCCTGGTTCGCGAACTCCGCGTTGATGTGGACTACGTCGTAGTTGAAGGACGTCACCGCGGGGCTGGTGAGGATGTGGTCCAGGGTCTGGGAGTTGCCGTCGTAGACGTAGGTGTAGCGCTCGGCGGCGGGGAGGGTGGTGATCAGGGGCTTGAGGACCTTGTCGGCCGTCAGGGTGGTCACCGTCTGGGAGAACTCGTAGTCGTTCAGGTCGCCGAGGACGACCGCCTTGGCGTTCTTGTCCGCCGCGAGCAGGGACTTGACGAAGGCGTTGACCTCCGCCGCCTGGGCCGCGCGCTGGGTCTCGGAGCTGCGGGCCGGGGGCTGGTAGCGGCCGTGGATCGGCTGGTCGCCGCCCTTGGAGATGAAGTGGTTGGCGATCACGAAGACCTGCTCGCCCTGGAAGGTGAACTCGCCGACCAGCGGCTTGCGGCTGTCCTCCCAGGCCGCGTTGGTCGGGTCGATACGGCCCGGGGAGTAGGTGAGTTCGACGCCCTTGCGGGTCTTCACCACGCTCGTGGCGGTGGTCGCGTCGCCGCCCTTGTGGTCGGTGAAGGAGACCCGCTTCGGGTTGAAGAGGAAGACCTGGCGGATGTTGCCGCCGGGCTCGCCGCCGTCCTGGTTGTTCGTCGGCGAGATGTAACGCCACTTGTACGCCGGGCCGCCGGCCGCGCGGACCGCGTCCGTGAAGCGCTTCAGGGTGCCCTCGGCCGTCACCGTGCCGTCGTTCGTCGCGCCGTTGTCGTCCTGGATCTCCTCCAGGGCCACGATGTCGGGCGAGTTGAGGTTGACCGCGACGCCCTCGGCGAGCCGGTCGAACTTCTCCTGGGTGTCCAGCGCGTCCAGGTTCTCGACGTTGTACGTGGCGACCGCCAGCTCGTCCTTCTTCTGACGGCGGGTCACTTCCTGCTTCAGGCCCTTGTCGACGAGGGTGCCGAGCTGGGTGGCCTGGACGTTGTAGCCGCCGTAGGTGGAGTAGTCGAGGGGGCCGGTCGTGAATCCTGACAGTTCGTCACCGACGTTGGCGGAAGGGAAGGTTGAGGTGGTGTCGAGCGACATCACCTCGATACGGCCGGTGTTGGGCTGGTCGTACGAGGAGTACAGGGTGCCGCCGCGGGCGGTGGCGTTCTCGTTCGGCTTGACCGTGACCCACAGCTCGCCGTACGCGTCGCTCGCGCCGACCACGCGGGCGTCGGCGAAGGTGACCCGCATGCCCTCCAGGGACTCGTAGAAGTCCTGGGCGTAGACGGTGGGTTGGAGCGCGAGGGACTCGATGCTGCCGCCGGACGCGGTCGGGATGTAGGCGTCGGGGACCGAGGTCGCGTCGAGTGTCACGGCGTCCGGGAGCGCGTTGCCGCTGGAGAGGACCGTGGTGGTCGGGCCGGTGATCTCGGTGTTCGACTGGCTGGTGCTGCTCGGGTAGTACTCGCTGACCTTGCCGGTGACCAGGACCGAATCACCCGCCGCCACCGTGGGCTTGGTGGAACCGGTGTAGACGAAGACGGCCTCGCTGGTGCGCGGGTCGGTGTCGGGCGTCGGGTCCTGGATCCAGTAGCCGAGGGAGCCGCTGGAGCGGACGCCGGTGACGATGCCGGGGACGCGGGTGACCGTCTGGCCTGCGTACGGCGAGAGGCGGGTCGTGCCCTGGATGTCGTGGACGCGGACAGTACCGGGGTCGGTGGGCGAGCCGCCGTCGCCACCGCCGTCGCCCGAACCAGGCGTCTGGCCCGCCGAGTTGACCGGTGACGGGGTGCCGGCGGTGAAGTCCGCCGCGTTGTCGTCGGTGTCGGCGAGCGAGTCGGCGCGGGCGACCGCGGCCGTGTTGGAGGCGCCGGTGGCCGGGCCGCTGCCCTCGCGGACGACCGCGGTGCCGTAGCCCGTGAGGTCGACGATGCTCGGGTCGGCCGCGCAGTCCGCGGCGGTCTTGCAGGTGAGCGCGGTGGTGCCGGAGACCAGGGCGATCGTGCCGGAGGTCGCGCTCATGGCGATCGAGCCGGTGGCGTCGGTGGTCGGCAGCGCGGTGGTGCCGCCGCTGCCGGTGCCCTCGCCGACGAGGTAGCGGGCGCCGGGGGCGATCGCGCCGGTGAGGGCGGTGACCTGCCAAGTGGAGCCGGAGGAAGGCGTACCGGGGAGGTACTGGACGCTGTAGCCCGACAGGTCGTAGGCCGTCGAACCGGCGTTGCCGAGTTCGACGAAGTCCCGGGTCAGGGTGGCTCCCGAGTTGCCCCCGCCGCCGTACACCTCCGCAACGACCGCCGAGGCGGAGGGAGTTGCGGACGCGGCGGGCAGGGCGGTGAAGGCGAACGCTCCCGCCGCGCCCACCGAGACGATCGCTTGGGCGGTGCGGCGGGCGCGGGGTCTGCGCCCTTCAGGTCTGGACACGCTGGCGGTCTCCTCGTACTTCGTGTAGCTGCCGATACGGGGTGCCTGTGGGGAGTCGGCTCAAGTTACGCGCGTAGAAAGGGAGTTGCCAGAGGGCCTCGCGTTAAATCCAGGGAACAAGTGAGTGCGGGGACGGGTGTTACGGCCATGAAAGTGATGTTCCACACATAACCCCGGTGATCAACTGGACAACTCGCCCTATTTCAGCGGACCTTGAAAGCTCCCGGGGTGCAACAGGTTCATTCTTCAACCGTGGCTTTTTCCGGTTTCGTCCAGTTCACTCGGGATGGTTTGCCGTAGGGCATAAGCCCGTTCCGTCCCTCAGGAAGCGTGTATCGATATGTCCAATTCATCCGATTCGTCACAAGTCCCGTTCGCTCCGCACCCGGTGTCCGCCGCCGAGGTCATCCCCGGTGATCTGATCGCCCTGACCCCGGCCGACGCCGAACGCGCCTGCTGGTACGTCGTCACCCACACCCTCCCCGAGACGCCCGAGACGATCCGCGTCACCCTGCGGCCGCCGCTCGGCGGGACGGACCGCGACGAGCTGCTCGGCCGCGACCGCCGGGTGATCAGCGGGTGCCGGCGACTGGACGTCGGGGCGGTACCGCGACTCGTCTCCGACGACCTCGCGTCCGTCGAGTTCCGGGAGGGCGACCGGGTGAGTTCGTTGCGGGTGGTGGATCCGGGGGCGGGCGAGGTGTCGTACGTGCGGCGGTGGGGGGTGTGGCATCGGGATCTGGACGGGGGGTCGGGGGATGACGTTCTGAGCGATGCGGAGGTTCGGGCGTGGGGTGGTTCCGGGGTTACGGGGGCTGGTGTGGGGGGCGGCTCGGAGAGCTCGGGGGCTGATGCGGGGGTTGGTGCGGGGACGCCGGGTGCTGGTGGGGAGGGTCCGGGTGCTGGTGGGGGGATGCGGGGTGCCGGTGGGGGGACGCCGGGTGCTGGTGCGGAGGGTTCGGGTGCTGGTGTGGGGACGCCGGGTGCCGGTGGGGAGGGTCCGGGTGTCGGTGCGGGGACGCCAGGTGCTGGCGGGGAGGGTTCGGGTGCTGGTGTGGGGACGCCGGGTGCCGGTGCGGGGGGTGGTGGCGAGTTCGTCGTACGGCATCATTCGCGGCCGGAGCGGGTGGCGGCCGTGGGTGGGCCGCGGCGGGTCGTGGTCACCGGGCTGGGGGCCGTGACGCCGCTCGGGGTCGGGGTCGACGAGTTGTGGCGGGGGCTGCTCGACGGGCGGCACGGGATACGGGAACTGGACGGGGAGGAGTTCGCGGAGCTGCCCGTGCGGGTGGCCGGGACCGTGCCCGTCGACCCGGCGGAGCTGCTGCCGCGACAGGCGGCGCGGCGGATGAACCGGGCCGCGCAGTTCGCGGTGCTGGCCGCGCGGGAGGCGTGGGGTGACGCCGGGTTCGTGGCGGGCGGCACGCGGGAGAGCGGGCTCGATCCCGAACGGGTCGGGGTCAGTCTCGGGGCGATCCTCGGGGACGCGTCCGTGCTCGTCGGCGGCGACCGCAAGCTGCGGGACAAGGGGCCGCGCGGCGTCTCGCCGCTCACCACGCCCATGACCGTGCCGTCGCAGGCCGCGTCGCAAGTCTCCCTCGACCTGCACATCACCGGCGAGGCCCGCACGGTCACCGCGGCGTGTGCCTCCGGCACGGAGGCGATCGGGGCGGCCATCGACCGCATACGGTACGGCCGCGTCGACATCGCCCTCGCGGGCGGGGCCGAGGCGGTCGTGACGCCGGCGATCATGGCGTCGTTCGCGGCGATGCGGGCGTTGTCCACGCGGGGGTTGGCCGATGGTTCGTCGCCGTCACGGCCGTTCGGGAAGGACCGGGACGGGTTCGTGAACGGGGAGGGTGCCGGGGTGCTCGTCCTGGAGGCCGAGGAACACGCACGCGCGCGGGGGGCGAGGATCTACTGCGAGGCGGCGGGGTGGGGGCTGTCCGCCGACGCGCATCACATGGCGGCGCCGGATCCGTCGGGGGCCGGGGTCGCGCTCGCCGTGCGGCGGGCGGTGCGGGATGCGGGCGGGCATGTCGCTGACGTCGTCCATGTGAACGCGCATGCGACGGCGACGGTGGAGGGGGATCTTGCGGAGGCGGGAGCGTTGCGGGCGGTGTTCGGCCACAGAAACGTTCCTGTCACCGCGATCAAGGGGCATCTCGGGCATCTGCAGGGGGCTGCGGGTGGGGTTGAGGCTGTGGCGACGGTGCTGGCGTTGTATCACGGGGTGGTGCCGGCGACCGTGGGGGCGGTGGGTGAGCTGGATGACTCGATCGGGCTGGATGTGGTGACGGGGGTGGCGCGGGAGTTGCCTTGGGGCGAGGACGGGGCCGGGGATCTCGCGTTGAGCAACTCGTTCGGGTTCGGGGGGCATAACGCGGTGTTGGCGTTGCGGCGGGTGGGGTAGCGCTGCGCGGGGACCGGGTTCGGTTTTGGGGCGGGTGCGGGCTCGTTGTGGCTGGGCACGCCCACGCGGCGGAGCCGCAAATTGATACAGCCCCGCGCCCCTGGGGTGCCTGCCCCATCCGGTGTTCATAAGGGGCACCGCTACACGGGGACCGGCCAGGAGGCTGTGGCTCAGGCCGTTCGTTTGCGGGGGGTTGCCTTCTTTGCCGGGGTCTTCTTCGCCGTCGTGGTGGACTTGGTCGCCGTCGTCTTTTTGGTTGTGCGCGTTGACTTCTTCGCCGGTAGCGGTGACTCGGACTGGGACTTCTTCGTCGTTGTCGTCTTTTTCGTTGCCGTGGAGGTCGACTTCTTGCCGGGGGTCTGTTTGGGGGTTGCTCGGGGGGAGATACGTCTGACCTCGGCCTTTGTTCCCGTTTGCTTGGTGTCCGGTTCCTCGCCGCGTGATTCCTTCGCCTCTCGGACGCTCTTCTCCAGGGCCGCCATCAGGTCGAGGACCTTCGCGCCGGGGGCCGGGGACGGGGTCGTCGCGGGCTGTTCACCGGAGGCCTTCGCGGTGATCATCTCCTCTACCGCCTCGCGGTAGTCGTCGTGGAGGTCCGCGAGGTCGACCTCGCCCAGCGTGTCCATCAGGGCGTCCGCGAGGTCGAGTTCCTTGTCGCGGACGGTGACGTTCGTGTCGGGGGCGACGCCCTCGGGGACGCGGATCTCGTCCGGCCAGAGCAGGCCGTGCATGGCGATCACGTCGTCGACGACGCGCAGCATGCCGAGGCGTTCGCGGCCTCGTAGCGCGTACTTCGCGATGGCCACCTTCTGGCTGCGCTTCAGCGCCTCGCGCAGCAGGGTGTACGGCTTGGCCGCGGGGACGCCGTTCGCGGAGAGGTAGTACGCGGCGTCCATCTGGAGCGGGTCGATCCGGTCGGCCGGCACGAACGCCACGATCTCGATCGTCTTCGCTGTCGGGATCGGCAACTGCGCCAGATCCTCGTCCGTGATCGGGATCATCGTGCCGTCCGCGTCCTCGTACGCCTTGCCGATCTCGGCCTGGGCGACCTCGCGGTCCTCCAGTTCGCAGACCTTGCGGTAGCGGATCCGGCCGCCGTCCTCCGTGTGGATCTGGCGGAACGAGATGGAGTGGTTCTCGGTCGCGTTCACCAGCTTGATCGGGATGCTGACCAGGCCGAAGGATATGGCGCCGTTCCATATGGATCGCACCTGCCGCACCCGCCTTCCGATTCCGGCTCGCGATTTCGACTTACGATTCCGACTCACGTCCGGTTCGTCACGTTTCCGTGGGATTCTCATCGTATGACGCCGATCACAGAGGTGGAGGGGCGAAGGGTCGCGCTCAGCAATCTGGACAAGGTGCTGTACCCGGCGACCGGGTTCACCAAGGGGGAGGTCCTGCACTACTACGCGACCACCGCCGAGGTTCTGCTGCCCCATCTGCGCGACCGGCCCGTGTCCTTTCTGCGGTATCCGGACGGGCCCGAGGGTCAGGTGTTCTTCACCAAGAACGTGCCTCCGGGTACGCCCGACTGGGTCACCACCGCGGCAGTGCCCCGGTCTGAGGGGCCGGCGCGGATGGTGCTCGTGCAGGATCTGGCGTCGTTGATGTGGGCGGCGAATCTCGTCACCGAGTTCCATACGCCGCAGTGGGTGATCGGGGCGCCGGGCGTCGCCGACCGGCTCGTCTTCGACCTCGATCCGGGGGCGCCCGCGACTGTCGTGGAGTGTTGTGAGGTTGCGGTGTGGCTGCGGGAGCGGCTGGCGGTGGACGGGATCGAGGCGTACGTCAAGACGTCCGGGGCGAAGGGGCTGCATCTGTTGGCGGGGGTGGCGCCGGTGCCTTCGGAGCGGGCCGTTGAGTACGCGAAGGCGTTGGCCGTGGAGGCGGAGGCGGCTCTGCCTCGGCTTGTCGTGCATCGGATGACGCGGAGTCTGCGGGTGGGGAAGGTGTTCGTCGACTGGAGTCAGAACGCTGCGCGGAAGACCACGGCGGCGCCCTATACGTTGCGGGCTCGGGCGGCGGAGTGCGTGTCGGCACCGGTGACGTGGGAGGAGGTGTCGACGTGCGAGGACCCGGATCAACTTGCTTTCACAGCAGGGGAGTTGGAGGTACGGCTGCTTGAGTACGGCGATCTGCTGGAACCGTTGCTCGACGCCGGACTAGCGGGAGCCCTGCCTTGACGAGGGGGTACGTGGGGATACACATGGCTCCCTTCAAGTGACCGTTGGGCCGCCCGCTTCTTGGTCAGTGTCGGGCTTCCGCGTCCCGAGTAAAGGGCGCTCCGCTGCGCTACGCGTCGCCTGCGGCGATTCCGCTTCGCTCCACCCTTGACTCGGGCCGCTCCAGCCCGTTGGAGAAGCGAGCGGGCGGCCCCGGAGGAACGGGTGGCCTAGGGAGAGGGCCCCTTACGGCGGTTACGTGGCCGGCCGGTGTTGAGGAACGCGCTCGCGCCTCGCCAGCACGCCGGGCCGGCTCAGCGGCCAACGCCGAGTGGGGGGGTGACGCGACAACTGGTTGGGGGCACGCCGGGTCGGCTCGGCGGCCAACGCCGAGTGGAGGTGGCGCCGTCGACGGGTCGGCGGCATGCCGCGTCGGCTTAGCGGCTGACACCGAGTGGGGGGGGGCGGGCGCGTCAGACCGGAGATGGCACGTCGGGCCGGCTTAGCGGCCAGCGCCGGGTGGGGTGGCGCGTCGACGAGTCGGCAGCACGCCACGTCGGCTCAGCGGCTGACACCGAGTGGGGGGGGCGGGCGCGTCAGACCGGAGATGGCACGTCGGGCCGGCTTAGCGGCCAGCGCCGGGTGGGGTGGCGCGTCGACGAGTCGGCAGCACGCCACGTCGGCTCAGCGGCTGACACCGAGTGGGGGGCGGGCGCGTCAGACCGGAGATGGCGGCACGCCGGGTCGGCTCGGCGGCTGACTCCTAGTGACGGGGGCGCGTTCGGCCGGGCCCGGGATGCCGTCGGGTGGGCTGGCGGCTTGTGCCAGAGGTCGGGGGTCGGGGGTCGGAGGTCGGAGGTCGGAGGTCGGAGGTCGGAGGTCGGGGGTGTGAGGGGGTCCGGGAAGCTGGGTGTTTTTCTAACCGGTCAAGTAGCAGATAGGTGGTTAGTTTTGGGGACAGCTTCCTGACACCACTCACCCCATCCCGCCCCGTTCCGCCGAGCCCAACTCCATACTCCACCCCGCTCCGCCCTGCTCCATCAGCACACTCCACCCCACCCGGCCAGGACACTCCACCCGACCCGGCCAGCACGCCCCACCCCACCCGGCGTTGGCCGCTGAGCCGACGTGGCGTGCTGGCGAGACGCGAGCGCGCCCCCGGCGCCGGGTGAGGGCGTAGCAGGCCCGAGGGCTTACGTACCTGGGCAACCGTCTTTCGGGGCCGCCCGCTCGCTTCTCCAACGGGCTGGAGCGGCCCTAGTCAAGGGTGGAGCGAAGCGGAATCGCCGAAGGCGACGCGGAGCGCCCTTTACTCGGGACGTGGAAGCCCGACACTGGCCAAGAAGCGGGCGGCCCGACGTCCACTTGAAAACACGCGCGACAAACTCGCCCCAAGAGGGTGCGGACAACTCCGCCGCACGAGCCGATGGTGCGCACCCTCACCGGAGAAGCAACCCTCAAACCCTCCCCCACGTATGCCGGTCCCTCGCCATCGCGTGCAGCGCCTCCACATCCGCCGGCTTCAACACCCCGCCCGTCCTTGCCAGTCCGGACAGTTCCGTGTCCTGGAGTACGCGGACCTCGCGCAGTGGAGTCGTCATCCTGACGTCCGCCGGGCCGGCCAGGGCGAGGACCGGGTGGACCTCGGCCGTCAGTGCGTACGACGCTCGGGCCGCGTCGGAGCGGGCTCGGCGGAGTAGGGGGAGGGGGTCCCGGCGGCCCAGGGTGATCATGGGGTCGGTGATGTGGACGCGTTGTTTGCGGGCGTAGAGCGTGTGGAGGGCGTAGAGGCCGCCGGGTCCGATCAGCAGGTGGTGGAGACGGTCGCCGCCGGGGAGGGGGATGGAGTGGAGGGCGTGCCAGCCCGCGCCGTCCAGGGCGTCCAGGGCTTCGCCCACCACTTGTTCCGCTGTCAGGGCTCGGCGGCGGGGGTCCGGGCGAAGGCGGTGCGGGGGACCCGGGTCGCGGTCGAGGGCCACGTGGAGGGCCTCGCCGGGGCGGTTGGGGGCCAGGTCGTCGTCGGGGTGGAGGGTCAGGCGGGCCAGTTCCGCGGGGGTCGGCACCGGAGGTGGGCCCACTGTGACCGGGCCGGTGAGGAAGGGACCGAGGGCGTGCAGGACGTCCTCTCTGCGGTCCTCGCTCAGCAGGTTGATCCTGGCCGCCTCCCTGTCGTACCAGGCGACGTTCCTTCCGTCGGTGTGACAGACGTACAGCCGTTCCTGACCATGACGCCAGGTCGGTATCACGCGCAGTCCGCTCATGCACCATCACCCCTCGACCATGGGAACAGGCGGGGTGCTCAAGGGGCAAGAACCCGGTTACCTTTGGGTCAGTCGCTGGGGCTTGGGGAGGCGCCGTTGCGGACGCGCAGGAAGCAACCCGACGTACCCGCTCCGGACAGTCCGTGGAGCGAGATCACGCCCGGTCTGTGGATGGGCGGGCACGAGTTCCGGGGACGGTCGGGGCAGTTGGAGTTCGCGGTGGTGCGGGACGAGTTCGATCTCGTACAGACGCTGCTACGGCTGCCCGGGCACGGGCCCGACACCGGCGTCGAGCACCATGTGTGGCCGATTCCCGACGGGCCGCTCGACGGGACGCAGCTGGCCGGCGTGATGCGGCTGGCCGTCGCCGCCTGCGACGCGCTGGACGAGGGGCGGAAGGTCCTCGTCCGCTGCTACTCCGGTTACAACAGGTCGGGCCTGGTCGTCGCCCACGCGCTGGTCCGCCGCGGGTACTCCACGGAGGAGGCGATACGGCTGATCCGGTCCCGCCGGTCCCCGTGGGCGCTGCACAACGAACTGTTCGTCGCGTATCTGCGGACCGGACTGTCCACGGCCCGGCTGCTGGAGGAGCTGGCCGAGTAGGCGAGTAGGCGAGGAGCCGAGTAATCGTTCCCTCAACCCACCCGCACATATGAACAAAAAGGACTTCCCTACGAATAGGGTGTACGGGTCCCACACCCGCGCCCCGCAGGAGAGCAGTGCCACCCAGTCGCCCCGCGCGTGCCACCCGTGCCGCCCGCACCACCGCCGCCGTCGCCCTGCTGCTCGCGACCGCGGTGGCCTGCGGCGACACCGGCGCGCTGCGGGCCGCTGGGGCGACCCCGACGGCGACCAGCCCCGCCAAGCTCTGGCCGAATCTGTCGCCCGCCGCCTCCCCCGCCTACGACTTCGACGAGGCGGACACGGAGACCGTGAAGGGCATCACCGTCCCCGGCGACGACATCCACAAGGTGGACCCGATCGCCGTCGTGCGCGCCGAGATCGCCGCGAACCCGAGTGACTACGACGGGTCCAAGGCGCCGTATCGGGGGACCGCCGAGCGGATCGGCGACTGCGGGAAGGGCGGGGACCGTAGCGCTTGTCCCGTTCTCAAGCCCTACTACCGCGACCTCACCGGCGACGGACGCGACGACCTGACGCTCGGGTTCCGGCTGCTGCCGACCAGGATGACCGCCGTGCGCGTCTACACCGTCGAGAAGCACCGGCTCGTGCAGGTCATGGCCAACGACGATGCCGTGAGCGGGGTCGAACTGGCCGGGCATTCGGTGATCATCCGCTCGCCGTCGGAGCTCGCGGGGTACGAGTACCGCGTGCAGTGGACCTGGGACGCGGACCAGAAGGCGATGCTGCTGACCCACGACGAGTTCCTGCGCACGGGCGGCCGTAAGCACGGAGTCCGCCGCGCGACCCCCGCACCGCCCGGTTCCCCCGCCTCTCCTACGTCCTCCTCGGCTACGTCCCCCTCGGCGACCCCGTGATGAGGCTCGCGCTGCCCCGGTGGGCCGGGACCCTCGCCTTCAAGGCGGCCGTGTTCATCACCGTGATGTGCTGCGCGCTGGCCGCCCTGCTCGGCGTACTCGTGCATGTCTCGGTGACCGACCGGACCGTGGGCCAGGCCCGCGACCTCGCGCTGTCGCGGCTGAAGGAGGCGACGAGCCAGTACGAGGCCGGGGACTCCCTCGTGCACGGCGCCGGCGTCGATCCCGAGGAAATGCCCCTGCCGCTAAGGGAGTTGGCGACGGCCGGGGAGCGCGGCACGATGGTCGGCAAACGCCGGGGGCACCCGACGATGTGGGCGGCGGGACCGGCCTCCGGCGACCGCGTGCTGGCCGTCGCGGTCGACTACTCGCAGGGCGCCGACACCATCGCCGGACTCGACCAGGCGATCGTCTGGTCCTCGGCGCTGGCGATCGGGGCCACGCTGCTGGTCGGCGCGTTCGCGGTGACCCGGGTGACCCGGCGGTTGCACGGGACGGCGCAGGTCGCCCGGCGGATCAGCGCCGGTGACCTGGACGCGCGGGTCGACGATCCCCGTACGAAGGACGCGACCCTGCCTCAGGACGAGGTCGCCGCGGTGGCCGCCGCGCTCGACACGATGGCCTCGTCGTTGCAGGGGAAGCTGCTGAGCGAGCAGCGGTTCACGGCGGACGTGGCGCACGAGTTGCGGACGCCGCTGACCGGGTTGCACGCCGCGGCCGAGTTGTTGCCTCCGGGGCGGCCGACCGAGCTGGTGCGGGATCGGGTCGCCGCGTTGCGCACGCTCACGGAGGACCTGCTGGAGATCTCCCGGCTCGATACGCGGCGGGAGAAGGTGGAGTTGGACGCCGAGCGGTTGGGGGCGGTGGCCGAGCGGGTGGTGCGGGCGTCGGGGGCGGACGCGGAGGTCGTCGTCGTGCGGGACGAGTGGGTGGAGACGGATCGGCGGCGGCTTGAGCGGGTGCTGGGGAATCTCGTCGCCAACGCGCACCGGCATGGGCGGGGGCCGGTTGTCGTGACCGTCGACGGGGCGGTGGTGGCTGTGCGGGATCACGGGGACGGGTATCCGGAGTACCTCGTCGAGCACGGGCCGCAGCGGTTCCGGACGGAGGGGGGTGCGACGGGGCATGGGCTCGGGTTGACCATCGCGTTGGGGCAGGCGGAGGTTTTGGGGGCTCGGCTGGAGTTCGGCAATGTGGACGCCGGGGATGGTGGTGGGGCGTTGGCGACGTTGACGCTCCGTTGAGAGCGGTCGTTCGTCGGCTGCGGGCCGGTGGGGGCTGAGCGCGCAGTTCCCCGCGCCCCTTCGGAGCGCGCTCGTGTGGACCAGTGTGACGAGCGCGCCCCCTCCCCTCCTCCTAATGTGGCGAATAGTCAGGTTCGCCCCACCCCTGGAGGTTCCCCCATGTCCCTCAGCCTCTCCCTCCGCCGGATCGGCATAGCGGTTGCCGCCGGTGCGCTTGTCACCGCCGCCGCCGTCGCGCCCGCCGTGGCCGACGACGAGTGGGGCGACGAAGACCCGGGCGTCAGCCGTCAGGACGACGGCGGGTGGAACCAGCAGGGCGACGAGGACTTCGGCGGTCGCGGCGACCACGACAACCAGGGCGACCACGGCGACCACGACAACCCGCGCCTCTACCGCGGTGTCGTCACGGCCGGCCAACTCGCCCTGCGTTCCCGCCCGGACCGCGGCAGCAGGATCATCCGGTACGCCTACCGCGGCGAGCACGTCTCGATCTTCTGCAAGACCGGCGGCTCGAACGTCCAGGGCAACCCGCTCTGGTACCTGCTCACGGACGGCACCTGGGCCTGGGGCTCGGCGCGCTACATCGACAACATCGGCCCCGCCCCCCGCTGGTGCTGACGGACGAGACACACGCACCACCCAAGGCACACAACCCGCACCATTTGGGTAAGTTCCGGACATGACCAACGCCGGAACCACCGTCACAGCGGACCTTCCCACACCCGCTGTACGCCTCCCCCGGCGCCGTGGCATCGAACTCACCCTCATCGTCGTAGCCGTACTCCTCTCCGTGTACGGCTACTGCGCTGTCGGTCTCGCCAAGAACGGCACGGTCCCGCCCGGCGCCGCCGGCTACGGCGCCGGGCTCGGCGTGCTCGCCCTGCTCGCGCACATCGCGGTACGGCTGCGGGCCCCGTACGCCGACCCGCTCCTCCTCCCCATCGGGGTCCTCCTCAACGGCCTCGGGCTCGTCCTCATCTACCGGCTCGACCTGGAGACCCCCGGCGACCGCGCGGCGCCCACCCAACTCGTGTGGTCCACCCTGGGCGTGACCCTCTTCATCGTCGTAGTCGTGGCCCTGCGCGACCACCGCGTCCTCCAGCGCTACGCCTACGTGTGCGTGGCCGCCGCCCTCGCCCTCCTCACCCTCCCGGTCCTCTTCCCGGCCGTGAACGGGGCCCGGATCTGGATCCGGATCGGCGGATTCTCCATCCAGCCGGGCGAGTTCGCGAAGGTGCTCCTCGCCGTCTTCTTCGCCGCCTACCTCGCGGCCAACCGCAACGCGCTCGCCTACGCGGGCCGCCGCGTCTGGCGCCTCCAGCTCCCCACCGGCCGCGTGCTGGGCCCGATCGTCGCGATCTGGCTGCTGAGCGTGGGCGTCCTGATCCTGGAACGCGACCTCGGCACCTCACTCCTCTTCTTCGGCCTGTTCGTGACCCTCCTCTACGTCGCCACCGGCCGCACCGGCTGGATCGCGGTCGGCCTGCTGCTCGCGGCCCTCGGCGCGGTCGCGGTCGGCCGGCTCGAACCGCACGTCCACAGCCGCGTCCAGGACTGGCTGCATCCCTTCGCCTCGATCGACGCGGGCCACGGCCCCAACCAACTCGCCCAGTCCCTCTTCGCGTTCGCGGCCGGCGGCATGCTCGGCACGGGCCTCGGCCTCGGCCACTCGATCCTGATCGGCTTCGCCGCCAAGTCGGACTTCATCCTGGCCACGGCCGGCGAGGAACTCGGCCTGGCCGGCCTCTCCGCGATCTTCATCCTCTACGGCCTTCTCGTGGAGCGCGGCTACCGGGCGGGCCTGGCCCTCCGCGACCCCTTCGGCCGGCTGCTCGCGGTCGGGCTCGCCTCGATTCTCGCGCTCCAGGTGTTCGTGATCGCGGGCGGGGTGACGGGCCTGATCCCGCTGACCGGCATGGCGATGCCGTTCCTCGCCCAGGGCGGCTCCTCGGTCGTCACCAACTGGGCGATCGTGGCCCTGCTGATCCGGCTGAGCGACTCGTCCCGCGGCCAGTACGACATCGAGGTGGCCGCGTGACCGACTCCATGACCCGCCACATCCGCCTCGCCGCGGCCTTCTGCACCCTGCTCCTGCTCGCCCTGCTGGTGAACGCCACCCGCATCCAGATCTTCCAGTCCCGCTCCTACGACGACAACATCGCCAACCGCCGCCACACCATCGCCCGTTACGACCAGCCGCGCGGCGGCATCCTCGTCGGCGGCAAGCCGATCACCGGCTCCCGCGACTCCGGCGAGCAGCTCCGCTACGAACGGACGTACAGGAACGGCCCGTTGTACGCTCCGGTCACCGGCTTCGCCTCGCAGGAGTACGGCACGACGTTCCTGGAGCACTCCGAGGACGGCATCCTCGCCGGCACCGATTCGATGCTCTCGCCGTTCCCCCTGTGGAACGACCTGACCCGCGCCCAGAACCCCGGCGGCAACGTCGTCACCACCCTCGACCCGGCCGCACAGCAGGCGGCGTTCGCCGGACTCGGCACGCGCACGGGCGCGGTGGCCGCGATCGAACCGTCGACCGGCCGCATCCTCGCACTGGTCTCCACCCCGTCCTACGACCCCGGCGCCCTGTCGGGCAACAGCCGTTCCGCGAACCGCAGTTGGGCCCGCCTGAACGCCGACCCGAACAAGCCGATGCTCAACCGGGCGGTACGGCAGACCTATCCGCCGGGTTCGACGTTCAAGGTGGTCACGGCGGCGGCGGCGCTCGACGCGGGGGTGGTGACGGACCTGGACGCGGCGACCAAGTCCCCCGACCCTTACACCCTCCCCGGCACGTCGACGACCCTCACGAACGAGGGCGACGGCTGCGCGGACGCACCCCTGCGCTCCGCCTTCAAGTGGTCGTGCAACACGGTGTTCGCGAAGCTGGGGGTGGATGTCGGCGTGCGGAACATGAGCACCACGGCGGAGGCCTTCGGCTTCAACGACACCGACGCGCGGATCCCCTTCTCGGTCTCCCCCAGCACCTTCGACACGACGCTGGACAAGGCCCAGTTGGCGCTGTCGTCGATCGGGCAGTACAACACGCGGGCCACGCCGTTGCAGATGGCGATGGTCGCGGCGGCGGTCGCGAACGGCGGGCAGGTGCGGGAGCCGTACCTGGTGGAACGGACGACAAGGCGGGGCGGCGAGACGGTGTCGACGCCGGGCTCCCGCCCCGTCCGCCAGGCGATGCACCCGGCAACAGCCGTACAGATGAAGGAACTCATGGAGGACGTGGTCACCGAAGGCACCGGCACCAACGCGGCCATCCCCGGCGCGACCGTCGGTGGCAAGACCGGCACCGCGCAGCACGGCATCGGCAACTCCGGTACGCCGTATGCCTGGTTCGTGTCCTGGGCGCAGGGCGAGCGGGACATCGAGCCGAAGGTGGCGGTCGCGGTGGTGGTGGAGGACGCGTCGGCGGACCGGTCCGACATCAGCGGCGGCGGGGACGCGGCACCGATCGCGAAGGCGGTGATGGAGGCGGTGCTCGGTTCCTGAGACGGGGGCTATCGGGCGGCACCCGCCCCGACCTACCGTTCGGCCATGACCAACCCCTTAAGGACACCCGCGTACGAACTCGCCCAGGCCAACGTCGGCAGACTCTCATTCCCCCTGGACTCCCCGGAGTTGAGGGACTTCGTGGCCGCCCTCGACCCGGTGAACGCCGTCGCGGACTCGGCCGACGGCTTCGTCTGGCGCCTCCAGTCCGACACCGGCAACGCGACCGACGTCCCCGTCCTCGGCGACGACTGGCTGATCATCAACATGTCGGTGTGGCGCGACCCGGACGCCCTCACCGCGTTCATGTACCAAGGCCGGCACCGGGAGTTGCTGGCCCGCCGCCGCGAGTGGTTCGAGCGGGTGCGGGAGGCGATGGCGGTCCTGTGGTGGGTCCCGGCGGGCCACCGCCCCACGGTGGCCGAGGCGGAGGAACGGCTGCTGCATCTGCGGGCGCATGGTCCGACGCCGTACGCGTTCACGTTGCGGACGTCGTTCCCGGCACAGGGGGCGGGGCCGGTGAAGTCGGTGACACCGGTGGACATCCCGGAGGGGCTGGGCTGTTCCGTCTAGCGGACCAACAAGTCCCGCCCAAGGGATTGACGAGCTTGCTGACAAGCAGTCTCATAAGACGTCGGAGGATGTGACCCCGGGTAACACGCTGATCCGCGAGGTGGGAGAACCATGACGACCATGACCGAAGCCGACGCGGTCGACGGGCTGCGTGACGCGCTCGGGCTGCTCAAGGACCGTGAGCAGGTGGCCGAGCGGTTGCTCGCGTCGTCCGCCAAGCACTCCTTCGATCCCGACAAGGAGCTGGACTGGGACGCGCCCTTCGAGGACGGGAAGTGGTTCTGGCCGCCGGAGTTGGTGTCCCTGTACGGCACCCCGCTGTGGAAACGGATGGGCGAGGAGCAGCGCGTCCTGCTCTCCCAGCACGAGGCCGCCGCGCTCGCCTCGCTGGGTATCTGGTTCGAGTTGATCCTGATGCAGCTGCTTGTCCGGCACATCTACGACAAGGCGGCGACCAGTGCGCATGTGCGCTACGCGCTGACCGAGATCGAGGACGAGTGCCGGCACTCGAAGATGTTCGCGCGGCTGATATCGCGGGGCGAGACCCCCTGGTATCCGGTGAGCCGGGCTCATCAGAACCTGGGGCGGCTCTTCAAGACCATCTCCACCACGCCTGGTTCGTTCACGGCCACGCTGCTTGGAGAGGAAGTCCTCGACTGGATGCAGCGGTTGACGTTTCCGGATGAGCGGGTGCAGACGCTGGTCCGGGGGGTCACTCGGATCCACGTCGTCGAGGAGGCGCGTCATGTCCGTTACGCGCGGGAGGAGTTGAGGCGGCAGATGGTGACCGCACCTCGGTGGTCGCAGGAGTTCACGCGGGTCACCTCCGGGGAGTTCGCGCGTATCTTCTCGATCGCCTTCGTCAATCCCGAGGTGTACACGAACGTGGGGCTTGATCGGGCGGAGGCGGTGGCTCAGGTGCGGGCGAGTGGGCATCGGCGGGAAGTCATGCAGAACGGTTCCAAGAAGCTGACGGACTTCCTCGACGACATTGGTGTGCTGCGGGGTGTGGGGCGGCGGCTGTGGAAGGCGTCCGGGCTGCTGGCTTGATTTCACAGTGCGGGCCGGTGGGGGCTGGTCGCGCAGTTCCCCGCGCCCCTAAAAGACACGGGCCGGCCGGTGTCTTTTAGGGGCGCGGGGCTGTGACATCGGCGGCTCCGCCGCGGGGCGCGACCAGCCACGACGCACCCGCGGCCGCCGACTACCCTGCACCCATGCCCCCAGCCGCGCCCGCCTACCGTCGCCTGAACGTCGAGGAGCGGCGCAGCCAGCTTCTCGACGCCGCCCTCAGCCTCTTCGCGCACCGCGCCCCCGAAGAGATCTCCCTGGACGACGTGGCGGAGGCGGCCGGAGTCTCGCGCCCCCTGGTGTACCGGTACTTCCCTGGCGGCAAGCAGCAGCTCTACGAAGCCGCCCTGCGCTCCGCCGCCGACGAACTCCAGCAGTGCTTCGACGAGCCCCGCGAGGGCCCGCTCCTCCCCCGCCTCGCCCGCGCCCTGGACCGCTACCTCGGCTTCGTCGACCAGCACGACGCCGGTTTCAGCGCACTCCTCCAGGGCGGCAGCGTCGTAGAGACCTCTCGCACTACGGCCATCGTGGACGGCGTCCGCAGGGCCGCGGCCACGCACATCCTCAGCCATCTCGGCGTAGCCGACCCCGGACCCCGCCTCCGCATGACCGTACGGATGTGGATCACCGCCGTAGAAGCCGCGTCGCTCATCTGGCTCGACGAGGACAAGCAGCCGCCGCTGGACGAGTTGCGGGACTGGCTGGTCGAGCAGTTCGGGGCGGTGCTGTCGGTGACGGCGCGGCGGGACCCGCAGACGGCCGCGCTGGTCCAGGGCCTCGCGGCGGATGGCTGACACTGGTGGCGTGAAGAGCGAAGAGACCCCGTTCGAGGGCGGCCCGATGGACGGTCGCTCCCTGCCCATCCTGCTCGGCCCCACCGGCACCCCGCCGAAGACCTACCGCATCCCGGTCCCCGACGACGCCGGCGGCCCGCCCACGGTCCTCGTGTACCGCCGCGTCCCCCGCGCCCACAGCAAACGGCTCGGCCTCCCCAAGGGCTGGAAGTACGAATACGACCCGGAGGGGAAGCGAAGCGGTGCACTCAAGTGGCCGTGGTCCAAGCCAGACGCCACGCCGGGCGGCAAGCCGGACGACACCCACGGGTGACGCGGTTACGCCGAACCGCACACCCGGCGCGCGGACCCGCCGTCCCCGACTGATGCTCACGGTGCGGGGCGGAAGGCCCGCCGCGCACCGGAGGTGATGACGTGTCAGGAAGGCTTCTGCGTCTGGTCTGTACGGCAACGGTGGCGGCCGGCACCGTCCTCGCCCCGCTGCCCGCCGCGGCCGTACCCGAACCACAGGCCCCCGGACAGCGCCCGGTAGCTGAACTGCTGACGGACCTTCAGACCCTCTACCGCGACGCCGAACAGGCCACGGAGACGTACAACGCCACCGAGGAGAAGCTGAAGAAGCAGCGCACCGAGGTCGACCGCCTCGACTCCGCACTCTCCCGCGCCCGCCTCACCCTGCACGACAGCCGAGGCGCCGCCGGCCGCCTGGCCCGCGAGCAGTACCAGAACAGCACGGCCATCTCCCCGTACGTCCGCCTCCTCCTCGCCCACGATCCCCAGCACGCGCTCGACGAGGGCCATGTCATCGGCCAGTTGGCGCGGGAGCGCGCCGAGACGGTGGGCCGTTTGGTCGGCAGCGAGAAGAAGAGCGACGGCCTGGCCCGGGCGGCCCGCAAGGCCCTGGACACCCAACTCACCCTGGCCGCCCGCCAGAAGAAGGACCAGGACGACGTCCGCAAGCGCCTCGCCGACGTCGAGAAGCTCCTCACGTCCCTCACCCCCGACCAACTCACCGCGCTGGCCGCCTTCGAGAAGACCGACATCGACAAGGCCCAGCAGAAACTGGTCACTTCAGGCGCCCTGGGCGACGACTCCCGCGAACCCTCCCGAGAGGGCGACCGGGCGTTGCGCTACGCGGTACAGCAGGTGGGCAAGCCCTACGAGTGGGGAGCGGAGGGCCCGAAGACGTACGACTGCTCGGGCCTGACGTCCGAGGCCTGGGGCTACGCGGGGACGCCAATCCCGAGGACCAGCCAAGAGCAGTGGGCCGAGCTGCCCAGAGTCCCGCTCGACGAACTCCGCCCCGGCGACCTGGTCATCTACTTCCCCGAGGCGACACACGTGGCGCTGTACTTGGGCGCGGGCCAGGTGGTGCAAGCCCCCCGCACAGGCGAGAAGGTCCAGGTGTCACCCGTGGCGTCCTACCCCATCCTCGGAGCAGTACGTCCAGATTCCCCACCTAAAGGGGCGCGGGGCTGAGACATTGTGCGGCTCCGCCGCGTGGGCGCGCCCAGCCACAACGAACTCGCAGCCGCCAACTCCCCACAACCCCAACGGCGACTAGGCCCCGGCAACAGAAGCCAGGTACGCCCCGGTCTTCTCCGGCTCATAGAAGAAGTTCTCAAAATCGGCCGGATCATCAAACGCGTTGGCGAACCGATCCGCCACCGGCTGCAACTGCCCAGCCGCCCCGATGAGGTTGAGAATATGCTCCGGCGGCGGAGCCAACATCGCGTTGGTCCACTTGGTGACGTGCCGCGCAGTCTCCCAGTACCGCTCGAACGTGGCCGTCATCCAGTCCCCGTCGAACTCCTTCTCCCCGCGCTCAAGAATCGACGCGAGATACGAAGCGGCGCACTTGGACGCGGAGTTGGACCCCTGCCCGGTGATCGGGTCGTTCGCGACGACGACATCCGCGACACCCAACACCAGCCCACCGCCCGGCAGTTGGCCGACGGGGTTACGGACGGTGGGCGCGTACCGCCCGGCCAACGTCCCACCCGCGTCCGTCAGTTCGACGCCCCGCGCCCGCTCGTACTCCCACGGCGTGAACTTCTCCATGAGTTCCAGGGTCAGGGAGAGGTGCTGAGCCGGGTCCTTGACGCCGTTGAAGACGTCCAACGGCCCGCCGGGTATGCCCTCCCAGAACAGGATGTCCGCACGGCCCGACGTGGTGAGCGTCGGCATCACGAACAACTCGCCCACGCCGGGCACCAGGTTGCAGCGGACCGCGTCGAACTCCGGGTGCTCCGGGCGCGGTCCGAGACCGTGGACGTAGGAGACGGCCAGGGCGCGCTGCGGCTCCGTGTACGGGGACCGCTCCGGGTCGCGGGCGAACATGGAGACCAGCTCGCCCTTGCCCGCCGAGACCAGGACGAGGTCGTACGTACGGGAGAAGTAGTCGAGGTCGCCGACTGCCGCGCCGTGGATGACCAGTTGGCCGCCGCGCTGGGCGAACGTCTCCATCCAGCCGGCCATCTTGACCCGCTGGTCGACCGACTGCGCGTACCCGTCGAGCTTGCCCACCCAGTCGATCGCGCGCTGTGTCGGCCCCGGGTCGTGCGAGCCGGGGGCGGCGACCGAGACGCCGAGTCCTTCGATCTTCGGGGCCTGGGACTCCCAGAAGTTCAGCTGGAGATCGCGCTCGTGCCGCAGTGCCGTGGTGAACATGCACTGCGTCGACATGACGCGTCCGGAGCGGATCTCGTCCGCCGTCCGGTTGGACATCAGGGTGACCTCGTACCCGTGCGACTGGAGTCCCAGGGCGAGTTGGAGCCCGGACTGGCCGGCTCCGACGACGAGTATCTTCCGCATACGGGTGCTGGCTCCTTTGTCGCGACCGGTCGTGGTCGAGGACTGCTCGGGGACTGCTGCTCGGGGACTACTCGGGGGTGACGTCCAGCGCGTGGGCGACGAGCGCGAGCAGGGTCTCGATGGCCGAAATCCGCCGCCGCGCATCCATGATCATGACAGGTACGTGCGCGGGGATCGTCAACGCCTCCCGCACGTCGTCGGGTTCGAACCGCTCGCTGCCGACGAAGTGGTTGACAGCGACGACGTACGGCAGCCCGCAGCTCTCGAAGTAGTCCAGCGCGGGGAAACAGTCCTTCAGGCGGCGGGTGTCGGCCAGCACGACCGCCCCTATCGCGCCGCGCACCAGGTCGTCCCACATGAACCAGAACCGCTGCTGCCCCGGCGTACCGAACAGGTAGAGCACCAGGTCGTCGTCGAGCGTGAGACGGCCGTAGTCCATGGCGACCGTCGTGGTCATCTTGTCCGGGGTGCCCGTGAGGTCGTCGGTCTCCTCGCTGGCCTCGGTCATCAGCGCCTCCGTCTGGAGGGGCTGGATCTCGGAGACGGCGCCGACCATGGTGGTCTTGCCGACGCCGAAGCCGCCGGCCACCACGATCTTCGTGGCGACGGGCGCGCGCGTGCGGTCCTTCTGCCAGGGCCGCAACTGCTCCTCGTCGTCGAGGAGTTGCTTCTCGTCCTTGAGGAGCGGGGCGACGCCGTAGGCGGCGGCGTCAGAGACGACGGAGTCCACTCAGCACCTTTTCCAGCAGAGCGCGGTCAGGACGGCCCGTACCGTGAGCGGTTCCGGTTCCGTACACACGGATCTTTCCCTGGTCCGCGAGATCGCTCAGGAGCACGCGGACCACGCCGAGCGGCATCTTCAGCAGCGCGGCGATCTCGGCCACCGTGCGCATACGGCGGCAGAGTTCGACGATGGCCAGCATCTCCGGCATGACCCGGGTGTTGAGGGAACCGTTCGTCAACTCCTTGCGTTCCTCCGGGGCTTCGAGCGCCGCCACGAAGGTCTCCACGAGGAGGACATGGCCGAATCGGGTACGGCCGCCGGTGAGCGAGTAGGGGCGTACCCGGGCGGGTTTGCGGTCGCCGCCGCGCACCGGGAGCTTGTTGGGCGTACGGCTCATCGCGCACTCCCCGAGGTCGCGTCTTCGAGGGATTTCCGTAGCTCGCTGCGGAGTTCGGGCGTCAGCACGTGGCCGGCGCGGCCGACGAAGAGTGCCATGTGGTACGCCACGACGCTCATGTCGCAGTCCGCGGAGCCGTGCACGCCGAGCAGCGAACCGTCGCTGATCGACATCACGAAGAGGCTGCCGTCCTCCATCGCGACCATGGTGTGCTTCACCGGTCCCGAGTCCATCAGCTTCGCGGCGCCGACGGTGAGGCTGCCGATGCCGGAGACGATGGTGGCGAGGTCCGCGGCGGAGCCTCGCGGGCCGGTGCGCTTGGCTTCGAGGGCTTCCTTGGCCTCGGCGTTCCTCCCCGGATCGGAGGAGAGGAGCAGCAGGCCGTCGGAGGAGACGACCGCGACCGACTGGATGCCGGGCACCTCCTCGACGAGGTTGCTCAGCAGCCAGTGCAGGTTGCGGGCTTCACTGCTCAGTCCGAAGGTACTGGGCGCGGTCAACTGCTTGCCTCCTCGACGGTGCCCCCCGTGGGTTCTTCGGATCGTGCGGTCGCGCTGCGCGGGGCCGGGACCGGGTTCTGGCCGGTCTGTTCGGCGATCTCCGCTTCTACGTCGCGGTAGCCGGCGGAGGCTCCTGAGCGGAAGCCGCCCAGTCTGCGGCGTAGGGCGTCGGCGTCCACGGTGCCGGTCCGCTGGCGCGGGGCTTGGGCGGGTTGGGTGATCTTGGGGGTGCGTTTGGGGAGGCCCTTGTCCGTTACCGGGTCCTCGTCCTGGGCTCGTTCGTGTTCTACGGCTTCGGCTTCGCCGTCAGCCGTGAATTTGTTCCCACCCGCACCGCCCGTGCGGGCATCGTTGTCGGGTGCGGGTGGCCCCTGTGGGGCGAACTCGCCGTCGGCGGCCAGCCGTTCGTCCCTCGACGGGGCCGCTCGGTCCTCCGCCGTCAGCGGCAGCAGAAGCTCCATCGTCATCTCCGCCGGGGATTCCGCGGGGGTTGCCGACGGGGTCTCGCGTACCGCCTGTTCCGCCAGGGCGACCAACGGGTCCATGTGGTCCGAACGGCCGTGCAGGACGTTGGAGTTGGCCTCTGCGGTGGCGCCGGGGAGGGAGTAGGAGTGGGTGTCGCCGAGGGCCGGGGTGGCGGAGGACGGGACCGCCGAGGTGGGGGCCCCTGCCAGCAGTGCGCTCGGGATGACCACGACCGCCGCGATGCCGCCCTGCTTCTGGTCGCGGAGCTGGACGCGGACGCCGTGGCGGTGGGCCAGGCGGGCGACGACGTACAGGCCGAGGCCCAGGCCCTCCTCGCCCTCCTGGTCGTAGGGGGACTCCGGGTCGAACTCGGTGAGGCGGAGGTTGAGGCGGGCCATGCGGTCGTCGGTCATGCCGATGCCCTCGTCCTGGACGGAGAGCATGACCTCGCCGTTCTCCAGGAGCCAGCCGGAGATCTCGACGGGGGCGTCCGGCGGGGAGAACGAGCTGGCGTTCTCCATCAGTTCGGCCAGCAGGTGGCTGAGGTCGTCGGCCGCGAAGCCCGCCACGTGCGCGTGCGGGGGGAGCGCCGAGATGCGGACGCGTTCGTAGCGCTCGATCTCGCTGACCGCCGCGCGGACCACGTCGACCAACGGGACGGGTCCCGCGTGCTGTTGGACGTGTTCGGTGCCGGCGAGGACGAGGAGGTTCTCGCTGTGGCGGCGCATGACCGTGGCGAAGTGGTCGAGTTTGAAGAGGGTGGCGAGGCGCTCGGGGTCCTGCTCGCGCTCCTCCAGGCCCTCGATGACGGCGAGTTGGCGCTCGACGAGGCCCAGGGTGCGCAGCGCGAGGTTGACGAAGGTGCCGCCGATGCTGGTGCGCAGGCGCTCCAGCTGGGTGGCGGAGCCGGTGACTTCGGCGCGGAGTTCCTCGCGGGCGTCGGCCATCTTCTGGCGCTGGCCGACCAGGTGCTTGCGGTCGGCCTCCAGGGTGGCGATGCGCTCGTGGAGGGCGGCGGCGTGCGCGTGCAGGGCGTTGACCGAGCGGACGACCTGGGCGAACTCGTCGTTGCGGCCGGTGAACTTGATGGGCTCCTCGGCGCCCGGGTCCTCCGCCTCGGCCAGCCGCGTCGAGCCGCGGCGCAGGACGGAGAGGGGGCGGGTGAGGGTGCGGGCCATCGCGGTGGCGATGCCTACGGCGAGCAGCATGAGGGCGCCGAGGATCGCGACGCGGAGTTCCAGCGCCTTGACGTCGTCGTCGCGGAGCTGGGCGAGGTCCTTGCCGCGGTCCACGTAGAGCGCGGACTCCTCGCCGCGCATCAGGTCGACGCGGGCGGAGAGCGCCGCGTCGAGCTTCTTCGTGCTGGTGTCCAACTGGTCGTCGGACAGCGTGGGTTGGGCGGTGAGGGAGCTGAGGTACTTCTCGGCGGAGTTGACCTCGGACCCGGTGACCGTGGAGTCGTAGCCCGCGACGGCGTCCTTCGTCGCACCGTCGCGGAAGTCGGCGAGGGCGGCGTCGGAGCGCAGCCGGGCCTGCTGGGCGGCGGCGCTGAGGGCGTCGCGTTCCTTCGTCTGGGCCTTGGTCGAGGTGGTCTCGGTGACCGGGAGGCCCGTGATGGCGCTGGTGACCGTCTCGGTGGTCGACGGCACGTTCAGGGCGGCGAGGAGCAGTCCCCTGGTGGCGGCGGCCTGCTGGACGGCGGCGTCGAGTTCGGCGAGCGCGTAGGCGCCGGAACCGGCGCGCGGCGGCATCTTCTCCGCCAACTGCTCGGCGAGCCGGTGCAGTTCGGTGATGGCACCGGAGTACGCGGCATGCGCCTCCAGCGCGCTGCTCTTGCCGGTGAGCGCGGCCCGTCGTACGGCGGCGACGTCGTCGAGGTCCGAGCGGAGCGTGGCGGAGATGTCGGTGTCGGCGCGGAGTTCCTCGACCTGGCGGTCGACGCGGGCGCTGTGGTCCTCGTCGGGCGCCTGGGACTTGGGGCGTCCGGCGGCGATGTAGGAGGTGACCGCGTCCCGCTCGTCGGCGAGGGAGTGGGCCAGCGACAGGGCGTCCTGGGTCTGTCCGGCGAGGGTCACCAGGTCCTGGGAGTCGCTCAGTCGGCCCGAGGCGGTGATGAGGGAGGGGACACCGGCCGCGGCGATGGCGGCGGCCACGACAGCCACGGCGATGATGAGCCGGTTGCGTACGTGGGTACGGCGCCCGCTGCCCGCGGGGTCGGGCACGGCGGCACCGGTGGCGCCCCCCTGAGGGGCCGTCTGCTTGCCTGTGCGCCGCGGCCGCTTCTTCTGCACCGGTGCTCGCATTCCTGACTCGTGATACCCATGGGCCCGGGTGACGCTCCGTCATCCCGGTACGGCGACCCTCCCAGTGCCGGTAGGCAGTGGCCGCGCATCGTCCGGCCCGCCACCCGAAGGAGTGAACCCCGGACGGGAGTTGGCGGGCAAGTTCCGGCGGCCGGTCCAAGGCCCGCGCGGCGTGTGCCGGTTGGACGTGAGCGGCGGGCTTTGGCAGGATTCGCCGCCACGCATTTCCGGAGTGATCCATTACAGCCCAAACCAGGCGCCTGACCTGCACGACTGCGCCCATTCGACCATGAGTGCCAAGCTTTTGCGGAGCCTGTGAAGAGGTCGTGCAGACTGGCCGTATGCGTACGGAACTTGTGTCGGAACCGGGCGACCCGGACCGCCCCAACGAGGACTTCGCGAGCGTCGGCCTTCCGGCCTCGGGACAGGGCGGTTCGCTGATCGTCCTGGACGGTGTGACGCCCCCGAGAGGGGAGACGGGCTGTCTGCATTCGGTCCCCTGGTACACCGCGCGCCTGGGCGGCGCGCTGACCGAACTGACCGTTTCCTACCGGGATCTGACCCTCTCGGAGATTCTCTCCCGGGCGATCCTCCGAACAGCTGAGGCCCACGCCACCACCTGTGACCTTTCTCACCCACGCACCCCGCAGACAACGGTGGTGCTGGCCCGCTGGTCCCCCCACGAGGTCGAATACCTGGTCCTCTCGGACTCCGCTCTGCTGGCCGAATCCCCGGCCGGCGAGGTGACCGCCGTACTGGACGACCGCCTCTCCCGCCTTCCCCGCAGCGCCCTCGCGACGGACGCCATGATCGACACCACGCTCCGTAACAAGGAGGGCGGCTTCTTCACGGCCGCCGCCGATCCCTCGGTCGCGGCCCGCGCGGTGACGGGGTCACTCCCCCGCACCGACGTCCGGGCCCTCACCGCCCTCACGGACGGGGCGACGCGGTGGGTGGAGAAGTTCGGCCAGGGCGACTGGGCGGACTGCTTCGCCCTCGTACGGAAGGAAGGGGCACCGGAGTTGGTGACCCGGGTGCGGGCGCTGGAGCGGGCCGACGCGGAGGAACGGACGTATCTGCGGCGGAGCAAGACGCACGACGACGCGACGGTCGTGTACGTCGAGCTGTGACCGGCCGCTACGCCGGTGTCACGGCTCCCGTGCACGCCGAACCGTGAACTGCCCCTACGCCGGTGTCACTTCTCCATGACGCCGTTCAACTGGTGGATCAGGCGGGCCAGTTCGGCGACCTCGTGGCGGTCCCAGTGGGAGAGCTGGCTGACGTAGCGCGCCCGCCGGGCCTCGCGGACGTGGGCGACCCGGCGGCGGCCCTCGTCGGTGAGGTCGACCAGCCAGGCGCGGCCGTCCGCCGGGTCGGGCTCGCGGGCGATCAGGCCCAGGTCCTCCAGGGCGCGCAGCTGGCGGGACATCGTGGCCTTGCCGACGCCGATGTAGGCGGCCAGCTCCGTGGCGCGCTGCCTCCCGTACTCGTCCAGCCGGACCAGCAGGCCGTACGCGGCGGACTCCAGGTCGGGGTGGACCTCGCGGGCCATCTCGCCCTGGTTGGCCCGGGCCCGGCGGAAGAGGAACGTCAACTCGCGCTCCAGGGACAGGTATTCGTGGTCGACGGCGAGCCCGTCGGGCCCCACGGGCAGCGCGCCGCCGTCTCCGGAGAGGCCGCCGCCGTCCGCGGGAAGCCCGCCGCCGTTCCTGTCCTCGCCCTTGTGCACGTCAGCACCCATTGGTCCGCTTTCCCGATCGTGAAAGTTTCCGCCAAACACCGTCATCGCCGCAGCTCCGCCAGTATTTCGCAGGCCCGGACCGACGGCGTCGTCCGGACCCCCTTCCCAGGACACAGACGTGCGACAAAGGCCCGGGCCCCCTCGCGAAAGGGGACCCGGGCCTTCATCTACCGGTCGCGTCCGTCACGCCGCCACCGGAACCTCCGACGTCGCGCCGTTCGTGGCCGGCGCCAGCGCCAGCTCCAGGACCTGGCGGACGTCCGTCACCGCGTGGACGTCGAGCTTGTCCAGGACCTCGGCCGGAACGTCGTCCAGGTCGGGCTCGTTGCGCTTCGGGATGATCACGGTGGTGACCCCGGCCTGGTGCGCGGCGAGCAGCTTCTGCTTCACGCCGCCGATCGGGAGGACCCGACCGGTCAGGGAGACCTCACCCGTCATCGCCACGTCCGTGCGGACCAGACGGCCGCTGAGCAGCGACGCCAGGGCCGTCGTCATCGTGACACCCGCGCTCGGGCCGTCCTTCGGCACCGAACCCGCCGGGAAGTGGATGTGCACGCCCCGGTCCTTCAGGTCGCCCACCGGCAGCTCCAGTTCGGCGCCGTGCGAGCGGAGGAAGGACAGGGCGATCTGCGCGCTCTCCTTCATCACGTCACCGAGCTGACCGGTCAGGGTCAGGCCCGCCGCGCCCGTCTCCGGGTCGGCCAGCGACGCCTCGACGTAGAGGACGTCACCGCCCGCGCCGGTGACCGCGAGGCCGGTGGCGACACCGGGTACGGCCGTGCGGCGCTCGGCCGGGTCCTGGGCGGACTCGGGCACGTGGTGCGGCCGTCCGATCAGAGCGCGCAGGTCGGCGTCGGTCACCGTGAACGGCAGCTCGCGCTGGCCCAGTTCGTGCTGGGCCGCGATCTTGCGCAGCAGCCGGGCGACGGACCGCTCCAGGGTGCGGACACCCGCCTCACGGGTGTACTCACCGGCGAGCTTGCGCAGCGCGCTCTCGTCGATGACGACCTCGTCGTCCTTGAGCCCCGCCCGCTCCAGCTGGCGCGGGAGCAGGTGGTCACGGGCGATGACGACCTTCTCGTCCTCGGTGTAACCGTCCAGCCGTACCAGTTCCATACGGTCGAGCAGTGCCTCCGGGATGGCTTCGAGCACGTTGGCCGTCGCGAGGAACACCACATCGCTCAGGTCGAGTTCGACCTCCAGGTAGTGGTCGCGGAAGGTGTGGTTCTGCGCGGGGTCGAGCACTTCGAGGAGCGCCGCCGCCGGGTCGCCCCGGTAGTCGGACCCCACCTTGTCGATCTCGTCGAGCAGGACCACCGGGTTCATGGACCCGGCCTCCTTGATGGCCCGGACGATACGACCGGGCAGCGCGCCGACGTACGTACGCCGGTGACCGCGGATCTCGGCCTCGTCCCGAACCCCGCCCAGCGCGACCCGGACGAACTTCCGCCCCATCGCGTGCGCGACGGACTCACCGAGCGAGGTCTTGCCGACACCGGGCGGACCGACGAGCGCGAGCACGGCACCACCGCGCCTGCCTCCGACAACACCCAGCCCCCGCGCCGCGCGCCGCTTGCGCACGGCCAGGTACTCGGTGATGCGCTCCTTCACGTCGTTCAGACCGGCGTGCTCGGCGTCGAGGATCGCCTTGGCGCCCTGGATGTCGTACTCGTCCTGGGTCCTTTCGTTCCAAGGCAGTTCAAGAACGGTGTCCAGCCAGGTGCGGATCCACGACCCCTCGGGCGACTGGTCGGAGGACCGCTCCAGCTTCTCGACCTCCTTGAGCGCGGCCTCGCGGACCTTCTCGGGAAGATCGGCGGCCTCGACACGGGCCCGGTAGTCATCGGACTCTTCGCCCTCGGCCGAGTCACCGTTGAGCTCGCGCAGCTCCTTGCGGACGGCTTCGAGCTGGCGCCGCAGCAGGAACTCACGCTGCTGCTTGTCGACGCCTTCCTGCACGTCCTTGGCGATGGTCTCGGCAACGTCCTGCTCGGCGAGGTGGTCGCGCAGGTGCTGGGTGGCGAGCTTCAGCCGGGCCACCGGATCGGCGGTCTCCAGCAGCTCGATCTTCTGTTCAGTGGTGAGGAAGGGCGAGTACCCGGAGTTGTCGGCAAGCGTGGACACATCATCAATGGCCTGCACGCGGTCGACGACCTGCCAGGCCCCGCGCTTGCGCAGCCAGGCGGTGGCCAGCGCCTTGTATTCCTTCACCAGCTCGGAAACGGAGCCGGGCAAGGGTTCGGGCAGGCTCTCGTCGAGCGCGGTGCCCTCGACCCAGAGCGCGGCACCGGGCCCGGTGGTCCCGGCCCCGATCTTCACGCGGCTACGGCCGCGGATCAGCGCACCCGGGTCGCCGTCGGCCAGCCGGCCGACCTGCTCGATGGTGCCGAGCACACCCGTGCTCGCGTAGGTCCCGTCGATCCGTGGCACCAGCAGGACCTTGGGCTTTCCGGGCTCGGACCGCGCGGCGGCCTGTGCGGCCTCCACGGCGGCGCGTACATCGGTGTCGTTCAGGTCCAGCGGAACCACCATTCCGGGCAGCACGACCTCGTCGTCGAGCGGCAGCACGGGCAGGGTGAGCGGTGTGGACGTCGAAGCCATGATCTCCCCTTAGGCAGTCAAGTTGAGCTATGCCGACTCAATGCTTGGGCGTCTTCGATTGTTCCCCACCTCGTGTTCGCCGTGAGCGATCAGACATCTCCCGGCCGCCTCGCCCCAGGTCAACGCGGATTCACAGCACGGTCTTCCCTGCACTCGGGGAGGGTGGGGCGCGGAAATGTGACACTCGGGGCTCACGTGTCACATTTCTGGCGAAGGGGTTCCCTTGCGTCCGGGAGCACGATCACCGTCACGCCGTCACAGGGCGCAGCGAGTCCCGCAGCAGCTCGAACCACACGACCTTGCCCTGGGCGGGCCCCATCCCGAAGCTCCCCCAGGCGTCGGCGCACAGTTCCACGAGGGCTAGCCCGCGGCCCCCGTCGGACTCCGGCCCGGGACAGTCGGCGGGGCGCGGCAGCACCGGCCCGGTGTCCCACACGCTGCCGCGGAGCCGCTTGTCCGCCCACTTGAGGCACACGGAGGCCGGGCCCGGCGCGTAGCGGCAGGAGTTCGAGAGCAGTTCGGAGGTCAGCAGGACGGCGGTGTCGACGAGTTCCGGGAGTCCGTGCCGGTCCAGGACGAGCCCGACGGCGGCACGAGCGATGCCGGGAGCGAGCGGATCGTGGGGGACATGCAGCGTGTACTCCCACTCGGCGGGCGGCTCGGGCAGGCGTTCATCCATGGCAACTCTCCCAGGGCGCGAGGAAGTTGACCGGTACGGTGTAACCGGTTCGCTACTCACCGTAGAGCCCAGGAGATAACAAGTGCCACCACAATGGCGATACTGGAATCCCCTTAACTCGATCGGGTGAACGGACCGCACCGCGACCAACAGGAGGGCAGCCATGGCCACTCGGAGCTTCAGCACGGAACGGCAGCGGCGACTGGGCACCGAACTGCGCCGCATGCGCGAGGACTCCGGGATGTCGATCCAGGAGGCCGCCGACCTCATGGGAACGAACCGTTCTCACATCACGAACACCGAGTTGGCGCGCTTCGGGATCAGTCCGGACCGCGTGCATACGCTTGCCGCCCACTACTCCTGTCCCAACACGGCGTACGTGGAAGCCCTGGCCGCGATGGCAGGGGAAAGGAACCGCGGTTGGTGGGAGGAGTACCGGGGCCACATCGCGAGCGGCGGACTTGACCTCGCCGAGTTGGAGTTCCACGCGACCAGCCTGCGCGTCTTCGTGGCCATGCATGTGCCCGGCCTGCTCCAGACCGAGGACTACGCCCGCGCCGTCATCACCGAGACGGTGCCCGCGTGGCCCTCGGCGGAGGTGCGGCGCCGGCTCTCGCACCGCCTGAGGCGCCGCGACATCCTGGACCGCGAGGATCCGCCTGCCTGCACGTTCGTCATCCACGAGGCGGCTCTACGACTGCGGTTCGGCACTCCAGACATCATGCGCACGCAGCTCAACGTCCTCATCGAGTCCTCGCAGCGCCGCAACATCACCGTTCGCGTCATCCCCTTCAGCGCCGGGGGCTTTCCGCTGCCGGGGCTGACCGCGATGTACGCGTCAGGACCTGTTCCGCAGCTCGACACGGTGCAGATCGACACCGCGAGCAGCTCGGAATTCCTCGATGCGCACACTCAACTGTCGAACTACCGTGTGCTGATGGAGTGCATCACGAAGGCCGCGCTTCCGGTGAAGGAGTCGAGGGAGTTCATCCGAACCCTCGCGCAGAGCAACTGAAGACAAGGAGGGGACATGTCCGAGATCGTCTGGCAGAAGTCGTCCTACTCGGGGTCCGGAGACGGCACGAACTGCGTCGAACTCGCCACCGACCAAGACACCCTCGCCCTCCGCGAGAGCGACGCCCCCACCGTCGTACTCCACACCGACCACCCCCAACTCACCGCCCTCCTAAGGCACATCAAGACCACCACCCCCCGTACCGTCACCCCGTGACAGAACCGGAAACCGAGACCCAGCCCCTCCTCTCCGCCTACGACAACCAGATGCGCGGCACCCCACCCATCCCGCCCGTCGGAGTGACGTACGAGAAGGACGGGCCGCTGCTACGGATCGTCGGCCAGTTCCGGGGGTTCGTGAGCGGGCCGCATGACCTGGGCGTACAGGGACAGGAACTGGACGAACTGATCGTCCGGCAGCGGGACTTCTTCGCCGCGCGCGGAGAGAGCGTGGAGTGGAAGACCCGCTCCCACGACGTACCCGCCGACCTCACCGACCGGCTGCGCGCGGCGGGGTTCGTGCCCGAGGAACAGGAGACCGTGCTGATCGGGCTGGCCGAGGAGATGGCCGTAGGAGAGCCCGTGCTGCCGGACGGGGTCACGATCCGCCGGGTCAGCGCCGTGGCGGACCTGCGGCGGATCGGCGCCCTGCAGTCGGCCGTCTGGGACATGGACCTGAACTGGCTGGCCACCGACCTGCTCGGCCGGATCGCCGCCGCTCCGGACGAGATGGCCGTCTACGCCGTCGAGGCGGAGGGCGAGATGGTCTCCGCGGCCTGGCTCGCCTTCCGGCCGGGGACGGAGTTCGCCAACATGCTGGGCGGCTCGACCCGCGCCGAGTGGCGCGGCAAGGGCATCTACCGCGCCCTCGTGGCCACCCGAGCCGCTCTCGCCGTCGCCCGGGGAGTGCGGTATCTGCAGGTGGACGCCTCGGAGGACAGCGCACCGATCCTGCGCCGACTGGGGTTCCGGGCGATCACGACGACCACGCCGTACGTGTGGTCACCGGAGCAACCGACCAGTAAGAGCGCCGACTTGGCATCCCGGGACCGGAGAAGAAGCTGAACGCGGTCACGCAAGCGGGGAGTTAGACCCCCGCGACCTCAACCCGGGCCGCCCCAGCCACCCCTACCGCTCGATTCACCCGTGCCGCCCGCGCCCACCGCCGTATCAACGGCCACGTCGCGACGCCTATCGTCAGCGAGATCAGGTGGCCCCAGTTCGTCATGGGGTCGGTGAACGCGATCAGGTCCGTGACCAGCGACCAGCCGAACAGGGTGATCAGCGGGAGGCCGAGCCACGGTCGGAGGAGGCCGGCCAGCGCTCCTATGCTCGTCGCCACGCCGAAGCTGATGCCGTAGTCGAGGCGGTGGAGGGAGCTGTCGGGGAGGTGGCCCACCAACACCGCGATTCCCACGGTGCCTTCGGTCGCCAGCGTGGCCACTATGTGCCCGAACAGGAAGACACCGGCCGCCCGTACCCCGCCGATCCGGCGTTCCAGCGCGGTCAGCACCAGCAGGAACAGGAACGCGTACGGCGACACCATCCCGCCCACGATCCACAGCGCGCTGGCGACCAGCACGAGGAACGGGTCGCGGAGGAGGTGGGTGACGTCGGTGCTGGACGCCTGGTGGAGTTGGTTCACGAAGGTCGGATCGGCGTACTGCGCCACGAGTGACGTCACGACGAGCAGCAACCCGTAACAGAAGGTGAACGGCGTCCCGGTGGGCGTGGGCAGCAGCCGCCAGGGGTGGAGGCCGCGGAGTGCGAGCAGGACGCGCGATTCTCCGGGGACGGCAGGGGTGGACGCCGAGACGGACACCGCCGCCGGGGTCGGAGTGGCGGACCTCAACTCCCCAGCCCCGTCCAGCACTTCCCGCTGTCTCGGCATCGCGTCCAACAGCCCGGAATCCAGGGGCGCGAACGACCCGGACTCATCGGCCAGGGGCCCGCCCTGAGGCGTGGCGGAGGCCTGGGTGTCGGCCGTCGCGATCCGTTCCACGGTGAGGCGCTCCTTCCGGTTCACACCCCACCCTTCGCCGTCCCACCTGCCCCTGTCTATGACCGACGCCACGCGAGGGCCGATTCACAGCAACCTGAAAGCCTTCCTGCGCGTCCGCAGGTACCTTGCACCCGGACGTGTTCGCCCTGGGTTAATTCGGCCGCACGATCCGGTGAAACTGCCAGGATGGATCGCATGACCACCGCGTACGACACCGCCGCGTACGACAACACCTCCGCGTACGACACCCCTGTCGTCCTGGACCGTCGCGAGGGCCCCTACGGCGAGGTGGTGCTGCGCCGGCACGGGGAGTTGCTCCAGATCATCGCCAACGGGTGCTTCCTGATGGACACCTCGGACGGGCGGTCGGAGCGGCTCCTGGTCGACGCCGCACGCGATGCCCTCGACTCGCGCCCCGAACCCGCCGTACTGCCGGACGTGTTGATCGGCGGACTCGGTGTCGGGTTCTCGCTCGCGCATGCCGCCGCCGACCCGCGCTGGGGCCGGATCACCGTCGTCGAACGGGAGCCCGCGATCGTCGAATGGCACCGATCGGGGCCCTTGTCCGCGCTCTCCGCGGCCGCTCTCGCCGACCCGCGCACCGAAATTGTGAAAACGGACCTAGTCGCATTCGTCAATGAGACTTGCGCCACTTTCGACGCGCTCTGCCTCGACATCGACAACGGCCCCGGCTGGACCGTCACCGACAGCAACGACAACCTCTACTCGCAGGCCGGACTGGCAAGCTGCGCAAGGGTGTTGAGGCCTGGCGGGGTACTCGCCGTATGGTCGGCGCAGCCCTCTCCGGAATTTGAGCGAACCTTATGGAATGCCGGGTTCCAACAGGTGCGTACCGAAGAGATCCCGGTTGCCCGAGGAGTTCCCGACGTCGTGCATCTCGCCGTACGACCTGGATAGCAAAGGCGACGTCACTCCCCGTACTCTGCTTCCCTGGCGCCGATCATTCAAGCGTCAAGCGCAGTCATGGGATCACCCCACTGGTTCCGGAAAGCACACTTCAGGGGCGGGCGATGGAGCAGACACACACCTCCCACAACGGTACGGCCACGGCCACGCCGGGCGCGCAGCGCCGGGTGCTCGTGGTCGAGGACGATCCGACGATCGTCGACGCCATCGCGGCCCGTCTGCGCGCCGAGGGATTTCTCGTGCAGACCGCGGGCGACGGGCCTTCGGCCGTCGACACCGCCGAGGCCTGGCAGCCCGATCTGCTGATCCTCGACATCATGCTGCCCGGCTTCGACGGGCTGGAGGTCTGCCGTCGTGTGCAGGCCGCCCGCCCGGTGCCGGTGCTGATGCTCACCGCGCGCGACGACGAGACCGACATGCTGGTCGGGCTCGGGGTCGGCGCCGACGACTACATGACCAAGCCGTTCTCGATGCGGGAGCTGGCGGCGCGCGTGCACGTCCTGCTGCGCCGGGTGGAGCGTGCCGTGGTGGCCGCGTCCACCCCGCGCTCGGGCATCCTGCGCCTCGGCGAGCTGGAGATCGACCACGCGCAGCGCCGGGTACGGGTGCGCAGCGAGGACGTGCATCTCACGCCCACCGAGTTCGACCTGCTGGTGTGCCTGGCGAACACCCCGCGTGCCGTGCTCTCGCGTGAGCAGCTGCTCGCCGAGGTGTGGGACTGGGCGGACGCCTCCGGCACCCGGACCGTCGACAGCCACATCAAGGCGCTGCGCCGGAAGATCGGCGCCGAGCGGATCCGCACGGTGCACGGCGTCGGTTACGCACTGGAGACCCCGACGCCATGAGCGACGGGCCGACGTCACGGAGGAGCCCCGGGGAGCCCTGGGGCGGCGTACGCCCGTTCTCGATCAAGACCAAGCTGGGCGCGCTGGTCGTCATCGCGGTGCTCATCACCACCGGGCTGATGATGATCGCCATGCGCACGGCGACGGAGCTGCGCTTCATCACGGTCTTCTCGATGATCGCCACACTGCTGATAACGCAGTTCGTGGCCCATTCGCTCACCGCGCCGCTGGACGAGATGAACACGGTGGCCCGGTCGATCTCGCGCGGCGACTACACGCGCCGGGTGCGCGAGAACCGCCGTGACGAACTGGGCGACCTGGCCGGGACGATCAACGTCATGGCCGACGAGCTGGAGGCGCAGGAGCGCCAGCGCAAGGAACTCGTCGCGAACGTCTCGCACGAGCTGCGCACCCCCATCGCGGGCCTGCGCGCCGTACTGGAGAACGTCGTCGACGGCGTCTCGGCCGCCGATCCGGAGACCATGCGGACGGCGTTGAAGCAGACGGAGCGCTTGGGACGTCTCGTCGAGACGCTGCTCGATCTCTCCCGGCTGGACAACGGCGTCGTACCGCTGAAGACGCGCCGGTTCGAGGTGTGGCCGTATCTCTCGGGCGTGCTCAAGGAGGCCAACATGGTCGCCTCCGCGCGCGCGGGCATCGCGTCGGGCTCGGGGAGTCACACGCGGACGGACGTCCATCTGCACCTGGACGTGTCCCCGCCGGAGCTGACCGCGCTCGCCGACCCGGAGCGCATCCACCAGGTCGTCGCCAACCTGATCGACAACGCGGTCAAGCACAGCCCCGCGCACGGCCGGGTGACGGTGAAGGCCCGGCGCGGAGCGCGGCCGGAGTCGCTGGAGCTGGAGGTCCTGGACGAGGGGCCCGGCATCCCCAAGGCGCAGTGGGCGCACATCTTCGAGCGGTTCAACCGGGGAGCGGTCAGCTCGCCGCACGGACCGGGCAGCGACGGCGGTACGGGCCTCGGGCTGGCGATCGCCCGCTGGGCGGTGGATCTGCACGGCGGCCGGATCGGTGTGGCCGAATCCGACCGTGGCTGCCGGATCATCGTCACCCTCCCGGGACTGTCTTCCGTGCCAAGTTGACGTAAAGTTCGAACCGGAGCCCCAAGATCCACGACGGTCCGCGCTGACGGACACGTGTGATCAGGCACAGGCCCGCGCCATCGGCGCGTCCGGCCCGCATCGACGCGTCCCTTCCACAGCGGAACCACGCTTGTTTCCCGCCATTTCGGCGCTCGAAACACACTTTCCGATGTGACTTACACGACGATGGACCGGCCCGACCTGACCTTGGCGGTCATGGGGGCGTAGCCTTAATTCCCGCTGTCCATCACCTTGTGAAGCGGAAGAGGGCGGTTGCCGCCGTGTCGTCACAGTCCCCCAGTAACTCGACCATCTCGACCGAGTCCGACCAAGCCGCGGGTAAGAATCCCGCGGCGGCGTTCGGGCCCAACGAGTGGCTCGTCGACGAGATCTATCAGCAGTACCTCCAGGATCCGAACTCGGTAGACCGAGCCTGGTGGGACTTCTTCGCCGACTACAAGCCGGGCGCGGCTGCCGCCCCGACCTCGACTTCGGCGGGTACTGCGGCCGCGGGGGCCGTAGGAACCACCCCGGCCCCGGCGGCGCCCGCCGCCCAGGCTCCGGCTCCGGCCGCTCCTGCTGCGCCCGCCGCGCCCGCCGCTCCGGCGGTCCCCGCGCCGGCGCCCGCAGCCGCGGCTCCGGCGCCGGCGAAGGCCGTAGCCCCGGCTCCGGCGCCCGCGCCTGCGAAGGCGGCGGCCCCGGCCGCTCAGCCGAAGAAGGCGGAGCCCGCGGCCGAGGCCGTCGGTGGCCCGGAGTTCGTCACGCTGCGCGGTCCCGCCGCCGCGGTCGCGAAGAACATGAACGCGTCGATCGAGGTCCCCACCGCCACGTCGGTGCGCGCGGTCCCGGTCAAGCTGCTCTTCGACAACCGCATCGTCATCAACAACCACCTGAAGCGTGCCCGGGGCGGGAAGATCTCCTTCACCCACCTCATCGGCTACGCGATGGTGCAGGCCATCAAGGCCATGCCGTCGATGAACTACTCCTTCCAGGAGAAGGACGGCAAGCCGACCCTGGTCAAGCCGGAGCACGTCAACTTCGGTCTCGCCATCGACCTGGTGAAGCCCAACGGCGACCGCCAGCTCGTCGTCGCCGGCATCAAGAAGGCCGAGACGCTGAACTTCTTCGAGTTCTGGCAGGCCTACGAGGACATCGTCCGCCGCGCCCGCGACGGCAAGCTGACGATGGATGACTTCACGGGCGTCACCGTGTCGTTGACCAACCCCGGCGGCCTCGGCACCGTCCACTCGGTCCCCCGCCTGATGCCCGGTCAGTCGGTCATCATGGGCGTCGGCTCCATGGACTACCCGGCCGAGTTCCAGGGCACGAGCCAGGACACCCTCAACAAGCTCGGCATCTCGAAGGTCATGACGCTCACGTCGACCTACGACCACCGGGTCATCCAGGGCGCCGCCTCCGGCGAGTTCCTGCGGATCGTCGCGAACCTCCTGCTCGGCGAGAGCGGCTTCTACGACGAGATCTTCGAGGCGCTGCGCATCCCGTACGAGCCGGTCCGCTGGCTCAAGGACATCGACGCGTCGCACGACAACGACGTGACGAAGGCCGCCCGCGTCTTCGAGCTGATCCACTCCTACCGGGTCCGCGGCCACGTCATGGCCGACACCGACCCGCTGGAGTACCGCCAGCGCAAGCACCCCGACCTGGACATCACCGAGCACGGCCTCACCCTGTGGGACCTGGAGCGGGAGTTCGCGGTCGGCGGCTTCGCCGGCAAGTCCCTGATGAAGCTGCGCGACATCCTCGGCGTGCTGCGCGACTCCTACTGCCGCACCACCGGCATCGAGTTCATGCACATCCAGGACCCGAAGCAGCGCAAGTGGATCCAGGACCGCATCGAGCGCTCGCACTCCAAGCCGGAGCGCGAGGAGCAGCTGCGCATCCTGCGCCGCCTGAACGCGGCGGAGGCCTTCGAGACCTTCCTGCAGACGAAGTACGTCGGTCAGAAGCGCTTCTCCCTTGAGGGCGGCGAGTCGGTCATCCCGCTGCTCGACGCGGTCATCGACAGCGCGGCCGAGTCGCGCCTCGACGAGGTCGTCATCGGCATGGCCCACCGCGGCCGCCTGAACGTGCTCGCGAACATCGTCGGCAAGTCGTACGCCCAGATCTTCCGCGAGTTCGAGGGCAACCTCGACCCGAAGTCGATGCACGGCTCCGGCGACGTGAAGTACCACCTGGGCGCCCAGGGCACCTTCACCGGCCTGGACGGCGAGCAGATCAAGGTCACCCTCGCGGCGAACCCGTCCCACCTGGAGACGGTCGACCCGATCATCGAGGGCATCGTCCGCGCCCGCCAGGACATCATCAACAAGGGCGGCACGGACTTCACGGTCCTGCCCCTCGCCCTGCACGGTGACGCGGCCTTCGCGGGCCAGGGCGTGGTGGCGGAAACGCTCAACATGTCGCAGCTCCGCGGCTACCGCACCGGCGGCACGATCCACATCGTCATCAACAACCAGGTCGGCTTCACGGCGGCTCCCGAGTCGTCGCGTTCCTCGATGTACGCCACGGACGTGGCCCGCATGATCGAGGCCCCGATCTTCCACGTGAACGGCGACGACCCGGAGGCCGTGGTCCGCGTCGCGCGGCTGGCCTTCGAGTTCCGTCAGGCGTTCAACAAGGACGTGGTGATCGACCTCATCTGCTACCGCCGCCGCGGTCACAACGAGTCGGACAACCCGGCCTTCACCCAGCCCCTGATGTACGACCTGATCGACAAGAAGCGCTCGGTGCGCAAGCTGTACACCGAGTCGCTGATCGGTCGCGGCGACATCACCCTTGAGGAAGCCGAACAGGCTCTCCAGGACTACCAGGGCCAGCTGGAGAAGGTCTTCACCGAGGTCCGCGAGGCGACCGCCCAGCCGGGCGCCGTCCCGATGTCGGACCCGCAGGCGGAGTTCCCGGTCGCGGTCTCCACGGCGATCTCCTCGGAGGTCGTGAAGCGGATCGCCGAGTCCCAGGTCAACATCCCGGACACCTTCCACGTCCACCCGCGCCTGCTGCCCCAGCTGCAGCGCCGGGCGACGATGGTCGAGGACGGGACGATCGACTGGGGCATGGGCGAGACGCTGGCGATCGGCTCCCTGCTGCTTGAGGGCACCCCGGTGCGCCTCTCCGGCCAGGACTCCCGCCGCGGCACGTTCGGCCAGCGCCACGCGGTCCTCATCGACCGTCAGACGGGCGAGGACTACACCCCGCTCCAGTACCTCTCCGAGGAGCAGGCGCGCTACAACGTCTACGACTCCCTCCTCTCCGAGTACGCGGTCATGGGCTTCGAGTACGGCTACTCGCTGGCCCGCCCCGACGCGCTCGTGATGTGGGAGGCGCAGTTCGGCGACTTCGTCAACGGCGCGCAGTCGGTGGTCGACGAGTACATCTCGGCGGCGGAGCAGAAGTGGGGCCAGACGAGCGGTGTGACGCTGCTCCTCCCCCACGGCTACGAGGGCCAGGGCCCGGACCACTCCTCGGCGAGGGTCGAGCGCTTCCTGCAACTCTGCGCCCAGAACAACATGACGGTAGCGATGCCGACGCTCCCCTCGAACTACTTCCACCTCCTGCGGTGGCAGGTGCACAACCCGCACCACAAGCCGCTGGTGGTCTTCACCCCGAAGTCGATGCTGCGCCTCAAGGCCGCCGCGTCGAAGACGGAGGAGTTCACGACGGGCCAGTTCCGCCCGGTCATCGGCGACGCGTCGGTGACGGACCCGGCGGCCGTCCGCAAGGTCGTCTTCGTCACGGGCAAGCTGTACTACGACCTGGACGCCGAGCGGGTCAAGCGCGGCTCCACGGACACGGCGATCATCCGCCTTGAGCGGCTGTACCCGCTGCCCGGCGCCGAGGTCCAGGCCGAGATCGCCAAGTACCCGAACGCCGAGAAGTACCTCTGGGCCCAGGAGGAGCCGGCCAACCAGGGCGCCTGGCCGTTCATCGCCCTGAACCTGATCGACCACCTGGACCTGGCGGTCGGCGCGGATGTTCCTCACGGGGAGCGGTTGCGGCGGATCTCGCGTCCGCACGGGTCGTCGCCGGCGGTGGGGTCGGCCAAGCGGCACCAGGCTGAGCAGGAGCAGTTGGTGCGGGAGGTGTTCGAGGCGTAGGTCTCGACGTCTTGGTCTTACGTACGGTGGGCCCGGCTCCGAGTCTTTGGACTTGGGGGCGGGCCCATTGGCGTATCCGGGGGGGGTGGGTCAGCGGTCGTCGGGGGGATCGCAGAAGACGGCGAGGTGGCGGGCCCAGGCGGCTTCGGGGTCGCGGCGGGTGAACTGGGCTCTCAAGTAGCCGACCTGCGCTACGAGTTCACGGGCGGTGCCGACCCGTTGAAGCAGGTCCTCCGCGCGGCCGTAGAAGTCGGTGCAGTCGGCGTGGGTCGCTGACCGGCTCCACAGCATGAGGGGGAAGCCCAAGTTCTTGGCCACATTGAGGCCGTTGGTCCGCGTGACCGTGTCCGCATGCCGACACAGGAGCGGTACTGCGTTGAAGGGCGTCGCCGCCCAATCGACAGGGCCTGCACCATGCACCCGGAGGCCCTGCAGTGGGCCTCTGGACACCACGTCCCAACGCCGCCGCCAGTTCTGGGCCGAACTACTGCCCAGACCGTCCTTGCTGCGTACGAAGACGTTCCGCCCCCATCCGAGGGCGTTGCCCTCTGGCAGCCGCCAGTCCTCCACGGGGAGTTCCCACAGCAACGCGCTCGGCAGGAAGAACTGGACGGAGGCCGTGGTGCCGGGTGTCTCGGCCACCGACAGCGCCTCCAGAAGGGGCCCGCGCAGCCACTCCAGCAGTTCTTCGGGCCGCCCACCCAACATGTCCTGCCAATGGGCCTCCTCCTCGCTTCCCCGCACCAGGACAAGGCGACAGCCGTAGGCCTCGGCGCCGGTGCGCTCGATCTCCACGCGCACAACGGGTCCGATCCGGGTGAAGTCCGTGTCCACGCGGCTGAAGGCGGCGCTGACATCCTGCCCGCCCTCACCCGCGAGGCGCTGCCGGGTGACGTCGGTCCAGTTCCGCAGCGCGGCGAGAGCGGGGGCCTGGGCCGGTCCGCTCCGGGTGGCCTGGTGGGCCCAGACGCGTGCGGCGTACAGGAGCAGGCGCTCGTCGGTGACGAGGTGGTTCAGGTATCCGGCGCCGTCCCGCCAGTGGCGCGGGGGAACATCCGGCCGTTCTCGTGGCCCGAGCAGTTCCAGGACCATCTTCGGCTCGATGGGCGGATCCAACTCGGCGAGGAGTCCGTAGAGTTCGGTCCGCTCGTCGGGTGGGAGGGCCTGAGACGGTGGGTCGGTGAGCCCGAGTTGGACGCCGGTCCACGTCATGTGGGGACCCCGTTCGGCGAACCGCTCGGCGTGGTGCCGGTCATGCGCCCGTACGAGGCCGTGCCACAACTCGGCGCCCGTAGGGCCCTCTTCGCACAGCGCCCGCAACTCCTCGATGCGGACTGCCTCTCCCCTCCCGCCGCCGTCTGCCCGCCGGGACTTGATGACACCGATGACGGAGCCGTCGTGTTCGTCGACGACGGGGCCGCCCGCGCTTCCGAGGGGGATCAACTCGCCGTCCAGCAGGAGGGTGTCCCGGCCCAGCCGTCCGGAGACCGCGGCTGCCGTGAATACCACCCGGGGTGCGTCCAGGGGCCCTTCGGCGCCGTACAGCGTCGCCGGTCCGTTGTGGGCGATCTGGCGGTCGGTGAGCCACAAGCAGTCGACTCCGTCCACGTCAGGCACGTGCAGCAGCGCCAACTCGCCCACGTCACGGACCCGTTCGACCTGGTGGCGGCGGCCGTCCATCGTGGTGACGCCGACGCCCGACTGCCGGTCGCGGCCCTCGACCACGTGGGCCGCGGTGACCACCCAGCCGGGCGCCAGGAAGAAACCACTCGCCGATACGACACCCTGCGCGCCGGCCGGGGCGTGGACTCGGACGAGGGCGCGCCGGACGAGTTCGTCCCGCTCGGCCGCCGGTGCGGCCGGGTTCTCCTCGGCGGCGGACACCCTCAGCGCGGGGACCGCCTCCGCCCAGGCCCCGTCCTTCGTGGTGATCAGCGCGTGGCCGCCGCTGATCAGGAGGTCGTTGGCGTCCTGGAGGTCGTCCCAGTCGTCGTAGACGATCAGCCAGCGGAGGTTCGCCTCGCGCAGGTGACGGAACAGTTCATGGAGTTGTGCGAGGTCATCGGCGTACGCAAGTGTGGAAGCGAACCGTTGGATGTCGCCGAGTCTCGTCTCATGGTCCCGAGCCCGGATCCACCCCACGAAGTCGTAGTCACTGGCGAACCGACGCACGTACTCCGCCGCAAGTTGTGTCTTGCCGGACGACGGCGGTCCGACCAGAGCACAGGCCGCCGAACCGCCTTGAGCAGTCGACAGCCTCCCGCGCAGTTGCCCGAGAAGGTCTTCCCGCAGGACGTATCCCGGCGAAGGTGTGGGCACCATGCCCCACACCACCTGGATAGGTCCGGGAAACTCGAAGTCCGGGGCTTCAGGCGGGTAAGCGCCTGGATCGTCGCCCAGAATGTCCAGCAGCCGCCATCTGGCCATGCGCTCGGTCAAGTTGGCCAGGGAGACGACCGGTTCCAGACCCGGGCTCCAGTGCGGTGGAGGCCAGGGAGGGCTGACATCGACGGTGACGATCAGCTGTTCGGCCATCGCCACGAGGGTTGCCAGTGCCACTTCGAACACTTTGCAGCCGTTGCCGAGAAGGAGGAGCACCGGTGACGCGAACGGCTCCCGCAACTCCTCGACTTCGGTCCAGATCCGCAGATCCACGCCGTATCCCGCAGCGCCCAGCACGTGGGCCGTCCAGAGCGCCCACGCCCTGTCGTCCGCCATGTAGAACACGGCAAACCGCTCACGCCGCACCTCCGGCGCCCCGAACCGCCCCAACACCACCCGCGACACCTCGGCGAACGCCTCCGGAACCCCCTCCTCCCCCGCAGGCACCGCCCCCGTGTCCCCAGTCAACCGAGCCAGCGCCAACGCCGGAAAGTTCCGCGCCCGGCGCCCGAAGTGCCGTTCCACGTACTCCCCGCAGTGCTTGAGCACGAGCAGCGCATCCCCCCGAGGCAGCAGCCGCAGCAACTCCTCCCGCACCCCGGGAACGAACTCGTACCACCCCTCCCCGTCACCGCGCTTCAACAGCCCACTGAGCAGAACCTCGGCAAGCACGGACGGCCCGCTGCGCGGCTGTACCGCCCGCTGGACCAGCTGCATCACCGGCAGGCTCAGCGGTACGGCGGAGAAGGAGACGGCGAGGGACACCGCCTGGCGGGAGGCCGAGCGGCGGAAGGCGGTGACGAGTGGGCCGGGGTCGGCGGGCGGGCGTTCGGGCCTGGGCGGGGCCGCAGGGTGCCCGGCGTGGACCCAGGCGGCCGCCGCGGGCAGGGAGAGGCCGGTGCCGCCCGACAGCAACCGGGCCCAGGTGCCGAGCGCGGCCCGGGTGGGCCCGAGCACCGGCACCGGGAGCGCGCCGGACGGTACTTGACCCTCGGCCGGCCTGAACTCCAGCCTGGCGCCCAGCCCTTCGCGACGGCGCAGCGTGCCCGGGAGGGCCGGGAGGTGCGTGCGCCGCCACAACCGCTGCGGCAGGGTCTGGACCACGGCGACGGGCGCGGCCCGCGTCCAGTGGTGCAGCAGCCGTTGAAGTTGACCCGAGCGCCACAGCGGGCCCGCACAGTCGCTGAGGACGAGGGTGAGTTGGCGTCCCGTGGGGTCGCGCAGCTGCTCGGCGGCGCGCAGGCCACGGCCCGGTTCCCGTGAGGTGCCGATCGCCAACTGGCCGTCGGCGCCCTGGTGGACGTAGTGCACCTGCACCTCGCGGAAGGCGCCGAGGCCCGCGCAGATCTGGCGGAGTTCCTCAAGTGTGCTGTCCCAGACGGAGGTTGAGGTCGACGCGTCCATCAGCAGCCGCATCCGGGCCTCGCGGCGTGCGCCCGGTCGCAACACCGGGGTGAACAGGCCGGTCTCGGCGGCCCGTTCGGCGGTGGCCTGTTCGTCGAGGAGGTGGGCGGTGGTGCGGACGGGCGGGCGGTAGCACTGGAGGGGGCGCAGGGCGCGCTGGAGGGCGAGGGAGTTCGGGAGGGCGGTCGCCACGGGGACCCGGACGGGGACGAAGTCCGGTTCGGGGGTGGGTTGTTCGGTGCCGGCACGGGGTGTGGGGCGAGGGCGGCGGTCGGCGTAGAGGTGGGTGCGGTCGTCGGGCGGGGTGGGGGTGGGGGCCGCCGTGGAGTCCGGGCGGGGTGTCGGCTCCTGTGGGGTGGGGATGCTCGAAGGCTCGTCCAGCGGATCCGCCGCCAACTCCGTTTCCGGAGGGGTCACTTCGGCGCGGGACACGTGTTCCGCCAGCCACAGCGCCTCCGCGAGTTCGCGTGCGCTGGGGTCGACGCCCAGCCGGGCGCGCAACCGCTCGGCGAGTCCACCGAGCGGTCCGTCCGCCGAAGAGGGCGTCGAAGGTGCCGTCATCAGCGCGTTCCGTGCTCGCCCTGGTCCAGGGGCCGCATCAGCAGCTCGGCGAGCCGTTGCCGGTCGGGCTCGCTGTCGCGTACCGCTTCCTGGGTGAGGTAGATGGCGTTGAGGAGTTGGTCGGCGGCGCGCAGGGAGCCGGGGCTCGACTCCAGGAACTCGCGGATCAGTTGCTCGTTGCCGGACGTGTCCGTGTCGCCGAAGTGGGCGCGGACCATGGCGTCGAGACGGGCGGTGCCCCACTCGTCGTTGCGGGGCGCGGGCAGGTCGAGGTGGAGGCAGCGGCGCAACAGCGGTGCGGGGAAGTCGCGTTCACCGTTGCTGGTCATCACGACGACGGGGAAGGCGCGGCAGCGCACCTGCCCCTTCCGGACGGGGGCGCGGTCGCCGTCGTCGGTGAGGACCTGGACCTCGGACTGTCGGCGCGCGATGCGCTGCAGCTCGGCGATGCCGAACTCGCCCTCCTCCAGGGCGTTCAGGAGGTCGTTGGGCAGGTCGATGTCGCTCTTGTCGAGTTCGTCGACGAGGAGGACCCGGGGGCGGGTGCGGGGCAGCAGGGCGGTGCCGAGCGGGCCCAGGCGCAGGTACTCGCCGATGTCCTCCGTGTAGGGCTCGCCCAACTCCTTTGCCATCTGCATGTCTTGGAGGCGGGCGATCGCGTCGTACGTGTAGAGGCCGTCGCGCAGGGTGGTGCGGCTGACGATGGGCCAGTGCAGGACGCGGCCGAGGCCGAGTTCGTGCGCGAGGGCGTGGGCGAGCGTCGACTTGCCGGAGCCCGGGTCGCCGGTCACCAGCAGGGGGCGCCTCAAGTAGAGGGCCGCGTTGATCAGTTCGAGTTCCTCCGGGCGCCAGGTGAGGCCGCCCGCGCCCCGGGTGCCGAGGCGGCGCGTCGACTCGGTGCCCAGCGGCGGGACCGTCCCGACGAGCGGGCCGCCGTCGAAGTCGCGCCACGGCGGCGGCGCGGGCAGCCGTTCGACACCGTCGTGCGGCTCACCGGAACCCCGGAAGACGAACCAGTCGGGGGTGGTCACGGGAGTCTCCTTCTGCCGGGCGGTCACAATCCACGGGTCGCGGTGGTGAGTTGGCGGGTCACGGGGAGTCCAACGGGTCGTCGCAGACCGGGAGGGGGCGCCGCGGGTCGTCGTAGAGGAGCGCGACGTGTGCCGTCCAGGCCGCGTTCTCGCCGCCCTCCTCACCGGCCTGTTCCCGGAGGGCTCGCAGCCGCTCGGGCAGGGCCGCGGCGCCGTCGACCGAACCGAGCAACTGCGCGCTACGGCCGTACAGTTCGCCGCAGTCCACGCCGCACGCGCGTGCGTGCTCGCCCTTGAGGCCGCACAGGGCGACGCCGTATCCGGCGCCGATCGCGTCGGTCAGCGAGTCGGCGTTCTGGTGCGGCGGGCGGCACAGGACCGGCACCGCGTCGGGTGCCGCCGCCTCCAGCGCCTCCTTCGCGTACTCGGGCGCGTGCACCGGCAAGGCCTTGAGCGCGCTCCCGGCGACCCCGTCCCAGCGCTCCCGCCACACCGGGGCGGGCTCGCCGCGCCGGTTCAGCGAGCGCAGCACGACCTGCCGCTGCGCGCCCATGGACGGCTCGGCGGTCCGCGGCCACTGGTGCGCGTCGAGCCCGAAGTGCTCGACGGGAAGGGCCAGTTCGAGCCGGGCACGGCGGTGCTCGGCGTCCAGTTTCCGGAACGCCCTGCGCAGCGGCTGGTGCAGCGCCCGCTGGAGATCGGCGAGCGGGGCACCCTCGTCCTCGGCGTCCTCGTCGAGCATCCGCGCGGTGTCGGGACCGTCGGGCCAGGACCAGACCCGCCAGTGGAAACGCTCACCGGGGCCGTACGGGTTGAGTTCCAACTCGACGGCTACGACGGGCCGTTCACTGTCCGGGGCGGCGGGCCCCGCACTGCCGTGGTCGTCGGTGTCGTCCGCGAGCCGGTCGTCACCGACGACCAACTCCCTTTCGTCTTCGGCCCGTTCACGCAGCAGCGCCGCGAACGGGCCGGGGAGCCGCTCGATCCGCGCCTTCACCCAGCGCTCCAGTTCGGCGACGGCGTCCGGTGCCCGTCGCCGGCAGGCATGGGCCACGGCGAGCAGGTAGTGCAGCGCGACGATCTCGGCGCCCTCGGGCTGGTCGTGCGCCCAGCCCTGCCCGTCGCGCCAGTCGACCGGGGCCAACTCGTCCTCCCACAGCGGCTCGTAGCCGAGCACGCGGCTGATCATCCGCTGGAGCTCGGCCGACGAGACGGGCCGCGGGAGTTCGGCGAGCAGCGCGGACGCCTCGGCGCTGTCGCGCGCTCCCCAGCCGCCCGCCCGCGGTTCGCCCTGCAACCGCACCCAGTTGGGGCCGGCCGTCATGCGGTGGTGCCACCGGTCGTGCGCGCGGATCAGCGCCGCGTACGGGTCGGGGCCCAGGCTGTCCTCGCCGCCCACGGCGCGCGCCTCGCGGAAGCCGCGCAGTGCCGTCGCCGCGACGGCCAGGCCGCCGTCCTTGCCTGCGCGGCGGGCCTTGACGATGCCCGCGACGACTCCGTGGTCACGGTCCAGCAGGGGTCCGCCGGAGGCGCCGTGCGGTATCTCCATGTGGGGCGCGAGGGTGAACCCGTAGGAGCCGTCCCTGCCGTTGCACTCGCTGTGGCCGTTCCAGCGCTGGGGCGCGCCGCCGGTCGGGGTGCGCCAGCCGAACGCGGTGACCTGGTGCGGCGGGTCGTAGCGATCGGTCAGCCGCACGCACGCGTGGCCGTCGGCCGCGTCATCCTTCAGGCGTACGAGGGCGAGGTCCTGTTCGGGGTCGGTGCCGCCGCCGAGCCAGTACGCGAGCCGGGCCGGGGTGTCGAGTTGATGGCCCTGTACGCGCAGCGTGCCGACGCTTTCGACATCGCCGTCGATGTGCAGGACGTGCGCGCAGGTCAGCACCCAGCCGGGCGCGACAAGAAAACCACTCCCCCAGAGGGTGCCGGGTGCCCCGTCCGGACCGATCCGGACGGTGGCGCGAATCGCCAACTGTTCCAGCTGGCCGGTCATGTGGCGGCGGCGTTCCGGCCGTCCTGGAGAGCCGTGACGGATGCGTCCCCCGCGGCCTGGGCCTGCACGCTGTCCGCGCGCCAGGTGAGCGTGATCGACAGGGCCGCCTTGGCCTCACCGTCGGCGAGGAGTGCCACGGCCTTGCCGGGCTTCATCGCCAGTTCCACCCCGAAGGTGGCGCTGACCTCGTCGGGCCGCACGGCACGCGCCGCCGCCAGCACGGCACCGCCGACACCGCTGACGAGTTCGTTGAGCTGGTCGATCCGCGCGGCCATGTGATCGAGGGCGCCCACGTCCTCGTACGCGAACTCGTCGGCCCCGCCGGGCACTTCCTCGGCCGAGAGCACGCTGACCCGAGCGAGTACCCGCTCTCCCCCGGGCAGCTCGATCTCCTGGATCTTCCGTTCCATCACGCCCCCGTACGACGATCCCGTCCGCCTGTGGTCATTGTGCCCAGGCACGCGCGCGTGAAGTGCGGGATCGGAACCATTGCCCTCCCGCATAACCTTGGGATGTCAGACCCACGCCCCCAGGAGAATCCCCCGTGTACTTCACCGACCGAGGCATCGAAGAGCTCGAAAAGCGACGCGGCGAGGAAGAGGTCACCTTCGAGTGGCTCGCCGAGCAGCTCCGCACCTTCGTCGACCTGAACCCGGACTTCGAGGTCCCGGTGGAACGCCTGGCGACCTGGCTGGCCCGACTGGACGACGAGGACGACGAGGAGTAGTTCCTACGGCGGTGCCGCTAGTTCCTACGGCGGTGCCGCCCGGGTGCGTCAGTCGCGCGGGCGGGCGAGGTCGTAGGCGAGGCCCAGCGTGCCGTGGGCCAGGAGCAGCGCCCCCGCGACGGCCCAGCCTCCGCTACGGCGTCGTAGGCCCCAGGTCGCGAGCGGGAGGCCCGCTGCCGCCTGGGTCAGGGCCAGGGCGCGTGCCCTGGGCGTGCCGGACCAGGGCATCCAGGGACCGAGGCGGCTTTTGTCGACCGCGTCGAGTTCCGCACGGACCGCTTCCCGCCAGCCCGCCCACTCGATCTGCTGGGCGTCGGGGCGGACGCGGGCGATCTCCCGGAGGCGGTCGGCGGGTTCGCCCGGGGTGAGGCCGGTGGGCAGGGCCACTCCCGCGCGCGTGAGGACCGCCAGGAGACCGCGGAGGCGGGCACGGGCGTCGGCTTCGGGGTCCGGTTTCGTGAGCTGGTCCAGGGACTGCAGGTCCAGTACGGGGTCCAGGCCGAGGCGGGCGGCGAAGGTGCGCATCGCCTCGTCCTCGCCGGCCGGGGTGCCGTCGGTGAGCCAGACGTAGCCGACGGGGCGGCGGAATCCCGAGGCCAGGGTGCAGCCCGCGCGGTCGGCGTCCCACCACAGGGCGAGTACCGGCCAGGGGGCGCCGACGGCGAGCGCGGTGGCCCAGCCGGTGAGGACGCGGTCGACCGGTTCCCCGCCGTGCAGCCAGGGTTTGCCCTCGGGGACGAGCACGCTCCAGTCGTCGCCCGCTCGGGTCAGCAGCATGCGTTCGCGGAGCGGATGGGCCGCCTGGGCGACGGAGTCGGGGTCCGCCCGGCAGAGCAGCAGGGCGCCCGGGGTGGCACCGGTCCGGTGTCTGGCCTGCGGCTTCTCCGTCGACATGGTCACACGCTAGGGCAATGTGCCCATTTCCGCCGTTTGTTCGATGCCCGGTGATCACCGGAACGAGTGTCTTGACTTTCCCCATCCGCGATATATCGTGTTTCTCGGAAGACGCGATATGGCGCGTCGTGTTCCGTCCGGTTAGGCCGAGGAGGTCTGCATCATGTCCGAGTGGTCCGTCGCAGAGCCCAAGAAGCTCACGTTCGACGAGCCCGTGAGCGATCTCCACGTGCGCATCGTCAACGGAACGGTGAACGTCGTGGGGACGGACGAGGGTTCCGCCCGCATGGAAGTCTCCGAGATCGACGGGCCGCCCCTGGTGGTGACCCAGAAGAACGGCACGCTGACGGTGGCGTACGAGGATCTCCCCTGGAAGGGCTTCCTCAAGTGGCTCGACCGGAAGGGCTGGCGGCGCAGCGCGGTGGTCTCCCTGGCCGTGCCCGCGAGCACGCGGGTCGAGGTCGGGGTGGTCGGTGCGGCGGCCGTCGTCTCCGGGATCAGCGGGCCTTCGGTGGTGCGGGGGGTCACCGGCGACACGACCCTCGTCAGCCTCTCCGGATCCGTCCGCGCCGAGACGGTCTCCGGAAACCTGGAGGCCCAGGCCGTCACCGGTGACCTCCGCTTCAACTCGGTCTCCGGCGACCTCACCGTCGTCGAGGGCTCGGGCCCCTCCGTGCGCGCCGAGTCCGTGAGCGGCTCCATGATCGTGGACCTCGACCCGGACGGCCCGACCGACGTCCGTCTCACCAACGTCTCGGGCGAGATCGCCATCCGCCTCCCGCATCCGGCGGACGCGGACGTCGAGGCCAATACGGCGAGCGGTTCGATCTCCAACGCCTTCGACGGCCTGCGGGTGCACGGCCAGTGGGGCGCCCACAAGATCACCGGCCGCCTGGGCGCGGGCACGGGGAAGCTGCGCGCGACGACCGTCTCCGGTTCGATCGCCCTGCTCCGCCGCCCGGCGGTGGAGGACGAGGGCGAGGACGACGGGCCCTGGCGCGGGGACACGGAGGCGACCGCCTCCACGACGCGGGCCGACAAGACGCCTCGGCCTGATATGACGAAGGGGCCTGATGCAGCGGCGAGGGCCGAAGCAGCAGCGGGGCCCGGTGCGGCGACGGAGCCCGAGGGCAGTGGGCTGGGTGACACGGCCGATGATGCGGGACCCGAAGACAAGGGGCCTGACGCGCCGGACACCTCTGCGCACACCTCTGCGGACGCGCCCGCGCCGGGCACTGCGGACGACACCGCCGGGGAGTCGGAAGCCCAGGGCAAGACCCCGGACGCTTCGGACGACGCCACGGGCACACCCGCACCCGCGCCCGACGTGACGGACGACGCTTCCGGTGCCCCTGTGGACGGGGCTCAAGGCGACTCGGGGGACAATTCCGTTTCCGGCCCGGGCGGTGCCACCGGCACCACCGCAGCCGACGGCACGACCGACAAGAAGGTGCTCTGACATGCCTCCCGTCTTCGCCCACGGCCGCCTCCGCCTCTACCTGCTGAAGCTGCTGGACGAGGCCCCCCGACACGGCTACGAGGTCATCCGCCTCCTGGAGGAGCGCTTCCAGGGGCTGTACGCACCCTCGGCGGGCACGGTCTACCCGCGCCTGTCCAAGCTGGAGGCCGAGGGCCTGGTCACCCACACCACCGAGGGCGGCCGCAAGGTGTACGCCATCACGGACGCCGGCCGCGCCGAACTGGCCGACCGCAGCGGCGAGTTGGCCGACCTGGAGCTGGAGATCCGCGAGTCGGTCGCCGAACTGGCCGCCGAGATCCGGGCCGACGTCCGGGGCGCCGCGGGCGACCTGCGCCGCGAGATGCGCGCTGCGGCCACGGAGGCCCGGCAGGGAGCCGGTTCCGGACGGGGTCAGCGGAGCGAACACGAAGGTCCTGCCGGGGACTTCACGGACTTCGGTGACAAGGAGTCGTGGCGCGCCGCCAAGGAGGAGATGCGCCGCGCCAAGCAGGAGTGGAAGGAACAGGCCCGCCGCGCGAAGGACGAGAGCCGACGGGCCCGCGAGGAGGCCCAGCAGGCCCGGCGCCAGGCCAAGGAGGCGCAGACGCGGGCGTGGGCACAGGCCCAGGAGGAGATGCAGCGCATCGGCCGCCAGGTCCAGGAGCACGCCCAGGACCACTTCGCACGTGGCGACTGGCCCACGGGCGTACGGGAGAGCCTGACCGAACTGGCCAAGGAGTTCGGCGACTTCGGGAAGGAGTTCGGCAAGGACTTCGGATTCGGACGACCGGGCACGGGTGCGGGGACAGGAGCGGGTGCGGGTGCGGGCACAGGTGCTGGCACAGCTGCTGGTGCTGGTGCTGGTGCTGGTGGTAAGTCGGCCTCGGCACCGGGCACCCCGTCGGCACCCGAGTACGGCCAGACCCCGGAGGACTTCCCCGCGGAGTACGAGCCGACCTGGGCCCACGAGGACTCCACCGGCGAACCGGCCCGCGATCTGGACCGGCTCCTCGACCGCTTCCGGGACGACATCCGTGACGCGGCCCGCGACCATGGCGTCACGGAGGACCAACTCCGCGACACCCGCCGCCACTTGTCGGCGGCGGCGGCACACATCGGGGCGGTACTGCGCGGCGGCCGCAAAGCCTGAGCCGACGCCGCGAACCGCAGGTGGTGCGCCCAGGGGATCAACCCCAGGCGCACCACCCCGCCGGGCAGATCCGGGCCCCTCAGCCCGCCGCCCTCGCCTCTCCCCCGCCGTACAGCACGCGCGTGGCCGCCTCGTGGGTCACCCCGTGATCGGCGAGCACCTCACCCGGCACGCCGGGGAGGATGGTCAGGGCGAGGAGCAGGTGCTCGTCGCCGATGTGCCGGTCGCGGTGGGCGACGGCGATGCGCAGGGACTTCTCCAGGACGTTCTTGGCACCGCGGCCGAAGGTACGGCGGCCCGACCACGACTCCTTGGACTTCCCCTCGCCGGACATCGCCCCGACGCCGTGCACCTCCTCGACCCGGGCGACGATCTCCGAGACGTCGATACCGAGCCCGGCCAGCGCGTCGGCGTCGGCCTGCGAGAGCCCCGCACGCCGACGGGCGTCACCGAGAGCCTGCCGTACGGACTCCTTGCGTTCCTCGGGAGCGAGACCGAGGGCGGTCAGGGCGAAGGAGGCCCGGCTGCCCCGGCGGTCGAGGAGGGCCAGCAGCAGGTGCTCGGGTTCGACGGAACCGGGCCCCGACCGCTCACGGTGCTCCACCGCGCCCCGCACCACGGCGCGGGCGTCCTTCGTGAACCGTTCGAACATCACTGCCTCCCGTACTTCTTGTGCACGGCCTGCCTGCTGACTCCGAGTTCCGCGGCGATCTCCTGCCACGACCAGCCCTGGTTGCGCGCACTGCGCACCTGCACCGCCTCCAACTGCTCCACCAGCCTGCGCAGCGCGGAGACGGCACGCAGGCCGACCCGTGGATCACGGTCACCCGCGCGCTCGGCGAGATCCGTTGCTTCGGTCATGATGTCAACCTAAGTTGACACGCCTCAAATGTCAACCAAAGTTGACACGCGAGGGCGGCACACGCGGACGGCCGGCCCGGAGAACCGGACCGGCCGCACAGAGCCACGCGCAGCGAAGACGGGGAAGGGGGGTTGCCAACCCTGGTCGCTAACCGTTCGTGAGGACGATCTTGCCGAACTGGCCGCCGGAGTCGAGGCGTTCGAAGCCCTCGCGGGCGCGGTCCATGGGCAGCACCTCGTCGATGACCGGGCGGACACCGGTGGTCGCGCAGAAGGCGAGCAGATCCTCCAGCTCGTCCTTGGTGCCCATGGTCGAGCCGACGACCTTGAGTTCGAGGAAGAAGATGCGGGTGAGTTCGGCGTGCGAGGGCCGGTCGCCGCTGGTGGCGCCGGAGATGACGATCGTGCCGCCGGGCTTCAGGGACTTCACCGAGTGGGACCAGGTGGCGGCGCCGACGGTCTCGATGACGGCGTCGACGCGCTGCGGCAACCGCGCGCCCGGCTCCACCGCCTCCAGGGCACCGAGTTCCAGCGCCCGCTTCCGCTTGGCCTCGTCCCGGCTGGTCGCGAAGACGCGCAGCCCGGCCGCCTTGGCAAGGACGATGGCGGCAGTGGCGACGCCCCCGCCGGCACCCTGCACGAGCACCGAATCACCGGGCCGTACACCGGAGTTGGTGAAGAGCATGCGGTACGCCGTCAGCCAGGCCGTGGGCAGACAGGCGGCCTCCGCGAAGGACAGCTCCTTGGGCTTCGGCAGCACGTTCCACGTCGGTACGGCGACCCGCTCGGCGAAGGTGCCCTGGTAGTGCTCGGTGAGGATGGAACGGGGTTCCTTGGGACCGACGCCGTGACCGGACTGGCCGATGACGGAGTGCAGGACGACCTCGTTGCCGTCCTCGTCGACACCGGCGGCATCGCAGCCGAGGATCATCGGCAGCTTGTCCGCCGCGAGGCCGACGCCGCGCAGGGACCAGAGGTCATGGTGATTGAGGGAGGCGGCCCTGACGTCGACGACACTCCAGCCCGGCCGGGCCTCGGGGGCGGGACGCTCCCCCAACTCAAGGCCGGAGAGCGGCTGGTCGCGGTCGATTCGGGCGGCGTAGACGGCGAACATGCCCCCGACGATAGGCTCCGCCGGTTGACCAGGGAACTACCTCGGGTTGTGACACATGCCCTCTTGCACGAAGCGTGCGGGGTGTCCGCGTGACCGTTTCCCGGGGGCCGCGCCCCCCCCCAGCCCCACACCGCCCGCAGCCGCCGAGCGACCCCGACCCCACGGCAAAGGCTCACCCTTCAGTCGCCCAGAAACAGGCGGGCGGGCGGGAAAGGAAAAAGCCCCCACGGCCCGCGGCCTCCAAACGGCACCAGCCACCGACGGGCAACGTCCACCCTCCACGTCACCCGAACGGGCGGGCGGGTGGGCAAAAGAACGGCCCCGCCCATGACCGGGCGGGGCCGATGAAGCTACCGCCGGGCAACACCCTCCGCCCGCGCCGCCGCAGCCACAGCCGCGGTGACCGCCGGCGCGACCCGCTCGTCGAAGGGTGACGGGATGACATAGTCCGGGGCGAGATCGTCGCCGACGACACCGGCCAGCGCCTCCGCCGCCGCGATCTTCATCCCCTCCGTGATCCGGGACGCCCGCACCTGCAGCGCCCCCGCGAAGATCCCCGGGAACGCCAGCACGTTGTTGATCTGGTTCGGGAAGTCCGACCGCCCGGTGGCGACGACCGCCGCGTACTTGTGCGCCACGTCCGGGTGCACCTCGGGGTTCGGGTTGGCCATCGCGAAGACGAACGCGCCCTCGGCCATGGAAGCCACCGCGGGCTCCGGCACCGTACCGCCGGACACCCCGATGAAGACGTCGGCACCTTCCAGCGCCGCCTCCAACGACCCCGAGATCCCCGCCTTGTTGGTGATCTCCGCGAGTTCACGCTTGACCGGCGTGAGGTCGTCCCGGTCGCGCGAGACGACACCCTTGCGGTCGGCGACGGCGACATCGCCGAGCCCCGCCTCCAGCAGGAACTTGGCGATGGCCACGCCGGCGGCGCCCGCACCGGAGATGACGGCCCGCAGCTCACCCAGCTCCCGCCCGGTCAGCCGCGCGGCGTTCCGCAGCGCCGCCAGCGTCACGATCGCCGTACCGTGCTGGTCGTCGTGGAAGACCGGGATGTCCAGCCGCTCCTGGAGCCTGCGCTCGATCTCGAAGCAGCGCGGCGCCGAGATGTCCTCCAGGTTGATGCCCCCGAAGGAGGGCGCGAGCCGCACCACGGTCTCGATGATCTCGTCGACGCCGGTGCAGGCCAGCGCGATCGGCACCGCGTCCACGCCGCCGAACTGCTTGAACAGGATCGCCTTGCCCTCCATGACCGGGAGGGAGGCCTCGGGACCGATGTCGCCGAGTCCGAGCACGGCCGTACCGTCCGTCACGACGGCGACCACGGACGACTTCCATGTGTAGTCGTGGACGAGTTCCGGCTGCTCGGCGATCGCGGTGCACACGCGAGCGACGCCGGGTGTGTACGCGAGGGACAGGTCGTCCTTGTCGCGGATCGGCACGGTGGCCTGCACGGCCATCTTGCCGCCGCGGTGCAGCGCGAACGCCGGATCGAAGGAATCGAGGGGCTCGGCCCCGCCGTCCTGATCCGTACTGCTGTCGCTGCGAGGATTGACGATCTCCGCTGCCACTTTGTCTAACCCCTTAGGTCTTCATTGATTTGAGGGTGGCCACTCCCTGGTGAGGGGTGGGCGGGCACCGCGCAGGGCCCAGAAATTTGATGCGTACGAGCACCTGCGCGACGGGCGCGCCGCACACGCGCCCTGAGCCCCGGATGAGGGGTGTAAAGAACCTTCTTACCGGACGGACGGCACCGAGGACGAGTCCAATAGGCGCAAGGTCACATCTCGCCGGCCGAGGACGGAACGATGATCGATCGCATCGTGAGACATACCGGAGATCCTCCGGCCGGAACGAGTGATTCCAGCAGATGGTCCGTGATCAGGGCGTCTCGATGTACCGACCTGATGCGATTCGGGGTTCACCCGTTATCCGATTTTGACATGGCTGGTCCCCTGAACGGTCTAGTCCGAATGGCAAGATGCCCTAATCACACGAGGTCGCGACACCCGAAGGTGTGTGTTCTCGTCGACCCGTCGGCACCGCCATCCATCCGCCGGAGGAACCCACCATGACCGCACGATTCACCCGTCGTACGACCGCCCCGCACACCCGGCTGGCAGCGGTCGGTGCGATCGCGGTCGCCGGCGCCCTGGTACTCACCGGCTGCGGTGACCAGACCAAGAAGGACGACTCCAGCGCGTCCACCAGCTCGGCGCCGCTGGCGAGCAAGCTGCCCTCCGCGATCCGCGACAAGGGCGTCATCACGGTCGGCTCGGACATCGCGTACGCGCCGGTCGAGTTCAAGGACAACGCCGGCAACGTCGTCGGTCTCGACCCGGACCTCGGCGCCGCGATGGGCAAGCAGCTCGGGGTGAAGTTCGAGTTCAAGAACGGCACCTTCGACGCGCTCCTCACCGGTCTGCGGTCCAACCGCTACGACATCGCGATGTCGGCGATGACGGACAACAAGAACCGCCAGGACGGTGTCGACCCCGACACGGGCAAGAAGGTCGGCGAGGGCGTCGACTTCGTCGACTACCTGACCGCCGGTGTCTCGATCTACACCCGCAAGGGCGACACCGGGAACATCGCGTCGTGGGCCGACCTGTGCGGCAAGAAGCTCGCGGTCGAGCGCGGCACGGTCTCCGAGGACCTCGCCAAGAGCGAGACGAAGAAGTGTACGGGCGGCAAGAAGATCACCATCGAGCCCTTCGACGACGACCAGCAGGCCCAGACCCGGCTGCGGTCGGGCGGCGCGGACGCGGCCTCCTCCGACTTCCCGGTCGCGGCCTACGCGGTGAAGACCTCCGGCGGCGGCAAGGACTTCCAGCTCGTCGGCGACCAGGTCGAGGCGGCGCCGTACGGTATCGCGGTCGCCAAGAGCGACACCCAGCTGCGGGACGCGCTGAAGGCCGCGATGGACGCCGTGATCAAGAGCGGTGAGTACGAGAAGATCCTGACGAAGTGGGGCGCCGAGGACGGTGCCGTCAAGTCGTCCGTGATCAACGGCGGCAAGTGACCGCGGGTCCGCCGTCGCTGAGAGGCAATATCCGTGACTACTGACATCGACGAGGCGCCGGGGCCGCAGGACGTGCCCCCGGACGCCCCGAAGCCCATCAAGGCCATTCCGGTCCGCCACTACGGCCGGTACGTCTCCGCCCTGATCGCGATCGGCATCCTGGTCTCGATCGTCTACGCGTTCGGCCAGGGCAAGATCAACTGGCATGCCGTACCGGACTACTTCTTCGACCACCGGATCATGACCGGTGTCTACAAGACCCTCCTGCTGACGGTCCTGTCGATGGTCATCGGCATCGTCGGCGGCATCGGCCTCGCGGTGATGCGGCTGTCGAAGAACCCGGTGACCTCGTCGATCGCCTGGTTCTACATCTGGTTCTTCCGCGGCACCCCGGTACTGGTCCAACTGTTCCTCTGGTTCAACCTGGGCCTGGTCTTCGAGTACATCAACCTGGGTCCGATCTACAAGGACTACTGGTCGGACTTCATGACGCCGCTGCTGACGGCGCTGCTCGGCCTGGGCCTCAACGAGGCCGCGTACATGGCGGAGATCTGCCGCGCCGGTCTGCTCGCCGTCGACGAGGGCCAGACCGAGGCCTCGCACGCGCTCGGCATGAGCCACGCCAAGACGCTGCGCCGGATCGTGATCCCGCAGGCGATGCGCGTGATCGTGCCGCCCACGGGCAACGAAGTGATCAACATGCTGAAGACGACCTCGCTCGTGGCGGCCGTCCAGTATCCGGAACTCTTCCGCTACGCCCAGGACATCGGCCAGAACTCCGGCGCCCCGGTGGAGATGTACTTCCTCGCCGCCGCCTGGTACCTGATCATGACGTCGGTCCTGAGCGTCGGGCAGTACTACGTCGAGCGCTACTACGCCCGCGGTTCCAGCCGCGCGCTGCCGGCGACGCCGTACCAGAAGATCAAGGCGAACATGCTGTCCATCGGCCGTCCGAAGGGAGGCGCGGCATGAGCCCGAAGCTCAGCAAGACCGGCTCCGCGGACCGGAACCCGTCCGACCCCTCGGTCCCGATGGTCAAGTCCGAGGGCGTGCACAAGTCGTTCGGCCCGGTCGAGGTCCTCAAGGGCATCGACCTGGAGGTGAAGTCCGGCGAGGTGTTCTGCCTCATCGGCCCCTCCGGCTCCGGCAAGTCGACCTTCCTGCGGTGCATCAACCACCTGGAGAAGGTCAACGCGGGGCGGCTGTACGTCGACGGCGAGCTGGTCGGCTACCGCCAACAGGGCGACAAGCTCTACGAGTTGCGCGATCGCGAGGTCGCGGTGAAGCGCCGGGACATCGGCATGGTCTTCCAGCGCTTCAACCTGTTCCCGCACATGACGGCCGTGGAGAACATCATCGAGGCGCCGGTGCAGGTCCGGGGCGTCAACAAGGGCCAGGCCAGGGAGCGCGCGATGCAGCTCCTGGAGCGGGTGGGGCTGTCCGACAAGGCGCAGAACTACCCCTCGCAGCTCTCCGGCGGCCAGCAGCAACGGGTCGCGATCGCACGGGCGTTGGCGATGGACCCGAAGCTGATGCTCTTCGACGAGCCGACCTCGGCCCTCGACCCGGAGCTGGTCGGCGACGTCCTCGACGTCATGCGCGACCTCGCCGAGTCCGGCATGACGATGATCGTCGTCACCCACGAGATGGGCTTCGCCCGCGAGGTCGGCGACAGCCTCGTCTTCATGGACGGCGGCGTGGTGGTCGAATCCGGCCACCCGCGCGACGTCCTGACGAACCCTCAGCACGAGCGCACCCAGGGGTTCTTGTCCAAGGTGCTCTAGCGGTACGTGAGTTGAAGGGGCGGTACGGGATCCCCGTACCGCCCCTTCCGTCTCGCCTACCGCCGCTTCTTCTCCAACAACTGGGGTTTCAGGGCCAGTTCACGCAGCTGGCTCTTGCTCAGCGGCGGGGATTCGAGCATCGGGCCCAAGCCGTACGGGCCCTTGAAACCGCTCATGTCGCCGATTTCGAGGGTGCCGCCGCCCTTCAGATGGAGCCTGGCCACGAGGTGACTGCCCCATGTCTGGAGCTTGTTGTCGATGAAGGGGCCGTTGATCCAGTCCTGCCGGAACTCCAGGACGTCGCCGTTCGGGAGCCTCTCGTAGGAGCACCTCCCGGTGACCCCGCTGCCGGGCGTCGGCCCGCAGGGGTGATTCCAGACGTCTTCCTTCGGGCCGGACCGGCGGAGGACGGAGAGATACCCGACACCGCCGTCCTTGTAGACCGCGTAGGTCCCGTCGTACCCCCCTTCCCGCAGTGCTCGCTGTTTCGCCTCCGCTCCAAGGATCCCGTCGGACCGCAGCCCGCTCATCCGCACCGGGTCCACCTCGCGGATCCTGCCGACGTCCGAGGGCAGCAGCTTCTTGAACTCGCCCGCCTTGGAAGGGTGTTGTGCCTGCTCGACGGCCTTCTCGGCGCCGCCCGTCCATACCCCGGACCCGAACGCCACGCCCACCGCGGCCACGCTCGCCACCACCCCGGTGACCGCGGCACGCCGTCGCATCCGCACCCGCCGTGCCCGCGCGAGCACCTCCCCCGTGCCGCACCCCGTCGGAGCCGGGACCCCTTCCAGGGCCCGCCCCAGCAGATCCCTCACCTCGGCCGACCCGGCCTCGTCAAGACTCACAGGACTCATACGTGTTCCTCCTCCTCCCGCACCGCGGCCCTCATCGCCGCGAGCCCCCTCGCCGCGTGGCTCTTGACCGTGCTCTCCCGCATGTCGAGCAGCTCCGCGGTGGCGGCCACGCTGAGGTCCTCCCAGTAGCGCAGCACGAGCACGGCCCGCTGCTTGGGCGTGAGCGTCGCGAGCGCCGCCCGCACCACCAGCCCCGTGTCGTTGTCGACCAACTCCCCCGGCGCGTCCGGCAGTTCGCCGTAGGCCTGCTCGCGCCGCCAGAACCGTCGCCGCCCCGCGATGAAGGTGTTGACCAGCGTCATGCGCGCATACGCCTCAAGGTTCTCCAGCCGCCCGTGCCGGCGCGCGCCGAGCACCACCTTCACCAGCACCGTCTGGACGAGGTCCTCCGCCTCGTCCCGGTTCCCGCACAGCAGATACGCGCTGTGGAACAGCGCTGTCCGTCTGCCCTCGACAAAGGCGTGCAACGCCGTCTCCGCGCCTCTCCCCACCACTCCGCCTCCCCCGGCCCGCCCTTCGCGACGGCCCGCCTCACTCCTATCAGTGCGGCGGGCCACGCCTCAGGACGCAGCGGAGGCGGTACGGATTTCCCGTACCGCCTCGACCACCGTCGGTGCCGGCTTACTTCAGCGCGAGCAGCACCGTGTCAGAAGGCGAGCACCACACCGCCCGGGCCTCCCCGAACCCCTGCTCGCGCAGTACGCGCGCGTGCCAGGCCGGCGAGGGCATGTCGCCGTCCGCGTGCTCGCCGTAGATCTCGTAGCGGCGGGCCGTCGGTCCGGCGAGGACGGGGTCCTGGGCGGCCAGCTGCCACCACTCGGCCCAGTCCAGGACGCCGTTCCCCTTGGCCTGATCCATCTGTGCGTGCCGCTGCGCGCGCTCCGCCGCGTTGATCCTGGGCGTCGACTCGTCGATCATGTGGTCCGCGTTCATGAAGACACCGCCGTCGCGGACGAGTCCCGCGACCTGACCGTAGAGGGCCGCGAGGGGTTCGCTGTGCAGCCAGTGGAGGGCCGTGGCGGTCAGCACGGCGTCGTACGTGTCGTACGGCAGCCGCGTCGTCCACGCCGGGTCCTTGAGGTCGGCCGTCACGAAGGTGACCCGGTCGTGGTCCGCGAAGGTGCCCTCGGCGATGGCCAGGAGCGCCGGGTCGAGGTCGACCCCGGTGCTGGTGGCGTCCGGGAGGCGGGCGAGCAGCCGGGCGGTGATGCTGCCGGTGCCGCAGGCGAGGTCGAGCACGCGGGGTGCGGGGCCCGTGAGGGCCTCGACCATGTCGAGCATGATCCGGAAGCGGTCCTCCCGGTCGGGCATGTACCACTCCTGTTGCCGGTCCCAGCTCTCCTGCCAGGCCTGCCAGTCGGTTCCGACACCGGTCGTCATGAGGACCCCCTGTCCACTCACTGTCGTAATACCCTGGAAGCACGATCAGCTGTTACCCGACCGCATCCACGACCATAGAGCGCCTCCGTAAGGACTACAAGTGGAACTGGCCTATTACTCGGACTACGCCGTGCGCCTCGTCAACACCGAGGAACCGGCGCGGGGCAAGGACGCCCTGACCTCGGTCGAGGCCGTGCGGGACCTGTTCGGCACCAACCAGGAGGCGGCCCGCCGCGCCGCCGAGGCCGACGTCACCCGCTTCCGTTCGGTCCGGGCGCGGCTGCGGGCGGTCTTCGAGGCGGCCGACGGCGGCGACGAGACGCTCTCCGTGAACCTGCTGAACTCGCTCCTGCTGGAGTTCCCGGTCAGCCCGCAGATCTCGGGGCACAACTTCCGCGACGACGACGGCCGCCCGCTGTGGCACATGCACCTCGCGGACCACCCGTCGAACGCGACGGCCGGCTACGCGGCGATCGCGGCCATGGGCCTGGCCTTCCACCTCACCGAGTACGGCGTCGACCGCCTGGGCCTGTGCGAGGCCGCGCCGTGCCGCAACGCCTACCTGGACACCTCGACGAACCGCTCCCGGCGCTACTGCTCGGACCGCTGCGCGACCCGCGCCAACGTCGCCGCCTACCGGGCCCGGAAGCGCCTGGAGGCCGACCGGTCGGGAAACACGGGCCTGGCCGCCGAGAGCGCCCAGCGCACGAGCGCGACCGGCGAACGCTGACCGGACTTCGGCGGCCGGTACCGGAAACGCACCTTGCCCAGCACCAGATCCTCGGGAACGGTGCCGTAGTCCGTACTGTCGCCTCCGGCGAACGCGTTGTCCCCCAGCACCCACCACCCCCCGTCCCGCCGCTCCGCGGCCCGCTTCACGACCAGCAGGTCCTGCTGGAACGGATGCCGCAGCACGACGACGTCCCCCGGCCTGACCCTGGCGCCGTACTGCACCACGAGCAGATCCCCGTGCAGCAGCGTCGGCACCATGGACGGCCCGGTCACCTCGGCCGTCCCGAAGGGCAGTGCGGCCCTCCCGCGCTCGGTCTCCTGCGACAGCTCCGGCATCCCCGGCACCTCCCCGGTCCTATCCTCCACCAGTCTGAGTCCGACCCTGGACTTTTGTCCTAAGCCCATGGGGGCACTCGCGAAATCAGCTTCTCCAGGGAGTAATGTCCCACCTGAGAAGACGATCACGAGGAAGGAACGCTCCATGCTTTCCCGCCTGTTTGCCCCCAAGGTGAAGGTCAGCGCGCACTGCGACCTGCCCTGCGGTGTGTACGACCCGGCCCAGGCCCGCATCGAGGCGGAGTCGGTGAAGGCCGTGCAGGACAAGATGGCCGCCAACGACGACCCGCACTTCCAGGCGCGCGCCATCGTCATCAAGGAGCAGCGCGCCGAGCTCGCGAAGCACCACGTCTCGGTGCTCTGGAGCGACTACTTCAAGCCCCCGCACTTCGAGAAGTACCCGGAGCTGCACCAGCTGGTCAACGACACCCTGAAGGCCCTCTCGGCCGCCAAGGCGTCCACCGACCCGGCGACGGGCCAGAAGGCGCTCGACTACATCGCCCAGATCGACAAGATCTTCTGGGAGACCAAGAAGGCCTGACACCCAGTCGGCCCGTCCCGACCGACCGGCGATCGGTGCACCATCGCAGGTCAGCGGGCACGGGGAAGGGGCTCCGCCGGTTCGCCGGCGGGGTCCCTTCGTCGTTCCCGGCCCGGCGCGAGCGGCCCCGTGCCATCCTGGACACCGTGAACCGCGACGACCTCGTACGGCTGCGCCAGGCCCGCGACCGCATGAACCGCGAGTACGCCGAACCGCTCGACGTGGCCTCGATCGCGCGGACCGCGCTGATGTCCCCGGGCCACTTCCAGCGCAGCTTCCGCGCCGCGTACGGGGAGACGCCGTACAGCTATCTCATGACCCGGCGGATAGAGCGCGCGAAGGCGTTGCTGCGGCGCGGGGACCTGAGTGTGACCGAGGTGTGCATGGCCGTCGGCTGTACGTCCCTCGGTTCGTTCAGCTCGCGCTTCACCGAGCTGGTCGGCGAGACGCCCAGCGCCTACCGCGCCCGTTCGCACGAGGCGGGCGCGGTGATCCCGTCCTGCGTGGCCCGCACCTTTACCCGGCCGAACCGGGCGGGACCGCCCCTCCGCCCCTAGCCTGTCCTGCATGGACCTGAAACTCCGCCAGTGCTTCATCGCCGTCGACGACCACGACAAGGCGCTCGCCTTCTACTGCGACGTGCTGGAGCTGGAAATCCGCAACGACGTCGGTTTCGAGGGCATGCGGTGGGTGACCGTGGGGTCGCCGTTGCAACCGGACGTGGAGATCGTCCTGGAGCCGCCGGCCGCGAACCCGGACGCCTCCCCCGCCGACAAGCAGGCCATGGCCGAACTGCTCGCCAAGGGCACCCTGCGCGGGGTCAACTTCACCACCGCCGACTGCGACGCCCTCTACGCCCGGGTCCAGGAGTCCGGCGCCGAGGTGGTCCAGGAGCCGACGGACCAGCCGTACGGCGTCCGCGACTGCGCGTTCCGCGACCCGGCCGGGAACATGCTGCGGTTCATGCAGCGGAGCGAGGACTGAGTCAGGACTGAGTGAGGACTGACGGAGCGAGGACCGACCGGGGGCCGGAAAACACGCGGGCGGCTCCCCACCCCGCGCCTACGATCACGCCATGAGCGCTACGAACATCCGCTGGACCTACGCCTTCGTCGACCGCCCGCACGGCCGCCTCGGCGCCGCCCGCGACTTCTGGACGGCCGTCACGGACACCCGGCTGTCCGAACTCCGGGGTGAAAAGGGCGAGTTCGTCACCCTGCTGTCCGACCGCACCGACGCCTGCGTGAAGATCCAGGGCGTGGACTCCGGCCCGGGTGGCGTTCATCTCGACTTCTCCGTCGAGGACGTACCGGCGTTCGTGGAGTCCGCGCTGCGGCTCGGCGCGGAGACGGTCGCCGAGCACGACGGCTGGGCCGTACTCCGGTCCCCCGCCGGGGAGTTGTTCTGCGCCGGCCCCTGGCACGGCGAGTCCGTACGGCCGCCCGTCGTGGCCGGCACCCGCCTCGACCAGGTCTCCCTCGACATCGGACCCGGCTCCTACGACGCCGAAGTCGTCTTCTGGAGCGCCCTGTTGCCCGACTGGACCGCACTGTCGGGCGCGCTGCCCGAGTTCCATGTGCTCAAGCCCCCGCCCGGCCTGCCGATCCGCATCCTGCTCCAACGCCTCGGCGAGGAACGCCCCGCCTCCGCCCATCTCGACCTGGCCTGCGCGGACATCGACGAGGCGGTCCCGCTGCACGAGCACCTCGGCGCGACCGCCGTCTCCCAGGGCACGCACTGGACGGTGATGCGGGACCCGGCGGGCGGCGTCTACTGCCTCACGGGGCGCGACCCGGAGACCGGCGGGCTGCCTGGCCGCTCCTGAGGCGACGGGCTCAGCCCGTCCACACCTCCACATCCACCACCGCGTCCACCGGAATCGCCCCGTACACATGCGGGAACTCCTCCCCGCCCGGCTCCGGCGCCTCGTACTTCAGCGGTGCGTCGAGCCGGGCCGGGTCCACGACCAGGACCACCAGCTCGTCGGGGCCGTCGTAGGAACCGTACAAAAAGGCCGCCACACGCGGGAGTTGGGTACGGGTCGAGCAGTGGATGAAGCCCTCCTCCTGGAGGGTGCGGCCACGGGTCGACCACTCGTAGCTCCCCCGCGCGCGGGCCGCGTCCCACAGGGCGCGCTCGGTGATGTGGAGGATGGGAGTGGTGGTGAGTTCCTGTTCCGGCATAAGCCCACGCTACGACCCCTGCGCCCGCCCTCGCTACGGCTTCGGCTCGCGCCACATCGGGTACATGCTCGGGCCGTCCGGGAGGTCGAGGGTGGTGTCGGTGAAGGTGTAGCCGAGGCGTTCGTACAGCTTGGTGCTGCGTTCGCTGCTCGCCTCCAGGTACGCGGGCAGGCCCTCGCGGTCGCAGCGGTCCAGGACGTGCCGGATGAGCGCGGCGCCGAGGCCGTCGCCCTGGCGGCCCGGTGCCACGGCGATCATCCACAGGTACTCGTGGGCACGGCCGGCGGGATGGGACTCCGACATCAGCCGGGCTATCGTCTCCACCCGCTCGTTGTCGGGATCGACCAACTCCCGTAGCCCTACGGCTTCGTCCTCGCCGTCCTCCGGATGCGCCTCGGCCGGTACCGACAGCCACAGCGCGCACGCCGCGCCGTCCTCCGCGAGGTCGATACGGCCGTCGGCGAACACCGCGTCGGTGAAGGCGGCCATCAGCCTGTGGTGGGTCGTACGGCGGTACTCGGCGTCGGGAAAGACCCAGCCACTCACCGGATCGTCCTGGAACGCCTCGTCCAGCAGCCGGACGACCAGCTCCCTGTCGCCCTCGCCCGCCGCCCGTATCGCCACGCCCATGTTCCGTCCACCCCAACGTCTCAACAGTCGTATTCCGTACGGGTGTTGAGCCTATCCGGTTTTCGGTGAACGATGGCGGGCCCCGCGCACCGTGGGGATGCGCGGGACCCGCCGGTCCGGGGCCTCCGGTGGCCGTGCGGGGTCAGGTCCGCGCGGTTCCGGGAGGCTCCGGAGTCATCAACTGCTGCGCCGGGTCACGAACTCGGCCAGCGCGAGCAGACCGCCCGCGTCCTGCGGGTCCGGGATCGCCCGGGCCAGCTCCTGCACGGCCCGCGCCATCCGGTCGGCCGCCTGGTCCTGCGCCCAGTCCCGGCCGCCCGCCCGCTCGACGGCGAGCGCGGTGCGCTCCAACTCCCCTTCCTCGTACGGCATTCCGTACAGTTCCGCGAGTTCCACGGCCGCCGGTGTGCCCGAGGTGAGGGCGGCGACCACGGGCAGGGACTTCTTGCGGACCGCGAGGTCGGCGCCGGCCGGTTTGCCGGTGCGGCCGGGGTCGCCCCATATCCCGATGACGTCGTCGATCAGCTGGAACGCGAGCCCGGCCTGGCGGCCGAACGCGTCCAGCGCCTCGACGTCCTCGGCGGACGCCCCCGCGTACAGCGCGCCCACCGCGCAGGCGCAGCCGAGCAGCGCGCCGGTCTTGGCCTCGGCCATGACGAGCACCTCGTCGAGGGTGACCTCGCCGGGGGCCCGCTTCTCCATGGCGGTGTCCGCGTGCTGGCCCTCGCACAGTTCGACGACGCAGTCCGCGAGCCGGGCCGCGGCGGCCGAGGACGCCGGGTGCGGGTCCTCGGCGAGCAGCCGGAGGGCCAGCGCCTGGAGGGCGTCCCCGGCGAGGATCGCGTCGGCGTCGCCGAACACGGTCCACGCGGTGGGCCGGTGCCGGCGGGTGGTGTCCCGGTCCATCACGTCGTCGTGCAGCAACGTGAAGTTGTGGACCAGTTCCACCGCCGCCGCGGCCCGCAGTGCGCTCGCCCGGGCCCGCTCGCCGCCGAGCGCGGTGGCGGCGGCGAGGACGAGGGCGGGGCGGATCGCCTTGCCGGCATTGCCCGCCGCCGGTGTGCCGTCCGCGTGCTCCCACCCGAAGTGGTAGAGCGCGATCCGGCGCATCGAGCCGGGCAACGAGTCGATCGCCGCGCGCAGTCCGGGGTCGACGGACGTCCTGGCCCCCTCCAGGATCACCGCCGCCTCGTGCCCGTCGGACGGCGGTGCCGGCCGTGTCGAAGGTGCCGGCGGTGTCCCGTCGAGCGGCCGGGTCCCGTCAGGTGGCGGGCTCCCGTCAGGTTTCGGGCTCCCGTCGGCGGGGTGTTTCGTCTCCGTCCCGAACTCGGCCATGGGGTCCCCCTCGGAGAGTCCGCGGACGGTGACGTTTCCGCTGCGGCCGGTCGCGTTCGACCGGGGTGTACCCGCCCTTTTGGGCGGGAACACCGCGTCCAGCTGGTGAAACGTCACCTCCAGCGGCCGATCTCGACGTTCTCCAGGACGCCGAGGGCGTCGGGCACGAGGACCGCCGCCGAGTAGTAGGCCGTCACCAGGTATTTGATGATCGCCTGTTCGTTGATGCCCATGAAGCGCACCGAGAGGCTCGGCTCGATCTCGTCCGGGATGCCGGCCTGCTGGAGGCCGATGACACCCTGGTCGGCCTCGCCGGTACGCAGGGCGATGATCGAGGTGGTCCGCCGGTCGCTGACCGGGATCTTGTTGCACGGGTAGATCGGCACGCCGCGCCAGGTCGGGATGCGGTTGCCGCCGACGTCGATGGACTCCGGGACCAGTCCGCGCTTGTTCAGCTCGCGGCCGAACGCGGAGATCGCGCGCGGGTGGGCGAGGAGCATCCTGGTGCCGCGCCGCCTGCTGAGCAGTTCGTCCAGGTCGTCCGGGCTGGGGACGCCGTCGTGGGGCTGGAGCCGCTGGTCGTACTCGCAGTTGTTGAGCAGGCCGAACTCGCGGTTGTTGATGAGTTCGTGCTCCTGGCGCTCCTTCAACGCCTCGACGGTGAGCCGGAGTTGCTGCTCCGTCTGGTTCATCGGCTGGTTGTAGAGGTCGGCCACGCGCGAGTGGATGCGCAGGACGGTCTGGGCGACGCTCAGTTCGTACTCGCGCGGCCTGGCGTCGTAGTCGACGAACGTGTGCGGGATGTCCGGCTCGCCGGAGTGGCCCGAGGCGAGGTCGATGGACTTCTCGCCGTACTTGTTGGTGCGCTGCTCGGGGATCGCGCGCAGCTGCGTGAGGTGGTCGCGCAGGGTCTCGGAGCGCTCCGCGACCTGCTCGACGTCCCCGCGGGCCAGGATCAGCACCGTGCAGGCGGTGTCCGCGCGGGCCGTGTACTCCCAGATGGCCTCCGGGTCGAGCAGTGCCTGGTCGCCGAAGTAGGCGCCGTCGGCGAGGACCCCGAGGACCGTGTCGTCGCCGTACGGGCCCGTGCCGACCTTCTCCACCCTGCCGTGCGCCAGCAGGTACACCTCGTCGGCCTGGCCGCCGAACGACGCGATCGCCTCCCCCGGGGCGTACTCGCGCTGGCGGCAGCGGGTCGCCAGCTCCGAGAGCACCTCCTCGTCCTCGTAGTCCCGCAGCGCGGGCAGTTCGCCCAGCTCCGCGGGGATGACCTCGACGCGGTCGCCGGTCTTCACGAATGTCACCCGGCCGTCGCCCACGGAGTAGCTCAGCCGTCGGTTCACCCGGTATGTGCCACCCTGCACGTTCACCCACGGCAGTGTGCGCAGCAGCCAGCGCGAGCTGATCTCCTGCATCTGCGGCGCGGACTTCGTGGTCGTGGCCAGGTTCCGCGCAGCCGCCGTACCAAGACTCTGCTGCGGCTTGTTCTGCTCCGCGCGGACCTCTTCGCCTACCGACATAGAGAAATGCCCTCCCCATTCATGCCCGGCACCTGTGCGCCCGGCATCGTTCTCGCGCACCAGCCTTCCTCACGGAGCGTGCTGGTGGTATTACCCGAAAGAGCGGGAATGGATCTTCAACTGCTGGGCACAGGGCCTGTTTACGTCGAATGGTGTTCGAGTTGCCGCCGGGTCGGCCGGTGTCCGGAACGGCTCGCACGCCGTGCGAACAAGTCGTCCGTACCGCGCTTTTTCGGTACAAGCAGCGATACGAGACGGCCTTGCACAGCGGCCGTCGCACAGCACGAAGGAGGCGTCATGGCCTCACCCATGTCCGCGGGCGGTTTCCTGGCCGGTATCAAGGCGGAGGGCGTCACCGTCGTCGAGGTCGGCGACTGGGAGCACCACAACCGCAACCACAAGGGCCCGTGGGGACCCGTCCACGGCGTGATGATCCACCACACGGTCACCAAGGGCAGCGCGCAGACGGTGGCACTGTGCCGCGACGGCCGCCCGGACCTCCCCGGCCCGCTCTGCCACGGCGTCATCACCAAGGACGGCCGCCTCCACCTGGTCGGCTACGGCCGCGCCAACCACGCGGGCCTCGGCGACGACGACGTCCTGCGCGCGGTGATCGCCGAGAAGGCGCTGCCGCACGACAACGAGGCCAACACCGACGGCAACCGGCACTTCTACGGCTTCGAGTGCGAGAACCTCGGCGACGGCGAGGACCCGTGGCCCGAGGCCCAGTTGGAGACGATCGAGAAGGTCTGCGCGGCGATCTGCCGCCACCACGGCTGGTCGGAGCGATCGGTGATCGGCCACCTGGAGTGGCAGCCCGGGAAGGTGGACCCGCGGGGGTTCACGATGACGTGGCTGCGGGACCGGGTCCACGACCGGCTGAAGTGACTCCTGGGTGGCGTGGGGCGGGGGGCGCGGGGTGGAATGGGGCGGGGGTGGCATAGGGAGGGGGCGGCATGGGGCGCCGGGTGACACGGGCGATCCGAATGCCCCGGGCACCCCGAGCGACACGGACTCCCCTCGCAACCCGGGCAACCCCGGCAGCCCGGATATCCGTACGCCCCGGGTGACAATGGTGCCGTGACCAGCACCGACCTCGCCGCCCTGCGGCCCCGGCTTCCGTCGCCGGTGGAGGAGATCACGGACCGGCGCTTCGGCCGGCATGGCGTCCGGCTGCTGCTGAAGCGGGACGACCTGATCCACCCGGATCTCATCGGCAACAAGTGGCGCAAGCTCGCGCCCAACCTCACGGCGGCGGGCGGCCGTACGGTCGTCACGTTCGGCGGTGCCTACTCCAACCACCTGCGCGCCACCGCCGCCGCGGGGCGCCTCCTGGGGCTGTCGGCAGTGGGCGTGGTCCGTGGGCAGGAGCTGTCCGACCGCCCGCTCAACCCGTCCCTGGCCCGGTGCGCGGCCGACGGGATGCGCCTCCACTTCGTCGACAGGTCGACGTACCGGCGCAAGAGCGAACCGGAGAGCCTGGCCGCGATCCTGCGCGGGGCGGGCGCGGAGGACGCGTACGTCGTCCCCGAGGGCGGCAGCAACTCCCTTGCCGTGCGCGGCTGCCGGGCCCTGGGTGAGGAACTACGCGCGCGTGCCGACGTCGATGTCGTCGCCCTCGCGTGCGGGACCGGCGGCACACTGGCCGGACTGGCCGCCGGACTCGCCCCTGACCAGCGCGCCTTGGGGATACCGGTCCTCAAGGGCGGCTTCCTGAGCGCCGACATAGAGGAACTGCAGAAGCGCGCCTTCGGTGGCCGACGGGGCGACTGGTCGCTCGACGACCGCTTCCATTTCGGGGGCTACGCGCGCGTGCCTGCCGAACTCGACGCCTTCGCCGAGGACTTCGAGGACCGGCACGGGCCGGCCGTAGAGCGTCTCTATGTCGCCAAGTTGCTGTACGGACTTGTCGTCCTGGCCGACGAGGGTGCCTTTCCGAGCGGGACGACGATCGCGGCGGTCGTCACCGGGCGCCCATTCCCGTAAGGCCCCCTCCAGACGCCGTAGCCACCACTGAGCGCTCCGCTGGAGCCGGGAGCTGCCGCGAGGTGCCGTTGGTCGTCTACGGCACCATCGTGACTGGCCGTGCCCGCGCGGCGGAGCCGCAGAATCGACACGGCCCCACGCCCCGACCCGTTCAGGCCGCCTCCCGGTAAGCCGCCGCCTCCTCCAGGTCCAGCCTGCGCAGCAAGGTGCGGAGCATCTCGTCGTCGATGTAGCGGCCGTCGCGGAGGCGGACGAACATCGAGCGTTCGGCGCTGATCATCTCGCGGGAGAGGCGGCGGTAGGTGTCGTCGACGGTCTCGCCGGTGACGGGGTTGGTGGCTCCGAGGCGCTCCCAGACGGCGTTGCGGCGGCGTTCCAGGACCTCGCGGAGGCGGTCGGCGAGCGGAGGCGGCAGGGCGTTGCGTTCGTCCTCCAGGAGGGCCTCCAGGCGTTTTTCGGCGACGCGGGAGGCCTGCGCCTGGGCGTTGGCCTCGGCGAGGGTCTCGGCCTGCTGGTCGCGGCCGGGGAATTTCAGCAGCCGGATGATCGGGGGCAGGCTCAGGCCCTGCACCACCAGGGTGCCGATGACCGTCGTGAAGGTCAGGAACAGGATGAGGTTGCGCTGCGGGAAGGGACCGCCGCCGTGCACCGTGAGCGGGATCGAGAAGGCGATGGCCAGCGAGACCACGCCTCTCATGCCGGCCCACGCGGTGGTCATCGCCCCCTTCCAGGTGGGGCTGTCCTCGCGCTCCCGGATCCGCGCCGACAGGATGCGGGGGATGAAGGCCGCCGGGTACACCCACACGAACCGGGTCGCGACGACCACCAGGAAGAGCGCGATCGCGTACCATGCGGCGTCCAGGCCCCGGTACTCGCCAAGCCCCTTGAGGACCACCGGCAGTTGGAGTCCGATCAGGGCGAAGACCGCGGACTCCAGGACGAAGGCGACCATCTTCCACACGGCCTCCTCCTGGAGGCGGGTCGCGAAATCGACCTCCCACGCGCGGTGGCCCAGATAGAGCGCCACGACCACGACGGCGAGCACCCCGGAGGCGTGCACCTGCTCGGCGACCCCGTAGGCGACGAACGGGATCAGCAGGGAGAGCGTGTTCTGCAGCAGCGCCTCCTTGAGGTGGGTGCGCAGCCAGTGGATCGGCACCATCATCAGGAGCCCGACCCCGACCCCGCCGACGGCCGCGAGCAGGAACTCCCAGATGCCGCCGGCCCAGGTGGCGCCCTCGCCGATCGCGGCCGCGAGGGCCACCTTGTAGGCGGTGATCGCGGTGGCGTCGTTCAGCAGGGACTCGCCCTGGAGGATCGTCGTGATCCGTGACGGCAATCCGACCCGGCGGGCCACCGCCGTCGCCGCGACCGCGTCCGGCGGTGCCACCACCGCGCCCAGCACCAAGGCGGCGGTCAGCGGCAGCCCCGGCACGATCACGTAGGCGGCCCAGCCGACGACGAAGGTCGCGAAGAGCACGTAGCCGACCGACAGCAGTGCCACGGGCCGCACTTGGGCCCGCAGATCGAGGTACGAGCTGTCGGTGGCCGACGTGTACAGCAGCGGGGGCAGCAGCAGCGGCAGCACGACCTCCGGGTCGAGGGTGTAGTCGGGCACCCCCGGGACGTACGAGACGACCAGCCCGACCGCGACCAGCAGCAGCGGTGCCGGCACCGGGGTGCGCCGGGCCCCGGCCGCCACCACGGCGCTCCCCGCCACCAGCAACAGCAGTGGCATCACGTCCATCGTTCTCGCCCGCCCTCGTTTTTTCGCGCGGCCAACCGCACACCCGTCGTAATCTGGCAATCATGAAACCGTGCACGCACGCCGACGCGCTGCCGCTCCCCGAACCGGGAGCCCAGAGCGAGACCTGTCTGGAGTGTCTGGCGGCAGGCACCCACCCGGTGCAGCTGAGACTGTGCCTCTTCTGCGGCCATGTCGCCTGCTGCGACTCCTCGCCCCTGCGCCATGCCACAGCACATCACAAGGACTCCGGACATCCGGTGATGCGGACGTTCGAGGTCGGGGAGAGCTGGCGCTGGTGCTTCGTCGACCACGTCCTCCTGTGACGCCGTGAATCACGTACTCCTGTGACGCCGTAATCCGACCGCCGGTTTCGACGGTTCGACCGTCTGACGTCTGGGTACGTCAACCCGGCGCGCGCTCTTCCCAATTGGGCCCGCAGGACCCCTAGCCACGGAGCGTATCCGTAGGTTTACTATGAGTGACAGCATGGGGTTGGGGTCCCGGGGACAGAAAAGTTCGGAGCGCGGTAGCGTCACCGCTGAACCAAGTATCGCGTTACCCCGGGGGGCGACCCCTGGGCCCCCGAAAGAGCTTGTACCACCTTGGAGGTGAGGGTGTCCCAGATCGCAGGCGAGCCCGCGACCCAGGACTTCGTGGAAGTCCGGCTGCCGGCTGCGGGTGCCTACCTGTCGGTGCTGCGTACGGCCACGGCCGGCCTCGCGGCCCGTTTGGACTTCACCCTCGACGAGATCGAGGACCTTCGCATCGCGGTGGACGAGGCCTGCGCGATCCTGCTCCAGCAGGCCGTGCCGGGCTCGGTGCTCAGCTGTGTCTTCCGCCTCGTGGACGACTCGCTCGAAGTCACCGTCTCCGCCCCGACGACGGACGGTCACGCCCCCGCGCGCGACACCTTCGCGTGGACCGTGCTCTCGGCCCTCGCGGGCAAGGTCTCATCGGCAGTCGACGAGGACAAGACCGTTTCGATCAGCCTCTACAAACAGCGCGGCGCGGGACCCGGGCCGGCGTGAGGAACGGGGACGGGCCGGTGCGGGACGAAGAGCGCGGCACACGGGAGCTGCCGGCCGAGGGCGGCTCAGGCGGATCCCGCCGCACGGCGGACGACGGCTCCCTCGTGCCACGCGGCGGAATCCCCGAACAGGCCCGGCCGCACCCGGAGGAAGAACCCTCGGAGGCCGGTGTGATGGACGACGGTCAACGTGAGCAGGACGGTGCCGTGCGTATTGGTGGGGTCTCCCCCGTTGCCGGGGGTTCCCCCGCTCCGACTGGGTCGAGCGCGGGGGAGGAGGCGAAAGCTCGGGAAGGGGCGACGGGCCAGGCGATGAACGAGCACGAGCGGGACAACGTGGCGGCCACGCAGAGCGTGCAGGTCACACGGCACGACCCCCAGGACCGCAGCGGGGCGCGCGCACTCTTCATCGAGCTGCGCACGCTCGATGGCGGCAGCGTCGAGTACGCGGAGCTGCGCAACCGGCTGGTCCGTATGCACCTGCCGCTCGTCGAGCACCTCGCGCGCCGCTTCCGCAACCGCGGGGAGCCGCTGGACGACCTGACCCAGGTCGCCACCATCGGCCTGATCAAGTCGGTCGACCGCTTCGACCCGGAGCGCGGCGTCGAGTTCTCGACGTACGCGACCCCGACGGTCGTCGGCGAGATCAAGCGGCACTTCCGTGACAAGGGCTGGGCGGTGCGCGTCCCGCGCAGGCTCCAGGAGCTGCGCCTCTCGCTGACCACGGCGACGGCGGAGCTCTCGCAGCGGCACGGCCGCTCCCCCACGGTCCACGAGCTGGCCGAGAAGCTGGGCATCTCGGAGGAGGAGGTCCTGGAGGGCCTGGAGTCGGCCAACGCCTACTCCACGCTGTCCCTGGACGTCCCCGACACGGACGACGAGTCCCCGGCGGTCGCGGACACGCTCGGCTCGTACGACGAGGCGCTGGAGGGCGTCGAGTACCGCGAGTCGCTCAAGCCGCTGCTGGAGGACCTGCCGCCCAGGGAGAAGCGGATTCTGCTGCTCCGGTTCTTCGGCAACATGACGCAGTCGCAGATCGCGCAGGAGGTCGGCATCTCGCAGATGCACGTGTCCCGGCTGCTGGCCCGGACGCTGGCCCAGCTGCGGGAGAAGCTCCTCGTCGAGGAGTAAGAGGAGTAAGCGTCAAGTAAGTGGCGTCCGAGAGCAGGCTCCGGCCGGGATCAGCTCTTCGGCTCTTCGGTTCGTCGACCGGGCCCTCGGATTCCGAGGGCCTGTGTCGTCGCCGGGTTCACCAGCAGCACCAGCGCGGCGATCGCGACCACCGCGAGCGCGATACCGGCCGGGATGGCCACACTGTCGGCCTGGAGCAGGTTGTAGGCCACGGGCAACGCCATGACCTGGGTGATGACCGCCGGACCCCGGCTCCAGCCGCGCCGCCCGATCAGCCCGCGCGCGGCGAGCAGCGGCAGCAGCGCGAGCACCACCAGGGTCACCCCACCGGTCACGGCCTGCTGCCGGTCGTCCGGTTCGCCGGTGACACCCAGGACGAGCATCCACACGCCGGCGACGGCCAGCGCGAGCCCCTCGACGGCGACGAGCACCGCCGCGTAGGTCAGACGGCGCGGACGGGGTCCGTCGGGGCCGTCGGTCTCCGGGGCGGGGGTCTGCTCAGCGCTCACCCCAGAAGGGTAGCCCTCGGGATCGGGCCCCAGGTGTTCAGGCTCACGCCGTCTCCTCTTACCCAACGCCTACCTCGGTATGGGCCGAGTACCCCCCAGTAGGTACGCTGCAACTCATGCGTGCACTTCTCGTGGTCAATCCGGCGGCAACCACCACAAGCGCACGTACGCGCGACGTCCTGCTCCACGCGCTGGCGAGCGAGATGAAGCTGGAAGCGGTCACCACGGAGTACCGGGGCCACGCGCGCGACCTCGGCCGGCAGGCCGCGGAGAGCGGGAACGTCGACCTGGTCGTGGCCCTCGGCGGCGACGGCACGGTCAACGAGGTCGTCAACGGCCTGCTCCACACCGGCCCCGACCCGGAGCGCCTGCCCGGCCTCGCCGTGGTCCCCGGCGGCTCCACCAACGTCTTCGCCCGCGCCCTGGGCCTGCCCAACGACGCCGTGGAAGCGACCGGCGCCATCCTGGACGCCCTGCGCGAGGGCCGCGAGCGCACGGTCGGCCTCGGGCTGACCTCCGGGACGCCCGGCACCGAGGACGAGGCCGTGCCCTCGCGCTGGTTCACCTTCAACGCCGGGCTCGGGTTCGACGCCGGGGTCGTCGGACGGGTCGAGCAGCAGCGCGAGCAGGGTAAGAAATCCACACACGCTCTCTACGTGCGTCAGGTGGTCCGGCAGTTTCTCGGCGAGCAGCACCGCCGGCACGGGACGATCACGCTGGAGCAGCCCGGCGCGGACCCGGTCACCGATCTCGTGGTGGCCATAGTCTCGAACACCTCGCCCTGGACGTATCTCGGCAATCGCCCGATGTACACGTCACCTAAGGCGTCGTTCGATAAAGGCCTCGACGTACTCGGTCTCAGCCGCCTGTCCAGCGCCGCGGTTGCCCGGTATGGCACCCAGTTGCTCACTTCGTCCCCCGAACGCGGGCCCCATGGCAAGCACGCTGCGGCTCTGCACGACCTGAGTGAGTTCACCTTGCATTCGAAGGTCCCCCTGCCCCTCCAGATGGACGGCGACCACCTCGGACTGCGTACGAGCGTGACGTTCACAGGCGTACGCCGTGCACTGCGTGTGATTGTGTGAGCAGAAAGGGCTGAAGTCCTTTCACTCGAACGTTTAGACCAGGGTCCACCCCATGGAAGTACGGCTGTGACCTAGTCGACACCGAGGAATCAAAAAAAACTTTCCGGAAGGGGTTGTATCCGCCGCTGAGGTTTGCGAGTCTCTACGTGGCGATCGAGACGGCCCGCAACACCGGCCTCCACGGATCACCGGAACCCCTCTTCAATCCACAGGACCTCCGCCAGTGAACCTGGCGTTCGGCCCTTCACTTGTTGAGGGATTCGTGAAAGCGTTCACATTCACAAGCAACCCGCACGTAATACCAAGGAGAGGTAGCAGCCATGGACTGGCGTCACAACGCCGTTTGCCGCGAGGAAGACCCCGAGCTCTTCTTCCCCATCGGCAACACCGGTCCTGCGCTGCTGCAGATCGAGGAAGCCAAGGCTGTCTGCCGTCGCTGTCCCGTTATGGACCAGTGTCTGCAGTGGGCGCTTGAGTCCGGCCAGGACTCCGGCGTCTGGGGTGGTCTCAGCGAGGACGAGCGCCGCGCCATGAAGCGCCGCGCCGCTCGCAACCGTGCCCGTCAGGCCTCCGCCTGACGCCCACCCTGCTAACAGCCTGAGCTTGGCGGCGCGTACAGCGAGTACGCATCTCCCGCCCCCGAGCCGCAGCGCGCAGTACCCCCGATGCGCATAGCAACGAGCGAGCAGCCCCGGATCATCACTTGATCCGGGGCTCTTTGCTGTTCAAACGCCGTCGCGCATACGGCTGTTCGGACCTGCCCAGGTGAAGATCGTGTGCACGTAGGTCACTTGTGCGCCTGCACCGGGACGTCCAGGATCACCCGGGTCCCCCGCTCCGGACCCGGCACCATGTCGAACGTGCCGCCCAACTCGCCCTCCACCAGCGTCCGTACGATCTGCAGGCCCAGGTTGCCGGAGCGGTGCGGGTCGAATCCCTCGGGGAGGCCTACGCCGTCGTCCTGCACGGTGACCAGGAGGCGGGCCTCCTTCGCGGTGCCGCCGCGGACCGCGGAGACCTCGACCGTGCCCGTCTCGCCCTCGCGGAAGCCGTGTTCGAGGGCGTTCTGCAGGATTTCGGTGAGGACCATGGAGAGCGGGGTCGCGACCTCGGCGTCCAGTATCCCGAAGCGTCCGCTGCGCCGGCCGGTGACCTTGCCCGGGGAGATCTCGGCGACCATCGCGAGCACCCGGTCGGCGATCTCGTCGAACTCCACGCGCTCGTCCAGGTTCTGGGACAGCGTCTCGTGCACGATCGCGATCGAGCCGACCCGGCGTACGGCCTCCTCCAGGGCCTCCCGGCCGCTCTCGGAGTCGATCCGGCGGGCCTGGAGGCGCAACAGGGCGGCGACCGTCTGGAGGTTGTTCTTCACCCGGTGGTGGATCTCCCGGATGGTCGCGTCCTTGGTGATCAACTCCCGCTCGCGGCGCCGCAGTTCGGTGACGTCCCTCAGCAGCACCAGTGAACCGATGCGGGTGCCCTTGGGTTTGAGGGGGATCGCCCGGAACTGGATGACGCCGTCGCGTGCCTCGATCTCGAACTCGCGCGGCGCCCAGCCGCTGGCGAGCTTGGCGAGCGCCTCGTCCACCGGGCCCCGGGTCGGGGCGAGTTCGGCGGTGGTCGTGCCCAGGGGCTGGCCGACGAGGTCGGTGGCGAGGCCCATACGGTGGTAGGCGGAGAGCGCGTTGGGCGAGGCGTACTGCACGATGCCGTCGCCGTCGAGGCGGATCAGTCCGTCGCCGACGCGCGGCGAGGCGTCCATGTCGACCTGCTGGTTCGGGAACGGGAAGGAACCGGCCGCGATCATCTGCGCGAGGTCCGACGCGCTCTGCAGATAGGTGAGTTCGAGGCGGCTCGGGGTGCGCACGGTGAGGAGGTTGGTGTTGCGCGCGATGACACCCAGGACGCGCCCGTCCCGTCGTACCGGAATCGACTCGACCCGGACGGGGACCTCTTCGCGCCACTCGGGGTCGCCCTCGCGGACGATCCGGCCCTCGTCCAGGGCCGCGTCCAGCATGGGGCGGCGGCCACGCGGGACGAGGTGGCCGACCATGTCGTCCTGGTACGAGGTGGGCCCGGTGTTCGGCCGCATCTGGGCGACGGAGACATAGCGGGTGCCGTCACGCGTGGGGACCCACAGGACCAGGTCGGCGAAGGAGAGGTCGGAGAGCAGCTGCCACTCCGAGACCAGCAGGTGCAGCCACTCAAGATCGGAGTCGTCGAGTGCTGTGTGCTGGCGTACGAGTTCGTTCATGGAGGGCACGTCTGCGAGCGTACCCGCCGGTCTGTACCTGTCCTAAAAACACCCGCGGGCCGCGGCGCCTGAGAGGGACCCTCAGCCCTCTCGGCACCGCAGCCCGGAGCAGCAACGGCCACGGGGTGTGCGGTCCCGATCGGCCGATGGATGAGGAGCCGGGGCAGTCAGGGCAGAGAGCCTCGGTTCCTCGGTCCGTCCTCCTGTGCGGGGAGGACGGAGGCTTGCGCCGTTAACACATTGTGGACTAGACCACATTCCGTGTCCATGCTTTGAAGGATGTTGACGAGCCTAACCGTGTCGGGTCCTGTGCGGGACTGATTGGTCATGCGAATTTCCGTGGCCGGACCACGGGCTCAGCGGGTCTCCGTCACCTTGGCCAGGGCGCGGGGCGCGTCCGGGTCCTGGCCGCGGGCGATGGTGACCTCGTAGGCGAGGAGCTGGAGCGGGAGGATCTCCAGGATCGGCTGGAGTTCCTCGGGGACGCCCTCCACGGGCAGGACGAAACCGGCCGAGGCCTGGTCGACCTGGCCGGCCGGGCCGATGACGACCAGGTCGGCGCCCCGGCCGCGCAGCCGGTCGAGGACGGGCTGGAGGGCGGCGCCGCCCTTGCCGGCCGTCACGACCGCGATGACCGGGGAGACGTTGTCGACCATGGCGAGGGGGCCGTGCAGGAGGTCGGCGCCGGAGTAGGCGAGGGCGGGGATGTAGCTGGTCTCCATCAGCTTGAGGGCGGCTTCCTTGGCGGTGGGATAGCCGTAGCCGCGCGAGGTGATCACCATGCGTTCGGCGAAGCGGTAGCGGGAGGCGAGGGTGCGGACCTCGTCCTGGCGGGCGAGGAGCTGCTCGGCGAGGTCGGGCAGCGCCTTGGCCGCCGCGCCGTCGCCGTCGCGCAGGCCCTCGACGAAGAGGTAGAGGGCGAGCAGGGAGGCCGTGTACGTCTTGGTCGCGGGGAGGGCCTTCTCCGGGCCGGCCATGATGTCGACGTGGTACTCGGACACGGCGGCCAGGGGTGAGTCCGGGTTGTTGGTCACGGCGACCGTGATCGCGCCGGCCTCGCGGGCGGCCCGGGTCGAGGCGACCAGGTCCGGGGAGCCGCCGGACTGGCTGACGGTGACGACGAGGACGTCGGTCAGGTCGGGGCGGGCGCCGTAGGCCGTGGTCGTCGACATCGAGGTGAGTCCGCAGGGCAGGCCGAGGCGGATCTCCAGGAGGTACTTGGCGTAGAGGGCCGCGTTGTCGGAGGTGCCGCGGGCGGTGAGCAGCACGAAGCGGGGCTTGCGGGCGGCGACCTCCTGGGCGACCTGGCGGATGCGCGGGGCGCCCTCGTCCAGGATGCGGCGCAGGACGGCGGGCTGTTCGGCCATCTCGCGGGCCATGATCCGGCCGGGGAGTTCGTTGTCGGGGGCCGGGGTCGTGGCGGTCATGCGGGGTCCTCCGGAGGTCGGTCGGGGCTGTGCTGCGGTGTCCATTTCACCCCCTCTGCGCGAGGTACGCCTCTGTGGGGCGGTTACCGGTTCTCGGACAGGCGGCGAACTCTGGGAGGGAGAAGCCTCCTCTGTTAGATTGGTGCGCGGATTGGTCTAAACCACACAGCTCTTCCGGGTTCCTCGAAGCCCCTCTGCAGAACGGCAGGCCAGCGTGGAAGTTGTCATCGTTCCGGACGCCAAGTCGGGCGGCGAACTCATCGCCGAGGCCATGGCACAGCTCCTCCGGCGCAAGCCGGACGCCCTTCTCGGCGTGGCCACCGGGTCGACGCCGCTGCCCATCTACGAAGCCCTCGCAGCCAAGGTCCGCGCCGGGGCCGTGGACACCTCGCGGGCCCGGATCGCCCAGCTCGACGAGTACGTGGGGCTGCCCGCCGAGCACCCGGAGTCGTACCGCTCGGTGCTGCGGCGCGAGGTGCTGGAGCCGCTCGGGGTCGGGATCGACGCGTTCATCGGCCCGGACGGGACCGCCGCCGACGTGCAGGCGGCGTGCGAGGCGTACGACCGGGCGCTGGGCGAGGCCGGCGGGGTGGACCTGCAGATACTGGGGATCGGGACCGACGGGCACATCGGGTTCAACGAACCGTGCTCGTCACTGGCCTCACGGACCCGGATCAAGACGCTGACCGAGCAGACGCGGGTGGACAACGCGCGGTTCTTCGACGGCGCCATCGAGCAGGTGCCGCACCACGTCATCACCCAGGGCATCGGCACGATCCTGGAGGCCCGGCACCTGGTGCTGCTCGCGACCGGCGAGGGCAAGGCGGACGCGGTCGCCGCGACGGTGGAGGGACCGGTCGCCGCGGTGTGCCCGGCGTCGGCGCTGCAGTTGCACCGCCATGCGACGGTCGTGGTCGACGAGGGCGCCGCGTCCAAGCTGAAGCTCGCGGACTACTTCCGGCACACGTTCGTCAACAAGCCGGACTGGCAGGGAATCTGACAGAGTCTCACATCTGTACGTGCCGGTGCCGGGCCCGCTCGTGGAGGGCCCGGCACCGGTGTATTCGGGGGTGTTCCCCTGGTCGGGGTCGCTCCCCCGGCTCACGGTCACGCGCCCGCGATGACCTCCGCCGCCGCGTGGCCACAGACCCGGGCCGCGCCGTGAGTCGCGATGTGGAGGGCGCCTCGGGGCGGTGCCTGCGGGACGCCCATCTCGACCACGACGGTGTCGGGGCGGGCGGCCAGCAGGGTGTCGAGGGCGTCCGCCATCCAGGGGTGCCGGTGTTCGTCCCGGACCACGACGACGATGCGCCGCGTCCCGGCCGCCTCCAGGACCACGCCCCCCGCGTCCTCCCCGGCGAACCCGCCCGTCTCCGTACCGGGCAGCAGCCGGGCGAGTTCCGCGGCCACACCCCAGGGGGTCTCGTCGCCCACGGCGATGTTCGCGACCGGGGTGAGGAGGGCGACGTACGGCGGTTCGGTGAGCGGGGTGAAGTCGTCGGCCCCGGTGACCGTGAGGGCGCGACGGGCGGCGACGAGTCCGATGTCGACGCGCGTCACGCCTCCCGCTGACGCGGAGCCCGTCTGTGCGTCGGCCTCCGCCTCCAAAGCGGCAGCGGCACCCGAAGCCGTCCACCGGGCCAACCCCCGTACCCGTTCCGCCGCTTCGGCCAGGCGGTCCTCCGGGAGGTCTCCCGAGCGCACCGCTCCCACCAGCGCGTCGCGCAGGCGTCGTACCGTCTCGTCGTCCGCGAGGCCTCCGCCGACGCAGATCGCGTCGGCGCCGGCGGCGATCGCGAGGACGCTGCCGCGTTCGATGCCGTAGGTGGCGGCGATGGCCTGCATCTCCATGCCGTCGGTGACGATGAGGCCGTCGTAGGCGAGTTGGCCGCGGAGGAGTTCGGTGAGGATGCGGAGGGAGAGGGTGGCCGGGTGGTCCGGGTCCAGGGTGGGGACCAGGATGTGGGCGCTCATCACCGCGCGGGAGCCGGCGGCGATCGCCGCGCGGAACGGGAGCAGTTCGCGGTGCTCCAGGACCGTCGACTCCGCGTCGATGCGCGGCAGCGCGTGGTGGGAGTCGACCGCCGTGTCGCCGTGGCCCGGGAAGTGTTTCGTGCAGGCCGCGACGCCCGCCGACTGGAGGCCGGTGACGTAGGCCGCCGTGTGCCGGGCGACCAGCTCCGGGTCGGCGCCGAAGGACCGGACGCCGATGACCGGGTTGGAGGGGTTCGAGTTCACGTCCGCGGAGGGGGCCCAGTTCAGGTTCACTCCGCAGGCGGCGAGTCTGCGGCCCAGCTCGTGGGCGACCGCCCGCGTCAGGTCCACGTCGTCCACCGCGCCCAGGGCGTGGTTGCCCGGGAAGGAGGAGCCCGTGCGGGCCTCCAGGCGGGTAACGTCTCCGCCCTCCTCGTCGATCGCGACCAGGACGTCGTCCCGTTCGGACCTCAACTGGGCGGTCAGCGAGGAGAGTTGCTCGGGTGACGCGATGTTGCGGCCGAACAGGCCCACCGAGGCGAGGCCTTCGCCGAGGCGCCGGAGCAGCCAGTCGGGGGCCGTGGTGCCGGGGAAGCCCGGTTGCAGGACGGTGAGGGCGTCGCGCGTCAGGCCATCTTTTACAGAATCAGACGCTGTGGTACCGCTGGCGAGTGTCGTCATCGGTGGCGTTATCCCTTCACAGCGCCCGCGGTCAGCCCCGCGGCCATCTTGCGCTGGACGATGAGGAACAGGACGACGATCGGCACGGCCATCATCGTGGCGCCGGCCATCATCGGGGCGTACTCGGTGCCGTGCTTGGTGGTGAAGTTGCCGAGCCAGACGGTCGCCGTCTGGTGTTCCTGGCTGAGCAGCATGAGGGCGTACAGGTACTCGTTCCAGGCCTGGATGAAGCCGTAGACCGAAGTCGCCACCATTCCGGGGGCCAGGAGGGGGAAGACGACCCGGATGAAGGCGCCGGTGCGGGAGCAGCCGTCGACCATGGCCGCCTCCTCCAGTTCCTTCGGGATGTTGACGATGAAGCCGCGCAGGGTCCACACCGTGAACGGGAGGATGAAGGTCAGGTACGTGATGACCAGGCCCGAGAGCTTGTCGTACTGGTCGAGGTCGTTCAGGAGCAGGAAGACCGGGATGATCATCGAGACCAGCGGGACCATCTGGACCGCGAGGATGCCGACGATCACGACCTTGCGGCCGCGGAAGGCGAAGCGGGAGATGGCGAGCGCGGCCAGCAGGCCGACGACGACGCCGATCACGACCACCGACAGGGACACGATGAGGCTGCGGCCGACCGGGCCCCAGAAGTCGGCGATGTCCAGCGCCCGGCGGAAGTTGTCGAGCGTGATGCCGGTGGGCAGCAGGCTCGGGTCCGGGTCGATGGCGTCCTTCGCCGGTTTGAACGCCGTGTCGAGCATCCAGTAGAGGGGGAAGCCGACGACGACGAAGACGAGCAGGCCGAGGAGGTTCCAGCCGACCTTGGACTTCCGGCGCCCACCGGTCGGCTTCCGGGGCGCGTCGGTCGTGAGCGCGCTCATTCGACCTCTCCGATCTGAAGCATCTGACGCATGTAGACGGCGACGACCCCGAGCAGCAGCACCACCGTGACCAGGGCTATCGCGGAACCCTGTCCGTAGTCGTTGACGACGAACGCGCGGTCGTAGGAATAGGTGCTGAGCAGTTGGAAGTCGGCCTCGGGGTGGCCGCCGCGCATCACGAACACCTGGGGGAAGACGCCCATGTCCCAGATCACCGAGAGGGTCGTGAGCATCACGATGATCGGCTTGAGGATGGGCAGGGTGACGTACCGGAAGACGCCCCACGCGCCGGCGCCGTCGAGGCGGGCGGCCTCCTCCAACTCCTGGGGGACCTGGGTGAGTCCGGCGCTGAGGGTGATCACCACGAAGGGCACCGCGCCCCACACCACGAGCAGCATGATGACGAGGAGGCCCTGCGGTCCGCTGGCGAACCAGTTGTGGCCGATCATGTCGACGCCCGGCAACTTGCTGAGCAGCGCGTTGAAGACGCCGTAGTCCGTGTCGAAGAGCCACTTGAAGACGGTGGTCGCGACGATGACCGGCATGCCCCAACTGGCCACCAGGACAACGTTGATGAGGGTCTTCACCCAGCCGGAGACCTTCTGCTGGAGCAGGGCGAGGGCCATGCCGGCGACCATCGTGAAGATGACCGAGCCGGCCGCGAAGACGATCGTGCGGACGACGACGCCCCAGAACTCGCCGTCGCCGAGGATGCCGGAGAAGTTGTCGAAGCCGATCCACTCGGCGGGCTTGAAGCCCCACAGCTGGGACTGGCCGAAGGACTGGAACGACAGGGTGACCAGGCGGACCAGCGGATAGCCCATGACCAGGCCGAGGATGAGCAGACAGGGCGCGAGCAGCAGCCAGGGGACCCCGGCCCCTCTCGACGTCCGCCGTCCGCGGGGTGCGTCGGAGACGCGCGGTGGGGGCGCCTGCCGCGGCGGCGGCACCTTGGCAGGGGTGGTCGTGTCGGCACTCATCGCGCGCTCCTCAGCGATCCCTCAGGTCGTACGGCCGTGCTTCGTACGAGTGGCGGGGCCCTGCCCCGAGAACACCGAGGTGTCCAACAGGGCCCCGCACTGGGTCCTGCCGTCAAACTCCCGTCGTCCGCCCGGAGGGCGGGCCCGGCGGCGTCTGGTGCGTGCGATCGCAAGGCGCCGGAGCGTCCTCGTGGCGGAGCCACGTGGGCGGTTCGGCAACGCAGCGAGCGTGCGTGCCAGGCGTCGCCGGGCAGGCGGGAGTTTGGCGGCAGGGCCCCCGGTCACTTGGTGTTGATGACCTTGTCGATCGCGGTGTCCGCGGCCTTCGCGGCGTCCTCGACCGACTGCTTGCCGGTGCCGATGTTCTGCAGCATGGTCTGCAGGACCTGGGCCTTCTCGACCTGGCCCCAGCCCGGTGCCATCGGGACGAACCAGTTGGACTCGGCCGCGGTGGCCGGGACCGCCGTCGCGGGGTCGCTCTTCAGCGTCGCGAGGTCGGTCTTGTTGTTCGGCAGGTTGCCCTTGGCGATCAGGCCCTTCTGGCCGGACGGACCGGTGAAGGCGTTGATCCACTCGGCGGCGAGCGCCTGCGCCTTGGACTTCACCGGGACGGCGAGGTCCGAACCGCCGAGGAACACGGGCATGTTCTTGCCGGACGGGCCGGGCATCACGAAGTTGACGAGGCTGGTGGCCAGCTTGCCGCCGGTCTTGTCGTTCTTCGGGTCGGCGGCGGTCGCGCCCTCCCATGCGGCGCCGAAGATCATGGCCGCCTTGCCCTGGCCGTAGACGATGTAACGGTCGGACTCGTCCTTGGTCTTGTCGCCGTGCATGTACTTGTCGATGACCGACTTCCACTCGTTGAGTCCCTTGATGGACTCGGGCGAGGAGAGGCTGGCCTTCCACTCACTGCCGGACTGGGTGGCGATGGCGCCGCCGGCGTCGTAGACGAAGGACATGGCCGCGTACCAGTCACGGGTGGGCTGGTACCAGGCGCTGAACTTGCTGCCTTCCTTCTTCTGGATCTTGTCCAGGTCGGCGGTCAGCTCGGCGTACGTGGTCGGGGTCGACTTGATGCCGGCCGAAGCGGCGATGTCCTTGCGCCAGTTGGCGACGCGGCCACCGGCGTAGTAGGGGACGCCGTAGGTCTTGCCGTCGTAGGTCACGGAGGCCTTGAGGCCGTCGAGCCAGGCGGAGGAGTTGGTGAACTTGGCCGGGTCGACGGGTGCGAAGGCGCCCTTGACCATGTAGCTCAGCATCTCGGTGTTGCCCATCTCGACCACGTCCGGCACCTTGTCGGTGGCGAGAACCGCGTCGAGCTTGGTGTTCTTGTCGGGCCAGCCGTAGTACTCGTGCTTGATCTTGACGCCCGGGTGGGCCTTCTGCACGGCCGCGTCGGCCGCCTTCACCAGCTGGGGCCAGTTGTTCTGCGCGTCGACGGTGAGCCAGACGGTCAGCTCCTTGGCGTCGGCGCCGCTGTTCGAAGAGCTCTTGTCGTCGTTGCCCCCGCACGCCGCGATGGAGACCATCATGCCCGCGATACCGATCGCGGCTATCAGCTTGCGCTTCACGCCACCCTCCTCAGGGATGCCTGCCACACCTCCCGCCCAAGAGCCGGGACCTGAACCAATGGTGTAGACCAGTACCGGGAGCTTGGACCAGACCACAGGGCCTGTCAAGAGCCCCCGAAACACCCCTGACCAGCCGTTATGCGACCTACATATGCAGGAACCTTTAAGTAAGAAGGCAGCGAAAACAACGGCGCCGGAGTACTCTCTTCCGCTAGACCACTTGGCGCTGTGGACTAGACCAAAAGAGACGGCGACGGTATACAGAGGGGATCACCAAGTGACCCTTGTCCGGAGCCCGGAAGGCGGAGCATGAGCACCGACGTCAGCAGTGCGGAGAACGAGGGTGGGGCCACCGTCCGCACCGCGCGTGTGCCGAAGTACTACCGCCTGAAGAAACACCTTCTCGACATGACGGAGACGCTGCCGCCCGGCACCCCGGTCCCGCCCGAGCGCACCCTGGCCGCGGAGTTCGACACCTCGCGCACCACCGTGCGCCAGGCACTTCAGGAACTGGTCGTCGAGGGCCGCCTGGAGCGCATCCAGGGCAAGGGCACGTTCGTCGCCAAGCCGAAGGTCTCGCAGGCCCTCCAACTCACCTCGTACACCGAGGACATGCGCGCCCAGGGCCTCGAACCGACCTCGCAGCTCCTCGACATCGGCTACATCACCGCCGACGACACCCTCGCCGACCTGCTCGACATCACCGCCGGCGGCCGGGTCCTGCGCATCGAGCGCCTCCGCATGGCCAACGCCGAACCGATGGCCATCGAGACGACCCACCTCAGCGCGAAGCGCTTCCCCGCCCTGCGCAGGTCGCTCGTCAAGTACACGTCCCTGTACACCGCGTTGGCCGAGGTCTACGACGTCCACCTCGCCGAGGCCGAGGAGACCATCGAGACCTCCCTGGCCACCCCGCGCGAGGCCGGCCTCCTCAGCACCGACGTCGGCCTGCCCATGCTGATGCTCTCCCGCCACTCCATCGACAAGGAGGGCAAGCCGGTGGAGTGGGTGCGGTCGGTGTACCGGGGCGACCGCTACAAGTTCGTGGCGCGACTCAAGCGCCCGCAGGACTAGGGGACTTACGGAGTTACCCGGGTTGCTCTACGTTCCACCCGTCGCCGCATGGACGGGAGGGCAACCCGGTGCGTACCGCGAACGTCCGAACCATCGTCGTCTGGACCCTCGTCGCGCTCGTCGGCGCGGCGGGCTGGTCCGTGCTCGCGCTGGCGCGGGGCGAGAACGTGTCGGCCGCCTGGATGGTCGCCGCCGCGCTCGGCTCGTACGCCATCGCCTACCGCTTCTACGCGAAGTTCATCGCGTACCGGGTCCTGAAGGTCGACGGCACCCGGGCCACCCCGGCCGAACGCCTCGACAACGGCATCGACTACCACCCCACCGACCGCCGCGTCCTGCTGGGCCACCACTTCGCCGCGATCGCCGGCGCGGGCCCGCTCGTCGGACCCGTACTCGCCGCGCAGATGGGCTACCTGCCCGGCACGGTCTGGATCATCGCCGGGGTCATCTTCGCGGGCGCGGTCCAGGACATGGTGGTCCTGTTCTTCTCAACCCGCCGCGACGGCAGGTCACTCGGGCAGATGGCCCGCGAGGAGATCGGCCCGTTCGGCGGCGCCGCCGCGCTGGTCGCCACCTTCGCCATCATGATCATCCTGCTCGGCGTGCTGGCCCTGGTCGTCGTGAACGCGCTGGCCTCCTCCCCCTGGGGCACCTTCTCCATCGGCATGACCATCCCGATCGCCCTCCTGATGGGCTTCTACCTACGGGTACTTCGCCCCGGCCGCATCTCCGAGGTCTCCCTCATCGGCGTCGCCCTGCTGCTGCTCGCCCTGGTCGCGGGCCGCTGGGTCGCCGAGTCGTCCTGGGCCGGCACCTTCACCCTCGCGCCCTCGACGCTGGTGATCTGGCTGGTGGGCTACGGCTTCGTCGCCTCGGTCCTCCCCGTCTGGACCCTGCTCGCCCCGCGCGACTACCTCTCCACCTTCATGAAGATCGGCACCATCGGCCTGCTGGCGATCGGCGTCGTGGTCGCCCTGCCCGCCCTGAAGATGCCCGCCGTCACCGACTTCGCCAAGCACGGCAACGGCCCGGTCTTCGCCGGCTCGCTCTTCCCCTTCGTCTTCATCACGATCGCCTGCGGCGCCCTGTCCGGCTTCCACTCGCTCATCTCCAGCGGCACGACCCCGAAGATGATCCAGAAGGAAACCCAGATCCGCATGATCGGCTACGGCGCCATGCTGATGGAGTCGTCCGTCGCGGTCATGGCGCTGGTCGCCGCGAGCGTCATCGACCCGGGTCTGTACTTCGCGATGAACGCCCCGGCCGGCGCGATCGGCACGACGGTGCAGAACGCCTCGCAGGTGGTGAGCAGTTGGGGCTATCACATCTCCCCCGCCGACCTCGCGCAGGCCGCGAAGAACGTCGACGAGGCGAGCCTGCTGTCCCGCACCGGCGGGGCGCCCACCCTCGCGGTCGGCGTCTCGGAGATCTTCTCCAAGGTGACCGGCGGAAGCCTGCGCGCCTTCTGGTACCACTTCGCGATCATGTTCGAGGCGCTGTTCATCCTGACCGCGTTGGACGCGGGCACACGCGTGGGCCGGTTCATGCTCCAGGACATGCTCGGGAACGTCTACCGGCCGTTCAAGAACGTGAGTTGGCGGCCCGGCCTGGCCCTGACGAGCGCGATCGTGTGCGCGCTCTGGGGCTACTTCCTCTGGGTCGGCGTCCACGAACCCCTCGGCGGAATCAACCAGCTCTTCCCCATCTTCGGCATCGCCAACCAGCTCCTCGCGGCGGTCGCCCTTGCCGTCTGCACCACCCTCCTGGTGAAGTCCGGGCGCCTCAAGTGGGCCTGGATCACCGGGATTCCACTCGCCTGGGACGCGACGGTCACCCTGACCGCGAGCTGGCAGAAGGTGTTCTCCGGCGACCCGAAGGTCGGCTTCTTCAAGCAACGCTCGGTGTTCCAGGACGCGATCGACGCGGGCAAGGTCCTGCCGCCCGCCAAGTCGATGGACGACATGCGCACCGTGGTCACCAACTCCACGGTGGACGGGGTACTTTCGGCCATTCTCGCGGTGCTCGTCGTGGTCGTGATCGTGGACGCCCTTCGCGTCTGCGTTCGACACATCCGCCGCCCCGCGCTCTCGACTCTGAGCGAGACGCCGTACGTCGAGTCGAACATCATGGCACCGGCCGGGCTGATCCCGACCCGCGAGGAGAAGGAGGAGGTGGCACGCGATGCGGTCGGCGCCGAGGCGGGCGGCTGACCGGCTGGCCGGTGGAGTGCGTTGGTACGTCCGGGAGTTGATGGACGAGTCGGCGTACGACCGCTACGTGGCGCACGTACGCCGGAACCACCCCGACGCGGAGGTCCCGAACCGCCGCGACTTCGAACGCATGCGGACAGACCGCCAGGAGGCCGACCCTCGCCAGGGTTTCCGCTGCTGCTGACACCGATGTCAGGCCTTCACAGAATCGACATGCCGATATGCGGACGAGGTCTTCCGTACGCGCGATGCCGTGACCTAGATTGCCTGCGCATTACACAGGCGATCATTGAGGTGACGGAGCCGCGACATGTCAGACGTACCCGAAGTTCCGCCCGAACCGGCACCACCGCTGGTGACACCGGCCCGCGTCGTCATCGCGGTCTGCCTCGTCGCGCCGTTCGTGGCGCTGCTCTGGGTCGGCTCCTACACCAAGATCGACCCCACGTTCATCGGCGTCCCGTTCTTCTACTGGTACCAGATGCTCTGGGTGCTGATCTCGACGGTGCTGACGATGACCGCCTACAAGCTGTGGCAGCGCGACCAGCGGACCCGCCATGGAGGTAACCGGTGAACGACGGCGTGAACGGCGTCGCTCTCGGCGTCTTCATCTTCTTCTTCCTGGCCGTCACGGTCCTGGGCTTCCTGGCCGCCCGCTGGCGCCGCGCCGACAACGAGCAGAGCCTCGACGAATGGGGCCTGGGCGGACGGTCGTTCGGCACCTGGGTCACCTGGTTCCTGCTCGGCGGCGACCTCTACACGGCTTACACGTTCGTGGCGGTCCCGGCGGCGGTCTACGCGGCGGGCGCGGCCGGCTTCTTCGCGGTGCCGTACACGATCCTCGTGTACCCCCTCATCTTCACGTTCCTGCCCCGCCTCTGGTCGGTGTCGCACAAGCACGGATACGTGACGACCTCGGACTTCGTGCGCGGGCGCTTCGGCTCCAAGGGGCTGTCCCTGGCCGTGGCGGTCACCGGCATCCTCGCGACGATGCCGTACATCGCGCTCCAACTGGTCGGCATCCAGGCCGTGTTGGACGTCATGGGGGTCGGCGGCAGCGCGAACTCCAACTGGTTCGTGAAGGACCTGCCACTGCTGATCGCGTTCGCGGTGCTGGCGGCGTACACCTATTCATCGGGCCTGCGGGCGCCCGCGCTGATCGCGTTCGTGAAGGACGGGCTGATCTACCTCGTCATCACGGTGGCGATCATCTACATCCCGATCAAGCTCGGCGGCTTCGACGACATCTTCAGCGCGGCGGGCGCCAAGTTCAAGGCGGCCGGGGCGGGCGGACTCGTCCCCGCACCGGCGGGCCAATGGACGTACGCCACACTGGCGTTGGGCTCGGCGCTGGCCCTGTTCATGTACCCCCACTCGATCACCGCGACGCTCTCCTCCAAGAGCCGCAACGTGATCCGCCGCAACACCACGATCCTGCCGCTGTATTCACTGATGCTGGGCCTGCTCGCGCTGCTCGGCTTCATGGCGATCGCGGCCGGAGTCAAGGTCACCAACGGCCAGTTGGCGATCCCGCAGCTGTTCGAGAACATGTTCCCGGACTGGTTCGCGGGCGTGGCCTTCGCGGCGATCGGCATCGGCGCCCTCGTCCCCGCGGCGATCATGTCCATCGCGGCGGCGAACCTCTTCACCCGCAACATCTACAAGGACTTCATCAAGCCGGACGCGACCCCGGCCCAGGAGACAAAGGTCTCCAAGATCGTCTCCCTCCTGGTGAAGGTGGGCGCCCTGGCCTTCGTCCTGACGATGGACAAGACGGTCGCCATCAACTTCCAGCTCCTGGGCGGCATCTGGATCCTCCAGACCTTCCCGTCCCTGGTGGGCGGCCTCTTCACCCGCTGGCCCCACCGCTGGGCCCTCCTCACCGGCTGGGCGGTCGGCATGATCTACGGCACCCTCGCCGCGTACGGGGTCGCCTCCCCGACCCAGGACCACTTCGGCGGCTCGTCCAAGGAGATCCCCGGCATCGGCGAGATCGGCTACATCGGCCTGACGGCGTTCGTGATGAACGTCGTGGTGACGGTGGTCCTCACGTTCGCGCTGAAGGCGTTCAAGGCCCCCGAGGGCGTGGACGAGACAAGCCCCGCCGACTACACGGCGGACGCGGGCGACCCGGGCGTAGAGGTGGAACTACCTCCGGCAACAGCAGGGGCAACCCACTAACGCAGGCTGACCGTCCCCACCCAGGGGCGCGGGGAACTGCGCGACCAGCCACACACGACCCGCAGCGGGCCACCGGGAGCACCCCCCTCGGCGGCCCGCTGTTCGTACACACTGACCCCCATGGACATCCTCATCCGCCGAGCCAACCCCACCGAATACGAAGACCTCGGCACCCTCACAGCCCACGCCTACCTCGACGACGGCCTCCTCGACTACGGCGACGACGACCCCTACCTCCCCGTACTGAAGGACGTAGCAAGCCGAGCCGCAGCAGCCGAAGTCCTCGTCGCCGTGGAGGGCGACCACCTCCTCGGCGGAGTCACCTTCGTCCCCGGCCCCGGCCCGGTCGCCGACATAGCGCGACCCGGCGAGACAGAGATCCGCGCACTGGCGATCGCCCGCACCGCCCGCGGCCGAGGCGCAGGCGAGGCCCTCGTCCGCGCCTGCATCGACCGTGCCCGAGCCACCGAGGGCTGCGAGGCCGTAGTCCTGTCGACCCAGAGTTCCATGCACGCGGCCCACCGCATCTACGAACGCCTGGGTTTCGTCCGCACCCCCGACCGCGACTGGAACCCCGTGCCACACCTGGACGATCTCACTCTGCTCACCTACAAGCTGACACTCTGAAACCACCGCGACACAACATCTGGTGGTGACGTGACAGGCGAGCACAAGATGTATGCTCATGCTCGCTGTCGCCGCAGGGGAATCCGGTGCGAATCCGGAACTGTCCCGCAACGGTGTACTTACGTGCATATGCACGCATGGTCAGTCCGAGGACCTGCCGACAGCTCGCGTCCGGCCACCCGGCCAGGCGCATGACGTCCGGGCCTCGTGGAGTGGGCCGGTGGACGCGACGCCCCGTGCGCTCGTGTACTGCCGCCTGCCCTCGGCGAGGCCCCGTGCCGAGCGAGGGAGAGCCCCACCGTGACCATCGCGCCAGCAGAGCCGGCATCAGCGACCCAGGTGAACGAGGCGATCGTAGCGACCGCGACCGGACCCGGAACCGACGTTCCCGGTACGGCTGTTCAGGGCGCCGACGGCCCCGGTACCGCGATCCTGCGGACCCTGACCGAGCTGACCGCCGACCTCCCCGACGCCGACCCCGGCCGGGTCGCCGCCGCCACGTTGCGCGGCCGGTCCGCGCACGCGGACGTGGCGGAACTGCGCGAGCTGGCCACGGAGGCGGCCGCCGGCCTCATCTCCGAGGACCCGGTCTACTCCCGGCTGGCCGCCCGGCTGCTGACGGTCAGCATCGCCGCCGAGGCCGCCTCCCAGGGCGTCACGACGTTCACCGAGTCCGTCGCCGTGGGCCACCGCGAGGGCCTCATCGCCGACCGCACCGCCGAGTTCGCGACGCTGCACGCGGCCCGCCTCGACGCGCTGATCGCCGCCTCCTTCGATGAGGGCGCCGACGACCGCTTCGGCTACTTCGGCCTGCGCACCCTGTACAGCCGTTACCTCCTGCGGCACCCGATCACCCGCAAGGTCATCGAGACCCCCCAGCACTTCATGCTGCGCGTGGCCGCCGGTCTCGCCGAGGACGACAGCACCCGCGCCCTGGACGAAGTGGCCGCGCTCTACCGCCTGATGAGCCGCCTGGACTACCTCCCGTCCTCCCCCACGCTCTTCAACTCCGGCACCCGGCACCCCCAGATGTCGTCCTGCTACCTCCTCGACTCCCCGCTGGACGAGCTGGACTCCATCTACGACCGCTACCACCAGGTCGCCCGCCTCTCGAAGCACGCCGGCGGCATCGGGCTGTCGTACTCCCGCATCCGCAGCCGGGGTTCGCTGATCCGGGGCACGAACGGGCACTCCAACGGCATCGTCCCGTTCCTGAAGACGCTGGACGCCTCGGTCGCCGCGGTGAACCAGGGCGGCCGGCGCAAGGGTGCCGCCGCGGTGTACCTGGAGACCTGGCACTCCGACATCGAGGAGTTCCTGGAGCTGCGGGACAACACGGGTGAGGACGCCCGCCGTACGCACAACCTGAACCTCGCGCACTGGATCCCGGACGAGTTCATGCGCCGGGTGAACGAGAACGGCGACTGGTCGCTGTTCTCCCCCGCCGACGTGCCCGAGCTGGTCGACCTGTGGGGCGACGAGTTCGACGCCGCGTACCGCAAGGCCGAGGCGCAGGGGCTCGCCAAGAAGGCCATCCCGGCCCGTGACCTCTACGGCCGCATGATGCGCACCCTCGCGCAGACCGGCAACGGCTGGATGACCTTCAAGGACGCGGCCAACCGCACCGCCAACCAGACGGCCGAGCCGGGCCACACGGTCCACTCCTCCAACCTCTGCACGGAGATCCTGGAGGTCACGGACGACGGCGAGACGGCGGTCTGCAACCTGGGTTCGGTGAACCTCGGCGCGTTCGTGGTCGGCGACGACATCGACTGGGAGCGGCTGGACGAGACCGTCCGCACGGCCGTCACCTTCCTGGACCGCGTGGTCGACATCAACTTCTACCCGACCGAGCAGGCGGGCCGTTCCAACGCCCGCTGGCGCCCGGTCGGCCTGGGCGCGATGGGCCTCCAGGACGTCTTCTTCAAACTCCGCGTCCCCTTCGACTCCCCGCAGGCGCAGGCCCTTTCGACGCGCATCGCCGAGCGCATCATGCTCGCCGCGTACGAGGCCTCCGCCGAACTCGCGGAGCGCAACGGCCCGTTGCCCGCCTGGGAGAAGACCCGCACGGCCCGCGGTGTCCTGCACCCGGACCACTACGACGTGGAGCTGACCTGGCCGGAGCGCTGGGCCGCGCTGCGGGAACGTATCGCCCAGACCGGCATGCGCAATTCACTCCTGCTGGCCATCGCGCCCACCGCCACCATCGCGTCCATCGCGGGTGTCTACGAGTGCATCGAGCCGCAGGTCTCGAACCTCTTCAAGCGCGAGACGCTGTCCGGCGAGTTCCTCCAGGTCAACTCCTACCTGGTGAACGAGCTGAAGCAGCTCGGCGTGTGGGACGCCCGCACCCGTGAGGCCCTGCGCGAGGCCAACGGCTCGGTGCAGGGCTTCAGTTGGATCCCGGCCGAGGTCCGCGCCCTGTACCGCACGGCGTGGGAGATCCCGCAGCGCGGCCTGATCGACATGGCCGCCGCCCGCACCCCGTTCCTGGACCAGTCCCAGTCCCTGAACCTGTTCCTGGAGACGCCGACGATCGGCAAGCTCTCCTCGATGTACGCGTACGCCTGGAAGCAGGGCCTGAAGACGACGTACTACCTGCGCTCCCGCCCGGCGACCCGCATCGCCCGCGCGGCCCAGGCCCAGGTTCAAACCCAAACCCCCATCCCCGTACAGCAGTTGACCCCCGACGAAGACGCGGTCGCCTGCTCTCTTGAGAACCCCGAGTCCTGCGAGGCCTGCCAGTAATGAGCTCCACCGAAAAGAACCTCCTCGACCCGGGCTTCGAGCTGACCCTCCGCCCGATGCGCTACCCGGACTTCTACGAGCGCTACCGGGACGCGATCAAGAACACCTGGACCGTCGAGGAGGTCGACCTCCACTCGGACGTCGCCGATCTCGCGAAGCTGACGCCGGGTGAGCAGCACATGATCGGCCGGCTGGTCGCGTTCTTCGCGACGGGTGACTCGATCGTGGCGAACAACCTCGTGCTGACGCTGTACAAGCACATCAACTCCCCCGAGGCGCGGCTGTACTTGAGCCGTCAGCTCTTCGAGGAGGCCGTGCACGTCCAGTTCTACTTGACGCTGCTCGACACCTACCTGCCCGACCCGGAGGACAGGACGGCCGCCTTCGACGCGGTGGAGAACATCCCCTCCATCCGCGAGAAGGCCGAGTTCTGCTTCAAGTGGATCAACGAGGTCGAGAAGCTGGACAGCCTCCAGACCCAGGCCGACCGCCGCCGCTTCCTCCTGAATCTGATCTGCTTCGCCGCGTGCATCGAAGGGTTGTTCTTCTACGGCGCGTTCGCGTACGTCTACTGGTTCCGCAGCCGGGGTCTCCTGCACGGCCTCGCCACCGGCACCAACTGGGTGTTCCGCGACGAGACCATGCACATGAGCTTCGCCTTCGAGGTGGTCGACACCGTCCGCAAGGAGGAGCCGGAGCTGTTCGACGACCAGCTCCAGCAGGAGGTGACCGACATGCTGCGCGAAGCCGTCGAGGCGGAGCTGCAGTTCGGGCGCGACCTGTGCGGTGAGGGTCTGCCGGGCATGAACACCGACTCGATGCGCCAGTACCTGGAGTGCGTCGCGGACCAGCGCCTCCAGCGGCTGGGCTTCGCCCCGGTGTACGGCTCCGAGAACCCCTTCTCCTTCATGGAGTTGCAGGGCGTCCAGGAGCTGACCAACTTCTTCGAGCGCCGCCCGTCGGCGTACCAGGTCGCGGTGGAGGGCACGGTCGACCTGGACGAGGACTTCTAGCCCCACCCGGCCGACCCCCGGTCGCCCTTTATCTGTGTCTTACTTCGCGGACGGCCCATGGAGCTTCCATGGGCCGTCCATGGAGTTTCTATGGAGCGGCAAAGTTCATGGGGTGCGTCTGTTCGCGGTCTCGTCGCCCCGGCTACGTTCCACCCGTCCTGTTCATGTCATTCATCAATGGCCCCACAGGACGCTCAAAGTGTCATGCCCATGACGACGTCATCTGCCGCCGCTACGCGCGTCACAGGCCTGCCACCACGCCGAGGAACCCCACTCCAACGATGGAGGCAGTACCCCATGCGTGAGAAGCCCAGACGGAGTCTGCGAAGACTGCTGACCGCCGCCGTACCCGCCCTCACCCTCAGCGTCTTCGGGCTCGTGGCGGCCTCCCCCGCCGACGCGCAGCCCGCCCCACAGGCCGCCGTCCAGTCCGCCCAGGTCTCCAAGGTCACCCAGAACTCCAAGGCCCTGACGTCCCCCGCGGCCCAGGCCGTCCACTCGACCGGCAAGGCCGGGCAGAAGGTGCCGACCGAGCGCCTCTGCGCGACCGCGGCCCCCGGTTCGGCGTCCTGCTTCGCCCAGCGGCGCACCGACATCAAGCAGCGACTGGCCTCCGCCGTGCACGCGGACGCCGCAGCCGCGGTGTCCGGGCTGAGCCCGGCCAACCTGCACAGCGCGTACGCGCTTCCCTCGACCGGCGGCTCCGGCCTGACGGTCGCGGTGGTCGACGCGTACAACGACCCCAACGCGGCCTCGGACCTGGCCACTTACCGCTCCAACTTCGGGCTGTCGGCCTGCACCGTGGCCAGCGGCTGCTTCAAGCAGGTCAGCCAGACCGGCTCGACCACCTCCCTGCCGACGAACGACACCGGCTGGGCGGGCGAGGAAGCGCTCGACATCGACATGGTCAGCGCGGTCTGCCCGAACTGCAACATCATCCTGGTGGAGGCCACTTCGGCCACCGACGCCAACCTCGGCACCGCCGAGAACGAGGCCGTCGCCCTGGGCGCGAAGTTCGTCTCCAACAGCTGGGGCGGCTCCGAGGCCTCCACGCAGACCTCCGAGGACACCTCGTACTTCAAGCACCCGGGTGTCGCGATCACCGTCTCCTCCGGTGACGAGGCCTACGGTGCCGAGTACCCGGCAACATCCCAGTACGTGACCGCAGTTGGCGGCACCGCGCTGTCCACGTCGTCCACCACCCGCGGCTGGACCGAGTCCGTGTGGAAGACGAGCAGCACCGAGGGCGGCGGTTCCGGCTGCTCCGCCTACGACGCGAAGCCGACCTGGCAGACCGACACGGGCTGCACCAAGCGCATGGAGGCCGACGTCTCCGCCGTCGCCGACCCCGCCACCGGCGTGGCCGTCTACGACACCTACGGCGGCTCCGGCTGGGCGGTCTACGGCGGCACCAGCGCCTCGTCCCCGATCATCGCGGGCGTCTACGCGCTGGCCGGCACCCCGGGCACCAGCGACTACCCGGCGAAGTACCCCTACTCCCACACCAGCAACCTGTACGACGTCACGAGCGGCAACAACGGCTCCTGCACGACGAGTTACTTCTGCACCGCGGGCACCGGCTACGACGGCCCGACCGGCTGGGGCACCCCCGACGGCACCGCCGCCTTCACCTCCGGCACCACCACGGGCAACACGGTGACCGTCACCAACCCGGGCAGCCAGTCCACCGTGACCGGCTCCACGGCCAGCCTGCAGATCTCGGCCTCGGACAGCGCGAGCGCGACCCTCACGTACAGCGCGAGCGGGCTGCCGACCGGCCTGTCGATCAGCAGCTCGACCGGGCTGATCTCCGGCACCGCGTCCACCGCCGGCACCTACGCCGTCACGGTGACCGCGACCGACTCCACCGGCGCCTCCGGCTCGGCCTCCTTCACCTGGACGGTCAGCACCTCCGGCGGCGGCAGCTGCACCTCGACCCAGCTCCTGGGCAACGCGGGCTTCGAGTCGGGCAACACGACCTGGACCGCGAGCAGCGGGGTCATCACCAACGACAGCGGCGAGTCGGCACACGCCGGTTCGTACTACGCGTGGCTCGACGGGTACGGCTCGACCCACACCGACACGCTGTCCCAGTCGGTGACGGTCCCGTCCGGCTGCACGGCCACGACGTTCACCTTCTACCTGCACGTCGACACCGCGGAGACCACCACCAGCACCGCGTACGACAAGCTGACGGTCACCGCCGGATCGACCACCCTGGCCACCTACTCCAACCTCAACGCGGCCACCGGGTACGTCGCGAAGTCCTTCAGCCTGTCGGCCTTCGCCGGTACCACCGTCACCCTGAAGTTCAGCGGAGTCGAGGACTCCTCGCTCCAGACCAGCTTCGTCGTCGACGACACCGCCGTGACGACCGGCTGACCTCCTCATGAGCCGGGCCCCGGTCGTCTCGCAGCGGCCGGGGCTCTGTCATGTCCACGAATACTTCACAGTTCACGGGGGATCCGGATACGACCGTGACACGTCAAAGGGACAAAGGAGGCCCCCCATGCGCCGATCGATTCTCGGTCCGTCCCTCGCCGTCGCCACCCTGGCACTCGCCCTCACGGGCTGCGGCGGCACGAAGTCCGACACCGGCAGCGGCAGTGTGTCGCCGTCGTCCTCCCCCACACCGAGCAAGAGCGGGTCGGCCTGTACGGCGAAGGAGACACTCGCCGCCACCGACACGAACGGCACGTTCTGCGTGACGACCGGCAACACCGTCCGCATCCTGCTGGACGGGACGACCACCCGCCCCTGGGCGCCGGTCAAGACGGTGGGCAGCGGCCTGAAGGCCACCAACAGCGGGATCCTGATCCGGCCCGGCGACGCGAGCAACGCGTACGAGGCGGTGTCGGCCGGGACCGTGAAGCTCACGTCGTCCCGGCCGCTGTGTGCGACCGCGCCGCACAAGATCTCGTGCAAGGGCATTCAGGAATGGTCGGTCACCGTCGTGGTGTCGAAGTGATGACCCGGTGGGCGGTGCGGATCTGACGGTCGACGCGCCGGTCGTGCGCGATGCCGAGCAGCGACGGGAAGGTCACGGCCACGAAGATGCCGACGACGGTGAGGAGGGCGATGAGGTTGTCCACGGCTGTGTTCATGGACATGAGTCTCGTCCTTTTGACTCCTTACCGTGAGTGGCAGGACTGCCGTACACCCTCGATTTACTGCCATTCCGGGGGCACACTGGCAGCATGCTGACAAACGTGGCCGTGGTCCTGCTCGACGGAGTCGCCCCCTTCGAACTCGGCGTCGTCTGCGAGGTGTTCGGCCTCGACCGCAGCGACGAGGGACTGCCGGTCTACGACTTCGCGGTCGCCTCGGCCGAGGGACCGACCCTCACCACCCACGCGGGCTTCTCCCTGACCGTCGACCACGGCCTGGAGCGCCTGGAGACCGCGGACCTCATCGCGGTACCGGCCGGCGCGACCTATGCGGAGCGGGAGTACCCGGAGGAACTTCTCGATGCCCTGCGACGGGCCGTGGACCGGGGTGCCCGGGTGCTCAGCGTCTGCTCGGGCGTGTTCGTGCTGGCCGCCGCCGGGCTGCTGGACGGACGGCGGTGCGCGGTGCACTGGCACCACGCGGAGCTGCTCGCCCAGCGGTACCCGAAGGTCGTCGTGGAGCCCGATGTGCTGTACGTCGACGAGGACCCGGTGATCACGTCCGCCGGCACCGCGGCCGGTATCGACGCCTGTCTGCACATCGTGCGCAAGGAGCAGGGGCCGGAGGTCGCCAACGCCATCGCGCGGCGGATGGTCGTACCGCCGCACCGCGACGGCGGCCAGGCCCAGTACATCGAGCGGCCGCTGCCGCGCTCGCAGTGCGACACGGTGGGCGAGGTGCTGGTGTGGATGGCGGAGCACCTCGACCAGGAGGTCACCGTCGAACAGCTCGCCGCCCGTGCCCACATGTCACCGCGGACCTTCGCCCGCCGCTTCCAGCAGGAGACCGGGACCACTCCGTACCGCTGGATCCTGCGTCAACGGGTGCTGCTGGCCCAGCAGTTGCTGGAGGGGACGGACGAGACGATGGACGCGATCGCCTGGCGCGCCGGCTTCGGCACCGCACCCGCCCTGCGCCACCAGTTCGTCCGGGCGCTGGGCACCACCCCGAACGCCTACCGACGCACGTTCAGGGGCCCGGAAGCCGCCTGAACGTACGCCTTCGCGTCTCACCTCAACACGGGCCTGAGCAGCAGCCGGTTGGGGCGCAGGGTGATGCCGACGCGGGTGGTGTCGTCGGAGCCGGACACCCGCTCGAAGCGGTACCTCGTGGCCACCGCCGCCGTGATCAGGCTCAGTTGGGCCATCGAGAAGTGGTCGCTGGGACACTTCCGGTTGCCGTTGCTGAACGGGCTCATGGCGAACTTCGGTACGTCCTTGGACCGTTCCGGAAGCCAGCGGTCGGGGTCGAACTCCTCGTTGTGCGCATACGAACGCGCGTCGCGCTGGATGGCGTACGGGCTGTAGATGATGTCGGCCCCGGCCGGAATCCGATAGCCCCCCAGTTCGGCGTCGGCGACCGCCCGCCGCGTCAATATCCATACGGCGGGACGCAGCCGCATCGCCTCGACGACGACATTGTTCGTGTGCGTGAGCTTGCGGACGTCGTCGAATGCCACCGGGCGGCCACCCGTCACGGATTCGACCTCTTCGCGTACCTTGTCGGCGTGTTCCGGGTGTTCGGTGAGGACCTGGAGCAGCCACATGATCGTGGACGCGATTGTTTCGCTTCCCGGGGTGAGGATCGCGACGACCTGGTCGTGGATCTCCTGTTCCCCGATCGGGTCGCCATTGTCGTCCGTCGCCTCCAGCAATGCCGTCAGCAAATCGTCCGGCTTTTGACCAGATTCGCGTCGCTCGGCCACGATCTCGTCGACGAGGAGATGCAAATCGGCCAGTGCCCGGTTGAATTCGCGGTTGGCCGGGAGGGGCAGCCGGTAGAGCGGCCCCGCCGGTACCACCATCCGCCGGTACATGCCCCGGAAGACGGTGGCGAGCGCGACGCACAGCCGCTCGGCGCGCTCGTCCATGAAGTCGCCGCGCAGCAGACAGCGGGCCGCGATCCGCACCGCGACCCGGAAGGACTCGGAGGTGCAGTCGATCGTCTCGCCGGTCCGCCAGCGCTCGGTGAGCGCGTGCGCCTCCTCCTCCATGATCGGCCCGTACGCGGGGATCGCGTCGAGCCGGAACGCGGGCTGGATGATGCGCCGTTGGCGCCGGTGCAGGGGCCCGTTGGCCGTGGCCACGCCCTCCTTGCCGAGCAGTCCCTCCAGGGACTCCCACAGCGGGCCCGCGATGATGAAGTCGGGGTTCAGCGCCAGGGCGCCGGTGAGGGCCGGCGCGGTGACGGCGTAGACCGTCTTCGGGCCGAGGCGGAGCCTCACCACGTCGCCGTGGTCGCGGAGTTGGGCCATGAAGGCCAGGGGGTCGCGGACCAGCTTCCAGCCGTGGCCGAGAAGCGGGATCCTGCCGCCCGCGACGGGCGGCTCAAGCAGCTCCGGCACCTCGGGTGCCGCGGGCCGCACAGACTCGACGGTCATTTCTCACCTGCCGCTTCGTTGTTGACGTACGGGGGTGTGGACCGGTCGTCCCAGCTGTCGACCATGTAACGGCCGGACTCGTGGTGGAACCAGTAGACGGTGCTGAACCAGTTCCGCATATTGCCGAGGCAGGTCCGTACCGCGGCGCTCAATTCCATTCCGCGCACGGTGCCGTCGTCGAGCCGGTCGGCGAGACGTAAGGTGTCCTGTTCCGCGACGAGGAATTCGGTGATGCATTCCTCGATACGGCGCCTCAGTTCGGCGACCGCCTCCTCAAGGGTCAGCCCCTCGTGCTTGATGAGGCTGATTCCGAGATTGTGGACCTCGTCGCCCGCGAGTTCCTTCGGCAGCGAGCAGAGGTCGTTGTACCAGGCGGCGAATTCCTGGCTGAGCAGGGCCGCCCGGCGATATCCCGGGTGTTTCCGCACCGTGTCCGGGAGTTCGAGTCCCGCGCTCGCCTCCAGCAGATCGGTCCAGATCCAGTGGGCGAAGGTGAGCCGGCGCAGCGCGAGGTATTCCTCGACCGTCGGGACGGTCCCCTCGGTGCGGTTGCGGAATTCACGGTCGTAGGCCTCGATGACCGCGTGGAAGTGCCGGGCGAACCGCGCGTTCCAGGTGTCGGGCAGGAACGAGTAGATCCGCATCATGCTGTCGGCGAACCCGGCGACCAGGGGATCCGGGTGGAGCAGATGGTGCCGTGGTGAATCCAGTGCCGCGTGCAACCGGAACCTCAACCGCCGCCAGGCGTCGGGGCGTTGGTGCACGATGTCCCGGTCGTGGCGGTCGTCCCAGACGAAGAACCACGCGCTGTAGTCCGCTATCGCCTGGAGCACCTCGTCCGGTGCGCCCAAGTAGTACCCGGCCATCAGGTCCGTGTAGCAAAGACCGTCGGCATATTCCCTTACCTTGTCCGCCGGCATGAGGCGCTTTTCCAGCAGCCAGACACGTGTCTTCTCCTGGAGCCTCGGCCAATACGGATGCAGTTGCCGGGGAAACGCCGCCTCGATCACCGGGAGAGAGAGCGACGGTGGTACCGCGATCGCCGTCGTTTCCGTTGCCGTAGTCGATGTGGTGCTGTGTGAGAAAGCAGGCACGAACAAACCCCTCTCAGCCGCCAGTTGCGCACGCCCCTCCCGCTGTGCCGGGCGTGCGCCGTTGCGTATCCCCGCACTTCCTATTCAGCACCACAACTGACCGTTCTGGGAACGGATTTGCTCCCTTCACTACCCCCAAGTGCCGAGAATCCCCCCTTGTGTGACCGATTCTGGATCATTACACGCACGGAAACGATCGAATGTGCGAGGGACAGACGAACGGCGCCTGGTCAGGGAGTTGCACCTGAACAGACGCCGTACGTAAGGGAGATGTGTCGACCGCTGGGGTCGGCCGGATCAGTCGTTGGCGACCACGGCGTAACGGGGCTCGTTCTCGGCCATCTGCCGCAGCGCGTCCTTGCGGTCGCGCTTGGAGAGCCGGTCGATGTAGAGGTAGCCGTAGAGGTGATCGGTCTCGTGCTGCAAACACCGAGCGAAGTAGCCGGTGCCGCGGACCCTGATCGGGTTGCCCCGCTCGTCCTGCCCGGTCACCTCGGCGTAGTCGGGCCGTGCGAGCGGCGCATACGCGGTCGGCACGGACAGACACCCCTCGTTGCTCTCGTCCAGATGCCGCTTGTCGGCGGGCAGATCGACGAGCTTGGGATTGCAGACGACACCGACGTGCCGTTTGCCCTCGTCGTCCATGCAGTCGTAGACGAAGACCTTCAGGTCGACGCCGACCTGGTTCGCGGCGAGGCCGACGCCCTCGGCGGTGCGCTGCGAGGCGAACATGTCGGCCACCAGCGTCTCCAGTTCCGCGCCGAAGTCGGTGACGTCCCTGCACTCCTTGTGCAGCACCGGATTCCCGACGACCGTGATCGCCCGCGAGGCCCCCCGCTCCCGCCAGGCCGCCTCACGCTCCTCGGTCCCCTCGGTGTCGACGACAAACCCCTCGTCATCCACGGGGAGCACGCCCACGTGCTGCTGATCGGTGTCCTGCTGCGCCATGACCGACGTAAGCCTTCCTGAAAACCAAGGGGGAGAAGTTGCTGATACAGGGTACGTGGAGTTCTTCAAGAGACGCGGGGCCTGTGTCTATGCCCTGTCCTTAAGGGGCGCGGGACTGTGCCGATGTGCGGCTCCGCCGCGCGAGCGCGCCCTGTCTTTTAGGGGCGCGGGGAACTGCGCGACCAGCCACGACGGCGCGGCACCCGACCACAGACCTCAGCAGACCTCTTCCAGATCCCGCCAGTCCCGGGAGTCAGGGCTGTCGGCGACCCACCCGTCCAACAACCCCCGAACCAGCGACGCGGGGGCCGCAAGCCCACACTCCCGCTCCGGCACCCACAACTGCCCGTCCGTCCGATGCCCCAGCGGCCCAGGATGCCCCGGCTCACTGTGATCATGCGGATCAAGATGCTCCCCGTCGCCCTCATCGGAAGGCATCCGGGACTCGGAACACATCCGGCACAGCAACCGCACCGAAGACGACCAGTCCTCCGCCGCGAACCCCGCGTCCGCCGCCAACTGCTCCAGCGCATCCCGGTCGGCCTCGGCGGCAGCCTCCAGCAGCACGACCCACGTGGGCACAGGAGAGGGCGCCCACAACTCGATCTCGTCGAACACGGGGTACGAGTGCCCGGCGGCAGTCGTCCGCTCCCCGTGCGGAACTCCGTCGTGGAGCACGACCTCACCCCACCGCCGCCCGGACGAGGGAAGCGGAATCGACAGCACCTCGATCCGCGCGGGATCCAGCCGCCGCCCCCACACCACCTCGGCCTCCCCCTCGGGAGAGAGCCGTACGGCCGCGCTGCCGAGATCCATCCCGGCCGGCTCACCCGCCCCGGTGACCCCACCCGGCACCCGCAGCCCGTACGCCTGCCAGGCCCGCCGTGCCAGCGGCCAGTCCTGGAGCCCGGTGGCCGCGATGCCCACGTTCCACCAGTCAGGCGCGCCGGCCTCCCGGTCGAGCAGCGCGACGGCCCGCAGCCCGGCCGCCCGCGCCTGCTCCCAGTCGTGCCGGAACTTGTGGAGAAGGGCGAGATTGAACCAGGACTCGGACAGCCAGGGCTCCAGATCGGCGGCCCGCGTCAGCAGCGCGCCCGCGTCCTCGTACCGACCGTCGCCGATCAGCGTGAACGCGCGGTCTGTGGCCTGCCGCCAGGAGGCGGAGGGCCGGTGCCGTCCCTTGCCGAAGATCCTCACGATTCCCGCCTGCCAGTTCCGTTCAGTGGGCTGGCTCTGCCCCCGGACACCCTCTTCTTCGCATCCAACCACGTACGGCTGGGACGCCGCTCATTACCCATGGGTTACCCAGCCGAAGGCAAGGTCAGACAGTCCCGGGACAGTACCCGGGCCAGTGCTTCCACGACCTCGGGAGCGTAGTCCCCGGCGGTCCCGAGGCGCAGCTCCTCCAGCGCCTGGAGCGGCCCGCCCGGGCCGCCTGCCCGGGTTTTCTCCTCGTACGCGTTCACGGCCCGGACGATCCGCGCGGACAGCGGCTGCTCCCGGCACGGGTCGGCCTGCCGCTCCACGACGGCCGCCACCTGAGGACTCACCCCGGTCTGCCGTACGACGGCCCCGCCGAGCAGCGCTATCCGCCGCTGCTCCGCCGGCGGGAGTACGGCGGTGGCGCCGGCCGGTACCGGGTCGACGAGGCTGAGCTGGCCGATGTCGTGCATCAGGGCTGCGTACTCCAGGACGGTGAGGTCGGGCTCGGACAGCCCCAGGTCCCGCCCGACCGCCTGGCACAGCGCGGCGACCCGGCGGGCGTGCCCGGCAGGCGTGTATCCGGCTATCTCGGTGGACCGGGCGAGGGAGGCGATGGTCTGCCGGTAGGTGTCCCGTACGGCCGCGTAGCGCCGGAAGGACAGCTGGGTGAGCAGCAGCGGCAGCGAGAACACGGGCAGCGCCCACAGCCCCACGACGGCGACCGCGAGCGCCATCACCGCGCCGGTCGCGCACACCGCCGACCCGATCCCGGGCATCCCGCGCAGTTCGTCCCGCAGCAGCGGCCCGAACGGCCACCGGGTCCGCGAGTGCGCGAGCGCGGCGGCGAGGACGGCGTCGCAGAGCGCGGTGAGGGAGAGCAGCGCGAGCAGGAGCAGGGCGTAGGCGGGGCCGCCCCAGTGCCTGAACACGCCCTGGTTGTACAGGGGTTGGAAGCACACGGCCGCGAAGCCGACGGTCAGGACGCGCCGTGCCATGTGGTCGGGGGTACGGCTGTGGCCGCGCGCGATGTGCGGCACGCAGCCGACGAGGGCGGCGGCCACGACCACGGCGACGGTCTGGAAGACGCCGTGGTGGGTGGGCCGGCCGGCGTCGGCGCCGAGCAGGGCGTAGGAGAGGGCGCCCGCGGCGCCGAGCGGGGCGGTTTCCCTGAGACCGGTCGTGCCGTTCCAGCGGCTCAACTCGCCTACGGCGACGAGTACTCCGAAGGCGAGGGCCACTCCGGGTTCGTCGAGGCCGGTGCGGAGGGTGAGGGTGAGGGAGGTCAGGGCGAGGAGGGCGGCGGAGGTGTGGATGAGGGTGAGGAGGAGAGGGGGGCGGGGCGAGAGCATTTCGTCAACCCCTCAACACACTGGAAACGGGCGGGCTCGGTGGGAAAACAATGGATGACTGGACCTCGTCGGCTGTCACCGCCGGATGCCATCCACACCGCCCCAGCGCCCGCACCAACGCCCGGACCATCAACGGGTCGAACTGCGTCCCGGCACAGCGCGACAACTCCTCCAGCGCGACAGACACCGGCCGAGCCCTCCGGTAGGACCTCGTGGACGTCATCGCGTCGAAGGCGTCGGCTACGGCGACTACCCGTGCGGACTCCGGGATCTGACTCCCCAGCAGCCCGTAGGGATACCCGCTCCCGTCCAACCGTTCGTGGTGGTGCAGGACAGCCGCCCGGGCCTCCCCGAGGAAACCGATGCCGCGCACCATCTCGTGGCCGTACTCGGGATGCAGTTCGATCACCCGCCGCTCCTCGGGAGTGAGCGGCCCGTCCTTGCGCAGCAGGCGCGTAGGCACGCCCAGCTTTCCGACGTCGTGCAGGATGCCGGCGAAGCGCAGCACTTCGACGCGGGAGTCGTCCATGCCCAGCTCCCGCGCGATCATCATCGACGCCTGCCCGACCCGCTCACTGTGCCCGCGGGTGTACCCGTCCTTGATGTCGACGGCCTGGACGAGGGCGCGGATGGTGGCCTGATGGGCGGCGCGCTCCTGGTGGTACTGGGCGAACACCCACCAGGACACCCCCATCGGCAACAGCACGAGCAGCGCGGCGACGGGGCCGTAGGGGCTGCGCCACAGGACGGCCATCATCAGCCCGGCGAGCCCGTGCACGCCGATGGGCGCCAGGGACCGTAGGAACAGGCCTCGCCAGGCCCGTCGTACGGGCATCCGCTCGGCCAGCGCGAGAATCCCGCCGTCGAGCACGGTGAGGACCAGGCAGAAGGCGAGGACGGCGGCCAGGGCGGGCACCAGCGCGTACGGGAAGTCGGACGCGACGACGGCGTTCCGCCCGTCCAGCGCCCAGTGCACGCGTGCCGCCGCCCACACGCCCAGCGCGAGCTGCGCGGCCCGCCAGCTACGCCGCAGCCAGGGCGAGCCCTGCTCGACGCGGGAGAACAGCGCCCCCGGCAGCGGCACGAGCGCGGCGGCGGGGGGCGGGAGGAGGAAGGCCGCGGCGAGCAGCACCGGGTAGAAGGTGCCCGCGAAGCGGCGCCGGGCGACCTGCTCGCAGCCGGCGTAGAGCGCGGCCAGCAGTGCGACCGCCCACCAGGGTGTGTGGACGGTCGGCAGCGGCAGCAGGCACCACAGGGCGCCGGCGACGACACAGACGACGTACGCACGTGCCCGTGCCGGTGTCGCCTCCATGGCTGACGCCCTTCCCCCGACCATGCCTGTCCAGGCCGAGGAGCCTAGGGCGGTCGGGGGCGGGCTGCGGGCGTATCACCCGCGGATTAGCACGTTCGAGTGACGATCGCCCGTTCAGGACGCGTGTTCAGGAAACGGTCAGGATTCCTGGGGGGCGGCCGTCAGGTCGTGCTCGGGCACGGCCTGCCCGGAACGGATCAGATCGAGCCGCCCCAGGACCTTGGCCCGCAGGTCGGTCGGGACGTCGTCCCGGCCGCAGCACCGCTTGACCAGCTTCTTCACGGCCTCTTCGAGCCCGTACTTCTCCAGGCACGGCGAGCACTCCGTGAAGTGCTGCTTGAACTTGGCGCGGTCGACGTCCGGCATCTCGCTGTCGAGGAACTCGTAGAGATGGTCGAGGACCTCACTGCAGTCCGTTTCGTGCGGCTCTCCGCAGCTCATGAGCCCGAGCCTTTCGCTTCGTTCGACTCTCCGGCACCGGCCGGGACCAGTCCGCGGTCACGCGCGTAGTCCTCAAGCATGCCGCGCAGCTGACGACGGCCCCGGTGCAGCCGGGACATCACCGTACCGATGGGTGTCCCCATGATGTCCGCGATCTCCTTGTACGCAAAGCCCTCGACGTCCGCGAGATAGACGGCGATGCGGAATTCCTCGGGGATCGCCTGGAGCGCTTCCTTCACGTCCGAGTCGGGCAGGTGGTCGAGCGCCTGCGACTCGGCGGAGCGCAGACCGGTCGACATGTGCGACTCGGCGCGCGCGAGCTGCCAGTCCTCGATCTCCTCGGCCGCGGAACGCTGGGGTTCACGCTGCTTCTTGCGGTACGAGTTGATGAACGTGTTGGTGAGAATCCGGTACAGCCACGCCTTGAGGTTGGTGCCCTCGCGGAACTGGTGGAAGGACGCGTACGCCTTCGCGTACGTCTCCTGCACCAGGTCCTCGGCGTCGGCCGGGTTTCGCGTCATGCGCAGCGCGGCCGAGTACATCTGGTCGAGGAATTCGAGCGCGTCCCGCTCGAAGCGCGCGCTGCGCTCCGAGGTCGATTCCGCTGTGACCTCGCTCGTGCCCTGGCCCTCGGGCTGCTCCGCCTGGCCGTGTTCGGTCCCTGCGTCGGTACCGGGAACCGGACCCACCTCCTCAAGATTCCGGGTGGCACCGAAGCCGATGTCACCAGAATCGGAGGATAGACGACGATCCGGTCCGCCCGCCGCCCCAATGGGCGTGGCCTTGGTCGCGCGCAGCACCGACCAGTCCAGGTCGGAGCGGCTGCTACGGGCCGGGCAGAAGGTCGAACCCATGCGGCGGACTTCCTTTCTACGACTGTCTATGTCCGGCCACAACAGTGGTAAGGGCCCCGGCATTCCCGCCCCTTACCCAAGTGTTCGAGTCCACTCCACCACGCGCCCCGTGATGATCTCCAGCGCCTCGTCCTGCCCGATCTCCGCCCGCTTGGGTACGGCGAACCCATGATCGGCGTACGGCACCTCGACCAGCTCGTAGTCGCCCTCCGGGAACTCCGCCGGTTTCCCGAAGGGGTCGTTCCCGCCCTGCACGACGAGCGTGGGCACTCCGGCCCCGAGCAGTTCGCCGGCCCGGGACTTCTCGGGCTTGCCCGGCGGATGCAACGGGAAGCTCAGCGCGAGAACGGCGGCGGCGCCCAGCTCCGCGGCCGTACGGCAGGCCACGCGGGCTCCGGCGCTACGGCCCCCGGAGATCACCGGCAGCCCCGGCTGCGCGACGGCCGCCCAGATCCCCCGCCACCCCACGTCGAGCGTCTTGGGCGCGGGCGCCACCTTCTTCCCGGCGACCCGCCACGGCTGCTCGACGAGCGCGACGGTCACCCCGTGCCCGGGAAGTACGGCGGCGAGGGCCTGCAGATCCCGGGCGTCGATACCGCCACCGGCGCCGTGACTGACGGCGAGGACGAACCGCGCCTTCTTGGCCTGGTGCCAGGTGACCCGGGCGGTCCCCGCATCGGTCTCGATGGTCTTGATGGTCTCGCTGGAAATGATCTCGCTCACGCTAGAAGAGTGTGCCCTCCTCGGGCCCCTCCAGCTCCTTCAGCAGCTCCGGCCCATTGTTGCGGACGTTGCTCACGGCCGTGGACACCGGGTACGCGCGCAACAGCCCGGCGGGCGGCGGGGCGAGCAGCTCGCGCAGGTCGTCCGGGTCGGTGCGGGACGGGTCGAGCCAGGAGTCCCAGCGGTCCGGGGTGAGCATCAGGGGCATCCGGGGATGGATGTCGGCCAGCGTGTGCGGCCCCTCGGCCGGGGGCACCGCCAGCGGGGTCGTCTCCGCCTCGGTCGTGATCACCGAGCAGGTGACCCACCAGGCCAGCGGATGGTCGTCGGGCAGGGTCCGGTCCCGCCAGAACTCGTACAGCCCGGCCATCGCGAACACCGACCCGTCGGCGGGCAGCACGAAGTACGGCTGCTTGCGCTGCCGCTTCTTCCTGCCCTCGACCTCCAGCTCCCGTTCGTCCTTGGCGGTGACCCACTCGTAGTAGCCGTCGGCGGGGACGATGCAGCGCCGGGTGGAGAAGGCGCGACGGTACGACGGTTTCTCGTGCACGGTCTCGGCACGCGCGTTGATCATCCGCGCCCCGCCCTCGGGCGTCTTCGACCAGCTCGGCACGAGCCCCCACTTGAGCTTGCGCAGCTGGCGAACCGGCTCCGGGCTGTCCGCGTCCTTAAGTGGACGGTCGAGGACTGCATAGACCTCTTTGGTCGGGGCCACGTTGTAGTCGGGGGCCAAAACCTCCTCGGGCTCCCACTTCTCGATCTCAAAGACTCCTGCGAGATCCTCGGGCCCACGACTCGCTGCATACCGTCCGCACATACGTGCCAGACTGCCAGATTCGACGACCACCACGGGAGCCTCCGCCGCCAATGGACAGCACCGCAATCACCTCGTTCAGCGCCCTGTGGGACGAGGTCTTCGGCAGTCAGCCCGACCCCGATCTGTGGGTGGTCATCGCCACCATGGTCGCCGCGCTGGCCGTGGTCGTCCCGCACGGCCTGTGGCGCCTCTCCCGCAATGCCATCACCATCGCCCACGAGGGCGGTCACGGCCTGGTGGCCCTGCTCACCGGCCGCACCCTCACCGGCATCCGCCTCCACTCCGACACCAGCGGCCTCACGGTCAGCCGCGGCAAGCCGCACGGCCTCGGCATGATCCTCACGGCAGCCGCCGGCTACACCGCTCCCCCGCTCCTCGGCCTGGGCGGCGCGGCCCTCCTCGGCGCCGGCCACATCACCCTCCTCCTCTGGCTGTCCACCCTCCTCCTCATAGCCATGCTGGTCATGATCCGGAACGCCTACGGCGCCCTCACGGTCATCCTCAGCGGAGCGGCCTTCCTCCTCGTGTCCTGGCTGACGGGCCCCCAGGTCCAGGCGGCTTTCGCGTACGCGGTGGTGTGGTTCCTGTTGCTGGGTGGCGTACGCCCCGCGTTCGAGCTCCAGGCGAAGAGGTCGAGGGGCGGCGCGGGCGACTCGGACGCGGACCAGTTGGCGCGACTGACGCACGTACCGGCGGGCTTGTGGCTGTTCCTGTTCCACCTGGTGTCACTGTGCTCGCTCATAGGCGGGGGACGATGGTTGCTGGAGCTGTGACAAGCCCCGAAGGGGCGAGTCACTAGGGGCGCGGGGCTGTATCCATGTGCGGCTCCGCCGCGCGGGCGCGACCAGCCCCAACGGCGCGGCACCCGCAAGACGGCCTACTTATACAGTGGGTCACATGGCCCCGAACAACGACCACACCGCCCTCTGGCCCGCTCCCCACGCCCGCGGAGCCGTCAACGCGACGGTCCACGTCCCGGGGTCCAAGTCCGTCACCAACCGCGCCCTCGTCCTGGCCTCCCTCGCCAGCGAACCGGGCTGGCTGCGCCGCCCCCTCCGCTCCCGGGACACCCTCCTGATGGCAGCCGCCCTCCGCGCGATGGGCGTAGGCATCGAGGAGGGCGTAGGCACGGAGAAGGGCTCCGGAGAGTTCTGGCGGGTCATCCCCTCGGGCCTGCACGGCCCGGCCACGGTGGACGTCGGCAACGCGGGCACCGTGATGCGCTTCCTCCCCCCCGTCGCCGCCCTGGCCAACGGCCCCATCCGCTTCGACGGCGACCCGCGCTCCTACGAACGCCCCCTGCACGGCGTGATCGACGCCCTGCGCGTCCTCGGCGCCCGCATCGACGACGACGGCCGGGGCGCGCTGCCCCTGACGGTGCACGGCGGAGGCGCGCTGGACGGCGGCCCGGTGGAGATCGACGCGTCCTCGTCGTCGCAGTTCGTGTCCGCCCTGCTCCTCTCCGGCCCGCGCTTCAACCAGGGCGTCGAGGTCCGCCACATCGGCTCCTCGCTCCCCTCGATGCCGCACATCCGGATGACGGTCGACATGCTGCGCGCGGTCGGTGCCCAGGTGGACACCCCGGAGTCGGGCGGCGAGTCCAACGTCTGGCGGGTGACCCCGGGCGCGCTGCTCGGCCGGGACCTGACCGTCGAGCCGGATCTGTCGAACGCCCAGCCCTTCCTCGCCGCGGCGCTCGTGGCCGGCGGCAAGGTCGTCGTACCGGACTGGCCGGCGCGGACGACCCAGCCCGGTGACCGGCTGCGGGAGATCTTCACCGAGATGGGTGGTTCCTGCGAACTGACCGAGTACGGGCTGGAGTTCACCGGTTCGGGTGCGATCCACGGCATCGACGTGGACCTCGGCGAGGTCGGCGAACTGACCCCCGGCATCGCGGCCGTCGCCGCCCTCGCGGACTCCCCCTCGACCCTGCGGGGCGTCTCGCACCTGCGCCTGCACGAGACCGACCGGCTGGCCGCGCTCACCAAGGAGATCAACGAGCTGGGCGGTGACGTGACCGAGACCGCCGACGGTCTGCACATCCGCCCGCGCCGCCTGCACGGCGGGATCTTCCACACGTACGAGGACCACCGCATGGCCACCGCGGGCGCGATCATCGGCCTCGCGGTCGAGGGCGTACAGATCGAGAACGTGGCGACGACCGCGAAGACCCTTCCGGACTTCCCCGACCTGTGGGCCGGAATGCTCGGGAGCGATGGGGCGTAGGGGACACACGCCATGCGTCGCTACGGCAAGAACACCGACGAGGACGACATCCGCCAGCGCCCGAACCGCAAGGGCAACCGGCCGCGTACGAACATCCGCCCCAAGCACGAGGAGGCGGTCGAGGGCATGGTCGTCACCGTCGACCGGGGCCGGCTGACCTGCCTGGTCGAGGACCGCGTCGTGATGGCGGTCAAGGCCCGCGAACTGGGCCGGAAGGCGGCGGTGGTCGGGGACCGCGTCGGCATCATCGGCGACCTCTCCGGCGACAAGGACACCCTCGCCCGCATCATCCGCATCGAGCCGCGCACCTCCGTGCTGCGCCGCACGGCCGACGACGACGACCCGTACGAGCGCGTGGTCGTCGCCAACGCCGACCAGCTCGCCATCGTCACCGCCCTCGCCGACCCCGAGCCGCGCCCGCGCCTCATCGACCGCTGCCTGGTCGCCGCCTACGACGGCGGCCTCGACCCACTGCTCGTCCTGACCAAGTCGGACCTCGCCTCACCGGACGAACTCCTGGAGATGTACGGCGCGTTGGGCGTCCCCTACGTCGTCACGAGCCGCGAGGAGCTGGAGAACGGCACCGCCGTGGAGCGGGTCCGCAAGCAACTGGACGGCAAGATCACCGCGTTCGTCGGCCACTCCGGCGTCGGCAAGACGACCCTCGTGAACGCGCTGGTCTCGCTGGAGCGGCGGCGCAGCACCGGCATCGTCAACGCCGTCACCGGCCGCGGCCGGCACACCACGACCTCGGCGCGCATGATCCCGCTGCCCGACGACTCCGGCTGGGTCGTCGACACCCCGGGCGTCCGCTCCTTCGGCCTGCACCACGTGGACCCGTCCCGGGTCATCAAGGCCTTCCCCGACCTGGAGCCGGGCACGGAGAACTGCCCGCGCGCGTGCAGCCACGACGAGCCGGACTGCGCGCTGGACCAGTGGGTGGCGGACGGTCACGCGGACCCGCAGCGGCTTTATTCGCTACGGCGGCTGCTGGCCACCCGTGAGCGAACCGAAGGCGACTGATCACCGGCTGACCACCGCGTGTTTGTGGGGACTCAAGTTCGGTGAGTGCATAATCGCACCGAGCCGGACAAACGGGAGGACAGCACAATGGCGTGGCTGCTGGTTGTCGTGGCCGGAATTCTGGAGACCGGGTTCGCCGTGTGCCTGAAGCTGTCGCACGGCTTCACGCGCCTGTGGCCGACGGTCGCCTTCTGCTCCTTCGCCCTGGGCAGCTTCGGCCTGCTCACCCTGTCCCTGAAGAAACTCGACGTGGGCCCCGCCTACGCCGTGTGGACCGGCATCGGCGCGGCCGGCACCGCGATCTACGGCATGATCTTCCTCGACGACCTGGTGTCGACCCTGAAGATCGTGTCGATCAGCTTCGTCATCATCGGCGTGATCGGCCTCCAACTGTCGGGCTCCGCGCACTAGGCAGGCCGGCCCGCCCGTCAGACCCCCAGGATCCGATGGGTCGGCGTCAGCGCACCGCGCACCAGCTCACCGACCCCGCCCTCCCCCGGCGGTGCCGCCACACAGGACAGCGCCAGCCGTACGACGAGTTCGCAGGACCGGGCCAGGTCGGCGGTGTCCGGTTTGGCCGCCCCGGGTCCGGCCAGCGCCGCCACGGCACGGTCGCGGACGACGGCCACGAAGTCACCGGGTGAGGGCAGCGGCCCGTCGGCCCGGCGCTGGGCCGGTACGGCGGAGGAGGAAGGCACCGCGGAGAGGGTCGGCGAGGGCAGCCGCTCGCTCCAGCAGCCGGTGAGCATGGCTCGTACCAGCGCGTTCTCGCGGGCCGCCGACGTGGTCCACTCGGCGGTCGCGGTCAGCCGCTCGCGGGCACCGCTGTGGCTCCCGAGCGCCCGCTCGACACCGACGAGATAGCCGTCGGCCTCCCTTCTGACCAGCGCCCGCGCAAGCCCCTCCTTGCTCCCGAACTCGTTGTACAGCGTCTGCCGGGACACTCCGGCGGCTGCGGCCACGTCCACCATCCGTACGGTGGACCACGACCGGCGCGCCAGCGCCGTATAGGCGGCGTCCAGCAGGGATTCCCGCGCTGCAGGCATCATTCGCCTCCCGGGGGCGAGCGGCTCTGCGCCCAGATTTGACGCGCACGGGAGCAGTGTCAAGGGTTCGCGGCGGTGCAGGGGGGCGCACTTCGGCCATTGCGCGCGGGAGTTGGGGCGGAGGTTGAGGCGGGGGTTGCGGTGAGGGTTCCCCCTTGACGGTCTCCCGGGGTCCCCCACCTCCCGTTTCGCCCACCGGATCCTGTAGCCCCGGCGCGACCCCTGAAGATACGGTTCACGCATGGCCGACTATCACGATGACCTGCGCCTCGCCCACGTCCTCGCGGACGCCGCCGACGCCGCGACGACCGCGCGGTTCAAGGCCCTCGATCTCAAGGTCGAGACCAAGCCGGACATGACTCCGGTCACCGAGGCGGACAAGGCGGCCGAGGAAGTCATCCGCGGTCATCTGCAGCGCGCACGCCCGCGCGACGCGGTCATCGGCGAGGAATACGGCAGCGAGGGCACCGGCCCGCGCCGCTGGGTGATCGACCCGATCGACGGCACCAAGAACTACGTGCGCGGCGTCCCGGTCTGGGCCACGCTGATCTCCCTGATGGAGGCGGCGGAGGGCGGCTTCCAGCCGGTCGTCGGCCTGGTCTCCGCGCCCGCGCTCGGCCGCCGCTGGTGGGCCGCGAAGGGCCACGGCGCCTACACCGGCCGCAGCCTGTCCTCCGCGTCCCGGCTGCGCGTCTCCCAGGTCTCGAAGCTGACGGACGCCTCCTTCGCGTACTCCTCCCTCACCGGCTGGGAGGACCAGGGCCGCCTGGGCGGCTTCCTCGACCTGACCCGCGAGGTGTGGCGCACGCGCGCGTACGGCGACTTCTGGCCCTACATGATGGTCGCCGAGGGCGCGGTCGACATCTGCGCCGAACCCGAACTCAACCTCTGGGACATGGCGGCCACCGCGATCATCGTCACCGAGGCCGGCGGCACCTTCACGGGCCTCGACGGCCACCCGGGCCCGCACAGCGGCAACGCGGCGGCGTCGAACGGCATCCTGCACGACGAGTTCCTGGGGTATCTCAACCAGCGGTACTGAGCTGGCTTGCTGCCTGACCTGATCGATTCGCCTTCCTCAGGGCTCCTGAACCGTCGTGAGGCAGTCATCGGTCTTCGAGCCAACCTCCCTCGAACGCACCCGCCATACGCGTGTGGCAGGGACAGGCACAGCGCCGTACCAGGACCAGGCCAACCCCGTGGGGCAGTGGGATGTCCTCGGTCTGGCGGCATTCGGGGTGCAGTTCCTGGTAGCCGTCCTGGGCAGCCGGAGCGCACTTGGCAGAGCGCATCGAAGTGTCGTCGATAGCTGCGGTCACGGACGCTCGCCGAGGTTCTCGTAGTGGTCGCACAAAGCGTTCAAGGTGCGTGCCAAGCGCCGGGCATAGCCGACTTCGGCGCCGAATCTGCGGTTCGGCTCGGCACGGAGCTTCCCCCTCGCCTCACCTACACAAGCAAGCGCGCAGTACCGAGGGACGCTTTCCTTCTTCAACCGCCTGACGGACTGCTCGACCTCGGGGATGAGCAGCTCCAGGTGACCCCGGATCATCTGCGTCAGCGTCTCCAGCTCATCAGCCGTTGGGGGCAGCGCCACGGCGTCTGGGTCCAGCAGAATCTGCACGCTCTCGCGCATGACGGTGATGTCAGGGCGATCGGCTTGCCGGCGCTCAGTGCCTTCGGATGCCGCGGTGGTGCGGTTCGCCATGTCGACCCCTGCCCAGTCGGCCACGCCCGGGGCCGTTCGCGAGGTCGCCGGGTCTCGTCGTTCCTCTTGAAGCTAGGAGTTCGATGGACGCCAATACCAGCAATGTGCAGATGTTTGCAGTCATGCCAACTGGCCGTACATCTTGACGAGTTCGTCCTCTTGACCAGCTACGCCATCTGTCGGAGCGTGTCGCAAAGAACTGCACATCTCATGGATGGAGACAGTCATGTCGCTACGGTTCATCGGGATCGATCCCGAGACCAAGACCGCGGACTCACCGACCGTGTGGGTCGACCAGGAGAAGGGCGAACTCGTCTTCCAGGGATGGAAGCCCGACCCTCAACTCGAAGCAGAGTGCGCCGCGTTCGAGGTACCTGGTCATGCCGTCGGCATTCCGGTGGACGAGGCCGTCATCCGGATCCCTGCCAGGATGGTGCACATGATCAGGGAGGCGTGCGATGCCCTCGACCGTTCCGACGATCGCTGAACTCATGGACGAGTGCACACGCTCCGCTGTGCACCTTGAGATGCGAGATCACTACGGGGTGGCCGCAGAGGCTGAGGACTTCCGGACATGGCTGGAGACCGGCCGTCTCGACACCGACCCCGGATCGCCGGACTGGGCACCCTGGGTGGACCTGATCTCCCGTGCCGTTGTGCGCGGCGTTGCGGTGCACCGCGCCCGGATCGTGTCCGAACCCGTCTCCGACTACATCCGCTACGAACACGCCTCCACCGGCGTCAACGTGCACGCCGGGGAACAGGTGCGCTGGTTGCCCCGCCGCCATGCCTCGGATATCGCCCTGCCAGGCAACGACTTCTGGCTCTTCGACGACCAGGTGATCCGGTGGGGCTACTTCTCCGGCGACGGGGCCATGATCGGGCACGAGGTCTCCGAGGACCCTGCCTCCGCGAAGCTGTGCGCTGAGTCCTTCGAGGCCGTATGGGCGCGCGCGATCCCGCACAACCAGTACCAGATCCACTGACCAGAAAGCACCGGCAGCCAAACCATGCCCGCCTCGCCCTCCTCCTCCGCCCAGGCCGCACGTGAAGCCGTCGCCCACCGGCTGCGCGACCTCCGCAAGGAAGCCGGCCTGACGGTCGTCCAGTTGGCTGCCGCGTGCGGCTGGCACTACTCCAAAACCTCACGCATCGAGAACGCCCTCACCGGGCCGTCCGCGAACGACATCCGACGGTGGTGCACCGCGACTGGGTCAGACGGACAAGCGCAGGATCTCGTCGTACAGTCCATCAACGCCGAGTCGATGTACCGGCAATGGCGCGACCAGGTCCGCGCCGGACTGCGCCACATCCAGGAAAGCAGGATGCAGGCGTCCCGCGAGACCGAGAACTTCAGGATCTACTCCTCCAGCATCGTCCCCGGGCTGCTACAGACAGAGGGCTACGCCCTCGCTGTCCTCGGTATCGCCGCAGGCATTCACGACTTGGATATCGACGACAGCGCGGATGCCGCACGTGCTCGGCTCGAACGCTCCCGCATCATTCACGAACAGGGACACCGCTTCATCGTGGTGATCGAGGAGGCCGTCCTGCACTCCCAGGTGGCCGCCCCCGACGCGATGGCAGCGCAACTCGGCTACCTCCTCACCGCCGGCGCCCTCCCAGCCGTCTCTCTCGGAGTCATCCCCATGACCATCCGCCGGACGCACTGGCCCGAAGAGACCTTCCACCTCTACGACGACAAGCACGTCTCCGTCGAGCTGGTGTCCGCCGAGGTGAACGTCACCCAGCCCTCCGAAATCGCCCTGTACGCGAAGGCGTTCGAGAAGTTGCGCAGCATGGCCGTGTACGGCGCGGACGCTCGCGCTCTGATCGTGAAGGCCATCGAAGCCCTGCACTGAGCCCTGACTTCGACCAAATCGGTGGTCGATCTACGTCCACCCGTCGGTTGCCCCTCGTCGTCGTCACCGCGCCTGTAGACCTTGCCGTTCCCAGAGCCACATCCCCAGGTCTGTCCCGGAGGCGGCTTAAGATCCGGGCCATGGCAGACATCCCCGACGAATTGATCAAGCTGGAACGTTCCTCCGAAGACGCCCGTCAACAACTCGCCGGCCTTGTTGGTGAGGAGTACGAGGCGCAGTGGAAGGCATGGCGTACGGCGGCCGAGGACTTCCAGGCCGCAGTGACCGTATACGCGACACACGAGGACGTGACCATGTCGCGGCATGAGGTGGAACAGGCAGCGAAGCGGGCTGTACGGCACGCCGAGCCCGCTGATGCCTGACCTACGAGCTCCCGGGCCGACTCTCCACGGGCTATTCACCGACGGCAGTCCGTTACTGAGATTCACGGCGTGATGTCGCGACGAGATGGACGCTGAACTGCGCGGACTTGTCTTCCTCCGACGACAGCACTCCAAGATCACCAGCAGCTCTTCCCTGACCGGAGGGCCGTGATTAGGGTGTTGCGATGCCTATGGATCATTTCGCTTGGTCGTCGATTACCGCCGAGGGCTTCCCCTTTCCTGAAGGCGTTCCGGCATCCCGGCTCAGTGATGAGCTGTCAGTCATGCTGGTCTCCCCTGACCCCAAGGTCCGTGATGATCAGGCGTATACCGCCGCCGCGCGCTGGATAGATGAAGGCCATCTCGATGAGGTCCTGGAGGACCTTGGAGACACGGCCGCGGGTCGCTTCAAGCATCCCGAGATACAGGCGCGGACGTTCGCGCCGCTCGTCTTGCGATGCGTGCTGGCGCGCGCGGTGGCAGCGCCCGGCGACGCGCCGAAGGCCGCCGCTGAGCGTTGGTATGCCCCCTTCACCGCCTGGTATCCGGCTGAGAGCGACACCCGTGGCTGGGACGACTCCCTGGGCTGGCTGCACGCTGTCGCGCATGGCGCCGACGCGGCTGCGGCGTTCGCGCAGGCGTTGCCGGGTCGGTGCGCGGAGTTGCTGGAGCTGTGTGCCCGCCGGATGACGGCTGCGGTCGACTACCGGTATGTACAGCTGGAGGATGCCCGTCTGGCCCGTGCGATCGGCCGCATCCTGCTCGTGCCCGGCCTGTCGGCTGAGCAGGCCACGGGGTGGCTGAGCGTGGTGACCAAGGCGCTGGAGGCCGGCGGTTACGGTCCGGTGCCTCCGTGGGCGTTCAACACGATTGCGACCCTGCAGTCGCTGCATCTGCATCTGACCCGCGGCCTTGCCGAGGGAGGGGTTCCTTCCCACGCTGCCGTCGTTGCCGAGGAAGTGGCCGCCATCCTCCGCCTGCCCTATCGCTGGCTCGCGTGACAGGGACCGCAAGCTGGTTCCGGGCTACCGATGATCCCGGCATGCTGCCGCCGGAGAAAGACAAGTCCGCGCAGTTCAGCGTCCATCTCGTCGCGACATCACGCCGCGAATCTCAGTAGACCAGTACGCCCCGGCTTCTTGTGGTCCGCTTCCTCACTGAAATCAGGCCGGTCTTGCAAGTCGTCGCTACCCCACGCGACCAACTGAGTTACAACCTTCTCTACTGGTTTCAAGGCGGCTCGCTCCGCTCCCCGCGCGCGGCCCGACCCCCGGCCGGGCCTGCGCTCCTGTCTCCGCCCCGCTCCAGCCCGGCCGGCGCCCGTGCCGCGCTTCGGCAGGCGTCCCCTCATTCCACAGAAAACGCACGTTGCGAGGCTGTCAGCCCGACAACGTTGCATAGCCGCTGAGGCAAGAACCGCGAAGATCACGCGTCATAAAGTAGCCACCTCACCAGGTCGCCTCACCAAGATTCTAAGATCAACTAACAGACCATGCCCGCCGCTTCCGTCTAGCACCGGACACGCCACCTGTCGACCGCCGCTGCCCGGCGGCTTGCTGATAGGACGTCAGGCTCATAGGATCCATGATTCAGCATGTATCCAGGCCTGAGAGGGAGCGCAATGTCGGCTTCTTTCAACTCTAAAATCCTTGCTCGAATGTGGGAACGAGTTGAGCAGAGTAAGCAAGATTCCGATGTCGCATATTTTCACGACCTGATGCTTCTTGGGGAATTCCTGGTCAAACTCCTCACATCGACAATCCTAGCCAGCGTAGGAAACGATAGAGATCGACAAAGGTACAAGGTTGAGTATCAGCTAGTTCGAGCTGACGGTATCGGCGAATGGTCGAGAGCCTTGGAAGAGGTAATTTCTGGGCCAGCAAATGCCCACATTCTTCCCGAGGCTAGACCTCTCGTTCGCGAGCTTACCGAGAACTTTCTGACTGGTGAGACTTCGTGGCAGAGGGTAGCGATCGACAACCTTAGTGCCGCATCCCAGGAGATCGACTCAGATCTCGAACAAGCCGCCCGAAAAACAAATCTTCAGTGGTGGGTAAGGAATTTCTCCACTCTGCGCAACAGGACGCGCGGCCATGGTGCCATCACCATTCGCAAGTGCTCGACTGCGGCCCCGCTTCTCGAAGCGTCCATCTTGTCACTGATGACCGGCTGCGCAGCATTTTCTGCACCGTGGATTTATTTGCACCGAAATATTTCAGGGAAATATCGCCTATCTGTAATCTCGGGAGATTCATCCGATTTTTCATATCTTAAGTCAGAAAGGGATCACGTATACGTAGATGGAATCCACATTGCTTTTGAGGAGAGGCTCGCATGCCTTCCTCTAATTCATAGCGACGTAGACATTCATGACTTCTACATGGCGAACGGGGGATATAAGGAAGGCAAGGGAAGCACCGGGCCGACCTATGAAACACTCTCATATATCACGGACACCAGGAGGCGTGAAAGCGCTGAGGCGTATCAGACGCCTCCCAATTCGCTACCACCCAGCGAGACGGAGGGGCATCCTGACCTCGAAGTCGAAGGTAAGTCATTTGCCAACATTCCCCCCTCTCTGAAGGACTACATCAAGAGGCCGGACTTGGAGTCAGAGGTTTTCTCCCTCCTCCAAGATGATAGACATCCGGTGGTTACTCTTGTTGGAAGGGGCGGCATCGGAAAGACTTCGCTCGCTTTGGAGGTCCTTCATCGCGTTGCGCAAACTGGTCACTATTTTGCGATTCTGTGGTTCAGTTCTCGAGACATCGACCTGCTTCCTAGCGGTCCGAAGCCTGTTCGTCCGGCAGTCCTTTCCAAGGAAGACATCGCCAAACAGTTTGTGGAACTTATGAACCCGAGCGAGGCGAAGGCTAAGGGGTTTAAGGCTGTCGAATATCTGGCAGGCATCCTAGCCGAGCGAGACGAAAACAGGAAACTGCTCTTGGTCTTCGATAACTTCGAAACCGCCTCACATCCACTTGAGCTGTATCAGTTCATCGACTCTCACGTTCGATGCCCAAATAAGGTCCTCATTACTACTCGAATGCGCGACTTTAAAGCGGACTTCCCCGTCGAAATCCGCGGAATGAAGAGGGCGGAATTCGAGGACCTTGTGATGTCAACCTCTCGAAAGCTGGGGATCGAAAACCTCCTGACCGTCTCATACATCGACTCGCTCTATGACGAAACTGACGGACATCCATACTTCGTGAAGATTCTTTTGGGAGATACGAAACGAGAAGGTAAGGCAATTCCTGTCGGGCGTCTCTTTCTCAACAAAGAAGACTCCCTGAGGGCTCTTTTCGAACGATCCTACGGGGTCCTATCTCCCGCAGCACAACGTGTTTTTCTGACACTGAGCAACTGGCGATCTCTAGTCCCTAGACTTGCCCTGGAAGCCGCTCTAATTAGGCCTCAGAATGAGAGTATGGACGTCGATGACGCCCTTAGCCAGCTAGAACGCTACTCAATGATCGAGGTTCTAACGGACGATGATGGATCCGAGTTCTTGCGGACGCCTATGACCGCAGCATTCTTCGGCCAAAGCAAACTCAAGGTGAGTCAATTCAGGCCCCTTGTTCTTGCCGACACTCAATTGATTCAGCAGTTCGGCCCAATGCAAGTTACCGACGTCTCAAAGGGGATGCTTCCCAGGATCGAACGAATGATTAGAGTGATCGCCTCTCTTCGCCAATCCGGTAAGGACTACCAACCTCAGATAAGAGCCCTTGAGTATGTCGCGGGGCGCTACCCGGAGGCATGGCTGCGGATCGCCGAGTTTTACCTAGAGGGTTCTCGGGACGACTGGTGTAGAGCGCGGGACAGCATCGAAAGGCTCCTGGAACTTGATGAATCTAACGTTTCAGCGTGGCGCAAATTGATCTACGTAAATCAACGGCTGGGTGACGTCCCACAGGAGCTCAACGCTCGTATTGTTCTGGCGGAAATGCCTGATGCGGACTACTCAGAGATTGCGAATGCGGCAAGTTTCTTCGCCCACACACAAAGGAATCAATCTCTTCAGTTCGATCCAGAAGTAAGAACCATGATGATTTCTAATCTAACCCATCTTATGGAGAGCAGAAAACCCGAAGCGACTCCGACGGAACTTAGTCGACTGGCATGGCTTTACTTGTATTCAAAAGATACCACCAAAGCCAGTGAAGTAGTGGCAGAGGGTCTTCAACGCGACCCTATTAATCCTCACCTAGCAAAACTCGACGAGAAATTGAGAGAGTCCCCTGAAGTTGGCTGATAAGTTCCTGTGCCCAAAATGCGCCGGTTTCCAGAGATCATCCACTTAAACGGGCCTGTCGTCGGAGCTTGCGCAACCGACGGCGCAGCAGCGCAGCTGTGGACGGTGGGGGTGCAGCGAGGCACACGCGCGCGTGGTCGGCCGACGCACCCACCGTCGTGGCTGACTGTCGTCGGCTGCGGCTCAGACGTTGCAAGCCACTTCCGCCCGCAGTGCTCCAACGCGAAGCGGCCGTGCCATTCGCGTGCCAGATCCTGCGGGGAACAGCGGGAGCTTGCCCGGATGCGACCGAGGCTCCCATGCCACTCCGCAGCAGGTCAGCGCAGCGATGCCAGTCAAGAAACCCAAACTTCCCAAGCTCAGAGCTTCCGGGATGCGGAGGCCCGGCAGGCTCCAGCCACTTGAGGATGGACCTGATCTTGCTGCCAACTATCTCGACTTGAATTCGACCTTTCCGGTGCTCATGCGGAAGTTCCCGTTCGAGTAGAGGGTGGGGCGGGCCTCGACGTGGTTGCCGCTGTACTTCTCGACGTGCCGGATCTGGGCACCGCCGGGAACGGTGAAGTCGATCAAGGCGATGGCGACCCAGTAGGACAAGTTGCGGTTGTTGAACAGTGGCACCGCCACCGTGGAACCCCGCCCGTCGGTGACGACTGCCCGAGCACCGTAGGACTTGAACGAACCGGCCCCGTTTTCCACCGCGCTGTAGGCACAGAGAAGGACGTAGCCCTGGAGGTCGGGGCGACGAATCGTAATCGTCTCGCGGCCCGGCGCCCGAGCGTCGCCATCCAGGGCGATGTAGGGCGGCGCGAAGGGCGATCCCAGCTGGCGGTAGTAGACGACCTGATCTGACTTGTTTGGGCGCTTTCCAGGCAGAGTGACAAGACTTCCAGGGACATAGAGGGCGTACAGGTCGAGGTCGGCGCCAGCTTGTCTTCGGGCTGCGCTTCCGCCGTTCCATTCGAGTGTGGCCGTCACGACGAGACTCGGGTCGTCCTTGCGCATGTCAATAGTCGCGTGGCCGGCCTTGGTGAGGGCAACTTTGCCCAGCGGGACGAGAGGGCGAGTCGGTGTCGTCGTCAGCGGGACTGGTACACCCCCCGGTGCGGCATTCGGTGCGTAGGCGGGTCGTGGCGGCGCAGCAGTCGTATGCCGTGCCTCGGAGGAAGTCGCCGCAGCCGGAGATTGCGCCATGGCCGGCCCGGGGTCATCCACAACAATGCCGAAGTCCGAGGCCAGACCCGCCAGTCCCGTGTCCCACCCCTGGCCTACTGCCCTTGCCTTCCAAACGCCTGCCCGTCGGTAGAGCTCAACGAGGATGACCACCGTCTCCCGATGCGTGAGCGGCGGCGGCGCAAACGTGATTCGTGCGCTCCCAGACTCGATGACTGCATGAGGGGTGTTGCTCGCGTCGAAGTGAGTAGCCCTCAGCTCAGGGTCAATGCTGGCGACGATTGCAACACGGTCCACTGTCGCAGGGACCGCAACCAGATTCGCGGCGATCGTCTGCCCGTTCAGTACGATCCCGTCCTGCGAGGAGTGGTTGTAGAAGACCAGATCGTCATCACTCCGCACCTTGCCGTCCTGCCCGAGCAGAACAGCAGATACGTCGATGCCCGTAGTGAGGGAGGAAAGGGTGACGCGGCAGACCGCTGCGGACAAGACAGCGTTGCCGCCTTTGGCAAGGGTGGTAGTCATGGGTGCCCTCTCACGATGGTGCGTACATCGTGGTGCCCTGAGTCAGTCCGTGTAGGACAAACAGTGATTTCCTGCGGTGAAACACCTCTAAGGTGATCATGTTCCTGAGAGGGCAAGGTGCGTCGGCGGTTCGGCCGCCCGTCTCAGTTTCCGTCTCATTCAGCCCCGTTCACGGCCGTTCAGGCCAGACCCGGAGCCGTCCCCACTCCAGCACGCAGCCGCCCATGAACGCAGATGAACGCCTCCGAACGACACCTCAGCCCCCACCACCACAGTTGGAAAGCGTGCTGGGGGATCATGCCTGTCATCGACAAAAGCGTGCGCCGTCGACAGATCACCTGTGCCTCTGTTGCGTTACATCTGCCTGGGATCCTGTCCAAGGATGACCGGATCTTCGGCGCGCAACCGAAACGCTGCCTGCACACCCAGGCTTTCACGCGCAGCGATGTAGTACTCGTCGCGCTTCTCCTGGAACTGCCTGAACGCCCGCGTCCAGTCCTCTGCCGTACCCGAGCGCATGTCACGAACGAACTGCTCCAGCACCCATGCGTGGCGTTGCAGCGTCCGCGCCGCCGAAATGGTCCCAGCGTCCCCCATGAGAAGAACAGCCTCGAACGCGTACCCACGCTCCAACTCGGCGTCGGCCAGGCGCTCCAAACCAACGTCTCCCGTCAAGGGTTGGGGAAGGTCAAAGAGCCCTTTGCCCGCTGCCAGGCGGCCAGCCACCGACGTGAATCTCTTGATGGAATCGGCATACCGAAGGTAAGCCTCCAAACGACGCTCGTCCCATCGTGTCGAGAGCTGGCGTCGCCATCGTGATCTCTCTGTCAACGCTCCGCCCACGTACGACGCAGCCGCGCCCACGAGCACACCTGCCAAGGCGAACAACTCTCCCGACATGTCCCCCCGATCAGATAGACACAGCCTGGACACTACTTGCGGAGCCTCACAGCCGAAAGAGCGATCTTCACACCGGCCGTCGGCAGCACGCGGCCTACCTCGGTCAAACCCCCCAGCCTGCCGCCGCTATGGGCAAACACCGCACCACAAGCGCACCAGATCCAGCGGGGAACATCGGGGAATCACGGTGAAAGCGGACCGGCCCATCGAGGCCGCGCCCTATCCGTCCGACCAGGTCAGCGCCCACTCCGCCGCCAAATGCCCCCAGCTTCCCAAGCTGATGTCCGGAGACGAGCTGGGCATTGCCACGGCGGCCTCGCCGGGCCGCCTGTGGGCCGTCCGAGCGTGGCCAACGACCACCAATAACGACCAAAGACAGCCGCAACCGCGCAGCTCGTCGCCGGGGTGGAGGGTGATCCCGCACCCCACCAACGATCACGATCAATACCAGCGCTACTGAGCACCACGGGACGCCCGCACACGCCCCCAACCGGCCGCACGCGCCCTCTTGTTGACCCGTGCTTTACCTGCAACTCTGAGAGTCCCCCCACTTGTGAATTTGTGAATCCGGTAACTAGCGGACCCGCGGTCCGTGAACCACGCGGATTCCACTAGGAGGTGGCCTCATCCCATGCTGCATCCAACCCCGCAACCCACACCGCGATCCACTCCACAGTCCACGCTGGTCCGCGACGCCATGAGCACGGTGGTCCTCACCATCGGCCCCGCCCACACCCTCCGCCAGGCAGCCGCCCTGATGGCCTCCCGCCACGTCGGCGCGGCCGTGGTTCTCGACCCGGACGCCGGCGGCATCGGCATCCTCACCGAACGCGACATCCTCAACTCCCTCGGCCGGGGCCAGAACCCGGACACCGAGCGCGCCCACGCCCACACCACCACCGACGTCGTCTTCGCCACCCCGGCCTGGACCCTGGAGGACGCGGCCAGCGCGATGGCCCACGGCGGCTTCCGCCACCTCATCGTCCTCGACCGCGCCGAGCCCGCCGGCATCGTCTCGGTCCGCGACATCATCCGCTGCTGGGCACCGGCACGACAGCAGGTGCCGGCCTGACGGCGGGCGGGGCCTAGCCAGAGTCGGAACCGGGGCCGGAGCCAGAACCGGAACCGGAACCGGATCCAGAGCCGGAATTCGGCTTGGACTCAGTCCAAGTCCAGCCCCCCTCCAAAGTCACACCTATTCGGGAACTGGTCACCCTGCTGTTAAGCTGGCCCGCATGAGTGACCTTCTGGAGCGGCTGCGCGGACGCGGATGGCGGATGACCGCACAGCGGCGCGTCGTGGCCGAAGTGCTCGACGGCGACCACGTCCACATGACCGCCGACGAGGTCCACTCCCGCGCCGTGACCAAGCTCCCCGAGATCTCCCGGGCGACGGTCTACAACACGCTGGGCGAGCTGGTCTCGCTCGGCGAGGTCCTCGAAGTCTCCACCGACAAGCGGGCCAAGCGCTACGACCCGAACGCGCACCGCCCGCACCACCACCTGGTCTGCGCCCAGTGCGGCCAGATCCGCGACGTCCACCCGGGCGGCAACCCCCTCGCCGACCTCCCCGACTCGGAGCGCTTCGGCTTCACGGTCTCGGACGTCGAAGTGACGTACCGCGGGCTGTGCCCGAACTGCGCGAGCGCGTAGCAACTCCCTTCGCAGGCCCCGGTATCCGTGCGACACGGACGCCGGGGCTTTGTGCTGCGTACGGGCTTCCCGAATCTGACGGACCGTCATATCGTCGTGCGGCACCCCCCACCCGTACCGACAGACGCACCGCCCTCCGCAAGGAGCAACTGTGGGAGACCCGCACCCAAAACTCCACGCCACCCAACTGACCCGCACCTTCGGCCGCCCCCCGCACCAGGTGGACGCCCTCGGCCCCCTCGAACTCACCGTCGCCCCGGGCGAGTTCGTCTGCCTGGTGGGCCCGTCGGGTTGCGGCAAGTCCACCCTCCTCCGCATAGCCGCGGGCCTGCTGCGCCCCACCACGGGCACCCTGGAGATCCGCACATCGAGCCCCCGCCCGGCAGCCATGATCTTCCAGGACTACGGCATCTACGACTGGAAGTCGGTCAGGGCGAACGTCCGCTTCGGCCTGGACATCCAGCGCGTCCCGCGCCGCGAGGCGAACGCCCGCGCCACCGAGTGGCTGACCCGCCTGGGCCTCGCCGACTTCGCGCACGCCTACCCGGCGACCCTCTCGGGCGGCATGCGCCAGCGCGTCGCCATCGCCCGCGCACTCGCCGTAGAACCCGAACTCCTGCTGATGGACGAGCCGTTCGCGGCCCTGGACGCGCAACTCCGCACGATCCTCCAGGACGAACTCCTCGATCTCACGCAGTCGTTGCGCACCACCACCCTCTTCATCACGCACAGCCTGGAGGAGGCGCTGGTCCTGGGTGACCGGGTCCTGGTGATGTCCGCCCGCCCGGGCCGGATCATCGCCGAACACCGCCCGCCGTTCCCGCGCCCGCGTACCGGCGACATCCGCGACACCCCCGAATTCACCGCCCTGAAAAGCGAGTTGTGGGAGCTGCTGCGGAAGGAGGCGGTACCGGCATGACCACCGTCGCCCCCGACCGCCAGGAGTCGGTTCTGGTCCGCCGCCCCGGCCCCCACGAACTCAACCCCCTGCGCACCCACCGCCGTCGACGCGCCCTGGAACTCACCCTCGCCGCAGCGGTCCCCCTGGCCCTGATCCTCTGGTGGCAACTGGCCGCCGCCCAGGGCTGGATAGACCCCCGCGTCTACCCGTCCCCCTCCACGATCCTCTCCGACGGCTGGTCCCGAGCCGCGGCGGGCGACCTGTGGCCGGACGTCTGGGCCACCACCAAGCGCGTCCTCGGCGGCTACGCGATCGGCACGGCGACCGGCTACGCCCTGGGCCTGCTGATGGGCTCCCTGTCCCTGGTCCGGGCCGCCCTGGAACCACTGCTGGACGCCCTGTACGTCGTACCGAAACTGGCCCTGCTGCCCATCTTCCTGAACATGTTCGGCCTGGGAGAAGGCCCACAAATAGCCCTGGTCGCAACCACGGTGTTCTTCTTCGTCTGGATCTCGACGATGTCGGCGGTGGTGGCGATCCCCGCCGGCCACCGGGACGCGGGCCAGGTCTTCGGCGCCACGCCCTGGCAGATGTTCCGCCACGTCCTCCTCCCGGCCTCCCTCCCGTCGGTCCTGGTGGGCGCACGGATAGCGGCCGGCGTGGCGGTCCTGGTCATCGTCGCCTCGGAACAGATCGCGGCGACGAACGGCCTGGGCCACCTGATCTTCGACTCCCGCGCGCTGTTCGAGAACGACGTGATGTTCGTGGGCATCGTGTGCGTGGCGGTCCTGGGCGTCGTCTTCTCCGAACTGGTGCGTATAGCAGGCCGGTTGCTCACACCTTGGGCACCCAGGGACCGAGGACGGGGCCAGTCATGAGAAGACGTGCGTACGGTACGGCGGTTGTCGTGGCGGCCCTGCTCGCGTCGGCGGGCTGCTCCTCCAAGTACGCGGGGGACAGCGGGACTTCAGGCACAACCGCCGCCGGCCACCGCACGGTCACAGCGGTGGACGGCTGCGGCAAGTCCTCCTGGACGGACCCGGCGGACCTCTCCCCCACCCGCGTCCCGGCCCGCTGCGAACCCCTCGCCCCCTCCCCCCAACCCCTCCCCAAGACGCGGAAGTTGACGATCGCGACGGGAACGCTGAGCGCCGAGTACGTAGCCCCGCTCGAAGTAGCCGTCGACAAAGGCGAGTTCAAGAAGGAGGGCCTGGACGTCACCCTCAAGGTCCTCCCGACTCCCGACGCGCTGCCACTCCTGGCCAAGGGAGACATAGACGCGATGTGGGCGGCCCCGGAGGCGGCCGTCATGAACGGCGTCAAGGGCGGCTTCGACATCAAGTGGGTGGCCGGCAACTTCTCCCCCGACCCCAAGTCGAAGAGCGGCCTCTGGGTGAAGCTGAAGAAGGGCGAGGCGGCGGCCGACGTCAGGATGGCGGGCCGCAGGATGGGCACGATGATCGGCAAGGGTTCGGTGATCGCGTACCCCATGGAAAAGGCCCTGGCGACCCACGGCGGCGGCCTCGACAAGATCCAGTACCAGCAACTCGGCTCGGCCGACGTCCTCACCGCCCTCCAGAACGGCGGCGTCGACTCTGCCTGGCTCCTGGACCCGGTCTGGCGCAAGGTCGACGACAACCCCCGGTACGCCTTCCTGGGCGGCCAGCCGCCGGGCGAGCCCCTGGGAGGCATGCTGTACGGCCCCAGCCTCCTGAGCGACGACGTGGACGCCGGCGTGGCCCTCCTCCGCGCCTACATCCGCACGGTGAACACGTACTTCGCCGGCGACTACAAGGCGGACCCGTCCTTCGTCGCCTACCTGGCGAAACTCCTGAAGACGGACGAGGCGGTCCTCAAGTCGACCCCGTCACTGACCATGGACTGGGAGATCCGCGCGGGCACGACGACCCGACTGCAGTCGGCGTACAAGGCGGCGGGCGTATCGAAGGGCCCGGCACTCCCGGAATCCAGAACGGTGAACCGTTCCCTGTACGAGGAGGCGGTGGGCCACCAGCCGTAGAAACACCGAGGGCCGGAACCCATTTCTGGATTCCGGCCCTCGGCCTTTAGTAGCGGGGACAGGATTTGAACCTGCGACCTCTGGGTTATGAGCCCAGCGAGCTACCGAGCTGCTCCACCCCGCGCCGTTGTGATTGCAACGCTACGTCAGACGACCGGACAGAAGCAAATCGTTTATCAACCCAGGTCAGCTCGACTCAGCCCGTCCGGCGTTTGAGGACGAGGCCGTCCAGGCCGAAGTGGGGGTCTGGGGGCGGCAGCCCCCAGTGATGGGACGGGTAGGGGCGGCGGGGGCGAAAACCTACGCCGTCAGCTCCTGCCGCAACGCATCCCGCAACCGAGCCGCCCGCTCGGAAACCTCCCGGGGCCCCAGCGTCACCGCCCGATCAGCCCACCGCTGCCCCTCGGCCAGCTCCCCCCGACGCGCGTACACCAGAGCCAGCCGCAACGCGGCCCGCCCATGCCCCGCATCCGCGGCCCGAGCCCACCAGACAGCGGCCTCAGGCTCACTGCCCTCCCGAGCCAGCAGCAGCCCGAGATTGAACGCCCCGTTACGAGACCCGGCCTCGGCAGCCTCCCGGTACCACCGAGCCGCCTCGACGACATCGCCCCGCGCGGCGGCCAGCATCCCGACCCGAACCTGCGCCCGCCGATGCCCCTGCGAAGCCGCCCGCTCGTACCACTCCTCGCACTCGGTCTTCTCGTGCACCTGCTCACCCAGCTCGTGCGCGGGCGCGGGCGGTCGCCGAGCATCGAGCACCGAGGCCAACCGATAGGCGGCCTCCGCACTCCCCCCGCCGGCCGCGCACCGCAGATGCCGCTCGGCCTCCCGCTCGTCCCCGTCCCGAAGCCGGGCGATCCCGACCTGCAACGCCGCTTCGGTGTGCCCGGCGGCAGCGGCCCGCTCGTACCAGGGCAGCGCGACGCCTTCGTCGCCCCGCCCGGCGAAGAGAATCCCGAGGTTGAACGCCGCGTCCACGCTCCCGGCCTCGGCGGCCTTGGAGAACCACGGCTCGGCCCCGGTCGCGTCGCCGCCCTGGAGCAGCAGCACGGCCAGCGCGTTGGCGGCCTCCCGGTGCCCGGCGTAGGCAGCCCGTCGGTACCACTGCTCGGCCTGCGCGGTGCGCGCCTGCTCGGCGCAGAGGAGTCCGAGGTTGTACGCGCCGTTCACGTCCCCGGCGTCCATCGCGGCCCGGTACCACCGCTCGGCGGTCTGTGTCTCACCGCGCTCGGCGTGCAGCGCGCCCAGCGCGTTGGCCGCGTTGCCGTCGCCGTCCTGGGCGGCCCGGAGCCACCACACGGCGGCGCTCTCGGTGTCGCCGGCGTCGCGCAGCAGGAACCCGAGCGCGCAGGCGGCCCGCGCCTCCCCGTCCTTGGCGGACGTCAGATACCAACGCCCGGCCTCCTTGAGCTCGCCCCGCTTCTCCAGGATCGCCCCGAGCTGCAGCGCGGCCCGCTGATGCCCCCGCGCGGCGGCCTGCCGGTACCACTGCTCGGCCTCGTCGCCCGGGGACCCTGGGGCACCAGAGGCTCCTGGGGCCGATGCGACACCGTTGTCGCCCCCAGCCCCACGCCCGTTCCCAGCCCCACGCCCGTCTCCGTACTCACGCTCGTCCCCGTACTCACGCTCGTCCTCGTGCGGCATCTGCCGATCGAGCGCCCGCGCCAGCCGGTACGCGGCCTCGCGGTGCCCGCGCTCGGCGGCGGACCGCATCCACCGCTCGGCAGCGGCGTCCCCGCGGTGCTCCAGCAGATCGGCGAGCGCGTACGCGCCCAGTGCGTGACCCTGTTCGGCGGACTGGCGCAGCCAGTACTCGGCGGCGGGCTCGTCGCCGCGCTCGCGGTGGTACCGGCCGAGCGCGTGCGCGGCGGCCGCGGACCCCGCTACGGCCGCGATCCGCCACCAGCCGGCGGCGTCGTCGGTGTATCCGCGCTGGTGCAGGAGGACGCCGAGGTTGTTGGCCGCGGCCCGGTCGCCCTCGGCGGTGGCGGCACGCAGCAGGGGCTCGGCTCCGTCGAGATCACCGCGGCGCAGCAGCATCGCTCCGAGGACACTCGTCGCCTCGACGTCGCCGGCCTGTGCGGCGAGCCGTGTGCGTGCCTCGTCGACAGCCTCCCCGTCACCGGACTCGTCCCGATCGGAAGGCTGCACAAAACGCCCTGTATCCAACAGAGTTGCCTTGTCCCCCATAACGTCCATCGTCGCACCACCTGCAACCTGGGTACACCTGGTATACCGCAGCCAGTGAGGTCTCTACAGCGTTTTGTCGACATGCCCACAGAGAGACAACACAAACACGGTTTCGCCAAGTCCCCCCGGCGGCACGGCCGTCACCCTCGTCGGCACATGCGTTCGCACAGCGCGAAGGCCCGGATCCTTAGAGGATCCGGGCCTTCGCGATCAGTAGCGGGGACAGGATTTGAACCTGCGACCTCTGGGTTATGAGCCCAGCGAGCTACCGAGCTGCTCCACCCCGCGCCGTTGTGTTGCAACCGTACCACGGCGTGAGGTGGGGTTTTTCCCTATCCGCTACTGGGACTGCTGCTCGGACTGGGACTCTTACTGGGACTCGGACTACTGGTGCTCTTGCCGCTACTGCCGCTGCCGGTCTTGCTCTTGTCGGCCGCGGCCTGCGCGTCCTCGGCCCGTTGCAGCGCGGACTGGAGATCCTTCTGCGCCTGCCCGTACGCCTCCCAGTCGCCCTTCTTCAACGCCTGCTGCCCGGCGTCGAAGGCCTTCTGGGCGTCGGTCAACGCGGCCTGGACCGTGGGATTGCTGGACGTCGGTGGAGTGGTGGTGTCCGGTGGCGGGGTCGTGGTGCTCTCCGCGCCGAAGACCTTGTTCAACCCCTCGTCCAGGGTGTCCTCGAAGGCGGTCTTGTTGCCGTAGGCCACCAACACCTTGCGCAGGAGCGGGTACTTGAGTCCACCACCGCGTACGTAGACGGGCTCCACGTACAGCAGTCCCCCGTCGAGCGGCACCGTCAGCAGGTTGCCGTACTCGATGTCGGAGTCGCCGCCCTTGAGCAGCTTGATGGATTCGGCGATGTCCTGTTGGGAGTTGAAGGCGCTCTGCACCTGTTTAGGTCCGCCGACGGTCGTACTGGTCGGCAGCTTCAGGATTCTGATCTTGCCGTAGTCCGGAGTGCCCGCCTCGGAGTCGACGGCCATGAAGGCGCTGAGGTTGTCTCTGCCGTTCGGTGTGAACGTCGTCGTCAACGAGAAGGCCTGCGCGGACTGGTCCGGCATCTTCATGCTCAAGTAGTACGGCGGCACCGCACTGTTGGACTGGTTCGTCGGGTCGTTCGGGACCTGCCACACCTCGCTGCCGCTGAGGAACGTCTGCGCGTCCGTCACGTGGTAGCGGGTGAGGAGTTCGCGCTGGACCTTGAACAGGTCCTGCGGGTACCGGAGATGGGCCATCAGCGAGGACGAGATGTCCTTCTTGGGCTCGACCGTGTTCGGGAACGCCTTCATCCAGGTCTTCAGGACCGGGTCCTTGGTGTCCCACTGGTAGAGCTTGACGGCACCGGTGTACGCGTCGACGGTCGCCTTCACCGAGTTGCGGATGTAGTTGACCTGGTTCTGCTGGGCCACCACCGTGCGGTTGTTGTTGGTCGCGGTCAGCGAGTCGGCCGTGGTGTCACCCAGGGTCGTACGCGAGGCGTACGGGTATCCGTTGCTGGTCGTGTACGCGTCGACGATCCACTGGATACGGCCGTCCACGACCGCCGGGTAGGCGTCGCCGTCGATGGTCAGCCAGGGCGCCACCGCCTCGACGCGGTCCTTGGGCGTGCGGTTGTACAGGATCCGAGAACCCTCGCCGATCGCACCGGAGTAGAGGATCTGCGGCTCGTTGAACGCCACCGCGTACGCGGCCCGGTTGAGCGGGTTGGAGAGGTTGACCCCGCTCTTGCCCGTGTAGCTGGTGGTCTTCTCACCGCTGTCGTCGGAGTAGTCGATCTCCTTCTGGGGACCGCCGACGATCGAGTACGTGGTGGTCTTCTCGCCGTAGTAGATCTGCTGCTCGTACTTGCCGAGTTCACCCGTGGACGGCAGATCGGACTCGGTGAAGACCGGGCGGCCCTCGGAGTCGACCTCGGTGCCCTTGGCGGCGACCACTCCGTAGCCGTGCGTGTAGCGGAAGTGGTCGTTGATCCAGTTGTTCTTCGGAATGCCGTTGAGGTTCAGCTCACGCAGACCGATGACCGTGTCCTGGTCCTTGCCGTCCTCGCTGTAGCGGTCGACATCCAGGTTGGTCGGGAACGCGTAGTAGTTCCTGATCTGCTGGAGCTGCTGGAACGTGGGCGACACGACGTTCGGGTCCACGATCCGGATGCTCGCCGTGGAGTCGACGTCCGCGCGCAGCTTGGTCTTGTCCTTGGTGGTGCTCGTCCCCGAGTACTCCGTGACCTTGGTGTCGTCGATGCCGTAGGCCTCGCGCGTCGCCTTGAGGTTCTTCTGGACGTACGGGGCTTCCTTGGCCTGCTCGTTCGGCTGGACCGTGAACTTCTGGACGATCGCCGGGTACAGGCCGCCGATGAGGATCGCGGAGAGCACCATCAGGCCGAAGCCGATGACGGGCAGCTGCCAGGTGCGCCGCCACAGGGTGGCGAAGAACAGCAGCGCGCAGATGACGGCGATGCAGAAGAGGATCGTCTTGGCCGGCAGATACGCGTTCGCGTCGACGTATCTGAGGCCCGTCCAGTCGCCGGTCGCCTTGAAGTCGCTGGACTTCACGGCGAGTCCGTACCGGTCGAGCCAGTAGGCCACCGCCTTGAGCGCGACGAAGATGCCGAGCAGCACGGACAGGTGTCCGGTGGCCGCGGCCGTGGCGCGCGCGCCCGGGCTGGTGATGCGCAGGCCGCCGTACAGGTAGTGCGTCAGCGCGGCGGCCAGCAGCGAGAGGATCGCGGCGGCGAAGCCGAAGCCGAGCAGGAAGCGGTACCAGGGCAGGTCGAACGCGTAGAAGGACACGTCGAGGTGGAACTGCGGGTCCTTCTGGTGGAAGGGCACGCCGTTGACCCACATCAGCCAGACCCGCCACTGACTGGACGCGGACGCCCCCGCGATCAGCCCCACCAGGGCGGTGATCGCCAGAAGCAGCCACTTCTTGTACGGCGCGATGCCCATGCGGTAGCGGTCGAGGCTCTGCTGCTCCATCGACATCGCGCTGAGCGGCGGGCGCAGGCGGTGCGCCAGCCAGATGTTCACGCCCACCGCCGCCGCCATCAGCAGGCCGAAGACGAAGAAGAGCCCGATCTTCGTCGAGAGGGTGGTGGTGAACACGGACGAGTAATGCACCGACCGGTACCAGAGCCAGTCCGTCCAGAAGCCCGCGAACATCGTGAACGCCATGCCGAGTACGGCAAGGACGCCCAGTGTCATGAGCAAAGTCCGGACGCGCCGGGACGGGCGGCCCACTCTGATCCGCGGCCCTGTCGGGCCTCCGCCGCGGTCCGGCATCTGGAAAGCCAAGGTGCGCACCTCGAAGTTCGCTGTTGGTCGCTGTCGTTGCGTCAGGTCCCCGGTTTCGCGGACCCTCCGTAGCCCCGCGTGATCGCGGGCCCACACCTATGCAACTTACTCACCGTTTACTCGGTTCCCGATTCCGGCCATGAACGAGGCAGGATTGTGACCATGTCCAACACTCCCATGGCAGCGAACCCCCTCACCCGGGCCGTACTGGAGATCGACGAGTACGCGTCCGGGCTCGGCTGGGACCAGCCCGCTCGCCTTTTCGCCCTGGTAGACACCGCGCGGCTGCGGGCCCAGGAACCCGGCCTCGCGGCCCAACTCGGCCTGCGGGACGAGCCCGAGACCACTGGTCTCACCCCGATCGAGCAGGAGGAGATTCCGGCCGGAAAGCCGCTGGACGAGTTCCTCGGCACGATCGCCTGGCCCGACGCGGTGGTCGGCTGCGCGCTCACGGTCGAGCGCCTGATGCTGCCGCCGTCCGCCGAGGCCTCCGTCCCGGAGGGCCTGAGCGAGAAGAAGCTCACCCAGTGGGTCGCCCAGCACGCCGACCGCCAGGAGGTCCGCATGACGGTCGCGGTCCTGCGCGACGGCACCCGCGACTCGGCCCTGCGCCTGCGCGAGAAGGACTCCCCCACGGAGGTCCTCACAGGCGGCGCCCTGGTCCCCGGCCTCGCGGAGGCCCTGTCGGCGACCTTCGAGGACTGACGGCCGTCCGCTACGACTCCGCTTCCTCTTCTACGACTCCGGGGGCGCCCTCTGCTTGAGGGCGCCCCCGGAGTCGTAGCGAGGTCTTCTTAAGAAGAGGCTTGTCAGCCCTTGGTGCTGCACTTCGGCAGGTCGTCGGTCTTGCCGCTCTTGATCAGCTTCAGGGAGCTGATCGCGTCCTTGATGGTGTTGACCTTGACGAGCCTGAGACCGCCGGGGGTGTCCTTCGCGGCCTCCGCGCAGTTGTCGGCGGGGGTCAGGAAGTACTGGGCGCCCTTGCTGCGCGCGCCGACCGTCTTCATCGAGATGCCGCCGATCGGGCCGACCTTGCCGGTGTCGTCGATCGTGCCGGTGCCCGCGACGAACTTGCCGCCGGTGAGGTCGCCCGGGGTGAGCTTGTCGTAGATGCCGAGCGCGAACATCAGGCCGGCGCTGGGGCCGCCGACGTCGGCGAGCTTGATGTCGATGGTGAACGGGAACGTGTGATCGGTTCCGGCGGAGATACCGACGATGGCGCGCTTGGTGCCGCTGTCGTCGGAGGTCGCGGTGGTGATCGTGATGTTCTTCGTCGCGGTCGCCGTCTTGTTCGCCTTCACGGCGGCGGCCTGCTCCTTGGCGGGCACGATCGTGAACACGACGTTCTCGCCGGGCTTGTGCTTGGTGACCAGCTTCGCGACATCGTCGGGCTGCTTCACCGTCGTACCGTCGACGGCCTTGATGACGTCACCGGCGTGCAGCTTGCCCTCGGCCGGGGTGCCCTTGACGACCGTCGAGACGATCACCCAGGACTTCACCGGGACACCCAGCTGCTCCAGGGCGGCGACCTTGGCGCTCTCCTGGGACTGGCTGAACTCCTCGGCGTTCTCCTGGGTCGACTGCTGCTCCGTCTTGCCGTCCGGGTACAGCGTGTCGTGCGGGACGATCTTGTCGTCGTGGGCGAGCCAGCCGTACACGGCCTCGATGAGGTTCATGTTGTAGTCGGCGCTGGTGACGCGGACCGTCGTCATGTTCAGGTGACCGGTCGTCGGGTAGGTCTTGCGCCCGTTGATCTGCAGTACCGGCTCGCCGTCGTGGTCCCCGAGCGTGTTCACCGTCGGGCCCGGCGACATCTCCGCGTACGGGACGTTGATGAGGACTCCCGCGCACAGGAGCGCGATCAGCATCAGGGTGGAGGCGAGCATCGTCGCGGTGCGGCGTGGCATGGCACGACAGTACGGGACGCGTCTGTCGGCGCACCGTCAGGGCCGCCTTCCGATCATGTGCCGGAGTGGGACTTCTCCATGGCCTCGCGGAACCGGGCATAGCCGTCCAGTTCCGGGCCGTCGCTCCGCATCCTGCGGGTCCGGTTCGCCCAACTGCCCCACACGCCGGCACCTATCGCAGCCGCCAACGGAATCAACAACCAGGCGAGTGCCGCCATGCCGACCTCCCAACCCCGGATGAGTGACCTCAACTGACTGATCAGCAGATTAGCCAGCCCCACTGACAACGCTCGTGCCCGGGGGGCGGTTACGCAACCGGAGGGCGGACGAGAAGTGCGTGATCGTGCGTCAACAGGCGCCGACCCACTCCTCGGTGCCGTCCGAGAACTTCTGGTGCTTCCAGATCGGCACCTCGTGCTTGAGATCGTCGATCAGCTTCCGGCAGGCCTCGAAGGCCTCACCCCGGTGCGGACACGACACGCCGACGACGACCGCCAGGTCGCCGATGCCGAGATCCCCCACACGGTGGACGGCGGCCAGCGCCCGCACGGGATACTCCGCGACGACCTTCTCGGCGACGCGCCGCATCTCGTCCTCGGCACTGGGGTGGCACGAGTACCCCAGCTCGTCGACGTCGGCGCCGCCGTCGTGATTGCGCACGGTCCCTACGAAGAGGGCCATCCCACCGGCCGCGTCGTCCCCCACGGCCCGGAAGACCTCGTCCACGGAGAGCGGCGTCTCCCGGATCCCGATCAGCTTGATGGGATCCTGCGCGGCCTGCTCACCGGGATGGTCGATCGTGGGTGCCATGCCTCCATCGTGCCGCACCTCGCGGACAGCGAGGAATAGCACTTTCACCAGGCACGCGCGTGGGGGGACTTGGAGCCTTCTACAGGGGCGCGATTTACGGGAGCGGGGTCGGGTGTCCCAGAAGGGGCACGTTTACGGGGCGAGGCCGGCGTGTCCCGGATGTGCCCGCCCGTCAGATCCGCCGCCGCGCCTTCCGCGCCCGTCGTACGACCGCCGCCGCGCCCAGCAGTGCGACCGTCGCGCCTGCTGCGCCCGCCGCCGTCGCGTCCTTGCGGCCGAGCCGTCGTCCGACGACCGTGTGCCGCCCGGAGACCTCCTCCAGCAGCTCCGCGAGCACTTCCTCGTTGGTCCACTGCGGCCGCCAGCCCGCGTCGTGCAGCCGGCTCCCGCTCACCACCCAGGGGTACATCGTGTAGGCGAGGTCGCCGGCCGGGGACGGGGTGAGCCCGATCCGGTGCAGGCGGGCCGCAGCGCCGAGCGCGACCGCGGAGGGCAGTTCCATGCGGCGGATGCCGCTGAGCTCCTCGACCTCCTCCTGCTCCAGCCATCCGTCGCAGCCGACGGCCAGCTCGCCCTCGACCTTCTCCAGGACGGCGTACTCCAGGGCGCTGCACAGATCCTCGACATGGCAGAACTGCCAGGCGGGCCGCGACCCGGCCACCACCAGCAGCCGGGGCGACTCGAAGTACCTGGTCAGCGCGGTGTCGGTGCCGCCGACGAGCACTCCGGGGCGGACGACGGTGACGTTGAGCCCGGGATGCGCCCGGGGCGCGCGCCGTGCGAGGCGCTCGACCTCCAGGAGGTCGCCGACGCCGGTGGCCTCGGCGGTGGCGCGCAGTTCGGCGTCCTCCGAAAGCGGCAGTTCGTTGTCGGGCAGCGCTCCGTAGACCATCGCCGAGGTGCACAGCACGACCCGGTGGACACCGGCGGCCGCGGCGGCGGTCAGCACGGTCTGCGTCCCCCGCACGTTGTACGCCGAACGGGCGGCCGGGTCGGTCTCCAGATCGAGATCGAGCGCCAGATGGACGACGACGTCCGCGCCGCGCAGCTTCTCCGCGATGGCCGGATCCCGTACGTCGAGGATGTGCCACTGCGCCGCGGCACACTCGCCGCGCCGCTCGTCGATGGCGATGACCTGCTTGATCTCCTCGGAGGCAGCGAGCCGCTCGGTCAGCAGCGCCCCGACCCCGGACGCGGCGCCGGTGACCGCGACGACGGGCCCGCGCACGGCGGGACTGGTTGAGTGGTTTCGCGCTGCGCGAACCTGCGGATCTGGGGAACTCACCGGGCGTCTCCAGCGGTTGTCTTCAGTACGGATGCGCGTGACGCGTCCGGACCAGGTGGCATCCATCCTGCCGCAGGCCGGGTCTCGGCGAAGCACCGAGGCTCGATCGGCCCGCGGTGTCTACGCTGGGTGGTGTTGAAGGGCAGTCGCGCCGTCGGAGAGAACCGGCGGCCTTAACAGCCGAGGAATCCCGTGAGTGACACCCCATTCGGATTCGGCCTTCCGCCGGAGGAGCCGGACGACGGCGACGAGGGCAAGAAGAAGGACCAGGAGAGCGGTGGTGGTCAGGGACCGGCCAACCCGTTCGGTTTTGGCGGCCTGCCAGGTGCCGGGGGCTTTGGCGGCCCGGGCGCGGACAATCCGCTCGCAGCCATGTTCGGCTCGCTGAACCCCAATGACCTGGGCGCCGCGTTCCAGCAGCTGGGCCAGATGCTCTCGTACGAGGGCGGCCCGGTGAACTGGGACATGGCCAAGCAGATCGCCCGCCAGACGGTCTCCCAGGGCACGCAGGACGGCGTCAAGGACGCGAGCATCGGGCCCGCCGACCGCAGCGCGGTCGAGGAGGCCGTGCGGCTCGCCGACCTGTGGCTGGACGACGCGACCTCGCTGCCGTCCGGCGCCGGCACCGCCGTGGCGTGGTCCCGCGCGGAGTGGGTCGAGGCGACCCTGCCCGCCTGGAAGGAGCTCGTGGACCCGGTCGCCGAGCGCGTCGGCGCGGCCATGGGTGACGTCCTGCCGGAAGAGATGCAGGCCATGGCCGGCCCGCTGATCGGCATGATGCGCTCGATGGGCGGCGCCATGTTCGGCACGCAGATCGGGCAGGCCGTGGGCGTCCTCGCGGGCGAGGTCGTCGGCTCGACCGACATCGGCCTGCCGCTCGGCCCGGTCGGCAAGGCCGCGCTGCTGCCGCTGAACATCCAGGCGTTCGGCAAGGACCTGGGCGTCCCGCAGGAGGAGGTGCGGCTCTACCTCGCCCTGCGCGAGGCGGCCCACCAGCGCCTGTTCGCGCACGTGCCGTGGCTGCGCTCGCACCTGTACGGCGCGGTCGACGGGTACGCGCGCGGGATCAAGGTCGACACCGCGAAGCTGGAGGACGTGGTCGGCCAGTTCGACCCGGCGAATCCGGAGCAGCTGCAGGACGCGCTCCAGCAGGGCATGTTCCAGCCGGAGGACACCCCGGAGCAGAAGGCCGCCCTGGCCCGTCTGGAGACGGCTCTGGCGCTCGTCGAGGGCTGGGTCGACGCGGTGGTCCACGCGGCCGCGAAGCCGCGTCTGACGTCCGCCGACGCGCTCCGCGAGACCCTGCGGCGCCGTCGCGCGACGGGCGGTCCCGCCGAGCAGACGTTCGCCACGCTGATCGGCCTTGAGCTGCGCCCGCGCCGGCTGCGCGACGCCTCCCGCCTGTGGGCCTCGCTCACGGACGCGCGCGGTGTCGACGGCCGGGACGGCCTGTGGGCCCACCCGGACATGCTGCCGACGGCCTCCGACCTGGACGACCCGGACGGCTTCGTGCACCGTGAGCAGATGGACTTCTCCGAGCTGGACAAGATGCTCGGCGAGGCGGCGAGCGGCACCGCGGAGAAGCCGAACCTGAAGAAGGACGAGGACTCCAAGGACGACGACACCGAGTGAGCCTGTACGACGACGCGGTCCTCGTACTCAAGAGCTACGAGGACCAGACGGAGCTGTGCCAGGCCTACCTGGACCACCTGGCCGCCCACCCGGACGGCATGTGGAAGTCCTGCCACGCCGGGCATGTGACGGCGAGCGCCCTGGTGATCGACCCGGAGCAGGGTCGCGTGCTGCTGACCCTGCACAAGAAGCTGCGGATGTGGCTCCAGATGGGCGGCCACTGCGAGCCGGAGGACGCCTGCCTGGAGGTGGCGGCGCTGCGTGAGGCCACGGAGGAGTCCGGCATCACCGGACTGACCCTGCTCCCGGGCGGCCCGGTCCGCCTGGACCGGCACCCGATCCCCCCGCCGTGCCACTGCCACTACGACGTCCAGTACGCGGTGCTGGCACCCCCCGGCGCCGTCCAGGAGATCAGCGACGAGTCCCTCGACCTGCGCTGGTTCCCCTACGACGAGGTACCGGCCGTCGCGGACGAGTCGGTCCTGCGGCTGCTGGAGGCGACGCGCGCCAGGCTCTGAGCGGGCGGGGTGTGGCAAGAGCTGAACGTGTAAGGGGCGCCCGCAGTTGCGGGCGCCCCTTACGTCGGTTTTCCGGACGGTCAGCTCCAGGCGTTGCCCTGGTTCTGGGCGTGTGCGCCGTGCTGGCCCATGCCGAACTGGGCGGCCACGCCCTGGCCGATCGCGGCGTTCTGCGGCGGCAGGAGTTCGCTGGGCTGGACGAGCGCGTAGCCGCTGCCCATGAAGCTCAGCTCCCAGCCCTCACCGGTGTTGCCGCGGCGCCGCCACACCCCGGAGGAGTGTGTCTGAGCCTGCATCTGGACGCGCAGACCGGTGGACCAGGCGACGATCGCGTCGGCGTCGCAGTTGACGTACTTGTCGGGCGTGACCTGCATCATCAGCGGCGCGCCCGAGGTCATCAGGGCGACCTTGCCGCGGCCGGTGATGTTGAGCTGGTACTTCCCGGAGCCGGAGATGCCGTACTGGCTGTCCACGGCGATGACCTCGTGGTGCAGCGAGGAGTCCATCGCGAGGACGTAGCTGCTGTCGACGGTCAGGCCGTCCTGTTCCACATCCACTACGTGGACGTGCTGGGCGAGGTTGGCGAGGAAGACCGTGCCCTGCCCGTGGCAGCGCATCAGGCTGAGGCCCTCGCCGGTCGCCGCACGCGCGTAGGCCTGCTGGGTGTTCTGGTACTCGGCGTCGAACTCGACGAGCCCCTGGTAGGCGACCATGGTGCCCTTGCGGGCGAGGATGTCGTCGTGACCCTCCAGGACGATGCGCAGCATCTGCTTGTTCTGCAGGCTGTAGCGGTCCTGGGACTGCGAGTCGTTGAACGCGAAAAGCGGGCTCTGCATGGTGTCGTGTTCCCCCCTCAGCCCCGGAACCGGAGACGGTCGGTGCTGTCCTCGCTGGGCTGGACGACGACGATGCCCGTCCCGGAGAAGGCCATCTGGTAGGCCTCGCCGCTGCCGCGGCCGATCAGCGACTGCGCCTTGAAGCTGCGCTTGCCCTTCACCTTGAGGTTCGGGGACCAGGCGACGAGCGCGTCCGGGTCGACGTACGTCTCGTCCTCGCCGCCGCCGCAGTCGACGACGATCGGCTTGCCGCGGGAGGTCAGCGCGACCCAGCCCTGGCCGGTGATCTTGGTGTTCCACAGGCCCTGTCCGGCGAACTTCGCCAGCCCCTTGACCCGCTCCACGCCCCAGGTGAGGTGGGCGTCGAAGGCGAGCAGGTTGGTGGCGTTGACGGAGATCCCGTCGCCGTTGAGGTTGATCACGACGACGTCCGCGCCGTAGTCGGCGAGGTAGAGCAGTCCGTCGCCGGAGCACTTCATCAGGGGCGCGCCCTCGCCGGTCATCCAGTCGCGCGCGATCTGGCGCACGGCCGGCGGGTTGGGCTCGTACTGGATGAAGCCCTCGTAGGCGATCATCGAGCCCACGCGCGCGAAGAGGTCGCTTCCGGTCTGCATGGCGACCTTCAGCATGTTGTTGCCGTGGTTCTCCATGCGGGCGGAGACGGGTGCGGGGGCGTAGCCCGCGAGCGGCTGGTTCATGACGGGCTCCCTCAGACCTCGTACGGCTGGACGACGATGAAGTTTCCGGGGGCGGCCCGGAACTGCAGGTTGACGCTCTCCCCGGTGTCGCCCGGATAGGCGTTGCGGCGCATCCGGACCTGGCTGGAGACGATCACCTGGGCGGCGGCGGACCAGGCGACGACCGCGTTGCAGTCGGCGAACGTGGTCGGCGTGACCGGCAGGACGACGGGCTCGCCGTGGGTCTTCACGACGACGGTGCCGGTCCCCTGGAACTGCATCGTGAACAGCGCGCCCCCGGGGATGCCGTGTCCCTCGATGCGTCTGACCTCGTACTGGAGGCTCTCGTCGAAGGCGAGGACGTTCTCGGCGGAGACGCAGATCGCGTCCCCCTGGAGCTCGACGGGGTGCAGGTTGGTCGAGTTCTCTGCGAGGAACACCTGGCCCTGGCCCGTGCAGCGCATCAGCTGCATCTCCTGGCCGGTCGCGTTGCCCACGAGTCGCCCGGCGAATCCGGCGCCCTTGTAGCCGAAGTCGACCTTGCCCTGGTAGAGCACCATGCTGCCCTGGCGGGCGAGCACGGGCTGGCCGCCGATGCCGAGGTCGACGCGGATCAGCTTCTTGTTCTGCTGCGTCCAGCGCTGTCCGGTGGGCGTCTCCTTGAACTTCTCCAGCGCGGCCGACACACCGGCGCCCTGGGGAGATCCCTGGGGCACTCCGTAGCCGGCGGCCTGGGGCGGCACCTGCCCGAAGGGAGGCTGTTGCTGCCCGTAGCCGGGAGGCGCGGGCGGCTGGCCGTAGCCAGGGGGCGGAGTCGGCTGGCCGTAGCCGGGCGGCGGGCCCGGCGCGTGCGGGGCCTGGGGCTGCGCGTAGCCGGGCGGCGGAGGCGGGCTCTGGCCGGGGGCCTGCTGTCCGTACGGCGCCTGCGGCTGGCCGTAGGGCGCGGGCACGGGACCCGGGGGCGGCACGGTGCCGGCCCCGGGCGGGGTCAAGGGCGCGATGATGGTCGGCGCTGCGTGCACGGAGGGCGCGGGCGCCGGTGGGGGTGTGTACCCCTGGGGTGCCGGGGCCGCGGGGGCGCCGAACGCGGGCGGGGCGAAGCCGGGGGCGGCACCGGACTGCGGTGGCGCGGGCTGCGCCTGCTGCGGCTCGGGCGTCTCCTCCTCGGCGACCTCGCCGCCGAAGTTCTTCAGCAGCGCTTCCAGGCCACCGTCGAAGCCCTGGCCGACGGCCGCGAACCGCCAGACGTCCTTCAGGTAGAAGTCACCCAGCATCACGGCCCGCTCGGTGGTGAACTCCGAACCGTTGAACGAGTAGCGGGCCACCTCCTCGCCGCCCGCGACGATCCTGACGTACCCGGGGGCGATCTGCGACATCTGCCCGGCGCCGTCGAGGGTCGCCGTGAACGCCAGCTTGTGGATCTGCGGCGGGATCTTGTCGAGCGTGACCCGGAAGGACTCCGAGTCGCCCGCCTGGGCACCCAGGAGCTGGATGGACTCCTCGGGGGACTTCGGCTGGTTGAAGAAGACGAAGTACCGGTCGTCCGAGAGCCGCTCCTCGGCGTCGAGGCCGAAGCAGCTGATGTCGAACGTCAGTCCGGGGCCGGTGATCTGCACACCTACGTACAGATCCGTGCCCGCGGTGAGGTCACTGATCTTGGCCTTGTGGCCGCGTTGGAATTCCCTGGCCATGCGTAACGACCGTCCCCCATCCCGATGCAAGTGAGTCGCGCCAGGCTAACGGCAATCACCGACACCGGAGGAAGTCGGTACAGACCCGGTACACAATCCCCCACAAGAGGGCCTCACTCGTCGCGGGCGCCCGGCGGATGGGGCAGCCGCTCGGCCGCGACCACGCCTTCGAGGTAGCCCTTGGCCCGCTCCGTGCGCGGATACGCCTCCAGGAGCCGCCAGAACCGCGGCCCGTGTCCGGGCACCAGGAGATGCGCCAGCTCGTGCAGCAGCACGTAGTCGACGACGTACTCGGGCATGCCCTGTAGCCGGTGGGACAGGCGGATGCTGCCCTCGGAGGGCGTGCAGGAGCCCCAGCGTGTGTTCTGGTTGGTCACCCAGCGCACGGAGGTGGGCCGGGCGCGGCCGTCGAAGTACTGGGCCGACAGTCGCTCGGCGCGCTCCGACAGCTCGGCGTCACCCAGCACGCGTTTGCTTTCCTGGGCGGCCAGCTTGTCGAGCATGACGGTGACCCAGCGCTTCTCCTCCGCCTCGGACATGCGGGCGGGGATGAGCACGACGGTGCGATCGCCCTCGCGGTACGCGGAGACAGTTCTGCGCCGACGCGCACTCCTGCGGACCTCGATCGCGCTCGCCCCCGAGCCGCTTGGCGGCTGGCTCGTCGTACTGCGCTGTGGTTTTCCGGCGCTGTGCAGTGGGTCGGCGGGCACGGCACGACGTTACCCTCTGCACACGCGGGAAGTCCCGACTCCGGGGCGGTTTCGGTATCGATCCGCCACCAAGCGTTTGATTTGTACGACGAATCCCACAGCCTGTGGACAACTTTCTGCACCCGACGCCCGGGCCGGGCAGGCTGGCATCGCAGGCGGAGCACCGACCGGTTCCGCCGGCACACGGGACGTACTTCCTAGGGCTACGGGGGCCTGTCATGCATCCGATGGTGAAGCCCGCGCTGCGGCGCGGCTGGCGCGATCTCCACACCGTGCAGTTCGGGATGACACCGGCGCACGCCATGACGTTGGGCCCGATGGACACGGCGACGGGCGGTTTCCTGGACCTGCTCAACGGCACGCGCGGACTGCCTCTCCTGCGCGAGGAGGGACACCGGATGGATCTGCCCGAGGGCCAGGTGGACCAGCTGGTGGAGAGGCTGACGCACGCGGGACTGCTCGACGACGCGAGGGGTGGCGGGCCCGCCGCCGATGCCCTCCGTGCGAAGAAGGACGTCCTCGACCGGCTGCGCCCGGACCTCGCGTCGCTCTCCCTGATCACCGGCGAGCCGGGCGAGTCGATGAGCCGTCTGGCGGCGCGTCGCGAACTGCGGGTGCAGGTGAGAGGCGCGGGCCGGGTGGGCGCCGTGCTCGCCGCGCTGCTGTCGGGCGCGGGGATCGGCGAGGTCGACGTGCGCGACGGCGGTCACACCGAGCCCTGGGACGTCGCTCCGGGCGGGCTGCCCGCGGAGGCGGTCGGTGAGCGCCGGGACGAGGCGGCGCGCCGCGCGGTACGCCGGGCGGCACCGGACCGCCCGCCCCGCCGGACCTCGCGGGCCACGGCGGAGGAGAGCGACCCGGGCTTCTCCCTGGTGATCCTCGCCCCGCGCGACGACGTCGCCGTGCACGCGCCCGACCCGGCCGCCGCCACCGGCCTGATCGTCTCGGGGACCCCTCATCTGTACGCCGGTGTGGTGGAGGGCACAGGTGTCGTGGGCCCACTGGTCCTGCCCGGCGAGACGTCCTGCGCGGGCTGCCTGCACCACGCGCGCACCGACCGCGATCCGACCTGGCCGCGTCTGGTCGCGCAGTGGCGCTCCGGTAAACAGCCGCAGGTGCGGCCGTGCGACCTGACGCTGGCCACGACCGTCGCCGGGCTGGCGGCCGCGCACGCGCTGGCCTTCCTGGACGGGCGGTCGCCGTCGAGCGCGGGCGCTCGGTGGGAGGTCTCGCTGCCCGGACTGGACTGGCACGCGCGACCGGTCTGGGCGCATTCCGCCTGCCCGTGCGGGGCCGCGGAGAAGGGTACGAAGAAAGGTAAGGAGGGACACACCTCTACGGACGAGGATCGACACGCGACAATGGCAGGGGACCGGCCGTCGAGGGATGTGCGCCGTAAGGCAGACTCGGCCCGGCCGGCCGGGACTTGGAGGGCGCATGTCTGATCTTCCCCGCAAGGCGGTCACCCGCACCGCCAAGCTCGCCGCGCTCCCGCTCGGCTTCGCCGGGAGAGCGACGTGGGGGCTCGGGAAACGGATCGTGGGCGAGTCCGCGGAGATCGTCGGCCGCGAGCTGCAACAGCGCACGGCGGAGCAGCTGTTCAAGGTGCTCGGCGAGCTCAAGGGCGGTGCGATGAAGTTCGGGCAGGCGCTGTCCGTCTTCGAGTCGGCGCTGCCCGAGGAGGTCGCCGGCCCCTACCGTGCCGCGCTGACCAAGCTCCAGGAGGCGGCGCCGCCGATGCCGACACGCACCGTGCACGGTGTGCTGGTGGAGCGGCTCGGCGAGGACTGGCGGGAGCTGTTCCTGGAGTTCGAGGACAAGCCCGCGGCGGCCGCGTCGATCGGCCAGGTGCACCGGGCGGTGTGGCACGACGGCCGCGAGGTCGCGGTCAAGGTGCAGTACCCGGGCGCCGGCGAGGCCCTCCTCTCCGACCTGACCCAACTGAGCCGATTCGCCCGCCTGTTGGGCCCCCTCATCCCCGGGATGGACATCAAGCCCCTCATCGCGGAGCTGCGCGACCGGGTCTCCGAGGAGCTGGACTACGGCCTGGAGGCGCAGGCCCAGCAGGCGCACGCGGAGGAGTTCGAGGGCGACCCGGATGTCGTGGTGCCCGCCGTGGTCCACCAGTGCGACCAGGTCCTGGTCACGGAGTGGATCGACGGGATCCCGCTGTCGGAAGTGATCGCCGACGGCACCCAGGAGCAGCGTGACCGGGCAGGCCAGCTCCTGGCCCGCTTCCTGTTCTCCGGCCCGGCCCGCACGGGTCTCCTCCACGCGGATCCGCATCCGGGCAACTTCCGTCTGCTGCCCGCCGATCCGGACGGCAAGGGCGACTGGCGGCTGGGTGTCCTGGACTTCGGCACGGTGGACCGCCTTCCCGGTGGTCTGCCGACGCCCATCGGTGACTCCCTGCGCATGACGCTCGACGGCGACGCCGAGGGGGTCTACGAGCTGCTGCGCACAGAGGGCTTCGTCAAGGACTCGATAGAGCTGGACCCCGACGCCGTCCTCGACTACCTCGTGCCGATCATCGAGCCGGCGCAGGTCGACGCGTTCACCTTCAGCCGCGGCTGGATGCGCAGCCAGGCGGCCCGTATCGCCGACCCCCGCTCCCCCGCCCACCAGCTGGGCAAGCAGCTCAACCTGCCCCCGGCGTATCTCCTGATACACCGGGTGACATTGAGCACAATCGGCGTGCTGTGCCAGTTGGGCGCGACGGTGCGGCTGCGCGATGAGCTGGAGGAGTGGCTGCCGGGGTTCGTACCGGAGGATCCGGACGAGTACGAGGAGTACCTGGACGAGGAGGACCCCGCGGCGGAGGCCTGAGCCGGGCCGCAGGTAATACGAGTCGGGCCGCTGACGGCGCGAGTCGGGTAGTGGGTGGTGCGAGTGCGGCCTACCACCAGACCGAGTCGAGCCGTCCCTCGATCGCCCTGAGGTTCTCTCTGGCGCAGGTGTCGCAGAAGTAGTGCCGGGTTCCGTGCTCCACGGAGCAGGTCCAGGTGGGCTGTGGGCCTTCGGACCTGGTGCCGCAGCGGGCGCACACGAGGAGTTGGGGCTTCGCGGTGGAGGCACCGGTGTCACTGCCTCCGGGAGGACTCGTCACGCGGTGACGATATCTCCGCGGCCGGGGATCGGCGGGCGGAACGCACCGCGGGGCCGGTCCGTTCGGACGGACCGGCCCCGCAGGGGAGCTTTCGCCTCCCGGGGTCGGGAGGCCACCGCTTCAGGTGTGATCGGTTACTGCATGACGGCCATGGCGAGCGCACGGCGGGCGCGCATCGAGGCGCGCTCGGCCCTGCGCTGCATCCGGCGGGCGGTCACCAGGCGCACGGCCCGGCGTTCCCGCTCGGCCTCGTGCAGGCGCTCGTGCATATGCGCACGAGCCAGAGCTTCTGGGATGAGTTGCATCTCTCGGGTCCTGTTCTGGCGCGACTCGGTCGCACCCGGGGTGGTGAAGTCTGGGATCGCGGAGCCCACGGGCTCGCTGGGAGTGGACGGCTTCATCGGGGCCTGCTTCTTGGGGTCGTGCGTGAGGGGGCGGTCGATCGTTCCGAAGGTGATGTTCATGCCGTGACCGGGTTCTTGCGCGGACGGCCACGCGGCCGCTTGCGGGCCACGACGACACCCTGGACGAAGAGCTCGCCACCCCAGACGCCCCAGGGCTCACGCCGCTCCTTGGCGCCGGCGAGGCAGGCCTCGATCAGCGGGCAGGTGCGGCAGAGGGACTTGGCGTACTCGACATCGGCCGGCGACTCGGCGAAGAAGACCTCCGGGTCGTAGGAACGGCAGGGGACGGGCACGCCCAGGTTCTCGATGGCGTCGTCGAGCGCGGTGAGCGTAGTGAGCGGAGTCAAGGTGGAGTCCTCCGTGAGGCCGGGCGGGGGGATCGTTTCGGAAGGCGGTACGGACGGGGCGTGCGCTTCGAGTTGCACGGTTGTTCTTCCTCGTCTGGTCGGTCCGGCCCTGTTGGGCCGGTTGTCGGCGTGGTACCGGGTTCTTTTCTTGTCCCGAGGCCCCTTCGCTCCGTCGTCCCCGTTCGGGGAAAACAGAAGGGCCGCGGATCCCGGATGGGGTTCCGCGGCCCTGAAGGCGCCGGCCTGATCGATCAGGCTGGATCACTCCAGGGTTCTGGCCCACGGAAGGCCCACATCTGGTGGTGCTGCGTCGTCTGCTTCCGGCTTCCGGCACCGGGTGCAAAGGCATAGGCCTGCGCCTGTGCCCCTACTGCTTCCAGTGCCTTGGTCGGTCGCTCATTGCGCTCACGGACGGGAAGGACCGCGAGAGACAGGGCGGACGTCGGACGGGCGGCAGAAATGCCGGACAGACCGGTGCCCAGGTTCGAAACGCCGAGGATGCACAGGGAGACGACCGAGGGATCGGTCATTTTCACGGTGCTGCTGGAGCGGGTGTTGATGCTGATCACTGGAATCGCCTCCTCTCGGCGTCTCGGGGGACCGGGGGTGAGACCGGTCCTTCGGTTAGGCAAGTACAGCACGGAATCAGGGCCTTCGAGAAGGCCCCCTGTTCCCGTGCTTAAGAACCTATGGGGATTGCTGGGGCATGCGCAAACTATTTTCTCGACGAGTTTGAATCAGTCCTCCGCGACACCCTCCGCAGGCTCCTGACCGCCGCAGATGGCCAGCACATCGGCCCCGTAGCGGTTGAGCTTGCGGACGCCGACGCCGGGGATCCGCGCGAGTTCGCCGTCGTCGTCGGGGACGGTCTCGGCGATCGCCATCAGTGTCTTGTCGGTGAAGACGCAGAAGGCGGGCTGACCGCTGAGCTGCGCCTGGATCTCCCGCCACTCGCGCAACCGCTCGTAGAGGCCCTCGTCCATGTCCGAGGGGCAGTCCTCGCAGCGCATCAGCTTCATCTCACCGGCCTCGGTGAGGGTGCGGCCGCAGACCCGGCAGCGGGCCACGGTGCGCTGCGTCCGGCGCGGTACGGCCTTGGGCGTGCCCGCGTAGCCGCGCTCGATGCCTCCGGGGGCCATCGTGCCGGGTCTGCCCGCGACGCCGGTCGAGCCGGGGCGCAGGCCGTCCAGGAAGCGGCTGGGGCGGCGGTTGGGGCGGCCTCCGGGTGAGCGGGAGAGGGCCCAGGAGACGTGCAGCCGCTCTCTGGCGCGGGTGACGCCGACGTAGAGGAGGCGGCGCTCCTCCTCGATCTGTTCGTCCGTCTTCGCGTACGTGATGGGCATCATGCCCTCGGCGACGCCGACCAGGAAGACGACGTCCCACTCCAGGCCCTTGGCCGAGTGCAGGGAGGCGAGGGTGACGCCCTGGACGGTCGGGGCGTGCTGGGCGTTGGCCCGCTCGTCGAGTTCGGCGACCAGGTCGGCGAGGGTGACCCCGGGTTTCGCCGCGGCGAAGTCCTGGGCGAGGTTGACCAGGGCCGCCAGGGACTCCCAGCGCTCTCTGACGGCGCCGGAGCCGGCCGGGGGCTCGGTGGTCCAGCCCTCGCCCGAGAGGACGGCACGGACCTGGGAGGGCAGGTCGATGACGTCGTCCAGGAGGGAGTCGTTGCCGCCGAAGCGAGCCGCGCCGCGCAGGGCGATGCCGGCCTTGCGGACCTCGGGGCGGTCGAAGAACCGCTCGGCGCCGCGCAGTTGGTAGGGCACTCCGGCGTCGGCGAGGGCCTGTTCGTAGGTCTCGGACTGGGAGTTCGTGCGGACCAGGATCGCGATCTCGCTCGCCGGGACGCCCGCGTCCATGAGGTCGCGGATGCGGCGGGCGGCGCCCTCGGCCTCGGCGGGTTCGTCGGTGTACTCGGCGTAGACGGGCTCGGGGCCCGCGGAACGCTGGGAGATCAGCTCCAGCCGGTGGTCGGCGGCCCGGCCGCGGGCCTGGGAGAGCAGGCCGTTGGCGAGGTGGACGACCTGGGGTGTGGAGCGGTAGTCGCGGACCAGCTTGACGACGGTGGCGCCGGGGTGGCGGGTGCGGAAGTCGAGCAGGTGGTCCGGCGTCGCTCCGGTGAAGGAGTAGATCGTCTGGCTGGCGTCGCCGACGACGCACAGGTTGTCGCGGTCGCCCAGCCACAGCTCCAGGAGGCGCTGCTGGAGCGGGCTGACGTCCTGGTACTCGTCGACAACGAAGTGCTGGTACTGCGAGCGGACCTGTTCGGCGATGTCGTGCCGGTCCTGGAGGACGGCCACGGTGAGCAGCAGGACGTCCTCGAAGTCGATGACCGCGCGGTCGCGCTTGACGTCCTCGTAGGTGGCGTAGAGCTGGGCGATCTCGGCGGGGGCACGGGGGACGTCGCGGCCCGCCTTGGCCGCCGCGGCCGCGTAGTCGGAGGGCACGGTCTGGGTGACCTTGGACCACTCGATCTCGGCGGTGACGTCCCGCAGTTCACCGCGGTCGAGGCGGATGCGGCAGGCGGCCGCCGCGTCGGCGACGAGCTGGATCTTGCGGTCGACGAGCCGGGGCATGATGCCGCCGATCGCTTTCGGCCAGAAGTACTGGAGCTGGCGGAGCGCGGCCGAGTGGAACGTCCGTGCCTGGACTCCGGTGGCGCCGAGCTGGCGCAGCCGGCCGCGCATCTCGCCGGCGGCGCGGTTGGTGAAGGTGACGGCCAGCACGCTGGAGGACTGCAGGACCCCGGCGCGCACTCCGTAGGCGATCCGGTGGGTGATCGCCCGTGTCTTGCCCGTGCCGGCGCCCGCCAGCACGCACACCGGGCCGCGCAGGGCGGTGGCCACCTCGCGTTGCTCGGGGTCGAGTCCTTCGAGCACCGCGTCGGCCGAGTCCGGTACCTGCGGGAAGAGGGAGGAGTGCGTTGCTGCTGTCACACGGCCATGCTGCCAGGTCGCCGGAGACAGGTGAGTCGGTTGTCCACAGGGAGGCACCCGCGGTCGTACTAATACGGCAGGCGTCACGTGCCGCGGGATACCCCCGGCGGGAATGGCGGGTGCGTCATACCTCCGGCGGGAATGGCGGGTGCGTCGCGTACGTTCGCACCTCTGCGAGCACCCATCCCCCGAGCTGTTGAGGAGCGCGAGAAGATGTCGGGCACTGTGACGATGTACAGCACCACGTGGTGCGGTTACTGCCGTCGGCTGAAGAGCCAGATGGACCGCGAGGGAATCGCGTACAACGAGATCAACATCGAGCAGGACCCGGCTTCGGCGGCGTTCGTCGAGAAGGCGAATGGCGGGAATCAGACGGTGCCGACAGTTCTGGTGATTCCCTCCCAGGGCGGCCCCGAGGTCGTCATGACGAACCCGAGCCTCGCCCAGGTGAAGCAGGCACTCGGCGCCTGAACGACGGTCGGCGCACACAGCTCCGGAGAGGGTGGCCCCTGATGTCAGGGGCCACCCTCTTTGTCGTCGTCAGGCGCCGGACGGCCTCGCGAGCCTCTCCCCAGCGCATGGCCGAGTCCTCGACCGGCATGCCGACGGGGCCGAGTTTCCCTCCGAGTCGCCTCAGACGAAGGTGCGCGTCGGCAGGGGCTTGCCGTACCAGAGTTCGATCAGGCGGGCCGCGATCGAGATGCCGTACGGGGGCAGCACCTCTTCGGACTCGAAGGCCGCGCGCAACTCCTCGCGGGAGAACCAGCGGGCCTCGTGGATCTCGTCGCCGTCGACGTTGATGTCGGTCGAGGTGGCGCGGGCCATGAAGCCGAGCATGAGGCTGGACGGGAAGGGCCAGGGCTGGCTGGCGACGTACTCGACGTGGCCGACGGTGATGCCGGCCTCCTCGAAGACCTCGCGGCGCACCGACTGCTCGATGGACTCGCCGGGCTCGACGAAGCCGGCGAGCGTCGAGAAGCGGCCCTCGGGCCAGTGGACCTGCCGGCCGAGCAGGATGCGGTCCTCCTCGTCGGTGACGGCCATGATCACGGCGGGGTCGGTGCGCGGGTAGTGCTCGGCGCCGCAGGCGGGGCAGCGGCGGATGTGGCCGGCCGCGGCGATCACCGTGCGCTCGCCGCAGCGGGAGCAGAAGCGGTGCAGTCGCTGCCAGTTCTCCAGGGCGACCGCGTGCACCATGAGGCCCACGTCCCGGGGTGACAGCAGCAGGCCCGCCTCGCGCAGGCCCGCGGGCCGCGCCGACTGGTCGATACGGCCGGGCAGGGCGTCCTTCTGGAGGGCGAAGTAGCTGACGCCGTCGTCGTCGGTGCCCAGGAAGTAGCGGTGTGCCTCGGTGAGGGGGGCCTCGAAGGAGGGCGTCATGACGAGTTCGGTCTTGCCGTCGGGTGTCTCGTCGATGAGTACCTGGCCGCCGGAGACCACGAAGCAACGGGTGGTGGGGTGGCTCCACGCCGCGGCGAGCCAGGCCTCGTCGAGCCGGTGGTGGGCGGCTCGGTCGATGCCGCTCGGGGCGGTGAGCGAGATGGGTCGGTCGGCTGTGTGGTCGGTCCAGGTGGTCACGGGTGCTTCCAACTCCCCCGGCAATGCGGATTGTTTCGGCGGGCGGTTCAGCGGGACGTACGGCAGGAGGCGACCGGGTCCGGCGGGACGGGGTGTGCGGGGCGGTTCTTCCAGTGTGCCTCGCGCGCGGAGCCGTTCCGGATCGCGCGGATTCGTCAGGGCGCGCGGCGCCAGGTGTCGGCGAGGTCTCCCCACAGATGGGCGGTGGTTTCGACGCCCTTCAGGAGGAGGTCGAGTTCGACCTTCTCGTTCGGGGCGTGCCAGCCGTCGGAGGGGACGGAGATGCCCAGGAAGAGGACGGGTGCCCCGAGGACTTCCTGGAGGTCGGCGGCCGGTCCCGAGCCGCCCTCGCGGGTGAAGAGGACCGGTTTCTCGAAGGCGCGGCCCATCGCGCGGACGACGGACTGCAGGGCCGGGTGGTCCAGGGGCGTCAGGCACGGGCGCGTGGCCGCGCTGAAGGTGATCTCCTGCCGGATTCCGTCGGGCACCTGCCGGTCGGCCCAGGCTCGGACGGCCTTCTCGATGTGGTCGGGGTCCTGGCCGGCGACCAGCCTGAAGGACAGCTTCACCATCGCCGAGGACGGGATGATCGTCTTGCTGCCCGGGCCCTGGTAGCCGCCGCCGATGCCGTTGACCTCGGCGGTGGGGCGGGCCCAGATGCGCTCCAGGGTGGTGTGTCCGGCCTCTCCGTGGGTGGCGTGCGATTTGGCGGTCCGCAGCCACTCCTTCTCGTCGAAGGGCAGCTCGGCGAAGAGTGCGCGCTCCTGGTCGGTGAGTTCGACGATGCCGTCGTAGAAGCCGGGGACGGCCACGCGTGCGTGCTCGTCGTGCAGGGCGGCCACCAGGCGGGCGGCGACGGTCGCCGGGTTGGGCACGGCGCCGCCGAACGAGCCGGAGTGGATGTCCTGGTCGGGGCCGTGCAGCCGGATCTCGCACTCGGCGAGGCCGCGCATTCCGGTGCACACCGTGGGGGTGTCCTCGGACCACATGCCGGTGTCGGAGACGATCACGGCGTCGGCGGCGAGCCGGTCGGCGTGCTCCTCGACGAGCGCCCGGAAGTGCGGGGAGCCGGACTCCTCCTCGCCCTCGACGAGCAGCTTCAAGTGCACGGCCGGGGCGGTGCGGCCGGTCGCGGCGAGGTGGGCGCGGACACCGAGTGTGTGGAAGAACACCTGGCCCTTGTCGTCGGCCGCCCCGCGCGCGTAGAGGCGGTTCTCGCGGACGACGGGCTCGAAGGGCTCACTGTCCCAGCCGTCCTCGCGGGCGGCGGGCTGGACGTCGTGATGGCCGTAGACGAGGACCGTGGGTGCCTCGGGGTCGTCCGAGGGCCACTCGGCGAAGACGGCGGGGGCGCCCGGGGTCGGCCAGACCTCGGCGGTGGGGAAGCCGGTCTCCCGGAGCGCGGCGGCGAGCCAGTCCGCGCTGCGCCGGACGTCGGGCGCGTGGTCGGGCTGCGCCGAGACGGACGGGATGCGCAGCCACTCGGCGAGGTCGTCGAGGAAGGCTGCGCGGTGCTGCTCGATGTACGTGCGGACCGCGCTGACGGCACTGTCAACGGTGTGGCTCATGGTCACGAGCCTATCGGCCCGCACTGACATCCTCGGTGGGCGGTTCCTCACAGTTTGCTTGCGCGCCCGGCTCCTCCAGCAGCAGCCGCTCCAGCGCGGCCCGGTCCGGGAGGTTCTCCGGCCGTACGACCTCGCCGCCGCGCACGTACAGGAACGCGGCCGTGACCGTCTCCAGGGGCACGCCCTGCCGCTCGGCCCAGGCCAACCGGTAGATCGCGAGCTGGAGCGGGTCGGCGGTACGGGTGCGGCTGGTCTTCCAGTCGAGGATCTCGTACGTCGCCCCGTCGCCGTCGCCCTGTTTGTAGACGGCGTCGATACGGCCCCGTACGACGCGGCCGGCGATCGCCAGCTGGAAAGGGGTCTCGACGCGGTAGGGCGTGCGCCGGGCGTACTCGGTGCGTTCGAAGGCTTCCTTGAGGGCTTCCAGGTCGCGTTCGTCGGCGATCTCGGCCTCGCTGCCGGGCAGTTCGTCCGGTTCCAGCATGGGCAGGGTCAGCTCTTCGAAGCGTGATTCCACCCAGGCGTGGAAGCGGGTGCCTCGGCGTGCGGCGGGTTGTGGCGGGCGGGGCAGCGGGCGCGCGAGTTCCTGCGCGAGGGCGTCCGGGTCGGCGGCCAGGAGCATCAGCTGGGTGGCCGTGAGGGAGGCCGGGAGAGGGACGTCGGTGACTCCCCGGCGGGCGCGCAGGAGTTCGCCGGTGAGGGCGTCGAGGTCACGGTCCCAGGAGGCGATGGCACGGGCCTCCTCCGGAGTGAGGGGTGTCCCAGGCGGTTCCGTGGGGTGCGGGCGTGCGCCTCCTGGCGCACTGGAGTGTTCGGCGGTGTGCGGGGCCGCCGCCTGGTGCGGGACGGTCGGGCGGTCCGTGGTCCAGGCGTCCCAGTCCGCGGGGTCGTCCTCCGGGAGGGCGCCTTCAACCTGAACGTCCGTCTCGGGCAGCGATTCCTCGTAGGGAGGCTCCCCGAAGGGGGGCTCGTCGTAAGGAGGTTCGTCGTCCTCCGGGGGCGGGGGCCAGTCCGGGTCGTCGTGGGCGTTCGGGTCGTGGGTGGCCGCAGGGTGGCCCTCGTCGTGGGAGGCGAGGTACTCCAAGTGGTTCATGACCAGCTGGGCGGCCTTGTGGCGGTGGGCCATCGCCGCGTCGTCCAGGGGCAGCGGCCAGGCCTGGTCGGCGGTGGCCGTGTGCAGGGCGGGGTTCTCCTCGCCCTCCTCGGGCTGGTCCGCCCAGGCCTCGATCTCGCCGTACCCGGCCGCGCAGTGGTCGTACAGGGCCTGGAGGAAGTCGGAGGGGCCGCGGGGCTTCTTCTGGGTGGGACCCCACCAGTGGCCGGAGCCGAGCAGCAGGGAGCGGGGGCGGGTGAAGGTGACGTAGCCGAGGCGGAGTTCCTCGGTGTGCTGGTGGTCCTTCATCTCCCCGTGGAAGGCCTTCAGGCCCTTGGCGTCCCAGGAGGCCACGTCGGGCAGGGTGGCGGTGTCGCCGCGCAGTGCGTGGGGCAGGACCTTGCCCTGGGCGGTCCACTTCTCGCGGCCCTGGCTGCTGGGGAAGGTCCCGGTGACCAGGCCGGGGACGGCCACGACGTCCCACTCCAGGCCCTTGGACTTGTGCGCGGTGAGGACCTTGACGGTGTTCTCGCCGCCGGGCAGGGCATTGTCGAGGCCCTTCTCGTACTGGGCGGCGGTGCGCAGGAAGCCGAGGAAGGCGAGCAGGGTCGCCTCGCCGTCGCCCGCGGCGAAGGAGGCGGCGACGTCCAGGAAGTTCGACAGGGTCTCGCGGCGGCGGGCGGCCAACGCGTGCGGAGACGCCGCGAGTTCCACCTCCAGGCCGGTGACGGCGAGGACGCGGTGCAGGACGTCCATCAGGGGGTCGGACAGGGAGCGCCGCAGGTCCCGCAGTTCGGTGGCCAGGTGGGCGAAGCGCACGCGCGCGTCCGGTGAGAAGGGCAGCCCGTCGTCGTCCCCGGTGCGGTCGGCACCGTAGAGAGGCGTCTCCAGGAACGTGTCGAGGGCGTCGGCGAGCGATATCACCTCGGAGGGGTCGACCCCCTCGACGGCCTCGGCGAGTCGGCGGTCCGGGTCGTCGTCGTCCCCCACGCGCGTGGGGGACACGAGGAACCGGGCGCGCCGGCCCAGGAGGGCGAGGTCGCGCGGGCCGATGCGCCAGCGCGGGCCGGTCAGCAGCCGGACCAGGGAGGCGTTGGCGCCGGGGTCCTGGAGGACCTCGCAGACGGCGACGAGGTCGGCGACCTCGGGCAGGTGCAGCAGCCCGGAGAGCCCGACCACCTCGACCGGGATGTCGCGGGCGACGAGGGCGCCCTGGATCTCCGCGAAGTCGGTGGCCGTACGGCACAGGACGGCGATCTCGCCGGGCTCCTTCCCGGTCCGTACGAGGTGGGCGATGGAGTCGGCGAGCCAGTCGATCTCCTCGGTGTGGGTGGGCAGCAGCGCGCAGCGGACCGTGCCGTCGCGCTCGGCGCCGGGGGCCGGGCGGAGGGCCTCCACGCCCGCGTGCATGGCGCGCAGGGGTTCCGCGAGGTTGTTGGCGAGGTCGAGGAGGCGGCCTCCGCTGCGGCGGTTCTCGCTGAGCGACTGACGGGCGGCGAGGCGGCCGTCGGCGTGCGCGAAGTGCTCCGGGAAGTCGTCGAGGTTGGCGACGGATGCACCGCGCCAGCCGTAGATCGCCTGGCAGGGGTCGCCGACGGCGGTCACCGGGTGGCCCGTGCCGGCGCCGAACAGGCCTGCCAGGAGGATGCGTTGGGCGACCGAGGTGTCCTGGTACTCGTCGAGCAGCACCACCCGGAACTCGTCGCGCAGGATGTCGCCGACCTCGGGACGGGTGCGGGCCAGGGTCGCGGAGAGGGCGATCTGGTCACCGAAGTCGAGCAGGTCGCGCTCGCGTTTGGCGGTCCGGTAGCGGCTGACCAGCTCGGTGAGTTCACGCCGGGCGGCGGCCGCCTCGGGCACCTTGCGCAACTCGGCGTTGCTGAGCTTGCGGCCCTCCAAAGCGCGCAGCAGCTCGGCGTCGTAGGCGCGCAACTCCTCGGGGCGTACGAGGTGTTCGGACAGCTCTCCGTCGAGCGTGAGGAGGTCGCTGACTAGGTCCGGGAAGGAGCGGGTGAGTGCCGGATAGGGGCCCGGGGCCTCGCGCAGCACGCGCGCGGCAAGCTGGAAGCGGGTGGCGTCGGCGAGCAGCCGGGATGTCGGTTCGAGTCCGATGCGCAGGCCGTGGTCGGTCAGGAGACGGCCCGCGAAGGCGTGGTAGGTCGAGATCACAGGCTCGCCCGGCGGGTTGTCCGGGTCGATGACGTCGGGGTCGGTGACACCCGCCTTGATGAGCGCCTTGCGGACGCGCTCGGCGAGTTCACCGGCGGCCTTGTTGGTGAAGGTCAGGCCGAGGACCTGCTCGGGGGCGACCTGGCCGGTGCCGACCAGCCACACCACGCGGGCCGCCATCACCGTCGTCTTGCCCGACCCTGCTCCGGCCACGATCACCTGCGGGGCGGGCGGCGCGACGATGCAGGCCGTCTGCTCCGGGGTGAAGGGGATGCCGAGGAGCTCCTTGAGCTGATCGGGATCGGTGATACGGGCGGGCATGTCGGAGAGGCTAGCGGCGGCCACTGACAGTCGAGGACCAATCGCCCTCAGGGGCAGAAGAAGCGCAGGTCAACACATGTGGTGCGATACGTCACGCGAGTTACTCGACGACGTGTCGTCCCTCGGGCCGCGCGCTGCACGAGGCCCGGAACGCGCAGTGCGCGCAGTGCTGTCCGGCCGTGGGCGTGAACCGTTCGTCCAGGACCTTGCCCGCGGCCGTGGCCAGCAGTTCACCGGCCCACTCCCCCTCCAGGGGCTCCTGGGCCTGCACCTTGGGCAGGGTCTCGCCGCCGTCCCGTTGCGCGGCGCCCTGGCGCAGCTGGACGAGTTCGGCGCCGCCCGGTTCGGGGCGCACTCCGTCGAAGGCCTCGTCGACGGCGCCCTCGCGGACCGCGAGCTGGTAGACGGCGAGTTGGGGATGGCGCTCCACCTCGCGGGCGGTCGGTGTGGCCTTGCCGGTCTTGAAGTCGACTACGTAGGCGCGTCCTTCGCCGTCCGCCTCGACGCGGTCCATGGAGCCGCGAATGCGCACTTCGTAGTCGCCCGCTTCGAGGGTGACCTCGAAGTCGTGCTCGCTGGCGACCGGTGTACGGCCCGTACGGATGCCGTTGGAGTCGACGTGCCACTTCAGGAAGCGTTCGAGCGCCACGCGGGCGTTGTCCTTCTCCTGTACCGACTTCCAGGGCGCGTCGAAGGCGAGCGCGTTCCACACGGTGTCGAGGCGCTCCATGAGGGCGTCGAGGTCGGCCGGGGTGCGTCCGGAGGCGACCTCGTCGGCGAGGACGTGCACCACGTTCCCGAAGCCCTGGGCGGCGGTCGCGGGCGCGTCGGCCTTCACCTCACGACCCAGGAACCATTGCAGGGCACAGGTGTTGGCGAGCTGGTCGAGGGCGCTTCCGGAGAGCACGACGGGCTGGTCGCGGTCGCGCAGCGGCACCTTGCTCTCGGTCGGGTCGTACATGCCCCACCAGCGGTACGGGTGCGCGGACGGGACCAGCGCGCGGCCCTCCTCGTCGGCGAGCGCGGCCAGCCGGGCCAGCCGGCGCGCGGCAGCCTCCCTGAGGGTCTCGGACACGCGCGGGTCGACGGTCGTGGCGCGCAGCTCGGCCACCAGTGCGGCGACCGACAGCGGGCGGCGCGGGCGGCCGGTGACGTCCTTGGGCTCGACGCCGAGTTCGGTGAGGAAGCGGGACGGCTGGTCGCCGTCGTCAGCGGGTGCCTTCACGGCGGTGACGACGAGGCGTTCACGCGCGCGCGTGGCGGCGACGTAGAACAGGCGGCGTTCCTCGGCGAGCAGGGCCCCCGGGGTGAGCGGTTCGGCGAGTCCGTCGCGGCCGATGCGGTCGGCCTCCAGGAGGGAGCCGCGTCGACGCAGGTCCGGCCACAGGCCCTCCTGGACGCCGGCTACGACGACCAGGTTCCACTCCAGGCCCTTGGAGCGGTGCGCGGTCATCAGGCGTACGGCGTCGGGGCGTACGGCACGCCGGGTGAGCGTGTCGGCGGCGATGTCCTCGGCGTCGATCTCCTCCAGGAAGTTGAGGGCGCCCCGGCCCCCGGTGCGCTCCTCCGCGCGGGCCGCGGTCGCGAACAGCGCGCAGACGGCGTCCAGGTCGCGGTCCGCGTTGCGCCCGGCCGCGCCGCCGCGCAGTGCGGCCCGCTCCAGGCGCCCGGGCCACGGTGTGCCCTGCCAGAGGTCCCACAGCGCCTCCTCGGCCGTACCGCCGCCCGCCAGGCGCTCCCGTGCCTTGCGCAGCAGCGCGCCCAGGCGCTGGGCTCCCCGCGCGTACGTCGGGTCGTGCGCGACCAGCCGCTCCGGCTCGGCGAGCGCCCGCGTGAGCAGCTCGTCCGAGGGCGGCGGCACGGGATTGCCACCGGCCCGCTCCTCCTCGCGCAGCGCCCGGCCCAGGCGGCGCAGGTCGGCGGCGTCCATGGCGGCGAGGGGGGAGGCGAGCAGGGTGAGAGCGGTTTCGGTGTCGAGCCAGGAGGGGGCAGCGGGCTCTTCAGGTCCGGCTTCCGGCGTGGCCTGTTCATCGTCGGTTTCCGACACGGCGTCTTCTACGTCGTCGCCCTCCCCTACAGCTCCTGCGGCTTCGGGGTCGTCCTCGGGCCGTACTGATGCTTCCGCCGCCGCCACCGCCCGCAGGGCCGTCAGCAGCGGTGCCACCGCGGGTTCGTGGCGCAGGGGCAGGTCGTCGCCGTCGATGTCCAGGGGGACGCCGGCCGCGGTGAGGGCGCGTCGGATCGTGGGGATGGTCCGGGAGCCGGCGCGTACCAGGACGGCCATGTCGCTCCAGGGGACGCCGTCCTCCAGGTGCGCTCTACGGAGGATGTCGGCGATGTTGTCCAGTTCCGTGCCGGGGGTCGGGTACGTGTACACCTCGACCCGGCCGCCGTCCCGTACCGGGGTCAACTCGCGGTGGGCGCGCACCTTCTGCGCCGGGAGCCTGGTCAGGGGCATGCGCTGGGTGAGCAGGCGGGTGGCGGTCAGCAGGGCGGCGCCGGAGCGGCGGGAGGTCCGGAGCACCTCTACGGGGGCCGGGCTGCCGTCCGCGCGCGGGAAGGCGCTCGGGAAGTCCAGGATGCCGTTCACGTCGGCGCCCCGGAACGTGTAGATCGACTGGTCGGGGTCCCCGAAGGCGACGAGATTGCGGCCGCCGCCGGCGAGGGCGTGCAGCAGGCGTACCTGGGCCGGGTCGGTGTCCTGGTACTCGTCCACGAACACCGCGTCGTACTGCGCGGCGAGTCGCTCGGCGACCTCGGGGCGCTGGGCGAGGAGCACCGCGCGGTGGACCAGTTCCGCGTAGTCGAGCACTCCTTGGAGGTCGAGTACGTCGAGGTACTCGGCGAGGAAGGCGGCGGCGGCACGCCAGTCGGGGCGGCCGATGCGACGGGCGAAGGCGTCCAGGGAGCCGGGGCCCAGGCCCAGTTCGCGGCTGCGGGCGAGGACCGCGCGGACCTCGTCGGCGAAGCCGCGGGTGGTGAGGCAGGCCCGCAGTTCGTCGGGCCAGCGCACATGCGCGAGGCCGAGCCGCTCCAGGTCGGGCTGGCCGGCGAGCAGTTCGCGTACGGCGACGTCCTGTTCGGGGCCGGACAGCAGCCGTAGCGGCTCGACGAACAGTTCGCTGTCCTGGTGGGCGCGGACCAGGGCGTAGCAGAACGAGTGGAAGGTGGTCGCGCGGGGCGCGCGGGCGGCGCCGATGCGCAGCGCCATGCGGTCGCGGAGTTCGACGGCCGCCTTGCGGCTGAACGTCAGCACGAGGATCCGCGCGGGGTCACCTCCCCGGGCGATCCGTGCCGCGACGGACTCCACGAGGGTGGTGGTCTTGCCGGTGCCCGGACCTGCGAGGACGAGCAGCGGACCGGCCCCGTGGTCAACCACGGAGCGCTGTGGCGCGTCCAGACGAGGGGGAGCCGGCCGGGTCGGCGGGGTACGCACCAGTCGGTAAGCGCCACGGTTCCCCTGTCGCACCTGGGGGTGCGACAGACGCCTGGTGGAGGAAGAGGAGCTCACGTGGTTCGCCGGTCCTGGTGGGTGTGCTGGTTGCCTGACCACCGCGCGTGGAGGGCGGTGACCGCGTGGTGAGGGGGACAGGTGCAGCCGACGCTACGCCGACGGGTCGTAGGGAAGCAGGACTTCCGCGCGTTCCCTCACGGCTCGCGCGACCCTCGCGTCCCTCGCCCCTCGAACGTACGGCATGCCACGGACGTGCCGGGTTTCCCCCGTACGGGCCACAGGTCGCCCCGGGGCGCGTCCGATGGCGGAAGCTGTCAGGTGTGACCGTCCGCGCGCTCGCCGCCGTCCCATCGCGCCCGTCTCATGTCGACGCGCGGCAGGTGACCCTCGGCGGATCTGCTCGCCTCCTTAAGAGGGGTGCCCTCCGAGCGGTAGTTGTCGAGCGCCCGCAGCTCGTGGCCGGGGAGCAACGTGCCGTCCGCGCGGACAACCCGCCACCACGGAACGGCTCCCCCGTAGAGGGCCATCACGCGGCCGACCTGCCGGGGGCCGCCCTCCTCCAGCCATTCGGCGACATCGCCGTACGTCATGACGCGCCCGGGCGGAATCCGTTCGGCCACGTCGAGGACGCGCTCGGCGTACTCGGGCAGCGCGTCGCCGTGCTCGGGGCCGGTGTCGTCCGGAAGGCTCTCCTCGCTCATCCGTCCCATCCTGCCGCACCCCACCGACAATGCGACGCGCTGGCGACTCTGCGTATCCCTCGCCCCGGAGCAGCGCGTGGGGCAGACTGTGCGCCCCCGCATTTGCACCCTGATGCCCCCGTGTGTCGGTGGGGCATGCCACCATCGTGCGGGCGGTGACCGGTGATACGAGATCAAGAAGAGACGATGAAGCAGCAGGGTGTGCAACCCGAAGACGCGGAGGGCACCTCTGACGCTGCGTCGCGCCCGGACACCGCCGACGCCCACGAGCAGGACCCCGCGGAGGGGCCCGCCGAGACGTCCACGCCCGGTACCGCGCCCGGTCTCGACGACTGCGGTGACGACCCGCACGTCGAGGAGGTCGAGGGGGACGAACCGCTGCTCCCCGCGCGCGTGCACCGCCCTTCCGATCTCATGCGCCTCCTGGTGGGCTTTCTCGCGATCGTCGTACTGCTCGCGATCGCCGCGTTCGCGCACGGCACGACCTCGGGGCTCGAACAGGACATCAACAAGGGCACCGGGCAGGCGCCCGACCTGCTGATCAAGATCGCGGGTCTGGCGTCCAGCATCGCCATCCTGCTGGTTCCGGTCGCCTTCGCGATCGAGCGGCTGATCAAGCGGGACGGGCTGCGCATCGCCGACGGCGTGCTCGCGGCGGTCCTCGCCCACGGAGTGACACTCGCCACGGACCTGTGGGTCGCCAAGGCCGCCCCGGGCTCCATCCAGGAGGCGCTCACCCAGCCCTCCCCCGGCGACATCCACGCCCTCACCGACCCGGTGCACGGCTATCTGGCGCCCGTCATCGCCTACATGACGGCCGTAGGCATGTCCCGGAGGCCGCGCTGGCGCTCCGTGCTGTGGATCGTGCTGCTGCTCGACGCCTTCTCGATGCTGGTCACCGGGTACACGACGCCGTTCTCGATCATCCTGACGGTGCTGATCGGCTGGACCGTCGCCTACGGGACGCTGTACGCGGTGGGTTCGCCGAACGTCCGTCCTACCGGACGGACGCTGATGGCGGGCCTGCGGACGGTCGGCTTCCACCCCGTGGGCGCGGCCCGCGAGGAGGTCGTCGACACGGAGAACGGCGACCGCGGCCGACGCTACTTCGTGACCCTGGAGGACGGTCCACCGCTGGACGTCACCGTGGTCGACCGGGAACAGCAGGCCCAGGGCTTCTTCTACCGTGCGTGGCGCAATCTGACGCTGCGCGGCTTCGCGACCCGCAGCAGCCTCCAGTCGCTGCGCCAGGCGCTGGAGCAGGAGGCTCTGCTGGCGTACGCGGCGATCGCGGCCGGGGCCAACGCCCCGAAGTTGATCGCGACCTCGGAACTCGGCCCCGACGCCGTGATGCTCGTCTACGAGCACACCGGTGGGCGCACGCTCGACTCGCTCGCGGACGAGGAGATCACCGACGATCTGCTGCGCCTGACCTGGCACCAGGTGCAGGCGCTGCAGTCGCGGCGCATCGCCCACCGCAGACTCGCCGGTGACGCGATTCTGGTGGATCGTTCCGGCAGCGTGATCCTGACCGACCTGCGCGGCGGCGAGATCGCGGCCGGTGAGCTGCTGCTGCGCATGGACGTGGCCCAGTTGGTGACGACGATCGGTCTGCTGGTGGGCGCCGAGCGCGCGGTGGCCTCGGCCGTCGGTGTCCTCGGACCCGACGCCGTGGCCGACTGCCTGCCGATGCTCCAGCCGATCGCGTTGTCGCGCTCCACGCGCGCGACGCTGAGACGCCTGTCCAGGGAGCGGGCCCAGCGGGAGCGCGACGCGATCCTGGAGGCGTCCCGGCAGACCAGGCTGGCCCGCGCGGAGGAGGCCTCTGAGGGCTCCACGCCCGTTCTCGAAAAGCCCGACAAGAAGGCCGTACGGGCGGAGCAGCGGGCCGAGAAGCGGGCCATCGACGAGGCCTTGGACGAGGCGCGCGAGGAGGATCTGCTCACCCAGATCCGTCATCAGGTGCTGCTGATCAGGCCGCAGGCGCACGTCGAACCGGCCCGTCTGGAGCGGGTGCGGCCGCGCACGCTGATCAGTTTCATCGCGGGCGCGATCGGCGCGTACTTCCTGCTGACGCAGCTCACACACATCGAGTTCGGCCCGATCGTCGCCAACGCCCAGTGGGGCTGGGTGGCCGCGGCCGTGCTGTTCTCGGCGCTGAGCTACTTCGCGGCGGCGATGGCCCTCCTGGGGTTCGTGCCGGAGCGGGTGCCGTTCCTGCGGGCCGTGGGGGCGCAGGTCGCCGGGTCGTTCGTGAAGATCGTGGCCCCGGCCGCGGTCGGCGGTGTCGCCCTGAACACGCGCTTCCTGCAGCGTGCCGGGGTGCGGCCCGGGCTCGCGGTGGCGAGTGTCGGCGCGTCGCAGTTGTTCGGTCTCGGCTGCCACATCCTGATGCTGCTGTCGTTCGGCTATCTGACCGGCACCGAGAAGACGCCGTCGCTGTCGCCGTCCCGGACGGTCATCGCCGGTCTGCTGACGGTGGCGGTGCTCGTGCTCGTGGTGACCTCGGTGCCGTTCCTGCGGAAGTTCCTCGTCACGCGCGTGCGGTCGCTTTTCGCGGGCGTCATCCCGCGCATGCTCGACGTGCTGCAGCGGCCGCAGAAGCTGGTCACCGGCATCGGCGGCATGCTGCTGCTGACGGCCTGCTTCGTGATGTGCCTGGACGCGTCGATCCGGGCGTTCGGCGACCAGTCGACGTCGCTCAGCCTGGCCAGCGTCGCCGTCGTCTTCCTCGCGGGCAACGCGCTCGGTTCCGCGGCCCCGACCCCGGGCGGTGTGGGCGCGGTCGAGGCGAGCCTGACCCTGGGTCTGATCGCCGTGGGCCTCCCCAAGGAGGTCGCCGCTCCGGCGGTGCTGCTGTACCGGCTGCTGACGCTGTGGATCCCGGTGCTGCCGGGCTGGCTGTTCTTCAACCACCTGTCCCGCAAGGGCTCCCTGTAGAGCACGCGCAGGAACACACGTGGTGCACGCACGCGTGCCGCACCACCTGGGCATGCAGGGCACGCACGCGTGCGTACCTCGTACGGCCCGCGCCCCGAGCGCACCGCCGTGTACGACCCCAGGATGGGATCATGCCGAACCCCTCCCGGCTGCGTGCCGCTGCCCTGACCGCCACCGTCGTCCTGCTGTCCGCCACGCTGGCGGGCTGCGGCGGCGACTCCAAGGACGAGGATCCGACGGCCCAGAAGCTGAGCTGGAAGGACTGCCCGGCCCCGTCCGAGTCGGAGGGCGGCGGCGCAGCGCCGTCACCGCTGCCGAACGGCACGAAGTGGCAGTGCGCCACCATGAAGGCGCCGCTCGACTGGAGCAAGCCCAAGGGCGACACGATCGGACTCGCCCTGGTGCGGGCGAAGGCCAGCGGCGCCGCGGGCAAGAGGATCGGCTCGCTCGTCTTCAACTTCGGCGGCCCCGGCGGCTCGGGCGTCACCACGCTGCCCGCGTTCGGCGAGGACTACGCGACCCTGCGCACGCGCTACGACCTGGTGAGCTTCGACCCTCGCGGAGTGGGCCGCAGCGCCGGCGTGGAGTGCGAGAGCGACTCCCAGCTCGACCAGTACTTCCAGCAGGACGCGACCCCGGACACCTCGGCCGAGCGCACCAAGCTCCTGGCCAACACGAAGCAGTTCAACGCGGCCTGCGAGAAGAACTCCAAGAAGATGCTCCCCCAGGTGCGCACCACCGACGCGGCCCGCGACATGGACCTGATGCGCCAGGTCCTCGGCGACGACAAGCTGCACTACTTCGGCATCTCCTACGGCACCGAACTCGGCGGTGTCTACGCCCACTTGTTCCCCAAGCACGTGGGGCGCGCCGTCTTCGACGCGGTCGTCGACCCCACCCAGAACTCCGAACAGGGCTCCCTGGGACAGGCCAAGGGCTTCCAGCTCGCGCTCGACAACTTCGCCGACGACTGCACGTCGAAGACCACGGACTGCCCGGTCGGCGACACCGCGCAGGACGTCAAGGACCGCATCGCCAAGCTGCTCAAGAGCCTCGACAGCAAGCCGATCCCGGGCATCTTCCCCCGCCAGTTGACCCAGACCGCCGCGACGAACGGCATCGCGCAGGCGCTGTACTCGAAGGACTTCTGGGAGTACCTCACCGAGGGCCTCGAACAGGCCTACAGCGGTGACGGCAAGGTCCTCATGGCGTTGTCCGACTCGATGAACGGGCGCAGCGAGAACGGCGAGTACAGCAACATCACCGCGGCGAACATCGCCATCAACTGCGCCGACGACAAGCCGAGATACACCGCCGACTACGTGGAGGGGAAGCTGCCCGAGTTCCGGGCCGCCTCTCCCCTCTTCGGCGACTTCCTCGCCTGGGGCATGGTCAGCTGCACCGACTGGGCCGTGCCGGGCGCCGCCGACCATCCCGACGTGAGCGCGGCCGGGTCGGCGCCGATCCTCGTCGTGGGCAACACCGGTGACCCGGCCACGCCGTACGAGGGCGCGAAGAAGATGGTGGACGCGCTCGGCAAGGGCGTCGCGGTCGAGCTGACGTACAAGGGCCAGGGGCACGGCGCGTACGACAGCAAGAACAAGTGCGTGCAGAGCGCGGTGAACGGCTATCTACTGAACGGGAAAGTCCCGGCGGCCGGCACCGTCTGCTCCTGAACCCACCCCCGAAATCCGGGCAAAAGCGCAGGTCAAAAGGTTATCCACAGGCCGTCACGGGCTCGGCTCGTGCCGCCTACTATGGCCTGACCGCCATCCGCGGCGTGACGCGGACGGCCTGCGAGGGGGGAAATGCTCATGGCGCGATTCGTACGGTGGACGGCCCTGATGGCCGCCGCCGCACTGCTGACGGCCGGCTGTAGCAGCGGCTCGTCGGACGACGGCAAGGACAGCGCGGGCGCGGGGGACGCCAAGCCGTCCACAGCCGACTCGTCCTCTTCCGCTACGGCCGCGCTGCCCGCGTCGCTGACCGCGCAGAAGCTCGGCTGGGGACGCTGCAAGGCCACCGCCGACTCGGCCGCGCCGAGCAGTGACTGGCAGTGCGCGACGCTCAAGGTGCCGCTGGACTGGGCGAAGCCGGGCGGCTCCACGATCGGGCTCGCGCTGATCCGCTCCAAGTCGACGGGCGGCGACCGCATCGGCTCGCTGCTGTTCAACTTCGGCGGCCCGGGCGGCTCGGGTGTGGACTACATGCCGGCGTACGCCACCACGGTGTCCGCGCTGCACGAGCGCTACGACCTGGTGAGCTGGGACCCGCGCGGGGTCGCCGCCAGCGAGGGTGTCCGCTGCCGCGGGGACAAGGCGATCCAGGCCTCCGAGGACATCGACGCCACGCCGGACACACCGGCCGAGGAGAAGGCGTACTTCCAGGACGCCACCGACTTCGGCAAGGGCTGCGAGAAGGCCGCCGGGAAGCTGATGGCGCATGTGTCGACGACCGACACGGCCCGCGACATGGACCTGATGCGCCAGGTGCTGGGTGACACGAAGATGCACTACTTCGGCATCTCCTACGGCACCGAACTCGGCGGTGTCTACGCCCACTTGTTCCCGAAGAAGGTGGGGCGGCTGATCCTGGACGCGGTCGTCGACCCGAGCGCCGACACGGTGGGCCACGCGCTGAACCAGACCCGGGGCTTCCAGCGCGCGCTGGACGACTACCTCAAGTCGACGGACCAGGACCCGGCTCAGGGTTCGAAGAAGATCGCGGCCCTGCTGAAGCGGATCGACGCCAAGCCGCTGGCCACCTCGACCGGGCGGACGCTGACCGAGACGCTCGCGCTGACCGGCATCGTCCTCCCGCTGTACAGCAAGCAGAGCTGGCCCACACTCACCAGCGCCCTGAACTCGGCGGAGGAGGGCGACGGTTCGGAGCTGCTGGCGCTCGCCGACGGTTACAACGACCGTGACAGCGCGGGGCACTACGGCACGACGACCCATTCCCAACGGGTCATATCGTGCTTGGACGACAAGCAGCGGCCGACGGCGGAGCAGACGGAGAAGCTGCTGCCCGAGTTCGAGAAGATCTCCCCCGTGTTCGGCGACTTCCTGGGCTGGGACACGGCCGGGTGGTGTCACGACTGGCCGGTGGCCGGGCAGTACGACACCCCGGAGGTCAGCGCGCCCGGTGCGGCGCCGATCCTGGTGGTCGGCAACACCGGGGACCCGGCGACGCCGTACGAGGGTGCCCGCAAGATGGTCGACGAGCTGGGCAAGGGCGCCGGTGTGGAGCTCACCTGGAAGGGCGAGGGACACGGGGCGTACGGGAGTGGGAGCGACTGTGTCGACTCGACGGTGGACGCGTATCTGCTGAAGGGGACGGTGCCCAAGGACGGGAAGGTCTGCGCCTCGTAGCCGGAGCGGTCGGGGCGGTCGAAGCGACAGAAGCGACGGGGGCAGCGGAAAGGGGCCCGGCACGTGTGGTGCCGAGCCCCTTCCGGGAAAGCGTGGGTCTAGTAGACGGGCTTGTCGGGCTCGATCTGGTTGACCCAGCCGATCACGCCGCCGCCGACGTGGACCGCGTCCGCGAAGCCGGCCGACTTGAGGACCGCGAGGACCTCCGCACTGCGGACACCCGTCTTGCAGTGCAGGACGATCTTCTTGTCCTGCGGGAGCGTCTCCAGGGCGGTGCCCATGAGGAACTCGTTCTTGGGGATCAGCTTGGCGCCGGGGATCGAGACGATCTCGTACTCGTTGATTTCGCGGACGTCGATGATCTCGATGTTCTCGCCGTCGTCGATCCACGCCTTGAGCTGCTTGGGAGTGATCGTCGAGCCGGCGGCCGCCTGCTGGGCCTCCTCGGAGACGACGCCGCAGAAGGCCTCGTAGTCGATGAGTTCGGTGACGGTCGCGTTCGGGCCGCAGACCGCGCAGTTGGGGTCCTTGCGGACCTTGACCTGGCGGTACTGCATCTCCAGGGCGTCGTAGATCATCAGGCGGCCGACGAGCGGGTCGCCGATGCCGGTGAGGACCTTGATCGCCTCGGTGACCTGGATGGAGCCGATGGACGCGCACAGCACGCCCAGGACGCCGCCCTCGGCGCAGGAGGGGACCATGCCGGGGGGCGGGGGCTCCGGGTAGAGGCAGCGGTAGCAGGGGCCGTGCTCGGACCAGAAGACGGAGGCCTGGCCGTCGAAGCGGTAGATCGAACCCCATACGTACGGCTTGTTCAGCAGCACGGCGGCGTCGTTGACCAGGTAGCGGGTCGCGAAGTTGTCCGTGCCGTCGACGATCAGGTCGTACTGGCTGAAGATGTCCATCACGTTCTCGGCCTCAAGCCGCTCTTCGTGGAGGATCACGTTCACGTACGGGTTGATGCCCAGCACGGAGTCGCGCGCCGACTCGGCCTTGGAACGGCCGATGTCGGCCTGGCTGTGGATGATCTGGCGCTGCAGGTTCGACTCGTCGACCTCGTCGAACTCCACGATGCCGAGCGTGCCCACGCCCGCCGCGGCCAGGTACATCAGCGCCGGCGAGCCCAGACCGCCGGCGCCCACACAGAGCACCTTGGCGTTCTTCAGCCGCTTCTGCCCGTCCATGCCCACGTCGGGGATGATCAGGTGGCGGGAGTACCTGCGGACCTCGTCTACGGTGAGCTCGGCAGCCGGCTCGACCAGGGGTGGCAGCGACACGGGGACTCCGTTGGTCGGTCAATCACTACAGTTGTTCTCCCCGTAACACTGCCATGCCCTTCTTCATTCCGAGACACCCGTTCCGATCCGCGAGACGATCTCGTCCCAGTAGCCGGGCATGGTCTCCCAGGGGTCGGTGCGCCCGCCGTGATCGGTGCGGTCGGTGAAGTAGATGGTCGAGGCGCCCTGCCAGCGGGCGATGCGCAGCGCCTCGTCGAGATGGCCGCGCGGGACACCGTGCACGAAGTGGCAGAAGCGCTCGGGCGGGTAGTCGGCGGTCCACTCGGCCACCTGCGACCAGCGGTAGTCGCTCCACGGCCCGGAGAAGGTCACCAACTGGTCGGCGCACTCGGCGTAGCCGGGGTACGGATGGGTGCCGTGCCCCAGGACGATGTGTGCGCCGTCACGGATCTCGCGGAGCGCGCCGACCGTGCGGCGGGCCTCGGGGAGCGCCGCCCGTTCGGTGGGGCAGCGGTCCAGGAGGAAGCCGTCGACCTGGTACCAGTCGCGGTAGCGGTGCGCCTCGGAGATCAGGTCGCCGAAGGTGCGGGCGCCGTGGGCGGCGTCCAGGTGGCCGAGGACGCGGACGCCGGTGTTGCGGAGCCGCCCGGCCGCCTCCAGACAGTGCGGGTCGGGGCGGGCCCCCGGGCCGGAGGCGACGTTGAGGACGACCCAGTCCAAGGGGGTGCCGGGGCGGGTGAGTTCGCCCCATTCGGTCGGGGCGACCAAGGGGTGCGCGTAGCCGGGGATGCCGAAGCCGGTGCGGACGCCGGTGCTCGCGGTGCCCGGGGTCGTGCTGGTCAGATGCGGCATGCAGCCTCCATCCAGATGTCGGCGAGGGACTCTTCGAGGTTGATCCGGGGCCGCCAGCCGAGCCGGTCGCGCGCGGTGCGCACATCGGCCTGCTGCCAGCTGCCGCAGCCGTCCGGGTACGGGTACGCGACCGGGGCCGCGTGGTCGGGGTCGGTGCGCGGGTGCCCGATGGCCGCCCTCAACGGGCCGGGCGGGCCGTCGAGTTCGTGCAGCGCGCCGCCGTATCCGGCCACGCGGGCGAGGACCGCGGCGGCGTCGCGCAGCCGGACCGCGCGGCCCGAGCCGATGTTGATGACGCCCTGCGCGGCGGAGAGCGAAGCGGCGTGGACCGCGCGGGCCACGTCCCGTACGTCGACGAAGTCGCGTTGCGCGCCCAGGCCGCCGAGCTTGAGTTCGCCGTCGCCGGACTGCATGGCCCGGCGCATGGCCTCGGCGAGCCGGCCGAGCGGGGACCCGGCGGGCGTGCCAGGTCCGGCGGGCGAGAAGACACGCAGCACCACGGCGTCGAGGCCTGAGCCCAGGACCAGTTCGGTGGCCGCGAGTTTGCTGACGCCGTACGGGCCGCCGGGGCGGGGTACGGCGTCCTCGGCCGTGGAGGAACCGGGCTGGCTGGGGCCGTACTCCGCGCCGCACCCGATCTGCACGAGCCGGGCTCCGCAGCCGCTGCGGCGCAGGGCCTCGCAGACGGTGGCGACGGCGACGGTGTTGTGCCGGGTGAGTTCGCGGGCGCCGCCCCGGGTGGCCCCGGCGCAGTTGATGACGACTCCGGGGTGGACGGCGTCGAGGAAGCGGGTGAGCGCGCCGGGGCTGCCGGTCGCGAGGTCGAAGCGGACGTCGGCGTCGTCGCCGCGGCCGAGCGCGGTGAGCTGGACGGCCGGGTCGGCGAGCAGGCGGTCGGCGACGAAGCGGCCGAGGTAGCCGTTGGCTCCGATCAGCAGGACCCTCATCGGACGGCTCCCGGGGCCGACTCTCCGGATCGGGAGGTGATCATCTGGTGTTCTCCTTCACAGGGTGATGCGGTTGCCTCCGGCGGTGGGGCCGGGCGCCTGCGGCTGGGTGACGCCTCTGGTTGGTGCGGGTCATCGGCGGCGTCACCGCGGCTCGTCCGCCGGCGCGTGCGCGGAGGCTCTGGTCAGCGTGCGGGTGGTGTGGAACAGGAGGGCCAGGGCGGCTGCTCCGCAGGCCAGAGCGGGGATGCCGCCCGGGCCCCAGGACTCCAGGACGGTTTCGACGGGGGTGGCCAGGAAGCCGCAGCCGGGGAGCCGGCCGATGAGGTCCAGGGCCAGGGCCGTCGCCTCCGTCGCGGCAGCCGCGCCGAGCGCGAGGGTCGGGGCGCGGGTGAAGCCGTGGACGGTGAGGAGGCGGGCGAGCAGCAACAGGGCGCCCAGGGTGATGGCCTGGACGTACGCGGCGGGCTCGCCCAGGGCCGCGCCGCAGACGGCGAGGAGGGCGGTCAGAGCGCACAGGAACAGGGCGAACATGCCGAGCAGCAGCGGTCGTACGGAGTCGGCGAAGTCCTCAAGCCCGCGACTGGTCGCGAGCTTGCGACGGGCGCGTACGGCGAAGCGGTGGGCGCACCAGGCCGCGGGGACGCAGGCCAGCGTGAGGGCCAGGACCGGTGCGGTGGCCGTGGGCCACGGTCCGCCCGCGAGGCCGGTCGGCAGGCCGTCGGGGCCGCCGTCGTCCGCGGCGCGGAGCAGCCCGTCGCCGAGAAGGGCGTAGGCGAGCAGCCAGTACGTCCACAGGCGGGTGCCCGGGGGCGTGCGCCACGCGTGCGTGCCGGGCGGATTGCTCAGCGGGCCGCGGCCGAGGGCCGCGCGCACACCGAGCGCCACGGCGAGAACACCGCCGACGACCACCGCCAGCCGCAGCCGACCGTCCGTGAGCCGCACACCGGTCACGGCCGCGGCGCAGAGGACTCCGGGCAGGAGGGCGAGTACGGCCCAGGCGGCTCGGGGTGGTTGCGCGGCCACGGCGTCGGAGGGCGGGGCCGCCGCGTCGTCGCGGGGCACGCGTGCGTACATCTCCTCGGCGAGCGAGAACACGTCCCGGTGCCGGAAGCGGGCGGCGGTCCGATCGGTGACGCCGTGGGCCTCCAGCCCCGCCGCGATCTCCAGCGGGTCGACGGCCCGTTCGCACAGCTCGCGGTGGCGGTGCATCAACGCCTTGACCGGGTCGGCGGCGCCGCGGCGGGTGGGGGCGGGCTTGCGGTCGGTGGCGCGAGGGGTTGGCGCGGGCGCCGTACGGGGGTGTGGCTGCTCGGCGTCGTCTGCGGGGCGGGCGGCGCGTGGAGCCGGGGCGGCGGTGATCCGGGCGGTGTCGTAAGCGTCTGGGCCGGCGGCCGGCACGGCTTCGTCACCGGCTACGGCGACACCGGCATCACCGGCGTCCTGGCCGGCGACCGGTACCGCTTCCTCGCGGTCTACGGCGACACGCACGTCACCGGCATCCTGACCGACAGCCAACTGCTCGCCCGGCGCTTCACCCGCCGCCCCCGACTCCCCGCTCTGCCCGTTCTCCCCGAGCCACTCCTCCGATCGCGCGTCCCACGCCCCCGCGCTGCCGGGTGTCCCGGGGCGGTCGAGTTCGCCGAGGCCGCTCATCGGGCCGCCTCCGTCGTCGGCAGCGGAGTTGTGGCGCGTACCGGTGTTCCCGTCGCCGTCGCCCAGGTGGGGCCGCCGCGGGCCACGACGCGGGCCATCGGGCCGGTCCAGCGGCCGGGGACGTGGGACTCGGCGGGGGCTGCGAAGGGAAGGGGATCACCTGACTCGTCGAGGACGACCCGGCGTACCGGGGAGTGCGAGACGATCTCCAGGTAAATGCCGTGAAATGCCGCGATGTTCTGCTCGACGGTGAACAGTTCGAGTGCTCGGGCGCGTGCGGCGGCGCCCAGGCGCTCGCGGCGCTCGGGGGCGCGCAACAGGCTCACACACGCTTCCGCGAGCGCCCGCGGATTGCGCGGGGGCACGACGAGCCCCGTGCCGCCGATGACCTCGACCACCGCGCCGACGTCCGTGGACACGGTCGCCCGGCCGCAGAACATGGCCTCGACCAGGCTGAGCGGGAAGCCCTCGACGACGCTGGAGAGGACGATCACCGTGCCGGCCGCGTACGCCTCGGCGAGCGTGGGGGCGTCCGGGCCGCCGATCTCCTCGAAGGACACCGGGTTGTCGCCGACCGCGTGCACACCCTCGGCCTCGTCGGGGAAGAGCTGGGCGGCCAGCGCCCGGCAGTGGCCCAGGTAGGCCTCGCCCTCGGCGCCGGACGGCGCGCCGACGATCCTCAGGCGCGCCTTGGGCTCATCCTTGCGGATCTCCGCGAAGGCGTGGAGCAGCGAGATCAGGTCCTTCGCGGGTTCGACCCGGCCGACCCACACGAGCGTGTCCGGGTCCGCGCCGTCGGGCGCCTCGCCCACCTCCGCGAAGCGGGTCGCCTCCATGCCCGGGTGAACCGTGCGGAGTTTCGTACGGTCGGCGCCGCAGCGTTCCTGCCAGCGGCGGGTGTGGCTGTTGCCGGGGGTGATCAGCGTGGCCCGCCGGTAGATCTCGGCGGCCAGCCTGCCGTGGAAGGCGGCGAGCAGGGCCCGTACGGCGGGCGGCGCGTCGGCGGAGGCCAGGTAGTGCGTCCGGAGCTGTACGCCGTACTCGGTCACCAGGAGCGGTACGCCGGCGAAGTGGCGGGCGAGCAGTCCGGGCAGGGCCGCGGTGCCGCCGGCGGTCGCGTGGCAGAGGTCCACGGAGCCGAGGGCGTCGTCCTCGTACCAGTCGAGCGAGAGGGGGCGCAGGGAACGTTCCAACTGCGCGGCGACGGTGAGGAGTTCGGGTACGCGTGCCTCGCGTGCCGTACGGAGTGCGCCGGGCGCACGACAGGCGCGTTCCAGCGCACGTACGGCGCTTTCTGAACGCAGCGCGCCTACGAGTCCGCCCTCGTCGCGGGCGAGTTCCGCGAGCCCGTACAACGCGTTGGCGAAACGGTCCGCCACATCGGCGGAGGGCTCCCCCGATTCGCCGAGCACCCCTTCCGCAGCCTCCGGGGCCTGGCCGTCCCCCTCGCACAGCACGGCCGCCAGTTCCTCGTAGCACTCACCGAACCGCCGGCGCGCACGGCGCCCGAGGGTCACCCCGTCGTCCTCGGCGGTCCACAGCGGCGCGGTCCGCACCCGGGCGACCTGGGGCGGCAGTTCGAGCCAGCCCTCGTCCTCCTGGCGCTCGCTGCGACTGAGCGCGTAGATGTCGAACTCATGCTGCCCGAGCCCGCGTACGAGCCGGTCGCACCAGAGTCTGGCGTCACCGCTCACATACGGATAGCCACCCTCCGTAAGCAGTCCTATGCGCACGGGCACACCCCCGATCTCCCATATGGGGAGCCGCCGTTGACCCGGCGGCTCGCAGCGGGACGAACGTATGCGGACAAGGCGGTGGCGCGACGGACGGTTGTCCATCGCGCCACCAAAAGGGGTGAACGGGCGTAACTTTCCGGTGCGGATCGCGTTCCGTCGCGCTAAGAGATCAATCGCGTACGGAACGTCAGACCGCTGTCGTGCCGTCGCTACGGCGCCGTAGCGACGAGGCCGTCACGTCGCGGGGACGGCACAGTCCCGTCGTAAGGACGGCACCGTCTCGTCGTCGCGACGGCACCGTCTCGTCGTCGCGACGGCACCGTCACGTCGTCGCCAACTCCCTTCGGGCCGACCTCCGTTGGGCCGCGACCTGGGGATCGAGGGCCGGTACGGCAGCCAGGAGCTGCTTCGTGTAAGGGTCCTGCGGGGAGTCGTAGACCTCGTCGGCGGGGCCTTGTTCAACGATCCTCCCGCGTCGCATCACCGCGACCCGGTCGCTGACCTGGCGGACGACGGCGAGGTCGTGGGCGACGAACACGAGCGCGAGGCCGAGTTCGCGCTGTAGTTCGCCGAGCAGGGCGACGACCTGGGCCTGCGTGGTGACGTCGAGCGCGGAGACCGGCTCGTCGCACACGATCACGCGCGGGTCGGCCGCGAGCGCCCGTGCGATGCCGACGCGCTGGCGCTGGCCGCCGCTGAACTCGTGCGGGTAGCGGTCGTAGTGCGCCCCTTCGAGCCCCACGCGCTCCAGGAGTTCGCGTACGCGCCCCCGGATGCTCTCCTCGTCGCGTTCGCCCCGCGCGCGGAGCGGGTCGGCGATCGACTCGCCCACACTGCGGCGGGGGTTGAGGGAGGAGACGGGGTCCTGGAACACCATCTGGACGTCGGGGCGGACGCCGCCGCCGGGCTTGATCTCGCCGGCCGTCGGCTTAAGGAGCCCGACCAGCATCCGGCCAAGCGTCGTCTTGCCGCTGCCGCTCTCGCCCACGATGCCGAGGGTCTCGCCCCGGTGGATCGTCAGCGACACGTCGTCCACGGCCGCGAACGCCCGCTTCCCGCGCCCGAATTCACGCCGTAGGCCCGTCGCCTCCAGAACGACCTCCGCGGGCGCTGAGGACGCCGCTGAGAGCGCGCGCGGCACGTCCACGCGCGGGACCGCGCCGAGCAGGTCCCGGGTGTACGGCTCGGTCGGCGCCCCGAGGACCGTGCCCACCGGCCCGTGTTCGACGGCCCGCCCGTGCCGCATGACCAGGATCTCGTCGACGCTCCCGGCGGCGACACCCACGTCGTGCGTGACGAGCAGCAGCCCCAGACCGGTCTCCTCGCGCAGCGTGTGCAACAGGTCCAGGATCTGGGCCTGGACGGTCACGTCGAGCGCGGTCGTCGGCTCGTCGGCGATCAACAGGTCCGGCTCGCAGGCCAATGCCATGGCGATGAGGGCGCGTTGCCGCATGCCACCGCTGAACTCGTGCGGGCGCGAACGGGATCGCCGTACCGCGTCCGGAATTCCGACGCGGTCCAGTACCTCGACGGCACGCGCGCGTGCGGCCCGACGGGACACGCGCGTGTGCACGCGGTAGACCTCGGCTATCTGGTCGCCGATCGCGTAGTACGGGTCCAGGGACGACAGCGGGTCCTGGAAGACCATCGCGGCCTTGCCGCCGCGCAGCCGGTGCAGGTCCGCGTCGGACGCCTCCTGTACGTCGATGCCGGCCACCCGCACCGAGCCGCCGACGTCGGCCCCCGTGCCGCGGTGCAGCCCCAACAGGGCCGAGGCGACCGTGGACTTGCCCGAGCCGGACTCGCCGACCAGGCCCAGCGCGGCACCCTTCTCCAGCCGGAAGGAGAGGCCGTCCACGGCCCGTAGGGACCCGAACCCGACCGTCAGGTCGGTGACTTCCACCAGGACGTCCGCCAGGACGTCCACCGAGCCGTCCGCCGAACTCATGCGAGCACCACCCGTCGGTCGGCCACCGCGTACAGCACGTCCGCGACGGCGTTGGCGATGACCACGAAGAAGCCGATGACCAGGACCATGCCGACGACCACCGGCAGATCGACGACATTGACGGCATGGACGAGTTCCTGTCCGATGCCGGGCAGCCCGAACAGCGTCTCGGTGAGCACCGCACCGCCGATCGCCGAACCGACGTTGTTCGCGTTGAGGGCGATGATCGGCGCGAACGCCCCGCGCAGCGCGTGCCGCCCGATGATCGACCGCTCCCCCACGCCGTACGCGCGGAAGGTGCGGATGTGGTCCTCGGCGAGCGTCTCCAGCATCGACGCCCTGGTGAGCCGCGCGAACGCGGCGGCCTCGATGAGGGCCAGGGAGAGCCAGGGCAACAGCAGGTTCCAGGCCCACTGTTCGGGGTCGTCGGTGAGGCCGACGTACTGCGGGAAGGGCAGCAGTTGCAGCTGCCCGCAGACGACGATCATCAGCACCAGGCCGATCACGAACACCGGGGTGGCGACGCCCGCGAGGGTGATGCCGGTCAGCAGGCGCTCGGTGAACCGGCCGCGCCGCCACGCCGACAGGATGCCCGTGCCGACGCCCAGGATCAGCCAGAGCACCATCGCGCCGAACACGAGCGACAGGCTGACCGGCAGCTTGGCCAGGATCAGCTGGGTGACCTGCTGGTCGCCCTGGTAGGACTGCCCGAGGCAGGGCGCCGAGCAGTGCTCCACGGAGGTGCCCGTCGAGTAGTCCTGGCCGACGAGGATGCCCTGGAGGAAGTGCCAGTAGCGGAGGTACAACGGGTCGTCGAGCCTCAACTGCTGCGCCACCTGGTGCACTTGCTCCGGGGAGCAGCGCGGGCCGCAGGTGATCTGGGCGACGTTCCCGGGGGTGACGAAGAAGACCACGTAGACGATCACCGAGATGGCGAACAGGGTGATCACGGTGCCGATGCCTCGGCGCAGGACGAAGCCTCCGAAGCCGCTCATGCCGGGTCCTCCTTCTCGCCGCTCGCATTGACCGCATTGACGCTCAGGTCAACTGTTGACTGGCCGGAGTTCCCATCCGTCGTCGCCTTCTTGGCGCTCGCGTCCGCCTTCGCCTCGCGCTTGCGGCCCGTGCCGATGCGCAGGCGGGAGGCCGCGCGCGGGTCGAGGGCCGTGCGGATGCCGTCGCCCAGGACGGTCAGCGCCAGGACGGTGACGAAGAGGGCGACGGCGGGCAGCAGCAGGTACTGCGGGGCGGCCTGGTACCAGACGTCGGCGGCGGTGAGCATCTGTCCCCAGGAGGGCGTCGGCGGCTTCACGCCGACACCGAGGAAGGACAGCGCGGCCTCGGCGCTGATGTTCATCGGGAAGAGGAGCGCGGCGTAGGTGATGACGGGCGCGGCGAGGCCGGGCAGCAGTTCGCGGCGGGCGATGCGCCAGGTGCCCCAGCCGCTGAGCCGGGCGGCGGAGACGTAGTCGAGTTCCTTCAGGGTGAGTGTCTGGGCGCGCACGATCTTCGCGACGTTGCCCCACGCGATCAGCCCGATGACGCCCGCGACCAGCAGGGGCCTCGGGAAGCTGTTGGGCACGATCGCGAGCAGCGCCAACGACATGATCATCAACGGCATCGCCACGATGATGTCGGTGATCCGGCTCAACAGTTGATCAACCCATCGGCTGCCGAGCCCGGCGGCGACACCGATCACGACCCCGATGAGGACCTGCACGACGGTCGCCCCCAGGGCGACGCCGAGCGAGACCCGGGCGCCGTAGGCGAGCCGGGCGAACAGGTCGCGGCCGGTCTGCGGTTCGACGCCGAGCCAGTGGTCGCCGGTGATGCCCCCGAGGGAGCCGGTCGGCACGCCCCCGCGCGCGGAGTCGATGAGCGAGGGGTGGTAGGTGAAGGGGTCCTGGCCCTCGATCGCGGTGAGCAGCGGCGCGGCGAGGGCGACCAGGACGAGCAGGGCGACGACGGCCGCCGCGACGAGGGCGGCGCGCTGCGCTCGCAGCCGCCGCCAGAACTGACGGGCCCCCGAGCCCGCCGGGACGGAGAGGCCCGTCCCGGCGGCCTGGGAGGCGACAAGTGCCTCGCTCATGGGGTTACTTGACCGCGACCTGGGAGATGTCCAGGACGCCGGTCCAGTCGCTGATCACGACGTTCCTGATGTCCTTGCCGACCAGTCGCTTGTAGACGGGGTGGAACAGCGGCACGGTCAGGGCCTGCTCGCCGATCTTCTTGTCCAGTGCACCCCATCGCTTGGCGGCCTCGTCAAGATTCGTCAACTTGTTGATCGAATCAATCTCGGCATTGACCGACTTGTCATTGAGCAGGCCGGTGTTGAAGTTCGCGCCGTCCTTGACGATCTGGCGGCCGTCGAAGATCGGGGCGAGGAAGGGACCGCCGGAGGGCCAGTCGGCACCCCAGTGGGCGAGGAAGAAGCCCGGCTCGGTCTTGACGCTGTGGATCTTGTCCTTGTAGTCGTTGATCTCCAGGCCCTGGAGCTTGACGGTGATGCCGGCCTTCTTGAGCGCGTCCTGGATCGCGGTCGCGATCTCCGGGCTGGTCTCGAAGTCCTTGTCGTTGGAGTGCGTCAGCGTGACGGTGATCCCCTTCGGGTAACCGGCCTCCTTGAGCAGCTCCTTGGCCTTCGCCGCGTTGCCGGACGCGCCCGCCGGGAAGAGGTCGTAGGGGTCGTACCCGAAGGACTTCTGGTTCGGCAGGAAGGTGGTCGCGGCCTCGGCCAGCGACGAACCGCCCGCCGCGTTCACCACCGACGAGCGGTCGATGACGTACGAGATCGCCTGCCGCACCTTGACGTTGTTGAACGGCGCGACCTTGGGATTGAACGCGATGTAGTTCGTGTAACCGAAGTGCCCGGTGCCGACGCGCGCGGCGAGTTCCTTGTCGCCGGTCACCTTGGCGAGTTCGGCGGGCCCGAGGTTGGTGTCCGTCGTGACAGCCGCGGCGTCCGTCCCCTGGGACGCGGACAACCGCTGGTTGATCACGGACGAGTCGAGCCCCGACTTCACGTCGATCTTGTCCGGGTAGGCCTTGCGCTCGGCGTCCGTCGCGGTGGACCAGTACTTGTTGCGCTCCAGGACGATCGTCTCACCGTCGTTCTGGTTGCTGACGACCTTGTACGGGCCGGACGAGACCGGGTGCTCCTCGTACTTCGTGCCCGTGTCCTTCCCCTTCGGGACGGGCGTGAACTGCGTCTGCGTGGCGAGGTACGGGAACTCGCCCTCGGGCTTGTTCAGATGGAAGACGATGGTCCGGCTGTCGGGAGTCTCAATGGCGCTGAGCCCCTTCTTGTCCTTGTACGGCCCCTGGTAGTCGGCCGCGCCGACCAGCCAGTCCCGCAAGTAGGGCGCGCCGCCGGAGAGTTCGGGGGCGAAGGAGCGCTCGATGCCGTACTTGATGTCGGCCGAGGTGATCGCGGTGCCGTCCTCGTACTTGAGGCCCTTCTTCAGGGTGTACGTCCAGACGGTCGCGTCCTTGTTGGGGCGCCCGGTGTCGGTGGCGAGGTCCGGGACGACCTTGGCGCCGGCCGCGCCGTTCTCGCGGTTGCGAGTGGTAAGCGTGCGGAAGACGAGGGAGGGGACGTTGCCGCCGCCGGAGGTGTACAGGCGGGCCGGGTCGAAGTCCTCCTGGGGCTGCGCGTTCAGGACCGTGAGCGTGCCGCCCTTGTGGGGCGTGGAGTCGCCGCCGGAAGCCTTGGCATCGTTGTCCTTCGGCCCGCAGGCGGCGGCACCCGCTGCCACGGCCAGGCTGACGGATGCCACGGCCACGCGCCGGGCTATGACGGACGGTTGACGCATCGGAATGACGACCTCTCGGGTGACTTTCGGGGATCCCGCTGGGGTTTCCAGGAGATTTCTCGAATAGTGAGACTGATGGACGAGGAGTGAGACGGAAGTGAACAGCCGTCTGCCCTGGCGTCAGGTCGTCGAAAAAGCCCTGCCGAGGTCACACGGGCAAGGGCGTGGTGGTGCGGGTCGCGACACGAACGCCAGGGGCGGTGTTCAGCGACAGAGGATGTCGGCCACGCAGATCGGGGTCACGCCGATGAGCGCCAGCTCGATGGTGGCGCGGCTCGGGACATGACTAGACCACATGCGCAAAAATATGATGGAAGTTGCGGCTCGTGTCAATGTGACATAAGCGTCGCCGGTCAACTGCCCGGGTACGGCCAGGGGTTCGGCAGACAGTGGATCCCGTCGTGATCGAGGAACTTGGTCTGCTGCTGCATGACGGGCGCCAGCTCGCCGTCCTTGTCGCAGGTGACGTGCCCGTAGCCGAGACGATGACCGACCTCATGGTTGATCAACATCTGTCGATACGCGTACATCTTGTCCCCATATGTTGATGACCCCTGCGCCCATCGATACGCATTGATCAACACACGTTCGGTGGCCGCCGAGTCGCACGACACATTGTCCTCGGTGGTGTCGAGCCCGGACTTGGCACACCACGTGGCGGTGGTACCAGGACTGGCGAGGGTGATCACGAAGTCCGGTTTGCCCGTGTAGATCCGCTCGAAGGTACGGGCGCCGTTGTGGGCCCAGCTCCGCTTGTCGTTCAGCGTCTTCTGCACGGCCTCCGCGAAGAGCGTCCCGTCCAGCCCGAGCCCCTTCTCCACGTCCACGCGGTACGTGTACTTGCGCCCCTTGCCGGGCGCCTTGTCGACACCGGGCACCGCGTCGAACTTGTCCGGCCCCTTGAGCTTCGCGCTGAGCGGGTACTTCTTGGCCATCTTCTGGGCGTACGTCAGGGCCACCAGGCGCGGCGCACTGGACGCGCTTGCCTGCGGCGAGGCCGCCTCTCTGGCATCCCGGGCCCGATCAGCGGCCGCCTGCGACCGCGTCCCGTCACCGTCCCCGTCCCCGTCCTTGGCCACCTGCCCGGCCACGATGACAGCCAGCACGGTGGTGACGGCGGCGGCCGCGATACCGGTGTACGTCCGTCCCTTACGGCCCTTGCCGGGCGCGGACGCGGAGTCGAGGTCGGCAGGGGGCGCGTCGTCGGCGTCGCTCTCGGGGGTCCAGGTGGTGACGGAGCCGTACGGGTCGGAGGGGTGGGTCGCGACGCCGGTCCGGGGCGCGAAGACGTCGTCGCCGTCCGCGTCCGCTTCGAAGGCGTCGACGTAGTCCTGCCGGGGACTACGACCGGCGTGCCCGCCTCGCCGGGAACCGGCTTGAGGGGCCTGGCGCTGCCGGGGGATGGGGAGCCCCGGGCCCGGAGCGGAGGGCGTACCGGCGACGGGGCTCTGGGGTACACCGGACGCGCCTGGCGTACCGGGTGCGGTGGTCGGGCTTTGAGAAGCGCCGAGTGGCCCGCGCTGCTCACCGGGCCCCACCCCGCTCCGCCCTCTCAACTCACCCCAGGCACCCCCGGATTCAGGCTGCTCAGGATGGCCGGAACGCGCGCGTGAGGTGCCATCCGGCGAGCGAGGGATCCCGCGCGCGGGAGTGCCATCGGGCAGCCTCGGAAACCCATGGGCCGGAGTGCCGTCGGGAAAACGGGGAGTGCCCTGCGCGGAGGTGCCGTCCGGCGCACGCGGAACACCACGAGCCGGTGTGCCATCGGGAAGCCTCGGAAAACCATGAGCCGGAGTGCCATCGGCCAACCGGGGAAATCCATGGGCCGGCGTCCCGTCCGGAAGCCGGGGAACGCCGTGCCCCGGAGTGCCGTCAGCGGAACCCGGCGCCCCCTGCGCGGACCAGCCGTCCGGCAAACGCGGGACCCCACGCGCGGGAGTGCCATCAGGGAGACGGGTCCCTCCAGCCGCAGAACCACCACCGAAGAAACGCGGCGACCCGTGAGCCGGGGTCCCATCAGGAAGACGCGGCCCACCTTGAGCGGGCGGCTGCCCCTGGTAGCGCGGTACTCCGTGAGCGGGAATCCCCTCCGGGGGACGCGGCCCACCTTGAGCGGAAGGCTGGCCTTGGAAGCGCGGCACTCCGTGAGCGGGAGTCCCGTCCGCGGAACGCGGTACACCCTGCGCAGGCGGCGCCCCTTGGAAGGGCGGCACTCCATGACCCGGAGTCCCACCGGCGAAACCCGGTACGCCCTGCGCGGGAGACCCGCCCTGAGGACGCGGCCCCCTTTGAGCAGGTTGAGCAGTCGGCCCACCCTGAGCCCACGGACCTCCCCGCGCACCCGTGCCGTCGACCATCCCCGGACCCGGCATCCCACGAGCCGCCGTCCCGTCCGGCAGGCTCGACGCCCCGTACCCCGGATTCCCGCTCCCAGAAGGCTGCTGTCGGCCAGGTACAGCCCCAGCCGCAGACCCAAATCCGGACCCAGGACCAGAACCAGCAGAACCAGGCTGACCCCCCTGCCCCTGCCCCCGCTGCGCCCCCTGAGCCTCCCGAGAAGCCCCCTGCGCGCCCGCTCCGCCCTTCCCCGCCCCACCGCTGCCTACGTCCGCGGAGTCACCCTTCGCAGGGGACCTACGGCGACTATGGCGTCCCACGTCGCCCCCTCAACTCCCCGCGTTCGTATCGTCGTTGCCATCGTGCCCGGCACCGGATCCGGACCCCGCGCCCGTTCCCGCGCCGCCGGCATCACTCACCGTACTCACTGAACCGCCGCCCCGGGACCCCCGCGCACCGCTCACGCCACCTCGGCCGAAACCGTCCGCTTCGACAGCACGACGTCCCCGCGCGGCATCCGCACCCGCACCGGATCCCGTCGGCTCTCCCCGCTTCCCCGGCTTCCCGGCCTCTCCCAACTCCCCCGCATCCGCCAGGAGTTCACGGAACGCCGCCGCCACCGACTCCGGGTACTCCATCATCGCGACGTGCCCCGCGTCCGGGAGGGACAGCAGGCGGGAGTCGCGGAAGGTGCGGGCCGCTCGCTGGGCCATGCGGTAGCCGACGAGTTGGTCGCGGCCGCCGTAGACGAGGAGGGTGGGGGCGAGGACGCGTTCGGCCTGGCGCCAGAGGCCGTGTTGGCCGCCCAGGGTGTACGCGTTGACGATGCCCCGGGAGGAACGGGCCATCGCGTCCCAGAAGTACGGGAGTTGGAGTCGTCGCTCAAGCTCCTCGACCGCGTACCGGAACGCCTCCGGGGTCACCTGGCCGGGATCGCCGTAGCAGAGGCCGAGGACACCGCGGACGCGCTGTTCGGCTGTCCACTCCCTGCTGATGCGGGTGAACAGGGACGCGACCCCCGGGAGGCCCAGCAGCGCGGTCGGTACCGCCGAGCGCTGGACGCGGATCTCCGGCAGGGCCGGGGAGATCAGCGTGAGCGTGCGGACGAGGTCCGGGCGCACCGCCGCCACGCGCGTGGTGATCGCGCCGCCGAGTGAGTTGCCGAAGAGGTGCACCGGGCCGCGCCCGGCCGCGTCGAGGTAACGGATGACCGCGCGCGCGTGCCCGGTGACGGAGTAGTCGCCGTCGTCCGGTGGCGGGGAGTCGCCGAAGCCCGGCAGGTCCAGGGCTTCGCTGTCGACCAGGCCGTCGAGCTCGGCCATGAGCTGCGACCAGTTCTGCGAGGAACCGCCGAGCCCGTGGACGTACAGCGCCGGCGGCAGTCCTTCGCGCACCGCATCTCTCGACCGCACCGTCAGGGTGATCCCCGGCAGCCCGACCGACCTGAGCCGCTCCCCCTCGCCGACCCTGACGGGCGCCACCTTGGGGAGCACGCTGGTGGCGGCCGACACGGAAGGCAGCTCTGTCGAAGACATGCGGCAATGTTACGAGACGATCACGCAGTAGCTCGTGTGTTCGCCGTCACAAGCCCTACGGCAACCACCTACGACAGCCCCACGGCGTCCGCCATGGCACCCCTGCCCACAGTCTCCTAGGCTCAGGACGTACCAGGAAGGGAGTCCGCCATGACCGTCGACCCCAGCGATCCGGAGACCTTCGAGGACGAGAGCGACACCCCGTTCGACGTAGAAGCCCCCGAGGACGACACCGCCGACGAACAACCGACCGACGTCGACCCGGCCAAAGCCAACGAGGCCGACGTGGTCGAACAGGCCCGCGTCGTCGCCCTCGACGAAGACGACTACCGGTGACACCGACCGGCCCCTTCAGCAGGCGGACCGAGCCCCTTCAGTAAGAAGAAGCCACTTAACCTCCGACCGCCCGCGACCTCTACATCCCCTTCTAGGGGCATTCGCGCCGCTTTCACCATCGTCCGGTACGTGAAATTCTGCGCTCGCACCGCGCACACCACGGTTACCGAAAAGTACGATGGCGGCGCGGCGCTCACCGCATGAGGACGACATTTGGGAGGCGGCGTGACAGCCATCGAGCAGACAGAGGCGGCGCGCCCGCGGGGCACCCGCCTGCCGCGCCGTGCCCGACGGAACCAGCTGCTGGGCGCCGCCCAGGAGGTCTTCGTCGCGCAGGGCTACCACGCGGCCGCGATGGACGACATCGCCGAGCGCGCCGGCGTCAGCAAGCCGGTGCTCTACCAGCACTTCCCGGGCAAGCTCGACCTCTACCTCGCCCTCCTCGACCAGCACTGCGAGTCGCTGATCCAGGCGGTGCGCACCGCGCTCGCGTCGACGTCGGACAACAAGCAGCGCGTCCGGGCGACCATGGACGCGTACTTCGCCTACGTCGAGGACGACGGCGGCGCCTTCCGGCTGGTCTTCGAGTCGGACCTGACGAACGAGCCCGCCGTGCGCGAGCGCGTCGACAAGGTGACGAACGAGTGCGCCGAGGCGATCTGCGAGGTCATCGCCGAGGACACCGGCCTGTCGCGGGACGAGTCGATGCTGCTGGCCTCGGGGCTGGGCGGTCTCGCCCAGGTCGTCGCCCGCTCCTGGTTGCACAGCGACCGCAGCGTCCCGCGCGACCAGGCGGTCCAGCTGCTGGCCTCGCTGGCGTGGCGCGGCATCGCCGGTTTCCCGCTGCACGGCAGCGAACAGCACCACTGACGGTCGTTTGTTCCCGTGGGCTGTTCGCTCTTGGCGTTCCGGCGCGGAACATCTACGTCCCCTCGCCGGGCTAATGTGTGCTGCGTACAGCGCGGAAGATCGCGCACTTTGCTGACCGTCGGAGGGACATAGCCGTGGAGGTCAAGATCGGCGTGCTGCACACGCCTCGCGAGATCGTTCTGGAGACCGGTCAGAGCGCCGAGGAGGTCGAGCAGGCCGTGGCCGAGGCGCTGACCGGGAAGGCTCCGCTGCTGAGCCTCGTGGACGAGCACGGCCGCAAGGTCCTCGTCCCCGCCGACCGGCTCGCGTATGTCGAGCTCGGCGAGGCGGCCCCGCGCAAGGTGGGCTTCGGCGCGCTGTAGTCGCGAACGCACGAGGGGGCCCGGTGACCGCGGAGGTCACCGGGCCCCCTCGCGTTTCCACCACAGATGGAGCACAAGTCACCCACAGGGGAGGATTGCATTCCGCAGGTCACGGGTATGACCGGCTACGACCGCACAACGACGACGGCCGTGGGAGGGACCCCCGTGATGATCCTGGAAGCGCTCGGCTCCGCTGTGCTGGGTGTGCTGCTCGCATGGGCCGCCACGCACCGGCTCGCACACCGTCTGCCGACCCGCCCCCTGGTGTTCTCCACGGGTGTCGCCGGAGCCCTCTTCGGTGACTTCGTCACCCACAGCGCGCTGGGCCCCGGCACCGGACTCGCGAGCCTGCTCGGCGCGGCGGTCGTCTCGGCGGCCTCGCTCTCGCTGCTCCTTCGACCCTCGCGACGGCTCCGGGGACGATCCGCCCCCGCGTGACCTGGACTAGGCGGCGAGCCCCAGGGCCGCCATCCGCTTGGTGTGCGCCTCGGTGATCCGGGAGAACATCCGGCCCACCTCCGCGAGGTCGAAGCCGTCCGCCACACCACCCACGAGCATCGTCGACAGCGCGTCCCGGTCGGCGACCACCCGCTGGGACTGCGACAGCGCCTCACCCATCAACCGCCGTGCCCACAGGGCGAGTCGGCCCCCCACGCGCGGTTCCGCGTCGATCGCCGCGCGTACCTTCTCCACCGCGAAACTGGCGTGCCCGGTGTCGTCGAGCACCCCGAGCACCAGCAGGCGGGAGTCCTTGTCGAGGCGGGCGGCGACCTCGCGGTAGAAGTCGCTGGCGATCGAGTCGCCTACGTAGGCCTTGACGAGGCCCTCCAGCCAGTCCGAGGGCGCCGTCTGCTTGTGGAAGCCGTCGAGTGCGGCGACGAACGGCTGCATCGCCTCGGTCGGTTCGGCGCCGATCTCCGTGAGCCGGTCCCTGAGCTGCTCGAAGTGGTGGAACTCGGCCGACGCCATCTTCGCCAGCTCCGCCTTGTCCGAGAGCGTCGGCGCCAGCTTGGCGTCCTCCGCGAGCCGCTCGAACGCCGCCAGCTCGCCGTACGCGAGCGCGCCGAGCAGGTCTACGACCGCGTTGCGGTACCGCGGGTCGACGGAGGCCGTGGCCCAGTCCTGGGCGGCGACTCCGGTGGGTTCGGCGGGTGCGTCGGAGGCGTTGTCAGCGGTCGTCATGAAGCGCACAATAGCCCGCTCACAGCACGGCGGAAGTCCCTGGTCAATCAGTGTGACGACGACAACGTGACCAAATCGGCCAACGCATGTGCGTGATTCCGGGGTATGGTGGTAATGCGCCCGCCGAGTATTCGCCGGGCCGCACGAATGAGGATGCCCGGTCGGTGGCCCGATCGGCTCCGACCCGACAGCCCTCCTCGCCCGTACGGCATGTTGCGTACGTCGTTCGGAGGGGGACCCTCAGCGGTTCGAGCGCTAGAGCGTCGGCAGTGGTCCCGTGCAGTACGGCTTGCCCTCGCGGGTTGTCCGTAAGGCAGCCGACGTCCCGGCACGGTCCTGACACGACCCCCGCGCTCGCCTCGCACCGCGCACACAGAAGAGGCAGCACCCTGACTACTTTCCGAGAGCTCGGAATCCTTCCCGAGACCGCTGAGGCCCTTGAGGCCGTCGGTATCGTCTCCCCCTTCCCGATCCAGGAGATGACGCTCCCCGTAGCCCTTTCCGGCACGGACGTCATCGGCCAGGCCAAGACCGGCACCGGCAAGACGCTGGGCTTCGGCCTCCCGCTCCTGGAGCGCGTCACCGTCCCCGCCGACGTCGAGGCGGGCCGGGCCAAGCCCGAGCAGCTGACCGACGCCCCGCAGGCGCTCGTCGTGGTCCCCACGCGCGAGCTGTGCACGCAGGTCACGAACGACCTGCTGACCGCGGGCAAGGTGCGCAACGTACGCGTCCTCGCCATCTACGGCGGCCGGGCCTACGAGCCGCAGGTCGAGGCGCTCCGCAAGGGCGTCGACGTCATCGTCGGCACCCCGGGCCGACTGCTCGACCTCGCGGGCCAGAAGAAGCTCGACCTCAAGCACATCCGGTCGCTCGTCCTGGACGAGGCCGACGAGATGCTCGACCTGGGCTTCCTGCCCGACGTCGAGAAGATCATCAACTTCCTGCCGGCCAAGCGTCAGACGATGCTGTTCTCGGCGACCATGCCGGGCGCCGTCATCGGTCTCGCGCGCCGCTACATGACGCAGCCCACGCACATCCGCGCCACCTCGCCGGACGACGAGGGCGCGACGGTCGCGAACACCAAGCAGTTCATCTACCGCGCGCACAACATGGACAAGCCCGAGCTCGTCGCCCGCATCCTGCAGGCCGAGGGCCGGGGCCCGGTCATGGTCTTCTGCCGTACGAAGCGCACGGCGGCCGACCTCGCCGACCAGCTCCAGCAGCGCGGTTTCGCCTCCGGCGCGGTCCACGGCGACCTCGGCCAGGGCGCCCGCGAGCAGGCGCTGCGCGCGTTCCGCAACGGCAAGGTGGACGTGCTCGTCTGCACCGACGTCGCCGCCCGCGGTATCGACGTCGAGGGCGTCACGCACGTCATCAACTACCAGTCCCCCGAGGACGAGAAGACCTACCTGCACCGCATCGGCCGCACCGGCCGCGCGGGCGCCAAGGGCATCGCGGTCACCCTCGTCGACTGGGACGACATCCCGCGCTGGCAGCTCATCAACAAGGCGCTGGACCTCGGTTTCCCGAACCCGCCGGAGACGTACTCCACGTCCCCGCACTTCTTCGAGGAAATGAACATCCCCGCGGGCACCAAGGGTGTCCTGCCCCGCTCGGAGCGCACCCGCGCCGGGCTGGCCGCGGAGGAGGTCGAGGACCTCGGCGAGACCGGCGGTCGCGGCGGCCCGCGTGGCCGGGGCGGTCGCGATGGCGGTCGTGGTGGCCGTGACAGCGGTCGCGACGCCGGCCGGGGCGGTCGCGACAGCGGCCGTGACAACAGCCGCGACGAGTCCCGTCCCGCCGACACCGAGCGCGCGGCGCGCACCCCGCGCCGCCGCCGTCGTACCCGCAACGGCACCCCGATGGAAGGGATTTCGGCGGCTACGGCCGTGCCGTCGTCCTCTCCGGAGGAGACGGCGGTGGCCGCCTCCGAGGACACCGCGACCCGCACGCCGCGCCGCCGTCGCCGCAACCGCAACGGAGCGACGGGAGAGCAGCTGCCGGCCACGACAGTCACCTCCACGCCCGTCACGCCCGTGTCCGAGGTCGCGGAGAGCGCCGTAGCCACGGCTGAGGGTTCGGCCCTGGACGCCCCGACGACGTCGCGCCGTCGGCGTACGCGGAAGTCGGCGGAGCCCGCGGTCGAGACCGCGGCAGTGACCCCGGTGGTCGAGGCCCCCGTGGTCGAGGCTCCGGTCGAGGAGACCAAGCCGCGCCGCCGGACCCGCAAGGCCGTACAGGCCGCGGAGCCGGTCGAGGTCGCGACCCCCGCTGTTGCCGAATCCGCCGCCGTGGCCGTGGTCGACACGGCCGAGGCCGTCGAGGCCAAGCCGCGTCGGACCCGGGCGCGGAAGACCGCGGCTCCGGTCGAGGCGGTCGAGGCCGTCGACACGGTCGAGGCCGTCGAGGAGGCCAAGCCGCGTCGCCGTACCGCGACCCGCAAGGCCGTCGCCGACATCCCCGCGCAGGTGGTCGAGGAGCAGGGCGACGCCGTGGCGGCCACGCCCCGGCGCCGTACCCGCAAGGTCGCGGAGCCGGTGGTGGAGGCCGTGGAGACGCCGGTCGTGGCGGAGACCAAGCCGCGGCGGACCCGGAAGACCGCGGCTCCGGCCGAGGTCGTCGCCGTGGACACCGCCGAGGCCGTCGAGGCGAAGCCGCGCCGTACGCGCAAGACGGCCGCCGCTGTTGCCGTAGAGGCACCGGTGGAGGTCGCCGAGGCCAAGCCGCGCCGCACCCGTAAGGCCGCGGTCGCCGCCGAGGCCGCCGTGGACACGGTCGAGGCTGTCGAGAGCAAGCCGCGCCGCACCCGTAAGACGGCCGCTGCCGTTGCCGTTGAGGCACCTGCGGAGGTCGTCGCCGAGGCCAAGCCGCGTCGGACCCGTAAGGCGGCGGTCGCCGCTGTCGACACGGCCGAGGCTGTCGAGGCCAAGCCCCGTCGGGCCCGCAAGACGGCCGCCACCGCCGAGATCCCGGCGCAGCTGGCCGAGGAGGCGGAGGTCAAGCCGCGTCGTCGTACGACCCGCAAGGCCGCCGAGGCCCCGGTCGTGACCGAGACGGCGGAGGCGCCCGAGGCGAAGCCGAGGGTGCGCCGCCCGCGCAAGACCGCGGCGACGGCGGCAGTTGAGGCCACCGAGGCCTGACCAGCTCAGTGACGCCGATGGCCCGGTCCACTTCACGTGGGTCGGGCCATCGGCGTTCCACCAGCCCGTTACCCCGGTCACACCCTCCCGTCCCCCTCCCGCTCCGGCTTGCCGGTTAACCTCTACCCATGAGTAGGCCCCCCTCCTTCACCCCGCCCCCCGGCGCTCGCGCGTACCCCCTGCGGACCGCTCGCGGTGAGTTCGCCGTCGTGGACTCGCCCGCGGGTGACGGTGTCGAGCCGAAGGGGGTCGCGCTCTTGCTGCCGGGGTTCACCGGGAGCAAGGAGGACTTCAACCCGCTGCACGAGGCGTTCGGGGCGCGCGGGTACCGGACCGTGGCCGTGGACGGGCGGGGCCAGTACGAGACGGACGGCCCCGCGGACGACGAATCCCCTTACACCCAGGACGAGTTGGCACTGGACGTGCTCGCGCTGGCCGAGACCGTGGGCGCGCCGGTGCACCTGCTCGGGCACTCCTTCGGCGGGCACATCGCGCGGGCGGCCGTACTCCTCGATCCCACGCCGTTCGTGTCGTTGACGCTGATGTCGTCGGGGCCGGCGGAGATCTCGGCCTCCCAGCAGCAGCGCGTGAAGCTGTTGCGGGACGCGCTCGCCGTGATGTCGATGGCCGAGGTGTGGGACGCGATCCAGGCGATGGACGCACCGGAGGAGACCGAGACCGGCGGTGCGCTGGACGAGGGTCTCGACGACCGGGCCGACCTGCGCCGCCGCTGGCTGGGCACCAAGCCGGCCCAACTCCTGGCCACCGGACGGCAGTTGTGCGTGGAACCGGACCGCGTAGCCGAACTGGCCGCAGTCCCGCTCCCCGTCCATGTCCTGTCGGGCTCGCGCGACGACACCTGGCCGGTGCCGCTCCTGGACGACATGGCCGTACGGCTGAAGGCGCGGCGGACGGTCATCGCGCGGGCCGAGCACTCACCGAACACGGACCAGCCGGCCGCGACGGCACAGGCCATCGCCGACTTCTGGGACAGCACGGCCCCCTGAATATCAGTACTGCGTCTGCAGGTGCTCCCAGAACCCGTCCCGCAGCGCCCGCCGCAGATCGGCCTGCCCGCGCAGCGAGTACTGCAGCAGCCCCTCCGCCTCGACCAGCAGGTCCTGGTCGACGGACCCCGGCAGATACGGATGCCCGGGCAGCAGCTCCACCAGCGCTTCCCTCCCCCGCGCCGCGAGCCACTTCGCCGCGATCTGCGCGCCCACGAAACGGACGTCGTCGCGGGTGGGCCGGGTGGCGGCGGCCTCGTAGACGGCGGACGCGCGCCGGGAGACGTACGGCTTGAAGAAGTCGAGGTCGAAGGTGCGCTGACTGTCGACCTCCCAGAGGAGCGGCTCCGCCTGGTTACGTCCCTCCGGCGCCTCGATGCCCCACAAGTGGACGCGGGCGCCGTACCCTTGGGCCGCCTCGACCGCCGAGACCAGGTCCTCGTCGCCGCCGATGAGGGCCGCGTCGCTGATGGCGCGGTGCCGGGCGAGGGACTCCAGGTCGGAGCGGATGAGTGAATCGACGCCCTTCTGCTGGTTGTTGGCGTTCAGATTGCCCAACCGCACCTTGACGTCCGGGAGTTCGGCGATGGCCTGCTGCTCGGAGGTGTGGATGCGCCGCCGGGCACCGTCGTACCAGTAGACCCGCAGCAGCCGGCTGTCCGCGAAGATCGTGCGGGCCTTGTCGATGAGCGCCTCGATGAGGCCCTCGGCGTCGAGGTCGAAGGTGCGTCGGTCCTCGGTCCCGGAGACGAGCCGGCCCGCGGCTGCATACAAATACCCGGCGTCGACGAAGATCGCATGCGTCGAGGGCGTCTTCGCCACTTCGGCGAGCATGCGCTGCAGCAGCTCGTTCGTGCGGTCGATGCGGGCGCTGAGGGCCGCGAGGTCGTCGTTCATCGCCTCCATTGTCCCGGCGGTCACGCTGCGAACACAACCGGTCCCGGTCAGTCTCGCGTCGATCTCTTACCGGTCAGTAATTAGGCGTGCGAAAAATTTCCTTAGCGTAGGGAATGTTTGTAACACGCATCCCGTTGACTACATACGTAACCAAGTAGTTCTCCTCAGGAGGATGACCAGACGAAGGGAGAAGCCCATGCGCTTCGAAATCATGCGTCTCGACGAGGTCGACGGCACCACCGTGGACAGCACCGTCGTGGACGCCGCCTCCGTCAATCGGATCGTGCAACAGGCCGCCGCCATCGGACAGCGCCTGTGGATCCGTCCCGCCGAGACCAAGGCCTCGTAACACCGAGGCCGCGCACTACCTACGACGTAACACCGACGACGTAATACCTACGACAGAGCCCGCGACCCCGACGCGGATCGCGACCACACTTCAGAGCCCCGCACGGCACCGACGCCGTGCGGGGTTTCCGCGTTTCCGGCCCCGCTCAGCTCGTCCGGATCACCTGGGTGATCCCGTTGATGATCTGCTGCACGGCGATGGCGGAGAGCATCATCCCGGCGAGCCGCGTCACCAGCACCACCCCGCCGTCCTTGATGACCCGGATGATCAGCAGCGAGTACCGCATCACCAGCCACAGCACGACATGGATGGCGAGGATCGCCGTCCACACCGACACCTGCGTGGCCGCGCTGTCGGCCCTCTGCACGGCGAGGATGACGGACACGATCGCACCCGGCCCGGCGAGCAGCGGCATGCCCAGCGGCACGAGGGCGACGTTGACGTCCTTGGTCTGCTTGGGCTCGTCGGTCTTGCCGGTGAGCAGGTCGAGCGCGATGAGCAGGAGCAGCAGCCCGCCCGCGATCATCAGCGCGGGCACGGAGACGTGCAGATAGTCGAGGATCTGATGCCCGAGCAGCCCGAAGACGGTGATGACACCACCGGCGACACACACGGCCTGGAAGGCCATGCGCTTCTGCACCTTGGACGGTCGTCCGGCGGTCAGCGCGAGGAAGATCGGGGTGATCCCAGGGGGATCCATGATGACAAAAAGGGTCAGGAAGAGGGAGCCGAAGACGGCGACGTCGAACATGGGTGAGCCACGAGCCTTGCAGGTGAGAGTGAACGGGGACGAACGGACGGCGGCGGGCGTCAGACTCCGCCGGCCCCCGGCACCGGGAACGCCCCGGTGGCGCGCCGCGTGATCTCGCCGTACACCTCGGGATCGGTCGTGTACTCCCCGAGCTGCACGCTCTTCCGGCTCCCGTGATAGTCACTGGACCCGGTGGCGAGCAGCCCGAGTTCCTTGGCGAGCCCCCGCAACCGCACCCGAGTCTCGGCGTCGTGGTCCATGTGCTCGACCTCGATACCGTCGAGCCCGGCAGCGGCCATCTCGGCGATGGCGGCCTCGGGCACGGTGTGCCCGCGCTTGCTGGCACCCGGGTGCGCGAACACGGTCACACCCCCCGCAGCCTTCACCAGCCGAATCGCCTCGAACGGATCGGTCTCGTGCTTGGCCACATGAGCGCGCCCACCGTCGGCGAGCCACTCCCCGGTGAACGCGTCGTTCACCGTGGGCACAACACCCGACTCGACCAACGCGGTGGCCACATGAGGCCGCCCGACGGACCCTTCCCCGGCGATCCGGGCGACCTGCTCCCAGGTCACCGGCACACCCAGTTCCTGAAGCCGCCCCACCATGGCCCGGGCCCGAGGCACCCGATCGTCCCGAACCAGCTCCCGCTCGGCGAGCAGAGCAGGCTCCTCCGGGTCGAAGAGGTAGGCCAGCAGATGCATGGACACCCCGTCGATCCGACAGGACATCTCGGCCCCGGTGACAAGAGTGAGCCCCGAGGGCAGCGCCTCGATCGCCTCCGCATACCCACGACTGGTGTCGTGATCGGTCAGCGCGACAACGTCCAGCCCAGCAGCACCGGCATTCCGCACCAGCTCAGCGGGCGAGTCCGTCCCGTCCGAGGCCGTGGAGTGGGTGTGCAGATCGATACGCACGCGCAGACTCCAGACGGTGACGATACGAAAAGGGACCACTCAAGGGTAACGGCAACCCCGGGCCCCTCATGAACACCGCTCAGGGCAGCCAACCAAGGGGCGCGGGGAACTGCGCGACCAGCCACAACGAGCCCGCACCCGCCCCACAACCGAGCGAGGCACCCCCCTCAGGCGCTACGGCTCCAGCAAGCGCGGCGACAACGCCCCACACGGCACGAGATCAACCTCGGCCCCCGCATCCCGCAAATCCGTCAACACCAGCTCGTCATACATCAACAACCCCGACTGCTCGGGCCACACAACGGCCCACAGCCACAACCCCAACGCCTCCCCGGCGAAAACGGCCCGATCATCCGGCGCCGTGGAGACGTGCCACAACGGCGTAGGCCGCCCCGCAGCCAACAACTTCGTCTGCGCAGGCTTCTCGACGTTCATGTAGGGCCCAGGATCCGGCCCGTCGATCCCCGCATACCGCGCCCCGAGACCGACCCCCAGCTCCTCGGCGACAAGGATCAACTCCCCGATGCCCCCGAGCGGCCCCGGCCCGGAACACGCGACCGCCGTAGCCCGCCCCCCACTACGGTCGTCCCCCGCACAGGCCACGCCGGTGAACAGCCATCCGACCGGCAACGGCCACGGCATCCACACCGGCACCTTCGTCCGGTGCACCACCACACTGAGCGCCTCGACGCTGGGCGGGATCACGGGCTGCAGCGGATGCACCGTCCCGTGGAGATCGCACTGCCAGGAATCGGCGAAGAGTCCGGGAGCCCTGACCCGGCCACCACACTTCGGGCAACTGGGTTCGCCCCTCATAGGGCCCCACGGTCCTACCCTCACCCGCGCACGTCAAGGACGATCACCCGTCCGGCCGGGCCACTCACGGAGCGAAACCGGACGGAAGCCGACCCCTAACTAGATGTAGCTTGCATTCATTACCTTACCTAACTTACTATGTGCATATACCAACTACTTGGGAGGAAGCATGGACGACCCCTTCGACAAGGGAGCCGACACCGGCTCGGGCAGCATCCTGCGGCAGCCCAAGGCGGTCTGGGCCACCGCCGGCGCCTCGGTCGTCGCCTTCATGGGCATCGGACTCGTCGACCCGATCCTGCCGTCGATCGCCAAGGGCCTGGACGCCACGGCGAGCCAGGTCTCTCTGCTCTTCACCTCGTACTTCCTGATCACCGCCATCGCGATGCTGGTGACCGGCTTCGTCTCCAGCCGCATCGGCGGCAAGAAGACCCTGCTGCTCGGCCTCGCCCTCGTCGTGGTCTTCGCCGGTCTCGCCGGCACCTCCGGCTCGGTCGGCGAACTCGTCGGCTTCCGGGCCGGCTGGGGTCTCGGCAACGCGCTCTTCGTGTCCACGGCCCTCGCCGTCATCGTCGGCGCGGCGGCCGGCGGCAGCGCCGCGGCGATCCTGCTCTACGAGTCCGCCCTCGGGCTGGGCATGGCCTGCGGCCCGCTGCTCGGCGCCCTGCTGGGCAACCAGAGCTGGCGCTACCCCTTCTTCGGCACCGCGTTCCTGATGGCGATCGGCTTCCTCTGCATCACGGTGTTCCTGAAGGAACAGCCGAAGCCGGCCCAGAAGACCTCACTGCTCGACCCGCTCAAGGCCCTCGGCCACGGCGGTCTGGCCTCCGCGGCCGTCTCGTCCTTCTTCTACAACTACACGTTCTTCACCGTGCTGGCCTTCACCCCGTTCGTGCTGAACATGACCCCGTACAAGTCCGGTGCCGTGTTCTTCGCCTGGGGCGTCCTGCTCGCCGTCTTCTCGGTCTTCGTCGCCCCGCGCCTCCAGGCCCGGTTCGGCTCCCTGAAGGTGCTCGGCGGTTCACTCGTGCTGCTCGCCGTCGACGTCCTGGTCCTCGGCTACGGCAGCCACACCACCGCCGTCGTCTGCACGATCCTGTCCGGCGCCTTCATCGGCGTGAACAACACCGTCTACACCGAACTGGCGCTCGGCGTCTCGGACGCGCCGCGCCCGGTGGCGAGCGCGGGCTACAACTTCGTCCGCTGGTTCGCCGCCGCTGCCGCGCCGTTCTTCGCGCCGAAGATCGAGGGGTGGAGCAACATCCACATCCCGTTCGTGGTCGCGGCGGTCACCGCGGCGCTGGGCGCGCTGGTGGTCCTCGTACGACGGAACGCGCTCACGCACGAGGCCGAGGAGCTGGAGCCGAGGCACGCGGTGGAGGACGGTGTCGCGGTGTTCGCCAACTAGCCGATTCCCGGCCGCCGTTGGTGAGCTTGCTCACTCCGGTGTCAGTCGAGCGGGACGGATTTACGGGAGGGATCCCGTAGGTCCGTCCCGTTCGTCAACCAGCGCTCTTGGAGGGCCTGCGCCCCGTGGACGCGTTTCCAGGCGGCCTCGTTCGGGGTCATGGGGAGCAGCGGCAGGAAGCGCACCGGGTCGAGGGGCGCGTCGAGTTCCAGGTCCTCGACCAGACCGCCCGGCTCGGCGACCAGTACCGAGGTGAACGGAGCGCCGGGCCACAGCGGTTCGCCCACGTCGAGCGAGGCGCCGGGGGCCACGACCACACCCTCGACCTGCGGGGACGCGGCGAGAACGGCAAGGGGCCGTAGCACCTTGTCGGTGTCGGCGAGGCCGCCGCGGACGGAGAGGACCAGCTCGGCGCGCGGGCCCGCGACCGGGTCGGCGAGCGTCGCCGTGGGGTCGCTCATCGGCTGCGCGGACATGCCGAGGGTGGCGTAGCGGACGACGGTCCCGTCCTGGCTGTCGTCCTGGAAACGCAGGACCTCGACGCGGTCCGTGCCGAGGAAGGTGACCGCGGCGCGGGCGTCCGGATCGCCCAGCGCGGTACGCAACCGTGCCTCGACCAGAGCAAGAACATCAACCATGCGGCGAGCATAGAACTCGTCAGTACCGGGCAAAGCAGCGCCTTGACAGTTCGGTCGGCTGATAGTCTTGGCCGGTCGTTCGGGCAGCACGCAGAAGCGTCGCGATCACGTCCCGACGCCGTCGACACTCCCCCACGGGGGACCGGCCGGAGGAGGTGGGGCTGCAATGGACCGAAGTCGGCCTGGCAGTACCACCCGCTCTTCCGGCCGCTGATCTCGTCGCTCTGGCTCTGCTTCTAGCCTCCAGCCGGCTGCCGCCGCCTCTCGCACTTCTTCACCGTCGCGGAAGAGCACTTCGTTTCTTTTTCCTGATCTGCCTGATCTGTCCGGTGTGTTCGATCCGACCGATCTGTCTGTTCCGAAGTCAGTGCCTGTATCAGTAACGAAGTTCGCCACCGCGACGGTGCGGTGCTCCCCGCTTTGTGGACGTGCCAAACATCCGTACCCAGGACGTCCCCATTCCGGGCAGTTCCAACCGTCCGTCGGCGCCTTTCGTTGCTCGTCGCGAAGGAGCCCGCCATGTCGATGATCCGCGACCTGCGTGCCGTGGTCCGCCCGTCCCGTCCCGCCCTGCGCAAGGACGGCGGCGCGTACGACACGACCCGCGACCCCGGCACCCCCTCGGCCGTCGTCGACTGCGCCGTGTACCGCGACGGCGCCCGCATCGACACCGGCAAGCCGCTGACCCCGCACGAGGCGATGCGTCTGGTGCGCCGGGACGGCGGCTTCGTGTGGATCGGCCTGCACGAGCCCACCGAGGCCGAATTCGCCGTCATCGCCCGGGAGTTCGGACTCCACCCGCTCGCCGTCGAGGACGCCGTACAGGCCCACCAGCGACCCAAGCTGGAGCGCTACGACGACTCCCTCTTCACCGTCTTCAAGACCATCCACTACGTCGAGCACGACCAACTCACCGCCAACAGCGAGGTAGTCGAGACCGGCGAGGTCATGTGCTTCACCGGGCGGGACTTCTTCATCACCGTCCGGCACGGCGGCCAGGGCTCGCTGCGGGCGCTGCGGCACCGGCTGCAGGACGACCCCGAGCTGCTCGCGCGCGGCCCCTCGGCGGTGCTGCACTCGATCGCCGACCACGTCGTCGACGGATATGTCGCGGTCGCGGACGCGGTGCAGGACGACATCGACGAGGTCGAGACCGAGGTGTTCACGCCGGGCCGCAAGGGCGGGGTGTCGCGCGGTGTCGACTCGGCACGGATCTACCAACTCAAGCGCGAGGTACTGGAGTTCAAGCGCGCGGTGTCGCCGCTGCTGCGTCCCATGCAGCTGCTGAGCGAGCGGCCGATGCGGCTGATCGACCCGGACATCCAGAAGTACTTCCGCGATGTCGCCGACCACCTCGCCCGGGTCCACGAGCAGGTCATCGGCTTCGACGAACTCCTCAACTCGATCCTCCAAGCCAACCTCGCGCAGGCGTCCGTCGCCCAGAACGAGGACATGCGGAAGATCACCGCCTGGGCCGCGATCATCGCCGTACCGACGATGGTGACGGGCGTGTACGGCATGAACTTCGAGCACATGCCCGAACTCCACGCGCGGTACGGGTATCCGGCGGTGCTCGCCTTCACCGTGACCGTCTGCCTGGCGATCCACCGCACGCTGAAGCGCAACGGCTGGCTGTGAGCGGCCTGGATAGGCTGAGCGCCATGACTAGCAGCGAGCTGCTCGACCAGGCCCTCGTCGAGGAGGCCACGAAGAAGTCCGGCCTCGTCTGGGTCAACGGTCCGGGCGTCCCGGCCCGCGCCCTGTGGCACGTCTGGCACGAGGGCGCGGCCTGCCTGATCGGCGACGGACCGGGCGAACAGCCGCTGCCGGGACTGACCGACGGCGGCCCCGCCGAGGTCACCGTCCGCAGCAAGGACAAGGGCGGCCGACTGGTCTCGTGGACCGCGAAGGTCGTCGAACTGGCCCCGGACTCCGAGGCCTGGACGGCGACCGTCGCCGAGCTGAAGGGCAAGCGCCTCAACGCCCCCGACGGCGAGGCGATGACGGCCCGCTGGTCCCGCGAGTGCCGGGTGCTGCGCCTGGAACCGACGGGAACGACGGCCGACCTGCCGGACGGTTCGCTGGCGGAACCCCCGCTGCCGACCCCGGCGACGACCCGACAACCGATCCCGGCCGGCCTGCCGCGCCTGCTCCTGAAGAAACGCAAACGCCGGTAACCGCCCTCAGGAAGAAGGCAGTTGCTTGCCGTAGTCGACAGTGTCGCCGTCGGCCGGCTCCGTCACGGCGAAGCTCTTGCCCCAGTCCGAGAAGGTCAGGGTGCCCGCGCCGCCCGCGCGGACCAGACGGAGCGGATACGGCTTGCCCTCCAGGGAGACGTCGAGGGTGCCGCCGGAGCCGTCGTCGCCGGTGATGCGGATCGTGCGGACGCCGTTCTGCGCGTGGTGTCCGTCCGTCGCGAGTGAGCCGTGCAGGGTCAGCAGACTGGAGAGGAGGACGGCCTTGTCCGTGAAACCACTGAACTTCTTGTACGAGGGATCGCCCTGCGGCACCTTCACGTACTTGCCGTGCAGCGAGTCGCCGACGCCCGAGTCCCCGTTGCCGTTCCAGAAGTCCGCGTCGGCCTTCAGGTACAGCTCCTCGCCGATCCGCAGCAGCCCGAAGGTCGACCCCTTCGAGGTGACCGACCCGCTGCCGCCGTCCGACTTCAGCCGCATGTCGAGCGTGTACGTCCGCCCGCTGGTGACGACGGTCCCCGACAGCCGTACCGCGTCGGCGGCGCCCGCGGCCGTCACGGACCTGGACTGGATCTTGTCGGCGGCCAGCTTGCCGACCCCGTTGGTCCCCGCGTCCGGGTCCCCGCCGCCGCACCCCGTCAGGGTCAGGACACAGACCGCGCCGAGCAGCGCCGCACGACGGTTTCGGACCTGGGGAATCGCAGTCACAGGTGGGTTGCCTTCCGTGCGGGGGGGGCGATGGCGTACGGCAGCGTACCGGGGCCGCGAGACGCCGGCGGAGCCAGTCCGTCCGGACCGCCCACCAGCGCGGATCACATAGGGACGGGCTAGCCTGAAGCCCGTCCGAGCAGGCATTTCGGAAGATCCGGAAACCACGGAATCCATCGGCAAATCAGAAGAGAAAGAAGGAGGTGCGGCCATGGCAGCCGGCGCTCCCCGAGTCTTCGTGTCGCACCTCTCCGGTGTCGCCGTCTTCGACCCGAACGGCGACCAGGTGGGCCGCGTCCGCGACCTCGTCGCCATGCTCCGCGTGGGGCGGCGGCCCCCGCGGCTGCTCGGCCTCGTCGTCGAACTCTCCACCCGGCGCCGCATCTTCCTCCCGATGACCCGCGTCACCGGCATCGAGTCCGGCCAGGTCATCACGACCGGCGTGCTGAACGTCCGCCGCTTCGAGCAACGGCCCACCGAGCGGCTGGTGTTCGGCGAACTCCTGGACCGGCGCGTCACGCTCGTCGAGACCGACGAGGAGGTCACCGTCCTCGACCTGTCGGTGCAGCATCTCCCCGCCCGCCGGGACTGGGAGATCGACCGCATCTTCGTACGGAAGGGCCGCACCGGCGGAGCCTTCAGAAGGGCCAAGGGCGAGACGCTGACCGTGGACTGGTCCAGCGTCACCGGTTTCTCCCTTGAGGAGCAGGGACAGGGCGCGGAGAGCCTCCTGGCCACCTTCGAGCAGCTGCGCCCCGCAGACCTGGCCAACGTCCTGCACCATCTCTCCCCCAAGCGCCGGGCCGAGGTCGCCGCCGCCCTCGACGACGACCGCCTCGCCGACGTCCTCGAAGAGCTCCCGGAGGACGACCAGATCGAGATCCTCGGCAAGCTGAAGGAGGAGCGCGCGGCCGACGTCCTGGAGGCCATGGACCCGGACGACGCGGCCGACCTCCTCTCCGAACTCCCCGAGGACGACAAGGAGCGCCTGCTGAACCTGATGCAGCCCTCCGAAGCGGCCGACGTACGCCGCCTGATGTCGTACGAGGAACACACCGCGGGCGGTTTGATGACGACCGAGCCGATCGTCCTACGGCCCGACGCGACCGTCGCCGACGCGCTCGCCCGGGTCCGCAGCGCCGACCTCTCCCCCGCGCTCGCCGCCCAGGTGTACGTCTGCCGGCCGCCCGACGACACCCCGACCGGCAAGTACCTCGGCACGGTCCACTTCCAGCGGCTGCTGCGCGACCCGCCGTACACCCTGGTCAGCGCGATCATCGACGACGACCTGCAACCGCTCGACCCGGACGCGTCACTGCAGCTGATCGCCGGGTTCTTCGCGACGTACGACATGGTCGCGGCGCCCGTGGTCGACGAGACCGGGTCGCTGCTCGGGGCGGTGACCGTGGACGACGTGCTGGACCACATGCTGCCGGAGGACTGGCGGGAGACCGAGTTCCACCTCGACGAGAGCGAGGGCGAGGGCGGGAACGAGGGCGACCGCGAGAACGAGGCAGAGCCAGAGACATCGGAAGAGACATCGGCGGACGCTTCGACAGAGGCATCGGCAGAGGCGGAGGAGGTGGCGGCTCATGACTCCTGAGCGCGAGTCCACGCGCGAGCGGACACCGGCGGGCGCGACCGCCACCACCAGGCCCCGGGCCAGGCTCGACCAGCCGCGTTCGCCCCGGCGCCGGTTCCTGCCCGAGTACGACCCGGAGGCCTTCGGGCGGCTGTCGGAGCGGATCGCGCGGTTCCTGGGCACCGGGCGGTTCATCGTCTGGATGACGGTCGTCATCATCGCGTGGGTGCTGTGGAACATCTTCGCGCCGCGGGACGTGCGGTTCGACAACTACCCGTTCATCTTCCTGACGCTGATGCTGTCGCTCCAGGCCTCGTACGCGGCCCCGCTGATCCTGCTCGCGCAGAACCGGCAGGACGACCGCGACAAGGTCAACCTGGAGCAGGACCGCAAGCAGAACGAGCGGTCGATCGCCGACACCGAGTACCTGACCCGCGAGATCGCCGCCCTGCGCATCGGCCTCGGCGAGGTGGCGACCCGGGACTGGATCCGCTCCGAACTCCAGGATCTGGTGAAGGAGCTGGAGGAACGCGGCGAGGCACGCGAGAACGGCCACCACAAACACGTCGTATTCCCGGCGGAACGGTCGCACGGACGTGACGTAGACGACCGGTGACGGGCTTACCGGGCGCCCCGCGCGGCGCCGTACCATCGACCCCATGGCTACGGAAGACGCGGTGCGTGAAGCGCTGTCGACGGTGAACGACCCCGAGATCAACCGACCCATCACCGAGTTGGGGATGGTCAAGTCGGTGGAGATCGGTGCGGACGGAGCGGTCGCGGTGACCGTGTACCTGACGGTCTCCGGCTGCCCCATGCGCGAGACGATCACGCAGCGCGTGACGGATGCGGTCCTGGGGGTCGAGGGCGTCACCGGTGTCGACGTCACCCTGGACGTGATGAGCGACGAGCAGCGCAAGGAACTCGCGACCGCCCTGCGCGGTGGCAAGACCGAGCGCGAGGTCCCCTTCGCGCAGCCCGGCTCCCTCACGCGCGTGTACGCGGTCGCCTCCGGCAAGGGCGGCGTCGGCAAGTCCTCGGTGACGGTGAACCTCGCGGCCGCGATGGCCGCCGACGGCCTGAAGGTCGGTGTCGTCGACGCCGACATCTACGGCCACAGCGTGCCGCGCATGCTGGGCGCGGACGGCCGTCCCACCCAGGTCGAGAACATGATCATGCCGCCGTCGGCACACGGCGTGAAGGTCATCTCCATCGGCATGTTCACGCCGGGCAACGCACCGGTGGTGTGGCGCGGCCCCATGCTGCACCGGGCGCTCCAGCAGTTCCTGGCGGACGTGTACTGGGGCGACCTGGACGTCCTGCTCCTCGACCTTCCCCCGGGCACGGGCGACATCGCGATCTCCGTCGCCCAACTCGTCCCGAACGCCGAGATCCTGGTCGTGACGACCCCTCAGCAGGCGGCGGCCGAGGTCGCCGAGCGGGCCGGCTCCATCGCCGTACAGACCCACCAGAAGATCGTCGGCGTCGTCGAGAACATGGCGGGCCTGCCCTGCCCGCACTGCGGCGAGATGGTCGACGTCTTCGGCACGGGCGGCGGCCAGTCGGTGGCGGACGGCCTGACCCGCACGACGGGCGCCAGCGTCCCCGTGTTGGGCAGCATCCCGATCGACGTCCGCCTCCGCGAGGGCGGCGACGAGGGCAAGCCGGTCGTCCTGACGGACCCGGACTCCCCTGCGGGGGCGGCGCTGCGGGCGATCGCGGGGAAGCTGGGCGGCCGGCAGCGAGGCCTCTCGGGCATGTCGCTGGGGATCACCCCGAGGAACAAGTTCTAGGGATCTTCTTACGAGGTCCTACAGGGACTTCTCTACGACGATGGGGGCGCCGTCCGCTGAGACGGCGCCCCCATCGTCGTAACCGCTACTGGGCGGCGTAGGTCGTGATGTCCTTGATCATGGCGAAGCCGAGCCCGTACGCGCTCATGCCCCTGCCGTACGCCCCCACGTGGACGCCCTCCTGGGTCGACCCGGCGAGGACCCAGCCGAACTCGGACTCGCGGTAGTGGAAGGGCGTCGGCACGCCGTCCACGGGGAGGGACAGGGTCGACCAGTCGTCGCCGGCGAGGTCGTCGGCCAGGACCCAGGCCGTCTCGGTCTGCTGCTCCAGCCAGTCGTCGCGCAGAGTGTGGTCCATCTGCCCGGGCCAGGTGAAGGACAGCAGCCCCACACCGGCGAGCCAGGCCGCGGAGGACACCGAGGTGGCCTCCAGGAGGCCCGTGCCGTCGGCGGTGCGCCGGGCGGGGTTGCCCGCGACGGTGACGACGACCGCGAACTTCTCCTTGTCCTCGGTGCCTTCGTTGCGTACGGAGGGCTCGTCGCCCTGCCCGATCGAACCGTGTTCGACGGCTCCGTCCGCCGCCATGCCCACCTGCATCAGCCAGCGCGGTCCCGTGAAGGCCTCGTCGAGGCCGTACCACGGGAAGGGCGCCAGCAGGTAGCCGTCGACCGTGCGCCGGGCGGAGGGGAGTGGTTGTCCACCCTCCGCGGCCGGCGCCTGCGCGCCTACCCGACTCGTCGTCTCCATGCTCCGGACGCCTCCTCGTTCTCGTCGGACCGGGGCGGCCCGCCCCCCTTCGGGCGACTCGCCCGGTCCGCACAACAACTCGGCAGCATAGCCACCTCGTGCGAGGCAGCCCGGAAAGCGCCCGGCGCGCGAGGCGCACAGGGGCCCTGTTCGGGCCGTACGGAGGCGCGGAAGGGGCTGGAGCGGTATGAAACGCGTCACGTAGGAAGCCGCGGGACGACTGTCCCCGTACGGCTCAGGTGGCGTCCGTACGACTCAGGTGGCGTCCGCGTCGAAGGGCGGGCGGTCGTCCTTCTCGGGGTCCTCGGGCTTCTTGGTCATGTCGAGACGACCGCTGCCGGAGGACGACGACGAAGGGGACGACGAGGAAGAGGAGGGGGTGTCCGCGCTCTGGACCGCCTCCGTGACCTCGGCCATCTCCTTCTTCAGGTCGAAGCCGTTGCGGATCTCCTTGAGCCCCAGTTCGTCGTTGTCCAGCTGCTTGCGCAGGAACGTCTTGGGGTTGAGGTCCTCGAAGTCGAAGTCCTTGAACTCCGGACCCAGCTCCTCGCGGATGTCCGCCTTGGCGCTCTCCGAGAACTCTCGGATCTTCCGGATCGTCCGCATGACGTCCTGGATGACCTTCGGGAGCTTGTCCGGACCGAAGACGAGCACGGCGAGGACAATGATCGTCACCAGCTCTAGCGGGCCTATGTCATTGAACACCTGAAGCTCCTTGCGATGTCCTCGGTCCTCGGCCCTCGGTGGTCTGTGCGGGTCTTCCGTGGTCCGGGCCGGGTCCACGGTACCCGGCGATCCCACCCGACCGGTACTGTCCCGGGGGCTACGAGTGGGTGTACACCACCGGTTTTCCGGGTTGTTTGCCTAGTGGGACGGGGCGCGGGCCTCTCACCTGTGACGTTTCTGTCAATCGCCGGTCGACGAGCCCAGAACGAGCGACAAGGTCATGTCTTTGCCACCCCGCCGCAGAGTCAGCCGCAGCTGGTCGCCGGGCCGATGAGCACGCGTCCTGACGATGAGCTCGTCACCGGAGTGAACCCGCACGCCGTCGACCTCGGTGATGACGTCGCCGGCCTTGAGCCCCGCCTCGGCACCGGCCCCTCCCGGGGTGACGGCGGGCCCGTCGCCGCCCTTCGAGGCGACACGGGCTCCGTCTCCGGCGTAGTCCAGGTCGAGGGTGACGCCGATGACGGGATGGGTCGCCTTCCCGGTGTTGATCAGCTCCTCGGCGACGAGCTTGGCCTGATTGACAGGAATGGCGAACCCGAGCCCGATGGACCCGCCCTGCCCACTCCCGTCCCCGTCCCCGCCTCCACCCCCGTCCCCGTAATCGGCGGACCGAATAGCCGAGTTGACCCCGACCAGCCGCCCCTGAGCATCGAGCAACGGCCCACCGGAGTTCCCGGGATTGATGGGCGCGTCGGTCTGCAACGCGTCGACATACGACACATCGCTCCCGTCCGACGACTCACCCCCGGCGGTGATCGGCCGCTCCTTGGCGCTGATGATCCCGGAGGTCACGGTGTTGTCGAGATCAAAGGGCGCGCCGATCGCGACGACAGGGTCCCCCACCCGCACGTTGTCGGAATTCCCGAGCGGCATCGGCGTCAGCCCCCGCACCCCCCTCACCTGCACGACGGCGAGGTCGTACCCGGTGTCCCGCCCGACGACCTTGCCCTTGACGGTCTGTCCCCCACTGAAGCGGACGGATATCGCCCCGTCACCACCAGCGGGCCGGACGACATGGTTGTTGGTGAGAATGTGCCCCCGCCTGTCCAACACGATCCCGGTCCCGGTCCCCGACTCCTCGTCCCCGCTCACATGCAGAGTCACCACACTGGGCAGAGCCCGAGCGGCAATCCCGGCAACACTGCCCGGCACCCGCTGAGCGTCTTCCTTACCGGCCTGCGGCAACACGACGCCCCCACCGATCCCGTCCCGCTCCAGATGCGCCCCTACGACACCACCGACACCGCCGGAGATCAGAGCGAGGGCGAGCGCCGAGGCAGCGAGGAGCTTCCGGGTGCGGGTGCGGTGCTGGTCGGGGGTGAGGGTGGGGGTGCCGGCCTGTTGGAGGGGAGCGGGGGTGGCCCAGGGGTCGTAGCGGTGCCAGGGGTTGGTGGGTGGGGGTGCCTGGTCCGGGGAGGGAGTGGAGGCCTGGTCCGGGACGACAGGGGTGCGGGCGAGGTCTGGTGGAGTGAGGGAGGCGGTGGTCGAGGTGTCGGAGAGGGGCGGTGCGGGGGGAACGAGGGGTGCGGAGATGCCGGGGGCTGAGGTGTCGGCGCCGGGCGCGGTGTCGGTGAAGGGCGGTGCAGGGGGAGCAAAGGACGCCGGGGTCGTGACGGGGGGCGCGGGGGTGCCTGGAGGCGCGGCCTCGACGAAAGGCAGTGCAGGAGTGCCAGGTGGCACGGGTGCGGTGTACGGGACGGGAGTGCCAGGAGCTGCTGTGTGGGCCTGTGGGGCCGCGCCGGGCGCAGAGGTGACCGCAGGGTGCTGAACAGGCGGCGCGAGCGCCCAGGGCCCCGGCTCGCCGTACGGCGGGGTGCTGTAGGGGTCGGGGTCGTGCAGGGGCTTGGGGCGACCGGTGGGCGGGAGGACCGCGCCGGGGATGGTCGGGGGTTCGGGCCGCACGGAAGGTGGTTCCGACGCGAAGTCAGCGCCGACGCCTACAGACACGGCCCCAGCCGGAGAGGCCGACACGGGGTGGTCCAGCCCGGAAACACGACTGGCTACTACGGCCACGCCGCCGGCCGGGGAACCCGACGCGGGGTGGCTCAACTCGAAGTCACTGCCGGCGTCTACGACCGCCCCGTCCGCCTGGGACGCCGAGGCAGGGTGGCCCAGCTGGACGCCAACGTCCGCTGCTGCAAGTCCAGTTGGAATCTCGGGCACAGGCCGGTCCAGAGCCGAGTCACCGCCTTCGCCCACGACGACACCGCCAGGCGAAGACACCGGCACAGGTCGACCCAACCCGAAGTCACCATCAACGTCTACGGCCGCGCGGCCAGCCGAGGACTCCGGCACCGACTGGTCCAGCTGGACACCAACGTCCCCTGCCACAAGGCCGGCCGGAGACTCAGCCACAAGCCGGTCCAGCTCCGAGTCACCGTCAACATCCGCGACCACACCGCCAGCCGGAGACTCGCCCACAGGACAGTCGGGCTCAAAGCCAACATCCACGCCCTCGCCCGCACCGCCAGCCGGAGACTCGCCCACAGGAAGATCCACCTCGGCGTCACCACCCGTACCCACAACCGCACCGCCGACCGAAGCCCTCGGCACAGGGCGACCCAACTCGAAGTCGGCGTCAACTCCCGCACCCACAACGCCAGTCGGGCTCTCCGGAACACGACGCCCCGGCTCAAAGTCACCGCCAGCGCCTACGCCCGCACCTGCAGCCGAAGGCCTCGCTACGGGGCGCCCCAACTTGAAATCGCCATCAACGTCCGCAACCGCACCGCCAGTAGGAGCCCCACCCACAGGCCGACCCCACTCGACGTCACCGCGGACATCCTCAGCCGCACCCCCGGCCAAGCCCCCCACCACAGGACGCCCAACCTCGAAGTCACCCCCACCAGAAGCCACTTCACCGCTGAGCCCCTCAACAGGTGCCCGCAGTTCGAAGTCCCCGTCGCCGGCTCCCCGCGACGTCTCACCCCGCACCGCACCCGGCGGCCGCAACGCAAAATCCCCGTCGGTATCCCCGACACTCTCGGTATCCGCACCGGTATCCCCATCGACGCCAACCCCACGGACATGGACCTCGGCATCGCCCAAAGGCCCAGGCGCCACACCCTCCGCCTCGGCGTCAGTCGTGCCCGGAATCGGATCGCCCGTCGCCCCTGGCGCAGCCGGACCTCGACCCCGGCCCCACCACTTCGGCTTCGCGGACCTCGCGGACCCCCGCTCCCGCATCCCCTCGTCCATGGTCCCCGTCCCCCCACAACAGCCCGCGCCACCCCGTACTCCCCGGATTCAACCAGGTTCGCGGGCCGTGGCGCAGGGGCCGGTCAGAGGCCGGTCAGTGGAGGGGGTGGGAGGGGGGCGTGGGGGTGGTGGAGGGGGACGAGGTGGTGTCGGGCGCCGGTGTGCGGAGCAGGCCCGGGGTCATGACCTCGGGGGCCGTGGACCAGGACGTGAGGGCGACCGGCGGGGTCGCGTTGAGGGGGCGTATCAGGGGGGACATGACCGCCGCTCCGGCCATCACCGGCGCGGTGAGCGTGTGCATGACCTCGTCGCCCTGGACGGCCGCGGGTGACGGCACTCCGGGCAGGAGCGGTGCGGAGACCGAGGTCGGCGGGACCGCGGTGTCGCCGAGCATCGAGCGCTGGCTCGTGCCCTGGGCGAGCAGGGGGCCGACCCCTCGGCGGCGCCCGGCGTCGGTGGTCGCCGCCGTACCCGTGCCCTGCGTACGTGCCGGTGTCACACCCGTACCGCCCCGCGCTTCCGCCGCCGTGTCGCCCGGCGCGACCGTGGCCACCCCGCCCAGCGCGATCGCGGCCAGCGAGACCGCTCCGGCGGCGACGAACGCGAACCGCATCCCGCGCGAGGCGGACCGGTCGGCGTCGTGCCGGCTGACGTCATGGATACGGAAGCCCTCGCGGGCGGACCGGGAGGGAGCGGACGGGGTCAGGGCCGTGGCCGCGTGCGGGCCCGCCGGGACGTAGCCGAACTCGAACGCGTCGAGCGGGCCGTCTCTTCTGACGCCGAAGACACCGATCCCGGCGGCGAACAGTCCCCCGCCGGGCGGCTCCTCGCCGTCCGTGTCGCCACCTCCCCCGGGAAGCCCCTGCAGACGGGCCAGGAAGCTCTCGGAAGGGGGCGGTGGGGCCATTTCCGCGAACACGTTCTTCAGTCGGCGCTGCGCGTCGGCCTCGGCCTTGCACTTCGTACAGGTGGCCAGGTGCGCCAGTACACGCTCGCGCGACTCATGACCGAGCTCCCCGTCCACCAGGGCGGAAAGTCGGTCTCCCAGATGCTGCTCCGCAGGCGTAGGACGTGATCCACTCACGCGGTCGCGCCCCCTCCCCCCAGCGCGGGCACACGCGCCACGAAGGAACGGCGCTCGGCCCGTGCTTCCGGCGAGCGGTGCGCGAGGGCCTTGCGGAGCTGGGAGCGGCCACGGTGGATCCGGGAACGGACCGTACCGAGCTTGACGCCCAGGGTCGCAGCGATCTCCTCGTACGAGAGACCCTCGATGTCGCACAGGACGACCGCCGCCCGGAACTCCGGGGCGAGGGTGTCCAGGGCCTGCTGGACGTCCGCGTCGAAGTGCGCGTCGTTGAAGACCTGCTGGGGTGACGGCTCGCGGCTCGGCAGTCGCTCGGCCGCGTCCTCCCCCAGCGCGTCGAAACGGATGCGCTGCTTGCGGCGGACCATGTCCAGGAAGAGGTTGGTGGTGATGCGGTGCAGCCAGCCCTCGAAGGTGCCGGGCGTGTACGTCGACAGCGAACGGAACACCCGGACGAAGACCTCTTGCGTCAGGTCCTCGGCGTCGTGCTGGTTCCCCGTCAGGCGGTACGCGAGCCGGTACACACGGCCGCTGTGGGTGCTGACGATCTCCTCCCAGGTGGGCGGAGTCCACGCCTGCCCGTCCGCGTCGGTGGAGAAGGTCGCGGTCTGGGCATGGTCAGCGGCGTGGCTGTGGTCAGCAGCGGTGTCGTTCACGGATTTCGGCCTGCCCGCCGATCCGAGAAAGCGCCGAAGCACTCCTCCCCGATCCACAGGTACAGCCGCACCTCCCCTGTCGGCTCTGGTGGTGTCCAGTGGAGCCCCTACCATAGCCACCTCGCCCGTTAGCTCCGGATAAGCGGTTTTACGAGAATTTGATACACGCTCATACCGACCTGGCGGTGGTGTGAGCCGATACCCGTGACCCTGCCCGGCGTCTCGCTCGACGTCGTGCTCGACAACCTGATCCATCGTCATCCCCCGCCCTTCCCTCCGGTCGCGTCCCGCAGTGCTTTCCTCCCCCTTCTAAACGCCCGGTCCCATCAGCAGGTTCCCGGCACCAACGGATACAGTCACGCCCAGGCAACCACGGGGACAGGAGAGGGTCATTACCGGCAACCGGCAGACGAGCTGGGCGTTCGCCGACGCCTATGTCGCCGAGGACGAAGCACTGCGCTGGGCCCGTGACCGGGCCCGCGAGGCAGGGCTGCGCTCGGTGTCGCCCGGCACGGGCGCCGCGCTGCGGATGCTCGCCGCCACCGTGGACGCGAAAGCGGTGGCCGAGATCGGAACCGGGACCGGCGTCTCCGGAATGCATCTTCTCTACGGCATGCGGCCGGACGGGGTACTGACCACCGTCGACCCGGAGCCGGACCACCAGCAGTTCGCCCGCCAGGCCTTCCGCGCGTGCGGCTTCGCCAGCAACCGGGCCCGCTTCATTCCGGGCCGCGCCCTGGACGTGCTGCCCCGGCTCGCGGACGCGGGGTACGACCTCGTGTTCTGCGACGGTGACCGGCTGGAGTTCCTGGACTATCTCGCTGAATCGTTGCGCCTGCTGCGTCCGGGTGGCCTGGTGGTCTTCGAGGGCGTCTTCGCCAACGGCCGCACCGTCGACTCAAGCCCCCAGCCCACCGAAGTCCTACGGCTGCGCGAGCTGCTCCGCGCCGTACGCGAGAGCCCCGAGCTGGTGCCGTCACTGCTCCCGGTGGGCGACGGCCTGCTCTGCGCCGTCAAGCGGTAGACAGGCGCCCAACGCCGGACCTGCCGTAGAAATCCGAACTCAGGACTCAGGGCAGACAGCTGCCCCGGCACCGTCTCGGGTGCCGGGGCAGCTGAAGGGGTATGGTCGCGTTCCGCCGCGTCAGCCGACGACCTTCTTGAGGGCGTCGCCCAGCGCGTCGGCCTCGTCAGGGGTCAGCTCGACGACGAGCCGCCCGCCGCCTTCGAGCGGAACGCGCATGACGATGCCCCGCCCCTCCTTGGTCACCTCGAGCGGGCCATCGCCCGTCCGCGGCTTCATGGCCGCCATGCTCGTTCCCCTTCCTGAAACCAGCTCATCGTCGCCGACGGCCCCATGGAGGGCACGCGCGGCCCCTAATGAGACACGCGTCACCGGCATCGAACACATTGCTTCCAGGCCATTATCCCGCATCTCAGGACCCGATGACCAACATCAGTCGGCATCGCTTGGGCAACGCGCGCGAGCAAAACCACTCAATTCGCCGATGTGACTGCGATACTCCGCCGCCGCGCGGACCTCGGCCGACCGAATCCGGAGCGGAATTCTTTGACGCAGGTCACACGTCCGGTCCGGTGCGCGGACGGTGATCTCCGCCATGCTGTCCTACGGACGTACGGCGTACCGACCGGTACGCCGGAGCCGCGACACCCGAGGGGATACGCCATGGCCGACACCGTGCTCTACGAGGTGAGCGACGGACTCGCGACGATCACGCTGAACCGCCCCGAGGCGATGAACGCGCTGAACATCGCGACCAAAGTCGCCCTCCGGGACGCGGTACGGGCCGCGGCGGACGACGACGCCGTACGGGCCGTGCTGCTGACCGCGGCCGGGGAGCGGGCGTTCTGCGTGGGCCAGGACCTCAAGGAGCACATCACGCTGCTGGCCTCCGACCGCGAGGCCGGGACCGGGGCCACGATGACCACGGTGAAGGAGCACTACAACCCCATCGTGCGGGCGCTCGCCGGCATGGCGAAGCCCGTGGTCGCCGGGGTCAACGGAGTCGCCGCGGGCGCCGGTTTCGGGCTCGCCCTGGCCGCGGACTACCGGGTCGTGGCCGACACCGCCGGCTTCAACACGTCCTTCGCCGGTGTCGCCCTGACGGCGGACTCCGGCATCTCCTGGACGCTGCCCCGGGTGGTCGGCCCCGGTCGCGCCTCCGACCTGCTGCTGTTTCCGCGCACGATCACCGCGCAGGACGCGTACGACCTGGGGATCGCCAACCGCCTGGTGACCGTCGGCGAGCTGCATGCCGAGGCCGAGAAGGTGGCCCGGCAGCTGGCGGACGGGCCGACGGTGGCTTACGCGGCGCTGAAGGAGGCCGTCGCCTACGGCCTGACGCACACCCTTGAGGAGACGCTGGAGAAAGAAGACGAACTTCAGTCTCGGGCGGGCGCGTCGGAGGACCACGCGATCGCCGTGCAGGCCTTCGTCAACAAGGAGAAGCCGAAGTACTTGGGGCGGTAGGCACCTCCTAGGAGGCGTTTCTGGCGACGCATGTCTTCAGGTGGTCGTCGACCAACCCACACGCCTGCATCAACGCGTACGCCGTCGTGGGCCCCACGAACTTCAGGCCCCGCTTCTTCAGCGCCTTCGACAACGCCGTCGACTCGGTCGTGACCGCCGGGACGTCCCCCAGGGTCTTCGGGGCCGGCCCCGGGGTCGGGGCGTGGGACCAGATGAACTCGTCCAGTTCGCCCGGGGCCCAGTCCGCCAGCACGCGCGCGTTGGCGATCGTCGCGTCGATCTTGAGGCGGTTGCGGATGATGCCCGCGTCGAGGAGGAGGCGTTCGCGGTCGGTGTCCGTGAAGGTCGCCACCTCGGCGATCTTGAAGCCCGCGAACGCGGCCCGGAAGCCCTCGCGGCGGCGCAGGATCGTGATCCAGGAGAGGCCTGACTGGAAGGCCTCCAGGCTGAGCCGCTCGTAGAGGGCGTCGTCGCCGTGGACCGGGCGGCCCCACTCCTCGTCGTGGTACGCGACGTAGTCCTCCGTGGACAGCGCCCAGGGGCAGCGCAGAGCGCCGTCCGGACCGGCGACGGCCCCGCCCTCGCTCACTGCTGGTCGCCTTCGAGCGGCTTCTGCATGGAGACGTGGGCGCTGGCCTGCGCGCCGGCGAGCGCGGACTCCAGGTCGGCGATCCGGGCGTCGCGCTCGGCGAGTTCGGCGGCGAGGCGGCTCAGTACGTCGTCCACCTCGTCCATGCGGTAGCCCCGCGCGGCGAGCGGGAAGCGGAGGGTCTCGATGTCGGCGTGGTTCACCGGCCGGTCCTGGGGCAGCGGGTCGTCGAGGCGCTCGGGTGCCGCGTCGGGCAGCGGGGCGCTGTCGCCGCCGCCGATCACCGAGAGGGTCACGGCGCCGACCACGACGGCGAGCCCGACGACCAGGAACAGGAACATGAACATCTCTGGGGTCTCCACGGGCGTCGATGTCGGACGTGCCGAAGCCGAATGTGTCAGGGTCCGATCGTGCCATGCGACGCTGACAGTTAGGGTCACAGGCGGCTGAAGACCGGTACGCACTAGGAGAGGTCACAGGGGATGCTCAGGCTGGGCAGGCGTGAATTCGACACGCACGAGCCGGTGATCATGGCGATCGTGAACCGGACCCCGGACTCCTTCTACGACCAGGGGGCCACGTTCCGCGACGAGCCCGCCCTCGCGCGCGTGGAGCAGGCGGTGGCCGAAGGCGCCGCCATCATCGACATCGGCGGGGTCAAGGCCGGGCCCGGCGAGGAAGTGACCGCCGACGAAGAAGCGCGGCGCACGGTCGGCTTCGTGGCCGAGGTGCGGCGGCGCTTCCCGGACGTCGTCATCAGCGTCGACACCTGGCGGCACGAGGTCGGCGAGGCCGTCTGCGAGGCCGGCGCGGATCTCCTGAACGACGCGTGGGGCGGCGTCGATCCCCGGCTCGCGGAGGTCGCCGCGCGATACGGCGTGGGGCTGGTGTGCACGCACGCGGGCGGCGCGGAGCCGCGGACCCGGCCGCACCGGGTGACCTACGACGACGTCATGGCCGACATCCTGCGCGTCACCCTGGGGCTCGCCGAACGGGCCGTGGAACTCGGTGTTCCCAGGGAGTCGGTGTTGATCGATCCCGGGCACGACTTCGGGAAGAACACGCGGCACAGCCTGGAGGCGACGCGGCGGCTCGGGGAGATGGTCGACACGGGGTGGCCCGTGCTGGTGTCGCTGTCCAACAAGGACTTCGTGGGCGAGACGCTCGACAAGCCGGTCAAGGAGCGGGTGGTCGGGACGCTCGCGACCACGGCCGTGTCGGCGTGGCTGGGAGCGCAGGTGTACCGGGTGCACGAGGTCGCGGAGACGCGGCAGGTGCTGGACATGGTGGCGTCTATTGCTGGGCATCGGCCTCCGGCTGTGGCGCGGCGGGGGTTGGCCTGATTTTTTCGCCCCCGCCGCCCCTACCCGTCCCGTCCCTGGGGGCTGCCGCCCCCAGACCCCCGCTTCGGCCCCCAAGGGCCTCGTCCTCGAACGCCGGACGGGCTGAAAACAACCGCCGCTACCGGCCCGCTTCCTTCGACACCAGCGCGACCGCCTCGTCCACGTCGTCCGTCACGTGGAACAGAAGCAGGTCCTTCTCCGACGCCTTGCCCTGGGCGATGAGCGTGTTCTTCAGCCAGTCGACCAGGCCGCCCCAGTACTCGCTCCCGAAGAGGACGATCGGGAAGCGGGTGACCTTCTGGGTCTGGACCAGGGTGAGGGCCTCGAAGAGTTCGTCGAGGGTGCCGAGGCCGCCGGGGAGGACCACGAAGCCCTGGGCGTACTTGACGAACATCATCTTGCGGACGAAGAAGTAACGGAAGTTCAGCCCGATGTCGACGTAGGCGTTGAGCCCCTGCTCGAAGGGCAGCTCGATGCCGAGGCCGACGGAGATGCCCTTGGCCTCCAGGGCGCCCTTGTTGGCCGCCTCCATGGCTCCGGGGCCGCCGCCGGTGATCACGGCCCACCCGGCCTCCACGAGGGCGTGTCCGAGCCGTACGCCCGCTTCGTATTCCGGTGAGTCCGGCTTGGTGCGGGCCGAGCCGAACACGCTGATCGCGGGCGGCAGTTCGGCCAGGGTGCCGAAGCCCTCGATGAACTCCGACTGGATCCGCAGGACGCGCCACGGGTCGGTGTGGACCCAGTCCGAGGGCCCGCCCGCGTCCAGGAGGCGCTGGTCGGTCGTGCTCGCGGTCACCTGATCGCGCCGCCGGAGGACCGGTCCCAGGCGCTGCTCCTCCGGTGGCTGCTGCTTGCCCTCGGGGTTGCCTGTAGCCATGTGCGCTCCCTCCACTTGCAGGTGTTTCGTACTTCAGCGTAGGTCTACGCGGGTTACGGAGGGGGGACATACGGATGTCAGGCGGTGAGCCAGTCCCGCAGCCGCCGCTCCGCCTCGGGGATCAGGGCCGCCTCGACCCGCTCGTCGACCTTGTGGGCGAGGAGTTGGGCGCCGGGGCCGTAGTTCACCGCGGGGACGCCCAGCGCGCTGAAGCGGGCCACGTCGGTCCAGCCGAACTTGGGGCGGGCCTCGCCGCCGACGGCCGCCATGAAGGCCGCGGCGGCCGGGTGGGTCAGCCCGGGGCGTGCTCCTCCGGTGTGGTCGTCGACGACGAACTCGTCGACCCCGCAGTCGGCGAAGTAGTCGCGTACGAAGGCCTCCGCCTCCTCCTCGCTGCGGTCGGGCGCATAGCGGAAGTTGACAACAAGGGTGCACGCGTCGGGGATGACGTTGGTGGCCACTCCCCCTTCCACACGCACCGCGTTGAGCCCCTCGTGGAACTGGAGGCCGTCCACGACGGGCGTGCGGGGCTCGTACGCGGCGAGCTTGGACAGCGCCCTGGAGGCGGCGTGGATCGCGTTGGAGCCCATCCACGCGCGCGCGGAGTGCGCTCGTTCACCCTTGAACTTCAGGAACACCCGGAGCGTGCCCTGGCAACCGCCCTCGACCTGACCGTCCGTCGGCTCCAGGAGGACCGCGAAGTCGCCCTCCAGCCAGTCCGGATGGGCCTCGGAGACGTGCTTGAGGCCGTTGAGGTGGGCGGCGACCTCCTCGTTGTCGTAGAAGACGAACGTCAGGTCGCGGTTGGGGGTCAACACCGTTGCCGCGATGCGGAGTTGGACCGCGACGCCGGACTTCATGTCGCAGGTGCCGCAGCCCCACAGGACGCCGTTCCCGTCGAGGCGTGAGGGGACGTTGTCGGCGATCGGGACCGTGTCGATGTGGCCCGCCAGGACGACGCGTTCCGTACGGCCGAGGTTCGTGCGGGCGACGACGTTGTTGCCGTACCGGTCGACCGTGAGGTGCGGCAGGGCGCGCAGCGCGGTCTCGATCGCGTCCGCGAGGGGCTTCTCGTTGCCGCTCTCCGAGGGGAGGTCGACGAGCTGCGCGGTGAGCCGTGCGGCGTCCAGCGTGAGGTCAAGTGCGGTGTCGGACATGGCGTCGACCCTAACGCGAAGGGCCTCTCCACCGTTTGTCCACACCCGGCGCAGCGGTAACAGCAGCCTCCAGTACCTTGTGGGGATGCTGCAGTCCCCCACCCCCAAGAAGCGTCGACGCGGCCGCCTCTTCCGGTTCTCCTCGGCGCTCGTGGTACTGCTCGCGGTCGCGGGCTATCTGCTCGTCCAGTACGTCACCGGCGGCCGGGGCGGCCCCGGTTGCAAGGTGGTCTCAGGCAAGGACGACGGCCAGGCGTACGAGTTCTCGCAGGAGCAGACGATGAACGCGGCGACGATCGCCGCCGTCGGCACCGGGCGCGGCATGCCCGAGCGGGCCGTGACGATCGCGCTCGCGACCGCCCTCCAGGAGTCGCAGCTCGTCAACATCCAGCACGGCGACCTGGATTCGCTCGGCCTGTTCCAGCAGCGGCCCTCGCAGGGCTGGGGCACCAAGAAGGAGATCCTGGACCCGACGTACGCGGCGGGCGTCTTCTACGAGCATCTGTCCAAGGTGGACGACTACCAGCAGCTCCCCCTCACCGTCGCCGCCCAGCGCGTGCAGCGCAGCGGCTACCCGGAGGCGTACGCCAAGCACGAGCCCGAGGCCACGCTGCTGTCCGCCGCCCTCACCGGGCAGGCGGCCGCCACGCTGACCTGCCAGGGTCTCCCGGACACCACCCAGACGGCCGTCGGCCCGGACGCCGTACGGGCCGCGCTGGTACGGGACTTCGGGCGCACGGTGCTGAAGGAGACGGGTGCGGAGGTGACCGGGGGCGGCTCGGCGTCGAAGGAGTCGAAGTCCAAGTCCAAGGCGAAGGCCAAGTCCACGCCAGCGCCCAGCGCGAGTGCGAGCGGCGGGAGCAGCACGGTGACCCTGCCGGTGGGGTCCGGCAGCACGCGGACCGGCTGGCAGCTCGCGCACTGGGCGGTGGCCAACTCCTCGGTGCTGCACATCGAGCGCGTGTCGTACGCCGGCCGCGAGTGGGCCGCCGGCAGCGCGGACGACCCGTGGCACTCGACCGCCGCGAAGGCCTCCGCCGGGGTGCGGATAGTGACCTCGCGGCAGGGCGGGGAGAAGTAGCCGCGAGGCAGTGGCCGGGCAGTCGTACGGGTCGTCACCCGTAGGGGTTACGGGTGGTCGTTCCGGGTCCGGGTGCGTTCCGGTCGTCGGGCTGTCACCCTCACATGCGCCGGAACCCTTGAGAACAAAGGGCTGTACGTATTTGACAGACTTTCAGACCAGGCGCTCTTTGTCCGTTTTTATCCGTAGCTGATTATGCGACGCATTGCGAACTCTTTACGTTGCCGCTCCGCAACCTTCGCGCGCTTCGAGCGGTAGTCACTGCGTCCGAGCCCGGAGATCAACACAAGGAGCATCATGTCCCTCCCCCTGACCCGCCGGATCGCCCGTGCCGCGCTGCTCGTCGCAGCGGGAGCGGCAGCCGGGGTCGGTGCGGCCGGCTCCGCCAGTGCGGCCCCCTCCCTGCCGGCCACCCCGAACCTGGGCGCGCTGACCGCCCTGGACGGGGCGAGCGTCGGCAACACGGTCGACGGCGCGAGCCAGAACGTCACGGGGGTCGCCGGCAAGTCCGGTGGCCAGACGCTGGAGAAGGCGGTGCCGGCCGCAGGCAAGACCGGCGGGAAGGTTGCCAAGACGGTGGCTCCGGCCGCGCAGCATGTTGCCGGGGACACGGCTGGGCAGGCCGGGGGTCTGCTCGGTGAGACGGCCAAGACCGCGACTGCGGGTGGCGGGTTGCCGACGGACGCGGTGACCAAGGGTGGGCTGCCGACGGCTCAGGAGCTGCCGCTGAAGGGGCTGCCGCTCGGCTAAAGCGCCTGCGTTTCAGTGCGCCTGCGTTGAAGGGGTCCAGGGAGTTCCCTGGACCCCTTTCTGCGTTGTTTGTCGGCTTGCGGCCGGTGGGGGCTTGTCGCGCCCACGCGGCGGAGCCGCACATCGATACAGCCCCGCGCCCCTAGGGAACCTCAGCCCAGCCGCTCTACAGCTGCACGGACTCGCTCATCCGTCGCCGTCAAAGCCACCCTTACGAAGGTCTCGCCCGCTTCTCCGTAGAAGTCGCCCGGCGCCACCAGGATGCCCAGGGCGGCCAGGTGGGCGACCGTGGCCCAGCAGGACTCGTCCCTCGTTGCCCACAAGTACAGGCTCGCCTCGCTGTGTTCGATGCGGAAGCCGTGCTTCAGCAAGGCCTCGCGCAGGAGTGTGCGGCGGGCCGTGTAGCGCTCGCGCTGTTCCTGGACGTGGGTGTCATCCCCCAGGGCCGCCACCACCGCCGCCTGAGTGGGCGCCGAGGTCATCATGCCGCCGTGCTTGCGGATCTCCAGGAGCGGGGCGAGGACCGCGGGGTCGCCGGCGAGGAAGGCGGCGCGGTAACCGGCGAGGTTCGAGCGCTTGGAGAGGGAGTGGACCGCGACGATGCCGTCGTAGGAACCGCCGTTGACGTCCGGGTGGAGGACCGAGACCGGGTCGGCCTCCCAGCCGAGTTCGAGGTAGCACTCGTCGGAGAAGATCAGGATGCCGTGTTCGCGGGCCCAGGCGACGATCCGGGTCAGCTCGTCCTTGGGGAGGACCCTGCCGGTGGGGTTCGACGGGGAGTTGAGCCAGAGGAGCTTCAGGCCCTCGGGGTTCAGCTGGGTCGGGTCGTCGTAGGTCTCGTACTCGGCTCGGGCCAGGCGGGCGCCCACCTCGTACGTGGGGTACGCCAGGCGCGGGTAGGCCACGCGGTCGCCGGGGCCCAGGCCCAGCTGGGTCGGGAGCCAGGCGACGAGTTCCTTGGAGCCGACGATGGGCAGGACGTGGCGGTGGGTCACGTCGCGGGCGCCCAGGCGGTGCTCCACCCAGCCGGTGATCGCGTCGCGCAGTGCCGGTGTGCCCCAGACCGTGGGATAGCCGGGCGAGTCGGCCGCGGCGATCAGCGCTTTCTGGATCAGATCGGGAACCGGGTCCACCGGGGTGCCGACCGACAGGTCGACGATGCCGTCCGGGTGTGCCGCGGCCGTCTTCTTGTACGGCTCCAGCTTGTCCCAGGGGAAGGCGGGCAGGCGGTCGGTGACTGCGGACACGATGACTGGCTCACTTTCTGGTGCGTGCGCCCCGTACCTACGCGCCGCGCAGCCGTCGTACGGCAAACCCCTCGGCCCCGTAGGGCGCTGATCGGGCGTGATCAGGCCGTACGGGACCGAGGCGGCGCGTCTGTGCGGGCCGCTCTTACTGGTTCTGCGGCGGCAGCGCGGCGACGAAGGGGTGGTCGCGCTCGATCAGGCCCAGCTTGCTGGCGCCGCCGGGGGAGCCGAGCTCGTCGAAGAACTCGACGTTGGCCTTGTAGTAGTCCTTCCACTCCTCGGGAGTGTCGTCCTCGTAGAAGATCGCCTCGACCGGGCACACCGGCTCACAGGCTCCGCAGTCGACGCATTCGTCCGGGTGGATGTACAAGGACCGTGAGCCCTCGTAAATGCAGTCGACCGGGCACTCCTCGATGCACGCCTTGTCCTTGACGTCGACACAAGGCTGCGCGATGACGTAGGTCACGCTGTCGTTCCTCCTCGATAGGGCGCTGGCGGGCCTCCGTAGGCCCGCCGCCCGGCGCGCGGGAGCGCGGCGTCGTCCATGCCCGCACCTAGTATCTCCGTTCCGGGGCGTGATCCATACAGGAGGGGTGAACTGACCTGTGGAAATCTCTGCGGCGGGACGTCTTGAGGTCCGTATCACCGCTGCTGACGTGGGCAAACGAGTGTCCGTCAGGCTCTTGACAGGTGCTGAAGACACGACGGAGAAGTTCACCGACACGGTGGGTGTTCTCACATCATGGGACAGCGGTGTGCTGACGATCACACGGAAGGGTGGCGAGTCCGTCCGTGTTTCGGAATCCTCGCTGGTGGCGGGCAAGGTCGTCCCGGCCGCTCCGGCCCGCCGTCGGGGACCGTCCGCCGGCTACCCGGAGTTGGCCCACGTCTCCTCGCGCGCGTGGCGGCCGGTGGAGTGCGAGCGGCTCGGCGGGTGGGAGTTGCGCGCCGCCGCCGGATTCACCCGCCGCGCCAACTCGGTGCTGCCCCTCGGCGATCCCGGCCTGCCCCTCGACGAGGCCCTGACCGTCGTACGACGGTGGTACGGCGCCCGGGGCCTGCCCGCGTACGTCCAGACCGCGACCGGCGCCGAGGGCACGCAGGAGCTGCTCTGCGCCGAGCTGGAACGGCGCGGCTGGACCCGTGAGGTGACGGCTGAGCTGTGGGTCGGCGGCCTGGCCCCTGTCGCCGACCGCGCCGACGCCGCCGGAGTCGTGCTGTCCCGGTCGGCCGACGAGGCGTGGCTGGCCCGCTATCAGCGCAAGGGGGTGAGCGAGGTGGCCCTGAAGGTGCTGGGGAGCGGACCCTCGGTGTGGTTCGCGACCGTGCCCGGCGAGGGTGGCGAGGGTGCGGATTCGGCTCCCGCCGCGATCGGGCGGTGTGTCGTCGACGGGCGATGGGCCGGGTTCGCCGCGGTCGAGGTCGATCCGGCGCTACGGCGACGGGGGCTCGCCTCGCTCGTCATGGCCGCGTTGGCCTCGCGGGCGTTGGAGGAGGGGGCTTCGGCCGCGTGGTTGCAGGTCGAGGCGGAGAACGCGGGGGCGCGGGCGCTGTACTCCGGGATGGGGTTCTCCGCGCATCACGCCTACCACCACTACCGCGACGGTTCCTCGTGAGCGGGTTCGGGTTCGAGTTCGCCATGCCTGCGCTCCGGCCTCCGGCGGCTGAACGAGCCGCTGCGGTACGGCAGTTGTTCGCCGAGGAGGCTCGGTGCGAGCGGCCCGATCTCGCCACGCTGTGTCTGCTGGTGGGGGCCGCCGCGGACGGGACGCTGGACGACGCGGGCATCGACTCGGCCCAGGTCGAACTGGATCGGCTGGCCGGGCAGGTGCCGTATCGCCCCGGCGGGCCCGCTGCCTGGGCCGACGCGTTGCGTCAACTCCTGGGCGGGCGTTTCGAGTTCCGGGGCTCGCCCGGTGACTATCAGCGGCTGGAGTCCTCGCTGCTGCACACGGTGCTTCGGCGGCGGCGGGGGTTGCCGATCCTGTTGTCCGTGGTGTGGATGGAGGTGGCTCGGCGGGCGGGGGCGCCGGTGTACGGGGTCGCTTTGCCGGGGCATTTCGTCGTGGGGTTCGGGGCGGCCGAGGAGCAGGTGTTGGCCGATCCCTTTGACGGGGGGCGGGTGTTGTCCGGGGGCGATGCGGAGGTGTTGGTGGCCGGGGCGACGGGGGGTTCGCTGGAGCCTTCCATGCTGGCGCCCGCCGATCCCCTCGATGTGGTCGTGCGGGTTCTCAACAACATCCGGGCGTGGGCAGCGGCTCGGCCTGAGCGGTCCGATGTTGCCCTGTGGGCCGTGGAGTTGGCGTTGGTGTTGCCGTCTCATGCGGCTCGGTTGCGGTATGAGCGGGCTCAACTGCTCGTTCAGCGCGGGGATTTCCTCACGGGCGCGGCTGAACTGGACGCGTATGCCGAGGTGGTGGCGGTTGTGGACGAGCCTGCCGCGGATCGGGTGCGGGGGCAGGCGCAATCAGCGAGGGCCATGCTGAACTGATCTGGCGAGTGCGGGCGCGTTGGGGCTGGTCGCGCCCACGCGGCGGAGCCGCACATCGACACAGCCCCGCGCCCCTTGGCGGAACTGCCCTGGCCTGCGTTCTACAGCCAGCCCTTCTCTCTCGCGATCCGCACCGCTTCCGCCCTGTTCCGCACCGCCAGCTTCTGGATCGCTGTCGACAGGTAGTTGCGGACCGTCCCCTGGGACAGATGAAGGGCCTTGGCCAGCTCCGCGTTCGTCGAACCGTCCGCCGCCGCCCGCAGCACCTCGCGCTCGCGCTCGGTCAACGGGTTGGCCCCCTCCGCCAGGGCCGCTGCCGCCAAGGTGGGGTCGATGACCCGCTCCCCGGCGAGCACCTTCCGTACCGCCTCGGCCAGTTGGGCCGCGGGGGCGTCCTTCACCAGGAAGGCGTCCGCTCCCGCTTCCATCGCGCTGCGGAGGTAACCGGGGCGGCCGAAGGTCGTGAGGACGACCAGTTTCACCTCGGGGAGGGCCTTGTGGAGTTGGGCCGCTGCCTCGATGCCCGTGCAGCCCGGCATCTCGATGTCGAGGAGGGCCACGTCCACGGCGTGCTGTTGTGCCGACGCCAACACCTCGTCGCCGCGGGCGACTTGGGCGACGACCTCGATGTCGTCCTCCAGGCCGAGCAGTGCGGCCAGTGCCTCGCGGACCATCGACTGGTCCTCGGCGAGGAGGACCTTGATCGTACGGCTCATGCGGGCGATCCTACGTCCGTCACAGCGGCCGGAGCGTCGGCGGGCACCCGTGCCACCAGCCGGAAGCCGCGTTTGAGGCAGGTCGCCTCCAGGGAGCCGCCGGCCTTCTCCAGGCGCTCGGTGAGGCCGGTCAGACCGTTGCCGGGGCCCTTGCCGGAGCCGTCCGATCCGTTGTCCTCGACGGAGAGTTCGAGCATCGGGCCGTCCAGGGTCTGGCGTCGGACCAGTTCCACCACGCAGCGCTGGGCGCCGCTGTGCCGTACGACGTTCGTGATCGCCTCGCGCAGGGCCCAGGCCAGGGCCGACTCGCTCTCCTTGGACACGGCGGTCAGGTCCGGTTCCGCGGGGAGGTCCGCGATGACGCCCGCCGCCGTCAACGCGACCTGCGCGCCCGCGAGTTCGCCGGCCAGACGGGGGCGGCGGTAGCCGGTGACCGCCTCGCGGACGTCCACCAGGGCCTGGCGGCTGACCTGTTCGATGTCGGCGACCTGCTGGGCCGCCTTGTCGGGGTGGTCGGGGAGCATCCGGCCGGCCAGTTCGCTCTTCAGGGTGATCAGGGAGAGGGAGTGGCCGAGGAGGTCGTGCAGGTCTCGGGCCAGGCGCAACCGCTCCTCGTTCGCGGCCAGTTGGGCGACCGTGGCCCGTGCCTTGCGCAACTCGACCGTCGTGCGCACCAGTTGCCGTACGCCTGTCATCGAATAGCCCACCAGCAGCACGATCAGGAACAGGCCCCAGGCGTCGTCCAGGTCGTCGACGAACCAGCCCGCCAGCATCATCGCGGCGGTGGTCAGCGGGATCGTCCAGTACGCGGCGGTCAGGGGGAGGGTGACCCCGCAGGTGACGGAGACGTACACGAAGAGGCCGAGCCAGGATTCGCCGAGGCTGAGGGCCAGCGCGACGGCCAGGACCCACAGCACGGCGACCATGGCGCCGACGAGCCAGCCGGAGTAGGGGCGGCCCATGGTGCGGAAGACGACCGCCAGGTAGGTCCCGGTGAAGGACAGCAGGCCCACCCAGCCCGCCGTCGTGGCCGCGGTGGTGTGGTGGCCGGCCAGCAGGTCCTGCACGGGTGCGCCGAGGAAGACCAGCCAGGGCAGGATCCACACCAGCTTGCGCAGCATCTCGCCCCGGTCGCGGGGCGGCTGTCCGATCCGGATCAGCCGCTCCACCCGGGCCTTCTCCGGCAGCGGGTCCTCGGTCATCGCGCTCACGCCTTCAGCGTGTCCTTCCGGTACAGCCACGCCGCCCCGCCCGCGAACAGGGCGAAGTAGACGACGAGGAGGGTGACGTCCTTGGCGTGGGGCGACCGGCTCTGCTCGATCGCCTGGCCGAGGGCAGCGTACGCGTGGGTGGGCAGCCACTTCGCGATGGACTGCAGCCAGTCGGGGAACGTCGTGGTGGGCATCCACAGGCCGCCCAGCATCGACAGTCCGAAGTACGTGATCATCGTGATCGGCCGGACCGCGTCCCCGCTCGCCATGTACCCGATGGCCACCCCGAGCGCGGCGAAGACCAGGCTGCCGGCCCAGATCGCGCCGGTCAGCGCGAGCCACTGCCAGGCGTCCAGCCGTACGTCCTTCACGGTCGCGGCGACGATGAAGACGACGATGATGGAGGGCAGGCTGACCACTGCGGCGCTGGCCGTCTTCGCGATGACATAGCCGCGGCCCGGCAGCGTGGTGAGCCTCAACTGCCGTACCCAGCCGCTCTCCCGCTCCTTCGCGATGCGCTCGCTGTTCCCCATCAGGACGGCGGTCAGGGCGCCGAAGGAGGCCATCGAGACCATCATGTAGGTGGCGACCGTCAGGCCCGTGCCGTCGATCTTGTCCGTGCCGCCGGCGCTGCCCGCGATCAGCAGGAACAGGGCCGAGGGGTAGATCACCGAGAAGAACAGGAACTTGCGGTTGCGCAGGGCGCGGGTGAGTTCCAGTTTGATCAGGCTGTTCATGACTGCTTGGCCTCCTCGGCGGCGGTGATGGCGACGAAGGCCTGCTCCAGGCCGAGCCCGGCGACTTCGAGGTTGCGGGGGTAGACGCCGAGGCCGTAGAGCGCGTGGACGGTCGCGTCGGCGTCGGTGGACTGGATGCGGATGGTCTGGCCGCTGATGTCGATGGTGGTCAGGAAGGGGAGGGACCTCAGCGGGGTCTCGTCGATCTCGCCCTCCAGGTCGAAGGCGACCTTGCGCGCGCCGGCCTTCGCCTTGATCTCGGCGGCGGTGCCGTCCGCGAGCAGCCGGCCGCGGTGCAGGACCAGCACGCGGTCCGCGATGGCGTCGGCCTCTTCGAGGTAGTGGGTGGCGAAGAGGACCGTACGGCCCTGGTCGGCCTGTTCGCGCATGGTGGCCCAGAAGGCCTGGCGGGCGGTGACGTCCATGCCGGTGGTCGGCTCGTCGAGGACGATCAGGTCGCTGTCGCCCGCGGTCGCGAGGGCGAAGCGGACGCGCTGGGCCTGGCCGCCGGAGAGCTTGTTGACCTTGCGGTCGGCGATCTGCGCGACGCCCGCGCGGGCGATCACGTCGGCGACCTTGTACGGCTTGGGGTGCAAGTCGCAGGCCAGCCGGACCAGTTCGCCGACCGTGACCTCGTCCATCAGCCCGCCGCTCTGCAGCATCGCGCCCACCCGCCCGGCGACGATCGCCTCCCGCGGACTGGTCCCGAAGACGCTCACCGTCCCGCGGTCGGCCTGCTTGAGCCCGAGCAGCAGATCCAGGGTGGTCGACTTCCCGGCCCCGTTCGGCCCCAGCAGGGCCACCGTCTCCCCCGGGTGCAGCACGAGCGACAGCCCGTCGACGGCCCGGACCTCGCCGTAGCTCTTGCTCACCTGATCGAACCCGACCACCGCCGTGGTCGCGGTCCCCGCTGTTGTCGTCATGCCACCCATCGTGGCGGCCGGGGGCCGGTCCCCGGCAGTGTCGGCGGTCCGGTGTGGCGCATGACAGATGTCATACGACGAGAGGGCCACCCGGCGCCGGTGCCGGGTGGCCCTCTCGTGCGGTCGTGCGCTAGCTCGGGTCGGTGTCGATGACAGCGACCCGGTCGGTCGTGCTCGTCAGGGCCTCGCGCAGCGCGAGGTAGACGTCCTGCGGTGTGACGGCGGTCTTCTTGCCGTTGGCCCGGGAGATCAGCACGCCGTCGAAGGTCTGGCCGTACAACTCCTTCAGGGCGGTCAGGTCGGGCTTGTCGACCAGCTTGCCGTTGACGGCCGTCACCCTGAGGAACTTCCACAGCGAGTTCTGCGGGCTCAGGGGGACCGCGTGCGCCGCGTCGGTCTGGACGGTGACCTTCGCGGACATGGCCGGCTTGGCGAAGGCCTCCATCTCGCGGTCGACCTCGGCGTTCGTGACCGTCGGCTGCCTGGTGGTCGTCGGGACCGTCACCGTGGTGGCCGTGTCGGTCTCCACCTCGGTGCGGTACGCCTCCTCCACGGCCGTGACGGAGCCGGCCGCGTCGATGGCCTTGCCCGCCTTGCCGTAGACGGCGACCGCCTTGCCGGAGGTGAACTGGATCGTGCCCTCGGTGACCGCGCCGGAGCCGGAGCCGCCGCCGAGGTCGGAGAGGGCGGCCTGGAGCTTCTCCTCGTCGGTCGGCATCTCGGGCTGGACGACCCGGTGCTGGCCGAAGAGCGAGCCGATCACGGAGACCGGGTTGTAGTCGCTGGTGGCGGCCTTGCTGACGGTGGCCGCGAAGTCGAACTGCAGCCCCGCCTGGTCCGGCTTGAGCGAGACCGTCTTTCCGCCGACCGACAGCTTCAGCGGCTTGTTCACGCGGTCGCCGAACGCGTCGTCGAGCTTCTTGACGGCGTCGTCACGGGTGCCGCCGCCGATGTCGAGGCCGAGCACGGTGGTGCCCTTGGGCACGTCGGTGTGGTTCATCAGCAGACCGGCGCAGTAGGCGCCGCCGCCGATGACGATCACGCCGACGCAGAGCAGGACCAGCTTGCTGCGGCCCTTCTTCTTTTTCTTCGCGCTCTTGCCGGTGTTCTTGGCCGCGGCGGGCGCGCTCTGCGCGGCACCGGGCTCGGGCAGCTTCGGGGGCGTGTGCGGCAGGGGTCCGTCGGGGTGGGTGCCCGTGCCGAACGGCGAGTTCCCCGCACCCGGGATGACCGGCATACCGCTGGTGACGGTGTGTCCGGAGACCTGGTCGGCGGGGGCGCCGTAACCGGGACCACCGGGTCCGGTGGCCGACTTCTGCGGGGTGAGGATCGCGGTGTCGTCGCTGAGCCCGCCGCCGGGAATCGTGCCGGGGAGGCTCGCGCCGGCGGGACCCATGCCCTGGCCACCGGGTCCCATGCCGGGACCGCCGGGCACCGCGCCGGGACCGCCAGGGACCGCGCCTGGGCCGCCGGGGCCCGCGCCGGGACCGCCGGGGCCCGCGCCAGGACCGGCAGGGCCCCTGCCGCGACCGCCGCCGTGCCGGCCGGTGGACGCACCCGGGGCGCCGGGACCACCGGGGCCACCCGGTCCGGCGAATCCACCGGGACCTCCGGGACCACCGGCGCCGTTCGGGCCGCCCGGTCCAGGTCCGTCCGCGTAACCGCTCAGCGCGCTGGGCCCGCCCGGTGCTCCGCCGCCCATGGGGCCGGGCGGCAGCATCAGGCCGTTGCCGGTGACCGGACCGCCGGTCGGGCCCGCGGGACCCTCGGGACCGCCCTGGCCGCCGCGCCCGTTCGGGCCGTTGAAACCGTTGGGTCCACCCGGGCCACCCGGACCACCCGGTCCGCCAGTGCCTCCGGGGCCCATGCCCTGGCCGTTCGGCCCGGGGAACTGTTCGGCTCGTCCGCCGGGGCCGTTGCCCCCGGGGAAGACGCCCAGCTCGCCCTGGCCGTTGGGCTCGGGGTAACCACCCTGGCCGCCCTGAGCGTTGAGCCCGGGGTAACCACCCTGGCCGCCCTGAGCGTTGGGCCCGGGGTAACCGCCCTGCTGTCCGTTGTCGGAGAAGTACGGCAGGTCGTCGCGGCGGGGTTCGCCGGGGCCGCCGGTGGGGCCACCGCCGTTCGGGCGCGACCCGTTGCCGGCCGCCAGCGCTTCCGTCACGTCGAAGGAACCCGTGCCGCCACCGTGCCCGGGGGCGACGGGTCCGGCGCCGGTGGCGCCGCCGATTCCGGCGCCGTTCGTGCCGCCGTTCGCCGCGGCCTGACGGGCGGCGCCCGTCACGTTCATGGCGCCGACCACACCACCGGGACGACCGGCACCCGGCCGGCCCGCGCCGGGGGCACCGGCAGCGGGCGCACTCGGGGTGCCCGCGGCCGAACCGCCGGGAATCCCGGCGCCGTTGGTGCCGCCGCCGCCCTGACCGCCCTTCGCGGGGCCGGACTTGCGGGGTGCGAACCAGTCGCTCGTCTTGTCCTCGGCGCCGGGCAGCGCGAGTTCGGTGGACGGCTCGGCGACGCCGCCCGTGGGCAGCGCGGAACTCGGCAGCTGCACCTCGGCGGTCGTGGATCCGTCGCCGGACCCGGTGTCCGCGACGGGCGTGCGCACGACGACAGGCGGAATGGGCCGCGAACCGGGGATGTTGATCCGGATCCGGGTCGTCAGCGTCGTCTCGGTCTTGCGTTCCTCCGGCTGCGCGGCCGAACGCCCCACGTCCGTACGGTCGTCGGAAGCCGCCGGCGTCCCGTACGGCGGGGTCCCCGAGGGGTAAGCGGCTCCGCCGCGCCCGTCGGGCCCGGAGGACGGAGTGTCAGTTTCACGACTCAAGGCAGGTTCTCCCGGTTGGCTCCGCCGCCCGACACCCACGGGCGACTCGGCGGCGCGCACCACCATACTGGCCACTTCTTGGCGGTATCCCACGGCCGCTGAGGAAACCCACACCGGACTCGCACGCGCGCGTCACCGCGAAGTGGTACGTCACTTGCCAAGTCGGACGTCAGGGCTGGTTGGTTGCCGCCCCAAACCCAACGTGGCACAGATCACAGCTACGGCCATCCCGCCGAGCAGGAACAGATACGAACCGACACCCGCGCCGAAGAGGAAGTCACCTTCCGGGCGGCTGGCGGTGAGCAGGATGACGGCGACCATCCAGCCGGCGGCGGGCGCCACGGCACCGCCCCGGCCCTCGGTCGCTCTCGCCCCGCCGAGGAACGCCCCGGCCGCTCCCGCGAGCGCGAGCAGCAGCCCGCCCGGGAACCACGCGGCCTGCACCAGCGCCCCCGCCGCCCCCACGGCCGCGCCGAGGACGAAGAGCCCGAGGTAGGCCAACACCCGCAGCGCGGACGGCCGTTGCAGCGGCTGCGCGAGCAGGCTCCCGCTGTTGGTGGCGCTCATCACAGGCCCAGCCCTTCGAAGAGATCGGACTCGGTCGCCCCGCCGCGCCCGCCGTTCACAGAAGAATGCACCAACTCGTAGTACTCGGTGGTGAACACGGGCTGCGCGAGATGGTTGGAGAGCACGAAGTACGGCTGTTCCGGGGCCACTTCGATCTGCGTGGCGTGCGCGCGCAGCGCCGCGGTCTTGGCGGCGGCGTACGCGGTGCCGTCGATCACGGTGGTGATCCGCCCGTCGTCCACGACACCCGGTACGTCGTCCACGGCGGCCGATTCGGCAAAGGGCAGCTCCGGCAGCGCGTCACGCAGCCGCGCGAAGCCTTCCTCCACGACGGTCCGCGGGACGCGATTCCAGTAGACCTTGGCGACCGACTCCCCTGCTGCTGCGGCGAGTTCGGCGGCACGCATGGCCACGCGGTGGGCCTGGATGTGGTCGGGGTGGCCGTAGCCGCCGTCGGGGTCGTAGGTGACGAGGACCTGCGGACGCACTTCACGGATCACCTCGACGAGATGTCCGGCGGCCTCGTCGACGTCGGCCCGCCAGAAGCAGGAGGGGTCGTCGTTGTCCGAGGTGCCCATCATCCCGGAGTCCCGGTATCTGCCGGGGCCGCCCAGGAAGCCGTGGTCGGTGACCCCGAGCGCCTTCATGGCGGCGCTGAGCTCGCGCTCCCGCTCCGCGGCCAGTCCGGCGCCCGACAGATGCCGCAGTGCGGGCGGGATGACCTCGCCGCGCTCTCCGAGGGTGCACGTGATCAGCGTCACGTGCGCACCCTCGGCCGCGTACTTGGCCATCGTCGCGCCGTTGTTGATCGACTCGTCGTCCGGGTGCGCGTGCACCAGCAGCAGACGACGGGCGCAGCGAGATGGGGGTCCCCCCGCCCGCAGGGTGGGGGAGGGCAGTTCCGTCATGGACCCACCCTAAAGGCGAGCCGTCAGAACTTGATGCTGCCGATCATGCTCGCGATGTTCGTCGTGAGATCGCTGATCGTGGGCGCGATGGTCGAGGAGGCCAGATAGAACCCGAGGAGGACACAGACGACCGCATGTCCGCCCTTCAGCCCTGATTTCTTGACCAGAAGGAAGACGACGATCGCCAGCAGCACCACCGCCGAAATCGAGAGTGCCACGGCGGCTCACCTCCAATGATCCCAGGGACTAGGGGGGGTCGGACTATGGGGGCATATGGATCCATGGGGTGGATCCCCAGCGCAAATCGGTAGAGCAAATCCATACAGGAGCCAGCAGGTTCATACCCACGCAGCGCTAGTGATCATAACTATCCGCGCTCGCGCATCGCTCGGCGCACAGCCGCACAAGGGGGCGCATGGCCAATATGGTCGGGGCATGACGACCGAGGCTGACTCCTTCCCCCGACGGCACGCCCGTACCCAGCGGTTCACGCTCGGCGCGCCGCGCGCGTTCACCGTGTCACCTGACGGTTCGCGGGTCGTGTTCCTGCGCTCGCCGTCCGGCACGGACCGGGCGAACGCGCTGTGGGTCCTCGATCCGGCGGTCGGCACCGAGCGCGTCGCGGCCGACCCGCGCGCCCTCCTCGGCGGCGCCTCGGAGCACCTCTCGCCCGCCGAGCGGGCCCGCCGCGAGCGCACCCGCGAGGGCGGTGCGGGGATCGTCGGCTACGCCACCGACAGCGAGGCCGAGTTGGCGTCTTTCGCCTTGTCAGGGCGGCTTTTCACGGCGGATCTGCAATCCGGCACGGCGCGCGAACTCCCGGTCCCCGGACCGGTGATCGACCCCCGCCCGGCCCCTGACGGACGGCACATCGCCTACGTCACGGGCGGCGCCCTGCGCGTCGTGGGAGCCGACGGCGACGGCGACCGGGCACTCGCCGAGCCGGAGTCGGACCAAGTCACGTACGGGCTGGCCGAGTTCATCGCGGCCGAGGAGATGAGCCGTACGCGCGGCTTCTGGTGGTCGCCGGACTCGGAGCGGCTGCTGGTCGCCCGCGCGGACGACACGCCGGTCCAGCGCTGGTGGATCGCCGACCCGGCCCACCCGGAGCGCGAGCCGCAGCGGGTCGCGTACCCGGCGGCGAGCACGGCCAACGCGGACGTGCGGCTGTACGTGATCGGGCTGGACGGGACGCGCACGGAGGTCGTCTGGGACCGGGCGCGGTACCCGTATCTGGCGCGAGTGCACTGGTCAGCGGCGGGTGCGCCGCTGCTGCTCGTGCAGGCCCGGGACCAGCGCAGCCAGCTGTTCCTCGCCGTGGAGCCCGACTCGGGGGCGACCCGGATGGTGCATGCCGACGAAGATCCAATTTGGCTTGATCTTTTCCCTGGCGTGCCGTGCTGGAGCCCTTCGGGACGGCTGGTGCGGATCGCCGACGAGGGTGGCGCGCGGGTGCTCGCGGTGGGTGAACGCCTGCTCACAGGGCCGCAGTTGCACGTCCGCGCGGTGCTCGACGTCTCCGACGACAACGTGCTGATCTCCGCGTCGGCGGGCGAGAACGCCCCCGCTCCGGAGACCGGCGAGGTGCACGTCTATCGCGTCAACGAACTCGGCCTGGAGCGCCTCTCGCTGGAACCCGGCGTGCACTCGGCGGTACGCGCCGGGGGCGTGACCGTGCTGGTCTCGGCGGTGCCGGACCGGCCGGGCACCCAGGTCCGGGTGCTGCGCGGGAACAAGAAGGCGGTGCCGATCGCGTCGTACGCCGAAGATCCCGGCCTGTCCCCGCGCATCACGTTCACCGAGGGGGGCGCACGGCGCGTCCCGTGCGCCCTGCTTATGCCACGGGACTACAAAGGCAGCAGTCCCCTTCCGGTTTTGATGGACCCCTACGGCGGCCCGCACGGCCCACGCGTGGTCGCGGCGCACAACGCGCACCTCACGTCACAGTGGTTCGCCGACCAGGGTTTCGCGGTGCTCGTCGCCGACGGCCGCGGCACCCCGGGCCGTTCACCGGCGTGGGAGAAGGCGATCCACCGCGACTTCACGCTCTCCCTCGACGACCAGGTCGACGCCCTCCAGGACCTGGCGAAGAGCCACCCCCTGGACCTCTCCCGGGTGGCCATCCGCGGCTGGTCGTACGGGGGTTGGCTCGCGGGGCTCGCCGTACTCCGCCGCCCGGACGTCTTCCACGCGGGCATCGCGGGCGCCCCGGTCACCGACTGGCGGCTCTACGACACCCACTACACGGAGCGGTACCTGGGCGACCCGGCCAAGGACCCGGAGGCGTACGCGAAGAGCGGTCTGATCACCGACGACGGGCTGTCCGCGCCCGCCGACCCGCACCGCCCGCTGATGGTCGTGCACGGCCTCGCCGACGACAACGTGGTGGTCGCGCACACCCTGCGGCTGTCCTCCGCGCTACTGGCCGCCGGCCGCCCGCACGAGGTGCTGCCGCTCTCGGGCGTCACGCACATGACCCCGCAGGAACAAGTCGCGGAGAATCTGCTCCTGCTCCAGGTGGACTTCCTGCGGCGCGCTCTCGGCCTGGCTGGGCGGTAGCACTCCACGGACCACCGCGGCCATCAATTGAGGAACCACGACGAAGCATCAGCCAGGGTCCGCGAGAGCGGCGCCGGTCTAGGCGCAAAGAAAGGGCAACGGACCGGGGCGACATGGCGCGCCCCGGTCCGTTTACGGCACCCGCACGGCCGTACGTCATTCAGATTGACGCGTCCGTATATCGAGACAGGGTCGGCCGAGTTGCCTGCGTGTTAACGCGGTTGGTGCCTGTTTGTGCGGTTATTCCGCCCCCTGATCAAGATCGTCCGCCGGTTTCGCGGGGGTCGCGTCCTGGGGTACGACCGTCTTCTCCTCGGCGAAGTGACAGGCCGAGTCGTGCGCCGCGGGCCCGTTCACGAGCCGGAACTCGGCGGGTACGGCGAGCAGCGGCACCTCCAGTGAGCAGCGCTCCTGCGCCTTCCAGCAGCGGGTGCGGAAGCGGCACCCGGAGGGGATGTTCGTCGGCGACGGCACGTCACCCGCGAGGATGATCCGCTCCCGGTGGTCCCGCGCGTCCGGGTCGGGCACGGGCACGGCGGACAGCAGCGCCTGGGTGTACGGGTGCGTCGGGTGGTCGTAGATCTCCTCGTCCTTGCCGATCTCCACGATCCGGCCGAGGTACATGACCCCGACCCGGTCCGAGATGTGCCGGACGATCGACAGGTCGTGCGCGATGAAGATGTACGACAGGTCGAACTCGTCCTGGAGCCGGTCGAGGAGGTTGATGACCTGCGCCTGCACGGAGACGTCGAGCGCGGAGACGGGTTCGTCGGCGACGATCACCTCGGGGCGCAGGGCCAACCCCCGGGCGATGCCGATGCGTTGGCGCTGGCCGCCGGAGAACTGGTGCGGATACCGGTTGATGTACTCGGGGTTGAGCCCGACCACGTCCAGCAGATCCTGAACCCGCTTGCGCCGGTCGCCCTTTGGGGCCACCTCGGGGTGGATCTCGTACGGCTCCCCGATGATGTCGCCCACCGTCATCCGGGGGTTGAGGGAGGTGTACGGGTCCTGGAACACCATCTGGATGTTGCGCCGCGCGGCCTTCAGGGCGCGGCCGGACATCTTGCTGATGTCCTCGCCCTTGAACTTGATCGACCCTTCGGTCGGCCGCTCAAGATTGACCAGCATCTTGGCCACGGTCGACTTGCCGCAGCCGGACTCCCCGACGATGCCGAGGGTCTCTCCCCTGGTGAGCGCGAAGTCCACACCGTCGACGGCCTTGACGGCACCGACCTGCTTCTTGAAGAGGATGCCCTGGGTCAACGGGTAGTGCTTGACGAGTCCGGTCACTTCAAGGATCGGCTCAACTGTTGATCCTGTCACGGCTGTCGACTCAACCATTGAGGCACTCCCTCCAGAAGTGGCAGGCGCTGCCCCGGTGTTGATCCACCTCGTACAGCTCGGGTTCGTCGGTCCGGCACACGTCCTGGGCCATCGGACAGCGGGGGTTGAAGGCGCAGCCGGGCGGGATGTGCATCAGGTTCGGCGGCAGGCCCTTGATGGCGTAGAGCTCCTGGCCCTTCTGGTCCAGCCGCGGGATGGAGTCCAACAGGCCGCGCGTGTACGGGTGGGCCGGGGACTTGTAGATGTCGTGGACCGGGGCCGACTCGACGATCCGTCCGGCGTACATCACGGCGATCTTGTCGGCGACGTCGGCGACGACTCCGAGGTCGTGGGTGATGAGGATGAGCCCCATGTGCAGTTCGCGCTGCAACTCGGCCAGCAGGTCCATGACTTGGGCCTGGACGGTGACGTCGAGGGCGGTGGTGGGTTCGTCGGCGATGATGAGCGCGGGCTCCAGGGCGAGCGCCATGGCGATCATGATGCGCTGGCGCATACCGCCGGAGAACTGGTGCGGATAGTCGCGCACGCGCTGCGCCGCCCCCGGGATCCGCACCCGGTCCATCAGCTCAACGGCCTTGGTCCGCGCGTCCTTTCGGGACATCCCCCGGTGCACGATGAACATCTCGCCGAGCTGGTCGCCCACGGAGAGCACGGGGTTGAGCGAGGACAGCGCGTCCTGGAAGATCATCGCCATCTCGGCACCGCGGACCTTGCGCCGCTCTTCTTCCTTGAACTTCAGCAGATCCTTGCCCCGGAAGAGGATCTCCCCGCCGGTGATCTTCCCCGGCGGCACATCGAGGATCCCCATCACGGCCTGCGCGGTCACGGACTTTCCGGACCCCGACTCCCCCAGCACGGCCAGGGTCTCCCCCTCGTCCACGCTGTAGTTGACCCCGTTGACGGCCTTGGCGACCCCGTCCCTGGTCCTGAACTCCACATGCAGATCCCGCACTTCGAGCAGCATGACGCCGGTCACCTCACCTTCGGATCGAGAGCGCCGCGGGTCGCGTCGCCGAGCGTGCTGAACACGGGCATGGGGGTCGCGAGCGCGGGCGAGGGGCGCCGAGCGGACAGGACGCGCGGCGCACCCGCGTCCACAGCACCGCCGACGACTCGCGCCGGCCCCCTGAGGACGAGGGCTCGGAGCCCCGGACCACACGGCGCCGGCACCATCACGCCGTCACCTTCAACTCCACGTCGAGGGCGCCGTACACCGGGTCGCCGTACAGGAAGAACGCGGAGGCGGCGGTCGTCGGCGCGGCCAGGCCAGGTCGGACGGGCTGAAAGGACGCCTACGCCGCGGCCCGTCGGCACAGTCAGCACGCGCCGGGCGAGCCGCGCAGCCCCTTCCACCACCCGCGCCCCGGCAAGGGCGGCCCGGAACCCCGGAACCGGACCACTCAGCTCCAGCACCGTCACGCCGTCACCCCGGCTCCGCGCCGCCGAGCAAGGAGGGTGTCCGTGTCCCGGTCGTCGATCGCTCTCCCGTCGGCCGGGCCGTCGGGCCCGCGCGGCGGCCTCTTCGCGACCCCGAGGCCGCCGCGTACGAGGGACAGGGGTGCCGTGACCGCCTGCCCGCCGCGCGGCCGGTGTCGGGCGCGCGGAGCGGTCGTCCCGCCCCGCAACTTCCGTCGCGTGCCCCGCACTTGAAGCGCCACCGCTCCGTCACCTCAGCTTCGGGTCGAGGGCGTCGCGTACCGCGTCGCCGAGCATGATGAACGCGAGGACGGTGACGGCCAGGGCGCCGGCGGGCCAGAGGAGCATGTGGGGGGCGTTGCGGATGTACTGGGAGGCTGCCGAGATGTCGATGCCCCAGCTGACCGTGGGGGGTTTCAGGCCCACCCCGAGGTACGACAGGGTCGCCTCCAGCGAGATGTACGTGCCGAGGGCGATCGTGGCGACGACGATCACCGGGGCGACCGCGTTCGGGGTGATGTGGCGCAGCAGGAGGCGGGAGTTGGAGGCGCCGAGGGCTCGCGCGGCCTGGACGTAGTCGTTCTGTTTGGCGGTGATGACCGAGCCGCGGGCGATGCGGGAGATCTGCGGCCAGCCGAGCAGGACCATGAAGCCGATGACCGGCCAGACCGTGTTGCTGGTCACCACGGACAGGAGCACCAGGCCGCCCAGGACCACCGGGATCGCGAAGAAGATGTCCGTGAGGCGGGACAGGATCGAGTCCCAGATCCCTCCGAAGAAGCCGGCGAGTCCGCCCAGCACCGAGCCGAAGATCGCGACCCCCAGCGTGGCGAGGACGCCCACCGTGACCGACGTACGGGTGCCGTAGACCGTGCGCGTGTAGACGTCGCAGCCCTGGCCGTCGTAGCCGAAGGGGTGGCCCGGCTGGGAGCCCTCCTGGGCCTTGGCGAGGTCGCACTTGAGGGGGTTGCCCGAGGCGATCAGGGAGGGCCAGAGGGAGATGACCACCAGGAAGAGGATGACGAGCGCGGAGATGATGAAGACGGGGTTGCGGCGCAGGTCGCGCCAGGCGTCGGACCAGAGGGAGTGGGGCTTGCCGGCCGGGCCTGTTCCTTCCGGCCCTCCCGGAGTCTTCTCCAATGTCTCCGCCTCGCTCGTCGCGAGGTCCATCGGGCCGCCCATGCCGGTGCCGGCGATGGCGCGCTCCGGTTCGAACGGCTGCTCAGGCATAGCGGATCCTCGGGTCGAGTACGGCGTAGAGGAGGTCGACGAGAAGGTTGGCGACCAGGAAGACCAGGACGAGGACGGTCACGAAGCCGACCACGGTCTGCGTGTTCTGGCGCACGATCCCCTGGTAGAGCTGGAAGCCGACGCCGTGGATGTTGAAGATCCGCTCGGTGACGATCGCGCCGCCCATCAGGGCCCCGATGTCGGTGCCGATGAAGGTGACCACGGGGATGAGGGAGTTGCGCAGCAGGTGCCGGACGATCACCCGGCGTCTCGGCAGGCCCTTCGCGACGGCCGTACGGACGTAGTCGGAGCGCCGGTTCTCCGCGATGGACGTCCGGGTCAGCCGGGTCACGTACGCGAGGGAGACCGAGGCCAACACCAGCCCGGGGACGATCAGTTCGCTGAAGGTCGCCTCCGGTGAGACGGACGGTTTGATCCAGCCCCATTCCACGCCGAGGAGCAGTTGCAGCAGCAGGCCGGTGACGAAGGTCGGGATGGAGATGACGACGAGGGTGAGCAGCAGTACGCCGGTGTCGATCGGGCGGCCCCGCTTGAGGCCGGTGATCACGCCGAGCGCGATGCCGACGACGACCTCGATGACGATGGCCACGAGGGTCAGCCGGATGGTGACCGGGAACGCGGTCGACATCAGCTCGGTGACCTTCTGGCCGTTGAACGCCGTCCCGAAGTCACCGGTGAAGACGTTCCCCATGTAGGTCAGGTACTGCTGCCACACGGGCTTGTCGAGGCCGAACTCCCGCTTCAGCTGGGCGGCCGTCGCCGGATCGCACTGCCGGTCGCCGCACAGGCCCGCGATGGGGTCGCCCATCACGTTCACCATCAGGAAGATCAACAGTGTGGCGCCGATGAAGACCGGGATCATCTGCAGCAGGCGCCGGATTACGTACCGTCCCATGGGGGCTCCGGGGATCGTGGGGGCGGGCGCTCGTGAACCCGCCCCCGGTGCGACTCAGGCTCAGCTGACCTTGATCTCGTTGTAGACGGGGACGCTGAACGGGTTCAGAGCCACGTTGGAGAGCCGGTCGGAGTAGCCCGCGCTGCCGTTCTGGTACCAGAGCGGGATGGCGGCCATGTTGTCCCGTACGACACCCTCGGCCTGCTGGAAGAGCTTGATCGCCTTGCTGGTGTCCGTCTCCGCGTTGGCCTGGTTCACGAGCTTGTCGAAGTCCTTGTTGGACCACTGGCCGTCGTTGGAGGAGGCGTTGGTGTAGTACAGCGGCTGCAGGAAGTTCTGGATGAGCGGGTAGTCCATCTGCCAGCCGGCCCGGAACGGCCCGGTCATCTTGTGCTGGCCGATCTGGTTCCTGAAGTCCGCGAAGGTGCCGACCGGGTTGCCGACACACGCCTTGTCGTTGCCGAGCGCGTTGTTGATGGAGTTGCACACCGCGTCCACCCACTCCTTGTGCGAGCCCGTGTCCGCGTTGTACGTGATCTTGACCTGGCCGCCGGGGATCCCGCCGCCCTCCTGGACCAGCTTCTTCGCCTCGGTCGGGTTGTACTTGCAGGAGTCCCCGCACAGCCCGTCCTGGAAGCCGCCCTCGGTGCCGAGCACCGGTGAGGTCCAGTCGGTGGCCGGGGTGCGGGTCTTCTGGAAGATCGTGTTGGTGATCTGGTCCCGGTTGATCGCCATGGACAGGCCGGTGCGGACCTTGTCCGAGCCGCTCTTGTTCCAGTTCTTGTCGTAGTACGGGAACGCGAGGGTCTGGATGATGCCGGCGGGCGTGTTGATGTACCGGCCGCCGAGGTCGCTCTTGACGTTCTTGAGCTGCGAGGCCGGGATGTCGTCGACGAGGTCGAGGTTGCCGGCCATCAGGTCGGTGTAGGCGGTGTTGTTGTCGGTGTAGACCTTGAGGGTCACGCCACCGTTCTGCGCCTTGTCCGTCCCGGTGTAGCCGGCCCACTTCTTGAGCTGCATCTGCGAGCCCTTGGTGTACGACGAGATCGTGTACGGCCCGTTGCCGACCGGCTTCTTCAGCCAGGCCGCGTGGTCCGAGAAGAACGTCGACGGCAGCGGCGAGTAGGCCGCGTAGCCGAGGGTGTCCGGGAAGGTCGAGAACTTCTGGGTGAGCTTGATGGTGAAGGTGTCCGTGCCGGTCACCTTGAGCCCGGTGAGCGTGGTGGCGCTCTGCGAGCCGCTGTCGGGGTGGACCTTGTCGTAGCCCTCGATGTACCCGAAGAAGTACGCGTTCTTCTGGTTGTTCTTGAGGCTGGCCCCGTAGTTCCACGCGTCGACGAACGACTTCGCGGTGACCGCCTCGCCGTTGCTGAACTTCCAGCCGCTCTTGACCGTCACCGTGAAGTTCTGCGAGTCCGTGGTCTCGATCTTGTCGGCGAGCATGTCCTCGGCCTTGCCCGACTTCGGGTCGTACCGCTTCAGTCCGCGGAAGACCATGTCGAGGACCTTGCCGCCCTGCACCTCGTTGGTGTTGGCCGGCTCCAGCGGGTTCTGCGGGTCACCCCAGGAGGCGCTGAGCACCGCGCTGCCGTCACCACCGCCACCGCCGCTACTGCTGTCGCCGCCCCCACAGGCGGTCGCCGCGAGGGCTACCGCCGCCGCGCAAGCGGCCCATTTGGCGTGCGTGGCTCCACGCATCGAGTGCCTCCTCAGGAAAGCCGATCCATGCCGATCCGTTACCGGTCAATATCGACCGAAAAGGAGCACATCGCCTGCGGGCCCACCCTTTCGGGGGACCCCCGCCGTCCGTTCAGAGGATCTTCGGTGTAGCGCACAATGGATCACCACGAAGCGATGCGGAACCGTTGGATTCAGACGTCCCGATGTACGCATTCCGATACAGCGGCGTCCGCATAACGAACTCATTGCCCGTTTAGTGCAGTTGGCCCGATATAAAGCACGGATCGATCACGGCATGCTACCCGCGTAGCTACGGACTGCCCAAGAGAAAGCAAAGAAGGTAAAGAGAAACCCAAGTCGGCCCAGATTTTATTGACCTTGCATGAATTGCGTTGAAAAAGTCCGGCGTAGCCCGTAGGGGAGTGCCCTGCGGAGTCTCATCAGACCCCCTTGGGCCAGGAGCAGCATGATCCCCCCAACCTCATCCGCGGTCCCGCTCGAAGTAACCGACGAGAGCCTTGAGAAGTCGATCACTTCTCCCGCCTCGAAGGCCAACGAGAGCCGGTCCCCGGGTCAGCTCGCATGGCGCCGTTTCAAACGGGACCGTACGGGCGTCATATCGGCGATCATCGTGATCTTCTTCTTCGCGATCGCGCTGGCCGCGCCGCTGATATCCAAGCTCTACGGGAAAGATCCGTACACGACGTACGCGAGCCAGGACCCGGGGCTGCTCGACGCCTTCTCGTACCCGGCGGGTGCCAACGGCGGCATGAGTTCGCAGTTCTGGTTCGGCATCGAGCCGCAGCTGGGCCGCGACGTCTTCACCTTCCTGCTCTACGGCATCCGGACCTCGCTGGGCATCGCCGTGGCCGCCACCCTGATCACCACCGCCGTCGGCGTCGTGGTCGGCGTGACCGCGGGCTACCTGGGCGGCAAGACGGACTACTTCGTCGGCCGGATCATCGACATCGTGCTGTCGATCCCCTCGACGCTGTTCATCATCGCCTTCATGCCGGTGGTGTTCGGCCTGTTCGTCGCCGCCGACGACAACATCCCGACCTGGCTGCGGGCCACCGCGCTCATCGTCATGATGTCCTTCTTCGGCTGGGCGTCGATCGCCCGTCTGCTGCGCGGCCAGGTACTCGGCCTGCGCGAGCGGGAGTTCGTCGAGGCCGCCAAGGTGACCGGGGCGTCACCGGCGCGCATCGTGTTCAAGGAACTGCTGCCCAACCTGTGGACCCCGATCCTCATCCAGTCCACGCTCATGCTCCCGGCGTACGTGACCGCGGAGGCGGGCTTCGCCTTTCTCGGGGTCGGCATGATCGACCCGACCCCCGACTGGGGCGTCATGATCCAGCGGGGCGCCCAGTTCTACACCCAGGACTTCACCTTCATGCTCTTCCCGGGCCTGGCCATGGTGATCTTCGTCCTGGCGTTCAACCTGCTCGGCGACTCGGCGCGCGACGCGCTCGACCCGAAGTCCAAGCGCTGACACATCTCTCATCTCCGGCCCGGTCAATGTCGTCCGGCTGGTCCGTCCCACCCGTAAGGCAGGGCTACTGTGTCTTTTTCCCGTAGAAACTTCATGATCGCCACCGGTGTGGTGGCCGCGTCGAGTTCGGTGCTGACCGCCTGCGGCGGCGGCAACTCGACCTCGAACAGCAAGGTCCCCTCGGTCAGCAAGGCCAAGCAGAGCAAGATCGAGGTCGGCACCAAGGCCGACTCGACGGGCCCCGCGCCCGAGGTCGCCGGCGCGGTCAAGGGCGGGACGATCTACGGGCTCGACCAGTTCGACATGGACCACCTCGACCCGGCGCAGATCTACGTCTCCACCGAGATCCTCATCACCACGCCGATCATGCGCGGCCTGACCGGCTACAAGCTCGACTCCAAGGGCGGCGCCACCCTGGTCGGCGACGTCGCCACGGACGCGGGCACGGCCAAGGACGGCGGCAAGACCTGGTCGTTCACCATCAAGGACGGCATCAAGTGGGAGGACGGCTCCGACCTCTCCATGGACGACGTCCGGCACACCTTCGAGCGCCTCTTCGCCTCCTTCGTCACCGAGGGTCCGCGCTACGTCCAGCAGTTCCTGGTGGGCGGCGACAAGTACAAGGGCCCCTACGACGGCAAGAGCCTCGACTCCATCGAGGTCGACGGCAAGACCATCACCTTCCGCCTCAACGAGGCCCGTGGTGACTTCAACTTCACGCTGGCCGAGCGGGCGTACTCCTTCGTGAAGAAGTCGAAGGACACCAAGGAGAAGTACGACAAGCAGCCGTTCTCCTGCGGCCCGTACAAGATCTCCGCCCGCGACGTCGGCAAGTCGCTGACGTACACCCGCAACACGCACTGGGACGCGGCGACGGACCCGATCCGCAACGCCTACCCGGACAAGTACCTCTTCCAGTTCGGCTTCGAACTGCTGGCCTCGACCGACCGCTACATAGCGGACAAGGGCAACGACCAGTACACGATGTCGATCTTCAACGAGATCGCCCCCGAGCGGATCGCCACGGTCCTCACCAACGCGAAGCTCAAGCAGCGGGTGCTCACCGCGGTCGACACGGTCACCTACTACTGGCCGATCAACACCACCCGGATCACGGACGTCAAGGTCCGCCAGGCCATCAACTACGCCTGGCCGAACCAGCAGTTGCAGACCATCCGCGGTGGCGCGTCCACCAGCGAGATCGCGACCACGATCTTCTCCCCGGTGACGCCCGGTTACGTGGAGTTCGACCTCTACGGCAAGACCACGAAGCCCGGCGGCGACCCGGTCAAGGCCAAGGCCCTCCTCAAGGAGGCCGGCAAGGTCGGGCAGAAGCTGGTCATCGCCTACCAGACGTCGGACAACGCGGTGAAGCAGGCCGTGGCGATCAAGAACGCGCTGGAGGCCGCCGGCTTCACGGTCGTCAACAAGCAGATCGACAAGTCGACCTTCTACACCCAGATCGGCAAGATCGACAACACGTACGACCTGTTCGCGGCCGGCTGGAGCCCGGACTGGCCGGGCGGCTACTCGGTCTTCTACCCCTGCTGGGACGGCGCCAACATCGGCGACGGCCGCAGCAACTACTCGCAGCTGAAGAACGCCAGCGTCGACAAGGCGATCGCGTCCGCGTCCCTGATCACCGACGCGGACGCGGCCAACAAGGCCTGGGGCGCCATCGACAAGCAGGTCATGGAGCTCGCGGCCTGCGTCCCGGACTACCACGCCATCCGCAACTGGATGCACGGTTCGAAGGTCGGCGGCTTCGTCTACGACGCCGGAAACACCGGCATCGCACTCACGAGGCTCTACGCGAAGGCGTAGGCGCCACACGGCACCAGGGGGCGGCCTTCACCGGGCCGCCCCCACCGGCCCCTCACCCCTCACGCCCCGGCAACGGCGCCTCGCCCGGAGAGTCCTGACCCCATGTTCCGCTTCCTTGTCCGCCGTACGATCGGCGCGCTGGTCATTCTGCTGATCATCAGCGCCATCACCTTCTGGCTCTTCTACGCCGTCCCGCGTGACCCGGCCATGATGTCCTGCGGCAAGAACTGCACGCCGGCCTCGCTCGCGCAGATCCGGCACAACCTGGGCATCGACCATCCGATCCCGGTGCAGTACTGGTACTGGCTGAAGGGGATCTTCGTCGGGCGGGACTACAGCGGCTACGGAATGTGCAATGCGCCGTGCCTCGGCTACTCCTTCGCCAACAACGAGCCCGTCTTCGGCACGATCATGGACCGGCTGCCGCTGACCCTCTCGCTCGCCTTCGGTTCGGCCGTCATCTTCCTGATCTTCGGTGTCGGCACCGGCATGATCGCCGCGCTCAAGCAGGGCAAGTTCCTGGACAAGTTCGCGACCTCGGCGTCGCTGCTCGGCTCATCGCTCCAGATCTACTTCGTCGGCTACATCGCGCTGTACTTCCTGGTCTTCAAGACGGGCATCCTCGACCAGCCCTCGTACACGCCGCTGACCGACAACCCCGTCTCGTGGTTCTCCGGCCTGCTGCTGCCGTGGCTGGTGCTGTCGATCATCTTCACCGCCAACTACACCCGCATGGCCCGCTCCCAGCTCGTCGAGCAGCTCAGCGAGGACTACGTCCGCACCGCCCGCGCCAAGGGCCTCTCGCGTGCGAACGTCTTCCTGCGCTTCGCCTGGCGCGGCGCCATGGGCCCGATCGTCACGGTGTTCGGCATCGACCTGGGCACGCTGATCGGCGGCGCGATCATCACCGAGCAGGTCTTCAGCCTCCAGGGCATCGGCCGGCTCGCGGTGATCTCCGTCATCCAGAGCGACCTGCCGATGCTGCTCGGCGTCACCGTGCTGGCCGCCGCGGCGATCGTGTTCTTCAACATCATCGTCGACGCCGCCTACGCCTTCATCGACCCGCGGATCCGGCTCGCCTGACCCTCCGCCCGTACCCCCTACCCCCCGCATCGCCCCCAGGAGCGTCTCCGTGACGAGCACCGATCAGCAGCCCTTCCTCTCCGTCAGGGATCTCAAAGTCCACTTCTCCACCGAGGACGGCATCGTCAAGGCCGTCGACGGGCTCTCCTTCGACCTCGCCAAGGGCAGGACGCTCGGCATCGTCGGCGAGTCGGGCTCCGGCAAGTCCGTCACCAACCTGACGATCCTGGGTCTGCACGACCGCGACCGTACGGCGATCGAGGGCGAGATCCTGCTCGACGACAAGGAGCTGCTCACCGCGAGCGAGCGGGAACTGGAGCGGCTGCGCGGCAACAAGATGTCCATGATCTTCCAGGACGCGCTGGCCTCGCTGTCGCCGTACCACACGGTCGGCAAGCAGATCAGCGAGGTGTACCGCAAGCACACCGGTGCCTCCAAGAAGGAGTCCCGCGCGCGGGCGATCGAGATGCTGAAGCGGGTCGGGATCCCCCAGCCCGAGGTCCGGGTGGACGACTACCCGCACCTGTTCTCCGGCGGTATGCGCCAGCGCGCGATGATCGCCATGGCGCTGGTCTGCGACCCCGAGCTGCTGATCGCCGACGAGCCGACCACCGCCCTCGACGTGACGGTCCAGGCCCAGATCATGGACCTGCTGAAGGACCTCCAGCAGGAGTTCGGCACCGCCATCGTGTTCATCACGCACGACCTCGGCGTCATCGCCGACATCGCCGACGACGTCCTCGTGATGTACGGCGGCCGGTGCGTGGAGCGCGGCACCAAGAAGGAGGTGCTGACGGACCCGCAGCACCCCTACACGCTCGGTCTGCTCAGCTCCATGCCGAGCCTCGAAGGACCGGTCGACGTGCCGCTGATGCCGATCCCCGGCTCGCCGCCCTCGCTGCTCAATCCGCCGTCCGGCTGCCGCTTCCACCCGCGCTGCACCTTCGCCGAGAAGGTCGAGGGCGGACTGTGCTCCAGCGAGCGGCCCGTGCTGGACGTGGTCGACGGCCGGGGCTCCGCCTGCCACCTCACCACCCAGCAGCGCCAGGAACTCTTCGCCGACCTTCTCGCCGTAGCCCAGCACAACTGACGTACTAGAAACGGGACTTCCCATCATGAGCAACGCGAACCCCCTCCTGGACGTCAGCGGGCTGACCAAACACTTCCCGATCAAGGGCGGCTTCCCGATCCGGCGTACGGTCGGTGCCGTGCAGGCGGTCGACGGGCTGGACTTCCAGGTCGGCGAGGGCGAGAGCCTGGGCCTGGTCGGCGAGTCGGGCTGCGGCAAGTCGACGACGGGCCGCCTGATCACCCGCCTGCTGGAGCCGACCGACGGCAAGATCACCTACCGCGGCCAGGACATCACCCACGCGGGCCGCAAGCAGCTGGCGCCCATCCGGTCCGAGATCCAGATGATCTTCCAGGACCCGTACGCCTCGCTGAACCCGCGGCAGACGGTCGGCAAGATCGTGGCCGGCCCGATGGAGATCAACAACATCAACCCGGCCAGCGGCCGCGAGGCCCGCGTCCGTGAGCTGCTGGAGATCGTCGGTCTCAACCCCGAGCACTACAACCGCTTCCCGCACGAGTTCTCCGGCGGCCAGCGCCAACGCATCGGTGTCGCCCGCGCGTTGGCCCTCGAACCGAAGCTGATCGTCGCGGACGAACCGGTATCGGCCCTGGACGTCTCCATCCAGGCCCAGGTCGTGAACCTCCTCCAGAAGGTCCAGAAGGAACTCGGCATCGCGTTCGTGTTCATCGCCCACGACCTGGCGATCGTCCGGCACTTCTCACAGCGAGTCGCGGTAATGTACCTCGGCAAGATCGTGGAGATCGCCGACCGCGACGACCTGTACGGCAACCCGCGCCACCCCTATACGCGGGCCCTGTTGTCCGCCGTGCCCGAGGCCACGGTGGACGAGACGCCCGCCCGGGAGCGTATCCGGCTGGTCGGTGACGTGCCGTCGCCGATCAATCCGCCCACAGGCTGCCGTTTCCGTACCCGGTGCTGGAAGGCGACGGAGAAGTGCGCGACGGAGGCTCCGCCGCTGGTACAGGTCGAGGGCAACAAGCCCGGCCACCTGACCGCATGCCACTATCCCGAGATGGCGGACACCGTTCCGGCACCCCGTCTCTCCAAGGACCCCGAGGCGGCGGCCTGACACACCCCTTTAGTCAGCCGCCCCCTTCAGGAACGGACTTTCACCGGCCCATTGACCCGAGCCCATGAACGTCCGATCCAGGGGACGAAGGCCCGCGCCCACCCAGGCGCGGGCCTTCGCCATGAACGGGTGGGCGTCCCCTCCTCCCATGACACACTGCCGCGATGGTTGATCGTTCGTTCGCGGATCCTTCGCTCGCCGCGCTGTACGACACCCTCAACTCGTGGGGGCCCGGCGACGACTTCTGTCTCGGGCTGGTCATGTCCGCCGGCTCCGTGCTCGATGTCGGGTGCGGTACCGGGCGGTTGCTCGGGCAGGCCCGGCGGGAGGGGCATCGGGGGCGGCTGACGGGGCTCGATCCTGCCGCCGCGATGCTGGTGCGGGCGCGGGCTCATGAACCCGGCGTCGAATGGGTGCTCGGAGATCTACGGGCACGCGCGTGGCACGGTGAGTTCGAACTCGCCGTCATGACCGGGCACGCCTTCCAAGTGCTGCTCGGCGACGAGGAGTTGCGCCTCGCCCTACGTGCCGTACGCGCCGCTCTCGTGCCGGGCGGGCGGTTCGTGTTCGAGACGCGGAATCCGGAGGTCCGGGCCTGGGAGACGTGGACGGCGGACCGAGTGCGGGAGATTCCCGACGGACATGGCGGGGTCGTACGTGTGTGGCACGAGGTCGAGTCCGTGTCACCTGCCGACGACCGGGTCACGTTCACCGAGACCTTTGACGGAACCCTGTGGGAACGGCCGCAGGTCGACCGGACCACCCTGCGATTCCTCGACACCGACACCCTGGACGGCTTCCTCCGCGAGGCCGGGTTTGTTGTTGTCGAGCGGTACGGCGACTGGGAACGAGGGGTGTTGACCCCTGCCAGCCCTGAAATCATCACCGTCGCTGAATCTGCGGGGCATCAAGACAGCGACAGCTAGGGCGCTCTCCAGTGGACGTTGGGCCACTCGCTTCTTGGTCAGTGTCGTGCTTCCGCGGCCCGAGTAAAGGGCGCTCCCTGCGGTCGCGTCGGCTACGCCGATTCCGCTGCGCTTCACCCTTGACTAGGGCCGCTCCAGCCCGTTGGAGAAGCGAGCGAGCGGCCCGGAAGGATGGGTGGCCAAGGTGGGCGGGCCCCTGCCTGTACTGGGTCGTGGGCCGGAGCGGAGGGACGCGGTCGCGCCTCGCCTGCGCGCCGGGCCGGCTCAGCGGCTATCGGCCGGTGGGGTGGGAAGCACGGTGAGGGCTGCCGCCTCGTGGTTAGATCCGGGCCGGTGCGAGGGGGCGCGTTCGCGTCTCGCCTGCACGCCGGGCTGGCTCAGCGGCTGCCCGCCGGTGGGGTGGGAGGCACGGCGGGGACTGCACCTCTGGGCTGATCCGGGCCGGTGCGAGGGGACGCATCCGCGCCTCGCCAGCACGCCGGGTCGGCTTAGCGGCTATCGGCCAGTGGGGTGGGAGGTGCGGTGGGGACTGCTCCCTCGTGGTTGGATCCGGGCCGGTGCGACGTGGTGCGTTCGCGTCTCGCCTGCACGCCGGGTGGGCTCGGCGGCTATCGGCCGGTGGGGGTGGCGAGAGCACGGGGGCACGGGGGCGCGCTGCCTTCTTGCCAGTACGCCGCCTCGGTTCAGCGGCCGACCCCGGGTGAGGGGGCTGGAAGCCGGGGGTAGAGCTGACTACCGTCACGACCTTTGACCGGTTAGAAAAGACTCCAGCCACCCGAGGGGACAGGACCGGAGGCCGGGGCGAGGAGGGGGAGGTGGGTCCGCGAAGTGTGACACTTCCCCTTCGACTGTCACATTTCTGCGGACCGGGTACCCCGGGGAGAGTCGACTGGCAAACGGGGAGCCCATCGTCTAGGCCACCACCCAGGACATGGCCCGGGCCGCCGCCCAGAACCAGCCCGAAGCCTTCCTCTATGCCCGTGGCCCGGAACTGCCCATCACCCACTGCCTGTTGCCCATGACTCGATGCTTGTGACGTTGGTCCCCGCCCGCACTCTCCCCCCACTGGCCGGTAGTCGCCGGCCCGACCTGGCGTACAGGCGAGACGCGAACGCCTACCCTCGCCCAGGCCTGGGCTTGGAGTCCTGATGTACGCGCCCAAGGTTCAGATCCGCCCATCACCCTCTCCCCCGGCCATGGACTCCCCAGCGCTTCTTGCCACTTGGCCTGCTGTGCAGCGAGTCCCCACCGGCCGGTAGCCGCTGAGCCGGCCCGGCGTGCGGGCCGGACGCCAACGCGCCACCCTCGCCCCGACCCGTCCTTCTCCAAAAGCCGGGGTCATTTCTAACCAGTAAAAGCCTGCGACAGTGGTTAGATTTACCCCCGGCTTCCAGCAACCACCCGCCCACTCACTCACCGTTGGCCGCTGAGCCGGCCCGGCGTGCAGGCGAGACGCGACCGCGCCCCCACACCCCGGCCCGGAACGCAGCCCACCCGACGGGATTCGCGCCTGGCCACCCATCCCTCGGGGCCGCCCGCTCGCTTCTCACAACGGGATTGCGGGAGACGAGTCAAGGGTGGAGCGCAGCGCAATCGGCGCAGCCGACGCGACCGCAGGGAGCGCCCTTTACTCGGCTCCCGCAATCCCGACACTGACCAAGAAGCGGGCGGCCCAACGTCCACATCACAGTTCAGGGCCGGAGCAACTTCCTACTCCTCCAGCGACTCCTCCAGCGCGGCCAACGCCGGGTCCAGCACGATGTCCTCGCCCCGGTTCTCGATCGTCGGTTCTTCCGGGAAGTGACAGGCCGTCAGGTGGGCGGGGCGGTTGCCCTCGATCTGGATGAGGGGGGGTTCCTCGGTCGCGCACTTGTCCTGGGCCTTCCAGCAGCGGGTGCGGAAGCGGCAGCCGGAGGGGGGTGAGATCGGGGAGGGTACGTCGCCCGCGAGGCGGATGCGTTCGCGGCCGACCGTTTCGTTGTCGCCGAGGTTCACCTCGGGCACCGCGGACAGCAGGGCGTGGGTGTACGGGTGCCGGGGGCGGGTGTAGATGGAGTCGCGGTCGCCCACCTCGATGATCTTGCCGAGGTACATGACCGCCACGCGGTGCGAGAAGTGTCGTACGACTGCGAGGTCGTGGGCGATGAAGAGGAACGCGATGCCGAGTTCCTTCTGCACCTCCTGGAGGAGGTTCACGACCTGGGCCTGGATGGAGACGTCCAGGGCCGATACCGGTTCGTCCGCGACGATCAGCTTCGGTTCGAGGGCCAACGCGCGGGCGACGCCGATGCGTTGGCGCTGGCCGCCGGAGAACTCGTGCGGGAAGCGGTTGTAGTGCTCGGGGTTGAGGCCGACGATCTCCAGCAGCTCACGGACGCGGGCCTCGCGGCCGCCCTCCGGCTGGATGTCGTTGATCTCCATCGGGCCCGAGATGATCTTGCCGACCGTCTGCCGCGGGTTCAGCGACGAGTACGGGTCCTGGAAGATCATCTGGATCTCGGACCGGATCGGGGCCAGTTGCCTGCGGGAGGCGTGGGTGATGTCCTGGCCGCGGTAGGTGATGCTGCCCGCGCTCGGCTCCAGCAGGCGGGTGATCAGGCGGCCCGTCGTCGACTTGCCGCAGCCCGACTCCCCCACCAGGCCGAAGCTCTCCCCGACGTGCACGGTCAGGTCGATGCCGTCGACGGCCTGCACGGCGCCGACCGTACGGCGGATCGGGAAGCCGCCCTTCACCGGGAAGTGTTTGGTCAGGCCCTCCACCACCAGCAACGGGTCGCCGGAGGCTTCCGGTACCGCGTCGCGCGGGGCGGGCAGGACGAGGTCCTCTGTCATGACGTCTCCTCCTAGCCCAGTCGGGGCTTGATCTCTTCGATGAAGATGCTGCGCTTCTGGTCCGCCGTGAGGTGGCAGGCCGAGGCGCGGTCGGGGGCGAGCAGCGGGCGTTCGGTGGCACAGCGGGTGCCGCCGACCCGGTCCTGGAAGGTGCAGCGGGGGTGGAAGCGGCAGCCCGAGGGCGGGTTCAGGAGGGAGGGCGGGGCGCCGGGGATCGGGTCCAGAGGCGCGCTCAGGTCCGAGTCCAGGCGGGGCATGGAGTTCAACAGGCCCCAGGTGTAGGGGTGTTGAGGTGAGCGGAGGACCTCGTTCGTCGAACCGCGTTCCACCGCGTTGCCCGCGTACATCACCATGATGTCGTCGGCCATGTCGGCGATCACGCCGAGGTCGTGCGTGATGAACACGATCCCGGACCCGAACTCCTGCTGGAGGTCCTTCAGGAGGTCGAGGATCTGGGCCTGGACCGTGACGTCGAGGGCCGTTGTCGGCTCGTCGGCGATCAGCAGGTCCGGGTCGCAGACCAGCGCCATGGCGATCATCGCGCGCTGGCGCATACCGCCGGAGAACTGGTGCGGGTAGTCCTTCGCCCGTTCCTTCGGGTTGGGGATGCCGACCTTGCCGAGCATCTCCACCGCGCGCGCCCAGGCGACCTTCTTCGAGGCGCCCAGGTGCTTCATGTACGGCTCGGCGATCTGGCGGCCGACAGTGTAGTACGGGGAGAGTGCGGTCAGCGGGTCCTGGAAGATCATGGCGACCTTGTTGCCGCGCAGCTTCTCCATCTCGGACTCGCGGGCCGTGGTCAACTCCTGGCCGTCCAGGAGGATTTCGCCCTCGACGGTGGTGAACATCGGGTTGTGCAGGCCGAGGATCGTCAGGTTGGTGACCGACTTGCCGGAGCCCGACTCCCCCACGATGCCCAGCGTCTTGCCGCGTTCGACGTCGAAGGAGAGACCGTCGACGGCACGGACGATGCCGTCCTCGGTCTTGAAGCTGACGTGCAGGTCCCGCACCGAGAGAAAGGCACCCGCGTCGGCCGGCGAGGGAGCGCCGGCTTCCTTGGTCAATGTGGTCACGAGTGCTCCTAGGCCAGCCGCACGCGCGGGTCGATGAAGGCGTAGCAGGCGTCGACGATGATGTTGAAGAGCAGGATCATGGTGGCGGAGAAGATCATCACGCCCAGCAGCAGCGGCAGGTCGCTGTAGAACACCGCCTGGACCGCGAGGTTGCCGAGGCCCGGCAGGCTGAAGGTGTACTCGGTGATGATGGCGCCGCCGAGCAGCGCCCCCAGGTCGATGCCGAAGATGGTGACGATGGGGATCAGCGAACCGCGCCAGGCGTAGCGGAAGAAGACGTATCTGCGGGACATGCCCTTCGCCTTGGCCGTACGGACGTGTTCCTCCTGGAGCTGTTCGATCATCGCCGAGCGCGCCATACGGGTGTACTGCGCGGCGAAGATCGTGGACAGCACCACCCAGGGGATGATCAGCCCCGAGAACCAGCTGATCGGGTCCGCGGTGAAGTTGTTGTACGCCGGCTTGGAGAAGATGTGGGTCTGGTAGACGAGCAGGGCCAGGGCCAGTGGTCCCAGGAAGTAGATCTGCATCGAGCTGAGCACCATCGCCCCGGCCGTGGCCGTCTTGTCGATGATCGTGCCGCGCTTCCAGGCGGCGAGCAGGCCGGTGCCGAGGCCGATGAGCAGGAAGAAGAAGGCGCCACCGAGGGTGAGCGAGATGGTGGTGGGCAACCGGTCGATCAGCGTGGCCCAGACCTGGTCGTTGGTGTGGTACGAGTACCCGAAGCACGGGGCGGGGCACGGGCCTTGGGCGAAGCCGTTGCTGCCCATGACGAGGTTCTTCAGGAAGATCCCGTACTGCGTGCTGATCGGCTTGTCGAGGCCGAGCACGTGGTGGATGTTCGCGAGGCTGGTCGGGTTGCACGTCTTGCCGCACATCAGCAGGCCCGGGTCGCGTGGCATCCCGAAGAACAGCAGGAACGTGACGATGCTCAGCAGGAAGAGGATGACAACGGCGCCGAGGAACCGGCGGAAGAGGAAGCGCAGCATGACAGGGGCAGCTCTCTGACGTCGGCGGGCCGTCCGGCACCCGGTGCGCCGCCCCGGAGGGGGACGGACGCAACGGGTGCCGGACGGACTGCGGTTACTTGACGAACAGGCGTCGCGGGTCGACGCCGCCGATGACGTCGTCGTAGACGAGGCCGCCGACCTTGGAGCCGGCGATCTGGGTCTGCTTGTAGTACGCGGTCGGGACGACGTTGACGACGTCCTTCACCAGGTACTGGTCGATCTTCTCCCAGGCGGCCGCGGCCTTGACCGGGTCGGTGATCTTGTTCGCCGCGTCGATGTCGGCGTTCACCTTGGGGTCGTTGACCTGCGAGTAGTTCTGCGCACCGTCGGCGATGCCGCGTCCGTCGTAGAGCGGCGGGATGACGGTCGAGGCGGACGGCCAGTCGGCGCCCCACGCGGTGTGGAAGATGTCGTAGTTGTTGTCCAGCTTGGAGACCTGGTCGTAGTAGGTCTCGGCCGGGATCTCCTGGCGCTGGACGTTGAAGCCGGCCTTCTTCAGGCCCGCCGCCATGGCGGTGGAGTACTGCTGGCCCTCGGGGGTGTTGGTGTAGCCGAAGGTCAGCTTCATGTTGAGCTTGCCGGCCTTCTTCAGCAGCTCCTTGGCCTTGACCGGGTCACCGGCGGGCTTCTTCTTCTTGCCGAAGGGGTCGAACGCGGCGTCGTAGCCGGAAACGGTCGGGGAGATCAGACCGCCGGCGACCTCCATCGCGTCGGTGCCGCCGAAGGCGCGGATGAACGGCGTGATGGGCAGCGCGTAGGCGATGGCCTCACGGACCGTCTTGTCCTTCATGGCCGGGTGGCTCATGTTGATGTTCATCTGGCCCACGTACGGCTGGTAGCCGGAGATCGTGCGGGCCTTCAGCTTCGGGTCCTTGAGCACGCTGGACAGGTTGCCCGCGTCGACCTGGTTGTTGAAGCTGATGCCGGTCTGGTCCGCGCCGCTGTCCGCGAGGAGCGCCTTCGTCGACGTCTCGAACTGCTGGTTGAACGTGAAGTTGAACTGGTTCACGTACTGGTGGCGGATCGGGTCCGTCTTCGGGTCCCAGTTGGTGTTCTTCACGAGCACCATCGACTTGCCGGACTTGAACGACTGGATCTTGTACGGGCCGCTCGTCACCGGCGACTTGTCGTACTTCGCCTGGGTGTCACCCTTGGCGGAGACGACCGCGTAGCCCGACATGGCCAGGGCGTACGGCAGGTCGGAGTGCGCCGTCTTGAAGTGGAAGATGATGGTCTTGGCGTCCGGGGTCTCCAGGACGGTGCTCGGCAGGTGCTTGCCCTTGTACGGGCCGTCCGGCAGCAGCTTGCGGTAGTCCGCGCCGGAGGTGTCGGCCAGCCACTGCTGGAGGTAGGACGGGCCCTGGTTGATGAAGGGCGCGAAGAGCCGCTCGAAGGTCTGGCGGAAGTCCGTGGACGTGATCGGCGTCCCGTCGGCGAACTTGATGCCGTCCTTGAGGGTGTACTTCCAGGTCTTGCCGCCGTCCGTGGTGGTACCGGAGTCGGTGGCGAGGTCGCCGACGACCTCGTGTCCCTTGCCGTCGCTGGTGGTCGTCTTGTAGCCGGTGAGACCACGGTGGATCAGGGTCGCGAGCGAGCCCTCGTCCGAGACGTAGATCTGAGCCGGGTCGAGGTGGGCGTAGCTGTCACGCTGGAGCACCTCTATCGAACCGCCCGACTTGGCGCCCGGTACGGCCGCGGCCGGTCCGGTGGAGTCCGCGGTGTCGCCGAACTTGATCGACTTCTGCTGTCTGGACGCGTTCTCCTTGTCCTGCTTGTTGTTGTCACTCGCGTCGCTGCCGCCCTTGCTGCAACCGGTGAGCACAAGAGCCCCGGCCGCGAGCACGGAGAGCGCGGCGTATACGTGGCGTCCGCCCCTACTCATCACTCAGTTTCCACCCATCTGTGTGTCACCAGTGCACAAAGGAATTCCCGTGCTGGATCGCCGTGCTGGATTGCTGTGCTGGATTGCCGTGCGGTATCCGGGCGCGGACGCCCTCCAACGGACGGTCAGCGTGCCGTCTTGGGATCGAAGGCGTCCCTGACCGAGTCCCCGAGCAGGTTGAAGGCCACGATGAAGATGATCATCGAGACACCCGGGAAGAACATGTAGGTGATGTCGTTCGACATCACGAGTTCGGTGGACGCCTTGGAGAACATCTGTCCCCAGTCCGGCGTCGGTTCGACGATGCCCACGCCCAGGAAGGACAGTCCGGCCTCGGCGGTCACGAAGCCGGGAAGCATGTACGTGGACTGCACGAGGATCGGCGTGACCACGTTCGGCAGGATCTCTTTGCTGATGATCCGCCAGGACGAGGCCCCGCTGACTCTGGCCGCCTCGATGAACTCCCGTTCGCGCAGCGCCAGACTGGTGCCGCGCAGGATACGGGCGAGGCTCATCCAGCCCAGGAACCACTGCACCGCGATGAGCGCCACGACACGGACGTAGGTCGGTGTCTCGTCGGTCGGGCTCACGAAGAGCGACACGACGACGGGCATGCTGGCGATGAAGAAGAGCTGGGCGGGGAAGGCCAGCAGGAAGTCGATGACCCGGCTGATGAAGTAGTCGGACTTGCCGCCGAGGTAGCCGGCCGCGACGCCGAGCAGGATGCCGGTGAGGACGGTCGCGATCGTCACGCAGACGGAGATCATCAGCGAGGTGCGGATGCCGTAGAGGAGCTTGGTGAACACGTCGTAGCCGTTGCCCGGTTCGAGGCCGAACCAGAACTGGCTGCTGATCCCGCCGTTGGGCTGCAGCGGGACGCCCGCGCTGTCGAAGAGCTCGGGGCGTTCGTCCGCGTACACGGTGTACGGGTCCTTGCCGTACAGCTTCGAGATCAGTGGTGCGAGGAGTCCGACGAGGAAGAAGAAGGCCACGACGTAGGCCGAGACGACGCCGGTGCGGTCGCGCTTGAAGCGGATCCACATCAGCTGGCCGGGCGACCGGCCCTCCATCTTCTTGGCCTCGGGTTCCGCCTGCGGCCCTGGTTCGCCGTCGACGACGACCGAGGTTCCGCCGCCCTCAATGTCGATAGGACTTGTCACTGTTCGCCCATTTCACAGGTGTGGGTGTGCCGAGTGGGCGACCGGCGCAGGGTGTGCGCGATCACCGTTCGGAGCTAGGAAAGAGGTCCGGTGCGTCCCGGTGCGGCGGGAGATCCCGCAGCCGGACGCGCGTAGTTGAACGGCGGCACTAGACCGCCGGCCGACTCCTCAGAGCCAATCTCCGCATGGGCGGCCGAAGTTGCTACCGACGGACGACGTGTCCCACCTGGCGTTCGTGACACCACGCATGGGGCTCCTCCTCATGACTCCACGTATTCACCAACAGGAGGGGGTTCACGTCTTTCCTCCGTCACCCCTGACGGAGGGTCAGACACCCCCTGGTGCTCGCGAGTCGGCGCCGTCCCCACGGCGCGATGACCCATTGACCCGAGCGCTACGCGGCTAACTATCTGCCATGTGCCAGGTGCCGACCACTGTCTTTAAATCTCAATTCAGTCACAGCTCGCCCGTACATCTTCCAAAACATGGACAAACTGTTCGATGCGAGAAGGCCACGAAACGGACTTGTTACATGGCTATCGGGCGAGGATCTCCGCATTACGGACAGACCGTCTCGGGAAGCGGGGCTTAATTCGGTTGCAAAAAGCCCGGGCACCCCCAAGATGGGGGCACCCGGGCTCAGTTGGCCGGTATCAGCGCCTCGAACGGCCTGCGATCGTATGCGTCAGCCGTGCTTGGCGCGGCTCGCGGAGCGGCCGCGCTCCTTCTGGTCGAGGACGACCTTGCGGATGCGAACGGACTCCGGGGTCACCTCGACGCACTCGTCGTCGCGGCAGAACTCCAGGGACTGCTCCAGGGAGAGCTTGCGCGGCGGGACGATCGCCTCGAACGAGTCGGCGGCGGCCGAGCGCATGTTGGTGAGCTTCTTCTCCTTGGTGATGTTCACGTCCATGTCGTCGGCGCGCGAGTTCTCGCCGACGATCATGCCCTCGTACACCTCGGTGCCGGGGTCGGTGAACAGCACACCGCGCTCCTGGAGGTTCGTCATCGCAAACGCGGTGACGGCGCCCGCGCGGTCGGCGACCAGCGAACCGTTGTTACGGGTCGTCAGCACGCCGAACCACGGCTCGTGGCCCTCGTGGATGGAGTGGGCGATGCCCGTACCGCGCGTCCCGGTCAGGAACTCGGTACGGAAGCCGATGAGACCGCGGGACGGCACGACGAACTCCAGACGGACCCAGCCGGAGCCGTGGTTGGACATGTTGTCCATCCGGCCCTTGCGGACGCCCATGAGCTGCGTGACCGCGCCCATGTGCTCCTCGGGCACGTCGATCGTCATGCGCTCGACCGGCTCGTACGTCTTGCCCTCGACCTGCTGGGTGACGACCTGCGGCTTGCCGATGGTCAGCTCGAAGCCCTCGCGGCGCATCTGCTCGACCAGGATGGCCAGCGCCAGCTCACCGCGGCCCTGCACCTCCCAGGCGTCGGGACGCTCGGTGTCGAACACGCGCAGCGAGACGTTGCCGACCAGCTCGCGGTCCAGGCGGTCCTTGACCTGACGGGCGGTCACCTTACGGTCCTTGACGGCCGCCTTCGCGGAGGCGCCCTTGCCGGTGCCGCCGCGGCCGACCAGCGGCGAGGTGTTCGTGCCGATGGTCATGGAGATCGCCGGCTCGTCCACCGTGATGAGCGGCAGCGCGATCGGGTTCTCGGGGTCGGCGAGGGTCTCGCCGATCATGATGTCCGGGATACCGGCCACGGCGCAGATGTCACCGGGGCCCGCCATCTCGGCCGGCTTGCGGGTGAGCGCCTCGGTCATCAGCAGCTCGGTGATGCGCACGTTGGACATCGTGCCGTCGCGCTTGATCCACGTGACGGTCTGGCCCTTGCGCAGCTCGCCCTGCTCGACGCGGAGCAGCGCGATACGGCCGAGGAAGTTGTCCGCGTCCAGGTTGGTGACGTGCGCCTGGAGGGGGGCGGCCTCGTCGAACTCGGGGGCCGGGACGTGCGACAGGATCGTGGTGAAGAACGGCTCCAGGCTGTCGCTGTCCTGCGGGACCGTGCCGTTCTCGGGCTTGGTCAGCGAGGCCACGCCGTCACGCGCGCAGGCGTAGACGATCGGGAACTCGATCTGCTCCTCGTCCGCGTCCAGGTCCAGGAACAGGTCGTACGTCTCGTTGACGACCTCGTCGATCCGGGAGTCGGGGCGGTCCGTCTTGTTGATGCACAGGATGACGGGCAGGCGCTGCTGGAGCGCCTTGCGCAGCACGAAGCGGGTCTGGGGCAGCGGGCCCTCGGACGCGTCGACGAGCAGCACCACCGCGTCCACCATCGACAGACCGCGCTCGACCTCGCCACCGAAGTCGGCGTGGCCCGGGGTGTCGATGATGTTGATGGTGATGACGTCGCCGCCATCCTTCGGGTGGTACTTCACGGCCGTGTTCTTGGCCAGGATCGTGATGCCCTTCTCACGCTCCAGATCGTTCGAGTCCATCATTCGGTCGTCGAGCGACTCGGCGGCGTGCGCGGCGAAGGCACCGGCCTGCTTCAGCATGGCGTCGACGAGGGTCGTCTTCCCGTGGTCGACGTGGGCGACGATGGCGACGTTGCGGATGTCGTGGCGCGTGGCCATATTGCGGCGAACTCCCGGAGAGTGAGGAAGGCCTGCGCGTACGTCTGTGTTACGCGGACCCTGCCGGGCTGGACACGCCACGGCCTTACCCCATCGTACGTGGCGTACGGGGAAGGAGCCTCCGCAGGGCCTTACGGGCGGCGCCGGAACCGGTCAGGCGCCGGTCACGGCAGGGGATTCGGCGGGGCACAGTTTCACGGCCGCGACCTTGGCCGGGGCGCCCTCGGAGGGCTCGGAACAGGGCAGGAACCCGCCGGCGTAGGTGTCCCAGGTGTGCACATGGCCGTGCACCGGCTGGTTCAGTCCGCAGGTATATGTGAAGTCGGCCTCGATCAGGTCGACCGAATCCCAGGCGTAGTACTGCTGCCGGGGTCCGGCGATCTCGTTGAAGAAGTCCGTCTTCTCGCGCCCGGCCGTTTCGGACGGCCCGGCGAGCGGGTTGTCCGTCTTCAGATGGGTGCCCAGCGCCTTGATCACGCGGGCTGCGCCGACGCCCTTGGGCGGGTGGGTCACGGTGGGGCGGTAGACGGTGCCGGAGACGGGTTCGATGACGCCCTGGTACCCGCCGTCGGTGTACGTGATCCGGTCGGGCAGCCCGGTGAGCCGCTCGACGTGCCGGAGGCCGGACCAGGCGTACGTCCCGTGCGCGCAGATCGTGGCCGCGTCGGCGGACAGCCGGCTCTCACCCGCCGTGACACCGCACGCCGCCGAACCCACGCCCAGTACCGCCACGGCCACCGCCGCTCCCCAACCCCGCACAACCCACCCCCGTACGACGACCGCCGCCCCGCGAGTAGCTGCGGGACGGCGGCCGTGCTCGTCATGTGCGGGTGATGCTAATCCCTCAGTCCTTGGTCGGGCTGGCCGAGGGGTGGGCGCCCTTCTTCAGGAAGCCCATGTCCTCGTAGACCGGGGTCTGGAAGCCGAAGGAGCCGGCGTTGACGACGGTCCTGCGGGCGGCCGTGAGCTGGGGGCGCTGGTAGAGGGGGATGGAGCCGGCCGCCGCCCAGATGCGGGCGTCGGCCTTGCGGACCAGGGCGGCGGACTCGTCCTCGTCGAGGGTCGAGGCGGCCTGGTCGAAGAGCTGGTCGACCTGGTCGGTGCCGACGCGGGTGTAGTTCTGCTCGACGTTCAGGGAGCCGTCCGCGGCCGGGACCGGCTTGGCGAAGATCGGGCGGGCGTCGGTGGCGGGGAAGGCGGACGCGGGCCAGGAGTAGAGGGCGAGGTCGTACTGGCCGGACGCGATGTGGTCCTTGAAGTAGCTGTCGTCGGAGACCTTGGTGATCTCCGTGCGGATGCCGACCTTCGCCAGCATCCGGGAGATGCTGTCGGCGACCGCGCTCAGCGACTCCGAACCGGTGCCGGAGGGGAGCACGAAGCGGAGGGTGAGCGGCTTGCCGTCCTTGGCGAGCGGCCCGGTCCTCGCGCCCGCCGGGGCGGCCGTGCCCTTGGGGGCGTACGCGCCGGGCGCGCCGCCCTGCTTCACCTTGCGGCCGTCGTACTGCTTGCCGTCGGCGAGGTGCTTGGAGCCCTCGTCGCCGCCGTGCCCGGAGGCCTTGTCGTGCTTCTTGGTGTGGTCCTGCGGGTCCTTGTTGTCCTCGCCGACGATGTACTGCCCGTCGGAGCCGCCCTCGGAGTCGGCCTCGTCGTCGGACTTCCCGCTCTTCTTGCTCTCGGCGCCCGCGGCCTTCTCGCCCTTGTCCTTGAGCGGTCCGCCGGGCACCCAGCCGGCGTCGGTGAGCAGTGCCTGCGCCTCCGCGGTGTCGTGGTCGCCGAGCGCGCCGCTGTTGTCGGCGTACGCGACCTGACCGGAGAGCGCGAGGTGACTGCCGACCGGCACGGCGGGCAGGCCGAGCGGGGTGAGGACGACCTTCGCCAGCGCCGTACGGTCGAGCGCGCGGGCCACCGCACGCCGGACGCGCTCGTCGGCTAGGGGGCCCTCGGAGCCGTTGAGGGCGAGCTGGGTGTAGGCGGGCTCGAAGGAGCGGCGGACGGTGAAGGCGCGCAGCGCGTCCTGCTGGCGCAGGTACTTGGCGAGCGCCTTGCGCTGCTTCTTGCTGGGCTTCTTCTTCTGCCGGCTCTCGTTCTTGTTCTCGTCCCTGCCCGTGGGGCTCGCGCCCTGGAGCGGGGTGCTCGTCCCCTTGGCGCGGCCCGCGAGCGCGATACGGCTCGCGTCGGCGGGGTCGATCTCGGCCAGGTCGACCGTGCCGTCGGCGAGCGCGGCGGCCCGCTTGTCGAGGGGTACGGCGTGCAGCACGATCTGGGAGAGCTTCGCGGGCCGGCCCCACCAGTGCGGGTTGCGGGCGAGGACGATCTCCTTGTCCTTGCGGTCGATCTTCTGCACCCCGAAGGCGCCGGCGGTGACCTTCAGCTTGCGGCGCGCGCCGTCGTTGAAGGCGTCCGGGGTGCCCATGACGTCCTTGGGGTACAGCGGCGAGAACAGCGCCTTCCAGTCGGCGTACGGCCTGCTGAAGGTGACCTTGACCTCAAGGTTGTTGGCGCCGCGCTCGATCTTCTCGATGCGGTCGTAGCCGGCGTTGCGCGCGGTCCAGTACGCGGAGTCCTTGCCGGACAGGGCGCGCCACTGGGCGGCGAAGTCGGCGGCGCCGATCTCGCGGCCGTCGCTCCACACCGCCTGCTGGTCCAGCTTGTAGAGGACGACCTGCTTGGGCTCGGTGTCGACGACCTTCGCGGACTCCAGGTAGTCGGCGTCGCGCTGCGGCCGGCCCTGGGCGTCGAGCCGGAACATCGCGGGCAGGACGGCCTGGGCGACGCGGGTGGTGGCGTCGTCGGCGTCCGACTGGAACGTGTTGAGGGTCTCCGGTACGTCGTCCACGGCCCAGTTCAGGGTGCCGCCGTCGGCGACCAGGTCACGGCCGACCGGCGCGATGTCCTGTCCGGCCAGCGGCTTGCCCGACTCGTCGTCGGAACCGCACGCCGCGAGGGTGGGCACCGCGAGCGCGCCCGCGGTGAGGAAGACGACCGAGCGCATGACCGCGCGCAGTCTGACGCCGTCGTGGGACATCACTGCTACCTCCGGTAAGCCGCGGGCTTCTGATCACTTATGGGCGTATATGGAGCTGATCAGATCTTTGCGGCCACTGAAGAGGAAACGGTTCGGCCATGAAGGGCGACACGGCGAGGGGCGCCGGGAAGCCCACCCGTGCGGCGCAATGTTCGAATCTGCCCCCGTACACACCAACGCACCCCGGCCAATCCGTGCACACCGCTTCCCACCGGTAGGCGTGACGCGCAACACTCGCAGGCGCATGAACGTTGCCGTCCATGGTCGACGCCCACGGAAGTGAGGTCACGTCATGTCCGTGCACGACGAACTGACGTCAGTCCAGCGCTGTCTCGACGACCTGTTCAGGTCGGTGGGGCGGCTGGAGAACCAATTCGGCAGCGGCGGCCTGGAAATGCGCAGGGTCAAGGCCGACGCCGACCGGCTGCGCGAGAGCGTCGCACTGCTGCGCGACGCCGCACCAGGGATCGAGCGCCCCCGGCGCCCCGATCTCGTCTCCATCCCCGACACCCCCTACGACAACACCCTGTGGACGGACTCGGACGACGAAGGACTCGGCGCCCACGACCGCCACGCACCCTGAACCGACCGGAGTCCTGACTTGGCCACTGGTACGGAACCCCAACCGAAGAGCGGCGGCGTACACACCGGTACGCGCGCCGCGATCGACGCCCCGCATCTGCGGACCGACCGCTGGTGGCTGGCCCCGGCCGTCACCGCCGCCGGACTGCTGGCCTTCGTCGTCTACTCGACCTGGCGGGCCTTCGCGGACTCGAACTACTACTCGGCGCCCTACGTCTCGCCGTTCTACTCGCCCTGTCTGGCCGACCGGTGCCGGACCATGCACGCGGGCCCGAACGCGGATCTCTTCGGGAGCTGGTGGGGCATCTCCCCCGCCATCATCATCCTGATCTTCCCGCTCGGCTTCCGCCTGACCTGCTACTACTACCGCAAGGCCTACTACCGGGGCTTCTGGGCCTCGCCCCCGGCCTGCGCGGTGGCCGAGCCGCACAAGAAGTACAGCGGTGAGACCCGCTTCCCGCTGATCCTGCAGAACGTCCACCGGTACTTCTTCTACGCGGCGCTCCTGGTGGCGGGCACGCTGACGTACGACACCGTGCTGACCTTCCGCGACGAGCACTACCACTGGGGCCACATGGGCCTGGGCACCCTCGTCTTCGTGGCCAACATCGTGCTGATCTGGGCGTACACCCTGTCCTGCCACTCCTGCCGGCACATCGTCGGCGGCAAGCTCAAGCACTTCTCCAAACATCCCGTGCGCTACAAGGCGTGGAAGTTCGTCGGGAAGCTGAACAACCGTCATATGCAGCTCGCCTGGGCGTCGTTGATCAGCGTGGCGGCCGCCGACTTCTACGTGTACCTGGTCGCATCCGGAGCTTTCGATGATCCGCGCTTCTTTTAGATTGGATGGGGCCTTCTGATGTCCGTGGTCGAGCGACAGGAGTGGGACGTCGTCGTGGTCGGTGCCGGTGGCGCCGGCCTGCGGGCCGCCATCGAGGCGCGCGAGCGCGGTGCCCGTACGGCGGTGATCTGCAAGTCGCTGTTCGGCAAGGCCCATACGGTGATGGCCGAGGGCGGCATCGCGGCGGCGATGGGCAACGTCAACTCCCACGACAGCTGGCAGGTCCACTTCCGCGACACTCTGCGCGGCGGCAAGTTCCTCAACCAGTGGCGCATGTCGGAGCTGCACGCGAAGGAAGCCCCGGACCGGGTCTGGGAGTTGGAGACCTGGGGCGCCCTCTTCGACCGCACGCAGGACGGCCGGATCTCGCAGCGCAACTTCGGCGGCCACGAGTACCCGCGCCTCGCACACGTCGGCGACCGTACGGGACTTGAGCTGATCCGCACGCTCCAGCAGAAGATCGTGTCGCTCCAGCAGGAGGACTACAAGGAGACCGGCGACTACGAATCCCGCCTGAAGGTCTATCAGGAGTGCACGGTCACACGGGTGTTGAAGGATGGGAGCCGAGTCTCGGGGGTCTTCGCCTACGAGCGGGAGACCGGCCGCTTCATGGTCCTCGAAGCGCCCTCCGTGGTGATCGCGACCGGCGGGATCGGCAAGTCCTTCAAGGTGACGTCGAATTCGTGGGAGTACACGGGCGACGGGCACGCGCTGGCGCTGCTCGCCGGGGCGCCGCTGCTCAACATGGAGTTCGTGCAGTTCCACCCGACGGGCATGGTCTGGCCGCCGTCCGTGAAGGGCATCCTGGTCACGGAGTCGGTGCGCGGCGACGGCGGGGTGCTCCGCAACTCCGAGGGCAAGCGGTTCATGTTCGACTACATCCCGGACGTCTTCAAGGAGAAGTACGCCGAGTCGGAGGCGGAGGGCGACCGCTGGTACGAGGACCCCGACACCAACCGGCGTCCCCCCGAACTGCTCCCCCGCGACGAGGTCGCCCGCGCCATCAACTCCGAGGTGAAGGCGGGCCGCGGCTCACCGCACGGCGGGGTCTTCCTGGACGTGTCGACGCGGATGCCGGCGGAGGTGATCCGGCGCCGACTCCCGTCCATGTACCACCAGTTCAAGGAGTTGGCCGACGTCGACATCACCGCCGAGGCGATGGAGGTCGGGCCGACCTGTCACTACGTGATGGGCGGCGTCGCGGTCGAGTCGGACACGGCGGCGGCGCGCGGGGTACCGGGGCTGTTCGCGGCCGGTGAGGTGGCCGGCGGCATGCACGGCTCCAACCGGCTCGGCGGCAACTCCCTGTCCGACCTGCTGGTGTTCGGCCGCCGGGCGGGCTGGCACGCGGCCGACCACGCGGCGGACCTGGCGGACAGCCGCCCGCTGGTGGACGACACGGAGGTCGACCTGGCGGCGGCGGAGGCGCTGCGCCCCTTCTCGGCGGAGGGCCCGGAACCGGGGCAGGAGAACGGCCGCCCGCCGGAGAACCCGTACACCCTCCACCAGGAACTCCAGCAGACCATGAACGACCTCGTCGGCATCATCCGCCGCGAGGGCGAGATGGAACAGGCGCTGGAGAAACTGGCCGAACTTCGAGTACGGGCCCGCAGGGCGGGAGTTGAAGGCCACCGGCAGTTCAACCCCGGCTGGCATCTCGCTCTGGATCTGCGGAACATGCTGCTGGTCAGCGAGTGCGTGGCGCGGGCCGCGCTGGAACGCACCGAGTCGCGCGGCGGACACACCCGTGAGGACCACCCCGGCATGAACCGCGACTGGCGCCGCATCAACCTGATCTGCCAACTGACCGACCCCAACGGCGGGTTGGCGGCCGCGGACCCGGTGTCGGGCCAGATCAGCCTGACCCGCGAGACGACCGACCCCATCCGCGCCGACCTGCTCGCCCTCTTCGAGAAGGAAGAGCTGGTCAAGTACCTCGCCGAAGAGGAGCTGTACGAGTGAGCAGCTACGAGGCCCGCTTCAAGGTGTGGCGGGGAGACGTCAAGGGCGGCGACCTTGAGGACTTCAAGGTCGAGGTCAACGACGGCGAGGTGATCCTGGACATCATCCACCGCATCCAGGCCACCCAGGCCTCCGACCTCGCCGTGCGCTGGAACTGCAAGGCGGGCAAGTGCGGTTCGTGCTCGGCGGAGGTCAACGGGCGCCCCCGGCTGATGTGCATGACCCGCATGTCGGTGTTCACCCGCGAGGAGACGATCACGGTGACACCGCTCCGCGCCTTCCCCGTCGTACGGGATCTGGTGACGGACGTCGGCTTCAACTACCAGAAGGCCAGGGAGATTCCGTCGTTCGTACCGCCGGAGGGGGTCGCGGCCGGCGACTACCGGATGATGCAGGAGGACGTCGACCGCTCGCAGGAGTTCCGCAAGTGCATCGAGTGCTTCCTGTGCCAGGACACCTGCCATGTCGTCCGCGACCACGAGGAGAACAAGACGGCGTTCGCCGGTCCCCGATTCCTCATGCGGGTCGCGGAGTTGGACATGCATCCGCTGGACGCGGCGGCCGAGAGCGGCCTCGACCGCAAGAAGACCGCCCAGGACGAACACGGCCTCGGCTACTGCAACATCACCAAGTGCTGCAGCGAGGTCTGCCCCGAGGGCATCCACATCACGGACAACGCGCTGATTCCCTTGAAGGAACGGGCAGTTGACCGCAAGTACGACCCGCTGGTGTGGCTGGGGTCGAAGATCAGGAGGCGTTCTTCGTAGGCTTCGCGAGGTCGAGGGCGGCACCTTGTACCAGGACCCCGGCGAAGACGACGACGGCACCGACCACTGCGAACGGGGCCAGCCGCGAGTCGTCCGGGCCCTGGAACGGCCCGAAGAACACGCACGCGGCAAGCCCCGCGTCGCTGACCAGGATGCCGTAGCCCCACAACCGGGGTCGCACGATGCGGTTCCGGCGCGCGAGCGGGGTCCAGCCGCGCGTGACCGCACCGAGGCCGACACCGGCGAGGACGGCGATCAGCAGCACTGCCAGGGTCAGTTCGGTGTCGCTCATGTCCGCTCCACGAGGGACAGCGCCTGCTGGAGGTTGTGTTCCGCGATGCCGCGCATGAACTCCGGGTCGTGGAAGTCCCCGACGTCCAGGAGGCGGAGAGGGCCGGCGACGAGGGAGAGGTGCATCGCCAGGGCGTAGAGGCGTAGCCGGTCCTCGTCCAGGCCCTCGGTGCGCAGCGGGTCGTAGTGGTGGCCGAAGCGCAGGCGGAGGAAGACGTGTTCCCACTCGGCGTCGAAGTACATCAGGCCTTCGATGTCGATGAGGGCGAGGTCGCCGTCAGGGGTCACGCGGACGTGGTCGGGGCCGAGTTCGCCGTGGATGAGGGTGAGGGGCTCGGTGCGGGGTTGGATGCGGGCGGCCAACGTCCTTACCGTGTCGGCCAGTTGGGGGTGGGCGGCTGCCGCTCGTGGGTCGCGTGCCGGTAGCTCGTCGAGGTCGCTCAGGGCTCGTTCGGCTACGACCGCCTGACACGAAACGCCGTACGAGGAACCGCCGTTGTCCACGACCGCGACCTTGCCGAAGCGCGGGCCCGTGCGGGCGTGCAGGGTGTCGAGCAGGGCCGCCGTCCGCTCCAGCGCCTCCGTCCGCGCCTGCGCCTGCGCCTTCGGTACGGCGGCCTTGTCGTCGTCCAGCAGGTCCTCCAGGGTGCCGCCCGGGAGGTCCTCGACGATCGCCACGTCCGCCGGGAGGTGGGTGTGGGTGGGGTCGGCGTGGAGGAGGCGCGGGGCGCGGACGCCGGCTGCGGCGAGGCGGTTCGCGGCGGCGGTGAAGAGGGTGAGGCCGGAGGCGTGGGAGAAGGGGTCGCGGGGGTCGCCGGGGCCGGCGTCCCAGAGGTCCTCGTCCGGGGACCAGACGTAGGCGACGGCGGTCGAACGGTTCTGGAAGGTGAGCCTGTAGACGCCCTTCTTCGAACCGCCCCGGAGGCGGGTCACGTCGTTCAGGGTGTGGCCGAGGGCCTGGGCGAAGGGGGCGAGGTCGGTGCGGGTGAGGGTCCTGCGGGTGGCGGTCATCGGGGCGCGGGACGCTGCGCACGCCACTGGAGTACGCAGCCGAGGGCGATCAGGGCGAGCGCCGTCACGCCACCCGCGTCGCCCATGGCCAGGGAACCCGCCCACCAGCGCAGGGAGATACCCGTCGCCATGCCCGACGCGAAGATCAGTTGCCCGTAACCCCACAACTCCGGCCGTACCACCCGGCCTTGCAGCGTCGGCAGCATACGGCCGGTCGTCACCGCGACGACTCCGCTCACGGCCACCAGCGCACAGGCCGCCGCGGCCAGTACCGTCCCCACCATCGCCCACCCCCATCGGACCTGGCCGATCATCGCACCCCGGGCTCCGAACAGCGCGGTGTTTTCAGGGAACTTGAGCGTGCGCGCTCAGCGCACCCAACCCTCCCGGTACGCCGTCCAGTCCGCCTCCGTCGCCGCGAAGTCGACGTACAGGGCGACGCCGAAGTTCGTACGGTGCGCGTCCGTGCGGGACAGGCCGAGGCGTACGCCGCGTACGGCGGCGGGGACGGTCTCGGCGGCGCCGTGGTGGCCGAACCGGTCCTCGTGGAAGAAGGGCAGGCCCATGAGGAGGTCGGTGTCGGCCGGGGTGACCTCCAGGGCGAGGGAGGTCTGTTGGGCGACGTAACCGCCGTAGAGGCTCTGGAGGGGTTGCATCGTGTCGTACGACATGACGGCGATCTGGTCGACGCGGCGGGCGACTTGGCCGAAGTAGGCCTGGGACCACCACTTGGGGTGGTTGGTGACGGTGCCCCAGAAGGAGTGGAAGGCGGGGAGCGGGTCGATCTGGTGGGCGGCGACGGAGAGTTGGGCGTGGTTGGCCCGGGTGACCTCGTGGAGTCTGTCGAGGAGGTCGAGGTAGTTCGCGTCGCCGGAGTGGAGGGGTTCCAGGTCGAAGTGGGCGCCCTCGAAGCCGGCGGCGAGGATCTGGCGGGTCGAGGCGACGATGGCGGTGCGGGTCGCGGCGTTCTGCAGGCGCAGGCCGTCCGGGCTCTCGGTGGCCAGCTTGTCACCCAGCCAGGCCTGTACGCGGACCCCGGGAAGTTCCCTGTGCACCGACTCGATCAACCACGCGGCCTTGGGATAGTCCGACTCCGGGAGGGTGCCGTCGTGCTCCAGGGGGCCTGAATGGACGTACAGGTCACGGATACCGGTGCTTTTCAGCCGACCGGCCAGCGCTGCCATGTCCGCGTCGGTCTTACGCCCGTCCACCCAGGCATGACCCAGCCAGATCGCGTCCTGGCCCCGGGTGTACGTACCGTCGGAGACCTCACCGGTGTAATTCAGCCGCAGGGCGATCTCGGCACCGAGGACAGGCACCAACAGGGCAACCAGAAGCGCGACGAGGCTCCGCCGAACCCACTTCGCCTTCCCACCCCGCCCACCCGTGCTGCTTTCGTCGTCGGGTGCGGGTGGCCCTTGTGGGGGTACGGCGCCGTCGGCGGCCTCGGGGGGAAGGATTGCCGCAGGCGCGTCGGTCGCCGCAGGCGCGTCGGTCGCCGCAGGCGCGTCGGTCGCCGCAGGCGCGTCGGTCGCCGCAGGCGCGTCGGTCGCCGCAGGCGCGTCGGTCGCCGCAGGCGCGTCGGTCGCCGCAGGCGCGTCGGTCGCCGCAGGCGCGTCGGTCGCCGCAGGCGCGTCGGTCGCCGCAGGCGCGTCGGTCGCCGCAGGCGCGTCGGTCGCCGCAGGCGCGTCGGTCGCCGCAGGCGCGTCGGTCGCCGCAGGCGCGTCGGTCGCCGCAGGCGCGTCGGTCGCCGCAGGCGCGTCGGTCGCCGCAGGCGCGTCGGTCGCCGCAGGCGCGTCGGTCGCCGCAGGCGCGTCGGTCGCCGCAGGCGCGTCGGTCGCCGCAGGCGCGTCGGTCGCTTCGCTTCCTCCGCGCTTCCCCGTTTTCGGGTCGTCTGGCTCCGCTGGGTCCCCGAGACCGTTCGACGCTTCTCGCCCCTCGCTCTCCGGACCTGCGGATAGGTCGTCCCCACGTATCTGCGAATCCGGACCAGTCCCGGCCCCCGCACCCACTCGCCCCGAGCCCATCCCCGACTCCGCTCCCGACCCCGAACCCCCTACACGCCCCATCCCCATGCCACCCCTCCCCATAGCCGCACCCATCGCACCTCACCCACCCCCCGTCCCACCCCAGGCCCACCCCGGTCGCGCGACCGCAATCCTGCTCATACGCTCCGAAACGTGACGTCATCCTTGATACGGGGCCGGCCGCGGCGCGGTAGCTCCCACATATCCGTGCGGGTGGGGCATGCCGTGTTGGGTGGGGCGGTCGGGGTCGTCTGGCTGGTGTTGCCGGTGATGACGATCAATGCGGAGGCTCCGGTTGCGGCGAGCCGGGGTGGGGCCGTCGCCGGTGCGGGCCGACATGGTCAGCAGGAGGCTGAGGGGAGTTCCGGCGCCGACCTCGTCCTCCCCCTCGTCGCCGTCGGCGGCGTAGGCGTACTCGCGGGGTACGGGTATGTGCGGCGCACCCGTAGGGGCCGTACCCGTACTACTCCCGGTGTCGGTGTCGTGTCCCCCCAACCTCCCGTCACTCCACTCCCCGTACTGGAACGCCAAGCCGGTGCCGCCCTCGTCCAGGCCGACGACTGCCTGCGCACCAGCCGTGCGGAACTCGCCTTCGTCCAGGCCCGGTTCGGGGACACGGCCGTCGAACCGTTCCTACGGGCCCTGCGGGACGCCGAGCGCGAGCTCGCCGCCGCCTTCGCGATACGCCTGCGCTACGACCGAGGCGTCCCGGAACCGAAAGAAGAAGCCGCCCGGCGGCAGGCCCTCGCCGGCATCGTCGGACGGTGTGCCGAGGCCGGGCGGCGGTTGGATACCGAAGCGCCCGCCTTCGATCAACTCCGGGCGTTGGAGCAGGAGTTGGACGACACCCTCGGCGTCGCGGAGGTGCGGTTCCGCGAACTCGCCGGCCGTACAGGGAGCGTCGACGCCACCCTCGCCGACCTCCACGCCCGCTACCCCTCACCCGCGGCCTCGACCACCACCGTCACCGTCACCGGATACGTCGAACAGGCCAAGGACCGGCTCGTGTTCGCCACCACCCACCTCAACCAGGCCCGGCAGGCAGCCGACTTGGAACACACCGGCGAGGCCATACGCTCCCTCCGCGCCGCCGAGGGCGCCATCAGTCAGGCCGACACCTTCCTGAACGACGTCGACCGGCTCGCCAACTCACTCGCCGCCGCAGGCGAGTTGGTGCCCGCCACACTCACCGGCGCCGAAGCCGACATCGCAAGGGCAAGGGCCGCATCACCGACAGGGCCCCTCCACACCCACCTCACCCACGCCCGCACCACCCTCGCCGCCGTACGAGAAGAACTCACCCGCGACCGCCCCTACGCCCACGACCCCCTCGACGCCCTGCGCCGCATCGTCCAGGCCATGCAGCCGCTGGGCGCGACGCGGGACGGAGTCCTCAGCGCCGCCGCGTGGCTCGTCGCGCGGAACGACGTCGGCTCGGCGGACGGTTTCATTGCGACGCACCGGGGTGCCGTGGGCGTAGAAGCCCGCACCCTGCTGGCCGAAGCGGCGCTGCTGCTCACAACCGACCCCGCCGCGGCCGACGTACCCGCGCTGGAGGCCCGCGAGTCGGCCGAGCAGGACGTCCGTGTGCACGGGAACCCGTATGCCGGTGCCGCCGACGAGCACACGAGCGGGGTCGGCGGGGCGGTCCTCGGCGGCATCCTCCTCGGCGAGGACCCGGACGGCGGCCCACCCCTCACCTTCGGCGGACCGGCCACACGAAAGCGCCGCGCACTCCCGCCGACGTAGAACACCGCAGTCGGCCTCGACAGGCACCAGGACAAGCACAGGCACAGCACAGGCACAATCCAGGCCACCAGCCGACCGCCCCCAGAACAACGAAAGCAGCCGGAATCACCGGAGCCGGAGCCAGAGCCGGAGCCGTAGCCGTCAGAACAGGCTCAGCAACGCCTCCGCCGGGTCCACCAAGCCGTTCTCCCCGTCCGGCAACGGCAGTTCGAACCACACCGTCTTGCCGCGTGGCGTCCGGCGTGAGCCCCACGCCGCCGACAGGAGGCCGACGAGTTGCAGGCCCCGGCCGCCCTCGTCCGTGTCGCGGGCGCGGCGGCGGCGGGGTTGGACCAGGCCCGCGTCCCAGACCTCGCACACCAGGGTGCGGTCCAGCAGGAGCCGGAGCCGGATGTCACCCTCGCCGTACCGCAGCGCGTTCGTCACCAGTTCGCTGACCAGCAACTCGGCGGTGTCGATGAGGGGTTCGAGGTCCCAGGACTGGAGGCGGGCGCGGGCGTACTCGCGGGCGCGGCCCACGCTGCGTGGTTCGCGCGGCAGGGTCCAGTCGCCGACCGAGTCGGCCGGCAGGCCCTGGACGCGGGCCATGAGGAGCGCGATGTCGTCCTCGCCGTGGTGGGTGTCGAGGGTGCTGAGGACGTGGTCGCAGACGTCCTCCAGGTCGCGGTGGGTCTCGGCGTTCAGGGCCGCCGCGGTGGGCGGGCTGCCGTCGGACGAACCACGGGTCGCCGGGTCGGTCAGCGCGCCCACGAACGCCTGGAGGCCCTCGTCCAGGGGGTGGTCGCGGGACTCGACCAGTCCATCCGTGTAGAGCGCCAGCAGTGCGCCTTCGGGGAGTTCGACCTCCACCTCCTCGAAGGGCTCGCCGCCGACCCCTAGGGGCATACCCGGTGGGACGTCGAGCATCAGCGCGGCCTCGCCCGGTTCCACCAGGACCGGCGGGAGGTGGCCCGCGTTGGCGAAGGTGCAGCGCCTGGTCACCGAGTCGTAGACCGCGTAGATACAGGTGGCCAGATACACCTCCGCGAGGTCCGCCTCGCGGGGGCGGCGGGCCGCCCGGGTGGCTTGCTGGACTCCGCCGGGGGTGCCCAGGCCTCGCGCGATCTCGTCCAACGCCGAGAGGACTTCGGCCGGTTCGAGGTCCAGGAGGGCCAACGTGCGTACGGCGGTGCGGAGTTCGCCCATCGCCACCGCCGCGCGTAGACCGCGTCCCATCACGTCTCCGACCACCAACGCCGTGCGGTGGCCGGGGAGTTCGATGACGTCGAACCAGTCGCCGCCTACCTCCGTCGCCGCGTTCCCGGGCAGGTAGCGGCAGGCGATGTCGAGGCCGGATGCCTCCGGGTCGCCGGGCGGGAGGAGGGACCGCTGCAGTATCAACGCCCGTTCGTGCTCGCGCCGGTACAGCCGCGCGTTGTCGATGCAGACGGCGGCCCGCGCCGCCAGCTCCACCGCGAGATCCCGGTCCCGGTCCCCGAACGGCTCGCTGCCCTTCGTACGGGCGAACTGCGCGAGTCCTACGACCGTGTCGTGGGCGACCATCGGAACGACCAGCGTGGACTGGACCGGGCCGCCCTCCTCGGCGGCGACGGACTGCGGGCGGGCGGTGCGCAGGGCGTCCGCGCAGGGCGAGTTGAAGGGGTAGTGGTGGACCGCGCCCACGTCCACGGGTGCGCCGCCGCCTACGAAGGGGGCGTCGGAGACCGCGCTGGCGAAGGCCACCCGGCGGAGTTCCGCGCTGCCGTCGGCGCGGCCCGGCGGGGTCTCGTCGCCGGCCAGGAGGCCCTGGTAGAGGTCGACGGTCGCGAGGTCGCAGAAGCCGGGGACGACGACGTCGAGGAGTTCGCGGGCCGTGGTCTCCAGGTCGAGGGAGTTCCCGATGCGGGCGCCGGCCTCGTTCAGAAGGGCGAGATTGCGCCGCGCGGAGGCGGCCTCGCGGGCGGCGGCGCGGCGGTCGGTGACGTCGGTGCCGAGCCAGGCGATGCCGATGGGGCGCCCGCTGCCGCTGTGCACGCGGTAGAGGTTGATGGACCAGTGCCGGCGCTCCTCGGAACCCGGTACCAGGCCGGTGACATGCATGTCCGTGATGGAGTTGCCGGTCTCCAGGACCCGGCGCAGGGTCGCGGTGACCCGCTCGGCCTCGGGGCTCTGCAGATAGTCCTGGACGCCCCGGCCGCGGTGGTCGTCGGGGCTGCCGCCGAAGGTGTTGGCGATCTGCTGGTTGGCCCGCCGGACCCGCAGATCGGGGTCGATCAGCAGGAACCCGAACGGAGATTGACCGAATATCGACTGCGAGGCGGCGAGATCGGTCTCGATACGACGCAGGATGCGGACGTCGACGACGATGCAGACGGCGGCCCGCTCGCCCTCCTCGGTCCGGGTCGGCATCACATAGACCTCGGCGAGACCCTCCTTGCCCGGCTCGCCCCCGGCGGTCCCCGGCACCTTGAAGGGGACCACTCCGGTCCACTCCCGGCCGTCCAGGATCTCGGCCATCTTCCGCTGGCCGCGCTCGTGCAGTTCGGGGTCGACGAACGCCTCGATGGGGTCCATGCCCACCGCGCGGTCCGTGGGGATGCCGAAGAGCTGCTCGGCCCGCAGGCTCCACTGGTCGACGAGCCCGTCGGGGCCTATGGAGAAGGAGGCGACCTTGATGTAGTCGTAGATCGAACCGGGTGGGCTGCTCTGCCACATGGCGTCGCCGACGGTCATCGCGTCGCCGCCGGACACACCCGCCATGACGTCGGCGGCGGTCACGCCGTCGCCTCCGGGCACGTCGATGCGACTCGCGGCCTCAGCCCTCGCGCGGTCCGACGGGTCCTCGGACTCCGTGGCCTTCGCTGGTATCTCGCTCACGCGAACCGTCCCCTCCAGCTCACCGCGTCCGGCACCGGTCACCGGGGGCGGCTGCCCGCAGTATCCAGCACTACGGCGCCGCACAACACGGTGTTCACGATCACAGGACAATCCCGATGCATTTCGGACCTGCCTGCGACAACACTCCCAGTCTTCTAACCAGCGGACACGCAGTCGAACCACGCCGATCGACAACCGTCACAGGCCTGGACCACTCGATGGACACGACTGTCCGGTTCGTACAGCTGTGTTCGGCTGTGTTCGGCCCCGGTTCACCCGGGTACGGCCAGCTCGAACCACACGGTCTTGCCCGTCCCACCGGGCCGGGTGCCCCAGCGGACGCAGGCGCCGGCGACCAGTTGGAGACCCCGGCCGCTCTCGTCCTCGGGGCGGGCGACGCGTTCGCGGGGCGGGTCGGGCAGCGGGTCGGAGACCTCGACCAGCAGCACACCGGCCGGGCCGACGGGGCGGACCAGCCGGACGCCGATGGGGCCGGTGGCGTGCCGCAGCGCGTTGGTCACCAGCTCGCTGACCAACAGCGCCGCGATGTCGGCGAGGGAGTCGAGGTCCCAGTCCCGCAACTGGCCGCGGACGGCGGTGCGTGCGGTGCGGACGGCTCCGGGGTCCGCGGGAAAGGTCCACTCGGCGCAGTCGCCATCGGTGTCGATCAAGCCGATCACATCCCGGGCCAGCCAGCTCACCCATGTCCGATTTCATGGGGTTAATGGGCACATACCCGATATTCAGGGCCCGGTACCGTCCCCGAGGGCGCACTGTGGCACGAACGGCGTACGCCGGGTTCGGAGCGCGCCGCCGTCTCGGCCTACGACGGCTTCAGCGCGCCCCCGCGTCGATGAGCGCGAGTGCCTCCCGTACGGCGGGCACATCCTGGTCGAGCCAGTCGACGGTCCAGATGTCGGCGGGGGCGAGCCAGCGCAGTTCGTCGTGGTCTTCGAGGGGCTCGGGCTCCGCCGAGCCGGGAAGCAGCCGGACCGTCCAGACCTGGAGGACGTACGGCGGCTTCAGCGGCCACTCTCCCGGGACGCGCTCCACGGTCTCGACGTCGACGCCGAGTTCCTCGCGCAACTCGCGCACCAGCGCGGCCTCGGGGCGCTCGCCGGGTTCGACCTTGCCGCCGGGGAGTTCCCAGCGTCCGGCCAGTTCGGGAGGTGCGCTGCGGCGGGCGGCGAGCAGTCGGCCGTCGTCGCCGCCACCGTCGAACAGGGCGGCGCCGACCACCACGATCCGTGTCGTCATGCGCCGGAGCCTACGGGGCGCGGGAGCGCCGTCAGTTGCGGGTGGCGTCCTCGCTCTGGCCGATCCGCTCGACCCAGTACAGCTGCCTGTGCCCGCGGTCGTCGAGGCTGTCCGCGATCTTCTGGGCCTCGGCGCGGGTCGCGTACCGCCCCACGCGGTAGCGATTGCCGTTGTCGTCCTGCCGTATCACGAGCCAGGGAAGAGTGATCGTGCCGTCGTTCATCGCCATCGCGCCCCTCCGCCTCCCACTCGCGGTTCGTGCCGTGCCCCACCCCATAAGGAAACCGCAATCCGCATATGCCGGAGCGTACGCCTAACCTTCACGCAGCGAATACGGAATTTCACAAAGAGGTACGCAACCAGCCAGGACGGAGGGGGCGCACGACGACGAACGCGCCGTTGGCGCACCTCGATACATCCGGTGAGAGGCACGCCGCGGGCGCCGCGAACGACCTGCGAGAAAGACCGGAATCCAACGGCGCCCGGGACGGGGCGGATTGACCGGTTCCGGCGACAAATGCCGTAAGGGGTGGACTACTTCACATGAAGCGCACTCCTCGATGCGCTACTTGACCGGCAAGTGGTAGGCGATCCGGTAGCGGTCGGCCGGGACCACGACGTCGGCCGTCTCCACCGGGCGCCCCGAGGCGTAGTACGTGCGCTGGATGACGAGGACCACATGCCCGGGGACTCCCCCCAGGGCGAGCAACTCCTCGGCGAGGCCCGGCCGGGCGCCGACCTCCTCCGTGACGTTGTCGACGACGACGTCGATCGCGCGCATCCGCTCGACGACGCCCATGCCGCCGAGCGGGCCCTCCTCGGGCAGCATCACGGGCGTACGGCCGGTCACCGCGAGGGGCTCCCAGGACGTGGAGAGCATCATCGTCTCGCCGGCGTCCCGGAACACGTACCTCGTGCACATCACGCGGTCACCGGGCTGGAGGGCGAGCCGCTCGGCGATGGCGACGCCGGCCTCGGCCTGCTCGCTGCTGGACTCCCAGGTGCCGCGCGCCTCCCCCTCGGCCTGCTCCTGCCGGAACGGGGTCGCGCCGGCCGGCGGCCGGAACCCGGAGCGGGAGACGCGCCGCGGCACGGGACGTTCGCGTACGTACGTCCCCGACCCGGAGCGGCCCTCGACCAGCCCCTCGGCCATCAGCACCTTGCGCGCCTCCAGCGCGACCGTGTCGGAGACCCCGTACTCCTCGCGGATCCTGGCCTGCGAGGGCAGCCGGGTGTGCGGGGGCAGCTGGCCGTCGACGATCTTCTTGCGGAGATCACCCGCGACGCGCAGATACGCCGGCTGCTCACCGAATGTCACTGGCCGCTCCCATCAGGTTGTACAGACAGCGACAGCCTGGCAACCGTGGGTTGTGCCATGCAAGCAAAGGCCAGAGAATCACTCGATGTGATGACTTATGCCCGGCGTGGGCTTTACCCAGGCACTTTCTCCCCGCTATAGGAGCCGTCACACCTCCATGCCGCCGGCGTCTCCCCCGCCGTCCCCGCCACCGTCGTTCTGGTCGTACGACGGAGGGGTCGTGGCGAGCCCCAGAGCCTCGCGGGCGGTGACCGACTTCTGGGGGTCGATCAGGTCGGCGCCCTTGTCGTAGTACCCGTAGAACTCGTCCGCGTCCGAGGCCCCGGCCGCCTTCGCCCACTCCTTCTGCGCGGCCCGCAGATCCTTGACCAGGGCCGCGACCGGCTTGTCGGAACCACCGGCCCACTCATGGCTCTCCAGCAGATCGGCCTGCTGGGTCAGCGCGGTGGAGACCCGGCCCGCCCAGGCCTTGTGCCCCGGCAGGTCGTCCTCGACGTACCGCGCGTCGGGGGCCGAGTCCAGCGCCGAGTTGAGGACGTGGGCCGCCTTCAGGTACGCGAGCTGGTCGGAGTCGAGGGTCGTGGCGTCGTTGCGCAGCGAACCGCCGGGCAGGCTCGCCTCCTCGTCCGTGTTGCCGAACACGCAGGTGATCTCGCGGTCGCCCAGACTCCAGCTCTGCGAGGTCGGGGTGACGTAGTAGACGTCCACGTCGTCGGGCACGGCCCAGCCGTCCATGGCGTAGGCGTCCTGGAGCGCGTAGCACTTGTCGTCGGCGGTCGCGGTGACCTTCTTGTCCCCCGGGTACGAGCCGCTGCCCATCCGCACGACGGCGAACACCTCCCCGTCGTGCTCGCCGTCGCAGGACACCACGTCGAAGTCGTACGTCATCCCCTCCAGCGAACCGCTGGGCGCGTCGAAGCACTCGCCCTTCGCCGGGGAGGCGCTCGCATTGGTCCGCGCGCTGTCCTTCACGTCGTCCCAGAACCCGGTCGCCGCACCGGTCACCCCGAGCACCCACACCGCCAGCCCGAATGCCGACAGCACCATCCCGGCCGCCGCCATGCTCCGCCCGCGCTCACCCCGCTTCTTGATCTGGTTCAGCGAGATCAGCCCGAGGACGAGTCCGACCCCCGGTATGCAGCACAGGATGCCGAGCACGAGAGCGGCGACGGACATGCCGTTGAGGGGCGCGGGGTTGTTGTACGGGGTGTAGCCCTGGGCCCAGGTCTGGTAGGGCTGCGGCCCATAGGGACCCGGCGGGTTCTGCGGACCTTGGGGGTACGGGGCGTAGGGGCTCTGCGGCGTTGTCCCGTACGGGGGTTGGGGCTGTGCGCCGTAGGGGATGTGCGGGTCCTGCGCGGGCGGGGCGTACGGGTCCTGTGCCGGTGGGGCGTACGGGTCCTGTGCCGGTGGGGCGTACGGGTTGTACGGGGTGGATGCCTGCGGGGAGGGAGCCTGGGCCGGGGGCTGGTCCCGGGGGCTCTCGGGACCCTGGGTGGGCGGCCCTTGGGGCTCCGGGGGCGGGGGTATGGACACCGGTTACCGTGCTCCTGGTTCGGGCGGGGATCTCCGGAGGGAGAACGGGAGATCTTCAGACGCGGAACTGACGTACGACTTGGCGCATGGTAAGCGCGGGGTGAGCGGGGGCGGAATGCGGGTTGCGCGGACGACCGTGCAGGTGGTGAACGCGCTTACGGCGCGGTGGGCGGGGGCGGTCGACGGGGGCACGGTGTTCTCGGCGGCGGGGGTGTGGCCGTTGCCGGCCCTGCTCGCGGACGGTGCCGGGGGTGCGGCTCGGACGGAGCCGGCGGACGCGGTGGGGGTGCCGGCGGGGCAATCCGCTGCCGTGGCGCGGGAGTTGGTGGGCGGGCTGGCGGCGGGGGCACGGGACCGGGGCCGTTCGCCGCGCAGGGCTGGGGCTGATCATCGGGGCGGAGCGGCCGACGATAGCCTTCCCGTGCGCGATCTTGTGATCGGGTGATCTTGCGCTACGGGACTCACGGGGGCGGAATTGACAGCGGTTCAGGGCGCGGTGGCTGGGCGCGCGGGGATCGAGGGCTCGGGGGTCGGTGGGAGCGTCGACGCGGTCAATCGGCTGACGGCGCGCTGGGCCGGCTCGGTGACCGGGGGCTCGGTGTTCTCGGCGGCCGGGGTGTGGCCGTTGCTGGCGTTTCTTGCCGACGGGGCGTGGGGGGCCGCGCGGGCGGAGCTCGCGGATGCGGTGGGGGTGCCCGCCGACCAAGCGGCCGCCGCCGCCCGGGAGTTGCTGGACGCGATGGGGTCGATGCCCGGCCTGAACTCCGCGCTCGGACTGTGGACCCGGCGTGAACTGGCCGTACGGGAGGAGTGGCGGGCCGGGCTGGCGGCGGGCACGCACGGTGTGCTCACCGAGGATCTCCCGGCCTCACAGCGGGCGTTGGACGCGTGGGCGGCCGAGCGGACGGACGGGCTGGTCGAGCGGATGCCGGTCGCGTTGGACGAGGGCGTGCTGATGGTCCTGGCGAGCGCGCTCGCGCTCCGGACCGAATGGCCGCGCCCCTTCGGCGAGTTGAGGCTCACCCCGGATGCCGGACCCTGGCAGGGACGGCAGTTGGTGGGCCTGCACCGCACCGGAGTCCGTCTCGACCGGGTCGGTGTGGTGAGCGGCCCGCACGGTTGCGTCACCGAGCTGAAGGTCCCCGGCGACAACGGGATCGACGTCCATCTGTTGCTCGGCGAGCAGCGCATGACCTCAGGTCAGGTGCTGGGCACGGGAGTTGACGCCCTGGCCCGCCGGCTCCCCGTGGTCCCGAGCGGCCAACTCCCGTACGGCGACGTGGGACCGGGCCTGCGCGTCGAGCAACAGCGCTGCGCCACACCGCAACCGCCGGAGCTGTCGGTCACGACCGTGGCGTTCGACATGCGGGCGCGGCACGATCTCCTGGACCTGCACGGCCTGTTCGGGCTCACGACGGCGATGGACACCGGCGACGGCCACTTCCCGGGCATCAGCCCGACCCCGCTGGCCATCGGCCAGGCCGAACAGTCCACGGTGGCCCAGTTCGGCGCCCTCGGCTTCCGCGCCGGCGCGGTGACCGCGGTCGCGCCCGTCTTCGGCGGCGCCCGGCCCGACCTCCGCCACACGACCACCGTCGTCACCGCCCGCTTCGACCGCCCGTTCGGCTTCCTGGCCGTACACCGGGAGTCCCGCCTGATCCTGACGGCGGGCTGGGTCACCGACCCGGCGCCGTACGGGAGGTAGGGGCGCGGGGCCGGGTGCGCTCCGTACGTGGTAATCCCCCGCGCGCTTCCCGCCGTCGTCCCGCGGGGCACCCCATCGTCGAACGGTGACCAAGCCGACCCGCCTGCTGCTCCCCCTCCTCGCCGCCGCCCTGCTCCTCCCGCTCCCTCCGGCGTCAGCCGCACCCCTCCCCCACTCCCACACCCGCGACGCCTGCGACGCGCGCGGCTGGGCGCCCTCCGCCAGCCGGATCGACCCGGCGGACACCTACCACCCCTACGTCGGCAACGGTTACCTCGGTGCCCGGATCCCGCCCGCCGGGGCGGGGTACGCCGCGTCCGGGGAGAAGACCGGCTGGCCGCTCTACACGCCGCGTTACGACGGCGCGTTCGTCTCCGGCCTGTATGCCCGGGGGCCCGCCGACACGGCCGGCCGTGAGGCTCTCGCCGCGCTGCCGAACTGGACCGGGCTTGATGTCACGGTGGGGGCCGAGACGTACGGCGGTGGGGGCGGGGGCCGGGTCAGCCGCTACCGTCAGACTCTCAACCTCCGTTGTGGGTACGTCCGTACGTCCCTCACCTGGACCAGCACGGACGGTCGCCGCACCGACCTCGTCTACGACGTCCTCGCCGCCCGCGACTCCCCGCACACCGGCGCCGTACACCTGCGCGTGACCCCGCACTGGGACGGCCAACTCACCCTCACCGACCGCCTCGACGGCCGCGGCGCCCGCCGTGTCACGGAGACCGTCGGCGGCCACCTCGGCGAACGCACCATCGGCGTGGCGTTCCGCACGGAGGGGACAGGCGTCGTCGGGGCCGTCGCGTCTGTGTTGGATGCGCCCGGGCGGCGTGCCCGACAGCCCCGTAAACAGGGTGAGTTGAGTGCCCGTCAGGCCATCGTCCTCCCTGTCCGCTCCGGGCGTAGCTACACCGCCACCAAGTACGTCGGCGTCGACACCGCCCTCACCTCCCACGACCCCCGTTCCGCCGCCCAGGACGCCGCCGGGCGGGCCGCGCGCCGGGGGTGGGACGCGTTGCTCGCCTCGCACACCTCCGCGTGGCGGGCGTTGTGGGCGTCCGACATCGAGGTTCCCGGCCACCCGGACCTCCAACTCTGGGCCCGTTCCGCCCAGTACGGGCTGTTGTCCGCGCTGCGGCCCGGTGCCCGGAACAGCATCGCGCCCGCCGGGCTGACCAGTGACAACTACGCCGGCATGGTCTTCTGGGACGCCGAGACCTGGATGTTCCCCTCGTTGCTCGCGACCCACCCCGACCTCGCCCGCCCGGTCCTCGAATACCGCTACCGCACCCGCACGGCCGCCGCCGAGAACGCCGCGAGGACCGCGGTGAAGGGCCTGTTCTTCCCCTGGACGAGCGCGAGTCACGGCCGGCTGTGGAACGAGTGCCAGAGCTGGCAGCCACCGCACTGCGTCACCCAGAACCACCTCCAGGGCGACATCGCCCTCGCCGCCTGGCAGTACTACCTCGCCACCGGCGACCGCACCTGGCTCCGCACCCGCGGCCTGCCCCTCCTCAACGGCCTTGCCCAGTACTGGACTTCACGGGTCACGAAGAACACCGACGGGTCGTACTCCGTCAAGGAGGTCGCCGGACCCGACGAGTACAGCAACGGCGTCAACGACGGCGTCTACACCAACGCCGTCGCCGCCACCGCCCTCCGCGCCGCCACCGACGCGGCCCACGTCCTCGGCACGACCGCCCCCGCCGACTGGCTCACGATCGCGGACCGCCTGCGCATCCCCTACGACCCGAAGCGCAGGATCTTCCTCCAGTACGACGGCTACGGCGGCTCCCAGATCAAGCAGGCCGACACCGTGCTGCTGATCTACCCGCTGGAGTGGCCCATGCCGGCCGGTGCCGCGGCCGCCACCCTCGACTACTACGCCCAGCGCACCGACCCGGACGGCCCCGCCATGACCGACGCCGTCCACGCGATCGACGCGGCGGCGATCGGCGCACCGGGCTGTGCCGCTTACACCTTCCTGCGGCGGGCCTACCAGCCCTTCGCGCGCGGCCCGTTCGCCCTGTTCTCCGAGTCGCGCGGCGACAAGGCCGGCGCGTCCGACCCCCTCGCGGGCTCCCCCGCCCAGGACTTCCTCACCGGCAAGGGCGGTTTCCTCCAGGTCCTCACCCACGGCCTCACCGGCCTGCGGCTGCGCCCCGACGCCCTCCACCTCGACCCGACCCTGCCACCCCAACTCGCGGACGGCGTACGGCTGTCGGGGCTGCGCTGGCGCGGTCGTACGTACGACATCTCGATCGAGGCGAGGACGACGACGGTACGGCTGCGGTCCGGGGCGCCGTTCACGCTGGACACTCCCGAGGGGCGCCGCACCCTCTCCGGCACGGTCACCCTCAAGACCCGGCGCCCGGACCTCGCCCCCACCACCGACCTGGCCCGCTGCCGCCCGGCGACGGCCACCTCCTCCGTCTCCGGCCTCTACCCGGAGGCCGCCGTGGACGGCAGCCCCGCGACCGCCTGGTCCCCGGACGCCGATCGCGCATCCCTGACCGTCGACCTGGGGCGGGCGGTGCGCGTCGGGACCGTTCGGCCCACGTGGACCAAGCGGCCGGGGTCGTACAGCATCGATGTCTCGGCGGACCGCCGTACCTGGCACTCGCCCGGCGGGGCGCCCGCCCGGTACGTCCGCGTCACCGTACGGAGTGGCGGCAAGGGTGCCGCTCTCGCCGAACTCGACGTGCGCTCGTGACGGCCGAACTCCCCCGCGGGCAGGGTCAGTTGGTGGCCTCCGCCGCCAGTCTCCGCTGCTCCTCCTCCACGATGCGGCGGGCCAGCGTGGCGTCCGAGATGTCGATCGCGTCCGGGGTGGCGTCCGCCAGGGCGCTGCGCCGGGCGAAGGCGTCGAAGAGGCGGTCCTTGTTCTTGAGGATGGTCAGGAGCCGGTCGTCCACGCTGTCGGTGGCGAGCATGCGGTGCACCTGGACCGTGCGTATCTGGCCCATGCGGTGGACGCGGGCCACGGCCTGGTGCTCCACCGTCGGCTTGACCTGGGGTTCGCAGAGGATGACCAGGGAGGCGGCCTGGAGGTTGAGGCCGACCCCGCCCGCCTCGATCTGGGAGAGCAGGACGGCGTGACCGGGGGCCTGGGTGAAGTCGTCGACGAATTGTTGTCGGCGGGCGGCCGGGACGCTTCCGGAGATGGGCCCGAACACCCCCTTCCTCAGGGGCCGTTCGAGTGCCTGCTCCACCGCGGCGAGCACATCCCGGAAGTAGGAGAAGATCACCACCTTCGCCCCGTTGCCCGCGGCCTCGGTGACCAGCTCCCGTAGGCGTTGCAGCTTCGCGGACTTCTCGGTGTCGGCGTAGGCGGCCCGGCGCATCGCCATGAAGTTGCCGTCGCCGACCGCGCGGTCGTAGGCCTCGCGGTCGGCGACGCCGAGTTCCACCCACTCGTCGACCTGGACCAGGGCGGGCAGTTCGGTGAGCACGTCCTCCTGGTTGCGGCGCAGGTAGGCGGGGGCGACGGACTTGCGGAAGGCGTGCGGTCCGGCCGCCGCGGCGCCGTTGCGGACGGTCGGCAGGAGGTCGGGGCGGAGGTGGCGGACGAGGGTGCGGAACTCCTCGACGTGGTTCTCCATGGGCGTGCCGGTGAGGAACAGGACGCGGTCGCAGCGCTCGGTCCACAGGGCGACCGATTTGGTACGGCGGGTGTCCGGGTTCTTCACGTAGTGGGCCTCGTCCACGACGAGCATGCCCGGGGTGGGGCCGGTCGGTGCCTCGGCCTTGGACCTCTTGCCCGTCGGTGACCTGTCGGGCGGCGCGGGCAGGGTGTGCAGCGTGTCGAAGGTCGTGATCGCGACCCCGCCCCGCTCGCCCCACTCCGCGTAGGCCTCCTGCCGGTCCGGGCCGTGCACGGGCAGTGCGCGCAGGGTGCTGCGGGCGCCGATCTCGCGGGTCCAGTTGATCAGCACGCTGGCCGGGCAGACCACCAGGAAGTGGTTGTGCCCCTCGGCCGCGAGATGGGCGAGTGCGGCGATGGCCTGGACGGTCTTGCCGAGCCCCATCTCATCTCCGAGGACGACCCGGCGTTGGGCCAGGGCGAAGCGGGCGCCGAAGGACTGGTATCCGCGCAGGGAGACCCGGCGATGGGTGTCGTCCAGCGGCTGGGCGTGTACGCGCTCGGCCAGCTCCGCCGGCAGGAAACCCTCGCTCGCCGCGAGGTCCGGCTGCTGCCCGTCGACCTCGGCGAGCTGGCTGTAGTACTCGGCGGAGCGCAGCTCGAAGTCGACCCACGCCTCGATGTCGGAGACCGGCGGGCGCAGCAGGTCGGTGGAGGCCTGCGCGATCAGCAGCCGTACGTCCTTGGCGGCCGGGTCGGCGACCAGTTCGTGGAGTTCGGCGACCGCGGCGAGCGCGCTCTCCCGCCGTTTGCGACCGGCGAGTGCCAGCAGCAGCCTGCTGCTGGCGGGCCGGGCCACGGGCAGCAGCGCGCCGAGCCGCTCGTCGAGCCTGGTGGCGGCGTCCAGGGCGCGGCGCAGTTCGGGTCCGGCCTCTACGAGCCGTTGCAGGGCGATGACCAGGGCGGTGGTGCGCGGCTCGGGGTGGTCGACGTCGATGCGGACGGACACGGTCTCCGCGACGGCCCGCGCGATCTGCCGGGCGGCGGCGATGGCCCGGTCGGCGGTCTGCTGCCCTACTCCGGGGAGTTGCCGCAGCTGGTAGCGGCCTGCCTCGTGCACCGCGCGCACGGAGGCGAGCCCCGCCGCCTCCACGGCCCCGAGCCGCAGCCGCCCCTCGGTGACGTCCTTCAGGCGGGCGACCGGGATGGACTCCAGCTCCTGCGCGACGAGTTCGGACCGCAGCGGCTCCAGCGCGGAGCGGACGGTGCCGAGCGCGCGGGTGTGGTCCTCACGCAGGGCGCGTGCCACGTCGTAGAGCCGCGTGCCTCGCGCGCACAGCTCCCTGGCCCGCCGTCCGGCCCGCGGAAACTCGCCCTCCATGTCACCCCCCGCTCCCCATGCGTCTCGCTGTGCACCCATCGTGGCACGCGGCACTGACAACGGGAGCGGGAGCGGGCGGATCAGCGTTCTCGGCCGGCCTCCGGCCCTCCGTCAGGCGTCGAACGCCGTCGCCCGGGTCCGCTTCTCCCACGCCTCGACATCGCCGCGCACCTGGTCCAGGTGCCCGAGCACGGCGCCGATCGCGTCCTCGCCGAGCGGCAGGTGCAGCGGGGTCTCCTCGGCGTCCAGCGCGGCCAGGATGAGGGCCGCCGCCTTCGCGGGGTCGCCGGGCTGGACCCCGCCGCTGCTGTCGACGGCGCCGCGGGTCTCGCTCACGCGCGCGTACACCCCGCTGTCGGCGCTGACCCCGGCCCGGCTCGTGTCGAACAGCGCGGTCCGGAAGGCGCCCGGCTCGACGATCAGCACCTTGATGCCGTACTCGGCGACCTCGTCCGCGAGCCCCTCGGAGAGTCCCTCCAGGGCGAACTTCGTTCCGCTGTACGCCGAGAAGCCCGCGAAGGACATCTGCCCGCCCATGCTGCTCATCTGCACGATCGCCCCGGAGCGCCGTTCCCGCATGGACGGCAGCACCGCGCGCGTGAGGGCCGCGGGCCCGAAGACATGCAGGTCGAACAGGTCCCGCAGCTCCTGCTCGGTGGTCTCCTCGAAGGCCCCGACATGCGTACGGCCCGCGTTGTTGACGAGCACGTCGATCCGCCCGTGCCGCGCCACCACGTCCCGTACGGCCGCCTCGGCGGCCCCCGTGTCGGTGACGTCCAGGCGCAGCGCCTCCATCTGGTCGGGGCGGGCGGCGACGAGATCGTCCAGCCCCTCGGTCCGCCGCGCCGCACCCACGACCACGTCACCTGCGGCGAGCGCCGCCTCGACGATCGCCCGTCCGAACCCGCTGCTCGCGCCGGTGACCAGCCACACCTTGTTCATGACGTCTCCCCTTGAGATCCCTGATCCCTGTTGCCCAACTGCCGACCAGCCTGCTCCCGCCCCCGGTCCCCCGTCCAAGACCTACGCTGATAACCAATGGCTATGACGACGGACGTCCACGTACGGGACCTGCGCTACTTCGTCGCGGTCGCCGAGGAGCTCCACTTCACGCGCGCGGCCGAGAAGCTGTACGTCTCGCAGCCCGCCCTGAGCAAGCAGATCCGGGCGCTGGAACGGCAGTTGGGCGCCGAGTTGTTCCGGCGTGACCGGCAGGGCGTGGCGCTCACCGCCGCTGGCGCTGCCCTACTGCCGTACGCCCGGCGGGTGTTGGCGGTCTGGGCGGAGGGCGCGTCCGCGCTGGCGGAGGTGAGCGCGGCCGAGCGCAGCACCCTCGTGGTCGGGATGAGCACCAGCCCGGGCCGGGGCGGCCTGCTGCCCGCGATCCGCTCCCGCTTCACGGCCGCGCGTCCGGAGGCGAACGTACGGCTGCGGCAGGTGAGTTGGGACGATCCGACGGCGGGTCTCGCGGACGGCGACGCGGACGTGGCGTTCGTCTGGCTGCCGCTGCCCGACGCGGAGCGCTACGGCTGGACGGTCGTAGCGGAGGAACCCCGCCTGGTCGCGCTCCCGGAGACCCACCCGCTGGCCGTGCGCGCCGAGGTCGACTTCACGGACCTCGTCGACGAGCCGTTCCTCGCCCTGCCGTCCAACGCCGGTCCCCTGCGCGACCATTGGCTCGCCCTCGACGAACGCGGCGGCCGACCACCGCGTATCGGGGCGGAGATCGCGAGCACGGAGGAGACGTACGAGGCGCTGGTCGCCGGTCTCGGCGTCTGCCTGGTGGCCACGGGCAACGCCCATCTGATCACTCTCGGCGGGGTCATCACCCGCCCGGTGCACGGGATTTCGCCGAGCCGCTATGCCCTGGCCTGGCGGCGGGAGGACGGCGGACGGCCGCTGGTGAGGGCGTACGCGGAGGCCTGTCGCCTGGGGGCGGGGCGCTGATCGAACGCGTCTGCGACACGGTTACGATGAGCCGTTTTCGGGGGTTGGGATTCAGGGTTCGGGGCTCGGAGGGGAACCATGTCCACAGGGGGAAGCATGTCCGTACGAGGGACAAGACGTACGCCGATCGCATCGCTCGCGTTCGTCGGAGTGGCCGCGCTCGCGGGGCCGTTGCTCGTGCCCGCCGCGTCCGCGCAGGCGGCGTCGGGCTCGCTGACCGTGACCACGCTGGGGCGGCACGGCGCCAAGGTGGCGACGACGATCACCGTCGTCAACGCGTCGTCGGGTGAGACGCGTACCGTCAAGTCGGGCAAGCGGCTGAGCCTGCCGGCGGGCAAGTACCTCGCGATGACCGACATCTACGAGAGCGCCACGGACGGTCTGGGCACCGACACGATCGGCGCGCAGGTGGTGACGGTGTCGGGGGCCAAGTCCGTGACGCTGGACGCCCGTAAGGGCAAGGCCGTGAAGGTGTCGCTGGACACCCCGGCCGATGTGACGGAGCCGGCCCGGATCGGCGCGCAGGTGTGCGCCGCCGGTACCGGCATGCCCTCCGCCTTCAGCGCGGGCGGCTGGAACTACGCCGGGTCCCTCTACGCCATCCCCAACTCCTCCAAGCTGCTGCAGTTCGGGTACCTGGCGCAGTGGTCGGGGAACGACAGCTATGTCGCGGTGAAGAACACGACCGGCATCCCGGCCGCGCCCGGCGGGTCGTTCAAGCGGTCGAAGCTGGCGACGATGCGCTTCTCCGTGCGCGGCGGAACGCAGATGGCGAACCAGCACGACATCGCGCTCCAGGCCACGCCCAAGACCGACAACTGCACGACCGACCTGATGGCGCAGGTACGCGACGACAACGCGCCCTACAGCGCCACCACCCATGTGACGCCCGGGAGTTGGCAGTCGCGCGACGACATCTTCGCGAGCAACGGTGACGACATCGGCGGCGGCTTCCCGGCGGTGCGGACGCTGGCGGCGGGGCAGAGTTTCACCCAGTCCTTCGGGCGGGCCGTGTGGAGTCCGATGCACTATCTGCCGACGGTCTGGCAGAAGTCCGTGAACTTCGTCCCGGACGCGCTGATCGGCGACCCCGACGTGGGCACGAGCGGCGCCGACCCGACGAAGGAGACGGTGGTCCTGTCCAAGGGGAGCACCACCGTCAAGAAGCAGACCCTGACCAACTGGGGTGACGGCGAAGCCGACTTCGCCGCCCGCATCCACTCGGCCGGCACCTACCGGCTGACCGTGGACGCCCACCGCTACCGCCCGGGCATCACCTTCCCGTCCGGCATGCTGTCGTCGCGCGTCACCCTCGACTGGCGGTTCAGGGCCGACCCTGCAAAGTCGGTGGTCGCCCCCGTCTTCATGACCCGCTTCCTGCCCGCCGGCCTCGACAGCCGCAACCGGGCCAAGGCGGGCAGCACCACCTCGGTCACCGTCAGCGCGGGCCGTGGATCCCAGGGCCCGGACGTCAAGTTCACCAAGTCGACGGTCAAGTCCCTGAAGGTGTGGGCGTCTTCGGACGGCGGCACGACCTGGAAGGCCGTCACGGTCACCCGCTCCGGGTCGTCCTGGAATGCCTCCGTGCACAACCCGGCCTCCGGTGCGGTCGCCCTGCGCTCCCAGGTGACCGACTCCACCGGCGGCACGTCAGTGGAGACCGTCTACCGCGCCTACGCCATCGGCTGATCCGGCCCCGTCCGAACAGGGCGGGTCTCCGGCCGGGTCGGACGGTTCGGGCGTGGGAGACGTCGAGGGCTCGGACGGGGTCGTGGGCTCCGGGGTGGTGACGGGATCCGGAGTCCCCTTCACGGGAGTGCTCGGCTCCGGCGTCGGGTTCGTCGGTGTCGGGTCGGTCGGTGTCGGGTCCGGGTTCGGTTCCGTGACCACGGGCGGTGTGGGAGTCGGAGGTGGGGTCGGAGTCGGAGTCGGAGTCGGTTCAGTGGTCACCGGCGGCGGCTCAACAGGCGCCGTAGGAACGGGAGTTCCGCCACCGCCCCCCACCGGTATCACGATCGACCCACCCCCGATGCCGCCAAGTGCGGCCGGAGGTACGGCACTTGTGGACCCGTCCGCCGCAGGCGCCGTAGAACGACCTCGGTCGCCCGGCGTCTTCGAGGGCTTCGCCGTGCGCGGCTCGGACGCCACCGGTGCCTGGGAGACCGGGGCTTCGGCCAACGGGCCCTTCGCGACCGGGACTTCGGAGGCGTCGGTGCCGCCGAGAAGGACGCAGACCGCGACGGCGCCCGCCACGGCCGTACCGACGGCGGCCGCCATCTGTGTCTTCGAAGCGCCAACCGCCACGTGCCGTACGCCGTGCAGCAGTCCGGCGCCGTGACCGCCTGCCGCCGTGGCCGCGCCCGCGGAGCCCGCTCCGAACGCGGCGAGCAGGAACTTGCCCGTGCCGCCGAGGACGAACACGAGCAGGGCGGGTGCGACGAGTGCGGGCAGGCGGTCGTTGGCGCGCATCAGGGCCGCGAGGCGGGCGCGGCAGTCGTCGCACGCGTCGACGTGGCCGAGGAGGCGTTCGGACTGCCGCTCGGTGGCGCCGCCGCGCACGTACGCGGGCATCCGGGCCCAGTGGACCTGGCACGCGGGATCGTCCGGGACGCCGGTCTGCTCGCGCAGGAACGCCTGCCGCATGCCCTCGCGCGCACGGTGCAGCAGTACGGCCGTCGCGCCCTGCTTGGTGCCGAGCTGGGGGCCGATCGCGGCCAGCGGGAGGCCCTCCGCCTCGGCCAGCCACAGCGCCTTCACCCAGCGTTCGGGCAGGTGCTCAAGTACCCGTACCAGCAGGTCGGTTGAGGACACCTGCTCGGCCGGGTCGCCCCCATGGACGTGCGCGTGGCCGGCGTCCGCCCGCTCGTCGGCCTGCGGATCGCGCGGCGTCTCGCGTGCGGCGCTTCCCGCGGCCGTGGCGAGGTGCTTCACGGTCGTCATGAGGTACGCCGGTACGTTCTCGATCTCATGGCCGGCGGACAGCCTGCGCCACACCCTGAAGTGCGCCTCGGCGACGAGGTCTTCGGCGACCCAGGTGTTCCGGGTGAGCGAGCGGGCGTAGGCGACGAGGCGCGGCTGCTGCTCCTCGTAGATCCGGGCGTACTCGGCGGTGGGACCGTCGTTCATGGCAGCAACGCTCCAGTTGCCAAGGGAGGCGTGGGGATGGATTTGCAAGCCTAGATGCCGAAACTTTCAACTAAAGTTGCAGCAAGAACGGAAGGTGACCCAGATCACATCAACCATCTTCCGTCACGGCGTAATCAAGCGCCCCTCCGCGCGCTCAAGGAGGGTGAGTCGGCACAACCGGCCGCCGCCCCAGCCGAATCGGAGACCGCCCATGCGCCACGTCACCCTGGAACAGCCCACCAGCGCCCGCCTGATCGCCGACGACGACCAGGAGCTGGCCGTCACGGTCACCCTCCGCTACTCCTCCGGCGACCCCTTCGCCGTCCAACTCCTGTTCCCCGCCTGGATATCGCTCGACGGCAAGAAGGTGACGTGGACCTTCGCGCGGGCGCTCCTTGAGGAGGGTCTCGCCACCCCCGCCGGGATGGGCAACGTGCACATCCGGCCATACGGCCCTGCCCACACGGCCGTTGAGTTCCACTCGGCGGAGGGCATCGCGATGATCCGCTTCGACTCGGTCGCCCTGCACCACTTCCTGCGCCGCACGTACCGGGTGACCGAGCCGGGCCGGGAGGCCCTGGAACCGTCCCTCGACCGGGGGCTCGCCTCGCTGCTCGACGGCGCGTGAGGGCGACGGCCCCGTTTCGGTCGCCTTGCGATTGGCATATTCTGCGAGGCCTCTTGATGTGATCCGGTTCGCCGGTACCTCTGCCACGCACGAACGGTGCCCGTCTGGAGAAAGCAGCCCCCATGAGCGAATCGCCGCACAGGACAACCCGGTTGTCCACCCGTGCCGTCGTCGTCGGAGGCAGCCTCGCCGGCATGCTCGCCGCCGCCGCGGTGAAGGACTCCGTCGACACCGTCGAGATCATCGAGGCGCACGACCTGCCCGAGGGACCCGAGGCACGCCCGGGCGTTCCCCAAGCGGCCCATTTCCACGTCCTGTTGTCCGGTGGGGCCGACGCGATCGAGGACCTGCTGCCGGGCACGCTCAAGGAGTTGCTGTGCGCGGGCGCCAACCGGGTGCCCATGACGACGAACATGCTGATCTACTCGCCCGAGGGCTGGTACCGCCGTTGGCAGCGTGACAGCCACTATCTGATCACCGCGAGCCGCGACCTCACGGACTCCGTCGTCCGCAGGCAGGTGCTGAAGGACCCGCGCGTCAGCGTCCGCCCGCACACCAAAGTCACGGCCCTGCTGGGGAGTTCGCACCGCGTCACCGGCGTACGGCTGCGCGCGGCGGACGGCACGGAGACCGATCTGACCGCGGACCTGGTCATCGACGCGTCCGGGAGGGGATCCCAAACTCCGGCCTGGCTGGGCGAGTTGGGCATCCCGGGCCCGGCCCGGGACAGCATCGACTCCGGCATCGCGTACGCCAGCCGCATCTACCGCGCCCCGGTCTCCACCCGCGACTGGCCCGTGATCAGCGTCCAGGCCGACCCGCGGCGGGGCGAACCCGGCCGGACGGGCGGCATCGTCCCGATCGAGGACGGCCGCTGGCACGTCAGCCTGATCGGCACCCCGGGCGCCCAACCCACCCGCGAGGCGGCCGAGTTCGAGCCGTACGCACGCACCCTCCGCCACCCGGTCGTCGCCGACCTCCTGTCCCACGCCGAGCCGCTCACCGACGTGGCCCTGACCCACAGCACGGTCAACCGCCGCTCCTACTACGAGCGCCTGAAGTCCTGGCCGGAAGGCCTGATCGCCCTGGGCGACTCGGTCGCCGCGTTCAACCCGATCTACGGCCACGGCATGTCGGTGGCGGCCCTCGGCGCCGTGGCGCTGCGCTCCCAACTGGCGTCCCTCGGCCTCGCCAACGGCCTCTCCCGCAAGGCACAACGGGCCATCTCGAAGCCTGTCGAACTCGCCTGGAGTCTCGCCGTGGGCCAGGACATCCACTACGAGACGACGAAGGGCCGGAGCGCCGGCACCCTCGACCGCCTCCTTCAGCGGTACGTCAGCCGGCTGTCCCACACCGCGACGGGCTCGTACCGCGTGGCGACCGCGATGACGGAAGTACTGACTCTTCAGTCGCCCGGCACGGCGCTGCTCCGGCCAAGTGTCCTTGCGGCGGCGGTAGTTGGGCCACTGCGACCGCAGCTCGACGGGCCTACGTTCACGGTTGGGGAGCGGGGGTTGCTGGCCGAGGCGGGGATCTCGTTGCCCGGGATTGCCGAGTAGCGCCCGCCGGGGTTGTCAGTGGCGGCTGCTTCCATGTGGTCATGACCACCGTGTACGAGGCCGCCGCCCTCCTCCCCGACCCCGCCGAACTCCGCGTCCATCTGCGGGCGTTGGCGGTCCTGGACTCGACGATCGGCGACGATCCGCAGTTCTGCGCGTACACCCTCGACGCCGACTGGGGCCCGGACCAGGAGGCGGCCCTGATGGACAACGGCTCGGGGGACGACTTCTCCGTCCACTTCACCCCGGCCGGCGTGCTCATCCGCGGCTTCGACCACGAGTCGGCGATGAGCCCGTACGGGACGGACGACGAGGAGGTCTGGCCCGGTGTCGTCGACGAAGTACCCGCCGCGCTGCGTCCGTTGCTGGACGACCCCGCCTTCCGCGACGAAGGCCTCGACTTCACTCGCGTCACCGTCTGCCTGTGGCGCGAGACCGGTGACACCGCGTGGCGCACCGGCTCGGCCATCGACTTCCCCGCGGGTCACGAGAGCCCGGACGGCTCCGGCTTCCTCTTCCATCTCCTCACCGACCGCTCCCCGGAAGCCGTCCAGGCCCACTTCGCGGACTATTACGAACGCCCCGTCCCGCTCGACGCCGTCCGCCACGTCCTCGCCGGCCACCCCGTGACCCCGGCGATCGCGGCGGCGCTCAGGCCGTCCGTCGAGCGGCACCCGCGCGGTCGATGACGTCCCTGCGGGTCACCGCGAGGTACACCACCAGGCCCAGGATGACCGCCAGGAACAGCACGCTCGTGACGACGGTGCCGAAGCCGAGGCCGCCGTCGCCGGTCGGCTGGGAGAGATAGTCGCCGATCGAGGCACCCAGCGGGCGGGTGAGGACGTAGGCGATCCAGAAGCCGCGCACCGCGTCCAGGCCGAGGGCGAAGTGGGCGACCGCGACCGCCCCGATGGCCAGGGCGAACAGGATCGCGGAGAGCCAGTAGCCGAGGTTCATGCGCTCGGAGACGAGGTCGCCGGCGGCGGTGCCCAGTGCGAAGGTGAACAGCACGGCGAGCCAGTAGTAGGCCTCGCGGCCGGTGGTGTCGACGCTGTGGATGGACAGCGTCCCCTCGCGCCGGTACCAGACCACGAACACGGCCACGAGGGCGACGGCGAACACCGCGGTGCTCGTCTCCAGCGGTACGCCCATGTTGTCGGTCAGGTTGTCGCTGATGAGCGTCCCCACGACGCTGATCAGCGCCACGGCGAGCCAGTAGACGCCGGCGCGGTAGGCGGTCGTACGGAACTGGACCACCAGCACGACCGCCAGCAGCCCGCTCATCAGCACCGACACACCGGTCAGGCCCAGGCCGGCCTTCTCGTTCAGCAGGTCGGCCGCGGTCTCGCCGACGGTCGTGCACAGCACCTTGATGATCCAGAAGTAGGCGGTGACCTCGGGCACCTTGTTCCAGCGCGACGGATGTGCGACGCCGGTCGTGCCGGGCGCAGAGGTCTCGGATGTCTCGGATGTCTCGTACGTCATGAGGCCCGACCGTGTCATCGGACACCTGAACGCTTCCTGACTGCCGAGCGGCGCGCTCCCGCCCCGGCATCGTCTACAGTTCCGTAGACCGTCTACAGGATTGTAGTCAGGGAGGACCATGCGCCGGACGATCCTGGTCGTCGAGGACGATCACGCCCTGCGGGACGTGCTGATGCGCGGACTGCGCGACGAGGACTACGACACCGTCCCCGCGCCGGACGGCGCCACCGCCCTGCGGCTGGCCACCGCCGGTGTCTCCGCCGCCGTGCTCGACATCGGGCTGCCCGACGCGGACGGGCGGGACGTGTGCCAGGCGATGCGGGCGAACGGGTTCCTCTCCCCGGTCATCTTCCTCAGCGCGCATCACCGGCTGCCCGACCGGCTGTCCGCGTTCTCGGCCGGGGGCGACGACTATCTGCCCAAGCCGTTCCACCTCGCCGAACTCGCGGCCCGGCTGCGGGCGGCCCTCAAGCGGGCGGCGCCGGCGCCGGCCGCCACGGCGGGAGACCTGGTGCTGGACGCCGTCCGGCACACGGTCGACGTCCGGGACACCCGGGTCGACCTGACACCGACCGAGTTCCGGCTCCTGGCCACGCTCATGGCGGCCTCCGGCGGCATCGTCAGCCGCCGCGAACTGGTCCGCGCGGGCTGGCCCGAAGGCGCCCGGGTTCACGACAACACCCTCGACCAGTACCTGACCCGCCTGCGCCGCAAACTCCGCGAGGCGAGCAGCACCCGGACAATCGCCACGGCCCGCGGGGTCGGACACCGGCTGTCATGAACGGGGTTCGCGCACGGGCTGCGGGCTACGTCGTCCGGGATCGTTCGGTTCCCGCGTGGCGCGCCGGGGGATCGGCGCCGCCGTCATGAGCGAGGCCCGACACCGGCTGCGGGCCCCCATGAGCGCCGCCCTCCGCCATCTGCCGCCCCGCACGCTCCTCACGATCGGCAGCCACCCGTCATGAGCAACCCTCGCCACCGACCCCAAGCCACCCCCACCACCGCCCTCCGTCACCTCCCGCCCCGCACTCTCCGTGGCCGGCTCTCCCTCGTGGCGTTGTTCACGGCCGCGTTGCTGATGCTGGTGCTCACCGTGGCGTTCAACTCCGTTGCCGGGCATCGGCTTCGGCATCAGGCGGACGACGAGCTGCGCGCCCGGGCCGCCGCCGTCGCGACGACCGTCGACACCAGCGGTGCGACGGTGCGGGTGCTGGAGACGTCCCACGACGACCTCCTCGACGCCAACGTGTGGATCTACTCCGGGCGGCGCCTGCTCGAACAGCCGCCGGCCGCAGGCCCGTTGACCCGCGTCGCCGACGCGCTCGCCGTGCGGGGCGGACAGCGGTGCGTGACCGCCACGGTCCGTCGCCCGCTCCGTCTGTGCTCCCACCCGGCCCGGAGCCGGCGGCCGGGCCACGGTGGTCACCGCGCTGGACCTCTCCCCCTACCGGAGTTCGGCCGACACCCTGCTCCTGGGATCGCTCGCGCTGGACGTCGTCATGCTCGCCTGCACCTACGCCCTGACCCGGCTGGCCGTCGGCCGCGCGCTGCGCCCCGTCCGTGCGATGACCGACCAGGCCACCCAGTGGAGCGCGACCGCCTCCGAGGAACGGTTCGACAGCATGCGGCATCCGGCCGAACTAGCCCGGCTCGGCGGGTCGTTGGACGCCCTGCTGGACCGCATCCGCACTCTTCTGCGCCACGAACGCCAGCTCACCGGCGAGCTCTCGCACGAGCTGCGCACGCCGTTGAGCCGGATCATCGCCGAGCTCGACTGGTGGCGGGCCCGCCCCCGCACGGCCGGTCAGACCCGTGCCACCCACCAGGTCATCGCGGACGCCGCCGAGTCGATGCGCGCCATCTGCGACACCCTTCTGGACGACGCCCGCGACGGCACCCTCACCGCGCCGGGCACGGCCGAGGTCCTGCCCGTACTGCGCGGCCTGACTGAAGCCCCTTACGGACCCGGGCACTTGAGGATCACCGTGGTCGGACCGCACCTCGTGGCCGGCGTGGCACCCGCCCTTCTCGAACGCATCGTCAGCCCACTCCTCGGCAACGCCTGCCGCTACGCCGCGTCCGTCGTCACCGTCCGCGCGTACCGCGCCCCCGACGGCCTACGCCTCGATGTCACGGACGACGGCCCCGGCGTACCGCCCCCGTTCGCCGGACGGCTCTTCGAGCCCGGCCGTCGCGCGGATCCCGGCGACGGCCACGGCGGCGCGGGCCTCGGGCTGCCGTTGGCGCGCCGCCTGGCCCGTTCCGTCGGCGGTGAGGTGACGTACGACGCCGGGCACGCCCCCGGCGCGCGGTTCGTGGTCGAGCTGCCCGCCGGATGACCGCGCCGCGCGCTCACGCCACGGCGTCGTGCCGGATGTCCTTGCGGGAGACGGCCAGATAGCCGACGAAGCCGAGGATGGCCACCGTCCAGGACAGGGTGACCGGACCAAGTCCCCAGGCGAGACCGCCCCGTTGGTGGCCGACGGCCATCCAGTCGGCGACCGACGCGCCGAGCGGGCGGGTGAGGACGTACGCCGCCCAGAACGCGGCCACCGCGTTCAGCTTGCCCCACCGGTGCGCGAGTGCCGGCACCGCGATCGCCGCGCCGTACAGGACGGCGGAGCCCAGGTAGCCGAGGCCGATCGTGGCGGTGAGGTCCCCGCAGGCCGTGCCCAGCGCGAAGGTGGCGAGCACGGCGGCCCAGTAGAAGGCCTCGCGGCGCCGGGTGTGGATGCTGTGGATCGACAGGGTGCCCTCGCGGCGGTACCAGAGGGTGAAGACGGCGGCCAGGACGACCATGAAGAACGGTGTCGAGAGCGCGTACGGCACACCGAGGCCGACGTGCAGGACGTCGGCGGCCATCGTGCCGAACACGCTGACCATGACGATCGCCGTCCAGTAGACCCAGGCCACGTACCGCCGCACGGCGAACTGCGCCGCCAGCGCGGCCACCAGGGCGATGCCGCCCAGGCCGACGGCGGGGATCGGGCCGAACGCGTGGGCCAGGAAGTCGGAGGCCGTCTCCCCCATGCCCGTCGTCAGCACCTTGATGATCCAGAAGTAGACGGTCACCTCCGGCACCTTGCTCGCCGCGTGCCGGATGCGGCGCGAGGGCCGGTCGTGAGTGAGGTGATCAGTCGTCATGACAGGCACGATGGCACGCTGTCCGAGGGTTGCCCCAGACCCCTTTGCCAGAGCTTTGGGGCTTCCGGTGCATGAGTTGCCCAAGGCCCCGCCGAGCCTGAACACAACCTGAAAGCGGTGGCCGACGCGCCGGTCAGGGGCGTGTGTTGAGTGCTACACGCGGCGCGACAGCGAAGGCCGCCGCGCCGCGTGGACGGTGTTCCTGACGGAACTCGCCGTCGCCGCTGCGGACCTATCCGGGAGCGACGGCGCGGCCCGTCGTCGGGGAGATCATCCCGGCGCACAGGTTGCGGGCGGCCAGGCCCTGCGCGATGCGCGGGATCGCCGCGACCGTGTTGGCGGGCCAGTCGTGCATGAGGATGATCTGGCCGTTGGTGAGCCGGGCTGCCGCCGCGACGATCGCGTCGGTGCTCGCGCCGTTCCAGTCCTGCGAGTCGACGTCCCAAATGATCTCTTTCAGACCGTACTTGGCCTCTACGGCCTTCACCGTCGCGTTGGTCTCGCCGTACGGCGGGCGGAAGAGCCTGGGGGTGCCGCCGCCCGCGGCCGCGATGGCCTGCTGGGTCCGGGAGATCTCCGAGTCGACCGTCGCCTGGGTCTGCTGGGTCAGGTGCGGGTGGGTGTAGCTGTGGTTGCCGACCCACATACCGGCGGCGACCTCAGCCCTGACCTGCGCCGGGTACGCGACCGCGTACTGGCCCTCGTTGAACGTCGTGGCCCGGAGACCGTTCTGCTTCAGCGAGTTGAGCAGGGTGGGGGTGTTGCCGGACGGGCCGTCGTCGAAGGTGAGGCCGACGTAGCCGCCGCAAGTGGCTGCCTGAGCAGGGGTGTTGACACCGGCGGCGAGGGTGCCCGCGGCGGCCAGGGCGATGACGGCCGGCGTGGCGACCAGGGATCGTAGGGATCGTAAGGCGCTGGGTTTCATGTGAAGTGGTCCCTCCAGTGGGGGGAGTCGGAAGGTGGTCAGCCCACCGTGATGTTGGAGTTCCCGCTGCTCTGGTAGCCCTCGGTCGCGAGGATCATGTAGTAGCTGAAGCTGCCGAGCGGCATTCCGGCGCGGGCCCAGGCGTCGAAGTGGTTGCCGGTGGTGATGGTGCCGCCGGTGCGCTTCGTCTGCCGGACGCTCCAGTACTGGTCGAAGGTCTTCGTGCCTTCCACGGAGGGGGCGTTGTAGCGCGTGGTCTTGTAGATGTCGTACGTGCCGCCGTCACTGGTGACCGTGCCCTTGTACGTGCCCGTGGGCCGGTAGGTGCCCCAGTTGTCGACGATGTAGTACTCGACGAGCGGGTTCGACGTCCATCCGTACAGCGACAGGTAGCCGTTGCCGGACGGGTTGAAGGTGCCCGAGTACGTCACGTTCCGGCGGGCGCCGGTGCTCCAGCCCTTGCCCGCGACGAAGTTGCCGGTGTTGCGCCACGTGGTGCCGTAGTTGCCGCCGGAGCCGAGGTTCATGGACACGGACCCCTGGGAGTCGGTCCAGAACGAGTAGTAGTAGCCGTTGTTGGTGCCGGTCTGGTTCGTGGTGACGACCGTGGCGGCACTGGCGGTGCCGGGCAGGGTCATCGCCGCCAGGAGTGCCAGCAGCAGGGTGCAGACGCCGCTGACGAACAGCCTGAAGGGCCGGAGTGGGGGTGCGGGTGCTTTGTTCATGCGGGTGCTTCCTCCTCGTCCTCGCACATCACGGTCACGACGGCGTCAGTGTTGGTCTGGCCCTGTCAACTGTCAATAGTTTCGGTTACGAGTGCGAAATATTCGAGGCTCGCCAACACGTATCGCTCTACCGAACTCCGCAGCTCATAGGCACAATTGAACGATTCACGCCAGGAGGTCGCTCACAGGTCGTCGACGATCAAGATCCGACCATCGAATGTTTTCGCCCGAATGTTTCGAAGAATCCCCCGATCATGCGAACCGCCATCCCGCCGGTCCCGCCGCCGTTACCTGGGTCGCACCCGGCTCCAGCCGGCCCGCACGTACGACGCCCTGCGCTGTACGCACCCCTGCGGTACGGCGCCCGCCGCCGACCCGTCCGCGCGGCAGGGTTTTCGCCACGGCTGCTCATCGCCGCCCGGCAAGCAGTGCCGTCACCCCGAACTCGTACCGCTCCTCGAACGACGCCGGGGCGAGGTGCCCGGCCACCCGGTGGAGCGCGGGATGGGTCGTCTCCGAGATCGCGCGCGCCAGGATGTCGCCCAACGGCCGGTGGTCCACGGCCTGTTCCTCCTGGGTGAGACCCAGCGCGAAGTAGACGACGGCCCACGAGGTCCACGCGGCCTCGCGGTCGCCCAGGCCGCACGCGAGCAGCGCCTCGACCAGAGCCTCCGCGAAGGCCAGGGTCATGGGCTCGGCCGCGTAGGTGCCGACGACGAGTGCCGCGCCGTCGCGATGGGAGAGCAGGGCGCGGCGGAACCGGCGGGCGAGTTCGCGGGCCCGTTCGGCGGGGACGTCCGGGAGATCGGTGAGCGGAATCTCGCCAAGTACGGCGTCCGCCATCAGGTCCAGCATCCGGGCCTTGGTCTTCACATGCCACTGCACGGTGTTGATCCGCACGCCGAGCCGGTCGGCGACCGCGCGCGTGGACACCGCGTCCAGGCCCTTCTCGTCGAGGAGGTCGAGCCCTGCGCGGATCACCGTGGCCGGATCCAGTCGGTCGCTCTGTTGCTTGTTGGTCACTGACCTAGTTTACTTCACCCGAAGACTCTAGGTCAGCGACCAAGAAATGGGTGATCTCATGGCAGCGCAGCAGGTGGGGACAGGGCGGGCGGGAGCGCAGCGGGCGGAGACAGCGCAGGTCGTCATCTCCGGAGGCGGCCCCGTCGGCCTCTGGCTGGCCGCCGAACTCCGGCTGAACGGCATCTCCGTCATCGTCCTGGAACTCCGCACGGAGATCGACAACCGCTCCAAGGCGCTCACCGTGCACCCGCGCGGCGTCGAGGTGCTGGCCTCGCGCGGCATCCACCGGCGGTTCCTCGACGAGAGCCTGAAGATCTCCACCGGCCACTTCGCGAACCTGTCCAACCGGCTCGACTTCTCCGTCATGGACACCCCGTTCCCGTACACCCTCTTCATCCCCCAGGCCCGCACGGAGGCGCTCTTCGAGGAGTACGCCCGCGGGCTCGGCGCGACGATCCGGCGCGGGCATCGCGTCACCGGCTTCACCGAGCACGCGGACTCGGTGACCGTCCGGGTCGAGGGTCCGCAGGGGCCGTACGAGATCGAGGCGGAGTACGTCGCGGGCTGCGACGGCACGCGGAGCACCGTGCGCGAGGCGGCCGGGATCGAGTTCCCCGGCACGGAGTCGCGCTATCTCGGCTGGCTCGGCGACGTCCTGTTCGACAACCCGCCGGCGCCCGGCTTCAACCGCTTCACCGAGCGCGGCGGCCTGATGATCGTGCCGTTGCCCGACAACCGCTGGCGCATCGCCGGGACCAGCCCCGACAGCGAGACCGGCGAATGGCCCGGCGACCTCACGATGGACGAACTGCGGCAGAAGGTCGTCCACATCGCCGGTGACGACTTCGGCATGCGCGACCCGTCCTGGCTCTCCCGCTACGGCAACGCAACCCGGCTCGCCTCCCACTACCGGCGTGGCCGCGTCGTCCTCGCGGGCGACGCCGCGCACCAGCACTACCCGACCGGCGGGGTCGGCATGAACGTCGGTTTCCAGGACGCCTTCAACCTCGGCTGGAAGCTGGCCGCGACGATCGACGGCTGGGCCTCGGACGGCCTGCTGGACAGCTACCACACCGACCGCTACCCGGTCGGGGAGCAACTGATGGAGCACAGCCGCGCGCAGACCTACCTGTTCCACGCCTTCACGCCCGAGGGCCTCGCCCTGCGCGACCTGCTCAGCCGGATGGTCCCCGAATCACGGGAGTTCAGCGACGTACTGGCCGGCCGCCTGACCGCCCTCGACGTCGCCTACCCGAGCCCCGACCCCGCGGCCCACCCGGTGACCGGCACCCGCGCCCCCGACGTCCCCCTCCCCAGCACCGACAGCACCCTGTTCGGCGCGCTGCGGGCGGACTCGTACGTCCTGCTCGACCTGACGGCGGAGGGCGCGCTGGCGGACCGCGCCCAGGAGCGGATCACGGTCCACGCCGGTGCGCCCGACCGGACCCGGCCCGCGTGGGCGGACGTACGCGCCGCCCTGATCCGCCCCGACGGACACGTCACCTGGGCGTGGACGGAGGAGGACGACACGAAGCTCGCGGCGCGGGTGGACGCGGTCGTCGCCACGACCCTCGGCCGCTAGAAAGGAACCGGACTCATGGACCTCGGACTGAAGAACAGGGTGTACGTCGTCACCGGCGGCACCCGCGGGCTGGGCTACGCCGTCGCCCGCGAACTGGTCGCCGACGGCGCCAAGGTGCTCGTCACCGGCCGCGACGAGAAGCGCGCGGCGGAGGCGGCGGCCGAGCTGGGCCCGAACGCGGCCGGAGTCGCCGTGGACAACTCCGACCCGCAGGCTCCGCACCAACTGATCGCCACCGCAAGGGAGTTGTACGGCGCCTTCGACGGCATCCTCGTCAGCGTCGGCGGCCCGCCGGCGGGCGACGTGGCGGCCACCACCGACGCACAGTGGCAGGCGGCCTTCGAGTCGGTGTTCCTGGGCGCGGTACGGCTGGCCCGAACGGCCGCGGCGGAATTGGGAGTTGGGGGTGTGATCGGCTTCGTCCTCTCCGGCACGACCCACGAACCGGCCCCCGGCATGGCGATCTCCAACGGCCTGCGCCCCGGCCTCGCCGGCTTCGCCAAGTCCCTGGCCGACGAACTGGGCCCCCGCGGCATCCGCGTCGTAGGCGTCCTCCCGGGCCGCATCGCCACGGACCGTATGCGCGAACTGGACGGCCTCGCCCCCGACCCCGGCGCCAGGCGGGCCGGCAACGAGTCGGCGATTCCGCTGGGGCGGTACGGGGCGCCGGAGGAGTTCGGGCGCGTGGGGGCCTTCGTGCTGTCGCCGGCGGCTTCCTACGTCACCGGGGTGATGGTGTCGGTGGACGGCGGGGCGCGGCGGGGGTTCTGAGACCGGTCGGCCCTGGGGCGCGGGGCGCTTGCTCGGTGCCCCGCGCCCCAGGGCCGTAGCTCACGCGGCGGTGCTTCGGCCGCTCATATCCAGAGCTTGACGGCTTCGAGCCAGCGGGTGTTCTCCAGGGTGCCGCCGAAGATGTAGCCGGGGCGTGGCTGGGTGCAGTCCGAACCGCCCCAGTCGTAGCCGTGGACGATGGCGGACCGGCAGAGCTGCCCGCTGCCGATGTTGATGGCGAAGCCCGTCATGTAGGGGGCGCCCGACTTCGTGCTCCCGATGTAGTTGTTCTTGCCGTTGCCCATGACGGCCGTCCACTGCGGTTCCCACTTGCCCTGGCCACTGGTCGACTTGGCGTCGTGCACGAAGGCGTTGGCGGCCGAGCCGCCACCGCCGTACACCGCGATGTTGAGGGCCTGGATCGGATGGGTCCCGCTCGTCGTTCCGGCCAGCGTGCCGTCGCAGACGGGCTTCTGCCAGCCCTGTCCGGTGAGGTACGCGCGGTAGCAGATGTGCCGCCCGGACGGGTCGCTCCGGTGGAGCCGGTTCACCGCGGTGGCGGCGGTGTCCTGCGCGGGCTTCGCGGTCACGGTGGCGCGCGGCGGCTTCGCGGTCACGGTGACGGTGACCCCCGCCAGTCCTCCTGGCCCTCCTCCCGTCCCGCCCCCGCTCTTCGGGGCCTTCGCGCCCTTCGAGGTCTTCGGCTCGGCCGACGGTGAGGTGGCCGTCGCGCTGGGCGGTGGGAGCAGTGTGCTCGCGGACGCGGAGTCGGTCGGCGCCGTCTCCCCGGCCAGCGGGGTCCCGCTCGTCTCGGCGCCGGAACGGGCGGTCTGCTTCTGGCGCCCCCCGTCGTCCGGCGCGCCGCTGCCCAGGATCACCAGCGGAACGATGACGAGAGCGGCCACGGCGAGGGCCATCGGCCCCACGACCAGGGGCTTGTGGAGCAGACCGGGCGACGCGTACTCGTCGTCCGACTGGCGCCGTCCGTTCCCCGGGGCAACCTTCGAGGCCGGGCGGACCGTGGGCGAGGGCGGAGGCGGGGGCGGCCCCGCGAGCCGGCGCTGCCTCTCCTGCTCCAGTGTGTACGCCTCGACGTCGAAGGGGTCGTCGGCGTCGTCGCGGTCACCATCACCGTCGTCATCGCCGTGGTCGAGGTCGTCGTCAAGGTCGTCGTCGCGGTCGTCCGCACGGTCGTCGGGGGTGTCGGGGTCGTCGAGATCGTCGTCGTCCCCGGAAGGGACGGCATCCGCCGTCGGTTCATCCGGCTCCGGGCCTACGGCCCGTTCGGCGGGCCCGGCATCTCCCAGTGGCGGCGGGACGGGTCCCAACTCCTGTGCCGGTTCCTGCGGTTGCCCCTCCTGCTCCAGGAGGCTGCTCGAACCGTCGGGAGCGACCTCGACGAACGCCACGTATCCCGCGGCGGGATCGGAGATGGTCGCCGTCACGGTGGTGTTCCGCTCACGGGCGTATCCGTGCAGTCTGTCGAGGATCGCGGCGTCGACCGCCTCCCCGTCCCCCAGGAGTACGGGTTCGCCGTCGATGGCGGCCGAGCCGTCTCCGGAGATGACCACCGCATGGCGTGGCGCCGGCCCGGACGGCTCCCCGGCGGATTCCGGTTCGCTGAGATCCACCGGCTCACCGGACACGGCGTGGTCGTCCCCCGCGATCGGCTCGTCCGTCTCTTCACCCCGGCTCATGGCGCTTCCTCTCCTCTGACGTCTCCCGGCCGACACGGCCCCGGTCGGGAACGGCGTGACGGTCCCCGGACAGCGCAACGGGTGCCGTACGGGAACGGTTCAATTCCTCGGTCACGGGCCCGCATCGATCGAACAGAAATCCCCACACTCCGGCAGGTGCCTTGTGGCGCAAGGGTCTTGAGTACAGTCCGGGGCGTGAACGGCTACGAAGAATCTCTGCGTTTCGCCGTGCTGGGGCCGGTCCGTGCATGGCGCGGTGAGCAGGAACTCGACCTCGGTTCGCCACAGCAGCGGTCGGTCCTGGCCGCGCTCCTGTTGCGGCGGGGACACGCTGTCGCGCTCGCCGAACTCCTCGGCGCGGTCTGGGGCGAGGAACAGCCGCAGGCCGCCGTGTCCGTGCTGCGGACCTATGTGTCGCGCCTCCGCAAGGTCCTGGAACCGGACCGGGCGACGGCCGACCCGCCACGGGTGGTCGTGTCGGTCGGAGACGGATACCTGGTCCACCTGCCGGCGGACGCCCTGGACCTCGCCGTGTTCGAGCGGCGCGTCACGGAGGCGAAGAAGCTGCGCGCCGCCGGGCGGTCGGCCGCCGCCGCGGAACTGCTGCGCGTGGCACTCGGCGGCTGGCAGGGGGCCGCACTGGGAGGCCTCCCAGGCCCGCTGGCCGAGTCCGAGGGCTCCCGGCTGGACGAGGAACGGCTGGCCACGCTGGAGACCTGGCTGGACATCGAGGTCGAACGCGGCCACCACAGCGAGGTAGTCGCCGAACTGGTCTCGTTGACCGGCAGACACCCGCTGCGGGAGCAACTGTGCCGACTGCTCATGCTGGCGCTCTACCGGTCCGGGAGACAGGCCGAGGCACTGGCCGCCTACCGCGGTACGCGGAGCACCCTGGTGGCCGAACTGGGCATCGAACCCGGTACGGCGCTGCGGGACCTGCACGACCGCATACTGGCGGCCGACGCGACCCTGGACCCCGGCCCGCCCGGGCGGACACCTCCGCAGGCGGAGCCGGACTCCCCGGTGCCAACGGCCTCCCCGGCCGTCGTACACGCGGCCCGCCCCGCACAACTGCCCGCCGATCTGCCGACGTTCGTCGGCCGGTGCGCCGAACTCGACCGGGCCCGGGCCCTGTTGCCCGAGCGGGGCGGTGCCCCGGGCACGGTGGTGATCACCGCGATCGGCGGTATGGCCGGCATCGGCAAGACGACCCTGGCCGTGCACTGGGCGCACGAGGTCGCCGACCGCTTCCCCGACGGACAGCTCTACGTCAATCTGCGCGGCTTCGATCCGACCGGCTCGCTCGTGACGCCGGACGAGGCCATCCGCGCCTTCCTCGGCGCGCTCGGCGTCCCCCCGATGCGGATCCCCTCCGGCCTCGACGCCCAGACGGCGCTGTACCGCAGCATGCTCGCGCAGCGGCGGATGCTGGTCCTCCTCGACAACGCGCGTGACACCGACCAGGCCCGCCCGCTGCTGCCCGGCTCCCCCGGCTCCCTGGTCATCGTCACCAGCCGCAGCCGGCTCACCGGCCTGGTCGCCGGCGAAGGGGCGCATCCGCTGACCCTGGACCAGTTGACGCCCGCCGAGGCGCACGCCCTCCTGGCGCGCCGGCTCGGCGCCGCCCGGCCGGCGGCGGAACCGCGGGCGGCGGACGAGATCATCACGCGGTGCGCCCGGCTGCCGCTGGCGCTGGCCATCGTCGCCGCCCATGCCGTCGCCCACCCCGGCTTCCCGCTGAGTGCCATCGCCGGGGAACTGCGCGACAGCCACGGCAGCCTCGACGCCTTCGCCTCCGGCGACGACATCACCACCGACGTACGGGCCGTCTTCTCCTGGTCGTACAAGGCGGTGTCCGCTCCGGCCGCGCGCATGTTCCATCTGCTGGGCCTGCACTCCGGACCCGACATCTCCGCGCCCGCCGCGGCCGCCCTCGCCGGGCTCCCGGTGCGGGAGACCCGCGGTCTGCTCATCGAGCTCACCCGCGCCCACCTGCTCACCGAACACTTCCCGGGCCGCTACACCCTGCACGACCTACTGCGCGTCTACGCCGCCGAACGCGTCCGCGCCGAGGAGACGGCGGCGGAGCGGGAGCGGGCCGTGGAGCGGCTGCTCGCCTGGTATCTGCACACCGCCGACGCGGCCTACCCGCACATCACCCCGCAGCGTCGCCGGATCCCGCTCGAACCGCTGCCGGCCCGGTGCCGGCCGTTGGAGTTCACGACGCACGACCAGGCCCTGGACTGGTGCGAGACCGAACGGGCCAACCTCGTCACCGCCGTGCACCAGGCGGCCGGGTCCGGTCGGCCGGGTGTCGCCTGGCGGCTGCCCGCCGTGCTGTGGGGGTTCTTCTACCTGCGCAGCCACACGCACGACTGGGTGGACACCGCGCAGGTGGGCCTGACCGCCGCCCGCGCGGCCGACGACCGCTGGGGCGAGGCGCAGGGCCTCGCGGACCTGGCCGCCGCGCTGCGCGGCTCGGGCCGGCTCGACGAGGCCGCCGACCAGTTCCGCCTGGCGATGGTCGCCTTCCGGGAGCTCGGGGACGCCGATGCCAGAGTGTCGGCCGTGACCAATCTGGGCGACACCTATCTGCAGTCCGGCCGGCTCGGCAAGGCCGTCGAGTACATCCGCCGGGGGCTGGCAGTCGAGCAGGTCGTCGGCAGCGCCTGGGGGGAGGGGATCTCCCTGTGCAACCTGGGCGACGTCTACCAGCGGCTCGGCCGGTTCGACGAGGCCGTCGGCTGCCTGGAGCGGGCGCTGGACCTCCTGCGGGCCAACGGCAACCGCTGGGTCGAAGGCGTCACCCTCGACATCCTGGGCACGGCCCATCGCCGGCTCGATCGCCACGACGACGCCGTCGAGTACTACCACCAGGCGCTCAGGACACACCGGGACATCGGCAACCGGTGGGGAGAGGGCCACACCCTGGGCAACCTCGGTGACGCCCAACTGGCCGTCGGCGAACCGGAGTCCGCCCGTGACAGCTGGCGCGAGGCACTGGCGATCTTCGTGGAGTTCGACCACCGGGACGCCGCGAAGATCCGCGAGCGCCTCGGCCGGCTGGAGGACGGTCCGCCGCACTCCGGCGTGCGGCGGGCCGTGCCGGGGCGGGCCGCCTGACAGGGCCTCCGGTCGATCACCGCCTGGCCGTGCCCCCGGGGGGCGGGTACACGGCCAGGCTGCACCCGTACAACGGGCGGGACGTGAGGATGGTTCAACCCCGGGTCAGCTCGCGTCGTGGTAGACACGGCCGCTGGCGTTGGCGGTCGTGCCGTCGTAGAGGCCGGTCGGGCTGGTCTGCGTGGAGAGCGTGAACCACGCGTAGCGTTCCACGAAGTCCAGGCTGTCCAGCATCTGCGTCGACGACGTGATGAAGGCGGTCTGTTCCTGCTCGCTGGGGTAGCGGGGGGCGGGCTGGGGGACGTCGGGGGTGGGCGCGGGGAAGCCGATGAGGCCGTACTCGGTCAGCCAGATCGGCTTGTGGTAGCGGTCCCAGACGGCCTGCAGATAGCCGCGCAGCTGGTTGGCGGCATCGGGGCCGAAGTCGGAGCCGTACCAGTGCACGGGGATGAAGTCGACGCGCAGACCGCGGTCGCTCGCTCCCTTCATGAAACGGTCCAGCCAGCCGCCGTCGTCGGCGGCGCCTGCGGACACCGCGGGCGCTCCCAGCCGCAGTCCGGTGGACTCCAGCCGGGGCCACAGGTCCAGTGCTTGTTCAGCCGTCATGTTGGACTGCCCGGCGTTGTCGGGCTCGTTGAAGCCGAGGAGTTCCTTGCTGCCGCCCTGGGTCGCGGCGCTCAGTTCGGCGTCGGTGACGGAGCCGGGCCCCCAGATCATCGGCACGTAGTCGACACCGTCCGGCTTGGTGACCGCGCCGGTGGAGGACGCCCAGTTGAAGTACCAGGACGCGCCGGACTCGGCCAGCGCCTGGGAGGCGCCGTCGACGGCGTTGAGGCTGACGCCCTTGCGGGTCGAGGCGGCCGTGGTGGCGGGTTGGGTGGCGGGGACGGGCTGAGTGGTGGCGGGGTCGGCCGGGGCGGGGCTGCCGGTTCCGAAGGCGACGGTCAGGCCGCTGCACTTGGTGCACTGGTACATGACCTTGTTGCCCGGTTCGGCGTCCTGCTTGGACCAGGCGTACGCCGTGGGGCACTTCTGGTTGATCATGTCGCTGTACGGGGTCTTCGCGTCCCGGTCCGGATTGACGCACACCAGCGCCTGCCCGGTACCCGGGTCCTTGATCAGGTCCTCGGCCGGGCAGCCGGACAGCAGATCCTCGGCGCAGCCCGCCACCGCGCACTCGCCGCTCGCGGGCGGGGTCACGTCGTTCGGCGTGATGGTGACGGGCGCGGCGACGGCGTCGACGTAGCTGACGTCGTACCAGGGAGCCAGCGAGTCGGCCGGGTCGAAGTTGAACTCGGCGAGTCCGGTGGGCTGTTGGCCGAGCGTGCAGTGGTCGACGTAGGGTCCGCAGTCGCCCACGGCGCAGTGGAACGTGCTCCCGTCGTCACCGCCGCACCCCTGACGGGCGAAGAAGGTGCCGCGCCAGTGCCCGGCACCCTCGTGCTCCGGCACGGTGATCGTGGCGGACTGGCCCGGGTCCAGCGTCGGCAGCCCGGTGATCACGGTCGAACCGTCCGCGTTGACCTCGCTGCCGACCCAGATGCGGGCGGCTGTGTTGTTCCGCAGGGTGATGGTGTGGTCGGCGACCGCTGCGACCGTCGATCCGTCGATGTTCTGGCTGTGGGAGCGGTGGACCTGTATCCCCACGGCGGTGCCTGTGACACCGACGATCACCAGGAGCAGGGCCAGGAGCAATGAAGTACGTCTACGCATAGAGCGGGTCTCTCCATCGGGCTTGCGCGGGTTGTCCGACGATCAGTCGTCGCCGCCGCAGGCACGACGGATCAGCACGGTGGATGGTTCAGGGGGGTGTGTGCCGATCCCCGTTCCGGACCTGCCGAACCACCTTGTTGAACCGTTCGCCCCGGCGGCCCGTTGTGCTCCTGTGCGTCCAGGCGCGCCATGAGATCCGACCGAGGAGAAAACCGAAGCGAAAGGGGTCGCCGTGGCCAACACCAATCCGGTTCCCCGACGATCAAGGCGGTTGACCAAGAGGCAGCCCGCCTCCCAGCGGGACACTCCCTGGAAGTCCATGGCGCGGCATCTGATCGACGACGATCTCCGTGCGACTTCGAGCACCCGCGATCTGGCAGAGGGCCTCTCGCAGCTGTGGCGAAGGCTGACGGGATCGCGCTCCGGGGGCAGTGCCGGACCGTCCGGTGAGGCCGGTGGAAGCGGCGAGTCACCTTCCCCGGCCGGGGAGAGCGCGCCCCCTGTCGCGCGTCTCCCTCCCACCGCGGCCGGGGCGCTGAACCTTCTTACGCTGGAGCAGCTTCAGCAGGTCACGCACGAGATGCTGGAGCTCATCGCGGAAAGCCCCCAGTTGCAGAGGGCGTACAAGAACAACCGGCTCCCGATACTCGAGGAACTGTTGGAGCGGGGCGCCCCGGAGAACCAGCCGCCGCACCGAACCACCCAAGTCCCCCGAACGCCCCCGCCGTCGTCCCCGGTGCCGTCTCCCCCACGAGAGCGACCGCCGACGAGGCCCACTTCCCCATGGGAGCGACCGCCGACGGACTCCCCTCCCATGCGAGAGGTTCCGTGGTCGCGGCCGTTGACGTACGACCCCGACTCGATCGGCCACGGACGTCAGGCGTCGACCCCGTCGCTCACGCCTTCCGGACCGGCGACGCCGTCCCCGGCGCTCTCGCCCCTGGAATTCCCGCTCCTGGATCCCCCGCCGGCGCGGCCCAAAGGTCCCCTGGATCTGCGGAACCTTCTCGACAGAGCGCACGCACTGAGCGCGATCTTCGACGACCGTTCAGCGCAGGAACAGTCTCTCGACCTGACAGGCGATCACCACGCGTCGGCGGATCACACACTGTCGGATCACACACCGATGGATTCCCCGGTGATCCTGCCCGACACACCTGATCTGCGGGCCACCGTGACTCCCGTCGAGGATGTCGCGCATCTCCCGACTCCCCCTGGCGAGAAAGCCCCCTACCCGTTCCCCAGCATTCCGACGCGGGAACACCGCGAGCAGCCACCGGCGGACACGTCCGACAGAACGGCGCTCCAGCGGGCGGCCGGATACCTCTCCTCGACCCAGAACGGCCGGACGACGACCCCGACCTCCACCAGCCCCGCGAACAGCGTCAGTTCCCCGTCCCGTCCCGTGCCCCCGCCGAGCCGGTCCGGGAGCCCGCGAGTCCGGTGACCGAGGGACCGTGGACACAGCGCGGCCCTTGCAGCCGGTCGGATGCCGACTGCAAGGGCCACTGCGCGCGTCGACCGATCCTGCCGGCTCACCCCGCCGGGGCGACGACCGACAACTCGAACCCCGCCGGCAACGGCAACAAGCCGGCCGGCAACGGTGATCGGGGAGGCTGCCGGACACTGCTCACGGGCCGGCCAGAAGCTCGACGAGGAAAATCTCCGGGCGCCTCGAACCCGGGCTGCCGTCGCCTCAACAGCCCGGCCGGCGCGAAGCGTCCGGCACCGGTGGCCGCCCGCTCGCATTCCTCGCGAACCGTCTCGGAGTCGATTCCGCCGAATGCTTCGACCTCGTACCTCATCATGCCGCTTCTCCCTGTGGTGGACGGCCATGGCCGCATTCCGCGTTCGAGACGCACAACGGATCGCGTCCACCGGGGGTTCAACGTTTGAACCGCTCGTAACGGTCCAGCCGTTTTGGCTGTGCACCCCTTCGAAAGGAACTCGACATGTCCCAGACGACCACGAACACCGAACCGGCGAAGAGCCCCGCACCGGAGAAGAAAGCAGAATTCATCCTCTACCTGGAGGGCTCCGCATACGACGACGCGCTGAAGGGTCTGGTCGACTGGGTGGGGTTCCTGCTGCTTCCGGTGTACGGCAGGGAGCCGCACTCGTCCTCCCCCTGGTGTCCTCGCTGGTGGGAACATCCCGAAGCGGTCGCGCAGTTGCACGCCCTGTGGATGTCCTGGCAGGAGCTGACGGGCCCCGGCTCCTCGCTGAGCGGCCCGCTCAACTGGCACCGCGACTGCATGGCCCATGTGATGGCCTCGCTGCGCGACCCTTCCGGGCCGTTCGCCGGCTGCAAGGCGGGGAGCCATCGGGCCAAGGAGGCGCCGACAGCCGATGAGTACGGCTTCTGACCTCGACGCCAAGATCCTTCCTAAGTTCGTTGAACCCTTTTCCCCCTCCGTTCCGTTGAGTTCAGACAGATGCGTGAACAATTTCGGTTCACACACCGAGAATTCCGGAGGTCCGCGCAATGGGTGAAAAGCCCGATGGAAGCTGGCAGGGAGAAGGCACAGAGGTATCGCTGAGCCTGACCCCCGAGCAGAACGCCGCAGTAAAGGAATTCCACGAGGCCGGAGTGGCCCGCCGGCCGGCCTACGACGCCATGATGCGCGGTGTTGTCGCCGCCAACGCGGGTCTCGGGATGGTGCTGGTGGGAGACACGGGAGAGGGCGAGATCGAGCACTCCCTCAAGGGTCTGAACTCGCTGCGCCGAAAGGTCGCGAGTCAGCTCCCCGACTACGAAGGCGACATCCAGGCGGTCCTCGCCGACGTCAAGGACCTGCACCGCTACTCGTCGGCCACCGAACCCGCCAACTACACGGCGGCGGCCGAAGGCGCCGTCAACCATCTGAACGGCGAGAACGCCGAGTTCATCAAGTTCAATCACAGCTGGCGCAATCCCGTCTACAAGGGCGGCAACGCCGTGGTCAAGCCGGCCATACAGGTCGACGCCACGGACCCGGAGGTGCGTGCCTTCCAGAAGGACAGCATCGTTCAGGACGCCGCGAAGACGATCGCAGCGAGGGAGGACCCCACCGACCTCGGTGCCCCCAGCCCGGCAGTGACGGTCGAGTTGCAGGCCAGAGGGTTCGACGTCCCCTGCGAGTTCCAGATGCACACCCCGGGCAACCTCAAGGTCAAGGACAAGCTGCATCTGCCCTATGAACTTCAGCGCTCAGGCATGCTGGAGAAGAAGTTCGGTGCTGATGCGCAGGCCTACAAGCAGGCGACCGACTATGTGATGGCCTCGATGTATCAGGGCCGCGACGACGTCATGCCGGCCAACCTGGATCGCCTGGACGCGCTGACGCGGTCGATGAAGGTCGGCAAGGTGCTGGACGGACCTGCCTCCGTTCCGGCACCGAAGCCGGAAGCGCTGGCCCAGGTGAACAGGATCCTGTTCGCCATGGAGGCCATCCAGAACCAGCAGCCTCTCCAGCGAAGGAACAGCAACCAGTCGCTCTACGAGCGGGCGGCCGAGGCGGCACAGTTGCCGGCGATCAGTCGCACGAACAGCGCACCCGGCGAGATACCCGTGCACACGGCCCCGGCCGTGTCCCCCACCCGCCACACCCCGGCCCCGGCCCCGGCGCGCTGACCACCACGACAGGACCACATCGGAGCACGTGAAGGAGGGAGGAGCCGGATGGCCTACACGTATTGGGCCCATGAGATGGAGATCCCGGAACTCGGCACCGCCGACAGTCTGTGGCGGCACTCCGACGCCGCGAGGACGTGGGAGTACCGGTCTCTCATCGACAGTGAGTGGCATCAGCCCCGTCTCGACGGCGGACCGAGCGCACCCGTGCCGAACCAGCTGCGTCAGCTGTCGGAGCAACAGGCCAGGGACATGAGCAGCCGCGCTCCGCAGGAGCTGTACGTGTACACCCAGCGCCTGATCGGCGACTCGGCCAGGCCGGGGGCTGTTTCGAGGCGCATACCGAGCCCGGAGAGCTTCCAGGATCAGGTGTTCTCGATCGAGGGCAAAGGGGGCAAGTGGATACCCACCACCAGCATCGCCGCGTTCACCAACACGTATCAGGACGACCGGCCCCGCCACGTGCGGATCAGCCATGAGGCTGCCCGGCGTCATGTCAGGGGCAAAGCGCCCGGCGCGCTCGCGGAGTTCGACCGGCCGTTCCGCGCCAACACCGCGGAGGTGCAGAGGCGGGCGGCCGCGGCACAGGCGGGGAAGTTCCAGTCGTCCCTCAGCGCGGTGCCGGAGAGCGGCGAGCATCGCAGTCCCCCGCCGTCGCCGAGCTTGGCCACCCATCCGAAAATAGCGGCGAAGTAGCCCACGGCGTCAGCAGTCCCCAGGCATCCTGTCCACCGCTCCGGTGGGCAGGATGCTTCGCTGTGCGGCCGTACGAGAAAGCCGTTCCTCTCGCGGGCCGGCGAGGGGAACGGCGATGTGCGCGACCGATTCTCCACGTCACGCGTCCGGCCGTACCACCCCCAAGATCAGCATCGAGGCCGCCGGCGACTCATACACGTACCGCCCCGGCCGCGGCGCCGAGATGATGTTCCCGCCCCCGACGTAGATCGCCACATGGCTCGCGTCGGAGAAGTAGATGATCAGGTCACCGGGTCGCATGTCCTCGATCGGGACGTGCTTGAGCCGGGCCCACTGCTGTTCCGATGTGCGGGGGATGGTGACGCCCGCCGCGAGCCACGCCTGGGACGTGAGGCCGGAGCAGTCGTAGGAGTCGGGGCCCTCGGCGCCCCAGACGTAGGGCTTGCCGATCTGCTGGACGGCGAAGGCGATGGCCTTCTGGCCGGCGGTCGTCGCGTCGGTGCCGACCTTCTTGAGGATGCCCGTGCTCTCCCACTTCGCCTGGGCCTGGTCGGCGTCCTTCTTCTCCAGGTCGGCGAGGCGTTGGCGTTCCTTCGCCGCCAGCGAGGACTCCAACGCCTTCGCCTCGTCGATGTGTTGCTCGATCGTCGTGCGCTGCGCCGCCATCGCGCGCCGACTCGCCCGCAGCCGCTTCAGTTCGGCCGCCGCCTCGTCCGTGCGGGTGCGCAGGGACGCCTTCGTCGTCTTCAGGTCCGTCAAAAGGTTCTGCGTGTTCTGCTGGGCCTGGAGCGCCAACCCCGCGTTGTCCAGGGCCCGTCCGGGGTCGCTGGCCAGCGCGAACTGGAGCTCGGCGGGCACTCCGCCGCCGCGGTACTGGGCCCTGGCCGCAGCTCCGGCAAGGGAGTTGAGGCGGGTCAGTCTCGCCTCGGCCGTGCGGACCTGGGAGCTGAGCGAACCGACACGCTTCGTCTGCGCCGTCACCCTGCCGTCGGCCGCGTCGTACTTGTCGGTCGCCACCTCCGCCTGGTGGTACAGGCTCGCCAGCCTGGCCTGTACCTCGGTGAGGGTCTGGGGGTCGGCCTGGGCGCCCTGTTGGCTCGCCGCCGTCAGGGCGCAGGCCAGGGCGACGGCTGCCGCCGCCCGGTGGCCGTGTGTGCGCAGAGGCCGTCTCATCTGGGCCGAAGCTCCCTTCGTACGCGTCGGTGAGGATGCGTACGCACAACGGGCGCCACCCGTACGGCGGTTCAGTGAGGAGGTGACGGCGTGAACCCGCGGCGCGCGGCAGACGTTGTGCGCGAAGAGGTACGACGGCCGGTGAAGGGGACCGTATGGACGCCAGGTTGCTGCTGCTCGCCCTGTGCACGGGGGTGGGTCTCGGGTTTCTCCTGCTCGCCGTAGGGCAGTTGGTGACCGTGGCGCGCCTGTGGGTGCGCGGAGTGCTCGTGACGGGCACGGTGATCCCGCGTGTCGTGGGCGACCGGCGGCGGACCGGGCTCGTGCTGTTCACCGACCACCTGGGGCGGCCCGTGGTCGTGGACACGGGGGTGTACGGGTCGCTGCGCGGACTGCCGCCGGTCGGCGGGACGGTGCCCGTGTGCTATCCGCGCGACCGGCCCACGGCGGCCCGGCTCTGGACCCCGCGGTATCTGCTGTCGCCGACGTTCGGGTGGTTCCTGACGTCGACCGTGGCCTTCGTGTGCGGTACCCGGCTGACGCGGTGAGCGGGCGCGGGAAGGTCGGTCCCGGGCGGGTCCGGGACGTCGATGTGCTGCGCGGGTTCGCCCTGTTGGGCATCCTGCTCGTCAACTCCCAGCTGATGGCGGGTCCTTACACCGCGTTCGGCGGCGGGCCTGACGCCACTGCCGTCGACCGGGCCGCCGCCTGGGCGGTGACCGCGACCACCACCCTCTACCAGCTGTTCTCGTTCCTCTTCGGCTACAGCTTCGTCCTCCAGGAACGCTCCGCCGGGCAGCCGGACGGCGGCTCCGCCGGGCGCCAACTCCGGCGTACGGCAGGGCTGTTCGGCCTCGGACTCCTGCACGCGGTGCTGCTCTACACCGGCGACATCCTGATGACGTACGCCGTCCTGGGACTGGTCCTGTACGGCCTGCGCGGGCTGGGTCCCCGGGCCGCGCTGCGGGTCGCGGTCTGTCTGGTGGCGGGCCTCGCGGTGCTGCTGCTCGGGTACGGGCTGCTGACCGTCGCCTTCACCCAGCCGGTCACCCCGGCGCAGTACGCTCCCGAGGCCGCGCGCACGGTGGCCGGCTATCGCGGCGGTTTCCTGTCGGTCGTAGAGGCCCGTCTGCGTGAACTGCCCACGACCATGGGCGCGAACGCCCTGTACGCCCCCGACATGCTGGCCGCGTTCCTGGCCGGCCTCGCGGCGGCGAAGGCGGGTCTGGTGGAGCGGCGCGGCCGGGACCGGGCCTGGCTCAGGCGGGTCGTCGTACGGTGGCTGCCGGTCGGCCTGGCCGGCGGGATCGTCACCGCGTGCTGTGCGAACGGGCCGCTGGACAGCCGCTGGTTCCTGGTCGGACACGCGGTGTCGCTGCTGACCGCACCCGCGCTCACGGCGTCGTACGCCTGCGGCCTGCTCCTGCTGGTCGGCGCGCTGCGCCCGGCGGCGGGCCGTGTGCTGGCCGCCTCCGGGCGCATGGCCCTCACGCATTACCTCTCGCAGTCGCTGGTCCTCGCGTTCGTCTTCACCGGTTACGGCTTCGGTCTCTACGACCGGGTCGGCACCGCCGTCGTCCTCGCCGGGTGCCTGGTGCTGTACGGCGCTCAACTCGCCCTGGGTGTATGGCTGATGGGACGGGTGCGGTACGCGCCGGCCGAGCTGGTGCTGCGGACCGTCACGCTGTGGCGGCGTCCCGGTAGTCGTCCATCTCCACGACGTTGTCCTTCTCCAGGGTCAGACCCGGGCCCGGCAGCAGACGAGCCGCTGCGCGTTCCGTGATCGCCGCCGTCTCCGCCTTCGCCGCCGCCGAGATGACCTCCGCGCCGGGCTCCTTGTACCAGGGGCGCAGCCGGATCAGGGCCGGCTTGACGCCGGTGGCGAGGAGCAGGGCGGTGCCCTTGGGGAGGGCGCGGATCCTGTCGGGCGGCAGGACGGATTCCTGGCGGTAGGAGTACGAGCGTGAAGTGCCGTCCTTGCTGCGGGAGATGCTCGGGGTCTTCACGTCGTGCTGGCCGACCAGGGTGGAGATCTTCTGCACGAAGTCGGCGTCGTCCAGGCCCGCGCCGAGGAGTTTGACGGTCGCCGCGCTCCACAGCGCGTCCATCCCGACGTCGCCCCACACGCGGGCGCCCTGGCGGTAACTCTGCAGCAGGGTCACGACGTTGATGCCGCGCGAGCCGAAGTGGGAGTACAGGTCGGGGAGATCGGAGATGCGGCACACGTTGGCCGCCTCGTCGAGGACCGCGGTGAGCGGCGGGTCGAGCCGGCCGCCCATCCGCTCGGCGGCCACGACACCCGCCCGCATCGTCGCGTCGGCGAGACCCGCGATGACGCCGGCCGCCGAGCCGCCGCCGTCCTTGGAGAGGAGGTAGAGGGTGTCGGTGCCCAGGACGTGCTCGTGCGGGCGGAATTCCGGGAGTTGGGGGTCGGGGGTGACCCAGGCGAGGATATCGGGGTCGAGGAGGCAGGACGCGGTCTGGCGGGCGGTCTCGTAGATGCCGTCCCGGGTCTCCACCGCGCCGCGCACCGTGCCCTGCAACTGCTCGGCCATCGCGACGAGTCCGACCTCGCGGAGCAGGTCGATGGGGGTGCGGTCGGCGGGGTCGGCGAGCCAGGCCAGCAGCTCGGTCAGCGGGGCCCGGCCGCGGGCGGCGGCCAGGAACAGTGCGGTCAGGGTGTTCTGGGCGGCCGAGATCCAGAAGTCCTTCTTCGCGGTGTCGTCGTTGACGGACGCCACGAAGTGACCGGCCATCCGGCGGGCGCCCTCGATGGTGTGGCACTCGCCGAGGATGTTCCACCACATGGCGCGCGGGGCGTGGGCGATGCCCTGCGGGTCGAACGTCCACACCGTGCCCGCCTTCTCGCGCTGGGCGCGGGTGACGGCGTACACGTCGGACTTGTTGGAGGTCAGCAGGACCGCGCCCTGGGCGCGCAGCACCCGGGGCACGGCGATGCCGGTGGACTTGCCGGCGCGGGGTGCCATCAGGTCGAGCTCCACGTCCTCGTAACTGCTGCGCAGTTCGGGGCCCTTGGGGTCGAGGTCGCCGAGGAGATTGCCCGTCTCGTCGGGGTGGACCTCCGCGCGGCCCTTGAGGGTGGGGCGCAGTTCACGGGCGCGGGCCTCGATGCCCTTGGGGCACATGGCGGCGAGTTCGCGCCGCCCGGCGAGGCCCTTGGGCGCTCTGCCGCGGTCCATGAAGAAGTTGACGGCGAGGGCGGCGGGCACCGTGATCAGCGCCAGGACGCCGAACATGCCGGCGTAGAGCACGGCGGCCGGGGTGCCCGGCCACAGCGCGGTCGGTCCGTCGGAGATCAGGGCGGAGACGGTGGACATGGCGAACGGCGGGGCGTCCCAGCCGTAGCCGGCGAGACCGGCGCCGAAGGTGCCGCCGGCCCAGACGATGGTGAACGCGAGGATGCCGAAGCCGGCCAGCGCGGCGATCGCCCACTGCATCTGGTCGCCGAGGTCGGTGCTGCGGGGCCCGCTCACGCCGTCCACCCCCCGGCCGACGCCTCTACGGCGGGAAAGCCCGGGTCGCCGGGGAGGGCGAGGGCGCCCGGATCGCCGGGGAGGGCCAGGGGCAGGGGTCCTTCCCGCGCGGCCCGGGCGACCTCGGCGGCGGCGCGGGCGGCGGCCTGTTCGATGGCCGCCTCGTTGGTCGTCCAGCGGGTGTTGGTGTTGTGCAGGTCGCGCTCGGCGTCGGTGATGGCGACCTTGATCGGGATGCCGGGGCGGCCACCGACCTTGATGAGGAAGCGGCCGCGGCCCGGCGGCTCCTCGTCCTCGCCGCGTACGCCCCAGCCGGGTGGCGAGGACCAGGACGAGACGAGTTCGATCTCGCGGCGGGAGAGTCCGACGACCTTGCCGAGATCCTCCATCTCGGTCTTCGGCAGCCCGGCGCAGACGACCATGCCGGCCCGCTCGACGAAGCCGCGCGCCTTGGCCCGGTCGGCGTCGGTGCCGAGGGCCTCGGCGTCCTTGAGGGTGTGGGTGATCTTGGCGTCGCCGAGGCCGAGGGAGCGGTTGAGGCGGGTGAGGGCGTCGATGCGGTCGACGATGCCGGAGGCCGCGCGCAGCGGGCGCCACAGCTCGTCCAGCACGGTGAAGAACCAGCGCCGGGGGGCGAGTCCGGCGTCCGCGAGGGCGTGCGAGGCGGCGACCGTGCCGAGGCCGTCGGACCAGGCGGCGAGCATCGCGGCGGCGGTGAGCTGGGTGTCGGCCTCGCCGATGCCGGAGATGTCGATGCACACGGCGGGCGCGTTCGCGTCGATCCGGGTGGACGTCTCGGAGGCGAAGGTGTCGCCGAGCGGGCCGTCGAGGATGCCGAGCAGGGAGCGGTGCAGCGGGTCCACGGCGTCCCGGTAGCGGGTGTCGTCGCCGCGGTCGAGGGTGACCGCGCGGACCCGGTCGGGGCCCTCGGTGAGGACCCGCAGCACGTCGGGCAGCAGCACGCTGCGACCGGGCCGGGTGCGTTCGCGCAGGTGGTGCAGGACGGCGGAGAGCACGGACTGCTCGTGGTCGTCCATGGGCCGGCCGCGCACGATGGTGATGAGGGCGGCGACCATGTTCAGCACCCGGCCGTGGGCCTCGGCCTTCAGGACCTCGCCGGCCTCGCCGCCGACCTTCGCGGCGGCCTCGCCCATGGCGCCCGGGTCGAGGACGTTGATGCCGCCCCGGCCGCGGCCGATGGAGATGACCTGGCCGCCGAGCGCGCGCACGGTGTCGGCGTAGTCGGGCTTGAGGTCGCCGAGGACCAGCGGGACGACACCGGTCGCGGCGAGCCCGATCAGCATCCGGTTGATGAGGGTCGACTTGCCCAGGCCCGGCATGCCGAGCATGAACAGGGAGGGGTTGGAGATGTAGCGGGCCCGGGTGAACCAGTTCAGCGGGTCGCCGCAGACCGTGGCGCCGGTGAACAGGTGCTGTCCGAGCGGCACTCCGGTCATGGGCGAGCCCGAACCGGCGGCGAACGGCCACATGCCGCAGGCCTGCACGGTGGTGGCGCGCCACATGGTGGGCGGGTCCATGTAGCCGACGCGGCCACCGCCGGCGCCCTCCCAGCCGCGGGCCGGGACGTACGGCTCGCGGGGCCTGGCCGGGGCCTTGCCCTTGCCGCCGCGCCTGGCGTCGGACTTCGCCCTGGCCTTCGCGGACTTCGTCGCGGCGGCCTCGGCCCCGGAACCGTCCAGGCCGACCAGCCCCGACCCGCCCGCGGCCAGGTCCCGGAGCGCCTGCTCCTCGGCCATCAGGTCCGCGCGCTCGGCCAGTTTCTCCTCGCTACGGCGGCTCACAGCGCCTCCTGCAGTTCGTGCGGGACGAGGGTCTGTTCCCACGGAAGGATCCCGGCGGGCAGGGTGCAGCTGAACGCGGCCGCCTGCATCCGGTCGGCGGGGCGCATCAGCACCCGGGACGCCGCGGTCAGGTTGCGTACGGTGACGCTGGCGTCGGCGAGTTCCGCCAGGTTGTCGACGGTGACCGTCAGCATCAGGGAGAACTCCACGAGTCCGGCGCCGGACGCCTCCTCGGCGGCGGTCTGTTCGGCCGCCCGCACCTCGGAGGCCGCGCGCGCCTGGACCATGCCCTTGCCGGAGGTCGCCATGAACTGGGCGCTGCGCCGGTCGGCCTCGACGATGCGGGCCGAGGTGGCGGGGTCGATGGCCCGGTAGACCAGGGCGACCCGCTTGCGCCGGGTGCCGGGGGCGGCCTCCAGCATGCCGCGCAGCACCGAGGAGCGGACGGTGCCGCGGGGTGCCAGGGTCAGCATCCAGGTGCGGGAGACACCCGAGTCGTGCTGGTAGGCGTTGACCGTCTCCACGGCGGCGGCGGGACCGGCGTCGTCCCACTCCAGGCCCGTTCCGCCTTCCAGGGCACGGGCGTTGAGGACGTCGGCGGCGACGGCGGGGTCGTAGGCGACCCGGACGACCTCGGCGATCCGCTCGGCCGACAGCGGGTAGGCGGCACCGCCGCCGGCCGCGACGAGGCCGCTGAGCAGGCCGGGGATGCGGATGGCCAGTTCGGTCATCACGTCCTCCTTCCGGCGCTTCTGGCCGGCCGGGTTGCCGTAGGTGAGGGTGACGTAGGTGTGCATCTCGGAGGAGGCGCTCGGGTAGCGCTCGACGACCTCCTCCATCACGGCGCGGGCGGCGGCCGGCGCGTTCGGGTGGATGCGGGGCAGCACCTCGTGGGCGAGCCGGGTGCCGGGGTCGGGGGCGGTCTCCACGATCACGGTGGCGCCCTTGAGACCGGGTTCGTGGGAGAGCCGGGCCAGCCACTCGCCCCACAGCGCGACCCAGACGTCGACCTGGTCCGGGTCGATGAGCGAACCGCCGTCGGGGTCGCAGCCCAGGACGATCGTGTACAGGTCGCGCTGGGGGTGGTGCAGGATCCCGAAGGGGCGGTCGTAGGCGTCGCGGCCCTCGCTCGCGGTGACCTTGTTGAGCAGGCCCGGCGGGCGGAACCGGCCGCCGGGACGCGCGGACAGCGGGCCCGAGACGTAGAGGTGCGAGCCCGCGGCCTTCCTGCGCCACCAGCCGACGCGCAGGGCGAAGAGCTGGTAGACGTTGCGGCCGTCCTGGGTGCGGATGGTGAGCGGTATGAGGAACAGGACGACCGGCACGAACACGATGATCGCCGCGTACAGCGAGATCAGCGACGCCAGCAGGGTGGCGACGAGGCCGCCGAAGATCACGAAGGTGCCGACGAGTCCGAGCGGTCCGAGCCCCGCGCGCCTCGGCCTGCGCCAGTTCCCGTAGGTCGGGTGGGAGACGGCTTCCGTGGACATGTGACCGGTTTCCTTTCGTGAGGTGACGGTGGTGCGGTGTGCGTCGGGTGCCGGTGGGGAGACCGCCGGACGCCCCGGGGGAGGGCGCCCGGCGGCCGTTCGTCAGGGGAGACGACGCCAGGAGGAGCTACGGGCGTACGGCCCGGGTGTCGTGGACTCCCCCGGGCTCACTTGTTGTTGCCGAGGTCTCCGTCGGCCCCCTCGACGGCGCCGGAGACGGTCGAGCTCGCGACCTGGGTCGCGGCCACGGCCGCGAGGATCGCCATGCCGGCGGGGCCGCCCATCGCCGCCGCGGCTTCCTTGCCCGCGCCGCCCGCGGCCTTGCCGGCACCGCCACCGCTCTTGCCCGCACCGCTCGGACCTCCCGAGCCGGACGCGCCGTCGGAACCGCTGCCGCCGGACGCGCCGTCCGAACCACTGCCGCCGGACGCGCCGCCGGTGCCGCTGGCTCCGCTCGGGCCTTTCTGTGCGCCACCGCCACCGCCGCCGCCGGACGAACCGCTCATGGCGCCGACCTGCACGGCACCGCTGGCCAGCTGGCTGCCCGCCTGGCCCATGGAGGCCATCGGGTTGCCGGTGCCCATGGCAGCGGCGGCCGGTACGACGAGCTTCAGCAGCGCGGGGAGCGCGATGGCGGACAGCAGCATCACGCCGATACCGGCGATGCGGGTGTTGACATTGGCGCCCGTCGGGCTGTTCTGGCCCGCGGTGATCATCGACATGCCGGCGTTCAGCACGAGGGCGACCGCGGGCTTGTAGAGCAGCCAGGAGATCATCCAGCCGATGTGCTTGCGCCACCAGCCGGCGCCCCAGTCCGTCATCGAGGCCGCGGCGGCCATCGGAAGGGTGCCGAGCATGATCATCATGACGCCGAGCCGGATGTACATCAGGATCGTGTGCAGAATCCCCGCGAGCAGCAGCAGGAAGGCGAGGATCAGCAGCAGGAAGGACTGGATGTTGCTGCTGTCGCCACAGGCGCCGATGTTGTCCAGCGCGTTCTGCACGGAGTTGTCGAACAGGTAGGAGGAGTAGTTGTCCGCGACCCTCGCGGCGGCCAGGCAGATGGTGGTGGCGACGCCCGAGACGAGGACGACGCGCATGATGCCCTTCAGGGCGGTGACGCCCGCGGTGCCTCTGCGCTCGATCGCCATCCTGCCGGCCGCGAACACCAGCGAACCGACGGCGAGATAGATCACGATCCACGACGTCTTGTCGCTGAGATCGTGCGAGGTGGTCGTGTCCTCCAGGGTCGGGACACTCTCGGCCAGCCCCGCGAACACGGCGATCGCGGCGGCGAGGATCGTCTTCGCGATCAGACTGACGACCGTCCCTACGGGGTCGCCGAGAAAACTGAAGAAACCGGTGATCGCGTCCGCGAGCGGATTCCCGTTGCTACAGGCCGCCACGTCAGGCCCCCCAGAGTGTGTAGCCGACGGCACTCTGCTCGGAGGCCAACTGCGAGTACAGTCCGCCGCTGCCGTCGGGCTGGATCTTCCAGTCGCCACCGCTCCAGCGCACGTAGACCGTGGTCTTGGCATAGCCCTGGTCGTTCTTGATCAACAGCCCGACGGCCGCCGCCCCGCTCGTGTACGAGGTCACCTGGAACCCGGCGTACGACGAGGTGGCCGGGGCCGCGTTCGCCCCGTCCGAGTCCGGCACGGCGGTGCGCTGGAACACGAACAGTTCGCGCCCCTGCCCGGCGACGACCTGCTGGTCGGTGACGGTGCGCCACTGCGATCCGCTCATCTGGGTGGGGATGTCGGTCGCGGCCAGCACGGCGCCCATGGGGGTGTGCGCGAAACACCACCACACGGCGCCCTGCATCCTGGTCGGCCCCGCCGAGGCGGAGACCGGCACCCGTCCGATGCCGAGCGTGTGCCAACTGATGTCCTTCGGCACGGAGGTCGGTATCGCGTCGCCCGCGCTGTCGTCGGTACGGCAGCCGCCGGGGCGGCCGTCCTTCTTGGTGACGGTGCCGGACAGCGGGCCCTTGGACGCCGGTGCCTCGGCCCGGCCTGCGGTGCCCGAGCCGGACGTCAGCGTGGCGATCACGCCCAGCACGACGACCAGCGCGAGAAACCCCGCCGACGCCTGCCAACTGCGCTGTTTCCAGTACGGCCCGGACTCCTCGGTCCGCCGTTCTCCGCGCTTGAGAATGCCCACTGCCCCGCGCTCCCTAGTTGAAGACGAACTGGACGAGCGGGCCGGCCGTGGCCACCAGGACACAGCCGCCGAGCACCATGCCGAGGCGGCTCATGTGCTCCGAACTCTCGCCCCGCTTCACGGAGATGGCCATCATCGCGCCGGTGATCAGCACGCCGCAGACACCGGCGGCGGTACCGGCCCAGGCGAGGATGCCGAGGACGAGGTTGACCTTGTCGGTCAGTTCGGAGGGGGCGTCGCTCGTCGGCTGGGGAACGGTGGCGGCGAGGAAGGTGGAGGCTTCGTGGAGCATGGCGGACATAAGGATTCTCCGAGGATTCGGCGCCCGGCCTGAGCGGTGGGCGGGAGGGTGAACTGGCAGTGCCGAAAGGTCAGTCGGCGCTACGGGCCTTGCAGGGTCAGATCGCCGAGGAACGTGACGAGCGGACCGGCCGTGGAGGCGATCACACAGGCGAGGACCACGAAGAAGACCCCGCGGAAGTGCTCACCGCCCTCGCCCGGGTCGCCGCGGCGCAGCTGGAGCGCCATCTGCATGCCGACGATGATCAGTCCGGCGACGCCGCAGGCCGAGGCGCACCAGCACAGGGTGTTGAGGATCATCTGGCCGTCGGCACCCGGATCCCAGGCCAAGTACTGGGCGCTGGAAAGGAGTTGACTCACGACATGGCTCCCTCGCCGTAGACGTCGCTGCCCACCAGCCGGGAGAGCGTGACGAGTTGCCTGGGGATGTACTTCAACCGATCGTCCGTGCGCCATGCCGGGATCCACGGCACGCGGTGCACGCGGGCGACGGAGCGCAGCACCCGGATGCGGCGCAGCAGGCTGAGCGGCAGTCGGCCGGGGGCGTCGGCGACGAGCACCACGGCCAGCAGTTCGAGCCCCTGCGGGGCGTTGCCGTCCTTGAGCGCGCCGAGCGCCTGGGACACGGACCGCAGTCCGCTCGCGCTGGTCCGGCCGACCAGGACGACCCGGTACGGCTCGCCCCGCGCGGGCTCCGGCCAGCGGGCGCCCACGTCCACGCCGCCGAGGGCCTCGACCAGCGAGGTCGCGCCGGAGCCGCCGTGCGCCTTGACCCACCCGACGTCCTCGCGCGGCCTGCCGCGCCCCACCGTCCTCGGCCGCTTCGGCCGATCCAGGCCCGGATCCGCCGGGCGGCCCGAACCGGCCTTGCGTGCCGGGGTGTCGGACCGGGGCGCGGGGGCCGCGGGCCGGGGGGCGACGGGCCGCGGGGCGGGCTGTACGACGGTCTGCGCCCGCGGGGCCGGCGCGCCCTGTCGTACCGGTGCGGACGGCAGCCCGCCGCCGAAACCCTGGTGCGGGGAGTACGCCGTCTGCCCGACGGGGGCCTGGTATCCGGCCGGTGCGGGATGTCCGACGGGGGCGGCCGCGCTGTCGTCCGTCGCCGGGCGGGCCGGCTGCGCGGACTGTGTGGACTTGGGTCCCCGCACCCACGACTGCGGGCCCGGCTGTGGTGCCGAAGGAGTGCCCATGATGTTTTTCCCGCCCCCCTCTTGCCTCGTGCTTCCGCTGTTCTGGCTCATCCGGTTTCCACTGTTTTGAACTTCTTGGCCGCGGGACCCGTTTCGGTCTACCGGGTCCGTCGGACAGCACAACGGGCCATGTGGCCACAGCGGTTCAAGGCGAACCGAAGAAGGCGGAGGACGCGGATGGGTGCGGCAGAGAGCGAAGACGGCGCAGGCTCGAAGGCCGTCATGTACGGCGTGGCCGGCGCCGGCGTGGGCGGCTGCGTGATGATCCCGCTCGCCGTGGCGGGCGCCGTGCCGTTGATCATCATCTTCGGCGGGCTCGGGGTCCTGCTGGCCCCGCTCATCGCGCTGATCCTGCTCTTCGGAGGAGGCGGCGGCAGCGCCGACAACTACGCCAGTGACAACGCCACCGCGAACCAGATGATGACCATCCTCCAGGGCGACGGGAAGGGCGAGTTGGACACCGCCACCGTCCCCACGGACCTGGTGGACCCCATCCAGAAGGCCGGCGAGCAGTGCGACGCGATCGGCCCGATCGTCATCGCCTCCCAGCTGGAGAAGGCGTCCGGCTTCAACTCGACCCTGGTCGGCCCGCACGGCGAGACGGGCATCTCACAGCTGACGCCGGACATCTTCGCCAAGTACGGCAAGGACGACGACGACAACGGCAAGACGCAGGCGACGGACAACAAGGACTCGATCATGGCCCTGGGCCGCTACATGTGCGATCTGGCGGGCCAGGGACAGACGTTGCTCGACAACGGCACGGTCGTGAAGACCACCGACAAGGACGGCAACACCACCAACAGCGTCCTGGACCTCGCCCTGGCCGGCTACGCCATCGGGATGGACGCCGTGAAGGCGGCCAAGGGCGTCCCGGAGTCGAACGACGCCCTGAGCTACGTCCTCGCCATCCGCGCCCAGTTCGCCAAGTACCAGGGCATCGCCGCCCCGCCCTCGGGCGCCACCCCCGGCGTCACGCCCACCCCGACGCCGACACCCACGAACTGACCCACCCTCCGACTCCACCGGACCTGCCGTACGAGGAAGCCAGCCATGAACCGCTTCAAGGTGTACGTCTCCGACGAGGGCATCGCCGAGATCAACGGCGACCCGCTCGTCCCCGCCCCCGGCCAGTCCGTGCACGAGGCAGTGCTCGACCGGTTGCACCAGTACGCCGAGGAGTCCGGCGCGGCCGTGGACGCCACGGTCGGCGACGGACCCGGCACGACCCACTTCGTCCTCCGGGTACTGCCGGACGGCTCCAGCCACGTCCTCGCGCACGAAACCGGGGAAGCACCGGAACCCGAGCCGTCCCCCGACGTCGCTCCCCCACCCACCGTCACCGCGTCCGCCGCGCCCGCCACCTCCGCCATCGCCACCGCGGTCGCCCACGCCCGCGCCACGGCCGCCACCCGTGGCGCCGCGAAGGAACCCGTCACCGGCACCGACCTCCCTCCCGCCGGACTCTCCGAACAGATCGGCCGTATCAACGCGTTGGGGATCGCCGGCCGGCTCGACGAGGCGTTCGCCCGGGCGACCGCGCTGCGCGAGAGCCTGACCGGTTCGGTGGGCGCCGAGCATCCGCACGCGGTGGAGGCGCGGTCCGTGGAGGCGTACCTCGCGTACCTGCGCGGCGACCATCGCGAGGCCGTCGTACTGGCGCTGGCCGTTGCCCGGATCCGGTGCGGGGCCGGGGACGAGCGGGCGGCGAGCGACGTGGCGCGGGCGGCGGCGGCCTGGCAGCAGCTCGACGACTCCCGGACCGCCGTCGCCCATGGACGCGAACTGCTGCACATGTGGGGCGTGTTGAACCGTCGAGGTCCCCTGCCACCGGGCCACGTCGAACTCGCCGAACAGGTCCACAGATACGTGACGGCGCTGGAGGCCGCGTACGCCTGAACCCCGCGCGCGGCCCGCACCGCCGCTGACCGGCCCGTCAATCGCCTCGTACAACGGGCGTCAAACGGACGTGGACCGTCCCTCGGAACACTCCCTTCCCCAGGAGCCCCAGCCCCGGCTCCGGCCCGCAATCGGCCGGAGCCGGTCGGACGGAGAAGCAGGAGCATGTCCATGAACGTGACAGCCATCGGATCGGCGAGCGCGGTCTCGCCCGAGGAACGGGCGCTGCGCAACCTCTACTTAGAACACGGCCCGGCCCTCTACTCGTACGTACTGCGCATGCTGGACTGGGACACACACCGCGCGGAGGACGTCCTCCAGGAGACGCTGCTGCGCTGTTGGAACAACGGGAACCTGACCGACGACGAGGGGATGGCCGTACGCCCCTGGATGTTCCGGGTCGCCCGCAACCTCGTCATCGACGCGCACCGGACCCGGCTGGCACGCCCGTTGGAGGTCAGCGGCACCAACTGGCTGGGCGACATGTGCGCCGAGGTGGACGACATCGAACGGATGCTGTCGTCCATGGTGCTGCACAAGGCCCTGCAGTCCCTCACGCCCGCGCACCGCGAGGTGCTCCTGGCGACGTTCGTCGCGGACCGCACCACCCAGCAGGCAGCGGAGGATCTGGGGATTCCGCGCGGCACCGTGAAGTCCCGCGTGTACTACGCGCTGCGCAGTCTGCGTCTGGCCCTGCGGGAACACGGGGTCGTGGTGGAGGACCTGCGGGAGGGTGAGAGGGACGTGGCTTGTTGATCAACGGAGCAGGGTCCGGGCGGTCGTCAACGACCTGCCGGAGCGTCCGGCTCGTCGATGTCCAGTTCGCGCAGAAGCCCGCGCACGTGCTCGGCGTCCGGGTGACCCATCTCCTCCAGCAGTGCGAGCGCTGACCGCATCGCCTCGCGGGCCGCGTCCCGGTCGCCGGTGGCGCGGCGGGCGTCGCTCAAGTGGAGCAGGACATCGGATTCGAGATAGCGGTCACCGATCGCGGCGAACATGCGCGCCGACAGCTCGAAGTGCTCGATGGCCTCCGCGTACCGGCCGAGGTGGTGGTAGGCGTAACCGATGGTGTCCCGGGTCGCCGCCGCGCCGTAGGGGTCGCCCATCTCCTCGTAGAGGACGAGTCCCTCCCGACAGCAGTCGAGGGCCTGTTCGTAGTCGCCGATCAGGATGTACGTCCAGGCGACCTGGTTGAGCACACCGGCTTCGCCGTTGAGGTCGCCCTCGGCCCGGAACAGCGCGCGGGCCTGTGCGTAGTGGTCGAGGGCGGCGGCGCGCCGGTCCGTCCGGTTGGCCAGGTAGGCGAGGCCACGATGGACCCGGGCCTGACCGAACGGGTCGCCGGCGTCCCTGAACAGGGCCAGCGCGCGTTCGAGGTACCGCAACGACGGCTTCGCATGGTGGAGCTGCGAGTGGGCCACGCCCAGACCGCACAGGGAGTACGCCTGGCCTGTGGGATCGCCGAGTTTCTGTGCCGCTCCCAGCGCCGCGCTGTTGATCTCCAGCAGGTCGTGCCAGAAACCGAGCCGGTTGAAGTAGACGTCCAGGGCCGCGGCGGTGCGCCAGGCGTGTTCGTCGTAGCCGTGGGCGGCGGCGTGCCCGACGATCGCGCGCAGGACGTACCGCTCCGTGCGCAGCCAGGCGGTCGCTTGTGCCCGGTCGTTGAACCGGAGGTGCTCGCTGCCCGTTGTGCTCGGCGGCAGGGCGATCGTTTCGCGGAACGGGTCGAGGACCGAGGAGGCGTTGTGGGCGGTGTGCAGGAAGTGGTCGTGCATCCTCAGCAGCGCCGCGCCGCGGGTGCTCTCGCTGTCCTCGGTCTCGGCGAGTTCGCCGGCGTAGGCGCGCAGCAGGTCGTGGAAGACGAACCGGCCGGGGACCCGTTCGATGAGCAGGCTCGCCCCGGTGAGCTCGGTCAGCAGGGCGCGGACGCCACGGGGTGGTGCGCCGGTCAGCGCGGTGGCCGCGGCGGTGGTGATGTCGGGGCCGGGGTGCAGGGCGAGGCGACGGAAGAGCCCGGCCGCCTCGGGGGACAGTGCCTGGTACGACCACGAGAACACGGCACGGGCGTCGGTGCCGATGTCGTCGCCGACGAACGCGTCGAGACTGCCGTGGTCGTGCCGGAGCTCCTCGGCGATGTCGGCGAGCCGGAAGCCCGAGTGGTGGGCGGCGCGGGCCGCCACGATGGCCAGGGCCAGCGGCAGCCGGGCGCACAGGTCGGCGATGGCGGCGGCGGCCTCCGGCTCGGCGGCGACGCGGGCGCCGCCCAGCCGTCGGGTCAGCAACTCGAACGATTCCTCCGCGCTCAACAGGCCCAGCGTGATCGGATGCGCGCCGTGCCCGGCGACCAGTCCGCCGAGCCGGCTGCGGCTGGTGACGATGACGAGGCTGCCGGGTGTGCCGGGCAGCAGCGGCCGTACCTGCCCGGCGTCACCGGCGTTGTCCAGCACGATCAGGACGCGCCGGTCGGCGAGGACGGTGCGGTACAGGGCGGCCTGGGCGTCGAGTCCCTCGGGGACCGCCTGCGGGGCCACGCCGAGCGCCACGAGGAACATCTCGATCGCGGAGCCCGGAAGCATGCGGGAGCCGTGCGGGTCGTAGCCGCGGAGGTTGACGTAGAGGTTGCCGTCGGGGAAGCGGTGGGCGATCCGGTGGGCCCAGTGGACGGCGAGCGTGGTCTTGCCGGTCCCCGCCATGCCGTCGACGACGCCGATGACCGCGGTGCCGGGCGGCCCGTCGCCCTCGGGGAACAGGGTGGCGACGTAGTCGAGTTCGGTGCGGCGACCGATGAACAGGGGCAGATCGGCCGGGAGTTGGGCAGGGCCCACGGCTCCGGTCCGGCGGGCCGGTGCGGGAGCGTCCGGTTCCGGGCGAGGGCCGCCACCGGGACTGTCCGGTGCGGGGGCGTCCCCGGTCGGTTCGTCGAGCATCGGCCGAGCGCGCCCGGGCTCACCGGCCAGAAGTCGCGCGTGTACGGCGCGTAAGGACGGGCCCGGCTCGATGCCCAGTTCATCGACCAGGATGCGGCGCGTCCTCGCGTAGGTCTCCAGCGCCTCGGCCTGCCGCCCGCACCGGTACAGAGCGGTCAGCAGCAGCTCGCTCACGGCCTCACGCAGCGGATGCGCGTCACGCAACACCAGCAGTTCCGGCACCACCGCCTCGTGCCGGCCCAGCTCCAGCTCCATGGACAGCCTCAACTCCAAGGCGCCCAGCCGACGTTCGGCCAGGTCGGCCCGCGCGGCTTCGGCGTACGGACCGGGCACGCCGGCCAGTGCCGCACCGTCCCCGGCGGCCAGTACGGTACGCAGCAACCGGACCGCGTCGGCTCGGTCACCGGCGGCGCGGCGTTGCCCGGCCCACGCCACCGCCTCCTCTAACTCGGCCAGGTCGCTGGAGACCCGGTCGGTCCGCAGGGCGTACCCGTCCCCGATGGAGACCAGGAGCCCGGACGGCCGCCCCGGCGTCCGCTCGGGCTCGAGCAGCCTGCGGAGGCGGGAGATGTAGGTGCGCACCACCGCCACAGCACCCCGGGGCGGCTGCGTACCCCAGATCCCGTCCACGAGATCGGCGACGCCGACCGCCCGCCCCCGGCTCAGCAGCAGTGTCGCGAGCACGGCGCGCTGCTGAGGGGGGCCGAGCGCCAGTTCGGCGGTGCCCCGCCAGGCACGCAGCGGGCCGAGCAGGGAGAACCGGAGGGCCTCTGGTCCACTTTGCTCCACGGTGTAGGACAGTAGCCGCCGCGATGCCGACCGTCAGGCGAAGAGACGATTCCGTGCCGGCCGCGGCCCCGCCGCCCACGCGGCACCGAACCGTGGATCGACCGAGCCGAAGATACTGTTATCCCTTCTCATTTTCTCATTCAAACGAAGGAAGGGTGTGATGCGCGGGTTAACCACCTCCCCCCAGGGCAGAAAGCCGGTGTTTCCAGCAAAGAATGAAAAGGAAGGGCGAGGGGGTGGAAAGAGTGGAGGGGATTTTCGTCGCATGAAGGTGTGCGTGAACCCAATCGCCGGGAACATTTCTTTCGTTCGATCATTGGTGATGCGCATGCACTTATGCCGCGATTCCTTCTGGACTGAAGTCCTTCAGCATCGCGAGCGCCTCCTGCGTCTGGTGCGCCGCCGGCTGCCCAATCCGCATGACGCCGAGGACTGCGTCCAGGAGGCCATGCTGCGGGCGGCGACCCACCGCGACCTGGACCGCGACCGGCTCGGGGCGTTCCTGACCACGGTCGCCATGCGGCTGTGCATCGACAGCTACCGGGAACGGGAGCGCTGGCAGCGGCTGTTGCTGCGCATCACCGACGGGGAGCCGGAGATGCTGGAGGAAGCCGTCTGCGACCAGGAATTCGGTCGCTGGCTGCTCCGGCAGGCCGGCCAGCTCCGCGGCCGGGAGCGGCAGGTGATGCTCGCGCGGGCCGACGGGATCTCCATCGTCGAGTTCGCCCGGCTCAACCAGATCTCCGTAAAGGCCGCCGAGGGTGCATTCACACGTGGCAGAGCGAGGCTCCGGCACATGTGCACCCAGTCTCTGGGCGAATCCTGCGGATGACCGAAAAATGGTTGGGCATCCTGGTGAATTCCATGATGCCCCTAGGGAAGGACACCCGAAAAAGTGGCTGACAAACCGAGCACCCAGGACACCATCAAGAACTTACTCGGCGACATCGCCGACAGTTCCAACAAGGCGTTCAACGATTTCCTGGACCCGCCGAACAAGTCCAGGAAGTCCGACTACCCGGACTGGTTCGGCTCCGGCAATCCGATGGCGGCCCTCGCCGGTACGCCCCTCGGGGCACTGCAGGCGATGGCGGCGTTCGGCGGCGGCGGCATGAACCCCCTGGCCGCACTCGCCGGCGCCAACCCGCTCGCCCTCCTGGCGGGCGCCTCCTCGGACCGGGGCTCCGGTCCGGTGAACCCGCTGGCCGCACTCGCGAACGCCAACCCGCTCGCCGTCCTGGCGGGTGCGAATCCGGCGGCGGCTGCCCTCGCCGGGCTGGCCGGCTCCTCCAACTCCGCCAATCCGCTCGCGGCCGTAGGACAACTCGCCGGTGCGGCGGCGGGTCTGCCCGGTGCCGTGGGCGGTCTCGGCGGGCTGGCCGAATCCCTGGCGACCCTGCCCCAGCAGATCGCCAGGCTGACCGACCTGCTCTCCACGCTGGTCAGTTCCCTCGACGCGATCAGTGATGTCGCGGCGAGTGCCGGCGTCCGTCCGCCGGCCAAGAAGGGCTGACCGACGCCGCCCCGGCACAAGGCCGTTGACCCGCGGTCCGTGCCCGGTGCGCCGGGCCGGCTTCCGCAGAACCCTTAGGAGGGAACCCGCGTCGTGAGGACCTTGATCGGCGACCGGCTCCGGCTGGTCGTGAAGGTGCTGGGCAGTCTGATCGCCGACGAGGTCGGTCACACGGCGCGGGAACGCGGGAGATCCAAGGGGAACGGCCGGTCCCCGGCGGAGGAGGAGGAATCCGCCGCCGGGGACGCCCAACGACGTGCACGGGCCGTACGCAGGGCTCTGGAGAGCCTCGGCCCGTTCTATGTGAAGCTCGGCCAGATCCTCTCCACCCGGCCGGACATGGTGCCGCCCTCGATGATCGCCGAGTTCCAGAACCTGCACGACCAGGTCGACGTGCAGCCGTTCTCCCTGTTCGAGCCGGTCCTGGAGAAGGATCTCGGCCCCGACTGGAAGCTCAGGTTCGACGACATCGACACCACCAAGCCCCTGGGCGCGGCGTCGCTGGCCCAGGTCTACCGGGTGACCCTGCCCGGGGGCCGGGAGGCCGTGGTGAAGATCCAGCGGCCGGAGATCCGCGAGGCGGTACGGGCCGACATGGCCCTGCTGCGCCGGGCGTCCCGCATCGTGGCGCGGGCGGCACCGCGGTTCAACGAGGTCATCGACGTCGAGGCGATGCTGGGCTCGATCTTCGACGCCATGGAACCCGAACTCGACTTCACCGGCGAGGCCCGCAACATGGAGGAGGGCCGGGAGGCGGCCCGCGACTTCCGCACCCTGGCCGTCCCCGAGGTCCTCTCGGCCACACCCCGGGTGCTGGTCCAGTCGATGGCTCCGGGCATGTCCGTACGGCATCTGGACCCCAGGTCGTTCAGCGACAGCGAGCGCACCGACATCGGCAAGGACCTGCTGCGGTTCATGTACCGCGGGTACTTCGTGCAGCGGACGTTCCACGCGGACCCGCACGCGGGGAACGTCTTCGCGCTGCCCGGCGGCCCCGCGACCCTGATCGACTGGGGCATGGTCGGGCGCCTGGACAAGCGGACCAGCCTCCAACTGCTGCCCCTGCTCATGGCGTTGGCGCAGAACGACGGACACGGGCTGGCCCGCGCCTGGGCCGACATGGGGAAGCTCACCGCCTGGGCGAACCTGCCGGCGTTCGCCGCCGACATGGCGGCGCTGGTCCCCAAGATCTCCAGTGCCTCGCTGGGCGAGCTGAACTTCGGCGTCTCGCTCACCACGGTGCTGGAGAAGGCCACCAAGCGGGGCATCGGCTCCGCGCCCTCGATCTCGCTGCTGGGCAAGTCCTTCGCCAACCTCGAAGGCTCGGTGCGCTGCCTGGCGCCCGAGCTGTCGCTGGCGGAGATCTTCAAGGGCGAGGTCCGCGGCATCGTGATGTCCCTGCTGGGCGAGTTCATCTCGCTGGAGCAACTGGGCCGTACGGCAATGGACTTGATGGTCACGGCCACCACCAGCCCCGAGCAGCTGCGCGGACTGCTGGCCGACGCGTCCAACCGGCGGTTCGCGCTCCAGGTCCACCACCCGAGGACACCGGCCGCCCTGGGAGGCGAACGCGGCTCCTCCTACGCCGGGTTGATCGCCCTGGGCGCGATGGCACTGCTGCTGGACCACCGCCGCAGGTCCCGCTGACACGTCCGGCTCCCCCCGCACACCCTGCCGCGCCCGCCCGACAGAAACCCGTCTCGGACGCCCTCCGGGCTCCCGCGTCGCCCAGCGGACCGGAACTCGCCTCAGGTCTCCTCCCGGCTCCCTCACGTCGACCACCCACCAGGCTCCCGCCGCAGGCCTCCTCCAGGCTCCCCGCGTCGACCGCCCAACGGGAACCCGCCTCGGCCGCCCCCGGGCTCCCACCCCAGGTCTCCTCCTGGCTCCCGGCTCGGACGCCACCCCGGGCCCGCGCCTCAGGCCGCCTCCAGGCTCCCGCTTAGTCACCCGACTGGAACCCGCCTCGACCGCCTCCCGGGCTCCCGCCTCGGACACCCCCGGCCCCCACCTCAACCACCGCCCTCCAAAGCCCCCCGGAGCGCGGCCAGTGTCGCCCGCATCGTCGCGCGGTTGCGCTCGCGGCGCCGGAGCACGCCGGTGACCGCCGGGCTGACGGCGGTGAGCAGTCGTCCGGCGACCGCCGACCGCAGGTCGAGCCACTCCTCCGTGACCTCGCATCCCCCGGGTACCTCCCTGAAGCGGTACGTCCACTGGGACAGGGCGACGCCCAGGAAGCTGACCTTGAAGGCGAAGCAGCTTCCCGGCCGGGCGGAGACCACGGTGCACAGGGTGGCCCAGGGCAGCCACGCGGCGCGGTTGAGCCCCACGAAGCGGGTGCCCACGCGTACGGCGCCCGCGTCGCCCAGCACGCGGGCGCCGCGGACCTCCGGACTCCACTGCCCCATGCGCGTGACGTCGCTGACGGCCGCGTACGCCGTGTCCGGCGGCACCCGGACCGTGACGCGCTCGCTGAGCGGGACCGGGCCCCGCACGCGCGGATGGGCGCTCACGCGCGGATGGTGACGCCGTGCTCACGGTCGTCCGTGAGGATCTCCATCAGGGCGCGGCTGTCGGTCTTGAGTGCGGTGCGCTTGCCGGTGACCCGGTTGGCGATCTCGACCGTGCAGGAGCCGATCTTCGTGTTGAGGCAGTGTTTGATCCCGCCGGGCGGGTTGTAGTAATTCAGGCCTACGAACCGTTCCTTGGGGGCGGTCATCCGGCCGCGGATGTCGACGGTGCCGTCGGTCGTGGCGAAGTCCCAGTAGAAGTAGCCGAAGTCCGCCTTGGCGGTGAGCGCCTGACGCAGTGACACCAGCGAGTACTCGCGGTCGTCGTGGCGCAGGACGAGGAAGGTGACCTGCGGGATGTGCACGGGACCGAGCTTGGCGCGGGCCGTGACGACCTCCAGGAAGCTGTCGGGCTCCCCGTCGAAGCCGGCGACCTGCCCGAAGGCGTAGTGGTCGGTGTGCCGGCTGCCCCAGTTGTGGTTCTGGCTGCCCGTCCAGCCGTCGATGTCGACGCTCTCGCCGTTGATGTCCAGGCTGCCGCTGTACCGGGCGAGCGGCGTGCCGACCAGGCTCTTGGCCTTGGGGAACCCGCCCGTGTACATCCTCGGCGGCAGCAGGAACAGCGGCGGCTGGTCCCCGGTGTACGTCAGGTCCCAGCCGATCCGGCCGTCCGGTCCCCGCGCCTCGCCCTTGAGGCTGCCGGGTTCCAGCACGCGGTCGCCGACCCGGGCGCCGAACGAGTCGGTGCTGAAGTGGCAGTCGGCGATGGGGTGTTCCTCCTTGGCCACCACATGCCGACCGGTCACCCCGTCGAACCAGATCGCCCACAGCTCGCCGATGGCCGCCTCCGGCATGTCCGCGGGGCTGAACACGGTGTAGCGGATCCAGAACGCGCGGGGTTCCGTGGGGTGGTTGCCCCGCTGGTAGAAGCTCTCGTAGTGACCGGCCCGCTGGCCCGGCCGGTAGCGGGTCCGGTTGATGTGCTCGGGGTCGAGGAGCGAGGCGTCGGCGTTCATGAGGTCCGTTCTCCGGCGACATGGGCGGTGCGTGCGGCCGAGGGCGTCCGCTGATGCATCGTCATCAGCATTCCGTACCGCGGCCGCAGCGTGATGGTGGCGTGGTTCACCACCCGGTGGGAGGGAACATGGCGGAACTCCCAGCGGCGCACCAGGGCGCACAGCAGCAGATGGGCCTCCATGAGCGCGAAGTGCTTCCCGATGCAGAGGTGCGGCCCCGCGCCGAACGGCAGATACGCGAAGCGATGCCGCCCCTTGCCGGTCTCCGGCAGGAAGCGGTCCGGGTCGAAGCGCTCGGGGTCCGGCCAGTGCCGCGGGTGCCGGTGGATGTCGTACAGGTTCACCAGGACGCGTGACCCGGCCGGCACCCGGTAGCCGCCCAGTTCGGTGTCCCGCAGCACCAGCCGGGGCAGGATCGGCGCCGACGGGTAGAGCCGCAGGGCCTCCTCGAAGACCCGCAGGGTGCAGGGCATCGCGGCCAGGTCGTCCGGGGTGGGCAGTTCTTCGTTCCCCAGGACGCCGTCCACCTCGCGCTGGACCCGCTCCAGCACCTCGCGGTGCCGGGAGAGCAGGTAGAAGGCCCAGGTGAGGGTGATCGCGGTGGTCTCGTGGCCGGCGGCGAAGGTGGTGATGACCTCGTCCCGCAGCTCCCGGTCGGTCATGCCCTGGCCGGTGTCGGCGTCGCGGGCGGCCAGCAGCATGTCCAGCAGGTCCCCGCCGCCGGTGGGGGCGTCGGGCCGCCGGCGTTCCGCGATGATCCGGTAGATGAGGTCGTCGAGTCCCCGCATGACCTCGTGGAAGCGCCGGTTGCGCGGGGTCGGCCAGGACGTGGGCGGGCTCAGCGGGTTCTGCAGCCGGTCGAAGGCGTAGTTGATCGCCACGTCCACCGCGTCCGGTCCGAGCCCGGCCAGGGTGCGGCTGACATCGGTGCTGAACATGCAGCGGCTGACGATGTCGAGGGTGACCCGCATCATCTCCGTGTGCAGGTCCAGCACCGCGCCCGTCCGGTAGCGGTCCGCCATGTGCGCGATCTGCTCCGCCGCCGAGACCCCCATCGTCGCGAACATGCCCGCGAGCGCCTGCTTGGTGTAGATCGGCTGCATCATCCGCCGGTTGCGCAGCCAGCTCTTGTGGTCGTCGCTGGTCAGCAGGCCTTCACCGAGGACGAGCCGCAGCGGGTTGTCCGGCCCGAGCTTGCCGAACCGTTCGCTGTCGGTCAGCACCTCGGCGGCCAGCTCCGGACTGGACACCCCGTGCACCGCGACCGGCCCGAGCCGGTACTGGACCAGGTCGCCGTGGGCGGTGCGCCCCCGGTGCATGGCCTGGAGGATGTCCCGCCGGAAGTCCAGCACACTGCCCAGCAACGGCAGCCCGGCAGCCCTGGGCGCACCCACCACACCATCACGTACATCAGTCATCGCCATCGCCCTCACTTCCGCGCCAGCGCGCAGACCCAGCCCAGCGAACGGCGCGGCTCCGCCACGAACCGGGCGTCCTGGAACCCGGCCTTGGTGAGCCGTTCCACCAGGTCGTCCCCGGAGAGGATGTGCAGCCCCGCCCGCTGCGAGCGCTCCGTGAAGCGCCGCCCGAAGAACCGCTGGGTCAGCGACGGATCGTCGGCGGCCTCCCGGCTCATCTCCAGCGTGACGGCCACCTGCCCGCCCGGTTTCAGCACCCGGTACGCCTCGGCGAGGCCGCCCAGCGGATCCGGCCAGAAGTAGAAGGTCTCGATCGCGCAGACCTGGTCGAACGACGAGTCCTCGTACGGCAGTTGGGAGCAGTCCCCGTGCCGGATCTCGACCCGGCCGCGCGCGACGGCCGGCAGATTCCGCCGTACCGCCTGCTCGACCATCTCCATCGAGTAGTCCACCCCGGCGACGAACCCCTGGGCGGCCCGCCCCGACAGCAGCTTCACCGCCATGCCCCCGCCGCACCCGACGTCCAGCACCCGCTGACGGCCGCGCACGTCCATGTGCTCGATCGTCCACGCGGTGAGACTCCGATGCTGCACCGCCATCAGATTCCCGAAGAACCGCCCGGCCCGCCCGGTCGGCCTGCGGAAGTTCTCCTCCATGAGCTCCAACGGCCTTGCCAGCAGTGTCCCGATCATTGGTGTTCCTTTCCCGGTGAGCCCGGCGTCCGTGTGGTGGTACGGCAGTCGAAGAGAAGTCGGACGGATGGTCTACGGCACGGAGGTCTACGGCGGCTCCTCACCCCCGCGGCCCGAGCGCAGGAACGGCCGGGCATCCGTGCGGTGGTGCGGTGGTGCGGCAGTCTCGGGAGAAGTCGGACGGACGGTCCACGCCGGCTCCTCACCCCCGCGGCCCGAGTGCAGGCCCCGCCGCACGGCGGGCGGTGCGGTCCATCGCGGCCAAGTGGGCCCGCAGGAGCGGCCGGGCCGGTCCCGACACCGGTAGCCGGGGTGCCCGGGAGCGGTGCCAGGGCAGCGGCTCGCCGGTGTCCCCGTCACCGAGCAGGGTCGCGGCGAGGTAGGAGCCGTGTGCCACCGACATCGCGAGACCGTGCCCGTTGCAGCCGCCCGCGTACCAGACACCGGGCCGCCCCCGGACCGGCCCCACCACGGGCAGGCCGTCCGCCGTCACCCCGATCCCGCCCGCCCAGCGGTGCGTGACCTCCACCCCGGCCAGCGCCGGGTGCAGCGCCCGCAGCCACTGCTCCAGCCGGTGGAACGCGAACACCCGCAGCACGGCCCTGCGGCGGGGCCCGATCCCGTCAGGACACAGGGCGGTACCGCCCCCGACCACCAACCGTCCATCCGCGCTGAGACGGAAGTACGGGGCCAGCGGCACCGCGTCGATCACCGCCAGCCCACCGTGCCCGAGGAGCGCCCGCGCCTCGTGGCCCAGCGGCTCGGTCGCCACCGCGTGCACCTCAAGCCCGAGCACCGTGCCGACCGGCAGCCCGAGCCCGGCCACCCCGGCGTTCACCGCCAGCACCGACTTCGGCGCCCGCAACGTGCCGTGCGGGAAGACCAGTTCGGGCCGGTGCCCGTCCCCGCCGCGCACCTCCCGCAACGGGCTGCCGCCGTAGAGCCGTACGCCCTTGGCCACACAAGCCCTCGCCAGGGCCGCCGTCAGCGCGGCCGGGTCGAGGGTGGCGGTGTGCCGGTGGAGCAGACCCGCGTGGTACGGCACGTCCACCCGGCGCCGGATGTCGGCGGCGCACAGGACGGGCACCTCCAGGTCCAGGGCGCGATAGGCGGCGGCCTGCCGTGCCAGGGACACCAGCCCGGCACGGGAGCGCGCCGCGACGATCTGCTCCCCGTCCGCGCAGGGCACACCGAGCCGGTCGCACAGCTCCACGACCTGTCGTACGGCCTCGACGCTGGCCCGGTGCATCCGGCGGGCGGCGGCGGGCCCGTGCCGCCGCACCGCCCGGTCGACCGGCGGCCCCACCCGCGGCCCCAGCAGCCCGGTGCCCCGCCCACTGGCACCGGCCGCCGGCCGCCGCGCGTCCACCACCACGATGTCCAGGGAGGGTTGACGTTCCGCCAGGTGATACGCGGTGGACAGTCCTACGAGCCCCGCGCCCACCACCGCGACATCGGCACCGATCCGGCCGCACACGGTGGACGGCGGGTCGGTGCCGTCCGGGCCCCCGGACTCCCAGCAGGGCGTGCCCGGCGCGAACAGGGTCACCGGGGCACCCCTTCCCCGACCCCAGCCCCAGCCCCAGCCCCAGCCCCAGCCAGCGACCCGAACCTCCGGTCGTGCCAGAGCAACGGCCGCCCCGACGCCACCTGCACCACGGCCACCCTTCCCACCACCGCGCTGTGGTCGCCGTAGCGGCGGATGTCCTCGACCAGGCAGACCGACCAGCCGAGCGCGTCGCCGAAGACGGGTGCTCCCAGGACGGGACGGAGCGGGATCTCGCGGAACCGCTCGCTCGGTGAGACGGCCGGATCCGCGAAGCGGACGGCCCGCGAACGCTGGTTGTCCCGGAGCAGGTTGACCGCGAAGACGCCCTGGCCGCCGATCGCCGACAGCGTGTGCGAGCCGTTGCGCAGGCAGGCGAGGAGGAGGGGCGGGCGGGCCGAGAGCGAGGTGAGGGAGGAGACGGTCATCCCGGTGGGCCGCCCGTCCCCGCCCTGGGTGGTGACCACGGTGACACCGGAGGCGAGTTTCGCGTACAGGCGCAGGCAGTGCTCGGTGTCCGGGCCGGGCTCGTCCCGCAACTGTTCGCCCGGGTCCGGCGGCCGGGCCAGGGCGAGGTTCAGGGCGAGGTCAGCCATGCGCGGCGTCCGCGAGACCGGCCGGTGACACCGTGCCGAGCAGACCCTGGAGGATCTTCTCGATGTTCGTACGTAGCGTCGACTCGGCCACCGGGTCGAGGATCTCGGCCAGCGTGGGGATCCCCAGGTCGAACGAGGCCCGGAAGGTGACGGTGGTGCCGTCCGGGTGCGCCTCGCAGGCCCAACTGCCCTCGAAGGTCTCGAAGTCGCCGCTGAGCTGCTCGAACGCGATGGATCGGGTGGCCGGCGAGAAGGTGTCGCGTTCCGTCCACCGCATCAGCCCGTTGCGGAAGGCGACCGTCCACGCGGAGACCACGGAACCGTCCGGTCGCGGCGGCTGCACCTCCACCGCGCGGACCGTAGTGGTGAGTTCGGGGTACCGGCTGAAGTCGCTGATCCTCCGGTAGGCGTGCTCGGGGTCGATGCCCTGGGCCGTCATCCGGACTGTCACATGGCGCATGGGGTTCGTCCTCACTGGTGTGGGGGTGCTGTCGTGACTGACGTGGGGGTGCTGTCGTGCCGATGTCGTGGGGTGGTGCTGTCCTGACCGGTCAGGCGAGGCGGGTGTGCACGGCCCGCAGGGCTTCGGCGAGGGCGTCCAGGAAGAGCTGGACCTGGTCGGCGTCCGCGACAGCCGGGGGCGTCAGCCGGAGCACGCGCGTGGAGTTGAGCGAGTGATTGACCAGGACCCCCCGGCTCACCAGCTCCAGCAGCGTCTCGCCGACGGCCTGCGCCCGCGCGAACTCGATACCGATCAGCAGTCCCCTGCCGCGCACCTCGTGCACGAGGCGTTCCTGGTAGGGGGCACAGGCCTCCACGACTCCGGCGAGCAGTTGCCGGCCGAGCAAGGCGGCGCGGCCCACGATGTCCTCGCCATCGATCGTCTCCACCGCCGCCATCGCCGCCGCACAGGCGATCGGCGAGGCGCCGAAGGTGGAGGTGTGGAGATAGGGATCGCGGGAGAACGGACGGTAAGCGTCCTTGGTGGCGACCATCGCGGCCACCGGTACGACACCACCGCTCAACCCCTTCCCGACGAGGAGAACATCGGGCACGACACCCTCGGCGTCCACGCCCCACCAACTACCGAGCCGCCCCAGCCCGGTCTGCACCTCGTCCACAATCAGGAAGGCGCCGTACGTACGACACAGCCCGGCCGCCTCCGCGAGATACCCGGGCGGCGGGATACGCACCCCGCCCTCGCCCTGTACCGGTTCGAGAATCACGCAGGCCCGGTCGCGACGCGCACGGAGTGCCGCCTCCAGTTCGGCCAGGTCCCCGTAGGCGACCTGCGTGGTGTCCGGCAGCAACGGCTCAAAGGCCTGCTGGTAAAGGGAGTTGGCGGTGACGCTCAACGCCCCCAGGGTCTTCCCGTGGTACCCGGACACGGTGGTCACCAGCGCGCTGCGCCCATGCGCACGGGCCAGCTTCAGACCCGCTTCGGTCGCCTCGGCACCGGAGTTGACGAAGTGCACGTGGTCGAGCCCCGTCGGGGTACGAGCGGCCAGCGCGGCGGCGGCCCGCGCGGCAACGGGCTCCAAAAACACCCGGGTGGCCAACGGATGCGCGTCCAACTGCCGGTGCACGGCCTCAAGTACGGCCGGATGACGATGCCCCAGGATGAAGACGCCGTAGCCCCCGAAGTCCAAGTAACGACGCCCGTCATCGGTGTGCACCCAGGCACCCTCGGAGTACACCTCGGCCATACCGCCGAGCACGGTTCCCATGACGGCACGGCCGGTGCCGAGGTGGCGGCGGTATAGCTCGGCGGTGTCGGGGGGTGGTGGGGTGGGGGCGGTGGTCTCTGGGGCGGGGGGAGCGGCCGTCTTTACGGGGGCTGGAGCGGCTGTCTCTACGGTGACTGGAGCGGCCACCCCTACGACGGCTGGGACTGGAGTCTCTACGGGGGCTGGAGCAGCGGTCTCTACGGCGGCAGGAGCAACCACTCCTACGGTGGCGTGAGTTGCCACCTCCACGGCGCTCACGACGCCAGCTCCGTCGGCGTCTGAGCAGCCGGTGTCTGAGCAGTCCGCGACCGGCGCAGGCCTCCTCGCCCGGTGGCCCAGCACTCCACGTTGCGCGCCAGCGCCGACCGGATCGCGGCGCGGGTCGGGGCCGTACCGCAGTGCGGTGTCCCCAGGTCGGACGCGAAGGGCAACTCCCGCTGGAAGACCAGCAACAGCTCGGCGTAGTCCTGGAGCCGGCGCCGCACCAGCGCGGGGAAGGACGGCCCCTCCAACAGCGGGAGCAACAGCCGGTGCACCGCTTCCACGGGGATCAGCCGCGGCGGGTGCGGACGTTCACCGTGGTGTCCGGCGAACTCCAGGCAGATGTCGACGACCTCCCGCTGCAGGATGGCCTCGCGCCCGGCGGTCAGCCAGTACTCGCCCTGGGCGACACCGGACCTGACCAGGTCGCCCACCGCACGGGCCACCACGTCCTGCGGCACCATGTCGATCCGTGTCCCCGGCGAGCCCGGAAGCACCGGGACCTGGCCCTTGACGATCCCTCCCAGCGCCCGGGTCAGACCCTGCACCCGGGCGATCCGGCCGGTGGACGAGTCACCCATGACCAGGGACGGCCGCAGGATGACCCCGGGAACCTCGGCCGACCGTACGGCCTCCTCGGCCGCCGTCTTGGAGGCGAGGTAGGCCGCCGCCCCGGGAAAACGCTCCTGTTCCTCGGGCGCGAGCGGGTTCGCCACGAAGGCGGTGCTCATGTAGAAGAAGGGCGCGTCGGCGCGGGCCGCCAGGTCGAGCATCGACCGGGTGCCGTCCAGGTTGGTGCGCCAGATGTCGGCCGGGGCCAGCCGCCAGTTGGTGGCCGCGGCGGAGTGCACCACCACGTCCACCTCGGCGGCGAGGTCCAGCCGTTGGGCGGCGGAGAGCCCCAGACCGAGGGCTCTCAGGTCCGCCGTCACCTCGCGTACCCGGGGGTCGTCCAGCGGTGCCCGGTGACGCAGGCAGATCAGGTCGTAGTCGTCGCAGAGCTCGTCGATCAGGGCCTGGCCGAGTACGCCCGCGGCGCCGGTGAGCAGCAGGGTGGGGCGTTGGTTCCGGGGGCGGGACGGACGGGACTGACGGGACGGACCGGTGGGTTCTGGCGGCATGGTTCGGAAACTCCCATCGGGTGGGGGGTGTTGGGGTGGGGTGGGAGGGGGTCGTGGGGGTGTGAGGAGTCGTGCCCGGGATTGGGACCGGGACCGGGGTCGAGACCGGGGTCGGGACCGGGACCGGGGTCTGGATCAGGGTCTGGATCAGGGTCGCGGTCTGGATCGGCGTCGGGTTCGGGTTCGCGACCTCGACCTCAACGTCGGCCGGATCAGGCGACGGTGAGCGGGCCGTCCGCCAGGTGGGCCGCCAGCGGGCCGGTCATCCTGGACCGTGCCGGCGGGTGCAGGGACAGCCCGTTGGCGCAGGCCGCGAGGTGTCCGACCTCGTCCGAGCTCATGAAGTTGAGGCCGCCGAGCAGTTCCACCGCCCGCGGGACGATGCGGGCAAGGGCGTCCTGCACGCAGTACCGCACGTACAGCGAGTCGGCGAGCGTCGACTCGTCCGGGCAGCCCTCGTCGAGCCGGCGGGCAACACCCTCCGCGGCGGCCATCGCGCCCTCGGCCTCCACCAGCAGCCGGACCCGCTCGGACTCGGGCACCCGCTCGTTGAGCAGGACCCGCTCCACCAGCGCACTGGCGACCCCGAGATAACTCCCCGTCATCAGCAGCTCGAACCAGACAAGACCCGCGGTCTGCAGTTCGTCCAGGCGCCCCTCCGAGCCCGAGGTCCGCAGCAGCAACTCCGGCGGTACGAGCACGTCCGTGAGGGTGACCTGATCGCTCTCCGCTCCCGACAGAAAGGAACTGGACCAGAAACCGCTGACGCTCACGCCCTCACTCTCGGCGGGCACCAGCGCCACCGCCAGCTCGTCACGCGCCCCCCGCTCACCGGGTACCAGGACACTGGCGGTGAGCAGATCCATGGACCGGGCGAGACTGCACGGCCGCTTCACCCCGCTGATCCGCACCCCGTCGGATCCCACGGTCGCGGTCATCGACGGCGAGAGGATGCCGACGCCGGGCCGCCCCTCGGCGAAGCCGGAGGCCACCAGGCGGTTACCGGAGGCCACCCCTTCGACGAGCATCCACTCCAGCCCCTCGCCGTCGGTGACCAGACCGACCAGGGTGGCCATGGAGAAGTGGTGCATCGTGGTGGCCACCGCCAGGGACGGCGACCTGCTGCCCAGCGCACGCTGTACCCGCAGGGCGTCCAGCGCGCTGGCCCCCTTCCCCTTGCAGGAGACCGGCACCACAAGCCCCGGACCACCACTGTCGCGGAAGAGCCCGATACCGGGGCTGCCCGGACTCTCCAACTCCAAGAGCGGCACCGCCCGCAGACTCTCGTCGAGCCCCGGCAGCAACTTCGTCAGTACGGCGCGTTCGCGCTCCAGAAACCTCATGTGCTCCCCTGCTCCGGGACGACCCGGTCGCGCTGAACCCCGTCCGGCGGACGGGAATGACGGGTGGCGGGAATGACGGGATGACGGGACGGTCAGGACCGGCAGGACCGGCAGGACCGGCGAGAACGGTCGGCCCAACGGGACTGGCAGGACTGGTCGGACGGCGGGACTGGCAAGACCGGTCAGCCAAGCCGGACCGGTAGAACGGGTCGGACGGGTCGGACGGGTCGGACGGGTCGGACGGGTCGGACAGATAGGACTGGCCGGACAGGCGAGGCTGGTCGCCCGGGCGGGCCTGCCCTACGACACCCCGCCCCACCCCACGGCACCCGGGCCCGCCCTACGACACCCAGGCCCGCCCCACGGCACCCCAGCCCGCCCTACAGCGCCCGCGTAGCCCGCAGCAACTGCCACACCGCCGCAAGCCCGGGCCGCCCCTGAAAGGCGATGTACTCGGGCAGCACCACATGCGGCGCCCATTTCCGCTTGTACTCAAGCTGCGCGGCGGCCGGGTAGATCCGCTCGCCGTGCTGGGCGAGCAACCGCACGCAGCGCGTGAAAGTACGGCTCGCACACGGCAGTTCGTGCTCATCAGCGAGACCGGTGAAGGGCGTGAAGCCGAAGTGCAGCCAGCCCGCGCCGTCGGCCGACATCCGCTCCATCGCGGTCGCGTTCAGCGCCTCCATCACCCCGGGCGGAGCGTCCGGGGAACGCCGGCTGAGGTCATGGAGCCAGCCCGGCCGGCTGCCGAACACCGGCGAGTAACTGATGTACCCGACGGCCACCCCGCCGATCCGCCCCACGAACAACCGCCGGTGCCGCTGGGCCAGCCCGGTCCGCTCCCCCACCAGGAACCGCAACTCCTTGGCCCCGCCCTTGCCCTGGAGCCAGGCCCGGTCGATCAGATCCAGTTCGCTCTGCACCTCCTCGTCGGCCACGGAGGGAGCCTCGACCACCTCAAGACCGGCGCGACGGGCCCTGGATATCTTGTTCCGCAGCCGTACGAAGGCCGATCCGCGCAGCGTGAACCGGGCCAGGTCGACCGCGTACGACGCCCCCAGCTGATTCACCGTGAACCCGTGCGCCCCGTACAACTCGGCGTCCGCCCGCTGCAGTTGTACGGCGACCAGCCGCCGCGGCCGGGCCTGCGCGGCGAAGGCGACCAGCAGCCCCGCACGCTGCTCCTCCGCCGCGAAGGGCCCCGCGAACTGCAGCAGGTGACGCCCCGACCGCCGATACACGCAGGTGCCGTCGAAACGCGGATCCCGGAAGTATTCATTGCCCTGATTGAGAGCAAGAAAAGAACTCGGATTGTCACTGTGCCGGACCAGGGTCTCAAAGACGGACGGCATCCGCACCCCTCCGGGACTCCTCGGAATCAATTCCGGCCGAATGCGAGTACGCCCGCTCGAATTCGACATACGCCGGATGCGGATCCGGTTCAAAAAGCACCCCGAACGGCTTGAGCGAATTCCCGAACAGAGCACGGTCCCCCAACAGATGCAGAGGAAGAGCGAGCAACGCCCACTCCGGCCCCGCCAGCAGCGCCCACACCCCGGCGACGACACCCGCGGTCACCAGGCTGTGCATGGTGTTGTACGCCACGAAGTACCACCGCGAGATACACCCACTCCGACTCCTCCGAAAGGCCAGAGCGCCGGGAAGATACCCGATGACGTCGATGACGACAAAGAGCGCAACAAACACCCCCCACCGAATCTCCGAAAAATGCCACACGGCAAGCACGGCACACACGACCAGGCCGCCCAGCCATTCCAAGCGCAGCAGCAGGAAGGTGGTTCTCGTCTCGAATCTGTTTTTCGCATCCATGCGCCCTCCACCCTTCACCCTTGTTTACGGGTGAAGCGAAGGAAACCCTCGCAGGAAAACAAAACAGAATTAATCACTTTTACGATAAAACGCGGAAGTTGACGGGTGATCTCCAGACGATCAAGCACCCCTCGGTAGGGTTGTTCGCCATGGGCAACCACGCCACCCAACAGCAGACCGGCCGGAACTCGATGGCGCGGACAGACTCGGTGCGGGAATGATCAGTGCCTACGTCTGGATCCTGCCGGCGTTGACCACCGCCGGATGGATCCTGTCGTGGTGGGGACCGCGGTGGATCCGGTGGAGTCTGCTCGCCGCCGCGGCCGTCATCTCCGTCCTCTGCGTCGCCATCGCGGGCCTCACCAAGCAGCCGCCGGCCAGGCCTGAAAACATCGGCTGCTCGCCGGCCCTCGAATGCGCGGACTGGCATCCGGTCCACTGGTTCGAGGCGGGCCTGTTCGGCTTCGCATGCTGCGTGCTGCTGTTGATCCCGACGATCGTGACCGAAATCGTCAACTGGTTCGAACTCCGCGCCACCGCGGACTCACCACGCTGAAGGCCTTCCAGCACCCATCCACCGATCCACCCATCCAGCCCGGTGACAACGAAGAGGCCGAACTCGACGGAGTCCGACCTCTTCCGACCTGCACACTCGACCAGCAATCACGCGCAGAAACACACGGCGCACACCGCGCACACGACTACACGTTGAACCGGAACGTTCACCACAGGGCTCCCACCTGCGGAAACGGGCGCCTGAGTGATCCGAGTCAGCACAGAATCAGCACGGTTCGAACAAGTCAGCATCGAACGGTTCAGCGCCTACGCGGCCAGCATCTCGCCCCCCCTCGGGCCGCATGGCGTGCTGCAGGACCGCACGAAGGCGCCCCCACGCGCTGGGCAGCAGATGCCCGTAGATGTCGATCGTGGTCTTGATGGACCGGTGACCCAGCCAGAGTGAGACCTCGTGGATCGGAACACCGTGGGCCAAGGCGGTCGAGGCAAAGAAGTGCCGCAGGCTGCCAGGTGTGTACTTCGCCTTGCCGTCCGCATCGACCAGACCAGCCACCCGGCACGCCTTCTTGAAGTGGTAGCCGTAGGTGGAGGCTGTGGGCATCGTGCCCTTGCCGCCCTGTCGCGGGGCGAAGAAGACTGCAAGCCGGAGCCTCTTGCCCCTCCGGCCGGTAAAGATCACCGGCACCGGCTTCCACTTCGTCAGGTGAGCGTCGATCTCCTGATCGACGAAGGAGGCGGTCGGAACGTCCCGGTACTCGCCCTCACTCCGGTTCTTGAGGGAAACGAAGACTGTGCGGCAGTCCGCACGGTGGGCCCTGGCGCTGACCTGCCAGCGAATCCTGACGAAGCCGGGCCGCCGGCACTCGGTGGAAAAGGCCAGGGCCTCGCTGGGGCGTTGGCCGGTGCCCGACTGAAGGTAGACGGTGAGCCGGTACTGCGGCGCGATGTGCTGCGCGATCAGATCGACCTCGCCCGGCGTCGGAATCTCGTCCTCGTCCACCGCGAGCCCGCCCGCCTGGGATATCCGGACGCCCCGGGCGGGATTGTCCGGGATCCGTTTGTCGACGACGGCCGCCTCCAGCATGGCGGCCACCATCACCACGCGGTCATTGACCGTGGAGGCCGCCAGCCCCGCACCGGAGGCATGGACGTCCTTGGCGAGCCTCTCGAAGTCGTGCCGCGCCAGTGCGGCCAGCGTCTTCCGACCCAGACGCGGCACGAGATGGTTGCGAATGAACCCCTCATAGTTGCGGCGTGTCGACTCTGCGATGACCCGCCGCTCCAGCCACTCCTGCGCCCAGACCCGCAACGGCACGACTCCACGCGCAGGATCGACGTAGACGTCCGCCTTCTTGCCGTTCTCGACCCTGGCGGCAAAAGCGTCCGCACCGTCCGAGCCCACCCGCCGAGGAAACGACCTCTCCCGCTGCCGCCCCCGCCTTCCCCCCAGCTCCCGATACCGCACCGTCCACCCATGCCGGCACCCTGGACGGGCGCAGGGATAATTCCGGTCCCGGACATCCCGCTTGCACTTCTGAAAGATGCTCGCCACCCAAGCCCCCGATCTGCAGCCCGATCCAGCACGTGAAATCCTCGCCACCAGCTCACAACCGGGCAAGACATTCGTCGCCAATCCGCTCTTTCCGGCGAACGTGAACCCCTCATCCGTAGACGGAGCAACCGCCGTGCCCGCCTGGGGCCACACTTGTCGGGGACAGGAGGTGTTCGGCCGCCTGTACGCCCAGGTGCAGACCCCGGCCAGCTCCCGGGGAGTAGGAACTCCCCTCGTACCGAGCTCAGAAGGTGGCGGGGCGGGCAGCGGAGTACCGCGCCTGGGGCGAGCCCCGGCGACGTCCGGCGTGTCGACGGCGTGGACTACACACCGATCTAGACAACGCCGCCCTTCCTCCACAGTGGTTGCCGAGATCCCGGAGACCGGTATAGGCAGCGACAGCGACCTCCTGATCACTCTCCACCACCTGCTTCCGGCAGACGACCGCCGGCAGCTGCCACGAACCCCGGCCATGGCCGCAACCACGTGCTCCCCGTCATCACGGACCGCCGCGTCCTCGGCACCTGCCAGTCGGGCTGCCTCGTCGACATGCACAAGGACAATCCGCAGCGGCAGATGCACCCGCCCTCGTCGTTCCTCGGTTAGCGGTTCCTGTCGGACGGGCTCGGGGCCCGACCCGAGGCGATAGATTTGGGTGCTTGTTCGACGCCGTGACACGGTCGCCGGTGACGCTGACGAAGAGTGAAGGGAATGTGGGCCGAGTGCACCAGGCAGGCGACGAGGAAGCCCTCGCGGAGCTGGCCGCCGCTTCCGCGAACTTCGGTTTCCTGCTGCCGCTTGAGCCCCTCCTGCTGCTATACGGCGCGGGTGCCGAGGCCAACGCACACGCCCGCCCTGAACGGTCCCTCGCCCAGGCCCGGCAGTTCGCGGAGGTGCTGAGCACGGAGTCCGCCCGACTGCTCGGCCCGGAGTCCGCCGACGGCGCGGCCGATGGCCCGGTGCACCGCGCGCTGACCGAACTGCGCCGCTCCAGTGACCCCGTGCCCAACAGCAAGGCCGGACCGGACGACGGGTCCCGTGCCCGGCGTCTCGTACTGCACTGCTTTGACCTGGGCGTCTGGTACTTCCGGCTGCGGACCGGGGTGCGTGATGCGCTCTCCTTCGTCCCGCTGGCCGAATGGGACGATACCCCGGCGGGCTCACCGCACCGGCAGGTCACCGTGGGAAAGCCTGTGACCGACCTGGCCACCTGGGTCGCCCTGCTCGACGAGTACGTCCCCGTACTGCGGCGGACCTTCGACCGGCGGACGCCCGCCGGGACGGCCACCCGCGCGTCCCTGAAGGCACGGGCGGCCCTCCTGGAAGCGGAGTGGCGCGTCGCGGACCGGCTGACCGAGGCGGGATGGACCGTACGGGACGATACGGACGCGCCGCACGAGCTACCGGTACGGGGTGTCGCTGTACGGGGCACGGCGCAACCGGACGGGGCGGCGGGACCGGACTACGTGCTCCGCGTCGACGGCCGCCCGGTGGGCACCGTCGAGGTGCGGCCCCGCGGCGGGGATCTGCTAGCGGCGGTGGCCCAGTCCCGTGGGGCCGGCACCTCGTTGACGGCGTCCGCGGAGCACCGGATGCCCTACATGTACACCACGGACGGCGTCCGGGTGCTGTTCCGGAACGGGGACGACCCCGAGCCGCGCCCCCGGGAGGTCTTCACCTTCCACCAGCCGGACACCGTGACCCGCTGGCTGCGCGAGGCCGTGGCCGACCCCCAGACGCCTACGTTCCAGGGCCGCGTGCGCCACCGTCTTCCGAACCTCGGCGATGACGGCTATACCCAGGACTCCCTCCGGTCGGTGCAGTACGAAGCGGTGCTGGCGTTCGAGAGCTCGCTGCGCCGGGGCGAGCGCCGGGCTATGGTCCAGATCGCTGTGGGGGGCGGCCGGACGGTCACGGCCGTAACCGCAGCCCACCGCCTGCTACAGCACGCCCGGGCCCGCCGGATCCTCTTTCTGGTCGACCGGGTGGAGCTCGAAACGCAGGTGCTGGCAACCTTCGCGGCGTACTCCGGCCCCGGCGACGACGGCAGGAAGTTCACCGAGTCGTACCGGGTGGAGCGGCTGGGCCCGGACGCCGTGCGGTCCCACGGAGTTGTCGTGAGCACCGTGCAGCGGCTCTTCAGGGCCCTGTCCGGGGGCGAAGCGACGTCCGGAGTCCGCTACCTGCCCGATCTGCCCCCTGAGTCCTTCGACCTCGTCATCGCCGACGACTGCCACCGGTCCGTCTCCCCCCGGTGGCGTGCACTGTTCGACTACTTCGATGCCCCGGTTCTCGGACTGACGGCCACCCCGACGGACCGGGCGCTGGAGGTCTTCCAGGGCAATCTGGTCAGTTCCTACACCTTCGAGGACGCTGTTGCCGACGGCCGGGCCGTGGGTGTCACCGTCTACAGCCTCGGCGACCTCCCCACGCGACTGGAGTGGACGGCCGACACACTGGAGGAGGGGTTCGGCCCCGACGCGGAGGAGATCCCCGGGCGCCGTCGCTCCGTGGTGAGCGGCAAGGCGCTCCACGCCGCGCTGACGGCGTTCAAGGAGGGGCTGCCGTCGATGTTCCCCGAACGGGCACAGCTCGGTTCCGGGGGCATGTCGCTGCCCAAGACCGTCGTCTACGCGGACGACGACCGTCACGCGGACGAGGTGGTCGCCGCGGTGCGCGCGGTGTTCGGGCAGGGGCCCGGCTTCTGCCGGAAGGTCACGCTCAAGGGCGGATCACCGTACCGGTGGCTCGCGGAGTTCCGTAACACCGTCGAGCTGCGGGTCGTCGTCGTAGTGGGCCTGGTGCTCGCCGGGACGGATACCGCCCCCGTCGAATGTGTGCTGTTCCTGCGGGACGTCAAGTCCGCGAACCGCTATTTCCAGATGATCGCGGTCGGGACGCGCTCCATCGCATCGGCGGAACTGCGGGCGGTCACCCCCGGCGCATCGGCCAAGACCCAATGCGTGGTCGTAGATCCGTTCGGCGTCACCCGGCACCATGCCGGTCGTCGGTCCTCCACGGCGCGGAAGCGGGAGCAGGGGAAGGAGGCATACGAGGCCCCGGCAACAGTCGACGACGACGCCGAGGTCATGGAGCGTTGGCGGTCCTTCCTCCGGGCAGGCAACGGCCCGGCGCGGGAGCTGATCGTCGGCACCAGGGTCCTGACCGAGGCGGACGTCCGAAGGCTTCGCTCATGGGCCGAGTCTCTGGCGCGGCCACCGCACGACCTGACGGCGGAGCGGCTCTGGAACGCCTACGAACGCGCCGGTGTCACAGTGTCGGATCCCCGCCGGCCCCGGACGCCGAAGGGTCCCGTAGATCTCCTCGTCCTCGTCAGGTACGAAGCGGACGTGGAGCCGCGCCCACGTCCCTACCGCGACCAGGTCTTCGACCGGCTCGACGCGTGGATCGACCGCCAGGAGCGCCTGGGACGGTCCTTCGACTCCGACCATGTCTGGTGGATGGAGCACATCGCGGACGGCACGGCGGCCGACGGACACTTCGCCGCCGCGTCCCTGGATGCCGTTCCCTTCACCCTCCGGGGCGGCACGTCGGGCTTCCTGCGCGCCTTCGGCGAACAGGGTGCGGTCTGCCTGCTGGACGAGCTGCGGAGCGTACTCGCGTGAGCGCGGGACTGCCGCTCGGCTGGACCGACATGTCACTGGGAGAGCTCCTGCGCGAGCCGTTGGCAGCGGGCCGGTCCGGTTCGCCCGTCCCGGGAGGAGTGCCCGTCCTCCGCCTGCCCGCGCTACGGTCGGCCACGGTCGACCTCGCGGAGTCTCGGGAGGGCCCGTGGGCCACGACGGCCGAAGCGGCGCAACGTCTGATCCGGCCGGGCGACATCCTGATAAGCCGCAATGGCGGACCCGGGACACGGATCGGGCGGGCGGCCCTGGTCCGGGAAATCACCGACCCCATGACGTACCCCGCCACCATGGTGCGGGTGCGGGTCGACGAGCGGCTGATCGACCCCGAGTACCTGGTGCTGTCGTGGGAATCCCGCGCCGTACGCCGCCAGATAGAGTCGTCAGTCCGCCAAGGATCCGGCCTGCACCACATCGCGGTACGGGACCTGGAACGAGTACGGCTGCCGCTGCCCCCGCGCGCCGAACAGGAACGAATCAAGAGTTCCCTCGCCTTCTGGCTCACCCGAGTGGACGAGGAGGAGGCCGCCGTCCGCGACACGCTGCGGCGGATCGAGGACCTCCGCGCCCTCGTCATTAACCGCGGCGCCGTCGGCCGCACTGCGCCCGGGCCGCACTTGGACCCCGAGCCCTCCACCGCAGCACACCGCGCGCCTCTGCCCGCCGTTCCCGAGGGATGGCGGTGGGTTCCCCTCGGCGAGTTGGCCGAGGTAGTGCGCGGGCCCATGGCGGACAGCCGGCGCCCCGACGAACGGCACGGGGTCGAGGTGGGTTCCCTGCGCCCGGCCGAGTTGCGGGGCGAGCAGTGGGCACACGAGCGGATGCCGACGGTGCGGCTCGACGCCGACACGGCAGAGGCAAACCGCCTGAGCCCCGGGGACGTCCTGTTCGTGCTGAGCGGACAGCCCGACAGCCTCGGCCTCAGCCGGGTGTGGGAACAAGACTCCTCGCACCGCACGTACGTGCCGAACCACCACGTGGCACGGGTCCGCATGGCCGGGGACGCCCTGCACCCCCGGCTGCTCGCCCTGTACGCGAACGGGGCCGGTCGACGATGGCTGCGGGGCGCCGCAAGGGGCACGGCCGGCCTGGCCTCCCTAGGACTCGACCAGCTACGGCGGACACCCGTCCCCGTGCCTCCACTCGCCGAACAGGGCGCTCTCCTCGCCTCTTTGGAGGCGTGGGACGGCGGACTCATCTCCGTTACGACCTCGGCCGAGGAAGCCCTAGCAATGGCGGACCGGCTGCGCGACGGCTGCCGGGAGCAGGCACTCACGGGCAGGCTGCCCCACGGCGCCGCGCCGAGCAGCGAGAACGACGTAAGACCCGAGGGAGTAGTGACCGTGCCGCCGACGACGCCCGCCCGACGGCCTGTCGACCGACCTTCCGAGGTCGAGCGCCGGGCCGAGCAGCTCTGGTCCTCCTTCCCCCCGCTGAGCGACGACGGCCTCACGGCACTGGAGTACGTGGAGCAGGTGGCATATCTGCTCTTTCTCAAGGTGGCGCAGGAGCTGCGGCACCGGCCCCTCAACCGCGTCGATGTCCTGGGGCGCGACGCTTGGGACGAGCTCGCGCTGCGCGAGGGCACAGAACTGACCCGGCACTATGGCACGCTTCTGGCGGAGCTGGGTGAGCGCGGCGGCGTGGTCGGTCGGATTTTCCACAAGGCCCACAACCCCCTGCGCCACCCCATGCACCTCCAGAACCTGATCCAACAGGTCAGGGAGGGGCTGTCCTGGTGGGACGAACGGCCGCAGTGGCGCGCTCCGGTCTTCGACGCGTTCCTCGCCCGGTCCGGTCAGCGCCACCGCAGCGGCGCGGGCCAGTACTTTACTCACCGGGGTCTAGTCGACGCCATCGTCTCGTGCACGCGTCCGACCGTCGAGGACACGATCGTGGACCCGGCGGCGGGCACCGGCGGATTCCTGGTGCGGTCCTTCGAGCACATCGCCCGGTGCCTTCCGCCGGGTGTCTCCCCCTCCCAGCGGGAGCGGCTGTCCCACGGCGGGATCCGGGGGACGGAACTGGTGGACGCAACGGCGCGCCTCGCCACCATGAATCTGTTGCTGCACGGCGTTGAGCGCCTCGACGGCGACCGAGCGGCCATCGAGGTACGGGATTCCCTCGCCGTGAGCCCCGGCCGCCGGGCCACCCTCGTCCTCGCTGATCCGCCCCTGGGGCAGCGGCGCTCGACGGTCCCGTCCTCGGGCGCGCCCGGCCTCCACGACACGGAGGAGGACCTCTCCATCGCCCGGCCGGACTTCTGGGCGGCCACCGGCCACCAGCAGCTCGACTTCCTGCAGCACGTCTACACCTTGCTGGAGATCGGCGGCCGGGCCGCCGTCGTCGTACCGGACGGTGTCCTCTTCCAACGGGGTGCCGGGGAACGGGTACGGAGGCAGTTGCTGAAGCAGTGCGACGTGCACACCCTCCTCCGCCTCCCCTCCGGGCTCTCCGGAGCCTCCTCGGGGGTCAAGCTCAATGTCCTGTTCTTCGAGAAGGCCGCGGCCCGCCCCGACGGATCGCCGGCCACCCGCCGCCTTTGGGTCTACGACCTGCGGACCGGACGCGCGCCCGCCGCCGACGCCCCGGATTCCACGGGCTCCGGTCTCGACGCATTCGTGGCCGCGTACCGGCCTGGGCACCCACCCGACACCCGCGCCGCGTCGCCGGTGTTCAAGCCCTACTCCGTGGACGCACTCCTCGCCGGGCAGGGCATCAGTCTCGACCTCGGCGCCGACCTACGCGAGGAAGAGTCGAGGGATGCCCCCGAGCCGCACCTGATTGCCCAGCAGATCTCCGGGCTGCTAGAGGACGCGTGGCGACGGTTCTCGAGGCTCGCGGAGGAGCTCACGCCGCCGCGGGACGCCCGTACGTTCCGGTCCGGTTGAGGGGAATCCGATGCAGTTGCTGCAGCTGAGGCTGCCCGACTACCGTGGCCTGCGGGATTTCGCCCTCGACCTGGAAGACGCCGTCGACAAGGGGCAGGCCATCGCGGTACTGATCGGCGCCAATGGAGGCGGGAAGTCGCGGGTCCTGCACGCGCTCGCGGAACTCTTCGGGGCCCTCTACCGCTGCGCCCTCGGCCATTCGGGCCGTTCAGACTTCGGATACGAGGTGCGCTACCGGCTCCGCGACACAACAGTCGACATCGTGCAGCCGTCCGCCGACGCCGAACCGGTCATGTGGGTGACGAACGCCGCCGGATCGCGCGACGAGACACCGCATCACAACTGGCTCCAGCACCTTCCGGACCACGTCTTCGGGTACCAGGTGCACGGCAGGGTCCCCTGGGGCTCCGAGTTCGAACGGCACGTGCACTTCGCCGAAGCGGAGCTGGTCGCGTGGCGCGAGCAGTGGACGGAGTCCTGGTTCGCCTGGCAGGACCGGCCGGAGAACGAGGACGGGGTGTGGTCGGAACAGCTGGAGCTGCCGATCTCGTGCCCGCTGTACACCCCGGGATTCCTGTGCACGCCCGACTGGCTCCCCTTGGTCCTGCTCTCCCTGGCCACCCAGTGGGCGGATGTCTTCGGCGACTATCTCAGGGAACAGGCCCGGGTGGACGGGGTGGTGTCCGCCGCTCTCCACATACGCGCTCCCGCGTCGGTGGGAGAGGAGCTGTCGGCCCTGCCGTACTGGGGCCTTGGCGGACCTCCGCGCGTCCTTTTCGCTGAGGCGGCGGCGTCCGGCCGCTTCGGACCGGTGCCGGACTCGGACCCGCTGTACAGCGCGGGCACCCCCGACGACGGGTTCGCCCTCACCATGAGCAGCCCCGAGGATGTGCTCGCCCTCCGAAACCTCTTCGACAGCGACCTGTCAATGTTCGGGCTCCTGTCTACCCTCCAGATGGTCGGCTACCTGACCGTCGACGTGCGCGTCCGCAAGGCGGACGGCGTCGTCGTCCGGGCGGATCAACTGAGCTCCGGAGAACAGCAGATCCTCACCGTGCTCGGTCTGCTGCGGCTGCAGCGAGGCCAGGAGTCGCTCTTCTTGCTCGACGAACCCGACGCGCACTTCCATCCCGAGTGGAGCCAGCGCTGGTACTCGTCCGTCCAGAGGATGCTCGGCGACGGACAGCGCTCGCAGTTCATCGCCGCCACCCACGAGCCCCTCCTTGTCTCGAACATGCTGCGGCGGCAGATCCGAGTGCTCGACACGGATGCCGACGGACAGACGACGGCGCTCGTCCCGAACACCGCCCCTCGCGGTCAAGGGGCCGGTGGGCTGCTCACCTCCGACCTGTTCCGCCTCCGAAGCCAACTCGACGAGCACACCCAGGACCTGATCGACACCCAGTACCGCCTCATACCTGTGGCCGAGGACGACCCCGAGGCCCGCCGGGAACTCCAGGAGGTGACCGACCAGCTCGACGGACTGGGCTTCGCCACGGGGCGCCGAGACAAGGTGCTTTCCTCCTTCCTGGCGGAACTGCACCGGCGGCGCACGGAGCTCATCGAGCGGGCCCGGAACGGCGGCACCGTGACAGGCGAGGAGCTCGAAGCAACTGCACGGGTGCTCTTCCACGAGCGCTTCTCCCGGGGGGTCTGATCCCGGTGCGCCACGTGGACAACAGCGGACTCACCGCGCCGCAGAGGTGGGCGGACCGGGCCGCCAAGGAACTCGAGAAGCTCCAAGAGGACGCAGAGGACGCGGACAAGGAGTTCTCCTTCCGCGAGATGTGGCGGGAGGACGCGATCCGCGACCGGCTGATCGCCCTCATCGGGGAGAAATGCTGGTACTGCGAGACCAGGTTCGTCCGCTCGCCCTACCACGTCGACCACTACCGGCCGAAGTCCGTCGTCGTCGGTGAGGCGGAGCGCCGCGGGTACTGGTGGCTCGCCTACGACCCCGCCAATTACCGTCTTGCCTGCCACCACTGCAACAGCGGCGGTGCCCGCTACGGCAATAAGAGCGCCGGACCGGGCAAGGGAGCCCGCTTCCCTCTGCTCGGGCAACGCGCGTCGGAGGGCGAAAGCCTGGACGGCGAACTGCCGGTGCTACTTGATCCCGTGGTGGCTGAGGACGCCGAACTCGTGGGGTTCGACAGGCAGGGCCACGCCCGGCGGAGGCCCGAGCAGCCGTACTCCGACGACGAGGTGGCCCGGGACCTCTGTCGGGTGGATGAGACCGTTCGCATGCTCGCGCTCAACTCCGACCTGCTCATCGAGAGCAGATCCAGCTTGATCGACAGGGTGGTCGGACTCGTCCAGCTATACCTCACCAGCAGAGGCAACGCCGGTGTGGCGTTGTACGCTCGCACCGAGATCGACGGCCTGACACAGACGACCGCCGAGTGGAGCGCGGCGGCAGCAGCAGCCGAACGCCTGGCCCTCCTCGCCCACGACCGCCCGGGAGACGACACGCCCCCTGGTGGAGAGGCGGAGGGCGAGGTAGCGATAGGTGCAAACCGTGGAACCGAGCCCCCGGCTGCCGCGGGGGAGGGCAACCACGTCGACCTGCGGACCCTAGTGGCCGCCTTTCCCCCCGAGGCGTTCTCAGCGGGCGGAATCGCGCTGACGGGCCAGGGGAAGCGGGGCCCGGCCAAGGCGACGCTGCTGGAAGACGGCAGGATCATCTGCTTCCAGCGGCCCTTGAACACGCCCATGTCCGCGGCACGGATGGCGACTGGCGACGACCATGTGGACGGATGGGCCTTCTGGTCGTTGACGGTGGACGGCACGACCCGGACACTCTCCGACCTGCGCGACTCCCTGATCGCCCAGGCTGACTGACTGGAGGTCGCTCCCAGGGGCGAGCCGCGTCTCATCACCTCCGACCTGAGCGGATGGCGTCTCAGACCCACACCTTGCACTCATCGGTGAAGTAAGGCCACGGCTGACATCCGGCTACCCCCTTTCGGAGCAGCTGGTCCATGCCATGCGCCCAGGCTTGCAGGTCGGTCAGCTCCAGCATGAGCTGTTCGATCCCTGCTCTGGCCATCGTGAGCCGTCGGCCGTGCCCCTGAATAGTAACGACAGGCTGGGCATGCTCCATCTCCGCTCCGCGCGGTAGGACCCACTCCGCGTCCAGCCCCTGCTTGCGGAGCTCTTCGATGAAGTTGTCAGACGACAGCGTCACGGTGAAGACAAGAACATCGGCAATGAGTCCGGCGCACTGCGCGGGCTGCAGCGGATAGATACCCCACGGTGGGGCCATGGTGTTGCGAGCAGCGCTGTCTCCACTGCTGAAGGAAATCGTCTGCCCGGTCAGCCGCATTCGGCGTAGCAGCGCCGCGTATGCGGCGTGGAACTGTCGGGTCGCCTCCTGTCCGCCCCACCTGTTGCCGGCTACCGCAATGTCGAGGGCCAGGACACCGCGCTGACCCGGCGCCCGCATCGTCTTCAGCCCATCCTGATGGGCTCGGGCCAAGGCATCGCTCAGCACGGACAGATGGGTGGCATAGGGCACGCCGGTCTCGACGAGAACGGCCTTGTCCTGGCCTGGGAGCGGCCCACCCATGTGCAGTGCCTCAGCCGCCAGCCGGGTCCGGGTCAGTTGGGCGCTCTCCCGCCGCCTCGGATTCGTCTTCAGCTCGTACAGAAGGATGTCCTGCTCACCGTTGTCCCCGTCTTGAAACACGCTCACGTCGCCGATACGCAGACAGCCAGTCAGGTCATGCAGGAGAGCGAAGCGCCTGTGCTCGCTCCACTGCTGCTCCGCGAACTGGATCTCATGGACCGTGCCCTCCTTGCTGAGAGTCATGGGTCCCGGCGATTCATTTCTGCGCAGCGTGAGAATGTAGCGGCGGTCATACCGGAATACCCGCCACGCCAAGGCGTCACCGACAGAGCGCAGTTGGCGTCCCACCCGCTCCAGGACGTCCGACTCCAATCGCCAGTCGTCCAAGTCGTGAGGATCGCCAACGACGAGATCGGGAGCGTCGGCAGGCAGCGACTGCCTCTTCCTGAGGCGCTTGATCACTCGCGAGCGCTCCGCACGCGCAAGGTTCGCGGCAAGCGTGGCGTGCAGAAGTTCCCGCTGGAACGTCGCGAAGTCCTCTGCACTACGGCACTCGCGCAGATCCTTGATGAAGCCGATCAGCCGCTCACCGTTCTCCCGATGAAACGGGTGCTTGATCAGGGTGTCCAACCGGTCAGACGGCATATCGATGAGCATCGGAGCCATGGGAGTGATTCTTCCTGGGAACAGACCCCGATCTCCACTGAATTCGCCGACTTGCACCGCGACGTCAAACAGGAAGCACGGCACCGACGAACGGCTGCGCCAGGTCGTCAGCAGAGCGACCGTCACCTGACTCGGCATTAGAGACGGATCAGGACGCCCCCGACACCGCTAAGCCGTCCTCCGCGGCGGCGACGGAAAACGAGGCCGCCGTGGAGAACGTCGGTAAATGATCAGCGACGGGCCGACCCAACCCGACATCTCAAGCCACTTGCACTTTGGAATCTCATTTCACCAGGTCAGCGACGTGGTGGAGTTCATACACTGAACCGGAACTCCACCACATCCCCGTCCTGCATCACATAGTCCTTGCCCTCCATGCGCGCCTTCCCCTTGGCCCGGGCCTCGGCGACCGACCCCGTCTCCACCAGGTCGGCGAAGGAGATGACCTCCGCCTTGATGAAGCCCTTCTGGAAGTCGGTGTGGATGACGCCGGCGGCCTCGGGGGCGGTGGCGCCCTTCTTGATGGTCCAGGCGCGGGATTCCTTGGGGCCTGCCGTGAGGTAGGTCTGGAGGCCGAGGGTGTCGAAGCCGACGCGGGCCAGGGTCGTCATGCCGGGCTCCTCCACGCCGACCGACTCCAGGAGCTCCATCGCCTCCTCCTCGTCGAGCTCGGCGAGGTCCGCCTCCAGCTTGGCGTTGAGGAAGATCGCCTCGGCGGGGGCGACGAGGGCGCGCTGTTCGGTCTTGAAGTCCTCGTCCACCAGCTCGTCCTCGTCGACGTTGAAGACGTAGAGGAAGGGCTTGGTCGTCAACAGGTGCAGGTCGTGGAGGAGTTCCTCGTTGCCGGAACCCTGGACGATGCCCTGTGAGAAGAGGGTGTCGCCCTTCTCCAGGATCTCCTGCGCCGCCTCGACCGCCGCGACCTTCGGGCCGATGTCCTTCTTGATGCGCGACTCGCGCTGGAGGCGCGGCAGCACCTTCTCGATGGTCTGCAGGTCGGCGAGGATCAGCTCGGTGTTGATCGTCTCGATGTCGTCCTTGGGCGAGACCTTGCCGTCGACGTGGACGACGTTCTCGTCCTTGAAGGCGCGGATGACCTGGCAGATCGCGTCCGACTCACGGATGTTCGCGAGGAACTTGTTGCCCAGGCCCTCGCCCTCCGACGCGCCCTTCACGATGCCCGCGATGTCGACGAAGTCGACCGTCGCCGGGAGGATCTTCTGCGAGGAGAAGATCTCGGCCAGTTTCGCCAGACGCGGGTCGGGGACGCCGACCACGCCGACGTTCGGCTCGATCGTGGCGAACGGGTAGTTGGCCGCCAGCACGTCGTTCTTGGTCAGGGCGTTGAACAGGGTCGACTTGCCGACATTCGGCAGACCGACGATTCCGATCGTGAGCGACACGTTGCGACTTCCCGTACGTGAGTGGCGTGAGAGCAGTGGAGGGAACCGGCTGAGGCTGCGGAGACCGGGCCCCGGGGCCGATCCACCAGTCTACGGCGTGAGCCGCGCCCTCCCGGCTCCGCGTCGAACACGTGGCCAAGCTCTGCCCATCGGCGTGTCTGAGGACCTATTCGGCACATAAACCGACCTAAGTTGGTCCAGTGGAGCAACACAGGACACGACCCCCACAGCCCGGCGCAAGACGCGGGGCCCCGCCCCTGCCCCCGCAGGCGGGCCGGGGCCCGAACGGCGGCCCGGCCCGCACGACCCGCCCGGGCCCGCAGGCACGCGGCACCGCACAGCGCCGCCCGGCGGCCGTACGACGCCCGAGCCCTACGGCGGCCGAGACGGTACGTCAGCTGCCGAACCCCCGGCTCACCGGGCTCGGCGGCGGGCTGTTCTGCGCGGCCGTGATGTTCGTGCTCGGGTGCATCGACCAGTTCCTGTTCGGAGCCTCGCTGACCGTGTACGGCGTGCTGTTCGTGCCGGTGTGCGTGCTCACCGCGGTCTGGATCCGGCGCGGCGACCTGCTGACCGCACCGGTCGTCGTACCGATCGCCTTCGCCGTCGGCCTCTTCCCGGTGGCCGACGGCAGCGGCGGCCTCGTCAACCGGCTGATGGGCCTGTTCACCGGCCTCGCCACCCAGGCCGGCTGGCTGTACGGCGGGACCCTCGTCGCGGGACTCATCGCAACCGTCCGCAGGATTCGGCTGCTGAGGCGTCGCCGTCGGGCGTGACTCCCCCGGGCCCGGGGGAGTTATGCCCGGCCGCAAGACTGACCCCGGGGCGAATCCGGGTCCCGTCCCAGAGGCCAGCTCAGGGGCCGGGACTGGGGCCAGGTCGGGACCTGGATCGAGGTCGAGGTCCAGGCCAGCTCAGGGACCGGGACCGGGACCGGGGCCAGGTCAGGACCGGGGCCAGGTCAGGTCAGGTCAGGACCGGGTGGTCGAGGTCGGGACCGGGGTCAGGGTCGTCCCCAGGACCAGTCCTGAAGCCACCGGTCCGGGAGCCGGTCGCAGGGTCGGTTCCGGGGCCGGAGACCCAGCCGCGGAGCATTCCCCGTCGACCGAGCCGTCCACCGAGCCCGTACAAGCCCGTCCGAACCCGCGCGCTCGGCGACCAGCGCCGCCGCCCCTTCGCACAGGTCGCGGCGGACTTCCTCCGTAGCCACCTGTCACCTGTCACAGGCCCCCGCCTCACAGCCGACGCCCACCGGACTCCGCCCACCGAGACCCGCACACCCGCACACCCGCACCGACCAGGCGCCGCCGAGCCCCCGCCACCAGCTCCACCGGCGCCGACCAGCACCGCCGAAAGTCAGCCCTACTGACCGCTAGCCAGCCCTAGTCATCCCCCGCCGCATGCATCGCCGCCCCCACGATCCCCGCGTTGTTCTGCAGCTGCGCCGGGACGATCTCCGCCTTGATGTCCTCGATGAAGTGCAGGAACTTGTCGGCCTTGCGGCTGACTCCGCCGCCGATGATGAAGAGTTCGGGCGAGAACAGCATCTCGACGTGGGCGAGGTACTTCTGGACGCGGTGCGCCCAGTGCTCCCACGTCAGCTCGCCGTCCTCCTTGGCCTTGCTGGAGGCCTTCTTCTCGGCGTCGTGGCCGTTCAGTTCGAGGTGGCCCAGCTCCGTGTTCGGGACCAGGACACCGTTGACGAAGAGGGCGCTGCCGATGCCCGTGCCGAAGGTCAGCAGGATGACCGTGCCCTTGCGGCCCTGGCCGGCGCCGAAGTGCATCTCGGCGACGCCCGCCGCGTCCGCGTCGTTGACGACGGTCACCGGGAGACCGCCGAGCCTGTCGCTGAACAGCGCGCCCGCGTCCGTGTCGATCCAGCTCTTGTCGACGTTCGCCGCCGTACGGATCGTGGCCCCGCCGGTGACCACACCTGGAAACGTGAGCCCGACCGGTCCCGTCCAGCCGAAGTGGTCGACGACTTCCTTCACGCCGTCGGCCACTCCGTCCGGTGTCGCCGGGTGCGGGGTCAGCACCTTGCACCGCTCTTCCGTCAGTTCGCCCTTGTCCAGGTCCACAGGGGCGCCCTTGATCCCGGATCCACCGATGTCCACGCCGAAGATCTGCATGGATCCACGCTACGACGAACGACTGACAGTCACTGCCCGGAGGGTGCCGTACGGTCCGAACCCGTGCGCTCGGCGACCAGCGCGGCCGCCTCTTCGCGCAGGTCACGGCGGAGTTCCTTGGGCAGCGAGAACGTGATGGACTCCTCGGCCGCCTTGACCAGCTCGACGTCCTCGAAGCCGCGACCGGACAGCCACTCCAACACCTGTTCGACCAGAACCTCCGGCACGGACGCGCCCGAGGTCACGCCGACCGTGGTCACGCCCTCCAGCCAGGCCTCCTCGATCTCGTCGGCGAAGTCCACCAGGTAGGCGGCGCGGGCGCCGGCCAGCTTGGCGACCTCGACGAGCCGTACCGAGTTGGAGGAGTTCTTGGAACCGACCACGATCACCAGGTCGGCCTCCTCGCCCATCTGCTTCACGGCGAGCTGGCGGTTCTGCGTGGCGTAGCAGATGTCGTCGCTGGGCGGGGAGATGAGCTGCGGGAACTTCTCCTTCAGGGCGTCGACCGTCTCCATGGTCTCGTCGACCGAGAGGGTGGTCTGGGACAGCCATACGACCCTGGACGGATCCCGCACCTCGACCTTGGAGACGTCGGACGGGCCGTCGACCAGGGTGATGTGGTCGGGGGCCTCTCCGGAGGTGCCGATGACCTCTTCGTGGCCCTCGTGGCCGATCAGCAGGATGTCGAAGTCGTCGTTGGCGAAACGGACGGCTTCCTTGTGGACCTTGGTCACCAGGGGGCAGGTCGCGTCGATGGTGGCGAGGCGGCCCTGCTTGGCCTCGTCGTGGACGACGGGCGCGACGCCGTGCGCGGAGAACATCACGATGTTCCCCTCGGGGACCTCCTCGGTCCGCTCGACGAAGATGGCGCCCTTCTTCTCCAGGGTCTGGACGACGTACTTGTTGTGCACGATCTCGTGCCGGACATAGATCGGAGCCCCGTACTGCTCAAGGGCTTTCTCGACGGCGATCACGGCGCGGTCCACACCCGCGCAGTAGCCCCGGGGGGCGGCGAGCAGGACACGGCGGCCAGACGAAGCAGTCATGCGTCCCATCGTAAGGCCGCGCTCGACGGGTCAAAGATCGCGTCCTTGGGGAGACTGGCCGTGGAGTGGGAGGGGTGGGGGCCGGGCACGACCTACGGGAGACGCGAGATGGCGGACAGGGACAGCGGTACGGACACGGAGACCGCGGCCGGCGACGGGCCCCAGCTGCGGCGCAGCCTCGGTTTCCGCGATCTCGTCGTCTACGGGCTGCTGTTCATCGCCCCTATGGCGCCGGTCGGCGTGTTCGGCACCCTGGACGCCAAGTCGCACGGTGCCGTCGCGCTGGTCTACATCGTGGCCACGGTCGCGATGGCGTTCACGGCGTTCAGCTACGCGCAGATGGTGCGGGTCGTCCCTCAGGCGGGCTCGGTGTTCGCCTACGCGCGCGTGGGGCTCGGCAGGGAGGCCGGGTTCATCGCCGGCTGGATGGCGATGCTGGACTACATCCTGATCCCCGCCGTCGCCTACCTCTTCTCCGGGATCGCCATGAACGCGCTGGTCCCGGACGTCTCGCGGTGGGTGTGGACCGCGCTGGCGGTCGTCATCACGACCTGCCTCAACCTCTGGGGTGTGCGTGCGGCGGCCCGCGTGGGCTTCCTCGTCCTCGCGATGGAGATCGTCGTCCTCGTCATCTTCATCGTGTCGGCGATCGTCGTCCTCGCGCGCGACGGCGCCGAACGGGGCTGGCTGTCACCCCTCTCCGGGGACGGCACGCAGGGCGCGTTCGCGCTGTCGGCGGTGATCGGCGCGGTCTCGGTGGCCGTCCTGTCGTACCTGGGTTTCGACGCGGTGGCCACCTTCGCGGAGGAGGTCACCGGCGGCTCCGAGAAGGTCGCCAGGGCGCTGCTGTTCTGCCTCGCGCTGGCCGGTGTGCTGTTCATCGCCCAGACGTACCTGGTCGCCCTCCTGGAGCCGACGACGTCCGCGCAGCTGGCCGCCGACGCGGGGAAACAAGGAACGGCGTTCTACGACGCGGTCGACGTCTCCGTCGGCGACTGGCTGCACAACCTGGTCGCCGTCAGCAAGGCGATCGGCGCGGCGTTCGCGGCCCTGGCCGGGCAGGCGGCGGCGGGCCGCCTGGTCTTCGCGATGGCCCGCGACCGACGCCTCCCCCGCGCCCTGTCGAAGACCGACGACGGAGTACCCCGGGTCGCCCTGCTCTCCGCGGCGGTCATCACCCTGATCGCCGCGGTCTGGGCGGCCCGCCGCGACGACGGCCTCGACCACCTCGTCTCGGTCGTCGACATCGGCGCGCTCACCGCGTTCACGTTGCTGCACGCGAGCGTGGTGGGCTGGTTCGCGGTACGGCGGCGAGGCGGCCCGGTGGTGTGGTGGCGGCACGTGCTGGTGCCGGTGCTGGGGGCCGCGATCACGATCGCGGTGATCGTGGAGGCGTCCGGGACCGCGCAGGTGGTGGGCGCGATCTGGCTGGCGGTGGGGTTGGTGGTGCTGGCGGTGCAGTCGCGCGCGGCGATCCGGCAGTAGTTGCCCGGCGTGGGGGCGGGGCCGGGTATGCGTGGCTCCCGCCCCGGCCCGCACCTCGACCCCGTTGTCACAGGTGGCCGTTACTCTCGGGCGCATGGCTCTCAACACGGCTCCGGACGCGGCGCTCCCCGTCGGTGAGATCTCCCGGCTGATCGGCGGGTGGATCGATCGGCTCGGTGCGGTGTGGGTCGAGGGGCAGATCACTCAGTTGTCGCGGCGGCCCGGTGCGGGGGTCGTGTTTCTGACGTTGCGTGACCCGTCGTACGACATCTCGGTGAGCGTGACGTGCTTCCGGCAGGTGTTCGACGAGGTCGCCGATGTCGTCAGCGAGGGCGCGCGGGTCGTCGTACTCGCGAAGCCGGAGTGGTACGCGCCGCGGGGGCAGTTGTCGTTGCGGGCCACCGAGATAAGGCCGGTCGGGGTGGGTGAACTCCTCGCGCGGCTTGAGCAGTTGAAGAAGTCGCTGGCCGCGGAGGGGCTGTTCGCGGCGGATCGGAAGAAGCCGTTGCCGTTCCTGCCGCAGCTGATCGGGCTGGTCTGCGGGCGGGCCTCGGCGGCCGAGCGGGACGTCCTGGAGAACGCGCGGCATCGCTGGCCCGCGGTCCGTTTCGAGGTGCGCAACGTGCCCGTGCAGGGCGTGCACGCCGTGCCGCAGGTCGTGCAGGCGGTGAAGGAACTGGACGCGCTCGACGGTGTGGACGTGATCATCGTGGCGCGGGGCGGCGGCAGCGTGGAGGACCTGCTGCCGTTCTCCGACGAGCAGCTCGTACGGGCCGTGTCGGCCTGTCGTACCCCCGTGGTGTCCGCGATCGGGCACGAGCCCGACAACCCCCTCCTGGACTACGTCGCCGACCTGCGCGCCTCCACCCCCACCGACGCCGCGAAGAAGGTCGTACCGGACGTCGGCGAGGAGTACGAGCGCGTACGGCAGCTGCGTGACCGGGCGCGGCGGTGTGTGGTGGCGTTCGTGGACCGGGAGGAGCGCGGGCTGGCGCAGGCGTTGTCGCGGCCGTCGATACAGGATCCGCACCGGATGATCGACGAGCGCGCGGATCACGTCGCCGCCCTCCTCGACCGCGGCCGACGCACCCTCGGGCACCTCCTGGACCGAGCCGACTCGGAACTGACCCACACACACGCGCGCGTGGTCGCCCTCTCCCCCGCGGCCACCCTGAAGCGCGGGTACGCGGTACTGCAGCGGGCCGACGGCCACGTCATCCGGGACCCGGAAGAGGTGAGCCCGGACGAGGTGCTCCGCGCGCGGGTCGCCGAGGGCGAGTTCACGGTTCGGGTCGAGGCGTAGTTCCTGTTGATGCATAGGGTGGGCGAATGACCAGCAAGGTGACGGAAGAGTCGCTCGGATACGAGCAGGCACGCGACGAGCTGATCGAGGTCGTACGGCGCCTGGAGGCGGGCGGCACGACCCTGGAGGAGTCCCTCGCCCTCTGGGAGCGCGGCGAGCAACTGTCCAAGGTCTGCCGCCGCTGGCTGGACGGGGCGAGGGCCCGACTGGACGCGGCGTTGGCGGAAGAAGAGGACGAGAGCGCGGCCGGGGCCGGAGAAGCGGACGGCGAGTAGCGAGTGCGGGCGGCTCGCGGCGGGCGGGTCGCGCGGCTGGCGGCTGGCGGCTGGCGGCTGGCGGCTCACACGTAGCGGCAGCTGGCGGCGGACAGCAAGCCGCAGCGGCCGCCAGCCGACCCGGCGACGGCGAGCGGCTGGCAACAGCCGACGCCTGTCAGTGGAGGGCGAAAACAACCGCCACCAACCAGCGGCAGACGGCGAGTAGCAGCAGCCACCAGCTGTCATCGACGGCGCCGCGCCAGCAGGCCAAAGTCTGGCAGCCGATGGTGAGTCACAACAGCTGGCAGCGAACGGCAAGTAGCGCCAGCCGACAGCGGGTCACAGCAGCTGTCGGCGTCGGCGAACAGTCGGCAACGGCTGGCAGCCGATGACGAGTATCGACAGCCGGCGGCGAACAGGAAGCCGCACCGACCCGTAGGCACCCGTCCCTGACGGCGGCCAGCCGGTACCCGGCGTCGCCCGCTGCCGGCAACGCCGATCGATCGCCGGCAACAGCCGACCCCTGGCAAGCAGCCCCAGCGGTGTTTCTCTGTGATGCGGATCACCATGCTCCGGATTTGGTTGAATGTTGAACCTCACGTCGCGTACGGTCGGTCTCGTCAGCCTATCCGGACCACGGTCCGGTTCCGGTTTCCGGCTATCCGAGGAAGTTCTCGTATGTCTCTCGTTCTTGACCCCGCCGCCCAGGACCTGCTGTTCCGCGAGGCCCGTACCGCGAACACGTTCACCGACGAGCCGGTGACGGACGAGCAGGTGCAGGCGATCTACGACCTGGTCAAGTACGGCCCGACCTCCATGAACCAGTCGCCGCTGCGCATCACCCTGGTCCGCTCCCCCGAGGCCCGCGAGCGCCTCGTGCAGCACCTCGCCGAGGGCAACCAGAAGAAGACCGCCGCCGCCCCGCTGGTCGCGATCCTCTCCGCGGACAACGAGTTCCACGAGGAGCTCCCGAACCTGTTCCCGCACTTCCCGCAGGCCAAGGACGCCGTCTTCGGCGAGCGTTCGGTCCGTGAGGGCAACGCCGCGCTGAACGCCGCCCTCCAGGCCGCGTACTTCATCATCGGCATCCGCGCCGCCGGCCTCGCCGCCGGCCCGATGACCGGTCTCGACTTCGCGGGCGTCCAGAAGGAGTTCCTGGACGGCGACCACACCCCGTTCGTCGTCATCAACATCGGCAAGCCGGGCGAGGACGCCTGGTTCCCGCGCTCCCCGCGCCTGGAGTACGACGAGGTCGTCACCACCGTCTGAGACGGATGACCCCCTGATGACATGACGAAGGCCCCCGGCACCGAACCCGTGCCGGGGGCCTTCCTCGTGCGTATCGATCCCGTCCGTCTACTTCGTCTGCAGCGCCTTCGCCATCTCCGTCAGCTGCGCGAACGAACCCGTGCCCGCCACCACCGTCGTCGACCCCTTGCCCGCGCGCACGAGCGCGTCGTAGCGGCCGCCGGTGTAGCGGGTCCACGTCTGGCCGTCGATGTCCTGGGTGGTCTTCGTCGCGGCGGAGCCCTGGCTGGCGGTGTCGACGAAGTCGGCCGGCTTCTGAGTCGACTGTTCTATCTGCACGTACTGTCCGCCAGGGGCACTGAATCCGAGGTGCCAGGCGTCGAACGCGGCGCCGTCGTAGCTGACCGAGGTCGCCTTCCAGGTCTTCGACAGGCCCTCCGGGGCCGCCACCGGGTACGGCGCCGCGCGGCGGGCCGTGAGCAGCTCCACGCGGTAGTCGACCCGCTTGATGTCGGGAGCGTGGTCGCTGTGCGGGATGAAGATGTAGACGATCGCCGCCGCGATCCCGATCAGGCCCAGGGAGAGAATCATGTCCCGGACCGTCTTCTGCTTACCGTTCGAACCTGCCACGTCCCTATCGTCGCAGGTGCCCTGGTCCGCTCATCCGTGGGCCCCCCTGCTCATTTTGTCTGCCTGGCGATAGAGTCGGGGCCATACCCTCATCCGGCCGTCGTCGTATCAGAAAGGTGCGCTCCGATGACCGAGCATCATCATCTGCCGTCCGAACTCGAAGTCCCCTCCGAGGCCCCCGACCGCAACCTCGCCCTGGAACTCGTCCGGGTGACCGAAGCCGCCGCGATGGCCGCGGGCCGCTGGGTCGGGCGCGGCGACAAGAACGGCGCCGACGGTGCCGCCGTGCGTGCCATGCGGACCCTCGTCTCCACCGTCTCGATGAACGGCGTCGTCGTCATCGGCGAGGGCGAGAAGGACGAGGCGCCGATGCTCTTCAACGGCGAGCGTGTCGGTGACGGCACCGGGCCGGAGTGCGACATCGCCGTCGACCCGATCGACGGAACCACGCTCAACGCCAAGGGCATGCCGAACGCGATCGCCGTGCTGGCCGCCGCGGACCGGGGTTCGATGTTCGACCCGTCCGCCGTGTTCTACATGGACAAGCTCGTCGCCGGGCCCGAGGCGGCCGAGTTCGTCGACATCGAGGCGCCGATCTCGGTGAACGTCCGCCGGGTCGCCAAGGCCAAGCGGGTCACGCCCGAGGACGTCACCGTCGTCGTCCTGGACCGGCCGCGGCACGACGGCATCATCAAGGAGATCCGGGAGACCGGTGCGCGGATCAAGCTGATCTCCGACGGCGATGTCGCGGGGTCGATCCTGGCGCTGCGCGAAGGTACCGGCGTGGATCTGCTGCTCGGTATCGGTGGCACGCCCGAGGGCATCATCTCGGCCTGTGCCGTGAAGTGCCTGGGGGGTGTGATCCAGGGCAAGTTGTGGCCGAAGGACGATGCCGAGCGGCAGCGGGCGCTGGACGCGGGGCATGACCTTGACCGGGTGCTCACCACCGATGACCTGGTGTCGGGCGAGAACGTGTTCTTCGTCGCCACCGGGATCACCGACGGGGAGTTGCTGCGGGGTGTTCGCTACCGCGCGGAGACCGCGACGACCGACTCGATCGTGATGCGGTCCAAGTCCGGGACGGTGCGGCGGATCGACTCGGAGCACCGGCTGAGCAAGCTGCGGGCGTACAGCGCGATTGACTTCGACCGGGCCAAGTAGCGCCTAGGAGTGGGGTTCTGCGGACCGTTGGCGGGTGCGGGTCGCCTGTGGCTGGTCGCGCCCATGCGGCGGAGCCGCACATGTCACAGCCCCGCGCCCCTAGGTGAGTAGCCCTGCCCGGCAAATGAAAAAGGCGCCCCCTGGTGCGGAGGGGGCGCCTTTTGTCAGCCTGCCGCTGCTATGCGGCCTGCCGCTCGGGCCTTCTGGAGTTCCAGGTCGCGGCGGCGGCGCCTGGCCAGGACCACGCGGCGTTCGGCGGCGGTGAGGCCGCCCCAGACGCCGTAGGGCTCGGGTTGCAGGAGTGCGTGCTCCCGGCACTCGACCATGACCGGACAGCGGGCGCAGACGCGCTTCGCGGCGTCCTCGCGGGAGAGTCGGGCGGCGGTGGGTTCCTTGGAGGGCGCGAAGAACAGGCCTGCCTCGTCGCGCCGGCACACCGCTTCGGTGTGCCAGGGAGCGTCTTGGTCCCTGTCTCGCGCAGGCACCCGCTGAGCCGGAACAGCAGCTACCTGCAGGGACGAATGCGGCGGTTGCAGCACGGTCTACTCCTGACGACGGCTTCGCGAGCGAGAGACGATGCAGCAAGGCCTACCCGCTGTGCGCGCGCCTATGCACTGAGTTCCGAACCGCTGGTATTCGGGCGCTTCTGCGCGATGTCAGGCCCTGGCGGGCGTGGACCGATCAGCTCCACATGTGTTCCGATTCACAACCGTCAACGGTCCAGGTGCTTGCGCAAATTCTTGTCGACCTTGCGCTGAACCCGATCGAGAATGTCCGCAACGAGCTTGCCCCGCTTGGGTTTTGCCTCGATGTTTCCGAGTACGGCCCACCCGTCGACGTAGACCACGGGCGCGTCCGGCTCCAGCGAGTCCAGCGTGTCCACCTCGAAGTTGCCGAGGACGCCACCGCCGGTGCCGCGCAGCGACACGTTCTCCGGGACGCGGATCTCGACGTTGCCGAAGACCGAGACCGCCTTGATGACGACCTGCTGGTACTCGAAGATCGCCTCGCTGAGGTCGATCTCGACGCTGCCGAACACGGCGTACGCGTGCATCCGGCGGCCCGCGCGCCAGCGGCCCTTGCGCATCGCGGCGCTGAACACCGCCACCACGTGCTCGTCGGCCTCGGCCGGGATCGCGCCCTCCGTCGGGCGGTTCGGAGCGGGGCTGTACGACGGGGTCGTCGCCCGGCGGCCATGGGCGGCCGGCAGATCCTGGATGAAGACCTCCAGCTCGCCGACCGTCTTGGCGCTCAGCACCCCCTCGACCCGCTCGGCGTGCTCCTCCGCGTCCAGGCGCCCCTCGGCCAGGGCCTCGCGCAGGATGTCGGCGATGCGGTCACGGTCGGCGTCCGAGGCGCGCAGCTGGGTCGCGGCGGGCGCGGGCTGCGGGGCCGTGGGCGCGGATGCGGGCTGCTTCTGAAAATCCACGGCAGCAGCGTACCGAAACGCGATAGATCGCGACTAGGGGTGTGGACAACGTTGGCGCGGCGGCGAACGCCCGGAACAACTGAGCCTTACCTCACAAGCCCGGTGTCAGTGGCAGGTTCTACGCTGGTGACGCCTGCCAATGGAGGCCGGCCGCGCTGTCTGTCGAGTGAGGAATGGGCGACATGCCTGAGTTCGCGTACACCGATCTGCTCCCTATGGGAGAGGACACCACCCCGTACCGGCTGGTGACCTCCGAGGGTGTCTCCACCTTCGAGGCCGACGGGCGGACGTTCCTCAAGGTCGGGCCCGAGGCGCTGCGCAAGCTCGCCGCCGAGGCGATCCACGACATCCAGCACTACCTGCGGCCCGCCCACCTCGCGCAGCTGCGCCGGATCATCGACGACCCCGAGGCGTCGAACAACGACAAGTTCGTGGCGCTGGACCTCCTGAAGAACGCGAACATCGCCGCCGCCGGCGTGCTGCCCATGTGCCAGGACACCGGTACGGCGATCGTCATGGGGAAGCGCGGACAGAACGTCCTCACCGAAGGTGAGGACGAGTCGGCCCTGTCGCGCGGCATCTACGACGCCTACCTCAACCTCAATCTGCGGTACTCGCAGATGGCCCCGCTGACCATGTGGGACGAGAAGAACACCGGATCGAACCTGCCCGCCCAGATCGAGCTGTACGCGACCGACGGCGGCGCCTACAAGTTCCTGTTCATGGCGAAGGGCGGCGGCTCGGCCAACAAGTCGTTCCTCTACCAGGAGACGAAGGCGGTCCTGAACGAGGGCTCCATGATGAAGTTCCTGGAGGAGAAGATCCGTTCGCTGGGGACGGCCGCCTGCCCGCCGTACCACCTGGCGATCGTGGTCGGCGGTACGAGCGCCGAGTACGCGCTGAAGACCGCGAAGTACGCCTCGGCGCACTACCTGGACGAGATCCCGGCCGAGGGTTCGGAGTTGGGGCACGGGTTCCGGGACAAGGACCTGGAGCAGAAGGTCTTCGAGCTGACGCAGCGGATCGGGATCGGGGCGCAGTTCGGCGGCAAGTACTTCTGCCACGACGTGCGAGTCGTGCGGCTGCCCCGGCACGGTGCCTCCTGCCCCGTCGCCATCGCCGTGTCCTGCTCCGCCGACCGGCAGGCCGTCGCGAAGATCACCGCCGAGGGTGTGTTCCTGGAGCAGCTGGAGACCGACCCGGCGCGGTTCCTGCCGGAGACGACCGACGAGCATCTCGAAGAGGGCGATGTCGTCCGCGTCGACCTCAACCAGCCGATGGACGACATCCTCGCCGAGCTGACCAAGTACCCGGTGAAGACCCGGCTTTCGCTCTCCGGGCCGCTCGTCGTGGCGCGTGACATCGCGCACGCCAAGATCAAGGAGCGGCTGGACGCGGGGGAGGAGATGCCGCAGTACCTGAAGGACCACCCGGTGTACTACGCCGGGCCCGCGAAGACCCCCGAGGGCTACGCGTCCGGGTCCTTCGGGCCTACGACCGCCGGGCGCATGGACTCGTACGTCGAGCAGTTCCAGGCGGCGGGCGGGTCCAAGGTGATGCTGGCCAAGGGGAACCGGAGCAAACAGGTCACCGACGCGTGTGACGCGCACGGCGGCTTCTACCTCGGGTCGATCGGTGGGCCCGCGGCCCGGCTCGCCCAGGACTGCATCAAGAAGGTCGAGGTCGTCGAGTACGAGGAGCTCGGCATGGAGGCGGTCTGGAGGATCGAGGTCGAGGACTTCCCGGCGTTCGTCGTGGTCGACGACAAGGGCAACGACTTCTTCCAGAACCCGGCGCCGGAGCCTACGTTCACGCACATTCCGGTGCGGGGGCCTGGGCTGGCGTAGGGCCCGCGGCGGGGCCGCTGATGGATGCGGCTCGCCCCCGCCGCCCCTACCCGTCCCATCACCAGGGGCGCTGCCCCTTCCACCCCGCCAGGGGGCTCCGCCCCCTGGACCCCCATCGGCCCTGAAGGGGCCTCGTCCTCGAACGCCGGACGGGCTGACTGATCCCGCCCCGGCCCGTCCCAATTCGTCCCAGGGACACACGGGACGGCATCTTCGCCCGGTTTGCCGGAAAAGCTCCGAACTGACTGGATCACAGCCCGTGGTCCCCGGTCCACTCGGAGGAACCCCCCATGATCCGACGCACTCTGCGCAACGGTCTCGTCGCCGCGATCGCAGCCGTCGCCCTCTTCCCCGTGACGGCCGTCGCCGCCCCGGCCGCCCACCCGGCGAACCCCGCCCGGCACCACGTCACCGCCCCCGCCTGGGGCCGGGTCGCGACCCACCACTACCGGCACCTGAACGTCCGCTCCGGCCCCGGCACCGGCTACCGGGTCGTCGGCACGCGGCCGGTCGGGCGGGCGCTGCCCATCGTCTGCGAGACGCGCGGGTCGGACGTCTTCGGCAACCACCGCTGGTACAAGCTCCCGCACCACGAGGGCTACGTCTCCGCGCACTACGTCCACAACCACAGCGCCGTCCGCTGGTGCTGACCCTCGCCTGACCCACGTCTGACCCACGGCGCCACCCGACGGGACAGTCCCATGCGTCCCGTCGGGTGGCGCCAGGTCAACACCCCTTCATATTCCGGCATATTCGGGCGATCCGGGTGTGACCCCGCACCTCCCCCGGGAACGGATCACCGCGGTCGCCCCGGTACGGCGAGGCAACGGGGAACAGGGAACAGGGAGTTCGATGGAAAGCCACGTGACGGTCGGGCAGCAGCAGCCCCTGTCCGGCCCTTACGACGACGCGGGGCCGCTCCTGACGGAACGGCTCCGGCTCCTCAAGCGGCGGACCGGGCTGAGCCTGGCCGCGCTGGCCTCCGTCACCCCGTTCAGCAAGTCGACCTGGCACCGCTACCTCAACGGCGACCAACTCCCGCCCCGGGCGGCCGTCGAGGCCCTCGCCCGGCTCGCGCACGCCGAACCCGGGGCGCTGCTCTCCCTGTGGGACACGGCGGCCCGGGAGCAGTCCCGGCCCGCGCCTCCCCCGCCGCGGGTTCCGGCCCCGGCCCCCGTCCCGTCCGTACGGTCCCGCCGGTTCCGCCTCCGGCCGCCGACCCGCGCGCTCGTCGCCCTCGCCGCGATGGCCACCACGGTCGCGGTCACCGCCGGTGCCGCCGGCGTCCTCGATCACGCGGTCGCCTCCTGCCGGGGCAGTGGCTGCCAGGGGGCGCTGCCGTCCTCCGAGACCTGCGCGCGGGACGCCCGTACGGAGAGCGTCGTGACCCGGGCCAGTCAGGTCGTGCGGCTGCGGTACTCGCCGTCCTGCGCCACCGTCTGGTCGGAAGTGCGCACCCGGGTCGCCGGGTCGCGGGAGATCTCCATCAGGGCGGGGCAGGACGAGCTGTCCGCCGAGTACCCGGGCCACCGCTCGGACGGCTACAGCAGCCCGATGCTGGCCGCCGCCGACCCGCGCGGGGCACAGGCCTGCGCCGAGGTGGGCGGGCAGCCGGTGTGCACCGGGCCCGTCCACTGAGCGCCGGGTCGGACACGGCCCGGGCCGGGACACTCCGTTTCCCTCCGCTGAGGTGGGAACACGGGACGTGTCCGCGATGCTGTGCCCCACAGGAGGTGATCGGCGATGGCCGACGGTCAGACAGTGGGTCCGTTCCGTATCGAGCACGATTCGATGGGGGAGGTGCGGGTCCCGGTCGACGCGAAGTGGCGAGCGCAGACCCAGCGGGCGGTGGAGAACTTCCCGATCTCGGGTCAGCGCATCGAGCGCGCCCACATCGAGGCGCTCGCACAGATCAAGGGTGCCGCCGCGAAGGTGAACGCCGAACTGGGCGTACTCGACAAGGACATCGCGGAGGCGATCCGGGAGGCCGCCCGTGAGGTGGCCGGCGGGAAGTGGGACGAGCACTTCCCGATCGACGTGTTCCAGACCGGGTCCGGGACCTCGTCCAACATGAACACCAACGAGGTGATCGCCACCCTCGCGACCGAGCGGCTCGGCAAGGACGTCCACCCGAACGACCACGTCAACGCCTCGCAGTCGTCCAACGACGTGTTCCCGTCCTCCATCCACATCGCGGCCACCGGTGCCGTGATCCATGACCTGATCCCCGCGCTGGAGCATCTCGCGGGCGCGCTGTCGCGCAAGTCCATCGAGTTCGCCGATGTGGTGAAGTCCGGGCGGACCCACCTCATGGACGCCACGCCGGTGACGCTGGGGCAGGAGTTCGGCGGGTACGCGGCGCAGGTGCGCTACGGCGTCGAGCGGCTGGAGGCCTCGCTGCCGCGGCTCGCCGAGCTGCCTCTCGGCGGGACCGCCGTCGGGACCGGGATCAACACCCCGCCCGGGTTCTCCGCGGCCGTGATCGCCGAGGTCGCGCTGGTCACCGGGCTGCCGTTGACCGAGGCGCGGGACCACTTCGAGGCACAGGGCGCGCGGGACGGGATCGTCGAGACCAGCGGGCAGTTGCGGACCATCGCCGTAGGACTGACGAAGATCGCCAACGATCTGCGGTGGATGGCGTCCGGGCCGCGCACCGGGCTGTCGGAGATCTCGCTGCCCGATCTGCAGCCGGGGTCCTCGATCATGCCCGGCAAGGTCAACCCGGTGATTCCGGAGGCCGTGCTGATGGTCGCCGCGCAGGTCGTCGGCAATGACGCGACCGTCGCCACCGCCGGGGCCGCGGGCAACTTCGAGCTCAATGTGATGCTTCCCGTGATCGCCAAGAATGTTCTTGAGTCGATCCGGCTGCTCGCCAACGTCTCGCGGCTGCTCGCCGACCGGACCGTCGAGGGGATCGTCGCGCACCGGGAGCGGGCGCGTGAATACGCCGAGTCCTCGCCGTCCGTGGTCACTCCGCTCAACAAGTACATCGGGTACGAGGAGGCCGCCAAGGTCGCCAAGAAGGCACTGGCGGAACGGAAGACGATCCGCCAGGTCGTGCTGGAGAACGGCTATGTGGAGCGCGGCGACCTGACCGTCGTGCAGCTCGACGAGGCCCTCGATGTCCTGCGGATGACGCGTCCGTAACCAATTGTCGCCCTGGCGTGAACCGTGACGCGCACCGCAGCGTCGTATGCCCGGGGCACCTAATATCTCTTCATGACAGACGGTGGAGCGGTACGAGCGGTGGAAGCGGGTACGTCTACGGCCTTCTGGGCGCCCGGGGATCAGATCCTGTGGCGCTACCGGGAGAACGCCGGACCGCGCTTCCACATCGCCCGCCCCGTCACGGTCGTCCGGGACGACGAGGAGCTGCTCGCGGTCTGGATGGCGCCCGGCACCGAGTGCGTGCGGCCGGTGCTCGCGGACGGTACGTCGGTGCACGGGGAGCCGCTGGAGACCCGGTACACGAAGCCGCGCACGGTCCTGCGCGACCACTGGTTCGGCACCGGTGTGCTGAAGCTGGCACGGCCCGGTGAGCCCTGGTCGGTGTGGCTCTTCTGGGAACCCGGATGGCAGTTCAAGAACTGGTACGTGAACCTTGAGGAACCGCACGTCCGTTGGGACGGCGGGGTCGACTCCGTGGATCACTTCCTGGACATCTCCGTCCACCCGGACCGCAGTTGGCACTGGCTCGACGAGGACGAGTTCGCGCAGGCCCAGCGGGACGGTCTCATGGATCTCCAACTCGCCGAGCGGGTAAGGGAAGCGGGCTGGTCGGCGATCGAGACGATCCGCTCGTGGGGGTCTCCGTTCGCGGACGGCTGGCAGCACTGGCGCCCGGATCCGTCCTGGGCTGTACCTTCACTTCCGGAGGACTGGGACCGCACCCCCGCGCACATGTCCACATGAGACCCTTGATGCGCCCCCGGTGCGCAACCGTAGGATCGTCCTCCGCAAGGGCACCGCACAACTCCCGGGGCATGTACCGGGACTGACCAGACGTCACCGAGGGGCGGCAGGACGTGAGCGAGGGGTATCAGGGCGACAGCGGTTCGAGCCGCCGGTCCGCCGGTGGCACAGGAACAGCCTCTGACCACGCGGGAATTCCGTTCCTGGGGCACGTATTCCGGGTATCGGCATTTCAGCGGGACGATCCGCACGTACCGCGTGCGGTCCCGGACGGACGGATTCGACACGCGTGACGGAGCACCCCACCTCGTTCGAGCGCCCGAGCGGCGCCGACCCCGCAGACCCCCGCGGGGCGCTCCTGCACACCTCGACGCCGTCCAGGCCGTCCGGTGGAGCCGGCTTACCGGCACAGGCACGCACCGGCGAGCCGCCTTCGGCGCCGGGTACGAGCACGTCCCGCGCCAAGGGGAAGGACCCGGCAGGTACCCCTGTGAAGCCTGACACCGCAGGTGGCTCCGAGCACTCCCAGCCCTCGGCCGCCGAACCCGACGCCCACCGCCCGCGCCCTTCGCCCGACGGCATCCCGGCCCAGCCGGGCGTCGGCGAGGTATCCGACGCCGCCGCCAAGGAGCGCCGTACGGGACAGGGGCTGCCGCCCGGCGGTCCCATGCCGATGCGGCGGGACGGGGACCGGCTGCGCTTCGTGGGCGCCGCGACCCGGCGGATCGCCCGCGGCATCGACCTCGACGAGATCGTCATGGGCCTGTGCCGGGCGACCGTGCCGACGTTCTCGGACGCGATCCTGGTCTACCTGCGCGACCCGCTGCCCGTGGGCGACGAGCGGCCCACGGGTCCCGTCGTGCTGCGCCTGCGCCGTACCGACCGCATCCCGGAGGAGCGGGACACGGAGAACGGCTTCATGCCCGCGATACAGCCGGAGCAGCCCTCCGAACTGTCCGCGGTCACCGCCGAGTTGTGCGAGGTACGGCCCGGCGGCGCACTCAACGAGGTGCTCCGGGGCGTACGTCCGGTCTTCGCGGACTCGCCCGCCGCCCGTGCCGCGCTGCCGGAACTCCTCGGCGAGGGCGGCGAGTTGATCGTCCCCGCCGGTCAGCGCGCGATCCTCGCGCCGCTGCGCGGCCGGCGCCGGGTGATCGGCGCCGCGCTCTTCCTGCGCCGCCCCGAGCGCATGGCCTTCGAGGCCGACGACCTCCTCGTCGCCGCCCAACTCGCCACCCACAGCGCGCTGGGCATCGACAAGGCCGTGCTCTACGGCCGTGAGGCGTACATCGCCGACGAGCTGCAGCGCACCATGCTCCCGGAGACCCTCCCGCGCCCCACCGGCGTCCGGCTGGCGTCCCGGTATCTGCCCGCCGCCGAGACGGCACGCGTCGGCGGCGACTGGTACGACGCGATCCCGCTGCCCGGCAGCCGGGTCGCCCTGGTCGTCGGCGACGTCATGGGCCACTCCATGACCTCGGCCGCGATCATGGGCCAACTCCGCACCACCGCGCAGACGTTGGCCGGTCTCGACCTGCCCCCGCAGGAGGTCCTGCACCACCTCGACGAACAGGCCCAGCGGCTGGGCACCGACCGCATGGCGACCTGCCTCTACGCGGTCTACGACCCGGTCTCGCACCGCATCACCATCGCCAACGCGGGGCATCCGCCGCCGGTGCTGCTGCACCTGGGCGGCCGGGCCGAGGTCCTGCGGGTGCCGCCCGGCGCCCCGATCGGCGTCGGCGGGGTCGACTTCGAGGCCGTGGAGCTGGACGCCCCGGCGGGAGCGACGCTGCTCCTCTACACGGACGGGCTGGTCGAGTCGCGGCTGCGGGACGTGTGGACCGGGATAGAGCAGCTGCGCGAGAAGCTCGCCGCGGTCGCGCAGCTCACCGGACCCGATCATCCGCCGCCCCTGGAAGCCCTGTGCGACGAGGTGCTCGACATGCTCGGCCCGGGTGACCGGGACGACGACATCGCGCTGCTCGCCGCCCGCTTCGACGGGATCGCGCCCAGCGACGTGGCGTACTGGTTCCTCGACCCGGAGGACTCGGCCCCCGGCCAGGCCCGCCGGCTGGCCCGGCGCGCGCTGGCCCGCTGGGGCATGGAGGACATGACCGACTCCGTCGAGCTGCTGGTCAGCGAGGTCGTGACCAACGCCGTGCGGTACGCCTCGCGCCCGGTCACCCTGCGTCTGCTGCGGACCGACGTGCTGCGCTGCGAGGTCGGGGACGACGTGCCCCAGCTGCCGCGGCTGCGGCAGGCGCGGGCCACGGACGAGGGTGGGCGCGGGCTGTATCTGGTCAACAGACTGGCCCGTCGGTGGGGAGCCACGCGGCTGAGCACCGGGAAGGTGGTCTGGTTCGAACTGAACCGGAATTAGACATCGTCCAAAAGTTGCCGACATACCGGCGTCGGAGTTGACTGCTGGGGTACGCGAAGCGAAAGCGACCTACTTTCTTCCGAACAGGAGGACGCTCGTGACGCAGGCACCCCAGCACACTCCGTACACCACGAACAACGCCGGCATCCCGGTGGAGAGCGACGAACACTCGCTCACCGTCGGCCCCGACGGCCCGATCCTGCTCCAGGACCACTACCTCATCGAGAAGATGGCCCAGTTCAACCGGGAACGGGTCCCCGAGCGGGTGGTGCACGCCAAGGGCAGCGGCGCGTACGGCTTCTTCGAAGTCACCAACGACGTCAGCCAGTTCACCCGGGCCGACCTCTTCCAGCCGGGCAGACGCACCGAGATGCTGGCGCGATTCTCCACCGTCGCCGGTGAGCAGGGCTCGCCCGACACCTGGCGGGACCCCCGCGGCTTCGCGCTCAAGTTCTATACCGAGCACGGCAATTACGACATGGTGGGCAACAACACTCCGGTCTTCTTCGTCCGTGACACGATCAAGTTCCAGGACTTCATCCGCTCGCAGAAGCGCCACCCGGCGACCGGGCTGCGCAGCAACGACATGCAGTGGGACTTCTGGACCCTCTCTCCCGAGTCGGCACACCAGGTGACCTGGCTGATGGGCGACCGGGGCATCCCGAAGACGTACCGCCACATGAACGGCTACAGCTCCCACACCTACATGTGGATCAACGGCGCCGGTGAGCGGTTCTGGGTGAAGTACCACTTCAAGACAGACCAGGGCGTCGAGTACCTCACGCAGGCCGAGGCCGACGAGCTGGCCGGGTCGGACGGCGACAAGCACCGCCGCGACCTGCACGAGTCGATCGAGTCCGGGAACGCGCCGAGCTGGAGCCTGAAGGTCCAGATCATGCCGTTCGAGGACGCGGCGGACTACCGCTTCAACCCCTTCGACCTGACGAAGGTCTGGCCGCACGGGGACTACCCGCTGATCGACGTCGGCCGCATGACCCTGAACCGGAACCCGGACGACTACTTCGTCCACATCGAGCAGGCCGCCTTCGAGCCCTCGAACCTGGTCCCGGGCATCGGCCCCTCCCCGGACAAGATGCTGCTGGGCCGGCTGTTCTCGTACCCGGATACCCACCGGTACCGGATCGGCCCCAACTACGCCCAGCTGCCGCCCAATCGGCCGCACTCCCCGGTCAACTCGTACGCCAAGGACGGCCCGATGCGGTACGAGGCGTCCAACGCGGCGCGGCCGTACGCACCGAACTCCTACGGCGGACCGGCGGCGGACTACGGCCAGTTCGGCGACCCGGCGAGCTGGCAGACCGCGGGTGAACTGGTGCGTGAGGCAACGAAGTTGCACAGCGAGGACGACGACTGGGGCCAGGCGGGCACCATGGTCCGCGAGGTCCTCGACGACGCGGCCCGTGACCGCCTCGTCGCGAACATCACCGGCCACCTGAAGGCCGACGTCTCCCGCTCGGTCCTCGACCGCGCCCTGCGCTACTGGCAGAACGTGGACAAGGAACTCGGCGACCGGATCGCCGCGAACTTCGAGTAGCGGTACGGGAGTTCACCCAGCGGTACGAGAGAGGGCGCCCGGCGAAGTGCCGGGCGCCCTCTCTCCGTGTGACCTGGCTACTGGTCGAGCTGGTCGAACGGGTTGTCCGTGTTGTCGTCGCTCGGTGTCACCGGCGGACTGATCGTCGGCGTCGGGGTCGGCGTCGGGGTCGGGGTCGGCGTCGGCGTCGGCGTGGGTGACTCCGTCGACGGGGTCGGCGACGGCGACTTGGTCGTCGGGGTCGGGGACGGCGTCGGCGACGGGGTTGGGGTCGCCGTCGGCGTGAAGTCCGGCTCGACCGCCGCGCCCTGGTCGGTGTCCAGGTCGAACTTGCCGTTCGCCTTGGTCACTCCGAACATGTACGTCGCCCAGATCTGCGCCGGGTAACCACCACCGTTGATACGGCCGGCGCCCGCGGTGATCAGGCCGGTCGCACCGGTCAGCGGGACCTGCTGGCTCGCCTTGCTGGTCCCGGGCGCTCCCTCACCGAACAGGCCCACCGAGGTGACCAGGTCGGGCGTGTAACCGGTGAACCAGGCCGACTTGTTGTTGTCGGAGGTACCCGTCTTGCCCGCGACCTGCTGCCCGTCGCGCTTGCTGTTCTCGGCCACCGACACCTTCGCCGTACCGTCGTCGACCACACCGGTCAACACCGAGGACACCGTGTCGGCGGCCTCCCGCGGGATGACCTGGGCGCCGATCGGGTTCGGCATGGTGACCGTGCGCGTGTTGTGCGCGACCGACTTGATGAGGGCCGGGGTGACCTTCTTGCCGTGGTTGTCGAAGGTGGCGTAGACACCGGCCATCTCCATCGGGCTCGCGCCCATGGTGCCGAGGGTCTGCGCCGGTACGGCCTTCAAGTCGCCGGTGTCCATGCCCAGTTCGCCCGCGGTCTTCAGGACCTTGTCCATGCCGACGTCGACACCGAGCTGCGCGAAGACCGAGTTGATCGACTTGTTCATCGCCGTCTGGACGGTGACCTTGCCGTAGCTCTGGTCGTCCTCGTTCTCCGGCGCGAACCCGATGTCGCTGCCCACGACCGGGCGCTTGCTGGTGCCGTCGTAGAGCGTGTTGGTGGTGATCGTCTTGCCCGACTGCGTCTTGGCCTCGTCGGCCAGGGCCGCGGCCAGGATCACCGGCTTGAAGGTGGAGGCGGGCTGGTAGTCGCTGCGGGTCGCGTTGTTCGTGAAGTGCTTCAGATAGTCCGCGCCGCCGTACATCGCCACGACCGCGCCCGTCTTCGGGTTCACCGACACCGCGCCGGGCTGGACGTTGCCGTCGACCTTGCGCTTCTTGGCGTCGAGCTTGCTGGTCAGCTGGGACTTGACCGACTTCTGCAGCTGGGCCTGCTTCTTCTTGTCGATGTTGAGCGTGATCGTCCAGCCGCCCGCGCTGACCAGCGTCTCGGCGTCCTTGGTGTTGGCAGCCTGCCCCGAGGCGATCAGCTGCTTCTCCAGGGCCTCGTTGGCGGCGGTCACCATGTAACCGGTCTGGCCCGCCATTCCGGCCTCGGCCTTGGGTGCCTTGGGGACCGGGAACGTCATGGCCTCGCGCTTGGTGGAGCTCAGCCAGTCCTGCCCGACCATGTTGTCCAGGACGTAGTTCCAGCGCGCCTGCACCAGCTTCTTGCCGGTGTCGGTCGCGATCGCCCAGTCGTACTGGTTCGGCGCCTGGAGCAGTGCGGCGAGATAGGCGCCCTGCTCGACCGAGAGGTCCTTGGCGTCGACCCGGTAGTAGGCCTGGGCCGCGGCCTGGATGCCGTAGGCGCCGCGGCCGTAGTAACTGGTGTTGATGTACCCGGCGAGGATGTAGTCCTTGGACTTCTCGCGGTCCAGCTTCAGCGAGATGACCATTTCCTTCAGCTTGCGCGTGACGGTCTGGTCCTGCGTCAGGTAGTAGTTCTTGACGTACTGCTGGGTGATCGTCGAACCGCCCTGCGCGCCCTTGCCGGACAGCGTGTTGAGCAGACCGCGGGCGGTGCCCTTGAGGTCGACGCCGGCGTCGCTGTAGAACGTCTTGTTCTCGGCGGCGACGAATGTCTCCTGGACGGCCTTGGGGACCTGTGAGAGGTCGACGTTCTCGCGGTTCACATCGCCCTTGCGGGTCAGGATCGAGCCGTCGCTGTACTTGTAGACGTTGCTCTGCAGCTTCGCGTCGGCGTTGCCCGCGGGGATGCTGATCATCATGTAGAGCACGATGAACGCGCCGATCCCGAGCAGGCAGAAACCGAGGAACGTGCCGAGGATCTTCTTCCAGGTGAAGAGCCTGCGTATGAAGCTCTTGCCGTCCTTGGCGCTCTTGCCTTCTGTCGCGCCCGCGCCGTCCGCCCCCGACGAGCGGCGGGTCTTGGGCGCCGCGCGGTGGCCACCGCGTTGGCGCGCTCGTCTCTCTTCCGCTCGTCCCATGAGTCCGTTCCGCTCCGCTTCGCTCTCTTGTGCTCTGGTGTCACACAGGTTCGCCCGTCAAGTCAGCTCAGAAAGCTAACACCAGGAGTTGTGACAAAGGGCTGTCGATCCGGTCCATTACGGACGTGACAATCAGCACCCGTCCTTATGGAACCGACGTACGAGAGGGGTTGAGGGTTGCCGTACCCGGGTAAAGTGATATCACTTTGATTCAACCAAGCTACGGGGGAACACCATGACCACCGAAGTACCCGCAGACGTACCGGACATGCCCGCCCCACGCGTACGGGAATTCACCGCGCACAGCATCGGCGGCGGACTCGCGCTGATTCTGGGGCTGGCCGGAGTGCTGGTCTCCGTCGGCCTGATCATCACCGCCACCGCGGTCGACGGTGCCGGCGGCAAGGCCGCCCTGATCATCGGCGGCATCCTTCTCTTCCTCGCCTCCGTGACCGCGATGAGCGGGCTCAACACGGTGGCGCCGGGCGAGGCGCGGGTCGTGCAGCTCTTCGGGCGGTACCAGGGGACGATCCGGCGGGACGGGCTGCGCTGGGTGAACCCGTTCACCTCGCGCACGAAGATCTCGACCCGCGTCCGCAACCACGAGACCGCGGCCCTCAAGGTCAACGACGCCTACGGCAACCCGATCGAGCTCGCCGCGGTCGTGGTCTGGAAGGTCCGCGACACCGCGCAGGCCACCTTCGAGGTCGACGACTACACCGAGTTCGTCGCCACCCAGACCGAGACGGCCGTACGGCACATCGCCATCGAGTATCCCTACGACGCCCACGACGAGGGCGGGCTCTCGCTGCGCGGGAACGCCGAGGAGATCACCGAGAAGCTCGCCGTCGAACTGAGCGCCCGGGTCGAGGCGGCCGGTGTCCAGATCATCGAGTCCCGCTTCACGCATCTCGCGTACGCGCCCGAGATCGCCTCGGCGATGCTCCAGCGGCAGCAGGCCGGGGCGGTCGTCGCGGCCCGGCGGCAGATCGTCGACGGCGCGGTGGGCATGGTCGAGGCGGCACTGGCCCGGATCACCGAGCAGGACATCGTGGAGCTGGACAACGAACGGAAGGCGGCCATGGTCTCCAACCTCCTCGTGGTGCTCTGCGGGGACCGGGCGCCGCAGCCCGTGCTGAACACGGGCACCCTGTACCAGTGACCGAACCTTCCGAGGCCTCCGAGGCGAAGCGCCGGCCGCAGCAGCGCAAGCAGGTGCTGCTGCGGCTGGACCCTGCGGTGTACGAGGCGATCGCACGGTGGGCCGGGGACGAACTCCGGTCCGCGAACGCGCAGATCGAGTTCCTGCTGCGCAGGGCGTTGGCGGAGGCGGGACGGCTGCCCGGTGAGGCGGGCCCCATCCCCCGTCGCGGTCGGCCACCCGCGCCACCTCAATGACAGAACCGTGACAATCGGCTCCCACCTGCACGGCAGTACCCCCCGCCATGATCTACACACCGTGCGTATACACACCGGGTATACCCCGTGTGTAGAGTGCTCCGCATGTCCATCGGTCACACCCTTCTGGGGCTCCTGGAGTCCGGCCCGCGTCACGGTTACGACCTGAAGCGGGCCTTCGACGAGAAGTTCGGTCACGACCGGCCGCTGCACTACGGCCAGGTCTACTCGACGATGTCCCGCCTGCTGAAGAACGGTCTCGTCGAGGTCGACGGGATAGAGGCGGGCGGCGGTCCCGAGCGCAAGCGGTACGCGATCACCGACGCCGGGATCACCGACGTACAGAAGTGGCTCGCGACGCCGGAGAAGCCCGAGCCGTATCTGCAGTCGGCCCTCTACACCAAGGTCGTCCTCGCGCTGCTGACCCACCGGAACGCGGCCGAGATCCTCGACGTGCAGCGCTCCGAGCATCTGCGCAGCATGCGGATCCTGACCGACCGCAAGCGCAAGGGCGATCTCGCGGATCAGCTGATCTGCGACCACGCCCTCTTCCATCTGGAGGCCGACCTGCGGTGGCTGGAGCTCACCGCCGCGCGCCTCGACAAACTCGCCGAGGTGGTGGCCAAGTGACGACACATCCCGCCGGTTCCCTGCTCGCGGCCCAGGAGCTGCGCAAGGCCTACGGGCCGACGACCGCGCTGGACGGCGCGGAGTTCTCCATCCATCCCGGCGAGGTCGTCGCCCTGATGGGGCCCTCCGGGTCGGGGAAGTCGACGCTGCTGCACTGTCTCGCCGGGATCGTGCCGCCCGACTCGGGCTCGATCACGTACAACGGGCAGGAGATGGCGACCATGAGCGACGCCCAGCGCAGTGCGCTGCGCCGCTCGGAGTTCGGGTTCGTGTTCCAGTTCGGCCAGTTGGTGCCGGAGCTGACCTGCGTCGAGAACGTGGCCCTGCCGCTGCGGCTGAACGGCACGCACCGCAAGGAGGCCGAGCGCGCCGCGCTGAGCTGGATGGAGCGGCTTGAGGTCGACGACCTCGCCAAGAAGCGGCCCGGTGAGGTCTCCGGCGGGCAGGGGCAGCGCGTCGCCGTCGCCCGCTCGCTGGTCACCAGCCCGCGGGTGCTGTTCGCCGACGAGCCGACCGGCGCGCTCGACTCGCTCAACGGCGAGCGGGTGATGGAGCTGCTCACCGAGGCGGCCCGGTCCACGAACGCGGCCGTCGTGCTGGTCACGCACGAGGCGCGGGTGGCCGCGTACTCGGACCGCGAGATCGTCGTACGGGACGGCAAGTCCAGGGACATGGAGCGCGTCGTATGAACGTGCGTCAGTGGTCGGCCGATCTGGCCATGGGGGTGCGGTTCGCCTTCGGCGGCGGGCGTGAGGGCTGGGTGCGGGCCGTACTGACGGCCGTCGGCGTCGGGCTCGGGGTGGCGCTGCTGCTGCTCACCACCGCACTGCCGAACGCGCTGTCCGAGCGGGACGCGCGCGGCAACGCCCGGATGGACTTCACGTACAGCGGGAAGCTGCTGCCGAAGGCGGACAACACCGTCGTCGTCGCGGACACGGACACCACGTTCCGCGCCAAGGACATCCGCGGCCGGCTGCTGGAGCCCGAGGGCACCAAGGCACCGTTGCCGCCAGGGGTCGCGACGTTCCCCGCGGTGGGCGACATGGTCGTCTCCCCCGCGCTGGACAAGCTGCTGAGGTCGGACTCCGGGAAGCTGCTGCGCGAGCGGCTGCCCTACCGGATCGCCGGCACCATCGCGGACCGGGGACTCATCGGGCCCGCCGAACTCGCCTACTACGCGGGCGGTAAGGGACTGGAAGGGCGTCAGTCCGGCGGCAGCGTCGAGCGCATCAACTACTACGGGCCCTCCCCGGGCAACCAGCCGGACAAGCTGGACCCGGTGCTGCTCCTGCTGATCCTGATCGTGTTCGTCGTGCTGCTGCTGCCGGTCGCGGTGTTCATCGCGGCGGCCGTACGCTTCGGCGGCGAGCGCCGGGACCGGCGGCTCGCGGCCCTGCGGCTGGTCGGCGCCGACGGGCGGATGGCCCGCCGGATCGCGGGCGGCGAGGCGCTCGCGGGGGCGCTCCTCGGGCTCGTCTTCGGCACCGGATTCTTCCTGGTCGGGCGGCAGTTGGCGTCCCTGCTGGACGTGCGGGACATCAGCCTGTACCCCAGCGACCTCAACCCGTCGCCCGCGCTCGCCCTGCTCGTCGCCGTCGCCGTACCGGCCGCGGCCGTGCTGGTGACACTGCTCGCGCTGCGCGGGGTCGTCATCGAGCCGCTCGGTGTGGTCCGCAAGGCGAAGCCGCCGCGGCGCCGGCTGTGGTGGCGGCTGCTGCTGCCGCTGGCCGGCCTCGCGATGCTCTACCCGATGATGGGCAAGGGCGACTCCAACGGGAACTTCAACCAGTATCTGGTGACCGGCGGCACGGTCCTGCTGCTCGTCGGCGTCACCGCGCTGCTGCCCTGGGTCGTCGAGGCCACCGTGGCGCGGCTGAACTCCGGCTCGGTGTCCTGGCAACTCGCCGTCCGCAGGCTCCAGTTGAGCAGTGGTACGGCCGCCCGGATGGTCAACGGCATCGCGGTCGCGGTGGCCGGGGCGATCGCCCTGCAGATGCTGTTCTCCGGCGTCCAGGGCAGCTACACCAAGCCGACCGGCAACGATCTGAACCGGGCCCAGATGGAGGTCTCCATCGGCAGCGGTACCTCGCTGGCAGACGCCGACCGGAACATCGCGGGGACCAAGGGCGTGAGCGGTACGTCGGCCATCTCGCAGACCACGGTCGGCGACCGGGCGAAGAACCCGAACGACGAGCTGGGAGTGACCGTCGGCAGCTGCGCCCAACTGCGCGCGGTGGCCCACCTGACCGCCTGCCGCGACGGTGACGTCTTCCGGATCACCAGCACCGACAGCGGGACCGTCGCCATGACGAAGCGGCTGTCCAGGGCCGGCAGAACGGTGTACTTCGACCCGTCGTACGACCAGACCCCGGCCACCCCGGCCACCTGGAAGGTACCGGCCGGGGTGAAGACGGCGACCCCGCGCGAGGACCCGACCGGCTACGCGCGCGACGGGCTGCTGATCACCTCCGGCGCGCTGCCCGCGAGCGCGGTGAAGGGCCTGGAGCAGAAGGTGTTCGTCACGCTCGACCCGTCGGTGGCGGACGCGACCGACCACGTACGGAACACCGCCGCGACGATGGACCCGCTGGCGGACGTGTTCACCCTGGCGAGCAACGACGTGTCGCCGCAGTTCCGTTCGATCCGCACCGGGCTGTTCGTCGGCGCCACCTGCGTCCTGCTCCTCATCGGGGCGAGTCTGCTGGTGTCGCAGCTGGAGCAGTTGCGGGAGCGCAGGAAGCTGCTGTCGGCGCTGGTCGCCTTCGGCACCCGGCGGCGCACGCTGAGTCTGTCGGTGCTGTGGCAGACGGCGATCCCGATCGGCCTCGGCCTGGTGCTGGCCACGGTGGTGGGGCTGACCCTGGGCGCGGTGCTGCTGAAGATGAGCGCCACGGCGATCCGGATCGACTGGTCGAGCGTGCTGGCCATGACCGGAATCGGCGCGGGGGTGGTCCTGGGGGTGACCCTGCTGAGCCTGCCGCCGCTGCTGCGGATGATGCGGCCGGACGGGCTGCGCACGGAGTAGGGCCTGTCCCCGGCCCGTCCGCGACCCGTCCGCCCGCCCGGTGTCAGAGTCCGTACTCCCGCACCACGCGCCGGACCTGGGCGAAGAGCATGCCCACGTTGACGGACTTGCGGCAGACGACCACGGCGACGACGTCCTGTTGCTCGGTCATCCGCACGAACAGATGGGTGAGGTTCTCGCTGTTGACGAGGATCTCCTGGAAGTAGTGGTGGTCACTGGTGATCCCGCGACGCTCTTTGAAGACGTCCTCGATCATCGCGACCGTCCGGCCCTGGAACAGGTCGAGGGTCGCACCCGCCAGCAGGTCGAGGACCTCTGGCGGGTGGTTGTCGATGGTCTCGTACGACAGCAGCATGCCGGTGGACATGTCGACCACACCCGAGGCCACACAGTCGGGGGCATCGGTACGGAGGGTTTTGACCAGGCCCATCACCTGGTCGGAGAATCCTGGGGTCATACGTTTTGTCGCCATCCCTTCACACTCCTTCTGACGCCTTCTCCGTGAGGATCGACTCGATCCGGTCGAGCGTCGGCCGGGCCGCGAGGTGCAGCCGGTCGATGTCCATCCCCTCGTCGCCGAGCACCACCATCAGGGCGGTGTCGCCGACGGCGTAGGTCGCGGCGCAGCCGTGACTGCCGTACGTCACCGTCTGGCGCAGCGTGCCGCGGCCGGTGGCCTCGGCGGTGCGCCGGGCCAGGCCCAGGCCGGCCGCGGCCAGCGCGGCGAGGCCCTCCGGGTCGATCGTGTCGGCGGTGTCGGCCGCGATGAGCAGCCCGTCGGCCGCCGTAAGCGCGGTGTCGGTGATACCGGTCACCTTTTCCCGCAGTTCGCGCATTTCCAAAGTCAGGGCTTTGTGATCCACTTACTCAACTCCCCTAAAACTGATCGCATGTGTCCATCGGGGTCATTTCCAGGTTCCGTTCCGCAGGCGGAAGAACCCTTTCCAGCCCGCCCCGCTCTTTTCGGGGACGAGAGTCTCGGTGATACCGCTGGCGCCCGGATTGCGCCGGGGCAGCTCGGTGGGTGCGGTGAACTGCGGTGGCGCGGGCGCCGGTTGCTCACGACGGCGTACGACGGGCGCCTCGGCCGGCACCCGGACCGCGATCGGCACGGGGGTGTCCGCGCACTCCAGCAGCCCCTCGGCGAGCATCCGCGCGACCTCGGCGGTGACCGGGTAGACCCCGCGCCCGGCACGGAACGCGAGATCGCGCGCGGTACGGCGGCCGTCGACATGGGCGAGCAACTCCCGTTGCAGCAGCCCGAGTCCGGCCTCGTCGAGAACGTACGCCGGGGGCCGCGGGCGTTCCCGGTCGGGCCGTACGGGATACGGCAGCGCGGCGATCGCGGCGGCCTTCCGGGCCGCGTCCTGGAGCAGCCGGGACGAGGGCTCGCCGAGCGCGACGGGGGCGAACGGCCGCTCGTCCGGGGCGAGTTCACAGTCGTCGACGTCTCCGGCGACGACCGCGAAGGCCGCGTCGTGGAGGGCCAGCACACACACGATCCGCAACTCGGCGGCGCCCGCGTACCCGTGGGCGACCAGCCCGTCCAGCGGCCAGCGCGTGCCGCCCGACTCCCGTACCAGATCGGCCCATTGCTCGCCGCCGACCCGGCCGGAGCGCAGCAGCAGCGCCTCGGGCCCCGGAGCGCCGGGACTCTCCACGGCCACGACGAGTCCGCCGCGCAGATGGAAGGTGCCGCCGGGTCTGCCGGACACCCGCAGTCCCCCGGTGAACTCCTCGCGCCCACAGGTCGCGAGAGCCCGCGCGAGCAGGTCGTGACCGACCCGGCCGAGGGAATCCCGAATGCCCGACATCACTCCCCTAGGCTTTTCGTACACGCAACTGACGTGTAGCGCTGAGGGGTGAAGGTGTATCAGTCCGCGCGCATATTCCGGACGGGTTCTTCCTACCTGCCTGCGGGTGACGGAAGTTGAGAATTCCCGCCGTTCGATTTCCTTTGTCCGACGCTCATTTGACCGAACGGGGGCGGGTCAGTTGCCGGTTCCCAACACCCTTACGGGCAGGGGTCGCAGGGCTTCGCGGAGGGCGGCGGCCAGTTCCTGGTACTCGGCGCGGCGGGCCGCGCCGGTGCGCATCGCGAGGGCGATCCGGCGGGTCGGGGCGGGCTCGGTGAAGTAGCCGGTGAGGAGTTGGTCGCTGCGGGTGGTCTCGACGCGCACGGCGGTACGCGGCAGCAGCGTGACCCCGAGCCCGCCGGCGACCAGCTGCACCAGGGTGGACAGTCCCGCCGCGGTCGTGGTCACCGGGGCGTCCGCCCGCCCCGCCTCCCGGCAGATGTCGAGGGCCTGGTCGCGCAGGCAGTGCCCCTCGTCGAGCAGCAGCAGGTTCAGCTCACGGAGCGCCTCGCGCGGGATGCCGGACCGGCCGCCGAGCGGATGGCCGAGCGGGGTGACGAGCACGAAGTCCTCGTCGAACAACGGGAGTTCGACCACGCCGGGCACACCGAGGGGCACGGCGAGCAGCAGCAGGTCGAGGCGTCCGGTGGTCAGCCCTTCCAGCAGGTTCGCGGTCTGCTCCTCGTGCACCTGGAGGTCGAGGTCCGGGTACCGGTCGTGCACCAGCCGCAGCACGGTCGGCAGCAGATACGGCGCGACGGTCGGGATGACCCCGAGCCGCAGCGCCCCGGTGAACGGCGCCCGCACCGCCTCCGCCTCCTCCAGCAGCGCCACGACCTCCTCCAGCACCGCCTTCGCCCGTACGGCGAGCCGCTCACCGGCGGGCGAGAGGAGCACCTTGCGGGTGGTGCGCTCCAGGAGGGTGACGCCGAGGGTCTCCTCCAGCGCGGCGACGGCACCGGAGAGGGCGGGCTGGCTCATGCCGATCGCGGCGGCGGCGTCCCGGAAATGGAGGTGCTCGGCGACCGCGGAGAAGGCGCGCAGCTGCGCGAGGCTGGGCTGGCGCCTCTTACTCGTATTACTAACGGTCACTGATAACCGCCTCCGATCAACACGACCCAGTGTAGCTATTTCCACAATCAATGCACGTTGTGCCAGGATCAGGGCCGACCAACCCACGAGAAGCACCCATTCCGCTTGGGTGTTTCTCCGCTGCAAGGAGTGCGTGTGCTCACTGTCGGTGACAAGTTCCCGTCGTTCGATCTGACCGCCTGTGTCTCGCTGGAGAAGGGCCAGGAGTTCCGGCAGATCGACCACAAGACCTACGAGGGCAAGTGGAAGATCGTCTTCGCGTGGCCCAAGGACTTCACCTTCGTGTGCCCCACCGAGATCGCCGCCTTCGGCAGGCTGAACGACGAGTTCGCCGACCGTGACGCCCAGGTGCTCGGCTTCTCCGGCGACTCCGAGTTCGTCCACCACGCCTGGCGCAAGGACCACGACGACCTGCGCGACCTGCCGTTCCCGATGCTGGCCGACTCCAGGCACGAGCTGATGCGCGACCTCGGCATCGAGGGCGAGGACGGCTTCGCCAAGCGCGCGGTGTTCATCGTGGACCAGAACAACGAGATCCAGTTCTCCATGGTGACCGCGGGCTCGGTCGGCCGTAACCCGAAGGAGGTCCTCCGGGTCCTCGACGCGCTCCAGACGGACGAGCTCTGCCCGTGCAACTGGACCAAGGGCGACGACACGCTCGACGCGGGCGCGCTGCTGGCCGGGGAGTGACCTGACATGTCACTGGACACCCTGAAGTCCGCCATACCGGACTACGCCAAGGACCTGAAGCTCAACCTCGGTTCGGTCATCGGCAACTCCGACCTGCCGGCGCAGCAACTGTGGGGCACGGTCCTCGCCACGGCGATCGCCTCCCGATCTCCCCTCGTACTGCGGGAGTTGGCGCCCGAGGCGAAGGCCGCGCTGTCGCCGGAGGCGTACACGGCCGCCAAGTCCGCCGCCGCGATCATGGCGATGAACAACGTCTTCTACCGGACGCGTCATCTCCTGTCCGACCACGAGTACGGCACGCTCCGCGCCGGGCTGCGGATGAACGTGATCGGCAACCCCGGGGTCGACAAGGTCGACTTCGAGTTGTGGTCGTTCGCCGTGTCCGCGATCAACGGGTGCGGGATGTGTCTCGACTCGCACGAACAGGTGTTGCGCAAGGCGGGTGTTGAGCGCGAGGTGATCCAGGAGGCGTTCAAGATCGCGTCTGTGGTTCAGGCGGTGGGGGTCACGTTGGAGGCGGAAGCGGTTCTGGCCGCCGTGTGATTTCGGCTCTCCGTCCGTCTCGCCGGGGGCTTCGCCTGAGGGCGGAGCCCCCAGGGCTTTACGGTTCCGGGTTCGGCCTCGGGGTGGCTTCCGGCGTCGATGACACCGCCGTAGCCCCCCGCGGCTTCGGGGACAGGCTCGACGCCGGTTCCTGGGAGTACGACTTCAGGTAGCTCACCACCGTGTTCAGCACCGCCACCAGCGGCACCGCCACGACCGCTCCGCCGATACCCGCGATCATCCCGCCCGCGGCGACCGAGAGGACCACCGCGAGGGGGTGCACCCGGACCGCGCGGCCCAGGATGAAGGGCTGGAGGATGTGGCCCTCGATCTGCTGGACCGCGAGGACCACCGCCAGGGTCATCAGGGCCGTGAACACGCCCTGGGTGACCAGCGCGACGACGACCGCCAGCGCGCCGGAGGCCACCGCGCCGACCAGCGGGATGAACGAGAACAGGAAGATGAAGACGGCCAGCGGTACGGCCATCGGCACGCCGAGGAAGTAGATGCCGACGCCGATGCAGACCGCGTCGATGAAGGCCACTATCACCGTGCCGCGGACGTAGGCCGTCAGCGTGCGCCACGCGCGAGGACCCGCGCCCGCCATCGCCGGCCGCGCCGCCGCGGGCACCAGCTTCAGCGACCACTGCCAGATGCGCGGGCCGTCGTAGAGGAGGAAGAGGGTCGAGAAGACCGTCAGGAGGATGCCGGTCAGGGCCTCGACGATGACCTGGACGCCCTCCAGGCCGGCCGAGGTGATCTGGTCGGTGTTGGCGCCGATGGCCTCGCGGAGGTTCTTCGCGATCTGGTTGATCTGCTTCTCGGTGACGTGGAACGGGCCCTTGAGCAGCCAGTTGCGCAGGTCGTCGACGCCGTTCTGGACCTGGTCGGAGAGGTTGTCGATGTTCGCCATGACCTGCCAGGTCACGAACCAGCCGATCAGCCCCATCACGACGAAGCCGAGGATCGCGGTGAGCGCCGTGGCCACCCCGCGCGGAAGGCCGTAGCGGATCAGGCGGGTCACCGTCGGCTGGAGCAGGGCCGTGATCAGGAGGGCGGCGACGAAGGCCAGGACCACCAGTTGGACGGCGCTGATGACCCGCATCAGGACCCAGACCGTGCCGGCCAGGATCAGCAGCCGCCAGCCGGCCTCCGCGGCGACCCGCACTCCCCAGGGCACGGCGAGCGCCGGCTCGGGGCGGTCACGGGCGATGACGACGGGTACCGGTACGGGCTGCGGGGGTTGGAGGTCGTCGGCGGGCGGTTCGGGCGCGGCCTCGGCGTGTTCCTTGGCCACCTCGGTGCGGCGCTCGTCCAACCGCTCCCCCATCTCGCTCAGTCCGGCGCCGACCTTGCCGAGCCATCCTGGTACACGCGACATGAATTGTCCTCTTCCCCCGTCTTGCCCCACTACTCCCCCCTGGAGTCGCTGCGAGTCCGACCGTACAGGGCGAAGGCCCCTCCCCCTATGACGGGGAGGGGCCTCGTGGGGTTGAGCGAACCGGAACGGACTCCGGTCCCGTGCCTGCTCTAGTACCAGCTGTTCGCCTGCCAGAAGGACCAGGCCTCGCACGGGCTGCCGTAGCGGCTGTCCATGTAGTTGAGGCCCCACTTGATCTGGGTGGCCGGGTTCGTCTGCCAGTCCGAACCGACCGAGGACATCTTGGAACCGGGCAGGGCCTGGAAGAGGCCGTAGGCGCCGGAAGAGGCGTTGACCGCGCGGTAGTTCCAGCTGGACTCGTGGTCCACGATGTTGCTGAAGCACTGGTACTGGCCGCTGGGCACCATGGAGGCGGCCATCGACTGGATCTGCGCGACCGTGTAGGAGCCCTGCACGGGGAAGCTCGACGAGGAGCTGCTTGCCTTGGCGGACGCGGCCTTCGCCGCGGCCTTCTCCTTGGCTGCCTTCTCCGCCTTCTCCGCAGCCGCCTTCTTGGCGACGGCGGTCTTGGCGGCGGCCAGGCGGGCCGACTCCTCCGCGTCCTTCTTGGCGCTGGCGTCGGCCTGGATCGCCTGGGCGTCGGCCTGCTGCGTCAAGGAGGCGGTCTGTACCTGGGCCTGCTGGCCCGTGGGGATGTCCGCCAGGAGCGTGGTGTCGGCTGCCGTCGTCTCGGCGTCATTGTTCTGCGCCTGTGCGACGCTGCCCGAGGCAACGCCTACGACGCTTCCGACGGCGGTGACCGCGGTGGCCGAAGCCACTGCGAATCCCCGGACCGAAATCCGGCTCACACGGTGTCCTTCCAGCATCGTCCGCTTCGGTGACCCTGGCGGACGCAATCGTGCCCCTGAACGCTGGCCTCCCAACTACGGGGTCACGGGAGGCACGGGCCCGGTGGGCAACTCCCGCTCGGGGAGCGCCGCATGGAGAGCGGGCGGCATACGACTTCGCTGTGGAGTTGGCTGTGATGCTCAAGTGGTGCGTACCGCTGGGGGTACACGTGTGTCGTATGCGGGGCCTGACAGGAATGAGACTCTGCCGTAACCGGACGCCGGGTGGCAATTCTGAGTTGCGTGTGAAAGCTCACATCCCGTTTGCCCCACGGGATTTGGAGAAACAGCAAGACGCCGAAGCGCCGCCCCGCTAAGCTCATCGGCTTTACGGAGCGGCGCCAACTGGCCTGTACTACCTCAGATTTGGCCGTCCTCCAGCATTTCGGTCACAAGCGCCGCGATCTGGGACCTCTCGGACCTCGTGAGGGTCACATGCGCGAAGAGCGGATGACCCTTCAGCTTCTCCACCACGGCGACGACACCGTCGTAGCGACCGACCCTCAGGTTGTCCCGCTGGGCCACGTCGTGGGTGAGGACCACCCGCGAGTTGGCGCCGATCCGGGACAGGACGGTCAGCAGGACGTTCCGCTCCAGGGACTGCGCCTCGTCCACGATCACGAACGCGTCGTGCAGCGAGCGGCCGCGGATGTGGGTGAGCGGCAGGACCTCCAGCATCCCGCGGGCGGTGACCTCCTCGATGACCTCGCGGCTGGTGACCGCGGACAGCGTGTCGAAGACCGCCTGGGCCCAGGGGCCCATCTTGTCGGCCTCGGAGCCGGGCAGATAGCCCAACTCCTGTCCGCCCACCGCGTACAGCGGCCGGAAGACCATCACCTTCTTGTGCTGGCCCCGCTCCAGGACCGCCTCCAGGCCCGCGCAGAGCGCGAGCGCGGACTTGCCGGTGCCGGCCCGGCCTCCCATCGACAGGATCCCGATGTCCGGGTCGAGCAGCAGATCCAGCGCGATGCGCTGCTCCGCGCTGCGGCCCTTGATGCCGAACGCCTCCCGGTCGCCCCGTACGAGGCGGACGTTGCCCTCGGCCGTGACCCGGCCCAGCGCCTTGCCGCGCTCGGACTGGATCGTGAGACCGGTGTGCACGGGAAGATCCGCGGCCTCCGGGACGTAGATGTGACCCTCCTCGAAGAGGATGTCCACCTGTTCGCCCGGCAGGGTCAGTTCGGACATTCCGGTCCAGCCGGAGGAGCCCGTGATGGCGAGCTCCGCGCGGTACTCCTCGGCGAGGAGTCCGACGGAGGATGCCTTGATCCTGAGCGGAAGGTCCTTCGACACGACGGTGACGTCGTACCCCTCGGCCTGCAAATTGCGGGCGACCGCGAGGATGCGGGAGTCGTTGTCCCCCAGGCGATAGCCGCTGGGCAGCACGCTGGGGTCCGAGTGGTTGAGCTCGACCCTGACGGTGCCGCCGAGTTCCCCGATCGGGATGGGGGCGTCGAGGCGACCGTGCCGGACGCGGAACTCGTCCAGCATGCGCAGGGCCTGCCGGGCGAAGTAGCCGAGTTCGGGATGGTGCCGCTTGGCCTCCAGCTCTGTGACCACGACGATCGGCAGCACGACTTCGTGCTCGTCGAAGCGGTTCAGTGCGTTCGGGTCGGCCAGCAGAACGCTGGTGTCGAGAACATAGGTGCGCCGGTCAGGCATGCGGCGCTTTGTGCTGGTCACCACGGAAGGACGTACCCCCTCGGAAGAGGTCGGGGAGCGACGGAGAGGAGCTGGACCGGTCCAGGCCGCGATGCGCGGGCCGAGAACCGGCCCTCCGTCTCGCCCGTACTGACCGCACGGTCGAACTGGTGCAAAGGGCCTCCCGGGCGGACGGCCCCGTGCCGTCCGCTGAGATACGACACCCGTGGTTCGGGCGTCGACCTGCTTGGCTTATGCCCTCGAACATGCGCCGCCATGCCACGGCATATGACGGCGCCCTGGTGAACTCCTTGTTACTTACGTCCCAAGGGGGGTGGTACCGGGGTTCTGTCCGTCATTCGCCGTAGCGGCCCGATCCTCCTCCGCTACGGCCGTCACGCGCCGTAGCGGCCTCTTCATCCGCCGTAACGCCGGTGTCGCGCCGCGTAGTCACGCATCGCGCGCAGGAAGTCGACCTTGCGGAAGGCCGGCCAGAAGACTTCACAGAAGTAGTACTCGGAGTGGGCCGTCTGCCAGAGCATGAATCCGGACAGCCGCTGCTCGCCGCTCGTGCGGATCACCAGATCGGGGTCGGGCTGGGCACCCGTATAGAGGTGCTTGCCGATGAGGTCGACGTCCACGTGCTCGGCGAGCTCCTCCATGGAGGTGCCCTTGTCGGCGGCGTCCAGGATCATCGAGCGGACCGCGTCGGCGATCTCCTGGCGGCCGCCGTAACCGATGGCGCAGTTGACGAGTATCCCGTCGACGTGCGCGGTGGACTCCTCCGCCTCCTTGAGGGCGGACTGCATCCCCGACGGCAGCAGGTCGAGGGTGCCGACGTGGTGGACGCGCCAGCGGCCGTCCGCGGCGAGGGAACTGACGACGTTCTCGATGATGCCGAGCAGCGGGCCGAGTTCTTCCTGGGGGCGGTCGAAGTTGTCCGTCGACAGCAGCCAGAGCGTCACGACCTCGACGTCCGTCTCGCTGCACCAGCCGAGGAACTCCTCGATCTTGTCGCCGCCGGCCTGGTGCCCCTGGACGGTCGTGGAGCCGGCTGCCTTCGCCCAGCGCCGGTTGCCGTCCATGATGACGCCGACGTGCTTGGGCACCTGAGCGTGGTCGAGATGGCCTCCCACCCTGCGTGCGTAGAACCTGACCAGCAGGCGGCGCAGGGTGTCGCGCAGGTTCACGTGTTGTCAGCCCCTCCGTGGATGGCAGTCCCCGGCGTCGAAGCCTACCCCCGCTGGAGCCCTGTTCCCCCAAGGGGTGTCTGGGCTCATCCCGGTTCGGCACGAAGGTCGGACCCGGCCGATGTGCGGACGGTCACCGCACGGCACAAAAAAATCGGGCCGGTCCGTGGGGGGGATACGGACCGGCCCGAGGGGGGGTTTCCACCATAACCCTTCGTAAGTGATGCTGCGTGCATCAGCGCGCCACAACTACTCTCCGAAACCGTCCGACGACGCGTCAGGGGGTGCGGAACCCCCGATTCCGGCCCTGATCATGGCCGATTCACAGCGGATTCCAAGGAGAACGTGGAGGTTTTCCGCCGACTCCCGGCGTGTCGCTCTCAGGGGTGACGCCGTCAGCGAACGTCCACTTGACGGGGCAGGGCACCGCGCGGCCCCCTCCACCGCACGGTGCCGACCGTGCGGCTTTGCTCACGCGAATTACCTTGGTCTGAACTTACGTGAGGTGGCGGGCGGGATGCGAGTGGATCCCGATAACGATGTGGAAAACCTGTGTACGTATGGGGGACATGAAGTGAGGTCGCCCTGTGCGTCTCATCCGGTCGGCCTGCGGATGTCGAAGAGGTGGCGGGCGCTGTGGGTCACGAACGGGCCCGTGGCCTCGATCTGCTCGTGCAGGGCACGGAGTTGGGGCTCGTAGGCCTCGACCGTGAAGTCGGGGACCATCCAGATCACCTTGCGCAGGAAGTGCACGACGGCCGCGATGTCGTAGAACTCCATGCGCAGCCGCTCGGTGCGGAGTTCGACGATCTCAAGCCCCGCCGCCTCGGCGCCGGCCCGTTCGCGTTCGGGGTCGCGGGCGCCGCTCACGGCCTCCGGCTGGGGGCCGAGGAAGTGCTCGACGAGTTCGAAGGCGCTGCGGGGGCCGACGTGCTGGGCGAAGTACGTGCCGCCGGGGCGCAGGACGCGGGCGATCTCCGGCCAGTGGGCGCGGACCGGGTGGCGGCTCAGGACGAGGTCGAAGGCGGCGTCGGCGAAGGGCAGCGGGGCGTCCTCGGGCACGGCGACCACCACGACACCGCGCGAGCGGAGCAGTTCGGTGGCCTTGGCGACGTTCGGCGGCCAGCCCTCGGTGGCGGCGACGAGCATCGGGGGCTGCGCGGCGGCCCGGCTCAGGGCGAAGTCGAAGACCTCCCCGCCCCCGGTCTGGACGTCCAGGGCGGTGGTCGCGCGCGAGAGCCGGTCCCCGGCGGAACGCGCGTACCCCCACGAGGGCCGCGCCTCGGTGGCCCGGCCCTCGAACCAGGAGAAGTCCCAGCCCTCGGTGGGAACGGCGACGCCTTCCGCCACGAGATCCTCGAAGCTGCCCGTACCGCTCGTGCTGCTCCCGCTGTTGTCCATGGGGCGATGGTCGCAGGGCGTTGTCAGTGGGCGCTGCTAATTTCCGAAGCATGGCCAACGACGGAAATACGGGTGCGGACAACGGGGATACGGGGCCGCCGTACCACGGCGACGAGAAGGCGACGCTGCGCGCGAGCCTGGACCGGGTCCGGGACGCGGTGCTGTGGAAGCTGGACGGGCTGGACGAGGAGCAGGCCAGACGCCCGATGACACCCTCGGGCACGAGCCTGCTCGGCCTGGTGAAGCATCTGGCGTCGGTGGAGTACGGCTACTTCGTGGAGAGCTACGGCCGCGAGGTGGAGCCGCTGTGGTTCGACGCGTACCAGGGCGAGGACATGGCCGCGGGCCCGGACGAGACGACCGAACAGATCGTCGCCTTCTACGGCCGTGCCCGCGCCGCCGCCGACCGCACGATCGCGGAACTGCCGCTGGACGCGGTCGGCCGGCCGCCGTGGCGCGAGCACTCCGTGTCGCTGCGCTGGGTGCTGGTCGAGCTGATCGAGGAGACGGCGAGACACGCGGGGCACATGGACATCGTGCGGGAGTTGATCGACGGGGCGGCGGGGGATCATCGGCCGGGGTAGCTGAGCGGCGGAGCTTTTCCGGCGTAGCCGGCTGTCGGGGTTGGCAGGTTGGCAGGTCTGCGGGCCGGTGGGGGCTGGTCGCGCAGTTCCCCGCGCCCCTGGGGGGGATGTCAGCGGCGCTTTTTGAGTGTGCGGGGAGTGGTTCTGGCTGTGTGCTTTTGTCTGCGGGGCGGCGGAGGCTGGTCGCGGCGGGGCGGCGGGGCCAACAGTTCGTGGGCGTGGGCGACAACTCGTGGGCATGGGCGTCAGGGGATGAGTGTCCTGACCTCCTCCGCTACCTCCTCGGCCGCGAAGCGTACGAAGGCCTCCGGGTCGGGTTCGTCGCCGGTGGGCTGGAGGATCACCGTGTCGGCGCCGGCCTCCGCGAGGCGCTGGACTGCCTTCGCGACGGTGGCCGCGTCTCCGGCGACACCGAGGTCGGGCACCGACTCCACGCCCTCGTCGGCGAGTTCGGCGCGCAGGCGGGCGGCGGCGTCGGGACCGGTGGCGGTGAGGAGATAGACGACGACCTTGTGCGGCTCGGTGCGGCCGGCCGACTCCCGCCCCTCGTCGATGAGTTGACGGGCCCGGCGGACGCCGTCCGGCGGGGTGCTCGCGGTGAGGATCGTGCCGTCCGCCGCCGCACCGGAGAGGCGGAGGGTGCGCGGTCCGGTGGCACCGGCGAGGATCTCGACGGGGCCGGCCGGCGGCCAGTCGAGGGCGACGTCGTCGAGCTTGACGTACCGCCCGTCGGTCGTGAGGCGCTCCCCGCGCAACAGGGCGCGCAGCGCGTCGAGATGCTCGCGCAGCAGGGTCACCGGGGACTCGACACGCGCCCCGACCTGCCCCATCCAGTCCTGCACGCCGTGCCCGACGCCGATGATCGCGCGCCCCGGGAACAGCCGGTCCAGCGTGGCGACTTCCATCGCGGTGATGGCGACGTTCCGCAACGGCACCGGCAACAGCCCTACCCCGACCCGCACTTGATCGCTCCACGCGAGCGCCGCGGCGGCGGCCGAGATCCCGCCCTCCCGGAAGCAGTCCTCCCAGAGCCAGAGCTCTTCGAGCCCCGAGGCGTCGGCGAGTCGGACTACGGCTCGCAGTCGCTCGGGCGGAAGTTGGGGACGGAATACAGCGCCGAGTCCGGTCATGGGTTCTTCCTACCTGGGGAGAGTGCCGTGGACAACAGGTTTACGCCTGGCCGGAGTTGGGGTCGACGTTCGCGCGCTCGTAGCGCAGGAGGACGACCCCGTTGCCGAAGGTGCGGGACTCGGTGAGGCGGAGCGGGGTGCGGGTGTCGGAGACGGGGAACATCGGCTTGCCGCGGCCGAGGAGGATCGGGTTGACGTACACCTTGATCTCGTCGACGAGGCCGAGGCGGAGGAAGGTCGCGGCGAGGTCGGCGCCGCCGAGGCCCAGGTCTCCGCCGGGCTGTTGCTTGAGGGCCAGCACCTCCTCGGGGACGACCTCGGGCACGACGGTCGTGTTCCAGTCGGCGGGGCCGCTGGGCAGGGTCCGCGAGTACACGATCTTCGGCATGTCCCGCCAGATGCGGGCGAACTCGGCGATGACGGCGGGGGCGTCGGGGTCCGCGTCGGCGGTGGGCCAGTAGTCGGCCATGAGTTCGTGGGTGACGCGGCCGTCGACGAAGGCACCCATGTGTTTGAGGGTGTCGTTCATGTGCTGGTGGAGTTCCTCGTCGACCATGTGCCAGTCGATGTCGCGGTCGGGGCCCTCCATGTAGCCGTCGAGGGACACGGTCATCATCAGGCTGATCTTCCGCATGCGTGCACCGCCTCGTTCGTGGCCGGCCCCGCCCGGCGCCGGGTCCACCACCGTCTCACGCGACCGCGAACGCTCCCAGCACCACACCGGTGAACGCTCCCCCGAGCATGAACGGCCCCAGCGGGATCGCCGTCTTACGGCCCGCCCGGCGCAGGGCGACCATGCCGAGGCCGTAGACCGCGCCGTACAGCACCCCCGCGAAGGCGCCCGTGACGAGCACCGGCCAGCCGTACCAGCCGAGGGCCGTGCCGAGGCCGAGGGCGAGTTTCACGTCGCCGAAGCCCATGCCGGAGGGGTTGATGAGGTAGAGCACCAAGTACGCGGCGCCGAGGGCGAGTCCGCCGAGCAGGGCCGTGACCCAGGAACCGGCGTCGGCGGGGAGCGCGGCCGCGATGCCGAGGAGGGCGAGGGTGGCCGCGGCGAGCGGGAGGGTGAGGACGTCGGGGAGGCGGTGGACCCGGAGGTCGACCAGCGCGAGGAGGACGGCGACGGGGGCGGCGAGCAGCCAGACGGCGAGTTCGGGGCGGGGGCCGGTGGCCGCGGCGAGGGCCGCGCAGACGAGGGCGGTGGCGGCGGACACGGCGGGGGTGCGGGGGCCGTAGGGACCGCAGGCGGTGGTGATGGGCTGCGGGCCGCTCGTGTCGCTGGTGTCGGTGGTGTCGGTGGTGCAGCGGGCCCGGCCGAGCCAGCCGTCGAACGGGCCGGTGATCGGGTGGCCGTCGGGGCACTGCCCGTTCCAGGGTTCCTCAGGGTCCACGGAGAGTCGGTGGGCGGCGCGGGGCAGCAGGAGGCCCGACCACGCGCCCCACAGGGCACCCACGACGATCAGAATCAGGCGCACGCGGGGACGATATCGAGTGGGCGACGGTCGGGGCATGGGTCCGTGGGCCCATGTCGGGCCTACTCCCGTATGGATACGGTCGGTTGACTCGGTTCACACCGGTTCCGAGGTGGCGCAGGAAGGTGACCTGACATGGGACGACGCTGGAGTGATGGGCGCGGGAAGCTGATCGTGCAGGGCGCCGCGGGGACGGTCGCCGTCCCGCTGGAGCTGGCGACCTCGTACCGGGCACGCACGAAGGGGCTGCTCGGCCGGGACACGATCGACGGCGCGATGCTGCTCTCACCGGCGAGCAGTGTGCACACGTTCCGGATGCGGTTCCCGATCGATGTGGCCTACCTGGACCGGGACTTGAAGGTCATCGCCGTCCACACGATGAAGCCGGGGCGGCTGGGGTTGCCGCGGTTGCGGTCCCGGCATGTGTTGGAGGCGGGGGCGGGGGTTATGGCGGGGTGGGGGGTCGAGGCGGGGGTTCGGGTGGGGGTGGAGACGGAGTAGGGGGGCGGGCGGGGTAGGCGGTAGCAGGAGTAGGCGGTAGGCGGCTTCCCGGGTTCACGGTCCGAGGGGCCATGGGCGGCAAGTGGTGCTCGTCCTGGGCCGGTTGGTGTGTGCGGGCCTCGTAACCAGGGCAAGTCACCAGGGGGTACTCCTCAGGCCGCGGTCCCACCACCAGCGTTCGGTCTCCGTGTGGTCGCCGGGCTCCGTGCCGTTCCGGAACTCGTCGTCCAGACGGGCCAGCGCTGTACGCAGACCCTCGGCATACTCGGCGTCGACCTCGGCCGTCAGCCGCGTCAGGTCGTCCCGGGCCCGGAGGTCACGCTGGAAAAGGTCCTCACGGTAACGCCCTGAAGGACTCCACCCGGTGCTCAGACGACGTACGAGCCGCTCCCATACACGCAGGCAGTAGTGGACGCGGCCCTCCACGCTTGCCGTCGTGCCCGTCGGATACGTGGCCAGGAAGGCGTCGGCGACGGGGGTCTCCATGTGCTCACCGTCGAGCACTTCGGGAAGACTCTCCACCCTGGCTCGCGGAAGGTCGCGCACGTACTCCTCCACCGCGTCCACCCGGTACGTCGTGTCCTCGTCGGAGTCGATCGCCTCCAGACGGCATCGCACGGCCCGTCCGTCCGGCACCGCGACCCAGTAGGCACTGTCCAGGACGAGGTCCAGCGAGGGGTGGAGAACCGAGGTCGCCGTCCCCACCGCGAGCCCGTGTGCGAGCGCCGCCTCCGTGCGGGCACCCGCCGTCCCGTCCTCGACGTAGAGGTCGAGTTCCAGCGCCAGGTCACCGGGCGGCAGCACACGGTAGGTGCACAGGACGGGTGCGTCCCAACGCCGCGCTTCCTGGTCTCCGTCCGTATCGGCGACGTCGACGGCGTCCACCGCTACGCCCAGCAGATCCGCCAGCACCCTCCGCAGGATCGTCGGCTCGACCTCCGTGACGGTGAAGAGATTCGCGATCACTTGTACGTCCCGTCGTACACCTGCTTCGCCTTCGCCACCTTTTCGGGGTTGTTGACGAACTTGGGGTCACGCTGCAGTTGCTGCGACTTGCTGAGGTCGCCCTTGTTCCGGACGATCTCCTTCAGCGCAGCGTATTCAATGCGGTCCATGTCGACCAGGCCGGGGCCGGAGACCGGGAAGACCGTTCCATTGTCCTCGACCCGGTACTTGCGACCGTTGATCTCGTACGTGTTTCCGTCGGGCGACAGCGTGGCACGGTTCTTCGCTATGCCCTCGATGTCCGCGCGGACCAGATCCTCGTTTCCCCGGAGGATCACTGTGTTCGCTTCCTTGACCTGACCACTTCCGGCTCCGCCGATGGTGTGCCGCTTGTTGGGGAACCTCAGTGTCTTCCCGCGCGCCGGCCCGGAGACGTCGTCGTCCGCCTCCCACCGGTCCGCCGCCTTGTCGGCCTCGTCCGCCTGCTTTCGGGCGTCCTCCGCCTCCTTCTTGGCGTCCTCGTCGCAACCTTCCTCGGCGAGGACGACGTACGGGGAGCCGCCGGCGGCGAGGACGGTGGTGCCCGCGCCGGAGGAACCGGTGAGGGTGCCGGGCGTATCGGGGCCATTGCCGTCGTACGGGATCAGGCGACTCGGCGCGCCGATCGTGCAGCCGGTCTTCTCGGCCTTCTTCTCCGCTTCCTCGGCGGCGTCGTCGGCTTCCTTGGCGGCCTTGTCGGCGCCCTCGACGTCACCGGCCTTGGCCGCCTTCTTCGCGTCCTCCGCGGCCTTGGCGGCCTTCTCCGCGAGTTCGCCGAGCTTCCCCAGCTTGCCGACCTTGCCGAGGTCGCCGAGTTTCTCCACGACCTTGGCGCCGTCGTAACCCGGGATGAAGAGGGAGCCGACGTTCCAGAGGACGTGGCTGACGGCGCGGGTCTTGTCGCCGTTGTTCCAGTCCTTGGCGACGTCGTCGCCGATGAACACGTCGTAGAGAACCGTGCCACCGGTCTTGACGGAAGCACCGGCCCAGTCCCAGAGGGCGCCGCCGTAGTCGCCGTCGGACCACTTCTTGCCGGCGTCCTTGGAGTTCTTCGACCAGTCCTCGCCGAGCTGTTTGCCGTAGTCGCCGATGCCCTTCACGGTGTCGATCGGGTGGCGGACCATGTCGTAGATGCCGGTGAGGTCGCCCCAGACGCCGTCGACGAAGACGCCTTGGCCGACTTGCTTGACCTGGTTGCCGGCGCAGCCGAAGAAGGCGCCGACGCCGGAGAAGCAGCCGTCGTCGTCCTTCTTGTCGTCCTTGTCGTCGGCGGGGGCGGGGGCGGGCTGCTGGTCGTCGGTCTGGTCCGGGTCGGTGGTGGTGGTCGTGCCGGTGCCGCCTGTGGTGCCGGTGCCGCCTGAAGTCCCGCCGTTGCCATTGCCGTTGTTGTCGCCGGCGGCTGTGTCCGTGTCGCCGCCCGGCGAAGCGGGGCAGGCCATGCCGGTGACCTTGCAGACCTCCGACTGGATGCCGGTGAAGATCTGGGTGCCGAGGCCGCTGACCAGCAGCGCGGTGATGATCGCGGCGACGATGGCGATGAACCCGGCGTACTCGACCGCCGTCTGCCCCTCGTCCCGGCGCCAACGGATCAGCCGGGACAGGGAGAACGGGCGGCGCTCCACGCGGTCCAGTTCGGCGAGCCCGTACCACTGACGGCTTTCCGGGCGGGACAGGAAGAACAGGATGAGAATCGGGAGGAGGAGTTGCAGGCCTCCGCGGGCGGACCCGGAGACGAGGTTGACGACCCCGCCGAGGACCAACCAGCCCTGCACGGCGAGGAGTCCACGCCGGACGCGGACCCCGCCCTCCCAACTCCGCCGGGCCAGCCACCAGCCGAGGACACCGGGTGCGGCGGCGTACGCGACGAGGGCGATCACCTGTCCGTCGAGGGCGTCGTACGCCCCGGCGGTCATCAGCAGCCCGAGCCCGCCGACGACGGTGACCGCGAACAGCGCGTGGACCAGCACCAGCGCGGTGGCGAGAGGCACCGGCATCTCTTGACGCCCGCCCGGCCCACCGCTCCCGCCGACTCCCCCGATCGAGGCCATGTCTCCCCCGTCCCCCGAAATCGCTCAACACCACCAGCGCTTCCAGAGGTTAGGGACCGGGCCGACGCCCGAGATGGGCCCGTGGACCCAAATCGACACCCAAGTCCTGGGTGGGCCTCAGCTCTCCGTGCGCGGGAACGTCACCTCGACCCTGCGGTTCTTCTTGCGGCCGGCCTCTGTCGAGTTGTCGGCGATCGGGTACTGCTCGCCGTAGCCGCGGACCTCGAAGGTGATGTTCGGGTTGTTCAAGTCCGAGTCCAGGACGGCCTGTACGGCGTCGGCGCGCTGCTTGGAGAGGACGTCGCCGTGGGCGGACGAGCCGAGGTTGTCCGTGAAGCCGAAGACGCGGACCGTGGACGCGTTCTGCTTCTTGATCTCCTCGGCGATCGCGTCGATACGGGACTTCGCCTCGGCGCTCAGCTTGGAACTGTCCTTGCTGAAGAGGACCTCGGCCTGGAGGGCGAAGGTCACGTCCGAGTTGGTGTCCTCGCGGCGCTCCTCGCCGCCCTGGTCCTCCACGACCGACTTGATGTCCAGGACCTTGGGGGCGGCGAGCGTCGCGCCCTCGGGGAGTTTCAGGTCCGGGTCGTTCGGGTCGACCTTCACCGGGGCGGTGGCCGAGGCCTCGGTGCCCGGTGGGACGCTCGGGCTCGGGGTGTCGTCGGCGTGCGCGGCCACCGCGCCGACGATGTTCGCGGCGACCATGATCGTGGCGGCGGTCACGACCAGGGCGAGACGGGGAGTGGTGGTCACGGCCGCCTCATCCGGAGATCTTGATCGTGGCGACGGCGAACGTCGGCAGCTCGAAGGACACCTCGGTCGTGGTCGTCGGCGGTGCCGGGAACTGCATGAAGACGGCCAGTTCGTCGCCCGACTTGATCGTCGTGAAGCCGGTGGTCGTCAGCGGACGGCCGTCCGTGTCGCGCAGCACGTAGTAGCGCTTCTTGCCCTTCGAGTCCACGAGCGTGGCGCCGCCGAGCGACGGGCCGTTCCTGATGACCTCGGTCTCGTTGCCGCTCAACGCGGCCGGGACCACGACGCTTTTGTCCGCGTCGTTCCTCAGACTTCCGTTCACCGTGACGAAGCCGCCGGAGTCCCGTGCGGCCGAAGTGATGTCCAGGATCAGGCCGTTGGAGCCCTTCACCTCGGCCAAGGGCGCGTCCGACTGGCCCTCCTGTGCACTCGGATCCGATCCACCGCTCTTGGAGGCCGACGCCGGAGTGTCCGGTTTCTTGTCGCCGCCGCCACCCCCGCAGCCGGCCACGCCGAGTGTCAGGCCGGTCGCGACAGCCAGCGCGACCAACCCCCTGCGGGCCGTCGAAGTGAACCGAATGCTCATGACTCTGCTTCCTTCATCACTCGTCGTTCGCTTGTCAGTCGGCCAGGTGGACATCGAAGAGGTCCTCGGGGCCCGGCAGATCGGTGAGATCCGTCGGGTCCAGGTCCCACTCCTTGTTGTTCTTGCAGGTGAGTTTCGGCAGCACGTCGTCACCGGCGCCCTGACCGAGGGGCGGGAACGTGCAGAGCGGCTCGATCACGGCGGTGGCATGGGCTTTCGAGTACGTGTTTTCCGTGCCGGGGACGATCGAGTCTCCGACCGGCTTGTTGGTCTTGACGGCGACCGTGAAGCTCAGGGGCTCCGTCTGTGCGCAGCTGTCCACACCGGCGTCGTTCTGCCCCGCGAGTTCGTCGGCACGCCCGCACGAGGGGGTGAGCCCGTCCGCGATGCCGTCGAAGATGTCCTGCCACTTGGTCGGGTCGAGTACGTCCAGCTTCCACACGCCCGCAAGTTGGTCCCGGGTGTCCTGGGCCGCCGCGAGCGCCGCCGCGTCGGCGGCCGTCTGGGCTCCGCCCCGGTTCACCGCGGCCTGGCCGACCGCGAGGTAGGCGAACGCGAGGAAGAGCAGACCCGCCACCACCGTGATGTAGATGGGGAAGGCCTGCCCTGCGTCGCTGTACCTACGCGGCCGCATCAGCCGCCGGTCACCTCGGAGATCTTGTTGTTGATCGCGTCGAGGATCGACTGTCCGATGGACGTACCCGTGATCGCCAGCACGATCGCCACCACCACCGCGATGATGCCCAGGTACTCCACCGCGGTCTGCCCCTTGTCGCCGGCACGGCGCTGAAGGGCCTCGACAGTCGTGTTCTTCCAGCCGTTCACGCGCGCCTTGGTCGCAACGGCGGTCTTCAGCATCAGGTCGCTCATGGTGTTCCCCTCCGAGTGACGCGTTACCGGCTTCCTCGTCGCCGGTGCCGCTTTCGACATGAGAACGGTATGCCCGAACCACGGGTACGCCAGAGGGCCCCAGGGCCCAAAATCGGGCCCAATCGGAGTCCCGGCCTGCGCACTGGGCCCGCCCGTCGCCGAACCGGGCCCGTAGGCGCGGCAGTTGGGTCCCCCGTCGCGGTGTCACGCGTCACCCCAGCCCTCGGGCCGAACCCGGCGCCGTACCAAGCCACTTGGCCGCGGCCTCGGAACGGCTGGTGCTGTGGAGCTTGGCGAAGATGCGGTTGATGTGGTTCTTGACGGTCTTCTCGGAGATGAAGCAGGTGGCGGCGATCTGCTGGTTGGTCATGCCGGACGCGATGTGGTCCATGATCTCCGCCTCCCTCGCGCTCAGTTGGAACCGTGACCTGTCCGAGGATGACTGTCTCACAGTTGGTTGCAGTTGCGAAAGGCTATGCGGGGAATTCGGCCGGGGATGGGGCATTGAAGGGGCCGCTCCATTTGCAGCTGCACCTAGTTGAGAGTCGTAAGAGCCCAGGCCCTCGGGCAGGGACGGGGCCGAACGGGCCGCCTGTTCCTGGCGCAGCTGCGCCAGCAGTGCCCCCGCCGCCGATGGCGTGAAATGGGCCCTGCCCTGCCTGATGTCCCTTACGGCGGCGACCAGTTCGTCCGCCGTGAACTCACCGTGGACCAGATAGCCGCCCGCCCCGCGCCGCAGCGCCTCCTGGACGATCTCCGACTCACTGCTGTACGTGAGCATCACGACCGGCGCGATCCGCACGAGGTACGGCAGCGCCGAGATGCCGTCCACTCCCGGCATGCGGACGTCCAGGAGGACCACGTCGGGGCGGTGGAAGTGGGCCGCCTCGTACGCCTCCCGGCCGTCCGCCGCCTCCGCCACGACCGTGATGTCCGCGCGGCCCGACAGCAGGGCCGTCAGGCCTGCCCGGACCACCGGGTTGTCGTCGGCCACGACGACCCGGAGGAGTGAAGTCGCGGCCGGTCGCGGGAAGTTGTGGAACGGGTTCGGTGGCGGCTGGGGTGCGCCGGGGTGGGGCGTCGTCTGGTCCGGCATGGCTGCCTCCTCTCAGGTCTCTCAGGTCTCTCAAGTCGTTTGTGTGGGGGTGAATACGGCTGTGTGTGGCTTACGACGTCAGGGCTCCCAGCGGGAGTTCCAGGCGGACCTCCGTGCCCGCGTCGTGGCCGCCCCGTCCGATGCGGATGCGGGCGCCGACCGACGCGGCCCGTTCGACCATGCCGACCAGGCCGAAGTGGCCTGCCCTGCGCAGCTGTTCGAGGGTGGTGCCGGGCGGCAGACCGCGGCCGTCGTCGTAGACGCTGATGCGGAGGAGGCTGTCGTGGACCCCGGCCTCCACGTCGACCTTGGTGGGGGTGCCGTGGCGGTGGGCGTTCTCCATCGCTTCCGTCGCGATGGTGAGGAGTTGGCGTGCCACGGCGGGCGGGACCGGCGGTACGCCGTGTTCGCCGGTCGGGCGGTAGGTCGTCGGCAGGCCGGTCCTGGTGCTGAAGTCCCTTGTGCGGGCGGCCAGTTCGACGAGTACGTCCGTGCCCTCGTCCGGGTTGGACTCCCGCCGTAGGTCCGCCAGGAGTTCGCGGGATTCCGCCGCCGCCCTGCGCGCCGAGCGGGCCACCAGTTCCGCCTGCTGCCGGATCAGGGTCGGGTTCATGTGGTCCGCGCCCGCCGAACCCGCCAGGCCGTCCGCCGCGAGGGCGACGCCGTGCAGGGTCTTCGCCACCGAGTCGTGCAACTCCCGTGCCAGCCGCGCCCGTTCGGCTCCTACCGCCTCCGTCACGGCGAGACGGGCCTGGACCGTCGTCAACGCGGCCGTGGCTTCGCCGAAGCGGAGCATCAGGTTGCGCAGGGTCACTCCCACCGCGCCGGCGATCACGCACAGGCCCGGGAGCAGGAAGCTCTGCGCCACGACCCGGTGGGCGTCCGCCGCGGCGGTCTGCGCCAGCACCAGGATCAGCGCCTGGAGGCTCGCGAAGCAGCCGGCGCCCCGCCAGCCGTAGACGATGCCGGCGAGGAGGGGGGTGCAGACGCTGACGTAGGCGAGTGTGCTGGTGGGTCCTGCCGAGATCAGGAGGAGGGAGCCGAAGAGGGTGTCCACGGCCAGGAGGGAGGGGTGGCGGAGGAGCAGGGGGCCGAAGCGTTCCCAGTCGCGGAACAGGACGTAGGACGCCATGAACGTGACCACTACGGCCGCGCCCACCAGGCGGGTGGCTACGCCGGGGGTGGCGTTGACCAGGGCGGAGGGGGCGGCCAGGGCGATCATCGCGAGGCGGAAGCCGAAGACCTGCCTGCACATCGCTTGTAGGGCGCTGATCTGGATGGGGAGGGCGACTTCCCGGCCTTCGGCCGGGAGTTGACTCCCACCCGCACCACTCGTTTCGCTCTCCTTGTCGGGTGCGGGTGGCCCCTGTGGGGCTTCCCCGCCGTCGGCGGCCAGCCGTTCCGCACTCGGCTGCGCCGGCGGTGCCGGTACCCCCGACAGCCTCGCCCGCACCGGCGTCCAGCCCGCGGGCAGCGCCGGCGTGACCGACGTGACTGGTATGTCCGTCGCGCCCGACCGCACGTGGTCCGGCAGCACCGTCCCGGCCGGCGGAGTGGTGATCTCCGCCGGTTTGGGACGCCGCCGCAGCAGTCCCGTACGTCCGTTCTCGTCCGTCGTCGCCATGGCCCCCGTCGCCCCCGTCCGTCCCTACTTGCCCGTGATCGTGCTGAAGTCCGTGCCGGAGCCGAGGAGAAGGCCCGCGCCCAGGAGCAGCATCGTGGCCGGGACCATGAACGTGGTGATCATCATGGTGGCCTTGGGGACCGCGCGGGCCGCCTTCCGGCGGGCGTTCTGCGCGTCCGTGCGGCGCATGTCCTTCGCCAGCGAGACCAGCGTGTCGACGATCGGCGCGCCCAGTTCCTCCCCCTGCTGCAACGCCGTGACGAACATGGCCACTTGCTCGCTGTCGTTGCGTCGCCGGAGTTCCGCGAAGGCGGCGCGGCGGCTCATGCCGAGGTCCATCTGGCGGAGGGTGATGCGGAGTTCGTCCGCCCACGGGCCCTCGTACTTCGAGGCGACGCGGTCCAGGGCCTGGCGGAAGCCCAGGCCCGCGCTCACCACCACCGCGAGCACGTCGAGGAAGTCCGGCAGGGTCCGTTCGATGACGTCCTTGCGGATGCGGATCGCCGACCAGATGCCGACCTCCGTCCAGAACGCGCCGAAGGCGAACAGGATGACGGCGACGACGTAGTGCCCTTCGAGCAGCATCAGCAGGCCGCCGAAGCCGCCGAGGAAGCCGTAGACCGCCCGGCGGGCCGCGTAGCGGTCGATGGTCAGGCCGCCGGGGTTGCCCGCGAGGTCAATCCTGCGGCGGTACTTGGCGACCAGCCTGGGGCCCATGAGGCGGAGGACCATCGGGGCGTAGCGCATGCCCATGCGGTCGATGAGGGAGTCGACCGCGCCGGTGCGGGTCGCGCCGACCTCCAGGGCCAGGACGAGGTCGCTGGGCAGTTTCGCGTCCGCCCGGTACATGCGGATTCCCGCGAAGACGCCCCACACGCTGAGGCCCATCACCAGGCCGAGTGCCAGTGCTGTCATCAGGTCTCCCCCTCTCGGATCTCGTACGTCTCAGACGTCGATGCGGGACAGGCGGCGGATGAGGATGAAGCCGACCGCGTACAGCCCGAAGGCGATGATCACGCAGGCCTGGCCGATCGGGGAGCCCGTCATCCGGTCCAGGGCGCCGGGTTTGACGCCGTTCATCAGGAAGAGGGCGCCCACGCCCATCACCGGAACGGCGTACGACGTCATGTTGACCTGGGAGAGCTGGGTGCGGACCTCGCGGCGGGTCTCCTTGCGCTCCTCCAGGGTCTCCGTGAGGTTGCGCAGGGCACTCACCACCTGGCCGCCCGCCCGGTTGGAGAGCACCAACGTCGTGACCAGTACGACGAGTTCGCGGGACGGGAGGCGGTCCGCCAGCTCGCTCAGCGCGTCGTCCATCGAGGCGCCGACCGCCAACTGGTTGGCCACCTTGGCGAGTTCCTCCCCGGCCGGTGCCTCCAGCTCCTCCGCCGCCATGCTGATCGCGGTGCGCAGCGCGAGGCCGGCGTGGGTGGCGTTGGCCATGATGCGGGCCAGTTCGGGGAGTTGGTTGATGAACTTCTCAATGCGCTTCTGGCGCTGCCAGTTGAGGAACTGGATCGCCACCCCGATGCCCAACAGGCCCGCTATCGGCCCGAAGAAGGGGGCCAGGGACGCCTGCCCGATCAGCCAGAGCGCCGCGACCGTGGCCAGCATGTAGACGAAGAACTCGCCCGGCGTCATGTCCAACCCCGTTGCCGCGAGGCGCAGTTCGAGCTGTCGGCCGAGCCGGGTACGGCGCAGTCTGCGGTCCAGGTCGCGGAAGCGGCGGACGCGGCCCACCTGGATCTGGCCGGTCGAGGAGAGCCGGTCGACCAGGGCCGCGCGCTGTGCCCTGCCCGTGGCGTAGGCGTGCACGCCGGCGACGCCCAGGACACAGGTCAGCAGGGTGACGCCGGTGGTGAGCGTGACGATCGTCTGGAGATCCATGGGGTCGGTCCCTACCTACTGGCTTCTCTGAGGGCGAGCTGTTCCGCGGTGTGGGCGACGCCGAAGGCCTGTGGCAGGGGCTGGCTCGCCATGTAGAGCCGGTCGGCGGTGCGGCGGGAGAGCGGGAAGTACTCGAAGGTGCCGTAGACCCGGCCGTCGGCGGAGATGGGCTGCGGGCTGAAGCGGGCCACCGTCGCCAGCCGGTACGGCTCGCTGCCGTGGCTGTCGAGGAGGGCGATCTCGGTGATGCGGCGGGCGCCGTCGGCGAAGCGGGTGAGCTGGATGATGACGTCGATGGCGCTGTTGATCTGGTCGTGCAGTGCCTCGAAGGGGATCTCCACCTCGGACATGGACGCCAGGGTTTTGAGGCGCATCAGGGCGTCCTCCGCGCTGTTCGCGTGGACGGTGGCGAGGGAGCCGTCGTGGCCCGTGGACATCGCCTGGAGCATGTCGAGGGACTCGCCGCCCCGGACCTCTCCCACGACGATCCGGTCGGGGCGCATGCGGAGCGAGTTGCGCACCAGGTCGCGGATCGTGACCTGGCCCTTGCCCTCCACGTTCGGCGGGCGGGCCTCAAGGCGGATGACGTGCGACTGCTGGAGCTGGAGTTCGGCGGAGTCCTCGATGGTGATGATGCGCTCGGTCTCCGGGATCAGGCCGGAGAGGGCGTTGAGGAGGGTGGTCTTCCCGGTGCCGGTCGCGCCCGACACGATGATGTTGAACTTCGCGTGCACCAGGCCCGCGAGGAGATACAGCATGTGCTCGTCCAGCGAGCCGAAGCCGACCATCTCCTGGAGCGTGAAGGAGCGCGGGAAGCGGCGGATGGTGAGCGTCGCGCCGGTCAACGACAGCGGCGGGATGATCACGTTGACGCGCTCGCCGGACGGCAGCCGCGCGTCGACCATCGGATTCGACTCGTCCACGCGGCGGTTGACCGTCGACACGATCCGCTCGATCGTCTGCATCAGCTGGTCGTGCGAGGGGAAGCGGAGCGGCAACTGCTCGACCCGGCCGCCGCGTTCGACGAAGATCGCGTCCGGGCCGTTCACCATGATCTCGGTGATCGACGCGTCTTCGAGGAGCGGTTCGAGTATGCCGAGGCCGAGCGCCTCGTCGACGACCCGGCGGATCAGCTGCGAGCGCTCGACGGTCGAGAGGACCGGCCCCTCACGGCTGATGATGTGCCCGAGCACCCGCTCCAGGCGGGCCCGTCGCTCGGCGGTGGCCAGCGCGCTCATCTCCGCGAGGTCGATCTCCTCCAGGAGTTTGGCGCGGTACGAGGCGACCATGTGGCCGTCCTCGCCCCGATGGCCGTTCTCCTCGGGATGGTTGACTCGTTCCCGCAGGCCCATGAGTGCTGTGCTCCTTGCTCCGCGTTCAGTGGTCGAGCGGCATGGTGGCGGTCTTGCTGGCCGTGCCGAAGTCCCAACCGGGCACGATCGAGGGGATGTTCACGGTGGAGGTGACCTGGACCGATGTGCCCAGGTCGGCCCGGCTGCAACTGGTGCCGCCCGCCAGGAATCCACTGACCGCGTCCTTGCAGTCCTGTGCGTAGTTCTGCTCCAGCGAGGCACTGCGCGCCCCGGTCCTGGCCGCCGTACCGGCCTGGATCGCGGTGTACGCGATCAGCCCGAGCTGCACTCCCGCCATGGCGACGAGGATCAGGACCGGGATGAACCCGAGGTACTCGATGGCGACTTGGCCACGGTCCCGCCTCCCCTTCTCCCTCTTACCCATCCGCATCTCAGTACTTCGCCTCCTCTACGGCGCCCGCGTGGCCGTGCACCGTGAAGGGGAAGCCGATCGCGCCCGGGAAGAGGACGGGCACCTTGAGGTCGACGTCGGCGGTGACGAACCCCGTGCCTCCGCAGGTCACCGTGGCGTCCCCCTTCCACGCGCCGTCCAGCTTGTCGAGGCCGGCCTGTTCGCAGGCGGCCTCCCGGTCCCCCGGGGCCGCGGCCGTCCCCGCCCGCACCGCCTCGTCCGCAGCATTCCCCGCGAGCGTGAAGGTGTACCCCACCAGCACGAACTGCCACATCAGCACCAGCGTCAGAATGATCAGCGGGGTCATGCCGAGGAACTCGATGGTGACCTGGCCCCGGTCCCGCTCCCGCGAAGCCGTCGAAAGCACGGCAGGCATCGAAGACATACGCATCCCCGTTCACTCTCTCCGGCGCCGGAAGCTCACCGCGCCGCGGTCGCCGCCGCCCCGCGACCGCCCGCTCTTCTGGGCGACTTCGGGGACCTTGACCAGTCCGAGTTCGCCCGCGAGACCCCAAAGGGCCTGTTTCACCACGCTCTTGTTGTCGAGTTCGTGCAGCCGGCCCGCGTCCACCGCGCCCTGGAGTTCCTTGAAGTTGGCGGGGATCGCGGTGGCGGCGACCGTCGTGCCGGTGATGCGCTGGATGAGCGCCGGCTGGATCTCCGTGCCGCGCGTGTAGCGGTTGACGACGATGGTCGTCTCCTCGGCCTTGCGGATCTGCAGCCGGTCCCACATCCGCACGGTGCGCTTCGCGGCGCGTACGGCGACCACGTCCGGGGTGGTGAACAGCAGTGCCGTGTCGGCCATTTCGACGGCCGCCGCGCTCGCGCCGCTCATCTGGGCGCCGCAGTCGATGACGACGACCTCGTAGCGGGAGCGCAGGGCGCTGACGATCTGGCGGGCGGCCCGGTCGGTGACCTCCTCGCCGCGTTCGCCCTCGCCGGGGGCCAGCAGCAGCGCCACCCCGGTGTCGTGCCGGAACACGGCGTCGGCCAGGACGCGCGGCGAGATGTCGGTGATCGCGGCGAGGTCGACGACGGAACGGCGGAACTGGACGTCCAGGTAGGAGGCGATGTCCCCGGTCTGGAGGTCCATGTCGACGAGCGCGACGGTACGGCCCGACACCTGGGCGGCGAGGGCGAGTTGGATCGCGGCGAGGGTGGCGCCGACCCCGCCCTTGGCGCCGCTGACCGTGACGACGGTGCCGCCGACGCCGGTGAACACGTCGCCGCCGTGGCCCAGATGACGCCGTACGCCCACCGACCAGGCGGCGACGGCCTGGACGCGGGTGGCCAACTCCTCGTAGCTCAGCGGCAGGGCGATCAGTCCGCGCGCGCCGGAGTCCATGGCGGCCTGGAAGAGGCCGGGGCTGGCGTCGGTGGTGACGAGGATGACGCCCACCGCGGGGAAGCGCAGCGCGACCTCGCGGACCAGCTCCAACGCGGGGACGGGACCGATGCGTTCATGCACCACCACGACCTCGGGCAGCTCGTCGACGGACTCGGCGGCGAGCCGGGCCAGGGTGTCGATGAGCTGCGTCGAGTCGGCCACCGGGGCCACCGGGTCGGCGTCCGGGAGCTGGCTGAGCAGGGTCGTGATGGCGCGGATGGCGTCCGCGTCTCCGACCGCCGGAAGAATCCTGGTGGGCATGCGGGCCTCTCACTTGTCCTTCGCGAGTTCGTACGTCCGGTCCTTGTCGGGCACGGTCGTATCGGTGCCGGGTGCCACCAGTGCGAGGCGCACCCGCTCGGCGAACGACTCGGCGTAGGTGATCCGTTGGGCGTCGAGCGTGGAGAGCGCGAAGGTGATCGGCACGCCGTCGGTGGACGTCTGCTGGTTCTTGTCGCTGTTGCTGCCGGGGTCGAGGGCGGTGATGTGGCCGACGTCGATGACCTTCGCGTTGGTCACGATGATCTTGGACTGGTCGGGGTCGCCCTCCTTCTGGCCCGCGAAGGTGGCGTACACGTTGACCGTGGAGCCCGGGGTGATCTTGCCGGCGACGCCGGTCGCCGCATCGATCATGATGGCGACCTCCTGCTGCCCGGGCTGCAGGGCCGGCTGGTCCACGATCATGTCGGTCTGCAGCAGGGAGCCCTGGCGCAGCGTGGTCACGGCGATCTTGCCCGTGATCTGCCGCAGATCGGTCACGGCGTTGTCCGACAGCCACCGCTTGGGCATCTCGATCTTCTTGAACTGGGCGGCGGTGAGCGCCGTGTAGGGCGCCACGTCGCCCTTGACCTGGTACGCCGCGACCTCGGGTCCGACCTTGGACTTCACGTCACGGATGACGGAGAGGACGCCGACGAACGCGCCGAGGGCGCAGATCACCGACAGGAGCAGGAGTATCACGCCGCGGCGCTGACGGGAGTTCATGAACCGTACAACCTCATCGGGGATATCGGTCGAGCGGAAACGAGCGGATCGAGCGGGATCAAGCGAACCGTGTGCTGTAAGCGTGTCCTGTGAGTTGAGGACTTATCCGCTCGATGTTTGGTTCTCGTGAACGGGCGGTGTGGCGGAGCAGAAGACACAACGGTCGCCGATGACGTCGATGCCGCACCAGTGGCACACGGACTGCCGTACCGAGGTGACCAGTTGGTACAGCACCGACAGGTCGGGCAGATACGTACAGAACTCGATCAACTTGTTCGTACCCCACCACGTCACCGATTCGGCGGGCAGGGTGGCCTCGCGCAGCCCCATCGCGTTCCACGCCGGGGCGAGGGTGGTGCCGATCCAGTCGGACTGGAGCTGCCCCTTGGCGACCAGCATCCAGGTGCCGAACTCCGGCCCCTCCAGGGTGACTCCGGGGCCGACCCGGACCAACTGCGGCTCGGGGTGGGCGATCACCGCGAACTGACTGCCGGGAACCCAGGACTTGGCGTGCGACTTGAGGCCGACGGGGACCCGGTCCAGCTTGGTGACCGAGCCGAGGAGCGCGCCGGCGTGGATGTAGTGGGTGAGCAGCCGGCCGGCCGAGGCGAGGACGCCGGGGCTGAGGTCGCAGGACGCCAGCTGCCTCAACTGCCGGGCCAGGACGGCGAGTCCGAGCGGGGGCAGATTCGGACGGAACAGGGCGATCCGGTCGGTCTCCAGGATGGACCGGATCGTGTGCAGCCGTCGGTCGACGCCCTCGGACACGGCCTGCGAGGACACGACGACGACATGCCCGTGCTGGTCGATCAGGGCCTGCATCTCCGACAGCGCCTGGTCCAGCGGTCGTTGATCGAGGTCCCGCAGGACGACGGCGGGCAGGGTCCGTTCGTCCTGTGGCGGCAGCGCCATGTCGGCGCTGGTCACGGCAATGGCAGTTGGCACGCGCAGCTCCCCGTCTCACGCCTGTCGGTCCACCGGCATTACTCCGGCACACCGAGTTGACTTCACTGCGTGACTACCTCAGCACTGTAACCACGCCCCTGTGACCGGAGAACAGCGTTTCTGTAGCTGTGCGGCAACTGTCATCGCACACAACACGCCAAATCGGGGCAGGTCGAGCATCCGATCGCGGCCGGGGTGCCGAAACCGGTGCGGGCGAAGTTGGTCTGGACCTCTTGACATCACATTGGTCTGGACCAACTCTGGGACTCCCAGCGGTGGCCACCGTCGGCACAGTCACAGTCACATCCCCTCCAAACTCCCCCACCGGAGGCATCAGTGGACCGCGCACCAGGCATGCCCGTCCTCAGGAAAAGACGTCTGTGGGCCGGGGTCGCCATGGCCGCCCTCGCCCTCTCCTTCGCGGGCACCGGCCAGGCGTCCGCCGCCGACATCAACAACGCCAAGAACGCCGGCTTCGAGTCGGGCCTGACCAACTGGACCTGTACGGCGGGCAGCGGCACGACCGTCTCGTCCCCGGTCCACAGCGGCGCCGCGGCCCTGAAGGCCACCCCGGCCGGCCAGGACAACGCCCAGTGCAGCGAGTCGGTGGCGGTGAAGCCCAACTCGACCTACACACTGAGCGCGTGGGTGCAGGGCGGCTACTCCTACCTCGGCGTCACCGGCACGGGCACGACGGACGTGTCGACGTGGACCCCCGACACAGCCGCCTGGAAGCAGCTCTCGACGACGTTCACGACGGGCGCCTCCACCACGTCCGTCTCGGTGTACACCCACGGCTGGTACGGACAGGCCGCGTACTACGCGGACGACATCTCGGTCTACGGCCCGGACGGCGGCGGTGGCAGCGACCCGGCCCCGACGGTCCCGGCGACACCGACGGGCCTGACGGTCTCCTCGACGACCTCCTCCTCGGTCTCCCTCGCGTGGAGCGCGGTGTCGGGAGCGACGGGCTACAACGTCTACCGCAGCGGCACGAAGATCACGGCGGTGACAGGAACGTCCGCCACCGTCACGGGACTTGCGGCGTCGACGGCGTACTCCTTCCAGGTCACGGCGACCAACTCGGCGGGTGAGTCGGGCAAGTCGACGGCGGTCACGGGCACGACGACGGCGACGGGCGGCGGAGGCGGCGGCACCCTGCCGAAGCACGCGGTGACCGGCTACTGGCAGAACTTCAACAACGGCGCGACCGTCCAGAAGCTCTCGGCCGTCTCCTCCCAGTACGACATCATCGCGGTGGCCTTCGCGGACGCGACCTCGACCCCGGGCGCGGTCTCCTTCACGCTCGACTCGGCCGGCCTCGGCGGCTACACGGTCGACCAGTTCAAGGCGGACATCGCGGCCAAGCACGCGGCCGGCAAGAAGGTCGTCATCTCGATCGGCGGCCAGAACGGCACGATCTCGGTGAGCGACTCGACGTCCGCGACGAACTTCGCCAACTCCGTCTACTCCCTGATGCAGACGTACGGCTTCGACGGCGTCGACATCGACCTGGAGAACGGCATCAACTCGACGTACATGACACAGGCGTTGAGGTCCCTCTCCTCGAAGGCGGGCTCGTCGCTCATCATCACGATGGCCCCGCAGACGATCGACATGCAGTCGACGTCGAACGCGTACTTCCAGACGGCCCTGAACATCAAGGACATCCTCACGGTCGTCAACATGCAGTACTACAACAGCGGCACGATGCTCGGCTGCGACGGCAAGGTCTACGGCCAGGGCACGGTGGACTTCCTGACGGCGCTGGCCTGCATCCAGCTCCAGGGCGGCCTCGCCCCGTCCCAGGTGGGGTTGGGTCTCCCGGCCTCGACGAGCGCGGCCGGCAGCGGCTACGTCTCCCCCACCATCGTGAACAACGCCCTCGACTGCCTGACCGCCGGCACCAACTGCGGCACCTTCAAGCCGTCGAAGACGTACCCCGACCTGCGGGGCGCGATGACATGGTCGACCAACTGGGACGCGGCCGCGGGTAGTTCGTGGTCGAACTCGGTGGGGGCGCATGTGCACGCGTTGCCGTAGCACTCGGTAGGCGGGGAGGGTGGGGAGTGCGGCCCCTGTCGGGTCGCGCTCCCCACCTCTCGGTTAGGTTGACGTGATCATCCGTGACGTCGACCTCCCGGCAGGTGCCTCGTATGCCCTTACCCGCACGGCTCGGACTCCTCCGCGAACCGGACTTCGGACGCCTCTTCGCCGCCACCGCGCTCGGGCAGCTGGGCGACCGCATCATCTTTCTCGCCCTGCCCCTCGTCGCCATCGTGGCCCTGGACGCGGACGAGTTCCAGGTCGGGCTGCTGACCGCGATGACGACGGCGGGTTCGCTGCTGGTCGGGCTGCCGGCGGGCGCGTGGGTGGACCGGATGCGGAAACGGTCGGTGATGATCAGCACCGACCTCGCGCGGGCGCTGGTGCTCGTGACGGTGCCGGTGGCGTGGTGGGCGGGCCTGCTCACCGTGTGGTGGCTGTACGCGGTCGCGTTGGTCCACGGGGTGCTGACGGTCTTCTTCGATGTGGCGTACGTCAGTTACCTGCCGCACCTGGTGGGGCGCGACAACCTCGTCGAGGGGAACGCGAAGCTCTCGGCGATCCGCTCGGTGACGAGCATCAGCGGGCCGGGGATCGCCGGGCCGCTGGTCGGGTGGGTCGGTGCGCCCGCGACGCTGTTGGTGAGCGCGGCCGGGATGGCGATGTCGGGGCTGCTGGCGATCACCATCCGCAAGCAAGAAGCCCGGCCGGAACGGGAGTCGGGGCCGAGCGAGCGGTCCCGGCTGGGCCGTGACATCAAGGAGGGCCTGAGGTTCGTCCTCAAGTACCCGGCCCTGCGCGCGATCATGGTGAGCGACGCGATCTTCAACCTCTTCCTGGTGATGTACCAGACCATGCTGCTGGTCTTCCTGGAACGGGAGTTGGGGCTCGACTCCTCCGGTATCGGCCTCGTCCTGTCGGGGATGGGCTGCGGTGCGCTGCTGGGCGCGCTGTCGGCGACCCGGGTCGCGCGGTGGGTCGGCCAGGGCCGGGTCATCTGGCTCGCGTCCCTGGTCACCTGCCCGCTGACCGTCCTGATGCCGTTGGCCCACCCGGGCTGGAGCGTGTGCGTGGCGGCGGCCGGCCTCGCCTCGCTCTCCTTCGGCGGAGTCGTCCGCGTCGTGGCCCAGTCCAGCTTCCAACAGTCCCTCACCCCCGACCGGCTCCTAGGCCGCGTGAGCGCGACGGCCCGGTTCGTGTCCTGGGGCGGAATCCCGCTGGGCGGACTGCTGGGCGGCACGTCGGGCTCGGTGTTCGGGGCTACGGCGACACTGTGGATCGGCGCGGCGGGCATGACGGCGAGCGTCCTCCCGAACCTCCTGTCACCGCTGCGCACGATGCGCACGCTCCCGACAGCAAGCGACGAACTGGACCCCGTGGCCTGAGAGTTCCCCCGCTGGCCGGCCCACCTCAGCCCTTCTCAGTCCTTCCTTCTCAGTCCTCCCTTCTCAACCCTCCCTTCTCAGCCCTTCTTCTCCCCGTCCGCGGCCTGCGCGGCGAGCCTCGCCACCAGGTCCTGCGCCTTGTCGACCGCGGTGTCGATCTGCTCGCTGTGCTTGCCGTCCGTCTTCTCGTCGACGAGATCCCCGGCCTTCTCCAGCCCCTCGGCGATCTTGTCACCGTGCTCCTCGGCGACCTCCTCGGCCTTGTCCTTGAGCTTCCCCAGGTCACCCAGGTTGTCGAACACGACAGTTCCCCCTCGCTGCAACGGGCTTACGCGGTCAGGGACATGGTCGTCACGATCGGCCCCGGAGGACAAGGTGGCCCCGCCGCGGATGCCCCGGCGGACGGAGGCGCGGGGCGGGGCGTGTTCGGGGCGCACCGACCTGAAACATTTCTGTGGGCCCACCGCATCAGTACAAGTGAGGGCGGTGCTTGCGACAGCCCGCGAAATCAGGGGGAACAGGCATGAGACGTCAGGAACGTGCCGACGAGTACGCGGAGTTCGCCTCCGCGCGTGCCGGGCATCTCTATCGGTCCGCCTGTCTGCTGACCGCAGGGGACACGCATCTCGCCGAGGACCTCGTGCAGGAGACCCTCGGCAAGCTGTACGTCGGCTGGGGGCGGTTGTCCCGGGTCGGCAACCCGGCCGGGTACGCACAGACCGTCCTCACCCGTACCTACCTCGCCCACCAACGGCGCCGCAGCAGCACCGAACGCGCCACCGGCGTCCTCCCCGACCTGCCCGACCCCGGAGCCCCGGGTGCCGACACACCGCTCCGGCTGACCCTGCTCCAGGCCCTCGCCCGGCTGCCCGCCAAGGACCGTGCCGTGGTCGTCCTGCGGTACTGGGAGGACCGGTCCGTCGAGGAGACCGCCGACGTGATGCACGTCAGCTCGGCCGCCGTACGCACCCGCTGCGTCCGCGCGCTCGGCCGGCTGCGCGAACTCCTGGGCGAGAACCTCGACGAATACGCCCGCCCCTGAACACCCGTACCCCGCCTTCAACTCCCCTCCCCCTCACGCCTGTTACACCCCTTAGTACCCGTACATCCTTTACATCCCCTTACGCGAAACGGTGGTCCGCCATGCCCGACACCCAGCACAGCGAACCCCTCGACCCCTTCGAGGAACGGCTCACCGCCGGTCTGCACGACGCGGGCAACGCCTTCGAGACCGACCGGGCCGCCCTCGCCACCGCCGGTGCCCTCAAGGGCCGCCGGCGCCTGCTGCGCCGCCGCAACGCCGCCGTCATGAGCGGCGCGGCCGGCATCGCCCTCGTCGGCGTGGGCGGCGCACTGCTGCTGCCCAGCGGAAACCCCGCCGAGGCACAGGCCGCGCACGCCACCGCCGCGACACCCACGGCCACGTCCACGCCCGCCCCCGTCTCCGGCGCCGCGCTCATCAAGACGCTCGAAAAGCTGCTCCCGGAGGGCACGTTCTCGAAGGCCGAGGCCCGCGGCACGGACGAGGAACCGTCGCCGTACGTCCATGTCGTCTACGACGACGGGAAGGGCGCGTCGGCCGTGGAGGTCGGCCTGGGACGGGTGCAGCCGGGGAGTGACCAGGCGCGGCAGACGACCCAGTGCCCGGGGAAGGCGTTCGCGCACTACGACGCGTGCGGCACGAGCCGGTTGGCGGACGGGTCGGTGGTCATGGTCCTTCAGGGGTACGAGTATCCCGACCGTCGGGTGGACACCAAGCTGTGGAGCGCCGAACTCGTCACCCCGCAGGGCCAGCACGTCAGCATCAGCGAGTGGAACGCCGCCGCCGAGAAGGACGCGCCGATCACCAGGAGCCAACCCCCGCTGTCCCCGGCCCAGTTGAGGAAGGTGGCCGCCGCCACGGCCTGGCGGGACGCGGTCGACGCGATGCCGGTGGACCCCAACTCGCCGGTCACACCGCCGAGTCCGAGCGAGACGGGCGCCACCCTGTCCGTCACCTCGACGCTCCGGACCCTGCTCCCGAAGGGCCTCACCGTGTCCGAGAGCGGCGACACCGACGACTCCGGGTTCGGCTATGCCGTCGTCGACGACGGCAAGGGCAAGACCCTCGTACAGGTCAACGTCCAGGCCGACATGTCGGATGTCGAGGGCGAGTTGTTCGGCTCCGACGCCGAGGTCCTGTCCGACGGCACGAAGGTCGCCGAGCACCAGGGCCCCGGCGAGAAGGGCGGTTCCGGTGTCGTGATGTGGACCGTCGACACCATCAGGACCGACGGGCGGCGGGTGGTGATCAGCGCCTTCAACTCCGGCGCCCAGGACACCCCCGCGACCCGCACGACCCCGGCGCTGACCATGAACCAGCTCCGGACGATCGCCCTCAGCCCGAACTGGCTGTGATCCGAAAGGTAGTTGGTCCGGCGCCGGACTGAAAACAGAACTCAGTCCTCGCGGACCTCTGCCTCCGCCGCGGCGAGTGCCGCCTCGTCCACCTCTTCGGAGCCGTCGGCCTCGTCCTCTCCGTCGTCACCCTCGTCGAAGTACGCGTCGAGGACCGCGTCCAGCCGCGTCTCCCACTCGGCGAACCTGCTCCGGGCCGCCGCCTCGATCTCGATCGGGTACCAACGGCGGTCAGGCGTGTGCACCGTGATGGTGAACCGCTTGCCGAAGCGCGGGGACTCGGTCTCTATGGCGCCGATCTCGTCCCAGCGGAACTCGCAGTTCTGGTCGTCCAGGCGCAGTCGTACGCCCTTCTCGTCCGCGACGATCTCCGCGCGACGGTCGGACGCCTCGAAGACCGGACCGCCCGAGGACGACTCCTCGCCGTCCTCATCCTCATCCGCGTCGGCGTCACCGTCGTCGTCCTCGGCAACGGCCTTGTCCGCGTCGGCCTTCGTGACGTCGACCTTCGCGACCGGCGACTCCTCGCCGTCGGGCCCTTCCCGCCCTTCCGACTCGTTCGGTTCCTCCGGTGCCGCCGGCTTCTCGGCCTTCGCGTCCTCCGGCTCCGCGTCCCGCGGCTTCTTGTCCTCCGGCTGGTCGGAGGACACGGCGGGTGCGGTGAGCCCGGGGACGAAGGCCGGGTCGAATCCGGCGCCCTCCAGGGGCTGGCTGCTCGAACCTATGCGCTGCTCCACAGCGCGAAGTATGGTCGACGATCCTGTGTCGGGCACAGCCAGCCCCAACTTTGTTATCAGACGCCTACAAGCGGCTTACACGAACACACTGAGCACAGCGGCCACAGCGAACCCCGCGACCGACAGCACCGACTCCAGCACGGTCCAGGTCTTCAGCGTGTCCCGCTCGCTGATCCCGAAGTACTTCGCCACCATCCAGAAGCCGCCGTCGTTGACGTGCGAGGCGAAGATCGACCCCGCCGAGATCGCCATGATGACCAGCGCGACGAACGCCTGCGAGTGGTCGCCCTCGGCCAGCAGCGGGGCCACGATGCCCGCCGTCGTGACGATCGCGACCGTCGCCGAACCCTGTGCGACCCGTAGTACCAGCGAGATCAGGTACGACAGCACGAGCACCGGCAGGCCTACGTCGTGGAACGTGTCCGAGAGGGCCTGCGCGACCCCGCTCGCCTTGAGGACGGCGCCGAAGATCCCGCCGGCGCCGACGACGAGCAGGATGTTGCCGACCGGCTTGAGGGACGCGGTGGAGACGGTCTCCAGGGACTTGCGGGACCAGCCGCGCCTCAGACCCAGGAGGTAGTACGCGAGAAGGAGCGCGATCGTCAGGGCGACGAAGGGGCTGCCGAAGAACTCCACCACCGAGCGGCCGGTCGACGGGTCGAAGGCGATCGAGGAGAAGGTGGCCGCGAGGATCAGGACGAGAGGCGTACCGATGATCGCGAGAACCGTGCCCAGCGACACCGGCTTCTCCTGCGGTACGACGCCGGACTCCCGCTGTTCGTCGATGACCGCCTGCTTCGCCTCGGCCGCCGCCTCGACCATGTCCTGCGGTACGGCGACGAAGATCCGCTTGCCGACCCAGGCGGCGTAGGCCCACGCGGCGAGCACGGCGGGGATGCCGCAGACGACGCCCATGAGGATGACCCAGCCGAGCTGGACGTGGAGCAGGCCGGCCGCGGCCACCGGGCCGGGGTGCGGCGGCAGGAACGCGTGGGTCATCGACAGGCCCGCGAGCAGGGGCAGGCAGTACAGCAGGATCGACTTGCCGCCGCGCTTGGCGGCGGCGTACACGATCGGCGCGAGGACGAAGATGCCGACGTCGAAGAAGACCGGGATGCCGAAGATCAGGCCGGTCAGACCCATGGCGAGCGGGGCCCGCTTCTCGCCGAACAGATTCAGCAGCCGGGACGCCAACACCTCGGCGCCGCCGCTGACTTCGAGGATCGCGCCGAGCATCGTGCCCAGGCCGATGATGATCGCGACATGGCCGAGGATGCCGCCCATGCCGGACTCGATGGTGGAGACGGCGTCGGAGCGCTGGACCGTGCCGAAGAGTTCGGTGACCGAGAGGCCGGAGAGCAGGCCGACGGTTATGGAGACGGCGAGGAGGGCCACGAAGGGCTGGAGTCTGACCTTGATGATCAGGAAGAGGAGGAGCGCGATCCCGAGGGCGGCGACCGTCAACAGGCCTGCTGTGCCGTCGAGCAGGAGGAGCAGGCCTCCGGTGTGGGGTGGTGTCGCGGGGGCGGTGGCGGCGAGCGGTAGGGACATGTGGGGGTCCTCGTTGTCGTCGTAAGAGCATGGGTCCGGGGGTCTGGGGGATGTCCCCCAGAGGGCACAGCCGGGCAGGGGGGATCGCGGCGCGGCACCCATCGGGGTGCCGAACCGTCGTACGGTGTGCGGGAGTTGGAGCGGTACTAACCCGGTGCTAGCCCAGGACGGCCAGCGCGTCGATCTCGATGAGCAGCCCGGCGGGCAGGCCGACGTAGACCGTCGTGCGCGCGGCGGGAGGAGCCTTCAACTCCTGCTCCTCGAAGTACTCGTTGTAGATCGCGTTCATCTCGGCGAAGTGGTCCACGTCCGTCAGATAGACGCGGATCATCACCGCGTCCTCCCAGCTCGCGCCGCCCTCCTCCAGGATCGCCCGGACGTTGGCGAGGGTCTGGAGGGTCTGCTCGCGCAGGGTCGTCCCGGCCGGTGTCGGCGGCCTGCCCTCCTCGGCGGGGAGGAAGCCGACCTGGCCCGCGACCTGGAGGATGTTCCCCTTGCGGACGCCGTGCGAGAACTTGGCCGGCGGGGTGGTGTGGGTCTTGGGGGTGAGCGCGATCTTGTCGGTCATTCGGTATCCCTGGTTGTTGTTCTGCCGGAGTACTCACCACTGATGGCGTCCGCCGTACGACGGACCAGTGGAAGCAGGGTGAGGAGTTCGTCGGCGGTGACGACGACGTTGGGCGCGGAGACCGACATCGCGGCGGCCACCCGTCCGTCGGCGCCCCGGATCGGCGCGGCGACGCAGTTGATGGACTCTTCGTGGCCGCCGAGGTCGGTGGCCCAGCCCTGTTCCCGTACCTTCTCCAACTCCCGCAGGAAAGCAGGGGCGTTGGGGGTGGAGCGGGCCGTGTACATGGGGTATTCGAGCTTGTCGGCGAGCACCCGGCGCTCGCCCTCCGGCAGGTCGGCCAGCAGCAGCTTCGCCACGCCCGCGACCGTGATGGCGACGGGCTTGCCGATCCGTGAGTACATGCGCACCGGGTAGCGGCTCTCCACCTTGTCGATGTAGAGGACCTCGTTCTCCTCGTACACCGCGAGGTGGACGGTATGACCGCACTGCTCGTTCAGCCGGGCGAGATGGGGGTGGGCGATCTCGCGGATGTCGAGGTTCTCCATCGCCTCCTGGGCGAGGGCGATCAGGCGGGCGCCGAGGCGGTAGCGCTGGTCGGACTGGCGGTAGACCAGGCCGTGTTCGTGCAGGGTGCGCAGGAGGCGCAGGGCCGTCGACTTGTGGACGTCGAGACGCTCGGCGACCTGGCCGAGGTCGGCGGGGCCCTCGGCGAGCAACGGCAGGATGCTGAGCGCGCGGTCGACGGTCTGACTCATGGTGTGCGTACCTCCTCGTCGGCCCAGTCGGCGGCGTCGGTCCAGCCGGGGCCGAGTCGAAGTCTCCCCCACGCCCGCTCGTCCAGGGCGACCAGCCGGTCGGCGTGGTCGCGGACCGGCGGCGCGGCGAGGTCGCCGGGCACGGTGAGGGCGGCGGCGGCCGTGAGATGCCCGTGCCGGAGCCGGTCCCGTACGGGAAGTCCCCGCAGGGTCGCCGAGAGGAACCCGGCGGCGAAGGCGTCCCCCGCGCCGACCGCGGCCACGACGTCGACGTGCGGCGCGGGCACGAAGGTGGCGTCGCCCCGGTGGAAGACGGTGGCCCCGCGCCCGCCCTGTTTGACGACGAGCGTCTCGGGGTCGGGGAACGCGTCCCGTACGGCATCGGCCCCGACCAGCCCCCAGACCTCGGCGGCCTCGTCCTCCCCGACGAACACGAGGTCCGCGCCGCGCGCCAGCTCCAGCAGCACGCTCGGCCCGTCGGCCGAACGCCCCAGCGCGGGACGGTGGTTGACGTCGAACGAGATCAGCGGACGGCCGGCGCGGATGGCGGTCAGCTCCCGCACCAGACCGAGACAGCCCTCGGACAGCATCGGGGTGATCCCGGACAGATGCAGCACCCGCCCGCCCCGTACGGCGTTCAGGTCGACGTTCCCGGCGGCCATCGCGGAGGCGGCGGACCCGGCCCGGTAGTACGCCACCTCGTGCGCGTCGGTGGCCCGGTCCCCGGCGGTGCGGAAGTAGATACCGGTCGGCCGCGCGGGATCACGCCGTACGGCGGACACGTCCACGCCGTACCCGCCGATGGTCTCGACGAGATGATCACCGAAGCCGTCCGCCCCCACCCGGCTGACCCACCGCACCGAGTGCCCGGCGGCGGCCAGCACGCAGGCGACATTCGACTCGGCGCCACCGATGGCGCGATCGAAGGACGGCACGTCGGCGAGGCGGCCGGGTCGGCTGGGTAGGAACGTGACCATGGACTCGCCCAGCGCTACGACGTCCACGACGTCACGGGCGGCGGTGGACTGTCCGTCGGCGGTCACGATGGTGATGGCTCCTCGTCCGGTGCGCCGGGGCGGCGGCTCCGTTGACCCGGTGTTGGGCGAGATGTTAGACAGCGGTAAGCGATATACGCAATGAAGGTTGCAGGGATTGCAACACTCCAGCTCAGGGAGGCCCCATGGTCCGCGACTCCGGTACCGAAGCGCTCACCCGGCTCGCCGGGGAACGCGTCGACCACCGTTTCAAGGGCCTCCCCCCGGACGCGGACGGCCTCACGGTCGCCGAGCTGGCGGCCCAGCGCCGCAATCTCTTCACCGGCGGCTTCACCACCCCGGTCCTCGCCCTCTCCGCCGAGCGCCTGGACCACAACCTCCGCCTCATGGAGACCTACGCGACCCGCCACGGCCTCGCCTTCGCCCCGCACGGCAAGACCTCCATGGCCCCCCAGCTCTTCCACCGCCAACTGGCCCACGGCGCCTGGGGCATCACCCTCGCGGTCCCCCACCAGGTGCGCGTGGCAAGGGAGTTCGGGATCGGCGGCATCTTCCTGGCCAACGAACTGGTCGACCCGGCCGCCCTGAAGTGGATCTCCTCCCAACTGGACGCCGACAGCGACTTCCGCTTCATCTGCTACGTCGACTCCGTGCGCGGCGTCGAGTTGATGGACGCGGCCCTGCGCGGCGCCGCCCGCCCGCTGGACGTCGTGGTCGAACTGGCCGCGGGCGAGGGCGCCCGCACCGGCGTGCGCACGGAGGCGGAGTGCGCGGCGGTCGCGGACGCGGTGGCCGCCGTAGGGACTCTGCGGCTGGTCGGGGTCGCCGGCTACGAGGGCGAGGTGCCGCAGGCCGATCCGGAGCGGGTGCACGCATGGCTGCGTCAACTGACCGCGCTCGCCGTGGACTTCGACAAGGACGGACGCTTCTCGGGATCCGGGCTCGACGAGATCGTGGTCAGCGCGGGTGGCAGCGCGTGGTTCGACGCGGTGGCCGACGTCTTCGCCGAGCTGCCCGAACTCTCGCTCCCCGCGCTGAAGTTGCTGCGCTCGGGTGCGTACGTCTCGCACGACGACGGCCACTACCGCGAGATCACCCCCTTCACCCGTATCCCCGAAGAGGGCGCCCTGGAGCCCGCGTTCCGGCTCTGGGCGCAGATCGTCTCCCGCCCCTCCCCCGAGCAGGCCTTCGCCAACGCGGGCAAGCGGGACGCGGCCTACGACCTCGACCTCCCCGTCGCCCAGGTCGTCCGCCGCGACGGCACCGAGCGCCCGGCGACCGGCGTCGAGGTGACCGGCCTGTCCGACCAGCACGCCTGGCTGCGGACGGCCCCGGAGGCGGATCTTGAGGTGGGCGACTGGATCGGGATGGGTCTGTCCCACCCCTGCACGTCCTTCGACAAGTGGCAGTTGATCCCGGTGGCGGAGGCGGACGGGACGGTCGTCGACTACATCCGTACGTTCTTCTAGAGGCCGTGTCGGACCCCGCTGGAGGCATGGGCATGGAAGAGCTGGTCATCCGGGACGCGGACGTCGTCGACGGCGGCGGTGGACCGTCGTACCGCGCCGATGTGGTCGTGGACGGCGGCAGGATCGTCTCGATCGTGCAGGAGGCCGCGGCGGCGGGCTGCCAACGCCCCAAGGCGCGCCGGGAGTTGGACGCGGAGGGCCTGGTCCTCTCCCCCGGCTTCATCGACATGCACGCCCACAGCGACCTCGCCCTGCTCCGCGACCCGGACCACAGCGCCAAGGCCGCGCAGGGGGTGACCCTCGAAGTCATCGGCCAGGACGGGCTGTCGTACGCCCCCGTCGACGACCGCACGCTGGCCGAGGTGCGCCGGGCGATCACCGGGTGGAACGGGTACGGCGACGACATCGACTTCGACTGGCGTTCGGTGGGCGAGTACCTGGACCGGCTGGACTCCGCTTTCGAGGGCCGGGGCATCGCGGTCAACGCGGCCTACTTGATCCCGCAGGGCACGGTCCGGATGCTCGCGGTCGGCTGGGAGGACCGGGAGGCGACACCCCAAGAGCTGGACCGGATGCGGCAGTTGGTCGCCGAGGGCATGGAACAGGGCGCGGTCGGCATGTCGTCCGGGCTCACCTACACCCCCGGCATGTACGCCAAGGACGCCGAACTCACCGCACTCTGCCGGGTGGTGGCGTCCTACGACGGCTACTACTGCCCCCACCACCGCTCGTACGGCGCGGGCGCGCTGGAGGCCTACGCGGAGATGGTGGAACTGAGCCGCGAGGCGGGCTGCTCCCTCCATCTGGCCCACGCCACCATGAACTTCGGCGTGAACGAGGGCCGCGCACCGGAGCTCCTGTCCCTCCTCGACGAGGCCCTGGCGACCGGCGCGGACATCAGCCTCGACACCTACCCCTACACCCCCGGCTGCACAACTCTCGTGGCCATGCTGCCGAGTTGGGCGAGCGAGGGCGGCCCGGAGCAGATCCTGAGGCGGCTGGCGGACGACGACACCGCCGACCGTATCCGCCACCACCTGGAGGTGATCGGCTCGGACGGCTGCCACGGGGTGCCGATGGAGTGGGACACGATCGAGATCGCGGGGGTCACCGACCCCGCGCTGGCGGAGTACGTAGGCCGCCGCCTCGACAACTGGGCAACGGCCCGCCACCTGCTCCTCTCCGACCGGCTCGCCCCGTCGATCCTCCAGCACGTGGGCCACGAGGAGAACGTCCGGCAGATCATGCGGCACCGCGTCCACACCGGCGGCTCGGACGGCATCCTCCAGGGCGCGAAGCCGCATCCGCGGGCGTACGGCACGTTCCCGCGCTATCTCGGCCATTACGTAAGGGAGTTGGGGCTCCTGTCCCTGGAGGAGTGCGTGGCACACCTGACGTCACGCCCGGCGGCGCGGCTGCGCCTGCCGGACCGGGGCCTGGTCAAGGAGGGCTACCGCGCGGACCTGGTCCTCTTCAATCCGCACACGGTGGCGGCGGGTTCGACCTTCGAGGAACCGCGGAAGCTGCCGACCGGCATCCCCCACGTACTGATCGACGGCCGCTTCGTGATCGAGGACGGCCGGCGGACGGACGTACTGGCGGGGCGGTCGGTCCGTCGCAGTCCCGTGCGACGGAACGCCAACTCCCGCTTGTGATCTACGGCTTGGGCAGCGTGCAGCCGGTCGCGCTGAGGGCGAGCACATTGGCCGAGGTGAAGCAGGCCGGGATGTTGTAGGTCTCCTCGGCGTAGTTGATGCCCTCGCGGACCGTCACCGTGCCGTTCTCGTCGACCTCGCACGGGTTGTCGAGGGTGCAGGTCTCGCCGTCCTCGTTGCCCGTGTTGTTGACGGCGACGACCTGGCCGGTGCTGGTGTCGATGACCGGGGAGCCGGAGGTGCCGCCGATGGTGTTGCAGGCGGAGGTGTAGCGGACGGAGTCCTTCCAGGTCCAGGAGCCCTCCTTCAGCCGGTACACGAACCCGTCGATGCTGCAGCTGTAGATCGTCTTCCAGTACCCGGAGACGACCTTGATCGCGGTGCCGGCGGTCGGGTGCGTGGCGCTCACGGTGAGCGGGCTGATGTTGTACGCGCTCTTGATCGCCGCGTACGTCGTGGTCGTGCGGTAGATCGTCACGTCCGTGTCGGTCATCGTCGAGTAGACGACCTGGTTGGCGCGGAGTGTGGCGACCTTGGTGCCGGCCGAGTTCAGCAGCCCGAAGGTACGGCTGGAGGACTGCCCGGTGATGACCTGGCCGGCCGCCGGGAACCCGGTCTCCAGGCAGTGGCCGTTGGTCAGCACGAGGGCCGGCGAGGTGTCGGTCGAGTTCGGGAAGCGGATGACCGAGCCGGAGCAGTTGCTGAGCGAGACGGTACCGGCGAAGTCGACGGTCACCGCGGCGGCCTTCGGTGCCACCCGGGGTGCGGCGACCGCGGGTGCCACGCCCGCCCCGGCGATGGCCAGGGTGGAGAGCGCGGCAAGGAGAGGCTTGTTCATGTGGGGGTCCCCTCTTATGACGAGACGACCGGAGATCTTCCGGCCGCCGTCTTTTTGTCATGGGCATTGTGATCGTTGAGAGGGGAGGGGGCAAGGATCGGTTTCCGGCCGTTCGCGGCGCGTCTCATGTGGCGGAAAGCACGAGCCAAGTCCCGTTACCGCGCCGTAAGCTCACCGACATGCAGGTGATCCAGTCGACCAAGCTCTCCAACGTCTGTTACGAGATCCGGGGCCCGGTTCTCGAAGAGGCGATGCGTCTGGAGGCGGCAGGCCACCGCATCCTGAAGCTGAACACCGGGAATCCGGCGGCCTTCGGGTTCGAGTGCCCGCCCGAGATCCTGGAGGACATCCTCCGGAACGTGTCGTCGGCGCACGGGTACGGCGACGCGAAGGGGCTGCTGGCGGCCCGCCGCGCGGTCGTCATGCACAACCAGACCCTGGGCATCGAGACGGACGTGGAACACGTCTTCATCGGCAACGGCGTCTCCGAGCTGATCGTCATGGCGATGCAGGGGCTGCTCGACGACGGCGACGAGGTCCTCGTACCGTCGCCGGACTACCCGCTGTGGACCGCCGCCGTCTCGCTCTCCGGCGGGACCGCCGTGCACTACCGCTGCGACGAGCAGTCCGACTGGATGCCCGACCTCGCCGACGTCGAGCGCAAGGTCAGCGACCGCACCAAGGCGATCGTCATCATCAACCCGAACAACCCGACCGGCGCGGTGTACGACGAGGAGATGGTCAAGGGCCTCACCGACATCGCCCGCCGCCACAACCTGCTCGTCTGCTCCGACGAGATCTACGACAAGATCCTCTACGACGGCGCCACGCACACCCCGACCTCGAAGGTCGCCCCGGACCTGCTCACCCTCACCTTCAACGGGATGTCGAAGGCGTACCGGGTGGCCGGATACCGCGTCGGGTGGATGTCGATCTCGGGGCCGCGCGCGCACGCCGACTCCTACATCGAGGGTCTGACGATCCTGGCGAACATGCGGCTCTGCGCGAACATGCCGGGGCAGCACGGGGTGGTCGCCGCGCTCAGTGGGCGGCAGACCATCAACGATCTGGTGCTGCCGGGTGGGCGGTTGAAGGAGCAGCGGGATGTGGCGTACGAGCTGCTGACCCAGATTCCGGGTGTGACCTGCGTGAAGCCGAAGGGGGCGCTGTACCTGTTCCCCCGGCTCGATCCGCAGGTGTTCAAGGTCAAGGACGACCGGCAGATGGTGCTCGACCTGTTGCGCCAGGAGAAGATCATGGTCGTCCACGGGACCGGGTTCAACTGGTCCGAGCCCGATCACTTCCGGGTCGTGACGCTGCCGTCGGTCGGGGATCTGCGGGACGCGGTGACGCGGATCGGGAACTTCCTGGACGGGTACAGCCAGCCGTAAACCTCCCCGGTCAGCCTTCTTCCGGCCATTTTTTCAGCCAGCACAACTTTAGACGAGATCTAAGCTAGGATGGTTTCCTGTCTGAGCACAGGAGACCATGCCATGTACGAGCCGATCCGCACGAAGTCGGTCCACAGCACGGTGGCCCGCACCCCTTCCTCCGACTTTCCGCACCGGTCGCGGGAGGAGGAGCTGGACATTCAGCTTGCGGGGCACCTCGCCGCACTGCTTGCGGTGACCGATGAACTGCGGGCGCTGGAGCCTTCCGACGAGTTGGACGTGGCTGCGGAGAGGCTCGCCGGGCAGTTGACGCGGTTGCGTGGGGCCTCGCCCAGCCGGGCGTCGTCTGCGGCCGCTTCTACGTCCCGTTTGGACGCCCTGCACCTGAAGGCTCATGCGCTTGCCGGGCGGGCGTTGGTTGTTGCGGCGTCGCGGGCGGATACCGCGGCGGCGATTCTGTCTGCCGAGCGGATGGACGCGCATGCGGTGACTGTGGTCGCCTAACCGCCGTGGGGGTTCTGTGCGCTTGCGAGTGCGCCCCCGTTGTGGCTGGTCGCGCCCGCGCGGCGGAGCCGCATATCGATACAGCCCCGCGCCCCTAAAGGGGCGCTCCTCTGAACCGTGTTGATCCGGGACCCGGCCGACACCTCCCGTTCATCCCTTTCCTCGGGGAATGTTGGGTTCCGCGAGCACGCTGCCCCTCGTGAGACGTATCGCGGGAATCGTCCTCGCGGTGTTGCTGATCGGTGGCGTGGTGGCAGCCGTCGTAGCGGGCCGGGACAACGGGGACAAGGGCACGGCAACGAAGACCGTGCGTGGTGTGATCGGTTCGGAGAAGGCGGACTTCTTCGCCGATCCCGATGTGGTGAAGGCTCTCGCCGCCAAGGGCTTCACCGTGCGGACGGAGACCTCCGGGTCCTGGGCCATGGAGGGGCTCAACCTCAAGGGGTACGACTTCGCCTTCCCGTCCAGTCAGGCGCCGGCCGACGCGCTCGCCGCCAAGTACAAGGTGCAGCAGCCGTTGCCGCGGCCCTTCTACTCGCCGCTCGTCGTCGTGGCCCACCGCAGCGCCGCCCAGGTCCTCGCGGACAACGGGCTCGCCACGCTGGACATCGGCAAGGATCGCGGCACGTTGAAGATGGGCGCCTATCTCGATGCCGCCCAGCGGGATCTGACCTGGCAGCAGCTCAAGGGGGCTGACAGACATGGGGAGTTGACCGGCACCCTCTACATCGCCACCACCGACCCCGAGACCTCCAACTCGGGTGCTCTGTACCTCGCCGCCGCCTCCTACGTCGCCAACGGCGGTCGGGTGGCGGCCAGTAGCGCCGACGTGAATCGCACCGCGCCGCTCATGCACAAGCTGATCAGCGTGCAGGGGGCTCAACAGTCCAGCTCCGACGCGCCGTTCAGGGACTTCATCAGCGGCGCCGGCAATCCACTGGTCCTCGTGTACGAGTCGCAGGTGGCCTCGCTGCTCCTCGACAAGCAACCGGTCGGCGACCTCGTGATGCTCTACCCGGACACCACGGCCAACAGCGACCACACCGTCGTGCCGCTCACTCCGGAGGGCCGTGAACTCGGTCAACTCCTCAGCAGCGACCCGGTGTTGCGCAAGCTCGCCGTACGGCACGGGTTCCGGCCGCAGGGGGACACCGCCGAGTTCGTCGCGGCCACCGCCGCCCACTCCAGCTACCTCAACCAGACGCTGACCGGCGTCCGGCAGGCGCCCGTGCCCACCTCGACGGTGCTGCACGACATGGCGCGCCGGGCGCGCGGTTGAACGGGGGGAACCACATGAGCGGCAGTTCCAACACCAGCCAGAACAGCAGTCAGCACACCCAGAGCGGGGACGACGTCTTCACCCTCACCCCGCCGGAGGCCGTCGCGCCGGTGCCGAAGGAGAGGGCCGGCGGGCTTGTGCCCGTGGACGAGAGCGTCCGTACGGACATCGCCCAGAAGGCCGCCGCCTATGTCGACGGGCTCGCCTCCCTAGATGCCCGCTCGCCCGAATTCGCGGGCAAGGTCGGGGAGATCAGCGCGCTCGGCGCCGGTGAGATGCGGACCGCCACCGCGCAGTCCAACCGGATGCTGGAGCGGACCGTGCGGAGCCTGCCGTCGAAGGGCGGGGACGCGCAGTCGCAGGTCGCCGGTTCGCTCGTCGAACTCCGGCGTGTGGTCGAGGACTTGGACCCGCGTGAGCTGTCCGCCTCCAAGGGTCGGAAGTTCCTGTCCCGGCTCCCCGGCGGCAACAAGCTGCGCGACCACGTCGCCAAGTACGCCTCCGCGCAGGGGACTCTCAACAAGATCGTGGGCTCTCTCCGCGGTGGCCAGGACGAACTCCGGCGTGACAACGCCGCGTTGCAGACCGAGCGGGTCCGCCTCTGGGAGACCATGGGCAAGTTGCAGGAGTACGTGGTCCTCACCCAGGCCCTCGACACGGCCGTCGAGCAGCACATCACCGGCGTCGAGGCCGCCGATCCGAGCCAGGCCGACACCCTGCGCGCGGACGTCCTCTTCCCGGTCCGGCAGAAGCACCAGGACCTGCTGACCCAGCTCGCGGTGTGCGCGCAGGGCTACTTGGCGATGGACGTCGTACGGCGCAACAACGACGAGCTGATCAAGGGTGTCGACCGGGCGGCCACCACGACCGTCTCCGCCCTTCGCATCTCGGTCATGCTCGCCTCCGCGCTCGACAACCAGCGCAAGGTCGTCGACCAGGTCAACGCCCTGCGCGGCACGACCGAGGACCTCATCCGGGGCAACGCCGAGATGCTCTCCACGCAGAGCGGCGAGATCCAGCGCATCGCGGCCGACCCGGCGGTGGGCGCGGAGACCCTCCGCACGGCCTTCCAGCAGATCTACCGCACGCTCGACGCCATCGACACCTACAAGGTCCAGGCGACCGAGGTGATGGCGGCGACCGTGGAGTCCCTGACGTCCGAACTCCAGAACGCCAACACGTACTTGGAGCGGAGCCGGTCGCGGAGCGCGCTGGAGGGTGGGCTCGGATGAGACGTCTCCTCGCGCTCGCCCTCGGTACGGCCGCGCTGCTCACCGCGTGCACGTCGGCGGCACCTGACACGAAGGCCGAGACCGACAACGCGCCCCGCCCCGGGACCCTCCGCGTCCTCGCCTCCAGTGAACTCAGCGACATGGCGCCGGTGTTCGCCCAGGTCCGCAAGGACACCGGCGTCACGATCCGCCCCACCTACATGGGCACCCTCGACGCGGTGGACCTGCTGGCGAAGGGCAAGGTCGACGGGCGGTACGACGCCCTGTGGCTGTCGTCGAACGACTATCTGCGGCTACGGCCCGACGCGGCGAAGAAGGTCGTGTCCGAGACCCCGATCATGTCCAGCCCGGTCGCGATCGGTGTGAGGACGGCCACCGTCACGGCACTGGGCTGGACGCCCGACAAGGTCACCTGGTCGCAGATCGAACAGGCCGTCCAGGACGGCAGGTTGACCTACGGCATGACGGACCCGGCCCGCTCCAACTCCGGTTTCTCGACCCTCATCTCGGTCGCCTCCGCCCTCTCCGGCGCCCAGTCGGCGCTCACCGACGCGGACGTCACGAAGGCGACTCCCCGGCTGAAGGAGTTCTTCAAGGGGCAGAAGCTGACGTCGGGTTCGTCGGGCTGGCTGGCGACCGCCTACCAACGCCGGGGAAACGTGGACGCGTTGCTCAACTACGAGTCCGTCCTCAAGGGCATCCCGGGGCTGACGGTGATCCGCCCGAGCGACGGAGTCGTCACCGCCGACTACCCGTTGACCTCCCTCGCCTCGACGGACGCCACGACCCGCGAGAACGTCCGGCGCGTGACGGCGGACCTGCGCACGGACGCCCTCCAGCGGCTCATCACCACCCGCACGCACCGCCGCCCGGTCGTCCCCTCCGTACCGCCCGCGTCGGGCCTGGACACCAGCCGACGGCGTGAACTCCCGTTCCCCGGCAGCCGGTCCGTCGCCGATGGCCTCCTCGACTCGTACGAGAACAAGCTGCGCCGACCCTCGCGGACGGTATACGTGCTCGACACCTCGGGCTCGATGGACGGCGACCGGCTGTCCCGGCTGAAGAAGGCCCTCACCGATCTCACCGGGGACTTCCGGCAGCGCGAGGAGGTCACGCTGATGCCGTTCGGGTCGGCCGTGAAGAGCGTCAGGACGCATGTGGTGAGCCCGAGCGATCCGCAGGCCGGGCTCGACGCCATCCGCGCGGACACCAAGGCGCTCGGCGCCGCCGGCAACACCGCGATCTACACCTCGCTGGAGAAGGCGTACGAGCATCTCGGCACCGGCGGCGACACGTTCACCTCGATCGTGCTGATGACGGACGGCGAGAACACAACCGGCGCCAAGGCCAAGGACTTCGACGGCTTCTACGGCCAACTCCCCGCCGCTCAGCGAGACATCCCCGTCTTCCCCATCCTCTTCGGCGACTCGGACAAGGCGGAGCTCCAGCACATCGCCGACCTGACCGGCGGCCGGCTCTTCGACGCCCAACAGGGCTCGCTGGACGGCGCCTTCGAGGAGATCCGTGGCTACCAGTAGATTCCTGGGCTACTTGGAGTCCCGCAAGAACCTCACCGGCAGCGCGTGCGGGCTCGTCGGGCTGGTGCTGACGTTCGTGGGTGTGGCGGGGCCGTACTGGCCGGTCGTGGTCGTCGGTCTGTACGGCGCGGGTGCGTTGATCGCCCCGCCGGAGCTGCCGCCGCTGCCCGACTTCCCGGACCCCTCGGCCCAACTGGAGGAACTGCGGGACGACTTCGAGAAGCTCGGCGGCTATCTGGCGGACGTCGAACTGCCGCCCGCCGCGGCCGGTCGGCTCACCGAGCTGAACCAGCTCCTCGCCGGGCTCCTCGATCCGCAGGTCACGCATGACCTCGCGCAGGATCCGGAGGGCGTGCACATCATGTCGCGGGCGATCCGGCAGGACGTGCCGGAGGCGGTCGACACGTTCGTACGGACGCGGTGGTGGACGCGGTTGGCGCCGGGCGCCGAACCCCCTGAGCGGCACCTGGAACGGCAGTTGACGGTGCTTCAGGAGGAGGCGCGGGGGCTGGCGCGGGCCCTTCGCGAGGCCGAGGAGCGGCGGCAGGAGACGCACACCCGGTTCCTGGAGGAGCGCGGGCGTGCTCAGGACAGGTGACCCAGCACGATCAGGACCAGGACGACCAGGAGCAGTACGCCGAGCACTTTCAGAAGGCCGAATCGGTGCTCCCGCACCGGTGGGGCTGCGGGAGGCGCCGGGACCGTGGGCCGTACCGGCACGTTGAACACGTCGTGTCCCGTCACCGCCGCCCGCGTGCACCACGGGCAGGTCGGGAGGTGGGAGCCGTAGGAGTGCAGGGGGCGTTGCGGGCAGATCTGGACGCGGGAGCGTTCCTGGTCGAGGGCGCGTAGCCAGACTTCCGGGGTGGGGCGGGCGGACGGGGCGTGGACGCCCGCGCCGAACGCCGTGTGGGCCAGGGTGAGGAGGCCGGGCGGGAGGACCGAGGGGTCGACGGTGCCGCGCGGGATGACGACCGCCTCGGGGCGGACGACGTAGGAGACGCTCGCGGCGATGTTGTCCTTGACCGTGGACTCGGGGGTGCTGTCGTGCGGGACGCCGCCGAAGGGGTGGTTGCCGGCGGTGAGGAGCTGGTAAATGAGCACCGCCAGCGCGAAGTTGTCGCTCTCCTCGGTGGCCGCGGCGCCCGACTGGCGTTCCGGTGAGGAGTAGTCGGTGGTGTGCATCAGGCAGGGGAAGGGCTCGGCGGTGACCGGGTCGGTGAAGGCGATGGAGTCGCAGTCGAGGAACGTGACGAAGCCGTTGGCGTCCACGACGACGTTGCTGCTGGAGAAGTCGCCGATGACGAGCTGGTCGTAGTGCATGCGGGCCGTCATGAAGGCGAGGTTCCAGGCGACGCCGAGCAGGAAGCGCCAGTCCGCGCGGTCGCCGAAGAGGCGGAGGCGCTGGACGCGGGTGAACAGGCCTACCAGCTGGACGTGTTGGGGTTCGCCGAAGCGGCGCATGGCGTAGCCGAGGAACTCGCCCTCGGGGCTACGGGCCATGGCGGTGGGCCAGGCCAGTTCGGGGGGCTGGTTGGCGTCCGTGGGGCGGGCGGCCAGGGGGGACATCGTGAGCATGCGGGCCAGGCGGCGCTCCAAGTCGGGCCCGGGGCGGTCGCGGTAGAGCTTGACGACGATCGTGTCGTCGCCCTCCACCGGGAAGACGGCGGCCTGTCCGCCGCCCTTGAGCGGGAGTTCGGCGAGGGTGACGGGCTTGCCGTCCAGGTGGACCGTGCGGCCGGTCATGGCGTCACCGCGCGCACGGCCCGCAGCAGGGTCTTGTCGTCGGCGTTGAGGCTGGTGAGCCGGTCCGACCTGAGGAGGGCGGCGAGGCTCTCGTGCGCTTTGTCGGTCACCGGTCCCGGGGTGTCGAGGGAGCCCAACACCGCTTCCACGAAGGAGGTGTTGGGCTGCGGCGGGCCGCCGCCGGAGAGGGACAGGGCTGCCTGCGTGAGGCCGTCGGTGGAGAGGAGGACGCCGTCGACGCGCGGGTCCGCCACGCAGTCGGTGCGCAGTCGGCGGGGTGCGTCGGGCGAGGTGAGGAAGACGGTCTCGTTGCTGTACTCGCTGACGGCGGGCGGCTGCGGGAGGAGGTGGAACTGCCGTTCCCCGTCCTCCGTTCCGGCACGGACCACGACGAAGCCGTCGCCGACGCTGAGATGGCCCAGCCAGCCAGGGGTGAGGACGACGACGGTGAGGGTCGTGGCGTAGTCGGGGGCCGTGCTGCCGTAGGTGTCCAGGAAGATCTTGGCCACGTCGTGGAAGGCGTCCGCGAGCAGCTCGTGGACCTCCTCGCCCGGCGGGCAGCCGGACGCGGCGGCTGCCCGGCGCCGGAAGTGCTCGGCCGCCAACTCGACGGCGTGCAGGGCCCCTTGGTCGGAGTGCGGGCGGCTGCCCGCGCCGTCCGCGACGGCGAGGACGGACACGGACGCGGAGGCCGTGTAGGTGCAGGCGTCCTGGCAGGGCGTGCCGGTACGGCGGTGCCGGTAGCCCTCGACGCTCAGGCCGTGGATGCGCCAGGGCGATTCGGCCACCGCTCAGCTCTCCCAGGCCGGGCGCTGCGTCTTGAACTGGCTGAAGATCTTCTCGAAGACCTCGTCGCCCGCGCCCTTCTGCTCGGCGTTCGCGCTGGCCGACATCATCTGCAGCAGCTCGCGGAACGGGAAGCCCTGGATGCGCGCGTTGAACTTCGGCGCGAAGGCCTGGAGCACCTGCTCGCCGCGGTCGGTGATACCGCCGACGCCGATCGCGTACAGCCGGAAACGGCGGGCCTGTTGCTCGTCGGCGAGGACGGGCAGCAGCCGGTGCCAAGAGTCGGTCATATGGCCGGTGGCGTCGGTGGGGAGGCCGTCGGTGACCAGGCAGATCTGCGGTCGGTAGTACTGGAGCCCGGAGGCGCGCAGCTCCGCCTTGCGGGCCGCGACGACATGCATGGCCAGCTCCAAGGCCTCCGTCATCAGGGTCACCCCGGACGCGGTGAACCGGGGTGCCTGGAAGGCGTGCGCCGGCACGAAGGGGCTCAACCTGGCTTGGGGGTCGAGAAGTTGGGGCCCGCGCCAGGCGCCGACGCCCCGGCCGCCGAAGGTGATCACGGCGACCTCGACGCTGTAGCTGAGGGAGACGTCGTCGTGGAGTTCCCGGGTCCACTCGGCGAGCGCGTCGTTGAGCGTCTGGATCGGCGCGCCCGCCATGGAACTCGACGTGTCGAGACACAGCACGAGCGGCAGCCGTTGCGCGTTGTTCTCGAACTCGATGTCGGCGTACTCCGCCGGCATCGTGGGCGGGTATTCGCTGTGCATGAGCGTCTCCTGGTCGACCGGGTGGTACGGGAGTACGGGTGGTACGGGGGTCACGAACCGCCGCGCGCGTGGTGCCGGGCGGCGGGCGGGAAGGCGTACAGGACGTCGGAGTCGGCTTCGTGGGCGTCGGTGACCTCGACGTACGCGCCGGGCACGGGCGGCGTCCGGTCCGGTTCGGCCCACACCGCGCGGTACAGGACGTGGTCGAGTTCGACGTAGCCCTGCGGGTGAAGTGCCGTACGGACGACGGCTGTTCGGGACGGGCCGGGGCGGGGGCCGACCTGGCGGCCGTAGGAGGAAGGGGCCGGGGCGGGCGGGACGGGCCGCAGTCGGGCGGTGGTCTCGGCGCCGGTCTCCTCGGAGCGGGCCTCCGTCGCGCCCGCCGCGGCCGGGGTGCGGGAGCGGCGGACGGCGAGGAGGAGGGCGAGGAGCAGGAGGAGGAGTACGGCGGTCAGGGCGAGGAGCAGGACGCGTGTGTGGTCCGTGGACTTGTGTCCGCCGAGTTCGGCGACGCCCACCTTCTTGTCGATCAGTTGGCCGCCGGTGAGTGAGGACTTCTTGAGCGCCTTGCACAAGTCGCCGTCGCAGGCGGGGAGTTCGGCCAGTGTCCTGTCGTCCAGCCGGTCGATCCGGGCGTCCCGGTCGACGAGTGCGTGGCCGGCCAGGACGAGCAGCGCGGTGCCGCCCTGGCCGGTGTGGACGCCGGCCGGCACCCGGACCCGAAGGTTCTTGAGGTTCCGGCGGACGGCGGCCCCGCTGCCCTTCTGGCCGGCGTCGAAGCCCAGGGGCTTGTTCAGCGTGACCGTGACCACGGCCCCGTCGTCCAGCGCGTCCTGCCAACAGCCCAGCCGCGTCGGAAAGTTCTTGCCGCAGTCCGCGCCGGCCGCGGCAGCCGGACCCGCCGGAATCACCGCGATCAACAAGCCGAACAGTAGGACAGTGAACAACGTATGTCTCATGACGACCCCCCGTTGGCGCCCATAGTGGAGCCAACAGGCGGGTGGCCGAAAGGGGTTGACTGAGAATGCTCAATTCACTTCTACAGCTGGAAAACCTGATGACAACGGGTGAACATCTGTCGCGCCCGTTCCACCCAATCACTGGCCAGAACATCGAAATCGGCCTGCGAGATCCGGCAGGTCAGCGGGAGGTCGCAGACCCCGGCGAGGCACGGTCTCGGTCCGCGCACGTCCCACACCGAGAGCATGGGATTCAGCTGTTCGGTGTTCCACGCGTTCGACGCGGCGGCGGCGATCGCCAATTGATCCTTGCGCAGAGAATGACCGTCGGTGACAAAGGCGACGAGGAGTCTTTTCGTGGTCATGAATCGCACGGTGAGCGTGCGCCCCGACGCCTCTAGATCGAATTGCAGGGAGACGGAATCGACATCGCTCTCGACGTGGTAATTGCGGCGCGCGCCCCAGGTGTGCGTCAACTGCCGCCAGGACGAGGCGATGTCGTAGTCCCGGCCGGGCGGGAGGGAGGCCTCAGGCGTCGCCACGGGCCACCGCCCGCGTGATCATGTCGTCGGTGAGGCCCGCGTCCAGCAGGGCCTGCGCGTGCAGCAGCAGACAGGACGGCACCGGCAGGCTGGTGCCGCCCCCGCGCCGGGCCGCCAGCTCACTACGGCGGACCTCGATCGTGCGGGCCACGGCGGGCGGCGGCCAGGTCGCGGGGCGCGGCTGCGCCAGCAACTCGTCCAGCAGCGTGGACAGTTGGGGCCGGTCCTCGGGCCGCTTCGCCAGACACCGGGCGAGCAACGGCCGTATGCCCGTTGGTACGCCGTCCAGTTCGGGTGGGCGGTGCACGACCCGCAGGCTCACCGCCTCCCCCGCGCCGAACGGCGGGCGGCCGGTCAGCGCGTACACCAGGACGCCGCCGAGGGAGAACACATCGCTGGGCGGACCGATCTGACCGGCCGTCATCTGCTCCGGGGACATGAAGGGCGGGGTGCCGACCACGATCCCGGCCTGGGTGAGGCTCGGGGCGCCCTCGACGCGGGAGATGCCGAAGTCGATGACGCGGGGGCCGTCCGAGGCGAGCAGCACGTTGGCCGGTTTGAGGTCGCGGTGGACCAGGTTGGCCGCGTGGATCGCCTGCAACGCCTCGACGAGGAACGCGCCGAGCCTGCGGACCTGCGCCTCGGGCAGCGGCCCGTCCGACCTGACGGCCTCGGCGAGGGACGGCCCGGGCACGTACATCGTTGCCAGCCAAGGGAGTTCGGCCTCGGTGTCCGCGTCGACGACGGCCGCCGTGTAGGCGCCGCTGACCAGCCGGGCGGCGGCGACCTCGCGGGCGAAGCGCTCGCGGAACTCGCGCTCCGCGGCCAGTTCGGGCCGTACGACCTTCACCGCCACCTCGCGCCCGGCGGGCGAACGGCCGAGATACACCCAGCCCATCCCGCCGGAGCCGAGCCGCCCGGTGATCCGGTACGGCCCCACGCTCAGGGGATCGCTGACCGGTGTGCGCACCCCGCTCACCTCACTTCGGGGTTCGTTGCAGGTTGTCCCGAGTGTCTCCCGAAATCCCGTCTTGGGCAGGGGAGATGCGTGAAATGGGAGGCATGACTACGCGGCGGTGTCCCGGTGGTGTAAGGGCAACGGGCAGGGCCCCGCACGCCGTTGTGCGGGGCCCTGCCCGTCGTACTGCCACCGCGGCCGGCCTGTGACGACATTGCTGGTCAGGGCAGAATCGGCGGCCGGCCGCGGAGTCTTCGGCGGGATCTAGCCGAGGCGCTCCACCAGCGCGCGGTACTCGTCCCACAGCTCCTTCGGCGTGTGGTCGCCGAAGGTGTTGAGGTGGTCGGGGACCAGGGCGGCCTCCTCGCGCCACACGTCCTTGTCGACGGTGAGCAGGAAGTCCAGGTCGGACTCGGAGAGTTGGAGCCCCTTGGTGTCGAGGGCGCCCTTGGCCGGCAGCACGCCGATCGGGGTCTCGACGCCCTCGGCGCGGCCGTTGAGGCGGTCCACGATCCACTTCAGGACCCGGCTGTTCTCGCCGAAGCCGGGCCACACGAACTTGCCCGCGTCGTTCTTGCGGAACCAGTTCACGTAGTAGATCTTCGGCAGCGTCGCCTGGTCCCGGCCCTTGGCCACATCGACCCAGTGGCCCATGTAGTCACCCATGTTGTAGCCGCAGAACGGCAGCATGGCGAAGGGGTCGCGGCGCAGTTCGCCGACCTTGCCCTCGGCGGCGGCGGTCTTCTCGGAGGCCACGTTGGCGCCGAGGAAGACGCCGTGGTTCCAGTCGAAGGACTCCGTCACCAGCGGTACGGCCGAGGCGCGTCGGCCGCCGAACAGGATCGCCGAGATCGGCACGCCCTTGGGGTCCTCCCACTCGGGCGCGATGATCGGGCACTGCGAAGCGGGCACGGTGAAGCGGGCGTTGGGGTGGGCGGCGGGCGAACCGGACTCCGGCGTCCAGGAGTTGCCCTTCCAGTCCGTGAGGTGGGCCGGGGTCTCCTCCGTCATACCCTCCCACCAGATGTCGTTGTCGTCGGTCAACGCCACGTTGGTGAAGACGGAGTTGCCCCACAGCGTCTTCATCGCGTTGGCGTTGGTGTGCTCGCCGGTGCCGGGCGCGACGCCGAAGAAACCGGCCTCGGGGTTGATCGCGTAGAGCCGGCCGTCCTCCCCGAACCGCATCCAGGCGATGTCGTCACCGATCGTCTCGACGGTCCAGCCGGAGATGGTGGGCTCCAGCATGGCGAGGTTGGTCTTGCCGCAGGCCGAAGGGAAGGCCGCCGCCACGTACTTGGACTCTCCCTGCGGCGGGGTCAGCTTCAGGATGAGCATGTGCTCGGCGAGCCAGCCCTCGTCCCGCGCCATCACGGAGGCGATGCGCAGGGCGTAGCACTTCTTGCCCAGCAGCGCGTTGCCGCCGTAGCCGGAGCCGTAGGACCAGATCTCGCGGCTCTCGGGGAAGTGCGAGATGTACTTGGTGGAGTTGCACGGCCACGGCACGTCCGCCTCGCCCTCGGCCAGCGGTGCTCCGAGCGTGTGCACAGCACGCACGAAGAAGCCGTCGGTACCGAGTTCGTCGAGGACGGGCTGTCCCATGCGGGTCATGGTGCGCATGGAGACGGCGACATAGGCGGAGTCGGTGATCTCGACGCCGATCGCGGAGAGGTCCGAACCGAGGGGGCCCATGCAGAACGGGACGACGTACATCGTCCGGCCCTTCATGGAGCCGCGGAAGATGCCCTTGTCTCCCGCGAAGATGTCCCGCATCTCAGCGGGAGCCTTCCAGTGGTTGGTCGGTCCCGCGTCCTGCTCCTGCTCGGAGCAGATGAACGTCCTGTCCTCGACCCGGGCGACATCGGTCGGGTCGGAGGCGGCGTAGTACGAGTTGGGGCGCTTGATCGGGTCGAGCTTCTTGAAGGTGCCCTTTTGGACGAGCTCCTCGCTGAGCCGCTCGTACTCCGCTTCGGATCCGTCACACCAGACCACGCTGTCCGGCTGCGTCAGTTCGACGATCTCGTTGACCCACGAGATCAGTTCCTTGTGTTCGGTTGGGATGACGGGGGGAGCCGCGATGTCGCGCGCCACGATTGCTCCTATGATGAGGGATTTTGTCCTTGTTGCCCCGTGGGGGCCGCGACCCGGATGCTTCACGATGGTCGATCTTGGCGCTCATCCGGTGCCGACCGCACTCATTTGATCATCCGACGCACGCGCCCATATGTCCAGAGGGCCTCACATACGAGCGACGTGAGGATCGCCACTCATCAGCCACTCATCGAGATGTTTTCCGTGCGTCACCACCGCTTCACCCCAGGTACCCGGGCGTCGGCCACGCATGAGAGAGTGGCCACTTCCGACCCCTCATCTCGCCGCACTGACACGTAACTTACGGTTCCGTAGGTACGATTGCGCGCATGACTGCGTCCGTCCCCGACGCGCCCACGGACACGCCGACAGACGGCCACGGTCCCTCCGCGCTCTCGATTCCCGACCACGTGAAACCGAAGCTGCGCGGCTGGCTGCACCTGGGAATGTTCCCGGCCGTCCTCGTCTCCGGCCTGGTGCTCACCGCTCTCGCCGACACACCCCGGGCCCGTATCGCCTGCGGGATCTTCGCCCTGACGGCCTGTCTGCTCTTCGGGGTCAGCGCGCTGTACCACCGGGGCGACTGGAGCCCGCGCATGGACGGCATCCTGCGCAGACTCGACCACGCCAACATCTTCCTGATCATCGCGGGCACGTACACGCCCCTGACGATGCTGCTGCTGCCGGGCGCCAAGGGCGAGTGGCTGCTGTGGAGCATCTGGGGCGCGGCGGCGGCCGGCATCGCCTTCCGCGTCTTCTGGGTCGGCGCACCGCGCTGGCTCTACACCCCCTGCTACATCGCGATGGGCTGGGCGGCCGTCTTCTTCCTGCCCGACTTCATGCGCACGGGCGGCATCGCCGTCCTGGTCCTGGTGGTCGTCGGCGGACTGCTCTACAGCGCGGGGGGCGTGATCTACGGCATCAAGCGCCCGAATCCGTCACCGCGCTGGTTCGGTTTCCACGAGGTCTTCCACTCCCTCACGGTGGCGGCGTTCCTGGTGCACTACGTGGGGATCTCCCTGGTGGCGTACCAGCACGGGTAGCACCTGAGACATCCACCCGGGACACCTCCCCTTCATGGCCACGGCTTTCGAGCCGTGGCCATTTCTCATGTCCGGTTCCACTTCCTGACAGTATATCTCTGTTGACATCCACCACCTTTTGAGAGCTACTCTCATTTCATGGCTACTGTCACTCAATCCAACGACGTGCGACGCGACCCGCGCCGCTGGTGGGCCCTCGGGGCCCTGGTCGCGAGCATGCTCACGCTCGGCTTCGACACGACGATCCTCAACGTGGCCCTGCCCACGATGGCCGGTGAGCTGGGCGCCACCACCGGCCAGCAGCAGTGGATGGCGGACTCCTACGTCATCGTCTTCGCCGCGCTGATGCTCCCGGCGGGACTGCTCGGCGACCGCTTCGGACGGCGCCGCATGCTGATCGTGGGGCTCGGCATCTTCCTCGCCGGTTCCGTGGCGGGCGCCCTGGCCGGCGACGTCAACTGGGTCATCGCGGCCCGCACGGTGATGGGCGTCGGCGCGGCCCTGGTCACCCCGCTCGCCCTGTCCGTGCTGCCCTCCCTCTTCGGCCCCGACGAGCGCACCAAGGCCGTCGGCATCATCTCCGCGGCCTCGTCGCTCGGGCTGCCGCTCGGCCCGATCATCGGCGGCTGGCTGCTCAACCACTTCTGGTGGGGCTCGGTCTTCCTGGTCAACATCCCGATGGCCGCGATCGGCATAGCGGCCTGCGTCTTCCTGCTGCCCGAGACCAAGGACCCCGCCTCGCCCAGGGTCGACGCCCTCTCCACCGCGTTCACGGCGGCCGGCCTCGGCGCCCTCATCTACGCGATCATCGAGGCGCCCAGCCGCGGTTGGGGCGACCCGCTGATCGTGGGCATGCTCGTCGGATCCGCGATCCTCATCGCCGCGCTCGTGCTGCGCGAGCGGCGCATGGAACGCCCCATGCTCGACATGACCCTGCTCAGGCACCGCGGCTTCCTCTTCAGCTCACTCGCGGCGACCCTCGTGATGTTCGTCCTGTCCGGCCTGCTGTTCGTGCTGCCGCAGTACCTCCAGGCGGTGCTCGGCAACGACGCGCTCGGCACCGGCGTCCGGCTGCTGCCCATGATGGGCGGCCTGATCGTCGCGGCCCGGGCCGCGCAACCGCTCGTCGGCCGGTTCGGCTCCCGCGCGGTGGTCTGCGCCGGACTGGTGGTCCTGGCCTTCGCCGCGATCCTCGGCAGCCGTACGACCGTCGACTCCGGCTACGGCTTCACCGCGCTGTGGCTGTCCATCACCGGGTTCGGCTTCGGCTTCTCGATCGTCCCCGCGATGGACGGCGCGCTGGGCGCGCTGCCCCGCGACCGGGCCGGCAGCGGCGCCGGGCTCCTGATGACCATGCGCCAGGTCGGCGCCGCGATCGGCATCGCCCTGCTGGGCAGCCTGCTCGCGAGCACCTTCCGCGACCGCCTCGACGTCACCGGCCTGCCCGCGAAGGCGGCCGACACGGCCGGGGAGTCCGTCGTAGCGGCACACCTGGTCGCGCAGAAGACGGGCTCGGCGGACCTCATCTCCTCGGCGAACAGCGCCTACGTCCACGGCATGGGCCTGGTCCTGCTGGTGTGCGGCGTCGCGGCCCTCGCCACCGCCCTGCTGTCCGCGGCATTCCTGCCGAATACACCGGCAGCGCCCACCAAGAAGGAGGAGGCCGAGGAAGACCCGGCCACAGCCGTGGCCATCGCTCTGGCGGATGCCGGACAATGAACACCATGACGGCGACACCCTCCCCCTTCAGCCCCGCCGACCGCCCCCAACTGGGGCTCCGCGAGCGCAAGAAGATCAAGACCCGCGAGGCGATCCGCACCGCGACGTACGCACTGGTCAAGGAGCAGGGCTACGACGCGACCACGATCGAGCAGATCGCCGAGCGCGCCGAGGTGTCGCCGTCGACCGTCTTCCGCTACTTCCCCACCAAGGAAGACATCGTCATCACGGACGAGTTCGACCCGATCATCCTGGAGGAGCTGCGGGCCCGCCCCGCCGACGAACCCTGGATGATCACCCTGAGGTACGTGATGCGCAAGGCCATCCAGTACGGCCTCAAGGAGGACGAGGAGACGTCCCGCCTCCGCTCCCACCTCATGGTCCAGGTCCCGGCCGTGCGCTCACGGATGATGGAGAGCATGTCGGTCACCGGCAACATGCTCTGCCACGCCATCGCCGAACGCACCGGCCGGGACCCGGAGAGCCTGGAGGTCCGGGTCTACGCCATGGCCCTGGTCGGCGGCCTGATGGAGGCGACCCTGTACTGGGCGGAGACCGGCCACCAGGGGGAGTTCTCGGACCTGGTGGAGCGCGCGATGGATGTCCTGGAGCACGGGCTTTCCGAATGAACCCGGGTGTACGTCCGTCACGTTCGTGACCCGAGCGCGCCGGCGACCGAGAGGGAGGACGTCGACATCGAGGCCCTCCAGGGGCACATCGAAACCTGTGAGCCAGGCGAGGGCGCACACCCCCAACAGGGCGGCGCCCTCGCCGAGTTCGCAGGCGACAACTACCCCTTCTTCTTTACGGTCTTCACGTCACCCTTCCCGCACGCCACCCCGTCCCTGTTCGGGTCGAGGCGCAGCGGGTCGTCCTTGCCGTTGACCTTCAGGCGGCCGTAGTCGTTCTGCTGGAGCCATGAACAGCGGGCCGCGGTCGTCGACTTGACCTCCTTCGGGAAGACGGTCGGGACGCAGACGTTGATCGTGCCGTAGTGGCGGTCGCAGCCGGAGATGGTCGGGCTGACCTTCTGGGAGGTGCGCTTCTTGCCCGGCTCGGTGACCTTGCCCTTCAGGGCGTCCGCGAAGGAGTGGACGTGAGCCGAGGCGGTGTCCGTGGTCAGGGCCGAAGGGCCTTGCAGATGGACCCACTTGGCCACCGACGGGACCCCGTTGGCGTCGACCGCGAAGAGCATGTACCAGCCGGGCGGGGCCAGGTTGGGGTTGCTCGTCACGTTCAGGTCGACCGTGTCGCCGTTCACCGAGAGCGGCAGGTCCACGAAACGCTGGTTCGGGTCCGAGGAGTGCGTGACCGCGGCCGGGCGGATCAACTCGGCCTTGGCGATGGGCCGGTCGACGGTGATCGTCTGGGTGTCGCCGTACTCCCACTCGTTGTCGATGACCGAAGTGATCGTCGGCCGCGTGCCCTTGAGGAGATACGGCGGGGTGTAGATCGACACGTTGTGGTTCCAGGTGCCGTTGCCCGGGTTGTCACCGGTCGACATCACCCGGCCGTCCGGCAGCAGGAACGAGGAGGAGTGGTAGCCCCGGGCCTCCGGATCGGCGGCCACCGGGTCGAACGTCGTGGTCGCCGGGTCGAAGATCGACGCCTCGTACACCGGGTTCGCGCGGTTGTGCAGCCCGCCGCCCGTCTCCAGGACCGTGCCGTCCGGCAGGATCACGGTGGACACGTACATCTTGCCCTGGGCTCCGGTCTCGGCCACCGGACCGTTCCCCAAGTCGACCGTCCCCTGCGGGATCTGGGGACCGACCGTGTACGTCGGGTTCGCGGCCTTGAGGTCGATGATGTCGGTCAGCCGGTTCGCGTCCGGGTTGGAGTCGATGTTGCCGCCGCCGACGGTGAGGACCTTCTGGTCCTGCGCCGGAGGCAGCAACACGCTTGCGGACTGGTCGCGTTGGTCCTTGTTCTGCAGCCCGGAGACCGACGTGATCGTGTTCGCGTCGTAGTCGTAGATCGCGCTGCCCGTCCCCGGGATGTTGTTCCCGAAGACATGGCTGCCCGTGTAGAAGAGCCGGCCGTCCTGCATCAGGACCATCGACGGGTACAGCCCCCAGTACGACCAGGTCTGGTTGACCTGCGACAACGGCAGCCACTTCTGCTGGGCGTCCGACCAGTACTCGGCGGTCACCGAACCCGTCGAGTCCTCGCGCAGCCCGCCGAAGGAGATGACGTCACCGTTGCCCAGCTCGGTCGCCGACGGGTACCAGTGACCGTCGTTGAGGTCGTTCGTCCTGCTGTACGTCTCGGTCACCGGGTCGAAGATGTACGAGTCCTTGTACCCCTCGTACCCGTGCGAACCGTCCGCCGCCGGGAACGCCTTGTTCCCGCTCAGCACCAGCACCCGGCCGTCCTGCAACTGGATGTGCCCCGAGCAGAACATGTCCTTCGGCGTCGGGATCACCTTGTACGTCCCGGCCACCGGGTCGTACACCGCGCTGGTGAACGTCCCCGCGTCGAACTGCTCCTCGCTGTTCCCGGACCCCGCGATCAGCAGCACCTTGCCGTTGTTGAGCACGACGGAGTGCATCGAACGCACCGGGTTCTGGGTCGGGAGCACGTCCCAACGGCCGTTCGCACACTCCTCGGCGGTGGCCGTACAGGTCGCGGGCGGGAGCGTGTCCGGGACCTGGTCCATCGTGTAGTCGTCGGTGGTCGCGGAGCCGGTGCCGTAGACCGAGACACCCCAGGTGATCCGGTCGGTACCGGCCGGCGCCTCGGGCGTACGGACCGTGGCCCGGGTCCAACTGCCCTGCATCTCCAGGGTCTTGAGGTCGGTCCAGTACTGCCACCCGGCCGTGGCGTCGTGCCGGAACAGCGTGATGTTCGCGTCCGGCGTCGTCGTCTTGTACCAGAGCCCGAGGTCGTACTGCTTGCCCGCCGTCACCACCGGCGCGCACCCCGTCGACTCGGTGATCAGCGCCTTGCGGTCACCGTCGACGCGCCGCGTGACGGTGACCTTCATGGCCTTCGAACCCGAGTGGGCGTCCGAAGTCGTAGTGAAATCGAAGTCGTTGTCGCCCCAGCCGGACTTCTCCCAGCAGTACGGCATCCCGTCCGTGCCCGCCGTCTCGAACCCCGGATTGAGGACGAGGTTCGCGGCCTCGGCGGACTGCGGCGAGGTGAGCAGCAGTCCGGCGGTCAGGGCGCCCACCCCGACGAAGGCGGTTCTTCTGCGGTACTTGTTCACGCGGCTCTCCTTGGTGCTGTACGACTCCCCTTGCGGCTCCCTTTGCGGCGCGGGAGGTAGACCAACGCCTCTGTGCCCACGAAGCGCAGGACGAAGGTCATGACCAGCGCGAGCGCGGTCGCCGACACGGCGCCCATGCCGAACTTGTGGATGAACAGGGCGATCAGCGGGATCCGCAGCACCAGGTCGGCGTTGGCGAGCAGCGCGAACCGGCCCGCCCGGTCCCACCAGCTGCGGTGCCGGCGCCGGTCGCGGAACAGCAGGTGCTCGATGAGCAGGAAGTTCCAGGCCACGCCCAGCTGGTTGGCGAGGATCTCGGCGGGGACGTAGTGCATGCCCGTCTTGGTGAGCGCCCACAGGCCGACCAGGTTCGGGACGAAGCCGGTGGCGCCGATCAGGCCGAACACGATCATGCGCGCGACCGGCGACGCCGTACGCAGTCCGAGGAGGTGACGGAGGAAGCGAAAGCCTTCCTGCGCCGTCGACTTGGACTCTCCCGCGAACCGGTCCTGGAAGACGAACGGCACCTCGGTGACCTGGCGCGGACGGCTGCGTACGGCGAGTTCGAGCAGGATCTTGTAGCCGAGCGGCTTGAGCGCCTCCGCCGTCACCGCGCTGCGGCGGATCGCGAAGAAACCGCTCATCGGGTCGCTGATACCGCGGAGCTTGCGCGGGAAGAGCGTCTTGGTCAGCCAAGTCGCCCCGCGCGAAACGGCGATGCGATATCCGCCCGCCAGGCCCTCGCGGCTGCCGCCCTTGATGTACCGGGAGGCGACGACGAGCCCGGCGTTCGCGCGCTCGCCCGTGCCGACCAACTCCGGTACCAGGGACGGCGGATGCTGGAGGTCGCCGTCCATGACGACGATCCAGTCGGACGTCGCCGCCTTGATCCCCTCGACGACCGCACCGCCCAGCCCGCCGACCGGCTCCTCCCGGTGCAGCACGGTCACCGGGAACGGGCAGTCCTGCGCCGCCGCGGAGATCACCTCGGGGGTGTCGTCGGTGGAGTCGTCCACGAAGACGACCTCACACGGCAGCCTGGTCGGCACGGATTCGGTGATCCGGTGCAGCAACTCCCGTACGTTGGCCGACTCGTTGAAGGTCGGCACGACGATGGTGACGGCGCCGGGTTCTGCGATCTCGGCGCCGCGTACGGCCGGATCGCCCAACTCCCCGGGGACCATGGACTCTTGGCTCATCACTGGGCTCCCACGGTCTCGGACTGGATCTGCCGGATCTCGATGCGGTCGTCGCCGGTGCCGAAGGTGGCGACCGGGATGGAGTGCTCGATCGCCGCCTTGACGTTGGGCAGGTCGACCGCGTCGCGCCGTACCGTCGGGGAGGCCACGACGTAGTCGATGTCCTTCCAGCCGTGCGGCAGCGTCTTGGTGACGGCGGGGTCGAGGTCGGCCTTGTAGAACCAGATGACCCCGAGCCCGGGCCGGTACCCGGCGTGCACCAGGTCCAGCCAGAGCGCGTCGTCGACGAGGACGCGGGTGTCCTTCGGGTCGGCGACCTCGGTGGACAGCCACTTGGAGGCGGCCCGGTAGGGGGCGTTGGCGTCGGTGGTCATGGCGGTGCGGTCGCCGTCGTACCACTTCGGTACGACATAGGCGCCGGCCGCGATCGCGAGGACCACGGCGAGCGTGTACCGGCCTCCCGTGACGTATCGTTTCTCCCCTTCCCCACGCCATCTGCGCAGCACCGCGTGGGCGACGGAGGCGGTGCCCCCTGCCAGCACGAGGGCGAGGAAGGGCAGCGCGCCGATGATGTACATCGCGGGCAGGTAGCCGTTGGGCCGCATCGAGACCAGGGCGAGGATCGCCACGGTCATGGCCGGTCCGGCGAGGGAGCGGGCGGTGACCGACCAGCGCCAGGTGACCAGCAGGAGCAGCGCCCCGGCGAGGCCGCCGAGCGGCAGGACGCGGTCGTAGTAGAGCCAGGAGTGGAGGACGCCGTAGGAGCCCGTGCCCTGGTCGAGGATGAAGCCCGAACCCGGTCTGGTCATCTGGTACTTGAGGCCGTCCCACAGGGAGACGTGGCCGCTGCCCGGCAGCAACTCGCCCTTGAGCAGGGCGAAGAGGGGGTACGAGAAGCCGATCAGGACGCAGGCGGTGATGGCGCCGGTGAGCGCGAACTTCCTTGTGTCGCGGTGCCCGTGGCGCCACATGGTGAGCAGCAGCGCGGGCAGGATGACGAGCATCGTCTCCTTGGTGAGGACCGAGGCCGCACCGGCGAGACCCGCCCCGAAGTGGTGCCAGAGATGGCGACTCGGGGACGCGGCCAGGCAGAACGCGAGCAGCATCCACATCACGGCGATGTTGTCGAGGAAGATCTCCCGCTGGAGGATCACGGACAGCGGGGACAGCCCGAAGAGCACCATGCCGAGCCCGGCCGCCCAGCGCGGCAGCGAGAGCCTGCGGGCGAGGACGTAGACGAGGACCGCGCTGATCGCGCTGATGACCAGCATCGCGAGGCGCATGGTGCCGACGGTCATCGAGCCGGGGCTGAAGTGCGCGGGGATCCAGGTGAGCAGGGCGATCTGGATCCAGCCGAGGGGCGGGTGGTCGTACCAGTAGGTGTAGTGGGCCAGCCCGGTGCCCTGTTGGACGGCCCAGGCCTGGGCGAGGTAGGTGCCCTCGTCGTCGCTGAGCGTCGGGTAGTCGGCGATGTTCCAGCCCTGCACGACGAGGATCGCCGCGAGGAGGAGACCGCAGAGGAGGAGGTCGGGCCGGGAGGAACGGAGCCGTGAAGGTGGCGTTGTTCGACTGGCCGAACCGGTTTCAGGCGCAGGCTGCCGTTGCGCGGGGACCGTGGTGGTCACCGCGGGAAGTGTGGAGGTCACGCAGGAACGTCCTCTCGGATCACTGCGGTTTCGGTGAGGTGCGCGCCGACGTGGGACGTCAACTCCCAGTCGTTCCGGCCACGTTGCTCACGCCACACTGCGCGGATCGCGGCTCCGGCGAGGAGCACCTGGTAGAACGGGCCGCCCACGACGAGCTTCAGATAGTGGACGGCGCGGACGCGGAGTCCGTACTGCTTGCCGAAGTCGTGCAGTCCGACGACCTCGAACACGAAGGTGACGGCGGCGGTGACCAGCGGCAGGAAGGTGAGGAAGGCGATGCCCACCGGCACGTCCAGGAAGAGCGCGACCGCAGCGTTGAGCGGGATGACGACCCCGGAGAAGGCCTGCAGGAACGGCGTCATCAGCGTGTAGCGGGCGAGCAACCGCTGCCCGAATCCCGGGAGTTGCTTCCAGTCCTTCTTGCGGTAGACCTGAAGGAAGCCCTGGTTCCAGCGAGTTCGCTGCTTCAGCAAAGACATCAGCGAGCCGGGGGTCTCCTCCCGCGTCACCATGTCGGAGTCGTAGGCGACGACGACCTTCTTGCCGACACTGGACAGCCTCACGCCCAAGTCGCAGTCCTCGGCAAGGCAGTTGGGGTCCCAGCCGTCGGCCTCGCGCAGGACGTCGGTCCGCACGAAGACGGTGTTGCCGCCCAGCGGGATGAACCCCTTCTGCGCGTGCAGGTGCAGCCGGGACCGGAACCAGAAGAAGTACTCCAGGCAGTTGCGCAGGCTGTACCAGCTGGAGTGGAAGTTGATGAGCTGGACGCCCCCTTGGACGACGTCCGCTCCCGTCGTCCGGAACGCGTGGTCGACGTGGGCGAGCAGCGCCGGATGGACCTGGTCCTCGGCGTCGAAGACCCCGACGACATCGCCGCGGCAGTGCGGCAGCGCCGTGTTCATGGCCTTCGGTTTGTTCTTCTTCTCGTGCGTGTCGACGACGACACGGACGCGCGGGTCGCGTTCGGCGGCACTGTGGGCCACCGCCGCGGTCTCGGGGTCGTCGTGCCCCACGATCACGATGATCTCGAAGTCGGTGTGCGTGGACTCCAGCAGCCGCTGGATGGTGTGGTCGAGCACGGCCTGTTCGTGCCGGGCCGGCAGCAGCAACGAGAACGAGACGTGCTCGTCCCCGTCCGGGCTGCTGAATCGGGTGGAGGCGAGCACTTCGGGCGTACGCCACGCGTGCATCTGCCACCACAGGGTGAAGGCGGCCATCCAGAACAGGGCCAGCGAAACGACAGCGATGAAGACGGACGTCAACAAACAGATCCCCCCAGATCCCAATACCCCCTGGCGCGACGGTGAGTTACCGCCGTCGCGTCACGAGGCAGAGACTATGGGCGATCTGTGAAGCGAACAGGTGATTTCAGTGAAGAGCGTGTTTCGTCACCATGCGGCTCCCCCCTGAGCATTTCTCGCACTGGTCTCGTTTGAGACGGTTACGGCTATGACATTTCACCTGCTCAGCGCGGTGCTCAGCCGCTCCGGGTCGGTCGTCGGCGCGTCGCAGGTAAAGTTACGGCAAACGTACGCGGCCGGTCCACCGTCGACCAAGGGCCGGTCGGCGAGCAACGGCAGCTCGTCACTCTCCGCCACCCCGAAGGCCACCACGGCCCCGGGCGCGGTCCCCAGAAGTGCCGTACGGTGCAGGGCTTTTGCACCTTCGTCGCCGAGCGAGGGCCCTACGACGGCCACCTCGCGCGGCCCGTCGAGATACGCCTCGGCGACCGCGAGCCCCCACCCGATGAAGCGCGGCACACGCGGACCGAGCGCCTTCACGACCCCCAACGCCCGCTCGGCGGCGGTGCGATGGGGCTCGGCGCCGGTCTGCGCGGCATAGCTCAGCAAGGCACCGGCGGCAGCGGTCCACCCGGACGGGGTGGCGTTGTCGGTCGGATCCTGCGGCCGACGGATCAGCTGCTCGGCGTCGACGGCGGTGTCGTAGAGCGCCCCCGACTCATCGACGAACCCGGCGAGCACGTGGTCGAGCAGGAACCCGGCGAACTCCAGCCAGACCCCCTCCCCTGTGACCGAGGCGAGCGCGAGGAAGCCCTCGGCCACATCGGCGTAGTCCTCCAACACCCCGGCGTTCGCCCCGACTTGGCCGTCCTTGCTGGTGCGGGCCAGCTTGGCGTGCTCGTCCAGATGCAGGCGTACGAGGAGATCGGCGGCGGAGACGGCGGCCTCGACCAGGTCGGGGCGGTCGAAGTAGGCGCCGGTCTCGGCGAGCGCGGCGATCGCGAGGCCGTTCCAGGCGGCGACCACCTTGTCGTCGCGGCCGGGGGCGGGGCGCCGCGAACGGGCTTCCAGGAGACGGCTCTTGACCGAATCGACCTTCTCGGCGTCGAAGACCCCTTCGCTCTGCGGGAGTTGAAGGACGGACTGCCCTTCCTCGAAGGTCCCGTCCTCGGTCACGCCGAAGTACTGGGCGGCGAGTTCGGCGTCTTCTCCCAGGACCTCGGTGAGCTGCGCGGGCGTCCAGACGTAGTAGGCACCTTCGACGTGCTTGCCGGTCCCGTCGTCGCTGTCGGCGTCGAGGGCGGAGGCGAACCCGCCCTCGCCGGTGCGGAGTTCACGCACGATGAAGTCGGCGGTCTCGACGGCCACGCGCCGGGCCAGCTCGGAACCGGTACTGCGCCACAGGTGCGCATACACACGACACAGCAGGGCGTTGTCGTAGAGCATCTTCTCGAAGTGCGGGACGACCCACTCGCGGTCGACGGAGTAGCGCGCGAACCCGCCCGCGAGCTGGTCATAAATCCCCCCGCGCGCCATCCGCTCACAAGTGTCCCGGGCCATCTCCAGGGCGCCCTCGGAGCCGGTGCGGGCGTGGTGGCGGAGCAGGAACTCCAGTGCCATGGACGGCGGGAACTTGGGCGCCCCGCCGAATCCGCCGCGCTGCGGGTCGTACTCCCGCGTGAGCCCGAGGAGCGCGCCGGACAGCTCCTCCTCGCCGGGGGCCTCGGTGCCGCCGTAGTCGATCTCGCGCTGGGACAGGTCCCGGGTGATCTTCCCGGCGACCTCGGCGACCTCGTCCCGCCGGTCGGTCCAGGCGCTGCGCACCCCCTCCAGCACCTGCCGGAAGGAGGGCATGCCGTGGCGGGGCGCGGGCGGGAAGTACGTCCCGAAGTAGAAGGGCTCGGCGTCCGGCGTGAGAAACACGGTCATGGGCCAGCCGCCCTGCCCGGTGGCCGCCTGCACGGCCTCCATGTAGACGGCGTCGACGTCGGGGCGTTCCTCGCGGTCGACCTTGATGCTGACGAAGTGCTCGTTGAGGTAGTCGGCGGTGGGCTGGTCCTCGAAGGACTCGCGGGCCATGACATGGCACCAGTGACAGCTGCTGTACCCGACGCTGAGCAGCACCGGCCGGTTCGTCCGCCGCGCCTCGTCGAAGGCCTCGGCCGACCAGGGCCACCAGTCGACGGGGTTGTCGGCGTGCTGGAGCAGATACGGGGAGGTCTCATGGGCCAGTCGGTTCACGCCCCTCACCCTCTCACGTCGCTCCCCGGCGGCCCGGCGGCCCGCGCCTGAACGGCACCCGATCCCACGGCGGGCGTCGGCCCCCACGGCTCTCATCTGCGGTCGGGCGCCCTGACGGCACAGGACAGTACGCTGAGCCGAGCAGCACCGGAACCGTCGAGCATCCTCGAAGGAGGTACGCCATGACCGCCGAGATGGTCGCGCCCGCCTGGATGCACACGCAGATCAGCGCGGAGCAGTACGACTCCTGGTCCGAGGAGCAGTGTGCCGGCATCGAGATCGTGGACGGGATGGTCGTGGTGAGCCCGAGTGCGTCCAAGCGGCACAACCGGCTGGCCCGAATCCTGGCCAATGCCCTGGACGCCGCCGCAGGCCCGGACTGGAACGCCGACACGGACTTCGATGTCCGACTGCAGGACGTTCCGCTCACCAACCGGCGTCCGGACGTCGCCGTGTACCGGGCAGAGACCATCGACGTCACGCCCACTCGCCCCGAACACGTACTCCTGGTCGTCGAGGTCGTGTCGCCCGGCTCGGAGACCACGGACCGGATCGTGAAGGTGGACCAGTACGCCAAGGCCGGCATCCCCTTCTACTGGCGTGTCGAACAGGCCGCCACCGGTGTCCCGATCGTCTACACGTACGTTCTCGACCCCGCCACCAAGGCCTACAGGGACGGCGAGATGTTCACCGGAGTGATCAAGGCTGCCGCGCCTTTCTCCGTGACCGTCGACCTGGGATCCGTCTGACGACCAGCGTTCCCTCCGCTTCCGCACCGCGAACGATCGATCGGCACGGCAAATGCTCGATCGTCGCGGCCAACGGATGATCGTCGCCCTCTCGCGCTCGCGCGCTCGCCGAAGGACACTCGTAGGCCAGGGAGTTGCCGCCGGAGGGGGACGACACATGCGGGACGGCCATCGGACCGATGCCGAGCGGCTGTTGGCTCGGGCCGTGGAGGAGGAGGTGCGGCGCTCCGGCGGGCGCACGGACGGGCAGGTGCTGCTGGCGCGGTCCCGGGCCGCTCTGGACGCCATGGCCCAGACGGCGGCCGAGGAGTACGAGGCCTATACGGGGGCTCTCGACGAGGCGTCGGCGGGGCAGCTCACCTTCGGGCAGCGGTACGCCAAGGAGGGTGGCGGAACTCCCCTGCTGGTGGCGGGTGTTGGCGCGGTCGCCGCTGTCGTGGCCGACCTCGCCCTCGGGACCGGCACCGGTACGGCGTTCGGCGCCGGGGTGGCCGTCGGGGTCGTGGGCGCGGCGGCGACCGTCGTGAAGGTGACCGCCTCGCATCTGCCCGCCGCGCATCACCGCGCGGGTGCCGTGAGCCAGCCCGGCGGTCCGGAGCAGTTGCGGTTGCAGTGGCTGACGGCGCTGGAGGTGCGGGGCATCCGGCCGTTCCTCGACCAGCAGCGGGTGCTCGCCGCCTCGACCGGGCCGACGCGGAAGCCGGGGCCGCAGTTGCGCGGCGCGGACAAGAGCGCGGCGGCACGCAGGCGGAGTGTGCTGGAGCAGTCGTTCGGTCAACTCCCGGATGCGGTGGGGGCGTTCGCCGGGCGGCGGGTGGAGCTGGCCCGGATTCGGCAACTGGTGCAGGCGGGGCGCGCGAGTACGGAGACCCGGCCGACCGTGGTCGTACTGCACGGGGCACCCGGTTCGGGGCGTACCACCCTCGCGGTGCGGGCCGCGCACGATCTGCGGGACCAGTTCCGCGGGGCCTGCGTGGTGGATCTGCGCGGGGACAGCCCGGGCGAGCCGCCGTTGCCCACCCGCGACGCCCTGCTGCATCTGCTGAACCGGCTCGGCGCACCGCGCGAGCAGCTGCTGTTCCGCGAACGCTCCTCGCCCGACCAACAGGTCAAGCGGCTGGGCGAGTTGTACCACCAGCACCTGACCGGACTGCCGGTGACGATCGTCCTGGACGACGCCTCCGACATCGCGCAGGTGGCGACGCTGGTGCCCGAGCGCTCGGACAGCCTGGTCGTGGTCACCGCCCGCAAGCCCCTCGACCTGCCCGCCGAACTCGCCGCCTGGGTGCACCAGTTGCCGGTGGAGTCGCTGGACGCGGCGGGCGCGGAGGAGCTGCTGGGCGCGGCGGCGCAGGACGGTTCGGAGCCGTACGACGCCGAATCCGCCGACCGGATCAGGGAGTTGTGCGGCGGGCTGCCACTGGCGCTGCGGATCGCGGGCTCGTCCCTCGGCCCGCGCTCACCGGGGCGACTGGCCACGGATCTGGCCGCGTACGGCCCCGTGGAACCGGTCGAACGGGCCCTGTGGCTGCGCTACACCGACCAGTCGGACCAGGCCCGCACCCTGCTGCGGCGGCTCGCGCTGGCCGGCCGGGCCTCGCTGGGCGCGGCGGCCGCGGCCGCCCTGCTGGCCACCGACGACACGGAGGCCACCCGCCAACTGGAGGCCCTGTCCCGGGCGGGCCTCATCGACCACGTCCGCGGCACCCGCTACCGCCTGCACGACCTGGTCCGCGCCTTCGCCCAGGCCCGCCTCCTCGACGAGGAGGAGCCCTCGGAACGTACGGCCGCGCAGGAGCGGTTGATCGTGAACTACGGCGAACTCGCCGACTCCGTCCTGCGGTTGGTCGACGGCAACATGTCGACGCGCTCGGACCGCTTCGGCCCGCACGGCTTCACCTCGCTCGACGAGGCGCTGCGCTGGCTGGACGACGAGTCGAGCTTCATCACCTCGACGCTGCGGCACGCGGAGGGCGTCGACCAGGGCGCCGTACTGAATCTGCTGGGCGCGCTCTGCGACTACTGCCTGCTGCGCGGCGACCTCTACCGCCTGGGCGAGATCAGCGAGTTGGCGCAGGCCGTCGACCAAGGGCTGCTGGTCCGCTCGGTGCAGTGGCGCACCGGTATCGCGGCCCGGCAGCTCGGCGAACTCGACAAGGCGCGCACCACCCTCACCTCCGTCGTCGACCTCTACATGGAGGCCCATCACGACGCGGGCGCCGCACGCGCCCTCTGCTCGCTCGGCATCACCCTCCACCACCAGGGCAACCTCACCGAGGCGGCGGCGAAACTCCGCGAGGCCCTCGACCTCCAGGCCCCGCCCCAACTGGCCACGGACCGCGCCTGGACCATGCACGCGCTGGCCGCCGTGGAGCGCGACCGCGGCCGACTCCCCGAAGCCATGCGGCTGTTGACCGAATCCCTCGTCCTGCACCGCGCCGGCGAATCCGTCCACGGCGAGGCCTGGGCCCACTTCCAGCTCGGCCAACTCGGCCTGCGCATGGGCGACATCCCCCGCGCCGAGTCCGAACTAACCACCGCCCTCGGCCTCTACGGCCGCACCCGCGACGCCCGCGGCGAGGCCTGGGCCCTGACCCAGCTGGCCCGCGCCCGACTCGTCGCGGGCGACCCGTCCCCCGCGATCGACGGCCTGCGCCAGGCCGCCGCCCGGCACCGCGACAACGAGGACGCGCGCGGCGAGGCCTGGACGGTCTACTACCTTGGCCAGGCCCTGGAGGAGACCGGCAACCTGGACCTCGCGGTGCGCGAGCTGGAACGCTCCCGCACGATGTTCTCCCGCATGCGCGACGTCTACGGCCTGGCCTGCGCCCGGCACCACTCGGCACGCGTCACCCGCGACCAGCGCGCGGCCCAGACGGGTTCGCTGCGCAACTCCGGGTTCGCCCGCCAGCTCCTGGTCGACGCCCGCGCCGACTTCCAGCGCATCGGCGTCGCCCACGGCGAGGCGTGGACCTGCCTGGAGCTCGCGGTCGTCGACGCGGGCAACGCCCGTACCCAACAGGCGTTGACGCTGTGCGACGAGGCCGTAGGCCTGTTCACCTCGTACGGCGACCACCGCGGCGAGGACTGGGCCCACTTCCTGCGCTCCACGCTGCTGCCGTACGCGGCCCCCGGCGGGGTCGTCGTCGGCACGGCCGTCGCCCAGGAGGAACTGGCCCAGCTGTCCCGCGCCCGCCATCCGTACCGCGACGAGAAACTCGACGACTACGTGGCGGCGTACCAGCTGCTGCTGGAGCGGGGCGTGAACCTGGAGGCGGGCTGGCAGGCGTGGCGGCTGGGCATGGTGCCGAGCCGGCATGCGCGGGAGGTGATGGGGGTGGCGGTGTCCGGCACCCCCTGAGCACCCCACGCGCGGGCCGCCGGGTCGGCCGCCTCAGCCCTGCTTGGCCTTGGGTTCGGCCGGGGCGGCCCCGGACTCGGCCTTCGACTCCGCGGCCGACTCGGCCTTCGGGTCCGCGCCCTCCTTGAAGTCGACCTTGTTCATCTGCTTGCTCATGGACTTCATCAGTCCCCAGACGGCCAGGGCCATCACCGCGAACACGATGAAGCCGAGGACGCCGGGGGTGACCTTGTTCTCGTCGACCTCGGCGAGGGGGACCAGGTGCGTCATTGCCAGGGCTGCGCTTGAGCTCATGTCAGGCATTGTCGCGGATGCCCGCAAAGAGGTCGTCCTCGGGGAGGGAGGTAGCGACGAGGGACTTCGCGAGCTCGTACTCCTCGGTCGGCCAGACCTCCTTCTGGATCTCCATCGGCACCCGGAACCAGCCGCCGTCGGGGTCGATCTGCGTGGCGTGCGCGAGCAGCGCCTTGTCGCGGATCTCGAAGAACTCGGCGCACGGGATGTGCGTGGTCAGCACCCGCTCCGTCCGCTCGTTCTCGTTCCACCGCTTCAGCCAGTCCTCGTACGGCGACTCCAGGCCGCGCGCCAGCAGCGCGTTGTGCAGGGCCTCGGTGCGCTGCCGGTTGAAGCCCTGGTTGTAGTACAGCTTCTGCGGCTGGTACGCCGGGCCGTACTCCGACTCCGGGTACTTCTCGGTGTCCGTCGCGCCCTCGAACGCCACCATCGAGATCTTGTGGGTCATGATGTGGTCGGGGTGCGGGTAACCGCCGTTCTCGTCATAGGTGGTGATCACCTGCGGACGGAACGACCGGATCTGCTTCACCAGCTCGCCGGCCGCCTTGTCGACGTCCTCCAGCGCGAAGCAGCCCTCGGGCAGCGGCGGCAGCGGGTCGCCCTCGGGCAGCCCCGAGTCGACGAAGCCGAGCCACTCCTGCTTGATGCCGAGGATCTCGCGGGCCTCGTCCATCTCCTTCTTGCGCACCTCGTGGATGTGCTCCTCGATGTACGTGTCGCCCTGGAGCTTCGGGTTGAGGATGGAGCCGCGCTCCCCGCCCGTGCAGGTCACGACCAGCACGTCCACCCCCTCGGACACGTACTTCGCCATGGTGGCCGCGCCCTTGCTCGACTCGTCGTCGGGGTGCGCGTGGACGGCCATCAGTCGCAGCTGGTCAGTCAAGACTCAATCCTCAGTAGGTCGGCGCCCCGGTGTATTGGGGTGCGATCGGCGGCTTCTATAGTGACCGAATCCGGGGGCGAATAATTCCGGGGGCCCGCTTCTACGGCCCCTTGCCGAGAGGACGATCATGAGTACGGCGAGTACGCGACTGCCCGAGGGCCGTTACGGCCACTCGTCGGACGAGCGTGCCGACCACAAGCTCAGGATCGCCGGCGCCGTCCTCGCGGCGATGCTGCTCGCCCTCGTCGGGTACTTCGCCTACCACTACGTCGTCGAGGCCAAGATCAGCGCCGAGGTGATCACCTTCCAGGCCTCGGGCAACGAGGTCAAGGTGCATCTGGAGGTCCACAAGGACTCCGGGACCACCGGCTACTGCACCCTGCGCTCCCAGGCCGCCGACCAGTCCGAGGTGGGCCGCGCCGACTTCCACTTCGGCGGCTCCGCGACCCGCATCGACCGGGTCGTCACCCTGCGCACCACGGCCAGGGGCACCACGGCCGAGCTGCTGGGCTGCCACTCCGACTGACGTCACCCTTGTTACGTAGGCGCTGACCAGCGTTGACGTATATCTGACGGCTTATGTCCTCCCCCTGACGCCATTGAATTGTTAGGCTCGTGGTTTCGCCCTTCCATGAAGGAACATTCTTCTGGGTAGGGCGATGCTTTGTATTCCCAGTACCTACGAGGAGCACCTGTGACCCAGACCAGCGAAGACGTCACCTGGCTCACGCAGGAGGCGTACACCAAGCTCAAGGACGAGCTGGAGTACCTGTCTGGTCCCGCGCGCGCCGAGATCACCGTGAAGATCGCGGCCGCTCGCGAGGAGGGCGACCTGCGCGAGAACGGCGGGTACCACGCGGCCAAGGAGGAGCAGGGCAAGCAGGAGCTCCGCATCCGCCAGCTGACCCAGCTCCTGGAGAAGGCCAAGGTCGGCGAGGCCCCGGTGTCGTCGGACGGCGCGGTCGCGCCCGGCATGGTCGTCACGATCGCCTTCGACGGCGACGAGAGCGACACGACGACCTTCCTGCTCGCCTCGCGCGAGTACGCGAGCGCCGACATCGAGACCTACTCGCCGCAGTCCCCGCTGGGCTCCGGCGTGCTCGGCCACAAGGTCGGCGAGGTGGCGCAGTACGAGCTGCCCAACGGCAAGAAGGCCTCGGTGACGATCCTCAAGGCCGTGCCGTACAACGGCTGACCCTCAGGACCCCCGCCCTTCGACGAGCCCCCGGCGACCTTGCGGCGCCGGGGGCTTCGTCGTGCGTCCTCAGGCCGTCGCCGAGCGGTACTTCCGTACCGCCAGCGTCCGGAATACGAGGATGATCAGCAGGGAGTAGATCAGCGAGGCCCACACCGGGTGCACCATGGGCCAGGCGTCCGAGGGCGACTGTCCCGGGTTGGCGAAGAGCACCCGGCAGGCCTGCACGGTGGCGCTGAAGGGGTTCCACTCGGCGATGTGGCGCAGCCACGGGGTCATGTTGCTGGTGTCCACGAACGCGTTCGAGATGAACGTCACCGGGAAGAGCCAGATCAGCCCGCCGGAGGTGGCCGCCTCGGGCGTACGGACGCTGAGCCCGATCAGGGCGCCGATCCAGGTGAACGCGTATCCGAGCAGGAGCAGCAGCCCGAAGGCGCCGAGCACCTTGCCGGCGTTGGTGCCCCCGTCCGATCCGACCCGCCAGCCGACCAGCAGGGCGACTATCGCGAGGACCAGCAGGGTCAGCGCGGTCTGCACGAGGTCCGCGAGGGTCCGCCCGGTCAGCACGGCGCCGCGCGCCATGGGCAGCGAGCGGAACCGGTCGATGAGGCCCTTGTGCATGTCGTCGGCGATGCCCGCGCCCGAGCTGGCGGTGGCGAAGGTGACGGTCTGCGCGAAGATGCCGGCCATCAGGAAGTTCTTGTAGTCGGTGGCGCTGGTGCTGCCGCCGATCTGCATGGAACCGCCGAAGACGTAGGTGAACAGCACCACGAACATGATGGGTTGGATGAGCCCGAAAATAACCATCTCGGGAATCCGGCTCATGCGAATCAGATTGCGCTTGGCGACGACCAGTGAGTCGTGCACGGACTGGCCCAGCGCGCTGCTCGGCGCCGCGACCGGCGCGGCATCGGTGACGGCACTCACTTCGCGGCCTCCTTCTTCTGCTTGCGGTCCTTGGGGGTCTGGTTCTCGTCCGTGCCGTTCTCCTCGGCCTTCTCCTCGGCCAGGTGGCCCGTCAGGGACAGGAACACGTCGTCGAGGGTGGGGCGGCGGAGGCCGATGTCGTCTATCTCGATGCCGCGGGAGTCGAGTTCGCGGATCACCTCGGCGAGGAGCTTCGCGCCGCCGGTGACGGGCACGGTGAGCTTGCGGGTGTGCTCCTCGACGGTGGTGTCGCCCTTGCCGAAGCCGAGCAGGATGTCGGAGGCGATCTGGATGTGGTCGCGCTCGTGCACGACGACCTCGACGCGCTCGCCGCCGGTGCGGGCCTTGAGCTGGTCGGAGGTGCCGCGGGCGATGACGCGGCCGTGGTCGACCACCGCGATGTCGTGCGCGAGGTGGTCGGCCTCCTCCAGATACTGGGTGGTCAGCAGGAGTGTCGTACCGCCGGAGACGAGCTGTTTGATGACCTCCCACAGCATTTGGCGGTTGCGCGGGTCGAGGCCGGTGGTCGGCTCGTCCATGAACATCACGGGCGGGGAGACGACGAGCGCCGCCGCCAGGTCGAGCCGGCGGCGCATGCCTCCGGAGTAGGTCTTGGCCGTACGGTCGGCCGCGTCCGCGAGGTTGAACTGGTCGAGCAGCTGGTCGGCCCGGGCCTTCGCGGCCTTGGCCTTCATCTGGTAGAGCTGGCCGACCATCTGCAGGTTCTCCCGGCCGGTCAGGTACTCGTCGACCGCGGCGAACTGGCCGGAGAGGCCGATGGAGCGCCGTACCTCGTTGGGCTGCTTCAGCACGTCCAGGCCGGCCACGACGAGCTTGCCGCTGTCGGGGCGCAGCAGCGTGGTCAGACAGCGGACGGCGGTGGTCTTGCCCGCGCCGTTGGGCCCGAGCAGGCCCAGCACGGTGCCCTCGGGGACATCGAGGTCGACGCCGTCCAGAGCTTTCACGTCGCCGAAGGTTTTCACCAGGCCTTCGGCATAGATGGCGCCTGGCATATCAGTCTCCACGTCGTCGGGGATTCTTTGAAAAGCCTAGGTATGTGTCTTTTGTTCTGCCCGTGGGAGCGGCATGCCACTGCCTGCGGGCGACACGAGACACACCATAACGCGATGTATCGCGAGTCTCAACGGATTTTCTCGAACGAGTGACGGGACAGGTGAGGGGACGGGTGGGGAACGGGCTCCGGCCTCAGTCGATGACCGTGTAGCCCGCGTCGCGCAGGGCTTGTCCGACCTCGGCGCAGTGCACCGGACCCTTCGTCTCCAGATGCAGCTCGACCTCCGCCTCCGTGAGCCCGAGCCGCGGATCGGTCCGGACGTGACTCACATCGAGGACGTTAGCGTCGACCACTGACAACACCCCGAGAAGCGTCGCGAGGGCCCCCGGCCGGTCCGTCAGCCGCAGCGTCACGGCCAGGTAGCGGCCCTGCGCGGACATGCCGTGCCGCAGGATGCGGTTGAGCAGCAGCGGGTCGACGTTCCCGCCGGACAGCAGCGCGACGACCGGTCCCTCGAAGCCCCGCGGATCGCTCAGCAGCGCGGCGACCGGGCTGGCACCGGCCGGCTCGACGACCAGCTTGGCCCGCTCCAGGCACAGCAGCAGCGCGGCGGACAGCTCGTCCTCGCTGACCGTGCGGACCTCGTCCACCAGATCGGCGACGATCCCGAACGGCACCTCGCCGGGGCAGCCGACCTTGATGCCGTCGGCCATCGTCGCCGGGTTCTTGATCGCCACCGGGCGGCCGGCCGCCAGCGAGGGCGGGAACGCGGCGGCGCCCGCCGCCTGGACGCCCACGATCCGCACGTCGGGCCGCAGCGCCTTCACGGCGACCGCGACACCGGCCACGAGCCCGCCGCCGCCGATGCCGACGACGATCGTGCGCACCTCGGGGCACTGGTCCAGGATCTCCAGGCCGACCGTGCCCTGGCCCGCGATGATGTCGGGGTGGTCGAAGGGGTGGATGAACACCGCGCCCGTCTCATGGGCGTACTCCTGCGCGGCGGCCAGCGTCTCGTCGACCACGTGGCCGTGCAGGCGCACCTCGGCGCCGTACTCCTTGGTGGCGCTGATCTTCGGCAGGGGCGCGCCCTTGGGCATGAACACCGTGGAGCGCACGCCGAGGAGTGCGGAGGCGAGGGCGACTCCCTGGGCGTGGTTGCCGGCGCTCGCGGCGACGACACCGGCGGCGCGCTCCTCGGGGAGCAGTCCGGCGATACGGACGTAGGCGCCGCGGAGTTTGAAGGAACCGGTCCGCTGGAGGTTCTCGCACTTGAGGTGCACCGGCGAGCCGACGAGCTGGGTGAGATGCCTGCTGCCTTCCATCGCGGTCACCCGCGCCACGCCCGTGAGCATCTTCTGGGCGCCGCGCACATCGTCGAGGGTGACGGGTCGCAAGGAGTCAGCCGTGCTGTAGCTCATGACTCAAGCATCGCAGTTCACAGCCGCGCGCCACGGCTGTGACCAACCTCCGAGACTGGTTTGCGCAGCCCCGGTACGGGCCGCCTTCCATCCGCGTACCCTGTCCCCCAACCCAGCAGCCCCTTCATGAAGCGAGCCCCCGGCCATGCCCACAACACCTGAAATGTCGATGGACATGACGACCGTCGGTGAACCCGGTCTCCTCGACACGCTGCAGCACGAGGTGGCGGTGTTCGCGCGCCGTGCCGAACAGACCCGGCTCGGCGGAGTCGGACAGGTGCGCAACTCCATGGACCGCGCCGCGTATCTGCTGCTCAACCGCCTGGACAAGGAAGGTCCGATGGGCGTCAAGGCGCTCGCCGCGAGCATGGGGATCGACTCCTCGACGGTCACCCGGCAGGTGGCGCCGCTCGTCGACACCGGGCTCGTGAAGCGCACCTCGCACCCCGAGGACGGCCGGGCGGTGGTGCTGCAGCTGTCCCCGCGCGGGCAGTCGCGACTGGAGGAAGTGCGGTCGTCCAGGCGTCAGTTGATGGACGAGCTGACACACGACTGGGCGCCGGAGGAGCGCGAGGTGTTCTGCGCGCTCCTCACCCGCTTCAACAGCGCCCTCTCCGCGCGGATGGCGGTCCCGGGCACCGAGACGCCGTCGGCTTCCTGAAGGACGCGGGTTCTTCAGGGCTCGGCTTTCCGAAGGGTGCGGGCACACGCGCATGGTGCCCGGCTCTCCGCCTTTCGTACCGAACTCTTGACCTCGCGTCGGCCCTGGCCTCAGATGAGACCGGGTCCTTCAGGGGGTGAGGCTGCGCGGTGCGAGAACGGCAGGTGTCCCAAGGCGCCCGCCGGGCCCGGGAGTTCGAGGCGTTCGTCGCGGGCGCGGCAGGGCGGCTGCTGCATGCCGCCACGCTGCTGACCGCGGAGGCACCGGACGACAACCCGCGCGCGCGGCGCCTCTTGACGCTGTCCCTGGCACACACGTACGCGTGCTGGGACCGGCTGCACGGTGAGGACCCGTACGACCGCGCCCGCCAGTACCTGGCCACCCGTTTCGCCCGCACGGCCTGGCACCAGTACGGCGGCCTCGGCCGGGGCCGCCCCCACCCCGACAGCCCGCTGGGCGCGCTCGTGCCCCAGGAGCGGCTGATCCTCGTCCTCAGGCTGTACGAGGGGGTCGCCGAGGAACAGGCCGCCGCACTGCTCGGCCTCCCCACGGAGCGGGTCCGGACGATCTGCGAGCGGGCGACGGCGACGCTGCTGCACCCGCCGCGCGGTCCGGCACCGAAGGTGGGCGGCGCCAAGGTGGTGCCGTCATGAGACCCGGGAAGCCGTGGAGCGGGGGTACGCGCGCGTGAACAGGCCCGAGCGGGAAGCGGCCGTACGGCGGATCATGGACCGGACTCCGCCGCAGGTGCCGCCGGAGCTGTACGCGGAGGTCGTGCGGCGCGGCGGCCGGATGCTGCGCCGCAGACGGGCCGCCCGGCGGCTGATGTGGGTGCTGCTGTGGACGGCGGTCGTGGCGTTCACCGTGTGGGCGCTGATGGTCCACCCCTGGGTGGAGCCGCCGTCGGAGACGACCCCACCCCTGACGGGTTGGTGAGACGGGCCGCGGTTTAGCCGAGGGCCTGCTGCAGGTCCTCCAGGAGGTCCTGCACGTTCTCGATGCCCACGGAGAGGCGTACGAGGTCGCCGGGGACCTCCAGGGCCGAACCGACCACGGACGCGTGCGTCATGCGCCCCGGGTGCTCGATCAGCGACTCGACGCCGCCCAGGGACTCGCCGAGCGTGAACACCTTGGCGCGGTTGCAGACCTCGACGGCCGCTTCCTCGCCGCCCTCGACCTGGAAGGAGATCATGCCGCCGAAGGCCCGCATCTGCTTGGCGGCGACCTCGTGACCGGGGTGCTCCGGGAGGCCCGGGTAGAGAACGCGCGTCACGCGTGCGTGCCGGGTGAGCATCTCGGCGATCTTGGTGGCGTTCTCGCTGTGCCGGTCCATGCGCACCGACAGCGTCTTGGCGCCGCGCAGCACCAGCCAGGAGTCGAATGGCCCGGCGACCGCGCCCATCGCGTTCTGGTGGTACGCCAGCTCCTCGCCGAGCGCCTCGTCGGCCGCGATCAGCGCGCCGCCGACCACGTCCGAGTGGCCGCCCATGTACTTGGTCAGGGAGTGCACGACGACGTCCGCGCCGAGGGCCAGCGGCTGCTGGAGGTAGGGCGTGGCGAAGGTGTTGTCGACGACGAGCTTCGCGCCCGCGTCCCGGGCGATCTGCGCGACGACCGCGATGTCGGTGATGCCGAGCAGCGGGTTCGAGGGGGTCTCCACCCAGACCACCTTGGTCTTCGGGGTGATGGCCGCCCGTACCGACGCCGGGTCGCTGGTGTCGGCGACCGACCACTCGACGCCCCACCGGGAGACGACCTTCGCGAAGAGGCGGAACGTGCCGCCGTACGCGTCGTTCGGGATGACGACGTGGTCGCCGGGGCTGAGCAGCGTACGCAACAGGCAGTCCTCGGCCGCCAGTCCGGACGCGAACGCGAGGCCGCGACGGCCGCCCTCCAGGGCGGCGAGGTTCTCTTCCAGGGCGGTCCTGGTGGGGTTGGCGCTACGGCTGTACTCGTAGCCGCCGCGCAGACCGCCGACGCCGTCCTGCTTGTAGGTCGAGACCTGGTAGATCGGCGGGACGACCGCGCCGGTCAGGGGATCGGCGGTGTTGCCCGCGTGGATCGCGAGGGTCTCGAAGTGCTGACTGATGTGCCTGTCGCTCATGAGCCCCGAGCGTAGTGCGCCTGCGGGGTGGACGACGATCCGGAGGTTCTCCACAGGGCCGCGGGGCGGGGTGGGGGGAGTTTTCCACAGGGCGGCGGACCGGGTTGGCCAATTGTCGGACGCGTCTGGTTCGCTTGTGGCATGGAGATTCTCTGGGTCCTGATGGCGCTGGTCATGCTGGGCTTCGTGCTGGTCCCGTTCCTGCGGCGCAGGCGCGGGGCGATCGAGCAGGTCTCGCCGGGCCACCCGGACGCCGCGGACCCGGCGACCTACGGCTTCGTGCGCGAGGAGGAGCTGGACATCCGCATGCCCGGCCCCGACCAGGACCTGCTGGACGTCCTCGACCTGGTGCAGCGCACGCAGGACTACCGCGCGGCGATGCAGCTGCTGGCCGGCACCGAGATCACGGGTGAGCTGCGCTGGCAGCGCGTGCAGGCCTTCGCGGGTGCCGCGTCGCTGGAGCTGCAGCAGCGGCCCGGCGGGGTCAGCGAGACGCCGGGCGGGCAGTGGCTGCGGGTGTGGCGGCTGGAGCACCCGAAGGACGCGGGCGGCGCGGCCGTCCACGCGGAGTTCCTGGTGCAGCAGGCGTGGCGTACGTCGACGCGGGGGACGGACGAGTTCCGGATCATCATGGAGGAGGCGCGGGACGCCTGCGGACAGGCGGCGCTTCTCTCCCCCGGTGACCCGGTGCCGTACATCGTCGAGCTGTCCGTGGCGCGCGGACTGACGTATCCGCAGCCGGAGTTCGAGCAGCTGTGGCTGAAGATCCTGGACCGCGCGCCGGCACACATGGGAGCGCATCTGGCGGCTCTGCACTACTGGTGCGAGAAGTGGCACGGTTCGCGCGAGCTGGCGAACTCGTTCGCGGAGGCGGCCGCCGCGCGCGCCCCGCAGGGCTCCCTGCTCGCCGCGATGCCGCTCTTCGCGGTCTTCGAGCACCTCCCCGAGGTGAACCTGGTGAACAGCTTCTACCAGAGCGAGGTCGTGGAGAAGGCGATCCACGGTGCGCTCTTCGCCGTCCACGCGGCCCGCCCCGACGACCCGATGCTGGCGCACGTCCGGCATCTCCTGGTCTTCTTCCTGGTCCGCGCGGAGCGTTGGTCCGAGGCGATGAACCAGCTCATACACATCGACGGCCATGTCGGGGCGCTTCCCTGGACCCTGTCTCCGGACCCGGCGGCGGAGTTCGCGGTCTACCGGGCGCTGGCGGTGGCGGGGTACGAGGCGAACGGCGGGAGTCCGGCGAGCTTGCCGCACTGAATGCCGGGTGCCGGGTGCCGAGCATGGGGGTGAACGCTGAGTGCCAAGGCGGTCGTACACGAAACGGGTCGTACTGACAGGAAGGCGGAATTCTCGGCGGGGCTCGCCCGTTCAACGGGTGCGGACCCCCGTTGTGGCCCGATTGGAGATCGTATGTTCCTGCACAGCCGTACGCCCCAACTGCCAACCCCCGAACAGGCTTTGCAGGGCCGGCCGGAGCCGATGTTCACGGTCCCCGATCGGCACAGCGTTCTCGGCGGGCCGTTGCTCGGTCCGTACCCCGAGCACGTGCAGGTCGCCGACTTCGGAATGGGCTGCTTCTGGGGTGCGGAGCGCAAGTTCTGGCAGCTTCCGGTCGGCGTGTGGACGACGTTGGTCGGTTACCAGGGTGGTTACACGGAGAACCCCGCGTACGAGGAGGTCTGTTCGGGCCTGACCGGTCACACGGAGGTGGTCCGAGTGGTCTACGACCCGAAGCTGATCTCGTACGAGAGGCTGCTGAAGACGTTCTGGGAGTCGCACAACCCGACCCAGGGCTTCCGCCAGGGCAACGACGTGGGCACGCAGTACCGTTCGGCGATCTACACCCACAGTCCCGAGCAGGCAGCCGCGGCGGAAGCGTCCCGGGTGGCCTACCAGCAGGTCCTCACGAGGTCGCGCTACGGCACGATCAGCACGGAGATACTTCCGGCGGAGGGCCAGGTGTTCTATCCGGCCGAGGGGTACCACCAGCAGTACCTCGACAAGAATCCGGCGGGCTATTGCGGGATCGGCGGGACCGGAGTGTCCTGCCCGATCGGGATCGGGCGGGACACTCCGGACCGCACGGAGAAATAGCCGGCGGCGGGAACGGGTGGTGCTCAGCGGTGGGAGCGGCCCCTGGGCCTCACAGTGAGAAGCCGAAGGCTCCGGCGCCGTACGTCACGGCGGCGGTTGTGCCGTCGGCGAGGACTCCGGTGATCCGGAAGTACGTCGTATCGCCGTGGACCCCCGGCACGTAGGCCTTGTAGAGGGGGCCCTTGGAGCTCGCGATCTTGCTGACCCGTTCGTAGGTGTGGGTGGACGGGTTCCACTTGTCCAGGTGGTACTCGGTGATGGTGCCGCAGCGGGTCTCGTCGTCGCAGGTCCACTGGACGTATCCGAGCTGGCCCACGGTCTCGGGGTTGGCGATGGCGAGCGGGCCGGTGTTCTCGCCGCGGGCTTCGTCGGGCCTGTTGTCGGGTTCGGTGACGGTGACGGTGGTGGCGTCGGCCCAGGCGATGTGGTTGTCCCAGCGGTCGAGCGCCGTAACCATGAAGGTCACCGTCTCGCCGTCCGGGGGTCCCGCGCACAGCAGCTCGTTCGGTATGTCCCTCTCCGGGAACATCGACCCGGCATCGCTGCACCCGGTGGTGTCGTAGTGGATGCTGCCGTCGGGCCGCTGGACGACGCGGGCGGCGACGTAGTGCAGGCCGCTCTCTGCGGGGGTGTCCCAGCTCAGCACGATGCCGTCCGCGCGCGGGGTCGCGGTCAGGCCGGTGAGCGCGGGCGGGGGAACGCTGTCGGGGGTCACTGTGACCGGCTCCGACATCGGGGAGACGTTGCCGGCGGCGTCGTTGACCACGGCCGCGTAGGTGTAGGTGGTGCCGTCGAACGCCGGCAGTGCGTCCGTGAAGGTGTCGATCGACGGTGAGGCCGCCGTCACCGTGGCGAGGAGTGCGGGGTCGTCGCCGAGGGTGTCGCCGGTGGAGCGGTAGAGCTTGAGGGTGCCGCCGGTGCGCAGCTCGTTCGGGGTGCGTTCGTTGGGCAAGTACCAGCTGATGTCGAGGGAGTTGGCCGTCCCCGGCTTGTGGGACACGGCGAGGACCGGGGCGGCCGGAATGATGGTGTCGGGCGGGGTGACCGTCAGGACGGGAGTCCGCTCGGACGCGTTCCCCACGCGGTCGGTGGCCTGGACGACGTACTGGCGGGTCCTGCCGTCGGGTGCCACGTCGGGGTCGGTCCAGGTGGTCTTGTTGGTCGGCCCCATGGAGATCCAGCCGCCGTCCGCGACCTGCCGGTAGACCTGATACGGATAGGCGGCGAGATCCATCTCCTTGTTGGGCGCCCAGGTGACGGTGGCGGAGCCGGCGACCTCGTCGTACGCCACCTTCGTCCCGGTGGGCGCGAGCGGGGCGACGTCGTCCGGGCCGGGTGCGCCGGGCGTGTAGGCGAACTTGACGGCGGCGGAGCCGGTCCAGTTGACGTAGTCGACGCGGAGGACGTGGGTGCCGCGGGGAATGGTGAGGGCGACGGTCTTGGAGACGGTGGTGGTGCCGTTCTTCCACAGGTCGATCTTGCGTACGCCGTCGAGGTAGACGCGGATGCCGTCCTGGCCGGAGGCGGTGAACGTGAAGGGCCCCCCGGAGCCGAAGTCACGGGTGATCTGCCAGCGGACGCCGAAGTCGTCCTTGGCGACGCCGGACACGCCGGGCGAGTTGGTGCCCCAGTTCTCGCTGATCGCGGTGTCGGTGTCGGTGCGCTTGGGGGTGCCGGTGAGGGTGGTGTTGGCGAAGTACTGGCGCAGGAAGGTCGGGTTGCCGGTGACCGAGACGTCGGCCGTTCCCGCGGAGGTGTTGCCCGACCTGTCGACCGCGCGGACCTCGTAGAGGTGGGTGGTCGTACCGGCGGTGGTGTCGGTGAAGGTCGTTCCGGTGACCGTGGCGAGGGGGCTGCCGAAGGAGGTCTGGTCGGGGGTACGGCGGTAGACGCGGTAACCGGCCACGTCCATCTCCTTGTTGGCCGACCAGCGCAGGAGGTTGCGTTTGGCGCCGGCGTCGCGCGCTATCGACAGCCCGGTCGGCGTGAGCGGGGCGACCCGGTCCACGGTGGCTCCGGTGCGCGGGGTGTAGCCGAACTTGACGGCGGCGGAACCGGTCCAGTTGACGTAGTCGACGCGCAGGGTGTGCGTGCCCTTGGGGATGGTCAGGTTGGCGGTCTTGGAGACGGTGCCGGTGCCGTTCTTCCACAGGTCGATCTCGCGTACGCCGTCGAGGTACACGCGGATGCCGTCCTGGCCGGACGCGGCGAACGCGAAGGGCCCCCCGGAGCCGAAGTCACGGGTCACGGTCCAGCGGACGCCGAAGTTGTCCTTGCCGACGCCGGAGACACCGGGCGAGTTGGTGCCCCAGTTCTCGCTGATCGCCGTGTCACAGTCCGTGCGCTTCGCCGTACCCGAGAAACCGGTGTTCGCGAAGACCTGCCGGGTGTACGTGTTCGTCGTGCAGGCCGCCGCCGACGCCGACGAGGTGGCCACCGCGGCGAGACCGCCCGTCATCACGGTCACCACCGCGGTCGCGGCGGCCAGACGGGATCTTCCGACACTGCTCACTGAGTCCCCTTTTGGACACGTGGCTGCCCCGCAGGCAGTCCTACCGGATAAGGGATTCATGAGAGCAGCCTGTGGTTGTACGGCAAAACGGTTTCCTTTCGCCTTCGACGGCGGGGCATCGGCCGGCTGCGTCCATTTGTGCCGCTTCGGCTCAACTGCGGCGAGCAGGCCGCCTGTTCACGAGATCCACGCCCTCGTCAGCTGCGGCGATCAGAACTCCTCGGCCCGACTGTTGCCACAGGAACACCCATATCCTGTCGGAGAAGAACTTATTGCCCACCTACGGGGATGACGGTTTGCTTCACTCACCAGCCGGCTGCGACCGATGGGTCATACGGCAGCACAGGCTCACCGGTACCGGAGTGTCCTGCCCGACCGTCGTGGCGCCGTCCGATGGCTGACGGCTCCGCGCCCACCGCGCAGCAGGCGTTCACCGCACTGATGCGCGCACGGATCGCTCCCGGGCTGCGCGCACTCGGCTTCAAGGGTTCGGGGCAGACGTACGAACTGCCCCACCTCGAAACCTGGGCGCTCATCGGCTTCCAGAAGTCCGCGCACAACACAGCGGGGCAGGTCGAGTTCACCCTCAACGTCACCGTGGCCGACAAACTCGGCTGGGCCCAGGCCCGCAGACGCGAGCCCCACCTCCCCGCCCGCCCCAGCCCGAACACCGTCTACGGCCCCGCCGCCTGGCACAGCCGCATAGGCCGGCTCCTCCCCGCGAACCGCGACACCTGGTGGACCATCTCGGCCACGACCGACCCGGAGCCGGTTGCCCGTGGGGTCATCAGCGCGGTGACGGAGTATGCGCTGCCTGCGATTCGGGAGCGGCGGCGGTCGTGAAGCACGGGGCTGGACAGCCGAGTTGCTGAGCCGACACGCGAGCGGCGCAGGTGAACGGCCGTCGAAAACCGGTGTCTTCGTGAAGCGCCCGGCCCCCACCCTGTACGCCATGGAAGACCTGTACGCCATGGAAGAACCGCGGCGCGGAATCCGTGCGGTCCACTCGGAGTCCACGATCACCGTCTACCAGGCGTATCCCCCGGAGATCGGCCTGCCCGCCGCCCGCGAGAGCCGCTTCCCGGCTGCGTGGAAGCGGGACCGGATGACATGGATCAAGCCGTCGTTCCTGTGGATGATGTACCGCTGCGGCTGGGGTGAGAAGGCAGGCCAGGAGACTGTCCTGGCGGTCGAGATCACGTGTGCCGGCTTCGAGTGGGCGCTGCGACACGCGTGCCTGTCGAGCTATGTACGTGGGTTGCACCCCGACCGAGCCACTTGGCAGCGTCAGTTGAAGCGTGCGCCCGCTCGCGTGCAGTGGGACCCCGAGCGGGATGTGCGCCTGCAGCCGCTGCCCCACCGTGCCCTGCAGCTCGGCCTGTCCGGTGAGGCCGTGCGCCGCTACGCGGACGAGTGGACGGTCGCCATCCGCGACGTGACACCGCTCGCCCACGAGATCCGGGCCCTCGTCAGCGGTGGTGACCCGGACTCCGCCGCCCGACTGCTGCCGCAGGAACGCCCGTACCTACTGGGCGACGAACTCCTTGCCCACCTGCAGGGATGACGGATGAGCACGGGCGACGGCCAGGGCTCTGACGGAACAACCGTGACCGCGCCGGTGGCGCTACGCTCCCCTCTCGTGCAGCAGACGCGTCTCGACACCGCTCGGATCCGGGCCGCTCGCCGGGTGATCGACCCGGTGTTTCTCGACACGCCGCTGTACCGCTGCGAGGCGTTGGAGCCCGGGCTCGGGTGTGCGGTGAGTATCAAGCTGGAAACGGCGAACCCGGTGCGCAGTTTCAAGGGCCGCGGCACCGAGCTGGTCGCGAGTCTGCTCGCCGAGCACGGTCCGCGGGCCGTGGTGTGCGCCAGCGCGGGCAACCTCGGCCAGGCCCTCGCCTGGTCCGGTCGTGGCCGTGGGCTCGACGTGACCGTCGTAGCGTCCCGTTTCGCCACGGCGGCCAAGCTGGACCGTATTCGTGCGTTGGGTGCCGGGCTGGAACTGGTGGACGGGGACCACGAGTTGGCGCGCGAGCGGGCGGCGGACATCGCGCGGTACGAGGGCATCCGGCTGGTCGAGGACAGCCTGGACATCGAGACGTGCGAGGGTGCGGCGACCATCGGCCTGGAACTGGTCGAGGCACGTGAACAGGCAGAACAGACGGGGCTGACGGGGCTGACGGGGCTGACGGGACAGACGGAACGGGCAGGGCTGGCGGGGCTGGCAGGGCTGGCGGAACCGGCGAAACACACGGAACTCGCGGGCACCGCGCCCCCGTTCGACGCCGTCCTGATCGCTCTCGGCGGTGGGGCGCTGGCCACCGGCGTAGGGCATGTGCTGAAGGCCTTGGCGCCCGGCGTCGAGGTGATCTGCGTCCAGCCGTCGGGCGCGCCGGCGATGACGCGCTCGTGGCGCGAACGGCGCGTCGTGACCACCGACTCGGCCGACACCATCGCCGACGGCGTGGCCGGGCGGCGCCCCATCCCGGCCGTCCTGGACGATCTCCTCCTGGTCGCCGACGACGCCGTCCTTGTTCAGGAGGCGTCGATCGTCGCCGGTATGCGGATGCTCCTCGACCACGCCGGCCTCGTCGTCGAACCGTCGGCCGCGCTCGGCATCGCGGCGATTCTGGAAGACCGCGACCGTTTCGCCGGCCGGCATGTGGTCACCATCGTGTGTGGCAGCAACGTCGACGGGGCCGCCTATCGCCGTTGGGTCGGCCCGGCTGCCCTCCCCCACAAGGCCTGACCATTGCTCGCCCGCCGCCAACCACGAACACTGCCCGCCAGACGTACGGTCAGGACCCAGACGTACAGCGAGGACTCAGTGGGCGTCGTGAGAGGGTGCGGCGTGGTTCATCACTTGCGCTTTTTCTTCGAGGCCGGCGTAGACGTGCCGTTGTGGCCGGACGACATGGACAGCCCCTACGGCTATCCCTGCGAGCTGGAGCGCCTGCCGATCACCCCGGCCCTCCAGGCCGAGCTGGCGAGGCTGAGCGACTGGTACCAGTCGTCGATCGACTGGGACTATCCGCCGGACCCGTCCCCGTGGCCGGATGAGGAGCTGCAGCTGTTCACCCAGCAGGCGGACACCGCGCTGGAGGCGTTGCGCCGCGAATTGGGTGCGGGCTGGACAGTCCGGGACCAACGCCGGGTGTGACGGGCCGCGCGTCCATCCTCCGTATCCCCCAGAGTTCAAGACCTGGCTCGTCCACGCAGCCCCCGACCGCGCCAAAACGTCACGTGTCAAGCATTTCGACCCCGTTCAGAATGAACGGTGGCCGCGCCCTCCCCGCCTTACGATCCGGCACATGCTGATTCGTCGCACACTACGGATGATCATCGTGCTCGCTGTGGCTCTCGCCGGAGCGATCGGGGGTGGAGTGGGGACGGCACAGGCCGAGGGGAGCCGGGGCCCGGGCGGCTCGTACGATCGGCAGTTGCTGTTCTACAACCACTCCTACGGAGTCTTCGACCGGGAGACCGCCGACGCCATCGAGCACTCGGCCTACCTGCGGGAGTTCGCCAACTTCCAGGTCCGCACCACGACCGGCACCGGCGGCGAGACCTGGACCGGCCGCTATCTGATGGGCCGCGAGACCTACCTGGAACTGTTCGGAGTCGGTGACGTGCCCGGCCAGGACGGCACCCTCGGCTCCGCCGGACTCGGCCTCTCGGTCGAACACGCGGGCGACCTGGCGACGGTCGAGGAACGGCTGAAGGACGAGGGAGTCGCCCAACCCCTCGACTTCCTCCAGACCAAGGACTTCGGTGACGGTGTGCCCGTGCCGTGGTTCGACGCCGTGCTCACCGACACCCAGTACGACGCCTTCGGGGCCTGGGGGATGGAGTACCGGCCGGAGTACTTCGCCGACCCGCGCGGCAACACCGAGCCGCCGAGTTTCCCCGGTGACGTCGGCCGGGAGCGCTACCTCTCCGACGACTACCGCACCCACCTCATGCGGGACGTGACCGCCGTCCGGATCGCGGTCACCCCGGGCGACCTCGCCGACACCGTGCCGCTGCTGCGGGCCGGCGGGTTCACCGTCCGGACCGTGACGGGCGGGGGCGTCGTCGCGGAGGGCGGCGGCACCACGATCCGGCTCGATGTCGCGCCCCGCGAGCAAGCGGGGTACCAGCAGGTCGACATCTCACTCAACCGGCCCGTGAAGGACCGGCACGTGGAGCGGATCGGCAACTCGACCCTCACCGTCGGCCCCGGCAGCCGTGCGGTGTGGACGTTCGCCAAGAACGGCACGAGCGGCACCACCCGCTAGACAGAACGGAACCACCCGCCGGACAGCAGTGCGTGCGCCCCCCTCACGACAGCGGGGCGCACGCCTCCGGATGATCTACGGCTCGCGCCTCGCCGTCAGCTGTCCGCGCGGGCCGGCAGTCGCCATCCCGGCCGCGGGAAGTGGCAGGTGTAGCCGTCCGGGTACCGCTGGAGGTAGTCCTGGTGCTCCGGCTCGGCCTCCCAGAAGGGGCCCACCGGCTCCACCTCGGTGACGACCTTGCCCGGCCACAGGCCCGACGCGTCCACGTCAGCGATCGTGTCCTCGGCTACGCGCTTCTGCTCGTCGTCGACGTAGTAGATCGCCGAGCGGTAGCTGAGGCCGATGTCGTTGCCCTGGCGGTTCTTGGTGCTCGGGTCGTGGATCTGGAAGAAGAACTCCAGGAGCGCGCGGTAGTCGGTCCGCTCCGGGTCGTAGACGATCTCGATGGCCTCCGCGTGCGTGCCGTGGTTCCGGTACGTCGCGTTCGGCACGTCTCCCCCGGTGTAGCCGACCCGGGTCGCCGTCACGCCCGGCAGCCGGCGGACCAGCTCCTCCATCCCCCAGAAGCATCCGCCCGCCAGTACGGCCCTCTGCGTCTGCGCAGCCATCGCGACCCTCCAATTTCCGTCAGCTCGATCACTCGGGCAGTTCGGTCACTCGGCTCGTACGTCACCGGCATCCCTTACCCAGTGTCGTCAACGCATGAGGGCCCCGCGCGATTCCACGACCGGCCGATTCCACGACCGGCCGATCCCGCGCCTGTCCGACCGGGCCCGGGCCCCTACACCGGCGCCTGGAAACCGCCGATCCGCTCCTCCAGCAGTTCCGCCAGCCGCAGCGGCGTCCGGTCCTCGAACATCGGCCCGACGATCTGCACCCCCACCGGCAGCCCCTCCGGCGACCGCCCCGCCGGTACGGCCGTGGCGGGCAGCCCGGGCATGGTGGGCAGGCCCGCCCAGACGAGCTGGTCGAAGTACGGGTGCGGTACGCCGTCGATGTCGAGCCGGCGTGCCAGCGGATCGGGGTTGTGGTCGTGCGGGAACGCGGGCGTGGGCGTCACGGGACACACCACGGCGTCGAACGCGCCGAAGAGCCGCCGCCAGCCGTGCCGGTGCAGCTCGCGGCGGTTGTTCGCCTCGATCCAGTCCCGGTGGCTGAACACCATGCCGCGCAGCCGCGCCGCGTCGAGACTGTGATCGTCCGGGCTCAGCCCGGCGGCACGGGTGCGCAGTTCCTCGTACGCCTCGACGGGGAAACGTGCGACCGAGCCCGAGAACAGCAACTGCGTGTAGAGCAGGGCGGCTTCGGCCAGGTCGGGCAGCAGCGGACTGTGCCGTTCGACGCGGGCACCGGCGTCGGCGAGCGCGTCGGCGACCCGGTTCACGCCCGCCCGCACCGCGGACCCGGTCGGGATGAACGGATGCTCGTCGAGGACCAGGACCCGGAAGTCGCCGAGCCGCTCGTGGCGCGCGGGCGGCAGCGTCACGTCGTACGCCACGCCGAGCGTCAGCGGGTCCGGTCCGGCCATGACGTCGAGCAGGAGGCCGAGGTCGCGGGCGGTGCGTGCCATCGGGCCGGCGACGGCGAGGTCGAGTTCGACCGGCAGTACGGGCGCGTCCGGCGGGACCATGCCGCGGGTCGCCGCCAGCCCGAGCGTCGGCTTGTGCGCGTAGACACCGCAGAAGTGCGCGGGGGTGCGCAACGAACCGGCGAGGTCGGACCCGATGGACAGCGCGCCGAACCCGGACGCCAGGGCCGCCGCCGATCCGCCGGACGAGCCACCCGACGTACGGCCGTGATCCCAGGGGTTGTTGGTGGTGCCGTAGATCTCGTTGAAGCTCTGTATGTCCTGCAGCCCGAACGGCACGTTGGTCTTGCCGAGCACCACCGCGCCCGCGCCCTTGAGCCGCGAGACCTGCACCGCGTCCTCGGCCGGCAGATGGCTCCGGTGCTGCGGCATGCCCCAGGTCGTGGGCAGTCCGGCGATGTCGTACGACTCCTTGACCGTCACCGGGATGCCGAGCAGCGGCCGGTCCTCACCGCGGGCGCGGGCCTGGTCGGCGGCGCGTGCGGCGGCCCGGGCACGGTCGAAGTCCGGCACGCAGACCGCGTTGACCGCCTTGTCGTGCCGCTCGATACGGCTGATCGCCTCGTCGGTCAGTTCCGCCGAGGACACGTCACCGGCGCGCAGGGCGGCGGCGAGTTCTTCGGCCGTCGGGAAATTCCACAGGTTCGGCTCCATGGATCCGACCGTAACGACCATGCCGAGAAGCCACGAAATGCCGCTTCGCGCAACGGAGTTGCCGTGTCGACCTCCCTCACCAGCATGGCCCCGGGCGGCAAAAGAGTGTGACAGGCCCCAGAGGGCCGGGATTTGATGCGTCCGTGAACGCGCCGAGCAAGCCCAGTGACCCGAGTGAGCCGAGTCCGCTCGCACCCAGCACCTTCCTCATCGGCGGCGGATGGGCCACCCCCGTCGTCTACGAACCCTTCCTCCGCGCCGCGGGCAGGTCCGCCGGGTCCGCGCCCCGCATCGCCTGCGTGATCGTCGACGAGGGGGAGGGGGACGGGGAGCGTCAATTCGCCCGCTACGAGGGCGCGTTGAGGAGTGCCGGTGACTGCACACCCGTTCCGGTGCTCGTGCCGATCGGCCACCGATTCGACGTCGAGGCGGCCCGTGACGTCGACGGGCTGCTCGTGTGCGGTGGGCTGACCCCCGCCTATCAGGACGCCTTCGCGGACTGCCTCGACCGGTTGCCGCGGGTGCTCGCCGAGCGGGGTGTCCCGTACGCCGGGTTCTCCGCCGGGGCCGCCCTCGCCGCGCGGTCGGCTGTCGTCGGGGGGTGGCTGCTCGACGGCGTCGCGGTGTGCCCGGAGGACACCGCCGAGGACCTGGACGAGATCGCCGTACGGGACGGGTTCGGGCTGGTGTCCTTTGCCGTGGACGCGCATGCGGCGCAGTGGGGGACGCTGCCTCGGCTCACCGCCGCCGTCGCCCGGCACCGGCTCCCCCATGGCGTCGCCGTCGACGAGAACACGCTGGTCGAGGTGGCGGCGGACGGCCGTGCCCATGTCTCCGGGCTGGGGCGCGCGCACTCGGTTCGGCCGTCGGCGGACGACGGCGTGCTCGTACGGTCCTACGGCGCGGGCGAGTCCTTCCCCGCTGCCTGAATCCGCATCAGCCTCCGCTCCCGTACGGCCGCGTCAGGATCTCCAGGACGTGCCCGTTCGGGTCGTCGAAATACACCCCCCGGCCGCCGTCGTTCGTGTTGATCTCCCCCGCGCGACGGTGCGCCGGGTCCGCCCAGTACGTCAGCCCCGCCGCCCTGATCCGGCCGAAGATCGCGTCGAAGTCGTCCTCGGAGACGAGGAACGCGTAGTGCTGCGGGGTGATCTCGGCGAAGCCTGAGCCGGGTTGGTCCATGTAGTCGAGGGTCACCCCGTTCGGGATCGCCACCGGGATGAACGGGCCGTACTGCGGGCTCACTTGGAGGCCCAGGAGGTCGGCGAGGAATCGGGCCGACGTGTGTTTGTCGTGCGCGGTGACGATGGTGTGGTTCAGCTGCACGGTCATCGTGTGGGCCTCCTCATGCCCAAGCTACTCCGACAGCAAGCTAAGGTAAGCCTTACCTGGCCGGATTTGATCGGAGAGACAGTGATAGTGCGTGCGTTCAAGAGGAAGGCTGTCACGGCGATGGTCGCCGTGTCCGCCGTCGGGGGGTTGCTGGCCGGGTGTTCGTCCTCCTCCGCCGACAACGATGCCGAGAAGACCGGCGACGGCTCGCAGAACAAGGTGATCGGCGCCTCCGAGGGCCCCGCCGCCGCGCCCAGCACCCTCGCGACCGGCATGGGCTCGGACAACGACACCGACGGCACCTTCCCCCGCACCGTCACGCACTTCGAGGGCAAGACGACGATCAAGTCGAAGCCCACGAACATCGCCGTGCTCAGCACCGGACAGCTCGACGACCTGCTCTCCCTCGGTACCGTCCCGACCGCCACCACCCGCGCCGACAACGCCGGCCTCGTCCCCGACTACCTCGCGGACGCCTTCCCGGCCGACAAGTCGAAGCTCGCCGCGATGACCGACGCGGGCACCCGACAGGCGCCCAACCTGGAGACGCTCGCCGCCGCCAAGCCCGACCTGATCCTCGCCAACGACTCGCTCGGCGACCTCTACCCCAAGCTGTCGAAGATCGCGCCTACCGTCATCACCGCCGGCAACGGCATCAACTGGAAGCGCGACCTCCTCCTCGTCGGCGACGCGATCGGCAAGGGTCAGCAGGCGCAGAAGCTGCTCGACGGGATCGTCGAGGACGCGGGCGAGAAGGGCGAGGCGCTGTCGAAGACCTCCGTGTCGATGCTGCGGTTCACGCCCGGCAGGACCCGGATGTTCGGTGTCTCCTCCTTCACCGGTTCCATCGCCGTGGACATGGGGCTGGACCGGCCCAAGTCCCAACAGTTCAAGGCCATTTCGGAGGACATCGGCGCCGAGAGCATCGACAAGGCCGACGGCGACTGGATCTTCTACTCCGTGCAGGGCGACGCGGCCAAGACGGATGCCGCGAGCGTGCTCGCCGGCCCGCTCTGGAAGTCGATGAGCGCGGTCAAGGCCGGACACGCCGTCAAGGTCGACGACGACCCCTGGTACCTCAACGCCGGCCCGACCGCCGCCCGCCTCGTCGTCCTCCAACTCGCCGAGGACATCAGCAAGTAGCGGATCAACAGAGAGTACGCAGTGAGCGTCAGACGTCTCGCCTGGCCGGCGGCCACCCTCGCGGTGGCCGCCGCCGTGCTGCTCAGCCTCGCCGTCGGCACCCGCCCGATCCCCCCGTCCGAGGTGCTCAACGCCCTTTTCCACGGCGGGAGTTCACCGGACGCCCTGGTCGTACGGTCGCTACGGCTGCCCCGCACCGAGATCGGGCTGACGGCCGGTGCGGCACTGGGCGTCGCGGGCGCCGCGCTGCAGGCCGTCACCCGCAACCCGCTCGCCGACCCCGGCATCCTCGGCCTGAGCCAGGGCGCGGCGGCCGGCGTCGTCCTCGCCATCGCGACCGGCCTCGCGAGCGGTTTCAGCGGCTACGTCTGGTACGCCTTCGCCGGCGCCGTCGTCGCCGCCTGCCTCGTCTACGGCATCGCCGCGCGCGGCCGGGGCGGGGCCTCACCGGTCAAACTCGCCCTCGCCGGTACGGCGTTGTCGGCGATGACCGCCGGTGGTACGACCGTCGTCCTGACGTCGAGTTCGGCGACGCTGGACCAGTTCCGGTTCTGGCAGGTCGGCTCACTGAGCGGCCGGGACGCCGACACCGTCGTAGCGATGCTGCCGTTCCTGGTGGCCGGGGCGCTGCTGGTGCTCGCCTGTGCGCGCGGGCTCGACGCGCTGGCCCTCGGGGACGAGACGGCGCGGGCGCTGGGGCATCGGGTGGGGGTCGTGCGGGTGTGTGCGGCGCTCGGGGCGACCCTGCTGGTGGCGTCCGCGGTGGCCGCCGCCGGACCGATCGCGTTCGTCGGCCTCGCCGTACCGCACCTGGCCCGGCGCCTCACCTCCGGCGGGCATCGCAGTCTGCTGCCGCTGTCCGCACTGCTCGGCGCCGCGCTGCTGGTCGGGGCGGATGTGGCGGGGCGGGTCGTGCGCTCTCCCGCCGAGGTGCCGGCCGGGGTGATGACGGCGTTGGTGGGGGTGCCGGTGCTGGTGGTGCTGGTACGGCGGAAGGGGACGGCCGTATGAACAACGCGCCCCACCCCGCCGAGCCCGCCCCTGCGACCGACGCCTTCCGTCCCACCGGCGTCACCGTCCTCCGCCCCCACCTCACCATCTCCCTACTCCTGCACCGCCGTTCGGCCGTCGTGGCCGCAACTCTCCTGCTCGTGCTGGCCGTTGCGATGACCGCCGCCGCCTGCTGCGGGCAGACCTACATCTCGCCCGCTGCGGTGTGGCACACGCTGCGTACCGGTTCGGGGCAATACGACCTTGTCGTCAACGAGTTGAGGGTTCCCCGGATCGCGCTCGGGGCGCTGGTCGGGGTCGCGCTCGGGCTCGCGGGAGCGCTTGTGCAGACCGTGACCCGGAATCCGCTCGCCAGTCCGGACGTGATCGGGGTCGGGCACGGTGCCGCCGCCGCGACCGTGCTCGCGCTGTCCGCCGGGATGGTGAACTCGCCCAGTGCCATGCCCGCCGTCTCCGTCCTGGGCGGACTCGCGGCGGCGGCCCTCGTGTATGTGCTGGCGTGGCGGCACGGGATGCAGCCAAGTCGGTTCGTGCTGACGGGGGTTGGGATCGGGGTCGCGCTGTCGGCCGTGGTGCAGCTGTATCTCGCGGACAGCGAGTTGCAGGCCGCCGAGCAGGTCAAGCTGTGGCTGACCGGTTCCCTCAACGGGCGGGGGTGGGAGCAGGCGGGGCCCCTGGCCGTCGTACTACTGGTGTGTCTGCCCGCGTTGGTGTGGGCGAGCCGGGCCGTGCGGCCGCTCGGGCTGGACGCCGACACCGCGGCCTCGCTCGGGGTGCGGGTGGACCGGACGCGGCTCGCGGTGACCGTGCTCGGGGTGGTGCTGGCCGCGACGGCGACGGGGGCGGCCGGGCCGATCGGGTTCGTGGCGCTGACCGCGCCGCAGTTGGCCCGGCGGCTCACCCGTACGCCTCAACTGCCGTTGGTGTGCTCTGCGTTGACGGGTGCGGTGATCCTGGTGGCCGCCGATCTCGCCGCGCGGACGATCCTGCCCCCGCTGGAGGTGCCGGTCGGCGCGCTCACCTCGCTGGTCGGTGGGCCGTATCTGCTGTGGCTGCTGGGGCGGAACAGGGCGGGGGGCTGAGGTTCGTCGGCGGCTGCGGGTGCGTCGTGGCTGGTCGCGCAGTTCCCCGCGCCCCTTGGTAGGGAAACGCCAGGCGTCTTTAGGGGCGCGGGGAACTGCGCGACCAGCCCCCACGGGCCCGCACTCGACAACGCACCGGGCCCCGGAGCCGCAGTGCTCCGGGGCCCGGGTTGAAGCGACGCCGTCAGATCGTGGCCACGTCGATCACGAACCGGTAGCGGACATCACTCGCCAGCACCCGCTCGTACGCCTCGTTTATCTGGTCCGCGGAGATCAGCTCGATCTCGGCGCCGAAGCCGTGCTCGGCGCAGAAGTCCAGCATCTCCTGGGTCTCCGGGATGCCGCCGATGCCGGAACCGGCGAGGGTCTTGCGGCCGCCGATCACGGAGAACAGGTTGAGGGAGACGGGCTCCTCGGGGGCGCCCACGTTGACCAGCGCGCCGTCCGTCTTCAGCAGCGACAGGTACGCGCCGAGGTCCAGCGGGGCCGACACCGTGGAGATGATCAGGTCGAGGGTGCCGCGCAGTTCCTCGAAGGTCTTCGGGTCGCTGGTCGCGTAGTAGTGGTCGGCGCCGAGCTTCAGGCCGTCGTCCTGCTTGCGCAGGGACTGCGAGAGGACGGTGACCTCCGCGCCGAGCGCGTGCGCGATCTTGACGCCCATGTGGCCGAGGCCGCCCATGCCGATGATCGCGACCTTCTTGCCGGGGCCGGCGTTCCAGTGCTTCAGGGGCGAGTACGTGGTGATGCCGGCGCAGAGCAGCGGCGCGGCCTCGTCGAGGGAGATGCCCTCGGGGATGCCGAGGACGAAGTTCTCGTCGACGACGACCTTCTCGGAGTAGCCGCCGTAGGTGGGCTCGCCGTCCTTGCCGACGGAGTTGTACGTGCCGACGTTGCCGCCGGTGCAGTACTGCTCCAGGCCCGCCTTGCAGTTGTCGCACTCGCGGCAGGAGTCGACCAGACAGCCGACGCCCACGCGGTCGCCGACCTGGAACTTGGTGACGCCGGGTCCTACCTCGGAGACGATGCCGGCGATCTCGTGGCCCGGGACCATCGGGAAGGTGGCCTTGCCCCAGCCCTCGCGGGCCTGGTGGATGTCCGAGTGGCAGATACCGGCGAACTTGATGTCGATCAGGACGTCGAACTCACGTACGGCCCGGCGCTCGATGGTGGTGCGCTCCAGGGGAGCCTTGGCGGCGGGGGCTGCGTATGCGGCGACTGTGGTCATGCCGAAAGTCTCCTAGCGGGGGGATGTGCGCCCGGCTGCCTTCCGGCCGGGCACGCTGCAAAGCCTGCCCGAAAGTCCCGGGGCTGCCCAGACCACGCTTCTGCGTACGTCCGCTGTGCCTACCACCAGCGGGATCAGGCTCCTGGACGTAGGACCGGGAATACTGGGCCGTATGGACGAACAGCCCGAATCCTCCCCCGCGCCCCCGGACCCCGGCCGGCACCTGGACCGACGCGCCGAGCTGAGCGAGTTCCTGCGCACCCGGCGGGCCCGGCTGAAGCCGGAGGACGTGGGGCTGCCGGACTTCGGGCGGCACCGCAGGGTACCCGGGCTGCGCCGCGAGGAGCTGGCGCAGCTGGCCGGGGTCTCGGTGGCGTACTACACCCGCCTGGAGCAGGGCAACGGCCGGAACGTCTCGGCCGAGGTCCTCGAAGCGATCGCCCGCGCCCTGCGCCTGTCGGACGCCGAGTCCTCGCACCTCACCCACCTCGCGAAGCCGAAGCAGCACAAGAAGAAGCCGTCGGCCCCCACCCAGCACGTGCGGCCTCCGCTACGGCAGCTGCTCGACTCGATCGAGACGGTCCCGGCGTACATCTCCGGCCGCCGCTCGGACATCCTCGTCTGGAACCGGATGGCCGCGGCCGTCTTCGGCGACTGGTCGGAGCTGCCGCCGCAGGAGCGGAACTGGGCGCGGCTGGTGTTCCTGCGGCCCGAGTACCGCGAGCTGTTCGTGGAGTGGGAGCAGAAGGCCACGGACATCGTCAGCATGCTCCGGATGGACGCGGGCTGCCACCCGGACGACCCGCGCCTGTCCGCGCTGGTCGGCGAACTCTCCGTGAAGAGCGAGGAGTTCAGGCGCCTGTGGGCCACCCACGACGTCAAGGAGAAGACCTACGGCGTCAAGCGCCTCCACCACCCCCTGGTCGGCGACCTCACCCTCCACTTCGAGGGCTTCCGCCTGAGCGACGGCTCCGAGCAGTCCCTGGTCACCTACCACGCGGAGCCGGACTCTCCATCGGCCGACGCCCTGCGCCTGCTGGCGAGCTGGGGCACGGACGCGACCCGGGCGGGGGCGTCGACCCAGCGCCCCGACCTCACTCCGTGACGCCGAGATCTGCCCGCATCAGCCGCCGCATCGCGGCCAGCCGCGGCTCGGCCTCCTTCAGGTCGAGCAGAGCTTCCTCGGCACTCTCGCCGTCCCGGGCGAGGCCGCGATCCAGGCGTTTCACGACGGCGTCGACACCGGCGAGCACCTGGTTCACCGCGCGGGACGCGTCCAGGATCCGCTCGGGCACGACCATCTGCGCCTCGGCGTACCGATCCCGGTAGTCCCGCCGCGCCTCCTCCAACTGATCGCGCTCCAGCTCGGTGTAGACACCGTCGCGGATCCGGTGCAGGGCGTCCTTGAGCAGCGTGTGGAACTGCCGCGAGGCCCGGTTCATCGCCGTGTAGGCGTCCCGCCGCTCCTCGAACCGCCGTGTCCGCTCGGCGACTTGAGCCTCCTCCGCGCGCTGCCGGGCGGTGAGGCGCTGACTGAGGACGGGGGCGAAGAGGGTGCCGAGCACGCCGACGACGGCGGTGATCATGGCGGTCACGGCGACGGTCATGGGGTGACCCTACGACACCCCCTGCACGGCAGTGTCACCCCTGATAGGGCGGCATCGACCCCCAACTCCAGCGCGGCACCGGCTGCTTGGCGGGCGGTTGCGCGTCCGGGCCGGAGAAGTACACCGCCAGCCGCGTCCCCCACTCCACGTACGCGAGGAACGCCGACCGGAACTCCGCGTCCGTCGGCAGGCCCGCGTCGTCCGCCGCGTCCTGGATGAGGTCGACCCACCGGCGGCGCTGGCGCTCGCTGATGTTCTTGCCGAAGTGTTTGGCGACCATGTGGCCGTGGTCGCCCTGGGTCTCGGAGTAGGTCGCCGGGCCGCCGAAGACCTCGCCGAGCCAGAGGGCGACGTGCGCGGCGTGCGCGGGGGCCAGACCGGCGAAGAGGGGTGCGAGGAGGTCGTCCTTGAGCACCTTGTCGTAGAAGACCTCGGTCAGCCGGGAGAAGGCCTCGGCGCCGCCCGCCCAGTCGTACGGGGTGGGGACGGCAGAGCCGTCGCCGCGCACCGGTGTCGGCTCGTAGTGGCGCATCTCCTCGATGTTCTCGACGTACGGGCCGATCTCGGCGAGGAACGGCGGGAACAGCTCCGACCTGCGGAAGCCCTCCAGGTGTGCCTCGGTCGACGTCCAGGTGATGCGCAGGACGAAGTGCTCGGCGTCCTCCTCGCAACGGGCCAGTTCGTACGCCACGCACTGCGGGGCTGCGGCCAGCTGTCGTGCGGCACGGGTGTAAGCGGCCAGGAACTCCACCGACCACTGCTCGGGGATGCGGTACCGGATGTACTCGACGGTCTCGGCTGTCATGGGGCCACGGAAACACGAACGGCCCGCCGGAAGCTGCACTTCCGGCGGGCCGTTCGCTGTCGGCCTACTCAGGCACTAGCGGCTCACTTGCCGTAGTACGCGTTGTAGATCGAGATCGTCGACTTGTTGCCCTTCTTGTCGGCGATCTTCGCGTGGAACGAAATGGCCTTGCCCTTGGCCGGGTTGGTGACGGTGATCTTGCCGTTGACGACGTTGACCTTCTTCCAGGTCTGGCCGTAGTCGTACGACACCCACACGCCCAGGGACTTGAGGTTGCGGCCGGCTGCCGCGCCCTCGACGGTGACCGGGATCGTCGCCTTCTTGCCGGCCGCGACCCGGCTGTCCAGGCCGGTCGTCGCGTTGAAGCGGGCCGTGGACACCGGGAGTTGGGCCATGTCGGCGCCGGACGGCTTCTTCGAGGAGAACGTCCAGCTCGCGTCGATCCGGGTGGAGGCGGCGGCGACCTTGACGCTCCGGATGACCGAAGTGGTCAGCTTGTACGAGGCGTTGGCGGCCGGGACCTTGAACACCTCCTGGCCGAGCAGCGGGTCCTGGTTGGAGCCCACCTTCGTGCCGTTGCGGTACAGGGTCGTGTTGACCGAGGTGAACAGCGACGAGCCCGCGTGCTGCGCGGAGTCGGCGAACAGCGGCACGATTCCGGAGATCTCGTTGCCGTTGCGGTACACGCCGTAGACGTCGTCGAGGTGCGGGCCGAAGACCGCCGTGTTGAAGGTCCGGGTGTACGTCCGGCCGGCCTTGAAGGTCTCCAGGTCGTTCGAGACGTAGAAGGACTCGGCGATCGGGAAGCCGTCCGGGCCGAGCGCGCCGTCCTGCTCGAAGTCCAGCTCCCACAGCGCCCCGTTGATGGTGGAGACGTGCAGGACGCGGGTGCCGGGCAGCGGCTGCGCGATGCTGGTGGAGGAGGCCCCGCCGCCACCGTCGGGCAGGTAGCCGAAGGCGAGGAGCAGGCCGGTCTTGCCGCTGGCCGCGGCGCCCATGCGGGCCTTCACCGTGGCGAGTTCACTCGCCTTGTAGTGCTTGGTGAAGCCGGTGGCGATCTGCTTGACCTTGCCGCCGGTCGCGGTGTCGTACTGCTCGTCGGTGCCCTTGAGGAAGTGCGCGTCCCACTGCTCGGCGAGCGAACCGTCGGTGATCTGGGGACCGAGGTGTGCGGAGCGGAAGTTGGCGTACGTGTCCAGGAACCAGCCGAAGGAGGCGCCGCTGTCCGCCGTCGTGACCGTGTAACTCGGTGACGCGAAGGCCGACTTGGCGCCGGTGTCGGGCACGGTGATGTCGACCGGCTTGGCGGTGCGGGCGTCGATCGTGACCGAGGTGTTCTTGGCGATGTCCAGCTTGGGCTGGGCGATCCAGTCGGCGCCCTTGGTGAAGTCCTCCGGGTCCACGAAGATCCCGGTGTCGAGGATGTAACCGCCCTTGGGGACACGGACCTTGACGGTGCCCGAGGCGTCGTACGGGGTGAAGTAGCTGTCGGCGCCGAGGCCGGACAGGCCCGCCACCGTGGCCGAGTAGTACTTCGCGGGGCTGCCGTCACGGTTGATGAACTTCAACGTGAGGTCGTACGACTGGACTTCGCGCACCACGGCCGCGGCCGTACGGACGCTCTGCCCGCCGCCCGTCGCCGTCACGTACGCGGAGTAGGCGCCGTCGAGCGTGCCGCCGAGCTTGGTGTTGACGGTCAGGCCGACCGGGGCCGTGCCGCCCGCCGGTACGGTCACCGACGTCTTGGCGAGCTTGAAGAAGCCCGAAGGAGCGGCCTGGCCCTTGGGGTTGGTGGCGGCCACGGTGAGCTTGAGGGTGACGGCCGCGGTGCCGAGGTTGCGGTAGGTGACCTGCTTGGTGACCGGGGTGTCGTCGGTGTGCGGCCACTGCTGGACGCCGAAGCTCTCCGACACCGGGTCGGCGATGACGTTCTGCTTGATGGCCTTGTCGACGGCGATCCGGCCCGAACCCTGCTCGAACGGCGTGTAGTTGCCGCCCTTCGCGGACCCGGTGAGCGCGCCCTTCAGCTCGGCGTAGCCCCAACTCGGGTGCTCCTGCTTGAGGATGGCGGCGGCACCGGCGACATGCGGGGTCGCCATCGACGTACCCGAAATGGTCAGGTAGCCGGGCGGGTTCTCGCCGACCTCCTTGTCGATGACGCTGCCCGGGGCCGCGGCGGCGGTGATGTCGACGCCCGGTGCGGTGACGTCCGGCTTGATGGCGCCGTCGCCGACGCGCGGGCCGGTGGAGGAGAAGTCGGCGAGCTTGTCGTTGCCGTCGACCGCGCCGACCGTGATGGCCGCGTCCGCGCTGCCGGGCGAACCGATCGACTGGGGGCCCTCGTTGCCCGCGGCGATCGCGAAGAGGATCCCCTTCTCGGCGGAGAGCTTGTTGACCTCCGCCTCCAACGGGTCGATCCCCGGGGTGTCCTGGCCGCCGAGGCTCAAGTTGACGATGTTGGCGCCCTGTTGGGCCGCCCACTCCATGCCGGCGAGGATGCCGGAGTCGTCGCCGGAGCCGTTGTCGTCGAGGACCTTGCCGTTGAGGATCTTCGCGTCGGGCGCGACGCCCTTGTACTTGCCGTGCGACATCGCACCGGTGCCCGCCGCGATGGACGCGACATGCGTGCCGTGACCGAAGTGGTCGTTCGCGTCGGCCGCCGTGGAGAAGTTCTTGGACTCGATGACCTGCGTCTTCAGGTCCGGGTGGTCGGCGTCGACTCCCGTGTCCAGTACGGCGATCTTGACGCCCTTGCCGGTGTAGCCGGCCGCCCACGCCTTCGGGGCGCCGATCTGCGGCACGGACTTGTCGAGGCTGGCCTTGCGGACGCCGTCGAGCCAGACGTGCGCGATGCCGGCGGCCGACTTGTCGCCGTTGGTGACGGCCTTCCACAGCTCGGAGGTGTCCTGCTGCGGGGTCTGCACGGCGTCGGCGTTCAGGGTCTTCAGGGACTGGCGCAGCCTGCCCGCGTCCCGGACATCGGCCTTGGTGGCGGTGGCGGCGCCCTGGTAGCCGACGATGACCTTCAGGCCGGCCTTCTGGGAGGCGCGCTCCGCCGACTTGTTCAGCTCGGTGACGTCGAAGAGCCGCTGGTCGAGCTTGCCGGACGCGATCAGCTGAGCCGCGTCGACGGGTATGACGAGCGTGTGCCCGTCGACCTTGCGGACCTGAACCGGTATGTGTTCACGGCCCTTTGCCGGCTGCAGACCGGCGACCCGGCCCTTCGCGTCTACGGTGACGCGGTCGCCGGTGATCAGGGTGATGCGGTGCTCACCCTTCAACCGGGCCTGTGCGGCGCCGAGTTGCGGGGCACCGGCCGCACGCTGTTCGGAACTGGCCGTGTTCTGCTCGGACTTCGCCGACGCCGGGCTGGTCATTCCGGCGGCGAGGGCTACGGCGGCGGACGCGGCGACGGTGGCCGCGCACGCTCTCTTCACGTGTCTGCGCAAGGCTCCCCCTGGAGCTGAGGTACCGGGCGAATTCCCCGTTCACCCGACCGGGGGAAAGCCCGCACACCCGTGCGTGACACCCCCCGGAATACGCAGTATGCCGAGGGGTGATCACCCGCTCAAGAGATGAGAGGCGGGTAAGAAAGCGCATCCGCGAACTGTTACGCCGCCGCCCGGACTCCGTTACGCAGTCGACGGGTGAAGCGCGCGAGAACTCCGCTAGGGCTCCGCCGAATCACTCATCTGAGCGCCGAACTCCCGTGCGTGGAGGCCCAGTTACTTCGACCCGGCGTTCTCCTTCACCGTGATCTTGCCCTTGCGGATGGTGGCGAGACGCGGCGCCTTCTTCGCGATGGCGGAGTCGTGGGTGACCATGATGAAGGTCAGCCCGTGCTCCTTCCACATGCGCTCCAGTACGTCCATGATCTCGTCGCGCATCGACTCGTCGAGGTTGCCGGTCGGCTCGTCCGCGAGCAGCACCTTGGGCTGCTTGACGAGCGCGCGGGCGATGGCGACACGCTGCTGCTGGCCACCGGACATCTCGCCGGGGAGGTGGTTGGCCCGCTCGCCCAGGCCGACCGAGACCAGTGCCTCGGCGGCCCGTTCACGGCGGAGCTTCGCCTTCATGCCGAGCGGTACGAGGGCGGTCTCGACGTTCTCCTGGGCGGTGAGTGTCGGGATCAGGTTGAAGGACTGGAACACGAAGCCGATGTTCTCGCTGCGGACCTTGGTGAGCTTGGCCTCCGACAGCTTCGCCAAGTCGACGCCGTCCAGGACGATTTCGCCCGCGGTGGGGCGGTCGAGGGCGCCGATCATCTGGAGCAGGGTGGACTTGCCGCCGCCGGTGGGCCCCTGGATGACCAGGCGGTCGCCGTCGCCGATGGTGAGGTCGATGCCGTCCAGGGCGTGGACGGTTTCCTTGCCGCGTGAGTAGAGCTTGGTGACGCCTCTTAGTTCGTACATGGGGTAACTCCTGGGTAAGTAAAGGGGGTTGGGCGCCGTCAGTCGTCTGCGGGTCCGTCGTGGCTGGTCGCGCAGTTCCTCGCGCCCCTTCAGGGCGCTGCACCGCTGACCACCACGACGGACCCGTACCGGTGTTGGCTACTCGACTCTGCGCAGGGCGTCCGCCGGGCGGAGTCGGGAGGCGCGCCAGCCGCCGAAGGCGCCGGCGATCAGGCCGCCGGCCACGGCGAGGCCGACCGCGAGGGCGATGGTGGTGGCGTTGACGGGCGCGGTGAGCGCGACGTCGAGGGTCTTGGCCGCGGCCTGCCGGCCGCCGCCGAAGCCACCGCCGCCACCACCGGGTCCGCCGCCCGCCCGGGCACCGCCACCGGCCGTGTTGCCGAGGGACGCCGACAGGGTCGGGCTGATCGCGGTCACGACGTACGCGCCCGCCAGGCCGAGCGCGATACCGAGGACACCGCCGACCAGACCGTTGACGACGGCCTCGCCGACCACCTGCCGGGTCACCCGGCCGGACTTCCAGCCGAGCGCCTTCAGCGTGCCGAACTCCCGCACCCGGCGCGAGACCGCGGACGAGGTGAGCAGCCCGGCGACCAGGAACGCGGCGATCAGGACCGCGATCGACAGCCACTTGCCGACGCTGGTGGCGAGGGAGGAGGCGGTGGACAGGGACCCGGAGACGGTGTCGGCCAGGTCGGCGGACGTGGTGACCGTCGTACCGGAGACGTTGCTCGTGATGGTCTTCTTGACGGCCGAGATCTGCTTGGAGTCGGTCGCCTTGACGTAGATCGTGGTGACCTTGTTCTTGTCACCGCTCAGGGTCTGCGCCTGCGTCAGCGGGACGTACAGGTTGGCCGCCGCGTCGCCGCTGGTCGCGGTGGCGACGCCGATGACCTTGTACTTGACGCTCTTGATGGTGACGGTCGAACCGACCTTGAGCTTCTTCTCCTTGGCGTACGCCGAGTCGGCGACGACGACCTTGGAGTTGGCCTCGGCGGTGGTGAAGGTACGGCCGCTGGTGATCTTCGAGGAGGTCAGCGGGCCGAGCGCGGGCTTGGTGACGTCCGTGCCGTAGACCGAGTACGCGTTGATGTTGAAGTTGGCGCCACCGCCGGTGACCGAGCCCTGCGGTGCGCCGGTGCCACCGCCGCGGTTGCCACCGCCTCCGGTGCTGCCGCTCCCCTGGTTCTGCTGGAACTGGCCGCGGGTGAACTGCCCGTCGACCTTGACGACGTTGAGGCTCAGCCCGCCGACCGCGTCGGAGACGCCCTTCTGCCCCGCCACCTTGGTGACGGTGCTGGAGGCCAGCGTGGTGAAGCCCTGGACCATGACGCGGTCACTGCTCTGCGTCTTGCTGTCGCCGTTGTTGTTGGCGTCGAACTGGAACCGCGGCTGCTGCGAACCGCTGGCCGTGGGCGTGGCCGCCTTGGTGACGGTCATGTCCGTGCCGAGTCCGTACAGCGACTGGAGGACCTTGTCCTGTGCCTTCCCCATGCCGGAGGACACGGAGTTGACCACGATGACCAGCGCAATGCCCAGTGCGAGGCCGGAGGCGACGACGAGGGCCGCTTTTCTGCGGCGGCGCAACTCGCGCCTCAGGTAGGTGAAGAACATGGCCCGCAAGCTAGGTACGGCGCGTGATGATGCCATAAGGCCGACATAAGAGAACGATGAGAAGGCTGTCCGTGGCCAAAGAATGAGCCCAAGCGGGGCTGTCAATGGGGTTGCGCCATATCCCGTTCTACGACGTTTACGGCGCCGCCCGGACCCTGTCCAGGCCCTGCTGAGGCTTTCCGCGTTGCCGTACGCGATGTGCTGGTGTGATGATTTCACCCATGTCTGATCGCGGGGGAAGCGACATGGAGAACGGCGGGGAGGCCGACGGGGAGGCCGGGGCTTCCGAGGCCGCCGGGGAGCCCGGGGGCATACGGCGGTCCCGGTTGCTGGACTACGCGGAGATGGGCGAGCCGGAGTCGCCACCTGCGCCGATCCCCCGCCCCGAGCCCCTGACCAGCGACGACGTCGCGGCGCGCGGGCGGCACGAATTCGCGGTACTGCTGGGCGAGTTCCGCCGTACGGCGGTCCTGGTGCCGACAGATGAGGACGAGGCGCCCCTGGTCGGCGATTTCGGCGGTATCCGGTGGATCTACGCGTTTTCCAACGAGTCGGCGTTGGCGAGGTTCGCGATCGCGAGGGGTGAAGGCGGGCGGGAGTGGCCGTATCAACGGCTGCTGGGGGCCCGCTTGTTGGACGCGACGGTGCCGGCTGTGAGCGCCGTGGGTGTGCCGTGCGGAGTGGCCCTGGATGTGGGTACCGAGGGCGAAGGGGCACTGTTTCCACCGGTGTTGGGCATCGTGCCGGAGGCGGCGGCGCTGGACGCGGAGGGAATACGGGGATGAGCGGGGACGCGGGCGAGGACATCAAGGCGGCCGGGCTCGACGAGATAGCGCAGGGGATCACCCTGGTGCTGGGCGAGTTGAAGGACCTGGGCATCGACAGTCTGGCCGGAGCGGGCCGCGGATTCTCGGAACTCGCCCTCTCGGGGCTGGAGTTGGGCAACGAGGAGTTGCTGTCGGGGTTCACGTCGTTCTGCGAACGCTGGGAGTGGGGCGTGCGCACGCTGGTGATCGAGGGCAACAACTTCGCGACGGGCGTGGGTCTTTCGGCGGGCACGCTGTACGAGACGGACCAGTACGTCCAGGGCACGATGAAGATCGTGGTGAACGCGGGGATGGGCAACCCGTACGCGTCGGAGGACGACGTCACCAAGCAGAGCTGGGGCGACCTGGTGCGCGACAACGAGTACACGGGCGGCGTGGACTACAGCGCCGAGTCGATGGACAAAGCGCTGGACAACAGCGGGCAGGCGTACAAGGACGCGGCGCGGGACGTGATGACCTCGCACACGTTCAGCCCGCTGGGCCCGGGTCTCAACCCGGCCAACCTGGCGAGCGCGGCGGGGCTGAGCGGTGACGAGTACAACGACATGCTCGACGGCCCGTTGGGCCCGTCACCGGAGGAACGGACGAAGGCGGCGGAGGCCGCGCAGGCAGCACAGGAACAGGCTCAGCAGGGCGGGGACGCGGGCTGATGGGCATCGGCGATCTGGTCAACTCCGGCCTGAGCAAGGTCGGCGACGCGGTCGACGCGGGCAAGAAGTTCACGGGCGAGCTGGTCGACAAGGGCACGGACGCCGCCGGCGACGCGCTGGACAAGGTCGGCGCACACGACCTCGCGAACAAGGTCGAGAACGCGGGCGACCGCATCGCCTCGGACCTCGGCGCGACCCCGGGCGAACAACAGTTGGGCCAGAGCGACCAGCCGAAGGACCTCCTCCACGGCGACGCGAAGGCGATCAGGGCGACGGCCAAGCACCTGGCCGACTTCTACACGGCCTTCGACAAGGTCGGCGACGGCATGCGGAGGCTCAACTCGTCGTCCTGGCAAGGCGAAGCGGCGAATGCCTTCCGCGAGAAATTCGCCATGCACCCCACGAAGTGGCTCCAGGCGGCGGACGCCTGCGACGCGGCGGGCAAGGCGCTGTCGTCGTACGCGGAGACAGTGGAGTGGGCGCAGGGGCAGGCGCGGGACGCGATCGATCTGTACGGCCCGGGCAAGAAGGCATCGGACGCGTACAAGGCGGACGTAGCGAAGCACAAGGACGGCGACAAGAAGCAGGAGCCGACGACGGACCCGGGCGCAGCCGTCGTAGAACGCGCCCACGAGATCCTCAACGAGGCCCGCCGCCAACGCGACGAGGCCGCCCGCACGGCCGCGAGCGCGGTCCGCAAGGCCCTGGCCCACGCCCCCGCCGAACCGCCCCCACTCACCCGGCTGAAGGCGGACGCGGTAGACGGCTACCAGGCCGTCAACACGGAGATCCTCCACTTCGACGCCGGCGTGGTGAAGGGCACGGCAGGCATCCTGAACTTCGCCCGCGGCCTCAACCCGATGGACCCGTACAACCTCACGCACCCGGCGGCGTACGTCCAGAACGTCAACATGACGCTGGCGGGCCTGGTTTCGACGGCCGCGCACCCCGAGCGGGCCGCGAAGACGATGCTGGACGACTTCATGAAGGACCCGTCGGAGGGGACGGGACGGCTGATCCCCAACCTCTTCGGCGACGGGGCGGGGCTGGAGGCGGCGTTCGGGCGGGCCGCGCTCAAGGAGGGAATGGAGAGCGCGGTCGAGACGGGGGTGCAGCGGTCGGCGAGGGATGCGGCGGGGGATGCGGCGGAGAACTCGGCCCGGAGCAAGGTCGACGAGAAGCCGCAGGAGCACGACACCACCGACCCGAGCGAGAAGGTCGCCAAGGATCCGACCGACCCCGTCGACCTCACCACCGGCAAGATGTATCTGCCGCAGACGGACGTCACGTTGCCGGGCGCCCTGCCCCTGGTCCTCAAGCGGCGGGTGGAGTCGGGCTACCACTTGGGCCGTTGGTTCGGCCCGTCCTGGGCCTCCACCCTGGACCAGCGCCTGGAGATCGACGCCGAGGGCGTGGTCCTCGTCACCGAGGACGGCCTGCTCCTGGCCTACCCGCACCCGGCCCCCGGCCTCCCCACCCTCCCGAGCCACGGCCCGCGTTGGCCGCTGGACCGCGAGGACGGCGGCTACACGGTCACCGACCCGCGGTCGCGCCGCGTATGGCACTTCACCGACCGCACCGAGAACCTCGCGGTCCTGGAACAGATCGACGACCGCAACGGCAACTGGATCACCTTCGAGTACGACACCGACGGCACCCCGCTCTCCGTCGTCTCCAGCGGCGGCTACGAGGTCCGTGTCACCACGGAGGCGGACCGCGTAACGGCCTTCCAACTTGCCGCCACCGGCGAGGAGTTGAAGCGCTACGGCTACACGGACGGCAACCTGACCGAGGTCACCAACTCCTCCGGCCTCCCCCTGCGCCTCACCTACGACGGCGAGGGCCGCGTCACCTCCTGGACGGACACCAACGACCGCGGCTACACGTACGAGTACGACGACCAGGACCGCTGCGTCGCCGAGGGCGGCACGCACGGCCACATGACCCTGCGCCTCTCCTACGACGAGACGGACCCGGAAACCGGCCACCGGGTGACGACCACGACCACCGGCGAGGGCCACACCCGCCGCTACCTGGTCAACGACGCACGCCAAGTGGTCGCGGAAACAGACCCGTTGGGCGGGGTCACCCGATTCCGACGCGACCGCTACCATCGCCTGCTGTCCCGCACGGACCCGCTCGGCCACACCACGACGTTCCGCTACGACGAGAACGGCAACCTGCTCGCCGCCACCCGCCCCGACGGACGCGAGGCGAGAGCCGAGTACAACGAACTCGGCCTGCCCACAAGGCTGGTGAACCCGGACGGCACGACCGTGCGCCAGTCGTACGACGACCGCGGCAACCGCACCTCGGTGACGGACTCTCAGGGCCACACCACCCACTTCACCTACGACGAGGCGGGCCACCTCACGACGGTGACCGACCCGCTCGGCCGGACCACGACGGTCCACTGCGACCGCACCGGCCTCCCGCTGCGGATCACGAACCCGCTCGGCGGGGTCACCCGCTACGAACGTGACAGTCTCGGCCGATCTGTCACATTCACAGACGCACTGGGTGCGACGACCCGCCTGGAGTGGACGACCGAGGGCCACCTGTCCCGCCGCACGGCACCGGACGGCACGACCGAGTCCTGGAGGTACGACGGCGAGGGCAACTGCACGAGCCACACCGACCCGCTGGGCGGCGTCTCCCGCTTCGAGTACACCCACTTCGACCTGCTGACGGCCCGTACGGGCCCGGACGGGGTGCGCTACGAGTTCGCCCACGACAAGGAACTCAACCTCACCCAGGTCACCAACCCCCAAGGCCTGACCTGGAGTTACGACTACGACGCGGCAGGCCGCCTCGCCACGGAGACGGATTTCGACAACCGTGCCCTCACCTACACCCACGACGAGACAGGCCGCCTGACCACTCGTACGAACGCTCTCGGCCAGACGATCGAGTTCGAACGCAACACACTGGGCCAGGTGATCCGCAAGAACGCAGCCGGCCAAGTCACCACGTACGCCTACGACATGACGGACAAACTAGCCCAGGCGACCGCCCCGGGCACCATCCTGACGGTCCTGCGCGATCGCCACGGCCGCGTCCGCTCCGAGACGGTCGACGACCGTGAACTGGCGTACACCTACGACGAGTTCGGCCGGCGTAAGGCCCGCACAACCCCCTCCGGCGCGACCACGGCATGGACGTACGACGACTCCGGCCGCCGCACCGGAATGACGGCCTCGGGCCGCTCCATCGACTTCACGTACGACGAGGTGGGCCGCGAACTGGCCCGCCAGGTGGGCGAGATGCTCACCCTGGAGCACACCTTCGATGCCCTGGGCCGTCTGACGACCCAGTCGGTCGTCGGCGCGACGGGCACTTCACTCCAGCACCGCGCCTACACCTACCGAGCCGACGGCAACCTGACGGCGATCGACGACCAGCTCTCCGGCACCCGCCGCTTCGACCTGGACGCGGCGGGCCGGGTGACGGCAGTCCACGCGGCGAACTGGACCGAGACGTACGCGTACGACGAGGCAGGCAACCAGACGCAAGCCCACTGGCCGACAGGACACCCGGGCCAGGAGGCAACAGGCGCCCGCACCTACACAGGCACGCGCATCACCCGCGCGGGCAACGTCCGTTACGAACACGACGGCCTGGGCCGGATCACCCTGCGCCAGAGAACCTGCCTCTCCCGCAAGCCGGACACCTGGCGCTACGAGTGGGACGCCGAGGACCGCCTGACGTCGGTGACGACTCCGGACGGGACGTGCTGGCGCTACACGTACGACCCTCTCGGCCGTCGCACGGCGAAGTCCCGCCTGGCCGCCGACGGCGAAACGGTCGTAGAACGCGTGGTGTTCACCTGGGACGGCACCACCCTGTGCGAACAGACCACCTCGTCCCCGGACCTGCCGAACCCGGTCACCCTCACCTGGGACCACCAGGGCCTACGCCCCATCGCCCAAACAGAACGCATCACCGCGGCCGACGCCCCGCAGGACGAGATCGACTCCCGCTTCTTCGCCGTCGTCACCGACCTGGTCGGCACCCCGACCGAACTCATCGACGAACAGGGCGACATCGCCTGGCACACCCGCAGCACCCTGTGGGGCACCACCGCCTGGGCGACCGATAGCAGCACGTACACACCTCTCCGTTTCCCGGGCCAGTACTACGACCCCGAATCCGGGCTCCACTACAACTACTTCCGCCATTACGACCCGGAAACGGCGCGCTACCTCACTCCGGACCCGCTCGGCCTTGCACCCGCTCCGAATCCAGCGACTTACGTAAAAAACCCCACCATCTGGATCGACCCGCTCGGACTGGCCCCTGGATACCCGGAAAAGGTCGGCCGATCTCTCGACGAGACCAAGGCACTCGCATTGCGGGAGGCGGGAATTCCCGAGGGCGCCGAACCTCTGGAGGTGAACCATCATGTTCCGGCCACGACACCGGAATGGCAAGGGTCCAAGCAGCTCATGACCGAGGACCACGAGCCGATCTACTACACGGAAGAGGTGTACGAGCATCCCAACGGGCAGGACCTTGTAGTGTTCCAGGACCACTGGTTCGGACATCAGAAGCCCGGCGAGCCTGGTTATCAGCCCTCGCACGTCCATGTGCGACCGTTCGAGGACACCCGCAATGGACAGATTCCCGGCTGCGAGGAGCATTACTACTATGACCGTTGACGCTTTTCTCGTGAATCGGGAGGTACTGCAGTCGCTCTACGGGAAGGTCCCGGACCTGAGCGAGGTCAGGATCCGTTCGATCAACCTGAACTGGCGCGGTCCCAGTGTGACGCTCCGCGTCGACCTGCCCCGCTTTCCCGACTCCGCACCTCAGGAGTGGATCGACGAGCACATGGACACGGTCCAGTGCCAGTTCCGTTTCCTGGCCGTGGACACCGTCTCCCTGACCGAGTGGGACCCGCCGGCCACGGCCGGAATCGAGATGATCCCCCATGGCACAGAACGACGTATGCGGGTACGGGCCGATGGCCGCGGAGTGAAACTCGAATTCGACTGCAGCGACTCCATCACCGTCGGCCACGTGAGCGCCTTCAGGAAACAGGCGGACGGATCGGACGCCGAGCGGCATCTCTTCACGAGCAAAATCGATGCGTTGCGTCACAACCACCTTCCCGCAATGGATGAGAAGACTTTCTATGAGCGCTGACTGGTTGCAACTCCTCACCTTGCCGGAATCATGCGATCTCTTCTATCTGCACATCGATGAAAGAGAAAACTCGGCGACCCTTGGGTTCGACACAAGAAGTCTCCCCTCGAACCCTCCGGCCGAGTGGGAGGGAAAGGGGTTCAACGCTTTCGAGTACTACCTCGTCTTCGTGGATATCGCGGGGCTACGAGTCACCGGGTGGGGCCCCGCCGAGGCCCGTGAAGTCGACCTGACCGCCCAAGAGGACGGATCGGTCAAGGTTGTACTCGGGACCGAGACATCCGGGGTCAGATTCCAGGCGTCAGCGGTTCGCCTGACCAGGACACGCGGTTACCGCGCCTCAGACACCCCGTGAAGTGACAGCCCGCACCACACACCCGCGTGTCCGTCGGCCCTGGCAGGGTGCTCCGTCCGGAACTTCACCGCGAGATCATACGAGTTCGGTGCCCCGAGCAGCCCACCCCAACTCAGGCCGAAGATGGAATGGGCTCAGTGTTACCGCCCTACCGCGAGAGGATCTCCAGTCATGGCACCGGCCGAGCAGCATCACCTGACGGGTAAGGGACGCGTGGCGATCGAGGCGTTTCTGCGCGATCGGGGAGCTGACCAGATGCCGCATCCCGGTGGCACGTTGCTGGCCCATCTGGGCCGTGTTCAGGGGCTGTTGGCGGACTGGGGGGCGGACGCCGTCGTGCAGACCGCGGGGCTGTGCCATGCGACGTACGGTACGGACGGCTTCGCACCGGCCCTGCTGCCCCTCTCCGAGCGGGCCACGCTCGTCGCGCTGGTCGGTGAACGGACGGAGGCGCTGGTGTACCTCTACGCCAGCTGCGACCGCGGCGCTGTCTACCCTCGCGTCGACGGCACAACCGAGTTCGCCTTCCGGGACCGCTTCACCGGCCGCGAACTCAGCCCACCCGCCGACCAGTTGCGGGCGTTCTTCGACATCACGGCCGCCAACGAACTGGACGTACTGGCCCACAACCCGGAACTGGCCGAGCGTTACGGCCCCGGCCTGCACGCCCTCCTCACCCGCGCGGGCACCCTGCTCTCCCCCGCCGCCCGCGAGGCCGTAGCCCGGCAACTGGGCTGAGTTCAGCTCCGATCACCTCAACAGCCCGTTCCGGCAAGGCTGTTGGTGCCCTCCAGCTCGCACCACACCGTCTTGCGATCCGCCCCCTGCTCTACACCCCACCGCCGAGTCAACGCGTCAAGCAGCGCCATACCTCGGCCGTGTTCGTCCGTCGCGGTCGCCCGGAGCAGCAGGGGCAACGCCCTCGGATCCGGATCGGTGACCTCGATGCGCGTGTGGCCGTCCTCCGTGCCCAGGACTCTGACGGTCACCGGAGTTCCCTCCCCGACGTGGTCGATCACGTTCGTCACCAACTCCGTTGCGCAGAGGCGGACGTCGTAGGTGTGGTGGCGGAGGTGATGGCGCAGTTCCGGTACGGCCTTGGGGGTGGCGAGGAGGCGGAGTTCGAGGGTCACCGTTCCGCCGCCTTCCGCAGTGCGGCGGCGAGTTCGCGGGCGGTGGCGGTGTTGCAGTTCCCGAGCGCGACGAGGCCGGCGTACAGGATGTCCACGCCGAGGGAGGGGAGCGTGATGTCGTGCAGGGCGAGGGCGTCGCGGAGTTCCTCCACGCAGAGGGTTGTGTCGTAGGGGGTGGACATGAACGGGTGCCTCCTGTGCGCTCTGTGACGAACTCCTCACAGACTGGCGTTCCGCTGGCTACCGTAAAAGAGGTTTCGCGTTCGCGACCGGGGCTGCGGAGGAGGGCAAGTGGTGGCACGGGGTAAGGACATCGACGGGTCGATGAGCGTTCCGACCTTCTACGGCAAGGAGTTGAGGTGGAAGCGGGAGGAGGCGGGGCTGTCGTTGGATGCGTTCCTCAAGGGCAGCTTCTACAGCAAGACGTCCCTGAGCGACATTGAGCACGGCGAGCGAAGGATGCCGCTCGATCTGGCCCAGCATGCGGATCAGAAGCTGGGGACGGACGGGTTCTTCGAGCGGAACTGTGAGGTCGTACGGAAGGCGCGGAGGGGACCGCACGCCGCGTACTTCGAGAAGGTCCTGGAGGCGGAGAAGCACGCGGAGTCCATCGAGGAGTGGTGCCCCATCAACATCCCGGGGCTGCTCCAAACCGCCGCGTACGCGCGGACGATGGTCCGGTCGGCTCACCCGGCGGCCTCCGACGAATGGGTCGAGGAGAAGGTGGTGGGCCGCCTCGCCCGTGCCCGTCTCTTCGAGGACGACCACGCCACGCCTGAGTACTGGGCGATCCTGCACGAGTCGTTGCTTGCCGACCCTGTCCTCCCGCCACGGGAGATGGCCGAACAGCTCGACCGGATCGTGGAGTTGGCCGAACGGCGTCGGGTTACTCCGCAGATCGTTCCGCGGACGTGCGGCGCGCATCCTCTGATGGCCGCCTCGATCAAGGTCATGGCCTTCCCGGACGCCCCGCCGTTGATTTACACCGAGGCGTCGTACAGCGGTGACACCATCGACGATCCGGCCCTCGTGAAGCAGTACCGCAAGGCATACGATCGGCTCAGGGCCGTCGCACTGTCACCGGAGGCGTCCCTGGCGATGATCAAGGCAGCGGCAGAGGAATTCCGAAATGGCAAGCAACGGGACCGACTTGAGTGACGCGCTCTGGCTCAAGAGCAGCTACAGCAACGGGGACGGCGGGGACTGCGTAGAGGTCGCCAGCGACTTCCCCGGCGCCGCGCTCTGGCGCAAGTCGAGCTACAGCAACGGGGACGGCGGTAACTGCGTAGAGGTCGCCCACAACCTCCCCGGCCTCGTCCCCGTCCGTGACTCAAAGGCCCCGAACCGCCCCGCCCTCATCCTCACCGCCACCGCTTGGACCCCCTTCATCACCGCGCTCAAGCCCCCTGTTGACGAGTCGGGGTTGCTGCGGGCGCCGTAGCCGGTATCGTCGTCGGAGAAGAGGAACGAGCCCCCGCCACGGCCGGTATCCGTGACAGGGGCTCCAGCTCACCGGGAGCTCAGTGGGAGGCCCCTAGTCCTTCGGGGGGTCTCCCGCTACCGAGTGAGCCACCAGAGCCACCACCTCCTCACATGCTTGGCCCACTTCTCCGGCAGCAACCGGGTGAGCCGACACATGAGAGTCGGTTTCGGCTTTGCATGATGTCCCACAGGCGCGCCTCCCTACCTAGGGAGGCGGCTTTTTTTGTACCCGGAACCGCCTCGCTTCGGGCCGGGCCCCGAGGGGACGGGGCCCGGAAAAGGGAGGCGCGCCCGGAGGCACGTCACATGACGGATATTACCGTCAACTCACCTGCGCCATGCACCACTTGAGCCGGGCAACGCAAAGGCGGTCACCCCCGACCAGGGGCAACCGCCTTCAAGCGAACCGGAGTTGACCGGCGTCGGCGAGTCGGGTCAGACCGCCGAGCCCGCCTTCCACTGCGCCCAGTCCATGTTCCAGCCGTTGAGGCCGTTGTCCGGAGACACCGTCTTGTCGCCGGTGTTGGAGATGACGACCACGTCGCCGACGATCGAGTTGTTGTAGAACCACGCCGCCGGCATGTTCTTGTCGCCCGCGCCCTTCACGTCCTGGAGGCCCACGCAGCCGTGGCTGGTGTTGACGCTGCCGAACACCGAGGGCGAGCCCCAGTAGTTGCCGTGGATGAACGTGCCGGAGCTGGTGAGGCGGATGGCGTGGGGGACGTCCTTGATGTCGTACTCGCCCTTGCCGTCGTCATCCGTGAAACCGACCGTCGCGCCGTTCATACGGGTCTGCGTGAACTTCTCGGACATCACCATCTGGCCGTTGTACGTGGTGTGTTCGGGCGAACCGGCCGAGATCGGGATGGTCTTGACGACCTTGCCGTCCTGCTCGACCTTCATCTGCTTGGTCTTCGCGTCGACGTACGAGACCTGGTTGCGGCCGATGTGGAAGGTGACCGTCTTCTGCTGCACGCCGAAGACACCGGAGGCGCCCTCTACGCCGTCGAGCGCGAGCTTCAGCGTGACGGTGGAGTTCTCCTTCCAGTACTCGTCGGGGCGGCAGTCCATGCGCTGGGTGTTGAACCAGTGGCAGACGACTTCCTGGCCGCTGGTGGAGGTGACCGTGATGCCCTTCTGGACGGCGGCCTTGTTCGTGATCGCCTTGTTGAAGTTGATCGACACCGGCATACCGACGCCGACCGTCGAGCCACCCTCGGGTGTGAAGTTCCCTATGAAGCTGTTGGCCGGGGAGACCGTGGTGAAGGAGGCGTTCTCGTGGGCGGCGAGGCCCGCGGAGTCCTTGGCGGTGGCCGCGACCTTGTACGTGGTCGAGCGGTCCAGCTGCGCGCTGGGCTTCCAGCTGAGCTTGTCGGCGGCGATGGTGCCCGCGACGGCCTTGCCGTCCGCGGTCGTCATCGACACGGCCGTGAGCGTGCCCTTACTGACCGTCACCGCGGCCGAGTTGTTGATGGAGGCGTTGTCCGAACCGTCCGCCGGCGTGATCTTGATCTGCGCCTCGGAGGACTTCTTCGCGGCCGCCTCGTCGGCCTTGGACTGCGAGCTCTGGCTCGAATCGCTCCCGGACGACTTGTCGTCGCTGCCGGAACACGCCGTGAGCACGAGCACACCGCCGAGCAGTGCGGACGCGGCCACAAGACCCTTGCGCCGCTTACTGTCCGTCATCACACGTTTCTCCATCGTTGCCGAATCCCCGAAAACCCCGAGCGCCCCGTTAACCAGTTTCTTAAGAAACCAACGCTACGACTGGTGCGTCCCGTTCCGCTTGTCGCCCACATGTGGGGCACACCACGTCCACCGCACCCACCGTGGCCCTCGGAACCGTATGAGACGAGGAAACCCCGGGCAGCGGTTGCCGCCCGGGGTCACATTCTCCCGCGCACGGCTCAGCCGACCACTGCCACCCCGTCTGCTTCCTCATCGCCGTCGACATCATCCTCGTCGATGTCCCAATCCGGCGAATCCGGGTCGTAGTCGATCTCCTCACTGCTCCACGATGCCTGGGCCAGCTCGACCCCGGGCATCTCACTGACCAGGTCGAACGGGTCCACGAGATAGGCGAGCGCCTCGGCGGTGTCTTCCGTCACAGCGGTCTCGGCGTGCCCGCGCTCGTCGCCGGGCAGCTCGGGATCCTCGGCGATCTTGGCCAGCGCGGCCTTGGTCACGGCGTCCTCGTTCTCGACTTCCAGAACGAGTTCGACACGAAGGCGTACAAAACGTGATGTCTCTGGGGTGCTCATGCCGGGAGCGTACGGCCCACAGCTCCCGTGACTTTCCCGCGACCCGCACAGTTCATTAGCATCGCTCCACACGGCCAATTCGCCAGCGCCACAAGGGGATCGATATTCCGTGTCAACCGCTCGCCGAACGATGCTGACCGCCACCGCCGCGGGCACCCTGCTGGGCGCCCTCTGGTTCGTCCCCTCCGCCAACGCGACGGTGACCGACCAGGCCAGAGTGGAGACTTCGGCGACCCCGACTTCCCAGGTCACCCAGCAGGCACGGGTCACCTCGACGGCCGTCACCGCCTCCGCCCACGACACCCAACTCGCCGACACCGGCAGCCCGAACACCACGCCGTACATCGTCGGCGGCACGGTGTTCCTCGGCCTCGGCGCCGGTTTCGTGGCCTATTCGGTACGACGGGAACGCCTCGGCTTTTAACTTGCTTGACGACTCCTTGACCCAAGCTTCATAGTCCGCTCATGAAGAGATCATCGGGCATACGGCTGTGCGTCACCGTCGCGGTGAGCGCACTGTCGCTGGCCCTCATCACCGGCTGCTCCGACGGCGGTTCGGACGACACCAAGAGCAACGACGGCAAGAGCAACGCCGAAGGCACCGCCAAGAACTCCGCGAAGGCGCTCAGCGCCGCCGAGTTGAAGAAGCTGGCCCTCGTGAAGGGCGATGTCGTCGGCTACGAGGTCGGGTCGGTCGGCAAGACGTACCCCGCGACCAAGAGCGCCGTCACCGTCGACAAGGCGCAGTGCCGGCCGCTGGCCTGGGCCATGGCCGGGCAGGCGCCCGGCGACGCCGCCGGGGCCACGAACAGGATGGTCACCGAGGCGAAGAAGCCCTCCTCCAGCCCTTCCAAGTCCGTGGAGGACATGACCGAGGAGGAGTTCGACGACGCGTTCGGTGCGGCACTGGACCGTACGACCACCGTCGTCGGACTGTCCTCGTACGACGGCGACGGCGCGGAGAAGGCGTTCAAGTCCGTCTCCGACGGGGTGAAGAGCTGCTCCGGCGGCTTCACCATCGCCTCGGGCAAGGACGGCAAGGACAGCCAGAAGTACACCGGGATCGCGGCCGAGAAGGCGTCCGACACCGGTGACGAGTCGGTGGCGTTCGGCGCGAGCGCCGTGATGGAGGACTCCGGCGGCGAGACGGGCACCGTGCACACCGAGGTGGTGCGCCACGGCAGCACCCTCGTCACGTACTACACGGTCAACCTCGGCGCCCTGATGTCGGCCAAGGCCTACGACGTGCCGTCGGCCGTGATCGACGCCCAGGCCGCCAAGCTCAAGTGACCGACGAGGCACCGCCGTTGGCGGACGGGGCCCCGACTGCCTCACTTCTGGTGCCCCAACTGCCCTACCGCAGCGGCCCGGTGACCTTCTCCACGGCCTCGACGACGTGCCCGCCCCGCACGAACGCGTCCGCCGCGGCGAGGTCGGGCGACAGGAACCGGTCCGGACCCGGACCCTCAACTCCCGCCGCCCGTACGGCATCGATGACCGCGCGGGACGCCGGCGCCGGAGCCAGGCCCTCGCGCAGTTCCACGGCGCGCGTCGCGGCGTAGAGCTCGACGGCGATGATCCGGGTGAGGTTGTCGACGGCGGTGCGCAGCTTGCGCGCGGCCGACCAGCCCATGGAGACGTGGTCCTCCTGCATCGCGGAGGACGGGATCGAGTCGGCGGACGCCGGTACGGCGAGCCGCTTCATCTCGCTGACCAGCGCGGCCTGCGTGTACTGGGCGATCATCAGCCCGGAGTCGACACCGGCGTCGTCCGCGAGGAACGGCGGCAGCCCGTGCGAGCGGTTCTTGTCGAGCAGCCGGTCGGTACGGCGCTCGGCGATCGAACCGAGGTCGGCGATGGCGATGGCGAGGAAGTCGAGGACGTAAGCCACGGGCGCGCCATGGAAGTTGCCGTTGGACTCGACCCGACCGTCCGGCAGCACAACGGGGTTGTCGACGGCGGACGCCAACTCCCGCTCGGCGACGAGCCGTGCGTGCGCGATCGTGTCGCGTCCGGCACCGGCGACCTGCGGGGCGCACCGCACCGAGTAGGCGTCCTGGACGCGGGGCGCACCGTCCTGGTGGTGCCCCGTCAGCTCCGAACCGGCAAGCACGGCAAGCATGTTGGCGGCGCTGGCGCCCTGCCCGGGGTGCGGGCGGATGGCGTGCAGATCGGGCGCGAGCACCTTGTCGGTACCGAGCAGCGCCTCCAGGGAGAGGGCGGCCGTGACGTCGACGGACTTGTACAGCATGTCGAGGTCGGCGAGGGCCATGACCAGCATGCCGAGCATGCCGTCGGTGCCGTTGAGAAGGGCGAGGCCCTCCTTCTCGCGCAACTCGACGGGTGCGATGCCGTGTTCGGCGAGCAGCTCACCGGCGGGCCGTACAACTCCGTCCGGGCCCTCGGCGTCGCCCTCGCCCATGAGCGTCAACGCGCAGTGGGAGAGCGGCGCGAGGTCGCCGGAGCAGCCGAGGGAGCCGTACTCGTGGACGACGGGGGTGATCCCGGCGTTCAGCACGTCGGCCATGGTCTGCGCGACCTCGGGCCGCACACCGGTGTGACCGGAGCAGACGGTCTTGAGCCGCAGGAACATGAGCGCGCGCACGACCTCCCGCTCCACCCGCGGCCCCATACCGGCGGCGTGCGAACGAACGATGTTGCGCTGCAACTGCGCCCGCAGTTCCGGGCTGATGTGCCGGGACGCCAACGCCCCGAACCCGGTGCTCACCCCGTACACGGGCTCCGGCTTGGCCGCCAGCGCGTCCACGATCTCGCGCGCCGCGGCGAGCGCCGCGACGGCCTCGCCGGAAAGCTCGATCCGGGCGCCTCCACGCGCCACGGCAAGAACGTCGGACGCGGTGACCCCGGACGTCCCCACCACCACAGTGTGCATATCCATATTCAGGAGCGTACGCATTGAATGCGGTGGTGTCACTACCGGGTGGCCACTTAGACCCTTACAGGTAGGTCACGCCCTACAGCCCCGTCCTACAGCCCCGTCCTACGGCCCCGGAACCGCCGCCGCTCGGCAGGCATCTCCGGCGTGGGCGAGTCCGCGAGCCGCACCACCGGATCGTCCGGCCCGTCCCGCCCGGCGACCACCGGCCTGTCGGCGCGGAGGGCCTTCGCGCGGTACTGGGCCGCGTCCGCCAGCCGGAACAGCCGCCGGCCGGAACGCACCGCTCCGATCGGATCCTCGGTCGACGCGACCCCGCACGCGACACCTTCGCCCAGCTCCAACTCGGCTGCCCGGCGGCACAGTTCGACCGCCGCGTCGACCACTTCATCGGCGGGCGGCCCGACCGCGAGCAGACAGAACTCGTCCCCGCCGAGCCGCGCGGCAAGCGCACCCGGCAGCATCGCCCCGCACAACGACAACACCGAACCGAAGCGCTCAAGCAGCCGGTCCCCCACGGCATGCCCCCGGGTGTCGTTGACACGCTTGAGCCCGTTGAGGTCGCAGACGACCAGGCTGACGACGACCCCGTCCCGCCGGTGCCGTTCGATCGCCTCGTCGAGCCGTACGTCGACGGCACGGCGGTTGGCGAGTCCGGTGAGCGCGTCCGTGAAGGCGAGCCGCCGCGCCTCCTCCAGCCGCTCGGTCTGCGCGATCCCGGCCGCGACGACGGAGGCCAGGACCGTGGCGAAGTCGGCGTCACCCCGGCCGAAGACCGGCGCACCGACCGGCCGCGCCACATACAGCTCGCCCCACGCCCGCCCGTGCAGCACGATCGGGGCGACGACACAGCATCCGCGCCTACGACGCCGTAGGGCGGCCACGCGCTGGTGGCAGTAGCCGGGACTGCCCGCGGCCGGGCCCTCGGCGGTCTCGACCCAGGCGTTGGGCTCGCCGCCACCCGCCCACCGTTCGTGCAGGAACTCGGTGATCTCCGGGAACTGGTGCACCGGGTAGGTCTCGCCGTCCGGGAACTCCTCCTCGCCCGCGGCCCGCTCCCCGACGTTCACCAGGACCCGCAGCCGCCCCAGCTCCCGCTCCCACACCGACAGCGCCGCGAAACTCCCGTCCAGCGCCCGGCACGCCCCGGCCGCCGCCGCCCGCCAGGACTCCCGCGGGGTGTGCGCCGCCGCCATCCCCTGCGCCAGCTCCACCACGGCCGCCAGCCGCCTGTCCTCACCCATCACTCCAGGCTAGGGACATTAGGGACATAAAGGGATGTCAATGCGGCGAACGGGTACCTCAGGCGGCAGACCTCACAGGATGCGGGACGAGCCGTAGGCCCTTCGGGCCGGGGATCGGTTCCCTGACCGACACACCGACCCTCAGGCCGGGCGGAATCCCGAGCCGCCAGCGGGCGCCCACCGCCGCCATCGTGGCCAGGATCGCCGCGCAGGCGAAGTTGTCGCCGACGCACTTGAACCGGCCACCGCCGAACGGCACGAACGCGTGCCGCACCGGCTCCCACCCACTGCCCGGCAGCCACCGCTCCGGGGAGAACACCTTCGGCTGCGGGAAGAGCCGCGGATCGGTGTGCAGGGAGTGCATGCTGTACGCGGTGTCGGTGCCGCTCGGCAGCATCACTCCGCCCAACTCCACTGCCGCCACGGTGCGTTGGGTCACCAGTTGCACCGAGTGCAGCCGCATCGCCTCGAACATCACCGCCCGCGTGTACGGCATCCCGCCGTCCAGATCCGCCATGGCCGGCGCCCCGTCCACGGCGGCGATCTCGGCGAGCACCCGCTCCTCCGCCCCCGGCCGCAGCGCCAGCCGGAACCACGTCCAGGCCAGCATGGTCGGCACGTTGGCCGCGCCACCGACCAGCAGGGCGATGATCTCGTCGCACACCAGGTCGTGGTCGAGCGGCCGGCCGGTGTCCGGATCGCGCGCCGCCAGCAGACACGCCACCACGTCACCCGCGGCCCCGTCCACCGGCTCCCGGTCACGGCAGGCCTCCAGCGCCTCGCCCACCACGGCCCGCATCCGGGCCATGGCCTCGTCCCCGCGGCGCACGAAGGGCAGCGGCAGCCGGTCCACCACCTCGGGCATCATCGGGCGTTCGACGGCCGCCTTCTCGATCACCGGCAGGACCCGGACCACCTGGTCGAGGACCCGGTCGGTCATGCGCCCGGAGAAGACCGTCTCGGCCATCACCGCCACGGACAGTGCCTTCATCTCGTGCAGCACGTCCACCGGGCGCCCTTCCTCCCAGCCGGCGCACGTCCGCTCGGCCTGCCGGTGGATCGCCGTCAGGTACCGCTCGATGTGCGCCACCGTGAACGCCTTCTGGACGGTGCGGCGTTGCCGGTGGTACAGCTCCCCGTCCGAGGTGATCAGGCCGTTGCCCAGCAGGGCCGCCAGCCGTTGGAACTGCTTGCCCCGCCCGAAGCTGCGCGCCTTGGAGGACTGCACCTGATGCACCAGCGCGGGGTCGGTCACGACGTAGACCGGCGCGGTCCCCAGCCGGACCCGGACCAACGGCCCCTCCCGCCGCAGCGATTCGAGGAACCCCAGCCGGTCGCCGACGAGGTGGTGCAGATGCCCGATGCCGGGCAGGGCGCCCGGCGCGGTGGGTACGTCGTCGACGGTCGGCACAGGACAGCCCCCTTCGGTCACGGACGGCGCTCACCCCGTGGTCCGGGTGCCCCGATCTCGTACCGACAGCAGTGTCCTCGTCGTCCGGCCGGCCGGACAGGGCGCCAACTGCCCAGCCCAGCGCCCCTGTTGCGCTCCCGCACACGCCCTTACGGCCCACCCCCTCGGCGCCCGACCATGGTGACCGTCGGATCCGACGACCGGACCTCCGAGCCGAGGAGCGCCGCATGTCCGCACCGACCCCCGTCACCCCTCCGCCGTCCGCCACCGAGGCGCTGCCGATCCTGGGGCACGCGCTGCCGATGTGGCGCGACCCCATGCCGTTCCTGCTGCGCCAGCACACCCGGGCGCCTGTGGTGCGACTACGTCTCGGCCCCAAACCCGTCCACCTCCTCACCGATCCCGCACTGGTGCGCAGGGCGCTGGTCACCGAACCCCAACGCTTCGACAAGGGCGGCCCGTTCGTGGACGCCGCCCGCACCCTGATCGGCGACGGCCTGGGCACCTGCTCCGCCGCCGACCACCGCTACCAACGCCCGCTGATGAACCAGGCGTTCCGTCCCGCCCGCGTCACCGGCTACACCGCCGCGATGGTCGACTGCGCCCGCGAGACGGTCGCCTCGTGGGCGCCGGGCCAGATCGTGGACGTGTGCCGGGAGATGCGCCGCCTCGCCTGCCGGGCGCTGACCCGCACCCTGTTCTCGGACCCGGCCCAGCTGCGGCTCACCGCCGAGATCGAGGAGGCGTACACCGTCCTGATGCCCGGCATGTGGTGGCAGATGGTGATCCCCTTCGGGGTGGTGCACCGGGTTCCGCTGCCGGCCAACCGCCGTTTCGAGCGGGCCCGGGTCACCGCCCGGTCCCTGATCGCGCGGATGGTCGCCGCGTACCGTGCCCGCGGCGCGGACCTGAGCGACGGGCTGTCCCTGATCATGGCGGCCAGGGACGACCAGGGGCGGGTCTTCACCGACGAGGAGGTGTGCGACCAGATCGCCACCCTCATGATCGGCGGCATCCCCGCCACCGCCGACCTGCTCTCCTGGACGTTCGCCGTACTGTCCGGGGACAGGACGCTGGAGCAGAACCTGCACGACGAGGTCGACACCGTGCTGCCGGGCCGCGCTCCCGTCCACGACGACATCCCCGCCCTGCCCCTCCTGGGCCGGACCCTGACCGAGACCCTGCGCCTGTACCCGTCGGTCTCGGTCCTCAGCCGGAGGGTCACCGGGGACGTCGACCTCGGCGGCACCCGGCTGGGCCCCGGGGACGAGGTCATGTTCAGCCCGTACTGCCTGCACCGGGACGCGGAACTCTTCCCCGACCCGGACCGTTTCGCCCCGGACCGCTGGCTGCCCGGCCGGGTCGGCCGCGAGCAGCGCGAGGCGTTCATCCCGTTCGGGGCAGGCACCCGCAAGTGCATCGGCGACGCGTACGGCATGGCCGAGGCGACCCTGGCCGCCGCGCACATCCTGTCCAGGGTCCGCCTGGCCAAGGTCCCCGGCACCCCCGATCCGCGGCCGATGCTGCGGATGACGCTGTCCCCGGTCCCGCTGAACCTGACGGTGGAGCCGCGCGGCACGAGGGCCACGGCGGCCGAACAGGCAGAACATCGGCAGGAGTTGAGGTTGAGGGTGCCGACCAGCCCGCAAGAGGAGCCCGTTGATGAAGCCGGCGAATCCGCGGGAACGGCCCGCTGCCCCGCCCACCCGACCGACCCCGCGACCGGCTGAACCCCGGCTCGCCGTACCGGAGTTGTGGTGTCCCGTGCCCCCGGCCCGGCACCCCGGGGAGGCGGAGATCACCGAGCGGACGATCACCTGGATGCGCCGCTACGGCTACATCGCCACCCCCGCCGACGAAGTCGCCGCGCGCGCCGTGCAGTTCGGCGAACTCGGGGCGCTGACCCATCCGCACGGCAGCCTGGAGGGCGCCGTTCTCGCGGCACAGCTGATGGTGTGGCTCTTCCTCCAGGACGACCGCTTCGCCGAACAGGCCCCCGCGCAGGGCCGGATCGAAGACCTGGCCGACCACATCCTCTGGTCGCAGCGCGTGTTGCAGGGCGCGCGGGTGCCGGTACCGGAGCCCTACCTGGAAGCCTTGGTGGACCTGCGCACCAGAGTGGCCCACATGGCGGCCCACCACGAACAGGTCGAGCGGATCACCGACGGCTTCAACCGCTACCTGGGCGCCGCGGCGGCGGAGGCGATCTACCGCACCAAGGGCATCGTGCCGGACCTGGACCAGTACCTACGCCTGCGCGAGTCCACGATCCTGATGCGGGGCATGTGTTTCGTCCTCATCGAACTCGCCGAGGACTGCTACCTGCCGGGCCCCCTCTGGGCCCGCCCCGACGTCCGCTCCTGCGAACAGGCCGCCGCACGCGCGGTCGCGTACACCAACGACATCATCTCGGGCGTACGCGAGCTGCACTGGCCGAACCACACCAACCTGATCACCGTCCTGGCACAACACTTCCACTGCTCCCTCCAGGACGCGCTGAACAGGGCGGTCCACATGTGCGAGAGCCAGATCTCCCTGTACGACCACCTGTCCCGCCCCCTGCTGACGCAGGGCGACGCGAGGCTGACCCGGTACGTCCGCGGGATGGGGGCGTGGATCCGGGGCAACGTGGACTGGTCGATGACGTGCGGCCGGTATCACGTGACGACGCCGGGGCGGGGTGGGGGCGGGGCGGGGTTGTTCGAGGGGTGAGCGGGGCTGGTTCGAGGGGTGAACCGGCGCATCTGACCAACACGGCCAGCCGCAACCCCTTAGGGGCGCGGGGCTGTATCGATATGCGGCTCCGCCGCGCGGGCGCGACCAGCCACAACGAACCCGCACCCGGCAACGCACAAAGACCCCCTCTTCCTCCTCCGCGGCCCCCCTACTCCCCCGGCCACTCCGGCGTCCGCTTCTCGTTGAACGCCGCGACCCCCTCCGCCCGGTCCCCCGAGAACGCCACCGACCGCCACGCCGCATCCTCGACCTCAAGCCCGGCCCGCAGATCCAACCCATGCCCCAACCGCAACGCCCGCTTCGCCGCCCGCAGCCCAACGGGCGAATTCGCGGCGATGCGCGCACCCAGCGCCAGCGCCTCCTCGCGGTCCTGCCCCGGCTCCACCAGGACGTCCACCAGGCCCAGCCCCGCCGCCTCCGCCGCCTCCAACCTCCGCGCCGTGAAGATCAGTTCGGCCGCCCGCGCCGCACCCACCCGCCGAGGCAGCAACTGCGTACCGCCACCTCCCGGAATCACCCCCACCGACACCTCCGGCAACCCCACCACCGCCGTACCGTCCGCCACGATCAGGTCGCAGGACAGGGCGAGTTCGAAGCCGCCGCCGAGGGCGAAGCCATGAACCGCGGCGATCGTCGGCATGGGCAGCTCCAACACCCCCGTGTACGCACCCCGCGCGACCGGACGCTGCCGTACGAGATCCGCGTCGCTGAACGCGTTGCGCTCCTTGAGGTCCGCGCCCACGCAGAACGCCCGCTCGTGCGACGAGGTCACGACGGTCACGCGTACGTCCCGGTCCGCCGCCAGCGCCGTGCAGGCCTCGGCGATCGAGCGCGCCATCGCCGTAGAGACGGCGTTCATGGCCTTGGGCCGGTCCAGGACCAGTTCCGCGACGTACCCGTGCCGTCGCACCAGCACGAACTCCCCGAACCGCTCCTCGCCCATGACCGCCTCCTGGTTAACGTGGGTTAACAGACCTCGCCCCGATCATCGCACGCGGCTTCCCCGTTCGGGTGACATCCCGCCCAACTCCCGCCGCACCGCCCGTAGAAGCGCATAACGTGCGTCCGCCACACCACAGGGGAGGGATCGTGACGACGACCACGAAGGCGGAGCCGGCCGAGGGCGCGGCGGACATAGCGCCGCCGCTCGCCAGGGGTCGGCACCGCCGTCCCCGGCCCCGCAAGGTCCTGCTCGCCGTCGGGGGGCTCGCCGTGGCCGCCGGGGTGCTGAGCCTCGTACGGCTGGCGCCCGAGTCGGGAATCGGCGGGCTGGGTACGGCGGAGGCGGATCCCCGCCCGGACCCCGGCAGCGGTACCGGCGACGGCACCGACCGGCCCGCCAACGCCGCCGCGACCATCAGCGCGGGCCCGGCCGCGATCCCCTCCGCGACCTCGGCGATGGGCGGCGTGAGCGCGACGCCCAGTCCTACGACGACCTTCGGGGTCGTACCGACTCCGTATGCGACGGCGGCGCAGACACCCGTGGACGCGAACCCGACGACCGTCCCGGAGACGACGACGGCCACCACGCCACCGCCTCAGGCACCGGCTCCCCGGCCTACCTCGACTCCGACCCCGACGCCCGCGCCCACACCCAGCCGGACCGCCAACTCCCCCGCCCCCGCCCCGAGTCGGCCCAGTCTGTGCGTGCCGATCATCGGGCTCTGCGTGGACGGACTCGCCAAACACTGACCGGCGTAAGCGAGTTGGGCCTACGCCGGTGACGAGTCCCGGCGGGTGAGGAGCCAGGGTTCGACAACTCCCAGGCCGCGCACGGGGCGTTGCCACATCGGCTGGAGCCCGAAGCGGTACGTCGGGGGCTCCTCGCCCTCCTTCTCGGCGGTGGCCGCGGCTTCCGCCGCCTCCGCCTCGGAGGCGGGGGCCTCGCCGCTGCGGATCAGCTCCTCGGCGAAGGCGCTGTCGACGAGGACGGCGTCGCGTGGAGCTATCGACGTGAGGCGGGAGGCGAGGTTGACCGTCGTGCCGAAGACGTCGCCCATGCGGGTCGTCACCGTGCCGAAGGCCATGCCGACGCGGAGTTCGGGCATGGTCTCGTCGTTCGCCATGGTCTCGATCAGGAGCAGGGCGATCTCGGCGGCGACCCCGGCGTCGTCCGCGGAGTAGAGGACCTCGTCGCCCAGGGTCTTGATGAGGCGACCGCCGCGCGCTGCCACGAGGTCGGCGGCGGTGGTCTCGAAGGCCTCGACGAGTTCGCCGAGTTCCTCCTCCTCCATGCGCCGGGTCAGCCGCGTGAAGCCCACCAGGTCGGCGAAGCCGACGGCCAGGCGCCGGTCGACCATCTCCTCGTCGTCGCCCGCCTGGACGACCCGGCCGGCGGACGCGGCGAGCTGGCGCCGCCAGACGTAGACGAGGAACTCCTCCAGCTCGGGCAGCAGCAGTTCGATGATCGGGTACGTCACCTCGGTGCGGGACATGCCCGGTTCCGGCGGCTCGGTGAGGCCCTCCAGGAACGAGTCCATCTGCCACCCGGCCAGTCGCGCGGTGGTCTGCCCGGTGGAGCGGGCCACCTGCACGGCCATCGCCTCGCTGAGCAGCCCCGCCTCGACGAGACCGGCGAGGCGCCGCAGCGCGAGGACGTCCGCCTCGGTGAACGCCTTGGCCTGGCCGACGTCGGCGAAGCCCATGGCCCGCCAGAAGCGCGTGGCCAGCTCCATGGAGACGCCGGCGGTGCGGGCCGCCTGGAAGGGGGTGTAGCGGCGCTCGGCGCCCAGAATGAGCCCTTCGAGGCGCAGCGCGAGCGGGTCCTCGCCGGGTTCGGCGGCATCGGGGGCCACCCGGCCGTCCGCGTCCGCGCCGGAGCCCGTGTCGTCGACGGTCACGCCTGCTGCCCTTCCGATCTGCCACGGTCAGGTATCGACCGGGCCCAATGCTACGGCAGGTGTGGGCCAGCTCACTCCGTGAGTCACACGGACCGAGCCGCCACAAGGGCGGTCGGGGTCACGCGGGGCGCAGGTGGACGATGTCGCCCGCCCCCACGGGCTCCTGCACGCCGTCCTCCGTGGCCAGCACGAGCCGCCCGTCGCCGTCGATCGCGACGGCCTCGCCGGTGATCGACCGGTCCCCGGGCAGTTCGGCCCGGACGACCCGGCCGAGCGTCGAGCAGCCGGCCGCGTAGGTCTCCTGGAGGCCGCTGGCGACCGGGTCGCCGCCCGCCGCGCGCCACTTGTCGTACCAGTGCTCCAGGGACCGCAGCACCGCCCGCAGGAGGGGGTCCCGGTCGGTCGTGACCGCCCCCGCCAGAGCCAGGGAGGCCGCCTGCGGCACGGGCAGCTCGTCCTCGCGCAGGGTGACGTTGATGCCGACGCCGACGATCACGGCGTCGTCGCCCGCGCGCTCGGCGAGGATGCCGCCTGCCTTGCGTTCCTCGCCGCCGACAGTCACCAGGAGGTCGTTGGGCCACTTGAGTGCCGTGTCCACGCCGGCCGAGCGGGACAGGCCCGTCGCGACGGCGACGCCGGTGAGCAGCGGGAGCCAGCCCCAGCGGGCCACGGGGACGTCGGCCGGCTTCAGGAGGACGGAGAAGAAGAGCCCGGAGCGGGCCGGCGCCGTCCACTGCCGGTCGAGCCGTCCGCGCCCGGCGGTCTGCTCCTCGGCGACGAGCACCGCACCTTCTTCGGCGTTCCCCGCGAGTGCCAGGGCCATGAGGTCGGCGTTGGTGGATCCGGTGCGCTGCACGACCTCGATGTCGCAGTAGAGGCCCCCGTGGCCGCCGTCCCGCACCAGGCCCTTGCGCAGCGCAGCGCCGTTGAGCGGTGGACGGTCCAGGTCGGACCACCGGTTGCTGTTCGCGTCTGATGCATCTCGCGGCGTCATGCCAGCCACCCTAGGGGTGTGTCGTGCAAGCCACCCGAGGTGTGTTGTACGCCGCACTGCCGATCGCCAGGGCCGCCACTACTCTACGGATGAGTAACCCGTCCCCCTTTTGAGCAGGCAGGGAGCCGCAATCCCGATGTCCGAGCCGGAAGCGCCTCAAGAGATCGACATTCACACGACCGCCGGGAAGATCGCGGATCTTCAGCGCCGTATCCAGGAAGCGACGCACGCCGGCTCGGAACGTGCCGTCGAAAAACAGCACGCCAAGGGCAAGTTGACGGCCCGTGAGCGGATCGAGCTGCTCCTCGACGAGGGGTCCTTCGTCGAGTTCGACGAGTTGACCCGGCACCGTTCCACGGACTTCGGCCTGGAGAAGAACCGCCCCTACGGCGACGGCGTCGTCTCCGGGTACGGCACGGTCGACGGCCGCCCCATCGCCGTCTTCTCCCAGGACTTCACGGTCTTCGGCGGCGCCCTGGGCGAGGTCTACGGCCAGAAGATCGTCAAGGTGATGGACTTCGCGCTGAAGACGGGCTGTCCGGTCATCGGCATCAACGACTCCGGCGGCGCCCGCATCCAGGAGGGCGTGGCCTCGCTCGGCGCGTACGGCGAGATCTTCCGCCGCAACACGCACGCGAGCGGCGTGATCCCGCAGATCAGTCTGGTCGTGGGCCCGTGCGCGGGCGGCGCGGTGTACTCCCCCGCGATCACCGACTTCACGGTGATGGTCGACCAGACCTCGCACATGTTCATCACCGGCCCGGACGTCATCAAGACGGTCACCGGCGAGGACGTGGGCTTCGAGGAGTTGGGCGGGGCCAGGACCCACAACTCGGTGTCGGGCGTGGCCCATCACATGGCGGGCGACGAGAAGGACGCGATCGAGTACGTCAAGCAGCTCCTGTCGTACCTGCCGTCCAACAACCTCAGCGAGCCACCGGCGTTCCCCGAGGAGGCGGACCTCACCGTCACGGACGAGGACCGCGAGCTGGACACGCTGGTCCCGGACAGCGCGAACCAGCCGTACGACATGCACACGGTGATCGAACACGTCCTGGACGACGCGGAGTTCTTCGAGACACAGCCGCTGTTCGCGCCGAACATCCTCACCGGGTTCGGCCGGGTCGAGGGCCGCCCGGTGGGCATCGTGGCCAACCAGCCCATGCAGTTCGCGGGTTGCCTCGACATCGACGCGTCCGAGAAGGCGGCCCGCTTCGTCCGCACCTGCGACGCGTTCAACGTCCCGGTCATCACCTTCGTGGACGTCCCCGGCTTCCTCCCGGGCGTCGACCAGGAGCACTACGGCATCATCCGCAGGGGCGCGAAGCTGATCTACGCGTACGCGGAGGCAACGGTCCCGCTCATCACGGTGATCACCCGCAAGGCCTTCGGCGGCGCCTACGACGTCATGGGCTCCAAGCACCTCGGCGCCGACCTCAACCTCGCCTGGCCGACCGCCCAGATCGCCGTCATGGGCGCCCAGGGCGCGGTCAACATCCTGCACCGCCGCACGATCGCCGAAGCGGAGGCGGCCGGTGACGTCGAGGCGACCCGGGCCCGCCTGATCCAGGAGTACGAGGACGCCCTCCTCAACCCCTACATCGCGGCCGAACGCGGCTACATCGACGCGGTGATCCTCCCCTCGGACACCCGCCGCCACGTGGTCCGGGGCCTGCGCCAACTCCGCACCAAGCGCGAGTCGTTGCCCCCCAAGAAGCACGGCAACATCCCCCTGTAGAGGAGCGCCCTCATGAACATCAAAGTCGTACGGGGCAACCCGACCCCGGAGGAACTGGCAGCGGCCCTGGCGGTGGTCAGGGCCCGCGCCGCGGCGGCCACCTCCACACCGCCGGGCACCCCGAGGCAGCGGGACGCGTGGTCCGACCCGTCGCGCGTCGCGGGCGCCCGGCTGCCCCACCCCGGGCCGAGCGCGTGGACCCGCACTTTCTGGCCCGGCTAGGGAGAACCGCCCCTCGCGGGTGCGGTGATCGAGCACGCCCTCGCGCTTCCGCCACGTGACGCTGTACCGGTTCCGGACGGAGGCGAGAGAACGGCGTAGGAACCCGGGCCGTTGGCCTCCGCATGCCGGCGAAGCCGCCGCCCTGGCGGGCATGGCCCGGTCCATCGGCTACCTCGTGGCGGCGGCCGGCCCCCTGCTCCTCGGCATCGTGCACGACGCCACCCACAGCTGGGCCCTCCCGCTGACACGCCTCCCCACTCCAAGGGGCGCGGGGCTACAAACAACGCACCACAGCGTCGGCCATCACCCCGTACCCCTCGTCATGGGGGTGCAGATGATCACCGAAGTCGTAAGCAGGGTGCAGCCGATCCGAATCCCCCGGATCGGCCATCACCCGATTCAGATCGACGACCCCGTCGAACTCCCCCGAGCAACGAACCCACTCGTTGACCTCATGACTCACCTTCGCCGCCCGCTCCCCCCAGTGATCCGACCCGCCGAACGGCAACAAGGTCGCCCCGATCACGGTGAGTTCACCGGCCTGCCGTATCAACTCCCGGTACCCAGCGACGATTTCACCCGCAGAGACCACCGGCGCCGGCTTGTACGTCGGCTGCTCATCCGTCTCGCTGAACCCGATGTCGTTGAGCCCCAGCAACACAACGACCGTGTCCACCCCGGCCAGTTGAAGCACGTCGCGCCCGAACCTGCCCACACCCCGCTCCCCGTACCACGCGGAGTCGTTGAGCAGCAGATTCCCCCCGATCCCCGCGTTCAGCACGGCCCGCCCCGTCCGCGAGGCCAACGCGTCCGACCACCGCCGGTCGGCCCCCGGCGTGGACCCGAACCCGTCGGTGACGGAGTCACCGAAGAGGGCGATCCCGTCCGTACGCCCGGAGTCGGTCTCCACGGCGGACAGGAAGTACCAGGACTCACTGGACTCGGTGAACCCCTCCCCACCCAACAGGCATCCGTCACCTCGGTAACTGGTCGTGAACGCCTGCGCATGGAAGGTCGCGGGCCCGGTGGCCGTGTCGAAGTACAGCGTGACGACCACCGACTCCCCCGCTTCTACGGCGAGTTGGACCGCGTCGCTCACCAACTCCCCCCGCGCCGGCATCTCCCCCTCCGCCGCGCCCTCGAAGGTCAGGCGCACCGCAGACCCTCCAGCGGCCACAGCGCCCGCCGCGACCCTCACCGGCGAGTTCCCGTACGCGTTCGAGAACCGCACCCGCACCCTCTCCCCACCCGCCGTCAACCGCACGACCTGCCGCAGCGACTGACGCCAGAATCCCTCGCGGGACCAGTTCGGCGTGAAGCCCTCGCTCGGGAGCTGGGGTGACGCGGTCCAGGCAGCAGCGAACATGACGCACCTCTCCAAAAGGAACCACAGTCCCATTACTCTAACGGAACCGTGGACCCCTTTGGAAGAGTTGAGTACCCGTACTCAGGCGCCCGCCCCGGCCAAGCCGCACGCTGGTGACATGCTGTGGTCCGACCCCGACAACGAGCCTCCCGAGGAACTGCGGGAGACGCAGGTCATGTTGCGGCGGCTCGGGATTCTCATGGCGCTGGCGATGGTGCTGGCGATGATCGTGCTCGGGCTGACGTGAGCGCCCCGGGCCGCGCCGATACCCTGGACGCATGACAGATCAGCCGCGCCGCCGACTCGTGCTCGCCTCCCAGTCCCCCGCCCGGCTGGGCCTGCTGCGCCAGGCCGGACTGGACCCCGAGGTGATCGTGAGCGGGGTCGACGAGGACGCCGTGAGCGCCCCCACCCCGGCCGAACTCGCCCTCGCGCTCGCCGAGGCCAAGGCCTCCGTCGTCGCCGCGAAGCCCGAGGTCAAGGGTGCCCTGGTGATCGGCTGCGACTCCGTGCTCGACCTGGACGGCGAGGCCCTCGGCAAGCCCGCCGACGCCGAGGAGGCCACCGCCCGCTGGAAGTCGATGCGCGGCCGGGCCGGGACACTCCAGACCGGCCACTGCGTCTACGACACGACGAGCGGCCGGTACGTCTCGGCCACCGCGTCCACCGTCGTCCGCTTCGGCGAACCGACCGACGCCGAGGTCGCCGCGTACGTCGCCTCGGGCGAACCCCTTTACGTCGCCGGGGCGTTCACCCTCGACGGCCTGTCGGCACCGTTCATCGAGGGCATCGACGGCGACCACGGCAACGTGATCGGCATCAGTCTGCCGCTCGTTCGCCGCCTGCTGGCCGAACTGGGCGTCGGCATCACGGAGTTGTGGACCCCGCGGGAGAACTAGCCGTCGGTCGGGAGAGGTTCGGTCGGGAGGAGTTCGGTCAGGAGGGGTTGGGAGCGGCCGGCGGGGCGATCGGCCCCGGGCCCTCGTTCTTGCCCGCCCCCTGCTCGGGGCTCCCCTCGGAGGGGGCCTCCCGGCGGTCGTAGGTCATCAGGAGCAGGACGACCAGGGCGAGCACCACCACCATGGAGACGAACGCTCCCGGGCCCACCAGGCCCCACGCGAACGCGCCCAGCAGACCGTGCACCACGGCCACGCTGATCAGCAGGATGCGGCCGAGGCCCGCCGGGGCCCGGTCGCGCAGGGCGACGAGCAGCGCGACCACTCCGCACAGGGCGAAGTAGAGGCCGAAGACGATTCCGCCGACCTTCGAGGAGATGGACATCGCGCCCGGGTCGAGGCCGGCCAGGGACATGTCCTGGCGGTCGACGACGATCCCCAGGAACCAGTTCAGCGCGGCCACTCCGAGCGCCTCCACGAAGAGGACGAGCGCCAAGATCCATGCCACCGGCCTGCGTACCACCGGCCCCCACCCACTCTCGACCACCACTCGACCAAAGTTTGCGTTACCCCAAGTACGTTCGAGGCACAGTGAACGCTACTAACGGGTAAACCGCGGGACAAGGGTTGCAGCAGGGGCAAAGAATCATTGGGCCATTCGTAGGGACTCCACAAAGAAACGGCGTGGCGCGCGGCACGCTCTCACAGAGACCTTGCCCACACCGGAGAGCTAGGGTTTCCACGAGGAGTCCTGCGTACCGAGGTGCGACAAGGGATTTCGCGGGTCGAGCAAGCCTCGCATCACGCTCCGTGTGGGCAAGCTCACCACTGGGGATGGGTCGATGCGCCGTGTCGGCAGTCCCTAAACTCGGCTTGTTTCAAGGAGGGAGCCTCAATCGTGCGCAAGGTGCTCATCGCCAATCGTGGCGAAATCGCTGTCCGCGTAGCCCGGGCCTGCCGGGACGCCGGGATCGCGAGCGTGGCCGTATACGCCGACCCGGACCGGGACGCTCTGCATGTCCGCGCCGCGGATGAGGCGTTCGCCCTGGGCGGTGACACACCGGCGAGCAGTTACCTGGACATCGGCAAGGTCCTGAACGCGGCCCGCGAGTCCGGTGCCGACGCCATCCACCCCGGCTACGGATTCCTGTCGGAGAACGCCGAGTTCGCCCAGGCGGTGCTCGACGCGGACCTGATCTGGATCGGCCCGCCGCCGCAGGCGATCCGGGACCTCGGTGACAAGGTCGCCGCCCGGCACATCGCCCAGCGCGCCGGTGCCCCGCTGGTGGCCGGTACGCCGGACCCGGTGTCGGGCTCGGACGAGGTCGTCGCGTTCGCCGAGCAGCACGGGCTGCCCATCGCGATCAAGGCCGCCTTCGGTGGCGGCGGTCGCGGTCTGAAGGTGGCCCGCACGCTCGAAGAGATTCCCGAGCTGTACGACTCCGCGGTGCGCGAGGCGGTCGCCGCCTTCGGTCGCGGCGAGTGCTTCGTCGAGCGCTACCTGGACAAGCCGCGGCACGTGGAGACCCAGTGCCTGGCCGACTCCCACGGCAACGTGGTCGTCGTGTCGACGCGTGACTGCTCGCTGCAGCGCCGGCACCAGAAGCTCGTCGAGGAGGCGCCCGCGCCGTTCCTCTCCGAGGCTCAGGTCGCCGAGCTGTACGCCTCCTCGAAGGCGATCCTCAAGGAGGCCGGCTACGTCGGCGCCGGGACCGTCGAGTTCCTCGTCGGCCAGGACGGCACGATCTCCTTCCTTGAGGTCAACACCCGCCTCCAGGTGGAGCACCCGGTCACCGAGGAGGTCGCCGGCATCGACCTCGTCCGCGAGATGTTCCGCATCGCCGACGGCGAGGAACTCGGCTACGGCGACCCCGAACTGCGCGGCCACTCCTTCGAGTTCCGCATCAACGGCGAGGACCCCGGCCGCGGCTTCCTGCCCGCGCCCGGCACCGTCACCACGTTCGCGGCACCGTCCGGCCCGGGCGTCCGCCTGGACGCCGGTGTCGAGTCGGGCTCGGTCATCGGCCCCGCGTGGGACTCGCTCCTCGCGAAGCTGATCGTCACCGGCGCGACCCGCGAGCAGGCGCTCCAGCGTGCCGCGCGTGCGCTGGACGAGTTCCAGGTCGAGGGCATGGCCACGGCCATCCCGTTCCACCGCGCGGTCGTCAGGGACCCGGCGTTCGCCCCCGAACTCACCGGCTCCACCGACCCGTTCACGGTCCACACCCGGTGGATCGAGACCGAGTTCGTCAACGAGATCAAGCCCTTCGCGGCCCCCACGGACGCCGAGGCGGACGAGGACGCGGACCGCGAGACGATCGTCGTCGAGGTCGGCGGCAAGCGCCTGGAGGTCTCCCTCCCGGTCTCGCTCGGCATGTCACTGGCCCGCACCGGCCTCGCCGCCGGGGCCAAGCCGAAGCGCCGCGCGGCCAAGAAGTCCGGCCCCGTCACCTCCGGCGACACCCTCGCCTCGCCGATGCAGGGCACGATCGTCAAGGTCGCGGTCGAGGAGGGCCAGGAGGTCAAGGAGGGCGACCTCATCGTCGTACTCGAAGCCATGAAGATGGAACAGCCGCTGAACGCGCACAAGTCCGGCACGGTCAAGGGACTTGGCGCCGAGGTCGGGGCGTCCATCACGTCCGGCGCGGCGATCTGCGAGATCAAGGACTGATCCGGCGGTACGTCCAGAGGTGCCCGGCCGACAGGAACAGCCTGTCCGCCGGGCACCTCTGTAATGTGACGGGACAATGCCGTATCGCGCCGAGGAGGGCAGGTGGGACCGATGGCCGACACAGTCAGGCCGCCGGCGGGGCTACGCGCCGACGCCCGCCGCAACTACGAGCGGCTGCTCGCCGAGGCCCGGGTGTCCTTCGCCGCGCACGGTACGGACGCGTCCCTGGAGGACGTGGCGCGGCGGGCGGGTGTCGGTATCGGCACGCTGTATCGCCACTTCCCGAACCGGCAGGCCCTGATGAGCGCGGTGTTCGAGGACGCGGTGGGTGAACTCCTCGCCCGTTCCCGTGAGTTGCTCTCCGCGCCGCAGCCGTGTGCGGCCCTGGTGACCTGGTTGCGCGAGATGGTGACCCACGCGAGTGAGTACCGGGGGCTTTCCCGGGCGTTGATGGCGGTCGCCCATGACGGGACGTCCGCGCTGGCCCGGTGCAGCGACCCGATCCGGGAGGCGGGGGGTGCGTTGCTCTGCCGAGCGCAGGCCGCCGGTGACGTGCGCGGTGATGTCGAGATCGGCGACCTTCTCCAACTGACCCATGCGATCGCCCTCGCGGCTGAGGGCAATCCCGGGGATCCCGAACTGGCGGACAGGTTGCTGACGTTGACGTTGCGGGGACTGAAGCCGTAGCGCTGGTTCGGTTTTCGGGTGCGGGCCCGGTGGGGGCTGGTCGCGCAGTTCCCCGCGCCCCCAAAAGACATGGGCTGACCCGCGTTTTAAGGGGCGCGGGGCTGCATCGATATGCGGCTCCGCCGCGTGGGTGCGACCAGCCCCCACCGGCCTGTACGCCGACATCGAACCGGTCAACGCCTGCGCAGATCCGCCACCCTCGCCGCGCGCTCCCGTTCGGGGGACTCCCCGCCGAGTACGCCCGCCGCGCGCAACCCCGGTCCGCCGCCCGGTACTTGACCCCGTCGCGGTGCCGGGAGGGGTACGTCCCGGCGGCGTTGGTCCCGCGTCGGGGTCTGGTCACCCCCCTGGCTTCCCGATGCGCCGGCCACGGCGATCTGCACCCCCTGGTCGGCCAGCGCCTGCAACTCCGTGGCCGCGCGGTCGTCGTGGCCCGGGGGCTCGTCGGTGACGAGGCGGGTGATGACGTCCGTGGGCACGGTCTGGAACATGGTGTCCGTGCCGAGCTTGGTGTGGTCGGCCAGGACGACGACCTCGGCCGCCGCCTGGACGAGAGCCCGGTCGACGGACGCCGACAGCATGTTGGACGTGGACAGGCCGCGCTCGGCGGTCAGTCCGCTCCCGGAGAGGAAGGCTCGGGAGACGCGCAGGCCCTGGAGGGACTGCTCGGCCCCGCTGCCCACCAGCGCGTAGTTGGAGCCGCGCAGGGTGCCCCCGGTCATGACGACCTCCACGCGGTTGGCATGGGCCAACGCCTGGGCCACCAGCAGGGAGTTGGTGACTACGGTCAGTCCGGGCACCCGGGCGAGCCGACGGGCCAGCTCCTGGGTCGTGGTACCCGCCCCCACCACGATCGCTTCGCCCTCTTCGACGAAGCTCGCGGCGAGATCGGCGATGGCCGTCTTCTCGGCGGTCGCGAGATGCGATTTCTGCGGAAAGCCGGATTCTCGCGTGAACCCGCCCGGCAATACCGCACCGCCGTGCCGGCGGTCGAGGAGTCCTTCTGCCTCCAGTGCGCGCACGTCCCGCCGTACGGTCACTTCGGAGGTCTGGACGACGCGGGCGAGCTCACGGAGCGATACGGCCCCATTCGCTCGCACCATTTCGAGGATCAATTGGCGACGTTCTGCAGCGAACACGAAACTGACAGTAACCCCAACGACCGTCTGCTTTCAGGTGTTTGCGCCGAATAACGGAAGTTGTTCGTACAGCAGGACCGGAAGTGGTATAGGGCCTAGTCTCGCCGCCTATGCCGCCCGAATGGTCGACAACTCCCCGTGACCAGCGGGGAGTCCGTTTCGGCTCAGACTTCGCCCGTCACCTTCCGCGTGTGGAGCTGCCGGGCCACCTCGGCGATCGAGCCCGAAAGAGACGGGTAGACGGTGAAGGCGTTCGCGATCTGTTCGACCGTCAGGTTGTTGTCGACGGCGATCGAGATGGGGTGGATCAGTTCCGAGGCGCGGGGCGCCACGACCACACCGCCGACGATGATGCCGGTGCCCGGACGGCAGAAGATCTTGACGAAGCCGTCCCGGATGCCCTGCATCTTCGCGCGCGGGTTGCGCAGCAGCGGGAGCTTCACCACGCGGGCGTCGATCTTGCCGCCGTCGACGTCGGCCTGGCTGTAGCCGACGGTCGCGATCTCGGGGTCGGTGAAGACGTTCGAGGAGACCGTCTTCAGGTTGAGCGGGGCCACCGCGTCGCCCAGGAAGTGGTACATGGCGATACGGCCCTGCATCGCGGCCACCGAGGCGAGCGCGAAGATCCCGGTCACGTCACCGGCGGCGTACACGCCCGGAGCCGTCGTACGGGAGACCTTGTCGGTCCAGATGTGGCCCGAGTCGCGCAGCCTGACGCCCGCCTCCTCCAGGCCCATGCCCGCGGAGTTCGGGATGGCGCCGACGGCCATGAGGCAGTGCGAGCCGGTGATGACACGGCCGTCGGCGAGGACGACCTCGACCTTGTCGCCGACGCGCTTGGCGGACTGGGCGCGGGAGCGGGCCATGACGTTCATGCCGCGGCGCCGGAAGACGTCTTCGAGTACGGCGGCGGCGTCCGGGTCCTCGCCGGGCAGGACCCGGTCACGGGAGGAGACGAGGGTGACCTTGGAGCCGAGGGCCTGGTAGGCGCCGGCGAACTCGGCGCCGGTGACACCGGAGCCGACCACGATCAGCTCTTCGGGGAGTTCGGTGAGGTCGTAGACCTGGGTCCAGTTCAGGATGCGCTCGCCGTCCGGGCGGGCGTCGTCCAGCTCGCGGGGGTGACCGCCGGTCGCGATGAGGACGGCGTCGGCGACGAGGGTCTCCTCGGTGCCGTCGGCCGCCTTCACGATCACCTTGCGGGAACCGTCGATGGCCTGCATGCCGTCGAGCCGGCCCCGGCCGCGCATCACACGGGCGCCGGCCCGGGTCACGGACGCGGTGATGTCGTGCGACTGGGCGAGCGCGAGGCGCTTCACACGGCGGTTGACCTTGCCGAGGTCCACGCCGACGACCCGGGCCGCCTGTTCCAGGGGCGGGGTGTCGTCGGCGACGATGATCCCCAGCTCCTCGTACGACGAGTCGAAGGTGGTCATCACCTCGGCCGTCGCGATAAGGGTCTTCGACGGGACGCAGTCGGTCAGCACCGACGCCCCGCCCAGACCGTCGCAGTCGACGACGGTCACCTCCGCGCCGAGCTGCGCTGCCACCAGCGCCGCTTCATAGCCGCCGGGTCCGCCACCGATGATCACGATCCGAGTCACGTACCCCATTGTCCCGCACGCTTCAAGGTGCTTCCGCCCGGGGGCGAGGGCCCTGCCGGGCGGAGGGGGGCGGTGGACGGTGAGCCGGAGTCGTCGGTACAGGTGAGGGAGGCGCGGGGTGGGCGGCAGGGTGTGAGCGAAGTCAAGAACCCGGGGGCAGGGGCGGGCGCCTGTGGGGTGGGGCCGAGCAGCCATCGGCCGTTGCGGCGACGGGGCCCGGAGTGCGGCGGCGGACGCGGGCACGAAAGGCGGCGGCAGACGCGGGCACGAAAGGCGGCGGCGGACGCGCGGGCCCCTGCGGGTGCGGCTGCACACCCCGGCCCTCCCCATACCCCGGTGTCGTGAGGTACCCCCGGTTACGGGAGTGGCGGGTGGTTCCGCTGCCGTACTCTCGAAGCATGTCGCTCTACGCCGCGTACGCCGGCAATCTCGACGCGCGGCTGATGACCCGCCGCGCCCCGCACTCGCCGTTGCGCGCCACGGGCTGGCTGAACGGGTGGCGGCTGACCTTCGGCGGCGAGCACATGGGCTGGGAGGGCGCGCTCGCGACGATCGTGGAGGCCCCGCGCTCCCAGGTCTTCGTCGCGCTGTACGAGATCGCGCCGCCCGACGAGGACTCCATGGACCGGTGGGAGGGCGTCGGCCTCGACGTCTACCGCCGCATGCGGGTCCGGGTGCACACCCTGGAGGGCGAGGAACCCGTCTGGCTGTACGTCCTCAACGGGTATGAGGGCGGGCTCCCGTCGGCGCGGTACCTCGGTGAACTCGCGGACGCCGCCGAGTCCGCGGGCGCGCCGCACGACTACGTGATGGAGCTGCGGAAGCGGCCCTGCTGAGGGTTCCGTACAGCTCTGCCGCGGGTTCCGCACGGCTCTGCCGCGGGTTCCCCGTGATTCCGCTGAGGGTTTCCCACACATAACGCCCGTCACAGGTCTCGTTGGAAACGACAAGACAACGATCGCCATCCCGTGCGCTCTGTCATCTACGCGCGTAGGCCCAGACCAGCTACGCTCATCCGCGTGAACGCATCTCTTCTTCCGGACGACATCCAGGGCGACCCCCACGCCGCCGCTGACGCCGCCGCCACGCGCCTGCGCGAACTGACGGGCGCCGAGACCCACGACGTCGCCCTTGTGATGGGCTCCGGCTGGGGACCGGCCGTCGACGCCCTCGGCGTACCCGAGGCCGACTTCCCCGTCACCGAGCTGCCCGGTTTCCCGCCGCCGGCCGTCGAGGGACACGGGGGCAGGGTCCGCTCGTACAAGATCGGTGACAAGCGCGCGCTGGTCTTCCTCGGCCGTACCCATTACTACGAGGGCCGCGGTGTCGCCGCCGTCGCGCACGGCGTCCGCACCTCCGTCGCCGCCGGCTGCAAGACCATCGTCCTGACCAACGGCTGCGGGGGGCTCCGCGAGGGTATGCGGCCCGGGCAGCCGGTCCTGATCAGCGACCACATCAACCTGACCGCCACGTCCCCCATCGTCGGCGCGAACTTCGTCGACCTGACCGACCTGTACTCCCCCCGGCTGCGCGCCCTGTGCAAGGAGATCGACCCGGCTCTGGAGGAGGGCGTCTACGCCCAGTTCCCCGGGCCGCACTACGAGACTCCGGCCGAGATCCGCATGGCCCGGGTGATCGGGGCGGACCTGGTGGGCATGTCGACGGTGCTGGAGGCCATCGCCGCGCGCGAGGCGGGTGCGGAGGTGCTGGGCATCTCCCTGGTGACGAACCTCGCCGCGGGTATGACCGGCGAGCCGCTGAACCACGAGGAGGTTCTTCAGGCCGGCCGGGATTCCGCTTCGCAGATGGGGTCACTGTTGGCCCAGGTCCTCGGGCGGTTGTAGGCACCGTCCCCAGGGGGCTCCGCCCCCTGGACCCCCGGATGTTTCCCACCGACCCACCCGTTCGCCGTCGGCCAGGAAGCCGACGTACCACCCCCACGAGAGGTTGCCCCGACGTGCACGACGACGAACTCATCGCGCGGGCCAGGACCTGGCTCGCCGAGGACCCCGACGCGGACACCCGTGACGAGCTGGCCAAGCTCATCGACGCCGGGGACGTCGCCGAACTCGCCGAGCGCTTCAGCGGCACCCTCCAGTTCGGCACCGCCGGACTCCGGGGCGAACTCGGCGCCGGGCCCATGCGGATGAACCGTGCGGTCGTCATCCGGGCCGCCGCCGGACTCGCCGCGTACCTCAAGAAGACCGGCCACACCGACGGAACCGGCACCGTCGTCATCGGCTACGACGCCCGCCACAAGTCGGCGGACTTCGCCCGCGACACGGCCGCCGTGATGGTCGGCGCGGGACTCAAGGCGGCCGTGCTGCCCCGCCCCCTCCCCACCCCCGTACTCGCCTTCGCCATACGGCACTTGGGCGCGATCGCGGGCGTGGAGGTCACCGCCAGCCACAACCCGCCCCGGGACAACGGTTACAAGGTCTACCTCGGCGACGGCTCCCAGATCGTGCCCCCGGCCGACGCGGAGATCGCCGCCGAGATCGAGGCCATCGGCTCACTGCACGACGTGCCCCGACCCACCACCGGCTGGGAAACCCTCGACGACAGCGTCCTCGACGCCTACCTCGCCCGCACCGACGCCGTCCTCACCCCCGACTCCCCCCGCACCGCCCGCACCGTCTACACCGCGATGCACGGCGTCGGCAAGGACGTACTGCTGGCCGCGTTCGCCCGGGCCGGGTTCCCGGAACCCGTGCTCGTCGCCGAACAGGCCGAGCCCGACCCGGACTTCCCGACCGTCGCGTTCCCCAACCCGGAGGAACCCGGCGCGATGGACCTCGCCTTCGCGCAGGCCCGCGCGAGCGACCCCGACCTGATCATCGCCAACGACCCCGACGCCGACCGCTGCGCCGCAGCCGTGAAGGCGGACGGGAACTGGCGGATGCTGCGCGGCGACGAGGTCGGTTCGCTCCTCGCCGCACACCTCGTGCGACGCGGCGCCCGGGGCACCTTCGCCGAGTCGATCGTCTCCTCGTCCCTCCTCGGCCGTATCGCCGAGAAGGCGGGTCTGCCCTACGAGGAGACCCTCACCGGCTTCAAGTGGATCGCCCGGGTGGAGGGCCTTCGCTACGGCTACGAGGAAGCCCTCGGCTACTGCGTCGACCCGGACGGCGTGCGCGACAAGGACGGCATCACGGCCGCCCTCCTCATCACCGAGCTGGCGTCCGAGCTGAAGGCCGAGGGGCGCGATCTGCTCGACCTCCTCGACGATCTCGCCGTGGAGCACGGTCTGCACGCCACCGATCAACTCGCCGTCCGCGTCGAGGACTTGACCGTCATCGCGGACGCCATGCGGCGGTTGCGCGAGCAGCCGCCGACCGCGCTCGCGGGGCTGGCCGTCACCAAGGCCGAGGACCTGACCGAGGGCACGGAGAAGCTCCCGCCCACGGACGGCCTGCGCTACACGCTCGACGGCGCCCGGGTCATCGTCCGGCCCAGCGGCACCGAGCCCAAACTGAAGTGCTACCTGGAGGTCGTGGTGCCTGTGGCCACGCACGCCGATCTTCCGACGGCCCGCGCGCAAGCCGCCGAGACCCTCGCGACGATCAAGCGGGAGCTGTCGGCCGCGGCCGGTATCTGAGCCGTAGCGGAACACACGACACGGGGTGTCCCTGTCCGGGGGCACCCCGTGCTCGTCCCGCGCTGCGGTCAGGACAGCCAGCGCGTAGCCAGCAACACGGTCCAGGCCAGGCCGAGAAGCAGGGCGAACGGCCACAACTGGCGTCCCCGTTCGCCCACTTCGCTCTCACCGGTGGGGCGCAGGGCGGGGTCGGCGATCATCGCGGCGAGTTCGGCGGCCAACGCGTCGTAGGGATGGGCGAGTTGGCGTCTGCGCTGCAGCCAGGGCCAGCGGGGTGCGGCCATCGACCAGTCGTCGCCGTCGCGCACGCGCAGCTGGAGTTCGAAGGACTCCCTGCGGGCCGCGCGGAGGTCGTCCCAGGGGATGTGGCGCGGGGCGCGCAGCCGGTTCAGCCAGATGCCGGTGCGGTCGGCGGTGATGCGCCAGCGCAGTTTCACGGGGACGCGGACGGCGCACATCAGGCCGAGGAGGAGGAGCAGCCCTCGGAACCAGAGGCTGTCGTCGATCCCCAGCAGGAAGTACCCCAGGCACCACTGGGCGGTCAGGAAGCCCGCCAGCCAGTCCACCGGCCCGGCCCGCCAGCGCCGTACCGGCACCACGGTGGTCCCCGCGCGCAGGGTCGCGGCCAGTTCCTCGTCCCGGGCCGCCCGGACCGCCGCCCGCTCCTCCCGGACGAGCCGCCGCCGCGCGGCGCCCTCCGGCAACGGTCGTACGGGCCCGGTCGACCACTCCGTCCCCGGCGGCTCGCCGGGCTTCTCCGGCGCGGTCAGCAGCAGGATCTCGGCGCCGTCGTAAAGGGTGCCGTACAGGACGGCCTCGCGCAGGGGAGCGGGAGCGCCGGTCTTCGCGGGCGCGTCGAGGAGTTCCTCCAGCTCCTCCACCTCCGCCTCGTCGTTCCCCTCCCCCTCTTCTTCCGCCCTCGTCGCGACCGTGCAGAGCGGCCGTAGCGCCTCCGTGTCGTCCGTCGCGTAGATCACGGCGTCCTCGTGCTCGTCCTTGCCGACGAGGACGCGGAGCACGGGTGCGGGTGTCCTGCGCAGCGTGAGGGCCCGTCGTCGGCCGAGGGTTCCGGAGAGGAGGAGGGTGAGTGCCAGGCCCACGACGAACAGGCCCTCCGCGACGGCCAGTTGGCGGTCGCCCGCCGAGTGCCACAGGCCGGAGGTGGCGAGCAGTACGACTCCGGGTACGGCTGTACCGGCCCCGAACCTGAGGAGGAGTCGGCCCCTCCGCACCGGCCCGTCCGCGTCCGGCGGCACGGCGGTGACCCCGCCGGTCGCGGCCAGGGCACGCTGCCGCTGGCGGGCACGCGCGCGTGCCCGTAGTTCGGTGGCCGTCACGGAGGCCAGGACCAGCAGGGCGGCACACACCAGGACCGGCCACGGCAGCCCGGTCGCCCGGACCGCCACCAGCACGATCAGCCCGGGGGCGGAGAACCGTACGACCTCGGGGCGCCACAGCCACCAGACGACCTGGAGCGGCAGGAGCGCGATCAGGTCCGGGGGCAGGTCGGTCGTCGCCAGCAGGCCGAAGGCGGCGAACAGGGCGCACCAGACGGCCAGTTCGACGGCCCAGCGCCGCGGCCGGACCGGCACCCACCACGGCAGGACCGCACCGGCCCACACGCGCGCGTGCTCCGCGTTCCAGTCCACGCACCCGTCGGGTATCGCGGTGGCGGGCAGCGGCGACGACTCCCGGACGTTCGCGGTCATGACATCCCAGAGAGGTAGGGGTGGGGAGGTGTGAGTACGGGGGTGTGCCCGTCCGGTCAGCCCGTCGCCAGCAGGATCGCCAGGAGTACGGCACCGGCGACCACCGGCGCGATCACCTCGTACGCCCAGCGCACGGTGACCTCGCCCTGCGCCGACTCCGCCTGCTCCCTGGTCTCCAGCAGCTCGCGCAGGTCGGCCATGATCTGGTCGGACTCCGCGCGCGTGGGCCCGGCCTGCACGGCGCCGCCCCGCATGCCGCTGCCCGCGCCCATGCCGCCGCCGAACCCGCCGATGCCGCCGCCGAAGCCCAGGGCGCCGGATCTGCCGCCGCGCCGCGCTCCCGCCGCCTCCGCCGCGGCCTTCGCCTCACGCCGTGCCGCCTTCTTGCGGCCGCGCAGCGAGACCGGGACCGACCACAGCTGGAACTTGGCGCCCGACTTCGTGACGACCTCGTTCGAGAACCCGGACCGCAGACTGGCGATCTCGCCCCACGGCAGTACGACGAGCCGGAACGGGTTGCGGACGCGCAGCCGGTCCGGGCCCGCGTACACCGCCGGGCGGAGCGTGAACGCGGCGATCGCCGGGACCACGAGGATCAGGCCGGCCAGCGCGAGCCACGGGGTGCGGCCGTGGCCGGACACAAGGGCGTCGATGCCGAGCCAACAGGCGATGGCCAGCAGCAGGACACCGCCGATGAGGCCCGCGGGTGAGCGGTAGATCCGGTCTTTGGGCTCGGGGTGCGGGGTCGTCATGGTGCCGATTCTGCCTCAGAGGTGCGCCTGCTCGCCGTTGGGGACCTCTTCGTCCGCGAGTGCGGGTGCGTGGGTGGCTGGTCGCGCAGTTCCCCGCGTCCCCAGGGCATGCACCTCGGCGGTGTGCCCAAGCTCGACCTCCGGGGTGTACAGCTGCTACGCGCGTAGATATGCTCGGGTGGTGACCATGCCCACCACTGCACCTGCTGCTGCACACGCACTCGGCGAGGTAACGGCTTCCGACAGCACGCTGCGCCGTTTCCTTCACGGGCTGCCCGGCGTCGACGCGGTCGGCCTGGAGGCGCGTGCCGCCTCGCTCGGGACCCGTTCCATCAAGACCACCGCGAAGGCGTACGCCATCGACCTCGCCATCTCGATGGTCGACCTGACGACGCTGGAAGGCGCGGACACCCCCGGCAAGGTCCGGGCGCTCGGCGCCAAGGCGGTCCGCCCCGACCCGACCGACCGCACGAGCCCCTCGACCGCGGCCGTCTGTGTCTATCCGGACATGGTGGCCACCGCGAAGGAGGCCGTCGCCGGTTCCTCCGTGAAGGTCGCCTCCGTCGCCACCGCCTTCCCGGCCGGCCGCGCCGCGCTCGCCGTGAAGCTGGCCGACGTGCGGGACGCGGTCGCCGCGGGCGCCGACGAGATCGACATGGTCATCGACCGCGGGGCGTTCCTCGCGGGCAACTACATGAAGGTGTACGACGAGATCGTCGCCGTGAAGGAGGCCTCGGGCGCCGCCCGCCTGAAGGTCATCTTCGAGACCGGCGAACTCTCGACGTACGACAACATCCGCCGCGCGAGCTGGCTCAGCATGCTGGCCGGCGCGGACTTCATCAAGACGTCGACGGGCAAGGTCGCCGTCAACGCGACTCCCGCGAACACCCTGTTGATGCTGGAGGCGGTCCGCGACTTCCGCGCCCAGACCGGCATCCAGGTCGGCGTGAAGCCCGCGGGCGGTATCCGCACCTCCAAGGACGCGATCAAGTTCCTGGTCATCGTCAACGAGACGGCGGGCGAGGACTGGCTGGACAACCACTGGTTCCGCTTCGGCGCGTCCTCGCTCCTGAACGACCTGCTGATGCAGCGTCAGAAGCTGGCCACCGGCCGCTACTCCGGCCCCGACTACGTGACGGTGGACTGACCATCATGGCTACTTTCGACTACGCACCCGCCCCCGAGTCCCGCTCGGTCGTCGACATCGCGCCCTCCTACGGCCTGTTCATCGACGGCGAGTTCACCGAGGCGGCCGACGGCAAGGTCTTCAAGACCGTCTCCCCCTCCACCGAAGAGGTCCTCTCCGAGATCGCCCAGGCGGGCGAGGCGGACGTCGACCGCGCGGTGCGGGCCGCCCGCAAGGCCTTCGAGAAGTGGTCGGCACTGCCCGGCTCCGAGCGCGCGAAGTACCTGTTCCGCATCGCCCGGATCATCCAGGAGCGCAGCCGCGAACTGGCCGTCCTGGAAACCCTGGACAACGGCAAGCCCATCAAGGAGACGAGGGACGCCGACCTCCCCCTGGTCGCCGCGCACTTCTTCTACTACGCGGGCTGGGCCGACAAGTTGGACCATGCCGGCTTCGGCGCGAACCCGCAGCCGCTGGGCGTCGCGGGCCAGGTCATCCCCTGGAACTTCCCGCTCCTGATGCTCGCGTGGAAGATCGCCCCGGCACTGGCGACCGGCAACACGGTCGTCCTGAAGCCCGCCGAGACCACCCCCCTCTCGGCGCTGTTCTTCGCGGACATCTGCCGCCAGGCCGGCCTCCCCAAGGGTGTCGTCAACATCCTTCCTGGCTACGGCGATTCGGGCGCCGCGCTCGTCGCGCACCCGGACGTCAACAAGGTCGCCTTCACCGGCTCCACGGCGGTCGGCAAGCAGATCGCGCGGACCGTCGCGGGCACGACCAAGAAGGTCACCCTCGAACTCGGCGGCAAGGGCGCGAACATCGTCTTCGACGACGCCCCCATCGACCAGGCCGTCGAAGGCATCGTCACCGGCATCTTCTTCAACCAGGGCCAGGTCTGCTGCGCGGGCAGCCGCCTGCTCGTCCAGGAGTCCATCCAGGACGAGCTGTTGGACTCCCTGAAGCGGCGGCTCTCCACCCTCCGCCTCGGCGACCCGCTCGACAAGAACACGGACATCGGCGCGATCAACTCCGCCGAACAGCTCTCGCGCATCACCACACTCGTGGAGCAGGGCGAGGCGGAGGGTGCCGAGCGCTGGTCCCCGTCCTGTGAACTCCCGTCCTCCGGCTACTGGTTCGCCCCGACGCTCTTCACGAACGTCACCCAGGCGCACACCATCGCCCGCGACGAGATCTTCGGCCCGGTGCTGTCCGTGCTGACCTTCCGTACGCCCGAGGAGGCGGTCGCGAAGGCCAACAACACGCAGTACGGCCTCTCCGCCGGCATCTGGACGGAGAAGGGCTCCCGCATCCTCGCGGTCGCGAGCAAGCTGCGCGCGGGTGTCATCTGGTCCAACACGTTCAACAAGTTCGACCCGACCTCGCCGTTCGGCGGCTACAAGGAGTCGGGCTTCGGCCGCGAGGGCGGTCGCCACGGCCTGGAGGCGTACCTCGCCCCGTCGAGCCCGGAGGGCGAGCGATAAATGAGCACAGTTGATGCACGACTGTCCGTCTTCAAGACCTACAAGCTGTACGTCGGCGGGAAGTTCCCGCGTTCCGAGAGCGGCCGGGTGTACGAGGTGACCGACTCAAAGGGCAAGTGGCTGGCGAACGCACCGCAGTCCTCCCGCAAGGACGCCCGTGACGCGGTCGTAGCGGCCCGCAAGGCGTTCGGCGGCTGGTCCGGCGCGACGGCCTACAACCGCGGCCAGATCCTCTACCGCATCGCCGAGATGCTGGAGGGCCGCAAGGACCAGTTCACGCGCGAAGTCGCGGACGCGGAAGGCCTGTCCAAGTCCAAGGCAGCCGCGGTCGTCGACGCGGCGATCGACCGCTGGGTCTGGTACGCGGGCTGGACGGACAAGATCGCGCAGGTGGTCGGGGGCGCGAACCCGGTGGCGGGCCCGTACTTCAACCTCTCCTCCCCCGAGCCGACGGGCGTGGTCACCGTCCTGGCCCCCCAGGAATCATCGTTCCTGGGCCTGATCTCGGTCATCGCCCCGGTGATCGCGACCGGCAACACGGTCATCGTCATCGCGAGCGAGAACTCCCCGCTCCCCGCCCTGTCGTTGGGCGAGGTCCTGGCCACCTCCGACCTCCCCGGCGGAGTCGTCAACGTCCTCTCCGGCAGGACGGCGGAGATCGCGGCGCCCCTGGCCGCACACCAGGACGTCAACGCGATCGACTTGGCCGGCGCGGACGACGTACTGGCGAAGGACCTGGAGATCGCAGCGGCCGACAACCTCAAGCGAGTCCTCCGTCCACAGCCTGTGGATTACACGGAGACTCCCGGCATCGACCGCCTGACAGCCTTCCTGGAGACAAAGACGGTCTGGCACCCCACGGGTTCACTGGGGGCGTCGGGGTCGTCCTATTGAGCAGGCCGCAGGCCGCTCAGTAGGGGCGCGGGGAACTGCGCGACCAGCCACGACGGACGCGCACCCGGCAACGAGACCGCAGTTCCCCGACCGCCCCGCAACTCAACTCACCCCCCGAGCAGCCCCGTCACCTGCCCCACCACCGGCATACTCCCGATCGACTGAGCCTCGGCCACCGGCCCCGTCAACGCCTGCGAGGCCAACGGCTGAAAGTCCGCGAGCTGGGTCGCGACCCCGTTGTCGAGCGGGTCAACACCCGTCCCCGCAAGCGGGTTGGGCTTGAGACCCGCGACCGGCCCGGTGACATACCCGACCGTGCCGGTGAGCGCACCGAGCCCCGCCGCGGGGTCGATCTTGCCCAGAGACGTGGGCCGCGTCCGCATCGCGTCGACAACCGGCGCGGTGTCCGCGGCGGCCGACGCCGCCCCCGCACCGAGGGCGACTCCGGCGGTCGCGAGGGCGACCAGGGCGCGCTGGGCGGTCGGATGCTGGGGGGACGTGTGTCGTGCCATTGCTGGTGCCACCTTCTGGTGCGCAGGGTAATCAGGTCAGCACGAAGGGTAGTTGACGTGTGATGCGCGTTCCACTGGCGACCCGCGGGGTCGGCAGGACGTACGGAATGCGTCAAACTGGTGTCCCGTGAGCATCCTTTCCCCGTCACCGGCCCGTGTCGTGCTGCTGTGTGGCCCTTCGGGTTCCGGCAAGTCCCTCGTCTCCGCCCGGTCCGGTCTGCCCGTGCTGCGGCTCGACGACTTCTACAAAGAGGGCGACGACCCGACGCTGCCGCAGGTGGCGGGGAGTTCGGACATCGACTGGGACCACCCCGACTCGTGGGACGCGGACGTCGCGGTCGCCGCGATCGTCGAGCTGTGCCGCACGGGCCGTACGGACGTGCCGGTCTACGACATCTCGCTCAGCGCGCGCACGGGCACGGAGGCGGTCGACGTGGGCCGGACCCCGTTGTTCATAGCGGAGGGCATCTTCGCCGCCGAGGTCATCACCCGGTGCCAGGAGCTGGGCGTGCTCGCGGACGCGCTGTGCCTGAGCCGCGGCCCGATGCGCACCTTCCGGCGCCGTTTCCTGCGGGATCTCCGGGAGGGCCGTAAGTCCGTGCCGTTCCTGTTGCGGCGGGGCTGGCGGCTGATGCGGCTGGAGCGCTCGATCGTGGCCCGGCAGACCGGACTCGGCGCGTACGCCTGCGACAAGGACGAGGCGCTGGGCAGGCTCGCGGCGGCTGCGGTGGGCCGGCGCCCGGCACGGACGACTCCGGCGCCCTCCGCGCCGTAGACCCAAGAAAAAGCGGGACTGGACGGACCCCCCGGCCCTCCAGTCCCGCTCTCCCCGTTCCCCCGTGGTACTTCCCCCGTGTTTCCCCCCATGGTCCCCGTGACCCCGTCGGCACCCCCCGGTACCGATCCCCCGCGGTCCCCCCGGACCTCCCCCGTTACCTACTCCCCCCCAACCTTCAGGCGACAAGCTCCCCGAAGGCGTCCTCCTCGTCACGGCCGAAGCTGAGGACCTCGTCCTCGCGCATGCGGCGGAGCGACCGCCAGATGCTGGACTTCACCGTGCCGACACTGATGTCGAGGATCTCCGCGATCTCCGGGTCCGTGCGGCCCTCGTAGTAGCGGAGGACCAGCATGGTGCGCTGGAGTTCCGGCAGCCGGGACAGCGCCTGCCACAGGACCGCGCGCAGTTCCGTGCCGCGCATCGCGTCCGTGTCGCCGGGCGTCTCCGGCAGTTCCTCGGTCGGGTACTCGTTCAGCTTGCGGCGGCGCCACGCGCTGATGTGCAGGTTGGTCATGGTGCGGCGGAGGTAGCCCCCGACCGCGGCCTTGTCGCTGATCCGGTCCCACGCCTTGTACGTCGAGAACAGCGCGCTCTGCAGCAGGTCCTCGGCCTCGAAGCGGTCGCCGGTCAGGTGGTACGCGGTGGCGTACAGGGAGGCGCGGCGCTCCTGGACGTAGGCGGTGAACTCCGCCTCCGACAGCGAGTGCCGCTCCCCCGTGTCCTCCCTGTACGCGCTTCCCCCGTGCGCTTCCCCCGTGTGCGCGTCAACCACCGTCATGTAACCGGTGTGCTGACGCCCAGTGCCGCGAGCGCACCCCCGCCCGCTCACGGCACCGGACTTCTCGGAACCCCGGGTGACGTCGTGCAGACGCGTGATGACTGCGTTGTTGCTGGTGCTGTGCAGCGTGTTCATCTCGCGCCCCCCGTAGTGGACTTGCCCGGTGTTCGGATGTTCCGGCTCGGTTCCCTCGTGGTTCCTTGCCTGTGCCGAAAATCCTGCCGGGGTCACTTCATGGACGTGTCCCCCGACTGTCACAGACCTGTCACAGGGCCCCGTCTCTGCGGCTGCCCTCAGAAAACGGACAGTCCGGTCACAGAAAAGGGCGCTACGGGTGCGCACACCTACCTACAAGGGCTACGTACACGTACAGGTGTCGAAACCCCACCCCCACATGGGCCAGAATGAGCCCCGTGCCTTCCCTGTTGCTGATCGAGGACGACGACGCCATCCGGACGGCCCTGGAGCTCTCGCTGACGCGCCAGGGACACCGGGTAGCCACCGCTGCCAGCGGCGAGGACGGTCTGAAGCTGTTGCGTGAGCAGCGGCCGGACCTGATCGTGCTGGATGTGATGCTGCCCGGCATCGACGGTTTCGAGGTGTGCCGTCGTATCCGGCGCACGGACCAGCTGCCGATCATTCTGCTCACCGCGCGCAGCGACGACATCGACATCGTCGTCGGACTGGAGTCCGGTGCCGACGACTACGTGGTCAAACCCGTGCAGGGGCGCGTGCTGGACGCCCGCATCCGGGCCGTGCTGCGGCGCGGCGAGCGGGAGGCGAACGACGCGGCGTCGTTCGGTTCGCTCGTCATCGACCGGGCCGCGATGACCGTCACGAAGAACGGCGAGGACCTCCAACTCACGCCCACCGAGCTGCGGTTGCTGCTCGAACTGAGCCGGCGGCCCGGACAGGCCCTGTCCCGGCAGCAGTTGCTGCGCCTGGTGTGGGAGCACGACTACCTCGGTGACTCGCGGCTGGTGGACGCCTGTGTCCAGCGGCTGCGCGCCAAGGTCGAGGACATCCCGTCGTCCCCGACCCTCATCCGTACCGTGCGCGGCGTCGGCTACCGCCTGGACTCGCCTCAGTGACCGACGCACCAGGGGGGATCCGCGGCTGGCGCCCGGGTCGTAAGGGAGTTCTGTGGCGGCTGCGGTTCACCAGCCTGCGCCTCAGGCTGGTCGTGGTCTTCGGCCTGGTCGCGCTGACCGCCGCCGTGTCCGCGTCCGGCATCGCGTACTGGCTCAACCGCGAGGCGGTCCTCACCCGCGCCCAGGACGCCGTCCTGCGCGACTTCCGCCAGGAGATGCAGAACCGCGCGGGCGCGCTGCCGGTGCACCCCACGCAGGACGAACTGATGCGCACGGCAGGCCAGATGGCCAACAGCAGCCAGCGCTTCAGCGTCCTGCTCGTCGGCGAGGACGCCAACGACAAGACGGTCTACGGCAACTCGGGCGGCCTGAACGGCTTTTCGCTGGAGGACGTGCCCAAGTCGCTGCGGACGGCGGTGAACAAGCAGCAGTCGGTGTCCGACGGCAACAAGGAGCCGTACCACCTGTACTGGCAGCGGGTCACCGAGCACGGCACGCCGTATCTGGTGGCCGGGACCCGGATGATCGGCGGCGGGCCGACCGGCTACATGCTCAAGTCCCTTGAGCCGGAGGCGAAGGACCTCAACTCCCTCGCCTGGTCGCTGGGTATCGCGACCGGGCTCGCGCTGATCGGTTCCGCGCTGCTCGCGCAGGCCGCCGCGACGACCGTCCTCAAGCCCGTGCACCGGCTCGGCATCGCCGCGCGCCGGCTCGGCGAGGGCAAGCTGGACACCCGGCTGCGGGTCTCCGGGACCGATGAACTCGCCGAGCTGGCACGGACGTTCAACCAGACCGCCGAGGCGCTGGAGAAGCGGGTCGCCGACATGGCCGCCCGGGACGACGCCTCGCGCCGGTTCGTCGCCGACATGTCGCACGAGCTGCGCACCCCGCTGACCGCGATCACGGCGGTGGTGGAGGTGCTCGAAGAGGAACTCGACGCCGAGACCGGCAGCGTGGACCCGATGATCGAGCCCGCCGTACGCCTCGTCGTCAGCGAGACCAAGCGGCTCGGCGACCTCGTCGAGAACCTGATGGAGGTCACCCGCTTCGACGCGGGCACCGCCCGGCTGGTCCTGGACGACGTCGACCTCGCCGACCAGATCACCGCGTGCATCGACGCCCGCGCCTGGCTGGACGCCGTGGACCTGGACGCCGAGCGCGGCATCCACTCCGTGCTCGACCCGCGCCGCCTGGACGTCATCCTCGCCAACCTCATCGGCAACGCCCTCAAGCACGGCGGCTCGCCGGTCCGGGTCTCGGTCCGGCTGGAGGACGACGACCTCGTCATCGCGGTCCGCGACCACGGGCCCGGCATCCCCGAGGACGTCCTGCCGCACGTCTTCGACCGCTTCTACAAGGCGAGCGCCTCCCGGCCCCGCTCCGAGGGCAGCGGCCTCGGCCTCTCCATCGCCCTGGAGAACGCCCACATCCACGGCGGCGAGATCACCGCCGCCAACTCCCCCGACGGCGGCGCGGTGTTCACCCTGCGGCTGCCCCGGGACGCCTCCACGCTCACGGAGGAGACGGAGACCGACAAGGGCGAGGGCGACGGCTCGGTCGGCTCCGAGGGGAACGCGTCATGACCGTACGACAGTTGACGGCCCGGTCCCGCGAACGTGCCCTGCCGGTACGGCCGTTGCTGGCGCTGCCCCTGCTCGGTCTGCTGCTCGCCGGGTGCGGGATCCGGGCCACGGAGGTGCCGACCGACTTCGGGGCGGCGCCGTCCCGGGTGCCGTGCACGCTCACCGAGCCGGACGGGTCGCCGCAGGCCGCGCGCGGGGTGCCCGTGCAGGTGTTCCTGCTGTGCGGGTCGTCGCTGGTGACCGTCGACCGGGCCGTACAGGTGCCGGACGGCACGGCGGACGTGCAGCGGCGCGTCATCGTCGCCCAGGGGCTGCTGGACCAGCTCGCGGAGTCGCCGTCGTCGGGCGAGAAGGACGCCGGGTACACGACCGACGTGCGCGGCGGCATGACGGTGAGCGGGCCGCGCGCCAAGGATCCCAAGGACGCGCTGCGGCTGAGCAATTCACCGGCCGACCTGACGTCGTACGCGCTCGCCCAGATCGTCTGTACGTTCTCCGACTCGGCCGCGGCCGAGGGCGACGGCTCCGTCATCCTCGGCGGCCCGGACGGCTCGCCGCTGCGCCGTTACGAGTGCACGGACGACGTCCGCTCCGACCCGGGCACCAAGGCGCCGCCGTCCAGCGAGGTGACGGGCGGCTGAAGCCGCGTGCGCCCCGGAGGTGAACGAGGCGCGAAAAGGGGCGTGTGGCGCATGCCTCACCCTGGTGCCCGGTGCCTACCCGGAACCGATCGTGCCGGAGAGGGCGTCTTGTGGGGCGTGCAGCGTCAAGGCTCCATCGGCGGCAGCGCCGCGATTCGCATCCGTGTGACAGGAGGTGTCCTCCTCGTCGCACATCTCGTGCTCGTCGCCTGGGTCACGCTGCGCCCAAGGGATGTCCCCTGGGTGATGCCCCCGAATCTGCACCCGCTGGCCAGTATCCGGGCCGATCTGGCCATGGGCTGGCCGGAGGCGTCGAAGCGGATCGGCGAGGGCCTCGCGCTGCTGGCCCCGCTGGGTGTCCTGCTCCCGATGGTCAGCGGCCGGCTCCATGTCTCCCCGCTCGCGTCCTTCATCCGTACGGTCGCGGCGGGCGCCCTGCTCTCCCTGGGCATCGAACTGCTGCAGACCGGGGTGCCCGGCCAGGTCGTCGACATCGACTCGCTGCTGATGAACACGGTGGGCGTGGCCCTCGCGCACGCCGCGATCGTTCCTGCGGCCCGTTCCTGGCTCCGCCGCAGGGCCGAGAGCCGACCGCCCCTGACCGTCCTCCAGGAGGAACCGACTCAGGGACGGACCCCGACGATTCCCAGGGTCGGCATCGCACCGTAGAGCGACGCCGGGCGGGCGGCGGCTCCGTACGGTTGAAGGCAGATGGGGCGACCACACGGGGAGCCTCGGACAGCCGCTCGCGAAGGAGCCAACCATGACCGCCATTGCCCGCCCCACCCAAGGCCGCATGATCGGCGGAGTGTGCGCAGCGCTGGCGCGGCGCTTCGGTACCTCCGCGACCACGATGCGGGTGATCTTCCTGGTCTCCTGCCTGCTGCCCGGCCCGCAGTTCCTGCTCTACATCGCGCTGTGGATCCTGTTCCCGGCCGAGGACAAGGTGCGCACCGAGGCCTGGTAGGACCCCGGCGCACGTACGCCGATGGGGCGCACCCTCGTCCAGGGTGCGCCCCATCGGCGCGTTCGGGGGCGGGGCTCAGCCCAGCGGGATGCCGTTCAGCGGGACGCCGTGGGTGGGCAGGCCCGTCTGCGACAGGGGCAGGCCGCCCAGCAGCCCGGCGACGGGCGCGGTCGGGCCGTCGGACAGCACCTTCTCGGCGGCGGGCTGCACGGCGGACAGACCACCCGCGAGCGCGGGCTGCGCCTGGCTCAGGGCCTGGCCGGCGCCCGGCAGCGCCTTGGCTACGTTCTCCGCGGGCAGCGTGTGGGTCACGGTGCCCAGCGCCTGGGTGGCGTCCGGAAGCGCCGGAGCCGCCACGGCGGCTGAAGCCGACCCGGCGGCAACAGCGGCGAAGGCGGCACCGAGGGCGGCGACACCGAGGGTCTTGGCAGCAGACTGCTTCATGGTGAATGCGTCCTTGAATGGGGTGACGGGGGATGTGAGCGGTCCAAGACCGTAAACACGCGAAGGCATCCGCCGCAAACATCGAAATGCGGACGGATTGTGAACACCCGCCCGCATTCCGGTCCCACCCCTCAGCCCCGTTCAGCCCTCTTCGACCGCAGAACCGCTGGTGGAAGCGGTCTGCCGGAACAGCCATTCGGATTTCAGCTCGGCATATCCGGGCTTGATCACGTCATTGATCATGGCAAGTCGTTCATCGAAAGGAATGAATGCTGACTTCATAGCATTGACGGAGAACCACTGCATGTCGTCGAGCGAATAACCGAACGCCTCGACAAGGTGCTCGAATTCGTTGCTCATGCTGGTGTGCGACATGAGGCGATTGTCGGTATTGACCGTGGCGCGGAAATGCAGCCTGCGCAGCAGCCCGATCGGGTGCTCGGCGTAGGAGTCGGCGGCGCCGGTCTGGAGGTTGGAGCTGGGGCACAGCTCCAGCGGGATGCGCTTGTCGCGCACGTACGACGCGAGGCGGCCCAGCTCGACCGAACCGTCCTCCTTCACCTGGATGTCGTCGATGATGCGCACCCCGTGCCCGAGCCGGTCGGCGCCGCACCACTGCAGCGCCTGCCAGATCGACGGCAGCCCGAAGGCCTCGCCGGCGTGGATCGTGAAGTGGTTGTTCTCGCGCTTCAGATACTCGAAGGCGTCCAGGTGCCGGGTGGGCGGGAACCCGGCCTCCGCGCCCGCGATGTCGAAGCCGACGACGCCCGAGTCGCGGTAACGGTTGGCGAGTTCGGCGATCTCCAGCGAACGGGCGGCGTGCCGCATGGCGGTGAGCAGCGCCCCGACGCGGATCCGCCGCCCGCTCTCCCGCGCGAGCGACTCCCCTTGCCGGAAGCCCTCGTTGACGGCCTCGACGACCTCTTCGAGGCTGAGCCCGCCGTCGAGGTGCTGCTCGGGCGCGTACCGCACCTCCGCGTAGACGACCCCGTCCTCGGCGAGATCCTCGGCGCACTCGCGGGCCACCCGGATCAGCGCGTCCCGGGTCTGCATCACGGCGACGGTGTGCGAGAAGGTCTCCAAGTACCGTTCCAGCGAACCGGAGTCGGCGGCCTCGGCGAACCACACGCCGAGCTTCTCCGGGTCGGTCTCGGGGAGTCCGGCGTACCCGGCGTCCCGCGCGAGTTCGACGATCGTCCCCGGGCGGAGACCGCCGTCGAGGTGGTCGTGCAGCAGAACCTTCGGCGCCCGGCGGATCTGGTCCGGCGTCGGGGTGTTCGGGGTGCTCTGGCTCGTCATTTCCGCACTCTAACTCCTACGCGCGTAGATCGCCCGCTGTACGAATCCGTCGATACGTAACGGTGACCGCGCGGAAGGATGGCGTACACGCTCGCTTCTGACACTGTTCTGTCATGGCACAGCAAGCGACGCCGGTCAGGACGGCCCGGCTGGGGAGAGCGCTCGGTCCCGAACCGACCTCGGTGAGCGGCGTGGTGCTGCTGCTCCCCGGCGGCGAGGAGATGTCCAGCCGCAGACCCTCCCCCATGTTGGCGACGGCCTCCGTACGGACGTTGGGCCGCCGGCTGGCCCGCGCGGGCGCCGATGACGGGCTCGCCGCGCATGTCGTCCACTACCGCTGTCGCGGCTGGAACGGCAGCGAGGCGTCTCTCGCGCACGACGCGGCGTGGGCGGTGGAGGAGGTCGTACGGCGGTACGGGGACGTGCCCGTGTGTCTCACCGGGATCGACATGGGCGCCCGCGCGGCGTTGCGCTCCGCGGGGCACGAGGCGGTGAACTCCGTTGTCGCGCTGGCCCCTTGGCTGCCGGAACAGGATGTCGCCGCGCCACCCGAACCGGTGAAGCAGCTGGCGGGACGGCGGGTGTTGATCGTGCACGGCACGAACGACGAACGGACCGATCCTGAGCTGTCGTTCCGGTTGGCGGCCCGGGCGAAGAAGGCGAACCGGGACATCTGCCGGTTCGAAGTGCATTCCGACGGGCACGGGTTGCATCAGCATCGGCAGGAAGTGCATGCGCTGACGCAGGACTTCGTGATGGGGGCGTTGTTCGGGCGGGCGTTTTCCCGGCCTGTTGAGGATGCGCTGCAGGCTCCGCCGCCGTTGGGGTTGAGGATGCCGTTGGCCGCGGGGTTCGGGCGGTCGCTTCGTAAGGGTTGAGGGTTCGTTGCCGGGTGCGGGTGCGGTGCGGCTGGTCGCGCCCACACGGCGGAGCCGCACATTGACACAGCCCCGCGCCCCTGAGTGGTCCTGAGCCGGCGGTCACCCGGCCTGCCGGGTCACCGGCGACGAGGTCCACGGTGGCGACCCGGCAGCAACTGTCCCACTCGGCGGGCACCTGCCGGCTACTGATCCGCCGCAACCGCACCACCGGCGAGGTGGCCTACCACCGCTCTTTCAGCGCACGGCCGGTGGCGCTGCCCGCCCCGGTCCGCGTCACCGGAACGAGCACCACGAACGCCCCGCCCCCACCGGACTCATCGCTCTCACCCGCGACGAAATACAGCGACGACCGAAGTCAGTGCGGCCCGAGGGGCCCCTCAGGCCGCCGTCAGCGCCGCCAGGGCGCGGGCCATCGCGTCGTTGAATTCTTCCGGCGTCAGCGGCAGGCGGGACTTGACGTCCCGGCTCCACTGGTCGGCGAGGACCTCGGCGGAGCCCGCCTCGACACCGTCGAGCGCCGCGTCGGCCAGGTCCGACGGCGCGATCTTGGCCACGGGCCAGCCCGCGGCCATGTCGGTGTCGGCCAGGCCGAGGTGCACCGCTGTCACGAGCGTGCCCTGCTCGGCGAGTTCCAGGCGGACACCGTTGGTCATGGCCCAGGCGGCGGCCTTGGTCAGGTGGTAGGCATTGGCGCCCGCGCCCCCGAACCATGACATGGCGGAGAGGACGTTGACGATCGCGCCCCCGCCGTTCCCGGCGAGCGCCGGCGCGAACTCCCGGATCATTCCCAAGTGGCCGAACACGTTGGTCTCCAGCTCGTGCCGTACCGCGTCCAGCGAACCGGTCACCAGGTCGGTCCCCGTCTGGATCCCCGCGTTGTTGATGATCAGCGTTACGTCCGGGGCGGCCTCGGCCGCGGCCCTCACGGATGCGGGATCGGCGATGTCGAGGGGCAGCACGTCGACCCCGGGCAGGTCCACGGTCTCGGGCCGGCGAGCCGTCGCGTAGACCTTGCGGGCGCCCCGTTCGAGCAGACGCTGGGCGAAGGCGCGGCCCAGGCCACGGTTGGCTCCGGTGACAAGGGCGACTGAGTTGTTGATGTCCATGCCCGGTACGCTAGAACCTGACGCTGACGTCAGAGGCAAGTGTGGTCGTCAGGGCCGGGGCGAGAGGAATCACCATGACCGTCACAGAGGCCGCGACCGGGCGACTGATCCGCATCGGCGAGGTGGCGCGGGGCGCCGGCGTCTCGGTACGCGCCGTGCGCTACTACGAGCAGCAGGGGCTGCTCATCGCGGAGCGCAGCCCATCCGGCCAGCGCCTCTACCGGCAGGATGCCGTCGCCCTGATCCGTTTCTTCCAGCAGATGTTCGCCGCCGGCCTGACCAGCCGAAGGATCATGGAACTCCTTCCGTGCTGGGACTCCGGGCACACCGACGCAGATCAACGAGCCATGCTGCGCGCCGAGCGGGACCGCATCCAGGCCAAGATCGACGACATGCAGGCTGCCCTGGACCGCCTCGACGGGGTCATCGCGATCACGGACACGCACCCATAGGCGCGGTCGGTCGGACGTCGAACCGGCGATCCACGGCTGGAGCACCAAGCCGTCTTCTTGGCCCCGCCCGGCCGCCGGCAGAAGCATCAAGCTCATGCGCCCGCGCTACGGCGGCTCCGTAACCACCTGCGACTTCGCCCTCCACCTCGCCACCTCGGGCGTCCGACCAACGCCACCCGGCACCCGGCACCAGAGCCGACCCTCGAAAGACTTCCGGAGCAGACCGGTCAATTCTCCAGGCGGACAGGCATCAGTATCGAAAAGGTGCCCTCGGTGTCGGTCCGGCGGATCGCCAGGGGTGCCGTAGCGGCACCGAACTCCAGAATCAGTCGGTCCCGGGCTCCGGCGGCGAGTGCATGCAGCAGGAACTCGCGATTGACGGCGATGTCGCCCTGGCCGTCGTCACCGTCCGCACAGACGCAGACCGTGCCGTCGCCCGTCACCTTGAGCACGCTGAGGTCACAGGACACGCCGTCCTGCTCGCGCACCTCGCCGACGCGGACGGAGCCGGTTTCCACCGCCGCCCGGAAAGCCGGGACGTCGACGAGGGCACGGTGCCCGGCCGGCAGGCGGACAAGGCGCCGGTAGTCAGGAAAGTCGTGGTTGAGACACTGACCAGCCGCCTGACGGTCCCCTGCCTCCAAGACCACGCGGTCACCGTCCACAGTGAGCTGGACGGATGCGTCGTCACTCAGCAGCGCCCGCATCGCGTCGGCGAGTGGGGACGGCACGATGACCTGCGCACGGGGCCCGCCATGCCCGGTGGTACCGGCTTGCGCGACGGCCATCCGGTACCGGTCGGTGGCCACGACACGGAGCGTCTCACCCTGGATGTCGAACAGGACACCGCCGAGCATCGGCAGCTCCGGGTCGGTACTGGCGGCGAAGCGGACCGCGTCCAACGCCGCGGCCAACTCAGGCGCGGAGAGAGCCAATCGGACGGTGGTGTCGGTGCGGAACAAAGCCATGGGATTCTCCCTGCGTTCGAGTAGCGCTCGGACCATGGAGAACTCGATGCGGGCATCGGACAGCCCCAGTTCAAGACGGCGCAGATGCGCCTGAAGCAGCTTCCGCACCAGGTCGGTGTCCTCACTGGACCAGCCGGCCAGCACCAGCCGGATGTCCGCCAATGCCATACCGGCCCGGCGCAGCCGGGCCAGCAACCGGGCCTCGTCAAGCTGCTCGGGGCCGTACCAGCGATAGCCGCTCACCGGATCCACCCAGGCCGGGACCAGCACGCCGGCACCGTCGTAGAACCGCAGGGCGCTCACGCTCAGTCCACTGTCCCGAGCCATCTCACCAATACTGCGCATCTCGCTCTCCACACCCGGGACTCTGGGCCCTCCACCAAGTCGAGGGTCAACCCCCGAAGGACTTCCGGAGCCGACCGCTGAGAGGAACACCCTTACGTTGGGAGCAAGTTGCCCCTTCTTGACAGGAGGAACCGCTTGAAGGCTGCCACCGGGGGTGTGTCCGGGTGGCCGTCCAGCCAAGCCACGCCGATCTCCCTCACGGCCCTTGGAGCCGTGACCGTCAGCTCCGCGACTCCCGGACGGGGTACGGCCGGTGGGGGCAGGAGGGCGACCCCCAGGCCCGCTGCCACCAGGCCCCGCAGGGTCTCGGCCTCCTCTCCCTCGAAGGCGATCTTCGGGCGGAAGCCGGCCTCCTTGCAGACGGCGTCGGTGATGCTGCGGAGGCCGTAGCCGGGTTCCAGGGTCACGAAGGTCTCGTCGGCTGCTTCCGCGAGGCGGATGCGCTTGCGGGTGGCCAGGCGGTGGTCGGCCGGGACGACGAGGCGGAGCTTCTGTACGTCGAGGCGGTGGGCGACGACGTCGGGGGCGTCGAGGGTCGGGGAGGTCAGGAGACACAGGTCCAGCTCGCCCGCGCGCAACCGCTCCAGCATGGCCTCGCCGTAGTTCTGGACGAGGCTGAAGCGGACGCGGGGGTGGTCGGCGCGGAAGGCCCGGATGAGGCCGGGGACGGTTTCGGAGCCGAGAGTGTGGAGGAAGCCGAAGGCGACCTTGCCGGTGGCGGGGTCGGCGTCGGCGCGGACCTCGTCGGCGGCCTTCTCGATTTCGGCGAGGGCGCGGTCGACCGAGGTGAGGAAGGTGCGGCCGGCGGGGGTCAACGACACCGTGCGGCCCCTGCGGGCGAACAGGTCGACGCCCAGGTCCTGTTCGAGGCGGACCATCGCCCGCGACAGGGTGGACTGCGGGACCCGCATCTCCTGCGCGGCCCGGGTGACGTGTTCGGTGCGGGCGACGCCGGCGAAGTAAGCGAGGCGGGGCGCGAGGAGCGCGACGATGTCTTCTGTGTCACCGGACGGTGACAGGTGAGCCTGTGAGCTGTACTGATGCACCATGGGAACGATTATGGCGTTTCCGTGCATTGGACGGATGAGCGGGGCCGTACGTAACTTCGAAGCATGTCTCCCGCCGACACCGGGGCGTCCACGATCGTGGCCGCCGCCAGCCCTGTCCCCGACTCCGCCTCCGACTCCGCCTCCGACTCGCGGCTGACGCCGGGTGGTCCCGGCTATCGCCGTATGAGCTTCGCGCTGTTCCTCGCGGGCATGGCGACCTTCGCGCTCCTCTACTCCACGCAGGCGCTGCTGCCGCTGATCTCCTCCGGTTTCGACGTGTCGGCGAGTGCGGCGAGCTGGACGGTGGCGGCGGCGACGGGTGGGCTCGCGTTGTTCGTCCTGCCGATGAGCGCGCTGTCGGAGCGTTTTGGACGTCGTACGGTCATGACGGCGTCGTTGGTGGTCGCGGTGAGCCTCGGGGTGCTGGTGCCGTTCGCGCCGTCGCTGGGCGCGTTGGTGGCGTTGCGGTTCCTTCAGGGGGCCGCGCTGGCCGGGCTGCCGGCCTCGGCGACGGCGTATCTGGCGGAGGAGGTCCGGCCGAAGGCGCTGGTCACGGCGATCGGGCTGTTCGTGGCGGGCAACAGTGTCGGCGGGATGAGCGGCCGGGTCATCACCGGGTGGGTCGCGCAGGAGTGGGGCTGGCGGGTCGCGGTGGCGGTGATCGGTGCGATCGCGGTCGGCTGCGCGGTCGCCTTCCGCCTCCTGCTCCCCGCCCCTCAGCACTTCACGCCGGGTTCGCTGCGCCCGCGCGTGCTGGCCCGCACGGTCCGCGACCACCTCGCGAACCCGCTGCTGTGCCGGCTGTACGCGATCGGCGCCCTGTTCATGACGGTCTTCGGCGGCGTCTACACGGTCATCGGCTACCGCCTCACCGAGGCCCCCTTCTCCCTCCCGCAGGGCATCATCGGCTCGATCTTCCTCGTGTATCTGGTGGGGACCGTGTCGGCGTCCACGGCGGGGCGGCTGGTGGGCCGGCTGGGGCGCCGGGGTGCCTTGTACCTGGCGGGCGGTACGACGGCGGCGGGTCTGCTGGTCTCCCTCGCCGACTCGCTTCCCCTGGTGCTGCTCGGCCTGGTCCTCATCACGGCCGGCTTCTTCGCGGGGCACGCGGTCGCGTCCTCGGCGGTCAGCAAGACGGCGACGACGGGGCGCGCGCAGGCCTCCGCTCTCTACCAGTCCGCGTACTACATCGGCTCCAGCACCGGCAGCACGGTCGGCGCGATGGCGTTCCACGCGGGGGGCTGGGCCGGGACGGTGGGTGTGGGGGTGCTGGCGGTGGTCGGGGTTGTGACGATCACTGTGCTGGGGTCGCGGGCCGCTCGGGTGGAGCGGCGGGGGGTTGGGGCGGCGGCTGCCTGAGAGGGCGCCCGCATCGATCCCCAGTGACGCTCGCATCAATACCGGGTGACCTGTAATCGCTCTGAGCTGCACGTTCATTCACTCCTCGCGCCATTGTCAGTGGGCTGCGCTACGTTTCGGGGTAAGGGAAGAACGGCCACAGGGGTGGGTGGGCGAGACCATGAGTGACAGCGTTGTGACTACGACGGACGACCTCGATGTCAGGCTGGAGAAGCACCGCGTCGAGCTGACCGGGTACTGCTACCGGATGCTCGGCTCCTCCTTCGAGGCCGAGGACGCCGTACAGGACACGATGGTCCGCGCCTGGCGGAACTACGAGAAGTTCGAGGGGCGGTCGAGTCTGCGGTCCTGGCTGTACCGGATCGCGACCAACGTCTGCCTGGACATGCTGGCCGCAGGCAACAAGCGGGCACGGCCCGTCGATCTCAGCGACTCCACCCCTCTCGCGCAGGCCGCGCTGTCGCCCCGCGCGGACAACACCTGGCTGGAGCCGATGCCGGACGCGCGCGTGCTGCCGACCGTCGCAGACCCCGCGGAGGCGGCCGTGGCCAAGGAGTCCGTACGGCTCGCGTTCATGGCCGCCCTGCAGCAACTCCCGCCCAAACAACGGGCGGTGCTGATCCTGCGCGAGGTACTGGCCTGGCGGGCGAACGAGGTGGCCGAGCTGCTCGACACCTCGGTCGCGTCGGTCAACAGCGCGTTGCAGCGGGCCCGGGCGACCCTCGCCGAGCGGGACGACAAGGCGGCCGACGCCGCCGTCTCCGACCCGCTGGACGAGGAGCAGCGCAAGCTTCTTGAGCGGTACGTCGCCGCCTTCGAGGGCTACGACATGGCCGCGCTCACCGCGCTGCTGCACGAGGACGCCATCATGACGATGCCGCCGTTCGACCTGTGGCTGACCGGCCACGACGACATCACGGGCTTCATGACGACGATCGGTTCCGCCTGCGAGGGCTCCCGCCTGATCCCGGTCCAGGTGAACGGTCTGCCGGGCTTCGCCCAGTACAAGCCGGACCCCGAGGCGGGTGGTTACGCGCCCTGGGCGGTCCAGATCCTGGAGATCTCAGACGGCGGGCTCACCGGGTTCCACTTCTTCCTGGACACGAAGCGCTGGTTCCCGCTGTTCGACCTGCCCCTCCATCTCGACGCGGAGTCCGACGAGATCGAGGAGGGCGCGTAGTTCGGGGGCGGGGTCGCGCAGTCTGATCCGGCCACCGGCCCGGCGGGCGGTCAGCGCGAGGCGGGCCAGGAGGTCGACGGTACCGAGCCCCGGGGGGCCTGGCCCCACGACCTCGATCTCGACCAGGACCGCTCCGGCACCGGTCGTCGCCTCCAGCAGTGCCCGTACCTCGGCGCACAGCCCCGCCACCTCGTCACGGGTGACGGGGCGGGCCGGCACGAGTACAGCGGGTGTCTTGGCGTCCACGATCGGTAGACCGGGTGGGCGGTCGTAACTCATCGGGGGCGACCGCCTAGATTTGCTGTATGCCCCACGGATCAGCCCCGCCCTGGATACCCGACGCCCTCCCGCGCGCCGAAGTCGCTGCCGAGGGGATGTCGTGCAGGGGGTGCTGACCGGGTTCGCGGTGATCGGTGTGGTCATCGCGGTCGGCTATCTGATCGGCGTGCGCGGTTCCCTCGGCGAACACGGGCGGGACGTCCTGACCAAGCTGGCCTTCAACGTCGCGTCCCCGGCGCTGCTGTTCACGACCCTCGCGCGGGCCGACCTGTCGGTGATCTTCTCCGGCGGACTGCTCGTGACGGTGCTGAGCACGGCGGCGGTGGCGGGGCTGTTCGTGGCAGCGGGGGTCGTACGGGGCTGGGGCATCGGCCGTACGACGATCGGGGCGCTCTGTTCGAGTTACGTCAACTCCGGCAACCTCGGCATCCCGATCTCGGTGTACGTCCTCGGCAATGCGTCGCTCGTGGCGCCGGTGATGTTGTTCCAGCTCGTGGTGGTGAGCCCGCTCGCGTTGACGGTCCTCGATCTGTCGGGGGCGGGCGAGAAGGGGCCCTTGTGGCTACGGCTGCTCACGCCGTTGCGGAATCCGATCGCGGTGGGGTCGCTTGCGGGGGTTGCCGTGGCGGCGAGCCGGGTTCATGTGCCGGACCCGGTGATGGAACCCCTCACGCTGATCGGGAACATGGCTGTGCCGGCGGTTCTGATCGGGTTCGGGATTTCGTTGCGGGGCAGCCAGATGCCGGGGCGGGGGGCGGATCGTCAACCGGTGCTGCTGTCGGTCGGGTTGAAGGTCGTGGGGCAGCCGGTGATCGCGTGGGCGCTGGCGGTGTGGGTGTTCGGGATTCACGGGGCTGCGTTGCTCGACGTGGTGGTGACCTCGGCGTTGCCCGCTGCGCAGAATCTGTACACGTACGCGAGCCGGTACCGGGTGGGTGAGGGGTTGGCCCGGGATTCGATCCTGCTGTCGACGGTGTTGTCGGTGCCGGTGTTGGTGGGGATCGCTGCGCTGCTCGGGTAGGTGCGGTTGTTGTTTGTCTGCGGGTGCGCTGTGGCTGGTCGCGCAGTTCCCCGCGCCCCTAAAAGAGGCAGGGGCCCGGGATTCGAGAACCCAGCCCCTTCGCGCCTCGCCCCCTTCGCGCGCGCCTCGCGCCTCGCCCCGCGCCCTCACGCCTCACCCCGCGCACCTCACTCCTCGCGCCCCTCGCCTCACGCCCCACGCCCCTCGCGCCACGCCCCACGCCCCTCGCCCCACGCGCCACGCGCCACGCGCCACGCCCCACGCCCCACGCCCCACGCGCCACGCGCCACGCGCCACGCGCCTAAAAGCCGTCACCCGTCACCCGGCACCCGGCACCCGGCACCCGTCACCCGGCCACGAGCAAGTACCAGCTCCGCCCCTGGAAACTTCGAGCAGCCGGGGCCTGAGAAGGCTCGGTCCCGCGTCCCTGAAAAGCCGTGAGGGGGCTGGGACTTGCAAGCCTCAGCCCGCTTCCCCCAGGCAGAGCGAAAGGGGCCGGAGCCCTCGAAGGCCCAGCCCCTCTCGCGTGACGAACCGGCGACCGCCGATCAGGCGATGCGCTCCAGCACCACCGGCGAAGCCGTGAACTCAGCCCCCGTAGCGCCGATGTCGTAGGAACCCTTCGCCGCCTCCAGGGCGTATTCGAAGCGCTCGGGTGTGTCCGTGTGCAGGGTCAACAGGGGCTGGCCCGCTGTCACCACGTCTCCCGGCTTGGCGTGCATCTCCACACCCGCGCCCGCCTGGACCGGGTCCTCCTTGCGCGCACGCCCCGCGCCGAGGCGCCACGCGGCGATGCCGATGTCGTAGGCGTCCAGGCGGGTGAGGACACCGGAGGTGGGGGCCGTCAGCACGTGCTGCTCGCGGGCCACCGGCAGTTCCGCGTCCGGGTCGCCGCCCTGCGCCGCGATCATCCGGCGCCAGACGTCCATCGCGGAGCCGTCGGCCAGGGCCTTCGCCGGGTCGGCGTCCTTCACGCCGGCCGCGTCGAGCATCTCTCGGGCCAGGGCGATGGTCAGTTCGACAACGTCGGAGGGGCCGCCGCCTGCCAGGACCTCCACCGATTCGCGGACCTCCAGCGCGTTGCCTGCCGTCAGGCCCAGCGGGGTCGACATGTCCGTCAGCAGCGCTACCGTCCGGACGCCGTGGTCCGTGCCCAGGCCCACCATCGTCGACGCCAACTCCCGCGCGTCCTCGATCGTCTTCATGAACGCGCCCGTGCCGACCTTCACGTCCAGGACCAGCGAGCCCGTGCCCTCGGCGATCTTCTTCGACATGATCGAGGAGGCGATCAGCGGGATTGCCTCCACCGTGCCGGTGACATCGCGGAGTGCGTACAGCTTCTTGTCGGCCGGGGCCAGGCCGTCGCCCGCCGCGCAGATCACCGCGCCCGTGGTCTCCAGGACCGACAGCATCTCCTCGTTGGAGAGCAGCGCGCGCCAGCCGGGGATCGACTCCAGCTTGTCCAAGGTGCCGCCCGTGTGGCCCAGGCCTCGGCCCGACAACTGCGGAACCGCCGCGCCGCAGGCCGCGACCAGCGGGGCCAGGGGGAGCGTGATCTTGTCGCCGACGCCGCCCGTCGAGTGCTTGTCGGCCGTCGGGCGGGAGAGGGACGAGAAGTCCATGCGCTCGCCGGAGGCGATCATCGCGGCGGTCCAGGTGGCGATCTCGCGGCGGTTCATGCCGTTGAGGAGGATCGCCATGTTGAGGGCGGCCATCTGGTAGTCGGCCACCTCCCCGCGGGTGTACGCGTCGATGACCCAGTCGATCTGCTCGTCGCTCAGTTCACCGCGGTCCCGCTTGGTGCGGATGACGGAGATGGCATCCATCGAGACTTGCGCCATGGCTTGGCTTTCCTTCCGAACGTTCAGAAAATGCGCGGCCCCGCTGAGGGAGTCGACGAGTTGCCTCGATGCCCAACTCAGCGGGGCCGCACGGGAGTTACCTGGTGAGATGGTCCGGCCCGAAGGCCTGCGGGAGCATCTCCGAGAGCGGCAGGATGCCCGCCGGTGTCTCCACCAGCAGGCCGGGGCCGCCGAACTCGTACAGCAGCTGCCGGCAGCGGCCGCACGGGACGAGGATGTCGCCCTTGCCGTCGACGCAGGTGAAGTGCGTCAGCCGGCCACCGCCGGTGCGCTGGAGGTTGGAGACCAGCCCGCACTCGGCGCACAGGCCGAGGCCGTACGACGCGTTCTCCACGTTGCAGCCGGAGACCGTGCGGCCGTCGTCGACCCGGGCGGCCACCCCTACGGGATAGCCCGAGTACGGCGCGTACGCGTGGGACATCGCCTCCCGCGCCTCCGCCCGCAGCTCGTCCCAGTCGACGGCCAACTCGACGGTGGGCGAGGTCACTTGCCCTGTCCCTTCCGGTACGGCAGGCCGTCCGCCTTCGGCATCCGCAGGTGCTGCGCGGACAGCGAGAGCACCAGCAGGGTGACGATGTAGGGGCTGGCCCCGACGAGTTGGGTCGGGACGTCGTCGGTGGTGGCGTACCAGACGAACATCAGGGCCGCGATGACAGCCGTGACGACGGCGGGGACGTAGCGCTTCTTCCAGACCATGTACGCGCAGCCGGCGACCAGCAGGAAGCCGATCAGCAGGATCAGGGCGTGGACGTTGGTGGAGCCGCCGCGCAGGTTGAGGCTGTCGGTGTAGCCGAACAGGCCCGCGCCGAGGGCGAGTCCGCCCGGCATCCAGTTGCCGAAGATCATCGAGGCGAGGCCGATGTAGCCGCGGCCGCCGGTCTGGCCGTCGAGGTAGACGTTGGACGCGACGATCGACAGGAAGGCGCCGCCGAGGCCGGCGAAGCCGCCGGAGATGATCACGGCGATGTACTTGTACTTGTAGACGTTGACGCCGAGGGACTCGGCGGCCACCGGGTTCTCGCCGCAGGAGCGCAGGCGCAGGCCGAAGGCGGTGCGCCACAGGACCCACCAGGTGGCCGGGACGAGGGCCACCGCGATGACGGTGAGCGGGGAGAGGTCGGTGATCAGGCCGCCGATGAGGCCCGCGATGTCCGAGAGCAGGAACCAGTGCTTCTCGTTGAGCTTGTCCAGCCAGGTGGAGAGGCCCGGGATGTCGAAGGTGCCGAGCGAGTCGATCGGCGGGGACTGCTTGGCGGAGCCCTGCTCGGTGTTGGCGAAGGTGAACTTCGAGAGGTAACGGGTGGTGCCCAGCGCCAGGATGTTGATGGCGACACCGGAGACGATGTGGTTGACGTTGAACGTCACCGTGGCGATCGCGTGCAGCAGGGCGCCGAGGCAGCCGCCGATGATGCCGAAGACGATGCCGACCCACGGGCCCCACTGGTAGCCGGCCCAGGCGCCGAACCAGGTGCCGAGGATCATCATGCCTTCGAGGCCGATGTTGACGACGCCCGCGCGCTCGGCCCAGAGGCCGCCGAGACCGGCGAGGCCGATCGGTACCGCTGCCCGGAGGGCCGTGGACATCTGGCCGGTGGAGGTGATGCCGTCCGCGCCGGTGATCACGCGGACCAGCGAGGTGAGGATCAGGGCGCCCGCGATGATCAGCAGGAGCACGGGGAGCGAGAAACGGCGGCCGCCCTTGCCGGGCTGCTGCGCCTGCGGCTTGGCGATGGTCGCGGTACTCATCGGGCCGCCACCTCCTTCTTCTCGGAGTTGTTGCGGGCGGCAGCGGCGAGTTCCTCGCCGACGAGCTTCTGCTGGCGGCGCAGGCCCCAGGTGCGGACGACCTCGTACGAGATGACGACCGCGAAGACGATCAGGCCCTGCATGATCGTCGCGATCTCCTTCTGGTACGCGACCGGGGTCGCGTAGTCCAGGGCGGGCGACGCCTTGTCGAGGAAGGCCCAGAGGAGGGCGGCCAGCGCGATGCCGCCGGGGTTGTTGCGGCCCAGCAGGGCGATGCCGATGGCGGTGAAGCCGAGGCCCTCGGGGAAGGTGAGGCTGTAGGTGTGGCTGTCGCCGAGGAGCAGCGGCAGACCGGCGAGGCCGGCGACCCCGCCGGAGATCAGCATCGCGGTGAGGGTCATGCGCTTGGCGTCGACGCCGGAGGCCGCGGCGGCGGACTCGGACTCGCCGGTGGCGCGCAGGTCGAAGCCGAAGCGGGTGCGGTTGAGGACGAGCCAGTACAGAACGCCCATGATCGCGGCGAGGAAGACCAGGCCGTAGATCTCGCCGACGTCCGAGCCCAGGTCGATGCCCGGGATCCAGCCGGACTTCTTCATGATGCCGGTCGTCATGTTGTTGCCGACCTGCACGCCCCAGGTGTTGGTCTGCGTGAGGTAGAGGATCAGGCTGGTGGCGATCGCGTTCAGCATGATCGTGGCGACGACCTCGCTGACCCCGCGGGTGACCTTGAGGACACCCGCGATGCCGGCCCAGAAGGCGCCGGTGAGGACGGCGACCAGGAGCAGCAGCGGCACCTGGAGGACGGCCGGGAGCGCTACGTGCGCGCCGACGACCGCGGTCATCACGGCGCCGAGGCGGTACTGGCCGTCGACGCCGATGTTGAACAGGTTCATCCGGAAGCCGAGGGCGACCGCCAGGGCGGCGATGTAGTACATCGACGCCTGGTTGATGATCAGCACCTGGACGTCGGAGTACCCGATCTGCTGGAGCATCAGGTTGTACGGCTCGATCGGGTTCTTGCCCGAGGCGAGCAGTACGACCGAGGTCAGCAGGATCGCGGCGACCAGCGCCATGACCGGTCCGGCCACGGCGAGGAGCACGCGCTCCTTGTCGAACTTCTTCATCGGGCCTCGTCCTCCGGGGCGGCGGTGTCGTCCGCGTTTTCTACGGTGCTGTCCGCGCCGTTTTCTACGGTGCTCTCCGCGCCGTCTGCTTCTTCCTCGACGTGTTCGAGGTGACCGGTCGCGGCGCCGGTCATGGCCGAGCCGAGCTCCTCCGGTGTGACGGTGGCCGGGTCTGCGTCGGCGACCAGCCTGCCGTCGTAGATCACGCGCAGGGTGTCCGACAGGCCGATCAGTTCGTCCAGGTCGGCGGAGATGAGCAGCACGGCCAGGCCCTCGCGGCGGGCCTCGCGGATCTGGTCCCAGATCGCGGCCTGCGCGCCGACGTCCACCCCGCGGGTGGGGTGGGCGGCGATCAGGAACTTCGGCTTGTGGCTCATCTCGCGGCCGACGATCAGCTTCTGCTGGTTGCCGCCGGAGAGGGAGGCGGCGGTGACGTCGATGCCGGGGGTGCGGACGTCGTACTCCTCGACGATCCGGCGGGTGTCGGCCTGGGCGCCCTTGATGTCGAGCCAGAGGCCCCGGCGACCGCGCGAGTTGGGCTTCTCGGTGACGTGGCCGAGGATGCGGTTCTCCCAGAGCGGGGCTTCCAGGAGGAGGCCGTGGCGGTGGCGGTCCTCGGGGATGTAGCCGATGCCCTGTTCGCGGCGCTTGCGGGTGGCCCAGGGGGTGATGTCGTCGCCGAGGAAGCCGATGGAGCCGGAGTCGGCGTTCTTCAGGCCGATCAGCGCGTCGATCAGTTCCGTCTGGCCGTTGCCCTCGACGCCGGCGATGCCCATGACCTCACCGGCGTGGATGGTGAAGGTGACGTCGTCCAGGACGCGCTTGGCGGTGCCGGTCGCGGGGGCGAGGTCGCCGAGGAGCCCGCCTGCGGTGGGCTCGGACTCGGCGCCCAGGGAGGCGCCGCCGGCCGCGTAGACGGTGAGGCCCTTGACCTCGACGACCGGGGTGTCGGTGACCGTGGACTCCGCCGTCTCGGGGGTGGGGAGTTCGCTGCCGACCATCATCTCGGCGAGCTGGCGGGGCGTTGTCGCGGAGGGGACGGCCGTGCCGACGGTGGTGCCGCGCCGGATGACGGTGATCTCGTCGGCGACGGAGAGGACCTCGCCGAGCTTGTGCGAGATGAAGATGACCGCGAGGCCCTCGGACTTCAGCTCGCGCAGGTTGCTGAAGAGGGCGTCGACCTCCTGCGGCACCAGGACGGCGGTGGGCTCGTCCAGGATCAGGGTGCGGGCGCCGCGGTAGAGGACCTTGAGGATCTCGACGCGCTGGCGCTCGGCGACGCCGAGGTTCTCGACGAGGACGTCCGGGCGGACGTTCAGGCCGTAGCGGTCGGAGATCTCCTTGATCTTCTTGCGGGCGCCGCCGCCGATGCCGTGCAGCTTCTCGCTGCCCAGGACGACGTTCTCCAGGACGGTGAGGTTGTCGGCGAGCATGAAGTGCTGGTGGACCATGCCGATGCCGCGGGCGATGGCGTCGGCGGGGGACGAGAAGGTGACGAGCTCGCCGTCGACGGCGATGGTGCCCTCGTCCGGCTTCTGCATGCCGTAGAGGATCTTCATCAGGGTCGACTTGCCGGCGCCGTTCTCGCCGACCAGGGCGTGCACGGTGCCTTTGCGGACACTGAGGCGGATGTCGCTGTTGGCGACGACACCCGGGAATCGCTTGGTGATCCCCACCAGCTCGACCGCGATCGTCGACTGATCGCCGAGTGGAGGGTTGCTGGACGCGTCGATGGCGAACTCTCCTCGTGGAAAGGGGCCTCTCTACGCGCGTAGCGCCCCTGCTTTAAATAGTGCCCGGACCTGATCGTTTTCTGTCTGGCATCCGATCCGTTCCGAGCATTCTGCCGCGCGAACGGGGTGCGTCCCTGCCGTCGATCTCCCGTCGTCCGCCCGGAGGGCGGGCCGCGCGGCGTCTGGTGCGTGCGATCGCAAGGCGCCGAAGCGTCCTCGTGGCGGAGCCACGTGGGCGTTTCGGCAACGCGGCGAGCGTGCGTGCCAGGCGTCGCGCGGCAGGCGGGAGATCGACGGCAGGGGCGCGTGGAGAGACATCCTCCCCACACCCCGTTCCGTGGCCGTAACGCTGTCATTACAGCGCTCTTTTGGCCATGGTCGTGACTGGCCTAGAACCGACCGTTCAGGAGGTCTTGACCTTGATCGAGCCGTCCTTGATGCCCGCCTCGGCCTTCGCGAGCGCGGCCTGGAGGGTGGCGTTGTTCTTGAAGGTCGGGTTCGAGTCGGCCAGGCCGACCGCGCCGTTGCTCAGCGAGCCGCGGATCTCGCCGCTCAGGGGCTTCTTGTCCTTGATGACGGACTTGGAGAGGTCGTAGACCGCGCCCGCGACGTTCTTCAGCGCCGAGGTGAGGATGTACGGCTTGTACTTGGCCAGCGCGGCCTGGTTGTACTGGTCGGAGTCGACACCGATCGCCCACACCTTGTGCGCGGCGGCGGACTTGATGACGCCCTGGCCGGAGAGACCGGCGGCGGCGTAGACCACGTCCGCGCCGGCCTCGATCTGACCGTCGGCGGCGGCCTCGCCCTTGTCGGGGCTGGAGAAGCCGCCCTGGGCGGGGGTCTGGGTCAGGTACTGCGCCTTGACCGTGACGCCCTTCTTGGTGTCCTTGACGCCCTGCTCGAAGCCCGCCTCGAACTTGTGGATCAGCGGGACGTCCACGCCGCCGACGAAGCCGACCGTGTTCGACTTCGTGGTCAGCGCGGCGGTGACGCCGGCCAGGTACGAGGACTGCTCCTCGTGGAAGACCATGTCGGCGACGTTCGAGGCCGTGATGGTGTTGTCGTCGATGATGCCGAAGGTGGTCTTCGGGAACTTCGCGGCGGCTTCCTTGACGGCGGGGGCGTAGGCGAAGCCGACACCGATCACCGGGTTGTAGCCGGACCTGGCGAGCGTCTCCAGGCGCTGCGTCTTGTCCGCGTCGGACTCGTTGTCCTGCGGCTCGACGTCACGGCCGCTGACACCGAGGTCCTTCTCGGCCTTCTGGAGACCCGCGTACGCGGCGTCGTTGAAGGACTGGTCGCCCTTGCCGCCGACGTCGTAGGCAAGGCCGATTCCCTTGGACGTGCCGGAGCTGCTGCTGCTGGTCGTGGACTCGTTGGACGAGCTGCCACAGGCGGAGACGGTTACTGCAAGAGCTGCGGTTGCAACGCCTGCAACCGCGATTCGGGACACCCGGCGCATGGAACGAGACTCCTTCGTGCAAGCGCCCAAACCAGGCGCTGGTTCCGCCGCAGCGTAACGCGCGTAGACCAGACGGAAAACCCCATCTGTCCGGTCCGTTATAGAGCTGTGGCCACAGATGGTGGCCAGCGTACGGACAGCCGGACGCCCCTTGCGGGAGGCAAGGGGCGTCCGGCTGCAACGATGCCCGGAGGGGCTAGTCGTAGCGGGTCGTACTACTTGGTGTTGACGGTGATCTTGCCCGAGACGATGTCCGCCTTGGCCTTGTCCACCGCGGCCACGGCGGCGGTCATCGCCTTGTACTTCGGGTTGGAGTCGGCGAAGCCGACGCCGTCGTTGTCGAGGCCGTAGCGGATCACGCCGGTCTTGGGCTTGCCCTCGTAGACCGACTTGACCAGGTCGTAGACGGCGCCGCCGACGTTCTTCAGGGCCGAGCCGAGGATGGCGTCCTTGTACTTGGCGAGCGCCTTCTGGTTGTACTGGTCGGAGTCCACGCCGATGGCCCAGATGCCCTTGGCGGAGGCCTCGGAGATGACGCCCTGGCCGGAGAGACCGGCGGCGGCGTAGATGACGTCCGCGCCCGCGTCGATCTGGCCGCTCGCCGCGTCCTTGCCCTTGTCGGGGCTGGAGAAGCCGCCCTGGGCCGCGGTCTGCGTCAGGTACTGCGACTCGATCTTGATGCTCGGGTTGACGGACTTGGCGCCCTGGTCGAAGCCGGCCTCAAACTTGTGGATGAGGGGGACGTCCACGCCACCGATGAAGCCGATGTGGTTCTTCTTGGTCGCCTTGGCCGCGGCGACGCCCGCCAGGTACGAGGACTGCTCCTCGTGGAAGACGAGGTCGGCCACGTTCGCGGCCTTGTCCTGCTCGTCGTCGATGATGCCGAAGGTGATGTTCGGGAACTTCGCCGCGGCCTCCTTGACAGCGGGCGCGTAGGCGAAGCCGACACCGATCACCGGGTTGTAGCCGGCCGTGGCCAGGCTCTCCAGGCGCTGCACCTTGTCCGCGTCGGACTCGTTGTCCTGCGGCTCGATGTCGCGGCCGGTGAGCTTGAACTCCTTCTCGGCCTTCTGGAAACCGGCGTACGCGGCGTCGTTGAAGGACTGGTCGCCCTTGCCGCCGACGTCGTAGGCGAGGCCGATGCCCTTGCCGGTGTACTTGCCGGACGAGGACGACGAGGTGTCGCTCGCCTTGTCGGCGTCCTTGCTGGAGCTACCGCAGGCGGTGGCCGCGAGGGCGATGACCGTGACGGCCACCGCTGCTTGGGAGAACTTCGTCCTCCGAGTTGTCTGACGCACAGCAAGCACTCCTTCGTCCTCACGGCACCGTCACCGGACCGCTTCCCCAAGCCGCCGCCTCTGTGGCGATTTCCGCGCACAGTAACGCGCGTAGACGAGGAGGGGAACGGTGTTTCTCCTCGCCGTTACCGGATCGTGCCGCCGTCGCGTTACGTTCACGCGCCGGTGGTTACACCCGGGTGACACAAGGGGACGTAGGGGTACCGAACGGGCGCCCCTACGTCCACCTGGGCCGAGGCGTTCCGCTCAGATCGCGCCGTCGATCAGTGCGGCGGCGGTGAACAGCTCCACGCCGACCGTGATCGCGGACTCGTCGGCGTCGAAGTCGCCCTGGTGGAGATCCCGTACGGTGCGCTCCCCCGGGGTCCGCACGCCGAGCCGGGCCATGGCGCCGGGCACGTGCTCCAGGTACCAGGAGAAGTCCTCGCCGCCCAGGCTCTGTTCGGTGTCCTCGACGGAGAGCGGGCCGCGGCGCGCGGTCATCGCGTCCCGCAGCAGCTCGGTGACGAGCGCGTCGTTGACGACGGGCGGCACCCCGCGCACGTAGGTGATCGCGGACTTGGCCCGGTGCAGCCCGGCGACCTCGTCGATCGCCGCGTGCACGATGTCGGGCGCCTGCCGCCAGGCGTCGAGATCGAGACACCGTACGGTGCCGGACAGCTCGGCGTGCTGCGGGATGACGTTGGGCGCGTGGCCGGACTCGATGCGCCCCCAGGTCACGGAGACCCCGCTGCGCGCGTCCATCCTTCGGGCGACGATCGCGGGCACGTCGGTGGCGACGCGGGCGGCGGCGGTGACGAGGTCGGTGGTGAGGTGCGGCCGGGCGGTGTGTCCGCCGGGGCCGTCCAGGGAGACCTCCAGCCGGTCGCAGGCGGAGGTGATGGGGCCGATGCGCAGCCCGATCCGCCCGCTGTCGACCTTGGGGTCGCAGTGCACGGCGATGATCCGGCCGACCCCGTCCAGCACCCCGCACTCGATGGCGTCGGTGGCACCGCCGGGCAGGACCTCCTCGGCGGGCTGGAAGAGCAGCCGTACGGCACGCGGCAGCAGTCCCTGCTCGTGCAGCCGGGCCAGCACGAGGCCCGCGCCGAGCACGACGGTGGTGTGGATGTCGTGGCCGCAGGCGTGGGCGCGGTCGGGCACGGTGGAGCGGTACGCGCACTCACTCTTCGTGTCCGGGATGGGCAGGGCGTCGATGTCGGCGCGCAGCGCGAGCATGGGTACGGCGGTGTCGCGGGGTCCGATGTCACAGACGAGCCCGGTACCCATGGCGAGGACCCGGGGTTCGAGACCGGCCAGTTCCAGCCGCGCCTTGATCGCCGCGGTGGTCCGGAACTCCTGGTTGCCCAGCTCGGGGTGCATGTGCAAGTCCCGCCGGAACGCGACGAGTTCGGCACGCAAGGTCTCCGACAGGGTGCCCGGAAGCACATTCCCGACGGATTCGGCCTCGGACTCTGCCTCGGACTCTGGTGACATCAATTGCTTCACCCTCTGAAGGGTAGGGCGCCCGGGTGGTCAACTGACCCTCGATCAACAAAAGTTCAACCCGTTAGTCGAAGAAAATCTGACCGCCGACCGCATAGCCGCTAGTGGAGATGGGTAAACTCCCTGCTCCTTCTGGGATACCACGCCTCACCCCAGCACGGCTCACCCCGTCCGCATCACGGACACGGTCACCCGACGCGTCCCTTGGTAGGGTCCGCCGACGTGACCGACCCGAACGCGGCTCCGAACGCGGACTTCATAGAGGCCACCCGCTCCTCCTACGACGCGATCGCGCCGGCTTATGGCGCCGAGCATCCGGACGGCCTGGGTGAGGGCCCCGTCGAGACCGGCCTGCTGACCGCCTTCGCCGAGCTCGTCCGTACGGCGGCTGCGGGCGAGGCACAGGTGGCCGACATCGGCAGCGGCCCCGGCTACGTGACCGCGCGCCTGAACGCCCTCGGCCTCCAGGCCTTCGGCATCGACCTCTCCCCGCACATGGTGGCGCTGGCCCGCGAGGCGCATCCCCAACTCCGGTTCCGGGTCGGCTCGATGACATCCCTGGACGTACCGGACGCGACCCTCGGCGGCCTGATCGCCCTCTACTCCACGATCCACATCCCGGACGCCGACCTGCCCGGCGTCCTCGCCGAGTTCCACCGGGTCCTACGGCCGGGCGGCTACGTCCTGCTCGCGTTCCAGGCCTCGGAGGGCGAACACATCCACATGACCGAGCGCTACGGCCAGGACATCTCCCTCGACTACTACTTCCGCACCCCGGCCGAGATCGCCACGTACCTCACGGACGCGGGCCTGAGCCTGTACGCCCAGGCCCGCGTCGAGCCGCAGGGGCAGCAGAAGTGGGGGCGGGCTTTCGCGCTGGCTCACAAGGCTGCGGGGTCGAGCTTGACCGCATGACACAATCATAGTGTCATTGCGTCATGCTGTACGTGACCCCCTCCCTGGACGCCGACGACCTGCGCGCCCTCGACGAGATCGAGACCATGCGCCGCGCCCTCCGACATCTGCTGCGGGCCACTCCCCGGTGGACACGGCAGCTGCGGCGCAACCTCACCGCCCGCGCGATCGCCGGCTCGAACACCATCGAGGGGTATGCCGCGACAGTCGACGACGTGGAAGCCCTCATGTCCGGCGAGGAACCCCTGGAGACCGGGGACCGGACCCGCGCGGAGCTTGAGGGCTACCAGCGGGGCATGACCTACATCCAGGCCCTCGCCGACGCCGGTGACGACTTCCGGTACGACGCCGGGCTGCTCAACGGTCTGCACTTCATGCTCCAGGGCCACCACCTCGACAAGCGTCCCGGCCGCTGGCGCGACGGCCCCGTCTACGTCACCAGCCCCGACGATCCCCTGGTGCCCGCCTACACCGCACCCGGCCACGACGAAGTCCCGCCGCTGATGCGGGAGTTCGTCGAGTGGCTCAATGAAGGGGATCGCGACGCACCGGTCCACGTGCGCGCCTCCATGGCCCACCTCAACCTCGTCAAGATCCATCCGTGGAAGGACGGCAACGGACGCATGTCCCGCGCCCTCTCCACGCTGGTCTTCTCCCGCGAGGCCCTGATGCCGCCCGAGTTCTCCTCGATCGAGGAGTGGCTCGGCCGCGGCCAGAACACCTACGCCTACTACCAGATCCTGCAGGATGTGGGCGGTCCGCGCTGGAGCCCCGAACGGGACACCCGCCCCTGGATCCGGTTCTGCCTGACCGCCCACCACCGACAGGCCCAGCAGGCACAGCGGCGCTTCGACGTGATGTCCCGCGCCTGGACCCACCTCGTCGAGGCCGTCGAAGCAACCGGTCTGGACGAGCGTGTCGTCTACGCCCTTCTCCCCGCTTTCTCCGACGCCAAGGTCCGCCGCACCGTCTACCAGCAGGACGCCGACCTCAGCGATCAGCAAGCCATCCGCGACGTCCGCGAACTCGTGGCTCGTGGCTGGCTCGTCCCCCACGGCAAGGCCCGTGCCCGCTACTACGCGCCCGGCCCGCTCATGAACCCCGTCCGGAACGAGGTCCGCCAGTCCCTGGAGCCGTACGCGGACCCTTATCGCCGAGAGCGGTGATCCTCGGGGTGACGCAGCCGTGGCAGAGGGTTCTTCCTCCGCGACTACGCCGCCGTCACCGCCGACAGCCGATGCACATCCCGCGCCGTCCCCGTGACCCCCGACAGGAACCCCTGCGCGCGGGGCGAGGCGTTCTCCGTCAGCCACGCGGGGTCGATGTCGCACACCGCGACTCGCACCTCCGTACCCACCAACGCCAGCGGCAACGTGTGCACGACCGTCGACGGGAAGCTCAGGATCGTGCGGCCGATGGGGCCGCGGCGGGCGATCAGTTCCAGAGGGAGGTCCGGGCGGACGATCTCCAGGCCTGTCTCCACCGCCAACCGGTGGAGTTTCTCGGTGCTTTCGCGGCGGTGGGCGAAATAGCGGGTGGCGCCGTGGGTCTTGGCGAGGGTGGCCACCGCCTCCAGGTAGCGGTCGTTGTCGACGACTCCCGTTTCCACCAGGGACGTGCCCACCAGGTCCGCACCCTTGGTGATGCGGGGCGGGCCGAAGGTGGCCCGGGTCCAGGCGAAGGCGTTGGCCGTGATCGTGACGCCCTCGGGGGTCGTCTCGATCGGCATCGACGAGAAGATCTCCACCTTGCGGCGGGTGCTCGGGGTCAGGCGGCGGCGGGCCGCCGAGGAGACCGGGGCGAAGATCAGGTCGCGGGGGCCGGGGCGCCCACCCTTGCGGTGCCAGCGGACCAGGCGTTCGCCACTGGCGAGCTGGGCGACGAACTCCATCGTCGCGGTGCCGTCGTCGACCACCACCAGGTCGCGTGCCTTGGTGATGGTCAGCAGCAGTTGTACGTAGCGCGAGAACGGGTCGCCCATGACGATCCGGTCCGCCCGGCGGAGGAGCCGGGTGAGGCCGCCGATGGTCTGGAAGGGGGCCAGGGGTCCGCCCCGCGCCTCCTCCCAGCGCACGGTGTGGCCCTCGTCGCGGGCGAGGTCGGCCATGCGGCGCAGCTGGCCGCGGGTCATCGGGTCGGTCGGTGACAGGACCACGAGGGTGAGCCCCCCGCCGGGTGCCTCCTCGGCCCGGGGCGCACGCAGGTGCGCCCACTCCAGCACGTTCAGAAGCTGTACCGGACTCTCCACGAACGCGAGAGTGTGGGGGGTGAGGCCGGCGGTGCCGGCGTGGGGGCTCATTGTCGTACGACCGTCCCGTGACCGTAAGTGACGCTGGCGCTGGCGCTTGATGGTTCAGGCTCAGACCGCGACGGGCTCGCCCGCGGCCGCGGCGATCTCCGCCTCGGCCACCACGCCGTTGACGCGGCGCAGCTTCTTCATCGGGCCGAGCTCCGACTCGTAGACCTTCTTGACGCCGTCGCCGAGGGAGGCCTCGATGGTGCGGATGTCGCGGACGAGGCGGGTCAGGCCCTGCGGCTCGACGGAGGCGGCCTGGTCCGAGCCCCACATGGCGCGGTCGAGGGTGATGTGCCGCTCGACGAAGGCGGCGCCGAGCGCGACCGCGGCGAGGGTGGTCTGCAGGCCCGTCTCGTGACCGGAGTAGCCGATCGGCACGTTCGGGTACTCGGCCTGGAGGGTGTTGATGACGCGGAGGTTGAGCTCCTCGGCCACCGCCGGGTAGGTCGAAGTGGCGTGGCACATCAGGATGTTGTCGCTGCCGAGGACCTCGACCGCGTGGCGGATCTGCTTCGGCGTCGACATGCCGGTGGAGAGGATGACCGTACGGCCGGTGGCGCGGAGGGAGCGGAGCAGCTCGTCGTCGGTCAGCGACGCGGAGGCGACCTTGTGGGCCGGGACGTCGAACTTCTCCAGGAATGCGACGGCCTCGGTGTCCCACGGGGAGGCGAACCAGTCGATGTTCTTCGACTTGGCGTACTCGTCGATCTGGCGGTACTCGTCCTCGCCGAACTCCACGCGGTGGCGGTAGTCGATGTAGGTCATGCGGCCCCAGGGGGTGTCGCGCTCGATGTCCCACTGGTCGCGCGGGGTGCAGATCTCCGGGGTGCGCTTCTGGAACTTGACGGCGTCGCAGCCGGCCTCGGCGGCGGCGTCGATCAGCTTGAAGGCGTTCTCCAGCTCACCGTTGTGGTTGATGCCGATCTCGCCGACGACGTAGACGGGGTGGCCGGGGCCTGCGGTCTTCGAACCGAACTGGCGCAGACGGGAGTTGTTGCTCATGACAGCGGGTTTCCTTACTTGGTGAGGGAATCGAGAGAGGGGCCGAGGATCCAGCTGGCGATCTCTCGGACAGCGCCGTCGCCACCGGGCACGGTGGTGACCGCGCGTGCGGCGCCGCGTACGACGTCGTGGGCGCTCGCGACCGCCACGGGCCAGCCCACGAGGGCGAAGCACGGGAGGTCGTTGACGTCGTTGCCGACGTAGAGCACGCGCTCCGGCGCGATGCCCTGCTCCTCGCACCACTGCTTGAGTGCGAGGTCCTTCCGGTCGATGCCGTGCAGGACCGGGAGCTGGAGCTTCCGGGCCCGGGCGGCGACGACCGGGTTCCGCTCCGAGGACAGGATCAGCATCTTGAGCCCGGTCTTGCGCAGGGCCGCGATGCCGAGGCCGTCTCCGCGGTGCACGGAGACGAACTCCCGTCCGTCGGAATCGATCAGCACCCTGTCGTCGGTCTGGGTGCCGTCGAAGTCGAGTACGACCGCGTCGATGTCGTCGGCGGTCGGGAGCGAGCCGGGGCGGTCGGCGTCGAAGAGCGGCGCCAACGCCCTTGCCCTGGCCAGCTCGTGGGGATCGTCGATCTCCAACACCCGTGCGGGGTCGGTCCTGACGAGTTCCGTGCGGCCGAAGAAGCGGTGGCCGACCTTGCGGAAGCCGGCCGCGTCCATGCCGTAGACGGCGCCGGTCTCCAGGAAGTCCTGGGGGCGGTCCTGGCGGCGCGGGCGGAACGACTTGTCGTGGTTGACGCCGTAACCGCCGCTGGTGACAGGCGGGTTGGCGACCTTCGTGGCGCCCCCGACCTCACCCATGCGCGTCGGCTCGACGACCGTCGTCGCCTCGTCGTCGGCGTCGCGCCACACGAAGCCGTGGAAGGGGGCGACGGTGTGCGCGGTGTCGGCGCCGTTCACGACGATCGCGTTCACGATGCCGTCGACGTCCTCGCGGACGATGAAGGGGCTGGTGCACTGCACGAGCAGGACCACGTCCACGGCCGCGCCGTGCAGCGCCTCGTGGGCGTCCATGGCGTGCAGGACGGCGGCCTCGGAGGTCGCGGTGTCGCCGGCGATGGCGGCGGGCCGCAGCACGACCTCGGCGCCGGCCTGGCGGGCGGCGGCGGCGATGGCCTGGTCGTCGGTGGAGACGACCACGTCCGTCACCAGCCGCGAGGCCCGGCACTCACGCACCGCGCGGGCCACCAGCGGTACTCCGCCGACGGGGGCGAGGTTCTTGGCGGGGACGCCCTTGGAGCCGCCGCGCGCGGGGATCACCGCGAGCACCCGGCGCACCGAAGCGCCTTGCCCTGCTTGCGAGTTGGACATGGGCTCTACTCCCATGGGATGTGCTCCTTGAGCGGAAGTCTTGGCGTTCGCGGCTCTGGCGTTCACAGCTCCCCCATCCGGCGGATGACGGGCGCCACGCGCTGCACGCCGTGGCGGTAGGCGCCGCGCGCGGCCCGGCGCACGATCTGCCGGACGGGACCGGGCGCCTTGTCCGCGGCCGGGGCGCCGGGCAGCGGGGTGCCGTCCGGGCCGAGGTGGTGGCGGGCGAGGATGCCGGGCAGATAGCCGGGGGCGGTCTCGGGCGTGTAGTACGGGGTCAGCGCGGGCATCCCGTCACCGGCCAGCAGCTTGGCGATGCGCTCCCGGGCCGCGTCGAAGGCCGTCTCGTACGACCCCTCGGCGGCGACGCCCTGCCGGGCCACCCACTCCGCGTCCGGCACCGGCTTGTACCCGGCGTCGAGCTGGTCCCAGGAGGCGAGGCACCCGGAGCCCACGAAGTGGTGGTTGCCGAGCCCCTCGCGGATGCCGAGGTCGGTCAGCACGACGGTGGGGATACGGCGGTGCAGGGACTCCAGGGCGGCCGTCGAGCTGATGGTGACCAGGAGGTCGGTGCGGTCGAGCACGTCGCCCATGTGCCCGTACACCAGGCTGAAGTTGGCGGGGAGGTCCTTGCCCTGGACCAGCTTCTGGTAGGGCAACTCCTCGATGTGCGTGGTGTGTTCGCCCGGCTTGGAGCGGAGCTTGAGCAGCACCTCGCGGTTCGGGTGGAAACGGGCGTGCTGGATCGCCCGGTTGAGCAGGTAGTCGCGGTCCCGGCGGTTGTCGGGCACCGAGGGCTGCACGGCGAAGACGACCGTGTACGGGTCGCGCTCACCGGTGTAGGCGTCCCCGCCGAGGAACGGCAGGGCGACCTCGGTGACCGCCGAGGAGTCGGCGCCGACCCCGTCGTAGACCGCCGTGAAACGGTCCGCGTCCTGGCGGGAGTTGGCGAGCACGAGGTCCGCGCCGTGCCGCAGCAGCAGGCCGTCGGTGAGCTTCTCGTAGACGACACCGACATAGCCGGTGACGACCACGGGGCGCTCGGTGCGCCCGTCCCAGGCGCGGGCCAGTCCGTGCAGCATCGCCTGGACCCCGCCGCCGACGAGGGAGAGCACGAGGAGGTCGTACGGCTCCCTCTCCATGGCGCGCAGGAACTCGACGGCGGTCACCTCGCGGAGGGAGTCGGCGGTGACGCCGACTTCCTTCAGCTGGCGGGCTGTTGGGGTGGCACGACCCCGCAGAAGGTACCCGTCCAAAGAGATGTCCGAATTCGACGGAGCAATACGGTTCGCGGTGAGCGAACCCCATTTCCACCGGGTGTCGGAATCCGCGAGGACGGCGACTCGCAGGGTCTGCGTTGCACTTGCTGGCACACCGAAGACGCTAGGAAGCCATTCCGTTGATCGGCCCAACCCGAAGGCAACAAACGGTTAACAGCACACCGCCGAATGGCGAATCAGGGCGCCTGGAGCGCGAAAACCTGTCCGCTTCATAGGTTCGCCACGTGTCGTTCATCCAATATCAAGGTGAAGGTAAAGACGGATGACGGGCCGCCCCCTAACGTCGTCTGCGTGGTCAAGCTCTCCGTCATCGTGCCGTTCTACAACGTGCAGCAATACGCGCCCGACACGCTCAAGAGTCTGCGGGCGAACGCGCGCGCGGACTTCGAATTCATTCTCGTCGACGACTGCTCGCGCGACGGGACACCGGACATTCTCGCGCGCGCGGAGCGCGAGCTGCCAGGAGCGGTGCATGTCCGACACGAGAAGAACGGAGGACTGGCGACCGCGCGCAACACCGGGATCGACAGGGCCCGGGGGGAGTTCCTGACGTTTCTCGACGGGGACGACTGGCTCGCCCCCGGCTACTTCCCCCAACTGGTGGACGCCATCGAGGAGTTGGGCTGCGACTTCGTGCGCACGGACCATGTCCAGTGCACCGCGCGGGCCCGCACCATCAACCGTGTGCCGCACGGCCGGCGCGGGGTCGTGATGAATCCGCGCGAGGCGATCCTGCCCGCCGACCGGTCCACCTCCGTCGACTACGCGTACGCCTGGGCGGGGATCTACCACCGCCGGCTGGTCGACCGCGGCCTGCTGCACTTCACCGACGGGCTGCGCACGGCCGAGGACCGGCCGTGGATCTGGAAGCTGCACCGGGAGGCGGAATCGTTCGCCGCGGTGAACCTGCTCGGTGTCTTCTACCGGCGCGGGGTCGCCTCCTCGCTCACCCAGATCGGGGACGTCCGCCAACTCGATTTCATTCGCGCGTTCGACCAGGTCATCGAGGAAACGGCGCAGGACCGGGACGCGGCGAAACTGCTCCCCAAGGCCGTCCGTACCTATTGCGCAATCATTTCCCATCATCTGGGATCCATCGAAAGGTTCGAGCCGGCGGTGGCGAGAAAACTGAAGTCGATGAGCGCCGTCGCGCTGCGGCGCATGCCGCAGGACGTGGTGGACGAGGCGCTCGACTCCATGGACATCCAGCGCGCGACGAGGCTGCGCCGACTGCGCCGCCGTCCCGCCGCCGCGGGGGCCGCCGCGTGACCACCCAGATCTTCCTGGCGTCGACGCTGTACGGCACCGCCACGCTCGCCGCCGCCCTCGACTCCGAGTGCTTCCGCCCGGCGGACCGGCGCATCCTCCTGGTCTGCAACAACGCGGCGACCCCCGAGACCACACCCGGCCTCGACGAGGCACCCGGCTTCGACCGGCTGCGGGAACGCTTCGACGACGTGCTGTCGTGGAACGAGACCATCTCCCCCTTCCACCCCGGCGGTTGGGCCCCGCGCCTGGACGACGTCCCGATGTGGGAGCGCCACCTGCGGCTCCTGTGGAACCTCGGCGACGACGACGTGGAACTGGTCGTCGAGTCGATCCAGGTCAACCCGGCGCTCGGCGTCAGTCAGATCTTCACCGGCGCCCCCGTCACCGTCTACGCCGACGGCCTGATGAGCTACGGCCCGACCCGCAACAAGATCGACCCGCTGGTCGGCACCCGGGTGGACCGCCTGCTCCACCTGGACCTGGTCCCGGGTCTGGTCCCGCTGCTCCTCACCGAGTTCGGCGTCGAGCCGGAGATCGTGCCGACCGACGCCTTCGTGAAGGTGCTGTCCGAACTCGGCGACACCGCCGGGGAGTTGCCCGCGCTCCCCGACGAACCCGCCCTGCTGCTCGGCCAGTACCTCTCCGCGCTCGACATCCTCACCGCCGAGGAGGAAGAGGACCTGCACGTCCGGATGCTGCGCGGCGTGGTCCAACTCGGCCACACCCGCGTGGTGTTCAAGCCGCACCCCTCGGCGCCGGCCCGCTGGTCGCGCGCACTGGAGGAGGAGGCCGGGAAGCTCGGCGCCGACCTCACGGTCCTGGACACCCCGGTCCTCGCCGAGGTCCTCTACCAGCGGCTGCGGCCCGTCCTGGTCGTCGGCTGCTTCTCGACGGCGCTGCTCACCGCGAGTGCGCTCTACGGCCTCCCGGTGGCCCGGGTCGGCACAGCCACGCTGCTGGACCGGCTGACGCCGTACGAGAACAGCAACCGGGTGCCGGTGACGGTGGTCGACGCACTGCTGCCCGAGCTGTCGGACCGTGCGGCGGTCGCCGAGCAGCGTCCGGGCATGGCCGTGGCGACGCTGAACGAGCTGGTCCAGGCGGTCGGTTACGCGATGCAGCCGAAGATCTACCCGAACCTGCGCCCGGCCGCCGAGGCCTATCTGACCCGGCGCCTGGACTCGCACAGCTGGCGCTACTTCAAGCGCAAGCGCCTCACCTCGCTGGCGCTGCCCGGCGCGGTACCGTCCCAGCTCGCGTTCATCCCGCGCAACGCGACCGTGCGCCGGGTCGCGCGGCGCGCGCGGCTGCTGAAGCGGACCGTGAGCCGCTGACCCACGGGGACACGCGAACACACCGCCGGGCCGGCTCCCCTGGAGCCGGCCCGCGCTGTTTTCCGGGCTCCCTACACGGGGGCCGTAGCGGTGGCCCCATGAGGTTGTGTACGCCAAGACGAAGCCTGGGTGAACGGCCGGGGACAGGGTGACGAAGGGTCGCGTCCGAGGCGTAAACCCGCCCGGATCTCGGACTAGTGTGCTGAGACCCAGCCCAGTCCCATCGAGGGGAAACCTGTGATCGACACGCCCGCGGACACCCGGGAGAACCCGACGGGCACCGTGGTCCGCGCCGTCCTCCCGCCGACCGCCGACGCGGTTCCCCCGGCCGAACCGCCGCGGCCGCCCAAACGCCGGGAGACCCGGCTGCGCGCCCTGGACGGGCTGCGCCTGGTCGCCGCGCTGATGGTGGCGGCCTACCACTACGGCGGCCGGGACGGTGACGTCGCCCGGGCGTGGGGCTCCTCGCCGAAGCACCAGTTCCCCACGCTGCACACGCTGTTCTCGTACGGCTGCCTCGGCGTGCAGGTGTTCTTCGTGATCAGCGGCTTCGTCATCTGCATGAGCGGCTGGGGCCGCCCGCTGCGCTCCTTCTTCGCCTCCCGCGCCTCCCGGCTGCTGCCCGCGTACTGGGCGGCGATCCTCATCATCACGGGTGTCTTCGCGCTGCCGATGGTGGCGTACAAGGCGGCTGCCCCGAGCGACCTCCTGGTCAACCTGACCATGCTGCAGATGCCGTTGGGCGTCGACCGGGTGCTGGGCGTGTGCTGGACGCTGTGGGCGGAGATCCGCTTCTACGCCCTGTTCGCCCTGTGCGTGGTGCTGCCCGGCGCGAACCGGCGCCGCGTGATCATGTTCTGCGCCGGCTGGACGCTCGCCGCCGCGATCACGCAGGGCGCCAAGTCGCCGCTGCTGGACATCATCCTGATGCCCGAGTACGCGCCGTACTTCATCGGCGGCGTCGGCCTCTACCTCGTGCACCGCGACCGCAAGGACGCCTACGCGTGGGGCATCGTCGCCGTCAGCTGGCTGATCGGCCAGCACTACGCGGTGGCGAAGCTGTGGCACGCGCCCAACGACACGGCGTTCTCCAACCGCTCCGCCTGGGGCATCATCCTGGTCGTCACCTTCGGCTACGTCGCTGTCGCCGCGATCGCCCTCGGCTGGATGCGCTGGGCGAACTGGCGCTGGCTGACGGTCGCGGGCGCGCTGACGTACCCCTTCTACCTCGTCCACGAACACCTGGGCTGGGTCGCCATCAAGGCCTACCACCAGACCCTGGGCATCCCGTCGTACGCGACCGTCCTGCTCACCGTCGTCACGATGCTCACCCTGGCCTGGGTGCTGAACCGCGTGGTGGAGGAACGGCTGACACCACGACTGCGCACACTGCTGTCGACACCGCGCGACTGACCGCACGCCAGGCCCCGCAGAACTCCGCGCCCGCCGCGGCCGACATATCAACTGTCGGCCGCGGCGGGCTTTTTCACGGGAAACCCTGTTCGGCACCTACGCCGCCGGCACACCCAATGGCACTCTTCACGTCGGCACCAACGCCTGACGAATTCGCCCGCCCGACGAATTCGCCTTCGCCGATTCCGGGCCGCTCACAACGGACTCACAGGAATTGGTCTGTCGTTCACCTCACGGCCCGTTTGGGCGGGCGGTATTGGGCAGATGCTGAGGAGTCCCGCACTGGCTCAACCAGGCGAGCCTGTCCGTACCAGGGAGTGTTCTCGACAATGACCCTCGTACCCCGCACGATACGACCGCCCCGCCGGCTCGACGACGTTCCCGGCTGGTTCCCCGTTCTCGACCAGACGCTGTTCGAGTGGTTCCTGGACCGGCAGGAGTCGGCCGGAACGCGGGGCGATCTGCTGGAAGTCGGGGTGTACATGGGCAAGAGCGCGATCTGCGTCGGCCGGCACCGCCAGGACGACGAGAAGTTCACCGTGTGCGACCTGTTCGAGGGCGACGCGCTGGACGACGCCAACCAGGCGGAGTCGACGAAGTCGTACGCCTCGCTCACCCAGCGCACCTTCGAGGAGAACTACCTCAGCTTCCACGAGGCACTGCCCCGGGTCCTGCGGGGCCCCAGCAGCATCGTCCCGGCGGAGGTCGCTCCCGCCAGCTGTCGTTTCGTCCACATCGACGCCTCGCACCTGTACGAGCACGTCCACAACGACATCGGCGCCGCCCGCGACGCCCTGCTGCCCGGCGGGATCGTGGTCCTGGACGACTTCCGCTCGGAGCACACGCCCGGCGTCTCCGTGGCCACCTGGGAGGCGGTGCTCACCAGGGGCCTGCGCCCGATCTGCCTGAGCACCCAGAAGCTGTACGGCACGTGGGGCGAACCCGGCCCCGTCCAGGACGAGTTGCTGGCGATGGTGCGCGAGCGCGAGGACTGCCATCTCAGCATCCAGCAGGCCGCCGGTCACCGCCTCGTCCGCCTCAAGTCCAAGAAGGGCATGCAGGCCCCGCCCTTCCCGCCGTCCCGGTTCGCGCACGAGTCCGCCCACGGCACGGCGGAAACCCCGTCCCGGCCGTCGACGGCCGAAGTCCCGCTCCGCCGCCGCGGCACCACCCGCGCCCGCCGCCTCGCGGCCGACGTACTGCCGCCGATCCTCACGCGCGCGATCCGCAACGGCCTCAGCAGGTCCTGAACCGGGCCTCGATACCCGCGACGACCAGGTCGAGCCCTTCCTCGAAGTGCCGGCCGTAGTCCTCGAAGATCTCCGCGCCCGCCGCGGCCGAGAGAGGGAAGTCGGCCATCAGGCGGGCGCGTTCGTCTACGTCGTACCCCTCGCGGCGCTCGTCCGGCAGCGGCTGGACGCCCTGCTCCTCGGTGACGAAACCGATCGTGAAGAGGTACGACGTCGAGGTCGCGCGGACCGCCTGGGCGAGGGTGAAGCCCGCCTCGGTGAACAGGCGCAGGGTGTTCTCCATCTCCACGGCGTGCGGCGTGCCGGTGAAGCGGGAGCCGCTGAAGACCTTGGCGCCGTCGCGGTAGCCGAGCAGCGCGTCGCGCAGTCCGCGGTTGGACTTCAGCAGCCGCTCCTGCCAGGTGTCCTCGGGGGCGAGCCGGGCGTCGGCCACCATCCGGCGGTACATCTCCGTCGCCATCTCGTCGAGCAGCGCCTGTTTGTCCTTGAAGTGCCAGTACAGAGCGGGCGCCTTGACGTCCAGCTCCTTGGCGATGGCGCGCAGGGACAGCCCGTCGAGACCGACCTCGTTCAGCAGTCTCAGGGCCGTGTCCGCGACGCGCTTGCGGTCGAGGGGGGTGCGTCGTTCCGTACTCACGCTTGACAACTTAACACCGTTAAGTCCACTCTCGGAATCGACGGAACTTAACAGCGTTAAGGAGACTGGATCATGACCGAGCACCGAAACCCGGCCGAGCACGTGGACGTACTGATCGTCGGCGCCGGCCCGACCGGCCTCACCCTCGGGATCGACCTGGCCCGGCGCGGCGTGGACGCGCTGGTCGTGGAGAAGGCGGACGTGTTGTTCCCCGGCTCGCGCGGCAAGGGGATCCAGCCGCGCACGATGGAGGTCTTCGACGACCTAGGCGTGATCGACGCGATCCTCACGCAGGGCGGCGCCTACCCGGTCGGAGCGGTCTGGCAGGACGGCCGGAAGGTCGGCGAGCACCAGATGTTCGACCCGTCCGAGACGGACCCCGACACCCCGTACGGCACCCCGTGGATGGTGCCGCAGTGGCGCACCCAGGAGATCCTCTTCGCCCGGCTGACGGAGCTGGGCGGGACGGTGGCCTTCGGACGCGAGGTCACCGGCTTCGCCCAGGACGAGACGGGGGTGAGCGTCGGGTTCGCCTCCGGTACGGCCGTCCGCGCCCGGTACATCGTGGCCGCCGACGGCGGTCGCTCGGTCGTACGCCGGACCCTGGGGATCGGCATGACCGGCGAGACGGTCGATCCGAACCCGATGCTGGTGGCGGACGTCCGGATCACCGGCCTGGACCGCGACAACGTGCACGTCTTCCCGCCGCGCGGCGACGACGGCTTCCTCGCGGTCTTCCCGCTGGCCGGCACCGAGGACTTCCAGGTCATCGCCCAGTTCCCGGAGGGCACCGGCGTCGACCTCTCGCTCGACGGCATCCGCCGGACCGTGGCCGGCCGCACCCACCTCGCCCCCGAGGACGTGACCGAACTCCGCTGGGCCTCGGACTTCCGGCCCCGGGCGGCCCTCGCCGACCGTTTCCAGCAGGGCCGGGTCCTCCTCGCCGGGGACGCGGCGCACATCCACTCGCCGGCCGGCGGCCAGGGCCTCAACACCAGCGTCCAGGACGCCTACAACCTGGGCTGGAAGCTCGGCGCGGTGCTGCGCGGCGAGGCACCCGCGAGCCTGCTCGACACCTACGAGGAGGAGCGGCGCCCCAACGCCGCCGAGATGCTCGGCCTGTCCACCAAGGTCCACCGGGGCGAGGCCCGCCGCGGCGAGGCGACCCGCCAACTGGGCATCGGCTACCGGGAGTCGAGCCTCACGGAGGAGACCCGGCCGACGGGCGAGGGACTCCGGGCCGGTGACCGCGCCCCGAACCGGACCGTCGCGGGCGTACGCCTCCTGGACGCCTTCCGGGGCCCGCACTGGACCCTGCTGGCGCTGGGCACGGAGGCACCGGCGGTCGGCGACGCGGTACGAGTCGTACAGGGTCCCGCCGCCGAGACGTACGGCACGGGCCTCTTCCTGGTCCGCCCCGACGGCTACGTCGGCTGGGCGGGCGACACGGAGGACGGCCTGGCCAAGTACGCGGAACGCTTCAACCTCGGCCTGCCGAACGGCAGTTAGACCGAACTCGCCAGTGACAGCTTCAGCGCGAAGCCCAGGAACAGCGCCCCCGCCGCCGAGGTGGCCCCCGCCGCGAGCCGCCTGCGACGGCGGAAGGCCGTCGCCAGCCGGGTCCCGCTGAAGATCAGGGCACTGAGGTAGAGGAAGCTCGCCAGCTGCGCGAAGGCGCCGAGCACGACGAACGACAGGGCGGGGTAGGCGTACCCCGGGTCGACGAACTGCACGAAGAAGGCGACGAAGAACAGGATCGCCTTCGGGTTGAAGAGGCTCACGACGAAGGCACGGCGGTACGGCCGCTCCTCGGCCGCCTCCGCGACGGGCGCCGGTTCCATCGCGGCCCGCTCCTTGCGGCTGCGCCACATCGCCCACGCGGCCCGCAGCATCCCGAACGCCAGCCAGGTCAGATACCCGGCCCCCGCGTACTTCACGATCCCGAACAGCACGGCGTTGGCCTGCAGCAGCGAGGCGACCCCTGCCGCGGAGAGCGTCATCAGCACGGTGTCCCCGCACCACACACCGGCGGCGGCCGTGTACCCGGCCCGGGTGCCGCGCCGGGCGGCGACCGAGAGGACGTACAGCGAGTTGGGACCGGGCAGCAGGACGATCAGGACCAGGCCGGCCAGGTAGGTGGGGAGGTCTATGACACCGAACATGGGAACGAGTGTCGCACGCGCCGGACGCCGTTCGCGGCCCCTTGTCCGGGGGTACGTGTCCGGGGTACGAGGCCGGTGAGACGACGGGGGTCCGCGATGCGTACTACGGGTATGGGGAGGCGTGCAACGGGCAGGGCGAGAGCGATCGCCGCCGCGGTGGCCCTGGCGGTACTGGTGGCGGTGTGCGGCTGCACGGTGCAGGGCACCGACGCGGACGGCGGCCACCATCTGCCCGTCCGCATCAAGCTGCCCGGCAGCAGTAGCGGTACCAGCACCGATGGCAGCGGTGACGGGAAAACCTCCGCCTCCCCGAGCACCGGCCGCGCCGCGAACGTCCTGTGGTCGCGCGGCGACAGCGGCGGGGACGTACGCGAACTGCAGGCGCGGCTACGGCAGGTCGACTGGCTCTTCGACGGGCCGACCGGGACCTACGACGACCTCACCGAGCAGGCCGTCGCGGGTTTCCAGGGCAAGCGTGGGCTGCCGAAGACGGGCGAGACCGACACCGTCACCTGGCAGCGGCTGCTGAAGATGACGCACGAGCCGGGCAAGTGGGACCTGTACCTGATGGGCGGCCAGCCGGCGGGCGCGCCCGACCCGCGCTGTCTCACCGGCCGGGTGCTGTGCATCGACAAGACGAGCCGGACCCTGCGCTGGATGATCGACGGGCGGACCGTGTCGACGATGTCGGTGCGGTTCGGCGCGGAGCTCACCCCGACCCGCGACGGTGTGTTCCAGGTCTACTGGAAGGCCCGGAACTGGGTGTCCACGCTCTACCACTCCCCCATGCCGTACGCGATGTTCTTCAGCGGCGGCCAGGCGGTGCACTACTCGTACGACTTCTCGATGCGGGGTTACGCGGGCGGCTCGCACGGCTGCGTCAACGTACGGGACGAGGCGGCGATCGCGAGTCTCTTCGCGCAGGTGCGGACCGGCGACAAGGTCGTCGTCTACCAGTAGGGGTATGGGGCGCGGGCGGGACCGGGGGAACGTGTCCCACCCGCGCCGGGTGCACGAGCCGTAGGTACGGGGGGAACCCCGGCTCTGTGCGTCGGCCGATGACCAGTCGGCTCACTCAGTACTGCGCCACGGCGGCCGGAAATGTCACACCTGCCGCGAGGAAATTTCCGCGAGCCACGAAAGCGCAGGTCAGCGGCGTGCGATCGGTTCAGAGCACGCTGTACGCCAGTGCACGCCGCACGTCAGAGCACGCTGTACGTCGGGCTCGGCGCCGGGGTCTGCCGGGTGTCGGTGGTGTGCGACGGGGCCGGGGTGGTCGTCGACGGGTGCCGGGCGAGCGGGACGAAGACCGAGGGGCCGGAGGTGGAGGCGCCGTTGTTCTGGAAACCGCCGCCGCTGCCACCGCCGTTACCGCCACCGCCGCCGCCATTGCCGCCGCCCGGGGCGACCGGGGCCAGGTTCCCGCCGCTGCCGCCGCCCTGACCGCCGACCTGCTCGTCGGAACCGTTCTGGTCGCCGCCCTGAACGCCACCGTTCTTGCCGTCACCGCTGCCGCTGCCCTTGCCGCCGGCGTTCTTGTCGTCCGTGTCGGTTCCGGTGCCGGTGTGCTGGAGGAGGCCCTTGCAGTACGACCACACGTGGGACGTGCCGCCCGCCGCGCCCTCCAGGGTTTGCTTGCGGCCGGGGGCCAGGGGCTTGCCGTCGCGCACGGCACGGCACGACGAGGTGACACCTCTCCACCAGCCGCCGGAGCCGAAGGACTTGCCGTCACCGGTGCCGGCGGAGGACGTGGGGTTCGTGCCGCTGCCGGCGGCCTCGCCGGAGGAGTCGTCGGAGCCGCCGCCCGCCGTGGGCGTGCCCGGGCCGCCGGTGCCGCTCGGCGAGGGCGAGACGAGCGTGCGGTCGGGCGGTGTCACGGCGGCGGAGATGGAGGAGGCGGGCGTCGGGTCGTCGTAGAACGGTGTCGGGAGGGCTCCCGTGCCGACCGCGGCCGCGACTCCGCCGAGCATGCCGACGGCGACCGCGGCGGTCAGGCCGACCCGTACGGGTCTTCCCCAGCGCGGCCCCGGGGCGGTCGCGTCGGGCCGCCCGAGCCGGACGAGACCGGCGTCGGAGGACGGCCCGCGTCCGCGCCGGCCGAGGGTGGCCCGCTCGACATCGTTGCCGGTGCGCGCGGCCCTGAAGGCGGCCAACGCGGCTTCCTCGCCCGGGAGTTCGACCTTGGCCGGCGAGGGTTCCACGGACAGCGCGCCGAGGGTTCTGGCGAGCCGCTCGGCCTGGGCGCGGGCGGCCGGGTCGACGGCTTCCGGGGACTCGCCGCGCAGCAGCAGTTCGGCGGTCTCACGGTCCAGCCATCGGCCGGGGGTCCGAGGGGTGTCCCCCGGAAAAGCAGAGCGCTCGTCGGCCATCACATGTCCTTCTGCGTCCGCGCGCGCGTATGCGTCACAGTGGCGGACGTCACCGCGCGGTCGCGCGGTTCTCGCTGGGGCGGCAGGGCGTCGAGGGCCGCGGCCGATTCCGGGTCGCCGCCGAGCAGTTCCGCCAGCCGTTTCAGCCCGCGGTGCGCGGCCGTGCGGACGGCGCCGGGACGCTTGCCGAGGGTCTCCGCGGCGGTCTTGGCGTCGAGGCCCATGACCACCCGCAGGACGACGGCCTCGGCCTGGTCCTGCGGGAGTTGGGCGATGAGGGAGAGGGTCCTGCCGGTGGTCAGGGCCTCGATGGCCTCGTCGGCGGTGTCGGACTCGGCGGCGCGGCCGGTGAGTTCGGTCTCGTCGCCGCCTATCGCGGGGCGGCGGCCACGCATCCGTATGTGGTCCAGGGCGCGGTTGCGGGCGATGCGGGCGGCCCATCCCCGGAACCGGTCCGCGTCCCCGCTGAACCGGTCGAGGTCACGGGCGATCTGCAGCCAGGCCTCGGACGCGACGTCCTCGGCGTCCGGATCGCCGACCAGCGTCCGTACGTATCCGAGCAACCGTGGGTGCACCGTGCGGTACACAGTCCGGAACGCGGTCTCGTCCCCGTCCTGTGCCGCAAGCACCGCGGCGGTCAGCTCCGCGTCGTCCCCCAGCACGTGGTCCCTCGAATTTTGTTGGTCGCGTCCGCCCTCCGGCGCGAAAGGCACGTTACGACCTGAAACTGTTCCTCGTCCATGTCCGTACAAGACTCAACTACTTGGTTCGGACCCCCGGTGTGACAGAAAACGCACTCCCGGCGCTGTAAAAAGTACGGGCCGCCGCGCGGCCCGTACAGCGCGACGGCCGGGGCCTCTCCTGTGGGGGGTGGCGGCCCCGGCCGTCTCCGCGGTTCACGGCTCCGCCCGCGTCATTTCCGTTCCTTCCGGGGGAAGACGTACTCGTCGAGGATCAGGCCGACGGCGACGGCCGCCGGGATGGCGACGAGCGCGCCGATGATGCCGAGGAGCGCCCCGCCGACCAGCACCGCGAGAACGGTGACCAGCGGATGGACGTCCACGGCGAACTTCATGGCCCTGGGCACGATGAGGTAGTCCTCGGCGACCCGGAAGACGACGTAGAAGACCGCGGTCGCGATCGCGATGGGCAGGGACACGGAGAGCGCGACGAGGCTGACGACGATTCCGGCGAGGGTGGAGCCGACGATCGGGATCAGGTCCATCAGGGCGGTGAAGATGCCCAGCGCGGCGGCGTACGGAACGCCGGTGGCCGCGCACCAGCCGAAGGTCGCCGCGCCGGCGATCCCCGAGGTGACGAGGTTGCCGAGCATGAACTTGCCTATCCGGTTCATGATTTCCTCGGCCACGCCCTCGACGCGCTCACGGCGGCTTGCCGCCACGAAGCGGTAGCCGAACTGCTTGATCGTCGGCAGGGCCGCCATGCAGTACAGGGTCACCGTGATCACGATCGCCGTGGACGTGACGGTACTCAGGACCAGTTGTCCGGCGCCCAGGACGCCTCCCGCCAGACCGGACGCTCCGTCTCCCGAGCCGATCTGCTCCTTGGCCTTCTCGACCACGTGGTAGCGGTCCTCCAGGCGGCCGATCGTGGACTGGTGGTTGTGCACCTGCTCCAGCCAGCCCGGCACCGCGTCGACCAGCGCGCTGATCTCCTTGGCGACCGGCGGAATGACCAGCGCCAGGAATCCGGCGAGCACGACGAGGAACCCCGTCAGGACGATCGCCACGGCCCAGCCGCGCCGCAGACCCCGGCGCGTCAGCCAGACGACGAGCGGTTCCAGGCTGATCGCGATGAACACGGCCAGCAGGATCAGGGTCAGCATCGAGCTGACCCGCAGAACGGTCTGGACGGCGAGCCACGCCAGACTCGCCCCCAGGCCCAGCGCGAAACCGACCGTCACCCAGGACCGCTTGCGCTCGCCGCGCGCATCTCGCCGCGGAGGCTGCCGCGGCGCCTCCCGAAACTCCTGTACGGCGTCCGGCGGCCCGCCGTCGGAGCCGTTCACGTCCGCCCCTTCCGGCCCGCCGTGCTCGTCCCGGGCGGACTCGGACTCGGACTGCGCAGACATCTCGACGCCTCTCCTCGGCTGCCTCACCCGGGCGGGTGGCACCCGTCCCGGGTACCCAGGCCCTCCGCTCGTACCGCGTACGCGCCGGGCCCGCGTGTCCCGCCTGTCCCGCCTCTGTGTCGAGGGCAGGTCACACCGGTGTGCGCGGTGAGGTACGGCCGTCCGCCCAGGCCGTGAGGAAGTGGTCGCCGAGCCGGTTCTGGGCCCATTCGGTGGCGACGACGCCGAAGGAGACGCCTTCGTCGAGGGAGGGGTCGGTGTCGTCCACGGAAGGGTCGGTGTCGTCCACGGAGGGGTCGCTTTCGAGAAGGCCGCCCACGACGTCCCGGCGGACGATCTGCTCGTGGACCGCGTGGCCTCCACGTGCTCGGCGTAGAAGTGGACAGATGGGCGGCCGGCCTTGGGCTTGCCCGCGCCGCCGTATCCGTCGAAGGCGGAGGTCAGCTCCGGCCCGGGTTCGGTGGCGATGAGCAAGTCGGCGTGGCAGGTCCCGGACCTTGGGGTTCTCCAACCTCGTCGGCCGGACATGCGCGGCGGGCCAACCGCCGCCCACCACATGCTCGTTGAGGTTCTCCCAGAGCCGAGGCGGGACCCGTAACCCGCGCGGCGGCGCCGACCACACGGCCCACCGGCTCCCGTGGACCGGCCTGCTCGGTCATCGTCGTGTGCCCGATCTTCACCACGGCGCTCGTCTCCTCATGCATGGGTCGGACTCTCGCAAGGAAGACGCCCTGTCCCGTCACCCCTTCGTCGTGAGCCGCAGGCCGACCTCCTTCTCCTGGTCTCCTGACACCGCACCCCAGTGGTCCACGGCGAACGCCGTGCTCAGGGCCTCGAACAGCCGGTCCACGGCGGCGTAGGCGCCCTGGAGCGTGGCGGAGACCGAGCTGTCCAGCGGAACGGGATCGGTCGGGATCCGCTCCCGTTCCGGCTCGAACTCCGCGGTCCACACGGCGGGGTGGCCGCCCGGCTGCTCCTGGGGCATGTCGTAGAGGGAACGGCCGGTCGGGAACGCCATCCGCAGGACGCCGAAAACAGTGGCGGCATCCTCCTTGGACGCTCCGGTGAGGGACACGGTGGCCATCGGGCTCACTCTCCTTCAAGACGACGGGACGCGGAGGATCGAACGAACGGTTCACGGTGCCGGCCCGCGGTCGACCGGACACGGGGGTGAGGAACATGCCGGCCCGTCCCACGGCGACGGTCACGCGGGCGACCTTTTCAGCGTCGCCCGCCTCGGCTCCCACGGCGCGGGTACCCCGACGGCCGACGACAAATCCGACCTCGGCGCCCCTGAACCGGGGGCGAGGCCGTGCGGACGTCCAGGGCATCGGTGGGACGGCCCGGGCACGGCGAAGATGGCTGCACCTTCCTGGACATCGACCCGGAGGACAAAACCGGGATGGCCTCGTACTTCGAGGGCATCCGGAACGGCATGGCTACTGGATCGGCAACGGCACGCGGGCGGGGACAGGCCCACCGTGCGGCGAACAGCAAGGCGGTCGCGGCGGCGGCCCGTGCGGGCTTCGTCGCCCGCGGGGTCATCTACGTACTGATCGGCGTCCTCTCCCTGCGGATCGCCTTCTTCGGCGGCGGTAAGCAGGCCGACCGGGGTGGCGCGATCGCGGAGATCGCCCAGAAGCCCTTCGGCACAGTGCTGTTGTGGCTGCTGGGGATCGCGCTGGCCGGAATGTCCCTGTGGCGGCTGTCCGAGGCCGCCTTCGGGCAGGCGGGCCCCGACGGCGGCAAGCCGGGCAAGAGGGCGATGGCGGCGGCCCGTTCCGTCTTCTACGGCTTCGTCGCGTACTCCGTGCTCGCCTACGCGGCCGGCGACAAGGGCAGCGGCAGCGGCAGTTCCGACAAGAACTCCCAGGACGTCACGGCGAAGGCGCTGGACTGGCCCGGCGGGCAGTGGATCGTCGGCATCGCCGGTGCCGCGGTGACCGCCGGCGGCGTGTGGATCGCCGTCCGGGCGCTCCTGCGCAAGTTCGAGAAGCATCTGAAGATGGCGGGGATGTCCCGGACGACGCGCCAAGTCGTCGTCTTCTTCGGTGTGTTCGGCGGTACGGCCCGGGGCATCGTGTTCGCCACGGCGGGCGGCTTCGCCATCGCCGCGGCGGTCCAGCACAAGCCCGGCGAGGCCAAGGGCATGGACGACACCTTGCGTACCTTCGCCGGCACCCCCGCGGGACCCTGGCTGCTGGCGCTGATAGCGGTCGGCCTCATGGCCTTCGGCGTCTTCTCCTGGGCCAACGCACGCTGGCGCGACGTCTGACCCGACGGGCGCGGTCGCGGCACCCCGTCACACGTCGACAGTGCCGCGACACACCGGCTGCTCCCCATCGTCCTTGCGAGGTGGGGAGCAGCCGGTGCGTTGCGGACCAGCGCGGCCTAGTTGGTGGTGAGCATGCCTGCGCGGAGCTGGGCGAGGGTGCGGTTGAGCAGGCGGGAGACGTGCATCTGGGAGACGCCGAGGTGTTCGCCGATCTGGGCCTGGGTGAGTTCGTCGACGAACCGCATGTGGATGATGCGCCGTTCGCGGTCGCCGAGTTCGGCGATCAGGGGGGCCAGGGCGTTGAAGTCCTCGACGAGTTCGAGGGCGTTGTCGTCGAGGCCGATGAAGTCGGCCAGCGCGGCTTCGCCGTCGTCGCCGGAGTTGATGGCGGCGTCGAGGGAGGCGGAGTTGTAGCCGTTGGAGGCGAGCCGTGCCTCGTTGACCTCTTCCTCGCTGAGGCACATCAGCTCGGAGAGTTCCTTGGTGGTGGGCGTACGGCCGAGCCGGCTGCGGAGTTCTTCGGTGGCTTTCGCGAGCTGGACGCGGGCTTCCTGAAGGCGGCGGGGAACGTGGACGGCCCAGGAGGTGTCGCGGAAGAAGCGCTTGATCTCGCCGGTGATGTAGGGGACGGCGAAGGAGGTGAACTCGACTTCGCGGGTGAGTTCGAACCGGTCGATGGCCTTGATCAGCCCGATCGTGCCGACCTGGACGATGTCCTCCATCTCGTCCTGGCCACGGCTGCGGAACCGCGAAGCCGCGTACCGGACAAGCGTGATGTTCATTTCGATGAGGGTGTTGCGCGCGTACTGGTACTCGTGCGTGCCCTCTTCGAGGACGGCGAGCTGGTCGAGGAACAGCCTGGTCAGCCGGCGGGCGTCCTTGGGAGCGACCTGTGAGGGGTCCGCGATCTCCGGCAGTACCCGGGTCCCTGCGTCCGCCGTCTTCGTCACCGTCATGTCAGGCCCCTCCCGCGTTGTCCGGACTCCGTGCCGCCGGTTCCTTGTCCGCCGACAAGGATCGGCTTACCCGGGTTCGCGGAATGCACACCTGGAGATTTCAGAGCGGGTCCACCGGCCCGGACGACGGATGCGGGGCCGGCCGGAGTGTCTCCGGCCGGCCCCGCATCCGGGCTGATGCTGACGTCAGACGCATCGCTGGGTCTGGTAGTAGCCGGCGACCTGCTCGTGGTAGCCGGCGTCGCCGACGTGCTTGTCCTTGTCGAACTCGGGGGACTCCCTGATCTGGTCCCTCGTGAGGCCGACGTAGATCTTGCCCTCGGCCTGGTCGACCGTCTTCACCGTTCCGGCGGGCAGCAGGACGTGCTGGCCGAAGATCCATACGCCGGTGTCGACGACGAGGTACGCGGCGGCGACGTCGTCCGAGTGCTTGTCGACCTTGCCGATGCTGCCGTCGATGGCCTCGACCTTGTATCCGATCAGGTCGGCGCCCGTGGTGTGACCGGTGGTCGGCTGGTAGCCCCAGATGTTGTCGCTCATGAGAACGGCTCCCTCATCGAGATTCTTCATGTCGAATTCAGTGACGTCTCTTCAATTCCCTACCAGCGGTACCAGCGGCCACGCTTGCCCCCGCTTGCCGTGGGGCGGACCACGAAGCCGAGAACCCACACGATCAGCACGATGACGGCTATCCACCACAGCGCCTTGAGTGCGAAACCGGCACCGAAGAGGATCAGGGCAAGCAGAAGAACAAGAAGAACAGGAACCATCGTTATCAACCTCCGATCCTCCACGTGCCCTGTGGAGCGATCTTCACTCCTGCGGATTTCACCGGTACCTGCCGTGGGCGGGCGCAGCGTGCGGGGGTCGCGGAGCCGACGCTCGCGACGTCGACGCTCACGGTGTTCATCAGGTCTCCCCGGTCTCTGGATCGTTGTCCGGTTCTGCCCCGCTCCTGCGTCTGCCACTGTTCGAGGCGGATTGCCTGGCTGTCGAACACGCGGAAATCTATGCTTGCTGGAGTAGACATTGGTGCGGGGGCGTGATTATGGTTCTCTCGTAGCCCAGAGAAACAGCAGGGCCCGGCAGACACGAACTGCCGGGCGGAGCAGTACCCGCAGGTGCAGTTCGCAGAGCGGTGCGGTGGTGGAGTTCCGAAGCCAGAGCGGTTGCAGGACGGCGACGGGACTGACGACCGGACCGGGTGGCCCGCAGTGATCAGGGGCCGCCGTGAGCAGGACCCAGCAGTACGCAGTACCCCACTTGTCAGCAGCTGATCCCAGAGGGAAGAACGGAGGAGCCGAGCGCCATCAGGATCGCCCGGGCCGACATCTTGAACCCGGGTACCGCAGGACATCGATAGTGAGGTGGTCTCCGGTCAAGCAACCGCGATCCCAGCGGCCCCGACGGCATACAGGTCAGGGCAGCGGAAACAGAGGGCCGACGCCTCGTCAGGGTCGGCAGATGGTGTAGCAGTTCCTTCGGGGCCTTGGTGCCGTACGGCACCAAGGCCCCTCGACGCGTTCCACAGAGAGGTGCAAATGACAGCAGACGACTCGTTCAGCCGTATCGCCGACGACGACTACCCCGCCTACACGATGGGCGGAGCCGCCGAACTGCTCGGCACCACCCAGGGCTTCCTCCGCGCCATCGGCGAGGCGCGCCTCATCACCCCGCTCCGCTCCGAGGGCGGCCACCGCCGCTACTCCCGCTACCAGCTGCGCATCGCCGCCCGCGCCCGGGAACTCGTCGACCACGGCACTTCCGTCGAGGCTGCCTGCCGCATCATCATCCTCGAGGACCAGCTCGAAGAAGCCCAGCGCATCAACGCCGAATACCGCCGTACCGCGGAAGCGGCGGACCCGACGAGCACGGCCTGAGACGGCTGAGCCCGTCGGCAACGGCGGGCACCGTCCTCCCGGTCCCGATGTCCCGAGTGATCGCTTTCCCTGGTGACACGGGGTGTGGGCATGTAGCGTCTGTGTCAGCTGTCGTGGTTCGGAATTCCCTATAGCCCACGCTCTCGGCGTGGGCGTTTTGCTGTGCTCTGCCGCAGGGACCAGGGCGATCACCTCCGCCTTCCACAGAGAGTGGGAGGCGTTCATCGACTGGAAGGCATGAGACATGGCTACGGGAATTGTGAAGTGGTTCAACGCGGAGAAGGGCTTCGGCTTCATCGCCCAGGACGGCGGCGGCCCGGATGTCTTCGCGCACTACTCCGCCATCAACTCGTCGGGCTTCCGCGAGCTCCAGGAGGGCCAGGCCGTGACGTTCGACGTCACCCAGGGCCAGAAGGGCCCCCAGGCCGAAAACATCAGCCCGGCCTGACCTAGCACCCCTCCCCGGAGGGAGCGCCGGGCGTCGGCAGGACTTGCAGCGCCCAGAATCAGGGCCGCCCGGCAACGGCTGGGCGGCCCTGACCTGTCGAGGTGGATCCGGACCCGGCGCAACCCTCGGCCCCGGACTCCCTGAGCCCGACCGGTTCGAGCGTCGTCTCCACGAGGGGGCCAGGGCGGCTCCATCTCCGGTCAGCGAACGCAGCACGGCGTGAACGACGGCTCGGCGGCCCTGTCAGCGCCGCCGTCCTGCGGACACCCGTAGACGATGGCGAGTTCCCCGAGGAGCCGGGCCGGCCGCGCCTTCGCCGGACAGCCGCGAAAGTCCAGCCGCTTCCTGTTGCCCCACCGCAACCCGTCCCCGCTCCTGGCGCGACAGCCCACCGATGCCGGGCACCCTTGGCCGCATGACCAGCGCGTGACCAGCAGCGGTCAGGAACAGGCAGAAGTGGCGATGGGCGAAATCCCTACCGCGCGCCGCCGCCCCTCGGCCGCCAATCGTCCTGGCTGCGTGTCGGCGCCTCCTGGAACCCCGCGTCCCGCGCCGCCCTGAACGCCGCCACCGCCCGCCGTTCCGCCTCGCGGTCCACGTCTCCCTCGCGGAGAGCCGCACCCAGCAGACCGGGGAGGCCGGGGAGATCGGAGGGGCCGGGGAGACCCGGAAGGCCCGTGTCACGGTCAGCCATGGTGTCCGTCTCCGTCCCTTTCCCCCACGCCTTCCGCCACGCCCAGTTCGCGCGCCAGCCGCCGCAACCCCCGATAGGCGGCCGTACGCACCGCACCAGGCCGCTTCCCCAACACCCGTGCGGCGGCAGGCCCGTCGAGCCCCACGACCACCCGCAGCAGCACGGCCTCGGCCTGGTCCTGCGGCAGACCCCGGACCAGCCCGAGCGCGTACTCCGTGGAGAGGGACTCCAGCGCCTGGTCGTGGGTGCTGTGCGGACCCGGCAGTTCGAGTACGTCCTGTTCCAGCGTCGCCGGTCTCGGACGCACCCTCAGCCGCCGCAGATGGTCGAGTGCCCGGTGCCGGGCGATGGTCGCCGTCCAGCCGCGGAAGCCCGCCCCGTCGCCGCGGAACCGGCTCAGGTCGCGGGCGATCTCCAGCCACGCGTCGGACGCCACGTCCTCGGCGTCGTCGCCGACCAGCCCGCGCAGATACCCGAGCAGCCCGGGCTGCACGATCCGGTACGCGACCGCGAAAGCGCCGTCGTCGCCCTCCTGGGCCCGCGCGACGGCCGCGCCCAGTTCCCCGTCGTACGCGTGCCCGCGGCGGGGCTCGCCTGTCTTGCCCAAGGACTGTCCTCGTCCGTACCGAGTGCGCGAAGTATCCATGTCCGGGCGGCGGTTCCCCGCCGCCCGTGCCGGCGCGACGCACCCCCGCACCCCCGTGCAGCGATCCCCCGCACCCCCCATCGCCATCAGCGCCGCCCCTCACAGAAACGTCACAGCCCGCCGCCCGCCCGACACATCTCCGGCCCGTCGGCGGGGCACGGTCCCTCTGGCCCCGGTGCACGTCCGCCCGTGGCGTCCCCGCGAACGAAGGAGACCCATGTCCGACCTCCGTATCGGTGTCCTCGGCTACGGCCTGCGCGGCAGCCTCGCCCGCGTCGCCCACCGCCCCGGCGCGGGTTCGCACGTCACCGCCCTCGCGGACCCCGACCCGGCCGCCCGCCGACAGGCGACGGAGGACTTCCCGGGTGTCTCGACGACCGCCGACCACAGGGAAGTTGTCGCGTCCCCCCACGTCGACGCGGTCCTCGTCCTCACCCCCGACCACACCCACGCCGACCTCGCCTGCGAGGCACTGCGCGCGGGCAAGCCCGTCCTCGTCGAGAAGCCCCTCGACATCACCGTCGAACACTGCGACCGCGTCCTCCGTACGGCCCACGAGACCGGCACCCGCCTCTACGTCGGCCACAACATGCGCCACATGCCGGTGATCCGCCTCATGCGCGACCTCGTCGAGGGCGGCGCGATCGGCACCGTGAAGACGGTGTGGGTACGGCACTTCGTCGGCTACGGCGGCGACTGGTACTTCAAGGACTGGCACGCCGAACGCCGGTACAGCACGGGCCTGTTGCTGCAGAAGGCCGCGCACGACCTCGACGTGGTGCACTGGCTGGCCGGCGGATACACCCGCCAAGTCCAGGCGTTCGGCGACCTGTTGGTCTACGGCGACCTCCCGCACCGGCGTGCGCCCGGCGAGCCGAAGACCGCGGACTGGTACACCGAGGACGGACACTGGCCGCCGCACACCCAGCGGGCGCTCAACCCGGTCATCGACGTCGAGGACGTGTCGCTGGTCAACATGCGCCTGGACAACGGGGTGTTGGCCGCCTACCAGCAGTGCCACTTCACCCCCGACTACTGGCGCAACTACACCGTCATCGGCGACGCGGGGAGGCTGGAGAACTTCGGCGACGGACCGGGCGCGGTCGTGAAGGTGTGGAACAGTCGCCGTTCGGAACACCGGGAGCGCGCCGACGCCGAGCACCGGGTCCCGGACACCGAGCGGGACGGCGAACACGGCGGCGCCGACCCGCTGTTGATCGACGAGTTCCTGCGGTTCGTACGGCACGGCGGGCGCACGGACACCTCGCCCGTCGCCGCGCGGATGGCCGTGGCCGCCGGGTCCGGGGCCACCGAGTCGCTGCGGGACGGCGGCACCCCGCGCGAGGTGCCGCCCCTCGACCCGGAACTCGCCGCCTACTTCGAGCGGGGCCAAGTGCGGGCGTCGTAGGCCTGGTTGGGGGCCGTGGGCCTGGTTCTCAGATGGAGGTCTCCACCGGCTGCTGCGGGGTCTCCTCCGCCACCGCGCCCGGTGTGGGCACCCGGTCCGCGTTCACCAGGACGCCGGCGATGAGTGCGGCGAGCAGGATCGAGGCCATGGCCCACCAGGTGGCGACGTTGAAGCCGTGCACGGCGGCCTTCGCCTCCAGGAGTTTCCGGTTCACGCCGGGGCCCGCGTGGGCGGTGGCGTAGCGGGCGGTGACGGTGGCGGCGATCGTGTTGAGGAGGGCCGTACCGATCGAACCGCCCACCTGCTGGGCCGTGTTGAAGGTGGCGGAGGCCGCGCCGGAGTCGCGGGGTGCGACGCCTCCGGTGGCCAGGGACACCGAGGTCATCATCGCCGTACCCATGCCGAGGCCGAGCATCAGCATGCCGGGCAGGATGTACGTGGCGTACGCGGGCTCCACCCCGACCTGTGCGATCAGCGCGAGCGCGCCCGCCGCGCACAGCAGGCCCGGGACCATCAGGGTGCGCGGCGGGACCCGGTGCAGCAGCCGGGCCGCGATCTGGGTCGAGCCGGTGATCATGCCGACGGTGATGGGGAGGTAGGCGACGCCCGTCTTGACCGGCGAGTATCCGAGGACGCGCTGCATGTAGTAGGTGAGGAAGAGGAACACGCCGAACATGCCGATGGTGACGAACAGGATGGTCAGGAACGCGCCGACCCGCTGACGGTCCTTCACCACCGTCATCGGCAGCAGCGGAACCCGTGCCCGCGTCTGCCAGAACCCGAAGGCGCCGAGCAGGACGACCCCGGCGGCGAGCAGGGTCAGGACCAGCCCGTCGCCCCAACTCCGCGACTCCGCCTCGGAGAAGCCGTACACCAGCGTCAGCATGCCGAGGGAGCCGAGGAGCGCGCCGGGGATGTCGAGGTGGGCGTCCGGGTGCCGGGAGCTGTCGCTGAGCAGGACCCAGGCACCGGCGAACGCGACCAGCGCGATGGGCACGTTGACGTAGAGGCACCAGCGCCAGTCCAGGTACTGGGTGAGAAAGCCGCCGGCCAGCAGCCCAACTGCCGCGCCCGCGCCGACAATCGCGCCGAACACCCCGAAGGCCTTGCTGCGGTCCTTCGGGTCGGTGAACGTCGTCGTGAGCAGCGAGAGCGCGGAGGGTGCCAGCAGGGCGGCGAAGACTCCTTGCAGCGCGCGGGCGCCGAACAGCATGCCCTGGTTGGCCGCGGCCCCGCCGAGCGCGGACGCGGCGGCGAAGCCGATCAGCCCGATCATGAAGGTGTTCTTGCGCCCGGCGAGGTCCGCGATCCGGCCACCGAGCAGCAACAGCCCGCCGAACGCGAGGGTGTAGGCGGTGATGACCCACTGCCGGTTCCCGTCCGACATGCCGAGGTCGGTCTGGGCGGACGGCAGTGCGATGTTGACGATGGTCATGTCCAGGACGACCATCAACTGCGCGAGCGCGATGACGACCAGCGCCCACCAACGACGGTTCTCGGCCATGGATCCTCCCCGGGTCCGGCGATCGCCCTCATCGTCCTCCCGCACCCGGCCCCTTGGGAACGCCAGCGTCTCTTATTACGCCGATTTTGCCGACCCGGCCCCGCTGCGCGCCGGGCGCCGAACTCCCCTACCGGCGCACGCCGTTCACCGCGTCCCGGCACAGCAGCCGCAACGACCCGTGCCCGCCGAAACACCGCCGCGCCTCGTCGATGGGGTCCCACAACCGCCCCTCCGGAGTACGCAGCCAGTGCTCACCCCCGGTCGCCCACCACTCGCCACCGGTCTGCCGCGCGATCACCTCACCGGCGTACGCCCCGAACCCGCGCAACTCGCTCTCGATCGCGGCGTACGGCACCCCGTCCCGCCGTATCTCCTCGATCATCCGGTCGACCCGCCACAGGCTCTGCGCCGAGTAGTCGAGCCGCACCCGGGCCCCCTCACGCATCGTCGCCACCGCGTCCGCCGCCCACCGCACGGGCCGGGCGGCGGCGGAGGGCCTGTGCTCCCGCGCTGTCATCACGTGTGTCATCGCACCGAGAAAACCCTAGTCACGGGGCTTCCCGGCACCCCGGTCCGGGCATTTCCCCGGACCGGCGCAGGACCGCCCCACCCTCACCGCACGACGGTCACAGACCTCGCCCTCAGCTCCCGCTCAACTCCGGCCGCGCGCCCGCCGCGAGACCACCGCGCGCAGCACCCGGCGCCCCTCCGTCGACACGGCGAGCACCTGGCGCAGTCCGCCGCCTGCGGGACCGCTTCCGGTTCCGGCGAGGAGTTCGAGAACGGTGATCTGGCGGCGCAGCTCGGCGGCGACGAGGGGCGACAGTCCCTCCGTACGACCTTCACGGCGGGCGGCGATGTCGTCGGCGCCGTCGGCATCGTCGGCGGGGGCCATGACCTCCAGGAGGCGGTGGATCCGCAGCGAGGCGACCGAACAGGCGTCGGCCCACTCCCGCACCGGAGTGCCGACCGGCTCGGCCGGTGCGGTCGCGAGCATCTGCCGGGCGAGCCGCACGGCGCGGTCCTCACCGGATCCCTCTCCGGGTCCTTCACCGGATTCCTCACCGGGTTCCTCGAAGTGCGCGGGCAGCTTGGCGCGGGCCCGCTCCAGGCACTCGCCCCACGTCTCCCCCGCGGCCGGGTCGGCGAGGCTGGTCCACAGCGGACGCAGCACCTCGTCGTCGCCGCCCAGCAGCGGCACGCACCGATCCAAACAAGCCAGTCCACTGGCAGTCAGTGCGCGTTCGTCGGCCTGCGCGATCAGTTCCACCAGACTCATCCAGACCTCCCTCAGCGGGGCCCCTCCCCTATGGAGCCCGCATCTCCCCTGACGGCACGCCCCACCCCGGGAGTGTCACACGGGACACCCCCGAGCAGGCAGAGAAAAGGGAAGAAGAGGTTTTCGGCCAACTGAACGGGATCCCTCAGGCCTCGACCGGAACGCCCGCCCTCGCCAGCGCCTTCTCGTGCTGCATCCGGGTCAGGCGCAGGACGACGAGGACCGCGAGCGCGGCGGCGGCGATGTGGATGGCCTCGTGGATCAGCGTCTGACCGACGGCGGCGTGGATGTCGTCGGCGGCATCCCCGTACTCCAGGTAGCTCACCCGGTCGGCGAGGAGCGACAGGATCCACAGCGTCCACCAGATGTTGACCAGCAGATGCGACCTGCGGGCACCCACCGGGCTGCTGGCGTCCCAGATCTCCAGGGTGATCCGTCGCGGATACCAGAAGTTCAGCAGCGGCACGAACCACCCGACGACCGCCCACCAGGGCTTCATGCTCTGCTCGGCCGGATCGAACACCCCGGCGTTGCCCCGCACCAGCACGAACCAGGACAGGTACACGATGACGCACACGAGCATCGAGCCCGACTGGACTTTTCCGGCCAGCGAGTTGAGCGACTCCGCGGCGTCCGCACGCCGGAGGATCCCGCTGCCGGTCGCGCCGTCCATGAGGTCGCCCGTCACGTCGTACAGGGCGAGACCGGCGTAGCCGGCGAACAGGTCGACGGCGATGACGAGCCCGAGCGACGCGACGGCGGCCCGGCCGAGGCCGATCGGCGAGCGCGGATAAGACGCGGGGCCGGGCATGGACGTGGGTCCGGGCATGGACGTGGGTCCGGGCATGGACGTGGGCATGGGAACGGACATGATGCGGCAACCCCCCGAGTGCGAACAGAAGGGGGAACATACGATCCGCCGTCCCCGGAAGTCCAGCGGCCGCCCAGCCGCACCGACCGCCCCGCTCGGCCCCCGCCCGGTCCCCGCTCAACCCACCTTGTCCGCAAGCGACTTGAACTGAGTCCAGGTCAGCGCGGGCGTCCCCGGGTCCCACAGCTTCTGGACCGTGGCCCGCAACGGCATCCGGATACCGGCCGCGACCTGGTTCTGCGTCTGGGAGTTGGCGAGGTCGCACCAGACCGCGAAGGACCCGCCGAGGATCTGGCCGTCGTACTTCGCGGGGACCGCCGTCGTGCCGCGCAGCACGCGCGGCGTCCACTGTTCGTAGATCCGCCGTCCCGTCGGATAGACGAAGGTCTGCGGCTCGCCGAGGACGTAATACAGGTACTCGTCGTTGTAGTTGAGGACCTTGCGCCCCGCGCTCAGGTACGCGACGGGCTGCCGGGCGCCGATCTCCTTGCCCGTCCAGTACGCCACTTGGAGATCCTTGGCGGCCTGCACGGACGTATTCGCGAAGAAGCCGTCGTTCCACACCCGCATCGTGCGGTCGTGGTCGCGGACGGTGTCGGCGCGGTCGTTGAGCCAGCCGGTGGTGAGGTCGGCGACGGTGCCGCGGGAGCCGTAGGCCTTCGTGGCCTCGGCCGCCAACTGCGGGAAGGATGCCTGGGGGTTGGCGGCGGTCAGCGCCTGGTACTCGTCGCCGCCGAGGTGCCACTGGTCGCCGGGGAACAACCCGGCGTACTCGTCGAGGAGTTCGTCGACGATCGCGGCGGACGCGTCCTTGGAGATGTCGATCGCGCCGCGCGTGGCGACGCCCGACACGTTCCGCAGCTGCAGATCGGGGTGGGCGGCGAGCACCGCACCGAGGTGCCCCGGCGAGTCGATCTCGGGCACGACGGTGATGTGCCGGCTGGCCGCGAGGTCGACGATCTGCTTGACCTGCGCCTTGGTGAGGTGGTCCTTCGACACGATCTCGGGATGGCTGGTGGACTCGATCCGGAAGCCCTGGTCGTCGGAGAAGTGCAGCCCCAGCTCATTGAACTTGAGGTCGCCCAACTCCCGTACCCGGTCCTCGATCCAGGCCGCGGTGAACGGCTTGCGCGCGATGTCCAGCATGAACCCGCGCCGCGGCTTGGCCGGCTGGTCGTGCACGACGCCCTCCGGCGCCGTACCGCCGCCGTGCACTTCCTGCTTGAGCGTCCGGGTGCCGTAGAACACCCCCGCGTCAGAAGGACCACTGATGGTGACCCTTCCCCCGCGCACGGTCATCGCGTACGACTCCGGGTTCGCGCCCTCGTCGTCGTTCAGGGCCAGCCGTACGTCCCCGGCGCGCACGTCACCCGACTCGCCGCCGTACGTCAGCCCCAGCTCACCGGCGATCAGCCGCCCCTCGTCGACGAGATCGGCGTCCTCGACGACCACCCGGTCCCCCTTGGCGGGCCGCCAGCCGGGACCGCGCGCGGGGGTGTGGGAACGCACGGCGGGGATGGTGCGGGGTGTCTGCGACAGCGGATACGACCGGGTCGGGCTCGGCGTCGGGGACGCGGAACGGGAGGCCGCGCCGCGCGAGGCGGCGGAGGTCTCGTCGGCGGACCCGACCGCCGTACCCCCGGACCCCCCCTCGTCCCCGGACGCGGCCCACAGCCCGAGCCCCACCCCGCCGCCGACCACCACCGTGGCCGCGGCGACCGCGATCAGCCCCCGCCGCTGCCTCAAGGGCTTCGACGGCTTCACCTGCTTCGCCGACGAGCGGCGCCTGTGCTGGCTCACGGCGCCAACCTACGGCCCCGGGTGGATCGCGGGTGTCCACCACGCGTTCCGAAACTCTCCCGTCCGGGTGAAATTCGGGCACCTGTCGGACACCTCATGACCACTCCCGATAACGTGGTGACGCACTTCTCACTCTTCAGCACCGCATCCCCTGCCGCACCGTCCGTGACGCGAGGATCCACCCTGCCTGCGCACCGCCTCCCCCACCTCCCCGGCCGAGTGGCCATACCGGCGCTGCCCGAGCAGTCCCGCACCTCGCCGTCCCCGAAATCGCTGGCGGGGTTCAACGCCGCGTCCCCCGAGGACGCCCGCCACACCCTCCTCACCTGCCTCCACAGCCTCCGCTGGTCCCGCCGCCTCACCGACCACCGCCCCTACCCCGACCTCGACTCCCTGCTCGCCGCGTCCGACGAGGCGGCGTACGACCTGACGCCGGGCGACTTGGCGGAAGCGCTGGCGGGCGAGTCCCTCCCGGTCCTCCCGGCCGACACCTACGAGGCCGCCCACATGGCCCTGGACGCGGCCCACGCGGCGTACGAGGCCCGTTTCGGCCACGTGTTCGTCATCTGCCCGGACGGCATTGCCCCGGACGAGGTCCTCGACCACGTCCTGGCAGGCATCCGATCCCGCCTGACGAACGACCCGGAGGAGGAACGGGTAGTGGTGGCAGAGGAACTCCGCCGCCTTGCAAGAGGGCGCTTGCTGCGTGCTTTTTAGCTTTTAAGGGGCGCGGGGCTGTGACATTTGCCGCTCCGCCGCGGGGCGCGCCCAGCCACAACGGCGCCGCACCCGGCATTCAACACAATCACCCACCCCATTAGCCGCCCGAAACTAGCCCATACGCGCACCTTTGGGTGCCATTTCGATCACACCAGCAGGCCCGCCGTAAGACCCGCGTCAACGGCTGGATACGATGCTGAGGGCCGGAGGACCGTACCCGGCCGGGCCCGACCGACAGAGAAGCCGGCGCGGCCCTAAATCCCCGCTCCCGGAGGGTTCTTCCGTGCCGGCTGGAACGCTGTACCGCGGCCGGGAAGGAATGTGGTCCTGGGTGGCTCATCGAGTCACCGGCGTCCTCATCTTCTTCTTCCTGTTCGTACACGTGCTGGACACCGCTCTTGTGCGTGTCTCCCCCGAGGACTACGACAAGGTCGTAGCCACCTACAAGACGCCGATCGTGGCACTGCTGGAGTACGGCCTCGTCGCCGCGATCCTCTTCCACGCCCTCAACGGCCTGCGCGTCATCGCCGTCGACTTCTGGTCGAAGGGCCCGCGCTACCAGAAGCAGCTGCTCTGGTCCGTCGTAGGCCTGTGGCTCGTGCTCATGCTCGGGGCGATCTACCCCGTGCTCGGCCACGCCGCTCGTGTTCTGTTCGGGAGCTGACGCAGATGTCCACGACTGAAACCGCGTCGGGCATCGGCCCCGTCGAGAGCGCGTCCGTCTACACCGTAGACAACCCCGCGCCCCTCATCGAGGCCCCCCGCAAGCGCACCAAGAAGACCCCGAAGTCGACCCGGGGCAACTTCGAGATGTACGGCTGGCTCTTCATGCGCCTGTCCGGCGTCGTGCTGGTCGTCCTGGTCCTGGGCCACCTGCTGATCCAGCTCGTGCTGGACGGCGGTGTCTCCAAGATCGGCTTCGCCTTCGTGGCGGGCCGCTGGGCCTCGCCGTTCTGGCAGGTCTGGGACCTGCTGATGCTCTGGCTGGCGATGCTGCACGGCGCCAACGGCCTGCGCACGATCATCAACGACTACGCGGAGCGCGCGAACACCCGGCTGTGGCTCAAGGGCCTGCTCTACACCGCCACGGTGTTCACCATCCTGCTGGGCACGCTGGTGATCTTCACCTTCGACCCGAACATCCGCTAGGCCATCGGGCTGAGGGACTGAGGAATTCTGATGAAGATCCACAAATACGACACCGTCATCGTCGGCGCCGGCGGCGCCGGTATGCGCGCCGCGATCGAGTCGACGAAGCGCAGCCGCACCGCTGTCCTGACGAAGCTCTACCCCACCCGCTCCCACACGGGCGCCGCGCAGGGCGGTATGGCCGCCGCGCTCGCCAACGTGGAGGAGGACAACTGGGAGTGGCACACCTTCGACACGATCAAGGGCGGTGACTACCTGGTCGACCAGGACGCCGCCGAGATCCTGGCGAAGGAGGCCATCGACTCGGTCCTCGACCTGGAGAAGATGGGCCTGCCGTTCAACCGCACGCCGGACGGCACGATCGACCAGCGGCGTTTTGGTGGCCACTCCCGTAATCACGGTGAAGCGCCGGTCCGCCGGTCCTGCTACGCGGCCGACCGCACCGGCCACATGATCCTCCAGACGCTGTACCAGAACTGCGTGAAGGAGGGCGTGGAGTTCTTCAACGAGTTCTACGTCCTCGACCAGCTGATCGCCGATGTCGACGGCGTGAAGACGTCGGTGGGCGTCGTCGCGTACGAGCTGGCGACCGGCGAGATCCACGTCTTCCAGGCGAAGGCCGTGATCTACGCGTCCGGCGGCTGCGGCAAGTTCTTCAAGGTGACGTCGAACGCGCACACCCTGACCGGTGACGGCCAGGCCGCGGTGTACCGGCGCGGGCTGCCGCTGGAGGACATGGAGTTCTTCCAGTTCCACCCGACCGGCATCTGGCGCATGGGCATCCTGCTGACGGAGGGCGCCCGCGGTGAGGGCGGCATCCTCCGCAACAAGGACGGCGAGCGCTTCATGGAGAAGTACGCGCCGGTCATGAAGGACCTCGCGTCCCGTGACGTCGTCTCCCGCTCCATCTACACGGAGATCCGGGAGGGCCGCGGCTGCGGTCCCGAGGGCGACCACGTGTACCTGGACCTGACGCACCTCCCGCCGGAGCAGCTGGACGCCAAGCTGCCCGACATCACGGAGTTCGCGCGCACCTACCTCGGTATCGAGCCGTACACGGACCCGATCCCGATCCAGCCCACCGCGCACTACGCGATGGGCGGCATCCCGACGAACGTCCAGGGTGAGGTCCTCACCGACAACACCACGGTCGTCCCGGGCCTGTACGCGGCCGGCGAGGTCGCCTGCGTGTCGGTGCACGGCGCGAACCGTCTCGGCACCAACTCCCTCCTGGACATCAACGTGTTCGGGCGCCGGGCGGGCATCGCGGCGGCGGAGTACAGCCGGAAGGCGTCGTACGTCGAGCTGCCGGAGGACCCGGCGCAGCAGGTCGTCGACCAGGTCGAGCACCTGCGCAACTCCACGGGCACCGAGCGCGTGGCGGTCATCCGCCGCGAGCTGCAGGAGTGCATGGACGCGAACGTCATGGTGTTCCGCACCGAGCAGACGATCAAGACGGCGGTCGAGAAGATCGCGGAGCTGCGCGAGCGCTACCGCAACGTCTCGATCCAGGACAAGGGCCGCCGTTTCAACACGGACCTCCTTGAGGCCATCGAGCTGGGCAACCTGCTCGACCTCGCCGAGGTCATGGCGGTCTCCGCTCTCGCCCGCAAGGAGTCCCGCGGCGGTCACTACCGCGAGGACTACCCCAACCGCGACGACGTCAACTTCATGCGCCACACCATGGCGTACCGCGAGGTCGGCGACGACGGCACCGAGTCCATCCGTCTCGACTACAAGCCGGTCGTCCAGACCCGCTACCAGCCGATGGAGCGTAAGTACTGATGGCTACCCCTGTTCTGGACAAGGCGGAAGCGGCCGGCCAGCCCGAGCCCGGCTTCGCCGACTCCCCGTACATCACGGTCACCTTCCGCATCCGCCGCTTCAACTCCGAGGTCTCGGCGGAAGCGGTCTGGGAAGACTTCCAGCTGGAGATCGACCCCAAGGAGCGCGTCCTCGACGGTCTCCACAAGATCAAGTGGGAACTGGACGGCACCCTCACCTTCCGCCGTTCCTGTGCCCACGGCATCTGCGGCTCGGACGCGATGCGGATCAACGGCAAGAACCGTCTCGCCTGCAAGACCCTGATCAAGGACCTCAACCCCGAGAAGCCGATCACGGTCGAGCCGATCAAGGGTCTGACGGTCCTGAAGGACCTGGTCGTCGACATGGACCCGTTCTTCCAGGCGTACCGCGACGTGATGCCGTTCCTCATCACGAAGGACACGAACGAGCCGACCCGGGAACGCCTCCAGTCGGCGGAGGACCGCGAGCGCTTCGACGACACCACGAAGTGCATCCTCTGCGCGGCCTGCACGTCCTCGTGCCCGGTCTTCTGGAACGACGGCCAGTACTTCGGCCCGGCCGCCATCGTCAACGCCCACCGCTTCATCTTCGACAGCCGTGACGACGCGGGCGAACAACGCCTGGAGATCCTCAACGACCGCGACGGCGTGTGGCGTTGCCGCACCACCTTCAACTGCACGGACGCGTGCCCGCGAGGCATCGAGGTCACGAAGGCGATCCAGGAAGTGAAGCGGGCGCTGATCACGCGGCGCTTCTGAGGTTCTTTTCTGTACGGCTGCGAGGGCCCCGTTTCCGGGTTGGGAGCGGGGCCCTCCTGCGCGCCGGTAGCCCGTTTGGGCGAACGTGATCGTCAAGGACATACCGGTGCTGTCCGGCCTACGATGATGCTCTCGACACCAGCCCAGCAGGAGGCACGCGATGTCCGCAGCATCCGTCGAGCGGCCCCACGACGACCGTCCGCTGATCGCGGAGGCGAACCGTCTCATGGACCGCAACCCGGGCTACCGAGTCGAGATCATCGGAGGCCAGATCCTCGTGAGCCCGCCCCCGGACGTACCTCACGCCCGCGCGCTGACCGACCTCATGGTCCCCTTCCTTACGGCCGGGCTGCACGGGATCGAGTCAAAGGTGCTTCAGGGCATTGGGCTGTGGCTGCCCACGGGGACAGAGGATTACGCCATCCCTGACCTCGCCGTCGTCGACACCGACATCGAAGACCACTACGTCGAGAACAACTGCTACGACCCGGCGCCGTTCCGCCTCGTCCTGGAAGTAACGTCGAGCAACTACCAGACCGACCTGCGCACCAAGGTGGCCGCCTATGCCGGTGCCGCTGTGCCCGTCTACGTCATCGTCGACCGCAAACATCAGCGCCTCCACGTCCTGACGGACCCGGCCACAGGCGAGTACACCAACCACCGCGTCCACGCCCCCGGCGAACTCGTCACCCTCCCCGACACCCTCGGCGCCAAGGTCACCCTGGACGTCGCGGAGATCCTCAAGGCCGGGCAGCCCAAGAGCGACTGACCTCGCCGCTCGGCTCACAACCGGCTCAGGATCGGCGGGCAATCCCGGGCCTGCGCCGATCATCGACCTAATCTGATGGCATGTCAGACGAAGAGTCGTACGAACTGCTCGGCTTCGACAACCTCCTCCTCCCCGTCGGGGACCTCGCCGAGGCCGTCCCCTTCTACGAGCGCGCCGGGTTCACCGTCGGGTTCCGGCTCGACGAGGCCGGGATCGCGATCCTGAAGGTCGGAGGCGAGACGCCCGGGGTTCTCCTGCGACAGGAGGACGGGCTCGGACACAGACCACCCCCCTGGCCCTCGCCCCGCGTGTGGCTGGAGGTGCCGGACGCGCGGAAGGCGGCACAGCACCTCACCGCCGCCGGTGTCCCCCTCCTCGACGCACCCTTCTCCGTGGCCACCGGGTGGACCGTCGAGATCGCCGATCCCTGGGGCAACGTCATCGGATTCACGGACTACTCGAAGCGGCCGGAGTTGGCGCGGCGGGTGTGACGCAGGTCCCAGCGCACGCGAGTTGAACACGTTCAAAAATGCTCCTACAGTTCTTCCTGTCAGCGTTTTTGAACGTGTTCAAGAAGGGGGAGGCGCATGGACCGCACGGTCATCGCCTACGTCATCTACCTGATCGTCAGCATCGGGCTCACCGTCTGGGTGGCCCGCACGCTCAGCCGCAACGGGCGGATCTTCCTCGCCGACGTCCTACGGGGGAACGAAAAACTCGCGGAGGCCGTGAACCACCTCCTGGTGGTCGGTTTCTACCTCGTCAACCTCGGGTTCGTCGCCCTGTACCTGAGCGGCGACGGCACCATCGACGACACCCGGGGCATCTTCGAGGCCCTGTCGAAGAAGGTGGGCGTGGTGCTGCTGGTGCTCGGGGTGATGCACCTGGGGAACGTGTTCGTGCTGAACAAGATCCGGCGGCGCGGGGTCATGGAGCGGGAGCAAGTGCCGCCCATCGCGCCGCAGGGCTGGGTTCCGCCGACGGCCGGGGCGTGACGGGGGTGGCCCCGGCCCTCGGCGGGACCCAGGACCGGGACGCCCCGCGCGTCCCGGTCCGCGGGCTCACCGTCCTCTACGACGCCGACTGCTCCCTGTGCGCCTTCCTGCGCGACTGGCTCGTACGGCAGTCGCAGCTGGTGCCCCTGGAGCTGGTACCGGCGTCCTCCGAAGAGGCCCGGCGGCGCTTCCCCGGGCTCGACCATCGCGCCACCCTCGACGAGATCACCGTCGTCGGCGACTCCGGGCAGGTCTACCAGGGCGCCGCCGCCTGGATCGTCACCCTGTGGGCGCTGCGCGAACACCGGCCGCTGGCCCACCGGTTGAGCACCCCGGCCGGGGCCAGGATCGCCAGGGGCGCCGTGCTCGCCGCCGCCAAGTGGCGCGGGGCGCAGTGGGGCGCCGGGCGATGGGGTGGCGGGGTCTACCGGCAGGGCGACGGGTGGACGTACGACCCGCGCAAGGGGTGGTCGTACACCGCGCCGGGCTGCGCCGACGGTTCCTGCCCCACTGGATAGGCTCTCTTTCCGTGCCAGCGAAGAACGACAGCCCCGAAGAGGACGGCGGTACGCCCGCCAGGTCCGCGAAGTCCGAGCAGACCCGTGCGCTCATCCTGGAGACGGCCATGCGGCTGTTCCAGGAGCACGGCTACGACAAGACGACGATGCGGGCGATCGCCAAGGAGGCGGGCGTCTCGGTCGGCAACGCGTACTACTACTTCGCCGGCAAGGAGCACCTGGTCCAGGGCTTCTACGACCGGCTCGCCGAGGAGCACCGGCTCGCGGTCCGCGAGGTGCTGGACCGGGAGACCGATCTGGAGGCGCGGCTCGCGGGCGTGCTGCGGGTGTGGCTGGACATCGCGAAGCCGTACCACGAGTTCGCGGTGCAGTTCTTCAAGAACGCCGCCGACCCGGACAGCCCCCTGAGCCCGTTCTCCGCGGAGAGCGAGCACGCGCGCGTGCAGGCCATCGACGTCCACAAGGAGGTGCTGTTCGGCGCTAAGACCAAGGTGGCGCCGGAACTGCGGGACGTGCTCCCGGAGTTGATGTGGCTCTCCCAGATGGGGCTCGTGCTCTATTGGGTGTTCGACCGGACCGAGGACCGTGAGCGGAGTTACCGGCTCGCGGAGCGCGGCGCGCGTCTCACCGCGCGCGGGGTGTCCCTCGCACGCTTCCGGGTGCTGCGGCCGCTCGTCCTGGAGGTGCACGAGCTGTTCACGGACTTCCTGCCGGGCATGACCCACGCGCTGCCCGACCCGGCGAAGGCCAAGAAGAAGCAGGAGAAGCGCGGGGCGCCCGCCGATGTGCCTGACGACAACGGGCGCCCCTGAACGCTCAGTTGACGGCGTCCACCTCGCCCTCCACGAGCTCGACGTCGTAGACCAGCGGACCGTCCGCCACCTCCACGTGGCGGGCGATCGAGCCGTACGACGTGGCCGTCGTCGCCACGAGGTAGGTCCCCGGTGCCGGCACCGACACGATGTACGAGCCGTCCGCCAGGGTCTCGACGCGGTCCAGTTGGCGTCCCCCGGCCGACAGCAGCGTCACTGACGCGCCCTCCACGGGCTCGCCCTCGGTCGTACGGACGAAACCGTGGACGGCCGAGGACGGGCCCTCCACGGCGGCCGGAGCGGGCTCCTCGGCGGGCTCCACGGCGAGGTGCGGCAGCGCCTTGTCGAGCCAGCCGGGCAGCCACCAGTTGGACTTGCCCAGGAGGTGCATCGCGGCCGGCACCAGGGCCGTACGCAGGATGAAGGCGTCGAGGGCGACCGCGGCTGCCAGGCCGACGCCCGCCGTCGCCGCGCCGGAGTTGCCGCTGAGGACGAAGGCCAGGAAGACGCAGACCATGATCAGGGCCGCGCTGTTGATGACGCGGCTGGTCTCCGCGAGGCCGACGCGGACCGCGCGGGCGTTGTCCTTGGTGTGGACCCACTCCTCGTGCATACGGCTCACCAGGAACACCTGGTAGTCCATGGAGAGGCCGAACAGCAGGGACAGCATGATGACCGGCAGGAAGGCGTTGATCGGGCCCTCCTTGCCGAGGCCGAGCATGTCCAGGCCCCAGCCCCACTGGAAGATCGCCACCAGGACACCGAAGGAGGCCGCCGCCGCGATGAGGTTCATCAGGGCGGCCGTCAGCGGCACCACGAGCGAGCGGAAGGCCAGCAGGAGGAGCAGGAAGCTCAGGCCGATGATCGTCGCGACGAAGAGCGGGAGGCGGTCGCCCGTGACGGTCGCGAAGTCCTTGGAGATCGCTGTCACGCCGCCGACGTGGCCGGTGACACCGGCCTCGGGTATCACCTTGTCGCGCAGGGTGTCGATCAGGTCGTCCGTCTGCACGGACTGGGGCGAGGTCTTCGGGACGACCTGGATCACCGTCACGCCGTGCGCGGGCGGCAGCGCGGCCACCTGGGCCACGTCCTTCGTCGCGCGGATGTTCTCCACCAGCGTGGCGGTGTCGCCGCCCGAAGTGACCACCTGGAGGGGGCCGTTGAAGCCCGGTCCGAAGCCGTCGGCGAGCAGGTCGTACGCCTGCCTGGTGGTCGTCGACGTGTCGTCGTTGCCCTGGTCGGTGGCGCCGAGGCGCAACGACAGGATGGGGAAGGCGAGGAGGGCCATGACGACGAGGGCGAACACGGCGATCCGGCGCGGGCGCTTCTGCACGGCGGCCGACCAGCGGGCCGCGAGGTTGTCGGTGCGCTCCGGCTCGGACCCGGTCGCGGCCAGCTTGCGGCGCTGCTTGCGGCTGAGCACCCGCACGCCCAGGAAGCCGAGCAGGGCGGGCAGCAGCGTCGTGGCCGCGAGCACGCTCAGGACCACCGTGAGCGAGGTGCCGATGACCACGCCGTCCAGGAAGCGCAGGTTCGTCACCAGCATCCCGGCGAGCGCGATGCACACCGTGCCGCCCGCGAACAGCACCGCGCGCCCGGAGGTGTTGAGGGCGATGACCGCCGACTCCTCGGGATCCAGGCCGCGTTGGACGCCGCGTCGGTGCCGGGTGACGATGAACAGGGCGTAGTCGATGCCGACGCCGAGGCCGATCAGGGTGGCCAGCAGCGGGGCCAGGTCGGGGATGTCGGTGGTGTGGCTCAGGAGCTGGGTGGAGAACAGGCCCGTGCCGACGCCGAAGACGGCGATGCCGATCGGGAGCAGGGCCGCGTAGAACGAGCCGAAGGCCAGGAACAGGACGATCGCCGCCGCGAGGATGCCGACGCCCTCGGCGATGCCGCCCGGGGGTTCTTCCACCCGCTGGACGGCCTGGCCGCCCAGCTCCACCTGGAGGCCCTTGCGTCCGGCGTCCTGCGCGGTGTCGACGACCTTCTGGACGAGGTCCTTGGGGACGGCGTTCGCCTGCTCGGCGAAGGTGATCTGCGCGTACGCGATCGTCCCGTCGGAGCTGATCTGCGCCGCGCCCCGGGCACCGGAGTACGGGCCGGTGACCCCGCCGACGCCCTTCATGTCCGCGATCCTGTCGAGGGCGGGCTGGATCCGGGACCGTACGGACGGGTCCTTCACCGAACCCGAGTCGACCTTCCAGACCACCGTGTCGGTGTCGCCCGAGGTGTTCGGGAAGGCCTTCGCCATCTGGTCGTACGCGCTCTTGGAGTCCGTGTCCGGGAGGGAGAACACGTTCGCGTAGTCCGTCCCGGCCGTCGAGGCCGACAGGCCCAGGCCGAACAACGCCCCCACCCACAGCAACAGGACCACCAGCCGGTGCCGATAGCACCACCGTGCCAATGCCGCCACGCTCAACGCTCCTTATTCGCAACCGAGTTGACTCGGTCGATCGGTCGGATGGTCCCCCAGGTCCTGGCCTACAGAATTGGCGCGGCACGCACGCGTGGACATGTTCTGGCCATGACTCTCAAGGAACTCCAAAGACCGAACCGGCCCGACTGTCAGTGCCCCGGCCGATACTGGGGGCATGACGGCTCCAGGAACCGTGCTGGTGGTCGAGGACGAACCGAGCATCGCGGACGTCCTCGCCATCGCGCTGCGCTACCACCGCTTCGAGGTGATGGTCGCGGGCACCGTGCGCGAGGCGCTCGCCCTCGCCGAGCGCACCCGCCCGGACTGCGCACTGCTCGACGTGATGCTCCCGGACGGCGACGGCCGCGCCCTGGGGCGGGAACTGCGCGCCCGCAGGCCGGACCTGGCGGTCGTCTTCCTGACCGCGCGGGACGCGCCGGCCGAGATCGTCGGCGCCCTCGGCTTCGGCGACGACTACATCACCAAGCCGTTCGACATCGACGTGGTCGTCGCCCGCATCACCGCCGTCCTGCGCCGCACCCGCCCCGCCGACGTCCTCCCCCAGCGCCCGCCCCTGCGCTACGGCGACCTGGAGCTGGACGAGACGACGTACTCGGTGCACCGCGCGGGCCGCTCGGTCGAGCTGACCCCCACCGAGTACGCCCTGCTGCGCTTCCTGGTGCGCAACGGCGGGCGGGTCGTGCCCAAGGAGCAACTCCTGCGCCACGTCTGGCAGTACGAGCACACCCCGCCGGAGTCGACCGTCGTCGAGACCTACATCAGCTATCTGCGGCGCAAGCTGGAGACCCTGGGACCGCCCGTGATCACCACGCGGCGGGGCGTCGGATACGGGCTCGCATGATGCTCCGGCTGCCCAATTGCGAGCGCGGGGTCCACTCCCTGCGCGCCAAGCTGACCCTGACGAACGTGGCGCTCCTCGCGCTCGGCATCGTGGCGACCACCGCCATCAGCCTCATGGGCATGCGGTACTACCTGCTCGCCCAGGTCGACGGCGAGCTGACCAAGATGCGCGACTCGCTGGCCGGTTCGCAGCTCACCCTCCGGCAGATCGACTCGCTGAGCGCACTGGGATTCGTCCGCGACCGTCTGGTCCCGGACGACACGGCCAAGGAGCGGTCGACTCCCGACTCGATCTACGCGGCGGTCGACAACCGGGGCGCCGCCGTCGGCATCTTCGGCGTCAAGCCAACCGAGGCACAGGTCGGCCTGGCGAGCGCGGTCGGCGACGCCCCCGCGCTGGCCCGGCACACCGACCCCGGGGACGTGACGGTGCACGGCGACTCCTACCGGGTCACCGCCGTCCGCCTGTCCGACGGTACGTACGTCCTCATGGCCACCTCGACCGAGGCCCTGCACACGGGCATGGGTAAGGCCCTCAGACTCGACCTGGCCTTCGGCACCCTGCTGATCGTGCTGCTCGCCTGGCTGACGATGCTCAGCCTGCGGCGCCGGCTGCTGCCCCTGGAGGACATGGTCGAGACGTCGTCGGCGATAGCCGAGGGCGATCTGACCCGGCGGGTGCCCTCCAGTCACCATCCGACGCAGGAGGTCGAGCAGCTGCGGGTCGCCCTCAACTCGATGCTCCACCAGGTCGAGTCGGCGTACCGCACCCGCGAGCACTCCGCCGCCCAGCTGCGCCGCTTCGTCGCCGACGCCTCGCACGAGCTGCGCACCCCGCTGTCGGCGATACGCGGCTACCTCCAGCTGTACGACAAGGGCATGCTGACCGAACCCGACGAGCGCAAGCGGGCCTGGGACCGGATGAACGCGGAGGCGGACCGTATGGGCCGTCTCGTCGACGAACTCCTCATGCTGGCCCGCCTGGACCAGCAGCCCGAACTGCGCTTCCGCAGCGTCGATCTGAGCCGCCTGGTGCGCGACGCGGCCGAGGACCTCCGGGTGCAGCAGCCGGAGCGGCCCGTCACGGTCGGCGCCGACGGCTCCCTCCTGGTGCGCGCCGACGAGTCGGGCCTGCGCCAGATACTCGGCAACCTGGTGACCAACGTCCGCACCCACACGCCCGCCGACGTGCCCGTGCGGCTCGGTGTGGAGCGCGAGGACGGGGTCGTACGGCTGTGTGTCGCGGACCAGGGTCCGGGACTCTGCCAGGACGACGCGGCGCGCATCTTCGACCGCTTCTTCCGGGCGGGCGGCGGCGCGGGCAGCGGTCTGGGGCTGGCGATCGTGCAGGGCGTCGTCAAGGCGCACGGCGGCGAAGTCGCGGTGCGGACGGCACCGGGCGAGGGGCTCGCGGTGACGGTGACCCTGCCGACGCGGACGCCCGTGCCGTCGTAGAAGTCGTAGAGCACGACGGGTCGTAGAGGAACACGGGTGTCAGGGGGTGTCGGCCTGGACCAGGGCCCAGACCGTCTTGCCGTGTGGGCCGCGGCTCCAGACGCCCCAGGCGGCCGCGATGCCCTCCACGAGGTGGAGGCCGCGACCGGCCTCCTCCAGGGCCGTCACGACCCGCAGACGGGGTTCGAGGTGGCCTTCGTCCGACACCTCTATGAGGCAGGAGCCGTCCGCGAGGGCCGTCACCGCCACCTCGAACTCCCGCTCCAGGAGCGGCCCGTGGCGTACGACGTTGGTCGCCAGCTCGGACACCAGCAGTACGGCGTCCTGGAGCGCCGGGTCGTCACTCCGGTGTCCCCAGTCGGCCAGATGGTCCCGGACCCGGCGCCGGGCGAGACCCACGGAGGCCGGGTGCCGGGGCAGCCGGAAGGCGTTGCGTCTGACCACGTCGGCTCCTCACCCCACGCACCTCCGTCACATGGTGCTGCGTGCGATGGCCCACCGGCGTCACTCGGACAAAAGATCGAACAAAGGTCAGTCCCGCGGCATCACGTCCGATGCCGCGGGATCGCCTCAGATCCAGTCCAGCGCCCACAGCCGGAACACGCCGGTGCCGTCCGTGAGGTAGGAGATGCCGCCCACGTCCTCGCTGCTCACGACGTACTCCTTGCGCTGCCACAGCGGGATCAGCGGCACGTCCGCGGCCACGTCCGACTGCAGGTCGCGGAAGTCGTCGTCGACGCGGCTGCGGTCGGCGAACTTCTGGCTGCTGAGGATCAGCTGGTCGACGATCTTGTTGCTGTAGCCGGTGTTCATGGTGGAGCCGCTGCCGACGAGCGGGGAGCCGAAGGTGTCCGGGTCGGGGTAGTCGGCGACCCAGCCGACGGCGTACGCGTCCAGCTTGCCGGTCGCCCAGCGCTTCTGGAAGTCGGTCCACTCGTAGCCCTTGACGTCCACCTTGAAGAGCCCGCCCGCCTCCAACTGCTTCTTCAGCTCGGCGGCCTCCTCCTTGCCGGAACCGTGCCCGATGCCGTAGCCGTAGGTGAAGTGCACCGGGACGGAGACGTCGGCCTCTTCGAGGAGTGTCTTCGCCTTTTTGACGTTCTGGGAGGGGTAGTCGTCGAAGAACGACGTCGTGTGGCCGACGATGCCGGTGGGGATCAGCGAGTACAGCGGGTCGACCGTGTCGTCGTACACCGTGGCGGCCAGCTGTTCGCGGTTGATCAGCCAGGCCATCGCCCGCCGCACGAGGACGTCGTGCAGGGGCGTGCCCTGACGGGTGTTGAGGTACAGGTTGCGGGTCTCGGAGCTGTCCGCCTCCGACACGCGCTGGTTGGGGTCGCTCGCGGAGAGCCCGGAGAGCATCTTCGGCGGCAACTGGCGGGTGGCCACCTGGACCTGCTTCGCCTGGTAGGCCTTCTGCAGCGCGTCCGAGTCGGCGTAGTAGCGCAGTTCGATCGGGCTCCCGGTGTTCTTGACGGCACCCTTGTAGTGGCTGTTCGGCGAAAGGACCGCCTTCTTGTCCTTCGTATACGTGGACAGGGTGTACGGCCCGGTGCCGTAGACCTGGTAGCCGTTGCGCGGGGCGTCCTTCGGGTACTTGGTGCTGTCGACGATCGCACCGGCGCCGGTGGCCACCTTGAACGGGAACGTGGCGTCCGGGGACGACAGATGGAAGGTGACCGTCATCCCGGAGGCGTCGACCGAGCCGAGCGTGGAGAGCAACGACGACGGACCCACATCGGAGTTGATCTTCTTGACCCGGTCGAAGGAGAACTTCACGTCCTCGGCGGTCATCGCGCGCCCGCTCGGGAAGGTGAGCCCGTCGCGCACCACACAGCGGTACGTCGTCAGCCCCCCGCCCACGAACGCGCAGCTCTTGGCCGCGTCCGGCACGGGTGTCGTACCGCCCGAGTCGAACGTCATGAGCGACTGGAAGACGTTGCTGTACAACGCCCAGGAACCGGCGTCGTAGGCGGCGGCCGGGTCGAGGGACGTGACAGCGTCCGTCGTCCCGACCGTGATCGTCTTGTCCTTGCTCCCGTCCGGGGGCAGCAACTGCCAGCCCCCGACTCCCACGACCGCCAGAACCAGCAGCGTCACGAGAATCCGTATGCGAACCGACCGCATCGGTGTGCCCTCCCGAGGGCCCTCCCGGGCCCCTCCCATATGCCACTCCCCTAGTGGCGCGGATCACCTAACCACAGGAGTTTCATCTGGGGGAAGAGGGTTCTGCCGAGATGAGAAAGAACTTACCGACGGGTGTTAATTGCCCGTTTCACAGCCGGTTCTCAGCCAGTTCGCAAGTGCGCGCCCGCATGGGCAACTAAGCCTGTTTCGAGGCCAGTTCGACGACCGTGATGTCCGACGGCGCCCCCACGCGCGTGGGCGGTCCCCAGGCGCCCGCGCCCCTGCTGACGTACAGCTCGGTGTCGCCGTACCGCTCCAGGCCCGCGACCGTCGGATTGGCCGCCGCCGCGACGAAGTTGCCGGGCCACAACTGGCCGCCGTGGGTGTGCCCGGAGAGCTGGAGGTCGACGTCGTGCTTCACGGCCTCGTGGATCTGCACGGGCTGGTGCGCGAGCAGCACGCACGCGCGCGTGGTGTCACGGTCGCCGAGCGCCTTCCCGAAGTCGGGTCCCTGCCCCTCGCTCTCGCCCTGGAGGTCGTTGACCCCGGCGAGGTCGAACCCGGCCAGTTCGGTACGGGCGTTCTCCAGGGGATGGATCCCGAGCGTGCGGACCTCTTCCAGCCACTGTTGGGCGCCGGAGAAGTACTCGTGGTTCCCCGTGACGAAGAACGACCCGTGCCGCGCCCGCAGTTGAGCCAGGGGAGCCGCGGCGGGCCCCAGGTTCTTGACGCTCCCGTCGACCAGGTCGCCCACCACCGCGATGAGATCGGGCTGGGTCGCGTTGATCGTGTCGACGACCTTCTGCGCGAACCCGCGCCCCAGGAGCGGCCCCAGGTGAATGTCACTGACGACCGCGATCCTGAATCCGTGCGCGGACCGCGGCAGCTTGGCCAGCGGCACGGTGACCCGCTTGACACTCGGCCCGCGCAGCACGCCGTAGGTGCCGTACCCGACGGTCCCGACGGCCGCCGCGGCGGCCGCACCCCCGACGACACGGGAGACGAAGAGCCGACGGGAGGGGCCGGCGAGCGGACCCCCGCCCTGCGGCCCTTCAGAGGCCGTTCCAGAGGCTTCTTCCGGGGCTGTGGCGGAGACCGGGGCCTCGTGCTCTTCTACGGCCGTCCCGGGCCGCCCGCGCCGTTCGAGGAGCCGGCGCAGCAGCGGCCGTAGGACCTCGCCCGCGAGGACGGCCAGCAGGAGGTAGATCGCGAGGGCCATCCACAGGAAGCCGGGCCAGCCCAGGGCCTGTTGGAGCCAGAAGGGCGCGCCGCCGCGTTCGGCGGCCAGGGCCGCGATCATCAGGACCGGGCCGGCGACGAGCACGGCCGTGCCGGTGATGCGGGCGGGGCCCCACGCGCGCGTGGTGTCGCGGACGAGGCGGCGCCAGACGTACCAGTGCCCGCCGCCGAGGACGGCGACCGCGACCAGGGCGACGAGAGCGATGACGACGACGGCCACTTCTTTATGACGTCTCGCGCAGTGCGCGCAGTCCACGCAACCCGAGGCCCCCGATGACCGTCCCCAATACGAAGGAGACGATGGCGAGGGTCAGGTGCACCCAGAAGTACGCCGTCGGGTGGCCGTCGTCGAAGGCCAGTCCGCTGCTGTCCGCTACGAGGTTTTTGACGAAAGTGACCCAGATGACCCAGCTCCACACCCCGAAGGCGAGCAGGAACCAGGAGACGGGGCGGCTGAGCTTCATGAGTCCAGTATCGCCGTCGTCCCCGGGGGCCCGTGTCCGGGGTGGGGCCGGTGACGGGACTTCGGGTCCCCGGGCATGTACGTTCTCGTCCGTGCCCGCTCCACTGCAGACCATCAGGCGACCCCTGCTGGTGCTTTCCGCCGCCCTGTCGTCCCTCGCGCTCACCGCGCCCGTCGCCCTCGCGGCCCCGAGTCCGACGCCCACCCCGACCGCGACTCCGAGTTCGTCGGCCAGTTCGTCGGCGACTCCTACGGCCACTCCCCCGGCGAACATGTCGTCGGTGGGCGGCACCCGGCTCGGCCAGGCGGGGACGCAGGTCAACCTGACGTCCGGGGTCCCGGTGCTGCCGAAGGACGTCACCGCGCGGTCGTGGATCGTGAGCGACGCCGAGTCGGGCGCGGTGCTCGCCGCGCACAACGCGCACTGGCGGCTGCCTCCGGCGAGCACCCTGAAGATGCTGTTCGCGGACACCGTGGTGCCGAAGTTCCCGAAGACGACCGAGCACAAGGTCGTCGCGTCCGACCTGGCCGGCATGGGCGCCGGTTCCAGTGTGGTGCCCATAAAGGAGGGCGAGAGCTACACGGTCCACGATCTGTGGCTCGGTGTCTTCCTGCGCTCCGGCAACGACGCGGTGCACGTCCTGGCCCACATGAACGGGGGCGTCGACAAGACCGTCTCCGACATGAACGCGCACGCCCAGGACCTCCAGGCACTCGACACGCGCGTGGTGACGCCGGACGGCTACGACGAGCCGGGGCAGGTCTCGTCGGCGTACGACCTGACGCTGTTCGCGCGCTCCGGGCTGCAGAAGAAGGACTTCCGGGAGTACTGCTCGACGGTGAGCACGAAGTTCCCGGGCGAGACGACGAAGAAGAAGGGCAAGTCGGTCCGCGGGACCTTCGAGATCCGCAACACCAACCGGCTGCTGAGCGGCGACTCGGACGTCTCGGTGTACCCGGGCATCGCGGGCGTCAAGAACGGCAACACCACCAACGCGGGCGCCACCTTCACCGGCGTCGCCGAACGCAACGGCAAGGTGCTGCTGGTGACGGTCATGAACCCGGAGAAGGCCGAGCACAACGAGGTCTACAAGGAGGCCGCGAAGATCCTCGACTGGGGCTTCCAGGCGGACGGGAAGGTGCAGCCGGTGGGTGAGCTCGTCGCGCCCAAGAACGTCCCGCAGGCGAGCGCACAGCCGGGTGCGACGGCCACCGGGGAGGCGGGCGGCGACACGTCCACGAAGCCGAGCGCCAGTGGGTCGGCCTCGGCGACGGCCTCCGAGGAGGACGGTTCGAGCGGGGTCGGGATCGCGCTCGCGGTCACCGGCGGGCTGCTGGTGCTGCTCGCGGCCGGTGTCTTCCTGGTCAACCGGCGCTGGCCGCTGCCGGATCTGGTCCGGCGCCGTCGTCCCTGACCTTGGGGTTCTCGGTCTCGTCGGCCGGGTCGTACGCGTCGTCCTCGGGGTCGCCCTTGCTCGGCGTCGCCGTCCAGGCGGCGCAGAACAGGACCAGCTTCGAGGTGAAGTTCATCCACAGCAGCAGCGCTACGGGGACGCCGAACGCGCCGTACATGCTCTTCGCGGCGACGCCCTGGATGTAGCCGCTGAGCAGCAGCTTCAGGAGTTCGAAGCCGACGGCTCCGATCAGCGCGGCCACCAGGAGCCGGCGGCGCGGGGGTTCGACGCCGGGCAGCAGCGTCAGGACGTAGAGCAGAAGCAGGAAGTCGACGAACACGGCGACGCCGAAGGCCGCGACGCGCAGCAGGATTCCGCCCCAGCCGCCCTGCACCAGGCCCAGTTCGCGGCTGATCCAGTCGACCAGGGCGGAGGCGACGGTGGAGATGGCGATCGTCGCGAGGACGGCGCCGCCCAGGCCGATCAGCACCCCGGTGTCGATGAGTTTGCGCAGGAGGGGGTTCTCGTCGCGGTCGGGCAGCTCCCACACCGCGCGCAGACACTCCCGCATCGAGCCGACCCAGCCGATGCCGGTGAACAGCAGGACGGCACCGGCGATGAGACCGATGGTGCCCGCGTTGTCCACCAGGGAACCGATGTTGAGCTGCTCGGAGATGCCGGGGACCTGCTCGGCGATCTTGTCCTGCAGCTGGTGCTGCTGGTCGGTGCTCAGGGTGGCGGCGGCGATCGCGGCGGCAACGGTCAGCAGCGGGAACAGCGCGATGAAGCTGATGAACGTCATCGCGGCGGCCAGCTGCGACCACTTCACCCGGTCCAGCCGCTCGTACGACCGCCACGCGTGCGTGAGCATCAAGCGCGCCACGAGCGGCCCGATGACGGGGAGCTTCTTCAGCCAGTCCATGATCCGATTCTGCCCTCCTCCGGGGAGACCGATGTGCGGGTACCCCGCAAACACGCGCGCGTGCCGTCATCGTCGGCGGCATCCGATTAATCGCCCATTTCAGGGAGGGGGTCGATGCCGCACAACTGAACGCCCATAAAGGGACGATACGGTCACCCGCATGCGTCCTCCACAGTCCCTCCTTGTCCTCGGCGGTACCTCAGAGATCGCGTTGGCCACCGCCCGCCGGATGATCGCGCGACGCACCCGCACGGTGTGGCTGGCGGGCCGTCCGTCGCCCGCCCTGGAGACCGCCGCTTCGGAACTGCGTGTCCTGGGGGCCGACGTCCACACCGTCGCCTTCGACGCGCTCGACCCCGACTCCCACGAGACCGTGCTCGGCAAGGTCTTCGCGGAGGGCGACGTCGACATGGTGCTGCTCGCCTTCGGCATCCTCGGCGACCAGGCACGGGACGAGCGCGAACCGGCCGCCGCGGTGCGCGTCGCGCGGACCAACTACATCGGTGCCGTCTCGGCCGGCCTGGTCAGCGCGCGGGCGCTGCAGACCCAGGAGCACGGCTCCCTGGTGGTGCTCTCCTCCGTCGCCGGCGAACGGGCCCGCCGCGCGGACTTCATCTACGGCTCCAGCAAGGCCGGCCTCGACACGTTCACCCAGGGGCTGGGCGACGCGCTGCACGGCACGGGCGTGCACGTCATGGTCGTACGCCCGGGATTCGTACGGTCGAAGAAGACGGCCGGTCCGGAGAAGGCACCCTTCGCGACGACCCCGAAAGCCGTCGCCACGGCCATCGAACTGGGCCTGCGCCGAGGCTCGGAGGCGGTCTGGGTGCCCGGGACGCTGCGCGTGGTGATGTCGGCGCTGCGGCACCTGCCGCGGGCGCTGTTCCGGCGGCTGGCGGTCTGACCGCGCCCAGGTCGTGTCCGGCCTAGTGGCTGGGGATCGTGCCGCGCTCGGTGTGGGCCGCCTGGGGCGGTACGACGGCTCCTCCGAAGGCGAACTCGCGGAGCTTGCGCCAGACGCCGTCGGGGCCCTGCTCGTAGAGCGCGAAGCCGGTGCACGACCACTCCGCGCGGTAGTCGGCGAGCGCTTCGAAGGCGCGGTCCATCAGCTCGTCGTCGATGCCGTGCGCGACGGTGACGTGCGGGTGGTAAGGGAAGTGCAGGTCGCGTGCCACCGGCCCGGAGGCGTCGCGGATCTGCTTCTGCAGCCAGGTGCAGGCGGAAGCGCCCTCGACGACCTGGACGTAGACGACCGGGGACAGCGGCCGGAAGGTCCCGGTACCGGACAGCCGCATCGGGAACGGGCGCCCGGCGGCGGCGACGTCGACCAGGTAGGCCTCGACCGCGGGCAGCTGCGAGGCGTCCACCTCGGTCGGCGGCAACAGCGTGACGTGCGTGGGGATACCGTGAGCCGCGGCGTCGCCGAAGCCCGCGCGCCGCTCCTGGAGCAGGCTGCCGTGAGGCTCCGGGACCGCGATCGACACACCGATCGTTACGGTCCCCACGTCGTCTCCTGTCGTCCTGTCGGTGGTCCTGATGGTGCTCTTCATGGTGCGCGGGGGCGGCCACGCGCGGCCACCCGGCTATCGACTGTACGGCCACACCTGAGTTGTGGGCAGGCGCAACCGTAGTGATGTGCAGCGCTCTGTCCAGTGGTACGTCAGCCGGTGCTTCGGTGCGGTCGTACGCCTCAGTGCTTGGCGGGCAGGAAGCCGACCCGGTCGTACGTCCGGGCGAGGGTCTCCGCCGCGACGGCTCGCGCCTTCTCCGCGCCCTTGGCCAGGATCGAGTCGAGCGTCTCCGGGTCGTCCAGATACTGCTGGGTGCGCTCCCTGAAGGGCGTCACGAACTCGACCATGACCTCGGCCAGGTCCGTCTTGAGCGCACCGTAGCCCTTGCCCTCGTACCTCTGCTCCAGTTCCGGGATTCCGGTGCCGGTGAGGGTCGAGTAGATGGTGAGCAGGTTGCTGACGCCCGGCTTGTGCTCCGCGTCGTAGCGGATCACGGTGTCCGTGTCGGTGACCGCGCTCTTGACCTTCTTGGCGGTCACCTTCGGGTCGTCGAGGAGGTTGATGAGGCCCTTCGGAGTCGACGCCGACTTGCTCATCTTGATCGACGGGTCCTGAAGGTCGTAGATCTTCGCCGTCTCCTTGAGGATGTACGGCTTCGGGATCGTGAAGGTCTCGCCGAAGCGGCCGTTGAAGCGCTCGGCGAGGTCGCGGGTCAGCTCGATGTGCTGGCGCTGGTCCTCGCCGACCGGCACCTCGTGCGCCTGGTACAGCAGGATGTCGGCGACCTGGAGGATCGGGTACGTGAACAGGCCGACGCTGGCACGGTCGGCGCCCTGCTTGGCGGACTTGTCCTTGAACTGGGTCATGCGGGCCGCCTCACCGAAGCCGGTCAGGCAGTTCATGACCCAGGCGAGCTGGGCGTGCTCGGGGACATGGCTCTGGACGAAGAGCGTGCAGCGCTCCGGGTCGAGCCCGGCGGCCAGCAGCTGTGCGGTGGCGAGCCGGGTGTTGGCGCGCAGGTCCGCCGGGTCCTGCGGGACCGTGATCGCGTGCAGGTCGACGACCATGTAGAACGCGTCGTGGGACTCCTGCAGGGCCACCCACTGGCGGACGGCGCCGAGGTAGTTGCCGAGGTGGAACGAGCCTGCTGTGGGCTGGATTCCGGAGAGCACGCGGGGTCGGTCAGAAGCCATGTTCACCATTCTCTCAGGTCTTGGGGGCCGGTCAGGAACAGGCCCGGAGCCGGGTTCGGAACTCGTTCGGAACCCGTTCGGAAGAGATGCGACACGGGTGGGAACCGATCCGGCTCGGGCGGTGTACCAAATGTGTGGAGACGCGGGAGGGGGGCCGCATCGTCGATGAGGTCGCGGTGATCGCACGCGTACGCGCCGGAGAGCCGGAGGCGTACGCCGAGTTGGTGCGGGCCCACACGGGCATCGCACTCAGGGCGGCCGCGGCACTCGGGGCGGGAGCGGACGCGGAGGACGTGGTGCAGCAGGCCTTCGTCAAGGCGTACTGCGCGCTGGGCAGATTCCGGGACGGCGCGGCGTTCAAGCCCTGGCTGCTGTCGATCGTCGCCAATGAGACGAGGAACACAGTGCGTACGGCGGCGCGTCAGCGCACGCTCGCCGGCCGGGAGGCGGCGTTCGCGGAGGCCGAGCCGCTGATACCGGAATCGGCGGACCCGGCGGTCGCCACGCTGGAGACGGAGCGCCGCGCGGCCCTGCTCTCCGCCCTGGAGCAGCTGAGCGAGGAGCACCGCCTGGTCGTGACCTACCGCTATCTCCTGGAGATGGACGAACCGGAGACGGCCCAGGCCCTGGGCTGGCCACGCGGCACGGTGAAGTCCCGGCTGAACCGCGCGTTGCGGAAACTCGGGCGGCTGCTGCCGGATTTCCGACCTCGGGAAGGGGGTGATGAGTGTGAGTGACGGACGGGAGTCGTACGACGGTGAGGGTGCGGGCGAAGGTGCCAGTGCCGGTACAGGTGAGGGCACCGGGCGTCGGCGGGTGGGGCGCGATGGGCACGCGGGTGCCTCTCGGTTGCCCGCGGAGTTGCGGGCGTTGGGGCGTTCGCTGGATGCGCGGGGCGGTGGTGGAGGCGAGGGCGAGGCCGCCGGGTCCGAGACGATGGTCGAGCGGGTGCTGGCGCAGATATTGGCCGAGCAGATCCCGGTACCCGTGCCTGTGCCCGGGCCTACCGGGGTCCGGGCGCGGGTCCAGGCCGTCCGGCGCTGGATGCGGATGCGGTGGCGGGCGCTGGTGGCAGCCCTGTGCGGTGTCCTGACGGTGCTCGTGCTCACGCCTCCGGTGCGGGCGGCGGTCTTCGACTGGTTCGGCTTCGGCGGGGTCGAGGTGCGGTACGACCCGTCGGCGGTGCCCTCGGCCGGAGCTGTGGTGCCGGGGTGCGGGCGGTCGGTGACGCTGGCTCAGGCTGGTCGGCGCGCGGGGTTCGAGCCGGTGGTGCCGGACGCGTTGGGCGTGCCGGACGCGGTGACGGTGACCGGCGAGCCGCGGGGGCGCTTTCTGGTGAGCCTGTGCTGGCGGGAGGGCGGGCACACGGTCCGGGTCGACGAGTATCCGGCGCGGCTGGACGTCGGTTTCGCCAAGACGGTGCGCGAGCCGCCGGAGTGGCTGTCGCTGGACGGGACCGTCCCTCCGGAAGGCATACAGGACCCGGCACTGTGGTTCGCGCGACCGCATCTGCTGAGCTTCTGGCTGGTGGACGCGGACGGGGACCGTTATACGCGGGAGGAGCGGACGGCGGGGCCGACGCTGTTGTGGACCCATGCGGTCGGCGGGGTTCCGGGCGGGGACCTGACGTTCCGTCTGGAGGGGGTGGGGTCGAAGCGGCGGGCATTGGAGATCGCGCGGTCGCTCGGCGGGCGGGGGTAGGACGGGCGGGGGTAGGGCGAGTGGTGCGACGGGTGTGGGTGGCGCAAGTCGTGTGAGGGGTGCGAGTAGTTCAACGAGTAGTTCAAGCAGTGCGGGCGGGGTGGGAACCTCGGCGGGCCGAGCGGTGTACCAGAAGTGACAGGCGGCTCGCGGGCGGGCCGTACGGGGATCGGCTGGTTGGGGGTTCGGATGTCCGGAGGCGGAAGTACGGGCGGGGCAGGCGGGGTTACGGGCAGGCCTGAGAGGCGTTCGGGCCGGGTTCGTGAACTGGCCGCACTGAGCGGGGCGTTGGCGATGACGCTGGCCCTGATGATGTGGGGTGCGTCGGACGCTGCGGCGGGTGGACCGACGAGCGTGCTCGTGACTTCGCCGGCAAGCGGGCAGGCCAAGGCGCTGTACTACTCGGACCAACAGTACGGAGAACTGCAGCAGTTGCTCGGCCCGGAGGGCAAGGGCACCCGCGACAAGCCGCCCGAGGCCGATCTGGCCCACGCCCGGCAGATCAACGTCACCTGGCTGGCGCACGACATATCGCCCTGGCGGATCGACCGGGTCTTTCCCGTCGAGTCCCGGCCGCAGGCGGTCTGGATCCACACGGCGGCCGACGCGTCGGAGAACACGAACCTGAACGGCTATTGGCACCGGGCGAGCCACCCCGCCCAACTGCGCGTCCTCTTGGAGAAGTTGGACGTGATGGGCAAGGCCGCCGGTGCCGGGTACCCCGGCATCTTCCCGGCGCCGTGGCAGTCGACCGAGCCTGCCACGGCCGCACCAGACATCGACACGGGAACAGGGACGGGGACCACCACGGTGCAGGTCTCCCTGCCGGACAAGGGCCACGGCACCGACTGGTGGTGGGCGATACCGGGTGCGGCGGCCGGAGCCGTACTGGCCCTGGTTCTGCGGCCGTTCGTCGCGCGGCTGCCGTTGGACCGGTGGCGGAAGGGACGGGAGCCGGGATCCAGGCAGGAGTTGCGGGACATGTGAGGGGCGGAGGGGACAAGGAGAGATGGAGAGGGGGACGGATGGAACGCGGGAGGGGACGGGCGCTGGGACGGGCGAGGTTGCGGGGCCTGTGTCTCGTGGCTGGGTCGGTGTTGATGGTTCTGGCCGGGTCTGCTCAGGCTCGGGCTGTCGGGACGGAACAGGCGTGGACCGGGGCCGTGGATCAGGCGCAGACCCGGGCTCAGGCCCCGCTCCGGGACATCCCGGATCTGGCGCTGGTCGTGGCGGGTGACACGGGCCGGACGGAGACGTGGCGTTCCGGGGAGTCGTCGTTCGCCCGCCTGTGGACGCTGTTGCAGCCGACGTACGCGGGGACGGAGCGGGTGTCGCAGGAGTGGGAGGCGGGCCGGCATCCGGCGGTGCGGATCACCGTGGTGTGGGGGCTCACCGGGGTCGGGGGCTGGCCTCGGACGAATCGGGCTCCGGGTGGTGATGTGGCCGTGGAGCGGGAGGACCAGTTGTTCGTGGCCTCGGACGGCACACCGTGGGTGCGGACTGATCCGGCTCCGGAGGTGGCGGACGACGACATCCGCTGGCATCGGGCGCCGCGCGCGGTCTTCGCGCAGATGGAGCGGGCGGGGGTGCTGGGCGGAACCGGTAACGACAGCAAGGCAGTTGGGGGTGGGTCTGGGTCAGCCGGGCCAGCCGGATCTGTCTGGTGGGCGGCGGCGGGAGTGGTGGTCGGGGTCGGCGGCACGCTGCTGATACGCCGCGCGGCGGCCCGGCGTGAGGCCGGACCGCCGCGCGAGGAACCACGACAGGAACTCATCGATCTGTGAGAGTCGCCGATCTTTGACAACTCAACAGAGGGCGGGTGTCGGCTGTCAGCCGAGGTCGATCTCCGGGTACAGCGGGAAGCCGGCGACGAGGTCGGTGGCGCGGTGGGAGATCTCGTCCGCGATCTTCGGGTCGAGGATGTGCTGGGCCTTGGACGGCGCGCCCTTGCTGGTGGTGCCGGGCTCGGTGGTGGTGAGGACGCGGTCGATGAGACCGGCGACCTCGTCCATCTCGGCGGTGCCCAGGCCACGGGTGGTCAGGGCGGGGGTGCCGATGCGGATGCCGGAGGTGTACCAGGCGCCGTTGGGGTCGGCGGGGATGGCGTTGCGGTTGGTGACGATGCCCGAGTCGAGGAGGGCGGCCTCGGCCTGGCGGCCGGTGAGTCCGTAGGAGGAGGCGACGTCGATCAGGTTGAGGTGGTTGTCGGTGCCGCCGGTGACGAGGGCGGCGCCCCGGCGCATCAACCCGGCCGCCAGGGCACGGGAGTTGTCGACGATGCGCTGGGCGTAGTCCTGGAAGGAGGGCTGCCGGGCCTCGGCGAGGGCGACGGCCTTGGCGGCCATGACGTGCGGGAGCGGGCCGCCGAGGACCATCGGGCAGCCGCGGTCGACCTGGTCCTTGAGGGAGTCGTCGCACAGGACCATGCCGCCGCGCGGGCCGCGCAGCGACTTGTGGGTGGTGGTGGTGACGATCTGGGCGTGCGGGACCGGGTCGAAGTCGCCGGTCAGGACCTTGCCCGCGACCAGGCCGGCGAAGTGCGCCATGTCCACCATCAGGGTCGCCCCGACCTCGTCGGCGATCTCGCGCATGATGCGGAAGTTCACCAGGCGCGGGTAGGCGGAGTAGCCGCCGACGATGATCAGCGGCTTGAACTCACGGGCGGAGGCGCGCAGGGCCTCGTAGTCGATCAGGCCGGTGACGGGGTCGGTGCCGTAGGAGCGCTGGTCGAACATCTTGCCGGAGATGTTGGGGCGGAAGCCGTGGGTGAGGTGGCCGCCGGCGTCCAGGGACATGCCGAGCATGCGCTGGTTGCCGAAGGCCTGGCGAAGTTCGGCCCAGTCGGCGTCGGAGAGGTCGTTGACCTGGCGGACGCCCGCCTTCGCGAGGGCCGGGACCTCGACGCGGGCGGCGAGGATCGACCAGAAGGCGACGAGGTTGGCGTCGATGCCGGAGTGCGGCTGGACGTAGGCGTGGCGGGCGCCGAAGAGTTCGCGGGCGTGCTCGGCGGCGAGGGATTCGACGGTGTCGACGTTGCGACAGCCGGCGTAGAAGCGGCGGCCGATGGTGCCCTCGGCGTACTTGTCGCTGAACCAGTTGCCCATGGCCAGGAGGGTGGCCGGGGAGGCGTAGTTCTCGGAGGCGATCAGCTTGAGCATCTCGCGCTGGTCGGCGACTTCCTGGCCGATGGCGTCGGCGACGCGCGGCTCGACGGCACGGATCACATCGAGGGCGGCACGGAAGGCGGTGGACTCGTTGGAAAGGGGCGCGGAATTGTCGGGCATGGGGACCTCCGGACGTGGCGTTCGGCGTTCTCGGTACGGCCCAGGCGCACGGCACACAGTCCAGCTCGGGCCGCTCCCCGATGGTCGGTCCCATCCCAGCGCGCCAGTCACGGCCCGCCGGTCAGCCTACCGGGCGTGCCGGACGGTGCGGCTCCCGCGTCCACCATGCGGGCGAGGATAGGAAAGGGGCACCCTCACCCCCGGGAGACGCCGTGACCAGTACGGAAGCCAGTACGGAAGCCCTTGTCGCCGCCGAGGCGCACACCGCGCGCAACTACCACCCGCTGCCGGTGGTCGTCGCCACCGCCGACGGGGCGTGGATGACGGACGTGCGGGGGCGGCGCTATCTGGACTTGCTCGCCGGGTACTCGGCGCTGAACTTCGGGCACGGCAACCCGCGGCTGATCGCGGCGGCGAAGGCTCAGTTGGAGCGGGTGACGCTGACGTCGCGGGCGTTCCACCACGACCGGTTCGGCGCGTTCTGCGAGCAGTTGGCGCGGGCGGCGGAGCTGGGGGAGCATCTGCTCGGGGAATTGCGGGAGTTGACCGGTACCGGGCGGGTGACGGCGGTGCGCGGGCGGGGTCTGTGGGCGGGGGTCGACATCGCGCCGGCGGTCGGGACAGGCCGGGAGATCTCGGAGAGGCTGATGGACCGGGGCGTCCTGGTGAAGGACACCCACGGGTCGACGATCCGGATCGCGCCGCCGCTGATGATCAGCCGGGAGGACCTGGACTGGGGGCTGGCCCAACTGCGGGTGGTGTTGGGGGTCTAGGGGTCGTTGCCGGTCCGGGGAATCTCCAGAGATCGGTGAGAGGGCCCACACGGGAGGCCCGTGGCGATCTCCCCTCCCCTAGAGTCACTTTGTGCTCTTTGGAATGGTGTGCGCGCTCGGCGCGGCGGTCTGCTTCGGTACGGCGACGGTGTTGCAGGCGGTCGCCGCGCGGGCGGCCACGACCGGTGGGGGTGGAGATGCGGCGCTGCTGCTGCGGGCGGTGCGGCAGTGGCGGTATCTGGCGGGGCTGGGGCTGGACTGTCTGGGGTTCGTGTTCCAGATCGTGGCGCTGCGGTCGCTTCCCATCTACGCGGTCGGGGCGGCGCTGGCGTCGAGCCTCGCGGTGACGGCCGTGGTGGCCGCCCGGCTGCTGGGAGTTCGGCTCAGCGGGGTGGAGTGGGCGGCCGTCGGCGTGGTGTGCGCGGGGCTGGCGATGCTGGGGCTGGCGTCCGGGGCGGAGGGGCACCGGGACGGGTCCATGGCGTTGAAGTGGGCGATGTTGGGGACGTCGGTGGCGGTGTTGTTGCTCGGGCTGGTCGGGGGGCGACTGCCGGAGCGGGGGCGGGCGTTGACGCTGGGGCTGGGGGCGGGGTTCGGGTTCGGGGTGGTCGAGGTGGCGGTGCGGTTGATCGACTCGCTCTCCCCCTCGACGCTGGTCGGCAATCCGGCGACGTACGCGCTGCTGGTCGGTGGGGGTGCGGCGTTCTTGCTGCTGACGACGGCGTTGCAGCGGGGGTCTGTGACGACGGCGACGGCGGGGCTGGTGATCGGGGAGACGCTCGGGCCGGCGGCGGTGGGTGTCGTGTGGCTCGGGGACCGTACGCGGGACGGGTTGGAGTGGCTGGCGGTGCTGGGGTTCCTGGTGGCTGTGGCGGGGGCGTTGGCATTGGCGCGCTTTGGTGAGGCGCCGGCGGAAGCAGCCGACGAAGCTCCCGTGGAAACGGCGTAGGCCGGGCCACACGAAAACGGCGGCTCAGGTCACGGCAGCACCCTGCACAACGCCTCCACCGCCCCCGCCCACGCGTGATCCGGCGGCGTGCCGTAGCCCACCACCAGCGCGTCCAGGGGATCCACGAGGGCGTGTTCGTGGCGGTAGAAGGACAGGGCGTGGAGAGCGAGGCCCTGCCAGGCGGCGGCTTGGACCACGGACTGTTCGGTGCCGGGTGGGAGGCTGAGGACGGCGTGGAAGCCGGCCGCGATGCCGGTGACGTGGACGTCGGGGGCGCGCTGGGCGAGGGCGTCGACCAGGGTGTCGCGGCGGCGTCGGTAGCGCAGGCGGGCGGCGCGGACGTGGCGGTCGTAGGCGCCGGAGGTGATGAACTCGGCGAGGGTCAGTTGGTCCAGGACGCCGCAGGTGTCGGTGCCGCCCTTGGCCTTCGCGACCTCCTCCATGAGGGAGGGGGGCAGGACCATCCAGGCCAGGCGGAGGCCGGGGGCGAGGGACTTGCTGGCGGTGCCGAGGTAGACGACGTGGTTCGGGTCGAGGCCTTGGAGGGCGCCGATCGGTTGGCGGTCGTAGCGGAACTCGCCGTCGTAGTCGTCCTCCAGGACCAGGCCGCCGGTGCGTCGGGCCCAGTCGACGACGGCGGAGCGGCGGTCGTGGTGGAGGGGGACGCCCATGGGGAACTGGTGGGCGGGGGTCAGGAGGACCGCTGGTTCGTCCGTCAACTGGCCTGGGTTCGCGCCCAGTTCGTCGAAGGGGAGCGGGCGGGTGCGCAGGCCGGCCTCGTCCAGGATCTGCCAGTGGACGGCGAGGCCGTAGGACTCCACCGCGATGGAGTGGGCGCCGCGGGCCCGCAGGACGGCGCCGAGGAGGCGCAGGCCGCCGGAGATGCCCGCGCTGATCAGGATGTGCTCGGGGTCGGCGCGTACGCCGCGGGCGCGGGAGAGGTAGGCGGCGAGGGCGGTGCGGAGTTCGACGCGGCCGCGCGGGTCGCCGTAGCCGAGGGCCTGGTACGGGGCATTGGTGAGGGCGCGGCGGGCGGCCTTGAGCCACTCGGTGCGGGGGAAGGCGGCGAGGTCGGGGGTGCCGGGGACGAGGTCGTAGGTGGGGCGGGCGAGGAGGCGGCGGGGTGGGGTGGTGTCCGCGGGCGGGACTACGGCGCGTTCACCGACGCGGGTGCCGGAGCCCTGGCGGGCGGTGAGCCAGCCCTCGGCGACGAGGTCGGCGTAGGCGTCGGCGACCGTGTTGCGGGCGATGCCCAGGTCGGCGGCGAGGGAGCGGGAGGAGGGCAGCCGGGTGCCGGGGGCGAGGCGGCCGGTGCGGACGGCGTCGCGCAGCGCGTCCGTGAGGCCGCGGCGGACGCCGGTGCTGGTGGCGGTCGGATCGAGATGCAGGTCGACGCCGAAAGTGGCCCAGGATTTCGCCATGGAAATGGACCATACTCCTGGGCTGCCTGACTTCTAGAGTCGAGACATGACCACGACACAGGAAACTCCTTACGCCCACGAGCACAGCCCCCGCCTGGACTGGGCCCAGCACGCGCCCGAGGTCTACAAGGCGATGGTCCGTCTCGACATCGCCGCCCGGCGGGGCCTTGACCCGAAGCTGCTGGAACTGGTGAAGATCCGCGCCTCGCAGCTCAACCACTGCGCGTACTGCCTCGACATGCACACCAAGGACGCGCTCGCGGCGGGCGAGAGCGTGGAGCGGATCATCCAGCTCGGCGCGTGGGAGGAGTCGCGGCACTTCTACACCGAGAAGGAGCTGGCGGCGATCGAACTGACGGAGGCGGTCACCGTGATCACGGACGGTTTCGTGCCGGACGAGGTGTACGCGCGGGCGGCCGAGCAGTTCGAGGAGGCCGAGCTGGCGCAGCTGATCGCCGCGATCACGGTGATCAACGCGTGGAACCGGTTCGGGGTGAGCACGCGGATGGTGCCGGGGCACTACAAGGCGGGACAGTTCAAGTGACGTCGCCTGCACGGGTGTTGGGCCGCGAGGTGCGGGGGTGTCGGCCGTGAGCGAGGTGGAGCTGTTCCGGAGTCTGCATCGGCGGCGGTTGCCCGGTGATCCGCTGGTGCTGCCCGGGCCCTGGGACGCGGTCAGTGCGCGGGTGTTCGTGGAGGCCGGGTTCGCGGCGCTCGCCACGCCCAGTGCCGGGGTCGCCGCCTCGCTCGGGTACGAGGACGGGGCGGTGCCTGCGGACGAGATGTTCGCGGCGGTCGCGCGGATCGTGCGGGCCGTGGACGTGCCGGTGTCGGCGGATGTCGAGGGCGGGTACGGGCTCGCCCCGAAGGAGCTGGTGGAGCGGCTGCTGGAGGCGGGGGCGGTGGGCTGCAACCTTGAGGACTCCGACGGGGGTGTGCTCAAGGATCCACGGCGGCACGCTGATTGGCTGGCCGAGGTGCGGGCGGTGGCGGCGGAGCGGTTGTTCGTCAACGCGCGGGTCGACACCTTCCTGCACGGTGACGGGAACCCCGAACGGGCCATCGAGCGGGCCGCGTTGTACGTCGCGGCGGGTGCCGACTGTGTCTATCCGATCATGGCTCCGACGGAGGTGCTGCCGTTGCTGCGGTCCGGTATCCAGGGGCCGGTCAACGTGCTCGCGCGGCTGGACGGCGAGGGCCCCTCGCCCACCGCACTGGGTGAACTCGGGGCCACACGCGTCACGTTCGGGCCGGGGCTCCAGCGCTGGGCGGCACTCGCGCTCAAGGAGCGGGCCGTAGAACTGAAGGGGTGAGCGGGGTCAGGACAGCCAGGCCTTCCAGGTGGAGGGGTGGTTGTCCACCCACTTCTTCGCGGCGTCGGCCGGGGAGAGTTTCTGGTCGGCAATCATCAGGGAGACCTCGTTCTGGTCCTCGGTCGTCCACGTGAACTTCTTCAGGAAGGCCGCCGCCTTGCCGCCCTTCTTGGCGAAGTCCGTGTTGAGGTACTTCTCCAGCGGGGTGTGGGGGTAGGCGCAGGTGACCTTGGCGGCGTCGGCGTCGCAACCCTCCTTGTAGGCGGGGAGCTTCACCTCCGTCATGGGGACCTTCTTGAAGAGCCACTGGGGGGCGTACCAGTAGGTGAGGAAGGGCTTCTTCTCCTTGGCGAACTGCTTCATCTGGGTGATCTGCGCGGCCTCCGAACCGGCGAACACCACTTGGTAGTTGAGCTTCAGGTTCGTCACCAGGGCCTTGTCATTGGTGACGTAGGAGGGCGAGCCGTCCATCAACTGGCCCTTGCTGCCGCTCTCGGCGGTGCGGAACAGCGAGGAGTACTTGTCGAGGTTCTTCCAATGGGTGATGTCCGGGTGCTGCTTGACCAGGTAGGTCGGGACGTACCAGCCGATGTGCCCGGTGACGCCGAGGCCGCCCGCGCGCGTGATCGTCTTCTTGTCGTCGACGTAGCGCTTCTCCTGGTCGGGGTGGCCCCAATCCTCCAGGATCGCGTCGACCCGGCCCTGGCTGAGCGCGTCCCACGCGGGGACCTCGTCGACCTGGACGGTGTCGACGCGGTAGCCGAGCTTGTGCTCCAACAGGTACTGCGCGACAGCCACGTTGGCCTGTGCGCCCACCCAGGACTGGACGGAGAGGGTCACGGTCTTGGAGCCCTGCGCGTTGGCGAAGGGCGAGGCCTGCTTGGTCATGTCGGCGGCGCCACAGCCCGAGAGCAGGGCGAGGGATGTCACCGCGGCCACTGAGTAAGCCGTACGAACTCGCATGTCACGCTCCCTTCTTGGTGCGGCGTTCCGTCGGCTGGGTCACCCGGTCGAGCATCAGGCCGAGGCAGACGATCGCGGCACCCGCGACCAGGCCGGTCGCCAGGTCGCCCTGCGCCAGGCCGAACACGGCGTCGTAGCCGAGGGCGCCGCCACCCACCAGGCCGCCGATGATGACGACGGCGAGGACGAGGACCACGCCCTGGTTGACGGCGAGGAGCAACGCCGGGCGGGCCAGCGGAAGTTGGATCTGCCGCAGCTGCTGGGTGCTGGTCGCGCCGAGCGAGCGGGCCGATTCCAGGGCGGCCGGGTCGACCTGGCGCAGGCCCTGCGTGGTGATGCGGACGACGGCGGGGAGGGCGTAGACGACCGCCGCCGCGACGGCCGGGGCGCGGCCGACGCCGAACAGGGCGACGACCGGGATCAGGTACACGAACTGCGGCATCGTCTGGCAGACGTCGAGGACGGGGCGTAGGGCGCGTTCGAAGCGGTCGCTGCGGGCGGCGGCGATGCCGGTCGCGAAGCCGAGGACGAGGGTGACGGCCACGGCGGCCAGCACCTGCGACAGCGTGTCCAGCGACGGCTTCCACACCCCGAGCACGCCGATCGCGGCCATGGCGAGGACGGCGGTGAGCGCGGTGCGCCAGGTGCCGATCACCCAGGCGAGGGCGGCGACGACCAGCAGCACCGACCACCACGGCAGCCACTGCAGACCGTCGCGTACGGGGTCCAGGACCCAGGTGGTGAAGTGTCCGGCCCAGTCGGCGGTGCCGCCGAGGTAGGGGACGCCGGAGTAGAGGTGGGCGGTCATCCAGTCGACGACGCGGTTCACCGGTTCGGCGATGTTCAGGGTCCAGCCGGAGGGCCAGTCGAGGGCGCCGGCGAGGCGGACGGCGACCGCTACGACCACCGTGGCGCCGAGCGCGTACAGCCACGGGCGGAGAGTCGACCCCGGCTCACCCGCGGACTCGTCGGTCTGTTCACCCGCTGCGGCCGTAACCCGGTCCAGTACGACGGCCAGGAGCACGATCGGGATGCCTGCGGCCAGGGCGGCGCCGACGTCCACGGAGGCGAGGGCCTGGTAGACGCGGTCGCCGAGGCCTCCGGCGCCGATGACGGAGGCGATGACGGCCATGGAGAGGGCCATCATGATCGTCTGGTTGAGGCCGAGGAGGAGTTGCTTGCGGGCCAGCGGGAGCCGTGCGGTCAGCAGGCGTTGGCGTCCGGTGGCGCCCAGGGAGTCGACGGCTTCCAGTACCTCCGGGTCGGCGTCGCGCAGGCCGAGCGTGGTGAGGCGGGCCATGGGCGGGGCGGCGTAGACGACGGTGGCGAGGACGGCGGCGGGGACGCCGATGCCGAAGACGAGGACGACGGGGAGGAGGTAGGCGAAGGCCGGGAGCACCTGCATGGTGTCCAGGACCGGGCGCAGTGCGCGGTCGGTGCGCTCGGAGAGGCCGCCGGCCAGGCCGAGCAGGGCGCCCACGACGACCGAGGTGAGCACCGCGACCACCATCAGGGCGAGGGTCTGCATGGTGGGTACCCACATGCCGAGCAGTCCGCAGGCGAGGAAGGCGACGCCGGTCCCGACCGCGAGCCGTACGCCCGCCACCCGCCAGGCGACGAGGGCGCCGAACGCGGTGACGCCCGCCCAGCCCGCGGCGAGCAGCACCAGGTAGACGGCGCGTACGGAGAGGACGACGGCGTTGCTGATGTAGCCGAAGAAGTAGAGGAACAGCGGGGAGCTGTCGCGGTTGTCGATGATCCAGTCGTTGGCCCGGCCCAGCGGACCGGACAGGTCGACGGTGAGAGCGTGCGGCCAACTCCCGCTGGCCCAGTGCGCGTTGGCGAGCGGTACGAGGATCGCGGCGGCGAGCGCGAGCAGCAGGAGCTTGTGCGCGGCCCGGTGCCGGAGGACGCCGGGGAGGGCGAGGCGGGGGGCGGGTGCGGTGACCGTTGCCATCAGACCGCCTCCTTGCCGGTATCGGCGAGCTCCTCGCGGACGCCGGTGTCGGTGCCGTCGCCGGTGCTGTCGCCGCCCGTGCTGGTCGCGGTGCCGACACCCGCGCCGCCACCGCCCCCTGCGCCACCGCTGTCGCCCGTGCCCGCGACCACGCCGAGCAGCGCGTCCGAGTCCACCATCCCGACGCAGCGGCCCTGGTCGACGACCCTCGCCGGGACCCCGGCGCGCGCGACCGCCTCGATGGCTTCGGAGACGGTGGCGTCGGGCGCGACGGCGGGACCGCTGCCCGCGCCGCCGACCCCGCCGGCCTCCTCCGCGGACGCGGCCCGCATCGCCGTACGGACCGTCATGACGTCCGCGCGCGGTACGTCGCGTACGAACTCGCGGACGTAGTCGTCGGCGGGTGAGCCGACGATCTCCTCGGGGGTGCCGAGCTGGACGATGCGGCCGTCGCGCATCAGGGCGATGCGGTCGCCGAGCTTGAGCGCCTCGTTCAGGTCGTGGGTGATGAAGACCATCGTGCGGCCCTCTTCCTGGTGCAGCCGGACGACCTCCTCCTGCATGTCGCGCCGGATCAGCGGGTCGAGCGCGCTGAACGGCTCGTCGAACAGGAGGACTTGGGGGTCGACCGCCAACGCCCGGGCGAGGCCGACGCGTTGGCGCTGGCCGCCGGAGAGCTGGCCGGGGCGGCGCTGTTCCATGCCTTCCAGGCCGACCTTGGTGACGACCTCGGCGGCGCGGCGGCGGCGTTCGGCCTTGCCGACGCCCTGGATCTCCAGGCCGTAGGCGACGTTGTCGAGGACCGTGCGGTGCGGGAGGAGGCCGAAGTGCTGGAAGACCATCGCGGCGCGGTGGCGGCGGAGTTCGCGCAGTCGGGACCTGTCCATGGCGCGGACGTCCTCGCCGTCGATGGCGATGGTGCCGGCGGTGGGTTCGATGAGGCGGGTGAGGCAGCGGACCAGGGTGGACTTGCCGGAGCCGGACAGGCCCATCACCACGAAGACCTCGCCCTTGCGGACGTCGAAGGAGACGTCACGGACGGCGGCGGTGCAGCCGGTGCGGGTGCGCAGGCCGGCGGCGTCGAGGGCGGTGAGTTCGGGGTCGGCGGGGACCTGGTCGGCCTTCGGGCCGAAGACCTTCCAGAGGCCGTCCACCGAGAACACGGGGTTGCCGGAGGCGCTGGGGGTACTGGGGGTACTGGGGGTACTCGTCGTCGCGGTACTCATCACGCACCACCTCCGATCAGGTCGACAGCCCTCTCGCCGACCATGAGCACCCCGATCATCGGGTTCACGGCGGGCATGGTCGGGAAGACGGAGGCATCGGCGATGCGGATGCCGTCCAGGCCGCGGACCCTCAACTCGGGGTCGACGACGGCCAGTTCGTCGGCCTCGGCGCCCATGCGGCAGGTGCCGGCCGGGTGGTAGACGGTGTGGGCGACCTTGCGGGCGTACTCGCCGAGTTCCGCGTCGCCGAGGATCTCCGGGCCGGGGCACACCTCCCGCTTGAGCCAGCCGGCGAGGGGTTCGGTCTTCGCGATCTCGCGGGCGATACGGATGCCGTCGACGAGGGTGCGGCCGTCGTAGTCGTCCTCGTCGGTGAAGTAGCGGAAGTCCAGGGCGGGTTTGACGGCCGGGTCGGCGCTCTCCAGGTACAGCCGGCCGCGGCTCTTCGGCTTGGGGATGTTCGGGGTCATGGAGACGCCGAACTCGGGGCGTTCGTAGCCGAGGCGCTCGGGATTGTCCGTGAAGGGGACCTGGTAGAAGTGGAACATCAGGTCCGGGCCCGGGAGTTGGGGATCGCGGCGGACGAACAGGCCCGCGTCGGAGTCCATCGCGGAGTTCTCCGGGATCGGTCCGTTGGTCTCCCAGACGATGACCGACTCGGGGTGGTCGAGGAGGTTCTCGCCGACGCCCGGGAGGTCGACGGCGACCGGGATGCCGAGGGCTTCGAGGTCCTTGCGGGGGCCGATGCCCGAGTGCAGGAGCAGGCGCGGGGAGTCCACGGCACCGGCGCACAGGACGACCTCGCGGCGGGCGCGGACGAGGAGTTCCTCGCCGTCCTTGGTGCGGACGTGCACACCTTCCGCGCGGGTGCCGTTCAGTTCCAGGCGATGGGCCCAGGTCTCAAGGAAGAGGGTGAGGTTGGGGCGCTCGTCCATCACCGGGTGGAGATACGCGACGGACGCGCTGGACCGCTTGTTGTTCTCGGGGTGGTAGGCGAGGTCGAAGAAGCCGACGCCGTCCGTGAAGGGCGCCTTGTTGAAGCCCTCGACGCGCGGGACGTCGAGCGCCTCCTGGGCCGCGTCGACGAAGTCGCGGGCGATGGCGTTCCGGTCCTCCTCGTCGACGGGGATGATGTTGTTGAGGAGGCGGGCGTAGTACGCCTCCATCGAGATCGCTCCCCAGCCCTTCGCTCCGGCCGCCTCCCACTCGTCCCAGTCGGACGGCAGCGGCTTGAAGGCGATCAGGGTGTTGTGCGAGGAGCAGCCGCCGAGCACGCGGGCGCGGCTGTGCCGGATGTGGGAGTTGCCGCGCGGCTGCTCGGTGGTCGGGTAGTCGTAGTCCAGGTCGCCGCCGAGGAGGCCCATCCAGCGGCGCAGGGTCAGTACGTCCTCGCGGCCGACGTCGCTGGGGCCGCCCTCGATGACGGCGACGGTGACGTCGGGGTTCTCGGTGAGGCGGGAGGCGATGACGGATCCTGCGGTGCCGCCGCCGATGACGACGTAGTCAAAGTCGTACTCGTTGTCGGGCATGGGGGTACTCACTCCAGTGGGGGCTGGGGGTTGAAGGGGAGGTGGGGTCGTCGGCCCGCGAGCCGGACGCGAACCGAGGCCCGCGGGCCGGACAGTCGTCAGCCCGCGAACCAGCGCACCGGCTTCGGCGCCAGGTTCTGGTACACGTGCTTGGCCTCGCGGTACTCGGCGAGTCCGGCGGGGCCCAGCTCCCGGCCCACACCGCTCTTTCCGAAGCCGCCCCACTCCGCCTGCGGGAGGTAGGGGTGGAAGTCGTTGATCCAGACGGTGCCGTGCCGCAGCCGTCCGGCGACACGGCGCGCGCGGCCCGCGTCGGCGGTCCAGACGGCGCCCGCGAGGCCGTACTCGGTGTCGTTGGCGAGCGCGACCGCCTCGTCCTCGGTGCGGAAGGTCTCGACGGTGAGGACCGGCCCGAAGACCTCCTCGCGTACGACGGTCATCTCGCGGTGGCACTGGTCGAGGACGGTCGGCTCGTAGAAGTAGCCGGTGGCGGGCCGGGTCGCGGTCGGCTCGGGGCGCTTGCCGCCGGAGCGCAGCACCGCGCCCTCGGCGAGTGCGGCGGCGACGTACGACTCGGTCTTGGCGCGCTGCTGTTCGGAGACGAGGGGGCCGCACTCGACGCCGTCCTCGGTGCCGCGGCCGAGGCGGATCTTCTCGGCGCGGCGGGCGAGTTCGGCGACGAAGCGCTCGCGGACGGACTCCTCGACGATGAGGCGGGCACCCGCCGAGCAGACCTGGCCGCTGTGGATGAAGGCCGCGTTGAGGGCCTGGTCGACGGCGGTGTCGAAGCCCTCCTCGGTGGCGCAGGCGTCGGCGAAGACGACGTTGGGGTTCTTGCCGCCGAGTTCGAGGGCGACCTTCTTGACGGTCACGGCGGCGGCCTGCGCCACCTTCGTGCCGCTGATGAGGCCGCCGGTGAAGGAGACGAGGTCGACGTCGGGGTGCTCGGCGAGCCGGGCACCGACCGAGTGGCCGGGGCCGGTGACGATGTTGGCGACACCGGCGGGCAGACCGGCCTCGACGAGCAGGTCGATCAGGGCGACCGTCGTCAGCGGGGTGATCTCGCTGGGCTTGACGACGAAGGTGTTGCCGGCCGCGAGGGCGGGCGCGATCTTCCAACTCGCCTGGAGCAGCGGGTAGTTCCAGGGGGTGATCAGCGCGCAGACGCCGACGGGCTCGTGCACGACGACGCTGTGCACCTCGGGCGTGCCCGCGTCGACGACCCGGCCGGGGGCCTCGCCGGCGACGAGGTCGGCGAAGTAGCGGAAGGCGTCGGCGACACAGTCGATGTCGACACGGCCCTCCTCCACGGTCTTGCCCGCGTCCCGGCTCTCCAGCAACCCGAGCTGTTCGCGGTCGCGCACGAGCAGGTCGGCGACGCGGCGCAGCAGGGCGGCGCGCTCGGTGACCGGCGTGCGCGGCCAGTCCCCCTCACCAGCGCCCCCCGCACCGCCGTCGAAGGCGGCACGGGCGGCGGCCACGGCTATGTCCGTGTCCTTCTCGTCGCCCTCCGCGACCACGGCGAACGGCAGCGCGTCCGCGGGGTCGATGATCTCGCGGGTGGCGCCGGAGACCGCTTCAAGCCACTCCCCGCCCGCGTGAATGGTCTTCCCCGCCTGCTGTTCCGTGTTGTCGGCCATGATCGGTATTGCCTTCCGTTCCTGTTCAGCGCCCCAGCGTCACCTAACTGTCACTCTCGGGGACTGCGAGCGCCTGCCCGGGACATCCATATGCATGCGCAATCCGTGGCCGAAAGTGGGCCGAGTCACTTAACAGGGGGGCAAAAGCCGCATCACTACCGTGGACTCCCCTGATTCCTTTGACTAAAGTCAAAGAACTATGGAGCCAGTCACGAACCCGGTGTCGCCCAAGGACGAGGCTGTCGCCGCCTTCCGGCACTTCAACCGCTACTTCACCCGCCGCATCGGCGCGCTCGACGACCACTACCTCGGCCAGGACCGCCCCCTCGGCGAGGCCCGGCTGCTCTTCGAGATCGGGGACGGCGTCTCGCTGCGCGAACTGCGCGGCCGACTCGCCCTGGACGCGGGCTACTTGAGCCGGATGGCGAAGTCGCTGGAGGCTCAGGAACTGGTCCGGCTGACCGCGCCCCCGCACGACACCCGCCTGCGCCTGATCGAGCTGACCGACGCCGGCCGCGTCGAGGTCGAGGAACAGCAGCGCCGCGCCAACGCACTCGCCGCCGGCCTCCTCGCCACCCTCACCGGACCCCAACGCACCGAACTGACCGCCGCGTTGGCAACCACCCGACGCCTCCTCCGCCTCGCCGGCATCACGGTCACCCTCGTCGACGGCGCCACCGAGGACGCTCGCGCCTGCCTCGACGCCTACGCCGCCGACATCGACGCCCGTTTCCCCGAGGGCTTCGACAAGACGGATCTCGTACGGCCGGAGGAGGTCACCGGGGACGCGGGCGCGTTCTTCGTCGCGTACGAGGAGGGGCGGCCCGTGGCCTGCGGGGCGCTGCGGACCCTGGAGCCGGGCGTCGGCGAGATCCGGCACGTCTGGGTGCACCCCGACGCCCGCCGGCTCGGCCTCGCCCGCCGCATCCTCACGGAGCTCGAACTGGCCGCCGTGGAGCACGACTTCACCGTCGTACGGCTGGACACGCATGCGGCACTCACGGAGGCTCAGGCGATGTACCGGGCGTGTGGGTACGCGGAGATTCCGGCGTACGTCGACCATGTCTACGCGGACCACTGGTTCGAGAAGCGGCTGACCGGTTCGAGAAGCGGCTAGCCGGGGCCCGCCGACATCCCCTCCGCCAGCAACTCCCGTACGCAGGCGCGCAGCCAGGCGTGTGCCGGGTCGGCGTCGTGGCGTGGGTGCCAGGCCAGACCGACCGCCAGGCCCGGGAGTTGGAGCGGTACGTCGAAGGTGACCAGGCCCAGGGAGTGGGCGAGGGGCACGCTCCAGAGGCTGATCAGGCCGACCAGGTCGGTGTCGCGCAGCACGAAGAGCGAGGCGGGGAAGGTGCCCACCGTGCCCACCACCCGGCGTTTCAGGCCGAGTTCGGCGAGCCGGGTGTCGACGGGGCCGTGCAGTTTGCCGCGCCGCGAGACGATCAGGTGGTCAGCGTCGACGGCGAAGCGTTCGGGCGTCAACTCCCCCTCCAGCAAGGGGTGTCCGTCCCTCACCACACCGACCATCCGGTCCTCGTGCAGCGTATCGACATGCACCTCGGGCGCGGTCGAGTCGACGACACCGACCTCCAGGTCGGCGGTGCCCTGCCGAAGATACGGCGTGTCCACATGGCTCTCGGCGAGGAAGCGGACGCGGATGCCGGGCGCCTCGGCGGCGGCACGGGCGAGCAACCGGGCGCCGTAGAGCGCGGGGAACGAGTCGTGGCCGATGATCGTGAGCGTACGGCTGACGGTCCTGAGGTCGGTGTCCCGGCCGGGCGCGAAGAGCGCGCGGGCCCGCTCCACCACCGCGCTCACCTCCGCCCGCACGGCCAGCGCGCGCGGGGTGGGCACCATCCGCCGCCCCGCCCGGACCAGCACGGGATCACCGAGCGCCTTGCGGATCCGGCCCAGCGTGCGGCTCATCGCGGGTTCGGAGAGATGCAGTCGGTGCGCGGCGCCCTGCACGCTCTGCTCTTCCAGCAGCACGTCGAGGGCGACCAGCAGATTGAGATCCAGGCTCCCCGGACCGCCCGGACCGCCGGGACCACCGGAACCGCCGGGACTCGCGGATTGCGTCACGCGCATTCGCCCCTTGCAAAGGTTGCACTGGAAAGCAGGTCACTGCCGAGCCTACGGTGACAGGGCACCCACCACCACACCGGACTCCTTGGAGGAGCCGTGCCCTCTTACGCCCAAAAACCCGCCCCCGAGCGCACCCTCAAGCGCTCCACCCTCCTCACCCTCTGCGCCTGCGTGTTGGTCGCGCAGAGCATGGTCGCCGCTATCAACCTCCTCATCCCGCAGCTGAGTTCGTCCTCCCTGCACCCCTCGCACAGCGAACTGCTGTGGATGGTCGACGCGTACGTCATCGTGTTCGCCGGACTCCTCATCCCGGCCGGCGCGCTCGGCGACCGGCACGGCCGCAAGGGCGCGCTGCTCGCCGGTCTCGCCCTGTTCGCGGCGGGCGCCGCCACCAGCGCGCTCGCCCAGAACCCGGGGACGCTGATCGCGGGCCGCGGCCTGTCCGGCGCGGGCGCGGCGCTCATCACGCCCGCGACGATGTCGATCCTGGTGCACCTGTCCGCCCCGGAGAACCGGGCCCGCGCCATGGGCAGTTGGACCCTCGCACTCGGCCTCGGCGGACTCGCCGGGAATCTCGGCGGCGGCCTGGTCGGTCAATTCCTGTCCTGGCGTGCCCTGTTCGGGGTGATGGTCCCGCTGGCCGCCCTGCTCGCCCTCGCGGTCGCCCGCACCACACCCCGCACGGAGCGGTCCGCGCACAGCGACCTCGACCCCACCGGCACCGCCCTCCTGACCACCGGCCTGGTCGCCGTCCTCTTCGGCATCATCGAGGGCCCGGCCCACGGCTGGACCTCCCCGCGCATCATCACCGCCTTCACCGCGGGCGCCGTACTCGTCACGGCGTTCACCGCCCACGCCCTGCGCTCCCGCACCCCGCTCCTCGACCCGCGCGTCTTCACCTCCCCCACCCTCCGCGCGGCCACCCTCGGCACGGCCACCGGCTTCTTCGGCCTGTTCTCCCTCTTCTACGTCAACTCCCAGTACCTGCAAGGAATCAAGGGCTACGGCGCCGCCGTCACCGGGGTCGCGATCGTGCCGCTGACCATCGGCATGGCCCTCGTCCCGAAGCTCGCCGCCCGCTGGTCGCACCGCCCCCGCCCGGTCATCGGCACCGGTCTCGCCCTCATCGGCCTGGGCCTGCTGGGCGCGTCCACCGCCGACGCGGCCACCCCGTACTGGACGTACGCCTGCTGGCTGCTCGTGATCTCGGCGGGCACCGGGCTCTCCATGCCCGCGCTCACGGTCGGTGTCGTCACCTCGCTGCCGCCGCACCGGACGGGCCTCGGCTCCGGTCTCGGCACCTCGGCCCGCGAACTCGGCGCGGCCCTGGGCGTGGCGGTCACCGGCACGATCCTGGCCGCCCACCCCGACCTCGGTCACGGCATGGCCCCGGCCCTGCGCACGGTCGCCCTGATCGTCCTCGCGGCCACCGCACTCGTGATCATCGGCTACCGCGACCGCAAGACCACCACACGCACTATCGTGTCTGACGAGGAACGCGTACTATCGCGTCCAGCCCGCCACTCCTGATCGCCAACTCCCCTCACGCGCCACCCAGTTGAGGAGCCCCTGTGCCGTCCGCCCTCCTGAACCCCGTCCTCGACCTGGTCACCCTCCGAGCCACCGTCACCACTGCCGAACCGATCACCGCCCGCATGCGCCGCCTGCGCATCGAGAGCGACGCCCTCGCCGGACTCGACGTCCGCCCCGGCCAACAGGTCCGCGTCCTGGTCACCGGCCTGACCCTGCGCACGTACTCCATCTGGCGCTACGACCCGTCCGGCGCCGTCGAGTTGTGCGTGCTGGACCACTCCGAGGACGGACCCGGGACCCGCTGGGGAAGGAGCGTCGGCACCGGCGAGCAGGTGCGCCTGCGGAAGCCGGAGGGCACCTTCACGCTCCGCCCCGACGCCTCCCACCACGTCTTCGTCGGCGAGGAGACGGCCTCGGTCGCCTTCGGCGCGATGCTGGCCGCGCTGCCCGAGGGGGCGCGGGTCTCCGGTTGCGTGGAGACGGAGTCGGAGGCGGACCGGCTGCCGTTGGCCCACTCCGAGCGCCTCAACTGGCTTACCAGGGGCGGGACTTCCCTCCCGGACGCGGTACAACAGCTCGCTCCCGAGCCCGGCGGCATCGCGTACGTCGCCGGGGAGGCCCGTACCGTGCAGCACGTCCGGCAGGTGCTCGTACGGGAGTTGGGCTGGGACCGGCGTTCCGTGCTCACGAAGCCGTTCTGGGCGCCGGGGAAGCGGGGGATGGAGTAGTCAGCAGTTGGTCCCCGCCGGGCAGAAGGAGTCCACCGCCGCGGTGAGCGGGCCCCTGACCAGCGCGGGGCCGAGAGACTCTGGGCCACTGGACCGGATCGCGTAGAGCGAACCGTCCGCCGCCTCGAAGCGATGGTCGATCACCCGGCGGGAGCCCCTGTCCGAGTCGTCGTAGCGATAGGTGAGTTCGGCCCAACTGGAGCCAGTGGCACGGCCGATGACCTGGTAACCGGGCTGGCGGGCGAAGCCGTAGCCGGGGTCGTTCTCCGCCAGATCGAGGGACTCGGCCGGGGAGTTCTCGGTGATCCGGAAGATCTGTAGGCGGCGGTTGCCGTCCGGGGAGTTGTAAGTGACCACCGGCGCCTTCGCGCCCTGCCGTTGGGCGCGGGTCCAGCCTCGTGGGATGTCAACGGTGTAGCCGGTGGGGTCCTTGGCGGTGCGGTACGACGATCCGGACCCGGCCGCGCCCGCGCTCACCTCCACGCGCTTGTGCGTGCCGCGGCCGTGCGTGACGTACCAGACCCCTCCCCCGGCACCCGCGCCCAGCACCACCGCGAGTGCCACGGCGAGAACCAGCCGCCAGGCACGACGGCCGGAAGCGGGCGCGGGGGCGGGAGTTGGAGCCGGGACAGGAATCGGTGGGGACACCCACGCCGGCGGTGTCAGCGAGGTCTGCGTCTCCGCCGTCGACCACACCGACCAGGCCGCCTGCCCGCGCTCCTCGCTCGGCCCGCGTTCCGCCGCGAAACGATCCCAGTCACTCATCACGAACCCCCCGAATCACCCACCACGCACTTCTTCCGAAGTTAGCGGTGGAAACAGGGAACGGGCCCCGCTCCGGCCGTAACCGGAACAAGGCCCGCGCAAGTCCGTGACAGAGCCGTCGAGAACGGCCCCACGGGTGACTCCCCGCAGACGACTAGATGAGGCCGAGGGAGCGGACCGCGTCGCGCTCCTCCTCCAGCTCCTTCACCGACGCGTCGATGCGGGCGCGGGAGAACTCGTTGATGTCCAGGCCCTGGACGATCTCGTAGACGCCGTCCTTCGTGGTGACCGGGAAGGAGGAGATGAGGCCCTCGGGGACGCCGTAGGAACCGTCCGACGGGATGCCCATGGAGGTCCAGTCGCCGTCCGCCGTGCCGTTGACCCAGGTGTGGACGTGGTCGATCGCGGCGTTCGCGGCGGAGGCCGCCGAGGACGCGCCTCGGGCCTCGATGATCGCGGCACCGCGCTTGGCGACGGTCGGGATGAACTCCTCGGCCAGCCACTTCTCGTCGTTCACGGTCTCGGCGGCGTTCTTGCCGGCGACCGTGGCGTGGAAGATGTCGGGGTACTGGGTGGCGGAGTGGTTGCCCCAGATGGTCAGGCGCTTGATGTCGGCGACCGTGGTGCCCGTCTTCTTCGCGAGCTGGGTCAGCGCGCGGTTGTGGTCGAGGCGGGTCATCGCGGTGAAGCGGTCGGCCGGTACGTCCGGGGCGGCGGCCTGCGCGATGAGCGCGTTCGTGTTGGCCGGGTTGCCGACGACGAGGACCTTGATGTCGTCCGCCGCGTTGTCGTTGATGGCCTTGCCCTGCGGCTTGAAGATGCCGCCGTTCGCGGAGAGCAGGTCGCCGCGCTCCATGCCCTTGGTGCGGGGGCGGGCGCCCACGAGGAGGGCTACGTTCGCGCCGGCGAAGGCGACGTTCGGGTCGTCCGTGATGTCGATGCCCTGGAGGAGCGGGAAGGCGGAGTCGTCGAGCTCCATCGCCGTGCCCTCGGCGGCCTTGAGCGCCGGGGTGATCTCCAGGAGACGCAGCTTGACCGGCACGTCCGCGCCGAGCAGCTGGCCGGAGGCGATGCGGAAGAGCAGGGCGTAACCGATCTGGCCGGCCGCGCCGGTGACGGTGACGTTCACGGGAGTGCGGGTCATGGCGTTCTCCGTTATGACAGCTGGCGGTGGGGCGGCACTGCCCCGGGGTGCGGGACGTACAAATGATCGATCTCTTGGCATCAAGAGATCCACCGGTCAGGCTATCGCGCATCCGCGATCCCGGACTCCCGGGTCCGTGTGGCCCACCCCACAGAACCCCGGAGAAACAGGGACCACGCACAAACGCGGCGGCCGTCCGGCTCGGGAGAGGAACACCGGACGACCGCCGTGGGGGGGGAACCGGGGGTCCGGAATCCCGTGGGGGTACTTTCCGCCTGCCCCCGATCCGGAGCGGGCATTCCCCACGTTCACAGAATCCCCACAGACGCTCGCAACCCGGGCCCCTCCAGGTGGTGCGCCTAGGTGGTGCACCCCTTCTGCCCCGACGCCAGCGTCACGCACGCCTTCGCCTCGCCGGCGTCCTTCACGGCCACCATCGGGGTGTAGGCGATGGCGTCGCCGGACGCGGTGATGCTGTCGGTCTCCTTGGCGGTCCCCGCGCTGATCTGGACGGAGTCCCCCGCCACACCCGTGGTGATACGGCCCCAGGCGGCACCGCAGGTCTTGCTGTAGCGGACCTCGACGACGGTCGTCCCCACGGTCGCGGTCTTGGCGGTGGTCACCGCGCCCGCGTCCGTGGTGCAGCCCATCGCCTCGGCGTCCTTGCCGGTGCAGCCGGCGCCCACGCACTTCACTCCGGCCGGCAGATCGGCGTTCGTACTGGCGGGCGCCGACGCCGAGGTGTGCGCGGCACCGGCCTTCTTGTCCGCGCCGCCCTTGTTGGTGAACAGGAACACCGCCCCGATCACGACCAGCACCCCGAGGACCCCGGCGCCGAACATCAGTGCCCGCCGCTTGGCCCCGCCCACTCCCTTGGGCGGCGCGGGCCGGGACGGCTGCGAGGGTTCGCCGTACGGGACCGGCGCCTCGGACGCCTCGGGCTGCACGGCGGCCGTCTCGGCACCGGCCGGCTTCGGCCTCGAATACCCGGCGATCCCCCACGAGTTGGCGACCTTCGACGGACCTTCCCTTACGTCCTTCGAAACGTCCTTCGAAGCACCGTCCCCTACGTCGCTGTCCGGCGCCGCCGGCTGCGGCGGCACCGTCGGGGACACTCCCGCCGGGCCCGCGATCCCCGGAGTCGCGGCGGCACTGCCGCCACCCCTACGGGCCGGCTTGCCGCCCTTCGCGGGTGCCGCGGGCGCCGGGGACGTCCCGAACTCCCCCAGCGCGGCACGCGCTTGGGAGACCCGGATCGCCTCCATCGTCATGTCGTGCCGCATCTCCGAGCGGCTCCAGGAACGCTCGGCGAGCTCCCACATCGTGGTCAGATGTACGGGATTGGTGCCGGTGACCTCGGCCAGGGCGATGATCGCACCCTTCGGTGCGAGGAGCCGGCCGTTGAGGTAGCGGTCCCAGGACGTCTTGCTGTAGCCCGTGCGGTCGGCCACCGCCGCGATGCTCAGGCCGCTGCGGTCCACCAGCCTGCGCAGCTGGCTCGCGAACTCTCTGACCTGCGGATCGAGTTCATCCGGCAAGGCCCTCCAACGAGGCATTGCTTCCCCCCTCTGCCCTGAATCGCCCACGCTAACGCGGTTGTTGGTCGAGTTCGTTGCACATCCGCAAACTTGTCAATACATCGACACAAGGGCTGCCACTCCCACAACAGCCGTAAGAAGCATGAAAAGCAACAGCAACAACGCATACCGGAGCAGCCGTCCACCGGGTTGCCCGTGCCCGCTCTCCGGCTTCTCCGGCGGGGTGTCCCACCACGGCAGGGTCGGATCGTCCCGGTACTCGTCCCCAGCCTGCCCAGCCCCCTCCCCCTTCACCGGAACCGTCTCCGGAGCCGCCTCCGGGCGGGGCCACGCCTGGACCGCCAACTCCCAGCGCACGCCGATGCGTTCGGGGTCGACACCGGCCACCCGGCACAGGGCGACGACGGCCTGCCGGGGCGGCGGCTGGGTGGCGTTGAGATAGCGGTGCCAGGAGGACTTGCTGTACGCGGTGCGCGCGCCGAGCGCCACCAGGCTCAGCCCGGTGCGGTCCTTGAGGAGGCGCAGCTGCTCCACGAAGTGCCGTACCTCCGCCGGGAGTTCGTCCGGCAGCGGCTGCCAGCCGCCCATCGCACCTCCCCGGTGTCCTCGGTGTCCTCTTGCGCCCGCTCCGAGCGAAATGACGACACCGGAAGGGGAACGGTTCCCTCGTCGCCGGGCGGTGCGGAGCGCGTAGCGAAACGGTCACCTCCCTGCCACAGCGCGCCGACAGGTATTGAGCGGGACCCCCACCGGGCGCCACGGTGAACGCAGACGGCGGCGCGTCCTTGCTCGGGGGAGAGGACGGGCCGCCGTCGTGTGTCGCGAACTTCCAGGAGCGGCAAGCTAGTTGCTGTTGACCGTGTAGTGGAGCGTGTCCTTCAGATACGGGATCGTCAGCCACGGCTTCGGCTGCGCCATCAGCGCCAGCAGGACGATCGCGACGCCGAGCACGCCGTAGGTGACGATGTCGGTGAAGCGGGAGCGTACGGCGAGCATGCCGACGTCCGGCATGACCCAGCGCAGGACGGCGCCGGCCAGCAGCGCGGCGCCGATCAGCAGGATGCCGTAGCGGAAGACGTCGAAGGCGGTCAGGAGGAGGCCGAGGCCGACCGTGCCGAGGATGGCGAGGATCGGCCACTGGCGGGCCGGGGCCGGGGCGTCGCGCGGGGCGGCCCGGCCGCCGCCCTCGGGGCGGGCGGTGTCCCGGGTGAAGAGGGGGAAGCGGCGGGTGGCGCGGCGCGGTTTGCCGTCGGCGTCGGGCGCGCTGACCGGGTCCGTGACCTCGATGTCGTCGTCCGCAGGAGCTACGGCGGCCACGGCGTCCGCGCTCGTACCGGGGTCCGTCACCTCGGTGTCATCCACGGCGTCCACACCCTTACTTGGACCGGGGTCCTTGCTCGCAGGGCCTTCAGGGTTGTCAGGGCTTTCGGGGCTTTCAGGGTTCAAAGGGCTTTCAGGCGACACTGCGCTCGGCCGCCTCGACCACGTTGACGAGCAGCTGGGCGCGGGTCATCGGGCCGACTCCGCCGGGGTTCGGGGAGATGAAGCCGGCGACCTCGGCGACGCCCGGGTGGACGTCGCCCACGATCTTGCCGTCGGCGTTCCGGGAGACGCCCACGTCGAGGACGGCGGCGCCCGGCTTCACGTCCTCGGGGCGGATCAGGTGGGCGGAACCGGCGGCGGCGACGATGATGTCGGCGCGCTTGAGGTGCGAGGAGAGGTCGCGGGTACCGGTGTGGCACTGGGTCACGGTGGCGTTCTCGCTGCGCCGGGTGAGCAGGAGCGGCATCGGGCGGCCGATGGTGACACCGCGGCCGACGACCACGACCTCCGCGCCCTTGATCTCCACGCCGTAGCGGCGCAGGAGGGTGAGGACGCCGTTCGGGGTGCAGGGCAGCGGGGCGGGCTCGTTGAGGACGAGACGGCCGAGGTTCATCGGGTGGAGGCCGTCGGCGTCCTTGTCCGGGTCCATGAGTTCGAGGATGCGGTTCTCGTCGATGCCCTTGGGGAGCGGGAGTTGGACGATGTACCCGGTGCAGGTGGGGTCCTCGTTCAGCTCCTTCACCACCGCCTCGATCTCCTCCTGCGAGGCGGTGGCGGGCAGTTCGCGCTGGATGGACGCGATGCCCACCTGGGCGCAGTCCCGGTGCTTGCCGGCGACGTACTTCTGGCTGCCGGGGTCGTCCCCGACCAGGATCGTGCCGAGGCCGGGCGTGACGCCCTTCTCCTTCAGCGCCGCCACCCGGGCGGTCAGATCGGACTTGATCGCGGCTGCGGTGGCCTTGCCATCGAGAATCTGGGCAGTCATGGACCCATCCTCGCGGATGACGCCCTCATGGTTCCAATCCGGGTACCGAATGATCAGGATGTTGCACTTACACAACGCCTACGGAATGCAACTGGACAAAAAGTCGCCCCGAAGAGAACGATGAACGCCGCAGTACCGCGGTAGGTGTTGGGGGGCAAACCGCTCATCTCGTGACGTACCTCCGCGCAATCCGCGTCGTCCCCGCAGTGCCAACGGAGGAAAACCCGCCATGAGTTACGACCCGAACAACCCCTACGGGCAGCAGCCTCCCCAGAACCCGCAGCAGGGCTACGGCCAGCCCCAGGGCCAGCCCGGCTACGGCTACCCGCAGGGCGCGCCCCAGGGTGTCCCGCCGCAGCAGGGTTACGGCTACCCGCAGCAGCCCGCGTACCCCGGTTACCAGCAGGCGGGCTACGGCGCGACCCCGCCGTACGCGAACTGGGGCCAGCGTTTCCTCGGCACGCTGGTCGACGGTCTCATCTTCCTGGTGCCGTACATCCTGATCATCGTGAGCCAGGGCAAGGGCGTGCTGCTCGCGATCGGCGCCATCGTCATCATCGGCATAGCCATCTGGCAGCTGATCCAGGAGGGCAAGACCGGCCAGACCGTCGGCAAGAAGGCGTTGGGCATCCGCCTGGTCCGCGAGAGCGACGGCCAGCCCCTGGGTGTCGGCATGGCGTTCGTCCGCCGCCTCGCCCACTTCCTCGACTCCATCGCGTGCTACCTGGGCTGGCTGTGGCCGGCGTGGGACGCGAAGCGCCAGACGTTCGCGGACAAGGTCTGCGGTTCGATCGTGATCCGCACGCAGTGAGCTTTGGCTCGTCGAACGACGGCGGCCGCCGGTTCTCGCGGGAGAACCGGCGGCCGTCTCGTCGTACGGCACCGGTCAGTCGGCCGGAAGCAGATAGCAGGCCTTGACCGTGCCCTGCAGTGGGTCGGTGAACACCGCGTTGGTGCAAGGGGTACCGCTGGTGAGCGTCTTCTGCTTGTACGTGCTCCCCGCGCCGTACGCGACCGTGCGGGTGCCGGTGAAGGGGCACATGCCGTTCTCCGTGGCACAGAGCGTCGATCCGGCCGGGCCGGTGGTGACGGGGCCGGTGTAACAGGACTTCACGACGCCGTAGTCGGGGTCGACGAGCGCGTCGCTCGTGCAGGGCGTGCCGTCGGTCAGGGTCTGGTACGAGTAGATGCCGTTCGCTCCGAAGGCCACCGACCGGGTCCCGGTGAAGGAGCAGGTGCCGTTCTCCTGCGCGCAGGAGGTGTACCCGGCCGGGGTGGCCGCGCCGCCGGGGTTCGCCGCGACCAGGTAGGTGCCGGGCTGGACTCCGGTGAGATAGACGTGGTCCGCGTCGGCGTGGGCGCCGCCGATGCCGCCCGTCGCGGTGAACGTGCCGTCGCTCCACACCACTTGACCGCCGACCGACACGACGGGGTTGGCTCCGCCGTACGTCGGCACCGCGATCGTGCCGCTGGTTCCGGAGGGCGCGGTCACCTGCATACCGAACTGGCCGATGCCGCTCTGCCCCGCCCAGGACACCGCCAACGCGCCGTGCGGGGTGGGGACTTTGCCCTCGGCCCAGGTCAGGTCGCCCGGGTGGGGCTGTACGGACCAGGTGGCGTATCCGGCGGTCACGGGCTGGGCGCCGAGTACGTAGCCGGACAGGGCCGAGGTCGGGGCGGTCGACCAGCCGTGCGCCAGGCTGGTGCTGGTTCCCAGGCCCGGGGAGCCGTCGGTGGCGATGTTCTCCCACATGGTCCCGGTGAAGTCGGTCCCCGCGGTGGCCATGTGGCCCCACAGCGTGCCGAGCAGGGACTCCGCGCCGGCGGTGTCGCCCGCGGCCAGCCGGGCTTCGAGTTCGTACCCACTGGCGTACGGGCTGATCACCGGGCTGTAGCCCGCGTCGGAGCTGAACGGCAGGGGGCCGTAGGGAGTGGTCCACAGGGCGGTCTTCAACGCGGCCAGGATCGAGGCGTGGTTCGCCGCCGGGGCCACCCCGTACAGCACGGCGAGGGCGTTGGCGTCCTGCGGCACACCGGTGGTCCTGGTGTCGCTGATGCGGTAGAGGCCGGTCGCGCTGTTGAACAGGTAGGTGTTGATGGCCGCCTTGAGGGTCGCGGCCTGCTGGGTGTACTGCGCGGCGAGCGTCGACTGCCCTGCGGCGGTGGCCAGTTGGGCTCCGTCGAGCAGTGCCTTGTAGTAGATGAGGTTGTACTCGGTGACCGCGCCCGTCTTCACGTTGTCGTAGAAGTCCCAGTCGGCGCCGGTGGACCCGTCGGTGACCAGCAGCCCGCGGGAGTCGACCTGGGTCGCGTTCCAGGCCAACTCGGCCTGGGCGATGGGCCATTCCTGCTGCACGAACGCCGTGTCGCCGGTGTAGAGGTAGTACGACTCCAGGGCGAGCAGCCAGTACATCGAGTACGTCGCCGAGTAGGTACCGGTGGTGCCCTGGATCGCGGCGCCGGTGTGCGGTGCGCTCTGCGGTGGCAGGGCGCCGGTGACGAAACCGCTGGACAGCCGGTAGCTGCCGAGGAGTTGGAGGGCGCCCTTGAGGTAGTCGGTCCGGCCGGTGGAGTCGTACACCGTCGGGCCCTCGACGTTGAGGTCGCCGGACCAGATCGCGCGGTCGCGCTTCGCGCCGTCCAGGATGGACGCCACGGAGTTGACGCCGGGTACGGCGAAGTCGGACAGCGCGGACGTCGTGCCGAGCGCGTTGCTGTAGAGGGTGGCGCCGGAGCTGTTCACGACCTTCAGATTGCGGAAGTACGCCTCCTCGCCCGTGTATTCGCGGAAGCCCACCGTGCCGGTCGGGTAGGCGGTGGTGCCGGCGGGGAAGGACGCCGAACTCAGGCTCACCAGCCGGGTGTTGTCCAGCGACACGGTGATGGTCGTGCCGGACACGGTGGTGGTGACGGTGTGCCAGCTGCCGGAGGTCAGCGGTGCGGGGAGCGGGGTGCTGCCGACACTGGTGTAGGTGCCGTCGTGGAGGTCGAGTTCCTGGAGCGTGTCCGGGGTGCCGCTGGTGTCGTCGTGCGCGTTCAGGATGAACACGTAGCCGTTGTCCGCGTTCTGGCCGCGCACCGCCCAACCCGCCTGGTTGCTCACGATGTTCGTGTCGAAGGTGGTGGTGTAGTCGCCCCACGCACCACCCTGGTTCAGCAGCCCCACGTTGGGCGGCGCACTGCCGTACGCGTCGAGGACGCCCCCGCCGACCCGCCAACTCCCGGGCAGGGAACCGGCAGCGGCCGAGTCGAGCTGCGCGGTGTACGCGCCCTCGTACCAGATCTTGTTCAACTGGTCCGAGCTGGAGACGAAGTAGCCCTGGTACCCGTCGGCCGTCGTACGGTCGGCGATGTACTGGACCCCGGCGGCGGTGAGCGTGAGCGTGCCGGGCGAGGTGAGGGTGATCTCCTCGTACCGCTCACCGCCCTGCACCGAGCGGTTGGTGATCGTCCCCGGCCCGGTCACCGTGTACGTGTCCGAGCGGGCCGAGTCGCCCTCGCCCCACGGGGTGCCGCCGTCGCCCGAGGCCGACAGATACCGCGAACTCTCGCTGTACCCCGCCTTGAGCTGCGGCGACCCCGACTCCGCGGAGACCGTGAAGTACGGCAGCCCGCCGACGTCCTTCCCGTAGTCCAGCACGACGGTCGGCGTCGTCCCTCCGGCGACCAGCGTCAGCGTCGCCCCGCCCGACCCCCCGCACACCAGATTCGCCGCCCCGCTGACACTGCCCGACGTGCTCGTCACCGCCGTGGGGCACACGGTCGCGCCGCTCGGCGCCTGGACGTAGCTCTGCCAGTTCGGCGCGGACGGCCACGGAGTGGCGGACACGGCGGCGGACGTGGCCTGTGCGGCCTGTGCCGCCTGTGGGAGGCACCAGAGGAGGAGTGCGGCGGCGCCGGCGAGGGCCACCAGGACGCGGTTTCGTCTGCGGCGGGGGACTGTTCGACGGTCAGCGGCCATGGGAGGTCCAGTTGACGAGAAGCGGACGGCGGGCGGCTCACCTCGCCGAATGAAACGTTTCAATCACCGATGTCGCTGGGAGGTTATTGATTTGCCAGGTACGCGTCAATAGGCGGGACGGGGTGAGGGTGACCGGGGTGATCATGTCCTGTGGGACGTGGGGATCCGACGAACGGCCGGTGGGCCCGACCTGAGCCGCTGTTGCCGCGAGGCATCAAGTCGGGCCGTCCGCCGGATCGGGCTCGCGATCATCACCCTTGCCGACACTCTCGATGACACCCCGGACCTCACCAGTCGCAGGGAGCGGTCGTGCCCCGCCGAGGGCCAAGGACCGCTGACTCGCCATCACAAGCAGGTGTTCGTCGGCCCCCTGCGTGGTGACCGGCTCGGCGGGCGCGTCGTACGGGCGAGGGCAGGGGCTGATCCGCTTGCTTGGAGCGCTCTCCAGGGCCATAGCGTCGAGACAGCTGAACCGAACACCCGACGCGTCGACGCATCATCCCGCACGGCCAACGAGAAAGACGGCAAGTGGTAGACAACCAATTCACGACGCATGCAGAACTCTTCGATCTGAGTGGAAAGCGCGCGCTCGTCACCGGTGGCACCAGAGGCATCGGGATGATGATCGCGCGTGGCCTTCTCCAGGCGGGCGTCCGCGTGGTCATCAGCTCACGCAACGCAGAAGCGTGCGCTCAGGCGCAGGAAGAGCTGTCCGCATTCGGTGAGGTGCGGGCCATCCCCGCCGACCTGTCCCGCCACGACGAGTGTCGGCGACTGTCCGACCTCGTCACCGCCGACTCCGAGCGTCTCGACATCCTCGTCAACAACGCGGGCGCCCTGTGGGACGAGCCGCTGGAAACGTTCCCGGACGCGGCCTGGGACACGGTCGTCGACCTCAACCTGAAGTCGCCGTTCTGGCTGGTCCAGGCGCTGCTGCCCGCACTTCGCAAGGCGGGCACCGCCGACGATCCCGCGCGGATCATCAACATCGGCAGCATCGCCGCCATCCACATCCCCCAGCGGCCCAACTACTCGTACTCCAGCAGCAAGGCCGCACTGCATCAACTCACCAGAGTGCTCGCCAAGGAACTGGGACCGCAGCACGTCACCGTGAACGCCGTGGCGCCGGGACCGTTCCCGTCGACGATGATGGCCGCGACCCTCGATGAGTTCGGCGAGGCGATCGCGGCGTCGGCCCCACTGCGCCGGATCGGCCGCGACGACGACATGGCGGGTGTCACCGTGTTCCTCGCCAGCCGGGCAGGCGCATACCTGACGGGCGCCATCATCCCCGTCGACGGCGGCATCGCCACAACCGCGTAGGCCGCCTGGCCAAGCTAGGCGGTACCGGCCCAGTCGACGAATGACGCCCACGCGACGGCGGGAATGAGCAGCGCCGAACCGTCCGGGACCTTGGAGTCCCGGACGGGGACGATGCCGGGGAGGTCGTCACAGACCTCAACGCAGTCACCGCCACTGCCGTTGCTGTAGCTGCTCGCGCGCCACACCGCAGTGCTCAAGTCAGGCCCTGCGCTTGCCATTTCCGTGATCCTCCAAGGTGGACGGCTAGGCAGTACCGGCCCAGTCGACGAAGGACGCCCACGCGACGGCGGGAATGAGTAGCGCCGAACCGTCCGGAACCTTGGAGTCCCGGACGGGGACGACACCGGCGAGATCGTCACGGACTTCGAGGCATTCGCCGCCGCTGCTGTTGCTGTAGCTGCTCCTACGCCAAGCAGCGGTGCTCAAGTCAGGCCCTGTGCTTGCCATTTCTGTGGTCCTCCGCCGCTTGCTCGATCATGTCCAGGGACGTCTCCGGCGGCAGTGCCGCGGCCCTGAGCAGATCGTACGACCTGCGGTAGTCCTTCACGAGGGCCGGATAGTCGATCACTTGGCCACTGTGCAGACCCTCCGTGTACACCACCGGTGGTGCGTCCGGGAAGGTCATGACCCGGATCATCCCCATCATCAGCGGGTAGGCCACCGTCGTTTCCGGCAGGATCTGCAAAACGCCCTGATTGGAGCGGATCACGTCCGCGATGTGCTCCAGCTGCGCTGCCATCTCCTCGCTCGGCAGGAGCGGCTTGCGGATCAACTCCTCGCGCACGATCGCCCAGAACGCCGGGCGTTCCTCCCGCTGCCAGAGCTTGGCGCGCGCCATGCGAGCCGTTACCTGATTGTCGACGGTCTTGGGCGGGAGCCACGGACTACCGGTCCGAACAACCTTCAGGGCGTACGCCTCCGTCTGCAACAACCCTGGAAGCAACGCCGGCGCCCAGTCCTCGATCGAGTCCGCGTGCTGCTCCATCTCCGCGACATCCGCGAAGTACTCCGCATGCCCCGACTTCTTCGCCTTCCGGGCGTCTTCACAACGCCGCTCGAAAAAGCCGTCCGTGCCGAGCCTCTTGTCGACGTGCTGGGCGAGATCCAACGGCATTCGCCGCTCACCGCGCTCAATGAGGCTCAGGAACGGGATACCCCGATAGCTTCCCTCCGCCAGCTGTTCGAGCGTCAGGCCCGCCGCCTCCCTCTTGAAGCGCAACTCCGCGCCGTAGAAGGAAGGGACATTCGCCGACGCGTCGGTGTCCTTGCGTGGGGGCACAACTCACCACCGCCTTTTGCCAGTTCCCGGGTGCAACCCAAACCACTGCCACGGTACGAGATTCCGCGTCACTCTGTGAGCAATTCGTCACAGAGAGAGGCGTACGGCAATGAGCAGCCCCTACACCCACGAGGCCAACAGCGAAGTGGCCGAACTCCAGGCCGCGTTGAAGGCCAACGGGATCATCCTGCCGTCCCTCGGCCTCGATCTGCCCTCCGTCGTCCAGACCTACGGCCCCCCGCTCGTCGAACTCGGGAACTGCAACCTCGACACCGCGCGGGCCCTCACCGCCGCCCTCCGCAAGGCGGCCGGCCGGTGACTCCGCTCTGCCTCGAACTCCTCGCCGTACCCAAGGTGTTGCCGGAGGCCCGCCGTGCCGTACGTGAACACCTCGGCGTCCCGTGTCCCGAAGTCCAGCTCTGTGTCAGCGAGTTGCTGACCAACGTGATCCGGCACATCGGCGAGGGCACCCCGGTGACCCTGAGAGTGACCCACACCGACGGCCGTACCCGAATCGCCGTCACGGACCCGGAGCCGTACACCTGGCTCGTCGTACGCGCGGCCGGGCCGGACGACGAGAACGGCCGCGGGCTGGTGCTGCTCGACGCGCTCGCGACGCGGTGGGGCGTGGAACAGGGGCCGGAGGGCAAGACGGTGTGGTGCGAACTGCCACCGCCCGAGCCTGCCCCGGCCCCTGTTTCAACTCCCGCCGCGATCCCGGAGGATCGGGCCGATCTCAGTGGAAGAAGTGCCGCGTCCCCGTGAAGTACATCGTGACGCCCGCCTTCTTCGCGGCCTCGATGCTCAGCTCGTCGCGGAGCGAACCGCCGGGCTGGACAACGGCCTTGACGCCCGCCTCGGTCAGGACCTCAAGCCCGTCCGGGAACGGGAAGAACGCGTCCGAGGCCGCGAACGAACCCCGCGCCCGCTCCTCGCCCGCCCGCTCGACGGCCAGCTTCGCGGAGTCGACCCGGTTGACCTGGCCCATGCCGACGCCGACCGAGGCGCCGTCCTTGGCCAGCAGGATCGCGTTGGACTTCACCGCGCGGCAGGCCTTCCACGCGAAGGCGAGGTCGGCGAGGTCCGCGGCGGAGAGTGCCTCGCCCGTCGCCAGCGTCCAGTTCGTCGGGTCGTCGCCGTCCGCCTGGAGGCGGTCCGTCACCTGGAGCAGCACGCCACCGTCGATCGGCTTCAACTCGACCGCGTTCGACGGACCGGCCGGGGTCTTCAGCACCCGGAGGTTCTTCCGCTTGGCGAGGATCTCCAGCGCGCCCTCCTCGTAGTCGGGCGCGACGATGACCTCGGTGAAGATCGGCGCGACCTGCTCGGCCAGCTCCTTCGTCACCGGGCGGTTGACCGCGATCACCCCGCCGAACGCCGACAGCGGGTCACACGCGTGTGCCTTGCGGTGCGCCTCGGCGACATCCGAACCGATCGCGATACCGCACGGGTTGGCGTGCTTGATGATCGCGACACAGGGCTCGGCGTAGTCGTACGCGGCACGGCGGGCGGCATCCGTGTCCGTGTAGTTGTTGTACGACATCTCCTTGCCGTGCAGCTGCTCGGCCTGAGCCAGGCCACCGCCACTGCCGTCGACGTAGAGCGCGGCCGGCTGGTGCGGGTTCTCGCCGTAGCGCAGGGTGTTCTCGCGCTCCCAGGTCGCGCCCAGGAAGTCGGGGAACTGCGACTCGTCGACCGGGGCGTACTCGCTCGCGAACCAGCTCGCCACCGCCACGTCGTACGACGCCGTGTGCTGGAATGCCTCCGCCGCGAGCCGCTTGCGGGTGCTGAGGTCGAAACCGCCGTTCTGTACGGCGTTCAGGACGTCGGCGTAGCGCGCGGGGCTGGTGACGACCGCGACCGACGGGTGGTTCTTGGCGGCGGCGCGGACCATCGACGGGCCGCCGATGTCGATCTGCTCGACGCACTCGTCGGCGGACGCACCCGACGCGACCGTCTCCCGGAACGGGTACAGGTTGACGACCACGAGGTCGAAGGGGGCCACGCCCAGCTCGTCGAGCTGCTGACGGTGGCTCTCCAGGCGCAGGTCGGCGAGGATGCCGGCGTGCACCTTGGGGTGCAGGGTCTTGACCCGGCCGTCCAGGCACTCGGGGAAGCCGGTCAGCTCCTCGACCTTGGTGACGGGGACACCGGCGGCGGCGATACGGGCGGCGGTGGAGCCCGTGGAGACGAGCTCCACGCCCGCCTCGTGCAGGCCGCGGGCCAGCTCCTCCAGGCCGGTCTTGTCGTAGACGCTGACGAGCGCGCGACGGATGGCCCGCTTGCCGCTGTCGATGTTCTCGGCGGTCACTGGATAACTACCTTTCGTCCCTCAATGCGATAGCCGTTGCGGGCGAGCCGCCCCACGACATCGACGAGCAGCGTGCGCTCGACTTCCTTGATGCGCTCGTGCAGAGCGCTCTCGTCGTCCTCGTCCCGGATCTCGACCACGCCCTGAGCGATGATCGGCCCGGTGTCGACGCCGTCGTCGACGAAGTGGACGGTGCAACCGGTGACCCGGGCGCCGTACGCGAGCGCGTCCCGTACGCCGTGGGCTCCCGGAAAACTGGGCAGCAGGGCGGGGTGCGTGTTCACGACCCGGCCGCCGAAACGGGCCAGGAACTCCTTGCCCACGATCTTCATGAACCCGGCCGACACGATCAGGTCGGGCTCGTGGGCGGCGGTCGCCTCGGCCAGCGCCGCGTCCCACTCCTCACGCGTCCCGAAGTCCTTCACCTTGCACACGTAGGTGGGCAGCCCGGCGCGCTCGGCACGGGCGAGGCCCTCGATGCCCTCGCGGTCCGCGCCCACGGCCACGATCTCGGCTCCGTACGCCTCGCTGCCGGCGGTCTCGATGCTGTCGAGGAGCGCCTGCAGATTCGTACCGGATCCGGAGACCAGCACGACGAGGCGCTTGGCCACGGGCTTGGCGGCCACGGCGGGGCCCTTTCTCGGGGGAGCGTCGTCTGTACGGCCGACTCGTGCGTCCGCTCGTGCGTTCATACGAATGCTTCGCGCCCCGGGATACGGGGAAGTCTACGAAGCGGCCGACCGTCAGCAACGATACCGGCACACCGGACAGCCCCCACGGGACGGGGGCGTGGCCGGAAGGTAGCGTCTGCGGAGAGCGGGTTCGGGAACGCCGTTGTCGTGCGAGGCGTTCACGTACCGCCAGCTCATGTCGGAGAGACGTATCCACCAAGCACATCCACAAGGGGAAGACGCTCATTTGATGCCGGACCGCAGTCTGCGACTCCTCACGTTCCCCCCGCTGTCGGCGCAGGGAGGGGAGCGCGGCACCGTGCTGCTCCGGGAGCGGCCCTCGTCGCCGCCCGACGCGCCCTCGGACGGGAAGAGCGGTGCGGGGCAGGACGACAATCCCTTCGCGCCGCCGCCCGAGGGCACCCCGGACCGGCCGTGGCAGCCGCGGCGCCCGGAGGCCGGCGAGGACGGCGACGCCCCGCAGGGTGACGGCGGTCACTCGCCGTGGGGCAGTCAGTGGAGCGACCGGCAGCCTGGGCGTTCGTCGGGCAACTTCGGCGACCGGCCCGGCGGACCCACCGGGCAGAGCGGCCCCGAGGGACCGGGCAACGGCGGCCCCGGCCAGGGCGGCATGCGCTGGGACCCGACGGACCCGGCCCAGCGGCGCGCCCGTTACGCCCTGCTGAGCGGCATGTGGGCCTTCTTCTTCGCCCTCTTCAGCTGGCCGTACGTGGCCCTGCTGCTCGGCGCGCTGGCCCTCTACTGGGGCGGCAGCGCCCTGCGCGCCAAGTCCCCCACGCCCGACCCGGACACCCCGGCGGTGCCCGAGACGCAGGCCCGCCCGCAGACGACGGCGGCGATCAGCGGCCTGGTCACCGCGTCGCTGGCGATCGCCCTGGTGGCCGCGATGTTCGTCGCGCAGCTCGCCTACAAGGACTACTACACCTGCGCCAACGACGCCCTCACGAACGAGGCGAAGCAGTCCTGCAACCAGCTGCTGCCGAAGGAGCTGCGGGGGTTCCTGGGCACCGCCAACTGACAGACGGCACCGGTCAGTTCGGCCCCTTCACATCGGGCGGTCCCGGCTCGTCCGAAGGTTCCGACGGCTCGGGCTCAGGTGGCATGGACGCCTCCCTCAAGGCCGCCCAGCGGGCCTCGCGGGAGGCGTCGTCGTACCAGGGCGTGGGCGTCGGCTCCGACGGCACGTCGACGGGCAGGAAGTCGTACGGGTCGAACGTGGGGTCGTGGTCGTAGGCGATGTACGGCTGGTCGACTGGCGCCTGCGCCGGTACGGGTACCGCGACCGGCTGCTCCGCCTTCCTCGGCTTGCGCGCGAACCAGCCCCGGCCGAGCGCGTACGGCCGCCGGAACCAGCGTTCCGCCGCAGTGTCAGGCACCGTCTGGGCCTCGCCCTCGCGCGGCTTCCCGATCGTCGACTTGCCGATCGTCGGCGTGGGCACCCGGCGTTCCCGCAGCCGCCACGCCCGCAACCCGAGCGCCGTAGGCACCGCCACCGCCGCGATCCACGCCAGCGCCGCTCCCCCGGTCTGCCACCACACCGGCCCGAACCGCGCGAGCGCGGCACTCCCGAGGGGCCCGCCGGACAACTCCGCGAGCAGACCCAGCACTACGGCACAGAGCGCGGCGGCGAGCAGGGCGGTGGCGGCGGTGCGGCCCTGCGCCCAAGGGGCTTGTGCGGAGGGGGTGTGCGCGGAGGAGCCATGGGCGGAGAGGGCGTGCGCGGGGTGGGCGTGCGGCGGTTGTTGGCGGAGGCCGGCACCGGCCGCCTTCCGCTTCCGCTCCTCCGTCAACTCGCCCGCGCTGTCGCCTCGTTGACCGGCCGTGCCGCCCATCGCGACCCGTGCCACGAACCACCCCACCATCACCCCGGCCGCCACCGGCACCAGCCCGGCGAGCCAGTTCAGCGGGGTTCCGGTGCCCGCGTCCGGGACCGCCGCGAGGAGCGGGAACGGCGGGAGGAGGGGGGCCGGGGCCGAGGAGAGCGGGGCGACCGTGTGGTGGACGCCGAGGGCGAAGCCGGGGCCCAGGCCGTAGGACGCGGACCACACCGCCGCGTTCGGGATCAGCGCGAGGCAGAGCAGCAGGACGGCGAACCGGCCCGACAGCCCCTCCGTCAGCTGGAGGAAGGACATCCGGGCGGCACCGCCGTGCCAGATCAGCGACGCCCCGAGCAGCAGAGCGCCGCCCCCGACGAGCACCGCCGTGCCGAGTCCCGCGGCGCGTACCGCGGTACCGATACGAGCCCTCGACTCACGGGCCTCCGGACCGAGAACGAGCCGTCGCAGCCCGGCCGGCAGGTGGATCAGCACGCTCAGCACGGGTTCGCGCGGACGCCCGTACGCCGTCCACACGCCGGAACCGGCCGCGCCCGCGGCGAGCAGCGGCAGGCAGACCGCGGTCCAGCTCCAGGAGGGGGAGAATTCGCCGCCGGACGCGTAGAGGGCGGCGGCGGTGCCCACGGCGAGGTAGCCGAGGGCGACGCCGGTCCAGGCGGTGCGGGCGGCGATCAGGGGCGGGGCCTCGGCGTCGTCCTCGCCGGTCTCCCCGCCCAGCACCGCGTGCCGGGCGGCCCGGTGCAGCAGCCACAGCGGCAGGGCCAGGAGGAGGAGCGGGGTGACGCCCACGGGGGCGGGGACTCCGGAGAGGGTGTCGGCGCGGACGAGTTCGACGCCGTGCGCGAGGAGCCACAGGGCGGCGGCCATGTGCAGGGCGCCGCCGGGTCCGCTGTCGGGGTAGGGCGAGCTGATCCACAGCACCATCACGAGCACCGCGAACGAGCCGAGCCCGAGCCCCGCCGCGACCGCGCCACCCAAGAGGCTGGCGGCCAGTCCGGGGGATCGGTCGCGCATCCGGGTGAGCAGGGGCGACAACAGCGCTCGGCGGTGGGTCATCGGCATCACGCCCGCCATGCTCCCAACGACACGCGCTTTCTCGTCGTAACAGGCGAACCTTGGAAGTGTCGCTCAATATACGTTTATGTACTTTTTCGTACGAAGGGGCGTCCGGTGACGCAGAGCCCTGCAACCCCGCTCCCTCCGCCCAAGGAACGCCGACGCCTGCGCGAGGCTGGCTCGCTGACGCAGGCTCAGGTCGCCGAGCGGGTGGGCGTCAGCCGCGAGACGGTGCGTTCGTGGGAGACCGGCCGTACGACACCACGTGGCCGGAAACGGGAGGCGTACGCGAAATTGCTCATCAGCCTGGGTGAAGAAGAGACCGTGACGGAGCGGCAACAGGAGCAACTGGGGCCGCGGGCAGAGGTGGTCGAGGTCAAGGTGGCCGAGGCCGAGGTCGAGGTGGTGGAGATCGAGGTGGTCGAGGTCGAGGTGGTGGACGACACCGCCGTGCTCGAACCCGTCCTCGTCCCCGCCCCCGTACCCGTACCGATCGAGGAACCGTCCCGCGTACCCCTGACGCCCGCTCAGGCCTTCGACGCGCTCTACGCGTTCTGCGCACCCGCTCTCGTACGGCAGGCGTATCTGCTGACCGGGCGGCGCGAGTTGGCGCGGGAGTCCGTCGAGCGGGCCTTCCAGGTCGCCTGGCAGCGCTGGCCCGAGGTCGCCGTCGACCGCGACCCGGCCGGCTGGGTGCGCTCGGTGGCGTACGAGCACGCCCTCTCCCCCTGGCACCGGTTCCGCCCCAGATACCGCCACCCGGAGCCCCCGCCCCCGGACGCCGCCGACCGCGCCCTGCTGACCGCCCTCCTCAAGCTCCCGCCGTCGTACCGCCGCACGCTTCTCCTCTACGACGGGGTCGGGCTCGGGATCGCGGAGACCGCGGCGGAGACGGAGGCGAGTACGCCGGCGGCGGCGAACCGGCTGCTGCACGCGCGCGAGGCGCTCGCCGCGCAGCTTCCGGACCTGTCCGACCCGACCGAACTCCACCGGCGGATGACCGAACTCGCCTCCACGGGGCGGCTGCACGCGGCCAAGCCGCCGACGGTTCGTTTCGTGGGTGAACGCCGGACCGTGTTCTGGACCCGGGCGGCGATCGCGTTCACCGTCGCGATCATCGGGGCGACGACGTTCACGCTGCGGGTTGCGCCCACGCATTACGAGCCGCCGGTGCCGTTGGGGGAACGGGTGGAGGGGGTGCCTGCGCGGGTGATGCAGGGTTCCTTGTCCGAGGAGGAGGTCGCTCTTCGGGACCGTCTGCGAAACGGGATGACCAGCGGTCCGGAGAGGCTGGCACCGCTGGGTCGGTAGGCCGTCGCCGGCTGCGGGCCGGTGGGGGCTGGTCGCGCAGTTCCCCGCGCCCCTTAAAGGCAGGTCGGCTGAAACAAGGCCGGTTTTCAGGGGCGCGGGAAACTGCGCACCCCTGAAAGAAACGTGGGCCCGAGTTCTTAGGGCCGCGGGGAACTGCGCGACCAGCCACGACGCACCCGCAGCCGACCGACAACGCACCGATGGGCCCGCCCCGACCCCTTCAGCCGGCCCGTCTTTCAGGGGCGCGGGGAACTGCGCGACCAGCCACGACGCACCCGCAGCCGACCGACAACGCACCGATGGGCCCGCCCCGACCCCTTCAGCCGGCCCGTCTTTCAGGGGCGCGGGGAACTGCGCGACCAGCCACGACGCACCCGCAGCCGACCGACAACGCACCGATGGGCCCGCCCCTGCCCTTTCAGCGGGCCCGTCTTTTAGGGGCGCGGGGAACTGCGCGACCAGCCACGACGCACCCGCAGCCGACCGACAACGCACCGATGGGCCCGCCCCAGCCCTTTCAGCGGGCCCGTCTTTTAGGGGCGCGGGGAACTGCGCGACCGGCCACGACGCGCCCGCAGCCGACCGACAACCGGACCCGGCACCCCATGTCGCGCAGATGGGCCCGCTCCAACCTACGGAGCGAGCCCATCGACGTGAAGCAGGGTGAATCAGCCGGCCAGGATCTCGCGGGCCAGCTTCGCCGTCTCGGTCGGGGTCTTGCCGACCTTGACGCCGGCGGCCTCAAGGGCCTCCTTCTTCGCGGCGGCCGTACCGGAGGAACCAGAGACGATGGCACCGGCGTGGCCCATCGTCTTGCCCTCGGGCGCGGTGAAGCCCGCGACGTAACCGACGACCGGCTTCGTCACGTTCTTCGCGATGAAGTCCGCCGCCCGCTCCTCCGCGTCGCCACCGATCTCACCGATCATCACGATCAGATCGGTGTCGGGGTCGGCCTCGAAGGCCGCCAGCGCGTCGATGTGCGTGGTGCCGATGACGGGGTCGCCACCGATGCCGACGGCCGACGAGAAGCCGAGGTCACGCAGCTCGTACATCATCTGGTACGTCAGCGTGCCGGACTTCGAGACCAGGCCGATACGGCCCGGCTTGGTGATGTCGCCCGGGATGATGCCGGCGTTCGACTGACCCGGGGTGATGAGACCGGGGCAGTTCGGGCCGATGATCCGGGTCTTGTTGCCCTTGGCCACGGCGTACGCGTAGAACGCGGCCGAGTCGTGGACGGCGATGCCCTCGGTGATGACGACCGCGAGCGGGATCTCGGCGTCGATCGCCTCGACCACGGCGGCCTTGGAGAAGGCCGGCGGTACGAAGAGGACGGATACGTTCGCGCCCGTCTTCTCGATCGCCTCGGCGACCGTGCCGAAGACCGGGATCTCGGTGCCGTCGACGTCGACGGACGTGCCGGCCTTACGGGGGTTGACGCCACCGACGATGTTGGTGCCGTCGGCCAGCATGAGCTTGGTGTGCTTCATGCCCGTGGAGCCGGTCATGCCCTGGACGATGACCTTGCTGTCCTTGGTGAGGAAGATAGCCATGGCTGTGTCTGTCCCTCTTCCCTTACTTCGCAGCCGCGAGCTCGGCGGCCTTGTCGGCCGCGCCGTCCATGGTGTCCACGCGCTGGACCAGCGGGTGGTTGGCGTCGGAGAGGATCTTGCGACCCAGCTCGGCGTTGTTGCCGTCGAGACGGACGACGAGGGGCTTGGTGACTTCCTCGCCCTTGTCCGCGAGCAGCTGCAGCGCCTGGACGATGCCGTTGGCGACCTCGTCGCACGCGGTGATGCCGCCGAAGACGTTGACGAACACGGACTTGACGTCCGGGTCGCCGAGGATGATCTCCAGGCCGTTCGCCATCACGGCCGCGGACGCGCCGCCGCCGATGTCGAGGAAGTTGGCCGGCTTCACGCCACCGTGGTTCTCACCGGCGTACGCGACGACGTCCAGGGTGCTCATGACGAGACCCGCGCCGTTGCCGATGATGCCGACCTCGCCGTCGAGCTTGACGTAGTTGAGGTTCTTCTCCTTGGCGGCCGCCTCAAGGGGGTTCGCCGAGTCCTTGTCCTCAAGTGCCGCGTGGTCCGCCTGGCGGAACTCGGCGTTCTCGTCGAGGGAGACCTTGCCGTCGAGCGCGATGACGCGGCCGTCGGCGACCTTCGCGAGGGGGTTGACCTCGACGAGGAGGGCGTCCTCCTTGACGAAGGTGTCCCACAGCGTCACCAGGATCTCGGCGACCTGCTCCGCGACGTCGGCCGGGAACTTGGCCTGCGCGACGATCTCGCGGGCCTTCTCGATCGAGACGCCCTCGTTGGCGTTGACCGGGACCTTCGCGAGGGCCTCGGGGTTCTCCTCCGCGACGACCTCGATCTCCACGCCGCCCTGGACGGACGCCATGGCGAGGAAGGTGCGGTTGGTGCGGTCGAGGAGGTACGAGACGTAGTACTCGTCGACGATCTCGGGCGCGGTCTCGGCGATCATCACCTTGTGGACCGTGTGGCCCTTGATGTCCATGCCGAGGATGTCCGTCGCACGCGCGACGGCCTCGTCCGGGGTGGCGGCGAGCTTCACGCCACCGGCCTTGCCACGGCCGCCGACCTTCACCTGGGCCTTGACGACGGACTTGCCACCGAGCCGCTCGGTGGCTGCGCGGGCCGCCTCAGGCGTGTCGATGACTTCACCGGCCAGCACCGGTACATCGTGCTTGGCGAAGAGGTCCCTCGCCTGATACTCGAACAGGTCCACGCGCTTCCGTCCTCAGTGATATCGCGGTTCGTTGGATGCGTGGGCGTGCCGCGAAGGGCAACGTGACGTCCGCTGTCACAAGGGAGGCGCACACGGTGACCGAGCGCGCGGCATGTCCGTCTCGCAGGTTATCGCTGCTTGCAGGGGGCCCCTAAATCGAGGGTCACACCTGAGCGGTGATACCTGTCACATGATGCCGGTTTTTGTGACACGGAGTGCCGCGGACGGGACGTTCGGGCAGGTCGTTCGGGTGGGTGGGGTGGGTGCGTGGTTCGGGCGCGTGGTGGGTCGGTGGAGTCGGTGGGTGGATGGTTCGGGCGGGGCCTCACCGGGTTGGGGTTGGCCCGGCGAGGCCCCATACCGCGAGACGCGCTCCGGACAGACCGACGGCGTTCGGCCGTCCGGGGTCACTGCCTCACGGAGTCGGTCACTCCCCGTGCCGGGCGCGGCGCGGCTGCGCGGCAGGGCCTCTCCGGGCGCGGACAGTGCGTGCGGCCTGGGCGCCCTGGATGGCCGCGGCGGCCCTGACCCTGGACTCCCTCGGGACGGAGACGTGGGCGTCGACGAGGCGTCGTCGGAGTTCGGCGGGGGTGGTGTCGGCGTTCTGGTTCATACGTGTGCCGGCGTTCGTGCTCATGCGTGCGTCGGTTCCTCAGGGATTCCGGGGCTGGAGACATGGCGGCGTTCCGGACAGCTCAACTGCCGGAAAGGCCCTGCCTAGCCCGGGAAAACGGGAACGTCCCGGTACCTGTCCCGCGTCTCGCCCACGTCCGCACGCGCGGCGGCACCGGGCACGATCCGCACCGGCACCCGGCTGTCCAACGTCACGGCATGCGCGTCACAGTGCCGCGACGACCCGTTGTCCGCGCCATCCGGGTCGCCGGCCGGTGCTTGGTGCTGGGCGGGAGCATGTCCGGCGGAGGGCGAAGGGGCATGACCTACGACCACATGTCCTACGGCGCGGAGCGCATCGGCGGTGTCCGCGACGAAGCGCGGCCCGTACGTGGCCCCCACGCCCACCGTCAGCTCGGCAGGCCTCGCATCCGAACGATGCCCACCGCCCGAAGACCGCGGGGCGGACCGGACGGGCGTCGATACCGGCGCGGGCGCGGTGTGCGCCGGAGGCGTCGGCACCGGAACCACCGGCACCGGCTGACTCGGCACCGCGGGGACCGAGGGCGGCGCGGGCAAGGTCGGCAACGAAGGTGCCTCGGCCAACACCTCGGTCAGCGTCTTCGTCACCACGTCACTCACGGGCCGCACGACCCGCTCCACGGTGTCCGAGACGGGAGTCAGTACCGGAGCCAGCACCGGGGCGAGAACGGGAACCGGAAGCTGAACCGGGGCCGGAACCGGAGCCGGAACAGGCTTGGTCACCGAAGCCACCACCGGAATCACCGGCCGCTGCCCCGTGTCCCCGTCCGCCGCCTGCGCCTGTCCCCCGAAGGCAACGCCGAGCACGAACAACCCGCCGACCAGCAGGGCGACTTGAAGAACCCGTTGACGCACCCGTTGACGCACACGCCGCCCAACCGCCGTACGCGTCACGCGCAGAGCGGCACCGGACAGTGCGGCGGGCCAGTTCATGAGGCGACGATCCTTGCACGGGCCGCGCTAGGACGAGCAACCCCCCTGCCTCCCAAGCCAGTTCGTCACGCGGTGTCCGGTATCGGCAACGGCCGCTTCTCGATCGCCGCCGCCATCACCTCCGGGAACAGGTCGGGCGTACAGGCGAAGGCCGGCGCGCCCAACGCGGCCAGCGCGGAGGCGTGTTCGCGGTCGTAGGCGGGCGTGCCCTCGTCGGAGAGCGCGAGCAGGGTCACGAACTGCACCCCCGACGCCTTCATCGCCGCGACCCGCTTCAGCATCTCGTTCCGGATGCCCCCTTCGTAGAGGTCGCTGATCAGCACGACCACCGTCTCGGCGGGCCGGGTGATCTGCGACTGGCAGTACGCGAGCGCCCTGTTGATGTCCGTACCGCCGCCGAGCTGGGTCCCGAAGAGCACGTCCACCGGGTCGTCGAGCTGGTCGGTGAGGTCGACGACCGCCGTGTCGAAGACGACGAGCCGGGTGTTGATCGACCGCATGGACGCCAGCACCGCCCCGAACACGGAGGCGTAGACGACGGACGCCGCCATCGACCCGGACTGGTCGATGCAGAGGATGACCTCCTTCTTCACGGACTGGGACGCGCGCCCGTATCCGATGAGCCGCTCCGGCACGATCGTCCGGTACTCGGGCAGGTAGTGCTTGAGGTTGGCCGCGATCGTGCGGTTCCAGTCGATGTCGTGGTGGCGCGGCCGGTTGATACGGGCGCTGCGGTCGAGCGCGCCGGTGAGGGTGGCCCGGGTGCGGGTGGCGAGCCGCTTCTCCAGGTCCTGGACGACCTTGCGGACGACCGCCCGCGCCGTCTCCTTCGTGGTCTCCGGCATCGCCTTGTTGAGGGAGAGCAGCGTGCCGACGAGATGCACGTCGGCCTCGACCGCCTCCAGCATCTCCGGTTCGAGGAGCAGCGCGGACAGCCCGAGCCGGTCGATGGCGTCGCGCTGCATGATCTGGACGACGGAGGACGGGAAGTACGTCCGGATGTCCCCGAGCCAGCGCGCGACGGACGGCGCCGACGCCCCGAGCCCCGCCGAACGGTCCTTCGCCGCCCGCCCCTTGTCCTCCCTGCCGTACAGCGCGGCCAGCGTCCCGTCCATCGCGGCGTCCTGCCCGGACAACTCGCACCCGGTGCCGTCGGCCGCACCGCCCCCGAGCACCAGCCGCCACCGCCGCAACCGCTCCTGGTCGGGCTGTCCGGGCTCCGCGACCCCGCTGCCCGCGATCGGATCAGCCGCCCCGGTGGTCCCCGTACTCATCCGCGCGCCCCCGTACGCAGCCCTTCCCACAGCGGTACGACCCGTACGCCCTTCGCCGGGCCGCCCTCGGCCCGCCGCCCGCGCACGCCCTCGCCCGCACCCGGCGTCTCCGGCTTCCTGCTGCTCTGCCTGCCGTTGTTCGTCATCCCGCCACCCCCACAAGCTCGTTGTCGTCCAGCCCCAACAGCAGCCGCAGCACCGGCACCACCGCGTCCGCGCGCCCGGCGTCCAGCTCCGCGCCGAACCCGGGTATCCCGGCCGCCGTCGCCGTCGTACCCACCTGCTTCCCCGGACCGCGCCGCACCAACTCCCCGAGTGTCCGGCGCACTCCGGGTTCGTACGACGAGAACGTTCGCCTCAGCAAAGGCAGTACGTCCGTGAACGCCTCCGCCGGCACCTCGGTCAGCCACGCGTCCACCAGCCCGAGCAACCGCTCGTCGTGCACGAGGAGCAGTCCGCCCCCACCGCCGACGAACCCCTCGATCCACGCGGCCGCGTCCGCCGGAGGTGTCCCCGGCGAGAGCACGAGCCCCATCAACCGGGCCGCCTCGTCCGGCCCCAACTCCCCTTCGTCCAACAGGAGTCGTACGGCCCGCCCGCGAATGACACCGGGAATGGTGTCCCGCGCGGAGAGCGTGCGGAGCACCGCGCGCCAACGGACCCGCAGGTCACCGTGACCGGATTCCGTCCCACCCGCGTCGCCCAGCAGCGCCACCGCCCCATGCACCGCGTCCACATGCCGCCGCATCTCCTCCGCGGCATCCGCGTCGAGGGCCGCGCAGGCCGGGGGCAGCCCGACGAAGACCCGCTCGGCGAGACCCGCGGCGACCTCCGTCAGCGCGCCGGTGTCGGTGCCGCGCACGTCGCCGTAGCGCAGCGAACGGACCAACGCGGGCAGTGCCTGGGCGAGGTGGCCGACGTCGGTGTCGAGGGCCGCGCGGTCGGCGAGGACCTTCATCACCACCGGGAGCGCGTCCGGCAGTTCGGCCAGCAGGCAGTGCTCGGCGAGTGCGGTGACGTCGGCGAGGCTCTGCGCCCCGATCGCGTCCGCCTCCGCCTTCGCGGTCGCCGCCGCGAGCACGGTGGTCCCCCACACCCCCGCCTCGGCGACCCGCACCGCCAACTCCGGTTCCCAGCGCAGCCGCCAGGTCTCCCGGAACGTCCCCGTGCTCCCCCGCGACACGGTCGGCTCGCCCCACTCGATACCCAGCAGCCGCAGCCGGTGCAGGAGCGTGCTGCGCCCGGCGTCGGTCTCCTTGCGCAGGTCGAGCTCCAACTCCCGCTCCAGCGCCTCCGGTTTGATCCGCAGCCTGCGCTGCGACCGGTCGAGGTCGCGCTGCAACGGCACGGCGGGCGCTCCCGGCGGTACCTCGCCCAGCACATCCCCGACCACGAGCCGGTCGCGCACCAGCGCCAGCGGGATGTCCGAGCCCTCGCACATCACCGCCCGCACCGCGTCGGTGGTCTCCCCGAGCCCCGGCAACGGCCGGCCGCGCATCACCGCGAGTGTCTCCGCCAGCCGTACGGCCTCGATGACATGGGCCGGGGAGACGATCCGGTCCTCCTCCCGGAACAGCCCCGCCACCTTGGTCATCCACCGCTCGACCGGCCGGTCCGGGGCGCCGAACAGGTGGCCGTACCAGCCCGGCGAGTCGATGCCCGCGCCGTAACCGCTGGCCCGCGACAGCCGGCGGTGCGTCCACGGCACCCAGGTCAGATCGACCTTGACCTTGGGAAGCCCCTTCAGCAGCGCTCGGTCCGCCGCGACGGCCGTCTTCTGCCGCAGCGCGGGCACATGCCAGGCCCCGCACACCACGGCCACGTCGTCCTCGAACTCCCGCTGCGCCGCCCGCACTTGGAGCCGCATATAGGCCTCCCGCACAAGATCCCGCTCGTGCCCGCCGGCCCCGTACGTCTCGCGCAGCGCCCCCATCGCCTCCTCCAGCGCGGTGAACGGCGCGAACGCGTCCCGCTCCCCCACACCGCGGTGCTCGACGACGTCCTCCCACCAGCGCTCGGGATCGTCGTAACCGGCGGCCTCGGCGAGGACGGCGAGGGGATCGACGCGGAGGTCCGAACCGGAGGGCTCCGGGGCAGAAGGGGACTCGCTGGACGGGGTCCCGGCGGTCGGAGTCTCGGCAGTCGGCGTCTCGGCAGTCACGTCCGGTGGCTGCTCCTCCCCCGTCAACCCGCCCTCGGCGTCGTCCTTCCCCCACGCCAGCGTGTGCGCCGCCGGGAGGTCGATGAAGCGGGCCGGGACCTCGTGCTCCAGGGCCCAGCGGATCGCGACCCATTCCGGGGAGAACTCGGCCAGCGGCCAGAAGGCCGAGCGGCCCGGCTCGTCCACGGCGTGGCCGAGGAGCGCGACCGGCGGCCGCATGCCCTCGTCGGCGGCCAGCGGGATCAACACGTCGGCCTCGGGCGGCCCTTCGATCAGTACGACCCGCGGCCGGGCCGCGTCCAACGCCGCCCGCACGGCCCGCGCCGAACCGGGCCCGTGATGCCGCACCCCGAGCAACAGCGGCCCCGCGCCCCGGCCCCCCTCAGTACCCGCCACTACGCTCCCCTCCCCTCCGGATCCCGCTCCGGCAGTTCCAACTGAAGTCCTCGTCGACCAGCCCCCGGGAGTCGCTCACGCGCTCACCTCACGGCAGGCCCGGTAGAAGTCCTTCCAGCCGTCTCGCTCACGGACGACCGCCTCCAGGTACTCCTGCCAGATGACCCGGTCGGCCGCCGGATCGCGGACGACGGCGCCGAGGATGCCCGCGGCGACATCGCTGGGCCGCAGCAGTCCGTCGCCGAAGTGGGCTGCCAGGGCAAGCCCGTTGGTGACGACGGAGATCGCCTCGGCCGTCGACAGCGTGCCGCTGGGCGACTTGAGCTTCGTCCGGCCGTCCGCCGTGATCCCGTCGCGCAGTTCGCGGAAGACGGTCACCACCCGGCGGATCTCGTCGACGCCCTCAGGTACCGCCGGCAGGTCCAGGGAGCGGCCGATCTGGTCGACGCGGCGGGCGACGATCTCGACCTCGGCGTCCGCGCTCTCCGGCAGCGGCAGCACCACCGTGTTGAAACGGCGGCGCAGGGCGCTGGAGAGGTCGTTGACCCCGCGGTCGCGGTCGTTGGCCGTGGCGATCAGGTTGAAGCCGCGGACGGCCTGCACCTCCTGCCCCAACTCCGGTATCGGCAGCGTCTTTTCCGACAGGATCGTGATGAGCGAGTCCTGTACGTCGGCCGGGATACGGGTCAGCTCCTCGACCCGCGCGGTCATCCCCTCCGCCATGGCGCGCATGACGGGGCTGGGCACGAGGGCGTCGCGGCTCGGGCCGTTGGCGAGCAGCTGCGCGTAGTTCCAGCCGTAGCGGATCGCCTCCTCCGGGGTGCCGGCGGTGCCCTGCACGATGAGGGTCGAGTCGCCGCTGACCGCCGCCGCGAGGTGCTCTGAGACCCAGGTCTTCGCGGTGCCGGGCACGCCGAGCAGGAGCAGGGCGCGGTCGGTGGCGAGGGTGGTGACGGCGACCTCGACGATGCGGCGCGGGCCGACGTACTTCGGTGTGATCACCGTGCCGTCCGGCAGCGTGCCGCCGAGCAGATAGGTGGCGACCGCCCACGGCGACATCTTCCAGCGGACCGGGCGCGGCCGGTCGTCCTGCGCGGCCAGCGCGGCGAGTTCGTCGGCGAAGGCGTCCTCGGCGTGCGGCCGCAACACCTCGTCCGACGGCTTCTCGTGCGCTTGCCCAGGCGTGGTTTCTACGGACACAGTCATGGCTGAGGCCCCCTCCAGCTCGGCCGGTTCGGATCTGGTGTCCACCTTGCACGACGCCACTGACAACGCGATCCGACCTGCGGAAACGCGTTCGCGGAGACCGGTGGCAGCTCAGCCCGTCCGGCGTTTGAGGACGAGGCCGTTCAGGCCGAAGGGGGATTTGGGGGCGCGGCCCCCAAGCTTCCAACTCCCACGCCGGCGCCGCCCCCCACCCCACCCACCACCCGCTCGCGGACCGATTGTCAGTGCTGGGATCTACCTTCGATGACATGACTCAGCAGGGGGTGCGCTGGACGGCTGATCAGGTGCTGGCACTGGCGCCTGACGCAGCGTCACGCAAAGCGGGAAGCAAGCTCGGGGCGGCGGGGCCGTGGTCCGAGGCGGGCAGTTCTGACGAGGGGACGGTGTGGGGGCTGTGCAAGGGCAGTGGCAGCAAGCCGTATCAGACGGTCGTCGACATCGCGGACACCGCGGGACCGGCGTACAAGTGCAGTTGTCCGAGCCGCAAGTTCCCGTGCAAGCACGCGCTGGGGCTGCTGCTGTTGTGGGCGGGCGAGGACGGCGCGGTGCCGTCGGGGCAGGCGCCGGGCTGGGCCGAGGAGTGGCTGGCGGGGCGTCGGAAGCGGACGGAGGAGAAGCGGGCGGCGGGGGCGTCCGGTTCCCCGACAGCCGCTGATCCGGAGGCGGCGCGGCGCCGGGCGGAGCGCCGGGCCGAGCGGATCACCGCGGGCGCGGGCGAGTTGGAGCAGCGGCTGACGGACCTGCTGCGCACCGGCCTGGCCTCGGCGGAGCAGGCGGGGTACGGGCTGTGGGAGGAGACCGCGGCCCGCATGGTCGACGCCCAGGCCCCCGGACTGGCCGCGCGCGCACGGGAGTTGGGGGCCATCCCGTCATCGGGACCCGGCTGGCCGATCCGCCTGCTGGAGGAGAGCGCGCTGCTCCACCTCCTCGACCAGGCCTGGCTGCGCCGCGAACACCTGCCCGACGACCTGGCGGCGACGGTCCGCTCCCGCATCGGCCTGCCCGCCTCACCGGACGGCCCACCCCTGCGCGACCACTGGCTCGTCCTCGCCCAGTACGACACGACCGACCCGAAACTGACGACCCGAAGAATATGGCTGCACGGCACGGACTCGGGCCGCACCTCCCTCCTCCTCTCCTACGGCGCCGCGGGCCGCGCCCCCGAGTTGGCACTGCCCATGGGGCTCGCCCTGGACGCGGAGGTGTCCGCATTCCCGGGCGCCGGACAGCTCCGGGCCGCCCTGGGTGAGCAGTTCGCGGCACCTTCGCCTACGACGGCCCGACCGCAGGGGGTTCCGACAGCTCAGGCCGCCGTCCACTACGGGGAGGCCCTGCGGCACGACCCATGGCTGGACTCGGTCCCGGTGACGCTGGACCGGGTCGTCCCCACCCCGGACGACGACTCCTGGCAACTGGCCGACGCTGAAGGGGACTTGGCGCTCCCCCTCACGCCCACTGCCCGTTCCCGCCCCGGTCTGTGGCGACTGGTCGCCCTCTCCGGCGGCGCCCCGGTGAAGGTCTTCGGCGAGTTGGGCCACCGAGGCTTCACCCCGCTGACGGCCTGGCCGGAGGGTGCGGGAGAACCGGTGTCCCTGTGCTGAACCCACTCATCAACTCGACGGAAAGGCACCGCATGAACACCACCCCCGCACCGGCGCCCCCGGCGGCCGACTGGGAAGAGCTCGTCACCACCGCGCTGCTCGGCACGGACCGCCGTACGCCTCCGGGGTGCGCGCCGGGCCAGGACGCACCCGTGGCGTTGCTGGACGCGGCGGCCGTGGAGACCGTACGGCGGCGGGCGGGACTGTGCCCCGCGCGGGCGGCACAGCGCCCCGAGCCCGCCGCGCCCGACGCGCGTCCGGCGCTGCCCGCCGCGGCGGCCCGCAGGCTGGCGATGCTCCTGACCGACCGCCCGGGTACGGGCGGCGGGGGCCGTAGGGGCACCTCGCCGGATCTCATGGAACTGCTGCCCCAGTGGCTGACAGCGGCCAACGCGCGTGGTTTCGCCGCGCCCGTCCAGGCCTTGCCCGCGCTGCTGGACGCGGCCCGGGGGCGTACGGATCTGCGGCCGGCGGCGCTGGAGTTCGCGGGCCCGCGCGCGTTGTGGCTGGCCCGGCTGAACCCGGACTGGCGATTCGCCCTACGTGCGACACCGGGCGGCGGCACCGCCCTGCCGGACCTGGACGCCCCGGACCAGGTCCAACTGCTCTGGCAGGAGGGCCTGTTCGCCGAGCGGGTGGCCCTGCTCGCGGCGATACGCGCCCAACGGCCTTCCTCCGCGCGCGAGTTGCTGGTCACGACCTGGGCGACGGAGCGGGCGGAGGACCGGCTGATGTTCCTCGACTCGCTGCGGATGCGACTCTCCGCCGAGGACGAGCCGTTCCTGGAGCAGGCGTTGGCCGACCGGAGCCGCAACGTACGCGCTACGGCGGCCGAGTTGCTGTCGGCGCTCCCCGACTCGGCGCTCGCCGCGCGGATGGCGGTCCGGGCGTCGGCCTGCGTGGCCGTCGACCGTACGCGCGAGGAACCGGGGCTGGTGGTCGAGGCACCGCACGAGTGCGACTCGGGCATGGAGCGGGACGGTGTGGTGGCCAAGGCTCCGGCGGGACGGGGTGAACGCTCGTGGTGGCTCGGCCAGTTGGTGGAGGCGACTCCGCTCGGGACCTGGGAGCGGCGGCTCGGCGGACGTACGCCCAAGGAGATCGTGGCGCTCCCGGTGGCGGACGACTGGCGGAGCGAGCTGCACGCCGCGTGGTGCCGGGCGGCGGTGCGGCAGCGGAACGCCGAGTGGTCCCGGGCGCTGCTGGGGACGCCGTCGGCGCCCGAGGCGGGCGGGCCGGGGGCCGTGTCCCTGGCCGAGCGCGCCAAGCTGCTGAGCACGCTGGGCGGGGGCGAACGGGCCGACTGGGTGGCCGGGTTCATCGCGGCGCAGGGGCTGTCCGAGGCGTTCCAGCTGCTCGGGGTGTGCGCGGTGCCGTGGGCTGCGCCGCTTGGGCGGGCTGTCGTGGACGCGCTCAACATCGCGCGGGACGCGGGGAGTTACCCGTGGAGTTTCAGCGGGGTGATGGGTCTGGCCGAGCGGTGTCTCGATCCGGCCGAGGCGAGTCGGCTCGACGGGTTGCTGGCGGTGCCGGACGAGACGGAGGACGCGGCGCCGGGAGCGGGGGGTTATTGGGCGGAGGCGTTCCAGCGGCTGGTGACCACGTTGCGGTTGCGCGCGGCGATGGCGGAGGAGTTGGGGGCGCGGTAGAAGGGGCGGGGGTTGGAGGCGCCGTAGAAACTGCCGGAGTTGGCTGCGCCGTAGAAGCTTGGGGGCTGCGCCCCCAAACCCCCCTTCGGCCTGAACGGCCTCGTCCTCAAACGCCGGACGGGCTGAAAATGCTGGCCTGCGCTGAAAAGCGAACCCCGTACGAGCTGGATGATGCCACCCTGCGCCGAGAAGCCAAGCCCCGCTCGCCGAAGGCCCTACGCCCCTGCCGGCTGCCGCACATTCTCCCGCACCCAGTCCACGATCGCCTGAGTCGTCGCCCCGGGCGTGAAGATCTCCGCGACGCCCTTCTCCTTGAGGGGGGCGATGTCCGCCTCGGGGATGATGCCGCCGCCGAAGACGAGGATGTCCTCGGCCTCGCGCTGCTTGAGGAGGTCGATGACCGCGGCGAAGAGGGTGTTGTGGGCGCCGGAGAGGATGGAGAGGCCGATCGCGTCGGCGTCCTCCTGGATCGCGGTGTCGACGATCTGCTCGGGGGTCTGGTGGAGACCGGTGTAGATGACCTCCATACCGGCGTCGCGCAGCGCCCGCGCGATCACCTTGGCCCCGCGATCGTGGCCGTCGAGCCCCGGCTTGGCCACCACCACGCGGATCGGACCGGCTGCCACACCCATCACTGCCTCCATGAAGCGACTGCGTTCATCCCTACCCACGGGTACCGCGGTACCCGCTTCAGTGCGGGAAGTGAACGAACGTTATCTCCAGCATCCCGCAACCGGCAGTTTCGCGGCGGATACCGAGGGGGAAATCACACGATGGGACACGTTCGCCGCGCAGCGTTCCAGCGGGAACAAGCGCACCGGGAGCCGCAACGAGGTCGCCGTACCGCCGCGCAGCAGGCCGCGCGGCGCGGTGGTACGGCGCATCGGCGCAGGCACGAAGGGCACGCAGGGCAGGTACGGCACGACAGCGGGAAGCCTCGTCGCCAGACCGACAGGGCTCCTCGGTACGTCAACGGCGTCGGTCACGCCGTGCGCCGCGCTCACCCGGCGCGTACCCCTCGGGCACCGTCGGTGACCCTCGCCGTGGCCTCCCACGAGGGCACACGGGGGACGGAGCTGTCGTTCCGTGTGCCGACAGGAGGTCGGCCATGAAGGTCACCGGGGTCGCAGCGCCCTTTCTCCCTCTATGTCAGCGCCTCCTGCCCAGCAGGCTGGCGGGCCTCTCGATGACCCTCCTGAAAGCGACCGCCCTGGAGATCGTGATCCTCGCGGGCCACCTTCTCCTCTATCCCTCCGGCATCGCCCAGGAGCGCCGGGAACCCCTGCCCGAGCCGCCCGCACCGGAGGACGCGACGCGGTTGCCGACCGAGGCGAAACCGCCGGTGGTGCTGCTGCACGGGTTCATCGACAACCGCTCGGTCTTCGTGCTGCTGCGCCGCTCCCTGGCCCAGCACGACCGCCGGCAGGTCGAGTCGCTCAACTACTCGCCGCTGACCTGCGACATCCGCACCGCCGCCGAGCTTCTCGGCCGGCACATCGAGGAGATCTGCGAGCGCACGGGCAGCCGGGAGGTCGACATCGTCGGGCACAGCCTCGGCGGGCTGATCGCGCGCTACTACGTGCAGCGGCTCGGCGGCGACCTGCGGGTCCGCACGCTGGTGACGCTCGGCACCCCGCACTCCGGCACGGCCGTCGTCCCGCTGGCCAACGCCCACCCGATCGTCCGGCAGATGCGGCCCGGCTCGCCGGTGATCGAGGAACTGACCCGGCCCGCGCCCGGCTGCCGTACGCACTTCGTCAGTTTCTGGAGCGACCTCGACCACCTGATGGAGCCGCTGGAGACGGCCTGCATCGACCATCCCGACCTGATCGCCCAGAACGTCCAGGTCAGCGGCATCGGCCACCTCGCCCTGCCGGTCCACCCCGCCGTCGCGAACGGCATCCGCCAGGCCCTCGACACCCCGCTGCCGGAAACCCCGGCCGCGACCCACGCCGGCACCCGCGCGGGCACCCACACCGGCGGCCTGACAGTGGCCTGACCGGACACCGACAGCGGGCTCACAGCCTCCCGAAGATCGAACGCTATTCGAACCCACGGCCAAACCCGTGCCCGCCGTCCCCCGAAACACGGCCGAATGCCCGTTTCCTGCTGACGCGAAACCTGACGAAGATTGTCGTGCCCGCATACTGCCGGGTACAGTCCACCGCACTGCTCTGGCAGCCCCTGTTGTCGAGGCGAATAGAGAAGTTGGTGAACGATCGTCACCCGTCGGGGACCATGACCACCCCGGCTCCGGCTTCCGATGCCACCTCGGCGCACTACGCGTCGTACGGCGGGCAGGACGCCCAGTACGGTGACTTCACCACGTACGGCGACCACACCGCCACGGATTTCCACCCGGGCGCGCAGGCCACCGCGAGCTTCGCCACCGACCCCCTCTTCGGCGACATGCCGGGCAACGCTCAGGGCCACGGCCATGACACCGGGTCGCACGCCACCGGCGCCTACGACTCCTCCGCCTGGTCCACGGGTGCCCAACACACCCTGAACTACGACCCGTACGCGGCCCAGCACCACGCCGCCTACGACACGGGCGCCTACGAGACCACCGCCTGGTCGGCCGACTACCAGCAGCTGTCCGCCATCCCGCCGCAGACCGGAGCCCCGGACGTCAGCGGCCAGTGGGACGCGAACGCCTGGCTCCAGCCCGACACCTCGGCGCATGCCCCGGCCCCCGCCGACCAGACCCAGCAGTGGGAATGGGGCACGCAGGCCTTCGACACCGGCGCCTACGACGCCACGCGGTGGAACGCCGACGGCACCGCCGCCGACGCGACCACCACCTTTGAACAGGCGTCGTACGACGCGACGCACGAGGGTACGTACGACGAACCCGCCCCGGAAGACGGCGAGTTGACCGCCACCGGCGAGATGCCCGCCCTCGACGAGGTCGAGCCGGAACAGAGCGGGACCCCGTCACACCCCGAACTCCTCGACGACCAGGAGGAGTTCACCCCGAGCCCGGCCCCGGCCGGCTCGCGCGCCGCGGCCCGCAACGGGAGCCGTTCCCGGCGCCGTACGCCTCCGAAACGGTCCGCGCTGATGACCATCGCCGTGCCGTCCGCGTGTGTGATGGGGGTCGCCGGGATCGCCGCCGCGTCCGTCGGCACGCTGACCGGCGGCAGCGACACGACGGCCTCGGCCTCGGACGCGACCTCGGTCAAGCCGTCCGTCGCGAACAACAAGCTGGACGCCCAGATCAAGAGCCTGTCGGCCGGTGCCGACGACTTCGCCGACCGGGCCAGCCGTACGCAGGAACGCATCGATCTCAAGGCCCAGCAGGAGGCCGACAAGAAGAAGGCGGCGGCGGAGGCGGCCCGCAAGGAGCGACTGCGCCCCAAGTACGTGCTGCCGGTCACGCAGCGGGGCCTCAGCGCCTACTTCGGCCAGGCCGGCGTCAACTGGATGTCCGTGCACACGGGCATCGACTTCCCCGTCTCGTACGGCACGACGGTGATGGCCGCGACCGACGGCGTCGTCTCCACGAAGTGGAACAGCGCCTACGGCAACATGCTGATCCTCACGGAGAAGGACGGCACGCAGACCTGGTACTGCCACCTCTCCAGCTACCGGGTCGCCTCCGGTACGACGGTGAAGGCCGGCGACCCGATCGCGTACTCCGGGAACTCGGGCAACTCCACCGGCCCGCACCTGCACTTCGAGGTGCGCCCGGCGGGCGGGGCGGCGGTCGACCCGCTCCCGTGGCTCCGCAGCCACGGGCTCGACCCGACCTGAGCCGCCCCAACTCCCTTGCGGCTCAAGCCACTACGGCTTACAGCTTCTCCACGGGCGCGTACCGCAGCAGCAGCCGCTTCGGCTTCGGCTCCCCGAAGTCGACCGTCGCCTCCGCGTTCGCCCCCGTGCCGTTCACGCCGACCACCGTGCCGAGCCCGAACTGGTCGTGCGTGACCCGGTCCCCGACGGCCAGCGCCACGACCGGCTTCTCCGAGGTCCTGCGGGTGGCGAAGCCCGAGGCACCCGACGCCGACGAGCGCGAGCGGGACGAGGACAGCGAGGCCGCGATGCCCGAGGCCGGACCCGTCGACGGCGGAGCCGCCATCGCGCCGGTCCGCTTCCACTCCATGTGCGCCGCCGGGATCTCCTCCAGGAAGCGGGAGGGCGGGTTGTACGACGGCTGCCCCCAAGCGCTGCGCAGCGACGACCGGGTCAGGTAGAGGCGTTCCCGCGCGCGCGTGATGCCCACGTACGCGAGGCGCCGCTCCTCCTCCAGCTCCTTGGCCTGGCCGAGGGCACGCATGTGCGGGAAGACGCCGTCCTCCATGCCGGTGAGGAAGACGACCGGGAACTCAAGTCCCTTGGCGGTGTGCAGGGTCATCAGCGTGATGACTCCGGAGCCGTCCTCGTCCTCGTCGGGGATCTGGTCGGAGTCGGCGACCAGCGCCACCCGCTCCAGGAAGGCGGCGAGCCCGACCGGAGTCTCGCTCTCCCCCTCACCTGAACTGTTCTCCTGCTCAAACTCCAGGGCTACGGCGGCCAGTTCCTGGAGGTTCTCGATGCGGGTCTCGTCCTGCGGGTCGGTCGAGGCCTGCAACTCGGCGAGGTAGCCGGTGCGTTCGAAGATCGCCTCCAGGACCGTCGCCGGGCCCGCGCCGGAGTCGACGATCGTACGGAGGTCCTCCATCAGCGTGTTGAACTTCTTGACCGCGTTCGTCGACCGCGCGGCCATGCCGTAGGCCTCGTCGACGCGCTTCAACGCCTGCGGGAAGCTGATCTTCTCGCGCTGCGAGAGGGCGTCGATCATCGCCTCGGCGCGCTCGCCGATGCCGCGCTTGGGGACGTTGAGGATGCGGCGCAGCGGGACCGCGTCCTCCGGGTTGGCCAGTACGCGGAGGTAGGCCAGGACGTCCCGGACCTCCTTGCGCTCGTAGAAGCGGACGCCGCCGACGACCTTGTAGGGCAGGCCGACGCGGATGAAGATCTCCTCGAAGACACGGGACTGCGCGTTCGTCCGGTAGAAGACGGCGACGTCTCCGGCCTTCGCGTCACCCGCGTCGGTGAGACGGTCTATCTCCTCGGCGACGAACTGCGCCTCGTCGTGCTCCGTGTCCGCGACATAGCCGGTGATCTGCGCGCCCGCGCCCGCGTTGGTCCACAGGTTCTTGGGGCGGCGGGACTCGTTGCGCTCGATGACCGCGTTGGCCGCGCTCAGGATCGTCTGCGTGGAGCGGTAGTTCTGCTCCAGGAGGATCGTCGTCGCGTTCGGGTAGTCCTCCTCGAACTGGAGGATGTTGCGGATCGTCGCGCCCCGGAAGGCGTAGATCGACTGGTCGGCGTCACCCACGACGCACAACTCGGCGGGCGGCAGGTCGTGTTCGCCGGGCGGGACGTCGACCGGGTGCTCGGAGGTGCCGACCAGCTCGCGCACGAGCGCGTACTGGGCGTGGTTGGTGTCCTGGTACTCGTCGACCATGACGTGCCGGAAGCGGCGGCGGTAGTGCTCGGCGACGTCCGGGAAGGCGCGCAGCAGGTTGACCGTCGTCATGATCAGGTCGTCGAAGTCGAGGGCGTTGGCCTCGCGCAGCCGCGACTGGTACATCGCGTAGGCCTGGGCGACGGTCTTCTCGAAACCGTCGGCGGCCTGGGCGGCGAAGTCCTCCTCGTCGATCAGCTCGTTCTTCAGGTTCGAGATCTTGGCGCTGAAGGACTTCGGGGGGAAGCGCTTCGGGTCGAGGTCCAGGTCGCGGCAGACCAGGGCCATGAGGCGCTTGGAGTCGGCGGCGTCGTAGATCGAGAACGAGGACGTGAAGCCGAGCTTCTTCGACTCGCGGCGCAGGATGCGGACGCACGCGCTGTGGAAGGTCATCACCCACATCGCGTTGGCGCGCGGGCCGACGAGCTGCTCGACGCGCTCCTTCATCTCGCCCGCGGCCTTGTTGGTGAAGGTGATCGCGAGGATCTGCCCGGGGTGCACGTTGCGCTCGCCGAGGAGGTAGGCGATGCGGTGGGTGAGCACGCGGGTCTTGCCGGAGCCGGCGCCGGCCACGATGAGCAGCGGGGTGTCGGAGTGCACGACGGCCGCGCGCTGGTTCTCGTTCAGCCCGTCCAGGAGTGCGGCCGGGTCGACCACGGGGCGTGGGGCGCCGTCCCGGTAGTGGGCGTCTCTGCTCGCGGGCACGTCGAACTTCCCGCCGAACAGGTCGTCCGGAATCGGCTCCGGTCCGTGCTCGTCCTCGGGCGGGGGCGGGGGCTCTCCCTCGGGGGCCCGGGGGCCCTGGAGATCCGCCAGGAAGCTGTCGTCAAAGAGGCTGCTCATCGCCTTCCGAGTTTAGGGCGCCCCACTGACAACCGACTGCCACCCCGGGAACTCGGGGAAATTCACGGACCAGAACCGGTCGGTCACGATCAGCGATGACCGGCCTGGCGCATGGCCAAGGTCACGGCCGCATATCAGGCATATCGAACATCAACCTTCACACAAACCACACGAGTTGGTTAACGTTCGATCAGGCCGTACGACCCCACGGACCTGGGGTGCGTCGGTCCAACTCCCTTTCCGGGCACGGACCGCAGGGCAACCACGGCCCGCAGGACAGCAACGGCCCGTAGGGCACCCTCTGGAAGGAGTCGCCTCCTTTGGCGTCGTCGCACCGCAAGCCGCGTTCCGCGGGCTCGCGCATCACAGGCATATGGGCCCCCGCCGACGACGGCGACCGGAGTATCGGCGAGGTCGAGCGGAAGGTCGACGACCTCTACCGGCAGGCGGAGTCGGGGACCGAGACGTACAACGCGACCAGGGAGAGGGCGGCCAGGCAGCGCGGGCGCGTCGACACCGGCCCGGAGGACGTGCCCAAGCTGGCACGGAAGCTCAACTCCGCGCGGGAGCGGCTGGGTTCGTTCACCGCAGCGCAGTACCGCACCGGGGCCGCCGCCCCGGACGCCTCGGCGTTCCTGCTCCCGGACACCCCGCAGGACTACTTCGAGCAGGCCCAGCTGATGAGCCGGCTGACCAGCCGCCAGAAGAACGCGGTCCGGCACGAAACGACCGAGAACCTCCGGACCCCCGACGACACGCAGAGCGACCTGAGGACGGCCAAGGCCACCGTCCAGAAGAAGCTCTCCACCGCGCGCGAGCTGCTGTCGCGGCCGACCGCGCGGACCCAGCGGACCGAGGCGACGCGGAGCACCTCTTCCGGTTCCTCGCCCGTCGACTCCTTCTACGCCACCAAGGCCGCCAAGGCGGTCGCCTTCGCCCGCGCCCAGGTAGGCAAGCCGTACGTCTGGGGCGCCGCAGGCCCCGGCTCGTACGACTGCTCGGGCCTCACCCAGGCCGCCTGGAAGGCCGCCGAAGTGACCCTCCCGCGTGTCATCACCGATCAGGCGAACGCCGGCACGACGGTCTCCCTGGCCGACGCACAACCCGGTGACCTCGTCTTCTTCTACGACGACGTCAGCCACGTCGGCCTCTACGTAGGCGACGGCACGATGATCCACGCCCCGAAGCCCGGCGCCTACGTGCGCGAGGAGTCGATCCACCACGACGACGCGGCGACCGTCCACAGCGTGGTGCGACCGGCCTGAGTGGAGTCCCCACGCGCGCGTGAGCGTGTTTTCGAGCGCCACGCACGCGTGCAGGTGTTTTTGACGTCCACGCGCGCGTGGCCCGTCGTCGGCACCGGAGCGGCTCCCTAGCATCGGGCCATGTCCGATACCGGTATCTCCCGCTTCCGCGCCTGGTGGGCGCAGCGTCCGCCGGCGGCCGGGGCCGTCGTGATGGCGACCGCGATCATGTCGGTCGGCCTGCATGTCACGGGGTACGAGGTGCTGTCCCGTATCGCCTTCGCGGTGGCCTGCGCCTTCTGGCTGGGGCTGGCCGCGGACTTCGCCGTACGGCTGCTGTGGGACCGGCGGCGGTGGCTCACGGAGGCGGGGACGCCCGGCGCGCTGACCGCCACGGCCGCGACCGCCGTCCTGGGGACGCGGTTCGCGGCGGCGGGCCGGCAGACGGTGGCCGAGGCGCTGCTGGCGCTGGCCGCGGTGCTGTGGCCCTGGCTGCTCGTGCGGGTCGTCCGGAACTGGCAGGGGCGGATGCCCGGGACCGTGTTCCTCGGGTGTGTGGCCACGCAGTCGCTGGCCGTGCTGGGGGCGACGATCGCCGGGGCCGAGTCGGTGCCCTGGCTCGCGCACACGGCGCTGGTGCTGTTCTGGTTCGGGCTGGTCCTCTACGGGTTCGCGCTGGCCCGGTTCGAGTGGCGGCAGGTGATCATCGGGGTCGGGGACCACTGGATCGTCGGCGGCGCGCTGGCCGTCTCGGCGCTGGCCGGGTCGAAGCTGATCGCCGCCGACAGCGCGCGCCTGTACCTGTGGAACTCCGACGACCGGGGCGTCCTGCGGGCCGTGACGGTGACGTTGCTGGTGCTCGACGTGGCCTGGTGTGTCGTCCTGCTGGGCGCCGAGATCGCCCGGCCACGGCCGCGCTTCGACGTGCGGCGCTGGTCGACGGTGTTCCCGTTGGGGATGACGGCGGCGACCATGCTGTCCGTGGGGACCGCCGTGGGCGTCTCGTGGCTGCGGACGCCCGGTGAGGTGGTGCTGTGGATCGCGGTGGCGGCCTGGCTGGTGGTCGCCGCGGGGACGGTCCGGTTCTACCTCGCCGCCACGTCCGGGGTCACGTCCACAGGACCGCGATGAAGATGTTCACCATGGTGAGCCCGCCCACCAGCGCGAACTGGCTCTTGTCGACCGTCTCCTCGTCCCGCTTCACATAGACGAGGCCGAGGATCACGATCAGCAGCGCGAGCTTGATGCCGATCTTGATGTTGTTGACGTGCTGATCGTCGGCCTGGTTGAGGCCGACCAGGATCGCGCCGGTGACCAGCATGGTGAGCGCGCCGTGCAGCATACCGGGGACGAAGCGGGCCGTGCCCTGGCCCATCGCCTTCATCTGGGTGAGGAAACCGCCGAGCAGCGCGGCGATGCCGATGATGTGCAGGCCGACGAAGAGATGGATGAGTACGTCCATGGGGCCGGAGCCTAGTCAGGGACTCCGGGACCGACCGACACCGCCCCTCTGTAGCGGCCTGCATGACCTTGCATATATGCGGCCCATAGCACCGTGTCGTCCCGCCCCGCGTCGGAACCGCCGCTTCGGTCACCGCTCCGTGCGAAGGCGGCGGCCCCGGACCGCGATCAACGTCACTTGCGGTCAATTGCCGATCACCTCATGTCAGTTGTGCACATGCGTTACCGGGCCGTCACCATCAGGTTTAGCGTCCTCCACCAGGTGACCGGCTCCCCACCGCCGCCCGGACCAGGGGCGGCAGTCGGCCACCACCGCCGAAGAATGTCCGGCGGCGGCCCGCTCCCCCTGTGCGGGCCGCCGCCGGACGCGCAATCGCCCGCTCCCCCGGCGGTCGTACGAAAGGACGTGCAGTCCACGTGGCAGCGCACCGCAAGCCCCGACAGCGCTCGCTCAGCGGCAATACAGCCCGGACGGCGGCGACGATCGCCCTCGCGGGCGCGGCGACGGCGACCGGCTTCGACGGGACCTCGCACGCCGAGCCGCAGCTGACACCGACGCAGGTCAAGACCAAGGTGGACAAGCTGTACCAGGAGGCGGAGGTCGCGACCGAGAAGTACGACGGCGCGAAGGAGAAGGCGGACGCGGCCGAGAAGCAGCTGAACACCCTGCGGGACGAGGCGGCCCGCAGGACGGAGAAGCTCAACTCGGCCCGGGACTCGCTGGGTTATGTCGCCGCCGCCCAGTACCGCAGCGGCGGGATCGACCCCGCGGTGCAGCTCATGCTCTCCAGCGACCCCGAACGGTATCTGGACGGCGCCGAGTTCGCCGACCGGGTGGGCCACCGGCAGACGACGGCCGTCGAACTCGTACGGCAACAGCTGCGGGAGATCGAGCAGTTGCGCGGCGCCGCGCACATCGAGCTGACCTCGCTGAAGTCGCGGCAGACGGAGCTGGGCAGGCAGAAGAAGACCATCAACGGCAAGCTGGACCAGGCACGCCGGCTGCTGTCCGGCCTGACCCCGCAGCAGCGGGCCCAGGTCGGGGACGGCACGACCGGCGGCACGGGCCGCGCGTCACGCTCCTCCACGACAGCCCGGGGCGCCCTGGCCGCGCCCCGCTCCTCCGCCGCTACGGCCGACGCCCCCAACTCGCGTGCGGCGGCGGCCGTTTCCTATGCCTACCAGAAGCTCGGCAGCCCCTACGTCTGGGGCGCGACCGGCCCCAACGCCTTCGACTGCTCGGGCCTCGTGCAGGCCGCGTACAGCTCCGCCGGGGTCTCCCTGCCCCGCACGACCTACGCCCAGATCAACGCCGGCCAGCGGGTCTCCCGGTCCGAACTGCGCCCCGGCGACCTGGTGTTCTTCTACTCGGGCATCAGTCACGTCGGCATCTACGTCGGCGACGGCCAGATGATCCACGCACCGAACCCGACAGCCCCGGTGCGACTGGCGCCGATCGACGAGATGCCGTTCGCCGGGGCGACCCGGGTGGTGTGAATCCCCGAGGGATCCCCCAAGGGCCCAAGGGGTCCCGGGTGAACTCCCTTACGGGTCACACCAGTCGACGTGCCGTGGCCCACCGCGTCAGCTCGTGCCGGTTCGACAGCTGGAGCTTCCGCAGTACCGCCGAGACATGGGACTCGACCGTCTTCACCGAGATGAACAACTGCTTGGCGATCTCCTTGTAGGCGTAGCCGCGCGCGATGAGGCGGAGCACCTCGCGCTCGCGCTGGGTGAGGCGGTCGAGGTCCTCGTCGACCGGCGGGGCGTCGGTCGACGCGAAGGCGTCGAGGACGAAGCCGGCCAGGCGGGGTGAGAAGACCGCGTCGCCCTCCTGGACCCGGAAGATGGAGTTGACGAGGTCCGTGCCGGTGATCGTCTTGGTGACGTAGCCGCGCGCACCGCCGCGGATCACCCCGATCACGTCCTCCGCCGCGTCCGACACGGACAGGGCGAGGAAGCGGACGGGCTGCTCGGCGTCGCTCATCAACGGGGCGCAGCGGCGCAGGACTTCGACCCCGCCGCCGCCCGGGAGGTGGACGTCGAGGAGGACCACCTCGGGCCGGGTCGCGGTGATGACCGTGACCGCCTGGTCGACGTCGGCGGCCTCGCCGACCACCTCGACTCCGGTCTCCTCGGTGCGGCCGATCTCGGCCTGGACCCCCGTACGGAACATGCGGTGGTCGTCGACGAGGACCACGCGCACGTGACGCCCGCCCACGCTCCCGCCGGTCGGCTCCGCCGGTTCGTTCGTCTCGGTCGCGTCGCTCATGACGTCTTCTCCACCCTCTCCATCTCCAGCTCGACCTCGGTACCGCCGTCCGGCACCGCGCGCAGTCGTGCCGTGCCGCCGTGGCGCTCCATACGGCCGATGATCGATTCTCTGACACCCATGCGGTCGGCGGGTATCGAGTCCAGGTCGAAGCCCGGTCCGCGGTCACGGACGGACACGAAGACCGTCTTCCCCTCCACCTCGGCGTAGACCTGTACGGCGCCGCCCTCGCCACCGTACTTGGCCGCGTTCACCATCGCTTCGCGCGCGGCCTGCATCTGGGCGCCGATTCTCTCGTCGAGGGGGCAGTCGCCGACGATGACGACCTCGATGGGGACGCCGTGCTTGTCCTCGACCTCGGCCGCGCTGCGGCGCACCGCCTCGGCGAGGGTGTCGGGTTCGTCGGCCTCGTCCTTGCCGGTGCCCTCCGGTTTGTAGAGCCAGGCGCGCAGGTCGCGCTCCTGGGCGCGGGCCAGGCGGCGCACTTCGTTCGGGCTCTCCGCGTTGCGCTGGATCAGGGTCAGGGTGTGCAGCACGGAGTCGTGGACATGGGCGGCGACCTCGGCGCGCTCCTGGGCGCGGATGCGCATCAGGCGCTCCTCCGACAGGTCCTGGGTCATCCGCACGAGGTACGGGCCGGCGAGCAGCGTGATGCCGACGAGGACCGCGAGGGCTGCCTGGAGAACCGAGCCGAGGTGGTCGGCGGAGCCCTGCAGCACGAAGATCGCGGTGGCACCGGCGGTGACGAGCAGGACGCCGCCGCCCGCGCGCAGCAGACTGAGCGTACGGCGGCGGCTGCCGACCTCGGCCCAGCGGGCGCGGCGGGCGTTGTCCGCCTGGCGCCAGACGAGGGCGACGCCCGCGCCGACGAGCACGGTCGGGAAGAGATAGGCCTTGGCGCCATTGCCCAGGTTCACATTGCCGACGAAGACCAGCGCGACGACGACCATGAGGAGCAGGGCGACGATCTGGCCCTTGTCCGGCTTGCGGGCGACGAGTCTGCGGCGGCCGTCCGGCGAGGTCTCGGTGGAGACGAGCGACGGGGGCCGCTGACCGGCGACGCCGCCGACGCCGAGCGGCACGAAGAACCAGAACGAGGCGTACAGCAGCGCGCCGAGTCCGTCCGCGAGGAACAGCCCCACGAACACCAGCCGCACCCAGATCACCGGCAGCCCGAGATGCCCGGCGAGCCCCCGCGCCACACCACCGAGCCAGCGTCCGTCACTGCTGCGGTAGAGCTTGCGCGGCGGCCGCGGGTCCTCGACGGGCAATGCTGCGGCTTCCGGCATGCCACCGATGTTCACACGCCCCGCCGCCCGGAGCATCAGGGTCGACCCCCGAGACTCCCCTGATCTTCGAATCCGGCACGCTCGGTCCGCGAAAACGGCGTGCGACGGGGGTTCTGACGGGTCACCGGAAGGTGAGGCGGGCGTCCGCGGTCCGTGGGTCGGCTGCGGCTGCGGCTGCGGCTGCGGCTGCGGCTGCGGGAGATCCGAGCGCCACCGGCACACAAGCCCGTCGCGATGCCGGCCGCGATGTCAGCCTCCGGGCCACAGGAAGCCCGGCAGGCCACCCGCCGCCGCGGTCCGCGGGTGGCCAACGGCTGCGGGGAGATCCGAGCGCCACCCACACACGAGCCGGTCGCGATGCCGAGCGCCATGGCACGGAAGCCCGGCGGGGCAACCCACCGCCGCAGTCCGCAGGTCGCCGACAGCTGCCGGAGATCCGAGCACCACCGGCACACAAGCCCGTCGCGATGCCGGGCGCGATGTCAGCTGCCGTGCCACAGGAAGCCCGGCAGGCAATCCGCCGCCCGCGGCGACCGCACCCGCCCGGCGAACAGCTGGCGGCACAGCACCACAGCCCCTCGAACACTCCCCCGGTCCGGGTCAGGGCCGATTTCAGGGTTCGGCCAGGGTCGTCCCGACTGCCATCGGCGGCTCGCGGCGGGCAGCATGGACGCATGACAGATCACGAGCGCGCCGCGACGGGTCGGGGACCCGGCTCCGGCCCACGTCCGCAAGCGGGCGGCGGGCCGCAGGACGCCGTGCCCGGCGCGGGTGCCGCCTCCTCGCCGGGTGCCGTGCCCGGCGGCGGCACCGTGTCCGCGGCTCCGCACCGGTTCCGGCGGGACCGCCGGTCCAAGGTGCTCGCGGGGGTGTGCGCGGGGCTCGGGCGGCAGTGCGACATGGACCCGGTGATCTTCCGGATCACGCTCGCCGTGCTCTCGGCGACGGGCGGCATCGGCCTCATCTTCTACGGCTTCGCATGGCTCTTCGTCCCGTACGACGACGAGGAGGAGAACGAGGTCCGCAAGCTCTTCACCGGCCGCGTGGACGGCCAGGCCCTGGCCGCCGTGCTGTTCGCACTGGTGGGCTGCGGTGTGTTCCTGTCGATGCTGAACAACGCCAGTGTGCTGACCTTCGCCGTCGTCCTCTCCCTCCTGCTGGCGGGCGCGGGGTACTGGTCGCAGCAGCGCGGCGCCCCCGACCCCGACCCGCTCGCCGCGCAGGCCGTCGCCGACGCCCCGCCGGAGGCCCAGGCGCCGCCGGTGGTCACCGCCTACCCCTCCTGGTGGCGTGATCCGATCGTCAAGGACGGCACACACGTCGGTGGCACGGGTTATCTGTGGGGCCCCGGCGACTCCCGCGACCGTGACATCGCGGACGTGATCGACGTCAGGCTCGCCCCCTCCTACCCGCACTGGCCCGCGGATCAGCGGACCCCGCGCCCAATGCCCCCGAAAACGCGCGGCCCGCGCTGGATCGGCGGCTGGGTGTTCCTGCTCGCACTGCTCGCGGGGGCCCTCGGCACCGCCGCCAAGTGGGACGACCAGGCGCTCGGCACCAGCCTCCAGGCGGGCCTGGCCTGTGCGCTCGTCGTCTTCGGTCTGGGGATCGCGATCAGCGCGTTCCTGGGACGTACGGGGGCGGGCTCGGTGTTCCTCGCGATCGTCACGGCCGGTCTGCTCGCCGCCTCGGCGGCCCTGCCCAAGGACCTCACCACACACTGGGAGCACCTCACCTGGCAGCCCGCGGCGGTGGCGGACGTGCGGCAGAAGTACGACCTGGGGAACGGGGTGGGCACGCTCGACCTGACCCGGCTGCGGCTGGCCAAGGGGCAGACGGTCGCGACGGACGCGGAGGTGGGCGTCGGGCAGTTGAAGGTGATCGTGCCGCCGAACGTGACGGTGCGGCTGAGCGTGGACGTACGCGTCGGGGACATCCAGTTGCCCGGTGACGACAAGAAGGACGTGGACGTGGAGCCGGGCAAGCACAAGCAGGTCACCCTGACCCCGGCGACGGGCGTCAAGAGCATCGGCACGCTGGACCTGGACCTCCAGGTCGGCGTCGGACAGGCGGAGGTCAGCCGTGCTGCGTCATGAGTTCCAGCCCGGGAAGCTGGTCGCCGGTCTCTTCCTCGCCACCGCGGGCGTGGTCTATGCCGGGGACGCGGGCGGGCTGTGGGTGACCGAGTGGTTCGCGGTGATCCCGCTGGTCACGGTCGGCCTGGTCCTGGCCGGCGTGGTGGCGGGCGTCAACGGCGCGGTCCGCAGACGCCGAGGGGCCGACCGCAGGAACACGGCCGACCCCGGTCCGGACATATCCGGCTGAAGATCGTCTACGAACGGGACGGACGGCCCGCCCGGAAAGAGCCCGGCGGCTTCACCGCCGGCGGCTCCCTCCTCGGGAACTACCGGTAGCCGCCCGCCCGTTGCCTTCGCCTTCCGCGGATCACCGCGTCGAAGGAGAACATCGAAGCGCCGGCCAGGACGAGGGGCAGCCAGGCCATCAGGTAGGCGAGGTCGTTGCCGTAGTAGTAAGGGTCGTTGGCCCAGCTGATGGTCAGCCACAGGCTGAGCGAGATCAGCGCGCCGCCGAGTGCGGCGAGGCGGGCCAGCAGGCCGATCAACGTGCCGATGCCGACGGCGAGTTCGCCGAAGGCGATGGCGTAGCCGAAGCCGACGGGGTTCTTCAGGGCAAGGTCCACCAGGGCCGGGATCGCCGCCGAGTCGCGGACCGCGCGCATCGTCTCGCCGATCGAGCCGGCGCCGGAGGACTTCATGAAGGCACTGTCGGTGAGTTTGTCCAGGCCTGCGTAGATGAAGGTGACGCCGAGGAAGACGCGCAATGGGAGCAGGGCGTATCGCGTGGCGGTGTCCCGCCAGCCCCGGTCGCCGTCGAGGTATGGGGTTTGCGTATCCATTCGAGTGCCGTGAGTCATCGCCCGTAGCCGCCTCTCGCCTGCTGTGCCGTGACCCCTCAACAGACCATACGTACGAATAGGGGGACCCGCTCAATCATGCTTCAACTAATTTTCGCGACCTTGGCACGACTCGTGCGGTGGTCGGTCCGTCGAGGGCGTCAGTCCGTGACGTCGACGACGCAGGCGTTCGTCTCCACGCCCGCCGCGGTCACGACCTGTACCTCCACCCGTCCGGGCTCGACATCGACCGGGACGGGGACGGTCAGGAGGGTGTCCGTCGGGTTGGAGAAGCCGCCGGTGACCGGGACCAGGGGGACATGGACGTTGACCGGGCCGATGCGGACGACCATCCGGGAGAGGCGGTCGGCGGTCTGGGCACCCGGGGGGACGAAGCCCGCGCCCCGGATCTCGATGTCGTCGCCGGTGCGGATGGGGGCGTCGAGGTCGCCCGCCTCGCGGGAGCGCACCACGGAGAGGATGACCGGGCGGCCGCCCTCCGCGTACTTGCCGGCCAGGTATGTCGCGGCCGAGATCAGGACCACCACCGCCAACCCCCAGGGCAGGTCGGGCAGTTGGTCGGGGCGGCGGGCCAGGCGTACGGCGACGAAGACGAGGGCGACGGCGCTGATCGCGACGTACTGGATGTCGGCGAAGGTGCCGCGGCCCGCGTCGTCGGTGAGGAGGTCGGCGGCGCGGGGGCGGTCGGCGGGGAGTTTCTGGAGGCGCTGGCCCAGCACGCGCAGGCCGACGACCCGGCGGACGAGGACGGCGATCGCGCAGACCACGGCGAGGACGGTCACCACCCCGGCGCCGCGGGCGAGTTCGAGGCCGGAGATGAGGGTGTCGCGTTCGGCGTGGTCGGAGGCGGCGGCGAGGCGGCCGGCCAGGACCAGCACCGCGTACGCCACGAACAGCACCCAGGACACGGCCACGGCACGGGAGGTCGACAGCCGGTTGTCCTCACCGATGACCGGGGCCAGCGCCCCGCCGCGCGCCCGGTGGAACCAGGAGGCCGCCGTCAGCGCGCCGGCGATCACGAGCGCGGCCAGCAGTCCGGCCGTGCGGGCCGCCGTCCAGCCCGCGCCGATCGCGGTGAGCGCCTGCACCAGGAGCAGTACGACGAAGGCGCTCCACACCGCGAAGGCCGTGCGGTGCCAGAGGCGAGCCAGCCAGGCGCCGCCCTCGGCGCGGCCACGTTCGGCGACGACGTCGGCGGACTGGGTCAGTTCGTCCGAGACCCACTGCCGGGAGGCGGACACCGAGTGCGCCACCGCCGCGGGCAAGCCCTGGCCGGCCGCGAAGCCGTCCCGCTTGACGAGGAACGCGGCGACCGCGCGCCGATGCCCCTCACGTGCTCCGTGCGGGCAGTCCCCGCAGGTGCAGCCGCCTCCGTGGGCACCGACGTGCTCGCCGCCCTGTCTCGCCTCCTGCACCGCCACGCCCGACGCCTGCCTTCCCCATGCCCCTCGGCCCGCGACCCCGGACCCTCACGTTCGGCGGCCGGCTCCGAAGCCTTTGGCCACCGCCTTGCAACTCCCGTACGACAACAGCGGATTGTGCCCTACGGGACACGGCCCGCGTCCGGCAGGTCTGGTCAGCGCGGGTGAAGTGGCGGCCGCCGTGTTGACCCGGCTGCGAGAATTTCCCTATGGCCGAGATCATCCAGCGCGACGGGACCTGGGCCTTCGACGGCACAACGGTCCGTATCACGCCGGGACTTCACCGCTCCGTGCCACTGTTCCGGCAGACGTACGGGGAGATCGCCGTGCCCCTCGAAGCCGTCGCGGGGGTCGTCTACGAACCCGAACGCAGGCGTGGCCGCCTGCGGCTGAGGCTGCGCGAGGGCGCGGACCCGCTGCTCCAGGCGACCGGCGGCCGGCTGCCGGACGCGGCGGATCCGTACCGGCTGATCGTGGACATCGACCGGTCCGGGGTGGCCGAGTACGTGGCGGAGGAGATCCGGCACGGGCTGCTCCTCGACCAGATCCCCAAGGACCCCACCAAGGCCTATCTCCTGCCGGGCCCGCCGGTGCCGGTCTCGGTGCGTTCGTCCGACGGCACGGTGTCGTTCGACGGCGCCCAGGTGCGTATCGACTGGTCCGACACCTCGGAGCGTGTCAAGCGTGCCACCGGGCCGCGCATAGTCGCCGTGGGCGACCTGGTCCAGGTGGAGTGGCTGCCCAACTCCGGGTACGAGGACGGGTTCATGCGGTTCGTGACCCGCGAGACGGTGTTCTCCAAGCTGCCGCCGGAGAAGGACCCGTACGCCCTCGATCTGTGGGGCAGCACCCGTCGGGACCTGCTCACGGCGCTGGTCGCGACGGCGGTGACCGCGCGGCTGCCGCATCCGTCGGCCCGGGAACACGAAAGCGACAACGGCGAGTTCGCGGACCGGCCCCGACGGGCGGCCGTCGTCCCGCCTCCGGCCGACCATCACGACGTACTCCTGCGCAGGCTGCGGGAGTTGGGCGAGCTGCACCGGGAAGGGGTGCTCACCGACGAGGAGTTCACGATGACCAAGGCGGCGGTGCTGCGGGGTTTCCGGTAGGGGCCTCAGCTGAGGAGGTCCGGTTCGCTGCGGCTGATGTCCTGCCACAGGGGCTGGTAGTTGATCCACGCGACGAGGTCGCCGCCGGTCTGTTCGCGGGTGGCGACGGCGAGTTTGTGGTCGATGAGGAGAGGGCGGCCGGCCGCTTTCGCGAGGAGCTGGACCTGGCAGGAGCGTTCCATGGACAGGAACCACCAGGCCGCCGCGTCCACCGAGTCGCCCACGGTCAGCAGTCCGTGGTTGCGCAGGACGAGCGCCTTGCGCGAGCCGAGGGCGGCGGCGATCCGCTTGCCCTCCTCGGCGTCGACGGAGACACCGCTGTAGGCGTCGTAGAGCGCGTGGTCCTCGTAGAAGGCGCAGCTCTCCTGGCTGATCGGGTCGAGGAAGTCGCCGAGGGCGGAGAGCGCGCGGCCGTGCACCGAGTGGCAGTGGGCGACCGAGACGACGTCCGGGCGGGCGGCGTGGACCTGCGAATGCACGGTAAAGGCGGCCTGGTTGACGTGGTGGCGGCCCTGGAGGACCTGGCCGTCCGAGTTGGCCAGCACCAGATCGCTCACGGTGACGTGCCGGAAGGGCATCCCGAAGGGGTTGACCCAGAAGCAGTCGCTGAACTCGGGGTCGCGGGCGGTGATGTGCCCCGAGACCCCGTCCTCGAAGCCGTACCGGCCGAACAGGCGCAGGGCGCCCGCGAGCCGTTCCTTGCGGTGCCGGCGTTCGTCCTCGACCGACTCGTGCATCGGCGGCATGGCGAACCGCAGCCGGTCGGTGGGCAGGGGGGAGGGCGGTGTCGGCCCGTGCATCGGTCCTCCAGCACTGGGTTCCTGTTACCGGCGGAAGTTACCGTCGGTGAGGCGAAAAGGGCAGTGGTGTTCTGTAAAGATGCGGCACCAAGCGTGGCCGGGTGCCTTCCGAGGGCTTTCTGGGTCCGTCCCGAGTCCCGACCGAGTCCGTCCTGAGTCCTTCCCGAATCCGGACAGCGGGTGTCGGGTATCGGCGGGACAGTGGTCGTATGACTGCGAACTGGGCGGTATTCGTCGCCGCGGAACCCGAACTCGCCGCGACCGTGGAGGAGCGCTTCGGGGCCTTCACTCACCACATCCTGGCGACCCTGCGCAAGGACGGGTCGCCGCGGACGAGCGGGATCGAAGTGCGCTTCCTGGACGGGGAGTTGTGGCTCGGGATGATGCCCGACTCGCTCAAGGCGCTGGATCTGCGGCGCGATCCGCGGTTCGCGCTCCAGGCCAATCCGGGGGCGGGTACGGAGATGGGCGGCGGGGATGTGCGGGTCGGCGGGCGGGCGGTGGAGGTGACGGATGCCGGGGTGAAGGGGGCGTACAGCAAAGAGGTGGAACCGCCGGAGCCGTTCCACCTCTTCCGCACCGAGGTGACGGAGGTCGTGCGGACCTTCGTCGAGGACGAGACGTATCTCGTCACTCAGGTCTGGCACCCCGGAGAGCCGGTGCGCACGCTCAAGCGGACCTGAGCCTCAGGAAAGGCCTACTCCCACTCGATCGTGCCCGGCGGCTTCGACGTGATGTCGAGGACGACCCGGTTGACGTCGGCGACCTCGTTCGTGATGCGGGTGGAGATCTTCGCGAGGACGTCGTACGGCAGGCGGGACCAGTCGGCGGTCATCGCGTCCTCGGAGGAGACCGGGCGCAGGACGATCGGGTGGCCGTAGGTGCGGCCGTCGCCCTGGACGCCGACGCTGCGGACGTCCGCGAGGAGGACCACCGGGCACTGCCAGATGTCGCGGTCGAGGCCGGCCGCGGTCAGTTCCTCGCGGGCGATCGCGTCGGCCTCGCGGAGGAGGTCGAGGCGGTCCTTGGTGACCTCGCCGACGATGCGGATGCCGAGGCCGGGGCCCGGGAAGGGCTGGCGCTGGACGATCTCGTCCGGGAGGCCCAGCTCCTGGCCGACCATCCGGACCTCGTCCTTGAACAGCTTGCGGAGCGGTTCGATGAGCTGGAATTCGAGGTCTTCGGGGAGGCCGCCCACGTTGTGGTGGGACTTGATGTTGGCCGTGCCGGTGCCGCCGCCGGACTCGACGACGTCCGGGTAGAGCGTCCCCTGCACCAGGAACGCGACCTCGGGACCCTCGTCGGCGATGATCTCGGCCTGCGCCTGCTCGAAGACGCGGATGAACTCGCGGCCGATGATCTTCCGCTTCTGCTCCGGGTCGGAGACCCCGGCGAGTGCGGTGAGGAAGCGCTCCTCCGCGTCCACGACGACGAGCTTGACGCCGGTCGCGGCCACGAAGTCCTTCTCGACCTGCTCGGTCTCGCCCTTGCGCATCAGACCGTGGTCGACGTAGACGCAGGTCAGCTGGTCGCCGATGGCGCGTGCGACGAGGGCGGCGGCCACGGCGGAGTCGACACCGCCGGACAGGCCGCAGATGGCGCGCTTGTCGCCGACCTGCTCGCGGATCGCGGCGACCTGCTCGTCGATGACGTTGCCGGTGGTCCAGTTCGGGGTGAGGCCCGCGCCCCGGTACAGGAAGTGCTCCAGGACCTGCTGGCCGTGCGTGGAGTGCATGACCTCGGGGTGGTACTGGACGCCGTAGAGCTTCTTCTCGTCGTTCTCGAAGGCGGCGACCGGGACGACGTCCGTGGACGCGCTGACCGCGAAGCCCTCGGGGGCGGCGGAGCAGGCGTCGCCGTGGGACATCCACACCGACTGCTCGTCCGGGGTGCCCTCGAAGAGGGTGGAGGACGACTTGGAGACGTGCAGTTCCGTACGGCCGTACTCGCGGGCGCCCGTGTTGTCGACGGTGCCGCCGAGGGTCGTGGCCATCAGCTGGAAGCCGTAGCACATGCCGAAGACGGGGACGCCGGCGTCGAAGAGTTCGCGGTCCAGGCGGGGGGCGCCCTCCGCGTACACCGACGAGGGGCCGCCGGAGAGGATGATCGCCGCCGGGTTCTTGGCGAGCATCTCGGCGACCGGCATGGTGCTCGGCACGATCTCGCTGTAGACCCGGGCCTCGCGGACGCGGCGGGCGATGAGCTGGGCGTACTGCGCGCCGAAGTCGACGACCAGGACGGTGTCGGGGGCGGGGGTCGCTGCTGACACGGGGGCGGGGCCTTCCGGCGGTGGGGCGGGGGTCTGGGGTATCGATTCTAACGGGGCTCGGGTGGGTCACCGGGTCGTGCCTGGGGACTCCGCCCCCGGACTCCCGGGCCTGTGCCATACTCGGCCCCATGCTCACGCACCCGACCTCCCTCTTTACCTATGGCAACCGGCCCGCCGGCTGCCATGGTCGAGCTGCTTGAGTTACTGACGAGCGACTTTCCAGGCGCCCCGGGCCGACAAGGCCCGGGGCGCCTGTCGTTTTCCGGGGGTTGTCGGTCGGGGGTGGCCTTTCCGCGACGAGGAGATCCTTATGACCACCACCACGCCCGAGCAGACCATCGCCGATGCCCGGGAGCGCATCGACGCCCTGGACGACCGGATCATCGGTCTGATCCAGGAACGGGTCGCCGTGTCCGCCGTCGTCCAGGAGGCGCGGATCGCGTCGGGTGGGCGGCGGGTGAGCCTGACCCGGGAGAACGAGATCCTCAGCCACTACAGTGCCGCGCTCGGCAAGCCCGGCACCTCCCTGGCCATGACGCTGCTCGAACTGTCCCGGGGTCGTATCTGAGGCCGGTCGCATCTGAGTTCGGGGCCGCTCTCACCCGTACGGCGCGTGACCGCCTCGCGAACCGCTTCGTTGGGGGTGGTGTCCGCGCCAGCCAGGGGCGGGCCCGAAAGAACCACGCGTGGCTCGGCTGGGGCGATGAGACGTACGGATCGTGCCGTGCGTCGTGGGACCTCGCTCCAGGGTCGTGACCGGACGGCAGGGGACAGCAGCCCGGTCACCCAAGAGAACGGTCGGCTCCGGGGACGCCCGGGGCCGCCCGGCGGAAACTGCAAAAATGCACAAAGCCGGATCGAACGGTTGCGGAGGCCGCGTCCATCCAGCACGATGCGTAGAGGGCCCTGAGGCTTCCCCAAACCCCAAGTCCCCATGCAGACAACCGCATTGCAGTGCACTGTCCCTCTGCCGGACCCCCGCCAAAGGTCGAGACCAAGCGCGCGCCCCGTGTGCGCCGGGGCGCCGACCCAGGGCACTTGAGACTAGCGGCGCAACCCCCCGGCGCCGCTCCCAGGCACCGGCGCTGCCCTGACGTCGGTGCTGACGGAGAAGGGCCCCGCGGCTCCGTCCCGCGGGGCCCTTCGCTTGCCCGTTGCCTGCCGGCCTCAGGTCAGGTCAGGTCCGGGTGGCCGTGCCGCAGGTGCCCTCGCCCTTGCCTAGGTCGCGGCTCCGGTCGTACGGGTCCTCCGTCGGACCGGTGGGCGCGGCGCCCGTCGAGGACACGGAGCCGAACTCCGGGTGCAGGTAGCCGTCGTAGACCCCGCAGGCCGAGTTGCCGAAGTCCGCGTTGTTCTGCCCGAGTGCCAGCAGGCCGGGAGTGGCCTGGTAGCGCGTGGGGTCGAGGACTTCCAGGTCGATCACGCGACGGACGATGGTGCGGGCGACCGTGGTGGAGCCGTCGGTGCGGACCAGCGGGTAGACGAAGGTGTAGTCGGTGTGCACGGTGACGCCGCCGTCGTCGCTCTTCCCGAAGGTGATGCGTCCGCGCGTCTTCACGACGTCGCCGACCAGTCGCACGTCCTTGGGGTCGAAGCGGCTGAAGAGCAGCGTGGGGTCCTGCGCCTTGGTCGGGGCGGTCAGGGACGCGTTCAGCCGGTCGAACGTCTTGGTCTGTTTCGGGTCGAGGACGGCGAGCGCGGCGGCTGGGCGGTCGCCACGGATCGTCTTCGGGTCGAGGTTGGCGCCGACGAGCAGGATCTTCGTCTGCTGGAGGGCCAGTTCGACCTGGTCCTTCGAGAACTTTCCCACGGCCGTCGCCTTCGGCAGGACGATGCCGGCCGCGCCGTCGGCCCAGTTCAGGGCGGGTGAACCGGCGAACGGCCGGTCCAGGGTGGGGGTTTGGGGGTCGACGGCGGAGGGCGCGGTGGTCGGGGCGGCCGTCTCCGGCGCGAGCGGGGTCGCCGCGCCTGGGTCCGAATCCGCCTTGCCGCCGAAGGGGTCGCCGGGGATGAGCGACGGTTTCATCGCGACCACGGCGACGGCTATCGCGAGCGGAACGCCGAGGACGGCCCACACGCGGCGCCTGCGCCGGGACCGCCCGTTCATCTCCTGCCAGGCGGGACCGGTCCGCCAGCCCTCGGGCTCCTGGCGCTCGGCCTTCCCCTTGCCTTTCCCTTTGCCCTTCCCCTTGCTCTCGGCCTTCTTCAGCCGCTCGGTCACCTCACGGGCGCGGGCGGACGGTTCCTTCGGGGCGGAGGCGCGGATGTCGCGCTCCGTGTCACGGGCGAACTGTTCCCAGACATCGTCGGGGATCTCCGGGGTCGAGGACGGTTCCTCGGGAGGCTTGTCAGACACGTCCCCAAGTTCTAGACGTTCCGAAAGCCTGTTCACAAGGAGACCTTGGGTGTGACACAGCACACATAAGAATCCGGTGAGAGTGGGCACAACCGTTCACAGCTTTCCCGGGTCTCACCTGCGTAACCAAGGGCCACACCCGCGCCCCACACGCGGAGCCCTCCGCCCAGTGTGCTGCGCTGCCGCGGCACACCGGACTTCCCGAGGACTTCATGAAGCTGCGCCGTGCCATGGCCGCGGCGGCCGCGACGGCCGTCATCGCTCCCCTCGCCCTGCTCTCCGCGCCCGCCGCGTTCGCGGAGGACTCGGCGTCACCGACCCCGAGCGACAGTGCGAGCGAGTCCGTCTCCGCTTCGCCGTCCGACTCGGTCTCCCCGACGCCGTCCGACTCCGACTCCGCGTCGCCGTCCGGCAGCACCCTGCCGAGCGACTCGACCTCGCCCACGGCGAGCGACAGTGCCTCCACGTCGGCCACGCCCTCCACCTCGGCCGAGCCGAGCGAGGAGCCGACCGACCCGGACGTGCCGTTCTGCGAGGACCTGGACGAGGACTTCTCCGACGCCAAGGTGTCCGCGGACATCAAGGGCCTGCCGGGCAAGATCGTCGCGGGCGACGGCTTCCACAGCTTCAAGCTGACCGTCACCAACAAGTCGAAGACCACGGTCGAGGGCGTCGCCTTCTACGCCGAGGTCGAGAACTACGAGCTCGACGAGTCGAAGTTCCTGAGCCCGTACGTGGACCTGGAGTTCAAGAACCCCGAGTCCGGCAAGTGGGACCGCATCGGCAACGACGAGTGGGCCGGCGACTACTTCTTCTACATCAACGCCCTGAAGTCCGGGAAGAGCGAGACCGTCGACCTGCGCGTCGGCATCAGCGCGAAGGCCCCGGCCGGCGACGCCTACTCCTTCGGCTCCGGCGCCTACCTCGACAACATCAAGGGCCAGGACTGCATCGCCGAGGGCTGGGCCCAGTACGACTTCGAGGTCCTGAAGGCCGGCTCCACCAACACCGACCCGGGCACCGCCACCCCGAGCACCGGTGACAAGGACACCTCGGTGAAGAAGCCGCAGGGCGAGGTCTCCGACCTCCCGACCGGCAACCTCGCCGCGACCGGCTCCAGTTCCGCGCTCCCGGTGATCGGCCTCGTCGGCGGCGCCGCCGTCGTCGCGGGTGCCGCCGCGGTGGTCATGGTGCGCCGGCGCAAGAGCGGGGCGAGCGCGTAACACACGGCTCGCCGCACAAGGAAGGACCTGCGCTCGGAGGGGGGCGCAGGTCCTTCTGCTTGTGCCGACCGTTCAAGTACCCCTGATCGGCTACGACTTGGGCGGCACCGTCGGTATCCCCAGGAACGGCAGCCTCAGCGCGCCGAACGCGCCCTCGGGGACCGCCGGTTGGTGCGGTTCCACCGGCGTCAGGCGTTCGTACGACAGCCCTTGCTCCGGGCGCGGGTCCGGCTCGCCCTTGTTGGGCCAGTACGACATCGCGCGCTCGGCCTGTGCCGTGATGGTGAGGGACGGGTTGACGCCGAGGTTCGCGGAGACCGCCGAGCCGTCGACGACCGAGATGCCCGCGTGGCCGTAGAGGCGGTGGTAGGGGTCGATCACGCCGGTCTCGCGGGAGGCGCCGATGGGGCAGCCGCCGAGGAAGTGGGCGGTGAGCGGGGTGCCCATCAACTCGCCGACGTTCGAGCCCGCGAAGCCGTTGATCTCGGCGGCGATCGCCGCCGCGCCCTCCGAAGCCGCCCTGATCTGCTTGGGGTTGGGGGCGCCGTGTCCCTGACGGGCCGTCAACAGCCCTTTGCCCACGCCGTCCGGTTTCAGGTACGTCGTCAGGGAGTTGTCCAGCGACTGCATCACCAGGCCGATGATGGTCCGCTCCGACCAACGCCGGTTGGAGAGCGAGCGGAGGACCAGGAGAGGGTGCTTCGCCGCGTTCGCCAGCCAGCCCAGTGCCCTCGACGAGCCCTCCGCGTACGGGACTTGGAGGATGGAGAGGCCGCCCATCGAGTTGGAGCCCTTGCCGTAGCGGACCGGTTCGATGTGGGTGTTCTCGTCGGGGTGGATCGAGGACGTGATGGCGACCCCGCGCGTGAAGTCGACCTGCCGGGTGCCGGTCGCCTTGCGGTAACGGCGGTTGTTCGTCTGCGCGCCGACCAGCGCCTCGGAATTGGTGCGGGTCAGCTCGCCCAACTTCTCGGAGAGGTACGGCAGTTGCCCGCCCGCCTTCATGCGGTGCAGCAGGGTCTGGGTGCCGTAGGTGCCGGCGGCGAGGACGACTTGGCGGGCCTTGAAGGTGCGGCCCTCCGATGTGCGGCGCGCGTCGGTCGGCAGGGTGGCGATCGCGTAGCCGCCCTGCGAGTCGTCCGTCACCGATACGACCGTCGTCATGGGGTGGACCTTCGCGCCCGCCTTCTCGGCGAGGTAGAGGTAGTTCTCGTTCAGGGTGTTCTTGGCGCCGTGCCGGCAGCCCGTCATGCACTCGCCGCACTCGGTGCAGGCCTTGCGGTCCGGGCCCGCGCCCCCGAAGTACGGGTCGGCGGCCTGCTCGCCGGGGCGTGCCTTCGCCGTTCCCTCGGCGTCCTTGCCGTCGCCGAAGAAGACGCCGACGGGGGCCATGTGGAAGGTGTCGCCCACGCCCATCCGCTGGGCCGCGGCCTTCAGGTGCACGTCCGACGGGGTCATCGTCGGGTTCAGGCGTACGCCGAGCATGCGGCGGGCCTGGTCGTAGTACGGGGTCAACTCCTCTTCCCAGTCGGTGATTTCGCGCCACTGGGGGTCTTCGAAGAACGGCTTCGGGGGGACGTAGAGGGTGTTGGCGTAGTTGAGGGAGCCGCCGCCCACGCCTGCGCCGGCGAGGACCATGACGTTGCCGAGCAGGTGGATGCGCTGGATGCCGTACATGTTGAGCTTGGGGGCCCAGAGGTAGTTCTTGAGGTCCCAGGAGTTTTTCGGGAGCGTCGACGGGGTGAAGCGGCGGCCTGCTTCCAACACGCCGACGCTGTAGCCCTTTTCGGTCAGGCGGAGGGCAGTCACTGAACCACCGAAACCGGAACCGACGACGAGGACGTCATAGTCGTAGGCATCTTGCGACAACGTGTTCTCCTCATTGAGATTCGCTGCGGGTCGTGTGTGGCTGAGCGCGCAGTTCCCCGCGCCCCTTAGAAGCAACTCACCTGAGCCTGAATGCCTTCATCGCCCGGAGGCTGCGGCTCATGAACTGGGCGTAGCCCTCGTCATCCATCCCCAGCGACGGAGCCATCGGCAACAACCGCTGCTGGGCGATGGTTTGGGCCTCCGTGTACTTGAGGATGCCCTCGGAGCCGTGGCGGCGGCCCAGGCCGGAGTCCTTCATGCCGCCCATCGGGGACTGGACGCTGCCGTAGGCGGAGGCGTAGCCCTCGTTGACGTTGACCGTGCCGGTGCTGAGGCGGGCGGCGATCGCGCGGCCCCGGCTGCCGCTCTTCGTCCAGACCGAGGAATTGAGGCCGTACGGCGTGGAGTTGGCCTCCGCCACCACCTCGTCCTCCGTCTTGAAACGGTAGACGGAGACGACCGGGCCGAAGGTCTCCTCGGCGCAGACGGCCATGGGGGCCTCGACGCCGTCGAGGATGGTGGGCTCGAAGAAGTACGGGCCGATGTCCGGGCGGGCCACTCCGCCTGCCAGCAGCTTCGCGCCCTTGGCGACCGCCTCGTCCACATGCCGGGTGACCGACTCCAACTGCCGTTCCCCCGCCAGCGATCCCATGTCCGCGCCGTACGCGAGGGACGTGCCGAGGCGCATCGCCTTCGTGCGGGCGGCGAAGCGCTCCAGGAAGGTGTCGGCGATCGACTCGTGGACGTACAACCGCTCGATGGAGACGCAGAGTTGGCCCGCGGAGGAGAAGCAGGCGCGGACCGCGCCCGCCGCCGCCTTCTCGATGTCGGCGTCCTCCAGGACCAACATGGCGTTCTTGCCGCCGAGTTCGAGGGAGACGCCGATCAGGCGGGCGGCGGCGGCCTGCGCGACCTCGCGGCCGGTGCGGGTGGAGCCGGTGAAGGAGACGTAGTCGGCGTGCTTGACGACCTCGGGGCCGACGACCGGGCCCTCGCCGAGGACGACCTGGAAGACGTCGGCGGGCAGGCCGGCCTCGATGAGGAGGTCACGGGCCCACAGGGCGGTCAGGCAGGTCTCCGTGTCCGGCTTCATCACGACCGCGTTGCCCGCGGCGAAGGCCGGGAGCGCGTCGCCGACGGAGAGCTCGAACGGGTAGTTCCAGGGGGCGATCTGCCCAACTACCCCGCGCGGGTGCCGGAGTTCGGTGACCTTGGTGAGGGTCGGGACGGCGCCGGTGTGCCGCTTCGGCTTGAGGTAGGCGGGGGCCCTGCGGCCGTAGTGGCGGGCCGCGACGGCGACGGCCTGCACCTCCTCGTGCGCGTGCAGCCGTGCCTTGCCGGTCTCCAGCTGGATCAGGTCGAGGACCTCGGCCTGGCGGGCGAGGACGAGATCGTGGAAGCGGAGCAGCACGGCCGCGCGCTGCCGTACCGGCGTCTGCGCCCACAGCGCTTGCGCGGCGCGGGCCGCGTCGTAGGCCTTCGCCACGTCCTCGGGGGTGGACTCGGGCAGATCGGCGAGCTTCTCACCGGTGAACGGCGAGTGGTTGGCGGTCCGGCCGGAGCCGACCACACCCTTCGTGAGCTGGGCGACCAGCTCCGGAGTGACCACATCGGCGGCGGTACGGGCGCCTGTGGGGGCCGGCGCGAGGGGGTTCGTGCCGGTCGTCGTTTCCGTACCGGTCTTTTCCGGGGCCTGCGAGTCCGTCATGTGCGGCAGGGTATGCCGCGAGGGGAGGTTTGGGTACCCGTCGGTAATCGGGATTCACCTGGTACTCACATCACGCCAGCGATCACTGGCAACGAACGCCCTGATCAGGGCGTTGTACGGGGATGATCACCACCGGATTGCCACGGGACCGCCGCCGGACCCCGCCGGATCACTTTTCCGTGAGCGCGAGCCGGGCGCGGGCGCCCTTGAAGAGCGCGGTGCCCTTCTTCTCGTCCGGGGTGCCCTTGGGCATGTCCACGCGCAGTTCGTACATACGGCCGTCCGCGGTACGGATGATCAGGGCCATGATGCGGGTGGGGATGCCGGACTGTTCGTAGACCGTGTCCGCGAGGACGGCGTCCTTGTTTCCCCGGAAGCTGGTGCGGGTGTACTGCGGATGGGACGTGCCCTTGCCCAGGGAGTGCGCTTCGGTGAGCGGCGAGTCGGCGGCCGGGTCCCACTCGGTGAGGCGGACCCGGAGGGTGCCGATGCCGTAGGTGACGGTACGGCTGCCGGATCCCGTCTGCGCGCCGAGCCGCTTGGACCGGTCCGGGAGGGAGAGGACGGCGGACAGCTCCTTCTCCGGGTGGGCGGTCCAAGGGGCGCTCTTGGTGATGTTCCGGTCCAGGAGGCTGTCGACGACGGTGCCGAAGACCAGACCGGCCAGGAGGAGTACGCCGAGGGTGCTGAGGGTGATGAGAAGGGCGCGCCGGGGGCGGGACTTGGGCGTGGGCTCGGTCTCAGGTTCGGGCTCGGGTTCGGGCTCCGGTACGGCGTCGGAGACGGCGGCGGCACCCTCGGGCTCCTCGCTGGGCGGCGCCTCCTGGAGGGCGACCGCCGGCTCCGGTACGTCCTTCCCCTCGGCCACCGCGTCCAGTACCGCGCCGACCTCCTCCGCCCCCGGCCGTTCCTCCGGGTCCCGCGCCAACATCCGTACGACCAGCGGCCCGAGAGGCCCCGCGCGGGTCGGCTCGGGTGGTTCGCCGGCGAGGATCGCGCCGAGGGTGGACTCAACACTCGTACGGCGAAAGGGAGATGCCCCTTCGACGGCCGCGTACAGCAGGACGCCGAGGGACCACAGGTCGGAGGCCGGTCCGGCGCCGGTGCCCGACATGCGCTCGGGGGCGATGAATTCGAGCGAGCCCACGAACTCCCCGCTGGCGGTGAGGGATTCCTCGCCCTGGATGTGCGCGATGCCGAAGTCGGTGAGGACGACGCGGTCGTGCGGGCCGAGCAGGACGTTGGCGGGCTTCACGTCCCGGTGCACGATCCCCACGGCGTGCGCGGCGCGCAGGGCGCCGAGGACGGCGCGGCCGATGCGGGCGGCGTCGACGGGGGCGAGGGGGCCTCGCTTGAGCAGTTCGTGCAGGGACTCGCCGCGCACCAACTCCATGACGATCCAGGGGAGTTCGTCCTCGATGACGACATCGTGGATGGCGACGGCGGAGGGATGGTCGACCCGGGCGGCGGCGCGGGCCTCCCGGTAGAGCCGGTGGGCGGCGCGCTGGAACTCCTCGTCCGCCGGGTCGCCGGGCAACCGCGGCTGTTTTACGGCGACTTCGCGGTCCACGAGTTCGTCGAAGGCCCGCCATACGGTGCCCATGCCGCCGGAGCCGATCCGTTCGAGCAGCCGGTAGCGACTGCCGACCACACGTCCGTCGCGCACCTGTTCGCCGACTTCGCTCATGCCCCCATCAGTACCGTGCCCGGTACGGCCTTGTCGACGCGCGTCCTACTTCCCGAGCTCCAGCGTGTCGCCCACCCGCCGCACCGCCGCGACACCGGTACCGCCGAAGTGTGCCGGAATCACCAACTCCCGTTCATCCGCGGCCCGTTCGAGCACACGCCGACGGCTGTCCGCGGCCTGCCGGGGATCGAGGCAGAAGCAGCTGCTGCACTCCGGATGCGGAATCTGGACGGGGCTGTGCAGCAAGTCCCCGACGAACACGGCCCGTTCACCGCCGGAGGCGACCCGGAGGACGGACGACCCGGGCGTGTGCCCCGGCGCAGACTCCAACGTCAGCTGCTCGTCGACGCGGTGCGTGCCGTCCCACAGGGTCGCCAACCCGGCGCGGTGCACGGGCGCGACGCTGTCCTCGTAGGTCAGGCGGTCGTCGGGGCGTACCGCACCGCCGTAGTGGTTCTCGGGCCCGAAGTGGAAGTCGTCGGCGGCGGGCAGGAGATACCGCGCGTTGGGGAACAGCGGCGCCCAACTCCCGTCCACGTCATGGGTGTTCCAGCCGACGTGGTCGCCGTGGATGTGCGTGTTGACGACGACGTCGACGTCCTCCGGCCGTACACCGGCCCGCGCCAGCCGCCCCGGGAGGTCGCCCTGGCTCATGTGGAACAGCGGATTGCCGGGCCGTTCCCGCCCGTTGCCGACCCCGGTGTCCACGAGCACGGTCCGGCCGGCGCTGCGCACCACCCAGGTCTGGAGCGCCACGACGGCACGGTCGGTCTCCGGGTCCCAGTGGTCGGGGGCGAGCGTCTCGCGGTGTTCCTGCCAGACGCCGGGCGGCAGGTCGGGGACGAGGGTGCGGGCGGGGGCGTAGGGCCGCGCCCACTCGACGACTCGGACGACTTGGACGTCGCCGATGGTGAAGGTCTGTGCGGTGTTCATCCGGGTCTGCGCGTTGTCCTCGGTCATGGAAATGAGCTTAGGGAGGGTGGTGTGAGTGTCTCAATGCGTGAATGACTCACCCTGATACGTGGACGTCTCACCACTGCTGTCTCTGGCGTAGCCTGGCCGCATGGACGTGGTGAGCGACGCGATCTCCGCCGTACGGACCGGGCGGCCCTCCTCCAACCGCCTGCGTGTGGGCGGCAGTTGGTGCACGCGGCTCGCGCCGTACGACGGTGCCGGGTTCCATGTCGTGCTGGCGGGCGGCTGCTGGCTGGTGCCCGACACGGGCGGCGAGCCGGTGACGCTGGGCGCGGGGGACGTCGTACTGCTGCCGCACGGCGCGGGCCACGTGCTGGCGGACTCGCCCGGGGACACGGCGCGTGCGGTGCCGTTCGAGGAGATGCGGCGGCCGGACGGGGACGGCGGGAACGGGCGTGAGGTCGAGTTGCTGTGCGGGAAGTACCGGCTGGACCGGAGCCGGACACATCCGCTGATGGCGGAGCTGCCGGAGGTGGTCCACCTGCCGAACCGGGTCGGCCGTCACCCCGAACTCCGGTCGGCGGTAGACCTGTTGGCGAACGAACTCGACGAACGGCGGCCGGGGGCCTGCCTGGCGCTGCCCAGTCTGCTCGACCTGCTGCTCATCTACATGGTGCGGGCGTGGATGTCCGAGGCGGAGACGGGCAGTTGGCCGTCCGTGCTGAACGACCCGGTCACCACGGCCGCGCTACGGGCCCTGCACTCCGACCCCGCCGCCCCCTGGACCAACGACCGCCTGGCCGCCGCGGCGGGCGTGTCCCGGGCGACGCTGGCCCGCCGGTTCACCGCGCTGGTGGGGCGGGCGCCGATGGCGTATCTGACGTGGTGGCGGCTGACGTTGGCGGCGACGCGGCTACGGGACACGGACGCCTCATTGGCGGCGGTGGCGCGGGAGGCGGGCTACGGCAGCCCGTACGCCCTGTCGCACGCGTTCAGCCGGGAGTTCGGGGTGACGCCGGGGAAGTACCGGGTATCGGCGGGGAGTTCGTAGTTACTCGCCCTCGCCGTCAGGACCGTCGTCGTACTCCTCCGCGAGCCGCAGCCCGAGATCGGACTCCCACTCCAGGGCCCACCGCCGCAGTTCCGCGATCTCCGCCGCGTCGAGCCCGTGCGCCGCGAACTCCTCGTCGCTCACCCAGACGACGCTCTCCAGGCGGTCGCGCAGGCCGAAGAGGTCGAAGTCCGTGCCGTCGGCCCGGAGGCCCAACTGCTCCAGTTCCACGGCGGAGTAGTGGCGACGGGCGGCGTACACGTCGACCACATCGGCCGGCAGACCGCGGTCGCCGAGCGCGCGCACGCTCAGGACCGCGAGGTCGGCATCCGTATCACCGCTCACAGCGTGTCGACGTCCAGGTTCGCGATCGCCGCCTTCGCCACCTCGCGCCCGCGGGCCGTGAAGTCGCCGTTGCCCGGGTAGCCGATCGTGAGTCGGTACATGTTGCCGGAGGTGGTCTTGTAGTAGAAGATCTGGACCTCGCGGGGGCGGGGGTACTGGCTGTCGTCGGTGTCGTAGACGATCGTGTTCATGGCGGCGGGCTTACCCCGGTAGGAGTCGGTCGGCTTCGTGGCCGTCTTCGGGTTCTCCGGCATGTCGAGGCCGGAGCTGCCGCTCTGCTTGAAGTCGCCGTTGTCGTCGTACATTTGGGCCGCGGCGGAGTCCTTGATCTCGCCGAGGGTGTCCTCGGACTTCTTGACGAGGGCCAGGCCGATCGAGATGCTCCCGCTCCAGTCGGTGTACGTGATCCAGTGACCCTTGTCCGTCTTGCGGTCGGGCAGGCCGGGCTGGTACTTGGCCGGGACCGCGAGCGTCGCCGCGACGTCCCGCACGTGGTGCTTCTTCCAGCCCTGCGGGAGTGTCCGCGATCCGGCGAACGGGTTGGCGATCAGCAGGTAGGCCGTCACCGCCGCCGCGACGACCACCGCGCCGAGGCCGAACCACGTCTTGCGGCCCGGGCGGAATCCGCTTCCGGTTCCGGGGCGTTCGACGTACCGCACCTCCTGGGTGGGCACCGGTGCCGGCGGGTTGGCCACCGATTCCAGTGCGGTGCGTACCTGGGCCGCGTTCGGGCGGCTCGCGGCGTCCTTGGCGAGGAGGGCGGTGATGAGGTCGGCGAGCGGGCCGGGGGCCGAAGTCGGCGGTGCGGGTGCGGAGTTGAGGACCGACTGGAGGGTGGCGGGGGTGTTGCTGCGGCGGAACGGGGAGACGCCCTCCGTCGCCGCGTACAGGACCACGCCGAGGGACCACAGGTCGGAGGCGGGTCCGGGCCGCTGGCCCAACACCCGTTCCGGCGCGATGTATTCGGGTGAGCCGACGATACCGCCGGTGTCCGTCAGGTTCGTCTCGCCCTCGATCTGGGCGATGCCGAAGTCGGTGAGGACGACGCGGTCGTGGCGGCCCAGCAGGACGTTGTCCGGCTTGACGTCACGGTGCAGGATGCCCGCCGCGTGTGCCGCTTCCAGCGCTCCCAGCACCTGGAGGCCGATCCGGGCCGCGTCCCGCGCGTCGAGGGTGCCCTCCTGCAACGCGTCGCCCAGCGAGCGGCCGGTGACCAGCTCCATCACGATCCACGGCTGACCGTCGACCACGGCCACGTCATGCACGTTCACGACAGCGGGGTGGTCGAGCCGTGCCGCCGCGCGGGCCTCGCGGCGCATCCGCTCGAAGGCGTTGGCACGTTCGCGTTCGGGAAGGTGGTCCGGGACACGTGGTTCTTTTACGGCCACCTCGCGGTCCACCGTCTCGTCCTTGGCCCGCCACACCGTGCCCATACCGCCGTGCCCGAGCTTGCCGAGCAGCCGGTACCGCCCGGCTATGAGACGTCCGGTGCCGGGATCCGGAGTCGGCTCGGGCGATGAACTCGGCGTCGCGTACGGGTTGTTCGGGTGCGGCACCTGCGCCGGTACGGCCATGCGCGGGTTCGGCGGTTGCAGGGCGAAACTCGTCGGCTCGTCGGCCCCGTGTCTGGCTCCCCCGTTGCTGCTCATGCGTCCATCCATATCGCGCCAACCGCCGCCGTATCCACCTCTGGTGCTTTCCGGTCACAGACCCGTGACGCGGGATGTCCCCAATGCACCCTTCATGTACGGCTTCACGTGCGGGCGAAGGTGTCCAGCGCGACGTCGAAGTACTCCTTCGCCTCCCGCACCTTCCCGACCGGCGCGGACACCCACACGTCGTACATCCGGCCGTTCTCCTCCCAGCACATGTCGTACGTGTGCCGGGGTCCCTCCGCCGTGCTGAAGCCGTTCCAGCTGAACTCCCAGAGCGCGGCGGGGTGTCCGTCGTGCGTGGTGTCGGTGACCTTGCCGTCGTGGTAACCGGGGTTCGTGGCCGCCCCGTTGGCCGCCGCGCTCTTCATCACCGCGAGCGGGCCGCCCTGTTCGGGGTCGGACATCTTGATGCCGAGCCGGAAAGTCTCCCCCGGCGACATGTAGAAGATGCGCTCCCCCTGCGGCACCCGCACGAAGTCCTCCGGTACGGCGAGGGAGAAGCCGTCGGGGTCATGGGCGATGCGGTAACCGGACGGCGCGGTAGGGGTGTTGGGCGTCTCGGTGCCCGCCGAGGGGGTGGGCGACGGTGACGGCGTACCGGCACTCGTGGAGGTCAACGGCGCCGAGGTGACCGGCAGGGCACCCCCCGCACCCCCGCCTCCGTCGTCCCCCCGCATCAACAGCGCCGCCGCCGACACCCCGGCCCCCGCCATCGCCGCGACCAGCAGCGCGGTGACGAGCACACCGCGTGTGCTGCGCCGGGGCGACTGCTGCTCCGCCGTGGCGGAAGGCGCGGGGGCGGGCGGCACGGGGACGGAAGGCGCGGGGGCGGGTGGCGACGCCGGGGTGCTCAACTGCCTTCTGGGAACGTCACGTTGGGTCGGTGTGTAGCCCGGCGTCGGGTGTGCCGTACGACTGGACGACGCGGCGCTCGGCGTCCGCCCGGTGTCCAGAAACGCCCGGAGCATCCGCTCGGCCTCCGCCGCCTCCAGCCGCCGTTCCGGATCGCGTTCGAGCAGTCCCCGTACGACGGGCAGCAGTGGCCGGGCCTGCTCCGGCGGGCGGATCTCGTCGATGACGACCGCGTGCAGGATGCCGCCCAACGAGTCGCGCCGGAACGGCGATTCACCGCTCAGCACCGTGCACAGCAGCGCGCCGAGCGACCACAGGTCGGACGCGGGACCTGTCCGCACACCCGACATCCGCTCGGGCGCGGTGTACTCGGGCGAGCCGACGAACGCGCCGCTCTCGGTGAGGGTCGTAGCACCCGCGACCTGCGCGATACCGAAGTCGGTCAGCACGACCCGCTCGGAGTCGGCCTCGTCGGCGGCGGTCTGCAGCAGGACGTTGGCCGGTTTGATGTCCCGGTGCAGGACGCCCGCCGCGTGGGCCGTGCGCAGCGCGCCGAGGAGGGCGATCCCGATCCGCGCGGCCTCGGCGGCGTCGACCGGGCCGCGGCCGGAGATCCGCTCGGCGAGCGAGCCGCCGTCGATCAACTCCATGACGATGTACGGCCGTTCGTCCTGCTCGACGACGTCGTGCACGACGATGATGTGCGGGTGCCGCAGTTGCGCCACCGCCCGCGCCTCGCGCAGGGTGCGGTCGCGCTGCTGGCGGGCCTCCTCCTCGGAGAGGGAGTCGTCCTGGGCGATCTCCTTCACCGCGACCTGACGGCCCAGGAGTTGGTCGGTCGCCCGCCACACGACGCCCATGCCACCGCGCCCGAGCCGCTTCTCCAGTCGGTAACGCCCGGCGATCACCCGGGCGTTGTCCCCCTCGGTCCCCATGCGCACCATCATGACGCAACCGGAAGCGGTCAGCCCGAGTCGGGACTCCAGCTCTGCAGGACCGACTTGAACTGCGCGCCGGTCGTCGCCCAGTCCGCGGCCGGCGCGGACATGTAGATCGCGTACTCGACGCCGTCACGGGACATGTACGTCTCCTCGATGGCGCGCCGCGGTCCCGGGTAGGGCGTGTCCTTCGCCTGCGCGGTCCAGGTGTAGTCCCAGAGGGAGCCCGGACGGTCGCGGTAGGTGTTCGCCTCCAGGGTCACCCGGTTGTAGTCGACCAGCCGCTGGAGCTGCGCTTCCAGGTCGAGTTGGTGGGCGTTCGCGGTGGGGAAGTCCGGGGAGGTGTCGATGGCTATGCGGACGAAGTGCTTGCCGTTGTCGGGCGTGTAGTCGACCTGCTTGATGCCGCCGGAGTCGCCGTAGACCTTCCGCGCCCAGCCCTTGGGGAGGGATATGTCGAAGCCCCAAGCGTCTTGGTAGACCTGCCAGTTGGCGGGACCCGAACTGTGCGGGGTCGGCGTGGCGCTCTGTGAGGCCGATGCGCCCGGGGTGCCGCCCTGGTCCTGGTCCCGGTCCTGATGCCACTTCTGCAGCCCCAGCGCCGTACCGCCGCCGACGAGCGCGGCGACGACGACGACGAGGACCACCGAGCGCAGCCGGCGGCGCTTCGGCGGGGCGACCGCCCCGGGAGGCACGAGGGAGACGGGCGGTGTGTGCTGGTACGTGGCCCCGGTCGCCGACGCGTACGGCGCCGCACCCCCGGTAGCCGACGGATACGGCGTCGCACCCGAGCCCGAACCGAAGTCCTCCGCCAACCCGCCCTGCCGGGAGCCCACTTGCTGGGTCGGCAGCCACTCCTCCGCCGCGCGCGGGCGCCGCCCCTCGGCCGCCTCCGCGAGCATCTGCTCGGTCTGGTCCGCGTCGGGCCGTAGCGCGGGGTCCTTGTTCAGCAGCGCGGCGATGACGGGCGCGAGCGCGCCGGCGTACCGCGGTTCGCCGGCGTCCTCCTCGACGACGGCCTGCATGGTGGACAGCGGCGAGGTGCGGCGGAACGGCGAACGGCCCTCGACCGCCGTGAAGAGCGTGGCGCCCAGCGCCCACAGGTCGGAGGACGGTCCGGGGTCGGCGCCGCGGACGCGCTCGGGGGCGAGGTAGTCGACGGAGCCCACGACCTCTCCCGTGCGCGTGATGGTGCTGTCGCCCTCGATCTGCGCGATGCCGAAGTCGGTGAGCAGCACCCGCCCGTCCTGCCCGAGCAGCACGTTGCCGGGCTTGACGTCACGGTGCAGGACACCGGCGGCGTGCGCGGCACGCAGCGCGCGCAGCACCCATATGCCGATGCGCGCGGCCTCGGCCGGCTCGATCCGGCCCTGCTCCTTGACCTCGTCGGCAAGGGAGTTGCCCTCGACGAGTTCCATGACGATCCATGGGCGGCCGTCGTGTTCGAGGACGTCGTGCACCGTGACGACGGCGGAGTGGTTGATCCGCGCGGCGGCGCGCGCCTCGGCGCGGGTGCGCGCCAGCAGCCTCGGCTGGTCGCTCTCGGACACATAGAGCGCGGCCGTCAACTCCTTGATGGCGACGGTCCGGTGCAACACCTCGTCGTGCGCCCGCCACACCCGGCCCATACCGCCGCTGCCGATCGATTCGGCCAGCCGATAGCGCCCCGCGAGGAGCAGGCCCTGCATCTGATTCACGTTTCCCCGCAATGCTCTTGACAGGCTCAGCGTAAGGACAGGGCCTCGTACAGGGAACCAGCGGGGTACCACGGAGACCGCACTGTGACGGTTGTCGCTTCTGCGCCCGAACGGGAACCGCCGGGCCTCGGCGCGCCGCCTCCGCAGGTCACCCGGTGTACTGATAGGTGGACGACGCCTGCTCGTACAGCCGTGTCACTTCGTCCCGTTGAGCCTCCGGGCCGCGCACCTGCACGATGTGGTACCGCCCGTTGATGAGGAACGCCATGTTGCGCACGAACAGGGCGCCCCCCTGACTGTCCGTCCAGGTGAACTGCCCCTCGGCCATGGTCTTTCCGCCCACCGTGATGGTCCGCAGCCCGGTCGCGGTGGCCCAGCTGGAGTTGCGGTACGGCTGCAACTCGGCCTCCTTGTCCCGCTGGTAGACCATCGGGTCACTGCCGTCCGCCGTGGCACTGTCCCGCCCGGCTACGACGATCAGCTCGAAGTCGCCGTGGGAGTAGACGATTTGGCCGCTGCCGTTCTTGGGCGTACGGGTCCATCCCTTGGCCACGGCGACCTGGAACCCGGCGGGGTCCTTGCGCAGCACGAACCCGTCGGCGACGTTCGGGTCCGTCTGCGTGTCGGTCGAACTGGCCGAGTTCGAGGGGCTGTTGTGGGCACTGGGCGAGGTCTGATCGGGCTGCGGCTGACTACTGGCCCCGGCCGAGGACTGAGTGGGCGCGGTACTGACTTCCCCCGCGGCCCCGGTCCGATCCCCTTGCCCCGCCCCGGAGTTCTCCCCGGACTTGGGCAGGAAGACCATGGCGTACGCGACCGCACCGGCCAGCAGCAGGAAGATAAGAATCAACAGGGTCCGCCCCAACCGCCGCGGCGACCCACCGACCTCCTCCTTGGCCCGCTTGTGCCGCCCGTGCGGACTGGTCGCGGGCAGCCCGGCCCGCCGCCTGCGCACCAACTCGCCGCGCCTGCGGACGATCGGCAGCCGCCGGGGATCGGTCGGCGGGGTGGCGACGACATGCGTACCGGCCTCGGGCTCGGGCGCCGAACGCACCAACGACCGCAGCCAGCCCCGCAGTTCCTCGAAGTCGAGCCGCTCGGTCGGGTCCTGCCGCAACAGCGACTCCACGACCGGCCTGAGCGGCCCGCACTCCTCGGCGAAGGCGGGCGGCTCCGCACACACCAGCTGCACCAGCTCGGCGGTCGTCTCTTCGGGATAAGGCGCATGCCCCTGCACGGCCCGGAAGAGCAACGCCCCGAGCGCCCACAGATCGGTGGCGGGTCCGATCGGCGCGGCCAACTGCCAGTTCTCATGCACCGGTACGGCCTGCTCGGGCGCCCACCGCTCGGTGACCGGCCCTACGACGGTCATCCGCACCTGGCGCGCACGCTCGGCGGCCAGCGCGGTGGCGGGACCACGGTGGGTAGGTGCGCCTGCGGAAGCCAGCTCGTCCCAACGGGCCGGAGGGCGAGGGGAGTTGCCGGAGGCGGGTGCGACGGCCCGACCTGGAGGGACGGGGCCGTCCAGGCTGGGGCGGTGGGGGCTGCCGATGGAAGGCGGGGTGGGGTGACCGGTGGCGGGGGTTAGGGCGCCGTAGGTGGAGGGGTCGGTGCTGTGGACCCCGGTGTTCGCGCTGTAGGGGCGGGGGTCGCCGCCACGGGCCGGCGCGTTCCCGCCGTAGGAACGGGTGTCCCCGCCGTAGGGCGGGGCCTCCGGGCCATAGGGCGGAGCCTCCGGACCGTAGGCCGACGCGTCCGCGCCGTGGGGACGAGCTTCGCGGCCATGGGCCGAAGGGTCCGCACCGTGGGGACGGGTGCCGGCGCCGGGGGCCGGGGCGTCCGGACCGTACGCCGACGCGTCCTCGCCGTAGGGGCGGGCTTCCCTGCCGTAGGGCGGGGCATCGGTGCCCTGGGCCGGGACGCCTGGGCCGAACGCCGAGGCGCCCGAGCCATAGGGGCGGGCCTCTCCATCGCGGGCCGGGGTGTTCGTGCCGGGGAACGTGCCTGTTCCGCCCGGGGACGGTGCACCGGCGGTGCCGCCCTGCTGCGGAGGGGACGGCCGGTCGCCCTGGACGCTCGGGGCCGGGTCGCCGGTGCCGGGGCGCGGTGTCGCGCCGTGCCAGGCGGTGTTGCGGACGCCGTAGGGGTCGGCTATCTGGCCCGGGGGTGTGGTGCCGGCCGGGTGCTGTTCCACGCCGTTGCCGCCGGAGTACGGCAGTTGGGCCGAACCGTTGGCCTGGGCGGTGCCGCGTTCGCCCTCGGCCGGGGGCCGGGCACCGGGGAGTGCCGGTTGCTGGGTCTCCTGAACCCGGGCGGCGGCGCGCGCGCCTGCCCGGTACGCGGCGATCGCACCGGCCCGCGCGGCCCGGACGTCACCGCCGACTTCCGCTTCCCTGCGGGCCAGCGCGGCGGAAGGCCCGCTCCCGCCACCGCCCTCCGCACCGGCTCCGGGCAGCCCTCCGGCGGCCCGCGCCTCGATCGCGGCCCGCCGGGCGGCCTCGGGGTCCACAGCACCGGGGTCTACGGCAGCGGCAGCTGCACCTGTGCCCGTTCCGCCACCCGCGCCGCCGAAGCCGATCGCGCCGCTGCCGCGGGAGTTACCGGGGAGCGCAGGGACCGTAGAACCGCCGGGAGCCCTGGGACCGGGCGGAGTCGTCGAGCCCGAAGGAGATGCGGAACCGTGCGGGGCCGTGGAACCCGCCCGCGGTACGGCGCCGCCGCCCTGTGCCCGGAAACTCGCGGGTACCGCCGCCCCGCCGCCGTGCCGTCCTTGCTCTCCGCGTCCGTCCTCGTCGCCGTCCTGGACCGGCACCGGGTCGTAGCCGCACAGTGCCTCCTCCGCCGCGCCGACCGCGAGGCCGGTCAGCATCACGCGGCCGTCGTCGCAGACGAGCACCGTGCGGGCGGTGATGTTCCGGTGGACCCAGCCGTGCGCGTGCAGCACCCGCAGTGCCATCAGCACGTCGGCGGCGACCTCGGCCGCCCGGTACGGCGACAACGGCTTCTCGACGAGCAGCGTGGCAAGCGTCTGGGCGGACACCAGTTCGCTCACTATCCACAGCGAACCGCCCTCGGCGAACACGTCGAAGACCTGGTCCAGCCGGGGATGGTCGGGGATCCGCGCCGCGGCCTGCGCGGCCTCGACCGCGCGCCGTACCGCCGGATCGGAGGGCCGCCGCGTCGCGGTCCGCGCCGCGGCCGGCCGCCGCGCCCCGCGATCACGCGCCGTGAACCCGTCGGGCAGCCCGTCCTCGCCGAGCACCTCCGCCTCGACGACCTCCGGCAACGGCACCTGGCGTACCAGGACTTCCTGCCCGCTGTAGGTGTCGAAGGCCCGGGTCTCGGTGAGTTCGTACTCGTCGGAGGGCGGCAGCGGCAGGCGGTAGCGGTCGGCGAGCACCCGACCCGCATAGTCGTCCACGTTGCCTCCCCCGGCCGCCCGGTTGGTCAATTCCGTTCGCCTTGCGCCCCGTTCCGCCCACATTCCTGGATGCGTACGGTCCGCAACCACTCACGATACGTGCCGGAGGCAACCCCCAAAGAGGGGTTGACGGATCTGGCGCGCCAAACCCGGACCCACCCGCCTCAGGACTTCGGTTCGAACGTCTTCGTCAGGGTCGTCCAGGTGTCCTTACGAAGCTCAGTACCCCAATTGGCCGCCTTCGCGGTGTACATGAGCGCATATCCGAGATGGCTGTTGACGACGAACCCGCGGTCGATGGTGCGGTACTGCGTCCCGCCGTCCTCATAGGTGAACTCCCAGTCGGCCGTGTTCCAGCTCCGGTAGTCCACCTTCTCTATTCGGATCCGGTGGTACCCGGAGCGCGTCATGTACTGCTCCTGGTTCTTCCAGTCCGCCACCGCGTCGCCCTTCGGCGTACTGGTCCAGGCGATCAGCAGCTTCTGCCCGTCGGGCCCGGTCAGCCGGACCCCGGCGGAATCGGTCGACTGGTACGACCACCCGGCGGGCAGGCCTATCGAGAAACCCTGGCTCCCCTTGTACGTCTTCACGACCGCGGCGCCGCCCGAGGAGCCGTCCGTCTCGTCACCGCTCCCGCCGGACGCGTTCGTACCCGAACTCGCCTTACTCCCCGAGGCCGTTGCCGTCGCCTTGGAGTCGCTCTGGGAACCGCCCGTACTTCCGGTGTCGCCGCTGTCCTTCTTGGTGTCGGTGCTCGAACTCGCGCTCGCGCTGACACTGCTGTCCGCCTTGGCGCCGCCGTTGTGCTTCGACCCCTTGGAGTCGCCGTCATCGCCACCGAGCGTGAACGCCAGCACGACACCGATCACCGCGAGCGCGACGACGACCGCGATGATCACCAACGTCCGCTTCGGCACCACATCGGTGAGCGGCGCCCTCGGCACCGGCCGCGGCGGCAGATCCGGCGGCGTCATCACGGGCCACCCGGAACTCCGCCCACCCGAACCGGAGTTGGCCGACCGAGTACTCGACTCGCGCGTCGCGCCCAGGTCCCGGGCACCGGAGTCCCCCAGTCCCGTCTCCCGCAGCCCGGACGCCTGCACATCGGGATCACGCGTACCGGGGTCACGGGTACCGGGGTCACGGGTACCGGGGTCACGTGCACCCGCCAAGTCACGCGTACCCGAGTCCGCCGCACCGGCCTTCGCAGCGGAGCCGCCCGCAGTACCGGAACCAGCCGCAGTCCCGGAACTTGCCGCAGTCCCGGAACCGGCCGGAGCCCCGGCGCCGGCCGCAGTCCCCGCACCGGCCGACGTCCCGGAACGGGTCGCCGCACCAGAAGCATCCGCCGCCCGAGCCGAAGGCACCCCGGGCGTCCGAGGTCCGGCAGCAGACCCTGAACTCCCGCCGGCAGCAGCGCCCTTCGCACCACCGGAACCAGCGGTCCCAGCAGCACCGGAGCCGCTCTTGCCCGAAGTACCAGCGACGCCGACCGAACCAGCCCCGGCAGCAGCTGCCCCGGCACCCGCACCCAAGCCACCCGGCTTACCGGCAACGGGAGTTGAAGCCCCACCAGAACCCGAACCCGAACCCGTAGCCGGACTCGCGGCCGCACCGGGACTCGTGGCAGAACCCGCAGCCGCCGAAGACGTGGCCGCCCCGGCCCCCGCCGACCCACCCGCAGCCTTCCGCATGGACCGCAACGCCCCACGCAACCGCTCGGCCCCCGCAGAAGGACCCGAACTCCCGCTACTGCCACCGCTCTTCTTGCCACCGGACTCCGCGGGCCCCGGCTGCGCGGGCAACGGAACCACCTTCGTCGCGTCCGCCACCGGCTCCGGCTCGGCCGCCTTCGGCTCGCGCGCGTGGATCACCGCGTTGAGCATCGCCCGGGCACCCGTGTCGTCGAGACGCTGGGCCGGGTCCTTCTTCAGCAGGCCGTAGATGACGTCCTTCAACGGCCCGGCGTTCTTCGGCTCCTCCAACGGCTCCGTCATCACCGCGGTGAGCGTGGCGATCGCGGAACCCTTGTCGTACGGCGGTGCGCCCTCGACCGCCGCGTACAGCAACCCGCCGAGCGACCACAGGTCGGCCGCCGGACCGGGCTTGTGCCCACGGGCCCGCTCCGGGGAGATGTAGGAGGGCGCGCCGACGAGCATGCCGGTGGAGGTGATCGACGGGTCGCCCTCGACCTGTGCGATACCGAAGTCGGTGAGCACGACCCGGCCGTCCTCGGCGATCAGCACGTTCGACGGCTTCACGTCGCGGTGCAGGATGCCCTCGCGGTGCGCGGACCGCAGGACGTCGAGGATCGCGAGCCCGACCTCCGCCGCGCGCCGCGGCTCCAGCAGGCCGTCCTCCCGGATGGCCTCGGCGAGCGACTTGCCCTCGACCAACTCCATGACGATCCACGGCCGGTCGTCCTCGTCGACGACGTCGTAGACCGTCACCGCGCTGGTGTTGCGGATCCGCGCGATGGCCTTGGCCTCGCGCAACGTCCGCGTGATCAGCCGGCGTTTCTCGTCCTCGTCGATGCTGGTCGGGAACCGCAGCTCCTTGACGGCGACCGTCCGGCCCAGGGTCTCGTCCTCGGCACGCCACACCGTGCCCATGCCTCCGCGGCCGAGCACTGCTCCCAACCGGTACCGCCCGGCGAGGAGACGTTCGCTCTTGTCCTGACGGGATGTCCCCGCCCGCTCCGCCTCCGACATGCGTCCCCTCATGCAACCCGCCCTGACAGAGCCTCCATTGTCCCCCACCGAACAAGTGCCCAACGCCCAGGGGGCCTCTCCCCGCGCACCGACAGCACATCCGGTCCCGTATCCACCGCAGGTCACACAGCCAAGCCGGGCAGGATGACCGATGAGAACGGAGGATCACGATGCCCACACCTCGGACACTGCTCGCCCTTCCGGTGTCCCTGACCCTCCTCTGCCTGTCCGCGGCCGCCTCCCAGGCCCACCCCGCGCCGGACACGAACGCCCTGGTCAGACTGCTGGTCGCCCGGGGCAGGGCCCCCGCCGCGGCCCTACTGGCCCACGACAGCACGGGCTCCGGCAGCTCACCGACCGGGACCGGTGACGCGCGGGCCGGGACGGACATCGCCCGGTCCGAGTCGGACTACGCACTCGGTACGACGAAATACGCACAGGCCGGAAAAGGCATCAGCCGAGCCGACCACTTCCGCGCCGGCAGCATCACGAAGACCTTCATCGCGACCGTGATCCTCCAACTCGCCGCCGAACACCGGCTGTCCCTGTCCGACACGGTGGAGCGACACCTGCCCGGTCTGGTACACGGAGCGGGCAACGACGGGCGCGCGCTGACCCTCCGTTCCCTGCTCACCCACACCAGCGGTCTGTACGACTTCACCGCGGTCACCGGGGGCACGGTCCCCGTCTCCCCAACTCAGGCCGTCCGTATAGCAGTCACCCACCCTCCGGTCGATCGCGGCCGCTTCTCCTACTCGAACACCAACTACGTGCTGCTCGGCCTGGTGATCCAACAGGTCACCGGCAACTCGTACGCCACCGAGGCCGAGCGCCGCATCATCGCTCCGCTGCGTCTGACGGGCACCTCCTTCCCGGGCTCCCGCACCACTCTTCCCTCGCCGCACGGCCGCGCCTACGCGACCGACGGCTCCGACGTCACCGATCTCGACCCGCGGGTGGCCGGCGCCGCGGGCGAGCTGGTGACCACGCTCTCCGACCTGGACCGCTTCTACTCGGCCCTGCTCGGCGGCGGACTTCTGCCCTCGCACTGGCTGCGCGAGATGCTCGACACACGTACCGCACACGGCTCGTACGGCATGGGCCTGTTCCCCGTGAAGCTCCCGTGCGGCACCACGGTGTGGGGGCACAACGGCCGGATCTCCGGCAGCTACGTGCGCACCGCAGCCACCGTCGACGGTCGTCGTGTCCTCACCTTCCGGGTGAACACGAGCGAGATGGCCGACCCCGGTCTCGAACCGGCCCTGCTCGCCGCCGAGTTCTGCCCCCGCACCTCGTAGAACGGCCGGGTTCCGGACAAAGATCCCAGTTCGCGACACTCGTTCGAGTGAAGCGGGCGGAGGCTGCGGCGAACTTCGGGCGAAGCCGGCTCCGGGCGAAGCCGACCCCGCCCGGGGCCGCTACAGCGGCGCGATGTCCGGCGCCCCCAACCGCGCCGCGTCCGCCGTCAGGTCGTCGGGCTGGCGTTGCGACTCCCGCTCGGCCTCCACCCGCTTCTCGTAGTGCTCGACCTCGCGCTCGATCTGGTCCTTGTCCCAGCCGAGCACCGGTGCCATCAGCTCGGCCGCCTCACGGGCGCTGCGCGTGCCCCGGTCGAAGGTCTCGATCGAGATGCGGGTGCGGCGGGTGAGGACGTCGTCGAGGTGCCGTGCGCCCTCGTGCGAGGCGGCGTAGACGACCTCGGCGCGCAGATAGTCGTCGGCGAACTGGAGGGGCTCGCCGAGTGCGGGGTCCTTGGCGATGAGGTCGAGGACCTCCTCGGCCATCGAACCGAAACGGTTCAGCAGGTGCTCCACGCGCACCACGTGGATGCCGGTCTTCGAGGCGATCCGCGCCCGCGCGTTCCACAGCGCCCGGTACCCCTCCGCGCCGAGCAGCGGCACGTCCTCGGTGACGCACTCGGCGACCCGCATGTCGAGCCCGTGCACCGCCTCGTCCACGGCGTCCTTGGCCATCACCCGATACGTCGTGTACTTGCCGCCCGCCACGACGACGAGCCCCGGCACCGGATGCGCGACGGTGTGCTCGCGCGACAGCTTGCTGGTGGCGTCGGACTCGCCGGCCAGCAGGGGCCGCAGTCCCGCGTACACGCCCTGGACGTCGTCTCTGGTCAGCGGTACCGCGAGCACCGAGTTCACGTGCTCCAGCAGGTAGTCGATGTCGGCGCTGGACGCGGCCGGGTGGGCCTTGTCGAGGTCCCAGTCGGTGTCGGTGGTGCCGACGATCCAGTGCCGACCCCAGGGGATGACGAACAGCACGGACTTCTCGGTGCGCAGGATCAGCCCGCTGGTGGAGTTGATGCGGTCTTTCGGGACGACCAGGTGGATGCCCTTGGAGGCCCGGACGTGGAACTGGCCGCGTTCCCCGACCATCGCCTGGGTGTCGTCGGTCCACACGCCCGTGGCGTTCACGATCTGCTTGGCGCGGATCTCGTACTCGCCGCCCGCCTCGACGTCCTGCACCCGGGCGCCGACCACGCGCTCGCCCTCGCGCAGAAAACCGGTCACCCGCGCGCGGTTGGCGACTTTCGCGCCGTACGACGAGGCCGTGCGCACCAGGGTGGCCACATAGCGGGCGTCGTCCATCTGCGCGTCGTAGTACTGCAGGGCGCCGACCAGGGCGTCCTTCTTCAACGCGGGTGCCACGCGCAGGGCGTGCCGGCGGCTCAGGTGGCGGTGGGTGGGCAGGCCCCGGCCGTGGGCGCGGGCCATGGACATCGCGTCGTAGAGCGCGACGCCCGAGCCGGCGTAGAGGCGCTCCCAGCCCTTGTGCTGGAGCGGGTACAGGAACGGCACCGGTTTCACCAGGTGCGGGGCGAGCCGCTCCAGGAGCAGTCCGCGTTCCTTGAGTGCCTCGCGGACGAGGGCGAAGTCGAGCATCTCCAGATAGCGCAGACCTCCGTGGATGAGCTTGCTCGACCTGCTCGATGTGCCGGACGCCCAGTCGCGCGCCTCGACCAGTCCCGTGGACAGGCCGCGCGTCACCGCGTCCAGGGCGGTGCCCGCGCCGACCACACCTCCGCCCACCACGAGCACATCCAGTTCGCGCTCGGCCATTCCCGCCAGTGCCTCGGCTCGCTGCGCCGGACCCAGTGTCGCTGTCCTCACCGCTGCCTCCCGCTATCGGTAGCGCCGGCCGCACCCGTTCGGCGAAGCCCGGTTCGTATCCCTCCTGCCCAAATTCTGACCGGGTTGCCCGACTTCAGCCACCACTCGCCCCCAGCCTGTGGACAACAATCACAGGACTGCCGAAAAACACAGCCGTCCAATCCCGCATAACGGTCATATTTACTCCTAGTCTGACATTGCGCTCGCTCGTTCTGTCCACAGGGCTTGCGCACCTGTCCCGCTTCGGTTATCTGTCCCGCTTCGGTTATTGGGAAGGACGGCCCACGCCATGCCCGCAGATCTCGCCGTCATCGGACTCGGTCCTCTCGGCCTGCCCCTGGCCCAGGCCGCTGTCGCCGCCGGTATCGCCACGGTCGGCTTCAAGACCGGTCCTGAGGCCGGCTCCCTCAGCCCCGCCGAACTGCGCCGGATGCTCTCGGGGGGCTTCCGGCCGGCCACCAACCCCGCCGAGCTCGGCCGCGTACGCACCGCCGTGATCTGCGCGCCGACCCCCCGGGACGCCGACGGCGGCCTCGACCTCAGCCAGGTGGAGACGGCCGCCCGCGCCCTCGCGGCCCACCTGCGCCCGCACACCACGGTGATCCTGGAGTCACCGGTGCACCCCGGCACCACCGAAACCTTCCTGCGCCCACTCCTCGAAGAGGGCTCCGGCCTCCGCGCGGGCCGCGACTTCCACCTCGCCTACTCCCCCAGCCGCGTCGACCCCGGCAACCGCGACTTCACCCCGGCCAACACCCCCAAGGTGATCGGCGGCCTCACCCCGGCCTGCACCGAGTCGGCCGCCGCCTTCTACGGCCGCCTCACCGACAAGGTGGTACGCGCGCGTGGCCTGCGCGAAGCGGAGACCGTGCAGCTACTGGAGACCAATTTCCGGCACGTCAACATCGCCCTCGTCAACGAAATGGCCGTCCTGTGCCACGACTTGGGCGTCGACCTCTGGGACGTCATCCGCTGCGCGGAGACCAAGCCGTTCGGCTACCAGGCCTTCCGCCCCGGCCCCGGAGTCGGCGGCCACGCCGTCCCCCAGGACCTCACCGGCCACGGCCCCCGCCCCCTCCGCATGGTCGAACTCGCCCAGCAGGTCAACAACCAGATGCCCCGCTACGTCATCCAGCGTGCCGCCACGCTCCTCAACGAGCACGGCAAGTCCGCGCGCGGGGCCCGCGTCCTGCTCCTCGGCGTCACCTACAAGGCCGACCTCGCCGACCAACAGGGCACCCCCGCCCAGGAGATCGCGATCCGCCTCATGGAACTCGGCGCCTCCGTCAGCTACCACGACCCCCACATCCCGTCCTGGAGCGTCCTGGACCGCCCGGTCCCCCGCGCGGACTCCCTCTACGAGGCGGCGGCCGACGCCGACCTGACGATCCTGCTCCAGCAGCACCGGACGTACGACCTCCAGGGCCTGTCCGTGAAGGCGCAGTTGCTGCTGGACACGCGCGGGGCCACACCGACGGGCGCGGCACACCGGCTCTGAGCACGCAGGCGCACCGGCTCCGAGCACGAAAACGACTGGTCACAGGGGCACGTCGACCTGCTAATCTCCCCCCCACTCGTCGCACAGCTGTCGCATATCTGCGCGCACGCGACTCCGCTTCACCTTTCCTGTCTTCACATCCCGTGGGGGGATTTCTGTCATGAGCCAGTCAGCCACGCCACCGCAGCAGCCACAGCCGCAGCCGGTCGACGGCAACCCGTACGCCCAGCAGCCCGGAGCCGTACCGCCGCCGCCCCCGGCTCCGTACGCCCCGCCCGCTCCCCAGCGGAACACCATGGTGCTCGGCCTGCTGACCGCCGTCGCCGCTGCCCTGGTCGCCGCCGGCATCTACGGCGTCGTCATCGGCACCACCAAGCACGAGATCGGCTGGGCGGCGGTCGGCGTCGGCTTCGTCATCGGCCTCGCGGCGGGCAAGCTGGGCGGGCGCAACCCCGTCCTCCCCGTGTTCAGCGCCGTCCTGGCCCTGGGCGCGGTCTACCTCGGCCAGCTGATCGGCGAGGCGATGATCGGCGCGGAGGAGCTCGGCGTGAGCTTCAGCAAGGTGTTCTTCGACCACTTCGACGTCGTCCAGGACGCCTGGAAGGCCGACGCCGACCCGCTCACCTTCGTCTTCTTCGCCATCGCCGCGTTCGCCGCGTTCTCGGGCGCGAAGAAGGCTGCGCTCTGACCCCGGCGCGCGGGTTGTGCAGGGGGGCGCATGAGGTGGGGTGTGCGTCGGGGGCTGGTGGCGTGCGACTCGCGGCGCCGGTACCGTAAGAAACAGGTGGAGCCCACCGCAGCGGGCGCTGCGGCGGGCTCCTGAAAAGTGAACGGAGTGTCCACCCCTAGATGAGTAGTTCCGATGTGTCTCAGTGGTCGTAGGCGATCAGTGACCTGGTGATGGGTGCGCCGATGGCGCGGTTGTGCCAGATCGCGCAGGTCATCGCCAGGATCCGCTGGGCCACGCGGACGCCGACGCCTTCGATGGTCCGGCCGCCGTGGTGTTCGAGGTCGAGCTGGCCCTTGAGGGTGTCGTTGACCGACTCGATCAGCTGCCGCACGGTCTTGAGCAGGGCTTCTGCGGGGTGTGGGGTGCCGCGGTTGCGGTAGGAGGGCCGCAGCAGCTGGATGCCGCGGGCGGCGAGGAAGCGGTCGAGTTCGGCGGCGGTGTAGCCCTTGTCCGCCAGGATCAGCAGGCCCGGCCGGGCGGCTGCCAGGTGCGGCTCCTCGTCGATCAGGGCGGCCAGCACCTGCCGTTCGTCGATCTTCGGGTCGGCGAGGGCCCAGGTGACGGGCAGTCCGGCCGGGGTGCACACCAGGTGCAGTTTCAGGCCCCAGTAGAAACGGGAGTGGGAGCGGCAGTAGCCGTAGTTGGCCCAGCCGGCCAGGTCCGAGCGGCGCACGGTTTCCCGGGAGCGGGCGCACTCGACGGGCGTGGAGTCCACGACCCACAGCGGGTCCAGCCACAGGTCGGTGTCGGCTGCCAGTGACCGGATGACCCGCTTGACCAGGGGCAGAGCCGCTCGCAGGCGCTTGTTGTACGCGGGCCGCTGCGGCAGGTACGGGAACATTCTGTGCAGGTGAGCGTGCGCGAAGCGCAGCCATCGGGCCTCGCAGTGGAAGCCCAGGACGGCCTGGGCCACCGCCAGGGTCACCAGCTCGGCATCGGTCAGCAGCGGCGGACGCCCACGCCACCGCGGTGTCTTCAAATGGTCATCGACATGCACGTACAGTGCCGTCAAGAGGGTGTCTAAATCGGTCGTCACAACCCGATGTTGGACACCCTCCCTGCGTCCGTGAACCCCACAATCGGAACTACTCGTCTAGTCCTTATAGGGGTGGCCGCTCACTTTCCTCCATAGATCCACAAGATGCACCTCCTCCGGAACTTCACCAGCCGAAGCCAAGTTCGGTCCCATCGGGTGGGCTTGCGGTGACGACCCATGGGTGCGCCCCCTTCCGCGACGCCACCCATTGGCCCGGTAGGCGGCTCGTCGGAACTCGGGCCGGGCCCCGAGAGCCCGGGTCCGGAACCATGTCCCTGGAAGGGGGCGACCCAGAAGAACAGGGCCGCCGATCAAGGACACTAGTCGCCCGATACGGCCAAACGGCTCACCATCACCCCGAACGCAACCGTGCGCCCCCCAGTCCCAACACGCGCCCCACCAGACCCACTTGGGCACACGAAAGGGCCCGGACCACCCAGGCCCGGGCCCCTCGAAGCGTCGTAGAACCGCCTACCGCCTACCGCTTGTGCTGCGAGTCGGCCACCGTGACCTCGACCCGCTGGAACTCCTTCAGCTCGCTGTACCCGGTCGTCGCCATCGCCCGCCGCAGCGCCCCGAAGATGTTCATCGAGCCGTCGGGGATGTGGGACGGGCCGGCGAGGATCTCCTCGATCGTGCCGACCGTGCCGAGGTCGACCTTCTTGCCGCGCGGGAGTTCCTCGTTGACCGCTTCCATGCCCCAGTGGTGGCCCTTGCCCGGCGCGTCCGTGGCGCGGGCCAGCGGGGAGCCCATCATGACCGCGTCCGCGCCGCAGGCGATCGCCTTGGGGAGGTCGCCGGACCAGCCGACACCGCCATCGGCGATGACATGCACGTACCGGCCGCCGGACTCGTCCATGTAGTCGCGGCGGGCGGCGGCGACATCGGCCACCGCCGTGGCCATCGGGACCTGGATGCCCAGCACGTTGCGCGTGGTGTGCGCCGCGCCGCCGCCGAAGCCGACGAGGACGCCCGCCGCGCCGGTGCGCATCAGGTGCAGGGCCGCGGTGTACGTGGCGCAGCCGCCGACGATCACCGGGACGTCCAGCTCGTAGATGAACTGCTTCAGGTTCAGCGGCTCGTGCGAACCCGACACGTGCTCCGCCGAGACCGTCGTACCGCGGATGACGAAGATGTCGACGCCCGCGTCGACGACGGCCTTGGAGAACTGGGCCGTGCGCTGCGGGGAGAGCGCGGCGGCGGTGACCACGCCCGAGTCGCGCACCTCCTTGATGCGCTGCCCGATCAGCTCCTCCTTGATGGGAGCGGCGTAGATCTCCTGGAGGCGGCGGGTCGCGGTGTCCACGTCCAACCCGGTGATCTCGTCGAGGAGCGGTTGCGGGTCCTCGTAGCGCGTCCAGAGGCCTTCGAGGTTCAGCACGCCGAGGCCGCCGAGCTCGCCGATGCGGATCGCGGTGGCCGGGGAGACGACCGAGTCCATGGGGGCGGCCAGGAAGGGCAGCTCGAAGCGGTAGGCGTCGATCTGCCAGGCGATCGAGACCTCCTTCGGGTCCCGCGTACGGCGGCTGGGGACGACGGCGATGTCGTCGAAGGCGTACGCCCGGCGGCCGCGCTTGCCGCGCCCGATCTCGATCTCAGTCACGTGTGTGGCCTTTCCTTCTTGCGTCTCAGCGTCTTCCAGTATCGCCGACGGGTACGACAAGGGCGGCCCCGGTGTGTCCGGAGCCGCCCTTGAGGAAGCCTGCCGACTACTTGCTGCGGCTGTAGTTCGGTGCCTCGACCGTCATCTGGATGTCGTGCGGGTGGCTCTCCTTGAGGCCCGCCGAGGTGATCCGGACGAAGCGGCCCTTGGTCTCCATCTCCTCGATGGTGGCCGCGCCGACATAACCCATGGTCTGGCGCAGCCCGCCGACGAGCTGGTGCAGGACGTTGGCCAGCGGGCCGCGGTAGGGCACCTGGCCCTCGATGCCCTCGGGCACGAGCTTGTCGTCGGAGGCGACCTCGGCCTGGAAGTAGCGGTCCTTGGAGTACGACCGGCCCTGGCCGCGGGACTGCATCGCGCCGAGCGAGCCCATGCCGCGGTACGACTTGAACTGCTTGCCGTTGATGAACTGCAGCTCGCCCGGGGACTCCTCGCAGCCCGCGAGCAGGCTGCCGAGCATCACCGTGTCGGCGCCGGCGGCGAGCGCCTTGCCGATGTCGCCGGAGTACTGCAGGCCGCCGTCGCCGATGAGCGGGACGCCGGCCGCGCGGGCGGCGAGGGAGGCTTCGTAGATCGCGGTGACCTGCGGGACGCCGATGCCGGCGACGACACGGGTCGTACAGATCGAGCCGGGGCCCACGCCGACCTTGATGCCGTCGACACCGGCGTCGACCAGGGCCTGGGCGCCGTCGCGGGTGGCGACGTTGCCGCCGATCACGTCGACGTTCACGCTCGACTTGATCTTCGCCATCCAGTTGAGGGCGTTGCTGTTGTGGCCGTGCGAGGTGTCGACGACCAGAAAGTCCACACCGGCCTCGGCGAGGGCCTGGGCGCGCTCAAGGGCCTCGGGGCTGGCACCCACGGCGGCGCCGACGATGAGGCGGCCCTCGGCGTCCTTGGCGGCGTTCGGGTACTGCTCGGCCTTGACGAAGTCCTTGACCGTGATGAGGCCCTTGAGGATGCCGGCCTCGTCGACGAGGGGCAGCTTCTCGATCTTGTGGCGGCGCAGCAGCTGCATGGCGTCGGCGCCGGTGATGCCGACCTTGCCGGTGACCAGGGGCATCGGGGTCATGACCTCGCGCACCTGACGGGAGCGGTCGGTCTCGAAGGCCATGTCGCGGTTGGTGACGATGCCGAGCAGCTTGCCGTTGCCGTCGGTCACCGGGACGCCGCTGATGCGGAACTTGGCGCACAGCGCGTCGGCCTCGCCGAGCGTGGCGTCCGGGTGCACGGTGATCGGGTCGGTGACCATGCCGGACTCGGAACGCTTCACGAGGTCGACCTGGTTGACCTGGTCCTCGACCGAGAGGTTGCGGTGCAGGACACCGACACCGCCCTGGCGGGCCATCGCGATCGCCATCCGGGACTCGGTCACCTTGTCCATCGCCGCGGAGAGCAGCGGGATGTTGACCCGGACGTTGCGCGAGATGCGGGACGAGGTGTCGACCGCGTTCGGGAGCACGTCGGACGCGCCCGGCAGCAGCAGCACGTCGTCGTAGGTCAGCCCTAGTGTCGCGAATTTGGCGGGCACTCCGTCGACGTTGGCAGTCATGACACCTTCCCCAAATGGCCTTGATCGGTGCGGATGTCCATGCTAACGGGAAGCGCGGTCACCTCATTCCACGATTCCACGGCTACGGCCCGCTCCGGGCTTCGTATGTTCGTACGTACGCCGTCGCCCGGCTGTTCACGAAAGGCGTCGCGGCGCAGGGCTCCGCCGTCGAGGGCAGTGCCCGTACGGGAGTTACTGCTCGGCCAGTGCCCGCAGTCGGCTCAGCGCGCGGTGCTGGGCGACCCGGACCGCGCCGGGTGACATTCCCAACATCTGGCCGGTCTCCTCGGCGGTGAGGCCGACGGCGATGCGCAGCAGGAGCAGTTCGCGCTGGTTCTCCGGGAGGTTGGCCATGAGTTTCTTGGCCCATTCGGCGTCGCTGCTGAGCAGGGCGCGCTCCTCGGGGCCGAGGGAGTCGTCCGGGCGCTCCGGCATCTCGTCGGAGGGGACGGCCGTGGAACCGGGGTGGCGCATCGCGGCGCGCTGGAGGTCGGCGACCTTGTGGGCGGCGATGGCGAAGACGAAGGCCTCGAAGGGGCGGCCGGTGTCCTTGTAGCGGGGCAGTGCGAGGAGGACGGCGACGCAGACCTCCTGGGCGAGGTCCTCCACGAAGTGCCGTGCGTCGCCCGGGAGTCGGGACAGCCGGGTGCGGCAGTAGCGCAGGGCCAGTGGGTGGACGTGGGCGAGCAGATCGTGGGTCGCCTGCTCGTCTCCGTCGACCGCGCGAAGGACGAGTCCACCAATCGCCCCTGGGGCTCTGGCCGCCTCGTCGTCACGCATCGGTCCATGGTGCCTTGCGGCCGAAGGGTCCGTGGCACCGCGTCCGTTGTTGTGCACCGAAGCGTTATGAGCAGGTGCGCCGGAAGTCATCTCCTGCGCCCTCCCCTCCCGCTCGACCGACTCGTCCCCGAGGAACTCCACACCTCAAGGATGCGGCATCCGCGGCGAAACGAGCAGCGGGTGCCCGGCGAGCCCCTTCACCGTCCCCGCCCACCCGGTGGCGGGCGGGGATTCTCGTATCCCCGCTACGACCCACTGACCTGGCCCTAACGGACCAGGCCCCACCGGAAACCGAGCGCCACGGCGTGTGCCCGGTCGGAGGCGCCGAGTTTCTTGAAGAGGCGCCGTGCGTGTGTTTTGACGGTGTCCTCGGAGAGGAACAGCTCACGGCCGATCTCCGCGTTGGAGCGGCCGTGGCTCATCCCTTCGAGGACCTGGATCTCGCGCGCGGTGAGCGTCGGTGCGGCGCCCATCTCGGCGGACCGCAGCCGGCGCGGGGCCAGTCGCCAGGTCGGGTCGGCGAGGGCCTGGGTGACCGTGGCCCGCAGTTCGGCGCGCGAGGCGTCCTTGTGCAGATAGCCGCGGGCGCCGGCCGCGACCGCGAGGGCCACGCCGTCCAGGTCTTCGGCGACGGTGAGCATGATGATGCGTGCGCCCGGGTCGGCGGACAGCAGCCGCCGCACGGTCTCGACACCGCCGAGTCCGGGCATGCGTACGTCCATCAGGATGAGGTCCGAACGGTCGGCACCCCAGCGGCGGAGGACTTCCTCGCCGTTGGCCGCCGTCGTCACGCGCTCGACACCGGGCACGGTCGCGACCGCGCGGCGGAGCGCCTCTCGGGCAAGCGGGGAGTCGTCACAGACGAGGACGGATGTCATGGCCGCCCTCCGCAACTGATGCGCGTCACCTTGAGCCTCCAGGCTGGTACGAAATCGTCACCTGTGCGGTCGACCGTCTCGGACGCCTGCCCGAGCACTTGTGTTTTCAACCGCCTCGCACTCTCAACGACGGTCACTCGAAAGAGTTACGGGGCCGTGTGCCATCTTCGGCACTCTACGTGAGGGTGCGGACACGGTGGAGGCGTGCGCGGCCGACCCACAAGCTTTCATCACAACCGGTGCCCCATTCAGCCCTATTTCTTCCCTTTTACTGGTGTCTGAGGCTAGATTCGCAATGAGTCATATTTTCATCTCCTTAGATCGTAGTTGTACGGTCGTGGACACCGTATCCGCCCATAACGGCTACAAGGGGTCACGCAATGGCAGATTTCTCCCGCCTTCCCGGACCGAACGCGGACCTGTGGGACTGGCAGCTCCTGGCTGCCTGCCGAGGGGTCGACAGCTCGCTCTTCTTTCATCCCGAGGGCGAGCGCGGTGCGGCACGAAGCGCTCGTGAGAACTCGGCCAAAGAGGTCTGCATGAGGTGCCCGGTCCGCGCACAGTGCGCGGCACACGCGCTGGCGGTGCGCGAGCCGTACGGCGTCTGGGGCGGCCTGACCGAGGACGAGCGCGAAGAGCTCATGGGGCGTGCCCGCAACCGGCTGGTGTCGGCTTCGGCCGCCGGGGACATGGCTTCGAACAACTGAAGGAACGTTTCTCCAACTAGCCTTCCACCAGGGGCACGCCCAGCTCTCCTCCAGGGGTACGCGCACGCGTGCCCCGCTATTTTTCGCGAGCCTGTTTGTCGCGAGCCTGTCTGTCGCGGGCCTGTTTGTCGCGGGCCTGTTTGTCGCGGGCCGCCCGCGCCAGCTGGTCGAGGGTCGCCGCCACCGCCGGTACCCGCGCCAGGTCGGGCAGGGTCAGCGCGACGATCTCCCGCCGCACCGCCGGTTCCAGCGTCACCGTCCGCGCGCCCCTGGGCCGTACGGACTCGATGGCGAGCTGGGGCAGGACGGCGACGCCCAGGCCCGCGCTCACCAGGCCGACGACCGCCGGATAGTCGTCGGTCGCGAAGTCGATGCGCGGGGTGAAGCCGGCGGCCTCGCACACCTCGACCAACTGGCCCCGGCAGCGCGGGCAACCGGCGATCCAGGGGTCGTCGGCGAGTTCGCCGATGGCGACCGACCGCACGCGCGCGTGCCGGTGCTTTTCCGGGACCAGGGCGACCAGGCGGTCGCTGAGCAGCGGTCGTACCACCAGGTCGGACCAGTCCTCGGCGCCCGCCGCCGCCTCGTAGCGGAAGGCGAGGGCGATGTCGCAGTCGCCCTCCCGGAGGAGGTCGACGGAGTTCGGCGGCTCGGCCTCCTCCAGGGAGACGCGGGTGCCGGGGTGCGCGGCGCGCAGGGCGGCGAGGGCGGTGGGGACGAGCGTCGAGCTGCCGCTGGGGAAGGAGACCAGGCGGACCCGGCCGGCGCGCAGGCCCGCGATCGCGGCGACCTCCTCCTCGGCCGCCGTCAGACCGGCGAGGATGCCGGCGCCGTGCCGGACCAGCGCCTCGCCCGCCTGGGTCAGCCGCATCTCGCGGCCGGTGCGGATCAGCAGCGGGGTGCCGACCGAGGTCTCCAGGGCCTTCATCTGCTGGCTGACCGCGGGCTGGGTGCAGCCCAGTTCACGCCCGGCCGCCGAGAAGGAGCCGGTGGCGGCGACGGCACGCAGCACACGGAGATGTCGGGCCTCGATCACGCCCCGAGCATAAGTGCTTCTTTGCTACGCCGACGAATAATGCGCCGCGCCTTTGGGGGGCTCTCGTCTACCGTGCCGTCATGAAGCTTCTCTCGCTGAATCTGGGCCGGGCCACGGCCGTGCCGTACACGGACCAGCCCGAGGGCGTGACCGGCATCGACAAGCGGCCGACCGACGCGCCGGTGCGGGTGAGCGCGCCCGGACCCAAGGGCGTCGCCGGGAGCGGGCTCGCCGGGGACGCGGTGTGTCACCGGCGCCACCACGGGGGCGACGACCAGGCGGTGTACGCGGTCGCGCGCGAGGATCTCGACGACTGGGAGCGGGAGTTGGGGCGCCCGCTGGCCAGCGGTTCCTTCGGGGAGAACCTGACGACCCTGGGGCTCGACGTGTCCGGGGCGCGGATCGGCGAGCGCTGGCGGATCGGTCCCGAGGTGGTCCTTGAGGTCACCTGCGGGCGGATCCCGTGCCGTACCTTCCAGGACCATCTGGGCGAACGCGGGTGGGTGAAACGGTTCACCGTGAAGGGTGCGCCGGGGGCCTATCTGCGGGTGATCGAACCCGGTGAGATCCGCGCGGGCGATCCGATCGAGATCGTGCACCGGCCCGATCACGACGTGACGGTGGCCCTGCAGTTCCGGGCGGTGACGACCGAGCGGGAGCTGCTGCCGCGGCTGCTTCCGGCGGGCGAGGCGCTGCATCCGGAGTCCCTCGCGCAGGCCCGGAAATATGTCGCGGAGCAGCCGGGCTGACCAGCCGTCACGGCCTGTTCGACACGTTGTTCGACACGTGTTCGTCACGGATCGGGAGGGCCTGTGCAGAGATCGGACCGGCTTGCTCCGGGTCACTAATCTTGCGCCATGACAACGGCATTGATTACGGGATCGACCGCGGGGATCGGTGCCGCGTTCGCGCGGCGGCTCGCGGCGGACGGACACAACCTCGTGCTGGTGGCGCGGAACACCGCGCGGCTCGGGGAGCAGGCGACCGAACTGCACGACCGGCACGGCATCGAGGCGGAGGTGCTGACCGCCGACCTCGCCACGGACAAGGGCATCGACACGGTGGCCGCCCGCCTCGCCGACCGCAAGAACCCCGTCGACCTGCTGGTCAACAACGCGGGCTTCGGCAACAAGGGCCACTACCTCGACGTACCCATGGCCGACGAGCTGAAGATGCTCAAGGTGCACTGCGAGGCGGTGCTGCGGCTGACCAGCGCGGCGACCGAGGCGATGCGGGAGCGCGGGCGCGGCGGGGTCGTCAACGTGGCGTCGGTGGCGGCCTTCGTACCGCGCGGGACGTACGGCGCGTCGAAGGCGTGGGTCGTGCAGTTCACGCAGGGCGCGGCCAAGGACCTGGCGGGTACGGGCGTACGGCTGATGGCGCTGGCGCCCGGGTTCGTGCGGACCGAGTTCCACGAGCGGGCCGGGATGGGCACGGACAACATCCCGAACTGGATGTGGCTGGACGCGGACAAGCTGGTCGCGGCGGCGCTCGCGGATCTGGCGCGCGGCAAGTCGCTGTCGATCCCGGACCCGCGCTACAAGGCGCTGATGGGTCTGGTGAAGGTCACTCCGCAGGCGGTGCTGGGCGGAATCACCTCGAAGACCGGGCGGAAGTACGGCCCGCAGTGACGGCGGCCGCCCCGGCGGGGGCGGGCTCGGTGACGAGGATTCCGGTGGAACGCGAAGGCCCGGCGCCCCCTGAGGGGTGCCGGGCCTTCGACGTACACGTCCTACGGGTTCACCGACTCGCGTCAGTGGGAGTGGCCGTGGCTGTGACCACCGGCGGCCGGCTCCTCCTCTTCCTTCTTCTCGACGACCAGGGTCTCGGTCGTGAGGAGGAGGGAGGCGATGGAGGCGGCGTTCTCCAGGGCGGAGCGGGTGACCTTGACCGGGTCGATGACGCCGGCCTTGACCAGGTCGCCGTACTCGCCGGTCGCGGCGTTGAAGCCCTGGCCGGGCTCCAGGTCGGCGACCTTGGCGGTGATGACGTAGCCCTCAAGGCCCGCGTTCTCGGCGATCCAGCGCAGCGGCTCGACGACCGCGCGGCGGACGACGGCGACACCGGTGGCCTCGTCGCCGGTCTTGTCGAGGTTGCCCTCAAGGACCTTGGCGGCGTGCACCAGAGCGGAGCCACCACCGGAGACGATGCCCTCCTCGACCGCGGCGCGGGTCGCGGAGATGGCGTCCTCCAGACGGTGCTTCTTCTCCTTCAGCTCCACCTCGGTGGCGGCGCCGACCTTGATCACGCACACGCCGCCGGCCAGCTTCGCGAGGCGCTCCTGGAGCTTCTCGCGGTCCCAGTCGGAGTCCGTGTTCTCGATCTCGGCCTTGATCTGGTTGACGCGGCCCGCGACCTCGGAGGAGTCGCCGGCACCGTCGACGACGGTCGTGTCGTCCTTGGTGACCGTCACGCGGCGGGCGGAGCCCAGCACGTCCAGGCCGACCTGGTCGAGCTTGAGGCCGACCTCCTCGGCGATGACCTGGGCACCGGTGAGGGTGGCGAGGTCGCCGAGCATCGCCTTGCGGCGGTCGCCGAAGCCGGGGGCCTTGACCGCGACCGCGTTGAACGTGCCGCGGATCTTGTTCACGACCAGGGTCGACAGGGCCTCGCCCTCGACGTCCTCGGCGATGATCAGCAGCGGCTTGGAGGCGTTGGCCTGGATGACCTTCTCCAGCAGCGGCAGCAGGTCCTGGATGGAGCTGATCTTGCCCTGGTGGATCAGGATGTACGGGTCCTCGAGGACCGCTTCCATGCGCTCCTGGTCCGTCACGAAGTACGGCGACAGGTAGCCCTTGTCGAAGGCCATGCCCTCGGTGAAGTCCAGCTCCAGACCGAAGGTGTTGGACTCCTCGACGGTGATGACACCGTCCTTGCCGACCTTGTCCATCGCCTCGGCGATGAGCTCGCCGACCTGGCTGTCCTGCGCGGACAGACCGGCCACGGCGGCGATGTCGGCCTTGTCCTCGATCGGCCGCGCGGTGGCGAGCAGCTCGTCGGAGACGGCCTTGACGGCGGCGTCGATGCCCTTCTTCAGGGCGGCCGGGGAGGCACCCGCGGCGACGTTGCGCAGGCCCTCGCGGACGAGCGCCTGGGCGAGCACGGTGGCGGTGGTGGTGCCGTCGCCCGCGATGTCGTTGGTCTTGGTCGCCACCTCCTTCACCAGCTGGGCACCGAGGTTCTCGTACGGGTCGTCGAGCTCGACCTCGCGGGCGATGGTGACGCCGTCGTTGGTGATGGTGGGGGCGCCGAACTTCTTGTCGATGACGACGTTGCGGCCCTTGGGGCCGATCGTCACCTTGACCGTGTCGGCAAGCTTGTTGACGCCGCGCTCGAGGGCGCGACGGGCGTCCTCGTCGAACTTCAGGATCTTCGCCATGGGAGCGGTTCAGCCCTCTCGGAAAACGTGGGTGAAACGAACTACGCCCCTGACGCCCGGCTTCATAAGGTCGCGGGGGCCAGGGGCGCAGCTCACTGCAAAACTGGGTGAATTACTTCTCGATGATCGCGAGCACGTCGCGAGCCGAGAGGACGAGGTACTCCTCGCCGCTGTACTTCACTTCGGTACCGCCGTACTTGCTGTACAGCACGATGTCGCCGGTCTTCACGTCGAGCGGAAGACGCTCGCCGTTCTCGAAGCGGCCCGGGCCCACGGCCAGGACGACGCCCTCCTGGGGCTTCTCCTTGGCCGTGTCCGGGATGACCAGGCCAGAGGCCGTGGTCTGCTCGGCGTCGAGCGGCTGGACCACAATGCGGTCCTCAAGCGGCTTGATGGCAACCTTGGAGCTGGTGGTCGTCACGATCCGACCTCCCCCTTCGGAGATCTCACGGGGTTAACTGTCTGAGGTGGCGACCAGGTGGATCCGTCGTCGCGGGTGCCGGACCTGCCCGTCGCTATTGGCACTCTCCAGGGGGGAGTGCCAGGTCTGAGACTATGACTGCGATTAGCACTCGGTCAAGCGGAGTGCCAATGCCCGCGGCGCTTGACCGGAATTCCGAGGTCACCCTGAGCCGCGTGGCGGGCCTGTGCTGGACGTCGCGGACGGTGCTGGAGAGGTACAACATCCGTCCGTGTGCGAAGGCGCCGGCCTACAGGTAGTCCTCCAGACGCCCCACCGTCAGCCCCCGCCCCTGGATGCCCCGCAGCAGCCTGGCCGTGCTGTCGGCCGGGCCCACGCGGACGATGTCGCCGGGGGCGAGGTGATGGTCCCCGCGGGCGTAGGTCAGGGTTCCGGTCGTCGTGGAGGCGCGCCAGAGGACCAGGGCGGAGACTCCGCAGTCGGCCGCGGCACGGCGGGTCGTCGTGTCGTACGTGCCGTAAGGGGGCCGGAGCAGCCGGGAGTCGGGCCGGGGCCGGTGGCCGCAGATCTCGCTGCGCTGGGTGGCGTAGGGCTGGCCGGCGAAGTGGCCGGGGCGCGGTGCGGCGGGGAACACCGTGACCGGGAGCCGTAGTTCGCGGACCAGGTCGGCGAACCTCGGGTCCCGTCGCGTGTCCGCGCCCGTGCCCTGGGCGTCGTAGGTCAGGAAGACGACCCTGTCGTGGGTGCGGACGTGGTCCACGACGGGTGGCAGGCCCGGGCCCGCCGAGCGGGCGGCGGGCCGGAGGGAGGGCTTGGGGGCGGGTGCCAGCGGGGCCGTCAAACCCCAGTGGCGGTACGGCTGTTCGCGGGACGGGCCGTGCGGGTGGACGCGTTGGGCGGCCTTCTTGCCGAGCCGTTCGATGGGGTCGACGGACTGGGCGCAACCGGTGAGGAGCAGCAGAGCGGCCGCCGACGCGACGGCCACCGGTACCCGCAGACGGCCCGCCCGCCTCACAGGTAGTCCTCCAGGCGGGCCACCGCGTAGCCCTCGGCCGTGACCTTGCCCAGGAAGCGGCGCATGTCGTCGACCATCGTGCCCTTCCAGTCCTCGCGGCCCCGGAAGTGCGTCAGGACGATGTCGCCGGGGTGCAGGGACCGGTCGTCCTCGCGGTACTCCCAGTGGTCGACGAACACCTCCTCGTCCCAGATCGGGGCGTACTTGATGCCGCAGGACTTCGCGGCGACGAGGGTGTCGTGGTTGTAGTTCCCGTACGGCGGCCGGAAGAGGGTCGGGGCCTTGCCGAACTGCTTCTTCATGATGTCCTGCATCCCGCAGATCTCGCGCTTCTGCTCGGCGTAGGACAGGCCCGGCAGGTACGGGTGCGTGAGGGTGTGGTTGTTGATGGTGTGGCCCTCGGCCTGCATCTTCCGGAAGTAGCCGTAGTCGTCCTTCACCAGGTAGTTGCTGAGGAAGGCCGTGTACGGGATCTTCAGGTCGCTCATCATCCGCAGGAACGCGGGGTCCTTGTTCTCGCCGTCGTCGATCGTGAGGAAGACGATCTTCTGCTTCGTGGGGATCGTCGTGAAGACCGGCGGGAGGTTCAACTCCTCCTGGTCGTCCACCTCGAAGCCCTTGCGCGCGGTGATCTCCGGCTTGTGCGCGGGCGCCGGCGGCGCCGCGAGCGGCACCTTCGCCAGCCCCCAGCGCCTGGCCGCGGCAACCCGCGCGGCGTACGCGGCGCGCAGCTTGGTCGCGTAGGAGTCCAACGCGCGGGCCGGGGGCGCGTGCAGCGGCTGCGCGCCCTGCGCCGGGTGCACGGCCGCGCCCGAGCCGGGCTGCCCGCACCCGGAGACGAGAGCGGCGAGCGCGAGGGCGGCGAGCGCGCCACGGGCGCCTCCCGTCATCCGACCCCGGTTGCCGCGGTCGCCCCGGGTTCCCCGGTCCCCTCGGTCCTCCCGGTCCCCGCGCGCCCGATTGATGTCATTTTGTACGACTACTCGCATGGGGTCGGATCTTTTCAGCCCCCGGCCCCGATCCCGCGCCGACACCGCCACCGGAGACACACCGTCCACCGACTGGCCCACAATGTCCCGGTGAACGACCCCACTGACCCGGTGACCGACCCCGTACTCGCCTTCGCCGCCCTGCTCACCCCCGAGGGCCGCGCCCTCCTCGACGAGGTCCGCGGCACCGACCCGGCCAAGGAACTCGCCGTCGCCACCCGCCTGCGCCGCGACCACCCCGCCGACCTCGTCTCGGCGGCCCTCGGCCAGGCCCGGCTGCGCCAACGCGCGGCAGCGGCGAAATTCACGCCCGAGGACGCCGACCGGATGTTCTTCACCCCGAACGGCTTCGAGCAGTCCACCCGGACAAGCGTCGCCGCCTACCGCGCCGCCCGCCTCCTGGACCTCGGCGTGACCTCCGTCGCCGACCTCTGCTGCGGAATCGGCGGCGACGCGATCGCGCTGGCGCGGGCGGGGGTGCGCGTCCTGGCCGTGGACCGCGATCCGCTGACGGTGGCCGTGGCACGGGCCAACGCGGAGGCACTCGGCCTCGCCGACCTGATCGAGGTGCGCGAGGCGGATGTCACCGACGTCGACACGTCCGCGTACGACGCCGTGTTCGTCGACCCCGCACGGCGCGGCGGCCGCGGCCGCATCTTCGACCCCGAGGCGTACTCGCCCCCGTTGTCCTGGGCCATCGGCGCCGCTACGACGGCCCCGCTCGCCGCACTGAAGATCGCCCCCGGGGTACCGCACGAGGCGATCCCGGCGGCGGCCGAGGCGGAGTGGATCTCGGACGGGGGCGACGTGAAGGAGGCGGTGCTGTGGTTCGGGACGGGGGTGCGGCCGGGGGCAGTACGGGCAACTCTCCTGCCGGGTCCGCGAGTTCTGCACGGACGCGGGCTTCCCGACCCTGAAGTCCGCTCCGTGGGGCGGTACTTGTACGAACCCGACGGCGCCGTCATCCGCGCCCACCTCGTCGCCGAGGTCGCGGAGGAGGTCGGGGGCGGACTCATCGACGAGACCATCGCGTATGTGACAGCGGATGAGCTACGGCCGACCGCCTATGCCTCCGCCTACGAGATCACCGATCAACTCCCCTTCGGCGTCAAGAAGTTGAAGGCGCTACTGCGGGAGCGCGAGGTGGGCGTCCTCACCGTGAAGAAGCGGGGGTCGGCCGTCGAACCGGAGGAACTGCGGCGGAAGGTGAAGCCCCAGGGGCCCAACTCCGCGACGGTGTTCCTCACTCGGGTGGCGGGGGCGCCGGCGATGCTGATCGGGCGGCCTGCCTAGGACGCCTCTGGGTCGCCTCATCCACCCGGCGCAGCAGCAGTTGGCGTTCGCGTTCGTTGCGGGCGAGGGAGGCGGCCCGGGTGAACTCCTCCTTCGCCTCCGTCGTACGGCCGAGGCGGAGCAGCAGGTCGCCGCGGACGCTCGGCAGCAAGTGGTAGTCGCGCAGGGCGGGTTCGGAGGCGAGGGTGTCGACGATCTCCAACGCCGGGGCCGGGCCCTCGGCCATCGAGACAGCCACCGCGCGGTTCAACTCGACGACCGGGGAAGGGGATCGGGCGGCGAGGAGGGCGTACAGGGTGGCGATCGTCTGCCAGTCGGTCTCGGCGTAGGTGTACGCGTGGGCGTGGCAGGCGGCGATGGCGGCCTGGAGGGCGTAGGGGCCGGGGGCGCCCGTCGCCACGGCGTCCGCGCGGCCGAGGGCGGTGATGCCGCGGGCGATGAGGAGGCGGTTCCAGCGGCGGCGGTTCTGGTCCTTGAGGAGGACGGGGTCGCCGTTCGGGGCGGTGCGGGCGGCCGAGCGGGAGGCCTGGAACTCCAACAGGGAGGCCAGGGCGTGCACTTCGGGTTCCTTCGGCATCAGGCCGGAGAGGAGGCGGGCCAGCCGGAGGGCGTCCTCGCAGAGGCTGGGGCGGAGCCAGTCGTCGCCGGCCGTCGCCGCGTAACCCTCGTTGAAGATCAGGTAGATGACGTCCAGGACCGAGCCCAGGCGGGCCTCGCGGTCGGGGCCGTAGGGGACCTCGAAGGCGACGTTCCTGGTGGCCAGGGTGCGTTTGGCGCGGACGATGCGCTGGGCGATCGTCGGCTCGGGGGCGAGGAAGGCGCGGGCGATCTCGGGCGTGGTCAGGCCGCCGAGGAGGCGCAGGGTGAGGGCGGTGCGGGCCTCCGGGGACAGGACCGGGTGGCAGGTGGTGAAGACGAGGCGCAGGAGGTCGTCGTCGATGTCGTCGGGGGCCGGGGGTTCCTCGGGCGGGGCCGTCGTCTCCAGGGTGCGGCCGATCTCCTGGAGCTTGCGGGCGTAGTTCTCCCGGCGCCGGATCAGGTCGACGGCGCGGTGCCTGGCCGTCGCCATGAGCCAGGCGCCCGGGTTGTCGGGCACGCCGTCCCTCGGCCACTGCTCCAGCGCGGCGACGAGCGCGTCCTGCGCGAGTTCCTCGGCGATGCCGACGTCGCGGACCAGGCGGGCGACGGCGGCGATGATGCGCGGGGACTCGATGCGGAAGACGGTCTCGATGATGCTGTGCGGGTCCGTGGCGTCGCCGCGAGCGTTCGTGGCGGTGGCACGCGGGTCTGCGGTGGGTTGTGATTCCGGAGTCACAACCCACCATGCAACACCCCCGGCGGCCTCAGACCAAGGAAGACCGGCAGGACGAGCAGTGCCAAGGAAGGCTCAGCCCTCCGCGATCTCCCGCACCTCACACGTCACGGTCCAGAACTCCTCGTGCACCTTCAGGAACCGCTTCGTCCACTCGATCGCCTCGGCCATGTCCTTGCACTGCATGAGCGCGTAGCCGCCGACGACCTCCTTGGACTCGGTGAACGGGCCGTCGGTCACGGAGATCTTGCCGCCCTCCCAGTGCACGCGGGCGCCCTGCGCGGTCGGGGTGAGGCCGGCGGTGTCGAGCATGACGCCGGCCTTGGTGATCTCCTCGATCAGCTCGCCCATGCGCTGCATCAGCTCGGGGCTGGGGCCCTCGGCGGGGGTGGTCTTCTCGTCGATCTGCACGAGGGAGAGGTAGCGGGGCATGGTGACTCCTCGGGTGTTTCGCTGACGTTCTCTGACGTTGTCCGACCGGGCTCTTCCCGGCCTTTCAACCATGCGTCGAACGAGGGGCGAGCGGATCGACACACTCGCCGGAAAACCCCGAAGATTTTTTCCGCCCGCCTGTCTACGCAGGTCAGCGCAGCGACTCCCACAGATCGCTCGCCGCCGGCTCCTTCGCCACCACCCGGTTCGGGTCGGACGGTGCCGTGACGTTCGGCATCGTCACCGTGGTCACCGCGTCCGCCGACAGGCTCTTCAGGCTCTGACCGAGGCTGATCAGTTCGCTGAGGGAGTCGAGGCCGGTGTCGGTGGTGAGGCTGTCGGTGACCGCGTCGGTGACCTCGTAGAGCTTGGTGGGGTCGGTGAGGAGGTCATGGGTGGAGATCTGGGTCAACAGGGCCTTCACCAGCATCTGTTGGAGGCCTATTCGGCCGAGGTCGCTGCCGTCGCCGATGCCGTGCCGGGTGCGGGCGAGGGCCAGGGCCTGCTTGCCGTTGAGGTGATGGGTGCCCTTCTTCAGGTGCAGGTGGCTGTCGTCGTCGTCGATGTCCTGCGTCGTGGTGACCGTGACACCGCCCAGCGCGTTGACCAGCTTCGCGAAGCCCGCGAAGTCGATCTCTATGTAGTGGTCCATGCGGACGCCGGTGATCGACTCGACCGTCTTGACCGCGCAGACCGGCCCGCCCACCGAGTACGCCGTGTTGAACATCGCGTTGTACGCCACCGACGTGGACCCGCCCGACGACAGCGGGCACGACGGCCGGGTGACGAGGGTGTCGCGCGGGATGCTGACGATCGTGGCCTTCTTACGGCCCGCGTCGATGTGCACCACCATCGCGGTGTCGGAGCGGGCGCCGGAGCTGTCGCCGCCGCCGAGTGCCTTGTTCTCCTTGCCGCTGCGCGAGTCGGAGCCGAGGACCAGGATGTTCAGGGAGCCGGTCGGCACGGGGACAGCGGACGCGGACGCGGCGGCGGACGGTGTGGTCACCGCCTTCGCGGGGCGGTCGGTGCCGAGCGCGCTGTCGATGTCGACGCTCTTGATGTTGCTGTTGAGGTGCCAGTAGGCCCAGCCGGCCGTGGCGACACCCAGGACGAGGGCGCCGGCCAGAGTGAGGCCGGCGATCTTCAGCACTCTCGACCGCCGGCCAACGCGTCTGTCCTCGTCAACGTTCTCTGTGTCCGTCACGGGGAGGAACGTAAGTCCGAATTATTAGGAGAAAGTTAGGGGAGACGTCCCAGGACGGTTTTCTACGGAAAATCTCACGGTTCTCAGCCCCGCTTCACTCCCCCGAAGCTCTCCCGTGCGCCTCCCCCGCCTCCCTCAGCCCAGGGTCACCACCGGCACCGGATTGCTCCCGCTCCACGACGCGTTGAAGCCGAAGGTCACCGAACCGCCGTCCGGGACCGTCCCGTTGTAGCTCGCGTTCGCGCAACTCACGGCCGTGCCCGACTGGGTGCAGGCCGCGTTCCAGGCCTGGGTGATCTGCTGGCCGGCACCGTACGTCCAACTCGCCTTCCAGGACGACAGCGAGGCCCCGGAACAGGCGATCGTCACCTGCCCCGTGAACCCGGTGTTCCACTGACTGCCCACGCTGTACGTCGCCGAGCACGCCCCGGTCGGCGGCGGGGTCGTGGTCGTGCCGCCGAGCGCCTCCGAGAGGCCGTAGTACGCCGGTTTCGGCGCGTAGTTGGCGTCGTACGGTGTCGCCGCCCCGTAGCCGGGGAACGTGCTGTCGACCCAGGAGTCGGAGTCGGTGAAGCCCCAGACGGTGACGTTCACGCAGCGTGTCACCGCCACGCAGGCGGCCATGACGCTCTTGAAGTCGGCCTTCTGCTGGGCGAGTTTCGTGCTGTCCGCCGGGAGCGCCATCCGTACGTCCAGCTCGGTGATCGCCACGTCCACGCCCAGGTCGGCGAAGCGCTGGATGTTCTGCTGGAGCGTGGCCGGGACCTGGCCGAGGACGAGGTGGGCCTGGAGGCCGACCCCGTCGATCGGAACGCCCGCCGCCTTCAGGGACTTGACAAGGTTGTAGAGGGCGGTGGACTTCGCGTTGACGCCCTCGACGTTGTAGTCGTTGATGTACAGCTTGGCGGCCGGGTCGGCGGCGTGCGCCCAAGTCAGCGCCTGGGCTATGTAGTTGGCGCCGAGGCCGTTGTACCAGAGGGTCGAGCGGTACGTGCCGTCCTCGTTGAAGGGTTCGTTCACCACGTCCCAGGCGGTGATCTTCCCCTTGTAGCGGCCGACTTCGGTACTGATGTGGTTCTGCAGCAGGCTGCTCAACTGGGCCGACGTCCAGGTGCCGTTGGTCAGCCAGCTCGGGTTCTGGCTGTGCCAGACCAGGGTGTGGCCGCGCACCTGCTGGTTGTGGGCCTGCGCGAAGGCGACGATCTGGTCCGCCTCCGACCAGTTGAAGCTGCCCTGCGTCGGCTCGACCGTCTCCCACTTCATGGCGTTGCCGGGAGTGAGCGAGCTGAACTGACCGCCCGCGATGTCGCCGTACGTGCCGGTGAGCTTGGAGCCGGTGACCGCGGTGCCGATGACTTTGCCCTTCGCGGCGGCGAGGTCGCGCAGCGGGGTGTCGGCGGCGTGCGCGGCGGGTGCCGCGAAGAGCATGACGGCGCCGGTGAACAGGGCCGCCAGGGACAAGCCGGTTCTCAGAGATCTCATGCGGGTGCCTCCGAAAGTTTCGGTTGTGCAACCGATTGGCTTCGGAGGAGTGTGGGGCGACGCACCCCACTCGTCAATACGTCACCTTCCGGCCACGCATCTCACTGTCACGGCCCCCGGTGTCACTCGGCGGGCGCCGCCGTACTGCTCCGCACCACCAGGCTCGTCGCCAGTTCCACCCGCCGTGCCGCCGAGGTCTTCTGCTCGCGCCCGAGGTCGAGCACCAGCTTGGCCGCCGCCTCGGCCATCTCGGTCAGGGGCTGCCGTACGGTCGTCAGCGGCGGGCCGACCCAGCGCGCCACCGGCAGATCGTCGAAGCCGACCACGCTCAGGTCCTCCGGGATGCGCAGCCCGAGTTCGCGCGCGGCCTCGTACAGACCGAGGGCCTGGAGGTCGTTGCCGGCGAAGACGGCGGTGGGCCGGTCCGGGCGGCGCAGGAGCTCCAGCCCCAGTCGGTAGCCGGCCTCGTGGTGGAAGTCGCCGGTGGTGATCAGCGAGGGGTCGACCGGCAGCCCGGCCGTCTCCAGCGCGGCCCGGTATCCGTCCACCCGGGCGCGGCTGCACATCATCCGGGACGGTCCGCTGATCGCGCCGATCCGGGTGTGGCCGAGTTCGACCAGGTGCCGGGTGGCGGCGAGCCCGCCCTGCCAGTTCGTCGCGCCGATCGACGGCACGTCCGCGCCCGGGTCACCGGCCGGGTCCATCACCACGAACGGGATGGAACGGCTGGTGAGCAGCGCCCGCTGGGACTCGTCGAGCCCGGAGAGGACGAGGATCACGCCGTGCGGGCGACGCGCGGCGACCTGGTCGGCCCAGGTCCGGCCCGGGGTCAGCCGCCCCGCGCTCTCGCTCAGCACCACGCTCAGCCCGGAGTCCCGCGCCACGTTCTCCACGCCCCGGATGACCTCCATCGCCCAGGCGCTCTCCAACTCGTGGAAGACCAGGTCGATCAACGGGGAGCGGGTCGCCTCCGCGCGCCGGCGCCGGTAGCCGTAGACGCGGAGCAGGTCCTCGACGCGGGTGCGGGTCGCGGGGGCGACGTCGGCACGGCCGTTGAGGACCTTCGAAACAGTCGGAGCCGACACTCCGGCCTCGCGGGCGATCTCGGCGAGCGTGGCGGTCTGGGTCGGCCGACCCGCTGTCTGGGTTTCGGCGGAATCCGGGGCTGTCATGGCGGCGATCGTATCCCTGCGCGACCTCTTGACGAACCCCCCAGCGCGCCTTACGTTCCCGGAACATTCGTAGAACGGCTCGAAACATTCGCACGAGAGGTGCTGTCCATGGAGCCCAACACGTCCAACGGCGGGCGTACGTTCAGCAGGCGCTGGGTGCTCGGCGCCGGTGCCACCACCCTGCTCACCACCGGGCTCACGGCCTGCGGCTCCAGTGACAACACCGGCGACAGCAGCACGGTCACCGCCTTCACCTACGGCGACGACGCGGCGAAGGTGCAGGTCAAGGCCGTCACCCGGTTCAACGCGTCGGCGGCGGCGAAGAAGGCCAAGGGCAAGATCAAGCTGGAGAAGGTGCCCGGCACCGACTACCCGGCCAAGCTGCGCACCGCGATGGGCTCGCCGAACGCGCCGGACGTCTTCTTCAACTGGGGCGGCGGCTCGATCAAGGCGTACCAGGAGGCGAACCAGCTGGTCGACCTCACCGACACCATCAAGAGCGACTCGGTCCTCAAGGACGGTTTCCTGCCGTCGGTGCTCGCGGCGGGCGCGCTCAAGGGCAAGAACTACGGCATACCGATGCGCGGCATGCAGCCGGTGATCCTCTTCTACAACAAGACCGTCTTCGCCGCGCACAAGCTCCAACCGCCCACCACCTGGGCCGAGTTGCTCGACATCAACAAGAAGCTGAAGGCGGCGAACATCACGCCGTTCGCGCTCGGGGGTGCCGACATCTGGCCCGAGTTGATGTGGCTGGAGTACCTGGTCGACCGGATCGGCGGCCCCGAGGTCTTCGACAAGATCAAGAACGGGGACGCGTCCGGGTGGGGCGACCCGGCTGTCCTCAAGGCCGCCGAGACCGTCAAGCAGCTCATCGACGACGGCGCGTTCGGCAAGGGGTTCAGCTCTGTGTCGTACGTCAACGGGGGTGCGCCCGCGGTGTTCGCCAAGGGCAAGGCGGCGATGCATCTGATGGGGTCGTGGGAGTACTCGACGCAGCTCGGGAAGTTTCCCGACTTCGCGAAGAACAATCTGGGGTGGTCCGCGTTCCCGAAGTACGAGGGCGGCGCCGGTGATATCCGTAACGTCGTCGGGAACCCCACCAACTACTGGTCCGTGAACGCCCGTACGGGCAACAAGGACGCGGCGATCGCGTTCCTCCGTGACTGCGCGTCGGAGGCGTATGCGAAGGACCTGGTCGCCAACGGGGATATTCCGACCACCTCCAACGCGGAGAAGCTTCTCGACTCCTCGCCCAACCCGGAGTTCGCGAAGTTCCAGTACCAAATGGTGCAGCAGGCACCGGCGTTCACGTTGAGCTGGGACCAGGCGGTGGATCCGGATGTGTCCACGCCGATGCTGACGGAGATCAACAAGCTGTTTGTGGGGAAGAGTTCGCCGACGGAGTTCGTTTCAGCGCTGAAGGGGTTGAAGTGAGGTCGCGCAGTTCCCCGCGCCCCTATAGGGGCGCTCCAGCACAGCGGAGTTCATCAGCGCACCGGAATTCACCTCACGTCGTGTGGGCTGTGCCCGGGGTTCTCTTCTTCGTCTTCTTCGCCGTTGCGCCCATGGTGTTGGCCGTCTATCTCTCCTTCACCACGTGGAACGGGCTCGGGGATCCGAAACCAGTAGGCCTCGCCAACTGGGACAAGTTGCTGCACGACGATCGGCTGACCCAATCCCTCACGATTACCGTGCTGTTGACGGTGACCAGCTGGGCCTTCCAGACGGTGGTCTCCCTCCTTCTCGGTGTTTGGGCGGCGGGCCGTCAACGCAACCGGGCCATCCTCTCCGCGATCTTCTTCGTGCCGTTCCTGCTCTCCTCGACCGCCATCGCGCTGCTCTTCTACGCGCTCCTCGACCCCAACTTCGGTGTTATCCGCCAGGACACGCTGGGCTCCACGAGCGGTGCGTTTCTCGCGATCGTGTTTGTCGGGGGGTGGCAGTTCATCCCCTTCCACACGCTGATCTATCAGGGCGGGGCCCGGCAGATTCCCGAAGTGCTCTATCAGGCGGCGGCAATTGACGGCGCCGGGCGCTACCGGCAGTTCTTCTCGATCACGTTGCCTCAACTCAGGAACACGGCGACGACCTCCAGCGTGCTGATGATCGTCGGCTCGCTCACCTACTTCGAGACCGTCCTGATCCTCACCCAGGGCGGCCCCGGCACGGACACGGCGATCCTGCCGTACCTGATGTACGAAGCCGGCTTCAAGAGCTACGACTTCGGCTACGCGAGCGCGATCGCGACCTTCCTGGTCGTCATCGCCACCGCGCTCTCCCTGGTCCTGGTCAGGCTCACCGGTTTCGGCGCCATGCGCAGTACCCGCGAAGGGATGTGACGGAGTGTCACACGACACGTTGCCGCGTCCGGTGAAGACGGCAGGCGAACCGGTGGAACCTCCGCGCACCCGCAGGCGCCGGCACTGGACCAGGCGCCCCAACCCCGTGGCCGGCCTGGGCTCACTCCTCTGGCTCGCGGTCGTCATCATCCCGATCTACGCGATGATCTCGGCGTCCCTCACCCGCCAGGACAAGGCGCTGGGCAACAACGTCCTGAAACCGCCCACCGATCCGACCTTCGCCAACTACAACACCGTCCTGCACAACGGCTTCGGCCACTTCCTCGCGAACACGGCACTGGTCGCGGCGGCGGTCGTGGGCATCGTGCTGGTGCTGTGCGTGCCGCTCGCCTACGTGGCCGTCCGCACGAGGACGGTCTGGTCGACCGGTGCCTTCCGCCTGTTCCTGATGGGAGTGGCGATCCCGGCGCAGGCGGTCGTGGTCCCCCTCTACCTGATGATCGCCAAACTCGACCTGTACGACAGCCTGTTGGCGGTGATCCTCCCTACGGCGGCCTTCGCCATGCCGGTCTCCGTGCTGATCCTGACCGGCACGCTGCGGGACATCTCGGAGGACCTGTACGAGGCGATGGCGCTCGACGGCGCGTCGGCGACGCGGATGCTGTTCCAGTTGGTCATCCCGATGACCAAGGGCGGTATCAGCACGGTCGTCATCTACGCGGCGCTGCAGGCCTGGAACGGCTTCCTCTTCCCGCTGATCTTCACCCAGTCCGACGGACCGAGGGTCCTCACGCTCGGACTCTTCAACTACGTCAGCCAGTTCGGCGTGAACATCCCGGCCCTGCTCGCCTCGGTCGTCCTCTCCGGCATCCCGATCTTCGCCGTCTACCTGGTGGCCCGGCGCGCCCTGGTCGGCGGCCTGATGGGCGTGGGCGGCAAGTGAGCTGCCCCAACTCACCCTTTTCGAACGGAGTTTCATGACCACCGCCCCCTGGCGCGACCCCGCCCTGCCCGCCGCCGCCCGCGTCGACGACCTGCTCGCCCGGATGACCCTGGAGGAGAAGACCGCCCAGCTCTACGGCGTGTGGGTGGGCGCCGCGACGGACGGCGACGGGGTCGCCCCGCTCCAGCGGGAGATGACCTCGGAGTACGACTGGGACGAGCTGATCACCCGGGGTCTTGGCCAGCTCACCCGTTCCTTCGGTACGGCGCCGGTGGACCCGGAGTTGGGCGCGCAGGCGCTGGCCCGCGCGCAGCGCCGGATCGCGGCGGCGGGGCGTTTCGGCATCCCGGCGGTCGCCCATGAGGAGTGCCTGGCGGGGTTCACCGCGTGGGGTGCGACGGCGTATCCGGTGCCGCTGGCGTGGGGCGCCAGCTTCGACCCGGGGCTGGTCGAGGAGATGGCCCGGCGCATCGGCGCGGACCTGCGCGCGGCCGGGATCCACCAGGGTCTCGCCCCGGTCCTGGACGTCGTACGGGATCCGCGCTGGGGCCGGGTGGAGGAGACGATCGGGGAGGACCCGTACCTGGTGGGGACCATCGGTACGGCGTATGTGCGGGGGCTGGAGTCGGCCGGGGTCGTCGCGACGCTGAAGCACTTCGCCGGGTACGCGTCGTCCGTGGGGGCGCGGAATCTGGCGCCGGTGCGGGCGGGGGTGCGGGAGTTCGCGGACGTCACTCTTCCCCCCTTCGAGATGGCGTTGCGGGAGGGCGGGGCGCGCTCGGTGATGGCGGCGTACAACGAGACGGACGGCGTCCCGGCGTCGGCGGACCCCGCACTGCTGACCCAACTCCTGCGCGAGGACTGGGGGTTCACGGGAACGGTGGTCGCCGACTACTTCGGCATCGGCTTCCTGGAGACGCTGCACCGGGTGGCGGGCAGCCCGGCACAGGCGGCGCGGGCGGCGCTGGAGGCGGGCGTCGACGTAGAACTGCCGACGCTGAAGTGCTACGGGAAACCGTTGGTGGAGGCGGTGCGGGCGGGGGAGATCCCGGAGGCGCTGGTGGACCGGGCGGCGCGGCGAGTGCTGGTGCAGAAGGCCGAGTTGGGGCTCCTGGACGAGGACTGGTCCCCGGAGCCGACCGGGCGGATCGACCTGGACTCGACGGCGAACCGTGCCCTGGCCCGCCAACTGGCGGAAGAGTCAGTGGTGTTGCTGGACAACCCGGACGGTCTGCTGCCGCTGACGCCGGACGCGCGCATCGCCGTGGTCGGCCCGCGGGCGGCGGACGCTCTCGCCATGCTCGGCTGCTACTCCTTCCCGTCCCATGTGGGTACGCACCACCCCGAGGTGCCGATGGGCATCGAGATCCCGACGCTGTTGGAGTCGCTCCGGGCCGAACTCCCGGACGCCAAGGTGACGTTCGCGGAGGGGTGCGACGTCTCCTGCCCGGACACCTCGGGTTTCGAGGAGGCGGTGGCGCGGGCGGCGGAGGCGGACGTGTGCGTGGCGGTACTCGGCGACCGCGCGGGCCTGTTCGGAAGCGGCACGTCGGGCGAGGGCTGCGATGTGGCGGACCTCCAACTACCCGGCGTACAGGCAGATTTGCTGGACGCCCTGGTCTCGACGGGCGTCCCGGTGGTCCTGGTCCTCCTGACCGGCCGCCCCTACGCGCTGGGCCGCTGGCACGGCCAACTGGGCGCGGTGGTCCAGGCGTTCTTCCCTGGGGAGGAAGGCGGCCCGGCAGTGGCGGGAGTGCTGTCGGGCCGCGTCAACCCGTCCGGCCGCCTCCCGGTGAGCGTCCCGCACGCACCGGGCGGCCAGCCGTGGACGTACCTCCAGCCTCCGCTGGGCCTGGCCGACGAGGTCAGCAGCCTGGACCCGACCCCGCTGTACCCCTTCGGCCACGGCCGCTCGTACACGACGTTCGAGTGGGAGCCCGCCGAATCAGGGGAGTTGGAGAGGGAGTTGGAGATCGACACGGCCGGCTTCTACGACCTGCCCGTCACCGTCCGCAACACCGGCGACCGCCCCGGCACGGAGATCGTCCAGCTCTACCTCCACGACCCGGTCGCCTCGGTGACCCGCCCGGACGTCCGCCTGATCGGTTACCGGCGACTGGAGTTGGCCCCCGGCGAGGCGACACGGGTGACCTTCCCCTTCCACGCCGACCTGTCGGCGTTCACGGACCGCTCGGGCCGCCGGGTGGTCGAACCGGGCGTACTGGAACTGAGGTTGGGGGTTTCCAGCGCGGAGGTGCGGCATACGACACGGGTGACGCTGACGGGTCCCGTGCGGGTGGTGGGGGCGGAGCGGCGGCTGCGGTGCGAGACGGAGGTGCGCGGGGAGGGGTGAAAACCGCCGTTACCCGCCCACCGACTCGAACCGCCACCGATGCACCGCCCGGGTCACCAACTCCCCGCCCGGCTCGGGCAGTTCGGGCAGGTCCGCGTCGTACTCCGCGTCCCACCAGGTGATGACGAGCACCCGGTCCTGGGGTGCGCGCAGGAACTCCCGGCGCAGCGGCTCGGCGGGAAGTCGCTGTGCTCGCGCCCAGGCGAGGAGTTCGGCCCCTCGCCCGTCCGTCGCCCGGGCCTCCCACATCAACGCGACCGTCGTCACGAGTACAGGTTCTCCTTGCTGACCTCGTGCACGTGGTCGTGATCGTGGGAGTGGCCGGGGACGTGCGGGTCCGTCACCGGGAGGGAGGAGTCCGCGGACAGGTCCCAGTCCGAGGGGACCCGGTTCCGCGCGACCATTTCCGCGCCCAGTGCGGCGACCATCGCGCCGTTGTCCGTGCACAGCTTGGGGCGCGGGACGCGGAGGCGGATGCCTGCGGCCTCGCAGCGTTCCGCGGCCAGGGCGCGCAGGCGGGAGTTGGCGGCGACGCCGCCGCCGATCATCAGGTGGTCGACGCCCTCGTCCTTGCAGGCGCGTACGGCCTTGCGGGTCAGGACGTCGACGACGGCCTCCTGGAAGGACGCCGACACGTCGCGCACCGGCACGTCCTCGCCCGCCGCCCGCTTCGCCTCGATCCAGCGGGCCACGGACGTCTTCAGCCCGGAGAAGGAGAAGTCGTACGCCGGGTCGCGGGGCCCGGTCAGGCCGCGCGGGAACGTGATCGCCTTGGGGTCGCCCTCCTTCGCGTACCGGTCGATGACCGGCCCGCCCGGGAAACCGAGGTTCAGGACGCGGGCGATCTTGTCGAAGGCCTCGCCCGCCGCGTCGTCGATCGTCGCGCCCAGCGGCCGTACGTCCGAGGTGATGTCCGAGGAGAGGAGGAGGGAGGAGTGGCCGCCGGACACCAGGAGCGCCATCGTCGGTTCCGGGAGCGGGCCGTGTTCGAGCTGGTCCACGCAGATGTGGGAGGCGAGGTGGTTGACGCCGTAGAGGGGCTTGCCGAGCGCGTAGGCGTACGCCTTGGCCGCCGAGACGCCGACCAGCAGGGCGCCGGCGAGGCCGGGCCCGGCCGTGACCGCGATGCCGTCCAGGTCCCGCGCGCTCACCCCCGCGTCCTTCAGCGCGCGCTGGATCGTCGGGACCATCGCCTCCAGGTGGGCGCGGGACGCCACCTCCGGTACGACCCCGCCGAAGCGGGCGTGCTCGTCGACGCTGGACGCGATCGCGTCCGCCAGCAGGGTGGTGCCGCGGACGATGCCGACGCCGGTCTCGTCGCAGGAGGTCTCGATGCCCAGGACGAGGGGCTCGTCGCGTGAGTCAGTCATGGATCTCGGTTCCTTGTACGGAAGGTGACCCCGCAGCGGAGCTGCTGTCGGGATCTGTGGTCAGGCGCATCACCAGGGCGTCGACGTTGCCCGGCTGGTAGTAGCCGCGCCGGAATCCGATCGGGGCGAAGCCGAAGCGCTCGTACAGTTTCTGCGCGCGGACGTTGTCGACGCGGCATTCGAGCATGACCTCGGCGCACTCGAACTCGCTTGCCGCGCTGAGGAGTTCGGTGAGGAGGGTGGAGCCGAGACCGGTGCCCCAGTGGTCGCGGGCGACGGCGATGGTCTGGATGTCGGCTTGGTCGCCGGCGGTGGCGAGACCGGCGTAGCCGATGACCCGCACACCGCTCCCGGTCTCCGCACCGTCCGCCTCGGCCACCAGGTACCGCCGGGTCGCCTCCGCCCCCCGCGCATGCGCCAGTTCGGACCAGAACATGCCCCGGGACCAGGCGTCCTCGGGGAAGAGGTCCTTCTCCAGTTCCAGCACGGGGTCGATGTCCCACCAGCGCATCTCGCGCAGCCGAGGGCTCAGGGATTCGGTCACTTGGGGGTGACCACCTTGTAGTTCTTGGGCACCTGGGCGTCGGGACGGCGCAGGTACAGCGGCCGGGGCGCGGGCAGTTCGACACCCGCCGCGAGTCTCTCGACGGCCAGCGAGGCGAGCGCGGCGGCGGACACGTGCTCCGGCTCGTGGGCGGACGGGAAGGTGTCCGGGTAGAGCAGCGCGCCGGCGCCGACGGCGGGCACTCCGGCCACCTGCTCGGCGATGTCGGCGGGCCGGTCCACGGCCGGGTCGGTGAGGCGGGTGCGGGAGTCGGCGTAGCGCGCCCAGTAGACCTCCTTGCGCCGCGCGTCCGTGGCGACGACGAAGGGGCCGTCGAGGTCGGCGGCGTAGGCGAGGCCGTCCAGGGTGCACACACCGTGCACGGGCACGCCGAGCGCGAGTCCGAAGGTGTCGGCGGTCATCAGGCCGACGCGCAGCCCGGTGTAGGGGCCGGGGCCGATGCCCACGACGATTCCCGTGACGGCGTCGAGCGTGAGCCCCGCGTCGGCGAGCACGTGGTCGACGGCCGGGAGCAGCAGCTCACCGTGGCGGCGCGCGTCCACCTGACTCGACGAGGCGATGACGGCCTCGCCGTCGTGCAGGGCGACGGTGACGGCGGGGGTGGCGGTATCCAGAGCGAGCAAGAGCACGCAAACAGCCTACGGCTCCGGCGCCGCGAGCACGGCCGCCCCGGTCGGCCCGGCCCCGGCTGCTACGGTCACCTAGGGTCACCGGACTTACGGGACGTACGGGGCCGTACGGGGCTGTACGAGGCACCGTCACAGGACGTAGACGTATGAGACGCGGAGGTGGGCGCTGATGGCCGGCAGCAGCTCGGGAATCGTGGCCGGGCTCACCGTGGCGGCCGTCGCCACGGTCGGTTTCCTCGCCTATCAGGCATCGGCGACCGTCCCGCCCGGGCTGGCGGACAAGGCCCGCGCGAGCGCCTCACCCGCGGCGGTCGCCACCTCGAAGGCCCCGCGCGACAAGAAGAACCCCGCCGCGCTGCCCGCCGGCTCCGGCAAGGGCGAGCGGGTCGTGTACTCGGTGGACGACGACCGGGTGTGGCTGGTCGCCGAGAACAACAAGGTCAACCGCACGTTCAAGGTCACCCCCGGCACGGTGGACCCGCCCACGGGCACCTATCCGGTCACCTCCCGCTCGAACGCCATCACCGGCACCGACGGCACCCCCATCCAGCACGTCGTCCGTTTCACCAACGCGGACAACGTCGCCATCGGCTTCAGCGCGGCGGTCAGCGGCGCGACGGACGCCCCCGACCCCATGAACAAGTCGGGCGGCATCCGCGAGTCGCCCGAGGACGGCGCGGCAATGTGGGAGTTCGCGACGATCGGGCAGAGCATCGTCGTAATCCGCTGAGCAATTCAACTGGGGGCAGCGCAACCCAACAGGGGGCGCGGGGAACTGCGCGACCAGCCACGACGCGCCCGCAGACGGACGACTACGCCGCTTTACGCTGACGCTGCTCGCCCGGCACCTCCACCGGCTCCGGCGCGCGAGGAGGCGTCGAAACGGCCAGCGCCGCGTCCCCCGCCGCCAACAGCTCCCGCATGGACACCCCGGCGAACGCATACCGCCGCGCCTGCTCACACTGGTTCTCTGAAGCCGACATGGACGCCTCCTGGGAGCCGGGGGCAGACGTAGTTAGGTAGACCTAACTACGAACTGGATACCATGTGACCACGCGCGAGACCCGGAACGCAACATCTTGCCGACACCTTGTCGGAACCCACACCCCTCGCACCCCCCGGTCAGCCGCCGAGCACGCCCAGTTCCACCGCGGCCCACCGCTGCCCGAGCCCGGTGACAGTCACATGCCGCACCTCGTCGGTCGTATCCCCGACCGCCCGGTGGATCACGAGCGACAGCCGGTCGTCGGTCAACTCCTCGACCTTGCCCTCGCCCCACTCCACGACGATCACGGACTCGGGCAGCGAGACATCGAGGTCGAGGTCCTCCATGTCGTCGAGCCCGCCGCCCAGGCGATACGCGTCGACATGCACAAGCGGCGGCCCCTCACCGAGCGAGGGATGCACCCGGGCGATCACGAAGGTCGGCGAGGTGACCGCGCCGCGGACCCCGAGCCCCTCCCCCAGTCCCCGGGTGAGTGTCGTCTTGCCGGCGCCCAGCTCGCCCGTGAGCATCACGAGGTCGCCCGCGCGCAGCAGTTCGGCGAGGCGGCGCCCCAACTCCCGCATGCGCTCGGGGGAGTTGACGGTGAGGGAGACGGACAGGGGCTCAGCCGCGTTGTGCGGTGCTGCTGGTGCTTCCATAGCCACTTACGGTAGCCCCTGCCGGCACGGCACCCGCGCGGGTGAGCAGGTCGGCGAGGCGGTCCGTCACCACTTCGGGGTGCTCCAGCATGACCAGGTGCCCGGCGTCCGGCACGAGCACCAGCTCGGCGTCCGGCAGCAGGTCGGCGATGGCCTCGCTGTGCTCACTGGGCGTGACGAGATCGCCGATCCCGGCGAGCACGAGCACGGGCATGTCCTTGAAGTGGGTGAGGGCGGCCGTCTTGTCGTGGTCGGTGAAGGCCGGATAGAACTCGGCCACGACGTCGATGGGCGTCCCCTCGATCATCCGCTCGGCGAACCGCGCGACCGCCGGATCGACGTCCCGCGAAGCGAACGAGTACCGCTTGATGATCCCGGCGAACAGATCGGCGGTGGCCCGCCGTCCCCGCTCCACCAGCGCGGCCTGCTGCCCGAGCGCCTTCAGCACACCGGGCAGCACCCGCCGTACCGCGTTGACCCCGGCGACGGGCAGCCCGAAGTTGACCTCGCCGAGCCGCCCGGAGGACGTACCGACGAAGGCCGTGGCGACGACCCGGTCGCGGATCAGGTCGGGGTACTGGTCGGCGAGGGCCATCACCGTCATGCCGCCCATGGAGTGCCCAACGAGCACGATCGGCCCCTCGGGCACGGCCGCGTCGATCACGGCCTTCAGGTCGCGCCCCAACTGGTCGATGGTGAGCGGCATGTCGTCTTCCAGCTGCGCCACCCCGCGCGCGGAACGCCCATGGCTGCGCTGGTCCCAGTGCACGGTCCGTACGACCCCGCGCAGGGCGGCCCGCTGGAAGTGCCAGGAGTCCTGGTTCAGGCAGTACCCGTGACTGAAGACGACGGTGACGGGAGCCGGTGCCTTCCGCCCGAAGAGCCGTCGCCGCTTGGGCGTGACGGCGACCTCCGGCTCGATGTCGTCGACCTCGTAGTACAGCTCGGTACCGTCGTCGGCCCGGGCCGTACCGGGGGTGCCGCGCAGCGAGCCGTACGGCCCGGTGGAGTCGAGCGCCAGCCGGGCCCGCTCGCGCATCCCGCGCCCGACGGTCATCCGCTCTATGGCGACACCGGCCGCGGCCCCGGCGGCGATCACACCTATCGCGGCACCGGCGATACCGGTGACCTTCCGCCAGTTCCCGCCCGCCCCCGCGGCGGCGGAGGCGACCGCGGCAACCGCCTCCGCACTGCTCTCGCTCACGTGCCGCTCCTCTTCACGTCAAGACCCTGCGCTACGTCGTCTCCCTCATACCCGGGGATGACCTCGGGGATGACCTCGGGGACGACCTTGGGACCGCCCCCGGAACCGCCCTCACCGGCGACCTCATTGACGTAGACGCGGGGAACGCGTGTTCCGATGCGGGTCACGATCTCGTACGCGATGGTTCCGGCGGCCTGCGCCCAGTCCTCGGCGGTTGGCTCACCGCGATCACCGGCCCCGAACAGAACCGCCTCCGCCCCGGCCTCCAGCTCGTCCCCACCCAGGTCCACGACGAACTGGTCCATGGCGACCCGTCCCGCGACGGTCCGCCACTTCCCGCCGACGAGCACCGGCCCGGTACCGGAGGCGTGCCGCGGGATGCCGTCCGCGTACCCGACGGGGATGAGTCCGAGGGTGGTCACGCCCGGGGTGACGTAGTGATGCCCGTAACTGACCCCGTGCCCGCCCGGCACCTGCTTCACCAGCGCGACGGACGCCTTCAGGGACATCACCGGCCGCAGCCCGAAGTCGGCCGAGGACCCCACCTCAGGGCTGGGGGAGATGCCGTAGACGGCGATGCCCGTCCGGACGAGATCGAAGTGCGAGTCGGAACGGGTGAGCGTGGCAGGCGAGTTGGCGATGTGCCGCACTTCAGCCCGCACCCCACGCTCTTCCGCGTACGCCACCATCTCGCGGAAGAGGGCGAGTTGGGCATCGATGGAGGGATGCCCGGGTTCGTCGGCGCAGGCGAGGTGGGACCAGAGCCCGGTAATACGGAGAAGCCCGTCGGCCTCCGCGCGGAGAGCACCCCCGACGAGCTCGGCCCAGTCATCACCAGGCTGGCACCCATTACGACCCAGCCCGGTATCGGCCTTGAGCTGCACGCGCGCGGGAAGCCCGACAGCGCGAGCGGCCGCGACGACCTCCTCCAAGGCCCACATCCCGCTCAAGGACACATCGAGGTCGGCCTCGATGGCCTCCCGCCAGGGCCCGCCCGGGGTCCACAGCCAGCACATGATCCGCACGCCGTCGGGCAGCCCGGCGCGCGCCCGCAGGTCAAGCGCTTCCTCGGGCGTGGCAGTACCGAGCCAGGTGGCCCCGCCCTCCACGGCGGCACGCGCACAGGGCACCGCCCCATGGCCGTAGGCGTCGGACTTCACCACGGCCATGAGGGCCGCGCCCGGCGCGAGGGCGCGCAGGGTCCGCACATTGGCCCGCAGGGCGCCCAGATCGATCTCGGCGCGGGCGCGCAACGGTGCGGTGGGCTGTGTCGCTGTCTCATTCATGGCACCCCCAGTGTCTCAGAGGGGACTGACACCCCCTCTGAGCCCTCCTTGTTCGCTAGTTCCCGGGCCGGTGCCCCCACACGTACACACGGTCGCCCTTCTTGAGGACACCCCAGAGCTTGCGGGCGTCGGCCAGCCGCAGATTGACGCAGCCCCAGGAGCCGACGGTGGTGTAGATGCTGCCGTAGACGGCGTGGAAGGCGATGCCGCCGTCGAAGAACTGGGCATACGGCATAGGGCTGTTGTAGAGCGTCGACCAGTGGTTCTTGTGCTTCCAGTAGATCTTGTGCCAACCGCCCCGCGTCACGTGACCGGTCCGCCCACTGCGCATGGGCACGGGCCCGAAGACGACCTTCTTCCCCTTCTGCACCCAGGTGAGCTGCCGGTCGAGATCGACACAGGCGACGCGGTACGAGCGGACAGGGCATTTCCGGGCGGCGTTCGGATTCTTCTTGGCACCGATCAGCTGCATACGAGCCCAGGTGACAGGCCCGGCGAACCCGATAGCGGGCTTGATGCCCTGCTTCTTCTGAAAGGCACGGATGGCCGTGCAGTCGCGGCCCGACTGCTTCCCGTCCACCTTGAGCTTCAGCCAGCGTTCGACGCCCCGCTGATACGGCCCGGTCTGCTTGCTGCAGCTCACCTTGGCGACGGCGTCCGCGATGGGCACGTACTCGACGAGCGCGTAGGTCCCCACGGCAGCGTCGCGCGGCTCGACCCGGTCTTCCTCGGCGGTGGGCGTGTACACCTCCGGCGGAAGCGCCTGATCCGGCGTATCGATCTGCCACGGCTGATACGGCCCCGGCGGCACCCCCGGCACCAACTCGGTCTCCCCCGGCCCCGCCGCCGGCGGCACCGGCCCGTCCGCCCAGGCACTACCGGCCCCGACGGGGAGAGCGATCACCGCGGTGAGCAGCACCGCGATACTTCTGTGCGCGATTCGTGTACTGATCATGCGATCAGAGAAACGCGACGGTACACCGGGAGGCGGGTGCCGCGCGGAGGGGTCACCCTTATTGCCGAGCATTCACTACCAGCCCGTCCGGCGTTTGAGGACGAGGCCGTTCAGGCCGAAGCGGGGGTCTGGGGGCGGCAGCCCCCAGTGATGGGACGGGTAGGGGCGGCGGGGGCGAGAAAAATCAGCCCCGCACATCCCGCCAGGCAACCCGAACCGCCTCAGCCACATCATGCGCCCCCACAGGCGCCCCGTCCGCGGCCAACCTCCCCGCCAGCCCATGCAGATACGCCCCCACACTCCCCGCGTCGAACGCCGACAACCCCGCCGCCAACAACGACCCGCAGAGCCCCGACAACACGTCCCCGCTCCCCGCCGTAGCCAGCCACCCCGTGCCCGTCGCATTGACCCGCACAGCCCCACCCCCCGAGTCGGCGACAAGCGTGGTCGACCCCTTCAACAACACGGTCGCCCCATACCGCCCGGCCAACTCCCGCACGGATTCCAACCGAGCCCCCTCAACGTCCCCCCGAGGAACCCCGAGCAACGCAGCCGCCTCCCCCGCATGAGGAGTCATCAACGTCGGCGCCCGCCGCCCCCGCACGGCATCCGCGTCGACCAGCCGCAACCCGTCCGCATCAATGAGCACAGGCACATCAGCGGTCACCACGTCAGCCACGGTCGAGGCGTCATCACCACCCCCGGGCCCCACGACCCAGGCCTGCACCCGCCCGGCCTTGAGCGGCCCGCCCTCCGACACCAGCACCTCAGGAAACCGGGCGATCACCGCGTCAGAGGCCGGCCCGACATACCGCACCGCCCCCGCCCCACCCCGCAAGGCCCCGGCGACAGCGAGCACAGCGGCCCCCGGATACCGCCCGGACCCGGCGGCGATCCCGACGACTCCACGCCGGTACTTGTCGCTCTCTGCCCCCGGCACGGGCAACAGCCGCGCCACGTCCGCGTGTTGGAGTGCCTCCAGCGCAGCCTCACCAGGCAGTTCACCCCCCAGCCCGATATCGACAAGCCGCACGGCCCCGGCGTACTCCCGCGCGGGATCGATCAACAACCCGGGCTTGTGCGCCCCAAAGGCGACGGTGACATCGGCGCGCACGGCAGCCCCCCGCACCTCCCCGCTGTCCGCGTCGACCCCGCTGGGCAGATCAACGGCGACGACAACCCCCCGCGCCTCCGAGGCAAGCCCGGCCAGCCGCGCGGCTTCGGGCCGCAACCCGCCCTTGCCGCCGATCCCGACGATCCCGTCGAGAACAAGGTCGGCACGGAGAAGCAGTCCCTCGGCTTCACCGGGCGCGACGCTACGACCGCCGGCCCGCAGCAGCGCCGCAAGCCCGCCGGCATGGGTGCGCTCGGGCGCAAGCAGCACAGCCACAACCCCGGCCCCCCGCCGCGCAAGCCGAGCCCCCGCATACAGGGCATCACCCCCGTTGTCCCCACTCCCCACCAGCAGCACGACCCGACTGCCGTAGACCCGCCCCACCAACTGGGCACAGACAACGGCCAGTCCGGCAGCGGCCCGCTGCATGAGCGCACCCTCCGGAACCCGCGCCATCAGCCGTCGCTCGGCGGCCCTTACCGTCTCCACGCTGTACGCAGTACGCATACGTTCGAGTCTGCCCCGTAAGCAACCGAGACCGCACCCGCGCACCCGACGGAACAGGCAGCCGCCAACGGCGATCTACCCCCGCAGGGGCCACCCCGCCCCCGACAACGAAAGCTGTACGGGCAGCACGGGCGGGAAACAAAAGAGGCCGAAGGCGAAGCCGAGGCCGTACGCCCCCCACCCCGTCACCCCTCCGCGATCACCACAGCCGAGGCCACCCCCGCGTCATGGCTCAACGAAACATGCCAAGACCGCACCCCCAACTCGGCCGCCCGAGCCGCGACGGTCCCGGTGACCCGCAACCGAGGCCGCCCACTCTCCTCGACGTACACCTCCGCATCCGTCCAGTGCAGCCCGGCCGGCGCCCCCAACGCCTTCGCCACCGCCTCCTTCGCCGCAAACCGCGCAGCGAGAGAGGCCGCCCCCCGCCGCTCCCCACTCGGCAACAACAACTCACTGTCCAGGAACAGCCGCCGAGCCATCCCCGGCGTACGCGCCAGCGACGCCGCGAACCGGTCGATCTCGGCCACATCGATACCAACCCCGATGATGCTCATGCCGAGCACCCTACGACCGCGCCCACCCCCGTCCCGCCTGTCACAGACGGCTGCTAACCTGCGGCAACTCGCATGACACCACTCACGTTCGCGCGCCCTGGGGGGCCAGTAGACGCGCCGTGGGTTCAGGATTCGCCAGGGGGGCGGAGCATGACCACCACCAGCACGACGACCGACGACGACGAAAGACCCGTAGCCCTGTCGGAACCGGTCACGGACCCGTTCACCACGCTGCCCGACCTCACCCCGCTACGGGACGCGGCCCAGGCAGGCGACTGGCAGGCAACGCAGGCCTTCTTCACCACCCTTGACCCGACCGAGAACCCGGTCGAGAACCCGGTGGAGAACTCCGTAGAAAAGATGTCCTTCGCGTCAGGCCAACTCGCAGGCCTGGACGGCGTGGAGACCTACCTGGAGCGGGCGGCGGCCGAGCACCCCGCCGACCCCCTCCCCCGTACCCTCCTCGCCGAGCGCTACATCCGCATCGGTTGGGCCATCCGCAGCCGCGCCCGCGCGGAGCACGTCTCGCGCGACCAGTTCGGCCAGTTCCACGACTGGCTGCGGCGGGCCGAGCTGCTGCTGATCGACGTGTGCGCCGAGCAGCCCGGCAACGCCGCCGCCTGGACCGCCCGGCTGCTCACCGCCCGCGGCCTGGAACTCGGACAGACCGAGGCCCGCCGCCGCTACGACCGTCTCTCCGCCCACCACCCCCACCACTTCCGCGCGCAGTCCCAGCTGCTCCAGCAGGTGTGCCCCAAGTGGAGCGGTTCCTGGGAGGACGCGCACTCCTTCGCGCGGGAGTGCGTGGCCGCGGCCCCTGCCGGTTCGCACGCCGGGGCGCTGGTCGCCGAGGCGCACATCGAGCACTGGGCGGAACTGGACGGCGTGGAGCAGCGCACGTACATGCGGAGCGTCTCCGTCCGCGACGAACTGCGGGCCGCCGCGCGGAAGTCCGTGCTGCACCCGGACTACGCCCCCGGGTGGAGCTGGATCGCGGCGGACAGCGCGTTCGCCCTGGCCTTCTCGATCGGCGGCCATGTCAAGGACGCGGCCGCGCACTTCGTCTCCCTCGAAGACCGGGTGAGCGAGTACCAGTGGCAGTACCTGCCCGGCTGGAAGGCCGCGTTCGTGAAGTACCGCAAGTCCGCGCTCGCGACGCTCTAGGGGGAGCCGACGATGAAGACCACCGAGTTCGCGCCGGAGGCCCTCGCCGGCCTGATCGGCTGCACGACCACCCAGGGCGTTCCCACGCTCTACGCCCCGCGCCAGGGCGGCGAGGTCACGGCCGGCCTCTTCTTCCGGGTGGGCCGCGCCGACGAGACCCTGGCGACGGCCGGGCTCACCCATCTCGTCGAGCATCTGGCCCTGCACCGGCTGCAGTTGACCGACCTGCACTACAACGGCGCGACGGCGAACGCGTACACCCTCTTCCACGCGACCGGCGACGAGGAAGAGGTCGTAGCGCATCTCAACAGTGTCTGCGCGGCCCTGCGCGAACTGCCGCTGGCGCGGCTGGACACCGAGCGGGAGATCCTGCGCACGGAGGCCGCGGGCCGCCAGAACGGCGCCAACTCCCAGCTCCCGCTCTGGCGTTACGGCGCTCAGGGCTACGGACTGTCCAGCTACAACGAGTTGGGGACCTGGGGCGTGACACCCGACCAGGTCGGCGAGTGGGCGCGGACCCGTTTCACCCGGGAGAACGCGGTCCTGTGGATCACGAGCGAGTCCGTCCCGGACGGCCTGGACCTCACCCTGCCGACAGGCACCCGTCACCCGGCGCCCACGGCGACGAGCGCCCTCCCGACGACCCCCGCGTACATCTGCGGCGAGGACGGCCAGGTGGTCCTGACGGCGGTCGTACGACGGTCCACGGCGGCCACCGTGTTCGCGGACGTCCTGGGCCGGGCGCTCTTCCAGGACCTGCGCCAGGAGGGCGGATACTCCTACTCGGCGGAGGCCGACTACACCCCGCGCGACGCCGACTTCGCCACGCTCACCGCGTACGCCGACGCGCTGCCGACGAAGCAGGACGCGGTGGTCGGCGGCTTCGTCGACACCCTCGCGCGCCTCCGCAACGGCACCATCGCACAGTCCGAACTGGACTCCGTCCGCGGCAAGAAGCTCAAGATGTACGACGTCCCGGACTTCGCCGCATCCTCCCTCCCCGGGTACGCCCTGAACCTCCTCCTCGGCCACCGCGTCCTCTCCCCCGCCGAGCACCGGGCCGAGTTGGAGGCGGTCACGGTCGCGGACCTGCGCGAGGTGGCCCGCGAGGCGTGGGCGTCCGCTCTGCTCCAGGTCCCGGGCCACCGGGGCGTCGACTGGGCGGGCCTGACCCTGGCCCCGCAGTACTCCGGGACCACGGTCGCGGGAAGCCGCCACCAGTCCCTGGAGAACGAGAACGTCACGCTGGTCATCGGCGAGGAGGGCGTGAGCGTCACGACCCCGCGCGGCGCGGTGACCGTCCCCTACGACACCTGCGTGGCGATGACCACCCGCCCCGACGGAGCCCGCGGCCTCACGGGCCCCGACGGCTTCGCGGTCACCGTGGAACCGACGTTGTACCTCGACGTGACCCCGGACCGGATCGCGACGATCGACGCGGCGGTACCGGAGGCGGCGGTGGTACGGCTGCCGGCCCGCGCTCCGGAGCGCATCCCGCAGCCGCGGGAGGCAACGCCGGATACCGAGCGGTCCAAGGACTCCGGCCAGGCGACCTGGGGCTGGACCATCGCCATCTGGCTGCTCGGCATGCTGGCGGCCGTGTGGGGCGTGCTCGGCGCAGTCACGATCGCCGACGAGTTGACCGAGTCCAACCCGGACTGGGGTGTCGTCCTCGTCGTCCTCCTCTTCGAGATCCCGCTGCTCGCGGTCGTCCGCACGCTGTACATGACACGCCGCATGCGACGACCGTGATGACCGTGGTCACCGGGCTCAGGCGGCGTCGAGGGCTCCGGTGATCTTGCGGACCATCTCCAGCATGACCGGGCCGGGCTCGCCCTTCTTGGGCCGTACGGCCGCTTCGAGGGCGACGAGGACGGTGCCGCGGAAGTTGTCGGCCTCGGCCGGGTCCTGCTTCTTGAGCAGGCTCATGGCGGTGGTGAGGGCCGGCAGCACCTGATCGGCGATCTCGGCCACGGACTTGCCGTTCAGGTTCGGGATCTTCGTGTTCTCGGCGAGCACGTACCCGACCGGCCCGGTCGCCGAGGCCAGGGCGAGGCTGCCCTGGGTGGCGATCCGGTGCGGCGAGCCGGTGGTGGCACCGGCGGCGGCCATGAGCGTGATGGCACCGTACGCGGCGGTACGGAGGGTGAGCTTGTCCTGGTCGGTGAGGTTGATGCCCATGGTGATGTGCTCCTGGGTTCGTCAGTTCTGCATCGGCTTCCTTCTGCAACAGAGCCTGCGCGCACCGGGTTTCACGACGCCCTCAGCACGCTTTCAGCGAAGCGCGACCAGCCTGAAATACCGGTCTCCGGCCTTGGCAGCCGACTGTTCGTACCAGGACCACTACAGACGGAGGACTACGCCCGAGCCATCTTCTCCAACAGGGTCCCCGAACTCCCGCACGACGAGCTCTGGACACTGTTGGCCAATCGCGTCAGCACGCCGCAGCCCCCATGCACACCTGAAAAAGTGTGACACTTTCCCCGGAAGTGTCACACTTTTTCGGAGAGGTAGCCCGGCCGCACCGGATTCGCCAACAGCGTCCAACTGGCGGAAGCCCTCCGACTCCCCGGCCAGGGCCGCCCTCACTCCACGGTCACCGACTTCGCCAGGTTCCGAGGCTGATCCACTTCATTCCCCCGAGCCGTGGCCAACTCACAGGCGAACACCTGCAACGGCACGGTCGCGACAAGCGGTTGGAGCAACGTGGGCGTGGCCGGGATCCGGATCAGGTGATCGGCGTACGGGACGACCGTCTCGTCCCCCTCCTCCGCGATCACGATGGTCATCGCGCCCCGCGCCCGGATCTCCTGGATGTTGGACACGATCTTGTCGTGGATAACCGACCGCCCGCGCGACGACGGAACCACGACAACGACCGGCATCCCCTCCTCGATCAGCGCGATGGGCCCGTGCTTCAACTCCCCCGCCGCGAAGCCCTCGGCGTGCATGTACGCCAACTCCTTGAGCTTCAGGGCACCTTCAAGAGCCACCGGGTATCCGACATGCCGGCCCAGGAACAGCACGGTGTTCTTCGACGCCACCGACCGCGCCAACTCCCGTACCGGCTCCATCGTTTCCAGCACCCGCTCGACCTCCCCGGAGATCTGCGACAGGTCCCGGATGACGGCCTGGATCTCGTCCCCCCACTTCGTGCCCCGCACCTGACCGAGATACAGCGCGACCAGATAACACGCCACCAACTGCGTCAGAAACGCCTTCGTCGACGCTACGGCGACCTCGGGCCCGGCATGCGTGTACAGCACCGCGTCCGACTCACGGGGAATCGTCGACCCGTTGGTGTTGCAGATGGCCAGCACCTTCGAGCCCTGCTCCCTCGCGTGCCGTAGCGCCATCAGCGTGTCCATCGTCTCGCCGGACTGGGAGATGGCGATGACCAGAGACCGCGCGCCCAGGATCGGATCCCGGTACCGGAACTCGCTCGCCAGCTCCACCTCGCACGGAATCCGCGTCCAGTGCTCGATGGCGTACTTGGCGATCAGCCCGGCGTGGAAGGCCGTACCGCACGCGACGATGACGACCTTGTCGATCTCCCTCAACTCATGCACGGGGATGCGGACTTCATCCAGCGAGAGCAGGCCCGCCGCATCGATCCGCCCCAGCAACGTGTCGGCGACCGCCTTCGGCTGCTCGGCGATCTCCTTGAGCATGAAGTAGTCGTAGCCGCCCTTCTCCGCGGCGGACGCGTCCCAGTCGACGTGGTACGAACGCACCTCGGCCGGAGCCCCGTCGAACCCGGTGACGGTCACCCCGTCCCGCCGCAGCTCGACGACCTGGTCCTGCCCCAGCTCGATCGCGGAACGCGTGTGGGCGATGAACGCGGCGACGTCGGAGGCGAGGAAGGCCTCCCCTTCCCCCACCCCGACCACGAGCGGCGAGTTCCGCCGCGCGCCCACGACCACATCCGGCTCGTCCGCGTGCACGGCGACCAGCGTGAACGCGCCCTCCAGCCGCCGGCACACCAGCCGCATCGCCTCCGCCAGATCCGCGCACCCCGAGAACTCCTCGGCCAGCAGATGCGCGACCACCTCGGTGTCCGTGTCGGAGGCGAGATCGTGCCCGCGCTCCGCCAACTCGGCCCGCAGACAGGCGAAGTTCTCGATGATGCCGTTGTGGACGACCGCGACCCGCCCCGCGTTGTCGAGATGCGGATGGGCGTTCGCGTCCGTCGGCCCGCCGTGCGTGGCCCAGCGCGTGTGCCCGATGCCCGTCGACCCCGCCGGCAGCGGGTGGTCGACCAGTTCCTTCTCCAGATTGACGAGCTTCCCCGCCTTCTTCACCGCCGCCAGCCCCCCGTCCGCGAGCACGGCGACCCCCGACGAGTCGTACCCCCGGTACTCCAGCCGCTTCAGCCCGGCCATCACCACATCAAGCGCCGACTGCGACCCCACGTATCCCACGATTCCGCACATGCGCCGCAGCCTAGGCGCCGAACCCCACCCGAACACGGCACTCCGTGCCCGATTTCGGAAATTACGGCCACCGGCCGAAGGGCCTGATAAAGCGTCCGGACACCCGGCGTGACGCACCCCACCCGCCACCCCGTTCAAACTCCGTTAACAATGGACTGTGATCTCTCCGGTCTCCCCGATGCCCCGGAGCGCCCACCGGCACAAGCCGGAGGCGACTCCCTACGTCGACCTCACCCGAGCCGAGTGGAGCGCGCTGCGCGACAAGACGCCGCTGCCGCTCACCGCCGAGGAGGTCGAGAAGCTGCGCGGCCTGGGCGATGTCATCGACCTCGACGAGGTGCGTGACATCTACCTCCCGCTGTCCAGACTCCTCAACCTCTACGTCGGCGCCACGGACGGCCTGAGAAACGCGCTGAACACCTTCCTGGGCGAGCAGGGCTCCCAGTCCGGCACCCCGTTCGTCATAGGCGTCGCGGGGTCGGTGGCCGTAGGGAAATCGACCGTCGCCCGGCTCCTCCAGGCGCTGCTCTCCCGCTGGCCCGAACACCCCCGTGTCGAGCTGGTCACCACCGACGGGTTCCTGCTGCCCACCCGGGACCTGGAGGCGCGCGGGCTCATGTCGCGCAAGGGCTTCCCCGAGTCGTACGACCGCCGCGCGCTCACCCGTTTCGTCGCCGACATCAAGGCCGGCAAGGACGAGGTCACCGCGCCCGTCTACTCCCACCTCATCTACGACATCGTCCCTGACCAGCGGCTCACCGTCCGCCGCCCCGACATCCTCATCGTCGAGGGGCTCAACGTGCTCCAGCCCGCGCTCCCGGGCAAGGACGGCCGGACCCGCGTCGGGCTCGCCGACTACTTCGACTTCAGTGTGTACGTCGACGCGAGCGCCGAGGACATCGAGCGCTGGTACCTGAACCGGTTCCGCAAGCTGCGCGCCACCGCGTTCCAGAACCCGGACTCGTACTTCCGCAAGTACACCCAGGTCTCCGAGGACGAGGCCGTCGACTACGCCCGCACCCTCTGGCGCACCATCAACAAGCCCAACCTGGTGGAGAACATCGCCCCCACCCGAGGCCGCGCCACCCTCGTCATCCGCAAGGGCACCGACCACAAGGTCCGACGCCTCAGCCTGCGCAAGCTGTAACCCCGCAGACCCACAGCCCCACACGCGCCGCCTGTTAAAAAGGCGTCATGCTGCACCTGCGCCTCATCACCCCCGCCGACAGGACCGACGACGTGGTCCGGCTCATCGAGACGACCGTCGGCACCGCACACCTCGTCGTCATGACCGGCGCCGCCCGCAACCCGCCCGGCGACGTCGTCATGTGCGATGTCGCCCGCGAGGCCGGTGACGAACTCATCGGCGCGCTAAGGGAGTTGGGACTGGACCGCACCGGTTCGATCGCCGTCGAGAACATCGACCTGTCCCTGTCGGAGCGGGCCGACCAGGCCCAGGACGACGCACCCGGCGAGGGCGCGGACGCCGTGCTGTGGGAGCACCTCGCCGACGCCACGCACGAGGAGTCCACCCTCACCGTCACCTACGTCGCGTTCCTGACCGTCGCCACCATGCTCGCGGCCTGCGGTGTGATGCTGGACAACGCGATCCTGATCGTGGGCGCGATGGCCGTAGGACCCGAGTTCGGGCCGCTCGCCGGGATCTCGACGGCGCTGGTGCGGAAGGCACCCCAACTGGTGTGGCGGTCACTGTGGGCCCTGCTCGCCGGATTCGCGGCGGCCATGGTGCTGACGGTGGGCTTCAGCTGGCTGCTGGACACCCTCGGGCTCTTCGAGAAGTCCATGGTGGAGGCCGCCCGCCCCAACACCGCCTTCATCTGGAAGCCCGACTGGATGTCCTTCGTCGTGGCCTTCCTGGCCGGCATCGCGGGCACCCTGTCCCTGACCTCCGCCAAGTCCGGCGCCCTGATCGGCGTAGCCATCTCGGTGACAACCGTCCCGGCCGCCGCGAACGCCGCCGTCGCCTTCAGCTACCGCGACTACTCCCAGACCTGGGGCTCCACTTGGCAACTCCTCGCCAACCTCGGCGGCATCGTCCTGGCCGGCACGCTCACCCTGCTCGCCCAGAAGTGGTTCTGGACGATGCAACGCGAGCGCACCACACAACTCACTTAGCCAGGCGTCGACTTCACGGCAGCATCCGCCCAACTCACTCAGCCGCGCGCCGACTTCACAACATCGACTCGGCTCAGCTCATCCAACCGGACACCGCCTCAACAGCCCCGACTCAGCTCACCCGACCGGACACCGACTTCACGGCACCAGCTCAACTCACTGAACCGGACACCACCTCGACGGCATCCGCCCAACCCACCTACCCCAGCGCCGACTTCACCGCGTCGGCCAACCGCCCCGCCACCGACCGGGCCTGGTCGATGTCAGCGGCCTCGACCATCACGCGCACCAGCGGCTCGGTACCCGACGGGCGCAGCAACACCCGCCCCGTGGAACCGAGTTCACGCTCCGCCTCGGCGACAGCCGCCGCCAGGTCGGCGGACGTGCCGACCCGTGTGCGGTCCACGTCCGGCACATTGATGAGCACCTGCGGCAGCCGCGTCATCACGGACGCGAGGTCCTTCAGCGTGCGGCCCGTGTCGGCGACGCGGGCCGCCAGCATCAGGCCGGTCAGCGTGCCGTCGCCCGTGGTCGCGTGGTCCAGGATGATGACGTGGCCGGACTGCTCACCGCCCAGCGCGTAGCCGTGCTCCTTCATCTCCTCCAGGACGTAGCGGTCGCCGACCGCGGTCTGGACGAGCGTCAGGCCCTCGCGCTCCATGGCCAGTTTGAAGCCGAGGTTCGACATGACGGTCGCGACGACGGTGTCGGAGCGCAGTGCGGAACGCTCCCGCATCGCCAGCGCGATCACGGCCATGATCTGGTCCCCGTCGACCTCTTCACCGGTGTGGTCCACGGCCAGGCAGCGGTCGGCGTCACCGTCGTGCGCGATGCCGAAGTCGGCGCCGTGCTCGACGACGGCGGCCTTGAGCAGACCCAGGTGGGTCGAGCCGCAACCGTCGTTGATGTTCAGCCCGTTGGGATCCGTGCCGATCGTGATGACCTCGGCGCCGGCCCGCGAGAACGCCTCCGGGGAGACCCGCGCGGCGGCACCGTGCGCCTCGTCGAGGACGATCTTCAGCCCGTCGAGCCGGTTCGGGAGCACGCCGATGAGGTGGGCGACGTACTGGTCGAAGCCCTCGCTGTAGTGCCGGACCCGGCCGACGCCCGAGCCGGTCGGACGGTCCCAGGGGGCGCCGGTGCGGTGCTCGTCGTAGACCTTCTCGATCCGGTCCTCCAGCTCGTCGTCGAGCTTGTGCCCGCCGCGCGCGAGGAACTTCAGTCCGTTGTCGGGCATCGCGTTGTGGCTCGCGGAGAGCATCACTCCGAGGTCGGCGCCCAGCACGCCGGTGAGATACGCCACCGCGGGGGTGGGCAGCACACCGACGAGCAGTACGTCCACTCCCGAGCTGGCCAGGCCCGCGACCACGGCGGCCTCCAGGAACTCCCCGGACGCGCGCGGGTCCCGTCCGACCACGGCCGTCGCCCGGTGGCCCGCGAAGGTGCCCGCCTCGGCGAGTACATGCGCCGCCGCGACGGAGAGCCCGAGGGCCATCTCGGCCGTCAGATCCACGTTGGCGACACCGCGCACGCCGTCCGTGCCGAAGAGTCGTCCCACTTGTCCTCCTGAGGAAGGCGAAAGTCCTGCGAGGCCGAAGTCCCGCAGAGCTGAAGTCCTGCATTCCAGGCATACGATGCCTGTTCATCCGATCACACAAGCCTTTGAGCGTCTTGTGCCGTTATACGCCCCCGGCTGTGATAAACGAACGCCCCGACGGCACAAGTGGCGTGCCGACGGGGCGTTCGGAGTACAGACAGCAGACGCGATTTAGCGCTTGCTGTACTGCGGGGCCTTGCGGGCCTTCTTGAGACCGGCCTTCTTGCGCTCGACCGCACGGTCGTCGCGACGGAGGTAACCGGCCTTCTTGAGGGCGGCGCGGTTGTTGTCCACGTCGGCCTCGTTCAGCGCGCGGGCCACGCCGAGGCGCAGGGCACCGGCCTGACCGGAGACGCCGCCACCCGAGATGCGGGCGATGACGTCGTAGCGGCCGTCGAGTTCGAGCACCTTGAAGGGCTCGTTGACTTCCTGCTGGTGGACCTTGTTCGGGAAGTAGTCCTCAAGCGTGCGCCCGTTGACCTTCCACTTGCCGGTGCCGGGCACGATGCGAACGCGCGCGATGGCGTTCTTGCGACGGCCCAGGCCGGCGGCGGGCTGCGGGTCGCCGAAGCGGCCGGCGAGCGACTCCGACGTGTACTCACCCTCGACGGGGACGTCGGACTCGGTGGTGTAGCTCTCGATGTCGACGAGCTCGGTCTCAGTCTCTTCGACCGGCTGCTCAACGGTGGTCTCGGCCACGGTTCTCCTCAGATTCTTTTCTGTCTTAGGGGGTGTGTGGCCGGAACTACTGCGCGACCTGGGTGATCTCGAACGGCACCGGCTGCTGGGCAGCGTGCGGGTGCTGGTCGCCCGAGTAGACCTTCAGCTTGCTGATCATCTGACGGCCCAGGGTGTTCTTGGGGATCATGCCCTTGATGGCCTTCTCGACGGCCTTCTCGGGGTTCTTCGCCAGCAGCTCGTCGTAACGGACGGAGCGCAGACCACCCGGGTAACCGGAGTGGCGGTACGCCAGCTTCTGGGTCTTCTTGTTGCCGGACAGGTGAACCTTGTCGGCGTTGATGATGATGACGAAGTCACCCATGTCCATGTGCGGGGCATAGGTCGGCTTGTGCTTGCCGCGGAGGAGGTTCGCAGCAGTGGTAGCCAGACGGCCGAGGACGATGTCCTGGGCGTCGATGACGTGCCACTGGCGAGTCACATCGCCGGGCTTGGGGCTGTACGTACGCACTTCGCAGCCTTCTTCTTCAGTGGATGGGTGCTGACACATGGCATCACTGAAGCGATCGTGCAGCTGGGGACGACAATGGCCGGGGACGATGCCCGTATGCCGCCCACTGGAAACTGCTCCAGGGAACCTACGTAAGGGCCACTCGTGTGAGAACGACCAAGCCGATACGCATAACAAACCGTAAGAGTACCCGCGCGGCCCCGGACGGGTCAAAACGGGGTCGGCGCCACCGGAACAGGTGCGGAAAGCGGCCAGAACGGATGCGGAAAGCGACGGCGGAAACACTTACCGTGACATCCCCAACGTCAGTCGCCACAGGCCTCATTGAGGCGCACCGGTACCGCCGTCACCCCGTCTAGGATGCGACCCATGAGCTTCGGACAGGGGGGACCCCAGTCCCAGTGGGATCCCTGGAAACCCAATTCGCAGCAGCCGTGGGGCGGCAGCGTCGACGACGACGACACGCCTGACTGGGCCGCGCTCGCCGACCAGGCGGAGACGCGCAACAAGCGCAGGAGAGTGCTGCTGATAGGCGGCGGCGCGCTCGCGACGGTGGCCGTCGGGACAGCCGTGGCCATGGCCGTCATGTCGGCGAACGACGACACGAGCGCGTCGGGCAAGCCCACGAACCTGCCCGCGAGCGCCTCCGTGCCCAGCGCCGACGCCACCTCGCCGTCCTTCGCGCCGACCAGCGCGCCCCCGCCGCTGGACCCCAAGGAGTTCATCTCCAGCAAGGCGAAGGACACGGCACCGCTCAGCCCCGCGACCCTCTTCCCGGGCACCCAGCTGACGGTCGCCTCGACGGTGTACAAGAAGGGCCCGACGGCCGACACCACGAACTGCGCCTCGGTCGCCTCGGGCACCCTCCCCAAGGTCCTCACCGCGAACGGCTGCACCCGCCTCATGCGGGTCTCGTACATCAAGGACAACATCGCGGTCACGGTCGGTGTGGCCCTCTTCGACACCGAGGCACAGGCGACGAAGGCCAAGGGCCAGGCGGACACCAAGAGCGCCGTCAGATCACTGTCCGGCAAGGGCGTCAAACCCTTCTGCGACGGCGCGATCTGCCGCACGACGACCAACGCGTACGGCCGCTACGCCTACTTCACCGTCGCCGGTTTCACCAACGGCACGGACGTGACGGCGAAGGACACCAAGGTCTTCTCGATCGGCGACGACCTCGCCAAGTTCGCCTTCGACCAGATCCACGCCCGCGGCGAGGCCCAGGCTTCGGCGGCTGCGCAGTAACAAGCTGGGCGCCACCGGGAGTTGGCGCCCAGCGCGCCCACCCGGCCGGCCCTCAGTGCACGGCCCCCCGCACCCGCCGGGCCAGCAACTGCCGCTCCGCCAACAGCCCGTCCGCCGGATACGCGACCTCCTCCAGCGTCAGCCCGTGCGGCCGTACGACATGCACGGCACTGTCCCGCACCCGCGCGTCCAGCACCTTCCGCGGCCACTCGGCACCCCGGTGCCCATCGCCGACGAACACCAACGCGCCCACCATCGAGCGCACTTGGTTATGACAGAAAGCGTCGGCACGCACCTCGATCTCGACGACACCATCAGCGCGCCGCCGCACCCCGAAGTCGAGAATCTCCCGAACGGTCGACGCCCCCTCGCGCTTCTTCGCATAAGCGGCGAAGTCGTGTTCCCCCACAAGGGACTTGGCGGCGGCGTCCATCACCTCGACGTCCAACTCCCAGTCGTGCCACAGCACATGATTCCGCAGCAACGGGTCCACGCCCCCCGGCCGGTCCCCCACCCGATACACATAACGCCGCCACAGGGCCGCGAACCGCGCGTTGAAGCCCTCGGGAGCCTCCGCGACGCCCCACACCCGCACATCCTTCGGCAACCGCCCCGCAAGCCGCTTCAGCAGCTTCTCGCGGTGCTCCGCCCACAACTCCCCCGGCAGATCGACATGCGCCACCTGCCCCCGAGCATGCACCCCGGCATCGGTCCGCCCCGCCACGGTCAGGTCGTACGCCACCGCCCCCGACCGCGTCACCGTCCGCAGAGCGTCCTCGACCTCCCCCTGCACGGTCCGCCGCCCCCCGGCCTGCTTGGCCCACCCGGAGAACTCGGTCCCGTCGTAGGAGAGATCAAGCCGCACACGAACGAACCCAGCCTCTACGTCGTCACTCACACCGAGATCCTCTCAAGAACAACGAAAGCGGGCCCGCTCCATGAAAGGAGCGGACCCGCCAACACGCCCGTCTTCAGGGGCGCGGGGAACTGCGCGACCAGCCACAGCGGACCGGCAGCCAAAAACGGTGTTACGCGTCCTTGGCCTCTTCGTCGGCCTCAACCTCAACCGGCTTCGCGTCCTCAACGACCTCAACCGGAGCCGCAGCCTCGGTGTCCTTCGCCGCACGCTTGGTCGCGGCCTCGGCCTCACCGGTCGCAGCCTGCGCGACGGTCAGGGCCTCGACGAGCTCGATGACAGCCATGGGCGCGTTGTCGCCACGACGGTTACCGATCTTGGTGATACGGGTGTAGCCACCGGGACGGTTCTCGTAACGCGGGCCGATCTCGGTGAAGAGCGTGTGGACGACGCTCTTGTCCGTGATCACCTGAAGCACCTGACGGCGGTTGTGAAGGTCGCCCTTCTTGCCCTTGGTGATCAGACGCTCGGCGTACGGCCGCAGCTTGCGGGCCTTCGCCTCGGTGGTGGTGATGCGGCCGTGCTCGAAGAGCGCCTTCGCGAGGTTCGCGATGAGCAGCTTCTCGTGCGCGGCACTGCCGCCCAGACGGGCACCCTTGGTGGGCTTCGGCATGGTCTTTCTCCTCAGTGTCTGCCCCGGCCGTATCAGGTACCGAGGTCAGTGTCCGAGCGGGCGATCGCCCGTCGGAGATCCGGGAGCAGCCCCGAAGGGGCGCTCCCGGAAGGGGCGCGGGGAACTGCGCGACCAGCCACAATGCTCCCGCACCCGAAAACCGATCAGTACTGCTCGGTCTCCACAAAACCCGCGTCCACGTCATCGTCCGCGCCAAACGCGTCCGCCGCGGCCGTCGGGTCGAATCCGGGCGGGCTGTCCTTCAGGGCCAGGCCCATGCCGGCCAGCTTCGCCTTGACCTCGTCGATGGACTTCGCACCGAAGTTGCGGATGTCCAGGAGGTCGGCCTCGGAACGAGCCACGAGCTCACCCACGGAGTGGATGCCCTCGCGCTTGAGGCAGTTGTACGACCGAACGGTGAGCTCAAGCTCCTCGATCGGCAGGGCGAGATCAGCGGCGAGGGCGGCGTCCGTCGGGGACGGGCCCATGTCGATGCCCTCGGCGTCGATGTTCAGCTCGCGGGCGAGACCGAACAGCTCGACCAGGGTCTTGCCGGCCGACGCCATGGCGTCACGGGGACGCATGGCCTGCTTCGTCTCGACGTCGACGATGAGCTTGTCGAAGTCGGTCCGCTGCTCGACACGCGTGGCCTCGACCTTGTACGTGACCTTCAGCACCGGGCTGTAGATGGAGTCGACCGGAATACGGCCGATCTCCTGGCCCACCTGCTTGTTCTGCACGGCGGAGACGTAACCGCGGCCACGCTCGACCGTGAGCTCCATCTCCAGCTTGCCCTTGCCGTTGAGCGTGGCGAGGACGAGATCGGGGTTGTGCACCTCGACACCGGCCGGGGGCGCGATGTCGGCGGCGGTGACCAGACCCGGACCCTGCTTGCGCAGGTACATCACGACCGGCTCGTCGTGCTCCGAGGAGACGACCAGCTGCTTGATGTTGAGGATCAGGTCGGTGACGTCCTCCTTGACGCCCGGCACGGTGGTGAACTCGTGCAGAACGCCGTCGATCCGGATGCTGGTGACAGCCGCACCGGGGATCGAGGAGAGGAGCGTACGACGCAGGGAGTTGCCGAGGGTGTAGCCGAAGCCCGGCTCCAGCGGCTCGATCACGAACCGGGAGCGGAATTCGTCGACGACCTCTTCGGTCAACGAGGGGCGCTGAGCGATCAGCATGAAGTGAGTCCTTCAGTCATGGACACCCACTATTTGATGTCCGACTAGTACTGCAAGGGTACGGGCGGCACAGCCCCGAAAGGCCATACCGCCCGAAACCTGAGACAACCGTGCGTCAGACGCGGCGGCGCTTCGGCGGACGGCAGCCGTTGTGCGGGGTGGGGGTGACGTCCTGAATGGAGCCGACCTCAAGGCCAGTGGCCTGGAGGGAGCGGATCGCGGTCTCGCGACCGGAGCCCGGGCCCTTCACGAAGACGTCAACCTTGCGCATGCCGTGCTCCTGCGCGCGACGGGCAGCCGACTCGGCGGCCATCTGCGCGGCGAAGGGGGTGGACTTGCGCGAGCCCTTGAAGCCGACGTGGCCGGCGGAGGCCCAGGAGATCACGTTGCCCGCGGGGTCCGTGATCGAGACGATCGTGTTGTTGAACGTGCTCTTGATGTGCGCGTGGCCGTGAGCGACGTTCTTCTTTTCCTTGCGGCGCACCTTCTTGGCAGCGCCCTGACGACCCTTGGGGGGCATCTATTACTCCTACGGGGAGGTGGTCGGTCCTACAGCGAAGACCGCTGGTGAAGCGTTGTCCGCTGCGGACTACTTCTTGCCCGGCTTCTTCTTGCCGGCGATGGCGCGACGCGGACCCTTGCGGGTACGAGCGTTCGTGCTGGTGCGCTGACCGCGTACGGGCAGACCACGACGGTGACGGAGACCCTGGTAGCAGCCGATCTCCACCTTGCGGCGGATGTCGGCCTGGATCTCGCGACGGAGGTCACCCTCGGTCTTGATGTTGGCGTCGACGTACTCACGAATCGCGACGAGCTGCTCTTCCGAGAGGTCGCGAACGCGGGTGTTGGGGTCGATACCGGTCTCGGCCAGCGTCAGCTGGGAAAGAGTCCGACCAATGCCGAACACGTAGGTGAGGGCGACCTCCACGCGCTTTTCGCGCGGGATGTCGACACCGGAAACGCGTGCCATTCAATGGCTCCAGTTGATCTTCGGAGGTCTTCCGCAGAACCGGATCCCAGCCGCCGGCCTCTTCTGTCGAAGATTTGGTACGGCGTGGGTCCCCAGCCTCCGAGCCGGGGGTGTCGGGCGCCTACTACGCCCGGGTCCTGCGTATGAACATGTACTGCTCGCGTCGCGCGAAACTCTGCGAAAGATGCAGAGGGAAGGTCCTGCGTCAGCCCTGGCGCTGCTTGTGGCGCGGGTTCTCGCAAATGACCATGACCCGACCGTGACGGCGGATCACCCTGCACTTGTCGCAGATCTTCTTGACGCTCGGCTTGACCTTCATTGGTGAGGTTCTCCGGGTCAGTTGCCTTCGGCGCCGCTTGCGCGGAACCTGGGCAAGATCTACTTGTAGCGGTAGACGATCCGGCCACGCGTCAGGTCGTACGGAGACAGCTCCACCACGACCCGGTCGTCAGGGAGGATACGGATGTAGTGCATACGCATCTTGCCGCTGATGTGTGCCAGGACCTGGTGGCCGTTCTGGAGCTCCACCTTGAACATGGCGTTCGGGAGAGACTCGACGACAGTGCCTTCGATCTCGATGGCACCTTGCTTCTTGGCCACGCTTCGCCCTTCGAATCGACTACCTTGATCGACTCAGTGCGTCCCCTTACGGGGTGCATGCGGACATGCGGCTGCACGAGAGCCGACGAGTCAGTCTACGTCAGGCCACTCGGAAAGACGAATCGAGGAAGGATGCCCCGACGGGGAGATCGTTAAGCACAGGGCACCTGTAATGCCCCGTTTTCAGGGGCGCGGGGAACTGCGCGCCCAGCCCCCACCGGCGGTCAGCCAGGCAACTACGCGAGCGGATCCGGCGCAGCCGTGATCCCATACTCGGCCAGCTTCGCCTTACCACCATCAGGAGCCGTCAGCACAAGCGGCCCCTCCTCCGTCAGAGCGACCGAGTGCTCCCAGTGGGACGACCAGGTCCCGTCCGTCGTGATGACCGTCCAGTCATCCGAGAGAACCTCCGTCTTCGGGGTACCCAGGGACACCATGGGCTCGATGGCGAGGCAGAACCCCGGCACCAGCTTCGGCCCCTTGCCCCGCCGCTTCTCGACGTAGTTCAACAGATGCGGATCCATGTGCATCTCGGTACCGATGCCGTGACCGCCGTAGTCCTCGACGATCCCGTACTTGCCCCCACCCGGCTTCGGCTGCCGACGGATGTACGTCTCGATGGCCCGGGAGATGTCCACGAGCCGGTTGCCGAGCTTCATCGCGGCGATCCCGGCCCACATCGACCCCTCGGTCACCCGCGACAGCTCAAGAAGCTCCGGGGCGTGCCCCGAGCCGACGAACGCCGTGTACGCCGCGTCCCCGTGCCAGCCGTCGATGATCGCGCCGCAGTCGATGGAGATGATGTCGCCGTCCTTCAGCACGACCTCGTCGGACGGGATGCCGTGGACGACGACCTCGTTCACCGAGGTGCAGATCGTCGCGGGGAAGCCGCCGTAGCCGAGGAAGTTCGGCTTCGCGTTGTGGTCCGCGAGGACCTTGCGGGCGACCTCGTCCAGATCCTTCGTGCTGGCGCCGGGTACGGCCGCCTCACGCGTGGCCGCGTGGATCGCGGCGACGACCAGCCCCGCCTCGCGCATCTTGGCGATCTGCTCGGGGGTCTTGATCTGCACCATGGGGGCCTGCGCTCTCCGTCTTCCGCGACACAAAGGATGGCTGTACAAAATGGCCGTACACAAAATAGCCGTACACAACAGTACGACCGCGGCGCCCCTGCGGGCACCGCGGCCGGATCTGCTCGACGACTACTTCGCGCTCTCGTCCTCGCGCTGCAGCGCGTCCAGCGCCCGCTGCGTGATCTCGTCCACCGGACCGAGCGAGGAGATCGTGACCACCAGGCCCTGGGCCTTGTAGTAGTCGATGATCGGCTCGGTCTGCGTGTGGTAGACCTCCAGCCGGGTGCGGACCGTGTCCTCGGAGTCGTCGTCGCGCTGGTACAGCTCGCCGCCGCAGACGTCACAGACGCCGTCCTGCTTCGGCGGGCTGTACGTCACGTGGAAGACGTGACTGGAGTCCTTGCGGCAGATACGGCGGCCGGCGATGCGCTTGACCACCTCGTCCTCGGAGACCTCCAGGTCGAGGACCGCGTCCAGCTTGATGTCCTCGGTCTTCAGCAGCTCGTCCAGCGCCTCGGCCTGCGACACATTGCGCGGGAAACCGTCCAGCAGGAAGCCGTTGACGGCGTCCGGCTGCTCCATGCGGTCCTTGGCCATCGCGATGGTGACCTCGTCCGGGACCAGGTTGCCCGCGTCCATGTAGGACTTCGCCAGTTTGCCGAGTTCCGTGGCCTGACTGATGTTGGCACGGAAGAGGTCGCCCGTGGAGATGTGCGGGATGTGCAGCGTCTTGGCGAGGCGCACAGCCTGCGTTCCCTTACCGGCACCCGGCGGCCCGACGAGGACGATTCGCATCAGCGGAGGAACCCTTCGTAATTGCGCTGCTGGAGCTGGCTCTCGATCTGCTTCACCGTCTCAAGACCGACACCCACGATGATCAGGATGCTGGTCCCGCCGAACGGGAAGTTGCCGCTTGCGTTGAAACCGACCAACGCCATCGTCGGTACGAGAGCGATCAGACCCAGATACAGCGAACCCGGCCAGGTGATCCGGTTGAGTACGTAACTCAGGTACTCAGCGGTGGGCCGGCCAGCCCGGATGCCCGGGATGAAGCCACCATACTTCTTCATGTTGTCGGCGACTTCCTCGGGGTTGAACGAGATCGCCACGTAGAAGAACGCGAAGAAAACGATCAGCAGGAAGTAGCTGACCAGGTAAATCGGGTGGTCACCCTTGGTCAGGTTGGTCTGGATCCAGGTCTTCCAGGTGGACGTACCGCCGGAGAACTGAGCGACCAGAGCCGGGATGTAGAGCAGCGACGACGCGAAGATGACCGGAATCACACCGGCCTGATTGACCTTCAGCGGGATGTAGGTCGACGTACCGCCGTAGGAACGGCGGCCGATCATGCGCTTCGCGTACTGGACCGGGATCCTGCGCTGGGCCTGCTCGACGAAGACCACGAGGCCGACCATCACCAGGCCGACGAGGATGACGGTGCCGAACTCGATCCAGCCGCCGGCCAGCGTGCCCTGCTTCTTGATGGCCCACAGAGCGGACGGGAAGGTCGCGGCGATCGAGATGAACATGAGGATCGACATGCCGTTGCCGATGCCGCGGTCGGTGATGAGCTCGCCGAGCCACATCACGACGCAGGTGCCGGCGGTCATGCAGACCACCATGGTGACGGTGGTGAAGATCGACTGGTCCGGGACGATCTGATTCGCCGCCGGGCAGCCGGAGAAGAGGGCGCCGCTGCGGGCGGTGGCCACCAGACCGGTGCCCTGGAGGATGGCGAGCGCCACGGTCAGATAACGCGTGTACTGCGTGATCTTCGACGTACCGGCCTGCCCCTCCTTCTTGAGGGCTTCCAGACGCGGGATCACCACGGTCAGCAGCTGCAGAATGATGCTCGCGGTGATGTACGGCATGATGCCGAGCGCGAAGATCGTGATCTGGAGCAGCGCGCCACCGCTGAACATGTTGACCAGACCGAACAGACCCTGGTTGCCGTTCGAGACGTCGATACAGGTCTGGACGCTCTTGTAATCGACGCCCGGGATCGGGATGTGCGTACCGACCCGGTACACCACGATGATCCCGAGCGTGAAGAGCAGCTTCTTGCGCAGGTCGGGTGTCCTGAACGCCCGGGCGAACGCGGTGAGCACGGTGCCTCCTGCGACCCCCGCGCGCGTGCGCGTGAGGTGACGACTAAGTGTGGTTGATGGCCTGTGGAACGAGATTACGGCATGCCAAGACGACGCTGGGTACCAGCCGCACAGCCTACCTACATCAACGCCCCTAGGGGATACCGATCGAACGTCCCATGAGTCACGACTACTGAAAAAACGGCCGGGGTTGACCCTCAGAGAGGGCCAACCCCGGCCGCCATTGCTGACGTAGGTCAGGCTCGGTCCGACATATCAGACGAGCTCGGTGACCGTACCGCCCGCGGCAGTGATCTTCTCCTTGGCGGAGCCGGAGACGGCGTCAACCGAAACCTGCAGCGCCACGGAGATCTCGCCCTGGCCGAGCACCTTGACGAGGCTGTTCTTGCGAACGGCACCCTTGGCGACGAGACCCTCTACGGTGACCTCGCCACCCTCGGGGTACAGCGCGCCCAGCTTGTCGAGGTTCACGACCTGGAACTCGGTCTTGAACGGGTTACGGAAACCCTTCAGCTTCGGGAGACGCATGTGGAGGGGCATCTGGCCACCCTCGAAGCGCTCCGGAACCTGGTAACGGGCCTTCGTGCCCTTGGTTCCACGTCCAGCCGTCTTACCCTTCGACGCCTCACCACGACCCACACGGGTCTTGGCGGTCTTGGCGCCCGGGGCAGGACGAAGGTTGTGGATCTTGAGCGGGTTGTTCTCCGCCATGATCAGTCGACCTCCTCAACCGTCACGAGGTGGCGGACGGTGTGCACCATTCCGCGGAACTCGGGGCGGTCCTCCTTGACGACCACGGTGTTGATCCCCTTGAGACCAAGGGACCGCAGGGTGTCACGGTGGTTCTGCTTGCTGCCGATGTACGACTTCGTCTGCGTGACCTTGAGGCGAGCCATTACGCACCCGCTCCCGCACGTGCACGAAGCAGAGCCGCGGGGGCGACGTCCTCAAGGGGCAGACCGCGGCGAGCCGCGATCTCCTCGGGACGCTGCAGGCCCTTGAGGGCCGCCACGGTCGCGTGCACGATGTTGATCGCGTTGGACGAGCCGAGCGACTTCGACAGGATGTCGTGAACGCCGGCGCACTCCAGGACAGCTCGCACCGGGCCACCGGCGATGACGCCGGTACCGGGGGAAGCAGGCTTGAGCAGGACGACGCCCGCGGCCTTCTCGCCCGTGATCGGGTGCGGGATGGTGCCCTGGATACGGGGGACCTTGAAGAAGTGCTTCTTGGCCTCTTCAACACCCTTGGCGATCGCGGCCGGCACCTCCTTGGCCTTGCCGTAACCGACACCGACGGTGCCGTCACCGTCGCCCACCACGACGAGCGCGGTGAAGCTGAAGCGACGACCACCCTTGACAACCTTGGCGACGCGGTTGATCGCGACTACGCGCTCAACGTACGCGGTCTTCTCGGCGGCAGCAGCGCCGCCGTCACGGCCCTTCCGGTCCCGCCGCTCGCCGCCACCGGCACCGCTTCCACGGCGCTGGGGTCCAGCCATTGGATTACCTCTCTCTTTCCGCTAGCTACGGAAGCGACTAGAACTTCAGTCCGGCTTCGCGGGCGGCGTCCGCCAGGGCGGCGATGCGCCCCGCGTACTGATTGCCGCCGCGGTCGAATACGACAGCCTCGACACCGGCGGCCTTGGCGCGCTCGGCGACCAGGGCGCCGACCGACTTGGCCTGCGCGGACTTGTCGCTCTCGCCGCCGCGGATCGAGGTGTCCAGGGTCGACGCCGACGCCAGGGTGTGACCCTTGATGTCGTCGATGACCTGGGCCACGATGTGGCGGTTGGAGCGGGTCACGACCAGGCGCGGACGCTCAGCCGTACCGGAAATGTGCTTCCGGATGCGGATGTGACGACGCTTGATGGCAGCACGCTTGTAAGCGTCGCCCTTAGCGATCTTCGTACCGTATGCCATGGCTTACTTACCCGCCTTTCCGACCTTGCGCCGGATGACTTCGCCCTCGTACTTGACGCCCTTGGCCTTGTACGGGTCGGGCTTGCGCAGCTTGCGGATGTTCGCCGCAACCTCGCCGACCTTCTGCTTGTCGATGCCCTCGACCGAGAAGTGCGTCGGGTTCTCGACCTTGAACGAGATGCCCTCGGGCGCCTCGACCGTGATCGAGTGGCTGTAGCCGAGCGCGAACTCAAGGGTGGAACCCTTGGCCGCGACGCGGTAACCGACACCACTGATTTCGAGCTTCTTCACGTAACCCTCGGTCACGCCGGTGATCATGTTCGCCACCAGCGTGCGGGACAGGCCGTGCAGGGCCTTGTTCTGACGCTCGTCGTTGGGGCGGGTGACGCTCAGCACGCCGTCCTCACCCTTGGCGATGTCGATCGGCGCAGCGACGGTGTGGGTCAGCGAGCCCTTGGGGCCCTTGACCGAGACCGTACGGCCGTCGATGGTGACGTCCACGCCGGCGGGAACCGTGATGGGGAGCTTGCCAATACGCGACATAGCTTCTTCCGTTTCCCTTCCGCTACCAGACGTAGGCGAGAACTTCTCCGCCTACGCCCTTCTTGCCGGCCTGCTGTCCAGTGAGGAGACCGTGCGACGTGGAGATGATCGCCACGCCGAGGCCACCGAGCACCTTGGGCAGGGAGGTGGACTTCGCGTAAACCCGGAGACCGGGCTTGGAGATCCGCTTGATGCCCGCGATGGAGCGCTCACGGTTCGGGCCGAACTTCAGCTCAAGGACGAGGTTCTTGCCGACCTCGGCGTCCTCGATCTTCCAGCCCGTGATGAAGCCCTCCTGCTGGAGGATCTCCGCGATGTGAGACTTGATCTTCGATGCCGGCATCGTCACGGAGTCGTGGTATGCCGAGTTCGCGTTCCGCAGACGCGTAAGCATGTCTGCGATCGGATCAGTCATGGTCATGAATTGGCCTTCGGCCTCTCTCGCCGGGGTTTCCTGGTGCCCATCCCTCTCCTCGATCCGAGACGAGGCGGGTGCGGTGCGGTGGACCTACGGCGTAGTAAGTCGTATGGGCGGCAATCAGGCGCCCAACCCTCCTAGCCTATGCCATGGAGGGGTGGGCACCTGACCGTGCCCTCTGCTTACCGAGAGCTTCGGGAGTCCGGAACTACCGGACTACCAGGAGCTCTTGGTCACGCCCGGCAGCTCGCCACGGTGAGCCATCTCACGAAGGCACACGCGGCACAGGCCGAACTTGCGGTACACGGAGTGCGGACGGCCGCAGCGCTGGCAGCGCGTGTAGCCGCGTACTCCGAACTTGGGCTTACGAGCAGCCTTGGCAATCAGAGCCTTCTTCGCCATCTCGCTTACGCCTCCTTGAAGGGGAAGCCGAGGTGACGGAGAAGGGCACGGCCTTCGGCGTCGTTGGTCGCCGTGGTCACCACGGTGATGTCCATACCCCGGACGCGGTCGATCTTGTCCTGGTCGATCTCGTGGAACATGACCTGCTCGGTGAGACCGAAGGTGTAGTTGCCACGACCGTCGAACTGCTTGGGAGACAGACCGCGGAAGTCGCGGATGCGCGGAAGCGCGAGCGACAGGGTGCGGTCCAGGAACTCCCACATGCGGTCGCCACGGAGCGTGACGTGGGCACCGATCGGCTGACCCTCGCGCAGCTTGAACTGCGCGATGGACTTGCGGGCCTTGGTGATGGCCGGCTTCTGACCGGTGATCGTGGTCAGGTCACGGACGGCACCGTCCATGAGCTTGGAGTCACGGGCGGCGTCGCCGACACCCATGTTCACCACGATCTTGACGAGGCCGGGGATCTGCATGACGTTCTCGTAGGAGAACTCCTCACGCAGCTTGCCGGCGATCTCGTCGCGGTACTTCGTCTTGAGACGCGGGCTGGTGGTGGTAGTCATCAGATGTCCTCACCCGTCCGCTTGGCAACGCGAACCTTGTTGCCCTCGTCGTCGAAGCGGTAACCGACACGCGTGACAACCTTGTTGCCGTCCTTCTCAACGACCAGCTGGACGTTGGAGACGTGGACGGGCGCCTCGGTCGTGACGATGCCGCCGGCCTGCGAACCCTTGGCGGTGGGGCCGGCCTTGGTGTGCTTCTTGACCCGGTTGACACCCTCGACCAGGACGCGGTCCTCGCGGGGGTAGGCCGCAATGACCTTGCCCTGCTTGCCCTTGTCCTTGCCGGTGATGACCTGAACCGTGTCACCCTTCTTGATCTTCATGCTTACAGCACCTCCGGAGCCAGCGAGATGATCTTCATGAACTTCTTCTCGCGCAGCTCGCGCCCGACCGGGCCGAAGATGCGGGTACCACGAGGGTCACCGTCGTTCTTCAGAATGACGGCGGCGTTCTCGTCGAAGCGGATGTACGAGCCGTCCGGACGGCGGCGCTCCTTCACGGTGCGAACGATGACCGCCTTGACGACGTCACCCTTCTTCACGTTGCCACCGGGGATCGCGTCCTTGACGGTGGCGACGATGACGTCACCGATGCCCGCGTAGCGGCGACCGGAGCCACCGAGCACACGGATGCAAAGGATTTCCTTCGCACCAGTGTTGTCGGCGACGCGCAGTCGCGACTCCTGCTGGATCACGTCTATCTCCTGATCGTCTGCCGGTTCCCCGGGGGCCGTTCAGTGAACGGCCCCCGGAGCCTGGCGGAACTGACCTGCGGGTTTGCCCGCAGGCCGCATTCATTGGAATTCCCTTGCGGGAACTACCTACTTGGCCTTTTCGAGGATCTCGACGATGCGCCAGCGCTTCGTCGAGGACAGCGGACGCGTCTCCATGAGGAGGACGCGGTCGCCGACGCCGGCGGCGTTCTGCTCGTCGTGGGCCTTGAGCTTGTTCGTACGGCGGATGACCTTGCCGTACAGCGCGTGCTTCACGCGGTCCTCGACAGCGACGACGACGGTCTTGTCCATCTTGTCGCTGACGACGAGACCCTCACGGGTCTTGCGGAAGCCGCGGCTCGCGGTCTGCTCTTCAGTCACGTTGCTCTCGCTCATCAGGCGCTCTCCACCGTCTCGATGCCCAGCTCGCGCTCACGCATCAGGGTGTAGATCCGCGCGATGTCCTTCCGGACGGCCTTGAGCCGACCGTGGTTCTCGAGCTGACCGGTCGCCGCCTGGAAGCGGAGGTTGAACAGCTCTTCCTTGGCTTCGCGGAGCTTGTTGAGAAGCTCCTCGTCACCCAGTTCGCGCAGCTCGGACGCCTTGGTACCGGCCGACATCACGCTTCACCTGCCTCGCGCTTGACGATCCGGCACTTCATCGGCAGCTTGTGCGCTGCGCGAGTGAGGGCCTCACGGGCGATCTTCTCGTTGGGGTAGGACAGCTCGAACATGACCCGGCCCGGGTGCACGTTCGCGATCCACCACTCGGGAGAACCCTTACCGGAACCCATGCGGGTCTCGGCAGGCTTCTTCGTGAGCGGGCGGTCCGGGTAGATGTTGATCCAGACCTTGCCGCCACGCTTGATGTGGCGGGTCATCGCGATACGGGCGGCCTCGATCTGGCGGTTCGTCACGTACGCCGGCGTGAGGGCCTGAATGCCGTACTCGCCGAACGAAACCTGCGTACCGCCCTTGGCCTGACCACGGCGCTTGGGGTGGTGCTGCTTGCGGTGCTTGACCCTACGGGGGATCAGCATTTCGGTCAGGCCTCCGTTCCACCGGTAGAAGAGGGCGCGGCCTCGACCGGAGCGGCAGCCGCCGGAGCCTCGGCCTTGGGGGCCTCGGCAGCGGGACCGGCCTGCTGCGGCTTGCGGCCGCGGCCGCCACGCTCGCCACCGCGGCCACCGCCGCGGGCCGGGCGGTCGCCGCCCGGGCCGCCACCGCGAGCCGGGCGGTTACCCGCACGGGCAGCGGCGTTCTCGGCGCGGACCTCGGCGATGTTCTTGACGTCGCCCTTGTAGATCCAGACCTTCACACCGATACGGCCGAAGGTCGTCTTGGCCTCGAAGAAGCCGTAGTCGACGTTCGCGCGGAGCGTGTGCAGGGGCACGCGGCCCTCGCGGTAGAACTCCGAGCGGGACATCTCGGCGCCGCCGAGGCGACCGCCGCACTGGATCTTGATGCCCTTGGCGCCGGCCTTCATCGACGACTGCATGCTCTTACGCATGGCCCGACGGAAGGAGACGCGGGAGGAGAGCTGCTCGGCGACGGCCTGAGCGACCAGCTGGGCATCGAGCTCGGGGTTCTTGACCTCGAGGATGTTCAGCTGGACCTGCTTGCCCGTGAGCTTCTCCAGGTCGCCGCGGATGCGGTCGGCCTCGGCGCCGCGGCGGCCGATGACGATGCCCGGGCGAGCGGTGTGGATGTCCACACGCACGCGGTCACGGGTGCGCTCGATCTCCACCTTCGAGATGCCGGCGCGCTCCATGCCGGACGTCATCATCCGACGGATGGCGACGTCTTCCTTGACGTAGTCCTTGTACAGCTTGTCGGCGTACCACCGGGACTTGAAGTCCGTGGTGATGCCGAGCCGGAACCCGTGCGGGTTAACCTTCTGGCCCATTACCGGGTTCCTTCCTTGCTGCTGACGACCACGGTGATGTGGCTGGTCCGCTTGCGGATCCGGTAGGCACGGCCCTGGGCACGCGGCCGGAACCGCTTCAGGGTCGGACCCTCGTCGACGTAGGCCTCGGAGATGACGAGGCTGCCGGCGTCGGTGTGGTCGTAGTTGTGCGCGGCGTTGGCAATGGCGCTGTCAAGCACCTTGCCGACCGGCACGCTCGCGGCCTGCGGGGCGAAACGCAGGACCGCCTGAGCCTCCGTGGCGTCCATGCCACGGATGAGGTCCACCACGCGGCGGGCCTTCATGGGCGTGACGCGGATGTACCGCGCCTGGGCCCTGGCTTCCATGGTTGTCCCTTCAGTGTTTGTCATGGTCAGTCACCCCGCGCTAGCGGCGCTTCGACTTCCGGTCGTCCTTGACGTGACCCCGGAAGGTGCGCGTCGGCGAGAACTCGCCGAGCTTGTGGCCGACCATCGACTCGGTGACAAACACCGGGATGTGGATCTTGCCATTGTGCACCGCGATCGTGTGGCCGAGCATGGCCGGGACGATCATCGAGCGGCGGGACCAGGTCTTGATGACGTTCTTGGAGCCGGCCTCGTTCTGTACGTCCACCTTCTTGATGAGGTGGCCGTCGACGAAGGGCCCCTTCTTGAGACTGCGCGGCATCTAAACCCGCTCCTAGCGCTTCTTGTTCGTCTTGCGGCGGCGGACGATGTACTTGCTCGATGCCTTCTTCGGCGAGCGAGTACGACCCTCCTTCTGACCCCACGGGGAGACCGGGTGGCGACCACCGGAGGTCTTGCCCTCACCACCACCGTGCGGGTGGTCGACCGGGTTCATCGCAACACCGCGGACGGACGGGCGGACGCCCAGCCAGCGCTTGCGGCCTGCCTTGCCCCAGTTGATGTTGCTCTGCTCGGCGTTGCCGACCTCGCCGACCGTGGCGCGGCAGCGCTGGTCGACCAGGCGGATCTCACCGGAGGGCATGCGGAGGTGGGCCATGGTGCCCTCCTTCGCGAGCAGCTGCACCGAGGCACCGGCGGAGCGGGCGAACTTGGCGCCGCCACCGGGACGGAGCTCGATCGCGTGGATCGTGGTACCGACCGGGATGTTGCGGAGCGCCAGGTTGTTGCCCGGCTTGATGTCGGCCCCGGGACCGTTCTCGACGCGGTCACCCTGCGACAGGTTGCGGGGGGCGAGGATGTAACGCTTCTCGCCGTCCGCGTAGTGCAGCAGCGCGATGCGCGCGGTGCGGTTGGGGTCGTACTCGATGTGCGCGACCTTCGCCGGCACGCCGTCCTTGTCATGGCGACGGAAGTCGATGACGCGGTAGGCGCGCTTGTGTCCGCCACCCTGGTGGCGAACGGTCACACGACCGGAATTGTTACGGCCGCCCTTGCTGTGCAGGGGGCGAACCAGCGACTTCTCCGGCGTGGACCGCGTGACCTCGACGAAGTCGGCGACGCTGGAGCCACGGCGGCCCGGCGTAGTCGGCTTGTACTTGCGGATTCCCATTTCTCAGTCCTCGTCCGATATCGGACGATCCGACCCGCTTACGCGGCCGGACCGCCGAAGATGTCGATACGGTCGCCCTCAGCGAGGGTCACGATCGCGCGCTTGGAGCCCGCGCGCTGACCGAAACCGGTCTTGGTGCGCTTGCGCTTGCCCTGGCGGTTGATCGTGTTGACCCCGGTGACCTTGACCGAGAAGACCGCCTGGACGGCCTGCTTGATCTGGGTCTTGTTGGCGCCCGGGGCCACGATGAAGGTGTACTTGCCCTCGTCGAGGAGCGCGTAGCTCTTCTCCGAGACGACCGGCTTCAGCAGCACGTCACGGGGGTCCGTGAACGACTTGCTGATCGGCGTCTCGACGGTGTTCTTGCCCTCGGTCTCGTGGCGCTTCGCCTTGGCGATGCGCGCGACCTTCTTGGCCTTGGCGGCCTTCGAGGCGATGCTCGGGTGACGCGTAGCCATCAGGCTTCGCTCCCTTCGGTGTCAGCGGCCTGGGGGCCAGACACGAAGGACTCGAAAGCGGCCTGGGTGAAGACCACGTCGTCCGAGACGAGAACGTCGTACGTGTTCAGCTGGCCCGGCTCCAGGATGTGGACCTGGGGCAGGTTGCGCGCGGAAAGCAGCGCGGCCTCGTCGGAGCGCTCGATGACCAGGAGCACGTTCTTGCGCTCGCTGACCTTGCCGAGGAAGCTCCGGGCGGCCTTGGTGGAGGGGGTCTCGCCCTCGATCACGCCGGTGATGACGTGGATGCGAGCGTTGCGGGCCCGGTCGGTGAGGGCGTGGCGCAGGGCCGCGGCCTTCATCTTCTTCGGGGTCCGCTGCGAGTAGTCGCGCGGCGTCGGGCCGTGCACGACACCACCGCCGGCGAACTGCGGGGCGCGGGTCGAACCCTGACGGGCGCGGCCGGTGCCCTTCTGGCGGTACGGCTTCCTACCGCCACCACGGACCTCGCCACGACGCTTGACCTTGTGCGTGCCCTGACGGGCGGCGGCCAGCTGTGCGACGACGACCTGGTGAAGCAGCGGAATGCTGATCTTCTCTACGTCGAAGATCTCGGCCGGGAGCTCAACGGTCCCGGCGTTGTCGCCGGAGGGCGACAGAATGTCAATGGTGCTCATGTCAGGCCCCCTTGGCGGCGGTACGGACCAGGACGAGGCCGCCGTTCGGACCGGGGATGGCTCCCTTGATGAGGAGCAGTCCCTTCTCCGCGTCGACAGCGTGAACGGTCAGGTTCTGGGTGGTGACCCGCTCATTGCCCATACGGCCCGCCATGCGCATGCCCTTGAAGACACGGCCAGGGGTGGCACAGCCACCGATGGAGCCGGGAGAGCGGTGCTTGCGCTGGACACCGTGGCCGGCGCCGAGGCCACGGAAGTTGTGACGCTTCATGACACCGGCGAAGCCCTTGCCCTTGCTCTTGCCGGTCACGTCCACCTTGACGCCGGCCTCGAAGGTCGCGGCGGTGATCTCCTGGCCGAGGGTGTACTCGCTGGCACCAGCGGTACGGATCTCGACGAGGTGACGACGGGGGGTGACGTCGGCCTTGGCGAAGTGACCCTTGAGGGGCTTGTTCACCTTGCGCGGGTCGATCTCGCCGAAGGCGATCTGGACCGACTCGTAGCCGTCGGAGTCATTCGTACGGACCTGGGTCACGACGTTCGGGCCGGCCTTGACGACGGTGACCGGAACAACACGGTTGTTCTCGTCCCACACCTGCGTCATGCCGAGCTTCTCGCCCAGGATGCCCTTGATCTGCTTAGCCATCTTCAGCTCACCGGCCCCTAGAGCTTGATCTCGATGTCGACACCGGCCGGGAGGTCGAGTCGCATCAGAGAGTCAACGGTCTTGGGGGTGGGGTCGAGGATGTCGATCAGGCGCTTGTGCGTGCGCATCTCGAAGTGCTCGCGCGAGTCCTTGTACTTGTGCGGCGACTTGATGACGCAGTACACGTTCTTCTCAGTGGGCAGCGGCACCGGGCCCGCGACCGACGCACCAGTGCGCGTCACCGTCTCGACGATCTTCTTCGCCGAGGAATCGATGACCTCGTGGTCGTAGGCCTTGAGCCGGATGCGGATCTTCTGTCCCGCCATGGCTACTCAGTAGTCCTGTCTCTAGTAACGCTCTGCACCCCGGCAAGCCCTTCTGCTCTCTTACCGCTTCGATTCCTCCGACCCACGCGGTCGGGTGTGTCGCGCTCTCACCGACACAGAAGTCCCATATACGGAACTTCCCTGCTGGGAAAGCACGGCCCTTCCGGAACCGCAAGCCGAGGGCGAAGAAGCCCACCGGGTGCCTGGCCGGCGCCGCACTGACACTTCCCGAAAGATTCCCGTACGTCCGCCCCAGCGCTGCCGTAAGGCAGTTGGGACGACGAGTACCGTGGGACTCGCTTCCGGTCCTCCCGACGGGAGGCGCGCAGCATCAACACTCGACCGAGCAACTCCGACAGTCTGCCATATGGCGCAGGCGGCTGGCCAATCGGGGCGTAGAGATTACCCCTGGAGTGACGTAGGTCAAACACATGCGCGCTGCGGCCCCCGGGGCTGCCCCGAAATGCCCCGAGGCCGAGCCTGATCATTCCGCGCAGGTCACGCCCCTCGACAACGCCACGAATCCGAGGCACGCCCGCCGGGAACTCCGCGGCCAGGGCCTCCCCGCCGGATCAGAACGCAGGAGAGCGACACCAACGCGGCACACGCAAGCCCCCGTCACCAACGTGCCGGGACGGCACACCTAGACCCTCCCCGCGAGGGCCATGGCACCCATCCAGCCCACGCAGCTCCCGCACGCGACGAGCAGCGGCGCCCAGCTCTGGGCTCGCCGGGCCCGGACCACCAGCCACACCACGGCCGCGTCCACCACGAGCCCCATGACGGCCGCGGCCACCTGAAGCCCGCCGGGCGCTTCCCCCCGGCCCGCCACGCTCCGACCGAGAACCGAGAGCGAGCCGACAGCAAGCAGGACCGCGCAGAAACAGGTGAGACCGGAGAACAGACTCCGACCACGGTCGTCGACCACGGCCCGCGCGACCGCGCCGTCGTCGAGGCCGACCTCGTTCCGATCGTTTGCCCGACTCCCGTAGTTCGTCACGTTGGGCACTTTACTGACGTAGATCGCCACGTTCGATCATTCCTTCCGGTTCCTTCCGGCGAATCGCGAAACGCGCGCACCCCTACGGGAGTTGGCAGAAGCGGCAGCACGGCCGCGAGCACGGAAGGCTTCACATGAACCTCAGGGTGAGCCCTTGGGCCCTCAGTGGATACGCACGTCAGGTCGGCCGCGCGGCGCACGACGCGGCGGATTTCAAGACCCACTGCACCAGGTACACCGACGTCGACGCCTCGGACCAGGGCCTGCTGAACCTCTTCCTGACCACCCACACGTCGACGGTGAAGACGGTCAACCTGGCGATGGACAGGCTGTGGGAGGTCCTGGGGGCGGCGAGTTCGGAGCTGGAGCGCAACAAGAAGTACTACGCACACACGGACCTGGCCGTGGCGGCACGCGTCGACGCGACCTACCCCGTCGTCGAGCGCCCGGCCGGGTAACCCCATGTCCGACTTCACCGATGTCATCGAACCGACAGCTCTGCTCAGGGCCCCGTCCGCACCGGCCGAGTACGCCCAGGGCCCGATCCTCGACACGTTCAACAGCTGCGGCGATCTGATGAGCCCGACGTACTGGCTGACGGAGGCGTACAGCGCGGTCTTCGGCTTCAATCCGCTCGACGAAGCGATCAAGTGGTTCGCCGGCGACTGGGAGTCGTTCGCCAAGTGCGGTGATGTCTGGGGCCAGTTGGGCCGGGCCGTCGAGGCGGTCTCCGGCAACATCAGGTCCGGCAACAGGACGCTCGACCTGGCATGGGACGGCCGTGCCGCCGACGCGGCGTACACGTACTTCCACACCTGCGCGGCGAAACTCGAAGAGATCAGGGGCGAGTTCGACAGGTTGAGAACGGAGTACGACCACCTCGCCCACTCCGCCTACTCAACGGCCGAGGCCGTCAACGGCTACCTGAGCGGCATCATCGACGGCCTGTTGATCACGGCCGTCGAGATGGCGGCCGCAACAACACTGTCGTGGACCGGCGTCGGCGCGGCGGTGGGCTACGGCCTCGCGGCACTGGAGATCGCCACCATGCTCCGCCTGTGGGGCCAGGCCACCCAGGCCCTCGGCAACGTACAGGGCATCGTGAACGGCACCGTCGGCGTGGTGGAGACCATCGGCGCGACCCTCTACGGAACGGTCTCCGAGTTCACGAAGATCGGCGAGTACGACCACCCGAGCCCGTCGATCTGACGCCGCGCCCGGCACCCGACAACCGCCCCCACGCCACGAGGAGGACCCGCATGTCCGACGAACTACGCATCGGCGACGCGGACTTGACGAACATCACCGGCGGCGACCAGGCCCGCGCCCGGTCGCTTCGCAAGGCCCTTCAGAAACTCGCCGACGACCGTGCCCCCGACGATCCGCTGCGCGAGATGGCCCGCGAGGTCCTCAGCGGCCGGGCGGGCCTGCGCGAGGCCGCCCGCGTCCCCGCGTACGCGGAGGCACTGGGTGACCGCATGGTTCAGGGCTTCCGCGAGTACCACAGCGTCTCCCCCACCGAACGCGCGAACCAGGAGGCGGCGGCACGGGCGTACCTGGCGGAACAGGCGGCAGAGATCGAGAAGGAGCGATCGGCTCAGGGAGCTTCCTGATCCAGCCGCGTAAGGCTGCAACTCGACCGCTCGGGACACCCGCGCATCGGAACGGGGGTGCCGGGGGTTTCCCTCACCCCGATACGCGGGTGTGCCGGATGGTGGGGACGTCGGGCGGGCGGCCAGGGTGATGAGGCACACAGATGTGCGTCGTCACGCCACGGGGAGAACCGAACGTGCGTATCGCCACCGCGTCCACCGCCGCCGCCCTGACCCTGCTCCTCACCGCCGGACTCGCGGCCCCCGCCGCGGCCTCCCGCGGCCCTGGCCGGCCCTCCGTCGACGGCCTCTGGCGCATGGACGGCTACGGCACGGTCGTCGCCGTCGGCCACGGGACGTACCAGGAGTACCAGACCACCGCCGTGAGCTGTATCAAGGGCGACACCGCGCGGCGGACGGACCCGGGGACGTACACCGTGGGCGGCGATGTCCTGACGGTGAAGCTCGGCGCTGACGGGAACCGCGCGTCGGTCGCGACGGCCAGTTCCGCGGGCCACAAGCAGCTCCACCGGATCAGTTCCCTCCCGGCGGACTGCGCCAGGCAGCTGCCGAAGGACCCCCTGACCTCCTTCGACGTCTTCTGGCAGTCCTTCGAGGAGAACTACCCCTTCTTCGCGGCCAAGGGCGTCGACTGGCGGGCGGTACGGGCCGAGTTTCGCCCTCAGGTGCACACGGACACGACCAGGGCGGAACTGTTCGACATCTTCAGCAGGATGGTGCGTCCGCTGCACGACGCGCACGTCGCGGTCCAGGACGGCGACCAGGTGTTCGCAGTCGGCCGCCCCGGCACGGAGCCGCCGACTCCCGAACTGGACGCCAGGACAAAGCAGTTCATCGAGCGGCACGACCTGGCGGGCGCCCCCTACCGCCGGGACTTCGCCAACGGCCGCATCACGTACGCGGATCTGCGAGGCGACGACGGTCACCTGGGCTATCTGCGCATCTCGGGCTTCGGCGGCTACCTGCCGCAGGAGCACGCCTCGTACGCGGCCCAACTGGCCGAGCTGGACCGGGCGTTGAACACGATCCTCACATCGAAGCGGGTGAGCCGGCTGCACGGCCTGATCATCGACGTCCGGATCAACGGCGGCGGCTCCGACGCGATGGGCCTCCACATCGCCTCCCGGCTGACGGACACCCCGTACATCGCCTACGCCAAGCGCGCCCGCGACGACCCGAAGAACCCGGCCCACCACACCCGCCCCGAACCGATCCCGGTACTCCCGGCCCACGCCCCCCGCTACACCGGCCCGATCGCGGTACTGACCGGCGGCTCGACGGTGAGCGCGGGCGAGACCTTCACCCAGGCCCTGATGAACCGCCCCGGCGAAACCCTCCGCATCGGCCAGCCCACCCAGGGCGTCTTCTCGGACACCCTGACCCGCCACCTACCGAACGGCATGGCGGCCTGGCTCCCGAACGAGGAGTTCCTGACCCACTCGGGCCACACGTTCGACGGCACCGGGATTCCGCCGCGGGTGCGGGTGCCGGTGTTCACGGAGGAGGAGTTCGCGGCGGGGCGGGATTCTGGGTTCGAGGGGGCGGTGGGGGTGCTGGGGGATCACCGGGGCTGAGGGCTGGAACATGAAGCGCCCGTACTCATTCAGGCAACGTCACTTACACCCCAAGGTCTTGAGCGTCGCCGGGAAGTAGGCCCGCATGAACTTCTCGATGTCCTTGCGGTGGGTCTGATCCATCAGTTTGATTTGAGGGACTTGGAGGGTGAGGGTGAAGTATTTGCCGCCGTTGGTTTCGCAGGGGGCGATCGAGATGGCTCCGTCGGTGCCGACGATGGTCTTGTAGGTGAAGTCGATCTCCTGCGGTTCCCTGATTCCCGAGATCGATCCTGTATCCATCGCCAGATACATGAGGTCCCTTTCCGTGTCATCCCAGGAGAATCGGAAATCGAGAACAGGATCGCGCCCTGAGAGAAGCACACAGGGTGCGGTGATTGCCTCGTGACGATCAACTCGGGTGAACTCGTTCAAATCATCCGTGGACGTCAAGAGCGGACGCGTGACAGCGGGATTGATGGGTGTACCGCAAATAGCTCCCGGAAGTTCGCGACTGCTGGAGGAGCTGCAGGACACCACGAGAACAGAAATCGCCAACACGATCAGAAACTGGCGGACACTCACTTCGGCTGCTCTCCGGACATGCCAGTTGCCTGCGCAATCCCTTCTCGGGCCGACTTGTTGACCTCAACCTTGGGGTCGAAGTATGAATCGCCATCCGTACGGTGAGTCTTCTTCCACTCCTCCGCGAGTGCCATCAGTTGACCGTTCCTCTTGGTGTACGCCTGAACGTTGGCGTTCGCCTGTTTTTCGTCCAGCCTACGCTGCTCATCAGCCAGCCACTGGTCCGTCACGTAGTCAAATCCCGTCTGTACATCGCCACTCACCACAGGGATATAACTGATCGCCTTGTCGAAGAACGGCTTGGTCTCGAACTCGGCGACCTTCGGGTCCCCCGCAGCCTGTACCCGCGCCTCCTCCAGAAAACCGACGGTTCGTCCGGCCCGGGTCAGGGAATCGGGCGAGTGAGAGCGATCGTGATGAATATCCGACACCAATGACTGGTTCATCCCACCGTTCAAAACCCCATACGCACCCTCATCCTTGGACACCTGCTTCGCAACCTCGAAAAGCCGATGCTGATCCAAGGGTGAATTGGCGACATCCACCTCGCTCATAGCCGCATGCACCGCATCCCCATGATTGACAAGCACGTTGGCCATCGGCCTCCGCAACGAAGGCGGAAAATCATCCCCGCTGTCCGCCAAATACGTAAGCGCCGACTTGAACACCGCATCGTTAGTCCCCCGATCCCCCACACGCCCCCCACCCGGATCCCCCGGATCGATCCCCGTCGCCCCCGCCTGCAACGCCGCCCCGAATCCAGCCCGATCGTCCCCGTCCAACCGCGGCACATAATGCCCACCCTTGGAAACCCCCTCGTCATTCAGGGCGACATTCCAGTCCCGGTCCTTCATGAGGTACTTCATGTGGGCGTCGGAATGGAGATACCGCGCCGCCTCCGCCGGATCGCGGCTCATGATGCCGAGCATGCCGTCGACGGGGTCATTGGCGAACCAACCGCCACGCGCCCCGGCATACGTGCCCTTCACCTGCCAGATCCCGGGGTGTTTCTTCTCCGCGGCGATCATGTCGTCGGTGAGGTCCTCGACCATCGCCGGGGCGTAACCGTGGCCCTTCTGCATCAGCGTGACGAGGGACTGGTACCCGACGGCCTTGTCCAGGTGGAGGCCTTGGGCGTCCGTGGCGTAGTGCGCGAGGCCCGCGTGCCGCATGGCCGTGCGCCACTTCCGGTACCAGTCCGACTTCGTGTGCTTCGTGGCCGTAGCGAGAGCGTTCGCCAGGCCCGTCTCGATCGACGAGTACGTACCCGCGCCCACGCCGCCCTGGACATGGATGCGGTCGTTCAGTTCGTTCGTGAGCTTGAGCGTGCCGGCGGGGCCGAGGTCGTCCAGGACCATCCGCGAGAAACCCTCGTCCTCGCTGTTGTCGCGGAACGAGCGTTCCAGTTCGCTGAGTTGAGCAGCCGTCAACTCTCCACCCCCGCTCAGTTTTTGGAGGTACCCCTCCGTCTCCTCGGCTTCGTACGCCTCGATGTCGCCCAGCGCCCTGCCGTTGAACCCCCGGCCGCCGGCCAGCAGTTCGGAGTCGATCACCACCGCCGCCAGTGCGACCCGGACGCCCGTGTCCGCGTCCGTGACATCGCGTACGGCCTTGTTGATCCCGTCCTGCCACGGCTGTGCTGCATGGGGAGCGGCGGGGGTGTGCGGCTGGTCCGAACTCGGGGTCACCACCCCGGACTCCGAGACCCGCATGCCCGCCCGGACCGCGTCCCACCGTGCCGCCACCACCCGGCCCCGTAACTCCACGAAACGGTCGTGCGCGTCCCGCAGCAGCGCCGCGATCCCCTTGGCCTCCGTCTGCGCGTACTGGAACTCCTTGAGCGTGGCGTCGAAGCGGGCGGTCGCCGCGTCGGCGCTGAGCCCGGTCCACGACGTGCCCATGGAGATGCCGTGCACATCCCGCCGGTACGCCGTCTCCTGTTTCTCGAACTCGCCCGCCATGCCCTCCCAGCGCTCGGCCGCGGTGGTCAGCGCGGCGAGGTCGGTGGTCATGATCTCGTGATACGTCGGCATGCGCCCAGTTGCCCCAATAGCTCCGCTGACCCAATAACTCCGCTGGCCCGACCGCCCGTTGGCCCACTCGCCCACCCGCCCGTTGGCCCACTCACCCGCTCACCCGCTCGCCTCAGAACGTGTCCAACGCCGACCGCTCCCGCAGCGTCGACCCCACCGCCAGATCCGTACTCGTCAGCACCGCGTTCCCGCTCCGCAACGCATCCCTCTCCGCGCCGAGCCGGTCCATCAGGTTCTTCACCTGGTCCGCCCACGCCCCGTGCGCCTTCTTCAGGGCCGCCGACGTCACCCACCCGTCCCCGTCCTTCGCGGCGAACTCCCGTACAGCGGCGCCGTTTTCGTCGTCCGCCCACCGCCCCGCCGCACGCGTACCGGGCTCGATGTGATCCTCGAACGCCCGAGCCGCCGCCCGTTTCTCACTCGGGGAGGACGCCAGGTCCCGCCGCGCCGAAACCCCCGGCGTACCTGGCACCCCCGAAACGTCCAGCACACCCGGCACGCCACCCGAAACGCCCGTCACGCCCACCCGTAACCCTCCGCCCTCCGCCGCGCGTTACACCCGCCGGCTCTCCAACGGCCCCAGGTACAGCGCCGGCAGACCCCCCGTGTCGATCACGAGCCGCTGCAGCACCACCGTCGGGTCCACCATCCAGAACTTCAACCGGTGGACCCCGGCCTTCGTCACGGAGTGTTTCGTCGCCGTCGCGTTGACGTTGTCGGAGGTGTTGCGGGCCCACACCGCGTTCAACAGCCCGTCATCCGCACCGATGTTGATGTCGACGGTCTCGACCGGCCCGCCGTCGAGGGAGACGCCGTAGCGCAGACCGCCCGTCGGCAACGCGGGGTTACGAGGGGACAGGTACGCCCACACCGTCACCTCCCCAGCCGCCAGAAGACTCACCTCGTACTCCAGTCGCGGCGAATCCACCCCACCCGGCGTCTGCCTGGGCAGCGTCACCGGCCACGGCGTCATCCCCGCCCCGGTCCACCCCGTACGACCCGTACGACCCGTACGACCCGTACGACCACCCGTACGACCCGTACGACCAATGCCGTCGATACGACGCCACCCGCCGACCACCCAGTCGTAGTGCTCCCCGTCGATCGCCACATAACCGCCCGCCTCCACAAAACCCCGCAGCCCCCGCCCCGACGGCCGCTCGGCGACGCATCCGACGGTGACCGATCCCCCGGCGCCGGTCACCGTCAACTCGCCCTCGGCCCGCCCGACCGGCACCCGCGCCCAGTCCACCCCGACCTCCACCCGCACCTGCCGCTCGACCCGCCCCCGCGGCCGTTCCACCACCAGCCACGGCACCGACACCTCGATCCGGTAGTCGAAGGCGGTACGCCCCCGGTTGAACACCTCGACGAACTGCTGCGGCCGTGTCTGATACGGACTGAACGCGGGGAGTACGGCCGCCGCCCCCGCCGCACCCCCCGGCCACCACGCCCCTGACTCCGACCCCGAAGCACCGTCCACCGACACCCCGAGCCCCGCCGCTCCCGGCACCCCGATCCGCCGCACCGCCGGGAACAGCACGTCCGGCAACGCCACGTTGTCCTTCTCCGGTTGCTGCCACCCGGCGTTGGGCCCGTACCGCTCCACATCCCCGTAGTCGATGTGTGGCTGCGTCTGGAAACCGGCCCACTTCCCGCCCGCCACCGCCGAGTTGAAACGGTCGGCCAGCGCGAGGTCCCGCTCCAGCCCCGCCTCCGCCACATCCGCGAGGTCGTTCGTCGCGGCCCGGCCCTGCGCCGCGTAGAGGAGGTTCGTAAACTCGGCCGACCGCAGCCCGTACAGGTTGGCGGTGGCCCGCACCTCGTACCCGACGAGTTCGAACCACGCGTCCCGCACCCCGGCCGGCAACCGCCGCCCGATCCGCTCGGCCCGTCGCCCCAGTTCCCGCCACTCCTCCGTGACCCGCTCCAACTCCCGGTGCCCGAAGGCGAATGGGGTCTGCTGATCGTCGTAGACCACCTGGCCGTCGACGAGAGTGATCCGCCGGTTCAGCAACTCCGGCTTGCGGCGGGCCTGCAACTGCCCGTACGCCGCCAGCACCGAGGCGATCTCCTCCGCCTGCCCCTCGCCGAAGTTCTGCCGCGCGTAACGGAGTTCCCAGCCCGGAAGCGCATCGACATCCCAACCCTCAGGATTCCAGGCGTAGTCGAGAAAGAACTCGGTCGGCAGTTCGTTCCCCTTCAGGTCGCCCACGTTCGCGACCCACAACCCTCGGTTCCCGTACGCGTACGCCGCGTGCAGCTGCTCCCACACGTTCCGCAGGTTCGCCGTGTCCACCCACTTGTAGTTCCGCCCGGCGCCCACGTAGTCGAAGTGGTAGTACAGGCCGTAGCCCCCAACGCGATCCCGCTCCCCCGCGTCCGGATGCTTGCGGACGTTCCCCCAGTTGTCGTCCGTGAGGACCACCGTCACGTCGTCCGGCGCCCGCAACCCCCGGTCCCAATACCGCTGCACCTCCTTGTACAACGTCCACACCTGCGGAGTCTCGGCCGCCGGCCGCCCCGTCACCTCCTCGATGATCTGCCGCTGCGCCGCGATGATCTCCTGCATGAGTTCGATGCCGTCACCGTCCGGCAGGCTCGTGTCGCCGTTCCCGCGCATGCCGAGCGTGACGACGCCCTCGAAGCCCTGGTCGACCATCCGCTGCACCCCGGCCCGCCAATAGGCGCGTATCGCCGGGGAGTTGAGCCGGTACGACCACTCCCCCGTCCCGCCGTACGGATCGTGCCCCGGCGTCACGATCGCGCCGGACGAGTCCCGCACGGCGGCGACCGCGTGCCGGTTCCACTCCTCGATCCCCCGCATCATCGGCGCCTCATGCGACGTGCCCATGACAATCCCGTACTCCGCGGCCCGCCGGTGGTTCTCCGGGTCGTCCTCCGCGAAGGCCCGCCCCCACACCGCCGGCCAGAGGTAGTTCCCCTTCAGCCGCAGCAGCACCTCGAAGACCTTGCCGTAGAAGTCCGCCGTGAAGCCGCCCGGATACCCCGGCGCCTTGCCCGGCCCGAAGTACGCCGGCGCCCACGTCCCCAGCGCCGGGTTCTCGTCGTTGATGAAGAAGCCCCGGTACTTCACCACCGGCGTCCCCTGCGAGTACCGCCCGGGCCGCACCCACACCTCGTCGCGACGCGTCGGCGGCACGTCGTCCCACCAGTGCCAGGGCGAGACCCCGATGCCGTACGACACGTCGTACGCACCGAAGATCGTGCCGCGCGGGTCGCTCCCCGCGACGACGAACGCCCGCTCCACACCCGGCATCGGCCGCTCGACCACCGTCTGCAGCGAGGTCTCCCACCGGCCCCGCACCCCGGAGACGTCCAGCTTCCCGGCGGCCACCAAGCCGTCGATCAGCGCGCTGCGCCCGATCGTGCCGACCAGCACCACCTCACGCGAACGCACGGCCGCGAGCGCGCTCCCGGGGCGTACGCCGGTGACGCGTTCGATGTCATCCCTCAGGTCCCCTGCCACCCGTACGACTCCGGGGTGATCGTCGGGGTCCACCACGACCGGGGCACCGCCGAGGGGGAACGCACCCGTCGTACGCGAGAAGGAGATGTACGCCCCCGCGTCCACGGGCCCTGACGCCTTCGGCGACCCCGCCCCCGACAGCACCGGCACCGCAGCAACTCCCGCACCCAGAACGGCCCTTCGCCTGACGGACGCAGACATGGCACACCCCTCCACACCTAATTTGGTCAGCGGCATGACAAATGGTGGGGCGAGTGGAGGGAGGGAACAACGGGTCGTACGCGCCGAATAGTTTCGTAACAGCAGCCGGGGAACAGCAAAGGGGCCCGTACGACCGAAGTCGTACGGGCCCCTTCGAGACCTACCGATCAGAGACCGGTCGGATCAGCCAAGACTACTTGTTGATCTTGGTGACCTGGCCGGCGCCCACCGTGCGGCCACCCTCGCGGATGGCGAACTTCAGGCCCTCTTCCATGGCGACGGGCTGGATGAGCGAAACCGTCATCTCAGTGTTGTCGCCCGGCATGACCATCTCGGTGCCCTCGGGGAGGGTCACGACGCCGGTCACGTCCGTGGTGCGGAAGTAGAACTGGGGACGGTAGTTGTTGAAGAACGGCGTGTGACGGCCACCCTCGTCCTTGGACAGGATGTACGCCTGGGCCTCGAACTCCGTGTGCGGGGTGACCGAGCCGGGCTTGATGATGACCTGGCCGCGCTCGACGTCCTCGCGCTTGATGCCACGGAGGAGCAGGCCGACGTTCTCGCCCGCGCGACCCTCGTCGAGCAGCTTGCGGAACATCTCGATGCCGGTGACCGTGGTGGTGGTCTTCTCCTGCTTGATGCCGATGAGGTCAACGGTCTCGTTGACCTTCAGGACACCACGCTCGATACGGCCGGTGACGACCGTGCCGCGACCGGTGATCGTGAAGACGTCCTCGACGGGCATGAGGAACGGCTTGTCGACGTCACGCTCGGGGGTCGGGATCGACTCGTCGACGGCGGCCATCAGGTCGAGGACCGTCTGGCCCCACTCCTTGTCGCCCTCAAGCGCCTTGAGCGCCGAGACCTTGACGACCGGCAGGTCGTCGCCCGGGAACTCGTACTCGGAGAGGAGCTCACGGACCTCAAGCTCTACGAGCTCCAGGATCTCCTCGTCGTCCACCATGTCGGCCTTGTTCAGGGCGACGACGATGTACGGAACGCCGACCTGGCGGGCCAGGAGCACGTGCTCCTTGGTCTGCGGCATCGGGCCGTCGGTGGCCGCGACCACGAGGATCGCGCCGTCCATCTGCGCGGCACCCGTGATCATGTTCTTGATGTAGTCCGCGTGACCGGGGCAGTCGACGTGGGCGTAGTGACGCGTCTCGGTCTGGTACTCGACGTGCGCGATCGAGATCGTGATACCGCGCTGGCGCTCCTCAGGAGCCTTGTCGATCTGGTCGAAGGCCGAGGCCTCGTTCAGGTCCGGGTACGCGTCGTGCAGCACCTTGGTAATGGCGGCCGTGAGGGTCGTCTTACCGTGGTCGATGTGACCGATGGTGCCGATGTTGACGTGCGGCTTAGTCCGCTCGAACTTTGCCTTCGCCACTGGGGTCCTCCTGCGGAGTGGTTCTGGTACGCCTTACTCATCGGCGCCAGGTGATCTTTGCTGGGATGCCGCCCGCCGAGGTCTGCCCTCCCGGGTGAACCCCGGCGGTCGGTGTCAAGCCTAAAGCGTGCAAACGGTGTGTGTTACTCGCCCTTGGCCTTCGCGATGATCTCCTCGGCGACGTTCCGGGGAACCTCGGCGTAGGAGTCGAACTGCATCGAGTAGCTTGCGCGACCCGAGGTCTTGCTGCGGAGGTCGCCGACGTAGCCGAACATCTCCGAGAGGGGCACGAGGCCCTTCACGACACGTGCACCGGCACGCTCCTCCATGGCCTGGATCTGGCCACGGCGGGAGTTGATGTCGCCGATGACCTCACCCATGTAGTCCTCGGGCGTGGTGACCTCGACGGCCATCATCGGCTCAAGGAGCACGGGGGACGCCTTGCGCGCGGCCTCCTTGAAGGCCTGCGATCCGGCGATCTTGAAGGCGAGCTCGGAGGAGTCGACCTCGTGGTAGGCACCGTCGAGAAGCGTGATGCGGACACCCGTCATCTCGTACCCGGCGAGGATGCCGAACTGCATGGCCTCCTGCGCACCGGCGTCCACCGACGGGATGTACTCCCGCGGGATACGGCCACCGGTGACCTTGTTCACGAACTCGTACGCCGGGCCGTCCGACTCGGTGATCGGCTCGATCGCGATCTGCACCTTGGCGAACTGACCGGTACCACCGGTCTGCTTCTTGTGGGTGTAGTCCACGCGCTCGACGGCCTTACGGATCGTCTCACGGTACGCGACCTGCGGCTTGCCGACGTTGGCCTCGACCTTGAACTCGCGCTTCATACGGTCGACCAGCACCTCAAGGTGCAGCTCGCCCATACCGCCGAGGATGGTCTGGCCCGTCTCCTCGTCCGAGTGAACGTGGAAGGAGGGGTCCTCCTCCGCGAGACGCTGGATGGCAATACCCAGCTTCTCCTGGTCACCCTTGGACTTGGGCTCGATGGCGACCTGGATGACCGGCGCCGGGAAGTCCATGGACTCCAGGATCACCGGGTTCTTGTCGTCGCACAGCGTCTCACCGGTGGTGGTCTGCTTCAGGCCCATGACGGCGACGATGTCGCCGGCGCCCACCGCCTCGATCTCCTCACGCTTGTTCGCGTGCATGCGGTAGATCTTGCCGATGCGCTCCTTCTTGCCCTTGACGGAGTTCAGCACCGCGGTGCCAGTCTCCAGGCGGCCCGAGTAGACCCGGACGAAGGTGAGCTTGCCCAGGTGCGGGTCGCTCATGATCTTGAACGCGAGCGCGGACAGCGGCTCGTCCACGGACGGCTTGCGCTTGACGACGACCTCGGGGTCCTTGACGTCGTGGCCTTCGATGGCCTCGACGTCCAGGGGGGTCGGCAGGTAGCGCACGACCGCGTCGAGCAGGGGCTGGACGCCCTTGTTCTTGAACGCGGTGCCACAGAACACCGGGGTGACCGTGATGCCGTTGGACTTGCCGGACGCGATGGTGACGCGACGGATCGCGGCGTACAGCTGCTCCTCGGTGGGCTCGATGCCCTCCAGGAACAGCTCCATGATGTCGTCGTCGTTCTCCGCGACGGCCTCGACCAGCTTGCCGCGGTACTCCTCGGCGGCCTCGGCGTGCGTGGCCGGGATGTCGACGACGTCGTACATCTCGCCCTTGGCAGCCTCGGCGGACCACACGAGCGCCTTCATGCGGACCAGGTCCACAACGCCCTTGAAGTCCATCTCGGCACCAATCGGAAGCTGCATGATCAGCGGCACCGCACCGAGGCGGTCCTTGATCATGTCGACGCAGCGGTGGAACTCCGCGCCGGTCCGGTCGAGCTTGTTGACGAAGCAGATGCGCGGGACGCCGTAACGGTCGGCCTGACGCCACACCGTCTCGGACTGCGGCTCGACACCGGCGACACCGTCGAACACCGTGACGGCACCGTCGAGGACGCGCAGCGAGCGCTCCACCTCGACCGTGAAGTCGACGTGCCCCGGGGTGTCGATGATGTTGATGGTGTAGTCGTTGTCCTCAAGCGGCCAGTGACAGGTGGTGGCAGCAGAGGTGATCGTGATGCCACGCTCCTGCTCCTGCTCCATCCAGTCCATGGTGGCGGCGCCGTCGTGGACTTCACCGATCTTGTAGCTGACGCCGGTGTAGAAGAGGATCCGCTCAGTGGTGGTCGTCTTGCCCGCGTCGATGTGAGCCATGATCCCGATGTTGCGGACCCTGGCCAGGTCAAGTGAAGTGGTAGCCATAAGGCTTCGGTCTTCTCTCGGTCTCGTCGTGGGTAGCGACTACCAGCGGTAGTGCGCGAAGGCCTTGTTGGACTCGGCCATCTTGTGGGTGTCCTCGCGCTTCTTGACGGCCGCACCGAGGCCGTTCGAAGCGTCCAGAAGCTCGTTGAGCAGACGCTCGGTCATGGTCTTCTCGCGACGGGCGCGGGAGTAACCGACCAGCCAGCGCAGCGCGAGCGTGTTGGCGCGACCGGGCTTGACCTCGATCGGAACCTGGTACGTCGCACCGCCGACGCGGCGGGACTTGACCTCAAGCGTGGGCTTGATGTTCTCCAGCGCGCGCTTCAGCGTGATGACCGGGTCGTTGCTGGTCTTCTCGCGCAGGCCCTCCATGGCGCCGTACACGATGCGCTCGGCGGTGGAGCGCTTGCCGTTCAGCAGCACCTTGTTGATCAGGGAGGTGACAAGAGGAGAACCGTAGACCGGGTCGATGATGACCGGGCGCTTCGGGGCGGGGCCCTTACGAGGCATTTTCTACTTCTCCTTCTTGGCGCCGTAGCGGCTGCGGGCCTGCTTGCGGTTCTTGACACCCTGGGTGTCGAGCGAACCGCGGATGATCTTGTAGCGAACACCGGGCAGGTCCTTCACACGACCGCCACGCACGAGCACGATGGAGTGCTCCTGCAGGTTGTGTCCCTCACCCGGAATGTAAGCGGTGACTTCGATCCCGCTGGTCAGACGCACACGCGCGACCTTACGCAGGGCCGAGTTCGGCTTCTTCGGGGTGGTCGTGAACACACGCGTGCAGACGCCACGACGCTGGGGCGAACCCTCAAGTGCGGGCGTCTTGTTCTTCTCGACCTTGTCCTGCCGGCCCTTCCGGACCAGCTGCTGGATCGTAGGCACTACTTCTCCGGTTTCTGTGTGCCGATGGTGAAGCTAACCTGGAACGTCGCCGACCCACGCGGTCGGGTGTGTCGAATCCCGCAGACTTTCGCCGGTGAGCAAAAGGGGCGCAGATTGCGGTGGCCAGTGTCGGCTCCCTTAGTGCGGTTCAAGGCACGCACGGGAGCCAGGGCACACCCCAGGCACAAGGTAGGAGCGTACCTACCTCATTCGCTGCGGTCAAAACAAATGGGTGCCACCCACGGCTCGGCACGAGAGACGCCGAAGCCGCGCACCGTCCACGATCTTCGAATCTACGGCGACTCCGCCGCTCCGAGCTGCCGGCTCTACGGTACGAAACCCCCGGCCGCACGCCTCAGGTCGAGCTCGCCGTCGCCGCGATCATCAGCAGCAGCATCAGCGCCCAGCCCGCGACGGCGAGCCAGCCGAAGACCAGGCCGGTCAGGGCGAGGCCGTCGCCGCCCTGGTCGGTTCGCTGTATCTCCGCGCGGGCGGTGTGGCCGAGGATCACCGCGGGGATGCCGGTGAGGCCCAGCGTCGGCACGATGAGCAGGCCGCAGACCAGCGAGCCGACCGCCTTGCCGTTGGTCGGCGGCACCGGGGGCGGCAGGAAGGTCGGCGGCACCGGCCGGAATCCCGGCGGCGGCACCTGGAGGACGGGCGTCACCTGCGGGCCCTGGGGCAGATCGGCGACCAGCAGCATCAACTCGCCCACGGTCCGGGAGTCGTAGGCCCGCGCGACCCGCTTCTCCAGCTCGTCCTCGCGCAGCCGCCCCTCGGCGAAACCGGCCCGGAGCACGTCCACCGCCCGCTCCCGGTCCGCGGTCGCCGCCAGCATCGACGCCCCGGCCTGTGCCGGCGACGGCTGGTGCGGTCCTGGCCACTGCCCCTGCCACGGTGTCGGGTACGACACGGAACACCTCCCCCGGCGCCGGAGACCGAATGCCTCCATGATGCTCCAACGCGCCGAAAACGGCACCGGTTCCCCATCAATACCGAAAGAGGTCGGCCACCCCCGCCCCATATAGAACCCCTGAGCCCCTGGCCCCCTGCAGAGGGGAGCGGGGTGGCCGTCCCTCAGCGTGCGCGCCTGCTACCCCCGGCGGCACGTTCCGCCGCGAACACGTCCTCCAGCCGGAACAGTTGCGCACGCCCCGCCCTGCCGACCGGCGTCAGACGCCCGAGCCGGACCCACTTGCGGACGGCGGCGGGGGCGACCCCGGCCTCCCGCGCGGCGAGCGGTCCGGGGATCAGGGTCGGCGCCTCGGTCCTCGTCATCGGCTCCACTCCCCCTCGTCCCAGCCGTGCCGGTGGGCCGGGTCGTCGTGGCAGCCGCAGTCCGGCGCCGGGCAACGGCACGCGAGGTTCACACAGAGCACGGCCCCGCGCTCCGGGAACGCCCGCAACGAGACCGAGTCGCACACCAGAAGCGCCATGATCTGGCCGCTCGTCCCCTGGGTCAGCGGCAAGATTCAGGGCGGTTTCCACGTCGACAACTTCCCAACCGCCTTGCTGGGCGGCCTCATTGTCCGGGCGTCCGTCTTCGTACTGCCGGCCCTCGGCCCACGGCCGGTCGAGCAGGCGCCGTAGCGACACGGCCGTGACCGCCCCTCAGCGAAACCGGTGAGGAGAAGGGTCCGGATCCGCCGATCCCGTAGGGGCGGTTCCGGATCCGCACCCGAGCCCGAAGGTGCACCACACCTGCTTCTCGTCGAACCCCGTACGGTGCCACCCCCACCGCCGCGCCAACGCCTCGACGAGCCGCAGCCCCCGCCCGCCCTCGTCCAACAGGTCGGCGCGCGCGGGCAGTTCGGGCACCAGCGCGGGGGCGTGGTCGGTCACCATCACCCGCAGAAACGGCGGAGCGAACTGCCGCCCGGCCCCGAGGGTCAGCTCCAACCCGGCGAGCCCGCCACCGTGCCGTACGGCATTCGTGCACAGCTCCCCCACGGCGAGCTCCACGGAGTCGGCCAACTCGCCCAGTTTCCAGTGCTGTTGAAGCCAGACGCGGGTCCGGTGCCGGGCCTCGGCGACGGGGCGGAGGGGGTCGAGGGCGGAGGTGTCCCAACCGACGCGGGTGGGGGTGGTGCTAAAGGGAGGGAGATCCATCGTTCACCTCGCGGGGAGTCGATGAGCGGCTTGCGCCATACCGTAGCGGCGATTTCCAACCCGTGAGACTAAATTAACCCCAACAGGTTGAATTTTGGTGTTCGATGGACGGGCCCGACACCGGTGGGCACACTGTGCGCGAGCGAGGAGAGGACGACATGGCACCGAGGCAGACCCCGACAGTCCGGCAACGCCGTTTCGGCGCCGAGCTACGACGGTTGCGCGAGGCCACCGGCATGTCCGCGCCGCGAGCCGCCGAACTCCTCGGCACGGACCGCACCACGATCTCCAACACGGAGGCGGGCCGCTTCGGCATCAGCGAGCAGCGCCTACGGCGTCTGGCCGCCATCTACGAGTGCGACGACCCGACGCTGATCGACGCGCTGGCCTCGATGACGGGCGGGCGCAGCGGAGGCTGGTGGGACGAGTACCGGGGCAAGGTGCCGCCCGACTTCCTGGACCTGGCCGAACTGGAGCACCACGCGGCGTCGCTGCGCACGCTCCAGACCGCCCATCTGCCGGGCATGTTCCAGGTCGAGGACCATGCACGCGCGCTCTTCGACCTGTTCATCCCGGCGCTGCCGCGCCTGGAGGTGGAACTGCGCATCGCCCAACGCCTCGCCCGCCACTCAGTGATCACCAAGCAGCCCCCGGTGCGGTACCAGGGCGTGATTCACGAGGCCGCGCTACGTATGCGGGTGGGCGGCCGGCAGGTGGCCCGCGCACAGCTCAACCACCTGCTCGCGGAGAGCGAACGGGACAACGTCACGCTCCTAGTGATCCCGTTCAGCGCGGGCGGGTTCCCCATGGCGGGCGACTCCGTGCTCTACGTCGCAGCCGACAGCCCTCACCTGGACACGGTCCAGTTGGACTCACCCACCGGGGCCGTCTTCTTCGATGCCCCCGCCCAACTGGCCAACTTCCGGCGCCGTATGGACGCGGTCGAACAAGTAGCGTTGAATCGCAGCCAGTCGAGGGACGCCATCCTCGACATCATCAAAGAGCTGTAAGAGGAAGAGCCGCCGTGCCCGAGTTGAAGTGGATCAAGTCCTCGTACTCCGAGGCATCCGCCAACAACTGCGTCGAGATGGCGACCGCCGGCCCCCTCATCGCGCTCCGCGACTCGAAGCACCCGGAACTGCCCTGGACCACCGTGAGCCGCGCGGCATGGTCGGAGTTCACCGGCGCCCTGAGAACCGGCGCGCTGCCCGCACGGTGAGCCCTCGGCGCCAGGAGGATGCAGCTCGAAAGTGTGACACTCCGCGCTGAAGTGTCCGATTTTCACGGGGCAAGGGCCCCGGAGCTCCGGCAAGGCCGCACCGCTCACGTTCGAAGAGCCTCACGCCACGGCATCGATCACGCACAACAGAACCCCCACCCCAAACAGCACCAGTCCTCCCCCTCCCAGCAACAGGACGACCGGCCACTCCTTCTCGAAGTCGAGGTCTTTCCGGAGCCCCGTTCGAGCACGCTTCGGGTTCCGGGCATCGTAGACAGCCGAAACGACCGTGCCCGTCGGCCCCGGAATTCCGGGCAGGTACTCATGGAATTCTGCCTGGACCTCCCCCTCAGGCAGGCACACATCGAAGTACATCCGGTTCTTCGACCCGCTCGCGTACTCCTCGCGCCGGAAAACCGCCTCTCCCTCGACGCCGTGATCCCTCAGGGCACGCATGAGGCGATATTCCACGCAACTCCCCGACTGCGCCAGCAAAGCGAAAACACCGAACAGTGCAAGAACAATTCCCAGACTCAGCAGGATGCTCACTGCGCGCCCACCACCTGACGGCCTCAGTGGAAGAAGATCGCGAGCGCGGCGCCCACGATGATGAGCGTCAATCCCGGAACCCAGAAGAACACCACCATGCCTCGTTCTTCGGAAGAGTCGATTTCCGCGAGACTGCCGGTCTTGGCCCGCTTCGGCTTTCTACGGTCGTACACCACCGGAACGACCGTGCCCACGGGCCCCCTCGGCTCCGGCCCGACTTCGATGAAGTGCGGCGGTGCGTCCTGGGGCGAGGCTCCCGGGATGCGGATGTGGTAGTAGACGCGATGCCCACTGCTAATCCATTCCTGAAGGTCGGACACCGCCTCCCCTTCGACACCGTGACGCTCAAGATTTCTCAGCTTCATAAACTTCACGAATCCCCCTGAATTCGCGAATCAGAGCAGTGCGCCAATGCCCATCAGGACGAATCCAACACCCGCGATGTTACCCATCACATCCCCTCTGGAGTGTGTACGAGGCTGAATTGAGCGCGCAAGCGACTGTACCGAGAACAATCAGAATAACTCCGGCCATGGCCAGGATTACACTCACCGCATCCCCCCTTGACTCGACTCCATAACGTTCCAGGTTTCACAGTTCCAGAATCAGGAACCTCAGCCGTGGGCCGCACGCTCAAGGTGTGAATCTGAAGAAAAATACCATGAGCCCCTCAGCGGCAACTCCTGCGCTGGCACACAGAAAGAATCTCAAGAACGAATACCCGGTCAACCGCTGTCGCCATCCGAGGAAAAACGCGAAAGCGAAGTAGAAACAAAGCAGTCCAGCAATAAGGAAACAGCTACCGATAACCCAGAACAGGAAACCCGCCACCTCTCCCCCTCAATCCAACATTCCCGCATTGGATCTTCGAGGGTACCGAGAATCCGTCACGCGAGCAAGACCCAGAACCACCGGTCACTTCGACTCGAAGATTTCCGAGCTGAAGGCAGCGATCGAGAAGGTCGGGAATTCCGCCGGGGCATCCGAAGAGAAAAAGGAGATGAATCAGAGCGGCTGGGAACTCCCCAAGGAGCAGCCGCGCGTCGGAGAAGTTCTGGCGATTTTCAAGCAGATCGCGGATGTTTTCCAGGGTAAGGATCCTCTGGCGAAGATCATCCTGGCCATCGGCGTTGTCGGCGCCTCCGTCGCTCTCGTCGGCAAGGTTCGCGCGCTGATCACCGGTTTCATCGAAAAAACAAAGGCGCCCTGGCGACGTTGAAGAACCTGATGCTGAATGTCACGGGCCAGCTCTCGGGAGGAGAACGCCGGTACATCGGACGGGACGACAACGGCCGACTGGGACTCCGGCCGGAACGTACCTCCGGAGAGACGCAGCAGGCACAGCAGGCGGCCGGTCGGCAGTTCCGTCAGCGGACACGACAGCTCGGCCGCGGCGCCTCGGGGGTGCCCTCGGCCGCCAACTCGCCGAGCACGAACAGCGGTTGGACGCCCTGGAACGCTCCCGCCGGCCGCTGGCGAGCATCGGCGCGCTGGCCGCCGTAGCGACTGTCGTGGTCACCGGGCTCGAAATCACCGCGCGCTGAGACAACGCCGAAGGGCGGCCACCCCGTACGAAACGGAGTGACCGCCCTTCAGTTCAACTCAGGCTGCTCGCCTACTGGTTGTACGGACCGTAGTCGTAGTCCTCCAGCGGTACGGCCTGGCCGGAGCCCGTGCCGAACGGCGAGTAGTCGATGTCGTCGTAGCCGACGGCCGAGTACATCGCGGCCTTGGCTTCCTCGGTCGGCTCGACCCGGATGTTGCGGTAGCGGGACAGGCCCGTACCGGCCGGGATGAGCTTACCGATGATGACGTTCTCCTTGAGGCCGATCAGGGAGTCGGACTTGGCGTTGATCGCCGCGTCCGTCAGCACCCTGGTCGTCTCCTGGAAGGACGCCGCCGACAGCCAGGACTCCGTGGCCAGCGAGGCCTTGGTGATACCCATGAGCTGCGGACGACCGGAGGCCGGGTGACCGCCCTCCTGGACCACACGACGGTTCTCCTGCTCGAAGCGCGAGCGCTCGACCAGCTCGCCGGGCAGCAGCTCGGCGTCGCCGGACTCGATGATCGTCACGCGGCGGAGCATCTGCCGGATGATGATCTCGATGTGCTTGTCGTGGATCGACACACCCTGCGAGTTGTAGACCTTCTGGACCTCGCCGACCAGGTGGACCTGGACGGCACGCTGACCCAGGATGCGCAGCACGTCGTGCGGGTTGGTGGCACCCACGGTGAGCTTCTGGCCCACCTCGACGTGCTCGCCCTCGCTGACCAGGAGACGGGCACGCTTCGAGATCGGGAACGCCGTCTCGTCGCTGCCGTCGTCCGGGGTGACGACGAGCTTCTTGGTCTTCTCGGTCTCCTCGATCCGCACGCGGCCCTGGGCCTCGGAGATCGGGGCGACACCCTTCGGCGTACGAGCCTCGAAGAGCTCGACGACACGGGGCAGACCCTGGGTGATGTCGTCACCGGCCACACCACCGGTGTGGAAGGTACGCATCGTCAGCTGGGTACCGGGCTCACCGATGGACTGGGCGGCGATGATGCCGACCGCCTCACCGATGTCGACCAGCTTGCCGGTGGCCAGCGAGCGGCCGTAGCACATGGCGCAGGTGCCGACGGCGGACTCGCAGGTCAGGACCGAGCGGGTCTTGACCGTCTCGATGCCGTGCTTGACCAGCTCGTCGATGAGGACGTCGCCGAGGTCGGTGTTGGCCGGGGCCAGCACCTTGCCGTCGACGGTGATGTCCTCGGCCAGCGCACGGGCGTACACGCTGGTCTCGACGTTGTCGGCCTTGCGCAGGACACCGTCCGCGCCGCGCTCCGCGATGTGCAGCTTGAGGCCGCGGTCGGTGCCGCAGTCCTCCTCGCGGATGATGACGTCCTGGGAGACGTCGACCAGACGACGGGTGAGGTAACCCGAGTCGGCGGTACGGAGGGCCGTGTCCGCCAGACCCTTACGAGCACCGTGAGTCGAGATGAAGTACTCCAGCACCGACAGGCCCTCACGGAAGGAGGCCTTGATCGGACGCGGGATCGTCTCGTTCTTGGCGTTCGACACCAGGCCGCGCATACCCGCGATCTGACGCATCTGCATCATGTTTCCTCGGGCACCCGAGTCGACCATCATGAAGATGGGGTTGGTCTTCGGGAAGTTCGCGTTCATCGCCTCGGCAACCTCGTTGGTCGCCTTGGTCCAGATCGCGATGAGCTCCTGCGTGCGCTCTTCCTTGGTGATCAGACCGCGCTCGTACTGCTTCTGGACCTTCTCGTCCTGCGCCTCGTAGCCCTTGACGATCTCCTTCTTCGCCTCGGGAACGACGACGTCGGAGATGGCCACGGTGACACCGGAACGGGTCGCCCAGAAGAAGCCGGCCGCCTTCAGGTTGTCGAGCGTCGCCGCCACGATGACCTTGGGGTAGCGCTCGGCCAGGTCGTTGACGATCTCGGAGAGCTGCTTCTTGCCCACCGAGTAGTCGACGAACGGGTAGTCCTCGGGCAGCAGCTCGTTGAAGAGCGCGCGGCCCAGGGTCGTCTTCAGGCGGAAGGTGTCACCCTGCTGCCACTCGGGCTCGCCCTCCTCGCGGACCGGCGGCACCCAGCCACGCGGCGGAATGGTGCCCACCGGGAAGCGGATGTCCACGGCCGACTGGAGCGCCAGCTCGCCGCCGTCGAACGCCATCGTCGCCTCGGCCGTGGAGCCGAACGCACGGCCCTCGCCCTTGACGTCGCGGAGTTCACCGTCGGTGGTGAGGAAGAACAGGCCCAGCACCATGTCCTGGGTCGGCATGGTGACGGGACGACCGTCGGCCGGCTTCAGGATGTTGTTCGAGGACAGCATCAGGATGCGGGCCTCGGCCTGCGCCTCCGCGGAGAGCGGCAGGTGTACGGCCATCTGGTCGCCGTCGAAGTCCGCGTTGAACGCGGTGCAGACGAGCGGGTGGATCTGGATGGCCTTGCCCTCGACCAGCTGCGGCTCGAAGGCCTGGATGCCGAGGCGGTGCAGCGTGGGCGCACGGTTCAGCAGAACCGGGTGCTCGGCGATGACCTCTTCGAGGACGTCGTAGACGACCGTGCGGCCGCGCTCGACCATCCGCTTCGCCGACTTGATGTTCTGCGCGTGGTTCAGGTCCACCAGGCGCTTCATCACGAACGGCTTGAAGAGCTCCAGCGCCATGGCCTTCGGCAGACCGCACTGGTGCAGCTTCAGCTGCGGACCGACGACGATCACGGAACGCGCGGAGTAGTCCACGCGCTTGCCGAGCAGGTTCTGACGGAAGCGACCCTGCTTGCCCTTGAGCATGTCGGACAGCGACTTCAGCGGACGGTTGCCGGGGCCCGTCACCGGGCGGCCACGACGGCCGTTGTCGAAGAGCGCGTCGACGGCCTCCTGAAGCATGCGCTTCTCGTTGTTCACGATGATCTCGGGGGCGCCGAGGTCGAGAAGCCGCTTCAGGCGGTTGTTGCGGTTGATCACACGGCGGTACAGGTCGTTCAGGTCGGAGGTCGCGAAGCGGCCACCGTCCAGCTGCACCATCGGGCGGAGGTCCGGCGGGATGACCGGGACGCAGTCGAGGACCATGCCCTTGGGGCTGTTGGAGGTCTGCAGGAAGGCAGACACGACCTTCAGCCGCTTCAGCGCACGGGTCTTCTTCTGGCCCTTGCCGGTACGGATGATCTCGCGAAGCCGCTCGGCCTCTTCATCCAGGTCGAAGGACTCCAGGCGCTTCTGCAGCGCCGCGGCACCCATCGAACCGTCGAAGTACGTGCCGAAGCGGTCACGCAGCTCGCGGTAGAGCAGCTCGTCACCTTCAAGGTCCTGGACCTTGAGGTTCTTGAACCGGGTCCACACCTCGTCCAGGCGGTCGATCTCGCGCTGCGCACGGTCGCGCAGCTGCTTCATCTCCCGCTCGGCACCTTCGCGCACCTTGCGGCGCACGTCGGCCTTGGCGCCCTCGGCCTCAAGCTCGGCCAGGTCGGTCTCAAGCTTCTTGGCGCGGGCTTCGAGGTCGGAGTCACGCCGGTTCTCGACCTGCTGACGCTCCACGGAGACGTGCGCCTCCAGCGAGGGCAGGTCACGCGTACGGCGCTCTTCGTCGACGAACGTGATCATGTACGCCGCGAAGTAGATGACCTTTTCGAGGTCCTTCGGGGCGAGGTCGAGCAGGTATCCCAGCCGGGACGGGACACCCTTGAAGTACCAGATGTGGGTGACGGGGGCGGCCAGTTCGATGTGGCCCATCCGCTCACGGCGCACCTTCGCGCGGGTCACCTCGACGCCGCAGCGCTCACAGATGATGCCCTTGAAGCGAACGCGCTTGTACTTGCCGCAGTAGCACTCCCAGTCCCGGGTCGGACCGAAGATCTTCTCGCAGAAGAGTCCGTCCTTTTCGGGCTTGAGCGTGCGGTAGTTGATGGTCTCAGGCTTCTTGACCTCGCCGTGGCTCCACTGACGGATGTCGTCAGCGGTGGCCAGACCGATCCGGAGCTCATCGAAGAAGTTGACGTCGAGCACTATGCGTCAATCCCTCTCAGGGTTGTAAGTCTTGGGGTCTGATACGGGGGTCCTGGGGCCGGAGACCTGCGTGGCGCAGGTCTCCGGACTCCCGTCAGACCTCTTCGACGCTGCTCGGCTCACGCCGGGACAGGTCGATGCCGAGCTCCTCCGCTGCGCGGAAGACATCCTCGTCGGTGTCACGCATCTCGATGGACATACCGTCACTGGACAGCACCTCCACGTTCAGGCAGAGCGACTGCATCTCCTTGATGAGCACCTTGAAGGACTCGGGGATGCCGGGCTCGGGGATGTTCTCGCCCTTGACGATGGCCTCGTAGACCTTCACGCGGCCGGTCACGTCGTCGGACTTGATCGTCAGCAGTTCCTGGAGGGCGTAAGCGGCGCCATAAGCCTCAAGCGCCCACACCTCCATCTCGCCGAAGCGCTGACCACCGAACTGCGCCTTACCACCCAGCGGCTGCTGGGTGATCATCGAGTACGGACCGGTCGAACGGGCGTGCAGCTTGTCGTCGACCAGGTGGTGCAGCTTCAGGATGTACATGTAGCCGATCGAGACCGGCTCCGGGAACGGCTCGCCGGAGCGGCCGTCGAACAGGTTGGCCTTGCCGGAGGGCTTGACCAGCCGGTCGCCGTCGCGGTTCGGGATGGTGGCCTGGAAGAGACCGGAGATCTCGTCCTCGCGGGCACCGTCGAAGACCGGGGTCGCGACGTTGGTACCCGGCGCGACCTGGTCGGCGCCGATGACCTGCAGGCGCTTCGCCCAGTCCTCGCTGAAGCCGGAGACGTCCCAGCCGCGGCTGGCGAGCCAGCCGAGGTGGATCTCCAGGACCTGTCCCGGGTTCATTCGGGACGGGACACCCAGCGGGTTCAGGATGATGTCGACCGGGGTGCCGTCCTCAAGGAACGGCATGTCCTCGATCGGCAGGATCTTGGAAATGACACCCTTGTTGCCGTGGCGGCCGGCCAGCTTGTCGCCGTCGGTGATCTTGCGCTTCTGCGCAACATACACCCGGACCAACTGGTTGACGCCGGGCGGCAGTTCGTCGCCCTCCTCGCGGTCGAAGACGCGGACGCCGATGACCTTGCCGATCTCGCCGTGCGGCACCTTCAGCGAGGTGTCGCGCACCTCGCGCGCCTTCTCACCGAAGATCGCGCGGAGCAGGCGCTCCTCGGGGGTCAGCTCGGTCTCGCCCTTGGGCGTGACCTTGCCGACGAGGATGTCGCCGGCGACGACCTCGGCACCGATACGGATGATGCCGCGCTCGTCGAGGTCGGCGAGGACCTCCTCGGAGACGTTCGGGATGTCCCGGGTGATCTCCTCGGGGCCCAGCTTGGTGTCACGGGCGTCGACCTCGTGCTCCTCGATGTGGATCGAGGAGAGGACGTCGTCCTGTACGAGGCGCTGCGACAGGATGATCGCGTCCTCGTAGTTGTGACCCTCCCAGGGCATGAACGCCACGAGCAGGTTCTTGCCGAGCGCCATCTCGCCGAACTCGGTCGCCGGGCCGTCGGCCAGCACCTGGCCGGCGATGACCCGGGCGCCCTCGTCCACGACAACCTTCTGGTTGACGGAGGTGCCCTGGTTGGAGCGGGAGAACTTGGCGAGGCGGTACGTGGTGTACGTGCCGTCGTCGTTGGCGGTGGTGATGTAGTCCGCGGAGACCTCCTGGACCACACCGTCCTTCTCCGACTTCAGGACGTCACCGGCGTCGACCGCGCAGCGGTACTCCATGCCGGTGCCGACCAGCGGCGCCTCGGACTTGATGAGGGGCACGGCCTGACGCATCATGTTCGCGCCCATGAGGGCACGGTTGGCGTCGTCGTGCTCCAGGAAGGGGATCATCGCGGTCGCGACGGACACCATCTGGCGCGGGGAGACGTCCATGTAGTCGACGTCGTCACCGGGGACGTAGTCGACCTCTCCGCCACGACGGCGGACCAGGACGCGGGACTCCTCGAACCGGAAGTCGTCCCCGAGCGGCGCGTTGGCCTGCGCGATGACGAATCGGTCCTCTTCGTCGGCGGTCAGGTAGTCGACCTCGTCGGTGACGACACCGTCGGTGACCCGGCGGTACGGCGTCTCGACGAAACCGAACGCGTTGACCCGGCCGTAGGAGGCGAGCGAGCCGATCAGGCCGATGTTCGGGCCTTCAGGGGTCTCGATCGGGCACATGCGGCCGTAGTGCGAGGGGTGCACGTCACGGACCTCGAAGCCGGCCCGCTCACGGGAGAGACCACCCGGGCCAAGAGCCGACAGGCGGCGCTTGTGGGTGAGACCCGACAGCGGGTTGTTCTGGTCCATGAACTGCGACAGCTGGCTGGTGCCGAAGAACTCCTTGATGGAGGCGACGACCGGCCGGATGTTGATCAGGGTCTGCGGCGTGATCGCCTCGACGTCCTGGGTCGTCATCCGCTCGCGGACGACTCGCTCCATACGCGCCAGGCCCGTACGGACCTGGTTCTGGATGAGCTCGCCGACGTTACGCAGACGACGGTTGCCGAAGTGGTCGATGTCGTCGGTCTCGACGACGATCGTCGTGCCGTTGTCCCCGACGGTCTCGGTCTCGCCGGCGTGCAGCTTCACCAGGTACTTGATCGACGAGATGATGTCCTCGACGGTCAGCACACCGGCGTCCAGCGGGGCTTCGCTGCCCAGCTTCTTGTTGACCTTGTAACGGCCGACCTTGGCGAGGTCGTAGCGCTTCGGGTTGAAGTAGAGGTTCTCAAGAAGCGTCTGCGCGGCCTCGCGGGTCGGGGGCTCGCCCGGACGCAGCTTGCGGTAGATGTCGAGGAGCGCGTCGTCCTGGCCCTGGGTGTGGTCCTTCTCCAGGGTGGCGCGCATGGACTCGTACTCGCCGAACTCCTCCAGGATCTGCTCGGTCGTCCAACCGAGAGCCTTGAGCAGGACGGTGACGGACTGCTTGCGCTTGCGGTCGATGCGGACACCGACCATGTCGCGCTTGTCGATCTCCATCTCCAGCCAGGCACCCCGGGACGGGATGACCTTGGTGGAGAAGATGTCCTTGTCGGACGTCTTGTCGATCGAGGAGTCGAAGTAGACGCCCGGCGAACGGACCAGCTGCGACACGACGACACGCTCGGTGCCGTTGATGACGAAGGTGCCCTTGTTGGTCATGAGCGGGAAGTCGCCCATGAAGACCGTCTGGGACTTGATCTCGCCGGTCTCGTTGTTGGTGAACTCAGCGGTTACGAAGAGCGGGGCGGCGTACGTGAAGTCGCGCTCCTTGCACTCGTCGATGCTGTTCTTGGGAGGTTCGAAACGGTGGTCGCGGAAGGTCAGAGACATCGACCCGGAGAAGTCCTCGATCGGAGAGATCTCCTCGAAGATCTCCTCCAGACCGGACTTCGTGGGGACGTCCTGACCCGACTCCAGAGCCGCCTCGACCCGACTCTGCCAGGCGGAGTTGCCGAGCAGCCAGTCGAAGCTCTCGGTCTGCAACGCGAGCAGGTTGGGAACCTCGAGGGGCTCCTTGATCTTTGCAAAGGAGATGCGCAGCGGGGCGGTGCTGGCGCCGTTGTTCATATTCGCGGTCGAGGCAGTGCGCGAGGCGGCCAAGAGGGGGTCCTTCCGAGGGCTCGGACTCACTACGCGCGTACCGGCCCCTCGCAGGGGCAAAGAGACATGGACTTCCTGAGACGGCCCGGAAAGGCCAGGTCAGGGTTGGTCCGGTCATCGATGCTCAAGTGAGGGCATGCCCCTGGTGACGGGCAGGGAGCAGCTAACAGGCAGCGCAAAGGGTCAGTGTAGCCACTTGGCGCACTGATGTCCAGCCCCGCTTTTTTGAGACCCTCGTCGTGCTCAACACCCTCGGCAAGCTCACGTCCTCAACGCGTTGATACTGCCCTCTTCGCCGCCGATCCATGCCTCGGATTCGGATCGTTGTGACGACGCGTCCTGAGAATTGCGCGCTGCGTGCGGTTCGTCAAGGCCTCCATGGCCCACACCACATGCCACCAGGGATGCTCGGAGGCCCGAAGAAGATCACCATACTCCGCGAACCCCTGATCGCAAGGCTGCCGCTCACCCGACCCAGGAACGCCGAAGAGCGACCACCCAGATGGATGATCGCTCTTCAGTGCTGAGGCGTTACAAGGTCCTTGGGACCTCGTCCACGACCTCGACGGTGTTACTTGACCTCGACCGAGGCGCCGGCGGCCTTGAGGGACTCGGCGGCCTTCTCGGCGACGTCCTTGGCGACCTTCTCGACGACGGGCTTCGGGGCGCCGTCCACGAGGTCCTTGGCCTCCTTGAGACCCAGCGAGGTCAGCTCACGCACGACCTTGATGACCTGGATCTTCTTCTCGCCGGCACCCGTGAGGATGACGTCGAACTCGTCCTGCTCCTCGGGGGCGTCAGCGGCGGCGGCCGGGCCGGCCGGCGCAGCGGCGACCGCGGCGGCGGCGGTGACGTCGAACTTGTCCTCGAACGCCTTCACGAACTCGGAAAGCTGGATGAGGGTCATGGTCTCGAACTCGGCGAGCAGTTCGTCCTGGGTGAGAGCCACGATGGCTTCCTTCCACTAATTTCGGCTGGTGCCGGGGTGTACATGTCTGGCGGGCGTACGTTCGGCCCGCTACGACCGTTGCCGTGGGGCGCGGAGCCTCAGGCGGCGGTCATGATGCGAGCCGAATTACTCGGCACCGCCCTGCTCTTCTTGCTTGGCGCGAAGGGCGTCCACCGTGCGGACGAGCTTCGACGGAAGCGCCTGGAAGAGCTGCGCAGCCTGAGTCTGCTTGCCCTTGAAGGCACCCGCCAGCTTGGAGAGCAGAACCTCGCGGGACTCAAGGTCCGCGAGCTTCTTGATCTCGTCGGCGGACAGCACCTTGCCGTCAAGGACACCGCCCTTGATGACGAGGTTCGGGTTGTCCTTGGCGAAGTCACGAAGACCCTTCGCCGACTCCACCGGGTCACCGGTGATGAAGGCGACCGCCGTCGGACCGTTGAACAGGTCGTCGAGCGTAGAGATCCCGGCCTCATTGGCCGCAATCTTGGTCAGCGTGTTCTTCACCACGGCGTACTGGGCGTTCTCACCGAGCGAACGACGCAGCGTCTTGAGCTGCGCCACGGTGAGACCCCGGTACTCGGTCAGCACGGCGGCGTTCGAGTCGCGGAACTGGTCCGCGAGCTCGGCTACCGCGGCAGCCTTGTCGGGCCTTGCCATAGAGCGTCGGCCTCCTTCCGGGTGATGAGGACCGCTCAGAAGGGGCTGGGACAGAAAAAACGCCCCGGCGCAGGCGCACGGGGCGTAGCTCGACCGGAAACAACATCTCCGGGAACACATCCAGTTCACCTGCGCGGGCCGTCCACTGTTCAGCGGATCCTTCGGTCACCACACCCTTTGACAGGCACGGCAACGACCAGCGGTCTTTGGCTTCTGGACCACCGTACGCGAGCGCCACGGACGGAAGCAAATCCGCCCGTACGGCTCAGCCCTGGGCGTCCATCATCAGCGCGGCGACCGTCATGTCGAGCGAGCCCTTCTCGCCCTCGCCGCGCATCCGGAACGGCTTGGCGCGGCCGTCGCCGTCGACCCACATGTCCATGGTCGGCGCATCGACGCCCATCCCCGCGTACGGCTTGACCCTCGCCTCACGCCGCTCCCCGGTGGCCTTACATCGGCGAGGGCGGCCTTGCCGACGTACAGCGCCGCCCGGCCCTTGCCGACGCCCTTCCCCGTCTTCTTCGACGCCTCCGCTACGGCGGCCGCGCACGCCATGTCCGGCGACTGGTCCGCGAGGAGCTTCGAGCAGTCGACGGTACCGACGGCGACGAGCAGGGCGGCGAGCCCGGCGAATTCCCGTGCGCCTCGGCAAGCTCCCGTGGGCCCTCGAAGTCCCTTGGCCCCGACCGGAGTTGACCCTGGCCGGACTTGCGCCCGACCGGAGTTGTGAGCGGCTCAGGAGCTCGTGCCGGACCCCGTCGCCGTGTCGGCGCTGCCCGGTGTCAGGCCCTGCTGCTTCAGCAGTGCCGTGAAGTCCTCGGTGTCGCTCGCCGGGGGCACGGTCGCGTCGACCTTCACGCCGTAGTCGCTGTAGTAGGCGGTCTGGGTGTACTGGCCCGAGGACATCTGGCCCTTCTCGACCTTCTTGACCAGCAGGTTCTGGGCGTTGACCCAGATGTCGACCTGCTCCGTGGTGACGCCGGCCGCGATGAGCTGCTTCTTGAGGCCGGCGAGCTGGCTGGCGGTGAGGTTGGAGTTCTTGGCGGCGAGGTCGGCGACGTTCACCGTGCCCGAGTAGTGCGTGGCCTGCTGGCCGCGGACCGACTCCGTACCGGCCTTCTTGACGTCCCCGGAGGCGAGCAGGAGCTTCACCGACTGGTTCGGCGTGGAGTTCTGCATCTGGTCCTTGAGGTACGCGCCGGAGCTGCCGCCGAGCTTGGCCAGGTCGTCGTACGCGTACTTCAGCCAGTGCTTGCCGCCCGCCTGCTCGGCGAACTTGTCGCCCATCTTCGCGTAGTAGGCGTCGGGCAGATAGCGGGCCTCCATCGACGTGCTGCCGGCCGCGCGCATCGTCTGGGCCATCGTGCCGCCGGTGTACGTCATCGTGAGGACGCCGGTGATGCCGTCGCCCCAGCCGAGGTCGCCCTTGGCGTCCATGGACATCAGGGAGCCCATCACGGTGGAGGACTCGACCTTCGCGGAGTCCGCCTTGTCGGTGGACTGCTCGGCGCTGCGCAGGGCCGCTATGGGGCTCACCCGGGTCGAGCCCTTGCCCACGGCCTTGTCGTCCTTGCCGGAGCCTCCGGAGGACCCCGAGGAACCACAGGCGGCCACCGAGGCCAGCGCGGTGGCCACCGCGATCGAGAGACCCACCCGGCGCACGGTCGTGCTCTTCATTCGTCCCCACCCCTATGCGATTGCTGTGCCTGCCAGAAACGCTAGCGCAGCGCACTGACACCCCGTCCGGAAAGAGGACGAGCCCCGCAACTCGAAGGTTGCGGGGCTCGCTGAATCCTGACGCGCGCTGGACGCGGCTACCGGAGTGAGCGCGGGGCTCAGACGGAGGCCGGGTCCTCCTCGACGAGGAGGTTGCGGGTGCGGTTCGGGTCGAGCGGAACGCCGGGGCCGATCGTGGTGCTGATCGCGGCCTTCTTGATGTAGCGACCCTTGGCGGCGGACGGCTTCAGACGAAGGATCTCGTCCAGGGCCGCGCCGTAGTTCTCCACCAGCTGGGTGTCGTCGAAGGACGCCTTGCCGATGATGAAGTGCAGGTTCGAGTGCTTGTCGACGCGGAACTCGATCTTGCCGCCCTTGATCTCGTTGACGGCCTTGACCACGTCCGGCGTCACGGTGCCGGTCTTGGGGTTCGGCATCAGACCACGGGGACCGAGCACGCGGCCCAGGCGGCCGACCTTGCCCATGAGGTCCGGGGTGGCGACGACGGCGTCGAAGTCCAGCCGGCCCTTCGCCACCTCGTCGATGAGTTCGTCGGAACCGACGATGTCGGCGCCCGCGGCGAGCGCGGCCTCGGCACGGTCACCGGTCGCGAAGACCAGGACCCGGGCGGTCTTGCCGGTGCCGTGCGGGAGGTTCACGGTGCCACGGACCATCTGGTCCGCCTTGCGCGGGTCGACACCCAGACGGAAGGCGACCTCGACGGTGCCGTCGAACTTGGAGGTGGAGGTCTCCTTGGCGAGACGGACGGCCTCGAGCGGGGCGTAGAGCTTCTCCCGGTCGATCTTGGCGTCCGCAGCGCGGAGAGACTTGCTGCGCTTGCTCACTACTGCTCCTGTGTGTGTTCTTGAGGAGTCGTGGTGTGGGCCGAGCAGGCCCTGCCACGGTCTTTCCTACGAGGTGAAGGTCAGCCCTCGACCGTGATGCCCATGGAACGGGCGGTGCCGGCGATGATCTTCGACGCGGCGTCCAGGTCGTTGGCGTTCAGGTCGGGAAGCTTGGTCGTGGCGATCTCACGGACCTGCGCCTGGGTGATCTTGGCGACCTTGGTCTTGTGCGGCTCGCCCGAGCCCTTCTCGACACCGGCGGCCTTGAGGATCATCTTCGCGGCCGGCGGAGTCTTGGTGACGAAGGTGAAGGAGCGGTCTTCGTAGACCGTGATCTCCACCGGGATCACCCAGCCACGCTGCGACTCGGTCGCCGCGTTGTAGGCCTTGCAGAACTCCATGATGTTGACGCCGTGCTGACCGAGCGCGGGGCCGACCGGCGGGGCCGGGTTCGCCGCACCGGCGTTGATCTGGAGCTTGATGAGCCCCGTGACCTTCTTCTTCTTGGGAGGCATTGCTCTCTCCGGGTCCTAGTGAGAGTGTTCGGCCTCTGTCCGGTTAATCCGGATGGAGGCATACCGCACAACGATAACGGGTATCTATGTGCGGCTAAAAACCGCGCAGGTCAGAGAGGCTTTTGACAGCCTGTCTGACCTGCGCGGAAGACGTAACTCCAGGAAGAACTAGTTCTTCTGGATCTGGTCGAAGGAGAGCTCCACCGGCGTCTCGCGGCCGAAGATCTCGACGAGACCCTTGACCTTCTTCGAGTCGGCGTTGATCTCGTTGATCGTGGCCTGCAGCGTCGCGAACGGCCCGTCCGTGACGGTGACCGAGTCGCCCACCTCGAAGTCCAGCACCTGGACCTCGACCTTGCGCTGCGGCATCGGCTTGCCCTCGGCCTCCGCGGCCTCGCGCGCGGCCTTCTCCTCGGCCTCCGGGGCGAGCATCTTGACGATCTCGTCCAGGGTCAGCGGGTACGGGTCGTAGGCGTTGCCCACGAAGCCGGTGACACCGGGGGTGTTGCGGACGACGCCCCAGGACTCGTTCGTCAGGTCCATGCGGACCAGGACGTAGCCCGGGAGCTTGTTCTGCTTGATCGTCTTGCGCTCGCCGTTCTTGATCTGCGCGACCTCTTCCTGCGGCACCTCGGCCGCGAAGATGAAGTCCTCGACGTTCAGCGAGACGGCGCGCTGCTCCAGGTTGGTCTTCACGCGGTTCTCGTAACCGGCGTACGTGTGGATGACGTACCACTCGCCGGGCAGGAGACGCAGTTCCTCACGCAGGGCGACGACGGGGTCGACGGGCTCGGCCGGTTCGGCCTCTTCCTCGTCGTCCTCGGCCGTGGCCTCGTCGTCGAGGTCCTCGGTCGCTTCCGCTTCCTCGTCCTCGACGTGTACGGCGGCTTCCTCGGCCGGCTCGCCCGCGTCGGCGTCCGCAGCCTCGACCTCGTCCAGCTCCTCGTCCGCGCCCTCGACGATGTCGAGTTCGTCTTCCACGGACTCGTCCGGCTCGACGGCCTCGTTCAGGTTCGGGTCAGACACGTGGCTGCTTCTTCCTGGATACATGGGGGTGGAACACGCGAAAGGGGCGCCGGTCAGGGCGCCCTTCGCTTCCGGCCTCAGCCGAAGACGTACTTCGCGGCGTGATTGAGTCCATAGTCAATCACGGTCACGAGACCGATCATGATGACGACGAAGACGATGACGACCGTCGTGTACGTCGTCAGCTGGTTACGGGTCGGCCAGACGACCTTGCGGAGTTCCGCGACGATCTGGCGGTAGAAGATGCCGAGGCGCTTGAGCGGGCCCTTCTTGGCGCGCTTGCCACCCTTGCGGGCCTTCTTCTTGGACTCCGTCACCTCGTCCTGGGCATCAGGCATGTCGATGGAGCCCACGGCGTCCGCCATTCATCCTCACCTGTTCCCGGGTCGTGGCCGTGCCGCGCCCGGTCTGAGCCGCACGGCGATGCATTGCTGTACGTACATGCGCTGCGCACACATCCTGGTGAAGGTGTGTGTAGCAGGGCCGGAGGGACTTGAACCCCCAACCGCCGGTTTTGGAGACCGGTGCTCTACCAATTGAGCTACGACCCTTTGTGACGTCCCCAACGTACCGCATCCGCCCGAGTGCTCGGTGTGCACCTGGTAGGGCGCGGCTGTTGAAGGCCAACGAGCTAGGAGTGTACGTGCTCCGGGGCCGGTCGTCGAACAGAAAGTGCCTGTACGGGGATTGCCGGAGGAAGATCGCCCAGGCCGGGGCGGGAATCCGGACGGTTGTTCAACGCTCGCCCGATCCTGTTCAGTCTGTGAAACCGGTGTGCCGGGCGGGTTTCCGGTCTGAAACGATGGGCCCCATGAGCGCCTCAACCCCTCCCACCGAGCGCCGGGTCTCCGCCCGAGTCGGCGCGATCTCCGAGTCCGCCACCCTCGCCGTGGACGCCAAGGCAAAGGCCCTCAAGGCCGCCGGACGTCCGGTGATCGGCTTCGGCGCGGGTGAACCGGACTTCCCGACCCCGGACTACGTCGTCCAGGCCGCCATCGAGGCCTGCTCGAACCCCAAGTACCACCGCTACACCCCGGCCGGCGGTCTGCCGGAGCTGAAGGCCGCGATCGCCGCGAAGACGCTGCGCGACTCGGGCTACGAGGTGGACGCCTCGCAGATCCTGGTCACCAACGGCGGCAAGCAGGCCATCTACGAGGCCTTCGCCGCGATCCTCGACCCGGGCGACGAGGTCATCGTCCCTGCGCCGTACTGGACGACGTACCCGGAGTCGATCCGGCTCGCGGGCGGTGTCCCGGTGGACGTCGTCGCCGACGAGACGACCGGGTACCGCGTCACGGTCGAGCAGTTGGAGGCGGCCCGCACCGAGAACACCAAGGTCGTCCTCTTCGTCTCGCCGTCCAACCCGACCGGCGCCGTCTACAGCGAGGCCGAGGCCGAGGCGATCGGCCGCTGGGCCGTCGAGCACGGCCTGTGGGTCATGACGGACGAGATCTACGAGCACCTGGTCTACGGCGACGCCAAGTTCACCTCGCTGCCCGCGATCCTCCCTGAGCTGCGCGACAAGTGCATCGTGGTCAACGGCGTCGCCAAGACGTACGCCATGACCGGCTGGCGGGTGGGCTGGATCATCGGCCCGAAGGACGTCGTCAAGGCCGCGACCAACCTCCAGTCGCACGCCACCTCGAACGTCTCCAACGTGGCCCAGGTCGCCGCGCTGGCCGCCGTCTCCGGTGATCTGACGGCCGTGGCGGAGATGCGCGAGGCCTTCGACCGCCGTCGTAAGACGATCGTGCGGATGTTGAACGAGATCGACGGCGTGCTCTGCCCGGAGCCCGAGGGCGCGTTCTACGCGTACCCGTCGGTCAAGGCGCTGCTCGGCAAGGAGATCCGCGGCAAGCGCCCCAAGGACTCGGTCGAGCTGGCCGCGCTGATCCTGGAGGAGGCCGAGGTCGCGGTCGTCCCGGGCGAGGCCTTCGGGACCCCCGGTTACCTGCGGCTGTCGTACGCCCTGGGTGACGAGGACCTCGTCGAGGGCGTCAGCCGCATCCAGAAGCTGCTGGCGGAGGCCAAGGGCTGACGTTTTTCGTGCTCCACGCGTGCGTGCGGGCCGTTTCCCTCCGGGGAGGCGGCCCGCTGCTTTGTGCGAGCAAGACCACGATCGAGGAAAGTGGTACCGGGACGGCGGAAACGTACGGCAGGATTCCCAGATGGAGCGTGTACGTGATGTCTCTGAACTGCCGAAAGCCCATCTGCACCTGCACTTCACCGGGTCGATGCGGCCGACCACCGTGCTGGAGCTCGCCGACAAGTACGGCGTACGCCTGCCCGACGCCCTGACCGAGGCGTTGACCAGCGGGGAGCCGCCGAAGCTGCGGGCGACGGACGAGCGGGGCTGGTTCCGTTTCCAGCGGCTGTACGACGCGGCGCGGTCGTGCCTGCGGGAGCCCGAGGACATCCAGCGGCTGGTCCGCGAGGCCGCCGAGGAGGACGTCAGGGACGGCTCGGGCTGGCTGGAGATCCAGGTGGACCCGACGTCGTACGCACCGCGCCTGGGGGGCCTCATCCCGGCGCTGGAGGTGATCCTGGACGCGGTGGAGACGACCTCCCGCGAGACCGGGCTCGGGATGCGGGTCCTGGTGGCCGCGAACCGGATGAAGCACCCCCTGGACGCGCGCACGCTGGCCCGGCTGGCGGTCCGGTACGCGGACCATGGAGTGGTCGGTTTCGGCCTCTCGAACGACGAACGCCGGGGTATGGCACGGGACTTCGACCGGGCCTTCGCGATCGCCCAGGAGGGCGGCCTGCTGTCTGCCCCGCACGGCGGCGAACTGGCGGGCCCGGCCTCGGTGCGGGACTGCCTGGACGACCTGCACGCGACCCGGGTCGGCCACGGGGTGCGCGCGGCGGAGGACCCGCGGCTGATGAAGCGGCTCGCCGACCGGGGCATCACCTGCGAGGTGTGCCCCGCGTCGAACGTGGCCCTGGGCGTCTACGAGAAGCCCGAGGACGTCCCCCTGAGGACCCTCTTCGAAGCGGGCGTCCCGCTGGCCCTCGGCGCCGACGACCCGCTCCTGTTCGGCTCCCGGCTGGCCGCCCAGTACGAGATCGCCCGCCGCTACCACGCCTTCTCGGACCGCGAACTGGCCGAACTGGCCCGGCAGTCGGTCCGCGGATCGGCCGCCCCGGAGGACATGAAGACCAAGCTCCTGTCGGGCATCGACGACTGGCTCAGTGCCCCGGTCTCTTGAAGTGGGCGTAAGGCGGATACGGCTTGAAACAGATCGCGAGCTCGGGGCAGCGCTAGCCGTCCGGGTAGGGAAGTGGAGGGGCGCAGGCCCGCCTCCTGGTGCGCCACCACCAGATCGACCAGTTCCCCGCAGCGGGATGTGCACGACGGTGTGCCGGGAGTACGCGGCGAACGAGAACAGCTCCACACGGGGTGCCTCATGGGGCAAGGGCCCCGGTCAGGAGGGGTTCTCGGCAACGGAGATTCCGCCCAGCAGCGTCCGGGCCAGGCGGGGCGCGAACTCGTCCACGGGCGGTCGTACGCCGGTCCCCGCGGCCTCGTAGGCGAACGCGCGCTGTGCGCAGGCGCCCAGGAGGAGTGACGCGGCCGCGAAGGTGTCCGCGTCGGGGCGGACGCGGCCGGCGGCCTGTTCGGCGCGCAGATAGGCGTCCAGGGCCTCGATCGGCTTGTGGGGGCCCGAGCCGAGCTGCCGCAGGGCCTCGTCGTGGCGTCGCTTGAGCTGGGTCTCGGCGTACAGGGAGGCAGCGATCGGGAAGCTCTGCTCGTAGAAGAGGGCCGCCTGGCGGGCGATCTCGGTGAGGTTGTCCTCCAGGGAGTGCCGTCCGGGCTCGGCGGCGAGGCTGCGCAGCAGTGGGGTCAGCTGGGGCAGCCGTTCCGTGAGGACGCGGATGAACAGCTCCTCCTTGCCGGCGAAGTACTTGTAGAGCGCGGCTTCGGAGCAGCCGGCGGCCTTCGCGATCTCCTTGGTGGTCGCCTTGGCCAGGCCGACGGTGAGCATCAACTCGTGGGCGGCGTCGAGGATGCGGACCCGGGCGGGTTTCTGCGCGGCGGGCTCCGCCGCCTGTTTCTGCTGCATGGGGCCCAAGGATTCCACGGCCGGTCCGTTCGGGCTTGACGGGTGGGTGAGTACTTACTCACTCTAGAGGGAGGCAGGGGTGAGTAAACACTCACCCACCTCGTACAGGGGCAGGAGTGCGCCATGAAGCTCACCGTTTTCGGTGCCACCGGAGGCATCGGCCAGGAGATCGTCCGCCAGGCACTGGCCGCGGGCCACGAGGTCACGGCGGTCGTACGGGACCCGGCACGGCTGACCGCGCGGGGCTCGGGCCTTGAGGTGTTCCGCGCGGACCTCACCGACCCGGAGGCGGTACGCCCGGCGGTCGCGGGCCGGGACGCGGTGCTGTCCGGGCTCGGTGCGCGCAGCCGCAAGGACGCGGGGATCGCGACCCGGCTCACGCGTACGGTCCTGACGGCCATGGAGGCGGAGGGGGTGCGCCGGGTGCTGGTGGTGAGCGCCGGTCCGATCGGCCCGGACCCGGAGGGTGCCGGGCTCCTGGACCGCACCGCGCGCGGGCTGATCTCGGCGCTCCTGAAGGACGTCTACGACGACCTGCGGGAGATGGAGGCGACCCTCGCCGCCAGCGCCACGGACTGGACGAGCGTCCGCCCGCCACGCCTCCAGAACAAGCCGGTGACGGGCACGTACCGCACGGTCGTGGGCGGCTTCCCGGACAAGGGCCGGTTCATCGCGCGGGCCGATGTCGCCCACGCGATGCTGACGATGACCGACGATCCCCGGACGGTGAAACAGGGGGTGGGGCTGGCCTATTGAGGCCGGCCGAGGGGGTTCTACTGGCCGTCGAGGCTGACGCCGACGGTCACCGGTTCGTTGACGAGCGTGACCCCGAAGGTGTCGTGGACCCCGGCGACGACCTCACGCGCGAGGGCGAGCAGGTCGGCCGTGGTCGCCTCGCCCCGGTTGGTGAGGGCGAGGGTGTGCTTCGTGGAGATACGGGCGGGTCCGCTGCCGTACCCCTTGGTGAAGCCGGCCTTGTCGATCAGCCAGGCGGCGGAGGTCTTGGTGTGCCCCTCCCCCGCCGGGTACGCGGGCGGCTCCACGCCCTCCCCGAGGCGCTCCTCCACGCGCGCGTGGAACGCGGTGAACTGCGCGTCGGTGAGGATCGGGTTGGTGAAGAAGGAACCGGCCGACCAGGTGTCGTGGTCCTCGGGATCAAGAACCATGCCCTTCCCGGCACGCAAGGCGAGCACGGTCTCCCGGGCCTGCGCCAACGGCACCCGGTCACCGGGCTCGACCCCGAGGACGCGGGCCGTCTCGGCGTACTTCACGGGCGCCGACAGCCCGTCCGCGTCCTCCAGTTCGAAGCGGACGCGGAGCACGACATACCGCTCGGGCTCGGCCTTGAACCGGCTGTGCCGGTAGGAGAAGGCGCACTCCTCGTTGGTGAGGGTGACCGTCTCGCGGGTGGTGCGGTCGTAGGCGACGACCTCGGTGATCGTGGCGGAGACTTCCTGCCCGTACGCCCCCACGTTCTGGATCGGGGTCGCACCGGCCGAACCGGGAATCCCGGCCAGGCACTCCACACCGGCAAGACCGGCCTCCACGGTGCGGGCGACAGCGTCGGTCCACACCTCACCGGCCGCCAACTCCAGCCGCGTACCGTCGAGTTCGAAGCCACGGGTGGCGATCCGCAGGGCGGTCCCCTCGAACCCCTTGTCCCCGATGACGAGGTTCGACCCGCCCCCGATGACCAACAACGGCGTCCCGGCGTCATCGGCCGCGCGCACGGCGCCGATCACCTCGGCATCGGTGGTCGCGGTGACCAACCGGGTCGCGGGACCACCCAGCCGGAAGGTGGTGAGGGGGGCGAGGGGAGCGTCGTGAAGTTCCTGCACGGGGCCAAGACTACGAGACGGGACTGACAAGTCCGGGGGTGGCGGGGTGGGGGTGGTCATTTTGGTGGGCGGGGGGAGGAGTACGGGGCCGGCGGGGTGGAGCTCCGCGTGTGGGGAGGGCTTCCGGCGCCGAGAGCACGTAGGGCGCCAATGGGGCGCGGGGTACGCGTCCGGCGCCAGGCACCACGTCTGCTGCCGGGCGGGTGGCCGACACCAGCAGCGCGTGACATGCAGGCGCACATCCAGCACTGGTGCCGAACCCGGCATGAGGCACGCCTCCGCCACGGGGCACCGCCTCTACGGCCAGGAGAACGCCCGACACCGGCACCCCATCCGGGACACACGCGCCCAGCACAACGCACGCATCCGGTACAGGACACGCGCCAGACGCGAGTACGAGAACCCACCCGCCACAAGGCAACGCGCCTCAGCACAAGGCAAGTGTCCGACCCGGGTCCCCCAACCGCCGTCGAGCGGGCGCCCAACAGCGCGTGCGCCGCGCAACGCGCGTCCGGCACCGGCACCGCCTCCGGGCACGAGACACGCGCCCAGCGCGATGCACCGCGTCCGCCACTGCCCTCCGCCTCCACCCCGGCCACGCGTCCCCATGCAGCCAACTCCCCGGCCACCACCTCACCGCCCGCGGCGAAGCCGAACGCACACACCCGTAGAACCCCCACCACCGAAGCCGGCCCCCGCGCGCACGCGTGAAGCCCCCCACAATGCCAAGCCCACGCGCGCGTGAAGCTCCCCCGGCGACAGCAGACGCCGGCCCACGCAGAACCCCACCGACGAAGCCGCTCACCCACGTAAAGCCCCACCACCGAACCCGCCCGCCCGCACAAGCCCCACCAACCAAGCCGCACGCACGCGTGAAGCCCCACCACCAATGGCAGGGCCCCACGCGTGCGTGCACAGGCGTCCCGGTCAGCGACCGGCGTTCTCCAGTACCGAGTCGGACTCGGAAGCCCCCACCGGCTCAGCGGATGCGGACGTCGCCGCAAGCTCCGCCGCCCGCCGCCGTGTCGGGATCAGCAGCGTCGCGACTCCCGCGAGGGCGACCACCGCCGCGCCGGTGACCAGCGCGGGCTTCAGGCCGTCGACGAAGGTCTGGGCGGTCTGGTAGCCACCCTGGGCCGAGAAGATCGAGGCCATGATCGCGATGCCGAGGGCGCCGCCGACCTCGCGGAGCGCGTTGTTCGCGCCGGAGGCGATGCCCTGCTCCTGGGGGCGGACGCTGGACATGACCAGGTTGGAGGCCGGTGCGAAGAACAGGGCCATGCCGATGCCGCTGAGGATCAGGCCGGGCAGCTGGGCGCCGTAGGAGACGTCGGTCGTGACCACGTAGGACATCCAGCCGAGGCCGGCCGCCTGGAGGAAGAGGCCCGCGGCGACGACCGGGCGGCCGCCGATGCGGTCGGAGAGGATGCCGGCGATGGGGGCGACGAGCATCGGCATGCCGGTCCAGGGGAGCATCCGCAGGCCCGCCTCGGTGGGCGAGTAGCCGAGGACGCCCTGCATGTACTGGCTGAGCAGGAAGATCGACCCGAACATCCCGAGGAACATCAACAGGCTCGCCGCGTTGATCCCGGAGAAGGCGCGGGAGCGGAACAGCCGCATCGGGAGCATGGGGTTCTTGGCGTTGACGCTGTAGATGATGAATCCGGCGAACAGCGCGCTCCCCGCGAACAGCCCGGTGAGGACGAGCGAGCTGGTCCAGCCGTCGGCGGGCCCGCGGACCAGGCCGTAGACGATCCCGAAGAGGCCGCCGCTGGCGAGCAGGGTGCCGGGGAAGTCGAGCGGGGCGCCGGTGCCGTGGGACTCGGAGAGGCGCAGGCGGGCGAGCGGGATCAGGGCCAGGCCGAGCGGGACGTTCAGCCAGAAGATCCAGTGCCAGGAGATGTGCTCGGTGAGGCTGCCGCCGATGAGGGGTCCGGAGGCGACGGCGAGTCCGTTCACCGCGCCCCATATGCCGAACGCCATCCCGCGCTTGGCGGCGGGTACGGCCGCCGTCAGCAGGGTCAGTGTCAGCGGCATCATGATCGCCGCGCCGACACCCTGGACCGCGCGGGCCGCGATCAGGGAGTCGATCCCGGGCGCCATGGCCGCGGCGGCGGAGGCGACGGTGAAGACGGTGATGCCGACGAGGAAGAGCCGGCGGCGCCCGAACCGGTCGCCGAGCGCCGCGCCGAACATCAGCAGGACGGCGAAGGTGAGCGTGTAGGCGCTCACGGTCCACTCCAGGTCGCCCAGCGCGCCCCCGAGGTCCTTGCGGATGGACGGCAGGGCGGTGGTGACGACGAGGTTGTCCAGGGCCGCCATGAATCCGGCGACGCTGGTGATGACAAGGGCCCAGACCATTCCCCCGCGACGTGCGGTTGGCTGTGACATCGCTCCCCCAAAGGGTGCTCGAACCGATGATTAGTTATTGATGACTAACTTTGCCGGGCATGAAAAGGCGCAGAATCCGCCCTTTGCCCGCTACTACGACTTCTCCAGCCGACCGGTGACACGGGCCTCCGGATACAACCCTTCCCAGACCCGGTGCTCGGGCGGAAAACCCATGGCCGCAAGGGTGTTGATCAGCATTCCGTACGCCATGAAGGTCGTGGTCTCCTCGACATCCGCCCCCAGCGGCAGATGCACGATCTCCCAGAGCTTCATCCAGCCGTTCCGCACGACCTCGCCGAACTCGTGGTCACCCTCCGCCTCGGCGGCGGCCACGGTGATGTACGTCTGCATCTGCATCTGGAGCTTCTCGGGATTCTCCGTGATGAGCCGCACGTAGGCGTCGGCCATGGCATGCAGGGCATCCTCGCCCTCCAGCCCCTCGGCCGCCTCCTCCAGCGCCTGGCACACGTCCGCCACGCACCGCAGCGAGGCCGCCGCGAAGATCGCCTTCTTGCCCGGGAAGAGCCGGAAGAGATACGGCTGCGAGACACCGACCCGCTTGGCGATCGCCTCGGTGGAGGTGCCGTAGTACCCCCGCTGCGCGAACTCGGTGATCGCCGCGCGGACGACGCTCTCACGCCTCTCTTCTGCGCTCATCCTGACCATGCGAGAAAGTTAGTACTCAATCACTAACTACGTCAAGGGGTACCGCGCGGCGGGCTTCCAGGGAGTGGCGCGACGTTCCGCGCTGTGACACGACGCACAGGCGGGACGGCTCCGATACTGGCCGGCGTCACTGCCGGTGACCGAATCGGCCCGGCCGACCCATGCGTAAGGGGCGCCCGCAATAGCGGACGCCCCTTACCTCAGCTCACGCCAGTCGTACGACCGCTCGTGACATGCCCAGCACCTTCTGGCCTGCGCTCATCGCCACCAGGTCCACGCGGACCGTGTTGTCGTCGAGCTTGGCGGCGACCTTGGCGCTGACCTCTACGGTCGCGCCCTGGTCGTCGTTCGGGACGACGACGGGCTTGGTGAAGCGCACGCCGTACTCGGCGACCGCACCCGGGTCGCCGGTCCAGTCGGTGACCACGCGGATCGCCTCGGCCATGGTGAACATGCCATGCGCGATGACGTCCGGGAGCCCGACCTCCCTGGCGAACTTCTCGTTCCAGTGGATCGGGTTGAAGTCCCCGGAGGCGCCCGCGTACTGGACGAGGGCGGCGCGGGTCACGGGGAAGGTCTGGGCGGGCAGCTCGGTGCCGACCTCGACGTCGTCGTACGCGATCTTCGCCGTCATGTCAGTTCCCCTCCGCCGCGCGGGCCACGAGCTTGGTCCAGGCGGTCACGACGTGCTCGCCGGCCTCGTCGTGGACCTCGCCGCGGATGTCCAGGATGTCGTTGCCCGCCATCGACTTGATCGCCTCGATCGTGGAGGTGACCGTGAGGCGGTCGCCGGCGCGCACGGGGCGGACGTAGACGAACTTCTGGTCGCCGTGCACGACGCGGCTGTAGTCGAGGCCGAGCTGCGGGTCCTGGACGACCTGTCCGGCCGCCTTGAACGTGATGGAGAAGACGAAGGTCGGCGGGGCGATCACATCGGGGTGCCCGAGCGCCTTGGCGGCCTCCGGGTCCGTGTACGCCGGGTTGGCGTCGCCCACCGCCTCCGCGAACTCGCGGATCTTCTCCCGGCCCACCTCGTAGGGGTCGGTGGGCGGATAGGTCCGCCCCACGAAGGACTGGTCGAGCGCCATGGCCCGGTACCTCCTGATGTTCCTGCTGCCGTGTGGCCTGGCATGTGGCCTGCTGTGTGGAGAACGACGCGAGGCCGCCCCCAGACTTCGGGGACGGCCTCGTGTACGAGCCTGATACTTATCGCGTTTCGCGATGCGCGGTGTGCGCATTGCAACGCGGGCAGTGCTTCTTCATCTCAAGACGGTCCGGGTTGTTACGCCGGTTCTTCTTGGTGATGTAGTTCCGCTCCTTGCACTCCACGCAGGCCAGCGTGATCTTCGGGCGGACGTCGGTGGCAGCCACAGGAGTGCTCCTTGACGAACGGATGGGACTATGAACGCATAACAGAGTAGCCGATCGAAGGACCGACCCCGCAATCGGCTACTGTCAGTAGCGGTGACCGGACTTGAACCGGTGACACAGCGATTATGAGCCGCTTGCTCTACCGACTGAGCTACACCGCTGTGATGCGATCGGTTCCCATCTTGCGACGAGAACCTTTCACACCAGAGCCCCAATACGGAATCGAACCGTAGACCTTCTCCTTACCATGGAGACGCTCTACCGACTGAGCTATTGGGGCGAGCGATGAAGACATTACACGCTCGGCGACCGTTCGCCCAAATCCGTTTCGCGGCCCCGCTCCAGCCGCTTCCAAGGCCCTCCCAGAGGCCTCAGGGGCCCCTCACGTATGGGGGACCACACCGGTACGACTATTGCGCTCCTCCCGGCCGTGAGCGGATCACCGCCCTAGGCTCGACTCACTCTGCGTGACCTTGCGCCCCTTTGCGCAGTCCCCAGTCCTGAGCCCCGAAGCCCCGAGCCCGCGAAGCCCTGAGCCCCTGGAGCGCGATGCCCGACAGCCAGCCCCAGCCGTCCCCCTCGTCGTCCGGCCCGTCGGGTTCCTCAGGCTCGTCGGGACCGGCCGACCCGGCCGCGCTCCTGCTGTGCGGGGCCCGGCTGACCGACGGCCGGACCGTGGACGTACGGCTGGGCGGCGGGCGCATCGAGGCGGTCGGCACGGCCGGCAGCCTGGCGACGGACGCCACGCGCGCGTGCGGCGCGCGCGTGGACCTCAGTGGCTATCTCCTCCTCCCGGCCCCGGCCGAGCCGCACACGCACAGTGACACCGCCCTGTCGGCCGAGAACGGCGGACCGGTCTCCTACGACCCCCAGGACGTCCAGCGCCGCGCCACCGAGGCCGCCCTCCTGCAACTCGGGCACGGGGCGACGGCGCAGCGGGCACACGTGCGCGTGGGGGACGTTCAGGGGCTGAGCGCGCTGGCCGCCGTACTGCAGGCGCGGCGGGCGCTGCGGGGGCTGGCGGAGCTGACGGCGGTGGCGATGCCCCGGCTGCTGACCGGGGTGGCGGGGGCGGACGGGCTCGCGATGCTGCGGGACGCGTTGAAAATGGGTGCCTCCGTAGTGGGCGGTTGTCCAGATTTGGACCCCGATCCGACGGGGTACGTGGAGGCCGTCCTGGAGGTCGCTTCCGAGCACGGCTGTCCGGTCGACCTGCACACGGACGCCGCCGACCCGACCCGCCTGGCCCGGCTGGCGGCGGTCGCGGGCGGGATGCGCCCCGGGGTGACACTCGGCCCGTGCGGCGGCCTGGGGCGGCTGCCTGCGGACACGGTCACGCGGATCGCGGACCAACTGGCCGCCGCCGACGTGACGGTGGTCTGCCTGCCGCAGGGCGGCTGCGGCGGCGTCGACCGGCGGGGCACGGCTCCCGTACGACTGCTGCGCACGGCCGGCGTCCAGGTCGCCGCGGGCAGCGGCGCCCTGCGGGACGTGTCCAACCCGGTGGGCCGCGGGGACCCCTTGGAGGCGGCCTACCTGCTGGCCTCGCGGCACGGGATGCGGCCCGAGGACGCCTACGACACGGTGAGTTCGTCGGCGCGCTCGGCGCTCGGTCTGCCCGAGGTCCGCGTCGAGGCGGGCTTTCCGGCCGAACTGCTCGCGGTGCGCGGCGACCGGCTCGCGGGCGCGCTGTCGCTGGCGTACAGCCGGATCGTGGTGCACCGGGGGCGCGTGGTGGCACGGACCAGCGCGGTGCGGGAGTACTGCAACACGGCGGCGGGCTCGGAGTTGGGGCTGCCCCGGCAGGGACGGGGCGAGTTGTCGTGAGCGGCTGTCGTCGCGCCGGGGCGTACGCCTGAGGCGCCATGGCTCGGGTCCGCGCGCCCGGCGCGTCCGTCGCGGGTGTGCGCCGCTGGGACGCGGCTGAAGTCATGCGGCGCGTGCGGCCGTCCGGGCGTACGGTCGAAGGCATGCGCATTGTCATCGCTGGAGGTCATGGTCAGATCGCGCTGCGGCTGGAGCGCCTGCTCGCCGCGCGCGGTGAAGAGGTCGCGGGCATCATCCGCAACGCCGAACAGAGCGACGATCTAAGGGCGGCCGGCGCCGAACCGCTGCTGCTGGACCTGGAGTCGGCCTCGGTCGAGGAGGTCGCGGCGCGACTGCGGGGCGCGGACGCGGCGGTCTTCGCGGCGGGCGCGGGCCCGAACAGCGGCACGGCCCGCAAGGACACGGTGGACCGGGGTTCGGCGGTGCTGTTCGCCGACGCGGCGGTCCTGGCGGGCGTACGGCGGCATGTCGTCGTGTCCTCGATGGGCGCGGATCCGACGCACTCCGGGGACGGCGTCTTCGACGTGTATCTGCGGGCCAAGGGCGAGGCCGACGCGTACGTACGCGGCCTGGATGCCCTGGACTGGACGATCCTGCGCCCCGGTTCGCTCACGAACGACGCCGGCACCGGGCTGGTCCGGCTGGAGGCCCACACCGGTCGCGGCGCGATCCCGCGCGACGATGTGGCCGCCGTACTCGCGGAGTTGGTGGAGACCCCGGCGACGGCCGGCCTGACGCTGGAACTGATCGGCGGGTCCGCGCCGGTGTCGGTGGCGGTGAAGTCGGTGGCGGGGAACTGAGGGTCTGAGCAAATGAGGATCTGAGCAACTGGGGTTCCCCGGCGGCGGGGTGGGCCGCCGTTCAGAAGAGTGGCATCTGGCCGGGGAACTCCGGGACCACGTATCCGTCCAACGCGGGCTGGGCCGCCCCGAGTTCCGCCTGGCGGCGGGACCCGGGGCACGACACGAGGTCCCCGCTCTCCCGGGCGCCGGGCGGATCGTGTCGCGCGAACCGGCCGGCCACGACGGCGATTTCACGACGGCACTCGGGGCAGCTTCTGCGGCGAGACGACATGGGATCAGTCTGCCCCGCCGCAGGCCGGGTCGGCCGTCGAGGCTCGCTCAGGCGCGTTCAGCTGTGGGCGACGGTGAGGCCGTAGAAGGCGACGCGGGCGCCCTTGGTGGTGCTGTCGGAGGACGACTGGTTGTACGAACCCGCCTTGAAGTACTGCTTGTAGGCGTTGAAGGACGACGGGATGGCGTAGTGCGTGGTGCTCCCGTTGACCGTCAGGTTGATGGTGTTCCCGCCCGAGACGCCGATCGTGTAGCTCCACGTCTTGCCGACCGACACGTTGCCCACGGTGTGCAGGGTCTGGCCGCCGGAGGGCGAGTTCTCGGTGCCGAGGACGATGTCGCCGCTCGACCGGTAGTACAGCTCCAGCAGCGGCTTGGTGGACGTGCCGCCGCTGCCGAGGTGGATCTGGCCGACGCAGACGTTCGAGGTGACGGAGACGACCCGTAGCGTCGCCTTCATCGTGTGGGTGCCGCTGAGCGACCAGTCGGCGGCGCTGCCGCTGCGGTTCATCTCCCGCAGTTCGGAGCGGGCGTAGTTCGAGTTGGGGGTGGTGACGCCCTTCTCCGGCGCCCAGAAGGTCATCGCGCCGTCGCGGGTGTCCGTGTAGAAGTACGAGTCCTGGAAGCCGTTGGCCCCCTGGAGGCGGGACGACGAGATCGTCGTGGGCGAGCCGGGGGAACCGATCGGCTCCTGGAGCTGCCACACCCCCAGGTCGAAGTTCCCGCCGGGCGCGACGGAGGGGTCGGCCAGGGGGGAGGCGACGACGTGGGCGGCGCCGGTACTGCCCGACGCGGCGGGCGCCGTGAGGGCGAGGCCGCCGGTGACGGCGACGACGGTGGCCAGGGAGGTGAGCAGCGTACGCATGCGCATGGGGGGTGCCTTCCTGTCTGCTCTGTGGACTCGACTCGGTTGGCGGAGCGAGCGTTCACGTGTATGAACTTTATGTTTCAACGTGAACGCGGTGTCGCGACAGTAGGGCTGTGGCACGGGCACGTCAAGGTTGGCGGCAGGGCGGAGGGGGCCGCGGGGATGCCTCGGGGGCGGCTTCGGGATGCCTCGGGAAGGCCCCGGGAACGACGAAAGGGTCTGTGATCAGCATTGCTGCTGATCACAGACCCTTTCGATCATGTGGCGGCGCCAGGGTTCGAACCTGGGTAGGCTAAGCCGGCAGATTTACAGTCTGCCCAAGATCACACACGCATAGTTCCCTTGACCTGCGAAAACATTGGCGTTCGCCTCAAATCTGCTTCCTGCCGTCCACACCTCGTCCAGAGCTGCACTGAACGCGATCTAGAACAGGCACAGACGCTCCAGACAACCGCGCAGGCCATCCGGCACCACGGCCGTTTGCGTGCGGGTTCACAGGTGCCCGCTGACACTGGTCACCCGTTGACTCCTGGCCGCGAGACCACGAGGGCACCTAGAGCACTCCGGCTACAGGCGCCGATCAGGTCAACCGCCGCACCCGAGAGTGACGTCATCCTGCAATCGCGTGCGCAGCCTGCTCCCCGAGAGCCATGACCATGCCACCCAGCGCGGACCCGGCAGCGGGCGCAATCGCTGCGACAAGTCGGTCAGTCAGTCGACCAAGGCGTCCGCGGTCCGGAGCGTCGGCTGCAGTCTCCGCCTCAAGCTCCTGGGCGATCTGCTCGACCTCAACTTGCTGATCTTCTCCCAGACCATAGGAAGCAATTCCCTGACGGGCCACGTTAGCAAAATGCGCAACGCGGGCCAATACTTCGGGATCGATCCCAGAAGTATTGTTTTGAGTGAAGTCGGACTGAGTCCCGACTACGACATTCTGCGAACCATCAATCCTAACGTTAAACGTCGGACCATTACTTGATGGCGGATTCAGAAATTCCGACACTGCTTTCCCGCTTTCCGCACAATCTAGGCCTTTAGGTGTAAGAAAAGGCTGCAACAAGTGATCGGTCTGGTCGACCTGAACACCTTGAATAAGCCCATTTGACAGCATGTACGAAAGAGCCCTCAGAACTTCTTGGCCACGGAAGGGAAACCCCAGATACTGGTCCTTTTCCGAGGAATGAAAATCCTTTGTGCTTTCGGGTCGAACATCTTCAAGATAGTAGTCGTAAAGCCACTGCACCAACCCCAGACGCAAAGCCTCCATTCTGGCTGGACCGTTACGCCTCTTCGCGCGCAGTTCAGTGACCACGTGGAGCCCAAGGGGAGTGATTTTATAGTCACCTGCCATAGATGCCATCTCAAGCAAACCAGATTGCTGCAACCGGCGAGCTGCGGCACCCCAGTCGTCAGGCTCAAAATCGGACCAAACATCTACTGCTCTATCAAGGTCGCGTTCCGCCTTGTCGTACACGTACTCCAGAATCGCAAAGTCTTCGTTCACAGAGGGCACGTGACGACTCTACCGCGCCTCCCTTGACGTTTGTCGATGTCATTATCGCATGCGGCACAGGCGAGCCGCAGATGGTTACGCACATGAATGCTTTGGCCAAGGCTAGCTTGACATTCTTCCATCTCGTGTCTACCTGAGTATGATTCAACCCCCACTTCGCTCCGGGAGATGTCATGACCGACCAGACAGGCAAGACGAGTGTGCGCGAATATCTGTACGTCGACACAGCAAGGGTAAGAACCCTTCTCGCACAGCTTTCTTCCGGCTTGCCAGAGGAACGGAATTCAGAGCGAACGCGACAGTGGACTGTTTCACTGACCGGACTCGACGGCCCTCAGCATGACGAAAGTTCACGCCACCAAGAAGTACGCTCCCTGGCCGATCTCCATGTTGCAATGCTAGAAGACGCAGCCGAATACGCTAACATATTGCTGGATGTTACCGAGATCTCGAAGAAACCAAAGAACTGGAATCGTGGGCGCATACATAAAGCCCTCAATCCAGGGTCACTCATCAGAATTACGGCTCCGACATCCACTATCTATCCAGCATCATTCGCGACATCAGCAGCAGCATTCGACTCATTGAGCGACGATAATACTTTCTCTCAGGACGTCGGCAAGATCGTGCGAGCAATGTATGGAGAACACCTGACACTCCGCGTTTACCCTTGCGGGGAAGAAGGTTGGGAATATCAATACTCCGGAGTTATTTCTGATCCAGGAGGATATCTTGCCGGTGAAAAGTCGGTCCTATTTTCTCGCCTCGGAGCAGACCCTCAGACGTGGACAACAGTAGCAACAATCAGCAGGGTTCCAGAACGGGATCACATCGCTCCTACCGTTCGATTCGAACAAGTGATGGCAACTCTGCAGGTTGCGCTTGACAAGGGCGAGATGAACCGCCGAATCCTTGAGAAGATGATTCAAGAGGCCAACAGAGCAATGGAAGGGATGGGGCTGAGCGAAGCTCCAACCTGGCCAGCAATTTCAGTTATCCCGATTGCCGTGTATCGAGAAGTTAAACCCTCGGCCATCACTCCAGAATTGGAACTTGACGACTGACCGATCCGCCTTCACAAGTGTTCAATGGAACGCCTGCGGAAGGGTCTCGCGAAATCTGGCGTACAGGTCACACTGCCCCTAGCTCAACCCGGCTCACACTGAACAATGGAAGACGCGGATACGACTGGGCACTGGGTCTAGCTGGGCAAGTGGTAGACGGTGGCGCGGCAGCATACCGCGCCACCACAGGTGGCGAAAGCTCCGCTGTCGGGGGTACCTGAAGGAATCAGGCCTACTTGCGGCGCCCTTCCAGCACCTCAATTACGGTCGCAGGCTCGCCGCCGAAGAGGACGTGCGGTTCGTCCGACACAGGAGGTATGAATCGGGTGCGGTAGCGCTGGAGGTCGCTCTCGGAAAAGTAGACCGAGTTGGGATCGTGCTCATGGTCCTCGTTGCGCTTGTTGATCCTTGACCAGAGTTCATCGTGACTTGCTTCGAGGTAGACGAGTAGCGGAGTTGCGCCGGCATCGGTTGCGATGGTTCGCCAACGGGTGCGGTCGTCCGGAGTCCAGAAGCCATGGTCAACCACAACATCGCGCCCCGCCATGAGGTATTCGCGAAGTTCAACCGCGACATCCTCAAGAACCGGACGCTCAAGAGTGGGGAAAGTGCCTCGCGGAAAGTCGACTCCGTAGACGCCATGTCGGCGGTACATCTCTTCGTCCGGGCACAGCCGTACGAACCCGCGATCTGTGAGGACGCGGGAAAGGGTGGTCTTGCCGGAGCCGGGGAGCCCGGCCATCAGGACACAGAACGGTGGACGTGGTGGCATCGGTCTCGTCATGGTCTGGGAGATGACGGCCATCTCCGCTTCGGCTTCGAGCGTGATTGTGCCAGCTCTGCGGGCCGTGAGCAGCGACCCTAGGCGCTCTTCGAGCACGTTCATGAGCGTGTCATCCATGATCGTCATGAGGTGACCTCGGATTCTGTGCGCCATGTGCGGCCCGGGCCCCCCAGGTCCACGCCGTATTCCACGATGCTTCCTTCACTGTTCACGAACTTTGCCGTCATCACGACCACGGGTTCCGCCTGGGGGCTTTCGGGGCTCAGCTCCAAGAGTTCTACGTACTCCGGCGTCAGTAGGCGAGCTGAAGCCGTGTCGATGCGGTGACTGATCGGGTGACCGGTCGCCTGAGCAATGAGCTGGAGTGAGGTCCCTCCCGTAAGACGCTCGCTCGCCGCGAGTTGGGGGATCAACTTCCCGTACCGCGCGGGAATCCATGACGTGCTGTGGGCGACGATGCCGTGACGGTCGCGGTACACCCGGCTCCGGCGGATCACGTCGGAGCCGGGTTGAATGTCCAGCGCTTGAGCCACTTCGGCGGGGGCCGGCACTACAGCCGCCTGATGCGAGTCGGACCTTTCGCCTGCTCCCCAGCTAGACCCGGTACGGCGTCCCCGGTCCTGGCGTTGCGCCCCGGAAGACATCGGCCCGGGCTGGTCTAGGACCTCCGTCCCGATCCCGTGGATCCCGCGCACAAGACCCTCGTTGCGCAGCTTACGCAGGGCCTTTTCGGCTGTCGCGGTGCTCACCTTCCACTCTTCCGCGAGGTTCTTGATGCTCGGCAAGAGGGTGCCCGGCTCTAGCTGACCAGACGTAATCAGCTCCGTGTAGTGGGCGGCAATCTTCGCGTACGGGGCCCGATTGTCGGCCTGGCCTGCCATGTCACTCGCTCCCTGTGGTCGCTTCCCTGAGGTTCCCTACCTTACCGCTTGACACCGCAGGGAACCCTAGGGAACCCTAGGGGTGTGCCCGGAGGAAAGCCCCGCAAGGGGTGAGTACGAAGTGAGCGCGCATTGGTTGACAACTCAACAGGTGGGCCCCGTCTCCCCGAGTCGAAAAGACGGCCGCGCGGCCTGGTCCGCGCACGTTTCACAGCCCCGGCATCCATGCCGTGAGGGCGCGGGACCGAATCCCGCCCGGGGCCACTGCGACCGCCGCTCAGCGGTCACGCCGCGCGCCTCGCGCGGCTCTCCCCCCAACGGCGCGCACCCCCGGAGGGCCAACTCCGGGGGTGCTGTTCGGGCCGTTCACCCTTCGAGAGGAACCACGACCCAATGAGCAACATCGTCACTGTTCAGGACGCTGTTACCGCGTTCGCCGAATGGCTTGAGCCCACCGACGCGGAACTGGACGCGATCGAGCAGGAGATGCCCGTCATCCTCGCGGACGTCGACCTGCTCGACGCACAGATCATCACGCTGGACCGCACCCCGTCCGAGCTGGACGCGCAGCGCATCCGCCGCGCCCGGCGCCGCCTGCTCACCGCCTACCGCGAGCAGGCCAACCGCACCGCCGGCGCGACGCTGCCGGAGGTGGGGGCATGACCACCGAGCAGAATCTGACCGCTGCGCACGCTGAGGTGAAGGCGGAGATCGCGCGGACCGACAACAAGACCGCCCTGTTGCTGGCGTTCGTCGGCGCGGTCCTCGCCGGCGCTTGGACCATCGCGAACGGCCTCCCCCTCAGCCCGCCCGTCCTGGTGGTCGGCGCGCTCGGCATGGGGTTGCTGATCGGCGCGGCAGGGCTGTTGCTGCGCTCGGCACGCCCCAACCTGAGCGGCCGGCACGGCTTCCCCCTGTGGGCCACCCTCACCCCCGAACAGATCACCGACGCCGTATCCGGTGACCTCGCTGCCGACATCGCGGGCCTGTCCCGTCTGGCGGTCGCCAAGTACACGGGCCTGCGCCGCGCGGTCGACCTCACCCTCACCGGCGGCGCCCTGCTCATCCTCGCCGTTGTGATCGCGGTGGGAGGTGCAGCATGAGGGCCAAGAACGCAAAGACCGTGCTGCCCGCCGTCGCCATGACGGCGGTATCCATGGTCCTCACCCTCGCCGTCGTCACGATGTGGCTCGGCAGCGCGATGCCGTGGCTTGTCGCCCTCGTCGTTGGACTCGGGATCGACGGCGGATGGCTCGCCACCCTCGCCTACGAACGGCGCCTGGCCGCGCAGGGCGACCACTCCCGGGTCGTCACGGGGGTCGGCTGGTGCTTCGGTGCCATCGCGGCCGGCGTCCTCGTCGCCCACGCGCTCACCGCTGAAGCGTCCTCCGGGGCGTGGCTGGCGGTGGCCTGGCTGCCGATCGCGGCCAAGGCCCTGTGGCTGGTCCATGGGATGTGGGAGCGGACCGCGCTCACCCCGACCGCGCTGGACGCCATCCGGGGCATCCAGCAGGAAGCCCGTGACGAAGCCGCCGTCGCCCGTGCCCGGTTGCGGGCGGAAGCGGCCACGGAGACGACGCGGTTGACGGCTGTGACGCAGGCGGGGGCGAGCGTCGCCCGGGTGCAGGCGCGGACCGCCGGGAGTCTGTCGCGTGCGTGGTCGACGCTGGAGACCGCCCGTCAAGGCGAGGACACCGGCAGGGCGCTGACCAGCGTGACGAGGCCCGTCACACCCAGCGTCACAACCCAGTGGGAGCTTCCCGTGTGGGGACGCTCCGAGCCGGTACCGGCCCTCGGTTGGGCGCCGCCTGCACTGTCCGACGCTGAGCTTGACGGCCTGGTCGACGAGATCCGCCACAGCGAGACCCCCGCCCTGTCGTATCGCGAGATGGCCATCCGCTTCCGGGCGGCCGGCCACTCCGCATCCGAGGTCCGCCTCCGCGCCGCATGGAAGCGGGTCGCCTGATGTCCGCCGCGTTCGGCATGTGCGTCCTGTGCGCCTACCCCACCAACACCCCGGCCACGGAAGGGAGTTGACCGTGTCCAAGTCCGAGATCCGCCGTCTGGACCGTGAGATCCAGAAGACGCAGAACAAGCTGGAAGCGGTCCGCAAGGGCGAGTGGTGGCCGTTGAACGGCTCGGAGCGCCGGGCCATGGCCCGCGCCATCGCGGGCGGCTCCTACCAGGTCGTACGCGGCAAGAACCCGGGCCGTGCCGAGCGGCAGATGGAAACCACCGGTTCCGCTGCCGAGTCCCGGCTGAACGCCGAACTGACCGCCCTGCACTCCGAGAAGCAGCGGCTCATCACGGAGGCCGCCCGCGCCAAGGCCGCGAAGAAGGCGTCGGGGTGGTGGTGAGCGTGAACCAGCAGCGTTGCCCTGCCGCCCACCCGCAGGACCCCACCCCCTGTGACGGGCCGCCCGCCGTGACCGTGCTGGACCCGGCGGGCGACGGCGCGGACGGGTGCGAGCACCACGGCGCCCGACTGTTGGCCTCCCTGGACGGGGGCCGCGTCTACCCCCTGCCCGACGCCCCCGAGGGCGCCGCCATCCGCGTGTTCAAGGCCGCCGACACGACCCGCCCCTTCTGCTGGTTCGACGGCCCCCGTAGCGAGCCGTCCCAGCTCAGCCACGCCGAGAACCGCAACCGGCACCAGCACTGACCCCCGCGCCTTTCCTCGAACTCCCGCCCCGCACAGGGCAGTCAGGAGCAGTTCCCGCATGTCCGAGAACGTCGTACGCCTCCTCAAAACCCCGCCCACCGGCGATATACCGGAGGTCGCCCCCACGGTGCTGACCGTGGTCCCCGACGCCCCGCCGACGCCCCTGGTCCCCCTGTGGGTGCGCTCCGGCCGTGCCGTGAAGACTGCGGTCACCCACGAGAACACCAAGGCCGCCGCCCGCGCGGTCGCCCGGCACAGCCTCTACACGTTCAACGGCGGGCGGATCGTGGCCCGCCGCACCTGGGACGGCAAGACCGGCGCCCGCTACGAGCGGATGATCCGCGCGGCGGAAGCCGCGGGGAACCTGGAGCTGGCGGAGGAGTGGGAGGAGCGGTTGCAGCGCTTCCGCGCCGCCCGCCACCACCGCCGCATGGACCTGCTCCACTCGCCCGTGGAAGCGGCCAAGGGCGTCGGGGTTGGCGCCGGTATGGGCGTCGGGGTGCTGGTCGCGCTCGGGGTCGTGATGGCCATCAACACCAAGAACGTCGGCGACGTCATCACCCCGTTGAAGGCCACGATCGACTTCATCGCGACCCTGATCCGGATCGTGCAGATCATCTGGCCCACCGCAGTCGTCCTCGGTCCGCTGTTCGCCCTGCTCGCCCTGTGGGCGGTCGGCAGCAAGCAGCAGGCCGCACCCCAATGGGCGCTCCCCGCCAACACCCGCAGCAGCGAGGGTGAGCCGATCACCCCGTCCATCGTCGTCAAGGCCCTGCGCGACCTGGGCGTGCCCGCCCTGCGCAACGCCATCAAGGAAATGGGCGACGCCGGCGCGGCGATGCTGGGTCCGATCCGGATCGCCGGATGCGGCGTGGAAGTCGACGTCACCCTGCCCTCCGGGGTCTCGACCAACGAGGTACAGAACAAGCGCCGCAAGCTGGCAGAGAACCTCACCCGGCACGAGCACGAGGTGTTCATCACCATCCCGCAGGCCGCCCGCACCGTACGGTTGTGGGTCGCCGACTCCGGGGCGCTCGATGAGCCGATCGGCCCCTCGCCGCTGGTCACCGACGAAACGATGACCGCCGACTACACCAAGGGCAAAGCCCCCTGGGGGCAGGACCTGCGCGGGGACGCCGCGGCCCTGAGCGTGTATCAGCGCCACCTGCTCATCACCGGCCTGTCGAACCAGGGCAAGACCGTCGCCCTGCGCTCCCTCGCCCTGTGGCTCGCGCTCGACAAGTCGGTGCAGTTCCTCATGGGCGACCTCAAGGGCATCGGCGACTGGAAGATGTTCGACGGCGTGGCGACCACGCTGATCCAGGGGCCGACCGACGAGCACGTCATCCAGGTGACCGAGATGGTCGAAGGTGCCGTCGACGAGATGAACCGCCGCCTGATGGCCCCGCCCGGCACCGTGTTCCCGGCCCTGATCGTGCTGGTCGACGAGGCGCAGGTGGCGTTCATGTGCCCGCTCAAGGACGACGAGGGCCGCTTCTACGGCGGATCCAAAGCCACCTCCCGCTACTTCATGGCCGTCCGCAAGATCCACAATCAGGGCCGTGCCGTGAACGTGCTGATGTGGCAGGGCACCCAGGACCCCACCGACCAGAACCTGCCCAAGCTGGTCCGCGAAGGGGCGCACACGCGTGCCTCGCTCGCTCTCGGTACGGAGTCGCAGGCGCGGATGGCGCTGGGGGACAAGGCCGTCGACGGGGGCGCCGCGCCGAACCTGCTGCGCCCCGGTCTGGATCAGGGAACCCTCGTCGTCGCCTCGTCGGGCATCGACATTCCCAAGGGCCAGTCCTCGATCACGGTGCGCACGCACTACGTCGACGACGACGCGGCCGAAGCCATCATCGAGCGCGCCAAGGCTCTGCGCGACGGAGTCACCACGCTGACCGTCATCGAGCGCGGCGAGGACCGTGACCCGCTCGCAGACATCGCGTCCGTGGTCGGTGACGCCTCCCGGGTCCTGACCCAGGACGTGCTGAAGCGGCTCGCCGCGCTGAATGCGGACGCCTACGGGAAGTGGTCGTTCCTCGACCTCAAGCGCGTCCTGGACGGCACCGGAGCCGAGCCGTACAAGTCGGATGGCCGCATGGTCATCGGCCGTGACCGCCTCGCCCGCGCCCTCGCCAACCGCGACGACGACACCAACGGCGAGGGTTCCGCTTCCACTGCCGGATGACAGGGAGCCGCACCCGGGCGGGTCAGGGAGGCAGGGAGAAGTCCCTAAACCCCTCCCTGACCCGCCTCCCTCCTCCTGACCTGCACAGATGATCGTTCAGGGAGGCAGGGAGGACCCGCAGGCCAGACCCCGAAAACCCCCTCCACAACGCCCCCGCAAGGGGGTGTCCCTGCCTCCCTGACCCATGTTCGGAAGGGATTCCGCATGTACCCCGAGACCACCCCGCAGGACGCCGTGATGAGCGACGCCGAAGCGGCTGCCGAAGCCGCGCGGATCATCGCGGACGCCTACCGCCCCGCCCCCGAGACGCCGACGTCCTACCGCGACCCGAGCCCCGTGCCCGCCTACGGCAGCACGCCCCCGGTCGCCCAGCCGGGCACCCCGCCCATGTCTCAACGGGCCGTGGACGCCTCCCGGCTGATGCTCACCGCCGGACTGTCCACCGTGCCGCCCGGGCTCATCGCGATCGGCGTCCTGATCGCCTCCCGGCACGCCGATCCCACCGTGATCGGCATGATCTGCGCCGCCCCCGCCGCGATCGCCGTGCCCATCCTCGCCATCGCCCGCCTGATCCGCAGCGCCGGCGAGGCCGCCCCCGACACGCACCACCACCACTACACCGGCCCGATCACGCAGGAGCACACGACCACCCACACGCGCGGGATCTTCGCCCGCACCCACAACGACCACCGCAACTAACCACCCCGGGAAGGGACTTCCATGAGTGCTGTTCTGTGGCCCGTCACAGCCCGCATCGTCACCGCCCTGAACACCGCCAACGGCACCAGTGAGCACGAGGCCGCGATGCGGCTGATGAAGGTCGTTGAGGAGGCGGGCGAGGCATCCGCCGCGTACATCGGGATGACCGGCCAGAACCCCCGCAAGGGCACCACCCACACCGCGGCGGACGTGGCCGACGAACTCTGTGACGTCATCATCGCCGCGACCGTCGCCCTGCACGCCTTCACCACCGCACCGCCCGCCGTCCTAGACGCCAAACTGCATGCCGTCGCCCGCCGACTCGACACCGCCGCACCCCAGCCCACCGCCGACAGCGAGCCCGTGACCGGCGAGACCGTGCCGGAGTGGCCCACCGCGAGCGAGGCCTACGCCGACGCTCCGCACCCCCGCGATGAGTTCGACTGGCTCATCAGTCAGGCCCACCTCGGCAAGCGGGACCGGGAATGGTGGCTGCGCCGCGCCGCCGTCGTCGACCGCCGGAGCGCCCACATCCCGCCCGACCACCACCTGCGCGACGAACAGGCCCTGGAACTGGCCCACTTCCTCATCGAACTGGACGGCGCGACCGTCGCCGGCGACCCCCGCACCTACGTCCGCCAGCAGTACGCGGCATGGCGCCAGCAGGAACAGCAGCGCCCCCGCACCGCCGCCTAGCTGCGCCAAGGGCGGCCCCCACCTCTCGCCAAAGAACGCGGGGCCGCCCTTGCCCAACCAGCCCTCAACAGACCTGTTGGAGGTCTCCAGCATGACCCATGACGCCCGATCCGCGCTGCTGTGCGCAGCGCTGGACGCCGCCGCGCGCGGCTGGCACGTCTTCCCCCTCCGGCCCGGCACCAAGCGCCCCGCGCTGCACGGCGAAGCCACCTGCCCCCGCGCCGGCGCCTGCGTGAACGGTCACCGGAAGTGGGAGCAGCGCGCCACCACCGACCCCGACCGCATCCGTGCGGCCTGGTCGCGTGCCCCGTTCAACGTCGGCATCGCCACCGGCCCGTCCGGTCTGCTCGTCGTCGACCTCGACATGCCCAAGGAGCAGAACGTCAAGGGCAGTTCGGACGCGCCTTGCGGCGCGGCAATCTTCGCAGCGCTCTGCGAGCGCGCCGGCCATGCCGTCCCCGACACCTACCGGACCCGGACCGCGAGCGGCGGACAGCACCTGCACTTCACCGCCCAGGACGGGGTGCGGCTGTCCAACACGGCGGGAACCATCGGGGAGTTGGTCGACACCCGCGCATGGGGCGGGTACGTCGTCGCCGCCGGCAGCATCACCCCCGCCGGACACTACAAAGCCTTGAGCGCCCCCGTGACGGCCCCTGTGCCCGCATGGCTGCTGAGCATCCTGCAACCCGCCCCCAGGGCCGTACAGGCGCCCTCAGGGCCCGTAACGACGCAATCCAGCTCATACGCTGACATCGCACTCGAAAACGAGACGCGGAACGTGGCGTCGGCCCAACAGGGCGGGCGGGAAGCCTCGTTGTTCCGGGCGGCGCGCGCCCTGGGGCGGCTGATCGCGTGGGGCGACCTCCCCCGGCACGTGGTCGAGCAGGCTCTTCAGGAGGCGGGGGAGTCGACCGGACTCACCGCCGCCGAGTGCCGCTCCACTCTCCGCAGCGCACTGAACTGGTCCATCGCCCACAACCAGAGCAGGCGGAATGCGGCATGAACACCCCTCCCCGCCCCCGCCTGAAGAGCCTCACCCCCACCCCGGACGGCCCGATCCCCGCCGAACTCGCCTCGCCACAGGCGGACTTGGGCGACTCGAAGGGCGTCGCCGAAGGCGTCCCCACTGCTGTTGTCCCTGACCAGCAGCGGGGAGACGGCCGGTACCCGATCGCGTGGCTGACCATCTGCACACCGTACGGGGCCACCCCGACCGCCCGGTCGGCGTGCCTATGCGGCTGGGACCGCCGCGCGTTCGGCGCGCGCAAGGTGCTCGCCCTGATCTCCGAGCACGCCGGCCATCGCGACACGTGCCCGCTGCGGGCCCCGCAGGAAGGGAGGACGGCCGCATGATGAACCGCCCCGACACCCAGACCGAGGAACTACCCCCGCCCTCCAACCCGTTGGCCGTGGCACGCCGTCTGCTGCCCGACTGGCAGAGCGAGGACGGCAAACTCGTGTTCCGGCGTTGGCGTGCCTCGTGGATGCGCTGGACCGGTACCTGCTGGCGCGAGATCGACGAGGCCCAGATCCGCAAGGCCATGTACGAGCGCCTCGAACACGTCGTCTTCCTGGCTCCGACGAAGGACGGGGAGACCGAGGAACGCGACTGGGCACCCACGAAGCAGAAGATCAGCAACCTGCTCGATGCGCTCGGCTCCATCACCCTGGTACCCACCGACACCGACGCCCCCTCGTGGATCGACGACCAAGGCGCCCCCGAGCAGGACCAGGGCCTGATCGTGGCCTGCGAGAACGGCCTGCTACGCATCCACGACCGCGCCCTGCTCCCGCACGGACCGGGATTCTTCAACCTCGGCTCCGTGCCCTTCGCCTACGACCCCGCAGCGCAGGCACCGACCTGGGAACGCTTCCTGGCGCAGGTCTGGCCCGACGACGCCGACGCCATCGCCGCACTCCAGGAATGGTTCGGCTACGTCCTCTCCGGCCGCACCGACCAACAGAAGATCCTGCTCATCGTCGGCCCCTCCCGCTCCGGCAAAGGCACCATCGCCCGCGTCCTGAAGACCCTCGTCGGAAAGGAGAACCTCGCCGGCCCCACCCTCGCCGGACTCGGCACCAACTTCGGACTGTCCACCCTCGTCGGCAAGCCCCTCGCGGTCATCTCCGACGCCCGCCTGTCCGGCAACGACAACAGCCAAGTCGTGGAACGGCTGTTGACGATCTCCGGTGAGGACACCATCGACGTCGACCGCAAGTACCGCGAGGTGTGGACCGGGAAACTGCCCACCCGGCTGATGATGCTGTCCAACGAACTGCCGCACTTCGGCGACTCCTCCGGGGTCATCGCCAAACGGTTCGTGCTGCTCAGCATGCGGTTGTCGTGGCTGGGCAAGGAAGATCCCACCCTCGTCGACCGCCTGACCGCAGAGATGCCGGGCATCCTCAACTGGGCCCTGGACGGCCTCGCCCGACTCCAACGCACCGGACGGATCACCCAACCGCAGTCCAGCCGCGAAGCGGTCACCACCATGCAGGACACCGCCTCACCCACCAGCGCATTCGTCCGTGAGCGCTGCACCACCGGACCCACCTGCACGGTCCCCGTAGACGCACTGTGGACCGTCTGGCGCGAGTGGGCCGAAGACAACGGCGTCCGCGCCGGCACGAAGCAGGTGTTCGGCCGCAACCTGCTCTCCGTGGTCCCCCAGCTCACCCTCACCCGCCCCCGAGAGGGCGACACCCGCGTCCGGACGTACACCGGAATCACCCTGCGTCCCTTACCGGACGCCCCCGCGTAGAGCGCCGCCGACATTCCGCCGGGTCGCGGACCATCGCGGACCACCGCTGCTGACCTGCGCATTCACCCAGCCCAAAAACACGACCATCGCGGACCACACCCCTTCAAGTGGTCCGCGATGGTCCGCACAACAAATCCAATAAAACCGCTGGTCAGCAGTGGTGGTCCGCGATGGTCCGCGACCCACAGCATTGTGCGGCCAACCACATCCCGCCCCGCCTCGCCCTCTCCTCACCCCAGGGAGATCTCCGCATGAGCACCCCTACCCGGCGTCGCCACACCCCTGCCGATCCGTGGCTGGACCTGAGCGATGCACTCGTGGAAATCGGCATAACCCGCGCGACCTGGTACCGCTGGCGCAATCGCGGCTACGGACCTGAAGCCAAGCGCACGCAGACCGGCCGCATCCGCGTGCGCCGGAGCGTCCTGGACGCCTTTCTCGACGGAATGGATGCCGCGTGACCGAGTGGAGCTACACCGTAAAGATCTGGGCCATCCGCAAGCGTGACTATCGGAAGCCCTACCAACTCCGCTGGAAGGTGGGACTGCGCCCCCACTCGGAATCGTTCCTGACGTTGGGCCTGGCGGAGAGTCGCCGGGCTCAACTCGTCACAGCGGCACGTGAGGGCGAACCGTTCGATGTGGAAAGCGGCCTGCCGAAGTCACTGGTCGCCAAGGACCGGGACATCTCGTGGTACGAGCACGCACGCAACTACATCGAGATGAAGTGGGACCACTCCCCCGCGTCGACCCGCCGCACGCTGGCCGAAGCCATGGCGACCGTGACGCCCGTGTTCGTGAAGGACACAAAGGGCATGCCGGACGCACGAGCCGCCCGCGCAGCCCTCTACGGCTGGGCTTTCAACATGAAGCGCCGGAATCAGGAGATTCCCGCCGACGTGGCCAAGGTTCTGGACTGGTTCGACCGCAAGTCGCTGGCTACGTCGGCACTCTCTGACCTCATTCGCGTACGAGCCGCCCTCAATGCCGTCTCCCTTCGGCTGGACGGCAAGACCGCATCGGCGGGAATGATCAGCCGAAAGCGTGCAATCTTCTACAACTCCCTTGAGTACGCGGTGGAGGCCGAACTCCTCACCGACAACCCACTCACCCGCATCAAGTGGAAAGCCCCCGAGCAGGTGGTCGAAGAGGTCGATCCGGCCTGCGTGCCGAACCCTCGGCAGGCAGGCAAGTTGTTGGCCGCCGTACGAGACCAAAGCCCGCGCGGTCGCCGTCTCGCAGCATTCTTCGGCTGCATCTACTACGCGGCGGCACGGCCGGCCGAAGTCATCGGGCTACGGCGCAGGGACTGCGACCTGCCCCGGCGCGGATGGGGCCTGCTCCGCCTCAGGGACACCCGTCCCCGTTCCGGTACGGCCTGGACGGACAGCGGTGAAGCGCACGACAAACGCGGCCTGAAGCACCGCCCGCGGAAGGCCGTCCGGCACGTGCCGATCCCGCCCGAACTGGTCGCCTTGCTGCGGTGGCATCTCACCGCGTACGGCACGGCCACTGACGGACGGGTGTTCCAAACGATGCGCGGTGGGCTGGTCCAGGACACGGGCTATGGCGAGGTCTGGGCAGAGGCTCGCATCCGGGCCCTGACCAGCAGTGAGTTCGAGTCTGTGTTGGCCAAGCGTCCGTATGATCTTCGCCACGCTGCGGTGTCCACTTGGCTCAGCTCAGGCGTAGAACCTCAGCTCGTTGCCGAGCGCGCCGGCCACAGTGTGGCGGTGCTCTTCCGGGTCTACGCCAAGTTCCTCAAGGACGGCGATGACGCTGCCAACGCCAAGATCTCCGCTCGGCTGGGACAGGGCAGGTGACGGGGCCCGAAATCCCGTCCACGCTCCGTCCACACACTTCGAGATAGGGCGTTCGAATGCGAGACAGAGCGAGACAGCACTTGAATCGCTACGGCGTATGACGAAGGGCCCGTGACCTGCACTGAGTGCAGGTCACGGGCCCTTCGTTTCCGTGTGGCGGCGCCAGGGTTCGAACCTGGGTAGGCTAAGCCGGCAGATTTACAGTCTGCTCCCTTTGGCCACTCGGGCACACCGCCGGGGCTGCTGCCTCTCGAACCGCTTTTCGGCGGTGCTCCGTGGCAACGACGTAAACGATACCCGATGCCCAGGGGTGCTTCGCCACCCGATTGACCGGCGCTCGGAGGGAAGGGGGTGGCTACGCTTATGCGGATGCGGCCCGGGGCCTACACCGGGCTCGGCGGCTGCCCCCACGCACGCCGATACGCAGTGACACGCATCGATACGCACCCCGATACAAGGAGCCACAGGACATGGCCGACTCCAGTTTCGACATCGTCTCGAAGGTCGAGCGGCAGGAGGTCGACAACGCCCTCAACCAGGCCGCCAAGGAGATCTCCCAGCGCTACGACTTCAAGGGCGTGGGTGCCTCGATCGCATGGTCCGCCGAGAAGATCGTCATGGAGGCGAACTCCGAGGAGCGGGTCAAGGCGATCCTCGACGTCTTCCAGTCCAAGCTGATCAAGCGCGGCATCTCGCTGAAGGCGCTGGACGCCGGTGAACCTCAGCTCTCCGGCAAGGAGTACAAGATCTTCGCGTCGATCGAGGAGGGCATCTCCCAGGACAACGCGAAGAAGGTGGCGAAGATCATTCGCGACGAGGGCCCCAAGGGCGTGAAGGCCCAGGTGCAGGGCGACGAACTGCGGGTCAGCTCGAAGAGCCGCGACGACCTCCAGGCTGTGCAGTCCCTGCTCAAGGGCAAGGACTTCGACTTCGCGCTGCAGTTCGTGAACTACCGGTAGAAGCAGCTTCGTGAACTACCAGTAGAACTACGCTTCGCGCGTCCGCCGCGCGCCGTTACGAGGAAGGGTGGGCATCCGTCGATGTCCACCCTTCTCTCCTGCCGGCTGCGGCATGGGGCGCGCTGGGGCCTGTCCGGCCGGCCAAGTCGCGGGAAGGCAGCGGCCACTTGACCGGCACCGACGACCGACGAACAACACCACTGGGGGGCGTCCCCCACGCCTTGAGGCAGTGGGAGTGCGTGCCGGGCCCCGCGTCCGCGGCATGGTCGGCCGGGCGGGTCCTAGTTGCGCGAGTTGCCGAACAGGACGCGGTAGGCGATCAGGAGGACGAGCGCGCCACCTATCGCCGAGGCCCAAGTGGCGCCGTCGTAGAAGTTCTTGGCGACCGGGTGGTCCAGCCAGCGGGCTGAGATCCAGCCGCCGATGAACGCGCCCGCGACGCCGATGATGGTCGTACCGATGAAGCCGCCCGGGTCGCGGCCCGGCAGCAGGAACTTGGCGATGGCTCCGGCCAACAGTCCCAGGATGATCCAGCTGATGATGCCCATGCCGTGAACCTGCCCTCTCACGCTGTGCTTGCACTGATCCGGAGCTGTGAATTCCGCCCGGACAGGCTGTGTTCGTAGGTCCTTGCGCACGGCCTGTGCCCTGCATATTCTGCCGTGCCGATGAACAGGACGTCACGGATGCGTGTGGTGGTTGCAGGCATCGGTGGCCTGCGACGACCGCTCAGGATGCCGGTGCCGTCGCGCGTATGCGGAAGTCGGTCCACGGCGTCGGTTCGGGGGCACCGTCGTAGTCCCCGTACCAGCCCGTGCCGTCGAGCCAGGCGCGCAGCCAGTCGGCGAGGCCGGGCGCGTCGACATACCACGCGTGGTCGGCTTCATCGGCGTTCGGCTCATAGAGGAGGACCGTGGCCTGTGGGGTTCGACAGTCCACGCAGGCATACATCGCGCAGCCCCAGTGGGATATCGGCAGGACGCCCTCGGGCCAGGGCCAGTTGGGGTCCTTGTGTCCGCTCGCGCGGTTGGCGAGGTACTGCGTGACGGCGGCGGGCTCACCGGTCGGTGGGTTGTCGAGCAAGGGCAACAGGCCGTACTCCGGGCCGAATCCGCCGTCTCCTATGCGTGTGTAGAGCGCGGCGAGCAGCGGGGGCAGGCGGAAGCCGAGGGCGGCCTCGGCGCGGGTCACCGTGGCCTCGTCCACGGGGGCGGGGAGTGAAGTCCAGCCCGACGGGCGGGTGTTGCGGGCCTCGGCGGCCCCCCGTGTCAGCAGTTGCTGCTCGTTCTCGGTCATGGCTTCATAGTGCCGCGCACCACTGACAATCGGGCCGGCCTGGGGACAACCCTGCGGTTGTGGAAAACCGCTGGTCGTACGCCCCGGCTGCGGGTGTGGTTCGGTGACGAGCGGTCAGGCCAGGCGGACGTCGACGTGCCGTTCGGCGAGGAACCCGAGCAACTCCTCGAACGTCGGCGGGCGTCGGCCCGTGTGCGAGGTGGCGCCGAGGCAGGTGCGGGCCACAGCGGCATCGTGCCAGACGAGGGTGAAGGGCGGGGTGGCTCCCCAACTGCCGCGCAGGCAGTCGTTCAGAGCGTCCAGGCCCCCACCGAAGTATCCGGCGGGGCCGTTCACCGCCTCGCCCAGGGCGCAGAAGAAGCCGGGTGCGTCGGTGATGTGACTGCCGTCGAGGTGGTAGGTGGTGCCCGGCGGACGGTCCGGGGTGGTGTGGGCGTGGTTCGTCAGGGCGGTGTCGAGCCAGGATCGGCGGCCTTCGGCGTCGCAATCGGCCCAGCGGTTGGGCTCGGAGGGGCGGCCCTCGCCCCACAGGTCCCACACCTCCCGGGCCGCGAGCGGGGGCCGTTCCGACCATGGGTCGAGGGTGAGGTCGACCAGGCTTGGGCCGCGTGCGGACGGGATCCAGGCCCGTAACTCGCCCTCGGCGGCGGGCTGCACGGGCCGACCGGACGTGTCGATGCGCACCGCCTTGACGTGGCCCAGGTCCTCTTCCCCGCTGTCCAGTGCCGCCCGCAGCGCACCGCGCGGGGAGCAGCCCAACAGGCGTAGAGGAGGCTCCAGTTGTTCGGGCCGGTCCTCCTGGACGTGGGCCAGGTCCCGGTAACCGCTCCATGGTTCGCCGTCCGCGCCCAGTACCCGGTAGCCCGGGGACAGGGGCGGGCACTGCGGATAGTCGTAGGGGTTGTCGTCGGACTGCCTGCCCTCGACGGTGACGTCCCTCAACGACAGGTCACGCGCGCAGGGACGGTCGGCTACAACGCGCACGTCCTCCAGCCGCCACTCGCCCTCTCCCCCGCCGGTCTTGTCGAGGGTCTCCAGGGTGAGCGGGCCGAGCGGTGCCGAACCGCCGGTACGCGCGCGTGCGAGGGCTGTTCGCAGGTCGCCCTCGGGTGCGCAGCCGAGCAGTTCGTACGTCCCGCGCGCGGGTGGGGGCGGGTCGGCGAAGAGGTCGGCTGCGTCCTGGTACAGGGCCCAGGTCTCCTCGTAGCCGTGCTCGCCGGTGGACTCGGCGCCTTCGTCGTACGACAGCAGGACGTACTTGGGCGCCCCCACCGCTGCCCGCCGTCAGCGGGTGGTGAACGGCTGGTCCGTGGGCACGATTTCGCGGCCCAGGGGGAACAGCGAGACCGGGATCAGCTTGAAGTTGGCGATGCCGAACGGGATGCCGATGATCGTGATGCACATGGCGATGCCGGTGACGATGTGCGCGAGGGCCAGCCACCAGCCCGCGAGGACCAGCCACAGGACGTTGCCGACGCAGGAGGGGGCGCCCGCGTCCCGGCGCTCGACCGTCGTGTACCCGAAGGGCCACAAGGCGTAGACGCCGATACGGAAGGCGGCGATGCCGAACGGGATGCCGATGATCGTGATGCACAGCAGCGCGCCGGCGAGCAGGTACCCGAGGAACAGCCAGAAGCCGCTCAGGACGAGCCAGATGACGTTCAGGATGGTTTTCACTGAGGGCGACCTGCCATCTTCTCTAGCCGGGCGATGCGCTCCGCCATCGGCGGATGTGTCGAGAACATCTTGGAGAGTCCCTGGCCCGGGCGGAAGGGGTTCGCGATCATCATGTGGCTCGCGGTCTCGATGCGGGGCTCCGGGGGCAGCGGAAGCTGCTTGGTGCCGGCGTCGAGCTTGCGCAGCGCGCTCGCGAGGGCGAGGGGGTCTCCGGTGAGCTGGGCGCCGGACGCGTCCGCCTCGTACTCCCTGGAGCGGCTGATGGCCAACTGGATGAGGCTGGCCGCGAGGGGACCCAGGATCATGATCATCAGCATGCCCAGGATGCCGGGGCCGTCGTCGTCGTTCGAGCGGCCGATCGGGATCAGCCAGGCGAAGTTGACCAGGAACATGATCACCGAGGCGAGGGCGCCGGCGACCGATGAGATCAGGATGTCGCGGTTGTAGACATGGCTGAGTTCGTGGCCGATGACTCCACGCAGCTCGCGCTCGTCCAGGATGCGCAGGATGCCTTCCGTGCAGCACACAGCGGCGTTGCGCGGGTTGCGGCCCGTCGCGAAGGCGTTGGGGGCCTCCGTGGGCGAGATGTACAGGCGCGGCATGGGCTGGCGGGCCTGGGTGGAGAGGTCGCGGACCATCCGGTACAGGGCCGGGGCCTCGAACTCGCTCACCGGGCGGGCGCGCATCGCGCGTAGCGCCAGTTTGTCGCTGTTCCAGTACGCGTACGCGTTCGTGCCCAGCGCGATCACGACCGCTACGACGAGGCCCGTGCGGCCGAAGAAGCTGCCGATGACGATGATGAGTGCGGACAGTCCCCCGAGGAGAACTGCGGTCCTGAGCCCGTTGTGCCGGCGGTGCACGGTACGCCCTCCAAATCGTGCAGCAGGGGAACCCTTTGCTTGCTGATCTCTGATGCCACCGGTGTCGTGGTGTCACGTCCAGTGGACCCTCCCGTACTGGTCAACGCCAGGCGGGGGGCTCTAGTTCCCTTGTGCGTACGACGCCGGGGGTGGGCCGTCCGGGTGAGGACGGTGGTATGTGCCGGTGGCTCAGAAGAGTCCGGTACCGGCGAAGCGCAGGACCAGTTGGGGTGCTCCGGAGAGGGCGATTCCGAGGGCGCCGGTGAGGGCGAGCGCGGCGGTGAGGGGCGCGGGGACGCGGTGCTTGGCGTGCTCGCCCTCGGGGGCGCGGAACAGGAGGGCCGTCCACTGGAGGTAGTAGAAGAGCGCGATCACCACGTTGACGGCCATGACGACCGCGAGCCAGCCCAGGCCCGCGTCGACGGCCGCCGAGAACACGGTCACCTTGGCGAAGAGCCCGATGACACCCGGCGGCAGCCCGGCGAGGCACAGCAGGAAGAAGGCCAGGAGCAGTGCTGCGAGCGGGTTCGACGCGTACAGGCCGCGATAGTCGCTGATGCGGTTGAGGGCTCTGCTACGGCCCACCAGTGCGGCCACCGCGAAGGCGCCGAGGTTCACGGCCGCGTACATGAGGGCGTAGGCGACGGTGGAGCCGATCGACTTCTGGGCGTCCTTGGAGTACGCGGCGGCGGCGATCGGCACCAGGAGGTAGCCGGCCTGGCCGACGGAGGACCAGGCGAGCAGCCGTACCGCGCTATACGCGCGCGTGGTCTGTTGGCGCAGGGCTCCCAGATTGCCGACCGTCATGGTGAGGGCGGCCAGGGCGGCGAGTACCGGGCCCCACACGTCGGCGTACGACGGGAAAGCGACGACCGTGACGAGGATCAGGCCGGAGAAGCCGACCGCCTTGCCGACGACCGACAAGTAGGCGGCGATCGGGAGGGGCGCTCCTACGTAGGTGTCGGGTACCCAGAAGTGGAAGGGGACGGCGGCCGTCTTGAAGGCGAAGCCGATGAGGGTGAGGGCGACGCCGGTCTGGGCGAGGGTGTGGAACTGGCCGTCCACGTGCTGGATGCGGTCGGCGATCCGGGTGAGGTACAGGGTGCCCGTGGTGGCGTAGACGAAGCTGACACCCATCAGGCTGACCGCGGTCGCGGTGACCGAGGACAGGAAGAACTTGAGGGCCGCTTCGGCGGACTTCCTGTCGCCGTGCCGGATGCCGACGAGAGCGAAGGCGGGCAGGGAGGCGACCTCCAGGGCGACGATCAGGGTCGCGAGGTCGCGGGAGGCGGGCAGGAGGGCGGCGCCCGCGGCGGAGGACAGCAGCAGGAACCAGTACTCCCCTTCGGGGAGTCCCTTGTCGGCGTCCTTCAGGGTGGTGATCGACAGGAGGGCAGCCAATAGGGCGCCGCCGAGGACCAGGAGCTGGATGACCAGGGTGAAGCGGTCCGCCGTGTAACTGCAGGCGGTCGCGTCGCCGGTGAGGCAGAAGGTGGCGCGGTCGCCGTCCAGGAGGGGCAGCAGCATCAGCGCGGAGGCGGCCAGGCCCGCGACCGATGCCCAGCCGAGGAGGGCTTTTCGAGCCTCCTGGAGGAACAAGTCGGCGACGAGGACCACCAGGCCGACGACCGCCGTGATGGTGGGCGGTGCGATCGCGAGCCAGTCGACGGACTGGACCATCGACTCCGCGAGAGGCTGCGCCAGGGCGCTCATCGGGTGCCTCCTGAGAGGAGCTGCTGCACGGCCGGGTCGGTCAGGCCGAGGAGTGCCTTCGGCCACAGGCCGGCGGCGACGGTGAGGGCGACGAGCGGGGTCCAGGCGGCGAACTCGTACGTCTGGACGTCGGCGAGCTTCGGCGCTTCCTGCGCCACTGCGCCCATGCAGACGCGGCGGACCACGGCGAGCATGTAGGCGGCGGTCAGCAGGGTGCCGAAGGCCGCGATCGCCATGAAGGTGAGGAACGCCGGGCGGCTGAGGTCGGCGGCGGGCTTGAACGCGCCGAACAGCGCGAGCATCTCGCCCCAGAATCCGGCGAGTCCGGGCAGTCCGAGCGAGGCGACTGCGGCGAACGCGAGCAGGCCACCGAGGCGGGGTGCCTTGCCGTAGAGGGCGGCGCCGGTCTCCTCGGCCAGGGTGTCCAAGTCGGTCGTGCCCGTGCGGTCCTTGAGGGCGCCGACGAGGAAGAACAGGAGGCCGGTGATGAGGCCGTGGGCGATGTTGGCGAAGAGCGCGCCGTTCACGCCGGTCGGGGTCATCGTCGAGATGCCGAGCAGGACGAAGCCCATGTGGCCGACGGAGGAGTACGCGATGAGGCGCTTGAGGTCGCCCTTCGCGCCCTGTTTCGCGAGGGCGAGGCAGGCCAGGGAGCCGTAGATGATGCCGACGACGGCGAAGGCGGCGAGGTAGGGCGCGAAGGTGTGCATGCCGTCGGGGGCGATCGGCAGCAGGATGCGGACGAACCCGTACGTGCCCATCTTGAGCAGCACGCCGGCCAGCAGGACCGAGCCGACGGTCGGGGCGGCGGTGTGGGCGTCGGGCAGCCAGCTGTGCAGGGGCCACATCGGGGTCTTGACCGCGAGTCCGATCCCGATCGCCAGAACGGCGATGACCTGCACGGATGTGGTCAGCGACCGGCCGTTGTCAGTGGCGAGTGCCACCATGTCGAATGTGCCCGCCTTGATTCCGATCAGGAGCAGGCCGAGCAGCATGACGACGGAGCCGAGCAGTGTGAAGAGGATGAACTTCCAGGCGGCCTGGGTCCGTTGGGCACCGCCCCAGCGGGCGATGAGGAAGTACATCGGGATCAGGACGGTCTCGAAGGCGAGGAAGAACAGGATCAGGTCGAGGACGGCGAAGGTGGCGAGGGTGCCGGACTCCAGGACGAGGATCAGGGCGACGAATGCCTTCGGGGACGGGCCCGCAGGCATCTTGAAGTAGGAGTAGAGCGCGCAGAGGAAGGTCAGCAGCGCGGTCAGGAGCAGGAGAGGGAGGGAGATGCCGTCGATGCCGAGGTGGATGCGCACGTCGAGTGCGGGGATCCAGCTGATGTCGGTCGTGGCCTGCATCTTCGAGGGATGGTCGTGGTCGAAGCCGAGCGCGAGGACGATCGCGGCGATGAGGATCACGCCGGTCACGGTCACGCCGTGCCGTAGTACGGCCTGGTCGGGCGACTTCCCCTTCAGCCCGGGCGGGGCGGGGAGCAGGGCGGTGACGGCGCCGAGGAGCGGGCCGACGACGATGAACGCCAGAAGGACCTGCATCACGGACTCGTTGATATCGATCACGCCTGCTCACGCTCCCGTGGCGACGAGGAGGACGGCGACCGTCAGGACGACGGTGCCGGCGAGCAGCGCGCTCACATAGGTCTGCATATTGCCGGTCTGGGCGCGCCTGACGGCGGCTCCTAGCAGGCGGGGCAGGGTGCCCGCGCCGCGTACGTAGGTGTCGACGACCTCGCGGTCGAGGAACCGGACGAGACTCGCCGCGGCCATCACCGGGCGGACGAACAGGGCCGCGTAGACGGCGTCCAGGTGGAATCCGGAGGCCGCGTGGCGGTGCAGCGGGCCGAGCAGGAGCCGGCCCGGGTCCGCCGGGTCGGGTGCCGAGGCCACGTCTCCGTAGGCGGGCGTGTGGCTCGCGATGGCCTCGGCCTCGACGAGTCCGGCGTCGCCCTCCGGGTGGGCCGCGACCGCGCCCAGCGGTGTGCGGGCCGCGAGCGCGGTGGTGTGCCGCCAGGCGCCGTAGGTGACGATGCCGCCGACGAGGGCGACACCCGTGCCCAGCACCGAGGTGGTGAGCGTGGGGGTCAGGTCGCGGCCGTCGAACCAGTCGGGGAGCACGCGGTAGGCGAGTCCGCCGAGGGCGAGGGACGGGACGGCGAGCACCCACAGCACGGCGTTCATCGCCACGGGCTGCCTGCCGTGGTCGGGAGCCTCAACTCCCCGTCCGTGGAAGGCGAGCAGCCACAGGCGCGTCGCGTACGCGGCGGTGAGGAAGGCGGCGAGGAGGCCGGCGACGAGGACGATCCAGCCCGCGATGCCGGGGATGTGCGCGGTGTCTCCGGAGGCCGCGTGTTCGGCGGCGCCGAGGACGGACTCCTTGGAGAAGAAGCCGCTGAAGGGCGGGATCGCGGCGAGCGCGAGGAGCGCCACGGTCATCGTCCAGAAGGCGTCGGGGACGCGGGCGCGCAGGTTGCCCATGCGGGACATGGCGGCGAGCGAGTTGGTGCCGGAGGCGTGGATGATCACGCCGGCCGCGAGGAAGAGCAGCGCCTTGAAGGCGCCGTGGGACAGGAGGTGGAAGACGGCTGCACCGCGGTCGCCGACGGCGAGGGCGCCGGTCATGTAGCCGAGTTGGCCGATCGTCGAGTAGGCGAGGACGCGCTTGATGTCGTCCTGGGCGAGCGCGGCGAGACCCGAGCCGGCCATCGTCACGGCGGCCATGACGGCGAGGACGACCATCGCGGCCGAGGATGCCTCGAAGACCGGGAGGAGACGGGCAACGAAGTAGACACCGGCGGCGACCATCGTCGCGGCGTGGATCAGCGCGGAGACGGGGGTCGGGCCCGCCATCGCGTCGGGGAGCCAGGTGTGCAGCGGGAACTGCGCCGACTTGCCCGCCACGCCGGCCAGGAGCAGCAGGGCGATCAGCGTCGGGTGGTGCAGCCCGCCGTTCGCGACGGTGCTGAGGATCTTGGTGATGCGGAAGGACCCGGCGTCGGTGGCGAGCGCGAACAGGCCGATCAGGAAGGGGACATCGCCGAGCTTGGTGACGAGGAAGGCCTTGATGGAGGCGGCGCGGGCCTCCGGGGTCTCCCAGTAGTGGCCGACGAGGAAGTAGGAGCAGATGCCCATGACTTCCCAGCCGACCAGCAGCACGATCAGGTCGCCGGAGTAGACGACGAGGAGCATCGCGGAGGTGAAGAGGGAGACGAGCGCGGCGTACGAGGGGTAGCGCGGGTCGTCGCGCAGGTAGCCCGTCGAGTAGATCTGCACACAGGTGGCGACGAAGGCTACGAGTACGGCTACGAGGGCGGCGAAGCCGTCGATGTGCAGGGCGAGTTCGACGGGGACCGAGCCGGTGGGCGTGAGTTCGGTGGCGGAGTCGATGGCCGCGTCGCCGCCCTGCCGTACGGCGACGACCGCGGCCAGCGCGAGCGCGGCGAGCGACGGCAGGACGGCGAGCGGGCGGACGAAGCCGGGGGCGGTGCGGCCCAGGAGCAGGCCGGCCGCGGCGCCCAGGATGGGGAGGAGGGGAACGAGGACGGCGAGGGTGGTCGTGGTCACGCGGTGGCCTCAGCCTTCTCGGCCGCGGGGGGCTCGGTGCGGTTGCTGTCCGAGCCGCTGGGGTTGGACCCGCCGGTGCTGTCGGGGCCGTCGGAGCCGCCGAGGCCGTCGGGGCCGCTGAATCCGTCCGGGCCGTCGGATTCGTCGGGGCCGTCGGATTCGTGGCCCTCGGCGGTGTCGCGGAGTTTGTCGATGTCCGAGGTGCCGCGGCCCCGGTAGACGGCGAGGACGATCGCCAGGCCGATGCCGATCTCCGCGGCGGCGATGGCGATGGTGAACAGGGTCAGGGCCTGGCCGGAGTGCAGCTTCTCCTCGGCGGTCCTGCTGAGCCAGACGTCGAAGGCGACCAGGTTCAGGTTGACGGCGTTGAGCATCAGCTCGACCGACATGAGGACGAGGATCGCGTTGCGGCGGGCGAGGACGCCGTAGATGCCGGTGCAGAAGAGGAGGGCGGCGAGCACGGCGGGATAGACCAGGTGCATCAGCTGGCTCCCTTCTGCTCGGTGAGGTTGTTCTGCTCGGTTGCGTCGCTCTGCGCGGTTCCGTCGTTCTGCTCGGTTGCGTCGTTCTGCGTGGTCTGGCTCTGCTCGGTCGGGTCGTTCCGCTCGGTCCGGTTGTCCCGCGGGGTCGGATCGTTGCCTTGAGACCGGCTATTTCGCCTGAACGTGTGATTACGGGAATCCGGGGCGGATGGGGAACTACCGGTCGCACCCCGGGAGTTCAGAGGGGGAGAGCTCAGCTCCGACTTCGTCTTGCGGGACAGGACGATCGCGCCGACCAGGGCCGCGAGGAGAAGGACGGAGAGGGCCTCGAAGGGGAGGACCCAGTTCTGGAACAGGCTCGCGCCGGTCACCGCGGTCGAGCCGGCGGCCGGACCGTCCAGGTCCATCCAGGTCGCGCGGAAGGCGTCGACGACGACCCAGAGCAGGGCCGCCGCGGCGGCGACGGCCACGGCGAGGGCGGCCCAGCGGTTGCCGGAGTCCGCGTCCGGGGAGCGGCCGATGGGGGCCTTGGTGAGCATCAGACCGAAGAGAAGGAGGACGACGACGGAACCGACGTAGATGAGGACCTGCACCCAGGCGATGAACTCGGCGGTGAGGAGGAGGTATTCGACGGCGAGACCCCCGAGGGTCACCACGAGCCACAGGGCGGCGTGCACCAGCTGCTTGGTGGTGACGGTGACGAGGGCGGCGCCGAAGGTGACCAGGCCGACGAGGAGGAAGGCGATCTCGACGCCGGTCGGGGAGAGGAAGCCGTGGGTGTGGGGGGCGGCGAGGGGTGCCGTGGCGTTGACAGTGACGGCGACGGTTTCGGCGAGGGTCACGACTGGCCCTCCGGCGGATCGGTGGGGTTGGGCTTCGCGGCTTCGGTGGGGGTGGTCGGCGCGGCTTCGGTGACTTCTGCGGGGTCGGGCTTCGCGGTCTCGGTGGCCTCTGCGGGCCTGGCCTGCTCGGCCCCGGTGACGTCGGTGGCTGGCGTGGCGGCTGCGGGCCCTGCGGTTTCCGCAACCCGCGAGGCCTCTGCAGGCTTGGGCTGCGCAGTCTCGGTGACCTCTACGGCCTGCGTGGCCTTCACGGACCCTGCGGCTTCCGTGGCCTGAGCGGTCTCTGCGGGCTTGGTCTGCGCGGTCCCTGCGGGCGCTGCGGTCCCCGGAGTCTGCATGATCTCCGTGGTCGCTGCGGCTTCCGCGGCCTGTGCTCCCTGAGTCGACTGAGCGGCCTGTGCTGCCTGTGCTGCCTGTGCTGCCGCCAGCTTCTCGGCGGTCTTGTGGGCGGCGGCGATCTCCTTGGGTTCCTCGGCGTTGGGGTCGAGGGCGGGTGGGGCCGGGACGGTCCACATCCACTCGCGGAGCTTGTCGCGTTCGTGGGTGAGTTCGTGGATGTCGGTCTCGGCGTACTCGAACTCCGGGGACCAGAACAGCGCGTCGAAAGGGCAGACCTCGATGCAGATACCGCAGTACATGCACAGGGAGAAGTCGATGGCGAAGCGGTCGAGGACGTTGCGGCTGCGCTCACGGCCACCGGGGGCCGCCGCCGGGACCGTCTCCTTGTGGGAGTCGATGTAGATGCACCAGTCGGGGCACTCACGGGCGCAGAGCATGCAGACCGTGCAGTTCTCCTCGAACAGGCCGATGACTCCGCGGGTGCGGGGCGGGAGGTCGGGCTGGGTGTCCGGGTACTGCTCGGTGACGGTCTTCTTCGTCATCGTGCGGAGGGTGACGGCCAGGCCCTTGGCGAGACCGGAGCCGGGGATCGGGGCCATCAGAGGAACACCACCTTCACGATGCCGGTGAGGGCGATCTGAGCGAGGGAGAGGGGGACGAGCAGGGTCCAGGAGAGCTTCTGGAGCTGGTCCTCGCGCAGGCGGGGATACGTGACGCGGAGCCAGATGACGACGAACGCGAGGAGCCCGGCCTTCAGCAGGGTCCAGACCCAGCCGAGGCCGTCCGCGCCCCAGGGGCCGTGCCAGCCGCCCAGGAAGAGGACGGTGGTCAGGCCGCACAGGACGACGATTCCGGCGTACTCGGCGAGGAGGAAGAGGGCGAAGCGGAGACCGGTGTATTCGGTGTAGGCGCCGAAGATGATCTCGGAGTCGGCGACGGGCATGTCGAAGGGGGGCCGCTGGAGTTCGGCCAGGCCGGCGATGAAGAACACGATCGCGCCGACGATCTGCCAGGGCAGCCACCACCAGTGGAAGGCGTCGAGGATGCCGGGGAGGGAGACCGTGCCGGCTGCCATCGCCACGGAGGCGGCGGTGAGCAGCATGGGGAGTTCGTAGGCGAGGAGTTGTGCGGCGGTGCGGAGGCCGCCGAGGAGGGAGAACTTGTTGGCGGAGGCCCAGCCGGCCATGAGCGAGCCGAGGACGCTCACGCCCATCACCGCGAGGACGAAGAAGATGCCCGCGTCCAGTACCTGGCCGACGGCGCCCTCGCTCGGGCCGATGGGGATGGCGAGGAGGACGAGGAGGTACGGGAGGAGGGCTACGGCGGGGGCGAGTTGGAAGATACGGCGGTCCGCGCCCGCCGGGACGATGTCTTCCTTCTGGGCGAACTTGACGCCGTCCGCGACGAGTTGGGCCCAGCCGTGGAAGCCGCCGGCATACATCGGGCCGAGGCGGCCCTGCATGTGGGCCATCACCTTGTGCTCGGTCTGGCCGACGATCAGGGGGAAGGTGAGGAAGACGACGAAGACGATCAGGAGTCGCAGGGCGACGTCGAGCACGTCGTTCACTGCGGGCCTCCTGTGGGGGTGTCGGGAGTTGGGGGGTCGTCGGGCTTGGGGGGTTCGGGCGTTGGGTCTTCGGGGGTGGGGGGTGAATCGGGCCGTTCAACTGCTTCCGCGTCAGCTGCAGTTGTGTCCGAGTCGGGCTCGGGCTCCTCGAAGGCTGGGCGGGCGTTGTGCCACGGGGCGTCCGTGCTGCGGGGAGCGGCGGAGGGCTGGGCAGTGCTGCCCTCTCGCGTTGATGCCGGTCCCTGTGACGGTTCTGCCGCAGGTGCCGATTCCGGTGCCGCCACAGGTTCAGGCGCCGGCGCCTGTTGCGATGCCGAACCCTCGCTCGCGCTGCGCGCCCGGCGCGGTCCAGCAGGCGGTACCGCAGGGTCACGAACACCCTCGGCCGACTGAGCCTGCCCCTCTGTCGACGGCACCGCACCCTCACTCGCCGGCGCTGCGCCCCCAACCGGCGAGGCCTCACTCCCGGCGGGCGCCCCTGCCGACCCAGCCGATGACACCGCACCCGAAGCAGACGGCGCCGCACTTCCCGCCGACGACCCCGCACTCTCCTCCGAAGGCACCGCACCCCCAGTCGGGGGCACCGCACCCCCAGCCGGCGCCCCCTGACTCACCGACCCCTCCGAAGCCGAACGAGCCCGCCGCACAGGGCGATCGCCGGCCGCCGCACGTGCTGGACCGTCACCGGCCGCGCGGGCCGGAGACTCACCCGCCGCACCTGTCGTACGGTCACCCGCTCCACGCACCGGACGGTCACCCGCCGCACGTACAGGACGGTCACCCGCCGGACGCACCGGACGCTCCCCCGCAGCCCGCCCCGCCCCCCGCGCAGGTCGCGCCGGAGCTGCCGGAAGCTGGCCCTTCAACGGGCCCCACTCGTTCGGGTCGGGGACGCCCGGCGGGAGCATCTGGCGGCGTTTCGGGCCGCCGTGGTCGGACTCGCCGGGTTCCTTCGCTCCGGGCCAGGCCTTGGCGACTCGGGCCGCGAGGACGAAGTCCTTGCGGAGGGGGTGGCCTTCGAAGGTTTCCGGGAGGAGGAGGTGGTCCAGTGCCGGGTGGCCCTCGAAGTCGACGCCGAACATTTCGTGGGTCTCGCGTTCGTGCCAGGCGGCGCCCGCGTAGACGTCGACGGCGGTGGGAAGTGCCGGGGTCTCGTGCGGGACGGTCGTACGGACGAGGAGTCGGCGTACGGGTGCCAGTGCCACGACGTGGGCGGAGACGTGGAAGCCGGTGCCTGGTTCGTCGACCGCGCTCAGCCAGTCGAAGTAGGTGCAGCCCAGGCCGTCGCGGGCGGTGCGCAGGGCGGCGAGCCAGGCGGTGGGGGGTACGTCGACCGTGAGGAGGTCGTAGGACTCCTCGGCCGTGGCCTCCGTGCCGAACAGTTCCTCGACCGGTGCGGGCAGCCAACCGACGGCGGTCATCGGGCGTCCCCCGAGCCGGAGTTGGAGCCCAAGCCGGAGCCGGAGGACGGGCCGGAGTCGGTGCCCGAGCCCGAGCCCGAGGACGAGCCCGAGTCGGAGGACGGACCGGCACCCGCATCCGCACCCGGCAAGTCCGCACCCGCACCCGCACCCGGCGAGTCCGCCCCCGCACCCGCACCCTTACCCGCAGAACCCCCATCAACCACCGACTGCGACACCGGAGCCGTCACCAGCCCGCTCTGCAGCGCCGCCGTGGAAGCCCGGCCCCCGGCCACCCCGTACCGCTCTCCCAGCGATTCCCGGGCGATCTTCTCCTGGAGTTTGAGGATGCCCTGGAGGAGGGCCTCGGGGCGGGGCGGGCAGCCGGGGACGTAGACGTCGACCGGGATGATCTGGTCGACGCCCTTGGTGACCGAGTAGGAGTCCCAGTACGGGCCGCCGCAGTTGCTGCACGCGCCGAAGGAGATGACGTATTTGGGCTCGGGCATCTGCTCGTAGAGGCGTTTCACGGCGGGGGCCATCTTGTCCGTGACCGTGCCGGAGACGACCATCAGGTCCGCCTGGCGCGGGCCCGGTGCGAAGGGGATCACGCCGAGGCGGATGAAGTCGTGGCGGGCCATGGACGCGGCGATGAACTCGATGGCGCAGCAGGCGAGGCCGAAGTTGAAGACCCAGAGGGAGTAGCGGCGCCCCCAGTTGAGGACCACCTTCATGGGTTCGGGGGCGAGGCGGGCGAGGGTGCCCAGGCGTTTCGGCTCCGGCAGCATCACGGGCTCGGGGGTCACGTCCATGCCAGGACGCCCTTCTTGTATGCGTACAGCAGGCCCACGGTCAGGAAGCCCAGGAAGATGAACATCTCGACGAGGGTGGTCGCGCCGTAGCCCGGCGCGGCGAAGACCGTCGCCCAGGGGAAGAGGAAGATCGAGTCGACGGCGAAGATGACGTACAGGAACGCGTAGACGTAGTACCGGACTTGGGTGTGGGCCCAGCCCTCGCCGACGGGGTCGACGCCGCACTCGTAGGTCATGAGTTTCTCGGGGGTGGGGACGACCGGGCGCAGCAGGCGGCCGGCGCCGAAGGCCACGGCGACGAAGAGGACACCGACGACGGCGAGCAGTCCCACGACGGAGTAGGACCGGAAGTAGTCCGCCGAGTCCGCCGCGACGACCGCGGTCGGCTCCCGCAAGGTCCCCGGCAACATCTCCCGCAAGTCCGACCCCTCCTCCTCGGCACGGGCTTGCCCACGGCCCGCTCCGGTGACCCGGTGCCCCCGTGACCCATGTGAACTCTGTGTTCGACGATCTGTACGCACGGGAGTCTAGGCCCTGTTAAAGGCACGGTAAGCAGCCCGTCACGGCTTGAGATCCGCTCGGAATGACGGGACGGACGCGATGGTGGGGTTTTCCCCAGCAGACCCGGGCGGCGGACCTCATGGCGCTGGAGCGCGTCGCGGGGCACGCTGGCCCATATGACCGTACGCATCCCCTACGCCGACCCGGCGGCACCCGGCGGCGAGCTCGACGAGCCGCTGCCGCCGGCCCGCTTCGCCTACGACCGACACACCTGGAAGGAGATCGCGCATCTCCTGACGAATCTGCCGGTGTCGGTGTTCGGCTTCGTCTATGTGGTGACGATGCTGGCCATCAGCGGCGGGCTGACCGTCACCGTGGTCGGGTTCCCGCTGCTCGCGCTGGGGTTGATGGGCGCGCGGCTGATCGGGAAGTTCGAGCGGGGCCGGGCCCGGCGGCTGCTCGGGGTGCGGATCGACGAGCCGAGCCCGTTGCCGTGGCGCAAGGGCGGCGGGCTGCTGCAACGGGTGTGGATGGCGCTGAAGGACCCGGTCGGCTGGCGGACGGTGCTGTACGACGGGATGCGGCTGCCGTGGGGCATCGTCACCTTCACCGTCACGCTGACCTCGCTGTTCGTGCTGTGGCCGGTGCTGCCGTTCATCGCGCGCGGGCTGGCGAACGCGGACCGGGCGATGGTGCGCGGCCTCCTCTCCCCCTCCGACGAACTGGAGCGCCGTATCGCCGAGTTGGAGTCCGACCGGGGTGTCGTGGTCGACACGGCGGCGGCGGATCTGCGGCGGATCGAGCGCGACCTGCACGACGGGGCGCAGGCCCGGCTGGTCAATCTGGCGATGGGCCTGGGGCTGGCCAAGGAGAAGTTGCTGGAGGGCCGGGCCGACGAACAGGTCGCCGCGATGGTCGACGAGGCGCACGGCGAGGTGAAGCTGGCGCTCCAGGAGCTGCGGGACCTCGCGCGCGGGATCCATCCCGCCGTCCTCACCGACCGCGGGCTCGACGCCGCCCTCTCCTCCGTCGCCTCTCGCTGCACGGTGCCGGTGAAGGTGACCGCCGACATCGGCGCGCGCCCGGCCGCGGCCATCGAGGGCATCGCGTACTTCACCGTCTCCGAGCTGCTGCAGAACATCAGCAAGCACAGCGGCGCCCGTTCGGCGTCGGTGGACGTGTGGCGGTCGGAGGACCGCCTGCTCATCCAGGTCTGGGACGACGGCCGCGGCGGCGCGAACCTGGACGGCGGCACCGGCATGCGCGGCCTCGCCGACCGACTCGGCGCGGTCGACGGCCTGTTCGTCCTCGACTCCCCGCCGGGCGGTCCTACGACCGTCACGGCGGAGCTGCCGTGGCGCGAGCGTGACCGGACCGCCGAACCGGGCCGGGGGTAGGGAAAACCCCCCTCCCGGGAGGCCGACGGACTCCATGGTCCACGGACCTGCGGTCGAGCAGTCTGGAGATACGACAGCACGGCCGGCACGGCTGCGGACAACGAGTAGAACGGGACGACGTCAATGGCCACGGAGTACGGGCAGGGGTACGGAACGCACGGCACGTTCGGCCTCGACGAGCGGCGTCAGCGGCGGCACCGGGTGCCGACCGTGCTGCGCGCACCCTTCGAGGCGCGCAGCTGGCGGGAGTTCGGCTATGTGCTGCTGAGCCTGCCGATCAGCATCCTGCTCTTCACCTACGCCGTCACGATGGTGTCGCTGGGCGCGGGCCTGCTGATCACCTTCCTCGGCGTGCCGGTCCTCGCGGGCGCCCTGGCCGGCTGCCGCGGCTTCGGCGCGTTGGAGCGGGCGCGGGCGCGCCGGCTGCTCGACCTGGACGTCGCCTCCCCCGAGCCGCTGCGCATGAAGAAGAACGGCCCGATGGCCTGGATGGGCGCGGTCCTCAAGAGCGGCGCGTCCTGGCGCCATCTGCTGTACGCCCTGCTGCACCTCCCGTGGGCGGTCTTCTCCTTCGTCGTCGGCCTCAGCTTCTGGACGTACGGCTGGGCCCTCCTGACGTACCCGCTGTGGTTCTGGGTCTTCCCGATGTACGGCGGTGGGGGCGGCCTTCAGCTCTACGGCGACGAGCACCACCGGATCTATCTGGACAACCCCTTCGAGATCACCGTGACCGCGCTGGTCGGACTGCTGTTCACGCTGGCCACGCCGTGGATCGTGCGGGCACTGACGATGGTGGACCGGGTCATGGTGCACGGGCTGCTCGGCCCGTCGACGCTGGCCACCCGGGTCGTGGAGCTGGAGTCGGACCGGGGTGTCGTGGTCGACACGGCGGCGGCGGATCTACGGCGGATCGAGCGCGACCTGCACGACGGGGCGCAGGCTCGGCTCGTGGCCCTGGCCATGGATCTGGGGCTGGCGAAGGAGAAGCTGACGGAGGACCCGCAGGCGGCGGCGCGGATGGTCGGCGAGGCGCACGGCGAGGTCAAGACGGCGTTGCAGGAGCTGCGGGATCTGGCGCGCGGGATCCATCCGGCGGTGCTGACCGACCGGGGGCTGGACGCCGCCCTGTCCTCCGTGGCCTCGCGGTGCACGGTGCCGGTGCAGGTGGACGTGGATCTGCCCGCGCGGCCGGCCGCCGCCATCGAGGGGATCGCGTACTTCACCGTCTCCGAGCTGCTGCAGAACATCAGCAAGCACGCGAAGGCGACCTGGGCCGCGGTGGACGTGTGGCGGGTGGAGAACCGGCTGATGCTTCAGGTCGTGGACAACGGGGTGGGCGGAGCGGATGCCTCCGGCGGCTCCGGGCTCGCTGGTCTCGCCGGGCGACTCGATGCCGTGGACGGAATTCTGGTGGTGGACTCGCCGGTGGGTGGGCCCACCCGGATCACGGCGGAGCTGCCCTGGCGGGGTTGAGGGGCGGGGAGTATCGGAGGGGCCGGACTCCTCCGCCCCCACCACCCTCCCCCTCCCCCTCACCCTCCACCCTCCACCCTCCACCCTCCACCCTCCACCCTCCACCCTCCACAGGCTGGGGTTCGTTCTAACCACTCAACGCACCCAACAGCGGTTAGATTTACCCCCAGCCTCCAGCACCCCCTGACCCCCGATTCCATCCCCTCGCCCGCACCGGGTCGCGAACCCTGGAATGCTGGACCTGTCGTATGGACGGACGCGGACCGACGCGGGCCGGCAGGGCGGGCAATGGGGGGCCGAACATCGTGGAGGACAGGGTGCGGGTGGTCATCGCCGAGGATTCAGTGCTGCTCAGGGAGGGCCTGACCCGGTTGCTGACCGACCGCGGGCACGACGTGGTGGCCGGGGTGGGCGACGGGGACGCGCTGGTGAAGACCATCACCGAGCTGGCCGAGCAGGGCGCGCTGCCGGACGTGGTCGTGGCCGACGTACGGATGCCGCCGACGCACACCGACGAGGGAGTGCGGGCGGCCGTGGAGTTGCGCAAGGCGCATCCCGGCCTCGGCGTGCTGGTGTTGTCGCAGTACGTGGAGGAGCGCTACGCCACCGAACTGCTGGCCGGTTCCACGCACGGCGTCGGCTATCTGCTGAAGGACCGGGTGGCCGAGGTGCGGGAGTTCGTGGACGCGGTGGTGCGCGTGGCCTCGGGGGGTACGGCGCTCGACCCGGAGGTGGTCGCGCAGTTGCTCGGGCGCAGCCGTAAGCAGGACGTGCTCGCGGGACTCACCCCGCGGGAGCGCGAGGTGCTGGGGCTGATGGCCGAGGGGCGGACGAACTCCGCGATAGCCCGGCAGCTCGTGGTGAGCGACGGCGCGGTCGAGAAGCACGTCAGCAACATCTTCCTGAAGCTGGGGCTGTCGCCGAGTGACGGGGATCACCGACGTGTTCTGGCCGTCCTCACCTACCTCAACTCCTGACAGAATCCTGCCAAACTGACACCGTGTCAGCTGTCCGGCCGCCGACCGGCGGTTGTTCACCGCCGTCAGTCGCCTGTCAGCCGGGGCCGAGGGCCGGACAGCCAGGTCCGAGAACCAGTCAACACAACGGGAGCGTCTCCGAGGGAAGTGTCGGGGGGGGGGAGAAATCATGACAAGTCAGGGCGTCAGGCCGTCTCAAAACAGCGTCCATCATGCGAGCGGCCGAAGGAAGGCGACCCTTACAGACGTAGGGTTGATCCTGGGAGGGTCGGCGTGACGACCATGCCCGGACAGCGTCCTCGAAGAGGAGGTCCAGTTCAGTGACCAGCCAGGTCAGTAGCCCAGCGGAGCAGGCCGACGGAGCCGACAGCACGTTGGTAGGGGAACAACGCAAACCGGCGGGGGTGAAGGACGTCCACCGCCTGGACCGGGTGATCATCCGGTTCGCCGGTGACTCGGGTGACGGGATGCAGCTCACCGGCGACCGCTTCACCTCGGAGACGGCGTCCTTCGGGAACGACCTCTCCACACTGCCGAACTTCCCGGCCGAGATCCGCGCCCCCGCAGGCACCCTGCCGGGGGTTTCGTCGTTCCAGCTGCATTTCGCCGACCACGACATCCTGACCCCGGGCGACGCGCCCAACGTGCTGGTCGCGATGAATCCGGCCGCCCTGAAAGCGAACATCGCCGATGTGCCGCGCGGTGCGGAGATCATCGTCAACACGGACGAGTTCACCAAACGCGCGCTGCAGAAGGTGGGTTACGCCGCCTCGCCCCTCGACGACGGGTCGCTGGACGGCTACAGCCTGCACCCCGTGCCCCTCACGGCCCTCACCGTCGAGGCGTTGAAGGACTTCGGCCTGACCCGCAAGGAGGCCGAGCGCAGCAAGAACATGTTCGCGCTGGGCCTGCTGTCGTGGATGTACCACCGGCCGACCGAGGGCACCGAGAAGTTCCTGAAGTCGAAGTTCGCCAAGAAACCCGAGATCGCGGCGGCCAACATCGCAGCGTTCAGGGCGGGTTGGAACTTCGGCGAGACGACGGAGGACTTCGCGGTCTCCTACGAGGTCGCCCCGGCCACCACCGCGTTCCCGACCGGCACCTACCGCAACATCTCCGGGAACCTGGCCCTGTCCTACGGCTTGGTCGCCGCGTCCCGACAGGCGGACCTGCCCCTCTTCCTGGGCTCGTACCCGATCACCCCGGCCTCGGACATCCTGCACGAGCTGAGCCGGCACAAGAACTTCGGTGTACGGACCTTCCAGGCCGAGGACGAGATCGCGGGCATCGGCGCGGCGCTCGGGGCGGCCTTCGGGGGTTCCCTCGCGGTCACCACCACGTCGGGCCCGGGCGTGGCCCTGAAGTCGGAGACCATCGGCCTCGCGGTCTCCATGGAACTCCCCCTCCTCGTCCTGGACATCCAGCGCGGCGGCCCCTCCACCGGCCTCCCCACCAAGACCGAACAGGCCGACCTGCTCCAGGCGATGTTCGGCCGCAACGGCGAGGCGCCGGTCCCGATCGTCGCCCCCTGCACACCGGCCGACTGCTTCGACGCGGCGATCGAGGCCGCGCGCATCGCGCTCACCTACCGCACCCCGGTGATGCTCCTCTCGGACGGCTACCTCGCCAACGGCAGCGAGCCCTGGCGCATCCCCGACATCGACGAACTCCCGGACCTCACCGTCCAGTTCGCTCAGGGCCCGAACCACACCCTGGACGACGGCACCGAGGTCTTCTGGCCCTACAAACGCGACCCGCAGACCCTCGCCCGCCCGTGGGCCATTCCCGGCACGCCCGGCCTGGAACACCGCATCGGCGGCATCGAGAAGCAGGACGGCACGGGCAACATCTCCTACGACCCCGCCAACCACGACTTCATGGTCCGCACCCGCCAGGCCAAGATCGACGGCATCGACGTACCGGATCTGGACGTCGACGACCCGCACGGGGCGCGGACGCTGGTCCTCGGCTGGGGCTCGACGTTCGGCCCGATCACGGCGGCGGTACGACGCCTGCGGGCATCCGGCGAGTCCATCGCCCAGGCCCACCTCCGCCACCTCAACCCCTTCCCCCGCAACCTCGGCGCGGTCCTGAAGCGCTACGACCGGGTGGTGATCCCCGAGATGAACCTCGGTCAGCTCGCCATGCTGGTGCGGGCGAAGTACCTGGTGGACGCGCACTCGTACAACCAGGTGAACGGCATGCCGTTCAAGGCTGAGCAGCTCGCCACGGCTCTCAAGGAGGCCATCGATGGCTGAGACGTCCACGGAAGGCACGGGCACGATCGAGGCACTTTCACTCGTCCCCAAGGCCGAGGCAGTGCAGTCCATGAAGGACTTCAAGTCCGATCAGGAAGTGCGCTGGTGCCCCGGCTGCGGTGACTACGCGATCCTCGCGGCGGTGCAGGGTTTCATGCCGGAACTGGGCCTCGCGAAGGAGAACATCGTCTTCGTCTCCGGCATCGGCTGCTCCTCCCGCTTCCCGTACTACATGAACACGTACGGCATGCACTCGATCCACGGCCGAGCCCCTGCGATCGCGACGGGCCTGGCGTCCTCCAGGCGGGACCTGTCGGTGTGGGTGGTCACGGGTGACGGCGACGCCCTCTCCATCGGCGGCAACCACCTGATCCACGCCCTGCGCCGCAACGTCAACCTGAAGATCCTCCTCTTCAACAACCGGATCTACGGCCTGACGAAGGGCCAGTACTCGCCGACCTCCGAGGTAGGCAAGATCACCAAGTCGACGCCGATGGGCTCCCTGGACGCCCCCTTCAACCCGGTGTCGCTGGCGATCGGCGCGGAGGCGTCCTTCGTGGCCCGCACGATCGACTCGGACCGCAAACACCTCACCCAGGTCCTCCGTGAGGCGGCGGCCCACCCCGGCACGGCGCTCGTCGAGATCTACCAGAACTGCAACATCTTCAACGACGGCGCCTTCGACGCGCTGAAGGACCGCCAGCAGGCCGAGGAGGCGGTGATCCGCCTGGAACACGGGCAGCCGATCCGGTTCGGCGCGGAGGGTGCGCGGGGTGTGGTCCGCGATCCGGCCACGGGCGACCTGAAGGTGGTCGACGTGACCCCGGACAACGAGTCCCAGATCCTGGTCCACGACGCCCACGCGACCTCCCCCACCACCGCCTTCGCCCTCTCCCGCCTGGCCGACCCGGACACCCTGCACCACACCCCGATCGGCGTACTCCGGTCCGTGGAACGCCCCGTCTACGACACACAGATGGCCGACCAGCTCGACACAGCGATCGTGCAGAACGGGAAGGGTGACCTGGCCGCGCTGCTGGCGGGCGGGGATACCTGGACTGTTGTGGGCTGACGGTTCCGCTCACGCGGAAGGGCCGGGGTGCGGTTCTCGCACCCCGGCCCTTCCGTCACTGTGCTGATCAGGCGTCGGGAATGTCCCGCTTGGCACGGAGCAGGGTGTCGCGAGTGATGACGACGATGCGCTCGTAGTCGGCGCGGGCGGTGTCGGCGGGCAGCAGGGCGTCGAGTTCTTCGGTGCGGTCGGTTCCGATGACCGCGAAGTTGCCGTCGGCCACCTCGAAGAGGTCGGGGCAGGAGTCCCCTGACTGAACATCAACGCGTACTGCCTGTTGGCGAAGACCAGCTGCCGCCGCTTGCCCTCCGAGACACCGTCCAAGGTGCTCAGTATCTGGTTCGCCCTGTGCAGTTCCTCCGCTGTACGGCCGAGCTGCCGGGCCAACTCCCCTACTAGCTGCTCCTGTTGTGACGCAGCCATGCCCACCACCCTGCCCCGCCCCCGAACGCGGCGCGCCAGGCGGAAAGGGGGCGTACGGAAGGACGCGTCGCGCACAGGGCAGGACTAGCGCGCCCCAGCGGTACCGGCTCGCTCCTTCGCCGTGTCGTACGCCTCCCGCGCCTCCAGCACCCGCCCCATCCGATCCGTGGCCCACAGCGCCAGCCCCCGTACCTGTTCCGCCGCCTCGCGGCCGAGGTCGGTCAGGGAGTAGTCGACGCGCGGCGGAATCACCGGCTGCGCGTCGCGATGGACCAAGCCGTCACGCTCCAGCGTCTGCAGGGTCTGGGCCAGCATCTTCTCGCTGACCTGCCGTACCTCTCCGATCGCCCGGCGGAGTTCGCTGAAGCGGTAGGGGCGGTCGAGGAGTTCGATGAGGACCAGGACGCCCCAGCGGGACGTGACGTGTTCCATGATCAGGCGGTGCGGGCACATCGCCTCGCCCACCGCGCGACTGCCGCCGGCCACCTCTGCACTTACTGCCATGCCGGTACCTTACTTCAAAGTGGGTACTTTCCACGAGTTAGCGCCTCCCCTAGGGTTAGCGGCACGCACCGCAGCGCGTCACACCGCACCACGCCGCACCCCTACAAGGAGTCGTCACCATGAGCATCGTCGTCACCGGAGCCACCGGACACCTCGGCCGTCACGTCGTGGAGCAGTTGCTGGAGAAGGTCCCGGCCGACCGGATCACCGCTGTCGTACGGACGCCGGAGAAGGCCGCCGACTTCGCCGAGCGCGGCGTGAAGATCGTCGTCGCGGACTACAACGCCCCCGAGACCTACGACACCGTCTTCGCCGCCGGCGACAAGGTGCTGCTGATCTCCGGCAACGAGTTCGACAAGGGCCGCGTCGGGCAGCACAAGGTCGTCATCGAGGCCGCGAAGGCCGCCGGTGTCGCGCTCCTCGCCTACACCAGCGCCCCCGGCCCCCTCTCCGCCGCCCTGGCCGACGACCACCGCGGCACGGAGGAGGCGCTGCTGGCGTCCGGAGTGCCGTACGCCCTGCTCCGCAACGGTTGGTACAACGAGAACTACACCGAGAACCTCGCCCCCGTGCTGGAGCACAACGCCGTCGTGGCCGCCGCCGGTGACGGCCGGGTCTCCTCCGCCTCGCGCGCCGACTACGCCGCTGCCGCCGTCGCCGTACTGACCGGCGAGGGCCACGAGAACCAGACGTACGAACTGGGCGGCGACGAGGCGTGGAGCTTCGCCGAGTACGCGGCCGAGCTGAGCCGGCAGACCGGCAAGGAGATCGCCTACAACAACGTGCCCGGCGAGACCCTGATCGGCATCCTCACCGGCGCCGGTCTGCCCGAGGCGTTCGCCGCGATCTTCGCCGGGGTCGACGCGTCCATCGCGCAGGGCCAACTGGTCGTGTCCAGCGGCGACTTGTCCCGCCTGTCGGGCCGCCCGACCACGCCGATCAGCGAGGCGATCGCGGTCGCGCTGAAGGGCTGACCCGCCTCCGGACGGCCTCTTCCCCCGGCCGTCACGGCGTGACGATCGGGAACCCCTTGTCGGGCCGCGTGACGTGGGAGAAGAGGCGGGCCAGCAGGGACGCGTCGCCCTCGGTCGTGACGCCGTCGAGGCCCTTGCCCGCGAGGACGCCCAGGAGTTGGGGCTTCGTGAGGGTGAGGGTCAGGGCGGCCCGGGTCTTGGGGGTGTCCAGGGTGCGGTGGGTGAGCGCGCCGTTGTGCAGGGTGAGGCGGTGGCGGCGGTCCTCGTCGGTGAGGACGAGGTCGATGGTGAGGTCGTCGTCCCAGGCGCGGGGGCCGTCGATGCGGACGGCGACGGAGTCCAGCAGCATGTCCGTGGTCAGCGACATCACCGTCTCCGAACCGCCGGTGTCGATGGTGATGGGGTTGACGCCGTGGCGCAGTTCCATGGCGGAGGTCAGACAGAAGTTGCGCCAGGTGCCGTTCTCGGCGCCGTGGCCGAGCAACTCGTAGACCTGCGCGAGGAGTTCCTTGGCGTCGGCGCGGGCCGGGTCGGCGAAGACGAGGTGATTGAGAAGCGTGGCCGCGAACCGCGGGTCACCGGCCTCGACGTAACCGCGCGCCTTGCGCAGGGCCTCGTCCGTGCCGCCCGCCAACTCCACGTACCGCTGGGCGAGTTCGACCGGCGGGTGCTCCCACAGGTGGGCGCCGTTGCCGTCGAACCAGCCGAGGCAACGCCGGTAGATCGCCTTGACGTTGTGGCTGAGGGCCGTAATAGCCGCGCGCGTACCAGGACTTGGCCAGCGCGGGCGGCAGCTCCAGCCGCTCGGCGATCTCGGGCCCGGTCAGACCGTCGTTGAGCATGCGCAGGGTCTGGTCGTGCAGGTAGGCGTACAAGTCCCGTTGTGTGGCGAGGAATTGGACGATGTTGCCGTGCCCCCAGGTCGGCCAGTCGAGGTCGTCATGCCGAGGCCGGCGCTGATCTGCCCCTCGGCCGACTTCGGCAGCCGGTCGCCGTACATGAAGATCGCGCGACGGGTCATGGCATTGCCGGTGTAGACGTTCTCGCTGACCGCGTGCTCCAGGAACCCGGCCGGGGCGAGGATCGGGACGTCCTCCTCGGTACCGGGCGGCAGGACGCCGCGGGAGCCGCCGAAGTGGTCGGCGTGCGAGTGCGTGTAGATGAGCCCGGTGACCGGCGGTCGCCGCGATGGCGCCGGTACAGCGCGAGCCCGGCGGCGGCCGTCTCCACGCTCAGCAGCGGGTCGACGACGATCACCCCGCGCTCCCCCTCGACGAGCGTCATGTTCGACAGGTCCAGGCCCCGGATCTGGTACACCCCCTCCCTGACCTCGTACAGGCCCTGCCGGGAGCAGAGCTGCCCCTGGCGCCACAGGCTGGGATGCGCGGTGTCCGGGCAGTCCCCCTGAAGGAACGCGTAGGCGTCGTTGTCGTAGACGACACGGCCGTCGGCCCCCGTCACGACCCCCGGATCGAGGGCGTCGACGAAGCCCCGGTCGGCGTTCTCGAAGTCGGCGGTGTCCTCGAAGGGAAGGGCGGCGTCAGTCATCTGGGGGCTCCGTTCCAGGGCTCCGGCGTACACGCGGCGGGGGCTCGGACCGACACAGGGCGCGCCCATCCATCTCGGCATCGGCTGGACGCGACCGCATGTCAGACGCTCACCCCCTCGCCTGTCATGACCGTATGGCGATACGGCCATGACAGCCGGGCCCGCTCGGCGCTACCTTCGTGCTGGCCGCATCGACGCGGCAGGGCGCGTACGAAGGAGGGGCCCGTGAGCGGGAAGCCGAGCGGGAAGCCGAAGGGCGACCAGCACCACATAGGACTGCTGAACGGCTTCGCGGCATACGGCATGTGGGGCCTGGTCCCGCTGTTCTGGCCGCTGCTCAAGCCCGCGGGCGCCGCCGAGATCCTCGCCCACCGCATGGTGTGGTCGCTGGCCTTCGTCGCCGTGGCCCTCCTCGTGATCCGGCGCTGGGCCTGGGCCGGTGAACTCCTGCGCCAGCCCCGCAAGTTGGGCCTCGTCACGATCGCCGCGGCCTTCATCACCGTGAACTGGGGCGTCTACATCTGGGCCGTGAACAGCGGCCACGTCGTCGAGGCCTCGCTCGGCTACTTCATCAACCCCCTCGTCACCATCGCGATGGGCGTCCTGCTCCTGAAGGAACGCCTGCGCCCGGCGCAGTGGGCCGCGGTCGGCGTGGGCCTGGCCGCCGTGATCGTCCTGGCCGTCGGCTACGGCCAGCCGCCCTGGATCTCCCTCACCCTCGCCTTCTCCTTCGCGACGTACGGCCTGGTGAAGAAGAAGGTCAACCTCGGCGGCATCGAGTCACTGGCCGCGGAGACCGCGGTCCAGTTCCTGCCCGCACTGGCCTACCTGCTGTGGCTCGGCGCGCACGGCAAGGCGACCTTCGCCCAGGAGGGCGTCGGCCACGCCACCCTCCTCGCCTCGACCGGCATCGTCACCGCCCTCCCCCTCGTCTGCTTCGGCGCGGCGGCGATCCGGGTACCGCTGTCGACCCTGGGCCTGCTCCAGTACATGGCACCGGTGTTCCAGTTCCTGCTGGGCATCCTGTACTTCCACGAGTCGATGCCACCCGCACGCTGGGCGGGCTTCGGGCTCGTATGGCTGGCCCTCGTCCTCATGACGACGGACGCGTGGCGTACGGCGCGGAGGGGCAGGGCGGCGGCAGCGGCGGCGGCGATCCCACAGGAGACGCCCCCGGCCGGAAGTCCGAACCCATTGGACACAGCGGACACGGTAGAGGCGTAGCCCGCGGGCACACCGCACCGATGCCAGAGTGAAGGGCATGACACAGACGCCCGCATCCACACCCACACCCATCCACTGGAAACTGGTTGTCGACTGCGCCGACCCGCACGCCCAGGCGGACTTCTGGGCCGCGGCGCTCCACTACGAGCCCGAGGACAACAGCACCCTCGTCCAACAGCTCCTGAAAATGGGCGCGTTGCCCGAAGCCGCGACCGTCGACTTCCACGGCCGCCCGGCCTTCCGCGACCTGATGGCCGTACGCCACCCCGACGACCCCTACGACAAGGACCGCGGCACAGGCCTGGGCCGCCGCCTCCTCTTCCAGCGCGTACCCGAGCCGAAAACCACCAAGAACCGCCTCCACCTGGACCTGCACCCGGGCCCGGACCACCGCGAGGCCGAGGTGGAACGCCTGACGACCCTCGGCGCGAGCGTGCTGCGCCGGGTGACGGAACCGGCCGGCGCCTGGGTCGTGATGACGGACCCCGAGGGCAACGAGTTCTGCGTGGCCTAGAGGCCGGGCTTCACTCAGCAGCCCTGCGGGCGCGCTCCGTGAGACGCCCCATACGGGCGCGGGCGGACTCCAGTTCCTCGATGTCCTCTACGGCGGGGCCGTCCTCGGTGGTGAGTCCGGTCCACAGGTCGATGAGGTCGCGGCCGAGGGCGAGGCCCTGCTCCGGGTCGCGTACGGCGCGCCAGGCCGTGGCCGCGCTCTGGACGTTGCCGTAGGCGGCCTCCGCGTCGTGGGCGCGGTGGCGGATGCGGGCGAGGTCGAGGGAGAGATGGAAGGCGCGGAGCGGGTCACCGGCCAAGTAGGCGATGTAGGCGGCGAGTTCGCGCAACCGCAGAACCTCGGGGTGCTCAGGCCCGAGAGCGCCCGCCGCATCCCCGACGGTCCGCTCCGCCAGCCCCACCGCTTCCTCGATCCGCCCCGCCTTGACGGCCTCGTTGATCCGCACCATCGGCTCGATGAGAAACGCGGTCCCCGCACCGTCGGTCGTCACCGGTTCGTCCCCGAGCACGGCCTCGGCCACGGCGTCGAACCCCCGCGCGGGCGTCGGCTTGGGGTCCGGTTCCGGGGCGGTGAGCGCGAGGTCGGGAATGGGAATGGCGGCAGGACGGGAGGCACGTTCCGGAGCGACCGGCGGTACGTCCGCGACCGGCGCCGCGTCCATCACCGGCGGCGGCCCGAACGCACCCGTAGGCGCCTGGACCGACCCCAGCGGCGCACCCCCCTCGGCCGACTCCGGCACCGCGTGCAGCGGAAAGGTCGGCGCCGACTCCCCCACCGACTCAGGCACAGCCCGCAACGGAAAGGTCGGAACCACCTCCCCCTCCACCCCCGGAGCGGACACGGCCCGCAGCCGATGGGTCACCGGATCACCGCTCACCCCACGGCGATCCGCAGGTTCCCGCGACAATTCCGCTTCCGGTCCTACGACGTCGGCGGACACCGCCGGCGGCAGCGCGGGCGGCGGCGGCGGAAACCCGACCGGGGCAGCCCCTTCCCCTGGGCCGCCCATCGCCATCGGCTCCGCCGAGAAGTGACTGGACCCGTCCGGATCGATCTGGAGCGGAACGACGTACCCGATCCGGTCGTCGTGGACGGTCGCGTGCACGGGGTGCCCCGTGGCCGAGGCGATGCGATGAAGCTGACTCAGAACCGCCTGCTGGATCTCCTCGCCCGCGGCCACGGCCACCGGCACTCCACCGATCGACGCACCCCCGGCGCCCGTGCCGTCCACGGGGACGCGTACCTCGAAAGGTGACGCGGCGGGTGCCGAGCGTGCGGCTCGCTTCTGTTCCCGCTTCTTCTCGCGGCTGAGTCGAGTCATCGGTTCCCTCACTCGCATGCGTCGGGGAGGCGGCCCGCGTTCCCCAGCGTCAAGATCCGTTCGTACGCGTACTGTTGAGTCTCGCCGTTCCCTTCAGGTTCTCAGGTAACCGCGACGTCACAGCCTCGTCCCAGGAGTTCCGTGAGGACCGGCGGGACCACGAGGGAGGAACTCGGTCATGCAGACAGGTGGACGGCAGGGCCCGGAGATCTGGCTCCGCGGACCGGTACCGCTGCCGGTGGACAACGGCCCGCACGCAGAGGCACCGGAACCACCCGAGCGCCCCTCCAGTATCCCCACCCGCATCCCGGCCGGCATCGCCACCACCCCACGCCGCCGCTTCTCCTGGGTCGCCACCCACGGCGGCACCGGCGTCACCACCCTCGCCGAGGTCTACGGCGGCCAGGACTGCGGCCGCGACTGGCCGGGCCCCGAGGACCCCCCGTCCATCCTGCTCGTCGCCCGCACGCATGCCGCAGGGCTGGCCGCCGTCTCCCGCGCCCTGGAGGTCTTCCGCCGCGGCGAGGCCCCCGCGGGGCTCGACCTGGACGCCGTAGTCCTCGTAGCGGACGCACCCGGCCGTCTCCCCCGCCAACTCGTCCAGCACATCAAGGCCATCGAGTCGGTGATCGACGTCTACCGCGTCCCCTGGGTCCCCTCCTGGCGCATCGGCGACCTCACCGGCGACCCACCCCGCGAAACAGAAGCCCTGGCCCGCCTCACCGGCACGATCCGCCACCCACGCTGAAGCCCGCCCGGAACGGGCCGGGATGGCCCACGAGCCCGGCCCACCCCCACACCTGCGGGCGAACCCACCGCATCCCGCACCGCACTCTCCACAGGCACCCCATGGACAGATGATTGCGCGCGCATATAATGCATACGGCTATAACCGCCGCACGCCGATTACCCCTGGGGGACCCATGACCCGCCGCTTCCTCTTCGTGCTGGGCAGCGCCCGCCTGGACGGCAACACCGAACTCCTCGCCCGCAGGGCCGCCGAGCAGCTGCCCCCGGGCGTCGAGCAGGAGTGGATCCGCCTGGCCGACCACCCGCTCCCCGACTTCCTGGACATCCGGCACGACGGAATCGTCGGGGCGGTCCAGCCCACCGAGAACGACACCATCCGGCAACTCCTCGACGCCACCCTCACCGCGACGGACATCGTGATCGCCTCGCCGGTCTACTGGTACTCGCTCTCCGGCCTCACCAAGCGCTACCTGGACTACTGGTCCGACTGGCTGCGCGTCCCCGGCGCCGACTTCAAGGCGACGATGGCCGGCCGCACGCTCTGGGGCGTCTCCGCCCTCGCCGACACCGAACCCGTGGTCGCCGACCCGGTGATCGGCACGCTCAACAACTCGGCCGCCTACCTCAAGATGCGCTTCGGCGGAGTCCTGCTCGGCAACGGCAGCGCCCCCGGAGACGTGCTGAAAGACACCGAGGCACTGACCCGAGCGAAGACGTTCTTCACCCAGGAAGCCCCGCTCGCCCGCTTCCCTACGCCGTGATGTCCTTCGCCGTGAACCGCGCCCAGGCCGCCGACCCGAACACCGCCGCGTACAACGCCTGAAGACCCAGGTTCTTCACCAGGTCGTCCCAGTACACCGGTTCGCGCATGAGGTCGGCGAAGGACAGCCAGTAGTGGGAGAAGAAGTACGGCTGAAGCGCGTGCAGTTGGGGAATCTGGTCAAGGATCTGAACGGTGATCAGCAGCCCCACGGTGGTAGCCATCGCCGCGATCCCACTGCTGGTCATCGTCGAGATGAACAGCCCCAGGGCCGCGATACCGACAAGCGACGCGGCAACGACCAGCGCGATCAACAGCGCCCGCCCCAATCCCTCCGCGAAACTGATCTGCGTACCGGAGATGGTCGTCAGATCCCCCAGCGGAAAGAGCAACGCCCCCACCGTCAGCGCCGAAAGCGCCACGACCAGCGTCGCCACCACACAGAACGTCAGCACCGTCGCGTACTTGGTGAGGAGCAACCGAGTACGACCGGCCGGAGCCACCAGGAGATACCGCAAGGTACCCCCGCTGGCCTCACCCGCGATCGCGTCCCCCGCGACAACCCCGATGGCCATCGGCAGGAAGAACGGAAGCGTAGCGGCCAACGCCGTGAACACCAGGAACAGCCCGTTGTTGGTGATCTGCGCGATGAACGCGGGCCCACCACCCCCGTCCCCACGCCCAGGCCCAGCCCCGTCCTGAGTCTCCAGCTTGACCGCGATCCCGACCAGGATCGGCACGGCGGCCAGCACGCCGAGCAGCGCGAGCGTGCGCCAGCGCCGGAACGTCGTCACCAGCTCGCTGCGCAGCAGTCCGAAGGTCCACATCAGGCGGGGTGCCCGCACGGCGAGGTCAGCCTGCGACATCGAAGCCCTCCCCGGTGAGCGCCACGAACGCGTCCTCCAGCGAGGCCCGCTCGACCCCGAAGCCACGCACGCGGACTCCGGCGGTCACCAACGCCTTGTTCACCTCGGCCAGTTCACGCTCCGGCGGCTCCGCCGTCACCCGCTCCTCCGCTACGACCACGTCGGCCAGCCCCAGTTCCTTCAGCACCCGTGCCGCGTCCCCGGTGTCGGGGGTCGCCACGAACAGCCTGCCCCGTGTCCCCGCCGCCAGCTCGGTCACCGAGCCCTGTGTGATCAGCCTGCCCTGTGCCATCACCGCCGCGTGGGTGCAGACCTGCTCGATCTCGTCCAGGAGGTGCGAGGAGAGGAAGACTGCCGTGCCGTCGGACGCCAACTCCCGGATCAGAGACCGGATTTCACGCATCCCCTGCGGGTCGAGCCCGTTCGTCGGCTCGTCCAGCACGAGCAGCTCACGGGGCTGGAGCAAGGCAGACGCAAGCCCCAGCCGCTGCTTCATCCCCAGCGAGTACGCCTTCGCCTTCTTGCCGGCGGCGGCAGTCAGCCCCACCCGATCCAGCGCGACGGCGACCCGATCCCGCCGGGTACGCGGATCGGCGGTCGGGTCGGCGGCGTCGTACCGAAGCAGGTTGTCGCGACCGGACAGGAACCCGTACAAGGCAGGCCCCTCGATCAGCGCACCGACGCGCGGCAGAACCGTACGCACAGACCGAGGCATAGGTCGCCCCAGCACACGGGCCGTCCCGGACGTAGGTTCGATCAGCCCCATCAGCATGCGGATGGTGGTGGTCTTGCCCGAGCCATTGGGTCCGAGGAAGCCGAAGACGCTGCCCGCCGGGACGGTCAGGTCGAGACCGTCCACGGCGAGCTGCCCGCCGCGGAAGCGCTTGGTGAGACCACGGGTGGCGATGATGCCGTCACCCGGGTCCACCTTTTCCGGCACCTCAGCGGACGGTTCGCCCATCGGCTCCCTCAATTCGTCGTGCCCCTGCGGCAGTTGATCAGCCGCCGGTACCTACTTCGCCGCGTCCGCCGCCTTGACCAGCGCGCTCTTGGTGACCGCGCCGACGTAGACCTTGCCGTCGTCGGTGACCAGGGCGTTGATCAGCCGGGTCGAGTAGACCGTGCCCGAACCGAAGGAGCCCTTCACCTGGTCGCCGAGCGAGCTGAGGAAGCCGCCGAGGTCGCCGCCACCGGACTTGGAGCCGGACGGGATGCCCTGGCCGCCGGTCTCGAAGACGGCGATGGAGTTCCAGCCCTTGCCGATGACCGTGGGATCGTCGGCGCCCTTGCCCAGACCCTTGTCCGCCTTGTTCGTCTTGTCGTTCTTGCCGAACGGGGCGGAGTGGTCCGGAGTCGCCTTGCCCGGGCTGTCCTCCGTGGTGACCTTCGCGCCCTTGGGCGTCTTGAAGTCGAAGGTCGAGGCGGCCGGCTTGCTGAGGCTGAGCTGGGTGAAGCCGACGTCGACGACGGCCGCGCCGCCGCTCGCCGGGGTGAGCGTGAACTTGAGCGGCAGGCCGGTCTTCGCGTCCACCGCGATGCTGATCGCGCCGACCGTCGTACCGGACTGCTTGGGCTTGATCAGCAGCTTGTAGGCGTCCCGCCCGGCAACATGCTCCGTGCCGTCGACCGTGACGGACGTCGTGTCGTCGACCGACTTGAGCGCCTCGTCGGTGAGGCCCTGGGGCGTGGCCCGGGTCTCGTCGCTCTTGGAGGCGTCGGCCGCGGTCGTGCCGTGGAAGACCTCGTTCGTCTGGCTGTCGTAGCCCCAGACGTCCTTGCCGTTGTGGATGAGGCTGTACTCCGCCGCGTTCTCCAGCAGGGAGACCTTCTGCTTGTCGGGGCCGTCGGCCGCGACGCGCAGGGTGTGGGTGCCGGTGGCCAGCTCGGTGAGCTTGGTCGTCGGGTCGGCGGAGGAGCCGTCGCCGGACTTCGTGGCGCCGGACAGCATGCCGCTCTCCAGGCCGCCGAGGTCGGGCAGGCCCAGGTCGGTGCTGATCTTCACGGTGCCGGACAGCTGCTGGACGTCCGACTTGGCGATCTTGTCGATGAGCTGCTGAGCGGTGACCTTGGGAAGGTTCGGGTCGCCGGAGTCGGCGAGCGCCGGGACCAGTCCGATGGTCGCCGCCGCCACCCCCACCACGGTGACCGGGACGATGTACCGCGCCGCCCTGCGCCGCCCGGCCCGGAGCTCGTCGCGCTCTCCGGTGTCCGTGCTGTCGTCGGTTTCGTACGGTGCCATGTCTGCCTTACCTCCGTCGTCGGCGGCGGCCAGTCCGTCTTCTACGCGTCCCACCCTGTGCCGCCATTCTCACCCGATTCGGTGAGGAGTGGTGTTTTCCGTGTTCTCCATCTGACCAAATCCCCGAGAGATAAGCGTCAGACCCGGGAGCCAACTCCGCGTACGCCTGGGGTATGACACACGGAGGCGACGCCTCCCCAAACCCTTAGGGGGAAGACGCCGCCTCCGTACAGCAGTTGAGGCCCCCGAAGGAGCCGACCTCAGCCCGCCCGGTGCACCACCGCGTCGCACATCTCCAGAAGCGCGACCTTGGCGTCGCACTCGGGGAGCGGGGCGAGAGCCGCGCGGGCGTCCTCCACGTAGCGGACGGTGTCGCGGCGGGCCTGCTCCAGGGCCGGGTGGACGCGGAGCCGGGAGAGCGCCTCGGCGTGCCGGGCGTCGTCCGTGAGGTCGGAGTCGAGCAGTTCGCACAGGGCGATGTCCTCGGCGAGCCCCAGGCGGGCGGCCCGCTCGCGGAGCAGCAGCACCGGCAGCGTGGGGATGCCCTCGCGGAGGTCCGTGCCCGGGGTCTTGCCGGACTCCTCCCCGTCGGAGGCGATGTCCAGGACGTCGTCGGCGAGCTGGAAGGCGACGCCGAGCCGCTCGCCGTACTGGGTGAGGACGTCCACGACCGTGTCGTCGCAGCCGGACATCATCGCGCCGAAGCGGCAGGCGACCGCGACCAGGGAGCCGGTCTTGCCGCCGAGCACGTCGAGGTAGTGCTCGACCGGGTCGCGCCCGTCGGAGGGGCCGGCGGTCTCCAGGATCTGGCCGGTGACGAGGCGTTCGAACGCCTCGGCCTGCACCCGCACCGCCTCGGGGCCGAGGTCGGCCAGGGTGTGCGACGCGCGCGCGAACAGGAAGTCGCCGGTGAGGACCGCGACCGAGTTGCCCCAGCGGACGTTGGCGCTCTCCACCCCGCGGCGTACGGTCGCCTCGTCCATGACGTCGTCGTGGTACAGCGTGGCGAGGTGGGTCAGCTCGACGACGACGGCCGAGGGCACGACACCCGGCGCGTAGGGGTCGCCGAACTGCGCGGCGAGCATCACGAGGAGCGGCCGGAACCGCTTTCCGCCCGCGCGCACGAGGTGCTGGGCGGCCTCCGTGATGAAGGGGACCTCGCTCTTGGTGGCTTCGAGCAGACCCTCCTCGACGGCCGTCAATCCGGCCTGGACATCGGCTTCCAGAGCCTGGTCCCGCACGCTCAGCCCGAACGGCCCGACGACGGTCACGAGGGGTCTCCTGTCTGCTGGTGTCCCTGGGCGGTCACACGGTTTGTCGATAGGTCGCTGGCATCACTCAAGTCAGCGTATCCGGTCAGCTTTCGATCACCCATGCCGCCCACCCCGTCCAGCAGGGGCGGTATCGGATCACGACCGGTATGTTTTCGATCACCTGATAAGAACGGATATTTATCGACTTACGCGGAAGTAGTGGATGGTGTCTCGAACCGCACTGGAAGCCGAACCCGACGACCAACCGCCCCCCGAGGACGACCACGCCTTCTTCGGCCAGCCCAAGGGGCTGCTCACGCTCTCCGGGCTTGAGGTCTGGGAGCGTTTCTCGTTCCTCGGCATGCAGGCCATCCTCGTCCTCTACTTCGCGGATACCGTCGCGCACGGCGGCATGGGCATGTCGTCCGGAACGGCCGCGTCCGTGTCGGCAGCCTACGGAACGCTGGTCTATCTCGTCTCGGTCGCGGGCGGCTGGCTCGCCGACCGCATCCTCGGTTCGTACCGCGCGGTGCTGTGGGGCGGCATCCTGATCGCCTGCGGGCACTACGCGATGGCGGTCCCCACCTCCACGATGACCTGGGTGGGCCTCGGCCTGATCAGCGCCGGCACCGGCCTGCTCAAGCCCAACGTGGCCACCATGGTCGGCAAGCTCTACCGCACCGACGACGAGCGCCGTGACGCCGGTTTCGCGCTCTACTACATGGCGATCAACATCGGCGCCTTCGCGGGCCCGCTGATCACCGGCTGGCTCGGCGACCACGAGGGCTGGCACTGGGGCTTCTCGGCCGCCGCGGTCGGCATGACCTTCGGGCTCATCCAGTACGTCGCAGGGCGCCGCCACCTGGCCGGTCGCAGGAACACCGCGGAGTTCGCGCTCGCGCCGGACGCGCTGCGCCGCGCGGTGCGGCTGATCGTCGTGGGCATCCTGGTCGCCGCCGTGCTCGCGACCGGGCTGGCCACCGCCGGCTGGCTGACGATGGGCCGCTTCGTCGACCTGCTCACGGTGATCTCCGTGATCGCCCCGGTCGTGTTCTTCTCGGTGATGTTCACGAGCCCCCGGGTGACGTCCGAGGAACGCGGCCGGCTGCGCCCGTACATCGTGCTCTTCCTGGCCTCCACGGTCTTCAACTTCATTCTCTTCCAGGCCTATTCGACGATGATGCTGCTGGCCGCGTCGAACGCCGAGACGACCATCCTGGGCTTCGACTTCCCCGCCAGCTGGTACGCGAGCGCGCTCGGTGCCTTCGAGGTGGGTCTCGCGCCCGTGGTCGCCGCGCTCTGGGTCCGCATGGGCCGCGGCCAGCCGCACGCCTCCAACAAGATCGCGATCGGCGTCGTCCTCGGCGGCCTCTCCTTCCTTCTGATGGTCCTGCCGACCAGCGGGCACAGCGGCGACGCCTACCGGATGTCGGCCTGGTGGATCGTCGGCTCGTACTTCCTGCTCGGGCTCGGCGACATCCTCCTGGAGACCTCCGGCATGTCGGCCACCACCAAGCTCGCCCCGGCCGCCTTCTCCAGCCAGACCATGTCCCTCTGGTTCCTGTCCCTCGCCCTCGCGAACGGCATCCAGGCCCAGACGGTGAAGCTCTACGACGACGTCTCCAAGCCGGCCTACTTCGGCGTCAACGGCGCGATCGCGGTGGCCGCGGGCCTCGCGGTGATGGCCGCCGCGCCGTGGCTGCGCCGGACCATGCATCCGGTCCACTGAACCCAGGGGTCCCCTCATGCGCATCCGTACGTCCTTCCCCCACGAGACGACCCACGAGGACATCCGCATCCCCCTCGCGGACGGAACCCGCCTCTACGCGCGCGTGTGGCGCCCGGTGACGGACGAACCCGTCCCCGCACTCCTCGAATACCTCCCGTACCGCCTGACCGACTGGACCGCGCCCCGGGACGCCCAGCGCCACCCCTGGTACGCGGGCCACGGCTACGCCTCCGTCCGGGTCGACGTGCGCGGGCACGGCAACAGTGAGGGTGCCCCCGGCGACGAGTACGACGCCCAGGAACTCGCCGACGGCGTAGAAGTGGTCAACTGGCTTGCCGCGCAACCCTGGTGCACCGGCAGGGTCGGCATGTTCGGCATCTCCTGGGGCGGCTTCAACTCCCTCCAGATCGCGGCCCTCGCGCCCGAGCCGCTCAAGGCGATCGTCACGGTCTGCTCCACGGACGACCGCTACGACAACGACGTGCACTACATGGGAGGTTCCGCCCTCGCCGTCGACCTGCACGCCTGGGCGGCCACGATGCTCGCCTTCGTCGCCCGCCCGCCGGACCCCGAGTACGCGGGCCTGATCTGGCGCGACATGTGGCTCAAGCGCCTCGAACGGATCGACCCGTTCATCCACACCTGGCTCGCCCACCAGATCCGCGACGACTACTGGAAGCACGGCAGTGTCTGCGAGGACTACGGCGCGATCGACGCGGCCGTCCTCGCGGTGGGCGGCTGGCACGACCCGTACCGCGACACGGTCCTGCGGCTCGTCGAACACCTCCCGCCGGACCGCGTACGCGGCCTCATCGGCCCCTGGTCGCACCAGTACCCGGACCGCGGCCTGCCGCCGGGCCCCGCGATCGGCTTCCTCCAGGAGACCCTCCGCTGGTGGGACCACTGGCTCAAGGACAAGGACACCGGCGTCACGTCCGACCCGCTCCTACGGGCCTACGTCAGCGACTCCCACCCCCCGGCCACGGTCTACGACACCCTCCCGGGCCGTTGGGTCGGCGAGCCCGCGTGGCCCTCGCCGCACGTGAAGACGACGACGTACGGCCTCCGGGGTGCGCCCGTGATCGTCCGCTCCCCCATGCACACCGGTGTGGACGCGGGCCGTTTCTTCCCCTTCGGGAACGACGCCGATCTCCCGCCGGACCAGCGGGACGAGGACGCGCGGTCGGCCTGCTTCGAGTTCGAGGTGCCGGCCGAGACATGGGTGCTGGGGCGGCCGAGGGTACGGCTCCGGCTGACCTGCGGGGTGCCGCGCGGGCAGGTGATCGCCCGGCTGTGCGACGTGGCCCCCGACGGTGCCTCGACCCTCGTCACCCGGGGTGTGCTGAACCTGTCGGCGCGGCACGGGCGGGACCGGGCGGTGCCGTGGACGCCGGGCACCACCGAGGACGTCACCTTCGAGCTGAACGGCATCGGGCACGCGTTCCCGCCCGGGCACCGCATCCGGCTCGCGGTGTCGTCGGCGTACTGGCCGTGGATCTGGCCGCAGCCGGAGTCTTCGGCGGGGTTCACGCTGGACCCGGAGGGCAGCGCGCTCGAACTCCCGGTGCGGGAGCAGGAGTTGACGGAGGGCATCCGTTTCGAGGAACCCGAGGAGGCCGAGCCGCTCGGGGTCAACTACCCGGCGACCCTTGACGAACCACGCCCCGAGCGGTTGGTCGTACGGGATGTCGCGAAGGGCGAGTGGCGGCTCGAAGTGGATCCCCGGTACGGCGGCACGCGCGTGTACCCGGACGGGCTCGAATTCACCGAGGACGCGTTGGAGACGTACACGATCGACGAGTCGGACCCGCTGTCGGCGCGCACCCGGTCGGACTGGTCGATCCGGCTGCACCGGCCGGAGCTGGGATGGGACACGACCGTGCGGACGCGGTCGGAGATTACTTGCGACGAAACGGAATTTATTACCTCGAACGAGGTCATCTGCACCGAGGGCGAAGAAGTGATCTTCCACCGCACATGGGAGAAAAGGATTCCGAGAACTGCCAGTTGAGGGCGAATGCCCGATTTGCCGTTCTTAATCCTCCCGTGAGTTGGGTCACGCGTTTCTGTGTGTGACCTGTGTCCTGGTCTGCCCGCGTTTTCCCTTACGGCATTTGACAGTTGACCCTTGGCTCGCGCAAAGGATCAAGCGCCCCATACGCCTCAGACCAAGGTCAATAGGGGTTAGGTGTGATTCCGCCACTTGTTCCGGACATGTGCTCTCGCATAGTTTCCCGGCCTGTCGAGCGGAACGCCGAATCCTGCCGCCGCCCGGCATCCCAGTCACGAACTTCTCGCACGGCAGGAGCGGGGGAACCAGGTAAGTCGCCGGGCCGGTCGTCATGACCGGAACGGCTTGGGGTTAAGTCACGTCCGCAAGGGCTTGGCCGGGCACCTCCCAGCCCGAACCCGACAGCTCACCTCGCAGGCGACGGAGAGGAACCTCGTCATGCCTGCAACCGCTCAGTCCCGCCGCGCCCGCCTCGTCCGCCGTGTCGTTGTCGCCGGTACCGGTGTCGCGATCCTCGCGCTGCCTGTCGTCGGTGCGACCACCGCGTCCGCGGCCACCACGTCGACCACCGCCTCGACCACGCTTGCCGGGTACCCCAACACCCTTGACGGGTGGATCCGGGAGTCGCTCGCGATCATGGCGCAGAAGGGGATTCCGGGTACGTACAACGGGATCTACCGGAACGTGATCCGTGAGTCTTCCGGGAACCAGTACGCGATCAACAACTGGGACTCCAACGCGGCGGCGGGTACGCCGTCGAAGGGGTTGCTTCAGGTGATCGACCCGACGTTCAACGCGTATCACGTTGCCGGGACTTCGTTCGATCCGTATGACCCGGTTGCGAACATCACCGCCGCCTGCAATTACGCGGCGGCCGTGTATGGGTCCATCGACAACGTGTACGGCGCTTACTAGAAAACGTTGGATCAGCCACGACGGGTTGTGTTTTGAGTGCAGCGCCGTCGTGGCTGGTCGCGCAGTTCCCCGCGCCCCTAAAAACAGGGCGTTCTAGCTGAAGAGTCTTTCGAGGACCAGCGCGATTCCGTCGTCCTCGTTCGAGGACGTCACCTCGTCGGCCACTGCCTTGAGTTCGGGGTGGGCGTTGGCCATGGCGACGCCGTGGGCTGCCCAGTCGAACATCGGGATGTCGTTCGGCATGTCGCCGAAGGCGATGGTGTCGGACGGGGTCAGGCCCAAGTGGCGGGCGGCGAGAGCCAGTCCCGTCGCCTTGGTGATGCCGAGTGGCTGGAGTTCGACGGTGCCGGGGCCCGACATGGTGACCGAGGCCAGGGAACCGACCACCGAGCGGGCCGTGGAGGCCAACTCGTCGTCCTCCAGGGCGGGGTGACGGAGCAGCACCTTGCTGATGGGTTCGCACCACAAGTCGTCGCGCCTGCCTACCCGCACCGCGGGGAGCGTGGGGTGCGGCATCAAGTAGCCAGGCTCGATCAGCGTCAGGCCGTCCACGCCGTCCTGGTCGACCGCCGCGTACACCTGGCCGACCTCCGCCTCGATCTTGCCGAGCGCGGTCTCCGCCAACTCCCGGTCCAGGGTGACCGACCAGAGCAGACGGTCCGCGCCGGCGTCGTACAACTGCGCGCCCTGTCCGCACACCGCGAGCCCTCTGGAGCCGAGGTCGTCGAGGAGGGGCCGCACCCTCGGGGCGGGCCGGCCGGTGACGACGAGGTGCCGGGCACCGGCCTCCGCCACCCGCCGCAGTACGGCGCGGGACCGGTCGGAGAGCGTGTCGTCGCCGCGCAGCAGCGTTCCGTCCAGGTCGGTGGCGATCAGTGCATATGCGAGGGGTGCGGCCATGATCAGAGAATACGGATGGAACGCCCCACCGACTCGACACGAACCGGACGGCTGCTGCCTTCACATGCGTGTACTCGTGTTCCGGTTGGTTTGACAATTACGACCGTTATGCCGACTCGCGTACCACCAGTTCCGTAGGCAGAATCACGCCCGCCGTGTCCTCGCCGGCGATCTGGGCGAGGAGCATCCTCACCATTTCGGCGCTGATGCGGTCGTAGGGCTGGCGCATCGTCGTGAGGGCCGGGGTGATGGAGGTGGCCGCCGCCGAGTCGTCGAAGCCTCCGACAGCGATGTCATCCGGGACCGAACGGCCGGACTGCTGAAGGGTGTTGACGACTCCCAGGGCCATGAGGTCCGAGGCTACGAAGACCGCGTCTATGTCGGGGGCCTGGGCGAGGAGTCTGCGGGCCGCTTCCTCGCCGCCCGTGCGCCGGTAGTCGCCCTCGACCACGAGGGTCGGGTCGTGGGGCAAGCCCGCCTCCGTGAGGACGTCCCTGTAGCCGGCCAGGCGGTCGGGGCCGCCGGGTGCGTCGAGTGGGCCGGTGACCATGGCGATGCGGCGGCGGCCGGCGGCGATGAGGTGGCGGACCATCTCCTGGGCGCCGTCGCGGTCGGCCGCGGCGACGTAGCTGTACTTGGAGGCGGCGCCCAGCGGCTTGCCGCAGGCCACCAACGGGATGCCCGCGTCCCGGAGTTCGGCCGCCACCGGGTCGCCGCTGTGGTTGGAGACGAGGAGGACGCCGTCCACGTGGCCCGAGGTGATGTACCGGGTCAGGCGACGGCGTTCGTCCTTCGACGAGGCCAGCATCAGCAGGAGCGGGATGTCGTGGCGGGCCAGGTGTTCGGTGCAACCCCGCAGCAGGACATTGAAGTTGGGGTCCTCGAAGAACTTCTCCTGCGGCTCGGTGAGGAGGAACGCCACCGAGTCCGACCGTCCGGTGCTCAGGGAACGGGCGTGCCGGTTGACGACGTAGCCCGTCTTCCTGATCGCCGTCTCCACCGCGGTGCGAGCGGCCGGCGAGACGTAGTGGCCGCCGTTCAGGAACCGGGAGACGGTCCCCCGGGAGACCCCTGCCTCCCGGGCCACGTCGTGGATGGTGGGCGGTTTACGGCGTCCGTTCGGACTGGTGGCCATGGTCCTCGTTCTGCCGGTTCAGGTGCGGTGGGGGGAGATACGGCTCAGCGCTTACACCTCAGGCCTTGACCGATCCGCTCAGCAGGTCCAGGGACCAGAAGCGCTGGATCACCAGGAACAGCGCGATCAGCGGCAGGATCGCGAGGAAGCAGCCCATGATGACCAGGGTGTAGAGCGCGGGCTGTGAGGCGCCCTGGTTGAGCAGGGTGTAAAGGCCCAGCGTGAGCGGGAACTTGGTGTCGTCCGCGAGCATCACGTACGGCAGCAGGAAGTTGTTCCAGATGCCGACGAACTGGAACAGGAACACCGTGATGAGCCCCGGCATCATCATCGGCACCGCGATCCGCGAGAAGATCCGCCACTCGCTCGCGCCGTCCATGCGGGCGGCTTCGAGGAGTTCGGCGGGCACGGAGGCGGCCGCGTAGATACGGACGAGGTAGACGCCGTAGGGGGAGAGGATCGACGGGAGGAGCATCGACCAGTACGAGTCGGCCAGGCCCAGTTTCGAGAGGAGGAAGTACTGGGGGACGGTCAGCACGATGCTCGGGACGAGGACGCCGGCCAGCATCAGCTTGAAGATGAACTCCCGTCCCCTGAAGGCGAATCGGCCCAGTGCGTAGCCGCCGGCGGCCGAGACCGCGGCGGAGAGCAGGGCGCCGCCGCCCGCGTAGAAGAGGGAGTTGACCATCCACTGCCAGTAGATGCCGTCGCGGTACGCGCTCAGGTCCTTGATGTTGTCGAGGAAGCCGGAGCCGGGGGCGAAGGTGAACGTGGAGAACAGTTCGCCGCGGCCCTTGCTGGCCGCGATGACCACCCAGACCACGGGGATCAGGCAGTACAGCGAGCCGATGACCAGCACCACGGTGGGTACCCACGCGGTGCGCTTCGGCTTCGCGGGGCCCGGGCGGGCGTCGGTGGCGGTGAGGGTGAGGGGGGTCATGCCCGGTCCTCCCGGGTGTAGCGGTCGGAGACGCGCAGCAGCGTGAAGGAGAGCGCGAAGGTCGCCAGGGCCAGCACCACGGCGGTGGCGGAGGCGCCGTAGATGTCCGACCTGAGGAAGGCGGCGTCGTAGATGGCCATCAGCGGACTCCAGGAACTGGAGAGGCCGTTGGTCAGCGGCTTGAGTGCCATGGGCTCGGTGAAGACCTGGAGCGTGGCGATGACCGAGAAGAAGAACGTGAGCACGAGGGACGGCATCACGATCGGGATCTTGATCCGCAGGGCGATCTTCAGGTCGGACGCGCCGTCGATGCGGGCGGCCTCGTAGATCTCCTGCGGGATGGAGCGCAGGGCGGTGTAGATGACGATCATGTTGAAGCCCGTGCCGCCCCACACCGCGATGTTCGCGAAGGACAGGTACAGGTTGCCGCCGTCGAACAGGTCGGGCTGCGGGAGGTTGAACTCGCGCAGGAGGTAGTAGAACGGGCTGACCGTCGGCAGGTACAGGAAGCCCCACATCAGGGCGGCGATGATGCCGGGGACGGCGTACGGCAGGAAGATCGCGAGGCGCGCGAACTTGGCGCTGCGGGCCTGCGGGGTGTCCAGCATCAGCGCGAAGACCAGGGCCAGACCGAGCATCGTGGGGATGACGATCAGGCCGTAGCCGAAGGCGCGCAGGACGCTGTGGCCGAACTCGGAGTCGTGCAGGACGTCGGTGTAGTTGCCGATGCCGTTCCAGACCTGCCGGCGGGCGCCCTTGCCGAGGCCGATGCCCTTGACCTGGACCTTGTGGAGACTGAGCCACACCGCGTACCCGATCGGTACGACGGTGAAGGCGGCGAACAGGAGCACGGCCGGTACGAGGAACCAGTACGGCGCGCTGCGGCCACGGCGACGGAGGCGGCGGGGGCGGACGGAGGTGGCGGTGCCGTCCGCCAAGGGCCCGACCGTCGGCCGGTCGGCGCCCTTGAGCGGAGTGCTGGTCATGCCTCGGTCACCTTGAAGCCCTGCTTCTTCATGTCGGTGAAGGTCGACGACTGCATGGTGGCGAGCGCGGTGTCGAACTGCGCCGCCTTCTTCGCCTTGGTGGCCTTGCCGAACGCGTCGCTGAAGGTGTCGTAGGCGACCTGGACGTTCGGGCCCCAGGCGGACGCGGCCGTGGTGGCGGCGATCTTCGCGGCCGTGTCGTAGAAGTCGGTCTGGTTCGGGAAGAACTCGGGGGTGGTGAGGACCGAGCCGGACTGGCCCTTGGTGGCCGCCGGGTAGATGCCGGCCTCCTTGACCAGGGCGGCGAGCGCCTCCGGGTCGGTGTTCAGCCAGTTCGCGAACTTGGTCGCGGCCTCGGTGTGCTTGGAGTCGGTGGAGACGCCGGTGGAGGAGCCGCCCCAGCTGCCGGTGACGTCCTCGCCCGCGCTCCACTGCGGCAGCGGGGCCATGCGCCACTTGCCCTTGGTGTCGGGGGCCGAGCTGACGAGCACACCGGGCGCCCACACGGCGGAGACCCAGCCGAGGTGGGTGCCCTTGTTCAGCGCGTTGTTCCAAGCCGGCGTGTACATCGGCTGGTTGTCGATCGCGCCCTCCTGGACGAGCCCGCCCCAGAAGTCGGTGACCTTCTTCGTGGCCGCGTCGTCGATGCCGACGGTCCACTTGCCGCCGCTCTGCACGGTCCACCACTTGGCACCGGCCTGCTGCGCCAACCCGGCGAACAGACCAGGGTCGTTGGACGAGAACGTCGTCAAGTAGGCGTCCGGAACAGCCTTCTTGGCGGCGCGGGCGGTCTTGGCGAAGTCGTCCCAGGTCGCCGGAACCGTCAGGTTGTGCTTCTTGAACAGGTCCTCGCGGTAGAAGAACATCAGCGGCCCGGAGTCCTGCGGGATCGCGTACACCGCGTCGGTGCCGAGCGTCACCATGCTCCAAAGTCCCTCGGCGAACTGGGACTTGGCGGACTTCGCGTACTTCGAGATGTCCGCGAGCACGTCGTTGGAGACCAGCGTCGGCAGCGACTGGTACTCGACCTGGATGAGGTCGGGGGCGTTGCCCGCCTTCTTCGCGGTGATCAGCTTGGAGACGATGTCCTTGCCGGCCGCCTGCTTGGACACGGTGACCGTGATGTCCGGGTTCTTCTTGTTCCAGATCGCGGCGACCTTTTCCATGTTCGGCGCCCAGGTCCAGTAGGTCAGCTTGACGGGCCCGCTGCTCTTGCCGGAGTCGTCGTCGGAACCGCCACAGGCGGCGAGGGTGCCCGTGAGGCCGACAGCTGCTGCCCCGGCAAGGATGCTGCGCCTGCTGAACTGGTGGCGGTGGATCGACATCTTCATCTCCCCTGACTGAGTGCGAGCCGGCCTCGGATGTGTCCCACCTGCTCCGCACGGCTCTGTGACCGTGCACAGTAGAGAATTGTTTCGGACCCTTGTCAATGGATGAACCCTGGGGTTACCTACTTGTTGCTGACGGATGGACGCCACAACCATCCATGTGCACGATCACAGAAACAGCCGCGTTTCAGTCGCGGTTTGGCCGTCTCAGTCACCGATCCCCGGGAGTGAACCCATGCCGTCCCCCGCCCCGCACGACCGTCTGCCGCTCGCCTTCGGAGGTGACTACAACCCCGAGCAGTGGCCGCAGGAGGTCTGGGAGGAGGACGTACGGCTGATGCGGGAGGCCGGGGTCACGACGGTCTCCCTCGGCGTCTTCTCCTGGGCCCGGATGGAGCCGCGTCCGGGTGCGTACGACTGGGAGTGGCTGGACACGGTGATCGGCCTGCTGCACGCGGCGGGCATCGCGGTGAACCTCGGCACGCCCACGGTGGTGCCGCCGGCGTGGTTCTACCGAGCGCACCCTTCCGCGCTGCCGGTGACGCGGGAGGGCGTGCGCCTCGCGTTCGGCTCACGCGGAGCGATCTGCCACTCGGACCCCGACTACCGTTCGGCGGCGGCCACGATCACGACGGCGCTCGCCGAGCGCTACGGCAGCCACCCGGCCGTGGTCCTGTGGCACGTCCACAACGAGTACGGCGCCCCGGTCCTCGCCTGCTACTGCGATGTCTGCGCGGCGGCCTTCCGGGGGTGGCTGCGTGAGCGCTACGGCACCCTCGATGCCCTCAACCACGCCTGGGGGACGGCGTTCTGGGGCCAGCAGTACGGCGACTGGGAGGAGATCACCCCGCCCCGGGCGACCCCGTCCGTATGCAATCCCACCCAGCAACTCGACTACCACCGCTTCGCCGACGCCCAGGCCCGCGCCAACTTCGTCGCCGAGCGGGACATCCTGCACCGCCTCTCCCCCGGCGTCCCCGTCACCACCAACTTCATGGTCGCGCCGAGCCAGGGCCAGACCGTCGACTACTGGGCCTGGGCGAAGGAGGTCGACCTCGTCACCAACGACCACTACCTGATGACCGACGGCCGCCGTACGCACGTGAACCTGGCGCTGGCGGCGGACTTGACGCGTTCGGTGGCGGGCGGCGGCCCGTGGCTGCTGCTGGAACACGCCACGTCCGGGGTCAACTGGCAGCCGTACAACCCCGCGAAGCGCCCAGGTGAGATGGCGCGGAACTCACTCGGGCACGTGGCCCGGGGTTCCGAGGGCGCGATGTTCTTCCAGTGGCGGCAGTCGCAGTCGGGGGCGGAGAAGTTCCACACGGCGATGCTGGCGAACTCCGGTACGGACAACCGGGGTTGGCGCGAGGTGACGGAACTCGGCCGCCGGGTCGGGGAGTTGAGCCGGGCCGGTCTACGGGGTACGCGGACCCGGGGTGACGTGGCGATGGTCTGGTCGTGGGACTCCTGGTGGGCGCAGAGCCTGGAGTGGCGGCCGAGCCAGGACCTGGACGCGCGGGAACGGTTGGATTCGTTCTACGAGGCCTTGTACGACCGGCACTTGACGGTGGACTTCCTGCCGCCGACGGGGCTGTCCGACCTGGACCCGGAGCGGTATCCGCTACTGGTGGTACCGCAGTTGTACGCGGCGCCGGTGGGGGTGGGGGCGGATCTGGAGCGGTACGTGTCGCGGGGCGGGACCGTGTTGGTCTCCTTCTTCTCCGGGATCGTCGACGAGAACGACACGCTGCATCCGGGGGCGTATCCGGGGGCGTTGCGGGACGTACTCGGGCTGACGGTCGAGGAGTTCGACCCCTTGCTGCCGGGTGAGGTGGTGTCGGTTCGGGGGACGGACGGCGCGCTGTACGAGGCGGATCTGTGGTCGGAGGTGGTCGTGCCGGGTGCGGGCTGCGAGACGGTCGCCGTGTTCGCCGATGGGCGTACGGCGGGTGGGGCGGCGCTGACGCGGCACGCGGTGGGGTCGGGGGCGGCGTGGTACCTGGCGACGCGGTTGACCGGTGCCGACCTGGCCGCCGTGGTGGACCTCGCCCTCGCGGACGCGGGGATCACGCCGGTCGATCTGCCCCGCGATGTCGAACTCGTCGTACGGGAGGGCGAGTCGGGGACGTTTCGCTTCGCGGTGAACCACACCGGGGGCGAGGTGAAGGTGGTGCTGCCGGACGGGAGTCGGGCGGCGGTGCCGGCGGGCGGGGTGGAGGTCTTCCGGGACCCGCACTGACCAACTGGCTTGTGGCGTACGCCAGTTCTGGTGTTTCTGTTCTGTGGTTTCTGTTCGGTGAAAGGGAACTTCGTGATGCGCAGACGCAGTGTTCTTACGGCGGCGGGGGCAGTCGGTGCCGCCGCGCTCGCGGTACCGGTGTTGGGCACGACGCCCGCAGCCGCTGCCGACCGGCGCCGGTTGGAGATCCGGGGGATGGACATCTCGTCGCTCCCCAAGGACGAGGCGTTCGGGGCGATTTACCGCCGGGCGGACGGTCGCCGGGACGATCCGATCCGCATCCTGGCCGACGCGGGCGTCACCCACGCCCGCCTCAAGGTCTGGGTGAACCCGGCCGACGGCTACAACAACAAGCGGCACATCCTGCCGTTGGCGAAGCGGTTGCGCCGGGCGGGGATCGGCATCTGGGTCGACTTCCACTACTCCGACACGTGGGCGGACCCGTCCCACCAGACCAAGCCGGCGGCCTGGGCGGACCTGGACGTGGCGGGCCTGACGCGCGCGGTCTACGACCACACGGCGGACATCCTGGGCGCGTTGCGCCGCCAGGGCACCCCGGCGGACCTGGTGCAGATCGGCAACGAGATCAACGGCGGGCTGCTCTGGCCCACCGGCAAGAACTGGGGTGACGACGGCGGGGGTTGGGGCAACCTGACGACGTTCCTCAAGGCGGGCCTGAACGCGGCGCGCGACACGACCCCGCGTATCCGCACGATGCTCCACATCGCTTCCGGCGGCGACAACGGCACGTCGCGTTGGTGGTACGACAACGTGGTCGCCGACGGCGTCGACTTCGACATCATCGCCCAGTCGTACTACCCGTTCTGGCACGGAGCCCCGGCGGCAGCCGCGGCCAACTTGGCTGATCTGGCCGCGCGTTACGACAAGCCGGTGCTGATCGCGGAGACGGCGTATCCCTTCACGCTGAAGAGCGAGGACGCGACGAACGACATCATGTACGACCCCTCGCAGCTGACGGAGGGGTATCCGGCGACACCGGCGGGGCAGGCGGCGTGGCTGCGGACGGTGGCGGACCTGATGGTGGATGTGCCTGGCAACAAGGGCCTGGGCTACTGCTATTGGGAGGGCGTGTGGACGTACCGGGCCGGTGACGGCTGGGACCCGACCGACCCGACGTCCGGCAACGCGTGGGAGAACCTGGCGTTGTTCGACTTCCAGGACAGGGCGTTGCCGGGGTTGAGGACGCTGGGGCGGTACCGGTCGTAACGCCCGCAAGTGACGAGTCCAACCCGTACGGTTACTGTCCGGTGCTTGTCCAGTGCTGTCCGGGCTGTCGGCAGGGGTCTACAAGATCGAGGGCGGGAAGCGGATTCCTCGGCCTGAGTATCTGGACAAGGCGGAGGAGGTGTTGAGGGCGGATGGGCTGATCTCGGCGATGAAGTAGCCACCACCCCGCCACGATCCACATCCGCGACTCCAAGCACAACACCCTGGGCCCCCGCCTCACCTTCATCCCCTCCACCTGGACCGACTTCATCCCCTGCGTCTCGAACAACCAGCCCCGCCCTTGGAGTTGGTTGGAGCAATGCCGTGGGTAGTACTGCTGTCCCTACCCTGCCCCCTAGGCCGCTGCCGCCCCCGTAGAGGATGATCGGCACGCGAAGGGCCCGGCGAGTTCGTCGACCACGGTCGCCGGACCTTCCTGACGTGAGACGGCGGCGCCGCCCCGCTCGCGGCCGGGCCCTGCTCCTCATGGAACCGACCAACAGCCCGGTTGTCGCCCCGCGCGCGACAACCGGGCCCGGCGCGCCGTAGAAAGCGGCTGCTTCCGGGCCCTTCGCTGCCACAATGCTCCTCAATTAGCCGTAGGCAAGGGGCCGTTGGGCGTGCGGTCGGCCGGAGGAACCCCGTGGCGCCGTCGGCCGGATCGGTCCTGAAGCAGAGAAAAGGAACCCACGGTGTCCGACGAAGGACGGCTGATCGCCGGCCGATACCTCATCCTCGACCGCATCGGTCGGGGCGGCATGGCCACCGTCTGGCGCGCCCACGACGAACTCCTCGGCCGCCAGGTCGCCGTGAAGAAGCTCCACTCCCAGCCCCAACTCGACGACGCCGAACTCGCCACCCTCTTCGAACGCGCCCGGCGCGAGGCGCACAGCGCCGCCCGGATCAGCCACCGCAACGTCGTTGTCGTCCACGACGTCGTGGACGACGAGGGCCGGCCCACCATCGTGATGGAGTACGTGCGCTCCACCACCCTCGCCGACCGGATCAAGGCGTACGGCACGGTCCCGCTCGACGAGGTCGCCCGGATCGGCCGGGGCGTGATCGCCGCGCTACGGGCCGCGCACCGGGCCGGGGTCCTGCACCGGGACGTGAAACCGGCCAACGTGCTGCTCGCCGAGGACGGCCGCGTGGTCCTCACCGACTTCGGCATCGCCCAGGCCGTCGAGACCTCGGCGCTCACCCGCACCGGCCAGTTGGTGGGATCGGTCGACTTCATGGCCCCCGAGCGGCTGGTCGGCGCCAAACCGGGGCCGGAGGCGGACCTGTGGGCACTGGGCGCGACGCTCTTCGAAGCGGTCGAGGGCCGCTCACCGTTCCTCCGGGAAACGGTGGCCCAGACGATGTACGCCATCGCCATGGAACCGGCCCCCGAAGTGCGCGGTGCCGGACCACTCACCCCGCTGATCCAGGGCCTGCTCGTGGCCAAACCGGCCGACCGGCTGTCGGCCGAGGACGCCGAACGCATGCTGCGAAGACCGGCGGGCGCAGCGGGGTCCTCCGTTGTTCCACCCGCCGCCGCCCACCCAACGGCCGTGGCCGACGACGCTCCGGCTCCGGCTCCGGCTCCGACTCCGGCCGCGAACCCAGTGCCCGAGTCCGCATCGCCATCGCCATCGCCATCGCCATCGCCATCGCCATCAGCATCAGCATCGGCATCGGCATCGGCATCGGCATCGGGGCTCAACTCGGACCACGGAACCGGCGAGGCCCCCGCAGCCGAGCCACCCGCAGAACCTCCGCAGCCCGATACGACCGACCAACAGGCGCACCGGCCCCCAGGCCGTTCGAAGAAGCCGGTCGTGCTCGCCGCAGCCGTCGCCACGGCGCTGTTGATCACGATCGCCGTACTGCTGACCAACCTGCCAACGGGGAAGAGCAGCGCCAGCGTCAGCGCCACCGCGTCGGACGGCCCGCTCCCGGCCGACAACCCCACCCAGCGGTCCACGGACACATCCGCACCCACGGCCTCCTCCCCCAAGGCGTCCTACTCCGCGACTTCCGGCGCCAAGTGGCCGACACCGCACGCCTCTTCGAAGCCGACGTCCACGACCGTGCGGGAGGGCTCCGAGCCGGAGTCCGGAAGCGATGCCGGATCCGAGGACAGCGGATCCGACGCAACGGTCGACCCGGCCGTCGGCCAGGCCCTGGTGGTCCCCGCCACGCAGAAGTGCCTGAGCGGCGGCGCCGGGACCGAGGGAATCCAGCTGGTCCATGTCGCCTGCGACGGCTCCGCGGCCCAGCGCTGGCAGACCGGATCGGGGGGCACCTTCCGCTCCTTGGGGAAATGCATGACCGTGGCCGGCGGAGCGAGCGACGACCGGACCGAGATCCAACTGAGCGCGTGCAGCGGCGACTCCAGCCAGCGATTCCACTTCTCCGGTACGGAACTGGTGGCCGATCAGTCACAGAAATGCGTCACCGTTTTCGGGGGCACGAGCGGCACGGTGGTGGTCCTGTGGGAATGCAACGCCTGGGACAACCAGACGTGGACTCTCCAATGACATGGCCGATATGGCTGACATGGCTGACATGGCTGACATGGCTGACATGGCTGACACGGTTGACACGGTTGACACGGTTGACACGGTTGACATGCCGGTGATGAACCACTTCGGCATGGCTGTGCGCGGTTGGCGTGAGCGCATGTCACCGCAGGACAGCGGGCTGACGGTCGGCGGGGAACGGCGCATCTCCGGACTGCGCCGCGAAGAGCTGGCCGGTCTGGCGGGCATATCGGTCGACTACGTGATGCTGCTGGAGCAGGGCCGCGCTCGCAATCCGTCGGTCCAAGTGGTCACCGCTCTGGCCAGAGCACTGCGTCTCGACCCGTCCGAGCGTGACCATCTGTTTCGCTGCGCCGGCCTCGTACCGCCCTCGGTGGGGAAGGTCTCCAGGGAGATACCCCTGAGCGCGCGGCGACTTGTACGGCAGTTGGGAGACGTTCCCGCCGCGGTCTTCGCCGCCGACTGGACCATCCTCGGCTGGAACAGGATGTGGACGGCCGCGATCGGCGATCCCCGTGCGTACGGTTGGGACGAGCGCAGTCTCGTTGCCGGGACGTTCCCGGCGAGCGGCAGCCGAGGAATGGCACCGATTGCGGCATGGCCCATTCGGCCGGAAAAAGGCATCGAAGCGCAGGAGGAGGACCTCGTCGCCGACCTCCGTGTGACGGCCGCCGCCCATCCCCATGACGTACGTCTTGCCTCACTCGTCGAACGCGTGCTTCGAAGCAACCGGCGCTTCGCCCGTCTGTGGTCCAACGGCACTGCCGGCCCCTATGCCGGCGACCACGTGACCATCGAGCATCCACTGGTGGGTGACATCGCCCTCGACATCGACACCCTGATTCCGGCCGGCACCGACCTCAGGATCCTCACGTGTGCGACCGCGGCCGAGACCACCGCCGCGGAGAAGCTGGCCGCTCTGCGTGCGTCCTGTCCCCCGCCGCGCGACGGACTGACCCGCCCCGGCCCGGAGACCTCCGATCAGGGCTGAACAGGCAGGCCGGGAGGCCGGGTCGGGTCGTAGTGCGTGCGGGCGAAGGTGTCGTTCGCGCGGTGCACGGTGTCGGGTTCGGGCGGCGCCGGCCACACGCTGAGGACGTGCTCCTCCACCGGGGTGTCACCGGCGTACCCCTCGCCTTCATCGCGTCCACGCGCCTGGACCCGGACGCGATACCAACCCGCGCCGCCCGTCGCGAAGTTCCCGGCGTCCTCCTCTACGTCACCTCCCCACCGGAACAGCCGCAGGTCGCCACTCGTACTGCAGATGCTCACGTCCACCACGGTCTCCCACTCCTCGCCCGGCAGCGGTGGTTCGTCCGCGCACTGCCGGGTGGTCAGGCGTATCCAGCCGGTGTGCGTGCCCGCGAGCACCGTGAGGTGTTCCGGGCCCCCTGCCGCCAGGCTGTTCCCCGCGAAGATCCGCCGGACCGTGTCGGCGTCGTCGTACTCGCTGAGAAATTCGTCGCCCTGCAGGTAGTACTGCCGGTAGGAGACGAACATGCGATCCGAAGTCCACGTCGTGCAGCGCATCCACCGGATCATGCCCTGCCCCACTGACAACGCGTGGCAAAGACCTGGAAGGCATCATCGAGGCATGTTCACCCCCGAACAACGCGACCGCACCCGCGCCCAACTCCTCGCCCACGCCGAGTCCGACGACTCGATCACCGGCTTCGCCTACACCGGCTCGCTCGCCACCGGCACCGGCGACCGCTGGTCGGACACGGACATCGTGATGGGTGTCCGTGGCGAGACCGGGGTCGCCGACGCCGTGAACCGATGGACGGCCTGGATCTACGACGAGTTCGGCACCCGGCACCACTGGGACCTGCCGGTGCCGGGTGCGAGCGTCATCCGGCTGTTCCTGCTGCCCGGCTGGGTGGAACTGGACATCACCTTCACGCCGGAGGACGAGTTCGGCCCCCGGGGCCCACAGTGGCGAACCGTGTTCGGCCGGGATCAGCCGGTCGAAGCGTTCCCGCCGCCCGACGCGGACACGCTCGCCGGGCTCATCTGGCACCACGCGCTGCACGCCCTCAACTGCCTTGTACGCGGCCGGACTTGGCAGGCCGAGCACTGGATCAGCGCCCTGCGCGACCATGTGATCACCCTGGCCTGTCTGCGTCTGGGCCTGCCCACGGCCGACACGAAGGGCGCCCATCTGCTGCCCGAGGAGGTCACGGCCCCACTGGAATCCACCCTGGTCCGCTCCCTCACGGAACCGGAACTCCGCCGTGCGCTGACCGCGACGATCACGGTCGCGACAATGGAACTCGACCGCTCCGACCCCGAACTCACGGCCCGCCTGAGGCCGATGTTCGCGGAACTGACGTAAGGCATGGCCATGGGCACGCCCCCGCACATCGACCTCACCCCCGTCCCACCCGGCCGGGTCACCCTCAACGACCGCCGCACGCAACGCAGTTGGACGGTCGACCTCGCCCCCTTCCACCTCGGCACCCTCCCCGTCACCCAGGAGCAGTACGCCCAGATCACCGGCGAACGCCCGAGCACCGCGAAGGGCAACGACCACCTCCCCGTGGAGACCGTGTCATGGCGGGACGCGGTCCTCTTCTGCAACTCCCTCTCCCGGCAAGAGGAGTTGACCCCGGCGTACGACTTCGACGCCCAAGGCGAACCCCTCCTACGCTCCCCCTCCACCGACGGCTACCGCCTCCCCACCGAAGCCGAGTGGGAGTACGCGTGCCGGGCCGGGACGAGCGGCCCGCGCTACGGCCCCCTCGACGACATCGCCTGGCACCGCGGCAACTCCGACGAACGCCCCCACGAACCGGGCGCCCGACTCCCCAACCCCTGGGGCCTGCACGACATGCTGGGCAATGTCTGGGAATGGTGCTGGGACCTCTACGACCCCGAGGTCTACGGCACGTACCGCGTCCTGCGCGGCGGCGGCTGGTTCGACGAGCACTGGAGCTGCCGCGCCTCCGTACGCCGCCGAAGCCATCCGACGTTCCGGGTGGACGACGTGGGCTTCCGCGTCGCCCGGTCCGTCAGGAACTGAGCCCCCGTCCCCCGTCGCAGCCACCCGGTCGCCAACTACCCGTGCGCGGACGCCAGATGCTTCGCCAGCCTCGGCGACGCGAACTCCGTCCCGCACACGAACCGCATCACCGGCCCGTACGACGACGCCGACGGCAGCCCCGTGAAGTACACGCCCGGCACCGAGGACACGTACCCCTCCCCGAGCTTCGGCGTACCCCGGCTCACCGCCAGCTCGGTGCGCAGCTCAGGCCCCAGGAAGTCCATCGCCGCGATGTCCACCCGGTACCCCGTCGCGGATATGACGTGATCGGCGGTGAGTTGCTGCGTTCCCCCGCCCGGTGTCGCGACGGTGAGTACCGGGCCGCCGTTCGCCGCGCCCGCGCCCCCGTCCGCCTCCGCCCGTACGATCCGCTCGACCTCGCTGACCTGCACCTTCCCCTCGAACCGCTCGCGCAGCCACCACGCCCCGAGCGGCCCGAGCACCCGGCGGACCAGGTAGTGCCGGGCCTGCTCGGGGAGGTAGCGGTACGGCTGGGGGTGGTAACTCAGCGCCCACAGCGACCAAGCCCGCCCGAACGGCGACTCGGGGCGCAGCTTCGGCTGCTTCCACGGAGGTGCGCCGAACGCCACCCGGCCGTGCCCGCGCGAGACGATCCGCACGTTCGCGCCCGCCTCCGCCGCCAACACCGCCGTCTCCAGGGCGGATTGACCGGCGCCGACGACGATCAGCTCCTTGCCCTTGAACCCGCTCAGGTCGTGGTGCTGCGAACTGTGCGAGACGGGACCGGCGGGCGCGGGCCCGTCGACCGCCGCCGCGGCCAGCTCCGGCGGGAGGTGGGCGAGGCCGTACAGGCCGGTCGCGACCACGACCGCCCTCGCCGTGAACAACTCCCCCGAGTCCAGCTTGAGTTCGAAGCCGCCGCCCGTCTTCCGGTCCACGGAGACGACCCGCACCCGCTCCAACTCGGGCACCAGCTTCTGCTGGAACCACTCGCCGTAGGCGATGAAGGTCTCCACCGGGATGATGTCCTCGTCGGTGACCAGGCGGGGGATGCCGGCCGCGTCGCAGTAGTCGACGAGGTTGTGGCCGGGCTGCGGGGCGTCGAGGCTGGAGGCGGCGGGGGTCGACTTCAGGAGCATCCCGGCGGGCATGTGGTCACGCCAACTGACCATGGGCTCGCCGAAGACACGGACCGGAATGCCGCGCGCCCGCAGATGCGCGGCGGTGGAAAGGCCGAACGGCCCGGCGCCGATGACTGCTACCGGTTGAATCACGAAGTCCCTCCCCAGGACGTCAATTCGTCACTTCGTGCCGGGGCCGCTGCTCGAACCCGCGTGCCCCTTGCGCTACTTGCTCGCAGCTGGAGTTACTGCTTACCGCTGCTGGTGCTGCTGCCGCGCCGGTTGGTGCGCCACAGTTGGTACAGATGCTTCGCGCCCGGCCGCACGAAGCGGGCCAGCATCGTGAAGAACGGCCGCAGGTCGTCACCCGCGAGCCAGGCCAGCTCCGTCCCGCTCGCCCGCGCCGGTGCGTGCGGCGTCGTATAGCCGCTGCGGCGGTAGGCGAGGAGGGCGGGCAGGTCGATGTTCTCCACGATGTACCGGTGGCCGGCGCGCTGTTCCCCCTCCGGGACGGAGCGGCCGGTCAGGTCGAGGTGCATGGCGCGGACCACGTCCACCCCCGACTCGTTCTCGAAGAGCCGGAACTGGGCGCCCATGCGGGGGTTGAAGTCGAGCAGTTTGTACTGACCGTCGCGCCGGTCGAAGCGCAGGTCGAGGTCGATGATTCCGGTGAAGCCGATCTGTTTGATGAAACGTGCGGCGAGGTCCGCGAGTTCCGGATTGTCCACGACATACGCATTTGCCGTCATGCCCGCGTGCGGCGGCCAGGAGCGCACCTTCACGCCGGTGAACATGGCGAGCGGGGTCGAGTCCTGGTCGAAGTACGCGTGCACGATCCAGTCCTCGGCGTCCTCCCTCGGCAGGTACTCCTGGAGGATCACGCCGGGGTGCGCGCCCCAGTCCCGGGCCAGCGTGAGCAGCCCTTCGCGGGTCGTGATCTTCGTCGTACCGTTGACGGCCGGCTGGGAGCGCCGTACGAATGCCTCCCTGTTCTTGGCGACGATCGGGAAGCGGGCCTTCTCGGCGAAGTCGACGATGTCGTCGTACGACTGCGGGAAGGCCGCCGCGGGGCTGGGGATGCCGTGTTCCACACAGAGTTCGTGCAGGCCCTGCTTGCTCGCGAGGTGACGCGGCAACTTCGGTTCCACCCGCGGGAAGAGGAAGCGGGAGCCGAGCACGTCCTGGTGCTCGGCGATCAGGACAGCGGCCTCCTCGTCGGTGGGGATGAGGACCGCGGGCCGGCCGATACGGCGCCCGACGCGCAGCAGGCCCTCCACCAGTCGCCCGGGTTCCTCCGTGCCGGTCGTCGGCCACACGAACGCGCGCTCCAGGTAACGGGACGCGGCCGCCGGCGTGTAACGGTCCTCCGTGATCGCATACATCGGCACGCCGAGGCGCCCCAGACTCCGGATCGCGCCCACCCCGCCGTGATGCAGCGGATAGTCGCCGAACTTCACGATCAGGCCCGGCACTTCGCGGTCGGCCTCGAAAGGCACACCGCTGGTGCGCTTGGCCACGGGTCCCCCCACGTGTCCCCCCTACGGACCGGACCCACCCCGTCCATGTCCCACAAAGGACGCTAAGCCGGAATTGCCTCCTCCGACAAGGCCTATTCGGACATTGCGAACTCTTTAGACACTGCCGGTTACCGCAACTCACCCGTAACGTGTGGCGCGGCCACATGCGAGTACGCACGAGAGTGAGGCAGCACCCATGCCCCCCTTCGATCTTCCCGAGGGCGACCCCTTCGGCCCGCACAACCTTCCCTACGGCGTCTTCTCGCCGGTCGGTTCGGACGAACGGAGGGTCGGCGTCCGGCTCGGCGACCACGTGCTCGACGCGGGCGCGGCAGCGGAGGCACTCGGCTCGCCGTACGTCTCCCTCCTCGCGCACCCGAGCCTCACCCCGCTGCTCGCGGCGGGCCACACGGCCTGGTCCGACGTCCGCCGCGCGCTGACCGCGTGGGTGACGGTCCCGTCCCACCAGGACACGATCACGCCGTACTTCCACCCCCTCTCGTCCGTGACCCTGCACCTCCCCTTCGAGGTCGCGGACTACGTCGACTTCTACGCCTCGGAGAACCACGCCCGGAACGTCGGCCACATCTTCCGCCCCGACGCCCCCGACTCCCTGACCCCCAACTGGAAGCACCTGCCGATCGGTTACCACGGCCGCGCCGGCACGGTCGTCGTCTCGGGCACGGAGGTCGTACGCCCGTCCGGCCAGCGCAAGTCCCCGGCCGACCCCGCGCCGGTCTTCGGCCCGTCGGTCCGCCTGGACATCGAGGCGGAGGTCGGCTTCGTGGTCGGCGCGCCGTCGACGATGGGCAGGCCGGTGCCGCTCGCCGACTTCCGCGAACACGTCTTCGGCCTCTGCCTCCTCAACGACTGGTCGGCCCGCGACATCCAGGCCTGGGAGTACGTCCCCCTCGGCCCGTTCCTCGGCAAGTCCTTCGCCACGTCGGTGTCGGCGTGGATCACCCCGCTGGACGCGCTGGAGGAGTCGCGAGCAACCCCGCCGGAGCGCACCCACGACCTCCTCCCCTACCTGGACGACGCGGCCGAGGAACCCGGCGGCTACGACCTCCGCATCACCGTCGCGATCAACGGCCACACGGTCTCCGAGCCGCCGTTCGCCACCATGTACTGGACGGCCGCCCAGCAACTCGCCCAGATGACGGCCAACGGCGCCTCCCTCCGCACCGGCGACCTCTACGGCTCCGGCACGGTCAGCGGCCCGACGGAACGCGAGCGGGGTTCCCTGCTGGAACTGACCTGGAACGGCCGCGACCCCCTCGAACTCCCGGATGGCAAGCGGACGTTCCTGGAGGACGGGGATGTGGTCACCCTGTCGGCGTGGGCCCCGGGGGCGGACGGCACGCGGGTGGGACTGGGCGAGGTCACGGGGCGGATCGTGGCGCGGGACTGAGGCGCGAGGGTCGGCGGGGTCGGCGGAGTCCGAGGCGTGGGGGCCGGCGGGTGAGATGAGTCCGGTGGTCTCTGTACACCTGACTCCAGCCGCCCGTGCAGTCATACTGACGGCGGGCAGCACACACGTCATGTGCCGGCCCTCGGGTACAGCCGCACCCGCGATTTCAGGTCCCCCCGTTCGTTCCGTTCGTTCCGCTGACCAGGATCCGGAGCCCATGGCATGACTGTCTGCCTGCTCCTGCTGAGCGTCGTCGCCCTCTCGGCCGCCGTGCCGGCTCCACGCGCGCTGACCCGGGCGCTGTGGCCCGAACGGGAACCCGTCATCGGCCTGTGGGTGTGGCAGTGCCTGGTCGCCACGGTCCTGCTGTGCTGCCTGGCCGCCCTGGTCCTGGGCGCCGCCGCCGTCTTCCACACCGTCCGCGATCATGTCTTCGCCCCCGCTCCCCCGGCCGTCACCGCGGCCTACGACCTCTCCGCCGCCCCCGTCTGGGCGGTCGCCCTCACGCTGTCACTGGCCTGCGGCGCCGCCTGGACCACCGCGATGCTGGCCCGCGAACTCGCCGAGGCCCGCCGCCGCCGAGGCCAGGCCCGCGCCCACCTCCGCGAACGCGCCCCCGACCTACCGGCGGGCCTGCCCCCGGCACGCGGCCCCTTGCTCGTCCTGGAGGACGAGTACCCGGACGCCTGGTGGATGCCCGGCCATCCACCCCAACTCGTGGTCACCACAGGCGCGTTGCACCGCCTTACCGGTCACCAGCTGGACGCGGTCCTCACCCACGAACGCGGCCACGCCCGAGCCCACCACGACTGGCTCCTGCACCTCTCCACCGCCCTGGCCTCGGGCTTCCCGCACGTCCCCCTGTTCGCCCACTTCTGCGACCAGACCCACCGCCTGGTCGAACTGGCCGCCGACGACACGGCCTCCCGCCAATGCGGCCACCTGACAACGGCGTTGGCCCTGATCGAACTGAACAACCACCGAGGCGTCCTCTCCTGCGCCTCCAGCCACCGCCTCCTGGGCGAACGCGTCAACCGCCTCCTGGACCCCCGCCCGAGGCTGGGCCGCCGCCACCGAGCCCTGACGACGACGGTGGCGACCCTGGTCCCCTTGCTGCCCCTACTGATCGTCTTCGCACCGGGGCTTACGGCCTTGGGCTGAGGGCCCTGAGCTGAGGGCCTGAACTCACACCCCGGGCCCGAGAACCTGGGCTCACGGTTCCGCGCCGACGCACCCGGGCCGGCGGCACTGGGTAGGTGGTCCCGGGTCAACGACCTTGTGGCGGACCGCAGTCGGCCGACGGCACCGGGCAGACGGCAGCGACCCGACAGCGGTGTCCGGCGGCAGCAGCCGACACCGCCGACCTGACGGCAACGGCAGACAGCCCCGGCCTCACGGCACCGGACTGGCGCTCCGGCCCGACGCTCCGGCCCGACGCACTCGCCCGACGGGACGGCCCGGCGGCGCCCACCCGAACGCACCGAGCTACGGCCCCGGCGCTGCGGGGCCCGACCCGAGGAGCCTGGCCCGAGCAGCCTGGACTCACGGCACTGCGCCGACGCCCTCTCCCCAGCCTGACCGCCCTGGGATGAGGGCCGTACCGGGAACTACCCATGCCCCTGTCCGGGCCCCAACACCCCAGTCCCGCCCCTACCGCCTACATCCAGTCCTCGGGCTCCGGCTCCTCATCCATCTCCGGCCAGTAATCCGCACCGGGGTCAACATCCTTCGCCGCCCGACCCGGAGCGGGTGCCGACGCCTGTGCCCGCGCCGGTGCCGGTACCGGCGCCGGCACTTCCACCGCAGCCGGCGTCGAAGTCGGAGTAACGGCCGGCGCCTCACCCAGCCCCGCCAGTACCCCGATCACGCCCTCCCCGTAGGTCGCCAGCTTCTTCTCGCCGACCCCGCTGATCTCGCCGAGCTGCCCCACGGACGTAGGCCAGATCGTCGCGATCTCCCGCAACGTGGCGTCGTGGAAGATGACGTACGCCGGAACTCCCTGCTCCCGCGCCTGCTCCGCACGCCAGGCGCGCAGGGCCTCGAAGGCGGGTTGCAGCGACTCGGGCAACTCCACCGCCGCGGCCTTGGCCTTGCGCTCGCCCCGGCCCGAGGACGAGGACCCCGACCGCGAGGAGCCCGCAGGCTTCTTCGGCTCCTTGCGGAGCGGCACCTCGCGCTCGCGCCGCAGCACCGTGCCGCTCGCCTCGGTGAGTACCAGCGTGCCGTACTCCCCCTCGACCGCGAGCAGCCCCTGCGCCAGCAACTGCCGTACGACGCCCCGCCATTCGCCCTCGGCCAGGTCCTGGCCGATGCCGAACACGGACAGCTGGTCGTGGTCGAACTGGATCACCTTGGCCGACCGGCGCCCCATGAGGATGTCGACGATCTGCAGGGCGCCGAACTTCTGGCCCCGCTCCCGCTGGAGTCGCACCACCGTCGACAGCACCTTCTGCGCGGCGACCGTGCCGTCCCAGGTCTCGGGCGGGGTGAGGCAGGTGTCGCAGTTGCCGCAGGCCGCAGCGTCCGGGTCCTGCCCGAAGTAGGCGAGCAGTTGGCCGCGTCGGCACTGCGCGGTCTCGCACAGCGCGAGCATCGCCTCCAGGTGGGAGGCGGCCCGGCGGCGGAACGCCTCGTCGCCCTCGCTGGACTGGATCATCTTGCGCTGTTGTATGACGTCGTTCAGGCCGTACGCCATCCACGCCGTGGAGGGCGATCCGTCACGCCCCGCACGACCCGTCTCCTGGTAGTACCCCTCCACCGACTTGGGCAGGTCGAGGTGGGCGACGAACCGTACGTCCGGCTTGTCGATGCCCATGCCGAAGGCGATGGTCGCTACGACGATCAGGCCGTCCTCGCGCAGGAACCGGGACTGATGTGCCGCGCGGGTGCCCGAGTCCAGGCCCGCGTGGTACGGCACCGCCTCGATGCCGTTGCGCGACAGGAACTCGGCGGTCGTGTCCACGGACTTGCGCGACAGGCAGTACACGATGCCCGCGTCGCCCGCGTGCTCCTCGCGCAGGAAGCTCAGCAGCTGCTTCTTGGGCTCGGCCTTCGGCACGATCCGGTACTGGATGTTGGGCCGGTCGAAGCTCGCGACGAAGTGCCGGGCGGTCGGCATGTTCAGCCGCTGGGTGATCTCCTTGTGCGTCGCGTCCGTGGCCGTCGCCGTGAGCGCGATCCGGGGAACGTCGGGCCAGCGCTCGCCGAGCACCGAGAGGGACAGATAGTCCGGGCGGAAGTCGTGACCCCACGACGACACACAGTGCGCCTCGTCGATCGCGAACACCGAGATCTTGCCGCGCGACAGCAGGTCCAGCGTGTTGTCGAGCCGCAGCCGCTCCGGCGCGAGATAGATCAGGTCCAGCTCGCCCGCCAGGAACTCCGCCTCGACCACGCGCCGCTCGTCGAAGTCCTGCGTCGAGTTCATGAACCCGGCGCGCACCCCGAGCGCCCGCAGCGCGTCCACCTGGTCCTGCATCAGCGCGATCAGCGGCGAGACGACAACTCCCGTACCGGGTCTGACCAGGGACGGGATCTGGTAGCACAACGACTTTCCGCCGCCGGTCGGCATAAGGACGACGGCGTCGCCGCCCGCCACCACATGCTCGATGACCTCTTCCTGCTCGCCGCGGAAGCTGTCGTAGCCGAAGACCCGGTGGAGCGTGGCCAGCGCCTCGCTCTCGCCCTGTGCCGCCGGCGTCCGTACTTCGGTCGTCACAACCGTCCCGCCCATCCCGTGCATCGCTCGTCCCCCGTACGTCGTCCCTCGACCACTGCGTCCACGATAGGGCTCCGCGCTGACAGCGTCGGAGTTATCCACAGGCTGGCGGCGGTGACCGAATGTGGTCATTCGATTGGCTCCCGTCACATGGCGCGACGGATACGGCCGGAACATGCTGCTCGGGCGGGACCGCGGAGGCCCGCCACGCCCCGAACGGACGGCGCGCCGTGCGTGCGGACGCCTCCCGAAAGTCCAAGGAGCCCCACCATGTCCCCTCGGTCCTCGCGGTCCCCTCGGCCCCTGCGGAGCACCGTCAAGACCACCCTCGCGGCGGCGACGGCCGCGGCCTTCGCGCTGACCGCCGCCCCGGCCCACGCCGCGCCCGAACCCGACCCGTCCGTGTGGACCCAGCTGAGCAGAACGACTCAGGCCACCGCCAAGTACGGGTACGAAGGGTTCGCGGCGGCCGGCGGATACGCGCGCACCGACACCTGCGTCGCCGACCCCACCGAGGGCGGCATGGGCTACCACTACGTCAACCCGGCGAACATCGGCTCGGTCGATCCGCAGAAGCCGGCGGCCCTCGTGTACGCGGACGGGTCCGGCTTCACCGACGGACGCAAGCTGGTCGCGGTGGAGTGGGTCGTGAAGGACACGGGCCAGGCGACCGCGCCGACGCTGTTCGGGCAGACCTTCCAGAAGGACCAGCTCCCCGGTTACTTCACCCTGCACGCCTGGCTCTACAAGCCCAACTCGGCCGGCCTGTTCGCCGCGTGGAACCCCGAGGTCATCTGCCCGACGGCCTGACCGCACGGCCTGACCGCGCACACGCGAAGGCCCCGGCTCGCTCGAAGCGAACCGGGGCCTTGCGCATGGGCTCATCGGCCTGTGCTCAGCGCACGAACACCCCGGCCTGGTTGGCCAGGTGCAGGAAGTACTGCGGGGCCACACCGAGGACGAGCGTGGCCGCCACGGCCACCCCGATCGTCGCCATGGTCAGCGGAGACGGGACCGCGACGGTCGGGCCGTCGGGCCTCGGCTCGCTGAAGAACATGAGCACGATCACGCGGATGTAGAAGAACGCCGCGATGGCGGAGGAAAGCACACCGACCACGACCAGCGGTGCCGCGCCACCGGCCGCCGCCGCCTTGAACACGGCGAACTTCCCGGCGAAGCCGGCCGTCAGCGGGATGCCCGCGAAGGACAGCAGGAACACCGCGAACACGGCCGCGACCAACGGCGACCTCCGCCCGAGCCCCGCCCACTTCGACAGGTGCGTCGCCTCGCCGCCCGCATCCCGTACGAGGGTGACGACCGCGAACGCGCCGATCGTCACGAACGAGTACGCGCCCAGGTAGAAGAGCACGGACGAGACGCCGTCCCGGGTGGTCGCGATGACGCCCGCGAGGATGAAGCCCGCGTGCGCGATCGACGAGTACGCCAGGAGCCGCTTGATGTCGGTCTGGGTGATCGCGACGATCGCGCCGCCCAGCATCGTGATGATCGCCACGCCCCACATGACGGGCCGCCAGTCCCAGCGCAGGCCCGGGAGCACGACGTAGAGCAGGCGGAGCAGTGCTCCGAAGGCGGCGACCTTGGTCGCGGCGGCCATGAAGCCGGTGACCGGGGTCGGCGCGCCCTGGTAGACGTCGGGCGTCCACATGTGGAACGGGACCGCGCCCACCTTGAAGAGCAGCCCCATGACGATCATCGCGCCGCCGATGAGGAGCAGCGCGTCGTTGCCCATGGTGTCGGCGAGGGCCGGGTTGATGTTGGTGATGGAGCCGTCGACGACCTGCGCGATCGTGGAGTACGACATCGAGCCCGCGTAGCCGTAGAGCAGCGCGATGCCGAACAGGGTGAACGCGGAGGCGAAGGCGCCGAGGAGGAAGTACTTGACCGCGGCCTCCTGCGACAGGAGCCGCTTGCGGCGGGCCAGGGCGCAGAGGAGGTAGAGCGGGAGGGAGAAGACTTCCAGGGCGACGAACAGGGTCAACAGGTCGTTGGCGGAGGGGAAGACGAGCATTCCGGCGACCGCGAACAGCAGGAGGGGGAACACCTCCGTGGTGGTGAACCCGGCCTTGATCGCCGCCTTCTCGCTGTCGCTGCCGGGTACGGACGCGCCCTGGGCGGCGAACGAGTCGACCCGGTTGCCGTGCGCCTCGGGGTCGAGTCGCCGTTCCGCGAAGGTGAACAGGCCGACCAGTCCGGACAGCAGGATCACGCCTTGGAGGAACAGGGCCGGTCCGTCGACCGCGATCGCGCCCATCGCCGCGATGTGCGCCTTGGTGGTGCCGTACCCGTCCGCCGCGAGCGCCACGACCGCCGCGAAGGCGGCGCAGAGCGCTACGGCGGACACGAACACCTGGGCGTAGTAACGGGACTTGCGCGGGACGAACGCCTCGACCAGCACCCCGATGAGGGCCGCGCCGAGGATGATCAAGGTGGGCGACAATTGCCCGTACTCGATCTTCGGCGCGTCGATCTTGGAGATCGGGTCGGCCGCGGTTGCCGCCGTTGTCCACAGGCTGTGGACGGCTGTTGCGCTCACTTGGCCGCCTCCACCGAGGGCTTGGGATCCTTCTTGTGCACGTCGGACAAGGTCTGCTTGACCGACGGGTTCACGATGTCCGTGACGGGCTTCGGGTAGACGCCCAGGAAGATCAACAGCACGATCAGCGGGGCGACGACCAGGAGTTCACGCGGGCGCAGGTCCGGCATCGAGGCGACCTCGGGCTTCACCGGACCGGTCATCGTCCTCTGGTAGAGGACGAGGGTGTAGAGCGCGGCGAGGACGATGCCGAAGGTGGCGATGATCCCGATCGCCGGGTAGCGCGAGAACGTGCCGACCAGGACGAGGAACTCGCTCACGAAGGGCGCGAGTCCCGGCAGCGAGAGCGTGGCCAGGCTGCCGATCAGGAAGGTGCCCGCGAGCACCGGGGCGACTTTCTGCACCCCTCCGTAGTCGGCGATCAGACGCGAGCCGCGCCGCGAGATCAGGAAGCCGGCGACGAGCATCAACGCGGCCGTGGAAATGCCGTGGTTGACCATGTAGAGCGTCGCGCCGGACTGGCCCTGGCTGGTCATCGCGAAGATGCCCAGCACGATGAACCCGAAGTGCGAGATCGACGCGTACGCCACCAGCCGCTTGATGTCCCGCTGCCCGACCGCGAGCAGCGCGCCGTAGATGATGCTGATCACGGCGAGGACGAGGATGACGGGCGTGGCCCACTTGCTGGCGTTCGGGAACAGCTGGAGGCAGAAGCGGAGCATCGCGAAGGTGCCGACCTTGTCGACAACTGCCGTGATCAGTACGGCGACCGGCGCCGTCGCCTCGCCCATCGCGTTGGGCAGCCAGGTGTGCAGCGGCCACAGCGGCGCCTTCACCGCGAAGGCGAAGAAGAAGCCGAGGAACAGCCAGCGTTCGGTGTTGGTCGCCATGTGCAGCGTGCCGTTGGCCCGCGCCTGCGCGATCTCCGCGAGCGAGAAGTTCCCGGCGACTACGTAGAGGCCGATCACGGCCGCCAGCATGATGAGCCCGCCGACCAGGTTGTAGAGCAGGAACTTGACGGCGGCGTACGACCGTTGGGTGGCCGCCGCCTCGTCGCCGTGCTCGTGGGCGCTGTCCCCGAAGCCGCCGATGAGGAAGTACATCGGGATCAGCATGGCTTCGAAGAAGATGTAGAAGAGGAAGACGTCGGTGGCCTCGAAGGAGATGATCACCATCGCCTCCACCGCAAGGATGAGAGCGAAGAAGCCCTGGGTGGGCCGCCAGCGCTTGTTGCCCGTCTCCAGGGGGTCGGCGTCGTGCCAGCCGGCCAGGATCACGAACGGGATCAGCAGGGCGGTGAGCGCGATGAGCGCGACCGCGATGCCGTCCACACCCAGCTCGTAGCGGACCCCGAAGTCGGCGATCCAGGCGTGGGACTCGGTGAGTTGGTAGCGGTCGCCGCCGGGGTCGAAGCGCACCAGGATGGTGATGCCCAGCGCGAGCGTCGCCAGCGAGACGAGCAGCGCCAGCCATTTCGCGGCGGTGCGCCGGGCGGCCGGGACGGCGGCCGTGGCCACCGCCCCGAGGGCCGGGAGCGCCGCCGTCGCTGTCAGGAGGGGAAAGGACATCGGTATCAGACCGCCCTCATCAGCAGGGTCGCGGCGACGAGGATGGCCGCACCGCCGAACATCGAGACCGCGTACGACCGCGCGTAGCCGTTCTGCAGCTTGCGCAGCCTTCCGGAGAGGCCGCCCATGGAGGCCGCCGTGCCGTTGACGACGCCGTCGACCAGGGTGTGGTCGACGTAGACCAGGGAGCGGGTGAGGTGCTCGCCGCCGCGCACCAGGACGACGTGGTTGAAGTCGTCCTGGAGGAGGTCGCGGCGGGCGGCCCGGGTGAGCAGCGATCCGCGCGGGGCGACGGCCGGGACCGGCTTGCGGCCGTACTGCGCCCAGGCGATCCCGACGCCGATGACCAGGACGACCATGGTGGCCAGGGTGACCGTCAGGGCGCTGACCGGGGAGTTGCCCTCCTCGTGGCCGGTGATGGGCTCCAGCCAGTGCAGGAAGCGGTCGCCGATGCCGAAGAAGCCGCCGGCGAAGACCGATCCGAAGGCCAGCACGATCATCGGGATCGTCATCGTCTTCGGGGACTCGTGCGGGTGCGGCTCGTTGCCGTTCTCGTCGGGCTGCCAGCGCTTCTCGCCGAAGAAGGTCATCAGCATCACGCGCGTCATGTAGAACGCCGTGATGGCCGCGCCCAGCAGGGCCGCGCCGCCGAGGATCCAGCCCTCGGTGCCGCCCTTCGCGAAGGCCGCCTCGATGATCTTGTCCTTGGAGAAGAAGCCGGACAGGCCCGGGAAGCCGATGATGGCGAGGTAGCCGAGGCCGAAGGTGATGAACGTGACCGGCATGTACTTCCTGAGGCCGCCGTACTTCCTCATGTCGACCTCGTCGTTCATGCCGTGCATGACCGAACCGGCGCCGAGGAACAGCCCGGCCTTGAAGAAGCCGTGCGTCACCAGGTGCATGATCGCGAAGACGTAGCCGATGGGGCCGAGGCCCGCGGCGAGGACCATGTAGCCGATCTGCGACATGGTCGAGCCGGCGAGGGCCTTCTTGATGTCGTCCTTCGCGCAACCGACGATCGCACCGAACAGGAGCGTGACGGCACCGACGACGGTGACGACCAACTGGGCGTCGGGTGCGGCGTTGAAGATCGCTCCGGAGCGGACGATCAGGTACACGCCCGCGGTCACCATGGTCGCCGCGTGGATGAGGGCCGAGACCGGGGTCGGGCCCTCCATCGCGTCGCCGAGCCAGGACTGCAGCGGCACCTGGGCGGACTTGCCGCAGGCGGCGAGCAGCAGCATCAGGGCGATGCCCGTGAGCTTGCCCTCGGAGGCGTCACCGACGTGGCTGAGGACCGGGCCGAAGGCGAAGGTCCCGAACGTCGTGAACATCAGCATGATGGCGATCGACAGGCCCATGTCGCCGACCCGGTTGACCAGGAAGGCCTTCTTCGCGGCGGTGGCCGCGCTGGGCTTGTGCTGCCAGAAGCCGATCAGCAGGTAGGAGGCGAGACCGACGCCTTCCCAACCGACGTACAGGAGAAGGTAGTTGTCGGCGAGGACGAGGATCAGCATCGCCGCGAGGAACAGGTTCAGATAGCCGAAGAAGCGGCGCCGGCGCTCGTCGTGCTCCATGTACCCGACCGAGTACAGGTGGATCAGCGAGCCGACACCGGTGATCAGCAGGACGAAGGTCATCGACAGCTGGTCGAGGCGGAAGGTGACGTCCGCCTGGAAGCCCTCGACGGGGACCCAGGTCCACAGGTGCTGCATGAGCGTCCGGTGCTCGGCGTTCTTCCCCAGCAGGTCGGTGAAGAGGACGACACCGATCACGAAGGAGGCGGACGACAGGATCGTGCCGATCCAGTGGCCGACGGCATCGAGCCGCCGGCCGCCGCACAGCAGGACGACCGCTCCGAGCAGAGGCGCCGCTACCAGCAGCGCAATCAGGTTCTCCACGATTCAGCGACCCCTCAGAGCTTCATCAGGCTGGCGTCGTCGACCGAGGCCGAGTGGCGGGAACGGAACAGCGACACGATGATCGCGAGCCCGACCACGACCTCCGCGGCGGCGACGACCATCGTGAAGAAGGCGATGACCTGACCGTCGAGGTTGCCGTGCATCCGGGAGAAGGTGACGAACGCGAGGTTGCAGGCGTTGAGCATCAGCTCGATGCACATGAACACGACGATCGCGTTCCGCCTGATCAGCACGCCGGTCGCGCCGATCGTGAACAACAGGGCGGAGAGATAGAGGTAGTTGACGGGGTTCACTTCGACGCCTCCTCGGTCCGCTTGAGGTTCGCCGGCTCGATCTCGGTGCGCTCCAGACGCTCCTCGGCGCGCTGCTCCAGGGCCCGCAGGTCGTTGAGCGCCTCGCTGGACACGTCACGGATCTGGCCGCGGTCACGGAGTGTCTTGCTGACCGTGAGCTCGGACGGGGTGCCGTCGGGCAGCAGGCCCGCGATGTCCACCGCGTTGTGCCGGGCGTAGACGCCGGGGGCGGGCAGCGGCGGGAGGTGCTTGCCCTCGCGGACGCGCTGCTCGGACAGCTCGCGCTGGGTCTTGGGCCGCTCGGTGCGCTCGCGGTGCGTGAGCACCATGGCGCCGACGGCGGCCGTGATCAGCAGGGCGCCGGTGATCTCGAAGGCGAACACGTACTTCGTGAAGATGAGGGCGGCCAGGCCCTCCACGTTGCCGTTCGCGTTGGCCGTGCCCAGGCCGTTGAACTGCGTGATCGAGGCGTTGCCGATGCCCGCGAGCAGCAGGATGCCGAAGCCGAGTCCACAGAGAAGGGCCAGCCAGCGCTGGCCCTTGATGGTCTCCGTCAGGGAGTCCGCGGCCGTGACGCCGACCAGCATCACCACGAAGAGGAACAGCATCATGATCGCGCCCGTGTAGACGACGATCTGCACGATGCCCAGGAAGTAGGCGCCGTTGGCGAGGTAGAAGACCGCCAGGATGATCATGGTCCCGGCGAGGGAGAGCGCGCTGTGCACCGCCCTCCTCATGAGGACGGTGGACAGGGCGCCGATCACCGCGACCGTGCCGAGGACCCAGAACTGGAAGGCCTCGCCGGTGGAGGTGGAGTAGGCGGCGGCGAACTGCGCGCTCATGCCTCCGCCCCCTCTTCTTCGGGCTTCTCGCCCTTGGAGACGGCTACTTGGGGCACCGTGCCCGGTGCGGCCTCCGTCACCAGGCCCCGGTAGTAGTCCTGTTCGTCCATCCCCGGGTAGATGGCGTGCGGGCTGTCGACCATGGTGTCGTCGAGGCCCGCCAGCAGCTGTTCCTTGGTGTAGATGAGGTTCGCGCGGCTGGTGTCGGCCAGCTCGAACTCGTTGGTCATCGTCAACGCGCGCGTGGGGCACGCCTCGATGCACAGGCCGCACAGGATGCAGCGGGCGTAGTTGATCTGGTAGACGCGGCCGTACCGCTCGCCCGGCGAGTAGCGCTCCTCGTCGGTGTTGTCGGCGCCCTCCACATAGATGGCGTCGGCGGGGCAGGCCCAGGCGCACAGCTCGCAGCCGACGCACTTCTCCAGGCCGTCCGGATGGCGGTTGAGCTGGTGCCGTCCGTGGAACCGGGGGGCTGTGGTCTTCTCCTGCTCCGGGTACTGCTCGGTCAGCCGCTTCTTGAACATGGCCTTGAAGGTCACGCCGAAGCCGGCCACGGGGTTCTGGAAACCGGGTTTGGTCTCCTTGGGCTCCTCAGCCATCGGACGCCTCCTTTCCATCCAGAGATCCGTCACTGCCAGTATCCGAGCCACCACTGACAATCAGCTCCCGCTCGCGTCGCGAGGGGCGCCGAGGCACCGGTGGCAACTCCTGTCCCGGCAGCGGCGGTACGGGGAATCCGCCCGCCATCGCGTCGAACCCGGCGGGTTCCTCGGCCAGTTGCGCGTCGTCCTTGGCCTTCTGGCGGAACATGTCCGCGATGAAGGACAGCAACAGCAGGACGAGCACACCGCCGCCGATGTAGAGGGCGATGTCGGCGAAGTCGTAGTTCTCGTTCTTCAGGGTCCGTACGGTCGCGACGAGCATCAGCCAGACCACGGAGACCGGGATGAGGACCTTCCAGCCGAGCTTCATCAACTGGTCGTAGCGCACGCGCGGGAGGGTGCCGCGGAGCCAGATGAAGAAGAACAGCAGCAGCTGGACCTTGATGACGAACCAGAGCATCGGCCACCAGCCGTGGTTCGCGCCCTCCCAGAAGGAGCTGATCGGCCACGGGGCCCGCCAGCCGCCCAGGAAGAGCGTGGTCGACACCGCGGAGACCGTCACCATGTTCACGTACTCGGCGAGCATGAAGAGCGCGAACTTGATGGACGAGTACTCGGTGTTGAAGCCGCCGACCAGGTCGCCCTCGGACTCCGGCATGTCGAAGGGGGCGCGGTTGGTCTCGCCGATCATCGTGATGATGTAGATGATGAAGGAGACCGGCAGCAGGATGATGTACCAGCGGTCGTGCTGTTGTTCAACGATCGTCGAGGTCGACATCGACCCGGAGTAGAGGAACACCGAGGCGAACGCGGCGCCCATCGCGATCTCGTAGGAGATCATCTGGGCGCAGGAGCGCAGGCCGCCGAGCAGCGGGTAGGTGGAGCCGGAACTCCAGCCGGCGAGGACGATGCCGTAGATGCCGACCGAGGCGACCGCGAGGATGTAGAGCATCGCGATCGGCAGGTCGGTGAGCTGCATCGTGGTGCGGTGGCCGAAGATCGAGACCTCGTTGTCGGCGGGCCCGAAGGGGATCACCGCGATCGCCATGAAGGCCGGGATGGCCGCGATGATCGGCGCGAGGACGTAGATCACCTTGTCCGCGCGCTTGACGATCAGGTCTTCCTTGAGCATCAGCTTCACGCCGTCGGCGAGCGACTGGAGCATGCCCCACGGGCCGTGCCGGTTGGGGCCGATGCGCAGTTGCATCCAGGCGACGACCTTGCGCTCCCAGACGATCGAGAACAGCACGGTGATCATCAGGAACGCGAAGCAGAACACCGCTTTGACGACGACCAGCCACCACGGGTCGCGGCCGAACATCGAGAGGTCTTCGGCAGCGAGGTACGGGTACGGGCTCATGCCTCCACCTCCTTGGGGGCCTCGCCCGCGAGCGTGGCCGGGCCGATGCGGACGAGTGCGCCGGGCAGCGCCCCGGTGTCGGAGGCGACGCCCCCGCCGGTGGAGTTCAGCGGGAGCCAGACCACCCGGTCGGGCATCTCCGTGATCCGCAGCGGGAGTTCGACCGTTCCGGAGCCGCCGGTCACGGCGAGCGCGTCACCGTCCTTGACGCCCGCCTCGGCGGCCGTGGCGGCCGACACGCGCGCGTGGGCGGCGTGCCGGGTGCCCGCGAGTGCTTCGTCGCCCTCCTGGAGCGCGCCCTGGTCGAGCAGCAGCCGGTGCCCGGCGAGCACGGCCTCCCCCGCGGCCGGCCGGGGCAGCACGCCCGCGGTCTCCAGCGGATCGCTGGCCCGCGGCCCGTCCCAGGGCCCGAGCCGGTCCAACTCCGCGCGCGTGGTGCGCAGATCGGGCAGACCCAGGTGTACGTCCATGGCGTCGGCCAGCATGTGCAGCACGCGCGCGTCGGTCGGCGCGAGGGTGCGGGTCATCTGGTCGGGCTTGAGCGCGGCGTCGAAGAAGCGGACCCGGCCCTCCCAGTTGAGGAAGGCGCCCGCCTTCTCGGCGACCGCCGCGACCGGGAGGACGACGTCCGCGTGTTCGGTGACCTCGCTGGGCCGCAGTTCGAGCGACACCAGGAAGCCGACTTCGTGCAGTGCCGCACGCGCGCGTGCCGGGTCGGACAGGTCGCCCGGCTCCACACCGGCGACGAGCAGTGCCCGGAGTTCACCACCGGCGGCGGCCTCGACGATCTGGCCGGCGTCGCGGCCGTAGCGGTGCGGGAGTTCGGCGACGCCCCAGGCGACGGCGACCTCGTCACGCGCGCGTGGGTCGGTGGCCGGACGTCCGCCCGGCAGCAGCGACGGCAGCGCGCCCGCCTCGATCGCCCCGCGTTCCCCGGCCCGGCGCGGAATCCACACCAGCCGGGCACCGGTCGCGAACGCGGCCCGTACGGCGGCGGTGAGACCCCCGGCGACGGCGGCCAGCCGCTCGCCGACGACGATCACGGCGCCCTCGGTGCGCAGCGCCTCGGAGGCGCGGGCGCCGTCGTTCTCCAGACCGAACCCGCTGGCGAGCGCGTCCAGCCACTCGGTCTCGGTGCCGGGAGCGGCCGGCAGCAGGATGCCGCCCGCCTTGTCCAGTCCGCGCGTGGCGTGGGTGGCGAGCGAGAACACCCGCTGCCCGTGCGTGCGCGAGGCCTTGCGCAGCCGCAGGAAGACGCCGGGCGCCTCCTCCTCGGACTCGAACCCGACCAGCAGGACGGCGGGCGCCTTCTCCAGGGAGGTGTACGTGACGCCGTTGCCGTCGAGGTCCCGGCCGCGGCCGGCGACCCGGGCGGCCAGGAAGTCGGCCTCCTCGCTGCTGTGCACACGCGCGCGGAAGTCGATGTCGTTGGTGTCGAGCGCCACGCGCGCGAACTTGCTGTACGCGTAGGCGTCCTCGATGGTGAGGCGGCCACCGGTCAGAACACCGGTGCGGCCCCGCGCGGCCGACAACCCCTGGGCGGCGGCCTCCAGGGCCTCCGGCCAGGACGCGGGCTCCAGGACGCCGTCCGCGTTGCGCACCAGGGGCGTCTGCAGCCGGTCGCGCTGCTGCGCGTACCGGAAGCCGAAGCGCCCCTTGTCGCAGATCCACTCCTCGTTGACCTCGGGGTCGACGGCGGCCAGGCGCCGCATGACCTTGCCGCGCCGGTGGTCGGTGCGGGTCGCGCAGCCACCGGAGCAGTGCTCGCACACGGAGGGCGTGGAGACCAGGTCGAAGGGGCGGGAGCGGAATCGGTACGCCGCCGAGGTCAGCGCGCCCACCGGGCAGATCTGGATGGTGTTCCCGGAGAAGTACGACTCGAAGGGGTCGCCCTCACCGGTGCCGACCTGCTGGAGCGAGCCCCGCTCCAGGAGCTCGATCATCGGGTCGCCCGCGATCTGGTTGGAGAAGCGGGTGCAGCGCGCGCACAGCACGCACCGCTCGCGGTCCAGCAGCACCTGGGTGGAGATCGGGACGGGCTTCTCGTAGGTCCGCTTCTTGCCCTCGAAGCGGGACTCGGCGTTGCCGTGGGACATCGCCTGGTTCTGCAGGGGGCACTCGCCGCCCTTGTCGCAGACCGGGCAGTCCAGCGGGTGGTTGATGAGGAGCAGCTCCATCACGCCGTGCTGGGACTTCTCCGCGACGGGCGAGGTGAGCTGGGTCTTGACGACCATGCCGTCCGTGCACGTGATCGTGCAGGACGCCATCGGTTTGCGCTGGCCCTCGACCTCGACGATGCACTGGCGGCAGGCGCCGACCGGGTCGAGGAGGGGATGGTCGCAGAACCTGGGGATCTCGATGCCGAGTTGCTCGGCGGCGCGGATGACCAGAGTGCCCTTGGGCACGCTGATCTCGGCGCCGTCGATCGTCAGCGAGACGAGATCCTCGGGCGGGACCGCCGCGTCGCTCCCTCCGGAGGAGCGTGAGCCCGCGGCGGAGCCGCTAGTCGACTGCTGTACCGTCATGCGTTCACCTCCGTGCGGTCGGCCCAGGCCGTGGACTTGGCCGGGTCGAAGGGGCAGCCCCGGCCCGTGATGTGCTGCTCGTACTCCTCGCGGAAGTACTTGAGCGAGGAGAAGATCGGCGAGGCGGCGCCGTCGCCGAGGGCGCAGAAGGACTTGCCGTTGATGTTGTCGGCGATGTCGTTCAGCTTGTCGAGGTCGGACATGGCGCCCTTGCCGGCCTCGATGTCGCGCAGCAACTGCACGAGCCAGTACGTCCCTTCACGGCACGGGGTGCACTTGCCGCAGGACTCGTGGGCGTAGAACTCGGTCCAGCGGGTGACGGCGCGCACGACGCAGGTCGTCTCGTCGAAACATTGCAGAGCCTTGGTGCCGAGCATGGAACCCGCGGCGCCCACTCCTTCGTAGTCAAGAGGGACGTCGAGGTGCTCGTCGGTGAACATCGGCGTGGAAGACCCGCCCGGCGTCCAGAACTTGAGGCGATGCCCGGCCCGCATGCCGCCGCTCATGTCGAGCAGTTGACGGAGGGTGATGCCGAGCGGCGCCTCGTACTGACCGGGACTGGTGACATGGCCGCTGAGCGAGTAGAGCGTGAAGCCCGGAGACTTCTCGCTGCCCATCGACCTGAACCATTCCTTGCCTTTTTGCAGAATGGCGGGAACTGACGCGATCGACTCGACGTTATTCACCACAGTCGGGCACGCATAGAGGCCCGCGACCGCAGGGAAAGGGGGACGGAGCCGCGGTTGACCACGGCGGCCTTCGAGCGAGTCGAGCAGCGCGGTCTCCTCACCGCAGATGTACGCGCCGGCGCCCGCGTGCACGGTGAGCTGGAGGTCGAGTCCGCTGCCCAGGATGTTCTCGCCGAGGTAGCCCGCCTCGTACGCCTCGCGTACGGCCTCGTGCAACCGCCGCAAAACGGGGACGACTTCACCACGCAGATAGATGAAGGCATGCGACGACCTGATGGCATAACACGCGATGACAATGCCCTCGATGAGGCTATGCGGGTTCGCGAAGAGGAGCGGGATGTCCTTACAGGTTCCCGGCTCCGACTCGTCGGCGTTGACAACTAGATAGTGTGGTTTTCCATCCCCTTGGGGAATGAATTGCCATTTCATTCCGGTGGGGAAGCCGGCGCCACCGCGACCGCGCAGACCGGAGTCCTTCACATACGCGATGAGGTCGTCCGGAGACATGGCGAGCGCCTTGCGGAGCCCCTCGTATCCCTCGTGCCTCTTGTAGACGTCCAGACTCCAGGACTTGTCCTCGTCCCAGAAAGCCGACAGTACGGGTGCGAGCAACTTCTCGGGGCTGTGGTCTTTCAGTTCGGGTGCCAAGGTCATCACTCCCCCTCCTCGGCGACAGGCCCCGCCGGGTGGGCGGGATCCGAGGCCGACGTGTCCTGCGGCGCATCGTGCGAACTGAGGTGCTCGGTCGTCGGCGACTGGTCCTGCGGCGCCGAGGAGCCCCGCGGATGGACCACGCGCGCGGGTGCGGTCTCTCCCCTGGCCAGGCGGAGGCCCACCAGCGACGCGGGTCCCGCACCGCCGCTCGCCTCGACGGCCCCTGGCCGCTCGTCGGGGAAGCCGGCGAGGATCCGCGCGGTCTCCTTGAAGGTGCACATCGGCGCCCCGCGCGTGGGCTCGACCGGAGCGCCCGTGCGCAGGTCGTCGACGAGGCGCCGGGCGCTGGCCGGGGTCTGGTTGTCGAAGAACTCCCAGTTGACCATCACCACCGGCGCGAAGTCGCAGGCCGCGTTGCACTCGATGTGCTCCAGAGTGACCTTGCCGTCGTCGGTGGTCTCACCGTTGCCGACGCCCAGGTGCTCCTGGAGGGACTCGAAGATCGCGTCGCCGCCCATCACCGCACACAGGGTGTTGGTGCAGACCCCGACCTGGTAGTCACCGCTCGGCCGGCGCCGGTACATCGAGTAGAAGGTCGCCACCGCGGCGACCTCGGCCGTCGTCAGGCCCAGCAGGGTCGCGCAGAACTGCTGCCCGGTGCGCGTGACATGCCCCTCCTCCGCCTGCACGAGATGCAGCAACGGCAGGAGGGCCGAGCGGGAGTCCGGGTAGCGGGCGATGATCTCCCGCCCGTCGGCCTCCAGTCGGGCCCGGACGTCGTCCGGGTAGGCGGGCGCGGGCAGTTGGGGCATGCCCAGACTGACGCCCTGCTCCGAAGAACTGGTGGTCACCGGTCGACGCCTCCCATCACGGGATCGATGGACGCGACGGCGACGATGACGTCGGCGACCTGGCCGCCCTCGCACATCGCCGCCATGGCCTGAAGGTTGGTGAAGGACGGGTCCCTGAAGTGGACCCGGTAGGGGCGGGTGCCTCCGTCGGACACGGCGTGCACCCCGAGTTCGCCCTTGGGCGACTCGACCGCCGCGTACGCCTGTCCCGGCGGGACGCGGAAGCCTTCGGTCACCAGCTTGAAGTGGTGGATCAGGGCCTCCATGGAGGTGCCCATGATCTGCTTGATGTGGTCGAGCGAGTTGCCCAACCCGTCCGGCCCGAGAGCGAGTTGGGCGGGCCAGGCGATCTTCTTGTCGGCGACCATGACCGGGCCGGGCTGCAGCCGGTCCAGGCACTGCTCGACGATCCTCAGCGACTGGCGCATCTCCTCCAGGCGGATGAGGAAGCGGCCGTAGGAGTCGCAGGTGTCGGCGGTCGGGATGTCGAAGTCGTACGTCTCGTAGTCGCAGTACGGCTGCGCCTTGCGCAGGTCGTGCGGCAGACCCGTCGAGCGCAGGATCGGGCCGGTGGCGCCGAGGGCCATGCAGCCGGCCAGGTCGAGGTAACCGACGTCCTGCATACGGGCCTTGAAGATGGGGTTCCCGGTGGCGAGCTTGTCGTACTCGGGGAGGTTCTTCTTCATCTTCTTCACGAACTCGCGGATGTGGTCCACCGCGCCGGGCGGCAGGTCCTGGGCGAGTCCGCCGGGGCGGATGTACGCGTGGTTCATCCGCAGGCCCGTGATGAGCTCGTAGATGTCGAGAATCATTTCACGATCGCGGAATCCGTAGATCATGATCGTGGTGGCGCCGAGTTCCATGCCGCCGGTGGCGATGCACACCAGGTGGGAGGACAAGCGGTTCAGCTCCATCAGGAGCACCCGGATGATCTTCGCCCGCTCGGTGATCTGGTCCTCGACGCCGAGGAGTTTCTCGACGGCGAGACAGTAGGCGGTCTCGTTGAAGAAGGACGTCAGATAGTCCATGCGCGTCACGAACGTGGTGCCCTGCGTCCACGTGCGGTATTCGAGGTTCTTCTCGATACCGGTGTGCAGGTAGCCGATGCCGCAGCGGGCCTCGGTGACCGTCTCGCCGTCGATCTCCAGGATCAGACGGAGCACACCGTGCGTGGAGGGGTGCTGGGGCCCCATGTTGACGACGATGCGCTCGTCGTCGGCCTTGGCCGCGGACTGGACCACCTCGTCCCAGTCGCCACCGGTGACCGTATATACGGTGCCCTCGGTGGTTTCCCGAGCGGATGCTGACTGCGTGCTCACGAGTACGACCTCCGCTGGTCCGGAGCCGGGATCTGGGCGCCCTTGTACTCGACGGCGATGCCGCCGAGGGGGTAGTCCTTGCGCTGCGGGTGGCCCTGCCAGTCGTCCGGCATCATGATCCGCGTCAGGGCCGGGTGACCGTCGAAGACGATGCCGAAGAAGTCGTAGGTCTCGCGCTCGTGCCAGTCGTTGGTCGGATAGACCGGGACCAGGGACGGGATGTGCGGATCGCTGTCCGGGGCGCTGACTTCGAGGCGGATCAGCCGGTTGTGGGTGATCGAGCGCAGGTGGTAGACGGCGTGCAGCTCGCGGCCCTTGTCGTGCAGGTAGTGGACCGCGCTGACGCCGGTGCAGAGTTCGAAGCGCAGGGCCGGGTCGTCGCGCAGGGTCTGGGCGACGCGGACCAGGTGCTCGCGTTCGATGTGGAAGGTGAGTTCACCGCGGTCGACGATCGTCTTCTCGATCGCGTTGCCGGGCAGCAGGCCCTGTTCCTCCAGGGCGCCCTCCAGTTCGTCGGCGACCTCGTCGAACCAGCCGCCGTAGGGCCGGCTCGTCTCGCCCGGCAGGCGGACCGAGCGGACCAGGCCGCCGTAACCGGAGGTGTCGCCGCCGTTGTTGGCGCCGAACATGCCGCGCTGGACGCGGATCTCCTCGCCCTCGCCGCGCTGGCCGGGGAGGTTGGAGTCGCCCGGGTCCTGCTCCGGGTCGGCTCCGTTGGTGCCGTTCGCGTCACTCACCGCAGCAGGCCCTTCATCTCGATGGTGGGCAGTGCCTTGAGCGCCGCTTCCTCCGCCTCACGGGCAGCCTCCTCGGCGTTCACACCGAGCTTGGAGGTCTGGATCTTGTGGTGGAGCTTGAGGATCGCGTCCAGCAGCATCTCGGGCCGTGGCGGGCAGCCCGGGAGGTAGATGTCGACCGGGACGATGTGGTCGACGCCCTGCACGATCGCGTAGTTGTTGAACATGCCGCCCGACGAGGCGCAGACGCCCATGGAGATGACCCACTTGGGGTTCGGCATCTGGTCGTAGACCTGCCGCAGCACCGGCGCCATCTTCTGGCTGACCCGGCCCGCGACGATCATCAGGTCCGCCTGGCGGGGAGATCCGCGGAAGACCTCCATGCCGAAGCGCGCCAGGTCGTAGCGTCCGGCGCCGGTCGTCATCATCTCGATGGCGCAGCAGGCGAGTCCGAACGTGGCCGGGAAGACGGACGCCTTGCGCACCCAGCCCGCGGCCTGCTCGACGGTGGTCAGCAGGAAACCGCTCGGCAGCTTTTCTTCGAGTCCCATGAGTTAAAGGCCCCTCAGTCCCATTCCAGGCCGCCGCGCCGCCATACGTACGCGTACGCGACGAAGACGGTGAGCACGAAGAGCAGCATCTCCACGAGCCCGAAAACACCCAGGGCGTCGAAGGTGACGGCCCAGGGGTAGAGGAAGACGATCTCGATGTCGAAGACGATGAAGAGCATCGCCGTCAGGTAGTACTTGATGGGGAAGCGCCCGCCGCCGGCCGGCGTGGGGGTCGGCTCGATACCGCACTCGTACGCTTCGAGCTTGGCCCGGTTGTATCGCTTCGGACCGATCAGCGTGGCCATGACCACGGAGAAGATCGCAAAGCCTGCCCCGAGGGCTCCCAGTACGAGGATGGGCGCATACGCGTTCACCGCTCCTCGCTCCTCTCAGTCGGCACTGACTGCTGGCGATGGCATCGGGTCCGCTTCCGGCTCACGCGCCGCTCAACCCCCGTTCGTCCCAACGAAGATCGAGAACATGTGAAGCAGGTCACAAGCCCAACTGCCTCGCATCTTATGCCCGGCGCTCTGTGATCTGCGACACGGGGTATTACACAAGCTTTGTGATCTCCACCACCTGACGGTGGATCATCAAGTCGGGCGGGCGGTGATCTTCGCACGTGAAGCGTCCGACTGATCACCAGAGGTGACATTTCCGCTCGTCATCGCAGGCCGAGGGTGGCATCTCAATATCAAGAGGCTTCCCTTGCATGCAAATTGGAGTTGGACGCGGCGGCTTGATAGTGGAAGCCCGTTCACACATCAGGGGGAGGCGCGCGGCACGGTGTGGACGCGTGCACGCGTTCACGAAGTCACTCGCTCGCGGTACCCACGCAGGACGCACGCATTCCGGTAACCGTTCCGTGACCTCCGCCACACTCATGAGAGGCGCATGAGAACGGGGCTTGGCCACCTGTCCCAACAGGTGGTAGGTGACGGGCAATTCGGGCGTACCGACGAAAGGCCGTGATCACGGGCCTGATCGCCCAGGTCCGCAATGTCCGTTACGGCGTCAATAAGGAACGAGACACCAGGGGTTGATGGTGCCCGTTGAACAATTGTGGCGCAGCACACGTTTCTTGAAGGTATGGAGGAGCCCCTGATACCGGTTGGTCTCATGTCCCACACCGCTCACATACGCAGCCACCGGAAACCCCGCCGCAGCGCGACGACGAACATCGCCGTGCGTGCCGGGGTTGCCGGTGGCGTTCTCAGCATGGCGGCGGCTGGTGCAGCCTCGGCCAACGCTGCCGAGACGACGCAGACCCTGCAACTGCCCACCCTGACGGCCGACCTGTCCACGCAGGTCGCCCAGTCCGCCGAGGCCACGCAGCAGGCCGCGGCGAACTACCAGCTGCAGGCCGAGCGCGACACGGCAGCCGCAAACGCCGCGAAGCAGGCCAAGGCGGACCTCGCGGTCGCCAAGAAGAAGGCGGAGGCCAAGAAGAAGGCCCAGGAGGCCGCTCGTAAGGACGCTGCGGCGCAGGCAGCCTCACGCAGCTCCCAGAGGACCACCCTGGCCTCTACGGCGACGACGAGCGCATCCACGAGCACCAGCTCGTCGACGGCGACCGGTTCGGCCGCGACCATCGTGGCCTTCGTGAAGGCGCAGATCGGCAAGTCGTACGTCCTGGGCGCCACCGGCCCCAGCGCGTACGACTGCTCCGGACTCGTCGGAGCCGCCTTCAAGCAGGTGGGCATCAGCCTGCCGCGTGTCTCCCAGGACCAGTCGACCGCGGGAACTCAGGTGTCCCTGAGCAACCTTCAGGCCGGCGACATCCTGTACTGGGGCAGCGCAGGCAGCGCCTACCACGTGGCGGTGTACGTGGGCGACGGCATGTTCGTCGGCGCGCAGAACCCCTCCACCGGCATCGTGGAGAGGCCGCTGTCGTACGACATGCCGACCGGCGCGGTGCGGGTGCTCTGAACCCGCGCACGACGCCGTGAGCATGGGGCCGCTGCCGCTCGGGGCAGCGGTCCCCTCGGCGTACCCTCCGGTCGCCCCGGACCCACGGGGCGTTCCCACTACCGGAGTTCGCGACTCTCCTGAAAGGCTCTCCTCTCAAGGTTCTCAAGTTCGGCTAACCAGACGGCCGGACGCCAAACATGAGGAGAGCAAGCCATGCCACGTGTCTTCGTCCAGGGCAGCCCCGTCGACTCCTACCCCCGGCCCGCGCCCGAGGCCGGACGCGGGTCCGTGCGACGCGTCACCGAGGTCGGCGAAGAGGTCCTGCACCGGCCGAGCCGGGACGTGACCGAGTTCGGGCCCGACCTCGCCGCACTCATCGACGACATGTTCCTCACCATGTACGTCGCCGAAGGAGCCGGCCTCGCGGCCAACCAAGTGGGCGTCGATCTGCGCCTGTTCGTGTACGACTGCCCCGATGACGATGGTGTCCGGCATGTCGGACACATCGTCAATCCGGTCCTCGACCCGCTCGACCCGGCCGGGCGCCGGCTGCTCGACGAGGGCGAGGGCTGCCTGTCGGTGCCGGGCGCCGTGATGGACGTACCGCGTCCGGACCGGGCCGTGGTGCGCGGGCTCGACAAGGACGGCAACGCGCTGGTGATCGAGGGCACGGGGTACTTCGCGCGCTGCCTCGCCCACGAGACCGACCACGTCAACGGTCAGGTGTACCTGGACCGGCTCTCCAAGCGGGACCGCAAGGAGGCGCTGCGGCAGGTGGCGGACCGGCGCGACGAGGTGTTCGCGCGCCGGGCCGCCAAGACAGCCGCGCTCAGCGGCTGATCGCACCCACGGTCACGCCTTCGGCGCCACCTTGCTCAGCCCGTTGATGATGCGGTCCATCGCGTCGCCGCCCGTGGGGTCGGTGAGGTTGGCCAGCATCTTCAGGGTGAACTTCATCAGCAGGGGGTGCGTCAGACCGCGCTGGGCCGCGATCTTCATGACCTTCGGGTTGCCGATGAGCTTCACGAAGGCGCGGCCCAGCGTGTAGTAGCCGCCGTAGGTGTCCTTGAGGACCTGCGGGTAGCGCTGCAGGGCGAGTTCACGGCTCGCGGGGGTCGGGCGGGCGTGGGCCTGGACGATGACGTCGGCGGCGATCTGGCCGGACTCCATGGCGTAGGCGATGCCCTCGCCGTTGAAGGGGTTCACCAGGCCGCCGGCGTCGCCGACCAGCAACAACCCCTTCGTGTAGTGGGGTTGACGGTTGAAGGCCATCGGGAGGGCGGCGCCGCGGATCGGGCCGGTCATGTTTTCGGGGGTGTAACCCCAGTCCTCGGGCATGGACGCGCACCAGGCCTTGAGCACCTCGCGCCAGTCCAACTCCTTGAAGGAATCAGAGGTGTTGAGGACACCGAGGCCGACGTTCGAGGTGCCGTCGCCCATGCCGAAGATCCAGCCGTAGCCGGGCAGCAGGCGGTCCTCGGCGCCGCGGCGGTCCCACAGTTCCAGCCAGGACTCCAGGTAGTCGTCCTCGTGGCGGGGCGAGGTGAAGTACGTCCGGACCGCCACGCCCATCGGGCGGTCCTCGCGGCGGTGCAGGCCCATCGCGAGGGAGAGGCGGGTGGAGTTGCCGTCGGCCGCGACCACCAGGGGCGCGTGGAAGGTGACTTCGCGTTTCTCCTCGCCGAGCTTGGCGTTGACGCCGGTGATCCGGCCGGTGCGCTCGTCGACGATCGGGGCGCCGACGTTGCAGCGCTCGTAGAGACGGGCGCCCGCCTTCTGGGCGTTGTGGGCGAGTTGTTCGTCGAAGTCGTCGCGCTTGCGGACGAGGCCGTAGTCCGGGAAGGAGGCGAGTTCCGGCCAGTCCAGCTGGAGTCGCACGCCTCCGCCGATGATGCGCAGGCCCTTGTTGCGCAGCCAGCCGGCCTCCTCGGAGATGTCGATGCCCATGGCCACGAGCTGCTTGGTGGCGCGCGGGGTGAGTCCGTCGCCGCACACCTTCTCGCGCGGGAACTCGGTCTTCTCCAGCAGGAGTACGTCGAGTCCGGACTTGGCGAGGTGATAGGCGGTGGCGGAGCCGGCTGGCCCCGCGCCGACGACGATCACGTCGGCGGTGTTTTCGGAGAGGGGCTCGGTCACGGCGGGATCTCCCCAAGTTCGGAATCTGCGTGCCGACCGGCACTGGACATGGGCAGTCTATTCAGCGCCACTGATCACCAGGCTGAAGGGCTGCCCCGTGAACCGAGCTCTCCCCGCAGTACGGCTGCGTGTCCCGACCGACGAGGACGCCGTGGCCTGGCACCAGGCCTTCGCCCACCCGGACGTCATGGAGTTCCACGGCGGGAAAGCCGCGGAGCTGTCCGTCTACGAGGAACTCACCGCCCGCCAGCGCCGGCACGACGCGGAGCGCGGTTTCTGCCTGTGGACGATGCTCGACGCGTCGGACCGCGTCATCGGCTTCACCGGCGCCCAGCCCTGGCCGCAGGACTGGGGACCGAAGGGTGAGATCGAGATCGGCTGGCGGCTGGGGCGGGAGTTCTGGGGCCAGGGGTATGTCACGGCAGCCGCGGAGACGACCCTGGAGCGGGTGCGGGCGGCCGGGGTGCCGAGCGTGGTGGCGATGGTGCTGGCCCGCAACACCCGGTCCATCGCGGTGACCCAGCGGCTGGGCATGCATCTCGCCGAGGTCTTCACCACGCCCTCGCGCGAGGAGGAGGGCCACTGCTACCGGCTCGAACTGTAACTCAGAGTAACTATCCGCTACAGAACGACACTTGACGCTTCCGGTCGGCACCGGACCGGGGTTACCCTTCCGGTACCGCTGGGGGTGACATCTGTGCGTATAACGCCCAAAACACCTGAAGTGCGCGTGCCACGGCTCGTCGGCCTGATGGCCGTGGACGCGCGCGAGACGGCCCGGTCGCGCGGGCTGTTCATCAACTCGCCGGACCGGCCCGACCTCCATCTCGCCGTCGTCGACTACGTCGTACGGCAGTACCCGCAGCCCGACGCCGAGGTGCCGCGGGACTCCGTGATCTACGTCTGGTTCGACTTCGGCGAGGGAGACGGCGGAGGCGGTATGCGCGAGCCGCGCATCCCCCGGCCGCCGAGCGGCGGAATGCAGCGCGAGCTGGACGAGCCGCCGGGCGACGCGTTCTTCGAGACGGTGATCAGGTAGCGGAGCCCACGCCGTCCTTGAAACCCCGGTGCAGGGCCACGATCCCGCCGCTGAGGTTGCGATACGCGACCTTCGACCAGCCGGCCTTACGGAGCCGCTCGGCCAGTGCGGGCTGGTCGGGCCAGGCGCGGATGGACTCGGCGAGGTAGACGTACGCGTCCGGGTTCGAGGAGACGGTCCGGGCGACCGGCGGCAGCGCGCGCATCAGGTACTCGGTGTAGACCGTGCGGAACGGCGCCCACGTGGGGTGCGAGAACTCGCAGATCACCACCCGGCCGCCGGGCTTGGTCACCCGGTACAGCTCGCGCAGCGCGGTGTCCGTGTCCTGCACGTTGCGCAGCCCGAAGGAGATGGTCACGGCGTCGAACGTGTCGTCCTTGAACGGCAGCTTCGTCGCGTCGCCGGCCGTGAGCGGCAGCCAGGGGTGGCGCTTCTTGCCGACCTGGAGCATGCCGAGGGAGAAGTCGCAGGGCACGACATAGGCGCCGCTGCGGGCGAAGGGGAGGGACGAGGTCGCCGTACCGGCGGCGAGGTCCAGGATCTTCTGCGCGGGGCGGGCGTCGACCGCCTTCGTGACCTCCTTGCGCCATCGGCGGTCCTGGCCGAGCGACAGCACGTCGTTGGTCAGGTCGTACCGTTCCGCCACGTCGTCGAACATCGAGGCGACTTCGTGCGGCTGCTTGTCCAGGGATGCGCGGGTCACGGGCCCATTGTGGCAGTACGGGCCCGGCACACCGAAGGCGCCCGGCCCGTACCGCCCGTACCGAAAAGGAATCTCACGACGGCAGCAGTCTCGGTTTCTTCTTCGCCGCCACGTCCTCCACCCAGCCGCACAGCACGATGAAGACGGCGATGAGAATCCAGCCGATGCCGAACATGAACCACTGGCTCCCCAGCGGCAGCCACTTCTCGAAGGCGGGCACCTTCCAGAACTGGTCGGTCAGCGGCACCGCGAGCACCAGCGCGATCTCGTGCCAGAGATAGATCGTCACGGCCCGCGAGTTGAAGATCGTGACGATCCGGTCGAGCTTCTTGAACCGGGTCAGCCAGGCGAAGTCGATGTTGAAGTAGGCCTTGGCCCACATCAGCAGCATGACGTAGCCGGCCGACCAGTACGTCTGGGCGAGCGGGTTCTCGTCCAGGTCGTACGTCCCGGCCTCGGCCTGGTGCGTGAAGGCGTACCAGCCGCCGAAGACGATCGCGGCGACCGACAGGGTCACCACCAGGAAGGGCTTCAGCTTCTGGAGCACCCCGTCGCGGTGGGCGAAGCCGAGGATCCAGCAGAAGAGGTACGTCGACAGGTCCCAGAGCGCGTTGCCGAAGCGGTTGTCCGGCCCCGCCCACACGTACTTGAGGACGACGATCGGCACAAGTGTCAGCAGCAGCACCGGAATCGGCGCCTTGCGGAAGATCCACAGCAGCACCGGCGAGAGCATCACGAACCACAGATACGTCCGCAGGTACCAGAGGATCTCCCAGGCCTGCGTGCCCCAGGCGTTGCCCGGCGGATCCCCGACGGGCACGATCCAGAACACGATCTGCCAGCCCGGCATCCAGTCGTGGATCATCATCGCCACGAGCACGAAGAAGCCCCAGAACCAGAACGGCGGCAGCAGCCTCCGCATCCGGCTCTTGACCACCTTGAACGCCGGCCGCTCCAGCGACTTCGCCATCAGCGTCCCGGCCAGCCCGAACATGATCCCCATCGAGGGGAACACCATCCCGCACCAGGCCCACCCGAAGGTGTGGTACGTCACGACCCGGACCAGCGCGACGGCCCGCAAGGTGTCGAAGTACCGGTCCCGGCCCACCTTTTGGGGCACGGGCGTCGGCTCTTCGGCAACCTCTTCGACCACCGGCTCGGGCTCGGGCGCCGGCTCCGGTTCTACGACGGGCAGGGGCGCCGTCGCGTACGGCGGCTGCCCGTGGTCGACGTACTGCTGCTGCTCGTAGGGGTGTTGTACGTAGGGCTGGGGCTGGCCGTACGCCTGAGGCTGCCCGTATCCGTCGTAGCCGTACGGCTGTTGGGGCTGCTGCGGTTGCCCGTAGCCACCCCCGTACCCCTGCTGTTGCTGTTGTTGTTGCTGTTCCCAGCTCATCAGCTCGCCCCCGCCGGTGTGCCGACCTCGCCGGTGCGCTTGAGTTTCTGCCAGCGCAGCCGGCCGCCGGTCAGGGCGGTGATGCTGGAGTGGATGAGGACGAGGTACATCATCTGGCGGTAGGCCAGTTGCTGGAGCGGCATCATCAGCAGGTAGCGGTACTTCTCCCGGTCCAGCCTGAACGCGTAGGCCGCGCACAGGAGTTGGATGCCGAGGACCGCGAACCACATCGCGAGGGACGCCCAGAAGTCGACGAAGATCATCGAGTAGACGGTGAAGACGTCGATCAGCGGGGCGAAGACCGGCGTGATGATCTGGAAGATGACCACCAGCGGCATGCCGACCCGGCCGAAGCGGCCCGAAGGACCCTTGTCCGTAAGGGACTTGCGGTGCTTCCACAGCGCCTGCATGGTGCCGTAGGACCAGCGGTAGCGCTGCGACCAGAGCTGCTTGAGGGAGGCCGGGGCCTCGGTCCAGGCCTTGGCGTGCTCCTGGTAGACGACCCGCCAGCCCTCGCGGTGCAGGGCGATGGTGATGTCGGTGTCCTCGGCGAGGGTGTCCTCGCTCATGCCGCCGACGGCGAGCACGGCCTCGCGGCGGAACGCGCCGATCGCGCCCGGGATGGTGGGCATGCAGCGCAGCAGGTCGTACATGCGGCGGTCGAGGTTGAAGCCCATCACGTACTCGATGTGCTGCCAGGCGCCGATGATCGTGTTGCGGTTGCCGACCTTGGCGTTGCCCGCGACCGCGCCGACCTCGGGGTCGGCGAAGGGCTGCACGAGGTGCCGTACGGTGTCGGGTTCGAAGACGGTGTCGCCGTCCATCATCACGACGATGTCGTAACTCGCGCTGCGCACACCGTTGTTGAGGGCGGCGGGCTTGCCCGCGTTCTCCTGGCGGATGACCCGGACGTTCGTCATGCCGAAGGAGCGGGCCGCCTCGCGGGCGATCTCGGAGGTGCCGTCCGAGGAGCCGTCGTCGACGACGATGACCTCGATCGGGTGGGTGCTCTTCGCCAGCGACTCAAGGGTGTTGGCGATGCACTCCTTCTCGTTGTACGCCGGGACGATCACCGTCACCGGGCGGGTGACCGTCGGTCCCCAGCTGAACCTGCGTTTGTTGCGCTGTCTGTAGTGGCGCCGGGCGAGGATCAGCATCATCCCGAAGCGGCTCATGACAGCGACGCCGACGACGGTGAGGCCGGCCGCGAGTCCCGGCACCACCCACTCGGCGACGGTGACGGCGTAGATGAGCGCCTTGCCCTCGTAGAGGGTCATGCCGGTGGCCTCGCGGTGGGCGCCCTGGAGGACCGAGGTCTGCCGGGTGCCGTTGCGGTTGTTGCCCGTTCCGGTGCCGCCGACGGCCGAGTCGACCGGGGTCCGGCCGGTGCCGCCCGCCCCACCGGTGCCGCCGGGTGCGGCGGACGGCTGGGCGCCGGCCTCGACGTTGCCGGTGCTCGTCCCGGCTGCCGCGCCCGTGCCCGTGACAGGCCGGGTGGCGGAGTTGTTCTTGGCGATGGCGCCGCTCACCGTGGTGAACGTGTAGCCCTTCGCCTTCATCTTCGCGATGTACGTGGGCAGCGCCTTCATGGTCTGCGAACGCACACCACCGGCGTCGTGGAACAGCACCGAGGAACCCGAAGTCCCGGACGGCGTCGCCCACTTGATGATCTTCGCGACGCCGGGCTGCTTCCAGTCGTCGCTGTCGGTGTCGACGAAGACGCTGGTGTAGCCGGACGCGCCGAGCTTCTTGTAGACCGGGTAGCTGTAGTTGTCGATGGCGTCCGTCTCCGAGGAGTACGGCGCGCGGAACAGCGTGGTGGTGATGCCGGCCGCGCCCGCGAGCGCGAGCTGGGTCTGCTCCATCTCGCGCTTGATGCGGGCGTCGCTCTGGTAGGAGAGGTCGACGTGGGTGAACGTGTGGATGCCCACCTCGTTGCCCTGCGCGACCATCTGCTTCACGATGTCCGGGTAGCGCGAGACCATCGAGCCCACCAGGAAGAACGTGGCGGGAACGTCGTACTTCTTGAGGATCTTCAGGACCGTGGGCGTGTAGGTGGGGTTCGGGCCGTCGTCGAAGGTGAGGACGATGGTCTTCTTCGGGATGGTCTGGGTGACCGGCTTGCCGTTCCGGAAGGTCAGGATCGGGCCGCCGTTGAGCACCTTGTCGGGGACCTTGTTGGCGCTCGCGCCGTCCCGGACGCGTTCGTCGCCGCCGACTTCCGCGCGCAGGTAGCCGTCGAGCAGCATCACGCAGGTGAGGCCGAGGAGAAGCAGCAGGGCGAGAATCACCCGGGGTCGCTGGAGCGCGGAGGCCTTGCCGGCCGCGCGTTCCATCCGGGTCGGGGCGCGTCGGCGCCCGCGCGAGGGAGTCGTCGTAGTCATGGCTGCGGGGGCGCTCCGGTCAGTGTGCGGTGGCTGAGGACGACGGGACCGCACCCGTGGGGGTGCCCGAGGGGATGTCGGTCGGGGCGCCGGTCGGAACACCGGAGGGCGCTACGCCGCCTCTGCCTCCGTCGGGGGCGTTGCCGCCGCCGGGAGCGGAACCCGCCTGGCCGCCGCCGAAGGGCAGCAGCGAGGAGGGGTTGAGCGAGATGCCCCAGCCCATGAACGCCATGCCGAGTACGAACGCGTACCCGAGGCAGACGGTGCCCATGAGGAGGCCGATCCGGCGCAGCACTTTTGACCGGCGGCCGGAGTTGTCAACGAACACGGGACCTTCAGCGGACCCGTTGCCGGCTTTGCGGCGGCGACCCCGCGCAGAGGCGCGGTTATCGATGGCGGACTCGGATTGCATTCCCCAGACATTAGGCCGCCTTTATGTGACCAAAACTCTGATTCTCTTGTGAGCCCGCCCAGAGAAAAGTCGCAACCTGTGCCTTCCCTTAGAGAACCCAGGAAAAGCCTTATGAGCGGCCGGTGTCAGTAGTGTCCCCAATTTTCCGCTTCGCCGCCCGGCTTGACCGTTTCGTGCAACGATACCCGTGGGTTTCCTATGTTTTTTCTGTCTTCGTGAGACACAGCCCCATGTGCTTCATTTAGCCTTCGGAAACCGACTCTGTTTCCATCCTGAGACAGAAATCACCGTCCCGAGACGGAAAGGGTGCATGCTCATATGAGGAGTTTCCTGAAACCGGCGGCCGGGCTCACCTGCTTGTTTGCCCTCGCGGTCACCGGATGCTCCTCCAGCTCCGGTGACTCGTCGAACTCGTCCTCCGGAGAGACGGAGAGCGCTACGTCCACACCGTCGTCGACGCCGTCGTCGTCCGCCTCGTCGGGCTCGTCGTCGACCACGTCCTACGCCCCGTACGTCAGCGCCACGACGGCCGCGGACATGGACAGCAAGGGGTCGCCGTCGACGTACAACCTGTCCTTCGCCATCGCGAGCGGGAGCACGTGCACGCCGACGTGGAACGGTACGACCGCGATCGGCAACTCGGCCGTCAAGTCCAGGATTTCGGCGCTGAAGACCTCCGGGGCCACGGTCCGGATCTCCTTCGGCGGGGCGTCCGGCAAGGAGCTGGCGGAGACCTGCACCAGCGCGACGGCCCTCGCGAAGGCGTACGGCGAGGCGCTGGACGCGGCGGGTTCGTCCCAGGCCGACTTCGACATCGAGGGCGACGCGCTGACCGACTCGACGTCGGTCGCCCTGCGCTCCAAGGCGATAGCCCTGCTCCAGAAGGAGCGCACCGGCCTCAAGGTCTCCTTCACCCTGCCCGTGATGCCGTCCGGTCTCGACTCCGACAGCCTGGCGCTGCTGGAGTCCGCCAACGACAACGCGGTGGCCGTCTCCACGGTCAACATCATGACGATGAACTACGGCGAGTCGTACACGGCTGACATGGGCGACTACGCGATCACGTCCGCTACGGCCACGCACACCCAGCTGAAGAAGGTGTTCGGGTTGTCGGACGCGGGGGCCTGGCAGGGGATGGCGCTCACGTCGATGATCGGGGTGAACGATGTCTCCGGGGAGACGTTCTCGCTCTCGGACGCGGCGCAGGTGCGGACGTTCGCCGAGTCGAAGAAGGTCGCGTGGGTGTCTATGTGGTCGACGTTCCGGGATCAGCAGTGTGCGAGCGGGAGTTCGGACGATGACGCGGCTACGGACTGCAGTGGGGTGACGCAGTCGGCCGGCGCGTTCGGGGAAGCGTTTGCCGGGTGACTGGTTGTTCGCCGACTTACGGTCCGCTGTGGCTGGTCGCGCAGTTCCCCGCGCCCCCAAAAGAAGGGTGTTGGCCTGAGCGGCGCTGGTCGCGCCCACGCGGCGGAGCCGCAAATCGACACAGCCCCGCGCCCCTAAAAACCTAGCGGCGTCTGTAGAGGAGCCGCCCTCCACACACCGTTGCGATGCACTCGCCGGCCTCGTCGAATACGGCGAGGTCGGCTCGGCCGAGGTCTGCAAGAGCCGTAGGGCGCGCGGCGACCAGGACCATGACCCCGTTCCGCTCCGCCGCCGCCCGGAGTTCGGGTGAGTCGGCGTGTTGCGCCAGGACAGCGGTCGCGCCCGTTTTCAGTACGGCGTGGATCCGCTCCCGTGGGCTCGGGGCATCCGGGAGGGGGCCCTCGTGGACGCGGGCGGGGCCCAGGACGCCGGGCCAACTGCGTACCCGGGCGGCGGGAAAGCGGTCCTGGATCTCCGCCAGGGTCCCGACGCCCACGATCCGGGCGCCCTCGACGGCGACGGCCCCGCCCTCGTCGGCCGTGTGAATCGTCAGCACAGGAGGCCTAGTTGGCGGACAGGAGCTTCAACTCCGGGTGAGCCGTGCCGCCTTCGATCGCCGTGGACGAGATGTGGGACATCACGCGCTCGTCGACCGGGTCGTTCGCCGGGTCGTCGTGGACGACGATGTGCTCGTACGTCGTGGCCCGCTGGGCGGGGACGCGGCCCGCCTTGCGGATGAGGTCGATGATCTCCATGCGGTTGGAGCGGTGCTTGGCACCGGCCGAGGAGACGACGTTCTCCTCCAGCATGATCGAGCCGAGGTCGTCCGCGCCGTAGTGCAGGGAGAGTTGGCCGACCTCCTTGCCCGTCGTCAGCCAACTGCCCTGGATGTGGGCGATGTTGTCCATGAAGAGACGCGCGATGGCGATCATCCGCAGGTACTCGAAGAGCGTGGCCTGCGTGCGGCCCTTCAGGTGGTTGTTCTCGGGCTGGTAGGTGTACGGGATGAAGGCCCGGAAGCCGCCCGTGCGGTCCTGTACGTCGCGGATCATCCGCAGGTGCTCGATGCGCTCGGCGTTGGTCTCGCCGGTGCCCATGAGCATCGTCGACGTGGACTCGACGCCCAGGTTGTGCGCCGCCTCCATGATCTCCAGCCAGCGCTCGCCGGACTCCTTGAGGGGCGCGATGGCCTTGCGGGGGCGGGCGGGGAGCAGCTCGGCGCCGGCGCCCGCGAAGGAGTCGAGGCCGGCCGCGTGGATGCGGGTGATGGCCTCTTCGACGGTGACCTTCGAGATCCGGGCCATGTGCTCGACCTCGGACGCGCCGAGGGAGTGGATGACCAGCTGAGGGTACGCGCCCTTGATCGCGGCGAAGTGCTCCTCGTAGTACTCGACGCCGAAGTCCGGGTGGTGTCCGCCCTGGAACATGATCTGCGTACCGCCGAGTTCGACGGTCTCCGCACACCGGCGCAGGATGTCGTCGAGGTCCCGCGTCCAGCCCTTCGCGGTGTCCTTGGGGGCGGCGTAGAACGCGCAGAACTTGCACGCCGTGACGCACACGTTCGTGTAGTTGATGTTCCGCTCGATGATGTACGTCGCGATGTGCTCCGTACCCGCGTACCGACGCTTGCGTACGGCGTCGGCGGCGGCGCCGAGCGCGTGCAGCGGGGCGTCGCGGTAGAGGTCGAGCGCCTCTTCGGGGGTGATGCGCCCGCCCTCGGCGGCACGGTCGAGGACGGACTGAAGCTCGGCCTTCTCGGTCACCGGGAGGTCCCTTTCGTCAAGGGTTGCGGACGGGCAACGGTTGCTGACGGACCTGGCCAGCCTACGCCAGCCGTTTCCGTCGCCGGACGCCAGGCGGACGCCCGGCGGATACCGCCCGCACCTCAGGCCGTGTACGCGCCGACCAGCAGTCCGAGGAAGGCGCCGGCGAGCAGAAACGGCCCAAAGGGGACGACGATCCCCCGGCCGTCCCGCGGTCTCCGGGCCGCGAACACCCCGTAGACCGCCCTCAGCAGGAACCCCGCGAACGCGCCCAGCATCACCGTCGGCCACCCGTACCACCCGAGCACGACCCCCGCCCCGACCGCGAGCCTCACCTCGTCGATGCCCAGACCGCCACCGCTGCCGGAGTCGATACGGCTCAGCGCGAAGTACCCGCCGCCGAGCACGAGGGCGCCGAGCAGCGCGGTCGTCCAGTGCCCGGCGTGCTCGGGCAGGAGGGTGACGAGACCGAGGAGGGCGAGGGCGGCGCCCGCGAGGGGAAGCGTCAGGCCGACGGCACCGGCGGACAGGACGGCGACGGGCGCGAGCAGCAGCCAGACCGCCAGTTCGGGCCTGATCCCGGTGGCGGCGGCGAGGGCGACACACGTCAGCACGACAAGGAGCGCGGTACCGGCACCGCGCCGGCCGACCCGCGCCACCACCGCTCCCGCACCCGCGCCCCACACCCCCGCGAGGGCGATCAGCAGCTGGTCGTAGTCCACTCGCCGGCCCCGACGCCCTACTTGACCTTGGACAGCCGCGCGGTCGGGGAGCCCTCGGCCGAGCTGTCCGACAGGTACTTGAGGTCGTCGCCGACGGGGGTGAGGGTGACGGTGTGGGCGGCCTGGTTGCAGACGTCGCGGTTCGACGTCGCGCCCGCGGCCGAGGCGACGAGCCGGGTCTTCGTCACCTGCTTCAGGGTCAGTATGTCGTCGCAGACGCCGCCGAGTTGGTCGGTCTGGCGGAGGATGCCCAGCCGCTGCCCCACGCCCACCTTGGCGATCGTGATCCGGAAGGTCCCGTCGGGAAGCGTGCCGCCCAGCGCGGTGCCCTCGCCCTGCCAGGTGCCGAGGTAGGAGTCGGGGATGGACTGGAGCGAGGAGCCGTCACCCGTGCTCGGCGCGCCGCTCGCCGTAGCGGAAGCGGAGGAAGTGGCGGAAGAGGTCGGGATCGCGCCCGCCGAGGAATCCTTGCCCTTGTCGTCCGGCTGCATCCAGTACAACAGCACCGGCACCAGCGTCACCACCGCCAGCGCCCCGGCGACGGACAGCGCCACCGCGCAACCGACCCTGCGGCCACGCCCGTTGGGCCCGGGAGCCGCCGTCGCCGCGACGGAGACGGAGACCTTTCCGGGCCGATGGCCGGAGGCCGGTGGGACGGTGTCGTACGGGGCCGCGTCACGGGGTTCGGGGACGAACCCGGTTGGCCCCGCAGGTGACTTGGGCATCACCGGCGCGGGCCCGAACGCCCCGGCCCCCGCCCCCACCGACGGACTGCTGAACGCCACCGGCCCCGAAGGCACCCCCTCGACCACCCCCGCGGCCTCAAGGTTCAACAGCTGTACGGCACTTCGGCTGACCTGTTCCACCAACGCCCCCGGCAGCCACCCTCCTGCCACCAGCCGGGCGGCCCCGTCCGGCGCGAGCCACCGTCCCACCTCACCCGGGGTCGGCCGCGCGGCGGGATCCTTCGCCAGACACGCACTCGCCAGCTCCCGCAAGTCCCCGTCCATCTCCCCGAGTTGGGGCTCTTCATGGACGACCTTGTAGAGGAGCGCGGCGGAGGAGTCACCGGGAAAAGGGGACTCGCCCGTGGCCGCGTAAGCCAACACAGCCCCCAGCGAGAAGACATCGGACGCACCCGTCGCGCCCTTGCCGAGGATCTGCTCGGGGGCCATGTAACCGGGTGAGCCGACGGAGACGCCGGTGGAGGTGAGGGAGGCGGTGCCCTCCGTGGCGCGGGCGATCCCGAAGTCGATCAACAGCGGCCCGTCGAGGGTGAGAAGCACGTTGGACGGCTTCACGTCCCGGTGCACGAGTCCCAACTCGTGCACCGCCGTGAGCGCTTCGGCGAGTCCCGCGCCGAGCGCCCGTACGGTGGCCGTGGGCAGCGGCCCGCCGTCCGCGACGGCGGCGGAGAGGGAGGGCCCGGCGGCGTAGGCCGTAGCCACCCACGGCACCGCGGCCTCGGGATCCGCATCCAGCACGGGGGCCGTCCACGCACCCCCCACCCGGCGCGCGGCGTCGACCTCGCGGCGGAAGCGGGCGCGGAACTCCTCGTCGAGCGCGAAGTGCGGATGCACGATCTTGACCGCGACCGTACGACCGCCCGCGCTGCGCCCGAGATAGACCCGGCCCATCCCACCGGACCCGAGCCGGCCGAGCAGCCGGTAGGGCCCCACGACCCTGGGTTCGTCGTCTCCGAGCGGCTGCATGCCGTCCACCCCTCCCCCGCACGACTTCCAGCAGGGTAGTGCGCCACACCCCACCGGCGATGACGGCTGGAGCAGATCCGCGTTCTACGGCCTCTGCCTTCTATACGGCTATTACGGCTGGAGCAGTTCCACGTTCACGTCGGCCGGGAATCCGGTCGTGGGACCGACGCGGCGGGCGAACTCGGCGACGGCGGCGAGCTGGGGCGCGCCGAAACGGAAGTCCAGGGTGGTGAAGTACCGCTCCAGAACCTCCGCGTCGAAGTCCTCCCAGCGGGAGGCCTGTTCGGCGACCTTGCCGACCTCTTCGAGGGAGAGGTTGCGGGAGTCGAGGAAGGCCTCGTGCACCTTGCGGGTGATGACCGGTTCGCGCTCCAGGTAGTCGCGGCGGGCGGCCCACACGGCGAAGACGAACGGCAGCCCGGTCCACTCCTTCCAGAGCGAGCCGAGGTCGTGCACCTCCAGGCCGAAGCGGGGCCCGTCGAGCAGGTTGGCGCGCAGGGCGGCGTCGCCGATGAGGACGGCGGCGTCGGCCTCCTGCATCATCAGGCTCAGGTCGGGCGGGCAGGTGTAGTAGTCGGGCTGGACGCCGTAGCGCTCGGCGAGGAGGAGCTGGGCGAGGCGTACGGAGGTCCGCGAGGTCGAGCCGAGGGCGACCCGGCGGCCGTCCAGCTGGTCCAGCGGGACCTGCGAGACGATCACGCAGGACATCACCGGGCCGTCGCAGCCGACGGCGATGTCGGGGAAGGCGACCAGGTCGTCCGCGTTGCGGAGGAACTCGACGAGCGTGATGGGCCCGATGTCGAGGTCGCCCTGCACCAGCTGCTCGCTGAGCTTCTCCGGGGTGTCCTTGGTCAGCTCGAAGTCGAGAAGCGTGCCTGTTCTCGCGAGCCCCCAGTACAGGGGCAGGCAGTTCAGGAACTGGATGTGGCCGACGCGCGGCCGGGTGCGAGAATTGTCCACAACGTGAGGCTAGACCTCATGCGGTACGCTCCATACTTCGGCCCCACAGTCAAGCCCGCGGCGATCTTCAAACGTCCGGGTGATGTGATCTTGGCCTCTATTGCTTTCGGCTGCCCGAGTGCTAGGCTCGCCGCAAGTTGCAGTTTGGTTTCCCTTGCAGTACAGAGCCTGCGGAGCATGTAACCGCGGGCTCTTGTCGTTTTCAGACGTATGCAGTAGTGCGGGACTTGTTTTCACACTTGCAGGGTTCTGGAGCAGGGCAACCCTTTGGGCCCAAGGAGGGCTTATGGCTACCGGAACCGTGAAGTGGTTCAACGCCGAAAAGGGCTTTGGCTTCATCGCCCAAGAAGGCGGAGGCCCCGACGTCTTCGTTCACTACTCCGCGATCAACGCGAGCGGCTTCCGCTCGCTGGAGGAGAACCAAGCGGTCTCCTTCGACGTGACCCAGGGCCCGAAGGGCCCGCAGGCGGAGAACGTCACCCCCGTCTGAGTCACCTGATCGCAGTCCTTCGGTCTCGGAGCCTGGTGCTTTGATCCGGAACAGATAGCAACACCCAAGGAGCCCCGCGCCGCAAGGCAGCGGGGCTCCTGCCTTTGCCTCCGGCGGTTGGGCGGGCTTTGTCATCGCCGGGTGGGTGTCGCCGGGTGGGGCTCGGAAGCTCGGTCGGTTGTCAGTGGGGGTCGGTAGGGTCCCCGGCCATGACGTCGATGCCCTCCAACTCCGCCTCCGCCGAAGCCGGCTTCGTGGCCAGTACCCGGATCTTCTACGACGCCATCGCCGAGGACTACGCGGAGATGTTCGCCGGGGAGCGCACCCAGCCGCGGGACGGGGCGGTGCTGGCCGGCTTCGCCGAGTTGGTGAGTCGGAGCGGGGGCGGGCAGGTGGCCGACCTCGGGTGCGGGCCGGGCCGGACGACCGCGTACCTCGCCTCCCTCGGCCTGGACGTGTTCGGGCTCGATCTGTCCGAGTCGATGCTCGCGATCGCGCGCCGTGAGAACCCGGGGTTGCGCTTCCGGCAGGGTTCGATGCTGGAGCCGGACATCCCCGACGGGGCGCTGGCGGCGGCCATCTCCTGGTACTCGTCCATTCACACGCCTGCGGACCAACTCCCGTACCTCTTCGCGGAGTTCCACCGGATCCTCGCACCGGGCGGGTATCTGCTGCTCGCCTTCCAGGCCGGGGACCAACCCCTCACCCTCGACCAACCTTTCGGCCACCCGGTGACCCTCGACTTCGAACGCCGGCGACCGGAGCTGATGGCCGAGCTGCTGGAGGCGGCGGGGTTCAGGGTGCGGTCACGGACCGTGCGGGAGGCGGAAGAGGAACTCGGGGAGTCGTCAGCGCAGGCGTTTCTGATTGCCCGGAAGGTGGTGGGCACGCTCCAGGGCTCGGCGGGCGCCCATCTCGCCGGGATACTCGCGGACGGTGAACGCGACGGCCAGCCCGGTGGAGCGGCGGGTCTCGTCCCGTTCGGCCTGGCGGGCCTGGTCGGGTGACTGCGGGTCGAGCAGCTTCTTGTGGTGGTCCCGGCGCTGCACCCGCCATCCCCGCACCAGGGCTACGAAGGACAGGGCCACCTGCGCCCAGTCCCCCACCGTGCGCACAGCCCGCGGCAGGCTCGTGCGGAAGCCGCCGTAGCGGACGAGCGCGATGTAGTGGGAGAAGGCCGGCACGACGAACCGCAGGAGGGCTCCGGAAGTCCGGGCAGGTTCGGGATGTCGGACGGGGTCATGTTCCGGACGGGTGCTCCCGCATCCAGCGGCGGGCGCCGACCTCGCTCGGGTATTCGCGGACGGTGGTCCAGGCCGCGAGCCAGCCGACGAGGTACGCGGCGAAGGCCGGCATGACGGGTGCCGCCAGGGCGATGAGCACCCGCCCGCCCGCCGCGCCGAAACCGGCCGACCTGCCGGCCTGCCTGTTGTGGTCGCGCTTGGCGATCCAGGTCTGCTTCGGGCTGGGCGGGTCCAGGAGTGCCTGCCGATGACTCCGGCGCTGCTTGATCCAGCCCCAGACCAGGGCCGCGCAGGCCGCGATCGCCTGCACGCAGTCACACACCGTGCGTACGGTGGACGGCATCTCGTCCCGGAACCCTGAGTAGAGGGCCAGCGAGAAGAAGGAGATCCCCGTCATCAGGATGAGGAGGAACAGCGTCGTACGGGTCCGGCACAGCCAGTAGAGCGCGCCGCGTTTGTACCAGGTTCTACCGAGCTTCGGCAGTTTCGGGATCTCCACGGGGGCCCCGGCGGTGACCTCAGAAGATGCTTTTGACACCGTGCCACACGTCCTTCGCCAGTCGTTTCCCGTCGTCCCAGGTCTCCGTGCCGACATGGCCGGTACCGGTGAGCACACCGCCGACCACGCCGTGGTCATGGATGTCCTCGCTCCAGTGCTCGTGGACGGCGTGGTCAAGGACGCTGGTCGCAAGGATCGTGGCCCCGACCCCCACCGCCGCCACCGCCGCCGCCCCCTCGACCGGCGCCGCCAACACCGCCAGCGCCCCCACCGCCACACCCCCCACAGCCACCCCGACATCCACCGTCACCGAGTGCTGCCACGACCACCCCTTGTCGTGGTCGTCCTTCGCCTCCACCAACCCGCACGCGGCAGCCGCGGCGACGTCGATGACCGGTACCTCCTTGAGGAACTCGGGGAGTGCCTCAAGGCCCTTGCCGAGCCGCAACGCGTCGGCCGCGTCGGCGAGTTTGACGTTCAGGAGCCGGTCGTAGGGGAGCTTGCTGCTGCCGACGTCGGCGCGGGCGATGGCCTCCTCCAGGGAGTCGACCTGCATGACCGCGTCACGGTAGGCGCCCTTGGCCGGGAGGTCCTTGGGGAGGGAGCGGCCCGCTTTCTGGTACGCCTTGCGTTCCGCGCGGAGTTCCTTCTTCGCCGTCTGCTCCGCGGCCTTCGCGTCGTCGAGTTCGCTGCGCGCCTTCTTGCCGCCGGCCCGCGCGTCCTCCGCGTCGTAGGCGTACAGACCACGCAGCGCGTCCGCGATGGTGATCTTGTCGCCGGTCGACACCGGCGCGGTGACCTGGGCGTACAGCCCGCGCAGCTTGTCCGCGGCGACCAGCCGGGCCTGCTGCGCGGTGTGCATGACCTGCTGGCGGACCGTGTCGTACTCGGTCATCGCGGAGATCGTCTTCTGGTCCGCCGCACTGGGCGGGTTCGCCGTGAGGATGGGCAGGGGTACGCCCTTGTCGCCCATGGACACGCCCTTGCCCGTGGCGACGTGCTCGGCGTTCTGCAGTGCCGTCTCGCAGGTGGAGAGCGCGTCGGCGAGGGTGCCGAGCGCGTCTCCGACCTCGAACACCAGGCTGGCGAAGGCGCCCGCCGTCAGCGCGTCCTCGCTCCACTTCGCGCGGAACTCCTCCGCCGCGTCGCCCTTCCAGCCCGCGTCGTCGACGAGCAACTCGACGGCACTGGTCACCGGCCGTACGACGTCGTCGAGTTGGTCCTTGGCGTTCTTGTACGTGGTGGCCATCGTGTGCAGTCCACCGATGTCGCCGCCGACCCAGCTGTCGCCCATCGGTCCTCAGTCCTCCCCCACCATCAGGTCCTCGAACACCCCGTGGACGTCGACGTCGTGCCGGTGGAAGGAGTCCCGCGCGTACGCGACCTTGTCGCCGTGGTCGTCCAGCCGGTCGGCGAAGCCGATGTGCAGGCCGAGGATGAGGTGGGCGACCTCCTTGATGGCGTCGTCGAGCCCCGCGTCCCCGCCGCTCACCACGGGCGGGGAGACCTGGGGGTGCAGCTTGCGGTAGTCGGTGGCCTGGTCGTGGAGGGTCGTGGCCATCGCCGTGAGGTCGCTCAGCACCGCCTTGAAGTCAGCCGGCATCAGCGCACCTCCCGCGCGAAGGCGGCCAGGTCGGCGGGCCGCCAATTCGCCTGCCCCGGGGCGACGTTCGGGTCGAGGACGACGGTGCCGCCGCGCTCGCCCATCGCCTCGGCGAGCGGCCCGATCGAGGTCCCGACCCACGGCTGGGCCTCCCCGAACGCGGCCACCAGCTTCTCCACCGTGCTGAACGCGTAGGCCGCGGTGTGCCGCGCCGGATGCTCGAACAGCTCGTAGACGACGAACGGCACGCGCACCGCCCGGCCCTCCTCGTCCACCGCGTCGACATACCGGGGATGCGCGGGCACGAACACCGGCGTCTCGTACGGCGGGACACCGGGCCGGGGTCCGGGCCGCCCGTCGGCTGCCGGACCGGGCCGGGGCGCGGCCTCGGCGTAGTCGAGCAGACTCGACCGGCGCGCCTCGGGCACCCCCGCCGTCGGCCCCTGTGTGTAGTCAAGAAGGCGTGAACGGTTCGGCTCCCCCACCGCCGTCTCCTCTTCCCCGTAAGTCGTCAGTCGTCATGGTCGCTGTGGACACATTCGCGCCATCACAGTAGCCACCGGCCCAGGGCCCAAATCCGGCTATGTCAGCCCTCCGGACCCGTTGCATGCGCAATGCATACGGCCGCTTGGCCCCGGCCTGGTCATCCCTTGACCGACTGATGACCAGGCCGAACCGGCCGCCCTACGACGGTTACAGCGCCCCCGCCAGATCCATCGCCGCCACATACCCGAACGTCATCGCCGGCCCGATCGTCGAGCCCGCGCCCGCGTAGCTGTGCCCCATCACCGCCGCGCTCGCGTTGCCGGCCGCGTACAGGCCGGGGATCACCGAACCGTCCGCCCGCAGCACCCGGGCCCGCGCGTCCGTGCGCATGCCGCCCTTCGTGCCGAGGTCGCCGGGGACGATCCGGAAGGCGTAGTACGGGGGCAGCCAGAGGGGGGCCAGGCAGGAGTTGGGGAGGACGGACGGGTCCGTGTAGTAGTGGTCGTAGGCACTGTCGCCGCGCCCGAAGTCCGTGTCCTTGCCGTTCGCCGCAAGGGAGTTGAAGCGGCTCACCGTGGAGCGGAGGGCCGCCGCCGGGACGCCGATCGAGGTGGCGAGGGCATCCAGGCTCCACGCCTTGTACGCCGCGCCCGAGCTGTACCAGTTGTCCGGGAACGTGAACGTCGGCAGGACGTCCTTGAAGAGGTACCGGTTGCGGTAGTTCTGGTCGACGATCAGCCAGGCCGGGATGTCGGGGGCGGCGGTGTCGCGGTCGTACATGATGTGGACGACATCGCTGTACGGCGCGGCCTCGTTGACGAAGCGGGAACCCGCCTGGTTGACCAACAGGCCGCCGGGGAGGGTGCGTTCGGCGAGGCAGAAGTACGGGTCGCCGGGGATGGGGATGGTGGGGCCCCACCAGGCGTCGTCCATCAACGCCAGGGCAGCGCCCGCCCGTTGGCCCGCCTGGATGCCGTCGCCGGTGTTCTCCTTCGCGCCGACGGTCCAGTCCGTGCCGATGGGCCGGCGCTGGTACTGGGCGCGCATCGCCGCGTTGTGCTCGAAGCCGCCGGAGCCGACCACGACTCCGCGCCGGGCGCGTACAAGACCGGCGGTTCCGGCGCGCGTGACGACCGCTCCGGTGACGGCACCGCCCTCCAAGTACAGGTCGGTGAGCGGGGTGTTGAGCCACACCGGCACCTGCGCGGACTGGAGTCCGGCCCGTAGGCCGGCCGCGAGGGACTGACCCATGGTGAGCGGCTTCTGGCCGAGCAGCGCCGCCTTCGTCCCCCGGGCCAGGCACTCGGTCGCGACCGCCGCGCCCTTCACGCTCACCGCTGCCAGGTCGAGCCACTTGTAGTCGGCGCTGAAGACGACCATGCCCGAAGGGACGGCCAGGTAGGGCGGGTTGAGGTGGGCGAGTTCGGTGCCGAGGATGTTGCCGTCGAGCTGATCGGGTTCTATGGAACGGCCGTTGGGGAGCCCGCCCGGCAACTCCGGGTAGTAGTCGCTGTATCCCTCCATCCAGCGGAAGCGCAGCGGGCTGTTCGCCATCACGAAGGAGATCATGGCGGGGCCGTGGGCGAGGAACGACTGCTGGCGGTCCGCCGGGACGTCGGTGCCGACGACCGCGGAGAGGTAAGTGGCGGCTTTGGCGGGGGTGTCGGGGACTCCGGCCGCCAGGATCACCGGGTTGTTGGGGATCCAGATCCCCGCCCCCGAACGCGCCGCCGATCCCCCGAACGTCGGCGCCTTCTCCACCACCACACAGCTCAGCCCCTGCTGGGCGGCGGTCAGCGCGGCTGTCATCCCGGCCGCCCCCGCACCGATCACCACGACGTCGTAGGTGCCGAGGAGGGGAAGGTCGGCGGCGCGGGCCGCGTGCCGCACCCCGGCGGCCACACCGAGCGCCGCAACCGCACCACCCGCCAACACGCGTCTTCTACCGGGGAGTTGTACCTGTCCGTCCGTGTTCGGGGTCATGGCCGCTCCAGCCCGACGGGGAATGGGCTGGGAATGTCGCGCGGGGGTCTTGGGAAGTCAATGACCAGGTCCGCACCACATCACCCTGAACGGCCACTGGTCAATCGCCCTTACCGGCTGCTAGTTGGCGTACAGCGCCTCGATGTCCCGCGCGAACTCCCGCATGACGAACTCCCGCCGCAGCTTCATCGACGGCGTCAGATGGCCCGCCGCCTCCGTGAAGTCCACCGGCAGGATGCTGAAGCGGCGGATGGACTCGGGGCGGGAGACCAGCTTGTTGGCGTCGTCGACCGCGCGTTGCAGGACCCCGATCAACTCCTCGTCGTTGATGAGGAGTTCGGCCGGGACCGGGTGCTTGCCGTTCATCTGGCGCCAGTGGGTGATGCCGTCGAGGTCGAGGGTGATGAGGGCGGCGACGTAGGGGCGGCGGTCGCCGACGACCATGCACTGGGCGATCAGGGGGTGGGAGCGGAGCCAGTTCTCCAGCGGGGCCGGCGCCACGTTCTTGCCGCCCGCGGTGATCAGGATCTCCTTCTTGCGGCCGGTGATGGTGAGGTAGCCCTCGTCGTCGAGGCGGCCGATGTCGCCGGTCGCGAACCAGCCGTCCTGGGAGGCGGGGATCACCCCGTCGCCGTGCGGGTCCCAGTAGCCCCGGAAGACCTGGCCGCCGGAGAGCAGGATCTCGCCGTCGGACGCGATGCGGACCTTGGTGCCCGGCATCGGCCAACCCACCGTCCCCAGACGGGGTTTGAGCGGCGGCGTGCAGGTGGCCGCCGCCGTCGTCTCGGTCAGGCCGTAGCCCTCGAAGATCTCGATGCCCGCGCCTGCGTAGAACGCGGCGAGGCGGCGGCCCAGCGGGGAGCCGCCGCAGATGACGTAACGGAGCTTGCCGCCGAGGGCGTTGCGGATCTTGCGGTAGACGAGCGGGTCGTAGAAGGCGCGGGCCGTCTTCAACGGGCGGGTCGGGCCCGGCCCCTTGCCGGACTGGCTGGCCTCCAGCGCCTCGCCGTAGCGGCGGGCGACGCTTGTCGCGCGGTCGAAGACCTTGCCGCGGCCGCCCTTCTCGGCCTTCGCCCGGGCGTTGTTGAAGACCTTCTCCAGCATGTACGGGATGGCCAGCAGGAAGGTCGGCTGGAAGCTCGCCAGGTCGGCCAGCAGGTCCTCGGACTTGAGGCTCGCCGCGTGGCCGAGGCGGACCCGGGCGCGGATGCAGGCGACGGCGACCATGCGGCCGAAGACGTGCGAGTAGGGGAGGAAGAGGAGCGTGGAGGGCTCTTCGTCCGACTTGTTCTTGAAGACGCCGTAGAGGAGTTCGATCGCGTTGTCGATCTCCGCGAGGAAGTTGCCGTGGGTGATCGCGCAGCCCTTGGGGCGACCCGTAGTGCCGGAGGTGTAGATGACGGTGGCGAGCGTGTCCGGCAGCAACACCCCACGCCGTACCGCGACTTCGGAATCCGGGACGGTCCGGCCCAGTTCGGCCAGCCGGTCCAGGTGGCCCTTCTCGAAGACCCACATGTGCCGCAGGTCGGGCAGCCGGGGCGTCTCCGGACCGAGCGCCGCCGCCTGGGCGACCGTCTCGGCGGCCATCGCCACCGCGCCCGAGTCCTGGAGGATCCAGCGGATCTGGAAGAGGGAGGAGGTCGGGTACACCGGGACGGTGACCAGACCGGCCGCCCACGCGGCGAAGTCGAGGAGCGTCCACTCGTACGACGTCCGGGCCATGACCGCGATCCGGTCACCCGGCGCGAGCCCCTCCGCGATCATCCCCTTGGCGACGGCCTTCACCTGCTCGGCGAACTCCGCCGCCGTCACGTCACGCCAACTCCCGTCCTCGTCCTGCCTGCTGAGGACCACGTGCTCCGGCGCCGCCGCCGCGTTCTCGAACGGCAGGTCGGCGAGCGAGCCGTGCGTCGCCGGCGGCACCAACGGCGGTACGGACACCTCCCGCACCACGCCGTCCAGCCGCCGGATCTCGGGCTCGACGAGCACGGGCGCGCCGTCGTAGTCGTAGCCGGACGGATAGACGAGGGACATGGCAGCTCCTGTGGCGTGCAGCTTGTACCGCTCTGCTGCATTAGGTACGCATGGTGCGTACCGAGGCGTTCATCCCGGCCCGCGGCCGGGGTGTTACCTCGGGTCAGGTCGAAGATCGTACGGGGCCCCCGTGGGGACTTCGTGCTGTTTCGGGGGTGGTACGGAGCCGGGCCTGTGCAACCTCGGCGGGTTCGCACGGCTTTGTCGGCCATACATCAGCCCTACGTCACCTCTGCGTCGGCCATGCTCCGGCCATGCGCCCGCCATGGACCGCCCGGCTCGCCCCACTTGGCCTTACCTGCGGTAACCTTACTGCGAAGTAAGCCGAAAAGAGCCGCCCAGGAAGCCACCCGGGAGTGGGACATGGCCAACCCCTATCCGCCCCTCACCGACACCCCCGCGCTCACCCCGCTCCTCCTCCGCGGCGCCCTCCTCTCCCCCTTCAAACGGCCCCGCCCCGACGCCGTTTTCCCCCGCACCCGCCTGGTCCTGCCCGGCGTCCGCGTCGACCTGGCCAAACTCGCCGCCTACGAACGCGTCTGCGGCTTCGCCACCGGCGACGACGCCCTCCCGATCACGTATCCGCACGTCCTGGGCTTCCCCCTCGCCATGCGCCTGATGAGCTGCCGGGCCTTCCCGCTCCCCCTCCTCGGCCTGGTCCACACGTCGGTGGAGATCACCCGGCATACGGCGGTACCGGCCACCGGGGACTACGAACTCACGGTCTACGTCGACGAGTTGGCCCCGCATCGACGCGGCACGGAGGCGACGGTCACGACGGAGCTGCGGGCGGGCGGTGACAGTAAGGGCGAGGGCAAGGGCAAGGTCGTATGGGAGTCACGGAGCACGTATCTCGCCCGGCACCACCGTGCCGGCACACCCACGCCCGCACCCGAAGTCCCTTCGGCGCGGGCCCCGTTGCCCACCGTCGCCGAGTGGCGGCTCGGCGAGGACGTGGGCCGGCGCTACGGCGCCGCGTCCGGTGACCGCAACCCCATCCACCTCTACCCGCTCACCGCCCGCCTGTTCGGCTTCCCGCGGGCCATCGCACACGGGATGTGGACGGCGGCCCGGTGTCTCGCCGCCCACGGCACCCCTGAACGCACGCTGGTGCGGGCCGAGTTCCGGGCACCGGTGCTGCTGCCGGGGACCGTGGAGTACGCGGCGCTCGACGACCGCTTCGCGTTGCGGGACGGGGCCGGGCGGGTGCACGTGGAGGGTTTCGTGCACCCGGTCGTTCCCTGAACACTCATGAACAGTGGGCGAACAAAGCATGTCCGGCCTCGCTCGGCGGATCGCGAAACCCCAGGCGGAGCACGGGCCTTGAGGAGTCCGCACAGGAAAACCCCAGCTCACCCAAGGAGCTTTCAAGGGATCACTCATGCACTCCTCAGGGACGCTTCTTACTCTCGGCTCACTTCGCCGGACCCGCCAGGAAGGGCCCCTGAGCCATGCCGCCCAGACGTATAGCCGTACTCGCCGACTCTGACACCCGCTGGAAGTGGGGCGCGTCGGTGGCACGGCAGATCACCCCCGAGCACGCCCTCGACGCGTACTTCCTGCGCGGCCGGTCGACCCCCACGGAGCGCCAGCTCGCCGAGATCGGGATCGAGCCCGACAGCCGACGTGAACTCCCCGCCGCCGCACTGGTCGACGACACGGAACTGGCCGACGCGGACATCGTCGTGATGGCCGTCTCCGGCGGCACGGTCCTGGCCCTCACCCACAGCCTCGGCCTGGCCTGGGCGGGCCGCGAACACCGGCCGATCACCGTCACCGGGTACGTCGGCGTCGTCTACGAGAAGATGGTCGACGGCCTGCTGACCCGTGCCGGGAGCGACATCGTCCTCGCCAACTCCACGTACGACGCACGCCGGTTCGGCGCCGCGTTCGCGAGCGTCGGGGTCGATCCGGACTCGGTGGTGGAGTGCGCGCTGCCGTTCCTCGGCGGCGAGCCCTACCAGCCGTCCACCGAGCGGCCGTTCACCCTCACCTTCGCCGTCCAGCCGTCCGTCCCCAAGAGCAAGCAGGACCGCCTGCGGCTCCTGGAGCGGGCCGCCGCCCACGCCCGGCGCCACCCCGACCGCCTGGTGCTGATGAAACTGCGCAGCCTCCCCGGCGAACACACCACCCACGTCGAGGCCGACCCGTACCAGCTCCTCATCCAGAACCTGGCCCAACCCGCCCCCGCCAACCTCCAGTTGGTCTACGGCAACATGGGCGAGGTCCTCGACCGCACCGACCTGCTGGTCACCGTCAGCTCCACCGCCGCGCTGGAGTCGATGCAGCGGGGCATCCCCACCGCGATCCTCACCGACTTCGGCGTCCGCGAGGCACACGGCAACCACTACTTCATCCACTCCGGCTGCCTGGCCTCCTGGGACGAACTCGACGCCGGCGCACGGCCGTTGCCCGACCCCGCCTGGGCGGACGCGCAGGGCGTCGGCAAGAGCGACCCGTACGCCGCGACCCGCGCCCGCGTGGCCGCGCTGCGCGCCGCGGGACCGCTGCCGACCCTGCGCCCCTACTACTCGCCGCAGCGCGCCGGCATCTACCTCTCGGGCCTGCTCACCCGCAACGGCTTCGACGAGAAGGGTCGCCCGCTGACCGACCCGCTGGGCGCCGCCGATTCGGGCCGGGTGAAGAAGGCGGTACGACGCGTCGCCCGGCGCGGCGCCAAGGCGGTGTACCGGGTGGGGTATCAGCGCGTCGCGCCCACGCTGCGCAAGTGGGGCGCGGTGTGAGGCGAGCGGCACCCGGTCCTGACGGTGTCCCGGCGGTCCTCGGTGTCCCGGCGGTCCTCGGTGTCCCGGCGGTCCTCGGTATTCCGGCGGTCCTCGGTGTCGGCGAAGGCCCGCGGCGCTAGCGGCCCTTGATGTCGGCGGGCGGCGCCCAGGGCCGCCCCTCCATCAACTGGCCCAGCCCCGCCCACGCGAAGTTCATCAGCGTCGCCGCCGCCTGCTTGGCGGTGACGCCCGGGGTCGCGTTGGACCAGGCTGCGAGGGACTCGGCGGCGCCGACCAGCGCCTCGGCCAGACCGGCGACCTCATGCTCGGGGAGGTCCGGGTCTCGGTGCGCCTCGCGGGCGGTGACCGCGATCAACTCGGTCACGAACGCGACGAGTTCGGCGCGCATGGCAGCCACCTCGGCCGCGAAGGGTTCGCCGTGGGTGCGGGCCTGGAGGTGCAACACGGCCCAGCCGTCCGGGTGTTGCGCGGTGTGGGTGAAGAACGCCCGCAGCCCGTCCCAGAGTTGGCGGTCGGCGGGTGCCCCGGTGTCCACACCGGCCCGTACCGACTCGGTGAGTGCCTGGCCCTCGCGCCGGATGCACGCGGTGAACAGGTCTTCCTTCGAGTTCAGGTAGAGATACACCAACGGCTTGGACACGCCCGCGAGTTCGGCTATCTCGTCCATCGACGCGGCCATGTAACCGTGCTGCCCGAAGGTGTGCACGGCGGCGTCGAGCATCTGCTGCTCACGGACCGCCCGCGGCATCCGTTTGGTCTTCACGGCACCCATGGGGCAAGGGTAGTTGGACCAGACCGCATGGCTGCCGACAGAACCTCTAGGAAGCCTGGCCCTGCGGGTGGGAGGCCGGCTGGACGGCGTCCACCGTCTCGTCCTCCTGGCTGCGGTTGGCGTCCAGGTTGGCCTTCATCCGGTCGACCCGCTCGACGATCTGCACCGAGGCCCGGTCCCGCACCCCGCGCAGCACCACGAAGCTGATCGGCGCCGAGATCACCAGCGCCAGCAGCACGATCCACATGCCGTTGGACTCGCCGAAGCCGCGCGGGAAGACGCCGAGGTAGACGAGGCCCCAGACGACGCCGAGGCAGCCCGCGAAGACTCCGAGGCGCCACAGTGTGTAGCGGAACATCTCAATCCACTCTTCCGTAACGAACAGACTTAACCGAACAGTCCCAACCAGTGAAGCACGCGCCCCCACCGATCTTCGGGCGGGGTCGGCGGCTCACAGCAAGGGCAGCAACATGAAGATGTCGTCGCGGTCGTCCCCGGGGGCGACCCGGATCGCGCCGGGCACCCGCCCGACCTCCTTGTAGCCGCAGGAGCCGTAGAACCGCTCCAGACCATGGCCGCCCCGGCAGGTGAGGCGGATCGCCTCGATGCCGTCGATGCCGCGGGCGGCCTCCTCGGCGGCGGCGAGGAGGTCGCGGCCGTAGCCCCTGCCCTGGTGGCGGGGGTGGACCATCACCGTGTAGAGCCACAGCCAGTGCAGCATCAGGCGGTGCGTGTTGAACGCGAGGAACACGGTCGCCGCGACCCTGCCCGTCTCGTCCCGGCCGACCAGCAGCCGGGTCCGCCCCTCCACCATCGCGACGAAGTGCTTCACCAGCTCGGGCCGTATCTCGTCCACCGCCACCGGTGCGACGAAGCCGACCGAGCCCCCCGCGTTGGAGACGTCCGCCCAGAGGGTGAGGATCTCCTCGCGCAGGGCAGGGGATATCGCGGGGTCCAGTTCAAAAGTCAGTGACATGTCGGAAAGCCGTGATCGTTTCAGAGGGTGGTCGTCACACCCGCATCGCCTGCGGGGACTCGCGCCGCGCCGGGTCCGGGCCGTCGTACTCGCGGATGATCTCGTAGCGCGTGTTCCGCTCGACCGGCTGGAAACCGGCGTCGCGGATCAGGTCGAGGAGGTCGTCGCGGGTGAGCTTGTTCGGGGTGCCGTAGTTGTCGGCGTCGTGCGTGATCTTGTACTCGACGACCGAGCCGTCCATGTCGTCCGCGCCGTGCTGGAGGGCGAGTTGGGCGGTCTGGACGCCGTGCATGACCCAGAAGACCTTGACGTGCGGGACGTTGTCGAAGAGGAGACGGGACACCGCGAAGGTCTTGAGAGCCTCCGCACCCGTCGCCATCTGCGTCCGCGCCTGGAGGCGGTTGCGGACCTTCCCGTCCTTCATGTCCACGAAGTCGTGCTGGTAGCGCAGCGGGATGAAGACCTGGAAACCGCCGGTCTCGTCCTGGAGCTCCCGCAGCCGCAGCACGTGGTCCACGCGGTGGCGCGGCTCCTCGATGTGGCCGTAGAGCATGGTGCACGGGGTCTTGAGACCCTTCTCGTGCGCCAGGCGGTGGATCCGGGACCAGTCCTCCCAGTGCGTGCGGTGGTCCACGATGTGCTGGCGGACCTCCCAGTCGAAGATCTCCGCGCCGCCGCCGGTGAGGGATTCGAGGCCGGCGTCGATGAGTTCGTCGAGGATCTCGCTCGCGCTCAGCCCGGAGATGGTCTCGAAGTGGTGGATCTCGGTGGCCGTGAAGGCCTTCAGCGAGACCTCCGGGAGGGCCTTCTTCAGCTCGCTCAGCGAGCGGGGGTAGTACCGCCAGGGGAGGTTGGGATGGAGCCCGTTGACGATGTGCAGCTCGGTGAGGTTCTCGCCCTGCATCGCCTTCGCGAGCCGGACGGCCTCCTCGATGCGCATCGTGTACGCGTCCTTCTCGCCCGGCTTGCGCTGGAACGAGCAGTAGGCGCAGGACGCGGTGCACACGTTGGTCATGTTCAGGTGACGGTTGACGTTGAAGTGGACGACATCGCCGTTCTTCCGCGTCCGCACCTCGTGCGCGAGTCCGCCCAGCCAGGCCAGGTCGTCCGACGCGTACAGCGCGATGCCGTCCTCACGGGACAGCCGCTCACCGGAGCGGACCTTCTGCTCCAGCTCGCGCTTGAGCCCGACATCCATGCCCATACCTCTTCCTAAGACAGCTTGCTAAACGGTACGCCTATGCCGCTACGCCTCTTCGGGCAGCTCTCCGACCCGGTTCTCCCACTTCGTGGAGAGCACGATCGTCGTACGGGTCCGGGACACACCCTTGGTCCCGCTGAGCCGCCGGATGGTCTTCTCCAGGCCGTCCACGTCCGGTGCCCGCACCTTCAGCATGTACGAGTCCTCGCCCGCGATGAACCAGCAGTCCTCGATCTCACTGAGGTCCTTCATGCGGCGCGCCACGTCCTCGTGGTCGGCGGCGTCGGAGAGCGAGATGCCGATCAGGGCGATGACGCCGAGGCCGAGGGAGGCCGAGTCGACGGTCGCGCGGTAGCCGGTGATGACACCGGCCGCCTCCAGCCGGTTGATGCGGTCGGTGACACTGGGTCCCGACAGGCCGACGAGGCGCCCCAGCTCCGCGTAGGAGGCCCGGCCGTTCTCTCTCAGGGCCTGGATGAGCTGCCTGTCCACCGCGTCCATGCGATCGATTGCCTTCCGGTGATGACGATGAAGGTGATGCCGAGAATGTGATGCCGATGAAGATGGATGAATAAGCGGGTGCCGTACGTCAGTTGGTGGTGTCGGCGGTGCGGAAGCCGGCGCCGAGGTCGCCCTTCCACCGCCGGTACAGGTCGTGCTCGACACCCGCCGAGTCCAGGACCCGCCCGGCGACGAAGTCCACCAGGTCCTGGATGTGGGTGGCTCCGGCGTAGAACCCGGGCGACGCGGGCACCACGGCCGCGCCCAGGTCGTCCAGGGTCACGAGGTGCCGCAGCGTCTGCCCGTTCAACGGCGTCTCGCGTACGGCGACCACCAGCTCGCGCCGCTCCTTGAGAGTCACGCTCGCCGCCCGCTGCAACAGGTCCTTGCTCAGCCCGAGGGCGATCCCGGCGACGCAGGCGGTCGACGCGGGCACGACGATCATCCCCTTCGCGGGGTACGACCCCGAGGACGGCCCCGCCGCGAGATCGCCCGCGCTCCAGTGCCGTACGGCGTCGGTGTCGATGGCGGGCTGGAAGGTGCCGGGCTTGCCGTCGGCGCCGCGGGCCAGCCATTCCCGCAGGTCGTCCTGCCAGTGCGCGTCCCGGAAGGCGATCCCCGTCTCGTCGAGGAGCGTGAGCCGGGACGCGCGGGACACCACGAGGTCGACGCTCTCGCCGGCGTCGAGGAGCGCGCGCAGCACGGCAGCCGCGTATGGGGTGCCGGAAGCGCCGGACACCCCTACGATCCAAGGCGTACGCCGCGTCTCTCCTGGCTTGACTGGGTTCACGACACCGAGCCTAGCTGGCGTCGCGGGACGGGAACCGGCCAAGGGTGCCGGGGCGTTCTTCTGTGGGGACGAGTGGACTCTGGGGGGTGCCATGTCCGGTACGGAGTTGGAGTGGTCGCAGAGCGACCGCGCGAAGGCCGCGGCCAAGCTGATGGTGGGCTGGGTCGCGCTGTTGTGGCTGCTCGAAGTGGTGGACGTGGTGTCCGGCCACGCCCTCGACAGCCTCGGGATCATCCCGCGCGAGCCGTCCGAGCTGATCGACATCGTCCCGGCCGCGTTCATCCACTTCGGCTTCGCGCATGTCGCCGCGAACAGCGTCCCGCTGCTGGTGTTCGGCTTCCTGGCGGCACTGGGCGGCATCCGCCGTTTCCTTCTGATGTCCGCGCTGATCATCGTCGCGGACGGCCTCGGCGTGTGGCTGATATCCCCGGCCCACACGAACACGGCGGGCGCGTCGGGCCTGATCTTCGGCCTCTTCGGCTTCCTGCTGACCAGCGGCTTCACCGAACGCCGCCCGCTGGGCATCGCCGTAGGCCTGCTGATCGGCGCGGTCTGGGGCACCTCGATCCTGTTCGGCCTGGCCCCGACCCAGTCGGGGGTCAGCTGGCAGGCCCACCTGATCGGGCTGGCGGCGGGGGTGGGAGCGGCGTTCGTGTTCCGGCGCAGGCCCACCCCGAGGACTGCGCTGACATCGTGAGCCCGCCGCTTGGACGGTGAGCCCGCCGCTTGGACGGTGACCCCGTCGCTTGGACGGTGACCCCGTCGCTCAGACGGTGAGCCCCCGCACCAGCAGATCCAGCAACGCGCACACGAACAACGCGATCCCGATGAACCCGTTGACGCTGAAGAACGCCCGGTTCAACCGCGAAAGATCATGCGGCCGGACGATCGAGTGCTCGTACAGGAACGCGCCCGCGACGATCAGCAGCCCGAACCAGAAGAAGGCGCCGGCGCCGGTAGCCGCGCCGTACCAGGCGAGCAGGGCCGTCGTGATCGCGTGGCAGACGCGGGCGCCCCAGATCGACGCCGGGATGCCGAAGCGGGCCGGGACCGACATGACGCCGATCTCGCGGTCGGTCTCGATGTCCTGGCAGGCGTAGATCAGGTCGAAGCCGCCGATCCAGATGCCGACGGCGAGACCGAGGATCACCGCGTCCCAGGACCACTCGCCGGTGATCGCCAGCCAGCCGCCGACCGGGCCCATCGCCTGGGCGAGACCGAGGATGGCCTGCGGGAAGTTCGTGAACCGCTTGCCGTACGGATAGATCACCATCGGGATCACCGCGATGGGGGCCAGCGCCAGACAGAGGGGGTTGAGGAGAGCCGCCGAGCCGAGGAACACGACCAGGGCGACGAGCGCGCCCGTCCACGCGTGCTTCACCGACATCGCGCCGGTGACCAGCTCGCGGTGCGCGGTGCGCGGGTTACGGGCGTCGATCTCGCGGTCGATGATCCGGTTGACCGCCATCGCGAACGTCCGCAGCCCCACCATGCAGATGGTGACCAGCAGCAGCCGCGCCCAGTGGATGTTCTCGTCCAGCTGGAACATCGCGGTCAGCGCGGCGATGTACGCGAAGGGCAGGGCGAAGACGGAGTGCTCGATCATGACGAGGCGTAGGAACGCCTTGGTGCGCCCCGGCTGCGGGATCGCGGCTGATGCGCTGCTCACGAAAGTCCGTACTCCTTCCACCGGCGGTCGACCTTCGCCGCCGTCTCCGGGTCGGACAGCACCATCTCGGGCCAGCCGCCGTCCCGCGTGTAGCCCTCCTCGGGCCATTTCCTCGTCGCGTCGATCCCCGCCTTGCCGCCCCAGAACTGCTGGTAGGAGGCATGGTCGAGATGATCGACGGGTCCTTCCACGACCGAGAGATCGCGGGCGTAGTCCGTGTTGCCGAGGGCCCGCCACGCGACCTCGTGCAGATCGTGAACGTCGCAATCCGCATCGACGACCACGATCAACTTGGTCAGGGACATCATGTGCGCACCCCAGACCGCGTGCATCACCTTCTGCGCGTGCTTCGGGTACTTCTTGTCGATGGAGACGATCGCGCAGTTGTGGAATCCGCCCGCTTCGGGCAGGTGGTAGTCCACGATGTCCGGCACGATGATCTTCAGCAGCGGCAGAAAGAACCGCTCCGTGGCGCGCCCCAGCGGTCCGTCCTCCGTCGGAGGCCTTCCTACGACGATCGACTGAAGCAACGGCCGCTTCCGCATCGTCACGCAGTCGATGGTCAGCGCGGGGAAGGGTTCCTGCGGTGTGTAGAACCCCGTGTGATCTCCGAACGGCCCCTCCGGCAGCATCTCGCCGGGCTCCAGCCACCCCTCGATGACGACCTCGGCCTGCGCCGGCACCTGCAACGGCACGGTCTTGCAGTCGACCATCTCGATCCGCTTGCCCGCGATGAACCCGGCGAAGAGGTACTCGTCGATGTCACCGGGAAGGGGCGCGGTGGAGGCGTACGTCACGGCGGGCGGACACCCGAAGGCGATGGCGACCGGCAGCCGCTCACCCTTCCTGGCCGCGACCTGGTAGTGGTTCCGGCTGTCCTTGTGGATCTGCCAGTGCATGCCGATGGTGCGCTTGTCGTGGCGCTGGAGCCGGTACAGCCCGAGATTGCGGATCCCGGTCTCCGGGTCCTTCGTGTGCGTGAGCCCGAGGTTGAAGAAGGACCCGCCGTCCTGCGGCCAGGTGAAGAGGGCGGGCAGCAGGTCCAGATCGACGTCGTCCCCTTCGAGGACGACCTCATGCACCGGCGCTTCCTTGACCTTCTTCGGCGGTACGTGGGTCATCGCGCCGAGCTTCCCGAAGGCGTCCCGCACCCCCACGAACCCCTGCGGCAGTTCGGGCCGCAGCAGCCCGCCGATCTTGTCGGAGATGTCGCCGTACGACTTCAGCCCCAGCGCCTTCAGCAGCCGCCGGTCGGTCCCGAAGACGTTCATGGCGAGGGGCATGGACGACCCCTTCACCTTCTCGAAGAGGAGCGCGGGTCCGCCGGCCTTCTGGACCCGGTCGACGATCTCCCCGACCTCCAGATAGGGGTCCACCTCGGCCTTGATGCGCTTGAGGTCTCCCTCGCGCTCCAGTGCCCTGAGCAGGGAGCGAAGATCGTCGTAAGCCATGTGTCCAAGTATCGGGCACCCGCTAACCTGGCCCCGTCACCGGGGCCGTCCCACCACTCAGGAGAATCTCGCCGCCATGCTCAGGTATCTGCCCTTCCTGCTGGTCCTGGCTCTGTGGATCTACGCCTTCGTGGACTGCCTGAACACGCCCGAGGAGGACGTGCGGGGCATGCCGAAGCTGGCGTGGGTGTTCGTGATCCTGCTCTTCGGCGAGGTGCTGGTCGGTCCGATCGCGTGGCTGATCGCGGGCCGGGCGCGGCGTACGGCGGACGGGGCGGCGGACGCGCCGGGCCGGTGGATCGCGCCGGACGACAACCCCGAGTTCCTGAAGTCCCTGAACAAGGACGACCTCAAGGACGACCCCAAGCCCGAGTAGCGGTGAAGTGGACCGAGCCGAGGTGACGCGATACGTGCAGGTTGTACGCCGGTGAGCGGCCCGGTACGGACAATGCGCCTCTGGGCCCGGACCGGCAGGAACCGGACACTTACCTCGCATGACGACTGCTCCCGCCGACTCGACCGGCACCCTCGCCCCCGAATACGGTGACAAGGTCATCGCCGTAGAGACGGCCGGTGCCGAGCCCATCCCCGACGCCGAACGCCACGGCAGCCCGCTCCAGCTCCTCTGGACCTGGGCCTCCCCGAACATCGAGTTCGCGACCGTCTACATCGGCGTGATCTCGGTCCTCTTCTTCGGCCTGAGCTTCTGGCAGGCGACCGCGGCGATCGTCCTGGGCACGGGCCTCGGCGCGATCACGCAGGGCTTCCTCTCCCTGGACGGACCGCGCTTCGGCGTCCCGCAGATGGTGATCGGCCGCTTCTCCTTCGGCTTCCGCGGCAACATCATCCCGTCGGCGGCCAACGGCCTTGTGGCGGGCGTCGGTTGGTTCGCGGTGAACAGTGTGAGCGCGGCGTTCGCACTGAACACGCTGACGGGTCTACGTCCCCTCCCGTCCCTGCTGCTGGTGGTCGTGGCGGAGATCCTGATCGGCTTCATCGGCCACAACTTCGTGCACACCTTCGAGAAGTACGCGTTCCCGGCGCTGGCGGTGATCTTCCTGCTGGCCGGCGTCTGGACCTTCAAGGACGCGCACCTCGGCGGGGGCGGCACGGGCGGCGGCCTAGGCGGCTTCCTGTTGGCGCTCAGCGCGGCCTGGGGCTACGCGGCGGGCTGGAACCCCTACGCCACGGACTACTCGCGCTACCTCCCCCGCACGGCGAACAAGTTCAAGACGATCCTGTACCCGGCGCTGGGCCTGTTCGTGTCGGTGACGTTCGTGGCGGTGATGGGAGCGGCCTCGGCAACGCTGCTGGCCCCCAAGGACGCCACCCCGACGGCGGCCTTCACGGGTCATCTCCCGTCCTGGCTCGGCAACTTGGTGCTGCTCGCGATCATCCTCGGCGCGATCTCGGCGAACGCCCTGAACGTCTACTCCGGCGCGATCTCCCTCACGGCGCTGGGCCTGAAGCTCCCCGCGTGGCTGAACCGCAGCGTCCTGGTCGTGGTGTCCGGGGTGGCCGGTACGGCGGCGGCGTGGGCGTCACTGTCCGACGCGGGTTCGGCGTACGAGGCGTTCCTGCTGGTGATCGCGTACTGGGTGGCGCCGTGGCTGGGCGTGGTGCTGGTGGAACGCTGGTTCCAGTCGAGGTCCACGACAACAACAGCGGAACTGGCCCCCCGCCTCACCGACCCCACCTTCACCAACTGGCCCGGTCTGGCAGCCCTGTTGATCGGCATCGGGGTGTCGGTCCCGCTCTTCTCCAACCAGGAGGACTACGTCGGCTACGTCCCGAAGCACTGGCCGTCCTTCGGCGACAGCACGCCGATCGTGGGCTTCGTGCTGAGCGCGGTGCTGTACGTGGTGTTCACCCGCGTAACGGGACGCACCTCAGCGTCCGCGTCGGCATCGGCGTCCGCTCAGGCCGAGGCCTGACGGTTGTAGAACGGGACGGTCCGGTCCCACTCCTCGCGCAGGGTCTTCTCCATGAAGCCCTCCAGCAGGCCGCCGACGCCGAAGATCTTCGCCTCGTAGGTGAAGTCCAGGCGGAGGCGGCTGCGGACGGCGTCGACGTCCTCGACCCTCAGGTGACCTTCGTGGCGGATCTTGTCCGCCTGACTGCTCGGCGTGACCTTCCAGGTCCACAGCCGGTCGGCCTTCTCGAAGGTCCCGTCCTCGACCTCGCCGAAGTCCGCGCCGAGCAACTTGGCGACCGGAGCGGGCAGTTGCATCCCCCGCTGGAACACGGTCCGCCGGACAACCCGCTCGTCACTCTCCCGCCGCCCCGACATCGCATAACTCCTGTACGTCAACTCGCCCTTGTACAGGTCCTCTTCACGCGCCGAATCAAGAAACCAGACGAAGAACCCGTCGGGAGCACCGGCCACGTCATAGGTAAGGGTGAACTTCATGCACGCAAAGTATCAGTCCGGGCACTCGCTGTAATCACCCTTCAACGTACGCCAGGGCGCTCGAAGTTGACGGGGACGTACGCACCGATCAGCGAAGAGAATCCGTGAACGCGGACCAGGCGGAATGGGTGACGACCAGCACGGGGCCGTCTACGACTTTGCTGTCCCGCACTGGTACGACGACGGGGAAGGCCGGGGCGACCTCGACGCAATTGCCGCCGTTCTCGCCGCTGCAACTGCTCTTGATCCAGGTCACCGCGTTCAGCTCATGCCTGCCCATGACGATCAGCACAGCCACGAACTGCCGCCCGGAAAGGGGGAGTTCGAGTCAGCGAAGAGCGGCCGTGAACGCAGACCAAGCAGCACGCGTGACGACCAGCACCGGGCCCTCGACGACCTTGCTGTCACGCACCGGCACCACGGCGGGGAAAGCGGGGGCGATTTCCACGCAGTTGCCGCCGTTGTTGTCGCTGTAGCTGCTCTTGATCCAAGTCGCCACGCCGAGCTGGTGCCTGTCCATGGTGCTCGTAACCCTCCATCACGTCGCTGATCAGAGCGGCGGATTCGCGGGCCGACGGGATGTCCGCCCTGAGCACATCATAGGCCTGACTGTGGCGCGCGAAGATGGCCGGATCGTCGTTGAAATGCCCCCGGTCCAGCGACTCCGAGTACACCCAGTCATGCCCGTCCGGCAGCTTGATCAGGGAGAAGGAGTTGCGGGGGCGGATGAGCCCGAAGAGTCCCGCAGGGGCCACCTGGATACGGATGTTGGGGCGCCGTCCGACATCCAGCAAGTGGGCACACTGGTCCCGCATGGCCTGTGGGTTCCCCACCGCGTTACGTAGACAACTCTCATCCAGGACCGCGATGTACAGGGGCCCTTCGTCGGCGAAGAAGCGCGGTTGGCGACTGAGCCTGGCCCGGACACGTTCCTCCACCTCCTCACCGGTCGCAATCTGAGAGAACAGAGCGCGCGCATAGCCCGGCGTCTGCAACAACCCCGGCACGACGCGCTCTTGATACTCACGCAACGCAACAGCCTGGGCGTCCATCTCAGCCCGCTTCTCGAACCAATCGGGATGCTGCACCTCGGGATACCAGTCGATCTGGCGCCACATCCGCAGCAACGCCCCACCCGTGTGCAGGATTTCGTCACACGTCTTCGCGAACGACTCCTGCGGAACCCGCGTCCCCGCCTCGATCTTGGCCACATGAGAGCGGTCGCAGTGAAGCTGCCGTGCCAAAGCCTCCTGCGTCAGCAACTCGGTCTCGCGATAGAACCGGAGTAAGTCACCGAACAGCACAGCGTTACTGACCCCGCCCGTGGCCTCCGCGTTGCGATAGGTCACCGAACCCGCCCCCCCTCCGTGGCAATAGCCCAATGGCACGCGCCAAGCATTGATACGCACCGTTCCCCTGGGCGACTCTCAATACACCCAGAGTGATGAAGTGGCCCCGGAGTGAACATGGTTGAGCCGATCGCGAACCAGATCGAACAAGGAACGCTCGTCTACGACATCAGTACGAACAAAGTGGGTGAGTACCGAGGCAAGGCAGGCCCTTACGCGATGCTGCGCCCACTAGGCGGAGGCCGCGAATGGGAGGCCACCCCGGAAGCCGTACGCCCCGCGACACCGGAGGAGCGACTGACCGCGAGCGTAAAGGCCGCCAACTCCCGCTCCTGGGTGGGAAATTCCGTCCCCTACGACATCACCACACCCCCCTCCCCCATCCCCGACTGCCAGGCCTGCGCCGGCCTCGCCACCCTCCGGAACGACGCCCGCGCCCACAACGACGGCACCGCCGAGACCGACGCGAACGTCCTGCTCCGCCGGCACCAGCACCGCGACCACGAGATCCGGCACCGGCGGGTCTTCCGCTTCGTGCCGTACGCGATCGTCCAGGACCCCACCGCGGAACCGGAGTACGAAGCCCGTTGCGTCTCCGGCGACGAGTCCGACTGCGCTGCCTCCTCCGGGCCGTACGGCAACCCGGCCGACGTAGAGGAATGGCAGCGCAAGCACACGCAGGAGACCCGGCATACCCGTTACCGCCGTAGCTTCGCGGACTACGCGGTACTGGAACCGCAGGGGTAGGAGTGAGCCCTCGTTGGAATGTTGCCGTTGGGCCCCTCGCTTCTCAGCCAGTGTCGTGCTTCCACGGCCCGAGTAAAGGGCGCTCCCTACGGTCGCGTCGGCTACGCCGATTCCGCTCCGCTCCACCCTTGACTAGGGCCGCTCCAGCCCGTTTCAGAAGCGAGCGAGCGGCCCGGAAGGATGGGTGGCCAAGGTGGGCAGGCCCCTACCTGTACTGCGACGCGGGCCGGAGCTACGGGGCGCGCTCGCGTCTCGCCAGCACGCCGGGCCGGCTCAGCGGCCAACCCCCGGTGGGTGGGTACTGGAAGCCAGGGGTAAATCTAACCACCGTCGCGACCTTTGACCGGTTAGAAGAGGCCCCAGCCTCCCGAGGGGGCAGGACCGGAGGCCGGGGCAAGGAGGGGGAGGGGGGAGGTGGGTCCGCGAAGTGTGACACTTTCGCTTCGACTGTCACATTTCTGCGGGCCGGGTACCCCGGGGCCCGGGGAGAGCCGACCGACGGACGGGGAGTCGGCGTCCAGGCCACCACCTAGGGCATCGTCCTGGCCGGCGCCTGGGTCGCCGCCCAGAACCGGCCGATAGCCGCTAAGGCAGCCCGGCGTGCAGGGGAGACGCGAACGCGTCCCCTCGCCCCTGGCCCCGCTCTCTCTGGAAGCCGCAACTATCCACTCGGGGTTGGCCGCTGAGCCGAGGCGGCGTGCTGGCGAGGCGCGAGCGCGCTCCTCTACTCCGGCCCGCGTCGCAGCACAGGTAAGGGGATTCCTAGCCGAGCCACCCGTTCCTGCGGGCCGCTCGCTCGCTTCTCCAACGGGCTGGAGCGGCCCTAGTCAAGGGTGGAGCGCAGCGGAATCGGCGCAGCCGACGCGACCGCAGGGAGCGCCCTTTACTCGGGCCGCGGAAGCACGACACTGACCAAGAAGCGAGTGGCCCAACGGTCAGTACACAGCTCAGGGCCAGAGCAGCCCCTTCGACCAGCCCCGCTCCTCCCGGACATAGCTCAGGCGCACGTGTCGTCGTAGCGCATCGCCCTGAAAGAACTCGACCTCGTCCGGGAACACGCGGTACAGGGTCCAGGAGGGGGCAGGGGTTTTTGGTTCTCGTTGTGCCAGTTCCCACGCCTCTTCCGACGTCTGCGTCAACTCGCCCAAGGATGAGAGGACTTCGCTCTGGTGGCCAGTTAGCGCTGCCGCCAACGCACCCGTCGAGTGAGCGTGCAGGTCCGCCTGGGATTCGGTCGGTGTCGCGGGGATGACCGGGCCTCGTAGGCGGACTTGGCGGCCGAGCCGGGGCCAGTAGAAGGCGAGGGCGGCGTAGGCGAAGCCCTTCAACTGGTGGCCTTTGCGGCTTGTGGAGTGGGTCGCGAAGGACCAGCCGTCGTTGTCCGCGCCGTGCAGCATGACCATCCGTACGTCCGGGAGGCCGCCGCCCTCAGACTCCGGGTCGCCGTCCCGCGTCGCCAGCGACATCACATGCGGTTCGATCTCGCCCGCCGCCGCCGCCTCCGCGAACCAGGTGGTGAAGAGGGCGAGGGGAGTGTCCGGTGCCGCGGTCGGGTCCAGTGGCGGCAGCTTGGTCACCTCCGGGGCCCATACCCGTAGTGACTTCAGCAGTTCGTGAAGGTCTGATCCCGATCCCGATCCCGATCCCGATCCCGATCCCGATCCCGATGCTGATGCTGATGCTGATCCCGTTCCCATGGGTCGAGTATCACCTTCGTTCCGCGCCGGGTCGGAAGTCGTAGCCCGCGAAGTCCTCCACCGGGCGGTAACCGATGCGCTGGTACAGGGCGTTGCTCGTGGGGTTGGCCAGGTCGGTGAACAGGAGTACCTCGTCCGCGCCCACCGCCAGGGCCATTCCACTGACCTCCGCTGTCACCGCGCCCGCGTAGCCCCGGCCCCTGAGGTCCGCCGGGGTGTAGACAGGGGCGACTCGGACCTGGCCGGCGACCTTCGTCGTGAGCCCGGCCATGGACACCGGCGTACCGTCCGGGGTTTCCCAGAGCGTGATCCCGCCGTACGCGATCCGGGAGTCGGCCCACTCGCCGGGGTCCTGCGAGGTGCCGCTCTCGCCGATCGCCGCGGCGAACTCGACGTGCCAGCGCATGAGTTGGTCGCGGTCGTCTGCCGTCGCGACTCTCGGGCGGCCCGGTGGGGAGGGTTGCGGAGTCGTCAACTCGCCCAGGCGGTACAGGCGTTGGCGTGCGTGGAGTTCGGAGAGGGCACCCGTTCGGCTTGCCCATGCCTCCGCGAACGTCGATGCCGTGTCCAGTTCAGCCATGACTCCTGGCAACTCGTCGCCGCGCAAGGCCAATTGGGCGGCCAGCTCGACGGCCTCCTCCGCGGCGAGGGGTGTCAGCATCAGCCGGCCGGGAGGTGTGCGGAAGAAGGCGGCCCGTACTTCGCCGTCGCGTTCCAGTGCGCCGAACACCGGGTCGCCCTCGCCGTACATACGCAGCCCTCGGCTGCGCAGCGCGGCCGTCACCGTCAGGTGAACCGTGTGCAGGGCGGGGCGGGAACGCAGGAACTCCCCTGCGTGGGTGAGGAATTGGTCCAGGTTCCCGGTGATGTGCCAGTCGCGGTCCATCACACCTTCACCTCCGGTTCCGGGTCCGTGGCCAGCCGGCCGTGCAGGTGGACGTCACGGAACGCGTCCCGTTGGCCCGCCTCGAACATCGCCCCGCGCAAGGTTCCCTCGGCCGGGAAGCCGCAGTGCTCGGCGATACGGCAGGACGCGTCGTGGCCGAGGGCGTGGCCCAGTTCGAGGCGGTGCAGGCCGAGGTCGGTCAGGGCCCAGCGGGCGGCGAGGGTGAGGGCGCGGGTGGCGACGTTGCGGCCCCGGGCCTCGGGGAGCGTCCAGTAGCCGACGCGGGCGACGCGGATGACGTGGTCGATGTCGTTGACGCCGATGTGTCCCAGCGTCGTACCGCCGGCCGCGTCCGTGACACAGAACGACGCGCTGACGCCGTCCTCCGCGTTCTCGGCACGGGACCGCAGCGAGTTGCGGGCGCTGGCGAAGTCCGTGATCGGCCGCAGTGGAGTGTTCCAGCGCTGGAACTCGGGGTCCGACACTCCGCGCAGCCAGTCCGTCACATCGGTGTCGTCGTCGGCATCCCAGGGCCGCAGCCGCAGTCCGTGACCGTAGAGCTCGGGGAGGGGCTGCTGCGGAGACCGCTCGCGTATGTGGGCCATCGCGCCATTGAATCAAGCCCCTTGTGCGCCGGGTACGTCATTTTTCGGGCCGGGACAGTCGGACGGGGACGATGAGAACCACGTCTTCCAGCCCTTTGAAGTCGCCCGCATGGCGCGTGTAGAGCGGCAGGCCTCTCGTCGAGGCGATCGCGGCGATCATGAGATCCATGCGCCGTGGTCGCGGATCCCTGTCGGCCGCGATGGTCAGTGCGACCAGCGTGCCGTACCGGGCGGCGGCGGCCCCGTCGAACGGCAGGGGGTCGAAGTCGGCGACCGCGGCTCCCAGCTTCTCCATGCGGGCCGCCCTCGCCATCGGGTCCTTGGCCATGGCCACGCCCTGCTGCAGTTCGGCCAACGTCACCGCGGTGAGCTCCGGCGCGACAGGAAGATCCCGCGGGGCGAGGAGGTCGAGATCGATATAGGTGCAGGTGTCGAGGACACCGGCGGGATGCCGATCAGCCACGCCTGCGCTCCCAGGGGTCTTCGTCGGCCCGTTCCTCGCCCTCGAAGAATTCGTCCGCCTCCGCTCGCATCCGCGCGGAGTCCACACGCGGAAGCATCCGGTGCCGGGCCACGAGTTCCTCGACGCTCAGCCGCCGCCGGCGTGGCAGCGGGCGCAGTTCGGCGACCTCTATGCCGTTGCGTGTGATGTGGTACGTCTCCCCGGCCTCCACCGCGTCCATGACCGCGGCGGAGTTGTTGCGGAACTCCCGCTGCGTGATCGTCTTCATACAACCGGTGTAGCCCGGCGTGTCTCACGGGGCTACACCGCCCTGAACACCGGCACCCCGTCCCGGAACGTCACCTCCACCGGCATCCCGGCCCGCAGCCCCGCGGGCTCGGGCCCGGATTCCACGAGCTCCGTCATCATCCGCGGCCCCTCCGCGAGATCGACCACCGCCGCCACGTACGGCACGCGCTCGCCGAAGGGCGGGAGGTCGTTGCGGTGGACGACGGACCAGGTGTAGAGGGTGGCGTGGCCGGTCGCGGGTTCCCAGGTGACGTGGTCGCTCCAGCAGTGGGGGCAGAACTCGCGGGGGTAGTGGTGGGCCCGGCCGCAGTCCGTGCAGCGGCGGAGGAGCAGGCGGCCCTGGGCCGCGGCGTCCCAGTAGGTGCGGGTGAACGCGTCGGGCTCGGGGAGGTCGTAGCGCGGGGAGGTCCCCATCAGAACCATGCCAGTGCCGCGTCCAGCGACCACACCTGCCAGGACATCGCGAACAGGGCGACCAGGGAGATGAGCGCCATCATCGCGTTCTGCCCCTGCTCCGCCCAGTCGTGGATCATGAGCGTGAAGTAGAGGACGTTGAGGAGCAGGCCCCCGACGAGCGCGGCCGGGGTGAGGAACCCCACGACCAGGCCGAGGCCGACCGCCAACTCGGCGTAGACGACGACGTACGCCATCGTGCGCGGGCGCGGCGCGACCATCGTGTCGAAGCCCGAACGGACCGCCGTCCAACGGTGTTTGGCGGCGACGTCGGCCGCCCACGCGATGCCGGTGCCGCGTTCGAACCAGGCCTTCTTGTCCTTGTGCCGCCAGCTCTCCAGCCACCACAGCCCGAGTCCTATACGGAGGACCGCGAGCCAGTCCGCTCCGCTGAGCCAGATCGCATCCATGAATCTGACGGTACGTCAGAAACCGAAGAAAGCCGAGGGGCTGCCATGAAAATCCTGCGTTCCGGCCGTGCCTCCGTTCCGGCCGTGCCGCCATTCCGGCCGTACCGCTGTGGGTCCGCCGCGGATCCCCGCAGATTGCTGACAATTCCGTTCGGCGCCGTGGAACTGGGGCGCCAACGACCTCAGCACCGACCAGACGATCGACCAGACGGTCTCCAAGGCGCCACGGGCGCAGTTCACAACCAGAGGCCCTACGCCACCGACCTCACCCACTCCTCCACACCCGTGATCGATCCGCAACCAATTCCGGGCTTGACCGAGACCCATCAACGTGGGATGTGATTACGCTCGCGCTCATGGCCGACTCCACAGCGTCCCCGACCCCCGCGGCGCAGAACCACGCAGACCGTCCCGTGTACGTCATCGGAGGCGGCCCCGGCGGTCTCGCCACCGCGTACGCGCTGCGCGCGCAGGGCATCCGTGCCGTCGTACTGGAGAAGTCGGACCGGGTCGGAGCGTCCTGGCGCAGGCACTACGACCGCCTGCACCTGCACACCACCCGGCGGCTGTCGAGCCTGCCCGGGCTCACGATGCCGCGCCGGTTCGGCCGCTGGGTCTCGCGGGACGACGTGGTGCGCTATCTGGAGAAGTACGCCGAGGTCCACGAGCTGGAGATCGTCACCGGCGTCGAGGTCTCCCGCGTCGAACGCTCGGCCGACGGTACCGGCTGGCTGCTGCACGCCACCGGCGGCCGCGAACTGACCGGCCGCGCGGTCGTCATCGCCACCGGCACGAACCACACCCCCCGCATCCCCGACTGGCCCGGCCGCGACACCTACACCGGCCAACTCCTGCACGCCGCGGACTACCGCGCCGCCCAGCCCTACGCCGGCCAGGACGTCCTCGTCGTCGGCATCGGCAACACGGGCGCGGAGATCGCCGTGGACCTGGTGGAGGGCGGAGCATCGCGCGTCCGCCTCTCCGTCCGCACCGCCCCGCACATCCTGCGCCGCTCGACCGCGGGCTGGGCGACCCAGTACACAGGCGTTCTCGTACGACGGCTGCCGGTCGGCCTGGTCGACCGGCTCGCGGGGCCGGTGTCCAAGGTCAGCGTGCCGGACCTGTCGGCGCAGGGGCTGCCGCGCCCCGAGACCGGGCTGTACAGCCGGGTCAAGGAGGGGTCGATCCCGGTGCAGGACGTCGGGCTGATCGACGCCGTGCGCAGGGGGCGGGTCGAGATCGTGCCGGCCGTGGAGAGCTTCGAGGACGGCAAGGTGGTCCTCACCGGCGGCGACCGCATCGGGCCGGATGTGGTGATCGCGGCCACGGGCTACGTCCGCTCCCTGGAGCAACTCGTCGGCCACCTGGGCGTGTTGGACGCCCGCGGCAAGCCGGTCGTGAACGGGGCCCGCACCCCGAAGGACGCGCCCGGCCTGTACTTCACCGGGTTCACCAACCCCATCAGCGGCATGCTTCGCGAACTGGCCATCGACGCGGAGAAGATCGCGAAGACGGTCGCCAAGGAGACCAGGAAGCTCTCGAAGCAGGCCTCGAAGGCGGCCTCGAAGGGAGCCTCGAAGGGAGTTCCGGCCGCGTCCTGACCCGGGGTCCGTCCGTGTCCGTCCGTTCTTTGCGTGCACGACAGTTCCTGACGGACTGTCAGTTCGTTAATCTGACACTGCGTCAGGTAATTGCGCTGGCATGACTGTCACGACTGTCACACAGGAGCGGGGCGGACCGATGCTTGGATCAACCCACGGCACCCTCACCACCGACTCCCGCCGGGCCCGGGTCATCGCCTGCGGTGAGCAACCCGGCCCCGCCGTCCACGGCAGGCCCGCCGACGTCGACGATCTCGACGTCAGCGGACGGCCGTTGTACGCGGGCGTACCCGACCTGGACTGTTTCTTCCGCCCCGAGTCGGTCGCCGTGATCGGCGCCTCCGACGCGGAGGGCCGCCCGAACACCGGCATCACCCGCCAACTCATGGCCTGGGCAGGGCGGGTGGGGGCCCGTCTGCACCCGGTGCACCCCACCCGCGCCACGGTCTTCGACGTCCCCTGCTTCCCCTCCATCGCCGACCTCCCCGAACAGGTCGACCTGGCCGTGGTGTTGGTGGCCGATCCGCTTCCCGTGATCGAGCAACTCGCCGAGGCCAAGGTGAAGTTCGCGGTCGCCTTCGCCTCCGGCTTCGCGGAGACGGGCGAGGCGGGCGCGCTGGCGCAGGCCCAACTGGCCGCCGCCGTAGGCCGATCCGGCCTCCGCCTCCTCGGCCCGAACACCAACCTCAACGCCTTCGAGAACTTCCGCGAGGACCTGGAAGGCCCCGCGATAGCCCTCATCACCCAGTCCGGCCACCAGGGCCGCCCGGTCTTCGCCCTCCAGGAACTCGGCATCCGCCTCTCCCACTGGGCCCCCACCGGCAACGAGGCCGACCTGGAGACGTCCGACTTCATCTCCTACTTCGCCGAGCGCCCCGAAGTAGGCGCCATAGCCTGCTACGTGGAGGGCCTCAAGGACGGCCGCTCCTTCCTCCTCGCCGCCGACCGCGCCGCCCGCCGCAAGGTCCCGGTGGTCGCGGTGAAGGTCGGCCGCACCGAGACCGGCGCCCGTACGGCCGCCTCCCACACCGGCAAACTCACCGGCGCGGACACGGTGGTGGACGCGGCGATGCGCCAGTACGGCGTGATCCGCGTCGACGGCCTGGACGAACTCCAGGACACGGCGGCCCTGTTGGCCCGGGCGAAGCCTCCGGTGGCCGAGGGGGTGGTCGTGTACTCGATCTCCGGCGGCACGGGAGCCCACTTCGCCGACCTGGCGAGCGAGGCGGGACTTCGGCTGCCGCGGCTGTCGGAGGCGAAACAGTCCGAACTCCACGAGTGGATACCGCCGTACCTGAGCGTGGCGAACCCGGTGGACAACGGCGGTCACCCGGTGGGCGATTGGCGCGGCCGGAAGATCATCGACGCGATCCTGGACGACCCGGAGGTAGGGGTGCTGGTCTGCCCCATCACGGGCCCGTTCCCCCCGCTGAGCGACAAGCTGGTGGAGGATCTGGTGGCGGCGGCGGAGCGGACGGACAAGCTGGTGTGCGTGGTGTGGGGCTCACCGGTGGGCACCGAACCGGCGTACCGGGAGCGGCTGTTGGGCTCGTCCCGAGTGGCGACCTTCCGCACGGTGGGCAACTGCATCACGGCCCTCCACGCCTACTTCTCCCACCACCGCTTCGTCCACGCCTACCGTTCCCCCTTCGACGAGGCCCCCCGCGCCGTCTCCCCCTCCTTCCGCAAGGCCGAGGCCCTGATGCGCCCGGGCCAGCAGCTGAGCGAACACGCGGCGAAACAACTCCTGCGGGCCTACGGAATCCGGGTCCCCCGCGAGCAGTTGGTGACCAGCGCGGCAGCGGCCGTACGGGCGGCGGGACTGGTGGGCTACCCGGTGGTGATGAAGGCGTCCGGCGCGCAGATCGCGCACAAGACGGAACTGGGCCTGGTGAAGGTGGGCCTGACCTCGGCGAGCCAAGTCCGGGACGCGTACCGCGAGTTGACGGACATCGCGCGCTACGAGGACGTGACGCTGGATGGTGTCCTCGTCTGCCAGATGGTCGAACGGGGCGTCGAGATGGTCGTGGGCGTCACCCAGGACGAGTTGTTCGGCCCGACGGTGACGGTGGGGCTGGGCGGAGTGCTCGTGGAGGTACTGCGGGACGTGGCGGTACGGGTGCCGCCGTTCGGTGAGGAGGCGGCGCGCGACATGCTCGGCGAGTTGCGCGGGCGGCCGTTGCTGGACGGGGTACGGGGACGCCCCCCGGCCGACCTGGACGCCCTGGTGGAGGTGATCCTGCGCGTGCAGCGCATGGCCCTCGAACTGGGCGATGTGCTCGCGGAGTTGGACATCAACCCGCTGATGGTGCTGCCCAGGGGGCAGGGCGCGGTGGCGTTGGACGCGTTGGCGGTGTGCCGGTGAGCGATCCGACGGCCGAGGTCACGCACGCGATCGCGGGCGGCGTCGCCTACCTCACCCTCAACCGCCCCGAGGCCCTGAACGCGATCACCCCGGCCCAACGGGACCGCCTGATAACCCTGTTGGGAGAGGCATCGGCGGACCCATCGGTACGGGCGGTGGTCCTCACCGGCACCGGGCGCGGTTTCTGCGCGGGCGCGGACCTGCGGGGCGGCGGCTCAACCGGGGAACGGATCGCCGGAGACGTGGCTCGCACGATCCGCCAGGGCGCGCAACGCCTGATCGCCGCCGTCCTGGACTGCGAGAAACCGGTGATCGCGGCGGTGAACGGCACGGCGGCCGGCCTGGGCGCCCACCTGGCCCTGGCCTGCGACCTCGTACTGGCCGCGGAATCGGCGAAGTTCATCGAGGTGTTCGTACGGCGGGGGCTGGTCCCGGACGGCGGCGGCGCGTATCTGCTGCCGCGCTTGATCGGCCCGCAGCGCGCGAAGGAGCTGATGTTCTTCGGCGACACGGTGAGCGCGGCGGACGCGGAACGGCTCGGCCTGGTCAACAGGGTCGTGCCGGACGAGGAGTTGGAGAAGACGGCCCGCGACTGGGCGGAACGCCTCGCCGCCGGCCCGACCCGAGCCCTCGCCCTCACCAAGCAGCTCGTCAACGCGTCCCTGGACAGCGACCGTACGACCGCGTTCGCGGCGGAGGCGGCGGCGCAGGAGATCAACATGACGACGGAGGACGCGCGGGAAGGGGTGGCGAGTTTCGTGGAGCGGCGGAGCCCCGAGTACCGGGGGCGGTGACCCCCTGGCTTACCTCGCAAAACGGTTCGCGTGTCCGGGGCGGTCACTTCTAACGTGCCTCAAGTGATGGGTGCCGACGAGGTGTTGTTCATCCTGGAGCTGCTGCGCCGTGCGGAGGCGGACGTCTGGATCGGCGGCGGCTGGGGCATCGACGCCCTGATCGGCGAACAGACCCGGGACCATCGCGACCTGGACCTGATGCACCGCCGGGACCAGGAGGACGCGGTGCTGGCGGCGCTCTCCGCCGAGGGGTTCGTGGAGAGCCTGGACTGGCGCCCTATCCGCTTCGTCGTGACGGCCCCGGACGGCCGCGAGATCGACCTCCACCCCCTCCTCTTCACCGCCGACGGCTCGGCGACCCAGGCCTCACCCGAACCGGAACGCCCCTTCACCTACCCCTCCTCGTGCTTCGTGACAGGCACGATCAGGGGAACGCCGGTTCCGTGCCTGTCCGCCGGGCAACAGGTCTGTTTCCACCAGGGATACGAGCCGACGGAACGCGACCGGCACGACATGGCGCAACTACGGCGCGTCTTCGGAATCGGCACGCACTTCTGACAGCGGGGCCGCCGGCCGCTGTGCGGGTCAGTCCAACAGGCCGTCGTAGTCCGGGAGTTTGTACGTCGTGTCGGCGTAGCCGCCCGAGAGGTCGGTCGTGTTGTTGCCGATGTTGGCGATGATGTCGTAGCCGTTCGCCTCGATCGCCTTGCGCTGGGAGGTCTTGAAGTCGGCGATGGACTCGGTCAGGAGCTGGGCGACCGTGCGGGCGTAGAGGCCGTCGACCGTGTAACCGACCGTCGTCAGGTTGGACTTGGTGACCGCGTTGAAGAGGTTGCTGCGGGCGCTGACGAAGAAGACGCTGATGCCCTTGGCGTGCGCGTCCTGGGCGAGGGCGAGGACCGGCGGGGTGGCGGGGACCGTGATGCCGCCCTCGAAGTAGGTCTCCAGCGAGGTGTTGTCGATGTCGAGGACGATCGCCTGCTTGGCACCGGAGGTGTTGGCGGCGGCACGGGAGTCGACGTAGGTCTGCGCGGGGCCGGTGACGGCGGCGACGTCGGTCAGCCACTGGGACTCGGTCACGGTCGAGTCGGCGGCCTGCGCGGGCAGGGCGGCGGCGAGCGTCAGGGCGAGGCCGGCGACGGCGGCCACGGCTCCGCCGCGTGCGGTGAGACGGTTCATCGTGTGGGTGCTCCTCAAGTCACGGCTGCCGGCGGTGATGTACCGGCGGCGGTCGTTCCGTAACCCTGCTGAGGGTTGGCGTGCGGAGGGTGACCCGGAGGGGTCCGTGGGGCGACGTAACCCTCATGTTCTGCCCCGTAACCTGTGATTTTCCCCTGAGGACAGGCGAGGGGCGGGCGCAGGAGCGGGCGCAGGACCGGCGAGGGACGGGCGACTTGAGTGAGCCCTCCGCTCCGGATGACCGCGCGGCCGTACCCCTTCCTATCTGATGATCCGTCAGCTTCAATGGGTGTTGTGATGGGACACGCAGGGGCGGCAGCAGCCGCCGTCCGGTACCTCAGGTCGGCCGGAAGCGCTCCGGCCGCGCAGCCTGTCGAGGCGCTGCCGCGGCCGGAGCTTCGGTGTGTCACGGACGACGAGCGGGCACCGTTCGCCCCGGGTGAATTCCGGCGCGTCCTGGGCACGTTCGCGACCGGCGTGACCGTGATCACCGCCCCCGCGGCCACCGGCGAACCCGGTCCCGCCGGCTTCGCCTGCCAGTCCTTCTCCGCCCTCTCCCTCGACCCGCCCCTCGTCGTCTTCATGGTCGGCCGTACGTCGACGACCTGGCCCCGCATCGCCCGCGCCGGCGTCTTCTGCGTCAACGTACTCGCCGCCCACCAGGGCGAGTTGTGCCGCGGCTTCGCGGTGAGCGGCACGGACAAGTTCGCGGACGTCCCCTACGACGCCTCCCCGATCTCCGGCTCCCCCCGCCTCATCGACGCCGCGGCCTGGGTCGACTGCACGATCCACGCGGTGCACACCGGGGGCGACCATCTGATCGTGGTGGGACGGGTGGACGGGCTGGGGATCAACGAGGGGGATGGAGCGCCCCTGTTGTTCCACAAGGGGCGCTTCCTCTGACCATCACCAGGACATCTGGCTGTCACCAGGACATCTGGCCGCCACTAGGACAGAGCCTGTCCTACCCCGCCCCTATCGTCACGCCCGAAACCCGGCAGCGACGAAGGGAACCCCGACCATGCCCCAGCAGACCGACTCCGCCCCGGAGGGCTACACCACCGTCGCCCCCTGGGTCGTCACCGACGACACCGGAGCCTTTCTCGACTTCGTCGCCGCGGCGTTCGGCGGGGAGGAACTCGGGCGGGTGGTGACGGAGGGCGGGGCGATCGGGCACGGTGAGATCCGGGTCGGCGACACCGTGGTGCTGGCCTTCGACCGCAGCCCGGACTGGCCCGTCATGCCGAGCCTGCTCCGCGTGTTCGTACCCGACGCGGACCAGGCGTTCGCCCGCGCCCTCGACGCCGGCGGCCAGGTCGTCACACCCCTGGCGAACCACGCCTTCGGGCAGCGCGGCGGCCGGATCAAGGACCCCTTCGGCAACATCTGGTGGGTGGTCGCCCACGTCGAGGACGTCCCCGAGGACGAGATGTGGGAGCGGCTGCGGCAACCCGAGTACGCCGAGGCCATGCGTGTCGCCCAGGAGACGTTCGACACCGAACTCGGCGGCCGGGGTCGCGGGCGCGGCAGTGCGCCGGTGCGGACGGCGGTTCCTCTGAGTGCTCCTGAGTGATCCGCGCTCCGATGCTGAGCCCGCGTACTCATGAAGGTCCGCTCCACCTCCGGCAGCCTTGCTCCCAGACCGATTCGAGCATTCGAGCATCGAGCATCTGACCGGGGGACCTCCACCATGAGCAAGCGCACGCGAGTCGCCGTTCTCACATCCGTCCTGATATCCACCGCCGGGCTGCTGTCCGCCTGCTCGTTCTCCACGGCGGACGCCATGTGCGGCGGGGGCGAGTACCCGGTCCTGGCCGTGGGCAGCAGCGCGGGCGGCGCCTGCGTGAAGAACGGCGACACCCCGCCGAGCGGCTACGCCCGGTACCCGAAGGGGAAGGTACCGAAGCACGTCGACGACAAGTGGGACACGTACTGGCAGACCCACACCGTGGACGCGAAGGGGAACATCACCTCCGCCCCGTAGCCGTCAGCCGTCACGCCACCGCGACCGCGCCCATCCGTGCGACCGGCCGCCGCCGGATCACAAGCGCCATCAACGCCGCCACCGCGCACAACGCCCCCGACACGTACCAGACCATGTCGTACGACCCGAACGCGTCCCGGGCGACCCCGCCCAGGAAGGCGACGAGCGCCGCGCCGATCTGGTGGGAGGCGAGGACCCAGCCGAAGACGATCGCGCTGTCCTCGCCGTACTGCTCGCGGCACAGGGCGAGGGTCGGGGGGACCGTGGCGACCCAGTCGAGGCCGTAGAAGACGATGAAGAAGAGCATGGGCGGGTGGACCGTGGGGGCCAGCAGCATGGGGAGGAAGAGGAGGGAGATGCCGCGCAGGGCGTAGTAGACGGCGAGCAGGCGGCGGGGTTCGAAGCGGTCGGTGAACCAGCCGGAGGCGATCGTGCCGACCACGTCGAAGACGCCGATCACCGCGAGCAGCGAGGCCGCCGCCGTGATGGGCATGCCGTGGTCGTGGGCGGCGGGCACGAAGTGGGTCTGGATCAGGCCGTTCGTGGACGCGCCGCAGATCGCGAAGGTGCCGGCCAGCAGCCAGAACGGGCCCGTGCGCACCGCCTTGAGGAGGACCGCGATCGTACGGCGGGCCGCACCCGTCACCGGTTCCGGCTTCGGCACGAACTCGGTCGCCCCGTACGGCTTCACACCCACGTCCGCCGGGTGGTCCCGCAGCAGCAGCCACACGAAGGGGACGACGGCCAGCGCCGCGAGGGACACCGTCACCGCCGCCGGGCGCCAGCTGTGCTCCTCGACTATCCAGGACAGCAGCGGCAGGAAGATCAGCTGGCCCGACGCCGAGGCCGCCGTGAGGATGCCGGTGACCAGGCCCTTCCGCGCGGTGAACCAGCGGTTGGTGACCGTCGCCGCGAAGGCGAGCGCCATCGAACCGCTGCCCAGCCCCACCAACAGGCCCCAGCACAGCAGCAGTTGCCACGGCGCCGTCATCCACACCGTCAGGCCGGACCCGAGCGCGATCACGATCAGCGCGACCGCGACGACCCTCCTGATACCGAAGCGGTCCATCAGCGCCGCCGCGAAGGGGGCCGTCAGCCCGTACAACGCAAGGTTGATGGACGCCGCCGCCCCGATCGTGCCGCGCGACCACCCGAACTCCTGGTGCAGCGGATCGATCAGCAGCCCGGGCAGCGACCGGAACGCCGCCGCACCGATGATCGTCACGAACGTGACGGCGGCGACGAACCACGCACGGTGCGGTGACATCATGCGGCTCCGCCGCGGGCGGATACGGCTACGGGGCGTGGGGCCCTGCGCGGGGCCGGGCTCCTCTGCGGCACTGGGGCCGGTCGCGGCATCGGTTGTCTGCGTCACGTCAATGAGCTTCCGGCATCCCACCCCTCCCGAGCCACTGGCCCGAAGGACAGCATTCGCTAGAATCGGGCCATACAATCGAGCCATGGCCACCGCCGGTACCGCCTTCCGCCCCCACCGCGTCGTCGTCCTCGCCCTCGACGGCCTCCTCCCGTTCGAACTGGGCATCCCGCACCGCATCTTCGGCCGCCCCAGGGACACCGAGGGACGGCTGCTGTACGAGGTGGTCACCTGCTCGGTCCGCCCGCCCGGCCCGGTCGACACCGACGCCGACTTCGCCATCCACGTCCCGAACGGCCCGGAGGCCCTCGCCACCGCCGACACCGTGATCGTCCCGGCGTCGTACGAACTCGGCCCGGTCTTCGAGGAGGGCGTCCTCACCCCCGAACTCGCCGCCGCCCTCGCCCACATCCGCCCCGGCACCCGCCTCGCCTCCATCTGCACCGGCGTCTACGTCCTCGCCGCCGCCGGTCTCCTCAACGGCCGCCCCGCCACCACGCACTGGGCCGACGCCGAGCGCTTCCAGGAACTGTTCCCGCAGATCGAGGTCGACGCGGACGTCCTGTTCATCGACGACGGCGACGTCCTCACCTCCGCCGGTGTCGCCGCCGGCATCGACCTGTGCCTGCACATGGTCCGCCGCGACCACGGCACCGCGGTCGCCAACGACGTCGCCCGCCGCACGGTCGTACCGCCCCACCGCGACGGCGGCCAGGCCCAGTACATCCACCGCCCGGTCCCGGACCCGCAGGTGGCGACCACGACCGCCGCCCGCACCTGGGCGCTGGCCCGCCTCCACGAACCCCTCCAGCTCCGGGACATGGCCGAGCAGGAGGCGATGTCCGTCCGCACCTTCACCCGCCGCTTCCGCGAGGAGGTCGGCATCAGCCCCGGCCAGTGGCTCACCCAACAACGCGTCGAACGAGCCCGCCACCTCCTCGAATCCACCGACCTCTCCATGGACCAGGTCGCCACGGACGCCGGCTTCGGCACGGCCCAGTCAATGCGCCAGCACCTGCAAGCAGCCCTCGGAGTCACCCCCACCGGCTACCGCCGCACCTTCCGAACGGGGACGACGGGGACAGCAGGGACCAACACCGGCTCCGTGCGCTACGGCACGGTCGACGCCCTCAACTGACCTGTCGCTACGGCACGTTCGGCATCCGAACCGACTGACCCCCGGCGTCGTAATCCCCCATCTCCCCTTCCCTCATCTCCTCTTCCCCCATCTCCTCTTCCCTCACTGCCGACGCCGCCCGCCCGGAACGCCCAGGGCTCCCTGAACTCCCGGAATGCCCCGCCCGCCGAACCTCCCCCCACCACCCCACCCCCGACGCCGCGTACATCACCGAATACCCCGCGGCCAACGCACCCAGCGAGTAACCCCCCGGCCGCTCGCGCACCAGGAAGACCAGGGCCAGCGGCGCCATGGCCACCGGCATCCGGGCGCCTATGGCGGTGCAGGCCCAGGTCAGGACCTGTCGGGAGACCACATCGCGGTAAGTCATGCCAAAACGCTACGGGCCGGGACCGACAACGCCCCACGAATTTCCCCGGCCTGTGGATAACTCCAGCCACCCACTGAGCCCATCCGCTCAACAGGGACCGTCAGAACGTCAGGACCCCACGCGCCACCCGCCCCGCCTCCGCATCCCCCGCCGCCTTCTCGAAGTCCTCGACGGGATACGTCTCGGTCACCAACTCGTCGAGCAGCAACCGCCCTTCGCGATACAGCTGGGCATACAGGGCGATGTCCCGCTGCGGCCGGGACGACCCGTACCGGCACCCGAGAATCGACTTGTCCAAATACATGGACGAGACGAGGAAGGACGCCTCGGCGGTAGCCGGCGGCACCCCGAGCAACACGGCCTGCCCGTGCCGATCCAGCAGATCCACCGCCTGCCGGATCAACTCCACCCGCCCCACGCACTCAAAGGCGTGATCGGCCCCGTTCGGCAGAATCTCCCGCACACCCTCAGCCGACGTAAGGAAGTGAGTGGCCCCGAACTGCCGAGCCACCCCCTCCTTCCCAGGGTTCGCATCCACCGCGACGATCGTCAACGCCCCCGCGATCCGGGCCCCTTGAAGAACATTGAGCCCAATGCCACCCGTCCCGATGACGACGACACTGTCCCCCAGACCGACCCGCGCCCGATTGAGCACAGCACCGACCCCGGTCAACACCCCGCACCCGATGAGCGCGGCGGACGGCATGGGGATGTCCTTCGGAATCCGTACGGCCTGCACGGCCTTGACCACGGTCCGTTCGGCGAAGGCGGAGTTGGAAGCGAACTGGTACACCGCCTGCCCGCCCCGCGTGAACGGCTTCCCCGGCCGCCCGATGGCCTGCCGGCACATGGTCGGCCGCCCCCGGTCGCACTCGGCGCAGGTACCGCAGTTGGCGAGCGTGGAAAGAGCGACATGATCCCCGGGCCCGACATGGGTGACGCCCACACCCACGGCCTCCACCACCCCCGCACCCTCATGCCCCAGCACCACAGGAACGGGAAAAGGTATGGTCCCGTCCACCACGGACAGATCGCTGTGGCACAACCCGGCCGCCGAGATCGCGACCAGTACTTCCCCGGGCCCCGGTTGCCGGACCTCCAGATCGTCCACGACCTGGATCTGCTTGCCGTCGAAGACCACACCGCGCATCAGACGACCCCCTTGGGTTCCCTGGGCAGACCGAGCACCCGCTCGGCGATGATCGTGCGCTGAACCTGGTCCGAGCCGCCGTAGATCGTGTCGGCCCGCGAAAAGAGGAACTGGTGTTGGAACAGGTCGAGTTCATACGACAGTGACGGCGTCCAGTCCACCGGCCCGACCGCCGCCGCGGCCCCCCGCACCTGCATCGCCAGCTCCCCGAGCCGCTGATGCCACCCGCCCCACAACAGCTTGGCCACACTGGGCGCCCCCGCGTCCCCGGCCCGCCCGAGAGTCCGCAGGGCGTTCCACCGCATGGCCTTCAACTCGGCCCACTGCCGCACGAGTCGATCGCGTACAACGGGATCACCAACGGCCCCGGAGGCGACGGCGGCCTCGACGACCCGCCCCAACTCCCGTGCGAACCCGATCTGTTGGGCCAGGGTCGACACCCCCCGCTCGAACCCGAGCAGGCTCATGGCGACCCGCCACCCCTCACCCTCACCCCCGACCACGTGCTCGGCACGCACGCGTGCCCCATCGAAAAACACCTCGTTGAACTCGCTGGTCCCGGTCAACTGCCGTATGGGCCGCACCTCGACACACCCCGGCTGATCCATCGGCACCAGCAGAAAACTCAACCCCCGATGCCGCCGCGACCCCACCTCGGTCCGAGCCAACACAAAACACCAGTCGGCCTCATGAGCAAGCGAGGTCCAGATCTTCTGCCCGGTGACGCGATAGGACCCGTCCCCCGCATCCCGCACGGCAGCGGTCCGCACCCCGGCAAGATCGGACCCGGCCCCGGGTTCGCTGTACCCCTGGCACCAGAGTTCGTCCCCCGCAGCGATTGCGGGAAGGAAGCGGGACTTCTGCTCATCGGTCCCATGCGCGATGAGCGTAGGAGCCAGCAGATTCTCCCCAATATGCCCGGACCGAGGCGGCGCATCCGACCGCGCATACTCCTCGGCCCAGGCAACCTGTTGAGTAAGACTGGCACTGCGATTCCCGTACCCGGACTCCGGCCAACCCAGCCCAATCCACCCACTCTTGCCGAGCGTCCGTTCCCACGCACGCCGATCCTGACCGGCCTCAGCATGCGCAAGAAGCCAAGCCCGAGCCTCAGCCCGAAACACTTCATCTTCGGCAGCGAATCCAAATTCCACAGGGGGCTCCCTAAGAACACCGTTCAGGTCAGCTACTTAAGGGGCGCGGGGAACGGTGCGACCAGTCACAACAGGCCCGCACCCGCCCAACAACCGAACCCCCCACCCCACTAGGCGTTGGGCCGCTCCCCACCCCGCGCAGCCCGCTCCATCTCCTGCAACCGAGAAAGTATCGGCATCGGATCCACCCCCACCGACCCCGGCAAAAACTCAGCGATCTTCTCAGCCGTCCACCCCCCAGACGCATACGCCGCCCGCAACTCCCGAGGCTGAGCCCACACCGCGATCTTCTCACCGGCAACGGTATAAACCTGCCCGGTAATCCCAGCCTCCCGAGCCCGCTCGGACAACAAATAGACAACCAGCGCCGCCACATCCTCCGGCGACCCGATCTCCGCCAACTCCATAGGAACATTCGCAGACATCCGCGTACGAGCAACAGGCGCCACCGCGTTGGCGGTGACCCCATACTTGTTCAAGCCCAGCGCAGCGCTCCGCACCAGCGAGATAATCCCGCCCTTCGCCGCACTGTAATTGGCCTGAGAAACCGACCCTTGATGATTCCCGCTGGTGAACCCGATCAAGGTCCCGGCCCGCTGCTTCCGCATCACAGCAGAAGCCGCCCGAAACACGGTGAACGTCCCCTTCAGGTGAGTGGCGAGAACGGGATCCCACTCCTCCTCGGACATATTGAAAAGCATCCGCTCCCGAAGAATCCCGGCAACGCACACCACCCCGTCGATCCGCCCGAACGAAGACACCGCGACATCGACAACCCGCTGCCCCCCAGCCATCGTCGAGATGTCATCGGCAACGGCAACGGCCTCCCCACCCGCCGCCAGGATCTCCTTGACAACCCCCTCGGCGATCTCACTCGTGGGCGACGCCCCGTCCATCGAGACCCCGTAGTCGTTGACGACGACCCGCGCCCCCTCGGCGGCAGCCCCCAGCGCGACGGCCCGCCCGATCCCCCGCCCCGCTCCCGTCACGGCGATGACCTTGCCAGCCAAGAAGTTCCCCATGTCCGGCCCCTCCCGCGGTTTCTGACGGTCCGTTAGATTCGACTCAGATTCTACGACCCGTCAGATACCTGAGGACAAGCCCCGGGGAGGCCCCGATGTCACCGCAGACGTCACCGCCGTCACTTGGTCCGGAGTTCCACGACATCGCCAAGCGCGTGAACAACTGGGGCCGTTGGGGGTCGGACGACGAGATCGGCACGCTGAACCTGATCACCGACGAGGTGGTCCGAGCCGCAGCCGCCGAGATCCGCACCGGCCGCCGCGTCCCGCTCGCGCTGCCCCTCCAACAGGACGGCGTCCAGACGGGGTTGATCCCCGGCCGGATCAACCCGTTGCACGCGATGGTGCAGATCAACCAGGAACTCTTCGGCCCGGGAACGGTCGCGTGCAGCGACGACGCCGTGACGATGGGGCTGCAGGCCGGCACCCACTGGGACGCGCTGACCCACGTCTCGCACTCCGGGAAGCTCTACAACGGCCGCCCGGCCGGCACCGTGACCCCGCACGGCGGCGCCGAGTTCAGCGGCATCGACAAGGCCCGGCACATCGTCTCGCGCGGCGTCCTCCTCGACGTGGCACGCGCGCGTGGGGTCGATCGGCTGGAGGGCGGGCACGCCGTCACCCCGGAAGACCTCGAAGCCGCCGAGGAGTTCGCCGGAACGCAGGTCCGCGCGGGCGACATCGTGCTCGTACGGACCGGGCAGGTGCAGGTGTATCTGGCCGGTGACAAGCACGGGTACGGCTATCCGTCACCCGGGCTGTCGGTCCGCACACCGGAGTGGTTCCACGCGCGGGATGTCGCGGCGGTCGCCAACGACACCCTCACCTTTGAGATATTTCCGCCGGAAATAGACGACTTGTGGCTGCCGGTGCACGCTCTCGATCTGGTCGAAATGGGCATGCTGCAGGGCCAGAACTGGAATCTAGAAGAGTTGTCCACAGCCTGTGGACAAGAGAACCGCTACGCGTTCTTCCTGTCGGCGATGCCCGAACCTTTCGTGGGCGCGACGGGAACCCCGGTGGCCCCGATCGCCATCCTCTAGGGCAGTCCGGTTTTGACGAGGGCCGGACTTACGGTCGGATGGCGGCGCGCTGCTGCCCGCCCCGAGCACGGCACCGCGTGCCGCCATCCGACTCCGGCGCCCCGTCCTGGTCCCCGGCCCCGAGGGAACCCACGCCGAACGCGACCCACACTCGCCGAGGGCTCCCGTCACCGAAGCCCTCGTCGTCCCCTCGCGGCGAATCGCTGCCCACAAGCGTGACCACATGGTCACGTCGCGTCAACGCCCATCCGGGGATTTGTTCCGTAAGCACCATTTATCGCAGGGCGCGCACGGAAGCACGGCCCGGCGCATCTCCGCCCGGCACTTGCAGCCAGCACCTACACGGCCTCGTACGCAAAGCCCTCGAACTCGAAGCCCTCGTACGCCGCGACAGCTCCCCCGCACGTGACCTCCCGGGGTTCGCTGTCCCGGTCGATCTCGCACCAGATGCGCTTGCCGGTGCCCTCGGCGCTCCAGCCCCAGCGGTCGGCGAGGCCGTCCACCAGGGCCAGGCCGCGGCCGCCGGTCTCGTCGCCGTCCGCGCAGCGCGGCACCGGCGCCTTGCAGCTGGTGTCGGCGACCTCCAGGCGCACGGTGGCCGACTCGGTCGCCACGTCCGGCAAGGAGAGTCTCAGCACGGCCGGACAGCCGGTGTGCACCACGGCGTTGGTGACCAGCTCGGAGACGAGCAGGATCAGCGTCTCCGCGAGCGGTTCGTCGGCCTCTATCCCCGACCCCGCGAGCCGGGAGCGCGCCCACCGCCGGGCTCGCCCCACCTCAGCGGGGTCGGGCCGGATCTCCAGCTGCACTTGAAGCACCTGCACCGCTCACACCATCCGAACCGGCGGACACTTAGCCTCGCGCCTCACGAGGGCCACGATCGTAGCCATTTCCTGCATGACCAGAACAACGGCCAGAACAAGGGTCACGGAACGTGAATCCCTTGCGAGACAGCATGATTGACGTTCAGTCACCCCAACAAGCGCTTCGGGCATATTCCAGCGCGAAGGAGTACGAGTGCGGGATACTGTGCGACGCTCGCCGCGGGCAGTCGAACAGGCCGGGGTGAAAGCCTGTTCTGCCGTGCGAGCGGGGGTACGCATCGCCCGATCCGGAGCCGCCTCACAGGCAACACCGGCATGGCTCGTACCTTGAACCACTCGCATCCCACACAAGGTACCGGAGCCCACAGACGACTCCAGGCCGTGACGAGTCACGCATAGGACACAACCCGATATCAACGCTGCGTGATTCCGCCGTGCCACGATCCGCGACACCGTTGTCGGGCCCGTCCCGGTCCTCGCAGGCAGCCGCCCCGCTAGGCCGCGCGGGCCAGCAGATCCGCCGCGAGCAACTCCTCACTCTCCGTGTTCCCACCACCACGCCGAGCGCGCACCCACGCCCGTTTCAGGTGCAGATGAACCTCGGACTCCCAGGTGAAGCCCATCCCGCCATGCACCTGCAGACAGTCCCGCGCCCCCCGCACGGCCGCTTCATCGGCGAGCAGCCGAGCCGCCGCGATGTCCACCGCGTCCCCGGTCACAGCCGCCGCGTAAACGGCGGCCCGCGCCACCTCCACCCGCACCAACGACTGCGCACACAAATGCTTGACGGCCTGAAACGCCCCGATCGGCTGCCCGAACTGCTCACGCGTCCGGGCGTGTTGCACCGCAAGACCGCACACACGCGCGGCCGTCCCAAGCTGCTCGGCGGCAGTAAGAAGAACAGCGACGGGCTCGGTACGCCCCGGAGCCGGCACCCGATGCAGCGGCGTCAACGGATCCACCGACCGCAGCGCTACGGCCCCCTCGGCCCCCGGCAACACGACATCTGCCTCGTCCAGCCACTCCACAAGGCTCCCGTCGGCAGCGGCGACAACGGTCTCCCCGATAGCCGCCCCCGGCACCACCCCGGCAGCGAGATGCGTAGCCACCAAGGGCCCGGGCACCAACGCCCACCCAAGCTCCTCAAACACCAACACGGCTTCGGGAAGCCCGAGTCCAGCTCCTCCATCAGCTTCGGACAACCGCAGAGAGAACACCCCAAGGTCACCGAGGGCCCGCCACAAACCCCGGTCCAGCCGAGGAGCATTTAGGGGCGCGGGGCTGTGTACATCAGCGGCTCCGCCGCGGGGCGCGACCAGCCCCCACGCACCCGCACCCGCACCCGCACCCGCACCCGACGAGCGACCGACCACATCCCGCACAGCAGCCCGCAACGCCTTCTGCTCACCGGTCAGTTGAAACCGCATGTCAGCGCCCCTTCGGCAACCCAAGAATCCGCTCAGCCACGATGTTCTGCTGAATCTGCGAGGTGCCGGCCGCGATCGTGTACGACAGCGAGGACAGCCGGTCCAACACCCAAGGCCGTTCCAGATCAAGGGAGTCGGGCCCAAGAACATCCGCCGCCGCGTCGTAGAGCTCCTGCCGCGCATGCGAATACCGCAGCTTGAAAACCGACCCCCCGACCCCCGGCACTCCCCCACTCGCCTCGGCCTCACTCACGTTCCACTGAGTAAGCCGCCACAACGCCCGGAACTCCGCGTTCAACCGCCCCAGTTGACGCCTGAGCACCGGATCGTCCCAACGCCCGTTCCGCCGAGCCTCCACCGCCAGCTCCCCCAACACCCGCCGACAGGCGACCACCTCCCCCACAAAGGCCGTACCGCGCTCGAACGACAGCGTCACCATCGTCACGCGCCACCCGTCGTTCTCGTCCCCCACCCGGTTGCCGACCGGCACCCGCACCTCGTCGAGAAACACCTCGGCGAACTCCGCGGACCCTGCCAGCGTCCGCAACGGCCGTACGGTGATCCCCGCCGCGTCCATCGGCATCGCGAGCCAGCTGATCCCCCGGTGCTTCGGCGCCGACGGGTCCGTCCGGACCAACAGCTCGCACCAGTCGGCGACTTCGGCGTGCGAGGTCCAGATCTTGGAACCGCTCACTACGTAGTCGTCGCCGTCCCGCCACGCGCGCGTGCGCAACGCCGCGAGGTCGGACCCGGCGTCCGGTTCGCTGAAGCCCTGGCACCACACCTCGTCGCCGCGCAGCACCGGCGGCAGCCACCGCTCCCGCTGCTCGGCCGTGCCCTCCGCGGCGATCGTCGGCCCGGCGTGCAACAGCCCGACGAAATTGGCCCCTACGTAGGGCGCGCCCGCCTTCTCCGTCTCCTCCAGGAAGATCAGCCGGGTGGTCGGGGACGCGCCCCAGTGCACGTCGGCGTACCCGGCGTCGTACAACATCCGCTGCCAGCCGAGGTCGTAGGCGCGACGGCCGGGCCAGTCGTCCGGCGACGGCTTCGAGGGCAAGGTGGGGAGCACCTTGCCCAGCCACTCCCTCAGGCGTGCCCGGAACTCGTCCTCCTCGGCCGTGTACGAGAGGTCCATTACTTGTCGAGGTCCAGGCCCAGCATGCGGATCGCGTTGCCCCGCATGAGCTTGTAGACCGTCTCGTCGTCGAGGCCCTTCACATGGTCGAGGGCGACCTCCTTGGTGTGCGGGAAGGTCGAGTCGACGTGCGGGTAGTCGGTCTCGAAGGTGGCGTTGTCCCGGCCTACGACGTCCAGGGACGCGACCCCGTGTTTGTCGCGGAAGAAGCAGCAGAACATCTGCCGGTAGTAGTACGTCGACGGCGGCTCGGGGATGAGATCCCGCACCCCGCCCCACGCGCGGTGCTCCTCCCACACGTCGTCGGCGCGTTCCAGCGCGTACGGGATCCAGCCCATCTGCCCTTCGGAGTAGGCGAGTTTGAGGGTCGGGAACTTCACCAGGACGCCGCTGAAGAGGAAGTCCATCATCGAGGCCATGGCGTTGTTGAAGGAGAGCGAGGCCTGTACGGCGGGGGGCGCGTCCGGGGAGGCGGCGGGCATCTGGGAGCTGCTGCCGATGTGCATGTTGACGACCGTCCCCGTCTCCTGGCAGACCGCGAAGAACGGGTCCCAGTAGCCGGAGTGGATGGACGGCAGTCCGAGGTAGGTGGGGATCTCGGAGAACGTCATCGCGCGGACGCCGCGGGCCGCGTTGCGGCGGATCTCCGCTACGGCCAACTCCACGTCCCACAAAGGGATCAGGCACAGCGGGATGAGCCGGCCGCCGCTGTCGCCGCACCACTCCTCGACCATCCAGTCGTTGTAGGCGCGGACGCAGGCGAGCGCGACCTCCTTGTCGTGGGCCTCGGCGAAGGTCTGGCCGCAGAAGCGCGGGAAGGTCGGGAAGCAGAGCGAGCCCTCGACGTGGTTGAGGTCCATGTCCTTGAGCCGCTCGGCCGGGTCCCAGCAGCCGGGGCGCATCTGCTCGCGGGTGATGCCCTCCAGGGTCATCTCGTCGCGGTCGAAGCCGACGGCGGCGATGTTGCGCTTGTACGGGAACTTGAGGTCCTCGTAGATCCACCAGTCGGTGGGCGGGCCGTCCGGGTCCATCGTGATCTGGTATTTGCCTGCCACGTAGGCGAGTTCGCCGATTCCGGCGGTGAGCGGCTGGGGGCCGCGGTCGCGGTACTTCTTCGGCAGCCAGGTCTCGAAGAGGTGCGCGGGTTCGATCACGTGGTCGTCGACGCTGATGATGCGGGGCAGTTCGGTGGTCATGGGTTCCCCTCCGCAGGGACGGCACTTATCTGATGACCCGTCAGATAGCATGTCACCTGACGAGTCGTCAGCCAAGGAGGGGACCATGAACGAGACGGCGTACTCCCTGAGTTCCTCCCGCACCCTGTGGGAACTGGTCGCCCGCCGAGCCGACTTGACCCCCGACCGCCCGGTCCTCCTCCAGGACGACCGGGCCCTGAGCTTCGGCGAGTTGCGCGACCGGTCGGAGCGCGTGGCGGCGGGCCTGTACGGCATGGGTGTCCGGCCCGGCACGGTCGTCGCCTGGCAGCTGCCCACCCGCATCGAGACGGCCCTGCTCTCCTTCGCGCTGGCCCGCCTGGGCGCCGTACAGACTCCGGTGATCCCCTTCTACCGCGACCGCGAAGTCGGCTTCGCGCTACGGGAGTCGAAGGCGGAGTACTTCGCGGTGCCGGGCGTCTGGCGCGGCTTCGACTACGGGGAGATGGCGCGGCGGCTCGGCGCGAAGGGCGTCTTCGAGGCGTACGACGGCGCTCAACTCCCGGACGGCGACCCGGCATTGCTCCCCGCCCCGCCCGCCGACGGCACCTCGGTCCGCTGGATCTACTGGACCTCCGGCACCACCTCCGACCCCAAGGGCGTGCTGCACACGGACCGTTCACTGATCGCGGGCGGCTCCTGCCTCGCACACGCGCTGCGTCTCACCGCGGACGACGTGGGCTCGATGGCCTTCCCGTACGCGCACATAGCGGGGCCCGACTACACGGTGATGCTGCTGCTGTACGGCTTCCCGGCGGTGATGTTCGAGCAGTTCGCGCTGCCGGACGCGCTGGAGGGGTACCGCAAGCACGGCGTGACGGTGGCCGGCGGCTCAACTGCCTTCTATTCCATGTTCCTTGCCGAGCAGCGCAAGCAGCCCGGCGAGAAGGTGATTCCCTCGCTACGGCTGCTCGCGGGCGGCGGCGCTCCCAAGCCGCCGGAGGTCTACCACTCCGTCGTACGGGAGATGGGGGTCCAGCTCACCCACGGCTACGGCATGACCGAGGTGCCGATGATCACGATGGGGGCGCCCGACGACACCGTGGAGAATCTGGCGACTACCGAGGGGCGGCCACCGGAAGGGATGGAGATACGGATCGCGGCGGGCGGGGAGGTGCGGTTGCGCGGGGAGGCCGTGTGTCAGGGGTACTTGGACCCGGCGCAGACGGCGGAAGCCTTCGACGCGGACGGGTTCCTGCGTACCGGGGATCTGGGGGAAGTCACCTCGACCGGGCATCTGATTCTCACCGGGCGGCTGAAGGACGTGATCATCCGCAAGGGGGAGAACATCTCGGCGAAGGAGATCGAGGATCTGCTCGCCGCGCATCCGGGCGTCGGGGACGTGGCCGTCGTGGGGCTGCCGGACGCGGAGCGTGGGGAGCGGGTGTGTGCGGTGGTCGAACAGCCGCCGGGGGCCGGGGAGTTGACGCTTGCCGCCGTCACGGACTATCTGCGCGCGGAAGGGCTGTCCGTGCACAAGCTGCCGGAGCAGCTGGAGATCGTGGACGCCCTTCCGCGCAACGACGCCTTGCGGAAAGTGCTCAAGTACAAGCTGCGGGAACGCTATTCGGGGACGGTGAAGTAGCGGGCGAAGGAGGAGATGATCTCCGCCTCGCCCACCTTGCCGTCGCTGTCCGTGTCGAGGGCGTCGGCGGCCATCGCGGCGACGTCGTCCGGCACGCCGAGGGCCTTGAGGACGCGCACAGTGTCCGCGATGGTGGCCGAGCCGTCGCCGTCCGGGTCGGCGACGTCTAGGGCCGCGTGCAGGAAGGGGCGGCCGATCTCGGCGAAGCGCTCCGGGTTGTCGCGCAGCCGCTTGACCGCGCCGTTGACGAACTCCTCGCGGCTGACGCGCTGGTCGCCGTCCCGGTCGGCGATGCCGGCCATGCCCTGCCAGAACGCCTCCGCGCCGATGTACAGGGCCTGGCCCTTGTCGGAGCGGGCCGCCGTACCGAACTCCGCGAGCAGCGCCTTGGCCGCCGAGCTGAAGTCCTCCCGGTCGATGAAGCCGTTGCCGTCCTGGTCGAAGGTGGCGAACCGGGCGGCGATCCGTCGCTCGTACTCGGTGCTGACCATGTCTTTCGGGCCGCCTTACTCATGTGGGGGTGCGCTTGGGACGGAGCGTACGACGCCGGGGCGGGTCCGGGAGCTGAAAACGACGCTTGTACCAAGATCGGGGAAATTCCGAAACAACGACGTCACGCCGAGAGGGGGTCCGCCTCGTCCTCGGGCTCGTCCTCTGTGGCGGTCATCACATCGGGGTAGACGTCGAAGAGGCGGCGCACGCCGAGGGCGCCGAGGACCCGGTTGACGTGCGAGCCGTCGACCGCGCCCTGGGCGGGCAGGACGACGCGCAGGTGGCCCTGGCAGGAGCGGATGAGGCGGCGGGCGGCGATGAGCACGCCGACGCCGCTGGAGTCGCAGAACAGCACCTCGGAGAGGTCCAGGACCAGGCTGTGCTGCCCCTCGGCCACCACGTCGTGCACCCGCTGGCGCAGCACCGGCGAGGTCACCAGGTCCAGTTCGCCGGACACGAGGAGTACGGACCAGCCGCCGCGCTCGCCGTCGTTCACTTTGAAGGCCACCATCGCGCCTTTCGCTAGCCGGAACTCCCGGAGACCGTCCGGAAACGGAAGCCGTACCTACGCTTCCTTGCAGCGCGGCTGCCCAGCGGCCGTTCCCTGAAACACGAGGGCAGAAACGGAAACCGTCCGGAAGAGGCTTGTTTTAGTCGCCTTCGATCCTGTTCGATCAGATGTGGGTGGGGTAGGCGCAGATCCGTTACCACTCGCGCCGCTTCGGGGGCGTGCAATTGCAGAATGGGGGGTGCGCTGTCAGACGTGCCCACTACATTCGAAGAGACGGTGAGCGCACGCTTGACCCGGGCACGGACACGGTGAGGGGGCCGCATGGCGACGAAGGACGCACCGCCCCGTTGGGACCGCAAGATGCAGCAGCGGCTGGCCCGCGGCGAGGCGGCGGCCCTCGGTGAGCTGTACGACCGCTTCGCCTCCCTCGTGCACTCCCTCGCCCACCGCGTCCTGGGCGACGAGCGCGCCGCCGACGGCATCACCCGCGAGGTCTTCGCCCACGTGTGGGAAAACCCCGACGCCTACGACCCCAAGCAGGGCCCCCTGCGCTCCTGGGTGGCCGCGCTGACCCACCGCCTCGCCGTGCAACGCCTGCGCGCCACCGAGACCGTCGCCCTCGCCCACGGCGGCGAGGGCTCCACGGAGGAGCTGGAGCGCAAGGTCCGCCGCGCCTCCGTCGCCGCCCGCGCCGACTACATCGTCACGTCCATGCCCGCCCCGCTGCGGGCCGCCCTGGAGCTGGCCTACTTCCAGCGCCGTGACTACCGCCAGACCGCCGTCGACCTCGGCGTCACCGAGGACGAGGCCCGCCGCCGCCTCCGCCTCGGCCTCCAGCTCCTCTCCACCGCCCACGACGCCGGCGTACCGCCGGGAGCGGGGGGTGGCGCGTGAGCGACGCGTGGCGGGAGGACTTCGACAGGTACGAGGGTCACGAGGGGTACGGCGAAGGGGCCGGGGAAGGTGAGCAGGTCGTGCCGGCGCAGGGTGGGGCGAGCGGGGGTCCGCGTGGACCTGGTGGGCCTGGTGGGCCTGGTGGGCCTGGTGGCTCCGAGGACGGCCGCTCTGTGAACGACGGCTCCGGGAACGGCGGTTCGGTGAACGACGACGGTGACGGCGACGACGGCATGCGGGGTGGGCCGGGCGGGCCGGGTGACGGCGGTTCCGCCAACAGCGGTTCCGCCGACGGGAGTTCCGGGAGCGGGGACGGCTCGCGCGGTGCTGGTTCCGGGAACGGTGGTTCCGTAGGCCGTGGTTCTGTGAGTGGTCAGGGGGAGTCGCCGCGGATTCCCATGCCGCGGGCCTCCGTTGAGGACAGTGGGCGGCCCTTGCCCGAGCTGGACGCGGTCGAGTCCCGGGGCGTGCCGCTGGTGCTGGAGCACCGGGTGTTGAAGGCGCTGCTCGGGGCGTGGGCGCTGGCCGCGTGTTCGGCGGCGGAGACGGCGGCCGTGGAGGAGCACCTCGGCGAGTGCGGGGCCTGTGCGGACGAGGCGCTGCGGCTGCGCGGGGCGGTCGGGCTGCTGCACCCCGTCGAGCCCCTGGACCTCGACCCCGGCCTGCGCACCCGCGTCCTGAGCGGCTCCTTCGACCGCCGGCCGCCGCGCATTCCGGTACCCGTGTGGGCGACGCCGTACGACGCCGAGACGGCCCGCCTGGATGCCCTGTTGCAGGACATAGGTGACGCCGAGTGGCACGCGCCCGTGCGGCTGCGGTGGTTCGAGGGCGACGGGCCGACGAGCCGTCGTACGACTGTCGCCGGGGTCATCGCGCACCTGCTGACCGTCGACGGGCTGGTCGCGGCGGCGCTGGGTCTCGACGACCCGCTGACCGGGGAGATCGCGAAGCCCATGACGCCGGCGGCGCGTACCGAGGCGTACTGGAGGTCGTCGCACTTCCCGCCGACCCGGTCCATCCGCTCGCCGTGGCGCGAGCAGAGCCACAACATCGTCCGCACGGTGTCGTTCACGGGCGGCAGCACCGGCAAACTGGCCGTCTCCTACGGCGACTTCGAGCTTCCGTTGCACGATGCGATGCTCGACCGGGCCTTCGAGTGCTGGGTACACGCGGGGGACATCGCGGAGGCGGTGGACTATCCGTACGATCCGCCGTCCCCGCGTTACCTGAACCGGATGATCGATCTCGCCGCGCGGATGTTGCCGGTGGTGCTCGCCGAGCGGCGGCGGCACGGGTTGGCTTCGCCGTTGAGCGGGCGGCATCTGGTGGGGGCGGGTGAGCCTGGGCGCAGTCTTCGGCTGGAGATCGAGGGGCATGGTGGGGGTGAGTGGTTGATCGCCCTCGACTCGCCTGGCGCGGTGGGGTCGGCCGAGCGGGAGGTTGCCCATATCGCCCTGGACGGGGTCGAGTTCTGTCACCTGGCCGCGGGGCATGTGTCGCCGGAGGAGGCGGCTGCGGGGCAGCTCGGTGACCGGGAGGCGATCAGGGATGTGCTGTTCGCCACGGCGTCGTTGAGCCGGATGTAGGGGTAGGTTGCGGGTTCGTCGGCGGGTGCGGGTGGGTGGGGGCTTGTCGCGCAGTTCCTCGCGCCCCTGAGGGGGTTCGGGTTCGTCGACGGCTGCGGGTGCGTCGTGGTTGCTCGCGCCGTTCCCCGCGCCCCTTAGGGATCCGGTTCGTCGTTGACTGCGGGAAGTTCGTGGTTGCTCGCGCCGTTCCCCGCGCCCCTTAAACGCACCGCCCGTTTCGAAGGGGCGCGGGGAACTGCGCGACCAGCCCCCACCGGCCCACAGCCGAACGCGAAACCCCTTAGGGGCGCGGGGAACTGCGCAACAAGCCCCCACTCACCCGCAGCCGCCCCCGAATCAGCAGCCCCGCACTCCTAGGCGAACACGACAGTCCGGCGCCCGTTCAAGAGGATCCGGCGCTCGGCGTGCCACTTGACCGCTCGCGCCAGCGCCTGGCACTCCACGTCGCGTCCGACCGCCACCAACTGGTCCGGTGTCACGTCATGCCCCACCCGCTCGACCTCCTGCTCGATGATCGGGCCCTCGTCGAGGTCGGCGGTGACATAGTGCGCCGTCGCTCCGATCAGCTTCACACCCCGCAAGTGAGCCTGGTGATACGGCTTCGCGCCCTTGAAGCTCGGCAGGAAGGAGTGGTGGATGTTGATGATCCGCCCGCTGAGCGCCTTGCAGAAGTCGTCGGAGAGGACCTGCATGTAGCGCGCGAGGACGACGAGTTCGACGTTCTCCTCGCGGACCAGGTCGAGAACCTGGGTCTCCGCCTCGGCCTTGGTGTCCTTCGTCACCGGGATGTGGTGGAAGGGGATGTGGTACGACTCCACCAGTTCCGCGAAGTCCGTGTGGTTGGACACCACCGCCGCGATCTCCACCGGCAACGCCCCGATCCGGGCCCGGAAGAGCAGGTCGTTCAGACAGTGCCCGAACTTGCTGACCATGAGCACGACCCGCATCCGGTCCGCGGCCCGGTTGATCTGCCAGTCCATGTGGAAGGAGTCACCGATCGCCGCGAAGCTCGCCCGCAGCTTCTCCACCGTCACCGGCGACTCCGCCGAGAAGTGGACGCGCATGAAGAACAGTCCCGTGTCGTGGTCGCCGAACTGCTGGCTGTCCTCGATGTTGCAGCCGGTCATGAAGAGGTAGCTCGACACGGCGTGCACGATGCCCTGTTTGTCGGGGCACGACAGGGTGAGGACGTACTGGTCGGCGGCTGCCGCGGCGGCGGTGGACTGGGCGTTCATGCAGGACAGGGTCCCATACCCCCCTGAGCGGAGGCACCGCCGTCCGCCACCCGGACCCCCTCAGGGGCGCGGGGCCGTATCGATATGCGGCTCCGCCGCGTGGGCGCGAGCAACCACGACGCACCGGAAGCCGACGACGAACCCGAACCTCCTCAGGGGCGCGGGGAACTGCGCGACCAGCCCCCACGCACCCGCAGCCCCCGACGAACCCGAAACCCACCCCTACATCCGGCTCGCCCCGCAACCAGGCGGCACCCCACCCCGCCCTACGCGAACCCGCCGCGCACGCGAACCCGCCCTACGCGGACCGCGTGATGATCTGCAGCACCTCAAGCGTCCGCGGCGGCGTATCCGGATCGTCCCCGTCGCTCACCGCCATCCGGACGTGCGCGTCGCGCGCCGCCCGTACCGCGTCCGGCCACGCCTCGTGGTCGACGTACACGGAGACGTGGGCGTCCGGGCCGACCTGGTGCATGATCCGCAGGACGCGCAGGACGGCGGTGTCCACGAGGGCCGCCTCCTGGGAGTCGCGGAAGATCGTGCCGACGTACTTCTCGGCGGACCAGTTGTCGAGCCAGGTGTCCTCGACGAGGCGGTAGACGGCGTCGGTGACGTCCCCGTACCCGTCGACACCGGCCAGCCAGACGTTCTGCTGGAACGCCGGATCGGAGAGCATGTGCAGCGCGGAACGCACGTTGCTGCGCCAGCGCCACCAGGGCATGTCGTTCAGTGGCATGCCGCCCATGGTGGAGGAGCGACGGGGGCGACGGGAAGAGTTCTCCGAACCTTGCACGGTCATCGATCGTACGTTCCTCGTCACACACACAGGAACGCCCCCCGTAATTCACCCCGGCGTCACCACTTGTTGACCCGGAGTCACACCCGGGTTTGTGGTGTGGCGGAAGCGTGTCTGTCCATGACAGGCAGGCGACGCAACCGCAGCACCTTCCTCCCCACCCTCACCCGGCCCGTCAGAGCGACCGTCCTGTCGGCGGTCGCCCTGGGGGCATGCGCGTCGCTCGTGGCCGGCTGCGGGGTCGTCCGCGGCGTCACGGGGGGCTCCGGGGACGGCTCGATCACCGTCATGACCTGGGCGCCGTGGGACACCAACGCGACCAACAAACCGGGCATGCCCGCGATGGCGACGGCGTACGCGAAGTGGATCAACAAGCACGGCGGGATCAACGGCCGCAAGCTCAAGGTCCTGACCTGCAACGACCACAACAGCAGCGTGGCCGCGGCGAAGTGCGCCCGGCAGGCCGTGCAGGAGAACGTCGTCGCGGTCGTCGGTTCCTACAGCGAGTTCAGCGACTCGTACTTCGCCCCGCTGGAGGGCGCCGGCATCCCGTACATAGGCGGCTACGGCGTGACGACCGAGGAGTTCACCCGCGCCCTGTCCTACCCCGTCAACGGCGGCCAGCCCGCGCTCCTGGCGGGCCTCGGCAAGGAACTCGGCCCGGCCTGCGGCCCGGTCACCCTCGTACGGCCCGACTCCATCGCCGGCGACGACCTGCCCCCGCTGCTGAACGCCGGGCTCGCGGCGGGCGGCCACGCCGCGGCGACCGACCAGCTCGCGGCCGACGACGCCACCGAGTACTCCAGCCAGTCGACACGCGCCCTGGAGAGCGCGAGCGGCGGCTCGGGCAAGGAGGGCTGCGTGGTGCCCTCGCTCGGGGACCACACCGACACCTTCATGGACTCCTTCCGGCGCGACCGCCAGGACTATCCCGCGGTGCACGCCGCGACCGTGCTCGGCAGCGTCGACCAGACCGAGATCAACTCGACGGGCGGGCAGTCCGGGCCGTACGAGGGGTCGTACATCACGGGCTGGTACCCGGTCGCGAGCGACGCCCGCTGGGACCCGATGAAGAAGGCGATCAACGAGGTGGCCTTCGGCGACAACCGCATCGACCCCGCGGACGCGGGGGTGCAGACCACCTGGATCGCGTACACCGCGTTCAAGACCGTCGTGAACTCGCTCGGCAACGGTGACATCACCGCCGACACCGTACGGCGCGCCCTCGACGACGGCGTGAAGGTCAGCACGGGCGGGCTCACGCCGACGCTGCAGTGGAGCCCCCGCGACGACAACCTCGCCTCGGTCGGCCTGGCCCGGCTGGTGAACGCGAACGTGACCCTTCAGGTCGTACGGAAGGGCGTGCTGGTGTCCGCGAAGAAGGGCTTCTTCGACATGACCAACACGTTGGACAGCGCGGACCTCGACTGAGATCCGCGCTGTCGGGAGTGCCTGTCCGGAGGGCTCAGAGCTGGGTCGGCTGGCGCTGGGTCAGGCCGTAGGTCTTCGCGATCGTGTTCCAGAGGGCGGCGGCCTTGACCTTCTGGTTGCTGGCGACGCCGCTCGCCGCGTTGCCGGCCGCGGTCTGGCCGGTGGTGCGGGCCTGGCCCTTCTTGCAGCCGTGCTTGCCGGCCGCCTGGTCGGCCCAGGTCGCGTAGTGGTTGTCCGCCGACGCGGAGGCCTTCCACGCGTTGGTGAGCGCGGTCGTCAGGGCCGCGTTGTCCGGCAGCTTGTCGACCGTCAACTGCGAGAGTTTGGTGACCAGTTCACCACGCTGCTTGGCCGCGTTCCGCAGGTCGGAGGCGGAGTCGCCGAGCTTGTCGCAGGCCTTCACATTGCCCACGGCGTTGATCACCGAGGCACGGCTGCTGCCGCTGTCGGCGAGCAACTTGTCCAGGGCGACGGCCTGTTGCTTCGCGGCATCGGTGCCCGCCGACGAGGAACCGTCCGTCGCGGCCGAGGTGGCGGCCACCGTCTTGTTGCTGTCGTCGCTCTTGCCGCCGCCCCCGCTGAGCAGCGCCCCCGCGCCGACCCCGAGGATCGCGATACCGACCCCGACCCCGGCGATCAGCGGTACCCGCGAACGGCGCCCGCCCCGGCCGCCGTCGTCACCCTGCGCCCCGCGCCGACCGCCGCCGTCCCCGGGCGGGGCGTACGAGGGCTGTGCGTACGACGGCTGCGCGTACGGCGGTTGGGCCTGGCCGTAGCCCTGCTGCCCCTGCTGCCCCGGCTGGCCCTGCTGCTCGGCGCGCGGCGGCTGCTGGAAGCGGGGCATCTGCTGCGTGGACGCGGCGGGCTGCTCGCCCCCGGCGTCGTTGCGGAAGAGGTTGTCGAACTCGGCGGGCGGCTGCCGGTCGTCCGGCCCGGCCCCGTACCCGGGAGCGGCACCCTGCGCTGGCACCGGCGGGAGGAACTGCGTGGGCTGCGCGTCGGGGTGGGAAGCCTGCGGCATCGGGCCCGCGGGCATCTCGGGCGGCAGCGCGCCGGGCCCGACGGGCGGGATGTACTGGGTCGCGCCCTCGTCCATCGCGGCCATGCCGGCGGCGGTGACCGGCGGCAGGAACTGGGTGGCACCCTCGTCGCCGGGCACGTTGACCACCTGCGGGATGAACTGCGTCGCCCCCTCGTCGGCGGCCGGCAGCGGGGCGCTCGGGAACGCGCTCGCGGCGGCGGCCGGCAGGGGCGCGGAGGACGTCGGCAGGGGCGCGCCGGAACCGGAAGCGCCGTGTCCGTATCCATAGCCCTGGGCATCGGTGCCGTAGCCCTGGTCGGCGGACCGGGATATCGCGGGCGCCTGCTCGGACGCGTAGCCCGCGCCGACGTACCCGGCGGAGTGCTCCGGGGCGTATCCCGACGCGTACTCCTGTGCGTACGACTGCTGCTGCACGCCGTAGGCCGCGTGCTGGGCGCTCTCCTGGGGCAGGGCGCCCGGCTGGCCGGGGATGCCGTCCTGGGTGCCCCACGGGGACGGAGCGGGCTGCTCGGGCCCGGCGCCCCACTGCTGCGGTTGCTGTTGCGGCTCCTGTTGCTGCTCGCCCCAGCCCTGGCCCGGCGGCGGGGCCGGGGTCCGGTGCTGGTCGTGCTGGTCCGGGCCCCACGACCCGCCCCAGGACTGGCCACTGGTCGGAGGTGCTATCGACGGCTGCCCGCCCGACTGCTGGTCACCGCGTCCGCCCGTCATACCCGGCAGGAGGGGTGCGCCTCCGTCGGAGGGCAGCACGATGCCTTCGCGCGCGGGCCGCGCCGAGGGCTCCTCGCCCTGTCCACTCTGCGTCACCGGGACTCCTACGAATGGGGGACCTACGGGATCGTCGGCTCACGCTACCGGGTACCCCGAGCCCGGTGCCACGCAGCACTGGACCCGACCTGCCATCTTGTGACACCGGTAACACTCCCGGGCCCTCATCCGCTCCAAGTGCCGCTGTACGCACTCCTTTCCGCACCGGAGCGGTGTTCACCTGCTGGTCCCCCCGCCGTTCACGCGGCGGCCTGCAACTCCATCCGTGCCCCGAACTCCCGCACCACCGGCTCGTCCCGGTACGGCTCCAGCCGCTGCTGGAAGTCCTCCAGGTAGTCGGCGCCCCGGTTGGAGCGCAGCGAGCCGAGCAACTCCACTGCTTTCAGGCCCGTGTTGCAGGCCTGCTCGATCTCGCGCTGCTGCACCTGCGCGCTCGCGAGGAGGACGTACCCGATGGCCCGGCGGCGCGCCCGCGACTCGGGGTGGCCGTCCAGGGACTCCTGCGCGGACCGGGCCGCGGCCTCGGCCTGGCCCAGGTCGCGGTGGCAGTGCGCCAACTCGTCGGCCAGATAGGCCTCGTCGAAGTGCGCGATCCACGCCGGGTCGTCCCCGGTCGACGGATCCGCCGCGTCCAGCGCGCTCACCGCGCGCCCCGACGCGAGCTGCGCCGACCGCGCGTCCCCCATCAGGGCGTGCCCGCGCGCCTCCGCCGCGTAGAACATCGCCTCGGCCCGCGGGGTCACGCGCCCACGCGCCCCCTCCTGCGCCGCCCGCGCCAACTGGGCGATCTCACGCGGGTTTCCGAGCTGCGCGGCGAGGTGACTCATGGACGCGGCGAGCACGTACCCGCCGTAGCCCCGGTCCCCCGCGGCCTGCGCGAGGCGCAGGGCCTGGATGTAGTACCGCTGCGCCAGGCCGGGTTGACCCGTGTCGACGGCCATGTAGCCGGCGAGTTCCGTCAACCGGGCGACGGCGGCGAAGAGTTCACGCCCCACGGCCTCCCGGTACGACCCCGCGAGCAGCCCGGAGACGACGCTGTTGAGGTAGTGCACGACGACCGGGCGCACATGCCCGCTGCCGTACTGGTGGTCCAGCTCGCTCAGCGCCTGGGTCATCGCGCGCACGGCCGCCACGTCGGACTGGCCGACGCGCGGCCCCGCCGCACGGGCGACCTGCGAGTCCGGCGAGGAGATCAGCCAGTCACGGCTCGGCTCGACCAGCGCGGACGCGGCGACCGACGAACCGGACAGGAAGTCCCGGCGCCCCACGTCACTGCGCCACAGCTCACACACCTGCTCGATGGCCCCGAGGACGGTCGGCGAGAACTGCAGGCCAACGCCCGACGCGAGGTTCTTGCCGTTGGCCATGCCGATCTCGTCGATCGTGACCGTACGGCCCAGCTTGCGGCCCAGTGCCTCGGCGATGATCGCCGGAGCCCGCCCGCGCGGCTGCTGCCCCCGCAGCCAACGGGCCACGGACGTCTTGTCGTAGCGCAGGTCGAGACCGTGCTCGGCGCCGCACATGTTGACCCGGCGGGCCAGCCCGGCGTTCGAGCACCCCGCCTCCTGGATGAGCGCCTGCAGCCGTTCGTTCGGCTGCCGCGCGACAAGTGGCCTTGCGGCCATGGCGTACCCCCTGGGAACAACCCCTGAAGCGAAAAGATCCGGCCGTGAAGATCAATGCCCAGCGAACATGGCGAAAATGCGAAGCATGCGAGGAATGCCGGGGTAAAACCTGGTGCTCGCCCCACACCTGGCTACCCAACTCCCGCTGTCGTTCCTCCCGCGCGCCCCCGCACATGCCTCCATGCGCCCCAGTTGCGGAATCGATGCCCCTCCCCCGCGCGCGCTACGCCCGTAACTCCAGGTGGGTGCGGGAGTTGTGTTGGGCGTGGAAGAGACGATCGCGGGCACCGAAGCCGCTCAGATTCCGAAGCAGCGCGGGGAATCGCTGCTGGAGACAGCCGTACGCTACGCCGAGGAGCGCCACTGGGACGTCTTCCCCGGCACCTGGCTGGAAGCCGTCGACGGGGTGCAGCACTGCTCCTGCGGCGACCCCGCGTGCGCCGCACCCGGCGCACACCCGGCGCGTGAGGACTGGGCGACGCAGGCGACGGGCAGTGCGACGGTCGCGCGGCGGATGTGGCAGAAGCAGCCGGCGGCTTCGATTCTGCTGCCCACGGGGCGGACGTTCGACGCGATTTCCGTCCCGGAGAGTTCGGGGTTCCTCGCGCTGGCCCGGATGGAGCGCATGGAGTTGACGCTGGGGCCCGTGACGTTGACGCCGGCGCGGCGGATGGAGTTCTTCGTGCTGCCGGGGGCTTCGGTGAAGGTGCCGGATCTGGTGCGGAGGATCGGGTGGGCGCCGGCTTCCCTTGATCTTGTGGTGCTGGGTGAGGGTGGGTATGTGGCCGCGCCGCCCACGCGGTTCGGGTCTCGGGGGGCTGTGCAGTGGGCTTGTCGGCCGACTGCGGCCAACCGTTGGCTGCCGGATGCGGAGGAGTTGATCTCGCCGCTCGCCTATGCGTGTGGACGGGATCGGTAGTTTCGCGAGTGCCGGTTGGGGGTGGCTGGTCGCGCAGTTCCCCGCGCCCCTAGGTTGGCTTCCATGACGTCGGCTGTAAGTGTGCGTGGGCTCTGGAAGCGGTTCGGGCAGCAGGTTGCTGTTGCCGGGATCGATCTCGAACTGCCCGCGGGGAAGTTCATCGGGCTGGTCGGGCCCAATGGAGCCGGGAAGACCACGACCCTCTCCATGGTGACCGGGTTGCTGCGGCCCGATCAGGGGAGTGTCGAGGTCGTCGGGCACGACGTGTGGCAGGACCCCGTGGCCGTGAAGGCGCGGATCGGGGTGTTGCCGGAAGGGCTGCGGCTCTTCGAGCGGCTGTCGGGGCGTGAACTCCTCGGGTACAGCGGGCGGTTGCGGGGGCTGCCCGGTGCCGAGGTCGACAAGCGGGCCACGCAGCTTCTCGACGTGCTCGACCTGGCCGGGGCGCAGCACAAGCTCGTCGTCGACTACTCGACCGGTATGCGCAAGAAGATCGGGCTCGCCGCCGCTCTCCTCCACAACCCCGAAGTCCTGTTCCTGGACGAGCCGTTCGAGGGCGTCGACCCGGTCTCCGCGCAGACCATCCGGGGCGTCCTGGAGCGCTACACCGCCTCCGGCGCCACCGTCGTCTTCTCCTCCCACGTCATGGAACTCGTCGAGTCCCTCTGCGACTGGGTCGCCGTGATGGCCGCCGGCCGCATCCGCGCCCAGGGCACCCTGGCGGAGGTGCGCGGCGAATCCCCCACCCTCCAGCAGGCGTTCCTCGAACTCGTCGGAGCGGGCGCCCGCGACCACAGCTCCGACCTCGACTGGCTGGGCGGCGGCACCCGATGAGCGAGAGCACCGTAACGGCCTCGATCACCCCTGTCGTCGTACGCCTGAAGCTGTCCCTGCTCCGCAACGGTCTACGGCAGTCCGGTGGCCGGCGGGCCGCGTACGTCGCGTCGGCGGTCGTGGCACTGCTGTTCGCCGCGCTCCAGTTGATCGGGCTGATCTCGCTGCGCGGGAACACGCACGCGGCCTCCGTGGTCGTCATCCTGGTGGCGGTGCTGGGGCTGGGCTGGGCGGTGATGCCGGTGTTCTTCCCGACCGGCGACGAGACCCTCGACCCAACTCGCCTGGTGATGCTGCCACTTCGGCCCCAGCCCTTGGTACGAGCGCTGCTGGCGGCCTCGTTGGTCGGCATCGGGCCGCTGTTCACGCTGATACTGCTGCTGGGGTCCGTGATCGCGGTGGCGCACGGCGCCGCCGCGTACGTCACGGCGGTCCTCGCCCTCGTGCTCTCCCTGCTGATCTGCGTGGCCCTCGCGCGGGCGGTCGCCGCGGCCAACATCCGCCTGCTGACCAGCCGCAGGGGCCGGGACCTGGCGGTGCTGAGCGGGCTGGTGATCGCGGTCGGCGTGCAGTTGGTCAACTTCGGTGTGCAGCGCCTGGGTTCGACCGGACTGTCCCAACTCGACGCGCCGGCAGAGGTGTTGCGCTGGGTGCCACCGGCGTCGGCGCTCGGCGCGGTGGACTCGGTGAGCAAGGGCTCGTACGGCCTGGCGACCGCCCAACTGGCCCTGTCCGTGGGAGCTTTGGCAGCCTGCCTGCTCCTCTGGTCGCGCAGCCTGACCAAGCTGATGACGGCACCGGACGGCTCGACGCTCCAGTCCGCGGAACCGGCGGCGAAGGACAAGGCGTCCGCCGGTGGCCTGGCCCGTCTCCTCCCGTCCGGCCGCACCGGAACGGTCATGGAACGCAGCCTGCGCTACGTCTGGCGCGACCCCAAGACCAAGGCGGCGTGGGTGACTTCGCTGGCGATCGGCCTGATCGTGCCGGTGTTCAACGCGTTGCAGGGCACGGGCTCGGTGTACTTCGCGTGCTTCGCGGCCGGGATGCTCGGCATCCAGATGTACAACCAGTTCGGCCAGGACACGTCCGCGTTCTGGATGGTCGCGATGACGATCTCCACGACGCGGGACGCCTACGTCGAACTCCGGGCCCGCGCCCTGGCGTTGCTGGTGATCACCCTGCCGTACGCGGCGCTGGTCACCGTCCTGACGACAGCGCTGCTCGGCGACTGGTCCCGGCTCCCGGAGGTCCTCGGCCTCTCCTTCGCCCTCCTCGGCGCGATGCTCGCGACCGGCGCCTGGACCTCGGCCCGCTTCCCCTACTCCATCCCCCAGGGCACCCACAAGAACGTCGCCCCAGGCCAGGCCGGCCTCGCCTGGATCTCCATCTTCGGCGGCATGATCTCCGCGGCCCTCCTCTGCGCCCCCGTCATCATCCTCACCATCTGGGCGAACGTCAGCGCGGACGGGGACCAGTGGAACTGGGTGCTGTTGCCCGCGGGGGCGGGGTACGGGGCGGCGCTCACGTACGCGGGGCTACGGCTGGCGGCACCCGGGACAGCGAGGCGGCTCCCGGAGATCTTGGCGGCGGTCAGCAAGGGCTGACTCTTCAGCACGGGGTCGGGCGATTCCCACAGAGGCGCGGGAGCGGCACTTCTCGGGGGCGCGGGAGCGGCGCATCTCAGGCGCGCGGGAGCGGCGTTTCTCGGGGGCGCGGGAGCGGCGCTTCTCGGGGGCGCGGGAGCGGCGCTTCTCGGGGGCGCGGGAGCGGCGCTTTTCAGGATCGCGGGGGACGGCAACTTTCCAGCCCACGGGACCTACGGCTTTCAGGGGCGCGGGGAACTGCGCGACCAGCCACAACACACCCGCACCCGCCACACAACAGAGCCCCCCACCCCCCTAGGCGCCCACCTCACACCAGCACCCCATCAAGAAACGGCTCGATAGCCGCCCGCCAGGCCTCGGGCTGGTCGTAGTGCACCAGATGCCCGGCGTCAGCCACCTCCGCATACTCCCCTCGCGGCAGCACCCGCACCATCTCCTGCGCCTCGGCCCGCCCCAACTCCCCGTCAAGCCCCCGAACAACCAGCGCAGGACACTGCACCTGAGCCAGCTCCTCCCAGTGCGCGTCGTACACCCACGTCTCCCGCGACTTCAGCATCTGCTCAGGCTCGAACACCGGACGCCACCCGTCGGCGGACTCGTGCATGACCTCGGCGTAGAACTCCCCCCGGGACGGATTCGGCCGCTCCACCCACGGATCGTCCTCCCCGAACCACTTGCGGACATCCGCAAGCGTGGCGAAGGGAACGGGCCAGGACTCGAACCAGTCGGCCCACTCCCGCTGCGAGGCCGCGCCCAGCGCGGACGCCCGCATGTCGCAGATGATCAACCCCCGCACCAGATCAGGCCGTTTCGCCGCGAGCTGCCACGCCGTGAGCGCGCCCATCGCGTGCCCGATGAGGACGACCGGAGCGAGCCCCAACTGCTCCAGCGCGGCCTCCGCGTCCTCGACGTAGGCCTCGCGGGTGAAGGCCGCCCGGGGCGGCTTCTCGCTCTGGCCGTGGCCGCGCTGGTCGAGGGCGACGGCGCGGTGCCGTTCGGAGAGCCAGCGGGCGGTGGACGCCCAGTGCGAGGCACGGCCCATCAGGCCGTGCAGTAACAGAACTCCGGGTGCCCGCTCGATCTCCCCCGACTTGGGCGGGTCCGCGAACTCCCATGCGGCCAGGCGTACGCCGCCTGCTCCGGTCACGTCGATGCGCCGCGCCATTGGTCCTGGCACCCCCCTAGCTCCGCACGGACCGCTCGCTCCCGCTTCGAGCCCACCGGTCCTGTGAACCACGCTCTGCCGCCTGTGCCGTTTCTTCCTGCCGCCGTCTCTTCTCTCGCTCGTCTCTTCCTACAGCTCATGCCCCGCTGGTTTCATCACCCACAGGTTATCGAATACAGATTCGAAAACACTGTCTCCGGCCGTAACACCCCTCGTTCGAGTGACACGGCTCAAGGAATGATCGGCGCTGCCGAGGGGAGATCTTCAGCGGGAGGCGGACCGCTCGGGGAAACCGGTCCGAAGGGGATGACCTTGAGAGCTCGGGGCTCCGGGTCAGCACAGGGGAGGACAGGCCCCGGCGCCGCACGGCGCCGGGGCCCTCTCCACGTCTACGGCACATCCTCCCGTCCCCCTCACGGTCATATGCCTTACGCGACAGCCTGGCACGCGAAGCGCCGGAGCGCTGCGATTCAGCGCACTGAATCTCGGATTGGCCGAGTTCGCCGACGCCCCCGCCGGAACGCCACAACTACCCCTCGCGCCCCGCGAGTTGAACTACCCGCAGCTCAGCGCTCGGCCCACCCCTCGACCCTCGGCTCAGCGCTTGGCCACGAACACGTGCGAGGCGATCTCCGACTCCAGCTCGGCCGCCTCACCGCCGCTGCCCACCAGCACCCCGCCCGCCGACTCCGTCACGCTCACGACCGAGCCGGGCTGCACGCCCGCGCGCCGGAGCGTGTACATCAGCTGCGCGTCCGTCTGGATGGGCTCGCCGATCCGCCGTACGACGACGGTCTTGCCGTCGACACCCGGGTCGAGGTCGGCCAGCGACACCATGCCCTCGTCCAGGAACGGGTCCGCCCCGTCCTTCTCGCCCAGCTCCTCAAGCCCGGGGATCGGATTGCCGTACGGCGACTCCGTGGGGTGGCGCAGCAGCTCAAGGACGCGGCGCTCCACGGCCTCGCTCATCACGTGCTCCCAGCGGCAGGCCTCGGCGTGCACCTGCTCCCACTCCAGGCCGATCACGTCGACGAGCAGACACTCGGCGAGCCGGTGCTTGCGCATCACGCGCGTGGCGAGCCGGCGGCCCTCGTCGGTCAGCTCCAGATGGCGGTCGCTGGCCACGGCCACCAGGCCGTCGCGCTCCATGCGCGCCACCGTCTGGCTCACCGTCGGGCCGCTCTGGTCGAGCCGCTCGGCGATGCGGGCGCGCATGGGGACCACACCTTCCTCCTCAAGCTCAAGGATGGTGCGGAGATACATCTCCGTGGTGTCGATCAGTCCGGACATACGTGCCCCTCGATTACCTCTGCCCGAAGCTCGACGGCTCCGCGGCGCGTGCGCTGGCCCTGGACTCAATTCTGACGCATACCACTGACAACCGTGCCGCGCCGCTGAAACCAGCCGGTTACGGCCACCTGTGGGCCCCTGCGCGGCGGCCCGCCACCCGGGTTCCCCGGCCTTGCCCGCCGTATTGACAGCGCGCTGGTCCAGACCGCACGGTGATCCGCGACACAGCCGCATGGCAACCGTACCGAAGGAGCTTCCGCATGAGCGACCGTACGCCGGCCGGCCAGTTCTTCGACGCCGCGATCACCCTCCTCCAGCGGGTCCGCGACGAAGAGGCCGACTCCGTCCAGGCGGCCGGCACGCTCCTCGCGGACACGGTCGCCGACGGCGGGCGCCTCTTCGCCTTCGGTGCCGGGCACTCCTCCCTCGCGGCCCAGGACGTCGTCTACCGCGCGGGCGGGCTCGCCCTGATGAACCTGCTCACCGTCCCCGGAGTCGTCGGCGTCGACGTCATGCCGGCCACGCTGGGCTCCGCCCTGGAGCGTGTCGACGGCCTCGCGACCGTCGTCCTGGAGACGTCACCGCTGCGCTCCGGAGACGCCCTAGTGATCATCTCGCTGTCCGGGCGCAACGCGCTCCCCGTGGAGATGGCCATGAAGGCCCGCTCCCTCGGCGTCCGGGTCATCGGCGTGACGTCGGTGGCGTACGCCTCGGAGACGACGTCACGGCACTCCTCGGGGACGTATCTGAAGGACCACTGCGACGTCGTCCTCGACTCGAAGATCGCGATCGGCGACGCGGAACTCACCCTCGACACCATCCCGGCCCCCTTCGCCCCCGCCTCCACGGCCGTCACCACGGCCCTCCTCCAGGCGGTCATGGCGACGGCGGCGGCGACCCTGGCCGACCGAGGCATCGAGCCGCCGCTGCTGCGCTCCGGGAACGTGGACGGCGGCCACGAGTGGAACGGCCGGGTGTTCGAGGAGTACCGGGACCGCATCTTCTACCAGTACTGAGCGGCGGCCTGACTGAGCGGCGGCCTAGTAGTGGCTCACTTCTCGCCAGTAGTGGGTCACTTCCTGCCCGCCGCCTCCGCCAGATCCAGCGCGGCGGCGATCCGTACGGCCACATCCTCGGCGTAGATCGAGTCGGAGCGTTCGAACTGGCTGCGCCCGGCGCCCCGTAGGAACGTCACGACGCCCAGGGTCCGCCCCCGGCTGCGCAGCACCGCGCACAGGGCGTGCACGGCGTCCGTGGGCCACTGCCTGACCCGGGCCCACTCGCGGGCCTGCTCGGGCGGGACGGTGCCGATACTGGCCCGCACGGAGCCGACGCGTTCGACGCACTGCAGGGCGGGATGCCCCTCTCCGTAGCGCACGGGCAGTCCGGCGGCGCCGGTGAGGAGGCTGGGGCCGGGTGCCCCCGTGGGCGTAGCGGCGACCCGAATGAGCCGTACGGCCGCCGTACCACTACGTACCCCATCAGCATCGTTCAACGATCCGCCCGCGACCCGGTCGATGAGGGCGTGGTCGGCGAAGCCGGCGAGGGCGAAGTCGAGGTGGACGGTCGCCGCGTCGCGCGGGTCCTCGCACTCGGCGGCGGCGCGGGCGGCGCGGTGCAGTTGCTGGGCACGGAAGCGCAGCAACGACGCCTCCTGCTCCAGCTGCTTGGCCTCGGTGACGTCCTGGAAGAGCCAGCCGACGCCGAGCGGCACCGGTTCCTCGGTGAGCGGCGAGGCGAGCCGCAGGAAGCCACTCCGCCAGCAGCGCCGGAGATTGCCCTCCGGCGTCCGTACGCTCACCCAGATCTCCGCGGGCGCCGGCGGCGCACCTTCGGCGAGCACGTGGGTGAGCGCGGCCTCCAACTCCTCGACCCCTTGGGCGAGCAGCTCCCCCAGAGGCCGCCCGAGCACGGAGGTACGCCCGGTACCAAGAGCACGAGCGGCATGGGAATTGACAACGGCGGGGCGCAAATCGGCATCAACAAGCACAACACCCCAGGAGGCATCCTCAAAGAGGGCCTCGCTCAGGGCAATTGACCGCTCAAGGTCGATCTGGGCATGCACTTCACTGAAGGCGCAGTAGACCCCGGCGGGCTTCCCGTCGGGCCCGCGCACGGCGGCGGACTGGGTCCGCACAAGCACCCGCCCGCCGTCCTTGGTCAGCAGGGCGAACTCGTTGACCTGCCGCCCAGGGGCCTGCATGGCGGACATGAGCCGCCCCTCGACCTCCTCGGCGTCCGCACTCCGTACGGCCCACCCGGCGAGCCCCTGCCGCCCCACGGCCTCGGCCGCGGTCCAGCCCAGGATGCGCTCCGCCTCGCGGTTCCAGTGCGTCAGCACCCCGTCCGCGTCGAACGCGCACAACGCCGCGTCCATCCCGTCCAGCAACGCGGCCAACAGGTCGGATCCACCGACCCCTTCGGGCCCACCGTCCCGCTCGGGCTCGTCGGGACCCAACTCATCGGTGGTCCCACTACGCCGGGAAGCACTCACCTGGACCCCCTGCAGGCTGCGTCCGCGGACACGACGCGTCGGTTCACTCACTCCCCCTCATTGAACTCGAACGTGACGCAGCACACACCGAGTTCCCGCAAGATTGAGGGAATCGTTGTACGACGCCGGTTCGCCTCCGGCTCAACGAACAACCAACAACTCCCCGCGCTACGGACGACGCCGGCTTGAACCTGACCACGGGGTGCCTCTTCCAAACAACCTCGTCGTAGCCGGAGTTGACAGTCCTGCCCTGGCCCACGGAAACCGCGACTACGACCGCAACCGCAGAGTGATCCACAAGTCGGTCTCGCCGTCCAGCACATAGCGCTCGGTCTCGACGAAACCCAGGGCCTCGGCGAACCGCAGCCCGTCCGTGTTGGTGGCCAGGACGACGGTCTCGATCGCACCGGCGCCGAGCGCACGCGCGCGCGCGGCCGTTTCCGTAGAGGGCGGCTCCGTAGCCGCGCCGCCGGAACTCGGGCAGCACGCGCGCGATGACGGTCGCCACCGCGTCCTCGCCCTGCGGGGGCCGCACGGTGGAGCAGCCCACGAGGACATCCCCCAGGTACGCGTTCTCCAGCCGGTTCCGCCCGCTCCGCTCCCGCACCTCGTCGAAGGACATCGCGGCGGGCGGCACGATCAGGTTGTGGACGTGTCGCCAGTCCTGGAGTGAGTCCTCAGCCTCTGGATCCACCGGTTCGATGCGAAGGTCCGTCACCGCTCCCCGCTCCACACGCTGTTCTGTCATGGCAGGACGCTAGGCGAGCAGACCGGCATCTGTGCGCGGATAGCAGGAAGATCGGCTACGCGTTCGACGAATCCGGCCTGTTCGCACGAACGGGCGACTTCTGTTGGATCAAGCCCCGCAGGCAGAACGCGGTCTCTAGCGTCGGTCGCACACTTCGGAAAGGAGGCCACTCGCTCCCCGGGCATCGACCGGAGTCCGCGCCGCCCCGGCGGACGGACGCAGGGTGGCCAGCCCCAGTCATCGCGATCGCAGAGATCAGGGAGGTACCCCGATGACTACGTTTCCCGTGGGCGAGCAGACCCACCAGGCCGTGCTTCCTCAGCGGCCCGCTCTGGAATCCGTGGGAGCAGACACCCCTGGGAGCAGGGACGAAACGGCTCACGGACTCCCCGCCACCGCGCGGGGCACCGTCGGGGAACATGGGCGAGGGGAGACCGACGGGCGCGGTACCAGGGCCCGTAGGCGTCACGCCAAGAGCGCTGCCACGGCGGCGAGGGCGGCAGAGGACCGGAGCGGTGACGCTCCCGAACACCAGCAGTCGTACACGGGCGGGGTCGGCGCGAGCAGGGTCTTCGTGCTCGCCAGGGACGGGCGGCCTCTCATGCCCTGCCATCCGGCCCGCGCCCGCGAACTCCTGGGAAAGGGGCGGGCGGTGGTCGCCCGGCAGGTGCCCTTCACCATCCGGCTGAAGGACCGCGCGCTCGTCGAATCGGAAGTCGACGGAGTGCAGTTGCGCATCGACCCCGGCGCGAAAGGCACCGGCCTCGTCGTCACCGACGAGAAGAAGGAAGTGGGCCAAGAGGGCGCCACCGTCACCGTCAGGCGGGGGCTGTTCTCGATCGAACTCGGGCATCGCGGCGATCAGATCCGCCTGTGCATGCGGCAACGCGCCGGTTACCGGCGCAGACGCCGCTCGGCCAACTGCCGCTACCGAGCGCCTCGTTCGGACAACCGGACCCGTCCCGCAGGATGGCTGCCACCCTCCCTGCGCCACCGGGTCGAGACCGTCCTCTCCCTCGCGACGCGCCTGTGCCGCTACACCCCCGTCAGCGAAGTCCACGTCGAACGCGTCGCGTTCGACACCCATTCCATGAGTGCGGGAAGGCCCCTGTCCGAAGCCGAGTACGGGCAGGGCCCACTCGCCGGAGCCACCGCCCGCGCCTACCTCCGCACCAAGTGGAACAGCGCCTGCGCCTACTGCGACGTGAGCGGCGTACCCCTGAACATCGAGCACCTCAGGCCCCGCAGCCGCGGCGGCTCCGACCGTGTCTCGAACCTCGTCCTCGCCTGCGTCCCCTGCAACGAGGCCAAAGGCAGTACCCCGGTGGAGACCTTCCTCGCCGACCGGCCCGACCGCCTCGCGAGAATCCTCGGACAGGCCAGGGCACCGCTCCACGACGCCGCGGCCATGAACGCGACCCGCTGGCAGCTCACGGAGGCCCTGGGCACCCTCGGCAGGCCCGTACACGCCTGGTCGGGCAGGCGCACGAAAGCCAACCGCGGCGCCATGGGCCTGGCCAAGACACACACCCTGGACGCGTTGTCCGTCGGACGCCTCGACCACGAACGCGGCGACGCGATCGTGCGGTACCCGGAGCGGGTGCTCGTCGCCAAGGCCACCGGGCACGGCTCCTACGCCCGCACGACTCCGGACCGGTTCGGCTTTCCCCGGCTTCGCCGGGCTCGTACCAAGCGGCACTTCGGGTACGTCACCGGGGATCTCGTACGGGCCACGGTGCCCTCCGGCAAGTGGGCGGGCATGTGGACCGGCCGTATCTCCGTCCGGGCCAGGGGGCAGCACAGTCTGGCGACGCCGAGAGGTCGTATCAACGTCTCTCACCGGAATCTGCGGCTCCTCCAGCGGGGCGACGGATACGGATACGGCGGTCGCCCGGAGCCGCCGCCGTCGACATCCCGAAAAAGCGGTTGATCCGTCGCCGAGCGGTTCCTAGTGTGTGGTGCACACGAGAAGGGAGGTGGTTCGGCAGATGTATGGAAACCGGACGCGTGAGGTGACTGCGGGCTAGCGGCCCGTCGCCACACCCAGTGCGGTGCCGGACCCGCACGTGAGACATGCGTGCAGCCGGCCCAATCTCCAGCAGTCACCCGACCCGCGAGCTCGCCGGTACGTCCGGCCGGCTCCCCCGCTGTGAGGCGGAGGGACCTGAGCTCGCGGGTCGTCTGTGTTTCGGGTGCTCTGTGACGTCAGGGGCTCAGGCGGTCCACTCGCCAGGTGGCGGAGGGTTGCGCGGTGTAGCGGAGGCGGTCGTGGAGACGGTTTTCCCGGCCCTGCCAGAACTCGACCGTCTGGGGGGCGATGCGGAAGCCGCCCCAGTGCGGGGGGACCGGGACCTGTTCGCCCTCGGGGTAGCGGGCGAGCAGGTCGGCGTACGAGGACTCCAGTTCGGCTCGGGAGTGGATCACCGCGGACTGGGTGCTGGCCCAGGCGCCGAGTTGGGAGCCGTGCGGGCGGGTGCGGAAGTACGCGGCGGTCTCGTCGCGGCCGGTGCGGCGGGCGGTGCCGGTGACCAGGACCTGGCGGGCCATCGGGTGCCAGGGGAAGAGCAGCGAGACGTACGGGTTGACGCCGAGTTCGCGGGCCTTGCGGGAGTCGTAGTTCGTGTAGAAGACGAAGCCCTGGGCGTCGTAGTGCTTGAGGAGGACCGTGCGGGAGCTGGGGCGGCCGTCGGCGTCGGCGGTGGAGACGACCATGGCGTTCGGCTCGTAGACCAGGTCCTGGAGCGCTGCCTCCTCGAACCAGCGGCCGAACTGTGTCATGGGGTCGGCTGCGAGGTCCTTCTCGTCGAGGCCCTCCGCGCGGTACTGCTCGCGCATCGCGGCGGGGTCGAGGCGGGGATCACGGTCGGTGGGATCGCGGTCGGTCACACGATCATCCTGCCGTACGGCGCCGGGCGGGCGGGGGCGGATGCGTGTAGCCGTCTGCGGTCACGCGGGGTCGCCTGCCCTCGTGGGCCGTCGCCTACGGTCGCGAGTTCGGGTGGCACTCAGTGCCGTAGACCCTCCCCTTGTATGGCACTCGGCGTTATGGTGCTGATGTCTCTATCTTCGGCCCGCGAGTCCTCCGTGACCGTGGAGCCACAGCATGAGGAGCCGCCTGATGTCCGACCTCGACCCCTCCTTTGTACCTGGACTCGAAGGAGTCGTCGCTTTCGAGACGGAGATCGCCGAACCGGACAAGGAGGGCGGCGCCCTGCGGTACCGGGGCGTCGACATCGAGGATCTGGTCGGCCACGTCTCGTTCGGCAACGTCTGGGGCCTGCTCGTCGACGGCGCCTTCAACCCCGGGCTGCCGGCCGCCGAGCCGTTCCCGATCCCGGTGCACTCGGGGGACATCCGCGTCGACGTACAGTCCGCGCTGGCCATGCTCGCGCCCGTGTGGGGCCTCAAGCCGCTCCTCGACATCGACGAGGAGCAGGCCCGCGACGACCTCGCCCGCGCGGCCGTCATGGCGCTGTCGTACGTCGCCCAGTCCGCGCGCGGGCAGGGGAACGCGATGGTTCCGCAGAGTGAGATCGACAAGGCGCACTCGGTCGTCGAGCGGTTCATGATCCGGTGGCGGGGGGAGCCGGATCCGAAGCATGTGGCTGCCGTGGACGCGTATTGGACGTCCGCCGCGGAGCATGGGATGAACGCGTCAACCTTTACGGCTCGGGTTATCGCGTCCACCGGTGCCGATGTCGCCGCCGCGCTGTCCGGTGCCGTGGGTGCGATGTCCGGGCCTCTGCATGGTGGGGCGCCGTCCCGGGTGCTCGGGATGATCGAGGAGATCGAGCGGACCGGGGATGCCGAGGCGTATGTGCGGCAGGCGCTCGACAAGGGTGAACGGTTGATGGGGTTCGGGCACCGGGTGTACCGGGCCGAGGATCCTCGGGCTCGTGTACTGCGGCGTACCGCGCGGGAGTTGGGGGCGCCGCGGTTCGAAATTGCCGAGGCGTTGGAAAAAGCCGCGCTTGCCGAGTTGCATGCGCGGCGGCCTGATCGGGTGCTGGCGACCAACGTCGAGTTCTGGGCGGCGATCGTGCTGGACTTCGCCGAGGTGCCGGCGCACATGTTCACGTCGATGTTCACGTGTGCGCGTACGGCGGGGTGGTCGGCGCACATTCTTGAGCAGAAGCGGACGGGGCGGCTTGTGCGGCCGTCCGCTCGGTATGTGGGGCCGGAGTCACGTGGGCCTCAGTCGATCGAGGGGTTCTCGGATATCGCCCACTGAAGAGGGGGCTGAGGTGTGGGGGCGACTGCGGGCCGGATGTGGCTGGTCGCGCAGTTCCCCGCGCCCCTGAGAACCTCACCCCAAGGCGTGTTCCAGGAGTGCTGCCCATTGGGCTACCACCCGCTGCCGCCTGGCCCTGTCGTCCGTGAGCAGGTTGGCCAGGCCCAAGCCCCTCGCCATGTCCAGGAGACCCTGGACTGTTTCGCGCACCCCCTGCTGGGACTCGTCCGCGTTCAGCAGCTCCACCGCTATGCGGTGAGTCTCTCGGCCCACCTTCGCCTCCAACTCGGTTACCCGGGGGCGGAGTTGGTCCTCGTTCGACGCGGCTACCCAGAGGTGGAGGGCCGCGCGGAACAACGGGCCCGTGTAGAGGTCGACCAACGCCTCGATCACGGCTCGGCGGTCTGCGGCGCCCTGGGGGAAGAGGGAACGGAGTGCCGTGGAGCGTTCCTCGGCGACGTACTCGACCGCTGCCGTGAAGAGGTCCTCGCGGGTGGGGAAGTGGTGTTGGGCGGCGCCTCGGGAGACGCCGGCGCGTTCGGCCACGACGGAGACCGTGGAGCCGGCCCAGCCGTGTTCGGCGAGGCAGGACACGGCGGCTTCCAGGAGGCGTTGGCGGGTGGCGCGGCTGCGGTCCTGCTTGGGTCTGCGGTCGACCGCGCCCGGCGCCGTCGTCGCGCTCACACCACCCATGCGGGATCCCGTCGTTCGAGGAATGCTGTCATCCCCTCGCGGGCCTGCGCGGAGCCGAACAGCCGTGCCGAGAGCGCGGTCAGGTCGGCCGCGTCCCGGTCGAAGGTTTCCAGCACCCTAGCCGTGAGCAGCCGTTTCGTCTCGGCCAGGGCCTCGGGAGCGGCTCGGCGCAGGCCGTCGAGGATCGGTGCGAGGGCCTCGTCCACGTCCTCTCCCGTGAGCGTCAGCAGGCCTGCGCGGGTCGCTTCCGTGGCGTCGAAACGCTCGCCGGTGAGGTAGTAGCGGGCCAGGGCTCGCGGGTCCGTGCGGGGAAGGAGGGGGAGGGAGATGACCGCCGGGGCCACGCCGATCCGTACCTCGGTGAAGGCGAAGGTGGCGGACTCGGTCGCCGCTGCCGTGATATCGCAGGCCGCGAGCAGGCCCAGGCCGCCTGCCCTTACGTGGCCCGTCACTCGCGCGACCACCGGCTTGGGGAGTTCGATGATCTGGCGGAGTACGGCCACCAGGGCGTCCGGGGGTGGCGGGTCCCGTAGGTCCGCGCCCGCGCAGAACGTGTTGCCGGTGTGGGTGAGGACGATCGCCCGTACGTCGGCGTCCTTCGCGCACTCCGTCAGAGCGTCCGCCAACTCGCTTACCAGGGAGGCCGACAGCGCGTTCCTGGTCGCCGGTGAGTCCAGGCTCAGGGTCTCGATGCCACGCGCGCGTGTACGACCGATCACCGTCATGCGCGGCCTCGCAGTTCCCGGCGCAGGATCTTGCCGGAGGCGGCTCGGGGGACGGCCTCGATGAAGCTGACCATGCGGACGCGTTTGTACGGGGCGACGCGTTCGGCGACGTACATCAGGACCTCGCTCTGGGAGAGGTCCAGGGCGGTCTGCTGGCGGACCACGTAGGCGTGCGGGACCTCGTTGTTGGCGTCGTTGTACTCGCCCACGACGGCCGCGTCGGCGATGCCTGGGTGGGTGAGCAGGAGGGCCTCCAGTTCGGCGGGGGCCACCTGGAAGCCCTTGTACTTGATGAGTTCCTTGACCCGGTCGACGACGAACGTCCAGCCGCCGTCGTCCACGTAGCCGACGTCCCCGGTGCGCAGCCAGCCGTCCTGGTCGATCATCGCGGCGGTGTCGTCGGGGCGGCCGAGGTAGCCCTTCATCACCTGGGGGCCGCGGATGAGGAGTTCGCCCGCCTCGCCGATGCCGAGGTCCTTGTCGGGGTCGTCGAGGGAGACGATCCGCATCTCGGTGCCGGCGATGAGTTTGCCTACGGTTCCCGGGGGCGCGGTGGGCATGTCCCGTACGGGGACCACGTGGGTGCCCGGGGAGAGTTCCGTCATGCCGTACGCCTGGCCTACGGGTGGCAGGCCCAGGCGTTGGGAGCAGGCGGCGGCGAGGTTCGCGTCGAGGGGGGCGGCGGCGCTGATGATGTATTTGAGGGACGAGAGGTCGTACTGCGCGACCGCCGGGTGCTTGGCGAGGGCCAGGACTATGGGCGGGGCCACGTAGAGGCCGGTGATGCGGTGGTTCTCGATGGCCGCGAGGAAGGTCTCCAGCTCGAAGCGCGGGAGGACGACGACTGCGGCGCCCTTCCTCAGGGGGGCGTTCATCAGGGCCGTCAGACCGTAGATGTGGAAGAAGGGGAGGACGGCGAGGATGCGGTCGCCGGGGCCAGTGGGGACCGCGGGCTCCAACTGGGCCAGGTTTGTGGCTATTTGACGGTGGGTGAGCATCACGCCCTTGGGGGTGCCCATCGTGCCCGAGGAGTACGGGAGGGCCGCCACGTCCGTCACGGGGTCGATGTCGACCACCGGCTCGGGGGCCGTGGAGCCGAGCATGTCGGCGAGTGAACGGTGTCCCGGCGCGCTGTCGCAGACGAATATCTCCTCGACGCCGCCCGCGAGTTCGGCGGCACGGCGTGCCGCGTCGACGAGTGGTGACAGGGTGACGATCCAGCGGGCCGCCGAGTCGCGCAACTGCTTGGCGAACTCCTCCGGGGTGGCGAGCGGGTGCACCGTCGTGACGGAGGCACCCGCGCGCGTGGCGGCGTAGAACGCCAGGGGGAAAGCGACCGTGTTGGGGCTGTGCAGGGCGAGGACGTCCCCCTTGCGCACGCCCGCGTCCGCGAGGCCGGCCGCGATCCGCCGGTGGAACGCGTCGAGTTGGGTGTACGTGAGCGTGGTGCCGTCCGTGCCGTCCACCAGCGCGGGTTCGTCGCCGAACTCGGCGGCCCGGGCCAACACCGCGTCGTGGATGGGGAGTTCGACGGCCGGAACGTCTGCGTACTCGCTGCGGAACATGGTTCCTCCTGGCGCGGCACTGGGCTTCTGGCGGGCTTCGGGCGGGCCTTGGGCAGGCTTCGGGCCTTGGGTTAGTACGACTTGGGCAGGCCCAGGGTCTGGTGGGAGACGTAGTTGAGAATCATCTCCCGGCTCACCGGAGCAATACGAGCCACGCGCGCGGCAGTTATCAACGAGGCGAGCCCGAATTCCCGCGTGAGGCCGTTGCCGCCGAGGGTGTGCACGGACTGGTCCACCGCTCGCACGCAGGCCTCGCCGGCGGCGTACTTGGCCATGTTGGCGGCCTCGCCCGCGCCCATGTCGTCACCGGCGTCGTACAGGTACGCCGCCTTCTGCATCATCAGGCGGGCGAGTTCGAGGTCGATGTGCGCCTGGGCGAGGGGGTGGGCGATGGCCTGGTGGGCGCCGATGGGGGCGTCCCATACGGTGCGGTCGCGGGCGTACTCGATGGCTCGGGCGAGTGCGTAGCGGCCCATGCCGATCGCGAAGGCGGCGGTCATGATGCGTTCGGGGTTGAGACCGGCGAAGAGCTGGAGCAGGCCCGCGTCCTCGTCTCCTACGAGTGCGTCCGCCGGGAGTCGTACGTCGTCCAGGGTCAGCTCGAACTGCTTCTCCGTGGCCTGGAGTTCCATGTCTATCTGGCGGCGGGTGAAGCCGGGTGCGTCGCGCGGGACGATGAACAGGCGGGGCTTGAGGCGGCCTGTGCGGGAGTCTTCCGTGCGGCCGACTATGAGGGTCGCGTCGGCCAGGTCGACGCCGGAGATGAAGACCTTGCGGCCGGTGAGGAGCCAGTCCGTGCCGTCTTTGCGGGCTGTGGTGGTGATGCGGTGGCTGTTGGAGCCGGCGTCGGGTTCCGTGATGCCGAAGGCCATGGTGCGGGTGCCGTCTGCCAGCGCGGGGAGCCAGGTTTGTTTTTGGGCTTCTGTGCCGAAGCGGGCGATGACCGTGCCGCAGATCGCCGGGGACACGACCATCATGAGGAGGGGGCAGCCGGCTGCGCCCAACTCCTCCAGGACTATGGATAGTTCGGAGATCCCGCCTCCGCCGCCGCCGTATTCCTCGGGGAGGTTGACGCCCAGGTAGCCGAGCTTGGCTGCCTCGGACCAGAGTTGTTCTCGGTCGTAGGTGCGGCCGTGGCGTTTTCCTAGGGCGGAGACGGCTGAACGTAGGGCCTTGTGTTCTTCGGTTTCGGTCGTGGGCATGTGGCTCCCTCGTCGTGGCTGGTCGCGCTCGCGCGGCGGTAGCCGCATATAGATACAGCCCCGCGCCCCTTAGGTGGGCTTGATTACCGCCAATAGGGCGGCTAGCTGTACCTGTTGGCCAGGTACTGCGTTCAGGGCCGTTAGCGTGCCTGTTGCCGGGGCTGTGATCCTGTGTTCCATCTTCATTGCCTCTAGCCACAACAGGGGCTCACCTGCGGTTACTTGGCCTCCTACGGTCAGGCCGTCCGCCACTCTCACCACCGTGCCCGGCATGGGGGCGAGGAGGGAGCCGGGGGCCAGTTGGGCGGCTGGGTCGGGGAAACGAGGGAGGGCGGTCAGGGTCGTCGCGTTCACGTACACCTGGTCGTCGCCGTAGCTCGCGACCTCGAACTTCCTTTGCACGCCGTCCACTTCGAGGACGACTCGACCGGCGTCCGCATGGATGACGCGCACCCCGTCCGCCGTCAGGCCTTCCCGCGTGTGCCGGTACTGGACCTCGTGCTCCTCGCCCGCCATGGTGTAGCGCTTGGTCTGGGGCTGGGAGGGGAGATTGCGCCAGCCGCCTGCTCCGAAGCGGGAGCGGCCGTGGGTGTCGGCGAGGGCTGCGGCGAGGGGGGCGTGCGGGTCGGGGGCTTGTTGGGTGAGTTCCGCGAGGTGGCGGTCGTAGAAGCCCGTGTCCATGTGGGCGGTCGTGAACTCCTTGTGGCGAAGGGAGTTGACGAGGAGGGCGCGGTTGGTGATCGGGCCGTGGATGGTCGTCCGTTCCAGGGCCCCGGCGAGTTTGCGGAGGGCTTCGGCGCGGGTGGGGGCGTGGGCTACGACCTTGGCGAGCATCGGGTCGTAGTGGATGCCTATGGTGTCGCCGTCGGTGTAGCCAGCGTCGAGGCGGACGCCGTTCGGGACGGCTATGCGGTGCAGGGTGCCGGTCTGGGGGGTCCAGTCGTGGGACGGGTCCTCGGCGTAGAGGCGGGCTTCTATGGCGTGGCCGCGCGGGTGCGGGGGGTCGCTTTCGAGGGGCTCGCCTTCCGCGATGCGCAGTTGGAGGGCCACCAGGTCTATGTCGAACACGGCCTCTGTCACCGGGTGTTCGACCTGGAGGCGGGTGTTCATCTCCAGGAAGTGGGCCTTGTTGTCGGGGGAGATCAGGAACTCGACCGTTCCGGCGCCTTCGTAGGCGACCGCGCGGGCGGCGCGTACCGCCAACTCGCATAGTTCTTCAGCCAGTTGATCCGGCAGGCCCGGGGCCGGGGACTCCTCGATGACCTTCTGGTGGCGGCGCTGGAGGGAGCAGTCGCGGGTGCCGAGGGCCCAGACCGTGCCGTGGGTGTCGGCGAGGATCTGTACCTCGACGTGTCGGCCGCCCTCCACGTAGGGCTCGACGAAGACCTCGCCGTCGCCGAAGGCGCTGGTCGCCTCGGCGCGGGCTGCCGTCAACCCGGCTTCCAGGTCCGCGAGTTGGCGTACGACGCGCATGCCGCGACCGCCGCCGCCCGCCGCGGCCTTCACCAGGACCGGGAGGTCGTTCTCGGTGACGTGTTCCAGGGGCGCGATGCCCATCAGTTGCTTGGCGCGGGTCTTGGAGGCCATGGCCTCGATCGCCTCGGGCGGGGGGCCGATCCAGAGCAGGCCGGCGGCCTGGACGGCGCGGGCGAAGTCGGCGTTCTCGGAGAGGAAGCCGTAGCCGGGGTGGACCGCGTCCGCGCCCGCCGCGACGGCCGCCTTCACGATCAACTCCCCTCGTAGATAAGTCTCCGTGGGCGTCGAGCCGGGCAGCCGTACCGTCGCGTCGGCCACGCGTGCGTGGAGCGCGTGCTCGTCGGCGTCCGAGTGGACGGCGACCGTGCGGATGCCGAGTTCGCGGCAGGTGCGGAAGATCCGGCAGGCGATTTCGCCCCGGTTGGCGACAAGGACGGTCGCGATCATGTGGTCCCTCATGTCGGTCATGGGCCTCACATCCGGAAGACGCCGAAGCCGCCGCGCGCGCCCTCGTAGGGCGCGGTGTGGATGGCGGACAGGCACAGGCCGAGGACGGTGCGGGTGTCGCGCGGGTCGATGACACCGTCGTCGTACAGCCGCCCCGACAGGAACATCGGCAGGGACTCGGACTCGATCTGCTGCTCCACCATGGCGCGCAGCGCCGCGTCCGCGTCCTCGTCGTAGGGCTGCCCCTTCGCCACGGCCGACTGGCGGGCGACGATCGACAGGACGCCGGCGAGTTGCTGGGGGCCCATGACGGCGGACTTGGCGCTGGGCCAGGCGAAGAGGAAGCGGGGGTCGTAGGCGCGGCCGCACATGCCGTAGTGGCCGGCGCCGTACGAGGCGCCCATGAGTACGGACAGATGCGGTACGCGGCTGTTGCTGACGGCGTTGATCATCATCGCGCCGTGCTTGATGATGCCGCCCTGTTCGTACTCCTTGCCGACCATGTAGCCGGTGGTGTTGTGCAGGAAGAGCAGCGGGATGTCGCGCTGGTTGGCCAACTGGATGAACTGGGCGGCCTTTTGGGACTCCTGGCTGAAGAGGACGCCTTGGGCGTTCGCCAGGATGCCGACGGGATAGCCGTGCAGGGCGGCCCAGCCCGTCACCAGGCTGGTGCCGTAGAGGGGCTTGAACTCGTCGAAGTCGGAGCCGTCGACGAGGCGGGCGACGACCTCGCGCGGCTCGAAGGGGGTTTTGAGGTCCCCCGGGACGATGCCGAGGAGTTCGTCCTCGTCGTACTTGGGAGGTGCCGCCGGGGCCGGATCGCCGTACGCCTTGCGGTGGTTGAGGCGGGCGACGACGCGGCGCGCCTGGCGCAGCGCGTCCTGCTCGTCGACGGCGAAGTGGTCCGCGAGGCCCGAGACGCGCGCGTGCATCTCGGCGCCGCCGAGCGACTCGTCGTCGCTCTCCTCGCCGGTCGCCATCTTCACGAGCGGCGGCCCGCCGAGGAACACCTTCGCCCGTTCCTTGACCATGATCACGTGGTCGGACATGCCGGGGATGTACGCGCCGCCTGCGGTCGAGTTGCCGAAGACGACGGCGATCGTCGGGATGCCGGCGGCCGAGAGGCGGGTCAGGTCGCGGAAGATGGCGCCGCCGGGGATGAAGATCTCCTTCTGGGACGGGAGATCGGCGCCGCCGGACTCGACGAGGCTGATGCAGGGGAGGCGGTTGGCGAGGGCGATGTCGTTGGCGCGCAGGGCCTTCTTCAGCGACCACGGATTACTGGCTCCCCCGCGCACGGTGGGGTCGTTGGCGGTGATCAGGCACTCCACGCCTTCCACCACCCCGATGCCGGTGACGAGTGAGGCGCCGACCGCGTAGTCGCTGCCCCAGGCGGCGAGCGGGGAGAGTTCGAGGAAGGGGGTGTCGGGGTCGAGGAGCAGTTCGATGCGCTCGCGGGCGAGCAACTTGCCGCGTTTGCGGTGCCGTTCGACGTATTTCGACCCGCCACCGGCGAGCGCCTTCGCGTGCTCGGCGTCGAGTTCGCCGAGTTTGGCGAGCATGGCCTCGCGGTGGGCCGTGTAGTCGGGACCGTTGGTGTCCAGGGCGGTCGGAAGGACGGTCACAGGAGGGCCTCCGGTATGTCCAGACGACGGGAACGCAGCCATTCGCCCAGGGCCTTGGCCTGCGGATCGAAACGGTGCTGGGCGGCGACGCCCTCGCCGAGAATCCCCTCGACGACGAAGTTGAGGGCGCGGAGGTTGGGCAGGACGTGCCGCGTGACGTCCAACTCGGCGGTCTCCGGCAGGAGTTGCTTGAACCGCTCGACGGTCAGCGCATGGGCGAGCCAGCGCCACGCCTCATCCGTACGCGCCCACACCCCCACGTTGGCGTTCCCTCCCTTGTCACCGCTACGGGCCCCGGCGACCAGACCAAGGGGCGCCCGCGCCGTGGGCCCGTCCGGCGGAGGCCCGGGGAGGGCCGGCTGCGGAAGGTCTTCCAGTACGCGGGTGTCGTGGGCCGGGGCCACAGGAATCCGGCGCCCGTCGTGGAGGACGGCCACATGGTCGACGTCACCATGGGGGACATACACATCATCGAAGACGCCATAGGGCGCTCCCTTTCCAGGTGGGGTCAGCACATGGAAGCCGGGGTAACTGGCCAGTGCGAGTTCGACGGCGGCGGCGCTCAGCGCCCGCCCGACGACCTCCGGATCGGCATCCCGCACGACGAGCCGCAGCAGTGCGCTGGCGGTCTCCTCGGTGGAGGCGTCCGCATGGTCGGTACGGGCGAGATCCCAACGGAGTTCGCCGGGCCGGGACTTGGCGTTTCCCTCGCCGAACGCGGCCTCCATCTGCTCCCGGACGAGCGTGGCCTTGCGCTCGATGTCGAGCCCGGTGAGCACGAAGGTGACCTCGTTGCGGAAGCCGCCCAGCCGGTTGAGCCCGACCTTGAGGCTCGGCGGCGGAGCCTCCCCCCGCACACCCTCGATCCGGACCCGGTCGACCCCGGCCCCGGCCCCTGTCCCGTCCTCACCGATCCGGACGGTGTCGAGGCGGGCGGTGACATCGGGACCGGCATAGCGCGCGCCGTGCGTCTCGTAGAGGAGTTGCGCGGTGACGGTACCGAGGTCCACGACTCCCCCCGTGCCGGGGTGCTTGGTGATGACGCAGGAGCCGTCCTCATGGATCTCGGCGAGCGGAAAGCCGGGGCGGCGGAGCTTTTCGGGCGCGTGCTCGGTGAAGAAGGCGTAGTTGCCGCCGGTCGCCTGGGTCCCGCACTCCAGCACATGCCCGGCGACCACGGCCCCCGCGAGCCGGTCGTGGTCGTCGGCCCCCCACCCGAAGTGAGCGACGGCAGGCCCGGTGACCAGGGCGGCATCGGTGACCCGCCCGGTGACCACGACATCGGCCCCCGCATCAAGACAAGCGGCGATCCCGAAGCCACCGAGATAGGCGTGCGCGGCAAGGGCGTCCGGATACCGCCCGGCGAGATCGTCCCCCTCGACATGCGCGACCCGTACGGCTATCCCGAGCCTGTCGGCCAACTTCCGTACGGCGTCGGCGAGTCCAGCGGGATTCAGTCCCCCGGCGTTGGTGACGATCCGCACCCCGCGCTCCTGGGCGAGCCCGAGACACTCCTCCAACTGCTTGAGGAAGGTACGGGCGTACCCGGCGCCGGGGTCCTTCAGCCGGTCCCGTCCCAGGATGAGCATGGTCAGCTCGGCGAGGTAGTCACCGGTGAGGAAGTCCAGCTGACCGCCGGTGAGCATCTCGCGGAGGGCGTCGAAGCGGTCGCCGTAGAAGCCGGAGGCGTTGCCTATGCGGAGGGGGGCGACGGTGGAGGTCACTGTCCGGCCCCGTTCGGCTTCGGTGGGCGTCCAGTACCGGGTGGCCCCGCGAAGGCCTGGGCGATGTCGAGCCAGCGATCGGCGTCGGGGCCGACCGCCTCCACGGCGAGGTCGGTGCGGTGGGCGCGCTGGGTGACGAGGAGGCAGAAGTCGAGGGCGGGGCCGGTGACACGTTGGGGAGCGTCTTCAGGGCCGTAGACCCACAACTCACCGGAGGGAGCGCGGAGTTCAACCCGGAACTCCTCGCTCGGCGGGGTGAGCCCATGCACACCGAAGGCGAAGTCACGTGCGCGCACACCGATGCGCACCACGTGCCGGAGCCGGTCCGTAGGTGGCCGGACCACACCGACCGCGTCGGCGACATCCTGCCCATGGGCCCAGGTCTCCATCAGCCGACCGGTGGCCATGGAGGCGGCCGACATGGGTGGGCCGTACCAGGGGAAACGGACTCCTGTGGGTGCGGCGTACAGGGCTGCCAGCAGGGCCGTCCGCCCGGCCCGCCAGTCGGCGAGAAGCTGGACGGGCGTCTTCGCGGCTCCCTCCTGTGCACCCGCGTCCACGAACGTCTCGGGAGCTGCGAGCGCCTTCTCGACCAGCACCCGGAACGCTTCCTCGTCCGTCACGGCGAGCAGGGCGGAGTGGTCGGTCCAGGCCAGGTGGGCGATCTGGTGGGCGACGGTCCAGCGGGCGGCGGGCGTCTCGAAGGCCCAGCCCTCCGGCCTCAACTCGGCTACCAGCCGGTCGAGTTCCTCGCTCTCGTCACGCAGGTCGTCGAACACGCGCGTCGGATCGGACATGGGGGGAGCATGGCAGGGGCACCAGAAACAATCAAGCGTGCTTGCATTATTAAACGGGGCGGGATGGGGGTGACCCGGGGGGAGTGCTGTGGGCCTGAGTTGTGATGTGGCCGTTGGGCCGCCCGCTTCTTGGTCAGTGTCGGGATTGCGGGAGCCGAGTAAAGGGCGCTCCCTGCGGTCGCGTCGGCTGCGCCGATTCCGCTGCGCTCCACCCTTGACTCGTCTCCCGCAATCCCGTTGTGAGAAGCGAGCGGGCGGCCCCGAGGGATGGGTGGCCAGGCGCGAATCCCGTCGGGTGGGCTGCGTTCCGGGCCGGGGTGTGGGGGCGCGGTCGCGTCTCGCCTGCACGCCGGGCCGGCTCAGCGGCCAACGGTGAGTGAGTGGGCGGGTGGTTGCGGGAAGCCGGGGGTAGATCTAACCACTGTCGCAGGCTTTTACTGGTTAGAAATGACCCCGGCTTCTGGAGAAGGACGGGTCGGGGCGAGGGTGGCGCGTTGACGTCTGGCCTGCACGCCGGGCCGGCTCAGCGGCTACCGGCCGGTGGGGACTTGCCGCACAGCAGACCAGGAGGCCAGGAGGCCAAGCGGCAAGGGGCGCCGGGGAGTCCACGGTCGGGGGGAGGGGGTGGTGGGCGGATCTGAACCTCGGGCACACATCAGAACTCCAGGCCCAGTCCTGGGCGAGGGGAGGCGTTCGCACCTCGCCCGCCCGCCAGGTCGGGCCGGCGCCTACCCGCTGGCGGAGGTGCAGAGTGCGCAGGCGGGGACTGACCCCACGGGCATGCGCGCAGACCCCGGGCCGGGGCAGAGGGGTGCGCTCGCGGCTCGCCTGTATGCCGGGCCGGCTCAGCGGCTACCGGCCGGTGGTGTGCGCAGAGGAGCCTTGGCCTCATAAGCATCGAGTCATGGGCAACAGGCAGTGGATGATGGGCAGTTCCGGGCCACGGGCATGGACAGAGGGAGGCTCCGGGCTGGTTCCGGGCGGTGGCCCGGGCGATGCCCTGGACGGTGACTCCCCGTCCGTCGGTCGGCGCTCCCCGGGCCCCGGGGTACCCGGTCCGCAGAAATGTGACAGTCGAAGCGAAAGTGTCACACTTCGCGGACCCACCTCCCCCCTCCCACCTCCACCTCCTCGCCCCGGCCTCCGGTTCCTGCCCCCTCGGGAGGCTGAGGTCTTTTCTAACCGGTCAAAGGCCGCGAAGGTGGTTAGATTTACCCCCGGCTTCCAGCAACCACCCACCCAGGGTCGGCCGCTGAACCGAGGCGGCGTACCGGCAAGAAGGCCTCGCGCCCCCATGCCCCGTGCACCCGTGCTCTCTCTCCACCCCCACCGGCCGGTAGCCGCCAAGCCCACCCGACGTGCAGACGAAGATGCGAACACGCCCCGTCGCACCGGCCCGGATCTACCCAGGGGGGCAGCCCTTACCGTGCCTCCCGCCCCACCGGCCGCTAGTCGCTGAGCCGGCCCGGTGTGCAGGCGAGACGCGGACGCGCCCCCTCGCACCGGCCCGGATCAAACCAGGGGGCAGTCCCTACCGCACCCTTCCACCCCACCGGCGGGTAGCCGCTGAGCCGACCCGGCGTGCAGGCGAGGCGCGACCGCGTCCCTCCACTCCGGCCCACGACCCAGTACAGACAGGGGCCCGCCCACCTTGGCCACCCATCCTTCCGGGCCGCTCGCTCGCTTCTGAAACGGGCTGGAGCGGCCCTAGTCAAGGGTGGCCCGCAGGGCCATCGCCGCAGGCGACGCGACCGCAGGGAGCGCCCTTTACTCGGGCCGCGGAAGCACGACACTGACCAAGAAGCGAGTGGCCCAACGTCCACCTACACCGCGTCTACTTTCGCCTTCCCCCGGCCCACCTGTGTCCGCACCGCCCCCATACTCGCCGCGATAACCAGCGCGATGGCCATCGCTTCGGGAGCGGACAGCGCCTGGTGGAGGATCAGGAAGCCCGCCGTTGCCGCCACGGCTGGTTCCAGGCTCATCAGGATGGCGAAGGTTGAGGAGGGGAGGCGGCGCAACGCCAGGAGTTCGAGTGTGTAGGGGAGGACCGAGGACAGGATCGCTACCGCGGATCCGAGGGCGATCGTCGCCGGGTTCAGCAGCTTTGTGCCTGACTCCACGACACCGAGCGGCAGGAACACCACCGCCGCCACAACCATCGCCAGCGCCAACCCGTCGGCCTGCGGAAAGCGACGCCCCGTACGAGCGCTGAAAATGATGTACGTGGCCCACATCGCGCCGGCCCCCAGGGCGAAGGCCACACCTACTGGGTCCAGGCTGCTGAAGCCTCCGCCGCCGAGGAGGAAGACGCCTGCCAGGGCGAGTCCCGCCCATACCGCGTTCAGTGCGCGCCGGGACGTCAGGACGGAGAGGGCCAGCGGGCCCAGTACCTCAAGAGTGACCGCCGGGCCCAGGGGGATGCGGGCCAGTGACTGGTAGAAGAGGCCGTTCATCGCGGCCATGGTGATGCCGAAGACGACGACCGTGGTCCAGTCCGCCCGCGAGTGACCCCGCACGCTCGGGCGACAGATCACGAGCAGAACCACCGCGGCCACCAGCAGCCGCAGCGTCACCACACCCAGCGCCCCCACCCTGGGCATCAGCGTCACCGCCAGCGCACCACCGAACTGCACCGAGATCCCCCCGGCCAGCACCAGCCCCACCGGCCCGAGCGAACCCATGCGGGACGGAGCCGCGGCCGAGTCGGCGGTCAGGTCGGCGGTCGGGTTGGCCACGGGGGCGGGGGTCGACGTACTGGGGATGCTCACGGGGGCTTCCAGGGCTCGTTCAGCGCGCATTCGTCCATCACGATGCACTGCTCGGTCCATGGTAATGGACTTCGACAGGTGTGAGAACCCTTTATGCAACTGTCACTGGGGCTAGTCCCGGAACAGGGGCCGTCCGTCGGGGAGGGTCGTGGGCATGGGCCCGAAGAGGGGGTCGGAGTGCAGGGGATCGGAGTACTCCGGGTACTCGGTCTGCGGGTAGGCCGGTTGATACGTCGGCCCGTATGTCGGCTCGTATGTCGGCTCGTACGTCTGCGGTGCCCAGCTCTCGACGAAGACCGGTGCCGAGGAGTACCCGTAACCCGCGCCCGCCGCCGGCACCCCCACCTCCGCGAACGACGGCAATCTCAGCTCCCCGGTGTCCATCACCGCGTTGTTCTGCGAGCGGTGCAGTCGCGAGTACGCCCCGCCCCGCGCCATCAACTCCTCGTGCCGGCCCGTCTCCACGATCCGGCCCCGGTCCACGACCAGGATGCGGTCGGCGTCGGGGGCGAGGTTGAGGTCGTGGGTGATCATGATGGTCGTACGGCCCGCCATCAGTCGGCGCAGAGGCTTCACGACCCGGCGGGCCGCCATCGAGTCCAGGCCGGTCGTCGGTTCGTCCAGGACCAGGACCGGGGCGTCGCGCAGGATCGCGCGGGCGATCGCCAGACGTTGGAGCTGACCGCCGGACAGGCGGGCCGAGTTGGGGTCGACCTTCGTGTCGTAGCCGTCGGGGAGGCGGAGGATGAACTCGTGGGCGTCGGCGGCGACAGCCGCGTCCATGATCGCCTGCTCGCTCGCGCCGGGGCGGCCGCAGGCGATGTTCGCGCGGACGGTGTCGTGCAGGACCAGGGTCTCCTGGGGGAGCAGGGTCACGTACTCGCGCAGGCGGGCGAGGGGGAGGTCGCGGAGGGGGACGCCGTCGAGGAGGACGTCGCCCGCGTCGGGGTCGTAGAAGCGGAGCAGCATTTTGGAGACGGTGGACTTGCCGGCGCCGCTGGGGCCGGTGACGATCACCAGTTCGCCGGGGTTGACGGTGAAGGAGAGGCCTTCCAGGGCGACTCGGTCGGCGCCGGGGTAGCTGAAGGTGACGTCGCGGAGTTCGACCGTGCCGTCGGGGCGGCCGGTCTCGGAGTCGTGGGCGGGGTCGGCGACGGACGGGCGTACGTCGAGGATCTCGATGAGGCGTTCGGCGCCCGCGGTGGCGGCGGTGATGGTCAGGCCGAGTTGGGCGAGGCCGCGGACGGGCGGGTAGAGGTAGCCCAAGAAGGCGGAGAACGCGAGGAGTTGGCCGAGGGTCATGCGGCCGGTGGAGATCTCCCAGGCGCCGATGCCGATGACGGCGAGCACGCACACGGTCTCGATGACGGCGACGATCTGCTCGTACGCCTCGTTGAGCCGCGTCGAGCGGACGGAGGCCCGGAACCAGGCGCCGGCCTCCTCGTTCAGGCGGCGGCGTTCGGCGTCGCGGCGGCCGTAGGCCTGGGTGAGGACGATGTTGCCGAGGGACTCCTCGACGACGGAGGTGATCGCGCCGTCGGCGACCCGGCCCTCGCGTGAGACGTCCTTGATGGAGCCGGAGAAGCGGCGGGCCGCGAGCCAGAAGAGGGGGGCGAGGACGAAGGTGGCGGCGGCCAGGTCCCAGCGCAGCCAGAACGCGGCGGCGGCGTAGAAGAGGGCCGAGAAGAGCGCGGAGGCGGTGCCGATGACGCCCGACACGACGAGGGTCTCGATCGCCTCGACGTCGCCGGTGAGGCGGGACAACAGGTCGCCCTGGCGGTGCCGTTGGAAGAAGTGCGGGGGCAACTGCTGTACGTGGTCGAAGACATGCTCGCGCAGTCTCATCACGAAGCGTTCGGTGGCCCACGCGGCAAGGGAGTTGCCGGCGTACGAGACGAGCGCGCCGACGATCGCGACGCCCAGCCACTTCACGGCCGGGCTCCAGAACGCGCTCAGCGAACCCTTCGCGAGGGCGCGGTCGGTGAGGTCGGCGAAGAGGAGGATGGCCTCGGTCTCGGCGAGCGCGCCGATCACCGTGCACACCCAGACGAGGACCAGCCAGCGTCTGAGGCCGCGGGTCAGCGGCCAGAAACGACGGAAAGCGGTGCGGGCGGGAATGGTGGGAGTTCCGTAGTCCTCGTCGTATTCGAGGTCTTCCTCATCCGTATCCATACCCATGTCCACAATGCGCTCGCTTTCCTTCATCAGAATTCCTTGGATTTTCGAATTCAGGAAAGAAAGGAGGGCCGACTGCGTGGGTCGGCCCTCCCTCTACTACCGGTTCAGCTGTCCTGGCCGGGCAGCGGCTTCGGCAGCGGCTTCGGCTGGTGCTTCTTGCGCGGCTTCGGGGGCGGGGGCGGCAGCTGCTGCTTCTTGGGCTTGGGCAGCGGGGCGAGCTTGTTGAGGCCCATTCCGAACTCCTAGGTTGTGCAGTGGAATTTGTGCGTCAAAGGCGAGCGTTTTACCGCCCGGGGAATTCCCGACACCCAAAAACTTACACGGCCCTGTAGCCAAGTCGCAGCAAAGTCGTCGACCGAACGGCAAACATGGGCTGTGAATACCTTTGTGAATCCTGAGTTACGGCCGCCAACCTGAGAGTTCTCTAATAAACCTGAGAGCAGTCTTAATGAACCTGTGCTTCCGCCCTCAATCGAGGGCCTGCCCGGGGCCGTCCGACCCTCAGCGGCGCGCCATGTAGAGGTCCAGCGCCTTGTGCAGCAGCCGGTTGAGGGGGAAGTCCCACTCCCCCAGGTACTCGACGGCCTCTCCGCCCGCGCCGGCCTTGAAACGCAGCAGCCCCAGCAGGTGGTTGGACTCCTCCAGGGTGTCGGTGATGCCCCTGAAGTCGTATACGGCGGCGCCGAGTTGGTGGGCGTCGGTCATCATGCGCCACTGCATCGCGTTGTTGGGCTGCACCTCGCGGCGGCGGCTGGTGGAGGCGCCGTAGGAGTACCAGACGTGCCGGCCGACCGTCAGCATCGTGGCCGCGGCGAGGATCTCGCCGTCGTGGTGGGCGAGGTAGAGGCGCATGCGGTCGGGGTGTTCGGCGGTGAGGGCGGTCCACATGCGCTGGAAGTAGGGCAGCGGGCGCGGGATGAAACGGTCGCGCTCGGCGGTCTCGGCGTACAGCTCGTAGAAGGCGGGGAGTTCGTCGTAGCCGCCCTGGACCACCTTCACGCCGGACTTCTCGGCCTTCTTGATGTTGCGCCGCCACTGCTGGTTGAGGCCGCGGTGGATGTCGTCCAACGAGCGGCCCTCGAACGGTACTTGGAAGACGTACCGGGGCTGGCCGGCCGCGAAGCCGTCCTCTCCCCCGGCCTCCGTCTGCTGCCAGCCCGCGCGGCGCAGGCGGTCGGCGACCTCGTAGGCACGCGGTTCGTACGACGTGGGCGCGGCATCCTTCAGCCGCCGCGCGTCCGGGTCGGCGATCGCCGCCTTCACCGCGTCCGCGCTCCAGCGGCGTACGACGACGGGCGGGCCCATCTTCACCGTGAACGCGCCCTGCGACTTGAGGTGCGCGAGCATCGGGTCGAGCCAGCGGTCGAGATCGGCGGCGTGCCAGTCGATGACCGGCCCCTCGGGCAGGTACGCGAGGTACTTCTTGAGTTTGGGCACCGGCCGGTACAACACCAGCCCCACACCGACCAGTTGCCCACTCGCCTCCTCGAACCACCCCAGACTCTCCGCCCGCCAGTCGGGCTTCACCGCACCCCACGACGGCACCTGCATATGGCTGGCGGACGGGCGCGCGGCGACGAACGCGAGGTGTTCGGCGGGGGTGATGGGGCGGAGACGGAGGTTGGTCATACGCGGGCTCCCTGACGGATCGAAACCGTGGTCGAACGGCCAGCGTAGGCAGTCACCCGCGCCCGTCCCGGGGTCCGAAGGTCTCCAGCGCCTCGGTGTCCGACGCCCGCGCGTTGAGGAAGTAGTCCGCCCACTCGGCGATCTCCGGGTAGCCGGACTCGCGGGTGAGACGGTCGATCGCCGCCGGGATGTCGTACGGCGTCACACGGAGGTCCGTGCCGGGGCCGAGCAGGCACCAGTGGGCGCCGGGGCGGCCGTACGGCATGCCGACGCTGCCGGGGTTGACGATCAGGCGGCCGTGGGCGAGGCGGACGTACGGCATGTGGGTGTGGCCGCAGACGATCGTGCGGATGTCGTCGTCGAGGCCGGCGAGGACCTCCGTCCAGCGGGCGGGGCGGGAGTCGACCAGGACGACCTCCTCGTCGTCGCGGGGAGTCGCGTGGCAGAAGAGGACCCTGCCCAGGCCGCGGATCGGGAGTGTCAGGGTCTTGGGGAGGGTGGCCAGGAAGTCGATCTGGTCGGGGCGGAGGGCGGTCGCCGCGTACGGGGCGATCGGGTCGGGGATGTCGGCGCGTTCGCCTCTGCGGTACTCGACCAGTTCGCGGTCGGCGTTGCCCGAGAGCCACAGCACTCGGTCGGCCTGCGCACGCAACAGGTCGACCACTTCCGCCGGTTGGGGGCCCGCCGTGATGTCGCCGGTGAGGACGATGCGGTCGGCGGCGGCCACCTCCGGTTCGGCCAGGACCGCTTCCAGGGCGGGGAGCACGCCGTGGATGTCGGAGAGGACGGCGACTCGGCCCAGCTCGTCGGTCATTTCCGCTCTCCGTCCAGCGCGTCGGTCATTTCCGCTCTCCGTCCAGCGCGTCCGCCAGTACCTCCGCCAAGTGTCGGCCCCGTACCCCCGCCACCTGCTCCAACTGCGTACGGCACGAGAAGCCGTCCGCCAGGACCAGCGCGTGCTCCGGGGCCTGGCGTACCGCCGGGAGGAGTTGTTCCTCCGCGCAGGCCGTCGACACCTCGTAGTGGCCCTTCTCGAAGCCGAAGTTGCCCGCCAACCCGCAGCAGCCGCCCGCCAGTTCGCCCGTGAGGCCGGCCGCCTCGCGCAGGCGGCGGTCGGGGGCGTCGCCCAGTACCGCGTGCTGGTGGCAGTGGGTCTGGCCGACCGTGGGGCGGTTGATGTGGGGCGGGGTCCAGTCGGGGGCCAGGCGTTCCAGGGCCTCGGCGAAGGTGAGGACCGAGGCGGACAGGCGGGCCGCTCGGGGGTCGTCGGGGAGCAGTTCCGGGAGGTCCGTGCGGAGGGCCGCCGCGCAGCTCGGTTCCAGGACGACGACGGGCACATCCCCCCTGCCCGGGAGCTCGCCCATCGTGTCCAGCGTCCGGCGCATCACCGCGCGGGCGCGGTCCAGTTGGCCCGTCGAGACGTAGGTCAGGCCGCAGCAGACCGGCTTCCTGAGCCTCCTCATCGCCGGCAGGACCGGGAGCACGCCCAGTCCCGCCGCCTCCAACACCCGCACCGCCGCCTGCCCGACCTCCGGCGAGAGGTGTTCCGTGAAGGTGTCCGGCCACAGGTAGATGTGTCCACGGGCCGGTGTCTCCGAGTACTCCACTCCCGCACGCATGCTCCGCCGCGTCGCCGCCCTCACCTCCCGCCGCCACCCGCGCATGAACGTCGTCCCCGCCACCCGCGGAATCCCCCGCTCCCCCGCGATCCCGCCCAGCCGCTTCGCCAGCGCCGCCAACGGCCGTACGGAAGCGAGGGAGTTGACCAGCCACGCCGTACGCGTGCGTGCCACCAGCCGCAGCCAGCGCGGCAGCCAGCCCATCGCGTAGTGGGCCGCGGGCCTGCGCCTGCCCTCGTAGTGGTGGTGCAGGAACTCCGCCTTGTACGTGGCCATGTCGACCCCGACCGGGCAGTCCGTGCGGCAGCCCTTGCAGGACAGGCACAGGTCCAGCGCGTCCCGGACCTCCGTCGACTGCCAGCCGTCGGTGACCAGTTCACCCGCGAGCATCTCGTGGAGCAGTCGGGCCCGCCCGCGCGTGGAGTGCGCCTCCTCGCCCGTAGCGCGGAACGACGGGCACATCACCGATGATCCGGACACCTCTGTCGTACGGCACTTGGCCACCCCCACGCACCGCCGTACCGCCGCCGAGAAGTCCCCGCCGTCGGACGGGTAGCCGAACACCACGTCCACCGGCTTGCGGGGCAGTACGGAGAAGCGGAGGTTCGTGTCGAGCGGGGCGGGCCGCACCAGCATCCCGGGGTTGAGGAGGTCGTCGGGGTCCCAGACTCCCTTCACCCGCTCGAACAACGTCACCATCTCGGCGCCGTACATCGTCGGGAGGAGTTCGGCTCGGGCCTGTCCGTCCCCGTGTTCCCCGGAGAGCGAGCCCCCGTGGGCCGTCACCAGCTCCGCCAGTTCCTCCGAGAAGCGGCGGAAGCGGGCCACCCCCGGCTCCGTCAGCAGGTCGAAGTCGATGCGGACGTGGATGCAGCCGTCCCCGAAGTGGCCGTACGGCGTGCCCCGTAGGCCGTGTGCGGTCAGCAAACCCCGGAAGTCGCGGAGGTACGGGCCCAGTTGAGCCGGCGGCACCGCGCAGTCCTCCCAGCCCGGCCAGGCCTCCGAGCCGTCCGGCATGCGCGTCGCCGTACCGCTCGCGTCCTCGCGGATGCGCCACAACGCGCGCTGGCCCGACGGGTCCGTCACCACGAGGGAGTCGAGGACGTCGGCCGCGTGGACGATGGTCTCCGCACGCGCGCGTGCCTCCGCCTCCGTGTCGCCGCCGGTCTCGACGAACAGCCAGGCGCCGCCCCGGGGGAGGTCGGCCGTGGAACGGACCAGGTCGGCCGCCATGCCCTCGACGGTGAGCGGCCCATGGATCAGCAGGCCCGCCGCCGCCTCCGCCGCCGCGCTCTCGTCGGCGTATCCGAGTACCGCCAACGCACGCGCGCGGGGTGCCTCGACGAGGCGTACGACCGCCTCCGTGAGGATGCCCAGGGTGCCCTCGCTGCCGCAGAAGGAGCGGGCGACGTCCGCGCCGTTCTCGGGGAGGAGGGCGTCCAGGGCGTAGCCCGAGATACGGCGGGGGAGGTCCGGGAAGCCGGTGCGCAGGCGGGCCAACTCGGCGTCCACGAGCGGTCGTAGGGCCTCCGGGGCGCCCGCCCAGTCGCGGCCCAGCATCAGGCGGTCGCCCCGCGCGGTGATCACGGACAGTTCGCTCACGCTGTCCGCCGTCGTGCCCCAGGCGACCGAGTGGGAGCCGCAGGAGTTGTTGCCGATCATGCCGCCGAGGGTGCAGCGGCTGTGGGTCGAGGGGTCGGGGCCGAAGCGCAACCCGTGCGGGGCGGTGGCCTGTTGGAGGCGGTCGAGGACCAGGCCGGGTTGCACGACCGCCGTACGGGAGGCGGGGTCCAGGGACACCAGGCCGTTCATGTGGCGGGTGAAGTCCAGGACCACGCCCGTGCCCGTCGCCTGGCCGGCGATCGACGTGCCGCCGCCGCGGGCCACCACCGGCACCCCGTGCGCCCGGCAGGCCGCCAGCGTCGCCGCCACGTCGTCGGCGTCACGGGGCGCGACGACGCCCAGCGGGACGCGTCGGTAGTTGGACGCGTCCATCGTCATCAGCGCCCGGGACGTGACGTCGAAACCCACCTCGCCCCGGACGGTCCTGCGCAGCTCCGCCCGCACACCCGCCAGTTCCGCCTGAAGATCCACCTGAAGATCCGCCATGCCCCCAGCATGCACCCGACCACTGACAGTGACCGCCCGGCATCTGGCGAAACGTTCCGGGAAACTCGGGCCCACGGGACACGGATTCCGTAAACGCATCCAGAACCCACCCAGTTCGATCACTAAGTCTCATATAGTGACCGTCAGTTGAGCACCCGGAGTCGCTTCTCGCCCAGGAACCCGACGAGCACCCCCCGAGGACACGACCGAGGACGACTGAGGACCACGACCAAAGACGCCCGAGGACCCGACCGAGGACCCCCTTCATGACCGCCCCCATACTTCCCGGCGAACGACCCACCTTCCGCACCATCGCCCCCGCCCCCCTGTTCACCGCCGTACTGGCCGGGCTCGCGGTCGCCGGCGCGGTCTATGTGACGCCCGGCTCGAAGCGCCTCGCGGTCGCCTGCGGCGCCGGTGCCGGTGCGCTGCTGCTGTGCGCGGCCGTCGCGCTCGCCACGCACGCGTACCAGACGGCCCGGATCACCCGCCGCCGTCTTGAGGCCGTCACCCTGGACGCGGGGCGGCTGCTGCAGGAACGGGCCCGGCTGAGCACGGACTTCGACCGGGAGCGCGTGCAGCTGACCGAGGAGCTGACCCACGAGCGGGTCCGGCTGACCGCGGAACTCTCGCAGGAACGCGCCCGGTTGACCTCCGACTTCTCCCAGGAGCGCATGCGGCTCACCACCTCCTTCGCGGAGGAGCGCGGCCGTCTCACGGAGGAGAGCGAGCTGGAGCGCGCCCGGCTGAGCGCCGAGAACAAGCAGCTGTCCGAGAAGGCCCGCCGGGACTCCCACGAGCGTGCCGCCGCGCTCTCCGCGACCGCCAACGCGGCGGGCCGGATGCAGGCGCTGGCCACCGGCATGCTCGCCGACCTGCGCGCCATGGAGGAGCGGCACTCGGACGAGGACGTCCTCGCCGACCTGCTCCACCTCGACCACCGCACCGCGCAGGCGGGCCGTCTCGCCGACTCCGTCGCCGTCCTCACGGGCGCCCGCTCCGGCCGCCGTTGGGCCCGCCCGATCGCCATGGAGTCGATCCTGCGCGGCGCGATGGGCCGGATCAGCGGCTACCAACGCGTGCGCGTGCACTCCGCGAGCGACACCGCCGTCGCCGGGCACGCGGCCGAGGGCGTGATGCACGCGCTCGCCGAACTCCTCGACAACGCCGCGAACTTCTCGCCGCCGAGCGCCGAAGTGCATGTCTACGTAGAAGAAGTGCCCGCCGGGGTCATCCTCTCGGTGGAGGACAGCGGCCTGGTCATGGGCGACATCCAGCTGCGCCGCGCCGAGCGGGCCGTGTCCGGCGACTCCACCGAACTGGGCGGCCTCACCGGCACCCGGCTCGGCCTCGCGGTCGTCGGGCGACTGTCCCGCAAGTACGGCCTGAAGGTGTCGTACCGGCCCTCCGCGCGGGGCGGCACCGGCGTCCTGATGCTCGTACCGCAGGACATCCTGGTGCCCCAGGACGCGCCGACGCCGCAGGTGTCCCTCGACCTTCCCGAGCCGTCACCGTCGTCACTGTCGTCGCCGTCGGCACCGTCGGCACCGTCGGCACCGGTGGATCCGGAGGCAGTTCCCGAGCCCGAGGCCTCCGTCCGGGACCATCCGTGGATGTCCTACGCCGCCGGGCGCACCCTCGCCGACCTGGACCCGGACCCGGTGCCCACGCACGAGTCGCCGGACCGGGGTGCCCCGGCCGATGCCGTGATGGACGCGGCGAACACGTTGCCCGAAGGCCTGCCCAAGCGTCGCCGGGGTCAGGCACTCGCGGAGGCCGAGCGCTCACGCGCGCGTGCGGAGTCCCCGGCTCCCGAGCCGCACCCCGCCCCCTCGGCCGACGACACCCTCGCCCGCACCGCCCGCTTCAACAGCTTCCGCCAGGCCGTACGCGAGGCGGCGACCGACCAGGGCTCGCGCGCGTCCGGCACCGACGCGGACAGCCCCCTATCAGCGGACAGCCTCGTATCAGCAGAACTCCCCGCATCGGCGGACAGCCTCGTATCGGCAGAACTCCCCGTATCAGCAGAGCCCACCCCCTCCCTCTCCCACTCGGAAGGCAACCCCACCTCATGACCGGCACGACGACCGCCGACGAGAAGCTCACCTGGCTCATCGAGGGCCTCCTGGAGCGCACCCCGGGCGCGCGGCACGCGCTCGTGCTGTCGCGGGACGGCCTGAAGCTGTGCCGGACGCCCGAACTCTCCGTCGACCAGGCCGACCAGCTCGCCGCGATCGCCGCCGGGATCCAGTCGCTGTCGCACGGCGCGTCGGTGGAGTTCGGGGACGGCAGCGGGGGTGTGCGCTCCGCGATGACGGAGTTCTACGGCGGGGTGCTGTTCATCGTCGAGGCGGGCGAGGGCGCGCACCTGGCCCTGGTCACGACCGAGGACGCGGACGCGGGGCTGATCGGGCACAACATGAGCGAGCTGGTCGAACAGCTCGGCGAGCACCTGCGCGCGGAACCCCGTTCGTGATGAGCCGCCCCGGCAGGGACGACTCACCCGACCGCCTCTACACGCTCACCGGAGGCCGCACCCGTTCCGGCCCGGACAGCCCGTTCGACCTGGTGACCCTCGTGGTCGCCGAGTGCGATCCGGCGACCGGGATGCAGTCGGAGCACGCGGCGATCCTGCAGATCACCGAACACCCCACGGCCGTCGTCGAGTTGGCGGCCGAGCTGAAACTCCCGGTGTCCATCACCAAGATCCTCCTCTCCGACCTTCTCGCGGCCGGCCGGGTCAGCGCCCGCCATCCGCGCAAGGCCGATCTCGATCCCGACGTCCTGGAACAGGTGCTCGTTGGACTCCGCAACCTCTGACGCGCGCACCCCCTTGGGTGCCTCCGCCGACAACGGCCTGAAGATCGTGGTCGTCGGCGGCTTCGGCGTCGGCAAGACCACGCTGGTCCGCTCGGTCAGCGAGATACGTCCCCTCAACACCGAGGAGACGATGACGAAGGCCGGCGAGGCCGTCGACGACATCAGCGAGGTGCGCGGCAAGTCCGCGACCACCGTCGCCTTCGACTTCGGCCGCATCACGCTCGACGCCCGCAATGTGCTGTACCTGTTCGGCGCCCCGGGGCAGGAGAGGTTCTGGTTCCTCTGGGACCGTCTCTTCTCCGGGACGCTCGGCGCGGTCGTCCTCGTCGACACCCGCCGGATCGGCGACTCCTGGTACGCGATCGACCGCCTCGAACACCACGGCACCCCCTTCATCGTGGCCTGCAACGACTTCGGCGGCCCGACCTACGCCCCGCAGCAGATCCGCGAGGCCCTCGACCTCGACCCGCACGTCCCCCTCCTGGACTGCGACGCCCGCTCCCGCGCGTCCGCGAAAAGGGTGCTGATCACCCTGGTCGAGCACGTCAAGAGCGAACAGACCAGGGGCCGTTACGACGGCCAGGACCCCGGCCGCTACGACGGCCAGGGCGCCGACCGCCCCCAAGTCCCCGCCCCCCACCAGGAGTTGGCCCTGTGACCGCGCCCGTACCGCTGAGTGGACCCAGGTTCCAGACCGAACCGGCGCAGCTGTACCGGGAGATGCGGCGCGAGCACGGCGCCGTGACCCCCGTGGTGCTCGACGGCGACGTCCCGGCCTGGCTGGTGCTCGGCTACCGCGAGCTGCACCAAGTCACCGGCGATCCGGTGCTGTTCAGCCGTGACTCCGACCTGTGGAACCAGTGGGACGGCATCCCGGACGACTGGCCGCTGCTGCCGATGATCGGCCGTAGGCAGCCGTCGATCCTCTACACGGTCGGCGAGCGGCACCGCGAGCGCGTCGGCATGATCAGCGACGCGTTGGAGGCCGTGGACCCGTCCGAACTCCGTTCGTACACCGAGAAGTTCGCGGACGAGCTGATCGACGGGATCTGCGCCAAGGGCGAGACGGACATCGTCGGCGACTACGCGATGCTGCTGCCGGTACGGGTCCTGGCCCGGCTGTACGGCTTCCGGGACGAGCAGGGTCCGGGACTGGTGACCGCGCTCAACGACATGATCGACGGACGCGAGCGCGCGATCGCCGGGCAGACCCATCTCGCCACGTCCATGGGGCAGTTGCTGGCCGACCGGAAGGAGAAGCCGGCCGACGACGTCGTGTCGCGCATGCTCACGCACACCTCCGGCTTCAACGACGTCGAGATCGCCCAGGACTTGATGGTGATGATGGCGGCCGGCCACCAGCCGACCGCCGACTGGATCGGCAACTCGCTGCGGCTGATGCTGACCGACGACCGTTTCGCGGCCTCCCTCTTCGGCGGCCGCAACAGTGTCGCCGAGGCGATGAACGAGGTCCTCTGGGAGGACACCCCGACGCAGAACGTGGCCGGGCGCTGGGCCTCCCGCGACACGCAGCTCGGCGGTCGCCGTATCCGCGCGGGCGACCTGCTCCTCCTCGGTCTCCAGGGCGCCAACTCCGACCCCCAGGTCCGCACCGACGGTTCCGCGCTCACCGGCGGCAACAACGCGCACTTCTCCTTCGGGCACGGGGAGCACCGGTGTCCGTTCCCGGCGCAGGAGGTGGCCGAGGTGATCGCGCGGACGGGGATCGAGGTCGTACTGGACCGCCTCCCGGACATCGACCTGGCGGTACCGGCCGAGTCCCTGACGCGGAGACCGTCACCGTGGCTGCGTGGCCTGACGGAACTGCCGGTGCGTTTCACACCCGTCGCCGCGCTCTGAGTTCCGGCTTCCGAGTTCCGGCTTCCGCGTTCCGCGTTCCGCGTTCCGAGTTCTGAGATCCGAGTTCCGCCCTTTGAGCCCTGCCCCTGCCTTTGGAGGCACTCCCGTATGAGCACCGGTACCGAAGAGACCCGTATCGTCCTCGACCCCTTCGTCGGCGACCTGGACGGCGAGAGCGCGAGGCTGCGTGCGGCCGGTCCGCTGGCCGCCGTAGAACTGCCCGGTGGCGTGCCGGTGTGGGCGGTGACGCGGCACGCCGAGGCGAAACAGCTGCTCACGGATCCGCGGCTGGTGAAGGACATCAACGTCTGGGGCGCCTGGCAGCGCGGCGAGATCCCCGCGGACTGGCCGCTGATCGGGCTGGCGAACCCGGGCCGTTCGATGCTGACCGTGGACGGCGCGGACCACCGCCGGATGCGCACGCTGGTCGCGCAGGCGCTCACCCCGCGCCGGGTGGAGCAGATGCGGGAGCGGATCGCGAAGCGGACGCAGGGCCTGCTCGACGGCCTGGACGGGGACGAGGTCGACCTGAAGGCGGCGTTCGCGTACCCGCTCCCCATGTACGTCATCGCCGACCTGATGGGCATAGCGGAGGACCAACTCCCGCGCCTGAAGGAGCTGTTCGAGAAGTTCTTCTCGACGCAGACGCCGCCGGCGGAGGTCATCGCGACGCTGACGGAACTCGCCGGCATCATGGCGCGGACGGTCGCGGCGAAGCGGGCGGAGCCGGGCGACGACCTGACGTCGGCGCTGATCGCGGCGTCCGAGAACGGCGACCACCTCACCGACGAGGAGATCGTCTCCACGCTCCAGCTGATGGTCGCGGCCGGCCATGAGACGACGATCTCACTGATCGTCAACGCGGTCGTCAACCTGTCGGCGCACCCCGTCCAGCGCGCCCTGGTGCTGGCCGGCGAGGCCGACTGGTCCTCGGTGGTCGAGGAGACTCTGCGCCACTCGACGCCCACCTCGCACGTCCTGATCCGCTTCGCCACGGAGGACGTCCAGGTCGGCGACAAGGTCCTCCCGGCCGGGGACGCGCTGATCGTGTCGTACGCCGCGATCGGCCGCGACGAGGAGGCCCACGGCCCGACGGCGGGCGAGTTCGACATCACCCGCACCAGCGAGAACCGGCACATCTCCTTCGGCCACGGCCCGCACGTCTGCCCCGGCGCGGCGCTGTCCCGCCTGGAGGCGGACGTGGCGCTCCCGGCCCTCTACGAGCGCTTCCCGCACCTGGACCTGGCGGTCCCGGCGGCCGAGCTCCGCAACAAGCCGGTGGTGACGCAGAACGACATCTTCGAGCTGCCGGTAAAGCTCACGCCGTAGATCTCCGTAGATCACCGTCTGTCCACAGGCCGGAGCGGTCGTCTCATCGAACGGACGCGTTTCCGTCCGGTTTCACCGAGGGGATACGCTCCGGCTCGTGGCTGATATCGAGATTCCCGCTGACATCAAGCCCGCCGACGGACGTTTCGGCGCTGGCCCCTCCAAGGTGCGGACGGAGGCGCTGGACGCGCTGGCCGCCACCGGTACGTCTCTGCTGGGTACGTCCCACCGCCAGGCCCCGGTCAAGAACCTGGTCGGCAAGGTGCGTGAGGGCGTCTCCGCGCTGTTCTCGCTCCCCGAGGGCTACGAGGTCGTCCTAGGCAACGGCGGTTCGACGGCCTTCTGGGACGTCGCGACCCACGGCCTGATCGACAACAAGTCCCAGCACCTGACCTTCGGCGAGTTCAGCTCGAAGTTCGCGAAGGCGGCCAAGCTGGCGCCGTGGCTGGCCGAGCCGACCGTCATCTCCTCCGACCCCGGCACGCACCCGGACCCGGCCGCCGAGGCGGGCGTGGACGTGTACGCGTACACGCACAACGAGACGTCGACGGGCGTCGCGGCCCCCGTCAAGCGGGTCGCGGGAGCCGACGAGGGCTCCCTCGTGCTCGTCGACGCCACGTCGGGCGCGGGCGGCCTCCCGGTCGACATCGCCGAGACGGACGTCTACTACTTCGCCCCGCAGAAGTCCTTCGCCTCCGACGGCGGTCTGTGGATCGGCGTCTTCTCCCCGGCCGCGATCGAGCGCGCCGAGCGCGTCCACGCGTCCGGCCGCCACGTGCCCGAGTTCTTCTCGCTCCCCACGGCGATCGACAACTCCCGCAAGAACCAGACGTACAACACCCCTGCGCTGTCCACCCTGTTCCTCCTCAACGAGCAGCTGGAGTGGATCAACGGCCAGGGCGGCCTGGCCTGGTCGACGGCCCGCACGAAGGACTCGTCGAGCCGTCTGTACAGCTGGGCGGAGGAGTCGAAGTACGCGACCCCGTTCGTGTCCGACGCCACCAAGCGCTCGCAGGTCATCGGCACGATCGACTTCGCCGACGAGATCGACGCGGCGGCCGTCGCCAAGGTCCTGCGCGCCAACGGCATCGTCGACACCGAGCCCTACCGCAAGCTCGGCCGCAACCAGCTCCGCGTGGCGATGTTCCCGGCGATCGACCCGGCGGACGTCGAGGCGCTGACGAAGTGCGTCGACTACGTCATCGAGAAGCTGTAGTCGTTCTCGCTACGACGACGAGGGGCGCCCCGCGGATCAACCGCGGGGCGCCTTTCGTCGTCGTAGGGCAATGCGCGGCAGCCTGCGTCCGAAGTCCAGGTGAACCCGGAACCCGGACAAACCCCCCGCACACCACAGCCGCGTAACAGCGAACGCACAGCGGACAACTCCCACCCCACCCCGCCGGTCGAACTCGACGCGTCGCGCACCTGCGGCGCAACTCCTCGACTCCCGACCGAAGTTGGAGTTGCCCCATGCCCAGGAAATCCCTGCCGACGCGGCTCGCCGCCACCGCCGCGCTGCTCATCGCCGCAGGCGCCCTGTCCGCGCCGGCCGCCTCCGCGGCACCCTCGGACGCCGCGCCCGGCGACGCGTACGTGCTGACCGTGACCACCAACCCGGCCGGCACCAACTACCAGGAACGGCACGTCGACGTCACCGGCACCGTCACCAAGGCCGACGGCACCCCGGCGCCGAACATCCCCGTCATCCTCCAGGAAGTCGTCCAGTTCACGACCTGGAACCCGTGGGGCGACCCGATCGACCCCAACTACTACGAGACCCGCGACCTGGGCAAGCCGGTCACCGACGCCCACGGGAAGTTCACGCTCCCGGACGTCGACATCGACCACTCGGGCGGCAGCAGCCTGCTCAACGTCCAGCACAACGTGCACATCACCGCCCTCTACGACGAGGACGGCGACCTCAACACCCCGCAGGACGGCTACTTCGCGGAGACCACGGTCGCCGCCAACACCCGCTCCAGCTCGGTCAGTTACTCGGTCAACAAGAAGAAGGTGAAGGCCGGCGACATCCTCACCGTCCAGGGCAAGGTCACCCTCCCCCAGGGCGTCGAGCCCCAGGGCACGGAGGTCTTCCTGCAGACCTACTGGGAGCAGGAGTCCCACGTGAAGGTGACCGCGGAGGACGACGGCTTCTTCGTCCTGTCGGTACGTGTCTCGTCGTACGACGACACGTTCACGCTGCGCACGGCTCCGACGGACTTGTACGTGGCGGGGGCTGTACAGAAGCTGCCGATCACCAACACGTCGTTGCCCCGCGGGTAGCCTCGCCGGATCAATCGCGGGGCGACCTTTGACGCTCGGCGTCGGGGGTGGGACGCGGGAATGTGACACTTCGCGGCTGGGTGTCACATTTCTGCGGGGAGGGTGGGGTGGCGGGACCGGCATGTGCGTGTCAGAACTGCGAGAGAAAACCCCGCCAGCTCTCACGGGAGACAGTGAAGACGGGGGCGCCATCTTCCGGGTGCTGCTTGCTGTCGCGGACAGCTCGGCCGTGGGTGGCGGTGTGGGCGACCTCGACGCAGGCGTTCTCCGCCCCCGAGTACGAGGACTTCCAGAAGGGGCTAACAACCTCGGTCACGATGTGTCTTCCTTCAAGCTCCGCAGTACGCCCCGGATGAGCTTCGCGCTCGCGTCCGGCGTCAACGCAGACGATCGTAGTAGGTCGAACGCACTGGCGTAAGCGGCAAGGTCTTCGGTTCCTTCAAGGACCGATGTACCTCGCAAGTTGTCCATGGCGACCGCTTCGACTGTGGGCTCCTCGTCGAAACTGAAGGAATAGAAGGCGGAGGAGTAACCCGCCAGTACGCCCGCACTGACCGGCAGCACCTGCACGGTGACGTTCTTCCGCTTCCCGACTTCAAGGATCGCGGACAGTTGCTCCCGGTGAATCTCGACACTGACCAGCGGTTGCGCGAGGACCGCTTCCCAAAGGATCGCCGTGTACGAAGCCCCACCTTCTTCGATCTTCGCCTGCCTCCCCACACGGACCTTCACCAACTGGGCGGCCCGCTCCGGCTCGATGTAGTGCGGACTGGCGGCGATAACTGCCTCCGCATACGCCGGAGTTTGCAGGAGGCCAGGCATCATCACCGGCTGCCACTCGCGGATATAGGTCGCATCGTCCTCCAACGCGATGTGATCGACGTAGTCCGGCCTCAGGTGCGCGGCGTGCTCCAGCCACCAGCCCCGGTTCTTGGAGTGCTTTGCCAAGTCCTCCAGTTTGACGCGCACTTCCGGGTCCTTGACGCCGTACGCATCCAGCAGCAAGCGCACCTCGATGACGCGAGCGGTGACGTGACCACTCTCAAGGCGGCTGATCCTGGCCTGACTTGCCGCGATGACCTCGGCGGCCTGCGGCTGATCGAGCTTGGCCGCGTGCCGGTACTGCCTGAGCGCCGTACCCAAACGCCTGCTGCGTACCGTCGGCCGTCCACCTGCGGGCATGGGCCCTCCCCTCATCTTTCGGCAACGATGCCACACGGACCGCCCCTCCGAGAGCATGTCACTCGATCGGGTGGACAAGTGAATGCATTCACTCGAAGCTGCTGCGTAAGCGCCGAATCCGACCGTAGCTTCATGAAGGCGCCGCAGCGCAGCCCAACTTGACGCCACGTCAGGACGGAGTTCCCCCATGCCCGCGTCCGAAAGTTTCCGCGTCCCCAAACACCGAAGCCACGTCCCCGTCGCCCGCCAACGCGTCCGCAAGACCCTCGCGGACTGGGGCATCACCGACGAACTCGCCGACGCAGTAACCCTGTTGGCGAACGAGCTGGTCACCAACGCCGTGACCCACTGCCGGGTCCCCTACTCTCAGATCAAGGTCGAACTCACCCTCAACAGCGGGGAGTTGACCCTGGAGGTCTCAGACCCGGACCGGGACAGACTCCCCCGACTCCACGACGCGACCCCGGAGGAGGAAGGCGGCCGGGGCCTCGCTCTCGTCGCCGCGCTGGCCGACAACTGGGGATGCAGGCAGGAGCCGTACGCGAAATGCGTGTGGGCGAGGTTCGACCTGGAGGGGATTCAGGCTCATGTTCCGGCGACTTTATGAGGCGACGGCCCGCCTGCTCACGCCCAGAACACCCAGAACCCCCCGAACTCCGCGCACGACCCGAACTCCCCTGCCTGCCAAGGACCTTGGGGCAGAAGTCCGGACGCCCGACCCGTACGTCTGGCGACTCCCCACCCCGCACGACGCCCGCTGGAAGCGCTGGCACAAACGCTCACGCGCGGCCGGCCGGCACCTGCCCTTCCCGCTCGACGAACCCTGTTGGCAACTCCCGCCCGATCCCCAACAGCCGCCCCGGCAAGCCGAGTACGACGTGGTACGCCCCTACGTCACACTCACGTAGGACAGCCATCGCCCGCATCCCCGAACGTGTCTGTCAGCGTCCGCGCGGCCCCACAGAGATCCACGACAGGAGACGCAGATGGGTATCGCCCTCATCCTCGCGAGCGGCATCGCCTGGACGATCGTGTACGTCGAGGCGATCCGGGTCGGGTTGCGCGAGCGCACCTACGCCATGCCGGCCGTGGCGCTGGGCCTGAACCTCGCGTGGGAGTGGACGTACGCGGTGCACGACCTGGTCTTCGACCCGTCGGTGCAGGGCGGTATCAACCTGGTGTGGGGCATCGCCGACGCCGTGATCGTGTACACGTTCTTCCGGTACGGCCGCGCCGAGTTCCCGTCGTTCGTCACGGCGCGGATGTTCGCCGGCCTGAGCGTGCTGCTGTTCGGGATGTCGTTCGCCGTGCAGTGGCTGTTCCTGGCGAAGTTCGGCGCGGAGGACGGGGTCGCCTACTCGGCGTTTCTCCAGAACCTGCTGATGTCCGCCCTGTTCATCGCGATGTTCGTCGCGCGGCGCGGGCTGCGCGGGCAGTCGGTGACGATCGCGGTGGCCAAGTGGCTCGGCACCCTCGCGCCCACGATCCTCTTCGGCGCCCTCCAGCACGACGGCTTCCTGCTCGGGCTCGGCATCATGTGCAGCGTGCTCGACCTGGTCTACGTCTGGTTGTGCGTAGGGGCGAAGCGGGACGGAGCGGCGTTCGGCCCGGCCGACTCGGCTGACTCGGCTGTCTCGACCCTGGAACGGAGCACCGGCGCCCCCTGACCCCTGCCCCCTGAACTCATCGTCCTACGCCGGGACTTCTACCCCTCTCCGGCGATATTGGTCAGCGCGTCCGCGATCATGCGGGTGGCGAACTCGGGGTTGTCGGCGATGCGGTTGATGTGTTCCGCGAGCAGGAACGCCGTGGCTTCCAGAGGGGTCATCTCGTCCTTGGTCCAGTCGCCGTACTGCTTACGCCACAGGTTGGGGCTGAGTTCGGTACCCGCGGCGATCACCAGGCCGGCCATCATGGGGATGACCTCGGGGGGACAACTCCGGGGCATCATCCGCATCGTGGCCACGAGGGTGGGCACCACGTACTCGACGACGTCCTTGCCCTCGCTCTCGTGGGCCTTCCTCAGCCACGTCATGAACATATAGATGAGCGTGCACGCGCCGTCCACCAGATCGTCCAGCCCGCCGGGCCCCAACGACGCGAGGAACTGCTCCATCAGCGTCTGCTGTTCGGGGTCGGTCGCGGCCTTCCCGGCATGAACGGCCTTGAGCCGCGAGTCCACCATCATGAGCGCGGCACCCACATCACCGACGGGAGCGTACGCGGGGTCACAGGACGCTGACACAGGATTCCTCCTCCGCTGGCCGCACTGAGTAACGCGGCGCGTTCGCAGAGTAGTTGGCCGACGGGGAGCGGGTCGGTGGGTTTGCCGCCTTTCACGGCAACAGGACGAGGAGTTGCATCAACGGGCGTGCGGGCCGGGGCTGTTCGAACCGCTCGGGCTGCTGCTCGACGATGATCGGCTCGCCGCGCGTGTTGACGACACCTTGTCCGACTCGCCAATCCCCTTGGGGCGGGGTGCCGTTGCTCGGTCGGGGGTGTGCAGCCAGTCGCCGATGCGGGTGGCCGTCTCCTCCACGGTTGCGCGCGGGGCGCCGGAGGATTCGACCGACGTAAGGGCTATCGCGGCGAGTTGAGAGTCGGTGAGGGCGAAGGTCGTACGGGCTGTTTCGTACTCGTCCAGCAGGCCGGGGCCGAACAGAAGGGGGTCGTCGGCGTTGAGGGTGCACCGGACACCGGCTTGCAGCAGCAGCGGGAGGGGGTGGACGGACAGGGATTCCACGACGCCGAGGGCGACGTTCGAGGTGGGGCAGACATCGAGGACCACGCCTTCCGCGGCCAGCCGGGCGACGAGGTCCGGGTCCTCAACCGCCCGTATGCCGTGGGCGATCCGCCGCGCACCGAGCACGTCGAGTACGGCGCGCACACTGTCCGGGCCGACGAGTTCCCCTGCGTGCGGGGCCGGAATCAGCCCGGCATCACGGGCGATGGTGAATGCCTGCGCGAACGGCTCAGGGGCGTAGCGCGCCTCGTCTCCGGCCAGGCCGAAGGAGACCACTCCGTTGTCCGCCCGCCGGGCCGCGAGGCGGGCGGCCCGGACTGCTTCCGACGGGTCCGCGTTGCGCCGGGCGTACACCAGGACGCCGAAGCCGATGCCCAGCCGGGCAGCAGTGCGGCGGCCCTCGTCGATCACCGCGTCCAGCAGGTCGAGCGCGGCGCCCGGATCGTCCTCGTAGGTCAGGGGGTTCACCTGGGGCTCGATCCATACCGCTCCGTCTGCCGCGGCATCCTCGACCACTTCGCGCACCAGCCGCAGAAGGTTCTCCCGCGGCCCCTCGCGCACCAGTCGGGCAGCGACTTGATACATGGACACAAAGTCCTCGAACGACGAGAAGCCGCCTGGATTCGACGGTTGTTCGCCGTGCTCGCCCGCCAGTTCCGCGAACGTGCCGGGGCGCATCGCACCTTCCAGATGGAGATGAAGATGAGCCTTCGGCAGACGGGCCAGGCTTCGCATGGTGCATCACTCTATGGCGAGGTGCGACGGTCGCCATGTGGCTGACGTGACGACGGCGTTGGAGCCCTCCTGGACAGCTCCGTCCACCGGCCGACGGCGCGCCCTGCGCACTAGCTGATCCTGTACTCCTGGTGCGGGGTGGCTCGCGCCCACACCGCCTCGAACGCCTCGGCGCACAGTTTCGCCGCGGCCGGATCCTCGCCGATCTCTCCGCCACCGGACGCGCCGTCCCCGGTGAAGTGGTTCCAGCGGATCAACCGGTCGTCCAGGAGCCAGAAGTCGTTGCCGGGCAGCGCGATGTCGGAGGCGTGCCGACGCGGAAGCCACCGCACCTGTTCGCCGGCCTCGATGTTGACCGGCCCCAAACCCCGCTTCGATCAGGAAGCCCTACGCCGCCCACCCCACCCCGAACCACCCCCACCCGGCAGCCGCCCCGAGTTGATCCAGCGCTACCGCGAAGTGGCCGCGGAGTTCCCCACCTCCGACCTGCCCCCGCTGGAAACGGCGTACTGGCTCATCAAGCCCCGCTCGCTGGTACGCGGAACTTGGCCCGCCCCGACCGACGCGGCAGCCTGGTTGACGGACCAACTCACCGCATACGCACCCCGGTTCGCGTCCGAGGCACACCGCGGCGCCGGTCACGTCGCCCGGCTCGTCGCCTCCGCCGCCGAGCGACTCACCTCAGGCGGCGACACGTCGTACGGCTTCTATCTCGAACGGCCGTCGTACCTCTCCCTCGCCCTCGTCACCTGCGCCCCGAATCGCACAAGGCCCAACCTGCCCTGCCCCCTGGCCAGTTGAGCGACAGCCAGGAGGCCAGGGGGTCACCAGGAGAACATCGGCTTGGCCCAGCCCCCGTCCCCCAGTCCTCTCAGCCCCTCACGTCGCCGTACAGCTCAGGCTCGGCGCGCTCCCACCCCCCGGAGCACCCCCGAACCCGAAACTCGCCGAACTCCCCACCCCCACACTCCCGTTGTGATCCGCGTTCACCGCGGTCACACCCGTCCCGCTCTGCGTGTACGACGCGTTCCACATGTTCGTGATCTGCTGGGCGCCGGACCAAGTCCACTTCACCTGCCAGGACTTGAGTGCCGAGGTCCCGGAGTTCTTCACCGTCACGTCGGCGTTGAAGCCGGTGCCCCAGTCGCTGGTGACGGTGTAGGTCGCCGTGCAAGCCGCGGTGCTCCCGCCGCCGTCACCACCTCCACCCGTCCCCGTCCCCGTGCTCGGAAACCCGGCCGCCTTGATGCTCGCCAGGTATCCGTCCTTCACCGTGTCCACGGTCAGCCAGTCGTCCTTCAGGATTCCGCCCGTGTCACCGGAGTTGGGGTTCCACGACCAGAAGGTCCAGGAGAAGGAATCGGCGCCGTACGTCGACGTCGGGCGGAGGTAACTCACCAGCGCGGCAAGCCACTTCTGGTCCACCGTCGATGCCAGCGTCGTACCGAACTCGCCCACCCACACCGGCGCGATGTTCTGCTGGAAGAGATAGCCCCAGTACTTGTCCCACACGGCGGGCATGTTCGCCGGGAAGGACGGGTCGCTGAACCACGGCTGCTGGGCCACGCTCGTCGCGTAGTCGTGGGCCGAGTACACGACCCGGCCGGGCACGGTCAGCCGGACCGGGTACTGGCCCGCGCCCATCAAGTTGCCGCCCCACCAACCCGATACGCCGGCATACGTCTGCACACCCTCCACGAAGATCAGCAGGTCAGGGTTGGCCGCAAGGACCGCGTCGCCCGCTCGCTCCGCCGCCAGGCGCCAGTCCGTCGCGACGTCGCCGCAGCCCCAACACGCGGGATCGTGCGGCTCGTTGTGGAGGTCGATGCCGATGACCGTCGACTGGCCCGCGTAACGGGTCGCCAGGGAGCGGAGGTTGGCGATCCACGTCGACTCCGGTACCGCCGCCGTGTACCAGAGCGCCGACTGTGCCGACGCGTCCGGGCGGTGCCGGTCGAGGATGACCTTCAGGCCGTCCTGGCCGGCGTAGGCGACGAGTTTGTCCATGATCTGGAGGGAGTTGAGGCCCTGGAGGTCGGCGTTCTTGCCGCTGGAGAAGTCGATGCTGTTGGGGACCGTGCCGGGCTTGAAGATGTCGTCGCTGTAGGGGAGGCGGATGGTGTTGTAGCCCAGCGACTTCATCTGGTCGATCATGCTCTTGTAGTCGCGCGACCAGAGGCCGTGGACGACGTAGTTGGCGGTCTCGAAGCCGAACCAGTTGATACCGGCGATACGGACCGGCTGCCCGGCCGCGTCCAGGATCTGGCGGCCACTGGTGTGCCAATAGCCGGCGCCGGGGGCACTCGCACTCGCACTCGCACTCGCACTCGCCGTATCGGCCGCCTGTGCCGCGTGCACACCGGTCGCCTGTGCCGCGTGCACACTCGCCGCCTGTGCCGCGTGCACACCGGCCAGCGGTAACACGAGCACCGCGGCAACAACCCCCAGCGCCCTTCTCAAGTTGCGGAACAGGAGCATTGAAGACATGAGGGACACCTCGCTGCTTCCTCTCGGGAGGCGCGGGCCCGGAACCGGTGGGAGCGCTCCCACCACCCTGCGCCTCCCATGGAAGCGACGTCACGTGGACACGTCAAGGCAACGGACGCCGACAGTCGCCTACGGCTATCGGCTGAGCCTGCGGAACCTGCGTATCGCCAGCGGAAGGAACAGCAGCGTCAGCGCCGCCGGCCATGCCCCCGCGAGCAGCAACGCGTGCTGTTCCGGCCAGGACGTGCCCTGCCCCGTCGGCGCCCCGAAGAGCGCCCGTGTCGCGCCCGCCGTCGACGAGAGCGGGTTCCAGAGGGCGGCCTGGCCGAGCCAGTGGGGCATCTGGGTCGGGGAGACGTAGATGCTGGAGATCATCGTCAGGGGGAAGACGATCGCGAACAGGCCGCCGACCTGTTCGGGGCCCGGGAGCAACAACCCCAGCCACACTCCTACCCAGATCAGCGCGAAGCGGAGTGCCAGGAGCAGGGCCACCGCCTTCACGAAGTCCAGGCCGAGGCCGATGTCGAGGCCGAGGCCCGCGCCCAGGTCGGGGCCCGCGCCGAACTCCGGGCGCCAGCCCATGCCGTACGCCGTGGCCATCATGATGCCCAACTCGGCGCAGGCGACGATGAGATCGGTCGCGCCGCGCCCCGCCACCACCGCCGACGGCGCCATCGGCATGGAGCGGAACCGGTCGATGACGCCCTTCTTCGCGTCGTTCACGAAGATCGTCGCCGTCGAGACGAAGCCCATGGCCACCGTCATCACGAACATGCCCGGCATCAGGAACGCCTTGTAGTCGCCGCCGCCCGGCACCCGCATCGCCTTGCCGAAGACGTAGCCGTACAGCAGCACGGAGAGGATCGGGAAGCCCAACTGCCAGAGGATGCTGACCGGTTGGCGCCGGTAGTGGGTCAGGCCTCGCCGGACGACGTTCCAGCAGTCGGCGATCGTCCAGAAGACGCGGCCGTGTCGGGGGCGTCTGCGGTAGGTGCGCCCGGTGCCCTCGGACGCCGTCGAGACGTTGCCGCTCACGCCGCCGCCCCCTCGGTCTCCGGGACCTCGAACTCCGGCTCCTGGGCGGCTGGTTCCTCTTCCGTACGGCGGCCCGTCAGCCGTAGGAACACGTCGTCCAGGCTCGGGCGGCGCAGGCCGATGTCCTCGACCGGGATGCCGTAGTGGTGGAGGTACCGGGCGACCTCGGTCAGCGACCCCACCCGGTCGGCCACCGGCGCGTGCACCCGCAACTCCCCCATGTCTGCCTCGGGTTGGCCTCCGTGGGCCACCCTCGCGACCGCCTGCAACGCGTAGGGGATGTGGGCCGGTTCGCGCAGCACGACCTCGATACGGTCGCCGCCGACGCGGTTCTTGAGGCCGTCGAGGGTGTCGTCGGCGATGGCGCGGCCCTGGTCGATGACGGTGATGCGGGAGGCCAGGCGGTCGGCCTCCTCCAAGTACTGGGTGGTCAGGAGGACGGTGGTGCCGTCGGCCACCAACTGCCTTACCGCTTCCCAGACTTCGCCCCGGCTGCGCGGGTCCAGGCCGGTGGTCGGTTCGTCCAGGAAGAGGACGGCCGGGGCCAGGATCATCGACGCGGCGAGGTCCAGGCGGCGGCGCATGCCTCCGCTGTAGCCGCCCGCGCCCTTGTCCGCCGCGGCCTCCAGGTCGAACTGGCGCAGGAGTTGGGCCGCCCTCAACTTGGCTCGCCTGCGGCCGAGATGGAAGAGGCGGCCGAACATCTCCAGGTTCTGCCGGCCGGTGAGGATCTCGTCGATCGCCGCGTACTGGCCGGTGAGTCCGATCCGGGTGCGCACCTGGCGCGGCTGGCGGGCCACGTCGAGACCGGCGACCGTCGCCCGGCCGCCGTCGAGCCGGACGAGGGTGGAGAGGATGCGGACGGCGGTGGTCTTGCCGGCGCCGTTCGGGCCGAGCAGCCCGTGCACGGTGCCCTCGCGGACGGCCAGGTCGAAGCCGTCGAGGGCGTGTTTGTCGCCGTAGCGCTTCTCCAGGCCCTCGGCCTCCACGACATATCCGTCGCTGTGTCCGCCGCTCATGAACCCTCCCTCCCGAACTGCGTGCACCGTATCCGATTACGCGTACGGTGTACTCGGTTTTCGCGCGGCGACCTAGACTCCCCCGCATGACGAGCAGGACCCCCAACTCGACCTCCAACTCGACCTCCGATTCGACGGAGTCCAGCGGCAGCGGTGACATCGGCCGCACCCTCGAACTGCTGTGGGACACCGGCCCCCGCCCCAGCCGAGGCCCCAAGCCCGGCCTGTCCGTCGACCGGATCGTGGACGCGGCCATCCGCATCGCGGACGAGGAGGGGCTGGACTCCGTGTCCATGCGGCGGGTCGCCACCGATCTCGGCACCGGCGCGATGTCCCTGTACCGGTACGTCCCCGGCAAGGCCGAGCTGCTCGACCTGATGCTGGACCGCGTCCGCTTCCCGGACCGCCCCAACGACGGTGCGGGCAGCGGCAGTTGGCGTAAGGCGCTGGAGTCCGCCGCCCGCGAGGCGCTCGCCGTCCACCGCCGCCACCCCTGGCTGCTGCGCGTCAACCAGTCCCGCCCGCTGCTCGGCCCCCGCGCCCTCGCCACCCTGGAGCACCTGCTCGGCCGCATCCGCCCGATGGGCCTGACCGACCCGGAACTCGTCTCGACGGTCGTCATGATCGACGGCTATGTCGTCGGCGCCGCCCGCACCCAGGTCCACCAGGAGGAGGCGGCCCGCAGCACCGGCCTGACCGACGCGGAGTTCTACGGCGCCCAGGTCCCGGCGCTGGAGAAGGCGATGGCGACCGGCGCGTATCCGACGCTCGCGTCCCTCTCCCCCGACACGTTCACCGCCGGCTTCGACCACTTCGAGTTCGGGCTCGGGCGCATCCTGGACGGGCTGGAGGTCGTGGTCCGACAGCGCGGCGAGGGCCAACGGCCCGCGGAAACGGGTGAGTTCAGCTCCTACGACGCGTGAGGCGCCGTAGCCCGAACAGCGCCCCGCCGACGACCACAATGGCCAGGGCGCCGATCTTCACGTTGCTCCCCGAGCCGCCGTCGCTGTCACCGCTCGCCGAACTCCCGCCACCGGAGGGGGACTTGGAGGAGTCCGAGCCACCCCCGGGCGCGTCCTCCGCCTGCACCGGACTGTCGGTGCCCTCGCTCCCGTACATCAGCTTGGTGCCGTCGGCGGAGTAACTGACGGACTCCCCCTGCCCCTGCAACGGCACGTCGAGGCGCCCCTCGCGCTTGATCCTCCCGCCGTTCCAGTCGTAGTAGATACCGCCCAAGTAGCCGCGTACGGCGAGCTGTTGGCCGTTGGGCGAGAAGGCGGCGTCGGTGGCCCAGAGGTCGACGGCGGCGATGGGCTTGAAGTAGTTGGTGCCGGAGGAGGAGAGCTTGGCGGGGCCTTCGAAGAGATGCCCGCCGTCCTCCTTCTTGTCGATGATGTACACGCGTCCGGTCTTGGGATGGACGATCAGCGACTCGGCGTTCCGGGCGCCGTCCGAGTACTTCACGACGTACTGCGTCGCCCGGATCGTCTGGTCCTTGAGCACCTTCGGCTCGGGCAGCTTGTAGATCCAGACGTACGGCCAGGTCCCGTCGAGGTTGTCGCCGATGTCGCCGACGTAGATCTCGTTGTGCGGGCCGATGGAGATCGCCTCGACGTCGCGCGGCTTGCCGACCCCGCTGAACGTGACCGTGGCGACCGTCTTGCCGGTGCCGCTGTCGACGGCGTAGATGTACGGGCCGTCGTTGCTGTCGTTGTGCGTCCAGTAGATGCCGGGGTGGAGGTGCGAGGCGGCGAGCCCGCTGGACTCGGTGATCCGGGAGTCGGTGATCGTGAACCCCTTGTCGCCCTTGCCGTCACCGTCGTCGGAGGGGGCTGCGGCTGCGGGCAGGGCGAGCGCGCCGACGAGGAGGCCGGCACCGAGGAACGCGAGGAAGCGACGCATGCCCCAAGCCTGCCATCCCGTGCGGTGCGGAACAGAGAGTGCTGTGGCGGGCCGGGCGTGGTGGGCCTCACACCCCGCCCGTTCCATCCCTCGGTGGTTGATCGTCCATCATGAGCGGATGCTCAGGTTCATGCCCGTAGGCGACTCCATGACGATCGGGAGCGCGGGCGAACACACATGGCGTTACCGGATGTGGCAGCACCTGCGCGCGACCTACGGCGGCCCGTTCGCCGTGGTCGGCCCGCGCGAGACGCTGTACGACAAGGCGACGGACACGCCCACGTCGTACGAGTACGCCGACCCCGACTTCCCGCACTTCCACCTCGCCGGCTGGGGCGAGGGCTGGCTGCACATGGCCCCGCTGATCGGCGAGGCGGTCCGCGCGCACCGGGCGGACGTGCTCCTCGTCTCCCTCGGCCTGATCGACCTGGGCTTCTACACGAACGCGACGCAGACGGCCGACAACATGCGGGCCTTCGTGGCGGCGGCCCGCATCGCGAGACCGTCCGTCCGCATGGTGTTCCTCCCGGTGATCCCGAACGTCCGCGCCCAGACGGACGCCCCCTTCGCCACCGAGGTCGCCCTCTTCAACGAACTCCAGGCGAAGGCGGTCGCCGACCTGGACGACCCGCGCTCCCCGCTCCTCCTGGCCTCCCTCCCGGACTCGTACGACGTCACCCACGACACGTACGACGGCACCCACCCGAACGCGTCCGGCGAGCACAAGATCACGGGGGCGTTCGCGGGGGCGATGCATCAGGCGTGGGGGGTGGGTGAGGAGTACGGCGAGGACGCGCCGGCCGAGGACGACAGCACCCAACACCGGGTGCACCACTCGTCGTTGAGGCGGTCGGCGCGGCGCTGACCGGGGCGTGATCACGCCGGTCGATGGCGTGATCACTAAGCATCCCGGTCACCGTGCGTATCGTTGTACCGCGCGGCTGCACTTGTGTGGAGGGCGGCCGGGGAGGAGCGCCACGATGACCGTCCTTGAAGACAGGATCGCGATGGCCGAGGTAAGCGGCGAGCTGACTCTTGATGTCATGTTCGAGTGGCTTGAGAAGATGCCCATCCCCGAGGGAATCAGGGTCGAGATCGTCGGGGGGAACATCTACATGTCGCCGCGGCGGGACACCCACTGGGAGATCATCCGCAGGGTCGTACGGGCGTTGGAGGACAAGTTCGGCATGATGGCGAAGATCTTCTCCGACGTGCGCATCGACTTTCCCGGCCATCTCAACGGCTTTTGTCCGGACGTCGCGAAGCTGCGTGAAGGCGCGCAGAAGAGCCCCGAGGGACACTGGCAGCACCAGGACGTCGAGTTCGTCGCCGAGGTCATTTCCAAGGGCACCGCCGCCAACGACTACGGCCCGAAGAAGGCCGCGTACGCCCTCGCCGAGGTCCCCGTCTACGTCATCGCCGACCCGTACCAGGGGCGTTGCCACGTCTACACCCACCCCAAGAGTGACGACTACGCGACGGAGACGAAGGTGGCGTTCGGGGACGACATGGATCTCACCGGCACCGTGGTCGGTCTCACCCTCAGCACCGCCGACTTCCCCCGCGACTGACCCCCCTTGCATAGAGCGCACTCGAAGTCGTTGGCTAGACACTCATGAAGTACACGCAGCTCGGACGCACAGGCCTCAAGGTCAGCCGACTGGTCCTCGGCACGATGAACTTCGGACCGCAGACGAATGAGCCGGACAGCCACGCGATCATGGACGCGGCGCTGGACGCGGGCATCAACTACTTCGACACCGCCAATGTGTACGGGTGGGGCGAGAACAAGGGCCGGACCGAGGAGATCATCGGCAACTGGTTCGCCAAGAGCCCCGATCACCGCGACAAGACGGTCCTCGCCACCAAGGTCTACGGCAACATGGCCGCGGACGGCGACGCCTGGCCCAACCACGACAAGCTCTCCGCCGTGAACATCCGGCGGGCCGTCGACGCCAGCCTCAAGCGGCTGCGGACCGACTACATCGACATCTACCAGTTCCACCACGTCGACCGGGCCACCCCGTTCGAGGAGATCTGGCAGGCGATCGACACCCTCATCCAGCAGGGCAAGATCCTCTACGTCGGTTCCTCGAACTTCCCCGGTTACAAGATCGCCCAGGCCAACGAGATCGCCGCCCGCCGCGGCGGCACCATCGGGCTCGTCAGCGAGCAGTGCCTCTACAACCTCGCCGAGCGCCGCGCCGAGATGGAGGTCATCCCGGCCGCGCAGGAGTACGGCCTCGGGGTCATCCCCTGGTCCCCGCTCCAGGGCGGACTCCTCGGCGGGGTCATCAAGAAGGAGATCTCGGGCGGGCGCCGGGCGAGCGGCCGGGCCGCCGACACCCTCGCCAACCCGACCTCGCGCGCCCAGATCCAGGCCTACGAGGACCTCCTCGACAAGCACGGCATCGAGCCCGGCGAGGCCGCCCTGGCCTGGCTCCTGACCCGCCCCGGCGTCACCGGCCCGATCGTGGGCCCGCGCACCGCCGAGCAGTTGGAGTCCGCGCTGCGCGCCGCGGAGCTGGAACTGAGCGAGGAAGTCCTCACCTCGCTGGACGAGATCTTCCCGGGGCCCGGCCCGTCGCCGGAGGCCTTCGCCTGGTGACACCCTGAGGGCAAGCGCCCCTTATTCAGGGGCGCGGGGAACTGCGCGACCAGCCACACTCGACCCGCACCCGGCAACGATCGCGCAGTCCCCCACGCCTCGCCCGCCCTCACTTACCAAGCGCAGCCGCCAGCCCCACGACGACGAACAGCAGCACAAGCGCACCGGCCATGATCCGGTTCCGGGTTTTCGGGTCCACGTACCCGAGCCTAACCGGCCGCCGCCAGCGCCCAGCGGGCGACCGCCTCGTACCGGGGCTGCTCCCCCGGCACACCGGACCTCGGCAGGTTGCTGCGGACGAGGACCAGCTCGTCCGCCGTCCACTCGCGGCTCGCGAAGTCGTCGAGCCGGTCGAGATACGGCCGTACGTCCATGGCCTCCCGGCCGCGCGCCACGGTGAGGTGGGCGCGGTACCGCCGGTGTTCCCGCGTCGCCGCGGCCTCCTCGCAGCGCTCCGCGAGGTGTCGTAGGGCCGTCACATCTCCCGCCACCGCTGCCCACAGCGCCCGCCCGTCCCCGAACTGGCCGCCTCCGCGCACCGCCAGCCCGAACGGTTCGGTCCGGCGCGCGGTGCGCTCCAGGGCGGCCGACAGTTCGGGTACGGCGTCCTCGTCGACCTCGCCGTAGAAGGCGAGCGTGAGGTGCCACCCCGGGCGGGCCGTCCAGCGGAGGCCGTCCGCACCCGGGAGGCCGTGCAACTCGTCGACGGCCGTGCCGAGTTGGGCCAGTACGTCCGCGGGCGGCAGCAGCGCCGCGAAGAGTCTCATGGGGGCAGCCTTCCACCACTGCCCAACGTGTGTGCCCTGGACTAACCGGCCTGCCGCGCTTGGACGGTTAGTTCAGGGCACAGCCTTTTCGGACCCCTAGCCTGCTGCCATGGAGACCGCCACGAGCATCAGCATCCGAGACGGTGGGCCCGACGACATCCCCGCGATCCTCGGCATGTTCGACAGCGCGGTGGCGTGGCTCGTCGCGCAGGGGCGGACCGGGCAGTGGGGCAGCACGCCGTGGTCGAAGAATCCGAGGGCCGTGGCGATGGTGGAGCGGTATGTGGCGCAGGGCTCGCCCTACATCGCCGAGGTCGGCGGCGTTCCCGTCGGCACGCTCACCCTCACCGACTCCCCGGGGTCGTACATCGACGCCGTGGACGAGCCGGAGCGGTACGTCCATCTCCTCGCCTCCGACCGGCGGTTCAAGGGCTACGGCGTCGGCAGCGCGCTGCTCGCGCACGCGGCGGAGGTGACGCGGCGGGCCGGGGTCTCCCTGCTGCGGGTGGACTGCTACGCGGGGGACGACGGCAAGCTCGTCGCCTACTACGAGAGCAACGGGTTCACGGCCACCGAGGCGTTCGTCGGGAACGACCAGTGGCCGGGACAGGTGCTGGCCCGGAGGGTGTAGAACCATCACCCTCCGGGGTACGCCCCCAACTCTCAGGCCGCCGTTGCCAGTTGCTCCCGTTCGCGCGGGACGAAGGCCAGGCTCGGATGACCGTGGTTCCAGTCGAACGACAGCCGCAGGTCGCCGATGCGGGCCAGGATCACGCCGATCGTGGCCGCGGCGACGGCCGCGATGACACCGCCTAGGGCGAAGCTCACCCGGGGGCCGTAGGCGTCGGTGATCCAGCCGACGATCGGTGCGCCCACCGGCGTACCGCCCATGAAGACCATCATGAACAGGGCCATGACGCGACCGCGCATGGCCGGGTCGGTGCCCATCTGGACGGCGGTGTTGGCCGTGACGTTGACCGTCAGGCCGGCGATGCCGATCGGGATCATGAGGAGGGCGAACAGCCAGTAGGAGGGGGCCACGGCCGCTACGACCTCCAGGAGGCCGAAGGCCGCCGCCGCCGCGATCAGGACGCGGAGGCGGGTGGTGCCGCGGCGGGCCGCGAGCAGGGCGCCGATCAGGGAGCCGACCGCCATGAGCGTGTTGAAGAGGCTGTACGCGCCGGCGCCCGCGTGGAAGATGTCGTCCGCGTAGGCCGACAGCCACACCGGGAAGTTGAAGCCGAACGTGCCGATGAAGCCGACGAGGACGATCGGCCAGATCAGGTCGGGGCGGCCGGCGACATAGTGCAGGCCCTCGCGGAGCTGGCCCTTGCCGCGCGGGGCGCGCTGGACGGAGTGCAGGTCGCGGTTGCGCATCAGGAGCAGGCTCGCCAACGGGGCCACGAAGGACAGGCCGTTGAAGAGGAACGCCCAGCCCGTGCCGACGCCGGTGATCATGACGCCCGCGACGGCGGGGCCGACCAGGCGGGCGGACTGGAAGTTCGCCGAGTTCAGGCTGACCGCGTTCTGCAGTTGCTCGGGGCCGACCATCTCGGAGACGAAGGACTGGCGGGCCGGGTTGTCGACGACCGTGGCGAGGCCTACGGCGAAGGCGGCGACGTACACGTGCCAGACCTGGACGTGGCCGGAGAGGGTCAGGAAGGCGAGGGCGAGGCCGGTGAGGGCCATCGCGGACTGCGTGACGAGCAGCGTGGGGCGCTTGGGCAGCCGGTCGACGAGGACACCGCCGTAGAGCCCGAAAAGCAGCATCGGCAGGAACTGGAGGGCGGTCGTGATGCCTACGGCGGCGGAGGAGCCGGTGAGGCTGAGGACCAGCCAGTCCTGGGCGATGCGCTGCATCCAGGTGCCGGTGTTGGAGACGACCTGGCCGATGAAGAACAGGCGGTAGTTCCGGATCTTCAGCGAGCTGAACATCGAGGACTTACCGGATGGGGTGGGCGGGGAGTCGTGGGTGGCTGGCGCGGGGGCGGAGTCTGCTCCGGGTCCCGAACTCAAAAGGTCGCCTCCTCTTTCTTTTGCTCGTTCGCCTACGGGGCGCTTTCTGCCGGCGTTGAGAGCCCGACCGTGCTCGGCCCTTCGGGCCTCCGCGCGCTCGACCTCTCGACACCGGCGCGCCCCTACGGCTCACTCGCGCATAGACAGCTTTACAGGTGTGCGAGTTTCTCCAGCACGGGGGCGGCGGCGACGATCTTCGCCCACTCGTCCTCGTCGAGGCCGTCGACCAGGCCGGCCAGGAACGCGTTGCGCTTGCGGCGGCTCTCTTCGAGCATCGCCTCGGCCTGGGGGGTCTTGGTGACGACCTTCTGGCGCCGGTCCTCGGGGTGCGGCTCCAGCTGGACCAGACCCTTCGCTTCGAGCAGCGCCACGATGCGGGTCATCGAGGGCGGCTGCACATGCTCCTTGCGAGCGAGCTCGCCAGGGGTCGCGCTGCCGCAGGTGGACAGGGTGCCGAGCACCGACATCTCGGTGGGGCTCAGTGACTCGTCGACCCGCTGGTGCTTGAGTCGACGGGACAACCGCATCACGGCTGATCGCAAGGAGTTCACAGCGGCAGCGTCGTCGCCATGGGTTAGGTCCGGCATGTTCTTTAGCGTAACTCATTACTCTCGCTAAAGACCAATGGCGACACGCCGAGATGCCCGTGACCCTGACCACTGAACCCTTCCGTCACCCATATGAGTGATACCGGCGCGGAACGTCACCCACCGCGCGGAACCGCCCCGGACCCTCGTCCATATGGGGACCAGCGTGCTCAGCCTGCGGATAGACGGGGAGCTGCTCGAACGGCTCCGGGACCATGCCTCGAAAAGGGGAATGAGCGTCCAGGACTATGTGGTCCAGACGCTCATCCGGGACGACTTCGACGAGCGGTTCCAGACCGCGGTCGAGGAGACGGAGAAGTTCTACGGCGTCACGTGACGGCCCGTAGGAACGCGGGTCACGTCAGACCCAGCGCCGGCATCAGGTAGTAGAACCCGAACACCGCCGCCACGACGTACATCGGCACCGGGACCTCCCGGCCCCGGCCCGCCACCAGCCGCAGTACCACGAACGTGATGAAGCCCATACCGATGCCGTTGGTGATCGAGTAGGTGAACGGCATCATCACCATCGTGATGAAGGCCGGGATCGCGATCGTGTGGTCGGCCCAGTCGATCTCCTTGACGGAGCCCGCCAGGATCAGGAAGCCCACCGCGAGCAGCGCGGGGGTGGCCGCCTGGGACGGGACCATCGTGGCGACCGGCGTGAGGAACAGCGCTACGGCGAAGAGCGCGCCCGTGACGACGTTCGCGAAGCCCGTGCGGGCGCCCTCGCCGACACCCGCCGTGGACTCCACGAAGCAGGTGGTCGCGGAGGACGAGCTGGCACCGCCGGCCGCGACCGCGATGCCGTCGACGAAGAGGACCTTGTTGATGCCGGGCATGTTGCCCTCGCCGTCGGTCAGCTTGGCCTCGTCGCTGATGCCCATGATCGTGCCCATCGCGTCGAAGAAGCACGACAGCAGGACCGTGAAGACGAAGAGGACGCCGGTCAGCACGCCGACCTTGGAGAAGCCGCCGAACAGGCTGAACTTGCCGATCAGGCCGAAGTCCGGGGTGGCGACCGGGTTTCCGGGCCACTTCGGGGTGGTCAGGCCCCAGGAGGGGATCGTCGCGACCGCGTTCACGATCAGCGCGAGGACCGTCATCGTGACGATCGAGATCAGGATCGCGCCGGACACCTTGCGGACGATCAGCGCGAGGGTGAGCAGGACGCCCAGGATGAAGATGAGGACCGGCCAGCCGTTGAGGTGACCGTCGGCGCCGAGCTGGAGCGGGACGGTGGTCTGGGCGGCGTCCGGGATGCGGGAGATGAACCCGGAGTCCACGAGCCCGATCAGCATGATGAACAGGCCGATACCGATCGAGATGGCCTTGCGCAGTCCGTACGGCACCGCGTTCATCACGCGCTCGCGCAGCCCGGTGGCGACCAGCAGCATCACGACCAGACCGGCCAGCACGACCATGCCCATCGCGTCCGGCCACGTCATGCGCGGCGCGAGCTGGAGGGCGACGACGGAGTTCACGCCCAGTCCGGCGGCCAGCGCGATCGGTACGTTGCCGATGACGCCCATGAGGAGGGTGGTGAACGCGGCCGTGACCGCCGTGGCGGTGACCAGCTGGCCGTTGTCGAGGTGGTGCCCGTACATGTCCTTCGCGCTGCCCAGGATGATCGGGTTGAGCACGATGATGTACGCCATCGCGAAGAAGGTGGCGAAGCCGCCCCGGATCTCACGGGGGAGCGTGCTGCCCCGTTCGGAGATCTTGAAGTAGCGGTCCAGGGCGGTCGGCATTGGATGTTCCTACGAGCAGAAGTGGACAGACGGAAACCGTTTCAGTATGAACATATGAAGACGTCAGGCGCTATCTCCGCGCGTAGACCGGCGTGGAGCGTCGTGGAGCCGAGTGTCTGCCGAGCTCCTTGTGTCGCCTCGTAAGCTGGGGGCATGGCGAAGTGGACACCGACACACGAGGCACCGGAGCCCCTGGAGGGCCCGATCGTCCCGACGATCATCGGCCTCACCATCCTCTGGTTCGCCCTCTTCCTGGTACAGCTCCCCTTCTACGGCTGGTTCGACGACCACGGGCATCTGTGGTGGCTGTGGACCTGCCTGGCCGGGGCCGGGCTCGGGCTGATCGGTATCTGGTACGTCCGGGGGCGCGACGCCGCCCTCAAGCGCGTGGCTACCGCCGCTTCGGCCACGGAGACCCCCTCCCCTGCTGCGGAGTGAGGAGCTTCCCCTACACCCCTGGCATCACCCCGCCCCGCCCGCCGTCGTCCCCTGGTCGGATCTTCCGGGCACTCGGCGGGTGAAGCCGTAAAACCGCACGTACCGTCGAATGCATGACGCACACCGACGCGGGCGCCGAACTCGACCCTGTGCACCCCGTGCCCATCCGCCCTGCGCGGGCACGTGGACTCACCGCCGCCGGGGTCGCGGAGCGGGTGGCGCGCGGGGAGGTCAACGACGTCCCGGTGCGCAGCAGCCGTTCGCTCGGCGAGATCGTGCGCGCCAACGTCTTCACCCGGTTCAACGCGATCATCGGCGTGCTGTGGCTGATCATGCTGTTCGTGGCGCCGGTCCAGGACAGCCTGTTCGGGTACGTGATCATCGCCAACACCGGGATCGGGGTCTTCCAGGAGTGGCGGGCGAAGAAGACCCTCGACTCCCTCGCGGTGATCGGCGAGTCGAAGCCGACGGTACGGCGCGACGGGGCGGCCGTGGAGGTGAGCACCTCCGAGATCGTGCTGGGGGATCTGATCGAGATCGGGCCCGGTGACAAGGTCGTCGTCGACGGGGAGTGCGTCGAGGCCGACGGGCTGGAGATCGACGAGTCGCTGCTCACCGGTGAGGCGGACCCGGTGGTCAAGCGGCCGGGGGACGCGGTCATGTCGGGGAGTTTCGTGGTCGCCGGCGGTGGCGCGTTCGAGGCGACGAAGGTGGGGCGTGAGGCGTACGCGGCCCAACTCGCCGAGGAGGCCTCGCGGTTCACGCTCGTCCACTCCGAGCTGCGGACCGGTATCTCCACGATCCTCAAGTACGTGACGTGGATGATGATCCCGACCGCGATCGGCCTGGTGATCAGCCAACTGGTCGTCAAACAGCACGGGTTCAAGGACTCGATCGCGCGGACGGTCGGCGGGATCGTTCCGATGGTCCCGGAGGGGCTGGTCCTCCTCACTTCGGTGGCCTTCGCGATCGGTGTCATCCGGCTTGGCCGGAAACAGTGCCTCGTCCAGGAACTTCCGGCCATCGAGGGTCTCGCCCGCGTCGACACGGTCTGCCTCGACAAGACGGGCACGCTGACCGAGGGCGGGATGGACGTCACCGAGTTGCGTCCGCTCGGCGGGGCCGACGAAACGTACGTACGCAAAGTCCTGGGTGCGTTGGGCGAGTCGGATCCGCGGCCGAACGCGTCGCTTCAGGCGATCATCACGGCCTATCCGGACAGCGGGGAGTGGCGGTGCGTGGAGTCGCTGCCGTTCTCGTCGGCGCGGAAGTACAGCGGGGCGTCGTTCAGTGAGGGGGACGGGGAGTCGAGTACGTGGTTGCTCGGGGCCCCTGACGTGTTGCTGGGTGCGGATGATCCCGCGCTGGAGGAGACCGGGCGGCTCAACGAGGAGGGGCTACGGGTGCTGTTGCTGGCCCGGGTCTCTGGTGAGCTGGATGATCCCGGGGTCGCGCGGGGGGCCTCGGCGACGGCGCTGGTGGTGTTGGAGCAGCGGTTGCGGCCCGACGCGGCCGAGACGTTGGCCTATTTCGCCGAGCAGGATGTGCACGCGAAGGTCATCTCCGGGGACAACGCGGTGTCCGTCGGGGCGGTGGCCGGGAAGCTGGGGCTCAGCGGGCAGGTCGTGGACGCCCGCCAACTGCCTTCGGATCAGGGGGAGATGGCCAAGTCCCTTGACGAGGGGACGGTGTTCGGGCGGGTCACTCCGCAGCAGAAGCGGGACATGGTGGGGGCGTTGCAGTCCCGTGGGCACACGGTTGCGATGACCGGGGACGGGGTGAACGACGTACTCGCCCTGAAGGATGCCGACATCGGGGTGTCGATGGGGTCGGGGTCCGAGGCGACCCGGGCCGTCGCGCAGATCGTGTTGCTCAACAACAGCTTCGCCACGTTGCCTTCGGTCGTTGCCGAGGGGCGGCGGGTCATCGGGAACATCACTCGGGTGGCGACGCTGTTTCTGGTCAAGACCGTGTACTCGGTGTTGTTGGCGGTGCTGGTGGTGTGCTGGCGGGTTGAATATCCGTTCCTGCCGCGGCACTTGACGCTGTTGTCCACGTTGACGATCGGGATTCCGGCGTTCTTTCTTGCGTTGGCGCCCAACACGGAGCGGGCGAAGCCTCATTTTGTGCGGCGGGTGATGCGGTATTCGATTCCGGGGGGTGTGATCGCCGGGGCCGCGACTTTCGTGACGTATCTGATCGCCCGTCACCACTACACGGGGAAGGGGGCGTTGGGGGCGGAGACCAGTGCGGCGACCTTGACCCTGTTCCTGATCTCCATGTGGGTGCTGGCGATTATTGCGCGGCCGTATACCTGGTGGCGGGTGGCGCTGGTCGCCTCGATGGGGGCGGCGTTCGTGGTCGTGCTGGTCGTGCCGTGGCTTCAGCATTTCTTCGCGCTGAAGTTGGTGGGGGTGACCATGCCGTGGATCGCTGTGGGGATTGCGGGGGTGGCGGGGGTGGCGTTGGAGCTGGTGTGGAGGTTGGTTGATCGGCGGGGGGCGGTTTGAGTGGGCGGTGGGGGCGGGGTTTGTCGGGGGCGGGTCGGTGGGGGCGAGTTCGTCGAGTGCGGGCCGGTGGGGGCGAGTTCGTCGAGTGCGGGCCGGTGGGGGCTGGTCGCGCAGTTCCCCGCGCCCCTTAAAAGCAGCTGCCGCGACGCTGTTCTCAGGCGCGCGCCCCATAAAGGCCGTTCGCCGCACCCCTGTTCTTAAGCCCGCACCCCTTAGAGGCAGCTGGCGTGGCCCTGTTCTCAGGCGCGCGCCCCATAAAAGCAGATCGCCGCGCCCTTGTTCTTAAGCCCGTGCCCCTTGGAGTCAGCTGGCGTGGCCCTGTTCTTGGGCGCGCGCCCTATAAAAGCGGTTCGCCGCGCCCCTGTTCTTAAGCCCGCGCCCCTAAAAGGGCTGGCCGCACCGCTGCCCTTAAGCCCGCGCCTCAAAAAAGCAGCTGCCGCGGCCCTGTTTTCGGGGCGCGGCAGCTGCTTTTGAGGTGCTGTTACTTCACGTCGACGTAGTCACCCGTGGCGTTGATCGCCGGGGTGGTCGAGGTGCCTGCGAAGGTGTAGCGGAAGTAGCCGTCGACCGTGGCCTTGACGGTGGTCTTCAGGGTGCCCGTCGAGGTCGTCTTGATGGTCTTGACCGTGGTGTACGTGCTGGAGCTCTTCTTGCGGAACTGCAGCTTCACCGGCTGGGTCGAGTAACCCGCGTACTTGTTGGTCTCCCAGTTCGCGCGGGTCAGCTTGCCGGTGACCGTGATGGTCTTGCCCTTCTTCACGGGCTCCGGGGCGGCGTTGACCGTCAGCTTGGACAGGCGCTGGACGTTCGGGGAGGCGAAGTTGCCCTGGTCGGCGAGGCCGACCTTGGTGATGTCGAAGGTGCTGCTCGTCGGGTCCTGGCCGTTCAGCGCGATGGCCTCGGCGCCGGCCTTCCAGGCACCGGCGTCGGTGTTCGACAGCTCGCCGTCACCCGGGTAGATGTCGAGCGTGGCCTTGCAGGAGGCAGTGGTCGCCGAGGTGACCGTGCAGGTGCCCGCGTCGTCGCCGAACAGCATGTTCGTCGGGGTGGCGAAGCTGCCCTTGTAGATGTACGGGCCGCTGAGGAAGTCGGACGCCGTGATGTCGACGTCGGCGCCGTGCGTCAGCGTGTACGTGACCGGCACGGAGACGTGGGCGGCGGCACCGACCACGATCGGCTTGCCGCTGTGCACCTTGACGTTGGAGAAGGTGACGTTGAGGGCGTAGGGCTCGTCGTCGGTCGGGGTGGCGACGGTGGCGCTGCTGAACGCGGTCCTGCCGGAGGCGGCGTGGGCGGCCTCACGGATCTTCGCGATGTCCGAGCGGTACGAGCCGGCGTCGGAGCCCGCGGCCTGCGCGGCCGGTACGGCGAAGGCGGAGAGGACCAGGGCGCCGGAGACGGCGGCCACGGTGGCGCTTATGCGCATGCGTTCCCCAAGTGGGAAAGGGGGCCCCAACGCGCTGGTCGTTCCGAACGGCTCGTCGTCGGCGCCGGGGCCCAAGTGATGGCGGAGCCTGTTGGCTCACGTGTTGTGATTCGCGACCCGTGGTGAGGGTTGTACGGCGAATCGAGAATTTGTGCGGGTATTGCGAAGTGATGGTGAAGCGTGGAGACTCCGCCGGCCGGCGTGGCCGCGTCGGGTCTTACTTCACGTCGATGAAGTCACCCGCGGCGTTGACGGCCGGGGTGGTCGACGTGCCGGCGAAGCTGTAGCGGAAGTAGCCGTCGACCGTCGCCTTGACGGTGGTGCTCAGGTTGCCCGCCGAGTTCGTCTTGATGGTCTTGACCGTGGTGTACGTGGTGGCGCTCTTCTTGCGGAACTGGAGCTTCACCGGCTGGGACGCGTAACCGGAGTAGGTGGCGGCGTCCCAGTTCGCGCGGGTCAGCTTGCCGGTGACCGTGATGGTCTTGCCCTTCTTCACGGGCTCCGGGGCGGCGTTGACCGTCAGCTTCGACAGGCGCTGGACCTGGAAGGTCTTCGCGTTGTCCTTCTGGACGTAGTCGCTGTCCTTGCCCCTGGCGACCGCCCAGACCTTCCAGCCGCCGGCCACGGAGTTGATCAGGTTGGAGCGCGGCGTCAGGTCGAAGGTCGACTTGCAGGTCGACGTCGTGGCGTTGACCTTGGTGCAGGTGGCGCGGCCGTCGCTGCCGTTGGCGATGGCACCGCTGTCGGACGAGTCGATGTTGGCGCCGTGGTACAGGATCGCCTGCGCCCAGTCGACGCCCGAGCCGTCCTTGACCGTGAAGCTGACGGTGATGGTCTTCTTCGCGGTCGCGCCCACGACGACGGGCTTGCCGCCGTTCACCACGACGGTCGAGATCGTGGTGTCTCCCCGGCCCTCGTCGGCCTGCGCGGCAGGCACGGCGAGAGCGGAGAGGGCCAGGGCGCCGGTCAGGACGCCGAGGGTGGCACGCATGCGCATGGGTTCCCCAGGTAGAGAAGTGATCGTGATGCCTGTTGGCTCAGCTGATCAGATGCACAGCGAAAGGGAATGGTTGTACGACCCGTGAACTTTTTTCGGAACAGCCGTGAAGATCGTCGACCCGCTCAGTCGAACCACCGGTCCCGGGCCAGTTCCTCCGTCCGCGACGGGTCTTCCAGCAGCGCCGCCACCTCGAAGCGGCGTGGCCACTGGCCGGCCGACCAGGACAGGCCGGCCGCTACGCCTTCCAGGGTCGAGGCGTGCAGTACGCCGTCCCGGGTGCGGCGCCAGTCGATCTCGACGCCGTCGACGACGAGTTCGTCGTGTTCGACGTAGGTCGCGGGGGTGAGGGGGCCCAGGAGCGTCCGGACGGATTCCGGTACGTCGTGCTCGGTGCCCTCCGAGGTGACCTCGCCGGTGACGGACTCGCTCAGGCGGCGGACCTGGAAGAGTTCGGCCAACTCAGCTGCCCTGGAAGGGCGTACGGGGAGGAGGGGGGTGCCGGAGGTGAAGGGGAGCAGGTCGGGTGAGTCGACGACCACGGCGTCGGCCGCGTCCACGACCGTCACCTCGCCGTCGACCACGGCGCGCAGGTCGTCCGGGAGGGTCACCTGTTCCGGGTCGAGGTCGGCCAACGCGCTGTAGAGGGCGTGCAGTTGGGTGCCGCTGACCTCGCGGTCGGGGTCGGCGAGGCGGTCGAGGAGTTCGGCGGCGCCGCCGGGCTCGTCGAGGAGGGCGGCGACCGAGGTGCGGACGCCGAGGGCCCGGAGTACCTGTTCGTCGTCGAAGCCGGTCGCGTCGGCCTCGTCGTAGAGGCCGCGGAGCAACGGGTCGCCGCCTGCGGCGAGCAGGCCGGCCGGGCGGCGGCCGTCGAGTACCGGGTGGCCGCGCAACCACCAGGCCGTGTAGGACCGTACGACCTCGTGGGTGCCATCCGGCATGAGGATGCGGACCTGTTGGGTGATCGCGTCGCGGAGCGGGGGCCGGGCGAGGAGCGCGAGGGCCTGGGGCCAGCGGTCCTCGTCGACGAGGTCCAGGTCGCGGACGGCGACGAGTTCGGTGGCGACGGGGGGTACGGGGGTGTCGGGGAAGCGGTCGAGGACGTCCTCCGACCAGACGTCCACGGAGTCCAGGAGGCCGGGGTCGTCGGGTTCCGCGAAGTCGCTGTCGCGGGGCTCCAGTTCGTCCGGGTCGAGGACCACGTCGGTGGCGCGGACGAGGGCGAAGGTGGCGAGGACTCCGCAGGCGGCGAGGGGCTGGTCGCCCCAGCGGTCGGCCAAGTCGGCTTCCACGAAGGCCAGTTCGTCGTCCCGCATCACCTGGGCGAACGGGCTGCCGGGGAGAACCAGTTCGCCGGCGGGGGCGAGTTCGCCGTCCTCGTCGGGCAGGGCGAGGGCGCCGAGCCAGGGTTCGTCACCGGGTTCCAGGCCCGCGTCCCGGACGAGGGCGAGAACGGTCTCCGCCAACTCGTCGCTGTCGGGCGCCACTTCGTCCCACATGGCCCCGCCCTCCTCGTCGAGGGAGGCGGCAACGGCTGCCCGTACCTGGGGTGTCGTGAGCACCGCGCGGGGCGTGGCGGGCAGTGCGCCGAGCTTCTCCAGGAGGGGGTGCGTGGCGTCCGGGTGGGCGACCTTCAGGCCCAGCCGGGCGAGGACTTCGGGCTCGACCTGGGCGGAGTCGGGGGTGGGGAGCAGGACTTGGCGCGGCCCGATCGTCGTCCTGCCGTCCGCGAGCGGCACGGGCAGTCCGGTGAGCCGGTCGGGGTCCACGCCCGCGAGGCTGTCGTAGAGGCGCCGCCACCAGCCGGGGTCCTTCTCCAGGCCGGCCAGGCGGTCCACGGCGTCGGCGAGGGGGACGCGGGCGACGCCCAACGTCCGTAGTTCCACGCGGCGTTCGAGGCCGGCGGGGAGGAGGGTGGGGAGTACCTCGGCGAGGACGCGCACGGTGTCGGCGCCGGCGCCCTCGACGACCTCGGCGTCGCGGGGCCGTAGCGACTCGGGCAGGTCGGAGTCGTCGCCCGTGGGCTCGATGGCGGGCGGGAGGAAGGGCGTTCGCGGCAGGCGCTTCAGGATCGCCTGGCGCAGGGTGCCGTCCAACTCCCCCTTGCCCAGCGGGCCGGGGACGAGGTCGATGATGCCGGTGGTCACCGGGCGCCAGGCGGCGAGGAGTTCGACGTACGCGTCCGCCGCGCGCTCCACGACGAAGTCGGTGAGCGGGCCGGGGGCGGCGTGCCGGCGGGTGGTGTCGAGCGGGAGGGAAGCGATCAACAGGGCGGGGACGCCCAGGGGTTCGTCGCTGGGGGTGGGTGCGTGCACTACGGGGCTGGTGCGGGGGCGGGCCGGAGTGCCGTCCTTGTCGACGGGTACGGCCCAGGTGATGGACCAGTAGGGCCGCAGCCGCTCCTCGACGGGGCGGTCGGTGAGGAGTTCCTTGGCGAGTTCCCCGTGCGCGGCGACCGTACGCCAACGGGTGGTTCCGTCCCGGCTGTCGTCCACGACGGTGTCGGCGCGGTCGGTGCGGCGGGTGAGGGTGCGGGGTTCCTGGTCCCCCACCTCGACCACGACTTCGGTCAGTCCGGGGAGGGCGAGGAGAAGCGCGTCGTCCACGGCGCCGAGGAGGCGCTCGGCGAGGTCCTCGGCGGCGGTGTCGCGCAGCGGGAGGACGACGACCGTGTCGTAGGAGTCGGGGGCGGTGCCCTCGGCGGCGAACGGGAGCCTGAGCAGCGGGATGTGGCCGTCGCGGCGGCGGATCTCGGCGCCCAGGCCGGGGCTGTGGCGGGCGGTGTCGTCGGCGAGGGCGCGGGCCTCGGCGAGGGACCAGCGGACGCCGCCGTGCCGTCCGAGGACGGCGGGTTCGTCGGTGACGGCGACGACGGCGGCGAAGCCGACGCCGAAGCGGCCGACGGCACTGTCACCGGCGTCGCGTTTCGCGGAGGCGCGGAGGGTGGAGAGGGATTCGACACCGGTCGCGTCGAGGGGGGCGCCGGTGTTGGCGGCGCAGAGGACGCCGTCGCGGAGGGTGAGCCGGAGCCGTCCGGCGACACCGGCGCGGGCGGCGGCGTCGGCGGCGTTCTGCGCGAGCTCGACGACGAGCCGGTCCCGGTACCCGCCGAGGACGAGGTCCTCCTCGGCGTTGGCGTCCTCCCGGAACCGGGCCGGGCTGGTCGCCCAGGCATCGAGCACCCCACGCCGCAGACGGGCGGTCCCGAACGGGTCGGCACCCTCGGCAGCGGGCCGCACGAACTTACTCACGTACGTTCACTCTCCTCATCGACGTCGCGATGAAGGTACCGCGCGGGGAGGGATGGGGTTGCCGGGGAGGGTGTGGGGGGCGAGGGGACGCGTTCGTGTCCCTGGGCTCGGTTCATGGACTTCTGGGACGTGGCGGCGGTGACGAACTCCGTCCGGGCGGCGGGGCGAGGCGCATCTCCCGGCGGGTGGGGACCCTTCGCCGTGAAAATGTGACACTTCGATGGGGAAGTGTCACATTTTTTTAGGGTGGGTGTGGGGGAGGGGCTGGTGCACGAAACCCGTCCCCGCAAGGCGGTCTGGGCGGAACTGGTACTGGACCACGCACCGAAGCCCGGAAACCCGAACTCCGGCGCAAGGGGCGCCTTTTCCCAAGAACCACGACGGTGTACGACGACCCTCGCCGGGACGGCAATCCCAAGGCGAGGGCCTGACCACCTAGGAAGACAAGACCTTCCCGATGGATACGTACGACATTGGCGCGCCCCCGCGCGCCCAGTCCCGGCACGCCGCCGACAACCGCTCGAACCACACGAACCGGCGGCGCGGCCAGCCCGGCGTTGGACTCACGCACGACAACGCCCGCCACACCGCCCGCTTCACGGTGATCGGCAACCACCTCGCCCAGCACCCGGAGTTGTCGGGGCTCGCGATCGGACTCGGCGTCCACATCCAGTCGCTCCCGGCGGGCGCCCGCGTCGACATCAAGACCCTCGCGGCCCGCTTCCCGGAGGGCACGACCCGAATCGCCGCCGCGTTACGGGAGTTGGAGACCCACGGCTGCCTGCGTCGCGAACGGCACCGGGTCCCCGACGGCCGTATCGTCACCCGCACGATCTCGTGCAACCAGCCCGGCAGCGGCCGTAGGGACAGCCCTGCCCCGGCAGCACTGAAGAAGCCGAAGAAGCACACACCCCGTAAGGCACTGCCTCCCGTACCGCGCCCGGCCCACCCCTCCCCCGCGCTCATCCAGCAGGCCACGGACCTCCTCACGGGCCTCCGCCGCCACGATCCCCGCCTGCTCCTGTCGGCCTGCGACACGGCCCACCTGGCGCCGGGAGTCGCGGCCTGGCTGGAGCGGGAGGTCGGCCCCTCTGCCGTACGCCACGCGCTCATCACGGACCTGCCACCCGACCCCCTACGCCGCCCCGCAGCCCTCCTGGCCCACCGTCTGACGGCCCAACTCCCGCCCCCACCACCGTTCCGCGCCCCGGCCCCGCCACCAGCCGTACGGCACCCGCTCCAGAACTGCGAAGGCTGCGACCGCGCCTTCCGCTCACCGATCCCGGGACACTGCCATGAGTGCCGAACCGATCTTCCGGGGGCCGCCCAGCATGAAGGGGACGATCCCTGTACCTGGGCACGGACCACGAGGAGCGAGCGCCATGACCATCGCCCCGGACAACGCGCAACAGGGCGCCACCCACCAGTACCGGGCCATGAGGGACTTCCTTGAGTCCATGGACGACACCATCCCGGGCAAATTCGAGATCACCAAGGAAGGGATCGTCCACGACATGACGGCGGGCAGCAGTCCGCACGAGCTGACCACGCTCCATCTGCGCAAGCGCCTGGAGAAGGCCATGCCGGAGGAACTGGTAGCTCACACGGGGACGCCGGACGTGGAAGGCGAAGCCGAGGGCGTCATGCGCCATCCGGATGTGATGGTGATCGCGTGGGCGGACATGGACGTCCCAGGTTCGTTCGACCCGCACACACTCATCGCCGCCATCGAAGTGGTCTCCCGCTCCAACCCGGACAACGACTGGGTCGGCAAGATGCGCGACTATCCCCTGATCGGGATCCCCGCCTACGCCGTCTTCGACCCTCGCACCGGTACCGGAGCCGTCCTCACCGACATCCACGCCACCCCCGACGGCCCCCGCTACGCCACCCGCAAGGACTTCGTCTACGGCGAGGACGTCACCATCGGCGACTGGACGATCTCCACGGACAATCTGCCGCGCTACGGAGACAGGGAGACCAGGGAGCCCAAGCCCTGAACCAACCCGCTCAATCCTCCGGAACCGGGAGTTCGTCGAGGTCGAGCGTGCAGGTGCGGCCGTCTCCCAAGGGGATGGGGAGCTTGCCGGTGCCGTACTTGTGGGTGTGGGCAGCGATGTAGCCCGTGCCGGTCGGCTGGGTGTGGAGGACGACTTCCCGCGCGTAGGGGTCCACGATCAGGTAGACGGGGATGCCGTAGCGGCCGTACTGATGGTGCTGGAGTGCTCATAGCTCCGCGGGGTCAGGATGATCTTCCCGTCGATCCCGAAGAGAACCGCATGCCCTTCAGGGAACTCGGTACGCACCAGCAGGACCCCGCCTCCTCGACCCTACGAGTGCCCCAGCTCCGCCGTTTCCTCGTCCGCCCCCACCGACACCGACCCCGAGTCCGCCGCAGGGCGCAGCGGGAACGGGTCGACCATCGTCTCGTCGATCACCGGGGCCGGGGGGTGGGGCGGTTTGGGCATGACGGCTGCTTCCGAGTGGCCGCCGCAGCCGTAGGACAGGGACACGACGTGGCCGTCCGCCGGGGAGAACTCGTTCGCGCAGACGCCGAACGCCTGGCCCAGGGAGCCGCCGATCGCGACCAGGAAGCCGCAGCTGACGCAGGCCGCGGGCGCTGCCTGGGCCATCGGGGTCTTCGGGCCGAAGCCGTCCTCCCAGCGGTCGGCGGCGACGTGGAGGCCGTAGCGGGAGAGGACCCGGGCGCGGCGGATGCCCAGTTCCTCCGCCACCGCCGCGATCGAGCCCCGGGTGGGGGCGACCGGCAGAGCGGACGGCGCCCCGGCCGTCACCTCCGCGTCCTCCGACTCCACCAGTTCCGCCATCTCCTCGGAGACCGCGGAGTTCGGCGGGGGCTCGTCCTCGCCCGTGTAGCCGGGCTCCAGACGGAGGTCCTCCGCGTCGGTGGGGAGCAGGTCGCCGGGGCCCATGTCGCCGGGGCGGAGGCGTTCGCTCCACGGGACCCATTCGGGGGCGAGGAGGGAGTCGGGGCCGGGGAGGAGGACGACCTCGTCCAGGGTGACCAGCTTCGCGCGGGACGCCCTCGCGACCGTCACCGCCCAGCGCCAGCCCCGGTAGCCGAACTCCTTGCATTCGAAGAAGTGCGTGACCACACGGTCGCCGTCGGATTCGAAGCCGGCGTGCTCGCCGACCACACCGGGTGCGGCGGCCTCCTCGGCTGCGGCACGGGCGAGGTCGACGGCCTCGGCGCACAGGCGGTCGGGGGTGCGGCTTCGCGTGGTCGCTGCGCTCACAGGTATCGCTTCTCTCCTACGCCGTCTCACGGGTGCGCCTGGTGTGACGAAGGGAGCGGACGGAGCGGCTGAAAGACATGTACCAGGCCCTTGGGGGCACTGGTGGAGGGCCGCGTCGACGTCCGCGCCCGATCGCGCTCGGGCACGCCTACGCCATCCATTCTGCGGGATGGCCGAGAGGCGCGCGGCCGAGAACAATCGCCACGGCGCGCTACGCACGCTACCTTCTCCCGCGCCATGCGCCCACACCGACGGCCTCTTGGGCGCTGCGCGGCGCCCGGACCGAGACCTGTGCGACGGCCGGACCGAGACCTGTGCGACGGCCCCCGGGGACCTGTGCATCGGCTCGGAATCCACGCCCGTACGCCTCCATACGCGCGGTAACCGCACTACTCGCGCCGTTCTCGGGGCACTATGACGGGGTGGCAGCCGCGAGGTCGCCCCAAGGTGCCACCGGGATCGGTGGCACGAAGGGGAACATCCGAGGTGGCGGTTCGGGCCGGGTGAGCGGTTCCGTCCGCGCGATGGGTCGTGCCCTGCACTTCCCCGTCACCGGTACCGCCCGCGGCATCCGCAAGGCGACCCACGCCCACGGCGCGGGCGAGTCGGGCCTCGGCCGGCTCATCGAACTGCACGCGGTGAACGGCGCCGGCGACGTCATGATCACCGTCGCCCTCGCCTCGACGGTCTTCTTTTCCGTCCCGACCGACGAGGCCCGGGGGCGGGTCGCTCTCTATCTCGCGATCACCATGGCCCCGTTCACCGTCCTCGCGCCGGTGATCGGGCCCCTCCTCGACAAACTTCCGCACGGGCGGCGCGCCGCCATGGCCGCCGCGATGCTGGCCCGTGCCCTCCTCGCGCTGATCATCTCCGGCGCGGTCGCCAGCGGCAGCCTGGAGCTGTATCCGGCGGCCCTGGGCGCCCTGGTCGCCTCGAAGGCGTACGGCGTCGTCAGAAGCGCCGTGGTGCCCCGGCTGCTGCCACCCCGTATCTCGCTGGTGAAGGCCAACTCCAGAGTCACCCTTGCCGGGCTCCTCGCCACCGGCGTCGCCGCCCCGATCGCGGGCGGCCTGCACGCCATCGGCGACCCCTGGCCGCTCTACGGCGCCTTCGTGATCTTCGTCGCGGGTACGGTCCTGTGTTTCTTCCTGGACCCCAAGGTCGACTCGGCCAAGGGCGAGGACACGGCGCTGCTCGCGGCGGACGAGGACCATCTGCACGGCCCGCATCCGAAGGAGGTCAAGCGTCCGGGGCTGCGCACGGTCGGCCTCGCCGTCACCCACGCGCTGGGCGCCAACGCGGCGCTGCGCTGGCTCTCCGGGTTCCTGACGTTCTTCCTCGCGTTCCTGCTGCGCGAGCATCCGATGACCGGGGAGAGCGCGGCCGTGTCGCTGGGCATCGTCGCCGTCGCGGCGGGCGTGGGCAACGCGCTCGGTACGGCGGTCGGGTCCTGGCTGCGGCAACGGGCCCCGGAACTCATCATCGTGACGGTGATGGCGGTCGTGCTGGGCGCGGCGATCACGGCGGCGATCTTCTTCGGCGCGGCCCTGGTGGCCTGTCTCGCGGCCACGGCCGGGTTCTGCCAGGCGCTGGCCAAGCTGTCCCTGGACGCGCTGATCCAGCGGGACGTGCCCGAGCTGGTGCGGACCTCGGCGTTCGCGCGCTCCGAGACGATGCTCCAGATGGCCTGGGTGCTCGGCGGCGCGATCGGCATCGTCATGCCGCTGAACGGCGCCCTCGGCTTCACCCTCGCCGCCGCGGTCATCGCCCTGGGCTGGCTGACCACCCTGCGCGGACTGCTCGCCTCGGCCCGTCAGGGGGGCGGCGGACGCCCGCGAGTGGCCTAACCCGCTCCACCCGGCCCGCCGCGCCGCACCCCACGTGGGGGGAGTACTGGACGGGCCCGATAACCTTCGCCCCATGACCATGCAATCCGCTGTGCGACGCCGCCGCGCCGTCGCCGCCGCCGGCGCCGTTTCCGCCGGACTGCTCGTCCTGTCGGCGTGCGACAAGCCGACGCCGATCTCGACGATCACCGTCGGGAGGAACTCGGTCCACACCGAGGCCACCTGCTACAACGACGGCGACGCGGTGAAGACCGCGGACCTGCCGAAGTGCCTGAAGGCCTCCACGTCGATCTCGGTCGACCCGGACGACACCGTGCGCTTCGGTGTCGACCCGAAGATCGCCGACAACGGCTGGACGATCCTGATGAACGGTCAGCCGCTGACCGACTCCAGCAAGAAGACGTACCGCACGATCCCCGGCAGCGTGTTCTTCAACACCCAGTACGGCGCGACCGGCAACTCGACCGTCGTCTCCATCAAGGAGGGCGACAAGACGGTCAAGGGCCTGTGGTCCTTCAAGTTCAAGAAGGACTCCTGACCACGTCCGCGTACACGCCGTCCTCCGTACGGATTCTCGTCGCCACCGCCGTCCCCGCCGAACGGGACGCGGTGGCACGGGCGTTCACGCATGACAGCCGGGTCGATGTCATCGCCGCCGGGGTGGGTCCCGCCGCTGCCGCCGCCGCTACGGCCACCGCCCTCGCCCTCGCCGGTACCCCGTACGACCTCGTCGTCTCCGCCGGGATCGCCGGCGGCTTCCAGCCCGAGGCGCCCGTCGGCTCCCTCGTGATCGCCGACGAGATCACCGCGGCCGACCTGGGCGCGGAAACCGCGGACGGGTTCGTCCCGGTCACCGAGCTCGGCTTCGGGACCGTCACCCACCGTCCGCCGAGTGCACTCGTACGAGACCTCGCGGCTGCTGCCGGCGCCCGCACCGGAGCCGTACTCACCGTCTCCACGGTGACCGGAACGGCCGCCCGCGCCGCGGAACTCCGTGCCCGCCACCCCCGCGCCCTCGCGGAGGCGATGGAGGGCTTCGGCGTCGCCGAGGCGGCCGCCGCCCACGGCATCCCCGTCCTGGAACTGCGCGCGGTCTCCAACCCGGTCGGCCCGCGCGACCGCGCCGCCTGGCGCATCGGCGACGCGCTCGCGGCCCTGACGGAGGGATTCGGGAAGTGCGCGCCCGTACTGGAGAGTTGGAACAGGCATGACCGCATCCACTGAATCCACTGAATCCACCGAGCCTCTGCGGATCGCCTTCTCCCCCTGCCCGAACGACACGTTCGTCTTCGACGCCTGGGCGCACGGCCGGGTGCCGGGTGCGCCCGCGCTCGACGTGACCTTCGCGGACATCGACATCACCAACGGCATGGCCGAACGCGGCGAGTCGGATGTGCTGAAGGTGTCGTACGCCGTCCTGCCCTACGTCCTCGACGAGTACGCGCTGCTGCCGTGCGGGGGCGCGTTGGGGAGGGGCTGCGGCCCGCTGGTCCTCACCCGGGGGCCGGGTGACCTGACCGGTCGTACCGTCGCCGTGCCGAGTGAGCGGTCCACGGCGTATCTGCTGTTCCGGCTCTGGGCCGCGGACACGGTTCCGGGCGGGGTCGGCGAGATCGTCGTCATGCCGTTCCACGAGATCATGCCGGCCGTGCGGGACGGGAAGGTCGACGCGGGGCTCGTCATCCACGAGGCGCGCTTCACGTACCAGAACTACGGCCTGCACAAGCTCGCGGACATGGGCGAGCACTGGGAGGCCACGACGGGGCTGCCGATCCCGCTGGGCGCGATCATCGCGAAGCGGTCGCTCGGCGCCGAGCGGCTGAACCTGCTCGCCGACTCCGTCCGCACGTCGGTCCGGGCCGCCTGGGACGACCCCGAGGCTTCCCGGCCGTACGTCATGGAGCACGCGCAGGAGATGGACCCGGGCGTCGCCGACCAGCACATCGGGCTGTACGTCAACGAGTTCACGGCGGAGCTGGGGGACGACGGGTACGCGGCGATCCGGGGGCTGCTGACACGTGCGGCGGCCGAGGGGCTGGTGCCGCCCCTCGGCCCGGACTCGCTCGAATTCCCCTAGATCTCCCGGACTTCTACACGTCCAGCTGGTCGCTTCTACACGTCCAGCTGGTCGGCGACCGCGCGCAGCAGGCCCGCGATCTTCGCGCCCGCGGGCTTGTCGGGGTAACGGCCGCGTTCGAGCATGGGCGTGATGTTTTCGAGGAGGGTCGTCAAGTCCTGGACGATGGAGGCCAGTTCGTCCGGCTTCTTGCGTTGGGCCGCCGCTACCGACGGGGTCGGGTCGAGCAGGGTCACCGAGAGGGCCTGGTCGCCGCGCTGACCGGCGACGACCCCGAACTCCACGCGCTGTCCGGGCTTCAGGGCATCAACTCCGGCGGGCAGAACCGAGGAATGGACGAAGACGTCACCGCCGTCGTCACGGGAGAGAAAGCCGAAGCCCTTCTCGCTGTTGAACCACTTGACCTTGCCGGTAGGCACGTCTGTCCTCGTCCTCGTACTCGTCGGAAAACTGCTTCGGATAGCAGACCGGCGGGTCGTCGGGACCCGCCGGTACCAAGGCTAATGGTCTTCAGGCCGGTGACAAGACGTCGCCGGGTTGTTCCTTTGCGCAGGGAACTACCCTGGTCCAGTGCGCGACAAAACCCAAACGAATTCCGCCGCGGCCGGTGACCGACTGGTCCGTGCCGGTGCCATCGTCTTTTTCATCGGTGCGGTGGCCACACTCGTCACCGTGGTACCGCTGTTGCTCCACACGACGCCTTTTCCGACGTACATGTACCTCTTGAGCATGCTCATGGGCGTCGGATTCCTGCTGGCCGCAGGAGGCGTGCTCCAGTCGGTCGCCGCGGGGCGGCGTCAGGCGCGCGCCGAAAGGTAGTCCGAAAGCCATCGCGGGAACTCGGTGAGATCGCCGAGGACCACGTCCGCCCCGGCCGCGCGGAGTTCGTCCGCGTCGCACGGGCCGGTCGCCACCGCGACCGACACGGCCTCGGCGGTACGGGCGCCGCGTACGTCCCCGACGTGGTCGCCGACGTAGACGCTCGCGCCCTCCTCGCGCAGTGCCTCCGCCTTCTGCTCGGCCCACAGGTTGCCGATCACGGCGTCGGCGTCGATGCCGAGGTGGGCGAGGTGCAGCTTCGCGTTGGGCTCGTACTTCGCGGTGACGACGACCGCCCGGCCGCCGGCCGCCCGCACGGCCGCGATCGCCTCGGGGGCGCCGGGCATCGCGGGGGTCGCGGCGACGGCGAACGACGGGTACATCTCGCGGTACAGGTCCGCCACGGCGGGCACCTCGTCCGCCGGGAACCAGTTGATCAACTCGTCCCCGAGCGGCGGCCCGAGCCGGGTGACGGCCAGATCGGCGTCGATGTACGTCCCCGTCCGCTCCGCCAGCGCCAGCATGGCGGCGTGGATCCCGGGCCGGGAGTCGATGAGGGTCATGTCTAGATCGAAGCCGACGGTCAGGGCGGGCTCAGGGTGCGGGCTCATACGGGCCATTGTGCCCAGTCCCTACGACAATCCCACCGGGCCCGCTGACTGGACCCGGGCCCACCGACCGCGCTACCGCTGTCGCTGCGACCGCCACACCAAGTACAGCGCCGACGCCACCGCCGCGCCCCGCACCACCCACGGCCAGGTCTCCGCGATCGCGTCGCTCATGTGACCGTGCGCGATGGGGGTGCCCCAGCGGCCCTCGTTCCTGCCCCACAGCCAGACGATCCCGGCCGCGACGGCCGCCGTCGGCAGGCCGATCACCGCCGCCTTCGTCTCGGCGTCGGTCAGCCGCCGGGACGCGTACGCGATGAGCCAACCGAGCAGCAGGGCGAACCAGTTGCCGAGTACGGCGCCTACGACGAGCAGCGCGGCGGCGATCAGGAGGAGGGGGTTGGACCAGCGTCCGGCGGGGAAGCGGGGGACCATGCGGCGTCGGCGGGCCGGGTTTTCCGCCGCCTGCTCGATCACCGGGGCGGCCACCGGCTCCGGTGCCTTCGGCGTCTCCTTCGGGGGTTCCTTCGGCGGCGGGGGCTTGAGGAGTTCGGGGATCTCCACCCCGCCGGTGAACCCGGGCACGCTGTCGCCGAGCGCGAACCCGTTGCCGTTCTCCGGCCGCCACCAGTCGGGCTGCAGGACGCTCGCGCCGAGGTCGGACGCGCTCGCGAGGTGCGGTGCGGAGGCGGAGTTGTCGGGCTGAGCCTCAGGAGTGGGTGCGGCTTTGGTGAGGCGGGTGCGCGGGAGCGGTACGACCCGGCGCAGGCCCTTCGGCCGTAGATCGTCCTCGTGGTCCCGTTGTACGGGGACGGAGGCGGTCGGCATCTGCGGAACACCGGCGCCGGTGCCGGCCGCGGCGACGATCTCGTCCGGGCTGCCGAGGCCCTTCAGGATGCGCTGGACGGCGGCCGGTGTGTCGACGGTGGACCCGGCACGCCGCCGGTCGATCTCGTTGCGCAACTCGGACACGAGCCGCATGCGCGTGACCGAGGGCAGCTGCCGTTGCTGAGCCACGTCACCGACGCGGCTCAGATACTCGTAGACGACCTGATCGCTCTCGATACCCACGAAGTCCCCTCCGGGGCGGGTGCGTTGGATACCCCGCCGGAACGACCGTAGCGCAGGTCGGGCGTCGTGTCGGCCCGGACATCGGGGGGTACGGCGGGGGCGGGCGCCGGATGAGGGCGAGGGCTGCGGGTGGGCGCCGTAGGTGCGCGGGTTCGTCTTCGCGCGGGGCGGAGGGGAGCGCCGCGCCCACACGGGACGCGCACGGGTGCCCCCGCCCGAGGTGCCGAGGTGGGTCCGGGTGAGGGCGGGCGCTGTACGGGGGCGGGTGTTCGCGGGCCGAGCGGGAAGTGATCGCGGTACGCGCACGGGCCCCCGGCCGGGGAGAGGGTGGCCGCCGCGGGGTGTCATCGGCCCCGGGCGCGAAGTGATCGCCGCCCACGTACGGGGTGCCCTCGGCCGAAGGTGCGGGGCGTCCCCGGGCGGGCGCTGTCGGGTGGGCGGCACCGGTCCGGCCGTCGCACCCGCTACCGTGGGTCGGATGAGCACCCCGGCCACGCCGCCCCGTTCGCTCGCGGAGGCACTCCGAACCAGGGACGACGCGTCCCTGGCCGCGCTGCTGCGCAGCCGCCCCGACCTCATCACGCCTGTGCCCACCGACCTCACCCAGCTCGCGACCCGGGCCGGTACGCGCGGGTCGGTCGTGCGGGCGCTGGAGCGGCTGGACCGTTTCGCGCTGCAGACGGCGGAGGCGCTGGCCGTGGCGGCGGATCCGGCGTCGTACGACGAGTTGGTCGGGCTGATGGCGGGCGACGCGCGCGATGCCGCCGTCGTGCACGCGCTGCCGCGCGCCCTCGCGACCCTGCGCGAGCAGGCGCTGGTGTGGGGCGCGGACGACCGGCTGCGGCTGGTGCGGACGGCGCGTGAGCTGCTGGCTCCGTCGCCGCAGCATCCGTCGCCGACCGGCCTCGGGCCCACGGTCGCGGAGGCCACGGCGGGGATGTCGCCGGGGCGTATTCAGGAGATCGTGACGGCCGCCGGGCTGTCCTCCACCCATGACTCCGTTTCCGCGGTGGCCTCGCTCACCAAGCTGTTCACTGGCCGGCGGCGGATGAAGGCGCTGCTCGGGCGCGCTCCCGAGGAGTCGTTGGAGGTGCTGAACCGGTTGGTCTGGGGGCCGCCGTACGGGCAGGTGACCGCCGAACCGGCCGCCCGGCTGCGCTGGCTCATCGACCGGGGGCTGCTGCTGCCCACCGCGCCGGGAACTGTCGTACTCCCACGTGAAGTTGCCCTACACCTGCGGGCCGGGCGCGCGCACCGCGAGACGGAGCCGGTGGCGCCCGCGGTCGAGGCGAAGGCGACGCACCGTCCACAGGTTGTGGACACGACGGCGGCCGGGCAGGCGTACACCGCGCTCGCGACGGTCGAGGAGCTGTTGAAGGACTGGGACGAGGGCGGGCCGACCGTCATGCGGGCGGGCGGGCTCAGCGTCCGTGACCTGAAGCGGACGGCGGTCGCGCTGGACGTGGCGGAGCCGGTCGCCGCGTTCTGGGTCGAACTCGCTTATGCGGCGGGGCTGTTGGCCTCCGACGGTGACGCCGATGAGCGGTACGCGGCTACCCCAGTCCTCGACGAGTGGCTGGAGCTGCCCGCGGCGCAGCGCTGGGTCCGGCTCGCGGAGGCGTGGCTCACGGGGACCCGGACGTCGGGGCTGGTGGGTGGGCGGGACGCGAAGGAGCGGACGTTGTCCGCGCTGGGGCCGGGGCTGGATCGGTCAGCGGCTCCGGAGGTACGGCACCGGGTGCTGGGTTTGCTTGCGGGGCTTCCGGAGGGGGCCGCGCCGTCTGCCGAGTCTGTGTTGGCTCGGTTGCGGTGGGAGCGGCCGGTTCGGGGGGCGGGGGGTGCGCAGCGGAGTACGGGGAGCGCAGGGAGTGCAGAGGGCGCGGGTGCTCAGGGGGGTGCTCGGGACGACGGCGATCTGCGTAGTCGGCTTGCTCGGTGGACGCTGAGCGAGGCGGAGATGTTGGGGGTGACGGGGCGGGGGGCCCTGTCGGCGCAGGGGCGGGCCTTGTTGGGGCCGCGGGGTGCGGTGGCGGGTGGCAGTGGCAGCAGCAGTGGCAAAAGCAGAGGTGTGGAGGGCGAGGACTGGGACGGGGGCGGGGGCGGCGGGCTCGCGGCGGCCGGCTCCTCCGGCGTCGCCAACCCCTCTGCCCCGTCTGTCACCTCAGCCCCCTCTGGGTCTTCAGCCCCCTCCGATCCCTCCGGCCCCGGCGACAAGCTCCCCGTCCATCATCACCAGCACCGCCCGCCCGCTCCTCCCGAACCCCTCTCCCACGCCGAACAGGCCGTGGCGAGTGCGGCCGCCGCCCGTCTCCTCGCGCCGCTTCTCCCCGAACCGTTGGACCACGTCCTCCTCCAGGCCGATCTGACGGCGGTGGCCCCCGGCCCACTGGAGCGGCCGTTGGCGGACATGCTGGACGTGCTCGCGGACGTGGAGTCGAAGGGCGGGGCGACGGTCTACCGGTTCACGCCGGGGTCGGTGCGCCGCGCGCTGGACGCGGGGCGGTCCGCCTCCGACCTGCACGACTTCCTCACGGCGCACTCCCGTACGCCGGTCCCGCAGCCCCTCGCCTATCTGATCGACGACGTGGCCCGCAGGCACGGGCATCTGCGGATCGGCGCGGCCTCGGCGTACGTGCGCTGCGACGACGACTCGGTGCTCAGCGAGATCCTGGCCGACAAACGGTCGGCGGGCCTGCGCCTGCGCCGCCTCGCGCCGACCGTGCTGGCGGCCCAGGCGGACCCGGCGGCGCTCCTCGACGGGCTGCGCGCGATGGGCTTCGCGCCGGCCGCCGAGTCCGCGGAGGGCGATGTCGTCATCACCCGGGCCCACGCCCACCGCACCCCGCCCCGCACGGCCCCCGAACCGGTACCGGACGGTCCGCCGACCCCGGACACGACCCTCCTGTCGGCGGCGATCCGCGCGATCAGGGCGGGCGACCGGGCCTCCACGACGCCCCTCAAATCGACCCCGTCCCCGAACGGCGAACTCCCCCGCACCAGTTCCGCCGAGACCCTCGCCACCATGCAGGCCGCCGTCCTCACCGGCGACACCCTCTGGATCGGCTACGTCAACGCCGAGGGCGCCGCGAGCCAGCGCGTCATCGCCCCCATCCGCGTGGAGGGCGGCTTCGTCACGGCGTACGACCACACGGCGGACGAGGTACGGACGTATCCGCTGCACCGCGTGACGGGGGTCGCGGAGCTGGCGGAGGGGTAGGCGGCCGGAGAAATGTGACACTCACGCCCCCATGTGTCACATTTCCGCCGAAGGGGTGGCCCGGACCGGCTCAGGTCAGATAGCGGTCCAGCGCCTCGACGGAGTCCGCCACGAACGTCGGACGCCGGGCCATCTCCCGCAGCTCGTCCTCCGTGACCCACGCGTGCCAGGAGATCTCGTCCGGGTCGGGCGTGATGTCCGTGCTGATGACCGCGTCGTGGACGCCGAGCCAGTACGGGCTGATCTCGCCCCGGCACAGGTACTTGAAGGCGAATTGGACCGGCGCCCGCACCCCGAGTTCCTCGGTGAGTTCGCGGGCCGCCGCCTCCTCGTAGGACTCCCCGGCCTCCGCGCCGCCGCCGATCATGAAGTTGTACTGCCCCGGGAACCGGGACATGTCCGCCGCCCGCCGGTGCACCAGGACCCGGCCCTCCCCGTCCCGGCACACGATCGTCGCGACGCGGTGCAGCCAGTGGTGCTTGATGGCCTCGCCCCGGTCCACGACCGCGAGCACCCGGTCCTGCTCGTCGACCCGGTCCACCAGTTCTCCCATGGCCTCCGCCCTCAGTTCTCCCAACGCCTCCACCCCCAGCTCTCCCATCGCCTCACCCTCTCAGAGCGCCGCCGTGATCATCGGCCGATAGTGCACACTGGACGTTTGGCCGCCCCGAGTCCTCCAGGCCCGGCGAGCCCCGCAGAAAGGCAGTCGCGCGTGAATGGCCCCCTCATCGTCCAGTCCGACAAGACCCTTCTCCTTGAGGTCGATCACGAGCGTGCCGACGAGTGCAGGCGCGCCATCGCGCCGTTCGCCGAGCTGGAGCGGGCGCCCGAGCACATCCACACGTACCGGGTGACGCCGCTGGGGCTGTGGAACGCGCGGGCCGCCGGGCACGACGCCGAGCAGGTCGTGGACGCGCTGGTGGAGTACAGCCGGTATCCGGTGCCGCACGCGCTGCTCGTGGACATCGCCGAGACCATGGACCGCTACGGCCGTCTGACCCTGAGCAAGCACCCCGCTCACGGACTCGTCCTCACCACCACCGACCGGCCCGTGCTGGAGGAGATCCTGCGGTCGAAGCGGGTCGCCCCGCTCGTCGGCAACCGGCTCGACCCCGACACGGTCGCCGTGCACCCCTCCGAGCGCGGCCAGATCAAGCAGGTGCTGCTGAAGCTGGGCTGGCCGGCCGAGGACCTCGCCGGGTACGTCGACGGCGAGGCGCACGCGATCGAGCTGGACGAGGACGGGTGGGCGCTGCGGCCGTACCAGAAGCAGGCCGTGGAGAACTTCTGGCACGGTGGCAGCGGTGTCGTCGTGCTGCCTTGCGGGGCGGGGAAAACTCTCGTCGGTGCGGGGGCGATGGCGCAGGCCAAGTCGACCACGCTCATCCTCGTCACCAACACCGTCTCCGCCCGGCAGTGGAAGCACGAGCTGATCAAGCGGACCTCGCTGACCGAGGAGGAGATCGGGGAGTACAGCGGGACGCGCAAGGAGATCCGGCCCGTCACCATCGCCACGTACCAGGTGCTGACGACGCGGCGGAAGGGCGTCTACCCGCACCTGGAGCTCTTCGACTCCCGGGACTGGGGGCTCATCCTCTACGACGAGGTGCACCTGCTGCCCGCGCCCGTCTTCAAGTTCACGGCGGATCTGCAGGCGCGGCGGCGGCTCGGGCTGACCGCGACGCTCGTGCGTGAGGACGGCCGGGAGTCGGACGTGTTCTCCCTCATCGGGCCGAAGCGGTTCGACGCGCCCTGGAAGGAGATCGAGGCGCAGGGGTATATCGCGCCCGCCGACTGTGTCGAGGTGCGCGTCAATCTCACGGAGTCCGAGCGGCTCGCGTACGCCACCGCCGAGGCCGAGGAGAAGTACCGCTTCTGTGCGACCACCGCGACGAAGCGGAAGGTCACGGAGGCGATCGTGCGCCGGTTCGCCGGTCAGCAGATCCTCGTCATCGGGCAGTACATCGACCAACTCGACGAGCTGGGCGAGCACTTGAACGCTCCCGTGATCAAGGGCGAGACCTCCAACGCACAGCGGGAGAAGCTCTTCGGGGCCTTCCGCGAGGGTGAGATCAGCGTGCTCGTGGTCTCCAAGGTCGCGAACTTCTCCATCGACCTGCCGGAGGCGACCGTCGCCATCCAGGTGTCGGGGACGTTCGGCTCGCGTCAGGAGGAGGCACAGCGCCTCGGGCGGGTGCTGCGGCCGAAGGCCGACGGGCACCAGGCCCACTTCTACTCGGTGGTCGCGCGCGACACGATCGACCAGGACTTCGCCGCCCACCGCCAGCGCTTCCTCGCGGAACAGGGGTACGCCTACCGGATCATGGACGCGGACGAGATCCTCGCGGAGAACTGAGCATCACGGTGGGGCGCGGGTGAAGTTGGCGGAGCGGGGTGAAGCGGGCGGAGCCGGTGGTCACTTACGGCGAACGCCCGCTTCCTCGCCGTACTCGCCGAGGACGACCACGCTGAACGCGGCGCCCGCGAACACTTTTATCGCGCGGAGGGCATTGCCGAGGCGATGGGGGTGGCTGCCGCCGGTGGCCGGTGTGGCGCCGGTCGGGCGGACGGGGACCGGGGTGATGGTTGCTGCGCTCATGTCTCCATGGTGCGTCTTGGGACATAAGGTCGGCATCGGTCCAGAGAGCCAACCTCCGGGCCGCCCGTGTACGCCTCCGGGCGGACCCGTTCCCCTCCTGGGTGGAGGGGTCGTCCCCTAGGGGACACGCACGCGGGCGTCAACGCGGCCGCAAAACCATTCGCCTCCGCCAGTTGCCCTGACCTAGAATCTCCGCTCTTGCCCGCCTCCCCGCAGGGAGTGCCACCGCCCGGACGGAAACCGGCCGGTATCCCACCGAGCACACACCCAGCAGCCGCATCAGCAGGCCCTCCGGAGGCACCCCCTTGTCCACGCCCGCCGACGATCCGCTCTCTCGCGAACGCTCCCACCTGGCCTCCTCCCGTTCCGCACTGCGCGCCATGCGCGAGGACGTCCAGTCGCTCGACATCAAGGACGTCACCGCGAACTGGGTCAACGCCGAGGTCCTCTCCCGCCAGATCGACGACCGCATCAAGGCGCTGGCCGACCTGAGCGACACCCCGCTCTTCTTCGGCCGGCTGAACTACCTGCACTCACCCGGCGCCGAACAGGCCGAGGGCGCGGCGGGCGAGCAGTTCTACATCGGGCGGCGCCATGTGCACGACGCCGACGGCGACCCGATGGTCATCGACTGGCGTGCGCCGGTCTCGCAGCCGTTCTACCGGGCGTCCAAGAAGGACCCGTTGGACATCTCGCTGCGCCGCCGCTTCGGTTACACGGGCGGCGACCTCACGGCGTACGAGGACGAGCACCTCATGGACCCGGCCGAGGCGGCCGCCACCAGCAAGCTGCTCCAGCAGGAGATCGAGCGGCCCCGCGTCGGCCCGATGCGCGACATCGTCGCGACCATCCAGCCCGAGCAGGACGAGATCGTACGGTCCGGACTCGGCGGGACGGTGTGCGTGCAGGGCGGGCCCGGGACCGGGAAGACCGCCGTCGGCCTGCACCGGGTCGCGTACCTCCTCTACGCCCACCGTGAGCGGCTCGCCCGGACCGGCACCCTCGTCATCGGGCCGAACAAGTCCTTCCTGCACTACATCGAGCAAGTCCTGCCAGCGCTGGGCGAGTTGACGGTCCGCCAGGGCACGGTCGACGACCTGGTCGCGCACGTCGAGGTACGCGGCACCGACGAGGCACCGGCCGCCGTCATCAAGGGCGACGCCCGCATGGCCGAGGTCCTCCGCCGGGCCATCTACTCGCACGTCACCATCCCCACCGAGCCGGTGATGGTGGTGCGCGGCTCGCGCCGCTGGCGGGTACCGGCGTACGAACTCGAAGCGATCGTGCGGGAGTTGCTCGACCGCGACATCCGTTACGGCGCCGCCCGCGAGGCCCTTCCGCAGCGCATCGCGCATGCCGTGCTGGTGCAGATGGAGCGGTCCGGGGAGGCGCCGGACGACCGGGTGCAGGACGCGGTGGCCCGCAACACCGCGGTGAAGGCTGCCGTCAAGGCGGTGTGGCCGCCGGTCGAGCCCGCGAAGCTCGTGCTGCGGCTGCTCACCGACGCGGACTTCCTCGCCGCGCACGCGGACGGGATCCTCGACGAGGACGAGCAGAAGACGATCCTCTGGGCGCTGCCCGGATCTGGGAAACGGGCCGTGCGGAGCGTGAAGGCCGCCAAGTGGTCAGCCGCGGACGCCGTGTTGATCGACGAGGCGACCGACCTGGTGCAGCGGACGCACTCGCTCGGGCATGTCGTGCTCGACGAGGCGCAGGACCTCTCCCCCATGCAGTACCGGGCGGTCGGCCGCCGCTGCACCACCGGTTCCGCGACCGTCCTCGGCGACCTGGCGCAGGGCACCACGCCCTGGGCGACCCGGAGTTGGGACGAGGCGCTGGCCCACCTCGGCAAATCCGACGGCATGATCGAGGAGTTGACGGCCGGTTTCCGCGTGCCGACCGATGTCATCACGTACGCCTCCCGGCTCCTCCCCCACATCGCGCCGGGTCTGACCCCGGTCGCGTCGGTCCGTGAGAACCCGGGTTTCTTCGACCTCCGCGCGACCACCGCTACGGCGGAAGTGGTCGCCGCCTGCGAGGAGTTGCTGGGCAACGAGGGTTCGACGGGCCTGATCGCGGCCGACGCCCGCATCCCCGAACTGGCGGAGGCGCTCACGGCGGCGGGCATCGGCTACATCGACCCGGGCGAGGAGACGACCGTAGACACCCGTCTGACCCTCGTCCCGGCGTCGCTCGCGAAGGGCCTGGAGTACGACTACGTGGTCCTCGACGAGCCGCAGGCCGTGGTCGACGGCGAACCGGACGAACGCACCGGCCTGCGGCGCCTGTACGTGTCCCTGACCCGAGCGGTGTCGGGCCTGATCGTCACGCACAGGGCGCCGCTGCCGCCCCAACTCGCCTGAGCGAAAAGGGCGGTCGGCGGCAAGGGCGGTCAGCGGAACGGGCGGTTCACGCTCGGTCGAGCACCGCCCGCCACTCGCCCACCGCTGCCGCCGACACCGGCCGGTCCCAGCCCTCCGGGCGGGCGGCTCCGCCGATGTGGAAGGCGTCGACTCCGGCGGCGAGCAGGGTCGGTACGTGGTCGAGGCGGAGGCCGCCGCCGACCAGGATGCGCTGCTCGTAGCCGGGTTCGCCGCGCAGGGCCGCCTCGCGGAGCAGGGTGGGGAGGCCGTCGTCGACGCCGTCCGCGGAACCGGCGGTGAGGTAGGCGTCCAGGCCCGGCAGGTCGGCGAGCTGTTTGCGCAGGGCGTCGCGGTCGGCGGCGCGGTCGATCGCGCGGTGGAACGTCCAGGCGCAGCCGTCCAGTTCGGCGACGACCCGCTCCACGGCGTCCAGGTCGACGCAGCCGTCCGGGTCGAGGAACCCGAGCACGAACTGGTCGGCACCGGCGGTCCGCAGCTCCCCGGCGACCCGGACGAGCCGGTCCACGTCACCCGCGGCGAACCCGTCCGCGAGGCGCAGCATCACGCGCAGGTCGATGTCGACGGCGGCGCGGATCGCGGCGAAGGTCTCCACCGGCGGGGTGAGCCCGTCGGCCGCCATGTCGGTGACCAGTTCGAGACGGTCCGCGCCTCCGGCCTGGGCGGCGACCGCGTCCTCGGCGCCGAGAGCGATCACCTCCAGGACTGCACGCGTGCTCATAGGACCCCTTCCGTCGTGTTCCCTGGAGCGGCTACAGGTCTAGTCCAATCTCAGGGTACGCGGGAGGGCCGGGGGCCGCGAGATCGCCCCCGTCGACGAGGCCCCGGCACGGCACCGCACCGTCAGCCGAAGATGTTCAGCTCCTCCGCCCTCGCGCCCGCCAGCTCGTACGCCACCCCGTCCGGGACCGGCCGCCCCGAGTACAGGCGTACGAGCGTGGGCGCGGCGCCGATGTAGCGCGCCGGGGTCAGGTCGCCCGAGGGGTCGCCCAGGCGCAGGGGATCGTCCAGGTCGTCGAGGTCGGCGTGCAGAGGCCGATGGTTTTTCTGACGGGTCACGAGGCCGAGAAGGGTTAGAGCGGACCCCAGCCCCTGACCCCCATAGGCGCCGGGCACGCCGAGAACGTCCCGTACGTCACCGGCGTGCACCCACTCACCAAGCGCGACCGCGTCCAGCGCGCCGCCCGCGCGGGCGATCGACGCGCCCGCCCCGGTCATGCCCCGCTCCAGTTCGTCGACGACCTGCGCGTTCGTCCAGTCGGCCCGTTCCGCGATGTCCCGGTCGTTGGCCGCCGGCGAGAACACGCCCGCCTCGAACCGGCGCTCCACCACCCGCGTCAGCGCGACCGAGCAGTGCGCGAGCACGTCCCGTACGGTCCAGCCCGGACACGCGAGGGTCGCCAGCGCGAAGTCCTCGTCGGGGCGGGAGCGGAGCAGCGGGATCAGGGCGTCGCGCTCGGTGGCGAGGAGGCGGCCGGGCAGTTCGGGGTCACGTACCTCGTGTGCTGTGTCGGCGTAAGTCATGCGTTCCACGCTAGGGGCGCGGCCGCGGGAGGAAAATAAGGGGCATGGCCGATCTCGACGCCCTCCGCGCCCGCTGGACCCGCGCCCTCGAAGGCGCCCGCACGCCCACCCACGCACCCGACGGCGGTCCCGACCCCTCGCCGTACGCCGAGAATCTCCTCGCCCGCTGGCAGGAGCCGCAGCGGCATTACCACACGCTCACCCACCTCACCTCGGTCCTCGACCACATCGACGTGCTGGAGAAGCACGCGGACGACCCGGACGTCGTACGGCTCGCGGCCTGGTTCCACGACGCGGTGTATCTCCCGGACCGTTCCGAGAACGAGGAGCGGTCCGCGCGGCTCGCGGAGCGGGCGCTGGCCGAGGCGGGCGTGCCGGAGGCGAGGACCTCCGAGGTCGCCCGCCTGGTCCGGCTCACCGTCACGCACGACCCCGCCGACGACGACCGCGACGGCCAGGTGCTGTGCGACGCGGACCTCGCGATCCTGGCCGCGCCGCCGTCCGTGTACGCCGCCTACACGGCCGCCGTCCGCGAGGAGTACCACTTCGTCCCCAACGACGCCTTCCGGGACGGCCGTTCGGCGATCCTGCGGCAACTCCTCGCCCTGCCACGGCTGTTCAGGACGCCGTACGGGGCCGCGGTATGGGAGGCCACGGCACGCTACAACCTGGCGGCGGAACTGGAGCTGCTGGCACCTTAATCACGGCGGGCGCCGGTCGCCGCCCGTATGCTCCCCCGCATGGGGAACACGGGCGGAGACATGGCCGGGCAGTCAGCCGCACACCAGGTGGAAGAGGCCGTCGCGGGCTGCCTCGCGCTGCTGGGGACGGCGACGGACCGGGACTGGGACGGGGTGAAGGCGGGCCGGCTGGAGTGGAGTTGCCGGGACACCGCCGAGCACATCGCCGGTGATCTCATCTCGTACGCGGGGCAGTTGGCCGGTCGCGCGCAGCACGCGTACGTCCCCTTCGAGATCACCTTCGACGACGGCACCGACAACTCCGGCGTCCTGGACGTGATCCGGACGACCGGCGTCCTGCTCGCCGCCGCGATCCGCACCACACCCCGTGAGGTGCGCGCCTTCCACCCGTTCCCGTTCCGCAGCGCGAACCGCGAGGGCTTCGCCGCGATGGGCACCGCCGAGGTGCTGCTGCACACGCACGACATCGCCGAGGGCCTGGGCCTGACCTACCAACCCGCCCCGGAACTCTGCGAGTTCGTCCTCGGCCGGATCTTCCCGCACGTCCGCCCCGGCGCCGACCACTGGCGCACCCTGCTGTGGGCGACCGGCCGCGCCGAACTCCCCGGCCGCGCCCCCGTCACCGGCTGGAAGTGGAACAACAACCTCGTCCACACCACCGACCGCCTCACCCTCCAGGGCATCACCCCCGCGGCCGCCGGTGACCTGGTCGCGGGCGGTGACGGCGGGTTCGAGTGGATCGAGGGCGGCCCGTACGAGGGCACCCGTGAGGCCGCGACCTTCCTACTGAAGGCCTATGTATCGGGCGTCCACCGCCCGGAGTTCGGCGTGTTCGTCCTCGTCCGCCGCGAGGACGGCCGCGCGGTCGGCGGCCTGGGCTTCCACGGCGCGCCCGACGAGGAGGGCCGCACGGAGATCGGCTACGACCTCGCGGAGGGCGCCCGCGGCCAGGGCTACGCGACGGAGGCGCTCCGCGCGCTCTCGGAGTGGGCGCTGGCCCGCGACGACGTACGCACCGTCTTCGCGACGATCGAACGGGACAACCTCGCGTCGCAGGCCGTGGTCACCCGGGCGGGGTTCAAGAAGGTCAGCGAGGACGAGGTGGAGGGCGAGTTCGCCTACGAACTCGGGCGCTGAGCAAGCCCGTTCGACCGACGGCCGACGGCTGGTGACCTGCGAACTCCGGCGCCGAGCAACTCGCCTACCGCGCCCGCCCCTTGGGCCTCCGCAGCCCGGCCGCCGTCAGCAACCGCACCACCTCCCGGCTCCGGACCTCCACCGCCCCGGCGGCCACCGCGTCCGCGTAACGATGCGAGGGAAGGTCGTAGTGATCGCGCTCGAAGGCCCGCCGCGGTACGCCCAACTCCTCGGCGAACAGGTGGAGTTCGTCGTACGAGACGTCACTCACGAGGTGGGACCAGAGGCGTCCGTGTCCCGGCCAGGTCGGCGGGTCGATGTAGACGGTCACAGGGAGCCCAGGGTTCCCACGGCCGCGACCTTCACGCCCGCCTGGTGGCAGACCCAGTGCGGGTCGGGTCCCAGTTCCGGCTCGACCTCCAGGGCGTGCGGGTCGCCGGCCGCGCAGACCGGGCAGAGGGGCCAGCGTCCGTACGCCTCCAGCAGCGCGTCCTGCACGTCCTGAGCGACCAGCCCGGCGACGTACTCGGCACCCTCCGGCCACTGCTCCACCCACCACCGCCGTTCCACGATGGACTCCTCCACCATGGACACCACGTCCGCCGCGACGACCTCGCGCGCGGCCAGATCGGCGAGCACGAGGGCGCGGGCGGCGTGCAGCGCCTGCTCCAGGGGGCTTATGGGGACGGGCTCGTCACGGGGGTCGTCGTCAGGGGTGCTGTCGGATGATGCCATGCACCCATTGTGCGCACTCTTGACCGGACCACCGCCGCGAAAATATCTTTCAAAGGTGACTCAGGAAGTGAAGGAAATTTTCGGAAGCGCCTCCGGGAGTACGCCACCCGCCGCACTGGCCGCCAAGGTGCGCACCCTCGCCCCCTCCATGACCCGCTCCATGCAGCGCGTCGCCGAGACCGTCGCCGCCGACCCGGCCGGCTGCGCGGCCCTCACGGTCACCGGCCTCGCCGAACGCACCGGCACCAGCGAGGCCACGGTCGTCCGCACCGCCCGCGTCCTCGGCTACCCCGGCTACCGCGACCTGCGCCTCGCCCTCGCCGGGCTCGCCGCGCAGCAGCAGTCCGGGCGGGCGCCCGCCCTCACCACCGACATAGCCGTCGACGACCCGATCGCCGACGTCGTCGCGAAACTCGCCTACGACGAGCAGCAGACCCTCGCCGACACGGCCGCCGCACTCGACACCGTCCAGCTCGGCGCGGCCGTCACCGCGCTCGCCGCGGCCCGTCGTACCGACATCTACGGCGTCGGGGCGTCCGGGCTCGTCGCCCAGGACCTCACCCAGAAGCTCCTGCGCATAGGCCTCATAGCCCACGCCCACAGCGACCCGCACCTCGCCGTCACGAACGCCGTGCAGCTGAAGGCGGGCGATGTGGCCATCGCGATCACCCACTCCGGTTCCACCGGTGACGTCATCGAGCCGTTGCGCGTGGCCTTCGAGCACGGGGCTACGACCGTTGCGATCACCGGGCGGCCGGACGGGGCGGTGACGCAGTACGCCGATCACATCCTCACGACGTCCACAGCTCGGGAGAGTGAGCTGCGGCCGGCCGCGATGTCCTCCCGGACGAGTCAGTTGCTGGTGGTGGACTGTCTGTTCATCGGGGTGGCGCAACGGACGTACGACCAGGCTGCGCCCGCGTTGTCGGCGTCCTACGAGGCGCTGGCGCATCGGCACAGGCGCTGACGGTTTCGTGGGTGTCCGCGGGTGCGTCGTAACTGGTCGCGCAGTTCCCCGCGCCCCTAAAAGCCAACCTGAACGCCGACCCCCCAGGGGCGCGGGGCTGTGTTCAATTTGCGGCTACCGCCGCGCGGGCGCGACCAGCCCCCACCGGGCCGCAGACGAAGAACAACGGAAAGAGCCGCTTCTCCATGACCTCAACGTCCAACCCCCGTGACCTCCGCGCCGAGTTGGAGTCACTCACCACCGAAGCCTTCCGCCCCGAACTCGCCGGGATCGACCAACTCCCCACCCCCGACATCGCCCGCCTCATGAACACCGAGGACGCGACCGTCGCCGCCGCGGTAGCCCTCCGCCTCCCCGAGATCTCCGCCGCGATCGACGCCGTGGCCGACCGCATGGGACGCGGCGGCCGGCTGATCTACATGGGCGCCGGCACCGCAGGCCGCCTCGGCGTACTCGACGCGTCCGAGTGCCCCCCGACCTTCAACACCGACCCCTCCCAGGTCGTCGGACTGATCGCCGGTGGCCCGGACGCCCTGGTCACGTCGATCGAAGGCGCCGAGGACTCAAGGGAGTTGGCCGAGGCGGACCTCGACGCACTCACGCTCACCCCCGACGACACGGTGGTCGGCATCTCCGCCTCGGGACGAACCCCGTACGCGATCGCAGCCGTAACGCACGCGCGCAGCCAGGGCGCGCTGACCATCGGCCTGTCCTGCAACGCGCACAGCGCCCTCGCCGCAGCCGCCGACCACGGCATCGAAGTCGTCGTAGGCCCCGAACTCCTCACCGGATCAACGAGGTTGAAGGCGGGCACGGCCCAGAAGCTCGTGCTCAACATGCTGTCGACGATCACGATGATCCGGCTGGGCAAGACCTACGGGAACCTCATGGTCGACGTACGCGCGTCGAACGAGAAGCTGCGCGCCCGCTCCCGCCGCATCGTCGCGCTCGCGACCGGCGCGGACGACGCGGAGATCGAGCGCGCCCTCGCGGTCACGGACGGCGAGGTGAAGAACGCGATCCTGGTCGTCCTCGCGGGGGTCGACGGCGCGACGGCCGCCCGCCTTCTGGAGGAGTCCGGCGGCCGGCTGCGCGCGGCACTGACCGCGGCGGCCGACTGACCAGCACGCTCAGGGGGTGGATACTCCGTACGACACCGCCGCCGCCCTCCTCCCCCTCGTCGGCGGCCCCGCGAACGTCACCTCCGTCGCCCACTGCATGACCCGCCTCCGCCTCGGCCTGGCCGACCGGTCACTGGTGGACGAGGAGGCGCTGCGGGCGCTGCCCGGCGTACTCGGGGTCGTGGCCGACGACACGTACCAGATCGTGCTGGGGCCGGGGGTGGTGGCACGGGTGACCCCGGAGTTCGAGAAGCTGGTGAGTAGTGCCGCCGGTGAACTGGCCGCGCGCGGCGCCGAGTTGAAGGAGGCACAGCGGGCCCGCAACGCCACCCCCGGCAAACTCCTCCTCCGCCGGATCGCCAACATCTTCGTCCCGCTCATCCCCGCCCTCATCGGCTGCGGAGTCCTCGCCGGCCTCAACGGGCTGCTGATCAACATGGGTTGGCTCCCGGGAGTGACAGGCGCCCTCGCCGTCATCCCCTCCGCGTTCCTAACACTCATCGCGGTCTTCGTCGGTTACAACACGGCGAAGGAGTTCGGTGGGACACCGGTGCTGGGCGGGGCGGTGGCCGCGGTCGTGGTGTACCCCGGGGTCGCCAAGGTCACGGCCTTCGGAGTCGCCCTCTCCCCCGGCCAGGGCGGAGTGCTGGGCGCACTCGCCGCCGCACTCCTCGGCACATACGTCGAGAAGTGGTGCCGCACCTGGGTCCCCGCGACCCTCGATGTCCTCGTCACCCCCACCCTGACGGTCCTGACCGCGGGCCTCGCGACGCTCTACGGCCTCATGTACGCGGCCGGCGAGATCTCCACGGCGATCGGCACGGCCGCGAACTGGCTCCTGTCCACCACGGGTCCCTTCGCGGGCCTGATCCTCGGCGGCCTCTTCCTCCCCCTGGTGATGCTGGGCCTCCACCAGGCCCTCATCCCCATCCACACCACCCTCATCGAACAGCAGGGCTACACCGCCCTGTTGCCCATCCTGGCCATGGCGGGCGCGGGCCAGGTAGGTGCGGCGGTGGCGGTCTACTTCCGTATGCACCACGACACTTCACTCCGCACGACCATCAAGTCGGCGCTCCCCGCAGGACTGTTGGGCGTCGGCGAACCCCTCATCTACGGCGTCTCGCTCCCCCTCGGCCGCCCGTTCCTGACCGCCTGCGCGGGCGGGGCGGCGGGCGGGGCGTTCGTCGGTTTCTTCGCGATGCTGGGCGACAGGGTCGGGGCGACGGCGATCGGGCCGTCGGGCTGGGCCCTGTTCCCGCTGCTGGCCGGGAACAGGGGGCTGGGGATGACGGTGGCGATCTACGGGGGCGGGCTGCTGACGGGGTACGGGGTGGGGTTCGTGGCGACGTATTTCCTGGGGCTGAGTGGGGTCAGTGGGCTGAGTGGGGCGAGTGAGGCGAGTGAGGCGAGTGAGGTAAGGCCGGGTGACACTTCCCGGGCATGATCGTTTCCCCGTCATGAAGAAGATCCTCATGTCCGTGGCCTGCGCCGCCGCCGCTCTCACCCTGGCCACACCCGCGCACGCGGACAACGACTCCAACTTCGGCGGAGGAGCGAACGCGGCGAACAACTGGAACTTCACCGCTGCGGCTGTATGCCTCCAGGAAGTGGCCGTGGTTCCCGTCCTCGGCGACTGGGTCGGCGACCACGCCAACAACTGCTCCAACGGCAACGTCATCGACCACTCCGGCCGCTGACCGCCCCGCCCAGACACCGGCGCCGGAAGCTCCCGTACGGGAACTCCCGGCGCCGTAGCGCTACTTGGCCTCGCGCCGCTGCCGCCCCGGGTGATGAACGTGTTCACGGCGCGACACGCCCCAAAGGTGCCCGCCACACCAGCGTGTACCGCCAGAACAACCGCCGCCGCGGCCGGACCCGCGGCAGGACACGGATCGCCTCGCGGCGGACTTCGGCGAAGGTCATCTCCGGCGGCCGGGTGACGGCGGTCATGGCCACCGGGCGGGCAACGGCCCTACGACCCCGGTTCTTCACCCAGCCCACGACGAGGTTCAGGGCGACGGAGACGGCTCCGAGGAGAGCATCGACGGCATCCTCCTCACGGGCGCAGCCGACCACCACGAGGGTTCCGCCCGGGGCGAGTTGGCCGCGGAAGCGGGTCAACGTCTCGGCGAACAGGAGGTGGTGGAGGGCGGCGACGCAGGTGATGACGTCGTAGGGGCCGGCGGGGATTCCGTCCCGGGCATCGACGACGGCGAAGACCGCGGGGCCGCCGGAGACTCCGGAGACTCCGGAGACTCCGGAGACTCCGGGCGGGGTCAACTCCCTTGCCCTGGCGATGATTTGGGGATCGGAGTCGATGCCCTCCACCCCACCCGTGCTCCTCGCGGCAAGCAGCCGCACGAGGTCGCCGCTGCCACAACCCACGTCCAGGGCACGCCCGAACCTGCGGGGCAACTGCCGTAGCAGCCAAGGGTGGTAGTGGGCGTTGTGGCTCCAGGGGTGGGCGGAGTTGAAGGATTCGAGGGCACGGAGGAGGCGGGGCGGGAGCGGAGGCATGGGGGCAGTCGATCACGGCGGCCGGCTCAGGGCAGGAGGCTCGGGGCGGGCAGCGCAGGGCGGGCGACCCAAGACAGGCGGCTCAAGGCAGGCGGGCTTCGCGGTTCCGCTCGCGGACCCTCGCCCGTAGTACCTCCTCCTGCCCGGCGGGTCCCGTCGACTCCGGTGGGCAGTCCCACTCCCGGCCGCCGCCGACCGGCCGCAACTGCACGTTGCCGCCCACGTGTCCCATCACCTCGCCGACCCGCCCGTCCCGTACGTCCACGGCATACGCCCCGACCGGGGGCCGTTCACCGCGCAGCACGGACGCGAGCTTCTCGGCGGTACGGACGTTGCAGCGCCCCAGCGTGACCAGCGCGAACTTCTCGTCGCTCGCGCCCGTCACCGGGTCCACGCACAGGGACGGCAGGACGACACCGACACCGGTGAGTGCCTCCCGGAGCGAAGCGACGATTTCTTCCGTCGACCGGAGCATTCCTTGCACCTCCACACAGAGTTTGCTGTTCGCAACACAGCGTGGCGGTCAGGTGTCTAGCCTGGCCATACGGGGAGTCCCAACAAATTCCGGTGTTAGGACAGGGAGTTGCTGTGGCAGGACCGAAGGATCTCGACCCGTCTTCGTCGCCGCGAGCCTTGCTCGGCGCAGAGCTCCGGCACGCCCGCGAAAAAGCGGGGCTCAGCCAGGACGAGTTGGGGCAGCGGCTGTTCGTGAGCGGTTCGTTCATCGGGCAGTTGGAGGCGGGGACGCGGCGGATGTTGCCGGAGTACGCGCGGATGCTGGACGTGGAGTTGGGGACGGGGGACTTCTTCGAGCGGAACTGTGGGGCGGCGGCGAAGTCGAAATATCCCGAGCACTTCGCGGAAGCGGCGGAGGCTGAAGCAACGGCGACGGAGATCAGGGAGTACGCGCCCCTATTGATTCCCGGGTTGCTTCAAACAGCGGCCTACGCACGGGCGGTGAGTCGCGCCTATGAGCCCACGGCTCCGGATGAGGCGATCGAGGAGTTGGTGACAGCCCGCATCGAACGGACCCGCATCCTCGACGACCCAACACAACCTCTGTTGTGGGCGATCGTCGACGAAGCGGCACTGCACCGGGTAACAGGCGGACCCAAGGTGATGGCGGCGGCCCTGAGCCATATCGTCGGCCTGATCCGCCGAAGCCGGGTCATCGTGCAAGTGTTGCCGTTCAAGGCGGGAGCGCACCCGGCGATGGAGGGTTCCATCAAGCTGATGGACTTCAACGACGCTCCTCCGCTGGTCTACCTTGAGGGAGTCGCCACCGGACGCCTGGAAGACGATCCAACCACCGTCAGGTGGCATCGGCGCACCTATGAATTCCTCGCGGCCTGCGCCCTCTCCCCACAGAACTCCCTAGCTCTGATCGAAGCGATGGCGCAGGATTACGCCCATGAGGAACAACCCTGATCTCGACCTGAGCACGGCCACTTGGTACAAGTCCAGCTACAGCGGCGGAGGCGGGGGTAACTGCCTCGAAGTAGCCGACGGCCACCCCGTCCTCGTCCCCGTCCGGGACTCCAAGAACCCCCTCGGACCGAAGCTCATCTTCCAGACCGCCGCCTGGTCCACGTTCGTCGAAGACCTCAAGCACGGCTGACCCCGGCACATCACTCCATGCGGTGACCGTTTCCCAACACCCGAGGAGAGGACGCCCATGAGGCACAACCCTGATTACGACCTGAGCACGGCCACTTGGTACAAGTCCAGCTACAGCGGCGGCACTGGCGACAACTGCCTCGAAGTAGCCCGCTGGCGTAAGTCAACGCACAGCGGCGGCAGCGGCGGGGACTGCCTCGAAGTCGCCGACGGCCACCCCGCCCTCGTCCCCGTCCGGGACTCCAAGAACCCCCTCGGCCCGAAGCTCGTCTTCCGGGCCGACACCTGGTCCACATTCATCGACGACCTCAAGCACTCCTGACATCAATGTCCCCGGCTGCGTACCGCTGGAGGCGCCACGCGATGAGCCACACCCGTTGGAAGCCGGCCCGCGAGAAGAAGCTGGTCGAGGAGTGCGCCGAGTCCCCTGAGGTCGCCGCCGAGCGCGCGGAGATCCGGCTGGCCATGGCTTCGCCAAAGCCGTCTACGACCGCCGAGTGGAACCGGGGCTGACACAGACGCAGCTCGCGGAGCGGTCCGGGCTGACGCGGGCGAAGATCTCCCGCGTCGAGGGCGCCGACACCGTACCGACCCTCCCCTTGCTGCGCCGCCTGACCCCGGCTTTGAACGCCTCGCTGAACATCGCGCTCGACGACGACCACGAGGAAGTCACGTTCACCACCCACCCGGCAGCTTGAGGGACGGCGGGAGGTAAGTCCTTCCGCCCCTCCCATTGAGTACCGGTACTCATGTCCAGGCGCGCCCCCCGGTCCACCGTTGTCCTCACCGACCCGGACCGACCGACGCGAAGGACGACTCCTCGATGCCGCAGACCTCCCGCCCGCGCCGTCTCCTCGCCCTCGCCACGGACAACTGGCCGGCCCGGGCCTACCTGACCGCCGTAGGCGTCTCCGTCGCGGCGATATTCGTCGCCCCGGAAGGCCCCGTCGCCGCAGGCCCGTTGATCCTCACGGCGCCGCTCTCCTTCCTGGTCGCGATCCTGCCCTTCGGCCCGGACACCGAGGGGCCACTACAAGCGCTGGCGATCGGCTCCTGGACCGTATGGCTACTCCTCTGCGCCCTCGCGAACGCCGCCGTACTCGGCGCCCTCGCGAAGAGATCCACGACGACGACAACCACGGCGACAACCACGGCGCAGAAGCGAACAGCCCCGGCACCTCCCACGCACGCCCGCACCCTTGCTCGCCTGCGCACCCTGCTCGCCCCTGCCGTGGACAACTGGCCCGCGCGGGCATACCTCGCCGTGGTCGCGGCCTCGCTGGCGTTCTTCCTCTGCGCCACGTACGTCCTGCCGGACCCGGGATTCGCCGGAATCTGGCCGCTGATGGCCACGGCACCGACCAGCCTCCTCACTCTCCTCCTGCAGACGACCAGCCCGCTGTTCTTCGCCGCCGCTGCGGCCCTGTGCGGGCTGGCCAACGCCGTACTGCTCGGCCGCCTCGCCCACCGGCTCCGGGCACCGGAGGGACACCCGGCCACCTGAGCGGAGAACGGGCGCCGCCGTCCCCTCCCGGAGGAACCGGCCCGCGGCAAAGCCGACTATCGTCGACAGAACCATGAACCACGCCCAGCAGACCGCCCTAGGCCGCGCCCTCCGCCTCCTCGGCGAGCACGGCGAGGCCCTCACGTCCGACACCCCCGACGGCAAGCTCCACGAGGTCAAGGCGGACCTCAAGCGCGCCCTGGACCTGCTGGACGACAGCGTCAACGGCGCCGCGCCCACCACCCGCTGCCCGGAGCACCCGAACGGCCCGGTCGACGCCGACGCCCCCGACCTCTGCCTGCTCTGCGAGACCCGCCGCCGCTCGGCCCGCCGCTCCGAGTTCAACGGCCCCGCCGCGCCCCGGCCCACCGACACCACACCGTCCCGCTACGGCGTCCGCGAGGACCGCCCGCAGGCCCAGCAGCGCTGGCTCCCCGAACTGTGGAACGGCCAGGCCTGGCAGCTCTGCGGCACCCCGCGCCGCGACCGCCACGAGGCCGAGCTGTACATCAACGCCGCGCGCCGCGGCTCCCGCCCGGCGATGGCGTACCGCCTCGTGCACGAGTTCACGGACTACGAGGTACTCCGGGTCTGGGGCACACCGGTCCACGTGGACATCGAACCGCTGGGGAATCTCTAGTACCCGTAGTACCCGCAACGCGAAGTCCCCGCCCCGCGCGATGCGGGACGGGGACTTCATTCGGAGCGCCGGGCAGGCCTTGCACCTGCATCTCCCCGCAGGAAGCGGGACGTCTTTCCTTGGACCACCAACGCAGCACCAGCCAACCGGAGTTACGGCGACGGGCTCAAGATCCACTATACCCCGCCCACGAGCCCCCTAGGGCGCATGCCGCTCAACAACCGACCGAACCTGCTCCTGATCCAACTGGTACACCGTCTCGTGCGCCCGAGGATCCCGCGCATGGAAGGTATGGAACATCGGGGCGGTCTCCCCACCCAGCTCCACAAGCGAGGCCGAAGCCCCCCGCACGGCCCGCTCCGTGCCGTAGGCCGTCGTCAGATCCATCCGGTTGACGACACCGGGCGTGACCCACACCGGAGTCGCCTCCAGGAACCCGAAGAGCTGAAGGTGGAAGTGCCCGGTGAGCACGACCCGCACGTCACTCCCCCGGATCGCGTCCGCCAACTCCCCCGGATTCCGCAGCCCGAAGGCCCGCTGCATCGGCGTACCGAGGTTGATCGGCGGATGATGAAAGGCGAGAACGGTCCCGAACTCGGCCGGAGTCCCCAACTCCTCCCCCAACCAGTCCAGTTGGGCTCGGCTCAACGCCCCGTAAACCTCCCCCGGCACAAGCGAGTCGAGCGTGACGAACCGATACCCGCCGACCGTACTGACAGCAGCACACCCGAACTCCACCGGAAACACGGCGTCTACGACCCGATCCGTACCGTCGGCGGCAAGATGCCCACTCCCGAGCACCTTCCCGAACGCCTCCCGCTCGTCATGGTTCCCGGTCGTGTAGAAGACGGGCACCCCACCCATCACCCGGGCGAACCCACCCACCAACTCCCGCACAGCCGCATACGCCTCCACCGCCCCGTCATTGGCGAGGTCCCCGGTGACGACAATCGCGTCCACCCCGCGCTGATGCCGCAACTCGGCAAGCATCAGCCGCAGCGAGTCGGTCGCGTTGATGCCGTGGCGGTTGGGGGCGTCGGCGCGTTCCAGGTGGGTGTCGGACAGGTGCAGGATCCTCATGTGCGGGCACGTTAGCCCGAGTTGGGGGCGGCGGACAGGGCCGGAGCTCGGCAGGTGGCCCTACCGCCTCAGCCCTCAGGAACCCCGCTTATGCTCGCGGCGAGGTGAGCATGAACATTTCGGACTGGGTCCACGGGGTCTGCGCCCTGGCCCACACCTGCGGCGGGGACCAAGAAGGGCAGGCCGTCCGGCCCGCGGTCCTGCTGGTGGGGCCGTACGCGTCCGCCCTCGGGTTCTTCGGACGGATCGCGGCGTGACGGGACTGATCAGGCAGTTGCGGGTCTCGCTCCTGGTCACCCTCGGGCTCTCGGTCTTCGACCTGGCGGACGCGCTGGTGCATGCCGTGTGGGCGGGCGGCTTTCTGTCGGCCCTGGGCGACTGGGGCCTGACCACGCTCGCCCTCTGTGTCCTGGTAGCTGCGGCGCACTCCACGATCTACGGCGTGGTGCGCCTGAGGCGCCGGGTGCGAGAGCGGCGCATCGGTCCGGGCCAAGACTGCGGAACGACAAGAACGGCCGGGGTCGATTAGACCACCCCGGCCGTTCCCCATCGTCAACTCGGGTGTCAGCTAAGCGACTTCAGCGCCGCCGCGTCATAAGGCGCCAGCTCCTCCACCCGCCCGGCGAGGACCTTGGCGGCCCACTCAGGGTCCTGCAGCAGCGCCCGCCCCACGGCCACCATGTCGAACTCGTCCCGCTCCAGGCTGTCGAGGAGGTCGTCGATGCCCTTGACCGGCGCGCCCTCACCCCGGAACCCCTTGAGGAAGTCCCCGTCGAGGCCGACCGAACCGACCGTGATGGTCTGCTTGCCGGTGAGCTTCTTGGTCCAGCCGGCGAGGTTGAGATCGGAGCCGGCGTCCTCGAACTCGGGGAGCCAGTAACGGCGGGTGGAGGCGTGGAAGACGTCCACGCCGGCCGCGGCGAGCGGGGTCAGGATCGCGTCCAGCTCCTCGGGGGTCTCGGCGAGACGGGCACCGTAGACGTCCTGCTTCCACTGCGAGTAGCGGAAGATGATCGGGAACTCGGGGGACACCGTCTCGCGCACCGCCGCGACGATCTCCGCCGCGAACTTCGTACGGGCGACCGCGTCACCGCCGTAGGCGTCCGTACGGCGGTTGGTGCCCGCGTACAGGAACTGGTCGAGGAGATAGCCGTGCGCGCCGTGGAGTTCGACGCCGTCGAAGCCGATCCGCTCAGCGGCAGCCGCCGCCTCGGCGAACGCGCCGATGACGTCGTCCAGGTCCCGCTGCGTCATGGCCGTACCGGTGACCTCGTCGCTGCCGATCCGCAGCCCGGAGGGGCCGACGGCGGGCGCGTCCGCGTACGGCGGCTGGCCCTGTTCGCGGACCATGCCGATGTGCCAGAGCTGCGGCACGATCGTGCCGCCCGCCGCGTGCACGCCCTCGGCGACCTTCGCCCAGCCCGCGAGCTGCTCCGTGCCGTGGAAGCGCGGGATGTCGTCGCTCTGCCCGGCGGACTCGTGGCCGACGTACGTGCCCTCGGTGACGATGAGGCCCACGCCCGCGGCGGCGCGGCGGGCGTAGTAACCGACCACGTCCTCACCGGGGATGCCGCCCGGCGAGAACTGCCGGGTCATCGGCGCCATCACGATCCGGTTCGGGACGGTCAGGCCGTTGAGGGTGATCGGACGGCCGAGGATGTCGGCCGCTCGGGAGGCGGGGGCGGTCGTAGACACGTGTGGGGGCTCCTCGGGACACCAGGCACCGGATATCGGGTACCAGCCGGTATGTGCGTATGCATTGATCATGCGTCAACGACAACCGTCCGGCCAAGACCTTCATTCCGGCCGTCCCGCACCGCGGCCTGTGATCCCGGACACCTGTGACTCCGAACACCGTGACCCCGGACATGCCCGAGGGCGGTACCCCCTGTCGGAACAGGAAGTACCGCCCTCGGTAAGACCGTTGATCAACCCGAAGGGGTCGATCAGAAGTCCATGTCACCGCCCGGCATGCCGCCACCGGCACCCGCGCCGGCACCGGCCTTCTCGGGCTTGTCGGCGATGACCGCCTCGGTGGTGAGGAAGAGCGCGGCGATGGACGCGGCGTTCTGCAGGGCAGAGCGCGTGACCTTCGCCGGGTCGATGATGCCCTCGGCGATCATGTCCACGTACTCACCGGTGGCGGCGTTGAGGCCGTGACCGATGGGCAGGTTGCGGACCTTCTCGACGACGACTCCGCCTTCGAGGCCACCGTTGACGGCGATCTGCTTCAGCGGGGCCTCAAGGGCCAGCTTCACGATCGCGGCACCCGTGGCCTCGTCACCTTCGAGCTCAAGCTTCTCGAAGACGTGGCCCGCCTGGATGAGCGCGACGCCGCCACCGGCGACGATGCCCTCCTCGACGGCCGCCTTCGCGTTGCGAACGGCGTCCTCGATGCGGTGCTTGCGCTCCTTGAGCTCGACCTCGGTGGCCGCGCCAGCCTTGATGACGGCGACGCCACCCGCGAGCTTGGCGAGGCGCTCCTGGAGCTTCTCGCGGTCGTAGTCCGAGTCGCTGTTCTCGATCTCGGCGCGGATCTGGTTGACGCGACCGGCAACCTGGTCCGCCGAGCCCGAGCCGTCGACGATCGTCGTCTCGTCCTTGGTGATGACGACCTTGCGGGCGCGGCCGAGGAGGTCCACGGTCGCGTTCTCCAGCTTGAGGCCGACCTCCTCGGAGATGACCTCGCCGCCCGTGAGGATGGCGATGTCGCCGAGCATGGCCTTGCGACGGTCACCGAAGCCCGGAGCCTTGACGGCGACGGACTTGAAGGTGCCGCGGATCTTGTTGACGACCAGCGTGGACAGGGCCTCGCCCTCGACGTCCTCGGCGATGATCAGCAGCGGCTTGCCCGACTGCATGACCTTCTCCAGGAGCGGGAGCAGGTCCTTGACGTTGGCGATCTTCGAGTTGGCGATCAGGATGTAGGGGTCGTCGAGGACGGCCTCCATACGCTCCATGTCGGTGGCGAAGTACGCCGAGATGTAGCCCTTGTCGAAGCGCATACCCTCGGTGAGCTCCAGCTCCAGACCGAAGGTCTGGGACTCCTCGACGGTGATGACGCCTTCCTTGCCGACCTTGTCCATCGCCTCGGCGATGAGCTCGCCGATCTGGGTGTCGGCGGCGGAGATGGAGGCCGTAGAAGCGATCTGCTCCTTGGTCTCCACGTCCTTGGCCTGCTCCAGCAGGGCACCGGAGACGGCCTCGACGGCCTTCTCGATACCGCGCTTGAGGGCCATCGGGTTGGCGCCCGCGGCTACGTTGCGCAGGCCTTCCTTGACGAGAGCCTGGGCGAGCACGGTCGCGGTGGTCGTACCGTCGCCGGCGACGTCGTCCGTCTTCTTGGCGACTTCCTTGACCAGCTCGGCGCCGATCTTCTCGTACGGGTCCTCCAGCTCGATCTCCTTGGCGATGGAGACACCATCGTTGGTGATCGTGGGGGCTCCCCACTTCTTCTCAAGGACGACGTTGCGGCCCTTGGGGCCGAGGGTGACCTTGACGGCGTCGGCGAGCTGGTTCATACCGCGCTCAAGGCCTCGCCGCGCCTCCTCGTCGAACGCGATGATCTTGGCCATGTGAAGTGGTCCTCCCGGACTGGGGTGGATTGCTCCGGACCGCGCTGGCGCCCGCGACGGACGGCTCGCCTGCCCCGTGGCTCCTTGCGCCACCTGGCCTGCGGGCCTCACCGACCCGATCCTTCGTTATCACTCTCACCTTCAGAGTGCTAACGCCAATGATTAGCACTCGGCATGGTCGAGTGCAAGCGGCTCCCAGGTTCTGGCGCCTTCTCCTCACGGGCGCGCGCGAGGGAAACACCAGGCACACGGGCCCTCCGGGCATGCCGAAGGGCCCGTACCCCAGGAGGTGACCCCCCAGGAGTACGAGCCCTTCGGTGAGGAACGAAGAACGTCGCTGCTGTTCGTCGGCGCGTGCTTCAGGTGGTCGCGAGCCGGACCATGTCCGCCTGCGGCCCCTTCTGACCCTGCGAGATCTCGAAATCGACCCGCTGACCCTCTTCCAGGGTGCGGTAGCCGTCCATCTGAATCGCGCTGTAGTGGACGAAAACATCCGCACCACCGTCGACCGCGATGAAGCCGTACCCCTTCTCCGCGTTGAACCATTTGACGGTGCCCTGAGCCATGCCTAACTCCCCTATTACTGGCCCTTGCACGGACCCGCACTTCGCGGATCCGGGTCAGACCTCACCCCCCACAGGATTGGGGGCGTGCGCCGGAACGCGTCGACCGCGGCCGAATGTATCCGTCCAACTGCCGTCTGCAACAGGTCAATCCGACGAGAATTCCGGGCAGGACCGGTCGGGAATATACGGAGAATTCGTCCGACTTCAGGGCAAGTCGGGCCCGATAAAGGGAACATAAGGCGCAAAATGAATGCACACTTTGGCTACTTCTCATCGCACGCGGAGCGGGTACTCATATGCGTCCGGCATGCGGAGTGGAGCGGGTTCCCCAACTGTACCCCGCTCAACCCTACAGAATTGCCCCCTCCGCTTCTCTCACGGAGGGGGCAATTCGATGAACTCTTGGTAATCGGCGTTACCGAGGGTAATTTCCGGGGACCTCCGGGCCCCCGCTCAGCCGCCGGCGACAGCCGGAATGATCGAGACGCCGACCCCGTCCGGAGTGGCCGTCTCCAGCCCCTGCTCGAACCGCACATCGTCATCATTCACGTACACGTTGACGAACCGCCGCAACTTGCCCTCATCGTCCAGGACGCGAGCGGAGATCCCGGTGTGGTTCTTCTCCAGATCGCTGATGACCTCGGCGAGGGTCGTGCCCTCGGCGGTGACTTCGGCCTGCCCGCCGGTGTACGTGCGCAGGATGGTGGGGATACGGACGGAAACGCTCATGCTCAAGACCTCCGGTCAGGTACGGCTTTTGTCTTTTAGGGGCGCGGGGAACTGCGCGACCAGCCCCCACCGGCCCGCAGACGAACAACGACGCTACGACGCGAGCCCAGCTTCCCTGAACGACTCAAGGCTCGGCCGAATCGTCGCGGTCAGCCCGGTACCGGCAACCGCATCCAGCGTCTTCAGACCATCCCCGGTGTTGAGTACCACCGTGGTCAGCGTGGGATCCAGCAACCCGTTCTCGATCAGCTTCTTCGCCACACCGACGGTCACCCCACCCGCGGTCTCCGCAAAGATCCCCTCGGTCCGCGCCAGCAACTTGATCGCGTCGACGACCTGCTCATCGTTGACGTCCTCCACCGCCCCACCCGTACGCCGGGCGATGTCGAGGACATACGGCCCGTCCGCCGGGTTCCCGATGGCGAGCGACTTGGCGATCGTGTTCGGCTTCTGCGGCCTTACGACGTCATGCCCCGCTTTGTAGGCGACGGAGACCGGCGAACACCCTTCCGCCTGCGCCCCGAAGATCTTGTACGGCTTGTCCTCGACGAGCCCGAGCTTGATCAGCTCCTGCAGCCCCTTGTCGATCTTCGTGAGCTGCGACCCGGAGGCGATGGGAACCACGAGCTGGTCCGGAAGCTGCCAACCGAGCTGCTCGCAGATCTCGTAGGCGAGGGTCTTGGAGCCCTCCGCGTAGTACGGCCGGAGGTTGACGTTGACGAACCCCCAGCCCTCGCCCGCCGGGTCACCGATCAGCTCGGAGCAGAAACGGTTCACGTCGTCGTAGTTGCCCTCGATGCCGACGAGCTCGCCGCCGTAGATCGCGGCCATGACGATCTTGCCCTGCTCCAGGTCGTGCGGGATGAACACGCAGGAACGGAAGCCGGCCCGGGCGGCGGCGGCGCCGACGGCGCCCGCGAGGTTGCCGGTGGAGGAGCAGGAGAGGGTGGTGAAGTCGAAGGCGCGGGCCGCTTCGATGGCCTGCGCCACGACCCGGTCCTTGAAGGAGTGCGTCGGGTTGCCGGAGTCGTCCTTGACGAACAACTTGCCCGCGTCGACGCCCAGTTCGCGGGCGAGGTTGTCGGCCTGGACGAGCTTGGTCCAGCCGGGGTTGATGTTCGGCTTGTCGGCCACGTCGGCGGGGACGGGCAGCAGGGGCGCGTAACGCCAGATGTTCGCGGGGCCCGCTTCGATCTGCTTGCGGAGCTCTTCGGTGTCGTAGGCCGAGAAGTCGTAGGCGATCTCCAGCGGGCCGAAACACTCCTCGCAGGCGAAGAGCGGACCGAGCGGGACGCGGTGGCCGCACTCGCGGCAGGACAGCGCGACGGCGGGGCCGAGATCGACGCTGTTCACGGGGTTCGTGGTGCTTGCAACAGTCTGCGCAGCCATGGAGGCGAGGCCCTTTCCTCATCTTCCTCACGACGCATTTCGCCATGAGACGGATTTGGCACCTTCCCGAGCCGGGAGCCTCGCCACATCAACGTGACAAGACCGGCTGGAGGGTTGCCGGGGCTTCAACGGGCCGTATCCCTCTGCCCCTCTGGATGAGCGGTGTTCAGTTGTGTATGCGGTTGTGTCACTTGCGTGAGCGTTGACGGCCCCCGACATGCGATGGTCATCAGCGTTGTTCAAGACTGTAACCGAAGGCCAGGACAGTTGAGTGAGCCGTCCGAACCGCGAGACGGATCACCTACACAGGGTGATCGCCTCTCGCCGAGAGAACGCAGAGGAGCCGCGCAACGTGCTGAAAGAAGTCGAGCACTGGCTGAGCACCCGCTCCTGGTCCATGACCGACCGGCCGCTCCACAAGATCCTGGCCGCGAAGCACCGCACGGGCCAGTCGGTCTCCGTCGTGCTGCCCGCGCTCAACGAGGAAGCGACGGTCGGCGACATCGTCGCGATCATCCGTCACGACCTCATGCAGCAGGTCCCGCTCGTCGACGAGATCGTCGTCGTCGACTCCGGGTCCACCGACCGCACCTCCGAGGTGGCCGCCGCGGCGGGCGCCCGGGTCGTGCACCGGGACGACATCCTGCCCCGCATCCCCGCCGTGCCCGGCAAGGGCGAGGTGCTGTGGCGCTCGCTGCTGGTCACCAGCGGCGACATCGTCGCCTTCATCGACGCGGACCTGAAGGAGTTCTCCTCCGACTTCGTCACCGGGATCGTGGGCCCGCTGCTCACCGACCCCGGCGTCGACCTCGTCAAGGCGATGTACGACCGCCCGCTCGGCGGCGCGGCCGGCCAGGGCGGACGCGTCACCGAGCTGATGGCCCGCCCGCTGCTGAACATGCACTGGCCGCAGCTGGCCGGTTTCGTGCAGCCGCTCGGCGGCGAGTACGCGGCCCGCCGCTCGCTGCTGGAGCAACTGCCGTTCCCGGTCGGGTACGGCGTCGAGCTGGGCATGCTCGTCGACGCGCTGCACCTGGTGGGGCTGGACGCTCTCGCCCAGGTCGACGTGGGCGTGCGCAAGCACCGCCACCAGGACGGTCAGGCCCTGGGGCGGATGGCCGCGCAGATCTACCGCACGGCTCAGCTGAGGCTGGCCCGAGGGCATCTGATCCGGCCGTCGCTCACCCAGTTCGAGCGGGGTCCGGACGGCTTCGAGCCGCGCACGTACTCCGTGGACACGGAGGAACGGCCGCCGATGGCGGACATCACCGAGTACCAGTCACGCAAGGTCGCATAACCGCACAGTTACAGGCGCTCACGGACGGTCGTATACGGACTCATACAGTCCGCCGACGGCCGTCCGTACGTTTGAGCGTTTCCGGGCCGGGCTAGGTTGTGGCGTATGGCTTCCACGGCTTCTACGGCTTCCACGCCCCCTCGCGGTGCTGCTCAGGTGCTCGTCGCGTCCAACCGCGGCCCGGTCTCGTACGAGGTGGGCGACGACGGTTCGCTGCGCGCCAGGCGGGGTGGCGGCGGGCTGGTGTCCGGGCTGTCGGCGATCGGCCCGGACGCGGGTGCGCTGTGGGTGTGCTCGGCGCTGTCCGACGGCGACCGCGAGGCCGTACGGCGCGGGGTGGGCGAGGACGGCGTACGGATGCTGGACATCCCGGCGGACGTGCACGCCGACGCGTACAACGGCATCGCCAACTCCGTGCTCTGGTTCGTCCACCACATGCTGTACCAGACCCCGCTGGAGCCGGTCTTCGACGCGGAGTTCCGGCGCCAGTGGGCGTCGTACGAGACGTACAACCGGGCGTTCGCGGAGGCGTTGGCCCAGGAGGCGGCGGAGGGTGCCGTCGCGATCGTGCAGGACTACCACCTGTGCCTGGTCCCGGGGATGCTGCGGGAGTTGAGGCCGGACCTGCGCATCGGCCACTTCTCGCACACGCCGTGGGCGCCGGTGGACTACTTCCGGATGCTGCCGGACGACATCCGGGAGCAACTGCTGACGGGCATGCTCGGCGCGGACCGCCTCGGCTTCCTCACCCACCGCTGGGCGGACGCGTTCGCGGCCTGTTGTACGGAGTTCACCGGGGGCGTCGGTGACAGCCTGATCGGTGTCCACGGCCTCGGCGCCGACGCCGACTTCCTGCGCGCCCGCTCGCACGAGCCGGACGTGGAGGAGCGGATCGTGGCCCTCCGCGAGGAGATCGGCGAGGGGCGCAGGACGATCGTCCGTGTCGACCGCACCGAACTGTCCAAGAACATCGTGCGCGGACTCCTGGCGTACCGCCAACTCCTCGACGACCACCCGGAGTTGCTGGAACAGGTCGTCCACGTGGCGTTCGCCTACCCCTCGCGGCAGGACCTCGCCGTCTACCGCGACTACACCGCCGAGGTGCAGCGGGTGGCGGACGAGATCAACTCCCGCTACGGCACGCCCGGTTGGACCCCGGTGGTCCTCCACGTCAAGGACGACTTCGCCCGCTCCCTGGCCGCGTACCGTCTCGCCGACGTCGCCCTGGTGAACCCCATCCGCGACGGCATGAACCTCGTCGCCAAGGAGGTCCCCGTCGTCTCCGACGAGAGCTGCGTCCTGGTCCTCTCCCGGGAGGCGGGCGCCTACGAGGAGTTGGGCGAGGACGCGATCCCGGTCAACCCGTACGACGTGATCGGCACGGCCGCCGCGCTCCACGAGGCGTTGACCATGCCGGCCGGGGAACGAGCCGAGCGCACGAAGAGGTTGGCGGCGGCGGCTACGGCCCTGCCCCCGGCCCAGTGGTTCCTGGAACAGCTGAACGCGCTCAAGGGCTGAGCGCCGGAGCACCCTCTCCGAAGAAATGTGACACTTGCCCCGCCCAGTGTCACATTTCTTCGGAACAGCCCCTGCCCGGTCCCGCTCAGCCCAGTTGGGCCGCGATCGCCGCCAGCAGTCCTACGACCCCCACCGGGCCGTCCACCACCAGGTCCGCCCGGTCCGAGAGTTCCGTGACCTCTGAGCTACCGCTGCACACCAGCAGACCCGGAACGCCGTCGGAGCGGAGCTTCTCCACCGCCGCGAACGCGGGGAGGTCACCCAGGTCGTCGCCGGCGTAGAGGACCGACTCGGCGCCGGTCTCGCGGAGGTAGTCGAGGAGCGCTACGCCCTTGTCCATGCCCGGCGGGCGCAACTCCAGGACCATGCGGCCGGGTTCGACGATCAGGCCGTGGCGGGTGGCGAGGTCGGTGAGGGGGGCGCGGAGGGCCTCGTAGGCCGCCTGGGGGTCGGTCGCCCGGCGGGTGTGGACCGCCAGCGCGCGGCCCTTCTCCTCGATCCACGTGCCCTGCCAGGCGCCGATCCCGTCCAGGAAGCCCGGGAGTTCGGCGCGGACCGCCGCGACCCCGGGGTGCGGGGCGGGGGCGCTGACCGTGCTGCTCACCGCGTCCCAGCGTTCCGTGCCGTAGTGGCCCAGCACGACCAGGTGTTCCAGGCCCGGCACGCCCGCGAAGCCGCCGTTGCGGACCGCCACACCGGCCGGGCGGCCGGTGATCACGGCCACGGACGCCACCTTCGGGGCGAGTGCGGCCAGCGCCGGCACCGCGCCCGGGTGGGCCCGCGCCTGCTCGGGATCCGGCACGATCGGGGCGAGTGTGCCGTCGAAGTCGAGCCCGATCACCGCGGAGGCCGGTTTGGCGAGGATCGCCTCCAGAGCCTCGCGCCCGGCGCGGGTGGCGGGGGTCGGCAGTGCGTGCAGGGGATCGGTGGAGTCCTGAGGGCTGCCCATGTCGACGACCCTATCCGGGCGGGCCCGGGACCCACACCTGCTGCTACCTCTCCGCCCGCCTCGTCTCACGGACCCGTCTCAGCCTGTTCACCGTCACCGGGTCGTGGGCCAGGGCCCGCTCGTCGTCCAGCAGGGCGTTGAGCAGCTGGTAGTAGCGCACGGGGGCCAGGCCCAGCTCCTCGCGGATCGCGCGCTCCTTCACGCCGGGGCCGGGGAAGCCGCGGCGCTCCAGCGCGAGGATGTCCTGTTCCCTCCGGTTCAGCGAGGGAAGCCGCGAGGGCCGGTCCTTGTCCATGCCTGCACCGTAAACCCCGCCACTGACAACGGCCCCGGACGCCGCTCGACCGCTACTTCCCGCTCTCCGCCAGCGACGCCGACGCCTGCAACTGCCCCAGCACCGCGCCCGGACTGCCGTTCGCGGCCACCGCCTGCCCTATCCGCTTCTTGATGTCCGCGCTGACCGTGGCCCAGGAGGTGTTGCCCACCGGGTAGAGCGTGGACAGCGGGAGTTCCTCCAGGAAGGGCCGTAGAGCCTTGTCCTGCCGGGACTCCTGCATCGCCTCGGACGCGGAGTTGGTCACCGGCAGGAGGTCGTACTCGCGGGAGAAGGCGAGGACGTTCTTCTCGCTGTAGACGAAGTCGAGGAAGTCGCCGATCTGCTCGCGGTGGCCGTTCTGCTTGAACGCGGCCATCCAGTCGGCGACGCCCATCGTGGTCTTGGCCTTGCCGTTGCGGCCGGGCATCGCGACCGTGCCGAACTTGACGCCCTTCTTGGCGGCCTGCTGCATGAGGGTGGGGTGCCCGTTGAGCATGCCGACGTCACCGTCGGCGAAGGCGGCGAACGCGTCCGCGCGGTTGAGCTGGGCGGGCGCGACGGGACCGGTCAGGCCCTTGGCGACCAGGTTGTCGCGCAGCCAGCTGAAGGTGGAGACGTTCTGCGTCGAGTCGAGGGTGTACGTGCCGATGTCGTCGGTGTAGCCACCGCCCCCGCCGAGCAGCCACTGCATCGTCTCGGCCTGCGCCTCCTCGGACCCGAGCGGCAGCGCGAACGGGTACTTCACGCCCTTCTCCTTCAACGCCTCCGCGTCGGCGGCCAGTTCGCTCCAGTCCTTCGGCGGGGTGAGCCCGGCCTCGGTGAAGAGGGTCTTGTTGTAGAAGAGGACGCGCGTAGACGCGGCGAACGGCATGCCGTACTGGATGTGGTTCACCTGCCCCGCGTCCAGCAGCGGCTCCAGGAAATCGGCCTCCACGGGGATGGAGAGCAGGTCGGCCGTGGAGTACAGCCTGCCCGCGTCGGCGTAGTCCGCGTACGCGCCGATCTGCGCCATGTCGGGCGCCTTGCCGGCGGCGACCATCTCCTTGACCTTGCGGTCGACGTCGTTCCAGGAGTAGACGCTGACCTCGACCTTGACGTCCGGGTGCTTCGCCTCGTACGCCTTGACGAGTCCGTCCCAGTATTTCCGCGAACTGTTGGACGCGGAATCGCCGTAGTCGGCGGCGACGAGCCGCAGAGTGACCTCACCGGAATCCCCGCCGAGGCCACAGCCCCCGAGGACCGCCGTCAAGCCCAGTGCGGAGGTCACCGCGATCATTCCTGTCCTACGCCGCTGCACTGCCGAATCCCCAACCTTTGCTGTCGTGACGTTCGCTCTGCGAACCCATAAGGTCTACACCACGTGAGTGGACTAGACCTCTCGCGGGTGTACGGGCCACACTGTCCCCCGTGAGACATGTCATCGCCCTCGACGTGGGCGGCACCGGGATGAAGGCCGCCCTGGTCGGGGCGGAGGGCCAACTGCTCCACCGGGCCCGCCGGGCGACCGGCCGTGAGCGCGGTCCGGACGCGGTCGTCGAGCACATCCTCGGCTTCGCCGCCGAGCTGCGCGCGTACGGCGAGGAGCACTACGGCGAGCCCGCGGCGGCGGCCGGCGTCGCCGTCCCCGGCATCGTCGACGCCGAGCGGGGCATCGCCGCGTACTCGGCCAACCTCGGCTGGCGCGACGTACCCCTGCGCGATCTGCTGGCCGCCCGCCTCGGGGGCGTCCCGGTCGCCCTCGGCCACGACGTCCGCACCGGCGGCCTCGCCGAGGGCCGCATCGGCGCGGGCAAGGGCGCCGACCGCTTCCTGTTCGTCCCGCTCGGCACCGGTATAGCGGGCGCGATCGGCATCGACGGCCGGGTGGAGGCGGGCGCGCACGGTTTCGCGGGCGAGATCGGCCACATCGTCGTACGACCGGGCGGCACCCCCTGCCCCTGCGGCCAGACCGGCTGCCTGGAGCGGTACGCGTCCGCGGCGGCGGTGACCGAGGCGTGGGCGGCCGTCTCCGGCGACCCCGGGGCGGACGCGGCGGACTGCGCGAAGGCGGTCGCCTCCGGGGACCCGCGCGCGCAGAAGGTCTGGCAGGAGGCCGTAGACGCCCTCGCCGACGGCCTCGTCACCGCCCTCACCCTCCTGGACCCCCGAACGATCATCATCGGCGGCGGCCTGGCGGAGGCGGGGGAAACCTTGTTCACACCGCTGCGGGAAGCGGTCCGGTCCCGGATCACCTTCCAGAAGCTGCCGACGATCGTCCCCGCGGCCCTAGGGGACACCGCCGGATGTCTAGGTGCAGGCCTGCTGGCCTGGGACCTCCTCACTTCAACCGACCGCACGGAGGTAGCACCCTGATGGCAACCCCCCCAGGGGCGCGGGACAGCGTCGATATGCGGCTCCGCCGCGGGGCGCGACCAGCCACACTCGACGCGCACTCCGCATCCGGCAAGGCGCCCCTCATCCTGTCCGGCGCCAACGTGGTCCTCCCGACCGGAATCGTGCGCGACGGCCGACTCATCATCGACGGCACCCGCATCACCGGCGCCGCCCCCGAGAACGCCCAGGTACTCGACGTCACCGGCTTCACCCTGGTCCCGGGATTCGTGGACATCCACAACCACGGCGGCGGCGGAGCCTCCTTCACCTCCGGCACCATCGACGACGTCCTCAAGGGCATCCACACCCACCGCCAACACGGCACCACCACCCTGGTCGCCTCCACCGTCACCGGTGAGATGGACTTCCTCGCCCAGCGGGCCGGCCTCCTCTCCGAACTGGCGGAGCAGGGCGACCTCGCCGGTATCCACTTCGAGGGCCCGTTCATCTCCCCGTGCCGCAAGGGCGCCCACTCCGAGGCCCTGCTCCGGGATCCCGACCCCGCGGACGTCCGCAAGCTGGTCGACGCGGCCCGCGGGCAGGCGAAGATGGTCACCCTCGCGACCGAACTCCCCGGCGGCCTCGACTCCGTACGCCTCCTCGCCGAACTCGGCGTCATCGCGGCGATCGGGCACACCGACGCGTCGTACGAGCAGACGGTGGAGGCGATCGACGCGGGCGCGACGGTCGCCACGCACCTGTTCAACGCGATGCCGCCGCTCGGTCACCGCGACCCCGGTCCGATCGCGGCGCTGCTCGAAGACGAGCGGATCACGGTCGAGTTGATCAACGACGGTACGCATCTGCACCCGGCGGCGCTGGAGTTGGCGTTCCACCACGCCGGTGCGGAGCGGGTCGCGTTCATCACGGACGCGATGGACGCGGCGGGCTTCGGTGACGGGCGTTACATGCTCGGCCCGCTGGAGGTCGAGGTGAGCGAGGGTGTGGCGCGGTTGGTGGAGGGCGGCTCCATCGCGGGCTCGACCCTCACCCTGGACCGGGCCTTCAAGCGCGCGGTGACGGTCGACCGGCTGCCGGTCGAGGACGTGGTCGCCGCGATCTCGGCCAACCCGGCCCGGCTGTTGGGGAGTTACGACGAGATCGGCTCGCTGGAGCCCGGCAAGTACGCGGATTTGCTGCTGCTGGACTCCGCGTTCGACCTCAAGGGCGTGATGCGGCGCGGTACTTGGGTGGTCGATCCCCAACTGGGCTGAAATGTACCGCTGTTGAGGCGGCGGTTGTCCCGGGACACTGGGAGGACCGCCGCCTCTTCGGCACGATCGGCCCGAACTGGACGGCGGATGCACACACTTCGGGGGAGGTCGGCCGGTGATCCTCACGGTGACGCTGAACACCGCGCTCGATATCACCTACCGGGTACGGGAGTTGCACCCGCACGCTTCGCACCGCGTGTCCGAGGTGACGGAACGCCCCGGCGGCAAGGGCCTGAACGTGGCACGGGTCCTGGCGGCCCTGGGCCACGAGGTGACGGTCACCGGCTTCACGGGCGGCGCGACCGGACGCATCGTCCAGGACCAACTCACGGGCACCCCAGGCGTGTTGGACGCGCTCGTCCCGGTGTCCGGGGCGACCCGCCGCACGATAGCGGTGGTGGACGAGCTGACTGGTGACACGACTCAACTCAACGAGCCCGGCCCGACGGTCACTTCGGCGGAGTGGACGGCGTTCCAGGAGGCGTACGGGTCCCTGTTGCCCGGGGTCTCGGCGGTGGCCCTGTGCGGAAGCCTGCCGCCGGGAGTGCCGGTGGGCGCGTACGCGGTGCTGATAAAGAGTGCGCGGGCGGCCGGGGTGCCGGTGCTGCTCGACACCAGCGGGGAGCCGCTGCGGCGCGGGGTGGCCGCCCGACCGGACCTGCTCAAGCCCAACACCGACGAACTCGCCGAACTCACCGGCTCCCACGACCCGTTGCGCGCCACCCAGGACGCGCGCCGCCGGGGCGCCCGAACGGTGGTCACCTCACTGGGCGCGCGGGGCCTCCTGGCGGCAACTCCGGAGGCCACCTGGCACGCGACACCTCCGACCCGCATCCACGGCAACCCGACCGGCGCGGGCGACTCGGCGGTCGCGGGCCTGCTGTCGGGCTTGGTGGAACACCTGCCCTGGCCGGACCGACTGGCACGGGCGGTCGCCCTGTCGGCGGCGACCGTACTGGCGCCGGTGGCGGGCGAGTTCGACCGCGCGGCGTACGAGGAGCTGCTGGGGCGGGTCGCGGTGACGAGGGAGGTCAGCGCGGCGTGAGTCAGGCCTTGACCAGGTACAGCTGGTCGAAGTTGACGTCGCACTGGTTGCCCTGCTCGCAGGAGATCTTGACGGTGTTGGAGCCCTTGTTCAGCTGCACGGACGCCCAGGTCTCCGTCCAGCCCTTCTCGTAGTCGCCATCGGCGGCCTTCGCGAAGTTGCCCAGGTTGAGAGCGCGGGACTGGGCCGTGCCGTTGATCGTGAGCGTGGCGGTGGCGTTCTTGCCGGGCACGCCGTAGTTGACGTACAGGCGGTAGTTGCCGCTCTTCGCGAGGCCGCTCATGTTCCATGTCACGGACGCGCCGACCGCGTTGAACCCCGACACGTAGACACCGCCGGCGGCCTTGGCGCCGTCGACGTCGGTTGCCGTGACGGCGCCGCCGCCCAGCAGAAGGGCCTTGGCGTCGATCTTCGGCAGTTCCGCCTCGTCCCCGGTGCTCGTGCTCGGCGACGGACTCGACGAAGCGCTCTGCGAAGCCGACGGCGTCGACCCCGCCTCGTTGCCCGTCTTCTTGTCGTCGTTGCCGTTCATCATCGCCACGCTGATGCCGATGACGACCGCGGCGACGACCGCGATCGCGCCGATCAGGAGGCCCTTGGTGTTGGGGCCTCGGCCCCGGCCGTTGCCGCCGCCGTTGTTGTAGGACGGGGGCTGCTGGCCGGACGGGGGGCCGCCGGGGAAGGTCTCCGGGGCCTGGTAGTGGGCGTTGGGCTGGGCGCCGTAGGGCTGCTGTTGCGGGACCGTCTGGCCGTAGGGCTGCTGGTACTGGGCGGTGGGGGCCGCGGCGGCCTGCTGGCCGCCGTACTGGCGCTCGCCCACCGGGCGCACTCGGTTGACCGAACCCGGGTAGCCGTAGCCACCGCCGGACGGCGGCTGGGCGCCGTTGGCCTGGCCGTCCTCGTACAGGTAGCCGAACGGGTCGTCGTCCTCGGGCGTGCTCGCGCCGTTGTTGCCGGGCGTCATCCCTAGGTACTCCTCAACAGGTGCGGGTGCAGATACGTCAGCTTCAGATGCGTCTCTCAGACACGTCGTCGATACGTCTGGAGAACTGCGAGCCTACCCGCTCCGCGTCGTCCAAACGGGTGACTCACGCCGCATCAAACCTCTGACCTGGAGATCATCCCGCGCGTCTGTGCTGTTTGGGACGAGATCGTTTCTCGATGTACATCCGTTCGTCAGCGGACTTCAGGACCTCGTCCGCCGTCATGCCGCAGTGGGCCCACCCGATACCGAAACTGGCCCCGACCCGCATACCGCGGCCGTCGACCCGGATGGGCTGGATGATCTCGTTCCGCAGGCGTACGGCGAGGTCGGCGGCGTCGGCCTTGCCGAGTCCGTCGGCCAGGACGACGAACTCGTCGCCGCCGAGCCGGGCCACCGTGTCGCCGTCGCGTACGGCCCGGCCGAGCCGCCGGGCGACCTCGATGAGGACGGCGTCACCCGCGTTGTGCCCGAACCGGTCGTTGATCGACTTGAAGCCGTCGAGGTCGCAGAAGAGCACCGCGAGCCCCTTGGTGCCGTCGTCCCGCTCGCCCTCGGGGGCGATGGTGTGGACGTGGTGGTCGTAGGCGTCGAGGAGGTCGGCGCCGGGGCGGAAGTCGAAGCCGTGGCCGTTCGCGTCGTAGGCCGGATGTCCGTACGCGGCGTCGATGGACTCGATCTCGCCGGGGTGGGTGGCCTGCGGGCGCTGGCAGAGGCGGGCGGAGAGGCGGGTGCGCAGCTCCGCCGAGTTCGGCAGGCCGGTCAGCGCGTCGTGCGCGGCGCGGTGCGCGAGTTGCAGCTCGCGGCGCTTGCGGTCCTCTATGTCCTCGACGTGCGAGAGGAGGAAGCGCGGTCCGTCGGCGGCGTCCGCGACGACGGAGTTGCGGAGCGAGACCCAGACGTACGTGCCGTCCCGGCGGCCCAGGCGGAGCTCCGCGCGTCCGCCCTCCGCCGACGTTCTCAGCAGGGTGCCTATGTCCTCGGGGTGGACGAGGTCGGAGAAGGAGTAGCGGCGCATCGCGGACGCCGGGCGGCCCAGCAGGCGGCACAGGGCGTCGTTGCTCCGCAGTATTCGGCCGTGCTGGTCGCCGCCCATCTCGGCTATCGCCATGCCGGAGGGGGCGTACTCGAAGGCCTGCCGGAAGCTCTCCTCGCTTGCGCGCAGGGCCTGTTGCTCGCGCTCCAGGCGGACCAGGGCGCGCTGCATGTTGGCGCGCAGCCGGGCGTTGCTGATCGCTATGGCCGCCTGGAACGCGTACATCTGGAGCGCTTCGCGCCCCCACGCGCCCGGCCGCCGGCCGTTGCGCGGGCGGTCCACGGACAGGACGCCGATCAGCTCGCCGCACGAGCCGCCGGAGACGCCGGGGGTGTACATGGGCGCGAACAGCCGGTCGGACGGGTGCCACTCGTCCTCGAAGCGGGGTGCGGGGCCGTCGGTGTACCACTGCGGTACGTCGTCCTCGTCGAGGACCCAGCCCTCGGTGTGCGGGATGAACCGGAGGTCGCCCCAGGCCTCGCCCATGCCGAGCCGGCGCTCCCAGGAAGTGCGCGAGCCGACGCGGCCGGCGATGAGCGACTCGGCGGCGGAGTTGCCCGCGAAGGCGGCGACGACGAGGTCGCCGTCGGGGCGGACGAGGTTGACGCACGCCAGCTCGTACCCGAGCCCCTTGACGACGCCGTCGGCGACGGTCTGCAGGGTGTCCGCAAGGCTGCGGGCGGTGTTCATGTCCGCCATGACCGTGTGCAGTTGTCGCAGGGTCGCAAGACGGACGTAGGGTTCGGACTCGGTCTCCATACTCGCCCTCCCCCCGAGACCTCGCAGTGAATCAAGGGTCATCTTCCCCGCCACTGAATCACAGCGCGCTGCCCACTCGGTACACAGGGTCAACAATTACTACCCCTTGTGACTCAAGTCACAGCAGAAGATGAACAATTGAGTGGAGTTTCTGCTTTTTCCCTGTGCGTTAACTGAACGCAAACTGTGCGGGTGTGTGGACATGATGCACGACGATGTTCGGCCGCGTGGGCCATTGGTCCTAGGACCCGAGTGGGCCGCAGGTCCGATGTGGTGCGCGGACGTACGAGGCTAGCGTTTCGATTGTGCTGAACACCGCGTCGATCACCGAGACCGTTCCCTCCGGGCATGCTGTGGGGGTGAGCAACGACGAGTTCCGCGCCGCCCTCGCGCGACTGGCCGCCGGTGTGGTCCTGGTGACCGCGCACGAGGAGCCCTACGACCCGGACGACCCCCAGGCCCCGGTCGGCGAGGACGTGGGCATGACGGCGACCGCGTTCATGTCGGTCTCCCTGGACCCGCCCCTGGTCCTGGTCAGCCTCCGCAACGGCTCCCGCATGGACGACCTCCTCGACGAACAGCCCCTGTGGGCCGTCTCCGTCCTCTCCGAGAGCCAGCGCCACATCGCGGGCCGCTTCGCCATGAAGGGACGCATCAGCGACCGGCTGCTCTTCGACGACATCCCCTACGTCCACGGGGAGGCGTCCGGGGCGCCGTTGGTGCGGGGGGCTCTGGCCACGCTGGAGTGCCGGACGGAACAGCGGGTTCCGGCGGGGGATCACACGCTGGTGATCGGGCGGGTGCTGACGGCGGAGGTGGGGAGTGCGGAGGGGGGTCCGCTGGCGTATTTCCGGGGGCGGTACCGGCAGTTGGGGTAAGCACCGGGGGGCGGGGGGACGGATTTCCGGGCCGGTAAAGGCAGTTGGGGTGACGGCAGTTGGGGTGACGGCCAATTCGGTGGCCCGCCGGTGATCGACCCCTTTACCGTGCACGCATGACGACGAACACCACCGCCGGGCCCGGACCCCGCCTCGAAGAGATCAGCCCGAGCAACTTCGAGGCCGCCGTGGGCATTCGGGTCCGCCCCGACCAGGAGTTCGCGGTCTCCCCCGTCATGAAGTCCCTCGCCGAGGCCTACGTCCATCAGGGCACCGCCTGGCCGCGCCTGATCGTCGACGAGGACCGGCCGGTCGGCTTCCTCATGGCCTTCTTCGACATCGACTGGAACCTGGACGGCACCGTCATCCGTTCCGGTCTGTGGCGCCTGAACATCGCGGCGGACCAACAGGGGCGCGGATACGGCCGGTTCGCCGTGGAGTCGGTCGCCGCGGAGATCCGCCGCCGGGGCGGCAAGGAGCTGTACGTGACGTGGCACGAGGGGCCACTGGGCCCGGCGAAGTTCTACCTGGGGCTGGGGTTCCGGCCCAACGGGGAGCTGAGCGAGGGCGAGACGGTCGGGGTGCTGGAGCTGTCGTAGGCGCGCGGCCGGACGAGGTTCGCGTCCGGCGAGGCCGGCCCTACCCCCAGCCCCGCCCGTTCCGCCCCCGCTTCGTGTCGGAGCGCTGCTTCTTCTCCCGCAACCGGCGTTCGTTGATACCGCGCGGAATACGGGTGGCCCGGCGCGGCTTCGGCGGCGGTGCGGTGGCCTCGGCGAGCAGCGCCGCGAGGCGTACGGCGGCGGTCTCGCGGTTGCGCCACTGGGACCGGTGCTCGGAGGACCGTACGGTGACGACGCCGTCGACGAGCCGCGAGGCGAGCCGTTCCAGCGCGCGCTGCTTCCACACCGGGGGCAGGGCCTCGGTCCTGGCCAGGTCGAACCGCAGCTCCACCTGGGAGTCGCTGGTGTTGACATGCTGCCCACCCGGCCCTGACGACCGCGAGAAACGCCACATGAGCTCGGCCTCGGGCAGGGAGACGGAGCCGCGGACGGGATAGGGACCGGACATGTCCCCATGGTCGCCCAGCTGTCCGGTCCACGTCACTCCCATTTCCACAGGAGTCCCGCGGAGTGCCGAGGGGGCGCGGGTAAAGAAAGTAAAGTCGCCTGGAACCTTCGGTACCCCTCTTGGCGTTCATACAGGTACCGGTAGCTTCGTCCTCAGTACGAAGCCCGCACCGCAACGAGGGAAGGACTCCCAACAATGGCTGTAAGCCTGTCCAAGGGTGGCAACGTCTCGCTCACCAAGGAGGCCCCGGGCCTGACCGCCGTCACCGTAGGCCTCGGCTGGGACGTCCGCACCACCACCGGCACGGACTTCGACCTCGACGCCTCGGCGATCGCGGTCAACCCCGAGGGCAAGGTCTACTCGGAGGGTCACTTCATCTTCTTCAACAACAAGTCGACCCCGGACCAGACGATCGTCCACACCGGCGACAACCGCACGGGCGAGGGCGCGGGCGACGACGAGGCGATCAACGTCAACCTGGCCGGCCTCCCGGCGGACGTCGAGAAGATCGTCTTCCCGGTCTCGATCTACGACGCGGAGACCCGCTCGCAGAACTTCGGCCAGGTCCGCAACGCGTACATCCGCATCCTGAACCAGGCCGGCGGCGCCGAGATCGCCCGCTACGACCTCTCCGAGGACGCGGCGACGGAGACGGCGATGGTCTTCGGCGAGCTGTACCGCAACGGCGCGGAGTGGAAGTTCCGCGCGGTGGGCCAGGGTTACGCCTCGGGCCTGGTCGGTATCGCGCAGGACTTCGGCGTGAACGTCTGACGTTCACGGCGGTCGTATGCAGTGCCGTGTGTGAGGCCCCTGGCCGCGGTTGCGGCCGGGGGCTTCGGCATGTGCGGGAACGCGGCGCGGCGGACCGGGAGTCGGGGAACGCGGCACCGGGGGCCGGGAGTTGAGGGAACGCGGCGCGCGGGCCGGGAGTTGAGGGAACAGGGCGCGGGGGCCGCACAGGGGTGTCTCAGCCCCGTATGGCAATGTGCCGGGATCAACAGCGGTTGTGGCACCTGGAAGGACAGCGAGCCCTATGTCGTTCGGACCGTCCCCCGCCGGTTTCGGGCCTCCCCCACCGCCCGCCTGGACCCCGCCGACCGAGACGGAACGCGCACTGGCCGAGGCGAGAGCGCGCGGCGACCGGCCCGCGTACTACGACGTACTGGCCCGGGTCCGCCTCTACTACGTGATGTCCCGCGAGTCCTACGACGACCGACCGGACCGTACGCACCGCACGTTCGCCCGCGACCCCCGCACCGGCGCGGAACGCTGGGAACTCCTCACGGACGGCATGCTGCCCGCGCCCCGCCCCGACCTGGTGTACTCCCGCGCGTCGCTGCACTGGATCGCGGAGGCCTGGAACCCGCGCTGCCCGCCGGCCATCGTCATCAACCCCGGCACTCCGTGCGAACTGGCCCTCCCCTACGGCCCCTTGGGCACGACGGACTGGTCACGCGCGGCGGAGCGGATCGGCACCCCTTCCACCGCCATGCGCCTGCGCGCGCTCCACGTCGGCGGCGCACTCCACGGCCCCGTGGCCCACGGCCTGGCCTGCGGAGCCCTCCTCTGCGTCAGCAACGGCTCCCTCTGGAACGCGCCGGCCTGGCACGGCAGCGGCTACGACGGCGAGCGCCGGCGCCTTCGCGAGTGGTGGGGCATCAGCACCCGCGCCGAGTGGCAGCACCACCTGCGCAACCTGCTCGCCTGCGAAGCGTCCAGCTCCGTATGGGAGTTCGCGCTGAGCCTGCGCCGCACGATCGCCCGCGACTTCGGCGGCCACGTGGACACGGGCTACTGGCGCCAGGCGGTGGCCACCGTCATCCGAGCCAACTCCGAAGGCTCCACGGTGATCACGGAGGACGGCGTCACAAAAACCGACCCCCGCCCCGCATCGGAGACCGAGGCGCGGGTGGAGGGCGTACAACGCCTGATCGGCCGCATCACCCGCTACGAGGCCCGCATGCGGGCGGACGGCATCCTCGCCGAGAACCGCTACGTCACCTCGGTGGAGGCCTGGGACCTCGGCCGCGCCTCGAAGATGGCCCGCTGGGGCCTGGGCGCCCGCTTCGCCACCCTCCCGGAGACGGAGTCGGCCGTCGTCCGCGCCGGCCGGGCCGCATCCCTCGCCTACCGCTCCTGGGCCGACTTCTCCGCCGGTTACATCCTGGGCCGCTGCCTGCACTTCGACGAGGAGGAGTTCGGGGACTGGTACCAGGACATGGTGTCGGCGCACCGGATCCTGATGTCCGAACCCGGGAGTCCTTGGCTCAACATTCCGTTCCGGTGAGCGCGCGGTCGGACGCCACCACGACCGTGGCGTCGGCCAGGTGGAGGACGAGGTCCGCCAGGGCGGTCAGCCGTCGGTCGTGGGTGATGAGGAACGTCGTACGGCCGGCGGTGAGGTGGCGCAGGGGGGCCATGATGCGGGCGGTGGCCGCGTCGTCGAGGCCGGTGGTGGGTTCGTCGAGGACGAGCACGGGCGCGGTGCGCAGCATGGCACGGGCCAGGGCGATCCTGCGGCGCTGGCCGCCGGAGAGGTTGTTGCCGCGCTTGCCGACCGGGGTGTCGTAGCCCTCGGGCAGCGCGCTGACGAATCCGTGCGCGTCGGCCGCGACGGCGGCGGCGAGCACTTCGCTGTCGGCGGCGTCCGGGCAGCCGTAGACGATGTTCGCGCGGACGGTGTCGTCGAACAGCATGCTGTCCTGCGGGAGCAGGGTGATGTGGCGGCGGACCTCGTCGGGCGGGAGTTCGGCGATGTCGCGGCCGTCGAGGAGGATGCGGCCCCGGGTGGGTTCGTGGAAGCGCAGCAGGAGTTTGCCGAGGGTGGACTTGCCGGCGCCGCTGGGGCCGGTGACGGCGATCAGGAGGCCCGGGGGCAGGTCGAGGCGGACGCGGTGGAGTACGGGGCCTGCCGCGCCCGGGTAGGAGAAGTCGACGTCCTGGAAGGTGACGGCGCCGCGTACGGGCTCGGGGAGCGGTGGGGTGTCGGGGCGGGGGGCCGTTTCGGGGGTGGGGGTGGTGCGCAGGAGCTCGATCAGGCGCTCGCAGGTGGCGGTCGCGGTGGAGGCGCCGACGAGGAGTTCGCCGAGTTCCTGGAGGCGCGGGTGCAGGTAGCTGAGGAACGCGGCGAACGCGAGCAGGCCGCCCACGGTGAGGTGGTGCTCGGAGATCTGCCACGCCCCGGCGCCGATCACCGCCAACACGCTGACGGTTTCGAGGAGTTCACCGAGGGGGCCGTACACGGACGACAGCCTGATCTGCCGCAGTCCGGCGCGCATCCAGGTGCGTCCCTCGCGGTGCACCTTGGTGCGCTCCGCCTGCTGGCGGCCGTACGCCTGCACCAGGGGCATGTTGGCGAGGCTCTCCTCCAGGAGGGAGGCGAGCCGTCCGTTGCTGTCGCGTTCGGCACGGCTGGCGGTGCGCATCAGGGTGCCGAAGACGCGGGCGCCGATCCAGATCAGGGGGGCTGCGGCGAGGGTGATGAGCGCGAGTTGCCAGCTGGTCCAGAACGCGGCGGCGGCGAAGACGAGGGCGCCCGCGGCGGAGGTGATCAGCTCGACGGGGGCGGAGGCGACCAGGGTCTCCACGACCTCGATGTCCCCGGTGAGGCGGGCGACCAGGTCGCCGGTGCCGTAGCGGTCGAGGGTGTCCGGCGGGATGGCCTGGAGGTGCCGGAAGACGTGGTCGCGCAGGCCCAGGAGGAAGTGCTCGCTGGTCCAGCCGGACAGGTAGCTGCCCGCGGCGGAGGCCACGGCGCCCACGACGGCCAGCCCCAGCCAGAGCGTGGCCGGGCCCCAGAAGGCGGTGAGGTCACCGGGTGTGAGGACGTCGTCGGTGAGCCGGCCCGCGATGGCGATCGCGGCGGCGTCGGCGGCGGACGAGGCGATGAGGAGCGCCGCCGAGGAGAGGACGGCGACGCGGTTGCCGCGGGCCAGCGGCCAGAAGGTGCGGAAGGCGGCGAGGGGGGAGATGCGGGCGTGCCGCAGCCGGGACGGACGGCGCTCCTCGGCTGCCGCCGCCGTCCAGTCCCGGTGCGTGCCGGGGTCCACACTCGCTGGGCGGGCGGACCCCGGCACGGCGGTCACTTACCGTGCTTCTTGTGCTTCCGGTGGTGCTTCTTCTCGTGGTGCTTGTGATGCGCCTCCTTGGCACATTCCTTCTTCTTGGCCTTCTTGGCCAGAGCGATCTTCGCGAAGGACACGGCGTTCCCCTTTCTCGGAGTTGGCAACCGGTAGTACGGGGGCGGGAGTTGCCGAATTCAAGAGGGGAGGTGAGGGTTGAATTATGTTCCCTTACCGAATTCCTATGTGCGCGGCACTCCATGGGGGGCGGGTCGATCCCGGCCGCGTCCAGCTCGTCCGTGGTGAACCGCAGCGGCCCCGCGCCGATCCGGGCCAGGGGCACGCACCCTTCGGTGCACGGGCCGCCGCACGCCTTCACGAACGAGGTTCCGCTGAGGTCGAGGGCGTACAGGTCGGTTCCGTCGAGAACTGAGCGTCACCACACCTTCCTGATCGTCTGTCACGGCCACATCCGGCCGCCGCCGTCCCTTGCCGGACGGGAGGTGAAGGAGGAAGGGCCGCATGTCCGTCAGCGAACTCTTCTCGGTAACGCCTCGTGACGTTTTGTGATCTTCGTTCAGGCGGTGCGGCCGCGCTCGAACTGGAGCAGGACGAGGGCGGCTCGGGCGATGCGGGTGATGGCCGCGGGGTCGAGGCTGACCCTGCGCAGGGCCTTGAAAGTGACCTTCAGCAGGGCGTTGGCACGTTCGGCGACAGCGTGGACGCCTCGGACCACGGCGTTGAACGCCTGGTCGGGCTCGGCGAGTTCACCGCCCTTGGGCTTCTTGACCGGGTGGCGGAAGCCGGGCCCGGCGTTCTCGTAGCCGAGGTCGGTCAGGGTAGGGACGCCCAGGGTGGCGGCGAGCCGGTTCAGGGCGTCGACCAGTCCGTGGGCCCGTGCGCAGGTGGTGTCGTGCTCGCGGCCCGGGCGGACCGGGGAGACCCAGAGGGGCCAGCCGTCCGGGGCGACGATGACCTGCACGTTTCCTCCGTGGTGCTTGTGCTTGCCCGACCACCACAGGTCCGCTCCGTTGGGGCCGGCGGCGGCCACGCGGTCGGTGATGATGACCGTGCCGTCCAGGCTGAGGTGGGTGCACCCGGCCGCCGCCGCCCTCTCCAGCGCGATGGGCAGATCGGGCGCGTGGTCGGCGAGCACCGTCAGCCCTTCGTGCAGGTAACGGTAGGCGGTCGGTACCGAGATGCCGTTGTCCCTGGCGAGTTGGACCAGCCGGGTACCGTCGACGAACCAGCGCAGCACGAGCACCGCCTGTTTGAAGACGCCCAGCGCGCGAGTGCCCTTGCGGGTCCCGAGCTGCTCGCGGTGCCCGCGCAGCAGCTTCGCGAGATGCTCGGCGGTCGCCCTGCGGACATCGAGCACGGCGGTGTAGGTGATACGGGACGCCACGTAGAGCCTCTGGTTGTACGGAACGTGATCTTCGCAGACCCGTTCCTACCAGGGGCTTCACTCATGTCTGACACCGAGTCACCATCCCGCCGTCCGGCATCATCACACACCGCAACCGTCACGTTGCCGAGAAGACTTCCATGAGCGCCTTGTCGTTTAGCGAGGCAATGTCTGGAGGATGCCTCGGGCTGATGCTCCGCTGACTTCGGGCGGAGATTGCAACCTTGCAAAACGGAGTTGCCCGGTAGCTCGGAGTGCTAGCTTCCTCATCACGTCCGCGCTCGGGGGAGAGCAAGCATGGCCAGAACTGAAACCTATGTATCTGCAAAGCAGTCCGAAATCGCGGTTATTCTCACTACCGTGGTGTCCGCAGGGCTGGTTATCTTTTTCGGCTGGATCGCTGACGCTTCGTACTGGTTCACCGTTCCCGTTGGCGTTCTGTTCGGTCTGCTCGCATTCGCGTGCTCGGCAATCTTGCTCGGTACCGCGTCAACGCAATTCGACCCCCGCCGTGAAGACCAGCTGCTCAATGAACTCCGAGGCGATGATCGTCAGCTAGGGATGTTGTCCGAGCTGAATCGTCAAGAAGTTCTCCGATATCACGACATCGTCACCAAGCAAGCTGACCACTCATTCCGGTCGGGCCAGTTGGCTGCGACGGCGGGTCTAGTGGCAGTAGGTGTATGCCTGTGGGTCGGCCTCCAATATGATGGCCCTAATGCGAAAGCGTTTAGCGGTGTTATTGCCGCCATCTCCACCGCCGTAGCTGCTTACATCAATCGCACCTACATGCGCATGTATGAGAAGTCCATCGATCAACTGAGTCGGTATTTCGATCAGCCTGTCGTTACCGGGTATTACCTGACGGCGGAACGGATGGCGAAAACAGATCTACAAGAGGGTCTTCGTCAGCGAATCATTGAATCTGTTCTTGAGACCGCAATGCACATCACCAAAAGGGAGTCCGATGCTCCGCCTGCTAAAAGAGAGGGCTCTCGGGAACAAGGTGAGGTGGAGGGAGCCTCCAGCAAAGCGGATGCAGGAGAGGGGGGTAGCGCACCAGCGTGAGACTGGCATGCGAGCGGTCCGCGCGCTGCCTGAGTGAACCGGGTTGCGTGGCGGCCGGCGCGTGCTTCGTCTATTTCTACGGGCTCGCCGCCAGCGGATGGGAGGAACGGCCAATTCCGCGACTGGGAACCGGACAAACAGCGGAAAGTTCAGGCCACGGATCTTGTGTGGCGCCTGTGGCTCCATGAGGGTGATGGTTCGACACGTGTTCGATTCTTCTTAGGGGGAGAAATGAAGGCGCGTTTTATCGTCCCACTTCTCGCGGCGGGGGCCCTGCTGGTGTCGGCTGCCACGGCGTCGGCTGCTCCGAGCAGCAGCACGGGAAGGGCCGTCGCGAAGCCTGCTGCCTTTCCCGTGTGGTGCACGTTCCAGGGTGAGAAACCGTTCCAGGTCACCCAAGGCGGTCCACTTTACGCCCAGGGCCATTACACGGGTTGCTCAACTCCGGCACCCGACCAGTGCCGGGCCCAGGTCGATCTTCAGGAGTACGTGCGCGACGGGTACTGGCGCGCGGTGAAGCACAAGGACAGCGGATGGACCAAGTGCAGCGGGCGCTACACCACTCCAGGGCTCACGTGCGTGCATGATGGAGAGAAGGAGACGTACAACACTCAGGTGACCTTGCAGGTCGAATACGAGGGACGCTTCAGCGAACCGGGAATCGCAGACACGAGCAACACCGTGATTGACTGCTGAATTCCGTTCACCCGTAACGGCCTGCCGGATTGATTCGGTAGGCCGTTTTCGGCTTCGGTCGCACAGATGAAAGTGAGGCAGCAGCATGCACGTTCATTTTGAAGCAGTAGACCCAGAGAAAATGATCAAGTTCTGGGGCAGCATCCCGGGTTGGGGTGGGTACAGCGTCGGCGAAGCGGAATCTCCGGCTGTACTACCGGTCGTCACGGTCCTCGTCGGAACGATCGCCGAACAGGTTCAGACGCTGATCGCCAAGGGTGCGTCTCTCGTGGAACCTCACGATTGCATGCACGCCCTGATGACGGATCCGGAAGGCAACAGGTTTATGGTGGTGCTCGACCCCGATCACGAGACATGACGTTCTCCAGCGTGGATGTGGCCCGGCGTACGACACTTGGAGCCTCTGGTTATACGGAACGTGATCTTGGCAGATGTGTTCCTGTCAAGGGCTTCATGCATATCTGACGCCAGGTCACCGTCCCGGGCACGCCGGGTGATTCACCCACCGCAACCATCACGTTGCTGAGAAGACCTCAGTGAGCCTCGGCTCGATGCGCGCGCAACTCGACGTTGCGGTCCGACACTGCACTGTGGTCACCCACAGGACGCGCAGCCGGGCTCGGCGACCGGTTCGGCCGGTAGCCTCCGTCAAGCGGTATCCCTACGGTTTCTGTGTCTGCATGGTTGGCCTCCCCGGCCGATCTGAGCGACACAACGACCGTAAAGAGGAGGGAACTTACGGATCCACGATCGGCTGCGACGATCAGATTGCTCGCGTGGGTCCCATAGACGGCGCGTTGGCCGCCAGTTCGGCTCTCGTCGTCGAAAACCGAGAACGACTCAGTCGGCCAGGCGCGTCCGCGAGGAATTCCCATAGGGATTCGGAATGAGTTGCCCGAGTTGAGCGGCCATGACCGTGGAATCCCCTACGACGGTCCGCAGGACCCACTCTTCGATGATGAAGGCGAAGCAGCGACCGCTGTGAACGATTCGCTGACGCGCCATCCTCACTCCGACGGCATCGGCGACGTCCCCTGGAGCGCCTCGAAGCGAAGCGACCGTCGACAGCACCGCGCAGGCATAGTCGGGTGTCCGCAACAACCCGGGGACAACCCACGACCGGTAGAAACGGAACCTCCGTGTCCGCTCATACAGCGGCAGGACGGAGTCCTATGCCGCGTGCCATGGCGATCAATTCGGCGACTTCGTCTTCCGCGCCGCACACGCGGCACACCGTTCTCGATCCTGGAGGACTTCGTCGCCGTCCGGCGAGAGTTCTCCGTCTCCGGCGAAATGCAGGAATACGACGAGGGTGGTCTTGCACACGTCCAAGGCCCCGAGGTGGGTGGGGCGCAGAAGTGTTACAGATTTTGGCGAAGTGTCACATTTCTGCAGGAAGGGTGTGGCGGGGCGTCGGTGGAGGGCTGCACCGCTCAGCTCCGAAGACCGCAGTCGCCGGGGGCTTCACTCTCGCGGAGGAGTATTCGGCTTTCGTGGTGGGCGAGTTCGAGACAGTTGCCGCCCTCCACGCCGGAGAAGGACGACTTCTGCCACTGCACGGACAAGACGGGGCCTCTCAGAGTTCTCGGGCAATGTGGTGGATGAGTTGCCGCGACTCCGCTTCGCTCAACGACGAGCGCTCGGCGATGTCGAGCAGCATCCGGTACTTGTTCAGCCGCACCTCGGCCCCCAGGTAGAAAGATCCCGTAGGACTGTCCAACTGGACAGTGTCGAGCTGGGGTACGACTCCCCCAGCGTACGTAGGGGCGTCCGTCGCCTCGATGAACTCTTCGCAGGTGAAGGGGAGTACCCGTAGCGTGACCGACGACCGCTCCGACTCTTCGAGCAGCCCCAAAATCTGCCGAGACCTCGTCGCCCTCCTCCTCCAGGTCACCGGCCGCACCCACCACGCCGACACCGCCAGACTCCTGGTCTCCGAGATCGTCACGAACGTCAACCTCCACACCGACTCCCTCGCCGTACGCCTCGAAGTCGTCCTGCGCCACGACCGCTTACGCGTCTCGGTCTACGACGACGCCCTCGACTCCGACCCCCGACAGAAACCCGGAAACGCATGCGACGCCTACGACGAGAACGGCCGGGGCCTGCTCCTGCTCACCGGACTCGCCCGGGACTGGGGCGGACAACGCGGCGCCACCGCACACGGCACCCCCGCCAAACAGATCTGGTTCGAGCTCGGCGGAGCCCCCGGCCGCTAGCGTGCCCCCATGTTCCTCGAACCGCTCACGCCGACCGAGGCCGGCGCGCTCCCCGGCGAGTTGCTCACCGAGCTGACCGCCCTCTACGCCTCGAACCACGCGTTCCACGCCCTGAGCGGTGACTTCCCGGACCCGGAGGACATCCGGCCCGAGCAGGTGGCGACCGCGCTGGCCGACGAACTGGCCGACCCGGACGTCGAGGTACTGCTCGCCCGCAGCGCCGGGCGGCTCGTCGGGATCGCGATCACCCTCGGGACGCATCCCGACCCGGACGACGAAGACCCCTGGATCGGGCTGCTGATGATCGACGCAACGCAGCAACAACAGGGACACGGACGACAGTTGGCGTCCCTCGTCGAGGACCGTCTCCGCGAGGCCGGCCGAACCGCCGTACGCCTCGCCGTCCTTGACAACAACCCCGACGGCCTCGCCTTCTGGACCGCCCTCGGCTACGACGTCATCGACCACCGCCCGGACCGTCAACTCGGCCGCCCCTGCGCCGTGTTGCGCAAGCAGCTCCGCAAACTCCGCCGCGCCGCCCGCATCGCCGTACTCGACCCCGCCGGCTCCGTCTTTCTCTTCCTGCACGACGACTCCGCGAACGGCACCTTCTGGGCGCTGCCCGGCGGCGGCATCGAGGGAGACGAGACCCCGCGCGAGGGCGCCCTGCGCGAACTCCGCGAGGAGACCGGCTGGACCGACCTGACCACCGGCCCCCTGCTCTGCACCCGGGAACGCGACTTCACCCGCGTCGGCATCCACATCCGGCAGCACGAGCACATCTACGTCACCCACGGCCCCCACCGCGAACCCACCGGCCCCGACCTCGCCACCGCCCACGCCGAGGACGGCATCCTCGCCTGGCGGTGGTGGACGCGGGAGGAGCTGCGTGGCGCGACCGAGTTCGGTTGGCTGCCCGAACTCGCCGGGCTGCTCGACGAGTTGGAGGAAGGGGAAGGGGCGGAAGAGGGGACGGGAGAGGAGGCGGGGAATGGATGACCCCGCGCCGGACACCACGGGCCGTTGGCAGCCGGACCGCGATCCTCCCGGATCCCGCCGCCGACCCCACCGCCCGGTTCTTCGGCCAGGACGACACCTTCGGCCAGCTCGCCGACGCGGTCGGGGCCAGTCGGGACACGGTCGACGAACGGGGCGCCGCCGAGCTGCGGATCGCGGCGGCGCGCGCCCTGCTCTCACTCGCGGACCGGGTCCCAGTTCGAGCGCGGCATCACGCGCCTCGTCTCCGGTGAGCGCATCCCGTACGACCGCGGCCTCCAACTCGCCCTGTTCGTAGGGGCGATGAGGACGTACGACGAGCCTGTAGCTGGTGGATCGTTCGTCCGTCAGGGGCGGGCCGGCTTTCCGTTCCCGTACAGCCAGTCCTTCCAGATTTCGCTGAAGTCCTTGCCCGGTGCCATCTTCTCCACGTACGCCGTGAAGTCCGCCGTGTTCGCGTTGCCGTAGCGGTGGGTGGCTGCCCAGCCCTGGATGATGTCGTAGAAACGTGCGTCGCCGACCGTCCGGCGGATCTTGTGGAGGACCATCGCACCGCGTTCGTAGACGGGGCTGTCGGAGATGTGGGCGGCGGAGGTGGGGTGGGCCGGAGGGAAGGACCAGATCGCCTCGTCGTCGGACCTGTCGGCGAAGTAGGTGCCCTTGTAGAGGGCGTCGAAGGTCTGTTGGGCGGTGTCGCCGTCGTGGTCCTCCGACCAGAGCCACTCCGCGTAGGTCGCGAAGCCCTCGTTGAGCCACATGTCGCGCCAGGACTTCGGGGTGACGGAGTCGCCGTACCACTGGTGGGCGAGTTCGTGGACGAGGGTGGCGGTGTCGGGGGCGCCGGGGAAGAACGGGCGGGTCTGGGTCTCCAGGGCGTAGCCCGCGTCGCCTCGGCGGTCGACGATCGCGCCGGTGGAGGAGAAGGGGTACGGGCCGAAGTTGTACTCCTCCCACTCCATGATCTCGGGGATCTCCGCCAGCACCTTGCGGCTCGCTGCCGCCTCCTGCGGGTCCACCGCCACGTACACGGGGAGGCCGTTCTTGGTGGTGGTGCGGGTGATGTCGTAGTGGCCGATCGCTACCGTGGCCAGGTAGGTCGCCATGGGGTGGGTGGTGCGCCAGGTGTAGGTCGTACGGCCCGCTCGGGTCGTCGTTTCCGTCCTCAACTCACCGTTGGAGACCGCCTGTAGCCCCTTCGGGACGGTGATCGTGATGTCGTACGTCGCCTTGTCGGACGGGTGGTCGTTGGCGGGGAACCACGCCATCGAGCCGGTCGGTTCGCCGAGGGCCAGCGCGCCGTCCGCCGTGGGGAGCCAGCCCTCTTCCGAGCCGTCCGGGTCGGTGATCGTCTCAGGGGTGCCGGAGTAGTGGACCGTCGTCCTGAACGTCTTGCCCTGGGGGATTGCGGAGGGTGGGCGGACTGTCAGTTCCTGGCCGGTGCGGGTCCAGGAGGTCTTCTTGCCGTCCACCGTCAGCGAGTTGACCTGCATGCCCTTGAGGTCGAGGTCGTAGGCGGAGAGGTTCTGGGTGGCGTGGGCGGTGATCGTCGCCGTACCGGTCAAGGGAGTTGAGGTGTGAGGGGTATCGGGGGTGTCCGAGGTGCCTGGGGTGTACGCCAGGGTCAGCGCGTAGTGGGTCACGTCGTAGCCGCCGTTGCCCGCCTTGGGGAAGTACGGGTCGGCTACGCCCGCGCTGCCGGCGGTGCCCTGTACGCCTCCTGTTCCACCGCACGCCGTCAGGACGAGGGCCAGCGCGCACGCGGTGACCGTGGGAACAGGCCGTACGGATCGGGACACGTGCGCGATCCTACGAGTTCGGGGCTCGTCGTCCTGGAGTACGGCGGTCCTCGTACGCTCGGGTCCGTGCCCCGTTCTTCCAAGAAGCCCCGCCGACTTGTTGCCGATGGGCGCGTGTATATGTGGTCGCTGCGTCACAGTCACCGTCACAGCGGCAGCGGCAGCGGCAGCGGCATGGACAGGGGCAGGGACAGCGGCTCCGTGGGCTGTGTCCATACCCTCACCCTGAATCCCCGGCCGGCCGGCACCGGCGGGGCGCTGCGCATCGTCTTCGTCGCGGGGCCGGGGCGGTACGTCCCGGGCGGGGCCCCCTTGGGTTCCGGGGATGTGGGCTACGTCCGCGGCGCCTCCCTCAACCTCCACGAACCCGGCGCCGTCCGCGCCCTCCTCGACGCGGCGTCGGCCCGCGGGTGGCTGCCGGGGCCGGGAGAAACGCGGGCGGTGGAGGTCGATGGCTGGGCTCTGCTGGAGGCGGCGGTCGCCGGGCGGGACGGGGACAAGGACGGGGGCGGGGGCGGGGGCGGCGACGGGCACACGGGGGCGCTGTGAAGGGGTTGCTCGGAGGCACTGCGAAGGGTCGCTCCGGCGCCCGTGGAGGGATCACTCCGGGCCCCGTGAAAGGGGATCTCCGGGCCCCATGCGGCCTTGATCCGAGGCCTCGTGCGGGATTGATCCGGCGCCTCCGCGCGAGGTTCCTCCAGGCCCCGTGAGGGGGTCGGTCCAGGCCCCGTGAGCGGGTCGGACCAGGCCCCGTGAGCGGGTCGGACCAGGCCCCGTGAGCGGGTTGGTCCGGCTGCCGTCGGCTCTCCCCAGCCGTGACACCATCTCCTACGTGCTCGACATCGGCTACGCCCTCTCCAACCGCTTCCCCGACCCCCCGCAGACCGACTACCGGCGCGCGGACGTCCACGCGCTGCGGCACGACCTGTTCTGCGGTGACGTGTACCTCGCCGACACCAAGGCGGACCGGGAAGTGTCCACGGCCTGGGGGTGGGTACCGGTGCTCGACTTCGCGTGGGCGCTGTGCGACATCGTGGAGCGGATCGATCAGGACCCGGCGGGGTCGCGGGCGTCCCGGCCGCAGCGGGCGGAACTGGACTTCACGGAGTCGACCGACCGGATGCTGTTCGAGCGGCGGTTCGGGTGGGTGGATGTCGAGGCGGACTGGATGCGGCGGGACGAGGAGGCGTTGACCTTCTCCCACGCCGAACTCCGGCGCGAGGCACGGGACTTCCTGCACGATCTGATCGCCGACCTGGTTGATCTGCACGAGGACCTGGGCGAGAACCCGGCGATCTGGACGTTGCAGGCGAAGTTTCCCCGGGTGCCCTGAGCTTCCTGAACGGCCCTGAACTTCCTGGACGCCCTGAACTTCCCGGTTGCCCTGAGCTGGCGGCACCGTCCCTGGCGGCTACGCCCCCAGACCCCCATCGGCCCTGAAGGGGCCTCGTCCTCAAACTCCCCCAGAGGGGGGACCCCCAACGGGCTGATTGATGCCCCCTGCGTCGAAACCTGTACCCCCTCAAAAGCCGAAAGCCACACGGCTTACTCTCCCCCCTCGGAAAGGGCACCCCTCACAATCCCCCCTTCCCTTCCCCCCTCACCCCTCCACCCGAATCCCCATCTGCACAGCCAACACCGGCGCCAAATCCACCAGTTGCCCCATGCTGATCACCGCCCCCGACAACCGCTCCACCCCCCGCGCGATCTCCAACTGCACCGCCCCCCGCAGATCCACATCCGTGAACGACACCCCCGTGAAGTCCGCCCCCTTCAACGCACAGTCCACAAACTCGACGCGCTCCAGCCGAGCATCGAGAAAGTCCGGCTCGACAAGAACACAGCCCTCGAAAACGACATCCCGCAGCTTCGCCTTGCGCAGATTCAGGTAATCGATCTTGCCGCCCCGGATCACCACCCGCTCCAGCACCGCACCGTGCAACTGCACCCCACCCATCCGCGCGTCGACCACCTCGACGTCACGCAGGGTCGACTCCGCGAGGTCGGTGCCGACACCCCGTATGCCGGTGAGGACGGAGTCCAGCACGCGCGCGTGATGCAGCCGCGTCTCGTCCAGCGCGCAGTCCGTCAGGGCGCAGTCCATGAACCGGGCACCCCCGCCGTCCTGCCCGACGAAGTCCTCGTCCCGGAAATGCAGCCCGTCGTAGTCCCCGTCCGGCTCCAACTCCCCACCCCCGTAAGCCTCCAGAGCCGGCAACCGCACCTCCGGCCGCCGCGCCCCCTTCACTCCGCCCGCAGCACCGCGGGAACCCCCCGTCCCACGCGTGCCACCCGCCCCGCCCGCTGCCGCTCTCCTCGCCATGCCCCCATCCTGCACCCCACCACTGACAATCCCCCTGACCTGCGCAAACCCGATACACCTTGACCTCAAGCGCGCTTGAGGTCGAACAGTGACCCCATGCATGCCATACGACTCCACACCTTCGGCCCCGCCGAGAACCTCACCTACGAAACCGTCGACGCCCCCTCCCCCGCCCCCGGCCAGGTCCGTATCGCCGTAGCCGCGGCCGGAGTCCACCTCCTGGACACCGTTCTGCGGAAGGGAGAGCGCGGCCCGCTGCCCGAACTCCCCGCCCTCCCCACGATCCCCGGCCGCGAGGTCGCCGGTGTCGTCGAGTCGCTCGGGGACGGGGTCGCCGGGCTGTGGCTCGGGAAGCGGGTGGTCGCGCATCTCGGGTTCGCGCCGGGCGGGTACGCCGAGTCGGCCGTGGTCGACGTCGACCGGGTCCACGAGATCCCGGCGAACCTGGACTTCGCGCAGGCCGTCGCGATGATCGGAACGGGCCGTACGGCCATGGGGATCGTGCAGTTCAGCAACTTGGGCAGTGACTCCGTAGTCGTCGTTCCGGCCGCCGCGGGCGGACTCGGGACCCTGCTCGTGCAGTACGCCGAGCGGGCCGGTGCGACCGTGATCGGTCTCGCGGGCGGCCCGGAGAAAGTCGCCCTCGTGCGGGCGAACGGCGCCGATCTCGCCGTCGACTACACGGACCCGGAGTGGCCGGGAAAGGTACGCGCCTGGCTGGGCGGGCGGCACGCGACGGTCGTGTTCGACGGGGTGGGCGGGGCCGTAGCAAGGGAGACCGTCGACCTGCTCGGGCCGAACGGCCGGCACCTCGTCTTCGGTTGGTCGAGCGGGCAGCCGTACACCTCCGAAGCCGAAGGGGTGTCCGAACAGGTGCTGGGGCCCGTGACGATGCGAAAGGCCGGCGGACCGAGCCCCATCCGCACCCTGGAGCTACGGGCACTCGCCGAGGCCGCCACCGGCCGGCTCGTACCGGCCGTGGAACGATTCCCGCTGGCCGGGGCAGCGGAAGCACACCGCGCGCTGGAGAACCGGAAGACCACCGGAAAGGTGGTCCTGGAGCCATGACCACACCGAGCAGATCACCGAGCACACCACCAGGCACACCACCGTGCACATCACCGAGCACGTCAACCGGTCCGCAACCGAACACACACGCGAATACGACTGCGGATGCGATACCCGCCGATTCATGGTCTTCTGACCAGATGAGTGTCACCCAATCAGGTGAATCAGGCGGATCAGGCGGATCCGGAACGACGGCCGGCGGCCCCGATCCCCGCCGCTGGTGGGGCCTGGTGATCATCGCTCTCGCGCAGCTCATGGTGGTCCTCGACGCGACGATCGTGAACATCGCGCTCCCCTCCGCACAGCGCGACCTGGGCATGTCCGACGGCAACCGGCAATGGGTCATCACCGCGTACACACTCGCCTTCGGCGGACTGCTCCTCCTCGGCGGCCGGATCGCCGACCTGGTGGGCCGCAAACGGACGTTCATCATCGGCCTGATCGGCTTCGCGGGCGCCTCCGCACTCGGCGGCGCGGCCACGACCTCGGGCATGCTCTTCGGCGCCCGCGCCCTCCAGGGCGTCTTCGCCGCCGTACTGGCCCCCTCCGCGCTGTCCCTCCTCACCACGTCCTTCACCGACCCGAAGGAACGCGGAAAGGCCTTCGGGATCTACGGCGCCCTCGCGGGCAGCGGTTCGGCGATCGGGTTCATCGCGGGCGGGCTGCTCACCGAGTACCTGAACTGGCGCTGGTGCCTCTACGTCAACATCCCCATCGCGATCATCGCGGTCTTCGGCGCCTTCGCCCTCCTCCACGACCGCCCGGGCCACAGCGGCGCCCGCCTCGACGTACCCGGCGTCCTGCTCGGCTGCGGCGGCCTGGTCGCGATCGTCTACGGCTTCAGCGAGGCCGAGCCACGCGGCTGGACGGATTCCTTGGTCCTGGGCCTGTTCGCGGCCGGTGTCGTCCTCCTCGTCTCCTTCCTGTGGTGGCAGACGAGAGCCCCCAGCCCCCTCCTCCCCCTCCACATCGTCAAGGACCGCAACCGCGCCGGCTGCTTCCTCACGATGGGCCTGGCCGTCATCGGCATGTTCGGCATGTTCCTGTTCATGACCTACTACCTCCAGGTCATCCTCGACTACTCCCCCGTGAAGACCGGCATGGCCTTCCTGCCGCTCACGGTCGCGATCATCATCGGCTCGACCCAGATCTCCGCCCGCCTGATGCACCACGTCCCACCACGCACCCTGATGGTGCCGGGCGCGGTCCTGGCCGCGGCGGGCATGTCCTTCTTCACCCGCCTCACGGTCCACTCGGACTACACGACCGAACTCCTCCCCGGCCTGCTGCTGATGGGCCTCGGCATGGGCCTGATCTTCATGCCGGTCTTCGCCACCGCCACGGCCGGAGTCGCCCCGCAGGACTCGGGCGTGACCTCCGCGACCGTCAACACCGCCCAGCAGGTGGGCGGTTCGATCGGCACGGCCCTCCTCAACACGATCGCCACCACCAGCAGCACGGCCTACATCGTCGCCCACCTCCACACCCCGGCCCAGAAGGCCCTCATCACCAGCAAGGGCATCGTCCACGGCTACACGGTCGCCATCTGGTGGGCCGTCGCCGTGATGCTGATGGCGGGACTGGTCGCGGGGTTGATGGTGACGGCCCGGGCGCCGAAGCACGGGGCCAGGGCGGAGTCGGCGGTGCCGGAGCCGGCGTCGAAGTCCGTGACATGAGCGACGCCCCGGTGCCGAAGCGGCCGGGGCGTCGTGGAAACGGTGGGTGCGTGGAAACGGCGGGTCCGTGAAGCGGATCAGGTGACCGACTTGGTCGCCTTGCTCACCGCCGATCCGTCCGCGTGGCCCGTGCGGTGCGCGACGACCTTCACGGTGATCTTCTTGCCCTTCTGCGCCGACTTCAGCACCAGCGAGGACTTGGTGGCCCCGCTGATCGCCTTGCCGCCCGCGTACCACTGGTAGCCGTACGACGTGGCCGTCGGGCTCCAGCTGCCGGTGGACGTCTTCAGGGTCTTGCCGACCTTCGAAGTCCCGCTGATCACCGGTGACTTGGTCGACTTGGGAGCGACACCCTTGGCGACCGTCGCGGCCGTCGAGGTGCCCGTCCCGCCCGTCCAGCCGCTCTTGGCGGCGGTGACGGTCACGGTGAGCTTCTTGCCGAGTTGTGCCGCGGCGATCGTGTACGTCGACGCGGTCGCCCCGGAGATGGCCTTGCCGTCGGCCTTCCACTGGTAGGTGTACGAGGACGGGGTCGCCGACCAACTCCCGTTCCCCGCCGTGACCTTGGCGCCGACCTTGGCCGTGCCGGTGATCTTCGGGGCGGCCGTGTTGGTCAGGGTGGGCTGGGTGACGGTGAAGGTGCCGCTCCCGTACTCGCAGCAGTTGGTGAACACACTGACGTTCCACGTACCGGTGGCCGCGCCGGTCAGGTCGACGGTCGCCGTCAGGGTCCGGTTGTCCGCCGAGACCGAGTCCGTCGTGGCCGTCAGCGTCTTTCCGGCGAGAGCGAGCCGGACCGTGGCGCCGGCGCCGAGCGCCGTACCGGTGACGGTCAGCTTGACCTTGCCGCCCGCGACCCCGGTGCTGGGGCTGACGCCGGTGACGCTCACCCGGTCCGGGCCGCACAGCACGGTCCAGCAGTTGAACTTGGCGCTGTAGGAGGTGCTGGACGCCTTCTCCGGCATGCCGAGCACGAGCAGGGACGGGCTCGCCGCCGTGGACGTACCGCCGGCCGCGCACTGGTAGCCGCCGGAGGTGGACAGCAGACAGCCGTTGGCCCAGGCGCTGTTGTAGAGGGCGGGCACCGCCGTGTCGGCCGCGCCCGTGGTGTCCGTGATCTCCGTGTCGAAGCGGTCGCTTCCGGCGGTCGGCAGCACCACGCACACCGCGCTGTGCGACTCGTCGAGCGTGCCGGTGAGGCCGAAGCCGTAGGCCACCGACGGGATCCTGGTGCACTCGGGCGCGGGCCCGGCGGCGGTCGCGATGCGCAGGGCGTCCAGGTGGTACGCGGGGGCGGCCTGCAGGGTGGCCGGGGTCTGGACGAGGACCTGGTGGGTGGTGGACCCGGTGACCGCGCAGGAGCGGTTGCGGAAGGAGCACTCGGTGGTGCCGTCGCCGCGCATGACGGCGATGTTCGCGGTGCCGAGCGCGTCCCGTACGTCCACCTGCACGACGTCCGTGGCCGCGTCCGTGGTGATCTGGTGGCAGCGCAGGGTGCCGGGGGCGTCGTAGGAGCCCTTGACGGACGGGCCGCCGACCTTCTGTTCCGGTGTCGGCGTGCAGCCCGCCGAGGCGGCGGTCGCGGTGATGTCGCGCCGGGTCAGGGTGTAGGAGGCGGGCAGGTCGCGGCCGGTGAACAGGACGGTGTGCGCCTTGCCCGGGGTCAGGGAGCAGACCGTCCAGCCGTTGGTGGTCGGGAGGCGGTCGCAGACCTGCTTGCCGGTGGAGTCCAGCACGGTGAACTTCGCGAGGGTCGTGCCGGAGGTGGCGACCAGTTGGAGGACCTCCGCGTTCGTGTGCGCGTCCGCCGGGATGCTCAGGCACTGCGAGAAGGTGCCGTCGCCGGTGGTGAGCGTGGCCTTCGCGCCGGTGGCGGAGAAGCTGCCGGCGGGCAGCACCGGGCAGTCGTTCGCCGCGTCCGTGCGGTAGAAGGCGATCCCGTACGGGCCGGTCGCGCCGTCGGAGGCGTGGACCAGCGCGCGGTAGGGCGCCGTACCGGTCAGGGCGCAGGTGCCCGAGGACAGGGCGGACGAGCCGCACTGCGCGGTGCCGTTGCGGTCGAGGACCTCGACGTCGGCGTCGACGCCGGATGCGATGAGCGGGGTCAGCGCGGCGATCGAGGCACCCTGCGGAGCGTCCAGCGTGAGGCAGTCGTACTGCCCGGCCGTGGTGAACTCGCCCTTGTACAGGCCCGTTCGGACCGGCACGCACCCGGTGGAGGAGGTGCGGTCGAGGACGATCAGGCCGTCCTTGGTGTCGTTGAAGGGGTACGAGCCGTCGAGGACCGCGGTGTACGTGCCCGCGCCGGGCACCTTGCACGGGTCGGTGGAGGACTGGCACACGGTCTTGCCCGAGGCGTCGTACACGCGCGCGGGGCCGCTCTCGCCGCTCTCGCTCACGTAGTGGACGGTGTACGGGCCCGCCGCGCCGGCCGTGAACGTGTAGCAGGGGTTCGTCGTCAGGTCCTGGCCGGCCAGCGGGCCGTAGGAGCGGACGGGAGCCGTGGTGCAGCCCTGCGGGTCGTTCAGCCGGCGGGTCTTCACCGCGAAGTCGGCGGGGAAGCCGTTCTCCCCGTACGACACCCGGGAGACGACCCGGTAGGGGCCCGTGCCGTCGGCGGGCAGGACGCAGCTGTCCTCGCCGTCCTCCGGGAAGCGCGGGCAGATCCGGGCCCCGGTCGCGTCGGTGATCCAGGCGAGCGAGGTGCCGTAGACCTTCGAGCCGTAGGTGAGGCGGATGCGGTCGCCCGCAGTGGCCGTGAACGGCGTGCAGTCGATCTCGACCGGGCTCACGGAGGTGCGGACGGCGTCGGGCTGGTCCCACTCGGTACCCACGGTGTCCGCGCAGCCGCGCGTGGAGGCCAGCGGGACGACGGTCACCGTCGTGTTCGCGTCCGACCAGCCCTGGTTGAGGACCTTGAGGGTGTAGGTGCCCGCCGACGGCAGATCGCACCAGCCGTTCGCCGCGTACACGGCGTTGTAGCAGTCGATCTGGGTGCCGTCGGGCGTGAAGACCTGGGGGTACAGATCGCCGCTCGGGTTGTCCAGCGACACCAGATGCAGGCCCGGTGCCTCCGCCGTCACCGTGTAGCAGACGCTCCCGTCGGGCGCGACGGTCGTCTTCGCCGCGGCGTCCCCGGGGTCACCGAAGGGCGCGAGCGCGAGCGGTGCGCAGGTGGGGTCGTCGGCCTGAGCGGCACCCGCCCCGGTCAGCGACAGCAGTGCGGTGAGCAGGGCGACGAGGACGGTGAACGCGGTCAGGCGTCTGTGTCGTGTTCTCGGACAGAACTCGGCGTTGGTCATGAACCCCCCATGAATCAGCGATCGTTGGGGGGAATGCTCGCACACAGGTCTGACACATCACCCGTGAGTTTCAGGGGCCTGTGGATAACTCGCGATGCCTCAGTGCCGCCCCGCCACCCGATCCGCGACCCGTGCCAACCGCGACGACTCCGCCCCGAGCCCAACCAGCTCCCGCCGATCCGCCGCCCGGTACGTCGCGTACATCCCCTGCACCCCCAACCACCGAAACGGCTCCGGCTCCCACTTGCGCACCTTGTGCCCGACCCACGGAAGCCCGGTCAGATCGGTCGCCCCCGCCTGCCCCGAGTCCAGCTGAACCAGATCCCGCAACGTCCGCGCGGCGAGATTCGTCGTGGCCACCCCCGACCCGACGTAGCCCCCGGCCCATCCCAACCCCGTGGACCGATCCAGCGTCACCGTCGCGCACCAGTCCCGCGGCACCCCCAGCACCCCCGACCAGGCATGCGCGACCCGCACCCCCGCGAGCGACGGAAAGAACCGCACCAGGATCTCGCGCAACGCCTCGACCGTCGAAGCCTGCGTCCGCCCGTCGTTGTCGGTCCGCGAGCCGAACCGGTACGGCACCCCACGCCCGCCCAACGCGATCCGCCCGTCGGCGGTGCGCTGCGCGTACATGTACGCGTGCGCCATGTCCCCCAGCGTCTCCGCACCACCCCACCCCACCGACTCCCACTGCGCATCGGTGAGCGGCTCGGTAGCGATCATCGACGAGTTCATCGGCAGCCAGGTCCGCCGCTGCCCCTTGAGACTCGCGGTGAACCCCTCGGTACAGCGCAGGACATAGGGCGCGCGAACGGTGCCGTAGGGCGTCACCGCCTGCCGGGGCCGGATCTCTGTCACCGGCGTCGACTCGTGGATGACGACCCCCAGCGCCTCCACCGCCACCGCGAGCCCCTTCACCAGCTTCACCGGATGCAGCCGCGCCCCGTGCGGCGTCCACGTCGACCCGACCGCGTCGACGACCCGGATCCGCTCGCCGGTCTCACGCGCGCCGTACAGCTCACGGTCGGTCTCGCCGTACGACAACTCATGCTCGTGAAAGGCCTTCAGCCGCGCCAACTGCGCGGGCGTACAGGCGACTTCGAGAACGCCCCCACGATGGATGTCGGCCTCGATCCGCTCCTCCTCCGCGACCGCGACGACCTCGGCGACGGTGTCGTTCATGGCCTTCTGCAGGCGTACGGCGGCTTCCCGGCCGTGGAGTTTCGCGTACCGGTCGCGCCCCGCGATGCCGTTGTAGAGCCAGCCGCCGTTGCGCCCCGACGCGCCGTAGCCGCAGAACTTCTGCTCCAGGACGGTGACCCGGAGGGAGGGGGCCGCCTTCTTCAGGTAGTACGCGGTCCACAGCCCCGTGTATCCGCCGCCGACGATCACGACGTCGGCGGAGGCGTCGGCGGCGAGGGGCTCCCGTCGCGCCGGGAGGCCGTCGTCCGCGTACCAGAAGGAGATGCCGCCGTTCACGACACCGTTCACGACACCGCTCGCCGAGCTGCTCATATCCGGACGCTAACCCCTGAGGGCGGCGACTGTCTCCTTCGGATTCCATGCTTTTCCACAGCCTCTGACCAGCGGATAGCACGCCAGCCCGATCACCACGGAGGTGAAATGCCCGAGATCGGTGAAGGTCCGGCCGGTCTCCAACGGCACCCCGTAGACGGCCAGTACGACCAGCAGATACGGGTACCGCCACGGCACCGCGATCCGGTACGCCAGCACCCCCACCACCCCCGCCAGCGCGTAACTCACCCCGATGTCAAGGGTGTTGACCGCGGACTGCGGTGCCACGCCCCTCCTGATCGCCTCCAGCAGCGCGCCCTCGCTGATCAGCGAGGCCAGCACATGCGCGGCCACGCACACCATCAGCCACCGCGCCGTACCGAGCCACCGTTCCGCCTGCGCGTGGAACACCGTGTACAGCGCGGCGTACGGCAGCCAGCGCCCCCCGTCCATCCACATCGCGCTCGCGAACAGCACCCGCACCGGGTTGTTCGACAACTCGTGGATGTTGGTGGACCGCTGCCGCAGGAACTCCTGCTCGAACTCCGGTGACATGTGGTGCATGGCGACCGTGGTGACGAAGAGGATCCCCAGCCAGATGTACGTGCCGGGGGCGCTGCGGACGTACGCCCACACCCTGTGGAGGCCCCGGGTAATTCGCATGAGCCGATTCACGCACGCAAGTATCGTCGGAGGCGTGATCGACATCCCGGCCGCGCTGCTCGCCTCCCAGGACAGGTTCAACGGAGCGGCCGGACGCGCCTTCGTGGCGGAACTTCCCCAGCGGGCGGCCGACTTCCTGGACCTCTGGTCACTTCGACTCAACGGCCCCTCGATGTACGGCAATTGCGCCCTGGTCCTCCCCGTCCTGCGCGCCGACGGCACCCGGGCCGCGCTGAAACTCCAGTACCTCGACGAGGAGACCGCGGGCGAGCCGGTCGCGCTGCGCACCTGGGCGGGCGACGGCGCCGTAGAACTTCTGGAGTACGACGACGGGACCGGCACCCTGCTCCTGGAGCGCCTCGACGCGTCCCGCGCTCTCACGCACGAGCCGGACTCCCGTGCCGCCGCCCTCGTGATCGCCCGTCTGCTCGCGCGTCTGACGGCGGTATCCGCACCGCCGGAGTTGCGCCAGGACCTCGGCACGCTGGCGGCGGCCATGCTGGAACGGGTGCCCGCGGCCCTCCCCGGCCTCCCGGACCCGGCCGACCGGTGCCTGATCGAGGACTGCGCGGCGGCGGTCCGCGAGGTCGCGGCGGAGCCCGGCGACCGGCTGCTGCACTGGGATCTGCACTACGACAACGTCCTCGCCGCCGATCGTGAGCGCTGGCTGGCCATCGACCCGAAGCCGTTGGCGGGCGACCCCGGGTTCGAGCTCTTCCCGGCGCTGGACAACCGTTTCGACGCCGACGAAATCCGTTGGCGCTTCGACGCGATGACGGACGTGATGGGCCTCGACCGGGCACGGGCGCGGGCCTGGACGCTCGGCCGGGTGCTGCAGAACGCGCTGTGGGCGATCGAGGACGGGAGCCGGCCCGCGCCGGATCACCTGGAGATCGCGCGGCGCGTGCGCGACTGACGCGGGGCGCCTATGCCCAGGCCGGTGTCCAGGTCTCCGTGTCGTCGGAGTGACCGGATCCGCCGGCGTCGTGGAGGTGATCGCGGAGGGCGGCCAGGGCCGGGTGCCGATTGTCCCGGTGCCGGACCAGCGAGTGCGGGTAGACCGGCGTCGGATTCCGTACGGCGATACGGCGCAGGTCGTGGCCGGCGGGCCAGACCAGGCGGGTCTGCTCGCCGACGAAGGTCGCCAGCGACCCCGAACCGGCGATCGTGTCCAGCAGCGGCTCCACGCCGAAGTCGGGCCCGGTGCTCTCGATGCCGAGCCCGAACGCGGCGGCGAACGCGTCGTAGTACGCGGCCCACTCGGTACCGGGGACGAGGCCGGGCATCCAGATCCGGTGCCCGACGAGGTCGGCCGGGGTGACCTCGCGGGCGGCGGCGAGCGGGTGGGCCGGGCCGGTGAGGAGCTGGACGGGTTCGTCGAAGGCCCGGCTGACCTCGATGTCGTCGGGGAGCCGGCGTCCGGTCGTCGTGACGGCGCGGAAGGACGCGTCGACCGTGCCGGAGCGGATGGCGTCCACGGCCGCGTCTGCGTCGAAGAGGGTCACGACGTCGAGCTCGACGTCGGGGCGGGCCCGGTGGAAGTCCCGTAGCAGCGCGGCCGGGGTGAGCCCTCGGCCGATCACGTCGACGCGCAGCGCGCGGTGGCCGGGCCGGACGGAGGCGAACGCCCGTGCCTCGGCGCGCAGCAGCTCACGGGCGTGCGGCAGGAACGCCCGCCCGTCGACGGTCAGTTCGGCCCCGCGCGGGGTCCGCGCGAAGAGCCGTACGCCGACCGTCCGCTCCAGCGCGGCGACCCGCTTGGAGACGGCCTGCTGGGTGATCGACAACTCCGTGGCCGCATGCTGGAAACGGCCCGCGTCCGCGATGGCCACGAAGGTGCGCACAGCGTCGAGATCCACGTCGGCGACGATACTGGCGGCCACTGACAATCAGCGCCCACCTGCTGACACAACCAAGGGTTGTGGCTTTCCGGCGAGTCGGTTGTTTGATCTCGGCGTCCGGCACTCGCTTTGATGCCGGTGGCCGAAGTCGTGGCCGTGGTCGTGGTCGGCGGGTGGGTGTCCCGGAGAATGTGTCAATTCCGCGGAGAGTGTCACATTTTTCCGGAGAGGGTGGGGCGGGGATGACGGGCAGGCGAGCGCTGGGGCGCCGGTTCGGGTGGCTGTGGGCGTCGTTCGCGGTCAGCTCGTACGGCACCGGGCTCGGGTTCGGCGCGTTCTCCTTCATGGCGATCCTCGTGCTGCACTCCGGGCCGACCCAGGTCGCGGTGCTGGCCGCCTCGGGGCGGGCGGTGGGCGCCCTGGTCGCCGTACCGCTGGGCCCGTGGGTGGAGTTCCGGCGCAAGCGGCCGGTGATGATCGCGATGGACCTGACCCGGTTCGCGGCGCTGCTGACCGTCCCCGTCGCGTTCGCGTTCGGGCTGCTCACCTTCGCGCAGCTCCTCGTGGTCTCCGTCGTCGTCGCCGCGGCGACCATCGCCTTCAACGCGGCCAGCGGCTCGTACCTGAAGGCGCTGGTACCACGGGAAGACCTGCTGGTCGCCAACGCCCGCTTCGAGTCGACGACTTGGACCTCGACCATGCTCGGACCACCGCTCGGCGGGGTGGCGATCGGGCTGTTCGGCCCGGTGACGACGGTGGTGGCCGACGCGGTCAGCTATCTGCTCTCGGCGCTCGGCATCCGTGCCATCGGCGGGACGGAACCGCGCCCCGGGCGGAGCGGTGCGCCGCGGCTGCGCGCGGGCGAGCTGCTCGACGGCTGGCGCTACCTCCTCGCCCACCCCACCCTGCGCCCGCTGCTCCTCAACGCGATGGTGGTCAACGGCCTGATCATGGCCGCCGAGCCGCTGCTCGCCGTCCTCATGCTGGGTCGCCTCGGCTTCTCGCCCTGGCAGTACGCCCTCGCGCTCGCGGCCTCCTCCGGCGTCGGGGGCTTCGTCGGATCGCGCCTCGCGCGCCCGCTGGCGGCCCGGTTCGGGCAGCACCGGGTGATGCTGGTCTCCGGGACACTGCGCGCGTGCTGGCCGATCGGCCTGGCGTTCGTCCGCCCCGGAGTCCCCGGGATGCTCCTCGTCACCGCCGTCCAACTCGGCCTGGTGACCTGCATCGGCGTCTTCAACCCCCTCCTGGCCACCGCCCGGCTCACCCGCACCGCCCCCGAACGCGTGGCCCGCACCCTCACCGCCTGGTCCATCAGCACCAGCGCGGCGATCGCGGCACTGACGGCCGCGTGGGGGCTGCTGGCGGCGGCCACGACCCCGCGCACGGCGATCGCGCTCGCGGGGGTCCTGCTGCTGGCCAGCCCGCTCCTGCTCCCGCGCCGCGAGCACGCTCCGCACGACCCCGGCAAGGACCCGAGCGCGTCTACCCTCTCGGCATGATCCGCACCGCGATCCCCACCGACATCCCCGTCATCCACGCCCTGATCCGCGAACTCGCCGCCTACGAAAAGGAACCCCAGGAGGCGAGGGCGACCCCGGAACAGCTCCACGAGGCCCTCTTCGGCCGACACCCCGGCGCCTACGCCCACATCGCGACCGACGACACCACCGGCGAACCGGTCGGCTTCGCCCTCTGGTTCCTCAACTTCTCGACCTGGCGCGGCGTCCACGGCATCTACCTGGAGGACCTGTACGTCCGCCCCACCGCCCGCGGCACCGGCCACGGCAAGGCCCTCCTCACCGAACTCGCCCGCATCTGCGTCGACCGCGGCTACGAACGCCTGGAGTGGTCCGTCCTCGACTGGAACCGCTCCGCGATCGACTTCTACGAGGCGCTGGGCGCCCGGCCCCAGGACGAGTGGACGGTGTACCGGCTGACGGACGGGGCGTTGCGGGAGCTGGGAGGGCACCGGTGACCGGTCGGCCACCTGCCCGTCCGCCCGACTGGGCGTCCGTGTCCGGGAGTTGAGGGGGCGACGGCGAGAATTCGCGCGCACGATCATGCCGAGACTGGGCAGGGTCGGGGCATGAGCTTCACGGATACGCCAACTTTTTTACCGGGCCTCGAACTCTCCCGCCGTTTCTACACAGAGGCCGTCCGCCCCCTCCTCGAAGACGCCGCCCCCGACATCCCGCACTCCGCCGCCCGCATCGGCGGCGGCTCCGAGGTCCTGGGCTACGACACCCCCCGCTCGACGGACCACGAATGGGGCCCGCGCCTCCAGCTCTTCCTCCGCCCCCGCGACGTCCCCCGCCACGCGGGCCGCATCCGGCACCACCTGGCCGAGCACCTCCCGAAAACCTTCCACGGCTACCCGACGAACTTCGCCCCGACGGCCGACGGCGACGTCAGAGTCATGCGCACCACAACCGGCCCGGTCCACCACAGAGTCGAAGTCACCCACACCGCGGCGTGGTTCGAGGCAACGCTCGGCTTCGACCCCACCCACGAAATCACTGCCGCCGACTGGCTGGCACCCCCCACGCAACTCCTGGCCGAGGTCACAGGAGGCGCGGTCTTCCACGACGGCCTGCACGAACTCGGCCCGGCCCGCCACGCCCTCCGCTGGTACCCCCGAGACATCTGGCTCCACGTCCTGGCCCGCGAGTGGAACCGCATCGCCCAGGAGGAGGCCTTCGTAGGCCGCTGCGGCGAGGTGGGCGACGAACTCGGCTCGGCGACAGCGGCGGCCGGCCTCACCCGGACCCTGATGCGCCTGTGCCTCCTCATGGACCGCCGCTACCCCCCGTACAACAAATGGCTGGGCACCGCCTTCGCCCGCACGACGGCCGGCCACCGCCTGATCCCGGTCCTCACGGCCGCCCTCTCGGCCACGGACTGGCACACGAGGGAGAAACACCTCGCCTACGCCTACGAAGCGGCGGCCGGCATCCACAACCAACTGAACCTGACCGACCGCGTGGACCCGACGACCCGCCCGTACCACTCCAGACCCTTCCGGGTACTGCGCGCCGACCGCTTCACCGCCGCCCTCACGGCCCGCATCGCGGACCCGACGCTGAAGGACCTGCCGACGGCCCTCGCGTGACACGGCGGGGCGGAACCCGGGTCCGGGTCCGGGTCCGGGTCCGGGTCCGGGTCCGGTAGTCCGGTTCGGCTTCGACGGGACCAATCCGTGGGATGTGTCAGGTTCGGATTACGTCCGGAGATGTCGTACTCACGAAGGACCCTTGTGAAAGAAGCCATCAGTATCGGCGGAAATCCCGCGGCCCGGCCGGACCTGGAAGAGCTGATGGCCCGGGTCGCCCTGGGGGACGAAGACGCGTTCGCCGCGGTCTACGACGCCGTCGTCAGCCCGGTCCTCGGTGTGGCCCGCGCCGTGCTGCGCGACCACGCGCAGTCGGAGGAGGTCGCCCAGGAGGTGCTGGTGGAGGTGTGGCGCACCGCACCCCGCTACCGCTCCGACCGCGGGACGGCCGTCAACTGGATCCTCACCCTGGCCCACCGCCGCGCCATCGACCGGGTGCGGTCCGTGGAGGCCGCGGCGGCCCGGGACCACAAGGCGGCGCTGCTCGCCCGTACCCCGGAGTTCGACGAGGTGACCGAACAGGTCGAGACCCGGCTGGAGCGGGAACAGGTACGGCGCTGTCTGCGCACGCTGACCGAGATCCAGCGCCAGGCCGTCACCCTCGCCTACTACCGGGGACTGACCTACCGCCAGGTCGCCGAGGCGCTCACGCTGCCGCTCGGCACCGTCAAAACCCGACTGAGGGACGGCCTCATCCGGCTCCGCGACTGCCTGGGAGTGACCGCGTGATCACCGCTGACCTGCACCGGCTGACCGGCGCCTACGCCCTGCACGCCCTGTCCGACGAGGAACGCGAGGCGTTCGAGCGGCATCTCGCGGACTGCGAACCGTGCGCCCAGGAAACCGCCGAACTCAGCGCCACGGCCGCCCGCCTGGGACTCGCCGTGTCCGTGGAACCCCGCCGGGAGATGCGCGAGCGGGTCCTGGGCCGTATCACCACCGTCCGCCAGGAAGCCCCGGCCGGCACCCCGCTGCTCCGTTCCGGCGCCACGCCGCGGCGGGGCCGGCTGTTGTCACGGTGGGCGCTCGCCGCCTGTCTCGCGGCGGCCACCGCGCTGGGCGGTACGGCGGTGTGGCAGCACCAGCGCGCCGAGAGCGCGCTCGCCCAGGCACACCGGGCCGAACAGGGCACGGGGCGGATCGCCGCCGTACTCGCCGCACCGGACGCCCGTACCCAGGCCGTGCACCTGCCCGGAAACGCCCTCGGCACGGTGATCGTCTCCCACGGCCAGGACAAGGCCGTGTTCGTCGTCTCCGGAATGCCCCGCGTGCCCGCCGGGAAGGTCTACCAGCTCTGGTACGACGACAGCGGCACCATGCGATCGGCGGGCCTGATGAACCCCACCCGCAGCGACCAGGCCGTTCTCCTACGAGGCGCCGTGGACGGAGCCTCGGGCATGGGCATCACCGTCGAACCCGCGGGCGGCTCGAAACAGCCCACGACCACCCCACTCACCCTGACGCCCTTCCCTGCCTGAGGAGCCCCCGAGGAGACCCTGCGGAGACACTCCGCGGCAGATCGGCCCAGACCGTGTGACCCCGGCGATGGTGCCGGTCGCCCCAGGCCCGGGACAGTGCCTCGACCAGCAGCAGCCCACGGCCGCCTCCGCTCAGCGCGGCCGACGGACGTGTCCACCTCGCCCGGATCACCTCGGTGTCGAAGCCCGGGCTGGTGTCGCTGACCTGGATCATCAGCCACTGGTGCCCCGCCCGCTCGTGCAGAGCGAGCGACAGGCGGACCGGCCCCGCGCCGTGTCCGAAGGCGTTGCCCAGCAACTCGCTGACGACGAGCACGGCGTCCTCGGCCAGCTCGCTCCGCCCCCACCGCGCCAGTTGGCCGCGCACCTCACCGCGCACGGAGCACAGACCACTCTCCGGTGCGGACGCGAAGCTCACGTACGAGCGTTCCACGGCATCTATGGCATTCACGGCATCCATGGCACATCAGCTCCTTCCACTCTCACAGGTAATCCGTCGCGGACACCTCGGCGGACAGCTGCGGAAACGCATATTCCCCGGCGGAATCGAATCCCGGCAACCCGCATATCCGTAGCCGGTCCGGCCGCGGATTGGTCTGGGAAAAAGATTCATCCGATCGGGCAGATGGCCAATCCGCCGAGCTTTCGGAACCGGATTCCCCACGTGACCGACAACGAGCAGATCCCCCGGGTGCGGAATTCGCACAGCGTGCTTTTCGCGCGGCGATTCCGGTACGCCGGCGCGGGCGTCTCCGCCAGTCGGTCCGGCCGACCCCGAACGACCTTTCTCACCCCGTCTACAGGCGGCACCCGCCGCACCCTCAACAGGAGAGACATCATGAGCACCCGTATCCGCCGTACCGCCGTCGTCCTCGCCGCCTCCGCCGTACTGCCGCTGGCCCTCAGCGCCTGCGGCAGCAGCGGCAACGGCAGCGACTCCGCGAAGTCCGACGCCTCCACCAAGGCGTCCGCCTCCAGCGACAGCATGAACAACGCCGGCGCCACGACCGCCGACCAGCCGTTCGGCACCGGCTGCGCGGCCGTCCCGAAGAGCGGCTCCGGTTCCTTCGACGGCATGGCGCAGGACCCGGTCGCCACCGCCGCCTCCAACAACCCCGCGCTGTCCACACTCGTGGCCGCGGTGAAGAAGGCCGGGCTCGTCGACACCCTCAACAACGCCCAGAACATCACCGTGTTCGCGCCCACCAACGACGCCTTCGCCAAGATCCCGAAGGCCACCCTGGACAAGGTCCTGGCCGACAAGGCCCAGCTGACGAAGATCCTCACGTACCACGTGGTCGGGCAGAAGCTCACGCCCAAGGACCTGGAGAAGGGCTCCTTCGACACCCTGGAGAAGTCGAAGCTCACCACCTCCGGCTCCGGTGAGTCGTACACCGTCAACGACTCCTCCAAGGTCGTCTGCGGCAACGTCAAGACCGCCAACGCCACCGTCTACATCGTCGACACCGTCCTGATGCCCACCAGCTGACGGACCACCAGCAGCGCCGGGACCCGACATCGCGGTACCCGGCCACCCGACTCCTGTGACGGGGAGACGGTGAGGGGCGAGGCACTCAGAGCCTCGCCCCTCACCGCTGTACACAACTCCCGAGGGGGGACGAGGCACATGTCGGCGCTCTTCCGCATCCGCGTGCTCGCCGTCTCGGACACGGGCCTGTGGTGCGCGGCGGCAGGCAGACTCACCCCGGTCACGAGCCGCGCCCTGCACATCGAACTGACCGCCCGGTGCGCCGGCACCACGGCGGTCGGGCTCGATCTACGCCAACTCCGGCTGCCGCAGGACGAGTTCCTGCCGAACCCGCTCTGGCCGGCCGGCCCCACCACGATCCACCTGCTCGCCCCGCCCCTGCTCCGCTCCCGCACCACGGCGGACGACGCACGCCTGCACTGGCACACGGACCTCGACGCGGCCTGGCAGGCATGGTCCGCGCTCGCCCCCTGATCTCCCCTGATCTCACCCGATTCCCCCGGACTCCCACGGATTCCCGCCGACCCCCACCACCTGCCATGATTGCTACTCGACAGTAGCTTCGTGTTTCCGACGAGACGAGAGGAAGTCCCGTGGCCCGTCTGTTCACCGTGAGCGGCAGCATCGTCGTCGACGTCTCCCCCGAGGCCGTCTACCAGGCCGTGAGCCGCCCCGCCGACATGGGCCGCTGGAGTCCCGAGAACCTGGGCACTACGGCCGACTCCGCGGGCGGGGGCTCGGCTGACGGCGACTCCGCCACCCTGGGCACGACGTTCGTCGGGCGCAACAAGCGGGGCCGGTTCCGGTGGGTGACGCGGTGCACGGTCACGGCGGCCGATCCCGGCCGCCGTTTCGCCTTCCGGGTCCACGCGATCGGCCGCAGCCGTCCCCGGCTGCGCGGCCCGATCGCCACGTGGGAGTACCGCTTCGAACCGGTCGGCGGGGGCACCCGGGTGACCGAGACCTGGACCGACGACCGGCGCGCGTGGCCGGCGTTCGTCGCCAACACCTTTGACCGGGTGGTCACTTCGGGCAGGACGTTCGCCGACCACCAGTCCCGCAACATCGAGACGACCCTGCGCAACCTCAAGCGGGAACTGGAGCGGTCTCCGGCCGCCTGACCGAACCGAACGCGGTTGGACCCGGCCGGCCTGCCGGGTCCAACCGCGTTCGGGTCCAACCGCGTTCGGCTCTAGCCGAAGGTGAAGGAGTACGCCTGGATGCCGGGCGTGAGCCGGAGTTCCAGGTGCGCGGTACGGGCCGCGCTGTCGTCAACGAGCTTGTACAGGGTGGGAGTTCCCTCGACCGGGACCGTCCTCACGACCTTGCCGTCGACCAGGACGGTGACGGTGCCCTTGCCCGCGAGGACCACGTTGGCGTTCCTCGCCCGATAGGTGAAGGCGAGTCGGGCGTGGTCGCCCGCGGTGAAGTACTGGTACCCGGCCGTCCAAGTCCCGTCCAGGGAAAGGCTGTTGACCGGGATGTCGCCGGCGAAGCGATAGGACTTGGGCTTGCCGTCCAGAAGCGGGTCACCGACGTAGCCACTGATGCGCAGGTTGCTCAGATAGGTCTCCGGGGTGCGGTCCTTCGTGAGCCGCGGGTCCTTCTGCCCGGTCTTCGGGGGCAGTTGGACGCTCGGGTTCGCCTGCTTGAGCAGAGTCCGGATGAGGTCCTCGGTCTGCGCGTACTGTCCCTCGCCGAACTTGAAGTAACGCACGGTCCCTCGGGCGTCGATCAGGTACTTGGCGGGCCAGAACCGATTGCGGTAGTTGTCCCAGGTCGTCAGCTTGTTGTCGAGGGCCACCGGATAGCCGACGCCCAACTTGCGTGCCTGGTCGGCGACATTGGACGCCTTCTTCTCGAAGGCGAACTCCGGGGAATGCACCCCGATGATCTCAAGACCGGCGCTCTTGTAGGCACGGTTCCACGCCTCGATGTGCGGCAGACTGCGCTGGCAATTGATGCACGAATAGGTCCAGAAATCGATCAGTACGACCTTGCCGCGCTCCTTCTTCAGGTCGACCGGTTGTCCGCCGGGGGTGTTGAGCCACTTCGAGATCCCGGCGATGGCGGGCGCCTGCCCGCAGGAGCGCAACTCGTCCACACCGTCCTCGCAACGGGACAGCGCCTTGTTGGAGTTGTCGTAGAGCCCCGAGAGTTTCTGCCGGGCCACGTCGCTGTCCTCGATCTTCTTCTGCGCCGCCGAGGTGTAGTCGGGCAGCGCCCGCTGGATCGCGTCGGTGACGTTGAAGGCCAGGGCCAGCGCGAGCGCCATCATCAGGCATCCCGCGACGATCCGCAGCTTCCTGGCCCGCTTGCGGAACGCCCCGATCCGCTCGGCCACCCGCCGCCCGGCCAGCGCGAACACCAGCAACGGCAGCGCCGTACCCACAGCGAACGAGACGGTCAACGCGACGATGCCGAGGTTCAGTTCGCCCCGCGCACCGGCGACGGTGATGGCCGCCAGCACCGGTCCCGCGCAGGGCACGTACAGCAGACCGAGCCCCAGCCCGAGGACGAACGCGCTGCCCTCCTTGTTGACCTGCCGCTGCGGAATCCGCGCGAAGGGCCTCTCCAACAGCCGCTCGACCGGCGGAAACACGAGACTCAGCCCGATCAGGACCAGCATCACCAGCCCGACGTAACGCAGGATGTCGTCGGGCAGCCCGAGCGCGGAGATGATCGTCACCCCGAGCAGCGTGAAGAAGCTGAAACTCAGCACCAGCCCGGCGACCACGGCATACGGCCGCCGATTGCGCACAGGCGCACCCGATGCCGGCTCGACGACAAGCACGTCCCCCGCAGCCGACACGGCCCCGCCGGGGCTGGTGCTCCCGCCCCCGCGCCCGCCCCCGGAGCCGACCGGCACGTCTCCACGCGCCCCCGGCGGCGGCCCCGCCCCGGCCTGGCCGCCGGGACCTCCCGCCAGGAACACCACCGGAAGCACGGGCAGGATGCAGGGCGACACCGCCGTGATCAGGCCGCCCAGCAAACCGATCAGAACCAACGTGATCATGCGATTCAGCCTCCGGAGTAAGCGCCGGCCGTCCCGGCCCGCTCACCCTTGATCCGAAACCGCTCTCCACCCCGGATTGGTTCGCACCGCACTCACGTCACGCCGTCTTTCGCGGTCACCACTCGATGTCGAACTGGAAGTACAGCTGCCCCAGCGCCTGTCGCTCCAGGTAGAACGCCCGGATCGCTTCTCGCGAAGCCGGCTGCATGTCCTCCGGGGAGCCCCAGCTGCGGTACTGCTGGCGCACCGGGGAGATCGTCGCGAGGAGCGCGTCCACGTCCTCGTTGACCTCGCCCATCATGTGCGCGCGCAGCATCTTCAGCAGTCCGAGGTGCTTCGGGTCGTCGGTCTTCGCGATACGGGCGTCCATGTAGTCGATCATCGCGGTGCGGTTGATGGGCATGTTCGGTCTCCTGTGTCGGTGGTGCGGGTTTCCGGTCGGCCGCGGCTTGCAGTTCGGGGCCGCTGCCCCAGTCGTCGAGCCGCTCGGCTCCAGGCGTGTGAACGCCGGTTGGAGCACCTGGGCCGGTACGGAGAGCCGTTCGCCGATCGCCGTCAGGGTCCGTGGTTCGTCACGGCGCCGCCGAGGTCGCCCACGATCGCCTCGACGGAGGCCTGGACCGGTGACAGGCCGGCCGTGTGCACGACCCGCGTGACCTCGCCCGCTTCCCGGGCCGCGCCCGCCGGCTCGCGCACAGAGTCGGCGGAGGTCACGTCCACGACGCGCGTCACGACGGTCAGGTCCTCACCGGTCAGTACCGTCCCGGCGCGCTTGAGGGTCTGTTCGCCGATGTCGGCGAACAGAACGGTCCGGCCCCGGCCCAGCCGGCGGGCGACGGCCTCGCCCACACCGCCGGCCCCGATGACGACCAGCACGTGTCCGCCCATGACGCGTATCCGATCTCCAATTCGAGACTTTTTGTCTCGCTGAATACTCACCCTACGCGGCCAGCTACGCTCGTCAACATGTCCGACACGCGACGCGGCCGTACCCGCAGCGAAGCCGTACGCCGGGCCGTCCTCGAAGCGACCCGCGACGAGCTCGCCGCCCACGGCTACGACAAGCTGTCGATCGACCGCATCGCGGCAGCCGCCGGCGCGGGCAAGCAGACCGTCTACCGCTGGTATCCGTCCAAGAGCGCCCTGGTCGCCGAGTGCGTTCTCGACGGCTACGGCTTCCCCGCCACGACCCCCGTCCCGAACACGGGCGCCGTCCGACGCGATCTGCGTGACTGGCTGGGGGCCTTCGCCGACCACCTCGCCGAGCCCCGGAGCGCGGCGCTGATCCGTGCCTCCACCGCCGCGGCGGCCGAGAGCGACGACGTGGCCGTCAGGTTCTACAACCACGTCACCGCGGCGTCCGAGGACGCCCTCACCGCACGGCTGCGGAACGCCGCACCCGCGGCACAGCCGGAATCCGCCACCGCCGCCGCCGAGGCCCTCGTCGGAGCGATGCTCTACCGCCTGCTCGTACGGCAGCCCGCCACACCGGAGTTCCTCGACAGCCTCGTCGACACCATCCTGTGCGGGATACAGGGCATGGGCGACGCGGAGTCCTCGAATCTCACTCCTGACTGCTGAACGCCGTGTCGAAAGCGGCCTCGGGAAGCTTCCACAGCAGCGAGCGCACGAACGTCACCGCTTCCGCGGCGCCCCGGAGCCGGTCCATGCCGGCGTCCTCCCACTCGACGGAGACGGGGCCGTCGTAGCCGATGGCACGGAGCGCTCGGAAGCAGTCCTCCCACGGCACGTCGCCGTGCCCGGTCGAGACGAAGTCCCAGCCGCGGCGCACATGCCCCCAGGGCAGGTGGGAGCCGAGCACGCCGCGGCGGCCGTCGGCCGGCCGGATCCGGGTGTCCTTGCAGTCGACGTGGTAGACGCGATCGGCGAAGTCGGCGATGAAGCCGACCGGGTCGATGTGCTGCCACATCATGTGGCTGGGGTCCCAGTTGAAGCCGAACGCCGTCCGGTGACCGATCGCTTCGAGCGCCCGGACGCTGGTGTGGTGGTCGTAGGCGATCTCGCCGGGGTGGACCTCGTGCGCGAACCTCACGCCCTCCCCGTCGAACACGTCGAGGACGGGATTCCAGCGGTCGGCGAAGTCCTCGTAGCCCGCTTCGACGACGGCGGCGGGCACCGGCGGGAACATGGCGACGTACTGCCAGATCTTCGATCCGGTGAAGCCGACGACGGTGTCCACGCCCATCCTGCGGGCGACCCGCGCCGTGAGCTTCAACTCCTCGGCCGCGCGCCCGCGTACTCCCTCGGCGTCCCCGTCGCCCCACACCCGGCTGCCGACGATCGCCCGGTGCCGGAAGTCGATCGGGTCGTCGCAGACGGCCTGGCCCTTCAGGTGGTTGGAGATCGCCCACACCTTGAGCCCGTACCTGTCGAGGATGTCGAGCCGGCCGCGCAGGTAGGCGTCGTCCTCGGCGGCACGCCACACGTCCAAGTGCTCGCCGGAGCAGGCGACTTCGAGCCCGTCGTAGCCCCACCCGGAGGCGAGCCGGGCCACCTCCTCCAGGGGGAGGTCGGCCCATTGACCGGTGAACAGCGTCACCGGGTGCGTGCCGGTGGTCATGGCAGTGTCCTTTCGATGGGGGTCCAGACCCCGGACGCCGCCGAGTCGAGTACGGCGTCGACGATCCGGGCGGAGCGCAGCCCGTCCTCCAGGGTCGGCAGCCCGGTCGGCTTGTCCCCGGCGATCGCGGCGTAGGTGTCGGCCACGAAGGCGTCGAAGCAGTCCTGGTAGCCCTGGGCATGGCCGCCGGGAAGGTACGACAGCCGTTGCTGGTCGGCGGAGAGCGGGCCTGTTCCGCGGGCGATGACCGTGGCGCCGTCGGGCGTGCCGAGCCAGGCGGATTCCGGGTTCTCCTGGTCGAAGACGGCGGAGCCGGCCGCGCCGTCGAGTTCGAACCAGAGCCGGTTGCGCCGCCCGGCGGAGACCTGTGACACCACCACGTTCCCGGGTACGCCGGTGGCGGTCCGCAGCATGACGACCGCGGTGTCCTCGGTCGCGACCGGTACGAGCGGGGTGGCGTCGGCGGCCGCGGTGAAGCTCGCCGCCGAGCCCTCCGGGCGCTCCGGGACGGCGATCGACGTCAACGCCGTGAGTACGTCGAAGCGTTCACCGGAGACGAACTCCACCAGGTCGCACCAGTGCGAGCCGATGTCGGCGAAGGCGCGTGAGCGCCCGCCCGCCTCGGCCCGGACCCGCCAGTTCCCGGCGGTGGGCGACAGCATCCAGTCCTGGAGGTAACTGCCGTGCAGCAGATGCCAGTTGCCGAACTCCCCGGCCAGCCCGCGCGCCCGCAGCTCGCGGACGATCGGGTGGTAGCGGTAGACGAACGGCACCGTCGCGACCAGGCCGGCCGCCGCGGCGACGGCGGCCAGTTCCGCCGCCTCCGGCACGGAGGTCGCGATCGGCTTCTCGCAGACGAGGTGCCGGCCCGCCCCGAGTACGGCCGTCCCGTAGGAGGCGTGCGTCGCGTTGGGCGTGCACACATGGACCACGTCGACGTCCGCGGCGAGGAGCGCGTCGAGGTCGGGGAAGGCGGCCACTCCCCAGTCGGCGGCGATCTCGGCGGAGCGCGCGGGCCGGGAGCCGAGCACGCCGGCCACCATGCCGCCCGCCGCCCGGATCGCGCGCCGGTGGACGGCAGCGACCATGCCACCGCCGACGATCGCCGCCCGCACCGCGGTGCCGCTACCGCGCGGTCGCACGGGCCGCCCCCTCCAAGTCACCGAGTTCCTGGGCGAGTTGGACGGCCGCCCGCCAGGCGAGCGCGACCATGGTGAGCGTGGGGTTGGCCGCCGTGGCGGTGGGGATGACGCCGTTGCCGCCGACGTACAGGTTGTCGACGTCCCAGACCCGCAGGTACTGGTCGCACACCGACTCGCCGTCGTTGGACTCCCCCATCCGGACCGTGCCCTGGTAGTGCAGGGACGAGCCGCCGACCGCGAACTCGGGCCGGTCGAGGACCGTGCCGATACGGCAGGCGCCGCGGACGGAGTTCTCCCGCATGGCCTCGATCGTCGCGCGGTCCTTGTCCGTGTGGGCGTAGCGGATGGTCATCCTCGGCATGCCGTACCCGTCGGTCTCGGTCTCGCTGAACTCGACGGCGTCGCGGTACCGGATGTCCTTCGCGCCGTACCAGACGGCGATGCCGAGCCGGGAGAGCGACAGCTCGTCCCCGAACGGCAGCGTGTACGGCGAGTTGGCCAGGGTCACGATGCCGCCCTGCATCGGCCGGGCGTCGGAGAACGGGACGGAGGCGCCCCCGAGGCTGCCGCCGTCCTGGTCGAAGGTGGCCGGGTCGAACTCGTCGTGCAGGGTGACGAACGTGTTCATCTGGAAGTGCTCGTTGAGGTAATGGCCGAGCGCGCGTGGCCGGATCCCGGAGGCGAACAGCACCTGCGGAGTACGCAGCCCGTCCGCGCACACCACGACATGACCCGCCTTGACCTGGTACGTCTCTCCGGTACGGCGGTTCTCCAGCACGGCGCCGACCGCGGTCCCGTCCGCGACGAGCACCCGGCGGGCCAGCGTCTCGGCCCGCAGCTCGAAGCCGGGCACGGTCCGCTCCAGGTCGCCCAGGATCACGCCGGTGCCGGAGAACACCAGGGTGTCGCCCTCCCAGTGGCTGGCGCTCGCTCCGGAGGTGACCGGGGTGAGGCCGGGCCCGTTGAACTCCTCCGCCATCGCCTTCTGGATCGCGGCGCTCAGGCCGGCCGGCTCGTGCGTGGTCACACCGAGCAGCCGCTCGGCGTGGTCGAGTGCCGCGTCGAGTTCGTCGCCGGGGAGGAAGGGGACGCGTTCGGACTGGTGGGGGCGCGGGGTGCTGGTACCCCAGTGGATGCCCATCCCGCCCACGCCGCTCGCCATGCTCGCCCCGGGCAGCCCGACCTCGCCGTCGGCGAGCCGGGGGCTGGGGTCGAGGGGGAACAGACCGGGGAGCAGCGCGGCCCGGAACTCCAGGCTGGGGTCGATGCCCGGCGCGATGTCGGCCAGCGCCGTGGCCCGCCGCACGCCCGAGTCCGGTCCCTGGGTGAGCAGTTGGGCCGCGGTCCGATCGGCGTCGGTCATGTTCTGGGTGTGCTCGCCGCGGCGGCCGGGGATGGCGGGTCCGACCTCGGCCATGAGGATGCGCGTGGACGGCCGTGCGTCGCCGATGGTCCGGGCGTAGGTGGCGCCGGCGGGGCCGGAACCGATGATGAGGACGTCGACCTCTTCGGTGCTGCGGATCGTGTCGTTCATGGCGGAACTCCTCCTTGCCTACGGGGCGGTGTGGGGGGCGGTGCCGGATTCGGCGAGTGCGGACTCGGCGACTTCGAGAACGCGGGCGCTCTTGGCCCAGGGGTCGCCGCCGGTGCCCTCGTACTCGACCGAGAGCGGGCCTGCGTAGCCGTGGGCGGCGAGGATTCCGAGCGCGCGCGGCAGGTCGACGGGTCCGACGGCACCGTCCTCGGTGACGTAGTTCGCCTTGAGGCTGACCAGCTCGGTGTACATGGCCAGCGCGTCGACGGCGTCGTACACGGGGGTCAGGTCGAGCGACGCGTACAGCTCGGCCGGGACGGCGGGCTCGACGCCCTCCGTGTCGCCGAACCCCGCCATCGCGTGGGACGTGAGGACGTCGAAGTTGCCGAGGTCGAGCAGCAGGCCGCAGGCGTCGTGCCCCACGGCGTCCAGCAACCGCCCCATCCAGACCGGGTCGCCGCTCGGGCCGCCGTGGTTCTCCACGAGCAGCCGGGAGCCGTGCCGCTTCGCGAACGCGCCGACCTCGCCGAGTCCGTCGATCAGCTGCGCCGGGGGCGTGGCCTCGTTGTGGTGGCTGAAGGGCGAGCCGGGGTTGACCCGTACGAACTGCGACCCCATGGCGGTGAACCGCTCGATCCACCGCTCGATCAGCTTGATGTCCGCCGCGCGCTTGTCGGCGTCGGGTTCGAGCAGGTCGCCGACGTCGATCGCGGCGTTGACCAGCCGGACACCGGACGCGGCGAGCGCGTCGCCGAACAGGTCGAGCTCCGGGTCGTCGAGGCCGGCGAACTGGAAGGCCACGGTCTCGACGGTGTCGACGCCGAAGGTGTCCCTGGCGCGGGCCGGGAACTCCGACAGGTTCAGCAGCTTCGGATAAGGCAGTTCGAGGTGGACGGGGTTGCCCTGGGGGTCCACGAAGTCGAAGGCCAGCGGGCCGAACTGCTCGCGGAGGCTGTACGAGGACACGGACAGGGTGTTCATGAGATCTCCTTCGACGGGAGGGGTTCGAGCGCACCCGGAGCTTCCGGAGCGACGGGCGCGCGGTCACGGGTGAGGAGGGCCCAGCGCGGATCGCCCTCACGGCCGATCTCCGGCAGCCGGAACACGGTGGCCACACCGGCGACGACGAGGACGGCGAGCGTGAGGTAGAGGGCCGGAAACCCGCCGATGAAGAGCAGGAGCGGCGCAATGAACGGCACCACGGACTGCGGGAGCGTGTTGGCCAGGTTGAGGATGCCGAGGTCCTTGCCGACGTCCTCGGCGTTGGGCAGCAGGCGGATGGAGATGGCCGAGTCGACCGAGACGAAGGTGCCGGTGCCCAGGCCGACCACCGATGCCGCCGCGTAGGCGACCCCGCGCGTCTGCGCGATCGCCATGAGGACGAGCCCGACGACGATGATGGCGCCCCCGGCGATGATGAACGGCTTCTGCCGCTGGATCCGGTCGGAGAGCGGGCCGGCGACCAGACCCGCGATCGCCATGGGCACGACGCTGGCGGCCGCCGTCACCAGGACGAAAGCCTGGGCGGCGTCGTCGTCGAGACCGAGCCGGTGCAGGGCGAAGAAGGCGTTGTAACTGCTGCTCGCCGCACCGCAGATGACCAGGAAGCGCAGCGCCCACACCCAGCCGAACGCGGGATGGTCCCGGGGGTTCAGCCAGAAGGACTTCAGGAGTTCCGCCGGGCGCGGAGCCGCTTTCGGGGCGGTCTTCTCCCGAGGTCGTTCCCGCACCAGCAGGACGGCGAGGACTCCCAGGAACGCCGAGATTCCGGCGAGGACACACCACTTGACCCGCTGATCGGAGAAACCGCTGACCGCGGCGATGCCGATGAGCGGCGCGAGCGCGCCCATCAGCCCGATGAGCCCGGAGAAGGTGCCCCTCCGCTCGGCGGGCACCTGCTCGGCGAACAGCGCGCCCGTGGCCGCCATCTGGAAGTTGAAGACGGTCTGCGTCAGGAACCACAGGACCGCGACCTGCCAGACCGCGGTCGTGAAACCGAGGGCGACCACCACGAGGGACCCGCAGAGAGAGCCGGCGAGGATCCAGGTGCGCCGACGGCCGAACCGGGCCGCGGTCCGGTCACTGACATGGCCGGCGATCGGGTTGGCCACGAAGGCGAAAATCGCGCCCGCCCCCGTGATGAGGCCGAACGCCGTCTCGGCTCCGGAGTCGGTGAGTGAGTCGATCTTCAGCGTCAGCAGCAGTGTCACCGGGGTGAACAGCGCGACGAGCGCTCCGACGCTCGACGTGACGACGGCAAAGCCCAACCGGGGGAGAGAGATGACAGGGCTGTCCGGACCTGCCGAGGCGACAGTGCCGGACGCCGGAGAGGTAGCAGAAGGCATCTCCACTCCTTTGTGAGAGGTACCTAAAACGGTAGTGACTCCCACCATGTAGTCACACCCAACAAGGTGTCAATACCGATCAGGGGTGGAACCCGCTATGCTGTTGTCATGGGATTGCGTGAACTCAAGGCCGCTCGGACGCGAGCGCAGATCATCGACACGGCGCTCGACCTGTTCCTCGACCAGGGATACGACGAGACGACGATGGAACAGATCGCCGCGAAGGCCGAGGTCGGCACCACGACGCTCTATCGCTACTTTCCGAGCAAGGATCTGCTGATCCTGGCGCGTCTTGAGGAAGCGATGGATCTTGGCGGCGCGCTGCGTGAGCGACCGGCCGAGGAGCCCGTGGACGTCGCTCTCGGCGCCGCCGTCCGCAAGTGCGCCCAGGGCGTCGCCGGCGAGGACGAGCGCGACGCCGCGCTGCGCCGCGTCATCGACAACTCGCCGGTACCCCGGGCCATGCTCTGGGATCTGGGCGCGCGCTACGCGGGCGACCTCAAGGCGGCGATCGCCGAGCGCACGCACCGGCCCGCCGACGACCTCCAGGTCGTCATGACCGCGCACATCGCCTACGCGGTACTGCAGGTCGCCGCCGACGCATGGCAAGAGGCCGGCGGCGACCACGCCGCACGCGCAGCGGCCATCGACGGCTTGCTGCACCGCCTGAACACACTCGACCTCGTACTCCCGGCACCTCCGGCCGGTACCGGTACCGGTACCGATGCGGACGGTCGAGTTCGTACGGCGTCCGGAGCCTGAGCGGGAGCCCGAGCGGGAGCCTGAGGAACCCCGGACGGAACCGCCGGCCGTGTCGCCGCACGGCGTCCCCGATCCCCGACCGGGGGCGATCGCCTCGGGTCGGGTGGGGGGGGCGGCGGGTCGGGTCGGGGCGGCGGGCCAGGTCGGGGGCGGTGGCACGGCGCGGGCACGGCGGCTCGGGTCAGGGGCGGCGGTTCGGCGCGGGGGCGGCAGCTCTGCGCGGGGACGGCGGCACGGGTCGGGCACAGCGGCACGGCGGCACGGGTCGGGTACAGCGGCACAGCGCCGGCCCATGGTCGTGGCCGCGGACAGCGGTCCCGTGGCTCGGGGCGCTCGGCCCGGTGTCACGCCGAAGGCGTGGCCAGGTCCGTGCCGGTGTGCCAGGAGTCGGCGATCGTCGGGGCGTAGACGTACGAGTTGCCTGGCAGGCGGTCGGGCACCGCGCATGACGGTCGGTCACCGTGGATGAAGGGCGCCCGGCCGATCATGGACACAAGCACCCACAACCGGACAGAGGACCCGATGACGAACAACGCCCCCGCAGACTCGCGGCACCCCCGCAGGACCGCACGCGACAGGGGATTCCCCAAGCCGATCGGCCCCCGCCGCTACGCCGCCGACCCGAGCGGACGACCGGTACTCGTCTGCGCGGGCGACAGCATCACCCACGGCTCCATGACCCCCAACTGGGTGACCCGGGTCGCCGACACCCTGGCTCCCACGATGGACACCGTCAACGCCGGGTTCGCCGGCGACCTCGCCTGGAACCTGCTCTCGCGCCTCGACGACATCATCGCCTGCCGCCCCTCGGCGGTGACCGTCCTCATCGGCACCAACGACGCACTGGCACAGATCTCCCCCGCCTGGTCCGACGGGTACATGAAGGCACAGCACCTCCCGCAGCGGCCCACCGTCCAGTGGTACGAGGAGAACCTCCGGCAGATCGTCCACCGGCTGCGGACCGAGACGACCGCCGCGGTCGCCCTCATGTCCCTGCCACCGCTGGGCGGCACGGCCAAGGGGCGCTGGCACGACCACCTGGCCCCGTTCAACGCGATCGTCCAGACCGTCGCCACACAGGCCGAACTGCCGGTCCTGCCCGTGCACGACCGCATCGCCGATCTGATCACGGACGAACCCCCGACACCGTGGGACGGAACCAAGAAGCTGATGGCCGCGACCCTGGCCCAGCGCTTCCTCCTACGACGCCCCTGGGAAACCATCACCCGCCGCCACGGCTTCACCACCACCCCGGACGGAGTGCACCTGAACATCCCGGCCGCGGCCCGCATCGCCACGCTGGTCGAACGGTTCGCCACCACGGTGCTGGAAACCGGGAAGGCGGGCCCTTCCTGACACACGTGACGCCGTCTCACGGCGCAGGTGAGAAGGCCCTGGCCGTCACCCACATGAACAGGCAACTCCGACCTCGGTCATCAGCATGAACACCTTGCCGCGCATCTTGAAGACCTCCCAGTCCGGGCCGAAGGGATGCTCCAGCCGGGCTGCGGGCAGGTCCTGCGCGCACTCGGCGGCGAACGTCTGCAGGGTCGATCCGTTCATGAGTGTTTCCTTCCTCGCCGCCCGGCGAGGGACGGGACGCGGGCCTGTCACCGGTGCTGTGCGGTGCGCAGCTCGTCGGTGAACCGGGCGAGGACGTCCTCGGCCGTGGGGACGGGGCCGAACAGCTGCTCCTGGCGGCGGGAGTCGGCGACGTAGCGTCCCGTGTCGAACCAGCCGAACATCGCGGCCATGTCCTTGACCACCGGGTTGAAGCGGCCGACGACGGCTCCTGCGGCGCGGACGACGACGGAGGGGACGGCCCACACCTTGATCTTCCTTCCGGCCCGGTGGCCCATCGCGTCGGCCACCTCTCGCATGCTGACCGGACGGTCCCAGCCGATGTCGATGCGCTCACCGTCGGCGGCCTGGGCGTCGACGGCGGCCGCCAGGTAGGCCGCGAGATCGGAGGTGCGGACGAAGGTCAGCGGGACGGTGGCCTTGGACATCCAGATCAGGCGGCCCTTGTCGAGCGGGTTGCCCGCCATGGTCGCGACCTGGTCGAGGAACGCCCCCGGGCGCAGGGCGACGAACGGGACGCCGAGTTGTTCGAGCTTGTCCTCGGCGAGCTTCTTGTGCCAGAAGTGCGGGACTTGGGGTGTCTGGTCGCTGGTGAGGATGCTGGTCAGGACGAACCGCCGGATGCCGGTGCGGTGGGCGGCCTCGGCGAGGTTGGCGTTGCCGACGGTGTCGATGTCGTTGGCGTTCTTGCCGCCGCGGGTGTAGCCGGCGGCGGTGGTGATGACGGCGTCGGCGCCGTTCATGGCGGCCACGAGCGAGCCGAGGTCGAGCATGTCGCCGCGGGCGATCTCGACACCCCGGCTTTCGAGTCTGCTCGCGTCGGTGGTCGGCCGGACCAGGGCGCGGACGTTCTTGCCGCGCTTGAGCAGTTCGTCGACGACCTTGCCCCCGAGAGAGCCGGTCGCGCCGACGACGAGGACGGGCAGGGTGGTGGTCATGGGTGTCTCGCTCTCCAGCAGGTCAGTGGTGGCTTGTGGGGCGGATCCGCGGTGTGGGTCATCGCCGGCCCGCAGGAGCTTGCGGAGGCCGACGGTGAACGGGACGCGGGTGATGCGGTCGTCTCGATATGCGGCCTGGCCGGCGACGGGAAAGGGCTCGACATCCCCATGGGAGGGGTGTTGCCGTCTCCCACGGACGAGTTCCGCCTGCCCGCACCGGGACAGCTCGCGCTTGCCCCTGACGCTGAGGCCCCGCTCAGCCCGTTCTCCCTGACGTACCGGGGTGAGCGGGGGTCGCGCCACATCCGCCGGCTCGGCTCACCGGGCTTTTTCCGGCAGTCGGGGAGCCTGGCTCCGTCCAGCACGGGCCTTCGTGCGGCTGAATGCGCTGCGGCACGGTCCGCTTCGCAGGAACGCCGGAAGCGATGTGCGCTCCGGGCCCGAACCGGCGTGCAAGCCAAGGGGAGTTACTCGGACTCCTCCCGCGGCAGCGTGCGGCTGTTGAGCGCGTCGGCGATGGCGTAGGCGGTGCGGACGAAGGACTCCGCCTGCTGCGCCGAGAGGTCCCGTGCGGAGGTCTCCTCCAGGGCCCGCCACATGGCGGCCAGGGGCTCGCGCATCGCCCGGCCCTTGTCGGTGAGGTGGACGACCAGGACGCGCCGGTCATGTGCGGCCGGCTCACGGATGAGCAGGCCGGCGTCCTGCATGCGGCGCAGGGACTTGGAGACGGTGGAGTGGTCCAGGCCGACGCTGTCGAGCAGCTCGGACTGGGTCTGGCCGTCCCGGTCGAGGAGCTGCATCAGCAGCAGTTCCTGTCCGAGATGCAGGTCCATCTCGCGGAGCATGGCGGCGGCGGAGGCGCGGTGTGCGCGGGCGAGCTGGAAGATCGCGTAGCTCATCGGTCCTGTGCCGGCCGTCGTGGGGATGCGGGGTTCGGGGGTGGGCATGGTTCGGTTCCTCAGCCAGTGTGGGTGGGGTAGTCGGCGTAGCCGGCCGCTCCGCCGCCTGGGGACGGCCGTGGGCGGACGTGCTCAGCCGACGGTCAGGACGCGCTTGCCCCGCACGTGCCCGGCGTCGCCGGCCTGCCGGTCGAGCGGGTAGGTACTGACGGTGGTGACGAGCTTGCCGACTCCGGGAGCTTACGACTGGGGCCGCTCAGTGTGAGGACAGCCAGCCGGTCGCCCACCCAACGGCACGTCCAACGCCCAGCTCCGTGAGACGCCTTTGTCAGGACTTCTTGAGCCAGCGTTGCAGCGCCTCGGGCACGTTCGTCGGATGCGAGCTGAAGCTCAACCGGATGGCGGGCTGGAGGTCGATGAGCACGTTGACGATCCGTTCGAACAGGACGGTGTACTCCGGGACGTTCTTGATGCCGCCGCCGATGAGCACCACCCCGAACGAGCGCCCGTCGAACAACCGGCGCAGCTCGGCCTCGGCCTCGTCGGGGTCCAGGCTGACATAGCCCTCCTCGCCGTCGATGCCTGTGGCCCGGAGCGCAGCCCAGTTGCGCTTCCTCATGGCGACCAGCTCTTCGAGCGTCGTAACCCCCGGCGGGAAATCGTCCGGCGAAAGCGCGTCAGGGGTGATGCCGAGGGTCAGCACGCGTTGATTGACCGGAGGCTTCACTTGAGAGTTCTCGTGGGACATGGGGTCGCTCCTCCAAGGCAGTTCGGCCCCCTCCGATGGCACACCCATGGGGTCTCCTCAGGTGTGCGGGGGAAGTTCAAGAGAAAGTGTGGCTAGCCACATGATTACCGTAGCAGCGATCGTGTGGCTAGCCAAGTATTCGCGGACGCGCGAGCCGAGGTGGCCACCTCGGCTCGCTTCGATGTGTACCGATCACTTGCATGCCGCCCACGCACACGAACACGGCGACCGCCAGGGCGTGAACAAGGGTCAGCACCCCTCGGTGCCACGGTCTACCGCGTCCCCGCCGGTCGCCGAGATGCGCGGCGGCGGCCTGCTCCGGCTGATGGTCGTTGAACGCCCGCCCGTAGAACGCGATGACGAGCGCCTTGTTGTCGGCAGCGGACACGAGCTCTCCTGCCACCTGGGTGCTGGGTGCCGGGTGCCGGGTCGTGCGTCAGACGGTCATGGCGTCGCGGACGAGCGCCGTGTCGACGAACTGCTCGAAGCGGACGATGCGTCCTGCGCGTACGACGAAGTGGTGGGCGACGCGGACGTCGATCGGCTTCCCGGTCGCCTTGTTGGTCGCGGTGTAGCGGGCGAGGACGACGACGTTCTCCCCGTCGACGACGTAGGTGTCGTCGTGGGCGGTCCAGCCGTCCCAGTCCTGGCCGAGCTTCTCCATCACGCCGGCGGTGACGCCGTCGGGGGTGCGGTACGTGCCGGCGAGGGGGAAGCCCGCCATCTCCGTCCACTCCACGTCGGGGGCGAGGGTGGCCCGAAGGGCCTCCAGGTCACCTGCCGCGGAGGCGAGGTACTGGCGCCGTACGACATCGGCGGGGGCGGTGGAGGTCGCGAACTCGGCCATGGTCAGCCCCACTTCATTTCACCCTTGGCGACCTTCGCACCGATCTGGGCGGCGATCAGCATGCCGTTGTCGGGGTAGCGCTTGACCAGCGCCTCGGTCAGGGCCGCACCGTCGGCCGCCGTAGCGAGCTCCTCCTCGAAGGCGACGAGGTACTCACGGGTGGCGGTGATGGCGGACGCGTCCGCCGCCGTACCGGGCAGACGATGACCAGGGACGACCAACTCCGGCTGGAGGGCGGCCATTTCGTCCAGCAGGCCGATCCACGCGGCACGGTCGCCCGGGGTGGGGGTGTCGGCGACCCAGACATGCTCCCGCTGGAACAGCAGCACACCGCCGAGGAGGGCACGCTGCTCGGCCTGCCACAGGTAGTGCCGGTCGGGCAGCGCGGCCGGGCCTCCCTTGAGCTCGAAACGGTGGCCCTCCAGGGTGAGGTCACCGGTCAGCGCGGTCAGGTCGACCAGGCGGGTGGGCAGGTTCGGGCCGAGCGCGGCCCACGCCTTGAGCTTGCCTTCGTAGGAGTGCTGGATGTGCTCGATGACGAGCGGGGTGGCGACGAAGGCCGCGTCGGGGAAGGCGTCGGCGATCACCTCGGCACCGAAGTAGAAGTCGGGGTCCGCGTGGCTGACGAAGACGGTGGTCAGCTTCTTGCCGGAGTCGAGGATCTCGGCGGCGAGGCGGTGGCCGTCGGCGCGGGTGAAGCCGGCGTCGACCAGCAGGGCGTCGTTCTCGCCGGTGACGAGGGTGGCGGTCTTGTTCTTGCTACCGGCCGGGAAGTCGAGGTCGAGGACCTTGAAGGAGAGGGTGCTCATGCGGGGGCTCCTTTACGCGAGGAATGGGTGGGGTGGGGGCAGGGGAAGGTCAGTGGGTGGCGAAGCGTGCGTCGACCTCGTCGGCGGTGGCTTGGCCGTAGGCCAGCGGGGTGACGGAGTCGCCGTCGACGGCGAGCAGGGTGGGGAACCCGGTAACGCCGAGCTGGACCGCGCGGCGGAAGTCGGCGCGGGCCGCGATCTGTGCGTCGGGTGCTTCGAAGGCGGCGACGACGGCGTCGGCGTCCAGCCCGGCCTCCTCCGCGACCTTCCGATAGGTAGCCACATCGGACAGGCTGAGTCCGTCGACGTAGAAGGCGGCCTGCAGGGCCGCGGCCAGCTCCGCCGCGCGGTCGGGGGCGACCTGGCGCAGGGCCGCGACGCCGCGGGCGGCGGCCTCGGAGTCCATCACGAACGAGCCGTCGGCGATCAACTGCTCGTAGGCCGCGCCGAACTCGGCGCCGGTCAGCTCGGCGATCTTGGCGTTCGCGCCCTGGACGTAGCCGAACTGGCGGACGGGCACCTGCCGCGATCCGGTGAACAGGCCGCCGGAGACGACCTCGACCGGCAGTTCGGGGTGACGGGCGGCGACCTCGCTCAGCGTTCCGGAGAACCCGTGGGACCAGCCGCAGTAGGCGTCGAAGACGTAGACGAGCTTCATCGAAGACCTCGGCAGAGATGTGCGCCCGCGGGGTGCGAGCGATTCACCTGACAGAACAGTAACTGACGCGTCAGATATTTCAAGGTTCGTGTGAGGTGGGGCACATAGGCGTGGCTGACCACGTCATTACACCAGCGTGGCCGCTGGTCCGCAGGTCAGGGCAGGCGGGGCAGCAGGTCCCGCGCCGTGTGGCTGAGGATGCGAAGATCCTCCGCGAACCGCTTCCAGTCCGCCGTGGGCAGCGGGTCCACGAGGTACCGCTTGATGTTCTCCAGGTGGACCCGGGACGCGCGTACGACCGTCTCCTCCCCCAACGGCGTCAGCCGCACCAGCTTTCCGCGCCGGTCGTCGGGGGAATCCGCGCGCGTCACGAAACCCGCCGCCTGCATACGATCCACCAGCCGGGTGGCACCGCCCGTGGTCAGCACCTGCTCCTGGGCGATGGCACGCATCGAAAGCCCCGGCTCACCCGCACGCCCGAGGATCAGCAGCACCTCGAACACCAGATGGCTGATCCCGCACTCCACCTCCAGCGCCCGGCCGAGGATGTACTCCAGCCGGTTCGCCGCCCCCTGCAGACGCCCGAACGCCAAGATGAGCTCGTGATCCGCGGCCTCCTTCGCCGTCCTGATCTCCGCTTCCTCACCCACGGCAGCGCCGCCCCTCTCGTCGTCCCGACACCACCGTACCGATCACGTAGGGACAGGCAGGACAGCCGAGTCCGCGGGGCCGGTCGCACGACAGCGGTCCCAACCGTTCTCACGGCGCCATACCGCTCCTGGGCGAAGCTTCGGTGTTTCTATTGCCAGCCGTCGAGGGAGACTTGCGGACCTCCGGCGAGGTAGCGGTGCAGGGCGCCGGCGGTGGTGTCCACGAACTCCTCGGGGATGGCGTCCGCGTCGACCCAGCAGACCTGCGCGTGCTTGCGCGGTTCCCGGTTCTCCGGTTCTCCGGTCCATTCGCTGGCGGCGAAGACGACGGTGAGGAAACCGTTGGGGGCTTCGACGCCGAAAGCGCTGTGGATGATGTGGGCGACCTTCAGGGACTCCGGCTTCACTGTCAGGCCGGTCTCCTCGCACAGCTCCCGTACCGCGGTCTCCGTGATGGGCTCGCCCGACTCGCTCTTACCGACGGGAAGATCCCACATGCCCTGGGCGAACTTGGCGTTCTGGCTCCGCTGGAGAAGCACGACGCGGTTGGTGGCCTTGTCGTGGACGATGACGGCGGCGACCAGCAGGGTCATGGATTCGAGGGCGGGCGGCAGGGCTTCGGGCTGGTCGTCGGTTGTCCGCTGAGCCACGGCTGGTGTCCCTTCGCCGGCTGGTTGGTGGGCAGCTTAGGGCAGTGCTTCGCGTGCGCGGCGGGCGAGTTCGGGAGCTCCGGGCACTTGGGCAATGCGGTGCCCTTGCGTATACGGGCCACCAGCAGGACAGCTCCAACCGCGTCCGCAGATCTCGCTCATGGGTACGTGGCCGCCGGCCTCGACTAGACCGGCCTGCCCGCCGAACTCACCGCACAGCCTCAGACGAGATCACCGAGTGGGCGTCAATACATCAGTCCCGCGAACGTGACCGGTGGCTTGACCGCTCGACGGGTGGTCGGCCGATAAGGCGCATCCGTTCAGGCACTCTGTGGTGCACTAGCTCCTCCCTGACAGCGGGCTCGGCGCCGGCCCCTCGCGTACCCGGGCGGGAGCCCTGAGCACCAGCGAGCAGCGAGGAGTCACCGTGCCCGTACGCGAGCATGAAGGGCCCGGTGAGCCGACCGTTCCCACTCCCGTGAACCGGGGTGGCCAGGACAGGGTGATGACCCTGGCGGGGACACTGGCCGCAGCGGAGACAGCGGCACCCGTGGAGTCGCTCGACGTGGTCGCGCGGATGCTCAAGGAGCACCTCGGGGCCGCGTCGGTGTCGTTCCTCATCACCGACTTCACCGGCGGCTCGGTGGTACGGCTGGGTGCGGCAGGCAGCGTCGATACCGATGAACCCGCCCGGCGCATCACCCTGCGGGGCACCCTCTACGACGACGTGATCCGCACCCAGCGGCCGAGCGTGGAGGACAAGGGCGAGGGCGCACTGGTGCGGATCGTCGCCCCGGTGACCAACCGCGGGGACGCCATCGGGCTCCTCGAACTGTTCCTGCCCACGGCACCGGACGCGGAGACCATGCGGGAGGTCGGCGAGACCGCACACGCCCTGGCGTACATCGTCATCGCGAACCGGTCCTTCACCGACGTGTACCAGTGGGGCCGCCGTACCACTCCGCTGAGCCTGGCCGCGGAGATCCAGCATCGGCTGCTCCCGGCTTCGCTGGCGTGCGAGGCCGCGCAGTTCGCCGTGGCCGGGGCGCTGGAGCCGGCCGACCACGTCGGGGGTGACACCTTCGACTACGTCATCGACCGGGACATCGTCCAGCTCTCCGTCACCGACGCCATGGGCCACGATGTCGACGCCGCGCTGCTGGCCACCCTCCTGGTGGGCGCCCTGCGCCGGGCCCGGCGGTCCGGTGCCGACCTCGCCGAACAGGCCCGCCAGGCCGACCAGGCCATGCGTGAGCACGGCCGTCAGAGCTACGTCACCGGCCAGCTTCTCCGCATCAGCCTGATCGACGGCACAACCGAGTTCATCAACGCCGGCCACCCCTGGCCGCTGCGCATGCGGAACGGCGAAGTGCAGGAGATCACTCCGAAGATCGACATGCCGTTCGGCTTCCACGACCCTCACACCTACCGGGTCCAGTCGCTGGACCTACAGCCGGGCGACCGGCTGGTGATGCTGACCGACGGCATGCTGGAGCGCAACGCCAACAGCCTCGATCTGTCGGACCTGATCGTGCGCACCAGCGCGCTGCACCCCCGTGAGGCCGCCCGCACTCTCATCGGGGCGATCGTCGACGCCAACCACGGCCACCTACAGGACGACGCGACCGTCATGTGCCTGGACTGGCACGGCGTCGACCACTCGGAGCGGGACGCCAACACCGGCGCCGACCTCACCGACGCCTCCGCACCATCACGGACAAGGCGGATGAATTCTGCGCGATGACGCGACGCCTGCTCCGGCATCCTCCTGCGTCCGGTCCCCAGGCGGGGGCGGCCCGGGGCACCTGCCCGGCTGACCGCGTCAGCGGGGGAGACGCCTGCGACGGCGGCCCAGGCGCAGGCCAAGGAGGACGAAGTCGGCGACCAGAACCACCACACCGATGACCAACAGGTAGAAAAGACCCTTCGCCACCACACCGATGATGCCGAGCACGATGGCCACAAGGACCAGTAGGAGAAAGAGAGCCATCGGTGTCACCTCATCGTGGGGCGCATTGGTGGGGGCATCAGCGGCGGGCGAGGCGACGTTCGCCGCCCTCACCCATTCTGTAGGCGAGCTCGTAGTGCGCGAAAACCGTCTTCTCGTCCTCCGCGAGCAGTTCGCCGTCCGTGCCGATCGAGGGCGCTTCCTTGACCTGCTTCTTGTCGTAGGCGACCTTCAGATAGCCGGGACCGACCGTCGCATCGCCCAGGGGGACGAACACCAGCCGGTGCCGGGTCGGCAGGCCGACCATGACCGTCGCGAACGCGGGCTGGTCTGTGGCCGTGTCCACGTAGACCGCCTCCAGGACGCCAATCTTGTGCTGCTCCTGGTCGACCACGTCATGGCCTCGCCATTCCCTGATGTCTTGCGCCTCGAACACGGCAGCCCCTCTGTCGCAGGTCAGCTGAAGACCGCTGGCGTCACGTTCTCCTCCCTCCTTACCTGTCCACGGAGCGTCACACCTTCAGAGCAGCCAACTTGTAGGCCGGACGGCGGACGACTTTCACGCGCGGCGCGATGCCTCGGCGACCGCCCGGCCCGTCGCGGACCAGCACGGCGACGCGTGTGACGAGCCGCCGCGGCCAAGAACGCGTCGCGGTCAGTAGGCGGCCAGGGAGATGGCGATGTAGTGCGCGGTGAAGGCCGCCACGGTCAGGGCGTGGAACACCTCGTGGAAGCCGAACCAGCGGGGTGAGGGGTTGGGGCGCTGGAGAGCGTAGACCACCGCGCCGGCGCTGTAGAGGAGCCCGCCGGCCACGATCAGGATGAGTACGGCCCCTCCCCCGGTGTGCAGGAAGTCGGGCAGGTAACGCACCGGTGCCCACCCCAGGGCGAGGTAACACGGGGTGTACAGCCAGCGCGGAGCTCCGACCCAAAAAACCCGGAACGCGATACCGGCCAATGCGCCCGCCCACACGATCGACAGCAGTACGGACCGCTGGTCCGGCGGGAGGAGAAGCACCGCCAGGGGTGTGCAGGTGCCGGCGATGATGAGGAAGATGTTGGCGTGGTCGAGGCGTCGCAGGAGAGCCTCGCCGAGCCGCCCCCAAGTGCCACGGTGGTAGATCGCGCTCGTTGCGAACAGCAGCCAGGCGGTGACCGAGTACACGGCGCAGGCCAGGGCCGCCTGCGGGGTGCGAGCCAGACAGACGAGAACGATGCCTGCGATCAGTGAGGCGGGGACCATCGCGGCATGGAGCCAGCCACGCAGCCTCGGCTTGATCGGTTCGGCCAGGTCGGCCGCCCGCTTGACCAGAGCGGCAACCGGATGAACTTCTTTTTCTGCTTCATCGTCTTCTGGTCCGACGGGCGGCCGGTCTTCCCGACTCTCCGCACTCCGTGAGGCGCCGTGAATGTATTCGGCTTCAGCGGCGTCGCGGGACACGGCTCCTCGTCCCCTCTCGGACTCCTGGGCGTCACCGGTGATCATGGGGTCATGCTAGAAGACGGCACCCGGACGCCATTCCGGGAGGTCGGTCGCGAACCCGACGTCCACGTCGTCGGCATGGTGGTCCGCAACCGTTTCAACTCCGGCCCTCGTTGATACTGCCGTCAATCGGGCCTGCCGAAGCCGAGTAGACCGGCCGGCCACGGGAACGATCAGGACTTCCGAACGGGCATTCCGCCCGCCTACGCGCAAGGATCGTCGATGCTTCCTGAGGTCCGTCCCCGCGTATCCGCCCCCCTCGCAAGCCAGTTGGGGCATCGGTTGGGCCTGGCTGCGCATCTCGAAGTGGGCCATCTCGATGTGGAGCGCGTCGCCGGCATCGCAGTCGTCGTAGCTGCCCACTCCGACGGCTATGCCGCCACCGGTCATCTCCTGGGGCTGTTGGCCGCGCTGCCTGCTCGCATCAAGGCAGGAGAACATTCTGGGCGGAGCTGTGGAGGTCCTCGGGTACCGCGTACCTGCTGCCCGCCAACATCAAGGCCCTGGTGCTGCGTTCGTTGACCGGAGAGGGAACCGCCCTGGCCCGACAGGTCCTCTCGGCCCTCGATCAGATGACCCCGCCCCAGCGCCGCGCAGCGGGCGAGGTGATCGGTCAAGCCCTCGTCGAGTCCGACGATTTTCCCGACCTCAAGACAGAGGCCATCGGAGAGCTGTGGTTCCGAGATCTCGAACTCACCGCCTGGCGCGTCCTACACGCAGACCGCAGGTCTGGCGATCCCGCCCGGCCGCAGAGCCTTCCTCGACGTCTGGACGAACGTCTGAACGTCTCCGTCTCCAAGCCGTACGACAGCCGCACAGGAAACGCGCGGCCGAGGCCACGCCGGCCCGGGATTCACTTCAACAACCGATCAGGGCCGCGCGGCCATTGCTGCGCGGCCCTGATCGGCTACACCACAGATCCTGTCGACGCCCGGCACGAGAGCCGGTCCCCGTGACCGGGTGAGCAGCACGGCGCGCGCAGTCGGCGGCAGTCACGGACGCGGCGTGCGCGATCCCTCGGGCAGGGCTGCGAGGTCAGGGCTGCGAGGGTCAGGCCGGGCTGATGTTTTCGGCCTGGGGGCCCTTCTGGCCCTGGGTGACGTCGAACGTCACGGCCTGGCCCTCCTGGAGCTCGCGGAAGCCCGAGGAGTTGATCGCCGAGTAGTGCGCGAAGACATCCGGGCCGCCGCCGTCCTGGGCGATGAAGCCGAAGCCCTTCTCCGCGTTGAACCACTTCACAGTTCCTGTAGCCATGTCTCATGCCTCCCAGTCGATGAACGCCTCCCCTCCATGGGGAAGGCGGAGGTGATCGCCCTGGTCCCTGCGGCACAGCACAGCAAAAAGCCCACACCAGGAGCATGGGCTTGGGGGAACTCCGAACCACGACAGCTGACGCAGACGCTACACGCCCACACACCGCGTCACCAGGGAAAGCGATCACGCCGCACACCAGGACCGGGTGTACTGGGGTGCCCGCCGATGCCGGCGGGCCCCTGTCTCAGGCGGTGGTCGTCGGGTTCGCCGCTTCCGCCGCTTCTGTGGTGCGGCGGTATTCGGCGTTGATGCGCTGGGCTTCTTCGAGCTGGTCCTCAAGGATGATGATGCGGCAGGCAGCCTCGACCGAAGTGCCGTGGTCGACGAGTTCCCGGGCGCGGGCGGCGATGCGCAGCTGGTAGCGGGAGTAGCGGCGGTGACCGCCCTCGGAGCGGAGCGGGGTGATCAGGCGCGCCTCGCCGATGGCGCGGAGGAAGCCCTGCGTGGTACCGAGCAGCTCCGCGGCCCGGCCCATCGTGTAGGCGGGGTAGTCGTCGTCGTCGATACGGCTGAACGAGTCGTCTGCTGTCATCTGCACCTCTCTGTGGAACGCCTGGAGGGGCCCTGGTGCTCATCGCACCAGGGCCCCGAAGGAACTGCTACACCATCTGCCGACCCTCGTACTGCGCCGGCCTTCTGTTTCCGCAGCCCGGACCTGAACACTGTCGCGGGTGCTGGGATCGCGGTTGCTTGACCGGAGACCACCTCACTATCGATGTCCTGCGGTACCCGGGTTCAAGATGTCGGCCCGGGCGATCCTGATGGCGCTCGGCTCCTCCGTTCTTCCCTCTGGGATCAACTGCTTACAAGTGGGGTACTGCGCACTGCCGGTACTGCGTACTGCTGGTGATGCGAACTGCTCAGCGGCCTGTGACAGCGCCGCTCTTCGGCAGCCAGCCCCGTCGCCCGTCCTGCGTCTGCCCTGGCTTGGAACCCCACTGCCGAACCTCCCGGTGCGCGCGTCCGCAGCCGACGCCTTCACCGAGGTGCTGCTCACTTACTTCACTGCTGGGTCCTGCGAACCGCATGGACAGGTACTGCCACTGCGGTCCTGCTCACGGCGGCCCCTGATCACTGCGGGCCACCCGGTCCGGTCGTCAGTCCCGTCGCCGTCCTGCAACCGCCCTGGCTTCGGAACTCCACCACCGCACCGTCCTGCGAACTGCACCTGCGGATACTGCACTTGCATGTACTGCCGCCCGGCAGTTCGTGTCTGCCAGGCCCTGCTGTTTCTCTGGGCTACGAGAGAACCATAACCACGACCCCGCTCCAATGTCTACTCCAACAAACACAGATTTCCGCGCGTTCGACAGCGAGGCAATCGCCCTCGAACAGCGGCAGGCGCAGGAGGAAGGACTGTCACCGCCTGGTTAACGGGCCACAGGCGGGGGAACGAGACACGGCAGGCAGAACCGGACATCGACGATCCAGAGACCGGGGAGACCTGATGAACACAATGAGCGTCAACGTCTCAGCCGTCCGCTCCGCGACCTCCGTCGCCGGCGCACGCGAAAGCGCCCGGGATTTTCTCGGAGGTCTCCGACTTCCGATCGCAGCCGAGGATGCCGACACCGTGGTCCTGGTCGTCTCGGAACTCGTCACCAACGCCCTGCGCCACGGTGGCGGCACCTGCACCCTGGACCTGACCGCGCACCCGGACAGCATCGAGGTGACCGTGCACGACCACAGTCCGCAGGCGCCGCGCATGCGCACCCCCGACCTGAACGACGGCACCGGAGGCTTCGGCTGGCCCATGGTCAAGTGCCTCGCACGTACCACCGCGGTCACCCGCCAGGCGGCCGGCGGCAAGATCGTGAGCGCCCTCCTCGCCCGGTAACGCCACCGCTTAAGCACCCGGATGGTCGGCAAATACAATCTGCCCCATGTCGAAGCGTGACGAGCTGCTCGTTGACGTCGCCACCGTGGTGGAGTCCGGGCAGAGCACCCAGATGTCCCTGACCGTGGTCACCGGCGGCGCTGTCATCACCGGCCGGCTGGCTCCCGAAGCCGTGTGGAGGCGGAGGGTGTCGGAGGTTCTGACGGATTCCGCCCGCCTGGGAGAGTTCTCCGCCGTGTTCGACACCCCCGCGAAGGAGGACGGGCCACCCACTCATCTGCACTTCCACGTCGCCCGAATTCTTCAGGGCACGGTGGGGATCCCGGAGACGGGCGGGATGTACCGGGTTGCGATCGACGACGTCAGCGCCTGGACCGTGGGCGACTTCAGCTATTCCGACCACTGATATTCCGGCCGCTGAGGAACCACGGCGACGGGAACCCGTCGCACGCAGTGGGCCCGGCCGACTTGCGTCGGCCGGGCCCGTTGCTGTTCAGGTATCGGCGCGTGCCTGTCGCGTCGGTCAGACGGACATGGGAGTGCCGAGCATCGCGGAAGCCTGCCGAAGCGAGCCGAGGATGCCTACGGGTACGGCCTTGGGGAGGGCGCGGCAGGTGAAGCCGAGCTTGGTCATCGCCCGGCGGACTTCGTCGGCGCTGAAGTCGCGGCGGTCCTGGCGGGTGATGACCTGGCCGACCTGCTTGACGGGGTAGTGACGGCGGCCGATGATCACGGACTCACCCATGACCTGCTCGGGCTTGATGCCCTTCATCGATTCCAGCACACCGCTCTTGGTGAGCTCGAAGGGGAAACGGGCGATGACGCAGCGCATGGGGCCTCACAGGGAGAAGGGGTGAACGGTCCGACCGGGGTGAGGCTGATCAGCGGGAGAGGGCGAGGACGCCCAGCGCGCCGCCTTGCCCGTCGGCGCCCGGCAGGGCACCGAGCCGCCGACGGGAGCGCATCGCGTGCTCGGCTTCGGCCATCGTCATCACGGGTGACGTGAACGACCGGTGGTCGCCGAGGATGTCGCGCAGGCGGACGCGGTCCGTGTAGGCGGAGTTGTCGCGCACGGCGGTGAGTTCGGTCCGGGTGACCAGACCGGTGCACTGGCCGTCCTGGTCACAGACGACCAGCCGGCCCGTGCGGGCGGCGGTCATGACGGACAGCGCCACCTCGACGCTCATGTCGTCCCAGACCTGCGGTCCGGCCGCCTCCATGACCTCAGTCGGCGTCCTGTGCACAGGGCCGGCGTTCGCCGGGCGGGGCTGCGTCTGAACCAGCGTCAAAAGATGCCTCCTGCAGAGATGGGCCAGCTACCTGATCACGAAGGTTCTAGGCCGCCGCACCGACGACGGACTGGCGTACGGGCCCGCGCCGGGCACCCGACGAGGGGCGGCGCCGGCCCCTGGAGGAGGCGCTGCGCTTGGGGCGTTCGGCCACCGGTGCGGTGATGACGACCGGGATGCCGGACGGAGCCTGGGCACCGGTGATGCGGTTCAGTTCAGCCTCGCCGGAGCGGACCTCGGTGATCTGCGGCCGGATCCCGGCGTCCGACATGAGACGGACCATGCCGCGTCGCTGGCCGGGTGTCACGAGGGTGACGACGCTGCCGGACTCCCCGGCGCGGGCGGTACGGCCACCGCGGTGGAGGTAGTCCTTGTGGTCGGTCGGCGGGTCGACGTTGACGACCAGGTCGAGGTTGTCGACGTGAATGCCTCGCGCCGCCACATTGGTCGCCACCAGCACGCTGACGTGCCCCGTCTTGAACTGGGCGAGTGTGCGGGTGCGCTGCGGCTGCGACTTGCCGCCGTGCAGCGCGGCGGCCCGGACCCCGCTGTTGAGGAGGTCCTGGGTCAGCCGGTCGACGGCGTGCTTGGTGTCCAGGAACATGATCACCCGGCCCTCGCGGGCGGCGATCTCGGTCGTGGCGGCGTGCTTGTCGGCGCCGTGGACGTGCAGGACGTGGTGCTCCATCGTCGTGACCGCACCGGCCGACGGGTCGACCGAATGCACGACGGGGTCGGTCAGATAGCGGCGCACCAGCAGGTCGACGTTACGGTCCAAGGTGGCGGAGAACAGCATCCGCTGCCCCTCCGGGCGCACCTGGTCGAGCAGTGCGGTGACCTGCGGCATGAAGCCCATGTCGGCCATCTGGTCGGCCTCGTCCAGCACCGTGATGCCCACCTGGTTCAGACGGCAGTCGCCGCGGTCGATGAGGTCCTTGAGTCGACCCGGGGTCGCGACGACGACCTCGGCCCCGCCTCGCAGCGCGCCGGCCTGCTTGCCGATCGACATCCCGCCCACCACGGTGGCGAGCCGCAGCCTGACGGAGCGGGCGTACGGAGTGAGTGCGTCGGTCACCTGCTGTGCCAGCTCGCGCGTCGGTACGAGGATCAGTCCCAGCGGCTGGCGGGGCTCGGCACGCTGTCCGGCCGTGCGGGCGAGCAGGGCGAGGCCGAAGGCGAGGGTCTTGCCGGAACCGGTGCGCCCGCGGCCCAGGACGTCACGGCCCGCCAGAGTGTTCGGCAGCGTCGCGCCCTGGATCGGGAACGGTGCGCTCACACCCTGCCTGCCGAGTTCGGCAAGCAGTTGCTCGGGCATGTCGAGATCGGCGAAGCCTTCAACAGCAGGCAGCGCGGGGGTGATCGTCTCGGGGAGCGCGAACTCACCCTGCACCGCGGCGGGCCGGCGGCCGTAACCGCCGGAACGGACAGGCCCGCCGGAACGGCGCGGTGCCGATGAGCCGTAGCGGCTGCCACCCTTCCCGGCGTCGGCACTGCCATTACGGGTGCGGGCAAAGCGGTCGTTCGTACGTGTACGGTTCATGCGGAACCTTCCTCGATGTGGCACATATCAAGGAATTCCCGCGGCGTTGAGCAGCACGGAGAACCACAAGTATGGACCGATGACAAATAGGCAAAATGCAAAAGAAAGCAGATCCGGCCGACGGAAATCCACGCGGGCACAGGTGCTGAAATGGGTGACGTGGCAGGGACGCACAATCCGGGCGTCGACTGCGGTGCGGCTCTTCAGGTTGCGCCTGCATCTCTGAAGGATGAGCCGCACGTGGTGAGGCTGGGGATTTCTCCGAGCCGTCCCGCAGGTGAAACCGTTGCGGGAAAACGCGTGTAGCTGGGGCCCGCACCCCGAGGGATGCGGGCCCCAGCTACAAAGTGCTCGTCAGCGTCAGGCCGGAACGATGTTCTCGGCCGTCGGGCCCTTCTGGCCCTGCGCGATGTCGAAGGTCACCTTCTGGCCTTCCAGCAGCTCGCGGAAACCCTGGGCGGCAATGTTCGAGTAGTGGGCGAACACGTCAGCGCCGCCACCGTCCTGCTCGATGAAGCCGAAGCCCTTTTCCGCGTTGAACCACTTCACGGTACCAGCAGCCATGTCATATCTCCTTCGGGGCAGTACATCGGAATCCACACTGTGCGGACACCGTGTCGCCGCAATGATTACCCCGCCCGGAAAACGACCGGAAAATACAAAAGCGCTCTCCCCGGCCGAAGCCGAGTGGGAGCACTTGAAGTTTCGGGAACCAAAACTGCAACTGAGATCAACAGTAGCACGCCACCACGGCCCGCGCCGGTTAACTAATTCCACTCCTCCCATTGCGACAAAAACTCTCGCTGCATGGTCCGGCAAACTCTCACCTCACAAACACAGTTATTGACTCACTCACAGTGCAACGTTCCAGAAAAGCGGAGTCGCCAGCCGCAACCAGGTCCGCCCGGGCGCGGGGAGGTACGCGGCTGTCCGCAAGGTCGAATTCAACAGGGTCACGTCCCCATGTGTTGCGGCACGAGTACGTTATGAACCCGGCCGGTGGCGCCGGTGCCAACACCGCTCTCCGTGACGCCACAGCCTGGCCGAAGCCCTCACCCAGGCCGCCACCGGCGCACCGCTCATCCCCGAACTGCGCCAGTACGAGGCCGACGACCTGACGGCATACGGCTTCGCCGCGGTCCGGGAATCAACCCGCGACGGTACTGAGCGCTCCCACCAAAACCCGCTGCCCGTCGCCTGACGGACAGCACTGCTCGACGAACCGATCGGCAGGGCAGTGCTGCGGTCAGGTAGCCGCAAAAGCCTTGACCACTGGAGCACGTAGATCCAGCGCGGCTTCTCACCCGCTCGCCGAACGAGCGACTGCGGCGAGCCCTCGGGCGCTGCCAGGGGCCGGAACGTCCCGCACGCTGGTTCGTCGGTACGCGCGCCTCGCTACTCCCATCCATCAAGTGACACCTGAGGCCCGCTGTCGAGATAGCAGTGGAGGGCACTGGCAATTGTGTCCACGAATGCCTCGGGGATGGCGTCGGTATCGACTCAACGAACCTGCGCGTGCTTGCGGGGTTCGCGGTTTTCGGGTTCGCCGGTCCACTCGTGGGCGGAGAGGACGACGGTGAGGAAGCCGTTGGGAGCTTCAACGCCCCAGGCGCTGTGGATGAAGTGGGCGACCTTCAGGGATTCCGGCTTCACGGTCAGGCCGGTCTCTTCGTACAACTCGCGAACTGCGGTTTCGGTGATGGGCTCGCCGGGTTCCTTCTTGCCGACGGGGAGGTCCCACATGCCCTGGGCGAACCTGGCGTTCTGGCTGCGCTGGAGGAGGACGACGCGGCTGGTGGCTTTGTCGTGGACAATGACGGCGGCGACCAGCAGGGTCATGGGTTCGAGGGCGGGCGGTAGGACGTTGGGCTGGTCGTCGGTTGTCCGCTGAGCCACGGCTGGTGTCCCTTCGTCGGCCGGTTGGTGGGCGGCTCAGGCGGGTCGTCGATCGCGCCCCAGGCGGAGCGCGTTGATCGTGAGACTGTCCGGACGCCACAACCCTGCGGCCCCAAGCGCGCTTGCGACCGCACGGCAGATCGGGACCCATCCGCACAACCGCTGCACGCTCGGCCACCGCATGGCCACCACACCGAACCCGACAGACCGATGCCGCCCGGCGGCACGGAGCAAAAAGCCAGGTCACAGCCCTACGAGCCGACCCGCCCACTGGCAGTCGACCTCGGCCCTACGCATTGCGACGCGTAGCCCACAGGCGCCCGATCAGCCCGCATCCCAAGGCCACCCGAAAACAAGAAACCCCAGGTCAGAGGCCTGACCCGGGGTTTTTCAAGGAGCCCCCTGTCGGATTCGAACCGACGACCTACGCATTACAAGTCCGGGCAGGATCTTGCTGGATGCTGCTGGACGGTTCTTCCGTGTGCGAAACCACCAGGTCAGGACAGCTTCGCCATGGGGGCCGGTCCACGTCAGGACAGCTCCTGCCGCACCGTCCGCTCACGCATCGCTCACGCACACCGGAGGACGTGGCGGTTTGCTCGACCTCTTGGAACCCTCGGAGACATCCGTCCATCGGGGCTGCCGGATACGAATCGAGCAGACTCAATCGCGATCGGTTTGATTCGGTCAGATGCGTTCACGGCATCAACTAGCCATCCTCGTAAGACATAAGATGATGCGCCTGGGGTGCCTGATGCCCAGGTCAATGTCTGGGGCCAGGCGCTGGTCGGAATGCTGCCGCCCAGGCGTGAGGGAACGGAGCGGCAGAGAACGGTGTACCTGCACAGCTTCACTGCGTGTGGATTCCGGTCCCTCAAGGATGTCCGCGACATCCCCGTCAGTACGCCTACCATCCTCGCCGGGCAGAACGACGGCGGTAAGACCGCAGTGCTCGCCGCGCTGGCCTTCCTCGTGGGTGCCGAGCAGTTGGCCGAGCATGACCGTATGTACGAACTCGGTTCGTCTGTCGAGGCAGCCGACGGCTTGACCTCTCTCTCAAGGTGCTCAACCACCTGGGTGGAGGGACTGTTCACCCTCGATCCTTGGGAGCAGGAGGCGTTCGGGCTGCCTGTGGAGGAGTTGCGCGTACGTCGGCGGGCCACGGCTGGCGAAACGCCGGTGCTGGAGTGCTGGGCGCCGCTTGCTGATGACGAACGGTTGCGTGACCCTTCCCAGTTGACCGTCGCCGAGGTGCGAGGACTGGCCAAGGAACTGCTCCCTGAGTTGACGTCCATCAAGCGCGTCGACATCGAACCCGCCCTGCGCGCTTACGGCACGGCACACGCGTCCACGTCCGGATGGGTACTGGCACCGAAGGAGATGGAACGTCGTCTGCCCCGGCTTATGCCGTTCGACGGCAAGTCGGCTGATCCTGACGGGTCTGTGAGGACGGCGTTGATGGGCCGCTACCAGGCTCACATGGCAGATCCCACGCTTCAAGGACGCCTGCAGCAGATCGAGGACGGGATCAGGCAGCGCCTTCAGGACGACGCCCAATCTCTGTGCGCGCATATCCAGAGCCGCTGCGACGATCTCACCGACGTGTACGTCGAGCCCGAGGTCTCCTTCTCACATGGCCTTCGGGGCGCACCGCTGCGAATCGCCCGTACAAAGGGCGAGGCCGTCGGTCTGGAGCGATCCGGGCTGGGCAGTGCACGCCGTATCTCCCTGGCGATCTGGGAGTGGACCAGCCGACTACTCAAGAGCGAGGAACTCGGCGAGGTTGACCCCGCCGTCGAGCCTGAGGCTGTCGAGGATGCTCCACCGCCGGTGCAAACGATCGTGATCTACGACGAGCCGGACACACATCTCGACTACGGCTACCAACGCAAGATCATGCAGCTCATCCGTGACCAGAGTGCGCTGCCCCATGTAAATGTCATCGTCGCCACCCATTCCATGAACTTGATCGACGATGTCGACATCGCCGACGTCGTGCATCTGCGGCTGGAGAACGGCCGGACCCTCATGGAGCGGTTGGGGTCCGACGCCCACGACGAGATCGACGGTCACCTGGGGCGGATCGCTGCTGCGGTCGGTCTGCGCAACTCCGTTCTCCTGCACGAGCGCTGCTTCCTGGCTGTCGAAGGCGACACCGAGCAGCGTGTGATCCCTACACTGTTCCGGCTGTCCGAGGGGCAGTCATTGCAGTCGGCCGGCATCGCCTTGTGGGCATGCTTCAACAACGAGGGTGCGTTGCACCTAGCCCACTACCTGGTCGAGCACGGTCGAACCGTGATGCTCATGGTCGACGCCGACAGCCGTTCTCTGCCCAAAGGACTGTTCAAAGAAGCCCGCCTTCAGCAGTTCTTCGGTAGCGCTTTCAACGACGTGGTCCGCTTCGTAGGGGAACCGGACTCCTTCAATGAGTTGGAGGAGTTGTTCTCCGATGACCTGTGGGCTGCGGCCGCCAACGATCTCTGGCCGAAGGATGAACCATGGACGGCAGCCGACTTCGCTGCTCAGCGCCCCGGTAAGAAATTCAGCAAGGAAGTGCTGAACATGCTCCGGGACGGCAGTCCGGATGGGCCCAGCGGTAAGCCCGACATGATGTTCGGGCTGGTGAGCACGCTCACCAGCCCTGATCAGGTGCCCGCACAGTTGCGGGAAATCTTCAGTCAGCTCAGAAAGCTGGCCGCAGGGTAAAGGCGCTCCGGCGCGGCCTGGCTGGACCAGTGCCGCCAGCCTGCCTTCGTCTCGCAAGCATGCGCTCCTTGCGCTGCTCCGGCGTCGGCGGTTCCCACTTGTGCCAGCCCACCGGCGGCTTCCACCGCTGGGCATGCCCCCGAGCCTCAAGCCCACACCAACGGCAGCCACTCGGAGCAGGTATGTGCTGGCCAAAGGCATTGCCATCGTCAGTCATGAGTTTCCCTCCCCACCAAGGATTCTTCCCCACGGCACTGACATCACCCCTGCCATCACATAGGTCCATTTCACGCTAAAACGGAAGAAGCGGGTCGGCCACTCGCAAGTTCTTTACCTGATGAGACGAGCCTTGTGCGTGGCCTTGTGCTGAGGTGCCGGGCCACACACGTGCGCTGACGTAGGGGCGGACCGATCGGAGCCGACAACGGCGTGCCGAGCCGCGTTGCCACAGCAGGTCGTCATCAAAAGGATCAGTACGACCGAGGGAGTTGCGAGTCGTCGGAGTAATACACCAGCTCACGGGGAGGGGCGACGCTGTGCAGCGTTTTCTCCGGGCGCACTATCGGGCGCCGTGTGCTCACCGCAGGGCCGGTGACAGCGTGTGCCGTCACAAGGGTGCGGTCACTGATGGCGTTCGTCAGACGAGTTCGTGCTCCTTCCAGTCCAGCGCCTGGACCGTCTCCAGGGGCCACCAACGATCCCTGTCCCTGTTGGGACGCCGAGCCTCAGCCTCCTGCACGTACTGCTCGTACCAACGGACCTGTTCCCGGTGCAGCGCGGGACGGGACAAGCGGCCTACGGCGGGGTGGCAGGCCGCGATGACCTGCGCGAGGACGAGCATTGTCTCGGCGTCGCAGGAGGGATCACCGGGGCGTTCATGCGGGATGCCATACCACTCGGCGACCGTTTCCAGGGCGCGTCCGCCGGAGCGGAAGGGCTCGGCGTGCCGGTCCAGAACGAGTGGGTCGCAGATCGGTGACATGCCGTTGGCCAAGCGATCGGACAGCGGTGTGAGTCCGTGCCGGAGCAGTTCACTCTCCAACGTGGTCAGCACGAATTGGGCGTACCAGACCACCATCGGTTCCTTGGTTGCCAACTGCCCCACAAGCACGGTCGTCAATTCCTCCAGAGCCTCGGTGGCAGGCGTTCCGTGGGCACGGGCACGCTCCACTGAAATGCCGTGATTCTTGCGAGGCGTGACGGACAGCGGGCCGGGACCAGGATCGATGAGCCAGAACCGATTCGTTCCGTCAGTGGTCCGTACCGCCGCCCCGAGAATGCGGTCGACACCGTAACGATTGCCGGTGGTTGCGATGTCCAGGGCCATGAGGCGGCGTCGGTGCCAGCCCGGATGGTGCCGGCGTGGTGGTGGAGCAGGCTCACGAACGTGCTCACGGTGATAGACGTCCCATCCACCGAAGCCAGTGTTCACGAGCACCCCCAGCCCAGCCAGAACGACCGAGCCGCAGGTCTCGCACTCCCCGTCTCGCTGATTGGGGCGCATCGCGGACGTGTCAGACGTGGTGCCGTCCGGATCGGGTGTCGGGGCGTGAGCCGGGTGATAGGTCACCCAGCCACCCCACACGCTTCGGAGCAGCACCCCGGCCTCTGCCGCGACGTCTGCGCCGCACCGGGCACAGCGGCCCGCGTATTGGTTCGTCCGTACCGGGCTGTTCACTGCCTCACCTCGTTGAAGGTCGGAATCCGCAGCAGAGCACGGTGGGTGTTCTCGTCGCCCGACACCAGTGCCTCAGTCATCGGCTGTGGCCAGGAGCTGTGCCGCGCGTTCGGGGGAGAGGTCCCACTGCAGGGCGACCATGATCAGGAATTCCATCTCCTGGAAGTCGTCGGTCGGTTGGCCAGTGGCGCCTTCAGCAATGGCGACGGCGAGATTCGGTACGCCCGGGTCTCGGACCGCTGTGCCCGTGTCGATTTCGCTCTGCACCCGGAGAGCCAGGGAGCCGAGGAAGTCCACGATCTCTCTGATGACCGGGTCTCCTGGACGGAGTTCCGTGATGACGCGATGTGCCTCCTGGCATCGCGTCGCGGCTTCGTCGGCGACGCTCTGGTGCAGTGGAGCGATATCCCGCAAGGTCGCCAGGTGCGCCAGACCAGAGAGGCATTGAAGAGCCTGATGGGCGTCGATGACCGCATTGGTGAGCGGGGTCGGGTGGGCCTCAGGGAGGGCTGCACTCCAGGTGTCGAAGAGGTCGACTCCCAGCCACAACGTGGTCTGGAGCTGTCGGGTCAGGAGGCGGACCGGTCTGCCGTCGACGAGTGGCATGAGGAGGACGGGTCCCCGGTAGCCCTGCGACACATAATCGTGGCACATCAAGGCGCTCAGTTCGTCCACCGCCGCTGACCATCCGATGACGTCATCGAGGTACACGCCCACCGCCGACTCAACAGCTGGCCATTCCATCGCGTTCGGATCGGCGGGAGGGCGGGTGAAGAGCTGAACGGAGAGTCCCGCGGCCTCGGCGTCGGCTTGGAGCTGTTGCTGTGCGGCGGGCGCTCGGGCGTCAGCGGCGGTGCGGGCAACGTCCGCCGCACGGGCAAGAGCGAGGCCGGACGGCCCTGATCGTGCCGCAGTCCTGATGGCCTGTAGGCCGAGGGTGCCCCACGTAAGCTCCGCGAGAACGGCATGAAGGTCGGTGAGAGCCTTCGCCAACTGGTCCAGGACAACTGGCGGTTCCTGGTCGACTAGGTGCCATTGCTCCTCGTCCCGTACGGCCAACGCGCTTTTCCTCAGCGTGTCTCGGGCATACCCGGCGAGTGATCGGTACTCCTCGGGACGGACGATCCTTCCCGTCAGGTTGTCCGCGATTCCGCTTGCGAGCAGTTGCAAGTGGTCCGTCCTGCCACCCGGGACCGCATCGTCGGCAGGCAACGAGGACAGGTTGATACCGTCAGTGGGCAGTGTCAGCGCCGTGGCTTGCGTGTGCAGTAGAGCCTGCATCGTCTGAAGCCTGGCAGCGTCCCGGGAGTGGCTGCGTCCGGTGAGCCAGACTCGGGTCAAATCAATCAAGTACTTGTACAACTCGGGGAGCAGGGCGCTTGCCGCAGCGGTCCTGCTGGTCCGGTCGGTGGTGCCGGCCAGCGTGGTGGCGATCAGGCTCTGCGCGCGAGTCCATGCCACCTGGGTCGGTGAGCGATCGTACTGACGCTCCAGACTGCTGATCCCAGCTGTGAAGTCACCGAAGTTCTGGGGGATGCCGCCGGGCAGAAGGCTCTGAACGTCCACGCTCTCGCAGTGAGGGAGGCAGCGCAGCAGGATCCGCCCGAAGGCCCGGATCGCTTGTTCCGCCTCCGGCTGAGCCCGATCAGACACGTGCAGAAGACGGGCGTACGCAACCTGTCGACCTTCCCGCTCTACGACGGCTACCTCGTACAACCACGGAAAGTGGGCTCTCAGTCTCGTCAGAACAGCCTCCTCTCCGCCCACGAGTTCCAGCAGGCCGTTCGCCAGATCCAACGACACGACTCGCGCCGCTGTGAGAAGGTCCCCCAGCAACTCGATCGATGAACCGGTCAGCAGTCGGCCGAACGGAGAATCCGCGAGCGCCGGAGCCCAGATCGTAAGATCCAGGTCTGCCCCTGTCAGGACGGCCAGGACCCTCTGTGCCTCGGCCGGTTCCGCGCCCTGTGCGAGAAGGTGGGCCAACTGGGCCGTCCCGAGCCGTTCCACCAGGGTGTCGCGCAGCGGCGAGCTCAGCGGAAGGTACGCGCGGATCTCGGCTGTGGCCGCCGCGATCTCGGGTTGCAGGTCGGGCAGTGGATCCCCGTCGAGCAGCGCGAACTGCAGAAGGGTTCGACGGTGTGCGAGCGCTACCTGATGCCGGTCGAGGATCTGCTTCCAGTCGGTGGCGCAACGAGTGAAATCGACCAGCCGGAGCGCCTGGAGGACACCGGTGACCGCAGCTGTTCCGTGCCTTTGCCCAACTTCAACGACAATCTGGTCCAGTACGACGGAATCGAGGTCGGGGCAGTCCGTGAGGACGCCGGCCACGAACGGCTGGAGTTGTTCGTCCGTCAGCATCCGCATGACCGCGATGACGGTCTCGTCGAGTACGGGTGGCGGCACCGCGTGTACGGCATCCGCCAATCTGCCCGAGCGCAGTTGGTGGAGCCCGGACAGATGCCCGAGACGCTCGTGAACGAGGTGCTCGTGGACCAGACGCGAGAGCGCGGTGCGGAGTTCAACGTCGTCAATGCCGAGTTGTCGCTGGAGCGCCCGTACTGGCAGATCGGTGCCCCATCGATGGGCCACCGAGATCCTGGCCAGAATGTCGAGTTCTGTCTGTCGTCCTTCGACTACCCGCCGGTCGACCTGCTCCAACAGAACGTCCGAGAGCCGCCTTCCTTTGGTGAGGAGGTGAGTGAACTCCAGAGTCAGACCGTCGGCTGCCTCGTATGCCTCCCGCCAGTGCGGTGCCGTCGTGGCGCCGGACGCGGTCAGCCCGGTGTGGATCTCCTTCGCGACGTCCTCGTCAAGTGTCACCGCGATCTGCGTACACCTGGCCCGGCTCCGCAGGGGCAGCAAGTCCTCACTGCGGACAGAACCCAACAGCAGCACTCCGGGAATCGGGGCGAGTTCTCGCTGAAGGGCGTCCCAAGCCTCGGCCGAGCCGATCCCGATGCCGTCCACCACGAATCCAACCGGCGAGCGTGTCGAGGGTTTCAACGCTCTTGCCAGCCGCACCAATGCGGCGATGTCCCCATCTCGGAGACGCCTGATCCGATACCAGAGCACATGCCTGGTCACGTAGGCGGCCGTCCACATGACAGTCGACTTGCCCACTCCTGACGGGCCGACAATGAGGATGCTCTCTTCGCGGTCGATCGCAGTCACCACCTGGCCGGTGAGAGCCTGCCTGGGTGCGGGCAGGCCGGCTGCGATGTGGCCGGGCTGCACATCGATGCCTTCGTAGAAGCCGGTTGGCAGAAGCGGTCGGTCGAAATCCACCGGCTCGCAGGCACCTGACGACAGGGCTTCTTCCAGTGACTCGCGATCGATGGTTTCCACGACCTCCTGAGCGATGCGCTGGATGCTCGTTCGCGTGAGCCCGGTCGCCTCACTCAGATTTGCCTCTGCGTTGGCATCCGCTTGGCCTGCCACTTCGTCGCGCAGGGCCAGCACAACAGGTTGAGCGGCAGCAGGAAGCAGCCCGAAGCGCTGTACCACCGCGGCCCGGGTTTCCTCTGCCGCGGCGCCCCATGGCAGCACGTACAGGCCGACCCCCTCGCACCAGGCGTCGATCTCGTCCCTGTTCAGACCGGCGTGCGCAGCCTTCGTGGCGAACTCCCGCAGCACGGGATGGCCTGTTGGGAGAACGCTCAACGGACGATCCCAGTGGGTGAACAGCTCTCCCGCCACTGGCCGTTCGAGAACGAGGATCGCGCGATCGGTCACTCCCGCCGCTGCCCGCTCGGCGTGCGCCTTCGCCATGGCGACGAGGTGCCCAGCGACATCGGCAGCGGTGAAATCACCGACCCGTTCCTGACGTGATTTTACTTGGACATGCCAGGAGATCGGGCCCTCGCAAGAGAGGTCTTCAAACCCCTCCGGGACAATGCGATCAATGGCGAGCCGACCGGACAGAACCCGGCCGCACAGCCATGCTCCGACGGCATCCTGGTAGTGGAACCCACGACCGGCTCGTGCCCCCGAACGCGTCTTCGTCCACAGGGATTCAGCGGGTCCACTGACCGGATCGCCTCGTCGCACCGGTACGGCGGGCCTCCCTCGCCGTCCTTTGTTCCTACTGGCCATCCAGGAAGCATGGCAGTTCGGTCGGACAGGCGAGGCGACTTGTCCAGACGGCTCCGCTGCGACACCGCGGAAGCGGAGAATTTCAGGCAGGCGCATCAAGAGCGGTACCAGCGTCTCCGGTGGCGTAGCGCTACTACGGCGCGGAAGCCAGGAGGAGCCACTGGCATCCCAACCCTTCCAGTCACTGAAGGGCGGTGTGAGCGGATGCGATTGCTCGGTATCCGCGGCTTGGCCTCTCCACGACCGCGAGACGCGGTGATGCCAGAAAGTCGAGTGCGCTCGTCACCTCGTTAGCGTCCACGCGTTCCCTACACCGTGCCGGCGCATCGTCTGACTCACGCGCCCCGCTAGTGCTGTCGTACCCCCCACCTGCATCCCCGCCAAACGGGTTCTCGTCATCAGCACGATGCAATGCTTAGACCTCCACGGCACTGCTGCGGTGGCCCCGTCGTTATCCGGCAACCAACCCTGCTCGCAGCCTCCACAGTGATCCTTGCCGTGTTGGTAACCCTGGCTTGCCGTGATGCCCTTTCAGCAGCAGAGGCACGGACACCACGGAAGGTTCAGGCATATGCGTTTGCGGCAATGGCAAGATGACGGACTACGGCGGTTCTTGGGGGTGAGCCGAGACTTTCTGGTAGTGGCCACTCCAGGGGCAGGCAAGACCGCGTTTGCCCTGCTCGCGGCGCAGGCCATGATGGATCGGGGTGAGATTGGTTGGATTACCGTCGTTGTTCCAACCGATCACTTGAAAGGGCAGTGGGCTAAAGCCGCCGCCCGCCAGGGAATTAAACTCAATCCCGCCTTCACCAACGCGAAGAAGAGAACAGCACCGGACTACGACGGCGTGGTTACGACCTACCAGTCTGTCGCAGCCGATCCAGGTGTCTGGAATGGAATGTCCAGCCAGCCGAGTCGTCCATGCCTGGTCATTCTGGACGAGGTGCACCATGCTGGAGACTCTGAACACCTAGCTTGGGGTCCGGCACTTTTTACGGCATTCAGTGGCGTGCACCGGCGACTCATGTTGTCCGGCACTCCCTTCCGAACTGACGCAAAACCCATCCCATTTCTGCGCTATGACGAGGAGCGACGTGTAATTCCTGATATCAACTATGACTATGGTATGGCTCTGCAGGACCAAGAAGTGGTTCGCCCGGTGGTCTTTCCGGCCTTGGACGGTGAAGCCAGGTGGCGTCTCGCGTCCGAACATGCAGTGTCGAGGAAGCTCTCCGAGACTGATCCCAGGACTATCTCTCATGCCCTGTCTGCAGCGCTTGACCCCGGCAAGGATTGGATTCCGTCGGTTCTGCGTCGGGCCAACGATGAGCTGTCACTGATTCGGCAAGACACCCCTGACATTGGCGGTCTGGTTCTGGCGAGTAATCGTCAGCATGCCCGCGCGTATGCCGAGATCCTCCAGGAAATTACCGGCGAATCAGCCACAGTCGTTATCTCGGATGCCCGCAGTGCATCCAAAAGAATTTTCGAGTTCGCATCCAACTCCTCCCGCTGGATCGTTGCAGTGCAGATGGTTGCTGAGGGTGTCGATATCCCGCGATTGGGCGTGATCGTGTACGCGACCCGCACTCGAACAGAGCTGTTCTTCCGTCAGGTCGTCGGCCGGTGCATCCGTCGACGTGGTGATGACGATGAGCTATGCGCACGTGTATTCATTCCCACAATCCAGCCGCTTCTTGACCCGGCCGCACGGATTGAACTGACTGTGCAACACGTGCTACGCGATGAGGAGGACAGGGTTAGAACTCGCCAGGCCGTAGGAGAATCTGCGGCTGCCAGCGAAAATCTGCCTCCTGTATTGCCGCGCCGACTTGAGGTGATTGGCTCTTCACAGTCCGTGCATCCGTACACCATCAATAGTGGTGAGGCATTTGGTGAAGGAATCCTTCTGAACGCGCGGCGTCTAGGCCGGGAAGCCGGGCTTCCTGCCAGTGCTGAACCTTCTGCCATCGTCCGTCTCATGCGTTTGGCAGGTAACCAAATCGGCGATGGTAGGCCCTGGCCTGTTGTTAAGGAGCAAACGCTCGCCGAACGCAAGAAAGAGCTGAGGGCTGTGGTGAACCGTAAAGTTGGACACCTGGCCGTCCTGACTCGGCAGCCTCACCGGAATATTCACCTTCGTCTGCATAGCGAATTCAGGGAGGGCAACATTGAGCAGGCAACGGTGGACACGCTTAACGAGCGGCTGATTCTCCTTGACGGCTGGATCGACGAAGCAAAGTCGCCAGGTGGTCAGCAAGGAGAAATCTGGCCTTCAACCTAAGCACCTTCGGAGGAATATGCTGCTGAGCTTGGACTTGACTTGTCGTAGCTGCTGACAGGGTCCGATCCTTGCAGCACATCGTTTAAGCGAAGGCGAGTGAGCGGAATGTGTTGCGGATCTCGGTGAGAGGCTGCCGGTCGCGGGTGTAGTAGAGCTTGTTGGTCAGCAGTGCGGCCCAGCGCCCCTGGGCGGGTGAGATCCACATGCCGGTTCCGGTGAAGCCGTAGTGCACCCAGACATCCTGGGTCGGCTCGGTACCGGGAGCCGGGTGCCAGAACAGGCCACGTACGGGCTCCAGTTCACCGGTTTGAATCGTCAGCGACTCAGTCACCCAGGCCAACCCGAAGTCGGCCTGCTCAGATGCGGAAGTGCCGCCCAGCATGTACTGCAGGAAAGCGGCGAGGTCGTCGAGGACGGTGAAGGCGCCGGCGATGCCGCACACGCCGCCCAGGAGTCGTGCGGAGAAGTCGTGGGCGACGCCCTTGAGGTGAGTGCCGGTGTCCTCGTCGAGTTCTGTTGGTGCGCACCGCGCGGCGATCTCCGAGGGCAGCGGCCCGAACCGGGTGGTGTTCATACCGAGCGGCTGCCAGATCCGCTCCGTGGCGAGTTGGTCAAGGCGCTGGCCCGAGAGATGTTCGGCGAGGTAGCCGAGGATGAGGGCGGCACGGTCGGTGTACTCGACGGCCTCTCCGGGCTGGCGGTGCAGTGCTTCCCTCAGTACGCCGTCGCGGATGTCCTGCGGGTCGGTGCCGTAGAGGTTTTTGAGCTGGGCCCGCAGGGGAACGCCGGCCGTGTGAGTCAGCAACTGGCGGGCGGTTACCGATCCGAGCGCGTGGCCTTCGACCTCGGGCCAGATGGTGCCCAGGGGAGAATCGAGGTCGAGCTTGCCTTCTTCCCAGAGGGAGCCGATGGAGGACCACACGGCGAGGATCTTGGTGAGGCTGGCAGCGTCGAAGACGGTGTCGGGCCGCATCGGCACGTCCGGTTGCTCGGGGTCGAGGACCCCTGTGGTGCCGTGCACATGAGTTCCGGCGGCGTCTCCGACGGCCCATACAGCGCCGGGGTAGACCTTGTCGCGGACGCCTTCGCTCAGGAGCTGTTCGATGCGGTCGGTGCGGTACGTCATGGTCTCCCTGTTCGCAGTGGGCATCCCGTCGGTCAGCGTAGTGACGCGGGTGGGACGAGTGGAGGAACGGCGTGCTGAGCTGCCCTCATGGCAGGCCGGTTATCTTCTGTGCCGAACGGCCCGGTTGTCGGCGGCGGTTGAACGCGGACCCACTCTGGTCGGTTGAATCGTGACCCGTGTGGCTTGTGGTTGGTGGTGTTCAGTCGGTTTCTGTTGTGGCGGTGGGGACGCGTCCGAGTTGCCGTCCGCGCATCCGGTAGGAATCGCCTTTGAGGGAATGGACCTCGGCGTGGTGGACGAGGCGGTCGATCATGGCGGCGGCCACGGTCTCGTCGCCGAAGACCTCTCCCCAGCGTCCGAAGGGCTTGTTGCTCGTGACGATCACGGACGCGCGTTCGTATCGGTTCGAGATGAGCTGGAAGAACAGGTTCGCGGCCTCGGATTCGAAGGGGATGTAGCCGACCTCGTCGACGACGATCAGCGGATAGCGGGACAGTTTGGTGAGCTCGGCCTGGAGGTGTCCGGCGTGGTGGGCGGCGGCCAGGCGGTCGACCCATTCGGCGGCGGTGGCGAACGCGACCCGGTGGCCGGCCTGGCAGGCGCGGACCGCGAGTCCGATCGCCAGGTGTGTCTTCCCGGTCCCGGGCGGTCCCAGAAAAACGGCGTTCTCCTTGCCGGTGATGAAGTCCAACGTGCCCAGATGCGCGAGCTGTTGGCGCGTTATGCCGCGCAGATGGGTGACGTCGAGTTCCTCGATCGTCTTGATCGCGGGGAAACGGGCGCCGCGGATGCGGGCCTCGCCGCCGTGGCTCTCACGGGCGGCGACTTCGCGCTGCAGGCAGGCGACCAGGAACTCGGCGTGGGTCCAGGATTCGGTGCGGGCCCGCTCGGCGAGGCGCTCGGCGGCGTCCAGCAGGGCCGGGGCCTTCATCGCGCGGGAGTAGAAGGCCAGGTCGGACGCGGTCTGCTCGCCGGTCCGGCCGCTGCCCGTCTTCGTAGTGACCGGTTTGATGGCGGTGCGGGCCATTCAGGACACCCCGTCCCCGGTCTCGTCGCGGCCGGCGTCGCCCTCGATGAGGGTGAACACCCGGTCGTAGTCGGTCAGTTCGCGTTGCTCGACGTCGACCAGGCGGTCGGCGGCGGCCGTGGCGCGGAGTCGGGCCGCCTGGGCCGCGGTGTGGTGGCGGTACTCACCGCGCAGGGCAGCGGCGGTGCGGGCGTGATCGGGATCGGTGATGGTCTGGTGCTTGGCCCAGCAGCGGGCATGGCGGGCCACGACGGCCCCGCCGGGAGTGAGGATGGCGATGACCTCCTCGATGCTGGTGGTGACCTGGACTTTCTTGCCGATCGCCAGGGGGTGCACGGAGTAGTCGCAGGTGTCGACGCGGATGTAGTGGTCGCGTCCGATGCGGGTGAAGAAGCGCGACCAGCGGGGCGGATCGACGGGCGGGAGGGCGAGCATGCCGGCCCGGTCGGCCTCCCACCGCTCGATGGGACGGGTGTCCAGGGTGCGGTGGATGCGCCGGTTGGCGACGTGCAGCCACTGTTCGAGCTGGGTGTTGAAGTCGCCGGGTCCGCTGAAGGTGCGGCCGGGCAGAAAGCTCGTCTCGAGGTAGCCATTGGCCCTCTCGACCAGCCCCTTCGCTTCTGGATCACGGGGCCGGCAGAGGAAGATCTTGACCGCGAGGAGTCCGGCGAAGGCGGCGAAGTCGACGGTGACCCTGCCCTGGCCGATACCGGCCTCGTTGTCCCAGACCAGCATTTTCGGCACCGCATTCCAGCCGGTCAGCAGCTGCCAGTGACCGTCGATCAGATCGCCTGTCATCCGGCTCGGCAGCATCCGTGCAGCGATGATCCTCGAGTAGCCCGAGACCATCACCAGCACCGGTGGCCGCCCGGACTGGCCATAGCCGAGCGGGATGTCCACCGGCGGGAACCACAGGTCGCACTGAGCCAGTTCGCCGGGCTGATACGTCGTGCGCGAGACCGGATCCACAGGGAGGTAGGCGGGCCGCAGCTCGCGGACGCGGTCCTTGAGAATCGTCATCCCGCGGTCCCAGCCGATCCGCTCCGCGATCACCGTCGCCGGCATCGTCGGGGTCTGTTTCAGCAGCTCACGGATCTGCGGTTCGACCGCGTCGACCGCCGAGCCCTTCAGCGGCCGGGAGTACACCGGCGGCCGGTCCGTGGCCAGCGCCCGTTTCACCGTGTTCTTCGAGATGCCCAGATGCCTTGCGATCGCCCTGATCGGCATCTCCTCGGCCCGGTGCAGCCTGCGGATCTCTGCCCAGTCCTCCACTTGGATCACCCTCTCCTCCCGATCTCCAATCAAGATCAGGTTGGTATGGATGCCACGAAGTGAGTCAGTTTTGATCCGCCGTCAGAGGGTCACCGTTCAGACGACGCCGACACCGGTTTCTGAACCTCCTCAGGAGAGTTGGTGGCCGAGGTCGGTGAGGGCTTGCGCGGTAGCCGAGAGCGGGTATCGGGTGGCGTTCACGTAGCCCGCCTGCCGCAGCGCGGAGAGCAGACCGGGAGAGGTTCGAAGCCGATCCAGATCGCGGGCGAGGGCGGCCGACTTGGTGAAATCGGTGGCTACGCCAGTCGCGGCGAGGGCCTCGCTCAGGCCCGGTACAGGTTGGTAGAGGACTGGCAGTCCACAGGCTTGGGCCTCCAGCGCGACCAAGCCCATGGCCTCCAGGGTGGTGGACGGCATGACCAGTACGTCGTGCTCGGCGAACGCCTTCCACAGTTGTGGACGGCGTAGCCACCCGAGGTAGTGGGCCCTCACGCCGGCCTGTTGCAACAGCGGGGCCAAGGCGTGGAATTGGGCCCGGGGCGCGGCGATGCTCAGCTCGACACCTGGCACAGGGGCCAGGCTCCTGATCAGGGCCGCCACGCCCTTCTCGGCGGTCAGCCGTCCTGCGTACAGCAGTCGTAGGTGGCTGGTGGAAGCGCGGGTTGGTCGGGTCGGTGGAGCGGTGAGCAGGTGGTCGGGGATGCCCCAGGGGATGTGGGTGATCTTCCTGCGGTCGATCTGCGGGGCGAGCTTGAGCAATCGGTCGGCCATTGCCACCGTCGGCACGACGATCGCGTCTGCGGCTCTCGCGGTCTCGCGCAGGACGCGGAGTTGATCGCGGTGGGCCTCGGCGAAGATCAGGTCGGTGCCGTGGACCAGGGCGATGCGGGGATGCAAGGGCAGGGCTCTGATCAGGGCTGGGGTAGCGCCGAAGGTCAGGTGCTGGAGGTGCAGTACGTCGATCTGGGTTGGGTCGATCGCGGCAGTGAGGGCCCTGCGTAGAGCTGTGACGTAGCTGCCGAAGGCCGGGCCTTCCAGGCACTTGCCGGCCACGGGCAGCAGGTCGAGCCCAGCGGGGAGAAGGCGCCTCGCGTTGGACGGGCCGAGCATGAACGCGCGTGCGGGGATCAGAGGGCGGTCGCCGGTGTAGAGGTCGAGGAAGAGTTCGACGCTGCCGCCCGGGCTTCCGGCGGGCAGGTCCAGCAGGGTGGCGGCCAGCGGCCCGGCGGCTGGGCGGGGACTCACAGGACTCCTCCGGGGATCTCCTCGTAGAGGCGGGAGATGTCGATGCCGTCCGTATCCGCGTACTTGGAAAGCTGCTGCTGGTAGCTGGTCGGCGTGCCGAAGGCGGTGAGGAAGACGAGCTTGCCGAAGGTCATCCCCGGATAGACCCGGACGGGCTTGGCGGCGCGGATCTCCAACGTCCAGCGAATGGCGTGGCCTTGATGGCCGAGCGGGGCGGAGACATGGACCCAGATGCCGAGGGTGCCGATGGTCCGATCGCCGTTGAGCATCTGCGCGTACGTCTCCGAACCGGTCTTCTCCAGCGTGACACCGAGGTAAAGCACCTCCGGCTTGAGCACCAAGCCCGTTGCGGGGATGACCTGTTCGACGAACGCGGTGGGGGCGGCGGCGTCCAGTTCACCGGCGCAGACGCGAAGAGTGTCGCCGAGCCGCCAGTCGTAGGCGTTCGGGGAGAGACGGGCGGGATCGTACGGCTCGATCGTGATCTCGCCAGCCTGAAGGGCGGCTCTGATCGCGGGGCGGGTCAGGATCACGAGGCGACCGCCTTCACCGGAGCGACGTCCCGCCAGTACCTCGACGGCTGCGGACCTGTGGCGGCCTGGTACTTGCCTTGGTAGGGGTCGATTTCACCGGTGGAGACGAAGAACATGATCTGCGCGATCTTCATGCCGGCGTACACCCGTAGCGGACGGACTGGCGAGAGCATCAGCGTCCACTGGCCGTGGAAGCCGATGTGTCAATCCCCTCGCGCCGTGGAGATCTTTCAAGCGGCCAACTCCACGGTGGGGTCGGCCTGATGGTCTCGTTCGTAGGCGATCGGGCTCCGGTATCCGCACACGCTGTGTAGCCGACGGGTGTTGTAGAAGCCTGTGATCCAGGTGGCGATCTTCAGCCGCGCATCGGTGCGGGTGGTGAAGGTGCGCCGGTGGACGTACTCGACCTTGAGCACACTGTTGAACGCCTCGCTGACGGCATTGTCGAAACACGAGCCGACACGGCCCATGGACTGGGTCACGCCGAGCCGGCGGCAGGCGTGCCTGAAGCGCCGGGACTGGTATTCGCTGCCGCGGTCCGAGTGGAAGATCACGCCCCTGACGTCGCCGCCGCGGGTGGCCGCGGCCATATGCAGGGAGGCGACGACCAGCTCCGCGTCGTGGCGCTCGCCCATCGCGTAGCCGAGCAGACGGCGCGAGAACAGATCGATCACGGTGGCCAGGTACAGCTTGCCCTCGCTGGTGACGATCTCCGTCATATCCCCAGCCCACACCTGGTCGGGAGCGGTGGCGCTGAAGTCGCGGCGAACGAAGTCCGGGAACGCGGGCCGCTTGCCCGGCCTGGTCAGCCCCCGGCGCCTTCGGATCTTGCGTCCGGCCAGATCGAGTTCGGCCATGAGCTTGGCGACGGTGTTCACCGACACCCTCCAGCCCTGGCGCACAAGCGTGATCCAGACCTTCGGGGAACCATACGTGCCGCCCGACTCATCGAAGATCTGCCGGATAGCGTCGGCCAGCTTCCCGCGCCGCACCTCGCGAGCGGTGACGGGCTGGTTGCGCCACTTGTAGAACCAGGACTCGCTCACACCCAGCGCACGGCACGTCAGGGTGTGCGGAATGTCCTGCTCGGCCTTGCAGTCGCTGATCACCCCGGCCACCTGGGCCGGGTCCGCCGCAGCTACTTCACCCACAAGGCCATGCAGCGTTTGAAGACATCACGTTCCATCTCCAGCTCGCGTATCCGCTTGTTCTTCTCGCTCATCTCCCGCCGCAGCTGCTCCAGCTCGGCGCGCTCGGTTTCCCGCAACCGGCCACCAGAGGCAGCGGGCGCGGGCCGGTCGGAGGAGGCCGAGCCGTTGCGCCGCCACCGCGACACCCAGCTGTGCAGCGTGCCGGAGTGCACGCCGAGCTCCTCGGCGACCTCCGGGATCGGCCTGCCCGTCTCGATCACAATGCGTACAGCACCCTCACGGAACTCAGGTGTGTACGTCCGTTGCTTGGACCCCATGAACCTCAACTTCCCCTGCATTCACGGACTCCACGCTACGAGGGGAGGGACAGATGTCGCCGATGGGTGCGGTGATTTCGACGAAGAGGCCGAGCCTGCCGACCGAGGAGCGGCCGAACAGCAGCGGCACGAAGGAGTTGGAGCCGACCTGTTCGAGGGTGTGCCCGAGGTACAACTCGCCGGGCTGGAGCACGTATCCGTCCGTCCCGATCTCCATCTCACGCGTGAGGTTGGGACGGTGGGAGTCGATCACGGTGTCGGCGTAGGTCAGCAGGGTGGGGCCGAGGCGGACGTTGTAGCTGTTGGGGTTGACCTGCTCCAGCTCGAAGGGGTCGATGGTCAGGCGACCGTCGCGGGCAGCGGCGGTGATCTCGGGGCCGGTGAGGATCACTGCTCGCCTCCCCCGGTGGCGCCGCCGGGCAAGGTGGTGGCCAGGACGCGGCGTACTGCTTGGCTGAGCCGGAGCCCGGCTTGATGTGTTCGGCCGCCCAGATGGCTGTCGGCGAGGTAGCCCGTCGTCAGCACGCTGCTCATCGCCGACGGAAGAGGCGTGGGAGCGATGACCAACGGGCCCACGCATTCAGCGAGTTGCGTGAGCAGCTTGTCGTGGTCCTGGGCGTGCTCGTCAGGAAGGACGGCGTGGACGAGTTGGTTGTCGAAGGGCTCGATGGCCAACAGGTCGCCGAGGGTGAGCACTTCGCCGAGCGGTACGGAACGGAGCGCGGTCTCGTTGAGGATCACCGCGTCTGCGCCGAGGCCGGAGTGGAGTCGACCGGCGATCTCTCGCAGCAGACGGCTGCGGTCCAACTCCCCATTGCGGTAGGGCTCGTTCACGGTTCCGAGCGGACTCGCCAGCTTCCGGCTGAAGAGGGAGATCTTCTCCCGCACCGTGGCGAGGTCTTCGGGAACTGCGGTGGCGTTCGGAAAGGTGCATGTGCGGGCGGCCCAGCCGCTGCCGACCGGTTCTGCGGTGGCGTAGCCGACGCCGAGTTCGCGTCCCTTGACGACCAAGGTGTCGCCGATGCGCACCGGGCCGTAGGTGTCACTGTGGCAGTGGCCGGCGAAGATGACGTCCGCGAACGGGCAGGCGGCGGCCAGCTTCAGGTCCTCCTCGAAGCCGGAGTGGGACAACACGATCCAGGCGTCGGCTCGGTAGTGGTTCTCCAGCATCACCTCGCGCAGGGCGTGAGCGGGGTTGGTGACGTGATGGCCGTTGCGGTCGCGGGTGGGGATCGTGTTGAACGCCTGGGGGCCGATCACCGCGGTGATGGCGACCCGTTTGCCGCCGATCCGCTTGATGCGTACACGGTCGAAGAGCGGTTTGCCGTTGGTGTCGGAGGCGTTGGCGCACACGGTCATCTCGTGCAGCCCTGGTTCGAAGTAGTGCGGCCAGCCGTGATTTCCGGGCGCGAGCAGGTCGTACAGGCTGGTGAGGATCTCGCGCTCGATCTGGCCCTTGCCGAAGCGGTAGTAGCCGCTCCCTTCGAAGAAGTCGCCGCAGTCCACGATCAGGCTCTCGGCCCTGGCGGTGTGGAGGTGGGTGAGCATCGGCGTGGCCGCGTCGAAGGCGGAGTGGACGTCGGTCGTAGCGATGATCTTCCGTAAGCGTCGGCTCATGGGGTGACCTCGCAGATGTCGGCGCCGAGGGCGTGGAGCTTGGTGGGCAGGTCGGCGTGTCCGCGCCGGAGTTGGTCGAGGCCGCCCAGCGTGGTGACACCGCGTGCGGTGAGGCCGGCGATGAGCAGGGCGGAGCCCGTGCGGATGTCGGTGGCCTCCACTCCGGTCCCGGTCAACTGCTGCGGACCGGTGAGACGGCACTTGGTGGGTGACAGGTCGTGGATCTCGGCGCCGAGGCGGGCGAATTGGGGCAGCAGGTTGCCGTGGCGGCCGGGGTTGATGGTGTCGGAGAAAAGGTGGGTGCCGGGGCGGGTGAGGGCCAAGGCCATCAGGGGCGGTTCGAAGTCGGCGTCCAGGCCGCCGGGGGCGAGGGAGGCGACGGCTCGTAGCGGCCGGCTGGTGGGGCGGGTGTCTTGGGCATGGATGGTCAGTACGTCGTCCTCGGTGCTCGCGGGCACACCGAGCTGTCGCAGCGCGCTGACCAGGGGAACGACGTCATCGCCGCGTACGCCGCAGATACGCGCCTCGCCGCCCGTCACTGCGACGGCACAGGCCAGGGTGCCTGCCTCGATCTTGTCGCCGGGCACCTTCCACGCGATGGTCTCCGTGGGGGCGGACGGGGGCGGCGCGAGCGAAAGAAGAGACTCGCCGGCCCGGCACTGCCATCCGGCCAGCCGTAGCGCCTCTACGACGCTGAGGACTTCCGGCGAGAGGTTGGGCCCGCCCAGCCGCAGTGGCCGTCCGGCCACGACCGCGCGCAGGACCGCGGCGATGGTCGCACCTCGGGAGCGGAAGGGCAGCGTGATCGAGACCGTTCCGGTCCGTGCGGCGGCTGCTTCCGCGAGGTAGCCCCGGTCGTCGACGGTCGTACGGTCGCCGAAGCGCTCGTAGACCGCGAAGTGCTGTTCCATGCCGCGCTCCCCGATCCGGCACCCGCCTGGCCAGGGGAGTCGGGCACGTCCGTAGGCGCCGAGCAGTGCTGGTACGAGGTAGTACGAGGCTCGGATGCGTGCGGCGGTCTCGGAGTCGGGGCCCAGTTGCGGCCTGTCGCTGGGCAGGATGACCGCAGTGTGGGGATCGGTGACGGGGCGTGCCGTGTGCCAGCCGCACTGCTGGAGCAGGGTGAGCATCGTTTCGACGTCGGTGTTCGCCGGGACGTTGCCCAGGTGTACCGGGCGGTGCAGGGCCGCGGCGGCGGCCAGGAGGGGCAGGGCTGCGTTCTTGGACCCGTCGACTGTCACGGAACCGGCGAGAGAGGTGCCGGGCCGGATGGCGACCACTTCGGCGGCGACTGGGGGAATCCTTACGGCTGTCAACCGCCAACTCCTTTCCAGGGGAAGGCATCGTGAGGGCTGGTCCGGGCCGCTGACCTTGAACTCCGCCCAGCACCGCTTGCCGGACGGCAGTGGTTCGATCCCGTGGCGGTCCGCGAGGGCGGCGACGATGAACAGGCCGCGTCCGCCTTCCTCTTCCGTGTCCGGCAGTCCGACCTGTGGGGCCTTGGAGCTGGCATCGGTCACCTCGATCAGCAGGCGTTCGTCGTTCAGTCGGGCGCCGGCCGAGATGGGGCCGTGGCCCGCGTGCCGTACCGCGTTGGCGAGCAACTCTGCGGCGACCAACTCCGCTGTTTCCAGGAGTTCCTGATCGAGGGAGGCGTCCCAGGCCCTTATCCCGATGGCGAGTTGCCGGCGCGCGGAGCTGGCGGCAGCAGGTGTGCCGTGAACGGGGAAATGGATCTGATGCGCTTCCATGAGCGGCCTCCTGGATCGGTGTGGCAACTCCACGCAACCGCTTCGGAGGCAGGCGGGGCCACGCCGTGTGCCGGCGCCGCATGACTTATGCAGGAGCTGCATCGCGGTCAATTGCCGCTCGGTTACGCTCGGTTGAGCAGGCAGGATCGGCGACGGCAGAAGGGGCCGTGGCACAGATGGCCGAGGCACAGAGTGAAGCGAGACGGATCGGCGAAGTGATCCGTCAGGCCCGCGTGTTACAGCGGCGTTCGCAGACGGAGGTTGCCGCCGCCCTGGGGTACCACCAGTCGAAGGTGAGCCGTCTGGAGAGCGGCAGGGGCACCGAGGACGTGCGCACGCTGCGCGAGATCGCGCAGGTGCTGGACATTCCGCTGGACCGTCTCGGTCTCGCCGCCTCCTCCGACACCAGCCCCGCCGACCCCGGAACAGAGGACATGCACCGCCGTACCTTCCTGGCCGCGAGCGTCGCAGCTCTCGCGGCTCCGCCGTCGTCCACCGCAGCACATTTCGACCTGGTACAGGTCCTGCTGCCAAGCACGAGCCCTGCTGCCACCGGGCAAGCCCTGGACATCGACGAGCTACGGGACCGGACACGGGACGTACGCCGGATGTTCTGTACGTGCGACTACACGGATCTGGAACGAACGCTGCCGGGTCTCATCACCGACCTGCGCCATGCCGCCGGCGGCTCGTCCGGCTCGGCGGAGGCGTCCGGGTTGCTCGCCACCGCGTACCAGACGTCGGTGAGTCTGCTGCTGAAGCGAGCCGATCAGGGCAACGCCTGGCTCGCGGCCGGCCGGGCCATGGCCGAGGCGGAGCGATCCGGGGATCCCATCGTCCTCGCCGCCAGTGTCCGCGTTCACGCCCACGTCCTCGTGCGCGAGAAGCACACCGCCCAGGCCGTGAACATGGTCCGCCACACTGCCGACCAGCTCACCGGTTCCTACGACCAGCGCTCGCCCCGGTATCTGGCGGCGGTCGGCCTGTTGTTGCTGCGCGGGGCGACCGCAGCCAGCAGAAACGGCGATCGCGCCACCACCCAGGACTTCCTCACCGAGGCCAAGGAGGTCGCGCGCTACGTCTCGTTCGACCGGCCCGACGCCTGGGCGAACTTCAGCCCCACCAACGTGGCTCTGCACGAGATCAGCGCGGCCGTCTCCTTCGGCGACGCCGGCATCGCGCTCGAAACCGCGCGGCCCCTCATGCGGCGCCACATTCCCGTCCCCGAGCGCCGGGCCGCGCTCTGGGTGGAGACCGCCCGCGCCTACAGTCAGCAGGGCAGACTCGCCGACGGCTACCAGGCCCTGCGCATCGCCGAGAGCTGTGCGGCCCAGGACATCCGCCGCCCGGCCGTACGCGAACTGGTCGCCGACATGGCAGCCCGCGACCGGCGCCGGGCACTGCCCGAGCTGCACCACTTCAGCCGCCAACTGGGAGTGCCCGCGTGAGTGATCAGCCCGACAAGCCGTTCCTCCAGATCGTCGTCTGCGCGGCCGGAGTCGCCACCGACGTCGGCAAGCTGATCACTGCGGCACAGGAACGGCACTGGGATGTCGGTGTCGTCGCCACCCCGCAGGGGCTCGGCTTTCTCGACGTGGAAGCGGTCGAGGCGCAGACCGGTCTCCCCATCCGCTCGGCCTGGCGGACTCCGGACCAACCGCGCCCCACCCGCCCCGCGGACGCGATCGCGGTCGCCCCGGCCAGCTTCAACACCGTCAACAAATGGGCCGCCGGGATCTCCGACAACCTCGCGCTCGGCATCCTGTGCGAAGCACCCGCCATGGGCGTACCAGTCGCCGTGCTGCCGTACCTCAACTCCGCCCAGGCCGCCCACCCCGCGTACCGCCAAAGCCTGGAACGGCTGCGCGAGATGGGCATCCTGATCGGGTCGTACGAGCCTCATCGGCCGAAGGCCGGCGGCGGCGCGGACCGCTTCCGCTGGGAGGAAGTCTTGGACCTGCTGGAGTCCCGGCTCGCTCGGTAGCCGCAGCCAGGGGCCGTCAGGATCCAGGCAGTAGTGCCATGACGGTGGATTGGACGAGTTGGGCTGCGGCCAGGAGGTTGGGGAATCCGCCGCAGCGCTCGACGAGGTTCTGGAGCATGTAGCGCAGGGTGCCGGGGTCTCGTTCGGGTTCGTCCAGGCGCGGGGTGATCATGGCTAGGTCGCGCAGGGCGGCGTCCACCTCGGGGTACTGGCCGCGTAGTTCTTCCAGGCGCCGTCGGAGGTCTTCGATGCTCTCGCGGGCCTTGTCCACGGCTTCGTTGGTGATGTTGTTGGTCTGGCTGACGTTCTGCGAGAACGCAGCGGCTTGGGCGGGCCCGGTCATGTTGCCGGTGTTGATGATGCCGAAGTTGGGTCCGTTGGGGGCCGGGTCGGGCTGGCGGCGAATGGCCATGTGAGGCTCCTGGTGAGGGCGCGGGTCAGTTCTTCTGGGAGGGGTTCTGGGAGAACGGGGCAGCCTGTGCGGGGCCGATCATGGTGCCGCCGTTCATGACGCCGAAGTTGTAGATCGCAGTGGCCTGTTGCTGGTAGGCGGCGATGTCGACGTTGTGGTCGCGCAGGAAGATCTCGGTGGAGTCGAAGACGCGGCGCTGCATCATCTGCACGTAGTAACGAGCGTCGTCATTGGTGTGCATGTCCTCGATCCAGCGCACGCTGTAGACCTCGCGGAGGCTGACCGGCCCGCTGCCCGTGTCCAGCTCGGGGCGTTCGCGGGCCGTGCGGCGTATGAGCCGGTCGAGGCCGATGTAGATGTCGCCGAGAGCGTTGAACGCGGTGCGGCCTAGCCATCTCAGGCTCCGCGGGTCGGCGGGCTTGAGACCGGCGACCTTCGGGTTGAGCGGGGCCATGATGTGCGGCCGGACGGTGACGCGCAGAAAGCCGCCCTGGTAAGCGAGGTGAACCAGGACGGCGGCGATGAGTTCGCCGTTCCAGGCGGTGACCCGGGCCCAGATATAGCGGCGGGCGATCTCCTCAACGGGCTTGTCGCCAATGTTGTCTTCGGCGAGGGCGTGCAGGGTGCGCCAGGCGTCGTCGCCGATCTGATCCCAGCGCTTGTAGTGGATGCCGGCGATGCCGATGACCTCCATGCGCGGGATGGGGTGATCGCGGTGATGGGCGGGTGCCGGGTCGTCCAGTCGGCGCGCGACATGCGTGTGCAACTGGGCCACGGTGAAGTGCTTCAGCGGTTTGCGGGCCACTGGCTTGTTGTGCTGAGACAGGGCATCCAGAACGGCCTTTGCCACCTCGGCCATGTCGGGTTGACCCGGGCGTTGTGCTGGCGAAGCGAGTCCCGAAGGCAGTCCGGTGTCGTCGTCTCCCGCATCCTGGTTCTCGGGGGCCGGTTCGACGTCGATGCCGATGACCGCAGGCGGCCATGCCTGAAGACCCGCTCCGAGAAAGCGGTCCCGATCGCCGCTGTCGCGGCGCTCGCGGAGATACGGCAGAGCGTGCGCCTGAACGGCTGTCGGAGCCGCATGCAACTCACCAGCCAACAAGGCGTTGAGGCGCGTCTGTGCCAGGTAGCGCTCGACCAGGTACACGCCCCACACCCCGACGACCAGGGTGAGGGCGGCCCACCCCACCGTCAGACTGCCGGCGATGGCCTGCCAGACAACAACCGCGACCACCGCAGCGACGGACCATCGCCGTTTCCGCATATGGCGTATGGCGCGGTCCGAGGCTTCCACCACGGGCTCCTGGTGGAAGCCGTACACCGGCACCGGCCGCTTCGACTTCTTGATCCTCCGCCGAACCCAGACCGCGTAATCCTCACCCACCACGACCGACGGCGGTGCCGGCTCGGAGGAACCCGGGGCCTTCTCCGCCTCCTTGGGAGGAAAGAGCCACCGCAGCCGCTTCTTTACGGCTGCTTTCAACTCCTTCCACAGCCGGGCCAGTTCGGCGCGTAACACGGCCAGCCAGTCCGTACGGGCGAAGGCCGCAGCACTCAACCGGCGGGTGATCCCCTCGGTATAGACCCCGTGCTTGATCACTCCCCGCGCATCAGTCGCCGTGCCCAACGGCACCGCCGGTGCCGAAAAGACAGACTGATGCTCCCCGTAGGACAAGTCCCCCACCCCCGTGTCTCCGATGCCCCACCGCGACACCTGAATACGGCGGACGCAGAGGGGCATCGTCCTCGCGCATGGCAAGCGCTGCCATAGCGCAAACCCGCACAAGCGGCACACTGAGGCATTCACATCGAACAATGACCGAAAGGCGCCTCCGTGTTGTGGGGTTACCGACGGCACAGACGGCGTTCCGCCGGAACCCGGTCGCCGAGCGTCACCGAGAGCGCGGCCGTGCTTGTGCTGGCTGTTGCAGGGCTGGGGCGGCTGCTGTCATCGGAGCCGAAGCGCCGGTGTGCTGTGCGGTAGCGCTGCGGGCCTGTGCTGCTCGGGCTCGTGGGCTGGGTGCCGACCGTGCGCTGAGGCGTTGGATGCGCCACGTCAGGACCCGTGCAAGGGAGTCGGCGTCGTCCAGGGCGCGCTGGTCGGCGGCCTGTTGGAGGAGCTGCTGCGGATCGTGGCCTGCTGCCTCGGCCTCGGCGAGGGCGGCGGTGAGGGCGCCGAAGGCGCGGTCTTCGACGACATGCTCGGCATGGTCCGGCACAGCTTGGCGCAGGTGGTAGATGTGCCGGTCCACAGTCTGCTGCGGTGGTCGGCGTTGGGCGAGGGCAGCCAGCGGTACGGCGGCTGCTTGGTCGTAGGCGGCCTGGAGGTGGACCAGGGTCTGGTGGGCGGCGGCGACCTGCTGGTCGTGGTGGCGGAGTTGGTGCCAGCGGGCAGCGGCGATGATGACGAGGATCGCGGCGTCGAGGAACATCGCCAGGGCGGCGCCGTCCTTTGGGGCAGGCTCTCGGAGCATCGCGCGTACGGCGCCGCGCAGGGCGCGGGCGTGGTGGTGATCGGCGCGGATGCGGGAGCGGGTGGCGCGTTCGAACGCGGTGGCCGCTTCTCGGAGTTGGTGGCGCACAGTTTGGGGTGTGACGAGGGGAAGGACGTCGAGAGCTTCACCGAAGGCGGCGAGGTGACCTTGGGAGGCTTCGTCGTCGGGTTGGTCGAAGTGGTGGGGTATGCGTTCGGCTGCGGCGGTGGCCTGGTGCCAGGGGTTGGGCCTGCGCCTGTCCGACTGGACGGTGGGCTGCGGCCCTATGCTCACCAGCCGCTCTTGGATCTTGGGGAGGGACAGGTCCGGGGCGAGTTTGGAGCCGGAGTACCAGATGGGACCCTGGGCGTCATCCGCGACGGCCACCTTGTATCCGCGTACGTCGCCTGAGGGGAAGTGCACGATCTCGACGAGTACGCCGTCGATGTGGCTGAGCAGGTCGACGAACTCCTCGATGGTGGAGGCGGCGGCCACGGCGGTGCGGACGGTGGTGCGCAGGCGTTCGCGGGCGGTCGTGTCGTGGCCGGCGCGGCGGGCCTTCTCCTGTTCGGCGCGAGTGGGGCGCTTGGCGGCGGTGCGGTCTCCGCGGAGGACCTGGAAGAGGCCGTACTCCTTCTCGATCGCGGCGAGTTCACGGTCGGCGGTGAGGTAGTCGTTCCAGTGGCGGGCCGTACGCAGGTCGGCGCGGACCTTGGTGGCGGCGATGTGGATGTGGTCCGGCGCGTGGCGGACGGCGACCCAACGGCAGCCATCCGGATCGCCCTCGGGTGCGATGCCAGTGGCCGCGACGACGCGGCGGGCGATGTCGGCCCACTCCTCGTCGCTGAGATGGCGGTCGCTCTCGGCGGCCCGGATCGAGCAGTGCCACGTGTGCTTCTCGGAGGCGCGGCCCAGCCGTCGGGCCTGCTTGACGTGCAGGTCGAGGTCGGCCACGAGGAGCCTCTTGGCAGCGCGGAAGTCGTCCGTGCGGCCGGGGTCGGGAGCGAAGCCGTCCCAGGAGGCGACCAGGTGGGGGTCGGTGTGGTCCTTGGCCTTCTTCGTGTCGAACAGGTACCGGATCAGGCCCGCGGTGTCCGTGCCGCCGCTGATCTTCGCGATCATCGGGCGGACCTTTTGGCGACCGCTTGGTTCGCGGCGGACGCGATGTGGCCGACGGTGGCACTTACTGCGTCCAAGGCGGGTTCGACCTGGGCCAGCATGGCATTGTCCCCAGGGTGTGGATGGCCGCCGGAGTTGAGCTTCTTGGTGATCTGGTTGATGTTGTGGCCGATCCAAGCGACCTCGCGGCGCAGGGCGGTCAGTTCGTCGATGTAGTCGTCGAGGGGCGTGCGCTGGCCGGGGAGGGCGAGGTCGCCGTGGAGGTGGGCCATGACGACGGCGCCGACGTAGTGGGCGCCGGCGATGTTCAGGGACCGGGCCTTGGCGAGGATCGCGGTCTTTTCGTCGGTGCTGTAGCGCACGTCGACGCGCTCTTTGCGCTGGACGGGTTCGCGCTGACGGCGGCGGGTGACTCGGTGCAGTGCGGCGGCATCGGCTGCTCGCGGCAGCGGAAGGGCGAGGCTCTCGACGAGCTTGTCCTCCTCGGGCACCCCCTGGTGCCCGAGCCCCTCCGCCACTCCTGGGGCGGAGGCACCCTCGTTGGACCGGCCCTTGGACGGTCCAACGGGATACCTTGCTGGCTGGGTTGCGGTGGTGGTCATCTCCCGTTGGGTAGTGGGGAGTTCGTAGCCCGGGTCGTGCATGAGGGGGTTCTCCGTGGTGCGTTCGTGGGGCGGGAAGCGGTCGTCTCAGAAGGTGCGGGCAGATGCCCTGTCGCCTTCGGCCTACCGCTGCGAGACGGCCTCGTCGAGTTCGGTCTGCAAGGCGTCTTTGACCTTTTCCGCGTCAGCCCTGCCGATGGACAGGCCCTTGTCTCGTATCGCCGCCTCGATGTGGCGGCGCGAAGCGCGGCCTCCTCGTCCGAGTGGCGCGTTGCGGGCGATGGTGAGGAGTTCCTCGGAGACCGTGCTGGACTCTTGGTCTTCGGGCTCGTCCGAAGGATGCGGGAGCTCCGGCAGATTGGCGGCAGCCCGCGCCACCTCGGTGTGCCAGTCCGCCACTTCGAGAGCGGCTGGCTGCGGCTGACCGGAATCGTCTTCCGTAAGGCGGGCGATCTGGGTGCTGTTGTGGCTGCGGTCGGCGGTGTTGTGGCGTTGAGTGGCGTCGGCGGGCTCGGCAACAAGCTGGTGGATCTGCCGCATCAGGACACCGAAGGCCAGCAGCGCGGCGGTCGGGGGGACCGCGGCGACCACGTAGTCGAGCAGGGGCACAGCACCCGTACCACCCGTGCCGTTGACGCCCGCCACGTTGAGCGCGATGGAGCCGACCGATCCGGTGGCGGTGAGGGCGATGGCCCACCCGTCGGTCGCTTGGCGCAAACCAGCGCGGAGCATGAGCAGTTCGCCCGTGATGATGAACGCGTCCAGGGTCGCGGGCCAGGCCCACTGTCGGACCGGGGAGTTCCTGAGCCCGTGCTGTCCGGCTACCTCGGCGAGATGCGCGTACGAGAGCCAGAACCCGCCGGCCGTGAGGGCCACGATGACCACCCCTGCTGCGATGAGCGTGAATCGCTCGGCGGCCTGCTGGGTCGTGGTCGGCCGTCCTTGGTCGAGGTGGTCGTCTGGGTTGCTGGCGGTGGAGAGGTTCGTCAAGCGGGGTGCTCCTGGGCGTTGGCGTGGTCCGTCTTTGCCGTCTTGGCCGTTGCAAGCGCAGGTCAGGGCAGGTACGGCACGGGGTTCGGTCTGCCGTCCCGGCCGATGCCGGAGGCGTTCTCCGGCATCGGCCGGGACGGCTTAGTGGTGGTGTGCCGTCCCAACGGCTGGCGCCCTGACCTGCGGCGATACGGCAGGGACGTGCGGGACGGCACAAGACGGATCGGGACGTGGTCCCGGCCCCGCAACGCGGCCTTCATGATCGCGTTGCCGTCTTGCCCCCGGTTTCCGTCTTGGCTGCATGCCGTTTGACCTGCGGGATCACGGCAGGGACGGCAGGGACGGCCACCCGGGGGATGCGGGCCTCAGCCCGAGGCGGAGGCGCTAGGCCCGGCGTCCACCGGGTGGACGGTGGGGCAGTAGCGCCGCCAGGCGTCGAGGAACTTGTTGCGCATGTAGCCCTTGCGCTGGGTCCCGTCGGCGAGGCGGACGTTGCCTGGCTTGATGGCGTACGGGCTGAGCATCCGTGCCAGAACGCGGGAGTCCAGCCCGCTGCGCCCCCACTCCGCCCACGGAGCCTCGGCGTCCTTGCGCAGGTGGTACAGCAACTCGTCCGTGGAGAGGCTGTCCGCCTCGCGCTGGGCGACGAAGACCCGGCGGATGTCGGCGAGGATCCGCGCGCCACCGGGTCGCTCCTCCTCCGCCTCGACCTCTGTGGCCACCATCCGGGCACACGCCGTACGGGCGCGACGGGGCCAGGACCCGGCGGCCAGGTCGGCGACGATGACCAAGGGCTCCCAGGTGTCGGCCGCCCGGTCTTCCACCGGCATGACCGGCTCCAGCTCCGCCGCCTCGTCCAGCAACGGCCTGGCCCAGGCAGCGATACGGTCCCGCAGTTCATGCAGAGCCGGGATGTCGCGGCGGGAGCGGAAGGGCTTGACCTTCTCGCCCTCGGCCCGGCGCCGCATCCGGATCACGATGGCCCGGTCCATGATCGTGTCGGGCAGGTCGCCGATGCCCGCGATGGCCGCCATCGCGAAGGTCGCGAAGCGGTGCGGGGTGTGGTCGTTGCCCACGACCCGGGTGACGTACCGGTTGCGCTGATGGCCGGCGTTGAGCAGGCCGCGCATCTCCTCGTTCTTCTCGGCCACCTTCGGGGTGCCGAAGATGGTGTCGGCCTCGTCCACCAGGAGCGTGGGCGGGTTCTCCTCGGTGATCGACCGGAAGATGGCCGCCGGTGTGGTGTTGATGGTGAGCATCGGCTCGTGGACCGTCTCGGTCAGCACGTCCAGCAGCCGCGACTTGCCGCACCGCTTCGCCGGACCCACCACCGCCAGACGCGGCGCGTGCTGCCACGCGGGCTGGAGATGTGTCGCCGCCACCCACAGCGTGACCGCGTCCAGTGCCTCCTGCGAGGGCAGGATCACGAACTTCGCTATCTGCGCACGCAGTTCGTCCAGCAGCACCGAGCCTGGCGTCGGCTCCGGATCCGGCACCGTCTCCTCGGCGGGCTGATCCGCCGAGGTGGCGTCAGGCGCACCGTCGTTGGCGGTCGGCGGGGCTTCGCCGGTGTGGTGGCCGAGCTGGCCAGGGATGGTGACGGGCGGCCACGAGGGCTTGTCGGAGTCGGAATAGGGCTCGGCTCCCGCATGTTCCACGGGGCAGCTCCTTTTCTGGCGGTGGCGGGCGGGTGCGCCCTGGCCGCCGGGTTGGTTCTTCACGGGCCGGTTGGGGTTGCTCGGGCCTCCTGCGTTGCACCGCCGGGGGCCCATCCCCGTCTCGCGGGCACCAGGCCACCGCGAGGGAACACGGACCGTACGTCCACACCCGGCAACAGTCCAGCGTTTCTGTGTCAGCTCAGCGCAGAACGGTTTGCTACGGTGCCGTGCCATCACGCCGCCAAGCCCAGCAGATCGAGCAGATCCGCAGTCACGACCCGGTAGGCGTTGCCCAGCCGCAGCACCTTGCACGGGTACTCGCCCCGCTTCGCCAGCTCGTACCCCTTGCTCCGCCCGAGCCCGAGAGCGCGGTTGCCTGTGTCCAGGTCAACGGACACGGGGAGGGCGAGAAGCTCCTCCCGGCTCATCCCCTTCGAGTCCTTCATCCGTCCGGCCGTCGCGTCTTCGCGCATGCAGTGCGCCCCCTTTCGGTACAGCCCTCGGCGAACGTGGCCTTCACGTCCGGCTCCAGGCGTCTATAACCATCATCGGGAAGCTAATGTGTCTTCATGACACAACGCGGCGTGGATGCTGATGAGGACGACGTTCCCGAGTGGGAGGACCGGGTCAAGGCCAACGTCGCCGGCGAAGTCCGGCGCAGAAGGAAGGAAATGGGATGGAGCGCACAGGACTTGGCCGACCGGTGCGAGCAGCTCGGGCATCCCGTCCCGCGCAACGTGATCGCCAACATGGAGTCCGGCCGCCGAGCCACCCTGCCCCTGGTGGACGTCATCGTCCTGGCTGCTGCCCTGGAGACGTATCCGGTCTGCCTGATCTTCCCGGTCGGCTACGTCGACCGAACCCAGGAACTCCCCTTCCAGGACCTCGTCCCCACCTGGGACGCTCTGCGCCGCTTCACCGGCGACGAGGACGTGGCCATGCACGACGCGGGCCTGGTCCCCGACTTCGAAGTGCACAGCAACCTCGTACGCACCGCTCTGGCCGCCCTCGAAGAAGCGGAACAGGCACGGTTCGCAGCCAAGACGGCAAGCAACCGCGCCCAGCAGGAGGAAGCCGAGCACCGGCGGACCAAGTACTCCGACGAGGCCATCTCCGCCAAGTACAAACTCCGCTACCTCCGACGCGACCTCCGCGACGAAGGCGCCACCCCGCCCTATCTCCCACCCGCGCTGGGTGACGTCGACCTCCCCGAACCCGACACCAACACCACCCCGGAGGAACGCCTTTGAAGGGCTCCACCTACCGCCGCTGCTCCTGCCGTGACCCGAAGACCGGCAAGGAACTCGGCTCCTCCTGCCCGAAGCGCAACAGCAGGAACCACTGCACCTACTCCATACGCCAGGAGCTGCCGCCTCGCGAGGACGGCAGCCGACGCTCCTTCGCCCGTGGCGGGTACGCCAGCCTCAAGGCGGCCCAGGCCGACCTCGACCACGTACGCGCCCTCATGGCGCTCGCCGAGTCGGACGACCCCGAAGGCGTCCAGCTGATCGCCGAGATGCTTGCCGAGGTCAGCCGCGACAAGCTGCCGCTCCCCGATATCGAGGAGACCCGGCGTCGCCTCAACGCAGGCCAGGACCTCGTCGGCAGCCTCACCGTGAGCGAGTGGCTGGACCGGTGGCTCGCGGGCAAGCGCATCAGGAAGTCGGGGGTCAGCCGCTACGAGACCGACGTCCGCGTCCACCTCAAGCCCCACATCGGCGACCGGCGTCTAGACCGGCTGCGCGTGAGCCACCTCAGCGAGATGTTCACCGTCATCAACGACGCCAACGCCGAGATCCTGGAGCAGAACGCCCAACGGCGTGCGGCGGTAGAGGAGTTGGCAGCCGTGCCGTGGAAGGGCGTAGAGAACCGGGCCCGCCGCAAGGCCATGAAGACGGCGATCGACGCGATGCCGCCCTTCCGTCGCGTCACGGGCCCCTCGACGCGCCAACACGTCAAGGCCACGCTCCGCGCCGCCCTGAACGAGGCGATCGGCCAGCAGATCATCACGTTCAACCCGGCGGCCCACGTCGAGATCGACCCCGTCCGCAAGCCGAAGGCCCTCGTCTGGACGGACGAGCGGGTCGCCCGGTGGCAGCAGACCGGCGAGAAACCCTCCCCCGTCATGGTCTGGACGCCGGAACAGACCGGCGCCTTCCTCGACTTCGTCGCCGCGGACCGGCTGTACGCCATGTGGCACCTGATCGCCTTCCGCGGCCTGCGTCGCGGCGAGGCATGCGGCCAGCCATGGTCGGAGACCAACCTCGACCGGCACTCCCTCACCGTCACCGGCCAACTCGTCCAGGACGGCTGGGACGTTGAGGCGTCCGAACCGAAGACCGACAGCGGCTTCCGCGTCGTCGCCCTGGACGACGACACCGTCACCGTCCTGGAGCGGCACCGCAAGCAGCAGGCGGCCGACCGCGAGGAATGGGGACCGGCCTGGGTCGACACCGGTCTCGTCTTCACCCAGGAAGACGGCTCCTGGCTGCACCCCGGCAAAGTGACGGACCTCTTCGAGCGACTCGTCGCCGCCTCCGACCTCCCGCCGATCCGGCTCCACGACCTCCGCCACGGCGCGGCCACGCTCATGCTCGCCGCCGGCATCGACGTGAAGATCGTGTCGGACACCCTCGGGCACAGCGACACCCGCATCACGCGGGACATCTACCAGAGCGTCCTCCCCCACGTCGGCAAGAGCGCCGCTGAGGCCACCGCCAAGCTGGTTCCGCTCCAGCGCAAAGCGGCGGCCGAGAAGGCCGCACGCAAGGCGGAGAAGGTTCGGAAGAAGGCCAAGCGTGCCCAGAAGGCCGGGAACGAGAACAAGGACCGGCTGAAGAAGCCCAAGAAGTAGGACCCAACGCCTCCTCCGCGCGCCCCAGCACCCCGTCGACTGGCCAAACGCCAGCAGGGCTGGCCGTATTCATCGGCTCACTCACGCAGCTGACTCAACGGCGCCGACGACGGGCGCTGTTGCGGGCAGATTGGGGCTGTTCCTTGCCGGTGAGTATCCCGGCGGTGAGCAGTCGGCCTTCACGGACACTCCGCGTAATCTGCTGCCGAACCAGCTCCGTACTCACTCCGGCAGTACCAATCATGCCTGTCTCCACTAGCCGAGTGAACATGGTGTTGTCCAAATAACTCGGAACGTTGGAGTAGCCAAAGCGCAGCGCTTTGTCCCTGCCATCCCTCAGTCGCGGGTCGGCGCGCAGTTGCTGGAAGTGCTGGCGGGAAAAGTACATTCCCGGCACCATGATGTTTGCCTGCGGGATCAACCCTTCGGGCGGGCACAACTTGATCCAGCTCGGATCGGGACTCAGCCTGTGGTCGTCGGTCGTTCGGCGGAGACGCGCAGCATAGGCGTCCACGTCTTCCATCCGTTTCAGTTCGTCGGCCAGCTTGCGATCGCTATCCGGGTAGTAGTAGCCGCCCACCTTGTTCAGCTTCTTGTACTGAACGAGGACAAGGCTTCCACGGCTTTGGTGGTAATACAGGAGGTCAGCGCCGGAATTTCCCTCAACGACGGTGCGGTTCACGTTGGCGATCAACAGCGACTGGTCGTCCTGCCGGAACTGTCGCCAAGCGACGTGCCCAGTGCGCTCACCGATCCAGCCCAGAAACATCTCGGCATCGTGCCCGATGTGGTGATCTTCGATCGCGATGTCGTGCTGCGGGGCTGCTTGGCCTCCGTCGGCTGACGCCGCCCCGGGCCGTCTCAGGAGGTCGAGATATGCCGGAGGAGGCCGGTCGTCGTAGAGTTCCTCGGCCGGCGGATCCCACCGGGCGAGCTGAGGGATGGACATCCCTGCCATACGTCCAATTCCCAGGACTGCGTCGCGCTGGGTCGCCAAGGCTTCTCCTGCGGTCGAGCGCACCGTGTAGCCGTCAAGCGTCGCTCGGAGTCGGCCAATCACATCGCCTGCATCAGGCCGCAACTCGACCAAGGCGGCGAGGAGAGCATTGCCCGTCGCCTCGGTCTGCTGCCCTTCATCAATCAGGTGCCTGTCATGCCGCGCAGCCAAGCGCGCTGTGACTTCCTTCAGCATCACAGGCTGTGAAAGCGCGCTGACATGGGAGATCTCCAGCTTCTGCTCCAAGTCGGCAACTTGGCGCAGTCGCTTGGTGTGTCCGAGTCTGGTCACATACAAGAGACCATGCCTGTCGGGAGTGGCGATCAAGGTCAAGTGACTGCCCTTGGTCCAGAACTCCCTGGGCCGGGTGGCCGTCCATGTCCACTCACGACGTCCGGAGGCCGGGAACAATCCCTCTTGCCATTGGATATGTGCCGTCTCGGACTCCGTGCACCTGATGATCGCGACCATGCCGATTATTCTGGCCGCCGAACTCACTTGCTGTCGGTGTTCAGGCAGAAACGGCCCCTCGGGAGCGGTACGCCTGAGTGCCACCCAAGCAAGCACTGGCGCGATGACTTGAGCTCCAACCGGAGCCAACCGGTCGAGAAGCCACAGGGCGTTGGCAGTTCCCTCCGCTCACGCATCGCTCACGCAAGCCGTCCCCCGGCACCCCAGCCGTGTGCCCCGTCATGCCCCGAGCAACACAAAAGGCCAGGTCACGGACTATGTGACCTGGCCTTCGAAGGAGCCCCCTGTCGGATTCGAACCGACGACCTACGCATTACAAGTGCGTTGCTCTGGCCAACTGAGCTAAGGAGGCCTGCGTGATGCGTGCGTACCCGACGGGACATACCCGACGGGAGATACCCGGCCGAACACCCGGCGGGACCCACCCGACATGCATACCCGGGACACCCGGCATATCCAGATGTCCAGGACGCGCGCGATCACGTGCCCGTGCAGTGTACCCAGGTCCCCGCCACCCCCTGTCGAAAATTTCCTCGAAGTTCACATGGGTCCAGGTACTGACAGACCAGGCAAACGCCAGGTACCGTCCTGACCCAGTTCACTCGCGTGGACTACACCACCACCTTCCTACAACGGATCGTCCGGCACGTTCCTGCCGGTAGAAGGGGGCCCTTCATCATGGCCACTGTTTCGTTCGACAAGGCGACCCGGATCTACCCGGGCACCGAGAAGCCCGCCGTAGACGGTCTGGAGATCGAGGTCGGGGACGGCGAGTTCCTCGTCCTCGTCGGTCCGTCCGGCTGTGGCAAGTCCACCTCGCTCCGGATGCTCGCGGGGCTTGAGGACGTCAACGCCGGCGCCATCCGCATCGGTGACCGCGACGTCACGCACCTGCCGCCGAAGGACCGGGACATCGCCATGGTGTTCCAGAACTACGCGCTGTACCCGCACATGACGGTCGCCGACAACATGGGCTTCGCGCTCAAGATCGCCGGCGTCAACAAGGCCGAGATCCGCCAGAAGGTGGAGGACGCCGCGAAGATCCTCGACCTCACGGACTACCTCGCCCGCAAGCCGAAGGCCCTCTCCGGCGGTCAGCGCCAGCGTGTCGCGATGGGCCGCGCCATCGTGCGTGAGCCCCAGGTCTTCCTCATGGACGAGCCGCTGTCGAACCTCGACGCCAAGCTCCGTGTCTCCACCCGCACGCAGATCGCCTCGCTGCAGCGCCGCCTCGGCATCACCACCGTCTACGTCACCCACGACCAGGTCGAGGCCATGACGATGGGCGACCGGGTGGCCGTGCTCAAGGACGGTCTGCTCCAGCAGGTCGACTCGCCCCGCAACATGTACGACCGCCCCAAGAACCTCTTCGTCGCCGGCTTCATCGGCTCCCCCGCCATGAACCTGATCGAGGTCCCGATCACCGACGGCGGCGTGAAGTTCGGCAACTCGGTCGTCCCGGTCAACCGCGAGGCGCTCAAGGCCGCCACCGACAAGGGTGACCGCACGGTCACCGTCGGCGTCCGCCCCGAGCACTTCGACATCGACGAGCACAACGGCGAGGCCGCGAAGACCCTCACCAAGGACTCCGAGGACGCCCCGGCCGGCCTCGCCGTCTCCGTGAACGTCGTCGAGGAGCTGGGCGCCGACGGCTACGTCTACGGCAGCGCCAAGGTCGACGACACCCTCACGGACCTGGTCGTCCGCGTCAGCGGTCGCTCGGTGCCGGAGAAGGGCTCCACGCTCCACGTGGTCCCGCGTCCGGGCGAGATCCACGTGTTCTCGACCTCCACGGGCGAGCGACTCACCGACTGACGAGATCCCGCTGACCGATCAGTCCTCACCGGCTGATCAGGTCTCACCGACGGATCAGATCTCACCGGCTGATCAAACGTTCGAGGGAAGGGCCCCGCGGTTCGCCGCGGGGCCCTTTCCCGTTGGGGATCGCCGCCGGATCCCGCCCGACCCTGTCGACAAATACCCCGGCAGACCCGTCATTTCGAGCAGTGTTCGTCAACGCCCTACCCAATACGAGGCACCGATCCATCCCCCGAATTGGTGACTAAATGTCGCCAAATCATTACCGGACGCTACCCTCACACGCGTGAAGCACTCCAATAACCAACAGCCGCGACGCGGCCGGGGCCCCGCCCGCCGGGTCGGCCGCACGCTCGCCCTCGTCCTGCCCGTCGTCATGGTGCTCTCCGGGACCCTCGCGGTCACCCGGGTCAACTGGTCGGGGAGCCCCTCCAGCTCGATGCTCACCGCGACGGACGTCACGGCGGCCGGAGCCTCCTCGCGGGCCGCCGCACGCGCCCCGCAGGACATCCTGCGCGACCAGCTCATGACCGAGCTCCAGGACAAGAACCCCGGCGTCGTCCTGACGCACCTCCAGGAGGCGGTGAACGGCCACCCGTCGCTCGCCACGCACTGCACCTCCATCGCCCGCGCACTGGGCCGCGCCGCGGTCCGTATCTACGGCGCCGCACGTGCCCAGTCCTACGCCCGCCCCGTGTGCGACACCGCGTTCGCCTCCGGGGTCATGGCCGCGCACAGCTGACCGGAGCCGAAGCCGGAGCCGGTGCCCGGGGACGAGGTCGGAGGAGGAGGTCGGTAACGGCTGATTAAGGAACGGTTGCAGCCGAAGGACACGGTGGGGCCGCCACGTACAGTTCGGGTCATGACCGATCCGAACGCCGCGTCGCGCCCCACCCAAGCCGTGATCCTGGCCGGTGGCCAGGGATCCCGGCTGCGCCCGTACACCGACGACCGGCCCAAGCCGATGGTCGAGATCCCCGGCACGGGGACGCCGATCATCGGCCATCAGCTCGTCTGGCTCGCCGAGGAGGGCGTGACCGACGTGGTGGTCAGCTGCGGGCATCTCGCCGAGGTGCTGCAGGACTGGCTGAAGTCGGCCGACCTGCCGGTCGACGTGACCACGGTCGTCGAGACGGAGCCGCTGGGCCGCGGCGGCGGGCTCAAGTACGCCGCCGCGCACCTGCCCCGGCCGGACAAGGCCTGGTACGCCACGAACGGGGACATCTGGACCCGGTTCTCGCTGCGCGACATGGCCGACTTCCACACCGAGCGCGATGCCGTCGCCACGATCGCGCTGGCTCGGCCGCGGATCCCCTGGGGGGCCGTGCAGACCGACGACTTCGGGCGCGTCACGGACTTCATCGAGTCGCCGCCGACGCAGTACGCGATCAATGCGGGGGTGTACGTCTTCTCGCCCGAGTTCGCCGGGTTGTTGCCGGAGCGGGGGGATCACGAGCGGACGACTTTCCCTCACCTCGCGCGTGAGTTGAGGCTGGCCGGGTTCCCGATTCCTCAGGGCGCTTACTGGCGGGCCATCGATACCGCGAAGGACCTCCGGGAAGCCGCCAAGGAGCTTGCTGCGCTGGGGCGTTGAGTGCGGCGCCGTCGTAGCTGGTCGCGCAGTTCCCCGCGCCCCTGAAAGACAAAGGCAGAACCGTGGGCCCGCACTGGACAAGTGCGGGCCCACTTCCTGTTCCTCGGAGGTCAGCCGGTGGGCGACTGCTTCAACAAGCCGCCCACCGGCCCAGTTACCCCAACAGGCCGCCCACCAGGCCCGGCTGGCCGGAGGAGGATGAACCCCCGGTGCTGGAGCCGCCGTTGGAGCCGGTGCCGCCGCTCGTACCGCCGCTGGACGTGGGTCCTGAGGTGGTGCTGGGGGCCTGGCCGGCCGGGGAGGACTGGTGGGGCTGCGTGCGGCCCGCGGTGCCCTGGGTCTGGCTGGGGGCGCCGCCGGTGGCCGTACCGGACGAGGAGCGGGTCGCGCCCGGGGTCGTCGCGGCACCCGACGGCTTGGCCGAAGTCGCGTGCTGGGACGGCGACTTGGACGCCCGGGGGCTGCTGCTGTGGCTCTTGGTCGGCTCGCCGGGGAGCGGGGCGCCCGGCAGTTCGTTGCGCGGGGCCTCGCCGGGGCCGGGGACGACCACGCGGCTGGAGTCGCGGACCGCGCCGCCGAGCAACGAGCCGACGAGCAGGGTGAGTCCGACGGCCACGGCCGTGACGAGGGCGCCGCGGCGCAGGACGTAGCGGCGCAGCTCCCAGATGTCGGCGCGGGGTCCGAGGCGGCGCCAGGCGCTGCCCGCGAGGCGGCCGTCGACGGAGTAGACGGGGGCGCCCGCGATGATCAGCGGGGACCAGGCGGCGAGATAGATGATGTCCGGGGCGTCGTAGGCCGGGACGGTCTTCCAGCTGACCGTGACGATCAGTGCCGCCGAGAGCAGCGCGCCGAAGACCGCGGCGACCCGCTGCCACAGGCCCAGGATCGTCAGGACGCCCACGATGACCTGGGCGAAGGCGATGACGAGCCCGGAGCCGACCGGGTGCTGGAGCGCGAACTGCCGTAGCGGCTCGGCGGCTTCCCACGGGTGGAGGGTGTTGAGCCACTTCACCATCGAGCCGCGCTTGCCGCCGTCGAAGTAGACGGGGTCGCACAGCTTGCCCATGCCGGCGTAGATGGAGATGAAGCCGAGGAAGATGCGGAGCGGGAGGAGGACGACCCCGAGGTTCATCCGGCGGCCGGGGTAATAGGCGTGCCGTACGGGCTCGTTGGGGTTGCGCCGGGTGCGGCGCTCCTGTTCCGCGCCCTCGAAGTCCTCGAACTCCCCGTCCCCGTAGGCGGGTTCGTCGTAGGCGCTGCCCACCGTCCGCATGGGCGGCAGGAGTCGGGTCTCGCCGGTGTCGTGGTCGCCGCCGCGCTGGGCGCCGACGACCGGGGTCTCGATGGTCTGCGCGGTCAGGTCGCCGTCGTAACCGCCCCTGTCGATACGGGGGATGACCTGCGTGGCTCCGGCGTCGCCGGCCGGTTCGTCGCCGTGGCGGACGCCCGTGCCGCGCACGGCCTGGAGCAGCCGGTGGGCGCCGGTGTCGTCCGGCGCGGACTTGCCGCTCCAGACGACGGGCCGGCGACGCGCGCCGGCGGCGGGGATCCGGCCGGGGGCCTCGGTGGCGCTCAGGTGCCGTGCGATCCGCGGCGACGGGGGACGCGACGAGGCGCCCAACTGCACGCGGAAGCTCGCATGATTGACGATGATCTGCGCCGGATCGCTCGGCACCTTCACCATGCTCAGCGCGGGAGCGTCGTCGAAGCCCGACGGGCCGTCCCCCGTGGGTGTGCGGGGTGTTCTGGTGTCCACACTCATCTAACCGAGTGACGTGTGTTTAGGACACTGCTTTGACTCGCCGGAAGTGTCCGGACCGCGTCAAGCGTGTGCCCGGCGCCCAGATTGCCCCGAGTGGGGGACGGTGCCGAACGTCCGTTCAGGAGCGCTTGCGTGCCGCCTCGTAGAGCACAACTCCGGCCGCCACACCGGCGTTGAGGGACTCCGCGCCACCCGGCATCGGGATGCGGACCCTGAAGTCGCAGGTCTCGCCCACGAGTCGGGACAGGCCCTTGCCCTCGCTGCCGACGACGACGACCACCGGGCCTGCCAGCGCGGCGAGTTCACCGATCTCGTGCTCACCGTCGGCCGCGAGACCGACGATCGCCAGACCCGCCTTCTTGTACGCCTCCAGCGCGCGCGTCAGGTTCGTGGCGCGGGCGACGGGCGTGCGGGCCGCCGTACCGGCCGACGACTTCCACGCACCGGCGGTCATGCCGGCCGCGCGCCGCTCGGGGACGAGCACGCCGTGGCCGCCGAACGCGGCGACGGAGCGGACGATCGCGCCGAGGTTACGCGGGTCGGTCACCCCGTCGAGGGCGACGATCAGCGGGTCCTCGCCCTTGTCGTAGGCCGCGTTGGCGAGGTCCTCGGCGTGCGCGTACTCGTACGGCGGGACCTGGAGGACCATGCCCTGGTGGTTGAGGCCGTTCGTCATGCGGTCCAGCTCGGGGCGCGGGGCCTCCATGAGGTGGACGCCGCCGCGCTCGGCGACGAGCTGGAGCGCCTCGCGCACCCGCTCGTCGTTGTCGATGAACTGCTGGACGTAGAGCGTGACCGCCGGGACGCCCTCGCGCAGCGCCTCGACGACCGGGTTGCGGCCGACGACCATCTCGGACGTGCCCTTGCCGCCGCGGCCTCGCTGCGCGGGACGGCGCTGGACCTGCTTGGCCTTGGAGTTGGCGACGCGGTTCTTCTTGTGGCCCTTGCGCGCCTCGGCGGGCGGGGTGGGGCCCTTGCCTTCGAGGCCCCGGCGCCGCTGGCCGCCACTGCCGACCTGCGCGCCCTTCTTGCCGGACATGCGGCGGTTGTTGGCTGCCATGACCTACCTGTCTGTGTGACCCGTCTGGGGGTGCGGTGAATACGTACGTCTATGCAGTGTGCCGCCCGGGAGGCCGGGCGGCACAGTCGATCTTCGTTGACCGGGTGCGATCAAGGTGCGATCGGGGTGGGGTTCAGCGGGGGCCGAGGGTCCAGCGCGGGCCCTGCGGGCCGTCCTCGATGTTGAGTCCGGACTGGTTGAGCTGGTCGCGGATGCCGTCGGCGGTCGCCCAGTCCTTACGGCCCCGGGCGGCCTCGCGCTGGTCGAGGACCATGCGGACCAGGGTGTCGACGACACCGTGCAGGTCCTCGCCCCGGTCGCCGCCCTCGCCGATCCAGTGCGGGTCCAGCGGGTCGAGTCCGAGCACCCCGAGCATGGCGCGCACCTCGGCGAGACGCGCTACGGCGGCTTCCTTGTCGTCGGCGGCCAGCGCGCTGTTGCCCTGCCGGACGGTGGTGTGGACTACGGCGAGCGCCTGCGGGACGCCCAGGTCGTCGTCCATCGCCTCGGCGAAGGCCGGCGGCACCTCGGCGGCGGGCTCGACGACTCCCCCGGCCTTCTCGACGACCCGCTGCACGAAGCCCTCGATCCGCGCGAACGCGGACTCCGCCTCGCGCAGGGCCTCCTCGCTGTACTCGATCATCGAGCGGTAGTGCGGGGTGCCGAGGTAGTAGCGCAGGACGATGGGTCGCCACCGCTTGACCATCTCGGACACGAGGACGGAGTTCCCGAGCGACTTCGACATCTTCTCGCCGCTCATGGTGACCCAGGCGTTGTGCACCCAGTACTGCGCGAAGTCGTCGCCGTAGCCCTTGGCCTGGGCGATCTCGTTCTCGTGGTGCGGGAAGATCAGGTCGAGGCCGCCGCCGTGGATGTCGAAGGCGGGGCCCAGGTACTTGTGCGCCATCGCCGAGCACTCCAGGTGCCAGCCGGGGCGGCCGCGGCCCCACGGGGTCTCCCAGTCGGGCTCGCCCGGCTTGGTCGCCTTCCACATCGCGAAGTCGCGCGGGTCGCGTTTCCCGGTGATGCCGTCCTCGGGGGGCTGGCGCAGGTCGTCGATGTCCTGGTTCGACAGTTCCAGATAGTCCGGGTACGACCGCACGTCGAAGTAGACGCTGCCGTCGGCCTCGTACGCGTGACCGCGCTCGATCAGCCCGCGCATCATCTCGATCATCTCGGGGATGTGGCCGGTCGCCCGCGGTTCGTACGTCGGCGGGAGGCAGCCGAGGGCGCTGTAGCCGTCGTTGAACGCGCGCTCGTTCTCGTAGCCGATCGACCACCAAGGGCGGCCCTGTTCACGGGACTTGGTGATGATCTTGTCGTCGATGTCCGTGACGTTGCGGATGAACGTGACGTCGTAGCCGCGGTGTTCGAACCAGCGGCGGAGGATGTCGAAGTTGAGGCCCGAGCGGATGTGGCCGATGTGAGGGGCTGCCTGCACCGTGGCGCCGCAGAGGTAGATCGAGACACAGCCCGCTGTGAGCGGGGTGAAGTCGCGAATCTGCCGGGCGCTGGTGTCGTACAGGCGAATGGTCACGGTACAAGGGTAGTGGGCGTTGCGCTGTGCCTCAGACGGTTGGGTCGATTGTTGTGTGCGGGCCGGTGGGGGCTGGTCGCGCCCACGCGGCGGAGCCGCAAATCGATACAGCCCCGCGCCCCTAAAAACGCCGGCCCCGGCCCAGTTAAGCGTGTTTGACCACCAGGGCTGTTGCCACTGCCATCAGGCCCTCGTCCCTGCCGGGGAAGCCCAAGCCGTCCGTTGTCGCGCCCGACACTGACACCGGGGCTCCTGCCGCATCCGAAAGGAGCTTCTGGGCTTCGTCTCGCCGTTTGCCGATCTTCGGCCTCGGGCCAATCACCTGTACGGCGATGTTGCCGATGGTGAAGCCCGCCTCGCGGACGATCCTCGCCGCCTCCGTCAGGAGGGTGACCCCGGACGCGCCCGACCACTCGGGGCGGCCGGTGCCGAAGTGCTGACCCAGGTCGCCGAGGCCGGCGGCGGAGAAGAGGGCGTTGCAGGCCGCGTGGGCTACGACGTCCGCGTCGGAGTGGCCGGCCAGGCCCGGGCCCTCGCCCTCCCACTTCAGGCCGGCGCACCAGAGGTCGCGGCCCTCCTCGAAGGCGTGGATGTCGGTGCCGATGCCCACCTGGGGCAGGGGGTACGTCTCAGAAGCCATCGTTCAGCCTCCTGCGGGTCAGGACCGCCTCCGCGAGGACCAGGTCCAGGGGGCGGGTGACCTTGAAGGCCTCCTCGTGCCCGGGGACGACCACGACCGTCAGGCCCAGCTGTTCGACCATGCTCGCGTCGTCGGTGACGTTGTCGGTGACCGTCTCGTGGGCGTGGACCAGGGTGGCGCGGTCGAAGCCCTGCGGTGTCTGTACGGCGCGGAGGCGGGCGCGTTCCGGGGTCGCTACGACCGGCTCGGGTGCGCCCGGCGTCTCGGCGGGCTCGACCTCCTTGACCGTGTCGGCGAGGGGCAGGGCCGGTACGACGGCGGGGGCTCCGTCCCGTACGGCCTCGATGACCGCGTCGACCGTGTCGACCGGGACGAGCGGGCGGGCCGCGTCGTGGACGAGGACGATGTCGTAGCCGGGCGGCAGCGCGTCCAGGCCGAGTTTCACGGACTCCTGGCGGGAGTCGCCGCCGGGGACGACCAGGAAGTCGGTGCGCTCCGGGAGTGCGTGTGCATCGAGGAGGGTCTTGACCTCGGCCGCGCCGTCGGGCGGGGCCACGACGACGACCAGGGAGACCGCGCGGGACGCGGCCAGGGCGCGGATCGCGTGGATCAGCATGGGGGTGCCGTTCAGCGCGCGGAGCGCTTTGGGGGCGCCCGGGCCGAGGCGTACGCCCCGTCCGGCGGCCGGGATCACGGCGGCGACGGAGGACTGCGCCTGCGAAGAGCGCGAATCGTCAGACATCGGTTCCTGTCAGGTTTGTGTGCTCGACCTACGTGGGTATGGCCTCAGGAGTGCCGGGCGCGACGCCTTGACCGGACCCTTCCGTGACACCGGTCGAGACAGCTGCCCGGGCCCGGCACACCATTATCGGGGGATGTTTCTCCGAGGTTCGACGGAGTCGGAGTCTCAGGTCTCGGAGTCTTCGACGGAGTCGGGTTCGGGGCTCGGAAAAATCCCCTGAACATGCCGAAGCGCCCGGCGACAAGGGAGCTGTCATCGGGCACCACGGCATTTCAGTGTGCTGAGCAGGGCGTACCAGTCGCCTGCGTCAGGACGCGAGAACCTCGTCGAGCAGGGCCTCGGCCTTGTCCTCGTTCGTGTTCTCCGCGAGCGCGAGCTCACTCACCAGGATCTGGCGAGCCTTGGCGAGCATGCGCTTCTCACCTGCGGAGAGTCCGCGCTCGCGCTCACGACGCCACAGGTCACGGACGACTTCCGCGACCTTGATGACATCGCCGGAGGCGAGCTTCTCCAGATTTGCCTTGTAACGACGCGACCAGTTCGTGGGCTCCTCGGCATACGGAGCGCGCAGCACCTCGAAGACCCGGTCCAGCCCGTCCTGACCGACCACATCACGTACGCCGACGAACTCCGCATTGTCCGCTGGCACACGCACCGTCAGGTCACCCTGAGCGACCTTCAGCACCAAATAGGTCTTGTCCACGCCTTTGATCTGGCGAGTTTCGATAGCCTCGATCAGCGCGGCCCCGTGATGGGGATAGACCACGGTGTCGCCAACCTTGAACGTCATGTGACAGGTACCCCTTCCGTGGCTATCCAGGGTAACACGGAAACTGCGGGTTCTGAATGGCGTTTTCGCAGGTCAGAGCGCATCTCGGGGCTTGACAACAGCAACAGGAACGTGCTGCGGAGGCCGAGCGGAAGAGGGTATTCGCAGGTCGGAGCGGCTCTCCGGGCGAGGTGAAACGCGTACGTTACACACATCCGGAGGCGCCTCCAACCGGACGAACGTCCCCAAATGTCTGGTTCCAAGTGCTCGACTTCCGCTACTCCGTTCGGTGGGCGGAGCCCGGTACGAGACGAATCCGGAATTGATCACCGAAGCCCGCCGAGATGCCGATGATCGATTATCCGGGGCGCCGCGCATTCTTCACCGAAAATCCGCCGACGGACGACTGAGCTGCTTATGTGAATGCCGGACGAGTGCCGGTCGCAAGTGACCCGTGAGTCACTTGCGGCACACGGGTACCCGGTTGAGGGAGGGTCGGGTGCGATGGTGCGGGAACGGCTCGGTAACCTAAGGCCGCTGACAGACACTTAGGGCGGCTTTATTTCGGGAGTCGCCCTGCTCCGCCCACGTTCAAGGAGTAGCCGCCGCCGTGAGCAGCAGCCTTCGACGCGGCGCCCTCGCCGCCGCCACCATCGCGTTCTCGATCGCCTCCCTCGCCGCGTGCGCTGCCGGCAACGACGCACAGACGCTGGAGGTCAAGCCGGACAACGCGGCCGTCTCCGTCGGCGCCATCAAGGTGCAGAACGCGCTCGTCATCACCCAGCCCCTCACCGAGTCCGGCACCGAGGGCACGGGCCCGGCGGTGATCTCCGCGACCCTGTTCAACAACAGCAAGAACCCCCAGACCCTGGACTCCGTCAGCGTCGACGGCGCCGGCACGGCCACGCTGACCCCCGCCAAGGGCAAGGGCAAGCTGGTCGTCCCGGCCTTCGGCTCGCTCGTCCTGGGCGGCAAGGGCAACGCCTCCGCGGCGCTGACCGACCCCGCCGGCATCACGGACGGCAACGCCCAGAAGGTCACCTTCACCCTCAGCAGGACCGGCGGCGTGAGCCTGAGCGCCTTCGTCGTCCCGGCCGACAGCTACTTCACCAAGTGGGGCCCCAGCTCGATCCCCTCGACGCCGGCCGCGGGCGCCACCGCGACCACCTCCGGCTCGCCGAAGCCGGGCAAGAGCACGTCGGCCACCCCGACCGACTCGGCCTCCGCGAGCGCGACGGCCACGGAGACGGGCACCGCCACCGGCTGAGCGACAGTCGTACGTCTACGACGATGGGCGGGACCTCACGGAGAGGTCCCGCCCATCGTCGTAGAGCCGGTAAGGAAGTGTTCGCGGTCTACGGCTCGAACTTGTAGCCGAGGCCGCGCACCGTCACCAGGTACCTGGGCGCGCCCGGGTCCGGCTCGATCTTGGCGCGGAGGCGCTTGACGTGGACGTCCAGGGTCTTGGTGTCGCCCACGTAGTCGGCGCCCCAGACTCTGTCGATGAGCTGCATGCGGGTCAGTACGCGGCCCGCGTTGCGCAGGAGCATCTCCAGCAGGTCGAACTCCTTGAGGGGCAGGTCGACCTTGGAGCCGGAGACCGTGACCACGTGGCGATCCACGTCCATGCGGACCGGACCGGCTTCGAGGGCGGCCGGGGTGACCTCCTCGGGCTCGCCGCGGCGGCGCAGGACGGCCCGGATACGGGCGACGAGCTCGCGGGACGAGAAGGGCTTGGTGACGTAGTCATCGGCTCCTATTTCCAGGCCTACGACCTTGTCGATCTCGCTGTCCTTGGCCGTCACCATGATGACGGGGACGTTGGAACGGCCGCGCAGCTGGCGGCAGACCTCCGTGCCGGGGAGCCCCGGCAGCATGAGGTCGAGCAGGACGAGGTCGGCGCCGTTGCGCTCGAACTCGTCGAGTCCGTCGGGCCCGGTGGTCGCGATGGCGACCTCGAAGCCCTCCTTGCGGAGCATGTACGACAGGGCGTCGGAGAAGGACTCCTCGTCCTCGACGACAAGCACTCGGGTCACGGAAGGACCTCCGGGGCGGGAAGCGGTTCGTACGGGGATGGTTCAGGGGACGCCTCGACCTCGTCGTCGAGGTCGGGGTGCTGGTGGGCACGGTCGCGGGCCGCACCCGCCTCCGGCAGCCTCAGGGTGAACGTGGAGCCCTGTCCCTCGGAGCTCCACACCGTGACCTCCCCGCCGTGCGAGGCGGCCACGTGCTTGACGATCGCCAGTCCGAGACCCGTACCGCCGGTGGCCCGCGAGCGGGCCGGGTCGACACGGTAGAAGCGCTCGAACACGCGCTCCTTGTCCTTCTCGGAGATGCCGATGCCCTGGTCGGTCACGGCGACCTCGATGTGGTCGCCGCCGCCCGCGGAGACCCGGCGGGCGGCTATGCCGACGCGGGTGCGGGCGGGCGAGTAGTTGACGGCGTTCTCGACCAGGTTTCCGAGGGCCGCGGCCAGCTGGCCCCGGTTCCCGTAGACGTGCAGGTCGGCGGTGCCGCCGGCGGCCATGGTGATCTGCTTGGTGCCGGCCTGGTGCCGGCAGCGGTCGATGGCCTCGGCGACGAGTTCGTCGACGCGGACGGGTTCGGCGTCTTCGAGGGGGTCGTCGTTCTGGACCCGTGACAGGTCGATGAGCTCCTGCACGAGGTTGGTCAGGCGCGTGGCCTCGATCTGCATCCGGCCGGCGAAACGCTCCACCGCCTCAGGATCGTCGGAGGCGTCCATGACCGCCTCCGAGAGGAGGGAGAGCGCGCCGACCGGGGTCTTCAGTTCGTGGCTGACATTCGCCACGAAGTCACGTCGTACGGCCTCGATACGGCGGGCCTCGGTGAGGTCCTCCACGAGGAGCAGGACGAGCCGGGAGCCGAGCGGCGCCACCCGGGCGGAGACCGCGAGGGCCTCCCCGCGGCCGGTGCCGCGCCGGGGCAGATCCAGCTCGACCTGGCGTATCTCGCCGTCGCGCCGGGTGTCCCGGGCCATCTGGAGCATCGGGTCGACGGAGAGTTTCCCGCCGCGGACCAGTCCGAGGGCGTACGCCGCCGAGCTGGCCTTGACCACGGCGTCCGCCTCGTCGAGGACGACGGCCGAGGAGCGGAGCACCGAGAGCACGGTGTCCACACCCGGCGGAAGCACCGGGTCCGTATGCAGGGAGGTCCTGGTCGGTCGCTTCTGGTCGCGTTCGCTCCAGCGGAACGCCAGCATGGCGATGACACCGGTGAGCACCCCGGCGATCGCTGCCGCTGCGGCGACCGCCGCGTTCACGTCCATGCCCCCAGGTTAGGCATGGGATACCTCCTGGCCACAGCCATCGGAGTGCGACCTCGAACACTCGTCGCCCAGAGTTCACCTTGGAGCCAGTATTGGTTCATTCGGGGTGGCGGAAACCGTCGCGTAGGAGCGGGAACGTGGGAGCGTGGGGTGGAAGGGCCGGTTTTTAGTCACATCGACAGGCCCAGGGCCCCGGAGCCCCCGAAGCAACGTAGGAGAGGGAACCCTGATGCGGGACGCGTACCACGAGGAACTTGACTCGATCGGTGACGGTCTGGTGGAGATGGCCCGGCTGACCGGGTCGGCGATCGGACGCGCCACGACGGCCATCCTGGACTCCGACCTGAAGCTGGCCGAGAGCGTCATCGAGGCCGACAAGAAGGTCGACGACCTCCAGCACGACCTCGAAGCCCGGGCCATAGCCCTGCTGGCCCGGCAGCAGCCGGTGGCGACGGATCTGCGGATCGTCGTCACGTCGCTGCGCATGTCGGCCGACCTGGAGCGCTCCGGCGACCTCGCCCAGCACGTGGCGAAGCTCGCCCGGCTGCGCTTCCCGGAGCGGGCCGTACCGCACGACCTGCACGCGACCATCCTGGAGATGGGCCAGCTCGCCCAGCGTCTGATGGCCAAGGCGGCCGAGGTCATCATCACGAAGGACGTCGACCTCGCGCTCCAGCTGGAGCAGGACGACGACGCGATGGACCTCCTCCACCGCACGCTCTTCCAGCACCTGCTGGACGACAAGTGGAAGCACGGCATCGAGACGGCGGTCGACGTGACCCTGCTCGGCCGCTACTACGAGCGCTTCGCCGACCACGCGGTCTCGGTCGCCAAGCGCGTGGTGTTCCTGGTGACGGGCGAGCACGCGGACGAACTGCAGCCGGACATCCAGCCGGTGACGGGGGCGGAGGGCGCGTAGCTCTCCGCCCGGTCGCTCGGCCGGGGGTCTCCGGAAGCCGGGGTCATTTCTAACCACCGTCTCGGTCTGAGACTGGTTAGAAATGACCCCGGCTTGCGGGGGAGCCTCCATGCGCCGTTGATGCGCCCGGCGAAGCGGGCATCCAATGGGCACAGGCACCAGCCTCTAGGAGGACCCATGGCCGAATCCCCCGCCACGACACCGGACCCGACGCAGGAGCGCGAGACGCAGCAGCCCGCCGAGATCAAGAGCCTCCCGCTCTTCGGCGCCTGCGGCTGCGGCTCGGGCTGCGGCTGCGGGTGCCAGTCCGGCAATCCGTGCCAGTGCGGCTGACCGCCGCCTACTCCCTGAGGGGCCTCGGTGCTACGGCGCCGGGGCCCCTCCGGCATGTTCGGCCGCCGGTGGCCCCGGACGCCGTGGAAGCGCAGCATTGAGGGGGAAAGCACGAGGAGGTGTGAGGCCATGGCTCAGTACATGGACGTACATCACGGAATGAAGGGCATCACGGCCGACCAGCTGATGGAGGCCCACAAGGCGGATCTCGCCGTGGAGAAGGACGAGGGCGTCCACTTCGAGCGGGCCTGGGCGGACCCGGAGACCGGGACCGTCTACTGCCTGTCGGAGGCCCCGTCGCCCGAGGCGGTCCAGCGCGTCCACGAACGCGCGGGGCACCGGGCGGACGAGGTGCACGCGGTGCCGTACTCGATCTGACGACCGGCGGCCGACCGCGATCCGAGTCAACAGGTCGGATCGGCAGGGGTGTTCGAGTCTTTGGTGCTGTTTGGGCAAAGGGTTCGGCATCGACAGTTCAACAGTCTTGTCCTGTGCATGTCTCACTCGATGAGATGCGCGGAGACCACTTCGTCCGGCTGACGGCCGGGCGAACTCCGCAGCACTCAGGGGGGATTCATGCACATAGCCCGCACGAGACTGAACATGGCCGCCGCCACGGCCGCCACCGCCGGCCTCGCCGTCGCCGCGCTGGCGACCGCGCCGCTGGGCGGTGTCGCCGGCGCCACGCCCGCCGTCGTACCGCAGACGAAGGCGATCCCGGCGATCACCGGGCACACCCTCGCGCGCGACGTGCCGACCCCGCTCTCCAGCGCGGAGTGCGAGGCCAAGTGGCAGATCGCGTGCTACAACCCGCTGCAGTACCGCACCGCGTACAACCTCAACTCGCTTTACAAGAAGGGCATTACGGGCAAGGGGCGGACGATCGTCATCGTCGACTCGTTCGGTTCGCCGACGATCCAGCACGATCTCGACACGTACAGCAAGCAGTTCGGCATCCACAGCGCCAAGGTGAATGTCGTCAAGTGGGGCAAGGTCCCGGTCTTCGACCCGACGAACGCGGACATGACCGGCTGGGCCGGCGAGACGACCCTGGACGTCGAGATGGCGCACGCGGTCGCGCCCGACGCGAAGATCGTGCTGGTGGAGACGGCGGTCGCCGAGACCGAGGGCGTCACCGGGCTGCCGGAGATGATGGACGCCGAGAAGTACCTGATCGACCACGGCGTCGGCGACGTCATCACGCAGAGCTTCGGCGCGACCGAGAACACCTTCCCCGGCTTCGACCAGGGGAACTTCTCCAGCATCAAGAAGCTGCGCTACGCCTTCGAGGCCGCCAACCGCAAGCACGTGACCGTCCTCGCCTCCTCCGGCGACGGCGGCGCCACCGACTACAACGCGGACGGCTCGGCCTTCTACGACAAGCCCGTCAACTCCTGGCCCTCTTCCGACCCGTTGGTCACGTCGATCGGCGGCACGCAGCTGCACCTGGACGACAAGGGCGACCGCGTCACCCCGGACAGCGTCTACAACGACTACGGCGCGGGCGGCGGCGGCCAGTCCCACGTGTTCGCCCGCCCGTCCTTCCAGAACGGCGTGAAGAGCATCGTCGGCACCCAGCGCGCCACCCCCGACGTCTCGATGGCCGCGGCGGTCAACGGCGGCGCGTGGACGTACTCCAGCTTCGACCCGACGGCCGTCGGCTGGGACGTCTACGGCGGCACGAGCGAGGCCAGCCCGCTCTTCTCGGGCATCGTCGCGCTGGCCGACCAGGCGGCGGGGCACCGGGTCGGCAACATCAACTCGGCGCTGTACGCGCTCGCGAAGCACGGTGCCAAGGGCAACGGCATCGTCGACGTGAACGACGGCACGAACAACTCGTACGCGGGCGTGACCGGTTACACCGCGGTCAACGGCTACGACATGGCTACGGGCGTCGGCACGGTGGACGCGCTCCGCTTCGTACCGGCGCTGGCAAGGGCGAGCCGGCGCTGACCCGTCCCATCCCATCCCATCTTGAGACGGCCCAGGTGCAACACGCCTGGGCCGTCCGCCTGTTGACAGGGTTCACACGGTTCACACGCTGATGGACTGGGCGTAGCTGACCTGGTTGAGGACGTACACGACCTGGTCGCGCGACTGCACCGGGATCATCGTGGAGTGGTGCCGACCCCCGCTGTTCACGCCGACCTGCACGAAACCGGTGGTGACGCGTTCCTTCATCAGAAGGAACAACAGCCCGACAAAGCACAGCAGGAAGAACAGAATCGCCAGCACGATCGCATGCGGCGGAATCCGCTCCTCCGTACGGGACATGTCGGTAGCCGTCCACACCGCCCCCCTGAGCGGCATCGACCCGGCCGGGCTCACGATGGTGTCCCCGTTGACCGCGATGTCCCCGAGGGTCAACAGCGGGGCGCCGAAGGCTGGTTGGGGCTGGGGTTGCTGTTGCGCGTACGGCTGCGGCTGCGGCTGCGGCGGTACGGCTTGCGGGTAGCCGTAGACAGGGGCCGCGGGATAGCCGTAGGCACCCTCGGCGTAGGGCCCACCGGGCGGGGTGGCATAGGGATTCTGACCGGGTTGTCCGGGCGGCTGCTCCGGAGGTGGTCCGGGGTACTGGTTCGCCATGGGTGCTCTTCCCCCCGAGAGTGCGTATGGACGCGTCCATCCTCCCGCCCGGTCACATCCCGTATCTACGTAATGACGAGAAATAACCGGACCGGGTGGAGTCAGGTGGAGGACGACGCCGAAGTCGATGACGTCGCCGTCCGTCTCCGATACCGGGCGAGCCGACGCCCGAGCGTGTAGAGGGTGCCCAGGAGCAGTACCGACGCCCCGACGGCCCAGCCGATGGAGCCCCCGTCGCGGTACATCTGGATCCCCTCCACCAGCAGCAGAACGCTGACCGGCGGACCCACCAGGTCGGAGACGACGTCCATCCACCACGTGACTTTAGAGAGGTCGTCCACGGCTTGATCGTGACAGGGGGGCGGTTCCTTGCCAAGGAACTGTTTGTCGCCCTGCCGCGCCGGTTGCTCAGCACAGCCGCTCCGCCTCGTCGTACTCCGCTGCCCGGAAGGTGGGCCAGTAGGTCATCTGTGGCTGGGAGCGCTCGATCATCGCCCGGAGGATCTCGCCGTGCAGGACGCGGACACCGATCTCGGTTCCGTCCGGGCCGGCGAGGTTGTCCACCACGTAGAGGTAGAAGCGGCCGGGATTCGCCTGTGCGGCCAGGACTTGGCGGTGTTCCAGCGGCAGCGGTTCGCTGCGTGCCGAGCGGCTGAACGCCTTCACCTCGATCATGCGGGGTGGGCTGTCGACGTCGTACGGAAGGCCCGACGTGCGGACGTCCCTGGGCTCGCGGCCTGCGGCCCGTTCCAAGGCCAACACGTGGGTGATCGCGGCCTGTTCGGTCTCTTTGTTCCCCATGGCACCCCCTGAGTTCCTGCGAGGCCATGGTGTCGCGCGGGGCCGCGAGTTGGGAAGCTGGGGCTGTGGATCCCGGCGGAGAGAAGCGATGGTGACCGATCGGCCCGAGTACGCCGAGCACACCGAGTACTTCGCGTTGGTCTGCGACCACGTGGACTACGACGTGGTGGTCACCGACCTCGGTGCCCGGGTGCTCGATGTCGCCCAGGTCGTACGTCGGCTGACGGGGCTCGGTCTCTGGCGCAGCAAAGTGCTGGTGGTGGAGGTTCCGGCCGTAGTGCTCGACGGTGTACCGCAGGCGGACGCCGAGGCGGCGGTCGTTGCGTTGCGCGAGGCGGGAGCGCGGGCGGAGACGCGGGGAGGGCAGCCGCCGAGGCTCCCGAAGCTCTGAGGGCTGCCCGCCGGTCCCGGGAACGGCCCGGCCGTCGTACGGCTGTCGGTTGACGCTCGGCGTCCGGTTGACGCTCGGCGTCCGTGTCGCGTCGGAATCGGATCGGAAGCGGATGGTGGCTACCCGCGGAAGCGGCGGGAGCGGTGCACTGGGAACCGGTGAGGCCGGGTGGCCGTGGCGGGCCAGTGACCGGTGGGTGATGCCGCATGGGGGAGCCGAAAGATGCGGAGGAACCCGTCGGAGCGGGGGCTGGACGCCGAGAACCGCCCGGCCTCACCTTGGACCCGGTCGGCCTCATGTTGGACCTGGTCGGCCTCATGTTGGATTCGGCCGGGTCAGCCCCAACTCCCTTGCCGGCCTTGGTCAGTCCACCCGGTCGTCCAGGTCCGGGACCAGTTCGTGGAAGCGGCGTTCGACCGGGGAGAGGTCGGTGCTGGCCAGGTCCTCCGGGCGGATCACTATGCGGAGTTCGGGGGTGAGCGCGGGGTAGCGGCGGCACGCGGTGATGAACGAGTCGACGATCAGGGCCACCAGCTGGCTGCGGTCGAGGTCGGTCACCCGGGCCAGCCCGGAGCCGATGAGCGGGACGGCGACCGGTCTGAACAGGCCGTGCACGGCGACCGAGGCCCAGAGGTTGTCGAGGCTCGTCCGCAGGTCCTCGTCACCGGACCTGGCCACCAGGTCGTTGCCGAGCCGCGAATAGGCGACCGCGAAGATCCGGCGGCCGTCGACCGGTACAGCCACGGTCGTACCCACCGGGTAACGCACCCGCCGGCCGCGCGGCTTGGCCCGTGCGCTCTCCGTGCCGACGGCCCGCACCGTACGCAGCCCGGCCTTCAACTTCTCGTCCAGCAGGCGGCGTCGGCCGCCGAAGAGCCGGTCGACCAGCTGGCTCTGCACGCTGTCGCGGCTGATGACGATGTCCTGGTCGGTCTCCGTGTCGAAGGTGTCGGTGAAGCCGACCACCAGGTTGCAGTCCGCCTGCTCGAACAAGTCGCCCCGGACCAGGACGACATCGGCCCGCTGACCCGGCAACGGAACCCGGTGGCGCAGCAGTTCGGCACCGTGGCGGGCCCGGAGCGCGGCGCGCAGGGTGTCGAGGGTGCGTACGGCGTCGAGGTCGTCGGGGTGGTCACGGACGATCAGCTCGGCGACCGGCAGCGCGAGGTCGGGGCGGCCCAAGTCGGCCTGGACCCGGACCAGTTCACGGCGGGCGGAGTCCAGCAGGGCGGTGAGCCGGCGGATGAAGGGGTCCGCGAAGTTCTCGCCGTTGACCTCGGCCAGCGGCCGGCCCCGGACCAGGGCCAGCGCCTCGGCCAGCTCATGGGCGGCGGTCGCGGGCGGGGCGAGGAGGGCGGTGCCGACGACCGCCGTGAACCGCGCGCTGTCCAGTTCCCCGGGCCGCAGCACCAGCCGGTAGGCGGTCTCCGGGCCGTGCACGGTGACCTGTTGCTCGGTGCGCAGGACGCGGGCGGCGGTACCGTCCTGACCGGGGTCGAGGGCGCGCCGCAGTTCCAGCACGCGCTTCTGCACCTCGTTGCGATTGCGCTGGTCCAGATGGCGCGGCCCGTCCGCCAACCCCCATACGTCGCGCCGCAGTTGACGTACCGGCACGGCCTCGCCCTCGGCGGCCACCAGGCGGACCAGCAGCCGGGTGGTCAGCGGTGTCAGCCGGACAGGGATTCCGTCGACGTCGAGCTGGACCGGTCCCAGCACCTTGACCTGAATGCGCACTCGTCCATCGGCCACCCGCGTCGCCCCCGCCGCGTTCCTGTGTCGCTGTGTCGCCCTGCTTCATCACTCTGCGTCACCGATATGTGACCAGCAGATTATCATGATGTCCGGGAGGAACCGTGTTTTCTCGATTTCTGCGGTTCTACGGCACCGGACGTGCCCGAAGGATTTTCGCGCGCAGCACGATGGTGGCGTTCGGCGGGATATCCGCGGTCCTTCAGTTCGTCGGGCAATTCTTCCCACGGAGCTTTCCCGACCCCGGCACGGTCACGGTGGTGTCGGTGGCGGCATGCCTGGTGTGGGGGCTGGGCCAGGCACGGCCGGTGCTGCGGGTGGAGCAGGTGTTCCGGCGGCCCGACCTGAGAGTGGTGGTCGAGGCGGGCGACGTGTTCGACCGGCCGGCCCATCTCGTCGTCGGATTCTGCGACACCTTCGACACCGCGTCCGCCGACAGCCAGGTCATCAACTCGGCCAGCGTGCAAGGGCAGTTGCTGCTCCGACGGTACGACGGTGACGTACGGCGTCTCGACGCGGAACTGGACGCGGCGCTCGCCGGGGTCACGCCGGTCGGGCGGGAGGACCGGGACCGCAAGCCGCTGGGGAAGCTGGACCGCTACCCGGTCGGCACGGTGGCGGTGCTGGGCACCCGGCCGCGGCTGGTGTTCGCGGTCGCGTACAGCCGTATCGGCAACGACTGTGTGGCCGCGTCCAGCGTCGAGGACCTCTGGCTCGGCCTCGGCCGGCTGTGGGACGCGCTGCACCGGCATGCCCAACTGGAGGCGGTGGCCATGCCGTTGGTGGGATCGGGGCTGTCCCGGCTCGACCATCTCGACCAGGACAGTCTGCTGCGGCTGATCCTGATGTCGTTCATCGCGCGGTCCCGGGAGGGCGCGGTCTGCCGGGAGTTGCGGGTGATGGTGCGGCCGGACGACCTGGAGCGGATCGACATGCGGGAGGTGGGGGCGTTCTTGAGGGGGCTGGCGTCGGGACTGGACCGCGTATAGAAGAAGAAAGGGGGGACGGACGCCGGAGCGTCCGTCCCCCCTTTCTTCTTCTTCGCCGTGATTCAGGCGAGCCGTCGGTACGCGGAGAGATTCTGGAAGTGCCGGGTATCGCGCCATTCCGGCCGGGTGTCGTCGAGTTGGCAGCCGGCCAGCCGCAACCGGGCGACGATCTTCGCGAGGGAGGACTCCGTGCCGTCGAACCGGATGACGTTGATGCCCGCCGTGTCGGCGACGTGCCGCAGCCGGCCGACCTCGACGATGACGGTCCGCTCGGGGTAGGCCATCAGCACCATGCCCAGCTCGATCAGCACGTTCTGCCGTGGCTGGCCGGTGAGTTGGGTCTCGTCGTCCCGCTCGCGATTGCCGAGCAGATGCGGGTGGAGCTTGGCGACGTCGTCCGGGGTGAGCAGGACCAGGGCCGCCTGCGCCTGCGCCGGTGCGTTCATGACCACCTCGCCGAGGAAGGGCGAGGCTCTGCCGGTGGCGCGCACCAACTCCTCCCATTCCAGGGGCCGTAGGTCGAGCCGGCGGAGCAGTCCGAACATCGCCGCGCGCACCTCTTCGTCCCGGCCGTGCACGACGAAGACGCTACGGCCACGGTCGTGACCGGCGGGCGGCCGGTCCGAGGGTTCCCCCGACGGCTGGTCGGAGGTCTGTGGTTCGGCGGCCGAAGTCGTCGGCGCCGCATGGTAGTTGTAGCCGAAACCCTTGTTCTCCCCGCCGAGAATGACCTGGCTGTTGTCCCCGAACGTATGGCTCTCGTTCCCGCTCATGGCTAGTCCCCTCCCCCTCCGCCGCCGGGCGAACTGGGGCCCTGCGGGCGGTAGTTGTATCCGAAGTTCTCGTTGTGGCCGCCGAGGATCGCCTGCGAGTTGTCCCCGACGAGGATGTTGGTCTGCGCGCGGTCGTGGTCGGCGAGATCCACGTGGTGCTCGCCCAGGAACTGACGGATCGTCTGGAGCAGGCGGCGCTCGACGATCTGCGTGTACTTCAGGGCATCGGTCTTCTGGAAGAAGTGGTGGTAGGTGTCGCTGGTGGCCATCTCCCGGACGCTGGTGAGCGCGCCGCAGTCCACCGACTCCTTGGCGTAGCGCCCGAGTTGGAACTCGCTGGTGTCGACCGCCGCGCTCTCTCCGGTGAACGTGATGGTGCTCCACCCGCCCCGCGCGGGCCGCACGAACCGTCGTATCCGCCTCGGCAGGAAGCGTCGGGGAACCAGCCGCAACGGCCAGAGCGCCAGCGCCAGCCACCAGCGCGGTACGGCCTTGACCATGTCCCACGCGACCCGCACCGCCAGCCGTCCGTCGAACACGTCGGGCAGTCGGTCGACGAGGTGGAACTCCCTTACCAGCGGCCCGAGTACGTAGGTGTAGAACTCGGTGTGGAGGGTGTCGCCCTTGAGGTCGAAGCCGACGAAGATCGAGGTCACCAGCTCCTCGTTCCAGGATCCGACGCGGATGCACAGGTACTCGCGGGCCGAGTCGTAGTCCTCCCGCCAGTGGATGGCCGGGAGATCGTCCATGCCCGGCAGCTGGGACCAACCGGTGCCCACCGTACGGTCGTTGGTGCGGATCGCCGTCGTGTAGCGGCGCCGCTCGACGGTCAGCCCCTCGATCCGTTCGTCCCAGCGGGCCTCGTCGCGCAGTTCCGCGCCCATCCTCTCGGCGACGTACTTGGTGATGTCGCGGACGGTGAACGGCAGGACGGGCTTGCGCTCCACCTCGTCGAGGTCGGCCCCGGACCCCGACCCGTTGACGTCGAAGTCCTTGCGGGCGGCGAGGCGGTTCTTCGGTGCGCCGAGCAGGAGTTGGGCGTTCGCCCAGTCGCGCAGCGGCTCGCCGGCGCCGACGAAGGGCCGGAAACCGCCGTAGAAGACGAGGCCGGTCTGGCCTGCCTGTTCGCGGTCGATCTTGCCGATCAGGGCGTCGGTGAGCTTGCCGCCGACGGGGTAGGAGCCGTCGAAGCCGCCGGCGGGGCCGGTCTCCTTCAGCCGGGTCATCAGGAGGTGCAGGGTGACGATCCGGCGCAGGTAGGCGGCGCCCCACAGCACCCAGAACATGAGCTGGGCGGCGACGAAGGCGCTCAGCGGACCCTTGCTCATCAGCAGCAGGAGCGCGACCGCCGAGCCGCCGACAACTCCCCATTGGATACGGCGTAGTCGGCGGGCCGCGAGCGCGTGGGCGAGGACCGAGACGGCGTCGTAGCCGTACGACGGCGCGACCACTCTGAAGCGGTTCTTGAGCAACTCCCGGATGACGGCCCGGCGGTAGACGGGATCGAGGTAGGTGCCCGCGGACAGCAGGCGGGTGGCCTTGGTCCGCGCGTACACGCGGGTGACCTGCGGCGCTCCGGGCGGACGGCCGGGAGGATGGGGGTGGTGCGGTGCCTGTGTGCTCACGATGGTTCAGCGCTCCACTCGTACGGGGATGGTCAGCCGACCCGGATTGCCGTGCCGTGGGTGATCACACCGTCCTCGACGGTGTAGGTGACGTTGAACGAGCGCGAAGTACCGTCCGTCTGAAGGGCGTTGAGGACCAGCTGCACGACGGTCCCCTGCACGGACACCTGACTGACGCTGTCCTGCTGGGTGTTGGCGTAGCCCTTGGCGAACGCGTTGTAGTCGGCGTCACCCAGGTTCTTGCCGCCGAGCTTCCAAGCCGTCCGGTAGTCACGGTTGTTGATCGCCGCGAAGTAGTCGGTGACGACCGCCTCCGGCTCCGCCGCCGCGGTGGTCGTCTCCCCCGTCGGCTCACCGAAGGAGCTCCCGCCCCCGGCGTCCCCGGTCTCCGTGGTGACCGGGTCGGAGGCGCTGTACGGGTCCGGGGTGGCGGTCGAGTCGGAGGCGTTGTACGGGTCCGGGGTGGCGGACTGGGTGTACGTGTACGACGCGGTGGGCGGGGTCCACGGCTGGGCCTGCGCTCCGTCGCCGCCGGTGGAGAAGGACCCGTCGACCATCCCCAGCAGCAGAACGAGCAGCAGGGGCACCCCGATGACGGTGAGCCCCCAGGTCCGGGCGGCTCCGGCGGGCGGTATCAGGCCGCCGGCACGGTAGGGGGCCGGGGGGTTCGGTGCGGCGGGGGTGGACGGCGGTGGTGGTGGTCCGAGGTCGTTCATGGGACGCTCCGACGGGATGGGCGGCAGGGAAGGGTCGGCGGGAGAACCCACCGATCGGGGTCGGCGGGAAAACCCGCACAAAAGGCTGATTGACCCCTTGCATGCCACCAGTACCGCCGCTTCCGCCACCAGGGTCGATCCGCTTCCGATGCGCTTCCGGGCGGCACCGAAGCTTCTCCCCGCGCCTTCCGGGCGCGCTCTCCCGGTGCCGTGTCCCGCGCAGCACGAAGCCCCCCACCGGAGAGATCCGCAGGTGGGGGGCTTGGCCAGGAAGGGGGTCAGGAAGGTGGGGCTACTTCTTCTTGCCCTGGTTCTTGACCGCCTCGATCGCCGCCGCTGCCGCGTCAGGGTCCAGGTAGGTCCCGCCCGGCTTCACCGGCTTGAAGGACGCGTCCAGTTCGTAGGCCAGCGGGATGCCCGTCGGGATGTTCAGGCCCGCGATGTCGGTGTCGGAGATGCCGTCGAGGTGCTTGACCAGGGCGCGGAGGGAGTTGCCGTGGGCGGCGACCAGGACCGTGCGGCCGGCGAGGAGGTCGGGGACGATGCCGTCGTACCAGTACGGGAGCATGCGGACGACGACGTCCTTCAGGCACTCCGTGCGGGGGCGCAGCTCCGGCGGGATCGTCGCGTAACGCGGGTCGTCCGACTGGGAGAACTCCGTGCCGTCCTCAAGGGGCGGGGGCGGGGTGTCGTAGGAACGGCGCCAGAGCATGAACTGCTCCTCGCCGAACTCCGCGAGGGTCTGCGCCTTGTCCTTGCCCTGGAGGGCGCCGTAGTGGCGCTCGTTCAGGCGCCAGCTGCGGTGGACCGGGATCCAGTGGCGGTCTGCGGATTCGAGCGCGAGCTGCGCCGTGCGGATCGCGCGCTTCTGGAGGGACGTGTGGACCACGTCGGGGAGCAGGCCGGCGTCCTTGAGCAGCTCACCGCCGCGGACCGCCTCCTTCTCGCCCTTCTCGTTCAGGTTGACGTCCACCCAGCCGGTGAACAGGTTCTTCGCGTTCCACTCGCTCTCGCCGTGGCGGAGGAGGATCAGCTTGTACGGTGCGTCGGCCATGCCTCAGAGCGTAATCCACGCATTCGGGCCCCCGCCTGGCGCCTGCCTCCCAGCCCCACAGTTGACGGCTTCTGTTAATTGAGTGGTTCCCCGGGCCGTCCCGTTCGTAAGTTGTGCCCAGCACCTGAGCCACTTACTTACCTGTTCGACCGTGGGGGAACGATCCATGTCACTCGCCGCCCTGAGACGTGCCGCCCGGGAAACCGTCTCCGGTCTGCCCCGCGAGTTCTGGTGGCTGTGGACGAGCACCCTGGTGAACCGGCTCGGGGCGTTCGTCTCGACCTTCATGGCCCTCTACCTGACCCTCGACCGCGGCTACTCCGCCACCTACGCCGGCCTCGTCGCCTCCCTCTACGGCCTCGGCGGGGTCGTCTCGTCGATCGGCTCGGGCGTGCTGACCGACCGGATCGGCCGCCGTCCCACCCTCCTCATCGCGCAGTCGTCGACCGCCGCGTCCGTGGCGCTCCTCGGTTTCATGCACGACCCCGTCGCCATCGCCGCCGTGGCGTGCCTGGTCGGGGCGGCGAGCAACGCGTCCCGTCCGGCGGTGCAGGCGATGATGGCCGACATCGTGCGTCCCGAGGACCGGGTCCGCGCGTTCTCGCTCAACTACTGGGCCATCAACCTCGGCTTCGCCGTCTCCTCCATGGCCGCCGGGTTCATCGCCGAGGTCAGCTACCGCGCCGGGTTCCTGCTGGAGGCCGGGATGACGGCGGTCTGCGCGGTCGTCGTGTTCCTACGGCTGCCCGAGTCCCGGCCCACCGTCGCGACGACAGCCGACGGCAAGGAACCCGCCGCCCCGGTCGGCCTCGGGACGGTCCTGCGCGACGGGCGGTTCATGAGCGTCGTAGGACTGTCCTTCCTCGTCGCCGTCGTCTTCCAGCAGGGCTCGGTCGGTCTGCCGGTCGCGATGGGCGAGGCCGGGTTCACCCCCGCCGACTACGGCACCGCGATCGCCGTCAACGGCTTCCTCATCGTCGCCCTCCAGATCCCGGTCACCCGCCTCATCGAACACCGCGACGCCAAGCGCCTGTTGGTCGTCTCGTCGATCCTCGCGGGCTACGGCTTCGGGCTCACCGCGTTCGCCGGTTCGGTCGGCGTCTTCGCCCTCACGGTGTGCGTGTGGACCCTCGGCGAGATGATCAACGCCCCGACCCAGACGGGCCTCGTCGTACGACTGTCCCCCGTCCAGGGCCGGGGCCGCTACCAGGGCATGTACACCCTGTCCTGGGCGGTCGCCGCGCTCGTCGCTCCGCTGATGTCCGGGTTCGTCATCGACCGGTTCGGGGCGGCGTGGCTGTGGGGGATGTGCGCGGTCGTGGGGACGGGGGCGGCGGTGGGGTACGGGGCGCTGATGCGGGGGCTTCCGGCGAGTGGACCGGCGATCGTGGAAGCGGAAACACCGGCCGCGGCGAAGCCCGAGGTCAACGCGGCCTGACGGGGAGGGTAGGCGTGAAAATGTGACACTTTCCTGTTGAGTGTCACATTTCGCGGAGTAGGGTCCGCCCCGTTGGCGCCGGCGGAGCGCCACACCGCTCACCGCACGTGCTTCAGGATGACGATCACCCCGCACACGCAAAAGATCTGGCTCGACGAACCGCACGGTCCGAACTGGACGCTCCCCGTCCAACCCGCCTCGAAGGGGCGCCCTCACGGATGCATCCGCGCCCCCTTCACCACCTTGTCCACCCCGTTCCGCGGCCCGTACACCGCCAGCCCCACCACATCCAGCTCGGCCGTGGCGACGGCCCGCACCGCCGCCCGGTTGTCCCGGTCGTTGCCGGTGGTGAAGAGGTCCGACGTGAAGACGGACCGGGGCAGCGCACGGCTCAGCGCCCGCCCGTGGGCCGCCACCAGGACCTCCTTCGTGGCCTCGAAGACCATCACCGGCTGCCGGAACATCGGCAGATACCGCACCCCGTCGGCATCCTCGTACGGCTCCCCGATCACCTCGGGAACCTCTGATCCCAGGCCGCTGACCAGGAAGGACGTGACGTTCAACCGCTGCCAGGGCTCAAGGTCCTCCCGCAGCAGCACGGCGATCTTGGTGTCGAAGCGGATCGGTTCGGTGAAGGTGTCGGGGGCCGTGTCGGCGGTCGTGTCAGTGCTCATACGTCGAGACTGCCGACCGCCCAGCACGTCCGTCTTGTACGTTCTTTGCATGGCCCCGCAGCGCCCCGAACAGGAAGTCTCCGCCTGGCGCCCCCGTGTCCCCGGTGTCGTCGAGGTCTTCCACGCGCACTTCACCGAGTACGCGTACCCGATGCACGTGCACGACGCGTGGACGCTGCTGATCGTGGACGACGGAGCCGTACGGTACGACCTCGACCGGCACGAGCACGGCACCCCGCACGACACGGTGTCGCTGTTGCCGCCGCATGTCCCGCACAACGGCTCCCCCGCCACCCCACACGGCTTCCGCAAGCGCGTCCTCTATCTCGACGGCACGCATCTCCCGGACAGCCTGATCGGTTCCGCCGTCGACCAGCCGGACCTCCGCGATCCCGAACTCCGGCTGCGCGTGGGCCAGTTGCACACCGCGCTCGACCACCCCGGCGACGAGCTGGAGGCCGAGAGCCGCCTGACCCTCATCGCCGAGCAACTGCACGCCCGGCTACGGCCGTTCGCCGCCCCTGCCCCGACACCCGGCCCCGTCCTCGCCCGCACCCTCCGCGAACTCCTCGACGAGCACGTCACGGAGGGCATCACCCTCGACGAGGCCGCCCGGCTCGTGCACGCCCATCCCGCCCATCTGGTACGGGCGTTCAGCGGGGCGTACGGCATAGCACCGCACCAGTACCTGATGTCCCGCCGCGTCGACCGCGCCCGCCGGCTCCTCCTCGACGGCCGCCCGCCGGGCGAGGTGGCGACGGTGACCGGGTTCTACGACCAGTCCCATCTCACGCGCCATTTCCGGAAGTTGGTCGGGGTCACACCGGGACGCTATTCACGCGACGAACATCAACTCCGCGGCTAGCCTCGCCCCATGGCATCGCGCAGGGAATCGCACATGGACTGGCACACGTGGCACGACGCCTACGACTCCCCCGACTCCTACCTCAGCCGCCGCCTGGCCCTCATCCAGGAACGCCTCCGCCTCGCCCTCGACACCGCCCCGCCGGGCCCGCTCACCGCGATCAGCCTCTGCGCCGGACAGGGCCGCGACCTGATCGGCGTACTGGCCGAGCATCCCCGAGGGCCCGAAGTCCGCGCCCGGCTCGTGGAGTTGGACGAGCGGAACGTGGACGTCGCGAGACGGGCGGCCCGCGCCGCCGGCCTCCCCGGCGTCGAAGTCGTCGCCGGAGACGCCTCGTTGACGGACCAGTACGCCGAACTCGCCCCCGCCGACCTCGTCCTCGCGTGCGGCGTCCTCGGCAACATCTCCGACGCCGACGTCGAACGCGTCCTCGACCACTGCACCGCCCTGTGCCGGACGGGCGGCACGCTGGTGTGGACGCGCAGCCGCGACATCACTCCCGACCTCGTCCCCCAGGTCTGCGCCTGGCTGGAGGAGCGCGGCTTCGAGCGCCTGTGGGTGTCGGACCCCTCGATCCCCCAGTCCGTCGGCGCCCACCGTTTCACCGGCGAACCCCGCCAACTCCCCATCGGCACCCGCATGTTCGACTTCATCGGCTACGACGTCCTGCGCCGGAGCTGAGTCACAGCTTCCGCTGCGCCTCGTACAGGTTCCGCGGCCGTACGACCCCGGTCGTGCCGTAGAGCTCCAGCCGCGCGTGCAGATCACCGGTGAAGTCGGGGACGTCGATCTGGTCGAACTCGGTGACCGTGTTGAGACCCACCGTCGCGCTGTACGGGGCGAGTTGGTCGATCTTCATCAGGCCCGCGCGGCCGTTGGTGACGCGGATGTTCCAGTGGGTGAAGCGGGCGCCGAAGAGCGGACCGGCGTTCGCGTCACCGCCGTGGCGGCCATCGTTGTTGACCGTGATGTCGGTGCGGACGTTGGCGAAGGGCAGGCCGCGGTGGCTGTCGAAGGTGCCCATCCGCATGTCGCCGCGCGACCAGACGTTGTACGACGACAGGCCCTCGACGTTGATGCCGTGGAGCTGGGTGTTGGCCGGCGCCGGGACCGTGCGCTCCTCGATCGTGAAGTCCTCGACGAGGTTGTCGTGCGAGCCCTCGCGGCAGAAGTAGGGGTGATGAGAGCCGCGGCCCGCCACCGTCGTACCGCGCAGTGTGCACGCCGAGGCCGCCACCAGGCCGAAGCCGTTGTCCACGTGACGGACCGTCACGTCGTCCACCCAGCAGTCGTAGGCGCACTGGAGGACGACGCCGTTGTAGCCCTTGTCGAGGAGGTGCGGTTGTTGTGGGGTTTCCACCGCCTCCAGGGTCAGGCCCTCCACTCCCGCGCCCGTCAATTCCTCCACGTGCGTGGTGAATTGGGGGCTCCACTCGGGGCGGATATCGAGGGGCAGCGGGCGTTCGAGTGTCACCTTGTGGCCATGGACGTTCGCGATGCGGACGGGCCATTCGTAGGGGACGTACGACAGCAGCTTCGTCTTGTCGTCCCAGTAGTACGCCTCGGGGCCGGGGCCGCCGCCCGCCATGTGCTCCAGGAGGGTGTGGCCGGTGTCGTCGGCGAGGCGGAGCAACACCAGTTCGCCCGGCCTCAGTTGGGAGGCGTCCGCGACCCGGACCGTCCACGCACCCTGTCGCGCGGGCTCGATCGTCGTCAACTGCCGCCATTCGTCACGCTTGTTGCCGGTCCAGCCCTCGAAGGGCCAGGCCTTCGCCCTGATCGCGGCGACCAGCGAGTCCCAACGGGCCGTCGGGGCAAGCCAGATGAGGCCGCCCGCCCAGGACCAGGACGACTTGTCGCCGCCGTAACGGGAGCCGTAGACACCGATCAGCTCCGTCAGGTTCTTCGTCGCGTAGAGCTTCGTTCGGCCGCTGCCGGCGCCCCGCAGGACGACCCCGGAGTGACCGACGCGGATCACGTCGTCGATGCGGAAGGTGCCGGGCGGGATGAGCACCGTGCCACCGCCGGCCCTACCGGCAGCGGCGATGGCACGGTTGATCGCGGGGGCGGAGTCGGTCGTACCGTCCGCGACGGCGCCGTAGCGACGGACGTCGAGGACGAGGGGGCGCCGGGGGTGGCGTCGCGCGCCCGCTCTGCCGATGTACGGGATCTGCGGGTGGGTGAAGGGGGTGCGGGTGAACTCCCGCCAGAGGGACGGGACTTCGCCCCCAGAACCGCCGGGCCCTCCGCCGAGCCCTTCTCCGGGCCCCTGTTTCGGCAGGGGGACCGCCAAGGCCAGCGTGCTTCCGAGCAGGGTTCGTCTGGTGAGACGGGGGTTGCTCATGTACGTACGTCCTCCCACGCGGCTCTTCATGGATGTGAACGTCGTTCAGAAATGTGCTGGCGGTGAGCATGCCACGGGGCCCTAGTCGCAGGGAAGGGGTCGAACAGCGGTCAGTTCGAGGTCAGTTCGTCGGCCGCTGGGTCAGATTCGTGAACGCGTCCAGATTCCGCGTCGACTCCCCGCGCGACACCCGCCACGCGTACTCCTTGCGGATCGCGGAGGCGAAGCCCAGCTCCAGGAGGGTGTTGAAGCTGCCGTCGGCGGCCTCCAGGACCTGGCCGAGGAGGCGGTCGATCTCGGCCTCGGTGACAGCGGACAGCGGCAGCCGCCCGGTGACGTACACGTCACCGAGCTGGTCGACGGCGTAACTCACGCCGTACAGCTTGAGGTTGCGCTCCAGGAGCCAGCGCTGGACGCCGGTCTCGTTCTCGTCGGGGTGGCGGATGACGAAGGCGTTGAGCGAGAGGGAGTGGCGGCCGACGAGGAGGGAGAGGGTCGTCGACAGCTTGCGGGTGCCGGGGAGTTGGACGACGAACGTGCCGGACTCCGGGCTCTCCCAGTCGAGTTCGGCATCCTTGAGGAAACCCTCGATGACCTGCGCCGCCCGCTCCTGGTCCGCTGCCGCCTCACCCATGGTGCGAGCGTACGTGACGGCGGTGGGCCTGCGCCGCCGCCGTGTAGACGTCCGCCGTGGCGGCGGCCGCGGTGTCCCAGCCGAAGGACTGGGCGTGCCGGGCGGCGGCCTCGCCCATGCGGGGCGCGAGGTGCGGGTCGTCGGCGAGCCGGCTCAGGACGTGCGCGTAGGCGACGGGATCGTGGCCCTGGACCAGGAAGCCGGTCTCACCGTCGCGCACGGCGACCGGGAGGCCGCCGACCGAGGCCGCGAGCACCGGCGTACCGGCCGCCTGCGCCTCTATGGCGACCAGCCCGAAGGACTCGCTGTACGACGGCATGACCAGCACGGACGCGGCCCGGAACCAGTCCGCGAGCTGCTCCTGCCCGACCGGCGGCCGGAACCGTACGACGTCCGCGATGCCGAGCCGCGCGGCCAGCTTCTGCAGGCCCTCGGGCTTGGCGAGGCCGCTGCCGCTGGGGCCGCCGACGACGGGGACGACGATGTTCGAGCGCAGCTCGGGCCGCTCGTCGAGGAGCACGGCGACCGCGCGCAGCAGGACGTCCGGGGCCTTCAGGGGCTGGATGCGGCCGGCGAAGAGCGGGATCAGGGCGTCCTGCGGAAGGCCGAGGCGGGCGCGGGCGGCGGCGCGGCCGTCGGCCGGGCGGAAGCGTTCGAGGTTCACGCCGGGGTGGACCACGGCGACCTTGGCGGGGTCGGCCGAGTAGTGCCGTACGAGTTCGTCGGCCTCCTCCGCCGTGTTGGCGATGAGGCGGTCGGCGGCGGCGACGATCTGGGTCTCGCCGATGACGCGGGCGGCGGGTTCGGGGGTGTCGCCGTCGGCCAGGCTGGCGTTCTTGACCTTGGCCATGGTGTGCATGGCGTGCACGAGGGGGACGCCCCAGCGCTGGGCGGCGAGCCAGCCGACGTGGCCGGAGAGCCAGTAGTGCGAGTGGACGAGGTCGTAGTAGCCGGGGCGGTGGCCGGCCCACGCCTGCATGACTCCGTGCGTGAACGCACAGAGCTGGGCGGGGAGTTCCTCCTTGGCGAGACCTTCGTACGGTCCCGCGTCGACGTGCCGGACGAGCACGCCGGGTGCCAGCTCGACGGTCGGGGGGAGGGCGGCCGTGGTGGCGCGCGTGAAGATCTCGACCTCGATGTTGATCGCGGCGAGGCGCTGCGCGAGCTCCACGATGTAGACGTTCATGCCGCCCGCGTCGCCCGTGCCGGGCTGGTGCAGTGGTGACGTGTGCACGGAGAGCATGGCGACCCGGCGGGGCTTGCGGTGCAGCCGCAGCCGGGCGGACGAGGCCGCGGAACGCCGCCCGAGCCTGCTGCCGTACTGGCTCACGTGGCGTTCCTCCTCGCTGCGGGCATGCCGGAAGGAGGGTGTGGGGTTCCCTCCAAGGACGCCAACATCGGGAGGCCGGATTCTCATTCCGACGCATGGGGATTTTACCGAGCCATTGCCGTGGGTCGCTCAACCGTTCGAGGGGGCGGCGCGTTGGCCTCCTTCCGTGCGTCGACTCCCGTCCGGCGACACGTCGACCCCCGTCCGCCGGTCAGCCCACCGGCGACGTCGCGAAGGCGTGCCAGTACGCGGCAGCGCGGCCGGTCCGCTTGAGCAGCCGGGCCGGTTCGGGCGCGGCGGGCCATATCTGGAGCAGGTACCGGTCGTCGGTCGGCGGTTCGTCGTCCTCCCGGACGTTCTTGCTCCGGCCTGCGTCCATGCCGACGGCGGAGTACCGCACGCGGTAGTCGCGTTCCTCCAGGCCCAGCTCCCACCGGGCCTTCCCGTTCCACTGCCGCAGCACCGTCTCCCCCGACACCGGCCGGAACGGGACCTCTACGATCTCCTCCCACGTCTCGTCCAGCTCGGGCCGGCTGTCGTGCAGCTCGGCGGTGAAGTCGACGCCGCCGATGCGCAGACCGGTCAGAAGCAACAGCGTCCCGTCCGTCCCGCCCCCGCAGAGCCCGACGCCCTCCTGCCCGGCGAAAGCGTCGTGCAGGTCGCAGTCGCCCCCGCCGCTCTCCACGAACACCTGGCCGTAATCAACATGCACTTCGCAGCTGACAAGCACCTTCACCGATCCCGCCCCCACCTCGTCCGACCCGATCTCCGATCCTGCCAGGCGGCACTGACAACGGGCCGGGCACAGGGCAAGGACAGCCGCGGCCTATGCCCCTGCCGCGCCCCTCACCCCGTGCCGCCTACCCTCGTACACATGACAGCCCGCGCAGCCACCCGCCCCGTAGGAACGGTGACGCGCGGCACCACCAACCCCAACCGCCTGCGCCGTATGGACCGCTGGATCGCGGCGACGCACGGCGCCGAGCTCCGCCGGGCCGTCGATCCCGTCGCCGTCGACCTCGGCTACGGCGCCGCGCCCTGGACGGCCGTGGAACTGCTCGGCAGGCTCCGCACCGTCGCTCCCCGCACGCGTGTCGTGGGCGTGGAGATCGAACCGGTGCGGGTCCAGAGGGCGGAGCCGTACGCACGCGAGGGTCTGGTCTTCCGGCGCGGAGGGTTCGAGATCCCGGTCCGAGGTCCGATCACCCTCATTCGGGCCGCGAACGTGCTGCGCCAGTACGACGAGTCCAAGGTGGCCCGGGCCTGGGAACTCATGTGTGGCCGCCTCACGCCCGCCGACCCGGCGGTCGGCTCACACGGCGGTCTGCTCGTGGAAGGCACCTGCGACGAGATCGGTCGCCGCCACGTCTGGATCGCCCTCGGGCCGGAGGGTCCCCGCACGGTCACCTTCGCCGCCCACTTCGGGTCGCTGGAGCGCCCGTCCGACTTCGCCGCCCGCCTCCCGAAGGTGCTCATCCACCGCAACGTCCCCGGCGAGCCCCTGCACGCCTTCCTGCGCGACTTCGATCACGCCTGGGCCTCCGCCGCACCCCTCGCCTCTTACGGTGCGCGGCAGCGCTGGACCCAGGCCGTTCGGTATGTGTCGGCCAACTGGCCGGTGACGGACGGTCCGGTGCGCTGGCGGCAGGGCGAAGTGACCGTGTCCTGGGGGGCGTTGGCCCCGCGCGGGTGAATCCGGTTGCGGGTGTGGTGTGTGGGGAACGATCTCCGGCGGCCGTTCGTCACAGCCCATGACCTGGAAGGAAAGGAGAGAAGTACAGGAAGTCCTGCCTCTGTCGCTTTCTGTAGGGACATGGCACGATCCCCCAGGCATCCGTAAGTTACTGACGGTCAATCAGAAGTGGGGGCAGGGGTATGGGAGCGGGCAGGCGGGTCCTGATCACGACGGCCATCACGGTCGTCTGCGCGGTCACCGTACTCGCGGCACCCGGCATCGCGTTCGCGAGCCCGGCTCCGACGCCTTCGTCGACCCCGTCCGCGACCGCGTCCCCAACCCCTGTGACCAACAAGGACCTTGAGGCCGTACGCGAGAAGCTCGACGCGCTCTACCACGACGCCGCCGTCGCCACGGACGCCTACAACGCGGCCGAGGAGAAGTCCCAGAAGCAGTCCGCGGAGATCGTGGAGCTGGCCAAGAAGATCGTCAAGGGCCAGGAGAAGCTGGACGAGTTGAAGGACCGCGCCGGTGCCGCGGCCCGCTCCCAGTACCGCACGGGCGGGATCCCGGACGAGGCGCAGCTGCTGCTGAGCGACAACCCGCAGGCGTTCCTGGACGGTACCGGCCGGGTCCTCCAGGGCCAGCGCGCCACCAAGGGCCTGATCGCCGAACTGACCCGCACCCAGCAGGACTTGAAGCAGTACACCGCCGACGCCTCCGCCCAGTGGCAGCAGTTGGAGAAGAACCGCCAGGCCAAGGCCACCGCCAAGAAGAAGGTCACGACCCAGATCGCGGCGGCCGAGAAGCTTGAGTCCCGGCTGGAGAAGCAGGAGAAGGAGCGGCTGGCCAAGCTGGAGCAGCAGGCCGCGCTGAAGGCGCAGACCGCGTGGCTCGACTCCGGCGCCCTCAAGGACACCGGTGGCAAGGCGTCCGCTGCGGGCAAGGCGGCGGTTGCCTACGCGACGGCCCAGCTCGGCAAGGCGTACGAGTGGGGCGCCGAGGGCCCGTCGACGTACGACTGCTCGGGGCTGACCTCGCAGGCCTGGGCGAGCGCCGGCGACCCGATCCCGCGCACCTCGCAGGAGCAGTGGAAGCAGCTCCCGCACGTCGCCGAGAAGGACATGCGCCCCGGCGACCTCATCATCTACTTCGCCGACGCCAGCCATGTCGCCATGTACATCGGCGACGGCGCGATCATCCACGCCCCGCGGCCGGGGCGGACGGTGACGGTCGCGGGGGCGGGCTCGATGCCGATATTGGGTGTTGTGCGACCGGATGCGTAATACGTCCAGTTGGTGAGCGGGGCGCGTGGCCGGTGACCCGGGCCACGTGACCTGGCGCACGCACCACCCGCCCCAAACTCCCTCCCGGCGTGACCTTCGTCATCCCCGGGTAGGAGCCCCCCTGCCCAACTGCCGTACAGATCACGGCATATGACAGTGGCCGCCTGCCGGGCGACCTGCCTCACACCATTCCTTTACGGCGCCCACTACCGCTATGGTCCCGGTCGGTGGGTCGAGGTCCCTCGCTCCGCCGTGCCCTCGGGGGGAGGGAAGGAACCAGGACGATGCCCGCACCCATACCGCGGCAGAGAGCCGTCCCGGCCGCGGAAAGTGGTCAGGCGCAGACCGGGCCCGCGATCGGCGGCCCCTCCGGAGACAGTTCCGGAGGCATCACCGGGGACAGCTCCGCAGCCGCCACCACGGCGGTGCCCGGAGCCGTGTCCGAAGCCGTCTCCGGAGCCGTATCCGAAGCCACGGCGGCTCCGCGCCCGCAGGACACGGCCGACGACGGCAAGGCGGACGACCGCCCGGCCGGCGCCGCGCCGAGCGCTGCCCAGGCCCCTGCCCACGGCACCCCGACCGGTCACCTCACCCTGCTGATGATCGAGGACGACCCCGGCGGTTCGCCGGTCGTGCCCGAGCTGGTCGACCCGACCGGCAAGCCGATCCGGGTCCGCACCGCCCGCAACCTCACCGAGGCCGAGCGGCTGCTCACGGACGACGTCCACTGCATCCTGCTGGACCTCGCGCTGCCCGCCCCCGCCCGGGCCGGGGACGGCACCGACGACGAGCTGGCCGTGCTCAAGCACGTCCTGCGGCTCGCGCCGCACCACGCCGTCCTCGCCCTCACGGCGTCCGGCGACACCGAGCGCGGCGCCGAGGCGGTCCGCGTGGGCGCCCAGGACTATCTCTTCCGCGACGAGCTGGACGGCCGGCTGCTGAGCCGCGCGATCCGCTACGCGGTGGAGCGGAAACGTTCCGACCGCGCCGAGCGCAAGCTCACCGAGTCCAAGCTGCGCGCCCAGGAGAACGCCCGCCTCGAACGCGGACTGCTGCCCACCCCCCTCCTGGAGGGCTCCCCGCTGCGCTTCGCCGCCCGCTACCGCCCCGGCCGCTCCCGCGCGCTGCTCGGCGGCGACTTCTACGACACCGTGCGCACCCCCGACGGCACCGTGCACGCGATGATCGGCGACGTCTGCGGTCACGGCCCCGACGAGGCCGCGCTCGGGGTCGAACTCCGCATCGCCTGGCGCGCGTTGACCCTGGCGGGCCTCTGCGGCGACCAGCTGCTCGGCACGCTGCAGCAGGTCCTGGAGCACGAGCGCTCCGACGACGAGATCTTCGCGACGCTCTGCACGGTCGACATCGCCCCCGACGGCCGTCGCGCCGGCCTCTGCCTGGCCGGCCACCCGTCCCCGCTGCTGGCCCGCCCCGGCCGCCCCGCCGAACTGCTCCCCTACGACAACAACGGCCCCGCCCTGGGCCTGCTCCCCGGCGCCCGCTGGCCCCGGATGCAGGTCGAACTGGGCGCCGAGTGGAGCCTGATGCTCTACACCGACGGCCTGATCGAGGGCCGGATCGGCGAGGGCCGCCGCGAACGGCTCGGCCAGGACGGCATGGTGGCCATGGTCCGCCGCCAGCTCGCCGAGGGCCTGCGGGGCGAGGAACTGCTCCGGGCCGCGGTCAACGAGGTCCGCGACCTCAACGGCGGCGAGCTGACGGACGACGTGGCGGTAGTGCTGCTGGACCGCGCGCCGTAGCTCCGTAGCGAACGGGGCGAGCGGCGCGACCGGTCGGTGCGGTGGTCGCCGTACGGCTTCAGCGGCCGCCGTTGTACGGGCCGTAGGGGCCGTCGCTGCTGGAGCCGCCTCTGCGGCTGCGGCCGCCGCCGGGGAGGCCGCGGAGGGCCGGGCGTACGTCGACCATGTACACGATGGTCGCGACGAGGCCGATGATCGGCAGGAACGACAGGATGTTGAAGATCAGGTTCACCACGAAGGCGATCCCGAGGACGATCAGCCAGAACGGCTTGGTCTTCTTGTCCGCCGCGCGGTAGGCGTCCTCGCGACGCGTGGCGGCGTCGACGAGTGCGAAGCCGCTGAAAATGATCAGGGCGGTGCTCAACAGCCACATGAACCCTGCGAAGCCCTGCATCAGCACTACGTCCACCACCAGACTCGGCTAGTTCTTACGCGGTCACCGTACCCGCAACGGGATTCCCGGTACCCGAAGAACGGGCCGGGCACTCATGGAGTGCCCGACCCGTTACCGATCACCCGTACGTGTCACTTCGCGGGCGGAGTCGTCTTCTTGGCGGTGGTCTTGCGGGCCGGGGCCTTCTTCGCGGCCGCGGCGGGCTTCTTCGGCGGAGCGGCCGGGGCCGGGGTCTCGGCCTTCACCACGACGGGCTCGGCCACCGGTGTCGGGTCGGGCTCGACCGCGACGGCCAGCTCCTCGATCTCGTCGGCGGCCTCGCCGCGCCAGGTCTTCACGGCCTGCTCGCCGTGCTCGGCGACCTTCTCGTACGCCTCACGGGCCTTGACGGCGTACTCGGCGGCGACGCCGACCCCGCGCAGCGCGAAGTCCTGGGCGGACTCGCCGAACTTCTTCAGGTCGGCGTCGAAGGTGCTGCTGAGCTTCTTGAGGTCACCGTCGAGGCTGGTGATGAACTCGTTGACCTTGGTCTGGAAGGTCTCCTGCGCCTCCTTGGCCTTGGCACTGGCCTCCTTGGCACGGGCGGCGGCCTTCTCCTGCACGGCCTTCGGGTCGGTGCCGCGCACGGCGTCGATCCGGGCCGGCGCCTCGGCACGCAGCTGCTCGACCAGGCCGGGAACCTTCTTGGCCTGCTGGAGCGCGAGGTCGGCGGTGCCGGCGGCGAAGTAGAGGGGGGTGGGGTCGCTCAGGGTCTTGCGCAGGTCATCGGTGATGGCCATGGTGATGGTCCTCCCGGTTGCTATCAGCTGAGGGTTTTGTGTTGTGTACGTCGTCGGGTCAACCGGCGGTCTCGTGCGGCGCGGCACCGTCGCCGCCCTCGCCACCGTCGCCGACATCGGCCACGCCGGGGCTACTGCTACTGCCGCCGTCCTCGCCCCCGTCGGCGATCTCGAACCCGTTCTCCTTGCGGAAGGACTCGTAGATCTGAAGCAGCACCTGCTTCTGCCGTTCGGTGAGCGTGGGATCGGCGAGGATGACGGCACGCGTCTCGACCTCGTCCCGGTCCCGCTCGGCGTCGAGGATGCCGGCGCGCACGTACAGCGTCTCGGCGGAGATCCGCAGCGCCTTGGCGACCTGCTGCAACACCTCCGCGCTCGGCTTGCGCAGCCCGCGCTCGATCTGGCTCAGATACGGATTCGACACCCCGGCGGCATCGGCGAGCTGCCGCAGAGACAGCTGCGCGGTGCGCCGCTGCTCACGCAGATACTCCCCGAGATTGCCGACGTTGAGCGTTGCCATGCCTCCACCTTGCACCACCCGCGCTAACTATTGCAAGCACCTGCTTGCAAAAGTGCGCCATGCCACGTGCCGGGCCGGTGACCGAGCGCGGCGAGGCACGTGCCGACGCCACGTATATGCTCGCCGCCGTGCGCCGCCGGCCGTGCGTGCACCGCGTCGGTCGTGCCCGACGCAGCCGTGGTCACGTGGGGGGACGCGCGGTGCGCGGACGGCGGGAGCCGGCCGATGGCGAACGGAGCGCGGGAATGGTGAGTAGGTGGCCCGACATGATCCGGTCCGCGGCCGGTCCCGGCCGTCGCCGGATCTTCGAGCGTGGTGACGTGATCGGCGCGGGCGCGCTGATCGCCTGCGTGGTGGTCTCGGTGATCGCGGCCGACGGGACGGCGCTGAAGGTCGTCGTCGCCGTGCTCGGGCTCTGCGCCGAGCTGGGCATGGTGCTCAGTGGCCGGGCCCTGCCGACGCCGCTGACCTGGTTCGGCGTCGCGCTGACCATCGGGACCGGCTTCGCCATCATGGCGCTCGTGCCCAACGGGCTCGGCGAGGTTCCCGTGCTGGCCGCCGCCGCCGTGCTGCCGATGTGCATCCCGGCCGGGCCGGTGCGCAACGCCTGCGTCGCGCTGCTGGCGGCCGGCTTCGGCGTCGCGGTCGTGGTGATCTTCGGCAGCGTGGCCGGCCTGCTGTCGGCCGTCGGCGTGTGGCTGCTCGCCGACCGTTCGATCGAGCACGCCGCGCTCCAGGCCGAGCGGGACCGCGCGGTCGCGCTGCTGGCCGAGGTGGAGGCGTCCCGCGCGGCCCGGCAGGAGGCGGCGGCCCTTGAGGAACGCAGGCGGATCGCCCACGAGATGCACGACGTGCTCGCGCACAGCCTCGCCGGACTGTCCATGCAGTTGCAGGCGGTCAGGGCGATCGCGCGGCGTGACGGTGCTCCGGCGACGCTGACCGGGCCGCTGGACCGCGCCGCCGAACTCGCCCGCGACGGAGTGCAGGAGGCCCGCGCGGCGGTGGGTGCGCTGCGTTCCGTACCGCTCCGGGGCGTGGCCGATATCGACGGCCTGACCAGGGGTTTTCCAGGCGAGGCGCGGCTGCGCGTCAGCGGCCGGACCGGTCGGCTCGCACCCGAGGCCGGGCACGCGGTGTACCGGGCGGTGCAGGAGGCCATGACGAACGCGGCGCGGTACGCGACCGGTAGCGCCATCGACGTGGACCTGGTGTGGGAGGGCTCCGAGCTGCGCGCTGTCGTACGGGACGGTGGGCTGCCGGCCGGTCGCGGCCCGTCGGGAGTACAGGGCAGCGGCACGGGGCTGCGCGGCATGGCCGAGCGGATCGAGGCCGTCGGCGGCTCGTTGACCGCCGGACCGGCGCCCGAGGGACCGGGCTGGCGGATCGCGCTCCGTGTGCCGGTCGTGGAGGACGATGGCGCCGCGGCGGACACCTCTTACGAGGTTGGTGCCGCAGCGGGCGACGCCAAGGCACCTCGCACCAACGCAGGCGGCATTACGGCAGACGGGAAGGCGGACGCGTGACGATTCGGGTGCTGGTCGCGGACGACCAGGCGGTGGTGCGGGACGGGGTGGTGCTGCTGCTGACCTCGGCGGCGGACATCGAGGTGGTCGGGCAGGCCGGCGACGGGAACGAGGCGGTGCGGCTCGCCGTGGCGGAGCGGCCCGACGTCGCCCTCGTCGACCTGCGGATGCCCGGGCTCGACGGCGCACAGGTGACGGCCGAGATAGTGGCGGCGGGCCTGGCGACACAGGTGCTGATCCTGACGACGTTCGCCGACGACGACGCGGTGATGCCCGCGCTGCGGGCCGGCGCGCTCGGCTACCTGACCAAGGACGCGACCGGCGAGGCGGTGCTGGCCGCGGTCCGGGAGGTGGCGGCCGGTCGGACCGTCCTCGACCCGGCCGTGCAGCGGCGGCTCGTGCAGCTCGTCGTGACGGAGCCCAAGGCGCCCGCCGCCGCGCCCGCGTCCTCACCGGCGACGCTTCCTCCCGAGGCCGAGGGGCTGACCAGGCGGGAGGTCGACGTCGTACGGCTCCTGGCGAAGGGGCTGAACAACCGGCAGGTGGCGCGCGAGATGGTCGTCAGCCTGGCGACGGTGAAAACGCACCTCAACCACGTCCTGGCCAAGCTGGCGCTGGAGGATCGCGGCGCGCTGATCGCCTGGGCCTGGCGCTTCGGCCTGGTCGACAACACCGAGCGGTAGTCGACAACCCCGAGCGGTAACGGCGCGGACCTCAACCCGGGTTACACCCCTGGGTTGAAGGAGTTCGGGGCGCATCGGCGAATGCTCGTACCCATGACAACGACCGACTGGTTCATCGACATCGCGCTCCTGCTCATCGTTCTTCGCCAGCTGCGCGAGGAGCGGCTGACCACCCGCACCATCCTGCTCCCGCTCGGCATGATCACCTGGGCCGCGAGCAACTACCTGACCGACATCCCGACCGCCGGCAACGACATCCCGCTGGCCGTGATCTTCGCGGCCACCGGGATCGTCTTCGGCCTCGCCGGCGGTCTGCTCACCCGTGTCCGGCACGCCGACGGGCACGTGCTGATCAAGGCCTCCAGCGGTGCGGCCGCACTCTGGATCATCAGCATGGGCTTCCGCCTGGGCTTCGCGGTGTGGTCCACGCACCCCTCCGGCGCCGCCCACGTGACCAGCTTCTCCGCCGCGCACACCATCACCAGCGGCCAGGCCTGGGTCGTCGCCCTGCTCCTGATGGCGGTCGGCGAGGTCGTCGTCCGCCTGGGCACGATCGTCATCCGCGGCCAGCTGCTCCAGGCACGGGCCGACCGCGAAGCGAACAAGCCGGCCCACCGCCCGGGCGCCTACGTCTGAGCCGCGGACCAGCCCGCGGCACGGCGCTCGACCCGCGCACCGGACCCACAGCTCATCTCCTGCTCAACCCCCACCCACACACGATCAGCACGGAGGTCCCTCATGTCCGCATCGCACCGCACACCGCGTGCCCGCACCCTGCCCCGGCTGGCCGTGGCCGTCGCCACGGTGGCCCTCGGAGCGGTCGCCTGTTCGTCCGGCGACGGGCACGCGACCGGCGCATCCAGCAGCAGGCCGAGCACACGGGCGACGGCCATCACCGCCACCAAGGCGGCGTCGACCGTCGTCCCGAACTCCGCCCCGAGCGGGCGGGGCGCGTTCCTCGGACCGGTGCGCCGGATCCCGGTCAACGGCATCACGATCGGCTACCGCCAGTTCGGCTCCGGCCCCGACCTCCTCATGGTCATGGGCGACACCGGCACCATGAGCGACTGGACGGCCGACCTGCTGAGCCGGCTCGGCCGACACTACCACGTCACGATCTTCGACAACCGCGGCGTCGGCCACACGACCGACGACACCTCGGTCCCCGACACCATTCCGCTCATGGCGGACGACACCGTCGGTCTGATCAAGGCGCTGGGTCTACGGCACCCCGCCCTGCTCGGCTGGTCGATGGGCGGCGAGATCGGCCTGACCGTCGCCGCGCTCCACCCGGGTGCCATCAGCGCGCTCGTGAGCACCGGCGGCGACCTCGGCGGCAGCGAGGCCGTCAACACGCCGCCCGCCGTGGCCAAGGAGCTCAACAGCCCCAAGACCACGGGGCCGCAGATGATGGACCTGCTCTTCCCCGCCGACGCCACCGCCGCGCGGGCCGCGTACATCGAGCAGCTCGGTCTGATCCCGCCGGAGAAGGTCAGCGACGAGACGCTGCTGCGTCAATACCAGGCCGGACAGGCGTACGGGTCCTTCGAGGGCACCTGGGACAAGCTCCCCGACAGCACCATCCCGATGCTGATCACCAACGGCTCCCTCGACAAGATCACCCCGCCCCGGAACGCGAGCATCATCACTCAGCGGGCCAAGCACGCCGAGCTGGTCATGTTCCCTGACGCCGGCCACGCGATGCTCGTCCAGGACTCCGGCCGGTTCGTCTCCCTGGTGACCCGGTTCACCAAGGCGTCAGGCATCGGATGACAGACCACTTCGGACGCGACGGCTACGGCTCGGTCAGGGGCGGACGAGGGCCTTGAGGACCTGGCGGTCGGCCATGCCACGGTAGGCGTCCGGCGTACGGTCGAGGGCGAATTCCTGGTCGAAGACACGGCCCGGGGTGATCGTGCCGTCGAGGACGTCGGGCAGCAGCTCTTCGATGTAGGCGCGGGCGGGACTGGCGCCGCCGGTCAGGGTGAGGTTGCGCATGAACCCGGCCGGGCCGAGCGGTCCCTGCTCGTACTGCGGGAAACCGAGGCGGCTGACGGTGCCGCCGTCCAGGACCGCGCCCAGGGCGGTGTCGAGAGCCTGGCGGGTGCCGACCGCCTCGATCACCTTGTCCACACCGCCGGTCAACTCGCGGATGCGGGCGATGCCTTCGTCGCCGCGCTCGGCCACGACGTCGGTGGCGCCGAAGGCGCGGCCCAGGTCGGTGCGCGCACCGTGGCGGCCGGCGAGCACGATCCGTTCGGCGCCGAGCCGCTTGGCGGCGATCACCGCGCACAGGCCGACCGCGCCGTCCCCGACGACCAGCACCGCGTCGCCGCGGCCGACGCCTGCGGTGATCGCGCCGTGGTGGCCGGTGGTCATCACGTCCGACAGTGCCAGCAGCGACGGCAGCAGCGCGGAGTCGGCGGCCACCGGCAGCTTCACCAGGGTGCCGTCGGCGTACGGGACGCGAACGGCCTCGCCCTGCCCGCCGTCGACGCCGTCGAAGCCGTACCGGCCGCCGTTGCGGCAGGAGATCTGCAGCCCCTTGGCGCAGTAGTCGCAGGTGTTGTCGCTGTAGGTGAACGGGGCGACGACCAGGTCACCCGCCGTCAGCCCGGTCACGTCCGCGCCGGTCTCTTCTACGACCCCGAGGAACTCGTGCCCCATGGGGCGGCCGGTGTCGGTGGCGGGCATGGACGCGTAGGGCCACAGGTCGCTGCCGCACACGCACGCGGCGAGGGTGCGTACGACGGCGTCGCCCGGCCGCACGATCTTCGGGTCGGGCCGGTCCTCGACACGGACGTCTCCGGCTCCGTACATCACTGCTGCACGCATGAGGGGTCTGCTCCAAACGGGGGTCGTGCGGGTGGTTCGGGGATCAGTGCTCGCGCATCGCCGTACGCGTGACGGGTCTGCTTCGACGGGGGCGGCGGGTGTGTGGGGCGGGGAGCGGGGCGGGGAGCGGGGCGGGGCGGGGGCCGTGCGGGGCGGGGCGGTTCAGCTGAACCGCGTTCGCGCACCGCAGTGCGCGTGACGGACCTGCTCCAGCAAGGGGGCCGTGCCAGGCGGTCCGCCTGAACAGCGTTCGCGCATCGCCGTACGCATGACGGGCCCGATCCAACAGGGCCCGTGCCGAGCGGTCCGGCTGAACAACGTTCGCGCACCGCCATACACGTGACGGCCCGTCTCAACACGGCCCGTGCCGGTCGGTCCAAGTGATCAGCGTTCGAGCAACCGGGCCTGGGCCTCGGTGTGGGTGTCGCCGGCCGCGGGTGGCAGGCTGCCGAGCCGGGTGAGTTGCCCGGCGGTCAGTGTGAGCGTGTCGGCGGCGGTGTTCTCCTCGACGCGGCCGACCCGCTTGGTGCCGGGGATCGGGGCGATGTCGTCGCCCTGGGCCAGCAGCCAGGCCAGGGCGACCTGCGCGGGCGTGGCACCGACCTCGGTGGCCAGGGCCTGCACCTCGTCGGCGATCGCGAGGTTGCGCCCGAAGTTCTCGCCGGAGAAACGCGGGTTGTCACGCCGGAAGTCGGTGGCGTCGAACTGGTCGGTGGAGCGGACCGTGCCGGTCAGGAAGCCGCGCCCGAGCGGGGAGAACGGCACCAGGCCGATGTTCAGCTCCCGCAGGACGGGCAGGACGCGCTCCTCGATCCCCCGCGTCCACAGCGAGTACTCCGACTGCACCGCGCTGACCGGCTGGACGGCGTGCGCGCGGCGGATGGTGTCCGGGCCGGCCTCGGAGAGCCCGAAGGCCCGCACCTTGCCCGCGGTGATCAGCTCGCCGACGGCGCCGGCGGTCTCCTCGATCGGCGTGTCCGGGTCGACCCGGTGCTGGTAGTACAGGTCGATGTGGTCGGTGCCCAGCCGCTTCAGCGAGCCCTCGACGGCGGTACGGATGTTCGCCGGGCCGGAGTCCACGTTCCAGGCACCTCCGCCGCCGTGCGAGACCAGGCCGAACTTCGTCGCCAGCACCACCTGGTCCCGGCGTCCCTTGAGCGCCCGGCCCAGCAACTCCTCGTTGGTGTACGGGCCGTAGATCTCGGCGGTGTCGATGAGCGTGACGCCCAGCTCCAGCGCCCGGTGCACGGTCCGGATCGACTCCGCGTCGTCGGTGCCGGAGCCGGTGTAGCCGTGGGACATGCCCATGGCGCCCAGCCCGATCCGGGAAACCTCCACGTCACGCAGCTTGATGTACCGCATCGCGCCCTCTCCGGTTCATTGCGTCGCCCGGCACCCTCACCCACCCCCACTCCCGCCCGGCCCGGCAGGTCGTGCCCGCGATGGTGCCCGCGGTGATACCTGCGGCGGCTGAGCGGGGCCGGGGGTACCGGCGTCTTCCTCACCCACCTTGGCCCGGATCACGCCGGTGTGGCAGGGCGGGCTCTTCAGGGGTAACGGCAGGGCCCCTCACGCGCCCGCGCGCTACGGACCGGACGGGTGAGACTGGAGTCATGCCATCCGAGAGCGCGCACAGCGAGGGCGCCGAGCTGGGCCGCTACCTGCGCGCCCGCCGCACCCAGACCAGCCCCGCACACGTCGGCCTCACCGTCGGCACCGGCCTCCGCCGCACCCCCGGCCTGCGCCGCGAGGAGCTGGCCACCCTCGCCGGCATCAGCATCGACTACTACGTGCGCCTGGAACGCGGCAAGGAGACCCGCCCCAGCCCCGCCGTCCTCGACGCGCTCGCCCGCGCCCTGCACATGGACGACCAGGAGCACCAGCACCTGCGCGAACTAGCCGCCCGTGCCGCCCGCTACGCCCCCGAACCGCCCCCGGCCCCGAGCCGCACCGTGCGCCCCCACCTCAGGCTGCTGCTCGAATCGCTCCGCCCGAACCCCGCCTACGTCATCAGCCGCAGCATGGACATGCTCGCCTACAACCCCGGCGGCCTCGCCCTCTACCCGGGCCTCGACGACTGGCCGGTCAAGCAGCGCAACCTCGCCCGCTACCTCTTCCTCCACCCCGCGGCCCGCGAGCTGTTCGCCGGCTACTGGGACCGGCAGATCACCGGCTGCGTCGCCCGGCTGCGCGCCATCGCCGGCACGGCCCCCGACGCCCCCGACCTGACCAGCCTCGTAGGTGAACTCCTCCTCAAGAGCCCGGACTTCGCGGGCCTGTGGGAGCGCTACGAAGTGACCGGCCGCAGGCCCACCCAGAAGACGTTCCAGCACCCCCAGGTCGGCACGCTCACCCTCACCTCCCAGTCCCTGCACGTGGAAGGCACCCCCGGCCAACGCATCGGCGTCTACACCGCCGAGCCAGGCACCCCCGACCACGACGCCCTGCTCCTCCTCGACATGACCGCGCCCCGGCCCGCCGAACGCCCGACACCCAGCACCGCACCACGCCGATCGAGCCCGTCACAGCACCAACCCTGAGCGCGGCCTCACCGGAAACATCGCGCTCAGTCTCGGCAGCCCGTGCGCCGCCTCACCCTCGCCGCGCACGCCCCGACGTTCGCCGAGCGGCCCTGAACCACCGTTCCCCTCACCCTGTTCCGCCTCGACGGCGTCATCGAACGCGTCGCCGTCGTCGTCGACACCGGTGGCGATCCCGTACGCCTCCATGGCGACGTAGTCGAGCGACTCCCAGTCGGGCCAGTCGTCGTTCCACAACTCCCTTGGGCGGCGGGCCAGTTCCCGGACCTCCGGGGCGTCGGCCAGGGCATCAGGCTCGGCATCGGGACCGGTCACCGCCCGGGAGAACACATCCCGGCCGAGCCCCACCATCCACAACCCGAAGCAACAGAACCCGTCGTCCGAACACCGGCCACCGAGGATCCGCTCCGCCGCCGCCCACAGCTCCCAGGCGGACGCCTCGTACGTCACCTCGTCCAGGCACACCTGAAACCCCACGATCTCGGCCAACGGCCGCCGCGACAGCTCACCGCGCAACCACGCGAGCCGTTCGCCCCGGCCCCGCGCCTGCCGCCGGCACTCCTCGATGAGACCCCAGAAGGTATCGATGTCCACGCGGGCACTGTGCCAGACCCCTCTGACAAGGCCCCGTCCGACAACGCCCGGTCTGGCAACGCCTGTACGACGGACCTCCGCCGACTCGTCGACGACGCGGCAGTCTGAGCGCCCCAATTGGCCACACTGCCCCCGCAGTTGATCGTTGCGGGGCGAGGAATGCCATGCAGGTCAGTGACGGCCCCCAGGGCGAGCGAAGCCATCACGGAGCTTCACCGCCGCCGTACCCATCGCCATCGCCGTACCCATTCCAAGCCCGCAATTTGTCCGGGTTGACCACCAACCACAAATCGGAGATCAGCCCACCACCCCCCACCCCCACCGCAAGCACAGCGAACGTGATCCCGCCGATCCGTACCGCCACCCCAGGCGTCCCGTTCACGTCATCCTCAACCAGCTCCACCTCGGGTTCCCGCCGCATGAGCCCGAGAAAGAGGCGAGCCACCTTGTCGCGGCCGACGACCGGACGCAGGGCCGCCCGCACCTTGCCGCCCCCGTCGCTGCGCGACTCGACCGCCGGGTCGAGCAGGGCGACCAGCGCGTCGAGGTCCCCGGTCTCACAGGCCTCGCGGAACGCGGAGACGACGCGCCCGTGTTCCTCCGCCGTGGCGCTGCCGGGCGGGCGGTGGGCCAGGCGGCGGCGGGCGGACGAGGCGAGTTGGCGACAGGCGGCCGGCGTACGGCCGACCGTCTCGGCGATCTCGGTGAACGGCAGGCCGAAGACGTCGTGGAGGACGAAGGCGACGCGCTCCGCGGGAGTTATCGAGTCGAGCACCACCAGCATCCCCATGCTGACCGACTCGTCGAGGGTGATCCGGTCGGCGGGATCGTCGGCACCCGCCCCGCCCGTACTGGCCCACCCGGCCCCGTGCCGCACCGGCTCCGGCAACCACTCACCGGTGTACCGCTCCCGCCGGGCCCGCGCCGACCCCAACTGGTCCAGGCAGATCCGCGAGGCGACCCGCGTCAGCCAAGCCATCGGCGCGTCGATCGACCGCTGCCCCTCCTCGGACAGCGCGTACCAACGGGCGTACGTCTCCTGTACGACGTCCTCGGCATCCTGCACCGAACCGAGCATCCGGTACCCGAGGTTGAGCAGCCGACGACGCTCGGCCATGAGCGAACCGAGCGTCGGGACAGCCGGGTTGGCCGGGACCGGCGGGGTGGCCGGGCCCTGGCCCGATCCAGGCGTCGATCCGGACGGCGAGTTGGACGGCACGGCGGCGATCATCCTCCCTGTAAATCCTGCGAGTTCGCGATGGCCGGGTTGGCCTGGTCCGGACGGCGACGATCACCCTGCCTGCGAGTCCTGCGAGTTCAGGATGGCCGGGGTAGCCGGGACAGTCGGGCCCTGACCCGATCCCGACGACAATCCGGACGACGAGTTGAACGGCACCGCGACAATCACCCTCCCTGCGAGTCCCGCGGGTCCCGCGAATCCCGCCCGCCCGACGATTCCCGCTCGCCCCGCACGCCCTCCTTCACGCCCCTCGCATCCTCGTCCACGCCCCGCACGCCCTCGTCCACATTCCGCTCCCCGAGCCACTCGTCAAACGTCTGCCGACCCCGCACCCCACCCCCCACCGGCAACTGCCCGTCCCCCGTCATGGCCGCCCCCACCCCACCCGGCATCCGCACCGGCACCACCAACCGCCGCTCCCCCCGGACCCGCAGCAACCGCCGCACCATGTCGACGAGTTGCTCGACGCGCGGCCCGGCGAGATCCGGGGCCATGCCCTGAGCCGGGCCCACCGCCAGCTTCACCAGGTGCTGCGCGACCTCGCGCGCGGCGACCGGCTGGGTCCGCATCCGCGGCACCACAGCGAACGGCTTCGGCACCCGTTCGAGGGTCTGCTCCGCGAACTCGTGGAACTGCGTCGCCCGCAGCACGGACCACGGCACCGACCCACCCCGCACCACGTCCTCCTGGCGGAGTTTGCCCTGGTAGTAGCCGAGCCCGACCCGGTCGATGCCGACGATCGACAGCGCCACGTGATGCCGTACGCCGGCCCGTTCCCCCGCGTCCAGCAGATTGCGCCCGACGGCCTCGAAGAACGCGACCGACTTCCGCGCGCTCGTGGTCGTCACGTTGCTCACGTCGACGACCGCGTCCACACCCTCCAGCGCCGCATCGAGCCCCGCGCCGCCCGCGACCAGGTCCACACCCCGCGACCGGCTCAGCACCACCGGTTCCCGCCCGGCCGCGACCAGTTCCTCGACCACGTACCGCCCGACCAGCCCGGTACCGCCCGCCACCGCCACCCGCATGCCGGCCCTCTCCTTCACTGGGTGTCACCCCGCCGTCCAGGAAACGTCGGCACCAGCAACACCGCCGACAACAGCATCAACGCGGCCAGGGACACGGCATTCAGCACCTGGTCACGCGTCCCGTACATGTCGAGATGCTGCACGTGATAGCTGAAGTGCAGCACGTTGAAGACCAGCCACACCGCACCCGTCGTCTGCACCAGCCGGGTGTTCCGCACATGGCGCAGCGCGATGACCGTCAGGCAGGCCAGCGCGAGGAACATCGACCCCGCGTCCTTGACGAGGTGTTCGTTGTAGGGACCCAGCTGGGGCAGCCAACTCAGCCCGAGCCCGGGGAAGTTCGCGTACCACCCCGTCGGCGAGAAGTAGGCCCACAGCCCTGTGTACAGACTGACCACGGCCAGCAGACCGAGGCTGACGTACCGGATTCTTGTGTTCATACCCGTACGACGACACAGCCCCCGCGAATGTCAGGCCGGCCCGGTCCGGACGCCGAAGACGCAGCTCAGGAGGCTGCCCTCGGCTCGCTCCCCGCACGCACCATGAACACGTCCACCGAGTCCTCCGCCTCGACGACGAACCCGTACCGCTCGTACAAGCGCCGAGCCGAACTCCCTCGCAACACGTTCAGCCGTACGACGCCGCCCCCATCCCGGTCGCACCGCTCCAGCAGCTCCCCCAGCACCCCGGAACCGATCCCGCGCCCCTGATATGGCGCGCCCACATAGAAATGCTCCAGCCAGTGGCAACGGGCGCCCGCGTCCGGCCGTAGCGCCGCACACCCCGCGAACGCCCCGCCCACCTCGATCACCCAGGTCCACCCCGGCTCGAACCCGTCCCGCAACCGCTGCCGCACCCGCCGCGCGTCGTACCGCCCGAGCCGTTCCAGGTCATCGCGCAGTACGACGGCACGCAGCTCGGCGATCGCGTCGACATCGGCGGCCGACGCGGCCCGTAGCTCCCAGTCCGCCATGATCGGCACGCTACCGCGCGGAATTCGATGGAACCCGGACGGCCCCACTGCTGAAATGACCCGATGCACGACAACGACAACGACGGCGACGGCGACGGCGACGGCGACGGCGACGACACATCGACGGTCATGGACCGAGGCCAGTACGAGAACGCCAAGACACCCTGGGACCAGGCGACTTGGCGGAACGCGGCCCTCGCCTGGGCCACCCGCGAACTCACGGCAAGGGGCCTGCGCGAGAGCGGAACAGCCCGCCGGGGCGTACGCCTCCGCCCGTGGTCCGTCCTGGTCCGCATCCCCGTAGAAGGCGCCACCACCTCCACCTCCACCTCGGTATGGCTGAAGGCCAATCCGCCCGCCGGCGCCTTCGAGGCACCGCTCACCGCCGCACTCGCCCGCTGGGTCCCGGAGTACGTCCTGGAACCCCTCGCCGTCGACGCCGACCGCGGCTGGTCCCTCCTCCCCGACGGCGGCGAACTCTTCCGGCAGGTCCTCGACCGCACCCCCACCGACGCCCGCGCCTGGGAGGAACCGCTGCGCCAGTACGCGACGATGCAGCGCGCCCTCGTCCCGTACACCAAGGACCTCGAACAACTCGGCGTCCCCAGCGCGAGGACGACGGCCCTCCCCCAAGTCTTCGACGAGACAGTGGAGTTCATCGGGTCGGTCCTGGACAAAACACCGGCGCCGCTACGACACCCCGCCCCCGACGCCGACCCCACCACCCTGCACGCCCTACGGCCACGCCTGCTCAACTGGTCAGCGGAACTCGCCGACTTGGGCATCCCCGACTCCCTCGACCACTCCGACCTGCACGACGGCCAGCTGTTCAACCAGGGGCCCGGCCGCTTCACCTTCTTCGACTGGGGCGACGCGGCCGTATCGCACCCGTTCTGCAGCTTCCTGGTCCCCGCGGGGCGAGTCACCGAGCGCTACGGCCCCGAGGCGCTGCCCCGCCTGCGGGACGCCTACTTGGAACCCTGGACGGCAACTGGCCGTACCGGCAAGGAACTTCGCCGCGCGCTGACCCTGGCGGGACGGCTCGGCGTCATCGGCCGCGCGGTCTCCTGGGGCCGGCACTTCCCCGGGGCGACCGACGAGACGCGGGCAGCGGGCGCGACGCAAAGCGCGAGGTGGCTGCGGCAACTGGCGTCCGAAGAGCCCCCGTTCTAACGGTTCACCCTCCGCCGCTCCTCAACTACCCACCCCTTACTACAGGTTGACCGCAACCCACGCCTCCATCGCATCGAAGTCCGCACCCGTGATCCCGTACCGATGGTCGACGCGCTGCAACAACGCCCGCCCGGGATGGTGGGCGGTGACCCAGTCGCGGTCGGCGTCCCGGATCTCGTCGTCGACCCAGACGAAAGGCCGCCCGGCAGCCCAGGCGACAAGCGACCGGGTCTTCCAGTGCAGGCGACCGCCGACAGCACTCTCCCCCTCGCGCTCACTCCCCTCCGCCGGTTCGAGCCAGTCCACCAGGGGGAGTTGGGGCAACCCGAGCCAGGGCGCGACGCACACATTGGCGTCGTCCATCCAGGTCGTCGCCCACACGAGTTCGCACCGCAGCGCGGCGAGCCGCGGCCCGAGCGAGGGGTCGATCCGGGTCAGGAGCGGAGGGGCGGCGACGGCCGGCGGCGCGAAGCCCGTTTCGTAGACCGGGTAGGGCCGCGACGCACCAAAGGGGAGCAGCGTCCCGTCGACATCAAGGAAGAGGAGCATCGCCAACAGGATCGGACACAATCCGCCCCCACGCCACGCCCGTCAGCCATTCCGCTCCCACGCGACGCACGGCCGCCAAATTCCACTCCTCCGCCACGCCCGTCACCCCTCGAACCCGCCCGCGCGCAGCAGTTCGTCGACCCGGGCCCGATGCGCGGCCTCCCACTCGTCAAGGCTCTCGGCGCCCTCCTGGGCCAACCGCGCCAACGCCCCCGCGAGCACCTCGGCCCGCCGCGCACCCGGTACGACCACGACCCCGTCCTCGTCGGCCACCACGACATCCCCGGCGTCGACGGCGACGCCCCCGCACCGCACCCGCTCGTTCAACGGCAGTACAGCCTTCTTGACCCCCGGGATCGGCACGACCCCCCGCCCGAACACGGGAAACCCGGCCGCCCGCACCTCCCCCACGTCCCGGATCACCCCGTCGACGACGAACCCGGCGATGCCGCGCCGCTGCGCTACGGCGCACACATTCCCCCCGGCGAGCGCGTACTCCACATCACCGGACTCAACGACGACGACCGAACCGGGCTCGGCACGGTAGATCGCCGCGTGCAGCATGAGGTTGTCGCCGGGCGGACACCGCACGGTGAAGGCCGGCCCGGCGAGACGCGCCATCGGTCCCCACAACGCCCGGACCCCGAGGTCCAACACCTGCGCGTGGCCGAGCAGATCGGCGAGGGTGGTCGTAGGGATGTCCTCGAATTCGGTGGCATCAGTCATACGACGGACGCTACCGTCCCCCTCATGACTGCCGGGTCGGCCTTGTGCCGTGAGCGAGTCGGGTACCCGGCCTCCGAGTGAGGCCGAGGCGGGCGAGAGCCCCGCCATCTGTCACTGCGTCCAAGTCGAAGTCGAAGTCGATTCGAGTCATCACATCACCGCGCAGCGACAGAGAGAAGAGATCACCACCGCATGCCCAACGACTTCAACCAACCCGTCATCGACGAGTTCCGCGCCAACCGGGGCCGTATGAGCGGCTACTTCGAGGGTGCCCGCCTGCTCCTCCTCACCACCACCGGCGCCCGCACCGGCACCCCGCACACCACCCTCGTCGGCTACCTCCCCGACGGCGACCGGGTCCTCGTCATCGCCTCGGCGGCCGGCTCCGACCGGCACCCGGACTGGTTCCACAACCTCGTCGTCCACCCCCAAGTCACCGTCGAGAGCGGCGTGTTCACCTACGAGGCCCGAGCCGAGGTCCTCACCGGCGAGGAACGCGACCAGCTCTTCGCCCGAGCGGTGGAGGCGGACCCGGGCTGGGCGACGTACCAGGAGAAGACCGACCGGGTGATCCCGGTCGTAGCCCTCCACAGCCTGGCGCAGGGCGGCCCGGGAACCATCAACGCGGCATCCTTCGGCGAGGCCATCAAGGTGGTCCACGACGCGTTCCGCCACGAACTCTCCCTGATCCGCGCCGAGTTCACCACCGGCCCCAACCCGACCACCCTCGGCGCCCAACTCCGCGTCAACTGCCTCACGTTCTGCCAGGGCCTCCACAACCACCACACCGGCGAGGACACCGTCCTCTTCCCTCTCATCACCGAACGCCACCCCACCGCCGCCCCGGCCCTGACCCGCCTCCGCGAGGAACACGAACGGATCGCGGAGCTGGTGGAGGAACTGCGCGCGACGCTCGCGACGACCGGGGAACCGGCGGTGGTCCGCGCGGAGGTGGAGCGGCTGACGACGGCGCTGGAGGCCCATCTGACATACGAGGAAGAGGAGTTGATCCCGTTGTTCGACGCCGCTCCCTAGCCGAGCGCGCGGTCAGGCAGGCGTGCCCCTGTGCCAGGGTGGCCTCTCGGCCAGTTCCCACAGGGCGTCGAAGTGCTTGTTCCAGGTCGCGATGGCGGCCTTGGCGTCGTCGGTGTCCTCCCGCGACCAGACACTCAGGTCGGTGCGATACCCCTGGGGGTCGTAGTAGTCCGGTTCCGGACTGAGCCCCATGGTGCGGGCGGACACGTCGTAGAGACCGTGCAGGACCAGTTTCCGGTTGAAGATGCAGATCTTGTCGCGCGGTATGCCCGGGTAGAAGCGGTACTCGCACGCGGCCGTCACCCGCCCCACCGACATCAGCCGCCGCGCGATGCCCGACAGCCTCTGGTCGTACTCCTGGCACTTGAGCTCCACCCGTTCGCGGAACTCCACGTCATCCACGGGAACGCCTCCCTCGCCCACCCGGGAGGGCACGGTCATGGGAACGCGGAAGTCCGGGACCAGGAACCTGACCACTACCTCCCGCGTCGGACCGGGATCTTCGTGGAGCTCCTCCAGACGGTGATAGAGCTCGTTGTACAGCGTCTCGCCGGTGTAGCCGAGGAAACTGATCTCCACCGTCCGGTCGCGGAAGGCATCGGTCACGAAGGTGCCCAGCTCCGACGACTTCACCTGGGCGCGCGACGGCACCCTGAGCGACGCGTCAAGGTCGTTGACCTTGCTGTACAGCACATAGGCCACGACGCTGAGAAGGGCGCTGCCGAGGAACACCTTGCCCTGGAGGGCGTCGCCCACCGGCTTCACGAACTGTGCGATCAGCCCGACGACGAAGACGGAGAGGAGCACAAGCCGCGTGATCGTCGGCTCGTAGCGGGCCTGGAACCGCCTGAGCCGCTCACCCAGGGTGCTTTCCGGCAGCCCTCTTCCACCGCCGGCCATCGAAGCCCCTCTCCCCCGTCACGCGACGCACAGTCAGGAGTCATGCCTCCGCGGGGTGCTCGTGCGTCCGCGTCTGTCCATGGTCGGGCCCGGGAAGTGCCAAGGCAAGATAGGGATTTGCCGTCGATCTGTCCCTGAGCCCGAGTGACGCGGTCGCCGTTCTCAGGGTCATGGCGTAGGTGTCGACCGCCCGGCGGACGTTGGGAGCCTCCAGGCTGTCTCCGGTCACGAGCCGGTCGAGGTCCACATAGGCGGACCGCACGGTCTCGATCCAGCGGTACACGTTCCAGCCCTCGCGCCAGCCCTTGGTGCACTCTTCCGGCATCCTCCTCGCCCAGCGGGTGAACAGCCGATCGCGAATGTCCGGGCTCGTCGGGGTCAGGTGCATGTGGCGGACCAGGTCGTAGAGCGGGTCGCCCACCATCGCCATCTCCCAGTCGATGAGGGTCAGTCCCGTGCCGTCCTCGCGACGCACCAGGTTCCAGGGGTTGAGGTCACCGTGCAGGAGCACGGACCGGCGCGGGGTCACCATGTGCCGGTCGAGGATCTCCCCCAGGCGGATGACGTTTCCGGGCAGGCCCAGCTCGCGGGCCAGCGCCAGCGTCTCCTTGGGGAGCTCGGACACCATGCGGAGCAGTTCGAGGCGCAGCCCGAGGTAGAAGTCCTGGCCCAGAGTGTCCGAGCCCAGCTCGTCGCAGTCGATCTTCGTCAATTCACAGAGCTGGTCGACGAGATCGTCCGCCTCGTGCGGCAGCAGCCCCTCGGTGGGATGGTCCGGGTGCCGGATCTCGCCCTTCGGCCCCTCGTAGGAATGGATGGTGAACTGGTCCTTCAGATGGCGATGACTGGTGCCCAGGGCCAGCACCCGCGGGGCACGCACCTTCACCCCGGACTTCTCGATCGCTCGCAGAACGGCATGCTCGTTGAGGTACCGCCGTTCCCGCGGATTGGCCGGTCCCACCTTCCGCCGCACCATGACGGGCAACGGGATGCCACGCACCCACACCGCCGTACTGAGATGGGCCGTCCCCTTGAACACATGGTCCGCGGGAGCGGCGCCCTCCCCGAAGAGCGCGTCCCGGACCGCCCACGCCGGGAACTTCGGGTGCTCAGGAACCCTGAAGTCCCGCTTCCAGGCGATGGTCAGTTTGTTCCGGTCCTTGCTGTGCCGCTTGCCGTTGGACACGTTCCACCGGAAGAGCATCCCCTCGATGGCCTGCTCATCCGGCACGCTCTTGAGCCGCAGGGGACTCTCCGCCGCCACCAACGCCCGGTGCACCGCGTGCGTCGCGGCATCCAGCTCCCGCTGGTCGAACTTGTCACCGAGCGAGGTCACCGCCCGGATCACGTCCGGATAGACGGACTGCGCGCGCTCGAAATCGATGTAGTGCTTCAGATCCCGCTCGGCGCCCTGCACCGCGTCACCGCACCGATGGTCCATGGCGGTGCGCCAGGCGTCCATCACCTCGGACCACTGCTCACCCGGGTAGTCCATGCGTACGAGATGGGTGGCGAGGTCGTGCACCGGGTCGCCGAAGGTAGCCAGCTCCCAGTCGACGCAGATCAGGGGCGGGTCACCGTCGTACGAGAAGATCACGTTGTCACGGTGCAGATCGGTGTGGAGCAGGCTGAAGGGGCGGCTGGTCATGGCCGGCACCCGCTCGGCGAACCGCACCATGGCGTCCTCGGGAATGCCCAGCGTGGCGAACAGACCGCCGAACTCCGACCAGTTGCGCTTCCGGATCTGCTCCTCCGTCGTCATGGCCAGAGTCCGGAGAAAGGCCCGGCTGTCCCGGCCGTTGCGGGGCCAGGACTGCGGCAGCGGTGGCAGATCCTTTCTGCGCACCTGCGTCATGTCCGCGAGCAGGCCCGCGAGGGCTGAGATCAGATCAGAGTCCACCCGCTTGCCGTTACGGCAGATCGTCGACAGGGGCACCCCCTGCACATAGCTCAGAACCGTCATGTCGCCGTGTCTGATGAGGCATTGCGGCACATGGGGCAGCACTCCGCGGAGCGCGTCGAGGATCTCTGCCTCGTCCTGCCACGTCCGGATGACGACGGGCAGCGCGTCACCGATCCGCTGACGGATGGTGACCCGCTCATGCCCCCTCAGCTCCGGCAGCCGTGCACTCACCGAACCCGGCGGCTGCACCACATGGTTCAGATTGTGGTGCCCCCGACTGAACTCTCCCTCGACCCTGGCGCAAGCCACGAGCGAGGTGAACGCATCATGCGCCTCCCTCTCCGAAAAGGGAGCTCGGGGCATTGGCGGACCACCCAAGGTCACTCCTGAATAGCTGTACGTCGCCGCTGGTGTTCATGCGCCGCGAGATGGGTGGCCACACTGTAATGCCCAAGACCGGAACGGGAGTCACAACATCGATAAAACGCAACTCACCTGATGACGTAGACCCAATGACCTGCGGATTTCAGAACGCCACAGCCAAGCGCTCCCAACAGGCGTCGAACCAGGCCTGCATGGTCTCGATGAACACCGATCCGGTGGAGTTGGGATCACCCTCGTCGTTGACGTGCCTGATCAACGTCGATCCCAGGCCGAGGACGTCGAGGGCGTCCATCTCCGTCCCGTCGTCGAGGAGGATGGAGCGCTCCACCACCTCGTAGGGCCCGAACAGCGCCTCGGCGCCCGGGCGGAGGTACAGCTTGAAGGCGGGGACCAGGGGGATGCTCCTGACCTCCACCTCCACGGACGGCACCAGTCCCTCCGTCTCCAGGTTCCGCAGGGCCGCGCGCAGCGACGTCGTGTGCCTTCGGGTGATGCCTCGCAGCCGTTCCTGTATCTGTTCCTGCAACCGGTCCAATTGTTCGGGTCCATAGGCAACTTCAGGCTCGCCCACCGGCTTCAGAGCCCGCGGGTACGGCAGTTCCAGCGACTCGGAGGGCAACAGCATCCGCAACTCGATGCGTTCGGGGGTGGCGATCTCCCCGGTACGGATGTGCTCGGCCTGCAGCCGGACATGGGCGTCCAGGCTCTCCGACGTGAGAGTGAAGACGTCGAGCCGCACCGTCGGCTGGGCGAACGCCCGGGTGACGAAGGGCCCCAGGGCCGCCCGCAGCCGGGGTGCCTGCTGCGGAACCTTGCCGGAGTGTATGGGGCTCTTCACCACCCGCGAACCGCTTCCCTGACGGGACTCGATCCACCCTTCGTCCTTCAGCTCGCGCAGCACACGCTGCACCGTGTCACGGGAGACCCCGAACTCGTCGGCGAACTCGCGCTGCGTGGGCAGCGATTGGCCCACCGCGTACGTCCCGTCGGCAATACGGACACGGAGTTCCTCCAGCAGGGTGTTGTACTCCCTGCCGCCGCCTTCGCCACGTCCTGAGCTCACATCGCGACCGTACCTCTTCGGCATGGCGACCAAACCGCTTCCAGCCATATTGGCGGCTCAATGTGACCGCCCATCATGCAAATAGGGCGGTTACGTTAACCGATCAAGCCATCAGGGCACATCAAATTTACGGCAACCAGTCCAATTGGAACGGTTGTTGATCCGCAACCGGACAGAACCAGTGCCGGAGAGAAACAAGCAGAGAGAAACAAGGGGTGGGGTCCCGTGATCTTCTTAGAACTGCTGGGGGCGGTTATGTCTCTCGGCGTGGAGCAACTGATGCAGTCCCGCTACGGGGCCCTCGGCCTCCTCTGCCTCTTCCTGCTCGGCGTCGGCTTCAAGGCCCGCAACACCACCTGCATGTCCGTCGGAGCCGTGATCTTCGTGCTCCTGATGACTCAGGCCTGATCCCGCAGCATCCGCAACACCGTGTCCAGGGAGCCGACCACATGCTCGGCTCCCGCGTCGCGCAGCACCTTCTCCTTGCGGTCGTTACGCGCGTAGCCGAGGAACGACACTCCGGCTCCTTCCGCGGCTTCGAAGTCCGTGGGAGTGTCGCCGATCATCAAGGTGGCCGCCGGTGCGGCGCCCAGGCCCTTCAGCGCACGGTTGAGGCAGTGCGGGTGGGGCTTGAGGAGTTGGAGGTCCTGGGTGCGGCCGTAGACGTGCGGGGCGAAGCGGGACAAGAGCCCGCGGCCGGACAGGTAAGTGCGCACCACCCGCGGGGAGTTGTTGGTGGCGATGGCCAGCCGTGAGCCCACCGCCGACCAGGTCTGGATCAGCGGGTCGGCGTACGCCGTGGGCATCGCCGAGTCCGTGGCCCGCAGTTCCTCCTGCGTGAGGCGTTCCTCCAGCTCCGCGACCAGGTCGCTGCCCGGGTGCCGGCGGTCGACGGCGCGCAGGACCATGTGCGGGTCCAGGGAGTCCCGTTCCGCCTCCGTCAACAGGCCGTGCAGTCCCCGCCCTTCGAGCCATTCGACCAGTTCGCCCGCCACGCGCTCCGCGGTGTGCCCCGCGAACAGCCGACAGATCGGACCGTCGAAGTCGAACAGGACGTTGCGGGCCTTGGTGATCAGTTCTCGCAGGTTCTCTGTCTCTACTGTCACCGGTTCAGTCTGCGTCGTATCAGGAGTCACTAGGAGAGTGTCAGGTCCGTGGTGATGGTTTCCCAGAGGGCGTCGAACCACAGCTGCGACTGATCCACGAACGCGGCGTCCCGCTCGCCGCTCTGCCGCTGGAAGGAGAAGAGGAGGGACTGGGAGCCGAGGGCGTCGTACATGTCCAGGGTCTGGCTGCCGTACTCCTCCTCCCGCCGCGTCAGCAAGTAGTAACCGAGCAGCGCCTCCTGGCCGTTGAGGAGGTAGAGCTTCACGGGTGGGGTGAAGGGCAGGGCGCGGAAGGTGACGTGTACGTCCATGCCGTGCGTGGCTCTCAGGGCCAGCAGGTTGTGCTGGAGTACCTGGCCCTGGGCGTTGCGCATCGACAGCCAGCGCTGGTGGACCGAGTTGTCCTCGCCACTGCCGTCGGCCGGGACGGGGAACGCGAGGGTGATCTCCTTGGAGGGGACCAGGATGCGGACCTCGATCGACTGGGGGCCGAGGCGGCCCTCGTGGATCTGGCGGAGGGGTTCGCCCAGGGCCAGCATCAGTGTCTCCGCCGTGTGGCACACGACGTCCACGCGTACGTTCGATGCCGCGAACGCGTCCGACAGGCGCGGGGCCAGGCCGACCATGGTCGGCTGGGGCTCGCCCGCTGCCGGCGCCGGCGGCACCGCGATCCGCGGCGGACTCCCCTTGCTCACGTTGGTCAGGAGGCCCGCCTCCTGGAGGAGTCGCAACGCCTGGCGTACGGCGCCTCGTTCGACCCCGAACTCCTCCGCCAGGTCGGCCTGGGTGGGCAGGCGGTCTCCTGCCCTGAGGTCGCCGGTGCGGATGCGGTCGCGTAGGGCGTCGGCGATCTCCTGGGGCGAGAAGCTTCTGCTGCCGTTCACTGCCACGTTCTCCTGGGTCACGACCAAACGGTATAACTCTGTCCCATCTAAGGGGAGTTGTTTGGAACCTGATTGTAAGTAGGTGTGAGTAGGTGCCAATCGGGAACAACTTAAGCAGAGTTGGCTGCCAACTTCTCCAAGTTGGTGGAAGTTTTGCTTCCACAGCCCGAAGGGGGAACCACCGTGCCTGCCATCGCCCTCCTCTCCGCCGTCTTCGTCGTCGGCTTCGAGCAGATCGTCCAGTGGAAGTACGGCGCCACCGGGATCATCGGCCTGCTGTTGCTCTCCATCGGCATCAAGGCCAAGAGCCCGGCCATCAGCTCCATCGGGGCCGTCGTCCTGGCCCTGCTGGTCACCGGACCGGCCCTGTGACCGTACGACCCGAAGGCCGCCCCCAAGGTCACATCAGGTCAGCCACTGCGGGAGGCGATCAGCTCGTGGGTGTCAGCGTGAGCTCCGAACTGATCGTCTCCCACAGTGCGTTGAACCACAGGTGCGACTGTTCCACGAACGTCGTGTCCCGCAACCCGGCGCCCTGGTCGAAGGCGAACAGCATCGACTGGGTGCCCTCCGCGTCGTACATCTCCACCTGCTCGTGGCCGATCTCCGCCTCGCCCTTGGTCAGCGTGTAGTAGGCGAAGAGCGCCTCCGAGCCGTTGAGCAGGTACAGCTTCACCGGCGGGGTGAAGGGCAGCGCGCGGAACGTGATGTGCACGTCGATGCCGTGCGTCGCGCGTAACGCGAGCATGTTGTGCTTCAACACCTGTCCCTGGGCGTTGCGTTGGGCCAGCCAGCGGCGTTGCAGCCGGCTGTCGGCCGGGGCGTCCACGCGGGAGGGGAAGGCGAGGTCGATGTCGCTGCTCGGCAGCAGCACCCGGACGTCGACCTTGGCCGGTTTCAGACGTCCGGCATGGATCTGACGGAGCGGTTCGCCGATGGCCAGCGTGAGCGAGACCGCCGTCAGACACAGCGCCTCTATCTCGACGTGCGGCTGCGCGAAGGCCTCCGAAATGCGCGGCCCCAGGCCGACCATCGTGGGCTGCGGCGGGGCTCCCGGGCCGGTCAGGGCCAGGTTGAGGTCGGGGGCCACAGTCGCCGGGCTGCCCTTGGACACGTTGGTGAGCAGTCGCTCGGACTGCAGGATGCGCAGTGCCTGTCGTACGGCCCCGCGCTCGACGCCGAACTCGTCCGCCAGCTTGGCCTGGGTGGGCATGCGCTGGCCGGGCCGCAGTACACCGGACCTGATCCGGGTGCGCAGCTCGTCGGCCAGCTCGCGGTGTGACCACTGTGGCCGTGGTGACCTCGTCCGTCCATTGACGGTGGCGTGTTCCGGGTCCACGACCAAACACTACAACTTCCCGCCATCTTTGGGCAGTTCAAGGAAAGGTGGTTATGAGACGTACCCAAGAGGAGATAACTAGAAGAGAGTTGGTCACCAACTTGACTGACTTGGCCGCCTGGGTCTCTCTCCTGGAGGGGAGCCGAGAGCCCGGCGGCCGGCACCACAACCACAACTGAACAGCTACAGCTACAGCTACAGCTACAGCTACGGATGAGTCCAGTCCATCAACAGGCACCAGCGGAAAGGTCGTTCAGGATCAGAAGATGTCCGGGCACCATGGCCGCCTGGACGTACGCAGCAGGGCGTCGGCCACACGGGCGGCGCCCGCTCGTTCTTCCCGCACCCGCCCCAACGCGGCAAGCCGCACCACCGACTCGTCCCCCAGCCACAGCGTCCCCAACTCCCCTACATCAAGGGTGAGTTCGGCGCTCTCCGTGGTCGGCGTACAGGCCGCACCCTGCGCCGACGCCTCCAACCGGTAGCGCCCACCGGCAAGCCCGGCCCCGTCGACCACCTCGAACACCAACGTGCCCTCCCCCTCGTACGACCGCGCCTCCATGGCCCGTACGACGTCCAGGACCCGCACCCACAGCCAGTCCGCCTGGGTCGTGATCGTCGCCGCGCGCGGGTCCGGGAGGAGGAGGGGCAGCAGGTCGTCGGGGGCACGCCAGCCCGACTTCACCTTCGCCACCCAGTCGATCGAGCAGATGTGGTGCCACAGGGCCCGTTCGGCCGCCGGGGTGGTCGCGATCAGCCCCTTCACCGTGGCCGTGTCGAACGGCTGCTTGGCGTCGGTCCAGGTGTCGTCGCAGACGTACGCGGCCAGACCCTCCACCTCACCGTCCGCCGCGCGGTAGACGGCGTAGAACAGCTCCGTCCACGGCGCGCGCTCCAGGCGTACGGCGCCCGTGTTGACCTGCCACCAGCGGTCGTCGCGGTTGACCGCGCCGGGCTGGGTGCGGCGCAGGCGCTCGTGCAGTTCGGGGCCGAGTCTGCGTACGTCCTCGCCGTCCACCAGGTCGATGCGGCCACCGTCCTCCGGGGCGGACCAGCGGGGGTCCAGGCCCGCCCTCGTCACGTCGATGTCCCACTGGGTCACCGAGGTGGCGGGGCCGAAGCCGTAGCGGCCGTAGATCCGGTACTCGGCGGCGATGAGGGTGGCCACTACGTCGCCGCGTTCCTTCGCTGCCGACAGGTCCTGGGCCATCATGCGGGTCAGTAGGCCTCGGCGGCGGTGGGTGACGGTGACGGTGACGTTCGAGATGGCGTCCGCGGGGACCGGGGTGCCGCCTACCGCCGTGAGTTCCTGGGGGAAGGAGCGGAAGGTCGCCACGCAGCGGGGGCCGTCGAAGGCGCCGAGGGTGCGGGACGGGTCGATGTAACTGCTGCGGTCGGCGATCTCTTCGTCCGAGAGGGACGGGGTGCGGAGGAAACCGGTGTTCAGGGCGCGGATCCAGTCGGGGATCTCGGGCTCGGTGACGGGGCGGACGGCGAGATCCTGGGGGTGACTGGTCATGGGATCACGCTAGGTGTGCGAGCGGCGGGGTGTCTCGGGGATTTTTCTCGCCCCCGCCGCCCCTACCCGTCCCATCCCTGGGGGCTGCCGCCCCCAGACCCCCGCTTCGGCCTGAACGGCCTCGTCCTCAAACGCCGGACGGGCTGAGTGAGGCCGCCCTCGCTGAAAGAGTGAACGGGGGACAGCCAAAGCGGCGGCCGGAGTGAAAGTCAGAAGCGCGCCCCCCGCACCCTCAGCCCTTTCCTCTCTGGAAGCTGGGGCCATTTCTAACCGGTCAAAGGTCGCTACGGTGGTTAGATTTACCCCCGGCTTCCAGCACCCACCCACCGGGGGTTGGCCGCTGAGCCAGCCCGGCGTGCTGGCGAGACGCGAGCGCGTCCCCTCACCCCGGCCCGCGACGCAGTACAGGTAGGGGCCTGCCCACCTTGGCCGCCCGTTCCTCCGGGCCGCTCGCTCGCTTCTCAAACGGGCTGGAGCGGACCGAGTCAAGGGTGGAGCGCAGCGGAATCGGCGCAGCCGACGCGACCGCAGGGAGCGCCCTTTACTCGGGCCGCGGAAGCCCGACACTGGCCAAGAAGCGAGTGGCCCGCCCCCGACGCCGCCCCCGACCCCACTCCCGGCCCCCTAGAACACCGCCCGGATCTCCCCCACCTCACGCCCCCCGCCCAACACAACCGCCCTCCCGATCTCCCCGACCGCTACGTCCATCAGGCCCAGCGCTCGCCGTAGCACCGGCCCCAACACCCGCCCCGCCCCGTCCTCCACCTTGAACGCCAGTGCCCGTCCGTCCGGAAGGGCGACCGCCTGGACCGCCTCCGCGCCCATCTTCGACAGCAGACCCGGTACCGCGCGCATCAGCCACGTGTCGGGACGCCGGGTGCCGGCGACGTACTCGGGGTGAGCCCGCATCGCGTCGGCGACCCGGCGTTCCGCCGAACCCGGGGCCGCCAGGACGAAGAAACGGAAGGCCCGAGCGAGCCCCGTCAAGCTGATCGCCATCAACGGGGCGCCACAGCCGTCCGTACCCACGGCCGCGACCCGCTCGCCCGACACTTCCTCCACAACCCTGTGGATAAGTTTTTGGAGCGGATGATCGGGGTCCAAGTACGACTCCAACGGCCAGCCCCGCAGCGCGCTCGCCGCCAGCATCGCCGTGTGCTTGCCGGAGCAGTTCATCGCGATCCGGTCGCGCACGGCGCCCGAGGCCAGGTACGTCTCCTGCTCGACGGGGTCGAGGGGGAGGTCCAGCGGGCACTGCAACTGGCCTGCGTCCAGGCCGTGTTCGGAAAGGAGTCGGCGTACCAGATCGCGGTGGAAGAGTTCGCCGGAATGGCTCGCCGCGGCGATCGCGAGGCGCTCGCCGGTGAGGTCGAGGCCCGCGCGCAGGACGCCCGCCGCCTGCATCGGCTTGTTGGAGGAGCGGGGGAAGACGGGGGTCGTCACGTCACCCAGGGCCAGTTCCACCGAACCGTCCGCCGCCAGGACCACCAGGCTGCCCCGGTGCCGGCTCTCGACGAAGCCGGAGCGGACCACCTCCGCCAGCACCGGAGGGGCCCCGTCGACAATCTCCGTACCCTCAGCCGTCACATCGGGCCCCTCACGTCACTCACGTCAGCAGGTCGTCCACCTGTGCCTCTCCTTCACGGTACCTGCGGGCGATCTCCGCGCTACAGCCGTCGGCCGTGTGCTGGAGGAGCTGACGGCGCCGGGACACCTGCTGTTCGTACCGGACCAGGCGGCCCATCGCCGTGGTCAGCTCCAGGTCCGTGCGGGCCTCCAGGTCGGACAGCTCGACCTCGGCCAGCATCTCCGCGGCCAGCAGCCGGTACTCCTCACTGTGCGGCGTGCCCAGCGTGACGTGCCGGGCCGAGGAGCGGTGCCGGGCGGGGGCGTCGGTGAGGATCTCCGACAGCCGGTCGACCACCGACGCCGCGCCGGCCGGGGAGCGCCGGGCCAGTTCGGCGCGCAGGATGTCGATCCGGCCCTGGAGCAGCCGTCGTACGTAACTCAGATCGGCCTCGTCCCGCTGGGCGTCGCGGCGCAGCGCGCGCAGCTCCGGGAGCCGTAGCGCGGTCAGGTCGGGTGCGGGCGGTTCGGCGGGCAGCAGCGGGCTGTCGACGCGCTGCACGGGCGGGCGGCGCGTGGCCGCCCCTCCCGCGCGGATCAGCGAGACAGGCCCATGGGGCTGCCCGGTACTCGGTGTGCTCATGTGCCTGAACCGTCCCCTCGACCGGCGTGTGGACAGCATCGTGCCACCCCAACTGGCCGCTATGTGACCGAGTGCCCCCGAACGGCCCCAGATGGGGGGTTAAGGATCAAAAATAGGCCTGCCGGGAGCCGTTCTCGTCCGCACGGCATCATGGGAACCATGCGAGCAGTGGTGCAGCGAGTGGACAGCGCGAGTGTCGTGGTCGACGGCGAGACGGTCGGGGCGGTCGACGGCGAGGGGCTGTGCGTCCTCGTCGGCGTCACCCACGAGGACACCAAGGAGAAGGCGGCCCAACTGGCCCGCAAACTCTGGTCGATCCGCATGCTCCACGACGAGAAGTCGTGCAGCGACATCGACGCGCCGCTGCTCGTCATCAGCCAGTTCACGCTCTACGGCGACGCCCGCAAGGGCCGCCGCCCCACCTGGAACGCGGCGGCCCCCGGCGACATCGCGGAGCCCCTCGTCGACGAGGTCGTGGCCCAACTCCGTTCGCTGGGCGCCACGGTGGCGACGGGCCGCTTCGGCGCCCAGATGCGCGTCTCCCTCACGAACGACGGCCCGTTCACCGTGGTGATCGACCTCTGAGACCCCACAACCAAAACCCCACAACTAGGGCTCTACGACTACTTCCTGGGCGGCCGCCGTGTTGTCGGCCAGCAGCGGCGCGTCCAACGGCACGTTCCGCTTCACCAGCGCGAGCGCGATCGGCCCCAGCTCGTGGTGCCGTACGGACGTCGTGATGAACCCGATCTTCCGCCCGTCCACCCCCTCCTCCGCGAGCCTCAACTCCGTGCCGTGGCCCGGGAGATGGACCTCGCTGCCGTCGAGGTGGAGGAAGACGAGGCGGCGCGGCGGCTTGCCCAGATTCTGCACGCGGGCGACGGTCTCCTGCCCCCGATAGCAGCCCTTCTGCAGATGCACCGCCGTACCGATCCAGCCCAGCTCGTGCGGGATGGTGCGGTGGTCGGTCTCGAAGCCGAGGCGGGGGCGGTGGTGCTCGACGCGCAGCGCCTCGTAGGCGAGGATCCCGGCCGGGGGGCCCGACTTCTCGGCGTACGACTCCAGGTCCTCGCGCGGGAGGAAGAGATCGCGGCCGTACGGCGTCTCGCGTACGACGGCACCGGCCGGGACCTCGGCGATGGAGCCGGCGGGGACGTAGACGACCGCGAACTCGCTTGTGCGGTCGGTGACTTCGACGCGGTAGAAGAACTTCATCGACTCCAGGTAGGCGATCAGCGCCTCCTGGGTGTCGGGTTCGGTGTGCATCCACACCGTGGTGCCGTCGTCGACGAGGTACAGGGCGTGCTCGATGTGGCCGTGCGCGGAGAGGATCAGGGCCTCGGTGGCGACGCCGGTGGGGAGGTCGCTGACGTGCTGGGTGAGCAGGAGGTGCAGCCAGCTCAGCCGGTCGTCGCCGGTGACGGCGACGACCCCGCGGTGCGAGAGGTCGACGAAACCGGTGCCGTCGGCGAGGGTGCGCTGCTCACGGAACAGATCGCCGTAGTGGGCGGCGACGCCTTCGTCCACTCCTTCGGCGGGGACGGCGCCGGGCAGGGACAACAGGGAGCTCTTCATACGGGTAAGCCTACGACTCGGTAGTTGAAGTCTTAGCGGTCGCACTCTTGCCCGTGCAGTCCTTGCAGCGGCCGAAGATCGCGAAGTGCTTCATGTCCGTCTCGAAGCCGAACGTGTCCCGCAGCTTGGCCCGGAACTCGGCGGCCACCTCGACATCGGCCTCGATGACGTTCGTGCAGTCACGGCAGACGAGGTGGATGTGGTGGTGCCGGTCCGCGAGATGGTACGTCGGCGCCCCGTGCCCCAGGTGCGCGTGACTGACCAGCTGGAGCTCTTCGAGGAGCTCCAGGGTTCTGTACACGGTGGAGATGTTGACCCCCGACGCCGTCTTCCTCACCTCGATGAGGATGTCGTCGGGGGTCGCGTGCTCCAGGGTGTCCACGGCTTCGAGCACGAGCTGCCGCTGCGGCGTCAGCCGGTAGCCGCGCTGCCTGAGGTCACTCTTCCAGTCGGTGCTCACCACACTGGAAGTGTAGAACTACTTGAAGAAAGCGATCCCGTCGTCCGGCATGTCGTCCGGGAGGGCCTTCGCCCAGCGCTCGACGTCGTCCGGGGTGACGATCTTCTTCAGGTGGGCGGACATGTAGGGGCGGAGTTCGACCTCGGGGGTCTGCTTCTCGCCGACCCACATGAGGTCGCTCTTGACGTAGCCGTAGAGGCGCTTGCCGCCGGTGTAGGGGCCGGAGGCGGCGGTGCGGGCGACGGCGTCCGTGACCAGGTCGATCTGGGGCTTCTGCTTGGCGAGTTCGCCGTACCAGATCTCGACGACGCCGTCGTCGCGGGTCATCGTGACCTCGACCTTGCGGTCGGCGTCGATGCGCCAGAAGCCGGACTCGGTCTCCAGGGGGCGGACCTTGTTGCCGTCGTTGTCCAGGACCCAGGTGTGGGAGCGGTACTCCAGGAAGTCGCGGCCGTCGTGCGTGAAGGAGACCTCCTGGCCGAAGTTGCACTTCTCGGAGCCGGGGAAGTCGTGCACGCCCGCGCCGGCCCACTCGCCGAGCAGGAAGACGAGGGGGACCAGGTCCTTGTGGAGGTCGGACGGGATCTCGATCATGACGTCAGCAGTTCCTCGGTGGGGGTCAGCGCTGGCCCTGGTACAGCTTCTTCACGCTCAGTCCGGCGAAGGCGAGAACGCCGACGCAGACCAGGACCAGCAGGGTTTCGAAGAAGATCTCCACGGGTGCTCCTCGGATGAGCGTGGTGCGATGCGTGTACATGTGCATAAGGCCGGGCCCCAGCTTACGCGGCTGGAGCCCGGCCTTCTCTGCGAGGTACGGCTAGCCGAGCAGCTGGCTCTGGAGCGTCACCGTCTGCTGGAACGGGATGCCGTTCGCCTCGCCCTTCCTCGACTGCACGATCATCGCGACGGTGTCGCCAGCCGTGAGGAACGCGAGCCGGATCTGTTCGGGGCCGTACGGTTTCGCCTCGGTGTACGGGACGAGCGAGACGTCCGTGATCTTGGCCGCGTCCGGGAAGTCGTCGTCCGGCTCGTAGCTGTCGGCGCCGTGCACCGGATAGGTGGGGGCCGCGTATCCGCCCAGGTTTCCCCCGACCATGCCGTCGGCGACCGTCGCCGTGTCGAACTGGAGCAGGTAGATCCGGGTGTGCGTGCCGTCCGGGGTGGTCCAGCCGCGCGCCGCGATGTGCCGCAGGCCGTCGTCGGTCAGCTTCTGCGCGAGCTCGGTCCGGTCGTCGCCGGACGAGAGCTCGGCGAGGAACGTCTTCGTGGCCAGCCAACCGTCATTGCCGTCGAGTGCCTTGTCCCCGGTGGCCCCCTTCGGTGCCGGCAGCACCAGCGCCCGCAGATCCGCGAAATGGACCTCCGCGGTGTTGGCCTCGGCGAACGGCCCCGGGCTGCCCGCCGGCAGCGGCGGCTTGCTGAGCACGGGATAGTCCCACCGCCCGTCCGAAGCCGTCCCGAGCCCGGGCACGTCCGTCCGCTTCATGTCGGTGATCCCGTACGCCGTCCCGGCCCCGACCACCGCGAAGACGACCACGGCGGCGGTCCAGCGGAGGACCGCACGCAGGACGCGACGATCTTTCTTGGCGGGGGTGAGCGGGATGAGCGGTTCCGTGGCGGGCGGAAGAGCCGGAAGGGGCGGGGCTTCGGGAGCGTCCGGGCTGAGCGGGGGTTGTACGACCCCCGTGCCAACCGGAAGCTCGGCAGAGGCGGCCGCCGGAACTGCCGGAGGCTCGGGGGCAGCCGGAACAGCCAGAGGCTCCGTGACTGCCCGTACGGCCGAGGGCTCCATGCCCGCCGGTATCACCGAGGGCTCTGTGGCAGCCGGTGCCGCCAAGGACTCCGCGGCGGGCGGAGCGGCCAAAGGCTCCTCCATCGCCGAAGCAACCGAGGACTCGGAGGCGGCCGGGACGGCCGGAGGCTCCGTGGGCGGCGGTGTGGCCGAGGGCTCCAAGGCCGCCGAGGGCTCAGAGGTCGCCGGTGTTGCCGAAGACTCCGGAGCCGTCGGGACGGCCGCGCGCTCCGTCGTCGTCGACGTGGCCGAGGAGTCGGCGGGGGGCGGAGCCAGGGCGGGCTCCCTGGGTGTTGTGTCCTGCTGCTGGTCGGTCATACCGCCTCCCCCGGGTCCTTGATGCGGTCGAGTTGGTCCTTGAGCAGGTGCGCGATGGCGGAGGTCTGCATGGGCTTGGAGGATTCCGCCGTGAGGGTGACCAGGACCTCGCCCTGGTAGGCGGAGCAGAAGATCGAGTCGATCTTTTCCTCGGTGTCCTTCGGGGAGAGGAAGCACTCGGCGTTCTTGTAGCCCTTGATCGTCGGACCGGGGCGGAAGACGCCCAGGGCGTCGAGGAACTCGTTCTGGAAGCGGGACGCGCTCCGTACCGCCGCCGTGTCCCCGATCTGGGCCAGCACGATGTTCACCGTCGCCGCCTTGTCCGTGTAGCCGGTCGACTGCTGGTTGGTGCTGACGTAACTGCGCATCGCCAGGCCCTTGGTGTGCTGCTTGTCGATCTCCTTCTCCAACGGCTTGCGCTGCTTGAGCGGGAGTTCCTTCAGCGCCTCCTTGCGCATCGCCGTCGCCTGCGCCCCGGTGAACGAGGCGTCATAGCCGTACTGCGCGATGTCGGGCCCCTCGCTCCACCCGTCGTCGAGGGCGTACGGCACGAGCGCCGCCGCGAGCCCGGTCGCCTTCGCCGTGCCCGTCGCCTTCTCCTCGGACACCTTCGGGAACGTCCATACGGTGTCGCCCGCGTCCCGGTCCGCGCCGTTCACGGTCACGACGGTGTACCCGACCCCGCCGACCACGGCGAGGCTCAGCAGCACCACCCCGGCGATCGCCGCGATACGGCCCTTGCGCACCGACTTCTTGACAGCATCCGGAGTCAACTCCTCGGAACTGCCGACCGGTTCGGGGTTCTCGATGGTCACAGCCGCTCCATCTGCCGCTTGGCCAGATCCATGATCTTCTTCTTGGGGACGGGGCTCCCGGAGGAGACCCAGATCTCCATCTCGATGTCACCGCGCCAGGCGTGCGCGTCGGCGTTGTAGACATCCGTGTAACCGGCCTCGCGGTCCGGCGAGTTGTGGACGTACGCCATCCCGTCACCGGTGCCCGGGATGGGCCAGCTGTCGGTGTGGGGCTTGTTCTCGGCGTAGGTGTAGGCGCTGCTCGCGGAGTCGGCGACGACAAGCTGGTCCTGCTGGCGGTACTGCACGAGCCGGATCTCGACGTAGAGCGAGCTGCCCTCCCGCCAGTTCGCGACAGCCGCGCGGCGGAACTCGTCGGCGACGAGCTCAGGGAAGGCGTTGGCCGGCCTGTCGTACATCTCCGCGTATCCGGCCAGGTCCAGCCAACCGTCCTCCCCGGTGGTGTAGTCCGCGTCCCGCGCCCCGCTCGGCCTCTTCAGCAGCAGCTTGCGCAGGTCGCCGTCGACCTTGACCTCACGGTCCTGGGCGGCGGACAACGGCTCCGGCGCCGGTCCCTTCGCCTGGATGAGCGTGGTCTGCGAGAGCGAGGGCAGCGCGTCGGGTGCGCGGTTCGCCTGCACGAGGAAACCCGTACAGGTACCGGCTACGACACCCAGCACGGCGGCGACGGCGATGAGAAGGGTGGTACGGCCCCGGCGGCGCGGGCGGGGCGCGGGCCCCGACTCCGGCTCCCGTTCCGGGCCCAACTCCGGCTCCGGCGCGGGTACTTCTTCGATGGAAACTTCCGGTACTTCCAAAACGTCCCCCACGGAACATGACGTGCGCATTCCATATGCGCGCACAGGAGACCCATGGCCAACGCAGGGAGTTGTAAGGGAGTTGATTACGATTCGGTCATGTCGAAGAAGCTCGTGATCAAGGTGACGGCGGGGGCCGACGCCCCCGAACGCTGCTCACAGGCGTTCACGGTGGCCGCGGTCGCCGTAGCCAGCGGAGTGGACGTCTCGCTCTGGCTCACCGGCGAATCCGCGTGGTTCGCCCTGCCGGGGCGCGCCGCCGAGTTCGAACTCCCGCACGCCGCCCCGCTGCCCGACCTGATCGACTCGATCCTGGCCGCGGGCCGCATCACCCTGTGCACGCAGTGCGCGGCCCGCCGGGACATCGCCGAGAAGGATGTCATCGAGGGGGTGCGGATCGCCGGGGCGCAGGTGTTCGTGCAGGAGGTTATGGCCGACGGTACGCAGGCGTTGGTCTACTGAGCCTGCCCCTTGGCCGAGTTCACGAACTCCGACCAGGCCTCGACGCCGAAGATCAGGGTGCCGTGGGTGGGGTTTTTGCTGTCCCGGACGGGGACGAGGGGGAGGTTGGAGGCGACCTCGACACACTCGCCGCCACTCGTGTTGCTGTAGCTGCTCTTCCGCCACGTCACACCGTTTAGGTCGATGGCTCGCAAGGGACTTCCTCCAGCATCCTCAGGATGAACGTTCGCGACTCGGCCGGAGACAGCGCCAGGTCACGCACCGAATCGTACCTACGTTGAAGCTCTTCAACTGAGGTGTTTTCCTCGATCAGTTCGCCACGCAGGTCGTTTTCGGCGTAGGCGACCGTGCGGCCGTCGAGCAGCCGCAGGAACATCACGGCGGTGTTCATCAGACCGTGCGGGCCAATGCTTAACGGCAGCACCTGGATCGTTACGTTCGGACGTTCCGCGATCGCTACCAGGTGCTCCAACTGGTCCCGCCATGCCCGCACATCACGCAGGGGCGTGCGCAGTACCGCCTCGGAGAGGACGGCTCGGAACGAGGGCGCGTCCTCCCCTTCCAGCAAAGTCCGTCGCCCTGCGCGCGCCTCGACCTGTTGGTCCACCTCGTGGCTCTTGAGCCAGCCCACCCCGAGCGCTTCGCGCACATACCCGTCCGTCTGGAGCAGGCCGGGCGGCGCGCTCACCGCGTAGTGCCACATGCTGGCCGCCTCGGCCTCCAGCATCATGTAGCGCCGGTACTGCTCCTTGAACTGGGTCGGGTCACCAACTGCCAACTCCCACAAGGTGAGTAGCAGCGGCCCCGTGCCGTAGTACTGATCCAGCGCCTGCACGACCTCGGGCCCACCCAACGTGCCCCCGCGCTCCATCTTGCCGAACAACGACGAGTCCCACCCCACCGCCTTCTGCAAGTCCCGCAAGCTCAGGCCCCGTTCGACCCGCAGCCTCCGTACCTCTTCAGCAAACCGCTTCCTGGGCTCATGGCTCATCTCCGTGACCACCAGCCGTTGCGGCATCGCGACCTCCTGCTGATGTGGAATTTGTGGAATTTGGCGCGCCAGGCACGGAAGTTGAGCCCGTTGACGCTGCGTTCGCCTCCGCCCTGGGTCATCCTCGTAACACACCCAGGAATGCACAGAGTATTGCAACTGTCGCATTCCGTATGGAAGTTACACAAAGAGGAAGAGGAGGAGGTGCCGATGGAACCCGGAACGCTGCTCTACGACCCGGCCACCGACACGGTCGGCGAGTACCAGGACAAGGCCGGGCCCTACGCCCTGTTGCGTCCCGTCGGCGGTGGGCGCGAATGGCAGGCCGACCCCGGGGCACTCCGCCCGGCCACGGACGCGGAGCGCCTACGCGCCGGGGTCCGCGCGGCCAACTACCGCGCCCGCACCGACGCCCCGTTCCTGGTCGCCGTACCGCCGCAGCCGGCCCCGGGGTGCGCCGGCTGCGCGGAACTGGCCGAGGTCCGGGCGGCGGCACGCACCGCGTGTGACTACAGCGCCGAGACCGACGCGAACGTCCTGCTCCGCAAACACCGCAGCGAGGTCCACCCCGTATGAACCGCCCCCGCCCTCACCAGCTGATCCAGGTCCCCCCGGCCCAGGCGGTACCGCCCCCGCTCATGCCGACGGCACCCTTGCCCGTCGTACGACAGCAGAAGCCCCCCGCACGACCACCCGCCGCACCCGTACCCGTACCCACACCCGCCCGCCGCCGACGGCGGTTCCGCGCACCCCGGGCCCTGCGTGAGGACGCCTTCTGGACCGGCGCGCTCACCGCGATGTGCATCGGCGGCCTGCTGATGGCGATCATCGCGACGACGTGAGTGCGCAGGCGTCCACATCAACACCCGGAACGCCTCAGGACAGTTTCGCTTCAGGCGCGAACGTGGGCAGCTTCTCAAGGCTGCTGCGCACGGCCTCCGCGCCGTACTCGAACATCTGCCGCTCATAGTCGCCGACCGCGCCGAGCAGATCCCGGCGGCCTCCGTCGGCCTCGATCAGGCAGCGGCGCAGCAGGTCCGCATCGCGCAGCGCGGTGTTCGCGCCGTTGCCCCCGGTCGGGGAGGTCGCGTGGATCGCGTCGCCGAGCAGCGTGACCGGGCCGGACGCCCAGCGCTCACCAGGCTTGACCACCCGGATGGACAGCAGCGCGCTGTTGTCCGGGTCGGCCTGCTCGATCAGCGCGCGCAGCTCCGGGTGCCAGCCCTCCATCCTGGACAGCACGGCGTCCTGCGCGGTCAGCTCCTCCAGCGAGCCGTTCGACGGCAGGATCATGGCCCAGCGCACGTAGTCGCCGATGTCGGGCAGCGTGACGTCGGGGGCCAGTCGCTCGGCGGCCTGCTTCGGCGGGGTGCGGAAGCGCATCGCGCCGAGCAGCAGGCTGACGCCGTCGCCCGCGATCTTCGAGCCGTACGCCTTGGACAGGCCGGCGAACTCGTCGGTCAGCGGGGTGCGGCCGATGACGAACCGGACGCCGGTGTCGGTCGGGGTGGTCCGCGGCGACAGCACCCCGCGGACCGCGGAGGTGACGCCGTCCGCGCCGACGAGCAGGTCGGCGGTGGCCGGGTCGCGGTGGGCGAACCGGGCTTGGACAGTGCCGTCGGCCAGTACGTCGTAGCCGGTCAGCGCGGCATCGGTGTGCACGGTGAGACCTGTCAGCAACAGGTGTCGCAGCACCTGCCGGTCGACCACGATGCCGGTCCGGCCCGCGCCGAGCCTGCCGATCTCGTTCAGCTTCGGGTCCAGGATCAGCTGCTCGGCGGAGGCGTCCATGACGATCTCGTCCAGCAGCGGGTGCCAGCGCGTCGGCAGGCAGTCGCGCACCGCCCGGAAACCGGTCGGGTTCAGCACGAGCCGGTAGCCCTGGAACCGGGCGACGATCCCCGGGTCGCGCTCGAACACGTCGGCCTCGATGCCGGCACCACGCAGACCCTGCGCGAGAGCAAGGCCTCCCAGACCGGCTCCGACTACGGAAACTCTCATCACACACACCTCCGGAAAATCGACCCGCCACGAACCAGGTCCGCCTGACTGACGAACTTAGTTCGTTCTGACGATCTAAGTTCTACCCAACGAACTAAGTTCGTGTCAAGGTAAGGTGGTCGGCATGCCAGCCGATCCCCGCGATCCCCGCCAACGCCGCGCAGCCCGCAAGAAGCCGATCACCGTCGAGCGGATCACCGACGCCGCCCTGGAGGTCGTCGCCACCGAGGGATACGACGCGCTGACCATCCGCCGGGTCGCCGCCGTGCTCGGCACCGGCCCGTCGTCGCTGTACGCGCACATCGTCAACAAGGACGACATCGACGACCTGCTGATCGGCAGGCTCTACGCCGAGGTCGTGCTCCCCGAACCGGACCCGGCCGCCTGGCGCGAGCAACTGCTCGGGGTGTACACGCAGATCCGCGACCTGTACCTGAAGTACCCCGGAGTCTCGCGCGCCGCGCTGGCCATGGTGCCGACCAGCCTGGAGACGCTGCGGGTCGGCGAGGGAATCCTGGCGATCCTGCTCGCGGGCGGCATCGAACCGAGGACGGCCGGCTGGGCCCGCGACGCGCTGTCCCTCTACGTCAGCGCGTACGCCCTGGAACAGTCACTGGTCCGGCAACGGCACCGGCACCAGGACCCGGAATGGGTGCTCAGCCACGAGGAGTTGCTGGACCACTTCACCGCGCTGCCTGCCGAGAAATTCCCGCAGACCCGGCGCCATGCCGCCGAGCTGATCTCCGGCACCGGACCCGACCGCTTCGAGTTCACCCTCGGCCTGCTCATGAACAACCTGCGCCCCGCCTCCGGTTGACCCGCGGCGTGCGGTGACCGCGTGGTGCCGAGACGATCACGCCCCTCGGTCACACCCCCTGCTCCTCCCGCCACAGGCAGAAGGGGTGGCCGGACGGGTCCAGCAGCACCCGTACGTCGTCCTGCGGCTGATGCGCGTGCAGCGTGGCTCCCAGGCCCACGGCCCGCTCGACCTCGCCCTCCAGGTCGTCGACCTGGATGTCGAGGTGCAGCATCATCTGCTGCTCGCCGGGGGTGCGGGTGGGCCACACCGGCGGGACGTACTCCGGCTCGGTCTGGAAGGAGAGGCCGGTGCCGCCGTCGGGTGGGCCGATCAGGACCCAGTCGGGCTCCTCGGCCCGGATCACATAGCCGAGCAGGCGGACGTAGAAGCCGGCCAGTTCGTGCGCGTCCCGCGCGTCCAGCACCACGGTGGACAGTCTCGTAGGCGACATGCCCGCCCCCTACCCGCTCACCGCGTGCCTTACGGGCGGCGCTTCTTGCCGTCCAGTTCGTCCCACCACTCGTCGGACTTGGAATCGCCGGACGGGTCGTCCCACCAGCGGTCGTCGGGGCCGCGCCGGTTGGCGACCATGGCGGCGACCGGCGGGATCAGCATCGCGACCACACACATCCCGACGGCCGCGGGCACCGACCAGATCCGCACGACTCCCCAGGCCAGGACGAAGAGTCCGATGCAGATGCCCATCATGACGAAGTAGGTGCGACGGCGACGTGCCAGCATCTCTCCAGGGTAGGCCCGCGCATGCGAAAGGGCCGCACCTCAGGAGGTGCGGCCCTTCGACAAGCAGGACGGCGATCAGACGGCGATCGCGACCTCCGCCAGGCCGCCCGTCTGGGCGACCACCGTGCGGTCGGCGGTGGCGCCCGGAACGAGGGCGCGGACGGTCCAGGTGCCTTCGGCCGCGTAGAAGCGGAACTGGCCCGTCGCGGAGGTCGGGACCTCCGCGGTGAACTCGCCGGTCGAGTCCAGGAGCCGGACGTAACCCGTCACCGGCTCGCCGTTGCGGGTCACCTGGCCCTGGATGGTGGTCTCACCGGGCTTGATCGTCGAGGCGTCGGGGCCGCCGGCCTTCGCTCCACACATGTCTTGGTTTCCTTCAGGTCGCAGCGGTGGTGCGGTTGCTTACTTGTTGGCGCCGAGCTCGATCGGAACGCCGACCAGGGAGCCGTACTCGGTCCAGGAACCGTCGTAGTTCTTGACGTTCTCGACACCGAGCAGCTCGTGCAGCACGAACCAGGTCAGGGCCGAGCGCTCGCCGATACGGCAGTACGCGATGGTGTCCTTGGCCAGGTCGACCTCCTCGTCGGCGTAGAGCTCCTTGAGCTCGTCGTCCGAACGGAAGGTGCCGTCGTCGTTGGCGTTCTTCGACCACGGGATGTTGCGCGCGGACGGGACGTGGCCCGGACGCTGCGACTGCTCCTGCGGAAGGTGCGCCGGCGCGAGCAGCTTGCCGCTGAACTCGTCGGGCGAACGGACGTCGACCAGGTTCTGCGCGCCGATGGCGGCCACGACGTCGTCGCGGAACGCGCGGATCGCGGTGTTCTGCGGCTTGGCCTTGTACTCGGTGGTGGGGCGCGAGGGGACTTCCTCGACCAGCTCGCGGGCGTCCAGCTCCCACTTCTTGCGGCCACCGTCGAGCAGCTTGACGTTGTCGTGGCCGTAGAGCTTGAAGTACCAGTACGCGTACGACGCGAACCAGTTGTTGTTGCCGCCGTAGAGGATCACGAGCGTGTCGTTGCCGATGCCCTTGCCGGACAGGAGCTTCTCGAAGCCCTCCTGGTCGACGAAGTCACGGCGTACCGGGTCCTGGAGGTCCTTGGTCCAGTCGATCCGGATCGCGTTCTTGATGTGGTTCTTCTCGTACGCGGACGTGTCCTCGTCGACCTCGACGATCGCCACGCTCGGGTTGTCGAGGTTGGCCTCGACCCAGTCGGCGTCGACCAGGACGTCACTGCGGCTCATGCTTTTCTCCTCCGGGGCAGTTACGGCGGTGCGGTGCGTGAGAGAAAGGGTGCGCGCTCGCGCGGGTGTCCCTGATCAGGGACACGGGGGGGGGAAGACGGAGGCCTGCGCTTCCGCTCAGAAAGTGCGACAGAGCATGGCGGCGACGCGGCACAGGTCTACTGCCCGCCGCTTCGTGAGGTCGTCCGCCTGGCGCTTCATAACGACGATCGTAGGGACGGATCGCCGGGCATGTCACCGGTGTGTCGTATTTTGAGACGCGATCGTCCGTGATGTGAGACGAGAAAGCCGGCAAGGGCTCTACGGCGGGGAATCCGGGCTCGCTCGGCCGTTAATTCCCCTGCCGTACGGACACCGCCGTCTCGCCCCTCGGACAGGCACAGCCCACCCGGACCTCGACCTACCCGGCCAGCCGGACGTTCGAACCCTTCACCTTGATGTCCACACCGCCCTTCGCGGCCTGCACACTGTCCAGCTTCACACCGCCCGGCAGCTGGTCGAGCGTCTGCTGGAAGTCGGTGATCGAGCGGACCCGGGAGTCGGCGAGGTCGACGACCAGCTTGGGCAGGTTGTCCGCGTGCACCTTCACCGTGTTGCCCACGACGGTGACCGTGCTGAGCACCGGATACGTCGTCGTCCCGACCCCCGTGACCGTGACCTTCATGTCGGCCTTGATCTTGCCGTCGCCGCCGTCCGAGAGGCTGATGATCTGGGCCGTGACGCCGGTGAAGACGGGCGTCGGCGCGGACTTGGCGGCCTTGAGCAGCTGGTCGTAGGAGATGCTCGCGGTGCCCGTCGCGGTGGCCGCCGTGGCGGAGCTGTAGCCGCTGGAGAACTTGACGTCCTTCATGTCGGCCTTGAGGTCGTCGATCCGGATCGTGGTGGCACCGCCGGAGGCGCTCGTGTTGCCGGTCGGGGCCTCGTACTGGCCGACGCCGAGTTCCACGTCGTCCAGTTCACCGGAGGCGACCTGGGTGAGGAAGGGGAAGCCCTTGATGGAGACGTCGGGGGTGCTGGCCAGGTTCTCGCTGGTCTTCACCTTGGACGCGGCCTCCTCCTCCGCGAAGTGGAGCGCGACCCGGTCCACGACCACGAACAGAGCCCCCAGAATCACCACGACGATCAGAAGTATTCGTAGCCCGCGCATGTACGGAGATCCCCACCCGATAGTCGTCGACGAAAGCGGTACGACGACCTAGTGGCCGCCGAGCGCGAGAGTAGTCCTGTCCGACGCGTGTATCGCGAAATTGTCGATCACCTGTGACAGGGCTCTTAACTGCCGCCTACGACACGGCACTTGGCCGCCCGCGTTATACGAGCGCCCGTCCCAGCAGGTACACCGCCGGGGCCGCCGCCGCGAGCGGGAGGGCCACACCGGCCGTGAAGTGGACGAAGCGGGACGGGTAGTCGTAGCTCGCCACCCGGTGGCCGATCAGCGCGCAGACCGCCGCGCCCGCGCCGAGCAGCGCGCCCTTCGCGCCCATGCCCGTCATCCCTCCTACGGCGATGCCCGCACCCGCGGCCGCCAGCAGCGAGACGACGACCGACGCCACGGTCGGCAGCGGCAGCGCGCGGGCCAGGATCGCCACCGCGACCGCCGCCGCGCCGACCGTCACCGCGTCCGGGTCGGCCGCGAGGTGACCGGCCGCGACGATGGCCAGGGCCGCCGAGGCGACCGTCGCCATCAGGCTCGTGATCCGGGTGTCCGGGTCGGCGTGCGAGCGCAGCTGCATGACGAGGGAGAGCAGGACCCAGACACCCAGGGTGCCGAGGATCGCGGCGGGACCGTTCTCCCGCCCGGCCGCGAGCAGCGCCACGTCCGCGACGAGCGCGCCCGCGAAGGCCAGCGCGATGCCCTGCCGCGCGGGCCACATCCCGTTCAGCCGGAACCAGCCCGCGGCCGTCACCGCCTGAAGAACGACGAGCGGTACGACGAGGGCGTACGACCCGACCTGCGCGGTGACGGAGAGCAGGAGCGCCAGTACGGCGGTGAGGCCGGCCGGCTGCATCCCGGGTTCGATGATCGGCGAACGGCCCTCAAGGCGGGCCCGCTGGGCGTCGGTGATCCGGGCGTTGCCGGCGAGGGAGGGCGGGCCGTAGCCCTCTCCGGTGGATGCCTGCGCCTCGGGGACCTCAGGTCTGGGGGGCTCGGCGTAGGGGTCGTGACTCTGCTGTGCCGCTTGGTAGTTCTGCGGCGGGAAGTACGCCAGGTCGGACGCGGAGGGCCTGGTCTGCTGGACCTGGGTGTCCCAGGTCTGGCCCTGCCACTGCTGGGTGTACTGCTGGGCCGCCTGCGGATCGTCGTACGCCTGCTGGTGGCCGGGCCACGCCTGCGCCTGTTGGGGCTGCTGACGCTGCTGTGCGTAGGGGTCGTAACCCTCGTCGTAGCCCTCGTACGGCTGGTTGCTCATCGCTTCGCTCATCCTCCTGCGAACGGCGGGAGCACCTCGACCGTGCCGCCCTCGGCCAGCCGTACCGTCTCATGTCCGCGGGTGCCCACGGGGTCACCGTCGACGAGGAACGAGCATCGCAGCAGTACGCGGGCGAGTTCCCCGGGGTGTCGCTCGCGGACGGCGGCGAGGGCGTCGGCGAGGGTGGCCGCGTCGTACGGCTCCTCGGCGATGCCGGCCGCGGCCTTCGCGGCGGCCCAGTAGCGCACCGTGACCTTTGGCATGTGCTCGCTTCCTCGGTAGACCGGTGTCGACGGATCCGGCGTCAACACCCGTCAGGCTAACCGTCCTGTGAACTGCCCCAGCGCCCGATGCGGGCCAGCAGGTCGTCGGCGGACGCGTGCTCGGCGTGGCCCATGCCCGGCTCCAGCCAGAGTTCGGCCTGGTCACCGGCGGCGTCGGCCAGCATGCGGGGGTGGTCGACGGGGAAGTAGCCGTCGCGGTCGCCGTGCACGATGAGGAGCGGGGTGGGCGCGATGCGCGGGACCGCCTCGACCGGGGAGAGCGGGACCGGGTCCCAACCCCTGTGCTCGATACGGGTGTTGAGGCCGTAGCGGCCGACCAGTCGACCCTCGGGGCGGGTCACCAGCCAGTGCAGCTTGCGCATGGGGGCCGTCCCTCTGTAGTACCAGCGGGCCGGCGCACTCACGGAAACCACCGCGTCCGTGTGCGCTTCTGTGCGCCCCTCGCGCCTCCGGCCGTCGGCGTGCGCCTGAGAGCCGTAGAGCGCCGCGTGCCGCAGCACCACGGAACCGCCCATCGAGAAGCCGACGGTGACCACGCGCGCGTGCCCCTGCTCGCGCGCCCAGGCGACCGCCGCCGCCAGATCGAGCACCTCGCGGTCGCCGACGGTGGAGCGTCCGCCGGAGGCGCCGTGGCCCCGGAAGGAGAAGGTGACCACGGCCCCGTACTGGAGGAACGCCTCGGCCACGCGCCGCACATGAGGCTTGTCCACATCGCCCGTGAAACCGTGCGCCACGACGAACACCGGATCACCGGAAGGTGACCGGGAGGCGTCGTATACGGGTGCCCCCGGTTCGTATACGGAATCGATCGTCACCCCGTCGTCGGTGTGCAGAAACGTCCGCAAAGGTGTACGTCTGATCGTCTCAGAGTTCGGACGAACGGTGGATCGTGCCACATGACCTGCCGTACCAGCGCTCATGTGGGCTATTCTGCTGGACAGAGGACTCGGGCAGCGAAGCCCCCGGGTCCTTTTGTGCTTTCGGGAGCGTTGTATACGAAGTGGTACGCCACGGGAAACCGCAGGTGGCCACCGGCGATACAGAGCCCCCGTCGGCACAGAGCATCGCCGCAATGCCGCAGTGCCGCAAACGTCCTCGCAGGGACCGAGGAGGAACCAGACGTATGAGTTCTCTGCTGCTCCTGACCAATGCCCTCCAGCCGTCGACGGAGGTGCTTCCGGCCCTTGGCCTGCTGCTGCACAACGTGCGCGTGGCACCGGCGGAAGGCCCCGCCCTCGTCGACACCCCAGGTGCCGACGTCATCCTGATCGACGGCCGCCGCGACCTGCCCCAGGTGCGCAGCCTGTGTCAGCTCCTCCGGTCCACCGGTCCGGGCTGTCCGCTCATCCTCGTCGTCACCGAGGGCGGCCTCGCGGCCGTCACCGCCGACTGGGGCATCGACGACGTCCTGCTCGACACGGCAGGCCCCGCCGAGGTCGAGGCGCGACTGCGCCTCGCCATGGGCCGCCAGCAGATCGTCAACGACGACTCCCCCATGGAGATCCGCAACGGCGACCTCTCCGTGGACGAGGCGACGTACTCCGCCAAGCTCAAGGGCCGGGTCCTCGACCTGACCTTCAAGGAGTTCGAGCTCCTCAAGTACCTCGCCCAGCACCCGGGCCGCGTCTTCACGCGCGCCCAGCTGCTGCAGGAGGTCTGGGGCTACGACTACTTCGGCGGCACGCGCACGGTCGACGTCCACGTACGACGGCTGCGCGCGAAGCTCGGAGTCGAGCACGAGTCGCTGATCGGGACCGTCCGGAACGTCGGTTATCGATTCGTTACCCCGGAGAAGGGTGACCGGGGCGGCGACGAGGCCAAGCTCAAGGCAAGCGCTGCCATCGCCGACGCAAAGCCGGAGGATGCGGACGGTACGGCCGATTCGGCCGCGCTGGACGCCGCCGAGATCCCGGCCGAGGCGTAACCGTTCCGGGCAGGGCGTCGCTCCTCGGTGTCGGCTCCGCGCGGAGATGGTGCGCGGAAGCTGAGAGAAGCTTCGAAACGCCCTGCCCAGAGCGGGTCCATCCGCGTAGACTCCGCGCGTGGCCAAGGTGACTCGGGATGATGTGGCGCGGCTGGCGGGTACCTCGACCGCCGTTGTCAGCTATGTCATCAACAATGGACCCCGGCCGGTTGCCCCGGCCACGCGCGAGCGTGTCCTCGCCGCGATCAAGGAGCTGGGGTACCGACCCGACCGGGTGGCCCAGGCCATGGCGTCGCGGCGTACGGACCTCATAGGCCTGATCGTGCCGGACGCGCGCCAGCCCTTCTTCGGGGAGATGGCGCACGCGGTCGAACAGGCCGCGTCCGAGCGCGGAAAGATGGTGCTGGTCGGGAACTCCGACTACATCGCCGAGCGCGAGGTCCACTATCTGCGGGCCTTCCTCGGGATGCGGGTCTCCGGACTGATCCTGGTCAGCCACGCGCTGAACGACAACGCCGCCGCCGAGATCGAGGCCTGGGACGCCCGGGTCGTCCTCCTCCACGAGCGCCCCGAGGCGATCGACGACGTGGCCGTCGTCACGGACGACCTCGGCGGCGCCCAGCTCGCCGTCCGCCACCTCCTTGAGCACGGCTACGAATACGTCGCCTGTATGGGCGGTACGGCGGCGACGCCGGCCGTCGGCGACCCGGTCTCCGACCACGTCGAGGGCTGGCGGCGCGCGATGACCGAGGCCGGCCTGCCGACCGAGGGCCGCCTCTTCGAAGCCCCGTACAACCGCTACGACGCCTACCAGGTCGCCCTCGGCATCCTCGCCGGGCCCCGCCGTCCCCCCGCGATCTTCTGCTCCACCGACGACCAGGCGATCGGCCTGCTGCGGGCCGCGCGCGAGCTGCGCATCGACGTACCGCGCGAACTGGGTGTCATCGGCTTCGACGACATCAAGGAAGCGGCCCTGGCCGACCCGAAGCTGACAACGATCGCATCGGACCGCCCCGCGATGGCCCGCGCGGCCGTGGACCTCGTCCTCGACGACGGCCTGCGGGTCGCGGGATCGCGCCGCGAGCGGCTGAAGGTGTTCCCGTCACGGCTGGTGACACGGCAGTCCTGCGGCTGCGAGGGCTGAGCAGGACCGCCGTACCACTGCTACGGGGTTCGGGTCAGAACAGCAGGTTGTACTGGTTGTAGCCCGTGCCCAGCTTGATCCGCGTCCCGAAGAGGGCCGTCGTCGCCTTGTTGGTGCCCGGGTAGAGCCACAGCGTGCCGCCCGAGTCACGGGTGACGACGTCCGCGATGCCGTCTCCCGTGACGTCACCGTTGGCGACGTACGACGTGAAGTTCCAGCCGGTACGGGCCTGGACTCGGGTCTTCCACGGGGTGTGCTCGACCTGGGTGCCCGCGTAGAGGTAGAGGACGCCGGAGGAGTTGCGGACCAGGAGGTCGGCGCGGCCGTCGCCGGTCAGGTCGCCGTGACCGAAGATCCTGACGTTCTTCCACGCCTTGTCGACGACCTTGACCTTGCCGTAGAACTCGCCGTCGCCCTTGCCCGGGTAGAGGTAGACCGAGCCGTCGGCGTCCACCGCGACCAGGTCGGGGCGGGCGTCACCGGTCAGGTCGCCGGGGATCGCGTACGACTTGTAGCCGCCCCACACCGAGGTGATCTGCTGCCACGTGTACTGGCCCGTGGTTTCGTCGATGTAGTCGCGCCAGAGGTGGCCGTCCGTCGCGTCGCGGATGACCAGGTCCTGGTAGTAGTCCCGGTCCAGGTCGGCCTGCAGGGCCCAACTCGCCGTCTGCCAGCCGTTTCCCTGGTAGGCGCGCTGCGCGAGCGAGGTGCCCTTGCTGTCCTGCTGGAACAGGCCGCCCGAGGGCGTACGGCCGAGCAGGTCGGCACGGCCGTCGTAGGACAGGTCGGTGTCGTCGATGCGCGGCTGGGCGGCCCAGGCGTACGAGCCGACCTTGGTGAAGACCGGGTAGGCGCCCTTGGCGGTGCAGCCGGCCACGCCCCAGGAGACGATGCCGATGACCTTGTTGTCGACGATCACCGGACCGCCGGAATCGCCGTTGCAGGGGCTCGTGGTGCCCTCGTCGGTGCCGGAGGCAGGGGTGCCCGCGCAGAACATCGAGCCCTCGATGAACTCGTCGTCCCCGAGGACCGACTTCATCGCGCTGTCGCAGGTCGCGTCGTCGACGATCGGCAGCGTGGCCTTTTTCAGGTTCGCGGAGAGGTCGGTGCCGGTGCCGGAGGTCAGTCCCCAGCCGTAGACCGTGGCCTTCGCGCCCGGGGTGACGTACCCGAGGTCGTTTAGGTAGGCCAGCCGCATCCACTGCTGGTCCAGGGGGCGGTCCAGGGTGAGGACCGCGATGTCGTTCTGCGCGGTCTCGGCGTTGAAGCGCGGGTGGTTCCACTGGTGCAGGACGCCCGTGACCGTGCCGCTGGTGTCGTCGTACAGGCCGGTCGCGCCGGCCAGGACCGCGCCGTTCTTCGTCCAGTCCAGGCCCGCGACGCAGTGCGCGGCGGTGAGGACCTTGTTCGGGGCGACGAGGGTGCCGCCGCAGAAGTAGCCGTCGCCGCTCGTGTCGTCGTAGTAGGCGAGCTGGACCATCCACGGCGCGCTGGAGATCGTCGTCTCCGTGCCGCCGATGATGTACGGGGACTTGGTCGCCGTCTTCTTGGCGGTCGCCTGGGTGCGGGCGGCGTCGACGACGCGGGAGCGCAGTTCCTTGTCGGAGGCGGTGGGCCGCGGAAGCGCGGCCCGGGCGGCAGCGGCGGCGGAAGGCAGTCCGGGCGGGCTGTCGTCCGCGGTGGCGGACGGCGGTGGGGTCGGGCTGTCCGCCGCGGTGGCGGGCTGGGCCGCGAGAACGCCGGCGCAGCTCAGCGCCAGCGCGAGGGCGGCGGCCGGGAACGCCATGGCGGGGCGTCTCAGCCGGCCGCGCAGGGCACGTATCACTCTGGGCTCCTGGTGTGGGTGTCGTAGTGGGCCCGAGAAGGGCGTACGACGCGACCACGCAGGGCCGGCGACATGCTGTCCGTAGCGGCGCATGTACCGGCACTGTCCGCGGAGCCCCCCTCCGGCCCGGAGATCGTAGGCCCCGTCCGTCACCGCACACACGTGCTACACAGGGGTCACACAAGTATTCGTCCGGCGCGTGCCGTGCACTCACTCCCCCGCAACCTCCCGTTTCCCCGAGTTTCCGGGGCTCCGGCGTCTTTATATCGGGCATACGAGGTTCTGTCGGGCTTCTCAGCGGGGACTCAGGTACCTCTCATGATCGCGCGACAGGCTCTGTTCCATGACCGAGAGCTTCCGCCGCAGCGGCGAGTACGAGACCCCCCAGGGCGACCAGCCGCAGGCGTACCCCCAGCAGCAGCACGCCTCTTCTCCCGTGAACCCGGAGTGGCCGCCCCCGCCGGCCTACCAGCCGGTGCAGCAGTCTCAGCCGGTGCAACAGGCTCAGCCCGTACAGCAGGCTCAGCCCGTACAGCAGACGCAGCAGCCGGCCGCGCCCGGTTGGCCGGACCGGACTCCCGCCCCCTCGCCCGCCCCGCAGGCCGCCTTCGGCGCCGACGGCGGAGCGTACGGCGGCGGTGACGGCTACGGCGCCGGTGACGGCGGAGCTCTCGCCGCCGACGGCAGCGGCGGTCACGGCGGCGGCGACACCGCTCTCCTCACCCACGTCCAGGGCGAGGCGCCCAAGCCGAAGAAGCGCACCCGGGGTCCGTTCGCGCTGCTCGCCGCCGTGGCGATCGTCGCCGCGGCCGTCGGCGGCGGCACGGCGTACGCCTTCCAGGAGCTGACCGGCAAGGACACCGTCGCCACCTCCAGCACCACGACGGCCGTCGTGCCCTCCAGCAAGAAGGGCGACGTCGCCACGATCGCCGCGACCGTCAGCCCGAGCGTGGTCGAGGTCGAGGCCACCCTGAGCAACGGCTCGTCGACCGGCGCCGGCGTGATCATCACGACCGACGGCCAGATCGTCACCAACAACCACGTCATCTCCGGCGCCTCGTCCATCAAGGTCAAGACGAGCGACGGCAAGTCGTACACCGCGAAGGTCGTCGGCACCGACAGCAAGAAGGACCTCGCGCTCCTCAAGCTGGAGAACGCCTCCGGCCTGAAGGCGGCCACCCTCGGCAACTCCGCCGGCGTCCAGATCGGCGACACGGTCGTCGCGATCGGCTCCCCCGAAGGCCTGACCGGCACGGTCACCAGCGGCATCGTCTCCGCCCTGAACCGTGACGTGACCGTCTCGACCGACGAGAGCCAGAGCCAGGGTTCGGATTCGAGCGGCGGCAGCGGCCAGTGGCCGTTCCAGTTCGGCGGCCAGCAGTTCAACGGCGACACCGGTTCGTCCACGACGACGTACAAGGCGATCCAGACCGACGCGTCCCTCAACCCCGGCAACTCCGGCGGCGCCCTGATCGACGCGAACGGCAACATCATCGGCATCAACTCCGCGATGTACTCGTCCAGTTCGGACTCCTCGTCCTCGTCGTCCGAGGCCGGAAGCATCGGCATCGGCTTCGCCATCCCGATCAACACCGTCAAGGCGGACCTGGCTTCGCTGCGGGCGGGCGGTTCCGACAGCTAGGTCCGTAGTTCAACGGTCAGTGTTCTCTGATCAGTGATCAGTAGGGAGTACGTCATGATCAAGCAGGTTTCGCACACGGTGACCGACACCGGAGCGGCCGGTCTCGGCCTGGCCCTCGGGGTGGCGTACGAACTGCACGCGCCGGCGGCGCGGGCGCCGGAGGTGGCACCCGTCCCGGAGCTGATGGGCCTGCGCACCAGCGCGGCCCGCCCGCACCACCGCAAGGTGCCGCTGAACCGTCTCCAGACGATGCGCGGCTGATCTCATCGAGGATTGAGGGGCGAGGCTGATCTCACCCTTTTTCTCACTTCCTCCCCTCTTCACGCACCGGCCGGGAAACATGCGAGGCTGATTGCGACCAGCCGATCGTTGTCTCCCCGTCCCACCGCACCCGAGGAATCCAGCCCATGAGCCCCGCCGAAGGCGACCGTGACACCCAGCGCATCCTGATCGTCGACGACGAGCCGGCGGTACGCGAAGCACTCCAGCGCAGCCTCGCGTTCGAGGGGTACGACACCGAGGTCGCCGTCGACGGCGCGGACGCGCTGGAGAAGGCGACCGCGTACCAGCCCGACCTGGTCGTCCTCGACATCCAGATGCCGCGCATGGACGGCCTGACGGCGGCCCGCCGGATGCGGGGCGCCGGCACGACGACCCCGATCCTGATGCTGACGGCCCGCGACACGGTCGGCGACCGCGTCACCGGCCTGGACGCGGGCGCCGACGACTACCTGGTCAAGCCCTTCGAACTCGACGAACTCTTCGCGCGGGTACGGGCGTTGCTGCGCCGCAGTTCGTACGCTGCGGCAGCCGCCGCCGGGAACGCCCCCGAGGACGACTCCCTGACCTTCGCCGACCTCCGCATGGACCTCGCGACGCGTGAGGTCACCCGGAACGGCCGCCAAGTCGAGCTGACCCGCACGGAGTTCACGCTGTTGGAGATGTTCCTGGCGCATCCCCGGCAGGTCCTCACCCGCGAGCAGATCCTGAAGGCGGTGTGGGGCTTCGACTTCGAGCCGTCCTCCAACTCCCTTGATGTGTACGTGATGTACCTGCGCCGGAAGACGGAAGCGGGGGGTGAGCCTCGGCTGGTGCACACGGTTCGGGGTGTGGGGTATGTGCTGCGGCAGGGTGGGGCCGAGTGAAGAACGTCCTCGACCGGTTCCTGCACCGGTTCCGGACCCTGCCGATCCGGTCGCGGCTGGCGATGTTGGTCGCGGCGGCGGTGGCGTTCGGGGTGGCGGCGGTATCGGTGACCTGTTGGTTCATCGTGCAGGGGAAGTTGTACGAGCAGGTCGACGCTGATCTACGGCAGATGGCGCAGCCGCAGCATACCGATGATGTTGTGGAGTTCCTCCAAGCTTGCCCGCAGACCGTCGACAGCACGCAGAGCGACACCACCGATCCGAGCGGCTTCAACGGGCTCCGGACGCAGACCACCTATCTCCAACTGGTCAAGTCCAGCGGGAAGTTCTGTGTTTCCTCCGGTTCGGCAGGCGTCGTCAAGGTCGCCGGTGCCGACACGGACGTGATCAAGGACGCGAGTACCCTCACGTCACTTCCGTCCACCCTCAAGCAGGTGTTCCGCAACGGCGTCGACTCGAAGGGCAACGCCGTACGCGTGCTGACCACGCCTCTGCTCGTCAAGCAGGGCCCGACCCTCCCTCAGCTGTACCCCGACACCGCACTCGTCGTCGCGGTTCCTCTCAAGAGCACCCAGAACACCCTGAACGAACTCGCCCTCGTTCTCCTCGTCGTCTCCGGCATCGGAGTCGTCGGCGCCGGAGCCGCAGGCCTCGCGGTCGCCCGCGCAGGTCTCCGCCCCGTCGACAAACTCACCGAGGCCGTCGAACACGTGGCCCGTACCGAGGACTTGGCCATCCGCATCCCCGTGGACGAGGACAGCGACGACGAGATCGCCCGCCTCTCCCGCTCGTTCAACTCGATGACGACCTCCCTCGCCAACTCCCGCGAGCTGCAACAGCAACTCATCGCGGACGCCGGTCACGAACTCCGCACCCCCCTCACCTCCCTCCGTACGAACGTCGAACTCCTCACCCGCAGCGAGGAGACGGGCCGCCCGATCCCCCCGGCCGACCGCAAGGCGCTCCTCGCCTCGGTGAAGGCGCAGATGACCGAACTCGCGTCCCTGATCGGCGACTTGCAGGAGTTGTCCCGCTCGGAGGGCCAACGGGGTGAGCGCGTCCAGGTGGTCTCGCTCCAGGACACCGTGGAATCCGCCCTGCGCCGAGCCAGGCTGCGCGGCCCGGAGTTGACGATCACCGCGGACGTACAACCCTGGTACGTCCAGTCGGAGCCCTCCGCCCTGGAACGCGCGGTCGTCAACATCCTCGACAACGCGGTGAAGTTCAGCCCCGAGGGCGGCACGATCGAGGTCCAGCTCACGCGCGGCGTTCTCACCGTCCGCGACCACGGCCCCGGCATCCCCGCCGACGAACTCCCGCACGTCTTCGACCGGTTCTGGCGTTCACCGAGCGCACGGGCGCTGCCCGGCTCGGGGTTGGGCCTGTCGATCGTCGCCCGCACGGTGGAGCAGGCCGGCGGCGAGGTGACCCTGGCGCACGCGCCGGGTGGGGGCACGGTGGCGACCGTACGGATTCCGGGGACGCCGACTGCACCGCCCGAAAGCTCCGCCACTCAGTAAGCGAGTTGAAAAAGTGTGACACTTCGGCGGGAAGTGTCACACTTCGCGGGGGAAGGGTCGGCGTGTCTCAGCATCCGCCCGTCGCATTCGCCCTCAGTGGAAGCCGAGCATTCCGGGGGAGTCGATGTCGACAGTGACCACACCCGGCGGGTAAGCCTCTTCCCGGGTTGTCAGGAGAATCGACATGCCGGTGAACTCGGCTCGCGGCAGGGCACAGTACAGGGCGTGACAGGTGTCCGGTCCGCCGTACCCGTCACGGATCATGGTGCCGAGGGTGACCGAGGAGACCGTGGTCAAGTCGTCGACGACCACCGAGGAGAACGCGAGCACACGGTCCCCGGCGTCCGCGTCCTCGGACTCCGCCCGCATGAGGCAGAGCGCGGGAATCCGAAGCAGGTCGCCTGGAGTGTGGGCCATGTTCGCGGCGAGAAGGTTCAGCGTCTTGTGCCCGTTCGCGAGAGCACGAGTGGCACCGGTGTCCAGAATGATCACGCCGCCGCGCCTCGCGCCCTACGGATCTTCTCGGCAGCGACTTTGTACACGTTGCCGAGGATGTCAGGCGCCCTGTCGAACTCCTCGTCGCTGATGTCCAAGCCGATCACGTCTCGGACGACCTTCCGGTCGGCGGCCACCCGCTCCGCGATCTGCTCCACCGTCAGCTGCTCGCCGGCCAACTGCTCGACGAACTGGCCCAAGGTCATCCCGTGCTCCTTGGCGACCTGGGCGAGATGGTCTCGGGCCTGCCGGGACACCTGGATGGTCGTGTTCTCCGCCATGGCTCCACCATAGCTTTACCATGGCCGCGCTGCGTCCCGGTTCCGCGTGCGGACGACAGGCCACTGACCGCAACCTTGAGGTGGTGGGCGGATCTGTTCCGACGCCGGACGGCGGGAACAGGTCCACCTGTGCTCACAGAGCCGAGGAACTCCTGACCGCCTCTGCGAACGGTGGCACCCCCTCCTGACGTGCACAGGTTGCTGCCATACGATCCCCCTCTGCTGTTGACCGGGGGAGGGTCCATGAGCGGGATCGAGCGGGAGTACGGACGGCGAAGAACGTTGTCCATCGTGTGGTGGCAGGTCGGCATCAACGTAGTCATCGGCGTCTACCTCGTCCTGGATGCGTCGACGAACCCCTACGTCTCCCGGCGCGGGGCCGAGATCGTGATCCTGGCGCTCCTCCTGGGCAAGACCGCGCTGGTCCTGCTCCACCGGCAGCGGGGCCGCACGATCGTAGGCACTCAGGGGATCAGCGCCCGCAACGCCGTACGGACAGCCACCCGGGCCTGGCACGACGTCTACGACATCCGGGCCGAACTGAACCCGGTCGGGCGCACCGAGAACGCCCAGTGGACGACCTATGTCTACGGCAACGACGGCCGCAGGGTGCTCCTCCCCTACTTCGACGACTGGCAACTCCCCGACTTCCACGCCGAACTCGCGGACCTGCGTGCCGAGTCCGCCCAACACCGGGGCATGGCCTGGGAGTTGCGCCCCGAGGTGGAGGACCGGATACGGCGCCGCGCGCGACACCGCACGGTCTCGGCCGCGGTGTTGGTCACAGCCCTCATCGCCGCGGCTGCCGCGTTCGTGGTCATGGCGTAGTCCAGCGAACAACACCGGTTCTGGGGAAGGTCGATGGGCGGGGACGACGAGGACGAGCGCGACGACGGACGGGGGATCGAGCGGGAGTACAGCAGGCGGAGAAAGATGTCCCGGGGAAGGTTCGTCGCCCTGTGCATCGTCGAAGGGAACTTCGCTCTTCAGATGGCGCGGCCCGACAACACCATCCCCGCCCGGTACAAGCTGCTCGCGGTGGCGCTCATGGCGCTGCTGGTTGTCTGGGCGGTTCTCACCGTGCGACGGGGACGCACCACCGTGGGGGCCGACGGTGTCTGCACGCGTGGAGCCTTCCGCGTGCGCAGGTGGGCCTGGCACGACATCTACGATCTCCGCGTAGAGACCAATCCGGGCCAACACCGCGCCGACGTCAAGTCGTTCACCTACCTCTACGAAAACGACGGCCGCAGGGGACGCCTCCCCTACCTCGACGACTGGCAGCTCCCGGACCTCTGGGCCGAGGTCGCCGACCTGCACACCGCGTCCGCCCGGCACCGCGGCATGGCCTGGGAGCGGCGGCCCGAGGTCGAGGAGCGGATCCGGCGGCAATCCGGTCACCGTAAGGCCTGGGAACGGGCCACCAGCGGCGCCCTGTTGGTGCTGGTGGCCATGTTCCTGGTCACGGTGTGGCGGATAGCGACCGGCCGGGACGCCGAGCCGCTGCTGCTGCTTGTCTGCGTTCCCCTTGGCGCCTTCGCCCTGCTCGCCGTCCTCCTGCACTGGCGCTGGGAGTCCCAAGTCCCGCCCCCCGGCCGCGAGTTCCGGGAGCAGTCCCGGCTCTAGCCGTACGACCTCCAGCCGTACGACATCGACTCAACTCACCGACCTGAAGAACTCGGTGATGTCCTCGGCCAGCAACTCCGGTTCCTCGTGGGCCGGGAAGTGACCGCCTCGCGGCATCGTCGTGTACCGGGTGAGGCGGTACTTGCGTTCCACGAAGCCGCGAGGGGCGGGGGTGCCGGCGCCGAGGTTGGCGGGGAACAGGGCCAGGGCGGTTGGCACCTCCACCCGGTCCAGCTTCGGGAGGAGGCCCTGGCCGGACGCGTAGTAGGGGATGAACGACGTCCCGATCGTGTTCGTGAACCAGTACAGCGACGCCTGGGTGAGAAGGAAGTCGTCTGTGAAGCGGGTCGAGACGTTCCCTTCACAGTCGCTCCAGGAACGGTATTTCTCCAGCATCCAACCCAGCAGGCCCGACGGGGAGTCGCTCAGGCCCTGGGCCAGGGTGAGTGGACGGGTGCGTTGCTGGTGGGCGTACGCGCCCTCTTCCTGGGACCAGGCAGCGAAGGTGGTCAGGTACTCCCGTTCCTCGTCGGTCAGTTGGGCGGCGGTGGGGTCCGGGGGTGTGCTCAGGATGTCCAGCAAGTGGATGCCGACCACGCTCTCGGGGTGGGCATGACCGAGGCGCGCCGTGATCCCCGAACCCAGGTCGCCACCGTGCGCGCCGTAGTGCTCGAAGCCCAACTCGTCGTGCATCAGGCGGTGCCACAGTTCGTGGGTGGGCGGTGACTGGTCCGTCAGGCTCGGGGGCGGGGACGAGAACGTGAAGCCCGGGAGGGACGGCACGATCACCGTGAACGCGTCCTGCGGATCACCGCCGTAGCGCGACGGTGTCGAGAGCCTTTGTGCCAGTTCGACCAGCTCGTAGAACGTGCTCGGCCAGCCGTTGGTCAGGACCAGCGGCAGGGCGCCCTCGCGTTCGGCGTCGAAGCGTAGGTAGTGCACGGTCGTGCCGTCGATCGCGGCGAAGTGGGACGGAAGCTCGTTGATCGTGGTCTCGTGGGCGCGCCAGTCATAGCCGTCGGCCCAGTACTCGGTCAGGCGCCTCAGCTCTTTGGCGTCGGTGCCCGCCTGCCACTCGGCCACGGGCCATGGTTCCGCCCACCTCGTCCCGCGCAGGCGGGCCCGCAGGTCGTCGAGGTCCGCGTCCGGCACCTCCAGCAAGGGGCTGGGGATGGTGTCCGTCGTTGGCTTCCGCCATGAGGTCGTCCATGTTTTCGACACCTTCAAAACGTATAGCCGGTGTCGCGCGCCGTCAACACCGGCTTCGCGGTACGGTGGTGTCGTGAGTGATGGCGTCGTAGATCTCGTCCTGGTCGAGCAGTTCCTCAACACGCTCGACGAAAGATCCTTCAGCTCGCACGGGGAGCGGCACACCGGCAACGACGAACTGACCTCTGTCCAGGGCCTGTTGGCGTGGCTGGAGGCTCATGGACTGGTCAGCTCGGGGCAGGAACTGCGGCCGTCCGATCTGACCGCCGCCCTCGCGCTCCGTGCCGGTCTGCGGGATGCCCTCACCAGCGGAGCCGACAACGCCGACGGTACCGACCGTGCCGAGACCTCTCGGGCCCTCGCCCCTTTTCCCCTGGTGCTGGCTCCGGACGCGGGCGGCAGCGGGCTGCGTCTCGTCGCCGACAGCGATACGCCCGGCCTCGATGCCATCGTGGAGACGGTCGCCGCGAGCGTCGCCGGTGGCGGTTGGAGTCGTCTGAAACTGTGCGCCTCGCCGGACTGCCGTTGGGCCTTCTACGACACCTCGCGCAACGGCGGCGGCCGCTGGTGCTCGATGGACGCCTGCGGGAACCGGAACAAGACCCGTGCCTACCGTCGCCGCCGCGCGGACTGAACGACACCCCCGACCCTTGGGCCCTCAGCCCACGCATAACCCCCTGCCAGCCCCAGCACAGCCGCCCGTCACACCGTGTTCGGATGGCGCGGAAGATCCTGCTGGCCGACGACGACGTGGACGTACGGGAAGGGCTCGGTCGACTGCTCAGATTCGAGGGGTACGAGACCGTCCTCGCCGGAGACGGGCGTACCGCCCTCGATCTCCTCGGCGCATTGGACGATGCCGCCGCGCCCGACCTCGTGCTGATGGACGTCACCATGCCCGAGCTGGACGGGCTCGCCGCCACGCGGCGTATCCGTGCCTCCGGGTCCACCGTGCCGATCCTGATGATCACCGGGCGGGACGCGGTCGGCGACCGTATCGTCGCCCTCGACAACGGTGCCGACGACTACCTCAGCAAGCCGTTCGCCATCGAGGAACTCCTCGCGCGTGTACGGGCGTTGCTGCGGCGCAGTGCCCAGCGGACCGCCGCCGACGAGGCTCCGTCCGAGCTCGAACGGCTCGTCCTTCAGGATCTGGTCATGGACCTGCGTACCCGTACCGTCACCCGTGACGGACAGCCGCTCGATCTCACCCGGACCGAATTCCTGTTGCTGGAGCACCTGTTGAGGCATCCGGGTGCCGCGCTCACCCGGTCGCAGATCCACCGGCACGTGTGGGGCTTCGACTTCGAGCCCGCGTCCAACACCCTTGATGTGTACGTCATGTACCTGCGCCGGAAACTGGAGAGCCGCGGCGAACCGCGGCTCATCCACACCGTGCGGGGGCTCGGGTACAGCCTCCGTGCCGCTCCGCCTGCTTGATCTCCCTCTACTTGATCTCCCCCTTCTATCTCTTCGGCAGCCGCAGGATCATCGTCTCGTCCGGTACCTGGGGCGGGACCTGGCGCAGGGTCATCGTGTCCTCCGAACGATGCCGTCCCGTTCCCGTGATCGCCATTTCGGGGAGCGGACCCGCAAGTCGCGCGTACGCGCCGCCCCTTGCCACCAGCTCCGCGTGCGTGCCCGTCTCCACCAGGCGTCCGCCCTCGACGACCAGGATGCGGTCCGCGTCCGGGGCGAGGCTCAGGTCGTGGGTGATCATGATGGTCGTACGGCCGGACATCAGGCGGCGTAGAGGCTGGATCACCTGGCGGGCGGCCACCGAGTCGAGGCCGGCGGTCGGTTCGTCGAGGACCAGGACCGGAGCCTCGCGGAGCATCGCCCTTGCGATCGCGATCCGTTGGAGCTGGCCGCCGGACAACGCCGCCGTACCGGGGGCGAGTTGAGTGTCGTAGCCCTGGGGAAGGGACGCGATGAAGTCGTGGGCCGCTGCCGATCGCGCCGCCCGTTCGATGTCCTCGTCCGTCGCGCCGGGGCGTCCGCACTCGATGTTCTCGCGGACCGTGCCGTTGAGGATGAGGGTCTGCTGGGGGAGCAACGCGACGTTCTCCCTCAGGAATTCGAGGGGTACGTCGCGGAGGGGGACGCCGTCGAGGCAGATCACGCCCGCCGAGGGGTCGTAGAAGCGGGTGAGGAGTTTGGAGAGCGTGGACTTGCCCGCGCCGCTCTCGCCCGTGATGATCACCAGCTCGCCCGGGTCCGCCCGGAAGGTGACGTCGTCGACCGAGTTCCGGGCCGCGCCGGGGTAGGCGAAGGTCACGCCGTGGAAGCTGACCCAGCCGTGGACGGGCCAGGCGGGGACGGGCTGGCCGGGATCGCCGACGGACGGGGTGGCGTCCAGGATCTCGTTGATGCGGGCGGCGCCGGCCGTGGCGGCGGTGAGGGTGAGGCCGAGCTGGCCGAGGTTGCGGACCGGCGGGTAGAGGTAGCCGATGAAGGCCGCGAAGGCGAGGAGGGCGCCGAGGGTCATGCGGTCGGCGGAGATCTCCCAGACGCCGAGGCCGATGACCGACAGCACGCAGAGGGTTTCCACCACCTCCACGAACTGCTCGTACATCTCGCTCAGGCGGGCGCCGCGGACCGATGCCTTCATCCACGCGCGGGCTTCGACGTCGAGGCGCTTCTCCTCGTCGCGGCGGCGGTTGTACGCCTGGGTGAGGACCACGTTGCCGAGGGACTCCTCGACGACCGAGGTGATCGCTCCGTCGGCGACCCGTTCGTCCTGCGAGGCCTGCTTGATGCGGCCCGAGAAACGGCGGGCCGCGACGAGGAAGAGGGGGGCCAGGACGAAGGTGGCCAGGGCCAGGTCCCAGCGCAGGTAGAGGGCGGCGCAGGCGTAGAAGACCGCGGAGAAGGCGGCCGAGATCGTGCCTACGACTCCGGACACGACCATCTGCTCGATGGCCTCGACGTCTCCGGTGAGGCGTTCGACGAGGTCGCCCTGGCGGTGCTTCTGGAAGAAGTGGGGTGGGAGGTCCTGGACGTGGCGGAAGACGTTCGCGCGCAGGCGCAGGACGAAGCGTTCGGCGGTCCAGGTGGCGAGGGAGTTGCCGAAGTAGCCGACGAGCGCGCCCAGTGCGGCGACGCCGAGCCAGGCCGCGGCCGGGCCCCAGAAGGCGGACAGCGAACCGGACTTGAGGGCGTTGTCGGTGAGGTCCGCGAACAGCAGGATCGCGGCGGTCTCCGAGAGCGCCGACACGACGACGCACGCGATGATCACCGCGAGCCATTTACGGTCACCGCGGGTCAGCGGCCAGAAACGGCGGAAGGCCTCACGGGCTTCCCTCATGGTCAACTCCCTTCAGAGCGTGGGCTGGTCATGGCCGAGGCGGGGCCACCGGAGCGAGTCCGCTCGCTAACCGGTGGCCCCGCCTCAGGGTGTGCGCGATCAGCCCTTGTGGCCGACGGGGCGCTTCGGCGCGGGCTTCTTCGGCGCGGGCTTCTTGGGGGCCGGGGCCGGCTTGCGGTGCTTCTTGACGGGGACGATCTTGTGGAAGCTCATGGCGGGGTCCCTCCCGGTAAGTGCCGCTCAGCTGCGGCGAGTTGTGGAGTGGTGCGAGTGGCGCGGGTAGTACTGCGGGTGCTGTGAGTGGTGCGGGTGCTGCGGGTGCTGCGGGTCTTCTACGGCCGGCCCCGCGGCTTACTTGTGGCCGACCGGACGACGCTTCGGGGCCGGAGCCGGCTTCTTCGGCGCGGGCTTCTTGGGCGCCGGGGCGGGCTTGTGGGCCTTCTTGACGGGGGCGATCTTGTGGAAGCTCATGGTGGATTCCCTCCCTGGGGGTGCCGCCCTGCGGCGGCTTGATACGAGGTGGTGCTGCGGGTGCTGTTTGTCTTCTACGGCCGGCCCCGCGGCTTACTTGTGGCCGACCGGACGACGCTTCGGGGCGGCAGCGGGCTTCCTGGAGGGCTTCTCCGAGGGCTTCTTCTTCGGGGCCGGGGCCGGCTTGTGGGCCTTCTTCACCGGGGCGATCTTGTGGAAGCTCATGTCTGTGTCCCTCTCTGTCGCGGCTGCTGCCGGCTCTGCTGCGGTTCTGCAACAGTTCCTCTACCGATCTGCTGCAATTGCCTTTGAATTGCTTCTGAATTACGTCTGTAAATCCTCTGTCAGCCCTTGTGGGCGACCGGGCGACGCTTCGGGGCGGGCTTCTTCGGCGCCGGCTTCTTGGGGGCCGGGGCGGGCTTGCGGGTCTGCTTGATGGGGTGAATCTTGTTGAAGCTCATGGTTTATTTTCCTCCCTGGGAATTCTTATCTGCGGTTTACTGCGGTTTATTGCCGCTGGTCAGAAGGTCTACTTGTGGCCGACCGGGCGGCGCTTCGGGGCCAGAGCAGGCTTCTTCGGGGCCTTCTTGGGCGCCGGGGCCGGCTTGCGGGTCTTCTTCACCGGGGCGATCTTGTGGAAGCTCATCGTGCTCTCCTTCGTCTCTGTTCTGCTTCTGTCGTTTGCGCTGTTCGCTTTCGACATGGAAAACACTACTGGACTCCTGACGCAGGAAAAGCCTTTTCGCCTTAGACCTTCCTGAGCAATCCCTGTGGAAGACTCTTATGGAATGTGCGGAACTGAACCCGGTCTTACACAGAATTTAAAACGGGAAAACAGAAGGGGCCCGGTGCCGACCTACGCGGCACCGGGCCCCTGAGCAGGGAAGAACTGCTGACTGCTACTGCACGACCGTGATCCGGTTCGCCGCCGGGGGCACCAGCGGGGCCGTCGCCGACGAGTTCGCCGTCAGGTAGTCCGCCAGCGCGGTCAGGTCGTCCGTGCCGACCAGGTCACCCGTGCCCTGTCCCAGCGTCGTGAAGCCGTCGCCGCCGCCCGCGAGGAAGCTGTTCGTCGCGACGCGGTACGTCGCGGCCGGGTCGATGGCGGAACCGTTGAGCTTGATCGAGTCCGTCACCACCCGGTCCGCGCCCGTCTTCGTCAGGTCCAGCGTGTACGTCAGCCCGGACGACACCTGGAGCACCTTCGGCGCCGCCGTGTTCGTGCCGCTCACCTGTTCCTTGAGCGCCTGGATCACCTGGGCCCCCGTGAAGTCCTGGAGGTTCACCGTGTTGGCGAACGGCTGCACCGTGAAGCCCTCGGCGTACGTCACCACGCCGTCGCCCTCGGCGCCGGTGGCCTTGTAGGTCAGGCCCGCCCGCACCCCGCCCGGGTTCATCAGCGCGAGGTCGGTCTCCGGGTCCAGCTTCTTGCCGTAGGCGAGTTGGGCGTCCGCGATGAGGTCGCCCATCGGGGACTCGGTGCCGGTGCTGTTCACGTCACCGGCGATGTAACCGATCGCGCGGTTGCCGATGGGCGCCGCGAGGGTGTTCCACTTGCTGATCAGCGAGGTCATGTCGGCGGCCTTGGGCACGGTCCGGGTGACCACGTGGTTGGCCGACTTGACCGCCGTACGCGCGATGTCGTGGGTCCTACGGTCGTAGGTCAGCGTCGTGTCCGTGTAGAGGCGGCCGAAGGAGGCCGCCGAAGTGACCATGCGGGGCTTGCCACTTGGGTCGTCGATCGTGCAGACGTACGCGTTGTGGGTGTGGCCGGTGACGAGGGCGTCGACCGCCGGGGTGACGTTCTTCGCGATGTCGACGATCGGGCCGGAGATGCCGGAGCCCGAACCGGACGCGTCACAGTCGTAGTTGTACGACGCGGACGCCGGGAAGCCGCCCTCGTGGATCAGCGCGACGATCGACTGCACGCCCTGCTTCTGCAGTTCCTTGGCGTACTTGTTGATCGTCTCGACCTCGTCCTTGAACTTCAGGCCCTTGACGCCGTCCGCGGAGACGATGCCCGGGGTGCCCTCCAGGGTCACGCCGATGAAGCCGATCTTGACGTCCTTCTTCTTCCACACCCAATACGGCTTCAGGATCGGCTTGTTGGTCTTCTCGCCGAGGACGTTGGCCGCGAGGTAGGGGAAGTCGGCGCCCTTGAACTTCTTGTCCGTGTAGCAGCCGTCGGTGGGGTGGCAGCCGCCGTTCTGGAGGCGGGCCAGCTCCTTCGCGCCCTCGTCGAACTCGTGGTTGCCGACCGAAGTGACGTCCAGGTCGAGCTTGTTGAGGGCCTCGATCGTCGGCTCGTCGTGGAACAGGCCCGAGATCAGCGGGGACGCGCCGACCATGTCGCCGCCGGCCGCGGTGACCGAGTACGGGTTGCCCTTGCGGGCGTCGCGCAGGTGCGTCGCGAGGTACTCGACGCCACCCGCGTCGATCGTCTTCGTCGTACCGTCCGCCTGGAGTTCGGTGACCCGGCCGGAGGAACCGGTCGGCGGCTCCAGGTTGCCGTGCAGGTCGTTGAAGGAGAGGAGTTGTACGTCCTGGTAGCGGCTGGGCTTGGAGCTGTGCCCGTGGCCGCTTCCGCTTCCCTTTCCGCTCGGGTTGCCGTGTGCGTCGGCGGGCAGTGCGGCGGCCAGCGCACCCGCCGTGGCCAGGCTCACCGTGGCGGCGAGGAGTGCGGCGGTACGGCGTCTGCGCGGGCGGTTCGGCTGGGTTGTGGCTGGCATGAGCCCCCCTGTGTGTCGGCTGAGAAGGTCACCACGTTCCGGCGCAGCCTAGGGTCAACGCGCGTAGCGTGACAGGGGGTTCTTGGTTACATCCTGGTTTCTTCTTTGCCGCCACTTTGCGGGGGGATCGGCTTACCCTCATACCCATGACCAGCGACGACACCGTACGGCCCGCGCCCGGCTCCCGTTCCATCGAGACGTACTCCGCGCTCACCCCGGACCAGGCGGAGGCCGTCCTCGCGCTGATCGCCGAGGCCGCCCGCGTCGACGGGCAGCAGGCGGTGTCCGAGCAGGGGCGGTTGCGGATCCGCGGGGGTGAGCGGGACGGGGTCTCGCATCTGCTGCTCACCCTGGGCGAAGAACTCGTGGGCTACGCGCAGTTGGAGGACACCGACCCGGTGGAGGCGCCGGCCGCCGAACTCGTCGTCCATCCCTCGCACCGGGGGCACGGTCACGGGCGGGCGCTGGGCGCCGCGCTGCTGGCCGCGTCCGGGAAACGGCTCCGGGTGTGGGCGCACGGTGGGCATGCCGCGGCGCGTCATCTCGCGCAGGTTCTCGGGCTCACCATGTTCCGTGAACTCCGCCAGCTGCGACGGCCGTTGACCGACCTGGAGCTGCCCGATCCGGTACTCGCGGAGGGCGTGACCGTACGCACCTTCGTCCCCGGCGTCGATGACGCGGCATGGCTGGCCGTGAACGCCGCGGCCTTCGCCCACCACCCCGAGCAGGGTTCCCTCACCCAGGGCGACCTGGACGACCGTAAGTCCGAGGCGTGGTTCGATCCCTCGGGGTTCTTCCTGGCGGAACGGGACGGCGACCTGGTGGGCTTCCACTGGACCAAGGTCCACGCGGAGGAGCAGCTGGGTGAGGTGTATGTGGTGGGGGTGTTGCCGGGTGCGCAGGGCGGCGGGCTCGGCAAGGCGCTGACGACGATCGGCCTACGGCACCTGGCCTTGCAGGGGCTTCCTACGGCGATGCTGTACGTCGACGCGGACAACAAGGCGGCGGTGTCGGTGTACGAGCGGCTGGGGTTCACGACGTACGAGACGGACCTGATGTACCGCTCGGAGTCGTAGGGTTCACTGCGCCTGCTCGGGCGGTGCGGCCCTTTGCCCGTCCCCGCCGGAGGGGACCCTCCCCGCGAAAGTGTGACACTTTCCGCTTGAGTGTCACATTTCTGCGGGTCACCCCTCCCCCCTGACGCTGGGCGCCCCGCCTGCCGTTCCGGGACAACGGCTGCCGGCCCCACTGGTCGGCACAGGCCCGGACCAGTGCGAGACCGCGCCCGTCCTCCGCGTCACCGAGTTCCTCCAACGCCCTTGGCAGCTCCGGCGGTTGGGGATCGGCGTCCCACGCCCCGAACCGCAACACCCCCGCCGACCACGAGAACCCCGGACCCTGAACCGCCTCGTCCTCAGACGCCGGACAGGCCGGATCCTGCCGACCGGGTGGGAATCAGCCGCCTGCGCTTCACCGGTTCCGGTCCGCACGCCGCCCACACCAGCGCCGCCCCCACCAACACCATCGCCCAGTGGTCATGCCCCACCCCCCACGGCTTCTCCGTCGGGGCGACGTACATCCCCCAGTCGTTGGGGAGGGCGAGGGGCGACACCAGGGCGATGACCAGGAACCCGGCGGCCACGCGCTGGCCCGGTTCCGGTTCGGCCGTGAAGCGGAGGGCCGCCGCCGCTGCCGCGAGGGAGAGGACCGCCGCCGCTGCCGCCTCCAGGGTCATGTCGCCCACCGGAGGGCGGATCTTCGACGGGATCAGCAGGACCGCCGCTGTCCACCAGGCCGCCGCGAACGGGGCCACCAGTGCCACCCGCAGGGTCGTGCGGAGGATGCGGCGGGTCGGTACCGAGGAGGTCAGGTCGCGGGCCGGGTCGTCGAGGACGAAGGCCAGGCCCAGGGCGAAGGTGAGGGCGGCGGCGCGCAGGGCGACGAGCGCGGACCACGGGTCCGGTTCGTCCGAGAGGAGGCGGGGTAGCGCCGCGATCAGGAGGGCCACCGCCGCGGTCGCGCCCAGCGCCCGTACCGGCAGGGCGCGCAGGACCGGTCGGATCAGCTGCGCCAACACCCTTGTCGTAGAAGGGAGTTGGACGCCCGCCTGTTCGGCCGCCCCGCTCTCCCTCCCCCTCGTCATCACTCGCACTTGTCCGCCCCGGCCGGACCCTTGACGCCCAGCAGCTGAGCGACCTTTGCCGTCGTCACCTTCGGAGACGTCAGTTCGGCCCAGTGCGCCTTCACCTTCGGGGTGACCGTGGACGGGCCCGCCGCGAGCAACTCCCTTACGACGCTGGTCTGTCCGGCCGTCATGGACATTCCGTCGGTCGGCGACAGGACGATGGAGGAGCCGGTCACGGTGTCGCTCAGGCGGACCGCGCGGAGTTCGGAGACCGGGTCGGACGTCCAGCCCAGGGCCAGCCACATGATGGTGACCATGCGGCCGTCGCACACGTCACTGCCGGCGTTCTCGTTCCCGACGACCAGTACGGAGGCGACCGCGGCCGAGAACTCCGGCGTCCGGGGGCCGCCCCACATCGTGCGGACGGTCACCTGGTTCGGCGTGCGGGACGGGGCGATCGCGCCGTCGGCCTCCATGCCGTCGCGGGCCTCGACCCGTTGCCGTACGAGCAGCTCCTGGGTCTGGGCGGTGCCGCCCGCGAGGGACTGGACGTGGTCCGTGACGTCGGCCCATGTCGCCGTCCTGGGGACCCACTCGGGGAACGCGCAGTACGTCGAACGGCCGTGCCGGACGCAGGACTCGACCTTCTGCGGGGTGAGGGTGGCCCGGGTGCGGGCCGCGACCGTCTCCGACGGGACGCCTGCCGCCTGGGCGATTCCGCCCACCGTGCCGAGGGCGATCGCTCCGACGAGGGAGCCTGCCAGTACCGCCGTCACCGTCTTCGTGCGGCCCTTGCTGATCAGCACCGCGAGCAGGGTCAGCGCCAGGACCAGGCCCGTCAGGTACAGGGCGTGCGAGGCGGCCGGGCGGCCGATCAGGTCGGAGGGGATCGTCTTGGTGCTCCCCTCGCCGACGACCGGGGGCAGCCAGGCGGTGGCACCGCCGCCGCCGATCGACACCGGCGCGAGGACGGAGAACACGAGGAGCAGTACCGCGGCCACCGGGATCGCGAACGGCTTGGGCACCACCCTCGCCATCAGCAGGCCGATCGCCCCGCACAGCAGCACGCACAGCGGGCCTACCAGCAGCTCGCCCACCGAACCCGTGCCCACCGCCGTCGACTTGACCGCCTGCCAGCCGAACTGGACCGCCACGCCCAGCGCGACGAGTCCGGTCACCGGCAGGATCGACAGCGCGTGGGCTGCCGTACGGCGCCAGGGTTCGAGGACCAGGACCCCGAACAGCCGCTCCGTGTCGTGCCGTTGGGAACGCAGGACGGCCTGGTTGACGCAGAGCAGGACCGCGAAGCCGACCAGCAGCGGGCCCGTCTGGGTGGCGCGGTCGACGTCCTGGAGGGCCGGATAGCCGTACCAGTCGTTCTTGGTGCGCCACACGATCCAGGCGACGTAGGCCGCCAGCATGAACAGCACCGGGATACGGAGGAGGAGTTTGCGGGACTCGAAGCGGGCCAGGGCGAAGATCGCCTGCCATGACGGGCGGGCGGGTGCCGTGTGCGTGTCGGCCGGGGTCAGGGTCAGTACGGTGCTCATGCCGTCGCCTCCGCGTGCATGCCGTCGAGGGTGAGCAAGTAGCCGTCCTCCAGGGTGGGTTCGACGAGTTCGGCGCCGGGCGGCGGGTCGCCCACGTTGCGGAAGACGCCCAGGCCGGTGCGCCAGCCCGCCTTCGCGTTCGGGTCCCGTTCCGAGCTGCTCCACACGCGGCCCGCGGCCCGTGCGGTGAGTTCGGCCGGGGTGCCGTCGAAGCGGACGCGGCCGACGGCCATCACGACGACGCGGTGGCAGAGCATCGCCACGTCCTCGGTCTGGTGGGTGGAGAGGAGTACTGTTCGCCCCTCCCCCGCGCGGGCGATCAACTCCCTGAAGCGCATGCGCTGTTCGGGGTCCAGGCCGACCGTCGGCTCGTCCAGGACCAGGAAGCCGGGGTCGCCCACCAGCGCCGCCGCGAGCGCGACCCGCTGGCGCATACCGCCGGACAGCTTCTTGATGCGCTTGCCGCGTACGTCCGACAGGTCGACCTCGGCGAGCACGCGCCGTACCTCGTTGTGGCGGGCGGTGCGGTCGGTCAACTCCTTGAGGATCGCGACGTAGTCGACGAAGTCGAAGGCCGTGAAGTCGGGGTGGAAGCCCGGTGTCTGCGGGAGGTAGCCGAGCACGCGCCGGGTCGCCTGGCGGCCGGCGGGAGTGCGCGGGTCGTGGCCGAGGACGGTGAACGTGCCCTCGTCGGCGGGGACCGCGGTGGCCAGCACCCTCAACAGGGTTGTCTTTCCGGCCCCGTTGGGGCCCAGCAGGCCGGTGACGCCTTCGGTGAGCCGCAGCGACACGTCGTCGAGGGCGGTCGTCAGGCCGTAGCGCAGGCTGAGCCCGGCCGCGGAGACGGTGGTGGTCATGACGTACTCCAGTCGGGAAGTGGCATGAAGTGAGGCGTGAAGTCGCTTGATAAGTCAGGCTGTTGGGCCGAAGCCCGGGGTCTTGGTGTCGAAGCGGTCGCGGGCCAGGTACAGGAGGCCCGCGGCGAGGACCGCCACCGCCGCGGCCACCGTCTGGCCGGTCGCGGTGAACGGGGCGAGCGTGCCGCCGTGCGCAGCCCGCCCGTGGGCCACCATCAGCAGGACGGTCCACGCTCCGCCGACCACACCCGGCGCGAGGACCGGGCCCAGGCGCGGGGTCAGCGCGAGGCTCGTCGAGGTGAGGGCGAGCGCGGGCAGCAGCCAGGCCAGGGCGGCGAGGCCGTATCCGGGCAGGGCCAGGGTCGCGAGGCCGTTGAGGCCGAGTCCCGCCACCAGTACGGCGGTTGTCCGGATCATCAGGAGCTTGAAGCCGTGCATCGGGGACACGACCGTCATCTCGTAGGTCGGGTCGAGCACCGGGCCGTACGCCATCGCCACGCCCGCGAGCGGCAGCAGCGGAGCGAGGGCGAGGAAGACGTTGGGGGTCGCGACGTTCGAGGCGTCGGTCACCAGGACCGTCATCACGAGCAGCAGCGCCACCGCGCCGAACCACGAGCGGCGCAGCACCGGTGTCGCCGCGAGCAGCCGTGCCGTGTGGTCGGCGACGCCGATCCGCACGAGCAGGGATTCCACCAACCCCCTTCTGGGGGCGTCGAGTTCGGCGTCGAGGCGTTCCCAGCCCGCGTCGAGGGCCACCGGGTCGGTGACCGACGCCAGCAGGGCCCGGCACTCGGCGCACTTCGCGAGGTGGGTGTCGGCGGACCAGAGCATGGGCGGTGCCAACTCGCCCCGCGCATAGGCGCGTACGTCGTCTTCGGCCACATGCCAGGTCATGCCAGCTCCTCCCGCAGTTGCTTACGGGCCCGCATGGCCCGTGTCTTGACCGTGCCGGCCGGGATGCCCAGCAGCACGGCGGCCTCCCGGGTGGTCAGCCCGTCGATCACGGTGGCCTGGAGGACCGCCCGCAGCTCCGGCGACAGCCGGACCAGCGCGCCCGCGAGGTCCCCGTGCTCCACCCCCGCGAGCACGCGCTCCTCCGCCGACGCCTCGTCCCGGTGCCGCAGCCGCCCCAGCGCCTGCCGCAGCCGGCCGCGCGCCCCGTCGCCGCGCAGCACGTCGATCAGCCGCCGCGACCCGATCCGCCACAGCCACCCGGCCACGTCGCCGTCCTCGCGGTAGCGCGCACTGCCCCGCCACACCGCGAGAAACGTCTCCTGTACGACGTCGTCGACCATCCCGGCGTCGGCACACCGGCCGCGCAGCCGCGCGGTCAGCCAGGGCGCGTACCGCCGGTACAGCTCCTCGAACGCGCGCCGGTCGCCGTCCGCCGCGATGGCCCGCAGCAGCTCCCCGTCGCTTCCCGTATCGCTCACGTCTCCTCATCGCACGAGCCCCGCCGATCGGTTCACGGACCGGCACATCGATCTCACTTGACTTTCTCAGCCCTCCTGCACCACCCTTTCACTACTCAATTAGTGAAAGGGTGGTGGAAGCGAGTGGTCGAGTACCGCATCGACCGGCACAGCGGCGTGGCCACCTATGTACAGATCGTCCAGCAGACCAAGCAGGCACTGCACCTGGGGATGCTGGAGCCCGGCGACAAGCTGCCGACGGCCCGCGAGGTCGTCGAGGCCACGGCCATCAACCCGAACACCGTTCTGAAGGCCTACCGCGAGCTGGAGCGCGAGGGGCTGGTCGAGGCCCGGCGCGGTCTCGGCACCTTCATCCGCAAGGGGCTGAGCATCACGCCCGCGGACTCGCCGCTGCGGTTAGAGCTCGACGACTGGGCCGCGCGGGCCCGGGAGGCCGGACTCGGCCGGGACGACGTCGCCGCACTCTTCACCGCCGTACTCGACAAGCACTTCCAAGGAGAAGACTGATGACAGGCACCGCCGCGATAGAGGCCGCCGCTCTCGGCAAGCGGTTCGGCCGGCGGGGAGGGTGGGCCCTGCGGGACTGCGCCTTCCGGCTGCCCGCCGGACGCGTCTGCGCGGTCGTGGGACCGAACGGCGCGGGCAAGTCCACGCTCCTCGCCCTGGCCGCCGGACTGCTCGCCCCGACCGAGGGCACACTGTCCGTCCTGGGCGCGGCGGCGGGCGCGGCCCGCGAGCGGGTCGCCTACGTCGCGCAGGACAAGCCCCTCTACCCGCAGCTCACCGTCGCCGAGACGCTGCGCATGGGCGCCGACCTGAACACCGACCGCTGGGACGCCTCCGTCGCCCAACGCATCGTGGACGGCGGGGACTTGAACCCGAAGTCCCGTATCCGCACCCTCTCCGGCGGCCAGTGCACCCGCGTCGCCCTCGCCCTCGCGCTGGCCAAGCGGCCCGAACTGCTGCTCCTGGACGAGCCGATGGCCGACCTGGACCCGCTGGCCCGGCACGAGATGATGGGTGTCCTGATGGCGCAGGCCGCCGAGTCCGGCACCACGATCGTGATGTCCTCGCACGTCGTGGCCGAACTGGAGGACTCCTGCGACCACTTGCTGCTGATCGGCGGCGGCCGGGTCCGCCTCGCCGGCGAGATCGACGAACTGCTCGCCGCGCACGCCCATGTGTCCGCGCCCGCACACACGGACCTCGCCCCGCACACGGTGGTCGAGTCCCGCACCACCGGCCGCCAACTCAGCGCCCTGGTCCGCCCCTTGAGCCCGCTCGACACCGACTGGCGTACCAGCACGCCCTCGTTGGAGGAGCTGGTCCTCTCCTATCTGCGCAACCCCGAGGCCGGCACCGCCCCCGCCGCCAAGACCGGGGAGACCGTCGCGTGACCGCCCTCGCGACGCCCCCGGCGACCCTGCGCCCTCTGGAGGCTGGGGTCTTTTCTAACCACTCACACGCTATGACAATGGTTAGTTTTACCCCCAGCCTCCAGCACCCACCCACCCCCGACACCCCGGAGGCCGCCACATGACCGCCCTCGCCACACCGCCGGTCACCGGGCGCCCGGCCGGATCCTCGCCGCATCTGCTCCGCTGGCTGCTGCGTCTGCACCGGCCCGCCCTGCTGGTCTGGGCCGTGTTCGTGCTCGTCCTCGCCGGCCTCCTGCTGTGGGTGGGCGGCCCGCTGACCGACGCGTCGGCCGAGGGCTGGAAGCAGTACCACGCCTGCGCGACGAACGGCTGCGTCTACGTCCCGAGCGCGGTCGGCCGCTACAAGACCTGGTACACCTACACGACCATCGCCGTCGTCGCCACCCCGGTCCTGGTCGCCGCCTGGTCCGGCGCCGCGCTGACCAGCCGCGAACTGGAGCACGGCACCGCGCAGTTGGCGTGGACCCAGTCGGTCTCCCCGGCCCGCTGGCTCGCCGCCAAGCTCGCCCTCCCGGCTGTCCTGGTCGCCGTCGGCTCCGGACTGCTGGTGGGGCTGCACCACTGGGCCTGGTCGGCGGGCCAGGGCCGGATCGACACCGCCAAGGACTGGTACGACATCGGCACCTACGCCGCCAACGGCCCGGCCACCGCCGCCATGGCCCTGGCCGCCCTGGTGATCGGCGCCCTCTTCGGCCTGCTCAAGCGCAACTCCCTTGCCTCGCTGGTCGGTTCGCTGTGCGGCACGGGGTTGCTGTGGAGCCTCATGGCCATCGCGACGCCGCACCTGTGGCCCACCGTGACCAAGCTCAGCAGCCTCCAGCACACCACCCCGGCCGGCTCCGGCATCGTCGTCGACCAGGGCCTGGTCACCGCCGCCGGCGCCCACATCGCCGACCCGCACTGCGGGGGCTCCAGTTGGGCGAACTGCCAGACCCTCTACACCAAGCTCGACGCCGTCAGCTACTACAACGACTACCACCCCCAATCCCACTACTGGCCCCTCCAGTTGACGACCACCGCGATCATCCTCGCCGTCACCGCCGCCCTGACCGTGGCCGCGTTCCGACTCCTCAAGCGCCGGACCGGTCCGTCGGCGCCCGCACGCAAGGCAGCCGCCGTATGACCGCCCTCGCCGTGGACCCGACGGTCCGCCCCAGACCCGCCCGCATGTGGCGCACCGTGCTGCGCCTGCACCGGGGCATCCTGATCGGCTGGGGGGTGTACGTCGCCCTCGTCTCCGGGGTCCTGGTGTGGGCCTACGGCCCCGGAGGGAGCGCCGCCCAGGCCGACTGGCGGCGCAAGTGCACCGCGCACGGCTGCGACTGGAGCAGCGCGATCAGCCTGTACCACGCGGCCCACGCGGTCGCCGAGTTCGCGATCGGCTGGGTCCCCTACCTCGTCGCCATCTGGGCGGGCATCACCCTCGCCGGCGAACTGGAGCGCGGCACCACCCGCCTGGCCTGGACCCAGAGCGTCTCCCCGACCCGCTGGCTGGCCACCACGCTCGCCGTCCCGGCCGCGCTGGTCACCGCGGGCAGCACCGTGCTGGTCCTGCTGCACCGGCTGCTGTTCGACGCCCACCAGGTGCCGGTCACCTGGAACTGGTGGAACGACGGGACCTTCACCGCCAACGGCACCCTCGCCGTCGTCTACCCTCTGCTCGGCCTCGCCGTCGGCACCCTCGCGGGCCTGCTCCGGCGCCACGTCTTCTCCTCGTTCGGGCTCGCGATCGCCGTCATGGGCCTCGCCCGCACCGCCCTCACGTACGCCCGCCCGCACCTGTGGCCGTGGGTGACCCGCACCAGCCCCCTGAACACCGGGTACGACGCACCGCGCGACGTTCTCGTCGGCGACCGGGGCGCCGTCACCTCCACCGGCCGCCATGTCCCCGACACGTGCTTCGAACAGGCCAAGTGCCTCAAGTCGGTCGACATCACCGGCTACTACGTCCAGTACCACCCCGCCTCCCACTTCTGGCCCCTCCAGTTCGTGGAGACCGGCATCGTCCTCGCCCTCACCGCCCTCGTCCTCGCCACCGCCTTCACCCTGCTGCGCCGCCGCACGGCCTGACCGGAACCCGCCTCCCCGCGGCTCCCCCGCATCCGTTACGTTCGTTTCCGCGCCGTGGACGTCCGGGAGCCGCCCCCCGATATCCCGCACGCCATGTCGCCGTAACCAACGGTTCAGACGGGCTTGCGACGCTCGGCGAATGAAGCCCGTCGTGCCAGAGCCTTCGCCGCCTCCCGAGGTGAACGGGAGCAACGGGGCCGTCCTCCCGCTCCTTCCGGCGCTGTCCGACGCGCCCGTATCGCCGGTGGCGCGGAACAATGGGCACATGAGCAGCCAGCCCAACGCCCAGGCCCAGGTTCAGCACGCGCAGCCCTCCGTGGGCTCCATAGCCGCCCACCGCCCGCACACCGTGTCGGCGGCGGTCTCCGATCTGGAACCCGACATCGACGCCGACCTCGACGAGTACGAGGAGTCGCCGTACGACGGGCCCCAGCTGCCGCAGGGCCGCTTCCTGGACCGGGAGCGCAGCTGGCTCGCGTTCAACGAGCGGGTCCTGGAGCTGGCCGAGGACCCGAATACGCCCCTGCTGGAGCGGGCGAACTTCCTCGCGATCTTCGCCAGCAACCTGGACGAGTTCTTCATGGTCCGGGTGGCCGGCCTGAAGCGCCGTATCGCCACCGGTGTCGCCACCCGCTCCGCGTCCGGCCTGCAGCCGCGCGAGGTGCTGGAGATGATCTGGGCCCGCTCGCGCGAGCTCATGGCCCGGCACGCCGCCTGCTACCACGAGGACATCGCCCCCGCGCTGGCGGAGGAGGGCATCCACCTGGTCCGCTGGAACGAGCTGACCGAGAAGGAGCAGGCCCGCCTCTTCACCCTGTTCCGGCACCAGATCTTCCCGGTGCTGACCCCGCTGGCGGTCGACCCCGCGCACCCCTTCCCGTACATCTCGGGCCTCTCGCTGAACCTCGCGGTCGTCGTACGGAACCCGGTCACCGGACACCGCCACTTCGCGCGCGTGAAGGTGCCGCCGCTGCTCTCCCGCTTCCTGGAGTCCTCCCCGGGCCGGTACGTCCCCCTGGAGGACGTCATCGCCGCCCATCTGGAGGAACTCTTCCCGGGCATGGAGATCCTGGAGCACCACGCGTTCCGGCTGACCCGCAACGAGGACCTCGAAGTCGAGGAGGACGACGCCGAGAACCTGCTCCAGGCCCTGGAGAAGGAGCTCATGCGGCGCCGCTTCGGGCCGCCGGTGCGCCTGGAGGTCGAGGAGTCCATCGACCGCGAGGTGCTCGACCTGCTGGTGCGCGAGCTGAAGATCAGCGAGGCCGAGGTGTACCCGCTGCCGGGTCCGCTCGACCTGACCGGGCTGTTCCGCATCGGCTCGCTGGACCGGCCCGAGCTGAAGTACCCGAAGTTCATCGCGGGCACCCACCGCGACCTCGCCGAGGTCGAGTCGGCCTCCGCCCCCGACATCTTCGCCGCCCTGCGCAGCCGGGACGTGCTGCTGCACCACCCGTACGACTCGTTCTCCACGTCCGTCCAGCGGTTCCTGGAGCAGGCGGCGAACGACGACGACGTCCTCGCGATCAAGCAGACCCTGTACCGCACCTCGGGCGACTCCCCGATCGTCGACGCGCTCATAGAGGCGGCCGAGGCCGGCAAGCAGGTCCTCGTCCTGGTCGAGATCAAGGCCCGCTTCGACGAGCACGCCAACATCAAGTGGGCGCGCAAGCTGGAGGAGGCGGGCTGCCACGTCGTCTACGGCCTCGTCGGTCTCAAGACGCACTGCAAGCTGTCGCTCGTGGTCCGCCAGGAGGGCGACCTGCTGCGCCGCTACAGCCACGTCGGCACCGGCAACTACCACCCGAAGACGGCCCGCCTGTACGAGGACCTCGGGCTGCTGACGGCGGACCCGCAGGTCGGCGCCGACCTCTCGGACCTCTTCAACCGGCTGTCCGGCTACTCGCGCCGCGAGACCTACCGCCGCCTGCTGGTCGCCCCCAAGTCCCTGCGCGACGGCCTGATCGCCCGGATCAACAAGGAGGTCCAGCACCACCGTGCCGGGCGCCCCGCGTTCATCCGCATCAAGGTCAACTCGATGGTGGACGAGGCGATCATCGACTCGCTCTACCGCGCGTCCCAGGCGGGCGTCCCGGTCGACGTGTGGGTGCGCGGCATCTGCGCGGTCCGGCCCGGCGTCCCCGGCCTGTCCGAGAACATCCGCGTACGGTCCATCCTCGGCCGCTTCCTCGAACACTCCCGCGTCTTCGGCTTCGGCAACGGAGGCGAGCCCGAGGTGTGGATCGGCAGCGCCGACATGATGCACCGCAATCTCGACCGTCGGATCGAGGCCCTCGTCAGGGTCACCGACCCGGCCCACCGCGCCACGATCAACCGGATGCTGGAAACCGGTATGTCGGACACCACCTCCTCCTGGCACCTGGGCCCGGACGGCGAATGGACCCGGCACGCGACCGACGCGGAGGGCCAACCACTGCGCAACGTCCAGGAGATGCTCATAGACGCCCGGAGGCGCCGGCGTGGCACAGCAACACCTTGACCCGACGGATCCCACGGCCCGTGCCGTGACAGGTGACGCCCTCGCGGGCTACCTGCGCGGCCAGGCCACGGAGTTCCTCCGCGCCCTGCGGCTGCACCGGGAGACCGGCAGTGGCAGCGGCCAGAACGGTACGGAGGATTCCGTCGACGCGGCGCGCGCCCTGCGCCACTCGGCCCGCCGGATCAGCGGCAGCCTGCACACCTTCCGCCCACTGCTGGACGCCGACTGGTCCGAGGCGATGCGCCCCGAACTGGCATGGCTGTCCGGCACGTTGGCCCTGGAGCACGCGTGCGCGGCCCGCCTGGAGCGGCTGCTGCTGGCCCTGCACCGGCTGTCGGGCTCCACGGCGTTCCCCGCCCAGTCGGCGGCCTCGGCGGTCGGCGGCCGGATCACCGGCGCGGGCCGGGGCGTCCCGGCACCCGCCACAGCTGCCGGCCGCGGACCGGCCACGTCCCCGACCGTCATCGCCGAGCGCGGCAACCTCACCGTGGGCGCGGCCAAGGCCGGTGCCCTGCTGGAGCGCCAGCTCACCCTGGCCCGGACCCGGGCCCACTCCACCGCGCTGCAGGCCCTCGGCTCCTCCCGCTTCCACGCGGTCGCCGACAAGGTCGCCGTGCTGGCCAGCGAGGTCCCGCTGACCCCGGCCGCGGCCGGCACCGACCTGCGCCCGCTGGCCGCCGCCGCCGGGGAGCGCCTCACCGACGCGGTCACCGCGCTGCCCCTGGTCACCGCCGGGCACCCGTACAACGCGGAGGCCCTCATCCACGGCCTCTCCCCCGACCCCGCCCCGCACCCCCAGGACGGCCCCTGGCACCAGGTCCGGCTGCTGCTGCGGCTGCACCGCTACGCCGGTGAGGTCCTGCACACGGACGGCGCGCCGATGGACGTACGCCTGCTGACGGCCGGCCAGGCCCTCAATCTGCACCGGGACGCCTCGGAGGCCGCCGCGGCGGCCGCGTCGGCGGCCCGCACCCCGCGCATCGCCCCGGCGACCGCGTACGCGCTCGGCGTGCTCCACGCCGACCAGCGCCACGAGGTGGAGGCGGCCCGCTTCGCCTTCCAGCAGTCATGGCAGAAACAGGCGGTGGGCACGCCCTGACGCCCCGCACCACCCCCGCAGAGGAGACGGTGAACAACCAGTGACTTCCTCCACGCACGACACCATCGTCCAGGCAGCGGGCTGCGTCCTGTGGCGCCACCGGTCCGCCGGAGACCTCGAACTGGCGCTGGTCCACCGGCCCAAGTGGGACGACTGGTCGTGGCCCAAGGGCAAGCTCAAGCGGGGCGAGACCTTCGAGGACGCGGCCCGGCGCGAGGTGCTCGAAGAGACCGGCTACACGTGCCGGCTGGGGACGAGGCTCCCGTCGGCCCACTACACCGACCACCACGGGCGCCCCAAAGAGGTCCGCTACTGGGCGGCGGAGGCGACCGGCGGGGCTTTCGCGCCCAACGACGAGGTCAACACGCTCGTCTGGCTCAGGCCGGACGAGGCCCACGAGCGGCTCACCTACGAGCGGGACCGGGACCTGATCTCCCTCGCGCTCATGGCCATCGGCACGGACGAGGACCCTCCCGGCTAGGGGGTGTCGTCGCGGCTTCCGGCCGTGCCCAGGACGACGAGTTCCCCGCTCTCCAGCAGCTCCGCGAGCACCCGCGGCGCGCGCCCGAAGTGGCAGTGGTCCCGCTGTGCGCGGCCGATCACCCGGTCCGGGTGGCCGAGCGCCGCCAGCACGTCCCAGTGCAGTCCCTGCGCCCAGACGTACCCCGGCTCCCCGTCGACGTCCATGTCCCTCTCGTCGAGCGGGGTGTCCGCGAGCGCGGAGGCCAGCCGGTGGCCGTCCACGGGTCCGGCGGCGAAGTCCAGGAACGCGGCGGGGTCCGCGTCCGCGGGGGTGCCGTCGGCGGGCTTGTCGTCCCGGTCGTACGGCGCGGAGTCGTAGCGGTGGGCACGGCCTCCGTCCCGCCAGACCTCCAGCTCCAGCCGCTCGCCGTCGTACTGGAAGGCGGCCAGCACCGGAACGCCCAACGCGGCGCCGACCGGCCCGGCGACCGAGAAAACACCGTTGCCGTCGATGAGCCGGTCCGGATGGACGAGGCAGAATCCCGGCCCGGCGGGCGCCGCGTAGGCGGCCACGCGGACCTCGTGCAGAACGGGGGCCGCCCGGTCGAGCGGCAGGGGAATCAACAGCGTGCCGTACGTGGCCACGGCCTCACCTCCGGGAACGCCGTGAACCTACGTGCCCATGACACCGCCAGGCCAGCGAATTACGCCCGCCGTCCCGCGCGTGCCGTACCGCCCACCTCGCGTTACGTTGCGAACGGGCGGCCACGGCAGGTCCCTCACCCGGCCGGGGGACCGACCCCTCAAGGAGACGCCGGGGACCGCTCCACACCTGGCATAGTCCGGAATCACCTCGTGTCCTCGACGTGAGCGTTCCGTGACCTAACCGCACCGCCCACAGGGGTTCACCCTCCGTTCACTTATGCCCATAGGCGCCTTCACCTGTTCTGCCTAATTTCGGCCTTACGCGATGCGAGCCGCGACCTGGGGGTCGCCACCCGCGTCACCCCGTCTTCGCACGCCGCCGTAATTCAGGACGGCGGCTCTCGGAAGGAACTCTTTCAAGTGAAGCTTCAGCGCATGAACCGGCGGGCCCTCACCCTCGGTGCTCTCGCGGTCTCCGGCGCCCTGGCCCTCACGGCGTGCGGCTCGGACGACAACGGCGGCTCTTCGAGCAGCACCAGCTCGTCGGCGGCCAACGCCAGCTCCGCCAACTGCGGCACGGCGAAGAAGGGCCAGCAGCTGCTCGCCGACGGCTCGTCCGCGCAGAAGAACGCGATCGACGCGTGGGTGAAGGCGTTCAGCCAGGCCTGTGGCGTCCAGATCAACTACAAGGGCGGCGGCTCCGGCGCCGGTGTCACCTCCTTCAACCAGGGTCAGCTGGCCTTCGCCGGTTCCGACTCCGCGCTGAAGCCCGAAGAGGTCACCGCCTCCAAGCAGGTCTGCTCCGGCGGCCAGGGCATCGACCTCCCGATGGTCGGCGGCCCGATCGCGCTCGGCTACAACGTCCCGGGTGTCGACAACCTGGTCCTGGACGCCCCGACGCTCGCGAAGATCTTCGACAGCAAGATCACCAAGTGGAACGACGCGGCGATCAAGAAGCTGAACCCGTCCGCCACGCTGCCCGACCTCAAGATCCAGGCGTTCCACCGCTCGGACGAGTCCGGCACCACGGACAACTTCACCAAGTACCTGATCGCCACCACCGCGGCCAACTGGAAGTACTCCGGCGGCAAGGCCTGGCAGGCCAAGGGCGGCCAGTCCGCGGCCGGCTCCGCGGGCGTCGCCCAGCAGGTCAAGGCGACCTCGGGCGCCATCGGCTACTTCGAGCTCTCCTACGTCGGCGACGGCGTCAAGGCCGTCAGCATCGACACCGGTGCCTCCGCCCCGGTCGCGCCCAGCACCGACAGCGCCACCAAGGACATCGCCGACGCCAAGGTCGTCGGCACCGGCTCCGACCTGTCGCTCAAGCTGAACTACAACACCAAGGCCGACGGCGCGTACCCGATCACCCTGGTGACGTACGAGATCGTCTGCGACAAGGGCAACAAGGCCGACACGCTGCCCGCGACGAAGGCGTTCCTCACCTACATCGCCAGCGAGGAGGGCCAGAAGGTCCTCAGCACCATCGACTACGCGCCGATCCCCGACGCGATCATCACCAAGGTTCGCAGCACCATCGCGAGCATCAGCTAGTCCGAGTGTGCGGCCGGGTCCCGGACCAGGGACCCGGCCGCACCGTCCGGTGCACCGCCGCCACGGACCCCACACCGCACGTGTGGACCCGCAGACCGGAGAAACCCGATGGACATATCGACCAAGAACCCCGAAGAGGCACCGCCTCCCACCCCAGCGCCCTCGGCCGCCCTGCAGAAGCGCGCGGCCCGCGGCGCCACCCGACCCGGTGACCGGATCTTCCTCGGTCTCTCCCGCGGGTCGGGCATCCTGCTGCTGGTGATCATGGCCGCGATCGCGGTCTTCCTCACCTATCGCGCCTCCCTCGCGATCAGCAAGGACCACGCGAACTTCCTCACCACCTTCGAGTGGAACACCAACCTGTTGCCGCCGAAGTTCGGCATCGCCGTCCTGGCGTTCGGCACGGTGGTGTCCTCGATCATCGCCATGGTCATCGCGGTCCCGGTCGCGGTCGCCATCGCCCTGTTCACCACGCACTACGCCCCGCGCAAGCTCCGCGGCCCGGTCTCCTACGTGATCGACCTGCTGGCCGCCGTACCGTCCATCGTGTACGGCCTGTGGGGCGCCCTGATCCTCGTACCGCACATGGTCGGGCTCTTCGGGTGGCTGAACTCCTACTTCGGCTGGACCGGGATCTTCTCCTGGGACGAAGGCGCCCCCCGCTCGATGCTCACCGTCGGCATCCTGCTGGCGATCATGATCCTGCCGATCATCACCAACGTGAGCCGCGAGGTCTTCAAGCAGGCCCCGCAGATGATCGAGGAGGCGGCCCTCGCCCTCGGCGCCACCCGCTGGGAGGTCATCCGCATGGCGGTGATCCCCTTCGGCCGCTCCGGCGTGATCTCCGCCTCGATGCTCGGCCTCGGCCGCGCGCTCGGCGAGACGATGGCCGTCGCCACCGTGCTCTCGCCCGACTTCATCATCCACGCCAGCCTGCTCAACCCGGGCGGCGGAACCTTCGCCCAGAACATCGCCAGCAAGTTCAGCGAGGCGTCGGCGGACGGCCGGGACGCGCTCATCGCCTCCGGTCTCGTCCTGTTCGTCATCACCCTGCTGGTCAACGGCGCGGCCCGGCTCATCATCGCCCGCCGCGCGGAGTACTCGGGGGCCAACGCATGAGCAACGCAGCCGTAGCGGAAAAGCCCGCGAGCACCCTCCAGGGCGCGACCCTCCCGAAGTGGTCGCCGTACGCGATCGCCGGCGGGTCGATCGTCCTGGCCGTCCTCATCGGACTGGTCGGCAGCCTCGACAGCAAGGTCCAGTGGGGCCTGATCGCGGCGATCCTCTTCGTCCTCGGTACGTACGTCATCGCCGCGCGCATCGAGGGCACCCGTCAGGCCAAGGACCGCATCGCGACCAGCCTGGTCTGGGTCGCTTTCATCCTCGCCGTCATCCCGCTCGTCTCCCTCCTGTGGACGACGATCTCGCGCGGCGTGAAGGTCCTGAACATCTACTTCCTGACCCACTCGATGGGCGTGGTCGCCGACTCCGAGCCCGGCGGCGGCATCTACCACGCCATCATCGGCAGCCTGGAGCAGGTCGGCCTCGCCACCCTGATCGGCGCCCCGATCGGTGTGCTCACCGCGATCTACCTGGTCGAGTACGGACGCGGCGCCCTCTCCAAGTGGGTCACCTTCTTCGTCGACGTCATGACGGGCATCCCGTCGATCGTCGCGGGTCTGTTCATCCTGTCCCTGATGCTCATGTGGGACATGGAGCCCTTCGGCTTCGCCGGTTCCTGCGCCCTGGCCATCCTGATGATGCCGGTCGTGGTCCGCTCCACCGAGGAGATGCTGAAGCTCGTCCCGAACGAGCTGCGCGAGGCCTCCCTCGCCCTCGGCATCCCGAAGTGGCGCACGATCCTCAAGGTCGTCCTCCCCACCGCGATCGGCGGCATCACCACCGGCATCATGCTGGCGGTCGCCCGTATCGCCGGTGAGACCGCGCCCGTCCTGCTGCTGGTGTTCGGCAACCCGTTCATCAACAACGACCCGTTCCACGGGGCGCAGGCGTCGCTGCCGCTGTACATCTACCAGCAGTTCGCGCAGAGCGCGGGCGCCGGAGCGGCCTACGACCGCGCCTGGGCGGCCTCGCTCACCCTGATCGCCTTCGTGATGATCCTCAACCTGGTGGCCCGCGGCATCGCCCGCTGGAAGGCCCCCAAGACCGGTCGCTGACCGCGACCTCCTCAGCGACCGTTCTGAACTCTGGAAGTGAAGCAGTCATGTCCAAGCGAATCGACGTAAGCGGGCTCACCGCCTTCTACGGCTCCCACAAGGCGATCGAAGACATCTCGATGACGGTCGAGCCCCGCTCGGTGACGGCCTTCATCGGCCCCTCCGGCTGCGGCAAGTCGACGTTCCTGCGCACGCTCAACCGTATGCACGAGGTCACCTCCGGCGGCCGTGTCGAGGGCAAGGTCCTCCTGGACGACGAGGACCTCTACGGCCACGGCATCGACCCGGTGTCGGTCCGCCGCGAGATCGGCATGGTCTTCCAGCGCCCGAACCCGTTCCCGACGATGTCGATCTTCGACAACGTGGCGGCGGGCCTGCGGCTGAACGGCAGCTACAAGAAGAGCGAGCTGGCGGACGTCGTCGAGAAGTCCCTCAAGGGCGCGAACCTCTGGAACGAGGTCAAGGACCGCCTGAACAAGCCGGGTTCGGGCCTGTCGGGCGGCCAGCAGCAGCGCCTGTGCATCGCGCGGGCGATCGCGGTCGAACCGAAGGTCCTGCTGATGGACGAGCCCTGCTCGGCGCTCGACCCCATCTCGACCCTGGCCATCGAGGACCTGATCGGCGAGCTGAAGGAGCGCTTCACGATCGTCATCGTGACGCACAACATGCAGCAGGCGGCCCGCGTCTCGGACCGTACGGCCTTCTTCAACCTCGCGGCGGTCGGCCAGCCCGGCCGCCTCATCGAGATCGACGACACGGAACGCATCTTCTCCAACCCGTCGGTCCAGGCCACCGAGGACTACATCTCGGGCCGCTTCGGCTAGACACCGGCGTCAAGAACCCCTCGCGGTGCTGCATGGCGGTGCCACCGCGAGGCCGAAAAGGGCCCGCCCCCGGCTCCCGGGGGCGGGCCCGTTCGTGTCCGGCCGAGCAGTTCCCAGAGAGAGCTAGCTACCGGCGTACTGCCTTTCCCAGCCACTGCATGTAGCCGTTTTCACGACACCGTCGTCCCGGAGACAGACCTTGATGTACACGTACGAGGTCTCGGAGACGTTGTGGTCCTCGTACGCGCAGGTGTTGGCACCGTCGCCGTCGTAGAACGAGTGCACAGTGCCGCTGGCGCCGACCTTCCAGTAGCCGATGACGCCGGCGCCGTCCTTCCAGTTGTCGCAGACCGCGAAGTGGTCGCCGTAGCTCTGGAACCACTCGGATCCGGCCCAGTCGACGTACGAGCCCGACGCGACGGTGTCGACGGTGAGCGTCGCGGCCGACGCGGGAGAGGCCGCGTAGAGGAGCAGGCCCGTGAGAGCCGAGGCCACCCCCGCCCCGGACATGAGGTGACGACGAAGTTTGGACATGGGGATCCCCACCCTTGTATGACGCGTTCCATTCGAACGCTTGATCCCCAGAAGTTAGCAGCGGTCTGGCACTGGGACGGGGCTTCGGGGAAAGCGGTTGCACCTTCACAGGAATGGCCCGCTCCGGACTCCGGAGCGGGCCATTCACCAGGGTGATGGAGGCCTACAGGAACGCCAGATCAACAACCCAGAAGCTGGCGGCAGCCACCACCGCGGCCGCCGGCATCGTGATGAACCAGCCCAGCACGATGTTCTTGGCGATACCCCAGCGCACGGCCTTGACCCGCTTCGTCGCCCCGACGCCCATGATCGCGGACGTGATGACATGGGTCGTGGAGATGGGCGCCTTGAAGATGTACGCCGAGATGAACATGATCGACGCGCCCGTGGTCTCCGCGGCGAACCCCTGCGGCGGGTCGAGTTCGATGATCTTCCGGCCCAGCGTCCGCATGATGCGCCAGCCGCCCGCGTACGTACCCAGCGACAGCATCACCGCGCAGACGAGCTTCACCCACACCGGGATCGGATCCTCGAACGTCTTGTTCCCGGAGATGACCAGCGCCATCACCACGATGCCCATGGTCTTCTGCGCGTCCTGAAGGCCGTGCCCGAGCGCCATCCCCGCCGCGGAGACGGTCTGCGCGATCCGGAAACCGCGCTTGGCCTTGTGCGGGTTGGACTTCCGGAAGATCCACATGATGGCGGTCATCACCAGATAGCCGCCGATGAGACCGACCACCGGCGACACGAACATCGGGACGACGATCTTGTCGATGACCCCGTGCCAGTACACCTGCGTACCGCCCGCGAGCGCGGCCCCCACCATCCCGCCGAACAACGCGTGCGAGGACGACGACGGCAGCCCGAAGTACCAGGTGACCAGGTTCCAGGTGATCGCGCCGACGAGCGCGGCGAAGAGGATCCCCATCCCCTTCGACCCCTCGGGCGTCTCGATCAGCCCCTCACTCACCGTCTTGGCGACCCCGGAACCGAGAAAAGCACCGGCGAGATTCATCACGGCGGCCATGGCGAGCGCCGCGCGCGGAGTCAGCGCCCGGGTAGAGACCGACGTGGCAATCGCGTTGGCGGAGTCGTGGAAACCGTTCGTGTACGTGAAAAAGAGCGCGACCAGAATGGTCACGACCAGAGCGAAGGTGTCCATGGAGAGGTCAGGACTCCTTGACGGCGATGGTCTCCACCGTGTTCGCCACGTGCTCGAACGCGTCCGCCGCTTCCTCCAGCACATCCACGATCTGCTTGAGCTTCAGCACCTCGATGGCCTCGTACTTGCCGTTGAAGAGCATGGCCAGCAGCTTGCGGTGGATCTGGTCGGCCTGGTTCTCCAGCCGGTTGACCTCGATCCAGTACTCGGTGAGGTTGTCCATCGTGCGCAGGTTCGGCATGGCCTCAGCGGTGAGCTCCGCGGCCCGCGCCAGCACCTCGATCTGCTGCTCGACGCCCTTGGGCAGTTCCTCCACGTTGTAGAGGACGACCAGGTCGACGGCCTCCTCCATGAAGTCCATGATGTCGTCGAGGCAGGAAGCGAGGTTGTAGATGTCCTCGCGGTCGAAGGGCGTGATGAAGGAGGAGTTCAGCTGATGGAAGATCGCGTGCGTGGCATCGTCACCGGCGTGTTCCGCGGCCCGCATACGCTCTGCGATCTCGGCCCGGCCGGCGGTGTCCGCCCCGAGCAGTTCCATGAGGAGTTTCGAGCCCGTGACGATGTTGTCCGCGGACGCGGCGAACATGTCGTAGAAGCTCGTCTCCCTGGGGGTCAGACGAAAGCGCACAAGGGGTCCTCGGGAAGCATGGGTTTCGGTCAGGCTGATGCTAAGTGCATCATCCGGCCACGGCTAATGGGCCGTCCCCCAGTGTCGCCCATCAGGCACAGTGATCCGCACGGGGGCGTACCAAGGGCCCTATACCCAGCAAAGTTCGTTACGATATACCCACTAGGGGTATATGTCTGGAGGACGCGATGGACGCGATGACGACCACCGAGGCCGGCGCGGCGGCAGCGCCCTCCGAACCGACGCGCGAGCCGGTCGACGAGGCGCCCCAGGAACCGGTGACGCACGGTTACCACCACCAGAAGGACGAGCACCTCAAACGCCTGCGCCGGATCGAGGGCCAGGTCCGCGGTCTGCAGCGGATGGTCGACGAGGACGTCTACTGCATCGACATACTCACCCAGGTGTCCGCCTCCACGAAGGCCCTGCAGTCGTTCGCGCTGCAGCTCCTGGAGGAGCACCTGCGGCACTGCGTCGCCGACGCGGCGGTCAAGGGCGGCGGGGAGATCGACGCGAAGGTCGACGAGGCGACGAAGGCGATCGCCCGACTCCTCCGCACCTAGCCCCTGGACCCGCCGGGGGCGTCCCGTTCCTCGGCGACCTTCAGCACCTCGTCGATGCTCTCCAGGCTGAGCCGGTCCTCGGCGGCCGAGGCCGCGATGATCAGGTCTCCGCACAGCTCGATCTCGGCGAGGGCCACGTGGTCCTGAACTGCCGTACCGCCGACCGGAGCCACGTGCATCACCTCTTCTCTGCCGACACCGACTTCCTAGAGTAGGGAGCGGTCTACACAACGCGCATGGCACGGACGGGCTAGTCCTCACCCCGACCCACACCGACCGTTTCGGGTCACTTCTCGGCGATCTGCCCGGCGTAGATGTCCTTCGACGCCGGAAGCCGTACGTCCACGGGGGCCCCGAAGTCGTACAGCAACGTCGTCGAGGTGACCGCCACCGGGTTGTGGCGCTGCCCGTTGACGAAGCTGAACCGCTGCCCCAGCTTGCGGACGCGCCCCTGGTCGTCGAGGTAGACGTCGAAGGGCACACGGGCGGTGGCGAACCCTTTCGCCGCCGACCGCAGAGCCGCCTCGTTCCCCGCCGACGCGCTCCGCGCGGCGACGGCGAGATCGGCGACCCCCCGATAGTGACGCACGGAGGCCCCGGCCACCTCCGTCTTCCCCAGATCCGTCGCCGCAGTCGTCCCGCGCAGCAACTCGGCGGCGGCGTACGGGTCGGTGGCGCCGCCGGTCACGAGGTTGCCGTCGGTCAGCGTCCCGGTGTCGACCCGTACCCATTTGTCGGCGGGCACCCCGGCACCCCGGTTCTTCATGAACAGGGCGCCCGGCGCGAGGAGTTCGGTGATCGGCCGGTGCTCGCTGGCGCCCGCCGGGTCCTGCGGCAACTGCACCTTCAGCCGGCCGAGCTGGCGGCGGAAGTCGTAGACGCCCTCGCCGCGGATGGTCACGCGGGTGCCGCCGGTGGCCATCTCCATGGACGTACGAGCCTGTGAACTCCCCGCCGCCGCAAGGGAGTCGGCCGCGCGCCGCACCACCGTGACCGCGTCCCCGGCGCCGCGCGCGTCCGCGGTCGCCACCCCGTCCCCGGCACCGCATCCACCGGTGCCGACGCAGACCCCGACCATGAGTCCCGCCGCGACGACCGCTCCGCCCGCGCGCCTCTGCTGCCGCTCCATAGCCTGCCGTACCCCCGTACGTCGTCACGGGCCCTGTCGTTCCGCGTCGTTCCGCTTAACGACGGGTGGATGGGCCCGTCACGCGCTGTGGCGGCCGTACAACCGCCCTATGACCGTCGCGCGACCGCCATACGAGCGCTTTACCCGGGCTCGGTACCTTGGTCGATGTGGCGCAGCAGGACGAACGGCAGGCTCCCCCCGCACATCCCGAACACAGCACGACGACGGTCGAGCAGGGCCCCTTCTGCTTCGCCCGCTGCGTCTGCGGCTGGCGGGGTCCGGCGAGACGGGCGAGAAGCCAGGCCAGGACGGATGCCGCGGGGCATCCGCCTGTTCCGAACCTGTGACATGCGCACGAGAACTTGTGGGGTCCGGCCCGTATCTCACTTGACGGAACCCCACAGGAGGCGAAATGGAACGGCGTTCGTTCATAGGCGGCGGCGTGGCCGCGATAGCGGCGGTCGCGACCACCGCGTGCAACGGCAAGAACACCGGCGGCGGTGACCCGACCGCCACGGCGAGCAACGCCTCCAGCTCGACGGGCACGACCGGCCTGCGCACCACCACCGCAGCCGCCGCGGCCAACTGGGCCGCCCTGGCCCGTGAGCTGGACGGCACCCTGGTCCGCCCCGGTGACGCCTCCTGGAAGACGGCCCACCAGCTCTACAACACCCGCTTCGACTCCCTGAAGCCGGCCGCGGTGGCGTACGTCGCGAACCCCGACGACATCCGCTCGGTCCTCTCCTACGCCCGCGCCCACAACATCCGCGTCGCGATCCGCAACGGCGGCCACTCCTACGCCGGCTACTCCTCCGGCGACGGCCGCCTCATCGTCGACGTGTCGAAGCTGAACAAGATCCGGGCGAGCGGTTCCTCCGCGGTCGTCGGCGCCGGCGCCAAGCTGATCGACGTGTACCGGGGCCTCGCCGCGAAGGGCGTGACCATCCCCGCCGGTTCCTGCCCCACGGTCGGCGTCTCCGGCCTCACCCTGGGCGGCGGCCACGGCGTGGTCTCCCGGGCGTACGGCCTGACCTGCGACAGCCTCACGCAGGCCACGCTGATCACGGCGGACGGCAAGCAGCTGGTCGCCAACTCCACTGAGAACAAAGACCTGTTCTGGGCGCTGCGCGGCGCGGGCAACGGCAACTTCGGCGTGGTGACGGAGCTGCAGTTCAAGACCCACCCCGCGCCCCAGGCCGTATCGGGCTACCTGACCTGGCCGTCGTCGATGGCGGCGGCCGTGGTCAAGGCCTGGCAGGAGTGGGGCCCGGACCAGCCCGACGAGATCTGGTCGTCCTGCCACCTCACGAACACACCGGGCGGCACCCCGCGCGTCTCCGTCGCGGCCTTCTCCCTCGGCACCTACAACGAACTCCAGAACGCGGTCGACAAGCTGGCCCACCTGGTCGGCGGCAACGCGTCGAGCGTCTCGCTGAAGCGGCACACGTACGAGGAGTCGATGGAGGCGTACGCGGGCTGCACGTCCTTCTCGACGGACGCCCAGTGCCACCTCCCCGGCTCGACCCCGGGCCGCTCCCCGCAGGGCGCGCTGGCGCGGGAGACCTACGTGGGCCGCTCCGACTTCTTCGACCGCTCGATCTCGGCCACGGGCATCCAGACGATGCTCAACCAGATGAAGGCGGTCCGCGGCAACTCCGGCGACATCGCCCTGACGGCCCTCGGCGGCGCGGTCAACCGCGTCTCCCCCACGGCGACGGCCTTCGTCCACCGCCGCTCCCGCATCCTGGCCCAGTACATAGTCTCCTGGCCCTCCGGCACGGCCGGCACATCGGCCCAGTCCTGGCTGACGTCCTTCCACAACGCCATGAAGCCCTACGCCTCCGGCGCGGCCTACCAGAACTACACCGACCCCACCCTCACCAACTGGCGCAAGGCGTACTACGGCGACGCGTCAACCCGCCTGGCCACCCTGAAGAAGCAGTACGACCCGAGTCACTTCTTCACGTATCCCCAGGGGCTCTAGTCAGCGCCGGTTGCGCAATGCCCTAAGGGGCGCGGGGCTATATCCATCTGCGGCTCCGCCGCACGGGCGCGACAAGCCACCCACACCCCGTCACCCCGCCCCACCCCAACCCCCAGGGGCGCGGGACTGTATCGATTTGCGGCTCCGCCGCGCAGGCGCGACCAGCCAGGCCGAAGGCAGTCACCCACGGTCCAGCAACACCCCCAGGGGCGCGGGACTGTATCCAACTGCGGCTCCGCCGCACGGGCGCGACAAGCCACCCACACCCCGTCACCCCGCCCCACCCCAACCCCCAGGGGCGCGGGACTGTATCGATTTGCGGCTCCGCCGCGCAGGCGCGACCAGCCAGGCCGAAGGCAGTCACCCACGGTCCAGCAACACCCCCAGGGGCGCGGGACTGTATCCAACTGCGGCTCCGCCGCGCAGGCGCGACCAGCCACCCGCACCCCGTCACCCCGCCCCACCCCAACCCCCAGGGGCGCGGGACTGTATCGATTTGCGGCTCCGCCGCACGGGCGCGACCAGCCAGGCCGAAGGCAGTCACCCACGGTCCGGCAACACCCCCAGGGGCGCGGGGCTGTATCCATCTGCGGCTCCGCCGCGCAGGCGCGACAAGCCACCCACACCCCGTCACCCCGCCCCACCCCAACCCCCAGGGGCGCGGGGAACTGCGCGACCAGCCACAACGCACGCGCAGACAAAGCACCGACCTCCAGGCGGAGCCTTACGCAGCGAGGTCCCGCTCCTCCGTACCGGACGACTCACTACGCGCCCCCGGAATCAAGGCATCCCGCCCCACTCCCCGCGCACCGGCCGACCGAACAACCCACCCACCCCACGCCGACCCCTCAACCGCCTTGAGCACCGGCGTGAGCAGAGCCATGGCAACCGGCGACAGAAGCAGAGCGACAGCCGTACCCAGCGCGAACCCACCGATCACGTCGGTCGGATAGTGCACGCCCATGTAGACCCGGCAGAACCCTTCGAGCAGCGCCAGCCCGATCCCGACCACCCCGAACCGCCGGTCCGCGACGAACAGCGCGACCCCCATCGCCATGGTGATGGTCGCGTGATCGCTCACGAACGAGTAGTCGGTCTTGCCGGAGATCAGCACATCGAGCCCGGTGTGGTCGAGGAACGGCCGGGGCCGCTCCACGAACCCGCGTATGGGCACGTTCACGAGGACGGCAAGCGACGCGGCGAGCGGCGCCCACACAAGCCCGGCCACGGAGCCCGCGGCGTCCTCGCCCCCACGCCGCCGCACGGACCACCAGCACCCCACCACGAGCAGCACCATCGCGACGAGCAACCCGTACTCCCCGACGAACTCCATGCCCCGGTCGAACCAGTGCGGTGCGTCCTTGGCGAGCCCATTGATGTCGTAGAGCAGATCGACGTCGGGATTCGACCCGGATTCGGCGAGTACAGCCATGGTGCTGCGGCTCCTTCGTCGTAGTTCCGGGCGCACCTCTCGTGCGCATTACTGAACAGGAACGCACGGTCCCGCTTAATACGTTCCACCCTCCACCGAATGATCACTCAGACGTTATCGAAGAGAGACTCATCGCCGCAGCTCAGGGGGTGGGTTCACGCTCGGTTCACACCGTCGTGGGGAGCGCTTTCGCGCCATCTTCGGTGACCCGGGTGGCGCCGAAGTAATCGGGGGTGTCAATGGGGTCGAACCGGATCACAGCACCCGTCCGGGGCGCGTCGATCATGTACCCGCCGCCGACATAAATCCCCACATGCCGGATGGCCCGGGAATTGGTGAGGTCGTCCGAGAAGAACACCAGATCTCCCGGAAGCAATTCGGCCCGCTGCGGATGCGGTCCCGCGTTGTACTGGTCGTTCGCGACGCGCGGCAGCGTGATCCCCGCCTGGGCGAACGCGGCCTTGGTCAGCCCCGAGCAGTCGAAGCGCCCGTCCTGGTCGGCGGTACCGTTCCCGCCCCACAGATACGGCGTGCCGAGCTTGGTCTGGGCGTAGGTGATGGCGGTCGCGGCCTGCTCGGAGGGATCGACCCGGCTGACGGGCGCGGCGAAACTCTGCGAGAGCGTCGTGATCGTCTTCACGTAGTTCTTGGTCTCGGAGTACGGCGGCACGCCCCCGTACTTGATGACCGCGTACGCCCCCGCGTTGTACGAGGCGAGCATGTTCGCGGTCTGGTTCCCCGGCACGTCCTTCACGTACGAGGCGAGCTCGCAGTCGTACGTCGCGGCCGACGGAATCGCGTCATTCGGATCCCATACGTCGCGTACGCCGTCGCCGTTGCCGTCAATCCCGTGCGTGGCCCAGGTCCCGGGGATGAACTGCGCTATCCCCTCGGCCTTCGCCGGACTCTTCGCGTTCGGGTTGAACCCGCTCTCCTGGTACAGCTGGGCGGCGAGCAGCGCGGGGTTGAGGGCGGGGCAGAGGTTGCCCCACTTCTGCACGAGCGCCGAGTACGCCGTCGGCACCGCGCCCTTGGCGAGCGCGACGCTCCCGCCGCCGGCCCCGTTCGCGAGGTTCCCGGCGACGAGGTAGACCCCGACGACGAGCAGCATCACAAAGCTGAGCCCGAGCCCAGCCGCGACCCCACCGGCCACCCATACTTTTCGCACGGCTCAACCCTCCCCCATGTCAGCCCTGTTCAAGGCCATTTCGGGGCAGGGTGGCGGCATTTCGCCGTGCTTCCACCACATCTGACGCGTATTCAACGAGTCGCGTCCACCACACACGGTGCCTTACAGCACCTCATTACGGGCGAGTCGTACGACCGGGGGCCAACCGTCCTACTACGGGTCGGTCGTCGCGTCCTTGTACAACTCGGCCGCCTCTTTGCCGAACACGACGCTGTACGAGATGTCCGGTGTCAGCCCGCCCTGCTCGTGCCCGCCGATGACACCCACGACCTGCTGGTCCCCGTTCACCCAGGGACTGCCGCTGGTGCCGCCGGTGAAGCCGGGGCAGTCGATGCGCTGCTGGGTGCCGCTGTGCTGGGTGGGCTTGTTGGTGCAGCTGATGGGCTGGTCGGTCGCGGAGGGATACCCGGTGATCGTCACCGCCGTGGCCCCGGTCGCCGTCCCGGTCGTGAACCGGTCGGCGCCCACCACGTCCTCGATGTTCTTACCGCCCACCTCGACGAGCGTGGCGAAGCCGATGTCGCTGTCCTCGGCCTGCCCCTTGGACCACCCGTCCGGCAGGAACCGCTTCTCGACCTTCCACACCCCGTACGGCGCCTTGCCGTCCCGGTAACCGGGCACGAACACGTCACCGGGGTCGCCGTCCAGGCAGTGGGCCGCGCTGACGATGAGGTTGTGCCCCGCGCTGTGCACCACGGACGCGGTGCAGTGGTGCCCGCCGGCGAGGCTGGTGGCGTGGGCCGCCCCGAACAGGGCGCCGATCCGCACGCTCTGTTTGCTCACCTCGGTCACGGTGGTCACACCGAAGGGCCCGGGGCCGTCGTCGGCGGTCGCCACAGAGGCGGAGGTCAGTGCCAGCGTCACCACGGCGACGAACAGCGCGTACCTACGGTTGCCCGCGAGGCGAGCGGAACGGGAGATGCGTGAGCTGCGCTTCATCGGGCCCCACTCTGTCCCACAAAGGTGAGAAAGGACGTCGACGTTTACTGAAATTTCGCTGTGAACACCGCGTTCGCGCTCAGGTCGACGTTTGGTCCGGCGGTCTGTCCACCGTACTGTCCGTCCGCCCCTCCCGCCTCTCCTGCGCGATACTCGTCGTCTCCCCGGCACTCGACGAAGGAAACCCCCGTGTCTGACATCCCCCCCGACCTCACCTGGGAACGGGCCGCCCCGCCGGACGCCACGGGCCCCGGTCCCTGGATCGAGCTCGCCTTCGGCCCGGGCGACGACGGCGAGGCCCCGGTCTACATCCGCGAGACCAGCGACCCGGAGAACGTCGTCACCACCAACCGCCGCAAGTGGGACGCCTTCGTACTCGGCGTACAGGCAGGCGAGTTCGACCACTTCGTGGAAGGCGTGGAGGGGATGGAGGGCGCGGAGGGCGTGGTGGGCGCGGAGAACACGACGGCCCCAACACCCCCGGAAACCACGGGAATCGGGCCGGATTCGCCGCATGCGCCAGATGCATAGAAGCCGCGTCTACGCCCTCCTGATCGACACCCCCGGTCCGGAGGCCGCCGCAGCCGCGGCCTTCTGGTCGGCGGCACTCGGCACCCCGGCGGAACCGGTCCCCGGAGAGGAGCAGTTCACAACGCTCCACGAGGCAATCCCCGGCCTGGTCACGGCGATTCAGTCCGTCGACGACCTCAACCCGCGCTTCCACATCGACATCGAGACCGACGACGTAGAGGCGGAGACCACCCGCCTGCTCACCCTCGGCGCGACCGAGACCGCCCGCTGGCTGGAGTGCCGGGTCCTGCGCGCCCCCGGCGGCCACCTGCTCTGCGTCCTGCCGGTGCACAGCGACCCCGAGGTCTTCAACACCCGTGCCCGCACCTGGAGTTAGCGCGCGGCACTCACCAGCGGGAACACCACTCCGGTAAGCCCCTCCGACGCCTCCCACAACCGCTCCGCCGCCTCCACGTCACTCGCCGCCGTGCTGCGCCCCACCAGCGTCGGAGCCCCGCGCATCTCCATCGGCCCGCTCGGGCCGGCGAAACTCGCGCCCGGAAGATCCTGGGTCGCCACGAAGAGCGTCGGCAGGGCGCCGCCCTTGTCGTCCTGGGCGAGGACCTTGTTGCCGACGGCCATGAGGACGCGTGAGACCGGGTTCGCCGTATGGCTCTGGAGGTTGGTCGCCGCCCAGCCCGGGTGGGCCGCGAGGGAGCGGACGCGTGAGCCCGACTCCGTGAGCCTGCGCTGGAGTTCGAGCGTGAACAGTAGGTTGGCGAGTTTGGACTGGGAGTACGCGCGCTGCGGGCTGTAGATGCCGTCCAGGTTCAGGTTCTCGAAGTGGATGATGCCGTCGCCCATCCGGTGCGCGCCGGAGGAGACGGTCACCACCCGGTCGGTGATGTGCGGCAGCAGCAGGTTCGTGAGGGCGAAGTGGCCCAGGTGGTTCGTGCCGAACTGCATCTCGAAGCCGTCGCGCGTCCGCTGCTCGGGGAGCATCATCACGCCGGCGTTGTTGATGAGCAGGTCGAGCGGCCGGTCCCAGCCCTCGGCGAACTCCCGCACGGACGCCAGATCCGCGAGATCCAGCCGCCGCACCTCGGTACTGCCACTCACCTTGGCCGCCGCGGCCCGCCCCCGCTCCAGGTCCCGTACGGCGAACACGACATGCGCGCCCGCACGGGCCAGCTCGGCGGCGGCCGCGAACCCGATCCCGCTGTTGGCCCCGGTGACGACGGCGGTACGCCCGGAGAGACCAGGAATCCGCCCGACACCCCACTTGACCTTGCTCTTGCCCTTGCCACTGCTGCCGATGGTGCTGTCCGTGTTGTCCATGCCTCCCAATGTAGGCAACGCCAACAATGCTGTCAATGACAACAATGGTGACGGTGACAACAATGTCGGCATCGACAACATCGGGATACGATGGTTCGCATGCCCGTACGCCCCTATCACCACGGAGACCTGCGCTCCGCCCTGCTCGCGAGCGCGGAGCGCACCCTGCTGGAGAAGGGGGTGGCCGCACTGTCCCTGCGCGAACTGGCCCGGGACGTCGGCGTCAGCCACGCGGCCCCCGGCCGCCACTTCAAGGACAAGCAGGCCCTGGTCGACGCCCTCGCCCTCACCGGCTTCGAGCGCATGGCCAAGGAACTGACCGCCGCGGACAGCCCCGACCTCCCCCTCGAAACCCGCCTCACCGAACTGGCCAGGACCTACGTCCACTTCGCGGTCTCGAACGCCGAGCTGCTGGAGGTCATGTACTCCCGCAAGCACGACGCGGACATCTCCGAGCAGCTCCGGGCGGCGGTGGACGGCACGACAACCCAGTTCGTACAGATCGTCATCGACGCCCAGGAGCGCGGCGAGATGATCCCCGGCCCCGCCTGGACCATCGCCCTGGTCATCGGCGCCGCCCTCCACGGCACGGCATCCTTCGCAGCCCAGGGCACCCTCACCCCAGAGGCCGCGGTAGCCGACATCCCCGCCCTGATCCACCACTTGCTGAACGGTTTGACACCCCGCGAGAACTAGCGGCGAACGGCGACCACTTGGCGCCGGTTCACAGCACCTCCCTCAGCGGCGCGGGGCTGCATCGATATGCGGCTCCGCCGCGAGGGCGCGCCCAACCCCCCACACCCCTTCACCCCGCGAACCCTGATGCCCTTAGGGGCGCGGGGAACTGCGCGACAAGCCCCCACGCACCCGCACCCCGCAAACAACCGAACCACCCACCCCGAACCCGGCAGGCAACCCCAGTCAACGCGCGTCCCGCTGTGAAGTTCCCGTGGAGAGAGTCAAGCCCGAGCCATCCCCACCCCATCCCGCCGCCACTGATCAGCAATCCCCCAACCCCCTTGAGTAACGCGGAAGTCAGAACTCCGGAACCCACCTTGTTGTCACGTACTCAACAAGAGATGGTCATCGCGGGCCGCCGCCCCCACCGGGAACCTCACCGGTGGACCCCCACCCGCAGGCCTCTGCCCACCTCTCTCTGGAGGCTGTACGTTGCGTACGTCACCCCCCAATTCCCCCCACATACGCGGCAACTGGCGCAGACTCGGCACCGCCGCCGCCGCCGCGACCACCGCGCTCCTGCTCGCCGGACTCGGCACCGCGGCCCACGCGAGCGCCGCCACCACCCCCCACAAGGCGACCGCCAAGACGATCGCCGCACAGGTCGCCAAGGCCCACGTGCAGTACGCGAAGATCGGCTGCGCCGCGACCCCGAAGAAGGGCTTCGCCGCCTGTAACGCCCTCCGGGTCACCGGCGGCACCACCGCCTTCATGGAGAAGCAGGCCGCCCTGAAGGGCGTCACGCCCAAGACCATCTCCCCGAAGGCCGCCTCGGACGACCCCACCGGCTACGGCCCCTCGGACATCCAGTCCGCCTACGGCCTGGCCGACGCGGCCGCCGACAACGGCTCCGGCGAGACCGTCGCCATCGTCGACGCCTACGACGACCCGAACGCCGCCGCCGACCTCGCCACCTACCGCTCGTACTACGGCCTCTCGGCCTGCACGACGGCCAACGGCTGCTTCAAGAAGGTCAGTCAGACCGGCTCGACGACCTCCCTCCCCACCGCCGACAGCGGCTGGGCCGGCGAGGAGTCCCTCGACCTCGACATGGTCAGCGCGACCTGCCCGAACTGCAACATCCTCCTGGTCGAGGCCAAGTCGGCGAGCGACGCCAACCTCGGCACCGCGGTGAACGAGGCCGTCAAGCTGGGCGCCAAGTTCGTCTCGAACTCCTACGGCGGCTCGGAGTCCTCCTCCGACACGTCGTACGACACCTCGTACTACAAGCACGCGGGCGTCGCCATCACCGCCAGCGCGGGCGACGAGGCCTACGGCGCCGAGTACCCGGCCGGCTCCCGCTACGTCACCGCCGTCGGCGGCACCAAGCTCTCCACGTCCTCCACCTCCCGCGGCTGGACCGAGAGCGTCTGGAAGACCAGCAGCACCGAAGGCACCGGCTCCGGCTGCTCCGCGTACGACGCGAAGCCCACCTGGCAGACCGACACCGGCTGCACCAAGCGCATGATCTCCGACGTCTCCGCCGTCGCCGACCCCGCCACCGGCGTCTCGGTCTACGACACCTACGGCGACGACGGCACCGGCTGGGGCACCTACGGCGGCACCAGCGCCTCCTCCCCGATCATCGCGAGTGTCTACGCCCTCGCCGGCACCCCCGGCAGCAGCGACTACCCGGCGTCGTACCCCTACGCCGCCGCCGGCACCTCCGCCCTGAACGACGTGACGAGCGGCAACAACGGCTCCTGCTCGACGAGTTACTTCTGCACCGCGAAGTCGGGCTACGACGGCCCGACCGGCTGGGGCACCCCGGAGGGCGTCTCCGCCTTCACCGGCTGACGCACTGGGCACAGAACCTCCCCGTCGGGTCACGGGGAGCCGCCGGCAGAGGGGGACGTGGGGTCCCCTCGGCGGAGCGAATGGCAACGGGCCGCGGCAACCAGCCGCGGCCCGTTCGCCGTGCCGTGGGCCCCGACAGACCTCAACTCCCATGAGAAACCTGTGGGTTTGGTAAAGGGCCAGACCCTGTTCGGTAAGCCGGAAGTCAGGATTCCAGCAGCCCCTTGTTGTCGCGTACTCAACAAGAGATGGTCATCGCGGGCCGCCCCCCACCGCCGGAGAAACCGTGCCGGCGACACGCACCCGCACCGCCCCTGTTCCACCGACTCAGGAGGCTGCACCTTGCGTACCACGACCCCCGACTCCCCCCACACGCACGGTAGATGGCGCCGCATAGGGTCCGTCGCCGTAGCCACCGCCGCACTGGTCTTCACCGGCCTCGGCACCGCCGTACAGGCCGACGCGGCACAGAGCGCCACCACCTCCACCGCGGTGACCTACGCCGCGACCCCCTGTGCGACCCCCAAGCACACGGGTGACCTCACCTGCAAGTCCTACCGCGTCACCGGCGGCCTCACCGCCTTCCAGAAGATGCAGGCCGCGAAGACCGGCATCACCCCCAAGGCGGCCGACGCGTCGACCCCCTCGGGCTACAGCCCGACCAACCTCCGGTCCGCCTACGGCCTGACCTCCGCCGCCGCCTCCAACGGCTCCGGCGAGACCATCGCGATCGTCGACGCGTACAACGACCCGAACGCCGAGGCCGACCTCGCCACCTACCGCTCGTACTACGGCCTTTCGGCCTGCACGACGGCCAACGGCTGCTTCAAGAAGGTCAGTCAGACCGGCTCGACGACCTCCCTCCCCACCAGTGACGCCGGCTGGTCCGAGGAGATCTCCCTCGACCTCGACATGGCGAGCGCGATCTGCCCGCTGTGCAACATCACCCTCGTCGAGGCCACCAGCGCCAGCTACGCCAACCTCGGCACCGCCGAGAACGAGGCCGTGACCCTGGGCGCGAAGTTCGTCTCGAACTCCTACGGCGGCTCCGAGTCCTCCTCCCAGACGTCGTACGACACCTCGTACTACAAGCACGCGGGCGTGGCCATCACCGTCTCCTCCGGTGACAGCGCCTACGGCGCCGAGTACCCGGCAACGTCCCAGTACGTGACGGCGGTCGGCGGCACCAAGCTCTCCACCTCCTCCACCACCCGCGGCTGGACCGAGGCCGTCTGGCGCACCTCCAGCACCGAGGGCACCGGCTCCGGCTGCTCCTCCTACGACGCCAAGCCCACCTGGCAGACCGACACCGGCTGCACCAAGCGCATGGAGTCCGACGTCTCCGCGGTCGCCGACCCCGCCACCGGCGTCTCGGTCTACGACTCCTACGGCGTCACCGCCGGCTGGTACACCTTCGGCGGCACCAGCGTCTCCGCGCCGATCATCGCCGGCGTCTACGCGCTGGCCGGCACCCCGGCCAGCGGCACCTACCCGGCCCAGTACCCCTACGACTACGCGGGCACCTCGTCCCTCAACGACGTCACCAGCGGCTACAACGGCTCCTGCTCGACGGCGTACTTCTGCACCGCCGAGACCGGCTACGACGGCCCGACCGGCTGGGGCACCCCGGAGGGCATCTCGGCCTTCGCCAACTGACGGTGACCTGCCCCCCACCCTGAGCTGATCCTCCGTCACATGACGTGCCACAGTGGGTCGTGGGGGCCACACCTGGCACGAGAGAACGGGCCGCGGCATCCAGCCGCGGCCCGTTCATCATGAGAACATCAACGCGAACCAAAGCGAGTAATCAGGGGCTAACGACCGAACCACGGACAGGTTCCGCTCCGGAATCGTTGCCCGGCGTTACCTACCGTGATACACAGAGTGACCGTACGGGGTATTCGTACGAAACCCGCCAATCAATGACGCCAAGTCGACATCCGACGGCGCCTTTGTCGGCGACAATGATGCCTGACCTCTGCGCACCTGCAGGGGATGCGGAACTACCCACCAGGGGCGGTGACTTACATGCTCTTCGCGGCCGACAAGGGAGACATCAACACCATCATCGGCGGGATCGCTCCGGACTGGGGCCCCTTCGGCAGCCTGGGTAACGAGGCGAAGGTGATGATCGAGGTCGTGATGGCGGTCGCCATCCTGCTCTGCCTCGGTATCGCCGTATGGGGTGCGGCCAAACAGCGCATCGGCGCGACGGCGCTCCGCGACACGTTCAGCGCGGAGCAGGGCAAGGGACTCATCGTCGCCGGCCTGACCGGCGTCTTCATCATCGGCTCCCTCGGCACCCTCTTCACCATCGTGTACGGCATGGCCGTATAGCCGAGCCCGGCCCGTCCCCCCGCTCCCCACCCACCCGCCCGTCGTGCCCACCGGCTGAGGTTGCGTTTCCCTGATGTCGAGTCACCACTCCGCGCCCGCGCGGGAACCAGCACGGCTACCGTCGTACTTCCAGGTGTTTCTGGACGACGGCGAAGGGGCGTACCCGGCATGAGTCCCGGAGACGAGCACGAGACCTCCGGCGGTTACGGCGGCACGGGCCAGACCCGCACCCGGCTGCCCCAGGGAACCGGCGGCGACATCTACGGCGGCGCCCGCCGCGGCGGCAGATCCTCCTCCTCCAAAAGCCTGGTGACGGTCGTCGGAGTAGTCGTCGTCCTCATCGCCGCCATCGCCTTCGCCAACCGCGGCGACGGCACGTCGTCCTCGAACGACAGCAACACGTCGAGCGGCTCGAAGCCGGACGCGGCGTCCACGGCAGCGAGCGGGACGAAGCCGGTGGAGACGAAGACCGGGGGGATTCCGTCGGGGTTCGCGCACACCGAACAAGGAGCGCAGTCGGCGGCGGCGAACTACTCCGTGGCGCTGGGCTCGACCGGCATGTTCCAGAAGGAGATCCGGCACTCGCTCGTGAACTCCCTCTACACGTCCGGTGCCGCGAGCAAACTGACGGGTCCGATGGATCAGGCCTACTCGGCGGACTTCCTCAGCAAGCTGGGCCTCGACGCCAACGGCAACGCACCGACCGGCAGCACGTTCGTCTCCCGCTCGATCCCGGTGGGCGCGACGGTCCAGCGGTACAGCGCCAGCGACGCGAAGGTCGCGGTCTGGTACGTGGGCCTCATCGGCATGTCCGGACAGACCTCGACCGACCCCGTCACCACCTCGTGGAAGACCTGGAGCTTCGACCTCCAGTGGTCCAACGGCGACTGGAAGATCGTCACGGACTCCCAGAAGGACGGCCCCGCCCCGGTACCCGGCGACGACACGGCCGCCACCTCGGACGAGATCAGCAAGGCCATCGACGAGTACGGAGGGTTCACGTATGCCCGGTAACCCGCAACGCGTGCTCAGGCTCGCCGGAGCCGTGACCGCCGTACAGACGTCTCTCGTGCTGCTGGCCACCCATGCCGTCGCCGCGACCCCCAGTCCGTCGCCCTCGGCGTCCAAGAGCGCCGACTGCAAGCTCATCGTCGGCGAGGCCAAGAAGTACTGCCAGCGCGGCAACGGGACGAGCACCACCACCACCCCCAGCACCACCGACACCCTCGACCCCCTCTCCTCCCTCGGAAAGGGCTGCGCCGAAGCCGCCTCCTGGACCATCGACAAACTCAGCGACGCCGTCAAAGAGACCGCGAACGTCGACTTCACGAACCCCCGGTTCCTTCAGCAGTACGCCGTCGTCTTCGCCGCGTCCACGATCCTCACCCTCCTCCTGTGGCTGCTCGCGGTAGCGAAGCGCGCGGTACGAGGCGTCCCCCTCACCACCGCGATCTCCGAGGCCATCGGCTTCCTCTGGCTCACAGTCATCGCCTCCGCGTTCACCCCCCTGATCCTGTACACCGTCGTCTCCGCCACGGACGGCATCACAGAGGTCCTCGCGAAAACCACCGGCAACCAGACGGACACCTTCTTCGGCAACTTCTCCGGCGCCCTGGCCAAGGGAAACAACATCGGCGGCGGCCCGATCATGCTGATCGTGGTCTCCCTGGTGTCGATCCTCGCCGCCGGCGTCCTCTGGCTGGAGCTCGTCATCCGCGCCGCCCTCCTCTACGTCGGCGCCCTCCTCGGCACCGTCGTCTACGCGGGCCTCGTCGACAAGAACCTGTGGGGCCACGTCCGCCGCTGGGCCGGCATCATGATCGCGGTGATCCTGGTCAAACCGGTCATCGTGATCGTGCTGGGCCTGGCCGGCGCGCTGTCCACCGCCGACGGCCCGGACTCGTTCTCCGCCGTCGTCTCCGGCCTCGCGATCATCCTGCTCGCCATCTTCGCCAGCGCGATGATCTACCGCTTCGTCCCCGGCTTCGGCGACGAGATCGCCGGCGGCCGCAACAACCGCATCATGCAGGGCGCCGAGGGCAAGGCCGCCGCGGTCATCAGCTCCCCGGCCACCATGGTCGCCCAGGGCATCAAGACCCACAGCGCCCGCACGAACGACGGCGGAGGCGGCCAGTCCTCGTCCGGCGGCGGCGCCCGCCCGTCCAACCCGATCTCCGGCGGCGTCGCGGCCCACAGCAGCCGCCCGTCGAGCGGCGGCGGCGGAGCAGTCCCCTCCGCCGCGCCCCCGCCCCGCCAGAGCCCGGCGAACACCCCGCACGCCGGCAACGCCCGCAACAACCGCACGGGAGGTGAAGGGCGTTGACGACAGAAGCCCACCTGTCCCATCCGATCACGCCCCGCCGGACCTATCTCATCGGCCGGGCCCGGCCGAACGCGATCGTCGGCAAGAATCGCGAGACCGGCGAGATCGCCCTCATCATCGTGGGCGCGTTCCTCGGCATGATGAGCGGACTCCTCGTCCCCGTCCTGTCCCTGCGCATCGTGCTGCTGACGGGCTTCCCGATGCTCGCGCTGATGGCGGTCTACGTCCCGTACAAGCGCCGCACGTTCTACAAGTGGTTCGAGATCAACCGCAGTTACAAGCGCACCCTGCGCAACGGCACGACGTACCGCTCCTCCGTCGCGGAGGCCGGCGTCCACCTCGACGGCCGCGAGGTCGAGGTCGGCCCGCCGCCCGGGATCGGCCGCATCAACTGGCTGGCCGCCCCCTTCGGCCCGGACGAGATCGCCGTACTCCTGCACGCCGACCGCCGTACGGTCACCGCCGCGATCGAGATCGAGGGCCCGGGCGTCGGCCTGCGCGACAGCGAGGACCAGGAAGCCCTCGTCGACCGCTTCGGCACGCTCCTCAAGCACGTGGCGAACGGCGACGGCTTCGTCACCCGCATCCAGATGCTCGCCCGCACCCTGCCCGCCGACCCGGACGCGCACGCCAAGGACGTCGCCCAGCGCGGCGACGAGAAGTCACTGACCTGGCTGCAGCAGTCGTACGACCAACTGCAGTCGATGGTGTCCACCAGCAGCGAGCAGCACCGCGCCTACCTCGTCGCCTGCATGCACTTCAACCGCGAACTCTCCGCCGAGGCCCACGCGATGGCCCGCGCGTCCCGCCCGCACGCGGGCCGCAAGCTCGACCGCGACGCCGGCCTCGCGGTGGTCATGGCGCGTGAACTCACCGACATCTGCTCGCGGTTGCAGGAGGCGGACATCCGCGTACGGCAGCCGCTCGGCCAGGGCCGGCTCGCCTCGCTCATCCACTCCATGTACGACCCGGACCACCCCATCGACCACCTCCAGGCGATGACGAAGCGCAACGCCTGGCCGGCCGAACTCGACGCCATGGAGCCGACGTTCCTCCAGGCGAAGACCCGTGAGTCGTCGACCCGCGAGCCGTGGTGCCACGCCACGGCCTGGGTGAAGGAGTGGCCGATGACCCCGGTCGGAGTCAACTTCCTGGCGCCCCTCCTCGTCCACACCCCGGACGTCATCCGCACGGTCGCCGTCACGATGGACCTCGAACCCACCGAGGTCGCCATCGAGCGCATGCTGACCGAGAAGACGAACGACGAGGCCGACGCCTCCCGCGCCGCCAAGATGAACCGCACCGTCGACCCCCGTGACGTCGCCGCCCACGGCCGCATGGACCAGCGCGGCGAGGACCTGGCGAGCGGCGCGGCCGGCGTGAACCTGGTCGGCTACATCACCGTCTCCTCCCGCAACCCCGAGGCCCTCGCGCGCGACAAGCGCACGATAAGGGCGTCCGCCGGCAAGTCGTATCTGAAGCTGGAGTGGTGCGACCGCGAGCACCACCGCGCGTTTGTGAACACACTGCCGTTCGCCACCGGCATCCGGAGGTAGGGCTCAGATGCGGGATCCGCTGTCCATCCTCACCGACGCCTTCACGTCCTTCCTCTTCGGAAAGATCGAGTCCACCCGCCTCCCGGTCCGCACCTCGACAGGCCAGGCCCAGGCGGTCTACCTGCCGACGGCCGCCCCCGGCCTGGGCGACTCGGGCGTCATCATCGGCCGCGAGGTCTACTCCGGCAAGGGCTACATCTACGACCCCTTCCAGCTCTACGGCCAGCAACTCCCGGCCCCCCACTGGCTGGTGCTCGGCGAGTCCGGCAACGGCAAGTCGGCCCTGGAGAAGACGTACGTCCTACGCCAACTGCGCTTCCGCGACCGCCAGGTGGTCGTCCTGGACGCCCAGGGCGAGGACGGCGTCGGCGAATGGAACCTGATCGCGGAGGAGTTGGGGATAACCCCCATCCGCCTGGACCCAACCGCCGCCCTGGACATGGGAATCCGCCTCAACCCCCTCGACCCCGCGATCACGACGACGGGCCAACTCGCCCTGCTCCGAACGATCATCGAGGTGGCGATGGGCCACGGCCTCGACGAACGCTCCGGCTTCGCGCTGAAGGTGGCGCACGCCTACGTCAACGAGACGATCGTCGAACGCCAGCCGGTCCTCATGGACATCGTCGAGCAACTACGCCACCCCGAACCGGAGTCGGCCGAGGCGATGAACGTCGCCATAGACGACGTACGGGCATGGGGCCTGGACGTCGCCCTCGTCATCGACCGCCTGGTCGACGGCGACCTCCGCGGCATGTTCGACGGCCCGACGACGGTCGGCATCGACCTCGACGCACCGCTGATCGTCTTCGACCTGTCCCACATCGACCGCAACTCCATCGCCATGCCCATCCTGATGGCGATCGTCGGCGTCTGGCTGGAACACACCTGGATCCGCCCCGACCGGAAGAAGCGCATCTTCCTGGTCGAGGAGGCCTGGCACATCATCAACAGCCCGTTCGTGGCCCAACTCTTCCAGCGCCTGCTGAAGTTCGGCCGCCGCCTGGGCCTGTCGTTCGTGGCGGTGGTCCACCACCTGTCGGACGTCGTCGACGGAGCCGCGGCGAAAGAAGCCGCGGCAATCCTGAAAATGGCGTCGACACGAACGATCTACGCCCAGAAAGCGGACGAAGCACGCGCCACAGGCCGGGTGTTGGGCCTGCCACGCTGGGCGGTGGAGATCATCCCCACCCTCACCCCCGGCATCGCGGTGTGGGACGTCAACGGCAACGTCCAGGTGGTCAAACACCTGATCACCGAGACGGAACGCCCCCTCGTCTTCACCGACCGCGCGATGACCCAGTCCTCCCGCGAACACGACCAGGAAGTGACCGACGACGCCCTGCGCGCCGCCGAGTTGGAGGCCGAGGAACGCGCGGCGGCCTTCATGGAACAGCAGTTGAGCGATCTCGACGGCTCCTCCGAGTCCACGGTGGCGTGAACGGCGGTGGCATGACATGAGACCGGACGACGGTGGACGCGAGCGCCAAGGGGGCATCCCCGACGGCCTGTTGGTGGGCCTGCTCGCGTTCCTCATCGGCATGACCTTGCTGGTGTGGTCGGCCACCGGCCTGGCCGCCCTGTTCTCCCAGGGCAGCTGGCCGACCGGCGTGACCTTCACCCGCACCCCGATGGCCATGCGCCACCTCATCGCCCAGCCCCACGACATCCCCGGCGCCTGGCCCCAGTCCCCACCCGCCGAGTTCTCCGGCTACGGCCTCTTCTGGGGCCTGTTCATCGGCCAGTTGATGATCCTGCTGGTCCTCACCGTGTTCACGATGGGCACGGTGGCGAGATGGCGGGCGGTACGGGCCCGGAACCGGACAGAGCGGCCGGCACCGGAGGTCCACGAGGTACCGGCGCAGAGACCGGAGCCGCAACCTCAACCTCAACCTCAACCTCAACCGCAGCCAACGGCGCTCCTCGAACAGCCCCCGATTGCGGCGCCCCTCTCCTCAGCCTCTCCAGTTGGCGGTGAGCGGGTCGGCGGGTGGGAAAGAATCTTCGTGGCACCGCCGGAAAGCCGCCACGCGACCGCGACCCAGGCAGTACGGGACGCGGAAGGCCCAACCGTCGTAGTCACCTCAAACTCCGCCGTCTGGCAGGGCACCAAAGACGCCAGAGCCAAACTGGGCCCGGTCCTCCTCTACGACCCCACGCACCTCTGCGACACCCCGGCCCGCCTCCACTGGTCCCCCACAACGGGCTGCGAGGACAAACCGACGGCGGTGAAAAGAGCCGCCGCCCTCCTCACCCCGGTCAGACCCACGGCGAAGATCGACCAGGCGGTGGCGGACACCGCCGAGACACTCCTCCGCAGCTATCTGCACGCCGCCGCGATCGACGGCCGCACCATCCGCCACGTCCACCGCTGGTCCCAGGGCACCCAGATCCAGGACGCGGTGAGAATCCTCCGCACCAACCCCAAGGCAGCCCCCGGTGCGGCGGGCGAACTCGAAGCCGCACTCACGTCCCACCCCGAACGCCGGGACATCGCCCAGGAGTTGACGAGCCGCGCGCTCTCCGCCCTCTTCACGGTCAACATCCGCGAAGCCTGCACACCCAACAGAACTGACGCCCTCTCCTTGGATTCCTTCGCGAACGAAGGGGGCACGCTTTATCTGGTCGGTGAATCCATCGAGGACCCCCGTACGAACCCGGGCGCGATGCCTCTCCTCACCGCCCTCGCATCAAGCGTGGTCGAGCGCGGCCGGCACATGGCCGAACGGTCATCGGCCGGTCGCCTCGACCCACCAATGACGCTTGTCCTGGACGACGTCGCGGCCGTGGCCCCGCTCCCCCAACTCCCGGAACTCCTCGCCACAGGAGCGGACCGGGGCCTGCCGACCTTGGCCCTCCTCCGCTCCAGAGAACAGGCCAGGGCCCGCTGGCCCCACCACGAACTACCGGTCTAGCAACGGGACTTACGGCGCCCGCAGCCACGGCTACGGCCGCTCGACCACCATCTCCAGCTCACGCTCGTCCGCGTTCCCGCCCAACGGCACGGTGACGCCCGTGGGGACGAAGCCGGCCTTGCCGTAGAACCGCCGGGCCCGCTCGTTGTCCTCGTGCACGATGAGCCGCACCCGCTCGACCCCGCGCCCCCAGGCCCACTCCAGCGCCGCGTCGAAGAGCACCTCGGTCAGTCCGATGCCCCGGACCTCCGGCCGCACGAACACCCCGACGATGTGCCCCTGCTTCCGCTCGACCACGAAACCGGCCCAGTCGACCGTCCCGGCCTCCTCAAGCAGCACGGTCACCGTCCCGACCCACTCCCCGTCCGGCCCCTCGGCAATGACCTGCTGAGCCTTCTCAGCACCTTCGGCAGCCCCTACGGCCCGCTCCTGGTAGAAGGAGTCCGGCCGGGCCAGCGCCGCGTCGTAGGTCTCCAGAAAGGCAAGGTGCGCGACGGGATCCTGCAGGGCGACGAGCCGCAGCTCCTTCGCCGCGACCCACTCGTCAGCGCGTATCGAACGGATCTTGTAGTTCATATCAGCCACGGTAGTCACCGTAGCCGAAACGCAGAAAACCCCCGTACCGAATTAACGGTACGGGGGTTTTCGCAATATTTGTTCGGCGGCGTCCTACTCTCCCACAGGGTCCCCCCTGCAGTACCATCGGCGCTGTGAGGCTTAGCTTCCGGGTTCGGAATGTAACCGGGCGTTTCCCTCACGCTATGACCACCGAAACACTATGAAACAGACAACCGCACCACACCCAGTGGCCCCGGGCATGGGGTTGTTCGTGGTTTCAGAACCAACACAGTGGACGCGAGCAACTGAGGACAAGCCCTCGGCCTATTAGTACCGGTCACCTCCACCCATTACTGGGCTTCCAGATCCGGCCTATCAACCCAGTCGTCTACTGGGAGCCTTAACCCCTCAAGGGGGTGGGAACACTCATCTCGAAGCAGGCTTCCCGCTTAGATGCTTTCAGCGGTTATCCCTCCCGAACGTAGCCAACCAGCCATGCCCTTGGCAGAACAACTGGCACACCAGAGGTTCGTCCGTCCCGGTCCTCTCGTACTAGGGACAGCCCTTCTCAATGTTCCTGCGCGCGCAGCGGATAGGGACCGAACTGTCTCACGACGTTCTAAACCCAGCTCGCGTACCGCTTTAATGGGCGAACAGCCCAACCCTTGGGACCGACTCCAGCCCCAGGATGCGACGAGCCGACATCGAGGTGCCAAACCATCCCGTCGATATGGACTCTTGGGGAAGATCAGCCTGTTATCCCCGGGGTACCTTTTATCCGTTGAGCGACGGCGCTTCCACAAGCCACCGCCGGATCACTAGTCCCGACTTTCGTCCCTGCTCGACCCGTCGGTCTCACAGTCAAGCTCCCTTGTGCACTTACACTCAACACCTGATTGCCAACCAGGCTGAGGGAACCTTTGGGCGCCTCCGTTACTCTTTAGGAGGCAACCGCCCCAGTTAAACTACCCATCAGACACTGTCCCTGATCCGGATCACGGACCCAGGTTAGACATCCAGCACGACCAGACTGGTATTTCAACGACGACTCCCCCTGAACTGGCGTCCAGAGTTCACAGTCTCCCAGCTATCCTACACAAGCCGAACCGAACACCAATATCAAACTGTAGTAAAGGTCCCGGGGTCTTTCCGTCCTGCTGCGCGAAACGAGCATCTTTACTCGTAGTGCAATTTCACCGGGCCTATGGTTGAGACAGTCGAGAAGTCGTTACGCCATTCGTGCAGGTCGGAACTTACCCGACAAGGAATTTCGCTACCTTAGGATGGTTATAGTTACCACCGCCGTTTACTGGCGCTTAAGTTCTCAGCTTCGCCACCCCGAAGAGTGACTAACCGGTCCCCTTAACGTTCCAGCACCGGGCAGGCGTCAGTCCGTATACATCGCCTTACGGCTTCGCACGGACCTGTGTTTTTAGTAAACAGTCGCTTCTCGCTGGTCTCTGCGGCCACCCCCAGCTCAAGGAGTAAATCCTTTCACCGGTGATGGCCCCCTTCTCCCGAAGTTACGGGGGCATTTTGCCGAGTTCCTTAACCATAGTTCACCCGAACGCCTCGGTATTCTCTACCTGACCACCTGAGTCGGTTTAGGGTACGGGCCGCCATGAAACTCGCTAGAGGCTTTTCTCGACAGCATAGGATCATCCACTTCACCACAATCGGCTCGGCATCAGGTCTCACCCTTGCGTCATCCGGATTTGCCTAGATGACGGGCTACACCCTTACCCCGGGACAACCACCGCCCGGGATGGACTACCTTCCTGCGTCACCCCATCACTCACCTACTACCATCTTGGGCCGGCGGCTCCACCACTTTCCATTCCCCGAAGGGTCCGGAACGGCTTCACGGCCTTAGCATTAATGGGCTCGATGTTTGACGCTTCACAGCGGGTACCGGAATATCAACCGGTTATCCATCGACTACGCCTGTCGGCCTCGCCTTAGGTCCCGACTTACCCTGGGCAGATCAGCTTGACCCAGGAACCCTTAGTCAATCGGCGCACACGTTTCTCACGTGTGTATCGCTACTCATGCCTGCATTCTCACTCGTGAACCGTCCACCACTAGCTTCCGCTGCGGCTTCACCCGGCACACGACGCTCCCCTACCCATCCATACAGGCGTTGGCCCTATTGTATGAATGACACGACTTCGGCGGTACGCTTGAGCCCCGCTACATTGTCGGCGCGGAATCACTAGACCAGTGAGCTATTACGCACTCTTTCAAGGGTGGCTGCTTCTAAGCCAACCTCCTGGTTGTCTCTGCGACTCCACATCCTTTCCCACTTAGCGTACGCTTAGGGGCCTTAGTCGATGCTCTGGGCTGTTTCCCTCTCGACCATGGAGCTTATCCCCCACAGTCTCACTGCCGTGCTCTCACTTACCGGCATTCGGAGTTTGGCTAAGGTCAGTAACCCGGTAGGGCCCATCGCCTATCCAGTGCTCTACCTCCGGCAAGAAACACACGACGCTGCACCTAAATGCATTTCGGGGAGAACCAGCTATCACGGAGTTTGATTGGCCTTTCACCCCTAACCACAGGTCATCCCCCAGGTTTTCAACCCTGGTGGGTTCGGTCCTCCACGAAGTCTTACCTCCGCTTCAACCTGCCCATGGCTAGATCACTCCGCTTCGGGTCTTGAGCGCGCTACTAAATCGCCCTATTCGGACTCGCTTTCGCTACGGCTTCCCCACACGGGTTAACCTCGCAACACACCGCAAACTCGCAGGCTCATTCTTCAAAAGGCACGCAGTCACGAGAGTGCATGCAAGCATGCACTCCGACGCTCCCACGGCTTGTAGGCACACGGTTTCAGGTACTATTTCACTCCGCTCCCGCGGTACTTTTCACCATTCCCTCACGGTACTATCCGCTATCGGTCACCAGGGAATATTTAGGCTTAGCGGGTGGTCCCGCCAGATTCACACGGGATTTCTCGGGCCCCGTGCTACTTGGGTGTCTCTCAAACGAGCCGTTGATGTTTCGACTACGGGGGTCTTACCCTCTACGCCGGACCTTTCGCATGTCCTTCGCCTACATCAACGGTTTCTGACTCGCCTCACAGCCGGCAGACTGTGAAAGAGAGATCCCACAACCCCGCATACGCAACCCCTGCCGGGTCTCACACGTATACGGTTTGGCCTCATCCGGTTTCGCTCGCCACTACTCCCGGAATCACGGTTGTTTTCTCTTCCTGCGGGTACTGAGATGTTTCACTTCCCCGCGTTCCCTCCACTTGCCCTATGTGTTCAGGCAAGGGTGACAGCCCATGACGACTGCCGGGTTTCCCCATTCGGAAACCCCCGGATCAAAGCCTGGTTGACGACTCCCCGGGGACTATCGTGGCCTCCCACGTCCTTCATCGGTTCCTGGTGCCAAGGCATCCACCGTGCGCCCTTAAAAACTTGGCCACAGATGCTCGCGTCCACTGTGCAGTTCTCAAACAACGACCAACCACCCGTCACACACCGCTTACACGATGTTTCACCGGGGTCGGCACTGAAGGCAGCTTGTTACAGCCGTGCCCTCAGACACCCAACAGCGTGCCCGGCATCCCCGTCACTCGTGATCAGCTTTCCACGCCCCGAAGAGCAGTACTTGCAGCCCGAGATGAGCGGCGACACCGAATAATCAACGTTCCACCCTTGAGCAACCACCGTCGGACGTGTGCCGACGTAATGGCCCTGGACCACCAGACAATGCCTGGCGGCCTAGATGCTCCTTAGAAAGGAGGTGATCCAGCCGCACCTTCCGGTACGGCTACCTTGTTACGACTTCGTCCCAATCGCCAGTCCCACCTTCGACAGCTCCCTCCCCACAAGGGGGTTGGGCCACCGGCTTCGGGTGTTACCGACTTTCGTGACGTGACGGGCGGTGTGTACAAGGCCCGGGAACGTATTCACCGCAGCAATGCTGATCTGCGATTACTAGCAACTCCGACTTCATGGGGTCGAGTTGCAGACCCCAATCCGAACTGAGACCGGCTTTTTGAGATTCGCTCCACCTCACGGTATCGCAGCTCATTGTACCGGCCATTGTAGCACGTGTGCAGCCCAAGACATAAGGGGCATGATGACTTGACGTCGTCCCCACCTTCCTCCGAGTTGACCCCGGCGGTCTCCTGTGAGTCCCCGTCACCCCGAAGGGCACGCTGGCAACACAGGACAAGGGTTGCGCTCGTTGCGGGACTTAACCCAACATCTCACGACACGAGCTGACGACAGCCATGCACCACCTGTACACCGACCACAAGGGGGGCACTATCTCTAATGCTTTCCGGTGTATGTCAAGCCTTGGTAAGGTTCTTCGCGTTGCGTCGAATTAAGCCACATGCTCCGCTGCTTGTGCGGGCCCCCGTCAATTCCTTTGAGTTTTAGCCTTGCGGCCGTACTCCCCAGGCGGGGAACTTAATGCGTTAGCTGCGGCACCGACGACGTGGAATGTCGCCAACACCTAGTTCCCACCGTTTACGGCGTGGACTACCAGGGTATCTAATCCTGTTCGCTCCCCACGCTTTCGCTCCTCAGCGTCAGTAATGGCCCAGAGATCCGCCTTCGCCACCGGTGTTCCTCCTGATATCTGCGCATTTCACCGCTACACCAGGAATTCCGATCTCCCCTACCACACTCTAGCTAGCCCGTATCGAATGCAGACCCGGGGTTAAGCCCCGGGCTTTCACACCCGACGTGACAAGCCGCCTACGAGCTCTTTACGCCCAATAATTCCGGACAACGCTTGCGCCCTACGTATTACCGCGGCTGCTGGCACGTAGTTAGCCGGCGCTTCTTCTGCAGGTACCGTCACTTTCGCTTCTTCCCTGCTGAAAGAGGTTTACAACCCGAAGGCCGTCATCCCTCACGCGGCGTCGCTGCATCAGGCTTTCGCCCATTGTGCAATATTCCCCACTGCTGCCTCCCGTAGGAGTCTGGGCCGTGTCTCAGTCCCAGTGTGGCCGGTCGCCCTCTCAGGCCGGCTACCCGTCGTCGCCTTGGTGAGCCATTACCTCACCAACAAGCTGATAGGCCGCGGGCTCATCCTGCACCGCCGGAGCTTTTAACCCCCACACATGAGTGCGGGAGTATTATCCGGTATTAGACCCCGTTTCCAGGGCTTGTCCCAGAGTGCAGGGCAGATTGCCCACGTGTTACTCACCCGTTCGCCACTAATCCCCACCGAAGTGGTTCATCGTTCGACTTGCATGTGTTAAGCACGCCGCCAGCGTTCGTCCTGAGCCAGGATCAAACTCTCCGTGAATGTTTTCCCGTAATCGGGATCGCATACACGAGAGCGGAACAGTCAGGCGGAATAAGCCCGACCGTTCACAACGTCCTCGCTGTATGTTTTCTTCAAAGGAACCTCGCCCCAGACATCAGATGATGACTGGAGACGGGGTATCAACATATCTGGCGTTGATTTTTGGCACGCTGTTGAGTTCTCAAGGAACGGACGCTTCCTTTGTACTCACCCTCTCGGGCTTTCCTCCGGGCTTTTCCCTTCGGTCTTGCGTTTCCGACTCTACCAGACCGTTTCCGGTCCCGATTTCCTCGGTGCTTTCCAGGTTTCCGCTTCCGCGTTTCCCTTTCCGGCGGTTCCGACTCTACCAGATCCTTTCGGGCCTGATTCCCAGTCAGAGGGGGTTGCCATCCCGGCCGTTGGGCCGTTCCGACGTCTCAAACCTTAGCCGATTCCCCCGGCGGAGTTCCAATCGAGTCCCAGTGACCTGATCGAACAACTGCCGAGCCCAAATCGAATTGAATTCGGGCACGCCGAAATCAATCCCGTTGGGAGATCGTGCGGTTGGTTTGGGTTGCCGCTGTCGCGGCGGAGGTGCTGTCGGAGAACCGTTACGGCTCGGCGGCAACCCGAAGAACTTTACGGATCGAGCAGGGGACTGTCAAGCACCCTCTGTCAAGATCTTTTATTCGAGATCGCTGAGCCGGCCGCCGGCATCCGGCTGGGCGTGCTCCACCCTGCGCAGCAGGCGGGTCAGGACCTCGCCGAGGACTGCGCGCTCCACCGGGGAGAGGTCCTGGAGGAGGTCCTCCTCGAAGACCGTCGCCATGCGCATCGCCTCCAGCCACTTGCCGCGACCCTCGGGCGTCAGCTCGACGATCACGCGGACGCGGTTGGACTCGTCCCGCTCCCTGGTGACCAGACCCTCGGCGACCATGCGGTCGATCCGGTGGGTCATCGCGGCCGGCGTGAGGCCGAGGCGCTTGGCGAGGTCGCTCGGGCCCATCCGGTAAGGGGCGCCGGCCAGGACGAGCGCCTTGAGGACCTCCCACTCGGCGCTGCTCATGCCGAGGTTCGCGGTCTGGCGGCCGTAGGCGACGTTCATGCGGCGGTTCAGGCGGCCCAGGGCCGAGACGATCTTTTCGACCTGGGGGTCTAGGTCCTTGAACTCGCGCTGGTAGGCGGCGATCTGCTCGTCGAGTGTCGGTTCGCCCATGGGCGTCAGTATCGCACGGGGTCGCTTGGCGTTGAAGTCCTTCTAGATGTACTGTTTAGCTTCGAAGTCTTCGGCACTAAGAAGTACCGATGGCGACCAACTACCTGATTGAGGTGACCGTGACCAGGGCGATGGGCGCAGCGATGCGCCGGATCCACGTGGGAAACGCACTCAGCGCGTTCGGGCTCGGCTTCACGGTCCCCTACCTGTACGTCTATGTGGCGCAGGTGCGGGGACTGGGGGCCATGACGGCGGGTCTCGTACTCGCCGACTTCGCCGTGGCCGCGTTGATCGTGCTGCCGTTCGCCGGGCGGGCCATCGTCCGGCGCGGTCCCCGACCGGTTCTCCTCGTCGCCCTGGTCCTGGCCGCCGTAGGGTCGATGAGTCTGGGGCTGGCGGGGAGTGCGACCGCTGTGTTGCTGTCGGCTGCCGCGCTCGGGGCCGGGCAGGCCGTGATGCAGCCGGCGCTCGCCACGATGATCGTGGACTGTTCCACGGCGGACACGCGCTCGCGTGCCTTTGCCATGCAGTTCTTTCTGCAGAACCTCGGGCTCGGTGTCGGCGGGCTCATCGGCGGTCATCTGGTCGACACGACCAGCGCGTCCTCGTTCACGCTGCTCTTCGGGATCGAGTCGGCGATGTTCCTGGTGCTCGCCGGGGTGATGTCGACCGTGCGGATGCCGCATTCGCCGGCCATCGGTGACGCTCCCGCGCAGTCGTCCGCGAAGGGTGCCTGGAAGCAGTTGCTCGGCAACCGGGCCATGGTGCAGCTGAGCGTGGTCGGCTTCGTGCTGTTCTTCGCCTGCTACGGGCAGTTCGAGTCGGGGTTGAGTGCGTACGGGGTCGAGGCCGCCGGTATCTCGACGTCCGCTCTCGGGACCGCGCTGGCCGCGAACACCGCGATGATCGTCGTCGCGCAGTTCGCGGTGCTGAAGTTCGTGGAGCGGCGTCGGCGCTCGCGGGTGATCGCGGCCGTAGGGATGATCTGGGCGCTGGCTTGGGTCACGGCCGGGTTCGCGGGGCTTGGGCACGGGAGTCAGGAGATGGCTACGGCGGCCTTTGTGTCGACGTACGCGCTGTTCGGGCTGGGGGAGGCGATGTTGTCGCCGACCGTCGCTCCGCTGGTGGCCGATCTGGCGCCGGAGGGGATGGCCGGGCAGTACAACTCGGCCTTCGCCCTGGTGAAGCAGCTCGCGTTGGCTGTTGGGCCCGCGGTGGGCGGGCCGTTGGGGGCTTCGCTGCCGGGGCCGTATGTCGTGACGTTCTTCTTGTTCTCGCTGGGGATCAGTCTGCTCGCCGTGAAGCTGGGGCGGCAGTTGACCGCTGTGCAGGATCAGCCTTGGCGGGCGAAGGGGAGTCTGGTCGTCGCTCGCGGGAGTGTGGAGCCCGTAGGGGTCGAGGCGTAGGTCACGCCGGGGGCGTCTTGGGGAGTACGAACTCGCACCAGACGGCCTTGCCTCCGCCCGGGGTGCGGCGGGAGCCCCAGTTCGAGGCGATGGTCGCCACGATCGCGATGCCTCTGCCCGACTCGTCAGCCGGTTCCGCGCGGCGGCGGCGGGGCAGGTGGTCGTCGCCGTCCGTGACCTCGACGATGAGGCGGCGGTCGGTGCGGCGCAGGCGGAGGCGCATGGGCGGGGTGCCGTGCTGGAGGCTGTTGGCGACCAGCTCGCTGGCCGCCAGGACGCCCAGGTCGTGCAGTTCGGTGGGGAAGCGCCAGCTGGTGAGGACTCCGGAGGCGAACGCACGCGCGCGTGGGGCCGCTTCGACTCCGCCGAGCAGCTCCAGGGCCGCGTTGCGGAAGAGGTCGCCGGCCGGGCCGGTGCGGGCCGGGTGCTGGAGGACCAGGACGGCGACGTCGTCGTCGTGGTCCGCGGTGACGCCGAGCGAGCGGACCAGGCGGTCGCAGACCACCTGGGGGGTGCCGGTGGCGCCGGCCAGGGCGCGCTCCAGGGAGGCGATTCCCTCGTCGAGGTCCTCGTCCCGGCGTTCCACCAGGCCGTCCGTGTAGAGGACCGCCGTGGAGCCGGGGCTGAGGGGGATCGAGCCCGAGGAGTGGATCCAGCCGCCGGTGCCGAGCGGGGGGCCGGTGGGTTCGTCGGCGCGCTGGACCGCGCCCGTCTCGTCGCGGACGAGGATCGGGAGGTGGCCCGCCGAGGCGTAGACCAGGCGGCCCTCGTTCGGGTCGAAGATGGCGTACACGCAGGTGGCGATCTGGTTCGCGTCGATCTCCGTGGCGAGGCCGTCCAGGAGCTGGAGCACCTCGTGCGGGGGCAGGTCGAGGCGGGCGTACGCCCTTACCGCCGTGCGGAGTTGACCCATGACCGCCGCCGCACGGACGCCTCGGCCCATGACGTCGCCGATGACCAGGGCGGTGCGGCCGCCGCCGAGGGTGATCACGTCGTACCAGTCGCCGCCGACCGCCGCCTCGGTGCCGCCGGGCTGGTAGGTGGCGGCGATGCGCAGATCGTCCGGCTCCTCCAGCTCCTGCGGGAGCAGAGAGCGCTGCAGGGTCACTGCTGTCTCGCGCTGGCGGCGTTCGCTGGCGCGGAGGCGTTCGGCGGCCTCGGCGTGGTCGGTGACGTCGGTGGCGAAGATCAGGACGCCGCCCTCGGCGCTGTCGGCGCTCTCGGCGACCGGGGTGCACGTGAACGTGTACGAGCGGCCGCCGGGCGCCTTGCGGGACTTGAGGGTGCGGGGCTTGCCGCTGCGCAGGACCTGGTCCAGGAGCGGGAGCAGGCCGAGTTCGTCGAACTCGGGGAGGGCCTCGCGGGCCGGTGCGCCCAGGGGGCGGGTGCCGAAGGCGGCCACGTAGGCGTCGTTGACGTACGCGATGCGCTGGTCGGGGCCGTGCACCAGGGCGACGAGGGCCGGGACGCGGTCGAGGACCTCGCGGACGGGCAGGTCCTCGACGGCGGGGACCGGCGGCGGCTCGTCGGTGAGTTGCTCGGCGCGGGCCGCGGGTACGGAGCCTTCTCCCCGCCGGTCCGGGGTGACCGTGTGGTCGGTCCGCGCTGCGGCGCGGCGCTGCGTTCCGGGGAGCCGGGCGCTCCAGCGCGTGAAGTTCACGAATCCTTGCCTCGTGTAGGTGTTGTCGGCCCGCTCCGGACCCTGCCGGGGGTCCGGGGGTCGGCCCCCCGGGGGATGCAGCACAGTGGGGAAAGCCTCTTGGGTGGGAAGGGCGGGCACGGGCCCGCCCGAAGTCGTGGACCAGTCTGGCAGTGTGACCGACCGGGCCGACATTCGTCAGACGCCTCGGCGGCCGGTGGAGTTCCTCGGTCGGGTCAGTTCGACCCCTTCGGGTCGTGTGGAGGCTTTCCACCGGCCGCGAGTTCGAACTCCGCTCGGGGGTGTTCGAGTGATCCGAGGGAGACGATCTCCCGTTTGAAGAGCCCCGCCAGGGTCCATTCGGCGAGCACACGGGCCTTGCGGTTGAAGGTGGGCACCCTGCTCAGGTGGTAGACGCGGTGCATGAACCAGGCAGGGTAGCCCTTCAGCTTCCGTCCGTAGACCTGCGCGACGCCTTTGTGCAGTCCCAGGGAGGCGACCGAGCCGACGTACTTGTGGGCGTACGTCTGAAGGGGCTCGCCGCGCAGGGAGTGCGCGATGTTGTCTCCGAGGACCTTGGCCTGGCGTACGGCGTGTTGGGCGTTGGGGGCGGTCTCGGTGCCGGGTTCGGACGCGGTGACGTCGGGGACGGCTGCCGCGTCTCCCGCTGCCCACGCGTGCGTGGCGCCCTCGACCGTCAGCTGGGCGGTGCACTTGAGGCGGCCGTGTGTGGTGAGCGGGAGGTCGGTGGCGGCGAGGACGGGGTGGGGTTTCACGCCGGCCGTCCACACGAGGGTGCGGGTCGGGAAGCGCTGGCCGTCGCTGAGGACGGCGACGCGGTCGACGCAGGATTCGAGGCGGGTCTCCAGGAGGACCTGGATGTTGCGGCGGCGCAGCTGGGTGATCGTGTAGGTGCCCATCTCCTCGCCGACCTCCGGGAGGATGCGGTTCGAGGCCTCCACGAGGATCCACTTCAGGTCGTCGGCGTCGACGTTGTGGTAGTAGCGCACGGCGTAGCGCGCCATGTCCTCCAGCTCGCCGAGCGCCTCGACGCCGGCGTAACCGCCTCCTACGAAGACGAAGGTCAGGGCCGCGTCGCGGATCGCGGGGTCGCGGGTGGAGGAGGCGATGTCCATCTGCTCGATGACGTGGTTGCGCAGGCCGATGGCCTCCTCGACGGTCTTGAAGCCGACGCCGTGCTCGGCGAGACCGGGGATCGGGAGGGTGCGCGAGATCGAGCCGGGGGCCAGGACGAGTTCGTCGTACGCCAACTCCTCGGTGCCCGTGCCCTCTTCCTCGGTGGCGAGGGTGCTGAGGGTCGCGGTGCGCTTGGCGTGGTCGATGGCGGTGGCCTCGCCGATGACGACCCGGCAGCGGCCGAGGACGCGGCGCAGCGGGACGACCACATGGCGGGGGGAGATCGAACCGGCGGCGGCTTCGGGGAGAAACGGCTGATACGTCATGTAAGGGTCGGGACTGACGACGGTGATCTCGACCTGCCCACGCTTGATTTCACGTTTCAACTTCTTCTGAAGGCGCAGGGCTGTGTACATCCCGACGTAGCCGCCACCGACAACGAGAATGCGCGCGCGTTCCTTCACCACCCCATGACGCACCCGGCGCTGGAGTTTGTCCACAGCCCCGACAAATTGTGTGACCGGCGGCGGAGGGTGCGCGGGGGCGCCGAAAGTGCCGTCGCCGAGGGCAGGTTCGCAGGTCAGTGAGGGTGATCGGGGTGGTGCCCCGGGGTGCAATAGGGGCGTATGCGACCCGTACTCCGATCGGGGGGCGCTCCGTGCGGAACCTGCCCCTTCTGAATTGACCCCCTCTCAACTATGTTCGTGTGTCGACGGGGTGAAGGGGGATGTGCTCAGCGGGTCCGCGAAGAGCGGGGCTCGCGGACCGGGCTTGTCTCACGATGCTCCGGCTGCCGATGACGGGGAGTCTCCGGGGGGAGACGTCATTAACCGGGGGAACGTGTATGCATATTCAGGATTCTCATTGGACATCCGCGTCAGCCGTCGCATCCGGCGGCGCGGTCGGAGCGGCGGCGAACGGACGCGGGGACTCCTCGCGGACGACGCCGTTGCGGGTGGACGCACAGCGCAATCTGGAGCACGTGCTGCGGGCGGCACGTGAGGTCTTCGGCGAGCTGGGCTACGGCGCGCCGATGGAGGACGTGGCGCGACGCGCGCGGGTCGGGGTCGGCACGGTGTACCGGCGCTTCCCGAGCAAGGACGTCCTGGTGCGGCGGATAGCCGAGGAGGAGACCTCCCGGCTGACCGACCAGGCGCGTTCGGCGCTCGGTCAGGAGGACGAGCCGTGGTCGGCGCTGTCGCGCTTCCTGCGGACGTCGGTGGCCTCGGGCGCGGGGCGGCTGCTGCCGCCGCAGGTGCTGCGGGTCGGCGTCGCCGATGAGGGTGAGGGTGCCGCCCTCCTCGACGAGGCGCGGGTGCCGCAGCAGCGGACGCAGCCGGGTGCGGGTGAACTGCGCCTGGTTCCGGAGGAGTCGGCGGGGTCTCTGGGTTCCGCGGAGTACGACGCCGGGGCGACCGCGCTGCTGGAGGTCGTGGGGCAGCTGGTGGACCGGGCGCGGGCCGCGGGGCAGTTGCGGGCGGACGTTTCGGTGTCGGATGTGCTGCTGGTGATCGCCACGGCGGCGCCCTCGTTGCCGGATGCCGCGCAGCAGGCGGCGGCGTCGGCGCGGTTGCTGGACATTCTGTTGGAGGGGTTGCGGTCGCGGCCGTTGTGAGGGTGGGCCGGCGTTGGGGCGGGCGTCCTCTGGGGGCTGCGCCCCCAGACCCCCATCGGCCCTGAAGGGGCCTCGTCCTCAAACGCCGGACGGGCTGAAAAATGCCGACCTGCGCTGAATGAGGTCGGACAACTCGTTCCCCGGTGACTCGAATAGGTGACTGTGGAGCGGGGGTGCCGTGGTGCCCGCGCCCCTCGTGACGTCCGGGAATGTTCCGGGCATTTCGCTCATTGTCGTCAACTCCCGTTCCGGGCGCGACAGTTGAGCCTTCCCCGGAGGGGTGAACGGTAGTACTGCGGTGCGGGAAATCCCCACGGATGAGTGGATGATCCGTACGACGGGGTCCTGAACAAAAGCCAATATGGCTACGCTGACCCGGTGTTCGGGACTGGTTGGACTGGCTGGGCAGGCGGCGGGGGCTTTCCGCGATGAGCGTTGACGGGCGTGACGAGTCACTGGGTGACGGTGACCCGGAGGCCGGTGGGCTGACCTCACCACAGGTGCCGAGTCAGGGCGGGCCCAGTGGTGTCCCCCCGGGTTTCGAACCCGCCGAGGGCAGCGTCCCGCCGCAGCGCGAGGGCAGCGTGCTGCCACCACCGCTGCTGCCACCGTCGGAGATGCCGGCGGCCGACGCCTCGCTGATCGAGCGGATGCGCGCCGGTGACGACACGGCGTACGAGGAGCTGTACCGGCGCCACGCGGACGCCGTGCGCCGGTACGCCCGGACTTGTTGCCGGGACGGGCACACCGCCGACGATCTGACCGCCGAGGTCTTCGCCCGCATGTTGCAGGCGGTGCGCGGTGGTTCGGGGCCCGAGCACGCCGTACGCGCCTATCTGCTGACCTCCGTCCGGCGCGTCGCCGCGAACTGGACGAAGTCGGCGAAGCGGGAGCACCTCGTCGACGACTTCGCGGTGTTCGCCGCGCAGTCCGCGCGGGTGTCGGAGGTGTCGGACGACGACACGATCGACCTGGGCGCCGACGTCCGGGCCATGCACGTGGCCGAGCAGTCGATGGCGATGCAGGCCTTCCGGTCGCTGCCCGAGCGGTGGCAGGCCGTGCTGTGGCACACCGAGGTCGAGGACGAGTCGCCGAGCGAGGTCGCCACGCTCTTCGGGCTCGACGCCAACGGCACGCGCGTGCTGGCCAGTCGGGCCCGCGAGGGGCTCAAGCAGGCCTATCTCCAGGCCCATGTCAGCACGGCCCTCACCGACGACGAGGAGTGCGCGCGCTACGCCGACCAGCTCGGCACCTACGCCCGCCGCCGACTGCGCACGCGTGCCGAACGGGGGCTGCGCAAGCACCTGGAGGAGTGCGCCAAGTGCCGGCTGGCCGCGCTGCAGATCGAGGAGGTCGCCAGCGGTATCCCGGCGGTCGTCCCGGTCGCGGTCATCGGCTGGTTCGGCGTCGCCGGGTACGCGAAGGCGGTCGCGCTCATCGCGGGCGGCGCGGGAGCGGGTGCGGCCGGTGCCGCGGGCGCCGCAGCCGCCGCGGGCGGGAGTTCGTCCGGCAGTGCGGGTGCCGGGGGCGCGGCGGCCTCCGAGGGCCTGGGCGCCCCGGTGAAGGCGGGCATCGCGGCCGGTGTGGTCGCCACGGCGGCAGCGGCGGCGATCGCCCTCGCGCTGGCCGGCAGCACCCACACCCCCGCGAAGAAGCCCGAGGCGAAACCGGCGCCCTCGTCCTCCCCCATCGCGAAACCCGAGTCGACTCCCCCGACGCCCCCGAAGAAGCAACCGGCCCCGGAACCTGCGGTGTTGAAGCCCGAGCCGACACCCACTCCGACCCCGAAGCCGTCTCCCACACCCCGGGCGAAGCCCACACCGACGCCCAAGTCCACCCCGACCCCGAAGCCGACCCCCAGACCCACCCCGACGCCCACCCCCACCCCGACCCCGACGCCCCCACCCGCGCCGACGATCTTCCAGGTCAGCGAGCTCTCGTACAACGTCAACGGCGACGGCACCGCACCGGAGATCCAGCTCGGCGAGAGCAGCTGGGTGTGGCAGCGCTACGGCGTCTCGATCGGCGGCACGCGGTACGCCCACGGGGCCACTGTGCACGGCCGCTCCTCCGTCACGATCGACCTCAACCGCCAGTGCGTCTCCTACGACGCGACGGTCGGCGTCGACGACATGATGCTGGGGATCGGCAAGGTGTACTTCGCGGTGTACGCGGACGGGGTGCGGCTGTGGCAGTCCGGGGAGATCGACGGCGGGGATCCCGCGGTGCCGGTGCATGTGAACATCGCCGGGCGCAAGACCGTGCGGCTCGTGGTCGAACCGCGCAGCTCCTTCGACAACCTGGCGCTGGCGGACTGGGCGGAGTCCAAGTTCACCTGCCAGTAGGAGGTCACGGCGGGGCGGGCAGCTCCGCCAGGATCTCGTCCATGGTGAGGGTCTCGCCGCGGGCGCGTTCGGCGGCGTAGTGCTCGGCGCCCAGGTCGGTGCGGGCGACGGCCTCGGTGTGCTCGACGCGGGCGCGCTCCGGCATGAGGCGCGGGTGGCCGCCGCGCCAGTGGTCGCCCGCGCCCAACAGCCGTACCGCGCTCGGGAGTTCGCCGAGGTCGGCGGAGAGCAGGGCCGTCTGGTCCACCAGCATCGCGATCAGCGCGTCGGCGCAGTTCTGGTCGACGGCCTCGCGCAGGGTGGCGGTCATCAGCTCAAGGCCGCGCGCCGGGCCGGACTCGGCGGCGGTGATCAGGGCGGCGACCGCGCTCAGGCCGGCCTTGAACTGCGGTGGGGGTGTGCCCTTCTGGCTCTCCGTCGTGGCCAGGTCGCTCAACTCCCGCGCGCGGGCGACGTCTCCGTCCTCCAGGGCGATGTGCGCGCGCAGCATCAGGACGAAGGTGCGGGCGTCCGACACACCGTGCCGGTCGGACTCCGCGGTCGCCCGGTCCAGGCCCGCCAGCGCGCTGACGCGGTCTCCCGCGCGGAAGGCGAGTTCGGCGAGGCGGGCGATGAGGAACGGGGTCTCGGTGTTGGCGCCGACCTCGTAGGCGAGCGCCAGTGCCTCCTCGTACTCCGTCCGCGCCTCCTCGAAGCGGCCGCGGACCATCGCGGCCTCGCCGACCGCGCTGGACACCTGGGCACGCACCCAGCGGTCGCCGACGCGCCGGCAGAGCACCTTCAGCGCCTTCAGGTCCTCGTCGATGCCCGCCATGCCGCCAGGTGAGTCGACGAGGAGGTGGGTGCGGAACATCAGCATCACGGCGTTCTCCCAGTCGCCGCCGTGGGCACGGGCGTTGACGACCGCCGCCTCCATGGCGGGCCGGATGTCCATCGACTCGGTGAGGAAGTAGGCGGTGAGCGGCCAGATGAGCCCCGGCATACGGGCCGACTGCGGGCCGCCGGCGGCGAAGTGGTCCTGGACCAGCCGCATGTACTGCCACATGCACTCGTCCCGCAGGCCGTCCTCCGTCCGGCCCAGCAGCTCGGACTCGGCCCTGAGGAAGAGGTTCAGCAGCCGGAGGTCCATCCGCCGGGTGTGCAGGGGGTGCCGGACGTCCGCCTCCGGGTCGGCGACGTAGGCCTCGTACGGGTCCAGGGCGGACCCGGCCGGCACGGTCAGGGCGAGGACGCGGATCACCCATTCCGCGCCCTCGGTGCGGTAGTTGCGCAGCCACCAGAACCAGCCGACGGCGAGGACCAGGGCACCGGCCTCCGCCTCGTCGCGTGCGGCGACGGAGCGGGCGAGGGCGGCCCGGATGTTGTCCAGCTCGGTCTCCAGGCGGGCTATCCACGGGAGTTGGTCGCCCGAGCGGAGGAGCGGCTCGGCCTCCTCGACGAGGGCGAGCACCCACGCGCGGTGCCTGCGCTCGGCGGCGGTGCGCAGTTCGGGGGTCTCGGCGGCGCGCTCGACGGCGTACTCGTGGATGGTCTCCAGCATGCGGTAGCGCATGCCGCCGTCCGTGTCGCCCGGGGTGGCCACGATCAGGGACTTGTCGACCAGGGAGCCGATGAGGTGGGCCGCGGGGCCGGTGCACACGGCCTCGGCCGCCGCGAGGTCCCAGCCGCCGGCGAACACGGAGACCTCGCGCAGCACCGTCCGCTCCGCCTCGTCGAGCAGGTCCCAGGACCAGTCGACGACGGCACGGAGGGTCTGCTGGCGGGGCAGGACCGTGCGGCTGCCGGAGGTGAGGAGGCGGAAGCGGTCGTCTAGGCGGTCGGCGATCTGGCGCGGGGTGAGCAACCGGAGCCGGGCGGCGGCCAGTTCGATGGCCAGGGGCAGGCCGTCGAGGCGGCGGCAGATCTCCGCGACGGCCTCCGTGTCCTGGAGCACGGCCCGCGCGTCGGGGCGGACCGCGGTGGCGCGATCGGTGAAGAGGCGGTGTGCCTGGTCGGGGACGAGGGGCTCGACCGGGCGCACGGACTCGCCGGGGACGCCGAGGGGTTCGCGGCTGGTGGCGAGGATCGTGAGCCCCGGGCAGCGGGTCAGGAGGGTCTCGGCGAGGTCGGCCACCGCGTCGATGACATGTTCGCAGTTGTCAAGGATCAGGAGTCGGCCGCGCGAGGCGCAGTACTCCACCAGCAGGGCGACCGGGTCGTCCTGCGTGGTCATCAGCTCGGTGGTCAGCAGGGCGGTCTCGCGCAGCCCGAGGGCACTGACCACCGCGCCCGGCACCGCCTCCGGCCGGTCGAGCCGGGCCAGCTCGACGAGCCACGCCTGCGGGAGCCCGGCGGCGGCTTCCTCGGCGAGACGGGTCTTTCCGGAGCCGCCCGGTCCGGTGAGCGTGACCAGGCGGGCCCTGTGCATATCGGAACGGATGGCGGCGATCTCGGGTTCCCGGCCCACGAAAGAGGTAAGCCGCGGACGCAGGTTGCCGTCGCGCTCGGGCGGCCCCGGTACCGGGGGCGTCGTACTCGCGGGTGCCGTCGACGTGAGCAACTCCCCGTGCAGTGCGCGGAGTTCCGGCCCCGGGTCGGTGCCGAGCCCTTCGGCGAGCGCGCGCCGGGCCGCCTCGTACGCGGCGAGGGCGTCGGCTCCTCGGCCCGTGTCACGCAGGGCGCGGATGAGGAGGGCGTGCAGGGGTTCGTCGTAGGGATGCGCGGTGGTCAGTTCCCTCAGTTGCGGTACGACGTCGGCGGCGCGGCCGAGCAGCAGGTCGGCCTCGGCCCGCGCGCGGGTGGCCTCCTGGCGCAGCGCGTCGGGGCGGGCGGCGGCGGAGCGGTCCGGGAGGTCGGCGAGCGCGGGGCCGCGCCACAGGGCGAGCGCGTCGGCGAGGTCGCGGGCGGCGGCGGTCGCGTCGCCGCGGTCGAGGGCGGCCGTACCCCTGCGGGTGAGGTGTTCGAAGACGAACAGGTCCACGTCGTCCCGGGTCGCCGCGAGGCGGTAGCCGCCGGGGTCGGAGGCGATCGCGTCTTTACCGAGGGTGCGGCGGAGGCGGCCGACCAGGGCCTGGAGGGCGGCCGGGGCGTCCTGGGGCGGGTCGTCCGCCCACACCTCGTCGATCAGGGTGCCGAAGGGGATGTTCCGTCCCGGGTGCAGGGCGAGCGCCGCGAGCAGGGCGCGCAGGCGCGCACCGCCGAGGGGTACGCCGGTGCCCTGTTCGTCGTCCGCCCGGGTGCTGCCCAGGATTCTGTACCGCACCGGACCATTGTCGCCGGGCGGCCGGGGCGGGGGCACGGGGTTTCGGCGCGGGGCGGTTGGATGGGGTGGTTTGGGGTGTGCTGCCCATCACCTCCCGGATCGGTACAACGACTGTCTGTGAACAGTTAATGTCCGTATACAGCCAAAGCCTTCACATGGGCCTAGGCTGCGCAGCCGAAGCCCCTACCTGGGCTTCGGCACGTTTTTGGGGGCAGGGGACGCGTTGACCGGAGCAGCACCGCAGGCTGTGCACTTCAACATCCTGGGCGCGCTGGAGATCTGGGCCGACCAGCAACGGCTGCGGCTCGGCGGGCCGATCCAGGAACGGGTCCTCGTCACCCTGCTGCTGGAGCCCGGACGTGTCGTGCCGGTAACACGACTCGTCGAGGCCGCGTGGAACGAGGAGCCGCCCGCGACGGCCGTCCACCAGATCCGCAAGGCCGTCGCCGACCTCCGGCGCCGGATACCCGGCGGGGCCGGACTGCTGGTCACCGACGGGCCCGGCTACCGCGCCGCCGTCGCCGACGAGCAGCTCGACCTCAGCCGCTTCACCCGGCTCACCGGCGAGGCCCGCGAGCAGTTCGCCGCCGGTGGAGCCGCCCAGGCCGCCGACCTGCTGCGCCGGGCGCTCACGCTGTGGCGCGGCCCGGTCCTGGCGGGCTCCGGCGGGACCACCCTCGCCGCCGCGGCCACCGCCCTCGACGAGCGCCGGCTGGCCGCCGCCGAGCAGCTCTTCCAGCTCCGTCTCGACCAGGGCGAGAGTGGCGAACTCGCGTTCGAGCTACGCGAGTTGATCGTCGAACACCCGCTCCGCGAGACCCTGCGCGGCCAGCTGATGCTCGCCCTGTACCGCTCGGGCCGCGCCGCCGAGGCCCTGGAGGAGTACGGCCGGGTGCGCGACCTGCTCGTCGCGGAGCTCGGCATCGACCCGGGCCCCCGGCTGACCAAGCTGTACGAGGCGATCCTGCGCGACAGCGACGAACTGACCGGCCCCGAGCCGCAGTTGCCCGCCACCGCGGGACCGCGGGCCCCCGTCACCGCCCCGTCGCTGTCCACGCTCCCCTACGACCTCTCCGACTTCACCGGCCGCGAGGAGGAGCTGCGCACCCTGCTGCGGCACGCCGCCGAGCCCTGTGACGGGACGCGGATCGTCGCCGTGGACGGCATGGGCGGCAGCGGCAAGACCTCCCTCGCGGTGCGCGCCGCCCACCAGCTCGCCGAGCAGTACCCGGACGGGCGGCTCTGCTTCGACCTGCGCGGCTACTCGCCCGGCGAGGAGCCCCAGCAGCCGACCGCCGTGCTCGGCGCGCTGCTGCGCACCCTCGGCGTCCCCGACCAGCGCGTCCCCGAGGACGAGGGCGGCCGGGCGGCGCTGTGGCGGGCCACCCTCGCGGGCCGGCGGGTGCTGCTCCTGCTGGACAACGCCAGTGACTCCACCCAGGTCCGGCCGCTGCTCCCGGCCTCGCCCGGCTGCCTGGTCCTGGTCACCAGCCGGGCGCGGCTGATGGATCTGGACGGCGCCGAGTGGATCTCGCTCGGGGTGATGCCGCCCGAGGAGAGCGTGACGCTGCTCGCGGAGACACTCGGCGAGCGGCGCGCGGCGGCCGAGCCGGAGGCCGTCGCCGAACTGGCCGAGCTGTGCGGTCACCTGCCGCTGGCCCTGCGCATCGCGAGCGCCCGGCTGCGCAACCGCCAGCGCTGGACCGTGCAGTACCTGGTCGACCGGCTGTGCGACGAGACGCGGCGGCTGGGCGAGCTGAGTTCGGGCGAGCGCAGTGTCGCCGCGACCATCCAGCTGTCGTACCAGGCGATGGAGGAGGAGCACCGCCGGGCCTTCCGGCTGCTCGGGCTGCATCCGGGGACGGAGGTCGACGTCCACTCGGGCGCCGCGCTGCTCGGCACCGACCGGCGGACCGCCGAGGACGTCCTGGAGCGGCTCCTCGACGTGCATCTGGTGCAGCAGCACACGCTCGGCCAGTACACGCTGCACGATCTGGTGCGCAGCTTCGCGCAGAGTCTGCGCACCGACGCCGCCCGGGCCACGGACCACGCCGCGCTGGAGCGGGTCCTCGACTACTACGTGGCGGCCTCCGAGCAGGCGTGCGCGGTGCTGTTCCCGCGCCGGGCCCGGCATGCCACACCGGCGCCCGCGGACGTGGCCGAACTGCCGCCGCTGCACGGGGTGGAGCAGGCGCGCGGCTGGTTCGACCAGGAGCACTCCGCGCTGCTGTCCGCGGTGACGGTCGCCCATGAACAGGGCCTGGACGTGCAGACCGGGCAGCTCGCCCGCAACGCCATGTTCTATCTGAACCTGCGCGGCTCCTTCGACGAGTACGAGAACGTGGCCGTCCTCGCGGTGGCCTCCGCCCGCCGGCTCGGCGACCCCTCCGCGCTGCGCGCCGGCCTGTCCAACCTGACGTCCTCGCACTGGAAGCTCGGCAAGTTCCGCGACGGCCTCGCCTCGGCCGAGGAGGCCCTGCGGATCGCGCGGTCGGCCGGCGACCTGCACGGACAGGCCGTCAGCCTCGACCAGTTGGGGCTGCTGCACAGCTGCCTCGGCCATCTGAAGGAGGGCCGGGACAGCCTGGTCCGCAGCATCGAGCTGCACGAGAACGCGCTGCGCAAGGAGATGGCCCTGTGCAACCTCAGTACCGTCTGCGCCTGGCTCGGCCGGTACGACGAGGCGGCGGCAGCGGCCGAGCGGGCCGTCGAGCTGCGCCGCGCGCACGGTGAGCCGGTCAGCCAGATCCCGGCCCTGAACGACCTGGCGATCGCCCTGCTCGGCCTCGGCGAGCCCGAGCGGGCCAGGGCGTGCCTCGGTGAGGCGATGTCCGCCGGTGACGAGTCCTCGTTCCCGGAGGACCTCGCGCTCACCCTCGCGCTCGCCGCCGACGCCGAGCAGCGCCTCGGCCGGCAGCGCGCCGCGTCGGCGTACGCGGAGCAGGCCCTGGACCTGGTGCGGGAGCGCGGTACGGCGCTGCGGTGCTGCGACGTCGAGAACATCGTCGGCCGGATGCACCGGCAGCGCGGCGCGCACGCGCAGGCCCTGGAGCTGCACCGGAGCGCCGCGCGGCGGGCCGGTGCCATCGAGTACCGGGTGGAACTGGCCCGCGCCCACGACGGGATGGCGCACGCGGCCGCCGCGCTCGGCGACGGCGCGTCGGCGCGCCTGCACCGGACACAGGCGGACGAGCTGTTCGCGTCGATGGACATGCCCGCCATGTCCGACGGGCCCGGCTGACCCCAACTGCCCACGGCGGGCCTACGGTTGTGCCCCGCACCCGGACGTACGGGCGCGGGGCACTGTCGTGCCGGAGGCGTGCGGTCAGCCGGTGACGAAGTCCGGGCCGCCGTTGTTCAGCGGTGCCGCCGCCATCCTGTCGGGGCCCCCGTTGTTCGCCGGAACCTCCGTGGCCGTCCCCCAGCCCAGTACCAGAACCGCCGCCACGATCCCTATGAGCCCGACCGTCTTCCTGCGCATCGCTCTTCCCCCCTGTGGTGGTGATGTCGTTCGACGTCCCTCATGGTGCCGCCGAGCGATCCCGAAGCGATACCGTGCGAGTACCACTGGTCACCGGCTGTTCCTGTGCGAGGGCCCGGAACAGCCACAGATCGGGATCGAACCCCCTGTCGGCGTGCGGGACTTGCGGTTCGCGGCAGACGAAGGACGCCTCGGCGGCGACCACGCGGGCGCCCCGCTCGGTGAGCACCAGCCGGGTGTACGCGGGCCCGGAGCGGTAGTCGGCCAGGTCGAGCAACGCCCGTGCAGCCGCCCGCAGTTCGGACCGCACATGGGTGTCCAGCGGTGCCGGGTACAGCTCGGTGACGGGCCCGCCCGCGGGATGCCGGGCCGTGAGGGCGAGGACGTGGTGGGCGCCGTCGACCGTCAGGGTGTGCACCCCGAAGACGGGCCCGGCGAGATACTCCTCCACCAGGTAGGGTCCCGGCGCCGCGTCCGCCTCCCGGCGGGCGGTCCAGGCCGCCAGGTCTCCGGGGCAGCCGATCCGGGTGACGTGGTGCCCGCCCGCCGCGTCGGTCCGCTTGACGACCAGCGGCAGCCCCAACGCCCGTACCAGGGAGGGGACTTCCCCCACCGAACGGGCTTCCCGGGCACGCACCACCGAGCGGCCGTCCTCGTTCAGCAGACGGCGCATCGCGGTGCGGTCGCGGATCCGCCGCACGGGCTGCGGGCTGGTCGTCGACGGTCCCGCCGCGTCGGCGGCGGCGAACGCGGCGGCCCTACGGCGCCGGTCGCCCAAGTGGAGCACCTGGGCGATGCCGTGCCGGCGGGCGGTCCTGCCCAGCAGGACGGCGAGGGTCGCCGGGTCGCCGGTGTCGGTCAACAGCAGGACCTGCGAGAGCCGTTCGGTCTCGGCGAGGCAGTGCGGTGCGCACAGCGCCGGGTCCTGCACCGACCAGACCCGGAACCCGGCGGCCACGGCCCTGACCACGGAGGTGTGGCAGGGCTGGACGAGGAGCAGCCGCCGGTCGGCCCCGCACCTCATGTGCCGGCCGGCGACCGGTCCGGTCCGACGAGTTCGTCGGCGAGGGTGCCGCCGCTGCCCCAGTGGTCGTGCGCCACGTCCCGGACGAGGACGGTCACGGCCTCCTTGGGGCAGCCCGCGATGCGTGAGGCGGTGGCGGTCAGCTCGGCCACGAGTTCGGCGCGGGCGGCACGGTCGTTGCCCTGCCACCAGTCGACGGTGATCACCGGCATGTCAATGCTCCTTGCTGTCGGGGGTGTTGGGGGTGGGGTCGTCCTGCCACAGGCTGAGGTAGCGCTCGCCGGTGTCGGGCAGCACGGTGACGACGGTCCGGCCCGCGTACTCGGGCTTGGCGACGAGCCGGGCGCAGGCGTGCACGGCCGCGCCGGACGAGACGCCGACGAACACGCCCTGGCCGCGCGCGAGTTCACGGGCCGTGCGCAGGGCGTCCGGGTCGGCCACGGTGACGACCTCGTCGATGAGGGAGACATCGGTGGTGGCGGCGACGAAGCCGCCGTTGAGGCCGGGGATGCGGTGCTGGCCGGCCGAACCGCGGGACAGCACAGGGGAGTTCTCCGGCTCCACCGCCACGACGTGCACCGCCGGGTTCCGCTCCTTGAGGTAGCGGGCGATGCCGGTCAGGGTGCCGCCGGTGCCGACCCCGCACACCAGGACGTCGACCCGGCCGCCGGTGTCCGCCCAGATCTCAGGGCCCGTCGTCTCGTAGTGCGCGCGGACGTTGTCCTCGTTCTCGTGCTGGCGGGTGAACCAGGAGCCGGGCGTGGCCGCGTGGATCTCCTCGGCCCGGGCGATCGCGCCCTGGTAGCCCGTCTCGCGCGGGGTGCGGACGACCTCGGCGCCCAAAGCCCCCAGCAGGGCGATCCGTTCGGCGGTCGCGCTGTCGGGCAGCACGATCACACAGCGGTGGCCGCGGGCGGCGGCGAGGGCGGCCAGCGCGATGCCCGTGTTGCCCGAGGTGGCTTCCACGACCGTGCCGCCGGGCCGCAGTTCGCCGCGTTCCTCGGCGGCCCGCAGCATGAACAGGGCGGCCCGGTCCTTGATGCTGGACAGCGGGTTCACGGACTCCAGCTTGGCCAACACCCTTACGCCGTCCGCCGCTTCGTCCATGCGCAGGCGGATCAGGGGAGTTGAGCCGACCAGGTCGGCGATGCTGTCGGCGATGGGCTGGGGCACGGTGTCCTCAAAGGTGTCAGGAGTGGGTCAGGCGTCTTCGAGCACGAGCTGCTCCAGGAACCAGGTCTCGACCTGCCGCAACCGCTCCTCCACGGCCGCGCGGTCGGGGCCCGAGACCAGCACCGTGCACAGGAAGTCGGAGGAGGTCCGGGCCGCCGTCATGGTCTGTCCGGGCTCGACGAAGACCCGGAAGCGCTCGACCCAGGGGAACTCCGGCGGCACGGCGTCCGGTACGGCGGCCACGCGTCCCGGGCGCTTCATCAGCACCAGCTGGCCGGTCATGGTGCGGGGCAACGGCCGTTCACCGTACGGCGGTTGCCCGACGGCCACCGGCAGGCCGGCCTCGGCGCGCAGCCAGCTCTCCGTGGGGTCCGCGCCGAACAGCAGCGTCACGATGTCGCGGATCGCGGCACCGCCCGTGCGGCAGGCGATCTCGCAGAGCACCAGCTCGTCGTCGGGCGTGTGGAAGACCTCCGCGTGGAAGGCGAAGTTCTCCGGTCCTGGCAGCGCCGCGAGCAGCCGCTCCGTGAACGCGAGCAGCCGGTGGGACAGCGGGTCGTCGACGTCGAGGGTGAGGTCGATCCGGGGTCCGGTGTCGGTGGCGAAGGTGGCGAGGGCGTACTGGTACTGCGAGGGCCAGGCCAGCGCGAGCCGGCCGCCGAGCACGAGGCCGTCGATGTGGCAGAGCGGGCCGGGGACGTACTCCTCGGCGATGAGGTTCGGCAGGTCGGGGCCGTAGAGGCCGAAGTCCTCGGCGAGGTAGGTGTCCAACTCCTCGCGCGTGCCCAGGATATGGAGGCCGACCGAGCCCGCGCTGTCGCGCGGCTTGAGGACCACGGGGAAGCCGTGCGCGTCGGCGAACGCCACGATGTCGGTCGCCGTCTCCATCTCCCGGTACGCGGCCACCCGCACCCCGGCCGCCGCGGCCAGCTCCTTCATCAGGGACTTGTCCCTGAACGGCAGCACGGTTTCCGTCTGTTGGCCGGGCAGGCCGAGTATCTCCCGTAGTACGGCGGCCCGTTCGAGGTCCCGTTCGTGCGGGGCGACGACGTGGGTGACGCCGTGCTCGCGCGCGAGGTCCAGGGCGCGTTCCTCCAGCCGGCCGCTCGTGTCGTAGCCGTCGACCGCCTCGGTGTGCGCGTATCCGGCGCCGGGCAGGGGGAGTTGCTCCCCCACCCGGTCGAGGTTCTCGCGCGAGGCGAGCAGCAGGACGTCACCGTCGTGGTCGGCGAACCAGGTGTCGTAGGGGACCGCTCGCAGCGATCCGACCTGGTGCAGGACGAGCACACTCATTCAGACCGCCTCCACGCTTTCGAGCTGCCGTGCCTGTGCGCACACGAGCCGGCGTGCGTCGGTGGTGCGTCCCGTGTACCGGACGGTGTCGACGCGCCAGGCGCCGAACTCGTCGCGTACGGCCGCGACTTCGAGCGGATGCCCCGCTACGGCGGGCAGCACCGCGAGGGCCGCGTCGGTGGCGGGGTTGCCCGGACCGTGGTGCCGGGGTCCGCTCGTCGCGGGTTCCACGGTGAGCCCCGCGGTGGCGGCCGTGTCGCCCTCGGCGAGACCGCCCCGGGCGAAGGCACGCAGCGCGGTCTCGTCCCCGAGGTCGGCGACGACCGCCCGCTCGGGGCCGCGCCTGCGCCGTACCCGTAGGGGATATCCCCAGGCGTGGGCGGCCCGGTACAGGTCGGGGATCGTGGCGGCGGGGGTCCGCCGTACGACGGGCACACCGGCGGCGCCGAGCAGCTCGGCCGCGCGGATCGCGTCGGCGCCGGCCACGGCCTCGTCCCGGGTCTGGCCGGGGAGGCACAGGTGGTCCCGGAGCGAACCGGCGCGGATCTGGTCGTCGGGGTGCAGGGCGACCAGGGCGGCGATGTGCGTGTTCGACGCGAGGCTCAGGACGGCGAGTTCGGCGGTGGCGGAGGCGGAGTCGGCGGCGGTGCTGGAGGAGTCCACCACGATCGCGTCCCCGCCGAGCCACTCCCCGTAGGGCAGATCCCCCAGGGACCGCCGGTGCAGTACGACGACCGTCATGCCCGGTCCTCCCCTTCCATGCGGACCGTCAGCCCGGTCGCGACCAGTTCCTCGCAGAGCAGGACCGCCTTGTCGGTGGTCGGGGCGGTGACGGCGAGCAGGCCGAGGCGGTCCCAGTTGTCGCGGGTGGCGCGGAGTACGGAGCCCTTGCGGGCGGCGATGTCGACGGCGAGGACGTCGGGGTGGGCGCGGAGTTCCTCGGCGCCGGTGACCTCGGCGACCGTGCCGGGGCGGCCGAGCAGGCCGCGTACGCAGCCCGCGGCGCGGGCCTCGGGGCGGGCGGACAGCGGGTCGGCCAGGCCGAAGGGCCAGGCGAGGGTGTACCGGACGAGGTCGATGTCGTAGGCCGCCCGGACGAGGGTCTGGATGCGGCCGCCGCCGTTGCGGTTGTGGCCCTCGATGACGAGGGGCCCGCGCGGGGAGAGCCTCAACTCGGTATGCGCGGGGCCGTCCTTGAGGCCGACCGCGTCGAGGAACGCTGCCACGGCCTCCTCGATGCGCCGTTCCTGGTCCGCGCTCAGCCTGGCCGGCATCGCGTGGCCCAGTTCCGCGAAGTGGGTCTCGTCGACGAGCTTCTCGGTGATCGCGACGACGACGTGCCGGCCGCCGAAGCTGAAGGACTCGATGCTGAACTCGGGGCCCGGGATGTACTCCTCCATGAGGTAGCCGCCGACCTGGTAGAGCGTGGTGCCCCGGTCGACCCCGCCCGTGCGCAGCGCCTCGATGTGCTGCCACACCGTGTCGACGTCCTCGGGTCCGGACACCTTGAAGATGCCGAACCCGGCGGTCAGGTCGACCGGCTTCACCACGAACGGGTAGCCGTGCGCGGGCCCGAACGCGGCGAGGCTCTCCCGGTCGGTCAGCGGACCGGCGCCGATCGCGAACTCCGGTGCCACGTGCGCGAGATGGCGGCGCATCGCGAGCTTGTCCCGCAGGAGCCGGGCCGTCTCGTAGCTCGTTCCGCCGAGTCCGAACAGGTCGTTGATCCGGCCCGCGATCTCCAGTCCCGGCTCGGTCAGGGAGAGCGCGGCGGCGAAGTTCCACACCTGGTGGGCGGCCCGGGCCAGCGGTTCCACCACGGTCCAGTCCGTGAAGTCGGCGACGAAGGTGACGTCGGCGAGCTTCGCCTGCTCCGGGTCGAACTTGTCCTTGTGCTGGATCAGGATCACGTTCAGGCCGAGGGACTTGGCGATGCGGAGTGGTTCGGTGAGATGTCCGAGGAGGAGCAGGGTGCGCTCGGGGACCATCGGCTGCGCGGGCTGTGTCCGTACGGCGTTCAGGAGCGCCGACGTGTACGTCACCCGCAGCAACTCCTGTGCCGCACGCGCCCGTTCCTCGGTCTCCCGGGCGTCGGCTCCCTCGACCACGACGAACCCGTGGCGGCTTCCGGAGTGCACGGTGACGGGGAGTTCGTCGCCGGGGCCGTAGGGGAAGCGCACGTCGTGGACGTACGTCAACTCGCTTATGGCGCCCTCGCCCTGGATCTTCTCGATGCGGCCCGGCTCCAGTTGGAAGAAGGAGATCGCGGCCGAGCGGTCGGCGGTGCCCGGTGCGAAGGGGCGGCCCGCGAGCGCCTCGAAGATCGCCGCCTCGATGTCGAAGCCGGTGGCGAGGCGGATCAGGTGCGGGATGCGGTCGCCGCCGAGCCGGGCCTGCGACTCGACGACGCGCGGTCCGTCGGCGGTCAGGATGATCTCGGTGTGGGCGGGGCCGAAGCGGTGTCCGGCCGCGTCGAGCAGTGCCGTCACCAACTCGCCCATCTCCACGGCGGTTTCGGCGGGCAGCGGGGCCGGGAAGAGCTGGCCGGTCTCCACGAACAGCGGGCCGTCCGTGACCTGCTTGGCGGTGATGCCGACGACCTGGTGGACGCCGGCCGCGCTGAGCGTCTCGACACTGAACTCGGGGCCGTCGAGGAACTCCTCCACGACCACCGGGCCTTCGTAGGCGAAGGTCTGCAACTCCTGCTGCCAGGAGTGGAGTTCGTCGGGCGTGCGGACCAGGCGGACGCCCGCGCTGCCCTGGAGGCGGGTCGGCTTGACGATCGCCGGGTAGCCGAAGTCCCGTAGCAGCGCGGGGACTTCGGCGGGGGTGTCGGTCACCGCGCTGCGCATCGGGGAGAGACCGTGCTCGGCGAGGAGGGTGCGCATCGCCGCCTTGTCGTTGAGGCGGCGGACCGCCTCGGGCGGGTTGAGGGCCAGGCCCAGGGCGTCGGCCTCCAGCGCGGCCGGGAGCATCGTGGACTCCTTGCCGAGGTGCAGCACGTGCGCCACGTCGTGGGCGAGGGCCGTCTCGCGGATCAGGGCGCGCAGGGCCGGCTCGTCGGCGAAGTCGGCGTACAGCAACTCGCGGGAGTGGCGCGCCACTTCACGGAGGTAGTCCTCCGACTGGAGGGTCGGGTCCCAGATCGAGACGACCTCGAAGCCGGCGGCCACGGCCTTCTCCACCAGCTGGCGGTACGGCTGGACCATGAGGATCCGGTTGTTCTCGGTCACTGCTGGGCCCTTTCAGGAAGATGCGCAGGAGGTGTGCGGGATACGGCGGTTGCGGCTCAGCCGGCGGTCGGCACCGGGTGGGCGACCGCGGCCGTGCGGGCGTCCTGGGCGCGGAACAGCGACTGGTACAGGGCCATCGCGGCGAGGCCGAAGACGGCGTAGACGACGGCCATGCCCCAGGGCGGGACGAGGGCGCTGACGGTCACGCAGAGCGAGCCGACGAGGAGGCCGAGGCGGACCTGGAGGCCGTACGCGGCCATGTACTTGGTGCGGGAGGCGTCCGGCACCGAGTTGGCCAACAGGGTCTGTTTCACCGGGGCGTTCATCAGCTCGCCCGCCGTGACCACGAAGGTCGCCACGATCAGGGTCCAGGCGTCGCCGCTGACCGCCCACACCATGTAGCCCGCGGTGAACACGACGATCCCGCCCATCAGCCGGCGCCGTTCGCCGACCTTGCCCAGCAGCTTGCCGACCCACAGCGCGCAGCACACGACCAGCAGGGTGTTGACGGCCCGCATGATGCCGAGCATGTTGACGCCGTTCACGCGCACGTGCCACGGGCCGAGGTCGATGAGGTCCTGGGTGGTGAAGTGGTCGCCGAGCCGGACCGCGATCGACGACGAGATCTGCACCTCGATGGAGCGGATCAGCAGGGCGGCGACGATGAGGCGCAGGAAGACGCGGTCGCGGACGACGAAGAGGTAGCCGGTGAGCGCGGACTTGACCCCGCGCGGGTTCTCGACGCCGTCCTCGGGTGCCGTCTCCTTGATGCCGAGGAAGGTGGTGGTGAAGACCGCGCCGAGGCATACGCCCGCCGCCGCGAGGAGTTGGAAGAAGTAGCCGCCGTAGAAGAAGCCGCCGACCAGCGAGCCCAGCATGAACGCCATGTTCGTGGACCAGTAGTTGATCGTGTAGATGGCGGTGCGGGACTCGACGGTGGTGACGTCGACGAGCATCGCGTCGTTCGCGGGCAGCGCGGTGCCGGCCGAGCAGGCGGCGACCAGGTACAGGACGTACAGGACGATGCCGTTGTCGCCGCCCGCCGGGGAGGCCACGAACGCGAGGCCCAAGTACGCGAGGCAGGCGCCGAGTTCACCGCCGAGCAGGACCGGGCGGCGGCCGTAGGTGTCCGAGAGGTGGCCGCCGACGAGGTTGCAGGTGATGGCCGCGAGGGCCACGACCAGCGTCATGAGGCCGGCGGTCGCGGCGCCGTAGAGCTTCGCGAAGTGGATCACCATCAGCGGGACGAGCATGATGTCGAAGAACCGCTGGACGAAGGCGACGGCTATGCGCAGCCGGAGGTTGGGGTGCAGCTCCTTGAAGTTCACCGGTCGGCCTCGGCGTCCGTGGGCTCTTCGGGCCACCAACTGAGGTACCGCTCACCGGTGTCGGGGAAGACGGTCACCACGGTGGCGTCCAACAGGTCGTGGCGGCGGGCCAGTTCGGCGCAGCCGTGGGCGGCGGCGCCGGAGGAGATGCCGACGAGGAGTCCGGTGCGGGCCGCGATCGCGCGGGTGGCGGCGGCGGCGTCCTCGTCGGAGACCGCGATCACCTCGTCGATCAGGTCGACGTCGGTGACCGGGCTGATGAAGCCGCCGTTGAGACCGGGGATGCGGTGCGGTCCGGGCGCCCCGCCCGACAGGAGGGCCGAGCCGGTGGGCTCTACGGCCACGACCCTCAGCTCCGGGTTGCGTTCGCGCAGGTAGCGGGCGGTGCCGGTGAGAGTGCCGCCGGTGCCCACCGTGCAGACCAGATGGGTGACTTGACCCTCGGTGGCCTGCCAGATCTCCGGGCCCGTGGTCGTGTAGTGGGCCCGTACGTTGTCGGGGTTGGTGTGCTGGCTCGCGTACCAGGAGTCGGGGAGGTCGGCCGCGAGCTTCTCGGCCCGCTCCACGCAGCCCGCGAACCCGAGGGTGTGGTCGGTGAACTCGACCTCGGCGCCCAGCATGCGGAGGGTCAGGACGCGTTCCTGGGTGGCGTTGTCGGGCAGCACGATCAGGCACCGGTAGCCGCGCGCGACCGCCAACGCGGCCAGGGCGATACCGGTGTTGCCGGACGTCGACTCCACCACGGTGTCGCCGGGCCGGAGTTCGCCGCGTTCCTCGGCGGCCCGGAGCATGAACAGGGCGGCCCGGTCCTTGATGCTGGACAGCGGGTTGGCGCACTCCAGCTTGGCGAGGACCCGGGCGTCCGTGCCCTCAAGGGGCAGCCTCAGGAGGGGAGTTGAGCCGACGAGGTCGGCGATGCTGTCGACTACGGCCAGAGACATGGGCGGTCCTCGGTGGGAAACGGGCGGGGAGCGGTGCGGGCGGTCACCAGGACCCCGCCGAGGCGGTCACCGCGAACAGGTCCTCCATCAGGCGGGGTTGGTGCCCCTCGGCCCGGATGACGGCGGTCGGCGCGAGGACCCTGGCGTACGCGGGCACGTCCTTGTTGACCAGCGCCTGGGCGCCGATGACGGCGTGGTCGGCGATGGTCACGGGGCCCAGCACGGTGGCGTTGGTGCCGAGCACGACGCCGTTGCCGACGCGGGGGTGCCGGCGTTCGCCCTCCGGCCGCTTCACATCGCTCCACCAGCCGACCGCGCCGAGCGTCACCTGGTGGTAGATCGTCACGTCGTCCCCGACCTGCGCGGTCTCCCCGATCACCACGGCCGCGCCGTGGTCGATGAACACCCGCCGGCCCAGCTCGGCACCGGGGTGGATCTCCACACCGGTGGCGCGCCGGGCGCCGTAGGCCAGCAGCCGGGCGGTCATCCGGTGCCCGCGGCGATGCAGGCGGTGGGCGACCCGGTGCGTCCACAGGGCGGGCAGCGCGGGGTGCAACAGCGCTTCGCGGCGGCTGCGGATGGACGGGTCGCGCTCGACGACCACACGGAGGTCTTCCCGCAGGGTGCGGAGCAGGCCGTACGCCGGTTCGAGGTGAGCGGGGTCCTGCGGGCCGTCCACCGGTTGGAGGTGGGCGGGGTCCTGCGAGCCATCCACCGGTCGCGGGAGGCCGGGCTCGTGCGGGCCGCCCACCGGCCGCGGGGCAGCGGGGCCGCGCAGGCCGTTCACCGGCTGGAGGTGAGCGGGGTCCTGCGAGCCATCCACCGGTCGCGGGAGGCCGGGCTCGTGCGGGCCGCTCGCCGGTCGCGGGGCAGCGGGGGCGCGCAGGCCGTTCGCCGATTGGAGGCGGACGGGGTCCTGCGAGCCGTCCGCCGGTCGCGGGAGGCCGGGCTCGTGCGGGCCGTCCGCCGGTCGCGGGGCAGCGGGGCCGCGCAGGCCGTACGCCGAATCCGGGGCGGTCGATCCGTGCGGCCCCTCCGCCGTCGGCGCGACGCCACGTCCGTGGTTCCTCATGCGTTCGCCCCCGCCGGCTCGCGCAGCGCCGCCAGGGTCGCGTCGATCAGGCCGCTCAGGGCCGCGACGGTCTCCGGATCGGTGAAATCTCCCTCGGGGGTAAGGAGTTGGGCCGCGCGGCCGACGGAGACCGGCTCGTGGTCCACCACGCGTGCGCCGCAGCGGGTCAGCACCCGGGCGAGTGCGGTCTGCGCGTCGACGGCGCCTCGCGCGCCCGGGGAGGCGCTGGTGAGCGCGACGGTCCTGTCGGTCAGGGCGCTGGTGCCGTTGGGGCGGGAGAGCCAGTCGAGGGCGTTCTTGAGGACGCCCGGCATCTCGCCGTTGTAGGCGGGGGTGCTGATGAACAACGCGTCGGCGTCGCCAACGAGTTGCTTGGCGGCGCGTACGGCGGGCGGGTCGTCCGTCTGCTCGACGTCCCAGTCGAAGTGCGGGAGCAGGCCCACGGACAGCGACTCGATCTCGTACGTGTCCCCGTCCGGCCGCTCGGTCAGCAGGCGGCGCACGGTGGCGAGGACGGACGCGTTGAGCGAGTCCCTACGGACGCTCCCGGAGATGAGCACGATCTTGGTCACGGCGGCTTGCCCCTCAGTTCTCGGCTGCGACCGAGCCTGGCTCCCGCCGGTCCCGAACCCGTCCCGCGCCGGTCCCGCGCCGGGCGGTACCGGCACGGGAAGCCTTCGGTAGCCCCCGACCGCACCCTGATCAACGGCTGATCAACAGGGGGAACCACGCCAATGAAGACCGCGAGTGCACCTACGTCCGGCATACCGCTCACGGGCAGCCACCTGCCCGACCTGCTCGCCCACCAGGCCGCCCTGCGCCCCGACGCGACGGCCGTCGACTACCGCGACACCCGGCTCTCGTACGGCGAACTCCACCGCCGTAGCAGCGACTTGGGCGAGCGGCTCACCCGGCTCGGGATCGGCCCCGACACCTGCGTGGGCCTGTTCACCGAACCGTCCCTGGACCTGATGGTCGGCGCGTGGGGCATCCTCGCCGCCGGCGCCGCCTATCTGCCGCTGTCCCCGGACTACCCGGAGGACCGGCTGCGCTACATGCTGGAGGACTCCGGGACCTCGGTCGTCGTCACCCAGCCCCATCTGCGCGACCGGGTCACCGCCCTGGCACCGCGCGGCACGACGGTCCTCACCCCGCAGGACGCGCCGCCCGAGGGCGAGTTGGCCCCGGCCGCGTCCGCGCCGGCCCCGGACCAGCTGGCCTACGTCATCTACACCTCGGGGAGTACGGGTCGCCCCAAGGGCGTGATGATCGAGAACCGGGCCGTCGTCAATCAGCTCCGCTGGCTGGCCGACTGCGGTCATCTCGGGCCGCAGGTCACGGTGTTGCAGAAGACGCCGATGAGCTTCGACGCCGCCCAGTGGGAGATCCTCGCCCCCGCCGTCGGCGCCCGGGTGGTGATGGGTGCCCCCGGCATCCACCGCGACCCCGAGGCCGTCCTCGCGGCGGTACGGGCGGGCGGGGTCACCACCCTGCAGTGCGTGCCGACGCTGCTCCAAGCCCTCCTGGACACCGAGGAGTTCGCGTCCTGCACCTCGCTGGAGCGGGTCTTCTCCGGCGGCGAGGCCCTCACCCACCGGCTCGCCCGCGACGTCCTCGCCGAGCTGCCCGGGGTCTCCCTGATCAACCTGTACGGCCCGACCGAGACCACCATCAACGCCACCGCCCACCAGGTCGACCCCGAGGACCTGGGCGGCGGTGCGAGCGCGACCGTCCCGATCGGCGTCCCCGTCGACGGCCTGAGCGCCTACGTCCTCGACGAGAACCGCGCGCTCGTCGACATCGGCGAGAGCGGCGAACTCCACCTGGGCGGAGTCCAGTTGGCCCGCGGCTATCTTGGTCGCCCGGAGCAGACCGCGGAACGGTTCGTGGACTCGCCGTTCGCCGCGGGCGAGCGCCTGTACCGCACGGGTGACGTGTGCCTGTGGAACCCGGACGGCACGCTGCAGTTCGTCGGCCGTACCGACAACCAGGTCAAACTCCGGGGTTACCGCGTCGAGTTGGAGGAGGTCGCGGCCCGCATCGAGGAACACACCTGGGTCCGCCGCGCGGCCACGCTCGTCACCGACGACGCCCGCACCGGCCACCAGGCGCTCGTCGCCTGCGTCGAGCTGAACCCCCGTACCGCCGCCGTCATGGACCAGGGCGCCCACGGCGCCCACCACCAGTCCAAGGCGTCGAAGCTCCAGGTCAAGGTGCAGTTGTCCAACCCGGGCCTGCGCGAGCCCGCCGAGCTGGCGGGCCGCCCGGTCATCGCCCTCCCGGGCCGCGAGGCGACCCCCGAACAGCGCCGCACGGCCTTCGCCCGCAAGACCTACCGCTTCTACGAGGGCGGCCCGGTCACCCACACCGACCTCCTCGACCTGCTCGCCCCGCGCCGGACACCCCGGCACCCCCGCCCGCTCGCCGATCTCTCGATGGACCAACTCGGCTCGGTGCTGCGCTGGTTGGGCCCCTTCCGCAGCGAGGAGCGGCTGCTCCCCAAGTACTCCTACGCCTCCCCCGGCGCCCTGTACGCCACCCAGCTGCACATCGAGTCCGGCGGGGCGGCGGGCCTCGCGCCCGGCGTGTACTACCACCACCCCGCCGACCACACCCTGGTCCGGGTGGGCGACCCGAGCGGCCACTGCCCGGCCGGCGGGCTCGTCCTGCACTTCCTCGGCAAGCGGCGCGCGATCGAACCCGTCTACCGGACCAACATCCAGGAGGTCCTGGAATTCGAGGCCGGCCACATGCTCGGGGTCCTGGAGGAGGTGCTCCCCGAACACGGCCTGACCGTGCGGCCGTTGGGGCACTTCCCCGCCGTCAAGGACACCCTCGACGTCGCCGACGAGGACCACTACCTCGGCACGTTCGCGATCACGCCGGACGACGGTGAGCCGCGCCGCGACTCCACCGAGCTGTTCGTGCAGGCCCACCCCGGCCGGGTCGAGGGCCTGCCCGGCGGCCAGTACCGCTACCGCGAGGGCCGACTGGAGCCGCTGGGCGAGGAGTTGATCGAACCCCGGCACGTCATCGCCATCAACCAGGGCGTCTACGACCGCGCGAGCTTCGGCATCAGCGCGGTCGGCCGGGCCGCCGAACCCTGGCTGGAGTACATCGAGTTGGGCACCCGGCTGCACCACCTCCAGCGCACCCCGGGCTTCGGCTTCATGGCCTCGGGCTACTCCTCGAAGACCGGCCACCCGCTGCCGTCCGCCCGCCGCCTGGACGACATCCTCGGCGCCGCCGGCATCGCGGGCGGGACGTCGTACTTCTTCCTCGGCGGCCGGGTCGGTGCCGAGCAGGTCGCGAGCGAGGGCATGCGCGAGGACGCCGTGCACACCAAGGGCCCCGCCGAGATGATCCGCGACGAACTCGCCCGCTCCCTCCCGGACTTCATGCTCCCGGGCCGCGTCCTCGTCCTGGACGCGCTCCCCCTGACGGCCAACGGCAAGATCGACACCAAGGCCCTCGCGACCGCCCCGGAGGTCACCTCGGCCCGCACGACGGGCCCGTACGTCGCACCGGCGACCCCCACGGAGATCCGCCTGGCGGTCACTTGGGGAACGGCGCTGAAGTACCCCGACCCGGCCGACGTCTCCACCGAGGACAACTTCTTCGCCTGCGGCGGCAATTCGCTGATCGCCGTAGCCCTCGTGAACCGGATCAACAGGGAGTACGGCACGAAGCTCCCCCTCCAGGCCCTCTTCGAGGCACCCACCCTGCGCGAACTGGCCGCCCGCATCGACGAGGCCCCGGCCGCCCCCGTGTCCCGGCTGATCCCCCTGGCCCGCGAGGGCGGCTTCACCCCGGTCTTCTGCTGGCCCGGGCTCGGCGGCTACCCGATGAACCTGCGTCTCCTCGGTGGCCAAGTCGCCCTGGACCGCCCCTTCTTCGGCGTCCAGGCGCACGGCATCAACGCCGGCGAGACCCCGTACGCCACCATCCGCGAGATGGCGAGCGCCGACCTCCGCGAACTCCGGCGCGTCCAGCCGAGCGGGCCGTACACCCTGTGGGGCTACTCCTTCGGCGCCCGGGTCGCCTTCGAGGCCGCCTGGCAGCTGGAGCGGGCGGGCGAGAAGGTCGAGCGCCTGCTGCTGATCTGCCCCGGCAACCCGGAGATCCGCCGTACGGACGGCCGGACTTGGGGCCGCGACGCGTCGTACACGAACCCCGCGTACGTGACGATCCTCTTCTCCGTCTTCGCGGGCACCATCGAGGGCCCGGCCCTTGCCGCGTGCCTCGCCGCGACACGGGACGAGGAGAGTTTCGTGTCGTACATCGGCGAGTTGCTCCCGGCGCTCGACACCGAGACGATCCGCCGCATCACCCGCATCGTCGCGACGACGTACGAATTCGACTACACGTTCCGGGAGTTGGCGGAGCGGAGGGTGGAGGCCCCGATCACCGTCTTCAAGGCGCGGGGCGACGACTACTCGTTCCTGGAGGGCGCGTCCGGGTACTCCGCGAAGCCGCCGGTCGTGGTCGAGCTGGAGGGGGACCACTACGGGGTGCTGAAGGAGCGGGGCGTGGCGGAACTGGTCGCCGCCGTACGGGAGGCGATGGGGAGTTGAGGTCTGCGGGGGCTTGTCGAGGGGCGGGCCGTTCCGGGACGGACGTCACGCCCACCCGCTCAAGCTCCCGCCGCTCACGCCCCCGAGGCCAACGCCCCCCGCTGCGGCCGGATCCCCTCCGGCACTGCACGCGCGCGTGCCGGTGTGCCCGTCCAGCAGGTGCCCCGGCGGGCCAGCAGCCGGCCCAGCCACAGTTCCAGGGAGACCAGGTCCGCGAGGCCGTCCAGGGGCAGTGGCTCGCCCTGGGCCGCCGCGCGGAGCGCCTTGCGGACGACGCGGGCCTCCACCAGGCCCGCCTGCGCGAGCAACGGCGTGGCGAACAGGTCCATCAGGGAGTCCGCCGCGACCCGTAGACCCTTACGGGCCGCGGCTGCCGTCGAGGCGTGGGAGGGGGCGCCCCAGCCGGGCGGGAGGTCGCCCACGCCGGCGCCCTCCAGGACCGTGCGCAGGATGGCCGCGCGGGCGCCCGGCTGGACCCGTAGCGCCTCGGGGAGGGAACGGCAGGCGCGGACCACCTGGTTGTCGAGGAAGGGGGTGTGCAGGCGCTGGGAGCGGATCTCGGCGGCCTGCTCCAGGACGCGGAGGTCGTTGGCGTGGCGGGCGAGGGCGGCACGCGCGCGGAAGTCGCCGGGGCGCTGGCCGGGGCCGCTGCCCTGACGGCTGGGCGCACTCTGCAGGCGAACCGATACTTCAGCCAGGGCCTCGCCGGTCAGCCAGCGTGCGGCGGGCCCCGGTCTGGCCCAGGTGAGCGCGGCGAGGGAGGCACCGACGGCACCGCCGGGCTCGTCGAAGCGCTGGTTCATCAACCGGTCGGCGAGGACTTCGAGTCCCGCGCCGTAGGGCGTTCGGGCGAGGCGGCGGGCCGCGCCGTAGACGCGCCCCGGGACCATCACCGAACCGTCCGCCTTCGCCAACGCGGCCACCGGGCGCACCAGATGACGCCGTTTGCGGTCCATCAGGAGGTCCGCGAGGCGGGCCGGATGCGCGTCCAGGACCTGGCGGGCGCCGTAGCCGGTGAAGTGGTCGGCGCTGCCCGCGGCGAGCCGCGCGCGGTGGCGGGCGGCGACGATCAGGGAGGGGCCGGGTTCGTCGGTGAGGGGGCCGTCGAGTTCGGCGTACGGCAGGACGTCCTCGGCGCCGGTGACCACCACGTGGTGCAGCCGCGGGTTGGCGGCGAGCGTGCCCGCGCGCTCCACCTCGGACTCGCGCCCGGGGACGGCGAGATCGTTGAACGTGACGGCCAGGAGCCGTTCGCCCGCGCCGGTGCCGTGCCCGAGGACCGTGCCCGGCGCACCCGGCAGCCCGGCGGCGAGCAGGGCCAGCGTCCCGGAGGCGGGCCCCCCGGAGAGGTCGGCCCCGATCCCGGGAACGGGCATCCCGCGCGCGGCACGCCGTTCGGCGGGCCCCATACCGGGGACGGGCCCCGGGTCTATGTCGGGAACGTGCCGGGGCGCGGAGAGACGCGCGCGCACGGCCTCGACGAGCGCGTCCCGTACGGCGTCCACCGCGCTGTCCGGGTCGACGGCAGCCGCCGCGACCGCGAGGGAGGCGACCGGCTCGTACCCGGCGATCTCGCGCGCCCCGGCGCGCAGCACCAGCGCATGCCCGGGCGGAATGCGCCGTACGCCCTCGTACGGCGTCGAGTCGTGCAGCGCGGCGGGGACGTCCGGGGCGGCGAGCAGCGCGGCGAGGTGGCCGAAGTCGAGGTTGGCCTCGATGAGGTCGGCGAGCGGGAGCGCGGCCGTGGAGTACGCCGTACCGCCGGCCCAGGGGGTGTAGAACACCGGTTTGGCGCCCGCGAGATCGCCGCAGACCATGGTGCGGCGGTTGACCTTGACGACCGCCGTGTAACTGCCCGACCAGGCCGTCAGATGCCGAAGTGCCCCTCCGCGCGCGGAGAACAGGCTGAGGCGCAGCTCCTCGTCGGTGGCACCGCACGTACCGAGGACGGCGATGCGGGTCTCGGCGTCGACCTTCACGACCCGTACCTCGTCGGGCCGCCAGTCGCCGACCGCCCACAGCGGATCCGGGTCGCCCCACAGGAGTTGGGACCCGACCGGGTGGACCGTCTCACCGTCGAGGCCGGTCGCCCCCGCGGAACCGATCGTGGCGGCTCCAGCGGCGGTACTGCTCCATCCCACCAACCACCGCATCGACGCCTCCACAGGCTGTGGACAACCAGTGCACCGCACGAACTGGGCACCATGCTGCCATGAAGGACGCCTTCCGGAGGGCCGGAGAAGCCGCTTGAGATCGCGTGAAGACGCCCTGGACGAGGGACAACCGGACAAGGAAGACCCTACGTCCACGACGCGAATGCGCCCCCGATACGCTCCCCCAAAACACCTAACGCGCCCTCAACTCCCATGGTAGGAGCGGTATTCGACATCGGGAGGCAGGGGCGGTTTTCGGCCAAATCGGTGTTACGAGGACAGGCTCGCGCACGCTCCGTACATGCCGTGCGCACCGCTTCGCACCGCGCACAGTCCGGGAGGCGGAGTACGCCTCCCGGACCGGTCCGCCGCCCGCGGGGATGTAGGCGGCGGTGTCCCCCAGCCCACTGGATCCAGTACAGCGGGCCGACCCACGCACGATCCATCGAAGCGCTCCCGGGATGGCCGGAGAAGAGCGCACACACGGGCGCACGGCCACACGACGGGGGCACGTCGCAACCCTGCGTGCAAACCCCGCACTCGCGTACGGACCACAATCCCGCCAACCGGAACAATGCCCCTTAACGCTTGGGATGCGGCGAACTACGCTGGGTTTACGAATGCCGGGTGGTTATGCCAGCGCGGCAGCCGTCTGTGTCGAGGGGTGGCGCATGTCCAGGGAGCAACGCGGGCCGAACGAAAAACTCGGCACCGTTCTCGCCCTCGCGGGAATCAGCAACGCAGGACTCGCGCGTCGCGTCAACGATCTTGGCGCTCAACGCGGGTTGACACTTCGCTACGACAAGACGTCGGTGGCGCGCTGGGTGTCGAAGGGAATGGTGCCCCAGGGCGCCGCCCCGCACCTCATCGCGGCCGCCATCGGCCAGAAGCTCGGCCGCCCTGTGCCGCTCCACGAGATCGGCCTGGCGGACGCGGATCCCGCGCCGGAAGTGGGCCTCGCCTTTCCCCGGGACGTCGGCCAAGCCGTGCGTTCCGCAACGGAGTTGTACCGGCTCGACCTCGCCGGCCGCCGGGCCGGCTCCGGCGGCATCTGGCAGTCCCTCGCCGGGTCGTTCGCAGTCAGCGCATACGCAACGCCCGCCTCACGGTGGCTGATAACCCCGGCCGACAGTTCGGTGGCGCGCGAGGCCAACTCCGCCGAGAGCTCCGGGACACCGCTCAAAGTCGGCCACAGCGATGTGCAGAAGCTGCGGGAGGCCGCGGAGGACGCGAGGCGCTGGGACTCCAAGTACGGGGGCGGCGACTGGCGTTCGTCCATGGTGCCCGAGTGCCTCCGGGTGGAGGCGGCACCGCTGCTGCTCGGCTCGTACTCCGACGAGGTCGGCAGAGCGCTGTTCGGGGCGAGTGCCGAACTCACCCGCCTCGCGGGGTGGATGGCCTTCGACACGGGTCAACAGGAGGCGGCGCAGCGGTACTACATCCAGGCGCTGCGTCTTGCCCGCGCGGCGGCGGACGTCCCCCTGGGGGGCTATGTGCTGGCGTCGATGTCGCTCCAGGCGACCTACCGGGGCTTCGGCGACGAGGGCGTCGACCTCGCGCAGGCGGCCCTGGAACGCAACCGGGGGCTCGCGACCGCCCGCACCATGAGCTTCTTCCGGCTCGTCGAGGCGCGGTCCCACGCGAAGGCGGGGGACGCGCAGGCGGCCGGCGCTGCCCTGAAGGCCGCCGAGGGGTGGCTTGAGCGGTCCCGGGAGGGCGACAACGATCCGTCGTGGCTCGGGTTCTACTCCTACGACCGGTTCGCCGCCGACGCGGCCGAGTGCTACCGGGATCTGAAGGCACCGCGTCAGGTCCGTCGGTTCACCGAGCAGGCGTTGTCGAAGCCGACGGAGGAGTTCGTGCGGTCGCATGGTCTCCGGCTGGTTGTCTCGGCCGTCGCCGAGTTGGAGTCGGGGAATCTTGATGCGGCGTGCGAGCAAGGGGTTCGGGCGGTTGAGGTCGCTGGGCGGATCTCGTCTGCTCGGACTACCGAGTACGTGAAGGATCTTCTGCACCGGCTGGAGCCTTACGGGGATGAGCCGCGGGTTGTGGAGCTGCGGGAGAGGGCTCGGCCGTTGTTGATGGCGCCCGCCTAAGGATTTGCCTGGCTTGTGTTGTCTTGCGAGTGCGGGTGCGTCGTGGCTTGTCGCGCAGTTCCCCGCGCCCCTGGCGGCGTGTAGCCCTCCCGGGGTTTGAAGGCATTGTCAGTGGTGCAGTGCACTATCGAAGCCGGGAGGTGGTGCACGTGCGGGCTGGGGTCGGGTACGACTGTGACGTGCTCGTGGTCGGTGGCGGGATCGTCGGGCTGTCCACGGCGTACGCGATCACGCGTGCCGCGCCAGGTACGCGCGTCACCGTGCTGGAGAAGGAGGCCGGGCCCGCCCGGCACCAGACAGGCCGCAACAGCGGGGTGATCCACAGCGGGATCTACTACCGGCCCGGGTCGCTCAAGGCGCGGTATGCGGTGGGCGGGGCTGCCGAGATGGTCAAGTTCTGTGCGGAGTACGGGGTTTCGCATGCCGTCACCGGGAAGCTGATCGTCGCCACGGAGCGCGCCGAGCTGCCTCGCCTGCACGCGCTCGTGCAGCGCGGACGGGAGAACGGCATCGCGGTCCGGGAGCTGGGCGGCGCCCAGATCGCGGAGTACGAACCCGAGGTGCGCGGCCTCGCGGCCATACAGGTCGCGACGACCGGTATCTGCGACTACACCGAGGTCGCCCGCCATCTCGCCGAGGCCTCCGGCGCGGAGATCCGCTACGGCGCGCGGGTCGCCCACATCGACCGGCGCCCGGAGCGCGGGGTCGCCGTCCGTACGGTGACCGGGACCGGCGGTGACGTCGTCCGCGCCCGCGTGCTGGTGAACTGCGCCGGCCTGCACTGCGACGAGGTGGCCCGTCTCACCGGCGACGACCCGGAGATGCGGATCGTGCCGTTCCGGGGCGAGTACTACACCCTCACCCGCCCCGAGCTGGTCCGGGGCCTGGTCTACCCGGTTCCCGACCCGGCGTTCCCGTTCCTCGGCGTCCACCTCACGCGCGGGATCGACGGCAGCGTGCACCTCGGCCCGAACGCGGTCCCGGCTCTGGCCCGCGAGGGCTACGACTGGGGCGTCGTGAACCCCCGGGAGATCGCGACGACGGCAACGTGGCCCGGCACCTGGCACATGGCCCGACAGCACTGGCGCTACGGCGCGGGGGAACTCCGCCGGTCCATCTCCAAGACCGCGTTCACGGCAGCCGTACAACGCCTCCTCCCGGCGGTGACCCCGGACGACCTGGTCCCATCGGCGGCGGGCGTACGGGCGCAGGCGGTCCTGCGGGACGGCACCCTGGTCGACGACTTCCTGATCAAGGAGGGCCCCCGAGCCATCCACGTCCTCAACGCCCCCAGCCCAGCGGCAACAGCCTCCCTCCCGATCGGCAGAGAGGTAGCCCGCCGAGCCTTGGCCGTATTGCACCAAGACCGACGACCACTCCAAACCCCGGACAGGGCAACCCCCTAGGGGCGCGGGGCTGTATCGATATGCGGCTCCGCCGCGTGGGCGCGACCAGCCCCAACGCACCCGCACTCGCCCGACAACACAAGCCACGCAGACGCAAAGGCGCACGCCCAGTAAAATCAACCCATTGTGTCTGACACCCCCAACACCCCCACCGAGCCCGCGCAGCGAACCCGGGCCAAGGGCGAGCCCCGTTTCCCCGACGGGCCTACGCCCGACCCCGCCGGCTCCCACTTCGAACGCCGCATCCGAAGCTTCCAGCCCCGCAGAAGCCGGGTGACAGCCGGCCAGGCAGACTCCCTGGAACGCCTGTGGCCCAAGTGGGGCCTGGACATCGACGGCCAACGAACCCTCGATCTCCCCGAGCTGTTCGGAAACGACAACCCCGTCGTCCTGGAGATCGGCTTCGGCATGGGCGAGGCCACCGCCCAGATGGCCGCCGAAGCCCCCGCGACGAACATCCTCGCCGCCGACGTGCACACCCCGGGCCAGGGCAACCTCCTCCGCCTCGCCGACCACCACGGCCTGTCCAACATCCGCGTCGCCAACGGGGACGCGATCATCCTGCTCCGCGAGATGCTCGCCCCGGACTCCCTCGACGGCCTGCGCGTGTACTTCCCGGACCCCTGGCCCAAGAAGCGGCATCACAAGCGGCGGCTGATCCAGCCGGAGTTCCTCACCCTCGCCGCGACCCGCCTCAAGCCCGGCGCGACCCTGCACTGCGCGACCGACTGGGAGCCGTACGCGGGGCAGATGCTCGAAGTGCTCGACGCGGACCCGGACTTCGAGAACAGCCAACCTGACGGCGGTTTTGCGCCCCGTCCGGAGTTCCGGCCGCTGACCCGTTTCGAGGGCCAGGGACTGGACAAGGGTCATGTCGTGAACGATCTGCTCTTCCGTCGCGTACCCCACGACGACCAGCGCTGACGCCAGGCTCCATCGCGGGCCGTGCCCTTACCTCGTTAGGGTCGATGCCGTGGCCACGTTTCCGCCGTACCCCCCGCACCCCGGCCACCCCGCCGGTGGTGTGCCCGGGCACGGGCCGCGGGTGCGCTGGTGGCAGCGGAACTGGGTCCGCTACGGCGCGCTGATCGCCCTGCTGACGCTCTCCGGGCTCGTCATCCTCGCGCTGGTCCGCCAACAGACCGGCACGGAAGGCTTCTTGGTCGGCCTCGGGCTCGCCGTACTACCCGTACCCCTCCTCCTCGCCGCGTTCCGCTGGCTGGACCGCGTCGACCCCGGGCCCTGGCGGAACCTGCTCTTCTCCTTCGCGTGGGGCGCCTGCGCCGCGGCCCTCATAGCCATCGTCGCCAACAGCTTCGCGACCAGATGGATAGCGACCACGACCGCCGACCCGACCAGCGCGGACACCCTCGGCGCCACCGTCATAGCCCCGATCGTCGAGGAGTCGGCGAAGGCGGCGGCCGTACTCCTCGTGTTCCTCTTCCGCAGACGGGACTTCACCGGGATCGTCGACGGGGTGGTGATAGCCGGGGTCACCGCCACCGGCTTCGCGTTCACCGAGAACATCCTCTACCTCGGCACCGCCTTCGGCACCGACCAGCTCACCGGCGACCGCGGCTTCACCTCCGTCACCGCGGCGACCTTCTTCGTGCGCATCGTCATGTCCCCCTTCGCGCACCCCCTGTTCACCGTCCTCACCGGCATCGGCTTCGGCATCGCCGCCCTCTCCCCCGACCGCCAGCACATCCGCCGCGTCCTGATCCCCCTGACCGGCCTGCTGCTCGCGATGGGCATGCACGCGATCTGGAACGGCTCCTCCACCTTCGGCCAGTACGGCTTCTTCGAGGTCTACGGCGTCTTCATGGTCCCCATGTTCGGCCTGCTGACCTGGCTCGCCGTCTGGACCCGGCAACGCGAACTCCGCAGTGTGCGCGAGGAGTTGCCCGCCTACGTCTACGCGGGCTGGCTGACCCCGGCCGAACCGTTCGTGCTCGGCTCGATGAAGGCGCGGCGGCTGGCCCGCGAGTACGCCCGCCACCACCTCGGCAGGCAGGCGGCCCGCTCGGTCGCCCGGTACGAGGCCCACGCGACCTCCCTGGCGTTCCTGCGGCACCGGGCCGCGCGGGGCCGCGTCGGCGCCGACTTCGTCGTACGGGAGAGGGAGTTGCTGCACGAGCTGTGGCTGCGCCGGGAGGTGGCGCGGCCCGCGCTGTACTACGCGGCGCGCCGGACGGCGCCACCGGTGCCGGTGGTGGTGCCGCCGTGGCCGCCGGTGTACGGGTCGTACGGGTCTCCCCTGTACAACCCGTACCGGTCATAGCTCCGAGGACGGCTACGCGGACGCCTGCGTGAGGCGGGTGATCTCCGCGTCCGTCAGCTCCAGTTCGGCCACGCCCAGCAGCGCGGGGAGTTGCTCCACCGACCGGGCCGACGCGATCGGGGCCGCGACCGTGGGCTGGGCGGCGAGCCAGGCGAGGGCCACCGTGGCGACCGGGGCGTCGTGGGCCCGGGCGACCTCGTCGAGGGCGGTGAGGACGTTCAGGCCGCGCTCCGATGCGAGGTACTGGGCCGCGCGCCCGGCCCGCGGGCTGTCGACGGTCGTACCGGGGCGGTACTTGCCGGTGAGGAAGCCGGCGGCCAGCGCGAAGTACGGGACCGCGGCCAGGCCCTCCCGCGCGGCGAGCTCGCTCAGCTCACCCTCGTAGGTGTCGCGCGAGACGAGGTTGTAGTGGGGCTGGAGGGCGACATAGCGGGCCAGGCCCTCGCGGTCGGAGAAGTCGAGGGAGGCCCGCAGGCGCTCGGGGGTGATGTTGGAGGCGGCGATGTGCCGCACCTTACCCGCCTTCACCAGCTCGTCCAGCGCGCCGATGATCTCCTCGACCGGCACCTCGACCTGGTCGAAGTGGGTGTAGTAGAGGTCGATGTGGTGGGTGTCGAGGCGGCGCAGGGAGGCGTCCGCGGCGGCCTTGATGTTGGCGGCGCTCAGGCCCGGGAAGTCGGGGTGCTGGCTGACCTTGGTGGCGATGACGACGTCGGCACGGTTGCCGCGGGCCTTGACCCACTTGCCGATGATCGTCTCGGACTCGCCGCCCTGGTTGCCCGGCGCGAACGCCGAGTACGAGTCGGCGGTGTCGACGAAGTTGCCGCCCGCGGCCGCGTAGGCGTCGAGCACGGCGAACGAGGTCGCCTCGTCGGCGGTCCAGCCGAAGACGTTGCCGCCGAGGGAGAGCGGGAAGACCTCAAGATCGGACCGGCCCAGCTTGCGAAGAGAAGTCATGACCCTCTTCAACAGCCGGACCGGAACCGGATATTCCAGACCCTCAGGGGTTGAGGCCCTTGCTGCGCAGCCAGGGCGCCGGGTCGCTGGCGGTGGCGGCGCCGTTGATGTGCACCTCCAGGTGGAGGTGCGGCCCGGTCACGTTGCCGGTCGCGCCCACGCGGCCGATGACCTCACCGGTGGAGACCTTCTGTCCGACGCTCACGTTGATCGAGGACTGGTGGCAGAACCACAGCTCGGTGCCGTCGTCGAGGGTGATGATCGTGCGGTACCCGTACGCCCCGGCCCAGCCCGCCTCGGTGACCGTGCCGCTGTGGACGGCCTTGATCAGCGTGCCGGTGGGAGCGGCGAAGTCGAGACCCGTGTGATACCCGGAGGACCACATGGAGCCGGCCTGGCCGAAGGTGCCGGTGATCGTGTACGAGCCGACCGGCAGCGTGTACTGCTTGGCCAGCACGGCGAGCTTCGCGGCCTCGGTCTTCTTCTTGGCGGCGGCCTCCGCGGCCTTCTTCGCGTCGGCGGCCTTCTTCGCGGCGTCCTTCTCGGCCTTGGCGGCGGCGTCGTCGACCTGCTTGGCGACGGCGGCCTCTACGGCGGCCTTCGACTTGCCGTCGACCTGCACCTGCTGTGACTCGGCCTGCGCCATGATCCGGTTGCGCAGCAGCTCACCCGCGTCCGAGGCGCCCTTGGCGGTCTCGGTCGTGGTCACGCCGACGCTGCTGAGCGCCGTGGCCGAACCCTTGGGGGTACTACTGGACGAGTCGTCCAGCAGGTGGCCCACGGAGGGCAGGTCGGGCAGGGAGATGGAGACCGGCGGCTTGCCGGTGTTGGCGCTGGCCATGCCGCCCGCGCTGACGGCGGCTATGACACCGACACCCAGAACGGTGGAGCTGCGGGCGAATCCTCCGCCACCACGCTGCTTGGCGACACGGTGCTTGCCGCGGTTGGGAAGAACGGTCTCCGCACTCGGATTCCACTCCTCCCAGGGGCCCTCGTCGGGGCGGTAACCGCCGTAGACGACAGGGGCTTCTGGGGCAGCCTGGTTGGACGCCACGTGGGCGTGCTCCTTTCCTTCCCTCTCGCCTACCGGGTTAGCTGACGGGTTCGGAGCAGGAAGGTCTCCTACGCGCGTAAACCGGCCGTGTTTCCACGGCAGTCGACGAGCGATTCACCCCAAGGTGGTGGTTCCCCGGTTCCCTTGCGGGATTCGGCGCGTGCGCACGGAGCCATCTCTTGTGACGGCTGGGACGACCGCGCTGCGTTATCGAACGTTAATAGACACGGGCGTCCGTTTCCAAGCCGTTCGGCTTGATCATTAACCTTTCCTTGCTGGACGAAGGGCCCACCACCGGCGAAAAACGGGCGAGTTGGCCAAGCCTCAGAATTCCCACAGGTATTGACGGTGTATCAGTTGTTGTGCGGACGGCTCCCGACCGGTCACGGCCCGTGATATCCGGTCAGGGATGGCGTACGGCGATCATCGCCATGTCGTCCGTCATCCAGCCCCCGGAGTACCGGCGCACCTCCTTGGCGAGGATGCCGAGCAACGCCTCGGGGGTACGGAAGGTCCGGCCGGCCAGCCGCGCCCCGGGGTCGTAGAAGACACCGCGGGAGTCGCGCGCCTCGGACAGCCCGTCGGTGTGCACGAGGAGGGTGGCCCCGCCCGGGAACGCGAACTCCTCGGCACGGTCGGGCCAGACCCCCAACTCGCCCATTCCCAGGGGCAGTGCGGGCTCCTCGACCTGCAACGTGCGGACGGTGCCGTCCTCGTGCAGGAGCAGCGGCGGCGGGTGGCCCCGGTCGACGATCCGTACGACGCCGTCGCCGTGCGGGAGTTCGGCGAGGACGGCCGTGGTGAACCCCTCGAACGCGTCGAGCCCGTCGCGCCGGGTGCCCTCGCGCGCCAGCGCCCGCTCCAGCCGCTGCGCGACCGCCTCCAGGGTCGCCTCCTGCTCGGCGGCCTCCCGGAACGCCCCGATGACCACGGCGACGGCGGCGACCGCGCCCATGCCCTTGCCGCGCACGTCACCGACGACCAGCCGTACGCCGTGCGGGGTGTCCTGCACCGCGTACAGGTCGCCGCCGATGAACGCGCCCTCCTGCGCCGCCTCGTACCGTGCCGCGATCGCGAACCCGCCGATCCGCTCGGCCGGTTCGGGCAGGACGGCCCGCTGGGCGGCCTCGGCGATCTCGCGCGCGGAGGCGAGCTGTTCGCTGCTGCGGCGGACCAGGAGGTTGATCAGGACGGCCAGCACGGCGACGGTCGCCACCGTGGCCGCCTCGGTGACCGCATCCGTGCGGAAGACGATGCCGAGCCTGATGTGGATCACGAGGACGACGGCGACGGAGGCCAGGCCGGTGAGCACGGTGCCGCGCCGCGAGTAGAGGGGGGCGGCGACGAGCGGGGCGGCGGTGAAGAACGGGGCCGCGGTGAAGGCCTGCGGGGTGAAGTAGTCGTAGAACGCCCCGCCGACCAGCAGCAGCGGGGGAAGTCGGCGGACGAAGCCGAGGGCGTACGGGATCCGCCGTCCCTCGTCGGGGCCGAGGCCGGGGTCGGGCACGGGATCGCCGGGCAGGCGCCCACCGGCTCGCACATACGGACCCTCCTCCACGCGTCCAGTTTTTCCTGGCCGGGCAAGGGCGGCGAGCGGGGTGGGCCGACCGGGGCGGGAGAAACACCAAGGGCCGGAACCCATTTCTGGATTCCGGCCCTTGGCCTTAGTAGCGGGGACAGGATTTGAACCTGCGACCTCTGGGTTATGAGCCCAGCGAGCTACCGAGCTGCTCCACCCCGCGCCGTTGTGATTGCAACTATACGCCATTCGCGGGGTCCGATGTCACACAGGTTTCAGTCGGCGGTGTTCCCGGCGTGCGTGAGGGTCTCCCAGGAGACGAACAGGTCGTCGCTGCCGGCCGGGCGGGTGGACTCGGCGAGCTTGTGCGCGGCGGGCACCTTCATGCCGAGCCGGCCCTCCAGGTGGTTGACGGCGACCTCCAGGTCGGGGCCCATGTTCCGGTCGACCTTGCCGCCGCACAGCCAGGCGGGCGCGGGCTCGCCGAGCTGGTAGCGGGCGTGGAACTCCAGGGCGGCCTTGAGCCGGTCCTTGACCCCGTCGTAGAGGTCGACGCCCTGGTGCCAGGCGGTCTCGGCGATGTGCGCGGTCGCGGCCAGCGAGTACCCGACGTGCTTGAAGTTGCGGCAGGTCTCCTGGGCGACGCCGTCCTTGAAGGTCGTCTGCTTGAACCAGTACGTCGTCAGCTTCTGCGGGGTGGTGAGCTTCGAGCCCACCGGGGTGAGCGGCACCTTGCCGTCCTTGGCCAGGTAGAAGTAGGCGGGCACGCGGTCGCGGAAGCGTTTGACGGCCGCGTCGAAGGCCTTGTGGTCGTCGAGGAACACGGCGATGCCGATCGCCGCGTCCGTCATCGCGAGGTCCCAGTTGCCGTTGTAGTCCGGCAGGTCCTTGGTGACTTCCGGCTCGTAGGCGGTACGCAGCATCGTCCCGAACCGCTCGACCCGGTCCGCCGGCCATCCGGCGCCGGGCGCGTACCGCACGATCTCCGCCGCCCGCGCCCAGGTCGAACCGGCCCACGCGGTCTGCAGTCCGGCGTCGTCGGAGGTGTGCTCCTTCATCTTCGCCGACCAGTCGTCCATGATCTCCCGCGCCTTCAGCGCGTGATGCTGCTTCCCGGTGATGCTGAACAGCAGCGCCTGCGTGTACGCCGCGATCGCGTCCTCGCGCTCCTCGACACAGCCGTGCGCGGCCTTGCCGTTCCAGGGGCAGTCGACGTCCGCGGACGGCTTCGCCGTGTACTTGTACGACCCGTACTTGCTGTCCCGCATCCCGAAGTACGCCTTCAGCCAGGGCTGTTTGCCGGCGGCCACGTTCTTGCGTACGGCGTCCAGCTGGCCCTTGCTGACGAGCACCCCGGGGTGGGTGAACGCGGCGCCGGCGGGGAGTGCCCGGGCCATGGTCCGGGTACCGGTGTCCGCCGATCCGCACGAGGCGAGTAGCCCTACGGCTACGGACGCGCCCAGCATGGTGATGGCGTGCCGCCGACCCACTGCCCTCATGTGTCCTACCTCCGCCTTGTCCGCACCGGTTCCTTGTGAGCGTGACCTGGTGGGCGGTGGGGCGCAGGATCTGATGGGCCGGTCGGGGAGCAGCGAGGGCAGGGAGGCAGGGGGTGTTCCGGAGAAATGTGACACTCACCCCCTGAGGTGTCACATTTCTCCAGAGGGGGTGGCGCACCTCAGCCGAGCAGATGCCGGTTCGGCGCCTTCGCTCGCTCCTCGTCCTCCGGGAGTACGACCACGGTCACCCCCCGCGCGGCCAGCGCCCCGCTCCCGTCCGCCCCCTCCACGAACGTGTCCGGCTCGCGCCAAGCCGTCACCACCCGTCGTACCCCCGCGTCGAGGATCAGTTGGGCACAGGGCTTGGGACGGGAGGCGCGGTGGGTGCAGGGTTCCAGGCTCGTGTAGACCGTGGCGGTCGCGAGGCGCGGGTCCTGCGGGTCGATCTTCGCCAGCGCCGCCTCCTCCGCGTGGACCACCGGGTCGCCCGCCTCGCGGGAGTGGCCCCGGGACAGCTCCGTGCCGTCCTCCGCCACCACCACCGCGCCGACGCTGAACGCCGTCTCCGAGGGCGGGCAGTCGGCGGCCAGGTCGCAGGCGAGGGCGAGCCAGTGGTGGTCGGCGGCGGAGGGGAGGTCTCCGGTGCCGGGGACGGTGGGTTCGTAGTGCATGAGGACCACGTCCTCGATGGGGCGGGTCTCGACGAGGCGGAGGCGACCCGGCTGGTACGTGCCCGGGCCGAAGAGGCGGGGGGCCTTGTCGTCGCCCACGAAGAGGGGGGACAGGACCAGGTGGAGTTCGTCGGCCAGGCCCTGTTGGAGGAGCTGGGTGTGGATCGTGCCGCCGCCCTCGACCATCAGGCGGTCAACTCCCCTTACCGCGTGCAGGTGTTCAAGCAGCGCGCGCCAGTCGAGGTCGGGGCCGAGGGCGACGACGTCCGCGGCGAGACCCAGCCCGCGTGCTCGCTCCGCGCCCTTGTCCGTCGTACAGACGAGCTTTTCGCCGCCCGTGTGCCAGAAGTTGGCCGTCGGGTCCAGGTCGCCGGAGGCGGTGACCGTGACCTTGAGGGGGTACTCGGGTTTGCCCGCGGCGATGCGACTGGCCCTGCGCTCAGGGGAGTTGACGAGGAGGCGGGGGTTGTCCGCGCGGATCGTTCCGGCGCCGATGAGGATCGCGTCGACCGATGCCCGGACCTCGTCGACACGGTCGAAGTCTGCCGGGCTGGAGAGGAGCAGCCGGTCGGGGCCGGTGTCGTCGAGGTAGCCGTCGAGGGAGACGGCGGCGGACAGCAGGACGTAGGGGTGGGGCATCGACGCGCTCCCGGGTCATTGCTCGTGGGGACGGCGGGGCTTGGTGGAACGGCGGGGCTTGGTTCAAGTTTGAAACAAACCTACACTGGGGGCATGACGACTCGCTGGCTCACCGCCGAGGAGCAGCGCGCCTGGCGCGCGCACATCGCCGCGACGCACCTCCTGGAGGACGCGATCGACCGGCAGCTCCAGCAGGAGGCCGGCATGCCCCACCTGTACTACTCCATCCTCGCCAACCTCTCCGAGGTGCCGGACCGCCGGCTGCGGATGACCGACCTCGCCGAGAAGTCGAAGATCACCCGGAGCCGGCTGACGTACGCGGTGACCCGGCTGGAGAAGGACGGCCTGGTGCGGCGGGAAGGGTGTCCGTCCGACAAGCGCGGCAGCACCGCGGTCCTGACCGACGAGGGGATGACCGTCCTGGAACGTACGGCGCCGGGGCATGTCGAGACCGTACGGGCCGCGATCTTCGATCACCTCACGCCGGAGCAGGTACGGCAGATGGAGGAGATCAGCGCCGGGATCGTGCGGGCGCTGGAGGAGCCGGAGGACGTGCCGTGGCGCCGCCGCTCCACGCCTTCGTGTTCGTGACCCGTCCCACAATTCTGTTGCTTCAAATTTCAAGCATGAGGTAGTGTCCGTCATCGTGGATGTGCTTCAAAACTGAAGCACCTCACTGACGCACATCCGCGTACCTGCCGCCGGACCACGGAGACCCGCATGCCCGACTTCCCCGCCGCCACCCCGCGTGCCCGCGTCCGGGTACCGCTGCGCTTCCAGGACGGCTACGGCGTCGACGCCGAACTCGTCACCTTCCACGGCCTGACCGACGGCCAGGAACACGTGGCGGTCGTCCTCGGCGACCCCGCCCCCGGTACGACCCCGCTGGTCCGGCTGCACTCCGAGTGCCTGACCGGCGATGTCTTCGGGTCCGCCCGCTGCGACTGCGGGCCCCAGCTGCGCGAGGCCGTCGAGCGCATCGCCGAGCGCGGCGGTGTCCTGCTCTACCTGCGCCAGGAGGGCCGCGGCATCGGCCTCTACAACAAGCTCGACGCGTACGCCCTCCAGGACCAGGGTCTCGACACGTACGCCGCGAACACCGCGCTGGGCCTGCCCGAGGACGCCCGTGACTACACGGCCGCCGCGCAGATGCTCACCGCCCTCGGGATCACGTCCCTGGACCTGCTGTCCAACAACCCTGACAAGGCGGACCAGTTGCGCGGGCTCGGCATCGACGTGCACGACCGCGTCCCGACCGGTGTCTTCACCACCCCGCACAACGTCCGGTATCTACGCGCGAAGGTCCTCCAGACGCACCACACGCTGCCGCTGGGCCAGTTGACGGAGCTTAACGCGGGCTGAGCCGCGCGGCGATGGTGTAGCGGGCTACACCATTCATTCGGGAGGGCACTCCCTCGTGCCGGAGAGCCGCCGCCGGAAGGCTTGGGACCACGATCACGCACTCGATCTGGATCTCGACCGACCGCCGACGTGGAGGCCTTCCCCAGCCATGGCAACTCTCCTTTATCGCTTGGGCCGTGTGGCCTTCCGGTGGCGCTGGTTCGTCACCCTGTTGTGGGTGGCGGTCCTCGGCGCCGTCGGATTCGCCGCCGCCAAGGCCCCCGCCACTCCGGACGACGGCTTCACGATGCCCGGCATCGAGTCGCAGCGCGCCTTCGACCTGCTGGAGCAGCGCTTCCCCGGCACCGCGGCGGACGGCGCGAACGCCCGGATCGTCTTCGTCGCCCCGAACGGCGAGAAGGTCACCGCGACCGAGAACAGGGCGGCGATCGAGAAGCTGGTCACGGAGGCGGCCGACGGTTCCCAAGTCGCCTCCGCCGTCGACCCGTTCGCCGCGAAGGCGGTGAGCAAGGACGCGTCCACGGCGTACTCCACCGTCACGTTCAAGGTGAAGGCCGACGACCTCACCGGCGCCGCCAAGACCCATCTGGAACGGGCCATCGACACGGCCCGGGACGCGGGCCTGACCGTCGAGGTCGGCGGCGACGCGCTCGCCACCCAGCCCGCGGCGGGCGGCAGTGCCGAGGCGATCGGCATCGCGATAGCGGCCGTGGTCCTGCTCATAACCTTCGGTTCGCTGGCCGCGGCCGGCCTGCCGCTCCTCACCGCGATCCTGGGCGTCGGCATCAGCATGTCCGCGGTGCTCGCCCTGGGCAGCGCCTTCGGCCTCTCCGAGACCACCGGCACGCTGGCCACGATGCTCGGCCTCGCCTGCGGAATCGACTACGCGCTGTTCGTCGTCTCCCGCTACCGGGAGGAACGCGAGAAGGGCCACGCGCCGCGCGAAGCGGCGGGACTGGCCGCCGGTACGGCGGGTTCGGCCGTGGTGTTCGCCGGTCTGACCGTGGTCATCGCCCTGGCCGGTCTGTCGGTGGTCGGTATCCCGATGCTGACGAAGATGGGCCTGGCGGCGGCGGGCGCGGTCCTCCTGTCGGTCCTGATCTCCCTCACCCTGGTCCCGGCCTTCCTCGGCTTCTGGCCGAACGCCGTCCTCTCCCGCCGCGACCGGAAGGGCAGGGCCAAGGCCGGGCGGGGCAACGCCAACGGCGAGAACGGCGGCAGCCGTTGGGCCCGGCTCGTCGTCCGCCGCCCGATCCCCGTCCTGCTGCTCGGCGTCGTAGGCCTCGGCGCGATGGCCCTCCCGGCCCTCAACCTCCAGCTCGGCATGCCCGGCGACGAGGCCAAGTCCACGGCCACCACCGAACGCCGTGCCTACGACGACCTCGCGACGGGCTTCGGCCCCGGCTTCAACGGTCCCCTGACCATCGTCGTGGACGCGAAGAAGGCGGACGACGCGAAGAGCGCCGTAGCGACGATCTCGAAGGACATCGCGGCGACGGACGGGGTGGTCTCCGTCTCACCCGCCCGCTTCAACTCGGCAGGCGACACAGCGGTGTTCAGCGCGACCCCCGCCACCAGCCCCACCGACGAGAAGACGAAGCAACTCGTCCAGACGATCCGCGACGAGCGGTCGGGCATCGAGTCGACGGCCTCCGGCGCGAGCTTCGAGGTCACCGGCACCACCGCGTTGAACATCGACGTGGCGCAGAAGGTCCAGGGCGCGCTGATTCCGTACCTGGCGCTGGTGGTCGGCCTGGCGATCGTCCTCCTGCTCCTGGTCTTCCGTTCCCTCCTCGTCCCGCTGAAGGCGGCCCTCGGCTTCCTGCTCTCGGTCCTCGCGGCGCTCGGCGCGGTCGTCGCGGTCTTCCAACAGGGCCACGGGGCCTCGCTGTTGGGCGTCGACCAGACCGGACCGATCATGAGCCTGATGCCGATCTTCCTGGTGGGCATCGTCTTCGGCCTCGCCATGGACTACGAGGTGTTCCTGGTCTCCCGGATGCGCGAGGCGTACGTCCACGGGGACGGGCCCGGTGAGGCGATCGTCTCCGGGTTCCGGCACAGCGCCCGGGTGGTCGTGGCCGCCGCGCTGATCATGATGGCGGTGTTCTCGGGCTTCATCGGCGCGGGCGCCTCGATGATCAAGATGATCGGCTTCGGGCTGGCCATCGCGGTGCTGTTCGACGCGTTCGTGGTCCGGATGGCGATCGTGCCCGCAGTCCTCTCCCTCCTGGGCAACAAGGCCTGGTACCTGCCGAGTTGGCTGGACCGGATCCTCCCCCGCATGGACGTCGAGGGCGAGGCGCTGAGCCGCAAGGTCCCGGCACCGGCCGCCGACACGCCCACCGCCCGTCTCACTCCGGTCCCCTGACTCCCCCAGACCGGGGCCGCCGAGAGCGGAGGCGGCCCCGCGGTGCCGGATCCCGTGGGGACGGGGACCGGCGCAAGTCCCGGGCCCGGCGACGGGGCACTCCCCCCGCCCGTCGCCGGGCCCGCGGACGTCCACACCGCGTCACCAACTCGCCCACCAGAGAGGGCACTTCGATGAAAACCTCAGTGCAGGCCGGCGTGGCCGGGCTCCTCGCCTGCGGCACCCTGCTCACCGTCGTCCTGGTCACCCGCGACGGCGACGGCAACGACGACAGCCACACCGGCATCGCCTACTCGGCCCCGTCGAAGGGCCCGTACGTGGCCCTCGGCGACTCCTACACCGCGGGCCCCGGCATCACCGACCCCATCGGCACCCCGGCCGGCTGCGACCGCTCCGCCGGCAACTACCCGGCCCTCGTGGCAGCCGAACTCGGCCTCAAGGGAGGCGACTTCCGCGATGTGAGCTGCAGCGGCGCCACGACCGCCGACCTCGCGGGGTCGCAGCACACGGACGACGGCACCAACTCCCCGCAACTCAGGGCACTTTCGTCGACCACCCGCCTGGTCACCGTGGGCATCGGCGGCAACGACATCGACTTCGGCTCGATGATCAGACGGTGCGTGGCGATGGGCGCGCTGTACGAGATGACGGGCAGCGGCAAGTACCTCCACGAGGACGCACCCTGCGAACGGAACTACGTCACCGGCGACTTGGACACCGTACGGAAGAAGATCGCCACGGCGGGCGAACGCCTCACCCGGGTCCTGACCGAGGTCAGGCGCCGCGCCCCCGAGGCCCGGGTCTACATCGTCTCCTACCCGGCGATCCTGCCGACCGACAGCGCCGACTGCGGCCGGGAGATGTCCCTCGCACCGGGCGACGTGACCTTCCTCCGCGAGAAGGAGCAACAGCTCAACTCGATGCTGCGGCAACGGGCTTCGGAGGCGGGGGCGGGCTACGTCGACACGTACACACCCTCCGCCGACCACAACGCCTGCGCGGCGAAGGACACCCGCTGGATCGAACCGCTCGTACCGGAGAGCCCGGCGGCACCGGTGCATCCGAACGCGCGGGGCGAGCGGGGGATGGCGGACGCGGTGCTGCACACGATCAAGTCGGCGCTGTAGGACGGTGGTTCACGACCCAGGGTGTCAAGGCCGTCCGCGGCCAGGTCGGAGACGCGGAACCTGTTCGCGCTCGGATTCCGCCACGACGTGACCGCCACGTCCTGCCCGTCGGCCGTCACCGCGAAGTCGGTGAGATCGGGGACGGGCAGCGCCCGGGCCGCCTGCCGGGTCAACCCACCGTCCGCGACCCGGTACGTGACGAAGGCCGAGGTGTCTCCCGTCTGTACGGCCGCGACGAGCGTGCCGGACGGCGTCGGAGTGGTCGCCAGTAGCGGGGAGCCGGCCCAACTGCCGCAATCCCGGGCCGTCTTCACCGCCCCGGTCCCGTCCACCGACCCGATGCCACCGGCACCCGCGCCCCCGTAACCGAACCAGAGCGTGCCCCCGGCCACGGCCAGCGAGTCGGGACGGGTACCCGCGCCGGTGGGGTAACGGGCCGTCTCCGTCGGGGTGTTGGTGTCGATCCCGGCGATCGCGTCCTGGCCGGGCGGTGCCGCGTGGACCGTGGAACCGTCGTCCGACAGCGCCAACCCCGTGGCACCGGGCTCCCCTTGGATCGTCGTCGGGTCGCCCCCGTCGAGATCCGTCACGAGGATCCCGTCCGCGCCGGCGCGTCAGCCGAAGTAACCCTCCAGGTCGGCGACGACGTCGACCGAGCCGAGCGCGTTGTGGATGCGGATGGAGCCGTCGGCTCCGACGGGAACCACGGCGAGGATCGGCCGGGTCTGGCCCGCGGTCAGGTTGTCGTTGGACACGTTCGGGAGGCTGCCGTCGCCGTAGGCGGTCAGGTGGGTGTTGACGGTCGGAGTGACGCCGGTCAGGTTGACCAGCACGGCGGAGGCGCCCGCGGGGACTCCGTCCACACCGGTGACCTTCACGGTGAGGGTGCCGCCCGCGCCCAGTGACGCGTCCGGTGCGCCGAGGCCGGCGCGGGTGTCGAGGAAGCGGGTGGGCGTGGTCCCCACGAAGGGGCCGCCACTGAGGGCGTCGGGGTCCACGGGATCGTCGGACGAGCCCGCCAGGTCGTTCGTGTACACGCCCTGGACGTCGGCGATCAGGTTGACGTGCCCGGCGCTGTTGTAGATGTGGACCTTGCCGGCGCCCACACAGGGGGTGGCCAGGTTGGAAGCGGTCTGCCCGGCCCGGTAGTTGAGGGTGGACGTGGTCGGCGGGGTGGGGCCGTCGCAGGCGACGGTGATGTAGCCGCTGCCGGTGCCGCCGGTCACGGTGACGTTGAGGACGGCGCCGACGGTCGCCTCGCCCCGGGCGTACTTCGGCAGGGTGACGGTCGTGGTGCTGCCGGGTCCCACCGTGCCCTTGGGCGCGCCGGTGCCGTCGCGGGTGTCCAGCACCCGGGTCGGGACCACCGTGGCCAGGCCGGACAGGTACGGGTCGTCGCTGCTGGGCTTGGTGGTGGTGTAGTACCCCGCGAGGTCGGCGATGAGGTTCACGTCACCGTGCGCGTTGTAGAGGTCGATGTAGCCGTCGGTGCCCACCCGGACAGTGACGAGGTTCGGATTGTCCTGTCCCGCTGGGAAGTTGAGGTTCGAGGCGTTCGGGCGGGTGGTGCCGTCCGGGTAGACCGTCACATAGCCGGCGGCGGTGGCGCCCGCGTCGGTGATGTTCAGGGTCACCCCCGTCACCCCGGACGCCGGGATGCCGTCCACGCCGAGGACCTTCAGCCGCACCACACCGCCGGCGGCGACCGGCCGCTTGGCCGCGCCCGTCCCGTTGCGGGTGTCCAGCAGCCGCTCGGGGCCCGCGGTGACGAAGGCCGCGCCGACCGTCGCCCCGGCGGTCGTGGTGGTGGTCCGCCCGCCGGAGTCGGTGATCGTCTGCGTGACGGTGTACGTGCCGGGGGCCGCGTAGGTGTGCTTCAGCGTGTCGCTGAGGGCGGTGACGGAGACGGCCGTCGAGCCGTCGCCGTAGGTGATCCGGTCGCCGGTGACCGCGTACGGATCGAAGTCGACGTTGTAGAAGCAGTTCGCGGTGTCCGGTGCCGAGGGGCTCGTCGCACAGGAGACGGTCGAGGTGAGGTCCGGTGTGGGATCGACCAAGGCCCAGATGTCGGCGGCACCGACCCGTGTGCCGTCGGCCCTGTCGACCACCACCGCGACCTGGACCCCGCTGCTCCCGGTGGCCTGCGTGTAGGTGTGCGTGGCCGAACCGGTGGTGGAGGTGACGGTGGTGCCGCCGCCGAAGTCGAAGGCGTACGTGAACCCGGTCGTCGAGTCCGACCACGGATTGCTCACCTGTGCGGTGGCGGTGACCGGAACGCCGACGTATCCGCGGCCCATCTTGATCCCGCTCACGGTGAGCGGGTCCTGGAACTCCGTGGCGCCGCGGTCGTCGTGGCCGGTGCCCGCACCGGTGTCCGGGACCAGCGGGTCGTCGACGCGGGCATGGCCGTCGATGTCCGTGGACAGCTCACCGGGAGCGTCGGTGTCGGCCGAGTCGACGAGCGGTGAGTGTTCGGCGGGTCGCCCGAGCGCGGGGATCGTCAGGTCCGTCTGGTCCAGGTCGTGGGTGCCCTGTCCGGTGCCCGCCCGGAACGCCTGCGCGGTGGCGTACGCGGTGCCGGCCCAGTCGTAGTCGGTTCCGGCCGACGACGGGTTGAGCGCGTTGTAGTCCGCGGTGACCTGCGGGGCGGAGGCGGCGTCGACGGTGATCCCGGCATGGGTGCCGGTGCACGTCGTGGTGCCGTAGGGCAGCGCGACCGTGTTCTCCACCGACCCGGAACTGCCGTCGGTCAGGCTGACCCCGTCGGCGCAGTCCGTCGCGACGGTGTCGCCCGCGAGGTCGATCCCCGTGGTGCCCGCGGCGAGGACACCGCCGACCTGGAAGGAGTCGCCGGCGAGCGTGATGTCCCGCGCGCCGGCCGCACTGCGGAAGTCGGGCCCGTGCGGCTGGCTGACAGTGAGGCGGGTGAGCGAGATGCCGGAGGAGGACCCGTCGACCGCGATGACCGGGGTGGTGCCGTCGACCAGGGTGCTCTGCACCGCCGCGACGCGGTAGGTGATGTGCTGCGAGCCGGTGACGGCGAGGGCGGTCGTACCGGAGGTCCTTGCCCGTATCCCGGCCATGTCGACGTACTGGGCGCCGGAGAACGTGACCGCCGCCGTGCCCTTGCCCCCGACGGTGACCAACGATCCGTCGCCGGGTGCGGAGAGGAAGGTGACCGGTGCGTCCGCGGTGCCGGCGGACCTGATGGTCACCGGTGCGTAGGCCGTGTTGCGGCCCACGACGTACACGGTGTCACCGGGAGCGGCGGCGTCCGCGGCCGGCTGGATCTGGCAGAAGGGCTCGGCCGCCGAACCGGGACCGGTGTCGCTGCAGCCGGTGGCCGTGTCGTCGACGTGGAACGCCGTACCGGCGACGGTGTCCGCGTGGGCCACGCCCGGCCCGAAGCAGCTGACGAACAGGACAGCCAGCGCCGCGGTCGACACCAGCGGTGGTCTTCGCCCCATGAACACGTTCCCCCTCCGGGCCGGCGAAGGCGTCGGAAGGCGGCGCGCACGGCCTGCGCGATCCAGTCAGGTGTGCGCTGGAACTGTCGGGAGAATAGGTCACGTTGGGGACAGCGGAGGGCGATGGACGGGCGCCGGTTCGTCGCCGGCTCGAAAGTTTGCGCGGTGTTTGATCAAAGCGGGGGCCACGAAAACCGGTCCATCGACGGGTGTTGACCGTTCCGGGGTGCGGAGGGGACCGGACACCTCATCCCGGCCCGTCCCCCTCGGCCGGATCGGCCCCGGCCGGCAGCACCCCGGCCAGCGACTCCAGGGACGGGCGCCGGCCACGTTCCACGTGGACGAAGGCGAGCGAGGCGGCGAGTTCGGTGTCACCGGCGCAGATCGCCTCGTACAGCTCGCGGTGTTCGGTGCACAGGACACCCGGGTCGCGGTCGGAGGTCACGGCGTAACCCATCGATCGCCGACGCGGCCCCGCTCTCCTTCGGGAGGGCGGGGCCGCTTTCGTGCGTCTGCCGCGGGACGGCCGAGGCGGGTGAGAAGGCATGTCAGCCTCGCGCGCCTCTGCGCCCGCCGCGCGCCCTGACAGCGGCGGCGGGTACTCCCATAGCTTCCACATGCCACACCTCATCAGTTGGTAGCCGGGGTCGATCAAGCGCCCGGTTTCCGCTGGGGGTTGCCGGACCTCGGCGGCCCTGGCCCAACAAGATGAGGTGAGGTGAGCAAGTGGTGCCAAAGGATCACGCCGACTCCCGCAAGGGGTGGGCGCTTGCAGTGGCTGAACGACTCGGGATCGCGATAGCGGCACGCGCGCTGTGGTCCGTCGTCGAACGGCTGCTCCACCACTAGGGGCTTTGCCCCAGGTCACGCCCCCGGTGTAACCCCAGTCGCCGGGGGCGGGCCGCCCGCATATAGATGTGCGCACAAAACAGGGCGGTCACCAGCGCCCACCTATCGCGCTACTACGGCTAGGGCAACTCGGTGACGAACGTTCCGACGCCGACCTGCATCTGCGCGAGGCCCGTGTCCCTCAGCTCGGACAGGACCCGGCGGGCCGTCATCTGCGCGATGCCGAACTCGCCCTGGATCGCGAGAACGCCCGGTAGCTGCGAGCCCGGCGGGTACGTGCCGTCCACGATTCGGGCCTCGATGACCTCGTATACCTGCCGCCACCGCGGTACGTCCGGCTTCCAGTCCATGCGCGCCACCGTGCACCGGGCACTCGCCCTCGCCGCACCTTCCACCGCCATGGACGTCACCCTGCTCATCGCACAGTTGCGCGGGCACGTCGAGCTGATGGTGACCGAGGTCGAGCCGCTCGCTGCCGAGCATGCCGGGCGCACTCGCCGACGTCTGCCTGGGCGAGGCTCGCCGCAAGCTCGACGCCGGCGGAGAGATCCGGCCCCTCGCCTCCGCACGGCTCGCCTACGCCCGCCGCCTGGCCCGTGTCCTGACCGCCCTGTGTGACCACCACCGCAACCTCGGCGGGGCCACAACATGACGGCGCGCCCTCACATCTGCCGCGACTGCGACGAGCCGATCGCCGACCCGGACGACGCCGTCCTCATCTGGCACCAGGAATCCATGAGCGGGCCCGGGCGGGACGTGTGGGCGCACCATGAACACGCCGACCTGATCCAGCCGGACACCTCGCTGGTCCGTGTCCTGGCCCGGGTCATGATCTCCCGCGCCCTGCGCGAGAACGACCGAGTCCGCAGACTCCCGTCCGCCCCGGTACCCCGTGCTGAGTGGGGCGGGCGGGACCGGGCCCCGGCCGGCATTCCCCGTTGCCGACCGGGGCCGCTCCATGTGCAGGTGAAGGGCGGCGAGTGCAAACTGACGGCGGGGGTCGAGAACGGAGCCACCATGGAATTGCGAGAAGACATCCAGTGCGGCGTCACCCTCGACATGACGGAGATCAGCGAGGCCGACGCGAACCGGATGATCCGGCTGGCTCAATCCTCTGGCCTCTTGGTCAACGTGCAGTACCAGAAGCGCGAGCACTGCAAGATCTCGGTGAACTTCGCCGACAAGCTGGCGGAAGCCCAGGCGCTCGTCGATGAGGCGCACCGATTGCGGGACAGCTCCGGCGACTACGACTGAGAACACATGATCGCCTGCACTTCGGTTGAGCGTCGGCTGAGCTAACGATCACCGAGGCCCCGAAAATGGCTGCGGCCCCAGCTCGAAGTGCCTCTGAGCTGGGGCCGATTGCGTAGACCCTGTGGGACTCGAACCCACAACCAATGGATTAAAAGTCCTGGCCAAAGCTTGGTGAGTGGTTCCGGACGCTGGTTCGGTGTCCGGAACCACCGGGTCAGAGCATGTGCGCCGTGAGTGCCCATCCGCAGCGCGGCGGGTTGTGCCGCACCGTCCGCTCACGCATCGCTCACGCAGAAGATGCCGCTGACCAGAGCGTTCGCTCCTGCTGCCTCACATCGCGCACAGCTCTCCACCCATTTCCTGCAGTCGCATCTGTACCTACAAGAGTGCTGCGAGTGCAAAGACTCTCCTATCCGTCGGACGGAACGACCTCTGAGGGAATGCGTTCGAGTCAGGATCTCAGTTAGGTCAGGACGACGGGCGTTCAGAATGCTCTGGGGGAGGGCGTAGGTGGCCCCTTGGGCATAGCATCGCAAACCTGATCAGCAGGGGGCCATGCGTACAGTCCCGAACGGGGCTCCCGGGCTGCTATGGAGTGTGATGAATGCAGACGGCGAAGCTGGGCGCACTGGGCGGCGCGAAGAACGAGGCGGGTGCCACCCACCGGGCCGGTATTGCGGCATTGCTTGTCACATACGGCCTGCTGGGAGAGGCGGTTCCCTGGCTGGAGTCCCCCTCTGCGCCGGCGATGCTCCGCATGGAAGCGGATCTTCACGTCGACGACGTCGTACTCGATCTCGGTGACGGCGCACGTGCGTTCATTCAGGCAAAGCTGTCAGGAACCGACAAGGCGTTCAAGGCCACCGTCGATCAATGGTGCAGGGCCATCACCTCCGGAGAATGCCGCCCCGGAGACGAACTGCTTTTCATTGTTGCCAACGCACCTTCCACGATCGGACGCCTGGGCGACGCGCTAACCACTCGTCGCTCTGGAGCGTCGCTCACCGCTCCTGCCACGCGGCAACTCGACCGGCTGGAACGGCTTGCTGCCGATCGTGGCCTTGGTGGCTCGGCAACTTCGCGGCTGCTGGATGCCGCGAAGATCCGCGTTCTCGACGCCCGTGACGATGGGCCGGACGAAGCCCTGGGGGCTGCTTGCCTGAACGCGGCGGTTGTTCCTGCCGGCCATGGTCGGGCTGCCTTCCGGGCGCTGCGAGCCGCAGCCCGCACCCAAGCTGAACAGCGCGCCTCTTCCGACCTCCAGACATGGTTCAGTTGGCTGACGAGCGCGCGCTTGCCCCTGGTATCCGATGCCGCAGGTGTTCCCGTCGCGCGCCTGGAAGCCCACCGCCAGGCCGTCATCGGATACCGGCAGAAGTGGGCATCTGAACAAGACATCCTCCCGCTCGCTGACCTCGGTCTGGGACTGACGTCGATGACTGTTGCCGGGGCGACGGACGACCTAAGAGCGGTTGCAGAAGCGGCGGACGACAGACGTGACCAACTGGTCGACATCGTGCGGCGGCAAGGTCGGCTGCTCTTGGTCGGCCGACCCGGGTCCGGTAAGACGGTTGCCTCACGTCTCGTCGCAGCTCGCTGGGCCGCAACCGACCCAGCTCCGCTCCCCGTGTGGCTACGCCTACGTGACCTGCTGCCCCTGCTGCCCGTGACGGGCCCCTATCGTATCGAAGCGACCGATCTGGTGCGAGTAGCTGTGGGCGCTGCCCAACCGGTGCAACAGGCAGCGGTGCTCGAGTACGTTGAGCGCGGTCAAGCCCTGCTCCTGCTGGACGCGGTCGATGAGGTGCTCGACCGGCGTGATGCAGTAGTGGAAGCCCTGGCCGACCTACTGGAACGTCTGCCCCCTGAACTCGACGTGGTGGTCACATCTCGACACTCCTCGGCTCAGGCGGCCCGGCTGCTCCACTTGCCCGTCTACGAACTGCAAGACCCCATGCACCTCAGTAAGACCCTCGAGCAGCTGTTGTATTCAGTGGCCGACCGGTTTGCCCGTGGCGAGGACACGGACGTGTGGATCGCGGACCGCACACGGCGCATCAAGCAATCACGCGTCTCCGAGCCCGCGCTCTGGCAAGTGCCCTTGCTCGCCACGCTGATGGTGCTCCTCATCGCGCAACGCGCAGCAGCCACACCCACGAGCAGGGCCGTACTGCTTACTGAGGTGATCGACAGCAGTGTCCACCGCTGGGAGATGCGCCGCCCCCTCCCAGCTATGCCAGACACAGACTCGGCGCAGACACCTGACGTCCTACTGGATTGCTTCAACGACATCGCCCACCTCGTTGCTGCGGCCGGCAGTGCGACATGGCAGGAGGCACGCGACGCCATCAGCACCCGCCTCCAACACCACTGGGGAAAGCCAGCGGGCACGGCGGTAGCCGCAGCGCGTCATATTCTGGAGTACTGGGACGCAACGGCCGGCGTCTTCATCAGCGACGCACCACAAGGGATTCTCACCGCCCGCACACGCCTCTTCGCCGAAATCGGCGAAGCCCGATGGGCTTTGAGAGACCCCCGGTCCATCTCGTCATGGATGGATGACGTCCTGGCCAACCCTGAACGCAGAGAGAGCGGACGGCTCGCCGCGAGCCTGTCTCCGACCGCCGCCCGCGCTCTTATCACCCGAGCATTGAACGACAGCGGACCGATTCTCGACTTGGTTCACGACGCGGTCGTCGATGGAGCCGTCTTCGAAGAGACAGTGTTGTACGGCTACCGGCAGGCCCAATTGGCCCGCCTAGACGCTGTCCCAGACCACTACCCAGATCCTTCGCCTGGAGCTTTCAATTTCAGCCGGGGACGCTCGCCCCGCGCCGAACTTGCCGCCCGTCTTGCAGCGGACGACCTTGATGCAGCACAAACGGAGCAACTAATCACTGCTGCAGGAGGAATGGGTGCTAGACAACAGGCTGTCATCATCGCGCTGTGCGCGGTGAGGCAAGCCAGTCAAAGAGCCACTGCTCTCACCAACAGCGAACTGGAGACGCTGGAGCAGGCACTCCTGGCTGCCGGTGCCGAGCAGGAAGGCCCACCCAAAACACCCGCTGGCCTTGACGAACTGGTTCGTGCTGCTGTCGTTCACCTTTTGCCACTACGGCCGGACATTACGTCCGTCTTCGTCGACGCTACCCGTCACATCAGTGTCAACACCGCTGAGTGGCTAGCGATTGAGCTTCCACAGTTGGGTCGTCAGGATCTCTGCGACGCACTCGCAGCACGGAGAAGGTCGCCAAATCTTATCCGCTCGTTGGCGGATACATTTAAATTGATTGTGGCGCCCTTCGAGCTCTTCGCAGAATTCGATAACACGCTTGCCGACCTCAGCCCGGCAGAAGCTTGGCACTTGGACGCTGCGGCAGCCTTCATCGAAATTCTTGGCATGGAGGAACAGGCAGCAATGACTCCGTCCTACGCTGTTCAGCAACAGCCGAGTTTGACGGAAACAATTTGCCGCACCGTGTTGCAAGCGAGCGGTCAGAACGCCGCTGTTGTGTGTACGCAGTTGCGCAGCTTGCGAAATGAGCACCCAAAACACCCCGACTGGGGTTTGTTGTACCTCTCCAGTACCCGAACTCCTCAGAACGCGCTGGTCCTCGACACACTTGACGTCGACATTGTCATCGAAGCACTTACGGGGGGTAATGCCTGGCTCGTCCAACTCGCTTTGCGTCTTGCGGCAAATGCCGTCAATCTTGAGGTGAGCTTTGGCCAGCAGCTGCTTGCAATACTGCTCGCGTTGGAGCCAGGGGTCCGCCTGAACACAGCGACTTTCCTTTCCTGCCGCTGGCCCAACCTCACGTTGCCGGTTCAAGATCCCGCCGTCAGAGCAGGAGCAGCTCGAATCCGCGCTCGGGCTCTTGCCGATGCACAGCGCCATCGTGATGCTCAGGATCTCCTGGCTGACCCCGACCTGCTCGTTAGAAAACATGCGGCCCGCTTCCTGCGGAACGCCTCGCCTGCCGACACTGCTGTGCTTGACGCGGCCCTGGCTACTCCGGCACAACAATGGACCTGCATCCACTGCGACGTCGTCATGCCCCACGCAACCGAGTGCTGCACTCAACGTCATCCACGTCCGGAACCTCGCCTTGCCGACTAAGAATGATTGTCCCGCCAGCCATTCGGGACCGGCAGGGAATAACCACCGCCTGATAGTCGTGCTACGAGCTCTCGCACCTCCTGAACGATTTTCAGTACCGGCGTGATGATTGCGCCTTCGGTCAACTCTTGCTCGCACTTCGCTAGAAGGACAGGCCACAGCAGTTCAGCGAGCTCAACCTTCGGGTCGCCAAGTCGCATCCTGCCCAAAGGAACCTTGATGTCAAGATGGTCTTTTCGAGCCTCCTGGAGGTGGCTCCTTATATCCTGATTCCAAGTCTCAGGAAGTGTGCCGTGCTTGCGCTCGGCAATGATTCTGATCTGAGAGATCAACTCGTCGTCGGAGAAGTTGGCAAGCTCGTACTTGTCTGCGCCCCAGACGTGGATACGGACCAGAAAGTCCAGCTCATCTTGGCCGATGTCCGCGCCTTGCCACTGAACCTCTTCACGGATCGCCCCCTGAAGGGCACTTCTCTCGGCAGTGCGCTTCTCGGCCGTTTCCCATTTATTCTCGGCATCCATTGCAATTACGAGAACAGTGGGGGTGGCATCCAGCAGCCAACGATCGTTTATGCGCCTACCGATGCGGGGTGCGATGTTGTAACGCGCGATGAGCTGGGGATTCACCTTAGATCCCTTGGCGCGTTGAACGCGTACATGATGTGGCTGAGTTAGGCCAAACTCTGCGAGGAGTCGGGATAGCTGATGGAGTTCGGTTTCCCCTTCAACCAATAGAAGGACTCGCGGGTGAGGGGATAGGCCAAAAGAGCCAAGTGCTCGCTCAAGGGAATCAGCGTTATCCTGTCGAGGAGTCAGGCGATCATGCAAAGCCGTCCAAGAATTCCACCCTGAAATATCGGGCAATGGCTCAAGTTGACCCGCTGCTGCTAGATCCTCATGGGCTCGCAGAAGGATCTCGGCAGCGATCCGATACCACATAAAGTCGAGCGGTGCGCCTCTGAGCTCAGACCATCCCCCCTTGTAGCCCGCATGTCGCAGCAACGGAAGCCACGACTTCATCGGGTCTTTCATGCGCGCCACGGTTAGAAGCCGTTCCGCTTCCTTCAGCAGGCCGGCTTCAGGGAAGCCTGCGATCTTAAGTAGCCCAGAAACGTCAGAGGATGATCGAAACCGCCACAGGTCGTCTTCGGAAGTGCCGGGCGGGATGTTGACGGTCCCGAGGATGCCCGGCAAGTACCGGGGTGACAGCGCTACTAGAGCCTGTGTACGTGCTCGCCTACGCAATACGTTAGCGCGATAGTCATGCAGGAAACCAAGCTTAATGAAATTAATCTCGTTCAGCGCATCTGCGAGGTCCAGCAGTTGCCAGTATGAATATGCGAAACCATTCCACCATCCGCGTGGGTCCTGGTCGGCCGGCCGCCTGTACGGCCAGTTTGCAGAGTAGCCCTCTTCGCGCGAGTCTCGCGCTCGCCCCTCCAGAGCTGCCTGAAGTACCCAGCCTCTTACATTAATTGCAAGAATCTCAGCGGGGACGTTGATCCGCCGACCGTCCGAAGGGGTATCGCTCACACGGAAGAGCGGAAAGAGCAGCCGCCTGTTGTGTAGCTCCTGGAGGAGAGTCAAGTCGACGCTGGAGCCTCGAACTTTAGCCTCCTTAATCAGATCATCAGAGGCCAGGAGGCGATCCTGCTGAGTGAAGGAGAAGGGAAGAGTTAGCAGGGTGAGTGACGAGCCGGGTGAGGGGGTTTCTCTTGAGGGCATAAAGTGATCCTTTAGTGCGGCGTCGGTTCATTCTCATCCACGTTATAATCTTGACCCCCGCCCTCAATGTTTTTGCGAGCACGTCTATACGCACGCTTCGTGGGGATGGGTGCCGACTTATTGACCTCTTGCTGCCGTGCAATTATTTCGCCCAGTGCGGCTCGCGCCTCGTCATATTCCATGGTTGCCAGGTCAATGTCATAAAACACACGAGCATCTTGCTGGAGGGCCAGGTAGGCGTTGGCCGCAGTCTGGGCTTGCTCGATGTGGCGAGAAAGCCCTAGTGAGGTCATCACAGCGCTAAGTGCTGCTGCTGACAAGGCGGCTACAGCTGCCCAGTAACGGCCCGCAGTGGAAGCCAGGGTGGCGGCCCCCGCGATAGCAGCCAGGGCGGTGGCGGGAGTACCCAAGCTTAGATTCGTACCTCGCCAAATCTTGGCCTGCTCGAATTGCCCCTGGCCGCTCCACATAGCGGACTCTTCTATGCGCTTGGCCTCGTTGGACATCTGATCGCGCTGCCGATTATCCATACGCGGGGAACCTCCCGTTGAACACCTTGTCCCACCACTCGAACGCCTCCTTGATGTCGCCGTCGCTCTCGGCGGCCATCGCCTTGCGAGCTCGCCCCAGAGCGGTGGTGAACTTGGATAGGGCATCCTGGCGATAGTTTTCAGTGTGCGCTGCCTGCACATAGCCAGAGATGCCTTTAGGGTCGACCATCTGAGACAACTCGCAATCGACAAGCTGCTTTAGTACGTCTCGAACGTCGCACTTGTAGTCGATGTAGGTTTCCCCGGAAGCCCACTTGGCGACTCGCAACTCCAAGTAGAACGAGGTAACAGGGATATTGTTGTAGTACTTGATGGCCTTAATGAGCCGGATGAGCTGTTTGGCTTTTCCGTTATGCGCGGTATTTACGTCGGTGACGTACTGGTTATGTACGCTCGGGCCGGACTTAACCCAGCCGCCGTCGAGTTGGGGAATTTTGTAGATGTTATAGCTGTCGGTGCTGTCCCGGCCAACATAGTACGCCGGGACGACTTCGAGTTTCTCAGCGCCATCCGTGCCAAATTCACACACGACGGCAGGAGTGGAAACTCGGATCGTCGTGTTAGGGAATCGGTCTTTGAGTGCATCGCGAACCTTGGTCAGCATGTAAGCCGAATCTTTCTGCTGAGCTGCCGCGGGGATGGAGGCAAAATAATCGACGTCGCTCCAATAACGGACGCTCGTTCCGTTGCTGTTTGAGCCGGTTCCGAAGAAGTTGCTGACCCCAAATGAGCTTTTCAGTTTCTTGCCAACGCTCTCGCGGTGGCTAGCCATCGAGGAAGTCTCCCCGGGCGAGCGCGTCAGGTTGCCAACAAGTGTGTTGAACGCGGCGGTAACGGTGGTTGGCATGTCGAAATCCGACCCCTCTCCTGCTGTACAAGAACGGAAGCTGTGAGGTCATCGAACTGATGATCCCGAGCCACAGCAGTACCGCACACGCCGCACGACAGCAAGATATGATCATAAGTAGTCAAAAAGCTAGTGCTTGCATACAAGATCTAACTTGATGCGACGACCAATGGAAGGCCAGTTTCAGCACGAAGGACCACTGATGGCCGCCAAGAGCGTCAAGGTAGACGACCTCGAAAAGAAGACCGCGGGCACGGAGGCGGTCGTGATTTCCTCAATGGCGAGTTCTTCAAGCTCGGTCTCGGCGCCGCATCGCCGTGCTAACACTGTGGGTGCTACAGAACATCGCGTCGTCGAACGGGCGCTGAGTTGCGCGGCGGCATTTTTCATGAGGTTGGCGGAGTTCGACGTCGGCAAGGTGCCGATCAACGGATAACGCGGATCATCACGGTCAGGACCGGCGAGGCCGGTGAAGGTCGACTCTGGCCGATGTCTTCGTACCTGGGAACGCTCCGGCCACACCATCCGAGGCCGCGACGGTTGCCGAGTCCTCCTCCCCTGGACCGGCGACACCCCACCCTTCGGCTTCAGCGCCTCCCCGACCGTCACCCCCTGGTTGCCCCAGCCCCCGGACTGGAAGACCTACACCGCCGAAGCCAACCAGGCCGATGCCACCTCCATGCTCCAGCTCTACCGCTCCGCCCTACGCCTGCGCCGCACCAACCCCGGCCTGACCGGCGAGGACTTCCACTGGCTCGACACCCCGCCCGGCACCCTCCTCTTCGAACGCGGCAACGGCATCCTCTGCGCGGTCAACCCCTCCGACCAGCCGATCCCACTCCCCGACACAACCACCGCGCTGCTGGCCTTCGGCCCCCTGACCAAGGACGGCCGGCTGCCCCCGGACACCACGGCCCTGCTCCACCGGGACTGACCCGGTCCCCGAAGCCGCCAGTGCCTGTCCGGTACCGCTCCCCGCCGACCGGACGGGCCCTGGCTCCACGTCAGTTGAGGGCCGAGCTGTCCCCTATGCCCATCCGTCCAGCGACACCTGGGGCCCATGGGTGAGGTACCGGTGGAGGGCGCTCGCGGTGGTGTCCACGAACTCCTCGGGAATGGCGTCGACATCGACCCAGCAGACCCGGGCGTGTTTGCGCGGCTCGCGATTCTCCGGTTCGCCGGTCCATTCGTGCGCGGCGAAGACCACCGTAAGAAAGCCTTTGGGGGCTTCGACACCCCAGGCGCCATGGATGACGTGGGCGACCGTCAGGGCCTCCGGCCTCACGGTCAGGCCGGTCTCCTCGTACAACTCGCGTACAGCGGTTGCCGTGATGGGCTCGCCGACTTCGCTCTTGCCGACGGGGAGATCCCACATGCCCTGGGCGAACTTGGCGTTCTGACTCCGCTGAAGGAGCACAACCCGGTTGGTGACCTTGTCGTGGACGATGACGGCGGCGACCAACAGGGTCATGGATTCGAGGGCGGGCGGTAGGGCTTTGGGCTGGTCGTCGGTTGTCCGCTGAGCCACGGCTGGTGTCCTTTCGTCGCTCGCAGCACAGGTTACGAGGTGCGGTCAGCCTCAGTGCAGCTGCTCAGTCCCTCATACTCAGCGGTAGCTTCGAAGGAGCATCGAACGGCTAGTTAGAGGCTCCGAACGGACAGCCATCCGAAGTGATCTACGGGGTGGCGTGGAACTGATCACGACGCTGTTTACGGGCCTCGCGCAGTGCAGCACGTTGTTCGGGCTGTACGTAAACGAGGAAGACCGCCTCCTCGATGAGGGATGCAACATCGCTGACCTCCTCATGGGAAAAGGTCAATCCGTCATGAAGGCTCCAGTTGCCGAGGGTGCGTGCCTCGTCAAGATCCCGTACGACCTCCGACGAGACGCCCCGGTTGACCAGGTCGGCGATCTTCGCTTTGAGGTTGCTTCCCGCAGCACCCCGGTCCTTGCAGATCTCCTCAACTGTGGCGCGGTACATCGCGGCTGCGGCTCGGAGTGCTCCTGCTTCCTGGCAGCGTGTGCCCTCACCGAAGAGATCCCGTACTGCGTCGGGAGCTGCCTCGTGCAACAGGTCTGCGCTGCGGCGCGGATGCACCAAGACCACGAACCGGACCTTTGATTTTTTGCTCTTGAGCGCGGCAGAGAAGGCTTCATCGTCAACTGCTGGGGGCAGCGCTGGTCCCCAGTGCTGATGGACCACGGACGTCTTGTGACATCGCTGGCACGAGAGAACGTGTTCCACCACCCTCCAGACATACGGTTCAGCGGGCGGCGTGAGGGGAGCGACACCGCCGCCATTGAAGTCACCACCACTCCTCCCCGGTCCGACCGGCCTGTCGATGAGTAGGGGCCACACTTCTCGCCTGCTCTGGTGATCGAACGCCACATTCAGCTTGCAGTTCGGGCATTCACCTGCGGGGACTCTGCTGTCGAGTTCCTCGATGGATACGTGGCTGCGCGTGCTCATCCCCCAGGGATACACCTTCAATGCTTCGTGTGCCGCCGAGTTTCCACGTCACAGCACACGACAAGACGCGCTGGTACGTGCCGATCAGCGGCTCGCGCGGATCATCACTGTGAGGAGCGGCGATGCCGGTGAAGGCTGGCTCTGCCCGATGTCCTCGTACCCCCACGACTCGTAAAGCGCGTGGACCTTTCCGTCGCCGGCCGCCGAGTTGACCATGAGCGTCACGAACGGCTCCTCGCGTGCGGTGAGGAAGGCGTCATGGATCCGGCGGGCAGTGCCGGTCTTCCGCCAGGCCGGCCGGACGCCGATCTCCTTCAGCGCCACGGCCGGACGCTCGGTGTACTGGTCCGCCGGCGCCGGGCTGGTGCGCTGCCAGTACCGGTCGCCGTGCTCGATGGTGTTGCCGTAGGCGTAGCCGACCGGATGGCCGTTCGCGTACGCGAGGACGGCCATGAACCCCGGATCGGCGCCGTGTCGGTCCAGGCGCTCACCGAACGCGGTGACCGCGTAGTTCGGCAGGTGGAGCAGCTGGGCGCGCACCTCGGCGTAGACGTCGAGGAGGTCGCCGCGGACGGTGTCGAGGGTGGTGAAGGTGCGCAGTTCGATGGCGGGCGCCGTGGTCATGCGGCCATCCTCCAGGTGGCGGCGTGCTCGGTCCACGTCTGCACGGTGGTACTGCCTGGTGCGGTGGCTCGCAGTGCTGCGCCGAACTCCTGGAGCATGCGCGTTACTCGGGCGTGCTGGGTGGCGGCGTCGGTGGGGACCTTCATCGCGGTGGCGGTCGCGGCTTCAGGGGCGCCCTGGGCGAGTTGGGCGTGTGCGAGTCGGGTCGTGGTGATGGCGCGGGACCGGGCCATGTGGGGCCGGAGGGCCGACAGACAGCGGTGGGCGTGGAACTCGGCGGTCGGGTAATCGCCGAGTGCCAGGTACGCGGACAGGGCCAAGTGGTCCAGTTCGGCTTGGTCGTAGAAGGCGAGCATCCACACCGGCCGGTAGTCGGCGGGGTCGGCGCGCAGCATGGCGTCCTGGGCCTGCTCGAAGGCTCGGCGGGTGCCGGTGGGGTCCTGCGCTGCGCCGTAGATGGCGCCCTGGCGGGCCAGGCCGAGGGATGCGAACAGGGGGTCGCGGCGGGTGAGGTGGAGGTTGCGGGCGACGTCGTTGGCGGCGAACGCGTCGGCGGGACGGCCCATGTGCCGGTACATGGTGCCCGCGTGGCTCCAGATGCGGAACTTGATCGCCTGGTCGCCGGACATCTCGGCCAGGGCCTGGGCCTCGCGCATGTGCGCCTTCGCGTCGTCGTAGCGCCGGCCGTCGATGGCGGCCCACATCGCCGAGGAGCGGAACGCGGCAGCGGAGGCGTAGAGGTTGCTGCGTACGCGTTGGGTGGCGCTACCGGCGTTCTGGAGGTTGAGCGCTTCGTCCGCGAGTGCGGCGGCCTGGTGCTCGATGCCGAGTTGGCCGCCGTGGCGGTGGTCGCTGACGATGAGTTCGGCGAAGCGCTTCTGGAGGCGGTCGATGTCGCTCATGCCGATACGGCGCGGGGATGCGGTGCCGGGCGCGGCTGCTGCGACAGCCGCCGCGATGCCGCCGACGAGGGTACGGCGCTTCATGTCGGGGTCCTCCTGCTGCGGTGGGGCTGGGGTGGGCCGAGCCCGGCCCCATGGCACGAACCCTAGAGCGACGGCGGGCAGACCGCTGACGTCCTCAAGTGCCTTACGGGTAGCCGACTTTGGCCACTTGACCCGGCCCGCCTTCCAGGCCCGGACCGACGAACCGTCCAGGCCGCCAGGTCTCCCGGTCAGTCGCTCTAAAGCCCTGTTCACCGTGTCGGCAAGGCTGTTGGAGCTGTAGCCGTGTTCGGCCATCCACGCCTCCAGGACGGTGTTGCGCGTGGTGTCCATGTCCGCACGGTAGCTCTCACATCCCCGCACCCGCCAGGTAAACGGAAGGTCAAATCGCCCTAGGCGTCGTGGTCGGGAGGACACCTGATCGCCCTAACCAACAAGCCGGGCAGGGGAGTTGTGTTGTTGCTGGCTGCCCGTCACCCATGTGCGGGCGGCTGTTGACCGGCCCGGGCCGCCCCTGACACCTGCCAAGGGGGCGAGCCGGGCGCCGAGACAACACGAAGGCCCCACGCCCAATGACGAGTATCAGTACGCCAGTTCAGGCCGCCCCCACCGGCCACCCCGCCTACAGCCAGACCTTCCCGTGCGAGCCGTCCACGGCCGAGATCGGCCGCAATCTCGTTCGTGACGCCCTGGGCGTATGGCACCTCGACGACCTCGCCGACCGTGCCGCGCTGATCATCTCGGAACTGATCGCGAACGCCGTCAGGCACACCTCGTGCCGCTCGATCCGACTGCTGGTCGGGCGGCCGAGCGCGGAACGGATACGGGTCGGGGTGGTGGACCGGGCACCTTCGCGCCTGCCGGTTCTTGGTCCGCCGGATGACGACGACGAGTCAGGGCGTGGCCTGCTCCTCATCGACACCGTCGCCGACCGCTGGGGCTATGACATGCACGGCTCGGACAAGCGCCCGTGGGGCAAAGAGGTCTGGGCCGAACTCTTCATCGAGGGCGACGAGTGAGCACCCCGGCCGCGTTGACCCAGCCTCTGCCGGACATCGCCCGTCTCCGGCCCCGCCAGCAGATGGCGATGGAGTGCGCCCACTGTGCCCGGCACTTGGGCGCGAGCGGCCGGGTCCTGGGTGACGTGCGCCATCTGGGCCTGCCATTCCGGCTCTGGGTCTGCGCACCCGATTGCCGGACGGCCGTCTGACCAGACTCCCGCCTCCGGTCGTGCGGTTCCGTGCCGTGCAGCCGGAGACGGGCACCACCGCAACACCACAACCATCCACAGGAGTTGGCATGACGCGCAGCACCGTAGTACCGAGCACCACCCTGGTGAGCCACCAGACCCCGGGGGCAACGGACGGGTTCGACCTCGACGTCTCCCTCGTCGAAATCGCCGACCCGGCGGGCCTGGTCAACCTGACCGACGACAACTGCGGCTCCACCTGCGGCGCTTGCACCACCAACGTCGCCTGACCCGAGGCTACGGGCCTCTCCGGTCCGGTGCCGTCGCGCTCCACGGCGTGACGGCACCGCCCGTCCGTCCCTCGCCCAAGGAGGTAGTGGTGGCTGCTCCGCCTTCAGCGTTCCGAACCGGAACCATCGTTCTCGTACGAGCCGTTGCCCGGCCGACACTGCTGTGCCCGCCGTTGCCTGACCTCGACGATCGCTCGTCCAACGGATCAGCCGCCTGTGTCTCGTGGCTGCGCACGGTCTGGTCCGACGACGACGTCGTTGAAGCCCTGCAACACGCCAGCCCAGTCCTGACCGCGCAGGTACGAGGCGTGTGCGCCTCCGAGAAACCGTCTCCGCGCGACGTGCGGCGTACGGCACTGTCCGTAGCCCGCTATCTGCTGCGCTCCGAGCACCGGGCAACACCTTTCGGCTTGTTCGCCGGCGTGGCCACCGCGCAATTCGGTCCGCAAGCGCGCGCAAGTTGGGGCGGAGAGCACGTGGCTGTCGGCCGCGCCGGGGCGGAGTGGCTGGACGCGGTGATCGAGCAGTTGGAGTCGTGCCCGGACCTGCTCGAACGGCTGCCTGTTGTCGTCAACAACACCGTGACGACCCGAGGAGACCGGCTCATCGTGCCGTTCCAGCCCGATGTCCAGGACGACCGGACTCGCGCAGTCGAGGCGTCCATGGCCCTGACCGACCCTGTGCGTACGGTCCTTGCCGCGACGCGAGCCCCGATCCGCTTCGGCGTGCTCCTGGACAAGCTCCGGGCGGATTTCCCGGAGGCCGAGAACTCGAAGTCACGTGCTTTGCTTGGGGAGTTGATCCGGCGGCAGGTACTGATCACGAGTCTGCACGCGCCGAGCACCGAGACCGACGTACTCGGGTATCTACTTGACCAGCTCGACGCCATCGACGCCGCAGCCCTCGCCCCAGTCGCGGAGACAGTGCGCGAACTGCTCTCTGTTCGGGAGGGCTTGGAGGAGTGCGCCACGCGGAGTGGCCGGGACAGCGTCACGGCGCAAATGCGGGAACTCGTGCCCGGGCTGCGTCGTCACCCCGTCGCGCTCGACCTGCGGATGGACGCGCACATCGTTCTGCCGGACGCCGTAGCGCGAGAGGTCGAGCGCGCCGCCCTCATTCTGACCCGGGTGAGCACCCGCCCGTACGGGACCGCCGCGTGGAATGAGTACCACCAGCGGTTCTACGAGCGGTACGGCATCGGCACGATGGTGCCGCTCGCGGAGGCCGTGGCGGACAGCGGCACCGGCTATCCCGATGGCTACCCGGGCACTCCATCCAGCGCCCGCCGGTCTCGCATCTCCGCACGGGATGACGCCCTCGTACTGCTCGCGCAGGCCGCCGCACTCGACGGCCGCGACGAGGTACTACTCACCGGCGAGCTGATCGAGGCCCTGGACGTGGGGCCCGAAGAGCCGCGATTGCCACCGCACTTGGAGATCGGGGTACGGGTGCACGCGGCCAGCCTGCGGGAGTTGCAGCGCGGGCGGTTCCGGCTGGAGGTCGTGAGCGTGTCACGCGGAGTCGGCGTCTCTACCGGCCGGTTCCTCAGCATGCTGGCCCCCGACGACCGTCAGGCACTGGCCGCAGAGCTTGCCGATCTCCCGGCCGCGGACGGCAATACCGTGCCCGCACAACTCACCTTCCCACCGCTGCTCCCCGAGAGCGCCCACGTCACCCGCGCCCCGCAGATCCTGCCCACCGTGATCAGCCTCCAAGAACACCGTGTTCCCGGCGACGATGTCCTCACCCCCGAAGACCTGGCCGTGGCGTGCGACGGCCGCCGTATGTACCTGGCCGCCCCCGAGCGCGGCCAGCGCATCGAGGCCGTCGGGATGCACGCGCTGAACCTGCGCGCGCACACTCCGCCCTTGGCGCGGTTCCTCACCGAGTTGTCCCGTGCCCAGTGCGCGCAGGTCACCGTGTTCGACTGGGGAGCCGCAGCAGCGATGCCGTTTCTGCCGCGTCTGCGGTACGGGCGCACAGTGCTGTCCCCGGCCCGCTGGCGACTGGAAGCACCCGAACTGCCCAGCCGTACACGCCCCCGGGCCGAGTGGGACACCGCGCTCACCGACTGGCGGGCCCGACGGCGGCTCCCTCAGCGGGTCTTCCTCGTCGAGGACGACCGGCGGCTGTTCCTGGATCTCGACCGGGCCGGCCACCGAACGCTGCTGCGCGAGCATCTCGACCGTATCCACCTGGCCGTGCTCGTCGAGGCCCCGGAACCCGATTCATTTGGCTGGTGCGATGGCCGTACCCACGAGGTCGTGGTGCCTCTCAAGGCGACCCGGCCGCCGATCTGGCCACCCTTGCCAGCTCCCACCCGGGCCCGTGCCCTCTCACCGGCCCAGATCCAGACACCGGCCACCTCGTCAGTGCTCCTGGCCGCCCTGTACGGAGACCCCCGCCGCCAAGACACCCTGCTCTCCCTCTGCTTGCCCGACCTTCTTGAACAACTCGGCGCCCCGCCATGGTGGTTCATCCGCTTCCGGGATCCCGATCAGCACCTACGCCTGCGCATCGCACTCCCCACTCGGGAGGCATTCGGCGAGACGGCTCGGACGGTGAGCGCATGGGCCGACGACCTGCGCGGTACCGGCCTGCTGGCCGACCTGCGTTACCCAACCTCCTATAGAGAGATGGGCCGTTGGGGCTCCGGCGCCGCATGGGACGCTGCCGAGGAAGTCTTCCGGGCAGACTCACGCGCGGTCCTGGCCCAGCTCTCCCAGCCACGGCGTCCGCACCAGCGCGCGCTGGTGGCCGCGCAATCCGTCGCCATCACCTCCGCGTTCCTCGGCAGCACGCAAGCCGGGATGCGCTGGTTGATCGACCACGTCCAGCCCAAGGCTCCCGCGCCAGTACCCCGCCCGCAGTTCACCGACGCCGTACGTCTCGCCGACCCTCGCGACGACTGGGCGGCCCTGCGCGCAGCCCTCGGAGGAGCAGCCATCATGTCGGCGTGGGCCGACCGCGACGCGGCACTCGCCGCCTACCGGTCGCACCTGCCCGGCCCGGACACCAAAGGCATCGCCGTCGATGACGTCCTGACGTCCCTGCTGCACGTCCACTTCGTACGGCACATCGCCGTGAACTTCCCCGAGGAAGAGATCTGCCTCTACCTCGCCCGCGCCGCAGCCCTGGCCTGGACAGCACGCGCCACCGAGAGGACAGCGTGACCACCCACACCGCGCTCGACCTGGCAGCAGCCGTCGCCGACCAGCTCGCAGACCCTCACACGGCGCACCTTGGGCCGGCGATCTCCCATAGGCAGCATCTTGCCTACGGCCTTCCCGGCATCGCCCTCCTGCACATCGAGCGGGCCGCAGCCGGACTGGGCCCCTGGCAGCGCGCCCACGACTGGCTCGCCACCGCCTCCCGCGAACCATTCACCAGCGGCCCCGACAGCCATGCCTTCTACGGCGCCCCTGCCTTCGCCCACGCCCTGGCCTGCGCCGCCGGCCACCTGCCCGGTGCGTACCAGCGCGCCCTCGACACCCTCGACCACCAGATGGTCACCGACGTGAACCTCCGCCTCGACGCCGCACACCGCCGTATCGACGCCGAACTCCTCCCGGCGATCGCCGAGTTCGACGCCATCCGTGGCCTGACCGGTTACGGCGCCTACCTACTGCGCCGCAACCCAGACACCACCGTTCTCCGCGCCGTACTCGACTACTGCGCACGCCTCACCCAACCGGTCACCTACGACGGCGAGTTGATGCCGGGCTGGTGGACGGCCACGGGACCCTCAGGCCGCCCAGACGGCCGTTTCCCCGGCGGGCACGCCAACAACGGCACGGCACACGGCATCGGAGGCGTGCTCGCACTGCTGGCACTCGCCGCCCGACATGGCACCCTCGTCAGCGGCCACGCCGAAGCACTGAGACGGATCCTGGGCTGGCTGGACCGCTGGCGGGCGGACACCGGCCGAGGAACGACGTGGCCGTACTGGATCATCCGAAGTGAGCTGAGCACAGGCCGACTTGCTCCGTCCGCACCCCGGCGGCCGTCCTGGTGCTACGGCACCACCGGTCTCGCCCGCGCCCAGCAACTCGCCGCGCTCGCCCTCGGCGACACCGGGCGTCAGGTCGACGCGGAGAACGCGCTCGTGGCCGCCCTCACCGATCCCGACCAGCTGAAGGCCACGACGGACAACGGCCTGTGCCACGGGTTCGCCGGCCTCGCCCACATCGCCGCCCGCGCGGCCGACGACGCCCACCCCTCGACCGTCGGACGGCTCCGCGCCGCAATTCCCCCGCTGCTGGCCGTAGTTCACCCGCCGGGAACCGACCCCGCGCGCGCCGCCGCGATGCTCATACGGGACGAGGCGCGAGGCCCCGGTCTCCTCGACGGCGCCGCCGGTATCGCCCTGGCCGTCCTCGCGCCCAGCACCGCCACACCACCCCAATCCGCCTGGGACGCCTGCTTGCTCATCGCCTGACCGCATCGACCGAAGGACTTCCGCATGCCCCCGGATCGCCCCGACCGTTGGCAGCAACACAACATCACCTTCGCCGACCGCGAGAGCGCCCAGCGAGCCATCGCCGGACGCCTCACCCCCGTACTACTTGCGGCTGAAACGGACGGCCAACTCACCGGCTGGTGGTTCATGAACAAGCAGCCCTGGCCACTGCGATACCTCGCCGATGAGCCCTCACCCATCGTCGAAGCGCTGCTGAGTGATCTCGTAGGCGACGGCACGGTCGTGTCGTGGCTGCCCTGCGTCTACGAGCCCGAGACCGACACCTTCGGCGGGCCCAAGGCCATGGACATCGCCCACGACCTGTTCCACCAGGACAGCCGCCATCTGCTCACCTACCAGCCCGGCCCGGAGCACCTGGGCCGCCGGGAGACCAGCGTGCTGCTGGCGAGCGCGATGATGCGGGCGGCCGGTCTGGACTGGTTCGAGCAGGGTGACGTGTGGGCGAAGGTCGCCGCTCTCCGGCCGTCCACCACTCCTCCGCCCCTCGGACGGGTCGCCGAACTAGCGCCCTCGATGCAGAAGTTGATGACCGCCGAAGCCCACGGACTGTGCCGCCCCAACGGCCCACTCGCAGAGCACGACGACTGGGCCTCCGCCTTCGAGAGGGCAGGCGCCGCATTCGCTTCCCTCGCCGCGAAAGCCGGACTCACCCGCGGCCTACGAGCTGTCATCGCCCACCACGTGATCTTCCACGCAAACCGCGCCGGTCTCCTCCGGGACGACCAGAGCGCACTGTCCAACATCGCACGAGAGGTAGTCATGGGAACGAGTGACAACACCGCGTCGCCCGGCGCGGCAAACGCCGGCGTCGATAGCGTCGGCGCGGTGAACACCGACACGATCACCACCCCCTCGGCGAACGCCGAGCGCCTCCGCAACGCCCTGGTCGACCAGCTTCGCGCGGAAGGCCACGCCCGCACGAGCGCCGTCGAGACCGCGTTGCGGACCGTACCCCGCCACGTTTTCGTGCCCGAAGCGCCACTCGAAGACGCCTACGCCAACGCACCGGTGCACATCAAGTACGACACCGTCGGCACATCGATCTCCTGCGCCTCCCAGCCGAGCATCGTCGCCCTCATGCTCGACCAGCTCGACGTCCAACCCGGCCAGCGTGTCCTCGAACTCGGCGCCGGTACCGGCTACAACGCCGGCCTGCTCGCCCACCTGGTCGGCGAGAACGGACACGTGACCACCCTCGACGTCGACGACGACCTCGTGGAGGGCGCCCGCGCGCACCTCGCCGCCGCCGGGATCACCAACGTCGAGGCTGTGACCCGCGACGGAGCACTCGGCTACGCCGAGGGAGCACCGTACGACCGCATCATCGCCACCGTCGGCGCACACGGAGTACCGCACGCCTGGCTGCAGCAACTCGCCCCCGGCGGAAGGCTCCTCGTCCCCCAACGCCTCAAGGGCACGGTCTCCCGCTCCATCGCCTACGAGCAGCGCGACGGCCGCTGGGTCTCCCTCGGCAGCCAGATGAACACCTTCATGCCGCTCAGGCAGGGCATCGCCGACGACGACCGCCGAGTCATCCCGCTCAGCACGGACGGGACGGTACGACTTCAAGCCCCGGCCGGACTGAACACCGACGCCGACGCCCTTGCCAGTGTCCTGGACCAGCCGCGTACCGAAGAATGGACCGGCATGACGGTCCAGGCCATGGAGTCACCGGAGTGGATGGAACTCTTCGTCACCTGTTCCATTCCCTCCGGCCTGATCCGAATGCTGTTCCCCCAGAACGCCAAGGGCGACCTGCTCACCGAGGACCCCTACCCTTCCTCCACCGCTGTCGTGGACAAGGGCGCCGTCACCTACCTGGCGCGGCGCCCGTCGAAGGAGAAGACCCCCGAAGGCTGCAAGCTCTGGGAGTTCGGGGTCATCGGCCACGGTCCCGGCAGCGACGAACTGGCCGCGAAGGTCGCCGATGCCATCCGCACCTGGGACCGCGAATACCGCAGCTGCGAGGCGAAGTTCGAGATCCAGCCCCTCTACGCCCCCGCCATCGAGCAGCGCCCCGGCCTCTTCGCTCTCGACACCCCACTGAACCGGATCGTCGTCAACTGGCAGTGACGCCCGGCACGTAGCAGACGGTGGCCGCCGGCCTACGACTGGCAGCCACCGTCTCCTCACCAGTTCTCACTCACGCCGGAGGAGTCGATGGACCCGCACGGACCCATAGCCCAGCGCTTCCCACTCGTCGCGCGATTCCGGCCCGCCTGCCCACCTCTGCCTCAGCGCGTACGCGCGCTCACCGACCTGGCCGACACCGCAGTGAAGAAGACCGACCAAGGCCTCGCATCAGCCGTCTACAACCAGGCCGCGCTCATCGCCTCCGACCTCGGCCTCCCCGACCTCGCACGCGAGATGTGCCATCAGCACGCCGCTGCCTACCTCCATGCCTGCCCACTGCCCGGCATGAGTGCAATTCGGGGACTGGAACCGGTCGTCAACCTCGCCCGCCTCCAGATCCGTGCAGGCCACGGCGACGACGGACGTCAACGGCTGCTCGACCTGTACGCAGCCGTCGGCGCGGGCGCAGGGGCTGAATTCGAGGGCGTCACGGTACCGGCGGACCTCACAGCGACCGCCGAGAGCCGCCAGGAAGTCCGCGCGTGGCTGTGGCGCGTGCTCCTCGCCGACGGCACGCGGACCCTCACCGCCGCGGGACGCTGGGCCGAGGCCCTGACACACATCGAAGCTCACCGTGGCGTGGGCAAGCGAATGCTCGATGGGCGCCAAGTCGCCGTACTGGCCGCCCTAGTTGAGGGTGACACGGCACAGGCCAGCGCTCTCCTCGCCGCCACGATGCCCGGCGATTCATGGGAGCAAGCCGTCACCACAAGCCTGTCCGTCCTGTGCCGCCGAGACGCCGGGCAACCGTTCGACGGTCACCTGGCGGACCTGGTGACGACCTACTTCGAGCGGAAGAGCGCACCCGGGATGACCGTCTTCGACACCCGGCTCGGACTTACCATCCTCGACGCGATCGGTTCTGCGGAGGCGCCCGCTGCTCACCGCATCGTCGACGACCTCCACCGCAGGACGACGGACGCCCAAGACGGTTACGCAGCCCGCGAGAACCTGGCCCGCCCTCTGCTCACCGCGATCGCCACAGCCCGGCAAGTGCAGGACTACCACGCACTGGTGCGCGCCTGTGCCCTTGGGGCAGGGACCATCCCGGAGGAGCTGCAAGGAAAACTGACGGCGGCTCTGCGCGCGAGCGACCGGGTGATCCGGCGAAGCCTCGGGCACCCCTCCGAGCTCGGACGTACAACCACTACGGAGAGAGTCTGATGGACGTTCAGCCCGACAAGCCGTTCCTCCAGATCGTGGTCTGCGCGGCCGGAGTCGCCCCCGACGTCGGCAAGCTGATCACCGCAGCGCAGGAACGGAACTGGGACGTCGGTGTCGTCGCCACCCCGCAAGGACTCGGCTTCCTTGACATGGAGGCGGTCGAGTCGCAGACCGGTCTCCCTATCCGCTCAGCCTGGCGAACACCGGACCAACCCCGCCCGACCCGGCCCGCTGATGCGATCGCGGTCGCCCCGGCCACCTTCAACACCGTCAACAAATGGGCCGCCGGGATCTCGGACAACCTCGCCCTGGGCATCCTGTGCGAAGCACCCGCCATGGGCGTTCCGGTCGCCGTGCTGCCGTACCTGAACTCGGCCCAGGCCGCCCACCCCGCGTACGGGCAGAGCCTGGAACGGCTGCGCGAGATGGGGATCCTGATCGGCTCGTACGAACCTCACCGGCCGAAGGCTGGCGGCGGAGCCGACCGCTACCGCTGGGAGGAAGTGCTGGAGCTGCTTGCTCCAAGGCTGCTGCACACGCGGCCGTGACGCCGGGCCAGCACAGGGCACGCTGCACGCTCACCAGCCCCGAAACCAAAGCAGCGCCCAACCCGACCAAAGTCGAATCAGACGCTGCACAGCAGGTCAGAGGCCATAACCCCCGCCCACCACCGGTAGACCCTGTGGGACTCGAACCCACAACCAATGGATTAAAAGTCCACTGCTCTGCCAATTGAGCTAAGGGTCCTCGCGATGTTGCCTCCCCGAGCATAGCGGGAGGTGGCCGTGTCTCCGATCGGGTATCGGGGACACGGCCGCGCCGGACGGCGAAACAGGGTGCGAGCAGGGCCGGAAGAAGGGCCGGGACAAGGGACCGACTGGTCCGGAGTATTACGGATCTACCGTTTCGGGCGCACCGTGTTACGGATCCACCGGCTCAGGCGCCCCCGCCCGCCCGGCCTCCCGCGCCTTCGTCCGCGCATGTTCCGGGTTCAGGAACCAGTGCTGGGCCGAGGCGAACCACCAGGCCGCCGCGAAGCCCAGGACCGCCAGTACCGCCACCGGCGCGTAGTTGAAGGACTCCCAGGTGACCGGTGAGACCTGCGGCAGCATGAACAGGACGGTGATCACGATCACCCACACCACCGACACCGTCCCGATCAGCCGCGACCACCGGCCCAGATGCCACGGCCCGCGCTGGAAGTCGTCCCCCTTGCCCAGCCGTAGGAGGGTCGGGATGACATACGCGATGTAGAGGCCGATCACGGCGATCGACGTCACCGCCGCGTACGCCGTCACATTGATCAGGTACGGCAGGCCCAGCACCAGCGCACCCCCCGCCGCCAGCCACACCGCCGCCACCGGCGTCCGCGTGCGCGGGCTCACCGTGTGCCAGACGCGGGAGAACGGCAGCGCGCCGTCGCGCGAGAAGGCGTAGATCATGCGGCTGTTGGCCGTCACCGACGCCATCCCGCAGAACAACTGCGCGCCGATCACCACCAGCAACAGCAGCTTGCCCGCCGTCGCTCCCAGGGCGTCGAGGAGGATCTGGGCCGGGGGTGCGCCCGTCGGCGAGCCCAACTCCTTGTCGTAGGACTGGATCGCGTACGTGAAGCCCAGGAGCAGCACGAAGCCGGCTATCCAGGACGTCCAGATGGAGCGGACGATGCCTTTCGGGCCCGCCGTAGACGCGTCGTGGGTCTCCTCCGTCATGTGGGCGGAGGCGTCGTAGCCGGTGAAGGTGTACTGCGCCATCAGGAGGCCCAGCAGGACGACGTAGACCCCGCTGCCCCAGCCGGTGTTGTTCACGAACTTCGTGAAGACGAACGTCGTCGACTGGTGGTGGTCCGGGACGAAGGTGAGAGCCCCTACGATCACGCCGACGCCCACCACGTGCCACCACACGCTCACGTTGTTGAGGATGGCGACGATCTTCACGCCGAAGGTGTTCAGCAGGCCGTGGAGGATCAGGATCGCGGCGAAGAGGAGGACCGTGCGGCCCGGTGTCACCTTGAAGTCGAACTGCAGGTTCAGGTACGCGCCCAGGAACGACGCCGCGCCGAAGTCGATGCCCGCGGTCACCGCGACCTGGCCGAGGACGTTGAACCAGCCCGTGAACCACGCCCAGGCCGCCGCCGTGCGCGGGGGCGCCAGGCGGTGGGCCCAGAAGTACAGGCCCGCCGAGGTCGGGTAGGCGGAGCAGATCTCGGCCATCGACAGGCCGACGAAGAGGGTCATCAGGCCGACGGCCACCCAGCCCCACATGATCACGGCCGGGCCGCCCGTGTTCATGCCGAACAGATACAGCGTCAGGCAGCCCGACAGGACCGAGATGATCGTGAAGGAGACCGCGTAGTTGGAGAACGCCGACATGCGGCGGGCGAGAACCTGCGTGTAGCCGAGTTGGGCAAGCCGTTCTTCGTCGGAGAGACCGGGGGGATCTCCCTTTGACAGCCCACTCGCTATGGCGTCATCTGTCATGCCCCCAGCGATTCCCTCACCGGGCGCGTGACATGCGCCACTTAAGGAATCGATAAGGACTCGATGTGGCCAGAAAACGCCCTAGGAGTCACATACGAGTCACATCAGAAGACGCCCTTGTAGCCGCTCCACCCGCCCGAGATCTTCACCCGCGCCCCGAACGACCCCTTCCCGTCACCGCTGTTGCGGTACAGCACCCCGGCCGAGTCCCGCTCGACCAGGTCCGCCCTCCCGTCCCCGGTGATGTCCCCGACCCCGACCACCGTGTCGTACGACCCGCCCCACGCCGTGAACAGCTTCGCCCGCGCCCCGAACGTGCCCTTGTCGGTGCCGTAGTAGCGGTACACGGTGTTCGACTTGTCCTGGGCGATCAGGTCGCCGATGCCGTCGCCGTTGATGTCACCGACGCCGACGACCTTCTTGTACGTCTTCCAGTTGGAGTACAGCTTCACGCGCGCGGACAGCTTGCCCGCGCTGGTGCCCTTGTAGAGGTAGACGTCCCCGGTGGACGTGTTGCGGGCGACCAGGTCCGGGCGGCCGTCGCCGCTGATGTCGCCGGGCGCGGTCAGCACGTCGTACTGGTTCCAGCCGCTCGTCCCGAGTGACGTGTACGCCGTCGACGGCTTCAACACCCCACCGCAGTCCGGCTTGTACGCCCGCAGCGCCCCGGTCTTCAGCCGGACCAGGACGTCGTTGCAGCGGTCCCCGCTCAGGTCTCCGACCGGCACCACCTTGTCGGCCGTCGTCCACCCGGTACCGCCGCCGACCGACGCGGAGAACGTGCCCTTGCCCGAGCCCTGCCGGAAGGCCAGCGTGCCCGAGGAGCTGAGGGTGACCAGGTCGCCGACCGCGTCGCCGCCGATGTGGTCGTGCCGGGCCGGCGCGGCGTCGAACAGCTTGACCGTGCCGCTCGCCGTCACCGGGGCGCCGACCCCGTCGGCCGGCGTGACGGACAGCGTCCAGTCGTACGACCCGTTCGTCAGGAACGCCCCCTTGGCGTCCGTCCCGAACCAGCCCACCTTCACCTCGCCGCGCGTCTCACCGCCGTCCCGCGTGTCCACGACCTTGCCGGTGGCCCGGCTGCGCACGGTCAGCCGCCAGCCTGCGGCCGGCTTCGACAGCAGCAGGGTGGTGAGGGTGGACGGTGTCGTGTCGATCTCCCGCGCGCCGAGCGTGGCCGCCGAGTCGACCGGGGCGAGCAGCCGCAGCGGCTGCTGTGTCACGCCGGTCGGTACGAGGTGCACGCGCTCCTGGTCGTCGACGTAGGCCACGTTCCCGGTGGACTCGTCGACCGTCCAGCGCACCTCGCGCTGGGAGACCCCGGTGTCGGGCAGCGCGCCGATCACCCGGCTCACGGGGGTGCCGTCCGCGACCGTCGTGAGGACCAGCTGCCCGGCCCGCCGGTCGTGCGTGACGACGAATCCGTCGCCCAACTCCCCTTCGCCGGAAGGGACTTGCATGGACCTCTTCGCCGTACGGTCGTAGACGCCGGCTGTGCCGTCGGCGCAACTCCAGTACAGCCAACGGCCGTTGGCCCGCAGTTCGGTGGGTGCGCAACCCGCGTTCGTGGTGAGGGTCTCGGTGGTCTTCTTGGTGGTGAGGTCGTACGCCGTGAGGGTGCCGGGGGTGGTGCCCGGCGTCCACAGGGTGTCGCCGGAGAGGGCGGCGGCGCCGGGGGTGCGGGTGAGCGCCGGAGTGCTACTGCCGATCCGGTAGACGGTCTGGGCGGTCGCCGTGGTGTGGATCAGGTACCGGCCGGAGACGTCGGTGATCCGGCCGCCGGCGGGCACCGACTCCTCCCAGTAGTCGTACGGGCCCGACCCGCTGACGGTGAGACGGTCGTAGTCGGCCGATTTCTTCGACAGCCAGACCGCACGGTTGTCGTCCGTGCCGTACAGCTGCGAGCAGCCGATCTCCGTGTCCGGGCAGTCGCCCACGAGCAGATCGGTCCCGTCGTACGAGGACCGCGCCCCGAACGTGGGCGTACCGGTCGCGGCGACGGTCCGCACGTAGTCGTCGCGAACCCCGCCCCAGCTGCTGTCCGCGACCGTCAACCGCCCCTGCTCCAGGGCGATTCCCTGGATCTTGTACGGCGGTTTCGGCAGCGGCTTGACGAGGGTGACGGCCGGCTTGCCGTCGGGGCCGGCCTCGATGCGCTGGATGCCCCAGTCGTCGGCGCCGGTGCGGCCGATCACCACGGCGGTGCCGTCCGGTACGGCGGAGACGCCGGAGTTCGAGGAGGTGATCAGGGTGACCGGGGCGCCGCCGGCGATCGGCACCGCCGTCACCTGGCCCAGGCTGCCGGGGCGGTGCACGAGCCAGTCGCCGACCACGGAGAGGTCGTCCGCCGTGGCGGTGCCGCTGCTGCTGGTGTCCAAGGTGACCTCGACCGGCGCCGCCGACAGGTCCGAGCGGGAGAAGACGAGCGCCTTCCGGCTCTGGGCGCCGCTGTACACGACGAGGTGCTCGGGCGAGATCTTGGCGGACAGGTAACCCGAGGGCAACGGAGGCGTCCAGCCACGGACCCGGCCGGTCGCCGGGTCGACGTCGACCATGCGGACGGAGTCGTCCAGTCGGGCGAGGAAGATCATCCCTGAGGCATCGCCCCGCAGCGGCCCCGCGATCGTCATGCCCTCGGGCGCGCCGTCTCCGACGATCACATCGCGCGTGGTGCCGTCGGGGCCCGCGGACAGCAGGTGCTTGACCCTGGTGGTGGTCCCGTCCGCGGCGGTGACGTTCTCCAGGGTGCCGACGATGCCGCCGAACACGCCCGCGTACACGGACTGTCCCGCGGGCACCTGAACGGTGGTCGAGGCGCCGTCGACGGCGTTCCACAGGACGTAGCGGCCGTCGCTGTAGCGGTTCGCGAGGACGTCGCTGCCCGTGCTCAGGGTGGCCACCGTGCCCGCGCCCACCGGCACGTCGAACGACGTGCCGTCCGAGTAGCGCGTCCACACCACTCCGCGGCCCTCCAGCCGGTGGAACACGCCCTGGCGGCCCGCTCCGTCCCCGCCCGAGGTGGTGTCGGGGTAGGAGAGCGACGCCGTCGTGTACGTACTGCGCAGCGTGGCCGGTACGACCGTCTCCTGCGCCGTGCCCACGGCCGACGCGGGTGTCGGCAGCAAGGGCCCCAGCCCGGCGGCGAGCACCGCCGAGGTGGCGACGGCGACGAAAGCATGGCGAGCCAAGAAGTCCTCCCCCAGAAAAGAGAGGGATGCATGGCATGCCTGCTGCCCCCGGCCCCCAGCCGTCACATCCCCCACAGAAGTCGGCTGATCATACAGTCGGCGCATGGCGGGAAGCCCGCACAGAAAATGGCCCCCGCCCGATCCCGGGCGGGGGCCATCTCACTGCTGTGCTACGTCACTTGACGTCAGCCGTTGCGCTTCCAGCGGGGCTTGTCGTCGCGGCGGCCGAAGGTGCCGGTGCCGGTGCCCGTGCCGGTCGTGCCGCGGTGGCCCGGACGGTCGTGGCCGCCGGCGCGGAAGCCGGGGCGGTCGCCCTGGCGGTCACGGTTGAACGGGCGGTCGCTGCCCCGGTGACCGGTCGCCGGACGGTCGTCGCGGCGGAAGCCGCCCGACGCCGGACGGTCGTTGCCGGCGCCGGTGCCGGTGCCGGCGCCGGTGCCGCGGTCGTCACGGCGGAAGCCACCGGACGGACGGTCGTCACGACGCTCGAAAGAACGGCCGCCACGGTCGCCGCCGCGGTCGTTGCCGCCACGGTCGTCACGGCGGAAGCCACCCGAGGGGCGCTCGTCACGCCGGTCGAAAGAACGGCCACCGCGGTCGCCGTCCCGACGGTCGTTGCTGTTGAAGCCGCCCGAGGGACGGTCGTCACGGCGGAAGCCGCCACGGTCGCCGCCGCGGTCGTTGCCACCGCGGTCGTCACGGCGGAAGCCACCGGACGGACGGTCGTCACGACGGTCACGGTCGAAAGAACGGCCGCCACGGTCGTTGCCGCCGCGGAAACCACCGGACGGACGGTCGTCACGACGCTCGAAGGAACGGCCACCGCGGTCACCGCCGCGGTCGTTGCTCCCGCGGTCACGGCGCTCGTAGTTGCCGCGGTCGTCACGCTGCTGGCGCGGACGGTCGTAGGAGGAGGACTCCTCGCGCACCGGCGCCTCGGCGACGGCCGCCTGCTCGGCGGCCGCGGCCTCGACCACGGCGGCGGCCTCGGCCACCGCAGTCTCCGGGTCCTCGCCCCGCTCGCGCGCGGCACGGGCGATCAGACGGTCGGACTCCTCGCGGAGTTCGGCGGCACGGCGCGTGGCGCGCTCCAGCTCCTTGGTGAGCTGGGTCACCTCGCGCTCGGCCTGCTGCGCGGCGTCGCCCGCGGACTGGGCCTGGACCTCGGTCATCGAACGGGCGCCGGTGATCTCGGCGACCTCGGGCTCGAAGGCCGTACCGGTGTTGATGATGTGACGCCCGGCGTCGACGCCCGCGTCCTCCATCAGCCGGAAGATCTGACGGCGCTGGTGCGGCAGCGAGAGGGACACGACGGTGCCCGTACGACCGGCACGCGCGGTACGGCCCGCGCGGTGCAGGTAGTCCTTGTGGTCGCCGGCCGGGTCCACGTTCAGGACCAGGTCGATGCCGTCGACGTGGATACCGCGGGCGGCCACGTCGGTCGCGACGAGCGCGTTGACGTAACCCTCCTTGAAGTCCGCCAGCGTCCGCGTACGGGCGCCCTGCGTCATGCCGCCGTGCAGCGCGTCGGCCTTCACGCCGGACTCGCGCAGCTGCTCGGCGATACGGTCGGCGCCCAGCTGGGTGCGGACGAAGATGATCGTGCGGCCCTTGCGGGAGGCGATCGCGGCGGTGACCGGTGCCTTGTCCTTGGGCTTCACGATGAGGATGTGGTGGGACATCGTCGTGACGTTGCCCTGCGCGCTGTCGACCTCGTGCGTGACCTGGTCCTTGAGGTAGCGCTTGACCAGGGTGGAGATCTCGTTCTCCATCGTCGCCGAGAACAGCATGCGCTGGCCGCCGGCCGGGATCTGGTCGAGCAGCTCGGTGACCTCGGGCAGGAAGCCCAGGTCGGACATCTGGTCGGCCTCGTCCAGGACGGCGATGCGCACGTCTTCGAGGGAGCAGGCGCCGCGGTTGATGATGTCGCGCAGGCGGCCGGGAGTGGCGACCAGCACATCGACACCCCGCTCAAGGGCGTAGATCTGGTTGCCCATGGACGTACCGCCGCAGACGACCTTCATCTTCAGGCCGAGGACGTCGCCGTAGGGCTGCAGGGCGTCCGCCACCTGCATCGCCAGCTCGCGGGTCGGGGTGAGGATGATGCCGCGCGGGCGCTTCTTCTCGGTGCGGCCGCCGGACAGCGTCGCGAGCAGCGGCAGACCGAACGAGAGGGTCTTGCCGGAGCCGGTGCGGCCACGGCCGAGGATGTCCTTGCCGGCCAGGGCGTCCGGGATGGTCGCCGCCTGGATCGGGAAGGGGGCTGTCACACCGTTCTGCGCGAGCTTGCGCACGATGCCCTCGGGGAGACCGAGCGACGCGAAGGTGACCTCGGGGGCCGCCTCGGTGGTGGCCTCTACGGCCGTCTCGTCACCCTCGTTCTCGTTCTCGGGCATGACGATGTGATCAGTACTGGAAATGGACATGCGAATGCGAAACCTTCCGGAGTATCCGTCGGCACGCGCCCGTCAACTCCGTGATTCGCTATCGACCGCCTCAATGCGGTCCGCCACGGCAAGGGAGAGTACGCGCCACACGGCGCGCTCTACAGTGGCGCCGGGCAATGGGATCAAACGATCTGCCACCTTACGCACCCACCACCCCCCGACGCAAACCGCCCCGCATTGACGTACGTCACACCCGTTGCTACGCCGGTGACCCGGCCGCCGGCGCCGGTTCCCGGTCCACCAGTTGCGGTACGGGGTCCTCGTGCGCGGAGGACGAGGGCTCCGCGACGGTCGGGGCGGGGGACTGCGGCGTCGGGGGCGGCGTCGGGTCGGGGGACGGGCTGGCCCGCGTCGGGGTCGGCTGCGGCGCGGCCGTGGTCGGCACCCCCGGCTTCGGGCTCGTGCCCGGTCCGGGCGCCTTGGAGCCGGACGGACTCGCCGCACCCCCCGGCGCGCTCGGCGAGGCCGAACCCGAGGCGGACTCCCCCGGCTTCGGCTTCCCGTGCCCGTGCTTGCCGTCCCCCGCCGACCCGCCGAACCCGGTCCCGCCCCCCGGCACCCCCGAACCGCCGTCCGGCGCCTCACCGGCGTGCTGCCCGGCGGAGTGCGAGGGCTTGGCACCGCCGCCCGCGTCGTCGCCCACGCTCATGCAGCCGGCGGCAGCGGCGACGACGGCGACCGCGGCGGCCAGACGGACGGGTACGTACATGGGGCGCACGGGGCCACCTCCGAGGGCGGAAAAAGGGAGTCCCCCTCTCAACTCCCACCGCCCACCGGAAGACACGCGCCGCACCGCCGGCCCCTGTTTCCTGGCCGGAGAAGACCGGTTCCCGACCCGTTCGAGCCCCTCACCGACCGGGAATCGCCGTTAGGGCACCCACCGCGCCACCCCAACTCCCGTCTCCCGGAACCGACTTCGAGCACATACCGGACAGGCTCGGCCCGCTGCCTCCGCGCCCGCAGCCCCGAACCGGCGTTCGTCCCGGACAATGGACCTGTGCTGGAAATGACACGCGAGGCGTTCGAAGAGCTGGTGAGTGAGGCCCTGGACCGGATCCCGCCCGAGCTGACGCGGGTCATGGACAACGTGGCCGTGTTCGTCGAGGACGAACCCGACCCGTCCGACCCCGAGCTGCTCGGCCTCTACGAGGGGACACCGCTCACGGAGCGCGGCGAGTGGTACGCCGGCGTCCTGCCCGACCGGATCTCGATCTACATGGGCCCGACCCTGCGCTACTGCGCGACCACGGAGGACGTCGTCCACGAGGTCGCCGTCACGGTCGTCCACGAAGTCGCCCACCACTTCGGCATCGAGGACGAGCGCCTGCACGAACTGGGCTGGGGCTAGGCGCTCCGCCGGGCGGCCGGTTCTTCGGCCGCGCGCCGGTGGGGACTTGTGCCGGTGGGGGCTTGTCGCGCAGTTCCCCCCGCCCCTGTCGGGGCGCGGAGCCCATCACACCCCGCTCAACGGCGCCGATCAGTCATCGCCGCTTTCCCCGAACAGGGGCCTGCCCCACTCGCATACCTGCCCCCACCCCTGGGCATACGGGACCAATGGCCCGCGTCCCCGTCGCAGCCCTGAACCGCCTCCGCCGAACCCAGCACGCCCTGATCCGCCAGTACCGCGCCCGCCGTCCCCGCCCCAGCGTCGAACTCGTCCCCCAGCCCCACCCCTGGCCCCGCGCCCTCGGCCTCGTCATGGTCGTCGTGGTCGGGGCCTGGCTCGGCCTGCTGATCGTGGGCAACGTACGGGCCCAGGTCGGTCCCATGAACACGACCATGACCCTGCGCCCGTCCCTCACCGGCGGCACGAAGATCAACGTCTCCCCGCTCGGCGCCCTGTCCCTCGACAGCCACCACGCCCCGGTCCGCCTGGACGTCAACGTCGACCAGCTCGACCCGGAACGCTCCCAGGCTCTCGTCGACCACCCCGAACGCATCTCCGGCCTCCAGGACGAGGTCGCCCGCGACGTCGAACACGGCACCCTCGACCTCGCCGTACGGTCGTGCGCGGCCGTGGTCCTCGGCGCGACGACCCTCGGCCTCGCGGTCTACCGCCGCCCCCGCCGCGCCCTCGCCGCCGGCGGCCTCGCCCTGACCCTCCTCGCCGCGTCCGGAGCGACGGCGTACGCGACCTGGAACCCGAAGTCGATCCTCGAACCGAAGTTCTCCGGCCTGCTCTCCTCCGCCCCGTCCCTGGTCGGCAACGCGCGCAACATCGTCACCGAATTCGACGTCTACCAGAAGGAGTTGGCCCGCCTGGTGACGAACGTGACGAAGCTCTACGACGTCACGTCCACGCTCCCCGCCTACCAGCCGGACCCGACCACGATCCGCGTCCTGCACGTCTCGGACATCCACCTGAACCCCGCGAGCTGGAAGATCATCGCGTCGCTGGTGGAGCAGTACAAGGTGAACGTGATCGTCGACACCGGCGACACCATGGACCACGGCACGACGGCCGAGAACGGCTTCCTCGACCCGATCGCCGACCTGGGTGCGCCCTACGTCTGGGTCAGGGGCAACCACGACTCCTTCGCCACCCAGCGGTACCTGGAGAAGATGAAGAACGTGCACGTCCTGGACGGGGGCCGGGCGGAAACGGTCGCGGGCATTCGCTTCGCGGGCATCGGCGACCCCCAGTTCACCCCGGACCGCTCGACCGCACCGGGCGCCGACAACGCGGAGGAACTCGCCGGCGACCAACTCGCCTCCTCCCTCCGCGACCAGCAGGCCGCCGGCACCCCGGTCGACATCGCCCTGGTCCACGAACCCTCGGCCGCCCGCCAGACCGACGGCGCGGTCCCCCTCGTGCTGGCCGGCCACCTCCACCACGAGGGCACCGAGGTCATGAAGCACGGCACGCGCCTGCGCATCGAGGGCTCGACGGGCGGCAGCGGTCTGCGCGCGGTGGAAGGCAAGTACCCCGACCCGATCGAGGCGTCGATCCTCTACGTCGACCGCGACACCCACCGCCTCCAGGCCTGGGACGAGATCAAACTCGGCGGCCTGGGCCTGACGACGGCGGAGGTCAGCCGCCACCTGCCGAAGGAGAACCTGCCGGGCGCGGTCCAGTCACCCAGTCCGTCCCCGAGTCCGTCCCCGAGCGAGTCCTCAGGTCGGCCCACAAGTCCGTCCCGGACCCCCTCCCCGTCGGCCCCGTAAACCGTTTTGGCGATACCTCCCGCCATCCCATATGCTTCTCACGTCCCCGACGCGCTGAGAAGCGCCCAGGCGGGCCGATAGCCCTCATCGTCTAGCGGCCTAGGACGCCGCCCTTTCAAGGCGGTAGCACGGGTTCGAATCCCGTTGGGGGCACGTAACACCGTGTGCGACACTGGCTCCGCCAGTTCGCGCGCAACAGCAAGGTCCTGTGGAGCAGCTTGGAGTGCTCGCCACCCTGTCAAGGTGGAGGCCGCGGGTTCAAATCCCGTCAGGACCGCTGAGGTTTCGCAAGGAATCTCGTGGCTGGGTAGCTCAGTTGGTACGAGCGATCGCCTGAAAAGCGATAGGTCGCCGGTTCGATCCCGGCCCCAGCCACCGGATCGAAAGCCCTGTCCCACCGGGACGGGGCTTTCGTCGTAACCCGGACGACACAGGGTGGGGCGCGATGGGCCAGGACATCGACCTGGAGAAGATACGGGCGCGGTACGGACTGCTCGCGGTGGTCGGCAGCAACATCGCGATCACGGCGGTGGCGATCTTCGGCGTCTGGCAGCTGAACGGCGACCGCGCGGTGATCGTGGGTGTCCTGACCTCGGCGTTCACCGCGATGGCGGGCCTGACGACGGCGTACCTGGGTATCAAGGCCGTATCGAACACGGCCCAGTCGATGTCCAAGGAGGCCGGCAGGCAGCAGGACGCCGAGCGGCAGCAGCAGCAAGACGCCGGCACCGGATCAAGCACAGGCCGGCTATATCCAGCCCGTCCGGCGCTTGAGGACGAGGCCCCTTCAGGGCCGATCGGGGGTCTGGGGGCGGAGCCCTCAGGAACGGCACCCTGACCCACCCGCAGAACCCCCGCCGGCAAACCATTCGCCAGGAATTTCGCCGAGGTGAGATCCTGGACGGCGTATGTCTACGCACCCCGCCTCCGCGCCCGGCACTTCCGCCCCCGCCCTCGGCGACCTCGCCTCCCGCCTGACCGAGCTGACCCTGCGCGACGCGCACCGGCTCGGGCGCAGGCTCGAAGGCGCGCGCAAGATCCACAAGCCGGAGGCCCGCGCCGCCGTCCTCGCCGAGATCGAGACCGAGGTCGCCCGCGGCGAGGAGCGGATGGCCGCGCGGCGCACCCGCATCCCGGCGATCTCGTATCCGGAGCAGCTGCCGGTCAGCCAGAAGAAGGCCGACATCGCGGCCGCGATCCGCGATCACCAGGTCGTGATCGTCGCGGGCGAGACCGGATCCGGCAAGACGACCCAGATCCCCAAGATCTGTCTCGAACTCGGCCGTGGTGTCCGCGGCATGATCGGGCACACCCAGCCCCGCCGTATCGCCGCGCGCACCGTCGCGGAGCGCATCGCGGAGGAGATGGACACCCCGCTCGGCGAGGCCGTCGGCTGGAAGGTCCGTTTCACGGACCAGGTGAACCAGGAGTCGACGTTCATCAAGCTGATGACGGACGGCATCCTGCTCGCCGAGATCCAGACCGACCGCGAACTGCGCGCCTACGACACGATCATCATCGACGAGGCCCACGAACGGTCCCTCAACATCGACTTCCTGCTCGGCTACCTCGCCCAACTGCTGCCCAAACGCCCGGACTTGAAGGTCGTCATCACCTCGGCGACCATCGACCCGGAGCGTTTCTCCCGGCACTTCGGCGAGGCCCCGATCATCGAGGTCAGCGGCCGGACGTATCCGGTGGAGGTGCGGTACCGCCCGCTCCTGGAGGACGAGTCCGAGGACTCCGACCGCGACCAGATCACCGCGATCTGTGACGCCGTGGAGGAGCTTCAGGGCGAGGGCAAGGGCGACATCCTCGTCTTCCTGTCCGGCGAGCGGGAGATCCGCGACACGGCGGACGCGCTGACGAAGAAGAACTACCGCTTCACGGAGGTCCTCCCCCTCTACGCGCGGCTCTCGCACGCCGAGCAGCATCGCGTGTTCCAGCAGCACACCGGGCGAAGGATCGTTCTGGCGACGAACGTGGCCGAGACCTCGCTCACCGTCCCGGGCATCAAGTACGTCATCGACCCCGGCTTCGCCCGGATCAGCCGCTACAGCCACCGGACGAAGGTGCAGCGGCTGCCCATCGAGGCCGTCAGCCAGGCAAGTGCCAACCAGCGCAAGGGTCGTTGTGGCCGTACGTCGGACGGCATCTGCATCCGCCTGTACTCCGAGGACGACTTCCTCGCCCGCGCGGAGTTCACGGACGCGGAGATCCTGCGGACGAACCTCGCGTCCGTGATCCTGCAGATGACCGCGGCCGGTCTCGGGGAGATCGAGAAGTTCCCGTTCATCGACCCGCCGGATCACCGCAACATCCGCGACGGTGTCCAACTCCTCCAGGAACTGGGCGCGTTGGACCCGGACGAGAAGGACCATCGCAAGCGCCTCACGCAGACCGGCCGCAAGCTGGCCCAACTCCCCGTGGACCCGCGGCTGGCCCGCATGGTCCTGGAGGCCGACAAGAACGGCTGTGTGCGCGAGGTCATGGTGATCGCCGCCGCGCTCTCCATCCAGGACCCGCGCGAGCGCCCCGCCGAGAAGCAGACCCAGGCCGACCAGCAACACGCCCGTTTCCGGGACGAGTCGAGCGACTTCCTCGCGTTCCTCAACATGTGGCGGTACATCCGCGAGCAGCAGAAGGAGCGCGGCTCGTCCGCGTTCCGTCGCATGTGCAAGCAGGAGTACCTGAACTTCCTCCGGATCCGCGAGTGGCAGGACATCTACAGCCAACTCCGCACGGTGGCCAAGCAGATGGGCATCCAGTTCAACGAGGAGGACGCGGCCGAGCAGAGCGTCCACGTCTCCCTCCTCGCCGGACTGCTGTCCCACATCGGCATGAAGGACGTGAAGGACGGCGCGAAGAACGAGTATCTCGGCGCCCGCAGCGCCAAGTTCGCGATCTTCCCGGGTTCGGCGCTCTTCAAGAAGACCCCGCGTTTCGTCATGTCGGCGGAACTGGTGGAGACGTCACGCCTCTGGGCCCGCGTCAACGCCAAGATCGAGCCCGAGTGGGTCGAACCCCTCGCCGGCCACCTCCTCAAGCGGACGTACAGCGAACCGCACTGGGAGAAGGACCAGGCAGCCGTGATGGCCTTCGAGAAGGTCACGCTCTACGGCGTCCCGATCATCGCCCAGCGCAAGGTGAACTACGGCCGCATCGACCCGGAGGCGAGTCGCGAACTCTTCATCCGCAACGCACTCGTCGAGGGCGACTGGCGCACGCACCACAAGTTCTTCGCCGACAACCGCAAACTCCTCACCGAGGTCGAGGAGTTGGAGCACCGCGCCCGCCGCCGGGACATCCTGGTCGACGACGAGACGCTCTACGACTTCTACGACCAGCGGGTACCCGAACACGTCGTGTCCGGCGCCCACTTCGACTCCTGGTGGAAGCACAAGCGGCACGAGGAGCCCGAACTCCTCGACTTCGAGCGCTCGATGCTCATCAACGAGCGCGCGGGAGACATCAGCAAGGCCGACTATCCGGACTCCTGGCATCAGGGACGGCTCAAGTTCCGGGTGACGTACCAGTTCGAGCCGGGCGCGGACGCGGACGGTGTCACGGTCCACATCCCGCTCCAGGTCCTGAACCAGGTCACGGACGAGGGCTTCGACTGGCAGATTCCGGGGCTGCGGGAAGAGGTGGTGACGGAGCTGATCCGCTCCCTCCCGAAACCGATCCGCCGCAACTACGTCCCGGCCCCGAACTTCGCCCAACGCTTCCTGGCACAGGCGGTCCCCCTCCAGGAACCCCTCCCCACCACCATGGCCCGCGAGTTGAGGCGCATGGTCGGAGTCCCCTTCACCGCCGACGACTTCGACTGGTCGAAGGTCCCGGACCACCTGCTCATCACCTTCCGGATCGTGGACGAGCGGCGCCGCAAGATCGCCGAGGACAAGGACCTGGAGGCGTTGAAGGTCCGCCTGAAGCCGAAGGCGCGCCAGGCCATCTCGCAGGCGGCCGCGGCGACGGCCGAGCGCGAGGGCGGCGAGTCCCTGGAGCGCACGGGCCTCACCGACTGGACGATCGGCTCCCTCACCCGCCTCTTCGAGACCCGCCGGGCCGGCCAGCCGGTGAAGGCGTACCCGGCGCTGGTCGACGACGGCGACACCGTCTCCGTACGGCTCTTCGACACGGAGGAGGAGCAGGCGGAGGCGATGTGGAAGGGCACGCGCCGGCTCATCGTGCGCAACATCCCGGTGAATCCGGCGAAGTTCGCGTCCGAGAAGCTCACGAACGCGCAGAAGCTGGCCCTGTCCGCGAACCCGCACGGTTCGATCCAGGCGCTGTTCGACGACTGCGCGCTGGCGGCGGCGGACAAGCTGATCGGCGACTTCGGCGGACCGGCGTGGGACGAGGAGTCGTACCGGAAGCTCTACGAGAAGGTGCGCGCCGAGATCGTCGACACGACGGTCCGCGCGGTGAGCCAGGTCCAACAGGTGCTGGCCGCCTGGCAGGCCTGTGAGCGCCGCCTGAAGGCGGCACACAGCCCCGCGCTCCTCCCCAACCTCGCGGACGTACGCGCCCAGTTGGACGCCCTCGTGAAGCCGGGCTTCGTCACGGCGGCGGGGATACGTCGTCTCCCCGACCTGATGCGCTACCTGGTGGCCGCGGACCGCCGCCTCCAACAGATGCCGACCGGGGTCCAGCGGGACACCACCCGCATGGAGAAGGTCCACGAGATGCGGGACGAGTACGCGTGGCTCCTGGAGCAACTCCCGCAGGGCCGCCCGGTTCCGTCCTCCGTCCGGGACATCCGCTGGATGATCGAGGAGCTCCGGGTCAGCTATTTCGCCCACGCCCTCGGCACGGCGTACCCCGTCTCCGACAAGCGGATCGTGAAGGCGATCGACGCGGCCGCACCGTAACAGCGCCTGCACACCGAGTGAGTTCGACCAGGCGGGCCCGCCTCCTGTACAGTCTCATCTCGCGGCACAACGCACCATCAAGTGCCGCGAATCAAGGTCCTGTGGAGCAGCTTGGAGTGCTCGCCACCCTGTCAAGGTGGAGGCCGCGGGTTCAAATCCCGTCAGGACCGCAGTAGATCAAACAAGAGCCCGGGTCTTCGGACCCGGGCTTTCGTGTGTTCTGGCGCCCTCATGGCCGCTACCGCTCCCTTGACGCCGCCCAACCCTCCAGGTACCCAGAAACCAGGCCCCGTTCCACGCAGGGCCACGGAGGTGGCACATGGCGGCTTCGGTCAGGCACGAGACGCGGGCCCTGCTCCGTGCGCATCTGTCGGCCGCCAGCTCCTACCGCCATGCGACCCGGCACTGTTCGATCTGCCACCGCCTGCTGCGACTGGCCATGGACGCCCCTCCGGCGCCGGAGCCGCAGGACGACCCGGAGAGCGGAACCTCTTAGCGCACATAGGTCAGAGGCAACAAGCCATCTGGCATGTGACGGGTGTCACCGCATAAGTTTTTGAAACGTCGGAACTTACGACTCACCTACAACTGGTCAATTTAATATGTGCAATTGCACCCCTACGAAGGATCGCGCACAGGAGATCCGACACCCCTCCCCAGACTCCGACAAGGTCCCTCACAGGACCCCGTGCCCAGGGCCTGTCGGCCGCGCACAGACCCACGACCAGGCACAAAAAAGATCGCGCTGGACCCGGCGGAGTCCAGCGCGATCTACGACGCACCCTGTTCAAGTTGCTTCAAAAGCGTTGGGCGTGGGCCCTGTTGGGGCAGAACCCGCGTCGCTTGGAGCTGTGCTGTCGGGCACCTTGGCCGGTTGGGGGACTAGCCGTCGTGCCCTTATTCAGTTGGTCAGGCTTCGCTGCGCTGCTGCGGAATGCCCGCGAGCAGGGCACGGACCTCCGCCTCGCGGTAACGGCGGTGTCCGCCGAGCGTGCGAATCGAAGTGAGCTTGCCGGCCTTCGCCCACCGCGTGACCGTCTTGGGGTCCACACGGAACATCGTGGCGACCTCAGCCGGGGTCAGCAGCGGCTCGGCATCAGGGGTGCGAGCGGTCATGAGCGGCCTCCTCGGGAGAACCGAACCTTCTCGGTTCTTTCCTCTAAATTCTGCACCTTGACCCGCGTTGCCCGAAATGGCGTGTGCGGGTCGAGTCGGTTATAGGACGAACGGCTTGTCCTCGGCACTACAACTACACCATCTGTCCAACCGCGTAGGCCAAACCGATGGAATTGCCCTCCCAGGTGTCCATCAGCGACGGAAGCCGATGGACCATGCCATAGCGGACAGTCACACCACTGTGACGATCAGTCACAGGGGCGATCAGGAGTCATCCAGACCCCCCAAAGCACGCAATGCCGAGATTCCGCCCAAAGCATGACGGATGGAGTCCTCCCCGGACTCCTTGTCCTATTTTGGCATGAGGAGGGGCAAGCGGCGCAAGGCATCTGCACGTGCGGTCCGTCACGCTTGGCATCAAACGTCCGGATCGGGACCTACGTCCCGTGTTGACGAACCGTAAGAATCCTATGCGCATCTGTTCGAAGATGTCAGCCACGTTCGAAGGCGAGCCCGCCCCGCCCGGCTCCGCGTCAGTTCGCCGAGCGCCGGTCCCTGACCGACCGCCAGCGCTCCACGAGCCGCCCGTACGCCTCGCCCGCCGCCGCCCCGTCCCCGGTCCGCAGCGCCTCGATGCCGGCGGCCACGTCCGCCGCCGAGTGGTCGTCCTCCAGCTCGCCGGCCGGCAGGACGTGCACGAGACCGCCGTAGTCCAGCTCGACCAGGGACCGCGGATGGAACTCCTCCAGCCAGCGCCCCACGTCCACCAGACCCTCGATCAGCGGCCCGTCGTCCATCGCGTCCTTCAGGGCCCGCAGCGCCCGCGCCACCCGCCGCCGCGCCTGCACCATCGGCGTCCGGTACCGCAGCATCGGCGGCACGTCCCCGGCCGCCTGGTCATAGCGCCGCTCCTCGTCGCCGACGAGCACGAACCAGTTCAGCGGCACCTGCCAGGTCGCCGTCCGGATCCACGGCCGGGCGTCCGGATTCCGGGCCAGCCAGCGCTCGTAGTCCTGGGCGGCCTGGTGCCGTACGAGCGGCGGCAGTACGGCGTCCAGGACCGGCGGCGGAAGCTCCTCCGCGAGGTCTCCCAGGGCCTGCCAGCCGCGCAGCCGGGTGCGCCAGGGGCAGACGCAGACCACGCCGTCGACCTCCACCACGAAGGCGTCGGCGCTCTCGTGCACCGGCACCGGGACCGGCGGGGTGGGCAGCAAGTCGGCGAGCGCGCGGCGTAGTTCGTCCTGGTACGACGGGCGGTCGGGGCGTCGGGCGTAGCGCGTCCAGTGGCCGCGCTCCGGCTCGGGGAAGGCGGCCAGCGGCTCGTAGACGCGCAGATAGGTCGCGTACGGGACGATCACCGAGGACACCTTCTTGGGCACGCCTGCTCCCTCCCCCGCCGACCGTCGGGAAAACCTCCGGAACCCGCTCACGAACGCGCGGGAAAACTATGCAAATCGTCGCACGGACACCCCCCTTCGGTAGGTGATCCTGAACACTGCACGGATGGCGGCCCGACGCAGGCTCTACGCTCATGCGACAGGTACCCGCCACCCCTACGGGAGCCTGTCTCCAACCGCCGCCACTTACCCAGGAGTCACCACCGTGACCGACGTAGACAACGGCGTCCTGCACACCCTGTTCCACTCCGACCAGGGCGGTCATGAGCAAGTCGTGCTCTGTCAGGACCGGGCCAGCGGCCTCAAGGCCGTCATCGCCATCCACAGCACCGCCCTGGGCCCCGCCCTGGGCGGTACGCGCTTCTACCCGTACGCGAGCGAGGAGGAGGCCGTCGCCGACGCGCTCAACCTCGCCCGCGGGATGTCGTACAAGAACGCCATGGCCGGTCTGGACCACGGCGGCGGCAAGGCCGTGATCATCGGTGACCCGGAGCGCGACAAGACCGAGGAACTGCTGCTCGCCTACGGCCGGTTCGTGGCCTCGCTCGGCGGCCGGTACGTCACCGCGTGCGACGTCGGCACGTATGTCGCCGACATGGACGTCGTGGCGCGCGAGTGCCGCTGGACGACCGGTCGCTCCCCCGAGAACGGCGGCGCCGGCGACTCCTCCGTGCTGACCGCCTTCGGCGTCTTCCAGGGCATGCGGGCCAGTGCCCAGCACCTGTGGGGCGACCCGTCGCTGCGCGGCCGTACGGTCGGCGTCGCGGGCGTCGGCAAGGTCGGGCACCACCTGGTGGAGCACCTGCGGGACGAGGGCGCCGAGGTCGTGATCACGGACGTGCGCGAGGAGTCCGTACGCCGGATCCTCGACAAGCACCCGACGGGCGTGACGGCCGTCGCCGACACGGAGGCGCTGATCCGGGTCGAGGGGCTGGACATCTACGCGCCCTGCGCGCTCGGCGGCGCCCTGAACGACGCGACCGTGCCGGTGCTGACCGCCACGGTGGTGTGCGGCGCGGCCAACAACCAGCTGGAGCACCCGGGCGTCGAGAAGGACCTCGCCGACCGCGGGATCCTCTACGCGCCGGACTACGTGGTGAACGCCGGTGGCGTGATCCAGGTGGCCGACGAGCTGCACGGGTTCGACTTCGAGCGGTGCAAGGCGAAGGCCGCGAAGATCTTCGACACCACGCTGGCAATATTCGCACGTGCGAAGGAAGATGGTATTCCGCCGGCCGCCGCGGCCGACCGGATCGCCGAGCAGCGGATGCACGAGGCCGTCGGCGCACGCGGACGCTGAGGTTCCGTTAAGCCGCTCGGCAGGCGTCTTCGGTACCCGTCGGCGACGACTTGGAGAGAACTCTCACGTTCGTCGGCGGGTCGCCTGCCAAGAAGTGGTTAAAATCGCGGTTGACCAGCGAGTACAGGGCACCTCGCGGGTCCTGGAGCCCGGCACGTGCTGCGGGCGACGTACCGTATGGGCGCGGGCTCAGGTACCGTGGAAGCCCTACGGACCGGTCTCTCCACGGAGAGTCCGTTCCAGATCATGAACGCGTGTCAAGACTCTGGGGCCACGGAGCCCCGTATCCGAGGGGGTCGAGCCATGGGGCGCGGCCGGGCAAAGGCCAAGCAGACGAAGGTCGCCCGCCAGCTGAAGTACAGCAGCGGCGGGACTGACCTCTCGCGTCTGGCCAATGAGCTGGGCGCTTCGACTTCGAGCCAGCCGCCGAATGGCGAGCCGTTCGAGGACGACGACGAGGAAGAAGACGACCCGTACGCTCAGTACGCGGATCTCTATAACGACGACGGCGAGGACGAGGACGACGAGTCCGGTCCCCAGTCGCAACGTCGCGGCGCGTAACGCAACAGCGTCCCTCGCAGCAGTTTCCGCCATTTCCGGAACAACTGCACCTCACCCGGTCCGGGGCTACACCGCCGGACCGGGTTTTGTGCTGCCGTTCATCAGACCGAGTAGTCCCCGACCATCTCCGCGCCCGTCGCGTGGTCGCCGCGCTCGGTGATCTCGCCGGCGACCCACGCCTCGACCCCGCGGTCGGCCAGGGTCTCCAGGGCCACGTCCGCGGACTCCTCCGGGACGATCGCGATCATGCCGACGCCCATGTTCAGGGTCTTCTCCAGCTCCAGGCGTTCGACCTGGCCCGTCTTTCCGACGAGGTCGAAGATCGGGGCCGGGGTCCAGGTGGAGCGGTCCACGATCGCGTGCAGGCCGTCCGGGACGACCCGGGCGAGGTTGGCGGCGAGTCCGCCGCCGGTGACGTGCGAGAAGGCGTGCACATCGGTCGTACGGGTCAGCGCCAGGCAGTCCAGCGAGTAGATCTTCGTGGGCACGAGGAGTTCCTCGCCGAGGGTCCGGCCCAGCTCGTCGATGCGCGCGTCCAGGTCGAGACCGGCCTGGTTCAGGAGCACATGCCGGACGAGCGAGTACCCGTTCGAGTGAAGTCCGGAGGACGCCATCGCGATGACCGCGTCACCCGTCCGGATGCGATCCGCGCCGAGCAGCCGGTCGGCCTCCACGACGCCCGTACCGGCGCCGGCGACGTCGAAGTCGTCCGGGCCCAGCAGACCGGGGTGTTCGGCGGTCTCGCCGCCGACCAGGGCGCAGCCGGCCAGCACACAGCCTTCGGCGATGCCCTTCACGATGGCCGCGACACGCTCGGGGTGCACCTTGCCGACGCAGATGTAGTCGGTCATGAAGAGCGGCTCGGCACCGCACACCACGATGTCGTCCATGACCATGGCGACCAGGTCGTGGCCGATCGTGTCGTAGACGCCGAGGCGGCGCGCGATGTCGACCTTCGTGCCGACGCCGTCCGTGGCGGAGGCGAGCAGGGGGCGCTCGAACCGCTTGAGGGCGGAGGCGTCGAAGAGCCCGGCGAAGCCACCGAGGCCACCGAGGACCTCGGGGCGCTGGGTCTTCTTCACCCACTCCTTCATGAGTTCTACGGCGCGGTCGCCCGCGTCGATGTCGACGCCGGCGGCGGCGTAGGAAGCACCGGAAACAGGGGTCTCAGACATTGCCTGGGATCTTTCGGGTTGGTGATACGGGGCTTCTACGGGCGACGGATCGCGTCGGCCGCGGCCGTGGCGGCCGGACCGGCCGCCAGCTCGGTCTCCAGGAGCTGCTTGCCGAGCAGTTCGGGGTCCGGGAGGTCCATCGGGTACTCGCCGTCGAAACAGGCGCGGCACAGGTTCGGCTTGTCGATGGTGGTCGCGTCGATCATGCCGTCGATGGAGATGTACGACAGGGAGTCGGCACCCAGGGAGACGCCGATCTCGTCGACGGTCATGCCGTTGGCGATGAGTTCGGCGCGGGTGGGGAAGTCGATGCCGAAGAAGCAGGGCCACTTCACGGGCGGCGAGGAGATCCGGATGTGGACCTCGGCGGCACCGGCCTCGCGGAGCATGCGCACCAGCGCGCGCTGGGTGTTGCCGCGCACGATCGAGTCGTCGACGACGACCAGGCGCTTGCCCTTGATGACTTCCTTCAGCGGATTCAGCTTCAGGCGGATGCCGAGCTGCCGGATGGTCTGTGAAGGCTGGATGAACGTACGGCCGACGTAGGCGTTCTTCACCAGACCCGCACCGAACGGGATGCCCGAGGCCTCCGCGTAACCGATCGCTGCCGGGGTGCCGGACTCCGGAGTCGCTATGACCAGATCGGCGTCGACCGGAGCTTCTTTGGCGAGTTTCCGGCCCATCTCGACACGGGAGAGGTAGACGTTCCGACCGGCGATGTCGGTGTCGGGGCGGGCGAGATAGACGTACTCGAAGACACAGCCCTTGGGCTTCGCATCCGCGAACCGGGAGGTGCGCAGGCCGTTCTCGTCGATGGCGACGAACTCGCCCGGCTCGATCTCGCGGACGTAGGCGGCGCCGCAGATGTCGAGGGCGGCGGACTCGGAGGCGACCACCCAGCCGCGCTCCAGCCGGCCGAGGACCAGCGGGCGGACGCCCTGCGGGTCGCGGGCCGCGTAGAGAGTGTGCTCGTCCATAAAGACGAGCGAGAAGGCGCCCTTGACCTGCGGGAGAACCGCGTGGGCGGCTTCCTCGATGGTCAGCGGCTTGCCGTCGGTGTCGACCTGGGCCGCGAGGAGCGCGGTCAGGAGGTCGGTGTCGTTGGTGGCCGCTACGCGGGGCGTACGGCCTTCCTGCTTGGGGAGGTCGGCGACCATCTCCGCGAGCTGCGCGGTGTTGACCAGGTTGCCGTTGTGGCCGAGCGCGATCGAGCCGTGCGCGGTGGCGCGGAACGTCGGCTGGGCGTTCTCCCAGGTGGAGGCGCCGGTGGTCGAGTAGCGGGCGTGTCCGACCGCGATATGACCCTGGAGCGAACTGAGGGAGGTCTCGTCGAAGACCTGGGACACGAGGCCCATGTCCTTGAAGACGAGGATCTGGGAGCCGTTGCTGACCGCGATTCCCGCGGATTCCTGGCCTCGATGCTGGAGGGCGTAGAGCCCGAAGTAAGTGAGCTTGGCGACCTCTTCACCGGGAGCCCAGACTCCGAAGACGCCGCAAGCGTCCTGGGGTCCTTTCTCGCCGGGGAGCAGATCATGACTGAGTCGACCGTCACCACGTGGCACGGCACCGAGTGTAGGCGAGATCGACCACTGGTCCGAATTCGGGTTACTCGCCGGTAGTGGATCACTTGGCGGCGCGTGCGTGGACGATCGCGCCGTTTGCGCTGGTCAGCGTGGCGGTGTCGTGATCGACTCGGTAGTCGACCCGACCGTTGAAGAGGCCGAGCAGGGCGCGTTCGGTGCCCATGAGTGAGGCGTCGCACATCATTCGGGTGGTGGACGGGCGGCCCAGCGTGATGTGTCCGGCGCGTACGGTCGCCGTCGCGTTGACGGCGTTGCAGCCGAGGCGGCCGCCGACCTTGCCGGTCTTGGCGTCGAAGGCGAGGTACGGCTTGCCGTGCACCGGTCGTGCCGAACCGGCCACGGTGATGCTCTGCACCTGCCAGTCGACGTCGGTGACGGACCGCTGTTCTTCGACGGATCCGCTGCCGCTGCCGCTCGTCGTCTTCTCGCTGCCGCACGCCACCACGAGCGGGACGATGGCCAGGACGGCGAGAGTGAATCGCTGTTTGTCCATGGAGGTGGGACGGGAGGGGCGGGGGACGGGTTCCCTTCCGGATTCCCCGGGGCACTTCACCCCATGATCGGCAGCAGTCCGCTCAGATCCGCCCGCTCGCCGCTCGCGCTGACCTTCGCCTCTTCTACGGCGTCAGTCCATCGCGTCCGGCCGGTCGCGAGCCGGAGCCAGGTCAGGGGGTCGGTCTCGACGACGTTGGGTGGGGTGCCGCGGGTGTGCCGGGGGCCTTCGACGCACTGGACCACGGCGTACGGCGGGATGCGGACCTCGGTCGAGCCACCGGGTGCCTTTACGGCCAGGGCATCGGCCAGCAGCCGGGTGCAGGCGGCGAGGGCCTGGCGGTCGTAGGGGATGTCCAGGCCGGGGACGGCGGCGTTGAGGTCGTCGGTGTGGACGCAGAGTTCGACGGTGCGGGTGACGAGGTAGTCGGCCAGGGGCATCGCGCCGACGTTGGTGTCGAGCAGCCGGGTACCGGGGTGGGTGTCGAGGTGTTCGGTGAAGGTCTGCTCGATGTCGGCGAGGTAGGCGTCGAGGTCGGGGTGCTGGGCGGTGAGCGTGCGCGTGAAGTCGGCGATGGCGGAGGAGTTGGCCGCGGTGGCGAAGGGCCAGTCGAGGATCACGGCGTTCTGCGCGGGCGGGGCCGGCCTGTCCAGGGAACGGTGTACGGCGGTGACCGCCATCCCGATGTGCGCGACCAGCTCCCGTACGGTCCACTCGCCCAGGCGTGTGGGCAGGGTGAGTTGCTCGTCGGACAGGGCGCGGACGGCCTCCCGCACGTTTCCGAACTGGGCGAGCACCGCGGTGCGAGTCCTGACGGGGTCGTACGTACGCGCGCGCTTCTTGGCCGTGGGCATGGCGGTGAGCCTATTCCGTGGCCGCGGCGGGGTCCGGGGGACGGGGGGTAGGTTCGGAAAGTGTGACACTTACTCGTGTCAGTGTCACATTTTCGCGAAGTACCCTCCGGGGAGGGGCGGCTGACGGGCCCGGCGGTCAGGCGCGGCGATGGTGGCCTGCATCAGGTCGCCGGTCTCCTCGGCAAGGTGGGCGGCCAGGTCCCGCGTACCTTTCTGCGCGGCCAGGAACGCGCGCTCCATCAACACCGGTGTCCCCATGACGAGTTCGCGGAGCTGGCGGGCGAACGGTTCGCTGTGCAGCCCGACCGCCGGGTCACGGGTGCCGACCATCTCCAGGAACTGCCGTCGTACGGCGTCCAGGGCGGCATCGCCGAAGTGCTCCTCCATCGGCCAGAAGACCAAGTGCGCGGGGTCGCGCAGGTCCTCCAGGAGCATGACGCCCGACATGGTCACCACCGTGTCCAGCTCGGGGTGGCGCGCGAGTACGGCGTCACGGGCACGGGTGACGGAGGCGTCGTCGGTGACATCGACGGTGAACGTGCCGAAGCCGTCTCCGGCCAGCTGCGCAAGCGCCTTCTCGCCACGGCCGCCCACGGCAACCGTGCTGCCCGCCGCGGCGAACCGGTGAGCCAGTTCCCGGCCGATGCCCGAGGTCCCGCCGACGATGAGAACGGTGCGGTTGGAGAGATCCACGACGTCTTCCCTTCACTAGGAGATGCCGTGAGTCTTGGCGGGATCCGTCCGGCGGGGCAGTGCCCCCTTCGTCCGGGGTCCTGTCAGGGCCCCCGCTGCGATCCGCGCACCGCACTACCGTGTCGACATGGATGTATCCATGGGCGTCTCCGCGAAGGTCGAGGAATCCGAGAACCGGCTCGGGAGCTGTCTCCGCGCCCGGCGTGAGCTGGTCACCCCGGCGCAGGCAGGCATCCCGGCCGGCGGCAACCGCCGTGTGCCCGGTCTGCGCCGGGAGGAAGTCGCCCTGCTCGCCGGCATCAGCGCCGACTACTACCTGCGCCTGGACCTGGGCCGCGACAAGAACCCCTCGGCCCAGGTCCTCGACTCGCTCGCGCGCGTCCTGCGTCTGGACGACGTCGAGCGGACGTATCTGCTCGGCCTCGCCGCCGCCCGCCCCAGGGCACCGCGCCGCAAGCGGCCCGAGCACGTACCGGCACGGGTGCACCAGCTCCTCGCCCATCTGCGGATCCCCGCGTTCGTCGAGGGGCGGGCCTTCGACGTCCTGGCCGCCAACCCGATGGCCGTCGCGTTCTCCCCGCGTCTGCGGCCCGGCGAGAACCGGCTGCGCTCGCCCCTCCTCGATCCCGAGGAACAGGCCTTCCACCAGGACTGGCCGCAGGCCGCCGCCGGTTTCGTCGCCGCGCTGCGCACGACCATCGGGGACGACACCGACAACCCCCGGTTCGTCGAACTCGTCGGCGAACTCGCCCTGTCCAGCGCCCGGTTCCGCACCCTGTGGGCCCGGCACGACGTCCGCGACCTCGACGGCGGCACCACCACCGTCCACCACCCCGTCGTCGGGGACCTACGGCTGCACCGCGACAAACTCCCCATCGACGACGTCATCCTCGTCGTCTACTACCCCGACAAGGACACCGACAGCGACGAGAAGCTACGGCTCCTCGCCACCCTCGCCCTGCCATGAAAAAGCGTTCGCGGGACGGTCGGCGTGACCATCCCGCGAACGCCCTTTCCCCGCTTGGGTGTTACGCCAGCAGCGCCGGGATCGTCCCCTCGTGCGCCTCGCGCAACTCCTCCAGGGAGAACGCGAACTCGCCCTGGATTTCTACTGAGTTGCCGTCCACTACGCCGATGCGCGTGACCGGGAGACCCCGCGCCCCGCACATGTCGTTGAAGCGGAGTTCCTCCGAGCGCGGGATCGCCACGACCGCGCGGCCCGCCGACTCCGAGAAGAGGAAGGTGAACGCGTCGAGGCCGTCGGGGACGATCAGACGCGCGCCCTTCTCGCCCAACAGGGCCGATTCCACCACCGCTTGGATCAGACCGCCGTCGGACAGGTCGTGCGCCGAGTCGATCATGCCGTCGCGGGACGCGGAGATCAGGATCTCGGCCAGCAGCCGCTCCCGCTCCAGGTCGACCTTCGGGGGCAGGCCGCCGAGGTGGTCATGGACCACCTGCGACCAGGCCGAACCCCCGAACTCCTCACGCGTGTCGCCCAACAGATACAGCAGCTGGCCTTCCTCCTGGAAAGCCACCGGCGTGCGACGCGCCACGTCATCGATGACGCCCAACACCGCTACCACCGGGGTCGGGTGGATGGCGACATCGCCCGTCTGGTTGTAGAGGGAGACGTTGCCGCCCGTCACCGGCGTGCCCAACTGCTGGCAGGCGTCGGCCAGTCCACGGATCGCCTCCGCGAACTGCCACATCACCGCCGGGTCCTCGGGCGAACCGAAGTTCAGGCAGTCCGACACCGCGAGGGGCTTCGCGCCCGTCGTCGCCACGTTGCGGTACGCCTCCGAGAGCGCCAACTGCGCGCCCGCGTACGGGTCCAGCTTCGCGTACCGGCCGTTGCCGTCCGTCGCGATGGCGACCCCGAGGCCGGTCTCCTCGTCGATGCGGATCATGCCCGAGTCCTCGGGCTGCGCCAGCACCGTGTTGCCCTGCACGAAGTGGTCGTACTGCGACGTGATCCACTTCTTGGACGCCTGGTTCGGGGACGACACCAGCGCCAGGACCTGGGCCTTCAGTTCCTCCGAAGTCCCGGGCCGGGCAAGCTTGTTGGCGTCGTCCGCCTGGAGCGCGTCCTGCCAGGACGGGCGGGCGTACGGGCGCTCGTAGACCGGGCCGTCGTGTGCGACCGTGCGCGGGTCGACGTCCACGATCTTGCCGCCGTGCCAGAAGATCTCCAGGCGGTCGCCGTCGGTCACCTCACCGATGACCGTGGCGATGACGTCCCACTTCTCGCAGATCTCCAGGAAGCGGTCGACCTTCGACGGTTCGACGACCGCGCACATCCGCTCCTGCGACTCGCTCATGAGGATTTCCTCGGGCGAGAGGGTCGAGTCGCGGAGGGGGACGTCGTCGAGCGTCACCGTCATGCCGCCGGAGCCGTTGGACGCCAACTCGCTTGTGGCGCAGGAGAGTCCGGCCGCGCCCAGGTCCTGGATGCCGACGACCAGCTTCTCCTTGAACGCCTCCAGGGTGCACTCGATGAGGAGCTTCTCCTGGAAGGGGTCGCCCACCTGGACGGCGGGGCGCTTCGACGGCTTCGCGTCGTCGAAGGTCTCGCTCGCCAGGATCGACGCGCCGCCGATGCCGTCGCCGCCCGTGCGGGCGCCGTAGAGGATGACCTTGTTGCCGGTGCCGGAGGCCTTCGCGAGGTGGATGTCCTCGTGCCGCATGACGCCGATGGCGCCCGCGTTGACCAGCGGGTTGCCCTGGTAGCAGGCGTCGAAGACGACCTCGCCGCCGATGTTGGGCAGGCCCAGGCAGTTGCCGTAGCCGCCGATGCCCGCGACGACGCCCGGGAGGACGCGCTTGGTGTCGGGGTGGTCCGCCGCGCCGAAGCGGAGCGGGTCTACGACCGCTACCGGGCGGGCGCCCATCGCGATGATGTCGCGCACGATGCCGCCGACGCCCGTGGCCGCGCCCTGGTAGGGCTCGACGTAGGACGGGTGGTTGTGCGACTCCACCTTGAAGGTGACCGCGTAGCCCTGGCCGACGTCCACGACGCCCGCGTTCTCGCCGATGCCGACGAGCAGGGCGTCGGACTGCGGGGCCTTCTCGCCGAACTGGCGGAGGTGGACCTTGGAGGACTTGTAGCTGCAGTGCTCGGACCACATGACGGAGTACATGGCGAGCTCGGCGCCGGTGGGCCGGCGGCCGAGGATCTCCACGACCTTCTCGTACTCGTCCTTCTTCAGGCCGAGTTCGGCCCAGGGCAGCTCGACGTCGGGGGTCTCGGCCGCGTGCTCGACCGTGTCCAGAGGCGTCCGGCTCATGCGTTGACCAGCTTCTTGAGGATCGAGGTGAAGAAGGGGAGGCCGTCGGTGCGACCGGACCCGACGAGCGCCTCGACGGCGTGCTCCGGGTGCGGCATGAGGCCTACGACGTTCCCGGCGGCGTTCGTGATGCCCGCGATGTCGCGCAGCGAACCGTTCGGGTTCATGTCCACGTAGCGGAAGACGACGCGGCCCTCCGCCTCCAGCTCATCGAGCGTGTGCTCGTCGGCGACGTAGCGGCCGTCCATGTTCTTCAGCGGGATGTGGATCTCCTGGCCGGACACGTAGTCGCTGGTCCAGGCGGTGTCCGCGTTCTCCACCCGCAGCTTCTGGTCACGGCAGATGAAGTGCAGGTGGTTGTTGCCGAGCATCGCGCCGGGGAGGAGGTGCGCCTCGGTGAGGATCTGGAAGCCGTTGCAGATACCGAGGACGGGGAGTCCCGACTTCGCCTGCTCGATGACCGTCTCCATCACCGGCGAGAAACGGGAGATGGCACCCGCGCGCAGATAGTCGCCGTAGGAAAAACCGCCCGGGAGGACGACGGCGTCGACCTGGTGGAGGTTCTTGTCCTTGTGCCAGAGGGCTACCGGTTCGGCGCCGGCGAGACGGATCGCGCGCTGGGTGTCGCGGTCGTCGAGGCTGCCGGGGAAAGTGACGACGCCAATACGAGCGGTCACTTGGCGGCCTCCGCCACTTCTTCCACCTTGACGGTGAAGTCCTCGATCACCGTGTTGGCGAGGAAGGATTCCGCAAGATCGTGGATGCGGGCGAGCGCGGCCTCGTCGACCGGGCCGTCAACTTCCAGTTCGAATCGCTTTCCCTGACGTACGTCGGAGATGCCTTCGAAACCCAGGCGTGGCAGCGCACGCTGGACCGCCTGGCCCTGGGGGTCGAGGATCTCCGGCTTGAGCATGACGTCGACTACGACGCGTGCCACTGGCACTCCCGGTGTTGTGGTGCTGAGCGTGTTCCTGCGGGTCTTCGACAGGTGACTTCAGACTACCCGCACAAAATTTCTACGCGAGTAGAGTTGTAGGAATCTACGTGAGGACCATCACGATCCGGTGTCGGGCGGGGGTCTTCACGAAAAGTTCAGGGAAAGATCCCGGATCGATCCCGGTTCCCTATTGCGCGGAGACACGCGGGAAGATTTAGTCGGGCTTCACATTGCATTGCCGGGCACTGTACAAATGAATTGGCAATAGCCGATACTTTGCCCAATAACAGGCGGACAGTCGACATCTCCGCACCTCCGTGACGTCTCCGTGCGTCCCCGCGGATAGTGCGGTTTCCGGTGTCGCACGAAGGGACCGATATTCGTGGCGCAGAAGGTCGTGGTCACTCTCTTTGACGACATCGACGGCTCGGAAGCGGCGGAAACGATCGCCTTCGGGCTCGACGGCAAGTCGTACGAGATCGACCTGAATCAAGCCAATGCCAAGAAACTGCGTAAGGCGCTCGCGCCCTACGTGGACGCGGGTCGCAAGCGGTCGAGGTCCGGCAAGGCCTACCGCCAGACCGAGGTGGCCCCCGACCCGGCGGCCGTCCGGGCCTGGGCCCAGGCGAACAAGATGGACGTGCCGGCGCGCGGACGCATCCCCAAGAAGATCTACGAGGCGTTCACCGCCGCGCAGTGAGCAGCCCCGGGTGAGACGGGCCGATGAGTTGGGCCGACGGCCGGTCATCGGCCCCTCGGGGCAACCGACTTGCGCTGCACCCCTCCTGGTCAGCTAGAGTTCGGAGCACGCCGAGGGGCGAGGCCGAAAGGCCCAGCTCACGGAGTACACGCGGGTGTAGTTCAGTAGCAGAACATCCTCCTTCCAGGAGGAAGGCGCAGTGTGCAATTCCTGTCACCCGCTCTGCAAGCATCACCGTTCGGACCACTGTTGTGGATCGGGTAGGCTGGTGCTCGCGCCGACCGGTGAGAGCCGATCGGATGCAATGCGGACGTAGCTCAGTTGGTAGAGCGCAACCTTGCCAAGGTTGAGGTCGCCAGTTCGAACCTGGTCGTCCGCTCCAGCGAAAGACCCCGGTCCAGTGGACCGGGGTTTTTGCTATGCCCGATCCATCGCCCGATGCGCGTCAACAGGTCGTCCCCGTCTGACATTTGTCATGCCGAGTGATGACACCGCGCACTGCTGCCGGGCCTCCGTCACGGCGACGCTGAAGTCATGGACACCAACGAACACGAACACGTGATTGAGGTCACTGACCTACGCCGTGTGTACGGGGGCGGGTTCGAGGCTGTGCGGGGGATCACGTTCTCCGTGCGGCGCGGGGAGGTCTTCGCGCTCCTGGGCACCAATGGCGCGGGCAAGACCTCCACGGTCGAACTTCTGGAGGGCCTAGCACCGGCGTCCGGCGGGCAGGTGCGCGTCCTCGGCCACGATCCCTACAGCGAGCGGGCCGCCGTACGGCCGCGGACCGGGGTGATGTTGCAGGAGGGCGGGTTTCCGTCCGAGCTGACGGTCGCGGAGACCGCGCGGATGTGGGCGGGCTGTACGAGCGGGGCGCGGCCCGAGGCGGAGGCGCTCGCGCTGGTCGGGCTCGCGCGGCGGGCGGACGTACGGGTGAAGCAGTTGTCCGGGGGTGAACGGCGGCGGCTCGATCTCGCGCTCGCGCTGCTCGGGTCGCCCGAGGTGCTGTTCCTCGACGAGCCGACGACCGGGCTTGACGCCGAAGGGCGGCAGGACACCTGGGAGTTGGTGCGGGCGCTGCGCGACGGCGGGACGACCGTGCTGCTCACCACGCACTATCTGGAGGAGGCGGAGGGGCTCGCCGACCGCCTCGCGATCCTCAGCGAGGGGCGCATCGCGGTCACCGGGACACCGGCCGAGGTGACGGCGGGGCGGCCGTCGCGGATCTCGTTCGAGCTGCCCTCTGGCTATTTCGTGGGGGATCTGCCGCCGCTCGGCCCGCTGGGGGTCGTCCGGCACGAGGTGGCGGGGAGGGTCGTACGGCTGGAGACGCAGGAGTTGCAGCGAGCTGCCACCGGGTTGTTGGTGTGGGCCGAGGGGGCGGGGATCGCATTGCGGCGGCTTGAGGTGCGGTCGGCTTCGCTGGAAGAGGCGTTCTTGGGGATCGCCCGGGAGCACGGGCATGAGCAGGAGGTGACGGTATGAGTGCGACGACTTCTACGACAGCCGCTACGAGGGCTGCTACGACTACTCCGGTACGGCGGTTGCGGGCGCTCGGGCGGGCCGAGTTGGCGTTGCTGGGGCGGAATCGGAGTGCGGTCGTCACGGCGCTGCTCGTGCCGTTGGCGCTGCCGTTCAGTGTGCGGCCGGCGGTCGACCAGATGGATCTCAAGGGGGAGGGGCTGTCGGTCGGGGCGGTGATGCTCACGGCGGCGATCGGGTTCTCGTTGCTCTTCGCCGTGTACTCGTCGCTGGTGAGCGCCTTCGTCTCGCGGCGGGAGGAACTGGTCCTCAAGCGGTTGCGCACCGGGGAGCTGGGCGACTCCGAGATCCTCGCGGGGACCGCGCTGCCGGCGGTGTGCGTCGGGTTCGCGCAGTCCGTGCTGCTGGCGGTGGCGTGTGTGCTGCTGCTCGACGCGGGGGCGCCCGCGATGCCCCAACTCGTCGTCCTGGGGCTGCTGTTCGGACTGTTCCTGGCCGCCGCGCTGGCCGCCCTCACGGCGACGATCACCAGGACGGCGGAGAGCGCGCAGGTGACCGCGCTGCCGGTGCTGTTCGCGTCCATGCTCGGTTCCGGGATCATCATCCCGCTCCAACTCCTCCCCGACCGGATCGCGGACATCTGCCAGTTCCTCCCGCTGTCCCCCGCGATCCGGCTGATCAGCGGCGGCTGGAACGGCGACCTGTCCGGCTACGACGCGCTGGGCGCCGTCCTGACCGCGCTGGCCTGGACCGTCCTCGCGGTGTTTGCTGTACGGCGGTGGTTCCGGTGGGAGCCGCGGCGCTGAGGTACGCGGAGCACGGCAAGCACGGGGAGCACCGAGAGATGCGGACACCTGGAGGATCGGGCGAAGGCTCGGGCGGCTGGTGGGGGCGGAAGAGCACGCCCGGGAAGGTCGAGACGTACACCCGTTGGTCCTTCCACTTCTTCGCCGTGATCGAGGTCGGCGCGATCGGGCTGCCGCTGTTCGCGCAGGTCGGGGTGGGTACCGCGACCTGGATGGCGGCGGTCGTGACCGTGCACGCGCTGATCTGCTCCGCGACCGCGTCCCGGGCGCTCGACTGGACGCGCGGTCGGCGGGCACAGCCCGTACGGCTGCTGTGGTTCCTCGGGGCGGTGACGGCATTGATCGCCGTCGCCGCGCTCGTCCTGCGGGAACGGGGCCCCGGTGACGACCATGTGCGGGCTGCCGCGAGCACGCTCTTCGTGGGGGTGCTGGGCTTCGGCGCCGGGACGTTGACGCTGGGGGTGCGGGGTCGGCGGCAGGTTTTCGGGGTGGTGGCGGGTGCGGTCGGCGGGGCGCTGGTCGCGCAACTCCCGCTCGGGGTGGCCGCACCGGCCGCGCTCGGCACCGGGCTGGCCGTGCTCTTCGCCGCGGGCGGTCTCGCCTTCACCGCGGCCTTCTCCGTCTGGCTCCTCGACGCCGTCTACGAACTCGACGAGGCCCGCGAGACCCGGGCCCGCCTCGCCGTCGCCGAGGAACGGCTCCGGTTCGGGCGCGACCTGCACGACGTGATGGGGCGCAACCTGTCGGTGATCGCGCTGAAGAGCGAACTGGCTGTGCAGCTCGCCCGGCGCGGGCGCACCGAGGCCGTGGAGCAGATGATCGAGGTCCAGCGGATCGCCCGCGAGTCCCAACGGGAGGTACGCGATGTCGTACGGGGCTACCGCGAGGCCGACCTCCGCCTCGAACTGGCCGGTGCGCAGGGCGTGTTGGCGGCGGCGGGCATCGACTGCGAGGTGACCGGCGACGCGGCCGGGCTACCGGTCGAGGTGCAGTCGGCGCTCGGGTGGGTGGTCCGCGAGGCGACGACCAATGTGCTGCGGCATGGGGATGCGGGGCGGTGCGTGGTGGGGGTGCGGGTGGAGGAGGGGCGGGTTGTGCTCACCGTTGAGAACGATGGGGCGAAGGTGGCGGGGGGAGGCGATGTCGGCGCCAGTGATGACGGCGGGGGTGGCGGCAAGGGCGGGTCGGGGTTGGTCGGGCTGCGGGAGCGGCTGACGGCGGTCGGCGGCGAGTTGGAGGCCGGGGCTGTGGACGGCGACCGGTTCCGGGTGGTGGCCACGGTGCCGCTGGCTGGGGCTACGGGGACCGGGACGGGGACGGGAGGCTCGGCCTCATGACCGCGCGGCTCATCCGGCCCTGCCCACCGCCAGCTGGGGAAGTCGCCCCGTGACCTCCCGGCCCGTCCGCCCCCTGCCCGACGCGAGTCGGGGAAGTCGCCTCGTGATCACCCGCCCCGAACGCCCACTGCCACTGTCGGCCGCGCGCAAGGGCACCCGGTTGACCGCCCACCCCATCCGCCCCCTGCCCGTCCTCACCAGGAGCACCCCATGACCGCCCCCGTCGTAAGACTCCTGCTCGCCGATGACGAACACCTCATTCGGGGGGCGCTTGCCGCGTTGCTCGGGCTGGAGGATGACCTTGTGGTGGTGGCCGAGGCTGCTACCGGGCCCGAGGCGTTGGCCATGGCTCGGGCTCATGAGCCGGATGTGGCTGTGCTGGATCTTCAGATGCCGGGGGCGGACGGTGTGAAGGTGGCCACATCGTTGCGGGCCGAACTGCCTGGGTGCCGGGTGTTGATCGTGACCGGGCACGGGCGGCCGGGGCATCTCAAGCGGGCGCTTGCGGCGGGGGTGCGGGGGTTCGTGCCCAAGACCGTCAGTGCGCAGCGGCTTGCCGAGATCATCCGTACCGTGCATGCCGGAAATCGTTATGTCGACCCCGAGTTGGCCGCCGACGCGATCTCCGCCGGGGACTCGCCGCTGACCGCCCGTGAGGCCGAGGTGCTGGAGCTGGCCGCGGACGGGGCGCCGGTCGCGGAGATCGCCGAACGGGCCGCGCTCTCGCAGGGGACCGTACGGAACTATCTCTCGTCCGCCGTCTCGAAACTCGGGGCCGAGAACCGGCATGCGGCAGTGCGTCTCGCACGCGAGCGAGGTTGGGTATAGTTGCTCTCGCGCCACGGCGCAGCGCGGACGTAGCTCAGTTGGTAGAGCGCAACCTTGCCAAGGTTGAGGTCGCCAGTTCGAACCTGGTCGTCCGCTCCAAGCAAAAACCCCGGTCCGGGTGGACCGGGGTTTTTCATGCCCCCTAGGCCCAGTTCAGGCCCGTGAGGCGCTCGTACGCCTCGATGTACTTCGCGCGCGTCGCGTCCACCACCTGCTGCGGAAGTGCCGGCGGCGGCTGCTCGCTCCTGCGGTCCCAGCCCGACTCCGGGCCGGTCAGCCAGTCGCGCACGAACTGCTTGTCGTACGACGGCTGCGCGCGCCCCGGCTCCCAGGTCTCGGCCGGCCAGAAGCGGGACGAGTCCGGGGTGAGGACCTCGTCGGCCGCGATCAGCGTCTCGCCGTCGTAGCCGAACTCGAACTTCGTGTCCGCGAGGATGATGCCCCGCTCGCGCGCGATGTCCCGGGCCCGGCCGTAGACCGCGAGGGTCGCCTGGCGCAGCTGCGCGGCGGTGTCGGCGCCGACCTGCCGGGCGACCTCCTCGTACGACACGTTCTCGTCGTGCTCCCCTACCGCGGCCTTCGTCGCCGGGGTGAAGATCGGGGCCGGGAGTTCGCTGCCGTCGACCAGGCCCTCGGGGAGAGCGAGGCCGCAGACCGTGCGGGAGGCGTCGTACTCGACCAGGCCCGAGCCGGTGAGGTAGCCGCGGGCCACGCACTCGACCGGGACCATCTGGAGGGACTTGCAAATGAGGGTGCGGCCCGCCCAGTCGGCGGGGGCGCCGGGCGGGAGGTCGGTGCCGAGGACGTGGTTGGGGATCAGGTCGGCGAGCTGGTCGAACCACCAGAGGGAGAGCTGGGTGAGGACGCGGCCCTTGTCGGGGATCTCCGTGGGCAGCACCCAGTCGTAGGCCGACATGCGGTCGCTGGCGACCATCACGAGGTCGCCCGCCCCGTTCTGGTACAGCTCGCGCACCTTGCCGGTGTGGAGGTGCGTCAGGCCCGGAACCTGGAGCGGCTCGGGCTTTTCTACGAATCCGGACACGGGTTCCTCCAGTGGGTCTCTCCAACTGGCTCGATTGTCCCGTATGCGGGACCGACCCCTGGTCGCGGGGTTAGTCGTGCTTGCAGATGCGGTCCAGGAGGTTGGCCGTGGCGCGCTGGACGCGGGCGTCCACGTGGCCGGGGCGGTCCAGGGCCGGTGACCAGGCGAAGGTGCCGGAGGCGAAGACGAGGGAACCGGACGGCGCCCGGTACAGGGACGTCTCCTGGTGGCGGAGGGCGCCCTCGCCGTCCGCGTACGGGGAGTGGGCGAGCAGGATGCGCTCCTCGTGCGGGGGGAGCTGGGTGCGCGGGAAGTACCGGTCGGCCTCGCCCGCGACCAGGCCCTCGATCGGGTCGCCCTCGCCGGCGCCGGTCGCCTCCCACAGCCAGTGGTCGGCGTTGCGGACGATTAAAGGGTGCGGCTCGGGCACGCGGCCCGCGTACTGGATGCCGACCAACTGCTGCTCGGGGCGGTCGACTTCGCGCCACAGCACCGGTTTGCCCGGACCCCGGCGCTTGCGGCAGGTGAGCAGGCGGTCGGGGACGCCGGACGGGGAGGGCCCCAACTCCACTTGCCAGTACATGGTGTTGGCGGAGAGGAAGACGAGGGACGTGCCGTGGTCGCGGGCGCGCTCGACGGTACGGCGCATCTGTGTCGACCAGTACTCGTCGTGGCCCGGGAAGACCAACCCCCGGTAGCGGGTGGGGTCCACGCGTCCTGAGTGCAGGTCGCGGGCGTCGGCGTAGGCGAGGTCGTAGCCGTAGCGCTCGGCCCAGCGGATGAAGTCGTAGGCGTGGCCCACATGGAGGGGCAGGCCCGCGCCCGCGTACGGGCGGTCGAAGGAGACCGTCGTCGCGGCCTCGGACTCGCCGAGCAGGCGGCCGTCGCCGTCCCAGGCGTGGTAGAGGCTCGCGCCGGTGTGGCCGTCCTCCGGGTAGAGGTTGTAGGCCTGCCAGGTGATGTCGGGCAGGAGGAGGAGCAGGTCGGCGGGGTGGTTGTCGCGGACCGTGAACGGGATGTGCGAGCGGTAGCCGTCGGCGGTGGTGAGGACGGCCACGTACGCGCCGATGCTCCAGTAGCTCGGGATCTGCAGCCGCCAGGACAGCCACCAGTGGTGGCAGGAGACCGTGCGGTCGGCGGTGAGCGGCGGGGGCTGCACGATGCCCGAGAGGCGGGGGCTGGTGGTGATCTTGGCGGCGCCGTCACCGCCGTAGTGGCCGATGCGGTAGATGTCCACGGCGAACTCCTGGGGCGGGTCGACCGTGACATGGAAGTCGAGCGCCTCGCCGGGTGCGACCGCACTGGCCGAGGTGAACCCCTTGATCTGGCGGCGGACGTCGTCGGCGGAGCGCGGGCCGCCGCCCTCGGACGCGCGTGGGGCGGGGAGCTTGGGGGCGTTTCCGCCGGTGGTGCGGGGGGCGTGGGCCGGGGTCGGGTCCACGTACCAGGGGACGACGTGGCCGGTGTCGTCGAAGTAGGTCTCGCTGCCCCGGAGCCAGGGGACGGGGCCCTGCCCGAAGGGGTCCGTGACGGCGTGCGCCAGCGCTCCGGACTCCCAGCGGCGGATCTGCTCCGACCCCATGGTCGCTCCCCTCCCTCGTGCCCCCGTGGTGTTCCTTCGTCCAACTGTCGTATGCCGTAAGCCTTTGCCACGTACAGGACGGCATACGGGATCGGTCCCAGCACATCACATTAAGCACGCACCCTGTCACTGGTCGTTGCCAATTGACCAAAAGTGGAAGTGCGGATTCCGCCGAGGTTCGGGGATTCAGACGAGGCGTACCGGCTTCTCCGGGCGTATGCCCAGGTCGATCAGCCAGGCCTGCAGCGGGGCCGGGTCGCCGTCCTCCACGAGGCTGAGCACCCTCGGGGCGAGGTCGGCCGCCCGTTCGCCGTTGACGAGCAGCGTCGGGCCGTCGAGCCAGTCCAGGCCGGGCAGCGCGCCGGCCGTGTCCATCGCGGCGCAGCACACCATCGCCGTGACGTGATCGGCGAGCAACTCCCGCCCGGTGCGGGGGGGTTGGAGCGGGAAGAGGGGGAGCGCGGTGTCGTCCCAGAGCCCGGTGTCGGGGCCTTGCCCGGGCGGTGCCGAACTCGTCGGCGGGGTCGCGGCCTCCTCGCGTGCCAGCTCCGCGGTGAGTCCCGCGGCGAGGGCCGCGCTGTGCGGCGATCCGCTCTCGCCGAGCTCCTCGTCGTCGGCGGCCATCGCCTTGTAGGGCTCGGGCTCCGGATGCGAGTGGGGGTCGGGGTCGGGGGCGGGGTCGGGGTCGGGGGCGGGTTTCAACTCCGGCTCCGGGGCTTCCAGTTGTGCGGGGGTGGACGGGTCTCCGAGGGTGGCGTCCGGCGCATACGGATCCACGGCGTCGGCCTCCCCGTACCGCTCGTCCGTACGACCGTCCGTACGGCCATCCGTACGGCCGTCCGGTGCCGTCGGGTCCGTCAGGTGGTCCACCACGCGGGCCAGGGTCGGGGCATCATGGTGGGGCGGGGTCGGGTCGGGGGCGCGGCGGACGCCGAGGGTGTCCAGGACGCGGTGGAGGCGGGCCGCGTCGGTGCGCCATTTACGGTCGACGACCTCCTCCGGGTACTCCTGCCAGCTCACCGGCGCCCAGTCGGGACCGGTCTCGGCGGGGCCGCCGTGGAAGAGGCGGGCGGCGAGGAGCGAGGTGGCCTCGTCGATCGTGCCGGGCTCTTCGAGCAGGTCACAGGCGGGGCGCTCGCCCAGCCGGGAGGCGAAACCCTCGGCCAGGCGGTCGCGCCGGGACAGCTCGGTGAGCGCCGCCACGACACCCGCGTCCAGCCGGGACGGCCAGCGGCCCATCCGCCACGCGGGCAGCGCGACCCGGGTCAGCAGCCGGTCCCAGCCCGCGTACGCCAGGCCCACCTGTTCCTGCGCGACGATCCGCAGGCCGTAGTCCACAGCCTGTGCCCGCTCGGCCGCCGCGGCGGCCACGCCCCGCTCCATCTCGGCCGCGTGCCCCCGGCAACTGCGCAGCAGCAGCCGGGCGACCCAGCCGACACCGGCGAGCACCGAACGGAACAGGGGACCGCGCGGTGCCGAGGTCACGGCCACCGCCGCGTCCAGGCCCCGTACGAAACGGCGGGCCGCGGCTATGTCCGGGTGCGCCGAGGGTCCCGTACCGGCGACGACCGGCGCGAGCACCGCGCGCAGCTCGCCCACCCGCATCCACCACAGGAACGGCGAGCCGATGACGAGGACGGGCGAGGCGGTCGTACGACGGGAACGCGCCGGGGTGAGGCCGCGGACGCCGGTGATCTCGTCGCGGTTCTCCTGCGGGGGCGGGCCGTGGGACGGGTGGGTGCGGTCCTCCAGCCAGCTGTCGCAGTCCGGGGTGAGCGCTATCGCGGACGGCGCGGGGACGTCGAGGCGGTCGGCCAGGTCGCGCACCAGGCGGTACAGGTCGGGGGCCGACTCCTCGGCGATCGCGACCGTAGGACTCACGGCCGGGCGGGCCCGCGCGACGACCAGCGCGATGGCGCCGGCGGCGAGCAGCACGACGACCGCGGCCACGCCCATGATCCAGCGGGAGAGGTCCCAGCCCCGGCCCACGAGATGGCCGGTGGAACCGCCCGCGAGCAGGATCACCGCGACGGCGGCGGGCAACAGGGCGACGGCCAGCGCCCGGCTGCGGATCCGCAGCACGGCCAAGGCCCGGGAACGCGCCGCCTGCGCGCCCGCCTCCACACCCACACCCATACCGGTCACGACCGGACCTCGCCCCCTCCGTGCTGTCCCGTTCCGCTGGCTTTGCTCACTCCCCCACTGTGGCACCCGCCACTGACATCGCAATGCCGGTGGGCCAAGTGCCGGAACGCTTGCGCCGCACCATAGTTGGGGCCCCGGTCCCCGTCAGCCGGTTGGGGCATCGGTCACTCGATGGAATGGCTCAGGGGAAAGGTGGATGACAGAGGGCAAGGATCAGGCCCCGAATCGTGAGACGGATTCGGGGCCTGTGGGGTTTATCGGCGCGGTCCGCCGGTGTGGTGCATCGGTGTGGTTCACCGGCGCGCGGGGACGCTTGAGGGCTTGGGGTTACTCGCCCGCCGCCGCCTTCGCCGCGATGTCCGTGCGGTGCTGGGAGCCGTCGAGGCGGACGCGGGCCACGGCCGCGTACGCGCGCTCGCGGGCCTGCGTGAGATCCGCGCCGGTCGCCGTGACGGAGAGGACGCGACCGCCCGCGCTGACGACGTCGTCGCCGTCGTACCTGGTGCCGGCGTGCAGCACGTACGCGTGCGGGGCGTCCTGAGCGGCGACCTCGTCGAGGCCGGTGATCGGGTCGCCGGTGCGCGGGGTGCCGGGGTAGTTGTGCGAGGCGATGACGACGGTGACCGCCGCGTCCTCGCTCCAGCGCAGGGGGGCCAGGTCGTCGAGGGTGCCGTCGGCGGCGGCGAGCAGGACGCCGGCCAGCGGGGTCTTCAGGCGGGCCAGGACCACCTGGGTCTCCGGGTCGCCGAAGCGGGCGTTGAACTCGATGACCCGCACACCGCGGCTCGTGATCGCGAGACCGGCGTAGAGGAGGCCGGAGAAGGGGGTGCCGCGGTGGCGCATCTCGTCGACGGTCGGCTGGAGGACGGTCTGCATGACCTCGTCCACCAGCTTCGGGTCGGCCCACGGCAGCGGGGAGTACGCGCCCATGCCGCCGGTGTTCGGGCCCTCGTCGCCGTCCAGCGCACGCTTGAAGTCCTGCGCGGGCTGGAGCGGGACGACGGTCACGCCGTCGGTGATCGCGAAGAGGGACACCTCGGGGCCGTCGAGGAACTCCTCGATGACGACCCGCTCGCAGGCGTTGGCGTGTGCCTTCGCGGCTTCGAGGTCGTCGGTGACGACGACGCCCTTGCCCGCGGCCAGTCCGTCGTCCTTCACGACGTACGGCGCACCGAAGGCGTCGAGAGCCTCGGCGACCTCTTGCGGGGTCGTGCAGACGTAGGAGCGGGCGGTCGGCACACCGGCTGCCGCCATCACTTCCTTGGCGAAGGCCTTGGAGCCCTCCAGCTGGGCGGCCTCCCCGGAGGGACCGAAGACCGGGATGCCCGCCTCGCGTACGGCGTCGGCGACCCCGGCGACGAGGGGTGCCTCCGGGCCGACCACGACCAGTTCGGCACCGAGTTCGGTGGCCAGCGCGGCTACGGCTGCGCCGTCCAGGGGGTCGACCTCGTGCAGCTCGGCTGCCTCGGCGATGCCGGCGTTGCCGGGGGCGCAGTGCAGGGCGGTGACGTCGGGGTCGTTGGACAGGGAATGGCACAGGGCGTGTTCGCGGGCGCCGGTACCGATGACGAGGACCTTCACGGGGTCAGCCTAGGTCACGGTGGGGGTGGGGTGGGGAGGGGTGGGGGTTGGGGGCGGGGGTGGTCGGTGGTGGGGCGGGGGTGTGGGCGGTTGGGGGTGGGTGGGTTGGGTTGTTTGCGGGGTGCGGGTGGGTGGGGGCTGGGCGCGCCCGCGCGGCGGAGCCGCATATCGACACAGTCCCGCGCCCCTAGGGGGTGGCGTGGGGCGGGGGGAAGGGGGCGGGGGGTGGTTGCGGGTGCGGAGCCGCATGTCGACGTCGCCCCGCGGCCCTGAGGGCATCGGGGTGGGGCGGAGTCCTGGGAGTGGGGGCTACTCGTTGGTGAATTCCTCGATGACCGTGGCTCCCAGTTCTCGGACGATGAGTTCGTGGCCGGAGAGGGCCGACTCGTCGAGGTCTGGGTCGTCGTCCTCGGGGGTGTCGTCCTCGGCGGAGACGGTGCGGGGGGCGGGGGCCGGGGGCGCGGGGGGTTGGGCGGGCGTCGGGGCTTGTGACGAGGGGGAGTTGGGCGTGTTCGTGGGGGCGGGCGCGGGCTGGGGGGATGCCGGGCGGGGGGCGGGCGCAGCGGGGGCCGGGGTGCCGTAGCCACCGGACGGCGCACCGCCGTAGCCACCCGGTGCGGCGCCGCCGTAGGAACCGCCCGGTTGCGGGGGCGGGGTGCCGCCGCCCGACGGGTCGACGACCGCGTCGATCTTCCACTGGACGTTGAACTGCTCGGACAGCGCCTGCTTCAGGACGTCCTCGCTGCCGCTGCTGTTGAAGTTGTCCCGCGCACCGGCGTTGACGAAGCCGATCTGGAGGGTCGTGCCGTCGAAGCCGGTGACCTGCGCGTTCTGGCTGAGCAGGATCCAGGTGAAACGGCGGCGGTTCTTCACCACTTCCAGGATGTTCGGCCAGAGCATGCGGGGGTCGAGGCCGCCGGCCGGGGGTGAGACGGCGGGTTGGGCGGGGGCCGCGGCCTGGGGTGCGGAGGCCTGCACGGGGGTGGGGGCGGGGGTGTTGTGGGCGGGGGCCGGGGGTTGTCCGCCGCCTGCCGGGGCCGCCGTGGGCCAGCCGCCGGGGCGACGACCGCTGCCCGCGGCTGTGGCGGTGGGCCAGGCGCCGGGGGTGGGGGCGGAGGTCTGGGGTTGTGCCTGGGGCTGCGGCTGTTGGGGTTCCGGGGTGGGCGGGGCGGGTTGGACGTAGGCGGGTGCGGGGGCGGGGGCTGGGGGCTGCTCCGCCGGCATCGCGGGCGGGGTCGCGACGGGAGCCGGGGTGGCGCCGGGTGCCCCTGGACCTCGTACGGCTGCGCGCGCGGCGGCGGCACCACCGCCGGGCGGGACGGGGGCCTGCGCGTGAGCCTGGGCAGGGGACTGCGCGTGGGCTTGGGGGTGTGCGTGGGCCTGCGGCTGCGCGTGGGCGTCGGGGCCGGGGACGTAGGCCATGGTGGGCGCTCCGGCGCCGCCCGCGAAGTTGACGCCGCGCTCCAGTCGGTCGAGGCGGGCCATGACGGACTGCTCGTCGCCGTAGGCGGCGGGGAGCATGACGCGGGCGCAGATGAGTTCGAGCTGGAGGCGGGGGGAGGTGGCGCCGCGCATCTCGGTCAGGCCGGTGTTGACGAGGTCGGCGGCGCGGCTGAGTTCGGCGGCGCCGAAGGTGCCTGCCTGGGCCTGCATGCGTTCGAGTACGTCGGTGGGGGCGTCGATGAGGCCCTTGTCGAGGGCGTCGGGGACGGCCGCGAGGATCACCAGGTCGCGGAGGCGCTCCAGCAGGTCGGCGACGAAACGGCGCGGGTCGTTGCCGCCGTCGATGATGCGGTCGACGACCTCGAAGGCGGCGGCGCCGTCACCGGTGGCGAAGGCCTCGACGACGGAGTCGAGGAGCGAGGCGTCGGTGTAGCCGAGCAGCGAGGTCGCCATGGCGTATGTCACACCGTCGGTGCTGGCGCCGGCGAGCAACTGGTCCATGACGGACATGGAGTCACGCACGGAACCGGCGCCCGCGCGCACGACGAGGGGCAGGACGCCCTCCTCGACCGGGATGTTCTCCTGCCCGCAGACCTGGCCCAGGTACTCGCGCAGGGTGCTGGGCGGCACGAGCCGGAACGGGTAGTGGTGGGTGCGCGACCGGATGGTCCCGATGACCTTCTCGGGTTCGGTGGTCGCGAAGATGAACTTGAGGTGCTCCGGGGGCTCTTCGACGACCTTGAGCAGCGCGTTGAAGCCGGCCGACGTGACCATGTGGGCCTCGTCGATGATGTAGATCTTGTAGCGGCTGCTCGCGGGCCCGAAGAACGCCTTCTCGCGCAGCTCACGGGCGTCGTCCACACCACCGTGCGACGCGGCGTCGATCTCGATGACGTCGATGGAACCGGGTCCGTTGCGCGCGAGGTCCGTGCAGGACAGGCACTCGCCGCAGGGGGTGGGGGTGGGGCCCTTCTCGCAGTTCAGACAGCGGGCCAGGATGCGCGCGCTCGTGGTCTTGCCGCAGCCTCGCGGCCCGCTGAACAGGTACGCGTGATTGACCCGGTTGTTCCGCAGCGCCTGCTGCAACGGGTCGGTGACATGTTCCTGCCCGATGACCTCGGCGAACGACTCCGGGCGGTAACGGCGGTAGAGCGCGAGAGACGACACGCGTACGAGGTTATAGGCGCCCACTGACAACGGGGGCCGCCGACAAGATCCACGGAGGCGCTCCCCGCACCGGGAACGGCCAGGGAGCCGCCGGGAACGCAAGCGCCCCCCACGCACCCGTCAGAGCCAACCTACCCTTGCTGCCTTCCGGCCCTGGGGGAGTTCAGTCAGATAGCGCCGCGTGAGGGGCTCCGCACAGGCTACAGGATCTGAGCGGGGGGAACGAGTTCGCGAGCACTCCTCAACGTCTTGTATTGTTTGCCGCGGAGGATTCGCCTAGTGGCCTAGGGCGCACGCTTGGAAAGCGTGTTGGGGGCAACCCCTCACGAGTTCGAATCTCGTATCCTCCGCCAGTGCCTCACCGGGCACGATGTCGAAGGGCCCCACCGTTCGCGGTGGGGCCCTTCGTCGTTGGCCGTCTCAGTTTCCGTCTCAGTTTGTCTCTGAGTCCGTTTTCGGGAGCTCCCAAAGGGCGTCGCCAACTTGCTGGGCGACTTTGCGAAGCATGGTCCCCGTCACGTGCATGTACCGAGCGCGCGTCCTGGCCGCTCCCCCGGGCTCCCAACCCATGATCGAGTCGATCACGACGTCAGGGACGCCGAGGATCAGGAGAACGGTCGCGGCGGTGTGGCGAGCGTCGTGGAGGCGGCCGTTCCGTACGCCCGCGTCCCGGAGAAGCCGCTTCCAGGTGTGGAAGTCGGTGTTGGGACTGAGAGGGCCGCCGATCGGCGAGGCGAAGACGTACCCCTTGCCCTCCCAGTCGGTGCCGGCCGCGATCCGCTCCCGCTCCTGGGCTTCCTGGTGCTGGCGGCCCGGACGAGGGCGACGAGGTGCGGTGCGTTCACCGCCCGCCATCGCTGCTGGGCGGATTCGACGAGCTTGAAGACCATGGCCAGAGCGGCGGCCGGGCTGCCGGCGCCCTTGGTGATCTTCGTGCGGAGCCGCACCGTGGCGAAGGTCGACTCGATAGGATTCGTGGTCCGCAGGTGGATCCAGTGCTCGGCGGGGAAGTGGTAGAACGCCAGCAGCTCGTCCACGCCGTCGGTGATCTCCTTGACGGCCTTGGGCCACTTCGCGCCGTACGTCTTCTCGAATGCGGCCACTGCCTTCAGCGCATACTGCTTGTCCTCGGTGTTGTAGATCTCCTGCAGGGCCTTCTTCGCCCCGGTCCGGGCGGACTTCGGAAGGGCGTCGAGGGTATTGGCGATCTTGTGAACCCAGCACCTCTGATGGCGGGCTTCGGGAGAGACCTCACGGAGGGCGTTCCAGAAGCCGAGCGCCCCATCGCCGACCGCGAGGACGGGGGCGCGCAGTCCGCGGCGTGCGCAGTCGCGCAGGTGGTCGGCCCAGGAGTCGGCTGATTCGCGGTAGCCGTCGCTCATGGCGATCAGTTCCTTGGAGCCATCTGTGCGCACGCCCATCAGCACGAGCACGCACGACTTCACCTCCCGCAGGCGAATGCGCAGGTGAATGCCATCGGCCCAGACGTAGACGTAATCGGTGGCGGACAGGTCGCGCTCGCCGAACGCGGCGTGGTCGGCCTGCCATTGCCGGGTGAGCCGGATGACCGTGGCGGGCGACAGGCCGGCCGCCGAACCGAGGAACTGCTCCAGTGCCGGCACGAAGTCACCGGAGGACAGGCCGTACAGATAGAGCAGCGGCAGGACTTCGCTGATCTTCGGGGACTTGCGACACCAGGGTGGCAGGATCGCTGAGGAGAACCGCTTGCGCTCGCCCGTGGTCTCATCGATCCGCTTGTCGTTTACCCGCGGGGCCATCACCTCGACTGCCCCGGCCGAAGTGGTCACCCTGCGCGGCTGGTGGTGGCCGTTGCGCACGACCAGGCGGTGGCCCTGCTCGTCCCGCTGTCGGCCAACTCGGCTACGTAGGCGTTGACTTCGGCTTCCAGTGCGGCGGCCAGCATCCGCCTCGTGCCCTCACGGACGATCTCATCGATCAGGGAGGAGCCGTTGGGGGGTGCCGTCGTCGTTCACTACGCTGAGCACGGGCGTGCCTTCACGACCCGCGCGACAACGCGGGCCTACTCGATGCCAGTCGATCGATCATTCGGGAAGGTACGCCTCTCCGAGCCGATCCACAGGATCTGAGCATTGCTCCGTACGTCGCGCTACAAACGCCAGGCGTCTTCAGGTGCCCGGCCGCATCCCTGTAGAGCCCCGCCCAAGTCGCTTCGGGACGAAGCGGTCAGGCATCTGTGTCTTCGTCTTCCGGACCGCAATCGCGGAAGACGGATCTGTAGTCACCGCTCCGAACAAGGTCGTCGACGACATCGACCATCCCGGGAATTCCTCTGTCGCGGACGATCAGTCCATCCCAGACGTAGAAGAACCTGCCTCCAAGACATTCGCCGGTTTCTCGCCAACGGTCCATGACGCGATGGACGACATCCAGGGTGTAGATCGTCCCCGACCACCGTTCCCCGTTGTCGAAGATCACCCACATGTCGACGTCGTCGATCTCGTCGAGGGGCACCCCGGCATCGGGGACGAAGCAGACCTCGTAACCATTGCGCTGGACGCGGTAGAACGCCCCGTCCCACACCCGGTGTCCCCCAACTATTCGGCCGCTCACAGCAGATGTCAGCCCACCTGGCCCGGCTCGAACGGGCTGGTCCCCTCCACAACGGGCCGGTGTCGTGGGTCACAACTGCCGGCCGAAGCAGAAAGGGCGATCGTAGGACAGCGCCGCGCGCTCCCGCACCGGAGTTTCCCGCACGAGCATCCGTGACCTGGAACGACCTCGCCCGGCAGCCCTTCGTCGCCTTCACGCCGTCCAGCAGCGTACGGCGGCTCGCCGATCTGTCCTTCGAGCAGGCGGGAGTTCGGCCGACGAACGTCATCGAGACCCGGGAGGTGGGTACGGCGGCGGGCATGATCTCGGCGGGGCTCGGCGTCAGTGCCGTACCTCGGCTGGTGTTGCCGCTGATGTCCTTCGGGCGACTGGTGACCCGGCCGCTGAACGACCCCGGTACGGTACGGAAGTTGGCGGTCTACACGCCGCGTACGCCTGTGCTGCCGCCGGCGTCCGCGTACTTCCTTCACCGGCTTCTGCACACCGCGGGTGCTGAGCATGATGGTCCGGTGCCGGGTCGGTCGGAGACCGGCGAGCAGGGCGACAAGGGGGAGAGACGTGCCTGAAGAGCCCGATGGTGGTGGTGTCGTCGTCTACTGGCGGCCCATGTGCCCGTACTGCATGAGGCTGCTCACCCAACTCCGTTTCACACGGCTGGAGTTCAGCAAGGTGAACATCTGGCGCGACCCTGACGCGGCCGCGTTCGTCCGCTCCGTCGCGGACGGGAACGAGACTGTGCCGACGGTGACCGTGGCCGGGCGGGCGATGGTGAATCCGTCGAAGGGGGAGTTGTTGGAGGCGGTGGCGGCTTATGCGCCGCATCTGTTGTCGGGAAGCGGCTGACAGGGCTGTTCATACCGCTCGTCCGGTCCCCGCATCGCCGCCCGGGACTCCTACAGCGGCTGTCCGCCCTGGAGTTGGGCGTCGGATGCTCGTTTCACGTCGGCGAACCGGTCGTCCTGGCGGGTTCCGGCTGCCAGGTCGCTCAGGGCGTACGCCGTGTACGTGAACCCGTCCGTCGTGTGGAACTGTGCTCCCCAGTTGCCGAGGGTCACCACGGTGACACGCGACCAGGGCAGGTGCTGGGTGCCCCAGGGGTTCACCATGACGATCGTGTCCGTGGTGAGTTCCAGGCGTACGCGCAGCAGCACCCACCAGGCGAAGAGGGCGAAGACCAGTGCGAAGGCGGTCGCTGCTCCGGCGGATTCCGCGTTCTGCCTGTCCGGGTGGGAGAGAACACCCCACCATGCGGACAGCGCCCCGCACGCCGGGCCCACTGCCAGCAGGTAGCCCCCGAGCCGGCCGGACCGGCTGACCCGCCAGACGCCTATGACGCCGTCCCGTACATCGCCCACGGTACGAATGATGCCCGCCTGGGCGCGGGTTCGTCGCCTTGTTCTGACCGGGATCCCTTGCGGGTGAGTGCCATGGCTTCTGCTCCTGCCCGCTTGGTGGTTCAACCCCGTTTGCGGCTGGGCTACTTGGGCGGGGCGAGCGGGTTCCGGTCCGGGGTCGGTGGGGTGTTCCACCAGGCCGGTGGGGGTGGGATCGGGGTCCAGTCGGGGCCTCGGTGGGTCTGCCACCAGGTTTCTATCGTGTGGAGCTTGTCCTGGAAGTGGCGGTCCCAGGAGAGGAATCCGGTGGTGGGTGCCCGGAGTTCGGTGGTGCGGCCGTTCGCCTCGTGGAGGACGATCGACCTGATGCCCGCGGTGGACCGGACCTGGACGGCTTGGATGTCGGACCAGGGGATGGTTCGGCGGCGCACGTTGCGGACCACCGCCGCGGACGGGGTGAGGGTGATGCCGAAGCGGGAGGGGAGGAGGTTGCCCAGCACCAGCAGGGCGATCCAGAACGCCACCGCGCCCGGCACTCCGCCCGGCGGTGAGATGTCGGTCCCGGGTGCGGTGTAGAAGGCCGCTGTTACAACGGCCATGGGCAGGAAGGGCGTTATCCGTTGCCACACCGCCATGCGGATGCGTACCTCGGCCGGCGACGGTCTCCCGCTCGGCGAACTGTCCACCACTGCACCCCCGTTGTCCCGTCGCACTGTTGTCTCGTCGCGCTGTTGTCCCGCTTGTCCGGTCCCGTGATCCATTGTCGCCGTTGTCTCTGTGTTTGGGTTGAGGAAGTTTTCCGGGACGTGACAACCTCCCTGGCCTGTAACCCCGTTCCTCAGGCATGACGTACTTCTCACCGCGCGGCGCGCCGGTGCCGGGTGGAGGTGGCCTGTGATCCGGACGCCGGTCTGGCAGGACGTCTCCGATGGCGGTGATGCCCGTGATGACCGCGATACCCGCGATACCCGTGGTGTCGGGCTCGACTTCGACGACTTCGCCCGCAGTCGGCAGGCGCATCTGCGGCGTACGGCCCATCTGCTGTGCGGGGACTGGCACTTGGCCGAGGACCTGACGCAGACGGCGCTGGCGAAGCTGTACGCGGTGTGGCGTCGGGTACGGCAGTTGGAGTCGCCGGACGGGTACGCGCGGCGGGTGCTGTACCGGACGTTCATCGACGAGACCCGGCGACGGCGCTGGTGGGAGCGGCCGGGGGCGGGGACGGACCAGGCGGAGGTCATGGCACCCGCCTCCGATCCGGATCTGCGGCTGACCCTGCTCGATGCCCTACGGCAACTGCCGCCGCGTGGGCGGGCAGTGCTGGTGCTGCGGTTCTGGGAGGACCAGAGCGTGGAGGCCACGGCGGCGGCGCTGGGGTGCAGCGTCGGCACGGTGAAGAGCCAGACCTCCCGGGGTCTTGGCACCCTGCGCACCATCCTGGCTGACTCCGGCAAGGATCTCGGCAACGACTTCGGAGCTGGCAGCACAGGCACTGGAACCGGCTATCTGCGGGCGGAGTGGTGAGCATGAGCGGGAAGGCCGGTGACGACTTCACGGATCAGACGGATCAGACGGATCAGGCAGACCAGGCGGACCAGACCGACCAGGTGGACCAGACGGGCCAGACGGGCCAGACGCGCCAGACGCGCCAGGCGGACCCGCAGGATCGGACGGACCGGTACGCGTACGAGTCCGCGCTGGTCGACGCCCTGGGCGGGCTCGGTTCCGGGGGCGAGCCGCCCATGCCCGACCTGGTTCCGGGCGCCGTCGTGCGCGGTGCGCGGATCCGTCGGCGGCGGAGGGTCGGCGCGACCCTGAGCGCCGCCGTCATGGCGGGGGCACTCGTGCTCGGCGGGCACGCCCTGCTCTCGCCCCGGCCGGAGAGTGCGCCGACGCTTCCCGCCGGGCAGCCCTCGGCCTGGCAGCCGTCGCTGGAGTTGCTGCGGACGATTCTCTCCGCCGACAACGGCAACGGCAACGGTGAAGGAGTCGGCACGACCCTCTCGGCCGAGCAACCCCGCCAACCCCTCCGCCCCGGGCGCTACTTCAAGATGACCACCGCAGACGGCAGCGTCAACGACCTTTACGTGAGGGTCAGTCGGACCGTCACGGACCCGATGTACCCCCACCCCACCCGGGCCTGCGCCGACAGCAACGGCCGTCCGCTCGCCTCCCCTTGGAACGGCCTGATCACCCGGTGCTCCCTGACCGAGCGCGGGTCGGGCAGCCTGTTGTTCTACTACGTGGCCGACAGATCTCTGGCCACCGGTGTCACCTATCTGACCCCGGGCGGATGGACGGTGCAGGTCGTCGCGGGCACCCTCGACGAGGCCGCCACCGGACGGAGCGGCAGTGGTCCGCGCACCGGTCCGCTCATCCAACTCGCCACCGATCCCCGCATCTTCGACGCCGTGAAGGGGAGCGGCGGCGGCTGAACCGGGACCTCGCCGGCTGAGTGAGACACCCCTTGCCCACACACCCTGATCAACCCTGAAGGAGCGCATGGCATGAGCATGCCTAAATTCGGCACGCCCAGAATCACGCCCAGAATCACGCCCGGAACACGTATGTCCGCCCTGGTCCTCGGTCTCGGCCTGCTCCCCCTCCTCGCCGCCTGCGGTGGCGGCTCCGACAACAAGTCGGCCGCCGGCAACGGGAGTTCGGATTCGAGCGCGGCCACGACGACAGTCAACGGCGCCACCCAACTCACCGTCCCGGACGGCGTGAACGACGCGACGAAGAAGGAGTACATCCAGGAGAACGCCATCGCGGTCTGCATGAAGAAGCAGGGGTTCACCTACACCCCGCACGTGCGGACCTCGACCGGGGCCGACTCGTTCACCGCGGTCGACGGGGAGGACTACGCGCGGGCGAAGCAGTTCCGGCAGAAGTACGGCTTCGGGTACTACGCCGGCGCCGTCTACCCGAACGACCCCAACGTCCCTTTCAGCAAAGCCGCGACGGCCAAGCGGACCTCACCTCAGGACCAGGACGAGGTCGGTCTGACCGACGCCCAGAAGAAGGCGTACGACATCGCGCTGACCGGTCCCCCGGCCAAGACCAAGGCGGAGGAGAAGGTCGGCGGGTGCTCGGAGGTGGGGCGGGTCGCGGCGCACGGGCCGGCGCTCAGCGCGGCGGCCGAGAAGAACGCGGAGAAGGCCCGCGCCGACCAGAACCACGCCAACGGCCTCGCGCTCAACGGTGACGCCCAACTCGTCCAGCTCGCGCAGCAGTTCGCGAGCTGCCTGACCGGTCAGGGCATCTCGGTCAGCACCACCCAGCCGACCGGCCTGGTCTCCATGGTCCGCCTCGACATCTCCCGCCAACTGCCGGAGAACTTCATGTCGTTGAGCAAGGACGGCGCGCTGCCGCTCCTCAACAAGGACATCGGCATCGCCCTCAAGGACCTGGAGTGCGGCAGGAAGTTCCGCGCCGCCTACTTCCCCAAGGAGAAGGCCAAGCCCTACTACGGGGAGAACGGATGAGCCGCCCGCGGGAGGACGCGACCAGCCGAATCGGCAGCGGTCGTAGGCGACTTGGGGTCGTTGTCTCGGCGGTTGTGCTGGTCGGGGCGGGTGGGTGGTTCGCCGGTACGCGGGTGCAGTCGCCCGCGGATGCCGCCGCCTCGCATCAGGCGCCGAAGGCCGGGCCCGTGACGGTGGCGGTCGTACGGCAGTCGCTCACCGCGAGTGTGGTGGCGACCGGGTCGGTCGAGTTCGCGTCACCGCGGCCGTTGTCGCTGGCCGGGCCGGTCGGCAGCGGGGCGGCGGCCGGGGCGGACGGTGAGGGTGCCGAGCAGCGGGTCACCAAGGCGCCGGTGGCCGGTACGAAGATCAAGGAGGGCGATGTCCTGATGAGGGTCAACGGCCGTCCGGTGTTCGCGCTCGGTGGTTCCGTACCGATGTACCGCGCGCTGGGGCCCGGCACCTCGGGCGACGATGTGACACAGCTTCAGAAGGCTTTGAAGCGGCTCGGGTTCGACCCCGGCGGCACCAGCGGGACGTACGGGCAGGGGACCGCCACCGCCGTCGCCGACTGGTACAAGAGCGAGGGGTACGACGCCCAGGAACCGAGCCCCGCCGATCAGCAGCAGCTCGGCTCGCTCGAACAGGCCGTCTCCGCCGCGCAGGAGGCGCTCCTCACCACCAACAGCGGTGCTGGTGAGGAGAGTTCCAGTGATTCCGGGTCGTCCAGCACCCCCGCTCCTCAGTCCAGCACGGACAAGCAGGTCCACAAGATTCAGGTCAAGTCCGCCCAGAAGGCTCTGGACTTGGCGAACGGCGCGCTCAGCGGCTTCAAGGCCACCTACGGTACGAAGGTCCCGGCCGGCGAGGTCGTCTTCCTGCCGAAGCTGCCCGCGCGGCTGGACAAGGTGAGCGTGAAGACGGGCGACACCCCGTCCGCCCAGATCGGCACGGTGACCAGCTCCGACGTGGTCGTGCAGGCGGCCGTCCCCGGCACCGACGCCCAGCTCCTGCGGCACGGCATGACCGCCCAACTGACCACGGCGGACGGCAAGTCGGTGCAGGGTACGGTCGACGTCGTGGCGGACGGTTCCGATTCCTCGTCGGGTGCGGACTCCGCCGCTACGGCCCCCTCCACCACCGACGACACGAACTCCGCCTCCGCCTCCACCGCCGCCGTCCAGGTGCGGATCACCGTCCCGGAACCCGGGCCGCTCGCCGGTGAGGCCGAGGCCGCCGTGAAGGTGACCATCAAGGTCGGGGCCTCCGACGGCAAGGTGCTGACCGTGCCGATGGCCGCGATCCACACCTCGTCCGACGGACGGGCCCGGGTCAAGGTCGAGCGCGGCGACGTCGTGACCGACGTCCATGTGACTGTCGGGCTCTCCGCCGCCGGGGTCGTCGAAGTCAAGGCGGACGGGGGCGCGTTGAAGGCGGGCGAGAGGGTGGTGGTGGGCGAGTGACCGACACCGTGGTCGATACCGTCATTCAACTCACCGGTGTGGAGCGGATGTTCCCCTCCGATCCGCCCGTGCACGCCCTGCGCGACGTCCACTTGACCGTCCGGCGTGGCGAACACCTGGCCATCGTCGGACCGTCCGGTTCGGGGAAGTCCACGCTGCTCAACACGCTCGGGCTGCTGGACCGGCCCACGGCGGGGTCGTATCGGCTGGACGGGGTGGAGACCACCGGGCTCGGCGATCTCGAACGAACTTCCCTGCGGGGAAGCCGGATCGGGTTCGTGTTCCAGTCCTTCCACCTGTTGCCGTACCGGACGGTCGACGAGAACGTGATGCTGGCCGAGGCGTACCGCAGGCAGCGACCCGGACGGGAGCGGGGTGGGCGGCTCGCCCGCGCCCATCAGGCCCTGGAACAGGTGGGGTTGGGGCACCGGGTGGGTTTCCGGCCCGACCGGCTGTCCGGCGGTGAACGTCAACGGGTCGCCATCGCACGGGCGTTGCTCAGCGACCCGGCGCTGCTGCTCTGCGACGAGCCGACCGGCAACCTGGACACCGAGAACACCCTCTCCGTGCTGGAACTCTTCGACGACCTGTGTGCCCAGGGCATGACCCTGGTCGTGATCACCCACGACGAGGCGGTCAGCCGTCGGGCCGGGCGGCGGGTCCGGATCACCGACGGGCGCCTGGCCGAGGAGGGCAAGTGAGCCTCGTAGAAAGGGAGATGGAGGCGACGGCGCCGGTCGAGCGGCCCTGGATGGATCCCCGGGACCTGTGGACGGAGGCCCTCGCGGGGGTCCTCGCCCGGCCGGTGCGGTCCGCGCTGACCACGCTCGGCACGGTCCTCGGCATCACCACGCTCGTCATCACCATCGGGGTCGCGTCCACCGCGGGCAACCAGATCGTGGGCCGGTTCGACGCGCTCACCGCGACCTCGGTGACCGTGACCGTGCCGGAACCGCTGCCCGGTGCGGAGGACGCCGGGCCGTTGGTGCCCTGGTCGGGGACCGACGCCGTGGCGCGGCTGGCGGGGGTGGAGTCGGTGGCCGCGCTCGCCGACTCGGACGCGACCGACAGCGTGCTCGTGCGGGCGAACGACGTGACCGCGCCCGGCGACCTGTCCGGCCAGACCCTCGCCGTGGTCGCCGCCTCGGCGGGCCTGCCCGCGGCCGTGCACGGGCGGATGACCGCGGGACGGTTCTACGACGCCGGGGACATCGCCCGGCGCGACCACGTCGTCGTGCTCGGCGACCAGGCGGCCCAACTCCTCGGCATCAAGCGGGTGGAGGACGCGCCCGCGGTCTTCTTCCGCGGGCAGTCGTACACCGTCATCGGCGTCCTCGGCGGGATCCGGCGCGAGGCGCGGCTGTCCACCGCCGTCATGGTGCCGCCCACCACCGCGGCCGACCGCATCGGGCTGCGGAACGTCACCCGCGTACTGGTCGACACGGCGCTGGGCGCGGCCAAGCAGGTCGCGCGCCAGGCACCGATCGCGCTCGCGCCCGGACACCAGGACTCGCTCGCCGTCGTGGCACCGCCCGACCTCTCCAAGGCCCGTGCCGGCGTCCAGAACGACGCCAACAGCCTCTTCCTGGTCCTCGGCCTCGTCTCCCTCGTGGTCGGCGCGATCGGCATCGCCAACGTCACCCTGGTGACGGTGATGGAACGGGTCGGCGAGATCGGGCTACGGCGCTCCCTGGGCGCGTCACGGCGCCAGGTGGCCGGACAGTTCCTGCTGGAGTCGACGACCATCGGGCTGCTGGGGGGAGTCGTGGGCGCGGCCCTGGGCATCGCGGTCGTGGTGTGCGTCGCCGTGTTCAAGGAGTGGACGCCGGTGCTGGATCTGCGGCTCGCGCTGGGCGCGCCGCTCGCGGGTGCGCTCGTCGGGCTGCTCGCGGGGCTGTATCCGTCGCTGCGGGCGGCTCGGATGGAGCCGGTGGACGCGTTGCGCGCACCGTCGTAGGACGATTCCGCCGTCGAACGAGACTGGTCAAGGGGGCGGGTCCGCGGCGCGGCGCTCCGCCGCATAGAGTGCTGCGGCAGATCCGACAGAACCGGCAGAACCACCGAGCCGTCCGTGGAGGTAGATCGCGATGGAGACCCCGCCGCAGCTCACCTTGGGTCGGCTGTTCTCCTCGTGGCAGGCGGACGTCCCCGCGCTGCTGGTCGTCGTACTCCTCGGCGGCCTGTACGGCTGGGGCGTCCTGCGGCTGAGGCGGCGCGGCGAGGCCTGGCCGGTGGCGCGGACCCTCGCGTTCGCGCTGCTCGGCCTCGGCACGATCGTGGTCGCGACGATGTCCGCGCTCGCCGTGTACGACCGTGTGCTGTTCTGGCCGGCCGCCGTCCAGAACGTCCTCCTCGACCTGATCGCCCCGCTCGGCCTGGCCCTGGGCGATCCGCTACGGCTGGCTCTGCGCGCCCTGCCCGAACGTGCCGCGGGCCGCGCGCAGGGGGCGATGACCGGCCGGCTGTTCCGGCTGCTCACGTTTCCCCTGGTCAGTACGGCCCTGGTGCTGGCGACCGAGCTGACGATCTACTTCACGCCGTACTTCGAGACCGCCCTCGCCGACAACTGGCTGCACCAGCTGATGTACCTCCATCTGCTGCTCGCCGGGAGCCTGTTCGTGCTGCCGGTGCTCACCCGGGAGGAGGCGCTGCCCGCCTGGTGCACGCATCCGGTGCGGGCGGGGCTGGTGTTCGTCGACGGGATCATCGACGCGGTACCGGGGATCGTGGTGATGACCCACGGCACGCTGATCGCCGGGTCCTGGTACCTCAGCCACTCCCCGTCCTGGGCCCCCGACGTCCAGCACGACCAGCAGCTCGGCGGCGGCGCGATGGTCAGCATCGCCGAACTGGTCGCCCTCCCCTTCCTGCTCGCGATCCTGGTCCAGTGGGCGCGCACGGAACGCGCCGAGACGGTCGCGCTGGACCGGCGGCTGGACACGGAACTGGAAGTGGTCCGGGCGATGCCCGCGAAGACCTCGACGGGGACGGCGGCGGGGGCTGAAACGGGGACTTCTACTGAAGGGCCCGATCTCGTACGCCCCTGGTGGGAGACCGAGAACAGCGAGGTCGCGCAGCGGATCCGGGGTCAGCGCTAGCGACTGGCTCTCAGACCCGGCTGTCCAGACCGTCCAGGCTGTCCAACTCCCTTGTCAGCCGGGCCCCTTCGCGGGTCATGATCTCCGGGTCACGCAACGCGTTGGAGAGCAACGACATCCCCTGATAGGCACCGATCAGGGTCAGGGCGAGGCCTTCGGGGTCGGCCGCGCCGAGCTGCCGGTACTGCTCCGCCACCCAGTCCACCAACCGCCGTATGACCTGGCCCGCGGCGAGATCGAGGCCGTCCTCGTAGCGCTTGTCCAGCTCTACGGCGAGCGTGCCCATGGGGCAGCCGTGGCGGGCCGCGGTGTCCTTCTGGTCGACCCAGCCGCCGATGAGCGCCTTGAGGCGTTCGCGCGGGTCGGGGAGCCGGTCCAGCCGGGCGGTCAGGGTCTCCAGGTTGCCGGTGTGCTCGGAGAGGGCCGCCTCGATCAGCTCGTCCTTGGTCTTGAAGTAGTAGTAGACGTTGCCTGTCGGAACGTCGGCGGCGCGGGCGATGTCGGCGATGGTCGTGCGCTCCACGCCCTGCTCGTGCAGGACCCGGGCGGTGGCGGTGGTCAGTCGCTGCCGTTTGCCCGCGGCGGTGGGCCGGGCGGGCTTGGCGGGCGGCGCCGACCGGGCGGGCCGGGAATCCTTTGAGTCAGTCACCTGACTAACTATAGACAGACCAACCATGGACAACCGAGGGGTCGGTCGTGTTAGCTTCTTCTCGACGGAGTTAGTCAGCCAACTAACTCACACACGCGTGACGGGGGTAACGACATGATCGTGGTGACAGGGGCGACCGGGAACGTGGGACGGACGCTGGTGCGGATCCTCACGGAGGACCAGGTCCCGGTGACGGCCGTGGCCCGGCACATCGACGAGGCCCAAGTGCCGCCCGGGGTGCGGGCGGTGGCCGCCGACCTGGCCGAACCGGACGGTCTGCGGGGCGCGTTCGAGGGGGCCGAGGCACTGTTCCTGCTGGTGGCGGGCGAGCGGCCGTACGACATTCTGGACATGGCCAAGTCGGCCGGTGTCCGGAAGGTGGTGCTGCTGTCCTCGCAGGGGGCCGGGACCCGTCCGGAGGCGTACGCGCATCCGCGTCAATTCGAGGCTGCCGTACGGGAGTCGGGGCTCGACTGGACGATCCTGCGGTCGGGCGGGCTGGACAGCAACGCGTTCGCCTGGGCCGAGTCGATCCGCGCGCGGCGGACTGCGGCGGCGCCCTTCGGTGACGTAGGCCTGCCCTTCGTGGACCCCGACGACGTGGCCGCGGTCGCTGCCGCCGTACTGCTCACCGACGCGAACACGACCACGCACACGGGCGCGACCTACACCCTCACCGGCCCCGCGCCGACGACACCCCGCGCGCGGGCGGCGGCCATAGCGACCGCGCTCGGCGAGCCGGTGACCTTCGTGGAGCAAACCCGCGCGGAGGCCCATGAGTTGATGGCACGGTTCATGCCGCTGCCCGTGGTCGAGGGCACGTTGGCGCTGCTCGGCGAACCGACCGGGGAGGAGCAGCGTGTGAGCCCCGACGTCGAGCGGGTGCTGGGGCGGGCGCCGGGCGCGTTCGCGGGATGGGCCGAGCGGAACGTGGTGGCGTTCGAGGGGAACGTGGTGGCGTTCCGGTGACCGCCGCCGTCCGCGCGACCCGCGTGCTCGACTCGGCCATGTCCTACCGGGAGTCGGGCACCGGGGCGCCGATCGTGTTCCTGCACGGCAACCCGACCTCGTCGTACCTGTGGCGGAACGTCCTGCCGGGTGTGGGTACCGGGCGGCTACGAGTTCATGGAGGAGCCTCAGGCACTGGAGTGGCGGGCCGGCAAACAGCCCACCTGAACCAGCTACCTCACGATCCGCACCTGCCGGGACACACTCACCTGGTCCACGTCCGTCGTCCTGACCGTGACCTTCATCGTCCACGTCCCGGCGATCGGCAGGTTGAGGGAGTTGGTCCCCCAATAGCCGCCCTCGTCCTTGACGTTGGCGTCGAGGGGGCCGATCTTCTGGGCCGCGAGGGTGAAGGAGAGCCGGAGTTCGGGGACGGTGGCGAAACCGCCGTCGGGGCCGTAGACGACCGCCTCGACGGAGTTCTCGCCGACGCGGCCGGGGTCGAGGGTGATCTGTACCTTGCCGCCCGCGTTGCCGACGCGGAACGGGACGGTGGTGACCGAGGCCGCCGGTATCCCGGCCGGTGTCGCCGTCTTCTGCGCGTCCGCCGCGGCCCGGCCCGGGAGGGTGTTGGTCAGGAGTGTGGTGATCACCAACACCACGACACCGACGCCGACTTCGAACAGCACCGACCGGCGCAGTCCGCGCCGGTACCGGTCCTTGGACCCGTCACCCCGGTCCTGGGAGCCGTCACCCCGGTCCTGGGCACCATCGCCCCCGCCCTTGGAACCGTCACCGGGATGCGGGGCGCCCTCGCCCGCACCTCCCGAAGGCTCCCCCGAAGCCACCGCCCCGTCCGCCCCCGCCCGCACCAACTCCGGTACCCGAAGCCGCACTTCCGCCTCCACCAGCCGCCCCGTCCACCGCCGCGACCACCCCGCCACCGCGAGCAGCAGCGTCACCGCGCCGAGCTTCACGAGCAGGATGCGGCCGTACGACGTCCCGGTCAGGGCGTTCCAGGAGCCGAGGCCGCGCCAGGACTGGTAGATGCCGGTGACGACGAGGACGGTCACCGAGGCGAAGGCGAGGCGGGAGAAACGGGCGACCGGGGCCGCGTCGAGGTCCGACGAGCGGTAGAGGACGGTGAGCAGGGCCGTCAGGCCGCCCAGCCACACCGACATCGCGAGCAGATGCAGCACCGCCGAGGTCATCGCCACCGGTACCTGGATCCCGGCGGACGCGTGCTCCGCCGACGCCCAGGTCAGCGCCAGCCCGACCGCGAGGAGGGCACCCGTCCCCAGGGCCACCCGCCCGAACCGCTCCCGCCCCCGAAGTCGTAGGAGGAAGAAGGCTGTTGCGGCGATCAGGACCACCCGGGCCGCAAGTGCCAGGCCAGGGCGGGAAGTCAGCGTCTTCGGGATCGCGGAGGGTTCGAAGGCCGTGGCCAGGCCGGTGCCCGCTTCGTAGGGGGCGCGGAGGATCAGGAGGACGACCGTCGCCGCCAGCAGGGTCCACCAGCCCATCAGGATCGGCTTGTTGAGGACGGTCGGGTTCGGGGGGCGGCACAGGGCGACGAAGGTGGCGGTGCCGATGAGGAGGGCCGCGGCTATGTACGCGAAGTAGCGGGCTATGTCGTAGAGGCTGCCGGTGAGGGGTTCCTCGGTCGGGGCCGTGGTGATGGAGGTGGTGGTGGGGGAGGGTTTGCCGATGGAGAAGGTGAAGGCGCCCGAGACCGGGTGGCTGTCGGCCGAGACCACGCGCCAGGCGACCGTGAAGGTGCCGGTGCCGAGCTTGGCCGGGAGGGTCACGCTCGCCGTGTCGCCCGCGTCCTTCGCGTGGTGCGCGGAACTCGTCTTCACCCGCCGGTTGTCGGGGTCGTAGACGCGGAAGGAGTCGTCGAGGAGGGCGACGGACTCGGAGAAGGTGAGGGTGACGGTGCGGGGGGCGGACTTGAGGACGCTGCCGTCGGCGGGGTCGGTGGATTCGAGGGCGGCGTGCGCGGACGCGGTGCCCGCGGTGCCGAGGAGGAGCAGGACCAGCAGGGAGCCCAGCAGCACCAGCCCTTGAACTCCTCGCCGGCCGCCCCGTCCGGCGCCTCCGCCCTGTCCGCCGCCTCCGCCGCGTCCAAATCCTTGTCCCTCATTCCGTCGTCGGCGCACGTCACATCTCCGTCTTCGGACTTGCAGGTCTGCGGTTATGTACGGAGGAAACACACGTCACGCTCACCATGTGGGCCGCGCCGACACTCCGCCGTCCACGACCAGGTCGTGCCCGGTGACCCAGGAGGCGAGGCGCGACGCCAGGAACACACACGCGTCCCCGACGTCCTCCGGCCGCCCCAACCTCCCCGTCGGCGCCGCCTCCCGCCACCTCCGCACCCCGTCGGGCCACGCCTCCGCCAGCCCCTCCCGGTCGATCAGACCGGGCGAGACCGTGTTGACGCGGATGCCGTACGGGCCGTACTCCAGGGCGGCCGACCGCGCGTGCATGACGACGGCGGCCTTGGACGCGGAGTAGTGCGCGTGGAGGGCTGCCGGGGCGCTCGCCTCGATGGACGCGATGTGCGTCACCGTGCCACTGGCGCCGCCGTCTCCGCCCTGCTCCCTCATCACCTCGGCCGCCGCCTGTGTGCAGGCGAAGACGCTGGTCAGGTTGGTGTCGACGACCGTCCGCCAGTCCGCCGCGGTCATGCCGGGCAGGGGTTGGGTGGGCTGTACGCCCGCGTTGTTGACCAGTGCGGTGAGCCGTCCGCCGCTCCACTCGGCCGCCTCGCGGACCAGTCCGCGGCAGGCGTCGTCGTCGGTCAGATCGGCTTGCAGTACGACGGCTCGGGCGCCCAACTCCCGCACGCGGGAGGCGACTTCACCGGCCGCCTCCACAGCCGTACGACAATGGAGTACAACCCCGGCCGCACCTTCCTCCGCGAACCGCAGCGCGATCCCCCGGCCGATGCCGCCGCTCGCGCCCGTGACCAGGGCGAACTGGCCCTCCAGCAGGCGGCTCACGGGCGGCACAGCCCTGCGATGCGGGCGGCCTCGGCCGGGGTGCGGGCGTAGCGGGCGGTCAACTCGCCCGCGTCGCCGTGCTCGTAGCCGTCGTAGGTGAAACCGGGTGCCATCGTGCAGCCGAAGAACGACCACGCGCCGCCCGCCAGCACCCGCGCCCCCATCCAGGTGCCCCCGGGCACGGTGAACTGGACGTGTTGGCCGTGCAGCGGGTCCGCCCCGAGGACCGCCGTGCTCGACGTGCCGTCCGGGGCGAGGAGCAGGAGTTCGAGCGGGTCGCCGAGGTAGAAGTGCCAGACCTCGTCGGCGGGGAGGAGGTGGAGCGCGGAGAAGTCGTCCGCCGTGAGGAGGGCGACGATCGCGGTGCCCTCCGGGCGGCCGTCGGGCCGCGTCGGGCCCGCCCACGTCTGGCGGAACAGGCCGCCCTCGCGGGGGATCGGCTCCAGGTCGTAGTGCGCGACGAGGTCTTCAGGGGTCACTCCGGTCACTTCGGCAGGCTACGGGAAGGCCACCTCGCGGGGGAGAAACGCCAGTTGAGCGTGCTTTTCGGGGATGAAGACGTCCGGTATGTCCACCTCCGGGAGGGCGACCCTCGGCCCCGCCACGAACCCCTGCCGCAGGAACCGCGCGATCGCCTTCTCGTTCCGCACGTCCGGATCGACCACGACCCGACGCCGGTCCAGCCCGAGCAGAACATAGGAGGCGAGGACGCCCATCAGCGTCGCCGACCACCCGGGCCGGTCGCCGTCCGGTCCGGCGGGTGCGAGGAGGAGGTGGATGCCGATGTCTCCGGGTTCTACGGCGTAGCAGTCGCCGACGCGGTCGGCCGCGGGGTCGTAGGTCTGGAGGAGAGCGACGGGTTCGTCGTCCCTCGTGACCAGGTGGGCGTGGTGGGTGTCGAGGGTGCCCATGTGGGCGTAGATCTCGGTGACTTGGGACTGGGTGAGGCCGTTCATGCCCCAGAACGAGGCGCGTTGCTCACTGACCCAGCGGTGGATCGTCCCGGCGTCGGCGACCGGGTCGAGGGGGAGGATGCGGATGGTGCCGAAGCCGGCGATGTGTTGTGAGTGGACGTGCTCGCGAACGGGGGCGGTCTCCTCATGGAGTTCGAGGCGGGTGAAGTCGGTGATCACCGGGACCAGATCTCCCCTGAGCCACAAGGGCAGTTGATCGCGGTGGTGCGGTGAACCGGGCACCCCCGACGCCCCCAACGGCACCACCCACAGGCTGTCCTCCCGCCGGGCCAGGTCCCACACGAAACGGGCCGCCGGACCCCGCGCGCTCAGATCGGAGAGCCCGGGTACGGCGGAGGTGCACAGCACGCAGTCATGGTCACCGGACAGGCCGGGATCGGGAGTTGTGGCCGTCCCGGCGAACGCCCGCCAGGGAACGAGGCGATGGGTGTCACCCCACGTGCCGACCGGCTCGGCGGCAGCCTCCTCGACCGCCGCCCGTACGGTCTCCGGCCGGTCGATGCCGTACAACTCCCGTGCGCTCAGCAGGTGTTCGAGCGCGAAGGCGACGCGGGGGAGCAGCGCGAGCCACGGCGCGAACGCCTCCGGGTACGCGGGCGGTTCGGCCAGCGCGGCGAACGCGGGGTGGGCCGCGAGCCGTCGTACGACCGCGCCGCGCACGGCCGCGTAGGCGGCGGCGTCGGTGCTGTCGGCGTCCATGCGGCGGTCCCAGGCGAGCAGCCGTTCGCGGAGTGCGGAGGCCTCGGGGGTGAGGTCGGTGAGTGCGGCGAGTTGGTCCAACAGGGGTGTGGCGGAGCCGAGATGGGTGTCCATGTGGATCGCGGGCATGTCGGCGGCGGACCACTTCTCGCGCTCGGCGAGCAGTGCGGTGATGCGGTCGGCGCGGTGGCTCGGGGCGAACTCGACGCCGAGCGGGGTGGCGGGGCCGCGCTGGTTGGCCATGACGGCGATGCCGTCGTCGGTGAGGTGTCCGCGGGGTGGTTCGTGCCAGCCGTGCCACTCATGACCGGGTTCCCAGGCGGGGACGAGCCGGGTGCGGTTGGCCTCGGCGCGGATCGGCACCCGGCCCGCGACCCGGTGCAGCAGGCCGCCCTCGGTGTCGGCGGCCTGGACGACGTTGACGGGTTCGGCCCAGTCGTCGAACGCCCGGTCCACGTCGGCGACTTGGCGGGCGCGGAGGAGGGGGAGGAGTGTGGTGAAGCCGAGGTCTTCGGTGACGCGGGGTGGGTAACGGAGGCTGACGGCGAGGGGCGGGGTGTCGGGCGGGGCGCTGCTGCCTCCGTCAAGCCCTTCCGGCTCACCGACGATGCCTCCGTCGAGCCCTTCCGGCCCGCCGATGACGACGGGCCCGCGCTCGGTCTCGATCACCTCGACCTCGACGGGCTCCTCCCCCGCCACCTCGATGACCTCCGTGTGCCGGGCGGCGCGGCGCCAACTCCCGTCCGGGCCGAGGGCTTCCACCCCGGCGCCGGTGCGGCGCAACCGTTCCCGGTACAGATCCTGGTAGTCGGCCATGGCGTTGGTGATGGCCCACGCGACCTTGCCGGTGTGCCCGAAGTGGGCGATACCGGGGACACCGGGCACGGTGAGGCCGACGACGTCGAACTCCGGGCAGGAGAGGTGGACTTGCTGATACACACCGGGGTCTTCGATGAAGCGATGCGGATCCCCGGCGAGCACGGCCCGCCCGCTCGCGGTCCGTTCCCCTCCCACCAGCCACCCGTTACTGCCGGAGGTACCAGGGCCGTCTGTGGCGAACAGCCCGACCGCGTCCGGCCCGAGGTGCCGTATCGCCTCCTCGCGCCAGAGTTTCGCGGGGAACCCGGCGAAGAGGATGTGGGTGGCCAGCCAGATACCGAGGGGGGTCCAGGGGGCCCAATGTCCGGGGGCTAGACCGGAGTTGGCGAACTCGGAGGCCGAAGTCCCTTCCACCAGCCCCTCATTGACCCCGTCGACATACGCCCGAACCCAGCGCGCGGTCTCCGGATCCCGTCGCTCCAGGGCCTCGAAACAGCGCCTCGCCGTGTCGTCGAGCCGCACGCGCCGTGCGAAGAGATCCCAGGGCAGGGCATGGACGCCGAGGAAAGAGGCCGACGTGCCCTGTGCCCGATGCCGTTCGACCTCGATCTGCCAGCCGCGGTCGAGGGCGGTGACGCGGCCCTGGGCGCGGGCCAGCTCGTCGGCGTTGTCGGCGCGCAGGTGGGGGATTCCCCAGGCATCTCGGTAAATCTGGGTTGTCACCCTGCGACCTCTCTGTATTGTGGCTGTTTTTTAGGTTAGCCTTGCCTAAGTTACTCGTGGGGAAAGCGTACGCGAAGGGTGAAGAGGCGATGGTGCAGGGGCGCGGTTGGGAGGGCGCGGTTCTCAAGCTGCTGCGCGCGAAGGACTTCGAGTTCACGGTGACACGGGCGGAGGACGTCACCCCGCACTACCGCCGCCTCCGCCTCACCGACGGCGGCATGCTCGCGGCGACCGGCGTCCACCCGACGATGTGGGTCCGCCTCTGGTTCGACAACGCGGGCAAGCCCCACCAGCGGGCGTACACCCTGGTCGACCCCGACCCGGCGGCCGGCACGTTCGGCCTCGAATTCGCCCTGCACGAGGGGTGCGCGAGCGACTGGGCACGGGCCGCGAAGCCCGGCGACACGATCGAGGCGACGGTCCAGGGCACGGGGTTCGAGGAGCCCACCCCGGCCCCCTCCCACCTCTTCGTTATCGGCGACCCGGCGTCGCTGCCCGCGATCAACTCGCTGCTTTTGGCGGTGAGTTCAACGGTGCCGGCGGTCCCGGCGACCATCTGGTTCGAGGGCGGGACCGAGGGCCTGCCGTTCCGCACCGACCCGCCCCGACACGAGGTCCGCCGCCTCTCCCGGGGCCAACTCGCCGAGCGGGTACGGGCGGAACTCCCCGGCCTCCTCAAGGACACCCCCGATCCCTACGTCTGGATCACCTGCGACACGACGACGACGCGGGGGCTGTCGTCGTACGTACGCAAGGAGCTGGGGGTGCGGCGGGAGCGGGTGCACGCGTTGGGGTACTGGCGGGCGTCCTGAGCCCGGAGGGGACCCTGTTCGCGGAAATGTGACACTCAGGGCCCTGAGTGTCACATTTCCGCGCCTCACCCTCCCGGGGCAGCGGGCATCCCCCGCCCACACGCGCCATCATCGACCCATGGACGCAACCCTTCACCTCGCCCAGGACCCCGCCGCCGACGAACTCCTCGGCCGTTCCCCGCTCGCCGCGCTGGTGGGGATGCTGCTCGATCAGCAGGTGCCGATGGAGTGGGCGTTCAAGGGGCCTCGGACGATCGCCGACCGGCTCGGGGCCGCGGATCTGGACGCGCAGGAGATCGCGGCACAGGACCCCGAGGCCTTTGCCGCGCTGCTCTCCGAGAAACCTGCCGTGCATCGCTACCCGGGGTCCATGGCCAAGCGGATCCAGCAGCTCTGCCAGTACCTCGTCGAGCACTACGACGGGGACGCGAGCGGTGTCTGGGAGGGCGTCGGTACCGGGGCCGAGCTGCTCAAGCGGCTTGAGGAGTTGCCCGGGTTCGGGAAGCAGAAGGCGCAGATCTTCCTCGCCCTGCTCGGCAAGCAGCTCGGGGTCACGCCGAAGGGATGGCGGGAGGCCGCCGGGGCGTACGGCGAGGCGAAGTCCTACCGTTCCGTCGCCGACATCACCGGGCCCGAGTCGCTGGCCAAGGTCCGCGCCCACAAGCAGGAGATGAAGGCCGCGGCCAAGGCGGCGAAGGCAACCAAGGCCTCCGGCGGCAAGTAACCGCCTCGGCATCCACCCGGCAACCACCCAACGACGAGTAGCCCCCGACAACCCCCGCACCCCCGTCAGCCAGGTGGCCCGCCCCGGTGGCGGTCAGTCCATCCCCGGTCAAAACATGGACCATGACCGAGGCACCGAGCGGCCCCTCCTGGGGCCCGGAGTTCGACGACCGCCGCGCCCACGACACCCGTGTCCCGCGCGCCCCCCATGACGAGCCGGAACCGGAATTCGAAGGGCCCCTCTTCGCCCTCTCCAAAGCCGCCTGGCAGGTCGTCCTGCTCACCGGCGTCGCGTCCCTCATCCTCGGCGTGCTGGTCCTCGTATGGCCCGGCGCGTCCCTCTTCGCGGCCGGGATCCTCTTCGGCCTCTACCTGCTGATCAGCGGCATCTTCCAGCTGGTCGCCGCCTTCGGCACGCACCGGGCGACCTCGCTGCGCGTGCTGGCGTTCATCAGCGGCGCGCTGTCGATCGTGCTGGGGCTGTTCTGTTTCCGCGGGCCGATGCAGTCGATCCTGCTGCTCGCCCTGTGGATCGGCATCGGCTGGCTGATCCGGGGCATCACGCAGACCCTGGCCGCGATCCACGACCGGACGATGCCCGCCCGCGGCTGGCAGATCTTCCTCGGGATCGTCACCTTCATCGCCGGCATCGTGCTGATCGACTCCCCGTTCCGCTCGGTCGCCGTCCTCACCCTCGTCTGCGGCATCTGGCTGGTCGCGGTCGGCGTCGTCGAGATCGTCACGGCCGTCCGGATGAGGAGCCACGCCGAGCAGGTGCCCCAGTCCCTGTGACGCTCGTTGGTAGGCCGTGCGGGCGGTTTACGCGCCCGCCGCGATGAACGCCGTACGGCCGCTGGGAGATGACCTTCCATGAGCACGAGGGTGCGCCCCGCACACAGCCTCCCCCGCAGCCGCGCCTGGCTGCGGGCCCTCGTGCTGCTGCTCGCCCTGCTCGTCCCGGGCACCCACGCCGACGTGCGCGCGACACCGGTCGCGTCGTCGTCCGTAGAGACGACCATCGAGTACGACCTCCTCGACACGGCTGCCGCTGCCCCACGGCCCCTCTCCCTCACCGTCCACCGGCCCGCCGTGCCCCTGCGGCCCGCGCCCGGCACGGCGTCCTCGGCCTCCCGGGTGCGTTCCTTCCCCGCCCCGGCCCGGCCCCCGTACACCCTCCGCGCTCTGCGCACCGTCGTCCTGCGCTGCTGACGGACCGGCCGTCCCCCGAGGTCAATCCGTCACCGCGACGCTAGGAACACAGCCATGCCCATCGACCCGTACGCGGTCCTGCGCGCCCTGTTGCGCGCGGAGGCCGTCCGCAACGCGCCCAAGCCGGAAGTCCGCCGACCCGAGCCGCAGCGGCCCCCGGAGGAACGGGCGCGCTGAGCTGCCGTAGGCAGAACGGCCCGGCGGGGGCTAGCGCTTCCGCCGGGCCGTGCCGAAGAGGGAGCGGGTGATCTCGCGGCCGATCTGGGTGCCGACCGATCGCGCGAGGGACTTGAACATGCCGCTGCCTACGACCTGTTGGACCATCGACTCGTCCTCCTTGGGCGGAGACTTCTTCGCTGCCGCCTTCGGTGTCTCCTGCGGCTGCGGCTGCCGCTCCGCCGTCGTCAGCTTCTCGTACGCCGACTCGCGGTCCACGGCCTGTGCGTAACGGCCGTAGAGGGACGAGGACTTGACCGCCGCGTCGAGGGTCGTCGCGTCGATCGGGCCCATCAGGGACTCGGGGGCGCGCAGGCGGGTGACGGCGACCGGGGTCGGGGCGCCGTTCTCGCTCAGGACGGTGACGACGGCTTCGCCGGTGCCCAGGCCCGTGAGGATCTCCTCCAGGTCGTAGGAGGAGTTCGGGAAGGTCTTCACCGTTGCCTTCAGGGCCTTCTGGTCGTCGGGGGTGAAGGCGCGGAGCGCGTGCTGGACGCGGTTGCCGAGCTGGGCGAGGACGTCGCCCGGCACGTCCTTCGGGGTCTGGGTCACGAAGAAGACGCCGACCCCTTTCGAGCGAATCAGGCGGACGGTCTGCGTGATGGAGTCCAGGAAGGCTTTTGAGGCGTCGTTGAAGAGCAGGTGCGCCTCGTCGAAGAAGAAGACGAGCTTCGGTTTGTCGGCGTCCCCGACCTCCGGGAGGTCGTGGAAGAGGTCGGCGAGCATCCACATCAGGAAGGTCGAGAAGAGCTGCGGTTTGTCCTGGACGGCGGGGAGTTCGAGGACGGAGACCATGCCCCGGCCGTCCGACGCCGTGCGCAGCAGCTCGCTCGTGTCGAAGTCCGGCTCACCGAAGAAGTCGGCCATGCCCTGCGCCTCGAAGGCCGTGAGGGAGCGCAGGATCACGCCGGCCGTGGCGGTGGACAGGCCGCCGATGTTCTTCAGTTCCGGCTTGCCCTCGTCCGAGGTCAGGAAGGTGACGACCGCCCGCAGGTCCTTGAGGTCGATCAGCTCCAGGCCCTTGGTGTCGGCGTAGTGGAAGATCAGGCCGAGGGACTGCTCCTGGGTCTGGTTGAGCTGGAGGACCTTGGAGAGCAGCACCGGGCCGAAGCCGGTGATCGTGGCCCGGACGGGGATGCCGTGGCCGATGCCTCCGAGGGCGTAGAACTCCGCCGGGAAGCCGGTCGCCGTCCACTGCTGCTTCACCTCGGCCGCCCGGCCCGCGACCTTGTCGTTCGTGACGCCGGGCGCCGAGATGCCCGACACATCGCCCTTCACATCCGCGAGGAACACCGGCACGCCCTGCGCCGAGAGCTGCTCGGCGATGAGCTGGAGGGTCTTGGTCTTGCCGGTGCCGGTGGCGCCCGCGACGAGGCCGTGGCGGTTGAGCATCGGGAGGGGGATGCGGATCTGCGCGTCGGGCAGACAGGCCCCGTCCCACAGCAGGGCCCCGAGGTCGAGTGCAGGTCCTGTGAAGGCGTAGCCCGCGGCGATCGACTCGCTGTCACTCATATCAGGCCCCTGTTCCCTTTTTGCCCTGCTTTGCTCCATCTTTTCCAGCGTCGCACTCCGTCTCCATGGCTGCGCCCGGAACGTCATGACCGGTAGGCTTTCCGTGTGATCTTCAAGCGCATCGGAAACGGCCGGCCGTACCCCGACCACGGCCGGGAGAGCACCCGGCAGTGGGCGGATGTCGCGCCGCGCCCGGTCCGCCTCGATCAGCTCGTGACGACCAAGGGCCAGCTCGACCTGGAAACCCTCCTCGCCGAGGACTCGACCTTCTACGGCGACCTCTTCGCGCACGTCGTGAAGTGGCAGGGCGACCTGTACCTGGAGGACGGCCTGCACCGCGCGGTCCGCGCCGCACTGCAACAGCGCCAGGTGCTGCACGCGCGTGTCCTTGAGCTGGACTGAGCGGCACCCTTCACCAGACCCCGGACGGTTGCCTTCCAGTAGGCCGTTCGTCCTTTCGGGTTGGTCTCGGCGCTGTCGAATGATCATCTAGTAGGCATCGCCGCCCGGGCGCACTACGCTGCGCTCATGAGCATGCTGACTCCCCCAGGCATGGGCGGCCAGTACCGGATCACGGGGGACAAATACCCGCGTATGCGCCGTCCGCGGCGCCGCGGGAGGCTCGTCCTCATGGTGGTCGCGTCCGTCGCCGTACTGGGTGTGGGCGGGTGGGGCACGTTGCAGCTCATCGACGTCTTCACCGGTGGCGGCAAACAGGCCTCGGCCGCCGGTTCCAAGGCCGCCTGCGCGTCCAAGGCGAGCCCCTCCGCGAGCACGGGCACGCGCACCGACTCCGCCGTACCGAAGCCCGCCCAGATCACCGTGAACGTCTACAACGCCACCCCCCGCAGCGGCCTCGCCAAGTCGACCGCCGACGAACTCAAGAAGCGCGGCTTCAAGATCGGTGACGTGGGCAACGCGTCCGCGCAGTGGGACAAGAAGGTCAAGGGCACCGGCGTGCTGCTCGGCCCCGCCTCCGCCCTCGACACCTCGCTGCCCGTCCTCGCCACCCAGCTGACCGGCGCCGAGCGCCGCACCGAGGCCACCCGCAAGGGCACCGCGGTCGACCTCGTCATCGGCACCGCCTTCAAGAACCTCACGGCGAAGACGGCCGCCGACAAGGCCCTGGCCGCGCTGGCCGGACCCGAGCCGACGGCCAGCGCGTCCCCGAAGGCGTGCTCGTAGCCGTACTGGAGCCGAGTCGTATGAGAGCGGTCGTACGAGAGCAGAGTCGTGCGCGAGCAGCCGTACGAGAGCTGTCGTAGGAGAGCTGTCGTACGGCAGCACCCGATTCCCGTACGGCAGGTAAGAGCCGTACGGGAATCGGGTGTTGACGGAGTCCTACTCGGCCGCGCCGTAGAGGCGGTCGCCCGCGTCGCCGAGGCCCGGGACGATGTAGCCGTGCTCGTTCAGGCGCTCGTCGACCGAGGCCGTCACGACGGTCACCGGGGTGCCCGCCAGTTCGCGTTCCATGACCTCGACGCCCTCGGGAGCGGCGAGCAGGACCACGGCCGTCACGTCGTCGGCGCCGCGCTTGATCAGCTCGCGGATCGCGGCGACCAGGGTGCCGCCGGTGGCCAGCATCGGGTCCAGGACGTACACCTGGCGGCCGGAGAGGTCCTCCGGCATGCGCGTGGCGTACGTGGAGGCCTGGAGGGTCTCCTCGTCGCGCACCATGCCCATGAAGCCCACCTCGGCGGAGGGCAGCAGCCGGACCATGCCGTCCAGCATGCCGAGGCCGGCCCGCAGGATCGGCACCACCAGCGGGCGCGGGTAGGACAGCTTGACGCCGGTGGTCGGGGCGACCGGCGTCGTGATGTCGACCTGTTCGGTGCGCACGTCGCGCGTGGCCTCGTAGGCGAGCAGGGTGACCAGCTCGTCGGCGAGGCGGCGGAAGGTCGCGGAGTCGGTGCGCCGGTCGCGCAGCGTGGTGAGCTTGTGGGCGACCAGGGGGTGGTCGACGACGTGGAGACGCATGTCCACAACAGTAGCCGCCGCTCCGTGCCTGCTCGCGCTGGCATCAAACCGCCCGTCCGGGGGAAAGTGGGAGGGACGGAAACGGGATGGTGAGCCGATGCCTGAGCGTGAGTCCCACGAAGACCCGTCACAGCACGACAGCCGGGAGACCGAGGCCGAGCGCAGGCGGCGCCGGGCCCAGTTCCTGCGCGAGCTGACCGAGGCGCGCGAGCTGCGCGACCGGGTCCAGCCCCGCCGCGCCAAGGTCGCGCGGCTGCGCCACGCCATGCGTATGCGCACGTTCCGCTGGTAGTTGAGGCCTGTCTCACAGCGGCCTGTAAGGCCAACCGGGTGCGTGCGTAAGGGGATCGCCGCGTACGATCCCGCTGGTGGTCGATCAAAACGGGCGGACACAGGGAGCCGAAGACGTCCCCTGAACGCCTTGTTTCTGCCACGATTCCGAGTGGGTGGGGCTCGGAGCACGAGCTCTCCCCGCCCGCAGCCTCAGCCGGGGGGACCTCCAACCGGCACACCTATGACCAGTGGGAGAGTCACGGTGTACTTCGCCGCACTGCTCGCGCGCACCGAAGACGGGTGGGAAGCGAGCGACACAGAGCTCGACGATGTCGAGAGCCTGTCGGACCTGGCCGAACTGGCCCGTGAAGCCTCGCCCGAGGACGACACGGTGCTGGTGCTCATCGAGCAGGAGGACGCCTGGTTCGGCGTCGTCCGCATCGACGGCGAGGACGACCCTCGGATCTTCGTCTCGGACGCCGCTGCCGCAGCCCGCAGCTCGTACGGCGAGATCCTGCTCACCGACGAGCTGCTCGGACGGGATCCGGACGACGACGACGCCGTCGATCTGGACTCCCTCGACCTCGACGGCACCGAGGACGGTGACACCGAGGAGCAGGACGACGACGAGGACGGCACCTCCTCGGCCGAGGCCGTTCCGCACAGCCCGGTCGGTGACCGCCAGATCCTGGACGACCTGGGCGTCGGCGAGAAGGAGCTGCTGCTCCTCGACGCGGACGACGCGCTGAGTTCCATCGCCGAGGCTCTGGGGGCCTCGGAGGTCCTGGAGACCGTCCGCTGACCACAGCACGCACAGAAGGGACTCCGGACCCGGTACGCGACCGCTGGCGGCCCGCGATGCGGCTCGCCCTCGACGAGGCCGGACAGGCCGCCCGGGGCGGCGACGTCCCGGTCGGCGCGGTCGTGCTGTCCCCGGACGGTACGACCGTGCTCGCCACCGGGCACAACGAACGCGAGGCCACCGGCGATCCGACGGCGCACGCCGAGGTCCTCGCGATCCGGCGGGCCGCCGCTCACACAGGTGAGTGGCGGCTGTCCGGCTGCACACTCGTCGTCACCCTCGAACCCTGCACGATGTGCGCGGGCGCGCTGGTGCAGTCCCGGGTCGACCGGGTCGTCTACGGCGCCCGCGACGAGAAGGCGGGCGCGGCCGGCTCGCTCTTCGACGTCGTCCGCGACCGGCGGCTCAACCACCGCCCCGAGGTGATCGAGGGCGTCCTCGCGGACGAGTGCGCCCACCTGCTCACGGAGTTCTTCCGGGACCGGTAGCCGGATCAATGCCGGGTTCGATTACCGATTTCAAACCACGCCCCACCTTGTTGTAAGGTCTCTCTCGGTAGCGTGTCCGAGCGGCCGAAGGAGCTCGCCTCGAAAGCGAGTGTGGCGCAAGTCACCGAGGGTTCAAATCCCTCCGCTACCGCTTCTGAAGGGCCCCGTCGAGAGACGGGGCCCTTCGTGCGTGACGGTGTCAACACCCCTTCACCTGCGGGCCGTTGGTCCCTGGTTGATCCCTGATTGATCCAGAAAAGGGCCGTGAAGGTTACACTCACCGCCGGCAACAGGGGGCCCACGGGCACGGAGTCACACGGGAGGCCGCGATGGCGGTGAACGCCAAGAAGATCGTCGTCTACTTGCTCGTGGTCTTCGCGCTGTACGTGATCATCACGGACCCGTCCAAGGCGGCCGACTACGTCCAGATAGGCTTCGAGGGCATATCGGACGCCGCGAAGGCCATCGGCGATTTCATGACCTGGCTGGCCGACGGGGCGCAGTAGCCGACCACCACCCGGGAGCCGCAGATGATCCGCCACCTCGTCCTCTTCAAGCTCAACGAGGGTGTCGAGCGCGACGACCCGCGCGTCGTGGCCGGTGTCGAGGCCTTCCGGCCGCTCGACGACCTGGTCGACGAACTGCGTTTCTGGGAGCTGGGCTGGAACATCAGCGACCGCCCCATCGCCTACGACTTCGCGATCAACTCGGCGGTCGACGACCCCGATGCGTTGAAGCGGTACATCGAGCACCCCACGCACCAGGCCGGCGTCGTGCTGTGGCGCGAGTTCGCCACGTGGATCGTCGCCGACTACGAGTTCTGAGCGCCCTCGAAGGACCCCGAAGGACCCCGAAGCGCCCCCTCCTCAAAGCCCCTTGCCGTGACGGCAAGGGGCTTTTGTTGCTCAACACGGCATAACACGGTATTAGGCGGTGCTTGCACACAGTGCACATGTCTTGTGATGCTATGACCGCTTTTGACGGATGAGTTGACCTATTGAAGAGGTGTGGCGTTGACCTTGTCGGCCAGTACAGCGCCGCCCCAGGACGAGGCGCCCGCCCAGACCCCCGTGGCGCCCGCTCCGCCGCGCAGCCGCGGCGCGGACACCCGGGCCCTCACCCAGGTGCTCTTCGGCCAGCTCAAGGGGCTCCAGCCGGGCACGCCGGAGCACAACCGGGTGCGCGGGGCGCTCATCGAGGCGAACATCCCGCTCGTGCGCTACGCCGCCGCCCGCTTCCGCTCCCGCAACGAGCCGATGGAGGACGTCGTCCAGGTCGGCACCATCGGTCTGATCAACGCCATCGACCGCTTCGACCCGGACCGGGGCGTGCAGTTCCCGACGTTCGCGATGCCGACCGTCATCGGCGAGATCAAGCGGTACTTCCGTGACAACGTCCGTACGGTCCATGTCCCGCGCCGGCTGCACGAGTTGTGGGTGCAGGTCAACGCGGCGACCGAGGACCTCACGACCGCCTTCGGGCGCACCCCCACCACCGGCGAGATCGCCGAGCGGCTGCGCATCGGCGAGGACGAGGTGCTGTCCTGCATCGAGGCCGGCCGGTCGTACCACGCGACCTCCCTGGAGGCCGCCCAGGAGGGCGACGGACTGCCCGGCCTGCTCGACCGGCTCGGCTACGAGGACCCGGCCCTGGACGGCGTGGAACACCGCGACCTCGTCCGCCACCTCCTCGTCCAACTCCCCGAGCGGGAGCAGCGGATCCTCCTGCTGCGCTACTACAGCAACCTCACCCAGTCGCAGATCAGCGCGGAACTCGGCGTCTCCCAGATGCACGTCTCCCGGCTCCTCGCGCGCAGCTTCCAGCGGCTGCGCTCCGCGAACCGCATCGAGGCGTAGAAGCCGCAGCGGGAGCTGTATCGGAAGCCGTATCGGGGCATAACCGAAAGCGCGAGCGAGCTGTCACCGGTACGAACGAATCGCTCATGGGGCCCTTTCCCGACAGTTCTGGGCTGAAAAACCGTCAGACCCCCTTTTTCCAGGGCTGATTCGTAACAGACATGTCGACATGTCACTACAGCGTGTTGCCGACATGTGACATTCTGCGGGAAGCGCGTTTGCCGTGGCTCCGGCTCCGGTATTCAGGTGAAGGCACCGCTCCCCAGACGGGGGCGATCGCCGCGACCGTCCCGCGACCCAAAGGGGGTGGCATGTCCGCAGACCAGGGCAGCTCGAAGGTGCTCACGCTCACCAAGAGCGACGCTGAGCCCGCACTCGACGCCGTTACGGTCCTTGAGGCCGTACCCGCCGTACCGGCCCCGGCCCTCCCGACCACGGGAGCCATCGACACCCGCACCCTGTCCCGCTCCCTCTTCCTGCGGCTCGCCGCACTCGACGAGAACAGCCCCGAGCGTGGTTACGTCCGGGACACCCTCATCGAGCTCAACCTCCCGCTGGTGCGTTACGCCGCCGCGCGTTTCCGCTCCCGCAACGAGCCGATGGAGGACATCGTCCAGGTCGGCACGATCGGCCTGATCAAGGCGATCGACCGCTTCGACTGCGAACGCGGGGTGGAGTTCCCGACGTTCGCGATGCCGACCGTCGTGGGCGAGATCAAGCGCTTCTTCCGCGACACGTCGTGGTCGGTGCGTGTCCCGCGGCGCCTGCAGGAGCTGCGGCTGGCCCTCACGAAGGCCAGCGACGAGCTCTCCCAGAAGCTGGACCGGTCGCCGACCGTCCCCGAACTCGCCGTGGTGCTGGGCGTGTCCGAGGAGGACGTCGTCGACGGCCTCGCGGTCGGCAACGCGTACACGGCCTCCTCGCTCGACTCCCCGGCCCCCGAGGACGACGGCGGCGAGGGCTCGCTGGCGGACCGCCTCGGCTACGAGGACACGGCCCTGGAAGGCGTGGAGTACCGCGAGTCGCTCAAGCCGCTGCTCGCCAAGCTCCCGCCCCGTGAGCGCCGGATCATCATGCTGCGCTTCTTCGCCAACATGACCCAGTCGCAGATCGGCGAGGAGGTCGGCATCTCCCAGATGCACGTCTCCCGGCTGCTGACCCGCACCCTCTCGACCCTCCGCGAGGGCCTGATCTCGGACTGACCCCCAACAGGGTCCCGAGGGTTCCTATTTGACGGAGTGTCAGCCACCATGGCGCGATGCCTCGTTCGACATGGACAGCTGGCCGCCGAGGCGCCCTGTTGGGCGCGTCGGCGGCCGTCGTCTGCGCGACGCTGACCGCATGCGGAGACACCGGCGACGGCGGCTACGTGGCGATCGGCCCGCCCCGGCCGTCCACTACGGCGGTACGCCCGACCGGGAGCGTCACACTGGTGCCGCTCGACACCCCGACGCCGTCCGAAGGCGGCAAGTCACCGGGCGCCGACGGGACTTCGGCACCCACCCCGTCCGCCGCTTCACCCACGGGCGCCAAGTCCGGCCGTAGCAACACGCGTTCACCGTCACCGACCCCAACTGCCGTTCCTACGACGGCTCCCGTCACCCCCGCCGACCTCACCTGGGGCGACCCCGCACGCAAGGCCACGGACCACCGCTGGTGCGAGGACGTCACCCTGGGCTTCCACAACTCCGGCGGTACGGCGGTGCGTTCGGGCACGGTGACGTTCGGGACGCACATCATCGGGGCCCTCGGGATCGACTGGGCGACGATCGGGTCGGCCGAGCCGCTTCCCGTGCCGATCGCGGCCCACGCGCGCGAGGACCACTCCTGGACCGTGTGCGTCGACGCGTGGCGCGTGCCGTTGGGGATGCACATCGAGACGCGGGACGTGTCGGTCCAATGGAAGTAGAGCCGGTCGATAGGCTCCGCGGCATGGACGTTCAGGTGGAGATCGCGCGCGAGGCGACCGGTGAACTCGTGGACGCGTTCGGGCGGTTGCTGCCCCAGTTGTCCGCCACGGCCGAGCCGCTGGACCGGGCCGCCGTGGAGCGGATGGTCTCGTGCGCGACGAACACCGTGCTGGTCGCGCGGGACGAGGGCACGATCGTCGGCACTCTGACGCTGGTGATGTCCCCCGTGCCGTCCGGGCTACGGGGCCGCGTCGAGGACGTCGTCGTCGACAGCGCGGCCCGGGGGCGGGGCATCGCCGCGCTGCTCATCAAGGGGGCGCTGCGGATCGCCCGGGAGGCCGGGGCGCGGACCGTCGATCTCACCTCGCGGCCGGACCGGGCCGCGGCGAACCGGCTGTACGAGCGGCTCGGCTTCCGGGTGCGGGAGTCGACGGTCTACCGGTTCCCCCTGGAACTGGACCGGTAGACCCCTGAGTTGAGCGAAACGGTCGGTACTACTCGGAGAGTTACATGAAGGCCAGGTAGGCCACCGCCGCCACGACCAGCACGGCGACGACGACGCCGACGATCAGGCCGACTCGGGGTCCGGCCGAAGCGGTGGGCGCGGCCTGCGGTCCGCCGCCCTGTGGGGTCTCGTCGACGAAGGCACGGAACATCTGGGTGCTGCCGGCGGGGTCGTAGTTGCCCTCGGGGCCCTGGGTGTTTGCCATGGGCCGAGACACTAGCGAATCCCCGGGTGACACCCAAGTGCGGGGCCTCGGACGAGCTTCCCCACCTGCGGGTTTACGTTCAGAAATGCTTGCCTTTGCCAACTTTTTATGCCGTGCCTACCCATTTTATTTGCCTGTAGCAACCAACCTCTCTTACGCTCTTATGGTTGCCCCAAGCAACGAACATGGCACGAGCATGGGAGGTGTGATGGCCGAGCGGACGCAGTACGAGGAGCTGATGCGTCAGTTCAGTGCCTTCGGCGCCGTACGCAGGGAGTTGGGGCGGATCATGCCGTCCGACTGTCCCGCGGGCTCCGCGGCCGTACTGACCCTGCTCGACCGGTACGGCGACATGCGGATGAGCAAGCTCGCGGAGCTGCTCTCCGTCGACATGTCCGTGACCAGCCGCCATGTCGCGCACGTCGTCGACCGGGGCTGGATCGAACGGTCCCCCGACCCCGCCGACAAGCGCTCCCGCATCCTGCGCCTCACCCCCGGCGGCCGGGCCCAGGTGGGCGAACTGTCCCGGCGGACCGCCCAGTTGTTCGCCGACCGGCTGAGCGACTGGAGCGACGAGGAGGTCGGCCAGCTGATCCAGCTGATGACCCGGCTCCGGGCGAGCTTCGGCGACTGCCGTACCGCACAGCCCCCGCCCATGCCCCCTCCCGCGCGCCCTCCCGTCGCGGCCGAGACCCCCCGCACCAGCGACTCCCCCCACCACGAACTCGAACACACCACCCGTACACCCGCATAAGCACGGAAGAAAAGGAAGCCCATGGCAACGACCACACCAGCCGGTGTGCGGGCTCACGCCAAGCACGGAGGGGCCTCCCCCGCGGCCCCCGACGGCGCTCCGATGACGCACCGGCAGATCATGGAGGCGCTCTCCGGGCTGCTGCTCGGTCTGTTCGCCGCGATCATCTCGTCGACGATCGTCACCAACGCCCTGCCGACCATCATCGGCAGCCTCGGCGGCGGCCAGGAGGCCTACACCTGGGTCGTCACCGCGGCCCTGCTCTCCATGACGGCCTCGGTGCCGCTGTGGGGCAAGATGGCGGACCTGGTCAGCAAGAAGGCCCTGGTCCAGATATCCCTGGTCATCTACATCATCGGCTCGATCGTCGCCGGCCTCGCGCAGAACCCGGCGATGCTGATCGGCGCCCGTGTCATCCAGGGCCTCGGCGCCGGCGGTCTCTCCGCCCTCGTCCAGGTCGTGATGGCCGCGATGATCGCCCCGCGCGAGCGCGGCCGGTACTCCGGTTACACCGGCGCCACCTTCGCCGTGGCGACCGTGGGCGGTCCGCTGCTCGGTGGCGTGATCACCGACACCTCGTGGCTCGGCTGGCGCTACTGCCTGTTCGTCGGGATCCCCTTCGCGCTGATCGCGCTGGTCGTGCTGCAGAAGACTCTGAACCTCCCGGTCACCAAGCGGAAGGTCAAGGTCGACTGGACCGGCGCCTTCTTCATCACCGCCGCCGCCTCGCTGCTGCTGGTCTGGGTGACCTTCGCCAACGACAAGTACGACTGGCTGTCCTGGCAGACGTACACGATGGTGGGCGGCACGTTCGTGCTCGCGCTGCTGTTCGTGTTCACCGAGACCCGGGCCGCCGAGCCGATCATCCCGCTGCGCCTGTTCCGCAACCGCACCGTCTCGCTCGCCTCGCTGGCCTCCCTGTTCGTCGGGGTGGGCATGTACGCGGGCACGGTCTTCTTCTCCCAGTACTTCCAGCTGGCCCGCGACAAGTCGCCGACGATGTCCGGTGTCATGACGATCCCGATGATCGGCGGGCTGTTCGTCGCGTCGATGGTCTCCGGCCGCTTCATCACCAAGACCGGCCGCTGGAAGGGCTGGCTGGTCGCCGGCGGTCTCTTCCTCACCGCGGGCCTGGGCCTGCTCGGCCTGATGCGCTACGACACCCCGTACTGGGAACTGTCCATCTACATGGCCCTGTTGGGCATCGGCGTCGGCACGATGATGCAGAACCTGGTCCTGTCCACGCAGAACCAGGTCACCCCGAAGGACCTCGGCGCCGCCTCCTCCACGGTGAGCTTCTTCCGGTCCCTCGGCGGCGCGGTCGGCGTCGGCGTGCTCGGCTCGGTCATGTCCGGCCGGATCACGCACTACGCCAAGGACACCGTCGCCTCCCTGGACCCGCAGTCGCAGGCCGCCGCCGCCAAGGCCCTCGGCAGCAGCGCGCTCCCCGACATGGACGCCCTGCCGAGCACCGTCCGCACCTGGCTGGAGGGCGCCTACGGCCACGGAATCGCCGACGTCTTCCTCTACGCGGCCCCCTTCGCGCTCATCTCGTTCATCGTCGTGATGTTCATCAAGGAGGTCCCGCTGCGGACCTCCGGCGGGCTGGCGCAGGCGGCCGAGGAGGCCGTGGGCGTGCTGGACGCGGCGGAGTTCCCCGCGCCGGCCGAGGAGAGGGTCCCCAGCTGGGCGACCGAAGGTACCGAGCAGCAACCCGCCGTGGCAACGGCGGTGGGGGAGGAGACCGCACCCGTGACCGCATTCGACTCCGCATCCGAGTCCGCATCCGCATTCGGTCCCCTGTCGGATCCCGTGTCCGGTGGGATTCCTCTCCGCGGTCACGTCCGCGGCGCCGAGAGCGCGCCCGTCCCGCAGGCCGCCGTCACCCTGATCTCCCTCGGGGGACGCCAGTTGGGCCGCTCGGTCACGCAGGCGGACGGCTCCTACGCGCTGGACGCGCCGAGCGTCGGCTCGTACGTCCTGATCGCCTCCGCCGACGGCTTCCAGCCGCAGGCGTCCACGGTCGTCGTCAACGGCCACGAGCCGGTCTCCTACGACGTCCTGCTCAGCGGCACCAGCGGCCTGAACGGGATCGTCCGGGCGGCGGAGACGGGGCTGCCGGTCAAGGACGCGATGGTCATCGTGACGGACGTGCGCGGCGACCTGCTGTCCACCGGAATCACCGGTGAGCAGGGCGAGTTCGCGTTCGCCGAGCTGGTGCCGGGGGCCGTGACCGTCGCGGTGAACGCCGCCGGGTACCGGCCGCGCGCGCTGCCGGTCGAGGTCGGTGGCACGGGGGTCACCCGGGTCGAGATCGACCTGGACTCCGGCGCGCAGGTCCTGGGCGTGGTCCGGGCCCCGCACGGCCCGCTGGCCGACGCGCGCGTGACCCTCGTGGACGCGGCGGGCAACGTGGTCGGCACCGCGACGACCGGTTCGGACGGGGCGTACGCCTTCACCGACCTGAGCGGCGGCGAGTACACGGTGATCGCGACGGGCTACCCGCCGGTCGCGACCGCCCTCACGGTGAACGGCCGCGGGGCCGACGGCCACGACATCGAACTCGCGCACCCCGGCGAGTAGTTGATACCCCGGTCTGCGCAACGCGTCCCGAGCGGAGGCGTGTTGCGCGGACCGGTCTCATTTGTACGGCTGTACGGCAAGGAGTTAGAGGGACATGGGACTGACCGCGAAGATCCGTACCCGCGACGGATGGGCCGTGTCGCACGCGGTCGTCACGGTGACCGACATGACCGGGGCGCAGGTGCTGCGGGCCGAGGCGGACGCGGAGGGGGCGGTGCGGGACGTGAACCCGCTGGCGCCCGGGCCGTACACCGTGATCGTGACGGCCGTCGGGTACGCGCCCGCCGCCGCGACCGCGATCGTCACCGCGAGCGGGCGGGCCGAGGTCGGCACGGTGACGCTGGCACGGCAGGGCGGTACGGAGCTGCCGCCGCCGGGGCCGTGGACGGTCGACCCCGCACACTCCACGGTCGGCGCGGTCGCCCAGCACCTGGGCATCTCCAGCGTGCGCGGCCGTTTCACGGACTTCGCCGCTACGGTCGAGATCGCGCCGGACGACATCGCCAAGTCCCGGGTGGAGGCGGTGATCCGGGCCGCGTCCATCGACACGGGGAACGGCATGCGCGACGACCATCTGCGCTCGGCCGACTTCCTGGACGTGGCCCGCTACCCGGAGATCAGCTACTCCTCGACGGGTCTGACCCCGGCCGGTTCGGACCGCTGGACGGTCTCCGGCGAGCTGACCCTCCACGGTGTCGTACGACCCGTCGACCTCGACCTCGCCTACCTCGGCACCGGGGCCGACCCCTGGGGCGGTACTCGCGCGGCGTTCCGGGCGACCACGGAACTCCACCGCGAGGACTTCGCGATGAACTACAACCAGGTCGTCCAGGCGGGGATCGCGGCGATCGGTACGACGCTCCGGGTCGAGCTGGACGTGCAGGCGGTGCAGGGGGAGTCACTGCCGCAGGCGTGAGCGGGCGAGGTACGCCTAGGCTGGCCGTATGGCTTCGAACATCGCGAGCAACACCTCCGTGTCCCTGGACGAGCTGCTGGACTTCGTACGGCCCCGGCACCGGGCGATCCTGCTGACCCGGCGGGCGGACGGCAGCCCGCAGGGTTCCCCGCTGACCTGCGGGGTCGACGACTCGGGGCGGATCGTCGTCTCGACCTACCCCGAGCGGGCCAAGACCCGCAACGCGAAGCGGGATCCGCGGGTCAGCCTCATCATCCTGAGCGACGAGTGGAACGGGCCGTGGGTCCAGGTCGACGGCACGGCCGAGGTCATCGACTCACCGGAGTCCGTGGAGCCGCTCGTCGAGTACTTCCGGAACATCTCCGGGGAACACCCGGACTGGGACGAGTACCGGGCGGCGATGGTGAAGCAGGGCAAGTCGATCGTGCGGGTCACGCCGGAGAAGTGGGGTCCGGTCGCCACCGGCGGTTTTCCGGCGCGGCTCGTCGAGGGCTGAGGTGGTGCTGGGGGCTCCGCCCCCAGACCTCCATCGGCCCTGAAGGGGCCTCGTCCTCAAACGCCGGACGGGCTGAAAAATGCCGGCCGGAGTTGAAAGGCCCGCCCGGTGCTCACGCCCGCGACGGGCTGTCCTTGCCGCCGTCCCTCTTCACCATCGCCTCGATACCCGCCACCAGCAGGTCCAAGGCAAAGGTGAAGTCCCGGTTCATCATGTCCGCGACCGTGTCGCCGCCCCGGGCCGCCATGAGTTGCTTGGACTCCTGCACGACCTCGGCGGTTGTCGGGGCGCCGTCGAACGTGGTCATGGCGTGCCGGAAGTAGTCGTCGGGGGTCATGCCGGTGTCGGCGACGCGGGCGAAGAAGTGGCCCTCGATGGTGCCGTAGCCGTACACGAACTGGAAGACCGCCGAGATCGCCCCCGTCAGGCCGTGGTCCGGCAGTCCGGTTCGGCGGATCACTCGCTGTACGACGCGGGAGAAGGCCAGCGAGTTCGGTCCGATGTTGAGGAAGGTGCCGGCGAGCGGTGACAGCCAGGGGTGCCGGACGAGCAGGGTCCTGTACTCCGTTGCCAGCATGCGGAGTTGGTCCCGCCACTCCTCGCCCTCGGCCTCCGGATCGGGCAGCCGCAACTCCCCGAAGACGGCATCCAGGGCGAGTTCGAGGAGGTCGTCCTTGGTGTCGACGTACCAGTAGACGGACATCGCGGTCACGTTCAGCTCTGCCGCGAGCCTCCGCATGGAGAACTTGGCCAGGCCTTCGGCGTCCAGCAGCCGTACGGTGGCCTCGGTGATGCGGGTGCGGTCGAGCCCGGAGGGTTGTCCCCCGCCCCGTCCACCCCGGCGCGTCTTCGTCTCAAGCCAGACACTGGTGCGCGCGGAACGCCCCGACGGCGGCGATGTCTTGGCCATGACGAACCTTCCTCAGCATTTCAGTCCCGAGCCAGTATTTAGGGGCGCGGGGAACTGCGCGACCAGCCACAACGCACCCGCAGCCGCCAACGCACCCCGCCACCCGCGTTACTGGGCGACCACCATCTCCGAGTCTGCCCGCTCCGCCCGCCACAACAACGCCGCAGCAAGCAACCCCCCGGCCAAAACAGCGACCGCCCCCACCAACTGACTGACCTCCAGCGCGGAAGAGAAGGAATCGGTCACCCTCCTCCTCTCCTCGGCCGACGACGCCGCCGCCAAGCCGACCGGCAGGGACACCGCCGCGAACCGAGAACTCAGCACCGCTCCAAGAACCGCGACGCCCAACCCGTTCCCGAACTCCCCCAGCGTGCCGTTGACCCCGGCCCCGACCCCCGCCTTCTCCGGAGGAATCGCACTCATGATCGCGTGAGCCATCGCCGGATTGGCGATCGCCGCCCCCGCCCCGATCAACACCAGCCCCACCAACGTCCCCGCATACCCCCCGGTGGCGAACGACGCGATCGACACCAGCCCCGCCGACATCAACACCATCCCCAGCCCGATGGCCACCGGCGCGCCGAGCCTCGCCGTCCACTTCGCCGCCAGCCCCGAGAAGTTGAGCGCGACGATCACCAGAGCGAGCGGCGCCGTACGGACCCCCGCCTCCAACGGGCCGTAGCCGAGGACGAATTGGAGGTGCTGGGTGAGCAGGAAGAGCGAGCCGGCCATGCCGAAGGTGATGAGGACGACCCCGGTGACCGCGCCCGTGAAGCGGCGGTCGCGGAAGAAGTCCAGGTCGAGCATGGGGTAGGGGACGCGGTTCTCCCAGTACGCGAAGGCCGCGAGGACTACGACCGCCACCGCCACCGTCAGCAGCACCCGCCCGGACGTCCAGCCGTGCGCCGGGCCGGAGATGATCGCGTAGACCAGCGCGGCCATGCCGATGGTCGAGAGCAGGGCGCCCAGAAGGTCGGGGCGGTCACCGCGCGGGTTCTTGGACTCGGGGACCAGGGCAACCGCCGCCACCAGCGCGAGTGCCGCGACCGGGATGTTGATCAGGAAGATCGCGCCCCACCAGAAGTGGTTCAGCATGAAGCCGCCGAGGAGCGGGCCCGTCGCGAAACCGAGGGCGTTGACCGCGGCCCAGATGCCGATCGCCCGCGCCTGTTCCTCGGGGCTGAAGATCTGCATCACGACAGCCAGGGTGGTCGTGATGAGCAGCGCCCCGCCCACCCCCATACCGGCCCGCGCGGCGATCAACTGCCCGGTGGACTGGGCGAGTCCGGCGATCAGCGAGCCCACGCCGAACAGCACGAGACCCGCGATCAGCATCTTCTTGCGGCCGTAGCGGTCGGCCGCGCTGCCCGCGGTGAGGAGGAGTCCGGACTGTACGAGGGAGTACGCGTTGATCATCCACTGGATGTCCGCGGTGCTCGCGTCGAGTTCGCGGGTGAGCGAGGGGATCGCGACGTTCAGGACGGTGTTGTCGAGCAGCACGGTGAGCTGGGCCAGGCAGATGACTCCGAGGACGATCCAGCGCTGGGGGTGGCCCTGAAGGGCTCGGGGGCCCGGGGAAGTCGGCATGCTGTACACCGTAGAACAGTTCCTATACGGCGTACAACAGAGATATGGCGGACACGAAGAGGGGCGGTGACCGTGTGGTCACCGCCCCTGTTCAGTGGAGAACCGTCAGCTGCTCGTCTTCTGCGTCAGGTCGTAGAAGGTGGCCGAACCGACCGTCACCTTCTTGTAGTTCTTCTCGACCCACGAGGTGATCTGCGAGGAGCTGCCCGTGCTGCTGCCGCCCATGCCGGTGCCGCCCGAGATGAAGTAGTGGATCTTGCCGTCCGCCACGTACTTCTTGAACTGGGCCAGCGTCGGGGACGGGTCGGTGCCGTTGAAGCCGCCGATCGCCATCACCGGGTCGCCGGTGGCGAGTTGGTAGCTCGCGGCGTTCTGGGAGCCGATGGACGCGGCGACCCAGGTGTACTTGCTCGCGTCCGTCTGGAGGAGCTTCTTGGCCGCCGAGGTGACCGTCGCGCCGTTGAGCAGGCCGCCGACGCCACCGCCGCCCATGCCGCCGTCGCCGCCCGTCTGGCCGCCGAAGCCGCCGCCCCGGTTCTGGGTGGTGCCGCCGCCGGGTGCGGTGCCCGTGCCACCGCCGGGCATCGTGCCCGTGCCGCCGCCGGGGAAGCCGCCGCCCTGGTTCTGGGTGGTGCCGCCGTTACCGCCCTGCTGACCGGGCATGGTGCCCGTGCCGCCGGTGCGGTTGCCGCCGCCGAAGCCGCCGCGGCCACCGCCGCCACCTGGACCGCCGCCCATCATGCTCGCGCCGGCCGGACCGGCCGTCGGGATGGAGCCGGTGTGTGCCGAGTTGACCGTCGAGAGGGTGTACGCCGCCGGGCCCGCCAGGCCCGCCACGATGCTCAAGCCGACTGCCGCCAGGGCGAGTTGACGGCCGATCTTCGCTACGAAGATCAGGCCGAGCGCACCGGCCAGGGAGCCGAGGAGGACCAGCCACTTCAGCCAGGGCAGGTAGTCGGAGGTGCGGTTGAGGAGGACGTAGCCCCACACGCCGGCCGCAACTACCGCTGCCGCGAGGGTGATCGACGCCCAGATCTCGCCGCGCTTCTCCCAGAGGGAGCCGGCGCCGATGCCGATCACGGCGGCCATGTAGGGGGCCAGCGCGATCGTGTAGTACTGGTGGAAGATCCCGGCCATGTAGCTGAAGACGACCAGGGTCGTCACCAGCGAGCCGCCCCACACGAGCATCGAACTGCGCCTGACGGAGGTGCGGTTGAGCTTGCGCGTGGCCACCAGGCCCGCGACGAGCAGGATCAGCGCGGTGGGCAGCAGCCAGGAGATCTGGCTGCCGATCTCGTCGTTGAACATGCGGTTCCAGCCGGTGGCACCCCACATGCCGGTGCCCGTGCCGCCACCGCCGCCGCCGACGCTGCCGGTCTCGTCGCCGCTGAGGCGGCCGAACCCGTTGTAGCCGAAGGTCAGTTCAAGGAAGCTGTTGTTCTGCGAGCCGCCGATGTAGGGGCGCGAGGACGCCGGCCACAGCTCGACGAGCGCGACCCACCAGCCGGCCGCGACGACCAACGCGCCGGTGGCCAGGCCCAGTTGGGCGAACCTCTTCTTCACGCTCACCGGTGCGCAGACCGCGTAGACGATGGCCAGCGGCGGCAGGATCAGGAAGGCCTGGAGGGTCTTCGACAGGAACGCGAAGCCGATCGCGACTCCGGCCCACACCAGCCACTTCGTGCGGCCGTCCTCCAGGGCCCGGACGACGAGGTAGCAGGCCGCCGCCATGAGCAACGCCAGTGCGGCGTCAGGGTTGTTGAAGCGGAACATCAGCGCGGCGACCGGGGTGAGCGCCAGTACGGCGCCCGCGATCAGACCGGCCTGGGGGCTGTGCCGACGGCGTACCGCCGCGTAGACGACCGCGACCGTGCCGACGCCCATGAGGACCTCGGGGACCAGGATCGCCCACGAGTTGAGGCCGAAGATCCGGACCGAGATCTCCATCGGCCACAGGAACGCCGAGGGCTTGTCGACGGTGATCGCGTTGCCCGCGTCGAGCGAGCCGAACAGGAACGCCTTCCAGCTCTTGCTGCCGGCCTGAACCGCCGCCGAGTAGAAGGAGTTGGAGTAGCCGGACGCGCTCAGGTTGTAGAGGTAGAGCAGCGCCGTCGCCAGCAGCATGCCCCAGAACGCGGGGCGCGCCCAGCGCGGGTCCTCGGGCCGGCCGCGCCACAGCCGCCGTCCGAGCGGCTGCTTGGGCTCACCGGACTGGGGGGCCAGGGTGTCCGCGGGCGCCACCGGCTCGTGTACGGCCGTATCCCCGCCGGTGTCGCTGTCACCGGTAGGCGGCCCCCAGGACGAGGGGCTGCCTCCTCCCGGGTAGGTCGTCTGATCGGTGTCGGTGGTCATCGGGGGTCCCTCGGATCGGTGTCGTGGGGACGCACCGGCTGCAACTGCATCGTCGCGTCCCTCCAGGTGCCGTCCGCGGCTTCACCGGCGCGGAACTGGGTGGTGGTGTCGTACGACCCCTGGTGAGCCTGGGGCTGCTGCTGCCGCTGGGGCAGCGGGGCGTACGAACCGGGGTACTGCGGGTTGCGCGGGTGCTGCGTCGCCGCCGTCGAATAGGTCGGCGACGAAGGGGAGTTGAGGGCTGCGACCGTCGCGTCCTCGGCACTGTCGTCGCGGTCCGGGAAGACCCAGGCGCGGAAGAGCAGGAAGCGCAGGACGGTCGCGGCGAGGTTGGCGGCCACCAGCACCGCGAGTTCGGTGGAGTGCGCCGGGTTGCTGCTGGCCGCGTTCAGCGCGGCGAGCGAGCCACTGGTCAGCGCGAGGCCGATGGCGAAGACGACGAGGCCCTGTGCCTGGTGGCGGACGGCGCCGCCCCGGCCGCGGACCCCGAAGGTGAGCCGGCGGTTCGCGGCGGTGTTGGCGACCGCCGAGACCAGCAGGGCGAGCGCGTTGGCGACCTGTGAGCCGCCGAACTGCCGGAAGGCGCTGTAGAGGACGAGGTAGAAGAGGGTGGAGAGACCGCCGACCACGCAGAACCCGACGAGCTGGCGGGCCAGCCCCTTGGGCACGTCCTGGATGTCACGGTCGCGCGGGTCGTCGCCGAAGGGCCGCGTGACGCGGTCGAGCGGCAGCGAACCGGAGGCCAGGGCCTTGCCCACGCGCCACACTCCCTTCAGGTCCTCGGTCGCCGTCCTGACGATGTGGACGGTCGAGTTCGGGTCGTCGACCCAGTCGACCGGCACCTCGTGGATACGGAGTCCGGCACGCTCGGCCAGCACCAGCATCTCGGTGTCGAAGAACCAGCCGGTGTCCTCGACGAGCGGCAGCAGCGCCTGGGCCACATCACGCCGGATCGCCTTGAATCCGCACTGGGCGTCCGAGAAGCGGGCCTGCAGCGAGCCGCGCAGGATCAGGTTGTAGGTCCGGCTGATGAACTCGCGCTTGGCGCCACGCACGACACGCGACGAGCGGGCCAGCCGGGAACCGATCGCCAGGTCGGAGTGACCCGAGATCAGCGGCGCCACCAGGGGGAGCAGCGCGTTGAGGTCGGTGGAGAGATCCACATCCATGTAGGCGAGGATCGGGGCGTCCGAGGCGGACCAGACGGTGCGCAGTGCTCGACCGCGCCCCTTCTGCTCCAGCCGGAACGATTTGACCTCGGGGATCTCCGACTCCAGCCGCGCGGCCACCTGAGGGGTGGTGTCGATCGACGCGTTGTCCGCGATGGTGATGCGGAACGCGTACGGGAACGTGCGCTTGAGGTGCTCGTGCAGTCTGAGCACACATGGCTGGAGGTCCTTCTCCTCGTTGTAGACGGGGATCACTACGTCCAGGACAGGCGTACCGGCGTCTCCGGCCGGGAGGTGCTCCCGCGCCGGCAGGGTGCCGGGAGAAGAGTCGGTTCGCATGCCCCGACTCTCCTCAAGCGCCCTGTTGCACCCATGTGGTGGCACTGTGCTGTGCCTGTGAGTGCGATTGCCAATTCGTTTCGGGGGCGGGCGTGGGCACAGCGGGTGCCAGCGCGGGCAGATGCACGGTGAACACAGTGCGTCCGGGAACACTGTCCACGGTGACGGCTCCGCCGTGCGCGGTCGCGACCGCCTGCACGATGGCGAGGCCCAGACCCGTCGATCCGGTGGAGCGGGAACGCGCCGAGTCGCCGCGTGCGAACCGCTCGAAGACATGCGGCAGCAAATCGGGCGGGATGCCCTGGCCGTTGTCCTCCACGTCCACGCACATCCACGGGCCGCGCCGCTGCACGCGTGCGGTGATCGTCGTACCCGGCGGGGTGTGCTTGCGGGCGTTGCCCAGCAGGTTGATGAGCACCTGCTGGATACGGGCCGCGTCCGCCGACACGAGGGCCGGTTCGTCGGGCAGGTCGAGGCGCCAGTTGTGGTCCATGCCGGCCGCGCGCGAGTCGCTGATGGTGTCCACGACGAGCGGGATGAGGTCGGTCTGGTCGAACTGCAGCGGTCTGCCCGCGTCGAGCCGGGCGAGGAGCAGCAGATCCTCCACGAGGAGGGTCATGCGGCCGGCCTCGGACTCGATCCGGCCGAGGGCGTGCTTGGTGTCGGGGCCGGTCTGTTCGCGCCCGCGCCGGGTCAGCTCGGCGTATCCCCGGATGGAGGCGAGGGGTGTCCGCAGCTCATGACTGGCGTCGGCCACGAACTGCCGTACCCGCATCTCGCTCTGCTGTCTGGCGTGCAGGGCGCCGTGGACGTGGTCGAGCATCCGGTTGAGCGCGGCGCCGACCTGGCCGACCTCGGTGTGCGGGTCGGTCTCGGACTCGGGGACACGTTCGTTGAGGGTGACTTCGCCGGTGTGGAGGGGGAGTTCGGAGACCCGGGTGGCGGTGGAGGCCACGCGGCGGAGGGGGCGGGTGGCTACGCCGACGAGGACGTAGCCGGCGATGGCGGCGGCGACGAGGCCGGCGCCGGTGACGCTCACCTCGACGAGGATCAGGGTGTTGATGGTGCTTTCGGTGTCCGAGGTGGGGATGGCGACGTAGTAGCTGCCGTTGATGCCGGTGACGTAGTTGACGCGGTAGTCCCCCAGTCCGGGGAGCTCCACGGTGTGCGCACCGGTGTCCTGGGCAACCTCGTTGAGCGCCGCCTTCTGCGCGCTGGTGAGCGACACGGGGGTCATGTTGAAGATGCCGCTGCTGTTCTTCGCCTTCTCGCCGACCTTGCCGTCGGTGATGGAGCCGTTCTTGACACTCGCGATGACCGTGCCCTCCGGCTGCGGCCCGCGGGCGACGAAGTCGGAGAGAACGACGGCCTTGCCCTTGGACTGGTCCGCCTTGGACTGGTCCGCCTTGCCCTGCTGCTGGCCGGGCGGGGCGGAGCCGTTCTTGCCTTCACCGGGCGGCCCGAAGCCGCCCGAGGCACGGGCCGACACCTCGCCGAGCCGATCGTCCAGCTGGTCGTACAGATGAGAGCGCAGCGCCAGTGTCGTCACCGTACCGATCACCGCGCACACCACCGCGATCAGCGTCACGGACGCGACGACGAGCCGGGTCCGCAGGGTGCGCGGCTTACCCGCTCGTTTCTTCTGCGCACGCGGCCGTCGTCGCCCGCTCATGACGCCGCGGGCTTGATCAGGTAACCGGCACCGCGCCGGGTGTGGATCATCGGCTCACGACCGGCGTCGATCTTGCGCCGCAGATACGAGATGTAGAGCTCGACCACATTGGCCTGCCCACCGAAGTCGTACGACCACACACGGTCGAGGATCTGCGCCTTGCTGAGTACCCGCCGGGGATTACGCATGAGGAAGCGCAGCAGCTCGAACTCGGTCGCGGTGAGGTGGATGCCCTCCCCGGCCCGCGACACCTCGTGGCTGTCCTCGTCGAGGGTGAGGTCGCCCACGATCAGCACGGAGTCCGAGCGGCGGTCGGCGGCACCGGAGCGGCGGATCAGTCCGCGCAGCCGGGCGACGACCTCTTCGAGGCTGAAGGGCTTGGTGACGTAGTCGTCGCCGCCGGCGGTGAGCCCGGCGATACGGTCCTCGACGGCGTCCTTCGCCGTCAGGAACAGCACCGGCACGTCCGGCAGCTCGCGGCGCATCCGCCCGAGAACGGTCAGGCCGTCCATGTCCGGCAGCATCATGTCGAGGACGACGGCATCGGGCCGGAACTCGCGCGCGGTCTGGATCGCGCCGGTTCCGTCACCCGCGCTTCTGATCTGCCAGCCCTCGTATCGGAGGGCCATGGACAGCAGCTCGGTGATCGACAGCTCGTCGTCCACCACAAGCACTCGGACGGGGCTCCCGTCCGGCCTCAGCAGTTCGGTGCGCCCCTGGGGCGAGGTCGTGGTCATAGTGGACACCTTGTCGGGGCCCCCTAAGAACACGCTTTCCGGAGTCTGTGATTTCCCTGAGAAACTCACAGCCAGCACTCAGGGAACGCCTTGGAACCGCTTTCCCAGCGCTCATCCAACCGTCATGGAGCCGTGCATCCCGCCCCGCACCCGCCTCGGTCTCCCCTCTATCCGCACGTTCTCCACGCATCACCCGTACCTGCGGGACTCTCAGCTCGCCCTCACCGTGCGAACAGCCGCGCCCCGTTGTCGTGGCAGACCGCGCGCAGCCAGTCGTCGCCCAGGTCCAGCCGCTCCAGGGCGTGCAGTTGGTGCAGGTAGGGGTACGGGATGTTCGGGAAGTCGGTGCCGAGGAGCACACGGTCGCCGAGGGCGGCGAGGCGGGGGAGCGCAGCGGGCGGGAAGGGCGCGAGGCGTTCGCTGAAGTCCGTGAACGCCATCGTCGTGTCCAGCCGCACCTCGCCGTACCGTTCGGCCAGGTCCAGGAAGTCCTCGTACTCCGGCATCCCCATGTGCGCGAGGACGAGTCGCAGCCGGGGGTGGCGGGCCAGTACCCGGGCGATCGGCTCGGGCCCGGTGTGCTTGCTGGGTGCGGCGGGCCCCGACCCGCAGTGGATCACTACGGGCGTCCCGCTCTCGGCGAGCAACCCCCAGGCGGGGTCGAGGAGTTCATCGGCCGGGTCGTACGCCCCGACCTGCACATGCGCCTTGAACACCCGGGCCCCGGCATCGAGGGCTTGCCGAACGTAGTCCTCGACTCCCGGCTCCGGGAAGAGAGTCGAGGTGTGCAGACAGTCGGGCGTCCGCGCGGCGAACTCGACGGCCCACCCGTTGAGCCACTCGGCCATCCCGGGCTTGTGCGGATAGAGCATGGCGGTGAAAGCGCGTACTCCGAACTCCCTTATCAGCGCGACCCGTTGCGCCTCCTCCTTCCGGTACGTGATCGGCCACTCCAGCGCCCCGCCGGTCGCCGACCCGAGCGCGTCGAAGTAGTCCCAGACCTTGCGCAGCACCCGCTCGGGCATGAAGTGGGTGTGCACGTCGATCAGCCCGGGGAGCCCGAGCCGCCGCCAGAACGCCCGCACTTCGAGCGCTTCGGCCGCTCCACCTGCTTCGGCAGCTTCAGCCGCCTCAACCGCTTCGGCATCCACGTCTTGATCCTCCCTATCGAACCGGGCCCTGCTCATCCACACGGAAGTCGGGCGTCCCCAGAAACACGTCGGCGGTCACCGGCCCATAGGCGATGTTGAAGGTGTCCAGCCAGTACGACCAGTCCCGCACGCCGGCCGCGCTGCTGAAGCGGTAGTTGAGCTGCCACCGGACCCACTGCCCCGGCACGAGCCGCACCGCGGGAGGCCGGCGTCGTCTGGGCGGCAGCCCGAACAGCGGCTCCACGCGGGGGAGTACCCGCAACCGCCCGTCCACCCGGCGGAGTTGGACGTCGACGGTCTTCAACTCCGCCCGGCCCTCGACCGGCGTGAAGTCCTCCCACTCGCGCACCTTGACGGTGTGGGCGAGCGGCGGCCTCCTTTCCGGCGGCACCACCCCGTCCGGCAGTGCGAACCCGACCGGCACCGCGTTCCTCCGGGCGGCGGCCTCACCGCCACGCGACCGCTTCGTCCAGGAGGTCCGGACCCACTGGACGGTGACGGGGACTTCCATACCGACTACCTCCCTGCCCGCTGCCCGCACTTCCCGCACTTCCCGATGCCCACTCTGGCTGCCCGCTGCCCGCTGCCCGCTGCCCGCTGCCCGCACAGCCCGGCGACTAGGGCGGCTGCCCGATCCCCCCACCGCCCGGCGACTACGGCGGCTGCCCGATCCCCTCACCGCCCGACGACCACGCCGGCCGCCCCATAACCCCGGTCACCGCAGCCCGGCCTCAGAACAACCCCTCCTGCACCCCCGGCACTTCCCGCCTGAACTCCCGTACCGGCACGGTGAATCCACCCGTGTCACCCCCGGAGGAACCCGCCGGGATCAGCTCCCACCCCGTCATCAGCCGTGTGTCCAGCACGACCACACCCCGCCCGGTCGAGAGGTGGAGGTCAGGTCCCGCCGCCGCGACGACCTCCCCGCTCACCACCCCGCCCGCGACCAGCCCCCTCACCTCGCCGACGGGGGCCGGGAGTCCCGCGAGGCCGAAGACGTCGACGTGGTCCACGGGTCGGTACGGCTCGCGGTGGAGCGACTCCGGCCATTCGCGCAGCGCGAGGGCGCGGGCGTGCAGGTCGGCGATCTCGGCGGCCCGCTCCGCGGCCGACGTCGGCAACGCGGAACGGACGGCGCGCTTCTCGCCGTAGGGAATCCGGTCCGGGACCCGTAGGGCGGCGCGCAGCAGCTCCTCCGAGCGGCGGGCCGCCATCAAGGGGCCGAGGCCCAGCCAGCTGAAGCAGACCGCGCCCTGTTCAAGCAGCCGCGCGGAGCCGCGTTCTTCGGCGGTGATGCCGACCTTGAGCAGGCCGGGGCCGAACCAGGCCAGGTACACGTGGTACGGCCGCGGGTCGTCCGCGATGGTGTCGGCGGCCACCGAGTGCGCCCGGTCCAACCGCGCGCACTCCTCGCACCGCGCCCCCGTACTCCGCTCCGGCACGGCCGCCCGCACCGGACAGGCGTGGCCCCGCGCGCCCACACATGTCCGCCCGCCCCCTTCCGCGACCTCGAAGGCCACCCGCTTCCCCCGGGGCAACGGGCTCCCGCGCCCGCCGTCCCACTTCAGCTCGGGACCGTCCACCGCCCACCGCAGTCCCGAGCACTTCCACGTCTGTGATGCCCGTGCTGTCTGTGCCATCGCTCACGAGACTAGACGGCGGCACTGACAACCGCGTCAGCCCGCGGTTTCACCGGCCCGAGACAGCTCCCGGTACCCGACCGCGCGCTCCTCGGCCGTGTACTCTTCGGCCGCCCGCCCCCGCCCCGCCAGCCGGCACCCGACGCACCCGGCATGCCCCGCCCGCGCCGACGGGTCCCGCACCCGCATCCCCCACTGCGCCCGGTCCCGCCGCCCAGGCGGCTTCCCCCAGCCGGTGAGATGCAGCGCCCACGTCACCAGGACGCTCACCGCGACGATCCCCAGCCCGACCCCGATCAGCAGGGCGGAGACCGCGCACACCCCCACCCCGGCGACGGTCGTCCCGACGGTCGCGATACCGAATCCGGTCCAGCCCGCGACCGTATGCCCCTCGTCATACTGATGTGCGCTCATGCGTCGACCTCCCTGGAACTCCGAACAGGGCCCGGCAGACCCCACCGGGATTTATCTCACCACCTAAGAAGTTTAGAGTAGAAACCTCTCACGAGCTAAGGCAATAACCATGCAAGCCAAGCCTCGCCCCACCGCCACCCCGGCGCAGGCGCTGGACGCGATGGACTCCCTCATCGCCACCGCGCAGCTCGGCCAGCAGGAAATGGCCGAGCGGCTGGGCCTGAACGTCACCGATCTCGTCTGTTTCGCCTACGTCATCAGGTCCGGCGAGCACCTCCTCACCGCGGGCGACCTCGCCGCACACGTCCACGTCACGACCGGCGCGGTGACCGGCATCCTCAACCGCCTGGAGCGCGCCGGTTTCATCACCCGCGTCCCCGACCCGGCCGACCGCCGCCGCGTCCGCGTCGCCTCGGTACCGGCCGCGGTGACCCGGGTCGTCGCCCTCTACGGCCCCTACTACGACCGCCTCAACGCCCAGTTCGCCGACTACTCCCCCGCCGAGATCGCCGTACTGAACGACTGGTTCACGCGGACGTCGACGCTGGCGCAGGACTACATCGAGGAACTCCGGGCGCGGGACAGGGGGTAAACCCGACCCCGTAGGTACAGCCCACTCCCCCCACGGTCCGGGAGACCGCTCCATCGTGCCCGGAACCGTACGACGGCATCGTTGACCTCAGCCGGTCAAGAGGGTCGGCGCAGGCCCAACAGCCGCCGTACGGAGGGAAATCCCATGAAGCCCGCCCCGTTCGCGTCCTTCGTCAGGTTCGTGGTGTGCGGCGGCGGTGTCGGGGTCCTGTCCAGCGCGGCGGTACCGCTGCTGGCCGCGCTGATGCCCTGGGCGGCGGCGAACGCCCTGATCACGATCGCCTCGACCGTCCTCTGCACGGAACTCCACGCCCTGTTCACCTTCAGCACCGGCCGCCGCCCCGGCCTGCGCGAGCACTGGCAGTCGGCGGGCTCGGCCACGGCGGCCTACGCGGCGACGTCCGCGGCGATCCTGATCCTCCACACCGTCCAGCCCACCCCCGGCATGCTCACCGAACAGGCCGTCTACCTCAGTGCCTCCGCCCTCGCCGGCATCGGCCGCTTCCTGGTCCTCCGCCTGTTCGTCTTCGCCGACCGCGGCACCCCGGCTCCGGTCGCGATCGCGGTACGGCCGACGGTGGCAACCCCCGCGTTCAGCCCGGCCGCGTAAGAACCCCGGCACACCAACGGAAATGCCCGTCGCCACCGTCCGACGAGAACAGGTCGTAGGTGGCCAGCGCATACGCCCGCCGATAGAGGACGAGCGTGCCGGCCGAGTACCGGAACTCCTCGGCGAACAACCGGGTGAGGGTGGCGGGTGACCATGGCTGAACCGGACCCCCTGGGGTGTCAATGGGCCTGCGGGTGAAGGTCGTTCGGGGAGTGGGAATGCCGTCGCCGCCAACTGCCCGGTGGTTCCCCGTGATGGCGGGTGAACGCTGCCGCGAAGGCGTACGGCGAGGTGTAGCCGACCGTGCGGGCGATGGCCGTGAGGGGGAGTTCGCCGGTGCGGAGGTGGTCGCGGGCCAGGGCCATCCGCCAGTCGGTGAGGTACTGGATCGGGGTCTGGCCGAGGGCGTCGCGGAAGGTGCGGGCGAAGGCGGCCCTCGACAGGCCGCTGATCGCGGCGAGTTCGGGGACCGTCCAGGGGTGGCCGGCGTCTTCGTGGACGGCCTGGAGCGCGGCGTTCAGGCGGGGGTCCGCACAAGCCCGGTACCAGCGGGGCGCGTTGGGGCTGCGCCGGAAGTCGGTGCGGATGGCCAGCACCAGCAGGACGTCCAGGAGCCGGTCCAGGACCGTGGGCCCGCCCGGTTCGCCCGGCGCCGGTGTCGCCAACTCGTGGGACAGCAGCCCGATCACGTCCCGCAACGGATCCCCCACCGCAGCCGACAGCGTCAGCACCTGCGGCAGCGCCTCCAGCAACCCGGCACCGATGTCCCCCGAGAACCGGTACGCCCCGCAGAGGAACACGGTCGCCCGCGGATCCTCCGAACTCCCGTCCTGGGCATGCCTGTTGCGGAACTCCTCCGGTTCGAGGCAGTCCGCGCCCGGCTCGTGCCCGATGTGATGGTCGGGGCCGCCGCGCACGAGCGTCACCTCACCCGGTACCAGCTCCACCGCGCCGCCGGGATCGTCCAGCCACAGCCAACCCCGGCCCCGTACGACGGTGTGCACGGCCAGTTGGATCGACCCGGCCAGGCGCAGTCCCCACGGCGGCTCGGCCACCGTCCGCGCGAAAACGGCACCGGAGGCGCGGGCCCGCGCGAGGCGATCGTGCAGTATGTCCACCCGATCAGTATCCGCGAGGCGACCGCACGGCGGCTCTCTCCGAGCGTCTGGCGTAATGAATCGCGCGATTCACACATTGATCCGCCCCCGTCTCGCTCCCACGATGGAGCCATGACTGGATCACCCCCCACCGCCCTCGTCCTCGGCGGCACCGGCCGTACCGGCTCCCTCCTGGCGCGCCGGCTCCCCGAACGAGGACTGCCCGCCCGCACCGCCGCCCGCCACGGCGCCGACGTGCCCTTCGACTGGGACGACCCGACCACCCACCCCGCCGCCCTCGCCGGCGTCGACCGCCTCTACCTCGTCACCCCCGTCCTGCGGATCTCCTACGCCGACCAGGTGGCCGCGTTCCTCGACCTCGCCGTGGCCGCGGGAGTACGTCACGTCACCTGCCTGAGCACCTACGGCGGCCAACTGGCGCCCCCGGACGTCGACATCAGGGCCGTGGAGGACGATCTCGCCGCCCGCGACACCCTCACGCACACGATCCTGCGTCCCGCGTGGGTGATGCAGAACTTCGGCGACGCGCATCTGCCGGTCGTCGACGGTGTGATCACGGTGCCGACCGGCGGCCGTAGGGAGGCGTTCGTCGACGCGGGCGACATCGCCGCGGTCGCGGTGGAGACGCTGCTCGATCCCGAGGCCCATGCCGGGGCGTCGTACGCGCCGACCGGGCCGCAGGCCCTCACCGTCGCCGAGGTCGCCGACACCATCACCGCGGTGACCGGCCGGCCCGTCCGGCACCAGGACATCGACCCCGAGGCGTGGATCGGCGGTGCGGTCGCGGCCGGGCTCGTCCCCGCCGACTACGCGGTGCTGCTCCGCTGGCTGACCGGCGCCATCGTCTCCGGGAACGGTTCCACGCCCAACGACGACATCGAGAAGGTCACCGGCCGGGCGCCGGCCGGCTTCGAGGACTTCGCGCGGCGGAACGCGGGCGTCTGGGCACACCGGGCGGGGGTGAAGTGACCATGTCCGCATCACCACCCGTACCCGTACCTGTATCCGCATCCGCCGAGAACGCGGGCGGGTTCGCGGCGCTCGATCCGTTCTTCCGGATCGTCCAGGAGGGGCTCGCGGGGCTCGTCGACGGCGAGCACTTCTTCGACCTCCTGGCCGAGGACGTGGTCGTCGAGTACGTCGTGTCCGTGCCCGGCTACCCGCGCCGGGTCGAGGGACGCGCGGCGGTGGCCGACCTGTACCGCGGCTACGGCGACGTCATGATCCTGCACAGCGCGGACGGACTGGCCGTCCACCGGGACCCCGGGACGTCAGTGGTCGTGCTTGAGTACGCCGTGCACGGACGGGCTGTGCGGACCGGGCGGGCCTACGACAACCACTTCGTCTCCGTGATCACCGTCAGGGACCGCGAAGTGACGCACTGGCACGACTACTTGGATCCAGTCGCCGTCTTCCGGGCCGTCGGATGGCCGGCGAAGGATCACTGAAAAACCGCTGGGGAGCTGGCCCATGGCTGACGGGCTTCGCCGGACAGCGCCCATGGAAGCCCAGCCCGCCCTGACTAGCCCGCCCTGCGGAAAGCCTCGTCCATGTCCGAGAAGGGTGCCTGCCCGTCGTCGAGCGGCAGCGTCTCGTCCTCCCCGAAGTCCGGGGCCTGGAAGGGGTTCGTCGCCGGAGGGGGCGATCCCGCGCCGGACAGGCGGGTCGCCCCTTCCGGGGCGGAGAACAGCGAGGTCAGGTCGATGAGAGGTCTCCCGTTCGTTACAGGCCGCTAGGACCTGGTGTGCCGTGAACCGGGCACAGCGGTCCTACAGCTTGCTCATCTTGGAGTACGGGCTCAGGATGCGCTCCTGGACCGACCCGAAGTCGACGAGCACCGCGATTCCGTCCTCGATGCCGATGACCCGGCCGAGGCCGTACATGTCGTGTGTGACCTGGTCGCCGACGGCGAACTGCTTGGGTGCCGCCGCGGCCGGGGCCTTGAAGGGACTGGTGGGCAAATAGCGCTTCGGTGCAGCTGGCTTTGTCATTGACTCCAGTATGGGCCTAGACACGCCACTCGCTGAGGCCGTCCACATCGCTTGTTCATCACAGATCGAGCAAGCGGGAACCACGGAGCCGCCCCGGACGTACCCCTCACGCCCCTGACCTGGCCCTTCCCGGACCCGGCCCGGAACCGCCTCGGGCCATCGAAAAACAGCCGCCGGGGCACACGCGAGAGGCCCCGGATCGCTCCGGGGCCTCTCGTCAGATGTGCACTCGGCAGGATTCGAACCTGCAACCTTCTGATCCGTAGTCAGATGCTCTATCCGTTAAGCTACGAGTGCTCGTTTTCTCTTGTTTTCCTTCGCTGCTCCCGGCCCTTCCGGCCCGCTCGCGGCGACAGGAAGAACATTACATGACTGCCGCCGCCATGTGAAATCCGTTAGCCATACCCCTTGTGAGCTGCGAAAACGGCCTTACGGAGGGGTTCCGGGAACGACCGAAGCCCCGGTCTCTCGGACCGGGGCTTCGGTGTGGTGCGGAGGCGGAGGGATTTGAACCCTCGATGGGATTTGCGTCCCAAACCGCATTAGCAGTGCGGCGCCATAGACCGGACTAGGCGACGCCTCCAGCACAACCACCCGCGCGAGCGCGGAAGGTGCGTGCAGATGATGACACAGACGAGCGCGGTGTCACCAATCGCCTCCCACGGTACTAGGCAGGCGGCCCGCAGGGCAAAGCCGTTGATGCCGGCCGCCGGGTCCGCAACGTCCGGGGGCGGCGGGCGTTAGTCAGGTCATGTTGCAGGTCAACCGTCTCCTCGTGATCGCCGCCGCGTCCGCCGCCACCGTCGGCTCGTTGGCCGCGGTGCCCGCCGTCGCCCTCGCACAGGCCGCCCCCGCCACGCCCCGCACCCTCGCGCCACCGCCCGTCCGCGACGAGGACCGGTCCGGCGGCGACCACCTCACCGTCACCGTCCGGCACGCGGGCGGCGCGGCCGACGGGACGCACGAGCTGTACTGCCACCCCGGCGGCGGCACCCACCCGGACGTGACCGGCGCCTGCGCGGCCGTCGGCCGCAACACCCAGTGGGGAAAGGACCCCTTCGCACCGGTGCCCCCGGACAGCATGTGCACGATGATCTACGGCGGCCCGGCCACCGCCCATGTCACCGGCACCTGGGCCGGACGCCCGGTCGACACGACGTACGACCGGAGCAACGGCTGCGAGATCTCCCGCTGGAACGGGATGGTCCCGCTGCTGCCCGACCTCGGCGCCCATCGCTGAAGACGCCGGGGATTGGTGGTCGGTCACACGTTCTACGTCACTTCACCGTGCGACCTCCCTCTCATCTCACTCCGCGAGCACAAGGACTGCCCTTAGACTCCCTCGCGTGACACGTCGCGGGCAGGTTGGCAAGATGGCCTCCGCGGTCGGCAAGGTGCGGTAACAGGGAGGAAGCGTCTCGTGAGCAGCAGGCCATCCCGAGGCGCTGCTCGCCTCGCAGCCATACTCGACGCGCTCCCGGACGCGTTGGTCCTGGTCAACGCCAACGGGACCGTCGTCAACGCGAACACCATCGCGCTGGAGGCCTTCGAGGCGCCGGGCACCGCGCTCGTCGGGCGCGGACTGCTGGACCTGCTGCCGGAGTTCGACTCCCGGCTCATCCCGGGTTCCATGCGCCGCCCCGACTCGATGGACCCGCGCGGCCGGACCAAGCCCACCCGCATGACCGCCCGCCGCACCGACGGCTCCGAGTTCCCCGTCGAGGTCACCAGCGCCAACCTCGAAGACGGCCAGCAGGCCTACGACGGCTACGGCTACACCTCCGACGAACTCCTGATGCTCGTCGTGCGCGATCTCTCCGGGACCGTGGACACCGAGGCCGAGCTGGCCCGTTCGCAGCGGCAGACCGAGATGATCCTGCGCGCCGCCGCCGAGGGCGTCGTAGGGACGGACACGGACGGGCGGGTCGTGCTCGTCAATCCGGCCGCCGCGCAGATCCTCGGGTACCGCGCCAGCGACCTGGGCGGCAAGGAACTGCACAACCTCGTGCTGCACTCGCGCGCGGACGGCTCCCCCTTCCCGTACGCGGAGTCGCCGCTCGCCGACACCCTGCGGTCCGGGCGCAAGCACCGGGTGCGCGGGCAGGTGCTGTTCGCCAAGAACGGGGACCGGGTCTCCGTCGACCTCACCACCGCACCCGTGCGCGACGGCGACCAACTGGTCGGCGCCGTGATGACCTTCACCGACCGGCGGCCCTACGACTCGCTCGCCGAGGAGAAGGACGCCGCCGACAAGCTGCACCGGGACGAGCTGGAGCGGCTCGACGAGGAGCACGCCTCCGAGCTGACCTCGCTGCGCCAGAAGCACATCACCGAGGTCGAGGAACTCCAGGAACGGCACGAGGAGGAACTCGCCGCGAACGAGGAGCGGTACGCCGCGCTCGGGGAGCGGGAGAAGGACCGGTTCGAGGAGCTGGCCGGACGGCACGAGCAACTCCTCACGCTGCTCGGGCGGTCGTTGCGCGGGCCCCTCGACGAACTGCGCCGGGAACTGGCCGCGTTGGCCGCCGACGACGCGGGCCAGTTGTGGCCCGAGGCCAACCAGGTCCTCCATCACCTCTCGGCGGGGTACTCCCGCATCACGCAGCTCATCGACAACGTGCTCGGCTATCAGCGGCTGGAGACCGGCGAAGGCGGCATCACCCGTACGAAGGTGATGCTGGACGCCGTGGTCGCGGCCGGTGTCGACGGGGCCGTGGAACTGATCGGGCCCGGGCGGGTGCAGTTCGCCGTGCACGCGCCGCCCATCGAGGCCGAGGTCGACCCCGGGCTCCTCGCGACCGCGCTCGCGCATCTCGTCGCGGATGTCGCGGGCGTCGACGCGACCGGCAACTCGCCTGTGTCGGCGGGCGGTTACATGGACAACACGGTCGTCGTGGCGGCGGCGCAGCGCGGTGAGGTCGTACGGATCGAGGTGCGCGGGCCGTATGCCGGGGGAGACCCGGTGCACGAGCCGATCGTGCGCGGGATCGTGCGGGCGCACGGCGGTGTGCTGCAGACCCACGACGTGCCGGGGATGAGCGGCAGCGCGTATGTGCTGGAGGTGCCCATCGGGGGCGGGGCGGGGGCCGTCGCGGCTCCGGCCGCGACCGGTGGCGGCGCCGAACTCGCCCTGCCCGAGCAGGCGTCGGCCAGCAACGGACGTCGGCGGGCCCGGCGGTCCTCCGTGGACGCGTTCCTGGAGAGCGAGGTGCCGGACGGTACCTCCGAGGACACCGGTGGCGGCGGTGAGGCCGCCGTGCCCACCGGGCGGCGCAGGAGGCGTGCGGGCGAGGAGTCCGCGGCGGTCGCGGTGGCCGGTGAGGCGGGTGGCGACGGTGCGTCCGGCGGTACCGGGCGGCGGCGCGGGCGGGCGGCCGAAGGCGCGGCCGGGGACGTGTCCGACGGTGACCCCGAAGGTGTGTCCGGGGGTGTCTCCGAGGGCGCTGTGATGACGGCGGCGGAGCATGCCGCCGGAACTGCCGCTTCCGGTACGGGACTTGGTGGCACCGTGTCGCCGCGAGGTGTGCCCGTGGGCGGTGAACGGCAGGCGTTGCCTGCCGCGTTGCCCGCGAGCGGCTCCGCCGATGCCGTCGGTGACTCCGACTCCGTTGGCGATGACGGGCAGCCGACCGGGCGTCGCAGGCGGGCGCTGGCTGCCGCGGCCGAGCGGGCCGCGGCGCAGGAGGCGGGGGCGCGGACGGTGTTCGCGTTGCCGCCGGCCGAGGCCGATCGGACGCCGGAGGGTTCTGGGGCTACGGCCGGGGCTACGGCCGCGCAGGCGCCCGGAGTTCCCGTCGCGCCCGGGGTTCCGGTTGTGCCCGGACAGATTCCCGGGGGTGTTCCTGGTGGGCATCCCGGTGACGACGGGCGGCACGATGCCGTTCCGGTTGATCAGGGTGACGATCACACTCCGCCTCAGCCGCATCCCTCCGGGGCGCCAACTGGGCGGCGGCGTCGGGCTGTTGCTCAGCCGCAGCCTCAGTCTCAGCAGCAGCAGGCGCAGGGTGTGGAGTCGGTGCCCGTGCAGGCCGGGGCCTCGGTTCAGGCCGGCGTTGCGGTGCAGGGGCAGGGGCAACCTGGTGCGGTGGTTCCGGCGCAGGGGGCGGCCGGGCAGGGGCAGCAGGGGGTTCCGGCGCAGGTTGCCGCGGGGCAGACCGGTACCGCGACGCAGCTTGCTCCCGCGCAGAGTCTTCCCGCCCAGGGGCAGGTGCCGGCGGGGCAGCCGTTGCCGGCCGAGGCGGTTCCTGGTCAGGGCATTCCGGCTCAGGGCAGTCCTGGGCAGGGCAACCCCGGTCAGCCGGTGTCGCCGCAGGGGATCCAGGGGCAGGGGATCCAGGGGCAGGGAGTGCAGGGGCAGGGACTTCCCGGCCAGCCTGTGTCGCCCCAGGGGATCCCGGGGCAAGGAGCCCCCGGTGTTCCCGGGCAGCCGATTCCGCCTCAGGGCATTCCCGCGCAGGCCGTGCCCGCGCAGGGGCAACCCGTCTCCCCGCACGGCATCCCCGGTCAAGTCGCCCCGGTTCAGGGGCAGTCCGGTGGGCCGGTGCCGCCGCAGGCTCTGCCCGCCGCGCAGCCGAACCCGGCCGCGGGTACGCCCGGTGGGGCTCCGGCGCCCGTGGCGGCGAACGGCGCCGAGACCGCCGTAGCGCCGAACCAGGCGCCGAATCCGCAGCCGAACGCCAACCCGAACCCGAATGCTCCCGCGCCCGGCACTCCCGTCGCCGCGCAGGCTCGGGTCGCTCAGCCGCTTCCCGCTGAGGCCGCTGCCGCGCCTGTTGATCCCAACTCGACTCAGGGGCGGGCGATCAGTGTGCGGACGTTGGGGCAGGGGGTGCCGTTCACGCGGCAGGCCGCTCAGGTGCAGGTGCCTGCCGCTACGCCTACGCCTCCGCCGCATCAGTCGGGTGGGGGCGGGCGGCGGAGGAAGCTGGGGACGCGGCCCGAGCCCGCCGGTGCGGTGGCGGAGCAGAGTGAGCGGGCTCAGCCCTCCATGGCCGGGCAGTCGCGCCTCGCGCAGATGACCGAGGGGGCCGGGCGGTCGTACGCCATAGGGGCACCGGACGAGAACGCGGCCGAGGGGCCGGAGCCGTTGGACGGGCCGGGCGGGGCCGTCGAGATCGCGGACACGCCCAGGCCGCAGCCGCTCGACGACGAGCTGCCCCCGGAGCCGCTCGACAACCCGCGCCGACTGCTGGTGTGGCCCGCGCCGGACGTGACGACCACGCAGGCGCTGAGCGACCGCGGGTACCGGCCCGTCATCGTGCACTCGCGCGAGGAGGTCGACGCGCAGATCGCCGCGTTCCCGGCGGCGCTGTTCGTGGACCCGTTGACCGGGCCGATCACCCGTACGGCGTTGCAGTCGTTGCGGCAGGCGGCGGTGGCTGCCGAGGTGCCGGTGCTGGTCACGGCCGGGCTCGGGCAGGCCACGCGTGAGGCGGCCTACGGCGCCGATCCCGCCGTCCTGCTGAAGGCGCTCGCGCCTCGGGACAGTGAGCAGCATCCGCCGCGGGTGCTGCTGATCGAGGAGCACGCGGAGATCGCGCTGGCGCTGACGGCGACGCTGGAGCGGCGCGGGATGCAGGTGGCGCGGGCCGCGAGTGACGCCGACGCGGTGACACTGGCCGGGCAGTTGAGGCCGAACCTGGTGGTCATGGACCTGCTCCAGGTGCACAAGCGGCGGGCCGGGATCGTCGACTGGCTGCGCGCGAACGGGCAGCTCAACCGCACCCCGCTCGTCGTGTACACGGCCGCGGTGGACCAGGCCGACCTGCCGCGGCTGGCCTCCGGGGAGACCGTGCTCTTCCTCGCCGAGCGGTCGACGAGTACCGAGGTCCAGTCGCGGATCGTGGACCTGCTCGCCCGGATCGGTACCAACTAGCCCCAGAAATGGCCCACTTCGCCAAGTGACCCTACAACAGGGCTACTTGGCGACCAGCCGCCGCGCCGCCTCCTTGATCGACTCGCGGAGCCGGTCCCGGTCCGGGTCGTCCGCGCCCACCAGGACGCGGCGCATCTGCGGTACGACGACACCCCAGTTGGCCATCGCGACCAGCAGGAAGAGCAGGTCGCGGGCCGGGATCGCGTCGCTCACGACACCCCGGTCCTGGCCGTCCTGGAGCGCGGCGACCTTGAACGCGTAGTGCTGCCGGCGCTCGGTCTCGTCGGGCAGTTCGGCGGTGCCGTACTCCAGGCCCTCCCAGAAGAGGAGGCGGAGCAGTTCGGGGTGGGCCTCGTGGTAGTCCATGAGGCGGTCGAGCCAGCCCTCGATGTCGTCCGGGTCGACGGGCAGCGCGACGGCGAGGTCGAGCATGGACCTGCCGAGGACCCGCGTGAACAGCTCCGCCTTGTTGCCGAAGTAGGCGTAGATCAGCTGCTTGTTGGCCTTCGCCTCGGACGCGATGCGGTCGATGCGGGCGCCCGCGATGCCGTGCCGGGCGAACTCGGCGACCGCCGCCTCGAAGATCCGGGCCTTGGTGGCCTCGGGGTCTCTGACTCCCATGGGGCCAGGGTACTCGGCGGGCGGCGGTAACCAACTGTTTGGTTGACAGGGAATTCCGGGGCGCCGCATGCTGTTCCAGCTTCCAACCAACCAGTTAGTTGCTGGAGCCGGCTCGAAGGAGTCCTACCGCTCATGTCCTCCGCAACCACAGCTCAGCCGGTACAGATCCCGACGGGAACGCCGGTCCCCACGACCGCCGGCCGCCTCTTCCTCGTCCTCATCGCCGTCTGTACCGCCGTGACGGCCGCCAACATCTACCTCGCGGGCCCGCTGCTCCCCCTCATCGCGCACGACTTCGGTTCGACCCCGTCCGCCGTGGCGTGGATCGCGTCGGTCGCGCAGTTCGGCTACGCCACCGGTCTCCTCTTCTTCGCCCCGCTCGGCGACCGCGTGAACCGGCGCCCCCTGGTCGCCGCCCTCTCCGTGGCCACCACGGCGGCCCTGCTCGCCGGTGCCGCGGCCCCCGGCACCGCCGCCCTCGCGGTCGCCGTGTTCGTCGCCGCCGCCGCGACCGTCGTACCGCAGCTCCTCGTCCCGCTGGTCGCCGAACGCGCCCCCGCCCACCACCGCGCCCGCCATGTCGCTGCCGTCATAGCGGGCCTGTTCACCGGCATCGTGGCCGCGCGCGTCGTGGGCAGCCTGGTCGGCCAGGCCTACGGCTGGCGGGTCGTCTTCATCGGCTCGGCCGCCCTGACCCTCGTCCTCGGCCTCGCGACGGCATACGTCCTCCCGTCCGAGAAGCGGGAGCGGACCGGGCCCCTCTTCTCAGGCGTCGCGGCCCTGCCCGGCCTGGTCCGCAGCTCGCCCGACCTGTGGCGCGCGTGCCTGCGCCAGGCGGGGATGTTCGGCGCGTGGAGCGCCCTGTGGACGACCCTTGCCCTACTGCTCACCGGCGGTTCCTACGGCTTCTCGACCGCGACCGCCGGGCTGTTCGGGCTCTTCGGGCTGGCGGCGAGCGCGGTGGCTCCGCTCGCGGGCGGGTTCGTCGACCGGTTCGGCGCGGAGAAGGTCGTACGGTCCGCGTATGTGCTCGCGGCCGTGTCCGTACCGCTGTTCTGGCTGGGCGGGCACGTGCTGTGGGCGCTGTTCGTCGCCGCGATCGCGATCCACGCGGCCCTGGTCGCCTCCCACGTCGCCAACCAGACCCTCGCCCTCACCACCACCTCCACCCCGGCGACCGCCAACACCGCGTACGTCGTCGCGGGCTTCACGGGCGGCGCCCTCGCTTCGTCGCTGGCGGGGCCGGCGTTCAGCCATTGGGGCTGGGGCGGGGTGTGTGTGGTGGCGGGGATTTGGTTGGTGATCGGGTGGGTTTCGACTGCTGTACGGCGGTGAGGCCCTGCGCGGCATCGGGGGTCTTCGAAGTGGGGCGGTGCGTGCGGCACTCGGCGCCAGGGGGCACTGCGCGGAAATGTGACACTCGACGGGGGAAGTGTCACATTTCCGCGGGGAGGGTCCGTCCGGCAGGGACGAACAAAACCCGCGCCGCTCAAGTTCGAAGACCCGTCATCGCAGGTGCGCGTCAGAGCTTGGTGACGTCCAAGTCACCCTCGGCGTACCGCCTGCGCAGCACCTTCTTGTCGAACTTGCCGACGCTCGTCTTCGGGACCGACTCGATGATCGTCCAGCGTTCGGGGAGCTGCCACTTGGCGATCTTTCCCGCGTCGGCGAGGAAGGCGCGCAGGGACTCGAAGTCGGCGGTGGAACCCTCCCGGAGGACGACGGTCGCCAGCGGACGCTCGCCCCACTTCTCGTCCGGTACGGCGACCACGGCGGCCTCGGTGATGTCCGGGTGGGACATCAGGGCGTTCTCCAGGTCGACGGAGGAGATCCACTCGCCGCCGGACTTGATGACGTCCTTGGCGCGGTCGGTGAGGGTGAGGAAACCGTCGGCGGAGATCGTGCCTACGTCACCCGTCTTCAGCCAGCCGTCCTCGCTGAACTTGTCGGCGGGGCGCAGGGGTTCGGCGTCCGGGCCGTTGTAGTAGGCGCCGGCGATCCACGGGCCGCGCACCTCCAGCTCGCCCGCCGACTCGCCGTCGAAGGGCAGCCGTTCGCCGCCGGGGCCGGTGAGCCGGGCCTCGACGCTCGCCGGGAAACGGCCCTGGGTCAGCCGGTACTCGAATTCCCGATCCGTGCCGACCGCTTCGGCCGGCGGGCGCGAGACCGTACCGAGCGGGGACGTCTCCGTCATGCCCCAGGCGTGGCAGACCCGCATGCCGAGCTTGTCGAAGGCCGCCATGAGGGCGGGCGGGCAGGCCGAACCGCCGATGGTGACCTGGGTGAGCGAGGAGACGTCGCGAGGCTTGGCGGTGAGTTCGGCGAGCAGGCCCTGCCAGATGGTGGGCACGGCCGCCGCGTGCGTGGGGCGCTGGCTCTCGATCATCTCGGCGAGCGGGGCGGGCTGCAGGAAGCGGTCCGGCATCAGCATGTTCACGCCGGTCATGAAAGTGGCGTGGGGCAGGCCCCAGGCGTTCACGTGGAACTGGGGGACCACGACCAGCGAGGTGTCCTGGTCCGTGAGCCCCATCGACTGGGTCATGTTGACCTGCATGGAATGCAGGTAGATCGAACGGTGGCTGAACACCACGCCCTTGGGGTCGCCCGTGGTGCCGGAGGTGTAACACATCGCGGCGGCCTGGCGTTCGTCCAGCTCGGGCCAGTCGTACGTGGTGGGCTTGCCTGCGATGAGGTCCTCGTACTCGTGCACGCGCGCGTGGGCGCCGTCGAGGGGGGTGCGGTCGCCGGGGCCGGAGACGACGATGTGCTCGACCGTCGGCAGCTTGGGCAGCAGCGGTGCGAGCAGCGGGATCAGCGAACCGTTGACGATCACCACCCGGTCCGCCGCGTGGTTGACGATCCAGGCCAACTGATCCGCCGGAAGACGGAGGTTGAGCGTGTGCAGCACCGCGCCCATGGCGGGGATCGCGAAGTAGGCCTCGACGTGTTCGGCGTTGTTCCACATGAACGTGGCCGTGCGCTCGCCGTCCGCCACGCCCAGGTCCTCGCGCAGGGCGTGCGCCAGTTGGGCCGAGCGGGCACCGACCTCCGCGAAGGAACGGCGCTGCGGCTCTCCCTCACCGGTCCAGCTGATCACCTGCGATGTTCCATGGACCGTCGACCCGTGGGTCAGGATCCTGGAGATCAGCAGCGGTACGTCCTGCATGGTGCTCAGCACGGCGTCCTCCCGGGGCGACATTGCCTACGCGGTAGTAAGGGATGCGCTGATTCTGCGCACATACCGCACGGTATGTCACTAGGGGCGGATGATCGATCACGTCACCTTGCCCGGCGGGTGGTTTCATGGCCGACTTCGACGGCAGCCGGGTGACTTGAATCTGATGCCCTGATGCCCGACTGGCCTGGATGCCTGAATGGCCTCTGGCGGGCTGACCTCAGCGGGCGACACCCAGCTCGGGGTCCTCGCGCAGCTTGCCGAGCGCCCGCGACACCGCCGACTTCACCGTACCCACGGACACCCCGAGCACCTCGGCCGTCTGGACCTCGCTGAGGTCCTCGTAATACCTGAGGACGACCATCGCCCGCTGCCGCTCCGGCAACTTCGCGATCGCCCGCCACATCGCGTCGTGCAACGCCTGCTGCTCGGCCGGATCCTCCGCGCCGCCGATCGTCTCCGGCTCGGGCAGCTCGTCGCACGCGAACTCGTCGACCTTCCGCTTGCGCCACTGCGAGGTCCGCGTGTTCAGCAGCGCGCGGCGGACATAGCCGTCCAGCGCGCGGTGATCCTCGATCCGCTCCCAGGCGACATACGTCTTGGTCAGCGCGGTCTGCAACAGGTCCTCGGCGTCACACGGATTCGCCGTCAACGACCGCGCGGTGCGCAACAGCACGGGCTGCCGGGCCCTCATGTACGACGAGAACGAGGGATACGTCAGCGCCTGGGCCCGAGCCTGCCCTGGCGCCGGGGTCCCGGTCGGAGACTGGACCTGAGACTGGGGTTGGGCCTGAGACTGGGGTTGGGATTGAGGTTGAGCCTGGGTCTGCGTGGCCCGCGCGGCGGGCCGGGTGACTGTCCGCGTGGCGGGCCGTGCGGCCGGCCTGGGTGCGGGCCGGGTGGCAGGCCTGGTGGCGGCTCCGGCGGCGGCCCGTGCGGCGGCGTTCGACGCGCTGATGCAGACTGCTGTGGTCATGGCTCCACGCTATGAGTGACCCCCACACCTCCGGATCGGCCGCAGGTCCCGAAGCAGACTCCGCCTCAGGTTGTAGGGGTGGGGCTGGCTCCACCTCCTGAAGGTGGACGAGCGCCTGACATGTACTGCGGGTTTACCCCTGGGGGTCACCCGTCTGAGGTATGAGGGGTGGGGGCGGTAGGGGTGGTGGGGCTGTTGAAGCGGCGGAGGTTGAGAGAGCGGCCGGGGTCGTAGGGGCGGCCGGGTCTGCGAGGACGGTGGCGGTCGCCGGGGCCGTGCGGCCGGTGGAGATCGCCGGGGCGGCAAGGGCAACGGCGGCTGCCGCCAAGCCGACAGGAGTCGCTGGCGCGGCAGGAGCTGCCGCCGAGGCGGCCAGGGTCGCCGGAGCCGCAAAGACGGCAGACGCTGCCGCGAAGGCGGCCGGAGTCGCAGGCTCCGCAAGGCCCGTGAGCACCAGTCCCGACGTAGGCACCCCCGTCCCCGCCGTCACCAGAACCCGATCAGCCCCCGGTATCTGGTTCGCCGCGGTGCCGCGCAGCTGGCGGACCCCTTCCGCGATGCCGTTCATCCCGTGGAGATACGCCTCCCCGAGTTGTCCTCCGTGCGTGTTGATCGGCAGTCGATCCTCGGCCACGAAGTCCGCCGCCTCCCCCTTTCCGCAGAACCCGAACTCCTCCAGCTGCATCAGCACGAACGGCGTGAAGTGGTCGTACAGGATCGCCACGTCCATGTCCTCCGGGCCCAGCCCCGCCGTCCGCCACAACTGCCGCGCGACCACGCCCATCTCCGGCAGGCCGGTCAGATCGTCGCGGTAGAAACTGGTCATCTGCTCCTGCGCCCGCCCGGCACCCTGCGCCGCCGCCGCTATGACCGCGGGCGGACGCGGCAGGTCGCGGGCCCGCTCCACCGAGGTGACGACGATCGCCTGGGCCCCGTCCGTCTCCTGACAGCAGTCCAGCAACCGCAACGGCTCCACGATCCACCGCGACGCCGCGTGCTCGGCGAGCGTGATCGGTCTGCCGTGGAAGTACGCCGCCGGGTTCGTCGCCGCGTACTTGCGGTCGACCACCGCCACCTGCCCGAACACCTCCGGCGTCAGCCCGTAGGTGTGCAGATACCGCTGCGCCGCCATCGCCACCCACGACGCCGGCGTGAGCAGCCCGAACGGCAGCGCCCAGCCGAGCGCCGCGCCCTCCGCCGACGGCTCCCGGTGCGTCACCCCCGAACCGAATCTGCGCCCCGACCGCTCGTTGAAGGCGCGGTAGCAGACCACCACCTCCGCGACCCCCGCCGCCACGGCCAGCGCCGCCTGCTGGACGGTCGCGCAGGCCGCGCCACCGCCGTAGTGGACCCGGGAGAAGAAGGACAGCTCACCTATCCCGCAGGCCTGGGCCACGGTGATCTCCGGGTTGGTGTCCATCGTGAACGTGACCATCCCGTCCACGTCCGCCGGCGTCAGCCCCGCGTCGTCCAACGCGGCCCCCACCGCCTCGACCGCCAGCCGCAACTCACTGCGCCCCGAGTCCTTGGAGAACTCCGTCGCCCCGATCCCGACGATCGCCGCCTGCCCACCGAGGGTGTCGCGGGTACGGGTGCTCATGTCCCGGCCTCCCTCGTCCTCGGCACGGTGACCGTGACCGTGCCGGTCACATGCCTGCCGATGCCGTTCGCCCCGAGCACCCGCACGGTCGCGGTGTCGCCGTCCGTCTCCTCGATCCGCCCCGTCAACACCATCGTGTCGCCGGGGTAGTTGGGCGCACCGAGCCGTATGGCCACCTTGCGGAGGACCGCTCCCGGTCCGAAGTGGTCCGTGATGTAACGCCCGACCAGACCGTTCGTCGTCAGGATGTTCATGAAGATGTCGGGGGAGCCCTTCTGCCGCGCCGCCTCCGCGTCGTGGTGCACGTCCTGGTAGTCCCGTGAGGCGACGGCCCCGGCGACGATCAGGGTCCGGGTGATCTCGATCTCCAGCGGGGGCAACTCCTCACCTGCCCTCATGACCGCATCTCCTCGCTCACGATCAACTCCCCCAGTTCTTGCAGCACTTCGCCCCCGCCACCTAGATACGCGTCCAACTGCCGCCCCCAGAGAAAGTGCCGGTGCACCGGATGGTCCAGGTCGGCCCCCGCCCCGCCGTGCAGATGCTGACCCGCGTGGACGACACGCTGGCCCGCCTCGGACGCCCACCAGGCGGCGGTCAACGCGTGCGTGGCGTACGGCAGCCCCGCATCCCGCCGCCAGGCCGCCTCGTACGCCGTCACCCGTATCGCCTCGATGTCCATGTGCGCGTCGGCCGCCCGGAGTTGAACCGCCTGCCGCGTCGCCAACGGACGCCCGAACTGCTCCCGGGCATTCACATGCGCCACAGCCCGAGCGAGCGAACCGGCACACACCCCGGCCTGGAGCCCGGCGAAGGCCGTGCGTGCGGTCGCCAGAACGTCCGTATAGGGAGAGGGAGTTGGGGGCGAAGCCGAGGAGCGGGCATAGGACCCGAGCCGCTCCGCCGATGCCCCGTCCAGCGTCAGTCGCCCCGCCGACCAAGGTGCCGTCAGCTCGACCGCCTCGACGCGCGCGGCCTCCGTGACCGGGGTCAGCCACAACCCCCGCTGATCGTCGGCGACAAGAACATGCGTGGCATCCCGCAGCCAGGGAACGACAGGAACCGTCCCGCTCAACTCGCCCTGTACGGAGGCCCGCACACCCCCCTGCGCCGGAAACGCCCCGCACACCACCACCGACCCGTCCCCGATCCCCGGCAACAACCGCTCCCGCTGCTCGGGCGAACCATGCGCCGCCACCGCCAGCAGCCCGTACACACAGGTCGACGCGAAGGGCACCTGGGCCGTCGTCCGCCCCTGTTCCTCCAGGAGCAGCACGAGACCGAGCAGGCCCAACTCCTCGACGGCGCCCACCAGTCCGGCCGCGCACAGGGCCTTCCACAGCTCGGGATCGCTGTCCGTCCCGGCCGCCGTGAGCCGCTCGGGTGTCGCGAGGTCGCCGAAGATCCGGGCGGCGAGATCACGGGCCGCCGTCTGCTCCTCCGTGGGCGTGAAGTCCATGTCAGCCCACCCCGCCCTCTCGGCCTTCCTGGACCCGGAAGACGGGGAGCACCAACGGGCCGGCCTCGTCGCCGGCCCCCTGAGGTTCGTCGTACCGCCGGAATTCGAGCCGTACCGGCAGCCCGATGCGCACCTTGTCGTACGGCACCCCCACCACGTTGCTGACGATCCGCACGCCCTCGGCGAGTTCGATCAGCCCGACCGCGTAGGGAGGATCGAAGGCGGGGAAGGGCGGGTGGTGCATCACCACATACGAGTAGACGGTCCCCTCCCCGCTCGCCTCGACCGTGTCCCAGTCCAGGCCGCCGCAGGCGTTGCAGCCCGGCAGCCAGGGGTGGCGCAGCGTCCCGCAGTTCGTGCAGCGCTGGATGAGGAGTTGATGCCGCTCCACGCCCTCCCAGAAGCCGGCGTTGTCCCGGTTGACGACGGGCCGCGGCCGCCGCGCGCGGGCCCCCTTCCCCTCCCGTTTGCCCTCCTCCTTCCCCTTCCCCCTCGGGTGTGCGGGGGCGTACTTGAGGATGCGGAAGCGGTGGGTGCCGACGAGGTCCGGGCCCACCCGGACGTCCATGCGTGTCGTGACGAAGTACCCCGTGCCCAGCTTCGTCGTCTTGCGGTCCGACACCGACTCGATCACCGCGTCGAACGTGACCTCGTCGCCCGGCCGCAGAGGCCGTAGGTACTCCTGCTCGCAGTCGGTGGCGACCACCGAGGTGCAGCCCGCCGCGTCTAGGAGGTCGAACAGCTCGTCGTAGGCCCCCGTGCGTCCCGTGTGGCCGGAGAGGCCGCCCATGGTCCACGCCTGGAGCATGGTGGGCGGGGCGACGGCGTCCGGGCCCGCGTACGCGGGATCGGTGTCGCCCATGGCCTCGCACCAGTGCCTGATCATCGGCTCGTTGACGGGATCCTTGCCCCGGCCCGCGACGGCCGCAGCCCGCCCCTCGTACGTCCTGAGCCGCGCCCCCAGCTCGTCGACCACTGTGTTCACCTCCGCCCCCTCGTCATCCCGAGCCGCATCGTCGCGACGATCTCCCGCTGCACCTCGCTCACCCCGCCCCCGAACGTGTTGATCTGTGCCGCCCTGTTCAACCGCTCCAGCTCGCCGTCCCCGAACGCGCCCGGCGAGCCCGAACGCACCAGTCCTGCCAGTCCCGCCGGTCCGTCCGCCCCGGCGATGTGCTGACATATTCGGTACACCGCCACCGTCGATTCGGTTCCCACGACTTTCACGCCGCTCGCGTCGCCGGGGGCCAGCCGGCCCGCCCCGACATCACCCACCAAACGCCAGTTGAGCAGGCGCGTTGCCGCCAGCCGGGCATGTGCCTCGGCCAGCTGTGAGCGCACCCACGGCTCGTCAACCCGGCGCCGCCCCGTCACCGGATCGGGCGTGCGGGCGGCGGTCAGCACGGCGGCGTAGAACTCCTCGGCCTGCATTCCGGTCGCGGCGAGGGCGACCCGCTCGTGGTTGAGCTGGTTGGTGATGAGGGACCAGCCCTCGTTCTCCGCGCCGACAAGGTTGCCGGCCGGGACGCGGACCCCGTCGTAGTACGTGGCCGTCGTCCGCTGCCCGCCGACCGTCTCGATCGGGGTCCACGAGAAGCCGGGTGCGTCGGTCGGGACGAGGACGATCGAGATGCCGCGGTGCTTGGGGGCCTCGGGGTCGGTGCGGCAGGCGAGCCAGATCCAGTCGGCGTTGTGGGCGTTGGAGGTGAAGATCTTCTGCCCGTCGATCAGCCAGCCTCGCTCGTCACGCACCGCGCGCGTCCGCAGGGACGCGAGATCCGTGCCGGCCGAGGGTTCGCTGTAGCCGATGGCGAAGACGAGTTCCCCGCGCAGGATGCCCGGCAGGAGCGCGGCCTTCTGTTCCTCGCTGCCGTACTTCATGAGGGTCGGTCCGACGGTGTTCAGGGTGACCATCGACACGGGCGCGCCCGCGCGGTAGGCCTCGTCGAAGAACACGAACTGCTCGTCCGCGCCCCGCCCTTGACCGCCGTACTCGACCGGCCACCCGAGCCCGAGCCAGCCGTCGCCGCCGATCCGGCGCAGCAGGGCCCGCTGGCCCTGGGGGTCGTCCGCGCCGGGTGGCCCGTCCGGCATCAACTCGGCGAAGTAGGAACGGAGTTCGGCGCGCAACCGCCGCTGGCGTTCGGTGGGGGCGAGGTGCACGACGGCGGACCTCCGGGGCGACGTAGGTGTCGTGGGCGTCGTACGGACAAGGGTTTCTGACTGTCCGTCAGATGCCGTGCACTGTCAAGGTCGTCACGGCACAGCCGTCCATCCGCCCGGGCACGCGCGCGTGGTGCACGAAAAACGTCTGCGCGGCGGTGCCGTAGCACCACCGCGCAGACGCGTCACAACCCCAGAGAGCACACCTCACGCACCCCCGCGCATCCCCACGCGGAAGTCGGGCGCGGCTACCAGAAGTTGGCGAAGTTGACGGCGACGTTCTCGTTTCCCTGGTTGATGGCGGTGAACGCGGACCCGTTGACCTGGGCGGTGTTGCTCTGGTTCGAGGCCCCCGAGCCGACCGCCTGCTGCTGTGTGGTGGACGAGTTGCCCTTGTTGTCGTGCCCGACCCCGCTCCCGCTGACGGTCGCCACACCCGCGTTCGATCCGTTGCCCGCGATGGCGCCGTTGTCCGCCGCCGCGACGCCGGTGAAGAGGGCGGCTGCCAGCGGGAGGGCGGAGACGGCGGCGATGACGCGGGCGGTACGGATGCTTGCCATGTTGTTCCTCCAGAACAGGTTGCGTACCGGCTTCGTAGCCGGACGCACATGAAGTACGGCTTCTACCAGGGCAGTTGGCCGACCGCCTCGGTGTTGTGCACGACGTCGCGGAACCAGAGTTGCCCACCGAATCCCCGGCGAACCAGACCGGAAGCGGTTATTCCCCCTGAAGCGTGATGACAAGTCGATAAACCCCTTCACCCACCTTCAAGCCGCAGTTCAGGGCAGTACGGACAGCTCGCCCCAGGCGCCCCAAGAGGCGAAGCGTTCCGCCAGATTTCCGGCCAATCCGCCCGCCTCGGCGAGTCGCCGCCTCCCCCTCTTCCCTTTTTCGAACACTCGTACGAACATGGAGGTATGGCCACCACAGACCGGCAGGCCACGACGCTGGCCCTCGCACACGCCCTGTCAGCCGCCGAACGCGGACTGGCCGTGATCCCCCTGTCCCGCACGAAACTCCCGGCCCTGCGCTCCCCGCACCACGACGATCCGTCGCCCCCGGCGGGCGAGGCGGGCACGGTGAACCCGGCGGGCCCGCGCTGCCACGGCGAGTGCGGACGCCTCGGCCACGGGGTGTACGACGCCTCGACCGACCCGGCGCGCATCCGCGAACTGTTCGCCGCCGCGCCCTGGGCCACCGGCTACGGCATCGCGTGCGGACTGCCGCCGCACCATCTGATCGGCATCGACCTGGACACCAAGTCCGGCACGGACTCCTCGTCCGCCCTGCGCGAACTCGCCCTCCGCCACCTGTTCACGATCCCCGAGACCGTCGTCGTCCTGACCCCCAGCGGCGGCCGCCACCTCTGGCTCAGCGGCCCGCCCGACGTGACCGTCCCCAACTCCGCGAGCCGGCTCGCCCCCGGCATCGACATCCGCGGCGCCGGCGGCTACCTCGTAGGCCCCGGCTCCCGCACGGACCACGGCCTCTACGGCGCCGCCCCGGCCACCGCCCACCTGGCCCCGGCTCCCTGCCCGCCCTCGCTCCTACGCCTCCTGCTCCCCCCACCCCGCACGAACCACCCCACCCCCGCCTCGACCGGCCAACACGGCCAGGGCCTGGTCCAGTTCGTCCTCGCCGCCCACGAGGGCCAACGCAACACCCGCCTCTTCTGGGCAGCCTGCCGCGCCTACGAGAACGACATCGGCCCCGCGCTGATCGACCCCCTGGTGGAGGCGGCCCTGGGCACGGGGCTGTCGGAACGGGAAGCCCGGGCGACGATCGCCTCGGCGGCCCGGATGACGGGGCATCGGCCGTAGACCCGGTCCGCGACACCCGTAAGAGAGACATGCGTAAGGGGTGTCCTCCTTGGAGGACACCCCTTACAAACACCGCGGTGGGTGTGGGATTTGAACCCACGGTGACATCGCTGCCACGACGGTTTTCAAGACCGTTCCCTTAGGCCGCTCGGGCAACCCACCTGCGCACGCGCCCACCAGGGACGGAGCGGGTACAGCGTACCGGCACCGAGGGGTTCGCGGGGTGCGTGGTCCGGCTTCGCCGGCCAGGGTCGGCTACTCCGCCGCCCCACCCGAGAAGTCGTACACAGCCCAGTCGGTGATCCGGACATACCCGAGCCGTTGGTAGAGGGCGTTGCTGGTCGGGTTGCCCGGGTCCGTGAAGAGGACGACCTCCTTCGCGCCCGTGGCCAGGGCGGCTCTCGTCACCTCGGTCGTCACGGCGGCGGCGTAGCCGCGGCCACGGAGGTGGGGCGGGGTGTAGACGGGGTCCACGCGGACCATGTCGCCGATCTTCGCGGTCGAGCCGGCGATGGAGACCGGGGTGCCGTCCGGGGTCTCCCAGAAGGTGAAGTGCTTGTCCGCGAAGCGGGTGTCGGCCCAGGAGGTGGGGAGGACCTCGTCCACGGCGGCGGCGAACTCGTGGCACCAGTGGACGACTTGGGCGTGGTCCCCCTCGCCCGCGACCCGGGCGTGGCCCTCCGGGAACGGTTCCGGAGGGGTGAGGGTGCCGAGTCGGTACAGGTGGAGGCGGACGCGGAGTTTCGACGTCGCGCCGGTGTGCCGTTGCCATGCCTCCGCGAAGGCGGTCGCTGTGTTCTGGTCCGCCGTGACGTAGGGCAGGGAGTGCCCGAGGCCCGCCAGGTGGGCGGCGAGGCCGTCGGCCTGCTCGGGGGTGAGGGAGGTGGGTGCCAGGCCGCGGGACGGGAGGCGGTAGAAGGTGGCGCCGACCTTGCCCGCTCGTTCCAGCCGGCCGAACAGGGTGGCTCCGTCGCCGTATTCGGCCGACCCGCGCGTGCGCAGTCTTTCCATCGTCGTCAACGCCGTGGTGTGCGGGGCGGGGCGCGAACGCAGGAACTCCCCGCCGCCGGCGAGGAAGTCGTCCAGGTCTTCGGTGAGGTGCCAGTCATCCGGTCGCATGGTTCATGATTTCCCGTGCCGGCGGCGTGCGCCTGTGTTTTGCTCAGCGATCCTCGCCGAGTACTCAGGCACCCCGCCGACCGGCACGTCACGCCCCTACGGCCGCTGCATCACCCGGTCCACCACAGCGCTCGCGGCGACGTACGACCACTGTTCGTACGTCGTCCCGCCCGCCGTGCGCCGATCGTGCATGCCGAGGTACCGGTAGGTCTTCGCGTCGAAGACCAGGACCGGGGCGCCCTTCGCCCAAGGGGTTCCGGCGGGTCCCACGTACTGGATGCCGATGCCCACGCGGCCGTCGGCGTCCTTCTGGTGGGGCAGGACCTTGATGCCGGGGACGGCGGCGAGCGCCTCGTAGGCTGCCGAGCGCAGCCCCCTCGGCAGCACAGAGGTGCGGAGCAGACCGGAGACGAAGACCTGGGTGATCGGCCAGTCGGCGGCCTTCATCGGCCTGTTGAAGTCCGGCTTTCCGGGACCGTCCCGGAGGGCGATCAGCAACTTGCCCGGATCGGTGGGCAGTTGCTTCAGCAGGGGCCACCTGCGCGGCGGCCAGTCGGTCTGGTTCGGCGGATACACCGGGACCCATTGCTTCTGGCCCAGCTCGCTGACGTAGGACCTCTTGGAGCCGTCGACCGAGTCCCAGCTCTCGTCGACGTACGTCCTGGTCCGGCCGCCGCCGGTCGGGGTCTCCTTGATGATCTCCTTGGTGTAGATGAACTGGTCGTCGCGCGGGGCGATCGGCCTCTCCAGTCGGCGTTCCTCGGTCGCCGCGCCGTGCAGCACGGTGGTCGCGCTCACCGGCTGGGTGCGGGGGGAGGAGTCGTCGTTCGCGGCGATCACCACACTCGTCGCCACCGCCGCGGCCGCGACGCCCGCCACCGCCATCCGCAGCACCGGACGGCGTCGTACGGCCGCGGGAGCGGGGGCGAGGGTGGTGGGCGTGAGCATCGCCTGGTGGAGGCGGAAAAGGGCACGCGCGCGTGCGGGGTCCGTGAGCGGGGGTGTGTCGGCGTCCCACTCCCTCAGGAGGTGGAGTTCGTTCCTCGGTTCACTCATCGTCGGATTCCTCTCGGAAGGCTGTCGGATCGGATCCGCCCAATGCGTCGCGAAGTTTTCTGCGGGCCCTGTGCAGCCGTGACCGGACCGTCCCCACCGGTACCTCCAGGGCGCGGGCGACCTCCTCGTAGCCGAGGTCGGCCCAGGCGACCAGCAGCAGCACGTCCCGGTGCCGGGCGGGCAACCGGGCCATCGCCAGGGCCAGTTCGCCCCGTACGGCCTGTGCGCTGACCCGCGCGGCCACCCGGTCGGCGACCGGGTCCTCGGAACCGTCGGCGCGGGCGGCCGACGGCAGCCGGCCGATCGCCTTCAGCCGCCGGGCCTCGGCACGCCGGTGCCTGCCTATGAGGTTGGTCGCGATACCGAACAACCACGGGCGGGCGTCGGCCAGTTCCGTGTTGTACCGGAAGCGCTGCTGGAACGCGGTGGTGAACGTATCCGCCATCAGGTCCTCGGCGACCTCCGTACCGAGCCGGCGCGCCGCGTAACGGTGCACCGAGTCGGCGTGGCGGTCGAAGAGCACGGCGAATGCCTCGGGCTCAACCCACGACCGTTCGATCACCGAGGCGTCACTGTCCTGCCCCACGCTGACGCCTGGTCGGACGGTCATCGGGGCTCCTCTCGTCCTTGCGGACACGCTGATGAAGATTGGGCTTTCACCCGTACTTCGCCGCAGGGAGGAATCCAGTTCCCGAATCGAGGTCCCCAAGGTCCCCGAGTCGGGTTCAGCCGTATGCACACACGCGCGTGGAGGGCGAAAAACGATCGGGCCGGGCAAGGAATCCCTTGCCCGGCCCGCCGGTCGGTCGTCTGATCGTTCGGTGTTAGGTCAGCTGTCGCCGACCCTCGACCCCAGGGTCAGGTCGGTCGTGTGCTCCGTACCGCCGCGCTTGTACGTGATCTTGACCTTGTCGCCCGGCTTGTGGGTCCAGATCTCGCCGATCAGGGTCGGGCCGCTGTCGATCACCGAGTCGTCGAGCTTGGTGATGACGTCGCCGGCCTTGAGGCCCGCCTTGGCCGCGGGGCCGCCGGCCTCCACCGAGGAGGAGCCGCTGACGCCCTCGGCGGTGATCGTCGCTCCGGAGGTGCTGTCCTCCAGGGAGACGGACGCGCCGATCTTGGCGTACACCGGCTTGCCGGTCTTGATCAGCTGCTGGGCGACGTACTTCGCCTGGTTGATCGGGATGGCGAAGCCCAGGCCGATCGAACCGGACTGGCTGGTGGAGCCGAGGCCGCCGCTGCTGGTCGACTGGATCGCGGAGTTGATGCCGATGACCGAGCCCTGCGCGTCGAGCAGCGGGCCGCCCGAGTTGCCGGGGTTGATCGAGGCGTCGGTCTGCAGGGCGCTCATGTACGACGCCTTGCTGGTGGAGCTGCCGTCGCTGGAGGCCACCGGGCGGTTCTTGGCGCTGATGATGCCCGTGGTCACCGTGTTGGACAGGCCGAAGGGGGCGCCGATCGCGATCGTCTCGTCGCCGACGGCGATCTTGTCCGAGTCGCCGAGGGCGAGCGGCTTCAGGTTGCTGGGGGCGTCCTTGAGCTTGATGACCGCGACGTCGTAGCCCTGGGCGTGGCCGACGATCTCGGCGTCGTACTTCTTGCCGTCCGGGAAGGTCGCCGTGAGCTTGCCGCCGTCGACCGCGTCGGCGACGACGTGGTTGTTGGTGACGATGTGGCCCTGGGTGTCGAAGACAAAGCCCGTGCCCGTGCCGCCCTCGCCGCTGGTGCTCTCGGCCTCGATGGTGACCGTGCTGGGCAGCGACTTGGCGGCGACGCCCGCGATGGTGCCCGGGTCGCGCTTCACGGAGGCGCTGCTGCCGGTGTCGGCGGAGACGGTGGTGGAGTTGCTGTTGTCGTCGTTGTCCTTGGCCAGCGTGTAGCCGAGGCCACCGCCCAGGCCGCCGGCGACCAGCGCGGCGATCAGCACGGCGGCGATCAGGCCGCCGCGTCCGCCACCGGGCTTCTTGGGCGCGGGCTGCTGGTACGGCGTTCCCCAGCCGCCACCGGTTCCGGCGCCGTCACCTCCGTAGCCGTCGCCGCCGTACCCGCCGCCGGCCGCGTCACCGCCGTATCCGCCGACGCCCTCGCCGCCGTACGCGCCCGCGCCGCTGTCGGCGTACGACGGGGTGGCGGGCGGCGGGGGCGGCCAGGCGGCGTCGGGAGCGGATCCCGTGCCCTGCTGGGGCGTTCCGGCGTACGCCGGAGCGGGGCCCGCGTGCAGCGTGTCCTGCGGGGCGCCCGGAGGCACCGGCGGGAGCTGCGTGGTGGGCGCGCCCCCCTCGGCCGCGGCCGCCTGCGGGGAAGCTGCGGGAGATTCCACCGGCACAGGAGGTGCAGACGGGGCCGGGGGTACCTCAGTGCCCTCGTTCTCGGTGCTCACAGCTCTTCTCCTCGGTCCACGGCTGTTGTTCTCGGAAGCATGCGGTCACACTCTTCACGCTTGTCGATCGGTCCGGCGCGAAACAGCTGTGCATGTGCTTTTGTATGCCGTCAGCTTTTCCCACCGGCCGTCAGAGCACCATAAGCGGTGCCTGTGTGTTCATGGCGAACCTTTATAAGGGACCTGTCGGGCTAACAAGACATAGCCCCTGTGAGCCGTCCACCACCCTTCGGTTCCACGCCTTCCCCGTCGCGGTGGCACCATGACGCGGTGACCCTCGCACGGCAGCACCGGATCCAAGTCGTCGCCCACCGCGGAGCCTCCGAAGAGGCCCCCGAGCACACCCTCGCCGCCTACAAGAAGGCGATCGAGGACGGTGCGGACGCCCTCGAATGCGATGTACGGCTGACCGCCGACGGCCATCTCGTCTGCGTCCACGACCGCCGCGTCAACCGCACGTCGAACGGGCGCGGGGCGGTCTCGGCGCTGGAGCTCGCCGATCTGGCCACCCTGGACTTCGGTTCCTGGAAGGGCCGCGACTCCCGTACGACGCGGGACGAGGAGCCCGACTGGGAGCACCTCCCGGAGGACCGCGAGGACACCTCCGTGCTCACCCTGGAGCGGCTGCTCGAACTCGTCGCGGACGCGGGCCGGCGCGTGGAGCTGGCCATCGAGACGAAGCATCCGACGCGCTGGGCGGGCCAGGTCGAGGAACGGCTGCTGGTGCTCCTGAAGCGCTTCGGCCTGGACGCCCCGGCCACCGCCGCCGACTCCCCGGTACGGGTCATGAGCTTCTCGGCGCGCTCGCTGCACCGGGTGCGGGCCGCCTCCCCGACGCTGCCGACGGTGTACCTGCTGCAGTTCCTCTCGCCCCGCCTGCGGGACGGTCGACTTCCGGCCGGTGTCCGGATCGCAGGCCCCTCGATCCGGATCGTGCGCAATCACCCTGCGTACATCGAGCGGCTGAAAAACGCCGGTCACCAGGTGCACGTGTGGACGGTCAACGAGCCCGAGGACGTCGATCTCTGCGTTGACCTGGGCATTGACGCCATCATCACCAACCGGCCGGGGGCCGTTCTGAGCCAGCTCGGCCGCGCACGGTAAACAACCTCATAAAGACCGCCAAACACCCCTTGACCCGGCCACCTCACCTGCACCATCCTCCGAACCCGGCCACACCGTCGAAAACAGGCCACTCGATTACAGGGAGTGCACCGGCGCGTTCGGTCCGTGTTCGATCGTTGCGAATGCGTCACTGAACGTGGATTGGCCGGTTTCCGGTACAGGCCCATGGGGCATCCACACCGTGGCGTGGGGCGAAGGAGGTCTCGGGGGTGGCGTTGGTGGTGGCACAGGAGGTGCCCACGTCGTCGAGCATGGCCGTGTCCCATGGCCCTGCGGGCGTGGGGGAAGCACGACATCGCATGCGCGATCAACTGCGCACGGGCGGTGTGTCGGAAGCGGTCATCGACGACGCCGTACTGATCCTCTCCGAACTGCTGAGCAACGCGTGCAAGCACGGCCGGCCGCTGGGCGACGCCCTGGCCGGTGACGGCGACGTCCGGTGCGCCTGGCGCGTGGACACGGACGGCCGGCTCACGGTCGAGGTGACGGACGGCGGCGGCCCGACCCGCCCGGCCCCGGCGACCCCGTCGGTGACGGCGCGCGGCGGACGCGGCCTGAACATCATCACCGCGCTGGCCGACGACTGGGGCGTACGGGACGACACCCGGGGCGAGGTCACCGTGTGGGTCGTCGTGCAGGACGACGTCGATGATCCGGACGCCGGGCACCGACGCGACGACTTCGCTACGCGCGTCACGGCTCCCACGGTGTCGGCGATCCCCCGGCTGGAGTTCGCGGACGCGTTCGACGACCTGGACTGACCCGCCGGCCCGTACCTGTCCACGTCGCCCGTACCCGCCCGCGTCGCCCACAGGCCGCCGTCCACACCCGCCGGGTTGTCCACAGGCTCCCGTCGCTCATGGCGTGAACGGCTAGGCTCCCGCCCGTACGAGACGAGCCGTAACCGGGAGACACCCACGATGGCCAAGAAGCGCCCCCAGACCACGGCCAGGCGGCCGCAGCTCAGCGACGGAGAGGTCGCGGTCGTCGGTGCCCGCGAGCCCTGCCCCTGCGGCAGCGGCCGCCGCTACAAGGCCTGCCACGGCCGGGCCGCCGCGCACGCGGTGACCGAGCTGGTGCAGCGCCCCTTCGAGGGGCTGCCCGGCGAGGGCGACTGGGTGGCGCTGCGCGAGCTGGTGCCCGCGGCCACGGTCGCGCTGCCGCTGAAGGGCGGTCTCCCCGAAGGGGTTCCGTCGGTCACGCTCGCCACGGTGCTGCCGATGGCCTGGCCGGCCCTGCGCCGGGACGACGGCTCGGTGCTGCTCGGCCTGCAGAACGACACGGCCTCCGGCGACATCAGCCGCGACCTCGCCGACACCCTCCAGCGCGCGCTGGCCGCCGAGCCGGGCACTCCGGTGCAGGCCCGCCGCGCCCCGGCCGAGGGTCCGCGACTGCAGGATCTGCTCGACCCGGAAGGCACGTTCGAGCCAGTTGTGCACCCGGGCTTCGAATTCTGGGTCCCGGAGGCGGAGAACGCGGCGCCGGAGGTGACCGCCTCCCTGGAGCGCGCCAACGCCGCCGCCATCCCGACCGTGAAGCTCCAGGGCGTGGACGCCGCGTACTGGTGCGAGACCCCGGACAAGAACCATCTGCGCTGGGTCATGCCGTACCCGGAGGAGCAGCTTCTGGACGGTCTCGCCCGGCTGCACGCCGCGGGACGCTCCGGTCTCGGCGAGGGCACCCGTCTCGTGGGGTCCTTCCGTGCTCATGGGCTGACCGTGCCCGTCTGGGACCTGCCGAGCGGGCTCGGCGCGGACGACATCGAGAAGCCGGCCGCCGAGTTCGCCGAGCGCCTCGCCGCCGCTCTGGCCACGGAGGCACCGCTCACCGCGGACGAGCGCCGCGCGCGGGGCGGCCTCACCAACCGGCAGGTCACGCTGAGCTGACACCCGGAATGGGCCAAGGGTTCGACTGACCGACCGTTCAGCCGCAACAGGCCTGTTCACTCGGGTGACTCCTGTCACAACTCCCCGTTGTGAAAGGGAAGTCGGTGTCCGAATAGCCGAGATCGAATTTGCGAACCGCCGATCTCTTGTTACCGTTCGAGTAGCCCGGTTGCTGGTGCATCCCCCGTCGCCAGCAACCGGGTCTTTTCATGCCCGGCCCGCGTGTACGGAACGACGTCGTCCGTCAACTCGCCGTAGGCGCCGAGGAGTTGCTCCCCGAGCGGAGCAGCAGCGGCCCGCTCCCACTCCGCCCCGCGAACTCCGCCACGGCCGTGTAGGCCGCCAGCTCGCCCCGTGTCCGCTCCCGGGGTGTCTCGCACAGCGCGGGCTCGTCCTCGGCCGCCACGACGCAGTGCATCTGTACGGTGCGGTCCGCCGGACCCATGAGGCTCAGCACCGAGTCCAGGTCGTCGCCGGTCGCGTTCCGGTAGTAGGTGCGCGCCCAGGTGTCCTCACCCTGCGTCATGACACAGGTCTGCGCCTCGATGCCGTCGGGGGAGGAGAGCTCGGGTCCGCAGCGGGCCGCCGTAGCCAGTCCCAGGCCGAGCGTCAGCGGGGAGCGGACGGGCGAGGGCGCGACGGACGGCGCCTTGGCGTCGCCTTCGGAGGAGCCGGAGGAATCCGAGGAGTGGACCAGGGACCGTACGACCGCGTGACCCTCGTCGCGTACGGGTCCCGCGGACGCCACGGCCAGCGGCAGCGCGACCGCGCACACCGCGACGCCCGCGAGGGCGAGCAGACGAAGGTTCATGTGTCGGAAGATAACGACCAACTACGGGCGCCATGTCCCGCGCACGCCCGACACCCCTACAACTCGGGCGCGCTCACACCCGTACGAGTGAGGGCCTCGACCACGGCGTCCACCACGGCCTCGACGTCGGGCACCCAGGGCGAGGACGAGCCGGGCAGTGGTGCGCGCTCCCAGCGGATCTGGCCCTGGCCGGTCTCGGAGGGGGGCAAGGCGAGATAGCCGCCCTCGCCGTGGAAGCGGAGCGAGCCGGGGACGTGGTCCTTGGCGTAGAGCAGCTCGCCCAACTGCTCCAGGGAGTACGGCTTGACGAGCAGCGACCAGCGGGTCGGCGCGGCGACGACCGGGCCGAGGCGCATGCCCTGGCCGTCGAGCGCGGCGAGGGCCCGGGAGGCCGCGGCTGCGGGCAGGCTGACCGCGCAGGGAGCCTTGTCGCCGGTGGCGAGGACGATCGGCGCGGCGGGTCGGTTGCCCCACCACCAGCGCACCATGCGGGCGTCGGTGGTGGCCGCGAGGAGGCCGGGATCGAAGGGGTGTGCACCGGGCACTGTGCAGTCGGGGTCCGGACAGCCGCAACGGGCCCGGCCCTGGGGGTCCGGTGCCACGCCCGGGAGTACGGGCCATTGCCATTCTGTCGCGAAGGTCAGGGCCGCGCTGAGCATCTCAGACCTCCTGTTGTCTCGCCTGGACAGGAGCCTGCGTCGCTTTCCGAGGATCTCGCGCATGAGCGCTCGTTCCTTTCCGTTGCACCGCTGGCAACACCGAGGACCACATCACATCATGTGTCGATCACTTCACTGTGCGTACCTGTTGGCGCATCACACCCCTGCCTTCGGCAGGGAGAACCCGTGCGTGCTTGAAAAGCATGGGCGTGGCGATTGGGGGTGGCGAAGTCTGGCGTTTTGCCGTCCCGCGTAGTTCTCTCCGCCTCCGCCACGGGAGGATGGGTCACGATCGTCGGTGGTTAAGACGCCCGGGTCCTTCACCAGGTTCCGGGTGGCCCCCAGCCACCCCTGGCCTTCTCCGAGTACGTACCCATCACGACCGCTGTGACGCTCCGTCGAGCAAACCCAGTCGACCGCAATGGACCGTCCCCTGATGCAGTTTTAAGCCAACTTTGCCAATCCGCAAGGGGAGAGCGAAATAGCACCCGTAGACCCATGGACACCAGGAATCCCGGCAGGACAATGCTGGACATCCCCTCACGAGTGCGTGTACATGTGGAGACACTGCCAGCGGCGCAGAATGACATGGGGGTTTGCGATGCTTTTGAGCAATACGCACCGGTCGGAAAGCCGGACGCCATGAACGCCCCGCACCCTCCGAAAGTGGCTGGAATCGATTCAACGGTTCCCTCGCCCGCACACACTGTCGCGCCCGCGCCTGCCGCCACCGATACCCCTCCGGGCCCCTCCTCGAACACCCAGAACACGCCTGACACCGCTCCGAACGCGCCAGGTGCCCTGCTCCAGGACCGGCTCGCCGGCTGGGTGTCCGATCTCACGACCCTCCATGAACTCACGGAGCGGCTGGCACGCACGGACGCACTCGACGAAGCACTCCAGGAGCTGCTGCGCGCCGGAGCCGCCCTGGTGGGCGCCCGCCGCGGACTCGTCGTCCTGGAACCCGGCGACGGCCTGGGCCCCGACACCACCATCGGCCTCGGCCTCGCCCGCTCCGACCTCGGCCACATCGAGACCGTCCCGCGCGGGGCGATGTCCTACGGCCAGCTCCTCGACGGCCCTGTCGGCACCCCGGGGGGCGAGGGCGGCGAGATCGTCCGCCCCGACCTGTTCGCCGAGGACGCCCTCGACCCGCGCCATCGCGAGGTCGCCGTACGCCTCGGCTACGCGGCCAGTTACGCGCTGCCCCTGGCGACCGACGCGGCCGGGCGCCTGGGAGCCGCCGTGTGGCTGTACGACGAGCCCGCCGAGCCGGTCGAGCGGCAGCGCCACCTCGTCGGCCTGTACGCCCGGTACGCCACCGAGCACCTGGCCCGGGTCCTCGAAGTCGAGCGCACGCGCGCGTGCATGACGACCATCGCCGAGGAGCTGCTGCCGTCCCGGCTCCCCCGCGTGGCCGGTGTGCAGCTCGCCGCGCTGCACCGCACGGGTCCGCGCGGTGGCGGCGACTGGTACGACGCGCTGCCGCTGCCCGATGCCGCGCTCGGCCTCGCGGTCGGCTCGGTGACCGGCTCCGGGCCGAGCGCGATCGCCGCGATGGGCCGGCTCCGCGCGTCGCTGCGGGCGTACGCGGTGATGGAGGGCGAGGACCCGGTCGCGGTCCTGTCCGACCTCGAACTCCTCCTGAGACTCACCGAGCCCGCCCGCTCGGCCACCGCCCTGTTCGCCTACTGCGAGCCCGCGCTGCGCAAGATCACCCTGGCCGGCGCCGGACACAGCCCGCCGCTCCTGGTCGGCGAGCGCCGCACGGAGTTCGTGGAGACCTCCGTGTCCGCGCCGCTCGGCATGCTCGCCTGCTGGGAGGCGCCGAGCGTGGAGCTGGAGGCGGAGGCCGGCGAGACCGTGCTGCTCTACACCGACGGGCTGCTGCACCGCACCGGCGACCCCATGGACCGCGCCTTCGCCCGCCTGCACGCGGCGGCCGCCAGCGTCCCCAAGGCGCTGCGCGAGGACCCGGCCGCGATCGCCGACCACGTGCTGCGCACGGTCCTGCCGGACGGCCTCGACACGGCCGACAGCGACGAGGACGTCGTCCTCCTGGCGGCTCGCTTCGAGTAGTCGCCGGACAGCCATGTGTAACAGGCCATACGGCCCTGGGCCCCCTTCCGTACGACCGTACGATGGACGGGGTCCAGTGCCGTATCTAGGAGGATGACCGTGGCCGACGAGCTCAATCCGGAGACCCCGGAAGCGGAGCCTGAAGAGCCCATCAAGAAGCGGAAGAACGGCTTGTACCCCGGCGTGTCCGACGAACTCGCAGACAGCATGAAGTCCGGCTGGGCCGACACCGAGCTGCACGACCTGCGGCCCGTCGAGCAGGCCGAGCACACCGCCCGCCGCCGTGCCGCGCTCTCCGCGCGCTTCCCGGGCGAGCGCCTGGTGATCCCGGCGGGGAACCTGAAGACCCGCTCGAACGACACCGAGTACCCCTTCCGGGCGTCGGTCGAGTACGCGTACCTGACCGGCAACCTCACCGAGGACGGCGTCCTCGTCCTGGAGCCGGCCGCCGAGGGCCACCAGGCGACGATCTACCTCCTGCCGCGCTCCGACCGCGAGAACGGCGAGTTCTGGCTCTCCGGCCAGGGCGAACTGTGGGTCGGCCGCCGCCACTCCCTCACCGAGGCCGAGCGGCTCTACGGCATCCCCGCCTCCGACGTCCGCGAACTGGCCGCCGCCCTGCGCGAAGCCACCGGCCCCGTGCGCGTCGTCCGGAGCCACGACGCCGGCATCGAGGCCGCGCTGACCGACAAGGTCACCGCCGAGCGCGACGAGGAACTGCGGGTCTTCCTCTCCGAAGCACGCCTGGTCAAGGACGAGTTCGAGGTCGGCGAGCTGCAGAAGGCCGTCGACTCGACGGTCCGCGGCTTCGAGGACGTCGTGCGCGTGCTCGACAAGGCCGAGGCGACGAGCGAGCGCTACATCGAGGGCACGTTCTTCCTCCGCGCGCGCGTGGAGGGCAACGACGTCGGCTACGGCTCGATCTGCGCCGCGGGCCCGCACGCCACCACCCTGCACTGGGTGCGCAACGACGGCCCGGTCCGCTCCGGCGACCTGCTCCTCCTGGACGCCGGCGTCGAGACGCACACCCTGTACACCGCCGACGTGACGCGCACCCTGCCGATCAACGGCCGCTTCACCGAGGTCCAGAAGAAGGTCTACGACGCCGTGTACGAGGCCCAGGAGGCCGGTATCGCGGCGGTGCAGCCGGGCGGCAAGTACCGCGACTTCCACGACGCGGCACAGCGCGTGCTGGCCGAGAAGGTCGTCGAGTGGGGTCTCGTCGAAGGTCCTGTGGAGCGCGTCCTGGAGCTGGGCCTCCAGCGCCGGTGGACGCTGCACGGCACGGGTCACATGCTCGGCATGGACGTCCACGACTGCGCCGCCGCGCGGACCGAGACGTATGTCGAGGGCACCCTGGAGCCCGGCATGGTCCTCACGGTGGAGCCCGGCCTGTACTTCCAGGCGGACGACCTCACCGTCCCCGAGGAGTACCGCGGCATCGGCGTCCGCATCGAGGACGACATCCTCGTCACCCAGGACGGCAACCGGAACCTGTCCGACGGCCTGCCCCGCACCTCGGCCGAGGTCGAGGGCTGGATGGCGTCCCTCAAAGGCTGACGGCCGATGACCGCCACCTGATACAAGACTGATGGCCGGGCACACCTGCTGTGCCCGGCCATTCGTGTGCCGATCGCATGCCCAGGGGGAGGCTTTTTTCATGAACGCGCCTAGGGGGAGGGCTTTTTCGTGAACGACTTCTGGTCCGGCGTCGGCGTCGACCTGCACCTGGAACCCGACCCGGAGGGAGGCCGCCGGGTCGGTCTCGAACGGGCGCTCCGGGACGCCGTACGGGACGGCCGGCTCGCCCCGGGGACCCGCCTCCCCGCCACCCGCCGGCTCGCGGCCGAACTGGGCGTCTCCCGGGGCACCGCGAAGGCGGCCTACGACCAGCTCGTCGCCGAGGGCTACCTGACCGCGCGCCAGGGCTCGGGCACCCAGGTCGCGCTGCTGCCCTCCGTCGACGCGGAGGCACCGGGCGCGGCGGCACGCGCGCGTGTACCCCGTTTCGACCTGCGGCCCGGCAGCCCGGACGTCGGCATGTTCCCGGCGGCGGCCTGGCTGCGCTCGCTGCGCCGCGCGATCGCGACGGCACCCTCCTTGGCGTACGACTACGGAGATCCGCGCGGCCGTATCGAACTGCGCACCGCGCTGTCGGGGTACCTGGGGCGGGCGCGCGGGGTGATCGCGCCGCCGGAGCGGATCGTGATCACGTCCGGGTACGTGCAGGGACTCGCGCTCCTCACGCGCGTGCTGGACGCGGCGGCGGGGCGCGGTGTCGCCGAGGTCGCCATGGAGGACCCGGGGCTGCCGTTCCACCGGGAGGTGGTGCGGCACAACGGCGGGCGCGTGGTGCCCGTACGGGTCGACGAACGGGGCGCCCGCGCCGAGGAGTTGGGCAACGCGGCGGCCGTGGTGGTGACCCCGGCCCACCAGTACCCGACCGGCGTCACCCTGCACCCGGAGCGCAGACGGGCACTGACCGACTGGGCACGCGCGCGTGGCGGGCTGATCGTCGAGGACGACTACGACGGGGAGTTCCGCTACGACCGCCAGCCCGTGGGCGCGCTCCAGGGGATGGCACCGGGCCAGGTCGTGTACCTGGGGACCGCGTCCAAGACCCTCGGGCCCGCCCTGCGGCTCGGCTGGATGGTGCTGCCGCCGCACCTGGTCGACGCGGTCGCCGACGCCAAGCTGCACAGCGACCACCACACCGAGACCATCGGCCAGTTGGCACTCGCCGAACTGATCGACAGCCACGCCTACGACCGCCACGTGCGCGCGTGCCGGCTGCGGTACCGGCGCCGCCGCGACCAGCTCCTCGGCCGGCTGGGGGCGCACGCAAACGTTTACGGCATCGCGGCGGGGCTGCACGCGCTGGTGGAGGTCGCCGACGAGGAGGCGGTGCTCGCGCGGGCCGAGAAGGAGGGGCTCGCGGTCGGGCGGCTCGGGGAGCACTGGCATGCGGCGGACGGGGACGAGGGGCGGCCTCAGGGGCTTGTGGTGGGGTACGGGACGCCTCGGGAGCGCGTCTATCCGGAGGCGCTGGAGGTGTTGGGCCGGGTGCTGGAAGGGGCGTGAGGGGGCCGGGTGAGTACCGGGTGAGTCCCGGGCGGGCTGCTGAATTGGGCCAATGACAGGGCGGCCGATTGGGCCTTCTGGCAGGTCCAACCGAGCTCTACCGTCGTACACATGACGAACTCACTCGTCCCGCCCGCGGGCCCGCAACGCACCCTCGCACTCGCCCAGTTGACCAACTCGGTCGGCGACGGCGCCTACTACGTGACCTCGGCGCTGTACTTCACCCACGTCGTCGGGCTCGCCCCCGCGCGCGTGGGCCTCGGGCTCACCCTCGCCTGGGCCGTCGGTTCGCTGGTCGGGGTACCGCTGGGGCGGCTGGCGGACCGGCGTGGGCCGCGCGGTACGGCGGTGCTGCTGGCGCTGGCGACGGGGCTCGCGGTGGCGTCCTTCCTCGTCGTACGCGGATTCGTGCCGTTCGTGATCGCCGCGTGTGCCTACGCCTCGGCGCAGTCGGGGCTCGCGGCGGCCCGGCAGGCGCTGCTGGCGGGGCTGGTGTCCGCCGGGGAGCGGACCGGCCTGCTGGCACACCTCCAGTCGACGCTGAACGCCGGTCTCGCGGTGGGCGCGGGTCTCGGCGGGCTCGCGCTGCGGGCGGGGACGCGGTCGGCGTACCTCGGGGTGTTCGCGCTGGACGCGGTGAGCTTCCTGGTGTGCGCGGGGCTGCTGGTGCGGCTGCCGTCGGTACGGGGCGTCCAGGTGCGGAAGACGGGCGGTCCCGGGGTGCTGCGGGACCGGCCGTACGTCGTCGTCACGCTGCTCAACACCGTGCTGCTGCTGCGGATGCCGTTGCTCAGCCTCGGACTGCCGCTGTGGATCGCGGAGCGGACGGACGCGCCGACCTGGCTGGTCTCCGCGCTGTTCGTGCTCAACACCGGGGCGGTGATGGTCTTCCAGGTGCGGACGGCCCGCGGGATCACGGGGCTCGCGTCGGCCACGCGCGCGGTGCGGCGGTCCGGCTGGATCATGCTGGCGGCCTGCGCGGTGTTCGCGCTGTCGGCGGGCGCGTCGCCGTGGGTGGCCGTGGGGGCGCTGGTGGTCGGAGCGGTGCTCCAAGTGGCCGCCGAGATGGGGCAGTCGGCGGGTTCCTGGCAGCTCTCCTTCGACCTGGCACCGGCCGACCGGGTGGGCGAGTACCAGGGCTTCTTCGGCACCGGCGTCACCGTGGCCAGGACGATGGGCCCCCTGGTGCTCACGTCCCTCCTCCTTGAGTGGGGGACGCCGGGCTGGCTGCTGCTGGGCGGGGCGACGGTCGTGGCGTCGTACGCGATGGGGCCGGCGGCGCGGAGGGCGGCGGGTGCGGGTCGGGAGGCGGACGAGGCCGCGGGAGATGCGGGCGGGGTGAACAGGCGGCCCGCACTGGCGAGTTGACCGGTACCGGTCTCGGTCCTCTACGGGTTCAGGCGGCCCACGCCAGTGAGTTGACCGGTAGGGAGTCCAGGAACAGCGCGCCCGCCAGGAGCCCCGCACTTCCGCGAGGGCTCCACTCGCGCGCGTGCAGGTCGGTGTCGAAGGCGGTCAGGGCCTCCGCGCCGGCCTCCGTCGCCGTACCGCCCGCCTCCAGGACACCCCGCGCCCCCGCCTGGACGTGCCGCAGACCCAACGGGCCCACGGCGTGCAGGAGTTCGGTGTCCTGGAGGGTGGACATCACCGTGAGCAGGGCGTCGAGGCGGGCCTGTGTCTCCGTCGCCCCGGCCGCGCGGGTCATGGCGAGGGAGTCCAACGCCCGCCGTACGTGCGGGAATCCGGCCTTCGCCTCGCCCCGCGCACCGGCCGCGCCGTACTTCGCCGAGATCGACGAGCCGCGCGAGGGCCTGCGCGGGGCGCGGCGGTCGGGGTGGGCGGCGATGCGCTTCGCGGTCGCGGCGACGTCCTTGGCCCCCGCGTCGGGGTCCAGGGCAGCCGCCGCGACCAGGAGGCCGAGGGCCCACAGCGCACCCCGGTGGCCGCCGCCGGCGAGTGCCACGGAGTGTTCCGTGCAACGGCCGATCGCGCCGAGTTCCGCGCGGAGCACGGGAGTCGGCTCGCCGGTGCGGCGGGCGGCGGCCGCCATCGCCGCGAGGCCGGGTGCCAGCGCCTTGGCGGACCAGCGCAGGGCGCTGTGGTCCACGCGGGTCGTACGGGCGGCCAGGTCGCGCGGGTCGGGCAGGCCCGGCTTGGGAGCCAGGGCCAGTTGCCCGGTGAGCGCGTCCACGGCGGCCCGCGCCAGTGCATCGTCCTCGCGGCTCTGCATCGTCGTACCTTACGAGGAGGCGGAGGCCGAAGGGGAGGGGCTGTCGCTGGGCGGCGCACCCGTCGGGGCACCGCTCGGGGGCGTACCGCCGCTGCCCGCGCCCGTGCTCTCGGCGTCCGGGTCGACGCCGAGGGTCAGTGAGCCCTTGTACCCCTTGGACGGGTCCTTCTTGTGCACGGCCTTGAGGGTGAGCAGGCCGCTGGCGGCGCCACCGCCGTCGTAGACCATGTCGTCGGCGAGGACGGTGTACGAGCCCGTGTGCTTGGCGTACGGGTCGAGGGTGAAGATCTCCTCGGCGATGTCGTCGGCGAAGAACAGCTGGCCGGTGTAGTTGACCTTGCCGCCCTCGTAGGTGCCGTCCTCCTTCTCGCCGCCGGTGTGCACCTTCACGTGGATGTGGCAGGTGCGGGGTGTGTACCAGCCCGGGAAGATCGTCTCGAACTTGACGACCCCGTTGGCGTTGGCGACCTGGTAACCCCGGAGGTACGTCAGGTCGTTGGCGGAATCGCCCTCCTCGCTCTCCGCGGGGGCCGAGCCGCCCGGGTTGGCGGTGGTGTAGCCGGAGTAGTAGCCCCAGGCGTCGCAGTGCCAGATCTCCACGGCCGCGCCCTTGACCGGGGTGCAGCCGTCCGTGGCGTCGACGACGGTCAGCCGCAGGGTGAGCGGGACGCCCGCCTTGCCCTCGGTGATGTCCTTGCGCACCAAGGCGCCGTCGAGGTAGTAGGGGCCCTCCGTGACGCTCGTCATCAGCGTCATGCACGCACCACTGGTCGAACTGGCCGAGGCCGTCGCGTCCGCGTCGGTCGTCGTGTCGGCGGTGTCGGCGAACGCCGACTGGAACCCGGCGGCGACCAGTCCGCCGGCCGCGACCGTCCCGCCGGTCACCGCGAGGGCGCGGCGCCGGCTGATGGTTTTGTCTGTGTGGTTTCCCGTCATGATCACGAAGTTATGGACGGCAGCCGTCAGGGGCGTGGGCCTGGGCTGTGCGCGAGGTAAGAATCCTCAGAAACCTGAAGCCGCCCGGATCCGGATCCTGAAGCCGCCCGGACCTGGATCCTGTAGTCGGCCGGACCCGGCCGACTACACCGCCATCAGCGGCGCGTCCTTCCGCCACTTCAGGATCTTGTCGAAGCTCACCACCGCGCCGCCCACGCCCGGTTTGTTGCCGATGTGGACGTGGTCGGCGAGTTCCTGGATGAGGCACAGGCCGCGACCGTTCTCGGCCTCGCTCGGGGCGGGGCGGACGGACTGCGTGCGGGCGAAACCGGGGCCGGAGTCCGCGACCTCGATACGACACTTCTCGCCGTCGAGGTACGCAGTGACCCGGTACGCCTCCGTGGGCGCGCCGTGCGCGGTGTCGCCGCCGTGCTCGACGGCGTTGGCGCACGCCTCGCTCAGGGCGACGGAGAGGTCGTAGGAGATGTCCGGGTCGACGCCCGCGGTCTCCATCGTGCCGAGAAACAGTCGCCGGGCGAGTGGCACGCTCGCGGCCTCGCGCCTCAGATGGAGTGACCACCAGATGCTCATGCTCCAGCCTCCCGGCCGCGGCTCGACATAGTGATACCTATTGCCGCCAGTGCCCCTGTGTAAGCACGGAGTTGACGTGATGCCGCCCATATGGGCGATGCGTCCCAAACGTAATTGGTGTATCCGGAGGTAGCTCACGCCGGAGAGTGATCTTTGTGAGCTACGACACACTATGGACCGGATGTTGCGGACCTGCCGTATGGCGGCGACGGAGCCGGTGCGATGATGAGCCCGCCATGACTGCCCCCCACCCACGTACGGTGCGCTCCGGAGGTGAACTCCGGGTCCTGCGGGCCGCGGTGTTCGCCGCGGTCTGTGTCGTGCTGGCCGCGGCCGGTCACGCGATCGCCTCCTGCGCCACGGTTCCGCTGTGGACACTGGGCGCGGGCTTCCTCGCCACCTTCCTCGTCGTGGCACCGCTCGCCGGGCGGGCGCGCTCGCTGCCGGGGATCGTGGTGCCGCTCGCGGTCGGACAGACCGTGCTGCACACGCTGTTCGGGCTCGGGCAGACGGCCACCACCACATCGGCCGACTCCCTCTCGGCCTCCGACGCCACGCTCGTCGCGCGTGCCGCGCATCTCCTGTGCGGGACCACCGCGGCGGCGATCAGCCCGGCGCAGGCCCACCAGATCCTCACCGACGCGCGGCTGTTGCCGACCTCAGGCTCGACGGGCTCGATGAGCGGCATGGGGTCGATGCATCACCCGGCGGACGCCATGTCCACCTCCGCCGCCTCCTCGATGTCGCTGTTCCCGTCCCTGTCCATGCTGCTCGGTCACGTCCTCGCGGCGCTCGCCGCGGGCTGGCTGCTGCGGCGCGGGGACCTGGCGCTGCTGCGCCTGATGGAACTCTCGGCGCACGGAGTCGCGGAAGGGGCGCTCGTACGGTCCCTGCGCGGTGCGCTCGCCCTGGTGCGTGCCCTGCGGGCCGGGCTGCCGGGGGCGCCCGAGGCGGGCCCGCGTCCGCTCCGTAGTGCCCTGTTCGCGCCGCCCGCGCCGCACACCACCGCGCTCCAGCACTCGGTGATCCGCCGCGGCCCGCCGGCCGCCGCCGCACACACCCTCGCCGCCTGACGCGACGCGACCACCGACCCCGCACTCCCTTCTGTGCGTGAAGAGGCCGCCGTCGTGCGGCACACGCGCGTGCCCGTCTTTTTCAGCCGGGAAACCCCTGCTTCACCCGGGGAACCACGCGCCCCCTCTTCACCACCGGAACTCACTCGAACTCGAAGTGGAGTGCTCCTTTCCATGAAGACCTCTCGTATCGCCGCCGCCGCTGCCGTCGCCGGCTCGGCCGTGCTCGTGCTGTCCTCCCCCGCCTTCGCGCACGTCTCCGTGCAGCCGGAGGGCGCGGCCGTCAAGGGCGGCTACGCGGTCGTCGACTTCAAGGTCCCGAACGAGCGTGACGACGCCTCGACCACCAAGCTGGAAGTGAACTTCCCGACCGACCACCCGCTGGCCTCCGTGATGCCGGAGCCGATCAGCGGCTGGACCGTGAAGGTCACCAAGTCGAAGCTCGCCAAGCCCGCCGAGATGCACGGCGAGACGATCACCGAGGCCGTCACCAAGGTCACCTGGACCGCGACCGGCAAGGGCGTCGAGCCCGGCTACTTCCAGAAGTTCCCGGTCTCCGTGGGCATGTTGCCCACGGACGCCGACCAGCTCGTCTTCAAGGCGCTGCAGACGTACTCCGACAAGCAGGTCGTGCGCTGGATCGAGGTCCAGAAGGACGGCGAGGAGGAGCCCGAGAACCCGGCTCCGACGCTCACGCTGACCTCCGCCTCCGCCTCCGGCGCGACCGCCGAGGACGCCTCCGACAAGGCCGCGAAGACCGAGACCACCGCCGCCGACTCCACCTCGTCGTCCGCCGATTCCTCCGACACCACCGCCCGCGTCCTCGGCGTGGTCGGCATCGCCGTCGGCGCGGCGGGCGTGGCGTACGGCGTTCTCGCCGGCCGACGGCGTACGACCGTCTGAGGCCCGTCCGCTCATGGTGCGCACAGGGGTCCGTGCGACTCTTGCGTACGACCCCGGTGCGCGCCGGAGCTCTCACAACTGGGACATTTCTCTATGCGCAAGAAGACGTTCGCGGCGGCCGTTCTGCTGACCGCCGCCACCCTGACGCTCTCCGCCTGCGGCAGCGGCGACGACGGCCAGAGCCCCGTCTCCGTGGTCTCCGAGGACACCGCGACCCAGGCCGCCACCGTGCTCGACACCCCGTTCGAGAAGCCGGACCTGGTCCTCACGGACACGCACGGCAAGAAGTACGACTTCCGGGCGGAGTCCAAGGGCCGGCCGACGCTGATCTACTTCGGCTACACCCACTGCCCCGACATCTGCCCGCTGACCATGAACAACATCGCCGTCGCCAAGAAGTCGCTGTCCAAGGCCGAGCAGGACAAGCTGCTGGTCGTGTTCGTGACCACCGACCCGGCGCGGGACACCCCCTCCGAGCTCGGCAAGTGGCTCAAGGGCATCGACACCCAGTTCGTCGGCCTGACCGGCGACTTCGCCACCATCCAGGCCGGCGCCCGCTCGATCGGCATCTCCATCGAGCCGACCTCGAAGGACAAGAACGGCAAGCTGGTCTCCGTCCACGGCACCCAGGTCGTCGCGTTCTCCCCGAAGACCAACGGCGGCTATCTGCTCTACGGCCAGGACACCACCGTCGACGACTACACCAAGGACCTCCCCAAGATCGTCAAGGGGGAGACGCCGTGAGGCAGTTCGCCGTACCCGTCACGGTGCTGACCGGCGCGCTGGTCCTCACCGGCTGCGGCGGCTCCGACGCGAAGGCCCAGCTGTCCGTCGGCTCCGCCTACATGCCCCAGCCGGTCTCGGACATGGCGGCGGGCTTCCTGGACATCGCCAACAAGGGCGGCGCGAAGGACGAGTTGACCTCCGTCACCAGCGACCTCGGCCCGGTCTCCGTGCACGAGACCGTCGGCCAGGCGATGGAGGAGGTGAAGTCCCTCGATGTGCCCGCACACGGTCAACTCGTGTTCAAGAGCGGGGGCAACCACCTGATGTTCGACAAGCTGAAGCACACGCTCAAGCAGGGCGACCACGTGACCGTGAAGCTGCACTTTGCCAAGTCCGGCCCTCTCACGGTTGAGATGCCCGTGAAGTCGGCCACGTACAACCCCACGACCGGGCACTGAGGGAGGGACCCCCACCTTGAAGACGACCATCACCCCCCGCGTCCGCAATCTGGTGCTGCTGCTCCTGGCTGTCACCGGCATGCTCTTCGCCGGGGCGGGCACGGCCTCCGCGCACGCCGCGCTGACCGGCAGCGACCCCAGTTCGGGGGTGGTGGTCGACAAGGCTCCGACGCAGATCTCGCTCACCTTCTCCGAGAAGGTGGCGACGAACGACGACTCGCTGCGCGTGCTCGACCCGAAGGGCAAACGCGTCGACGTCGGCAAACCGTCCAACATCAGCGGGACGACCTACGCCACCCAGGTGCGCAGCGGCCTGCCCGACGGCACCTACACAGTGGCCTGGCAGGTCGTGTCCGCCGACAGCCACCCCGTCGGCGGCGCCTTCACCTTCTCGATCGGCTCCCCCTCGAAGACCGCCGTCTCCGTGTCGGCCGAACAGGACGTCGGCGGCGGACTCGTCGGCGGGCTGTACGGCTTCGGGCGCTACATGTCGTACGCCGGCTTCATCGTCATGGTCGGCGGCGCCGCCTTCATCCTGGCCTGCTGGCAGCGCGGCGCCGGAGTGCGCGCCCTGCAGCGGCTGGTGGTCTCCGGCTGGGTCTCGCTCACCGGGGCCACGCTCTGGCTGCTGCTGGTGCGCGGCTCGTACACGACGACCGGGAAGTTCGGCGACATCTTCGACCTGAACCTCCTCGGCCAGGTCCTCCAGACCAAGACCGGCGCGGCCCTCGTCTCCCGGCTGCTGCTGCTCGCCGCCGCCGCGCTGTTCATCGCCGTCCTCTTCGGGGCCTACGACAAGCGGGAGGACGAGGAGAAGCGGGACCTCACCTTCGGTCTCGCGATCGGCGGCGGTGTGGTGGCCGCCGGCCTCGCGGCGAGCTGGGCGCTGGCCGAGCACGCCTCGACCGGGCTCCAGCCGGGCATCGCGATGCCCGTCGACGTCGTCCACCTGCTGGCCGTCGCGATCTGGCTCGGCGGCCTCTCCGCCCTCCTCGTCGCGCTCTACCGGGCACCCGCCGACAACCTGGTCGGGCGGACGGCCGTACAGAACTTCTCGCGCATCGCGTTCGGCAGCGTCCTCGCGCTCGTCGCGACCGGCATCTACCAGTCCTGGCGCCAGCTCGGCTCCTGGTCGGCGTTCACCGACACCGGCTACGGACAGCTGCTGCTCGTGAAGATCGGCCTCGTGGCGCTGCTCGTCGGCATCGCGTCGATCTCCCGGCGCTGGACCGCCAAGCTGGCGGAGACCACCGCGACGGCCGAGACGGTCGTCGAGGAGCGTGCGCCGGAGAAGGAGAAGGCACACGCCAGCGCGTCCACGAAGACCGCCGACTCCAGCTCTACGGCGTCCGCCGAGGCCAGTGCCTCCAGTGCTACGACGTCCACCGCGGCCGGTACCTCCAGCGCGTCCGCCAAGGCCGGCGTCTCCGGCGCTACGACCTCCGCGAGGACCGGCGTCTCCAGCGCCACGACCTCCACCGAGGGCGATTCCGATGCGGCCGCGTCCGCCAACGACGGCGACTCCGAGGCGCCCGGCGGTTCCAAGCGGGCCGCCCAACTCGCCCGCCAGCAGGCCGCCGTGGACTCCACCCGACAGAAGCGACTTCGGGACGCCGACCCGGTCCGCTTCGGGCTGCGCCGGTCCGTGCTGGCCGAGGCCGCCGTCGCCGTCGTCGTCCTCGCCGTCACCACGGCCCTGACGGCCACCGAGCCGGGCCGCACGGAGGAGGACGCCAAGGCGGCCAAGTCGTCCTCCTCGTCCTCTTCCTCCTCGTCCGCCGGCGCCCTGACCCTGGACATGTCCTTCGACACCGGGGGCACGGACGGCAAGGGCGTCATACGGCTCGACCTCGACCCCGCGCGCGTGGGCGGCAACGAGATGCACGTCTATGTGCAGCGCCCCAACGGCCGGGCCTTCGACGTCCCCGAGGTGAAGGTCGCCTTCACCCTCGCCGCGAAGAAGATCGGCCCGCTGCCCGTGACGCCCGACCGCATCGCCACCGGCCACTGGGCCGCGAACGGAATCCAGATCCCCATGGCGGGCGACTGGAAGATCTCGGTGACCGTGCGGACCTCCGACATCGACCAGACGACCGTCGACAAGAACGCGCAGATCGGCTGAACCACGCCATGCCTGACCAGTCCATTCCAGAGGCCCGCATCGCAGAGGCACCTCCTGGGGAGGCCGTTTCCGAGAACGGCCCCCCTAGGGAGGGCATTTCCCGCCGCCGGCTCCTCGGTACGGCCGGTGCCACCGGGCTCGTGCTCGGTGCGGCGGGCGGGGCCGTGGGGTACGCGTCCGCGCCGGCCGGGGCCACACCGCTGACCTCGCTGGGCGAGGACATGGCAATGTTTCACGGGAAACATCAGCCCGGCATCACCGAGGGCCTCCAGGCACGCGGTCATCTCGTCGCCTTCGACCTGGCGGCGGGCGCGAGCCGCAAGGAGGCGGCGGCCCTGCTGCGCCGCTGGTCGACGACCGCGCAACGGCTGATGGCGGGCGAGGCGGCGGCGCAGGACGACACGGAGGTCGCCCGGGACGCGGGGCCCTCGTCGCTGACGATCACCTTCGGCTTCGGCAACTCCTTCTTCTCCCGTACGGGACTGGAGAAGCAGCGGCCTGTCTCCCTCGATCCGCTGCCGGACTTCTCCTCCGACCACCTCGACAAGGCACGCAGCAACGGCGACCTGTGGGTGCAGATCGGCGCCAATGACGCGCTGGTCGCCTTCCACGCCCTGCGCACGATCCAGAAGGACGCGGGCAGCGCGGCCAAGGTCCGCTGGCAGATGAACGGCTTCAACCGGACGCCGGGCGCCACGGCCCACAAGATGACGGCCCGCAACCTGATGGGCCAGCTCGACGGCACCCGCAACCCCAAGCCGGCCGAGTCCGACTTCGACAAGCGGATCTTCGTGCCGGCGTCCGGCTCGACCGACCCGGCGTGGATGGCGAACGGCTCGTACGCCGTCGTACGCCGTATCCGCATGCTCCTCGACGACTGGGAGAAGCTCTCGACGGGCGCCCAGGAGAACGTCGTCGGGCGCCGCAAGTCCACCGGGGCGCCGCTGTCCGGGGGCGGCGAGACGACCGCGATGGACCTGGAGAAGACCGATGCGAAGGGCGCCCTGGTCGTGCCCATCAACGCGCACGCCCGGATCGCCCGGCCCGACCAGAACGGGGGCGCCGCGATGCTCCGGCGCCCCTTCTCGTACCACGACGGCATCGCCGCGGACGGCACCCCGGACGCCGGGCTCCTCTTCGTGTGCTGGCAGGCGGACCCGTTGCGCGGCTTCGTCACCGTGCAGCGGAAACTCGACCGCGGGGACGCCCTCTCGACGTACATCCGGCACGAGGCGAGCGGCCTGTTCGCGGTGCCGGGCGGGGCGGCGGAGGGCGAGTACGTGGGGCAGCGGTTGCTGGAGGGGTGAGGCCGTCGCCCGTTGGGGTGGCCGGTTCGAGAAGGGTGCACCGGGTTTCGCAAGGCCCATTAGGGTGAAGCCATGCCAGCCAGCTACGCGTATCTCGGCCCTGAGGGCACCTTCACCGAAGTCGCCCTGCGGACGCTGCCCGAGGCGGCCACCCGGGAGCTGATCCCGTACGTGTCGGTGCAGTCCGCGCTGGACGCGGTGCGCGCCGGCGAGGCAGAGGCCGCGTTCGTGCCGATCGAGAACTCCGTCGAGGGCGGCATCACCACCACCCTGGACGAGCTGGTCGCGGGTGCGCCGCTGATGATCTACCGCGAGGTGCTGCTGTCGATCACCTTCGCGCTGCTGGTCCGGCCGGGCACGAAGATGTCCGACATCAAGACGGTCTCCGCGCACCCCGCCGCCCAGCCGCAGGTCCGCAACTGGATGAAGGCGAACCTCCCGGACGCCCTGTGGGAGTCGGCCGCCTCGAACGCGGACGCCGCCCGGCTGGTCCAGGAGGGCCGCTACGACGCTGCGTTCGCCGGTGAGTTCGCGGCCGCCCGGTACGGTCTCGAAGCGCTGGAGACCGAGATCCACGACGCGGAGAACGCGCAGACCCGGTTCGTGCTGGTGGGCAGGCCCGCCCGCCCCGCCGCCCCGACCGGCGCGGACAAGACCTCGGTGGTGATCTGGCAGCGCGACGACCACCCGGGCGGGCTGCGCGACCTGCTGGGCGAGTTCGCCACCCGGGGCATCAACCTCATGCTGCTCCAGTCCCGCCCGACCGGCGCCGGCATCGGCAACTACTGCTTCTGCGTCGACGCCGAAGGGCACATCTCCGACCGCCGGGTCGCCGAGGCGCTGGCGGGGCTCAAGCGGATCTGTCTCCAGGTGCGCTTCCTCGGTTCGTACCCGCGCGCGGACGTCGGCGTGGACGGGGTGCGGCCGCTCTTCCCGGCCACCTCGGACGAGGAGTTCCTGGCCGCGGCCGACTGGGTCGCGCACTGCCAGGACGGCCGTTTCTGACCGGTAGTGCCTGCGTCGCGTCCCGGTACTACCTGCGTATCTTCGTTATCCACAGAAGTTATCCACAGGTCCGCTTCTCGACCTGGGGACAAGTCGACAACGACGTGCGATCCGGTCGACAAATCTCCCTACAGGCCGCCTGCGCGTCCACCGGCGCGTAGGTCACTCTTCGTCCACCTGTTTCCTACGGGCAATCCTTTGGAGCGACGCATTTCCACCCGAAAGTGGGTGGGAGGTGCGTTTGGGACAGGAAATACCCGTCGCGCGAAACTCTTTGGAAATGATCGTTTTCGATGTCCACAGATCTTTCGCACACCCTGTGGATAACTCTTCCGGGATGTGGATTCCTGTGGACAACCGCGACCTCAAGTCCCGTTTCCCACAAGGGATTCGGGTCAACAGGCCGCCTCGCGGCTGCCCCGTTCCAGGGAGCGGGACGCCTTTTCATTGACATGCGTCGCCGCCCGAGAACACTCTGCGCAATTACCCCATAACTGGACGTAAGCCATAGTTCGGAATATCGAGTCGTGAGCCGGAACTCCGCACCGGTAGCCTGTTCCGCGTGATTGACCTTCGCCTGCTCCGTGAGGACCCCGACCGTGTGCGCGCGTCCCAGCGCGCCCGTGGAGAGGACGTCGCGCTCGTCGACGCTCTCCTGTCCGCCGACGAGCGGCGCAGGTCGTCCGGCGTCCGCTTCGACGAGCTGCGTTCCGAGCAGAAGGCGCTCGGCAAGCTCATCCCCAAGGCCTCCGGCGACGAGAAGGCCGAGCTGCTCAAGAAGACGGGCCAGCTCGCCGCCGACGTCAAGGCGGCCGACGCCGAGCAGCACGAGGCGGACGAGGAGACCAAGCGCCTCGCGCTCCAGCTCGGCAACCTCGTGCACCCCGACGTGCCCGTCGGCGGTGAGGAGGACTTCGTCGTCCTGGAGACGCACGGCACGATCCGCGACTTCGCCGCCGAGGGCTTCGAGCCCAAGGACCACCTGGAGCTCGGCGAGGCGCTCGGCGCCATCGACGTCGAGCGCGGCGCCAAGGTCTCCGGCTCGCGCTTCTACTACCTCACCGGCGTCGGCGCCCTCCTGGAGCTGGCGCTCGTCAACGCGGCGATCGCGCAGGCCACGGAGGCCGGCTTCATCCCGATGCTGACCCCGGCGCTGGTCCGCCCGCGCGCCATGGAGGGCACCGGCTTCCTCGGCCAGGCCGCGGAGAACGTGTACCACCTGGAGAAGGACGACTTCTATCTCGTCGGCACCTCCGAGGTCCCCCTCGCCGCGTACCACATGGACGAGATCCTCGACGCGGAGAAGCTGCCGCTGCGCTACGCGGGCTTCTCCCCGTGCTTCCGCCGCGAGGCCGGCACGTACGGCAAGGACACGCGGGGCATCTTCCGCGTGCACCAGTTCGACAAGGTCGAGATGTTCTCGTACGTCCTCCCCGAGGACGCGGAGAACGAGCACCAGCGGCTCCTGGACTGGGAGAAGCAGTGGCTCACCGCCCTCGAACTGCCCTTCCAGGTCATCGACGTGGCCTCGGGCGACCTGGGTTCGTCGGCGTCCCGCAAGTTCGACTGCGAGGCGTGGATCCCGACCCAGGGCAAGTACCGCGAGCTGACCTCGGCCTCCAACTGCGACAGCTTCCAGGCCCGCCGGCTGTCCGTACGGCTGCGTGACGGCAAGAAGGTCCAGCCGCTGGCCACGCTCAACGGCACGCTGTGCGCCGTACCGCGCACGATCGTGGCGATCCTGGAGAACCACCAGCTGCCCGACGGTTCCGTGCGCGTGCCCGAGGTGCTGCGTCCGTACCTGGGCGGCCGTGAGTTCCTGACGCCGGTCGCCAAGTGACGGCCGGCTTCCCGTACCGGCTGATCGCGACCGACCTCGACGGAACGCTTCTGCGCTCCGACGAGTCGATCTCCCCGCGCACCCGTGACGCCCTCGCCGCGGCCACCGCGGCGGGCGCGGCACACATCGTCGTGACGGGCCGCGGGGTCCCCTGGACCCGGCACATCCTCGACGACCTCGGCTACGACGGCCTCGCGGTCTGCGGCCAGGGCGCGCAGGTCTACGACGCCGGGGAGCACCGCCTGCTGACCTCGGTCACCCTGGACCGCCAACTGGCCGGGCTGGCACTCGCCAAGATCGAGGCGGAGGTCGGCCCGCTGTACCTCGCGGCGAGCCGGGACGGCCTGGACGGCGAGGTGCTGGTCGGCGACGGGTACGCGGTGACGGGCACACTGCCGTCGACGCCCCTCTCGGACGTGTCCGAGCTGTGGGCTGCGCCGCTGAACAAGATCTACATCCAGCACCCGACCCTCACGGACGACCAGCTCGCCGAGGCGGCGCAGCTGGCCGCGGGCGGTTTCGTCTCGGTCGCGATGGCCGGCGCGGGCATCGTCGAACTCCTCCCGCTCGGCCTCTCCAAGGCCACGGGCCTGTCCCTCGCGGCCCGCCGCCTGGGCCTGAAGTCCGCCGACACGATCGCCTTCGGCGACATGCCCAACGACATCGCGATGTTCGCCTGGGCGGCGCACGGCGTGGCGATGGCCAACGCGCATGAGGAACTCAAGGCGGTGGCGGACGAGGTGACGTCCTCGAATGAGGAGGACGGGATCGCGGTGGTGCTGGAGCGGTTGCTCGCGTAGGTGTGGGCAACCGCCCCAGCGCAGAATGCCCCCGGTAGCGGGGGCGAAAGGGAAGGCGGCCCACGCGATAATGAGTCGCGTGCTCGAAGCGGCCGCCCCGGGCAGCTCCCCGTGGTGGGCGACTCGACGGAGGGTAACTACTCCGGAGACCGCCGCGGGCTGCCCTGAAGGGAGTTGGACGTCCTGTCGTGCATCGACATCGTCCAGCTCCTCTCCCAGTCAGTGGCGCCGGCTGATCCGGCGTCGACACAACAACTGTGCCTGTACGCCGAGTTGGACGCCACCGAATTAACCAGGGCTCAGGCAGGCGCCCCTAAAGGGGCGCGGGGAACTGCGCGACCAGCCCCCACCGACCCGCAGCAAAACGACTACGCACCGGCAAGAACCCCTACCGCCGCCGCCACTTACGCCGCCGCGCCTTGCTGAAGAACCACCCAGCAGGCGGCTCATCAGAGCGCCACGGCTGGGGCTCGGGGGACTCCGCGCGCCAGCGCGCCGCGAGCATCCGCGCGCGGGCGGACGGCTCGGCCGTCTCGGCGGACCGTATGAAGTCGTCGTCCAGGACCAACTTGTCCCAGCCGTCCCCGGACTCCGCCTGACCGCCGCCGTACGTCGCCTCTCCGGCCATCCCCGTTCCTCCTAGCCGTCCGTCCTCTTTGCCCAGTGTGCCCGGACAGAGATGAAGCCCCCGTCAAGATCAGGACCTGTCATTCCTCGCCGGCGAGCTTCAGCGAGCGCAGCTTCTGGCCGGCGAACCAGGTGGCTCCCGCGGTGACCACGACGAGGAACACCGTGGCCGTGGTCAGCCCGACGTCCGAGGTGACCAGGTCTCCGCCGGCGACCTTGTGGGCGACGGCCAGGGACCACTGCTGGACGCTCAGCGTGCGGGCGCCGGCGACCAGGGAGCCGAACAGGGCTTCCCAGACGAGGGCGTAGACGAGTCCGAAGACCACCGCGTGCCGGGAGACCGTGCCGAGCAGCAGGAAGAGGGCCGCGTAGGCGATGGACGCGACCAGGGCGGCCACCGTGTAGGCGACGGCGATCTGCTGGCCGTTGCCGTTGAGGATGAGGCCGGCGATCAGCATGGGGACCGCCGAGAACACCATGGTGACGCCGACCGCCACGATCAGCTTGGTGAAGATGATCGTGGGCCGCTTCAGCGGCTTGGACAGCAGGTACACCACCGAGCCGTCGTCGATCTCCGGTCCGATCGCGCCGGTGCCCGCGATGACGCCGATGATCGGCACCATCGTGGCGAGGCCGAGCCCGCCCAGGACGTCGACCGCGGTCTGGTCGTCGGCGCCGGTGAGGCCGCGCACTACCACGGAGATCATGATCAGCAGGAAGGGCAGGGCGCCCAGGATGAGGGCCCGGCGCCGGCCGAGCAGGGCCCGGTAGGTGAGTCGGGCGACTGTGGGGTCGTACATCTCTTGGCCTCCTACGCCGCGACGAGATACGAGAAGACTGATTCGAGCGACTCGTCCGACGGCGAGACCGTGAGCAGCCGGATGCCGTGGTCCCTGGCCACCCGGGGCAGCAGGACCGTGAACCGGCCGAAGTCGACGGCCTGGATGCGCAGCGCGCCCTCGGCCAGGTCGACCTCGATGCCGGACGTCGACGGGTCGGCGATCAGCGCGGCCGCGAGGGCACGGTCGTCGCTGGAGCGGACCAGGTAGCGGTGCGGGCGGTCGGTCATCAGGCGGCGGATCTTGCGGAAGTCACCGCTGGCCGCGTGCCTGCCGGCCACCACCACCTCGATGTGCCAGGCGAGTTGCTCGACCTCTTCGAGGATGTGGGACGAGAACAGCACCGTGCGGCCCTCGTCGCCCATCCGCCGCAGCAGGTCCATGAGCTGCATGCGCTGGCGCGGGTCCATGCCGTTGAAGGGCTCGTCGAGCAGCAGGAGCGAGGGGTCGTGCACCAGGGCGCTGGCCATCTTCACGCGCTGGCGCATGCCCTTGGAGTACGTGGAGATCTTGCGGTCCTGCGCGTACTCCATCTCGACCGTGGCCAGCGCCTTCTGGGCGGCCTTGGCGCCGAGGCCGTGCAACTCGGCGTTGGCGACGACGAATTCGCGTCCGGTGAGGAAGTCGTACATCGCCTCGCGCTCGGGAACGATGCCGATGTGCTTGTAGATCTGTTCGTTGCGCCAGACCTGCTGGCCGTCGAGGGTGACGGTGCCGGTGGAGGGGGCGAGGAAGCCGCCCATCATGTTGATGAGGGTGGACTTTCCGGCGCCGTTGGGGCCGAGCAGTCCGGTGACTCCGGGGCCGACGTTCATCGTGATGTCGTTGACGGCGACCACGTTGCCGAACCAGCGGGAGACGTGGTCGATGGAGAGCGTGGTCACAGGCCCACCTTCCGGTAGCGGCGGATCAGGAGGCCGTAGGTCGCGACGATGAGGCCCAGGACGGCGAGGACGTAGACGACGCCTTCCGCGTGGCTGGGGCCGACGCCTCCGGGGAACGCCGAACTCGCGCCCAGGAACGCCGACTGCAGGCCGTCGATGAGGGTGACGGGCGAGAAGAGGCCGATCCAGGGGATGGCGCTCGTGGAGTTCTGCGCGTCGGCGATCGCCTGGAGGGTGGAGACCGCGCCGGAGGAGATGGTCAGGACGGCGATGACGGCCGCGATGCCGAAGCCGCGGCGCGGGGTGACCGCGGCGATGACCAGGCCGATGCCGGCGAAGAGCAGCGAGAGGAGGGTCACGGAGACGAGTGCCTGGGCGAAGCCCTTGGTCTGGTCGGCGAAGTCCAGCTTGGCGAGCAGGGCGCCTACGTAGAGCACGATCAGCGGGGCCCCGGTCAGGATGAGCATGGCCGAGGCCAGGGCCGCGAACTTGGCCCGCACGTAGTCGGCGGTCTCGATCGGCCGCGAGAAGTACAGCGGCACGGTCTTGAAGCGCAGGTCGCGCGAGACCGACTGGGGTGCCTGCGAGGCGACGTAGAGGCCGATGACGGCCTGCATGATGATCGCGTAGCGCGTGTAGTCGACGGGCAGGTCCTTGGCCTTCGTGGCGACCGCGACGGCCACCATGATGGCCGCGGGCACGCACATGACCACGAACAGCAGCATCGGCAGCACCTTGGACTTCACCGAGCGGCCGAGGCCGTAGGAGCCGCGCAGGGACTGCGAGTAGAGCGAGCGGCGGGCGTAGGCGCGGCCCAGGCGGGGGCCGTCGTAGTGGCGGTAGCCGATGTTGTGGATACGGGTCTGGTCGCCCGGCTGGGGGACCAGGGGCTGGTCAATTGCCATGGCCTACGGCCTCCTTCCGCTCTGCGTCGTGGCCGGCGCCCGTGTCGGTGCCGGTGTCGGTGTCGGTGCCGGTGTCGGTGAAGACCTCGGAGATGTGGTGCCTGCGCTGCTCCATGCGCACCAGTCCGATGCCGAGGTCCGCGATCACGTCCCGGACCACGTCGTACGTCTCCTCGCCCGTGGCCGTGAGGAGGAGGACGTGGCCCGCGCCCGGCAGGCCGCTGCTGTCGTGGGTGTCCACTCCGCGCGCGTGGAGCGCGTCGCGCACCGCGCGGCTGCCGTCCGGGTGGTCGTCGGTGTCGGTGACCTCGATCGCCAGGGTCGTCGTGATCTGGGTGAAGTCCGTGGTGGAGCTGGAGCGCAGGAGCTTGCCGCCGTCGACCACGATGACGTGGTCGCAGGTGCGCTCCAGCTCGCCCAGCAGGTGCGAGGTCACCAGCACCGAGATGCCGAAGTCCGTGTGGATACGGCGGATGAGGCCGAGCATCTCGTCACGGCCGACCGGGTCGAGGCCGTTGGTCGGCTCGTCCAGGAAGACCAGCTGCGGGTCGTGGACGAGGGCCTGCGCGAGCTTGACGCGCTGCTTCATGCCCGTCGAGTAGCCGCCGATGGGGCGGTAGCGCTCCTCGTACAGACCGACATGGCGCAGGGTGTCCGCGGTGCGCTCGCGGGCCGCGGTGGGCGGCAGGCCGGACATGCGCGCCATGTGGACGACGAACTCGGTGGCCGAGACGTCGGGCGGCAGACAGTCGTGCTCCGGCATGTACCCGACGCGCTCGCGGATGTCGGCACCCTTGGTGGCGACATCGAGGCCGAGCACTTCGGCTCGGCCCTCGGAGGCGGGGGACAGACCCAGCAGGATCTTGATCAAGGTCGACTTGCCGGCTCCGTTGGCACCGACGAGCCCCGTCACACCGGGGCCGACGTCCACGGAGAGCCGGTCAAGCGCGGTCACCCGCGGGAACCGCTTGCTCAGGCTTTCGGTCGCGATCACAGTCACGTCTACGAAGGTAGTGACGCGGACCACTGCGGTCGTCACCCCGCAGAGCTGTACTCGCGTCAGACTCCAGGCGTACGGGTCCGTAGGGGATGCCCCTACTTGAGAGCTACACGACCGGCCCGCGCACTTGTCCACAGGTGGAGATCACGCCTATTGACGCAGCCTCTAACAACTGTCACATTCACGAGTGTCAAGTTACGAGCACGTACCGCAGTCGGTGTGGACAGGTGGGGCGGTGGCATGACTACGGCGGTGACACGCGAACTCTCCGCGGAACTGCGGGGGTTCAGGGAGGTCCAGCGGCTGGCGTACGAGTGCGCCGAGGCCGTGGCGGCCCGGCTGGAGCCCGGGGTGACCGAGCGCGACGCGGCGCGGATGCAGCGGTCGTGGCTGCGCGCACGGGGTGTGCGCGACTGGTTCCATCTGCCCTTCGCCTGGTTCGGCGACCGCACGGCGTTCACGGACTTCCGGGTGCCGCTGCAGTTCTTCCCCACGGGCCGCCGTCTTGAGCCCGGGATGCCGTTCATCCTGGACATGGCCCCCGTGTACAAGGGCTTCACGGCCGACATCGGGTATTCGGGCTCCCTGGGCGCCAATCCGGTGCAGGACCGGCTGATGGCCGACCTGGAGGCGCACCGCGCGCTGCTCCTGCGCGAGGTGCGCGAGCGGCGCCCGCTGCGCGAGATCTACGAGGACGTGGACCGCCTCATGGTCCGCCAGGGCTACGCCAACCGGCACCGCGCGTACCCCTTCGGCGTGATCGCGCACAAGGTCGACCGGGTCGCCGAACGCCCTTGGTCCCCAAGGCTGTTCGGGTTCGGCACGCAGTCCCTGAAGGGCCTCGCGAGCGACGCGCTGCACGGCCACCGCGACGGCTGGTCGCCGCTCTGGTCGCCGTACCGCTTCTCCGACCATCCCCCGCACCCCGGCCTGTGGGCGGTCGAACCGCATCTCGGATTCCGGGGCACGGGGGCCAAGTTCGAGGAGATCCTGGTCGTCACCGACTCCGAGGACCCCGAACAGAGTGCCTTCTGGCTGGACGACGATCTGCCGCACGTGCGGCGCTGGGCGGAGGACAAGTGACGCTTGAGGGTGCGCGCGAGCGCTGGGTGCGGACGGGTGGAGTCGAGCTGTGCGTGGCCGAGTTGGGGGACACCTCGCGCCCCACGGTCGTCCTGGTGCACGGCTATCCCGACAGCAAGGAGGTGTGGTCCGAGGTCGCGTCCCGGCTCGCGGACCGCTTCCACGTCGTGCTCTACGACGTCCGGGGCCACGGCCGGTCGACGGCACCGGAGCCGCTGCGGGGCGGGTTCACCCTGGAGAAGCTCACGGACGACTTCCTGGCAGTCGCGGACGCGGTCAGCCCGGATCGGCCCGTGCACCTCGTAGGGCACGACTGGGGCTCGGTGCAGTCCTGGGAGTTCGTCACCGTCGAGCGCACGGTGGGCCGGATCGCCTCCTTCACGTCGATGTCCGGACCCTCCCTCGACCACTTCGGGCACTGGATCAACAAGCGCCTGACCCGGCCCACCCCGCGCCGCGTCGGCCAACTCCTGGGCCAGGGCGCGAAGTCCTGGTACGTGTACCTGCTGCACACGCCCGTGCTGCCCGAACTCGCCTGGCGCGGTCCCCTGGGCAAGCGCTGGCCGAAGATCCTGGAGCGCGTCGAGAAGATCCCGCGCGGCGACTACCCGACCTCGTCGCTCCCCACGGACGCGGCCCACGGCGCCTGGCTGTACCGGGACAACGTCCGGGCCAGGCTGCGCAGGCCACGCCCCGACGCGTACGCGCACGCGCCCGTGCAGCTCGTCACGCCCCTGGGGGACGCGTTTCTCTCCGAGAAGCTCTACGACGAACTGGAGCTGTGGGCGCCGGGGGCGGTGCGCCACACGCTGCCCGCCAAGCACTGGATCCCGCGCACGCGACCCGATCAACTCGCCTCCTGGATCACGGAGTTCGTGACCACCCATGAGGGCGAGCGCCCCAGGTCGACGCCGGCGACCGGGAAGTACGTCCAGCGGTTCGGCGGGCAGCTCGTGCTGGTCACGGGCGCGGGCAGCGGCATCGGACGGGCCACGGCGTTCGCCTTCGCCGAGTCCGGCGCGCGCGTGGTGGCCGTCGACCGGGACACCGAGAGCGCGGCCCGCACCGCCGAACTCGCCCGACTGATCGGCGCCCCCGAGGCCTGGGCGGAGACGGTCGACGTCTCCGACGAGCAGGCCATGGAGAAGCTCGCCGCGAAGGTCGCCGCCGAGTACGGCGTGGTCGACGTCCTGGTGAACAACGCCGGAATCGGACTCTCCGGTTCCTTCTTCGACACCACCCCGGAGGACTGGAAGAAGGTCCTGGACGTCAACCTGTGGGGCGTGATCCACGGCTGCCGCCTCTTCGGGAAACAGATGGCCGACCGCGGCCAGGGCGGCCACATCGTCAACACCGCGTCGGCGGCGGCGTTCCAGCCGTCGAAAGCACTGCCCGCCTACAGCACCTCCAAGGCCGCCGTACTGATGCTCAGCGAGTGCCTCCGCGCGGAACTCTCCGGCCAGGGGATCGGCGTCTCGGCGATATGCCCCGGCCTCGTCAACACCAACATCACCTCGACCGCGCACTTCGCCGGGGTCGACGCCGCCGAGGAGAAACGGCGCCAGAAGAAGTCCGCGCGGCTCTACGGACTGCGCAACTACCCGCCGGAGAAGGTCGCCGACGCGATCCTGCGCGCCGTCGTCCGCAACCAGGCCGTCGTACCCGTCACCCCGGAGGCGCGCGGCGCCCATCTGATGTCCCGGTTCGCCCCGCGCGCGTTGCGGGCGATGGCCCGCCTGGAGCCGCCGCTGTGACCTCCGCGCACGAACACCACGCGATCGCCCCGCGCCGGGTCGCCTTCGACTGGACGCGCACGCCCCTGCACTGGATCCCGGACGAGCCGACCGCCACCCACGTCATCAACGTGCTGCATCTGCTGCTGCCGGCGGGGGAGCGGTGGTTCGTGAAGGTCTTCAAGGAGGGCCTGCCGCTGATCAGGGACCCCGAACTCCTCGCGGACGTCAAGGGGTTCATGGGCCAGGAGGCCACCCACAGCGTCCAGCACGCGCACGTGCTGGACCATCTCGCGGCCCAACGGCTCGACACCGGCGACTTCACCCGGTACGTCGACTTCCTCTTCGAACAACTCCTCGGCGCACGCCCGCCGCTCGGCGCACCGGTGCCGGAACGGGAGTGGCTGCGCTTCCGGCTGGCGGTCGTCGCGGCGATCGAACAGTTCACGGCGGTACTGGGCGACTGGATCCTGGCAGCCGAGGAGTTGGACCATGCCGGCGCCGACGCGATCATGCTCGACCTGCTGCGCTGGCACGGCGCCGAGGAGGTCGAACACCGCGCGGTCGCCTACGACATGTTCCAGCACTGCGGCGGCCACGGCCTCCCCCGCTACGCCCGCCGCGTCGTCGGCATGGCGGTGACGGCCCCCGTGATGCTCTCCCTATGGGCCTGGGGCACGGCCTACTTGATCCGCCGCGACCCCCAACTCGCGGGCCGCGTCGGCTACTCGCTCGCCGAACACAACAGGGCCGTACACAAAGGCCTGTTGCCCACCTGGCGCTCACTCGGCGCGGCCGTCCCCCGCTACCTGCGCCGCTCCTACCACCCGTCCCGGGAGGGATCGTTGAACCGGGCGGTGGAGTACCTGCGGAGGTCACCGGCGGCTCGGGCGGGGGTTGCGTGAGTTCCGGGGCGGGTGAGGGCGAGGGGAATTTCCGGGCGGGTGAGGGGGAGGCGGTCGGGTCTGATGCGGGGGTCGGGTCTGATGCGGGGGTCGGGTCTGGCGCGGAGGTCGGGTCGGGTTCTGCGACCGCGTCTGCGTCCGGGTCCGCTTCCGGTTCTGGGTCCGCTTCCGGGACCGGGACCACGTTGGGGACCGCGTCCGGGTCCGGGTCCGCGTCGGCGTCCGGGACCGCGTTGGGGACCGCGTCCGGGACTGATTCGGCGACGGCGTCCCGCTCCGTGCCTGCGTCCGACGCCGAGTCCCGTTCCGGCCCCGACCTCAACTCCAACTCCAACTCCAACCCCGGCCCCAGCCCCAGCCCCAGCCCCAGCCCCAGCCCCAGCCCCAACAAGATCGCCTACCGCATAGAAGACCTCGCGCATCTCAGCGGTGCCACCGTCCGCACGATCCGTGCCTACCAGGACCGCGGGCTGCTCCCCCGGCCCGAGCGACGCGGCCGGGCCAACGTGTACGCCGATGTCCATCTCGCCCGGCTCCGGCAGATCGCGGATCTGCTCGACCGCGGCTACGGCCTGGCGTCCATCAAGGAGTTGCTGGACGCCTGGGACGCGGGCCGGGGGCTGGGCGGGGTGCTCGGGCTGGCCGCCGAGGTGGACGGGCCGTGGACGGACGAGCAGGCGGTGCGGATCTCGCGCGCCGAGCTGGAACAGCGCTTCGGCGGCAGCCCGGACGACGCGGCCGTCACCGAGGCAGTCGAACTCGGCGTGCTGGAGCCGGTCCCCGGAGACCCCGACTCCTTCCTCGTGCCGAGCCCCCAAGAGCTGGCGGTGGCCGTCGAGTTGTACGCCTCCGGGGTCCCGCTGCCCGCGATCTCCTCCCACCTAAGGGAGTTGAGGGTCCAGGTCGAGCACATCGCCGCCCGTTTCCTGGAGTTCACCACCGAGCACGTCTTCGCCCGCTACCTCGACGGCTCGCACCGTCCGACCGACGCGGACGCGACCGAAGCGGCCTCGCTCGTACGACGGCTGCGACCCCTCGCGCAGCAGACGGTGGACGCCGAACTCGCCCGGGCTATGCGCCTGTTCGCGAATCGGTCGCTCCGCCGGCACCTCGGTGCGGCGGAGTCGTCGCGGCCCGTGTCCTCGTCACGTTCCGTGGCCGTGCCCGAGACGACAATGCGGGCCGTGGAGGGGCTGGTTGGCCCGGAGAAGGCGGGCGAGTTCATCGCCTTGGCGGCCGAACGGGAGCTGCGGGCAAGGGCGTTGGATGCGCTCATGCCAAATGGTGTGCCCCCAGCTGATCTTGACGAACAGGGGTGACATGACAGGGAGTTGTCCACAGAAACGCCAATTCCCCTGTGGATAACTACAGTTGGTTGTGGATCAAACATCGGCCGCAAAATAAAGTGCGTGATCCACGTCTCTCCCGTCATGCTGACCGGATGGATGAAAGACGCACCGTGAAGGTGTCGAAGTACCTTTCCAGGCATCTGCGCCACCAGCCCGAGCGGATCGGGCTCGCCCTCGACGAGGCCGGCTGGGTCGAGATCGACACGCTGATCGCCGCCTGCGCCGCACACGGGTTCCGGTTCGACCGCGCAGAACTCGACCACGTGGTGGCCACGAACGACAAACGCCGCTTCGCGATCGAGGGCACCCGTATCCGCGCCAGCCAGGGCCACAGCATCGAGGTCGACCTCGGACTGCCCCCGGCCACCCCGCCGCCGTACCTCTTCCACGGCACGGTCGGCCGCAACCTGGACGCGATCCGGGCCGAGGGGCTCCGGCCCATGAACCGCCACGCCGTCCACCTCTCCGCCGACCGCGAGACCGCGACCCGCGTAGGCGCCCGCCGCGGCCGCCCCGTCGTGCTCTCCGTGGACGCGGGCGCGATGCACAAGGACGGCCATGTCTTCCGGGTCAGCGAGAACGGGGTCTGGCTCACGGAGGCCGTACCCGTGCGGTATCTGCGGTTCCCCGCGCCCCACTGACCTCGCACGGCCTGAGGACTACCGCCCCCGGTATGGCCCCGGCCGCGCCACCCCCGGCATGATCAGTGGTATGGACCACTTCCACAGCACCGAGGCCGCCGTCACCGCCCTCCGCGCCATCGCGTCCGAGTACGTGCGGGAGATCGAGGTCACCCACGACATCGGCGCCGACCAGACCTCCCGCCGCACCTCCGCGGGCTTCGGCGTCACCACGGACCCGGACGGCTCACTCCCGCACGAGGCCTTCGCCGAGTTCGGCGGACTGCCCCGGGTGAGCGTGCGGCTCTATCCCGAGGACGACGCGCTGATCACGGTCGAGGGCATCGCCTGCCCCGACATCGCCCGCGACGACGTCCCCGCCTTTCTCCGCTCGGTCTTCGACGGCCACGCCTACGTCAAGGCCCGCCGTTTCCCGCCCAGTTGCAACCTGGTCGTCCCACTGCCCGGCGACCGGACGCACAAGGAGTGGATCTCGATGATCGCCCTCACGCCGTGGCTGAACAGCCGCATACGGTGACGGTTTCACGTGAAACACGGACAGCCGCATAGCCTGGGAATCATGAGCCTGCGCCTGAGCACCGTGATCCTCCCGTACCGCCGCTGGAACGAGGGGAGCCGCGAATCCTGGCAGCGCGCGGAGCAACTCGGCTTCCACACCGGCTTCACCTACGACCACCTCTCCTGGCGCACCTTCCGGGACGGCCCGTGGTTCGGTGCCGTACCGACGCTGACCGCCGCCGCAGCCGTGACCGAGCGGATGCGTCTGGGCACCCTGGTCACCTCGCCGAACTTCCGGCACCCGGTGACCCTCGCCAAGGAACTGATCTCGCTCGACGACGTCTCCGACGGGCGGGTCACCCTCGGCATCGGCGCGGGCGGCACCGGCTTCGACGCCACCGCGCTCGGGCAGGAACCGTGGACCCCGCGTGAGCGTGCCGACCGGTTCGGGGAGTTCGTTCCGCTGCTGGACCGGCTGCTCACCGAGGACTCGGTGTCGTACAAGGGCGACTTCTACTCGGCGCACGAGGCGCGCGACATCCCGGGGTGTGTGCAGCGGCCCCGGCTGCCCTTCGCGGTGGCCGCCACCGGTCCGCGTGGGCTGAAGCTCGCCGCCCGGTACGGACAGGCGTGGGTGACCACCGGCGACCCCAAGCTGTTCGAGAACGGCACCCCTGAGCAGTCGGTTCACGCCATGCGCGGGCAGGTCGACAAGCTGGCCGACGCCTGCGCCGGGATCGGCCGGGACGCGGCAGGGATCGACAAGATCCTGCTCACCGGGTTCACCCCGGACCGCGGCCGTCCGCTGGAGTCCCTCGGCGCCTTCGTCGATTTCGCGGGCCGGCACCAGGAACTGGGCTTCACCGACCTCGTGATCCACTGGCCGATCCCGGACTCCGACTTCGCCGCGGACGAGAAGGTCTTCGAGCAGATCGCCATGGAGGCTCCGACCCAGCTCCGCTGAGTCGGCACCCCGGCCCCTGTCAGGAGCGTGGAGTACAACAGCCCTGGTAGGGGCGGTATCCACTCACCTGTGCGCACTCCCGCACAGTCGTGCGGGCATATGCGGGAGAATGGCCCGGTGACCTCAGCTACTCGACAGCCCGAGACCCCGGCCTCCGCCGTCCCGCCACGGCTGATCGCCACCGACCTGGACGGCACCCTGCTGCGCGACGACAAGTCGGTGTCCCCCCGCACGGTGGCGGCCCTGGCGGCAGCCGAGGAGGCGGGTGTCGAGGTCTTCTTCGTCACCGGCCGCCCGGCCCGCTGGATGGACGTCGTCAGCGACCACGTGCACGGCCACGGCCTGGCGATCTGCGGCAACGGCGCCGCCGTGGTCGACCTGCACGGCGGCCCCGGCGCCCACCGCTTCGTGAAGGTCCGCGAACTGGCCCGGGAGAACGCCCTCGACGCCGTACGCCTGGTGCGCGAGGCGGCGCCCGGGACGGTGTACGCGATCGAGCTGACGTACGGCTTCTACCAGGAGCAGGCGTATCCGAAGCTGCACATGGAGATACCGGACAGCCTCGCCACCGCCGAGAAACTCCTCGCGCCGGACGCCCCGGGGGCCGACGAGCCGGTGCTGAAGATCCTCGCGTTCCACCCCGAGCTGGATCCGGACGTCTTCCTGAACCTCGCCCGCCTCGCCCTCGGCGACCGCGCGAACGTCACCCGCTCCAGCCCCAGCGCCCTGCTGGAGATCAGCGGGCCCGGCGTCTCCAAGGCCAGCACTCTCGCCCTGTGCTGTGCGGAGCGCGGTATCGCGCCCGAGGAGGTCGTCGCCTTCGGGGACATGCCGAACGACGTCGAGATGCTCACCTGGGCGGGACAGTCGTACGCGATGGGCAACGCGCACCCCGACGTGCTCGCGGCGGCCTCCGGGCGGACCGTCGACAACAACGAGGACGGCGTGGCGGTCGTGATCGAGCGGATGCTGGCCGAGCGGCGATAACGGCGGTTACCGCGGTGACGGCGGCAGGTGGGTAACGGGCGTTGTCCTGGAGCGCGCCCCTTACGCGAGCGGCACGTGCCCTAGCCGACGGAGACTCCCCGCTGGGCCAGCCAGGGCAGCGGATCGACCGCCGATCCCATGTCCGGGGTGACCCGCACCTCGAAGTGCAGATGTGGGCCGGTGGAGTTGCCGGTCGTGCCGGACTGGGCGATCCACCGGCCGGTGGTGACGCGGTCCCCCTGATCGACGGTGACGGCGGCGAGGTGGGCGTACTGCGTGTAGTAGCCGCCCGGGTGCTCGATCACGATCTCAATGCCGAAGGCGCCCCCGCAGGACACCCGCACCACCCGGCCCGCACCTGCCGCCCGGACCGGCGTGCCGATGGGGACCGCGAAGTCCTGGCCGGTGTGGCGGTTCGCCCAGCGGGAGCCGCCGCTGCCGAAGCCCGCGGAGAGTTCGACGGGCTCCACCGGCGCGACCCACGGGTCGGTGACCCGGTTCGACGGTTGGTCGAGGCGGACGGCGCCCCGGCAACTGCCCGCCGCGACCGAGGCGTCCGCCTGGCCCTGCAACTGGCCGCGCGCCTCGTCGAGCTTCCGCTGGATGCCCTGCTTCAGCTCGGCGAGTTCGGCGTTCCGCTTCTCCAGCGTCCGCCACACCGACGCGGCCTCCGCCTCGTCACCGGCGAGCCGCACCTCGGCCCGGTGACTCCTGCCGATCGCGTTGCCCACGGCCAGATCCGCCTGGGAGAAGACGTGCTGATCGCGCATCAGATCCTCGGGGCTGTCCGCGAGGATGATCCGGGCCGCCATCGGGACACCGCCGCCGCTGCGGTACTGGGCACGGGCGATCCGGCCCAGGTCCTCGTGCAGCCGGGCGATCTCCCGCCGTTCGCGGCCCAGTTGACCCTCGACCCGCCGGGCGCGGGCCCGTTGCGCGTCGGCCGCCTGCCGCCCCGCCTCGTACCGCTCCGCCGCGACCGCCGCGTCCTGGTACAGCCGCGCCACCTCCGCGCTGGCCCCGGCGGCGGTGTGGGTGTCGTCGTCGCCGGGGCGGGCCGCCAGCACGGCGAGCGCACACAGCAGCACCGGAACGAGCAGCGGATGACGGCGAGATGAGCGCATGTCAGCGATCGTGACCCGCGCGGCGGACGAGGGCCCTGTTCAAGTCGTACGCATGGGGGACGCGTTGCTGCGAACGGCTCAGCGGGAGCCACGGCGGGCAGGTGTCCGACAGGGCTCGGCGAAAGCCACACCGGGCAGGTGTCCGACAGGGCTCGGCGAAAGCCACACCGGACGGGTGTCCGACAGGGCTCGGCGAAAGCCACACCGGACGGGTGTCCGACAGGGCTCGGCGAAAGCCACACCGGACGGGTGTCCGACAGGGGTCGGCTGGGAGTCACGGCGGACAGGGTCCCGACCGGGCTCAGCGGAAGCCGCACCCGACAGGATCCCGCCGGGGCTCAGCAGAAACCGCACCGGACGGGCGCCTGACAGGCCTCAGTGGAAAGTCACGGCGCACAGGGTCCCGACCGGACTCAGCGGAAGCCGCACCCGACAGGGCCCCGACAGGGCCCCGACAGGGCTCAGTGGGGTGCCTGCCACACCACCGTCGTACCGGCTCCGTCCTCGCCGATGCCCGGTCCGTACCAGCTGGCGCCGCCCAGGGATTCGGCTCGCCGCTTGAGGTTGTGCAGGCCGCTGCGCCGGCCGCCGGCCGGGATGCCGACGCCGTCGTCCGCGACGGTGAGCCGTACGCCGGGGCGGCCGTCCGGCAGGGTCGCGGTCGCGTCGACGACGACCTCGATGCGCGCCGCCTCCGCGTGCCGGAACGCGTTGGAGAGAGCCTCGCGCAGGGCCGCGATGAGGTTCTTGCCGGTGAGGTCGCCGACCGTCGTGTCGACCGCGCCGACGAAACGGTGCCCGGGCTTGAAACCGAGCGGCACGGCCGCCATGTTGATCTCCCGCAGCACCCGCGTGCGCAGCCCGGAGGGCGCCTCGGCGGGGTCCTGCTGGAGCGCGAAGATCGCGGTGCGGATCTCCTGGATGGTGACGTCGAGTTCGTCGACGGCGTTGGCCACACCGTTCCGCACCTCGGGGACGAGCGCCCCGCGCTGGGCGCTCTCCAGCATCATCCCGGTGGCGAACAGCCGTTGGATGACCAGGTCGTGCAGGTCACGGGCGATCCGGTCGCGGTCCTCGTACACCGCGAGCCGCTCCCGGTCGCGCTGCGCCTCGGCCATCATCAGCGCGAGCGCGGCCTGCGAGGCGAACTGGATCGCGAGGGTGCGCTCGGCCTCCGTGAACGGCCGCTCGCCCTGCGCGCGGGGCGTGACCAGTGCCCCCAGGACGCGCCCGCCACTCTGCAGGGGCAGCGCCATGATCGGCCCGTACGCGCGCGCGAGGGCGCTGAGCATCCGGGGATCGGTGGCCGCGTCCGCCACGAACACCGGCCGTCCGTCGAGGAGTTGCGCGATGATCTCGCTGTCCGGCGCGACGACCCTGCCGAGCTGGTCCGACGGCTGTTCCGAGGACACGGCGACGATCTCCATGCCGCCCTCGGCCGCGGGCAGCAGCACGATCCCGGCCGCCGAACCGGACAGCCGGCGGGCCCGTTCCGCGACGACCTGCAGCGCGTCCTCGGCGTCCCCGCCGGACAGCAGCGCGGTCGTGACGGCCACCGACCCGTCGATCCACCGCTCGCGCTGCTTGGCGGCCTCGTACAACCGGGCGTTGCCGATGGCGATACCGGCCTCGGTCGCCAGCACCCGGACCATGTTGACGTCGTAGTCGTTGAAGAGGTCCGCGCCGCGCTTCTCGCCCAGATAGAGGTTCCCGAAGACCTCTCCCGAGACGCGGATGGGAACTCCGAGGAAGCCACGCATCCGTGGGTGGTGGTCGGGGAATCCCCAGGACCGCGGGTCCTCGGTCACATCCACCAGCCGCACCGGCGCCGACTCCCGGATGAGCGCGCCGAGCAGCCCCTTGTGTCCGTCGGGGAACCGCCCGATGCGCCGCGCGGTCCCCGCGTCGACCCCGTGGAAGACGAAGTCGGCGAGCGCGTCGCCGTCCTCGTCGACGACGCCGATCCCCGCGTACCGGGCGTCCGTCAGCGTCGCCGCCGCCTCGCAGATCCGCTCCAGCGTGGAGTGCAGTTCGAGCCCGCTCCCCACGGACCGCATCGCCTCCAGCAACTGCGGCACGCGGACGGCCAGTTCGGCCGAGAGTCCCGGAGAGGGCGACGGCGGGGGACCGGGACGCGGGGCGGCTGACATACCCCGAGCCTAATTAGTCCCCTTTGTCACGGAAAGTCGAGCGGTTCGGCTACCAGACCCCCTACCCGGCGGCCACCAACAGCTCCGACTCCGCCTCCCGCTCCGCCATCCCCCGCAACGGCCCCTCCACGGAGGCCAGTCCGGCGTACGGTCCCCGCTGCACGACCCGTCCCTCGTCCAGCACGATCACCTCGTCCACGTCCTCCAGGCCCGCGAGCCGGTGCGTGATGAGCAGTGTCGTACGGCCCTCCGTGGCGGCCAGCAGATCGGCGGTGAGCGCGTCGGCGGTCGCCAGGTCCAGGTGTTCGGCGGGTTCGTCGAGCACGAGGACCGGGAAGTCGGCGAGCAGCGCGCGGGCGAGCGCGAGCCGCTGCCGCTGTCCGCCGGAGAGCCGTGCCCCGTGTTCACCGACGAGGGTGTCGAGGCCGTCGGGCAGCCCGTCGGCCCAGTCGTTCAGCCGGGCGCGTTCCAGTGCGGCCCGCAGTTCGTCCTCGGTCGCGTCCTTCTTGGCGAGGAGCAGGTTCTCGCGCACCGAGCTGTCGAAGAGGTGCGCGTCCTGCGCACACAGCCCGACGAGCCGCCGTACGTCGTCGCCGTCCAGGGCGTACGCGTCCACACCGGCCAGGGTGTACGAACCCGCGTCCGCGTCCAGGAAGCGCAGCAGCACCTGCGCCAGCGTCGTCTTGCCGGACCCGGAGGTGCCGACGACGGCGACCCGGCGGCCCTTCTCCAGTGTCAGGTCGAGCCCGGCGAGGGCGTCCCGGTCCTGCCCGGTGTGGCGGGCGGCCAGTCCCTGGACGACGAGCGGGAAGGGTGTCGCGGGTGCCTGGCGGGGCCGCTCCGGTTCCCGTACGGGCTCGGGGGCGTCCAGTACCTCGTACACGCGCTCGGCGCTCTTGCGGACCCGCTGCCGGTACTGCACGGCGAGGGGCAGTCCGAGGACGGCCTCGAAGGCGGCGAGTGGGGTGAGGACGACGACGGCCGTGAGGACACCGCTGAGTCGTCCCGCTGCGACGGCCTGGGCGGCCACGAGTGCCGTGGCTGCGACGGTCAGGCCCGAGATCAGCGCGGTGAGGCCGTCGCCGAGCGCGGTGGCGGTGGCGGCTCGGGAGGCGATCCGGGTGAGTGTGCTGTCGGCCCGCTTGGCCTCGGCGGTACGGGCGGGCAGCGCGCCGGCGACCGTCAACTCCGCGGTGCCGGTGAGCAGTTCGGTCACGCGGGTGGCGAGTGCCCCGCGGGCGGGAGCCAAGCGCCGTTCGGCACGGCGGGCCACGGCGCCGGTCACGAGGGGGACGCCGACGCCGGCCACGAGGAGGCCGACCGCGAGGGCGGCACCGGCCTCGGGGAGCAGCCAGGCCGTGAAGCCGACCGTCGTGGCGGAGACGGCGACCGCGACCCCGGCGGGCAGCAGCCAGCGCAGCCAGTAGTCCTGGAGCGCGTCCACGTCGGCGACGAGCCGGGACAGCAGATCGCCGCGCCGGGTGTCGCGCAGCCCGGCGGGCGCCAGCCGTTCAAGGCGCCGGTAGACGGCGACCCGGGTGTCGGCCAGCATCCGCAGCACCGCGTCGTGCGACACGAGCCGCTCCGCGTACCGGAACACGGCCCGCCCGATCCCGAAGGTCCGCGTCGCCGTCACGGCCACCATCAGGTACAGCACGGGCGGCTGCTGCGAGGCCCGCGAGATCAGCCACCCCGAGGTGCCCATGAGCCCAACAGCACTGCCCAGCGCGAGACTTCCGAGCAGCAGAGCCAGGGCGAGACGCCCACGCCGGGCACCGGACATGGCACGGACCCGGGCGAGGACACCTCCCGTGTGTGCGGCGAGCCGCGTCTCGGGTTCGTCAGGAGCTACGGAACTCACCGACGCCTCCGGCGAGACCGGGCGTGTATCGATGACCACCGGCACGCCCTCCGCGCGAACCGCGGCCGTGCCCTCCGTCACCCGCACCACCCGGTCCGCGACAGCCAACAGGGCCGGCCGGTGCACCACGAGCAGAACCGTCCGCCCGACCGCCAACCGCCGTACCGCCTCGACCACTTCGGCCTCGGTCGCTCCGTCCAGCGCGGCCGTGGGTTCGTCGAGGAGCAGGACGGGCCGGTCGGCGAGGAAGGCCCGGGCGAGGGCGAGCCGTTGCCGCTGCCCGGCGGACAGCCCGGCCCCGTCCTCGCCGAGCACGCTCCCGATGCCCTCGGGCAACGCGTCCACGAAGTCCAGGGCGCCGGCATCGGCCAACGCCCGCCGTACGGCGGTGTCGTCGGCGTCGGGGCGGGCCAGCCGTACGTTCTCGGCGATCGTCCCGGCGTACAACTGCGGCCGTTGCGGCACCCAGGCGATCCGCGACCGCCACCGCTCCAGGTCGACGTCGGTGAGATCTACTCCCCCGACCCGCACCCGGCCCTCGGCGGGCCGTACGAACCCCAATAGGGCGTTCAACAAAGTGGACTTGCCGGAACCGCTCGGGCCGACGAGGGCGACCGTCTCTCCGGGTTCCACGGTGAAGGACGTGTCCGATACGGCGTCTGCGGACCGCCCGGGGTACCGGACCGTCACGCCCTCGAAGGCCAGGGCGTCCGACGGCACTTCGGTGGTGCCCGAGGCCGGTACCGGTGTCTCCAGTACGGAGAAGATCTCCTCGGCGGCGGCGAGTCCCTCCGCCGCCGCGTGGTACTGCGCGCCGACCTGACGCAGCGGCAGGTACGCCTCGGGTGCCAGGACGAGGACGACGAGACCGATGTAGAGGTCCATGTCGCCGTGGACGAGGCGCATGCCGATCGTCACGGCGACCAGGGCCACGGAGAGGGTGGCGAGGAGTTCCAGGGCGAAGGAGGAGACGAAGGCGATCCGCAGGGTCCGCATGGTCGCCTGCCGGTACTCGCCGGTGATGCGCCGGATCGAGTCGGCCTGCGCCTTGGCCCGGCCGAACACCTTCAGGGTCGGCAGCCCCGCGACCACGTCCAGGAAGTGCCCGGAGAGCCGGGACAGCAACTGCCACTGCCGGTCCATCCGGGACTGGGTGGCCCAGCCGATCATCACCATGAAGAGGGGGATGAGCGGCAGCGTGCCGACGATGATCGCCGCCGAGACCCAGTCCTCGGTGACGATCCGCGCCAGCACCGCCACCGGGACGACGATCGCGAGCCCCAACTGCGGGAGGTAGCGCGAGAAGTAGTCGTCGAGGGCGTCGACTCCCCGGGTGGCGAGGGCGACCAGCGAGCCGGTCCGCTGCCCGCTCAGCCAGCCGGGGCCCAGCTCCACGGAACGCTCCAGCAGCCGTCGCCGTAGCTCCGACTTCACGGCGGCGCTGGCGCGGTGGGCGGCGAGTTCGGTGAGCCAGGAGACGAGGGCCCGGCCGACGGCGACTGACGCCAACAGCAGCAGGGGAGTGCCGAGTTCGGTGACCGACTTGTGGTGCTGGAAGGCGCCGACCACCACTTCGGCGATGAGCATCGCCTGTGCGATGACCAGCACCGCCCCGACGGCGCCGAGCCCGACGACTGCCACCAGGAAGAAGCGGGTGGCACGGGCGTACCGGAGGAGGCGCGGATCGATTGGTTTCACGTGAAACATGCCCTTCGGTCCGGGGAGGGTGTTTCACGTGAAACATCACCGCGCGAGTTGCGGGACACGTGAGGCACCCTCCCCTTCGGACTCAGTGCGCGGCTTCGGCGATGTGTTGCGTGCCGATCCGCTTGCGGAACACCCAGTACGTCCAGCTCTGGTAGAGCAGCACGATCGGCGTGGCGATCCCCGCGCACCAGGTCATGATCTTCAGGGTGTACGGGCTCGACGAGGCATTGGTGACCGTGAGGTTCCAGTCCGGGTTGAGCGAGGACGGCATGACGTTCGGGAAGAGCGACAGGAAGAGCATCGCGACGGCGGCCACGATGGTGAGGCCGGAGAACGCGAACGACCAGCCCTCACGGCCGAGTTGGATCGCCCCCAGCGCCGCGACGAGGGCGACGACGGCCACGACCAGCGCGACCAGACTCTTGCCGTCACCGCTGTCGACCTGGGTCCAGATCAGGAAGGCCAGCGCCAACAGGGCGGTGACGAGGCCGACTTGAAGGGCCAGCTTCCGCGCCCGCACCCGGATGTCCCCGACGGTCTTGAGTGCCGTGAACACCGCGCCGTGGAAGGTGAAGAGCGTCAGCGTGACGAGGCCGCCGAGGATCGCGTACGGGTTGAGCAGGTCCCAGAAGGTGCCGGCGTACTCGAAGTTCTTGTCGATCTTCACGCCGTGCACGATGTTGCCGAAGGCGACGCCCCACAGGAACGCGGGGAGCAGCGAGGTCCAGAAGATCGCCGTCTCCCAGTTGCGCTGCCAGTTCTCCTCGGGCCGCTTCGCCCGGTACTCGAAGGCGACGCCCCGGACGATCAGGCAGACCAGGATGATCAGCAGGGCGAGGTAGAAGCCGGAGAAGAGGGTGGCGTACCACTCGGGGAAGGCGGCGAAGGTCGCGCCGCCGGCGCTGAGCAGCCAGACCTCGTTGCCGTCCCAGACCGGGCCGATCGTGTTGATCAGGACCCGCTTCTCGGTGCGGTCGCGGGCGAGCAGCTTGGTGAGGATGCCGACCCCGAAGTCGAAGCCCTCCAGGAAGAAGTAGCCGGTCCACAGGACGGCGATGAGGACGAACCAGACGTCGTGCAGTTCCATGACTGTTGCAGCTCCCTCGGCCTAGTACGAGAAGGCCATCGGCTTGTCGGCGTCCTGGGAGTCGCCGCCGATCTTCGTGGGCGGGTTGAGGTCGGCCTCGGTGAGTTCGGGCGGGCCGGCCTTGACGTACTTCGCGAGCAGCTTGACCTCGATGACGGCGAGGACGGCGTAGAGCGAGGTGAAGACGATCATCGAGGTGAGGACCTCGCCCTGGGAGACGCTGGGGGAGACCGCGTCACGGGTCTGGAAGAGGCCGTAGACGACCCAGGGCTGGCGGCCCATCTCGGTGAAGATCCAGCCCCAGGAGTTAGCGATCAAGGGGAAGCCGAGGGTCCAGATCGACACGAGCCAGTAGAGCTTGGTGAGTTTCGGGCCGAGGGCCTTCTTCTTGAAGAGGACGATGTTCGGCACTTCGTCCTCGGCGACCCGCAGATGCTGGGGCAGCATGAACTTCTTGCGGGTCAGCCAGAGTCCGGCCAGGCCGATGGCGAAGGACGCCATGCCGAAGCCGATCATCCAGCGGAACGCCCAGAAGGTGACGGGGATGATGGGCCGGTAGTCGCCGGGACCGTACTTGGCCTGCTCGGCCTTGTTGGTGTCGTTAATGCCGGGGACGTAGGAGCTGAAGTCGTCGTCGGCGAGGAAGGACAGTATCCCGGGGATCGACAGCTCGACGCTGTTGTGGCCCTTGCTGACATCGCCGTAGGCGAAGATCGAGAACGGCGCGGAGTCCTGGCCGTTCCACAGGGCCTCGGCGGCGGCCATCTTCATGGGCTGCTGCTTGAACATGACCTTGCCGAGGGTGTCACCGCTGACGGCGGTGAGCAGGCCGGCGATGGCGACGGTGATCAGGCCCAGCCGCAGCGAGCTCTTCATCACCGCGATGTGCTTCTTGCGGAACAGGTGGAAGGCCGCGATGCCGACCATGAACGCGCCGCCGGTCAGGAACGACGCGGAGAGCGTGTGGAAGGCCTGCGCGAGCGCGGTGTTCTGGGTCAGCACGTGCCAGAAGTCGGTGAGTTCGGCACGGCCCTTCGCCTTGTTGATCTTGTAGCCGACGGGGTGCTGCATCCACGAGTTGGCCGCGAGGATGAAGTACGCCGACAGGATCGTGCCGAGCGAGACCATCCAGATGCAGGCCAGGTGGATCCGCTTGGGCAGCTTGTCCCAGCCGAAGATCCACAGCCCGATGAAGGTGGACTCGAAGAAGAACGCGATCAGCGCCTCGAAGGCGAGCGGGGCACCGAAGATGTCACCGACGAACCGCGAGTAGGTGGACCAGTTCATGCCGAACTGGAACTCCTGGACGATGCCCGTGACGACGCCCATGGCGATGTTGATCAGGAAGAGCTTGCCCCAGAACTTGGTGGCCCTGAGGTACTTCTCCTTCTCCGTGCGCACCCACGCGGTCTGCAGCCCGGCCGTGAGAGCGGCGAGCGAGATCGTCAGGGGGATGAACAGGAAGTGGTAGACGGTGGTGATGCCGAACTGCCATCGCGCCAGTGTCTCCGGCGCCAGAGCCAATTCCACGTCGTCAGTCTCCTTACGTCGCCGTGGTACAGCGGCAGTTTGCCCCTTTTGTCGCACACATCATGGGACGAACCGGGACACGCTTGTGAACGCGTTCACATTCACAAGCTATTATGACGTACGGATTTTCGACAGGGGAAGGGGGGTCCCCTTCGGGAGTCCATTACGGAGGGGGGTCCCCATATGGCAACCCCCCTGACGTCACTCGTTACGAACCCTCACATCCGCGAGGGCTAGAGCTCCTTGCGGAACCCCTCCGCCACCTTCAGGAAGATGTCGTTGCCCTCGGTCTCCCCGATCGTGACCCGCACGCCCTCGCCCGCGAACGGCCGCACCACCACGCCCGCCCGGTCGCAGGCCGCCGCGAAGTCGAGCGTGCGCTCCCCCAGCCGTAGCCACACGAAGTTGGCCTGGGTCTCCGGGACCGTCCAGCCCTGGGCGCGCAGCGTGCCGGCCACGCGGATGCGCTCGCCGACCAACGAGCCGACGCGGCCGAGCAGTTCGTCCTCGGCGCGCAGCGAGGCGATCGCCGCGTCCTGCGCGAGCTGGCTCACCCCGAAGGGCACGGCCGTCTTGCGCAGCGCCGCCGCCACCGGCTCGTGGGCGATCGCGAAACCGACCCGCAGCCCGGCGAGGCCGTAGGCCTTGGAGAAGGTTCGCAGGACGCAGACGTTCGGCCGGTCGCGGTAGAGCTGGACGCCGTCCGGCACGTCCATGTCGCGGATGAACTCCCGGTACGCCTCGTCCAGTACGACGAGCACGTCGCCGGGCACCCGGTCCAGGAAGCGCTCCAGCTCGGCCCGGCGTACGACCGTGCCCGTCGGGTTGTTGGGGTTGCAGACGAAGATCAGCCGGGTGCGGTCGGTGACGGCGTCGGCCATCGCGTCCAGGTCGTGCACGTCGCCCGGGGTCAGCGGCACCTGCACGGCCGTGGCACCGCTGACCCGCGTGATGATCGGGTACGCCTCGAAGGAGCGCCAGGCGTACATGACCTCGTCGCCGGGTCCGGCGGTCGCCTGGATCAGCTGCTGGGCGACGCCGACCGAGCCGGTGCCGGTGGCCAGGTGGGAGACGGGGACGCCGAACCGTTCCGCCAGCTCGTTCATCAGGCCGGTGCACGCCATGTCGGGGTACCGGTTGAAGTTCAGGGCCGCCGCGGTGACGCTCTCCATCACGCCGGGCAGCGGGGGGTACGGGTTCTCGTTGGAGGACAGCTTGTAGGCCACCGGACCGTCCGCCGAGGCAGGCCTGCCCGGCTTGTAGGTGGGGATACCCTCCAGCTCGGCGCGCAGCTTCGGGCTCGTCTCGCTCACCGCAGTCCTCCTTGTGACCACCACCGGCACCACCGGCTATCAATACTGCTCACCTTATGAGGATTCGCCGCCGGGGCGTACAGGTCCGGTGCGGGTGAGCGGTCTCCGGCGTACGGGCGAGCGGTCGCAGGCGTACAGGCAACCCGTCATCGATGTACGGGCAACCCGGCATCGACGTACGAGTGAGCAGTCATCGACGTACGGGTGAGGAGTCATCGGCGTCCGCGTGAGCGGCCTCGGGGATCCGCGTGGCCGACCTCCGGAGTCCGCGTGAGCAGTCGCCAGGTGTCTGCCGGGTCGCCTCGGGGTCGCCCCACGTGTCCCATCCGCATCAGGGGCAACACCGTACGAAGGCGCACGAACCGGGGGCGCGCTGTACATATATCTATGCGCCGGTAGCTCGCGCCGTGGCGCGCATCCCTCGTGCAGGTGAGTTGAGACCTCTTCGAAACATGGGGGGCTTGGCAGGCCCATGCGCGTCGACAAGTCACGTAATGCCATCACATCGTTTAACTGACTTTGTTTCTAAGGTAGTTGACGGCTTTTGACCTTGCAGAAACGTGCCTGTCAACGCGTGCATATGCGTCCGCACTACCCCACCGCATGAGCCCTACTATCGGCTCGCCATGACAGCAGCAGGGAAGCACCAGGTGAGCCGCGCGGAAACCTCTCGTCGAGGAAGCCGGCCGGGCCGGGCGGGAATCAGAGACGTGGCCGCCGCGGCCGGAGTCTCCATCACGACCGTCTCCGACGCCCTCAACGGCAAGGGCCGGCTCCCGGACGCCACCCGACGCCATGTCCGCGAAGTCGCCGACCGGCTGGGCTATCGGCCCTCAGCGGCGGCTCGCACACTCCGTACCGGCAAGTCCGGCCTCATCGGCCTGACCGTGACGACGTACGGGGATGAACCTTTCACCTTCACCGAGTTCGCGTACTTCGCCGAGATGGCGCGGGCCGCCACCTCGGCCGCGCTCGCCCGCGGCTACGCCCTCGTGATCCTCCCCGCGACCTCGCGCCACGACGTGTGGTCGAACGTCGCCCTGGACGGCACGGTCGTCATCGACCCGTCCGACCAGGACCCGGTGGTCAGCGAGCTCGTCCGGCAGGGTTTACCGGTCGTCTCCGACGGCCGCCCGGCCGGCTCGCTCCCGGTGACCGCCTGGGTCGACAACGATCACGAGGCCGCGGTCCTGGGCATCCTGGATCACCTGGCCGACGCCGGCGCCCGCCGGATCGGCCTGCTCACGGGCACGAGCACGGACACGTACACGCGCCTCTCGACGACCGCATACCTGCGTTGGTGTGAGCGGGTGGGCCAGGATCCGGTGTACGAGTCCTATCCGGCGCACGATCCGTGCGCGGGGGCCGTCGCCGCCGACCGGTTGCTCGCCCGGCCCGACCGGCCCGACGCGGTCTACGGCCTGTTCGACCCCAACGGCACGGATCTGCTGGCGGCGGCGCGGCGTTACGGGATGCGGGTGCCGGAGGATCTGCTGCTCGTGTGCTGCAGCGAGTCCACGGTGTACGCCAACACCGAGCCACCGGTCACCACGCTGTCGCTGAAGCCGCGGCGGATCGGTACGGCGGTGGTGCAGCTCCTCATCGACGCGATCGAGGGGGTCGAGTCCGACCTGCCGATCGAGCAGGTGATACCGACGGAACTGATCGTGCGGACGTCGTCCCAGCGGCGCCCGCCGAGGACGACGGTGAGTCCGCCTCGGTCGCCTGAGGGGAAGTAGGGGCGGCCGGGGTGACCCCGGGAGGCAGAGTCTGTGCTGGCGCCGGTGTCCGTGTCGGTGTCGGTGCTGTTCCGGTGGGTGTGGGCTTCGGCGGGGTGAGGGATGCGGGGGTGTCCGGAGTTCCGTCGCGTGCCGGGGGGCAGGGTGGGGTCGGTGCCGTTCCGCTCGCGCCGGGTGGGTGTGGGCGTGACCGGCGGGCTCGGCACCCGGCGCGAGCGGAACGGGGCCGGGACTCCCACCCGCCACCCCGATCCGGCCGAGGCAGGACCCGGAGTACTCGCGCCGGACGCCACGAGCGCGGCCGAGGCGGTGCCGCCAGGCGCCATGGGGATGGCCGGAGCGGTACCTGGGGACTCCCCTCAGCCCGCGGCGCGCAGGACCCCCCTCAAGTGCCCGTGGCGGGCCGAACGGTGCCGGGACTCCCACCCGGCGCCGGGGTCGGCCGGGCGGACGGTGATGCCTGCGCCCTCCCGGGCAGGGCCGGCGGTGGAGACCGTACCGGCATCGGACATTCGGTCAGTACCCGGGCGGGACTGACGGTCGTACCGGAGCCGGCAAGGCGGACCGTGGAATCGGCACCCTGGCGGGCAGGGTGCCGTGGGGACCGGCGACGCAACGGGCGACCGTCACAGCGCCGGGCACGCGGTCGACACGGGCGCGAGGGCCGACCGGTCCGGCGATGAGACCGGCACCGTGGCGGGCGGGGCGCATACCGAGCACCGCCAAAGCGCAGGCATCCTGCACCCCCCTGGCCCCTCACCCCACATCCCTCACCAGAGACTGTGCAACCACCCCCGCACCCCCACCCACCCCACCGCAACCAACCACCACCGACGATTTCCAGCCGCCCCAACGGCGCGAACCAACCCCCGCCCACCCCCCGTCAAGCAGAAGGCCAACAGCCGAACCCCTGCCCAATCGGGGCGAAAGCCGCGGTGGACCGGAGTCCTGGTCCGATTCAGCACCCCTGGGTCATCACATGGCGCGATCCGCATTCCTATGATGGGCCCACGACACCGCGGGCCGCTGCGACCAGGCAGTCCGACGCGGTGCAGCTGCGGCGCGATGGTGGAGGGGTCGATGACTCAGGGGGCCGGTCAGGGACCCGAGACGGAGCGGACGGCGACGTTGCGCGACTTCCGGGTACCCGCGTACGTCCACGAGACCGGTCCGTACGCCGACAGCGCGCAGCCCGGCGAGGCCGTACGACCCGACGAGGAGGCCTTTGACGAGGCCTTCGACGAGGTCTATCCGGAGGGCTACACGCCCACGCAGCGCGATCTGCCCGTCATCCGTCGGGGTGACACGGTTCAGGTCGCGGTGGACCCGGCGTCGATGGCCGTCCCGCAGCAGACGGAGGGCCCCGGTCCGCTGTTCGTCGTAGGGGATGTGCACGGCTACCTGGACGAACTGGTGGCCGCCCTGCGGGAGAAGGGCCTGATCGACGCGGCCGGCAGCTGGTGCGCGGGCACCGCGCGGCTCTGGTTCCTCGGCGACTTCACCGACCGCGGACCCGACGGCATCGGCGTCATCGACCTCGTCATGCGGCTGTCCGCCGAGGCCGCCGCGGCCGGCGGCTACTGCAAGGCGCTCATGGGCAACCACGAGCTGCTCCTGCTCGGCGCGAAGCGCTTCGGCGACACCCCGGTCAACTCCGGCGCGGGCACCGCCACCTTCCAGGCGGCCTGGCTGCTCAACGGCGGCCAGAAGACCGACATGGACCGCCTCCAGGACGTCCACCTGCAGTGGATGGCCCGCCTGGACGCCATGGAGCAGGTCGACGGCCACCTGCTCGTCCACTCCGACACCACCGCGTACCTCGACTACGGCGACTCGATCGAGGCGGTCAACGACAACGTCCGCGAGACCCTCACGCGCAACGACGCGGACGAGGTCTGGGACGTGTTCCGCAAGCTCACCAAGCGCTTCTCCTTCCGCGACGAGGGCGGCGCCGAGCACGTCCGTTCCCTGCTCGGCATGTACGGCGGCACCCGGATCGTGCACGGCCACAGCCCGATTCCGTATCTCCTGGGCGACGTGGGCTCCGAGGACGGCGAGGACACCGCCGGTCCCGTGGTCGAGGGACCGCACGTCTACGCCGAGGGACTGGCCATCGCGATGGACGGCGGCGTGACCATGGCCGGAAAACTGCTGGTCCAGCAACTGCCCCTGGATATCTGAGCGTTTATCGGGCAGTCGTCCCCTCCGGAGGACCGGCGGACGACAGCGCTGGCCAGGGGCCAATTTCTGGAAACCCCCTGTCACCGTATGCCGTCGCCGCTCTACCATCGGCTTATCCGTAGCAGGCTCCCCTCCGTTTCTGCCCGACGGCTCGTTGGCATGCGAGCCCCAAGCCCTACGGAGCATCGGGGGATGCACATGAACAGCGTTCCGCAGCACCTGCACAGCGAGGACCGCCAGGAGTACGAGCGGATCCTCGACGAGGCGCTGCGCTCCGCCCCTACCCGCCCGGAACTGGCCGCTGTCGGCAAGCGGCTCAACCCCGAACAGCTGCGCACCATGGCGCTGAACGCCACCGCGCTCATCACGGCGGCCGCGGCGACCGAGTACCAGCACTATGTGAAGGTCCGCGAGGAACTGCGCCGGCCGGCGCCGTCCACCCCGTCGGCCGTCCACGAGACCGACTCCGCGGAGCCGGGCGGCGTGGGCGCGATGGGGCTCGCCACCACCCTGGGGGAGGCGGCCGAGGGTGCAGGCGCCATCGCCGTCGCCGCCGTCCTCACCCCCGTCCTCGCCGGCACGGCCGCGGCGATATTCCTGCTCGTGGGCTACATCCTCAAGATGCTCAGCCCCGAGCCGGCGTTCGCCAAGACCATGCTCACCGCCGGCTGGGTGTTCGGCGCCATGACCGCCGCGGCGATCCTGGTCGCCGCCGTCGGCCTACTGCTCACCGCCCTGCGCAACAGGCCCTCGCTCGACACCGGCCCCTACGGCGAGTCGGGCGGCGAAGTGGCCCGCGCCAGGGATGCCTGGCACGACGCCCTCCTGGAACGCGGCCTCCTGCCGTTCCTCCAGGAGGCGCTCGCGGCGCCGAGCACAGCGACACTCCGCCGTACGACACCCAAGGCCCCGAGTCGCATGCCGAACCTCGGCTACGACCGCCCGGGCTTCTCCAGCCCGGACGACGGCCCGGAGCCGGGTCACCGCCCGAGCTTCTCCAGCCCGGACTTCAGCAGCCCGGACTTCGGGGGGCCCGAACACCAGCCGGACTAGCCCCTCGGCTTGCGCCCCCAACCAGGGGAGCGCAAGCCGAACGCCCGGTCACCGGGTGACCAGGTCACAGGGGCGGCCGAGTGCTGCGCGCCTCGAACAGCAAGTCCCTCAGGACGCCCCGTCGGTAAGCCCTGCCGGGACTCCACTCAGGACTCCACTCAGGACTCCTCTGAGGACGCCTCCTCAGGACGCCTCTCAGGAAGATCGATGACCGCGATGCTCTCGGCCTGCGCGACAGCCAGCCGCCGGCCGTCCGGGTGCAGGGCCGCGACGGGCGTCGGGATGTGGGTGACCCCGTAACTCCCCTCCCTGCTCGGCACTTCCACAGCCGGCCACTCCGCCATCGACGCCCCCGTCGTGACATCGATCAGCCGCGGATGCCCGTACAGCGAGACGAGCGTGTCACCCCGCGGGATCAGCGTGCCGATGTGGAAGTCGACCCTGTTGCGATGCACCCACCGCTTCCCGGAGAGCGACCACACGCCCAACTGCCGTTTGCCCAGGCCTTCGGTCTCCGCGCTCTGCTCCTCGTCGACGAACTCCTCCCCGGTCGCCACCGCCACGCGGTCACCGTCGAGCCAGCAGGCCGAGATCACCTCGGAACTGTTGCCCGGGTAGAAGGACGGCACGCCAAGGGCGTCGAGCACAGCGGGATCCCTCAACGCCCGGTCCAGGTCGAAGACTTCGGCGATCCCGTCCGGATGCCACACCCAGCCCGCCGACAACAGATGAGTGCCACCCGGAGACACCGCCAGCCGCGAGTGGAGGACGTCGTTCTGCGTACGGTCGCCGACCGTGAGCCGCTCGCCCGTTTCCGCGTCCTCGATCTCAAGCAGGTCGTACTGGTCCGGGCAGTGCACCAGTACCTCACGGCCGTCCGGCAGGACCCCGAGGGCGACCGGATAGTCGAAGTCCTCGGCGTAGTCGTCATTGCGCTCCAGCTCACGGACCGGCCGGTCGCCCTCCAGCAACAGTGCCCCGGTGCCCCGCTCGTCGTAGACCACGGTGAAGCGGCCGGACGGAGAGCTGACGCTCCGGTCGAAGGAATACCCATGATCGTCCGAGACCTGGCGCTCCACCCCATCAGGCCCCCAGCGCCGACCACCCACGACATCGACCAGATCATCGCCGTCCCACGCCAGCGACTGCGCCTCGTCCGTCACCTGCAGAAAAATCACGGTCCCCATCCCCCAGTCCCCCAACCCACAACCCACAACCCACAACCCACAACCCACAACCCACAACCCAACATCCCCCGGAGCAGTTCCACTCCACAGACGAATCTACGGGCGGGGGCAAACCCGTAGGCCGTAAGGGGGGCCAGGTGCACCCCCCATCCGGAGGACAGTCCCATCCCCTCGCGCCGACAGATCCGGTTGGCTGGTGATCGTCACCGACCAGGAACCAGAACACCGGGGGATACGACCATGCAGATGCCGTCGCCGAAGAAGACCGGCGCAACCGTGCTGGCAGCAGCGCTCCTCGCCCTGGGCTCACCCCTGGCCGCGACCGCCACCACCGGGCACACCGCGCCGAAGCCGTCGTCCTACACCGAGCACACGCTCCGCCAGGACCTCGCAGCCGTACGAAAGGCCGGCGGCGGCGACGTGAACGTGCTGGCCAGGGTCGACGGCCCGAACGGCACCCCGCTCATGGCCCGCATCGGCACCCGCACGGCCGGCTCCACGGCCCCGATCCCCTGGAACGCGCACTTCCGCGTGGCCAGCACGACAAAAACCTTCGTGGCGACCGTCGTCCTCCAACTCGTCGCGGAGAAGCGCCTGTCGCTCGACGACACCGTCGAACACTGGCTGCCCGGAGTCGTCGCCGGCAACGGCAACGACGGCAGCCGCATCACCGTCCGCGACCTCCTCCGCCAGACCAGCGGCCTGTACGACTACATCGACGACCCGGAAATCCAGGACGCGCTGATCAACCACTTCGACGAGAACCGCTACGACACCACCTCCACGGCCGACCTGGTCGCGGTGGCGATGAAGCACCGGCCGGTGTTCGTACCCCGGCCGGGCGGGCCCACCCGTTGGGCGTACTCCAACACCAACTACCTGCTGGCCGGGATGATCGCCGAGAAGGCCGGCGGCGCGAGCTGGCAGGACCTGGTCGCGCACCGGATCATCGCGAAGCTCGGACTGCGGAACACCTCCATTCCCGGGCTCAACCCGTTCCTGCCCGACCCACATGTGAACGCCTATCTGACGACCGCCGACGGCAAGCGTCTCGACGTCACCGAGCACAGCTACCAGCACACCGCGGACTCCGGTGTGGTCAGCACCACCGCCGACCTGAACACCTTCTTCCGCGCCCTGGCCGACGGCCGGTTGCTGCCCGCCGAGCAGTGGCGCGAGATGCGGCAGACCGTCCAGCGCACCGACGACCCGGAGGACGTCGCCGAGATGCCCGAGGGAACCTACGGTCTCGGCCTCCGCAAGATCCCGCTGACCTGCGGCGGCTTCTACTACACGCACGAGGGCGACGGCGCGGGCGTCAACACCCGCCCCGCGGTGAGCGCGGACGGCAGGCGCGCGGTGACGGTCTCCATCACGACCACCACCGCACCCCCGGACCTGACCGCCCTCAACCGCGCGACAGGCACCCTCGTCGACCACGCCCTGTGCGAGAACCCCGCCAAGAACTGACCGAGAACTGGCCGAGAGCCGATCGAGAGCTGAGCAAGAGCCGAGCGAGAGCCGGGCCGGTCGCCGTCAGTCGGCGATCGGCAGGTACACCCGGTTGCCCGCCGCGGCGAACTCCTTCGACTTCTGCTCCATCCCGACCTCGATCTCCTCCCGACTCCCGCCGTGCTCACGCCGGATGTCGTGGGAGATCTTCATCGAGCAGAACTTCGGCCCGCACATGGAGCAGAAGTGCGCCGTCTTGGCCGGCTCCGCCGGAAGCGTCTCGTCGTGGAACTCCCGTGCCGTGTCCGGGTCGAGGGCCAGGTTGAACTGGTCCTCCCAGCGGAACTCGAAGCGGGCGTCGGACAGCGCGTCGTCCCATTCCTGCGCACCGGGGTGCCCCTTGGCGAGGTCGGCTGCGTGGGCGGCGATCTTGTAGGTGATGACGCCGGTCTTGACGTCGTCACGATTGGGCAGGCCCAAGTGCTCTTTGGGCGTGACGTAGCAGAGCATGGCCGTGCCCCACCAGGCGATCATCGCGGCACCGATGCCGGAGGTGATGTGGTCGTACGCCGGCGCGACGTCCGTCGTCAGCGGGCCGAGCGTATAGAACGGAGCTTCATCACAGATCTCCTGCTGAAGGTCGATGTTCTCCTTGATCTTGTGCATCGGGACATGTCCCGGGCCCTCGATCATGGTCTGTACGTTGAAACGCTTCGCGATCGTGTTGAGTTCCCCGAGCGTCCGCAACTCCGCGAACTGCGCCTCGTCGTTGGCGTCCGCGATCGACCCCGGCCGCAGGCCGTCGCCGAGCGAGTACGTGACGTCGTAGGCGGCGAGGATCTCGCTCAGTTCCTCGAAGTTCTCGTAGAGGAACGATTCCTTGTGGTGCGCGAGGCACCAGGCCGCCATGATCGAGCCGCCGCGCGAGACGATGCCCGTCTTGCGGTTCGCCGTGAGCGGTACGAACGGCAGCCGCACGCCCGCGTGGACGGTCATGTAGTCCACGCCCTGCTCGGCCTGTTCGACGACCGTGTCCTTGTAGATCTCCCAGGTCAGCTCCTCGGCGCGGCCGTCGACCTTTTCGAGCGCCTGGTAGAGCGGCACCGTGCCGATGGGGACGGGGGAGTTGCGCAGCACCCACTCACGGGTGGTGTGGATATTGCGGCCGGTGGACAGGTCCATGACCGTGTCGGCGCCCCAATGGGTCGCCCAGGTCATCTTCTCGACCTCCTCCTCGATGGAGGAAGTGACCGCGGAATTGCCGATGTTGGCGTTGACCTTCACCAGGAACCGCTTACCGATGATCATCGGCTCGATCTCGGGGTGGTTGACGTTGGCCGGCAGCACCGCCCGCCCGGCCGCGATCTCCTCCCGGACCACCTCGGGCGAAACCTTCTCCCTTACGGCCACGAACTCCATCTCCGGCGTGATCTCGCCCCGTCGCGCGTAGGCGAGTTGCGTGACCGCCGTGCCGTCCCGCCCGCGCCGCGGCTGACGCGGCCGGCCGGGGAACACCGCGTCGAGGTTGCGCAGTCCACCGCGCGGTGAGGTGTGCTTGATCCCGTCGTCCTCGGGGCGGACGGGCCGGCCCGCGTACTCCTCGGTGTCGCCGCGGGCGATGATCCAGTTCTCCCGCAGCGGCGCCAGCCCCCTGCGGACGTCGGTGTCGACGAGCGGATCGGTGTACGGGCCGGAGGTGTCGTACAGCGTCACGGACTGCCCATTGGTGAGGTGCACCTGACGGACCGGCACCCGAAGATCGGGGCGCGAGCCCGCGACGTACCCCTTGTGCCAGCCGATGGACTGCTCGGCCTCCGCCGGTTCTCCGGCCGCCGTGGGCTGCTCGGCCCGCGCGAACTCCTCGCCCGGAATGGGCTGTTCGTCCTGGCTGACGGCAGACGTGTGTGCGTCCTTGTTGGTCATGAGACCTACTCCCTACGCCGGCATTACCCGGTAACAGGTTCGGCGGTCGACGCAGCGGCTTCCGTCAGTCGATGTTTCATGTGAAACATCACTCGATTCAGGTGACGTTTCACGTGAAACAGCGCAAAGACGAAGGTCAGCGCCCTCTCAGCCCGGTGCTCCGAGCTCCCGCGTGTGCAAAGGTGCCTCCACGCTAGCGTCATAAGTGGCGCGCTGAACAGTGGGCCTCCGGCGTTCTTGCGATGATCGGGCGGTGACCACCACACAGCAGCCCCCGTACCCGCCGACCGGGCGGCCGCATGGCCACGACCACGGACCCAGCGATGACCACGGCTCCGGTTCCGGGCACGACCACGGCTCGGGTGGGGACGGTGGACACGGCCCGGGTGGCGACGGCGGGCACAGTTCCGGAGCAGGCGGTGGAGGACACGGTCACTCGCACAACCACGGCCCCGCCGCCCCCGTCTCCCGGCATCTGCGGAAGGTCATCGCGGCGATCCTGATCCCGTTCACGGTGGCGGTCGTGGTCGGCATGGTGGTGCTCTGGCCCGGCGGCGCCCCGTCGCACAAGCGCACCGGGGTCGGCTTCGACCGGCAGACACAGCAGGCGACGGTCACCAAGGTCATCAGCGTGAGCTGCGCCTCGGTGAACGCATCGGGCGGAGGCTCGACCGGGGACACCTCCACCGCCGAGGGCTCCTCTGCGGCGCAGGAAGCGGGCGGCACCTGCAAGAAGGCCACGGTCACGGTCTCCACCGGCAAGGACAAGGGCCGTACGTTCACGGAGATCGTGCAGCCCGACCAGTCACGGCAGTTGCATCAGGGCGAGAAGGTCGTGGTCGCGTACGAGCCCTCCGCGCCCAGGGATCTGCAGTACTCCGTCACCGATGTGAACCGTAAGTTCCCGATGGCACTGCTCGCCGGGATCTTCGCGCTGGCCGTCGTGGTGGTGGGCCGGCTGCGCGGTGTCATGGCGCTGGTCGCGCTGGCCATCAGCTTCATGATCCTGAACTTCTTCATCCTGCCCGCGATCCTGCACGGCTCGAACCCGCTGATCGTGGCGGTGGTCGGATCGAGCGCCATCATGCTCATCGCCCTCTACATGTGCCACGGCCTGTCGGCCCGAACATCGGTGGCGGTGCTCGGCACCCTGATGTCGCTGGTGCTGATCGGCGTCCTGGGCTCGGTGTTCATCGGCTGGGCCGCGCTGACCGGCAACACGGACGACAACACGGGCCTGATCCACGGGCTGTACCCGTCCATCGACATGAGCGGTCTGCTGCTCGCCGGCGTCATCATCGGTTCGCTCGGCGTGCTCGACGATGTGACGGTCACCCAGACATCGGCGGTCTGGGAGCTGCACGAGGCGAACCCCGCGATGGGCTGGCGCGGGCTGTACCGCGCCGGCATCCGCATCGGCCGCGACCACATCGCGTCGGTCGTCAACACGCTCGTCCTCGCCTACGCGGGCGCCGCGCTGCCCCTGTTGCTGCTCTTCTCCATCGCGCAGAGCAGCGTGGGCGCGGTCGCCAACAGCGAGTTGGTCGCCGAGGAGATCGTGCGCACGCTGGTGGGTTCCATCGGCCTGGTCGCATCGGTACCGGTCACCACGGCCCTCGCGGCCCTGGTGGTCTCGGCGGACCGACCGGGGCGCGAGGCGGTTCCGGCGGGTGCGGCTGGACCGGGCTCGGCTACGACAGCCGCGTCGGCCACGGCGGCGCCGAACGCCAAGCCCGCTCCGGCGCGCGGCGGGAAGGGCCGGCGCCGCAAGCACTGAGACGCCGTGGGCGCTGATTGATTCACCGCAGGCACTGCGGCGGGCGGCGAGAACCGCCCCAGGGAGCCACGCAGAAGCGTTACTGCGGATCCCCGGACCCGCGGTACTTCAACCTCACCCGAGGCCTTCAGAACTCCACAGGGCCCTTCAGGGTTCCCGGCGCTTCCAGCGGCTTCACGGCCCGTGCGGCTTCAGAGTCCGTGGCGAAGCGTTACGCCAACTCCCGACCCCGCCGCCGACACGACACCTCACCCCGCGCTCTGCTCCTCCGCCAGGATGCGGTCCAGCGCCTCGTCGAGGTGGGTGTCGAAGTCGGCGAGGGCGCCCTCCTGACCGAGCGGAACCAGCCGGTCGGTGCGGTCGAGGAACGCCACGAGCGGTGCCGCGCCGGTGCGGAACAGCGCCTGGTCGCTGCCCACCTGAAGCCGGATCAGCACCTCGCCCAGCGTCTCGGGGTCGACGGGCTCGATCCGCACGTCGCCCTCCCCGCACGCCATACCCACCCCGTCGATCAGCAGCTCGCGGCCGAAGGTCCAGGTCACCGGTGCGTCCCCCGGCAAATGGAAGGTCAGCCGCACGGCGTACGGATCGCACGTCTCGTAGCCCAGCTCGACCGGGATACGGAAGGAGAGCTCCTCGGAAACGAGGAAGCTCATCATGACCTCTGCCTGTACGGACTCGCGCATCGCCTATCCCGTCAACTGCCGTCGCCTGGCTGGGAATGATCCCCGTGACACTGAAGGAATATTGCTTAACGTACACGTTAGATCACAAGGAGTAAGTTTTCAGATACTGATAGAGAGCGCGAGCGACCCCAGAAGCCTGCCGACCTCGGCCTGCAACTGCCGCGCCGCGCCCGGCAGTCGGTCGGCCTGATGCGCGGGCAGGGAGAGGGCCATCGTGGCGGCCGTGGCGCCGAGCGTGATCGGAATCGCCGCGCAGACCGTCCCCAGCGCGTACTCCTGACGCTCCACCACCAGCTCCGTCCGCCGCATCCGGTCCAGGCGCCGCACCAGGGCATGGCCGTCGCGCACGGTGTACGGCGTGAGGGACAGCACGGGGTAGCGGTCGAGGTGGTCGCGGCGGACGTCCTCGTCCAACTGGGCCAGCAGACACTGGCCGATCGCGTGCGCGTGCCCCGTCTCACGGAAGTCCGCCCACTCCTCGACCGCCGGACTGCCGGAGGTGTCGGAGACACACAGGACCTCGATCTCGCCGTCGCGGTACATCGCGTAGTACACAGGCGCACCGATCAAATCCCGCCACCGCGCCAACGCGTCGACGATCGTGCTGCGACGTTTCTCCTGCGCCCCGCTGCTGCTCAGCCGCTCGGCCGCCTCCCCGAGGAAGAACAGCCCCTTGTCGCGCCGGAGATATCCCTCGTGCACGAGGGTGCGCAGCAGGTGGTACGCCGTGGGAAGGGCGAGGCCGGTCTCGCGGGCCAACTGCTTGGCGGGGGCGCCATGTTCGTGTCCGGCGACGGACTCCAGCAGGCGCATCGCCCGTTGGACGGAGCCGATGAGGGTGACGGCGGACTGCTGCGGGCCGTCGGCCGTCGCGGAGGGCCGCCGGTCAGGGGCCGCGGTGAAGGGCTGCTGGTCGGTGGCCCTCGCGGAGCGCTGCCTCGGCGGAGTCGGCACCGGGCGCTGCTGTACCACCGGACTTGGCTGTACTACCGGCCTTGGCTGTGACACCGGACGCAACTGTGGCACCGGACCCGAACGTTCCACCAAAACTGGCTGAGCCACCGCACCGGACCGTTCCACCGGACCCGGCTGCGCCACCGGCCGCAGGTGTGCGGGGACCGCCACCGAGCGCGGCCATGTGGGCGGGACGGGCAGGGTGGGGCGTGCGTGTGGTTCTACGGGTGCGGTGTCAACCGTGGCCAAGGGTCACTCCCGGAGCGCGAGGGGGCAGCCCGTGCGGGGAACACGGGGAGGGGGTGCGCCGCCCGCGGGGTTCGTCCCCGCGTCGAATTCCGGACTTTAACCGCCCGTCACCGCCCGTAGACCACCTGTCCGGGAAACTTCCCCCGCCCGAGGGAACCGGTGATTCCTGTTACCGATCACCGGTCGCCCCAGCGGGACCTCACCAGTCGCTGCGTGAGGAGGAACTCGACGTGAACTTCCGCACGACGTAGACCAGTCCGCCCACCAGGGCCACGAAGACCAGCGCCTTGAAGAGCAGTCCGATGACAAAGCCCACGACGGTCGCTATCAGCCCGCCGAACACGACCAGGGCGATGACCGGCACCGCGACCCACTTCACCCACCACGGCAGTCCCGCGAAGATCTCTCGCATTGTCCTCGTCCTGTACCTCTCCGCCCGTCGCTCGTACCGGGTCCGGTCTGTGTCCGGCACTCCCGTACCGGATCTCTGATGTCCTGCACTCGATGCTAGGGCGGGCGAAGGCGAAACGGGGGCCTCGCATCCCTTGTCCACCCCTGACCGTTCCCCTAGGGAACCCTGAGACGCGGGTCAGGCTTCGGGTGGAGAGTCAGGCCTCCGGGGGCGAGAACACGACCAGCACCCGCAGGTCCTCGCTGATGTGGTGGAACTTGTGGGCCACCCCGGCCGGCACATAGACGACGCTGCCACGCGCCACCTGGGTGGTCTCCATGCCGACGGTGATCGCGGCCCGGCCGCTCACCACGAAGTACACCTCGTCCTGGTTGTGCGGCTGCTGCCGGTCGTGCTCACCGGAATCGAGCGCGTACAGGCCGACCGACATGTTCTTCTCGCGCAGGAACTGCAGGTACGCACCATCGTTGGCGGCGCGCTCCGCCTCCAGTTCGTCCAACCGGAATGCCTTCATCGCCCTCGTCCACGCTCGGAGTCGATCTCTTCTGTCACGATCAGACACATGAAGAATTTTCTAGTCAAGACGATCGCCAACGCGGGTGCCCTGGCGGTCGCCGTATGGCTGCTCGACAAGATCACCCTGACCGGTGACAGCACCTTCAAGAAGGTCTGGACACTGCTCCTCGTCGCCCTGGTCTTCGGCCTGGTGAACTTCCTGGTCAAGCCGATCGTCAAGGTGCTGACCTTCCCGCTGTTCATCCTGACCCTCGGCCTGATCACCCTGGTGGTCAACGCGCTGATGCTGATGCTCACTTCATGGCTGGCCGACAAGTTCGACCTGAGTTTCCATGTCGAGGGCTTCTGGACCGCCGTCCTGGGCGGCCTCATCATCTCGGTCGTCTCCTGGGCGCTCAACGTCGTCCTGCCCGAAGGGGACTGAGCGCGCGATGACGTACCGCGTCAGCTTCGTCTGCACCGGCAACATCTGCCGTTCGCCGATGGCCGAATCGGTCTTCCGCGCGCGGGTGGCGGAGGCCGGGCTCGACGGCCTGGTCGAGGTCGACAGCGCGGGCACGGACGGCTGGCACGAGGGCGACGGCGCCGACCCGCGCGCCGTCGCCGTCCTGGAGGAGCACGGCTACGGCACCGACCACGTCGCCCGCCGCTTCCAGGCCTCCTGGTTCGCCCGCCTGGACCTCGTCATCGCCCTCGACTCCGGCCACCGCAAGACCCTGCGCCGCCTCGCCCCCACCGAGCAGGACGCCCAGAAGGTCCACCTGCTCCGCTCCTACGACCCGGGCGCCGACGAGGACGACCTCGACGTCCCGGATCCGTACTACGGGGGCCTGGACGGCTTCGAAGGGTGTCTTGAGATGGTGGAGGCGGCGAGCGAGGGTCTGCTCGCCGCGGTGCGGGACGAAGTGGAAGGACGAGCGGTATGAGTGATTCCGCTGCAGACGGAGGCATCAGGAGCGACGTAGGAGACGGCACCCGTGCGGTGCGGGCCGGGCTGCCCGAGCCGGTCAAGTACGAACCGACGCTCCCCGGGCCGGTGTTCGCCGCGCACTTCCACCTCCCGGGCGAGGCGACGGGCCCGTACAAGTACGGCCGCGACGAGAACCCCACCTGGACCCACCTGGAGCACGCGATCGGCGAGCTGGAGGCGCCCGGGCAGGACGGCGTCGAGACGCTCGTGTTCGCCTCCGGCATGGCCGCCATCTCGTCGGTGCTCTTCTCGCAGCTGCGCGCGGGCGACGCGGTCGTGCTGCCCGACGACGGCTATCAGGTACTGCCCCTGGTGCGCGAGCAGTTGGAGGCGTACGGCATCGAGGTGCGCACCGCGCCGACCGGCGGGGACGCCCAGCTCGACCTCCTCGACGGCGCCAAGCTGCTGTGGCTGGAGACCCCGTCGAACCCCGGGCTCGACGTGTGCGACGTACGACGGCTCGCGGAGGCGGCACACGCGCGTGGCGCCCTCGTGGCCGTGGACAACACGCTCGCCTCGCCCCTGGGGCAGCGTCCGCTGGAACTCGGCGCCGACTTCGCCGTGGCGAGCGGTACGAAGCAGCTCACCGGGCACGGGGACGTCCTCCTCGGGTACGTCGCCGGGACCGACGCCGCCGCGATGGCCGCCGTACGGCGCTGGCGCAAGGTCGTCGGCGCGATTCCCGGGCCCATGGAGGCCTGGCTCGCGCACCGCTCGATCGCCACCCTCCAGCTGCGGGTCGACCGGCAGAACGCCACCGCGCTGATCCTCGCCCAGACCCTGCGCGAACGGGCCGACGTGTCGGGCCTGCGCTATCCGGGGCTGCCCGACGACCCCTCGTACAAGATCGCCTCGCAGCAGATGCGGCGCTACGGGTGTGTGGTTTCGTTCACGCTGCCCACGCGCGCGCGTGCCGAGCGTTTTCTCGACGCGCTGCGGCTCGTGGACGACGCGACGAGCTTCGGCGGAGTGCGGTCCACCGCCGAGCGGCGGGGCCGCTGGGGAGGGGACGCGGTACCGGAGGGCTTCGTTCGCCTCTCGGTCGGTGCCGAGGACCCCGAGGACCTGGTGGCCGATGTGCTGCGTGCGCTGGACGAGTCGGCACGGTGACCGCTTTACGTACCGCCGGCCGGTGTCCGGCTACGCACAGCGGACGGTCCGAGCCTCCCCCCTCGTGGCTCGGACCGTCCTCGGTTCTCCGCGCGAAGAACCGCGCGCACAAGGCTAGTTGACTCTGTGTCAGTGTCCAATCACAGTAGCGACAGAGGCCTATCGACTTATTTATAGTTGGGCCCTGCCCAGGGCCGGAGGAAGGGCGGGGAAAGGAGAGTGCGAGCCATGGACCTGGCCTTGCTGCGCACCTTCGTGACCGTGCACCGGGCCGGCTCCTTCACCCGCGCCGCGGCCCTGCTCGGCCTCTCACAGCCGGCGGTGACGTCCCAGATCCGCACCCTGGAACGGCAGTTGGGCCGCCCCCTGTTCCTGCGCCAGGCCCGTGGGGTCACCCCCACGACCATGGGCGACGAACTCGCACACAAGGCCGCGCCTCATCTCGACGCCCTCGTGGAGATAGCCGAGACGGGTCCCGACAACGACGCCTCGCTGCGCACCCTGCATCTCGCCGGTCCCCCCGAGTTCACCGCCGAACGGGCCCTGCCCGCACTCACGGAGCTGACCGGGGACGACGGCCAGGGCTTCGCACTGCGGGCGTCCTTCGGGAACGCCGAGGAGACCCTGGAGGGACTGGCGGCCGGACATCATGATCTGGCCATCAGCACGGCCCGTCCGCGCGGTGCTCTGCTCACCGCGACAACGCTCTGCGACGAGGAGCACGTCCTGGTCGCCGCCCCGCACCGGGCCGAGCAGATCGGCTCCGCGAAACTCGGCCCCAAGGACACGCCCGTCCCGGACGACCTCCCCGTGATCGAGGTCCACGAGTCACTGCCGTTCGTCTCCCGGTACTGGGCCTCCGTTTTCGACTCCCGCCCGGCCGCCCCGGGCACCGTGATCGTGCCGGACCTCCGCGCGGTCCTCGCGTGCGCGATCGCGGGCGCCGGGCTCGCGGTGCTGCCCCGCTATCTGTGCGCCTTGGCGCTGAAACGCGGCGAGGTCGTCCCGCTCCACGAACCCGCGATTCCGCCGCTGCGGACGTATTTCCTCGTGGTCCGCACCGGCACTCTCGCGATGCCGCACATCGCCCGCGCCCACGAGTGGCTCCATCGCGCCGCCGCCCACTGGGGCTGACCAGGCACTTTGCCGCGGTTCCGCGGCGAACCCGCCGGTTTCACGTGAAACATCACGCTCCGAACCGTCAAGGTCACGTCCCGCGATGTTTCACGTGGAACCAGCCGGGCCACATTTCTCCCATGACCGTCCGACCCGTGGTCAAGCGCACCGCACGTGCCGTTCTCCTCGACGGCGACGCCCTGATCCTGATCAAGCGCACCAAACCAGGTGTCGATCCCTACTGGGTCACGCCCGGTGGAGGGGTCGAACCCGAGGACACCACCGTCGTCGACGCCCTGCATCGGGAGGTGTACGAGGAGCTCGGCGCCAAGATCACCGACGTGGTGCCCTGCTTCGTGGACACCGTCGAGCACATCGGCGCGGACGCGGCCTCGACCGGCGTGAAGGTGCAGCACTTCTTCGTCTGCCACCTGGAGTCCATGGACCCGGCGCTACGCCACGGCCCCGAAGTGGACGAACCCCTCGGCGAATACGAGATCGTCAGAGTGCCGTTCACCCGGGTAGGCATCGCGTCCGTCCACCTCGTGCCCCTGTCCCTACGGCACTACCTGGACGGCAACATCGAAGGAGTCCTCGCGATGCACGCGCCCGACCTGGGCTGAGGCCTCCGGCACCCGGTCAGTCCCCGGCGGCCACCAGTTCCTCGACCGAGTCGTGCCGTATGCGCTCCGTCGGGATGCCGGCGTCCCGCAGGGCGTGGACACCGCTGCGGATCATTCCGGGCGGGCCCGAGACGTAGGCGTCGTACTCGTTCCAGGGCCCGTACGTGCGTATGGCGTCCGGGAGTTGGAGGTTCCCCTGCCGGTCGACGACCGGCCGGACCGCGAGCCACGGATGCGACTGCTGGAGCCGGAGCATCGTGTCGATGTCATAGAGGTCGTGGTCGGTACGGGCGCCGTAGAACACCTCCACCGGGCGCCGCTCGCCGCGTTCGGCGACGTCCTCGACCAGTGCCTTGATCGGCGCTATGCCGGTGCCGCCGCCGACACAGAGCAGTCCGCTGTCGGTGGTGTGGTCCACGGTCATCGAGCCGGTCGGCGGTCCGAGCCGGATGACGTCGCCGGGCCGGGCGCGGTGCACCAGCGCGTTCGAGACCCAGCCCGCCGGAACGGCCTTCACGTGGAAGGTCAGCAGCCCGTCCGAGCGGGGCGCCGAGGCAAACGAGTAGTGCCGCCAGATCCGCGGCCACCAGGGCGTCTCCAGGCTCGTGTACTGCCCGGCGAGGAAGGGATAGGGCTGATCCGGGCGGAGGGTCACGACGGCGACGTCCCGGGTCCTGAGGTCATGGGTGACGACCTCCGCGTGCCACCAGGCCGGAGCCCGCAGTTCGTCCGCGGCGGCAGCGTCGATCATGACCTGCGAGATCGTCGTGTAAGCCCGCACCCAGGCCGCCTCCATCTCGGCGTCCCAGACGGCGGAGGCGTACTTGTTCAGGGCACCGATGAGGCACTCACCGACAGCCGGGTAATGCTCGGGCCGGGTGCCGTACTTGCGGTGGCCGCGGCCGAGATTCTGCAGATACGCGACGAGGACCTCGGTGTTGTCGATGTGCTCGGCGGCTGTCAGCAGCGCCTTGAGCAACCGGTCCCGCTGGGTGTCCATCGCCGCCGGGAACAGCGACCGCAGCTCGGGGTGACGTACGAAGAGCAGCGCGTAGAAGTACGAGGTGACCTTGTCGGCCACGGCGCCGACTTCGGCCATCGTCCGGCGGATGAGGACGGCGTCCGGTGAGGCCTTCTCGGCGGCGGGGCCGGACGAACGCTGAGCGGGCACCCGCACAGGGGCGGGGGTGGAGGCGGCCGGGCCAGCCTCGGCGACGGCCGGAGCGGGTGCGGCGGGCTGCGGAGCGGGAGGCGGGGGTGCTGCCGGCGCGGGAGCCATGGGCTGGGCGGGAGTTGAGCGCTGGGCAGAGGGCGAGGACTGCGGGGCGGTCACGGCCGCCGGTATTCGCTGCTGTGCGGGTGGCACGTCCCGCTGAGCGGCGTACCCGTCCGGATGAGACGCGGCACCTTCACCGCTCGAAGCCGGTGGGGCGGGTGGGGCCGCCGGGGCCGGTTGAGTCGATGAGGCCGCCGAAGCCGACACCGCTGGTGGAGTCGATGGGGCCGAACTCGCCGTGGGCGGAGGCTCTTTGCTCCCCGCCGCCGCGCCCCTGCGGACCGGACGCAGCACGGCCGGACGCCGTCCCTCCCTCGTCCCACGCTCTTCGCCCGGAGGCACCTCCGGCTGCTTGCGCGGAGTGAACCAGCCGCCTCCGCCGCTGCCGCCGGACGTGCCGTTGTCGGCCGACGGGGTGGTCGGAGCGTCCATGGTGTGCCTCGCCTCGAACATCTTTCGGTCGGTCTGCGCGCTTCCTCAGCCGGAAGCTTCCCGCTTCCGCGCGGACGGCTTGCTTCTCCCCGTTCGGTCAAGCTGCCGATACAGCCACATCCAACCCACATTCCCACTGCGTACGGACAAGTAAGGCGAGAGTGTGACATTGCCCGCAGTACTCACACGCGGCGCCCAGCTCCGGACAGGAACCGGAGTCGACCCTACCGGTCCGTGCTCCGCACACAAATGTCGCCTCGCTCCCCTGCGAACAGAGGGACGGGCGAACCATCGGTTCCCTCAACTACCGGGCGCCGCGCACCAATTCGTAGGCATCCCACAGATCCAGCCCCTCATAGGAGTGGGTCGCGAGGCCCGACAAATGCTGATCCGCGTTGACCGCGACGGAGAGGGGCACGGCACCGAACAGGTCCTTGTCCGACATCGAGTCGCCGTACGCGACGCAGTCCGCCCGCGTCACCCCGAATTCCTCACACAGCCGGTCCGCGATCACCACCTTGGCAGCGGAGTTGAGGACTCCGGCCAGGTCCATGGACGGCGCTGTGAACGGCACGGCGGGAAACAGCGATCCGTGTGCCGCGTGAGCACCCCAGCCCGTGAGCCGTTCCACAAAGAAGGAAGGCGAGAGCGATACGACGGCGCAGTATTCGCCGGCGTTCCTGATCTCGGCCCAGACCTCACGGATCCGTGCCAGCCAAGGGGCCCCTTCGAAGGCCGCCGCCACATGCGCCTCGGTGAGATCCGCCCACAGCGTGTACACGCGGGTCGCATACTCCGGCGGCCCGATCAGCCCGGTCGAGATCGCCTGCTCAAGTTCCACCGTCTCGGATTCCAGGCCGAGCTGACGGGAGATCTCCAGGGGCGCGCTGGTTCCGTGCAGCAAAGTGCCGTCGAGGTCGAAGAGATGAAGTCTCGCCATGAACCACGAGGTTAGTAGGCGGAACTGTGGCCCCTTCCGCGAGGCTGCCGGACGCTCGCCGTTCGCCGGTGTTTCACGTGAAACATCCGGCTTCAGGGGGTGCGTTGTGCCGCTGATCACGACATGGCCAAAAGCACGTACGTCTCACCGGAAACAGGTGGACGCCGACAACGCACGTCAGACAGCCTGACCTGCGTGCCGACTCCTTCCCTCGCCGCTCTGCCCATCCGCCGACTGACGCTCCGCGATCGCCTCGCCTGCGCCGACTTGTCCGAGGACCGGGGGTGGCCACGCGAGGAACACAAGTGGGGCTTTCTCCTGAGCGCCGGGAAGGGCTACGGCATCGACGCCCCCGAGGGCGGTCTCCTCGCGGCATGCGTCACCACGGAGTACGGCCCGCAGGACCGCCCGGACCTGGTTGCCATCGGCATGGTCCTGGTCGCCGAGCGGTACGCCCGTCAGGGCGTGGGACGCCACCTGATGCGCCACCTGGTGTCAGAGATGGGCACCACACCACTGACCCTGTACGCGACCCCGTACGGCCGCCCGCTCTACGAAGAACTCGGCTTCAAGGCGACCGGCCGGGCCGAAACGCTGCGCGGTCACTTCACGCCGGCCGGGCCCGAGTCCCAGATCGCCACCCGTGCGGCCACGGCCGAGGACCTCACCGGCATCCTGCGCCTCGACGAGGCGGTCTTCGGCACCGATCGCACGCCCCTGATCACGCGACTGCCCGCCTTCTCCGACCAGTTGAGGGTCGCGGAGGAGAACGGCCGGATCATCGGCTACGCGGCCGCCTGGCCCAACATGGACACCCAGGTCGTGGGCCCGCTGATCGCACAGGACACGGAGACAGCGAAGGCCCTCCTCGCCTCCCTCGCCGCCCGCACAGACCGTCCCCTGCGCACCGACATCGACGTACGCCACGAAGACCTGCTGTCCTGGGCGAAGGAACACGGCCTCGCCTCCTCCGCCTTCAACTCCGTGATGACGTACGGCATCGCGGAACTTCCCGGCGACTGGACACGACGCTTCGCCCCCCTGACGGTCGCAGCCGGCTGACGGTCTCCGGACACACACAACGCCGGTTCCCGACCTACCTCGTCGAGAACCGGCGTCTCCGTCACCAACAGACGTCAGACAAGCGCCTCTACGGCGGCCTGGGCGAAGCCGTGGTCCTGCGCGGGCGCACCGCCACCGACCCCGACCGCTCCGATCAGCCGGCCGTCACGGTGCACCGGGATGCCGCCCGCGATGAACAGCAGCGGCCGGTCGAGCGCGGTGGGCAGGGTGTGGAAGAGGCCTCCGGGCTGGACGGCGTCGACGAGGTCGGCGGTGGGCGCGTTCAGTTGAAGCGCTGTGTACGCCTTGCGGGTGCTGGTCTCACCGGAGATCAGCACGGCCCGGTCGTCCCGCCGGAAGGCAAGCAGATGGCCGCCCGCGTCCAGCACGGTGATACTCACGGTGACCCCGGCGGCCTCCGCGGCCCGGCGGGCCGCGGCGACCAGGGCTTCGGCGTCCTGGATGGTCAGCGGGGCTACGGCGGTGGTGGTGCTCATCAGGGTTTCTCCTTGCGGGTGTTGCTGTTTCTGATGGTGGTCGGACAGCCGAGGTCGGCTGGTGGTCTGGGCGGCGAGGTCGTCTGTTGGTCGGGGGGCGAGGCCGGCGGGGATGCACGGGGACGGCCCTGGTCCCGCGTCTCCCCGCTCCGGCCCGGCGGGTCAGTGGTGGACGGCGGCCCGCTGCCCGCTCGGCGTACCGGCCGCGACGACGGCGCCGCGGGCGCTGGTGCGGCGCTCCAGGACGGCCGAGAGGATCGCGAGGACCAGGGCGGCCGCGGCGAGGACGGCGCCGACCCAGTTCGGGGCGGTGTAGCCGAAGCCGGCCGCGATGACGATGCCGCCGAGCCAGGCGGACAGCGCGTTGCCGAGGTTGAAGGCGCCGATGTTCACGGCCGAGGCCAGCGTCGGGGCGCCGTGTGCCTGGTCGAGGACCCGCTTCTGCAGCGGCGGCACGGTGGCGAAGCCCAGGGCTCCGATAAGGGCGATGGTGACGGCGGCCGCGATCTTGTTGTGCGCGGTGACCGTGAAGAGCGCGAGCACGACGGCCAGGGAGCCCAGCGAGACGTACAGCATGGGCATCAGGGCGCGGTCGGCGAACTTGCCGCCGACGAGGTTGCCGCCGACCATGCCGAGGCCGAAGAGGACGAGCAGCCAGGTGACGGAGCCGTCGGCGAAGCCGGCGACGTGGGTCATCATCGGCGCGATGTAGGTGATGGCCGCGAAGACACCGCCGAAGCCGAGGACGGTCATCGCCATGGCGAGCAGGACCTGGGTGTTCTTGAAGGCGGCCAGTTCGTGCCGCAGTCGTACGCCCTCGGGCTTGGGCAGGTCGGGCACGAGCTTGGCGATACCGGCCAGGCCGATCACGCCGAGGCCCGCGACGAGGGCGAAGGTGACGCGCCAGCCGACGGACTGCCCGACGAGGGTGCCCAGCGGGACGCCGACGACGTTGGCGACGGTCAGCCCCGTGAACATCATGGCGATGGCTCCGGCCTTCTTGTCCGGGGCGACCAGTTCGGCCGCGACGACCGAGCCGATGCCGAAGAACGCACCGTGGGCGAGCGAGGCGACCACGCGGCCGATCAGCATCACCGAGAAGCTGGGGGCGACGGCGGAAAGCAGGTTGCCGACGATGAACAGGCCCATCAGCAGCATCAGCATCCGCTTGCGGGGGACCTTGGTGCCGAGCACGGTCATCAGCGGGGCGCCGATCACCACACCCAGCGCGTAGCCGGTGACCAGCAGTCCTGCGGTGGGGATGGAGACCCCGAAGTCACCCGCGACCTGGGGCAGCAGGCCCATGATCACGAACTCGGTCGTGCCGATTCCGAAGGCCCCGATCGCGAGGGCCAGAAGCGCGAGAGGCATGTGGAGGTACCCTTCCCAGAAAATTGCAGGAGCGCCTTGCCTGCGTTCACAATAGTTGCAGGCGCGGGCTATATGCAAGCGCGGACTATTCCATCTGTGCTCTATCCTGGGTTCAGCCGCTCCGGGACGGAGGAAACGCCAATGACAGCGACGGACCCCGCACTCACCGCCCTCGCCCAGGGCTGGTGCGCCCTCTCCTTGCTGCACGGGAGGATCGAGGCGCACATCGAGCGCGCCCTGCAGGCCAAGCACGACCTGAGCATGCGCGAGTACTCGCTGCTCGACGTGCTCAGCCGGCAGCACGACGGCGACGGGGGCCATCTGCAGATGCGGCAGGTCGCCGACGCGGTCGTCCTCAGCCAGAGCGCCACCACCCGCCTGGTCACCCGGCTGGAGGACCGCGGCCTGCTCGCGCGGTACCTGTGCCCGACCGACCGCCGGGGCATCTACACGAACGTCTCCGAGGCCGGCCTCGCCCTGCTCGAAGAGGCCCGCCCGACCAACGACACCGCCCTGCGCGAGGCACTCGACGCGGCGGCCACGAACCCCGAACTGGCGCCACTGGTCCGGGTCGTGGAGTCGATGAACGTCCCCGCATAGGTCCGTCCCCCACTCGTACACCTCTGCCTAAGGTGTGGTCATGGGAGATCTTGAGATACGAGCCGCGGTCACCGAGGACGTCCCCGCCATCGTCGGCATGCTCGCCGACGACCCCCTGGGTTCCCAACGCGAGTCCCCGGACGACCTGACGCCCTACCTGGCCGCGCTGGACCGTCTGACCGCCGACCCGAACCAGCACCTGGTCGTCGCCGTCCGCGGGGGCCGCGTCGTCGGCACTCTCCAGCTCACGGTCATTCCGGGGCTGTCCCGCAAGGGCGCCACCCGCTCGATCATCGAGGCCGTACGCATCCACGCGGACGAGCGGGGCAGCGGCCTGGGCACACAGCTCATCGAGTGGGCGATCGCCGAATCACGCCACCAGGGCTGCCAGTTGGTCCAGCTGACTTCCGATGTCACCCGCACCGACGCCCACCGGTTCTACGACCGCCTCGGCTTCACCGCCTCCCACGTGGGCTTCAAGCTCCCCCTCTGAAGAGACCTCTCCTCTGGAATCGACCTCTCCTCCGAAGTGAGAGCGAAGGATCCGCCCCGGCCGACAGCGGGAGGCGTCGTGTTTCACGTGAAACACGACGCCTCCCCGACTACGGCGGCTAGCGGATCCCCCGCCATCCCTCCGGGTCCACCCCACCCGGTACAGAAGCGCTCCCGTCGTACGGCTGACGCGTGAAGACGAACGATCCGAGGTCCAGGTGACCCAGGGACCCGTCCGGGCGTCGTACGGGCCGCAGGAGCTCTCCGGCGTAGTAACCCTCCAGCCCGGTCCAGGTGCCGTCGCCGTTGGTCCGGAACCGCGAGCGGCGGCCGTTGCCGGCCAGCGGCTCCAGCGAGGCCCCTCCGTCGGCCGTCAGCCGCAGGGCGAAGCCGTGTGTCCCCCAGTACCACTGCCCCGCCAACTCCAGCGCGGCGGCGTCGACTTCGGGCATCGGGCGCCATGGCTCGGGAATCCTCGGCTCGGCCTCGGCGACGATGCGGACGAGATCGGCGCCCACCGACGACAGCAGCGGTCCCGAGGTGCAGTTGGCCAGCACTACCGCCGAGACGCCGTCTGCCAGACTGATGGTGAGGTTCGCCAGGAAGCCGGGCAGCGATCCGGAATGGCCGACGAGCAGCCGACCGTCGCGGTGCTGGACCTGGAGACCGAGACCGTAGGCGGAACCGTCCACCACATCGGCGGCCTCGGCCGGTGCCGCTGGAGTCCGCATCTCCCGTACGGACTCCGCGCTCAGCACCCGGTCGTCCCCGTGGGCCAGGAACACCGCGAACCGCGCCAAGTCCCCGGTGGTGGACCAGAGTTGACCGGCCGACGCCATGAGACCGAGGTCCTCGGAGGGTTCCGGCAACAGCACGTCGGCCCACGGATGCACCGCCCAGCCGCCCGCGTGCGGTGCCTGCGGCTGAGCACTCGTACGGTCGAGGCCCAGGGGTTCGAGCACTTCCCGCCGGAGTACGTCCTCCCACGGAGCGCCCCGCAACTCCTCGACGAGCGCGCCCAACACCGAATAGCCCGGGTTCGAATAGTGGAAGCGGCGGCCGACCGGATGCAGTAGCGGCTGTTCGCCCAGCACATCGCGGAGCTCCGGACGCAGGGAACCCAGCGTCCGCTCCCACCAGGGCGCGGGGGACTCGGCCGCCAACCCGCCCGTGTGTGCGAGGAGTTGGGCGATGGTCGCCTCCCCCGCGCCGGTGCCGGGCAGATGCTTCTCCAGCGGGTCACCGAGGTCGAGGACGCCCTCGTCGCGCAGCCGCAGGACCAGGACGGCGGTGAAGGTCTTGGTGATCGAGCCGATCCGGTACTGCACGTTCTCGTCCGGCCCGTGCCCGTCCACCGAGGTCCGCGCGCCGTGCCACACCGCCCGGCCGCCCCGCACGACCGCAGCGACCAACGAAGGCGCCCGCCCCTCGGCCTGGGCCACGGCGATCCGATGCAGCAGAGCCCGGCGGGTACCGGGAAGCAAGTCGTCCTGAGATGTCGTCATGCCTCCAGTCCATCCGGCGGGACGGCCGTACGTCGAGCACATTTCTCGGGACACGGCACCGGGTCTGCCGCCTACAGCCGCCCGGTCAGGTCTGCGCCATGTCCACGAAGCGCGAGTAGTGACCCTGGAAGGCGACCGTGATCGTCGCCGTCGGGCCGTTACGGTGCTTGCCCACGATGATGTCGGCCTCGCCCGCGCGCGGGGACTCCTTCTCGTACGCGTCCTCGCGGTGCAGCAGGATGACCATGTCGGCGTCCTGCTCGATGGAGCCCGACTCACGCAGGTCGGACACCATCGGCTTCTTGTCCGTGCGCTGCTCGGGACCACGGTTGAGCTGCGAGAGCGCGATCACCGGGACCTCCAGCTCCTTCGCCAGCAGCTTGAGGTTTCGGGACATGTCCGAGACCTCCTGCTGACGGCTCTCCTGTCGCTTGGAGCCACCGGCCTGCATCAGCTGCAGATAGTCGATGATCACCAGCTTGATGTCGCTGCGCTGCTTGAGCCGACGGCACTTCGCGCGGATCTCCATCATCGACAGGTTCGGGGAGTCGTCGATGTAGAGCGGCGCGGACGACACCTCGGGCATCCGGCGCGCCAGACGCGTCCAGTCCTCGTCGGTCATGGTGCCGGAGCGCATGTGGTGCAGGGCGACCCGCGCCTCGGCGGACAGCAGGCGCATCGCGATCTCGTTGCGCCCCATTTCGAGGGAGAAGATGACGCTCGGGAGGTTGTTCTTGATCGACGCCGCGCGAGCGAAGTCGAGCGCGAGTGTGGACTTGCCCATGGCGGGACGGGCCGCGATGACGATCATCTGGCCCGGGTGCAGACCGTTGGTGAGCGAGTCGAGGTCGGTGAACCCGGTGGGCACGCCGGTCATCTCGCCGCTGCGTGAGCCGATCGCCTCGATCTCGTCGAGCGCGCCCTCCATGATGTCGCCGAGCGGAAGGTAGTCCTCGCTGGTCCGCTGCTCGGTGACCGCGTAGATCTCGGCCTGGGCCCGGTTGACGATCTCGTCGACGTCGTCGTCGGCCGCGTATCCCATCTGGGTGATGCGGGTGCCGGCCTCGACCAGGCGGCGCAGGACGGCGCGCTCATGGACGATCTCCGCGTAGTACTCCGCGTTCGCCGCCGTCGGAACGGTCTGGACGAGCGTGTGCAGATACGATGCGCCGCCAACCTTGTTGATCTCACCGCGCTTGGTGAGTTCGGCGGCGATGGTGATCGGGTCGGCCGGCTCGCCCTTGGCGTAGACGTCGAGGATCGCCTGGTAGATCGTCTCGTGCGCGGGCTTGTAGAAGTCGTGGCCCTTGAGAACCTCGACGACGTCGGCGATGGCGTCTTTGGACAGGAGCATGCCGCCGAGCACGGACTGCTCGGCATCGAGATCCTGCGGCGGCACGCGTTCGAAGGCCGAACCCGCGCCTTCCCACTCGCCGCCCTCCCTGCCGCGGTCGTGCTGTTCGTCCCGGCCGCGGCCTCCGTCACCTCGTCGTCGGGAAGCGGGCAGACGATCACTGGGACCGCTCTCGGCCCACGGGTCGTCCAAGGGCTCGGAAATACTCACCGAGCCACCTCCTCCCGTCCGTCGAGCGGACCTCGCCGTGCCCCTTATTTCTACGGCACGGCACTGACAAATGAAGCGCCCAACTCCGGTACGGGCGCGTCGGTTTTGTGATGGTTCTCGGTCCGACGGACGGGGCGGGTACCGGTCCACCGTAGGCCTGTGGGCACCGTCAGCCAATCTGGTTATCCACAGGCCATGTGGACGACGGCCCTGATGCTGTGGAGAACCTGCCAAAACCTGTGCACGACCCGGTGGACAGCCCTGTGAACAAGCCCTCGCCACTTCCGCCGTAACCAATCTGACCTGCGCATTTCCCATCCACCGGCTGTGCAGAAGAAAAACTTTCCACATCGGACCAAGATCGCTTCGAACAGTGCACGAGAGGACACGAGGCGAGATCAGAGGTAAGGGTCACAAAGCAATTGCATCTCTTACCTGTGGACGATTAGATTAGTGCTCATGACACAGGCTCCCGCGGCCACCAGGGCCACCCGACGACAGCACGACCGAGAGATCGTCATGCTGGCCGTCCCGGCCTTCGGCGCACTCGTCGCCGAGCCCCTCTTCGTCATGGCCGACAGCGCGATCGTCGGCCATCTCGGCACGGCACAACTCGCCGGACTCGGAGTCGCATCCGCCCTCCTGACGACAGCCGTGAGTGTCTTCGTCTTCCTCGCCTACGCCACCACCGCGTCCGTCGCCCGACGCGTCGGCGCCGGTGATCTCCAGGCCGCCATCCGCCAGGGCATGGACGGCATCTGGCTCGCCCTGCTGATCGGCGCCACCGTCATAGCCGTCGTCCTCCCCTCGGCGCCCGCCCTCGTCGGCCTCTTCGGCGCCTCGGACACCGCCGCCCCCTACGCGACGACCTATCTGCGGATCTCCTCCCTCGGCATCCCGGCCATGCTGATCGTCCTCGCCGCCACCGGAGTCCTCCGCGGACTGCAGAACACCAAGACACCGCTCTACGTCGCCGTCTCAGGCTTCGTCGCCAACGGCGTCCTCAACGTAGGACTCGTCTACGGCGCCGACCTCGGCATCGCCGGTTCCGCCTGGGGCACCGTCATCGCCCAATGGGGCATGGCGGCCGTGTATCTCGTCGTGGTCGTCCGCGGAGCCCGCCGACACGGCGCCTCCCTCAGCCCGGACGCCGCAGGGATACGAGCCTCGGCCCAGGCCGGCGCACCTCTCCTCGTACGCACGCTCTCCCTGAGAGCGATTCTCCTGATCGCCACGGCCGTCGCGGCCCGCCTGGGGGACGCCGACATCGCCGCCCACCAGATCATCCTGTCCCTGTGGTCTCTGCTGGCCTTCGCACTCGACGCCATCGCGATCGCGGGCCAGGCCATCATCGGCCGCTACCTCGGCGCGGACGATCCCGCGGGCGCCCGCGCCGCATGCCGCCGCATGGTCCAGTGGGGGATCGCCGTCGGAGTCGTACTCGGTCTCCTGGTGATCCTGTCCCGTCCGCTCTTCCTCCCCCTGTTCACCAGCAACCCCACCGTCAAGGACACCGCCCTGCCCGCCCTGCTGATGGTGGCGCTCTCCCAGCCGATCTGCGGTGTCGTCTTCGTCCTGGACGGGGTACTGATGGGCGCGGGAGACGGGCCGTATCTCGCAGGGGCGATGGTGGTGACCCTGGCGGTCTTCGCTCCAGTGGCCCTGCTCGTACCGACCCTCGGCGCCGGACTGACCGCGCTCTGGGGAGCGATGACCCTGATGATGGCGGTGCGGATGCTGACGCTCCTGCTGCGGGCCCGCTCGGGGCGCTGGGTCGTCACGGGCGCGACCCGCTGACCGTTTCACGTGAAACACCGGTTTCACGTGAAACACCGCCCGCCCCACCGTCACGTTTCACGTGAAACATGGGCGACGGAGCAGCGTCCCCCAATCCGGCACGCCACCCGGCATCCCGCCGTCCCGGAAACAGCAGAGGGGCCGCACCCCAACGGGTGCGGCCCCTCTCTCAGCTGTGCCGAGTGCAGCGATCAGGCTGCGATGACCTCGATGTTGACCTTGGCGGCAACCTCGGGGTGCAGACGCACGGACGTCTCGTGGGCGCCCAGGGTCTTGATCGGGGCAGACAGCTCGATACGACGCTTGTCGACCTCGGGGCCACCGGAAGCCTTGATCGCGGAAGCGATGTCGGCCGGGGTGACGGAACCGAAGAGACGACCGGCGTCGCCGGAGCGGACGGCCAGACGGACCTTGACGCCTTCGAGCCGGGCCTTTACGGAGTTGGCCTGCTCGATGGTCTGGATCTCGTGGATCTTGCGAGCACGACGGATCTGCTCGACGTCCTTCTCGCCACCCTTGGTCCAGCGGATAGCGAACTTCCGCGGGATCAGGTAGTTGCGAGCGTAACCGTCCTTGACGTCGACGACGTCGCCCGCGGCACCGAGGCCGGAGACCTCGTGGGTGAGGATGATCTTCATTAGTCAGTCACCCTTCCCTTATCGCGCGGTGGACGTGTAGGGCAGCAGCGCCATCTCACGGCTGTTCTTCACAGCCGTGGCGACGTCACGCTGGTGCTGCGTGCAGTTGCCGGTCACGCGGCGGGCACGGATCTTGCCGCGGTCGGAAATGAACTTCCGCAGCATGTTCGTGTCCTTGTAGTCCACGTACTGGACCTTGTCCTTGCAGAATGCGCAGACCTTCTTCTTCGGCTTGCGCACAGGCGGCTTCGCCATGGTGTATCTCCTGTGTGATCAAGAAGTGTGGGTACGACCCACCCTCGGCCCGAAGGCCTAGAAGGGGGGTTCGTCCGAGTAGCCGCCGCCACCGCCGGCCGGCTGACCGCCGCCGGAGTTTCCACCCCAGCCGCCGCCACCGCCGCCGCCCGCGTTTCCACCGGCAGGAGCGCTGGTGGCCCACGGGTCCTCGGCGGGAGCGCCGCCGGCCGGCTGACCGCCGCCGGAGTTTCCACCCCAGCCGCCGCCACCCTGGCCACCGCCACCGCCACCGCCGAAACCGCCGCCCTGGCCACCGCGAGCGCCACCGGCGGTCTTGGTGACCTTGGCCGTGGCACTGCGCAGGCTGGCGCCGACTTCTTCGACGTCCAGTTCGTAGACCGTGCGCTTGACGCCCTCACGGTCCTCGTAGGACCGCTGCTTCAGCCGGCCCTGCACGATGACGCGCATGCCTCGCTGGAGCGATTCGGCGACGTTCTCCGCCGCCTGACGCCAGACCGAGCAGGTGAGGAAGAGGCTTTCGCCGTCCTTCCACTCGTTCGTCTGGCGGTCGAAGGTGCGGGGAGTGGACGCGACACGGAACTTCGCGACCGCCGCACCGGACGGGGTGAAGCGCAGCTCGGGGTCGTCGACAAGATTGCCGACGACCGTGATGACGGTCTCGCCTGCCATGGGGGAACCTCTCGGCGGGTTTGCTGCTGGCTGCTTGGTGCTGCTACTCGAATCCCGAGATCAGCTGAGCTGGATGCTCAGTGGGTCTCGGGGCGGAGGACCTTGGTCCGGAGGACCGACTCGTTCAGGTTCATCTGGCGGTCGAGCTCCTTGACGACCGCAGGCTCGGCCTGCAGGTCGATGACCGAGTAGATGCCCTCGGGCTTCTTCTTGATCTCGTACGAGAGACGACGACGGCCCCAGGTGTCGACCTTCTCGACCTTTCCGTTGCCCTCACGGACGACGGAGAGGAAGTTCTCGATCAGGGGGGAGACAGCGCGCTCCTCCAGATCGGGGTCGAGGATGACCATCACCTCGTAGTGACGCATGTGGAACCCACCTCCTTTGGACTCAGCGGCCACGGTCGATCCGTGGCAGGAGGGTTGTGATGCGTAAGCAACAGTGTGTGCCAGTAAAACAGCCGCCACTGACATCGGATGCCCCTTGTGGGGATTCCGGGTCGTGACATGGGCAGACACCAGTGCAGAGGGTACAGAGTACCCGCACACCGGCTTCCGGTTGAAATCCGGTGGCGGAGAGCGTCAATCTGTACACATCGGGTGCGTCCGGCGCGACGATGCGCCGCCTTCCGCAGGAGGTGCCACATGGCACAGGCATTGCGACCCAACACCGCCGGTTCTCTCTTCGCCACCGACGGCAAGCCTCATCCGCTCCAGGACACGCTGCTCGCGGTGACCCTGGTGCTCGGGCTGACCGCGTTCATCACGGGCTTCTTCCACAACCTGCATCTGCTCAGCTCCTGGGCCGGTCTGGTGGGGATCCTCACCGGCGCATACGGGCAGTGGATCTCCGAGACGACGAGGGAGCGCTTCGGCCTGATCCTGGGTCTCGGTGCCGCTGGTGTCGGATTCTTCCTCGGCATGGCGCACGGCGGCCTGTTCGGCGGCGTCATCAACTGAGGAGCCGGACTCCGCAGTCCGAACTCCGGGTAAAACAGCACGGAACGCCTTGGCGGCCAACAGGCCGAGGCGAAGGTTGCATACGCCCAGTCGGGGCGCTCGTAAGGCGCAGTAGGCTTCGGCGCGAGAGCCGGAGCCCCTGTACCCATGGGGACACCCCAGCCCGAGGAGCGCCCCGAATGAGCCTGACCCTGAGGACCATCAGCCGTGAGCAGCATCTGGCATTCATCCAGAGCCTGCCCTCGGCGAGCCACATGCAGGTCCCGGCCTGGGCTGACGTGAAGGCGGAGTGGCGCTCCGAGAGCCTCGGCTGGATCGACGAGAAGACCGGCGAGCTGGTCGGCGTGGGCCTGGTCCTCTACCGCCAACTCCCCAAGATCAAGCGGTACTTGGCCTATCTGCCCGAGGGCCCGGTCATCAACTGGTTCGCGCCGAATCTGGACGACTGGCTCCAGCCGATGCTGGCCCACCTCAAGCACCAGGGCGCCTTCTCGGTGAAGATGGGCCCGCCGGTCATCATCCGGCGCTGGGAGGCCGTCTCCATCAAGGCCGGCATCCAGAACCCCGATGTGAAGCGACTGCGGGACATCGAGGCCGACTTCATCGAACCGCGCGCCTTCGAGGTGGCCGACAAGCTGCGCCGCATGGGCTGGCAGCAGGGTGAGGACGGCGGCGCGGGCTTCGGCGACGTCCAGCCGCGCTACGTCTACCAGGTGCCGCTGGCGAACCGCTCTCTCGAAGAGGTCCACAAGAACTTCAACCAGCTGTGGCGCCGCAACATCAAGAAGGCCGAGAAGGCCGGTGTCGAGGTCGTCCAGGGCGGTTACCACGACCTTGAGGAATGGCAGCGGCTGTACGAGATCACGGCGGTGCGCGACCACTTCCGGCCCCGCCCACTGTCGTACTTCCAGCGCATGTGGACGGCCCTCAACACCGAGGACCCCAACCGGATGCGGCTGTACTTCGCCCGGCACGACGGGGTGAACCTGTCGGCGGCGACGATGCTCGTGGTCGGCGGACACGTCTGGTACTCCTACGGCGCCTCCGACAACATCGGGCGTGAGGTCCGGCCCTCGAACGCGATGCAGTGGCGGATGCTGCGCGACGCCTACGCGCTCGGCGCCACCGTCTACGACCTGCGCGGCATCTCCGACTCGCTGGACGAGACCGACCACCTCTTCGGTCTGATCCAGTTCAAGGTGGGCACCGGCGGGCAGGCCGCCGAGTACCTCGGCGAGTGGGACTTCCCGCTCAACAAGCTGCTCCACAAGGCGCTCGACATCTACATGTCGCGCCGCTGACCTCACGGTCCTCGCTTCGATAACGTCGACAGCTTCCATACTTCTGATACACCGCAGCCACCCGAAAGGTTCCAGGTCCGGCCATGGCGCTCACGCTCTACGTCGACACCGCGCGCTGGCGGGCGCATCACAAGCACGTTGCCGGGCAGTTCCCGGGGCTCGTCCCGGTCTGCAAGGGCAACGGCTACGGCTTCGGGCACGAGCGGCTGGCGGAGGAGGCGACGCGGCTCGGCGCGGACGTTCTCGCCGTCGGCACGACGTACGAGGCCGCCCGGATCAAGGACTGGTTCGGCGGTGACCTGCTGGTGCTGACGCCGTACCGCCGCGGCGAGGAGCCCGTTCCGCTGCCGGACCGGGTCATCCGCTCGGTGTCGTCCATCGACGGCGTGTACGGCCTCGTGGGCGCCCGCGTGGTCATCGAGGTGATGTCCTCGATGAAGCGTCACGGCGTGAGCGAGCAGGAACTGCCGCAGCTGCACTCCGCCATAGAGAACGTGCGCCTGGAGGGCTTCGCCATCCACCTCCCGCTGGACCGCACCGACGGCTCGGACGCCGTCGAGGAGGTCATCGGCTGGATGGACCGCCTGCGGGCCGCCCGGCTGCCGTTGCACACGATGTTCGTCAGCCACCTCAAGGCCGAGGAACTGGCCCGGCTGCAGCAGCAGTTCCCGCAGACCCGCTTCCGGGCCCGGATCGGCACCCGGCTGTGGCTGGGGGACCACGAGGCGACTCAGTACCGCGGTGCGGTCCTGGACGTCACCCGGGTCTCCAAGGGCGACCGCTTCGGCTACCGGCAGCAGAAGGCGGCCTCGGACGGCTATCTGGTGGTCGTGGCGGGCGGTACGTCGCACGGGGTGGGCCTGGAGGCCCCCAAGGCGCTGCACGGCGTCATGCCGCGCGCCAAGGGCGTCGCCCGCGCCGGCCTCGCCACGGTCAACCGGAACCTTTCTCCGTTCGTCTGGGACGGCAAGCAGCGCTGGTTCGCCGAGCCGCCGCACATGCAGGTCTCGATCCTGTTCGTACCGGTGGAGGCGGCCGAGCCGAAGGTGGGCGAGGAACTGGTGGCCCATCTGCGGCACACCACCACGCAGTTCGACCGCATCGTGGATCGCTGAGCCCTTCTGAACAGCCGAAAGGCCGTACACGGAACCTTCCGTGTACGGCCTTTCGCGTGGTCGCCCCGTGCCCGGTCGGCGACTGTTCGCTCAGAGCGAACGGTCGGCCGGCCCCTCGCCGCCCCACTCCACCTGCGGTCCGTCGAAGGGGGCCGCGTGCCGCCCGGGACGGGCCGCGGCCCCGAAGACGAAGACGTCCTCCGCCCTGTCGAGCACCCCGCCCGAGGGGTCGTCGTCGCCCGCCAGGCGCACCACGTCCCGCTCCGGCATGAGGATGTCGCGCACGATCACGGCGCACAGATAGAGCGTGCCCAGGATGTGCAGGCCGATGGCCCAGTGGTAGCCGTCGGTCGGCAGGCCCTTGTGAGCGTCTCCGCTGGTCGTGTACGCGAGGTAGAACCAGATCCCCAGGAAGTACGCCACCTCGCACGCCTGCCAGATCAGGAAGTCCCGCCACTTCGGCCGGGCCAGCACCGCCAGGGGGACCAGCCACAGTACGTACTGCGGCGAGTAGACCTTGTTGGTCACGATGAACGCCGCGACGATCAGGAAGGCCAGCTGGGCGAAGCGCGGCCGGCGCGGAGCGGTCATCGTGAGCGCCGCGATGCCCGCGCAGCAGAGCAGCATCAGCAGCGTGGCGAACGTGTTGACGGTGTCGGTGCTGAGCGGGTCGCTGGAGTTCTGGGCGAAGATCAGCCAGAAGGACCCGAAGTCGACGCCCCGTTCCTGACTGAACGTGTAGAACTTCGACCAGCCGTCGAAGGCGAAGAGCATCACCGGCAGGTTGACCGCCAGCCAGGCGACGGCAGTTCCTCCGACCGCCTTCCCGAAGTCCCGCCACTTGCCCGCGCGCCAGCACAGCAGGAACAGCGGGCCGAGGAGGAAGACGGGATACAGCTTGGCGGCCGTGGCAAGGCCCAACAGGACGCCGAACGCGAGGGAACGGCCCCGCGACCACATCAGCATCGCCGCGGCCGTCAGAGCGACCGCCAGGAGGTCCCAGTTGATGGTGGCGGTCAGCGCGAAGGCGGGTGCCAGGGCGACCAGCAGGCCGTCCCAGGGCCGACGGGCGTGCGTGCGGCTGACGCAGACGACGATGATGGCCGCGCACACCATCAGCATCCCGGCGTTGACCATCCAGTACCACTGTTCCTGGTGCTGGATGGTGCCGCTGCCGGGTGTGAGCCAGGCGGCCACCTCCATGAACACGCCGGTCAGCACCGGGTATTCGAGGTACTGCATGTCACCGGGCAGCTTGTCGAAGTACGGCACGAGGCCGTCGGCGAAACCGCGCCCCTGATACAGGTGCGGGATGTCCGAGTAGCACGCGTGCGTGTACTGCGAGCTGGCCCCGAAGAACCAACCGCTGGTGTAGCAGGGCGCCTTCTGGACCAGACCGAGGGCGAACATGCCGATCGCCACCAGCGCGACGACCCGTACGGGAGTCCACCAGGACGTCCCCAGGAGAGCCCGCCGGCCGATGGGGCCACCGATCAGTTCACTCCCGGCGGCGGCGACCTCGTCGTCCTTGGTCGGCCGTACCGGATCCGGCTCGTGCACGCTCGTGGGCGTCAGTTCTGCACTGGGCATGGGGGACATCCTGCCGTACGGACCTAGGTGTACGCCGAGGGCCGCCGCACCTCGTGGATGCGGCGGCCCTCGTTTCACGTGAAACATCCGGTGAAGGGTGTTTCACGTGAAACACCCTCCATGAGCGATATGGCAGCTAACCGGTTGCGCCTCCGAAGATGCCCCCGTTGTCGCCACCTCTACTGGTGCCACTAGATTCCGTGGCAGTGGCCGTGTCCGTCGGCGTCGACGTCACCCCTCCGTCGGTGCCACCGTCGTCGCTGCACTGCCAGCTGAACTTGCAGGACTCGGTGGCCGAAGGTGTCGAGCTCGGCGTCTCACTGGGCGTCTCACTCGGCGTCTCGCTGGGCGTCTCACTCGGCGTCACGACAGGCGTCGGAGTGGGAGTCGGAGCACCGTCTTCGTTCGACACCTTGTCGATCTTGGTGGCGTCCGGGAAGCCGGGGTCGGACTTGCCCTTCAGCGCGCCCTCCATGTACTCGGTCCAGATCGACGTCGGAATGTCACCACCGTGGATGGACGCAACCCCTGCCGTGCCGTTCATGGAGAGCAGCTCGGCGTCCTTGGGGTTCTCCCTGAACATCGCGATCGATGTCGAGAGCTGCTGGGTGTAGCCGACGAACCAGGCCGACTTGTTGCTGTCGGTGGTACCGGTCTTGCCGGCCGCGTCACGGCCCAGAGCCTTCGCGTTCTCGGCCGTACCGTTCTGGATGACGTTCTCCAGTGTGTTCGTGACGTTGTTCGCCACGTTCTCCGGAATCGCCTGCTTCGCGACCGGCTTGGTGAAGCCGGACACCGGCTGTCCGTCCTGCTTGACGGCGGTCACCGAGTACGGGTCCGCCTGCTTTCCCGAGGCGGCGAACGTCGCGTAGGCGTCGGCCATACGGATCGCACTGGGAGTCGACGTACCGATGGCGAAGGACGCGTTGAGATCTCTCGCCATGCTGTCACTCAGGATGCCCGCAGACTTGGCGACATCCCGCACCTTCGTCATCCCGACGTCCATACCGAGCTGCACGTACGGCGTGTTGATGGACTGCTCCATCGCCTTGCGCAGCGTGATGTAACCCCAGGGATAGTTGCTCTCGTTGTTCTGGTAGAAGATCGAGTTGTCCTTGTTCAGGACGTACGAGCCGTCCTGGTTCTGGACCTTGAGATGGTCGTCGCCGTTGTACTTGCTGAGCGGCGAGATACCGACGCCGTCGGTCTTGTACGTGCCGTACTCCATGGCGGCGGCGAGCACGAACGGCTTCCAGGTCGAACCCACGGGGACACCCGAGGTGTCGGCGTTGTTGGTGAAGTGGCCGTTCTCGTAACCGTCACCGCCGTAGAGGGCGACGATCGCTCCGTCCTTGGGCACCACCGACGCCGCGCCGAACTGGACGTACTTGTCCAGATTGCGCTTCTTCGGATCGATGCGCTCCTTCTGGACCTTCTTCACGGCCGCGCTCAGCTCGTTGACCTTGTCCTTCTGGAAGGTCGTGTAGATCTGGAAGCCGCCCTGGTCGAACGCGGTCTGCGAGATGTTCGAGTGGCTCAGGACGTACTTCTTGGCTGTGTCCACCAGGTAGCTGATCTGGCCGGTCATGCCCTTGGTCGCCTTGAGCCCCTGAGGCATGGGGTACTTCTTGATGGCCGTCTGGTACTCGGTGTCCGTGATGCGCTTGTCGTTGTGCATCTGCTCCAGGATCCAGGCCCAACGAGCCTCGGAGCGCTTGCGGTTGGCATCGGAAGTCGCCGCAGGATCGATGTTCGTGGCACCGATGGGGTCGTAGTACGTCGGGCCCTTCAACAGGGCCGCCAGGAAGGCGCACTGGCTCGGCGTCAGCTTGACCGCGTCCACGCCGTAGTAGGTCTGCGCGGCGGCCTGTATGCCGTAGGCACCGCGGCCGTAGTACGAGGTGTTCAGGTAGCCCTGCAAGACCTGCTGCTTGCTGAGCTCAGTGCCCACCTTGATGGAGATGAACATCTCCCTGAGCTTCCGGGTGACCGTCTGTTCCTGGCTCAGGTAGGTGTTCTTGACGAACTGCTGGGTGATCGTCGAACCACCCTGCGTCTCACCGCCCTTGGCCATGTTGGCCAGGGCCCGGGCGATGCCCATGGGGTCGACGCCCGAGTCCGTGTAGAAGCTCTTGTTCTCGGCCGAGATCACCGACCACTGCATGGCCTGGGGAATCTGGGCGATGGTGATGTTCTGGCGGTTGGCCCCGGTGCCCGTGGCGACCATCTGATCGCCGTTGGACCAGTAGTAGACGTTGTTCTGCGACTTGGCCGCGTCGTTCTCGCTGGGGATGCCGACCATCGCGTAGCCGACGCCGACCGCGGCCACCAGGCTGCCGAAGAAGAACAGGCACAGGCCGGAGACAAGCTTCCAGGAGGGCATCCAGCGACGCCATCCGTACTTGTCGAAGCGCGGATAGTCGATGAACCTCTTCTTGCCGGACGCGGGAGCGCGGCCTCTGCCCCGGCCGGGCCCGTTCGGGCCGCCGGGACCTTGGCCGGCGGGCTCTCTGCGACGGCCGCCGCCTCTCTGGGCAGCCTTGCGTGCTTCGGCGCGGCTGCCGTACTGGCGCTCCTCATCCCCCGGCTCTGCGGGGTTCGACCCATAGGAGTCGGAGGGAGACCCGGTGGTGGCGCCTCGCGGTGCCGCGCGGCGGCCGGAGGTCGGTCCGGACTGGCCGCGTCGGGCCGCGGCACGTCCGCCTCCCTGCGGCTGCGGCGGTTTGCGACGGTGCTCGCTCATCGAACGATTACTCCTCGGGCAGGCGCATCCGTGCGCGCCTGGAAACGGCGGCTGGTTTCCGGTCCCCCCGAAGTACGGATGTGGTCGGTTCTGCATTCATCCGTACCGCACCGAGGACGTCGACGCCCCCACGCGTCACTTGGTTCCCGGTGGTGTGCATGCCGCACAGACTACGCACCGTCAAAACCTGCTTAGCCCCGAAGTTCACCCCAAATCAGGCAACTTGATTCCAACGAATCAGTGATGTGACGCCGCTCACCATCTCCCCACTTGTCGCATCCGGAAGGCCGTTCTATCGTCTGGATGTATCGAGTCGATACATCAGCTCGGCATAAAGGCCGTCACGGCCGGACCGCGGACAGGAGGGAGGCGACGATGAGCAGACGCTCCGGCATCCTTGAGTTCGCCATCCTCGGCCTGCTCCGCGAATCCCCGATGCACGGCTATGAGCTGCGCAAACGACTCAATACGTCACTCGGTGTGTTCCGTGCGTTCAGCTACGGGACGCTCTACCCCTGCCTCAAGACGCTGGTCGCCAACGGCTGGTTGATCGAGGAGACAGGGAACACCCCCGAGGACGCCCTCACCGCCACCCTCGCCGGACGTCGCGCCAAGATCGTCTACCGGTTGACGGCGGAAGGTAAGGAGCACTTCGAGGAACTGCTCTCGCAGACGGGGCCCGACGCGTACGAGGACGAACATTTCGCCGCTCGTTTCGCCTTCTTCGGGCAGACGTCACGCGACGTACGCATGCGCGTACTGGAGGGTCGCCGCAGCCGGCTGGAGGAGCGTCTCGACAAGATGCGCACCTCCCTGGCGCGGACCCGGGAGCGCCTCGACGACTACACGCTTGAGCTGCAGCGCCACGGAATGGAGTCCGTGGAGCGCGAAGTGCGCTGGCTGAACGAGCTCATCGAGAGCGAGCGAGCCGGACGGGACCTGAAGGGTCCCGCCTCCGGAGGCTCCGCTCAGCAGGACAGCACATCTGGGGAGTCGGGCGGCCTGCCCCGGCTCGGGGGCGCCACCCCCGGGCCGGATCCGTCCGACGAAACCACCACATGAGGTCCAGTCAGGGCCTCACCTCGCACACACAGGGAGCAACCGGAATGGGTTCGGTTCGCGTAGCCATCGTCGGCGTGGGCAACTGCGCCGCCTCACTGGTACAGGGCGTCGAGTACTACAAGGACGCCGACCCGGCGGCCAAGGTGCCCGGCCTGATGCACGTCCAGTTCGGCGAGTACCACGTCGGTGACGTCGAGTTCGTCGCGGCGTTCGACGTCGACGCGAAGAAGGTCGGCCTCGACCTCTCCGACGCCATCGGTGCCAGTGAGAACAACACCATCAAGATCTGCGACGTCCCGAACAAGGGCATCACGGTCCAGCGCGGTCACACCCTCGACGGCCTGGGCAAGTACTACCGCATGACGATCGAGGAGTCCGACGAGACCCCGGTCGACGTCGTCCAGATCCTCAAGGACAAGCAGGTCGACGTCCTGATCTGCTACCTGCCCGTCGGTTCCGAGGACGCGGCGAAGTTCTACGCCCAGTGCGCCATCGACGCCAAGGTCGCCTTCGTCAACGCCCTCCCGGTCTTCATCGCCGGCACCAAGGAGTGGGCGGACAAGTTCACCGAGGCCGGCGTCCCGATCGTCGGCGACGACATCAAGTCGCAGGTCGGCGCCACCATCACGCACCGTGTGATGGCGAAGCTGTTCGAGGACCGCGGTGTCCGCCTTGAGCGCACGATGCAGCTCAACGTCGGCGGCAACATGGACTTCAAGAACATGCTGGAGCGCGACCGCCTGGAGTCCAAGAAGATCTCGAAGACGCAGGCCGTCACCTCGCAGATCCCGGACCGCGACCTGGGCGAGAAGAACGTCCACATCGGCCCGTCGGACTACGTCCAGTGGCTCGACGACCGCAAGTGGGCCTACGTCCGCCTCGAAGGCCGCGCCTTCGGCGACGTCCCGCTGAACCTGGAGTACAAGCTGGAGGTCTGGGACTCCCCGAACTCCGCGGGTGTCATCATCGACGCCCTGCGCGCCGCGAAGATCGCCAAGGACCGCGGCATCGGCGGCCCGATCCTCTCCGCGTCGAGCTACTTCATGAAGTCCCCGCCGGTGCAGTACTTCGACGACGAGGCCTACGCGAACGTCGAGAAGTTCATCAAGGGCGAGGTCGAGCGCTAAAGCCCGCCACCGGTCCGTTCGTCGAGGGTCCCCGGGCATTGCGCCCGGGGACCCTCCTCGTATGTGAGGCTGTGCCCATGGCCGTCGTCCGTGACCTGCGCATCCTCCTGCGCTTCCAGGGCTTCCGGCGCCTGCTCGCCGTACGCCTGCTCTCCCAGGGCGCGGACGGCGTCTACCAGGTCGCACTCGCCGCCTACGTCGTCTTCTCCCCGGAGAAACAGACCTCGGCCGCCGCCATCGCCTCCGCGATGGCGGTCCTGCTCCTCCCGTACTCCCTCATCGGCCCCTTCGCCGGCGTCCTCCTGGACCGCTGGCCCCGCCGCCAGGTCTTCCTCTACGGCAACCTGCTGCGCGCCCTGCTGGCCGCGGCCACCGCCGTCCTGATGCTGAGTCACGTCCCGGACTGGCTCTTCTACGTCTCCGCCCTGTGCGTCACCGCCGTCAACCGCTTCGTCCTCGCCGACCTGTCCGCCGCACTCCCACGCGTGGTCGACGACGAGCGCCTGGTCGTCGCCAACTCCCTTTCCCCCACGGCCGGAACACTGGCGGCGACGCTGGGCGGCGGCCTCGCCTTCCTCGTACGGCTGCTGGTCGCGGACACCGACGCCGCGGTGGTACTGCTGGGAGCAGCCCTGTACCTCTGCGCGGCCCTCACGTCCTTGCGCATGGCCCCCGAACTCCTCGGCCCCGACCGCGCGTTGACCCACCCCCGACTCGCCACAGCGCTCGCCGGCACCGCCCGGGACCTGACAGCGGCCGTACGGCATCTCGCCGCCCCGCAACGCCGGGAAGCGGTCTGGGCTCTCGCAGCGATGACGCTGATGCGCTTCTGCTACGGCGCCCTGACCGTCCTTCTGCTCATGCTCTGCCGCTACGCCCTCTCATCGACCCCGGACGACGGACTGCGCCTGCTGGGGCTGGCGTTGGGGGTGTCCGGCGCCGGCTTCTTCGTTGCGGCCGTGGTGACGCCCTGGGCCGCTGGACGACTCGGCCCCGGCCGCTGGATCGCCGTGTGCGCCGCGGGCGCCGCCCTTCTGGAACCGGCCCTCGGCCTCCCGTTCACCACCGCCCCCATGCTGGCGGCGGCCTTCGTCCTGGGCCTGACCACACAGGGCGCGAAGATCGCCACGGACACGATCGTGCAGTTCTCGGTCGACGACGGTTTCCGCGGCCGCATCTTCTCCGTCTACGACGTGCTGTTCAACGTCGCTTTCGTCGGCGCCGCCGCGATGGCCGCGCTGATGCTGCCCCCTGACGGCCGCTCGGCGGTGCTGGTGCTCACCGTGGCCGTCGTCTACGGAGCAGTTGCTGTGACTATGGCCCACTTTGAGCGCCGGACAGTGTCACATCACTGATACGGAGCCGCTCCGGGCCGCGGCGGTGTCAGTGCGGGCAGGTAGCTTACGGGCGTCTTATTTCGCATCATGCCGCACGCCAGACCATGGGTCATGCCGTGTGCCATGCGTCCACGTTCCAGGGGGGACCCCAGTGACTACTCCGCCGCCTCAGAGCCCGAACCCATACGCCCAGGACCCGAACCCGTACACCCAGGACCAGCAGCCCTACGGCCAGCCGCAGACTCCGGCGCCGTACCCGCCGCAGGCTCAGACTCCGGCCCCGTACCCGGCCCAGGCGCAAGCTCCCTACCCGCCGCAGGCCCAGGCTCCGTATCCGCCGCAGGGCGGCTACCCGCAGCAGCCCGGCCAGCCCGGCTTTCCTCCCCAGGGCGGCCCGTACGCCCCGGTCCCCCCGCAGCCGAAGCGCAAGTTCAGCCCCAAGATGATCCGGCTCGGCGTCATCGTCCTGATCGCTGCCGGCGCGGCCATCTTCAGCTTCATATCGAGCCAGGACGACGCCGACACCGCAAAGGTCGGCGACTGCATGCACCGCGGCAGCACCAGTGACACCAACCCTGACCTTGAGGTCGTGAAGTGCAGCGACTCGAAGGCCGAGTACACGGTGCTCGCCAAGATCAGCGGCAAGTACTCCGAGTCGGAGGCCAACGCCAAGTGCACAGCGGCCGCGAAGGACTTCCAGTACTCGTACACCGAGAGCGGTGACGGCAGTAACTTCCTGCTCTGCCTGAAGGACTACTCGAAGTAAGGCAGATATGGCGAGGGGCGGTGTCTCATGTTTCACGTGAAACACCGCCCCTGCTGCTGTCCGGGGTCATGTTTCACGTGAAACATGACCCCGTTTCACGGCCTCAGTTCTCCGAGGCCCACCACTCCTTGAGCGCGGCCACCGCCGCCTCATGCTCCATCGGCCCGTTCTCCAGCCGCAGTTCCAGCAGGAACTTGTACGCCCGGCCGATGACCGGCCCGGGTGTGACGCCCAGAATCTCCATGATCTGGTTGCCGTCGAGGTCGGGACGGATCGAGTCCAGCTCCTCCTGCTCCTCCAGCTGGGCGATGCGCTCCTCCAAGCCGTCGTACGCCCGGGACAGGGCGGCGGCCCTGCGCTTGTTCCGGGTGGTGCAGTCCGAGCGGGTCAGCTTGTGGAGGCGGCCGAGGAGCGGGCCGGCGTCACGGACGTAGCGGCGGACGGCCGAGTCGGTCCACTCGCCGGTGCCGTAGCCGTGGAAGCGCAGGTGGAGTTCGACGAGCCGTGAGACGTCCTTCACGAGGTCGTTGGAGTACTTGAGCGCCAGCATGCGTTTCTTGGTCATCTTCGCGCCGACCACCTCGTGGTGGTGGAACGAGACCCGGCCGTCGTTCTCGAAGCGGCGGGTGCGCGGCTTTCCGATGTCGTGCAGCAGGGCGGCCAGGCGGAGGGTGAGGTCGGGGCCGTTCTCCTCCAGTTCGATCGCCTGCTCCAGAACGATCAGCGTGTGTTCGTAGACGTCCTTGTGCCGGTGGTGCTCGTCGCTCTCCAGCCGGAGGGCGGGAAGCTCGGGCAGGACGTGGTCGGCGAGTCCGGTGTCGACCAGCAGGGCCAGCCCCTTGCGGGGGTGCGCGGAGAGGATCAGCTTGTTCAGCTCGTCCCGCACCCGCTCGGCCGAGACGATCTCGATCCGCCCGGACATCTCCGTCATCGCCGCGACGACCTCGGGAGCGACCTCGAAGTCGAGCTGCGCGGCGAAGCGTGCCGCCCGCATCATCCGCAGGGGATCGTCCGAGAAAGACGCCTCGGGAGTGCCCGGGGTCCGCAGCACCCGGGCCGCGAGGTCGGCGAGGCCGCCGTGCGGGTCGATGAACTCCTTCTCCGGGAGCGCGACAGCCATCGCGTTCACCGTGAAGTCGCGCCGGACTAGGTCCTCCTCGATCGAGTCGCCGTACGACACCTCGGGCTTGCGCGAGGTGCGGTCGTACGCCTCGGACCGGTAGGTGGTCACCTCGATCTGAAAGCGTCGATCAGCGTCTCCGACGCGGGCGTCCTTCTGCACCCCGACCGTGCCGAAGGCGATCCCGACCTCCCACACGGCGTCCGCCCACGGCCGGACGATCTTCAGTACGTCCTCGGGGCGGGCGTCCGTCGTGAAGTCCAGGTCGTTGCCGAGCCGTTCGAGCAGCGCGTCCCGGACCGAGCCGCCGACCAGAGCGAGGGAGAACCCGGCCTCCTGGAAACGGCGGGCGAGGTCGTCGGCGACGGGAGCCACCCGCAGCAGCTCGCTCACCGCGCGGTGCTGCACCTGGCTCAGGGCACTGGGGTTGTCTTCGTTGGCGTTCGGCACAACAGAAAAGGGTACGTGGCCCCGGCCACCGCGAGCGCCTCCATTAAATGTGCACGGACACGTCAGCCGATACCCGCGCAAGCGCTGCCCTTGCGACGTACCCGATCGCTCCCTTTTATATAGGCGCATACGGGACGGTCCGCCGCTGTTCTCCGATCTTGTGGACCAGTCCGCGGCACTTCCCCTCAGCGCGCATCGTTACCATGCGTGGACGCACATTGCGACGACCACTGACAATGACGAGGGACGGGCGAGCGCGTGGCCGAGGCGGCAGACTTCCAGGGGACGAGTCCCTCACCTGCCCGCCGGTGGCTGCGGCGCACCGGCGCACTGCTCGCCGGGGCGCCTCTGCTGGCCGGCCTCCTCCAGCTGTCCGCCGTCGCACCCGCCGGTGCGGCCGAGCAGACGTCCGCGAAGGCCGCCTCCGGCTCTCGGACGGTGTCCATCTCCCTGGACACGCTCAGCCCCAGCATCCCCACGGACGGGGACACCCTGACCGTCTCCGGGACGGTGACCAACAACGGCAAGCAGGCGGTCACCGACGCCCATGTGGGCCTGCGCCTGGGCCAGGCGCTGAGCACCCGTTCGGCGATCGACACCGTCGCCAAGCGCACCGACTTCATCCAGGGCGTCGACGGCTCGGAGGTGGGCGACAAGTACATCGAGCAGTTCGCCAAGCTCACTCCGGGCGTCGCCGAACCCTTCACCCTCTCCGTGCCGGTCGACAAGCTGGATCTCGGTGACGACGGCGTCTACCCGCTCGGTGTCTCGCTGTCCGGCCAGACCTCGGCGCAGCCGTGGGAGCAGGTGCTGGGCATCCAGCGGACGTTCCTGCCGTGGCAGCCCGACGAGGCGGACACGAAGACGAAGACGACGTATCTGTGGCCGCTCGTCTCCGGTGTCCACATGACGGCGCAGACGGGTTCGAACGAGCAGCAGACGCCGGTCTTCCGCAACGACGACCTCGCCAAGGAGATCGCTCCGGGCGGTCGCCTCGACCAGATGCTGTCGCTGGGCAAGGATCTCGACGTCACCTGGGTGATCGACCCGGACCTGCTGGCCTCCGTCGACGCGATGACCCGCAGCTACAAGATCCAGGGGGCCGGCGGCACCACGACGACGGGCACCCACCAGGCGGTCGCCAAGGCGTGGCTCGCCGAGTTGCAGTCCGCGGTGGCTGACAAGGAGGTCGTGGCCCTCCCCTTCGCCGACCCGGATCTGGCGTCCCTCGCCCACAACGGCACCAGCGTCACCGGCTCGCTGAGCCACCTCAAGGACGCCACGGACGTCGCCGCGAGCACCGTGGAGACGGTGCTGCACGTGACGCCGAACACGGACTTCGCGTGGCCGGTGAACGGCGCCGTGGACCCGTCGATCATCAAGGTCGCCACCTCGGCCGGCGCCGACAAGGTGATCGCCCGCAGCGACAGCCTCCAGGAGACCGGCGGCCTGTCGTACACGCCCTCCGCGGCCCGCCCCATCGGCGGCGGTACGACGGCGGTGGTCGCGGACGCACGGCTCTCCACGGCGTTCGAGGGCGATCTGGCGAAGGCCGGGGACGCCACGCTCGCCGAGCAGCAGTTCCTGGCCCAGAGCCTGGCGCTCGACCTGCAGACGGACAAGCAGCGCAGCGTCGTCGTCGCCCCGCAGCGCATGCCGACCGGGAGCCAGGCCCAGACGATGGCCGAGGCACTGACGACCCTCCAGGGCAGCACCTGGAACGAGTCGCAGGGGCTCGCCGCGGCGGCCAAGGCCAAGCCCGACCCGAGCGCCACCACGAAGGTTCCGTCGTCCTCCTCGTACCCCTCCTCGCTGCGCAGGCAGGAGCTGCCGAAGTCGGCGTTCGAGCAGATCGCGGCCACCCAGGACAGGCTCGACAACTTCCGGGTGATCCTCACCGACGAGTCCCGGGTCGTGACCCCGTTCGGGCGGGCCATGAACCGTGAGATGTCCACGTCGTGGCGGGGGCAGGCGGGCGAGGCGGCGAACTTCCGCCAGAGCGTGCTGAATTACCTCGAAGACCTCACCGACCAGGTGAAGCTGATCGACAAGTCCGAGACCAAGCTCTCGGGCCGCAGCGCCACGATCCCCGTGACCGTGCAGAACAACCTGGTGCAGGGCGTCGAGCACCTGGTGCTGCGCCTCACCTCGACGAGTCCCACGCGGCTGAAGATCGGCGGCAAGGCCTACTGGGAGCAACGGGTCACGGTCAACGGCGGGCACAGCCAGTCCGTGAAGTTCAGCACGTCGGCGAATGCCAACGGCAAGGTGGGCGTGATCGCGCAGCTGTACACGGAGGACGGCCAGGAGTACGGGCAGGCCGTCAACTTCGATGTGAAGGTCACCGAGGTCACGGCCACCGTCATGCTGGTCATCGGCGGCGGTGTCCTGCTGCTCGTCCTCGCCGGCTTCCGGATGTACACGCACCGCAAGCGCGCCGTCGCCCGCCAGGCCGAGGAGGGTCCCGACGGACCCGACGACGAAGCGGCGGCGGAGCCCGACGGCCCGGAGAACCCCGAAGGCCCCCAGGACCGTCTCAAGGAGGAGTCCGGCACTCCGTCCCGGGCAGACGACCCGGAGCACCCGAGTGACCCGACACCGGACACCGCACCGGAAAGCGCCGACCCGTCCGGCACGGGTGAGAGAGTGGACCGTTGAGCGATGTCGTGGCCGGTGGGCCCGGGGACGATGAGGTGGGGTAACCATGAACGCGCCGTACGACGGTGACCGCGGTCAGGGCGCGGGCGGCTCGGGCTACCCCGAGGGCCCGCCGCCCGAACACGGCCAGGTGCCGCCGCAGCCCCCCGCGGACATGTACCTCCAGGACGCCTACGACCAGGACCCCTACCGGGCGCAGGATCTCTCCGCCCAGGACCCGGTCGCCGAGGCGCTCTACGACCGTGCCGCCCACCCCCCGCCGCCTCCGGGCACGTACCAGCCGCAGCCCCCGCTCTACGCCCAGCCGCCCCAGTCCCCGTACGCCCCCGACCCCCGCGTGTGGGCGCAGACCCCGGCACCCGAGCCGGAGGGCCCGACCCAGTACCTGCCCTACGGCGACGACGCCCGGACGACCCAGTTCGTGGGCGTGGACGACCTGGTGACCGGGGCCGGCGAGGAGCACCACGAGCCGGACGCCTTCGCGCATCTCTTCCGGGACCAGGGCCAGGGCGGCGGACGTCCGCAGACGGACTCCCCGGCGGTCCCCGGCCCGTCCCCTGCCCCGCCCTCGGGCCAGGCGCCCCCGGCGCCGATGTCCGACGCCACGATGCAGCTCACTCCTACGGCACCTGCGCCCGCGGCCGCTCCCAAGAAGAGCGGGAAGGCCTCCGGCCTGCTGAAGTCGAGTGCCGTGATGGCGGCGGGCACGATGGTCTCCCGCCTGACCGGCTTCGTCCGCTCCGCGCTGATCGTCGCGGCGCTGGGCACGGCTCTCCTCGGCGACACCTTCCAGGTCGCCTACCAACTGCCGACGATGATCTACATCCTGACCGTCGGCGGCGGACTCAACTCCGTCTTCGTGCCGCAGCTCGTGCGCGCCATGAAGGAGGACGACGACGGAGGCGAGGCGTTCGCCAACCGTCTGCTGACCCTGGTGATCGTGGCGCTCGGAGCACTGACCGCGCTGGCGATGTTCGCGGCGCCTCTCCTGGTCCGCCTGCTGTCGGTGAAGGTCGCGAACGACCCCGCGGCCGACAGCGTCGCCATCACCTTCACCCGCTACTTCCTGCCCTCGATCTTCTTCATGGGCATCCACGTGGTGATGGGCCAGATCCTCAACGCCCGCGGCAAGTTCGGCGCGATGATGTGGACCCCGGTCCTCAACAACGTCGTCATCATCGTGACGCTCGGCATGTTCCTCTGGGTGTACGGCACCTCGGCGGACTCCGGTATGGGCGTCCAGAACATCCCGCCGGAGGCCCAACGCCTCCTGGGCATCGGTGTTCTGCTCGGCCTGGTCGTCCAGGCGCTGGCGATGATCCCGTACCTGCGCGAGACGGGGTTCAGGCTGCGGCTGCGGTTCGACTGGAAGGGCCACGGTCTCGGCAAGGCCGCGATGCTCGCCAAGTGGACCGTCCTCTTCGTCCTCGCGAACCAGGCGGGTGCCCTCGTGGTCACCCAGCTCGCCACCGCGTCGGTCGCGGACACGAACATCGCCGGAACCGGATTCAGCGCCTACGCCAACGCCCAGCTCATCTGGGGTCTGCCCCAGGCCATCATCACGGTGTCCCTCATGGCCGCCCTGCTGCCGCGCATCTCCCGTTCGGCCGCCGAGGGCGACGGCGGGGCCGTCCGCGACGACATCTCCCAGGGTCTGCGGACGACCGCGGTCGCGATCGTGCCGATCGCCTTCGGCCTGCTCGCTCTCGGCATCCCGATGTGCACCCTGATCTTCGGCTCCTCGGGCACCGGCGCGGCCACCAACATGGGTTTCATGCTGATGGCCTTCGCCCTCGGCCTGATCCCGTACTCGGTGCAGTACGTCGTCCTGCGTGCCTTCTACGCCTACGAGGACACCCGGACGCCCTTCTACAACACCGTCATCGTGGCCGCGGTCAACGCGGGTGCCTCGGCGGTCTGTTACTTCGTGCTCCCGGCCCGCTGGGCCGTGGTGGGCATGGCGGCCTCGTACGGCCTCGCGTACGCGACCGGTGTCGGCGTCGCCTGGAACCGGCTGCGCAAGCGGCTGAACGGCGACCTGGACGGCGCTCGCGTCATGCGGACGTACGCTCGGCTCAGCATCGCCTCCGTGCCGGCCGCACTGCTCAGTGGTGCGGCTTGCTACGGGATCGGTCATACGCTCGGCCAGGGGGTCGTCGGCTCGTTCGCCGCCCTCCTGGTGGGCGGTGCCGTACTGCTCGGAATCTTCTACGTCGCGGCCCGCCGCATGCGCATCGAGGAGCTCAACTCCCTCGTGGGCATGGTGCGCGGGCGCTTGGGGCGCTGAGGCGGGGGCACACGCACAACCATCGTCCGCCGCTGTGTGTCGTGCATAGCGGCAGACTGTGGGCACAATTGGTTTCGGCGTCGAACAGCGTGCAACGGATGGGGAGGCAGGAGCGACGGTGGCGGAACGGAGCACGGCTGCCGTCGACGTGGCAGACAACAGCGGCGACGAGCCGCTGACCGCCAAGGCGGACCAGTCCACGGCCGACGGGGTGGCCCAGAACCCGGAGCGGGACACGGAGAGCGACAAGGCACAGGGGAGCGGCGGGATCGAGGAAACCGAGAAGGCCTCGCCTCCCGAACTGCACAGCGGTCACAAGCTCGCCAGACGCTATCGCCTCGAAGAGTGCGTCACCCGTCTGGACGGCTTCAGCAGTTGGCGCGCGGTGGACGAGAAACTCCGCCGTGCCGTCGGCGTCCACATCCTGCCCGCGGACCATGCGCGGGCCCGCTCGGTACTGGCAGCGGCCCGTTCCTCGGCGCTGCTGGGTGATCCCCGCTTCGTCCAGGTCCTGGACGCCGTGGAGGAGAACGACCTCGTCTACGTCGTCCACGAATGGCTGCCCGACGCCACGGAACTGACGGCGCTTCTGGCACCCGGCCCGCTGGAGGTGCACGACGCCTACCAGATGGTCAGTCAGATCGCCTCGGCCATGGCCGCCGCACACCGCGAGGGCCTCGCCCATCTGCGCCTGAACCCGAACGCGGTGCTGCGCACCTCGTCCGGCCAGTGGCGCATCCGCGGTCTGGCCGTCAACGCCGCGCTGCGCGGCATCAGTTCGGACACCCCGCAGCGCACGGACACGGAGGCGATCGGCGCCCTGCTGTACGCGGCGCTCACCCAGCGCTGGCCGTACGAGAGCGACGCCTTCGGCCTGTCCGGGCTGCCCAAGGGCGTCGGTCTCATCGCCCCCGACCAGGTACGCGCCGGTGTCCACCGCGGTCTGTCGGAGCTCGCCATGCGCGCGCTCGCCAACGACGGTGCCACGGCCTCCCGGCACGAGTCGGCGTGCACCACGCCGGAGGAGCTGGTGAAGGCGATCGGCGAGATGCCCCGCATCCGCCCGCCGGAGCCCGCGTTCACCGCGCCGCCCGAGTACCAGCGCACGACGTACCAACAGGGCACGTACGGCCGCCCGTCGCCGCCCGGTGCCACCCAGGTTCTCCCGACCCCGCCGCCCCCGCTGCAGAGCCGCACCGGCAAGGCCCTCAAGTGGGCCGTGTCCGCGCTGCTGATCGCCGCGCTGGGACTGGGCAGTTGGCAGCTCGCGGACGCGCTCATGGACCAGGGCAACAAGTCCGAGGACACGAAGCAGACGCAGACGACGGACGGGAACGACAAGACCGGCGACAAGACCAAGCCGGTCAAGACGTTCGCGATCCAGGGCGCCAAGGAGTTCGTGGCGAAGGGCGACCCGCAGCATCCGAACGACGTCGACAAGACCTACGACGGCAACAAGTCAACGTACTGGCGGACCTCCAGCTTCATAGGGGGCCCGGTGCTCGCGCCGTACAAGCCGGGCGTGGGCATCGTCTACGACCTCGGTTCGGTCCAGGACGTCTCCACGGCGACCATAGGGCTCTACTACAGCGGCGATCACACGACGGTGCAGCTCTACGCGACCAACTCGCTGTCGCCCTCCTCGCTGGACTCCATGACTCAGCTCGGCACCGTCACGACGACCGGGACCAGTGCCACGGTGAAGGTCACCAAGCATGTGAAGAGCCGGTACGTTCTTGTCTGGCTCACCGCTCTGCCGCACGCGGACAGCGACCAGTACAGCGACGCCGGCTACAAGCAGGCCATCACCGACGTGAAGTTCATGGGCTGACGTCTCACCGGAGGGGGAGGGGGTCCGATGGCGGAAGGCGCCGGATACGACGAGACGAGCGATCAGAATCTGCTCGCCCGCCATGTCGAAGGTGACCCGGACGCCTTCGGTGAGCTCGTACGGCGGCACCGGGACCGGCTCTGGGCCGTCGCCCTGCGCACGCTGGGAGACCGCGAGGAGGCCGCTGACGCGGTCCAGGACGCCCTCGTCTCCGCCTACCGGGCCGCCCACACCTTCCGCGGCCAGTCGGCCGTCACGACCTGGTTGCACCGCATCACGGTGAACGCCTGCCTGGACCGCGCCCGCAAGGCCGCCTCCAGGAAGACGTCCCCGGTCGACGACACCGAGCGCCTGGAACAGCTCCTGGAACCGCACGAGTCGGCCTCGGCTCCCGCGGAACGCAACGACCTGCACCGCCAGCTGCTGGAAGCCCTGGGCACCCTCCCGCCCGACCAGCGCGCCGCCCTCGTCCTCGTGGACATGCAGGGCTACCCCGTCGCGGAGGCCGCCCGCATGCTCGATGTGCCGACCGGCACGGTGAAGAGCCGCTGCGCCCGAGGAAGAGCCAGACTGCTGCCGCTGCTCACCCATCTACGGCCGGAAAGAGCCGGTGACGGCAGGGAACCGGGCGCTGGACGGAACCGGGCGCAGGGGACATCCGTCCCACCGGCAGCGGGACCTCGCGACGGAGGTCCCAAGGATGCAGGGCCGAGCGATTCAACTGCTGTGAAGGGCGGAGGTGGGCGAGCGTGACATCCACGACAGACACGGCCGGGCACCCGGACGTCGCGGAGATCTCCGACCTCACCGAGGGCCTTCTCCCCCCGTCCAGGGGAGCCGAGGTACGACGGCATCTGGACGCGTGCGAACTCTGTGCGGACGTCCACGACTCGCTGGAGGAGATCCGGGGTCTGCTGGGCAGCATGCCCGGCCCACCGCGCATGCCCGCCGAGGTCGCGGGGCGTATCGACGCAGCCCTCGCCGCGGAGGCCCTGCTGGGCTCCACCGCCCCCGATTCCCTGGCCGCGCCAACGTTGGTGAGCGCGTCCCGGGCCACATCGGGCGAGAACGGCGAGGACAGCGAGCCCACCGAGGCGCATGTTTCACGTGAAACATCGCCCACGGCAGCCCGCCCGTCAGGACACGCACACGCGGCAACCGGTCCCGGACGCAAGGATCGTAAGGAACACAAGAAGCAGACCCGCAGCGGACGCCGCGGGAGGATCGTCCTGGGAGCCGTGTTCACCGCGGCCGTTCTGGGAGCCGGCTCTCTGTTCATCCAGTCGCTGGGCGACCACACGTCGTCCGACACGGCTCAGGGGAACTCGACCAGCTCCGCGGACACCTTCTCCAAGGGGAAGCTGGAGACCGAGGTCTCGAATCTCCTCTCCACCAAGTCGTCCACGAGTCAGGGCGCCAACAGTAAGAAGCCCTGGAACGTCGCGTCCGATCCCGGCGGCGCGGAGTCTTCCACCAAGACTCCCAAAACCCTGATCGAACCGTCCGGGTCCATCCCGGACTGCATCCGGCAGGGCGTCGACCGCGGCAACACGGATGTCCTCGGTTTCAAGAAGGGCACCTACAACGGGACCTCCGCCTATCTCGTGGTACTGCCCGACGCTTCCGACAACAGCCGGGTCACCGCCTACGTCGTCGACGCGGCCTGCGTGAGCAGCCAGACATCCACTCCTGGCAAGGTCCTTCTGACGCGCTCGTTCCCGCATTCCTGACTGCGGACTTCTCCTCTCCGCCCGTCGTGACGATTCCCTGGCCCATGCCGTCTCCGTGTGCCCGGACACAGCGGGAATGCGGGCCCCGTAGGATCCGTTGGGTGGTGTGGAGGCTCCGACAGGGGACTCCCGCCGGTCGTACTGACGCAGTCCAGAGACGAGGAACCAAGCCGTGAGCGACGTCCGAAACGTGATCATCATCGGCTCCGGGCCCGCCGGCTACACGGCGGCGCTCTACACCGCGCGCGCGTCGCTGAAGCCGCTGGTGTTCGAGGGTGCCGTCACCGCCGGTGGCGCACTGATGAACACCACCGAGGTGGAGAACTTCCCGGGCTTCCAGGACGGCGTCATGGGCCCCGAGCTCATGGACAACATGCGCGCCCAGGCCGAGCGCTTCGGTGCCGAGCTGATCCCGGACGATGTGGTCTCCGTCGACCTGACCGGTGAGATCAAGACCGTCACGGACACCTCGGGCACCGTCCACCAGGCGAAGGCCGTCATCGTCACCACCGGCTCGCAGCACCGCAAGCTGGGCCTGCCGAACGAGGACGCGCTCTCCGGCCGCGGTGTCTCCTGGTGTGCCACCTGTGACGGGTTCTTCTTCAAGGACCAGGACATCGCCGTCATCGGTGGCGGCGACACGGCGATGGAAGAGGCGACCTTCCTCTCCCGCTTCGCCAAGTCCGTGACCATCGTCCACCGCCGGGACAGCCTGCGCGCCTCCAAGGCGATGCAGGAGCGCGCCTACGCCGACCCGAAGATCAAGTTCGTCTGGGACAGTGAAGTCGCCGAGATCGAGGGCGACCCCAAGCTCGCCGGCCTCAAGCTGCGCAACCTGAAGACCGGGGAACTCTCGGACCTGGCGGTGACGGGCCTGTTCATCGCGATCGGCCACGACCCCCGCACGGAGCTCTTCAAGGGCCAGCTGGACCTGGATGGGGAGGGCTACCTGAAGGTCGAGGCGCCCTCGACCCGCACCAACCTGACCGGTGTCTTCGGCGCCGGTGACGTCGTCGACCACACCTACCGCCAGGCGATCACCGCTGCCGGTACCGGATGCTCCGCCGCTCTGGACGCCGAGCGTTTCCTCGCCGCTCTCGCGGACGAGGAGAAGGCGGAGCCCGCGAAGACCACCGTCTGATCCCCATCCTCCCCACCGCACGATCAAGTTAAGGAGCCCGCCGTGGCCGGCACTCTGAAGAATGTGACCGACGATTCCTTCGACGAGGACGTCCTCAAGAGCGACAAGCCCGTCCTGGTGGACTTCTGGGCTTCCTGGTGCGGCCCGTGCCGCCAGATCGCTCCGTCTCTCGAAGCCATCGCCGCCGAGCACGGCGACGCGATCGAGATCGTCAAGCTCAACATCGACGAGAACCCGGCGACGGCCGCCCGGTACGGCGTCATGTCCATCCCGACCCTGAACGTCTACCAGGGTGGCGAGGTCGCCAAGACCATCGTCGGCGCCAAGCCGAAGGCCGCGATCCTTCGCGACCTCGACGAGTTCATCGCCAGCAAGTGATGTTTCACGTGAAACCGTGTTTCACGTGAAACATGAAGGGGCCGACTCTCCGGAGTCGGCCCCTTCGCTTTAGAGCGGTCGAAGCGCTGGTTCCTTCTGTACGGCTCCCAGCAACCGGTCGAGCGCCATCTCCACGTCTTCCTTCCAGGAGAGCGTCGTACGCAGCTCCAGCCTCAGCCGTGGGTAGGCGGGATGCTGACGGACCGTCTTGAAGCCCACGGCGAGCAGATGGTCGGCGGGCAGGACGCAGGCGGCCTCTTTCGCGCGGGCATCGCCGAAGGCCTCAATCGCCTTGAAGCCTCGCCGCAGCAGATCCTTGGCCACCGTCTGCACCATCACCCGGCCCAGCCCCTGCCCCTGGTAGCCCGGCATGATGAACGACGTCATCAACTGTACGGCGTCCGGTGAGACGGGACTCGTGGGAAACGCCGTCGAGCGGGGGACGTAGGCGGGAGGCGCGTAGAGGACGAAGCCCACCGGCACGTCATCGACGTAGACGACCCGCCCGCAGGAGCCCCAGTCCAGGAGGACGGCGGAGATCCAGGCTTCCTTCTCCACGGCCGCTGTGCCCGCCTTTACCGCGGCTTGCCCTCTGACGGGGTCCAGCTCCCAGAAGACGCACGACTGACAACGGTTGGGAATGTCCGGGAGGTTGTCCAGCGTGAGCGGTACGAGCCGACGCCCCATGAAGGCTGATCCTCGCTTCCTTCGCCCGCAGCGCCGCGGGCGGCTGTCAGAGCGCTGCGTTCCCTGAGCAGACTGCCGACGAACCCGCCGACCGCCCCCAGGCCCAGACCCGCGCTCACCAGTCCGGTGCGGCTCACCGTTCGCATGGCCCCCGCCTCCCCTAAGAGGTGCTGCCAGGTGGATGCGCCATACCCGAACGCATCGTATCGATGATGCGATTGCATCGATACCGACAGAAAGCAAAGAGCGGGCCGCGTTCCGGTACACACCGGACACGGCCCGCTCTGCTGGTCGGACGGACAGGCCGTCCTGCCGTCGGCAGGACGGCTCAGGCCTCGTCCTCCGAGTCGTCGTCCAGCAGACTCCGCTGCAGGACCGGCCCCTCACCCGGAGCCAGCGAACCGAGGATCCGCTCAAGGTCCTCCATCGAGGCGAACTCGACAGTGATCTTGCCCTTCTTCTGACCCAGGTCGACCTTCACCCGGGTCTCGAAGCGATCCGAGAGACGCGTGGCGAGATCGGACAGCGCCGGGGAGACCAGAGCGCCGGCCCGCGGTCCCTTGGAGCGCTGAGCCGTCTGGGGCCGCGAATCCATGAGGTGCACGATCTCCTCGACAGCCCGCACCGAGAGCCCCTCGGCCACGATCCGATGGGCCAGCCGCTCCTGCTCCTCCGAGTCGTCCACGGAGAGCAGCGCCCGGGCGTGACCGGCGGAGAGGACCCCGGCGGCGACACGGCGCTGGACCGACGGCGAGAGCTTCAGCAGACGCAGGGTGTTGGAGACCTGCGGACGCGAACGCCCGATGCGGTCCGCCAACTGGTCGTGCGTGCAGTTGAAGTCCTTGAGCAACTGGTCGTAGGCAGCTGCCTCTTCGAGTGGGTTCAGCTGGGCGCGGTGCAGGTTCTCCAGGAGGGCGTCCAGGAGAAGCTTCTCGTCGTCCGTGGCCCGCACGATCGCCGGGATCGCCTCCAGGCCGGCCTCACGGCAGGCCCGCCAGCGCCGCTCGCCCATGATGAGCTCGTAGCTCGTCGGGCCGATCTGCCGTACGACGACGGGCTGGAGGAGGCCGACCTCCTTGATGGAGGTGACGAGCTCTTGCAGCGCGTCCTCGTCGAAGACCTCACGCGGCTGACGTGAGTTCGGCGTGATGTCGTCGAGGGGCAGCTCGGCAAAGTAGGCACCAACGGGCGGCGCCGGCGTCTGCAGGACGCCGTACGACGGGTCCTCTGTCTCGTAGGAGACCGGCGGCAGCGTGGTGACCTTCGCCGCGGCCACCCCCCGGTCGCCGGTGATGACCGGAACAGCCGTCGGGGACGCGGAACCCATGGCAGCCGGAGCCACCGTCTTCTCCCCGGTCGGGGCTGCGGGGATCAGTGCGCCGAGCCCACGGCCCAAACCCCTCCGTCGCTCGCTCACTGGATGCCCTCCACCATGCTCTGGTCGCTCTGAGCGCCGATGTGCGCATGCGGTGCGTCGTAGCTGACGCCCACACCCTTCAGCGCGATTTCCCTTGCTGCCTCAAAGTAGGAGAGGGCACCGCTCGATCCGGGATCGTAGGTCAGTACCGTCTGCCCATAACTCGGCGCCTCGGAGATACGGACCGAGCGGGGAATGCTCGTCCGCAGCACCTCGTCGCCGAAGTGACTGCGCACCTCGTCCGCGACCTGGGACGCGAGACGCGTCCGGCCGTCGTACATGGTGAGCAGGATGGTCGACACATGCAGGTTGGGGTTGAGGTGCCCCCGAACCAGGTCGACGTTGCGGAGCAACTGTCCGAGGCCTTCCAGTGCGTAGTACTCGCACTGGATCGGGATGAGAACCTCCGCGCCGGCGACCAACGCGTTGACCGTCAGCAGGCCGAGCGAGGGCGGACAGTCGATGAGGATGTAGTCCAGCGGCTGCTCGTAGGCCTGAATCGCCCGCTGCAGTCTGCTCTCACGCGCCACCAGGGACACCAGCTCGATCTCCGCACCGGCGAGATCGATCGTGGCGGGAGCACAGAAGAGGCCCTCGACATCGGCGACCGGCTGCACGACCTCGGAGAGAGGCCTGCTGTCGACCAACACGTCATAGATGGAAGGAACTTCCGCGTGGTGGTCGATCCCCAGTGCCGTGGACGCGTTGCCCTGTGGGTCGAGGTCGACCACCAGAACGCGGGCACCGTGCAGTGCCAGCGAAGCGGCAAGATTGACGGTCGTCGTCGTCTTGCCCACCCCGCCCTTCTGGTTGGCGACGACCATGATGCGGGTCTGCTCAGGACGCGGCAGACCCTCGCCGGCACGGCCTAGGGCTTCCACCGCCAGTTGGGCAGCACGACCGATGGGAGTGTCGTCCATAGGGGGCGGTGTTTCACGTGAAACATCCTCCCCCATCGACTCGGTACGGGGACCGGGGACCGGATCGGTCATCGGTCCCGCGATGTTGGCGTCGGACCGCAAGGATTCACTCTCCTCGACTTCAGGCTCGCAATGAACAGAGCCTCCCATGTCTTCAGGGTCGTGAACCAGTGAGGCCTGTTGTTCTGTGGAGAATTCCACCTCTGTGGACAACTCCGTGCCCTCTCCGAGTGATCCGAGAGGCTTCCGGTCGCGGGGTTCGGCCGCGGCGCGGGTGCGACCGATGATGCCGTGTAGCAGTGAGCGACGTTTCACGTGAAACACGATGCACAGCCGCCGAGGCCGAACTGTCGACGACACTCCGGCATGAGTAGGTTTGGCAGCTTGTGTGGAGTAAGTCTCGTCGTCAGGACGGATCAGCGACGCGCTTCAAGTGCTGACACCGACGTACCTCAAGCGCTGGGACCGACCCGCCCCAGCGCTGACACAGCCTCAGCGACGCCGACGTGTACGGCCCGTACGAGCCGCCTTGGCCCGCTTCGCCGCGAAACGAACCCCGCCGGGGCTCTCTCCGACCTCGACACGCACCACCGTGGACAGCGGATCGACGATGCCTTCGCCGACATGCAGGATGGACGTCTCCACGGCTCCGAGCTTGCTGAGCACCGTCCCCGCACTCTTGAGCTCCTCCTCGGCCGTGTCCCCCTTGAGGGCGAGCATCTCGCCGTAGGGACGCAGCAGCGGGATGCCCCAGGTGGCCAGTCGCTCCAGCGGAGCCACCGCCCGGGCCGTCACCACGTGGACCGGCTGCAGGGTGCCCATGACCTCCTCTGCGCGCCCGCGGACGACGGTGACGTGGTCGAGGCCCAGGAGTTCGACGACCTCGGTGAGGAAGGTCGTACGGCGGAGGAGCGGTTCGAGGAGGGTGATCTTGATGTCCTCGCGAACCAGGGCCAGGGGAATGCCCGGGAGACCGGCGCCGGAGCCGACGTCGCAGACCGTCACTCCGTCCGGCACGACCTCCGAGAGGACCGCGCAGTTCAGCAGGTGCCGCTCCCACAGGCGGGGCACCTCCCGCGGGCCGATCAGGCCGCGCTGCACACCCGCGTCGGCGAGCAGCTCGGCGTACCGGACCGCATCCTCGAAGCGATCGCCGAACACCTCGCGCGCCTGCTCGGGCGCGGGGGGAAGCTCCGCTGCCTCCGTCACGGGGGACCGTCCTTCCGTACCGCAAAAGCGCATTGGGCGCTGACCACCAGGACCACCAGAACTACAGGACTATCAGGCTGACAAAGTTCGGCCCCGTCTGCTCAACAGACGGGGCCGGTACAACGCGGGGGCCGATCAGGCGGGAAGCACGACGACGAAGCGCTGCGGCTCCTCGCCCTCCGACTCGCTGCGCAGTCCCGCGGCCTTGACCGCGTCGTGCACGACCTTGCGCTCGAACGGGGTCATCGGGTTCAGCTTCACCGGCTCGCCGGTGTTCTTCACGTCGGCCGCGGCCTTGGCGCCCAGCTCGGAGAGCTCGGTGCGCTTCTTGGCGCGGTAGCCCGCGATGTCCAGCATCAGCCGGCTGCGGTCCCCGGTCTCCCGGTGCACGGCCAGGCGGGTGAGCTCCTGGAGTGCTTCCAGCACCTCACCGTCACGGCCGACGAGCTTCTGGAGATCACGGCCGCTGCTGTCGCTGATGATCGAGACAGCGGCGCGGTCGGCCTCGACATCCATGTCGATGTCGCCGTCGAGATCGGCGATGTCCAGCAGACCCTCAAGGTAGTCCGCCGCGATCTCGCCCTCCTGCTCCAGGCGGGACAGGGTGTCTGCACCCTCGGCAGCGGCGGAGGTGGTGCCTTCCGTCACGGGATGGACTCCTTCTTTACTTCTTGGACGGGGACTTGGGCCGCTGCGGGCCCTTGCGCTGTCCGGACTGGGCCTTGCTGCGGGTGCCGCCGGCGGGCTTCGGGGTGGGCTTCTTCGCGGCGGTGGCGGGCTTGGCGTCCTCGGGCTCGGCCGACTTGGTCAGCGAGGTCTTCGGCTCGTCGGCGTCGTCTGCCTCGTGCTCGGCGTTGTCGTCGGCAGCCTTCGCGGCGGCGGACTGGCGCTGGGCCTTGGTCTGCCGCTTGGGCTGCTGCCGCCGGGGAGTGGCGGCCGGGGTCGGCGTACCGTCCTCGGACTCCACAGCCGCGCTCTCGCCCTTGACCACGGTGCCGTCCGGCTGGGCCACGAGGCCCACCTTCGTGAGGCTGTTGATGAACTTGCGCTCGAACTCGTTGCGGTCACGGCCCTTGGAGACGATCGCCTTGACGATGGCCTTCTCACCCCGGCTGCGCGTCTTCTCGTGGTGCGAGACGTGCTTGGTGAGGCGCTCCAGGTAAGCGGCCTGAGCCTTGGAACCCGGGGTCGGGTTGTTGTGGATGACGTACATCTGCTGGCCCATGGTCCACACGTTGGTGGTCAGCCAGTAGACGAGGACGCCGACGGGGAAGTTGATGCCGAAGATGGCGAACATGACCGGGAAGACGTACATCAGCATCTTCTGCTGCTGCATGAACGGCGTCTTCACCGTGGTGTCGACGTTCTTCGTCATCAGCTGGCGCTGCGTGTAGAACTGCGACGCCGACATCATCACGATCATGATCGCGGTGACGACCCGGACGTCGGTCAGCGTGGCACCGAGCGCCTCGACCTTGCTGCTGCCGTCGGTGAACTTCGCGGCGAGCGGGGCGCCGAAGATGTGCGCCTTACGCGCACTGGCGAGCAGCGAGTCGTTGATGACGCCGATCGTCGAGCCCGTCGCGATGCCGTTGAGCACGTGGTACAGCGCGAAGAAGAACGGGGACTGCGCCAGGATGGGAAGGCACGAGGAGAGCGGGTTGGTACCCGACTCCTTGTACAGCTTCATCATCTCTTCGGACTGACGCTGCTTGTCGTTCTTGTAGCGTTCCTGGATCTTCTTCATCTCGGGCTGCAGGGTCTGCATGGCCCGGGTCGCCTTGATCTGCTTCACGAAGAGCGGGATCAGACAGATGCGGATCAGGATCACCAGGGACACGATGGACAGGCCCCAGGCCCAGCCCGTGTCGGGACCGAAAACCTTCCCGTACACCGAGTGGAACTGGACGATGACCCAAGAAACGGGTGTCGTGATGAAGCTGAAAAGACTGGCAATCGTGTCCACTAATCATGCTCCTTGGGCATGGGACGGTGTCTCTGCGGCCGGGCTCGAAGGACTCAGCCCTTCAGTGGCCGTTTCGGCGGCGGAGGTCCCGCCCTTGTCTGCGCGCCGTGCACCCCGCAGCATCTCGTGCCACCGCGGGCGCTTGCGCGGTGGGACATGGTCCACACCGCCGAGCGACCACGGATTGCAGCGCAGGATGCGCCAGGCCGTGAGCGCTGTGCCCTTGATCGCGCCGTGCCGGTCTATAGCCGTGTAGCCGTAGTGGGAGCACGACGGGTAGTACTTGCAGACCGGCCCGAGCAAGGGACTGATCGTCCACTGGTAGAGCTTGATCAGCGCCAGTAGTGGGTACTTCATCGCGCGCCCCCTCCCAGCAGCCGCTGAACGGCGGCATCCAGGTCTTGGGCCAGCTGTGCATGGTCGGCGTCGCCCGCTCCGGGCAGCGCTCGTACGACTACCAGGCTACCGGGGGGAAACAGGGCGACTCGCTCGCGCATCAGATGACGGAGTCTGCGCTTCACCTTGTTGCGCACCACGGCGCCGCCCACCGCCTTGCTGACGACGAAACCCGCACGCGTCGGGGGAGCGCTCTCCCCTGGCGCGTGCGGGTCCGTGGCACCGCTACGAAAGTGGACGACGAGAAGCGGGCGGCCGGCCCGGCGACCCCGTCGTACCGCGGTCGCGAAGTCTTCGCGCCGCCTCAGCCGATGCTCGGTAGGCAGCACGACGTCATGACCTGATCGGGATCAGGCGGACAGGCTTGCGCGACCCTTGCCACGACGGTTCGCGAGAATCGCGCGACCGGCACGGGTACGCATCCGCAGGCGGAAGCCGTGGGTCTTGGCACGACGACGGTTGTTCGGCTGGAAGGTGCGCTTGCTCACGAGGGGGCTCCAGAAATAAATCGGTGGTGGCGGGTGCCGTCCTGGCTGTCACCGTGCGCCCACGAGTAGCTCGCAGTTACGCCCGAGTGCACCGCTTCCCGATCACCTCGAAGCGATCTGTGCCCATCGGAGGCAGGCGGCAGCAGCCATCGACAACTCGACCTGGTCACGGTACGCGGGGCTACGCCATCCGGTCAAACCAGCGGTCACGAGGAGACACTATCCACAGGCTGGGGACAACAACTTGAACCGCACCCGTCGCCCTGACTACCGTGGCTGGACTCCGATTCGTTCCTTTGTCCCCCGCCCCACACCTTTTTCCCGAGCGCCCCACCCGATGTACATCCCGTCCCGTCCGCGAACCACACGTTCGTGGGACCCGTGAGAGAGCGTGCCCTGTGGCTGACGTACCTGCCGATCTTGCCGCAGTGTGGCCACGAGTGCTGGAGCAACTTCTCGGTGAGGGGCGTGGGCAGGGTGTCGAGACCAAGGACGAGCACTGGATCCGGCGCTGCCAACCCCTGGCACTCGTCGCCGACACCGCCTTGCTCGCCGTACCGAACGAATTTGCGAAAGGCGTGCTCGAAGGCCGCCTCGCCCCGATCGTCAGCGAGACGCTGAGCCGCGAGTGCGGCCGGCCGATCCGCATCGCGATCACCGTCGACGACTCCGCCGGCGATCCCCCCGGCCCGCCGGCACCCCCCGCCCAGCCCCAGCGGCGCTACGAGGAACCCGAGCAGAGCCGGGACCCCTACGAGGGCGGCTACGGCCGTCATCGCGCCGAGCCGCTCCCCGGCGGCCCCGGCGACCAGCTGCCCACCGCCCGCCCCGCCTATCCCTCGGAGTACCAGCGCCCCGAGCCGGGCGCCTGGCCGCGTCCGTCGCAGGATGACTACGGCTGGCAGCAGCAGCGGCTCGGCTTCCCGGAGCGGGACCCGTACGCGTCACCGTCGCAGGACCAGTACGGCCCTCCGCCCCAGGACCAGTACGGGGCACCGCCGAAGGACAAGTACGGCCCGCCGCAGGACGCGTACCAGTCGCAGCAGGACCAGTACGCGCCACCGGCTCAGGAGTACCGCCCGCAGTCGATGGAGCGTCCGTCGTACGAGCAGCAGCGCGCCGAGTACGAACAGTCGCGGGCCGAGTACGAGAAGTCCCGCGAGCACTACAACCAGCGCGACGCACGCCGCGACCTGTCCGACTCGCACTCCAACTCCGGCCATGTGCACCGCGGTGGTCCGGGGTCGCCCGGACCGCTGGGCTCGAAGCCCGCTCCGGCGGCGGGCCCGGGTGAGCCGACCGCACGCCTGAACCCGAAGTACCTCTTCGACACGTTCGTCATCGGTGCCTCGAACCGCTTCGCGCACGCGGCTGCGGTCGCCGTCGCCGAGGCGCCCGCGAAGGCGTACAACCCCCTTTTCATCTATGGGGAGTCGGGGCTCGGCAAGACGCACCTGCTGCACGCGATCGGGCACTACGCGCGGAGCCTGTACCCCGGCACGCGCGTGCGGTACGTCAGCTCCGAGGAGTTCACCAACGAGTTCATCAACTCGATCCGCGACGGCAAGGGCGACAGCTTCCGCAAGCGGTACCGCGAGATGGACATCCTTCTGGTCGACGACATCCAGTTCCTCGCGGACAAGGAGTCGACGCAGGAGGAGTTCTTCCACACGTTCAACACGCTCCACAACGCGAACAAGCAGATCGTGCTCTCCAGCGACCGGCCGCCCAAGCAGCTGGTCACGCTGGAGGACCGGCTGCGGAACCGTTTCGAGTGGGGACTGATCACCGATGTCCAGCCGCCCGAGCTGGAGACCCGTATCGCCATCCTTCGTAAGAAGGCGGTGCAGGAACAGCTCAACGCCCCGCCGGAGGTCCTGGAGTTCATCGCCTCCCGCATCTCGCGCAACATCCGCGAGCTGGAGGGGGCGCTGATCCGGGTGACGGCGTTCGCGTCGCTCAACCGGCAGCCGGTCGACCTCGGTCTCACCGAAATCGTCCTCAAGGACCTCATCCCGGGCGGCGAGGACTCCACACCGGAGATCACCGCGACGGCGATCATGGGCGCGACCGCCGACTACTTCGGCATCACGGTCGAGGACCTGTGCGGCAGTTCGCGCGGCCGGCAGCTGGTCACGGCCCGGCAGATCGCGATGTACGTGTGCCGCGAACTGACCGACCTCTCCCTGCCGAAGATCGGCGCGCAGTTCGGCGGCCGTGACCACACGACGGTCATGCACGCCGACCGCAAGATCCGCGCCCTGATGGCCGAGCGCCGCTCGATCTACAACCAGGTCACCGAACTGACCAACCGCATCAAGAACGGCTGACCGCCGAGGAGTTACGACACCAGAGCTACGACACCGAAGGGCGCCCCGGGATCTCTCCCGGGGCGCCCTTCGGCTTGCCGGGAGGCGGTCGGTACGGCGCGCACGAAGGGGGCCGGACGGCGCTTCGGCGAACGCCGGGAGCGGGCGGAGAGGACGGAGAAGAGGCGTCGGAGGGGCGTCGAAGGTGAGCGTCCCGAGGGTGGGCGGAGGTGTCAGAGGCGTCCGGAGACGATCCGCAGCCGTTTCCGGCCCCCTTCCGGAGCCTCTTTGAAGCCTCTCCGAAGGTGCTCCGACGCGGTTCGCGGCCGATCCTCAGCCCCTCCGGAGCCCGTCCGGAGCCGATCCGGCAGCCGCTCGCCGTCGTTTCAAACCCGCGGACCGAGTGCCCGCTGTTCGAATACCCGCCGGGTTACGGCCGTCCTCCACAGATTCGGCGACTTTCTTCCGTCCACATCCTGGGGACTGCGAAGTTGTCCAGATCGTGTCCACAGGCGCCAGAGGTGAGGGACGATCAGACCAGGTCAGGTGCTTGTGGATTCGTGGACAAAAGATATCCACAGGCTGTGGACAGATCTTTGATCCCCAGCCTGTGGATCAAGTTGTCCACCGACAACCCACAGGCTGGGCCTGGTTGTCCCCAGCGATCACCAGCTTCTCCACACCGCTGTCCACTGTTCGGCAACGCAACGCGCCATCTCACCGTGTCGAGTGAAAGGCGTCACACGAAGGTGCCGGGTTGGGCTGTGGGAAAGGCGGGTAAAGCTGGGGACGGCGCTGGGGAGAAGTGGCCCTCGGCTGTGCATGGGGTGTGCAGAACTTTCCGTTCTCCACAGAAACCCGAGGTTGTCCACCGCCGTCGCCCACAGGGTCGGTGGACAAAATTCCCGCCCTGAGCTGCGAAAACGCGGTTATCCACGGTATCCACAGCCCCTACTACTACTAGCAACTAGAGAGAGCTGGGAAACCGTTTCGAAGCGGGGCCTGTGCACAACTCTCGCTTCGTCGCCCGACAGCCCCTCGTCACGACTTGACCCCGATAGGCACCTACTGTCAGTGCCGTGCGTCAGACTGTTCCCCGATGTCCTTCCCCTCACAGGGACCGACAACACCGAGACAGACGACGAAGCCAGGCAGGCCGAGAAGCGCCGGCAACAGCAGGAGGCGGCAACAGTGAAGATCCGGGTGGAACGCGACGTACTCGCGGAGGCAGTGGCCTGGGCGGCACGCAGCCTCCCGGCCCGTCCGCCGGCGCCGGTCCTCGCCGGCCTCCTGCTGAAGTCCGAGGAGGGGCAGCTGAGCCTGTCCAGCTTCGACTACGAGGTCTCCGCGCGCGTGTCGGTCGACGCGGAGGTCGAGGAGGAGGGCACGGTCCTCGTCTCCGGCCGACTGCTGGCCGACATCTGCCGCGCTCTTCCCAACCGGCCGGTGGAGATTTCCACAGACGGTGTACGGGCGACGGTGGTCTGCGGCTCCTCCCGCTTCACGCTGCACACACTGCCTGTGGAGGAGTACCCGGCGCTGCCGCAGATGCCGGGCGCGACCGGCACCGTCCCCGGTGAGGTGTTCGCCTCGGCGGCCGCCCAGGTGGCCATTGCCGCCGGGCGTGACGACACGCTGCCCGTCCTCACCGGTGTGCGCATCGAGATCGAGGGCGACACGGTGACGCTGGCGTCGACCGACCGCTACCGCTTCGCGGTCCGTGAGTTCCTGTGGAAGCCGGAGGACCCGGAGGCGTCCGCGGTCGCCCTGGTGCCCGCCAAGACGCTCCTGGACACCGCCAAGGCCCTCACGAGCGGCGACAGCGTCATCCTGGCGCTGTCCGGCTCCGGCGCGGGAGAAGGCCTCATCGGCTTCGAGGGCGCCGGTCGCCGTACGACGACCCGCCTCCTGGAGGGCGACCTCCCGAAGTACCGCTCGCTGTTCCCGACGGAGTTCAACTCCATCGCGGTGATCGAGACCGCCCCCTTCGTGGAGGCCGTCAAGCGCGTTGCCCTGGTCGCCGAGCGGAACACGCCGGTGCGGCTGAGTTTCGAGCAGGGCGTGCTGATCCTGGAGGCCGGTTCCAGCGACGACGCACAGGCTGTGGAGCGCGTCGACGCGAACCTTGAGGGCGACGACGTGTCGATCGCCTTCAACCCGACGTTCCTGCTGGACGGCCTGAGCGCCATCGACTCCCCGGTGGCCCAGCTGTCGTTCACGACGTCCACCAAGCCCGCGCTGCTCAGCGGCAAGCCGGCCCTGGACGCCGAGGCGGACGAGGCCTACAAGTACCTGATCATGCCGGTCCGCCTCAGCGGCTGAGAATCTGAGTCGGCTCGCCCTGGAGGACTGCTGGGGGTGTGGGGGTTATCCCCCACAAGGTCGCAGTATGCCGGTCCGCCTCAGCGGCTGATCGGCGTCGACGAGAACACCGCAGGTCGGGGCATACGGTTCGGTACTTCTGAGCGCGTATGCCCACAGGTGTGCATGACCGTCCGGGTCTAGGCTCGGACACAGGTACGCAAGTGCCTTCATGCCACGTCGCACCCTAAGGAACAACTGATGGAGCTCGGTCTCGTCGGCCTCGGCAAGATGGGCGGCAACATGCGCGAGCGCATCCGCCGCGCAGGCCACACCGTCATCGGATACGACCGCAACCCGGACCTCGCCGATGTCCACAGCCTGGAAGAGCTTGTGGGCAAGCTCAAGGGCCCGCGCGTGGTCTGGGTGATGGTTCCGGCCGGTGCCCCGACCCAGGCGACCGTCGACGAGCTGGCCGGGCTCCTGGAGCCCGGAGACGTCGTCGTGGATGGCGGCAACTCCCGCTGGACGGACGACGAGAAGCACGCCGAGGAGTTCGGGGCCAAGGGCATCGGCTTCGTCGACGCCGGCGTCTCAGGCGGCGTCTGGGGCCTGAAGAACGGCTATGCCCTGATGGTCGGCGGCGACGCCGAGAACATCGCCAAGGTCCAGCCCGTCTTCGACGCCCTCAAGCCCGAGGGTGAGTTCGGCTTCGTGCACGCCGGCAAGGTCGGCGCCGGGCACTTCTCCAAGATGGTTCACAACGGCATCGAGTACGCCATGATGCAGGCTTATGCCGAGGGCTGGGAGCTGCTGGAGAAGGTCGACTCGGTGACCGACGCCCGCGAGGTCTTCCGCTCCTGGCAGGAGGGCACGGTCATCCGCTCCTGGCTGCTCGACCTGGCCGTCAACGCCCTGGACGGCGACGAGCACCTCGACAAGCTCAAGGGCTACGCCGAGGACTCCGGTGAGGGCCGCTGGACCGTCGAGGCGGCCATCGACAACGCCGTGCCGCTCCCCGCGATCACGGCCTCCCTCTTCGCGCGGTTCGCGTCCCGCCAGGACGACTCCCCGCAGATGAAGATGATCGCGGCGCTGCGCAATCAGTTCGGCGGCCACGCGGTCGAGACGAAGTAGTCCACAACGACGAAGTAATCCACAGATCCACAGGCCTCGGCCCGTGGATCCACAACCTGGGGGAGGTCGGCGAACGACCATGCACGTCACGCATCTGTCGCTGGCCGACTTCCGCTCGTACGCCGGGGTCGACGTCCCGCTCGACCCCGGCGTCACCGCGTTCGTGGGACCCAACGGGCAGGGCAAGACCAACCTCGTCGAGGCGATCGGCTACCTCGCCACCCTGGGCAGTCACCGCGTCTCCTCCGACGCCCCGCTGGTCCGCATGGGTGCCGACCGGGCGATCATCCGGGCGCAGGTGAGACAGGGCGAGCGGCAGCAGCTGGTCGAGCTGGAGCTGAACCCCGGCCGCGCCAACCGCGCCCGCATCAACCGGTCCTCGCAGGTCAGGCCCCGTGACGTGCTGGGCATCGTACGGACCGTGCTGTTCGCGCCCGAGGATCTCGCCCTGGTGAAGGGTGATCCCGGGGAGCGGCGGCGTTTTCTGGACGAGCTGATCACCGCGCGGTCCCCGCGTATGGCCGGGGTCCGTTCCGACTACGAGCGGGTGCTCAAGCAGCGCAACACCCTGTTGAAGTCGGCCGCGTTGGCGCGGCGGCACGGTGGGCGGTCGATGGACCTGTCCACGCTCGACGTGTGGGATCAGCATCTCGCGCGCGTGGGCGCCGAGTTGCTCGCCCAGCGGCTCGATCTGATCGCCGCGGTCCAGCCCCTCGCCGACAAGGCGTACGAGCAACTCGCCCCCGGGGGCGGCCCGGTGGCCCTGGAGTACAAGCCGTCGGCTCCGGGTGAGGCACACACGCGTGAGGACCTCTACGAGCAGCTGATGGCGGCGATCGCGGAGGCGCGCAAGCAGGAGATCGAGCGAGGCGTCACCCTCGTAGGACCGCATCGGGACGATCTGGTTCTCAAACTCGGTCAGTTGCCCGCCAAGGGGTACGCCTCGCACGGGGAGTCCTGGTCGTACGCCCTGGCGTTGCGGCTCGCGTCGTACGACCTGCTCCGGGGTGAGGGCAATGAGCCGGTGCTCGTGCTCGACGACGTGTTCGCGGAGCTGGACACGCGCCGTCGGGAGCGGCTGGCCGAGCTGGTGGCGCCCGGCGAGCAGGTGCTGGTGACGGCCGCGGTCGACGACGACGTACCGCATGTCCTGGCGGGGACGCGGTACAGCGTTGCGGAGGGGGCGGTGGAGCGCGTATGACGACGGATCAGCCCGCGGGCGGGGAACCCGCCCCCAAGAAGGCTCCCGAGCCCTCCGGCGTCGACCTCGCGCGCGTGGCGCTGCGTGCCGCGAAGGAACAGGCACGCGCGCGTGGGGACGCGGCGCAGCAGAAGAAGCAGGCGCGGCGCGGCGGCCTGCGCTCCGGCGCGCGCGCCGACGGCCGCGACCCGATGGCACTCGGTGCTGCGATCAACCGGCTGCTGAACGAGCGCGGCTGGGAGACGCCGGCCGCGGTGGGCGGAGTGATGGGCCGCTGGCCGCAGATCGTCGGTGAGGACCTGGCCAATCACTGCGTCCCGGAGAAGTACGACGAGGACGAGCGGGTCCTGATCGTGCGCTGCGATTCGACGGCCTGGGCGACGAACCTGCGCCTTCTCGCCCCGCAGCTGGTGGCCCGGCTGAACGAGGACCTGGGGCACGGCACGGTGAAGCTCCTCAAGGTGAACGGCCCAGGTGGGCCGCCCCGCCGCTACGGTCCCCTGCGCGCTCCCGGCAGCACGGGTCCCGGCGACACCTATGGGTGACTGACATCACAGCGCGGGCTCCGGCGGGTGAACGGACGCGGTTGCGAATACCGACCTGACCCCGGAGTAGCAACGGGTTGACACCCGGAAGCGCTGAGTGCCTCCGTGAGCCTCTTTGAGCCCCGTTCCGTATATGGGGAGTCGGGAGAGACCGGTTGAGGGCGGCACATGAGGACTCAGGTACCGGCAAACCCCCATCCATGTCGGCGCTACCGGTAGACTGGGAGCAATCCCGCCCCACTTGTGGGACAGACACCGAGCAACGCTGACTAAGGCTTACCAACGCAACACGCCGCAGCCGCTCCGGCCACCAGCCTGAGCCTGGCTTGTGCTGTGCCAGAAAGGGCGCTTCGTGGCCGATTCCGGCAACCCCAACGAGAACATCCCCTCCACCGACGCCGGCGCCAACGGCGGGGCTCACACCTCGAACGGCGAGGTCACCGCCTCGTACGACGCCAGCGCGATCACCGTCCTCGAAGGGCTGGACGCGGTCCGCAAGCGACCCGGTATGTACATCGGATCGACCGGCGAGCGCGGCCTGCACCACCTCGTGCAGGAAGTCGTCGACAACTCCGTCGACGAGGCGCTGGCCGGGCACGCGGACACCATCGACGTCACGATCCTTCACGACGGTGGCGTGCGCGTCATCGACAACGGCCGCGGCATCCCGGTGGGCATCGTCCCGTCCGAGGGCAAGCCGGCCATCGAGGTCGTGCTGACGGTGCTGCACGCGGGCGGCAAGTTCGGGGGCGGCGGTTACGCGGTCTCCGGCGGTCTGCACGGCGTGGGCGTGTCCGTGGTGAACGCGCTGTCCAGCAGGGTCGCGGTCGAGGTCAGGACCGACGGCTACCGCTGGACGCAGGACTACAAGCTGGGCGTTCCGACCGCCCCGCTCGCGCAGCACGAGGCCACGGACGAGACCGGTACGTCGGTCACCTTCTGGGCCGACCCGGACGTCTTCGAGACCACCGAGTACTCCTTCGAGACGCTGTCGCGGCGCTTCCAGGAGATGGCGTTCCTCAACAAGGGTTTGACGATCAAACTCACTGACGAGCGCGAGCTGGCGAAGGCCACGGCCGGTGCCGACGAGGCGGGTGCGGACGAGAAGGACGACGTCAAGACCGTCACGTACCACTACGAGGGCGGCATCGTCGACTACGTGACGTACCTCAACTCCCGCAAGGGGGACGTGGTGCACCCGACCGTCATCGACCTGGAGGCGGAGGACAAGGACAAGAGCCTGTCCCTTGAGGTCGCGATGCAGTGGAACAGTGGTTACAGCGAGGGTGTGTACTCCTTCGCCAACATCATCCACACGCATGAGGGCGGCACGCACGAAGAGGGCTTCCGGGCCGCGCTGACGTCGCTGATCAACAAGTACGCGCGCGACAAGAAGCTGCTCCGCGAGAAGGACGACAACCTCACGGGCGACGACATCCGCGAGGGTCTGACCGCGATCATCTCGGTGAAGCTGGCCGAGCCGCAGTTCGAGGGCCAGACGAAGACCAAGCTTGGCAACACCGAAGCGAAGACCTTCGTACAGAAGGCGGTCTACGAGCACCTCAACGACTGGCTGGACCGCAACCCGAACGAGGCCTCGGACATCATCCGCAAGGGCATCCAGGCGGCCACCGCGCGCGTGGCGGCCCGCAAGGCCCGTGACCTCACCCGTCGCAAGGGCCTCCTGGAGACGGCGTCCCTGCCGGGCAAGCTGTCCGACTGCCAGTCGAACGACCCCACCAAGTGCGAGATCTTCATCGTCGAGGGTGACTCCGCCGGCGGCTCGGCCAAGTCCGGCCGGAACCCGCAGTACCAGGCGATCCTCCCGATCCGAGGAAAGATCCTCAACGTCGAGAAGGCCAGGATCGACAAGATCCTGCAGAACCAGGAGATCCAGGCACTGATCTCCGCCTTCGGCACCGGAGTCCACGAGGACTTCGACATCGCCAGGCTGCGCTATCACAAGATCATCCTGATGGCGGACGCCGACGTCGACGGTCAGCACATCAGCACCCTGCTGCTGACCTTCCTGTTCCGCTTCATGCGGCCGCTGGTCGAGGCCGGGCACGTGTTCCTGTCGCGTCCCCCGCTGTACAAGATCAAGTGGGGCCGTGACGACTTCGAGTACGCGTACTCGGACCGTGAGCGCGACGCCCTGATCGAGCTGGGACGGCAGAGCGGCAAGCGCATCAGGGAAGACTCGATCCAGCGCTTCAAGGGTCTCGGCGAGATGAACGCCGAGGAGCTGCGCATCACCACGATGGACCAGGAGCACCGCGTCCTCGGCCAGGTCACCCTGGACGACGCCGCGCAGGCCGACGACCTGTTCTCGGTCCTCATGGGCGAGGACGTCGAGGCGCGCCGCCAGTTCATCCAGCGCAACGCCAAGGACGTCCGCTTCCTCGACATCTGAGTCGGTCTCAGCTGACCGCATCAGGAAGGATCTTCACCAGCAATGGCCGACGAGAACACTCCCAGTACGCCTGAAGAGGGCGTCATCACCCAGCGCGTAGAGCCCGTAGGGCTTGAGACGGAGATGCAGCGCTCGTACCTCGACTACGCGATGTCCGTCATCGTGTCGCGAGCCCTGCCCGACGTCCGTGACGGCCTCAAGCCCGTCCACCGCCGCGTCCTGTACGCCATGTACGACGGCGGCTACCGGCCCGAGAAGGGCTTCTACAAGTGCGCCCGTGTCGTCGGCGACGTCATGGGCAACTACCACCCGCACGGCGACTCCTCGATCTACGACGCGCTGGTCCGCCTCGCGCAACCGTGGTCGATGCGGATGCCGCTGGTGGACTCCAACGGCAACTTCGGCTCCCCGGGCAACGACCCCGCCGCCGCCATGCGCTACACAGAGTGCAAGCTGGCGCCGCTGTCCATGGAGATGGTCCGTGACATCGACGAGGAGACCGTCGACTTCACGGACAACTACGACGGCCGCTCCCAGGAGCCGACCGTCCTGCCGGCCCGCTTCCCGAACCTGCTGATCAACGGCTCGGCGGGCATCGCGGTCGGCATGGCCACCAACATCCCGCCGCACAACCTCCGTGAGGTCGCGGCGGGCGCCCAGTGGTGCCTGGAGAACCCCGAGGCCTCCCACGAGGAGCTGCTGGACGCGCTGATCGAGCGCATCAAGGGCCCCGACTTCCCGACCGGCGCGCTCGTCGTCGGCCGCAAGGGCATCGAGGAGGCGTACCGCACCGGGCGCGGCTCCATCACGATGCGCGCGGTCGTCGAGGTCGAGGAGATCCAGAACCGCCAGTGCCTGGTGGTCACCGAACTCCCCTACCAGACCAACCCCGACAACCTCGCGCAGAAGATCGCCGACCTGGTGAAGGACGGCAAGGTCGGCGGCATCGCGGACGTCCGCGACGAGACGTCGTCCCGTACCGGCCAGCGCCTCGTCATCGTCCTGAAGAGGGACGCGGTCGCCAAGGTCGTACTGAACAACCTCTACAAGCACACCGATCTGCAGTCGAACTTCAGCGCCAACATGCTGGCCCTGGTCGACGGCGTGCCGAGGACCCTCTCCCTGGACGCGTTCATCCGGCACTGGGTGGCGCACCAGATCGAGGTCGTTGTCCGCCGTACGAAGTTCCGGCTGCGCAAGGCCGAGGAGCGGGCGCACATCCTGCGCGGCCTCCTGAAGGCCCTGGACGCCATCGACGAGGTCATCGCGCTGATCCGGCGCAGCGACACCGTCGACATCGCGCGCACGGGCCTGATGGGCCTCCTGGAGATCGACGAGATCCAGGCGAACGCCATCCTGGAGATGCAGCTCCGCCGACTGGCCGCCCTGGAGCGCCAGAAGATCATCCAGGAGCACGACGAACTCCAGGCGAAGATCACCGAGTACAACGCGATCCTCGCCTCCCCGGTCCGCCAGCGCGGCATCGTCAGCGAGGAACTCGCCGCGATCGTCGAGAAGTTCGGCGACGACCGCAAGACGATGCTGGTGCCCTTCGACGGCGACATGTCCATGGAGGACCTGATCGCCGAAGAGGACATCGTCGTCACCATCTCGCGCGGCGGCTACGTCAAGCGCACCAAGGCGGACGACTACCGCTCCCAGAAGCGCGGCGGCAAGGGCGTCCGCGGCACGAAGCTCAAGGAAGACGACATCGTCGACCACTTCTTCGTGTCGACGACCCACCACTGGCTGCTGTTCTTCACCAACAAGGGCCGCGTCTACCGCGCGAAGGCGTACGAACTCCCGGACGCCGGACGGGACGCGCGCGGGCAGCACGTCGCGAACCTGCTGGCCTTCCAGCCGGACGAGGCGATCGCGGAGATCCTCGCGATCCGCGACTACGAAGCGGCGCCCTACCTGGTCCTCGCCACCAAGGGAGGCTTGGTGAAGAAGACGCCTCTGAAGGATTACGATTCGCCCCGCTCCGGTGGTGTCATCGCGATCAACCTCCGTGAGACGGAGGACGGTTCCGACGACGAACTGATCGGTGCCGAACTCGTCTCGTCCGAGGACGATCTGCTGCTGATCAGCAAGAAGGCACAGTCGATCCGGTTCACCGCCACGGACGACGCGCTGCGCCCCATGGGGCGTGCCACCTCCGGTGTCAAGGGCATGAGTTTCCGTGAGGGCGACCAACTTCTCTCGATGAATGTTGTTCGACCCGGTACGTTCGTGTTCACTGCCACAGACGGCGGGTACGCGAAGCGGACCGCCGTCGACGAGTACCGCGTCCAGGGTCGCGGCGGCCTGGGTATCAAGGCCGCCAAGATCGTCGAGGACCGCGGTTCTCTCGTCGGCGCGCTGGTGGTCGAGGAGACCGACGAGATCCTCGCCATCACGCTGTCCGGCGGTGTGATTCGTACGCGAGTCAACGAGGTCAGGGAGACGGGCCGTGACACCATGGGCGTCCAACTGATCAACCTGGGCAAGCGCGATGCCGTCGTCGGTATCGCTCGTAACGCCGAGGCGGGACCCGAGGCGGAGGAAGTCGTCGGCGACGAAGCCGTCGACGAGACCACCGAGGATGTCGCGACCACCGGCACGGACGAGGGTGACGCACCCTCGGACGAGTAGCACGAGGAGAGAGTCATCGTGAGCGGAGCCACGGGCGCCGGATCGACCGGTACGGACACGGACGGCGGCGGCCGTGGCTCCGCCGCGAACGCGACAGATCCGCACACGACCCAACTGCGGGCGATCGACGTGAAGAAGACGGACGCGCACTCGCCCGACTCGCATGGATCCCAGGGGGGAACTGTGACGGACACCCGAGGTCCGGGGACCCAGCAGCAGTCTGCTGGGGCGGGCCCGGCCGCGCCGGGCGCCAAGGCGCCGGCCCAGCCCGCCGCACCGGCCGCGCCGCCGGGTTCCCCTTTGCCGGGTGAGCGTCAGCCGCAGCAGGCGGCGGGGCCGTACCACCCGCCGCAGGCCTATCCCACGCAGTCGCCGGCCGCCGCCCAGAGCGGTGCCGTACGGCGGCCGCGTACGGGCGCGCGTACCGCGCCGCGTACCCGCAAGGCGCGGCTGCGGGTGGCCAAGGCCGACCCGTGGTCGGTGATGAAGGTCAGCTTCCTGCTCTCCATCGCGCTGGGCATCTGCACGGTCGTGGCGTCCGCGGTGCTGTGGATGGTCATGGACGCGATGGGGGTCTTCTCGACGGTCGGCGGCACGATCTCGGAGGCGACCGGCTCGAACGAGTCGAACGGCTTCGACCTGCAGTCCTTCCTGTCCCTCCCGCACGTCCTGACGTTCTCCGGGATCATCGCGGTCATCGACGTCGTCCTGGCCACGGCCCTCGCGACGCTCGGCGCGTTCATCTACAACCTCTCCGCCGGCTTCGTCGGCGGCATCGAGCTGACGCTCGCCGAGGACGAGTGAGAAGGCGGACGACACGACGGGCGAGAAGCAGGGTGAACGCGGGTTGAAACCCCTGCCGACGGTCCTGTGACTATCGATTTTGGGACTGCCCATGTCGTGCGCTAATCTTCAGGAGTCAGCGCGCGGGACACACTCCGCACAGCGCGGCGGGGCTATAGCTCAGTTGGTTAGAGCGCATCCCTGATAAGGATGAGGCCACAGGTTCAAATCCTGTTAGCCCCACCAGCACGAAGACCCCCAACCGGTTGCGGTTGGGGGTCTTTGGCGTCTACGGGCAGGACGGATCAAGCCCGGGGAATTTCGGTTGCCGCGCCCTCCTGGTGGCCGGTGATGACCGAGCGGGACGAAAGCCGCCCGTGGACAGGTCAGTTCGTCGACATCGCCCACGGCATGTTCGGGGGCTGGGCCATCGAGTTCGTGCGACGGAGCCGATGGGCAGGGCTGCTGGGGCACCTTGAGTCGCTGCCCTGGCCGTCGCCGCACACCGTTCAGGTGCTGATCCACGACGAGGAGGACGACTGCTTCGGCGTGTGGATGATCCATGACGGCCGGCTTGCGGAAGTGCCGTTGCCGCGCACCCGGCGCGACTTCTGGACCAGCCCCTACACAGGCGTGGTCGATCCGGATTGCCCCGGGATTCTGGTCCGCACGGACGGGCCGTTCGGTGGGGCCGGGGAAGGCTGAGTCGCGCGCACGCCGGAAGACCCCCGGCCACGGTGGGCCAGGGGTTCTCGGGGTCCTCTGTGTTGTCTCTGGAGCTTTGTACGCAAGTTCGCCGCTGTGTCAGAGAGGGCGGTCGGTTGGGCAGGTTGGGCAGGTCGAGCAAGTCAGGTAAGGCCAGGGAGACTCGCGGGCCGGGGTGTCGGCGCGCAGATCAGTGCTGGAGGGGCCGGAGGCAGCGCTGGACGGGCCTGAGGGCAGTGCTGAGGGGCTCGGCCTGATGCAGTGCTGGAGGGGGCCCGAGGCAGTGCTGGAGCGACTTCGGTCAGCGCTGGAGCGGGGCTCCCGGCTCGGCGTGGTCCGGCTCCAGCGCGTCGGCCGTCTCCGTCGTCTCGTCCGTGTCCGTCGGCGGGCGGTGGCGGCAGCTGGGGGACTTGCCGTGGGCCTCGGCGCGGATGCGCTGCTTCATCGTGGGGGGCAGTGACCTGGTGAAGGACCAGGGGGAGACCGCCGGTGTCGTCTGCTCGGCGACCGCGCTGGTGCTCGCCGCCTCGGTCCGCGGAGTCGCGGCGGCGACCGTCGCGGTGACCGTGATGAGTCCGAGCGCCGTGCACAGTGCCAGGAAGCCGGTGACGAAGGCGTTCCACAACTTCTGGACCTTGATCTGGGCCATGGCCCCTCACTTTCAGGTTGGGCGATTTGCGTACTTTCCTCATGATGTGTATGGGGGTCGCGAAGTGGTGGACCGACGCCCCTGGCGCGTCGATGTTCTGATGAACACCACTCGAATGGGTGCAATGAGCCATAAAACGGCCGAAGATACGCGAAAGGAGGGCGAAGTAACCGTCCGTGGGGATGTGATCACCCTCAGATCGGAGCGGTCGCGTCCGCTCCTACTGCGCTGTCCCGGGCGGGAGTTGACCCCGGACGCAGGTCACTGATCGGTCTCGGTCGGTGTGTATAGTCGGGCGACAGAGGTCCCCTACGTCAAGGAAAGACGAGGTCGCGCGGTGAAGAAGCTTCTCCTGGTCGCACTGGCCGCCATCGGCGGGCTCCTCGTGTACCGCCAGATCCAGGCGGATCGCGCCGAGCAGGATCTGTGGACGGAGGCGACCGACTCCGTGCCCACGGGTTCGTGAGTACCGAGATCCAGTTCTGAGCACGCCCCGACCGCCTGGCGGTCGGGGCTTTGTGTTGCGCCCCTGCCCCGGTGCGGGTACGGCCGCCACGACCCCGGCGTTTCGGACACTCGTCCGCGTTGCCGGGATGCCACGCGCGCGTGCGGGGCAGGATGGGCCACGTCCGGAGCAACGACGAGGGGTGGCGTGTGATGGGGCGGCGTACGGCGTGGTGGCGGACGACGCGGGCACAGGGCGGCCGTACGCCCGTCGCCGGGGCCGTACGACGTGTCGTGGTCCTCGCCGCGGTCCTGTGCGCGACGGCCGCCCTCACGGACCGGCCCGCCGTGGCGGCCGGGTCGTCCAGCTCCTACGGCTACGACAAGGGCGACCGGGTTGTCGACGGAACGAGCGGCACCGCGGACGCCGAAGAACTGAAACCCGGTGGGACGTACAGGAGTTCCCTCTCGAAGGGGGCCGGCGTCTACTACGGCCTTGATCTCGACGCCACGTCGAACGCCTATGTCTCCGTGACCGCCGTGCCTCCGGCGGGCACCACCGTCGCCGCCACCGACGGCATCAAGGTGTCGATGCGGAACGCCAAGGGCTCCGGCTGCACGTACCGGAGCGCCACCTTCGGGGCCGGCCGGAGTCCCCACCCCGTGACCGCCTGGGCCGTACGGGAGGCGGGCAAGGCGCTGTGCAAGGGGAGCGGCAAGTACTACGTGCTCGTCGAACGCGTCGACGCGTCGGATTCCTCGTCGGACACCTGGGGGCTGGAACTCACCGCGGTGTCGGAACCCGCACTGGCCCAGGCCGGCGCGACCGACGCGCCCCAGGTCTGGGACTCCACGTCACCCGAAGCCGTCACGGGGGAGGCCCGGCGCCGTGCGGGCGGATCGGGCTTCGCCGGGGCGGTCGCCGTCGGGCAGGGCGCGTGGCGGGACGACATAGGACCCGGCCGGACCCTCTTCTACAAGGTGCCGGTCGACTGGGGCCAACAGCTGTCCGTCACCGCCGAGTTGGGTGCTTCCGACGGCGGCAGCGGTTATGTGAACCGTGCGCTGGACCTGGCGCTCTACAACCCCGTACGCGCCTCCGTCGACCAGGCCGGCCTCGGTTACCGGGGCAGTGAGAGGTCGGTGGCGCTGGAGCCCCTGCCGCCCGTCGAGTACCGCAACCGCTACTCCGTCGTCGACCACGAGAACGGGATGCGCTTCGCCGGGTCGTACTACCTCGTCGTGCACCTCGACGCCCAACTGGCCGACGACTTCGGCCAGGGACCGTTCCCGGTGACCCTGCGCGTGCGCGTCGCCGGTACGGCGCATGCCGGTCCCGGGTACGCGGGCCGGCCCGAGCCCCGGAACGTCTTCGACGTCACCGCACAGGACCGCGCTGCGGGTGTGACAGGGAGCGCCGGGGGAGGCGTGGGCGGCGGCGACACCGCGATGAAGGTGCTCGCGGTGGCCGGGATCGGCGCGGGCACCGTGCTGCTGGCCACGCTCGGCGTGTGGACGGTGTCGGCCCGGCGCCGGGGCCGGGCTTCGACGGCGGCCCTGTAACCGCCCCACCTTTTCCCGGTTCGGATTCCACGGTTCAGGTTCAGATGCGGGTCAGCGCCCAGAACCCCACCGCGTAGCAGGCCAGCGCGAGCAGCAGGACCGGGATCGTCACCCTCGCGGGCGGCCCGGGACGCCGGCGGGCCCGCCTGCCGCGGTGCTGCGGAACCGGCGGCGCCGACGGTGGAACCCGCGGGACCTGAGCGGTGTATGAAGCAGTAGAGGGATCAGCACGCGGCTGGGGGGAGGACAGGACATGCGTCAGGTCATGAGGGGAGGAGTACGGGGGCGAGGGGGACATGGGCGGCTGGTACTGGCCGCCCTGGTGGGGCTGGGCTGTCTGATGTGCCGCCTGACGTTCCTGCTCCGCCTGTGCCTGGTCCGTCCGTTGTCCGTACGGGGCCTGCGGGGGCGGCAGATGGAAGCTGCCGGTGTCCGACATCGGGGACGGGGGCGAGGACAGGGAAGGGGGCGGGGAAGTCGGCCGGGCCGGAGTCGGGGTGGGAGTTGGGGGCGGGGTCGGCTGGGAGGCGATGCCCTGGCGTGGATCCACGGGTACGGAGTCCGTGCCGGGCCAGGCCGATTCACGGCCTTCGACGCCGGCATCGCCGACACCTCTGACCCTGGCACCCAGGTCGTTCTCGGGTTCGGGAGACCCGGCCGACGAGGGAGTCGTCGTCGACCCCGTGTCCACCCCGGAAGCCCGCTTCAGCGGACCCTCGGGTGCGAACTCCGAAGGCAGCGGCCCGATTTGGTCGAAGATCTCGATCAACTCGTCATCGGGGCCGGGCTCGGGCAACAGCTCCGCGGCTGCGGCAAGCGCCTTGCGCGCCCCCGTGGCCGTCCGGAAGCGAGCCTGCGGATCGGGCTGCAACAGCATCGCCACGACCTGCCACAGCGGCTCGGGAATGCCCTTGGGCGCCCCCGGAGTCCCATGCTCCGCGAAGTACTGCACCAGCGCCTTGGAGTCCGGCTTGGCCCCCTCCAGCAGATACAGCGCCACCAGTCCTACGGCGAACAGGTCGGCGGGGAAGTCCGGCTCCGCGCCCATCATCTGCTCGGGCGCGAGGTAACCCGGCGTCCCCACCACGAGGTTGGTCTCCGTCAGGCGTGCCTCGCCCAGCCGCATCGCGATGCCGAAGTCGGACAGACGCAGGCGCGGGCGGGCCGTGCCGGTGGCTTCGAGGAGCAGGTTGGCGGGCTTGACGTCACGGTGCACGACACCTTCCGCGTGCACCGCGGCGAGACCGGAGAGGAGCTGGTCGAGCAGCGTGCAGACGAACGCGGGGGGCAGGGGGCCGTAGTCCCCGATGAGATGGACGAGCGAGCCGCCGGCCACCAGGTCCATGGTGAACAGGACCTTGTCGTCGTCGGCGGCCCAGCTGGCCGGTGCGAGGACATGGGGGTGGTCGATGCGCAGTGCCTGTTCCCGGACGAAGCGCAGCAGGGAGTGCGCGTCGCTCTGCTGCAGGACCTTGGCGGCCACATAGCGGCGACGCCGGTGGTCCCAGGCGCGCCAGACCGCGCCGACACCACCGCGTCCGATCGGGTCGACCAGTTCGTACCGGCCGGCGAAGACCTCACCCATGGCTGTGCGTCGCTCCTCCCCCTTCGGCTACCCCCGTTGCTTCCCCCGGGACGAGCGATACGACTCCCCCTCACGGCAGTTCCTCATGTGACTCCCTCGCGGCTGTTCCGCACGTGCTCCCGGTGAGCGGCACGACCCCCTCGTGCACCCCACCGGCCGCGTGCCCGGCTGCCGAACCCCCGATCGGCGGCCGGGCCGTGGGCTCAGCTCTGGTGGGACTGGTAGTGCGCGACGGCGTCCGAGGTGCGGCCGGCGCCGTACACCCGGAGGAACTCTGCCAGTTCGGGGTGGGTCGGGGCGAGGGTGTCCGCCGCGTCGATGATGTCGCCCGCGGCGGCCACCGAGCGCAACAGCGACTGGATCTCGCGGACGACCCGCTTGACCGTGGGCGCTCCCGAACTGCTCGTCGTGGTCGTGGTGTTGCTGAGCACCGAGCCCCCCTGGGACTTCTTGATCTCGTCCATGCGCTCGGTCGCCTCGGCCGCGCTCACGCTGCCGTCCGCGACCTGTCCCGCCAGGTCCTGCAGCAACTGCACCCGCTGGACCACCGCGGGATTGCCGATCTTCGCCCGCTGACCGCTCATCAGCTGGGACAACATCGGCGCGGACAGTCCCAACACCCCCGCGAGACGAGCCTGGTTGAGCCCAAGATCGTCGATGAGCTTACGGAAGAGCGCCCCCAAAGGCTCCCCGTACCAATTCCGCTGCAGCTCCCGCGCTCTGGCGGTGGCTTCCTGCTGTGCGGCGTCCATTGCGTCTCCCCATCGCTTCCCCAAAACCGCGGTTCGCTCTAGCGAACCACGCCGAGCATCTTACGGAGAGTGGTCGTTCACCGGGACCCCCAAATTTTTGCGAGATACCCGGGGTGACCCGGTACGCTGGTCTCCGAAGCCCGCCGGTGTGTGGTTCTGCCGGTCGGACGCTTCTCTAGCGGGGCCTTAGCTCAGTTGGTAGAGCGCTGTCTTTGCATGGCAGATGTCAGGGGTTCGACTCCCCTAGGCTCCACATTCCGCACCGGCCGGTCGCCCTCAGTGGCGCCCGGCCGGTGTTTCTTTGTGCCCAGGAAGTGACGTGCGTCACGTAAAGGGTGATCATTCGTTGCAGTTGTTTGCGCAAATATCGGTGCCGGGCAGAGTCGGTGGGGACTCGGGCCGGCCGTCGGCGTGATGTGGGGATGGCGTGCCCGTGTGTGCGGGAGGTGTGTGAGCTGGTGTGAATACGGACGTGTAATCAGGGGTGTGCGGTCCGTTAAGGGAGTCTGTGCGCCGCTTGTACACCTAAGGCGTTGCAAACGTCATCGCGGCAACTTGCGTAAATCAAGAAGTCAAGGGCGTTCGCCTGGGCCCGGGACTGTTCCACGTGAAACATCGCCGCGGGGCAGGAGACCCTCAAGTCTCCTGCCCCGCGGCGATGTTGACAGTGCGTCGGACGTCAGCGGTGTTCGTCGCTCTCGGCGGCCTCGTCCTCGGCCTGCTTGGCCTCGACCTCGGGGTCGAGTACGGCCTCGGGGCTGCCGTCCACCGAGGTGAGGTGTCCCGTCTCGGGCACCTCGGTCGCGGCGGGCGGTTCGACCAGCCAGTCGGGGTTGGCCTGCTTGTCCCACCACTTCCAGGCGGCGAAAGCGCCGCCCGCCAGGATGCCCACAACCGCCAGCCCCTTCGCGAGCCGGCCGGCCCTCGCCCGCCGCTCGTGCTTGCGGACCAGCTTCTGGATCTCCTTGGGCGAGACCTGGCCGCGCAGCGCGGCGAACGCGGCCGCACCGCGGGCGGCGGCCTCGTCCTTGACCGGGCCCGCGGCGGCGACCGCCTGCTCGATCCTCGGCCGTGAGTACTCGGCGGCCTGCTGGGCAGCCTTGCGGGTACGGACGGCGGCCTCCTGGGCGGCCTGGTCGACCTTCGGCGGTACATGGGTGCGGGCCTGTTCCAGGCGCGGCACGACATGGGCGCCGTACTGGACGCGGGCCTGGTCTGCGGCCAGCGACACCTTGGGCGCGAGACGTACGCGTGCCTCATGGGCGTAGTACGAGGCCCTGTCCTTGGCCGTGTCGGCGTAGGGCGCCACCACTTCCGCGGCGTGCAGCACGCTGTCCTTCGCCGAACCGGTCGCGGAGCGCACGCTGTCGATGCGGGTCACGGGGTTCCTCCTCCTCGGTGGCGGTACGGTATTTCGTCTATCCACCCATTTACGGATCATGCCTGCCAACGGGCTACGGGGCATGTAGAGGGCGGGCATCCGGGTCACGATCACGTGCAATAACGGATGAATCCGGGGGAACGGGAGCTTGTCATCGACAATGTCACGGATCCCCGCCCTGTGCCCCTGTCCCGGACCCACTCGACCGGTTTTCCGCAAGCGGATCCTGTGGAAATGCCCCGAGAGATGGCCGTCGGGCGACGGGGTGCGGCGAGCGTGCGAGGATCTGGGGGTCACAGGGAAGACAACGGAAGGCAGACCGTGGCCGAGCAGCTCTACGCCACCCTCAGGACCAGCCTCGGCGACATCGAAGTCCGGCTGCTGCCGAACCACGCGCCCAAGACGGTCAAGAACTTCGTCGAACTCGCCACGGGCGAGCGGGAGTGGACCAACCCCACGACCGGCGAGAAGGCTGCGGCCAAGCTCTACGACGGTACGGTCTTCCACCGGGTGATCAAGGGTTTCATGATTCAGGGCGGGGACCCGCTGGGCAACGGCACGGGTGGCCCGGGTTACCAGTTCGAGGACGAGTTCCACCCGGACCTGCGGTTCGACAAGCCCTACCTGCTGGCCATGGCCAACGCCGGACCGGGCACCAACGGCTCGCAGTTCTTCGTCACCGTCTCCCCGACGGCCTGGCTGACCCGCAAGCACACCATCTTCGGTGAGGTCACCGACGCGGCGAGCCAGAAGGTCGTGGACGCCATCGCGGCCGCCGACACCATTGCGCGCACCGACCGCCCGGTCAACGACGTCGTCATCGAGTCGGTCGTCGTCGAGACCCGCTAGGGCCGACAGGTCCCAGGGCTGGACGGCCCCGGGTCCCAGGGTTGACACCAGTACTTACCGCCGGGAACCAAACGCCCCGCTCGTCCGTAAGGATGGGCGGGGCGGTGCATTGCGTACGAAGGATTGAGGGGACCCCATGGACCAGGCGCCAGGCAGCCCGCAGGGCCCGGAGGAACAGCGGCCCCAGGATGCCCAGAGTCTGCCGGTCTGCTACCGGCACCCGGACCGCGAGACCGGCGTCCGCTGCACCCGCTGCGAGCGCCCGATCTGCCCCGAGTGCATGGTGAGCGCCTCCGTCGGTTTCCAGTGCCCCGAGTGCGTCCGCGGTGGCTCCGGCACGGGGCATGCCCCGACGGCGGCCCAGCCGCGCACGATCGCCGGGGGCACGGTGGTGGCGGACCCGCGGCTCGTGACCAAGATCCTGATCGGTCTCTGCGTCGCCGCGTATCTGGTGCAGCGGGTGGTGGGCGACCGCTTTACCGAGCACTTCGAACTCCTCGGCCAGGCGTACGTCCCGCTCTTCGGCTCCGTCGAGGGCGTTGCCGAGGGCCAGCCGTACCGACTCCTGACCGCGATGTTCCTGCACGCCAGCCCGATCCACATCATCTTCAACATGATGAGCCTGTGGTGGATCGGCGGGCCTCTGGAGGCGGCCCTCGGCCGGGCCCGCTATCTCGCCCTGTACTTCGTCTCGGGCCTCGCGGGCAGCGCGCTCACCTATCTGATCGCCGCCCCGAACCAGCCCTCGCTCGGTGCCTCCGGCGCCATCTTCGGGCTCTTCGGCGCGACCGCCGTCCTGATGCGCCGGCTCCGGTACGACATGCGGCCGGTCATCGCCCTGCTGGTGATCAACCTGATCTTCACCTTCGGCTGGGCCAACATCGCCTGGCAGGCCCACATCGGCGGTCTGGTCGCCGGTGTGATCACCGGGTACGCGATGGTGCACGCCCCGCGTGAGCGGCGGGCCCTGATCCAGTACGGCACCTGTGCGGTCGTACTGGTCGTCGTCGTGGTGTTGACGCTGATCAGGACGGCTCAGCTCAGCTGATATCAAACCGTTGTCCACAGTGCGTGGCGGATCTTGTGCATACCGTGGAGAACAGCTGTGCCCCCTGTCACTGACCCGTGTTTATGCAGGTCAGGCAGGGGGCGAACAGGCTTGCGGTTGCCGGTGTGTCAGTCACACCAGCGTCAACACCCAGTGGGTTATCCACAGATCGTCGTTCTTTTTCCCCAGGCCCGCTGTGGATACTTCTCTGGCCTGTGGATAACTCAGCGGAAAGTCGTGGGCAGAGCTGCGTTCACCGGGTGGTGGCCGCAGCTTCGACCGCTGCTCGTGCCGCTACTTCCACTGGGTGGAGACGCCGAACCCGGCGGCGATGAAGCCGAAGCCCACCACGATGTTCCAGTTGTCGAGGCTGTCGATGGGCATGGAGCCGTCGGTGACATAGAAGACGACGATCCATGCCAGCCCGATGACGAACATGGCCAGCATGACCGGAGCGACCCAGGCACGGCTGTTCAACTTGATGGCGGTCGCCGCTTTCGCCGGCGGCGGCGTGTAGTCGGCCTTCTTGCGGATACGTGACTTCGGCACGAGGGTCTCTCCTGTCGATGCGCTGCGTGGCCGCGCAGGGAACTGGGGCGGGCTCCGGGGCAGCGTACAAGGGGACACTGAGTGCTCCCCCGGGCGTCCGTTAGCGTAGTGCTTCCGCGGCGCCGAAGGAGATAAGGGTACGTTGAGCAATTCTGCCGACTCCCCCGGGACGGGTACCAGTCCCGCCCGTATCCGCCGTTTCCGTCCCGTGCGGATTCTCACGGTGGCCGTCTTCGCCCTCGCGGGGCTCATCTTCTTCACCAGTTTCAACACGGCCAAGGGCACCAACATCCGTACGGACGCCTCCTTGCTGAAGCTGTCCGACCTGATCCAGACCCGCAGCCAGAAGAACGGCCGGCTGAACGACGCCAACGGGGTCCTGCGTGACGAGGTCGACGCCCTCCGTAAGGAGGACGACGGCAGCACCGGCGCCGACGACAAGAAGCTCACGGCACTGGAGCGGACCGCGGGCGCGCAGCAGCTCAAGGGCAAGGCCGTCACCGTCACCCTGAACGACGCCCCGCCCAACGCCACCGCCAAGCTCCCCGGCTACCCCGAGCCGCAGCCCGACTACCTGGTCATCCACCAGCAGGACCTCCAGGCCGTGGTGAACGCCCTGTGGCAGGGCGGCGCCAAGGGCATCAAGGTCATGGACCAGCGGCTGATCGCGACCAGCGCCGTGCGCTGCGTGGGCAACACCCTGATCCTCCAGGGCCGGGTCTACTCACCGCCGTACAAGATCACGGCGGTCGGGGACCCCGGGAAGCTCCAGGCGGCGCTGACGGCGTCCAAGGCGATCCAGAACTACAAGGTGTACGTCGACGTCTACGGGCTCGGCTGGAAAGTGACCGACGACGGGACGGTGACTCTTCCCGGGTACTCGGGCACAGTGGATCTGCACTACGCGAAGCCAGTGGAGTAGAAGCCAGTGGAGTAAGCGGCCGTACGGGAGCTGCCGGTGCGCGTGATCGTCAGGAGCGTCAGCGAACTCTTCATCACCGTAGGCACCTTGATCGTCCTCTTCGTGGTCTATGTGCTGTTCTGGACCGGTGTGAAGGCCGATCGCACGATGAGCGACCAGATCCACCAGCTGCAGGACCAGTGGTCGCAGCAGACCGCGCACCCGAAGGCATCCCCCGCGCCGGCGCCCGCCGCCTCGCCCGCTCCGGCGAGACCGGCCGCGTACAAGGACGGCAGGCCTTTCGCGATCATGTACATCCCACGGCTTGGTTTCACGTGGAACAAGCCGGTCCTTGAGGACACCGCCGTGAGCACCCTGAAGAAGGGGCTCGGGCACTACGCCGGCACCGCGCGGCTGGGGCAGGTCGGCAACTTCGCGGTGGCGGGGCACCGGCGGACGTACGGCAACCCCTTCGTGAACTTTCCGAAGCTGCGTGTGGGGGACGCGGTGGTGCTGACGGACGGGACCACCTGGTTCACGTATCGGATCGACAAAGGGCCTTACAAAACCGTTCCCACCGACATTGAGGTGATCGATCCTGTGCCACGTAAGTCCGGGTACACGGCCTCGGGCCGCTATCTCACGCTGACCACGTGCGATCCGGAGTGGGGGCACAGCCACCGGCTGATCGTCTGGGCCCATCTCGACTCCACACAGCCTGTGGAGGCCGGGAAGCCGGACGCGCTGCGCCGTTAGTCTGGTGACGTACGGCGTGAGTCTGGTGCCGTGGCGCGACGGAAGGGACGGCATGTACGGCTGGATCTGGCGGCATCTGCCGGGCAACGTGTGGGTCAAGGCGCTCATCTCGCTCGTCCTTGCCCTGGCCGTGGTCTACATCCTGTTCCAGTACGTCTTCCCGTGGGCCGAACCGCTGCTGCCCTTCAACGATGTGACGGTGGACAACCAGTGAGTGCACGGATTCTCGTCGTCGACAACTACGACAGCTTCGTCTTCAACCTGGTCCAGTACCTGTACCAGCTGGGCGCCGAGTGCGAGGTGCTGCGCAACGACGAGGTGTCGACGGCGCACGCCCAGGACGGCTTCGACGGCGTCCTCCTCTCGCCCGGCCCCGGCACCCCCGAGGAGGCCGGCGTCTGCATCGAGATGGTGCGGCACTGCGCCTCGACCGGGGTCCCCGTCTTCGGCGTCTGCCTCGGCATGCAGTCGATGCAGGTGGCCTACGGCGGCGTCGTGGACCGCGCCCCCGAACTGCTGCACGGCAAGACCTCGCTCGTCGAGCACGAGGGCAGGGGCGTCTTCGCCGGACTGCCCTCGCCCTTCACGGCGACCCGCTACCACTCGCTGGCGGCCGAGCCGGGGACGGTCCCGGCCGAGCTGGAAGTCACCGCCAGAACGCACGACGGCATCATCATGGGCCTGCGCCACCGCGAACTGCCCGTCGAGGGCGTCCAGTTCCACCCGGAGTCGGTGCTCACCGAGCACGGCCACCGGATGCTGGCCAACTGGCTGGTGGAGTGCGGCGACCAGGGTGCCGTGGCGAGGTCGGTGGGGCTCGCCCCGGTGGTGGGCAGGGCCACGGCGTGACCGCGCTGCGCCCCGAGCGCGAGTCCGAGGCCGCGTACGGGGAGCAGCCGTACGCGGAGCCGTCGTACGGGGAACAGGGCGGGTTCGACCAGTGGCACGGCGCGCAGGCTCAGGGCGCGCCCGGGGTGCCGTACGGACCGATCGACGAAGAGACCGTCGCGCTGCGGATAGCGGACCTCCCGCAGGAGCGGACGGGGCATGGCCGGTCCATATCGCCGTCTGACGCCTCATCCGCCTCCTCCGCCACAGGAACCCCCACGGGTGGCCGTGCGGCCCGCAGAAAGGCCGCCAAGGGGCGGCACGGGCGTCATGGGGCCGGCGGGGCGGCGGAGGAGACCACCGAGGCCTCGTCGGCAGCGGCCTCGTCCGGTGCCGGCGCGTCCCTCTCGCGGGTCGAGGCGCGGCGGCGGCAGCGGGCGAACAAGCCGGGTGCCGCGGTCCTCGCGAGCCGGGCCATCGGCGAGGTGTTCATCACCACCGGCGTGCTGATGCTGCTGTTCGTCACCTACCAGCTGTGGTGGACGAACGTACGGGCGCACGCGCAGGCCGGCAGCGAGGCGAGCCAGCTGCAGAACGACTGGGCGAGCGGCAAGCGCGCCCCGGGAGAGTTCTCGCCTGGGCAGGGCTTCGCCATCCTGCACATCCCCAAGCTGGACGTGGTGGCGCCGATCGCCGAGGGCGTCAGCAACAAGAAGGTGCTCGACAAGGGGATGGTCGGGCACTACAGCGAGGGCACCCTCAAGACCGCGATGCCGGACGCGAAGACCGGCAACTTCGCGCTCGCCGCGCACCGCAACACCCATGGCGAACCGTTCCGGTACATCAACCAGCTCAAGCCGGGCGACGAGGTCGTGGTGGAGACCCAGGACACCTACTACGTCTACAAGATGACGAAGACGCTGCCCGTGACGGCGCCGAGCAACACCAGTGTCATCGACCCCATCCCCAAGGGCTCGGGCTTCACCAAGCCCGGCCGCTACATCACGCTGACGACCTGTACGCCGGAGTTCACCAGCAAGTACCGGCTGATCGTCTGGGGCAAGATGGTCGAGGTACGGCCGCGCAGCAAGGGCAAGCCGGATGCGCTCATCGAGTAAGGGCAGATGAACGTGGCAGCGACCACCGACGACACCGAAGAGCAGACCGACACGCCCGCCTCCCCGCCGGACCGCCCCCGCGGTACCGGCCCGGTCGCGACGGCGGTCAGCCTCTTCGGTGAACTCCTCATCACGGCGGGCCTGATCCTCGGCCTGTTCGTCGTCTACTCCCTGTGGTGGACGAACGTCGTCGCCGACCGCACGGCCGACAAACAGGGCGACAAGGTCCGGAACAGCTGGTCCAAGGACAAGGACACCGGTCCCGGCGCCCTCGACACCAAGGACGGCATCGGCTTCCTGCACGTGCCCGCCATGAAGAACGGCGAGGTACTGGTCGAGAAGGGCACCGAGACGAGCGTCCTCAACGACGGCGTCGCCGGCTATTACACGGACCCCGTCAAGGCCGCCCTCCCGACCACCGGCAAGAAGGGCAACTTCACCCTCGCCGCCCACCGCGACGGCCACGGCGCCAAGTTCCACAACATCGACAAGCTCAAGAAGGGCGACCCGATCGTCTTCGAGACGAAGGACGACTGGTACGTCTACAAGGTCTACGACATCCTCCCCGAGACCTCGAAGTACAACGTCAAGACCCTCGCCCAGATCCCCACGGAGTCCGGCAAGAAGAAGGCCGGCCACTACATCACGCTGACCACCTGCACGCCGGTGTACACGTCCCGGTACCGGTATGTGGTGTGGGGGGAGCTGGTCCGCGTCGAGAAGGTGGACGGTGCGCGGACACCGCCGAAGGAGCTTCGCTGACGGCGTCGTAGCGCACCGGACGTACGAAAGAGCCCCGGCACCCTGAGAAGGGTGCCGGGGCTCCGTCATGTCGTAACGGGGTGCCGCCTATCCGGAGTTGCCCCCGAAGAAGCCGCCGCCACCGTTGTTGTTGCCGTTGCCGTTGCCGGTGCCCACGGTGGTGAGGGTGATCGTCGTGTTGCTCGGGTCGACCGTGTTGCCCGCGCCCGGGTCGATCCCGGTCACGATCGCGTTGTCGCCCTGATCGCTGCCGTCGGCGAACTGGATGTTGTTGAAGCCGTTCTGCTGCAGGATCTGCTTGGCGTTCTTCACTGTCTGGGTGACGACGTTCGGTACCTGCGTCTGCGTCGACTTCCCGATCTGGATGTTGACCGTGGAGTTCTTGTCGACCTGGGTGTTGGCCTGCGGGTCGGTCGAGACGACCTTGCCCACGAGGTTGGAGTCGTTGGTGTCCACCTCGCTGCAGTTGCCGACGAGGTTGTTGGCGGTCATCTGCGCCTTGGCCTCGTCACAGGTCTTGCCGCTGACGTCCGGGACCGTGGACTTCGCCTGGGCCTTGGCCACGGTCAGGGTGATCGTGGTGCCCTTCTGGACCTCCGCGCCGAGTACCGGGTTCTGCTCCAGGACTGTTCCCGGGTCCTCGCCGGACACCTTCTGCTTCGTCTCCACCTTGAACTGGTACTTGTCGCCAGTGAGCGTCGAGGTGGCGTCGTCGACACTCTGGCCCACGACACTCGGTACGACGACCTTCGGCGCCCCGGTCGAGACGACCAGGTTGATGGTGTCGCCCTTGTTGACGTTGGTGTTCGCCGCCGGGTCCTGTGAGCAGACGCTGCCCTTCGGCGCGTTCTCGCAGGCCTTGCGGGTGGGCTCGGCCAGCTTCAGGCCGGAGTTGACGGCCATGCTCTGCGCGCTGGCGTAGGTCTGGCCGACGAAGTTCGGGGCCGCGAACGGTTTGTCCGCGCCCCCGTTCCCGCTGAACGCCCACTTCCCGATCAGGATCGCGCCCACCAGTACCAGTACCGCCGCCACGACCAGCAGGATCGTCGAGGTGTTCGACTTCTTCTTCTGCTGGCGGCGCCGGTCCGGGCGGTCGTCGTAGCCGAAGCCGCCGTCGTCCGGGTTCATGGGGGGCAGCATCGTCGTGGCGCCGGCGCCCGCGTCGGAGCGCAGGGCCGTCGTCTGCTGGTCGTCGCCGTAGCCGCCGTAGCCGACCGAACCCAGCGCCGCCGTCGCCGCGACCGGCTGGCCGTCGAGGCAGGCCTCGATGTCGATGCGCATGTCGTCGGCGGACTGGTAGCGGTAGTTGGGGTCCTTGACCAGGGCCCGCAGGACGATCGCGTCCATCTCGGGCGTGATCTCGGGGTCGAACACGGACGGTGGCTGCGGCTCCTCGCGTACGTGCTGGTACGCGACCGCGACCGGGGAGTCGCCCACGAAAGGCGGCCGTACCGTCAGCAGTTCGTAGAGGAGGCAGCCCGTCGAGTAGAGGTCCGAGCGGGCGTCGACCTGCTCGCCCTTGGCCTGCTCCGGGGAGAGGTACTGGGCGGTGCCGATCACCGCGGACGTCTGGGTCATCGTCATGCCGGAGTCGCCCATCGCGCGGGCGATGCCGAAGTCCATCACCTTGACCTGGCCGGTGCGCGTCAGCATGACGTTGGCCGGCTTGATGTCGCGGTGGACGATGCCGTTGCGGTGCGAGTACTCCAGGGCCTGGAGGATGCCGATGGTCATCTCCATGGAGCGCTCCGGCAGCAGCTTGCGGCCGCTGTGGAGGAGCTCACGGAGGGTGGAACCGTCGACGTACTCCATGACGATGTACGGGATCGAGACCCCGTCGACGTAGTCCTCGCCCGTGTCGTAGACCGCGACGATCGCGGGATGGTTGAGCGAGGCGGCCGACTGGGCCTCCCGGCGGAACCGGGCCTGGAAGGAAGGGTCGCGCGCAAGGTCGACGCGCAGCGTCTTCACCGCCACCGTGCGGCCGAGGCGTGTGTCATGGGCGAGGTAGACCTCCGCCATGCCACCGCGGCCGAGCACGTGGGCCAGCTCGTACCGGCCGCCGAGGCGACGCGGCTCTTCCATAGTTCCCTACCAGCCCTCTCCGTCGGTCCCGATCCGCACGGGTGTGCGGTCGGAGGCTAGCCGTCCGGGCCTACCGTACCCGGCTGGCTTTGTGTGACCTGGCCAAGCCCGTCACCCGATACAGGACCGGTATCGCAACGTGCACCGATGTGAAGGGGACGTGAGCGGAGTCACTTCTTGCTGTCGATGACCGCCTCCATAACGCTCTTCGCGATCGGGGCCGCGAGGCCGCCGCCGGAGATGTCGTCACGGTTGGCCTTGTCGTCCTCGATGACCACGGCCACGGCGACCGGCGAACTGCCGTCGGCGTTCTTGGCGTAGGAGAGGAACCAGGCGTACGGGTTCTCGCTGTTGTTCTCGCCGTGCTGGGCGGTACCGGTCTTGCCGCCGACGGTCACGCCGGGGATCTTGGCGCTGGTGCCGGTGCCCTTCTCGACGACCGTCTCCATCATCGACTGCAGGATCTGCGCGTTCTTCGACGACAGCGGCTGGCTGAGCTCTTCCGGCTCGGTCTGCGCGATGGTGTCGAGGTTCGACGACTGGAGCTTGTCGACCATGTACGGCTTCATCAGCTTGCCGTCGTTGGCGACCGCGGAGGCGACCATGGCCATCTGCAGCGGGGTCGCGGCGGTGTTGTACTGGCCGATCGAGGACAGCGCGGTCTGCGACTGGTTCATGTTGTCGGAGAAGACCGAGGAGCTGGAGCGGATCGGCGTGAACTGCTCGGCGTCGAAGCCGAACTTCTTCGCCTCGGCCAGCATCTTGTCGTTGCCGAGGTCGGCGCCGATCTTGCCGAAGACGCTGTTGCAGGAGACGCGGAGGGCCTCGCGCAGGGTGGCGTTCTTGCAGGGCAGGTTGCCCTCGTTCTTCAGCGGGGTCGTGGTGCCCGGCATGATCCACGGCAGCGGCGAGTTCGTGGCCTCGTCGGCCGACGAGTACAGGTTGTTCTCCAGGGCGGCGGACGCGGTGACCACCTTGAAGGTGGAGCCCGGCGGGTAGGTCTCGCGCAGCGCGCGGTTGAGCATCGGGTCGTTCGGGTCGTACTTCTTCTGGAGGTTCTGCCAGGCCTTGGAGTCCGTGGAGGTGGAGTTCCCGGCGAACGACGAGGGGTCGTACGACGGGTAGGACGCCAGCGCCAGGATCTTGCCTGTGGACGGGTCGAGGGCGACGACGGCACCCTTGCCGCCCTGATTCTTGAGCCCGCTCCACGCGGCCTTCTGCGCGGCCTCGTTCAGGGTGGTGACGACATTGCCGCCCGACTTCTGCTTGCCCGTGATCATGTCCAGGGTGTTGCGGAAGAAGAGCCGGTCGTCGGTGCCGGAGAGGATGCCGTCCTCGATGGACTCCAGCTGGTTGGCGCCGAAGGCCTGCGAGGCGTATCCGGTGACCGGCGCCCACATCGCGCCGTTCTTGTAGGTGCGCTTGTACTTCAGGTCGTTCAGCCCGGAGGTGCTGGTCTGGGTGGAACCGGTGATCGGGTCGCCGTCGACGATGATGTCGCCGCGCGGGGTGGCATAGCGCGCGATGGTGACCCGGCGGTTCTTCGGGTCGTCCTTGAGGCTGTCGGCCTTGACGTACTGGAGCCAGTTGTCGCGCAGCAGCAGGGTGAGGACCAGGAGGCCGCAGAAGAGCGCGATCCGGCGCAGGGGCTTGTTCATGACGGGCGGACCACCTGGGTCATCTCGGCGTCGGGACTGGGGGCGGGCGCGGGGGCCGGCCGGCGGGCGGTGTCGCTGATGCGGATCAGGATGCCGATGAGGGCCCAGTTGGCCAGCACGGAGGAACCGCCGTAGGCCATGAACGGCATGGTCATACCGGTCAGCGGGATGAGGCCCATGACTCCGCCGGCCACCACGAAGACCTGGAGGGCGAAGGCGCCGGACAGGCCGACGGCGAGCAGCTTGCCGAACGGGTCGCGGGCGGCGAGGGCGGTGCGGACACCGCGCTCCACGATCAGGCCGTAGATCAGCAGGATCGCCATGATGCCGGCCAGGCCCAGCTCCTCGCCGAAGGTGGCGAGGATGAAGTCGGAGTTGGCGGCGAACCGGATCAGGTCGGAGTGGCCCTGGCCGAGGCCGCTGCCGAGGGTGCCGCCGGAGCCGAAGGCCCACAGGGCCTGCATCGACTGCTCGGAGTGGCCGGCCGCGCCCGCCTGGCTGAGCTTGTACTCCTTCATCGGGTCCAGCCAGGCCTGGACACGCTGCTGGACGTGCGGCTCGAACGTGGCCACACCGACCGCGCCGGCCGCGGACATCAGCAGACCGAAGACGATCCAGCTGGTCCGCTCGGTGGCGACGTACAGCATGATGATGAACATTCCGAAGAACAGCAGCGAGGTGCCGAGGTCCGTCTCGAAGACCAGGATCAGGATCGAGATGAACCAGACGACCAGGATCGGGCCGAGGTCGCGGCCACGGGGCAGGTACAGGCCCATGAAGCGGCGGCTGGCCAGGGCGAGCGCGTCGCGCTTCACCATCAGGTAGCCGGCGAAGAAGACGGCGAGGGCGATCTTCGCGAACTCACCGGGCTGGAGGGAGCCCAGGCCGGGGACCTTGATCCAGATCTTGGCGCCGTAGATGTTGACCCCGAGGCCGGGCACCAGGGGCAGCAGGAGCAGCACCAGGGCGGCGAACATCGAGATGTACGTGTAGCGCTGCAGGACGCGGTGGTCCTTGAGGAAGATCAGCACGACGACGAAGAACGCGATGCCCAGCGCGGTGTACAGCAGCTGCCGCGGCGCGGCGTTGCCCGCCTGGTTGATCGACTGGAGCAGCTTCGACTGGTCGAGCCGCCAGATGACGACGAGTCCGAGGCCGTTGAGCAGGGTGGCCAGCGGCAGCAGCAGCGGGTCCGCGTACGGCGCGAACTTGCGGACGCCGAGATGCGCGACGCCGGCCAGCAGGCCGAGGCCCAGGCCGTAACTCAGCAGCCCGGTCGGCACCTTGTCGTCGATGGCCAGGCCCACGTTGGCGTAGGCGAACACCGGGATGACGACCGCGAACACCAGGAGCGCCAGCTCGGTGTTGCGCCGGCTCGGTGCGCCGATGGAGCCGATCGTGGACGTGTGGTGCGACGGCGTGTTGGTAGAACTGCTCATCGTGTGACGGGGCCTCTCACGGCTTGCCTATTACTTGCTGCACTGCGAGACGACCTGCTGCTCTTCCTCCGAAAGACTGGGACCGGGGCTGGGAGTCGCAGACGGGGTCGGGGACGGGGACGTCGAAGTCGAGGCGGAGTTCGAAGGATTCGGCTTCGGCGTGGCCTTGGACGTGAGCGAGGTGCTGGTGGTTCCCGTGGTGCCGGTGGGCTTGGTGGCGGCACTCTCGCGCTCGGACTCCTTCTTGCACGCGGAGGCCTGCACGGAGAGGTCGACGATCTTCTTCTGGGCGTCCTGGAGACCGCCCTCGGCGATCGTCGCCTTGACCTGCTTCTGCTGGTAGGGCGGCAGGTACTTGAGTTCGATGTCGGGGTGGTCCTTCTCCACCTTCGACAGCGAGACCCAGGCGAGGTCCTGGCTGATGCCCCGGTACAGCGCCACGTGTTCGCCGTTGGCGCCGACGAAGTACTGCGTCTGCGTCCAGCGCCAGCCGCCGTAGAGGCTGCCGCCGATGACCGCGAGCGTGAGCACGGTGTAGAAGGATCTCTTGAACCACCTGCGGCCCTTGGAGGGCTTCACGAAGTCGTCGTCGGTGTAGTCGCCGAAGCTGCCCTCGGGGACGTAGCCGGTGGTGTCGCCGGAGCCGGGCGGGCCGAACTCGCCGCCCCCGCCGTTCTGTCCGGGCACCTGGCGGCCGAGCCCGGAGGCGCGGCCGGCCGGGGTCTGCATGATGCCGTTGTCGTGCTGGTGGAGCTGGTTCTCGGCGACCGCGCCGACGATCACCGGGGTGTCCGACAGCTGCGCGGCGAGGGTGTCGCCGGTGTCGAGGTCCAGGACGTCGGCGATGATCACCGTGATGTTGTCGGGGCCACCGCCGCGCAGCGCGAGCTGGATCAGCTCCTGCACGGTCTCCTGGGGGCCCTGGTAGCTGGCGAGGGTGTCCTCCATCGTCTGGTGGGAGACGACTCCTGACAGCCCGTCGGAACAGATCAAGTACCGGTCGCCGGCGCGGACTTCACGGATCGACAGGTCCGGCTCGACGTGGTCGCCACTGCCGAGCGCGCGCATGAGCAGGGCGCGCTGCGGGTGGGTGGTGGCCTCTTCCTCGGTGATCCGGCCCTCGTCGACCAGCCGCTGCACCCAGGTGTGGTCCTGGGTGATCTGGGTCAGCACGCCGTCGCGCAGCAGGTACGCGCGGGAGTCGCCGACATGGACGAGGCCGAGCCGCTGCCCGGTCCACAGCAGGGCGGTGAGCGTGGTGCCCATGCCCTCCAGCTGGGGATCCTCCTCGACCATCATCCGCAACTGGTCGTTGGCCCGCTGCACGGCGGTGCCGAGCGAGGTGAGGATGTCGGAGCCCGGCACGTCGTCGTCGAGCGAGACGATGGTCGAGATCACCTCGGAGGAGGCGACCTCACCGGCGGCCTGACCGCCCATCCCGTCGGCGATCGCGAGGAGACGTGGACCGGCGTAGCCGGAGTCCTCGTTGCCCTCGCGGATCATGCCTTTGTGCGATCCGGCGGCGAAGCGCAGTGACAGACTCATGCGCACCTCGCCCGTCGGCTCCGGGTACATCCGCACGGTGCCCACCCTCCGGTCGGGAGCGCGCCGGGGTCCGCCAGGCGGTCCGCCGTTGCGTGCTCGCTCCGCTCGCTCATTTTCGTACTACTTCCGCAGCTCGATGACGGTCTTGCCGATGCGGATCGGCGCGCCCAGCGGAATCGGTGTGGGGGTCGTCAGCCGGGACCGGTCCAGGTACGTGCCGTTCGTGGATCCGAGGTCCTCGACGATCCACTGGCCGTCGCGGTCCGGGTAGATCCTGGCATGGCGACTGGACGCGTAGTCGTCGTCCAGCACGATCGTCGAATCGTGCGCCCGGCCCAGGGTGATGGTCTGGCCCTGGAGCGCGACGGTGGTGCCGGTGAGGATTCCCTCACTGACGACCAGTTTGGTGGGGGCGTTACGGCCCCGCCGGCCGCCCCCGCTCGGCTGTTGCTGGCGCTGCTGCGGAGGCGCCGCCTGCCGGGCGGCCTGCTGCTGCGGTCGTCCGGCTTCCCGTCGCGAGCCGCGCTGTGTGACACGCGTTCCGAACAGGTCGCTGCGGATGACCTGCACGGCCACGATCACGAACAGCCACAGTACGGCCAGGAAACCCAGCCGCATGACCGTGAGGGTCAGCTCTGACATTGCCCCCGCTTCACCCTTCGGCTTGCCGGTAAATGATGGTGGTGCTGCCCACGACGATCCGCGAGCCGTCGCGGAGCGTAGCGCGGGTGGTGTGCTGTCCGTCCACCACGATGCCGTTGGTGGACCCGAGATCCTGGATCACCGAGGGCGTTCCGGTCCGGATCTCACAGTGCCGGCGGGATACGCCGGGGTCGTCGATCCGCACGTCGGCCTCGGTGCTGCGGCCCATCACCAGCGTCGCGCGGGAGATCTGATGGCGGGCGCCGTTGATCTCCACCCAGTACCGCATCCGCGCGCCGGCCGCCGGGGCGGCGGGCGCGGGCTGGAGGTACGGCGCCGAGCCGCGACCGCCGGGCGGCGGTGCGGCCGGCATGGGCGGCGGGGCGCTCGCGGGCGCGGCGGCGGGCGGGTAGCCGTAGCCGCCGGGCCGTCCCGCGGCCGGCGGTGCGGCCGGAGCGGGGGTGCCGGGAGCCTGCTGGTTGGTGGAGGAGGCGAGCGTACGGCTGCGCACCCGGTACAGACCGGTGTCGAGGTCGTCCGCCTTCTCCAGGTGGACCTTGATGGGTCCCATGAAGGTGTAGCGCTGCTGCTTGGCGTAGTCGCGCACCATGCCGGCGAGCTCGTCACCGAGCTGTCCGGAGTAGGGGCTGAGCCGCTCGAAGTCCGGCGTGCTCAGCTCCACGATGAAGTCGTTGGGTACGACGGTCCGGTCGCGGTTCCAGATCGTCGCGTTGTTGTCGCACTCCCGCTGGAGCGCGCCGGCGATCTCGACGGGCTGGACCTCGGACTTGAACACCTTGGCGAAGGTGCCGTTGACCAGACCTTCGAGGCGTTGCTCGAACTTCTTCAGGACTCCCATGGGGCACCTCCTCCGTCGTTGCCGCACTGGCTGTCGTACCGACCGCCGTGCCGGCTGCCGTGGTGATTGTCGGGCCGATTGTCGTGCTGACTGCCTTGGTACTGCTTACTGATCGTATCCACGCGCCGGTAAATCGGCTGGTTCCCCCTTGTCGGCCCGGTCGAACTCCTTCTGCCACTACTCCTGTCAGTACTCCTGCCCAGGATCGTAGAGGGGGCCGCAGACAAGTGTCCCGCACCTGACTGTGGACCTTGCCCGCCTCCTGGGGAGATGGCCGTTACCGGTACGAGGTTGATACGTGAAGCGGTCCACGTTGATACGTGGCGGGGGGCGGGGACGGGTGGGGTGTTCGGTGGGGGCGGCCGGGGTCGGGGAGTGCGGGGAGCGGGTCGGGTGGGAGGCGCAGGTGGGGACCGGTGACCGCTGATGGGGGCCTCGCGGGGGGTGTCCCGCTCGGGGGAACGGGGGGTCCTGCCGGGGTCCTGCTCAGGGGAAAGGGATGTGAATCCACCCCGTGCACCGTGCTAATCTTCTGCATGTCGGAAGGCGCCAGCCCCCTGGGGGAAGGGCCTGAGGACACACCCAATGCGCGGGTGGCGGAATAGGCAGACGCGCTGGATTCAGGTTCCAGTGCCCGAAAGGGCGTGGGGGTTCAACTCCCCCCTCGCGCACAGACAGAAGCCCCTCAGGTCTTAGATCTGGGGGGCTTCTTCGTGTCTGTTACGGCTTCGGTGAGCGCCGGGTCCCGTGAGGTCTGGTGGGGCCTGGTGAGGACAATCACAGGTCGGCGGGGGCGTGGGTGGGGGCGGCGGAGGCGTGGGTTGTCGGGTCGGCTCCTGTCCGGACCTTCGAGTACGGCGTCGGCGGCATGACGGTGAGGATTCCGACCGGGTGCCTGTTCCCGCACGTCGTCCGAGGCGGCGGGAAGAGGATCACGGACCAGAACATGGGCGTCGACTGCGCCTTCGAGGAACAACTCCCCCCCAGACGTTGCCTCGTTATGGGAAGGCGTGCGCGCCTCTCCATGTCAACGGAGTGCGGCGGGTGAGTCAGTGCCACCACGTCACGAAGTAAGCCGTTCATGATCGATCGGCAGCAAGGGCGGGAACAGTCCGGAGAGGCGCGACGGCGGTGGGCCGGGATCGCCGCATTCGTGGCGGGCCTTGTGGTGACACTGGCCTTCTTCGCCTTCTGGCCCGGGCTTCCGCACGTCATCGACTGGGGGGCGATCGTCGTCGCCGTCCTGGTGGGAGCGCTCGCCCGATGGATCTGCCAGTCCTGGATGGGGAAGAGGGGCACGGGAAGCGAGTGAGCGTCGGCACGGTGTCGCCGTATCCCCGTCCCCGTATCTCCGTATCTCCGTATCTCCGTATCCCCGTGCCGCAGTGTCGCGGCAGTGCGGGAAACCATCCCTGCGCTGGCTTCCTTGATGCCCCGGTGATCGCCGCCTCAGGTGAGGACAATCACACGCTGTTCTCACCTGAGACGGAGACGGAGGCCGAGGTGGAGGCGGAGGAAGAGGTCGAGGCCGGGTGGCGGGTCAGGCCGCGAGGCGTTCCGCCAGGGTCTTGGCCTTGGTGGCCGCGTCGCCGAGGGCGCGCTCGCGGGATGCCTCGTAGAGCGGGACCAGGCCGGCCATCGCCGGGTTCTGGGGGGCCATGGTCAGCTCCGGGACGATGAACTCGGCGTCCAGGCCGAGGGCGTCGACGAGGATCGCCTTCAGGTAGTTCTGGACGTAGTCGTAGCCCTCGCGCGGGGTGCCCGGCCCGTAGGCGCCGCCGCGGCTGGCGATCACGACGGTCGGGATGCCCTTCACCTTCGAGTCCTCGGTGCCCGCGGTGCGGCCCATGAGGATCACGTTGTCCAGCCACGCCTTCAGGGTCGAGGGGATCGTGGCGTTGTACATCGGGGCACCGATCAGCACCGCGTCCGCCTGCTCCAGTTCCTCTATGAGCTTCACGCGCTCGGCGAAGGCCGCCGCCTGCTCGGGCGTGTGCGTGGCCGGGTCGGCGAAGCCGGCGGTGTGGGCGTCGACGGTGATGTGCGGAACGGGGTTCGCGGCGAGGTCGCGGTAGATCACCGTGCCCTCCGGGTGCTGTTCCTCCCAGGACGTGCGGAACGCGTCGGCTACGGCACGGGAGGCGCTGGCGCCGGCGGGGAACACGGACGAGTCGATGTGCAGGAGCGTGGCCATGGGGGTCTCCAAGAGGTGTCGAGCGAAGTGCCGGGTGAGGTGCTGAACGAGGTGCTGAACGAGGTGCTGAACGAGGTGTCGAGCGGGTGCTGGCGCGTGCTGGGCGCAGCAGTCCCGTCACGTTGTTCAGTAGCTGAATTTTCGTACTCGACTATGAATAACACAGGTACTTACTTTTTTTCATCCCCGTACGGGAGGGCAGTACCCTGAGGGCATGGCGGTCGAGCAGAGTCACGGCACGGAGCAGTGCAAGAAGGTCGACGACGGCATCACCCGTGTCTTCCAGCTGTTCGGAAAGCGCTGGACCGGGCCGATCGTGGCCGTCCTGATGGCGCAGCCCGTCCACTTCGCCGACCTGCGCCGGGCGATCCCGGGCATCAGCGAACGCATGCTCTCCGACCGGCTCACCGAACTCGGCGCCGCCGGGCTGCTCGTCCGCGAGGTCGACGAGGGCCCGCCGCTGCGCGTCTCGTACCGGCTGACGGAGTCGGGGAAGGCGCTGGGACCGGCACTTCGGGAACTCGGCGCGTGGGCGCAGGTGCATCTGCGCGAGGGGTGGCAGTCGGGCGGGTGCTAGGCCGGGGTGGGGCGCAGTAGGCCGAGGTAGGCGGTTCGGGGCGGGGTGGGCGGGACAGGTGCCGGGTTGGGCAGGGGCGCCGATCGCTGAGACTTCTCCGGCATCGCTGAGGCTTCGGAGGCATCGCCGCGGCTTCGACGATGAGGCGTCGATCCGCACCGATAAGGCCTCGATCCGCACCGGTGAGGCGTCGTTCGACACCGGTCAGGCCTCGATCCGCACCGGTTTTCCACAGTCGCCGAGTTGTCCACAAGGTCTGACGTGTTTTCGCCGCCGGTTGTACGGTCGTCGCGAGTTGATGTTCGGACGAGCGCACGTGTGAGCGTGGGTGTGTGTACGGGGGAGGCGGTCGGTATGACCGAGGCCGGTATCGGTGTGGGGCGCAGGCTGCCCGGGGTGCGGGGGTTCGCCACGTGGCCCGTGGAGGGGTCGCCGAAGGAAGAGGGGAAGGCGCTGCGGGCGGGCGTTCCACGCAGCGCGCACGCCGCTCTCGATCCGGACGGTTCCCGCCCCGACGCGGTGACCGCGGTCGAGGAGTCCGGCCGCGGCCGCATCCCCGGGCTCACGCCGATACGGGTGGGCAGGATGGCGGCCACGCCCTTCGCGTTCCTGCGCGGTTCGGCGGGACTCATGGCCTACGACCTCGCCCGCACCCCCATGACCGGGATCGGCGCCCAGATCTGCGGCGACGCCCACGCGGCCAACTTCGGCCTGTACGGCGACGCCCGCGGCGGCCTGGTCATCGACCTGAACGACTTCGACGAGACCGTGCACGGCCCCTGGGAGTGGGACCTCAAGCGCCTCGCCGCCTCGCTGGTGCTCGCGGGCCGGGAGGCCGGCGCCGACGAGGACACCTGCCGTACGGCGGCGCACGGCGCGGTGGGTTCCTACCGCCGCACCATGCGGCTGCTGGCCAAGCTCCCGGTGCTGGACGCGTGGAACGCCATCGCGGACGAGGAGTTGGTCTCCCACGCCGACGCCCGTGACCTGCTCGGCACGCTGGAGCGGGTCTCCGAGAAGGCGCGGGGTAACACCAGCGGACGGTTCGCGGCCAAGTCGACCGAGGCCGCCGAGGACGGTGGGCGCCGCTTCGTCGACGCCTCGCCGGTGCTGCGAAGGATCCCGGACGCGGAGGCCGCGGCGGTGGCGGCATCCCTGGAGGAGTATCTGGACACGCTCTCCGAGGACCGCCTCCCGCTGCTCGCCCGGCACACGGTGCACGACGTCGCCTTCCGCGTCGTCGGCACGGGCAGCGTCGGCACGCGGTCGTACGTCGTACTGCTCCTGGACCACCGCGGCGAACCGCTCGTCCTCCAGGTGAAGGAAGCCCGCCCCTCGGCGCTGGTGCCGCACCTGCTGACCGCCGGGTTCGCCGCACCGCCCGTCGCGCACGAGGGCCGGCGTGTGGTGCTCGGGCAGAAGCGGATGCAGGTCGTCAGCGACATCCTGCTGGGCTGGACGACGGTCGACGGACTCCCGTTCCAGGTACGGCAGTTCCGCAACCGCAAGGGCAGCGTCGACCCCGCCGCCCTCGCCGCCGACCAGATCGACGACTACGGCCGCATGACCGGCGCCCTCCTGGCCCGCGCCCACGCCCACAGCGCCGACCCCCGCCTGGTCGCCGGGTACTGCGGCAAGAACGACGAACTGGACGAGGCGATAGCCACGTTCGCCGTGGCCTACGCCGACCGGACCGAGGCGGATCACGCGGAGTTGGTGGGGGCGGTGCGGGCTGGGCGGATCGCGGCGGAGATGGGGGTGTAGGCGGTTGGGTGCGGGGAAGCGGGGAGCGAGGAAGCGGGGGACGGAAGCGGCTAGCCGGGAGTGCAGAGCCGATGCCCGCTGTGATCGCGGGCGGGGGGAGCTGATCACGGCGAGGCACCTCAGACCACCTGCCCCCGGACCACCTGCCCTCGGACCACTTACCCCCGGGGCGAGACCCGCACCGGCGGCGCCATGACCCGCAGCTCAAATGGCACTGCCGGCACAGCCGATGCCCCACCCTCGGCAAGGTCACCCGTGGTCCACAAGGCCCCAGCCCAACCGATGCCCCATAGCCCGTCGAGCCGTGGCCTACGCTGGGCGGGTGACGACCCCGGAAGCTGAGCAGTCCCAGTCCGCGCCCGTTGGTGAACCGGTGCCGGAGCAGACGGGTGCCGAGGTGCCGTCCTCCGCCGGAGCCGTGGCGGCTGACGGTTCCGCGAGCGAGGGCACCGAGGGCGGTGCGGCCGACGTCGGTGGCGCCGACGCCGGCCCGTCCGACGCCCACCCTGCCGATTCCGCCCCCCCGGCCGACGGTGCCGCCCCCCGGCCCGAGGAGCGGCTGGAGCGGGCCGTGCGCGCCGCCGAGCAGGCGTTGATCGAGTACGAGATCGCGGTGGACACCTTCCGCATCGAGGTCGAGAACTTCTCCCGGCTGCACCACCAGAAGCTCGGCCCGATGTACACCCGCCTCGACGAGTTGGACGCCCGGATCGCCGAGGCCCTGGCCGAACGCACCGGCAACCCCGAGGACATCCGCAAGGCGGACGAGGCGCGGGCCCGGGTGATGCCGATGCCCGCGGTCGAGGAGCTGTTCCACGGCTGGATGGACGGCGACGGCCTGTTCCCGGAGGCCGCGGCGATGCTCACGGACCAGCCGGTCCGGCCCCCGCAGCGGGTGCGCCCCAGCGAGGAGGCCCGCAAGCTCTACCGCGAGCTGGCCCGCAAGGCCCACCCCGACCTGGCGCAGGACGAGGACGAGCGCAAGCGGCGTGAGGAGTTCATCACCCGGGTCAACGCCGCCTACAGCCGCGGCGACGCCCCGCTGCTGCGCGAACTGGCCGAGGAATGGGCGGCGGGTCCGGCACCGGTGGAGCGCGGCCCGAGCCCCAGCGAGGAGCTCTACGCCCGCCTCGAATGGCTCGCCCACCGCAAGGAACTGCTCACGCTCGTCGCCCGCGAACTGGAGGAGGGCGCCATCGGCTCCATGCTCCGGATCGCCCCGGACGACCCGGATCGTCTTCTCGACGAGATCGCCGAGCAGTTGCTCGCCCAGGTCTCCGAGCGGGAGGCCGAGCTGGCGAACCTGCTAGCGCAGCCGCACGCGTCGGAAGGCCCGTCGGGTAGCGTCGGGCCATGAGTTTCGGAACTGGTGTGCCCACGGTCGAGGTCGGAGACCTCAAGGACGGCGACTTCCTGCTGGACGTCCGCGAGGACGACGAGTGGCAGGCGGGTCACGCCACGGGGGCGCTGCACATCCCCATCAGTGAATTCGTCGCCCGGTACGGCGAGTTGACCGAGGCCGCGCCGCAGGACGGCAGGGTCCATGTGATCTGCCGCTCCGGCGGGCGTTCGGCCCAGGTCACGATGTATCTGGCCCAGCAGGGCATCGACGCCGTGAACGTCGACGGCGGCATGCAGGTGTGGGCCGCCGCGGGCCGGCCCGTCGTCACGGACGAGGGCCAACCGGGCTTCGTGCTGTAGCTGCAACTGCGGTCGGCGCGGGCGGGGTTCAGCCCAGCGGATGGGCCGCCAGCAGATCCCCCAACGCCTCCTCGTGTGCCGCCGCCGGGCCGAGCGACAGCTCCAGGTGCTTGGCCCAGGCGTGGTACCGGTGCAGGGGATATTCGGTGTCGGCGCCGAACCCTCCGTGCAGATGCTGCGCGGTCTGCACGACCCGTCGTACCCCCTCCGCCGCCCAGATCTTGGCCACGGCCAGGTCCGCGGCGGCGGGCAGTGTGCCCGATGCTCCCGAGGAGATCCGCCACGCGGCCTGCCACAGGGTGGCCTCCATCGCGCGCAGGTCGATGTAGCGGTCGGCGGCCTGCACGGCGACGGCCTGGAAGGTCGCGACGGGGAACCCGAACTGCTCGCGCCTGCTGGTGTATTCGCCGGTCATGCGCAGCACGGCGGTGCCGAGCCCGAGGGCCAGCGCGCAGGTGCCGGCGGTCAGCAGATCGCGCAGCCACTCCCAGGCGCCGTCGGCGTCGATGACGTCGACCCGCGCGATCGGCACGGATTCCAGGCGCAGTTCGCCGAGCCGCTCGCCCGTGGTGGAGATCTGCTCGGCGAGGACGACGCCCTCGCGGTCAGGGGCGACCAGCGCGAGGACGGTCCGGTGGGCATCCGTGTGCGCCGGTACGACGACCAGGTCCGCGTTGTGCGCCCACGGCACTGCCGTCTGCACCCCGTCCAGCACCCACCGGTCGCCGTCCCGCCGTGCCGTCACGGCGAGTTCGGCCGGGTCGTGACCGGTACGGCCGTGCGCGGCGACGGTCAGCACGAGGTCGCCGCGGCCGGCCCGGGTGAGCAGGGCGGACCTCAACTCCTCGCCGCCGTAGGCCTGTACGGTCGCCGCGGCCGCGCTGCTCTCCAGGAGCGGCACCCTGGCCAGCACCTTCGCCGACTCCCGGAGCACCAGGCACAGCGCGATCGCGTCCAGGCCCGCGCCGCCGTACGCCTCGTCGAGCAGCAGGCTGAGCAGGTCCGCCTCGGCGAGCCTGGCCCACAGCGCGCGGTCGAAGTCGTCGGCCACGGCGCCCGTCGTGTCGGCCGGGCTGGGGACACCGTCCGGCGCGACATCGGCGAACACCCCCGCCGCCGCCTCGGCCGCCGCCTGCTGCTCCTCGCTGAAGGTGAAGTCCACGGTCCCTGCCCTCCCGCACGCGCACACCGGCCAACAGCCGGGCGTCCGACCAGATCTGACGGAGCGTCAAGATAGAACAGGTTCTAGAAGAAGGGAACGGGCGCACCTCCGGGGTATGTAGTAGCGGTCGAGGGGTCGTTCGGTGTCCGGCCGTGGGGTCGGCGGGCGACCGATCGTTCGGTTCGGGGATTCCATGGTGGGATCCGTCGAGGAGAGGTGTCAACGGCTGTGGATAACCTGCGGGCAGCCGCTGTGGACAACCTGTGCGGCCGGTGAGGCAGGGGACTGTGCCCGGGGCGTGCCCCTGAGTACCGTTCCGTGCGGCGCCGGGGAGTGGTAGGCGTGGAGCGCCGCCCGGCCCCGCGGCCGGCCGGGCGGGCGCGGTGGACGGTGGCCGATGGACGGACGGGACTCGGAAACGGGGCGGAATGGACGCGAACGACGGAGGCTCGAACGCCCCCGAGGAGGGCGAGCGCACGCCTGCCTCCCCCGAGGGGCCCCGCACGCCTGCCTCCTCCGACGGGCCGCACCCGCCGGCCGCCCCGGAGGACCCGCACCCGCCCGCCGCCTCCGCGTGGCCGCACGTGCCCGCCCAGCAGCCCCCTCACCCATCCCCGCCCGAGCCCCAGCCACCGGCACAGCCGCAGCCGTCGTACGACCCCGTGGACGCCTCCACGGCCCCCACCGCCGACCCGGCGTACCCCGACGCCCGGATCGGCGTCGCCGCGCTGTCCCTGCGCTATCAGGTCGGTGCCGCGCTGGCGGTCGCGGTCGTCGCGGTGGCCGCGCTCGTCCATCTCGGGATGGTGTTCCTGCACGTCGCGCCGTCGAACACGGTGACGAAGCAGCACGGCAAGGCGATCGACGAGTGGATCTACCCGGAGTTCGAGCAGAACTGGAAGCTCTTCGCGCCGAACCCGCTCCAGCAGAACATCGAGGTCCAGGTGCGCGCGGATGTCCGTACCGCGGACGGCACGACCCGTACGACCGGCTGGTACGACCTGTCGGCCGAGGACGGCGCGGCCATCGACGGCAATCCGCTGCCGAGCCACACCGAGCAGAACGAGCTGCGCCGGGCCTGGGACTTCCTCACCGCCACGCACGACAACGCCAACCGCCCGATCGGCCTGCGCGGCACGCTCGCGGAGACGTATCTGCGGCGCATCGTCGTCCTGCGCCTGGACCGGGACGACGCGGCCGGAAAGGGCGGCCTCGTCCAGCGCGTCCAGGTCCGCTCCCGCACCACCAACGTGCCCCCGCCCGAGTGGAGTGACGAGCAGGTGTCGACCACCCCCCAGTACCGCCTGCTGCCCTGGTGGGCGGTCCCGGCGGACGAGGCCGCAGGGGGCGTCCGGTGAACGGTTTCGCACTCTCGGTCTCCCGAGGCATCGCCCGCGTCACCGAGTCGGCCCTGGGCCCCTACCAGAGCGCCGTGATCCGCATCGGCTTCGCCGGCACCTGGCTGCTGTTCCTGCTCCGCGAACTGCCCCACCGCCAGGAGCTCTACGGCCCCGACGGACCGTGGAGCTGGGACCTGGCCCGCCAACTGATCGCCGACAACGGCGCGTTCACCGCCCTGATGTGGTGGGACGGGCAGTTCTGGTTCGAGGCGGTGTACGCGCTGGCCGTGCTGGCGAGCGTCCTGCTCCTGCTGGGCTGGCGCACCCGCACGATGTCCGTGCTCTTCATGGTCGGCGTGCTCTCGCTGCAGAACCGCAGCGTCTTCATGGGCGACGGCGGCGACAACGTCCTGCACCTGATGTCCCTGTACCTGGTGTTCACCCGCTGCGGCCAGGTCTGGTCCCTCGACGCGCGCCGGGCGGCGCGTACGCGGGAGGCACGCGCGCGTGGGGAGTGGATTTCCGACCGGGTCGGGCCCGTCCTGTGGGTCGTCCTCGGCGCGGTGCTCGTCGCGGTGACCTCGGGGGGCCGGTTCGACAGCGACTGGTTCGTGCCCGCACTCCTGTGGGGCGTCTGGCTGGCGCAGGCCCTGTGGTGGGTCATCGGGCGGTACGCGAAGTCGTACGAGCCCCGGGTGCTGCTCGACATCGTCGCGAACGTGATCCACAACGGCGCGCTGTTCGTGATCGCGAGCGAGGCCTGTCTGATCTACGCGACGGCCGGCTGGTACAAGATCCAGGGTTCCCGCTGGCAGGACGGCACCGCCGTCTACTACCCGCTCCACCTGGACTACTTCTCCCCCTGGCCCGCTCTCGCGAACGTGCTGGCCGGCAACGGCACGATGGTCATGCTCGTCACCTACGGGACCGTCATCGTCCAGGTCGCCTTCCCGTTCACCCTCTTCAACCGACGCGTCAAGAACGTCCTGCTGGCCCTGATGATGACCGAACACGCCGCGATCGCCGTACTCCTGGGCCTGCCGTTCTTCTCCCTGGCGATGATCGCGACGGACGCGGTCTTCCTGCCGACGTCGTTCCTGCGGAGGCTGGGCGGCTGGGCGGCACGCGCGCGTGGACGGCTGTTTTCCGCACGCGGCCCCGTGCTGCTCCCCGAAGGGGCCACCGCCGCCCCGCCACCGACCGGCGGTCCTACGCCGTCGCGCTCCGAATCGGCCCCCGCGCCGCTCGCCGACAGCGGTTCTACGGTGGCCTCCGCGTCCGGTTCCTCGACGCGTCCCGAAGGCGGCCACGAAGGCGTCCCCACGCCACCGCGTCGGCGCCCCGAGGAGTCGGCCGTAGCGTCGGAGGACCCCAACGCCCAGGAGAGCCCCGGCCCCGCGCCCCGGACGACCCCGAGCACGCCTACGTAGGGCCAGAGGGCTGCGGCACGCCCACGTAGGCTGCACCCCATGACCGCCCCCGCCGCAGCCACCTGGCACCGGCTTGCCGAGACCTCCGTGCTGCTCGACGGTTTCCACGCCCTCAAGCACGCGCTGCGCTTCGGGGCCGAGGTGCCGGTGGCGGTCGCCACGGACCGGCAGGCGGCCCTCGCCCTGGCCGACGAACTGGCTCCCGATGTACGGGACACCCTGGACGCGTTGCTGACGGAGGTCCCGGAGGACACGTACCGGTCCTTTGTGCCGCGCCCCCACCCCACCGCCGTGGCCGCCCTTGCCGTACGCCCCGCGCGCGAGGGCAATCTCCGGAAGCTCGCGCACACGCCCCGCACCGCGCCCGTCGTCGTCCTCGACAACCCGCGCAACCTGGGCAACGCCGGAGCCGTGATCCGGCTCGCCGCCGGTTTCGGAGCGACCGGGGTGGTCACCACCGGGACGCTCGACCCCTGGCATCCGACGGTCGTGCGCGCGGGGGCGGGCCTGCACTACGCGACCGCCGTGGAGCGGCTGACCGTGGAAGAGCTGCCCCCCGGGCCGGTGTTCGCACTCGATCCGGAGGGCGACGACATCCGGGGCCTCAAGCTCCCGGACGGCGCCGTCCTGGCCTTCGGCTCCGAGCGCAGCGGCCTGTCCGCCGAACTACGCGCCCGCACCGACCACTTGGTGTCCCTCCCGATGCGCCCCCAGGTCTCCAGCTACAACCTGGCGACGAGCGTGGCGATGACCCTGTACCACTGGAGCACGTCCACTGCAGCGCCCCTTTAGGGGCGCGGGGAACGGCGCGACCAGCCACAACGAACCGTCAGCCGCACAACAACCGCACCCCCCGAGCTCCTAGGCGTCCCGACGCACCTCAACAACCCGGAACCGGTTAGCGACAAACGCCCCATCACACAGAGCCGCATTGGCCGCCGGGTTGCCACCAGACCCGTGGAAGTCGGAGAACGCGGCAGTCTGATTGACGAACACCCCACCCGTCAGGTTCAGCGACAACTGGGCAGCCTCCTCCAGACAGACCTCCTCAACGTCCCGCTCAACCCCCTCGTCGGTGGTGTACGCCCCGACAGTCATCGCCCCCTTCTCCCGCACCGTCCGCCGCAGCAACTCCACCGCGTCGGAGGCCGAGTCGACCGCGACGGCGAAGGAAACGGGCCCGAAGCACTCACTCATGTACGCGGCCTCGTCATCCGGCTTCGCCCCGTCCAGCTTCACGATCACCGGCGTGCGGACGACCGCGTCCGGGAACTCCGGGTTGGCGATCTCCCGTGAGGCGAGGGCGACTTCACCGAGGCCGGCGGCAGCCTCCAGGCGGGCCTTCACGTCCGGGTTGACCAGCGCGCCCAGCAGACCGTTCGCGCGCGCGTCGTCGCCGAGCAGACCGTCCACGGACCGCGCGAGGTCGGCGACGACCTCGTCGTAGGACTTGGGGCCCTGGTCGGTGCCGATGCCGTCCCGGGGGATCAGCAGGTTCTGCGGGGTCGTGCACATCTGGCCGCTGTACAGCGACAGGGAGAACGCCAGGTTGGACAGCATCCCCTTGTAGTCGTCGGTCGACTCCACGACGACCGTGTTGACGCCGGCCTTCTCCGTGTAGACCTGCGCCTGGCGGGCGTTGGTCTCCAGCCAGTCGCCGAAGCCCGTCGACCCCGTGTAGTCGATGATCCGGATCTCGGGGCGGGTGGCGAGGGTCTTGGCGATGCCCTCGCCGGGACGCTCGGCGGCCAGCGCCACCAGGTTCGGGTCGAAGCCCGCCTCGGTGAGCACCTCGCGCGCGATCCGCACGGTCAGCGCGAGCGGCAGCACCGCGCGCGGGTGGGCCTTCACCAGGACCGCGTTGCCGGTGGCGAGGGAGGCGAACAGGCCCGGATAGCCGTTCCACGTCGGGAAGGTGTTGCAGCCGATGACCAGGGCGGTCCCGCGCGGCACCGGCGTGAACTCCTTGTTCATCACCAGGGGGTCGCGCTTGCCCTGGGGCTTGGTCCACTCCGCGGCGGAGGGGGTGCGGACCTGTTCGGCGTACGCGTACGCCACCGCCTCCAGGCCGCGGTCCTGGGCGTGCGGGCCGCCCGCCTGGAACGCCATCATGAAGGCCTGGCCACTGGTGTGCATGACCGCGTGCGCGAACTCGTGCGTCCGGTCGCTGATCCGCTTGAGGATCTCGATGGAGACCACGGCACGCGTCTCCGCGCCCGCGTCCCGCCACGCCCGCTGCCCGGCGCGCATGGCCGGCAGCAGCACGTCGAGGTCCGCGTGCGGGTACGTCACGCCCAACTCGATCCCGTACGGCGACACTTCGCCGCCCACCCAGTCGTCCGTGCCGGGCTGGCCGAGGTCGAGGCGGGTGCCCAGGAGGGCGTCGAAGGCGGCCTTGCCCGCCGCCGCGTCCAGGCTGCCGTGCTCGCCGTAGGCCTTGGGGTGTTCGGGGTGGGGGGACCAGTACGCGCGCGTGCGGATCGCTTCCAGCGCCTGGTCGAGTGTCGGCCGGTGCCGGGCGATCAGCTCGGGTGCGGTCAGTTCGGCGGCCATGCGGGACCAACTCCTCGTTTCAAGAACTCGTCTGCGAGTTCATGACCTGGGCAGGAACAGGGAAAGGATCAGGGGCGGAAACAGGCGGTCAGAATTAGAGTAACCGAACGATCGGTCGGGACAAGGGGGTCCGCCGCATCTGTGGAAAACCCTGTGCGGGAGGATCGCGCACATGACAGCACTGGACCTCAGCAGCCCCGTGGCCGTCGTCGGCACCGGCACCATGGGCCAGGGCATCGCCCAGGTCGCGCTGACCGCGGGCCACGTCGTACGGCTGTACGACGCCGTCCCGGGACGGGCCGGGGAAGCGACCGCCGCGATCGGCGCCCGGCTCGACCGGCTCGTCGAGAAGGACCGGCTCAGCGCCGCCGACCGGGACGCCGCGCGCGCCCGGCTGCTGCCCGCCGAGGCCCTCACCGACCTCGCGGACTGCGCCCTGGTCGTCGAGGCCGTCCTGGAGCGGCTGGACGTCAAGCAGCAGCTGATGCGCGACCTGGAGGACATCGTCGGCGAGGACTGTCTGCTCGCCACCAACACCTCGTCCCTGTCGGTGACGGCCATCGGCGCCGCCCTGCGCAACCCCGGCCGCTTCGTGGGCCTGCACTTCTTCAACCCGGCCCCGCTGCTGCCGCTCGTCGAGGTCGTCTCCGGGTTCGCCACCGACGTCACGTCGGCCACGCGCGCGTACGAGATGTCCCGAGCCTGGGGAAAGACCCCCGTGGCCTGCGCGGACACCCCCGGGTTCATCGTCAACCGCATCGCCCGGCCCTTCTACGCCGAGGCCTTCGCGGCCTACGAGGCACAGGCCGCCGACCCGGCCACCATCGACGCCGTCCTGCGCGAGTCCGGCGGCTTCAAGATGGGCGCGTTCGAACTGACCGACCTCATCGGGCAGGACGTCAACGAGTCCGTCACCCACTCCGTGTGGCAGTCCTTCTTCCAGGACGTGCGCTTCACGCCCTCCCTCGCGCAGCGCCGGCTGGTCGAGTCCGGCCGTCTCGGCCGCAAGACCGGACACGGCTGGTACGACCACGGGGACGACGCCGAGCAGCCCGAGCCGCACACCGCGGAACCGGCCCAGGCGCCCGCGTACGTCGTCGTGGAGGGCGACCTGGGCCCCGCGGCCGAGCTGGCCACGCTGATCCGCGAGGCGGGCATCGTCGTCCGCGAGGAGGACGAGGACCACGGCACCCGCATGGTGCTGCCCGGCGGCGGTCAGCTGGCGCTCGCCGACGGACAGACCTCCGTGGAGTTCCGGGACGTCGTCTACTTTGACCTCGCCCTCGACTACCGCAGGGCCGGCCGCATCGCCCTGTCCGCCTCCCAGGACACCGCGTCGGGGACCCTCTCCGAGGCGATCGGCCTCTTCCAGGCGCTCGGCAAGAACGTCAGCGTCGTAGGGGACGTCCCCGGGATGATCGTCGCCCGCACGGTGGCCCGGATCGTCGACCTGGCGCACGACGCCGTCGCCAAGGGCGTCGCCACCGAGGAGGACATCGACACCGCGATGCGCCTGGGTGTCAACTACCCTCTGGGTCCGTTCGAATGGAGCCGCAGGCTGGGCCGCAGCTGGGCCTACGACCTCCTGGACGACCTGCACCTGCGTGATCCGTCGGGACGGTACGCGCCGTCCCTGGCGCTCTACCGCCACGCGTACGCCACCGAGAAGCGGGAGGGCACCCCATGACCACCGCCAAGCGCGACACGTACACCCCGGAGACCCTGCTCAACGTCGCCGTCCAGGTCTTCATCGAGCGCGGCTACGACGGCACCTCCATGGAGCACCTCGCCAAGGCGGCCGGTATCTCCAAGTCGTCGATCTACCACCACGTCACCGGCAAGGAGGAGCTGCTCCGTCGCGCGGTCAGCCGCGCCCTGGACGGCCTCTTCGGGATCCTCGACGAGGAGCACGCGCGCGTGGGGCGTGCCGTCGAGCGGCTGGAGTACGTCGTGCGGCGGATGGTCGAGGTGCTGACCTCCGAGCTGCCGTACGTGACGCTGCTGCTGCGGGTGCGCGGCAACACCGACACCGAGCGGTGGGCCCTGGAGCGGCGGCGCGACTTCGACCACCGGGTGGCCGACCTGCTGAAGGCCGCGGCGGCCGACGGCGATCTGCGCGGTGACGTGGAGGTACGGCTCGCGACCCGGCTCGTCTTCGGGATGATCAACTCCATCGTGGAGTGGTACCGGCCCGACGGGCGGGGCATGGGCGAGCGCGAAGTGACCGACGCGGTGGCCCAGTTGGTGTTCTCCGGCCTGCGCGCCCAGAGTCAGGACTGAGCCGCCGCGGGCTCTCGGGCCGGGTCAGCCCTGGGGCTCCAGGTCCTCCTCCTCGAAGACCAGCAGGGTGCGCGTGCTGAGCACCTCGGGGATCGCCTGGAGCCGGTCGAGGACCAGCTCGCGCAGCGACCGGTTGTCCAGGGTGTGCACCAGCAGCAGAACGTCGAAGTCCCCGCCCACCTGCGCGATGTGCGAGGCCCCCGGGAGCAGTCGCAGCTGCTCGCGGACCGTGCGCCAGGAGTTCTGCACGATCTTCAGGGTGATGTACGCCGACGTGCCCTGACCCGCGCGTTCATGGTTGACCCGGGCGCCGAAGCCGCGGATGACGCCGTCCTCGATGAGCCGGTTGATCCGCGCGTAGGCGTTGGCGCGGGAGACGTGCACCCGTTCGGCGACCGACCTTATCGACGCGCGGCCGTCCGCCTGGAGCATCTGCAGGATGTCCTGATCAATGGCGTCGAGCGGGCGCGGGGGCGGCAGGGCGTTGCCCCCCTCCGGGCCTTCGGCCATTTGTTCAGGTGCCATGTCCCCCCGCCTCCCTACCATGGACGTACTGCGTTCATTTCAGGTTGTGGAGAACCGTTTGTCCACAGCCTGGAGGTGCCTGTAGCCAAAATGTGCCGACGACCGAACAATCGGTAGGGAGGCGCGGCACGTCCGACGCGCCTCTTCGAGCCACTCCCCCGAGGAGGTGCCGTCATGACGGTCATGGAGCAGCGGGGCGCGTACCGGCCCACACCGCCGCCCGCCTGGCAGCCGCGCACGGACCCCGCGCCGCTGCTGCCCGACGCCTCGCCGTACCGCGTGCTCGGCACCGAGGCGGCCGCGCAGGCCGACCCCGGGTTGCTGCGCCGGCTCTACGCGGAGCTGGTGCGCGGCCGCCGGTACAACGCGCAGGCGACCGCCCTCACCAAGCAGGGCCGGCTCGCCGTGTACCCCTCCACCACCGGTCAGGAGGCCTGCGAGGTCGCCGCCGCGCTGGTCCTCCAGGAGCAGGACTGGCTCTTCCCCAGCTACCGCGACACGCTCGCCGCCGTCGCCCGTGGCCTCGACCCCGTGCAGGCCCTCACCCTGCTGCGTGGCGACTGGCACACCGGCTACGACCCGCGCGAGCACCGCATCGCCCCCCTGAGCACCCCGCTCGCCACCCAGCTCCCGCACGCGGTCGGCCTCGCCCACGCGGCCCGCCTCAAGGGCGACGACGTGGTGGCGCTCGCCATGGTCGGCGACGGCGGCACCAGCGAGGGCGACTTCCACGAGGCGCTGAACTTCGCCGCCGTCTGGCAGGCCCCGGTCGTCTTCCTTGTCCAGAACAACGGCTTCGCGATCTCCGTCCCCCTCGCCAAGCAGACCGCGGCCCCCTCCCTGGCCCACAAGGCCGTCGGCTACGGCATGCCCGGCCGCCTGGTCGACGGCAACGACGCGGTTGCCGTGTACGAGGTCCTCGCCGACGCCGTACGGCACGCGCGCGAGGGTGGCGGTCCCACGCTCGTCGAGGCCATCACGTACCGCATCGAGGCCCACACCAACGCCGACGACGCGACCCGCTACCGCGGCGACACCGAGGTCGAGGCCTGGCGGGCCCACGACCCGATCGCCCTCCTGGAGCACGAACTCACCGAGCGCGGGCTCATCGACGAGGACGGCGTCAAGGCCGCGCGCGACGCCGCCGAGACCATGGCGGCCGAGCTGCGCGCGCACATGAACCAGGACCCGGTGCTCGACCCCATGGACCTGTTCGCCGACGTGTACGCCGAACTCACCCCCCAACTGCGTGAGCAGCGCGAACAGTTGGCGGCGGAGCTGGCGGCCGAGCGGGAGGGGACGCACTGATGACCACCGTCGCCCTCAAGCCCGCCACCATGGCGCAGGCCCTCACGCGCGCGCTCCGCGATGCCATGGCCGCCGACCCCGCGGTGCACGTCATGGGCGAGGACGTCGGCACCCTCGGCGGCGTCTTCCGGGTCACCGACGGCCTCGCCAAGGAGTTCGGCGAGGACCGCTGCACCGACACCCCGCTCGCCGAGGCGGGCATCCTCGGCACGGCCGTCGGCATGGCGATGTACGGCCTGCGCCCGGTCGTGGAGATGCAGTTCGACGCCTTCGCCTACCCGGCGTTCGAGCAACTGATCAGCCACGTCTCCCGCATGCGCAACCGCACCCGCGGCGCGATGCCCCTGCCGATCACCATCCGCGTCCCCTACGGGGGAGGCATCGGCGGCGTCGAGCACCACAGCGACTCCTCCGAGGCCTACTACATGGCGACCCCGGGCCTCCACGTCGTCACCCCCGCGACGGTCGCCGACGCCTACGGCCTGCTGCGCGCCTCCATCGCCTCCGACGACCCGGTCGTCTTCCTGGAGCCCAAGCGCCTCTACTGGTCGAAGGACACCTGGAACCCCGACGAGCCGACCCCCGTCGACCCGATCGGCCGCGCGGTCGTACGCCGCCCCGGCCGCAGCGCCACGCTCATCACCTACGGCCCGTCCCTGCCCGTCTGCCTCGAAGCCGCCGAGGCGGCCCGGGCCGAGGGCTGGGACCTCGAAGTCGTCGACCTGCGCTCCCTCGTCCCGTTCGACGACGAGACGGTCTGCGCGTCCGTACGGCGCACCGGCCGCGCGCTCGTCGTGCACGAGTCGGGCGGCTACGGCGGCCCCGGCGGCGAGATCGCGGCCCGCGTCACCGAGCGCTGCTTCCACCATCTGGAGGCGCCGGTGCTGCGCGTCGCCGGGTTCGACATCCCGTATCCGCCGCCGATGCTGGAGCGGCACCATCTGCCCGGCGTCGACCGGATCCTGGACGCCGTGGGCCGGCTCCAGTGGGAGGCGGACAACTGATGGCACAGGTACTGGAGTTCAAGCTCCCCGACCTCGGCGAGGGCCTCACCGAGGCGGAGATCGTGCGCTGGCTGGTCGAGGTCGGCGACGTCGTCGCCATCGACCAGCCGGTCGTCGAGGTCGAGACGGCCAAGGCGATGGTCGAGGTGCCGTGTCCCTACGGCGGTGTCGTCACGGCCCGCTTCGGCGAGGAGGGCACGGAACTGCCCGTCGGCTCCCCGCTGCTGACGGTCGCGGTGGGGGCACCGGCGTCCGATGCCGGGACCGAGACCGAGACCGAGGGCTCTGGGAACGTGCTGGTGGGCTACGGCACGGGGGCGCCTCCGGCGCGGCGGCGGAGAGTACGGCGGATGGCGGCGGACGTCGTGACGTCGGTGGCGGACGCCCCTGCCCCTGCCCCTGCCTCCGCTCCGGCTCCCGCCACGGCTGAGACCGGTGGTCGTGGCGACGGTCCCGTACCCGTGATCTCACCTCTCGTGCGACGGCTCGCGCGCGAGAACGGCCTGGAACTGCGGGAGTTGACGGGTTCGGGACGTGACGGGCTGATCCTGCGGGCGGACGTCGAGCAGGCGCTTCGCGCGGCGGCGACCCAGGAGGCGACAGCCCAGGAAGCGACACTCCTTCCCCCGGCCGCACTGCCCTCGACCACGCTTCCCCCGGCCGCGCTCTCCACTCCCGCGGCCGTGACGACCCCCACGACCGACGGAGTCACCCGCACCCCCCTCCGCGGCATCCGGGGCGCCGTCGCCGACAAGCTGTCCCGCAGCCGCCGGGAGATCCCCGACGCGACCTGCTGGGTGGACGCCGACGCGACGGAGTTGATGCGCGCCCGCGCGGCGATGAACGCCGCCGGTGGCCCCAAGATCTCCGTGCTCGCCCTCCTCGCCAGGATCTGCACGGCCGCGCTGGCCCGGTTCCCCGAGCTCAACTCCAGTGTGGACATGGAGGCGAGGGAGATCGTCCGGTTCGACCGGATCCACCTCGGCTTCGCCGCGCAGACCGAACGCGGACTGGTCGTGCCCGTCGTACGGGACGCACACGTGCGCAACACGGAGGCGCTGAGCGCGGAGTTCGCCCGCCTCACCGAGGCGGCCCGGACCGGGACACTCACGCCCGGGGACCTCACCGGCGGGACCTTCACGCTCAACAACTACGGGGTGTTCGGCGTCGACGGTTCCACACCGATCATCAATCACCCCGAGGCGGCCATGCTCGGCGTCGGCCGTATCGTCCCCAAACCCTGGGTGCACGAGGGCGAGTTGGCGGTACGGCAGGTCGTCCAGCTCTCGCTCACCTTCGACCACCGGGTCTGCGACGGCGGTACGGCGGGCGGTTTCCTGCGGTATGTGGCGGACTGTGTGGAACAGCCGGCGGTGCTGGTGCGCACCCTGTGATCACGGCGGCGCGGACAAGTTCCCTGTGATCAGGGCGGCACGCATACTCGGGGGGTGACCGCGCACGAGCCCTCCGACGCCCCCGGCGCTGCCAACGGCTCCGCGCCGGGCGCCACCGGGTCCGCGTCGGGTGCCGCCGAGGCCATGCCCGGTGAGATGCCCGGCACGGTGCCGGATGCCGCTTCCGGGGAAGCACACGCCGTCCTGCCCGACGCGGCGCCAGCCGCCCAGCCGGGTGCCGACCCCGACACCTCGCCCAGGACCTCCCCCGACACCCCCCACGACGCCATCGTCCTAGCCGGTGGCGCCGCCCGGCGGCTCGGCGGTGCCGACAAACCCGGCCTACGAGTGGGCGGACGCGCCCTGCTCGACCGGGTACTCACTGCCTGCGCCGACGCCGGCACCACGGTCGTCGTAGCCGATCCGAGGCCCACCGTCCGGCCGGTGCGCTGGGCGCGGGAAGAGCCGCCCGGCGCGGGCCCGGTCGCCGCGCTTGACGCCGGCCTGCGCTGCACCACCGCCGAGGCCGTCGTGGTTCTGTCCGCCGACCTACCGTTTCTCGAAGTGGCCACCGTACGGCGGCTGTTGACCGCTCTGCGGAGCAGTGGTGCCGAAGGGGTGCTGCTCACCGATGCCGACGGGCGGGATCAGCCGCTCGTGGCCGCGTACCGCGCGTCGGCGCTCCGTCGGGAGCTGGCCGCACTCACCGACGAGCACGGCAGTCTCACCGGGCTGCCCCTGCGCCGGCTGACCGGCGCGCTCGAACTCACCCGCGTCCCCGACCCCGTCGCGTCCTTCGACTGCGACACCTGGGACGACCTCGCCACCGCCAGGGCACGCATCAGGGAGCATGGGCACGTGTTGGATGAATGGATTTCCGCAGTCAAGGACGAACTGGGCATCGACCTGGACGTCGACACCGGCATCCTGCTCGACCTCGCCCGCGACGCAGCCCACGGGGTGGCCAGGCCCGCCGCACCGCTGACCACCTTCCTGGTCGGTTACGCGGCGGCGCAGGGCAGGGGCGGCCCGGAGGCTGTCGCCGAGGCTGCCCGCAAGGCCGCCGCCCTCGCGCTGCGCTGGGCCGACGAGGACACCCCGGAAGCCCCGTCCGACGCCAAGCCCCACGCCAAGGGCGACACCACCTCCGGTGCCAAGCGCGACGACACCCCCGCGTCCGCCCCGGCTCCGGACGTCGCCGGATGAGCGCGCGCGATGTTCACGCCGGCGGGCACGCCCAGGACGCCGAGGATCTCCTCGACGTCGAGGAGGTCCTCGCCCTGGTGAACGAAGGCAGCACCGGTTCCGGTGACCCCGCCGTACCCCCACCCTCGGCCTCCCCCTCGCACGCGCCGCAGGGCACCCCCCGCACCCCCCGCAAACCCGGCACCGACCAGCACAAGGCCACCCCCTGGCCCGAGGCCCGCGTGATCGCCGGGCGCGCCGCACGCACCGGTTCCCGCCGGGCGCCTGTCTCCGTGGCCCTCGACTCCGCGCTCGGTCTCGTCCTGGCCGCGCCGCTCGTCGCGCTGAGCGACCTGCCCTCGTTCGACACCTCGGCGATGGACGGCTGGGCGGTCGCGGGCCCCGGCCCCTGGGCCGTACGCGAGGACGGGGTGCTCGCCGGGCACGCGGAGTCGGAGCCGCTGAGCGACGGCGAGGCCGTGCGGATCGCGACCGGTGCCCGGGTCCCGGCCGACGCCACCGCCGTCATCCGCAGCGAGCACGGCCGTACCGACGACAAGGGCCGGCTCCACGCGGCCCGGGACGTCGGACACGGCCAGGACATCCGTCCGCGCGGGCAGGAGTGCCGTAGCGGCGACCATCTGCTGCCCGGCGGCACGCTCGTGACCCCTGCGGTGCTCGGCCTCGCCGCAGCCGCGGGGTACGACACGGTCACCGTCGTACCCCGCCCCCGGGTCGAAGTCCTCATCCTGGGCGACGAGTTGCTCACCGAGGGGTTGCCCCGGGACGGGTTCATCCGGGACGCGCTCGGGCCGATGCTGCCGTCCTGGCTGCGCGCGCTCGGCGCCGAGGTCACCGCGGTGCGCCGGCTCGGCGACGACGCGAAGGCGCTGCACAAGGCCATCACCGGCAGCACCGCCGACCTCATCGTCACCACCGGCGGCACCGCCTCCGGCCCGGTCGACCACGTCCACCCCACCCTGCACCGCATCGGCGCCGAACTCCTCGTGGACGGCGTGAAGGTACGCCCCGGCCACCCCATGCTGCTGGCCCGCATCAAGGACGACCAGCACCTCGTCGGCCTGCCCGGCAACCCCCTCGCGGCGATCTCCGGCCTGCTCACCCTCGCCGAACCGCTGCTGCGGACCCTGTCCGCACACCCCGCCCCGGAGCCGTACGCGCTGCCCCTCCAGGACGGGGTGCACGGGCACCCGTACGACACCCGGCTCATCCCCGCCGTGCTGCGCGGCGACTCTGCCGTGCCGCTGCACTACAACGGCCCGGCCATGCTGCGCGGGATCGCGGCGGCCGACGCGCTCGCGGTCGTACCGCCGGACGGTGCGCGGCAGGGACAGCCGGTGGAACTCATCGATCTGCCCTGGGCGGCCGCCGGGATCGGGGTGTGTTTCACGTGAAACAGTCGGGCCATGATGCGATCGCCCGCCAGGCGGACGAACATCTCGTGACCCATCGGGTGGAACTCCCGAAGAAAGTGGTCGAGCACCCCTTTCAACAGGTCGCCAAGCGGCTGTCCATCGCGCTGTTCCTGCTGGTCGCGACGGCGTTGATCGTCTATGTCGATCACGAGGGCTACAACGACAACTCGGACGGCTCGGTCGATCTGCTCGACGCCTTCTACTACGCCACGGTCACCCTCTCGACCACGGGCTACGGCGACATCACCCCGGTCAGCGACGGCGCCCGGCTCACCAACATCCTCGTCGTCACGCCGCTGCGCGTGCTGTTCCTGATCGTCCTGGTCGGCACCACCCTCGAAGTCCTCACCGAACGCACCCGGGAGGAATGGCGCTTGAACCGCTGGAGTCAACGGTTTGGTGGATGTACCACAAGGCGCCTGGCCGGAGGGGCATGGTCCGGGCCGATGCGGTGAACCACGCTGCATAGAAGATTCTGCGGGACTGCTGCTCAAGGCTGCGGCGTTCGCTAAGGCCGCGCCCGTGCGGGGGGATCGCTGCAAGCCAAGCCGTACCCGCCGCAGGATCCGCCGAGGCCGTGCCGGGTCCCGAGCAGCGGTTTCAAGGGCCAGGTCGCCGCCGGGTCAGCACACGCCTCGATTGTCAGTGGGGCGTGTGAGGCTGTCCGAGACCCACCGTATGAATCACCGGAGTTCAGGTATGACGACCCCTTCGCCTGTGACGGTCGCGGAATGGCGCGCGTTCCTCAGCGACTACAACGCCAGGCACATCAACTCGGACGAGGTCCGTGAGGCCATCGAGGAGCATCGGCAGGTCATCAGTGAGGAGCGGCTGGAGGCCGGGTGGGCCGGTGCCGAACCGGCTGGCGAGGAAGCGATCGTGGCCGCCGAGGAGCGGCTCGGGGTGAGGCTTCCTCCCTCGTACCGAAACTTCCTCCGGGTCAGCGACGGCTGGGAGGATATCGGGTTCGTCGACCTGTTCCAGGTCGGGGACATCGGTTGGTTCGCCGACCTGTGCGCCGACCTCATCGAAGCGTGGTCGGACATCGACTCCTTCGTGGACCATCTCGCCATACTCAAGCGCTGTCTGCTGATCGGCGACGACAACGGCGGCAGCGGCTGCTACTGGCTGCTGCACGCCGACAGCATCGGGGAAAACGGCGAGTGGACCGCGTATGAGTGGTGGCCCGGCGACGGTGACGACCCCGAGCCTTGCCACGACTTCGCCGCCATGGTGCGGGAAGCAGTGCACTCCTAGGTTCTGTCGGTGACGAGGCTCCGCAGGCGGTCGCGTGCGGTGCGGGCGGCCTGGTCCAGCGGCTGGGACGGGTCGGGCGGCTCCACCGTGATCGTTAGCGCTACCTCCGCCGCGGCGACCAGGTGGTGGGCTGACGGGATGGGGACGGGTCCGGCAGCGTCCTCGAATAGCGGGGCGGAGTCCATGTCGAGCAGCGTGCGGGTGATGCGAGAGCGCATCAGCCACAGCCACAGCCACGGCATCGCGGCCGGGCAGGGCTCTGCCTCCATGTCCGGGCAGTCATCGGGCAGGCCGAGCGCACTGTGCAGGCTCTGGGTGTAGCCCTCGTACACCTGCTCCTGGTCGAAGCGGTCGGCGATGGCTGCCAAGGCTTCCACCAACATCAGCAGCATCCCCAACGCCACTGCCCGGGGCAGCCCTTCCGGCTCGGGCGCCCCCAGGGCCCGCAGGCATCCGTGGATCTGATCCGTGTGCAATACCGGGACCGGTGTGCCGTCTTCCATGCCCGCCATCTGCCCAGAGTCCTTCCCGCCGCGACCGACGGGAAGACGTGCCCGGGGGCGCATCGTGGCGAAGTGCCCGGCTTATGACCTTGGTTCGACCGAACCAAGGTCGCCCAACTTCGTTTCGACCGAAACAAAGTTGAAGGGCCAGGGTCGTGCGTCACGTAGGCGGTTCTGTTTCGCAGGGCGACGAGGATCAGATACTCGTGGTCTGTCACCGTGGGCAACTATGGGCCGCGTAGCCGCTCACTCGGATCACCCGGCTCACCACCGGCGATGTCCTCCAGGAAGACGGCGAGGCCCTCGTCTGCCTCAGTGACCCGCCCTCACCCGCCCCTGAGCCCCTTGCCTCGCTGCTGCTGGCCCACCTCGGCCAGCACCCGAACACCATGACCGCCACCAACGCCGACGCCCGCTGGCTGTTCCTCGGCCGCCGGGCATGCTCGGCGGCCACAAAGACACCAACGCCCCAGGTCCGCCAGTTGACCGAGGCCGGATTACGCGAGGTCGCCAGTTCTGGACCGGGGTTGACACGCCCACGTAGTATGCATTGCATGGTAGCTGGCAAAGCAAGCAATCACGTGGAGGCCCGCGGTGTGAGCCAGCTGCGCAAGGGCGTGCTGGAGTACTGCGTCCTGGCGTTGCTGTCTGACAAGCCACGCTATGGGGTGGAGCTGCTGGAGGCTCTTGCGGATACGCCGGTCATGGCGACCAGCCAGGGGACGTTGTATCCGCTGCTGTCTCGTCTGCGCAGAAGTGGCCTGGCGGCCACGTACCTGGTGGAGTCGGCCAGCGGCCCGTCCCGCAGGTACTACGAACTGACCGACGAGGGCCGACAAGCCCTGGCGGAGTTCTCCGGGCACTGGCCCGGTTTCCGTGATGCTGTTGACCGTTTTCTCGTTTCTGGAGCTGAATCATGAGCGACGCCCTGACCCACCCGCTGGTTCGCGCTTACCTGGCCTCGGTCGACACGCAGGCAGCAGTGCTGTCCGACGACCGGCGCCGTGACCTGTTGGCGGACCTGCGCGAGCACATCGAGTCTGTGCTGCCGCAGGGTGCCGATGACGCGGCGGTCCAGCAGGCTCTGGACCAGCTCGGCACCCCGCGGGAGATCGCCGCCGCCGCGATCGCCGAAGAACCCGGCGTCACCCCGCTGCAGCCGCAGAGCAGCGCGCGCACCACTCTGACCCTGGGCATGATGGTTTTGGCTGCCCCGTTCTTCGAGGTCCTCGGCATCGGCCTCGTAGTGGCCGTCCTTGCCTCCGTGCGGATCTGGCGCTCTCCAGCATGGACCAGGCGGGACAAGCGCCTGGGCATCCTCTGCGCCTTCTCACCTCTACTAGTGATCCCCGCGGCTGCCGCACTGTTCGTTCTCGCCGGCGGCCTCGGTGCCGAGGAACTCATCGGCATATTCCTGATCGCCATGGTGATCCCGCTGGCCGGAGCTATCCGACTGGGACGCAGTTCCGCACGCCTGCGCCCCCACGCAGCCTGAAAGGCCCCCCTCGGCGAAGCTCGCTGTCATACGGGCCGGGCGGGATGTGGAGGGTGGCGGTGTCGTAGTCGCCGAAGAGCAGCACGTTGTCCAGCGCCATGTTCACCAGGTCAGCGGTATGGGCCTTCACCGGCGCCGCCGCCCGCATTGCCGCCTCCGCGACCGCGCGGGCCTCGCCCGGCCCGTACCTCAGCTCCAAGCGTCGTTCACCTACGGCCGTCCGGTAGCGCTCCTCACTCCGCTCGGAGTCTGCCTGTGGCACCGTCCCCGCAGCGAGCCCCGCCCGATCGCGCACATGGGCCACGTCCACCTCGGGTATCTCCCAGAGTTTGGGGACGCGGCCTAGGCCACGATCGAGTGTGTAGCGATCATCAGATAACCAAGAATCAATCCTTGGATTTCCTTGATCAGGTAAAGAGGGAATAGAAAAGGCGATATCTCCACGCGTGCGTGGTCGATTTATGCCGAAGGTGTGGGAGATTTTTCTTACTTACCCGCAAGGGGGCGTGCCGTGAAAAGTAGCCCCGAGTCAATCGCCAAGCTCAAGTCTCGCTCAGAATGTTCGATTTTTCTTGACGATCACCTAGGCATTCGATGATTGTTCTGTTCATGTCGCTCCCCCGGAGGTGGCGAAACGGAGGGAACCAATGAACGCCACGCTGACTCGCGCATGCACAGCCGCTGTACTGACCGCCTTTCTGGCTGTAGGAGGGGGAGGGGCGGGCACTGCCTTTGCGGTGGACACCCCGACGACGGCCAATCCTGACAATGCAGACCAGGACGGGAACCCCATCCCTCAGGCGCCGGCCGACGCCGACGTCGACAGTACGGTCCACCCGGACGGCTGCCCGGCCGACCCGGGCTTCTCCTTCTCCAAAGTCAAGAGCACGTTCGTCGGTGACAAGACCAAGACCGTCCATGGACAGTCCGGCATCCTTCTTTCGGTCTCGGTGGCTCAGGGCCACACGTGGACCGGCACCGTCACGTATGCGGCCAAGTTCAGCGAGGGAGTCCTCTTCGCGTCCGCCGAGGAGACCATCAGCGCCTCGATCTCCTACGCCAAGACCACCACCGTCACCCTCGGTGGGGCGTGGAAAGTTCCGGCGAACCAGGCGGATGGATGGCTTGCCCTTGGTTCGAAGGGCTACTCCTTCAACTGGGAGCGCGGTTCTTACAACGGTGGCTGCAAGTGGATCGTCTCGAACCACGGGACCGCCAAGCTCCCGGCGCTCTCGCCCTACATCGCCCACTCGTGAGCTGAGGACGACCTGATGAAGCGCTCCCTGCTGGCCGCATCCCTGTCGGCCCTGGCCCTGGTGTCGGCCTGTTCCGGCGGCTCTCACTCCCAGGCGACCGCCACCCACGGGTCGACGTCGTCACCGGCCAAACCGACGACGGGGTCCGACGCGACCCCCTCTCCGGCGCAGACCCCGACGAGCCCGGACCGCCTTCCCAATCCGGTCCAGTCGTCACTCCCTGTCGGGTCGAAGACGCTGTACACGAGGTCGGGGCATGGTGCGGGCGGCGTCACGCTTCCGGCATCAGCGGGGAAAGCCTCATCCGTCACGGTGATGTGGACATGCGCCGGTCCCTCCAAGTTCAACGTAATCGCAGCTGGAAAGTCCCTCATCGGGTCTCAGTGCGGTGACGGGAGCGGCGTGTTCACTGCCGAGATACCGCACGCCAAGATGCACGAACTGGCGTGGAAGTTCTCAGCGGCCAATTCGGTGATCTGGCGGATCGTCATCACCCAACCATCCGGCAACTAAACAGTTCACCGTGAGCATTACGGTTGGCTGCGCCGATCCCTCGCTCCCGTTTTAGGCGTGCAGTGCTTCTGGCTGACATCGAGTTAGGTCAGAAGCACTGCACGCTGGCATGTCGTAGATTTACGGGTGTCTTAAACCGCTGGAGTCAATGAGCCTTTTCCAACCTGTGTTGAGCGTGGCTGGTTGGTCGCGGAGGTCTGTACAACGAAGTGAAGCTCCTGGTAGACGGGTTCACGACCAAGATCACCCAATGTCCACCAGGAGCTTCCGTGCTTGTCTACCCGTCCGGGATCGACCTGTCCAGTTCGACCCTGCGGTTCCTCGCCCGTCACCTGCGTCAGCGCCGCCGTGAGATCGGCAGCCGGTGGCGACGCCTGCCAGCGGGACGCCAGGCACTCCTCGCCCTCGCGCACCTGCGATGCAGCGACACTTACGGCCAGCTCGCCGCCGCGTTCAAGGTTGGCATCGCCACCGTGTACCGCTACAAGCGTTCGTGATCCTGGACGGCACCCCGCTGCCGATCGACCGCATCGCCGCCGACCGCCCCTTCTACTCCGGCAAACACGGGAAGCACGGCATGAACGTGCAGGTCATCACTGACCCCTTCGGCCGCCTGCTCTGGGCATCACCCGCGCTGCCGGGAGCGGTCCACGACATCAAGGCCGCCCGCACCCACGGCATCCCCGCCGCTTTGGCCCAAGCCGGCGTCCGTTGCTGGGCGGACAAGGCGTACCAAGGAGCAGGCGGCACCGTCCGCGTCCCCTACCGCGGTCGCTGGGACAAACTCTCCACAGGTCAGCGAGCCGTCAATGTCTCCCACGCGAAGATCCGCGCGCTCGGCGAGCAGGCCATGGCCACCCTCAAGACCTGGCGCCTCCTGCGCAAACTCCGTTGCAGTACGACCTGCATCACCACCATCGTCAAGGCCATCCTCGCCCTGCAACTCGCAGCGCACTGACGAGACCGGGATCAACAACACAGAAGGGACCCCAGCATCGTGCCTGACGTCAAAGTCACCTACGACAAGAGCGTGAACGCGGCGTACATATATTTCACCGACCCGCAGGTCAGCGTGAGATCAGCACATACCTATCCCTGCGATCCGATCGACGTCGACGGCATGATCAACCTCGACTTCGACGAGCAGGGCCGTCTCATCGGCATCGAGGTCCTAGCCGCCACTTCGAAGCTCCCCGCGTACGTGCTCCAAGCCGCCGAGCGGCTGGACCCCGAGGGAAGTTGAGCCCGGGAGCAGCCCGGCGAGTGCTGCCCTGCACAGCCACCGGCGCAGGTTGGAAAAGGCTCAATGGTTTGGTGGATGTGCCACCAATCTCCAGCGAGTTTTGCCTGATCAGATGCTCGGTACGGACCGCTCGACTGTGATCAGGCGGTCTCCGGCCTTGAGGATTTGTGCCTCTGGCTCGGAGTAGGCCAGAACCTCTTTACGGCGGACGACGGCCACGACCAAGTCCTTGCTCTCGCGCGGAGAACGTCCTACCTCATCTTTGGATGCGGGGCGCTCGATGAGATCAAGGCCGGAGCCGTAGGTCATGAGTTCTTCCAGGGTGTTGGCTGAGTGCGGGCTGGCCGTAGCCACACCGAGCAGCCGGCCGGCGGCGCTGGAGCTGGTGATCACCGTGTCGGCGCCGCTCTGCTTCAGCAGCGGTACGTTCTCGTCCTCGCGGATTGCGACAGCGATGGATGCACGCCTGTTGAGTTGGCGGGTTGTGAGGGTGACCAGAGCGGCGGTGTCGTCACGCTGGGGAGCGATGATGACTCGGGCCGCGTTCTGCGTCTCGGCTTTCCGCAACGTGTCGGCACGGGTCGCGTCTCCGCACACGGACACGAGTCCGTCACTGTTGGCGGCGTCCACGGCCTTCCGCACCGGGTCTACGACGATGATCCGCTCTTTGGGCACTCCCTGGCCCAAGAGCGATTGAACAGCGTGGCGCCCCTTGGTGCCGTAGCCGACAACGACGACGTGATCTCGGATACGGGAGCGCCAACGGTGCACACGAACGTGCTGCCGGGTGCGCTCGGTGAGTACTTCGAGCGTGGTGCCGACCAAGATGATCAGGAAGACCACTCGCAGCGGTGTGATGACGAGGATGTTGGTGAGCCGGGCTGGGTCGCTGACCGGGGTGATGTCGCCGTAGCCGGTGGTGGAAAGGGTGACGGTGGCGTAGTACGCCGAGTCGAGGAGGTCGACCGAGCCGTCGGAGTTGTCGTTGTAGCCGTCGCGGTCGACGTAGACGATCAACGTGGTTACGGCGAGCACCAGGAGACCCAAAGCCAGGCGCCGCAGCACTTGTTGAAGTGGAGGCACGGCACTCTGCGCCGGCATCGTGATGGAGCGACCTGCTTCGGCGTCGTCTCGGGCCTCGGCATGCGAGCGGTACCAGAGGGACCGAAGGATGGAGAACTTCCCGCTCTTGAGCGGTGGTCGCTCGTCGTTTCTCATCGCGTGCCCCCAGCGCCGGTGATCCAGGTACTCAGCATCATGATCCCTGATGCCGCTGAACCCGGCATGGATCGCTGAGGGCGACCCCCAGTCCTCTGGGGCATCTTGCCCTGTATGCGAGCCGAAGTTCTGCTCGATGAAGATTAGCCAAAGCATCACAGCGCAGTTCGGCGGTACGGCGGCTGCGGGGGCGACGGCTGAGGAGGTCGCTGAGGGGATGCTGCTGAAGTCGAAGGAGTTCGCCGCGAGCGGGAACCGGGTGTATCTGCCGTTGGCGGACTGAGCCCGGTCCATGAACTGACGCCTCCGTCGAGGCTCCCGGTGGTCAATGCCGGGGGCCTCCTTGGCGGGACGGCTCTGCTGGGCGTCGTAACAGAAGAGACAAGATCACGCATGGTGCGATCAAGGTCTCTACTCTGCCTGACATGGGTGGGATCGATCTGGCCAACGGGGTCGTCGGCGCTGTACTCGGGATGCTGGTCGCGGTTCTGTTCCAGGACCCGATTCAGAACAGGTGGTACAGACTGCGCACTCGCTCGAAGAGCGCGGTACGCAACCTGCGACGCCGGGAGGAGTCCAGCCCAGCGTGGAGAACCTTCTCCCTGGGCCCTCTTCATACCTCCGCACTGATCGTCGAAGGAGACGGGGAGTCGCCCATACCCGCGCAAGCTGTCTACATCCAGGTGCTGGACCAGGGAATCGAGCTGCCTTCCGATATGGCTGGCTGGTGGGCCGAGATCGAGGAAGAAAGCGAGCGGTTGAGGGCAGAGGGCCGGACACCGTTGTGGAATGGACCTCGATATGCGGTCGAAACGCTCGATGTTTCCCGGACTGCTCTTGAGGAGCAGCCGGAAGTCCACCTGCGATTGCGCCCGACGGACTACTACACCTTTCTCGCGGCGCAACAACTGGACCGTCGACTGCCCGACGGCACCACCCCTCGCCCTTCTCCTGCTCGTCGCGGCTCCTGATGTCGCGCCCCGTCATGGGCCGGAACGCGGGCTTGGCGTCCGTGGTGCCGGTAACGTCGCTCTCAGCGGTGGCGGGCCCCTCGTCGACCTCGAAGGACAGACGGACCAGGCCGGCCCAGTTCTGTCCCTCTAAGTCTCCCTAACGGGCGCGCTGCACAAGGTCGTTGTCCATGCCCTTAGGGTACTTTCGGGAAACCGCTGGAGGTCCACCTTGCGGGATCACACCGTCGTCATCGGTTTCGGGACGAAGGGGCGGTCCGCGATCCAGACCGTGTGCGCGACCGGGCTGAAGAAGGAACAGGTCGTCGTGGTCGACCCCAGCGGCAAGGCGATCGAGGCGGCGAGCAGTCAGGGCTACGTCGGGGTCGTCGGGGACGCCACCCGCAGCGAGGTCCTGAAGCGCGCCGAGGTGCACCGGGCGCGGCAGATCATCATCGCCACCCAGCGCGACGACACGGCCGTCCTGGTGACCCTCACGGCCCGGCAGCTCAACCGCGGCGCGAAGATCGTCGCCGCCGTGCGCGAGGAGGAGAACGCGCCGCTGCTGAAGCAGTCCGGCGCCGACGCCGTCATCACCAGCGCCAGCGCGGCCGGCCGCCTGCTCGGCCTGTCCGTGCTCAGCCCCGCCGCCGGCATGGTCATGGAGGACCTCATCCAGCAGGGCAGCGGGCTCGACATGACCGAACGCCCGGTCATAAAGGCCGAGGTCGGCAAGTCGCCGCGCGACACGGACGACCTGGTGGTGAGCGTCGTCCGAGGGCACCGGGTGCTCGGCTACGACGATCCGGCCATCGGCACCCTTCAGCTGACCGACCGGCTCATCACCATCGTGCGGGTCTCGCCGGGTTCGCAGGTCGCACCGGACACCCGGCCGCTGCCGGAGTGACCCGCCTCCGGCCGCCCCCTCGGTGGCCCGCCTTCGGCGGTCGGCCGTAGGACGAGGAGTAGCGTCGGCCCCATGCATGCGATCACGATTTCCGAACCTGGTGGGCCCGAGGCACTGGTGTGGGGCGAGGTCCCCGATCCCGTCGCCGGCGAGGGCGAGGTACTGGTCGAGGTGGTGGCCAGCGCCGTCAACCGGGCCGACATCATGCAACGCCAGGGCTTCTACGACCCGCCGCCCGGCGCGTCCCGCTACCCCGGCCTCGAATGCTCCGGCCGGATCACCGGGATCGGCCCCGGGGTGTCCGGCTGGTCGGTCGGCGACGAGGTGTGCGCGCTGCTCGCGGGCGGCGGTTACGCCGAGAAGGTCGCCGTTCCGGCCGGGCAGTTGCTGCCGGTACCCGCCGGCATCGACCTGAAGCAGGCCGCCGCGCTGCCCGAAGTGGTCTGCACGGTCTGGTCGAACGTCTTCATGGTCGCCCACCTCCGCCCCGCCGAGACGCTCCTCGTGCACGGCGGTTCCAGCGGTATCGGCACCATGGCGATCCAGCTCGCCAAGGCCGTCGGCGCGAAGGTCGCCGTCACCGCCGGTACGAAGGAAAAGCTGGACTACTGCGCCGAGTTGGGCGCCGACATCCTGATCAACTACCGCGAGCAGGACTTCGTCGCCGAGCTCCAGCAGGCCACGGGCGGTGCCGGCGCCGACGTCATCCTCGACAACATGGGCGCCAAGTACCTGGACCGCAACGTCCAGGCCCTCGCCGTCAACGGGCGGCTCGCGATCATCGGGATGCAGGGCGGCATCAAGGCCGAGCTGAACATCGCCACCCTGCTCGGCAAGCGGGCCGCGATCAGCGCGACCTCGCTGCGGGCCCGCCCGCTCGGCGAGAAGGCGGCCATCGTCGCCGCCGTACGCGAACATGTCTGGCCGCTGATCGAGGGCGGTCACATCCGCCCGGTCGTCGACCGGGAGCTGCCGATGAGCGAGGCCGGGACCGCGCACCAGGTGCTGGAGGACAGCGGGCACATCGGAAAGGTGCTGCTCGTCGCGCCGTAGGGCCGGACTGTCCGCCGTAGGCCCGGCAGTTCCTAACTACGGCGCACCCGGAGGCCGATGAAGGCGAGGCCCAGGCCGAGCCCGATGAGGATCAGGCCGCTGCCCAGCGGCAGGATCCGCAGCACGGGCTCGGCGGGGTCCTCGGCGTGGGTGACGGTCTGGCGCACGGGCTGGAGCGGCGGGGAGGTCGGCACGGGTGCCGCCCCCTGGGCGGACGCGGAGTCGGCGGGCGCGGGACTGGCGGGACTGGCGGAACTGTCCGAGTGGCTCCCGTCGTCGTCACCGTCCGCTGTCAGACCGGTCGTGTCGTCGCCGTCGCCCCCGTTCCCACCTCCGCCCCCACCTCCGCTTTCGTCCTCGTCCGCGGTCGGCCCTGCGGTACGTCCGGGCCGTTCCCGCCCTTCGCCCGCCTGGCTGCCGGCCCGGGAGGGATCGGGGGAGACACGGGCTGGGTCGGGGCCGGCAGCAGGCCGCAAGGCGGAGGTGGTGGCAGGCGCCGTAGCGGAGTCCGTGGCCGGGGCGGACGGGGACGAGGGCGCCGAGACCGCGACCCGACCACCACTCCCGGAACCGCCGGTACTCGCACCGCTCCCCGCCTCCACCCCGTACGCGAGAACAGCCCCGTACGCCGGAACACCCCCGCACGGACTCACCACCGCGCCCGTGCCCAGCACGAGCAGCAGCCCCGTCACACGCAGCGACGGCAATGTACGCAGCCATGGAGTCACGTCCGTGACCCCCTCCCGAGCCGAGGCGGCAAGATCGACGCAATCAGCGTCACACCGGGTGGGCGCTCCGGCACTCCGGGTTCGGCCATGCGGAAACGGTCGATCACCCTTCGAGGGGGGGCACCACAGTGCTGAGGTGTACGAGTGCGAGAGAATGGCGGCATGGAGATGCCGAGGAACGAAAGGTCACCGGAGAAGCCTCAGATCCTGGTCGTGGGACAGGACGGGATGGCGCTGGGTGGCACCGGGGACGAGGACTCCCGCGAGATCCCGGTGACGGAGATGGTGGAACAGCCGGCCAAGGTCATGCGGATCGGCAGCATGATCAAGCAGCTTCTTGAGGAGGTGCGTGCGGCTCCCCTCGACGAAGCCAGCCGGGCCCGGCTCAAGGAGATCCACCGCAGCTCCGTGAAGGAGCTGGAGGACGGTCTGGCGCCGGAGCTGGTGGAGGAGCTGGAGCGGCTGTCGCTGCCGTTCGCGGACGACGTGACGCCGAGCGACGCGGAACTGCGCATCTCGCAGGCCCAGTTGGTGGGCTGGCTGGAGGGGCTCTTCCACGGGATCCAGACCACGTTGTTCGCCCAGCAGATGGCCGCGCGGGCGCAGCTGGAGCAGATGCGCCGGGCGCTGCCGCCGGGCAGCGGCGACGGCGCCGAGGAGGGTCAGCCGGGCGGCGGTCGCGTGGGCGGCCCGTACCTGTAGGACTCCGACCCGTACCTGTAGGACTCCCGACCCCTACCTGTAGGACGACCCCCGACCCGCACACGAGCCCGTACCGACACGACAAAGGGGCCCGGCAGCCGATGCTGCCGGGCCCCTCCACATCACCGGGGTCGCGACGGGTCGCTCTCCGACGTCAGGACGGGTTGCCCGTGGACACGCCCAGCTGGATCTGGGGCATGTCCTTGGGGTCCACGTCCGTGCCGGCCGCCGGGAACTGGTCCATGACCGTGCCCTGGCCGTACGTGTTCTCGTCCTCGGACTTGATCTTCACCTTCCAGCCCGCGGCCTGCAGGCAGGTCTTGACCGAGCTGACGTATTTGAACTGGAAGTCCGGGACCTGGATCTTGCTGGGGTCGTTGTACGACTCCTCGGGCTCCGTGCACGCGGTCGTCGCGATCGTCTTCGACGTGTCGCCGTCACGGTGGCCCTCGACCGCCGTCACCGAGGTGCTCGCGCTCGCGCTGCCGCCGCCCTTCGCGTCGCCGTCGCTGCCGTTGTTCATCGACAGGGCGACGATCAGCGCGCCGACCGCGACGACGGCTACGACCGCGGAGCCGATGATCACCGGCTTGTTGCTCCTGCCGCCGCCTCCCCCGGAGGCCGGCGTCGGGTGCTGCGGGGTCAGGTTGTACGGCGGCGGGGTCGAGATGCCCTGCTGCCCGAACCCGACCGAGTGCTGCGGCTGGTAGCCCGCCTGCGGCGGATAGCCGTAGGCCGGGGCGGGCGCGGGCGTGCCGCCGTAGGGACCCGGCTGGTACGGCGTGTGGACGGGGCCGGTGGGGGCCGGGGCCGTCTGGTCGACCGGCGGGAAGACCGCGGAGCCGACGCCCGCGCCGCTCTGTGCGGGCGCGCCCGGCACGATGCTCGGGGCGGCGGCGTGCAGCGAGGCGGCGACCCGCAGGCACTCGTCGCGCATGGCCTCGGCGTTCGGGAAGCGCTCGTTCGGGTTCTTCTTCAGCGCGCGGGTGATCAGCGCGTCCACGGCCGGCGGCAGGGAACGGTTGATCGAGGAGGCCGCGACCGGCTCCTCCTGCACATGCGCGTACGCGATGGCCAGCGGCGAGTCCGCGTCGAACGGCAGCCGCCCGGTGACCAGTTGGAACAGCATGATGCCGACCGAGTACAGGTCGCTGCGCGCGTCCACGCCCCGGCCGAGCGCCTGCTCCGGCGAGAGGTACTGCGGGGTGCCGACGACCATGCCGGTCTGCGTCATCGAGGTGACACCGGACTGCATGGCGCGGGCGATGCCGAAGTCCATCACCTTGACGACCCCGCGCTTGGTCATCATCACGTTGCCCGGCTTGATGTCCCGGTGGACCAGGCCCATCTCGTGGCTGATGTCCAGCGCGGCCAGCACGTCCGCGGTGATCTTCAGCGCCTTGTCGGCGGGCATCGCGCCGAACTGCCGTACGTCCTCGTCGAGTACGGAGCCGAGCGGGCGGCCCTCGACGTACTCCATGACGATGTACGGCATCGTCGTGCCGTCGAGGGCGTCCTCGCCGGTGTCGAAGACCGAGACGATGTTGGTGTGGGTGAGCTTGGCCACGGCCTGGGCCTCGCGGCGGAAGCGCTCGCGGAAGGCCTGTTCCCGGCCGAGTTCGGTGTGGAGTGTCTTGATCGCGACCTGGCGGTCGAGCACCGAGTCGTACGCCAGGTGCACCGAGGCCATGCCGCCCTCGCCGAGCAGGTCGCGCAGTTGATAGCGGCCACCTGCGAGCGCGCGCCCCGCGTAGCGGCCCTGTGCGCCGTCCTGGCTCATGTCCCGTGTCCCCCATCGGCGCCGGCTCAGTGATCGAAAGTGCCATTCCCGGCCAAGTCTGCCGGAGGGCACTGACACGTCAAGCGCGGTGCCCGATCCGTGACCGTACGCGAAAGAAGAGTCGTGGAAGCGTTACAGGTGCTGTACCGGCGGTACACAGAATTTGCACGACGCCCCGTGATACCGATTTGATGGCCGGTCCGTCTCCGGACGATTCCGGCACTGATCCCGGACCGGAGGCTTGCGCCGAGCCTGTAGCGTGGCCGACGGAGACCGTAACAACACCGCGCGCACCGCGGGCAGAAACGACGGCGAGGACTGATGGCACAGCAGCACGCTCAGGGCCCGTCCGACCCCGAGGCGGCTGGCGGCGGAATGTCGGACGCACCGGAGTTGTGGGGTAACGGCGGACTGGTCGGCGACGGCCGGTACCGGCTCACCCACAGACTGGGCCGGGGCGGTATGGCCGAGGTTTTCGCGGCCGAGGACGTACGGCTCGGGCGCACGGTCGCCGTCAAGCTGCTCCGCTCGGACCTGGCCGAGGACCCGACGTCCAAGGCGCGCTTCACGCGCGAGGCCCAGTCGGTGGCCGGCCTCAACCACCACGCGATCGTCGCCGTGTACGACTCCGGCGAGGACTACGTGGGCGGCATGTCCGTGCCGTACATCGTCATGGAGATCGTCGAGGGCCGCACGATCCGCGACCTCCTCCTGAACGCCGAGGCGCCCGGGCCCGAGCAGGCCCTGATCATCGTCTCCGGCGTCCTGGAGGCGCTCGCCTACTCGCACCAGCACGGCATCGTGCACCGCGACATCAAGCCCGCGAACGTGATCATCACGCACAACGGCGCCGTCAAGGTCATGGACTTCGGCATCGCGCGCGCCCTGCACGGGGCGTCCACGACGATGACGCAGACCGGCATGGTCATGGGCACGCCCCAGTACCTCTCCCCGGAGCAGGCGCTCGGCAAGGCCGTCGACCACCGCTCCGACCTGTACGCGACGGGCTGCCTCCTCTACGAACTCCTCGCGCTGCGGCCCCCGTTCACCGGCGAGACCCCGCTGTCGGTGGTCTACCAGCACGTCCAGGACATCCCGGTCCCGCCGTCCCAGACCTCGAACGGCGTCTGCCCGCCGGAACTCGACGGCCTCGTCATGCGCTCCCTCGCGAAGGACCCGGACGACCGTTTCCAGACGGCCGAGGAGATGCGCGGGCTCGTCCAGTACGGCCTGCAGATGCTCTACGACCAGGGCGGCCACACCGGCACCTGGAACACCGGCCCGGTGACCGTGGCCAACGGGCAGGGGACCCCGCCCGGCGGCTTCGCCGGTACGACCGTGATGCCCCAGGACTCCTCCGGCACCACGCAGATCCCGCAGCCGATCCTGCCCGGCGGCTACGGCAACGGCGACGACGGCGGCTTCGAGGGGCACGGCAACCAGGGCAGCGGCCGGGGCAAGCTGTGGATCCTCGCGGTGCTCGCGGTGATCGCCATCGCGGCGGGTGTCGCGCTGGCGCTGAACAACACCGGTAGCGGCAGCGGCGGTTCGGGCACCACCCAGTCGCCGACCACCTCGCAGACCGCGACCGACGACACGGCCACCGAGACGCCGAGCGACGACGCGACCGCCTCGCCGTCCGACACGGACACGGACGACAGCGGCACGACCTCCGGTTCGCAGTACACGCCGACGTCGAAGCCCTCGTACACCCCGTCCGAGACGGCCACCGAGAAGCCTTCGAGCACCCCGTCCGCGACGGTCTCCGAGGAGCCGTCGGACACCCCGTCCACGACGACCTCGGCGGACCCGACGGAATCGGGCGGCACCGGTGACGACGGGGGCGACGACGGCGGCGCCGTCGCAGGCACCCTCGGCGGCGGCTGACCCGGCCCGGATCACCGGCACCGAAGCACTTACGCGCGCGTGCGCCCCGTAACAGGGGTCCACGCGCGCGTGCTGTTTTTCGCTGCCCTAAGAGGCGCCCTCCGCTTTCCGCTGCCTTAGGGGGCGCCCTCCGCGAACGCCTCGCACACCGTGTCGTACTCCCGCGTCCACCACACGGCGAGCGCCGACGCGGCCGGGAACTGGGGGTCCGCGCGAGTGTCGCCCCGCTCGTAGTGCCAGCGCAGCATCCAGAAGTCGTTGAGCCGCTCCCACCACACCCGGTGCACGGCGGCGGCCAGTTCGGCGGGGCCGGCGCCCGCCGAACGCCGGTAGGCGTGCGCGTACGCCCGCACCTTCGGCAGGTCCAGGGCCCCGTCGGGCCGTACGAAGAAGATCGCGGCGGCGCGTACGGCCTCCTCCGCGCGGGGCTGGACGCCGAGGCGGTCCCAGTCGACGATCGCGGCGGGGGCGTCGCCCTTGTAGAGCAGGTTGAACGGGTGGAAGTCCCCGTGCACCCACCCCACGGAGGCCCCGCGCGGCGGCCGTCGGTCCGCGTGCCGCTCCAGCAGCTCCCGGCGTTCCAGCAGCCGGTGGCGGGCCAGTTCGTCGAAGGCGTCGGCGGGCCGGTGCCGGCGGACGTGCCCGAGGAGGTCGTCGATGAGGGCGAAGGTGTCGGCGGGGTCGGCGCCCGGCGCGCACTCCTCCCGGCGCCCCGGCATGACCCGCTCCAGGCTCGCGTGGACGACCCCCAGGAGCGCGCCGAGGCGTCCGCACTGGCCGGTGGTCAACTGGCCGCCGTGGCGGTGCCTGCCGTCGATCCAGGGGTGCAGGGCGTAGGCGTGCCCGCCGACGACGGCCACCGTACGGCCGTCGCGGGCGGGCAGTGGGGGAGCCACGGGAACGCCGAGGTCGGCCAGCCGCCGGGTCGCGGTGTGCTGGCGGGCGATCGCCGCCGGGTCCGCGGTCTCGGGGTCGAAGTGGTGCTTGAGGAAGTAGCGGCCCCGGGTGGTGCGGAGCCGGTAGCCGCGGTTCAGCAGGCCCTGCTCGACGGGTTCGCAGGCGACGGCGGACCCGGCGGCGTACTGGCGGAGGAGGGCGCCCAGCGGGGGCGCGTGGGGCACGGGGGGTGGTACACGTAAGGGCGGCACGCGGCCGATGCTAGGGCACGGGGTGGGCCCTTGAGCTGCGGTTTGTCACAGCAAGTCACCGCTCGGTCGTCGATGGTCGCTTTCGGTCACAGGGTGGGCTTGAAGTGCCGTTCCGGACCGCCGTCCGCCGAGTGCACGGTGCTCAACTGGGGCTCGATGCGCAGATAGACCGGCTCGTACGACTCCCCGTCCACCGTGGCCGGGACGGGGCCGAAACGTTCGACCTGGTCGGCCGTCGGATCGTAGCTCTCGCACGCGCCCACGACCTGCACGGACCACAGACCCTCGCCCGGCCCGGCCGAGCCCAGGTTGTCCGCTCCGTAGGCGACGACGCTGCCCACGCACGCGTGGTGGTAGCCGTGACTCCGGGGCATGCGCAGCAGCAGCCGCCCGTCCTGCACGATGTGGCTGGCGAAGGCCAGGAAGGGCAGCGCCCGGAGGGTGGTGGCGACCCTGCCGTGATCGGTGCGGGAGAGCAGGTCGACGGCGAGTTGTTCGGCGCCGGGTGGTGCGTCGAGGGACATAGGAACACTGTCGGCCGGACCGCATGCCCAGGGGAGGGGTCTTTGGTCCCTAATGACGCTGCTGCTCGACCTGTCTCCGCGCCACATAGGCCGCCGCCTGCGAGCGCCGCTCCATGCCGAGTTTGGAAAGCAGACTCGACACGTAGTTCTTGATGGTCTTCTCCGCGAGGTGCAGCCGCTCGCCGATCGCCCGGTTGGTGAGCCCCTCCCCGATCAGGTCCAGGATCCTGCGCTCCTGGTCGGTGAGGGACTCATACTTCTCGTCCTGCTGCGGGCCGCCGTTGCGCAGCCGCTCCAGCACCCGGGCCGTCGCCACCGGGTCGAGCAGTGACTTGCCGGCCGCGACGTCCCGTACGGCACTCAGCAGTTCGTTCCCCCGGATGGCCTTCAGGACGTACCCGGAGGCGCCCGCCATGATCGCGTCGAAGAGGGCCTCGTCGTCCGAGAAGGAGGTCAGCATCAGGCACTTCACGGACTCGTCCCGCGCGCGGATCTCGCGGCACACCTCGACCCCGCTGCCGTCCGGGAGCCGTACGTCGAGAATCGCCACATCGGGGCGCACGGCCGGGATCCGCACCAGCGCGTCGGCCGCCGTACCGGCCTCGCCCACCACCTCGATGTCGGCCTCGACCGAGAGCATCTCGTGGACACCCCGGCGGACCACTTCGTGGTCATCGAGGAGAAATACGCTGATTTTTCCGTCTCCGGGCACGCGGTAAGTCTCACATACGGGCTCTTCCCGTGCCCGAGGTGAGCGGGATAACGTGCCGTTGTTCCGGCCCCCTGCAAGGCTGTGACCAGGACTTGTTCCCGACTTTCGCGATTTACTTGGAAATCCAAGCAAAATCGCAGGTCAGGAGGGGTTTCACAGAATTGTGGAGCACTGGGTAACGTGCCTTCTGCAGGGCGCTCGCCGGGGCACCTGTCACGCCTGTTCCCGACGAACCGCACCCACCCTGTGCGTCCGTGGGGCGCAGGTGAGCCGCACTGGCACCCGGCGAACCCGGGGAGCCGGACCGACGGAGGAGCACACGTGACCGTGGAGAGCACTGCCCCGCGCAAGCCGCGACGCAGCGCCGGAAGCAAGGCCAAGGGCGCCGACCCGGACCTCGTCCAGCTGCTGACGCCCGAGGGCAAGCGAGTCAAGAACGCCAAGACCGCCCCGTACGACAAGTACGTCGCCGGCATCACCCCCGATGAGCTCCGCGGCCTGTACCGCGACATGGTGCTCACCCGCCGCTTCGACGCCGAGGCCACCGCCCTGCAGCGCCAGGGCGAGCTGGGCCTGTGGGCCTCGCTGCTCGGCCAGGAGGCCGCCCAGATCGGCTCCGGGCGGGCCACCCGGGAGGACGACTACGTCTTCCCGACCTACCGCGAGCACGGCGTCGCCTGGTGCCGCGGGGTCGACCCGACCAACCTGCTCGGCATGTTCCGGGGCGTCAACCACGGCGGCTGGGACCCGAACACGAACAACTTCCACCTGTACACGATCGTCATCGGCTCGCAGACCCTGCACGCCACGGGCTACGCGATGGGCGTGACCATGGACGGCGCCGACAGCGCCGTGATCGCGTACTTCGGGGACGGCGCCTCCAGCCAGGGCGACGTCGCCGAGTCGTTCACCTTCTCCGCGGTCTACAACGCGCCGGTCGTGTTCTTCTGCCAGAACAACCAGTGGGCCATCTCCGAGCCCACCGAGAAGCAGACCCGCGTCCCGCTCTACCAGCGCGCGCAGGGCTACGGCTTCCCGGGCGTCCGCGTCGACGGCAACGACGTGCTGGCCTGCCTCGCGGTCACCAAGTGGGCACTGGAGCGGGCCCGCAACGGCGAGGGCCCGACGCTCGTCGAGGCGTACACGTACCGCATGGGCGCGCACACCACCTCCGACGACCCGACCAAGTACCGGGCCGACGAGGAGCGCGAGTCCTGGGAGGCGAAGGACCCGATCCTGCGTCTGCGCACGTACCTCGAAGCCGCGCGTCACGCGGATGAGGGATTTTTCGCGGAACTCGAAACAGAGAGCGAAGCGTTGGGCAGACGAGTGCGCGAAGCGGTCCGTGCCATGCCGGACCCGGACCGGTTCGCCATCTTCGAGCACGTGTACGCGGACGGGCACGCGCTCGTCGACGAGGAGAGGGCCCAGTTCGCCGCCTACCAGGCGTCGTTCGCGGACGAAGAGGGGGGTAAGTGACATGGCGGCACAGAATGCGACACAGGCGACGACGTTCAAGAACCTGCCGCTGGCCAAGGCGATCAACGAATCGCTGCGCGCCGCCCTGGAGTCCGACCCCAAGGTCCTCATCATGGGCGAGGACGTCGGCAAGCTCGGCGGCGTCTTCCGCGTCACGGACGGCCTCCAGAAGGACTTCGGCGAGCGCAGGGTGGTAGACACTCCGCTGGCCGAATCAGGAATTGTCGGCACAGCTATCGGCCTGGCCCTCCGCGGCTACCGCCCGGTCGTGGAGATCCAGTTCGACGGCTTCGTCTTCCCGGCCTACGACCAGATCGTCACCCAGCTCGCCAAGATGCACGCCCGCTCCCTGGGCAAGGTCAAGCTCCCGGTCGTCATTCGCATCCCCTACGGCGGCGGCATCGGCGCGGTGGAACACCACTCGGAGTCCCCCGAGGCGCTGTTCGCGCACGTGCCGGGCCTGAAGATCGTCAGCCCGTCGAACTCGTCGGACGCCTACTGGATGATGCAGCAGGCCATCCAGAGCGACGACCCGGTGATCTTCTTCGAGCCGAAACGCCGCTACTGGGACAAGGGCGACGTCAACAGCGAGGCGATCCCCGACCCCCTCCACAAGGCCCGCGTGGTCCGCGAGGGCACGGACCTCACCCTCGCCGCCTACGGCCCGATGGTGAAGCTCTGCCAGGAGGCCGCCGACGCGGCCGCCGAGGAGGGCAGGTCCCTGGAGATCCTCGACCTGCGCTCGGTGTCCCCGCTGGACTTCGACGCGATCCAGACCTCGGTGGAGAAGACCCGCCGCCTGGTCGTGGTCCACGAGGCCCCGGTGTTCTTCGGCTCCGGCGGCGAGATCGCGGCCCGCATCACGGAGCGCTGCTTCTACCACCTGGAGGCCCCGGTGCTGCGCGTGGGCGGCTATCACGCCCCGTACCCGCCGGCCCGCCTGGAGGAGGAGTACCTGCCGAGCCTGGACCGGGTGCTCGACGCCGTCGACCGCGCTCTGGCGTACTGAGGAGAGGGCCGTGACGACGATGACAGAAGCGTCCGTACGCGAGTTCAAGATGCCGGACGTGGGCGAGGGCCTCACCGAGGCCGAGATCCTCAAGTGGTACGTCCAGGTCGGCGACACCGTCACCGACGGCCAGGTCGTCTGCGAGGTGGAGACGGCGAAGGCCGCGGTGGAACTGCCCATCCCGTACGACGGGGTGGTGCGCGAACTCCGCTTCCCGGAGGGGACGACGGTGGACGTGGGGACGTCCATCATCGCGGTGGACGTGTCCGGGGGCGGGGCGGCTCCTGTGGAGACCCCGGCCGCTCCCGTGCAGGAGGCAGCGAAGCCCGCGGCTCCGGCCCGCACACCGGTCCTGGTGGGCTACGGCGTCTCCACGTCCGCCACGAAGCGCCGCCCCCGCAAGGGCGCGGAGATCCCGGCCCAGGAGGCGTCGGCGGCGGTCCAGGCCGAGCTGAACGGCCACGTGCCGGAAGCAGTGGTGACATCCCGCCCCCTCGCCAAGCCGCCGGTGCGCAAGCTGGCGAAGGACCTGGGCGTCGACCTGGCGACGGTGACCCCGTCGGGCCGGGACGGCGTGATCACCCGCGAGGACGTGCACGCGGCGGTGGCACCGGCCCCGGTGCAGGCGCAGACGCAGGCGCAGGCGCCTGAGCGGGTAGCGGCTCCGGCGCCCTCCCTGCCTGTCGCGGACTCGACGCGGGAGACTCGAATCCCGGTCAAGGGCGTCCGCAAGGCGACGGCGGCGGCGATGGTCGGTTCGGCGTTCACGGCACCGCATGTCACGGAGTTCGTGACGGTGGACGTGACGAGGACGATGAAACTGGTCGAGGAGCTGAAGCAGGACAAGGAGATGCAGGGCCTACGGGTCAACCCGCTCCTGCTGATCGCGAAGGCCCTCCTCGTCGCCATCAAGCGCAACCCGGACATCAACGCGTCCTGGGACGAGGCCGCCCAGGAGATCGTCCTCAAGCACTACGTCAACCTCGGCATCGCGGCGGCGACCCCACGCGGCCTGATCGTCCCGAACATCAGGGACGCCCACGCGAAGACACTGCCGCAACTCGCCCAGTCCCTGGGTGAGTTGGTATCGACGGCGAGAGACGGCAAGACGTCCCCGGCGGCGATGCAGGGCGGCACGGTCACCATCACCAACGTCGGCGTCTTCGGCATCGACACCGGCACACCGATCCTCAACCCCGGCGAGTCCGCGATCCTCGCGGTCGGCACGATCAAACTCCAACCCTGGGTCCACAAGGGCAAGGTGAAGCCCCGTCAGGTGACGACGCTGGCCCTGTCCTTCGATCACCGGTTGGTGGACGGGGAGTTGGGGTCGAAGGTGCTGGCTGATGTGGCGGCGATTCTGGAGCAGCCGAAGAGGCTGATCACCTGGGGGTAGTGGCTGCTGCCTTCATGGGCCGCGCGTCTCTGTGAGTGGGGGCGCGCGGCTCAGCTCTGGTCTGCCGGGGTCCCGTAGTCGGCGCGCGGCGTGGTCAGCCGGTCGGCGACCAGCGCGAGCCAGCCGCTCGGTGAGTACGGCGTCGGCGGATCGACCTCCATGCCCAACTCGGCGACGGCGAGGGCGTAGTCGGACTCGTCGATGTCCAGGGCGAGCAGTTCGTGCAGCTCGCCGGTGAGGCGGGCGACGAGGTGCGGGTCGGTCGAGGTGCGGTAGTCGTCGGTCGCCGCGTCGTGGTCGTCGAACTCGTCCGGCATGTCCTGGGAGAACCAGCCGCCGAGGAACTGACCGAGTTCCGGGAAGCGGGCGTGCCACTCCCAGTGGGTGGCGGGGGTGGCCGGGGGTGGGACCTCGCCCTCCCCGACGCTGTGCTTGACGTGATCGGCGAGGCAGTACAGCCACTGCTGGATCTCGGCCTCGGGGAGCCCCACGTCCGGGATGGCGTAGAACTCGCCGAGCCGCAGGCGCAGTCGGCCCGGCGGATTGTCGGCGTACTCCCGTAGCTGCCGCTCCGCGACGGCGAGGGCCCACGGTCGGCTGTGCCAGGTGTGGCGGAGGTAGGCGACCAGTGCCTCGCTCGGCTTGTCCGGGGTGTCGTCGGCCGGCTGCCCGGCGTAGGCGCGGATCACCTGGTCCAACTCGCCGTAGCGGCGGTCGTGTTCGAGGGGGCTCAGGGGCACGGGATCAGCCTCTACGGATCGGGTCGCTACGGGTGGGTCGGTTACGGCTACGGGCTACAGGTAGACGGGGAACGTGGCGTGGACGGCGAAGCCGTGCGGTCGGGATTCGTCCCGCTTCAGGATCACGCGGGCCGCGTGGACATCGACGGGGTCTCGCCCGGCCAGCATCATCGCCTGGAGCAGGACTCGTCCGACCGGCTCGGGGCGGGAGGGCCACGTCGCCTCGATGGTCAGGCGGGGGCGGGTGGACTGGGCGAGCCAGCGGTGGATGACCTGTTCGCTGGCGGTGACGGTCTGTTGGGTGGCCCATTGGGCGGTTTCTCGGTCGGGGTAGGTGGCGGTGCGGGTACGCATTCGTTGCTCACTCTCAGTCTTCACGGCCTGCACATCGCGACGCCAGTCCTCATGGTTTCGGGGGTGGCCAGGAGTGTCTAGTCATCCTCGAAACGCCAGAGAACCAGGACATTCTCGTCAGAAACTCCGATAAGGCAGACGTCGATTGTTGTGTCGGCAAGCGAGTTGACGTGAAACGACGACACCAGAAAATCGGCCTGGTCACCATCTTCCGCGTGCCCGTGATTGGTGAAGAACCGGGCGTTTTTCCCGGCGGTTGCCAAGGTTTCGCGCAAGCATTCGTCCCGCTCCGTGTCCAATGTCCGGAGGGATTCACTGGGACCGTACAGAAGGGATCCGCCAGAAATCAGTCTGGCCAGATCGAGAGCTCCCTCATGTGAAACTTCCAAAAGGCTGTCGCGCAATGTCGTGCGGTCAACAATTCGGAGTGCATGGGTTCCGTGAACCATTTCTACGACAGTTTCATTCCATTCCGTTTCCCCGCGGGAATTGATTGCAGCAAAGGATTGACGCTCGTCGAAATACCTTTGCAGACACCCGGGCAGGTCCGGATTATTCCTCGTCACAGATCCTCCCATGGTTGGCTTATGGAAGCGTCGGCATGGATGTGTAGGCTACATAGGGTGGGTGGAGGCCATTCTTGTATTTGAGTACGACCTTCACGGTATGTGTATCCTGCGCGGCACTTGCGTGCGGGTTGCCAGCTGTAATCGTACGCCCGGTCACGGAATTGTACTCGACCGGATCAAGGGTCAAAATAGAGGCATCGGAGCGTGGCCTGGAAATCCACCTCTCGATCTTCGCCTTATTGTTCACGCCTTCGTTTTGCTGCCCTGAATTTGCAGGTGGCCCGATATATTCCATCGCGTTCTGTGTGTATTTCTGGGCAGCGGGAAGGTTAGAGAAAGTGGAGGCAGCGTCGATCGTCGGCTGATCTCTGAGCCGCTGCGCGAGCTGCTCATCGGTCTTACCCACGTGCTTGTCGATGATGTGACTTCCGTGTATTCCTTCTTGATTCGCCAGGTCGAGCGGGTATGCATGATTGGCTTCGCTGTCCCCTGGCACTGTATACAGAGGATTTCCCTTGAAGCCTGTCAACGCCCGCGCGCCGAACGCCTCAGCTCTGGCCGTCTCGGCATTGAAGGTCGGTGTGCTCGTGTATGCCTCGTCCAGTGCCGGCAGTAACGCTTTTATTTCGCCGGCCTGTCGATGAATGCGGTTCTCGTAGGCCGACACGGCGTCGTTCAGGGCGCCCTCGTCGATGTTCAGCACGATCCCGACGGAGACGTCCGCGACCAAGCCCTTTCCTGTTTCCCACAGCCCTTTCAGTAGACTCTTCGCGTCCGTGACGTCTATATCTCTGGGGTCGAGTTGCTTGATACTGTCGACAACGGCTTGGCGGTAAATCCGGTGCAGATCGTCCCGGACGTCCTCGGCGGCCTTTGCGACGTTGTAGATCGCGTCGACCATGGCATCGCACGTGTCGAAGAGAACGGCGAAGACGGGATGGCTGCTTCCCCTCTTCTTCGCGTCGTCGTTGGCCCAGTCGTAACCTTCGCGGTTCTGGCCCCAGGCGGACGTCCCCCACAACGTGCTGCAGAACGTCCGCATCGCGTTGTACCAGTCCTGGTCGGTCTGGTCGGTGATGCTGCCGACGAGGCCCGTCAGCGTTCCGTCCACCATGCCGAGCGTGGTCTGCGGCATGCGCCACGCCTGGGAGATTGAGTACAGGCGCAGATGATTGGGCAACGGGAGGATCGTCGCCGCTTTGCCCCAACGGCACTCGTGCTCCAACAGGGGCCGCATGACAGCCAGGACCACGGCTTCCAGGCCTTCGAGGGCCTCCTGCATCAGGTCCTGGCCCGCATCGATGTCCCCCCACTTGAAATCGGTGACCGGACCGTACGTGGGGACTTTGTCGATGACATGCGGGTTCGGCCGGTGCGTCGGCTGTCCTGTCGGCGAAGGGTGTGTGGCCGCGTCGGCCGCCGCGTAGCTGTTGGCGGTGGACGTGAAGCCGACAGCGGCTCCTCCCACGCTCACCACGGACTTCGCCCAGACCTCCAGGAAACGCTCGGCGACTTTCAGGTAGGCGGTCGTGAAGTCCTTCATCGCCGTACCCCTCCCGCCGCCGTCCGGGTACCGGGCCAGTTCGTCGAGGAACGACTTGATGCCACGGTCAAGAGGGTCCTGCTGACCTGCTATGCCCGTTGAGACGCCGTACAGGACGGTCGGAGTGACATCGATCTTCCCGGTCCCGGGAGGCGTCGGGGTGCTCATCAGGCGGCTCCCCAGCCGCGCAGCACCGCCCGGTGTGCCGCCGCGTAATTCGCGTGACCGGTGGTGACATACGCGTGCAACCACTTCTGCGCGGCCTGCAGATCCTGCGCCGAGCGGTCCCACTCATCCAGCTTCTCGACGAAGACCTCGCGGGCCTCGCCCTTCCATGACAGGACGACCGGTTCGGCGCGGTCGTAGAGGTCGTCGAGTTTGGTGTTGAGCTGCTTGAGGATGTCCTCCAGCTCGGCGGTGAGGTCGTGGAGTGTGGCGAAGGAGACGGCTATGTGGTCGTCGTCGGCGGAAGCCCCGGTCGACATGATCCCCCTGGATATCGGTCGGTAACTACGGCTGGGCAATGGGCACTTGACGGCTCGCGGGCGGAAGGACCAGAAGGGTCAGAAGGAGTCGAGGCTGCTGCGGGGAGGCGGTGCCGGCGTATCCCCTGCCGTCTCCACGTTGGGCGTCGACAGCTTGTCGACCTCGCTGCCGATGTCGACCTGGATCGTCCGCATGTGCTCCAGCACGTCGATGTCGTTCGCGGAGAAGCCGTCCCGGCTCATCCGCACGGCCTGTTCCAGCAGCTTCATCACTTCGCGGATGCGTACGGCGTCCTCGGTCGCCGCGCGGTGGAACTCGCGGTACGCCGTCGCCGCCGGGCCGCGCCAGCCGGCCTCGACGCGGTCGACGATCGTGTCCATCCGCCTGACCTGCTTGTCGAGGTGGTCCTGCATGTCGTCGAGGTCGCCGGCGAGCTTGGTGAGGTCGGAGGACGTGACGTGCAGGTCGGGGCCACCGCCTCCACCTCGCCCCCCACCTCCGCCCGCACCGATTCCAGGCACTGTCATGCCGTATCCCCGTCCCCGTCTCCGTCACGTCGGCATCACATGTCACTTGCGGTTGCAATGATCCTACGGTCGACAGGGATTTCGGAAGCCTTCAATTCGGTGTGGAGCGGGCTCCGTTGGATTCTTCGGGATGTCCAACTCCGCCCAGACGGTCTTGCCGACGGTGAGCTTCTCCACGGCCCAACGGGCGGCCAGCGTACGGACGATGAGGAGGCCTCGGCCGAACTGGTCCTCGGGGGTGGAGGTTTGGGGGTACGGGAGCCGCTCGCCCCTCGGGTCGGTGACCGCGACCCGCAGGGCGTTGCCGGTGAGGGACGTCTCCACGCGGAACAGGCGGTCCCGCAGGCAGCCGTGGAGTAAGGCGTTCGTACACAACTCGCTTGCCAGCAGGGCCGCGTCGCCGGCGGAGTGGGGGTGTCCCCAGGTGGTGGTGAGGTGGGCGACGTGTCTGCGGGCGCGGGGGATGTTGATCGGGTACGGGGTGTAGGTGACGGCGTCGTAGCGGTCGTAGCGGCGGCGGTCGTGGGGCTTGGGGAGTCCGGGAGGACAGGAGCCGGTCACCGGGGCCCACCTCCTTGTGCGGTGGGGGACGAGGCCAGGTGGGGTGGCTCTGCCGTGCTGTGCCGGGTGCGGGCAGCGCGGTGCGCTTCCGCCAACTGGTGTCGCTGGGTGGGCGATTCGGTACTGACGGTAGCGGTGGGGGACATTGGCCAGCAAGTGTGAGGCCATAAATTTCTACTCGAACTTGCTTGCTCGCAGTGCGACGACGGCACAGACTGTGACCAACTCGTCGGGGGGGAGCGCGAGATGGCAGGTCGGAACCCTGATCGCGGGGTGTCAGTGTCGACCGTGCTTGCGCGGCGGCTGGGCGGTGAACTGCTGCGCATGCGTGAGATGTGGGGGCTGCGTCAGGCGCATGCCGCCGAGGCGCTGTCGGCGTCGGTGGCCAAGGTCGCGAAGATGGAGCGCGGGCTGGTGCCGATCCGCGATCCGGATATCCGAGCGCTCTGTCACCTTTACGGCGAGACAGCCGAACCGGTCATCGCGCGGCTGCTGACCCTCGCGAGGACGGACCGTGAGAGACGCAAGGCCCGTGGTTGGTGGAACCAGTACCCGCAGCTTTCCGCGATGGTCGAGTACGTGGCGCTGGAAGACATCGCCACCAACATCCGGACATGGCAACTGGCCGTAGTTCCGGGGCTGTTGCAGACAACGGACTACGCGCGGGCACTCGCGGTCGGCAACGGCCACTGGGAGGACCCGGACGAGATCGAGCCGTTCGTCGACTCCCGAATGGCACGACAGGCTCGGCTGCACGGAGAGGCCCCGCTGGAACTGTGGGCGGTCGTGCACGAGGCCGCCCTGCGTCAACTCGTCGGCGGGCGCGAGGTCATGCGAGCCCAGCTGGGGCATCTGCTGGACATGGCGCGCCGACCGAACGTGAAGCTCCAGGTGCTGCCCTACCTGGCCGGTGCGCATCCGGGTATGACGAGCGCCTTCACCATCGTGTCGTTCGCCGAGCCGGGTGCACTGGACGTGGTTCACGTGGATACCACCTCGTCGACCGTCTGGCTCGAGAGCGATACTGATGCCGACCACCACAACGGGCTCTTCGACCGGATCACGCGGCTGGGCCTCGCGGGGCAGAACTCGGTCAGACTGATCGACGCGATCCTGAAGGAGACGTAGCCGGCGTGCCCGCATTCGAGTTCGTCAAGTCCAGCTACAGCGGCGGAAATGCCGGTCAGGAATGCGTCGAAGTCGCCCGCAACATCACGAGCACGGTGGCCGTCCGTGACTCGAAGGACATGCACGGCCCGATACTTCGGCTCAACCCCAACGCATGGGCAACATTCACCAGGGAGCTGTGAACCATGCACTACTTCGAGTTCAGCAAGTCCACGTACAGCAGCGGCGACGCTCACGGCGAGTGCGTCGAGGTCGCCCGCGACATCCCCGGCACCGTTGCCGTCCGCGACTCCAAGCGCGTGGACGGACCCATACTCCAGATCACCCCCTCGGCCTGGACGGCGTTCGCAGCACACGCGGGTGACCACCAAGGGTGAGCGATTTCGACGGCCTCACGTGGAGCCAGGCCGAACAGCGCGCCGCACAAGGGGACGCGGCCTGTATGCGTGAGCTGGGCGAGCAGCTGGCCGACCGGCATGCGGAAGCCGTACGGCAGGTGCGGGAATGTGAGCGCCAACTGGCCCACGTGGTAAGGGTGCTGGCCCTCACCCCCGGCCGCGACAGCTTGGGCCACCTGCTCCAACTCCTCGACGAAAAACGCCCGTCCACAGGGAGCCGCCCCCTGCTGCCCTTCGTCGCCTCACTCCTCGCAGAGCATCATCAGGTCGCCGACCTCGCAGCCACCGTCTTCGAACGTCGCGCGCAGGATCACCTGGACGAACTGCGCGACTGCCTCTTCCACGAGTTGGTGCTCCGCGGCGTGGAGACCGACGCGTTCCCGGCGCTGCGCTCCTGGGTGATCGTCCGACCCGGCTGGCACGCCCTCGCCTGGCTCCCGGTGCACCGCCGTGGCCTTGAGTCCGGCGCCGACTTCCCGACCCGTTCGATCAACGGTTCCTCCTACGGAGTGCCGAGCCAACTGCCCGTCGAGGGCCGCGTGGACCCGCCGACGCCCCGTAAGTCCGAGCGGTTCGCCCTGCGCGACATGGCCACGACGGACGTACACGAGAGCATCGTCGCCGCCGTGCAGGCGGGCGAATGGGGTGACCACGGCGCCTGGGTGTTCCTGCTGGACGAGGCCGTCCCACCCGAGCGGATGCCGGCTCTGCTGCCGACCTTGCCCATGCAGTGCGTCGACGGGCTCGGCCCTACGGATCGCTTCGAGATCGCCGTCCGCCCGTTGGACGCGATCTGGCGACTCCTCTTCGACACGGCGTCGATGGGCGGCATGTTCGACTCGGGTGTGCACGGCGCGTACGGCCGGCTGTGGGCGTGGCGTTCGATCGCCGGGCTGAGCGGTGCTCCGGCGGGCGCGAGTGCGGGGGAGGTGGAGCATCGTGCGCGGCAAAGTACCTGGTTCCACTTCGAGGCCGACACGGACTGGTTCCATGGCGACATCGACTCCGACTACGGCATAGCCGCCCTCTCCCCCGACCGCCGCCGGATCGCGGTGCTGGCGGCGACGGACACCGACTAGAGAGCCAGAGCCAGGCCGGCGAGAGAGCCGTACGACAAAGGGACCCGCCGCTGGCATGCGGCAGGTCCCTCGGTTGCGGACAAGCAAGCTGACTGGATGTCAGCCGATCGTCGCGAAGCCGTAGTTGAGCAGCTTCGTCGCGTCCGTCGAGCGCTGGGTGACCGAGGACGACGCGAGGACCGTGCCGATGACCGTCTTGCCGTTGCGGGTGGCGGCGAAGACGAGGCAGTACTTGGCCTCGGGGCCGGAGCCGGTCTTCACGCCGATCGTGCCGCTGTAGCTGCTGAGCAGGGTGTTCGTGTTGGTCCAGGCAGCCATCGTGCGGGTGCTGCCGGTCTTGGTGACCGTCTTGGCGGTGTACGACTTGGTCTTGACGACCGTCTTGAACGTGGCGTTCTTCATCACGTTGCTGGCGAGCTTCGTCAGGTCGCGCGGCGTCGAGTAGTTGTTGCCGTTGCCGATGCCGTCGAACGAGTCGAACTTGGTGTTCGTCAGGCCGAGCGTCTTCGCCGTCGAGTTCATCTTGCCGATGAACGACTTCACGCGCGCGGCGCGCGTCGAGCCCGCGCCGTACTTGTCGGCCAGCGCGTACGCCGCGTCGCAGCCCGACGGCAGCATCAGGCCGTAGAGGAGCTGGCGGACGGTGACCTTGTCGCCGACGATCAAGTGGGCGGAGGAGGCGGTGTTGGCGACGATGTAGTCGCTGTAGGCCTTCTGGATGGTGACCTTGGCATCGAGGTTGAGGTTCGCCTGCGAGAGGACGACCTTCGCGGTCATGATCTTCGTGGTGGAGCCCGTCGACCGCTTGGTGTCCGCGGCCTTCGTGTAGAGCGACTTGCCGGTGGCGTTGTTCATCACAAAACCGCCCGCGGCCACGATCGTCGGCTTCGCGACGGCGGCCTGTGCGGGTGCCGCGGTCAGGGCGCCGGTCGCGAGCACGGCGCCTGCGGTCACGGTGACCGCGGCGGCTCTGCGGAAGCGGCTGCCCTTGATGCCGGTAATGGCAGTAATCAACTGAGGTACCCCGAATACGTTGAATGCCCCTGAGGAGCGGCCCAGTTGGAGGGGGGAAAGAGAGGGCCGCACGTGTGTGACACGTAAGTAGCACAGAAGGTTGTGCGGTTGCTGGGCCGGGTTCCCCGAATGTGTGAAACGCCCCCGAGAACCGGCCGCGGAAATGCACATCCGTAGACGCGCGCCCGGCGCCCCTTGGTTCCCCTCGGTTCCCCCCGATTCCGTCCGCATCCTGGACGCCCGTCCTCATGTGTACGTGTTGTATCTATGCTGTCCTCATGCCGTCCGCGTCCCCCGCTCCGTCCCTCGCCGCCACCGATTCCGCCCCTCTCGTCGTCAAGCAACCCCCCGCCGCCGACCGCGTCTACACCCACGTCAAACAGGGTGTCCTGGACCGGCGTTACCAAGGCGGAACCCTGCTCACCGAGGGCGAGTTGGCCGAGGCCGTCGGAGTGTCACGGACCCCCGTGCGCGAGGCGCTGCTGCGCCTGGAGGTCGAGGGGCTGATCAGGCTCTACCCGAAGAAGGGCGCCCTGGTCCTGCCCGTCTCCTCGCAGGAGATCGCGGACGTGGTCGAGACCCGGATGCTGGTCGAGCAGCACGCGGTCCGCAAGGTCGTACCGGCGTCGCCGACCCTCATCGCCCGGCTCGAAGAACTCCTCGACCGGCAGAAGGAACAGGCCGCCGCGGGCGACCTGGCCGGCGCCGCCGTCACCGACCGCTGCTTCCACGCCGAGATCGTGCGCAGCGGCGGCAACGAGATCCTCTCCCGCCTCTACGACCAACTCCGCGACCGGCAGCTGCGGATGGGCGTCGCCATCATGCACTCGCACCCCGACCGCATCGCCAAGACGCTCACCGAGCACGCGGCGATCCTCGACGCGCTGCGCACCGGCGATGCCGAGGCGGCCGCCGGGATCGTCCACCAGCACGTCGACTGGTTCTCCCACCTGGCCCGGGGCGAGGTCCGATGAGCAGCAACAGCAGCAACAGCAGTAGTAGCGGCAGTTCCGGTTCCGCCCTCTCCCTTCCCGGTGATCCGCCCGGTGGCCGCCGCGCCCTCGCCGTGTGGGGCATCGGCGTCTCCGTCTACTTCGTCGCCGTCATCTTCCGTACGTCCCTCGGTGTCGCGGGGCTCGACGCGGCCGAGCGGTTCCACGTCAACGCCTCGGCCCTGTCGACGTTCTCGATCCTCCAACTGCTGGTCTACGCGGGCATGCAGATACCCGTCGGCCTCCTCGTCGACAGCCTCGGCACCAAGAAGGTGCTGACCATCGGGGTGGTGCTCTTCACCGCCGGCCAGCTCGGCTTCGCCTTCTCGCCCTCCTACGGCACCGCCCTCGCCTCCCGCGCGCTGCTCGGCTGCGGTGACGCGATGACATTCATCAGCGTGCTGCGCCTCGGCACCCGCTGGTTCCCGGCCCGCCGCGGCCCGATGGTCGCCCAGCTCGCGGGCCTCGCGGGAATGGCCGGAAATCTCGTCTCCACCCTGGTGATCGCGCGCCTGCTGCACGGCATCGGCTGGACGGCCGCCTTCGCGGGCAGCGCGCTCGCAGGCGTCGTAGTCCTCGTCCTGCTTCTTCTGTTCCTGAAGGACCACCCGGAGGGCCACGAACCGGCCCCCTTCCCGCACCGCGGCGCGGCCTACGTCCGCCGTCAGATCGCCGCGTCCTGGCGCGAACCGGGCACCCGCCTCGGCCTCTGGGTGCACTTCACCACCCAGTTCCCGGCGATGGTGTTCCTGCTCCTGTGGGGCCTCCCGTTCCTGGTCCAGGCGCAGGGCCTGTCCCGCGCCACCGCCGGCGAACTCCTCACCCTCGTCGTCCTGTCCAACATGCTCGTCGGCCTCGTCTACGGCCAGATCGTCGCCCGGCACCACACCGCGCGGCTGCCGCTGGCGCTCGGCACGGTCGGCGCCACGGCGCTGGTGTGGGCGGTCACGCTTCTCTACCCCGGTGACCACGCGCCGATGTGGCTGCTGATCGTGCTGTGCACGGTGCTCGGTTCCTGCGGGCCCGCCTCGATGCTCGGCTTCGACTTCGCCCGCCCGGCCAACCCGCCGGAGCGTCAGGGCACCGCCTCCGGAATCACCAACATGGGTGGTTTCGTGGCCTCGATGACGACCCTGTTCCTGGTCGGCGTGCTCCTCGACGCGACCGGCGACAACTACTCGATCGCCTTCTCGGTGATCTTCGTCCTCCAGGCGGTCGGCGTCAGCCAGATCCTCCGGCTACGGCGCCGGGCGGCCCGCCGCGAGAGCGAACGGCTCGTGGCGAGCCGGGTGGAGACGGTCCACGTGCCCGCGTGAACCCGCCCTTTCTCACACCGCTCTCACACGACTTTCTTACGCCGGTACGACGGGTACCAGCGTGAGGTAGGCGATCCCCAACACGCCCCGGTAGCTCATCCATTGGGCCCGGTGCCGGTCGAGGCGCTCGCGGGTCGCGGCGGCAAGCGGATGGTCACCGTGCCCGGCGAGCCACACCTCCGCGTCCGCCTGGTACGCCGACTCGAACTCCTCCCACTCGTCCGCGTTCGCCGTCTCGGTCCACTCGGGACGGAACCCGGCCGCCACCGCGAGATCGACGAGCGTCGCCAGGTCGTAGTGCTCGTCGGCACGAGCCTCCGGCCACATGCCGGCCAACTCGGCCGTCGTAGGCGGACGTTGCCAGAAGCCCTCGCCCAACAGCACACGTCCCCCGTCGTCGACGAGCCGCCGCAACTCCCGCAGGGCTTCGACGGTGTGCCGGGGCGGCTCCGCGGCGCTGAGGGCCTGGCTCGCGCCCAGACACAGCACGAGATCGGCGGGCCCGCGCCCCGTCCCCACGGCCGACTCCTCGACGAACTCGACCCGCTCGGCGAGCCCCCGCGCCTCGGCATCGCGCCGCCCACGGTCGAGATCCCGCGCGTTCACATCGACCCCGACCCCCCGCGCCTCCGGTACGGCGGTCAGGACCCGGAGCATCAACTCGCCCCAGCCGCAGCCGAGGTCGAGCACCGTGCGCGGCCCCGCACCGGCCAGTCGCCGCACGATCCCGGCGGCACGCGCCTCGGAGAGCGGGTTGTGAAAGGCGAGCCGGGTGAGCCGGGGAGGCCCGTCGTCAGGCTGGGTCTTCCGGGTGTTCTGGGTGTTCTGGGGCTTCTCGGTTTCGGACGTCACGTCAGACATGCGGCGGAGGCTAGCCACAGACGGTCGGCCGGCGACAACGAATTAACGCGCTGCCGCTGCTACTTGGTGACGGTGAAGTTCCGCAGTATCGACGCCGACAGCTCCGGATCGCCGTCCGCCTTGACCTTGTCCGACACCGAGTCGACGGTGACCCGCCCGCAGGCGAGCCGGACGTACGTCTCCCAGTCGAGGATCAGGGTCGCGGCGGGGCCGAGCGCGGGGGCGGTTTCGAGGGTGCCGCGGCCCTGGATGTCGACGCGGATCGTACGGAGGAACTCGATCGGGCCGTGCACGTCGAAGACGACCGCGGAACTGCGCGGGGCGCCCGAGTCGTCGGCGACGACCTTCGGAAGCGCGGCGAGGAGCACGTCACGGGCGATGTGCGCGCCGGGGGAGTCCAGGTTGCCGGGGCGGCCGAGGGCGGCGCGCAGGTCCTGCTCGTGCACCCAGATGTTGAACGCGTGGGTGCGCATGGACTCTTCGAGCGTGACCTCGGTGCTGACATGGCCGCGCACCCTCCGGTCGGGTTCTCGCGACTCGTTCCGCAGCTGCCGGTTGCGGCGGATGATCGTGTACTCCAGCTCCGACGTCATCTCCGGCGCCGTGTGGTGGCGGCGTACGTCGACCTGCATCTCCATGTAGCGCTGGTGCTCGTTGGTGACGTGGTAGAGGTCGCGCGGGAGGGTGTGGATGGGACGGGGGTCGCCGAGCATCTCGTTGTCCAGCCCGATGACATGGGAGACCACGTCACGCACCGACCAGCCCGGGCACGGCGTTCGCCGGTTCCACTCTCCCTCCACGAGCGGGGTGACCAGCTCGGATATCGCGTCGATGGAGTGGGTCCAGGCGTCGGCGTAGGGCTGGAGGGTGGGATGCAGACTCACGGAACGGGACCCCTCGGCGGTCGGTACAGGTCGGGTGGCGGGCGGCGTTGCCAGCGGGAGGTGGCTGTCGGCGGGTGTCTTGGAACGCTAAGTTACGCTGCTGTGAGGCACCCCGGCAGTGCTTTCGTGTGACGATCGTAGGCCCGTGTCAACGGCTCGAATGCCAGGACGGTGGTAGTGTGCGCGCCTCCCTCATCCAGATCGCCGTAGAAGAGGGCGAATCGGTCGAATCTCGTCGGGTTCGGATGGCGTCCCTCGTCCGCGAGCAGGCCGGTGCCGACCTCGTCGTCCTGCCGGAGCTGTGGACGACGGGTGCGTTCGCCTACGAGCGGTTCGCCGAGGAGGCGGAGCCGTTGGAAGGCCCGACCTACGAGGCGATGGCCAAGGCGGCGAGCGACGCGGGCGTGTGGCTGCACGCGGGCTCGATCCCCGAACGGGCTGCGTCTGACGGCGGCTCCGCCGCGGGGAACGGCCCCCTCTACAACACGTCCCTCGTCTTCTCCCCCTCCGGTGAACTGGCCGCCGCCTACCGCAAGATCCACCGCTTCGGCTTCGACAAGGGCGAGGCCGTGCTGATGGGCGCGGGCAGCGAGCTGGTGACGGTCCGTCTGCCCGAGACGGTCATCGGTCTTGCCACCTGCTACGACCTCCGTTTCCCCGAACTCTTCCGCGGTCTCGTCGACGCCGGCGCCGAGACCCTCGTCCTCCCCGCGGGCTGGCCCGAACGCCGCCGCTCCCACTGGACCCTGCTGGCACAGGCCCGCGCGGTCGAGAACCAGTCCTTCGTCCTCGCATGCGGAACGGCCGGCACCCACGCCGGAGTTCCCCAGGCCGGTCACTCGATCGTGGTCGACCCCTGGGGCGAGGTCCTCGCGGAGGCGGGCGCGGGCGAGGAGATCCTCACGGTGGACTTCGACCCCGCGAAGGTGTCGGTGACCCGGGAACAGTTCCCGGCGCTGAAGGACCGGGTACTGGGGCTGGAGCGTCCGCGCCGCACGCGGTGAGCGGCAGAACCGGGCGGACCCCGGCCGCACTCGGACGCGCCTTCCTGGCCCGGGACCGCTACGACACCGCGCCACGCGACTCCCGGTCGGCCGCCCGTCCCCGCACCGTACTGGCCACCGTGCTCGTCGAGTGGGGCCCCGTGACGGTGTTCGTCTGGCTCGTGGGCCGGGTGGCCGACGCCCCTCCCAGCTGGACGGCCAGCGCGGTTTTCGGCGCGCTGTTCGTCGTGGGCGGCTACTTCGGGGACCGCCTGAGGGAGCGCCGCCGGGCACGCGCTCGTGCCCGTACGGCCGCCGACCCCGAAGGGTCCTAGTCCTCCCGCTCCTTCTCCGCCAGGTGGATCACGCAGACCGCCACCGCGATCAGCAGCGCCGCGTCCGCGTCCTCGCGGACGATGTCGACGCCGTAGGTCTCCCGGATGTGCAGCCAGCGCCGGGAGATCTGCGCGAGCAGCTCACCGTCGTAGTCGACGCCGAACTCGCGGTCGAGGATCTTGCCGCTGACGTCGAGTTCGGTGCCGTCGACCAGGGACACCTTGTAGTGGTTGCGCAGCAGGGAGAACCGTTTGTGTCTGATGGTCGCCAGGGGCTCACCGTCCCGTTCGATGACCATCGTGTCGCGCAGGGCGAGCATCTTCTTGTGGATGTCGATGAGCACGCGCCCGTGCGTGTCCTTCAGCTCGAAGGTGTCCCGGATGCGCATGGCCTTGCCGTCGACCAGGAACACCTTGTTGCCGTTCTGGTCCTCGATCCAGTAATCCTCACCGAAGCCGAGGATCCGATCGCGTACGAGGAATCTCATGACATTACGGCTTCCCCGGCAGCCGGTCCGAAACGCCGACGATAGGCCGACGGGCTCAATCCGGTCTCCTTCCGCAGCCGTACCCGCAGGTTCGCCCCGGTGCCCAGACCGCACCTCGCCGCGACCACGTCGAGCCGTTCCTCCCCGCGCTCGATCAGCCTGCATGCCAGTGCCACACGCTCCCCGGTCAGCCAGGCGAGCGGCGTCGTCCCGAGCTGCGAACGGAAGCGCCGGTGCAGGGTCGCGGGGGAGACGGCCGCACGGGTGGCCAGCTCGGCCACCGTCAACGGCTCGCCCAGCCGTCCCTGCGCCCACGCGAGCAGCGGGGCGAGCGACTCGTCGGGCACATCGGGCAACGGCCGCTCCACGAACTGCCGTTGCCCGCCGTCCCGGTGGGCAGCGAAGACCAGTCTCCTGGACACCGCGTTGGCGATCTCGGCGCCATGGTCCCGCCGTACGACATGCAGCCCCAGGTCGAGCGCGGCGGCACTCCCGGAGGCGGTGAGGATGTCCCCGTCGTCCACGAAGAGGACGTCCGGTTCGAGCCGCACGCGCGGGTGCAGGGCGCGGAAACGGTCGGCCCACATCCAGTGGGTGGTCGCCCGGCGCCCGTCGAGCAACCCGGCCTCGGCGAGCGCGAAGCTCCCGGTGCACAGGCTCATGACACGCGCCCCGCGCGCGTGGGTGCGCCGAATGGCGTCGAGAACGGCGGCCCCGCGCGGTACGACGTTGTCGGGCCGGCCCGGTACGACGAGGGTGTCCGCCGTGTCCACCGCGTCGAGACCATGCGTACCGGTCACCGTAAAGAAGCCGTGGTTCATCCGCACCTCGCGCGTGGGCGTGCACACCAGCACCTCGTACAGCGGCCCGGGCAGCCCGAGTTCGGGCCGCGGCAGCCCGAACAGCTCGGTGGCGACGCCGACCTCGAAGGGATTGGTGCCCTCGTCGACGATCACGGCGACCCGATGAGGGTGGTGCGGGCGCTGAGAGGATCCTTGCGGCATGTGCGATTCCTAGCACTCGTGGGGCTGCCCGGCCACCCCCGACGATGACTCCATGACCACCACGGAGCCCGTCTCCCTCCCCGCCGCCCTGGCCTCTTTCACCGACCGCTGGAGCCCTCGCATCGTCACCACCGTCAACGACTACGACGTCCGCGTCGCCAAGGTCGAGGGCGAACATCTCTGGCACACCCACGACCACACCGACGAGTTCTTCCTGGTCCTGGACGGCGAACTGCACATCGCCCTAAGGGAGTCAGCGGGCGAGCGCACGGTCGTCCTCCCCAAGGGCTCCGTCTTCACGGTCCCGCGCGGCACGGAGCACAAGCCCTACGCCCCCGTCCCGTCCGAGATCCTCGTCCTCGAACCGACCGGCACCCTCACGGTCGGCGACCACCACGAGGAGATCCCGGCCCACGTGGACGCGACGACGGGTCACACCCTGAACTGACCCTTTACTGAGGTCAGTAGTGCGTTCAGGGCTGTGCGGGCGGGCGAGAGGATCGTGCCCGGGGTGTCACTCTCACGGAGGTGCAGAGTGGTGGGGGTGGTGGCTATCTCCAGACAGCTGGTTTCGACGTTTCCTCCGGAGTACGACGACTTCTGCCAGTGGAGGGCTTGGGGCACGGGTGTTCCTTCAGAATTCCTGGGCGATACGGCGGATGAGGTCGAGGGAAGCCTCCTGCGGGAGAGCTGCCTTGTCGATGTTCTCGCCCCAGGTTCGGTAGCGGCTCAGCCGCACTGGGGCATCGATGAACTCGGCGCCATGGGGCGCGTCGATCTGCACGGTGTCGAGTTGGGGAATGGCGCCGCCAACGTACTGCATGGAAAATTCCGCCCCCGCGAACCCCTCGGCCGCGAACGGGATGACCCGAAGAGTGACCGACTTCCAGTCGGATGCCTCAAGAAGGTGGTCGAGTTGGGCGCGGGCTACCTTGGAGCCACCCACACGCATCCGTAGTGCGGCTTCGTGGACGATCACGTCGTAGGGCGTCCCCAAAGCGATGACCTGCTGACGGCGCATCCGGAACGCGACACGGGTCTCGCACTCTTCCTCCGTGAGGCTCGGCGCGGCGAACATCGAGACTGCGCGTACATGTTCCTCGGTCTGTAGAACTCCCGGGATGTGCACCATGTGGAACACGCGGACGTACAAGGCGTGGTGCTCCAACTCGGCGAGGTCGAGCGCCTTGGGCGGCAGCACGCCGCGGTACTCCTCCCACCAGCCCTTGGACCGCGGCGCCGCCATCTCGACCAATGCGTCGATGAGTTGGCCGTCGTCGCATTTGTAGAACCTGGCAAGTCCGCGCAGCCGCTGCTCGCCGATTCCGAACCGGCCGGATTCGATGTGGCTGATCTGGGTCTGGTTCACGCCGAGGAAAGCGGCGGCGTCCCGCGACTCAATGCCCGTCGCCTCGCGCAGCTTGCGTAGTTCAGTGCCGAGTCGCCCTTGGCGTGCGGTGGGGTTCGCCCTCGGCGGCATGGAGGTCTCCTCGTTCGTCGTACTTTCCTGGAACGGTTGATGCGTATCAGGCTGAGTCGCTATGGTCGTAACGTACCTCACGGAGGGTGCCAATACGGTCACCCATCCGCAACTCCCGCACGCCCACCGCCCGTTGGAAGCGCCACCCCGGCCGTCGACACCGGGGCGCCGGACAGCAACGAGCCCAGGCGCGCACAAACCCCCCTCATCTCAACGGAGTTGATGTCCCATGCCCTCGTACACCCTCATCTGTCCACCCCTCGACACCTCTCCGCACATCGCCCGCGACTTCGTCGCCACCGTTCTGCGCACGCTGGAGCTGGACCGCGCCCTGGTCGACGACGCGATCCTCTGCACCTCGGAACTCGTCACCAACGCCTGCGTGCACGCTAAGGGCGGTGACGGTGCTGTGGCTGGCGGTGGAGGAGGGGCGGTTGCGGGTCGTGGTGTACGACGGGGACGAGAACCCGCCGGTGATAAGGGAGTTGACGGCTGAACCGGGTGAGCGAGGCGGTGGCAGGGGCTTGTATTTGGTGGACGCCCTCACCGAAGGCTGCTGGGGTCACGGCCCGGACATCCCGTACGGCGGGCAACCGCACCCGGAGGGCAAGGGGGTGTGGTTCGACCTGCCCGCAGAGCTGGCCGGCCGTGGCCTCCCGACCGGCGACGCTTGCGTTCTGCCCGCTAATTCCGTTGAGCCCGCACTCCGCAATCGTGTTGGCTGGCGGCACCGGACTCTCAGTACCGCAGGTGTCCGCTCGGCAGTGGCAGGGAGTTGAACGTGCAGGACAGTGGTGTCGACCCCGTTGCCCACAATCGGGCAGCCTGGGACAAGTACGTCCAAGAGGGCAACGAGTGGTCGAGGCCGGTGAGTGCTGAGGACGTCGAGCGCGCCCGCAGGGGTGACTGGTCGATCGTTCTCGTCGGGCATGAGCCGGTCGACCGCTCCTGGCTGCCGGCGGACCTGACCGGCAAGGACGTGTTGTGCCTGGCCTCCGGCGGCGGCCAGCAGGGTCCGATCCTCGCCGCCGCGGGCGCGAGGGTCACCGTATTCGACAACTCACCCCGCCAACTCGGCCAGGACCAGATGGTGGCCGTGCGCGACGGACTCGAACTGCGCACCGTCCTGGGCGACATGCGCGACCTCGGCGCCTTCGGCGACGCGACATTCGACGTCGTGTTCCATCCGGTCTCCAACCTGTTCGTACCGGACCTGGCACCGGTGTGGCGCGAGTGCTTCCGCGTCCTGCGACCGGGCGGAACTCTGCTCGTGGGCTTCCTCAACCCTGATGTGTACTTGTTCGACCACGAGGCGCTCGACGAGCGCGGCGAGCTGATCGTCGTGCACAAGCTGCCTTACAGCGATGTCACGCAGTACTCCGCCGAGGAGCGCGTCACGAAGTTCGGCGCGGATGCCGCTCTTGAATACAGCCACACCCTCACCGGCCAGATCGGCGGGCAACTCGCCGCGGGGTTCGTCCTCACCGCCTTCGCGGAAGCGCCGCACCAGTCCGACGCGTCCGCTCAATACATGTCGCACTATTTCGCGACGCTGGCGGTCAAGCCGGGCTGACCCGGCCGCGGAGCCGGCCGCGACGGCCGTGTCGTAGGGCGAGCCGGCGGTGGCACCCTTGATCCATGACCGACGCATCCCCGGCACCCGCTCCCCGACGAGCCCGCGTCCGCGCCCCCCAGCTCACCGGCAAGGGCGGCTGGCTGAACACGGGCGAGAAGCAGTACACCCTTACTGACCTGCGGGGACGCATCGTCATCCTGGACTTCTGGACCTTCTGCTGCATCAACTGCCTGCACGTCCTGGACGAACTCCGTGAGCTGGAGGAGAAGCACCGGGACACGGTCGTGATCATCGGCGTGCACTCGCCGAAGTTCGTGCACGAGGCCGAGCACCAGGCGGTCGTGGACGCGGTCGAGCGGTACGGCGTCGAGCATCCGGTGCTGGACGACCCGGAGTTGGCGACCTGGAAGCAGTACGCCGTGCGCGCGTGGCCGACGCTCGTCGTGATCGACCCGGAGGGCTACGTCGTCGCGCAGCACGCGGGCGAGGGGCACGCGCACGCCATCGAGCGGCTGGTGGAGGAGTTGGAGACCGAGCACGCCGCGAAGGGCACCCTCCGGCGCGGCGACGGCCCGTACGTGGCGCCGGAACCGGAGCCGACGGTGCTGCGCTTCCCGGGCAAGGCGCTGGCCCTGCCGTCCGGCACCTTCCTGGTCAGCGACACCACCCGGCACCAACTCGTCGAGCTGGCCGCGGACGGGGAGACGGTCGTACGGCGGATCGGTTCCGGCGCGCGCGGCCTGCACGACGGTCCGGCCGACTCCGCCACCTTCAACGAACCCCAGGGCCTCGCCCTCCTCGACGACGGCTCCGTCGTCGTCGCCGACACCGTGAACCACGCGCTACGGCGGATCGACCTCACCACCGGCGCCGTCACCACCCTCGCGGGCACCGGCCGTCAGTGGATGCAGGGCGAGCCCACCTCGGGCCCCGCCCGCGAGGTCAGCCTCTCCTCCCCCTGGGACGTGGCCCGGTGGCAGGGCAAGGTGTGGATCGCCATGGCCGGCGTGCATCAACTCTGGGCGTACGACCCCGCCGCAGGCTCCACCGGCCCCACCCACTCCGCCGGCCCCACCCACCCCGCCGAAGCCACCGTCGCCGTCACCGCCGGTACCACCAACGAAGGGCTCGTCGACGGACCCGGCCCCGAGGCCTGGTTCGCCCAGCCCTCCGGACTCGCCGCGACCGCCGACCGGCTGTGGCTGGCCGACTCCGAGACGTCTGCCCTGCGCTGGGTGGACCTCGACGGGGCTGTCCACACCGCCGTCGGCACCGGTCTCTTCGACTTCGGGCATCGTGACGGACCGGCCGAACAGGCGCTGCTCCAGCACCCGTTGGGCGTCACCGCGCTCCCGGACGGCTCGGTCGCGATCAGCGACACGTACAACCACGCCCTGCGCCGCTACGACCCCGCGACCGGCGAAGTCACCACGCTGGCCACGGACTTGAGGGAGCCGAGCGACGCCGTGCTCGTCGGTGACGAGATCCTGGTCGTCGAGTCGGCCCGGCACCGGCTGACCCGGCTGCGCCTGCCGGAGGAGGCCGTGCGGGTCGAGTCCGTCGCCCATCGCACCCGGCGCGCGGCCACCGAAGTCGCCCCCGGCGAGCTGAAGTTGGACGTCATCTTCCAGGCCCCGGCCGGGCAGAAGCTCGACACCCGCTACGGCCCCTCGACCCGGCTGCTCGTCTCCGCGACCCCGCCCGAGCTGCTCGTCGGCGGTGAGGGTGCGGGCACGGACCTGAACCGCACCCTGGCCCTCAACCCGGCCGTACCGGAAGGCGTGTTGCACGTGTCCGCGATGGCCGCCTCCTGCGATGACGACCCGGCCAACGAGTACCCCGCCTGCCATGTCCACCAGCAGGACTGGGGCGTCCCGGTCCGCCTCACCGAGGGCGGGGCGGACCGGCTCCCCCTCGTGCTGGCCGGCATGGACGACCGGGACGCCTGAGAAGGGCCCGGGGCTGCCTCTCCCCGGGCCCTCAACTGCACGAAGTCTTCACGAGGTTCACACAACCGCACCATGCGTACCGCGTCACGGATTGCTCACGGTTGGCTGTGTATGTCCTGTGCGGGCGATTCGGTCCGAGTGCGGGGTACGCCCACGTATCCACCGCCGAAGGATCCGGTTGGGCGGGGCTCAGCCGCCGTAGCCACCGCGGTAGCCGCGCGTCTCGTCGTCCTCGACGACGGTCGTCCGACCCGGTATCACCACGCGTCGGCGCCGGGCCATGCTGCTGAACGTCACGACCCCGATCAGCCCGACGACCATGAGGATGACGCCGACCAGGTCGAGATTGACCCCCTGCATGTGCCAGTCGGTCGCGAACGTGAGGATCGCGCCGACGGCGATGAGGATGATGCATCCGCCCAGGCCCATGAGTGTTGCCTCCCTGTCCGGTCCGGTCGGCCCGGTCCGCCTCCGGGTACCCGGGAAGGCAACACCCATGCGCCAGGCGGGAGTTGGCTAACCCTCCAGGAACGCCGTCAGCGCGTTGGCCAGCAGGAACGGGTCGCGGTCGCCGCAGAGTTCGCGGGCGCTGTGCATCGAGAGGATCGCCACGCCGATGTCGACGGTCTTGATGCCGTGCCGGGCCGCGGTGATCGGGCCGATCGTCGTGCCGCAGGGCATGGAGTTGTTGGAGACGAAGGTCTGGAAGGGCACGCCGGCCTTCTCACAGGCGGCGGCGAACACCGCGCGGCCCGAACCGTCCGTGGCGTAGCGGTTGTTGACGTTGACCTTGAGGATCGGTCCGCCGTTGACCCGCGGGTGGTGCGTCGGGTCGTGCCGCTCCGCGTAGTTCGGGTGCACCGCGTGACCGGTGTCGGAGGACAGGCAGACGGTCCCGGCGAAGGCCCGCGCCCGGTCCTCGTACGACCCGCCGCGCGCGAACACCGAGCGCTCAAGTACCCCGCCGAGCAGCGGCCCGTCCGCGCCCGTGTCGGACTGCGAGCCGTTCTCCTCGTGGTCGAAACCGGCGAGCACGGGGATGTACGGCAGGTCCTCGCGGGCGGCGGCGGAGGCGAGCGCGGCCACGCCGGCGTGCAGCGACAGCAGGTTGTCCATGCGCGGACCGGCCACCAGGTCCTGGTCGCGGCCCAGGTAGGCGGGTGCCTCCACGGAGTGCGTCATCAGGTCCCAGCCGGTGACCTCGCCCGGCGCGAGCCCCGACTCCTCCTCCAGGAAGGCGATCAGGTCGCCGTCGTGGACGTCGTCGCCGAGGCCCCAGATCGGCTGGAGGTGCCGCTGCTTGTCCAGCTTGAGCCCGTCCGCCGACACGGAACGGTCCAGGTGGATGGCGAGTTGGGGCACCCTGAGCAGCGGCCGGTCCACGTTCACCAGGCGGGTCGAACCGTCCCGAAGGGTCAGCCGGCCGGCCAGGCCGAGATCCCGGTCGAGCCAGGAGTTGAGCAGCGGTCCGCCGTAGATCTCGACGGCGACCTGGCGGAAGCCGTGCGCGCCGGTGTCGGGACGCGGCTTGACCCGCAGGTTCGGGGAGTCGGTGTGCGCGCCGACGATGCGGAAGGGGGTGTGGGGGGCCGCACCTTCGGGGACGAACCAGGCCACGATCGCGCCACCGCGCAGCACGTACTTGCCGCCGCTCGTGCCGTCCCAGGCGTCCGTCTCGGCGACCTGCCTGAAGCCTGCCTTCTCCAGCCGCTCGGCGGTGTTCGCCACGGCGTGGTACGGCGTGGGACTCGCCGCCAGGAAGGTCAACAGGTCGTCGGTGTGGCCGCGGTCGAAGCGGGATGGTTCGCTCATGGGATTCACCTTAACGACGTACGAGGGCCCGCCCCCGGCGTCGGGAGCGGGCCCTCACAAGGGCGATGTGGGGATTCGCGAAGCTGTACCGGTGTTGTCCTGGAACGTGTTCCGCGGTCGCCTAGAAGGCTGCCTCGTCCAGCTCCATCAGGTCCAGTTCTACGCCCTCGGCGACCTTGCGGGCCAGGGTGAGGCCCGGCAGAACGTTGGCCGCGAAGAACTTCGCAGCCGCGATCTTGCCCGTGTAGAAGGGCTTGTCCTTCGCGGAGGCCGTCTCCAGCTTCTCGGTGGCGATCGCCGCGCCCTTGAGGAGCAGGTAGCCGACGACGACGTCGCCGGAGGCGAGCAGCAGGCGGGTGGTGTTGAGGCCCACCTTGTAGATGTTCTTGACGTCCTGCTCGGTCGCCGCGAGGTCGGTGAGCATCAGGCCGACGATGGCCTCCAGCTCGACGGCCGCCTTGGCGAGGTGCTCGCGGGCGCCCGCCAGGTCCTCGCCGCCCGTGCCCAGCGCGAGGAACTTCTTGATGTCCTCGGCGAGGGAGTTGAGGGCCGCGCCCTGGTTGCGGACGATCTTCCGGAAGAAGAAGTCCTGGCCCTGGATCGCGGTGGTGCCCTCGTACAGGGTGTCGATCTTGGCGTCCCGGATGTACTGCTCGATCGGGTACTCCTGGAGGAACCCGGAGCCGCCGAAGGTCTGCAGCGACTGCGCGAGCTGCTCGTAGCCCTTCTCGGAGCCGTAGCCCTTGACGATCGGCAGGAGGAGGTCGTTGAGCGCGTGCTCGGTGGACGTGTCCTCGCCCTCGGCCTCCTTGACGGCGATCGCGTCCTGGATCGACGCGGTGTACAGCACCAGGGCGCGCATGCCCTCGGCGTACGCCTTCTGCGTCATCAGCGAGCGGCGCACGTCCGGGTGGTGCGTGATGGTGACCTTGGGCGCGGCCTTGTCGCCGAAGGCCGCGAGGTCGGGACCCTGGACGCGCTCCTTGGCGTACTCAAGGGCGTTGAGGTACCCGGTCGACAGCGTCGAGATGGCCTTCGTACCGACCATCATGCGAGCGAACTCAATAATGCGGAACATCTGCCGGATGCCGTCGTGCTTGTCGCCGATCAGCCAGCCCTTGGCGGGGTGCCGGTCGCCGAAGGTCATCTCGCAGGTGTTGGACGCCTTGAGGCCCATCTTGTGCTCGACGTTCGTGGCGTAGACGCCGTTGCGCTCGCCCAGCTCGCCGGTCTCGACGTCGAAGAGGAACTTCGGCACGAGGAAGAGGGAGAGCCCCTTGGTGCCGGGGCCGTGGCCCTCCGGCCGAGCCAGCACGTAGTGAAGGATGTTCTCCTCCATGTCGTGCTCACCGGACGTGATGAAGCGCTTGACGCCCTCGATGTGCCAGGAGCCGTCGTCCTGCTGGACGGCCTTGGTCCGCCCCGCGCCGACATCCGAACCGGCGTCGGGCTCGGTCAGCACCATGGTGGACCCCCAGGTCCGCTCCACCGCGAGCTGCGCGATCTTCTTCTGTACGTCGTTGCCCTCGTCGTAGAGGATCCCGGCGAAGGCCGGCCCGGAGCAGTACATCCACACGGCCGGGTTCGCGCCGAGGATCAGCTCCGCGTACGACCAGATCAGGGAGGGCGGAGCCGTCGTACCGCCGATGGCCTCGGGCAGCCCCAGCCGCCAGTACTCCGACTCCATGAAGGCTTTGTAGCTCTTCTTGAAGGAGGCGGGCACCGGCGCGGTGTTCGTCTCCGGGTCGAAGACCGGCGGGTTGCGGTCGGCGTCGGCGAAGGACTCCGCCAGCTCGTTCTCCGCGAGCCGGGTCAGCTCCGCCAGGACGCTCTTCGCGGTGTCCGTGTCCATCTCCGCGAACGGACCGGTTCCGTACAGCTTGTCGCGCCCGAGGACCTCGAAGAGGTTGAACTCGATGTCGCGGAGATTCGACTTGTAGTGCCCCATGGCGACGACTCCGTAGAAAGATCCGTAGAGAGATATGTACGTCGAGACTGGTACGACGAGACGTGTACTAAGCAGTAGCTACGATGATGCTACCCGTCGGTAATAAGACGCAACCCCAAGCCGTCCATCTGTGACTCGTTACTCTTGCGGGCATGTACGGCTACGACCAGAACGTGGGCGCTCAGCAGGGGTACGTCCCGCCCCAGCAGCAGATGGCCGGCGGCGTGGGCGGCTACGGCCAGCAGCCGCCGCTCTACCCCGAGCCGTCCCCGCCCTCGCTCGCGGACGCGGTGCGCGCGTTCACCACCGGGCAGATGGCGGCCGAGGACTTCCAGCAGGTCTTCGCGACCTCCAAGGTGTACTGCCCGCGCGGCGACAACCCGGGCTTCCTCGCCCTCCACAACACCCAGCAGCCGGTGATCCCGATGTTCACCTCGCTCAAGGAACTGCGCCGCTATGCCGGCAAGGAGTCCAAGTACTTCGTGATCACCGGCGCCGAGGTCATCGACCTGCTGCCGACGGGCTACGGCTTCGTCGTCGACATGGAGGGCGAGCACCGGATGGTGTTCGACGCGAAGGCGGTCGAGCAGATGGTGGAGTTCGCGATGCGCAGGATGTACGGCTGAGCACTCATGGTGTGCGGCTGAGCGCTCACGATGTACGGCTGACGTCCATCGCCCCGTCGCCCCCATCACCCCGTCACACGGAACGCCCGGAGGGAATGCCCTCCGGGCTTCTTCTGTTGTGGGGTAGCAGAAAGTTCAACGCTCAACTAAACTCGACGCACAAGGAGGTCCCGACATGCCTGCAGTGACCGTAGAGAACCCGCTGACCCTGCCCCGCGTGGCCGCGCCGGCCGACGCCGTGGCACGTCCCGTGCTCGCCGTCTCGACCGCGCCCAGCGGTTTCGAGGGTGAGGGCTTCCCGGTGCGCCGCGCGTTCGCCGGGATCAACTACCGCCACCTCGACCCGTTCATCATGATGGACCAGATGGGCGAGGTGGAGTACGCGCCGGGCGAGCCCAAGGGCACCCCGTGGCACCCGCACCGCGGCTTCGAGACCGTCACCTACATCATCGACGGCGTCTTCGACCACCAGGACTCCAACGGCGGCGGCGGCACCATCACCAACGGCGACACCCAGTGGATGACGGCGGGCGCGGGCCTGCTGCACATCGAGGCGCCGCCGGAGTCGCTCGTCGTGTCCGGCGGGCTCTTCCACGGCCTGCAGCTGTGGGTGAACCTCCCGGCCAAGGACAAGATGATGCCCCCGCGCTACCAGGACATCCGCGGCGGCCAGGTCCAGCTGCTCACCACCCCCGACGGCGGCGCGCTCCTGCGCGTCATCGCCGGTGAGCTGGACGGCCACCAGGGTCCCGGCATCACGCACACGCCCATCACGATGATCCACGCGACGGTGGCCCCGGGTGCGGAGGTCACGCTGCCCTGGCGCGAGGACTTCAACGGTGTCGCGTACGTCCTGGCGGGCAAGGGCTCGGTCGGTGCGGAGCGGCGCGCGATCCACATGGGCCAGACCGCGGTCTTCGGCGCGGGTTCGTCCCTGACGGTCCGCGCGGACGAGCAGCAGGACGGGAACACCCCGGACCTGGAGGTCGCGATCCTCGGCGGCCAGCCGATCCGCGAGCCGATGGCGCACTACGGCCCGTTCGTCATGAACACCCGCGAGGAGCTCCAGCAGGCGTTCGAGGACTTCCAGAAGGGCCGGCTGGGGACGATCCCGGCCGTGCACGGGATGGGTGAGGGCGGCCTGTAAGCCGCACCGGAGCGGAAGTAACCGGAGCAGAAGTACCCGAAGCCCCGTCCAGGTCTGGACGGGGCTTCGGGCTTGCCGGGCTTGTCGGCTTGGTTCCCGGGTCGGTCGGTGCTCGGATCCATGTCGAGAACGTGCGACCGGCTCCGTCCCAGGGGCATCAGCGGTAGCGCGGGGAAGCCCCGGGCGCGGGGAAGCCCCGGGAAAAAGGGAGTGGATCAGCATGGCGATTCAACGCATGGACAACGTGGGCATCGTCGTCGACGACATGGACGCCGCCATCGCGTTCTTCGTGGAACTCGGTATGGAGCTGGAGGGCAGGGGGGAGGTCCAGGGCCCCTTCGCGGACCAGTGCACCGGGCTCGACGGCGTCCACTGCGACATCGCGATGGTCCGGACCCCGGACGGCCACAGCCGCCTGGAACTGGCGAAGTACCGCACCCCCGAGGCGACCGGCGCCGGTCCGCGCGACCGGCCGCACAACATCCTGGGCACCCACCGCGTCATGTTCGCCGTCGACGACATCGAGGACACGGTCGCCCGCCTGCGCCCGCACGGCGCCGAACTCCTCGGCGGGATCGCCCGGTCCGAGGACAGCTATCTCCTCTGCTACGTCCGCGGGCCGGAGGGATCATCGTCGGCCTGGCGGAGCAGTTGGGGTGAGGCTCACACGTCTGATCGCCACGTCACGTGGCGAGGGACGTGTCCTCCGCGCACACCGGTTCCTCCGGGACCGGTTCCCGCAAGAACGCCGACAGCAGCATCGCCAACACCGGCACCGTGGCGAGTACCGCGAGCGCGCCCCGGGGGCCGTAGTGCGTCGCGATGAGGCCCAGCAGGGGCATGAAGAGTCCGCCCGCGCTCATCGCGAGGCCGAGGGTGACGCCGGCGGCGGTGCCGGGGCGGCTGGGGAGGTAGTCCTGGCCGAGCTTGATGAGGACGGCGAACGGGATGTTCGAGATCAGGCCGACCAGCAGCGCGAGGGGCAGCGCCGCGTATTTGTCGTCGCAGATCAGCATGAGCCACAGGGCGGGCAGCATCGCCGCGTTGCCGATCTGGACGGTGCGCACCATGCCGATGCGGTCCGCCAACCGTCCGCCGAGCAGGGTGCCGGCGACACCGCCGCCGAGTTCGAGTGTCAGGGCGAGCCCGCCGAGGCCGCTGCTCGCCTCCAGGTGGCGGATCCAGTAGAGGGAGATGAAGGTGTTCAGTCCCGTCGAGATGGTGGACCGTACGATCTCGACGGCGGTCAGGGCCGCGAACCGGCCCGGCCGGTCCTTGCCCTGGCGCTGGACCGCCCTGACCGCCGTGGCGGATGTGCGGTTGTGGTGGCGGAACAGGACGAAGCCCATGAGGACGGCGGGTGGGATGAAGAGGGCCGTGGCGCTCATCCCGAGGGTGTCCAGGGCCGGTGTGACCAGTGCCGGGGCGATGAAGAAGCCGACGCTGCCGCCCGCGGCGAAGTAGCTCATCGCGGTGGCGCTGCCCCCGGCGGCGCGGCGTGCGTCGCGGCCCGCGGGCGGGTGGAACATCGCGATACCGACACCCGCCGTCAGCAGGAGCGCGAAGACCAGCGGGTAGGAGGGCGTCAGCCCGGACAGGCCCGCCCCGATACCCGCCAGGCTCACCCCCAGCGGCGACATCCAGCGCAGCCGGAACCGGTCGGCGAGCAGCCCGATCGGCACCTGCGGCAACGCGCTGCCGAGTGTCGCGGCCAGGGCCAGCCCGGAAGCCTGTACGTAACTGAAGTCGCGTTGCAGTACGAAATAGGGGACCGCGGCGGGTACGAGACCCTGGTAGAAGTCGTCCACGGCGTGGGCGCTCGCCCAGATCCGCATCCGGCGCCAGTGCCCGGGCGGACCACCCGCCGCACGGGGCGTGTCTGTTTCCTGGATGGCTGTCACGTATCCACGATGGGCGGGAACACCCCGGGCGCGCTTCCCGTATTCTGCCTATCCATGTCGCAGATCCGCCACGAGCCCGTCGCGCCGACCACCACCCGGTTCCTCGGTGGCGGCGAGACCATCGCCCGGCACCGCCACGACGACCACCAGCTGATCTACGTCAGCTCGGGCGTGCTCGCGATCACCACGGAACACGGCTCCTGGATCGCCTCGGACGACCGCGCCGTGTGGATCCCGGCGAACACCTGGCACGAACACCGCTTCCACGGCCGGAGCCGCTTCCACACCATCGGCTTCCCCGCCCGCGGCCGGACGCCCCTGCTCGACGCCGAACGCCCCACGGTCATCGCCGTCGACCCTCTGGTGCGCGAACTGCTCATCGCGCTCGCCGGCAGCACCCTCACCCACACCGAGAACCGGCACATCGAGACAGTGCTGCGCGACCGGCTGCGCCGCGTGACGACCGAGCCCGTCGCCCTGCCCGCGGCCCGTGACCAACGGCTGGCCGACGCCTGCCGCCTCGTCGAAGAGGACCTGCACGAGCCCTGCACCCTCGCCCAGCTCGCCGACCGCGTGCACACCAGCGAGCGCACCCTCTCCCGCCTCTACCGCGACGAGTTCGGCCTGACCTTCCCCCAGTGGCGCACCCGGGTCCGGATCTTCACCGCGATGGTCATGCTCGCCGAGGGCGCCACCGTCACCGACACCGCCCACGCCTGCGGATGGGCGACGACCAGCGCCTTCGTCCAGACCTTCGCCCGGACGGCGGGCATCACCCCCGGCACCTACCGCGCGGGCATGGACAGACCGCGGCGGGAGCGGTGAAGACCTGACCCGCCGTCACCCGGGCGGCCCGTCCCACCGGGCCCGCCCGCCCGACGCGTGATCGGGTGGGAGCGTGCAGCTACTCCCCGTTCCCGTACGGCGGTTCGCCGCCTGGTGTGCCGTCCTGCTGCTCGTCTCCGGGGTCGGCTACGTCGGGATCCGGCTCTGTGCCGAGTTGAAGACCGCGGTGACGCCCGTGCTGCTCGCGCTGCTCGGGACCGCGCTGCTCGGGCCGCTGTACCGGCGGCTCGTGAAGGCGCACGTGAACCGGTCCGTGGCCGCGATGATCACCTGTGTCGCGGTCGTCGCCGTCGTCGGCGGGGCCGTGTACATCGTCGTCGCCGCGCTGATCGACACCGGGGACCAGATCGTGTCCTCGCTCAAGGACGCGGGGAACTCCCTCTCCGACCACTTCGGGGCCGCCGGCACCTCGGTGGACGACCTCGCCTCCAACGCCAAGGAACTGCTCACCAAGTTCGGCGGTACGGCCGCCTCGAACGTCATCAGCGGGGTCAGTGTCGTCGGCGAGACCATCGCCATGGCCGTCCTGGCACTGCTGCTCGTCTTCTTCTTCCTGCGGGACTCCGACCGCGCCGCCGGGCTCCTGCGCTCGCTCGCCCCGCACGACAACGCCGATCTCGTCGAGGCCATGGCCCGCCGTGCCTTCGAAGGCGTCGAGGGATTCATGCGGGGGACCACCGTCATCGCCCTCATCGACGCCCTCTGCATCGGCATCGGGCTGCTCGTGCTGGACGTGCCGGGGGCGTTCGGCCTGGCCGCGCTCGTCTTCGTCGGGGCCTACATCCCCTACCTCGGCGCGTTCCTCTCCGGGGCCGTCGCCGTGCTGGTCGCGCTCGCCGACCGGGGTGTCGTCATCGGGCTGTGGGCCCTCGGTGTCGTCCTCGCGGTGCAGGTCCTTGAGGGACACGTGCTCCAGCCGATGATCCAGAGCCGGACCGTGCAGATGCATCCGGCGGTGGTGATGATCGCGATCACCGCGGGCGCGTCCGTGGCCGGAATCCTCGGCATGCTGCTCGCGGTGCCGTTGACCGCGGCCGCCTTCGGGGTCGTCCACGAACTGCGGGAGCGTTACGCGTCCCAGGACCCGAACTCCGAGACGCCGCCCGGGCCTTCACCGGCCGTGTCCCCGTCGCCGTCGGACTCGTAGAGCTCGAACCAGATGCTCTTGCCCTCGCCCCTCGGGTCCACGCCCCAGGTCTCGGCGAGGAGTTCGATGAGGAGCAACCCCCGCCCGGAGGACGCCAGTTCACCGGGGTGCCGCTTGTGCGGGAGGTCGTCGCCGGCGTCCGTGACCTCGACCCGCATCCGCCGCTCACCGGTCTCGCCGGTCACCTCGGCGGTCAGCAGGGCGTCGGCGTCGGTGTGGACGAGGACGTTGGTGAGCATCTCGGAGACGAGCAGGACCGCCGAGTCGACCTGGTCGGCGCCGGTCCAGTCGTGGAGGAGTTCGCGCAGCTGCTGCCGGGCCACCGCGATCCGCTCGGGCTCGGCCTGCGCGACCGTGAGCACCGTACGGCGGATCTTCGGGGGGACGGTGGTCGTGTCGCCGCAGCCGCAGGCCTCGCCCTCGCGGGACAGCAGGAGTACGGCTATGTCGTCCTCGCGGCGGTCCGCGAGCGGGCCGGTGGTGTGGTGCGAGGAGGGTCCGTGGACGGCCTGGACGAGCGCGTCGGCGAGTTCCTCCAGGTCGCCCCTGTGGTCCTCCAGGATCGTCCGGATGCGCTGCCAGCCCGTCTCCAGGTCGTGGCCGCCGGTCTCGATCAGCCCGTCGGTGCACATCAGCATGGTCTCGCCGGGCTCCAGGGCGAGCGTGGTCGTCGGATAGTCGGCGTCCGGGTCGATGCCGAGCGGCAGTCCGCCCGCCGTGGGCCGCATCAGCACCGTCCCGTCCGCCATGCGTATCGCCGGGTCGGGATGGCCGGCGCGGGCGATCTCCAGGACCCCGGTCGCCGGGTCGGCCTCGACGTACAGGCAGGTCGCGAAGCGCGGGTCGGCCTTCTCCGCGTCGCCGTTGGTGATGCCGTGCAGGAAGCGGGAGGCGCGGGAGAGCACCGCGTCCGGCCGGTGGCCCTCGGAGGCGTAGGCGCGCAGGGCGATGCGGAGCTGGCCCATCAGCCCGGCGGCGCGCACGTCATGGCCCTGTACGTCACCGATGACCAGCGCGATCCTGCCGTTGGGCAAGGGGATCATGTCGTACCAGTCGCCGCCGACCTGGAGCCCGCCGCCGGTCGGGATGTAGCGGGCGGCGACGCTCATGCCCGGGATCTCCACACCCAGCGTGGGCAGCATGGAGCGCTGGAGGCCGTCGGTCAGTTCGCGCTCGGACTCGGCGACACCGGCGCGGGAGAGGGCCTGGGCGAGCATGCGGGCGACCGTGGTGAGGACGGAGCGTTCGTCGGGCGTGAAGGCGACGGGGTACGTGAAGGCCGCCATCCAGGCGCCCATGGTCCGCCCGGCGACCGTCAGCGGCAGGAACGCCCAGGACTGCCGATGGAAGTGCTGGGCCAGCGGCCAGGTGACCGGGTAGCGCTCCTTGTACTGCTCGGGCGTGGACAGATAGACGGCACGGCCCGTCCGTACGACCTCGGCGGCCGGGTAGTCCGTCACCATCGACATGTGCGAGAACGGGTCCTCGTCGCCCGGCTGGTGCCCGTGGTGGCCGACGATCGTCAGCCGGTCGCCCGACACCCCGAACACCGCGAGGCCGTCCGGTGAGAAGCCCGGCATCGACAGGCCCGCCGCGACCCGCAGCACCTCCGCCGTGGACCGCGCCTCCGCCAGCGCCCGGCCCGCGTCCAGCAGGAACGCCTCCCGGGACCGTCGCCAGTCACCGGTGACCGCGGTCCGCCCGGCCGGTGTGCCCGGCGTGGGCTCGGTGACCTCCTGGAGGGTGCCGATCAGCTCGTACGACCGCTTCTGGGGGTTGTAGGACGGCTTGGACCGGCTGCGGACGACGCGGATCACCCGGCCCCGCTCGTCCATGATCCGGATGCGGACCTCGGCGAGGGTGCCCTCGGCGACGGCCAGCCCGACGACCCCCGTGATCTCGTTCCAGTCCACGGGGTGGAGTCGGGCCCGTGTCTGGGCCTCCGTGAGGGTGGTCTGTTCGGGGGGTAGCCCGAGCAGCCGTGCGGCCTCGGCGTCCACCGTGACCAGCTCCGAAGCGGTGTCCCAATGCCACAGGCCGGTCGCGAGGGCGGCGAGTACCTCCCCCACGGCGGGCAGGGGCTCACCAGTGCGCATTGCCCCACTCTAAGAAGAGGAGATCGAAACCTGCCACCGAGGGAGCCCGGAGTTAATGGTGGGGAGGCGATCTATGGGTGGCCGGTACCCTTGGGACGTCCGGGCTCCGGCCCCGGACGTTTCACGTGAAACACTCCCCGATCCGCGAAGGCTGGATGAACGACGATGCATCGGTACAGGTCCCACACCTGCGGCGAGCTCCGCGCCTCTGACGTCGGCACCGACGTCCGGCTGAGTGGCTGGCTGCACAATCGGCGCGACCTGGGTGGCATCCTCTTCATCGATCTGCGCGATCACTACGGCATCACGCAGCTCGTCGCCCGCCCCGGCACGCCCGCGTACGAGGCGCTCGACAAGGTGACCAAGGAGTCGACGGTCCGCGTCGACGGCAAGGTCGTCTCCCGCGGCACGGACAACGTGAACCCGGACCTGCCGACCGGTGAGGTCGAGGTCGAGGTCGGCGAGGTCGAGCTGCTCGGCGCCGCCGCCCCGCTCCCCTTCACGATCAACACCGAGGACGGGGTCAACGAGGAGCGGCGCCTGGAGTACCGCTTCCTGGACCTGCGCCGCGAGCGCATGCACCGCAACATCATGCTGCGGTCCTCGGTGATCGCCTCGATCCGCTCGAAGATGGTCTCCCTCGGCTTCAACGAGATGGCCACCCCGATCCTCTCCGCGACCTCCCCCGAGGGCGCGCGCGACTTCGTGGTCCCCTCGCGCCTGAACCCGGGCAAGTTCTACGCCCTTCCGCAGGCGCCGCAGCAGTTCAAGCAGCTGCTGATGATCTCCGGCTTCGACCGCTACTTCCAGATCGCGCCCTGCTTCCGTGACGAGGACGCCCGCGCGGACCGCTCGCCGGGCGAGTTCTACCAGCTCGACGTCGAGATGAGCTTCGTGGAGCAGGAAGACGTCTTCCAGCCGATCGAGAAGCTGATGACGGAGCTGTTCGAGGAGTTCGGGGGCGGCCAGCCGGTCACCTCCCCCTTCCCGCGCATCCCGTTCCGCGAGTCGATGGTGAAGTACGGCTCCGACAAGCCGGACCTGCGCGCGAAGCTCGAACTCACCGACATCACGGACGTGTTCGAGGGCTCGGAGTTCAAGGCCTTCGCCGGCCAGCACGTCCGCGCGCTGCCGGTGCCGGACGTCGCGGCGCAGTCCCGCAAGTTCTTCGACCAGCTCGGCGACTTCGCGGTCACCCTCGGCGCGAAGGGCCTGGCCTGGGTCCGCGTGACCGAGGACGGCTCGCTGACGGGCCCGATCGCGAAGTTCCTCACGGAGGAGAACATCGCGGAGCTGACGAAGCGCCTCTCGCTGGCCCCCGGCCACGCGGTGTTCTTCGGTGCGGGCGAGTTCGAAGAGGTCTCGAAGATCATGGGCGCGGTGCGGGTCGAGGCCGCCAAGCGCGCCGGGCACTTCGAGGAGGGCGTCTTCCGCTTCTGCTGGATCGTCGACTTCCCGATGTACGAGAAGGACGAGGAGACCGGGAAGATCGACTTCTCGCACAACCCGTTCTCGATGCCGCAGGGCGGTCTGGAGGCCCTGGAGACCCAGGACCCGCTGGACATCCTGGGCTGGCAGTACGACATCGTCTGCAACGGCGTGGAGCTGTCCTCCGGCGCGATCCGGAACCACGAGCCCGAGATCATGCTCAAGGCCTTCGAGATCGCGGGCTACGACCGTGACACCGTCGAGGAGCAGTTCGCGGGCATGCTGCGCGCGTTCCGCTTCGGCGCCCCGCCGCACGGGGGGATCGCCCCCGGCGTCGACCGCATCGTCATGCTGCTCGCGGAGGAGCCGAACATCCGCGAGACGATCGCGTTCCCGCTCAACGGCAACGCGCAGGACCTGATGATGGGCGCGCCGACGGAGCTGGACGAGACGCGGCTGCGCGAGCTGCACCTGTCGGTGCGGAAGCCGCAGCCGAAGTAGTGCCGAAGTAGCACGGTCCGGCCGCAGGTTTTCCTGTGGGAGGGGCTCGAAACCGACGACGGTTTCGAGCCCCTTTCGTATATGTACAGGATTCACAGCGCATTCTCATGTTCATGTCACGTCGGGCGCCCCTAGCGTCCCCGGCATGACGGATTCCCGAGTACCCCCCATGGATTCTCAGCCCCCCACGGACTCCGAAGTCCCGGAAGACAAGGGCCAGTTGGCACGCCGTACGGTCCTGGTGGCCGGCGGTGTCGCCGTGACGGCGGTGGGCGTCGCCGGAGCGCTGTCGGTGAACGCCTCGGCGCAGGAGAACGCCCCGCGTCCGCACCCGCCGAAACCGACCGCCTCGGGGGAGGCGTGCTACACCCTCACCTCCGAGCTGACCGAGGGCCCGTACTACATCGACGCCGACAAGATCCGCCGCGATGTGAGAGAGGACCAGGAGGGCATCCCGCTCACCCTCGACCTCAAGGTGATCGACGCGGACACCTGCAGACCGCTGCGGAACGCGGCCGTGGACATCTGGCACTGCAACGCGACGGGTATCTACTCGGGCTACGAGTCGAGCAGCGGCGGCGGTGGCGGCCCGGCCCCCACGGGCCCACCGCCGTCCGGCACCCCGACCGGCACCCCGACGGACGGCCCGCCGCCCGGCGGCGGCCACCAGGGACCGACCGACGCCGACCGCTTCCTGCGCGGCACCTGGCACACGGACCGCCACGGCCAGGTCACCTTCAAGACGGTGTTCCCGGGTTGGTACCAGGGCCGTTGCGTCCACATCCACGTCAAGGTCCACGTCGACGGCGAGTGGACGGACGCGGGCTACGAGGGCGGCCACACCTGCTTCACGGGCCAGCTGTTCTTCGACGAGAAGTCGGTCATCGCGACGTCGGTCCTGGAGCCGTACGTCTCGAACACGGCGACCCGCACGACGCTCACCGAGGACGGGATCTACCCCCAGAACGGCCACGAGGGCGGCCTGCTCTACCTCCAGTACGACCGGCGGCACATCGGGCGGGGTGTGCGGGGGCGGCTGACGCTGGGGGTGGCGCCGGACGAGACGAACGACGGGGAGGGCGGCGGGGGTCCGGGCGGCCCGGGCCCGTCGGCTTCCGCGTCGCCCTCGGCTTCGGCGAGCTGACCTGACGGACGCACGGCCTCATCCCGACCCCGTACGCCTCCCACGCCTCCCGCACCCCTTCCGGCTCACCGCCATGGAAACCTCGCAGCGGACGCACAGGAATATCGATGTGCCCGCACAGAGGCAGGGCGTGTCATGGACGTACGGGGTCGGATCCGCCCGGCCCGTACACCGTGAAGGCCTGGAGGAAGCGATGGGATACGTCGTGCTGCTCGCACTGCTGTTGATCGCCGGGGCGGCGTCCGCCGTCGTCGTACAGCGTCGCTCGCACCGGGCGCGCGGCGACTCCGACCTGTCCGACCTGGACGCGGAGGTCGAGGCCAGCGGCTGGGTCCTGCGACTCGGCGCGAGCCTGTCGGTCCCCGAGGCGAGGATCTGGTCGGGCGCCGGCGAGACCGCGACCCGGGCACTGACCGACGCCGCCGAGTGCCACCGCGCGGCCGGTGCCCAGCTCTCCGCCGCCCACACGGCGGACGAGTACGCCCAGGCGACGCGGGTGGCGAAGGAGGGCCTCGCCCATATCGCCACGGCGCGGGCGGCGTTGGGGGTGGCCGCCGTAGCGGCCTGAGAGTCCGGCGGGTTCAGTCGCGGCGCTGCCACGAGCGGCGCCCGCGCGCCGGAGCGAGATCCAGCTCACACTCAGGGCTGTCACATTCCTGGGGGCCCGTTCCGTCAGTGCTGTGTAGTCACCAGCCACGACAGAACAGAGGAGCTCACCATGGGTGCCCGACTGAACGCCTTTGCCAGTCCGCTCGCCGGCAAGGCCCTGAAGCACTTCGTCGCCGCGGGCAAGGTCATCGAGGACTCGACGCTGCCCGCCGCCACGCAGGAACTCGTGAAGATCCGGGCGAGCCAGATCAACGGGTGCGGGTTCTGCACCGACATGCACACCAAGGACGCGGTCGCCGCGGGGGAGACGTCGGTACGGCTCAACCTCGTCGCCGTGTGGCGGGAGGCGACCGTGTTCAGCGACGCGGAGCGGGCCGCGCTGGAGCTGGCCGAGGAAGGGACCCGAATCGCGGACGCGGCCGGCGGGGTCTCGGACGAGGTGTGGGCGAACGCCGCCAAGCACCACGACGAGGAGCAGCTCATGGCGCTCGTCTCGCTGATCGCCCTCATCAACAGCTTCAACCGGATGAACGTCATGCTCACGATGCCCGCGGGCGACTACCAGCCCGGCCGGTTCGCCTGACCCGAGCCGGGCACCAGGGCCGCGTCCCGGGGCACGGCAACCGGACCCACCCCCCACCACTTGTGACACGCCCCACTCCGGCTTTGCCAAAACAAAAGACTTCGGGCGCGGCCCCGATCCGTATTCCTGACTGTCCGTACCGCCGACGGGCGGTCCACGACACAGGAGGTACGGTGCGCTTTTCGCGGAACGCGACGGGAACGATGGTTGTGGGCGGTGCCCTCAGCCTGACCCTCGTCGCCATGGCCTATCCGGCAATGCTGGGCGTGACCACGGTCTCCAGCGCGCCCGCACGCGTGATCGCCAACACGCAGTGGGGGCCGCTGACCGAGGCGGACCGCGACTTCGTGGTCAAGGTGCGCGCGGCAGGGCTGTGGGAGTACCCCGTCGGCCAGATGGGACTGAAGAAGGGGGCGAGCCCGGCGGTCATCACCGCGAGCAAGCACCTCATCGACGGGCACGCGGCGCTGGACTCCACGGTCCGCAAGATCGCACCCATGCTCAACATCACGATCCCGAACCAGCCCAGCCCGCAGCAGCAGGGGTTCATCAACACCCTGAACGGCGACAGCGGCAAGCAGTTCGACACGGACTTCGCCAACATCCTGCGGGTCACGCACGGTTCGATCTTCGCCACCATCGCGAAGATCCGCGGGACGACCGAGAACACCCTGGTGCGGATCCTGGCCAACCAGGCCAACGCGACGGTCCTGGACCACATCACGGTGATGGAGGACACCGGACTGGTCAACTTCAGCCAGGTCCTCTTCCAGGAGACGACCCCGCCGAAGCTGCCCGCCGTGGACCTGACCCCGCCGCCCCCGCCCGCGGGCCAGCCGGAGGTGGTGCTCACCCCGCCGGTGAACAGCACCACCCAGCCGCCGGTCCTGCCGGGCGAGGCGTCACCCAGCTCCACCCAGACCCCGACCGTGGGGTGAGTGCGCCGCCGAGCGCGCTACGCCCCCAGCCACACGGTCGTGTCAGGCCCCAACTCCCCACCCCCTGCCGCCGGTTCGCTGCTCAGCAGCACCTCCCCCGGCGGCAGGGCGACCGGCTCGTCCGACAGGTTGGTGACACACCGCCAGCCCGAGGAGCGCGTGAAGTGCAGCACTCCGGGCCGACTGTCCGGAGCCCAGGTCAGCGACTCCCCTTCGAGCAGCTTGCGGCGCAGCCGCAATGCCGTGCGGTAGAGCTCCAGGGTCGAGCCCTCGGTCCCGTCCTGTGCCTCGACGGCGTACGACGCGAAGCTCGCCGGCTGCGGCAGCCACGCGGGCCCCGCCCCGAAGCCGTAGGACGGACCGGCCGAAGTCCACGGCAGGGGTACCCGGCAGCCGTCGCGGCCCTTGTGGGTGTGGCCCTGCTGTTCCCAGATCGGGTCCTGGAGGGCCTCGACTGGCAGGTCGGCGACCTCGGGCAGACCGAGTTCCTCGCCCTGGTAGACGTACGACGAACCGGGGAGCGCCAGCATCAGCAAGGTCGCGGCGCGGGCCCTGCGCAGGCCGGCCGCCGTATCGACGGGCGGGGTGCGGCCGTTCGACAGGAGCCAGGTGTTCGGGTCCGTGCCCGGGGGCAGCATCAGGCGCGAGGCGTGTCGTACGACGTCGTGGTTGGACAGCACCCAGGTGGCCGAGGCGCCTGCCGCGCGGGCCGTGGCGAGCGAGCCGGTGATCACCTCGCGGAGTTCGTCCGCGTCCCAACCGGCCTCCAGGTACTCGAAGTTGAAGGCCTGGCCGAGTTCGTCCGGGCGGGCGTACAGGGCGCGGCGGGCGGCCGGTACCCAGGCCTCGGCGACCGCCATGCGGGGCGGGGTGTAGGTGTCGAGGACCGTACGCCGCCAGTCGCGGTAGATCTCGTGGACCTCGTCGCGGTCGTAGTAGGGGTGGGTGCCCGGCGGGATCGAGTCGAGGACGTCCTCGGAGTTCGCCGCGATGGGGCCCACGTCGCGGAGCGGATCGGTGAGGTCCTTGGCGAGCGCGTGGGCCACGTCGACGCGGAAGCCGTCGACGCCCCGGTCGGACCAGAAGCGGAGCGTGGTGCGGAAGTCCTCCCGCACCTCCTCGTTGTCCCAGTTCAGGTCGGGCTGTTCGGGCGTGAAGAGGTGCAAGTACCACTGCCCGTCGGGGAGTTGCTTCCACGCGCTGCCGCCGAACACCGACGGCCAGTCGGTGGGCGGGAGTTGACCGTCCGCACCGCGTCCGTCCCGGAAGACGTAGCGGTCGCGGGCGGCGGAGCCGGGCGGGGCGGCGAGCGCCTCCTGGAACCAACTGTGCAGCCGGGAGGTGTGGTTGGGCACGATGTCGACCATGACCTTCAGGCCAAGACGGTGGGCCTCGGCGACCATCGCGCCGAAGTCGTCGAGCGTGCCCAGGCGCGGGTCCACGTCGCGGTAGTCGGCGACGTCGTAGCCGCCGTCGGCGAGTTCGGACGGGTAGAACGGGCTGAGCCAGAGCGCGTCGACGCCGAGGGCGGCGAGGTGACCGAGGCGTTGGGTGATGCCCTTGAGGTCCCCGAGTCCGTCGCCGTCGGCGTCGGCGAAACTGCGCGGATAGACCTGGTAGACGACGGCTTGGCGCCACCAGTCCGGGTCACGGGAGGACAGGTCGGTCACGTGGTCTCCTTATGAATTCCCGCTGCGCTGACGGAAGTTGACAGTCAACTTCCGGTGGACCCACGATGTGCACACGCTGTGGCGCATGTGACCAATGGGCCCGGTGTTTCCTTCGCTGCGCAACTCCTCCACTCCTTGTCAGGCCAAGATGGGATAAGTATGTCCATAGCGAGTCGTGTCACTGTGCGTCGCCTGCTGGGGACGGGCGCCGCCTCCCTCGCCCTCGCCGCGGCATCCGTCGGCGGTGCCTCCGGCGCCTGGGCCCACGGCGGTGGCGGTGACGGCTGGGGGTCCGGTGGCCACTACCGGCCCGGCTCCGGCGCGGGCACGGTCACCGAGACCGAGGGCTGCCAGTTCTCGCTGAACGGCACGGACTTCTTCCCCTCCGTCAAGGTCGACGACCAGAACCTGAAGCCCACCGACGACGGCAAGATCCACATCAAGGTCCGCACCGCCGGTGACGCCTCCACCTGCACCGCCTCGCTCGCCTCGTACATCGCGCACGGCCCGACCTTCGCCACCTCCGGCCGGCAGGTCTTCGTCGACTTCGACACGGTGACCGTGAAGAAGGGCCAGACCGACTCGCTCGACATCGCGGTGCCGGACGAGGGCTGCTTCGCGCAGATCGACCTCTACCGCGGCGCGGTCAAGTTCGACGGCAACCCCGACGCCGGCGACGGCCTCGTCCACGGCGACCTGCCCAAGGGCCCCGACCACACGGTCATCAAGGACAAGCTGATCGCGGCCTGGAACGGCGGTACGAAGGACTGCACGACCACCGAGTCCCAGCCCCCGACCCCGTCGGCCCCGGCCTCGGTCCCCCCGTCGGTCCCGGCGTCCACCCCGCCGGCCTCCGACTCCTCGACCCCGACCCCGAGCGCCTCCGAGTCCACCCCGGAGTCCTCCACCCCGACCCCGACCCCGGCCGACTCCGAGTCGACCACCCCGGCGGCGGCCCCCTCGCCCAACGGCGGCGGTGGCGGCGACCTCGCGGAGACCGGCGGCGGCAGCAACACCGGCGCACTGGTCGGCGGGGCGGCGGTCCTGCTGGCGGGCGGCGCGGCGATCGTGGTCGCGACGCGGCGTCGGCGGGCTTCGCAGTCGTAGCCCCAGGTCGAGCGCGTAGCGCGTAGCGCTTGATAAGCAGGACGCCGGGCCGGGACACACTCCCGGCCCGGCGTCTGCCGTCCTACCCCTCTACCCTTCTGCCCCTCTACGCCTTCTATGCCTCGACCGTCTCCAGCCACAGCTTCACGTACCGCTCCACATCCACGTCCAACCCCACGTCCACCAGGGCCTGTTCGCGCAAGCCGTCGTGGATCTCGGACTCGCCGTGGCGCGGGCGCCGGTCGACGATCGTCTGTCCTCGGCCCGGCCCCGGGGCGAGGGAGACCTCGACCGGGAGGAGGCGGGTGGTGAGGCCGCCCGGGTCGGCGACCGCGCAGACCGCGCCCGCGTCGCCGAGGCCGCCGGTGGGGGTGGGGTCGCCGGAGGCGGCCGGGTCGCGGTGGGCGAGGAGGTCGCCGGCGAGCTTCAGCCGGGGCTCCGAACTCTCCCGCAGCCGCCGCACATCGGCGGCCGGAACCTGCACCCGCTCGAACACGTCCAGCCCGTACATCGTGATCGGCACCCCGGCGGTGAGCAGGATCGCGGCGGCCTCCGGGTCGTGCCAGACGTTGAACTCCGCGACCGGCGTGGCGTTCCCGACCGCCACCGCGCCGCCCATGAACACGATCCGCTCGATGTTGTCGGTGACCTCCGGGAACGTCCGCAGCAACAGCGCGATGTTCGTCAGGGGCGCCGTCGGGATGAGCGTGACCGGGCTCGGCGACGCCAGGATCTCGCGGCGCAGCAGGGTCACCGCGTCCACGTCGACCGGCGTACGGGTGGAGTCCGGCAGCCCCATGTCGCCCATGCCGTCCTGCCCGTGGACGTGCGCCGCCGAACGCGCCGGCTCGATCAGCGGCCGGGCCGCACCCCGCGCGACCGGGATGTCACCGGCACCGGCGTGGTCCAGGACGATCAGCGTGTTCCGTACGACCTGGTCGACATCGGTGTTCCCGGCGACACAGGTGACCGCGCGCAGGTCCAGGCCCGGGTGGCGGACGGCGAACAGCAGCGCCAGGGCGTCGTCGACCCCCGTGTCGCAGTCGATGATCACGGGGATGGGCTGACCGGTCACGGCAGGCTCCTCTCGCAGCTGTTCGGCGGATCAAGGGTGACCTTACGCATCCGCCCACAGTTCGGCGCCACGTGCCTCGACCCGGGCGCCGATGCGGTGCAGGAGTTCGGCGGGCGCCAGCGGCTCGATCCGCCGCCCGTCCCGCAGGCGTACGGCGACCAGGTCGTCGGCGGCTTCCCGTTCGCCGATCACGGCTTGGTACGGGACGAGTCGCGCCGCTCGGATGCGGGCACCGAGGCTGCCCTGCTCGGGACCGGCCAACTCAGCGCGCAGGCCCTGCACTTGGGCTTGACGGAGGAGGTCGTACGCCTGTCCCTCCTGCGCTTCCGACACTGGCAGCACCACCAGCTGCACCGGCGCCAGCCACGCCGGGAACGCCCCGCCGTGCTCCTCCACCAGGTGTGCAACCGCCCGTTCCACGCTCCCGATGACGCTGCGGTGCACCATCACCGGCCGGTGTTTCGCGCCGTCGGCGCCGATGTAGTGCAGGTCGAAGCGTTCGGGCTGGTGGAAGTCGATCTGGACGGTGGAGAGGGTGGCCTCGCGGCCGGCCGCGTCCGCGATCTGCACGTCGATCTTCGGGCCGTAGAACGCGGCCTCGCCCTCGGCGGACTCGTAGACGACGCCGGAGGTGTCGAGGACCTCCTTCAGCATCGCGGTGGCCCGGCGCCAAAGGGCCGGATCCGCAACGTACTTGGCGCCGTCCCCCGGCAGCGAGAGCCGATGACGGGAGGCGCGGATGCCGAGGTCCGCGTAGGCGCGGGTGATGAGGTCCAGGGCGGTGCGGGCTTCCTCCACGGCCTGGTCCAGGGTGCAGAAGATGTGGGCGTCGTTGAGCTGGATGGCGCGGACGCGGGTGAGGCCGCCGAGGACGCCGGAGAGTTCGGAGCGGTACATGCCGCCCAACTCGGCGATGCGGAGGGGTAGTTCGCGGTAACTGTGCGAGCGGGACCGGTAGATGAGGGCGTGATGCGGACAGAGACTGGGCCGCAGTACGACCTCCTCGCCGCCGAGTTTCATCGGCGGGAACATGTCCTCGCTGTAGTGGGACCAGTGACCGGAGATCTCGTACAGCTCGCGCTTGCCGAGCACGGGCGAGTACACGTGCCTGTACCCGGCGGAGCGCTCCAACTCCCTTACGTACTCCTCCAGTTCGTGGCGTACGGTCGCGCCGTCGGGGAGCCAGTACGGCAGGCCCGCGCCCATCAGGGGGTCGGTGTCGAAGAGGTCGAGTTCGCGGCCGAGGCGGCGGTGGTCGTACATGGCGGGGTTCCTCGCTTTGCGGCTGGCGGGGCGAGGAATCCGGCGACGACGAAGCCCCGGGGCACTCGCCCCGGGGCTTCGACTCGGTTCAGCAGTCAGCGCGCCGGGACAGTCTCCGGCGTCGTCGTCCAGAAGGACGGGAATGGCTTGGCGCGCTTCACACGGCGGACGCTAGCAGCCGCACGAAAACTCCGGCCATCGATTTTCGGCTGCGGGGCAGTGGGGGCTGGTCGCGCAGTTCCCCGCGCCCCTAAAAACAGGGGGTCAGCGCTGAGGCCAACCCGAGCGCCAACCTCCCCAGGGGCGCGAGGAACTGCGCGACCAGCCCCCACCGGACCGGCACTCGACCCGCAACCGACGCCCCCGTCTTCTAGGGGCGCGGGGAACTGCGCGACCAGCCCCCACCGGGCCCGCACCCGATCCGCAACCCCCGCACCCCCACTCACCCGGACGGCCCGGCGCGCTGGTGAGCAGGCCTGGGCGATGGTGCCGTTGGGGGAACGATCCGGCACCCCGCCCCAGGAGGGACCCTCGATGACCCGCACCCCGGCCCTGATCCTCCTCGCCGCGGGCACACTGCTGACCGTGGCCGGCTGCGCGAACGAGGCCATCCTGCACACGGTGACGACCGCGCCCTCCCCCTCGGCCGTGCGGACGACCCCCGCCGCCCACGCGTCCCCCGCCGCCGCCCCCGTCCTCACCCCGGCCCAGGCCCAGGCCGCGCTGATCACGGACGCGGACCTGGGCGCCCCCTGGACCCCGACCCAAGGCACGGCGACCTGGCGGGACACCCTGCTCAAGGCGAAGACGAACGTCCCCGACTGCCAACGCCTCCTGGACGCCCTCTACGCCGACGAACTCCTCGGCACCCCCGCCACCACCCAGGCGGTGACCACCCTGGACGACACCGACGACGAGGCCCAACTCCGTTATCAGGTGGCCGCGTTCCCCCAGGCAGACGTGACCCGCACCCTGGACTGGCTCCGCACCCTCCCCCAGAAGTGTGCGAACTTCACGGCGACGACCACCCGCTCCGGCACCCAGACCGTGACGGTCACGGAAGCCACCCTCCCCACCGTCGGCGACGCCCGCGAGGGCCTCCACCTCACCCTCACCGGCACCACCCCCGAGGGCGACCAGTCCACCCTCACCCTCGACACCGCCGCCGTCCGCATCGGCGACGACACCATCACCGTCACGAACGGCGGCCTGGGGAACGTACCGGTGGACGCGGCCGGCCAGGCGTTGCAGACCGGCGCACAGCGGCTGACGGAGGTGCAGAAGCAGGGGCGGGTGCAGATCTAGGAACCGGATCGGTGTCAGTGCTCTGCGGCAGGATGACCGCCGTGGACACCGAGCTTCTGAAGAAGTTCGGCCCGGTTCCGTCGGACTGCTCGGACGTGCCAAGCGTCATCGGGACGGCACGGAACTCCATGTCGTCCACGTCGAGGACAAGCGAGCCTCCTGAACCGAGTCGGCCTCAACGCTTGTCGTACGGGTCCGCCGGTTCCTTCACCTGCTTGACCACCGTCGCCTTGAGGATCGGCGGCCACGCCCCGTCCGTCCCCAGCTTGCCCTTGGGTACCCACACGCCCGTGGCCGTGACCCAGCTGTCGGTCTGCGGGGCGCCGTCCGCCTCGTCGCCGCGGATCTCGACCTTGCTGATCGTGGCGTCGGCCGCGCAGCAGGTGACCAGGAGGCGGGTGAGGTACCAGGTGCCGTTGGAGCCGTGGGTGACGAAGCCGGTCATGCGGAGGGTGCGGCCCTTGAGGGAGTGGCCGGTGTCGTAGATCGCGCGGGAGCTGTACTGGGCGACCGAGATGTCCAGCGGGTTCCCGGCGGGCAGCGCCGAGAAGGTGCCTGTGCCCTGCGCCGCACGCTGTGCCTCCTCGCGTGACGCGCTGTACGAGCCCAGCGCGGGAGGCGGGAAGAGCAGGAGCGCCAGGGCGGGGAGCGTCAGCAGCCAGGCGATACGCGGGCCGCCGTGCGCGTGCGCGTGGGAGTGGGAGTGCGAGTGGCCATGCTCGTCGACCTCGACCTCGACCTCGACCTCGACCTCGACCTCGACCTCTCCCTCCTCCTCCTCGACCTCGACCTCGACCTCTCCCTCCTCCTCCTCGTCCTCGTCCTCGTCCTCGTCCTCGTCCTCGTCCTCCCCATGCCGCATCCCCCTCACCGCCGCCACCAACCCCAGCAGCATCAACAGCACCCCCGACACCACCAGGTACGGCCTCAACGCCGCCTGCACGTACCGCAGATACAGCTCGCTGAAGAGGGAGATCCGTAGGACCGCTCCGCCCGTCAGCAGCAGCAGGACCGCCGAGCCGTAGCGCCTCACAGCAACCACCAACCCACCAGCGTGCTGCTGACCACCGCCACCAGCCATGTCGTCGAGGAGAAGCGGAGCGCAAAGGCTCGGCCGAAGGTGCCCGCTTGCAGCGCGATCAGTTTCAGGTCGACCATCGGGCCCACCACCATGAACGCCAGTTTCGCCGCCGGGGAGAAGCCGCTCAGCGAGGCCGCCACGAAGGCGTCCGCCTCGCTGCACACGCACAACACGACCGCGAGGAACGCCAGCAGGAGGAGCGACAGCCAGGACGAACCCGTGAAGACGGCCAGGACCGAGCGCGGTACGGCGATGTTGAACGTTGCCGCCGCCCCCGCGCCCAGGACCAGGAAGCCGCCCGCGTGCAGGAAGTCGTGTTGCAGGCCTGCCACGAAGGCCTTCACGCCGGTCGGGGAAGTGGCGGCAGCCTGCGTGCGCTTCGGGAGGCGTAGCCACTCCTCCTTGCCGAATCTCGCCCAGAGCCAGCCCATCACCACCGCCGTCGCCAGCGACGCGACCAGGCGGGCCAGCACCATCTTCGGCTGGTTCGGGAACGCGATCGATGTGGCTACGAGGACGACCGGGTTGATCGCGGGGGCTGACAGCAGGAACGCCAGCGCCGCCGCCGGGGCCACCCCCCGCCGCATCAGGCTGCTCGCCACCGGTACCGACGCGCATTCGCAGCCGGGCAGGACCACCCCGGCCGCGCCCGCGATCGGGACCGCCAGGGCCTGGTTGCGGGGGAGGAGGCGAGTGAACACCCGTTCCGGGACGAACGCTCCGATCGCCGCCGACACCGCCGTGCCCAGCAGCAGGAAGGGGACGCCCTGGACGGCGACCGCCGTGAAGACCGTCCACCAGGCCGCCACGGCCGGGGTGTAGAGGTCCATCGCCACCATCGGGCCGAGGACCGAGACGACCGTGGCGATGGCTATGAGCGCCGCGCCGCCCAGGACCGCGTAGACCATGGCGCGTACGGCCAGGCGCAGGCCGTCGACCACGGTCCGTTCGTTCTGCACCCGCACGCGCCTGTCTCATCCCGTTTCACACCACTACGGCTACGACTCGTACGTCGCACGGTAACCGTCGGCGCTGTGCGGTATCCCCGATTTGTCAAAGAGGAGGCTGTGCGGGGGCCGGGCCGAGGGTGGTCGTGCCGGGGGCGGTGCGGTGGCCGAGGCCGGTGCGGTACGCGTCCAGGGCCGCCTCCACCCGGCCGGTACGGCGGAGCAGGTCGCCGAGCATCCGGCACAGGTCGGCCAGGTCGCCGGCCGCGCCCGCGCGTTCCAGCAGGCTGAGGGCGCGGACGTAGTGCTCCTCGGCCGCGTCCGTGTCGCGGGCGTCCTCGGCGATGATGCCGAGGAGGCGGTGGGCGGCGGCGGAGTGCAGGGCGCCGCGTTCGGAGCTGAGGTCGCTGAGGACGTCGTGGAGGAGGGCGGCGGCCTCGTCGGACTTGCCGCGTTTGTGGAGTACGTCGGCCAGCTCGACGGCGACCTGACTGCTGTAGAGGGCCGCGCGCTTCGCCGTCAGCATGGCCAGCGCCTGTCTCAACTCGACCTCGGCGCGCTCCAGTTCGCCGTCCTGGGCGTAGACGTAGCCGCGCATCCAGTGGCAGTTGGCGAGTTCGGTACGGAACTGGAGTTGGCGATACAGATCGGCGGCCTTGGCAAGGGAGGCGTCGGCCTCGGCGACCTTGCCCTCCGCTATCAGCGTCCGCGCCACCGACCTGTGCATACGGGCCAGCAGCGCCGGGTCCGCCACCTGCGGCGCCAGCGCGAGCGCCAACTCCGCCGCCTGGGCCGCCCTCGCGTGCGCGCCCATGTCCATGTACGGCCCTATCGCGCTCGCGTAGAGCAGCAGCAGGGCATCCGGGTCGTGCAGGCCGCCCCGGTTCAGCTCGTCGAGGGTGGACTCCAACAGGTAGACGGCGTAACGGAGTTCACCGGTGAGGTAGTGAGCGACCGCTCGGCCCCGGATCGCCGGGACGCGGGAGGGGAGCGGTTCGTCGGCCAGTCGTTGCTCGGCGCGCTCGAAGTGCAGGCGGGCGGCGGTCAAGTCGCCGGTGTCGAGGCCGCATTCACCCAGCCCCAGCAGTGCCACCGCCTCCTCGTCCGCCAGCCCCAGCGACACCGCTTCCTCAAGGAGATCGGCGTACTGCTCGGTGGCCTCTTCCGACTCCCCTGTCGCCAGGGTGCGTTGGGCCTCGGTCAGGCGCAGGCGCAGTTCGGTGGCGAGGTGGGCGGGGCGGCCGGTCGCCAACTCCTCGTAGGCGACGCCGAGTCGCTCGGCTAGGTGGCGCAACGCGTCGTCGGAGGGGCGGACCCGGCCGGCCTCAAGCGTGGAGATGTACGCGGGCGTGTAGGCGGGCTCGGCCAACTGCCGCTGGGTGAGCCCGCGTTCGTGCCGCAACTGCTGGACCCTGCGCCCGATGACTTCCGGGTCGTCCCGTCTCACCATGCATTAATCATGCCAGTAAGCCGAGTTACAGACTGGCGAGTAACTCAGTTACACGGAGAGCGAGTTGATGAAGTCCTCGAAGTGGGCGCGGCTGATGGTGACAACAGCCCCGCCGGGGTTCTTGGAGTCACGGATCGCGACGCAGGGGGCACCGGTAGCGACCTCTACGCAGTCACCGCCGTTGCTGCCGCTGAAGGACGACTTACGCCACTCCACAGTGCCGAGAGGGGCGCACTCGACGCAGTCACCGCCGTTGGTGCTGCTGTAACTGGACTTACGCCACGTCTTCCGCCCGGTCTCCATAACGTTCCTCCATCACGCGCGCGATCAGATCGGCCGAGTCCTCCACCGAGAGGGCAGTGGCCTGCAAGCGAGCGTATCCGACCGAACGTTCCCTGATGACTTCCGGGTTGGCGGTCATGTGCCCCTGGTCGTAGCCGTCGGAGTAGTAGATGTCGGGGTCGTCGTCCAAGCGCAGGAGATTGAAGGAACCCATCGTCGCGGCGTGCGCGCCCGCGGAGAACGGCAGCACCTGGATGTTCACCCAGGGGTTCTCGCGAAAGCTCACTAGACGGGCGAGTTGTTTGCGCATGACCTCACGGCCGCCGATCTCCCGGAGCAGCACGGCCTCGTCCAGGACGACCCAAACCGCAGGCGGCTGCTTCTTCTCCAGAATGCGCTGCCGCTCCATCCGCGCCGCGACCATCTCCTCGATCTTGTCCGGGTAGTCGACGGCCAACACCGCCGCCGCGTACTCCGGCGTCTGAAGCAGTCCGTACACCACCTGGCACTGATACGTGGAGATGAAGGCGGCCTTCGCTTCCATCTCCGCGTACGGCTGGAACCAGTTGGGGAGTTGGCTCCGCAGAACCATGCCGATCATGCGGGTGAAGGACCCGTCCGTCATGAACGCGGCGTCGAGGCGTTCGGCGAAGTTCCGGGTCGGGACCTTCTGGGCCGTCTCGATCTGCCCGATGAGCGAGCCGGTGCAGTAGAGGATCTTGCCGAGGCCCTCCAGCGTGAGACTCGCCGCCTCCCTCAACCGACGGCATTCATAGCCGAAGTAGTCCAACGGGGATGCGCTCGGGTCGAGTTGGCGAACGTGGACCATGCGACAGTCACCTCCGAGTAGTTACCGGCCTGTCGCCGAGAGTAACTACTTGACGCCGCCTGGGTGATGAGAATCACGAACTCTCCATAACGCTCGTAACGTACGGTGGAGAAATGTCCCCTTTGGCCAAGATCAGCGACTTGTACGCGCCGCGCTTCGCGGAGTTCGCGTTCGAGCCCGCCTTCGTGGCCGCCGTCGACCAGCACGTGGCTGAACTGCGTGAACGCCTCGCGGCGGGCGGCCCGGATCTTTTGCCCCCGCCACCGGACCGCGCCGACCTCACGGACTACGCGCTCGGCTTCCTGGACGCGCTCGCGGAACTGGACTGGCGGGAGCCGGTCGGCCACGACTACGCGGTGTGCAGGCTGACCGCCATCAGCTGGCTGGTGCACCGGCACGGGCTGCTTCCCGGGCAGCGCCACGGTGACTGAAAAAGGGTTTCCGGTAACTCAACTCGCCCTGAAGCCCTTCCCGTTGCGCACTTCGACCCTCTAAGTTAGGCACGCATTAAGCGTGCTTAACTCATCGCTGTCGTCGCCGTCGTTGTCGCTGTCACTGTCGTTGCGAGGTAGGTATGTCCGCGCGTTACGTCAGAGGATTCTGCGCCGCCGTCATCGCCGTAGCCGCCCTGATCGGAGCGGCGAACGCGAGCCCGGCCAAGGCCGCGGACCATTCGCCGGCCCAGCACCACGTGTCCCGCTCCGCTCACTCCGGCGGAAGCATCATGTCCTTGCGCGAGTAGAGCGGCAGCCCGCTCGTGTCGAGCTTCCAGGTGCCCAGCTCGGTGGTGACGGCGAGCGGGGTCCCGTACGGCTGCCGCTGAAGACGGTTGCCGTAGGCGGGGCGGCCGCTGTGGGTGTCGATTCCCCACTGGTACGTCCAGGTGCCGTCGCGCGGGTCGAGGATGAGGTAGTGCGGGATGCCCATCGCCGGGTAGTCGTGGCTCTTGGCGTCGTAGTCGTTGCCGGGGTTCGACGGGGAGACGATCTCGATGGCCAGCAGGATCTCGTGCGGGTCCAGCGGATCGTCCGTCTCCATGGCCGAGCGCGGGACCACGAGCAGGTCAGGAATGCGCAGTGTGCCGAGGGACGCGTCATCCGTGTCCGTGGCCTCCGCGGCGATTATTCCGGGCGGCAGCTGTCCGGCCAGTTGGTCGCGCACGTCCACGGCCGTGAGCTGGTGCCGGGGGCGGGGGCTCATCATCATGACGAACGTGCCGTTGCTGATCTCGGGGAAGGTGAAACCCTGCGGCGGCGTGAAATGATCCCGCAACTCACGCAGATGCTGGTAAATGGTCTGCTGGGTCATACCGCCATCTCCTTCGCGACAGTACGACCCAGCGTAGCCGTGCGACTCACATGTCCGACGACCCCGGCAGGTCCGTGCGCTCGCGCACCGGCTGGTTGGTCATCGCGTCCTGGCGGCCCGACTGGTAGGCCGTGAGGCTGCCCCTGGCGTTGGTGGTCTCGCGCTCGGCGGCCATCAGCATGCGTTCCATGCGCTGGCGCATCGGGGTGATCATGCCGCCGCCGACGCCGACGATCAGGATGCCGGCCGCGGTCGCGAGGGCCGCGTAGAGCACCGGCTGGGTGACCGAGGTGGCGATGCCCGCCTGGCCGAGGGCCGCGATCACGCCGAGCGCCATGATGCAGGCCCAGACGATGGTCGCGAGCATCTTGCCGTACGACATGGACGACAGGGCGCTGCCCACGATGCCCCGGACCGCGTTGGCGATGGCCATCGCGACGACCACCAGGACGACCGCGACGATGCCGCGCGGGAGCCAGGCGACGATGCCGTTGATCATCGTGCTGACCGGGTTGGAGCCGAAGACGCCGAGCGCGAGCTGGAGGGTGATCAGCATCAGCGCGTAGTAGACGATCTTGCACACGATGCCGGTCATGTCGTACTTGGAATCCCTCAAGTACCGTTCCGTACCGGCACGTTCGGAGAGTTTCTCCGAGCCGACCTTGCGCAGCACCCGGTCCAGGACGCGGGCGATCATCTTCGACACGAACCAGCCGATGGCCAGGATGACCAGGAAGCCGATGAGTTTCGGCACGAACTGCGCGACCTTCGACCAGGCGTCGTTCAGCCCCTGGGTGAAGTTGATGGCGAGGGTGGCTTCGGGAACAGCCATGGGCGGCACTTCCTTCGGTGGGTCCTAGTGGGTACTACCGGCCCCCTTGTTCTTCGTTCCTCATCAGTGGAGCAGCGCCGTGCGGACGTGGCCGCGTGAGCTGGGCCGTACGGGTGAGTGACAGCCGGATCAGCGGCTGCGGCCCCCACACCGGGATCGCGGGGACCGGCTGGGCTCCCGCACGCACATCCGGCGCGCATACGCTGCCTCCGTGACCTCATCCCCCGCCGCGCGCACCGCACTTGACCTCACCGCCGACCTCCCGGTCCCCGACCTGGAGGACTTCTACCGGGACCTGCACCGGCACCCCGAGTTGTCCGGCAGCGAACACCGCACGGCCACGAAGCTCGCCGAACGCCTCACCAAGGCGGGCTACGACACCGTCGAGGGCATCGGCGGTACCGGCGTCGCCGGAGTGCTCCGCAACGGCGACGGCCCGACCGTCCTGCTGCGCGCCGACATGGACGCGCTGCCGGTGCGGGAGGAGACCGGGCTGTCGTACGCCTCCTCGGTCCCCGGTGTGATGCACGCCTGCGGGCACGACCTGCACGTGACCTGGCTGGCCGGTGCCGCGCAGGCGCTGGCCGCCGGGCGGGACACCTGGTCGGGGACGCTGGTGCTGGTGGGGCAGCCCGGGGAGGAGACGGGTTCGGGCGCTGCGGCGATGGTGGCCGACGGCCTGTACGAGCGCGTCCCGCGGCCGGACGTGCTGCTCGCCCAGCACGCGGCGCCGGGGCCCGCCGGGTTCTACCCGCACGTGCCCGGCCTGATCATGTCGGCCTCGACGGACATCGACATCGTCGTCCACGGCCTCGGCGGTCACGGCTCACGCCCCGAGGCGACGGTCGACCCCGTCGTCACGGCCGCGTACCTGGTGACCCGCCTTCAGACGGTCGTCTCCCGGGAGATCGCCGCCCGTGACTCCGCCGTCCTGACCGTGGGACGTATCGAGGCGGGCACCCGGCACAACATCATCCCGACCGAGGCCCGGATCTCCCTCAACCTGCGCACCCAGTCCGACGACGTGCGGGAGCGGATGATCGCCGCGATCCGCCGTATCGCGTCCGGCGAGTGCCTCGCCGCGGGCTGCCCGCGCGAGCCCGAGGTGACCATCGGCACCAGCCTCCCGACGATGGTCAACGACGCGGACACCGACCGCCGGATCGGTGCCGTGCACACCGAGGTCCTCGGCGCGGGCACGGTCTTCGACCCCGGCCCGGCGACGGGCAGCGAGGACTTTCCCCGGCTGGTCCCCGAGGGCGTCCCGTACTCCTACTGGTTCGTGACGAGCACCCCGGCGGACGTGTGGGACGCGGCGCCCGGCACGGACCTGATGGAGAAGTTCCACGCGGTCCCCAGCAACCACAGCCCGAACTTCGCACCCGACCTGGTGACGGTCGTCCCGGGTGTACGGACCCTGGTGTCCGGCGCGCTGGAGTTCCTGACGGTGAAGTAGACGCGGTCGCCGGGGTGGCCCGTGCCGGGTTGGCCTGTGCCGGGGTGGCCCGTGTCTTGGTGGCCTGTGTCCTGGTGGCTCCGCGTCAGGCGGTGACCGCGTAGCCGTCGACCTCGATGAGCCACTCCGGCAGGCCGAGCGCCTCGACGCCGAGGTAGGTGCTGGCCGGCAGCGGCCACTCGCCGTCGAAGGCCTTGCTGCCGGCGGTGAAGACCGTGTCGATCATCTCGGGGCGGTGGCCCACGACATGGATCGTCATCTTGATCAGGTCCGCCGGGGTGGCCCCGGCCGCTTCGAGCGCGGCCCCGAGGTTGCGGAAGACCTGCTCGGCCTGGGCCGCGAAGTCACCGGGCCCGACGAGCTGCCCCTCGGCGTCGATGGCGACCTGCCCGGCGATGGCCACGAACCGGGTGCCGGTCGCGGCGACGACCTGCGTGTAGAGGTTCATGACGGGCGGGGCGAGCGTCGGGGGGTTGATCATCTCCGCGGACATGCGTACTCCCAAGGGTGTTGTGGAGAGGGTGAGTTGAGTCGTGGCCGGGCGTGGCGGGCGGGGCCGTTACCGGTCGGTCCCGGTGAGGCCGGCCTGGTCGAGGGCATCCCGGGTGACGGTCGGGAGTTTTCCGGGGTCGTGTTCCTCGGTCGCCCAGGCCACGTGGCCGTCGGGGCGGATCAGGGCGGCGGTGACCTCCGCCCAGGGGGCGTGTTCCCCGGTGAGCGTGGCGGTGCGGGTGACCAAGGGGCCGTCCTCGGCGGTGGCCAGGGGTGTTTCCCGGTTGGCGTGGGGGCCGCGCAGGTCGAGCAGGACGTGGTGGCCGGTCCGGAGCAGGGCGAACACGGTGTCGCCGCCGTCGGTGAAGGCGAGGTCGGGCGCCCGCCGGCCCACGAGCGGGTGCGCGTCGGCCGTGGGGGCGTCGTAGGCGACGTGCAGCCCGGACAGGCGCTCGCCCAGGGTCCGGCTCAACTCGGGCTGCTCGGCGACGAGTTTGCTGAGCAGCGAACGCAGCCGCTGGCCGTCCGGCGTGAACGCGGCGATCAGCGCCGTTTGGGCGGCGGTGTGCTCCAGCAGGTCGGCGCCGACCGGGTGGCGCTCGTCGTGGTACGTGTCGAGCAGACCGGCCGGCGCCCGGCCCTGGATGGTGGCCGCGAGTTTCCAGCCGAGGTTGGTGGCGTCCTGGACACCGACGTTGAGCCCCACCCCGCCCGCGGGCATGTGCTGGTGGGCGGCGTCACCGGCGAGGACCACCCGGCCCTTGACGTAACGCTCCGCCTGGCGGCTGGTGTTGCCGTAGCGGGACAGCCAAGTCGGCGAGTGCAGACCGAAGTCGGTGCCCGTGACCTGCCGGACGTTCGCCCGCAGTTCCTCCAGGGTGAGGTCGCCGGGCCAGTCGGTGCGGACGTCGGCGGGCACGGTGCCGACGACGCGGTGCAGGCCGCCCGGCAGCGCGACGATCATGACGAGGCCGTCGATGCCGGTCTTGCTGAACGCCGCACCGGGCGGGGGCTCGTCCAGGACGACGTCACCGAGGAAGCCCAGCACGGTGAAGTCGTCGCCGGGGTAAGGGATTTGGGCGCTCGTACGGACTGTGCTGCGGGTGCCGTCGCAGCCGGCCACGTAGAGCGCTTCCTCGTCGTACGGGCCGTCGGGTCCCTCGATGTGCACGGTGACCGAGTCGGGGGTCTCGGTCAGACCGGTGACGCGGTGGCCGCGGCGGATGTCCGCGCCGGCGGCTCGCGCGTGGATCTCGAACAGTTCCTCGGTACGGCTCTGGAGCAGCGCCAGGGTGAAGGGGTAGCGGGTCTCCAGCAGGCCGAAGTCGAGCCGGCTGTCGAGGACCGCGAAGTGCCCGCTGGGGATGTGCAGGCCCTCTTCGAGGAAGGGCTTCTCCAGTCCGCGGGAGGCCAGCAGCTCGATGGTGCGGGGGTGGACGGTGAGCGCCTTGGACTTCGGATCGGGCTCAAGGCGCGGCTCCAGGACGGTGACCGTGATCCCGGCGAGCCGCAGCTCGGCGGCCAGCCAGAGCCCGACGGGCCCCGCTCCCGCGATGGCGACCTGTTGGTTCGTGGCGACCTGTTGGTCGGTGGTGACCCGTTGATTCATGGCGACCTGTTGGTTCATGACGCTCCGATCCCGTGGGCGAACGCGGTCGTCCAGGCCGCTACGGCCCGGCGGCTCGCGCGGATGCCCGGGGCCAGGACGTCGAACATGTGCGGTACGCCGGGTACGAGGTGGACTTCGACGGAGTTGCCGGCCGCGCTCAGCCGGGCGGCGAACTCCAGCGCCTCGTCCCGCGCCGGATCGACCCCGTCGACCAGGATGTAGCTGGCCGGCAGGTCCCTCAGTTCCTTCGCCCGGCCCGGTACGGCGTAACCGGCCTCCGGGTCGCTCCCCCGGAGGTAGAACTCCCAACCGGCCGCCGCCCCTTGGCGGTTGAAGAGCTTCGGGTCGGTGACGGCCCGGGCCGACACGGTCTCCAGGCGGTCGTCGAGGACCGGGTATCCGAGGTGGAGGTACCTGATGTGCGGCCCCTGCCGGTCCCGGGCGGCGAGGGCCACGGCCGCGACCAGGGCGGCACCGGCGGAGTGCCCGCCCAGGGCCAGCCTCGCTGCGTCGACTCCCAGGGCGTCCGCCTCGTCGACGACCCAGCGCAGGGCGGCGTAGCAGTCGTCGAACGCGGCGGGGTAGGGGTGCTCGGGGGCGAGCCGGTAGTCCGGGGCGACGACGGCGATACCCAGCTCCGCGGTCAGCCGCCGGCAGGTGGCGTCCTCCGCGTTGGGCCCGCCGAGGACGAACCCGCCCCCGTGGATCCAGAGCGCCACGGGCAGCGGGGCGGCGCTCCGGGACACGGGGGTGTAGACCCGCAGGTTCAGCGCGTGCCCGTCCACGCCCTCCACGAGGACCTCACGGTCCTCGACGTTCACCTCGCCGTCCGGCTTGCCGTCGCCGCTGGCCGCGCTCAGGGCCACGCGGGCCCCCGGCACATCGGCGAACACGTCCATCTCCGGCAGCGACTCATAAACCGGAAGGAACTCAGGATCCAGGAACACGGCACACTCCTCACCTCTTGGGCACTGACCAACGGTATCGCCCCCTTGTCCAATGGACAAGAGCGATCATCTATATCGTTGGCCACCGGACAAGAGGAGCCGAGGGGCCGAGGGGGGCGAGGGGTCATGAAGGAAGGCGCACCATGGGCATAAGCCGTGCGGCGGTCGTCGACGCGGCACTCGACGTGCTCGACGAGCAGGGCCTGGACAAGGTGACGATGCGCGCCGTCGCGGACAGGCTGGGCGTGCAGCACAACACCGTCCGGTGGCACGCGGAGAACAAGCAGCGCCTGCTGGTCCTCATGTCGGACGCCATCTTCACGGGGCTGGAGGTCGACACCCTCCCCGCGCGGTGGGACGACCGCTTCCGCGCCCTCGCCCGCTGGAGCCGGGGAGCCCTCCTGGCCCATCGCGACGGAGCACGCCTGGTCTCCGGAATCGCGACCACGGAGACCCACACGTACCGGCTGGCCGACACGATGATCCAGACCCTCCTGGACGCGGGTTTCCCACCCCGGACAGCGGCCTGGGCGAACTGGACCGTGTTCTACCTGATCCTCGGCATCACCCAGGAACAACAGGCCCAGTCCGCCGACGCCCCCGACCCCGTACTGGCCTTCGACGACGACACGTTCCCGGCCCTGCGCAAGGCCTCCGCCCACGTCATCGCCGGCACCTTCGACGAACGCTTCGAGTTCGCCCTGGACATGCAAATGACGGCGCTGGAGGTGGAGTTGGCCCGAACTACCGCCTAGCCCTGCGGCTGAAGCTGAAGCAGCTGCTTCCGTACGTGGTCCAGCGCACCCGCACGGCGCCCCGGCACCCGGCTCCTCAACTCGGCGAGCGTGAGCCCGAGTTCACGGGCGGGGGCAGGGTCGTGGATCTGCCCCCACTGGTGATGGGCCCGGTCCACGGCCGCCTCGACGGCGGCTGTGTCGGGTGACTGTCCCGCCGCCAACCTCGCCGCAGCCACCGCGAGCCAGGCCCGACAGCTCCGCACCGGATCCCCGGCCAACATCGCCAGATCGGCCCGCACTTCGATCCAGTGCAGCGCTTCTTCGGAACCCCGGCCGTGTGCACGGACAGCGGCTTGCTCGTGCTCGGCGGCCAGGGCGTCGGCGTCGAGATGACGCCCGGCTTGCGCGGCGGAGGCGACGGCGATGTGCGGGTCGTTGTCGTGGCTCGGCGGCGCGTTGACCTGGCTTCGCCCTTGCGGCGCGCTCTCCTGGCCTTGCGGCGCACTCTTTCCACTCAGGCCCGCAAAATCCAGCCCGTCCGGCGTTTGAGGACGAGGCCCCTTCAGGGCCGATGGGGGTCTGGGGGCGAAGCCCCCAGGGACGCCCGCCCCAACGCTCCCCGCCCCAACGCTTCCTGGCGCCGCAAGCACCACGTCCGCATACCCCTCCGCCCCCAGCCGCCCAACCGCCTGCTGATGCAACTGCTCAACCGGCGGACGCCACCCGCTGCGCAGGATCGTCGCGACCGCCTTCATGTACGAGGGGACAGCCACGCTGCGCCGAGCGGGTGGCGGGGCGATGCGACCGTAAACCGCGTTCGTGCGGCCCGAGTCGAGGGGATGAGCCCGCAGCCACTGCCAGGTCTCCGCATCCGTGTGCAGGTCGAGCAGCAACGTCGTCGTCCCGGGTGCGCGCAGGCGCAGCTCCTCCCGGAACCAGGCCCAGGGGAACGCGGTGTAGCGGACGGTCGCCGGGGTCGTACGGGCCAGGGCCAGATGCGGAAGGTGCTGTTTCCGGTCGAGTTGGAGCTGGCCGGTGACGAACACGGTCAACGGACCCGGTGCCGTGGCGGCGGCCCGCAACCGGGTCAGTACGGCCTGCGGCTCCAGCGGGTCGGCGAGTTCGACAACGTTGGCGGTGTCGGTGCCGGACAGGACGGCGGGGTCGACGGCGGCGAGGACGGGGAGTACGGAGGCCGCGTCCACCAGCCGGCCCCTGCCGACCGGCGAGGCCGCGAGCAGCAGCACCGTTCCAGGCATACGCCCTCCCCCGAACCGTCGAACACAGCGATCACATCGTTCACTTCGTACCTCAGCACCGTAACCTCTGCCCAACCTCTGCTGTCGCAAAGGGTGATGTCAGGACCGCCGTACCGCGAAGACCGTGGTGTCGTCGGCGAGATGGCCGCCGCTGTGCCGCAGGGTGCCGTCACGGACGTAGGCGACGAGGCGGGACGGTTCCGCGATGCTCGGATCGGCCGAAACGCCTTCCGCCACGCGGGACTTGAGCGGGTAGAAGACGCCGGACCCGTCCCGTGCCTCCGTCACCCCGTCGGTGACCACGAGCAGGGTCTCACCGGGCGCGAGGCTGATCCGGAGCGTCGGCGGCGGCCCGTCCATGTGGGCCAACTCGCCCAGCCCCAGCGGGAGTCCGTGCCCGGGCGGCAGGGACCGTACCCCGTGCGGGCCGACCACCAGCGGGGGTTCGTGACCGAAGTTGACGACCTCGACGGTGTCCGGTTCGCCGACGGGGAAGCTCAGCAGGATGGCTGTCGCGAACCGGTCGATGCGGTCGTCGTCCTCGCGATCGAGCGCGGCGAGATGCAGCCCGTGCCGGTGGATCCGGGTCTCCAGCCGCGCGGCGACCGTCGCGAGCTCCCGCTCGTGGTACCCCGCCTCGCGGAACGTGCCGAGCAGCGCCGCCGCCGCCTCCACCGCGCCGAGCCCCTTGCCCTGGACGTCACCGACGAGGGCGCGGGTGCCGTGCGGGCCGGGCTGGATGTCGTAGAAGTCGCCGCCGACCCGGGCGAAGGCGTCCGCGGCGAGGTAGACGGCCGCGTGGTCGAGGCCGCCCCAGCCGGGCGGCAGCGGGCGCAGCAGCGTACGGCGGGTGGTCTCGGCGACGTCCCGCATCCGCAGCATGCGGCGCTCGCCCCGGACCCGGACCACACAGGCCAGGACGGCGAGGGCGCCGCCGACACCGACGAGGATGAAGTCGGGCAGCCCGGTCTGGTACTGGCGCGGCCAGGCGTGGTCGGCGAGGACGTAGGTGGCGAGGCCGAGCACCGCGAACACGGCCGTGCCCCGCACCCCGCAGATCGCCGCGGCGATCCCGGGCACGAGCACGATCCACGAGACGGTCCGGAACTCGCCGCCGGTCCACCAGTCGACCACCAGGATGCTGATGAGCACCAGCAGCGGCGGTATCCAGGCGACGCTCCGCCCGCGCACCCGCAGCAGATGCTGCCGCCGGATCGCGTCGGGGTCCCCGGCGCGGGGCAGCCGGTCGAGCGGGGAGCGCCCGGAGTCGCCGTAGCGCACCAGCCTGAACCCCGTTCCACGGCGGCGCACGACCGTTAGTACGCGACCGACATCCGGGCGCGCGGGTGCTCGTCCCGCTCCAGCTCGTCGACGAAGGCGACCGCGTAGTCCTCGGCGCTGATGAAGCTGCGGCCCTGGTCGTCGGTCATGAACTGGTCCCCGCCCACGCGGAAGCGGCCGGTGCGGGTGCCCGGGGCGATCTCGGCGGCGGGGGAGACGTACGTCCAGTCAAGACCGTCGTCGAGGCCGTCGTCCAGGGCGCGGTAGTAGGCGAGGACGTCGCGGTGGGCGTGTGCCTCCGGGAGGTAGGCCTCGGGGAAGCCGGGCTGGTCGCTGAGGGCCTGCCCGGGGGCGACCTCCAGGCCGCCGGCGCCGCCGACCACCAGGAGCCGCCCGACACCGGCCGCGCGGACGCCCGCCACGAGCGCCTCGTTCAGGGCGAGGAAGGGGCCGCGCGGGTCACTGCCGTCGCGCGGCGGTACGCACGCGGAGGCGACCGCGTCGGCGCCGCGCGCGACCTCGGCGACCTGCGCCGGGTCCGTCGCGTCGGCCGCCGTGGCGGTGACCCCGGGGACGGGCGACTGGCCGGAGCGGCTGACCGCCAGGACCTGGTGGCCGCGGGCCGACGCCTCCGTCGCGATCCGGCTGCCGACCATGCCGGTGGCGCCGAAGAGTACGAGCTTCATGCGCCCCAGCGAAACACGCCGCAACGGAGGCCGCACGCCGACTTGCCACCGCCCCCGCCGGGGTGTGCATTGGTAGTACGGGGAGAGAGAGGAGTGCTCTCATGGCTCATGCGGCACCCACGCCCGGCGGAATGACCGGCCCGGGCACCATCAGCGGCCCGAGCGGAACGACCGGCCGGGGCACATTCACGAGCAACCTGCCCGACATCTTCGACGCACGCGTCCACCGCGTGGCGAAGATCGCGATCCCGGTCGTCCTGGGACTCGTCTACGGCTACTGGGCGGCGGCCAACCGTCGCGGCGGCGGCCCCATCACCGGCTGGAACCTTCTGTTCGGCTTCGTCACGGCGCTCGCGTTCATCGTGCTGTGCCTGGCGGTGGCCCGGTTCGCGCCGCTGCTCAAGCGCGAACTGCACTCGCTGGTCAAGTCCGGCTTCGCGGGCGCGGCACTCGGCTTCCTCTACAGCCAGACCGGCGAGAGCGTGCTGCGCTCCGCGGCCATCGGTCTGGCGACCACGGCGGCCGTCTTCCTCGTCTTCTTCTACCGCTACTACACACGCGAGGACGGAGAGGGCAACCGCATCCGCTGACCCGACACGACAGCAACACGTGGGCCCCGGCACCGAGTTGGTGCCGGGGCCCACGTGCTTGCTGGCTACGATCCCTTCGCTACGGCCGCTCTAGGGCGCCCAGCTCCAGATGCCGCCGCCGGTCGACGAACCGGAGGCGCTCCAGCTCCAGGAGCCCGAGGCGCTCGACCCGGAGGCCGACGTGCTCCACGAGGACGAGCTGTTGTCGTTGTTCCAGCCGGAGTTGTCGCCGCCCCAGTTGGAGTCGTTGCCGCCGTCCCTCCAGCCCGGACACGGGTCCGAGCAGGACGGCACGCCCTGGCCGCCGGTGTCGACGAACGCGGCGCTGGCCCAGGCCTGCGCGCCGACGAGCCAGTACCAGTCGGGATTTCCGTTGACGCTCTGTCCCCTGACCACGCATTGGACGCGGTCCTGACTGCCGGGTGAGAGCGCGTCGACGACGGGTGAGTGGGTGGTGGGCGACTCCCGCACGTTCAGTTCCGTGCGGGACACGATGGTGCCCCAGATCGGACTGCCGCCACCGCCGCCACCGCCATGTCCTTCGGCGTACGTGGTCGGTGCTGCCGCTGCCGTGGTGCCCGCCGCCGCGACGGCGAGAGTGCCACCGGTGAGCAGGGCCGCGGCCAGAGTCCGCAGGGCCGGAGTGGTGCGCATGTTCGGCCTCCTTCTCCCCAGCTCCAGGAAACACCCGTTCGGGTGAAGCCTCCACCCGAGAGCGGACTCCCCAGTTCCGCCAAGGGTTCCGGGGCCACCCCCACCCATTCGGTTTGACATGTGACCCATATGCAGTCAAAAAACCCCGACCCGCTCGCATACGACGCCTCCCGGCCGTGTCCTGAGGAGGTGCCCCCACGTCTCCGGAGCGCCCTGTCGGCCGTCCTCGTCGCCCTCTCCTGCTTCCTCACGCCCTTCGGCGCGCTGGCGGCCTGGGCGGCGTACGGCCTGACCGACTCCGGCCGCTACGTCACGACGATGGCGCCGCTCGCCGCCGACCCGGCCGTACGGGACGCGATCGCGGACACGGTCGGCGCGGGCATCCTGCGCGAGGTGCAGATCGGCGGGATCCAGGTCGGCGGAGCCAGGGTCGGCGGGGTCCGGATGAGCGCGACCCAGGGCGTGATGGCGCCGTTCGTGCACGACGCGGTCCGCTCGTTCACGAAGACCGAGGCCTTCCGCGTCGCCTGGGACGAGGGCAACCGGATCACGCACGAAGCCGTCCTGAACGCCCTGCGGGACGAGGGACGGTCCGGCACCGTCACCGTCGACCTCGCCCCCGTCACCGCCAGCGTCAAACACCAACTCGCCCACGAGAACCTCCCGTTGGCGAACAACATCCCCGTCCAGCACACCCGGGTCGAGGTCCTCCCGGCCGGTGAACTGGGCCCGCTCCGGAGGGAGTTCCACGTGCTTGAGGTCGCCGGTTTCTGGCTCCCCGTGGCCGCCGCCGTCTTCGCCGTCACCGGCATCGCCGTCGCCGTGCGCCGCCGCCGCGCGATCACCGCGACCGCGCTCGGCACGGCCCTCGGCGGCGCGCTGCTCGGCCTCGCGCTCGCGATCGGCCGCCACTTCACCGTCGCCGACCTGCCGGCCGAGCTCTCCGGCGCGGCGGGCGGCGCGATCTACGACGCCCTGACCGCGACCCTGCGCAAGGTCGCCTGGCTCCTGCTGGGCGTGGGCCTGACGGTGGCCGCGCTGGCCTGGCTCACCCGATACGCCCGCCCCGTACGGGAGTTCCTGCTCCTGCGCCTGCTGCGAGAGAGGCGAGCGTCCGCAACGCCCGCCGCAGATCGGGCACAGCAGCCGACGCGAGCCCAAGTCTGACCGCGTCCGGGGTCACCTTCGGATCGACGCCGAAGGCGGTCCCGGGTGTGACGGCGATCCCGTGCGCCGCCGCGGCGGCGGTGAAGGTGTCGGCCCGCCACGGCGCGGGCAACTCCCACCAGGCGTAATAGGCGAGCGGATCGGCCCGTACGGCGAACCCGCCCAACTCCTCGCCCACCAGCCGCTGTCGGGCCGCCGCGTCCGCCCGCTTGGCCGCGACCAGCCGCCCCACGGTACCGTCGGTCATCCACCGCACCCCCGCCTCCAGCGCGAACCGCCCCGCGCTCCACCCGCCCGACCGGATGGCGACGGCCACCGCTTCAACTCGGTGTGCGGGCACGACGAGAAACCCGACGGTGAGCCCAGGCGCGACCCGCTTCGACAGCCCGTCGACGACGTGCACGAGCCCGGGCGCGTAGGCGGCGAGCGGCGCGGGGGAGTCCGGATGAAGGAACGACCAGATCCGGTCCTCGACGACGGGCAGCCCCAACTCCCCCACGACATCGGCGATTTCCCGCTTCCGCGCCTCACTCGTCGTCACGGAGGTCGGATTGTGGAGCGTCGGCTGGAGATAGAGCGCGGAGAGGGAAGCGGTCCGATGCGCGGCCCGCACCGACTCCGGACGCGGCCCGTCCCCGTCCGCCTCCAGCGCGACCAGCGTGACCCCGAGCCGCCCCGCGATCTCCCTGACCAGCGGATACGTCAACGGCTCGACCCCGACCCGGCCACCCGGCCGGACGAGGGAGGCGAGGGTCGCGGCGATGGCCTGCCGGGCGTTGCCGCTGAAGAGGATCCGGTCGGGGGCGGGCCGCCAGGCGGGCGTGGCCAGCAGATCCGCCGTGGCCTCGCGCGCTACCGCGGTGCCGGTCGCGGCAGCCGGGCGCAGGGCCTCGGTCAGTACGTCCGGGCGGAGCAGCGGCGCGAGGGCGGGAGCCAGCAGCTCCGACTGGCCGGGCGCGGAAGGGTAGTTGAGCTCCAGGTTCACCGCGGCGGTGGTCGCCGCCTCGACGATCGCCCGCCCGTACGGCCCCGCCGCCGCGGCCCGCACGAAGGTGCCGCGCCCGACCTCCCCCACCACCAGGCCCCGGCGCCCGAGTTCGGCGTAGACCCGCCCTGCCGTCGACCCGGCGATCCCGCGCTGCCGGGCGAACACCCGCTGCGGGGGCAGTTGTTGACCCGGCCGGAGCCGTCCGGAGGCGATGTCGTCCGCGACGCGGTCGGCGATGTGCCGGTAGTCCGCCATCCGCCCTCCCCTCCCTGAATTGCACCGAGGGCAAAGATCTTATTGCACCGAGGAGTTGGGCGGACCTAGGGTCGATCACATGCCACCCCTTACGCCCTCCCATATCCCCCTTGCCCCTCTTGTTCTGATCCACGGCCACCCCTTCGACCACACGATGTGGACCCCGCAGACCGAGGCGTTCTCCCCCACTCGCCGGGTCATCGCCCCCGACCTGCGCGGCTACGGCAGTTCCCCCTCGACCTCCGGTGTCACCGCCTTCTCGGACTTCACCACCGACATCGAGGCCCTGCTGGACAAGGAGCGGGTGGAGACGTTCGTGCTGGCGGGCCTGTCGATGGGCGGCCAGATCGCGATGGACTGCTACGCCCGGTTCGGCGACCGCGTCCGGGGTCTCGTCCTCGCCGACACCTTCCCGTCGGCGGACACCCCGGAGGCGGCCCGTACCCGCGAGGCGACGGCCGACCGTCTCCTCCGCGAGGGCATGCGCGGGTACGCCGACGAGGTGCTGGAGCGGATGGTGGCGCCGTCCGCTGACCCGCAGGTCAAGGCGCACGTCCACCGCATGATGACGGCCACCGACCCCGGGTCCGCCGCGGCAGCCCTGCGCGCCCGTGCCCAACGCCCCGACTACCGCGACCTGTTGACCCGGGTGACGGTCCCGGCCCTGGTCGTCGTGGGCGCCGACGACACCTACACCCCCGTCTCCGACGCGGAGGCGATGCACGCGGCGCTCCCCGACTCCACGCTCCGGGTGATCGAGGGCGCGGCGCATCTGCCGAATCTCGAACGCCCGGAGGAGTTCAACGAGATGCTGGGGGAGTTCCTGGCACACGTGGGATGATTCGGACATCTACGTCCACCGGCGGAAGGTAACCCCTTGGGCACCGCGACCACCGAGTGGACCGCCGCCGACTTCGTGCCCGAACGCCATCGGGTGCGCCGCTTCTGGCGATGGTGCGCCGGGCTGCTGTTCACGGGCGTGAGCGTGGTCGTCGGCTGCCGCACGGCGGACACGGACGCCATCACTCCCGTCCCCCAACTCCTCGCGTTCCTCCCCTGGTTGCTGGCCCCGACCGGCGTCGGCCTGTTCCTCTCCCTCTTCAGCCGCTGGCGACTGGGCCTGGTCTGGGGCGTCGCGCTGCTGGGCCTGCTGGCGTGGTTCATCGAGCCGTACGGGAAGAGCGGGGACCCGAGCGGCCCGGCGATCGCCGAGTTCCGCGTCCTGACCTCGAACGTGGAGTTCGGGCAGGGGACGGGCTCCCTGGTGCCGGTGATCCGGCGGGAGCGGCCGGACGTGGTGTTCGTGGAGGAGTGCGAGTACACCTGCCAGGCCACGCTGGAGCGGGACTTCGGCACCGAGTTCCCGTACCGGCAGGCGGTGGCGGCGACCGGTTCGCACGGCTCGGTGATCCTGAGCCGCTTCCCGCTCAAGGGCACGAAGGGCGTCACCGGCACGATGGGCATGCCGGGCGCGGTGGCCGACGTGGCCGGTCATTCCGTACGGCTCCAACTGGCGCACCCCATGCCCCCGTTGCCGAACCAGGTCGGTCTCTGGCGCCGCGAGCTGGGCAGGCTCCGTACCTTCGCCGCGGCCGATCCCACCACCCCCACCGTCCTGGCCGGAGACTTCAACTCCTCCCAGGACCACGCGGCCTTCCGCCGCATCCTGGACACCGGCCTGCGCGACGCGGCCCGCATGGCCGGGCACCCCCGCACCCCCAGCTGGCCGGAGCGGTTCACCCCCACCTTCGGCACCCAGATCGACCATGTCCTCCTCTCCCCGGACTTCTCTGCGAACAGCGCCCGTTTCCTCGACATCGCCGACACCGACCACCGCGCCCTGCTGGTCGACATCACACTTCACCAGCACGAATAAGGAGAGGGGCCGCTCATAATGGGCGCATGTCCCGCGAGTTCCCCAACGGCCTCACACCCCCCGACTGGCTGGTGAGGAACCTCCAACCCCAGCAGGCCCCCCTCAACTGGCCGGCCATCGCCCGCGCCGCCATCGCGATGTCCCTCCCCTTCACCATCGGCCTGGCCGTCGGACAACCGGCCTACGGCGCCCTCGCCTCCATGGGCGCCCTCTCCGGCGTCATCGGCGACACCGCCGACGCGTACCGCATGCGCATCCTCAACATCGCGATCCCCCAGCTCTTCGGCGCGATCGGCGTCACGCTCGGCTCCGCGGTCTACGGCCACGGCTGGTACGCGGTCGCCGCACTCACCGGCATCGCGCTCGTCTCCGGGATGATCTCGACGATCGGCGCGGTGGCCTCCGTATCGGGCCTGCTCCTGCTCCTCAACTCGGTGATCGGCGCGGGACTTCCGCTCCCCGGCGCATGGTGGCTGGCCCCCGCCCTGATGTCCGGCGGCGGCCTCCTTGTCCTCCTCCTGGCCCTGCTGGCCTGGCCGTTGCGCTCCGGAATCCCGGAACGATCGGCGGTGGCGAACACCTACCGCACAGTCGCCGACCTCCTCTCTACCTGCGGCGACGACCCGACGGCGGCGTACGACGCGGCCCGCCAGGCAGTCACCCAGTCCCTCAACCAGTCGTACGACCTCGTCCTCGCCCGCCGAGCCCGCGCCCACGGCCGCAGCCCCGAACTCACCCGCCTGCTGGCCCAGTTGAACGCCATCACGCCCGTGGTGGAGGCAGCCCCCGCGGTCCACCAGTCCGGCCAACCCCTCCCACCCGAGATCCGAGAGGCGGTCCGCCACCTGGCCCACGCCGTGGAGACGGGCTACACCGGCCCGATAGGCCTCGACCTCCCCGCCCCGACCGGCGAGACAACCCGCGCGGTCGACCACGCCCTGCGCCACGCGGCGGAGGTCGTCACGGCCCCGGACGTCGACCCGAGGGGCATCGACGACCGCCTGGGCCGCCCGGCGGCACTGCGCATCCGCACGGCGAGGGCGGCGCGGAATGTGTTGCTGTCCTCGGGCTCCTGGCGCTACGGCCTGCGCCTGGCGGTCTGCATCGGCCTGGCACAGGTGTTGGTGTCGTCCCTCCCCGTCCCGCGCTCGTACTGGGTGGCCCTGACCATCACCTTCGTCATGAAGCCCGACTTCGGCTCGGTCTTCTCCCGGGCACTGCTGCGCGCGCTCGGCACGGTGGCGGGACTGGTGATCGCGGCGGCGGTGCTGTCGGCGGTACCGAGGGGTTGGTGGGACGTCCTGGTCCTCCTCGCCCTGGCCCCCCTGATCCCGGCCCTGACCCCGCGCGGCTACGGCTACCAGACGATGGCGATCACCCCGGTGATCCTCCTCCTCTCCGACGTCCTGAACCACCAGGGCACGGCACTGCTGCTCCCCCGCCTGGTGGACTCCCTGATCGGCTGCGGGATCGCGCTGGTGGCCGGTTATCTCCTCTGGCCGGAGAGCTGGCACACGCGGGTGGGGGACCGGTTGGCGGAGGCGGTGGCGGACACGGCGGGGTATGTGGAGTCGGCGTTCGGCACAACCACCCCCGTGCCGGCGGAGGTGGACCCGGCGGCCCGTGCCCGTATGCGGCGCCGTCTCTACCGCGATCTGTCCGTCATCCGTACGGAGTTCCAGCGTGCCCTCACCGAACCCCCGCCCACCGGCCGCCTGGCCGCCGGCTGGCTCCCGCTGGTCGTGGCCGTGGAGCGGATCGTCGACGCGACGACGGCGGCGCGGGTACGGGTGAAGCACGGAGCACCACCGCCGTCCCCGGCCGAGGTGACCCAAGTGGCGCTACAGCTCCGGGAGTTGGCGGAGGGCGTACGCGAGTCGGAGGTGCTGGTGGAGGTCCGTACGGATCTGACGGGCCCGGTGGAGAGTGTGCTGGAGCCGTTGCGGCAGGAGGTGGCGGCGGCACGGGCGATCGCGTCGCCGCACTGAGGCACCGAACCGAGGCACAAACAGGCAGGTGAACGGGTGAGCGAAGTGGTGGCTGAAACAGGGGGTGTTGACGAGACGCGTCTCATGCGCCTTGCCCATGCCTAAGATCGCCGTCCGAGGCCGCTAACCTTACGTGTCCGTCCTGGCCAGGGATTGACGGCTTCAACTCACGCGAAGGGTTGCGCACATGGGCATTCTCACTCTCCTGCGGAATGCGTTCGGCAGGTCACGCAAGGAGCGTGCCGCCGAGACAGAGAGTGCGGAACGCACTCCTTCGCAAGAGCAGCCGACCACGGTGGCCGCGGAACCGGACGCGAAGGTCCCGTCCCCCTCCACAGAACCCGACCTCACCACGACCCCGAAGCCGTCACCCGCGGCCACGGTCCCGGAGCCCCGCCCGTCCTCCACGCTGGAGGACGACGAGCACGAGCTCGTGGCGCTGGCCTTCGACAACGTGTCTGTCCCGAAGCCGGCGACGTCGGTGGAGGGCGCGGAGGGTACCGGGGGTTTGGGCGAGCGGGAGCCGGGAGTGTCGGCGGAGGTTGTCGCCGAGCCGACGGCGGAGGTCGTTGCCGAGCCGGCCGCTGAGGCTGTCGCCGAGCCGACGGTTGAGGCTGTTGGGGAGCCGGCCGCCGAGGTTGTTGCCGAGCCGGTGACCGAGGTCGCCGTTGAGCCGACGACTGAGGTGACTGTTGAGCCGGTGAGCGAGGCTGCCGTTGAGCCGGCTGCTGAGGTTGTTGCTGAGCCGGTGACTGAGGCTGCTGTTGGGTCGGCTGCCGAGGTGGTTGCTGAGCCGACCACTGAGGTTGTTGCCGAGCCCGTGGCCGTGGTCGTGGTTGAGCCGGTGACTGCGGGTGTTGTTGAGCCGGTCGCCGAGGCGGAGCCGGTTGTTGAGGCGAAGGCAGAACCTGTGGCTGTGGCTGAGGTGGCGCCGGAGGCAGAGGCCGAGGTTGAGCCGGTCGCGGAAGCCGAGCCGGTTGCCGAGGCTGAGGCGGAAGCCGCGCCTGCGGCCGAGGTGACGCCGGAGGCGGAAGCGGAGGCCGAGCCGAGCGCCGAGCCTCAGGTAGAAGCCGCGCCTGCGGCTGAGGCGACGCCGGAAGCGGAAGCTGAGCCGGTCGCGGAGACCGAGCCCGAGGTCGAGCCTGTTGTAGAGAGTGCCGCTGCCCTGGAGCCCGAGCCGGAGGCAGTCGCGGAGACCGTCCCCGAGGCGGAGCCGACCGTCGACCCGGTGGCCGATGAGGTCACCACCCCTGAGCCCGTAGCGGAACCGGTGGCAGAACCCGTCGCTGAACCCGCAGCGGAACCAGTCGCCGCGGACGTAGACGCCGACGCAGACGTGGACGCAGCCGTACCCACCCCCCTCGCCGCAGCCGCCGACGGCGAGGACGTCCCACAGGGGCCACCCGCACTCGACGACGAGACCGTCACGGGCGGTGCGGGTGGGGAGAGCATCGAGGCCGATGGCGCAGCCGAGGCCGTAGGGTCCGGCTCCGCCGCGCTCGCCCTCTCCAAGGCCGACCTCACCGGTACCCGAGCGAAGCTCTACCTCGTCCTGGACCGCTCCGCGAGCATGCGCCCGTACTACAAGGACGGTTCCGCCCAAGCCCTCGCCGACCAGACCCTCGCCCTCGCGACCCACCTGGACCCCGACCCCACCCCCACCGTCCACGTCGTCTTCTTCTCCACCGAGGTCGACGGCACGACAGACCTCACCCCCACCTCCCCCGAGAACGCGGTCGACGAGGCCCACGCAGGCCTCGGCCGCATGGGCCGCACCAGCTACCACGCCGCCGTAGAAGCCGTACTCACGCACTACGACAAGAACGCCACCCCCGGCACCCCCGCCCTCGTCGTCTTCCAGACGGACGGCGCCCCGGACGCGAAGACCCCGGCCACCCAGTCCCTCACGGACGCCGCGAAGTCGCACGCCTCCGTGTTCTTCTCGTTCGTCGCGTTCGGCGACCACGAGAACAAGGCCTTCGACTACCTCCGCAAGCTGAAGACCGACAACACGGCCTTCTTCCACGCGGGCCCGACCCCCCTGGAGCTCACGGACGCGGAGCTCTACGACGGCGTACTGATCGACTGGCGCCCGTAACCACAGAGCGGTACCCGCAGGACCACGTGCCGCCCGCTTCCCACCCCGTAAAACGGGAGGCGGGCGGCACACCCATGTCGGCTACGATTTCAAGGTTCGCAAGACGCGTTCGTAAGACGCGTTCGCAAGACACGGAACGCACCAGCCAGACCGACCTGGGAGCAGCCCCCCGATGGCTCGACACCTCATCACCAGCGCCCTTCCGTACATCAACGGGATCAAGCACCTGGGCAACATGGTGGGGTCCATGCTCCCGGCGGACGTGTACTCCCGCTACCTCCGCCAGCGCGGCCACGACGTCCTGTACATCTGCGCGACGGACGAACACGGCACCCCGGCCGAGCTGGCCGCGAAGGAGCAGGGCCTCCCGGTCGCGGAGTTCTGCGCGCAGGCGCACGACGCGCAGAAGGCGGTCTACGACGGCTTCGCGCTGGCCTTCGACTACTTCGGCCGCAGCTCCTCCCCCCAGAACAGGGAGATCACCCAGCACTTCGCCCGCCGCCTGAACGAGAACGGCTTCATCGAAGAGCGAGCCATCCGCCAGGTGTACTCGCCCACCGACGGCCGTTTCCTCCCGGACCGCTATGTCGAGGGCACCTGCCCCCACTGCGGCTACGACAAGGCCCGCGGCGACCAGTGCGAGAACTGCACCCGGGTCCTGGACCCCACGGACCTGATCAACCCGCGCTCGGCGATCTCCGGCTCCACGGACCTGGAGGTCCGTGAGACCAAGCACCTCTTCCTCCTCCAGTCGAAGCTCCAGCACGAGGTCGAGGAGTGGGTCGCGGCCCACGAGGAGGAGTGGCCGCAGCTCGCGTCCTCCATCGCCCGCAAGTGGCTCACCGAGGGCCTGCACGACCGCGCGATCACCCGCGACCTGGACTGGGGCATCCCGGTCCCCGCCGACACCTGGCCCGAGCTGGCGGCGGAGGGCAAGGTCTTCTACGTCTGGTTCGACGCCCCGATCGAGTACATCGGCGCGACGAAGGAGTGGTCGGACGCGGCCCCCGCCGGTGAGACGCGCGACTGGAAGTCCTGGTGGTACGAGAGCGACACCGGCGAGAACCCCGTCCGCTACACGGAGTTCATGGCGAAGGACAACGTCCCGTTCCACACGGTGATGTTCCCCGCCACCCAACTCGGCGTACGCGAGCCGTGGAAGAAGGTCGACTACGTCAAGGCCTTCAACTGGCTGACGTACTACGGCGGCAAGTTCTCCACGTCCCAGAAGCGAGGCGTCTTCACCGACCAGGCCCTGGACATCCTCCCGGCGGACTACTGGCGCTACTTCCTCATCGCCAACGCCCCCGAGTCCGACGACTCGTCCTTCACCTGGGAGCACTTCACGGCGACGGTGAACAAGGACCTGGCCGACACCCTGGGCAACTTCGTCAACCGGGTCCTCTCCTTCTCGAAGAAGCGCTTCGGCGACGAGGTCCCGGCGGGCGCGGCGGCGGGCGACCCGGAGACGAAGCTGGGCGAGCAGATCTCCGATCTCCTGTCGGAGTACGAGACCCAGATGGAGTCCCTCCAGTTCCGCAAGGCCGCGGCGGCACTCCGCGCCCTGTGGTCGGCCGGCAACTCCTACCTGGAGGAGAAGGCCCCCTGGCTGGAGATCAAGACCGACCCGGAGGCCGCGGCCCTCACCCTCCGCACCGCGATGAACCTGATCCACCTCTACGCGGTCGTCTCCGAACCCTTCATCCCGTCCTCCTCGGCGGCGATGCGAGCGGCGTTCGCCCTCCCCGCCGACACGGCGACCTGGGTGTCGTCGGAAGAGGCGAAGTCGCTGACCTCCGTCCCCGCGGGCACCCCCTTCACCGTCCCCCCGGTCCTCTTCGCCAAGCTCACGGACGAGGACCTGGAGACGTACAAGGAGCGCTTCGGCGGAGACCAGGCCTGACCCGATGGCGAAAGGGGCGCTGCGGCGCGGACCAGGGATGACCCGGTGACGTACTACTACGTCACCACCCCCATCTACTACGTCAACGACGCCCCCCACCTCGGCCACGCCTACACCACAGTCGCCGCCGACGTCCTCGCCCGCTGGCACCGCCGGCGCGGCGAGGACGTCTGGTTCCTCACGGGCACGGACGAGCACGGCCAGAAGATCCTGCGCACGGCGGAGGCGAACGGCGTGCCCCCGCAGGAGTGGGCGGACCGCCTGGTCGAGGAGTCGTGGAAACCCCTCTGGGCCCATCTCGGCATCTCCCACGACGACTTCATCCGCACCACCGAGCGCCGCCACACCGACCGCGTCCAGGAGTTCGTGCGGGACCTGTACGACAAGGGCGAGATCTACAAGGGCGGTTACGAGGGCCCGTACTGCGTGTACTGCGAGGAGTACAAGCTCCCGGGCGAGCTGGTCGAGGCGGAGGACGGCACCAAGCTGTGCGCCATCCACCGACGCCCGGTGGAACTCCTCAAGGAGGAGAACGACTTCTTCAAGCTGAGCGAGTACGGCGACCGTCTCCTCGCCCACTTCGAAGCCCACCCGGACTTCATCCAGCCCGCCTCGGCCCGCAACGAGGTCGTGAACTTCGTCCGCCAGGGCCTCCAGGACCTGTCGATCTCCCGCTCGACCTTCGACTGGGGCGTCAAGGTCCCCTGGGACGAGTCACACGTGATCTACGTCTGGGTCGACGCGCTCCTCAACTATGCGACGGCCGTCGGCTACAACGAGAACCCCGAGAAGTTCGAGGCGACCTTCCCGGCCGACGTCCACCTGGTCGGCAAGGACATCCTCCGCTTCCACGCGGTGATCTGGCCGGCGATGCTCATGGCCAACGGCCTGCCGCTGCCGGGCCGGATCGCCGCCAACGGCTGGCTCCTGGTCGGCGGCGAGAAGATGTCCAAGTCCAACCTGACCGGCATCAGCCCCGAGACCCTCACCGCACACTTCGGCGTGGACGCCTACCGCTGGTACTTCCTGCGCGCGATCGCCTTCGGCCAGGACGGTTCCTTCTCCTGGGAGGACTTCACCGCCCGCTACACCAGCGAACTCGCTAACGGCTACGGCAACTTGGCGTCCCGGGTGACCGCGATGACGGCCAGGTACTTCGAGGGCGGCCTGCCCGCGCCGGGTGAGGAGACCGAGGCCGAACGCTCACTCAAGTCAGCCCTCCTCAGGGCGACTTCGGAGGCGGACCACCGTATCGGCGACCAACTCGACTTCCAGGGCGGCATCCTGGCCGTCTTCGACTTCGTCCGGCAGGTCAACGGCTATCTGACCGACCAGGAACCCTGGAAGGTCGCCAAGTCCGGCTCCCCCGAGGCCCGCACCCGCCTGGCGACGATCCTCTACACGGCCGCGGACTCGCTGCGCGTGATCGCGATCCTCCTGGAACCGGTCATGCCGGAGACGTCGGAACGCCTTTGGGACTCCCTCGGCGCCTCGACATCCCTGGGCCCGCTACGGGACCAGCGGGTCCGGGACGCCTCCGTGTGGGGTGCGCTTCCGCCCGGCTCCCCGGTGACGAAGGGCGCGGTGCTCTTTCCGCGCCTCGATGACCGTACGGACTCCTAGCCGAGCACGCTGAACGTCTCCTCCGCCCGGTCCCGCCGCGCCACCAACTCCCAGGCACCGTCGGCGATTTCGTCCGGGTCGAGGGTCCGGTCGCCCACGTTCCCGAACCGCTCGGGACTGCCCGTCACCAGCTGACTTCGAACCGGAGGACCTCGTCACCCTGAGCTGGGCGATGTCCCAGGTGATCCGGGAATCGATGGAGACGGCGCCCGACGCCTGGCGCCGCTGCCTGGGATTCTTCCTCGACGGTCTGCGGGCCGGTGCGGCCCACCCGATCGAGGTGCCACCCTTGACCCAGGGGCAACTCGGCGAGGTCGCACGGTCTCACTGACCGACCCCGTCGTAGACGTGTTCGCGCCAACCCGTAAGGTTCCGCCATGGCAGTCCCCGAGGTCATTCCGATCGCCTACGAGCCGAATCAACGCAGCGGCGCCGTCGGCCGCTACGCGGACGGCCAGTTCCTGGCGTCGGTCACCTACGCGTTCCCCCAAGGCTTCCGTCCCGACGACGGCTGGGAAGAGCAGAAACGTCTCTACACGGTGCTCCACACCTTCGACGCCGCGGGCCGCTACCGCGACTCGGAGATCTGGTGCGCCGGCACCTGGGCCGAGCAGCAACGCGCCCCGCACGGCGACGATTCGGTCCTCTCCCAGGCCCGCATCCACCTGGCGAAACTGCTCCGCGCCCTCCCCCGCCGCAGTTACACCGACATCGCGATCCGCCCCTTCCAACGCACCGTCGACGGCGTCCTGTTCGGCCTCCTGGTCGAGGAGGACGAGGACGGCAGCTGGGCGGAGCTGTACCCGGACCGGCACGCCTTCGGGCCACCGTGGGACGGCACGTACGACGGCTGAGCCTCAACGCCCTTGCACCTGACGGGTGTTCTCGCTTCGGCAGGTGCAAGGGCGGCTCGCTGATTGCCGATTGCCGGTTCCTAGGACAGGACGCCGGCGCCGGTCGTGGTGGCGAGTTCCGTCGGCAGGTTCTTGGCGGAGGTCTCCAGACCGGCCTTGAGGGTCGGCGTCCAGTTCACGGTGGTCTTCAGCTTCTTCGAGTTGGCGGCGTTGTAGGCGGCGACGAGGTCGGTGGCCGTGCCGTTGACGAGGTTGCCGCCACCGGCGATGGACCCGGTCCCGTCACCGCTGAACAGCTTGCCGACCTTCTGACTCGCGGGAATCTTCCAGTAGTTGTCCTCGGCGACGACCTGCGCCTTGGCACGGGAGTTGACGCTGTACTGGAGGACGTACCCGTTGAGGTTCGTGGTGTCGTAGAAGTTGTTGTAGATGTGGATCTGCCCGATCCGGGCCAGCGGCGCCCGCTGCACGATCCCCTTCCACACGTTGTGGTGGATGGAGACGCGCAGCTTGCCGACGCTGTCGGTGTCGCTGCTGCCGATGAGCATCGTCTTGTCGTGGTTGGTGAACTGGTTGCGCTCGACGGTCACCAGGTCCGAGCCCTTGGTGATGTCGAGGTCGCCGTCGTGGATCTGGTACTGGCGCCCGTAGTACGCCGGGTCGGAGGTGTCGAGCCCCGGCGCGTCGGTGAACGTGTTGTGGTCCGCCCAGACGTGCGTGGCACCGCGCAGGGTGACGGCGTCGTACTGCGAGTTCCAGTTGCCGCTGTCCCCGTCCGTCGGGTCCCACTGCGGGAAGCAGTCCTGGGTGGCGGCGAAGGTCAGGTTCCGCACGATGACGTTGTCCACGCTCTGTATCTGCAGCATCCCGCCGGTGATCCCGGCCTTGGTGCCGGGCACGCCCACGACGGTGGTGTTGGCCGGCACCCGGAAGATGATGTTCTTCCCCTGCTTGGCCTGTGCGGCGGCCCGCGCCTTCTCCTGCGTCCCCGAGGGCAGCTTGGAGGTGCCGTACGCGGACGGGGCGAAGGCTTTGAGATACGCGGCCAGCGAATACCCGGTCCCGGAGGAGTATTCGGCGCAGCTCACCTTCTCGCCCGAGTCGTCGGTGTTGGCGTCGATCGGCCCCTTGATCTTGACGATCCGCGGGGTGGTGTCGCTCGTGGACCCCAGCGCCTTTACGAGTTGGGCGCGGGTGCTGACGGTGAAGGTGTGCGCGGCGTCGGCCTTGGCACCGCCGGTGGTACCGGTCCCGGACGACGCCCACCCGTCCTTGGCCGCGAGCGTCTGGTGGTACAGGTCGACGGTCGCGGTGGTACTGGCCGCGTTCGCGTTGAGCACGAGGATGCCGGCGCCGATGCCTGCGGCGGTGGCAGCGGCGGTGACGATGATCGTGCGGCGCTTGCGGAGGGAACGGCGGTGAGAGGGAGAGGGAGAGGGAGCGGGGGCGGGGGCGGGTGAGGCGGTGGCGGCCACGGGGGAGTCCTTTGGTGCGGTGAGGGGGTTACGACTCCTCAGTGGCCGTGCGGATCAAGAAGGTTGCCGCGGCCCGCCAACTTTCTTGATCCTGAGCACAGTTAACGATCTATTAGGACGCGGATGCGGACGCGGACGCCGATGCCGAAGCGGATGCGCTCGGCTGGGTGTCGGTGCTGTCGTGGGTCTCGTCCGGGGCGACGCCCATCGTCAGGTGGGCGCGGACACCCTTGGCGATGCGCTTCTTGTCGTAGTCGAGGTAGAGCAGGCCGCCTTCGTGGCCGTTCTGCGGGTAGATCGTGTCCTCGGTGAGGGTGGTGCGGGTGGTGGTGTTCGTGGAGTACGGCGTAACGGCGGCCGACGCGAGCACGGACTTCTCGTCGAAGAAGAGCTGGCCGGTGTGGCAGGTGTGCCCGCCTTCGTAACCGGCGTCCGTCCACGTCCCGTCCACATGCACCTTGACGTGGATGTGGACGCAACGGCCCTGGTACCACCCCGGGAACACCGTCTTGAAGGTGACGTAGCCGCGCTTGTCGGTCTTCCAGGTGCCGCGCAAGTACCGCTCGTCGTCGGTCGGTTCGGAGTGACCACCACCGGTTCCGCCGGAGGGGGCGCCGGACGGGGGTTCGCCGGTAGGGGTACCGGACGGTGTGTCGGTCGGCGTACCCGAGGGCGCGTCGGTGGGGGCGCCGCCACCCCCACCGCTGCTCATCGCCTCATACCCGGAGTAGATGCCGAGCGCGCTGCAGTGCCAGATGTCGACGGCGGCGTTCCGGAGCGGCTTGCAGGTCTCCGCGTCGATGACTTTGAGGGTGAGGGTCAGCGGAATGCCCTCCTCGTCCTCGGTGATGTCCTGGCGGATCTTGTCGGCGTCGATGTAGTACGGCCCCTCGGTGGTCTCCGAGGTGAGCGTGTAACACGTCTCGGCGCCGCTCGCCTTGCTCTTCCCGGGCGCGGCCGGGCTCGCCCCATCGGCAAAGGCACTCGCGGCGAGCCCGCCACCCACACCGACCGCGGCGACAGCGGCTCCGCCCGCGACGACGACCTTGCGCCGGGTCAAGTCCCGTTTGTGCGCGGGGGATTGGCTACGCGGTTGTTCCGGCGACTGGTTGGTTGTTTCGTTTCCCGTCATGCCCGGACGGTAGGTAAGAGGCCTGTAAGAAGCATGGGTGTGGGCTGTGGTTTCCCATGAATCCTGAAGTCGTCTTCCTCAGCGGGGGCCGGTGCGCTGGTCGCGTATGCGGTGGAGGAGGGTAGCGAGGGGGGCGGGGGTAAGGGGGAGTATTCGACCTGGGGCGTCGCTCTCGCGGAGAAGCAAGGCACCGCGGCTCTCGGCCAGTTCCACGCACTCGTTGCCGTCTCCGCCGCCGGAGAACGAGGACTTCTGCCACTCGATCACGGCACAGCTCCTTCCGCTATCGCGGGTCCGCTCCAAGATGGCGCAGGAGTCCGGCAAGCCCGGTGCAGGTGACGGGGAGTATTCGCGTGGGGTCGTCGCTCTCCCGTAGGAGCAACTCGGCTTCTCTGTGGGCGAGTTCTATACATTCGTTGCCCGCCGCGCCACCGGAGTACGTGGACTTCTGCCACTGAATCACGCCTACAGCTCCTTCGACAGACGGTGGATGAAGTCCCGCGACCGGGTGGGGTCAAGAGACGCTTCTTCAACCTTACGGAAGAGCGTTCGCATGTCTTGGAGTTGGGTGGCGGCGTCCAGGAAGGCGGAACCGTACGGGGTGTCCCGCTGCACTGTGTCCAAGGTCGGCACCCGGCCACCCGCGTACATCAACGACGAACTTGCCCCGGCGAACCCGTCGACGTCGAAGGGGATCACCCGCAGCGAGACACCGGGATGCTCCGACTGACGCACCAGCTCGTCGAGTTGGGCGCGAGCCACCCGCCGGTCCGCGACACGAGTACGTAGTACGGACTCGTGCAGCACCGCCTCATACGGAACCGCGCTGTCTCGCGAGAGGATCTGTTGGCGACGCATGCGATACGCGACCCAAAGCTCCAGTTCGCTCTCCGGGAGCGGCGGAATCCAGTACCCGAACACCGCTCGTGCGTACTCCTCGGTCTGGAGCAGCCCCGGTACATGGGCTGTAGCGATCACCTGAATGAAACGCGCGTGGTTCTCCAGTTCCGCCAGATCGAGGAATTCGGGCGGGAGGACATCCCGGTACTCCTCCCACCAGCCGCGCGTACGATCCGTCGCCATGTCCACCAGCGCCTCGATCAGCGCCTCGTCTCCACAGCCGTAGAGCGCTGCGAGCTTGCGTAGTCGCTCTTCGCTGACTCCCGACAGGCCAGCCTCAACCTGGCTCATCTGCGCCGAAGTCGACGACAGGATCCCCACCACCTCGCGAGCCGACATCCCCGCGGAGACTCGCAACTTGCGCAGCTCAGTCCCCAGTCGCACCTGCCGGGCGGTGGGCTGACTTCTCGGCGCCATCCTGCTCATCTCCTCAACGGCACTGCTCACAGGCCCTGTTGAAGCCCTCGTTCGGGTACCAGGTTACGTGAACAGCTTGCGCGAGGAGAAATCTCTCCTCTACCGTCAGTGACGCGGCGCACACCCTGCGGAACGCCGGGACCCCGGAAGCGCACCGCCCCGTCCTGCCATGACGGCCGCGACAAGCCACCGCCCGCCGAGCCGCACCACACGCCAACTCCCCCTCCCTGAGCAGGAGTCACCCATGCCCGAAACCGGAGAACCAGCCACCCGAGTCGCCCCAGCCTCCCCCTGGGAATACGCCCTCACCATCCCCCACGACCTCCGCTCCGTCACCGTCTGCCGCCGCACCCTCCGCTTGATCCTGACGATGCACGGACTGATCGGCCTGGTCGACACCGCCGAACTCCTCGCAACGGAGCTGGTCTCCAACGCCGTACGCCACACGAAAGGCCCCGCAATCCTGCGGGTCTCCTGGAAACCCGACACCCTCCGCATCGGCGCCTGGGACGCGAACCCTGAACCCCCTGAACCCCCGCGGGAGTTGGCCAAGCTCCTGGACCGGGAGGAGGGCCGGGGTCTGGGCCTGGTCAAGGCCTGCGCCGACCTCTGGGGCTGGCAGCCCCTGTCCAGGAACGGCCGCCGGGGCAAGTACGTCTGGTGCGAACTGGGCCGCTCGGCCTGAACGTTCATTCGCCCCTCGAAAGAGTGAACGTCCCCGAATCGGCCGGACAACCCGGTCCTTGATCCATCTAGGTTGCGCACATGGTCACATCAGCTCACGAGGGCATGCGCCGCATCTTCCAGGAGCGGCCCGAGATCCTCACGCCCGTCTTCGGCGTGCTCGGCATCGCGTTACCCGAGAAGGCGGCGGTCTACGCGATCACCTCCGACGTGACGGAGACCCGGCCGATCGCACGGCACATCGACACCGCGCTGCGGGTGTGTCCTTCGGACGGGGAGGACTTCCTGCTCGCCGTCGAGTCGCAGGAGAGGCGCGACGACCGGAAGGAGGCGAGCTGGCCGTACTACGTCGCCTACCTCCAGTCGAAGTACAAGCTGCCGGTCCTGCTGCTCGTGCTCTGCCGCGACCGGGCCACGGCCAAGTGGGCGACCGGTCCGTTCGACTGCGGCACACGCGGCTGGACCGTGCAGCGAACGTGGCCCCTCGTTGTCGGGCCGGACAACCTCCCCATGATCACAGACGCGAGGACCGCAGCCAGAAATCCCGCGCTCGCCGCGTTCTCCGCCCTGACGCACGCCAACAACCGCGACTGCGACGCCATACTGGACGCACTGGACCATGCCCTGACGGGCATGGACGCAGACGCCTCCGACTACATCTACCAATTCCTGGACGTCACCCTCGGGGAGACCCCCGCCGGAGACAAATGGAGGAGCATCATGGGTTTCGTCAACTACTTCCCCGGCCGGGGCCACCTCATGGAGAGGGCCTATCTCGAAGGTCAGGCCGAGGGCAAGGCTGAGGGTAAAGCCGCGGGCGAGGCCGCACTGATCCTGCGCCTGCTGGAGAAGCGCGGAATCCTGGTCTCCGAGGACACCCGGGAGCGCATCACGTCCTGCACCGACCTCGACACCCTCACCCTCTGGTTCGACCGGGCCCTGACGGTCACAGCCTCCGAAGATCTGTTTGCCGAAGGAGTGGATGGCGCGGAAGGCTCAGTGGACGCCACCCCCTGACTCACCCCCTGCCCTTGACCGTCAACTGCCCTTCGTTGACGGAATGTTGACCGGTGTATGGCACAGCATTGGCGAACCCCCGCTATACGTTCGGCCCCATGCCACCACTCCCCCCACACCCCCAGCAGCGAGCCCGGCAGCAGGCCCCCCTCCCCGTCCTCCCGTACCGCAAGCCCACCAAGGGCCGTGACTACTGGGTGCTGAACGACGTGCTTCCGGATGTGGATGCCGTACGGGAGCGGTGTCTCGCGAAGGACGACTGGGTCAAGGGGTATCCGTACACGTCGGAGACCTGGCCGGGGCTGCGCACCATGCCGGGTCTTGAGCCGGCCGAACTGGGGCGGATCGAGCGGCTGGTGAAGCAGGCGATCGGGGTCAAGGAACTGTGGGTGGAGAAGGCGCCCGGCGGCGGGACGCTCAACCACAACTGCATCCAGGTCGTGGGGAAGGGCGAGAGCGAGCCCCGGCCGCACACCGATTCCCGCGCCCTGTGCCGGTACGCCGCCGTGCTCTACCTCAACCCCTCCGTGCCGAAGGACTGTGGCACCAGTTTCTACCGGCAGCATCTCCCCGGTGGACGGCTCGGTGGCAACGTCGTCCAAGCCCCGCACAACAACCTCGTCGAGGCGTTGGGGACGCGGTTCGTGGCGCCCGACGCCTTTGAAGAGGACGTGCGCGTGCCGCACAAGTACAACAGCCTGTTGCTCTATCACGCCAACCTCGTGCACAGCGCGACCGGCTACCACGGCAGCACGCTGGAGGAGAAGCGGATGACCGCCGTCTTCTTCTGGATGGCCTGAGCACCGGATGGCCTGAGTACTGGGCGGTCTGACCCCAACACCCCTCTTTCTACGGCGACTTACGGCCCCTTTCTCCGCTCCGTCAGCGCCGCCCCGAACACCATCCCCACCGCGATCGCCGTGACGATCGTGACCAGTTTCAGCAGGTCCCGGAAGCCCTCGATGACATGCCCGCCCGCCAGCGTCGTCAGGCCGCGCATGCCGAGGGAGCCGACGGTGAGGGTGAAGAAGCCGGGGAGGAGCAGGACCAGGCGGGGCGGGCGGTGCTCGGAGCGGGCCAGCAGTGTCGCCGCCGCCGACAGCACCGCCGCCGCCACGAACGTTCCCCCGACCTCTCCCACCAGCTTCGTGAACAGCGACTGCACGCCCACCGTGACGTAGACGAGGGCGAGCAGCGGCCAGTACAGGCGGCGGGGGACGGCGAAGGCCAGGACCGTGCCCGCCGTGAACACGATCCAGCCCAGGAACAGTGCCCAGCGCGCCATGTCGGAGTCCGCCGCGATGTCCCAGAGGGAGTGCGTGGAGGTGCCTGTCGCGAACACGCCCAGCATCACGCCCAGATAGAGCTGCACCAGCAGGAAGACGGCGTAGACGAGGCGGATCGCGCCGGTGGTGATGAGGCCGGCGGCCAACTCGGCGGTGGCCGCGCTCAGATAGTCGCCGGGGACGAAGAAGAAGAGGGCGGGCAGCATCAGCAGCACCGGGCCGCCGTGGGACGGTTCGCGGGCGAAGACCTCAAGGGCCACCACCGAGACGACCGTGGAGACGACCAGCGGCAACACCTTGGCCAGGCGCGGGAGTCGGTCCGCCGTGATCGCCAACGCCGCCGCGATCGTGGCCAGTACCGCCGTCGACCCGACCTCGTACCAGGTCGGCTGCATGAGCGGGGCGAAGCCCAGTGAGAACAGCACGATGCCGAGGAGCTTGAGCGGCCAGGGGTAGGGGGCGGGGGCGTTCTCGATCCTGGTCAGCCGCCGGTCCGCCTCCGGCACGCTCAGGCGGCCCTTCTCCACGTCCGTGAGCAGGGGTTTCAGCGCGGTGACCTGGTCGAGGCGGAACACCTCGGGGAAACCGCGCACCGTCACGGTCCGCGTTCCGCCCCCGGCGGTCACGGTGAGCGCCGCCGCGTCCGGGACCAGGAGCAAGGACGCCTCGCCACCCAGGGCCCGGGCCGCCGACCGCACCGACTCCTCGATCAACTCCGCGCCCTCACCGCTAGATCGCAGAAGCAGTCGGGTCAACCGGGCCAGGAACGTGGTGAGTTCGTCGAGTGCGACGGGGGCCGCGCGCTGTCGCTCCACGACCACCTCCCTCACCGATCGCCGACCCAGCACACCTCTTGCGCAGAAATGTGACACTCAGGGCCCCGAGTGTCACATTTCCTCGGAACCCACCCCCAGCCTGGACGGTCCGCGCCCGCCCTGACCTGGGTCACCCTCGCGCTGATGACGACCTCGTCGGTGGCCAGCCTGCGGGCCGCCCCGGCGATGGCCGTGTACGGCCTGGCCTGCGTGTTCCTCTACCTCGCCCCGGCGGTCGTGTTCCGGCTGCCGACCGCGCTGGTCTCGGCGGAACTCGCCTCCGGCTGGAGCGGCGGTGTCTACCGCTGGGTGAGCGAGGGGCTGACGAAACCGCTCGGATTCCTCGCCGTGTGGTGCCAGTTCGCGATGACGATCTTCTCCTACCCGAGCCTGCTCGCCTTCGTCGCGAGCACCATCTCGTACGTCATCGACCCGGCCCTCGCCTCCAACGGCCTCCACACCGCGATCGTCATCATGGTCCTGTACTGGACGGGCGTGCGGGTGTCCTCGCGGGGCACCAAGGCCCTTGCGGGACTGTCCAGTTGGGGGCTCATCGTCAACAACTTCCTCTCCTACTCCGGCATGGAGATGAACGCCGTCCACGTCTCGTCGCTGAAGGACCCGGCGAAGGAGTACCCCAAGTCGATGTTCCTGGCGATGGGGTTGGTGCTGCTCATCTTCATCCTCCCCGCCCTGGCGATCAGTTGGGTGGTGCCGTCCGACCAGACCAGCCTCACCGCCGGTGTGATGCAGGCGTTCAACGCGTTCTTCTCGTACTTCCACATCGGCTGGATGACCCCGATCGCCGCCGTGATGCTGGTCTCCGCGTCGCTGGGCGGCATGCTCACGCCGTTCCTGCAGAAGTTGAACCGGTTCGGGGTGCAGCAGAACATCCTCGTCACCCAGGGCGTCGTCACGACCGTCATCGCCCTCGGGTACGCGCTGCTCCCCAACGTCTCCAACGTGTACTGGATCTTCTCGACCATCACCACGCAGGTGTATCTGATCGTCCACCTGCTGATGTTCGTCGCCGCGATGAGGCTCCGGAAGACCCAGCCCGACCACCCTCGCGGCTATCGCGTCCCCGCCCTTCATCTCCTGTGCACGGTCGGCCTGTTGGCCTCGGTCGCCGCGCTCGCGATCGGCTTCGTCCCGCCCTCGCAGTTCGGCGGCGGCAGCGTCTGGTCGTACGTCGGGATCATCGGCGGCGGCCTGGTGATCCTCGGGCTGCTGATCCCGTGGGCGTTCCTCAAGTTCCGCAGACCCTCGTGGCGTACGACCGCGCAGGCGGAGGACGGGACGACGGCGGGTGATGTCGCATGAGCCCCACCAGGTTCGCCTCCGAGCACCGGTGGATCTACGTCGGCGCCATCGTCCTGCTGGTCGCGCTCGCCGTCGTCGGTGTCATCCAGTACGACAGCGTGAAGACCACCAACAAGGCGACGGACAAGGCGAATCAGCTCGCCGACGCCGCGGTGGCGGCCGGCTATCCGCGGCCCGAGACCAAGAAGATCGCGCGGGCGCTGGGCACCGACGGCGGGATCGTCTGCAAGGACCCCGGCAGCGCCCGGTCATCGGCGACACGGCCGCGCTGCGGGCCGAGGCCAAGATCCTGGAGATCTACTGCCCGGACAAGCTGCACAAGATCCAGGACAAGATCGACGACCTCAAGACCGACGACACGGTGAGGCAGTGATCACGATGACCGAACTCGCGTCCCGTATAGCCGAGTTGATGCCTCGCGCGCAGGCCGACCTCACCGAGCTCGTCACGATCCCGTCCGTCGCCGACCCCCGCCAGTACCCGCCCGAGGAGTGCCACAAGGCCGCCCAGTGGGTCGTCTTCCTCGGCCACGGCGGCTCCATCCCGCTGTGCAACGTCCTCGCCGAGACCTACCCCCGCGCCGAGATCGTCCTCATGGGCGTCGAGGAACCCCGCTGCCTCATCCACGCCCCGAACGAGAGCGTCGACCCCTCGGAGATCGAGCACATGGCGCACGTAGAGGCGCTGTTCCTGCGGGAGTTCGCGAAGTCGCGGGGCCGCTGAGGGCACACCGGCACGCGTCGGCGCCGAGGATGCGTCAGTCGGCCGTGACGGACGTTCCGCCCCATTCCTCCGGGGCGACGTCGGCGAGCGTCTCCGAGAACGTCCAACGGTGGCCCGCGAGATCCTCGGCCGTGTACTGCCGTTCGCCGTACTCGAAGTCGGTCGGTTCCATGATGATGCGTGCGCCATGGTCCCGGGACCGCTCGTAGTGGGCAGCGACGTTCTCCACCCGGACCGTCACCGCGTGGGTGACCTCGCCGGGGCGCGGCGGGCGGCGATCATGCCCCACGTCTCCGACGATCACGGCACCGTCGCCGAACGCGAGCTGTGCGCGGTGGTCCTCCCCGATCCGGACCCGCTCGGCGAACCCGAAGGCCGCACCGAGCCAGGCGACCGCCTCGCGGACATCGGGATAGATCAGGACGGGGATGACCGTCGACGCCGGAATGGAGCGATTCGGCTTCATGGCTGGCTCCCGTCGTTCTGGCCGCGCCGCGCGACTGACGTACGTACGCACCAGCGGACGCGGAAGAAGGTCGTCCCACCTCGGCCCCAATTTACGCCCTAGTACCGCAGCGCCGTGCCGACGTCCGCCTTCACGCCGCCCGACAGCTCGCGGTTGCTGCGGGCGGTCGCCGTAGCGGACTTGTGGGACGGGACGTCGGAGACGGTGACGACGACAGTGTCGAGGAGATTGCCGCCGTCGTCCTTGAACTCGACCTGTACGGCGAAGGACTTGGCCGAGCCGTCGGTGTTGTCGACGGTGACCTCGACGGTGCTGCGGCCGGCCGAGTCGGTGGTGGGGGTGCCGAGTTGGACGGAGTCTTTCGCGTCGGCGCCGTTCTTCACGTTGTCGAGCTTGCGGCCGGCCTCGGCGGTGGCCGACGCGATCGCGCCGGTGGCCTGGGCGCCGATGGACGCGACGGCGGAGGCGGCCTTGCTGGCGACGGAGGAGGCAGTGCTGTCGTCGGAACAACCGGTCAACCCGGCCAGACCGGTTAGGCCGAGGGTGACAGCTGCCGCCACCCGCACCGCACCGCGCCTGTTCCAGGCCATGTCGCCTCCATGAGTGTCGGGTCGTCCCCCAGGTCGTCCCTCCAGTGAAGGGCCGATGCGGTACGGCCGCATGCGGGCGTCACCCGAACGGCACCGCACTGCTCGCGGCCCCGGACCATCGAGGGTGCGCTGGCAGTCACACGCGCGGAGGAGGCAGGGGTGACGGAACTCGACCGGCTGCGGGCGCGGGTGGCCGAACTGGAGGCGGAGCGGCGGCGGGGGCCGGGGCGCCGGGTGCGTTCGCTGGTCGCGATCCTGCTGGTCGTCGTCGGGTGCGTCCTCGCGCCGCTCGGCGTCGTGGCCGCGTGGACGGCGGACACGGTCGGGGACACGGACCGCTATGTGGCGACGGTCGCGCCGCTCGCCTCCGACCCGGACATCCAGAACGCCGTCGCGAACCGGGCGACGTCGGCCGTGATGGACCACCTCGACCTCACCGCCCTGCTGTCCGGCGCGGCACCCGACCAACGCCCGCTGGTGGAAAAGGCGTTGGGGGCGCTGGGCGGTTCGCTGGAGGACTCGGTCCGCGCCTTCGTCCATGACAAGGCGCAGGCGGTCGCGGCCTCGGACGCCTTCGCCACGATCTGGAAGGACGCCAACCGCCGTGTCCACAGCACTGTGGACAAAGCCCTGACCGGCAGCGGGGGCGGTGCGGTACGGCTCGACGACGGCGCGGTGACGCTCGACGTGGGCCCGGTCGTGGACCAGGTGAAACAGCGGCTGGTCGACGAGGGGATGACCGTCGCCGGGAAGATCCCCGAGGTTCATACGTCGATCACGCTGCTCAAGAGCGACGACCTGGCCAAGTACAAGACGTACTTCCGCCTCCTCCAACTCGCCGGTACCTGGCTGCCGTTGGTGGCGGTACTGCTGGTCGCGGCGGGCGTCCTGCTCGCGCGACGGCGTCGGCGCGCGCTGGTGACGGGCGCGCTGGGCGTCGCCGCCGCGACGGCCCTGCTGGGCATCGCGCTACGGATCTTCCGCGCCGTCTACCTGGACGCGCTCCCGGCGGGAGTGTCACCGGCGGCGGCCGGCGCGGTGTACGACGCGCTGACCCGTTTCCTGCACACGACCGTGCGGATGGTCGTGGCGCTGGGCGTGGTGGTCGCCCTGGGCGCCTGGCTGACGGGTCCGGGCCGCCGGGCCGGTCTCGTACGACGGCTGTGGACGTCCGGGATCGGGGCGGTGCGGGCGGTCGCCGACGGGGCGGGGCTGCGTACGGGACCGGTGGGTCCGTTCGTGCGCCGGTACCGGGTGTGGATCAGCTGGGTGCTGGTGGGCGGGGCGCTGCTGGCGTATCTGCTGTGGTCGTATCCGACGGGGTGGGTGGTGGTCGGGCTGGGGCTGGCGGTGCTGTTCGGGCTGGCGGTGGTGGAGTTCCTGGCGGCGGAACCGGGGCCGGGGCCGGAACCGGGGGCCGCTTCGGGTGTCACCCGTTCGGCGTAACTCCCCTGGTGGAGGGGTTGCCCCGGCCGGATGGTCGAAGCACCACACACCACAGAGAGGTGGGGTACGGCCATGACCCAGCAGCCGCACTCGACGCAGCAGCCGCACTCGCCGTCCGCCGGCGACCAGGAGAAGCCCCCGGCCTGGAACGACTCCGGCCAGGCGCCCGGCACCCGAGGCCACGTCCCGCCCCCGCCCGGCGGCGGCCTCGCGATGGGCGGCGCGGTCTTCGCCGGCGTCCTGATGCTGATGAACGGCGTCATCGCCATCCTCCAGGGCATCTCCGCGCTGGCCAAGGACGACGTCTACACCCGCGTCGGCGACTACATCTACAGCATCAACCTCACCGGCTGGGGCGTCATCCTGATCTGCCTCGGCGCGGTGGGCGCGATCACCGGCTGGGGCATCCTCCGGGGCATGAGCTGGGCCCGGGTCTGCGGCATCGTCCTCGCCAGCCTCAGCGCCATCCTCCAGTTCATGTTCCTCCCGTACGCGCCGGTCTGGTCGGTGATCATGATCGCGGTCGACGTGTTCGTGATCTGGGCACTGTCGGCGTACAGCCCGGCACGGGCCGGAGCGCAGCAGTAACACCTGTGAAAGCCCCGCACGGCAACGGAGCCGCGCGGGGCGCCGGAGGTTCTTACGAAACACGGACGTCCGGCGCCCGGAGCCGGTGCGGGGCGGCATCGGCGGGGGCGGGGTGCGAGGCTGGCCCCATGCAGCAGTCGTACGAGAAGGTCGGGAAGGCCGAGGGGACGGTCGGCGCCCGGGTACTGGTCGTCGATGACGATCCGACCGTCGCCGAAGTCGTCTCCGGGTATCTCGACCGGGCCGGGTATGTCGTGGAGCGGGCCGCGGACGGGCCGGAGGCGCTGGCCCGGGCCGACGCTCACTGGCCCGATCTCGTCGTGCTCGATCTGATGCTGCCGGGGATGGACGGGCTGGAGGTCTGCCGGCGGATGCGGGGGCGCGGGCCCGTGCCGGTGATCATGCTGACCGCCCGGGGCGACGAGGACGACCGGATCCTGGGCCTGGAGGTCGGGGCCGACGACTACGTCACCAAGCCGTTCAGCCCCAGGGAGCTGGTCCTGCGGGTGGAGTCCGTGCTGCGGCGGTCCCGGTCGCCGGTCGGGTCCGCCATACCGTTGAGCGCCGGGGGACTGGGCGTGGATCCCGCCGCCCGCCGCGCCACCAAGGACGGCGTCGAACTCACCCTCACCCACCGGGAGTTCGACCTTCTCACCTTCTTTCTTCGGCACCCGGGGCGGGTGTACGGGCGGGAGGACCTGATGCGCGAGGTGTGGGGGTGGGACTTCGGTGACCTGTCGACCGTCACCGTCCATGTGCGGCGGTTGCGCGGGAAGGTCGAGGACGATCCGGGCCGGCCGCAGTACATCCAGACGGTGTGGGGGATCGGGTACCGCTTCGATCCCACCGGCACCGAGGGGGACTGACCGGTCATGCGTGATGCCCTCCTCATCGCCCTGTTCGCCTTTCTCGGAGCCGCCGGCGCCGGAGTGCTCGGCGCCGGTGCCCTGTGGTTGCTGCGGCGCCGGTCGCTCACCGCTTCCGTGTCCGTCGTCGCCGCGGTCGCCGTGACCGCCATGCTCGCCGGGACACTCGCCGTCGCACAGGCGATGTTCCTCTCCCGGCACGACCTGTCCGTGGTCACGACCGTGGTCGCGATGGCCGCCGTCGTCTCTCTGCTCACCGCCCTGCTGCTCGGCCGCTGGGTCGTCGCCCGCAGCCGTGAACTCGTCCTCGCCGCCCGCGACTTCGGCGACGGCGGCGACTACTCGGCCCCCGCCCGCCCCGCCAATGCCGAACTCTCCGACGTCAGCCGCGAGTTGGCCGCCACCAGCGCCAAGCTGGCCGAATCCCGCGACCGCGAGCGGGCGTTGGAGTCATCGAGGCGCGAACTCGTCGCCTGGATCTCGCACGACCTGCGCACCCCGCTGGCCGGTCTGCGCGCGATGTCCGAGGCCCTGGAGGACGGGGTCGCCGCCGATCCCGGCCGCTACCTCCGCCAGATCCGCACCGAAGTGGAACGCCTCAACGACATGGTCGGCGACCTCTTCGAACTCTCCCGCATCCACGCCGGCTCACTCGCCCTCACCCGCTCCCGCATGTCCCTGTACGACCTGATCGGCGATGCCCTCGCCGGCGCGGACCCGCTCGCGCGCGAGTACGGCGTACGGCTGGTCGGCGACCGGATCGAACCGGTACCGGTCGAGGTCGACGGCAAGGAGATGAGCCGGGTGCTGGGGAATCTGCTGGTCAACGCGATCCGGCGGACGCCTGCCGACGGCACGGTGGCCATTGCCGCCGAGCGGTCCGCCGACGGGGTCGTGCTGTCCGTGACGGACGGCTGCGGTGGGATTCCCGAGGACGATCTGCCGCGCGTCTTCGACACCGGGTGGCGTGGCACCCACGCCCGGACCCCGCCCGCCGGGGCCGGGTTGGGGCTCGCCATCGTGCGCGGGATCGTCGAGGCGCATCAGGGGCGGGCCGCCGTACGGAACGTGTCGGGCGGCTGCCGGTTCGAGGTGACGCTGCCCGCGGCGGAGGTGTGAGCCGAACCCAGGGCGAACCTGCGGGGCGCACCCCTGCACCCCTGGATCCCTGCACCCCCGGGTCAGGTCACACGTGGCCTATGCCGCCCCCGCCGAAGGAACCGCTCCTCCCGGGCAGCCAGCGCAGCCGGCTCTGGTCCTTGCCCGTTCTCGTCCCGGAGTGATGGAGCTGGTACGGCATCAGCCGCTCCTTCTCCTCCGAGGCGACGGGCATCTCGTCGGGTTCCCGCATCTCGCGCATCTCGTGGACGGCGCCGCCCGCGGGGAGGTGGGGCTGCTCCTCGGGGAGCGGCCGTGGAAGTTCCTGGTCCCGGATCTTCATGCCGAAGTAGATGGCCCAGACCAGCGCGCCCACGATCAGCAGGCCACCGAGAAAGGCGGCACCCACGTCGAGGGTGTTGTGCGACGCGGCCAGCAGTTCGTACGTTGCCATGCTCATACTCCGAGTATCACTCTTTCGTGGGGAATGTGGTGATTCGGGTTAGATAGTCCGCCACTTCGGCCGGGTCCCGGGTCAGCAGCGCTATGTGGTTGTCGGGGCGGACCAGGACGAGGGCGGGGGTAGAGGTCCTGATGCCGTACGCGCGTCGGGCGTGACCCTCGTGGTCCCGCAGGTCACTGCCGCCGCCGTCCACCGTGAACGCCTGGAGCAGGTCGTCGTGCTCGGCCCCCAACTTGCCCACCGCGCCCGCGACTTCGGCGCCGAAGCCGAGCAGGGTGAAGCGCGGGTCCGCGTACACCTCGAAGAGCCGGACCGGGTTGCCGGACGCGTCCAGGCACGGGGCGTCGGGAGCACGGTCGCCGGGTCGGAGGACGGCGGGGTCGCCGGTGGCCGCGGGAGTGCCGGTGGCGGCGAGGGAACTCCAGCGGTAACCGGTGCCCATCGGCGGCGGGGCCGCGGCCTCGACACCGGTGCCGGGTTCCTTGACCGCCTCGCGGACCCGGGCGTACAGGTCGCTGCTGATGCCCAGGGTCCAGGCGGCCACCGGGAGGCGCTCCTCCTCGTAGGTGTCCAGGAGTCCGGGGCCCGCCTGCCCGGCGGTCGCGAGGGCGAGTTTCCAGCCCAGGTTGTAGGCGTCCTGGATGCCGGTGTTCATGCCGAGGCCGCCGGCGATCGGGTGGATGTGGGCGGCGTCCCCGGCCAGGAAGACCCGGCCGACGCGCATCCGGTCGACCATGCGGACGTTGACCCGCCAGAGGGAGAGCCAGGTCGGGTCGGTCAGCGTGACGCCGGGCACGCCCGCGTACCGGTCGAAGATCCGCTGGAAGCCCTCCAGCGACGGCGGCAACGGCTCGCCGCCCGCGTCGAGTTCGGGGCCCGCCTGGAACTGGAAGGAGTTCGTGCCGGGCATGGGGCAGAGCATCACTCCGCGCCCGTCCGACGCGAACCACTGGTGCCAGACGTCTCGGCTGATCCCCTCGGCCTCGACGTCGCCGACGACCATCGACTGCGTCTCGTCCGTCGTACCGTCGAAGCGCACCCCCATCGCCTTGCGCACCCGGCTGCGCCCGCCGTCGCAGCCGACGAGATAGCCGGCCCTGATGCGCTCGCCGTCGGCGAGGACGGCCGTGACACCGCCCTCGTCCTGCTCGAACCCGGTGACCTCCGTGCCGCGTTCGACGCCGACCCCGAACTCCGCGAGCCGCTCGCGCAGGAGCTTCTCCACCTGCCACTGCCCTATGAGGACCCCTCGCTCGTACGGCGCGTCGGGTGTGGGGCGGGCGTCCGCGAAGGGGTCGGTGTCGTTCACATGCGCGCCGTCGAAGTACTTGCGGAACGGCAGCCGTGTCGTCCCGGCGGCGAGGGCGCGTCCGGTGACACCGACGTCCTCCAGAACCTCCAGGGTGCGCGGCTGCAGACCCTTGCCCCGGGATTCCCGGTGCGGGGCCGGGGCCGCGTCCACGATCCGCACCCCCGCGCCGCGCCGGGCCAGCTCGACGGCGAGCGTGAGGCCGGTCGGTCCGGCGCCCACGATCAGCACGCCTTCGTTCCGTACAACGTCGTCGGTCATGAGGGTCCTCTCGTCGTCCCGCGTCCATGGAACACCGGTCGGCGAGAAAATGCAACCCAGTCTCAGAAGATTCTCGGTCTCATCCAATCCCGAGTCTCATTATTCTGGTAAAGTCGTCGGCATGGACGAACCCGCCGGTCTGCGCGAGCGCAAGAAGGAACGCACGCGGAACCTCATCGCTCAGGAAGCCCTGCGTCTCTTCCGCGCGCAGGGTTTCGACGAGGTGTCCGTCGTCGAGGTCGCGGCGGCGGCCGAGGTCTCCAAGGCCACGCTGTTCCGCTACTTCCCGACCAAGGAGGACCTGGTCCTGCACCGCTTCGCCGACCACCTCGGCGAAGCGGCCCGCGTGGTGCGGGAACGCCCGGCCGGACTGACCCCGACCGCGGCCCTGCGCGACCACTTCCTGGCCGGACTAGCCGCCCGGAACCCGATCACCGGCCTCAACGACCACCCCGAGGTGCTGTCCTTCCAGGACCTCGTCTACCGCACGCCCAGCCTCCACATCGGCATGAGGCAGCGGTACACCAGCCAGGACATCGACGCGCTCGCGGACGCCCTGCTGTCCGGCGGCGGCTCCGGTTCCGGCGGTGCGCCACCGATCGTCAGACGCCTGGCCGCGGCCCATCTGATCGCCGTACAGCAGGAGTTGGGGCAGGAGAACTGGCGGACGATCACGTCGGGACGGACCGCCGACGAGGCGTACGACGACGCGGTCGCGGCCGCGGAGGGGGCGTACGGGCAGCTCATGACGGGGCTGGACGCGGTGTAGCCGACAAGAGGGCGTTGATGAGTGCAGTGGCCGGGCGGCGGCGGGTGCCGGTGTGGCTGGGGGTCGGTGTGGTCGTGCTCGCGGTGGTGGGCGGCGGGGGTACCTGGCTGCTGCGGGACGAGCTGTTCCATCCGTTCGGGGACGCGCGGGCGTGCGACGGGAGCGACCTGCGACTGCCCGGTGCGATCACCGCCGGGGGCGCGACGATCCCCGCCGACGCGACCGACGTTCACTACTACACGCGGAACGGCGGCGCTCAGGTCACGTTCACGAGCTGGCGGACGAAGGACTACCTGAACCGCGCGGGCATCCTCCCGGGGGGAAAGGCCCTGTTCGACCCGAAGTACGGGACCAAATTCGAGGACGGCGACCCCGAGATCGCGCTGCCGGACGGCCTGTGCGGTAAGTCGCTGCGGGCCCCCGCCCGGCAGTACCACTCAACGGCCGCCAACGGCACCCGCGTTGACGTCACTGTCGAGGTGTCCACGCTGTACGACGACGCGTTCCGCGTACCGGCCCGGGTCGTGGTCGGCTGCACCACACCCTGAGCCGGTCCTCCGATGTCGGCGCGTGTCAGTTCTGGTGGACGACGTTCCGCCCCGGCCCGCCCGACAGGACGTCCGTGCCCGCGCCGCCCCACAGGGTGTCGTTGCCGGAGTTGCCGTAGATCGTGTCGGCGCCGGCGTCGCCGTAGAGGACGTCGTTGCCCGTGCCGCCGTAGATGAAGTCGTTTCCGGAACCGCCGTGGATCCTGTCGTTGCCGGTGCCGCCGGTCAGGCTCTGGGCGCCCGCGCCACCGGTGATGACGTCGTTGCCGGCCCCGCCGTCGGCAGCGTCGCCGCTGGTCGTGATGGTGTCGTTGCCGTTGCCGCCCTGGGCGATGGTCCCCGCGGCGGCCCTGAGGGTGTCGTTGCCGTCGTCGCCCCAGCCCACCGAGTACGTGCCCAGGGTGAGGGTGTCGTTGCCGGTGCCGCCCGCGATGTAGTTGCCGTCGACGCCGCCGTCGTCGGTGGCCTTGTCGTTGCCGGCGCCCAGGTCGACCGAGGCGAAGTTGTAGGTCTGGTCGGTCCTGTTGTGGTAGGCGAGGGTGTCGTTGCCGTTGCCGAGCGTCAACTGCAAGGTGGGGTAAGGGTCTTGGCTGTCCAGCGTGGTGACCGTGCAGAGGACCTTGGTGTGGTCCGAGGCGCTGGGGTACGAACAGCCCGTGCCCGCCTTGATGGTGACCACGTCGTCGATGAGATACGAGATCTTCTCGGTGCCGGTCACCCTGGTCGCGGTGACGGTCACCTTGTTGGCCTGGCCCGCGGCGGCCGTGTAAATGACCTCCTGGCCACCGGAGTTGAGCGCGGCGGTGGCCGGCGCCGTGGCCGCGTCCGCCGTCCCGGCGAGGAACAGCGGGGCGGCCAGCGCGGTGCCGAGCGCGAGCGTCAGCGCCGAAGCGGAACGCGGCGTACGGCGACGGGAAGAACGACGGGAAGAACGACAGGGCATCGCACAACCTCCGTGGGACGTAAGGGGAGTTGACGGAAATCAAGGTGCCCGAAACCGGTGGATCCGGATCCCGGCACAGCGTCTGACCGCCCCTCCGTGTCCTTGGTTGTGCGTCCTGTCGCCCGGGTGTCGCATCCCCGTGAAGTGTCAGCCGTGATTCAGCGCGAGTTCACGAACTGGCCCGCCGATCCACCACAACCATCCCTAGGGGCGCGCCAGTTCGGTCGCGTCGCGGCGGAACGCCCACCGCAACTCCGGTTCCATGGCGAAGCGGAAGAGCCGCCGCACGGGCGGGGTGCACAGCGCGGTCACGACGACGGCGGCGACCGCGGTCACCGTGACCTCGCCGAGGGGGCCCCGCATCCACGAAGGGTCGTACCAGCCCCAGGACTTGGCGCCCTGCGCGACGAACCCGTGCAGCAGATAGCCGTAGAGCGTGCCCGCGCCCAGGGCGGTGAACCAGGTGCGGCGGCGCGGCACCCAGGCGAGGAAGCAGGCGACCAGGAGCGTCGAGCAGGCGAACAGGGCCAGCGTCATGAGCGGCCCTTCCCAGTCGGGCGCGCCGAGTTGCTCCGCGCTCGCGTTGTGGAAGAGCCAGGCGTAGTCGAAACGCGGGACCGACCAGTACGCCGCCGCGAGCGCGACGACGAACACCGGCACCGCCAACTGCCGTACCTCCGGCCGCCGTACGAGCTGGAAGTGCTCCGGCTTCAGACACAGCCCGAGCACGAAGTACGGCAGGAACTGCAACACCCGTTGCAGATCAAGGTCGTTGCCGATGGAGGGGGAGAGCGTCGCCAGCATCGCGATTCCCAGCGCCACCGGCAGCGGCCGGCGTACGTGCTTCCAGATCGGCGTGGTGAGCCGCCAGACGAAGAGCGCCGCGAGGAACCACGTCAGGTACAGCGGGTCCAACAGGCTGATGGCGCGGTCGGGTTGGTGGTCCGTCCAGCGCGTGTACAGCGTGTACGCCGTCTCGAACACGACGTACGGCACCACAACTCCCCCCAGCAGCCGCCTGATCTGCGGCGGGGTCGCCCGGAAGCTGCGCGAGAAGTACCCGGAGATCACGATGAACGCCGGCATGTGCACGGCGTAGACGAGCGTGTACAACGCGGTGACGCTACGGCTGCTCGACCGCAGCGGCTCCCAGGAGTGGCCGATCGCCACCAGCACGATCGCCAGGTACTTGGCGTTGTCGAAGAAGGGGTCGCGTTGCTTTCCGGGGACGCGCTCCGACGCGGTGGGTTCCGCCGCGGGGGCGGTGGGGCTGGGGGACAGCCCGGTGCGACCGTGGGCCTGGGCGGAGCCCGAGGTCTCGGCGGAGGCGGCGGAGGCGGTGGAAGAAGCACGCATTCGCCTCGCCTCACCGCTCAGAGGCGGTTCAAACATCCCGCACGCCTCTTTTTCCTCACCCGCTTCTCGCCCTCTCCTTGCCGAGAGGCCGAGGACACCGCCGACGCGGCCACTTGGGCGGCCGGCTCTACCTGGCGGTCAGGAACCGACCGCCAGGATCGGACAGTCAGGGCGGAGCCGCTGGTCAGCCCTCCTTGGGCCCCGCCTGCTGCACCACCTCGAACGTCCACAGCGTCGCGTCCGTCGCGGCGGGCTTCGGCCGCTCACCCTGCGGGGCACCCGGTGCGGATCCCTGCGCGGACCCGCCCCCGGGCCCACCCCGGTGCGCGGCCTGCCCCATCCCCGACATCCAGTTCTGGAAGTCCTCCTCGGCGCGCCAGCGCGTGTAGACGAGGTAGGTGTCGGTGCCCTCGACGGGGCGGAGCAGCTCGAACCACTCGAAGCCGTCCGAGCCGTCCACCGTCCCGGCCCGGTTCGCGAAGCGCTTCTCCAGGGTCTCGCGCTGCTCTTCGGGGACGGTGAGTACGTTGATCTTGACGATGCTCATGGGCCCATTCTTCAACAGGCGGGGCCTCAAGGCCGCAGGCCCTCCCGGAACGTCCGCCGATACGCCTCCGGCGGCACCCCCAGCACCCGGTTGAAGTGCCGCCGCAACGTCGCCCCGCTGCCCAGCCCACAACTCGCGGCGACCTGGTCGATCCCCTGGGCGGTCCGTTCGAGCAACTCCTGGGCGCGGTTGACCCGTTGGACGAGGAGCCACTGGAGGGGGCTCGTGCCGGTGACCGCGTGGAAGTGGCGGGTGAGGTTGCGCGGGCTCATCGCCGCGTGCCGGGCGAGGTCGGTGACCGTGAGCGGCTCGTCGAGGCGGGCCGTCGCCCAGGACAGTAGTTCCGTGAGGGCGTGTTCCGTGCCGTGCGACACCGGTGCCGGGATGAACTGGGCCTGCCCGCCCAGCCGGTGGGGCGGTACGACCAGTGTGCGGGCGAGCGTGTTCGCCACCGCCGCGCCGTGATCGGTGCGTACGACGTGCAGGCACAGGTCCATCGCCGCCGACTTGCCCGCCGAGGTGAGCACGGTGCCCTCGTCGACGTAGAGCACGTCGGGTTCGACCTGGACCTGGGGATGGCGGGCGGCCAGGACGTCGGTGTGCGCCCAGTGGGTGGTGGCGCGGCGCCCGTCCAGCAGTCCGGCGGCGGCCAGCACGAAGGCACCCGTGCAGAGCGAGACGATCCGGGCGCCGGCCTCGTGGGCATCCCTAACTGCCTCTACCAGTGTGGGCGTTGGCTCCTCGTCCACGTCGTGGCAGGCCGGGACGATGACCGTGTCGGCGGTGGCGAGCGCGTCGAGTCCGTGCCGGGTGTCCGCCCGCAGCCAGCCTCCGACCCCGGCTGCGGCCGGACCGCACACGGTCAGCTCGTACCAGGGTTCGGCGATTCCCCGGTCCACCCCGAACACCTCGTAGGCGGAGGCGAGTTCGAAGAGCGGGGTGCCGTCCGCGACGGCCAGTGCCACCCTGTGCCCCGCCTGCACTCCATCTGTGTCCATGTCCGAAACTGTACGGGCATCGTCATTCCAGCCACTGGAGCGCGGAGCGCCCGACCGCCACCCTTGATTCATGACCACGGATCACCGCACCCAGCCGAGCACCACCCCCGCGACTCCCGCGTCCCTCACAACTCCCGCCCGCGTCACCGTCATTGGCGCCTACGGCCACACCGGCCGCTTCGTCGTCGCGGAACTCCGGCGTCGTGGTCTCCTCCCGATCCTGTCGGGGCGTGACCCCCAACGGCTCGCCGCGCTGGGGGAGTTGTACCCGGACCTGGAGACCCGCCCGGCCACGGTCGACGACCCCGCCTCCCTCGACCGCGCCCTCGTTGACGCGGACGCGGTGATCAACTGCGCGGGCCCGTTCGCCTCGACGGCGGCTCCGGTGATCGACGCGGCACTGCGCGCGGGTGTGCCGTACCTCGACGTCACCGCCGAGACGGAGGTGGTGCTCGACACGATCGCCGCCTACGGCGACCGCGCCCGCGAGGCCGGTGGCCTGGTCGTCCCGGCGGTGGCGTTCTACGGCGGTCTCGGCGACCTCCTCGCGACGGCGGCGATCGGCGACTGGAAGACCGTAGACGGGGACGGGGACGGGGACGGACACCGACAGGGAGCCGCAGCCGCAGCCGCAGACAGGATCAGCATCGCCTACGCCCTCAGCGACTGGCGCCCCACCGACGGCACGCGCGTCACGGGCCAGGTGTCGTCGGGCCGTCGCTCCGGTGGCCGCATCCTCTACGCGGACGGCCGTCTGCAGAGCCGTTCCGGTGACGCACCCCGCGCCGACTGGACGTTCCCGGACCCGATCGGAACCCGGCCCGTGGTCGGCGAGTTCACGATGGCCGACAGCGCGACCATCCCAACTCACCTCTCCGTACCGGACATTGACACCTGCATGACGGTGTCCGCCGTAGAGGACCTGCGTTCCGCCGACACGTCGGGGCCCGTCGCCGTGGACGACTCCGGCCGTTCCGCGCAGACCTTCCTCGTCGAGGTCGTGGCGACGCGCGACGGGGAGACCCGCCGTGCCGTCGCCTCCGGCCAGGACATCTACGCGGTCACCGCACCCCTCGTCGTGGAGGCGGCCTGCCGGGTGCTCGCCGATCCGCACCGGCCGTCCGGGGTGGTCACCGCCGGTGCCCTCGCGGACGCGCGCGGCTTCCTCGGCGCGCTGGCGCCGGGGCACTTGACGCTCGACTTCACGAACTGACATGACGCCGGGGGCGGTTGTGCGTCGAACGGCCGCCTCCAACCGCCCTCTTTCGGGTGATCTGCGAGCCACATAACAGACGTAACGTTTCCTCACTTCGCTCGCTGAGCTGCGCTTTTGCGGAAAACTGGCCGAAACTGGTCAGGTGTTCGAATCGCGTCACGCCCCCGCCCCGATCTTGATCCGATCTACAGTCATGGCGCTCGTCCAAGATCACTTCCCCATCGAGGCGTGTGTGACCTTCCGACTGCCCAGCGCAGCCCCGCTCTTGAGAACGCCGCAGACGGCCGTCCTTGAGGGCATCGCCGGTTTCGTCCCCCCGGACGCGGTGCCGAACCACGCCCTGCCCGCCGCGTGGGACGTCGACGACGCCTGGGTCCGCCGGCGCACCGGCATCGGCGAACGCCGCCGCGCGGCACCGGGCGTGACCACCGGCGACCTCGCGCTGGAGGCGGCCGGCCGCGCGCTCGCGGTCGCCGGCGGACCCCTGGTCGACGCCGTGATCGTCGCCACCTCCACCCCCGACCGGCCGATGCCCGCCATGGCACCCCGCCTGACCACCCGCCTCGGCCTCGGCGAGATCGCCGCGTGGGACGTCTCCGCCGCGTGCAGCGGTTTCGTCTACGGCCTCGCCGCCGCCGTCGGCGCCCTGACCTCGGGGTGTGCCGACCGGGTCCTGCTGGTCGCGGCCGAGGTGTACTCGACGCTGCTGGACCCGCAGGATCGTTCCGCCGGAATCGTGTTCGGCGACGGCGCGGGGGCGGTGGTCCTACGGCGCGGTGAGCGCGACGAGCCGGGTGCCGTGCTGGCGCTGGATCTCGGCAGCGACGGTTCGGGCGAGGAGCTGATCCAGGTGCCCGGCGGGGGTGCGCGGGAGCGTGCCCGGCCCGGTGAATTCGGCCCGGGCGACCGTTACTTCCGTATGCGGGGGCGAGAGGTGTTCCAGCATGCGGTGACCCGTATGACCCAGTCCGCCCACACCGTGCTCAAGCGCGCGGGCTGGGCGGCCGAGGATGTGGACCGGTTCTGCGCCCATCAGGCGAACGCCCGCATCCTGTCCGCCGTCGGCGACCGCATCCCGGTACCCGGCGAACGGCACGTCACCAACATCGCGCGCGTCGGCAACACCGGCGCCGCGTCCATCCCGCTGGCCCTGGCCGACGCCGCCGCGCGGGGTGAACTCCGCGCGGGGGAAAGGGTGTTGCTGACCGCGTTCGGCGCCGGTCTCACCTGGGGCTCGGCGTCCCTGGTGTGGCCGGAGCTACCGACCGTGCCGGACATCGACGCTACCGGCACGGATGCCGCGACCGTAGCCGCTGCCAGCCCGGCCGTAGCCGCTGTCAATCCGGCTGCACCCGCCGCCGACCCGGCCGTAGCCGCCAATCCGGCCGTAGCCGCTGCCGCCGACCCGGCCCTGCGGACCCAGATCGCTTGAGACCCGCCCCGCTTGAGACCCGCCCTGCTTGAGCCAGCCCCGCTTGGGACCCACCTCGCGTGAGACCGACCCCGCCTGAGACCGACCTCGCTTGAGACCCGCCCTCGCTGAGACCCAACCCGCCTGAGACCGCGCCTGCCTGAGCCCAACCCCTCCCGTCCCCGAACGTGCCCGTCCACCGGCGTCTGCCCTGCAAAAAACAGGTCGGACGCCTCGGTTCCGGAACTCCACTCACCCCTGAGCCCCACCCCACCCCACCCCTCCCCTCGCCCGTCGAAAGGACCCCCCATGTCCCCCGCCCAGACCGCCGTGACCGCCGTACTCACCGAGAAGTTCGAGGTCAGTGCCGAGAGCATCCGGCCGGAGGCCACTCTGGAGAGCCTCGATCTCGACTCGCTCGCGCTGGCCGAACTCGCTCTGGCGCTCCAGGAGCAGCTCGGGGTTCCGGTTGCGGAGGAAGAGGCCGCCAAGCACAGCACCGTGGGTGAGCTCGTCGCCGCGCTGAACGCCAAGCGGGAGCGATGAACGCTGCGTCCGCGCCCGTGTCCGTCACCGGCCTGGGGCTCATCACCCCGGCCGGGGTCGGCCGCGAGGAGACCTGGAAGGGGGTCCTGAGCGGGCGGTCCGCCGGTGCCACGGACCCCGAACTCAAGGGCTGCGCCGTGGACTTGTCCTGCCGCATCCCGCTGATGACCCCGGAGCAGGCGCGGATCGGCGGCGGCAAGGCCTGGCGCATGGGCCGGTTCAGCCAGCTCGCCGTGCTCGCGGCGCGCGAGGCCGTCGCCGACGCCGGGCTCGACCCGGCCGGGTGGGACGGGGCGCGGGTCGCCGTGGTGATCGGTTCGGGGCTGGCCGGGGCCGCGCATCTGGAGGACCAGACGGTCCGCCATCACCAGGGCGGTCCCGAACTGGTGTCGCCCACGCTCGTGCCCATGCTGATCCCCAACATGGCTGCCGGGGAAGTGTCGTTGGACCTCGGCGCCCATGGTCCGTCCCTGGCGACCGAGACCGCGTGCGCCTCCGGGGCCAGTGCCCTGGCGGTCGCACGGGGGCTGCTGCTCGCCGGGCTGTGCGACATCGCGGTGGCGGGTGGCACGGAGGCGGCCGTCACCCCGGTGATCGCGTCGGGCTTCCAGCGGATGGGCGCGCTGTCGTCCCGGGTCGACGAACCGGCCGCCGCCTCACGGCCGTTCGCGGCGGACCGGGACGGGTTCGTGATCTCCGAGGGCGCCGCGATCCTCGTCCTGGAACGGGAGGCGGACGCCCGCGCCCGTGGCCAGCGGCGGTACGCCCGTCTCGCGGGGGCCGGTCAGACCTCCGACGCGCATCACCCGACCGCCCCTGCCCCGGGGGGAGTTCACGCCGAGGCCGCGCTGCGGTCGGCGCTCGCGGAGGCGGGGCTCGGGCCTGCGGACGTCGATCACGTCAACGCGCACGGGACCTCGACCCCACTCAATGACCTGACCGAGGCGGAGTTGATCGCGCGGGTGCTGCCGCACCGGCCAAGTGTCACCGCGGCCAAGGGAGTTATGGGCCACAGCCTCGGCGCGGCCGGTGCGATCGAGGCGGCGCTCACCGCCCTGACCGTGCACCGCTCCACCGTCCCGCCGATCGCCAACCTCACCCCGGACAACCTCCCCTTCGACCTGGACTGCGTCACGGGCGCACCCCGCGAACAGCGCGTCCGGGCCGCCGTCAGCCACTCCTTCGGGTTCGGCGGGCACAACGTGGTGCTGCTCCTCACCGCCGAGGACTGAGCCGAGGACCGAGCCGGGGCCCGAGCCCAGACCCACGACCGAGGAGGGACCAATGACCGTACACAGCACCATCGTTCACGCCACCGTCCACATCCCCGAAGGACGCCAGACCGTGGCCGCCGTGGAGGACCGGTTCCGGGCGGGCAGCCCCGCCGTACCGCTCTCGCGCGGGGTGCTCCAGCGCATGTACGGACTGGCGGAACGCACCGTGGCCGACGATCAGGAGCAGCCCTCCGACCTGGCCGCGCACGCGGCCCGGCGCCTGTTCGAGGACACCGGCACCGGACCGGGCGACGTCGACCTGCTCCTCTACGCCGGCATCCTCGCCGACATGGAGGAGCCGGCCACCGCTCATGTCGTCGCCGACAAACTCGGCCTGGGCTGCCCGGTGTTCGACCTGAAGAACGCCTGCAACGGAGTCCTCAACGCCCTGGAGGTCGCCGACGCGTTCATCCGGAGCGGGCAGTACCGGCGGGTGCTGGTGACCACCGCCGAGGTCAGCACCCGGGAGAGCCGCTGGCAACTGGACGACCCCGCCGACCTGTTGACCGCGCTGCCCAGCCTCAGCACCGGCGACATGGGCTCGGCCCTGCTGGTGGCGGCGGGTGACCGGCCCGGCATCCTCGGCTCCCGGTTCTTCGCCAACTCCTGGGGCTGGCGCGCGGCGACCCTGCCCAACCCGTACGCGCAGCACCGCACACTCGGCCATCTCCGCATCGACTCCGCCCAGTTGGTGGGGTCGTTCGAGGGGCTGCCCGGCAAAGTGCGGGGCGCGCTGCGGGAGTTGGGCGTCGAGGGCGACGACCTCGACCTCGTCTGTGTGCACCAGCCGTCGGTGCCGTTCACCAAGGTCGTCTGCGACTGGGTGGGCGTGGACCCGGGCCGCATCCTGGCCACCTTCCCCACCCACGGCAACGTGGCGACCAACACCATCCCCCTCCAGCTCGCCGCCGCCCTCGACAGCGGCCGCCTCCATCGCGGCGACCTGGTGGGCATGTTCGGCTTCGCGAGCGGGGCGAGTGCGGGGGTGGTCGTGTGCCGCTGGTGACCGCCGCCGGCCCACCACGACAACTCCCCGGCCCCCGACACCGTACGAACGTGAAGGCACCATGACCCCGACCCGTACCCCCCGCATTCCACCCCTCCCTCCCGCCCAATGGCCCCCGGTCCTGCGGTCGTTGCTCGCCGACTCCCGGCAGGACGGTCCCGGCCGGGAGAACCTGTTCGGTACCCTCGCCCACCACCCCGTCCTCGCCCACGCCTGGCTCTCCCTCGCCCGGGTCCTCACCCACGAGGGCACCCTCGGCCACCGCAGACGCGAGTTGATCGTGCTGCGGGTCGCGCATCGGCTCGACGCGCCCTACGTCCACGGTCGGCACCGCGCACGGGCCGAGGACGCGGGACTGACGGAAGTGGAGATCGACGCGACGGCGGCCGACCCGGCCGTCCACCCCTGGCAGCCGGAGGACCGGGCCCTCCTGGAGGCGGCGGATCTGCTGGCCGTCAACTCCTCCATCCCCGAAGGACTTTGGGACCGGCTCGCCCGCGCTCTCAACGCCGAGCAGCTCGTCGAACTCCTGGTCCTGGCCGGCCAGACGGCCACCATGTGTACGACGCTCAACACCCTCCGCACCCCCTCCGACCGGCGGCCCTCGCTCACCGTGCTCCTGGAACGGGACCGCTGTTGCAGCGCGGGTCAGTGCGTCGGCGTGGCGCCCGAGGTGTTCGAGCAGGACGAGTCGGACGGCCGGGTCGCGCTGCTCGTCCCGGAGCCGGACGCGCGGTACGCCGACGAGGTGCGCTTCGCCGCCGACCTGTGCCCCAGCGGGGCCATCACGCTCGTCGACCACGAGGAGACAGCCCACCCATGACCGCCACCACCCTCACCGCCGCGGCCATCAACCTCCCTGCCCCCTACGGCAGTTGTCCCTTTTCCCCGCCGCCCGCCTACACCGCCGTCGCCCGCGAGGCCGCCGTCTCCCGTGCCGTGCTGCCGGACGGCACCGCGTGCTGGCTGGTCACCGGGTACGACGAGGTACGGGCCGTGCTGGCCGACGCCCGGTTCAGCGCGGACGCGCGCACACCGGGGTTCCCGTTCCTGTCCGCCGGGCAGCGTGAACTGGCCACCGCCAAGCCGAGTTTCATCCGCATGGACGACCCCGAGCACGCCCGCCTGCGCCGCATGGTCACCAAGGACTTCCTGGTCAGGCGCATCGAGGAACTACGCCCGGGTATCCAGGACATCGTCGACCGGGCCGTGGACCGCATGACCGAGGGCCGCACCTCGGCCGACCTGGTGGCGGACTTCGCGCTGCCGGTCCCGTCACTGGTCATCTGTCTGATGCTGGGGGTGCCGTACGAGGACCACGACCTGTTCCAGTCGCTCAGCCGGACGCTCCTCGACAACCGCACCACCCGCCCGGAGGCGGAGCGGGCGCACGCCCAACTCATGGGCTATCTGACGGAGTTGGCGGAGCGCAAGCGTCGCGAGCCCGGTGACGACATCCTCAGCCGGCTCGCCGCCCGCGAGGACCTGACCGACCAGGAGACCGCCTCGCTCGGCTTCCTCCTCCTGGTCACCGGGCACGAGTCCACCGCGAACATGACGGCCGTCAGCGTGCTCGCCCTGCTGCGCCGCCCCGGCCAGGCGGAACTCCTGCGCGCGAACCCGGAGTTGGTGCGCGGCGCCGTAGAAGAACTCCTGCGGCACCTCACGATCATCCACCTCGGTCTCGGCCGGGCGGCGACCGAGACCGTGCGGGTGGGCGAGGTGACGATCCCGGCGGGCGAGGGCGTGATCTGCATGCTGTCCACCGCCAACCGCGACGAGCAACTCTTCGCGTCCGGCGCCGACTTCGACCTCACCCGCGACGCCCGCCGCCACGTCGCCTTCGGCTACGGCATCCACCAGTGCCTGGGCCAGACCCTGGCCCGCGTGGAACTCCAGATCATCCTCACGACCCTGCTGCGCCGCCTGCCCGCCCTGCGCCTCGCCGTGCCTGCGGATCAACTCACCTACAACCAGGACGCCATCGTGTACGGGCTGCGGGAACTTCCGGTGACCTGGGCGGCACAGGTCAGGCACTCCAGCGGGGCGGACGTTTCTCGGTGAACGCCCGGCTGCCCTCGACGGCGGACGCCGTGCCGAACACGGGCGCGCTGAGCGGGTCCTGCACGGCGAAGGCGTCGCGGTCGGCCAGGCCGTGGGTGTCCTGGACGATCTGTTTGGTGACGCGCACGGCCTGGGGCGAGTGTGCCTGGACGCGGGCCGCGAGCGCGAGCGCGGCGTCGAGTGCCTTGCCCTCGGAGGTCAGCTGGTTGACCAGTCCGTACCGCGCCGCGGTCGCGGCCGGCAGCGGCGCGGCCGTCAACAGGAGTTCCATGGCCAGGTGATGGGGCAGCCGGCCGGGCAGCCGTACGGCCCCGCCCTCGGCGGCGATCAGACCGCGGGCCACCTCGGGGAGCGCGAAGAAGGCGGTGTCGGCGGCGGTCACCAGGTCGCAGGCGAGGGCGAGTTCGAAGCCCCCGGCGACGGCCGCGCCCTCGACGGCGGCGATCAGGGGCTTGCGGATCCGGGCCCGGGTCAGTCCCGCCAGTCCCCGGTCGGCGACGACCGGGACGCCCTCGGTGGGGAACGCCTTGAGGTCCATGCCGGAACAGAAGTGGCCGCCGCTGCCGGTGAGGACGCCGACGGTGAGCGCGGGGTCCGTCTCCAGCTCGGTCAGGGCGGCGTCGACGGCGGCGGCCAGCCGCCGGTCGATGGCATTGCGGACGTGCGGCCGGTTGAGCGTGATGATCAGGGTGCCGTCCTGCCGGGCGGTCACCACCACGGGGCCGGGAGCGGGCGCGGGGTCCATGGCGCGGTGCCCTTTCTCAGATGTCGCTGCTCAGATGTCGCTACTCAGATGTTGCTTCTCAGGCGCTGCTTCGCGGGGTCCGGTTCTCAAGTGCGGCTTCTCGGGCGCCGCTTGTCGGGTTCGTCAGCGGCGGACGACGGGCAGCGCGGCGAGTCCGCGCATCACGCGGGTCGGCCGCCAGGACAACTCGTCGGCGGGCTTGGCCAGTTGGACCGAGCCCAGACGTTCCAGCAACAGCGGGAAGGCGACGGCGCCTTCGAGGCGGGCCAGGGCGGCGCCGATGCAGAAGTGGGGGCCGTGGCCGAACGCGAGGTGGTTGTTGGGGCTCCGGCCCAGGTCCAGCCGGTCCGGGTCCGGGAAGCAGGTCCCGTCCCGGTTGGCGGAGCCGATCAGGAGACTCACGATGTCCCCCGGGGCGATCAACTGGCCATGCAGCAGGACCGGTTCGGCGGCGCACCGGAACGTGGCGTCCCGTACCGGAGAGTCGTAGCGCAGCAACTCCTCGACGGCGGTGGCGACGAACTCCGGTCCGGCCTCGGGGCCGGTGAACCGTGCGGCCTGGCCGGGGTGGCGCAGCAGGGCGAGTGTGCCGTTGCCGATGAGGTTCATGGTGGTGTCGTGTCCCACCAGGAGCAACAGGTAGGCGGTGGAGCGCAGTTCCTCCTCGCTCATCGCACCGGTCTCGTCACCGGCCCGCACGAGCGCCCCCAGCAGGTCCACCCCGCTCTGCTCACCGCCCGCCCGCTTTCCGGCGATCAGGGTGTCCAGCAGGGCGTGCAGCTCGCTCTCGGCGTGGTCCGGGCCGGTGCCGGGGGCGATGGTGGCCATGAGGGTGTCGCGGGTCGCCGGGGTGTCGAGTTCCGCCGGGACGCCGAGGATCGCGCAGATCATGCGGAACGTCAGCGGCGCCGCGAAGTCCGCGATCACATCCACGTGCGGGTTCCGCTCGACCCGGTCCAGCAGCCGGTGCGCGACCTCGGCGACGACGGGTTCCAGGCGGGCGATGCGACGGGGTACGAACGCCGTGTTCACCAGGGTCCGCAGCCTGGTGTGGTCCGGCGGATCGGCGTGCACGAGATGCCGGTTGAGCCCGGCCGGTCCCGGCACGTAGCCGGGAACCCGGCCGGGGTCCTTGCTCAGCCGGTCGTCGCTCAGCAGAGCCCGCACATCGGCATGGCGGGAGATCTGCCACACCGCGGGCCGACCGGGCCGGCGCTCCGCATGAGCGGGCGCGTGCCGGCGGAGCCAGGCGAAGTACGGGTACGGATCGCTCGCCCGCGCCGCGAGGAGTTCGGCGGGCGGACGGGCGACTGCGTCGGCGGGCATGGGCACTCCGGCTGGGCATCGGTGAGCGCCGCCCCGGTGACGAGGCGAACGCCTCCCTAACGATCGGCCGGGGCAACCGATGCGCGCCGGTGACGACCGTCGTCGTACCGTCCGCCGCGTCGGTCAGAAGACCCGCCCGAGGTCCCGCCGCACGATCGTCCGCATGCTGTGTTCCGCGAGCGCGGCGATGGTCATGGACGGGTTGCGGGCGCCGGTGGCGCCCGGGATGCGGGCGCCGTCGAGGACGTAGAGACCCTTGTGGCCGAGGACGCGGCCGTAGAGGTCGACGGCGTCTCCCACCGGGACGCCGCCCAACGAGTGTCAGGTGGACGGGGTTTGGGCGTTGGCGTCGATCACGAGGCCGCCGCCCGCGGCGAGGGCGGTAACTCCCGTCTGCCGCCTTCACCAAACGGGCATGTAATTCTCGGAGGAGAGAGTCATGCTGTCGATCGGGTGTCCCCGAAGCGTGTGGCGGTTCGGGGTGGGTCCCTTCGAAGTCCGGTGAATCCGATCACCCTCAAGTGCCCGGTCTGTACACTCCGTTACCCGTCGGAACCGTGTGTGAGGGTGAGAGGTGGGACGGTGTCGGTGACGCCTGCGGCCGGGGACAGGATCGACGGCCGGTACCTCCTGCACGAGCCCATCGGCACCGGCGGCATGGGCGTCGTATGGCGGGCCTGGGACGAGCGGCTGCAACGCTGGGTCGCCGTCAAGTGCGCCCGCCTGGACGACGATCGGGCCACACGACGGCTCATGGGCGAGGCGCGCAACGCGGGGCGGCTGCACCACCCGAACATCGTGGCCGTCTTCGACTACATCGACGAGGGCACCACCTGCTGGATCGTCATGGAGTACGTCCCCTCCCGCAGCCTCGCCCAACTCATGGCGGCACGCGGCCCGTTGGCACCCGAAGAGGCCGGGTCGATCGGCTGCCAGATCGCGGACGCGCTGGTGAAGTCGCACCGCGCGGGCGTGGTGCACGGCGATGTGACCCCGGAGAACATCCTCGTCACGGACGAAGGCGTCGCCCGACTAACCGACTTCGGGATCTCCCGGGCCCTGGGCAACGACGCCACGCAGAGCACGACCGGCACCGTGCGCGGCAAACCTCGTTACCTGGCACCGGAGTTGGCGAAAGGACAGCCCGCCGGCGAGAAGGCGGACGTGTTCTCCCTGGGTGCCTCGCTGTTCGCGGCGGTCGAGGGGCAGTCGCCGTACGGAGAGGCCGAGCACCTCATGACCTATCTGGCCCGGGCCGTCGAGGGACGCATCGAACCCACCCGCCGGGCCGGTCAACTCACCGAGCCACTGGTCGCGTTGCTGGCGGTGGACCCCCGGGACCGGCCCGACGCCGCGCACGCCCGGAAGCTGCTGACCCGCGCCGCACCGCCGCCCGCGCACCTCCAGGAACGGCTGGACGACCGCCGCACCCTGCACCTGGAGTCCTCGACACTCCGGCTGGGCCGGCTGTCCCGCCGTACCCGGGACGTCCTCACCCTCTCGCTGCCGCGCCGCGTTCGACGACGCCCCGTGGCGGTCACCGCGGTGTCGCTGGTGACGGCCGCCGCTGTCGCGGGCGGCCTCGTCCTCTTCGGCCCGTGGGACTCAAAGGGCGTGCACGACAAGGGTGTTGGCCTGGCCGACGCGAAGCCCTCGGCCTCGGCGCGGGCCGGCACCATCGGCGACGAGCGTACGGCCGACCCCTGCGGGCTGATCGACGCGGCCTCGCTGAGCCGCTTCGGTCACACCGGACTCGACCCGGACTACGGCGAGATCGACCGATGCGACGTCCTGGTGCGCAACACCAGCGGTGACGACATCGCGGACGTCCAGGTCAACCTCGACGCGGACCGGGACGACTTCGACGACATCCGGTCCACCCGCCTGGTCGGCAGCCTCACGGTCGTGACCGTCAAGCGGGACGGGGAGACCTGCGAACGGGCCGTCCTGCCCACCGACGGCACGCAGATCAGGGTCATCGGAAGGCAGTTGGCCCCGTCGTCGCCCGACCCGTGCCAACTGGCCGACGCCGCCACCGATCACGTGGTCGGCGTCCTGGCCGACGGCCCGGTACCCCGCCGCGCGTCGGCACCGGCCGCGAACTCCCTGGCCCGGCTGAACGCGTGCACGCTCCTCGACGCCGCCGACCTCAAGAGGGTGCCCGGCGTCCAACTCGCCAACCAGGAACCCGGGTTCGGCTCCTGGGACTGCGACTGGTCCAGCGACGACGGCAAGCGCGAGGTGGAGATCCAGTTCAGCCGGGACAACTCGCTCGACGCCGACGACGGGACGCTCGTGAACGTCGCCGGCACCAAGAGCTACTACGTCGCGGACGAGGCCGAGGACGACAGCTGCACCGTACGGACTCCGCACCGCGCCTACACGGACTCCGTCGGCGAGGACACCACCGAACTGTTCCAGCTGACCGTGTACGCACCACAGCCCGGCAAGCAACTGTGCGACACGGCAGCCGAGTTGGCGGTGACGGTCGTAGGGAACGTCGCGAGGGAACTTCCGGTGCGGTGACGGTTCGGCGTCGACGGCCGGGCTCGTCCGGCGGGTCTCAGGGCTGGACGGGCATGGTCCAGCAGTTGGAGCCCGTGGACCTGCCCGCGAGGCGGTCGGTGAGCCAGGAGATCGCGGCGCCCTGGTCGGTGAGCAGGGGGGCGAAGTGATTGAGGAGCGCGCTGCCGACACTGGGCAGGACGACGGCCTTGTAGGTGACATTGCCGCCCAACGCGCACCAGTCGAGGGCGAGTTGGCGGGCCTGCGCGTGCGGGACGAGGTTGTCGCTGACGCCGGTCGCGAGCCGGACGGGCCCGGAGGGCTTCAGCGTGCCGATGCGCTGCTCGTCAAGGAACTCCCGCAACGCGGGAGTTGAGGCGATGATGTCGCTGATGGACGAGCCGTCGGTGGTCCAACTGCTGCTCCGCGTATAGCCGTAGCCGAGCAGGGCGTCCGCGACACACATGGTCGACAGATCGGTGAGCGCGGCCTTCCCGGCATCGTTGAGATGCGCCTCGGCGAGCGGCTTCAGAGCCGGGTCGGACTGCAGGAACCCGTTGAGCGACCAGCCGAGCGCGCCCGCGAGTTCGCTGCCGTCGATGGCCTTGGTGACGGAGGTCAGATCGGCGGGCGGGGCACCGGCGTAGGTTCCGGCGAGGGTGACGTCGGGGGCGTAGGAGGACTGGAGTTCGGCGGCGGCGGCGGTCGCTCCGCCGCCCTGGCTGTAGCCGTAGAGCCCGACGGGCGAGTCGGCGGTGACCGAGGTGCCGGTCACCGAACGGGCCGCGCGTACGGCGTCCAGCACCGCGTGCGCCTCGTCGATCCGGTTGACGTAGGTGTGCAGCCGGTCGGTGGCGCCGAGTCCGACGTAGTCGGTGACGACGACGGCGACGCCCTCGGCGAGGAGCCGGTAGATCGCCAGATCCTCGTAACCCACCGACACGGTCTGGCTGTTGAGGGACAGCGGGTGCTCCAGCCCCATGGACGCGGAGCACTGGTCGCCCTGTCCCAGGGTGCCGGGGGCGACGGCGACGAGGGGGCGCGGGCCGGTGCCGGGCCAGTCGGCGGACGGTTCGATGTAGGCACCGGTGACGGCGACGGGCTGCCCGTTCGAGTCGGTGGACTTGTACATCAGGCGGGTCGCGGTGCCGGGCAGGGTGCTGCCGTCGAGGCCGGGCAGGCTCAGGGCGAGGGGGAGGGGCTCGCTGCGGACGAGGGTGCCGTCGGCGGCGGGCAGGGTGGTGGGCGGGTTGTAGAACTCGGGGATGGTGACGCCTCGGGAGACGACCTCGGCCGAGGCGGTCGCGGGGCCGGCGGTCGTGAGGGCGAGGGCCTGGGTGGTGAGGCAGGCCGCCGCGGTGATCGCGGCGGCGAGCAGGTTTCGTTTGCGTGCGGGCATGCGTGCGGGCATGCGTTCGGGCATGGCGAACCTCCTGTGGAGCGGCCGTCCGGAGAATGGTTCGCCTGGAACTTACCTGCGGGTAAGTTACTCGTGATACCTGTCGGTAGGTTACGTTTCGGTAATGTGACTGACTGTCAGCCGATTCTGTGAGCGGGTTACAGGGCGGCCGTCATCCCGCCGCCGTCACTGTCAACGCCACCCGCTCAAGCAACTCGGCTACGGCCTGCGGCTCGCTCACCATCGGATCGCGACCGGTGTCGAAGTCCCACAACCGCCCGGCGGCGCGCGCCGGTTCGAGGTCCGCCGGATCGCGGTACGGCGGCGTCGACGTGCGGGTTGGGGTTCGCTAGCCCGCGTCCCCCGCCGACAGCCGCCGCGTGATCCGGTCGAACAGTTCCGACAGCGGCTCACCGACATCCCGGCCGAACTCGGTGAGCCCGTACGTGACTTGGGGCGGTGTCGTCGGTTCGACCTCGCGCCAGAGCAGGCCGTCCTGGACCAGGGTGCGGAGGGTCTGGGCGAGCATTTTCTCGCTGATGCCCTGGATGCTTTCGCGGAGTTCGTAGAAGCGGAGGCTGTTGTTGCGCAGGGAGATCAGGACCCAGACGCCCCATCTGCTGGTCACGTGGTCGACGACATCGCGGGCGAGGCAGTCGGTGTGAAACACCTCATACCGCAGACCCGGCTCGACCCTTCCCTCCTGCACGCCTTCCGTCATGTTATGAGCTTACCTCTGGGTATGCCCTTACCAAAAGTTAGCCCGGCTCCTAGCGTGACGGCCGTAGAAGTACAGGCGACAAGGAGCTGAACATGATCGTGGTGACCGGGGCTACCGGGAACATCGGCCGGCCGTTGACGCGGGCGTTGGCCGAGGTGGGGCAGCAGGTGACGGCGGTGTCGCGGCACGCGGCGACGGGGGCCGGGTCGGGGACGGCGAAGGTACCGGACGGTGTTCGCCATGTCGCCGCCGACCTGGCCGAACCGGCGGGCCTCGAACCCGCGTTGGCCGGAGCGAAGGCGCTGTTCCTCCTCCTCTCCGGCGACCTGCACGCCACCGGAGCCAACCCGGCCGACATCATCGCCGTGGCCGAGGCCGCCGGGGTCCGCCGGGTCGTCCTGCTCTCCACCCAGGGCGTGTCGACCAGGCCGTTCGGCGCGACGCGGATCGCGATGCGCGGGCTGGAGGACGTACTGCGGGAGTCCGGCCTGGAGTGGGCGGTCCTGCGGCCGGGCGGCTTCGCCTCCAACGCCCTGTGGTGGGCCGAGTCCATCCGCACGCGAGGGGTCGTGGCCGCGCCCTTCGGCGACATCGGCGTGCCGATCGTCGACCCGGCGGACATCGCCGAGGTCGCGGCGGCCTGCCTGCTGCACGACCAACACGCCGGTGGCGTATACGAGTTGACCGGCCCCGCGGTGATCACACCGCGCGGGCAGGCGGAGGCCATCGCCGCCGCGCTGGGCTCGCCGGTACGGTTCCACGACCTCACCCGCGAGGAGGCCAAGGCCGCCATGTCCCAGAGCATGCCGCCCGAACTCGCCGAGGACACCCTGACCATCCTCGGTTCCCCCAGCCCGGCCGAACTGCGTATCAGCCCGGACATCGAACGGGTCCTCGGCCGCACCCCGCGCCCGTTCGCCGACTGGGCCGCGCGCCATGTCGCCGCGTTCCGCTGAGACCGGGCGCCGCTTCTCCCGTTCCCCTTACGGCAGTTGACCGCGCTCTAACCCCGGCCGTGCAAAGCCTGCGCGAGCGCGCTCATGCTGATGTCGACGATCGCGCCGAGCTGCCTGCCGCTCGCCCCGGCCCTGCTCATCACGGCCAGCGACTGGTTGACCGCCGTGATGTGAGTGGCGTGGTCCTCGGCGTCGCTCTCGGTCAACTCCGTGCTGTGCAGGGCGGTTCGGAGGCGCGCACGCTGCAGCCCTACGGCTTCGATCGCGCGCGTGGCGATGGCGGGGCTGAGGACGGGCGTCGCCATCGCGGTCTGGGCGACCAGGCAGCCGTCCGGTACGGCGGGGTCGGCGATGCGGTGGAGGGTGACGTCGAAGAACGCCCGGATCGCCGACAGTGGTTCCCCGAACACCCCGGAGGAGAGCGCCTGTTCGTACTTGTCCCCGTACCGGAGGGCGTACCGGTCCAGGCAACGCAGATAGAGCGACTCCTTGTCGCCGAACGAGGAGTAGAGCGAACTCCGGTTCAATCCAGTCGCGTTGGAGAGGTCGTCGAGCGAGGTGTCGGCGTACCCGTCCCGCCAGAACTGGACCATCGCCGCGTCGAGCGCGACCTCCACGTCGAACTGCTTCTTCCCGGCCATCCGCACGCACCCCGTCCTCGATCCCGCCCATCCTATCCTGAACCAAACAGTCCAAGATGGGCTAGCCTGGATACATGACCGAAGCCGACATCACCCCGAACGGCTCACCCGACCGGAATGCGGCCCCCACCTCGGCCGCCGTCGCCGGTCTCCCGCTGCGCGACCTCCCCGGCTTCACCCACCGCTGGGTCGACGCGGACGGAATCCGCCTGCACGCCGTGGAAGGCGGCAGCCCGAGCGCCCCTACGGTCGTGCTGCTCGCCGGGTTCCCGCAGAACTGGTGGGCCTGGCACAAGGCGATGCCCCGCCTCGCCGAGCGCTTCCACGTGATCGCGGTCGACCTGCCCGGGCAGGGCCACTCCGACCGCCCCGACGAGGGCTACGACACCCACACCCTCGCCTCCCGCGTCCAGACCGCGCTGACCGCACTCGACGTACCGAAGTACTGGCTCGCCGCCCACGACATCGGTGCCTGCGTCGCCTTCTCCCTCGCCCTCAAGTACCAGGACCACCTGCACGGCGTCGCCCTCCTCGACGCCGGCATCCCCGGAATCACCCTCCCGGACACCATCCCCACGGACCCCGAACGCGCCTGGAAAACCTGGCACTTGGCCTTCCACCTGGTCCCCGAACTCCCCGAGACCCTGATCGTCGGCCGCGAACGGGCCTACGTGGGCTGGTTCTTGAGGACGAAAACCCTCTCCCCGACGACTTTCAGCACCGCCGAGATCAACTACTACGCCGCCTCCATCGCAGCCGAGGGAGGCCTCCACGCGGCCCTCGCCTACTTCCGGGACGCCGAGGAATCAGCCCACGAAAACCGCACCGCCCTCGCCTCCCTGGGCGGCCACTTGACCCTCCCGGTCCTCGGAATCTCCAGCTCCCACGGCTCCATCCCCGACATGGCCGCCTCCCTCGCCCCCTGGGCGAAGAACGTCACCGGCGCGGTCATCCCGGACGCCGGACACTTCATTCCGGAGGAGCAACCGGGTGCGGTTGTGGGGGCGTTGAGCGCGTTCATCGATCGGGTGGGTGTCGGGTAACGAGCGGGTGCACGAGCATCCCCGACTCCACCAACGACCCGTCCTCCAGAACCTTCAACGCCGGAGCAGTCCCGCTGTGTTGGTTGGCCACCAGCAGATACCCCGCTGCCGCAGTTGTGCGCGTTGTGGCGTTGCACGTCGAGGGGCGGGTCCGTTGTCAGTGTCTACGGCTATGGTCGCAAGCGCGCGGCCGGCTTCCGGGGGTTCCAGCTCCGTAGGGAATGGTTGCATCCCCGACCTGTCCGGGGGCGGCCCGGAGAACACGTCCGGGACCCAACCGACGATCGGGCTTGGCCGATGACCAAGCGGTGACCTGTCAGCGCCGGCCGCGCACGATTTACCTCAGGGGGCAGGTCCCTCACAGGTGTTGCTTGCCCCGGCCGACAAGTCGGGTGATGGCGTCGCGAGTTCGCACCCTGAGAGTGTCGAACTCGTCCCTGCTGTCGGCCTTGGGCATCACTGTTATGTCGGCGAGCACGTCCTCCGCGGCCCGGCCCAGTTCCTCGTCATCCGTAAGCATCTGCACCCGGAACAGGGCCTCTTGGGCGTTGGAGCGCAGGTCGTAGGCCCGGATGCGTACAGCGTCGGCATCCTCCGGTGGCGTTTGCTCGTGCTCGCAGAACCAGAGGTGGACCAGGCAACGCCGATAGTTGATCAGCGCACCGGCGTAGACGGAGTAGGCGTCCAGCCGTTCCTGCCGGAGCTTCTCGCGGCGCGCGAACTGGTGACTCCTGTCGGTGGTGCGCTGCTGGAACGCCAGAGTGATCCCCGAACCGAGCAGAGTCCCCAGGACGGCTATGCCACTGGCGATGATGGTCTCCACGCACCAAGCTGATCACGCGGGGCCGGCCTTGGTATGCCGTATGCCCAACCTTGAGGTCCTGGCCTCACCATGCTGCTCAAGTGCGATGGTGGCAGGCCGAGTTATGGGTGAGCAGGGTTTCTGCCGGGCCGTGGGCGGCTGGTCACCCCATCACGCCAAGCTCAGGGCCAACCGGAAGCTGCGGGCATTTACGGGCGGCTCGGGCGCTGACCTGGCCGAAAGGGCCTGACGTGGCCTCGTCGTGGCGGGCTGTTTCTACTGTGGTTCTCCGCTTCTCCCCGCTCGGTCTGGTGCGAGCACCTCGTACTCGCCGTTCTGGGTCCATCCGTAGATCCCGGCGACCTGTCGGGCATTGGCTGCGCCCGCCTCTGAGCTGATCGCTGATGTTCGGGGCGTCGGTCTCTGTGCCGTCGTTGCCATCAACTCACCGGCTCCTCATGCCTCCTGGATCGGTACGCTTCCGTCCGGAGGCGGGAATGTTCAACGCAGTGGCTTTCGGTGCTGGTGGTGCCATCTGCCTGGCTCTTGGCATGTGGTTCGTCTGGCGGCAACGCCGCAGGCACGCCAACACCCTCGCCGGCTGGGGCGTACTGGCCCTCGGAGTAGGGCAGTTGATACGCGCCGCGGGATCTCTGACCGGCGACCGCCAGCCGCTTGGCGTCATCCTCGCCACCTGCTCTGCGGTAGTCAGCGTGGTCGGCTGCATCCTGCTGGCGCGTGGCCGGGATACGGTCCGTAACGGTCGCGGCGGCCGGAAGCGCCGGAAGCTGCCTCCGGTCCGCCCATGAGACCGAGGCTCTCGGGGTATCTCCATCGTGAAGGGCCAAGCCCCAGGCGGCCTTCTGTTCCGCTGCCTCTCTGAGGCCCCGCGCAGCCGCGCCAATCCTGTGCAGGCTGGCGGGCGTCGGCGCTGATGTCGCCATCATTCGAGGGGACGGAGACCCCGGGTCCGAAAGAAGTGACGACCTGCGCGGAGGGCCAGGAACAGCGTGGTGATCGCCAACACGAGGTTGAGCGTGTCCACAGTCATCATGACGGGGTAGGGCGCGCCCAGCAGGCGCGGCACGTTGGTGCCGATCATCCCCAGGCCCATCACCAGTTGCGGCAGCCGCAAGGCCCAGGTCACTGACCCGGGCCCTGGCCGAACGTGGGGGTTGAGCGGCCTCAGTCCGTCTCGCCCGGCTTCACCACCGTGCTGACGAAGTTGCCGATCGCGCCCAGCGTCGCCCCCAGCGCCTCGATCTGGGGGAAGTGGGCCGCGTCGGCGATCGGGGCGAAGTGGCCGTTGGGGAAGGAGTCGGCGTAGCCGCGGCCGTACTTGAGGGGGGCTATGCCGTCTTCCTCGCCCCAGACGACCAGGACCGGGACCGTGACCCGGTGCAGGCGGCCGCGGAGTTTCGGGTCGTAGGTGAAGTGGTCGCCGCCGTAGACCGCGAGGGTCTTCTGGTTGGCGCCGGCCGCGGCTCGCTGTGCGTCGGTGAAGGAGGCGAAGTCGGGGCGGAACTTGGCGTTGGCGAAGGAGAGTTGGCTGACGTCGGAGGGGGCCAGGGTGCGCGGGTCGACGACGCGGTTCTCGACCATGTGGGCGTGGATGCCCACCGCGTTCAGCAGGGTGAGCGCGCCGATGCGGCCCTGGTTGTCGCGGAGGGCCATTTCCGCCGCGATCCAGCCGCCGATCGAGTTGCCGATCACCATGACGCCCTTGAGGTCCAGCGTGTCGAGCAGGTCCAGGTAGGCGATGGCCAGGTCGGCGACCGTGTCGAAGCGTTCCGGGCGGGGCGTGCCGTCGAAACCGGGGTGGGTCGGCGTGACGACGTACACGTGCTCGGAGAGGGCGGAGGAGATGCCGGCGACCGTGCGTGGGCCCGCGCCGCCGTGGAGTACCAGGACGCCGGTGCCTTCGGTGTTCTCGCCGAACTCCTGGATGGTGACGGTGAGTCCGCCGGGGAGGGCGACGGTGCGGGCGGGGGTGGAGGCAGGGGTGGTCATGGTGAGGAGTCCTTGTCGCTTGTTCTCGCTTGCTGAGAGCTGACTCTCATTAAGGTAGGGGGTCGGCTCTCTTTATGCAAGTCCACTCTCATGATGAGGGGTGAGGGTTGCGTGGTGGTGAGAATGGGTGCGCGAACGCTCCTGGGGGCCGATGACAAGTACAGGGTGAGACCGTCGTCCGGCGGTCGGAAACGGAGACTCGGTGAAACCGGATGAACCGGGCAAACGGCGCCGTGGCGGGCGCCGCCACCGCGCCAGTGACCAGCACGGCGACAGCGGACCTCACGGCGCCGGTGCTGAACACAGCGACAGCGACGCCCAGTTGACGCGGTCCGCACACGGCGACTCGGCGGCCTTCACCCACCTCGTGAAGACCCACTCCTCCGCCCTGCACGGCTACTTCGCCCGGCGGATGCCCGCCGCGTCGGAGGATCTGCTCGCCGAGACCTGGCTGCAGGCGTTCGCCGCCCGGCGCACGTTCGACCCGGCGCGCGGTTCGGCGCGGGGCTGGCTGTTCGGGGTGGCCCACAACGTGCTCGCCCAGCACCTGCGGCGGGCGGGACGGAAAGAGCCCGCACCGGGACCGGATGTCACCGACCCCTGGCAGGTGGTGGACCAGCGGCTCGACGCCGCCGCGATGGCCCCCGCACTACGCCGGGCACTCGCCGAACTCCCCCCGGATGAGCGGGAGTTGCTGCTCCTGATCAGCTGGGAGCAGCTCAGCCCGACCGAGGCCGCCGCGGTCGTGGGCATCCCGGCGGGCACCGCCCGTTCGCGGCTGCACCGGGCCCGCGGCCGACTCCGTGACCGGCTCGCGCTGCCCAGCCCGACCGGACCGACGGGACGGAACCTGACCGCGACAGGAGACCTCGCATGACCACGTACGAGAACACTGAGGAGAACGGTATGAACGAGCGAGGCGCACTGCTGGACTTCCCCGGTGCCGATGAACTGGCGACGGCCGGGCTGGTCGAGCCGCTGTCGGAGCCGGCGCTGGCCAGGGTGCTGGCGGAGGTCGAGGCGGCCGTAGCCACGGAGGGGACCACGGGTACTACGGTTATTACGGGGCGGGCCGGACTGAAGGCAGGCGGCGGCACCGTGACACCGATCCGGGGGCCGTCCGGGCGTCGGCGGATCCTGATCGGCATGCTGACCACGGCCGCGGTCGCGGCCGGCGTGGTGACGTACGCGAACACCAGCGCGGCCCCGGCGAGCACCGGCACCCACAGCGGGGTGCGCGCGGACACTGCGGCCGTCTTCCTGAACGACATCTCCACGGTGGCCGCCAGCCAGTCGGCCGCCACGGGGAAGTACTGGAGGGACCGGACGACGGTCGGCGACTCGTACATCTCGCAGTCCATGGTCCAGTCCTTCGTCATCAACGGCAAGCTCTCCACGAAGGGGAAGCTCCCCGACTGGCAGCTCGGGCCGAAGGACCTCGACTGGAAGGGCCTGGACCAACTGACCACCGACCCGGCGCAGTTGCTCGCGCTGCTGCAGACTCCGCCGCGGCCCAAGAGCATCTCGCCCTTCGATCAGGCGGCCAGCCTGCTCACCGAGTCCCCGGCGAGCCCGAAACTGCGGGCCGGACTCTTCAAGGCGATGTCCGGGCTGAAGGGCGTCAAGCTGGTCGGCCAGGTCAAGGACAGTACTGGGCGCGGTGGTACGGCAGTTGAGTTCGCGGAGGCCAAGAGCGTCGGCCGGGTGATCGTCGACCCGAAGACCAGCGCGATCCTGGAGTACACCTTCACGTGGACGGCCGGGGCCAGCAAGGGCAAGGTCACCCACCTCACGGTCCTGTCGTCGGGCTTCACCGACAAGATCGGCTGATCCGGAACGGGTGGGCGGGGGCGTTCTCTCCTCGCCCACCCGTGTCGGTTGGGTTGGCATGGTCGCCTACAGGTTCCGACTGCTCCGAGGGCTCAGCCGGTGAATTCGTCGACGCCGAGGGCGAAGTCCCAGTGGCCGACCCCGTTTCCGGCGAGCGCCACCGTGACCAGGCCCATGCCTTCCAGCCAGTGCGCCATTTTCAGGCCGCCGACATCCAGCGGGCGCAGCCCGAGGCTCTCGATGAACGCCGCCACGCCCGCCTTGGCCCGCGCGCTGTCGCCGGCGATGAAGACGCTGGGCCGGCCCTTCTCCAGGACATTGCGGAAGATGGTGTTGAAACCCTTCACCACGCTCGCGCCGGCCGGGGCCACCTTGGCGATTTCCTGCGCGATCGAGGTCTCCTCGCTGTGGGCCAGTCCGTCGAACGTGGCGTTGAAGGGGTTGCTGATGTCGACGATGACCTTGCCCGCGAGGGCGTCGCCGTACGCGGTGACGACCGGAACGACACCGTCGTACAACAGGGCCGTGATGACGATGTCCCCGGCCGGGACGGCGCCCCACCTGCCCGTCGTCGCGCCGCCGCCGAGAGCCTTGGCCAGGTCATCGGCCTTGGACTGATCGCGGCCCATGACCTCGACGGTGTTGCCGCCCGCCACCGCGAGCGTGCCGATGGCACGGGCCATGTTCCCCGTACCGATGAGGGTGATGCTGCTCATGAGGTGTGCTCTCTTCCTGTTGCATTCCTGGTGGGTGGTTCAGATGGCGGTGGTGCCGCCGTCGGCGACCAGTTCCAGGCCGTTGACGTAACTGGAGTCGTCGGAGGCGAGGAACAGGGCGACGGTGGCGATCTCTTCGGGGCGGCCCATCTCTCCGCGGGGGATGAGGGACTCGAATGCGGCCTTGGTCGCCTCGTCGAACAGTTCTTCCTGTTTGGCGGTGGCGACCTGGCCGGGGGTCAGGACGTTGACCCGGATCCCGCGGTCGCGCAGTTCGTTGAGCCAGACGCGGGCCCAGGCCTGCTGGACGGCTTTGCTTCCCGCGTAGAGGCTCCAGCCGGGGAAGGCGCCGAGGGAGGCGTTGGATCCGGTCATGAGGATCGAGCCGTTGTCGTTGATCAGCGGCAGTGCCTTCTGCACGGTGAACAGGGTGCCGCGCGCGTTGAGCCAGAAGGCGCGGTGGAACTGTTCCTCGGTGATCTCGCCGAGGACCGCGGGTTCGCCCGCCCCGGCGCTGGCCCACAGCACGTCGATCGAGCCCTTTTCCCGCTTGACGGTGTCGAACAAGCGGTCCAGGTCCGCCAGTTCGGCCGCGTCACCCTGGACGGCGGTGACATTGCGGCCGATCAGCTCGACGGCCTCGTCCAGTGCTTCCTGCCGCCGGGCCTGGATGAAGACGTGCGCTCCTTCCTCCACGAACAGCTTGGCGCCGGCCAGTGCCAAGCCGGTGGATCCGCCGGTGATCACCGCTATCTTTCCATCGAGCTTTCCCATGACCACTCCGTTGAATTGATAGGTATCCGAAAAAGTGAACCCAGTCGTCAGCCGGCGGAGAAATAATGGCCGTTGTCCAAATCGGCGAGCAGGCCAGGCCGAGCGGGTTCCCAGCCGAGGGTCCGGCGGGTGATGAGATTGGACGCCGGGTAATTCTGCGTGACTATGTTCGCGAGGAATCCGAAGTATCCCGGCACCATCAGTACGTCCGCGGGAACGCTTACGACGGGCAGGCCCAGGCGGCTGCCGATGGCCTCGGCGATCTCGCGGAACGGGATGCCCCCGTCCCCGACCGCGTGCCAGTACTTGCCGGCCGGCCCCTTCTCCAGCGCCAAGCGGAACAAGGAGGCGACATCGCGGGCGGGCACGGCGTTCCACAGGTTCGCGCCGTCTCCGGGGTAGCCGACGAAACCCTTCTCCTTCGCGAGCGCGATCAGCGTGGGGAGGAAGCCGGCACGATCGGTCGTGCTGTGCGCGATGTTGGCGATCCGCACGATCGAAGACCGCACCCCCTGCTCGGCGAGGCCGACCACGGTGGTTTCCACGACGTTGCGAACCCGCAGGGTGCCCGTGTACTCATCGCCGCCGGGAAGGGCCGGGTCCTCCTCGGTGACCGGTCGGCCCAGGTTTCCCGGTGAGCCGATGCTCCCCGCCGCGACCAGCGGCTTTCCGGTTCCCGCGAGTGCCTCGCCGTACGCGAGCATGATCGGGAGCTCCGCGGCGGCCACGGCGTCGAGCCCGCCGGAGGGAAGCAGGTCCTGCCTGTGCGCGACGTGGATGACGCCGTCGGAGTCCGCGGCCGCCTCCTTGAGACCGTCGAGATCCTGGAGGTCGCCGCGACGCACCTTCGCGCCGAGCGCGGACACCGCCGCCGCGGCGGTGTCCGACCGGGCCAGGCCGGTGACCTCGTGCCCGGCGGCGATGAGCTCGGGAATGATGTACGAACCGGAATGGCCGGTCCCGCCAGTGACGAAGACGCGCATGCTGCTGCTCCTTGTGGGAGTGGGTGGAGGGGCCGTTCTTCTCGTGCCGTGGATCGACTGGTGTGATGGGGCGTGATGGGGCGTGATGGGGCGCGAGCGGCGGTGGTGCGGGTGCGCTCAGCTGAGAACGCTGACGCCGAGGAAGAAGTCGGTGTGCCGGACGGACTGGGCGACGAGGTCGATGATGACCTTTGGTGTGCCTGCTTTCTGGAGCTGGACAGGACGCCATGCCCACCCCGTCGTTTTTGACGATTGTGTCGTCGACGCCGTCGAATTCCTGTGCCAAATTCTCGTGCCGAATTAACCGCTGCGGCCTCATCAGGTACCTATTCAGGCTGCCACTGGCCTGAGTTGGCGTCCAAGACCTCTTTCAGTCGTGGTGATACCCTGAATGCATCACCGGGCCGGGAGGCGCCATGGATCTGGATCTGGACCTGCGGAAACTGCGTTATTTCGTCGCCGTGGCCGACCGGTTGCACTTCGGCCGCGCCGCCGATGCGCTGCATATCGCGCAGCCGGTGCTCAGCCGGCAGATCCGCGCGCTTGAGCAGGATCTCGGCGCCGCGCTGTTCACCAGGGATCGCCACGGCGTGGCGCTGACCGACGCGGGCCGACAGCTGCTGGCCGACGCCGGTCCACTGCTCGCCTCCACGCACGCGGTCCGCCGCCGGGTGTCCGTGGCCGCTCGCGGCAGCCGGCGGCTGATGGTCGGTTTCCGGGCCGGCATCCCGGTCATCCCGGCGGCGCGGGCGTTCGAGGCCCGGCACCCGGACGTGGTCGTGGACGTACAGCGGATCGAAGGGGACGACCAGGCCCCGATGCTGCTCGACGGCCGTATCGACGTCGCCTATGTGCGGCTGCCCATCGACGAGGCCGGCCTGCGCGTCACCCCGCTGTACACCGAGCCGCGGGTGGCGGTGCTGCCCGCCGGCCACCGGTTGGCCGGCAAGGAGGAGGTCACCGAGGCCGACCTGGCCGGCGAACCGCTCCTCTGGGATGCCGACCCGAGCACGCAGCCCACCAGGCGCCCGCACCCCAACGCCGGGTACCTGGTGCGCGGGGTGGACGAGACGCTTGAGCATGTCGCGGCCGGCCGGGGCATCTCGTTCCTGGCCCGTTCGGCGACCGTGTTCTCCTCACATCCGGACGTCGTCTATGTGCCCATCCCGGAGCTGGCGCCCGACCAGGTCTGCCTCGCGGTGGCGGCATCGCACACTTCGCCAGTTGTCGACGACTTCGTCACCGCGGCTCAGGCGGCGGCCGAGATCACGGCAGAATGCGGGAACTATGAAATGTGGCAGCTCGGAAGCGATGCCGTTTCCTAGTGCTAGGCATCAGGCAGCGAAGCCGCCAGATCCTCCCAGGCCCCGTGCACGTCCTCCCCGACCATCCCGAACTGCGTGATGACAGCGACGCATTGACCGTCCTCGTCGTCGACTTCGAGCGCCGACGTCGGACCGTGCGCCGCCATGGAACGGACGAGACGGCACGTCCGGACCGCCGCCAGATCGATCTCCACCGAGCTCTCCGCGAGCGCCGCGAACACCCGCCCGCCCACGGTTCGATCGGTGACGTGGACCCGGCCGGCGCACGCCTGCATGACCGCCGGGGCGAACACCGCGACCCCGATGGGCAGTCCGACGGAACAGACGTGGTCGAGGACCGACGCCACCACGTCCACCTCGATCGGCCGGTGCTCGCCGCCGCGATAGCGGTCGAAGGCTGCGCGCCGGGCGAGGCCACCGTCCGCCAACACCGCGTCCAGCTGGGCGAGTTGATCACCATGCTCCCACGCCGGGACCTCGGGAGGTGCTGACGCTACGGCGGCCCGCGCGCCGGCGTTGACCGTGGGTGCCAGGCCGACCAGCAGCCGGTCCCCCTCGGAGAGCAACCGTCCCTGGTGCACGGTCCGGCCCTCCGCGTCGAGCAGGCGCAACGCGACCGCGCCCGTGCCCTCGTCCCGCGCGACCACCGCCGTGTCGATCCCGTCGCCGTCGAGCCGCAGCGCGATCGAACCCGGCCGGACGGCGAACGCCTCGCCGCGCAGGCTCGGTTGAGCGTAGCTGCCCGACCAGCAGGAGTTCGGCGAGCGCGATGGAGCTGCCCAGGGAGGTCAGTTTGAGGATGCTGATGAACTCGTTGCCCAGCGCGGGGAGGGCGACGCGGAACGCCTGCGGCACCACGACATGGCGTTGGACTCCCGCGTAGGGGATGCCCAGCGCCTGCGCCGCCTCGCGCTGGTCCTTGCCCACGGCGAGCAGTGGCTGAGGCGGCGTTCAGCGGCCCCACCTCGGGTCTTGCGGTGCCAGGGTGGAGGTGATCGTGGACCGGCCCGTGTTACCCCAGGTTGTCGAGTTTCTCGTAGAAGGACAGAAGGCCGTCTGCGAGCCTGTCGGGGGCTTCCATCGCCGCGTAGTGGCCGATCCCGTCGAGGGAGAGGGCATTGACGTCCTCGGCGACCTGTCGCATTGCCGTCGGGGTGAACTCTCCCGATCTGCCGCCGACGGCGAGGACGGGCGTGGTGAGTTTCCGGGATGCCAGTTGGCGGATTTCGTCGCCTTCGCGGAGCATCGATCGATACAGTCCGGCCGCGCCGTTGAACGCGTCGGGTCGTGCGTAGGAGCGGACGAGTTCGTCGATGTCGTCGTCGGTGAACGCGTCGGGGGTCCCGCAGAGCGACGGGATCGCGTACTGCGCGAGGAATGCCCGTTCGCGTCCGGCGAGCAGCATTTCGGGGATGCCGGGGGCGGCGAGCACGCCGATGTGCCAGGCACCGCCGTGGGCGACGTCCGCGAGCGTTTCGACACCGAACCCGGGCAGCCCGGTCTCGATCGCCGCATAGCTTCGCACGAGGTCGGGGCGTGTGGCGGTGACGCGGAACGTGGTGGCGCCGCTGATGTCCTGGCCGGTGAGGTGGACGGGGCCCGCGTCGAGCCGCGTGATCAGTTCACTCAGGTCCTGGGCCGCGGTCACGCTGTCGTGCGCTGTGGTCGCGGTGGCGGAGTCGCCGAAGCCGCGAAGGTCGGGGGCGAAGACGCGGTGGTGCTCGCTGAGCAGGGGGATCAGCTTGTGGAAGACCCACCAGGTCTCGGGGAAGCCGTGGACCAGCATGACGGGAGAGCCGACGGTTCCGGCCGATATGTAGTGCAGTTCGGTCCCGTTCAGGCTGACCTGGTGGTGTTCGACTCCCGGGATGGTGGCGCCGCCGGTCATGGGGTGCATCGTTCTCCTGGATTCGATCGACAACATGGTTGTCAATCTACGGGTCGACAACATGGTTGTCGACCCCCGCTTCTCGTATGCTTCGCCGCATGGCACGTTCACCGGGCGCCGAACTCGCGCTGCTGCTTCTCGGCGGCTTCCAGTCGATGGTCGACGACGTGCACGACGAACTGGCGCGCCGCGGGCACCCGGGCGTGCGCGCATCGCATGAGTTCGCCCTGCGCGCCATCGACGAGGGAGCGGACACGGCCTCGGACCTCGGCCGCCGGCTCTCGGTATCCAAACAGGGCGCCGCCAGGACGATCGCCGCACTGGAGAAGCTCGGATACGTCGAGCGGGAGCCCGATCCGGGCGACGGCCGCCTCAAACGGCTGCGGGTCACCGACCGCGGCCACGACATGATGACGCTGGGCGCCTCGCTCTTCGACGAGGTGCGCGAGCGCTGGGCGGCGCATATGGGGCCCGGGCAGATCGAGGTCCTTGAAGCACACCTGGCCCGGCTTGTCGCGAGCCGGCCGTCGAGCGTCGAAGCCGCGGCACGGCTCAATGAGGATCTCGGCGAGGTCATCTGAGGACGGCCGATCGCCGGACGGAACCGGCCGACCCGAGGTGACAGCCGTCGGCGGGATTCGAACGCTTCGCGGACACCGGCGGCGTTTCCTCCGCCCAAGTGGTCCCAGCCACGAGCAGGCCGCCGTGGTGGATCTCGGCGATGTACGCGGTCTCGCTGAGCACGAGCGCGACCAGGCCGGCGGCGAAGGGGCTCGACAGGAGTGGCCTCAAGTCGGGGAAGAGCTGGGGGAGTTGTAGACGAAGATCAGCAGGACCAGCAGCGGCAGACTGCGGAAGAGCCAGACGTACCCGGCGGCCGGCAGTCGTAGCGGACGGAGACGGGACTGCTGAGCGAGGGCCACCAGGAGGCCCAGTGCGCTGTCCACCTGCCCCGGCGGCGATCTCTCCGTCCCGCTCTGGGGCCCGGACGCCCGCGACCCCCTGGACGTCTGCCGCCCGCTGGGAGTCGAGGTGTACCGGCCCGACCCCGCGCTGCCGGCGGGCTGGAGCTCGCCGGGGAGGGCCGCGTACCGCAACCTCCATGGCATGCGGCAGCCCGAGTTCGCCGATGCCGCCACCTGAGGCCGGGCGCTACTTCCGTGCTGCCGCGCAGAGTTCGGTGTCGATCAACGCGTTCTGCGCCACCTCCGTCGACAGGTCGGACGCGCCGTCGCCGGTCGCCTCCAGGACCACGGTCCGGCGGCCGTCCGCGCTGACACCGTCGCGGGTGGTGTAGCCCATCAGGTCGCCGGCGTGGCTGTAGTAGACGCCGCCGCAGGTCAGGGGGATCTCCATCAGGCCCAGGCCGTAGCGGGCGCCGGGCCAGACGGGGTCGAGGGAGGCGGCTCGTACCGTCGTCTTCATCTCGGCCAGTTGGGCGGGGTGCAGCAGCCTGCCGCCCAGGAGGGCGGAGAAGAAGCGGGTGAGGTCGCTGGTCGTGCTGATCATCGCGCCGGCCGAACCGGCGACCGTCGGGTTGAGGTCGGTGACGTCGATGGTCGGGCCGGAGCCGCCGAAGTCCGAGTAACCGTGCAGGTGTTGGCCGGGGATGCGGGACGACGTGTCGGGGGCCGAGGTGTCGCGCAGACCCAGCGGGCGGATGACGCGCCGGGTGACCTCCTGCTGCCAGGTGTGGCCGGTGGCCTTCTGGATGATCATTCCGGCGAGGATGTAGTTCGTGTTGGAGTACTCCCAGTCGGTGCCGGGCGCGAAGTCCGGGGCGTGCCGCATGGCGATGCCCACCAGCTGCTGCGGGGTCCAGGTGGTGTACCGGTCGGCCTCGAAGCCGGCCACCGTGGCGATCGCGGGGAAGTCGGCGGTGTAGTTGAAGAGACCGCTGGTGTGGTTCAGCAACTGCCTTACGGTGATGGCGTTTCCGTCGTTGCCGTTCCCGGACACCGTCCCGGGCAGCCAGTGTTCGACCGTGTCGTCCAGCGACACCCGTCCCTCGCCGACCAGTTGGAGCATCACCGTCGACACGAACGCCTTGGTGCTGCTGGCGATCCGGAACGTGTCGGTCACGCGGGCCGCCCGGCCCGTCGCGGTGTCGGAGACTCCGGTGGCGGCGTACCGCCGCCCGTCCGGACCCGTCGACTGGGCTACGACGGCGACGGTTCCCGTCCTCTGGATCGCGTCCACGCTCTGCTGGAGCGTGATGCGCTGCCGGGACTTCGTGGCGCTTGTGCTGTCCTTCGCGCTCGCCGCGGGTGCCGCCAGGCCGAGGCCGAGTGCGGCCAGTGCGGCTACGGCGGTGAGGTGACGTGTCGTCAACATGGTCTGTCTCCAAGGGAGTTGGTGGTCCGGCACACCGGACTCGCGGTGTGTTCCGCTGTGTTCCGGTGTGTTCACCAACCTAGGGAGACGGCACGCGGTGATCGATCCAGTGCGCGGGCCGGTCCGCCGTACAGCCTGCTGTACCAACGCCCGCCCACGGACGGGGTGTTACGCCAACCGTCGTAGGTCCTCCAGGTAGCGCAGGACGGCCGCCACCCGGCGGTCCACCTGGTCCGTCGGGGACAGGTCGAGCTTGGCGAAGATGCTGCGGATGTGTTTGTGGACGGCGCCGTCGGTGACGACGAGCTTCCCGGCGATGGCGGAGTTGCCCAACCCCTCGGCCATCAGGGCGAGTACGTCCCGTTCGCGGGGGCTGAGCCGGTCGAGGCGGGTGTCCTGGCGGGAACGCGTGAAGAGCTGGGCGACGACCTCCGGGTCGATCGCGGTGCCGCCGGCCGCCACGCGGTGCAGCGCGTCGAGGAACTCCTCGACCCGGCCGACCCGTTCCTTGAGCAGATAGCCCAACCCGTTCACCCCGCCGCCGAGCAGCTCCGTGGCGAAGCTCTGCTCCACGTACGCCGACAGCACGAGCACCGCCAGGTCGGGGCGTCGGCGCCGGGCCTCGACCGCGGCGACGATGCCCTCGTCGGTGTGGGTCGGCGGCATCCGTACGTCGAGGATGGCGACGTCCGGTTTGTGGACGTCGATGGCGTCCAGCGCCTCGTCGGGGGTGCCGGCCGTGGCCACCACGTCGAGCCCCTCCGCCCGCAGCAGCAGGGCGAGCCCCTCGCGCAGCAACGCGTCGTCCTCGGCGATCACGATCCGCATGGCGGTCACGCTCCACAGCTCAAGTAGCTCAAGTTCCGCATGGCAGGCTCCCGTTGGTCGTCATGATCCCCAACTCACCTACCACAGGGGAGATCCACGGTCAGGACGGTCGGGCCGCCGGGCGGGCTGGTCAGGGTGAGGTCGCCGTCGTGTGCGGCGATACGGCGGCGGATGCCGGTGAGGCCCGAGCCGCCCTCGGCGTCGGCACCGCCCCGGCCGTCGTCCTCGACGCGCAGGACGAGGCGGTCGCCGGTGCCGCGAGCCGTGATCGTGGCGTGCGCGGCCCCGCTGTGCTTGGCGATGTTGGTCAGGGCCTCGGCGACGACGAAGTAGGCGGTCGCCTCGACGGAGGCCGCGCAGCGTGCGGGCACGTCCACGTCGATCCGGCACGGCACCGCGCAGTCCGCGGCGAGGCCGGAGAGCGCGCCCGCGAGCCCCCGATCGGCCAGTACCGGCGGCAGGATGCCGCGCGCGACCGTGCGGAGTTCGGCCAGCGCCATCTCGGCGGCGGACTGGGCGCGTTCGAGGAGTTCGTCGGCTCCGGCCGGGTCACGGGCCACCATGCGGCGGGCCGCCCCGATCAACACGGCCACGGAGACAAGGCGGTTCTGCGCGCCGTCGTGCAACGAGCGCTCGATACGCCGGAGTTCGGTGGCGTGCGCGTCGAGGGCGGCGGCGCGGGTCGCGGTCAACTCCGCGACGCGCAGGGAGAGATCGACGTCGGGGCCGGCCGCGAGGAGTCGTCGTCCGGGCCCCGACTGGAGCCGGGCCATGCCGGGCGTGAGCCCCAGGATGATCGCGATCCAGCCCACGCCCAGCAGCGCCACGGCGAGGGCGTCCGGCCAGGTGTGCGCGTTGCCGATGCCGACCGACGTGGCCGTCGTGTGCTCCGGCATGAACGTCCAGTACAGCGGGAACGCGGTGTCCCGCACCGCGGAGATCGGCAGCAGGACACCGAGCAGTCCGAGCAGCAGGCCCAGGGTGGAGTGCCGTAGCAGCCACCGCAGTTCGCGGTGGGTGGTGGGGTCTACGAGGGCGGCCCGCAGCCGGGTGGGCGGGGGCTGCGGGGCTACGACCTCGGGGCCCCAGCGGGCGAGCCGGGCACGTTCGCGTCCGGCCAGGGCGTGCAGGGCGCGCAGTGACGCGGGGGCCATCAGCAGCCCCACCCCGACCGCGCTCGTCACGGCGGTGAGGGCCAGCCAGAGCAGCAACAGGGCGGCGAGCACAGCTGTGTTGAGGCCGGAGGCGAGCTGAGCGACGGCCCGGCCGGCGCCGCTCAGGGTCCGTAGCGCGATGTCCTTGAAGCTCTCGCGTCGGGCGGTCGCCCCATCACCCGCCCCATCACCCGCCCCATCACCCGCGCCGCCACCCGCCTCGCTCGTGCTCGCTGTCATGCGAAGGACCCTATGCCGTACGGGAGTTCTCCGTGGGCGGAGGAAGAGCGGAGGAAGAGGGGAGTACAGCCTGCTGTACCCCGAACCGGGCGGGCTGCGGGATCGGCCGCGAGGGGTGCTGATCCATAGCGTCGATGACGACAGCCGGACCCCCGGAACGCACCGCTCAGCACCACGGGAGCAGCCCCATGACGTCGCAGACGACGACCACCGAACCCGACCGTCTCACCCGGGGTGAGATCGCCCGCACCCTGCTCTGGATCGTGGTCGTGGCCAGCGCGCTCACCAACATGGCGGTCTCCTTCGGCGGTGCCGACACCTGGGTGCACCTGGTGTGCGGCGCGGTCACCGTCCTGTGCGCGGGCGCCCTCGTCGTACGGAACCTGCGGGGCCGGCGATGAACACCACAGCCACCGCCACGACCACCGCCGCCATCGCCCTGGAGGGCGTCAGCAAGGCCTACCCGGGAGGCGTACGCGCCCTGGACGACGTGTCGTTGACCGTGGAACGCGGCACCTTCCTCGCGGTGATGGGACCCTCGGGCTCCGGCAAGAGCACGCTGATGCACTGCGCCGCCGGGCTCGACTCCCCGACGTCGGGCAGTGTCCGTATCGACGGTCGCGAGATCGCCGGGCTGAACGAGACCAAGCGCACCCAACTCCGGCGCGAGCGCGTCGGGTTCGTGTTCCAGGCGTACAACCTGATCCCCTCCCTCTCCATCGAGGACAACATCACGCTGCCGCTCCGGCTGGCGGGCCGCACCGCCGACCGCGACTGGCTGCGCACGCTGGTGGAGCGGGTCGGGCTGGGGGACCGGCTGAGCCACAGTCCGGCCGAGCTGTCCGGCGGACAGCAGCAACGCGCCGCCGTCGTACGGGCGTTGGTGGCCCGCCCGGCGGTCGTGTTCGCCGACGAACCCACCGGCGCGCTCGACCTGCGCAGCGCCCACGAGGTCCTCGACCTCCTCCGCGACCTGGTGAACGACCTGCACCAGACGGTCGTGATGGTCACCCACGACCCGGCAGCCGCCGCCCGCGCGCACCACGTCCTGGTGATGGCCGACGGCCGCGTGGTCGACGCCCTCAAGGCGCCGACCGCCGACGAACTGGCCGCCCGTCTCGTCGAGTTGGGGAGGGTCTGAGCCATGTTCCGTCTCGCGATACAGATGGTCGGCCACCGCGTCACCGCGCTGATCGCCGTGGCCTGCGCGGTCCTCGGCGGCGCGGCGCTGGTCACCGCCACCGGCGTCCTGGCCGAGTCCGGCCTCCGTTCCCACCTGCCCGCCGGGCGCCTCGCCGGAGCGTCCGTCGTGGTCGCGGCCGACCAGGAGTTCCACCCGTCCGGAGATCTCCCGCTCGCGCTCCCGGAACGCCGTAGGATCACGGCCCAACTCGTCGGTGAGCTGGGCAAGTTGCCGGGTGTGACCACCTCCGTCGGCGACATCGGCTTCCCGGCCGCTCTCGTCGACGCGCACGGTCGGGTCGTGGCGTCGTCGTCCGGAGATCCTCAGGTGTCGGGGCACGGTTGGTCCTCGACGAAGCTGCTGGCGGGGGCGCGGGTCACCGGCAGCGCGCCGACCGCCTCCGGCGAGGTCGCGGTGGACAGCGCCACCGCCGCAGCGGCCGGTATCAAGCCGGGCGACCGCGTCCAGGTCGTCGTCAACTCCCGTCCCGCGAGCGCCTATCGGGTATCGGCGGTCGTCAACACGCCTGACGTCGCCGTCTACTTCGCCGATAAGACGGCCGTAGGACTGGCTGGTCGCTCCGGCCGTGTCGACCTGGTCGGCCTCCGTACCGCACCCGGTGCCGAGGAGCGGGTCGCCGCCGAAGTCCGTACGAAGCTGAAGGGCACCGGGCTCCTGACCGTCACCGGGGCCGAGCGGGGGGACACGGCCGCACCCGGCGCCGGGGCTTCGCGCTCGCTGCTCGTGCTGCTCGCGGGGTCGCTGTCGGGGATCGTGCTGCTGATCACCGGGTTCGTGATGGCGAGTGCGCTGGCCGTGGCGATCGGTGGGCAGCGGCGGGACCTGGCGTTGATGCGGGCCGTCGGAGCGACTCCGAAGCAGATTCGGCGGTTGGCCGCCGCACAGTCCACCGTCGTGGCCGCTGTCGCCGTGGCGCCCGGGGTGGGGCTCGGGTACCTGCTGGCCGGACAGTTCCGCGGGCTGCTCGCGGACCGGGGCGTCATCCCGTCCCAACTCCCCCTGACCTTCAGCCCGTTGCCCGCGCTCGCGGCGATCGTGCTGATGCTTCTCGCCGTCCAGGTGTCGGCCCGTTGCTCGGCGTGGCGGACCTCGCGGATGCCGGCCACCGAGGCGGTCGCCGAGTCGCGGAGCGAGCCGCGCGATCCGTCGCGGGCCCGGACCCGTATCGGCGTGGCCGTCATCGTCGTAGCGACGGTGATGTCGGCCCTGCCGCTCTTCTCCCGCACGGTCATCGGCGCTACGGCCACCTCGCTCGCCGGCATCATCGGGGCGATCGGGCTGGCCATGGCGGGACCGGCGCTGGTGCGCGGCATCGGCGGTGCGGCGGCGCGCATGACGAGGTCAGGGGCTTCCGCGCCGACCTGGCTGGCGATGGCCAACCTGCGCGCCTATGCCCTGCGCAACGCGGGGATCGTCTCCACGCTGGCCATGGCGGTCGTGTTCGTGCTGACGTACACCTTCACCCAGACGACCGTGCTGGCCGCGACCGCGCAGGACACCAGTTCCGGAACCCTGGCCCAACTGCGCCTCGGCGCAGCGGGGTTGGGCGGTCTGCCCGACGGCACGCTCGCCGCCGTAAGGAAGACGGCCGGGGTGAAGGCCGCCGCTCCCGTCGGGACGACCACCGTGGTGTGGGAGTACAAGGAGTTCGGGGACCCGGCGGTCGACTCGGGTGCCGCGACGATCCTCACGCCGGACGCGGCGGGCGTCCTCGACCTCGACGTACGGGACGGCAGCCTGAGCCGGCTCACCGGCGCGACCGTCGCCGTCAGCGGTGATGTGGCGCGTACGCGTTCCGCGGGGGTGGGGCGCACGGTGGATCTGGTGCTCGGGGACGGTACGCGCGTCGACGCGAAGGTCGTCGCCGTGTACGGGCGGGGGCTCGGCTTCGGCACGGTGGTGCTGTCCCACGACCTGGCCGCCGGGCACACGACCACTGCGCTCGACCAGTCCCTCCTGATCCGTACGGACGGCTCGTCGAAGGCCCGGCAGAACCTCACGGCCCTCGCCGCCGCCCGCCCCGGACTGACCCTCGGACCCGCCAACTCCCCTTCCACGGGCGGACTTGAGGACGCCCCGCCCGAGGTGTGGATCAACCTCGCGACGATCGTCGTGCTCCTCGTGTACCTGCTGCTCAGCATCGCCAACAAGCTGGTCGCGGCCACGGCCCAGCGCCGGGTGGAGCTGGGTGCCCTCCGGCTCAACGGCACGACCCCGCGCCAGATCCGCGCGATGATGCGCCGCGAGGCCGCGATGACGGCGGCCACCGCGCTCACCACGGCACTCCTGCTCTCCGCGATCCCGCTGGCGCTGTTGGGCCAGGGCTTCCTCGGCCACCCCTGGCCGGCGGGGCCGGTCTGGCTGCTGCCGGGGCTTGCGCTGACGGTCACGGTGACGGCTTTCCTGACCATCGAACTGCCTACGCGGCAGGCGTTGCGGACTTCGCCGGCGGATGCGATCCGCGCGTACTGAGCCGGATACAGGAGACAGCGGAAGGCCCGGGTCGACGACCCGGGCCTTCGCGAGGGAACGAGAAGGCTCACGCGACGGACTTGTACCCCTGCCAGCCCGAAGCGATCTTCGTACGGCCGCCGAACGACCCTTTGCCGTTGCCACTGTTGCGCCACACGTTGCCACCGGTGTCGCGCGAGACCAGATCGGCCTTCCCGTCCCCGGTGATGTCGCCCACCCCGACGACCGCGTTGTACGACCCGCCCCAGGCGGAGAACACCTTCACCCGCGCCCCGAACGTCCCCTTGCCGGTGCCGTTGTAGCGGTACAGGTTGTTCGCCTTGTCCTGGACGAGCAGGTCGCCGATGCCGTCACCGTTGAGGTCGCCGGCGCCGATGACCTTCTTGTACGTCTTCCAGTCCGCGTACAGCTTCACGCGCGCCGACAACTTCCCGGTACTGGTGCCCTTGTACAGGTAGACGGTCCCGGTCGCCGTGTTGCGCGCGATCAGGTCCGGCCGGCCGTCCTTGGTCGTGTCACCGGTCGAGGTCAGCACGTCGTACTGGTTCCAGCCGGAAGTGCCGAGCGAGGTGTACCGGGTCGTCGGCGTCGGCGCCTTGCCGCAGGCGGGGTGGTAGGCGCGCAGCGCGCCGCTGCTCAGCCGGACCAGGATGTCGTTGCACCGGTCGCCGTCGAGATCGCCGTACGGCACGGACTTCGCGCTCGTCGGCCAGCCGTTACCGGACACCTTGCTGCCCAACGTGCCCTTGCCGGTGCCGCGTTGGACGGTGAGGGTGCCGGAGGAGCTGAGGGTGACGAGGTCACCGACGCCGTCGTTGCCCGCGTAGTCGCGCGGTGCCGCCGTTCCCGCCGTCACCGTGAGGCTGCCGGAACGGGTGAGGGCGGTGCCCTTGCCGTCGGCGGGCCGGGCGGTGAGCATCCAGGTGTAGGTGCCGTTGGGGACGAGGCGGCCTGCGGAGTCCTTGCCGTCCCAGGCGGCCTTCAGCAGCCCGCGGGCGTCGGCGCCGGACAAGGTGCGCACGGTGGTTCCGGCCGTGTCGCGGACCGCCACCTGCCATGCGGCGGCGGGCTTCGACAGCCACCAAGTACCGGACCAGCTCGCGGTGTTGGCGGTGACCGTGGAGTCGATCGCGGTCAGCGCGGGCGCCGGGAAGCCGGCCGGCACGACATGGACGCGCTGCTCGGTGTCGGTGTACGCGACGCCGCCGCCGAAGCGGTCCACGGTCCAGTCGGTGCCGATCCGGCCCTTGTCCTTGCCGATCTCGGTCCAGTCGGCCACCTTGTGGCTCGGCAGATCGGTGTAGGCGCCGCTCGACGGCAGTCCGCCGTGCAGGTCGAAGAGCGTCAGCCCGCTGGTCGACCCGGTGCCGGCGAGATGCTGGACCAGGTAGCCGTCGCCGAGCAGGACCCCGCCCTGGGGAGCGGTCGCCGTCTGCTTCGTCGTACGGTCGTAGACTCCCGCGCCCCGAGAGACGCCCCCGAAGTCCTCGCAGGTCCAGTACACCCAGCGGCCCACGGCCTGGAGGTCGGCCGGGGTGCAGCCGTTGCGGGTGGTGAAGGATTCCCCGGCGCTGCCGGACGGGAGCCCGGTGGCCGTGATCGTGCTCCCGGTGGCCGTCCCGCTCCACAGGGTGTCGCCCCACACAGCGGCGGCGACCCGGTCGCGCTTCTGGAGCACCTTCGGCGCCGTCCCGTCCACGGGGAACTCGGCGACGTACTGCTGACCGGAGGACGCCCCGTCGACGATCGCGTACCGCCCGGAGAGACCCTTCAGCTGCGGGGAGTCGTCGCCGGTGTCGAGGGTGGGGCCCCAGCCGGTGGCGCCGTTGGCGTACAGCATGGTCAGGCCGGACTCGGTGGAGTCCACGCGGCCGTGCCGGCCGGTGCCGTCTGCCAGCAGCTCATTGCCGTCCCGGCCGTTGACCAGGGCGTCCACACTCGACGTGACCACGCCGGGGGTGGTGCCGGTGGCGAGCCAGGTGCTGCGATACGCGCCCTCGACCGTGGACGGCTCGTACAGCGTGCTGTTGCCGGCCGTGGTGAGGACGCCGCTGCCGAGCGCGAGTCCGTTCACCGTCGCGGGCATCGGCTCCACGGCGGTCACACGGCTGCGGGTGACCGAGCCGTCGGCGCCCTTGGCGATCCGGTACACGCCCCAGTCGAGGTCGCCCCGCTCGACGTACGTGTCGGCCCCCGCCACGAGGACGGAACCGTCCGGAGCCTGGACGATCTGGTGGGCGGCCGGGTCCATGACCTTGGCCATGGACGTGTCCGTGCCGTCGGAGCTCAGGGCCCACAGAGGCTGGCCCCGGTACAGGTTGTCGCCGGGCGACACTGGTTCCACGCCGAGCAGCTTGTCGCCGACGATCCCATACGTGGCCTGGTAGCTGAGGGAGCTGGTGTCGAACGTGCGCGGTGCGGCGGACAGGTCGGCACGGTCGTACACGTCGGCCTTGCTGCGCCCGCTCCGCACCCGCACCACCGAGTCGGCGCCCAGCCGGAAGCCGCTCACCTCCCAGCCGTTGTTGGCGTCGACGCGGTCTGGCAGCGCGCTGAGGACGCCGGTGGAGAGGTCGACGAGGCCCCAGTGGCTGTAGCCGTCCCCGTCGGCGCCGGTGTCGTAGCGGAGGATGACGGATCGCGCGTCGCCGTCCTCGACCTGGATGTTGGCGGCGCTGTCGGGCAGCCCGGTGACGGCGGTTTGAGCGGCCTGGCCCCCGTCCTGGACGCGCCACAACTGATAGGCGTTCGGGTTGCCGTCGGCGGCGTCGGTGCTGGTGAGGACCGTGTCACCGAAGGTGCCCTGGTAGGTGGCGCCCTCGGGAAACGGCACCACGCCGGTGCCGCCCGAGGTGCCCGCGCCCTTGAGGAGGGTGACCCGGCCGTCCGCCGCCGAGTAGAGAGCGACGGTGTCCGAACCGTCCCCGTAGTAACCGGTCTTGAAGGAGGCGGAGTGGGTGAAGTAGCCGCTGTCGATGTCGTACTGGACCGGGGCGTCAAGCCGTTGCTCCAGTGCGGTCGTGGTGCCGGAGACGTAGTCCGTCCACAGGAGCCGGTCGTCGCCCTCCTGGGCCCAGAGGAAGCCGCTGGTCCCCGCGTCGAGGATCTGTGTGGCCCTGGGAACGGCACGGGGCGCGGCGTCCACCACGACTTCTCCGGCCACGGTGGCGAAGGCCGGGGACGGCAGGGCTGCAAGAGGAAGGCTGAGCGTCAGTGCCGCCGCCAGGACGGCCGCGACACGCGCCGGTGGCGGGACGAGGCGCGCCTGACCCGCCCCGAAAGAGGGTCTCTGTCTGTGCCGACGTCGGCCGAGTCGAGCCACGATTCCTCCAGAAGGCAATGAAGAAGGCATGGCGGACGTACGGCAACGCCCTGGCATTTTCCCCCGGCCCCCCGACGGCTCCCCCATGCGCGTAAGGGCAGCGAGCCTAACAGCATGGGCATGACCAAGCGGGTACGAGGTTCAGGCCGTCGGACGAGAGGCCGCGGGCTCGTCAGTGGTGTGGTCGTCATCGGCGCCCGCGCGGCCGTCCCCGCCGACGAAGAAGCTCAACACGGCCGTGACGGTCGAGGTGACGGCGAGCAGCAGGGCCCATGCGGCGATAGACGCCCTCAGGCCGTGGCCCGGTGTCCTGACCGCGCGGCGGGCCCGTCGTCGAACGCCTGTCGCGTCGGTCGGGTGTTGCGGCCGAACACCGGTCCGATCGAGTGGACTCGCAGGGACGCGTACCGCAGGACGGCCTCCCGCCGGACTCCGGATGGTGGCGTTGCACCCCTCAGCCCCGAACCGGAAGAAGCGCCCCCACATGCGACGCACTCCGTCCCGACGCCTGTTCGCAGCTGTGCTGCTGGTGGCGTCCGTCCTGACCCCGACGATGGCGGCTTCCGCCACCGCCGCAACTCCCGCCGCCACCGCGGTCCGCCTCGCGAGTGTCGATCGGCACAACCACGACGACTGCCCGTCGCACGGCCTCGGCCGCGACCTGACCGCCCGCCTGGACAAGGCCGTCGCGGACGTCCGCAAGCAGGCCGCCATCCCCGGTGTCGCCGTAGGGCTGTGGATGCCGGGGAAGGGGTGCTACGTGCGGGCGACCGGTGTCGCCGACAAGGTCACGCGGCAGCCGATGAGCACCGACTTCTTCTCGCGGATCGGCAGTGAGACCAAGACCTTCACGGTCACCGCGCTGCTCCAGCTCGTCGACGAGCGGCGGATCGGGCTGGACGACCCGGTCGCGCGCTACGTCCACGGCGTGCCGAACGGCCGCCACATCACCCTGCGCCACCTGGCCGAGATGCGCAGCGGGCTGTTCCCGTACAGCGCCGACGCCGGCTTCGCGCACGACCTGCTGAGCGACCCGACCCGCACGTTCACCCCGCGTGAGCTGCTCGCGTACGGCTACAAGCACCGCAACACCGCCGCGCCGGGCAAGGTGTTCGTCTACAACAACAGCAACCTGGTCCTGCTCGGCCTGGTGATCGAGAAGGTCACCGGTCACCACATCGCCGACGTCATCGACCGGCGGGTGCTGCGCCCGGCCCACCTGGACCAGACGCTGTTCCCCGACGGCCCGAACGTCCGTGAGTTCCCCGAGCCGCACGCGCACGGCTACACCAACCAGACCCTGACCGGCGCGGTCGCCGACTCCACGGACTGGAACCCGAGTTGGGGCTGGTCGGCCGGCGCGATGATCTCGACCATGCACGACCTGCGCAGCTGGGCGAAGACCGTCGCCACCGGGGAACTGCTCAGCCCCGAGACCCAGAAGCAGCGGCTGAAGGTGCTGCCGACCGAATTCCCCGGCCTCGACTACGGCCTCGGCATCTTCGAGACCGGCGGCTGGATCGGGCACAACGGCTCCATCCCGGGCTACGAGTCCGTGACCGTCTACCTCCCCGCCCTCAAGGCGACCCTGGTCGTGCTGATCAACACCGACATCACCACCGGGGGCCAGGAGCCGTCCACCCTGCTCGCCCGCGCGATCACCCAGATCGCCACACCCGGCCACGTCTACGACGGCTCGACCCCCACGCGCTAGAGCCGTCCCGCCCGCCCGACACCACACCTCCAGGTCGCCGACCTGGGGGTTTCGTGTCGGGCCGGGTCGCCCCACCACCTGTTTCGCCCTTCGGCCAATCCGCCGCCCGACCTGATCCGGATTACCCGTGAACCCCTGATCGGCGGGAGGACACGTGACGGAGATGGCGATGGAGCGGACAGCGCGGGACGGGCGCCGGACCGCCGTGATCGGTTCCGGGGTGGCGGGGCTGACCGCCGCGTACATCCTGGGCGGGGCCGGTCACGTCACCCTGTACGAGGCCGACGACCGGCTCGGCGGGCACGCGCACACCCATGAGCTGACGTCGGCGCACGACGGGCGGGTGCACCGCGTCGACTCCGGGTTCATCGTGCACAACCGGCGCACCTACCCACGCCTGCTGCGGCTCTTCGACGAACTCGGCGTCCCCACGCAGGAGTCGGAGATGAGCATGTCCGTGCGCTGTGAGGGGTGCGGGCTGGAGTACGCCGGTGCGCGCGGCCCGGCCGGGCTCTTCGCCCAGCCCCGCAACCTGCTGCGCCCCCGTTATCTGCGGCTGCTCGCCGAGGTGCCCCTCTTCCACCGCGCGGCCCGCCGGTTGCTGGCCCGGGGCGGTGAAGAGGCCCTCACCCTGGGGGAGTTCCTCGACCGGGAGGGCTACTCCGCCTATTTCCGCGCCCACTTCGTCACGCCGATGGTGTCGGCGGTGTGGTCCTGCGACGCCGTCACCGCTCAGCGCTACCCGGCCGCCTATCTGTTCCGCTTCCTGGCACACCACGGCATGCTGTCGGTGAGCGGATCACCGGTGTGGCGCACGGTCACCGGCGGTTCGGGCACCTACGTCGACCGGATCGCCAAGCACATCGGCGACGTCCGCACGTCCACCCCCGTGCGGTCCGTACGACGTCATGCCGACCGCGCGGACGTCACCGCCGAGGACGGCAGCACCGAGTCCTACGACGCCGTCGTGATCGCCGTCCACCCGGACCAGGCGCTCCGGCTGCTCGCCGAACCGACCGGCCTGGAACGGGAGTTGCTGGGCGCGTTCCCGTACTCCCGCAACACCACGCTCCTGCACACCGACACCCGGCTGCTGCCGCGCGCCCCGGGTGCCCGCGCCTCCTGGAACCACCTGATGCCGTCCTGCACGGCCGACTCCGGCCAGGTGCAGGTCAGTTACGACATGAACCGGCTCCAACGCCTCGACGCCACCGAGACGTTCGTGGTCACCCTCGGCGGCCAGCACCGCGTCGACCCCACACGGGTGCTGGCCCGCATGGTCTACGAACACCCCGTCTACACCCCCGAGTCGGTGGCCGCGCAGCAGCGGCTGCCCGAACTCGCCGGTGACGTCTGCGTGTTCGCGGGCGCCTACCACGGCTGGGGTTTCCACGAGGACGGCTGCCGTTCGGGTGTCGAGGCCGCGGCGGCGCTGGGGGTGCGCTGGTGAACGCCGTACCCGAGCGGGTGAGTGCCGTACCGGCGCTGTACTCCTGCACCATCGCGCACGTCCGCACCACCCCGAGCCGCTACGCGCTGCGGCACCGCACCTACATGTGGCTCATCGACCCCGACCACCCGCCCCAACTCCCGCGCCTGCTCCGCCCCTTGGCCCGCTTCGACCCGCGCGACCACTTCACCGACGGCGACCGGCTCTCCATCCGGGCCGGCCTCGACGCCTTCCTCGCCGAGCACGGCGTGTACCTGGACGGCGGCCGGGTGGTGATGCTGGCCCACGCCCGGGTGTTCGGCTACGTCTTCAACCCCCTGACCCTGTACTGGTGTTACGGCCCCGACGCGCAGCCGCGCTGTGTCGTCGCCGAGGTGCACAACACCTACGGCGGTCGGCACTGCTATCTGCTGCACCCGGACGCCTCCGACACCGCCCGCGCCGAGAAGAAGCTCTACGTCTCACCGTTCTTCCCCGTCGACGGCGGCTACCGCATGCGACTGCCGGCGCCCGGCGCCCAACTCGCCCTGACCGTCCACCTGGACCGCGAGGGCGGCCGTGCCTTCACCGCGACGGTGAGCGGAACCCGGCGCGAGGCGAGCACCGCGCGGCTGCTGCGGCTGGCGCTGCGCCACCCCTGGTCCACCCTCGCCGTGTCGGCCGCGATCCGCTTCCACGGCATACGGCTCTACCTGCGGGGACTGCCGGTGCAGCCCCGCCGCCCCGAACCCCGCACTCCGGAGAAAGCGACATGACGACAGCAGAACGCCGGATCACCACCACCGGCGCGCCCGATGCCGAGGCCGGCGCCGAGAGCAGGGTCGACCGGCGTACCGGGCCCGTGGGTCCGACCTCCGTCGACCCCGCGCACTGGCCCGACATCGCCGCCGTACCGCCCGCCTCCCGCCTCCGTACGGCGCTCACCGCGGCCCTCGTCCGACGGGCCCTCGCCCAACTGCCGCTGCGGGCACGGTTCGCGGGGTCCCCGGACCTCGGCAAGGGCGGCCCGCTGATCGACGTCCGCGACCCGGCCGCGTTCCACGCCCGCATCGGCACCCACGGCCTGGTCGGGTTCGGCGAGTCGTACATGGCCGGTGAGTGGGACGCCCCCGATCTAGTGGCCGCCCTGACCGTACTGGCCGGACACGCGGCCGAGTTGATCCCGGACCCGCTGCAACGGCTGCGCGCGCTGTGGGCGCCGCGCCACCCGCACGCCGAGCGCAACACACCCGACGGCTCCCGCGCCAACATCAGCCGTCACTACGACCTGTCCAACGACCTCTTCGCCCTCTTCCTCGACGACACCCTCACCTACTCCTCGGCCGTCTTCCGGGGCTTCCCCGCGAGCCACGACCTCCTCGCGGCGGCCCAACACCGCAAGATCGACCGGCTGTTGGACCTCGCCGACGTGGGCGAGGGCACCCGGCTCCTGGAGATCGGCACCGGCTGGGGCGAACTCGCCCTGCGGGCCGCCGCCCGGGGCGCCCGTGTCACCTCGCTCACCCTCTCCCGCGAACAACGGGACCTGGCCGTCGAGCGGGTGCGCGCCGCCGGTCTCGGCGAGCGCGTCTCCATCGAACTGTGCGACTACCGCGAGGCGGCCGGGACGTACGACGCCGTCGTCAGCGTGGAGATGATCGAGGCGGTCGGCGCCGAGTTCTGGCCGGTGTACTTCCGCGCCATCGACCAACGGCTCGCGCCCGGCGGCCGGTTGGCGCTCCAGGCCATCACCATGCCGCACGACCGGATGCTCGCCTCCCGCGACACCTTCACCTGGATCCACAAGTACGTCTTCCCCGGCGGCCTCATCCCCTCCACCGAGGCGATCGAGGAGACCGCCCGCGACCACACCGGCCTGCGCCTCGCCCGCCGCGACGCCTTCGGCGCGCACTACGCCGAGACCCTGCGCCTGTGGCGCGAACGGTTCAGCGAGCGGGCCGGGGAGGCGGCGGCGCTCGGTTTCGACGAGGTCTTCCACAGGCTGTGGACCTTCTACCTCGCCTACTCCGAGGCCGGTTTCCGCTCCGGCTACCTCGACGTTCAGCAGTACCTGTTCACCAAGCCGAACTCCGCCGAGGGCGTGGCCACGCCGTGAACGGCTTCCCCTGGAGCGCGTTCGCGCTCAACCTCGCCTGGTCCGCCGCCGCGGCCCTCGCGGTCATGCTCGCCACCTTCGCGGTCGCGGTGCGTGTGGGCCTGCACCGGATCGTCGACATCGCCTGGGGCCTCGGCTTCACGGCGGTGGCCGTCGTGACCTTCGCCGCCTCCGCCGGTGCGGGCGATCCCGTACGACGACTGCTGGTGACGGCGCTGACGGCGGTCTGGGGGCTGCGGCTGGCGGTCCACATCGCCCGCCGGGGCCGGGGGCACGGCGAAGACCCGCGCTACGAGCGGATGTTGGCCAAGGCGCCCGGCAGCCGGAACGCGTACGCCCTGCGCATGGTCTACCTCCTCCAGGGCGGGCTGGTCTGGCTGGTGTCCCTGCCCGTGCAGGCCGCGCAGTACGTGCCCGGCCGGCCTTCGGTGCTCAACTACGCCGCCGGTACGGCGCTTTGGGCGGTCGGCATCGGGTTCGAGGCGGTCGGTGACGCCCAACTGGCCCGTTTCCGCGCCGACTCCGCGAACCGGGGCCGGATCATGGACCGGGGGCTGTGGTCCTGGACCCGGCACCCGAACTACTTCGGCGACTTCTGCGTGTGGTGGGGCCTGTTCCTGCTCACCTGCGACTCCCCGGCGGCGGCCGCCGTGTCCGTCGTATCGCCGCTGGTGATGAGCCTGTTGCTGACCCGGGGCAGCGGAAAACGGCTGCTGGAACGGCACATGGCCGACCGGCCGGGGTATGCCGAGTACCGTGCCCGCACCAGCGGTTTCCTCCCGCGTCCGCCGAGGCCGGAGTGAGCAAGGAGCACCTCATCGAGCCACAGCACGACACCACCCAACACGCCGATCGGCACGCTCCGTTGAAGGTGCGACGGCGTCCGGCGCACCCCCGGGCCGCCGTCCTCGTCCTGCACGGCGGCCAGGAGACGAGCGAACGGCCCGCCCGGCCCTGGCAGTTGGCCGCGCTGCGCATGGGCCCGGTCGTACGCGCGGTGATCTCCGTGCTCCCGTACCAGGACGTCCTGGTGGCCCAGGTCCGTTACCGCGTCCGCGGCTGGAACGGCGACCGCGCGGACGCGGCCCAGGACACCCTGCGCGCACTGGACGCCCTGGCCGGACTCACCGGCCCCGTACCGACCGTGCTGCTCGGCCACTCCATGGGCGGCCGGGCCGCCCTGCGCGCCGCCGGTCACCCGCTGGTGACGGGCGTGGTCGCCCTCGCCCCGTGGTGGCCGCGGGGGGAACCCGTCGAGCAGACGGCGGGGCGTCACGTCGTCGCCCTGCACGGCGCACGCGACCACGTCACCTCGCCCACGGAGACGGCGGACTGCGTGCGCCGGGCGCGGGAGGCGGGGGCGACGCGGGCGGGCCTGGCGTTCATCGCCGACGGCGACCACGGGATGCTCCGCCGCCACGGCCTCTGGCATCACACGACGGCCGCGCTGGTCGCCCGTCTGCTCGACCCGGGGACTGTCCCGGACCCCCTGCCTGCGGGGGGTTATGGGGTGGGGGAGATTCCGGTGCTGTGAGCGGTGTCGAACCATAGGATCATGTCCATGACTGAGGCAATGCTGCCCGGCTCGGGCGGGCCCGGCGTGATCGACTCCACGACGCACATCCGTGTCGCCCGCCCCTCGCGGGACCTCGCCGCGGCGGAACGCTTCTACGTGGACGGGCTCGGGCTCGACGTCCTGTGGCGGACCACCGAGCGCGTCCGGGGTGAGCACGATCTCGTGATGGTCGGCCCGCCCGGCGCGTCCTGGCACTTCGAGCTGACCCACGACCCCGAGCATCCGCTGGAACCGGCCCCGACCGAGGACGACCTCTTCGTGGTCTACCTGGGCACGCCCGTGGAAGGCGCCCTGGTCGAGCGTCTGGTGGCCACCGGCGGCACCCGGGTCCCGGCGCACAACCCGTACTGGGACGAGCACGGAGTCACGGTCGCCGACCCGGACGGCTACCGCCTCGTCCTGTGCTCCCGGACCTGGGGCTAGTCACGCCTCGCGGGTCTTCGCCAGCTCCGCCGCGAACTGCGCCCCGCTGAGCAGCGCGAGGTTGGACAGCCACAGCCAGATGAGGAAGACGACGCTGCCGGAGAGCGAGCCGTAGAGCCTGCTGTAGGCGCCGAGTGTCGTGGCGTACGTCGAGAAGCCGGCGGAGACGATCAGCCACAACGCGGCGGCCAGTACGCCCCCGGGCAAGCTGTGCCCGCGTCTACGCGCCCCCGCCGGGCCGGTGTGGAAGACGACCACGACGAGGAGTGCGACCAGGCACAGCAGGACGGGCCAGCGCAGCAGGTCCCAGGCCCAGGCCGCGGTCTCGTCCACGCCCGCCATCCGGCCGACGGCCTCCGCGAGCGGGCCGGTCAGCAGCAGCGTGAGCGAACCGACGAGGAGCAGGCCGAGAAGTGCGAGAGCGGTCAGCACGATGCGCGGGGCCTTGCGCCAGGGCGAACGCCGGTCATGGGTGCCGTGCATGCGGTGCAGGGCGCGGCGGAACACCGCGAGGTAGCTCGTGGACGACCACAGCGCGCTGACGCTGCCCGCCACCAGCAGGGGCCATGCCGTGCGGTCGGTGCGCAGGACGTGGGTCAGGGCCGCGTGCAGTTCCGTACCGGAGTCGGCGGGGGCGTACGCCGTGACGTGGGTGACGAACTCCTCGGCCGTGTCCGGGCTGATCATGCCGAACGCGATGACCGTGGCCAGCATGGCGGGCAGCACCGCGAGGATCGCGTAGTACGTCAGCGCCGCCGCGTAGTCCGAGATGTCGTCGTTCCACAAGGACACGGGTGTGCGGCGCAGCGCGGGCCACCAGGCCGCCGGCGGCCTGACCCCGACGATCCGGCGGACCCGGCCGACGTACGACTCGGCGGACTCGGCGGACTCAGCGGACATGGGGCGCCCGGTGCTTGGCGGCGCTCAGCCGGAGCCGGGTGCGGGTCGTGTACGGGGCCGCCGCGTCCTCGGCCTCAGCCGTCACCGCGCGCAGGGCGGGCAGTACGGCGTCCGGGGAGGTGTCCGGGTCCAGCCATACTCGCAGGTCCACCTCCAGGCGGCGCCCGCGTCGGGGCAGCACCCGGGCATGCGTGCGGGCGACACCGGGGACGGCCGTCGCCCGTGCCGTCACCGCCTCGGCCAGCGCCTGCGGACGTACCGTGCAGCCGGGGGAAGGCAGCGCCATCCGCCGCCCCGACCCCGAACGCAGCTGCCCGAGAGCCCAGTACGCGAACAGCACGGTCAGCCCGATCGACGCGGCCATGACCGTGGGCGTCCACCAGCCCTCGCTCCGCAGCTGCGCCAGCCGGCCCGGGTCCAACAGCACGGTATTCGTACGGGAGTTGGGCCACCAGGACGGCAACCGGTGCGCGACGGTCCGGTCCGTGGCGGCGAGCAGGGAACCGGCGAGGAGGAGTACAAGTCCGCCCGCGCCGAGAGCGGTTCGGTTGACGGCCGTGCGGTCGGTGCGCATCACTGGTCAACTTCCTCGGCCGCAGGGGTGGTTGTGGGTACGGAGGGTGTCGTGGGCGGTTGCCACACCGGTTCCGGGGCGACGGTGACGCGTACCCGGGGTGCGCGGCGCAGCCGACAGGAGGATACGGCGGCGCGGGCGGCTGCCGTGACCGCGGTGTGCGCCTCGGCCCGGTCGCCGAAGGCGAGTCGCGCCCGTACGGTGATCCGCCCGCGGCGCACCCGGACCCGTACCGCCGTGATGCCGGGCACGTCGCCCACCGTGTCGCGGACCAGGGACCCGATCGCCGAGCGGTCCACGGCGGCGTCGACGCGCCCGGCCGCCGTACGGACGGTGGACCGGTGACGCAGCCCCGGGGTGAGGGCGAGCACGATCATCCAGACGCCGAGCAGGGCCGTGAGACCGCCCCCGATCACGACGGCCGGGTCGCCGGGCCCGTGCCCGGACAGCCAGTGCACCGCCGAGACGCGCCAGGCCGCCGCCGCCCGGTGCGCGGTGTGCACCTGGATCAGATCCAGGGCGAGCGCACCGCAGGCCAGGGCGGCCACCGAGGTGAGCAGGGCGACCGGGGTCCGGCGCGCGGACCACCAACGCCTGGGTGTGCTGGGGGAGTTGGTCTCCTCGGCCGGGAACACCGGAGCGCGGGAGTACCTCGGCGGTGCGAGCGAGGTGACGCCGACGCGCGCGTTCGCCACGTCCAGGCCCGTCAACTCCCGCGTACGTTCCAGCACATGGCGCTGGACGTCCCGTGCGCCGTCGGCCAGCGGGGCCGGATAGGGGAGCGTCACCCCGAGGGACACCTCCGCCCTTCCGCCCCGTACGGTCGCCGCCGCCCTGGCCGTACGGCCGGGCAGCGCCTCGGCGGTCGCCCGCTCGGCGATCCGGCGCACCGCCCGCTCCGAGACGGTGGTGGTGCCCCGTTGCGCGGCGGGTGCGGGTGCGGGGATGGCTGCGGGTACGGCTGCCGGTACGGCCTCGGCCGGGGCGGTGGTCATCGACGGCTCCGGTCGAACGCGTCCCGTACGTCCTGGACGGTGCCGCCGCGGTCGAACCACCGGCCCACCGCCCAGCCCAGGCCGCCGAGCGCGGCCACGAGCAGGAAGGCGCCGAAGCCGCCGAACCAGCCGGCGAACGCCAGGGCCATGCCCGCGATCATCCCCACGAACGGTGTGCTCATGCCCGTCCACCTCCACCTGTCACCCGATCCACCACTCCTGCCCGTGCCCTCGACCGGCCGCCCTACTCCACCCGGGCCTCGCCGGTGTGCGCGGGCTCGTCGTCGTCGGGCAGATGGACGTCGTTGACGGTGACGTTCACCTCGACGACCTCAAGGCCGGTGATGCGCTCCACGGCGGAGATCACGTTCTCCCGCACGTCCTGGGCGACGTCCATCACGGACACCCCGTACTCGACGACCAGGTCCAGATCGATCGCCGTCTGCCGCTCGCCCACCTCGACCTTCACCCCGCGCCCCACGTTGGGCCGGCCACCGGGTACGCGGTCGCGCACGGCGCCGATGCTCCGCGAGAGGCCGCCGCCCATGTCGTGGACGCCGGGGATCTCCCGGGCGGCGATGCCCGCCACCTTCACGACGACGACATCGGCGATCGACGTACGACCGCGGTCGGCGGCGGGCTGGTCGGCGCCGGTGGCTCCGCCGGAGACGGCGGTGGTGGCCGGGTCCTTGGTGGGCCGGACCTGGGTGGCGACCGGTGCGGTCTGCGTGGTCATGGCATACCTCTTTCTGCCTCGTGGCCGATGTGCTCTCACTTCTTCAGACCCGTGCCCGCCGCGTCTGTGACGCGGCGGGCACGGGAAATCCTTCGAGGCGTCAGCCGACCGTCAGCTGGTGGGCATCAGCACGGTGTCGATGATGTAGACGTTGGCGTTGGCCGTTTTGACGTTGCCGCAGACCACCTTCGCGGAGTCGTTGACGGTGTACGACTCACCCGAGCCGGCGGTGGTGAGCTTCGACTTCTCCAGGGTGTCGAAGGAGCCCTTCTCCAGGTTCGTGGGCGTGAGCTTCTGCCCGACCACGTGGTAGGTGAGGATCTTCGTCAGCTGGGCCTTGTCGGCGAGGACCTTGTCCAGGGTGGCCTTCGGGATCTTGGCGAAGGCGTCGTTGGTGGGCGCGAACACGGTGATGTTCTGGGCGTTGTTGAGGGTGTCGACGAGCCCGGCCTTCTTCACCGCGGCGACCAGGGTGGACAGGGCCGGGTTGTTGGAGGCGGCGGTGGCGACCGGGTCCTGCGCCATGCCGTCGAAGGAACCGGAGCCGCTCTTCGGGACGGCCGCGCAGCCGGTGCCGAAGGGCTGGTCGGCTGTGGTGGCGTCGGAGCCGCTCATGCTGTTGTCGGTGGCGGTGGCGGACGCCTTGGTGGAGGCGTCGGACTTCGCGGAGTCGCTGCCGCTGTCGGAGCAGGCGCTGAGGGCCAGCGGCAGTACGGCGGAGGCGGCGAGGACGACGGCGGTACGGCGGATACGGGTGTTCATGCGGGTACTCCTTGTGATCGGTACGGCGACGGGCGCCGGTACGGGGGGTGGAAAGGGTGGGTGGTCGGTGAGGTCAGTCGACGGTCACGACCACGGAGTGCCATCCGCTCGCGCCGTCGGGGATGGTCTTGGTCCGTCGGTCGGTCTGCACCGCGCCCGTGCGGTCGGTGGCGCGGACGGTGAGGGTGTGGCCGCCCTTGGTCGCCCGCCAGGGGAAGGACCACTGGCGCCAGGTGTCGCGGGTGTCCTCGGCGGCCAGCCGGGCCTCCTGCCAGGGGCCGTCGTCGACGCGGACCTCGACCTTGTCGATGCCGCGGTGCTGGGCCCAGGCGACCCCGGCCACCATCACCGTCCCCGTTTTCGGCCGGGCGAACGGCTTCGGGGTGTCGATCCGCGACTCGGTCTTGATCGGCGCCCGGCGGGCCCAGCCCCGCTTGACCCAGTAGGGGTCGTAGGCGTCGAACGTCGTCAGCTCGATGTCCTTGATCCATTTGCAGGCCGAGACGAAGCCGTACAGGCCGGGCACGACCATGCGGACGGGGAAGCCGTGGGCGAAGGGCAGCGGTTCGCCGTTCATGCCGAGGGCGAGGAGGGCGTCGCGGCCGTCCATCACGTCCTCGACCGGGCTGCCGATCGTCATGCCGTCCACGGAACGCGCCACCAACTGGTCCGCCGGGCCGCCCGCCGACGGTGGCTTGACCCCCAACTCGGCCAGCAGATCGGCCAGTTGTACGCCGATCCAGCGCGCGTTGCCGACGTAGGGGCCGCCGACCTCGTTCGACACACAGGTGAGCGTGATGTCGCGCTCGACCAGTTCGCGCCGCAGCAGGTCGTCGAACGTGAGGGTGACCGGGCGTCGTACGCCCTGCCCGTGGACGCGCAGCCGCCAGGTCGTGGCGTCGACCTTCGGCACCACGAGGGCGGTGTCGACGCGGTAGAAGTCGCCGTTGGGGGTGACGAAGGGGCTGACGCCGGGGATCCGGAGACCGGCGCCCTTCGGTACGGCCCGGGCCCGGGAGGCCGGTACCGGCAGGACCAGGTTCCGGCGGGAGGCGACCGCGTCCCGGCCGCCGGCACCGCTCAGCGAACGGCCGAGCAGCCCGGCACCGGCGGACCCGACGGCGGCGGCACCCGCCGCGATCACGAACCCGCGCCGGTCCCATCCCGCACCGGGCGGCGCCACGGCGTCCTGGTCGGCCGGTCCCCGGGGCCGGAGCCGGCCGACCAGGACGTACAGCACCACGGCCCCGACGACGGCGCCGGCCACGGAGGGCAGCGCGTCCGCGATCCCGGTGGAATCCGGGCGGCCGGTCGCCGCGAGGGCGCCGACGACTCCGAACAGCAGCACACCGGCCGCCCCCGTACGCCGGAATCGCAGCGCGACAATTCCCAGGGCCAGTGCGAAAAGCGCGAGTACCGCGAGAATTCCCAGCTGGAGAAAGAGTTTGTCGTTCGTGCCGAAATGGCGGATCGCCCAGTCCTTCACGGCGGCGGGCGTACGGTCGATCGCCGCGCCCCCGACCGCGACGACCGGCCCGGCCTGCGGACGCACCCCGCCCGCCACGGCCTCGGCGACCGCGAGCGCGGCGAGACCCGCCAGCATGCCGCTGAGCGCGGCGAGCGGCAGCAGCAGTGCTGTGGCGGGTTTCTTCTCGTTCTCGGTCACGGGGGGAATCCGGCACCGAATGGGGTGAGGATTGGTCGCCCGCCCGATCGGATGAATTTCCCTTGACGACCCATCCGCGGCCCCTTCGGCTCCGGAAAGAGAAGCAAGGAGAAGCGCAAGGAGAAGGAGCGGGCGCACGTGCGTCACAGACGCCGCGCGGCCGTGTCCAACCCGCAGACAGACCGGACGAGAGGAGCCGCCCAGTGGCGGGGCCCCGCACACCCGACGCACCACCGGACACCCGGGCCGAGACCGATGACGCCCTACTGGCGGTCCGGGCCGCGGAGGGGGACGAGGACGCCTTCGCCGTGCTCGTGCACCGGCACGCCCCCGCGCTGATCCGGCTCGCCACGAGCCTGCTCGGTACCGGCGCGGAGGCCGAGGACGCCGTACAGGACGCGTTCCTCAGCGCCTGGCGACGGCTCCCGGAGTTCCAGGGGCGCTCCGCCTTCGGCACCTGGATGTACCGCATCGTCACCAACCGCTGCCTGAACGTGCTGCGTTCGCGCCGACCGGTGGCCTCGCTGGAGGCGGCCGGTGACGTGGCCGCCGCCGAACACACCTCCTCCCCGGCCCGGATCGCCGAGGGCCGCGACGCGGTCCGCGAACTGCGCGCCGCCCTCGACCTCCTCTCGGCCGAACAGCGCGCGTGCTGGGTGCTGCGCGAACTGGACGGCCGTTCCTACGAGTTCATCGCGGACGCGGTCGGCATCAGCCAGGAGGCCGTCCGCGCCCGGGTGTTCCGCGCCCGCCGATCTCTGACCCAAGCACTGGGGGCCTGGCGATGACCGACCGCACCGACCAGCCGAACACCACGCCCGCCCAGGCCGACGACGAACTCCTGCCCTGTGGACGGCTGTTGTCGCGGACCTGGGACGACTGGGAGCGAGACACGGACGACCCGCACCTCCGTACCTGCCCGCACTGCCGCCAGGCCGTGCGCGGACTCGACGACCTGGAGTCCGTGGTGCGCGGCCTGCAGGCGGAGACGGACACCACCGCCTCCGCCTACGACACCGAGCCGCTGACCCGGCGGATCATGGACGTCGTGCGCCTCGAACTGCGCCCGGGCCGCCCCCTTTCTCTCGGTGAACCCGCCGAGGACCTCTGGATCATGGAGGCGGTCGCGGCCCGCGCGCTGCGAGCGGCGGCCGAGTCGGTACCGGGCGTCCGGGCCGGTTCCTGCCGCCTCCGTGACGGCGGGGACGGCGGGGACGGCGGCGACGGTGCCGACGGCACGGTCGAGGTCCGCCTCGACATCCACGCCCCGGCCGACGCCCCGCTGCCCGAGCTCGCCGCCCGGGTCCGCGAACGCGTGTGGGAGGCGGCGGACCGTGAACTGGGCATGGAGGTCACGGCAGTTGACATCCGTGTGACGGACCTCGTGTCCACCCCGATGTCCGACGACGCCGACGATGACGACGCCGACGATGACGATCAGGAAGGCGGTTCGGCATGACCGCGCAGCACTTCGAGGACTCCGCGCCGTACGGCCGGCCCGCGCACGCGACGCTGGCCGCGGAGGTCGCCACGGCCGTCGAGGGCGTCTCCGGGGTCGCCTTTCTCCGGCCGGGGCTGACCGACCGGCTGCGGTCGATGGTGCCGCGGCCCGGGGCGGCGCCCGCCGGGGTGCGGATGACTCCGCCCGACGGTGACGGTCCCTGGCGGGTCGAGATCCACGTCGTCGCGCTGCGCCGGGCCAGGACCGTGGACGTGGCCCGCGGTGTCCGGGACACCGTCGAACGGCACCTGGACACCCTGGCACCGGCACGGTCCGCACCCCGGGTCACCGTGACGGTCACGGGCCTCGTCTGACCGGCCCGGATCAGGTCGGGAAGGTCAGCAGGGCGAGCGGGGCGGAGGTGGGGTGCGGGGAGCCGCCGGCCGGTTCGACGGTGATGCCCATGCCGGACGAGTCGTCGACGGTGCCTCGCAGCAGGACGGCCTGGTCGGTGCGGGCGGGGTTCATCAGACCGGCCGACCGCATGGTCCCGGCGTCGTCGAACCACAGCTCGTAGACCTTGCCGCCCGGCGGCCGGGCCATCCCGGAGACGACGAACACGGCCCGGTCCCGACCGTGCGAGACGACGACGGTCCCGGTGGCGCCCCCGGCCAGTCCGGCGGCCCGGGTCCTGGCGTCCGGTGCGGCCAGCACGGCGGCGATCTCGTCCGACGCCTGCACGGCCTGACGCGCCCGGTCGCGGGCGTCCTCGGCCCGCTGGTGCTGCCAGACCGCCGTACCGCCGAGCGCCGTGGCCGCCGCGAGACAGGCGGCGAGCGCCCAGCGGGAGAGCGTACGGGTCCGCGGGCCGGCCGGCGCGGTGCGGTTCCGCGGGTGCCTGCCGGGGGTCTCCTGGCGGACGGCGGTGATGCGGCGCAGCACCTGCTCGCGCAGCGCGGTCGGGGGTGTCACGGCGACGGCGAGGCCCAGGCGGGCGGCGGTCGCGCTCAGCTCGGCGGTCTCCTCCGCGCAGGGTTCACAGCCCGCGAGGTGCCGTTCGAACGCCGTGCTCTCCTCGTCCGGCAGCGCGTCCAGGGCGTAGGCACCCGTCAGCCGGTGCAGATCGACGGTGGTCACGCGGTCACCCCCGGGTGGTCGGTCAGCGTGGGTGCGGTGTTCGGGCCGGTCTGGTGGTGGGGGTCGGTGATGGTCGTGCGGTCGCGCAAGGTGTGTGCGGCGTTCGGGCTGGTCGGCCGGCGGGGGGCGGTGGTCGTCACGCGGTCACCCCCAGGCAGTCGCGGAGGCGGATGAGGCCGTCGCGCAGCCGGGTCTTCACGGTGCCCAGCGGCAGCGCCAGCGCTTCCGCCACCTCGCGGTAGGTCAGGCCCCGGTAGTACGCCAACGTGACGGACTGGCGCTGGAGTTCGGTCAGCGTGCGCAGACAGCGCCGGACCTGTTCGCGCTCCAGCCGGGCCTCGACGCGCTCGGCCACCTCGTCGTACTCGGGGAGCTGGGCCAGCAGCGCGGCCTTGTGGTCGCGGGCCACCGCGGCGTCCACCGAGCGCACCCGGTCCACCGCCCGGCGGTGCGCGAGGGTGAGGATCCAGTTGACGGCGGTGCCGCGGTCGCGCCGGTAACGGGGAGCCGTCCGCCACACCTCCACCAGCACCTCCTGCGTCACCTCCTCCGACTGCGCCTGGTTGCGCAGTACCGCCCGCACGACACCCAGCACCGGCCCCGCCACGGCGTCGTAGACACCCCCGAAGGCGTCCTCGTCCCCGAGGGCCACCCGGCCGACCAGTTCCTCCAGGTCGGGCCCTGCGGCCGGGTTTCTGCCGATATGTACTGCTTCTTTCACCGAGGGCCTCCGCGGTCGGGACATGTCCGGGCGTAATCCGTTCCTGCCGGGACCTTGGATTGGATGCGGTGCCAACGAAAAGACGGGGAGAGCGGGTACGGGTCCGGGGCCCGCCGCGGTGCGTGGGCGGGCCCCGGTGCCTGTCCTGCCGTAGTCGGTGCCGGTGCCGGTGTCGATGAGGGTGCGGGTGTCGGTCAGCCCGCGGCGATGCCCTCGCCGCCGACGGCGCCGGGTACGACGACCGAGCCGATCGCGGTGAGTGCCCCCTTCGGGCCGACCCGGAACTCGTCCACCGTGCCCTGGGCGCCGGTCTGGACGTACAGGTACCGGCCGTCCGAGGAGGCCGCCGCGTCCACCGTGCCGGGGTGGGTGGCCGTGTTGCCGAGTGCGGTGAGCCCGCTGCCGGGGCCGACCCGGTAGCCGGAGAGGGTGCCGCTGGCCGCGTTCGAGACGTAGAGGTTGTCGCCGGCGGTCACCGCCCAGCAGGTGGCGGTCTGGCCCGTCGGAACGGTCCCCTTCGCGGTCAGTCTGCCGTCCCGCCCGACCGTGAAGGTGCCCACCGAGTTCGTTCCGGCCTCCGTCACCCGGATCCGCCCGGCGGAGTCGAAGGCGAACCCGAACGGCACGGCGCCGGGGGTCGAGGTCACCACCGGACGCGCGGACGGACCGCCGTGCGCGCCGCCGACCGGGAAGACGTCGATGCTCTGCCCCGAGGCCTTGGTGGTGACGACGAGCTTCGAACCGTCCGGCGTGAAGGAGATCTGCCCGACGGCCGGAGTCGCCTTGTCCAGCCCGAGGTCGCGGTGCCAGGACGGAACCCTCACCAGCCGTTCGCCGGTCCGCACGAAGCCCTGTACGGAACCGCCGCCGAGCGTGTTGGCGACGTAGACCCGGTTCCCGTGGAACGTGACACTGACCGGGAAACTCCCGCCGCTGGAGATCTCCTGCACCCGCCGCAGGTGCGTGCCGCGCACGGCGAACACGGTCACGGTGTCGCTGCCCGCGTTCACGGCGTAGAGCAGCTGGTGGTGCCGGTCGTAGGCGAGCGACCCCTGTGAGGCCAGGTGGTCCGCGACGGTACCGGCCAGCATGCCGCCCTTGCCGCCGGTGGAGTAGACGCCCCTCTGGGCGAGGGTGCCGTCGGCGGCACGGGCGTAGGCCACGACGGTGTTCGCGGCGGTGTTGTCGCTCTGCACGAACACGGTTGCGCTGCCGCCGTGTTGAGCAAGGGAGTCGGGGCTGTGGTGTGCGTCGGCGGCAACGGCGGCGGGCGCGGCGAAGAGGGCGGCCGCGGCGAGGGCGGCGCCTGTGGCGACGGTGCGGGTGGCGAGGGTCATGGGTGCGTACTCCTCTTGTGGAGAAGGGGAATGGGGGCCGGCGGGGTTCTCACGCTCGTCGCCGGACGATTCGCAACGCTAGACCGAAAGCGGGGGGATGAAACGGCCATAAGCCGCACTCCGGGTCGACGTCCCAGGTTCGTAAGAAGGCCATGGAGATCAGGGAGATCAGGGGATCAGCGGAAGGCCATGGAGATCAGCGGACGCCGAACCGCCGTGCCCGCCGGGTGGCGCTCCCGGCACCCGCGCGGCTGTCCTTGCCGAAGAGGAAGCTCAGCACGACGGCGACGGTGGAGGCGACGGTCAGCCGCAGCCCCCACGCGGCGGCCGAACCGTCCTCGATGACGGACGCGAAGGCGGCCTGCCGCAGCAGGACACCGCTCAGCGGGAACGACCCCGCGCAGCTCAACACGTAGACCCACAGCGGCGGTTCATTGAAGGCGATGAGGACCGAGGCCGAGACGACGACGATCACACTGAGCACGACGGTGAGCGAAGCGATGTCCATGTCCAGGTCCATGTCCGTAAGCATTCCGTCGGGCCGACGACGAATCGTCGACGCAGCGGAGGAGGGGGGCCTCTATCCAAGGGTGGAGAAGAGGCCGCCGGCACCGTAAAGACCCACGTCAACGCTCAGCTCGCCGAACCGGGGCCACGGGATCGTGCGGAACGCGGAGGAGGACACGAGGAGGACACTGTGCCGGTGGGGTCGATTATGGGGATCGGCCGCGAGGGCGGGTGCGAACGGGCAGGATTTCCGGGTGCTCGCCGACGCTCAGGGGGACCGCTCATGCCGTACAGCTCCGCGGAATGGCCCGCGCGCAGTCTGTTGGGGGTGCTGTCGCCGCAGGCGCGGCAGGAACTGCTCGAACTGGGGGTGCAGAAGCAGTTCGAGGCCGGTGACGTGCTGCTGAGCGAGGGGGCCACCGACCGGCACGCCGTGTTGCTGCTCTCCGGCTTCGCCAAGGTGACGGCACGGGTGGAGAACGGCGAGACCTCGCTGCTCGCCGTCCGCGTCGGCGGTGACACCGTCGGCGAGATGGCGGCCGTGGACGGTTCGGCGCCGCGCTCGGCCACCGTGACGGCCTGCGGTCCGATGGCGACGCGCATCCTGCAACCCGGCCTGCTGCACGAGCTGTTGATGCGGCGGCCCGAGGTGTCGGTGGCCCTCACCAGGATCATCGCCGACCGGCTCCGCTGGGCCAACCGTCGTCGCCTGGACTTCCGCGGCTATCCGGTCAAGGTCCGTCTGGCCCGGCTCCTGGTGGAACTCGCCACCGCCTACGGCCGTCCGACGGACGGTGGCGTGGTCGTCGGGTGCCGGCTGTCCCAGCCGGAACTCGCCGCTCTCACCGGCGCCGCCGAGACGACGGTCCACAAGGGCCTCAGGGAACTGCGCATGAACGGACTGCTGGAGACGGGATACCGCTCGACGACGATCCGGGATCTGGACCGGCTCAAGTACCTGGCGGACCTGCCGCAGGAGTGATGCCGAGCCGTCAGGTCAGCAACGGGCGGGCCACCACCAACAGTCCGGCGCTGACGCCCATCGTCGTCGTGCACAGCACCGCCGCGGTCAGACACAGATACTTGCGTACGGCCACGCGGGCGAGAAAGCGGATCGTGTACGACAACTCCTGGCGCAGCCGCTCCTCTTCGTCGCTGTGGCCTGCCGGCGGCAGGATGTCGGGCCCGGCCGCGAGATGGACGAAGCTGTAGCGGTTGACGCCATGGGGACGCATCACCCGCGGGTGCAGGGTCGCGGCCAGGAACACGGCTCCGCCGAGCAGCCCGCACACGAACAGAATGAGCAGACTTCCGGCCACTACGCCTCGTATACCGCCCCCCTGCGCGGTGTGCAGGGCCCGGCCGCTCCAGGACCCCGCGGTACCGACCATCGCGGCCTGTGCGGCGGCCAGGATCCCGGCCTTGGTGTCGGCGTGCTGGTGCGTGGAGTGCAGAGCGCTGAACATGTACTGCTCGGGTCGGGTCTCGGGTTCGGCTCCGTTGGACGGCATACGCGTTCCTCCTGCGGTTGGCGGTCCGGCCGGGACACCAGTAAGCGCCGGGCCGGGTCACGGAACCCCGCATTTGTGCGGGATCCCGTATGACCGGTAATCGCCCTCGCCGTACAAGTACCAGCCCGTAACTTCCGTCGCCCGCAGTATGTTTCCGCACCCTTCCGCATCCCGTATTTCGACGGGGTCTCACCATTCGCGAGGCGTGTACGACTGGCGTGCCGGCGTCCGCGTGTGGGGGGAGCGGACGCCGGTGTGTCCAGTGCGTGCTCCTGGACGCACGGCCACGGAGCGTGACTCCAAGGAAATGAGCGGAGAGTTCGATCATGGGAACATTCGGTCGCAGACTGCTGCTGGCGGTCGACGCCAAGGGGTATGGCGGTGTCGACGTGCTGACGCAGCGCCAGTTCCAGGAGGCGATCCAGCGGTTGCTCGCCGAGGCCGCCGACGCGGTCGGCCTGGAGCGGGAGCGGTGGGAGACGCAGGAAGGCGGCGACTCGGTGCTCGCGGTCCTGCCGGACGGGGCCTCCGAGCCTGACCTCGTCGACCCGTTCATGCGCCGCCTGGACGCCGGCCTGAGGGACTTCAACCACGGTCGGCTGCCCGAGATGTGGCTCCGGCTCAGGGCCGCCGTGCACTTCGGTACGGCGTCGCCGGCGCCGACCGGGTTCGTGGGCCGGGCGCCCGTCGAGATCGGGCGGATCCTGGACAGCGCGGTGCTGCGGTCGGCACTGGCCGCGGTGCCGGACGCCTGCCTGGCCGTGGCTGTCTCCGCGACCGTCTTCAACGACGTGGTGCGTGAGGCGTACACGACCTTCCGGGCACAGGAGTTCCGCGAGGTGCCGATCGCCGAGAAGGAGTACGTCGGGCGGGCCTGGATCTGGGTGCCGGGGGCGGACCTGCGGGCGCTGGATCTGGACACCGCGGGCGGTGGGGACGGCGGCTCCGCGGACGTCGGGGACGGTCCCGCCGTGGACGACGGGGGTGGTGAAGTTACCGGCGCGCGCCCCCTGAGTGCTCCAACGTCCCAGAAGAACACGGTGGTCACCGTGGTCTCCGGAACCATCAATACCGAGCGTGCCGTCTTCGGGATCCACAACTGACGCCGACCGAACCGAGTGACGGCTGAGAATGGACGAGCAAGAGAACGAACAGGTCGGCCAGAGCGACACTCCGTCCCCCGAGGGGAACCCGGAGACACCCGAGCCGAATCCGAAGGAGTCCGGGCCCACCACCCCCGCGGCAGCCGCCGACGGCGGGAACGGCCCGCAGAAACCCCCCGTACCTCAGGAGTCCAAGGAGTCCAAGGAGTCCGACGAGCCCTCTGTCCCCGACAACGAGGACACCGGTGACGCCGTGGCGCGGAAGAAGGCCGGAGAAGAGGCTCGCGCCGGCGCGAGCCAGGTGCATCACAACAGCGTCAACCAGTACTTCCTCGGCGCCCTGGACGCCCCGGAGATCCACTTCGGCATCGGCGTCGCCGACTCCGCCAACGCCCGCCGGCGCGCCGTCGGCCGGCTCGACGCGGGCGAGGCCGACGCCGTTCGCGCCTCGTACGTCGAACCCGACTGCTTCGAGGAGGCGGTGACCGCACTGCAACGGGACGGCGTGGTGGTCCTGGTCGGTCCGCCCGGCACGGGCAAGCGGGCCGCGGCCGTCGCGCTCGTTGCCACCGTCGCCGAGGGCAGCGAATACGTGGTGCTCTCGCCGGGCCGCAGCCTGGAGGAACTCACCAACGGACGGGTGGAGTTCGAGAAGGGTGTCGGCTACGTACTGCTGGACCGGATGCACGAGAGCGCGTCCGCGACCGTCGACTTCGACTGGCGGCGCGTGCGGGACGCCGTACGCGAGCACGAGGCGCACCTGGTGGTGACCACCGTCCACGAGATGGAGGGCCGGGCCCTGGAGTCCGTACGCCATGTGCCCTGGCAGGTACCGGACCTGGCGGCCGTGCTGCGGGTGCGGCTCACACGCGCGAAGTGCGAGCCGGAGACCGTCGAGCGGTCCGTGGAGCTGATGCCCGCCGGATGCCGGATCGCGGAGGTCGTCGCGGCGGCCGACCGGATCGGGCGGGGCGCCGAGCCCGACGTGGTGTGGACGGAGTACGGCAGCAGCGCGGCGGCGCCCGTGCGCGACTGGTTCGCACAGGAGCGCTCACCGCAGGAGTGGGCCGAGGTCACGACGCTCGCCTTTGTCACCGGCGCCGGCTATCGCGACTTCGAGACGTGCCAGCAGCGTCTGGAGCACTGGGTGGCTCCCGCCTTCCCGGCGCCGGCCGACGACGAGGCGGCGGCCGCGGCCGCCCGGCGGGCCGCCGACCGCCGCCTCTCGCTGAACCGGAATGGTCTCGTCGCCGTCGAGGAGCGCAAGAACGGCGCGCTCACCCGCACCGCCCTGGTCTTCTCGCACCCGCAGTACCGGTCGTGGGTGCTCCAGGAACTGTGGACCAACCGCTCGACGGCCTACTGGGACGGCGTCCGGGATTGGCTGGCCGAACTGATGCGTGGCGGTCGGCCCGGCCTGGAGACACAACTGTCCGTCGCGCAGGGGCTGGCGCTCCTCACCCCGTCCGCCTTCGACGAGGTTGCCGAGAACTATCTGCACCCCTGGGCGTCCGGTGCCGCGGGCCCCACCGGCCAGACCACGGCCACGCTGGTGCTGCACTGCATGTGCCTCGACGAGAGCCTCGCCGCCGTGGCGCTCGGAGTGGCCCGTGACTGGGCTCGCTCCTACGACCCGGAGCTGCGCTCGACAGCGACCGCGGCGTTCAGCGGTGCGCTCGGCGTGCGCTTTCCGACCGACGCCGTGTACACGCTGCTGCGACTGGTCGGGCGGGGCGGCGGCCGGAGCACGGAGGCGGCGTTCGCGCTGGCCGGACTCGTCGCCGTGCTCGTGGAGTGCCGTCAGGACACCGGCGCGGTGTTCCGGCCGCTCGCCTACCGGCTGCGCGCTCAGCGCGACTTGCTGGCCGGCCATCTCAAGGACGCCGTTCTCGACGCCACGTTGACCGTCCTGCGGGCCCGCGACGCGCGCACCGGGCGCCCGGTCTGCGCGGACGTCCTGGTACGCAGCCCCGAACAGACCGAGAAGATCGGCGAGTTGTGGGCCGGTGTCCTGGGCAATCTGCCCCGCCGGACCCGAGCCCTGGCCGGACTGCACGCCACCCTGCGGGCGCTGTCCACCGTGTCCGAGGAGCCCGAACCGGTGGCCGCCCGCTTCGGCGCGGCCGTCGGCGCCGCGCTGCGGCCGGCGGAACGCCCCGGGCTGCGGGCCGGTCTGGAACCGGCCGTGAGCCGCACCGAGCCGGGCACACCGGTTCGTTTTCCCTTGATCGACATCTTCCTTGATGCCGTACTGAGCACGGAGGACTGACAGGTATGGCCGAGAAATACCCGCTCGTCGAGCAGCGCGAGTACGGACGGGCAGGCAGGCGCGCCGGCCTGCTGAGCCGGCGCATGACGCGGACCGACGACGAACTGCCCCGGCTCGCCGCGCACCACGTGCGGGTCTTCAGGGTCGGCGTGGAGTATGTCGAGGATCACGGGCAGTTGCGGCCCGACGACCCCACGGTGGTCGACGCCGGCTCGGTCACGGTCGTCGACCGGAGGGTCGAGGTGCCCGTCGTGGTGGAGACCCGCATCCCGTCCGCCGAGGCCGGCGACTTCACCGTGCGGACCACCTTCTACTGCACCGTCACCGACCCGTGCACGGTCGTACGCGACGGGGTCACGGACGTGGAGGCGCTGCTGCTGGGTCATCTGCGGTCGGTGCCCGGGCTCGTCGAGGACGGCAGCGACCGGCCGATCGTCGACTCGCTCGTCGTGCGCGACCGGATCGACGCCCGGCTGACCGCGTACCACGAGATGCGGCCGACCACGCTGTCCGGGCTGCGCGCCCGGCACGGAATCGTCGAGGTCCTCACGCCGAGGGAACTGGCCGACGCCCTCGCGAAGGAGGATGACGACCGTCGCAAGCTGGCATGGACGCGGGATCGGGAGGAGCGGGAACAGGAGGCGGCGCTGCGCCGGGCCCTGCTGGAGACCGAGCTGGAGATCAAGCGCGAGGAACTGCGCAACACCAGCGCCCTCCACAAGGAACGCAACCGGCAGGAGGAGGAGCGGCAGCGCAGTCGCTTCGAGCACGACACGGACGCCGAGCGGCAGGAGCACGACCTCTTCCAGCAGGGTCGGCGCAACCGCTTCACGCGTGCCGAACTCGCCGAGGACTTCCAGCTGATCGGCGCCGACCCAAGTGCCGCCGACTTCCAGGCCTGGCGCACCGGCGACATCACCTCCGACGAACTCGCCCAGCGGCTGGACCGGCGGCGGCAGGCCGACCGCGAGGCCGCGGTGGAGCGGCGGTCCGTCGACCGGGAGGACGAACGCTGGAAGGTCGAGCGCGACGACCGGCGCGAGGCACTGACCCGCGCGGAGGAGCGCGAGGACAAGGCGGACCAGCGGCGCGAGGAGACCCACCGCTGGGAACTGGGCCACGAGGACGGGCTGCGCCGCCGCCAGGAGGAGCGCGCCGACACCGAACGGCTGCAGCGCGACGAGCGCGACTGGTCCAACGACGTGCTCGCCGTGAAGGCCGATCTGAGCAGGCGGGCCATCGACCGGGGCCTGTTCGACAGCACGATCCGCGACGCGGGGGACTTCATCAACGGCGTCGGCGACGTCCTGTACAAGCAGCGCGCCGACGCGCGTGAGGTGCCGGAGGAGGACGCGCAGGGCGAGCTGGAGGGCGGGTCCGCACCGGCCGAACGCGAGAAACGGACCGGCCGCGACGGCGGCGTCGACATCGACTACGACGACAACGGAGACCTCGACCTCGGGGGCACCGACTCGGAGGCGAGCCTTGGCCACTGACATCTCACTGCGCCCGGCCGACAGTGCCCGGATCGACGACGACCGGGGCTCGGTCCGCCCGATCTCCCCGGCCACCGGTCCGGCCGCGCGACTGCGCCGGCTGATCGGCATCCGCGAGGAACTCCTCGCCTGGGCGCCGGAGGAGCGCACCCGCTACACCTGGTACGGCGCGATCGTCCTCAACACGGCCCTGGTCGGCGCCCTGTCCATGGCCCTGGCGCTCGGCAGCTTCCGCTCCGACCTCCCCTTGCCGGCCGTGCTCGCGGTCGCGGCGGTGTGGTTCTGGGTGGTGCTGGTGATGGACAGCTGGCTGGTCTCCAGCACCCATGGCGCGGGCGTCAAGAAGTGGTCGCTGGGACTGCGTCTGGTGCTGTCCGTGCTGCTGGGTCTGTTCATCGCCGAGCCGATTCTGTTCCAGATCTTCGACAAGGAGATCCGCCAGGAGATCGCCGTCGGCAACGACCAGAAGGTGGCCGACTACCGGGGCATGCTCGTCGCCTGCAACCCGACGGACGGCGCGTCCACGGCGGGCCGCGAGGAGTGCCGCCGCTACCAGCTCAAGGTCGCGGGTTCACCGGCGGAACTGTCGAGGCAGATAGCGAGCAACACGTCCCGGACCACGGACCTGCAGACCCAGGTCAAGACCCTCAACGACACGCTCAAGGACAAGATGGGGACCGAGCAGCGGCTGTGCGGCCGCAACAACTGGATCTGGCGGGGCGGGGGCCTGGACGTCACCATCACCTGCGAACGGGCCCGCGCGGACTCCTCGTCGTACCGCAGGACGAGCAAGGTCGGCGTGTACGAGAAGCAGCTGGCGGCGCTGCGGGCCGAGGGCCAGACGCTCCAGGGCAAGAAGGACAAGGCCGCGGACACCTACCAGCCGCTGCTCCAGCAGGCCATCAACTCCAAGACGCGGGAACGCGCGGCCGACCTGGACACGGACGGCATCCTGACCCGGGCACACGGCCTGCGGGAGGTGGCCGGCTCGGACGGTTTCGCACTGTTCCTGACGATCGTCCTGCACCTCCTGCTCGTGTCCTTCGACGCACTGCCCGTCCTGGCCAAGTTCATGAGCGGCAGCACGATGTACGACACCCTCCTCGGTGCCCGCTTCGAAGCCACCCGCAGGCTGCACACCGAAGAGCTCCAGGTACGGCACGAGTGCGCGCGGATGGAACACGAGGCGCAGCGCCACCACGTCGAGCTGGACACCAACGACCGTATGCAGACGCTGGAGCACCGCTACCGCACGGCCCAGGCGGAACGCACGGTCCGGGAGCGCGCGGAGCTGGACGCGAGGATGGAACGCATTCTCGGAGCACGCGGACTCCACGCCTGAGCGGAGGCATCGGCGCAGGCGGGCGGGACTGACTGTCCCGCCCGTTCCGCCTATCCCGTCGCTCCGGTCGCCAGTTGCCAGATCTGGGCCGCTGTCTCCTCCGCGGACTCGGTCGGTGGTGGGTTGTTGGGGAGTTGGGCGGGGACGGTCGTGTTCTTCTTCTTGCCCGGGCGGTCGGCGAAGAGGGCGACTGTCAGGGTGAGTTGGGGGTCCTGGGTGGTGGACCAGATGGTTCGGCGGGTGATTCCGCCGCCCGCTCCGGCGGTGAAGGAGGTCTGGGGGGTCCGGGGGGTCTTCTGGGCGGTGGGGGTCGAAGGGATCGCTTGGGATGCCTTCGACATCTGCGCGGTCACCATGAAGACATCCCGCTCGTCCAGCAGGTGTCGTGTGTCGGGGTGGGCCGTGTACAGCTGGCGGCCGTCCCGGGTGATCTTCGTGATCGTGTACGGGGTCGCGTACACGCCGTTCGCCGCCACCGTCGCGTAGGCCGAGGCCAGTTTCAGCGGGGTGGGGGCGGGGGTCTTCCGGAGGTCGGTCAGGGGGGCGCCGAGGGGGACCTTGCCGAAGGGGTCCAGGGCCGTTCCCGCTTCTACGGCGCCGCCGACCGCGTCGTTGAACGGTTGGCGGGCGTAGTCCGAGCCGCCGTACAGGAGCCGGACCGCTCCGTCGCCGGGTTTGATCGCCACGACCGCCGTGTGCAGGGTCGTGCCTTTGCCCGCCTTGGAGTCCTTGCCGGTCTTCAGGTTCTTCACCGCCTCCGTCGTGGCGTCCTGCAGGGCCAGGTCGAACGTGGTGTGGACGGTGTAGCCGCCGCGGGCCAACTGGTCCTCGGAGATGCCTAGTCGGTCGGCGGCCTCCTGTGCCGCCACGTCGATCATGTACTGGCGCTGGCCCTCGGTCGTGCCCGGCGGGTAGAAGCGGAAGGCCGGGAAGGTGGCGTCGGCGCGTTGCTTCGGGGTGATGGCGCCGCTTGTCGCCATCGCGTCGAGTACCCATGCCCAGCGTGCCTTGAGGGTCGCGGTGACCTTGGGGTCGGAGCCCGCCTTCTCGTAGTACGACGGGATGTTGACGATCGCCGCGAGCGCGGCGCCCTGGGAGACGGTCAGGTTGCGGGTGTCCACGCCGAAGTAGTTGCGGGCGGCTGCCTGGATGCCGGCCGAACCCCGGCCGAAGTAGACCGTGTTGAGGTAGCCCGCCAGGATGTCGTCCTTGGACCGGGTGCGGTCGAGTTTGATCGCGATCAGGGCCTCGTGCGCCTTGCGGGACAGGGACTGCTCCGGGCTCAGCAGGGCGTTCTTCACGTACTGCTGGGTGATGGTGGAACCGCCCTGGTGTTCGCCGCCGGTGAGGGAGGCCAGGACCGCGCGGGCGATGGCTCGTGGCGAGACGCCGTCGTCCGTGCGGAACGAGCGGTTCTCGGCCGCGATCACCGCGTCCTGGACGTATCGCGGGACCTGGGACAGGGGCACCTCCTGGCGGTCCACCGGTCCGCGTCGGCCCAGGTAGGAGCCCTTGTCGTCGACGAAGACCGTGCTCTGCGTGACCGTTTCCGGGTGCGGTTCGGGGATGTCCGTGAGGCGGTACGCGACGACCGCCGCCGTGCAGAGTGACGCGATCAGGAGCAGGACGGCGATGAGCAGTCGGCGCAGCAGGCGGCCCCGGGTGCGGCGGAGGCGCAGGCGGAGCGGGATGCGCCGCAGGTGGGCACGGGCGCGGGTGCGGATGCGGTGCTTCACTCGGCTGCCCCGCCCTGTGCGACGGCCTTGCCGGACGCGTCGTACACCGTGACGGTCGGGCCGCCGTCGACGGAGCTCGACTTCAACTCCTGCGGCGTCACCGGTGTGCGCGCGTACCAGACGCCCCAGCCGGGGCTGCCCGCGAGCGTGAGGACCGTACCGGTGATCCTTCGGTCGCCGACGGTGACCTCGACGCGGGCCGGGTCGGCGGACAGGCCTCGGTACAGGCCCGACAGGAAGTACGAGGTGTTGTTCAGCGGGTCGGGTTGTACGGAGACGGTTGGTTTCCCGCTCTCGACGCTGGCCTTCCTGCCGCTCCCGTACTTGTACGTGTCCTGCTTGTACAGGTCCTGCTTGTACATGTCCTGGTACTTGTTCCGGTAGGCGTCCTCGTCACCGGCGTCGGTCAGGCCGAGGAACTGGTTCGGCGCTTCCGGAGTCGACCAGTGCTTCCCGTCGGTGGTCAGCCAGACCTGTACGCCCGGTACGGCGTCCACCCGTTCGCCGGGCGCGACGATCCTGATCGGGCTCTGCGCCACGGCGGTGGCGCCTCCGCCCGACCCGTCCGTGGAGCCGCCGCTCATGAACCGGTCCGCGCCGAACACGACCCCCGGCACGAGCAGCAGTGCGCAGGCGGCCCCGACTGCTCCGCTACGGCGCCGTCGTAGCGCCCGGCCGCGTCGTTCGACGGCATCGAGCGGGACGGAGGACGGGACGACCCCGGCGGCGGCCTCCGCGAAGGCCCCGCGCAGCCGCTCCTCGTCACCTCCGCACAGCGCCAGCCCACGCCGGGCCCGGCTCTTGACCGCACCGGCGGACCAGCCGAGCAACTGGGCGATCTCCGCCTCGCGCAGGCCTTCCCAGTGCAGCAGCACGAGCACGGCCCGTTGGGCCTTCGGGCGATGCGACCGCCCCCGCGCCCCGCGCAGGTACTCCTTGACCAGGAACCGTCGTACATAGAAGTCCACGTCGGCCCGAGGTATTCGGCGCCACCGGGCGCACACCTTCACCAGGGTTCTCCGCACCAGCTCGGTCGCCTCGCGGCGGTCGCCGGGGGTGCCGGTGAGCAGGTGGGCGGTGGTGACCAGCCGGGGCAGGCTCGCGTGGGCGTACGCGGTGAAGTCGTCGGGGGAGTGCGGCACTTCGGGGGTCCTCCGGTACGGCTGTGGGGGAAGTGGATCCAGGGACGCGTGTTTGTCGTCTTTCCTGTGAGGCGTGTGGTGAGGACGCGGCCATCGGGACCTGTACGCACGGCGAGGGCGGTCAGGTTGCACGGGAATTCCAAGACTCCGGTGAGGTCATGACCGAGGACGAGTTCGACGCTTTCTACGCGGCCACGTTTCCCCGTCTGACCGGCCAGCTCTCGGCGTTCACCGGTGACAGGGAGGAGGCTCAGGACGTGGTCCAGGAGGCGTTCGTACGGGCCTGGGACCGGCGCGGGGACTTTCTCGCGGACGAGGCGCCCGAGGCGTGGATCCGTACGGTCGCCATGCGGTTGGCGGTGAGCCGGTGGCGCCGGGCCAGGCGCTGGCTGGAGTTGGTGCGCCGTACTCCGCCGCCCGGGGCGGTGCCGGGACCCGACCCTGATCACACGGCACTTGTCGCCGCACTGCGCGAACTGCCCAAGGCACAGCGGATGGTGATCGTCCTGCACCATCTGTGTGACGTGAGTGTCGAGCAGATAGCCTCCGACACGGGGGCGCCTGTGGGGACGGTCAAGGCCAGGTTGTACCGGGGGCGGGCGGCGTTGGCGAAGCATTTGGCGGTTGACGAGGGCGATGGGGTCGGCGGGGTCTACGGAGCCGACGGGGCTGATGGGGCGGGCGGCGCGGGTAAGGCGGGTAACGCGGGTAACGCGGGCAAGGCGGGCGCGTCGGTTCGGAAGGAGAGTGGCCGTGTCTGACGAGCTCTCCAAGGACGGAGTCCCCGCCGCCGAACTCGCCGCAGCCGAAGTCTCCGGCGGGGCCGAACTCTTCGCCGACTCTGAACTCTCCACCGCTCTGCGCGAGTTGGCGGCTCGCCAGGAGGCCTTCCCGGTTCTCTCCGGCGCCGCGGTCCGCGGTCGTGCGGTGCGTCGGGGGCGCCGTCGGATGGCGGGTGTGCTGGGCGCGGGTGCGGTGGCTTTCGCCGTGGTCGCCTTCGCGTTGACCGTGGGTTTCACGCACTCCGCGGGGGAGGGGGACCAGCGTCAGATCCCGGCCGCCACCCACGCCGACCCTGTCCTGTCGCCCCGCGTCACCTCCCCCGAGGTGTCAACTCCCGTACCGCGCGCGCCCGTCATCGGCACGGTCGTCGTCGGCAAGCGGGCCCTGATCGTCGGGGGCCGGGTCATGCCGATGACCTCCGGTCTCCCTGACGGCCGCAAGTTGGCGGGGCCGTTGACCGTCTACAAGAGGCACGAGACCAAGGTCGTGACCGTCACCGACCTGACCGGCGGAGTCGCCTACACCACGGAGATCTCGCTCGCGGTCGAACTGCGCGACCCCGACGACCAACCGGTCTACGTCGGCGTCGCCTTCTCCTCCAAGGAGAAGATCACCGGCGAGCGCGACACCGGCGCCGGCTGGATCGGTCTGGGTTCGGCCGACGCGAAGTGGTTCTACAAGGACGCGGAGATCGGGAGCGTTCTTTCGGTCACCGGTGCCGCGTCCTGAACGCCCGGATGACCGTCAGGAAACCCACCGCCCACCGCCCACCGCCCACCGCCTACCGCCTCGGTCCGGCGAAGGCGTACGCCGCGGTGCCAACTCCCAGGAGCAGCAGGGCAGTCCAGGTACTCGCCGCCGTGCCGGCCGGCAACAGCATCCAGGTCGCCACCCGCATCGCCGTACTCGTAGCGGCCGGGGCGAAGAACGTGAACGACAGCCAGGCGAACGGCAGCGTCCACGCGTACCGCCCGCCCGAGAACGCCGCGCCCAGGGCGGCAAGCCCGGTCAGGCCCGCGCTGTCCCGCACCACGAACTCGGTGCCGGCCATGAACTGAGTACTGACCATGGGCGCGCCCGTCACCTGCACAGCCAGCAGCACCGCCGCGACCACCGCCCCGGCGAGCAGCACATGCCCCGCTCTGCGCGGCACCCAGCGGATCGCGGCGGTCCGGTCCAGCGCGAGGTCCTGCCCGCTGAGTCCGATGGAGGCCGCCATCACGCCGGTGGCGAGGACGAGCACGGGCAGGCGTGGATCACCGGGCCCTTGGCCGCTGCCGCTGGTGAGTGCCCGCATCGCCGCCGCGCTGATCACCAACGCGGCGAGGGAGGAGGGTACTTGACGCGAGCGGGCGTACAGGGTCAGCCATCGCACCGGTATCCATGTCACTGGCACCCACCTCCCCGGCACCCATTTCCTGGGCACCTGTCTCACCGGGACGCACTCCCCGGCACCTGCCTCCCCGATATCCGCCTCCCCGCCCCACCTCACCGAGCCCCCCGCCCCGACAACACCTCGAACGGATCCCCCGTACAAGCCAGCGCAGCGCCCCGCATCGCGTTGATCCGCGAGACCTGCTCACCCCGCGGAAGCGCCATGAGCTTCTTCCACACCGGGCGGGCCTTGGCGTCGACCTCCTCGCGCATTCCGGCCGTCAGGCCGGGCAGCGGCTTCAGCTCCCCGAGGACCCACCCCAGCGCGACAGCCTGCGCGTACTGGTCGTCGCCGAAGCTGCTCCAGCCGGTCGGGGTGCAGCCCGGGACCAGGCCCTTGGCGAGCAGGGACCACGTCAGTCGGTCCCTGCCCTTCGCCGCCGTGACGAGGTCGTCCTCGAAGTCGAACAGCACAGTCGTACGGGACCACTTCGGCGTGGAACCCTGCGCCTGCACGGCGGTGTTCTCGCGCACCGAGACCGGCGCCCGTTCGCCCAGCGCGCCGCGCAGCAGCCGTAGCGCCTCCTTGCCGGGACCGGCCAGTTCGGCGAGCCGGTCCTCGTGAGTCCTCGTCACGCACACCGGGCCGTCGCACACCAGCTCCGCGGCGGTCTTGTCGACGACGTACATCCGGCTCGGGTCGGACGGGAGGACGAGCAGGGCGAGGACCGCGCCCGCCAGGACCGGGGTGAGGGCGATCAGCCGGGTGCGCCGGGTCGCGGCGATCAGCAGGGCGAAACCGGTCGTGGCCATGCCCAGGACCCAGATCGTCTGGCCGATGTGCACGGAGGCGGAGAGCGTGACGAGGGCGCTGTGGACCTCGTCGACCTCGGGTGACAGGAGGGAGACGCGGTTCGGTTGGGTGGTCGGGAATCCCCCCGCCGGGTCGGTCGTCGCCGTCCGGCCGAGCGACAGGTGCATGAGGGCGGCGAACGCGAAGGCGCTCATGGCCAGCAGGGGCGGGGTGAGCGCGGACGGCAGGGCCCGGCCGACGCCCATGCCCAGCAGGGCCCCCGCTACGAGGAACAGTGTCCCCACGAGGGAGATCGGTAGCCAACCGGCGTGCGTGTAGGCGGTGTTGGTGAGTACCTGGACTCCGCCGACCAGGATGAGGAGCGCGTAGGCCGAGGTCAGTGTGATCGCCGTCGCGCCCGCCGGTACGGCCGCGCGGTGCCGGGCCGGACGCGGTGTGCTCGTCAGCAGCTCGACCATCCTCGAACGGTGGTCGCGCAGCCCCTGCAACGCCCCGAACCCCACGGCGAGCGGCCACAGATAGAACAGCAGGCTCCGGGTCCACAGGGCCAGGGACGTCCACTGGGCCGTCCACGCCGTGGTGCCGTTCCACCAGCTGCCGTTCACCAGGAACAGGAACGCCAGCGCGCTCGTCAGGATCACACCGCCGGCCCAGGGGGCGACGGAACGTCTCAACTCGGTACGCAGGACACGGAAGTTGACGTCGACGTGCGGGACACGGAAGTTCGCGCCGACGCGCGGGACACGGTCGTTCACCAGGAGCCCCTCTCCCGCTCGGGGTCCGACAACAGCGCCGAGTAGCCGCGCTCCAACGGGCTGTCGCCCACATGCCCGGGCCCACCCGCCGCGGCCAGCTCGTCCGGGGTGCCCTGGAAGACCAGCCGCCCCTCCGCGAACAGCACCACATCACCGCACGCGGCGGCGACGTCCTCGACCAGATGGGTCGACACGACCACACACGTGTCCGCGCCCAACTCCTGCAACAGCCCCCGGAACCGCAGCCGTTGGGCCGGGTCCAGCCCGGCCGTCGGCTCGTCGAGCAGCAGGATCGCCGGGTCGTTGACGATGGCCTGCGCGATCCCGACCCTGCGCACCATGCCACCGGACAGCGCCTTCATCCGCTCGTCGGCCCGGTCGGCCAACCCCACCCGTTCCACGGCCCGTTGCACCGCCCCGGGGATCTCCGCCTTCGGCACTTCCTTCAACCAGGCCATGTACTCGACGAATTCACGCACGGTGAACCGCTTGTAGTAACCGAACTCCTGCGGCAGATAACCGATCCGCCGCCGCAGCGCCCGGTGCTCACCCATCCCGCCCGCGGACTCCCCGAGCAGTTCCAAGGTCCCCCCGGCGGGCCGCAGCACGGTGGCCAACGCCCTTATGAGCGTGGTCTTTCCGGCTCCGTTGGGGCCGAGCAGCCCGTGCACACCGGTCTCCAACGACAGATCCAGCCCGTCGACGGCCATCCGTTTCCGACCGACCCTGACCTTCAACCCCGTGGCCCGGATCTCCCAGGCGTAGGGCGTAGGCGCGAGGTCGGCCGCGTTCACCGCGGGCATCATGTGCTGGTCCTTTCCAACGGGATCCCCCATGGCCTTTCTCATCTCTCATCGATCTCTCGCCGGTCACCGGTGGGCTCCCAGCACGGAGTACGCGCCCCGGCGGACGACCACGACCCCGACGCCGACCGCGAGAACCAGGCCCCACACGGCCAGCCCGCCCGCCTGCAGCGCGAAGGTCGCACGGCTGGCGACCACGGTCGGTGCCAGAACCACGGCGGCCCATACGCCGACCACCGCCACGGCGGCACGGGTCACCCCGACAACACCGCCGAGCGCCAGGGTCGTAGACGTGAAGGCCAGACAGGGCAGCAGCCACTGCGCGGCCGTCACCCCCGGCACCCCCGTTGCCCAACTGCCCACCAACAGCGCCGGAACGACCACGGCAAGCACGGACGCCGTACGCCGCAACACCAGCTGAAGCCCGGCCCTCGGCACGGAAGCCGTCAACTCGTAGGCGGGATCGAGCCCTTGAGACCACGACGCCGCGACACCGAGCACCGGCAGAACCGGCGCGAGCAACAACACCAGCGACACACGGCCGACCCCGAACTCGTAACCGCCCCCGGCCAGATCGAGCAACAGCGCGAGCAGAGTGACGCTCACGACCATCCCCACCCACGGCACCATCGCCGGCGTCAGCCAACTCGACACCCGCACCGACCGATACCGCCGCCGCGACACGGTCACGCCCAGCCGAGGCTCAAGCCCGTCCCACACACTCCCCACGAGCGCCGCCACGTCCGGCACCTCCGCGGCAACGACTGCCGCGAGCCGGTCCCGACACACCCGGCACGTCTCCAAATGGGCTTCTACGGCCCACAGTTCATCGGCGGTGAGGTCGTCGCCACCGGGGCCGTCGCCGCCGAGGCCGCGCGCGTAACCGCCGATGATCCGGGTCGACGCATGTTCCACGCTCATGTCAGCGCCCTCCGCATCGCGATCCGGGCCCGGCGCGCACGGGTCTTGACCGTGCCCTCGGGCAGTCCGAGCAGGACGGAGGTCTCCCGGACGGACAGCCCGTCGAGCACCAACGCCTGCAGTACTTGCCGGAGTTCCGGCGCGAGGCAGCGCAGCGCGTCCCCGACGTCGCCGCCGACGGTCGCCGCGAGCACCTCCTCCTCGGCGCCGGGTGCGGCGTCGGCGGGTGCGGCGGCCGTCGGCGGCTCGGCGTGATGGGCCCGGCGCCGGAAGGCGTCGACGAGCCGCCGCGCCGCGATCGTCCACAGCCACCCGACGGCCGTACCGCCCACCGAGGCCCCCGCGAACGCCCCCGCCGCCCGCCACACCGCCAGATACGTCTCCTGCATCACCTCGGCGACGATCTGCTCGTCGGCACAGCGCCGGCGCAGCCGCACGGCCATCCACGGCGCGGTACGCCGGTACAGCTCGTCGAACGCCGCACGGTCCCCCCGCGCCACCAGCCGCACGAGACGCTCCTCGTCCAGCTCACCGAGTGCCTTCCTGACTGCTCTCACACCGGCTAGACGCGGGGCGGGGGGCGGAGGTTTTCTCTTCGGGGTGAGCCCCGTCACATCGCCGCGGTTCCAGGTCAACCTCGCCGTCGAGGACTGACGGGCTCAACCGAGGAGAGTCCACTGGCCGTCGCGGTGACCGGCCGCTTGTCGGAGTCTCCGGGCCGGACCAGGGTTCCGTGGTCGGCGAGCAGCACCAGTCGTGGCCGGGCGAGTGGGTCGGCAACCGCCGCTATGGCTCTGATCGCGGCGACGCGGTTCGTACGGCCGCACCACTCGGCGGGAGGCCACCTGGCCTGTTCCCGCGCGACCTGCCCATCACAAAAGAAACGGTCATTCTGTTAGTGTCTCCCCCACAAGCAGAACAGTGATTCTTTTTGTGAGGGAGGTGTCGTGCCGCGACTCACCGACGCGCGCAAGGAACTCCGGCGCGCCCAGATCGCCGAGGCCGCTGTCCGCTGCTTCGGCCGCAACGGCCTGGAGCGGACGTCGATCGCCGACATCATCGCCGAGTCCGGCCTCTCCGCCGGCTCGATCTACGCGCACTACCGCAACAAGGCCGACCTGGTCCAGGCAGTCGCCCGCGGGGATCTCGCCGAGCGTGCCAGGGCCCTCGGCGAGCACGCCGCGAGCGACGCCCCGCCGGACCCCGACGAACTGCTCGCCCGGCTCGTCGCGGCGATCGACCCCGTCAGGGCCCGGCTCGCCGTACAGACCTGGGGCGAGGCGACCACCAACCCGGTGATCCACGACATCGTCGTCGACATGACCGACCGGATGCGCGCGATGCTGCACGACTGCGTCACGGCATGGCTGGTCAAGGTCGAGCACCACGACCCGGCCGAGGCCCGGGAGAGCGCCACCCCGGTCGCCCACCGGGTGATGGCGCTCTATCAGGCCGAACTGCTCTACACCGCCCTGCAGTCAGCGCCCGAGGAGACAGCGCGATGACCACCTCCACCGCTTCGTTCGCCGGCCGCACCGTTTCCCGGATCGGCTACGGCGCGCTCCAGTTGGAGCGCCTGCACGACCGCCGCGGCGAGGCCGTCGCGCTGCTGCGGCACGCGGTCGAGCTGGGCGTCGACCATGTGGACACCGCCGAGTTCTACGGCTCCGGGTTCGCCAACGCCGTGATCCGCGAGGCACTGCGCCCCGAGGACGACGTCCTGGTCGTCACCAAGGTCGGCGCCGACCCCGACCCCGGCGGTCACCCGCCGCTGCGTCTCGCCCAGCGCCCCGAGCAGCTGCGTGCCAGCGTCGAGGACAACCTGCGCAGCCTCGGCGTCGACCGGCTCCAGGTGGTCAACCTCCGCCGCCTCGACTCCGGCCCCGGGCTGCGTCCCGAGGGCGACCAGGTCGTCGACCTCGACGACCAGCTCGCGGTGATGACCGCGCTGCGCGACGAGGGCAAGATCGGTGCGATCGGTTTGAGCAGCGTCACTCTCGACGTCCTGCGCCGCGCGCTGCCGGCGGGCATCGTCTGCGTGCAGAACGCCTACAGTCTCGTCTCCCGCGACGACGAGGACATGCTGGAACTGTGCGTGGCCGAGGGCATCGCCTGGGTGCCGTACTTCCCGCTCGGCGGGGCCTTCCCGGGCCTGCCCAAGGCGACCGACGAGCCGGCGGTGCACGCGGCGGCCAAACACCTGGGCGTCACAGCCACTCAGGTCGGCCTCGCCTGGCTGCTGCACCACGCCCCGAACGTGCTGCTCATCCCCGGCACCGCCGACCCCGCCCACCTGGAGGCCAACGTGGGCGCCGGCGAGATCACCCTCGACGCGGCGACCCGCGCGGCTCTCGATGCGGTCGAGTCCCGTTCCAACGAGGTCTCGATCGGCTGACTGGAGCCGACGGGGTCTCCGTCGGCTGACCGGAGGCGACGAGGTCTCCGTCGGCTGACCGGAGCTGACGAGGTCTCGATCGGCTGACTGGAGCCGACGGGGTCTTCATCGGTTGACCGGAGGCGACGGGGTCTCCGTCGGCTGACCGGAGCTGACGAGGTCTCCGTCGGCTGACCGGAGGCGACGAGGTCTCCGTCGGCTGACCGGAGTTGAGTCGACCAGACCCCGGGCGCGGCCACACGCCACCGGACACCCCGACGGAACTCCCGGCCGCACCGGGAGCCCCTCCTCCACCAGGTTCTGAGGACGAATCATGAAGGCCATCATTTACCGCGACGCCGGCGGCCCCGACGTTCTTCGACTCGTCGACCGCGACCTGCCGACGCCCGGCCCCGGCGAGGTACGCGTCCGGGTCGCCGTGTCCGGGGTCAACCCGACCGACTGGCAGACCCGCTCCCGCGCAGCCCACCCCAGGCACTTCCCGGAGGTCACCCCGCACCTCGACGGCGCCGGCACGATCGACGCCGTCGGTGAGGGCATCGACCGGAGCCGGGTCGGTCAGCGGGTCTGGCTGTTCATGGCCGCCGCGGGGCGGCCCACCGGTACCGCCGCCGAGTTCACCGTCGTGCCTGCCGAGCGGGCCGTGCCGCTGCCCGACGAGGTCGGGTTCGACGTCGGCGCCTCACTCGGAGTCCCCGCGCTCACCGCGCACCGCGCGCTCACCGTCACCGAGGACGGGCCGCGCCGCCTGCGGCCCGGAACGCTCGACGGCAGGGTGGTGCTCGCCGCGGGCGGCGCCGGAGCGGTCGGGCACGCGGTGATCCAGCTCGCGCGGTGGGCCGGCGCCACCGTGATCAGCACGGTCAGCAGCCCGGAGAAGGCCCGGCTGGCCACCGCCGCGGGAGCCCACCACGTGCTCGACTACCGCGAGGGCGATCCGGCCGCGGAGATCCGCAGGACCGCCCCGGACGGCGTCGACATCGTCGCCGAGGTGGCGCTCGGCACCAACCTCGCCCTGGACCTGGCCGTGCTGCGGACCCGCGGCACGATCTCGGCCTACGCCAACGACGGCGGCAAGCCGGTCGAACTGGACATGCAGCAGAGCATGGTGCTGAACGCACGTCTGCAGTTCCTGGTCCTCTACACGGCCGGTCCGGAGGCACTCACCGCGGCAGTCGACGACGTGGCCGCAGCAGTACGCGACGGCGCGCTGCCGGTCGGCGAGGAACACGGCCTGCCACTGATCCACTTCCCACTCGACCGCACGGCCGACGCGCACCAGGCAGTGGAGAACGGAGCCGTCGGCAAGGTCCTGGTGAGCATCACGCAGTGACCCCCGGCCGGTCGCGGCGCGAACACAGCGCGGTAGCAGCCCCGCCTCGCCCCGCCGTCGACACGCTACGACCGTCCCGCGCGAAACCCGAACTGCCTTCCGGCACGAACCCGGCACGCGACACCTGATCACAGCGGACAGCAAAAAGGCCCGGGTCAATGACCTGGGCCTTCGTCCTGGAGCGGGTGACGAGAACCGAACTCGCACTCTCGGCTTCGGAAGCTGGGGGCATTTGGGGCTGGTCTTGGCGTTGACCTGGGCGAATGGCGGACCTACGGCTTCGGCGAGCTCGGTTGTCTTCACCGTGGTTCCCCGCTGTTCCCCGCCTTATCTGGTGCGCTTGTGGTGCGGTCGTTCCGTTCCTCGGTTACCCGGTTCGCCTTGTAGCGCTCGGGAAAGTCGGGGTGTTCCTGGTAGGGCAGGGCGAGATCGAGTAGGTCGTCGCAGGGCCAGAGGTCGCCGTCGAACTGGCAGTCGTCACGGTCGTCCCAAGGTCGCTCGGGGTCACCTTCGGCCGGGCTGAGCGTGTGCCGGTTCAGCACGTGCCGCTTGGCCTCGACTTCGCGCAGCACGCGGGCAGGGTCGTGCAGGGCTACGTGCCGCGCGATCGCGGTGTGGAAGCTGGTGAAGTCACCTCGGCCGAAGTCGACTGCGATTCTGTGCGCGATCCACTCCGCAGTGAATCCGGCCCCGGCACAGCGCCGGGCCAGGTCGGCGTCCTCGTCCAGGCGCGCCTTGAGGAACGCCACCAGGTCGTTGGCCATGGCGGCATCCTCAACCATGGGCCCTGCGCCGGCACCTGTTTTACGTCCGTCGCTCATCTCCGAGTGTTGGACCAACACGCTTTCCAACCTGTCCACGTGGCAGTTCAGAGGCGTTCGTAGGGTTCACCGGGCAGGTCAGAGGGAGCGCGCGTACGGCGACGAACGGTGGTGGCCGTGGGCGCACCGGACCGAGACCAGCTCTCCGCTGATTTCCTCCGATGGGCACACGGGGGGAACGGGCCCGTTGCCCGTCCTCTTACCGCGGGTCGATACCCCATATCTTGATGGGCTCGTACGTTCCATCGTGGAAGTCGAAGACAGTCACTTCGGTGTCGGATATATGGCGGAAGTATCCTCCGTAGCCGGGTTGCGCGACGTGTGGGGCTATCAGGTCCAACAGGCTCCGGAGGTAAAGCATGGAGTCGTCGATCCAGCCGTTCCGCGCGAAAAGCTCCCATTCATACCGCTTCCCGGAGCTCGTGAACTCTTGCACCTCGCGACGGAGGGACACGACGTCTCCGCTGGGCATCCGGCGGTTGGCGTAGGCATCGGGGACGAGCAGTGGGTACAGATATTCATCTTCGTCATCGAGACCTTCGGGGAACTCTGTATCCATGCCCAAGTGCCACCGCAGGGCGGCCATGACCCATTCGGGGATGTCGTCGCGCAAGTAGCAGGAAAAGACGACCTCGTAGCGCTCACTCATGGACGGCATTGTGTACGGCAGGACTGACACCGCCACGAGGTCGAGCTTCCACGCGCCCCTCGATGCGAACTACGGGCGCGGAGGTCGGTGAGGTCTCCCGGCCCAGCCAGGAGGACCTTGGGGGTTCTGGACGGTCACCTGCGGTCGCCTCGGTTGCTGTACTTCGCTGCTGTACGCGGAGGTGAGCGATCGGACAAGTTGGGACCTAGCTCTGATCACTCGACGGGGTGCCGCCGTAGAGGACACCCGTGCCGTAGTGCGGAGCGATGTCCGGGTGCTCTTCCGGTCGCGGCGCGCGTACCTGTGGCGAGAGACCCCCGCTGCATGCACCGGTAGCTTCGAAGTTCCGCCATGCCTCAGTCAGGCTGAGCTGACCGTTCGGGCCGCCTCGGCACTCGTCTGCATCGTGGTCATCCTGACCGTCGTCCTCCCAGAAGCAAACTGGACAGATCTCGTACATTGCACGCTCAGCGAGGGTGACGAATCCGCAGCAAGGGCAGCGGTACGGACCGTTCTCGGCTCGGCCCATGACATACGCGAACACCATGAGCGCATTGTGCTGTGCGATCACGCTGACCCACCTTCCATTTTCGTGCGGTCGGTGGAGTCTCTATGGGCGAGCCAAGTGGTACACGGTCTTGAAAACCGTCGTCGCAGCGATGTGACCGTGGGTTCAAATCCCACACCCACCGCAGGTGAACGGCCCCTGACCAGGTAAATCGGTCGGGGGCCGTTGTGCTGAGCGCTGTCCGTGGTTGACCGCTGTTCCCCGAGGTTTCCCGTTGGATCGGGCACGGCTGGGGCACGTGACCTATGCCCTACGGTGTTGGTATGGAGGACACATCGGCGCGCATCGAGGTCCCCGACGTTGTCGGGATGACCACGCAGAAAGCCCATGCGTTATGTCGGGATCTGGGATTGTTCCTGGGCTACTTCAACCTGGACCAGCAATTGCCGAGACATGGGGTGATCGCTCACCAGGAACCACCGGCGGGCACTATGGCATCTGCTGTTGCTGCTGTGAGGGTCTGGACGACATTGGATCCGCTGCCCGACGACCGGCGGCCACAGCAGTTCGCCCCTTAACCCACCACTTTCCCCAGCTCCCATCCCGTCTGCTCGGCTCTGCCTGGGTCGATGGCAGACGGGATGGGAGCTCCCCGCGCCCGCCACCATTCGGCCGGCACTCGCGAACGGCGCCCCGTCCATCTCGGAGCCTGAGCGCCCCCGCCGGAGGCTCGTTCTGACCGTGGCCGTTGTGCGTCCAGGTTCTACTCAGGGCCGTAACTCGCTTGCGGCCCCAGGGGTACGGCCCGGCGCCGAAGGCGCAGAGGGCCGGGCCCAAACCTCGCTTGCGCGGGCCCTTGATGGTTCGGTTCCAGCTGATAGCTGACGGGGGCCGTGTCCGGCTTGTCTGTGCCCGTCTCATTCGGAGCTGTCTGGGGCCAGTTGGCGATGCGGGTACGGGCGGCTTCGGCGATCACGGCCCAGGGGTCGTCTGTCAGGCGGAGCACCGTACTGCGCGGGGAGCGCTGATGGGTGGCGACAGTGTTGCGGACGGCATCGTGGGGATCGTTGGCCAGCTTCTCCAACAGTTCGGCCGGGCAGTTGCGGCGGCTCGCCACTCTGCCGCGAACGTGCCAGGCGTCGTCCTTGACCAGTTCGGCAAGGACTTCCGGCGGGCAACTGCGGTTGTGGGCGGCCCAGAACCGCATGTCCGGGTGCTCACGCACCAACTCATCCCACACCGGCATCGGCATAGCCGCCCACGCCGAGCGGTCCCTCTCCGCTGGATCCTCGCTCAGGCGCAGACGAATGAACTGCTCGACGGAGGTGATCTCAGGAAACCGGTCCGGCATGGCAGGACCGTAACGCACCAGGTCCAGGGCAAGCGTCACGCCTCACCCGACGTCGAACCGTCAAGCATCGACTGAGACTCGATATCGGTCGCGTGGGTCCTGTGAGGCTTGAAGTCGTGTGAGCACGCTGGGAGTTCGGCACCTTGAGGGTGTGCCATCGGCAGGAAGAGCGTCGGCCGGACTGTCCAGGTGACGCGTGTGTTGATGTGGGTGACGGACACCGTCCAGGGTTCCTTGCGCAAGAGGGCTCGTCTCGTGTCGATGCGGTGGTCGTAGAGCCGTGTCCAGGCTTTCTGAGAAGCATCGATGAGGACTTCGGACGGCGCCGGAGGAGAACGACTCAGGAGGCGGACGGCTTGATCTCGCCCGCGAAGACGATGACCTGGTCGATGAGGCTCCGCCGCAGATGGACGACGTCCGTTCCCGCCAGGCGGGGGCCTCCGTCCGGCGTCGTGAAGACCCACTGGTACCGGGCCCACTCGTCCGGCATGTCCACCGCCGAACAGCGCACCATCGTGCCGGTCCCCGCGGGGTGGCGCCGGATGTCCAGCACGAACCGCTCGACCGCCTCGATCCCCTCACTGCGGCCCAACGGCCCCCAGAAGACTACGTCCGAGGTCAGGGCCTGGGAGAGCAGTGCAGTCACATAGCTGTCGTCCGAGGCGTTGAACGCGGAGATGAACGTGTCGATCGCGGACCGCGCGGTCTCTTCCTGCATGCACCACTAATAGCAGTCGCCTCGCGGACCGCGCTCGTCCCGTGAGCCGTCGCCCGACCACGGTGAACCATCCCGGTCACAGCACTGGCAGCGCCCTTATGGTGCCGTTGTGTGTGGCGCGCACCCCGCCCACCGGTCCAGACAACAAAGAACCCCCGGGTCATCGACCTGGGGGTTCGTGCTGGAGCGGGTGACGAGAATCGAACTCGCACTCTCAGCTTGGGAAGCGACGGCGCTCGCCGAGCTGGATGGCTTCTGCCCTGGGCATATGCGCTCTCGTGCGGCGCCCAGGGGCGCGGGATCGCTCATCGGTGTGCCTTCGATACGGTCAAGGTCCGGGCCGGCGCCGACCCCGGCCCGGACCTTGACCGATGTCGAGCAGCACACCGAGGCGGAGTTCAGGCCGCATGTGCGCTGCCGACCCGCCCGCGGCTGTTGGGGGGTGCCGACGGGCGGCGACCGGCCCGAAGGGGTGGAGACGGGCCGGCCGATGTCCGCGCGGCGGACCTCACGAGCGGACGCGCGAACTCCAGGAATCTAGCCCGTGGTGGCCGCCGCGCACGATCCGCTGAGCGCGGCTGTTGTCCGCACAGCGCGGGGCGTGGCGTTGGCCGTGCTCACCCGGAACGCAGTGTCTGCGAGGGCAGCTCGCCGAAGCGCGCTCGGTAGCGGGACGCGAAGCGGCCCAGGTGGTCGAAGCCCCAGCGATGGGCGACCTCGCTCACGTTCACTTCGCCCGGCGTGCCGCGGCGCAGCTCGTCGTGGGCGCGGGTGAGGCGGACGTCGGTGAGGTAGCCCAGTGGGGTCATGCCGACATACTGCTGGAAGGCTTCTTGGAGTCGCCGCACGCTCACCCCGGCGAGCACGGCCAACTCTCCTACCGTGAACGGGTGTTGCGGCATGCTGTGCATGGCCTCGACAGCACGCTTGACGGGGCCCGGGCGCAGGGCGGGTTTTGGTCGGTCGAGCTCGTCGCGGTAGCGGTGGCCGGTGGCGAGGAGGAGCCCGGTCAGCAGGGCCTCCTGGAGCGGACGGGCGACCACCGGCCGGGTGAGCAGCCCGCCGGCCGGCATCTCGTCGAACACCGCGCGGATCATCCGGACCCAGCTCAGGCCCGCGCCGTGCGCGACGTCGAGTTCGGGCGTGAGGACGACGGGGGTGCGCAGCGGTCGGCCGAGAAGGCGTTCGAGTTGATCGTTGAGAGCCTTGGGGTCGATCTTTACGGCCAGCATGGAGCAGTCGGTGCTCACTCGATCCAGAGCCGTGTCGCCGTGCGGCTGGAATACGGCGGCGTTCGTGGTGGTCGCCACCGCATTGGTGTGCGTTCCTTGACGCCAGGCCAGGTGGCCACCCAGGGGGATGTCCACGTGGTAAGAGCCGAGTTCCCCGAACCGTATGCGCACCTCCTCGCCGAAAGCCAGACGTCCGAGTGTGAGCGGACCGAATGCGGCGATGTCGTACCGGGCCGTGAACTCGGCGCTGCCGTCGGGCACGTCGATGAAGTTGGCGTAGAAGCGTTCTTGGAGGACCTGCCGAGCCTCGTCCACATCCGTCGTCCGGAACTTCAGCACATCCTGGCCCTGGTTGGGCAAGTGGTGCATACCGCAACCTCCTGCGCCTTTGGACCGTACGAGGGACGGTGCACATTATCGCCAGCCATTGCCTGCTGCCGTGCCCCTGTTTTCCCATCTCACGGCGGATCTGGCCGGAACGAGACGTCGCCTCGGGCTGACCTAGTCGGAGATCTTGGAGCTCTGAAGACCCGTTGCTGACGGCCCGCCAGCACTTCGGGCGAGGGATCCCGTGCTGGTTCAGGAAGTCCTGGAATGCGGTCGGTGGCCGGGCCGGGGGTACTCCGTCGGCCGATGGCGGACCGCTGAGGCGCTCGATGTTCACGGCGATGTCTGTGGGCCCATGCCGAAGGCGGGCCTTCGACCATCCCCGGCGGCGGCAGCGGCGTATGCCATGTCCGTGATTCACATCGCCATGGCCGACCTCACGCCCCGGCACCCCACCGGCGAGAACGCCGTCTCCTGGCGCGATCCGGTATAGGCCCATCAAAGGTGTGCATATCGATAAAACGACCCCTTGAGGGTGCGCTATGGGCACGCCGTCGGCTCGGAGTCGTGATGGGCCCCCTGGGCGGCCGGCGAGCGGCCGAGCCTTGGGAGCGGGCGCCGCCCCCGAATTGGACTAGACAACAAACAACCCCCAGGCCGCTGACCTGGGGGCAGATTCTGGAGCGGGTGACGAGAATCGAACTCGCACTCTCAGCTTGGGAAGCTGCGGCGCTCGGGCCGGTACATGGCTTCTGAACTGCACAGATTCGTTCTGTCGCTGCAGGCGTGAGTGCTTGGTGGCACCGCTGTTGACCGTGATTGTCCGCTCTTACGGGCACGCTGTGGGCACGGGGGTGGACCAGTAGCCGGGCCGTACAGCGCGCAACGCCTGCGCCGACCGAACCACATCGTCTGTGGGTCTGATCTGGAGGGTCCGTCGCGACTGCATACACCGGAGCTGACAGGTGGACCCGTAAATGTTGGTGACGTATTCTTCTATGTACATCACCAACATTGCGTGGGAGGCACGGTATGTCCGTGACCCAGATCGACATCGACGATGACGCCCTGGAGCGCGCCATGGCTCTGGCTCACGTCCGGACCAAGAAGGAGGCGGTCAATCTCGCTCTGAACTTCTACGCCGAGCAGCAGGAACGCGCGGCGCGCATCCGCCGTCACTTCGAGCGTGCGCGTGAGTGGGGTGCCGTCGAGGACGCCGAGCGTCTGCACAGGGCGGAGAAGCACAGCCGGTGATCTACTTGCTCGACACGTCCGGCCTGGTCCGGCTGCTCCGCGAGCCGAAACTGCAATCTGCCTGGTACGAAGCGATCGACGCTGGGGCCGTCGCGTCCTGCTTTGTGCAGCGCGCCGAGTTCCTGTACAGCGCCCGAGACCGTCGCGAGTACGACGAGATCGCGGAGATGTTCTCCGACCTCTATCCAGATGCGGCGGTACCGAAGCACGCCGGACGGTGGATCAGCGCGGTGCAACACCGCATGGCCCAGGCCGGGGAGCATCGCAGCGCCTCGGCGGTGGACCTCCTCATCGCCGCTACCGCCGCCCACCACGGCTTGGCCGTTCTCCACGACGACGCCGACTACCGCGCCATCGCCCGGCACGCGTCCGACCTCACCGAGCACAACATCCACGACGTCGTCTGACGTGCTTTTGCCGCCCGACGCCTTCCCGACGACGGCAACCCCGTACTCCGCCCCAGCAGCCTCCTGCGCTACCTCCTCTGCGAGGTCTCGCCCCTGCCCGGACCTTCACACGCCGACGCCCGTCCCCGACCATGCTCCCGGTCGCAGCCTCTCCTCTTGCCTGACTGGCACTCGGGAATGCGACGGCGACTACGTCCAGCCCATGCTTTTCCGGCCGGTCGGCGAAGACGTCCTCTGCCCGCAGTGCGCGGCTATGGAGGTCAGCGATGCAGGGCGAGACGTTGAGCAGTCAGCAATGCCTCCCTCGCATACTCGTTGACGAACTCGGCGCGGTGCTTCGGCAGCAGGGTGCTGCCGATGAGAGTGAGTATCACCGAGCCGATGACGAGGGTCAGGATCGGGACGGCGAGCGTGCACATTCTCAGCGCCCTGAGCCATGACACGCGCTCTCCTCGCTGATGTTCCTTCGGCGAGTCGCCCTGGGTGTGAAGCATGGCCGTCCATGCGTACGTGAGAGCTCCGCCCATCACGATCACCACGCCCAGAATGGGCAGCAGAGCTGTGTGTGAGGCATAGGCGAGGGCGGCGAACCCGAAGCCCCCCACAAGGACCAGACTCCTCGCCAAGGTGGAGAAGAGCTGCTGCCACTGCCTCTGCTCGATCCGGGCATGTCGGCCTCGACCTGTTCGCTCCTCCGGGGCCGACTCCTGGTCCCACTGCCGATACGAGTCGGGCCGACGAGCCGGCGACGGAGCGGGTGTGCTCTCGACTCGTTCGATGGAGTACATCTGTTGCGGCACGTTTCCCTGTACCGAGGGAGCCATCGGAGCGGACTGTCGCACATCACCCTTCACCCAGGGGATAGGTGCGGGTGCCGACTGCCTGTCCTGCCCCGGCAGCGGAGCCGGCGGCGGGTACTGCTGGTACTGCGGCGGGTACTGTGCGACCTTCTGAATGCGGGCGATCGCCCGCTCGTGAACCTGCTCCTGGATGGTGCGGACGTACTCGATCTCCTCCTGGGTGTAGCCGTCGAGACGCATAGCGATCTCCCGCTCTTCCCAGGAAGAATCCGACGGCACTGCCTGGGAAGCGTCCTCCTCGAAGTCCGGCTCCATGTCCTCCGCGAAGTCCGGCTCTACGTCCCCCTCGGCAAACAGCTGCCAGGCTTCCTCCATGGTCTCCATGGTCTCCGGGGCCTCCTCCGCGGCTCCGGGAGCCTGGGGATCCGCAGAGGAACCCTCCAGGGCCTCCAGGAAGGTCAGCGCCTCCCGCAGCACCTCCGGATCGGCCACGCCGTCGTCCGAGGACGCTCCATCCGGCCGTGCCAGATGCACCAGCGCCGTGATCCACCGCTGCCGTTCCCCCGTCGGGTCCGGGGACGTCTCCTCAAGACGGCTCAGGATGCCCAGCGCGTTCAGCACGGACGCTCGTCGAGGTGTGTCCTCGGCAGGGGCAAGTGTGTCGTTCATCGCTGTCCTCCTTCGTCGGACTCGTCGTCGCCGTTGCCGAACTTCCTGATGAACCGCGTCCAGCGCTGCTGCGCGGCCCCCTCGCTGATTCCGAGGACCCCCGCAATCTCCGCCCAGGGATATCCGAGCTTGATCATCTCCGCGATGCGGCGGATGCCGAGATCCGCTCCGGACAGGGCCCACTCGATCTGATCCGTGGTGACCGCATGACGCACCGGATCGGGGGCGGAGTGTCTGACGAGCGTCGGCAACCGGGTCGGATCGGTCAGGCCGGGCTTGAACCGTTGATGCTGCGTGCTCCATTTGCGGAAGACATTGGGGAGTTCCCGTACCAGGGCTCCGACGAAGAACGTCTGGAGACTTGCCCCGCCGTGCGGCTTCCAACGTCCTCCGACCAGAGCGTCTTCCCGGAACCGGGGCACACCGAGTTCGAGCAGATCGGTCACCACATCGTCCCGTTCCCCCACATCGGTCTGGAGGACACCGATCATCTTCGTGTCGGTGATGGGCCGGTGGATCCTCGCGCAGGCCGCGAAGGCTCTGCCGTCCTTGATCTGGGCCAGCATGATGTGTCTGGCCGTCTCGATGAGGTTGCCCATGACCACGTCGTACATCGGTCCCCGGAAGCCCGCCTGCCGGAGCAACTCGTACAGCTTGCGGTCCTGTTCGGCCGTACGCGGCGTTCTGGGCGCTCCCATCTCACGGTGGAGCAGGCGCCACGCGTCACCGGGCCGAGCCGGTGACTGTGCCGCCGGGGCATCGGATACCGGCTCCTCCTCGGGTTCCGGTGTGCCGTCGGGTGGCTCGGGCATCTCACTGGCCGTACTGTCCCCCACCACATCCCCTCCTGCCCTGGTCGTGCCGTCGAAGTCAGCGGTGATACCCGAGCTATAGGTGGGGAGGTACAGGCAAACCCACGCGGCCGTTCAAGATTCTTTACGGGCAGTGCGTTCACACCTCCGTCCTCGTCACGCTCGTGGGTTTCCAGGTCGGTGCCGACCTATCTCTTGGTGTCCACTCGCTCGACCCCTGTACCGCCACGAGGAGTTCACCGCCATGACCACCGCGTTCGGGAATCCGTCGCCGGTTCCGGCCGGCCCCACACCGCTCACCGACACGAGCGGCTTGCCGACCCCGGAAACCACCTTCGCCCAGCCCGGCGTCACGCAGCCGACCGTCGTCCAGCCGTCGGGAATCAGCGGCTATCTTCCCCCTGACATCCTGCTGCCGCTCGTCTTCGCGATTCTCGTCATCATCGCGGCGAGCCGCCCCGGCGCGGCGGAGGCCGTACGCGCACTGATCAAACTCTTCAAGGGCGGTCCGCCCGCTCTGTAAGAGGAGCAGGCCCATCGCCGCCCCCGGGGACCCATCAGCGGTGCGTTGGCTGAATACGCGTCAACTCACTGCTGGTGTACGGCCATTACATGCCGGAGGTCTGTCGGTGCGTAGGCCGGCCGCGCGGGGCCATTGCGACCGCACAAGGATGGCGGCGTCCGAATCCGAGGAATCACTCATCTCGGTAATTCGGCTGATTGGGCGTCAGGGGCGCTGCTAGCGTCCACAAACGTCACACGGGGAGTCAAATGCCCCGCCCGCCCCAAACGCCAGGATGACCGTGAAGATCAAGCGTGTTCGCATCGAGAACTTCTGCTGTCTGCACAAGGTGGACGTGACCTTCGAAGACATCACCTCCTTCATCGGGCCGACGGGGGTCGGCAAGTCCACCGTGTTGCGTGCGCTCGACTGGTTCTTCAACGGCGAGAAGGGCGTCGCCCTCAGCGACGACGACATCCATTCGGCGGCCGAGGACGGCCGTATCTCCGTGGAGGTGGAGTTCGACGGACTCACCGAGCACGATCGCCAGACTCTTGGGCGGTATGCGCCCGACGGCGCCGCGAGCGTGAGTATCTGGCGGACCTGGCAGAACGGCGAGGACAAGATCACGGGCAAGGCTCTCGCGTACGGGCCGTTCGAGGAGGTGCGCAAGAACGAGAAAGCCATGGAACTACGGCGTGCCTACGACCAGTTGAGGGAGAGCGACACGAGCCTGGGGTTGTCGGCCGCCGGCACCAAGGACAAGGTCCTGGAGACGATGCGCACGTGGGAGTTGGCCAATCGCGACCGTCTCACCGAGGCCGAGGTCGAGGACACGCACTTCTTCGGCTTCGCCGGGCAGAGCCGCCTCGCCCAGCTGATCGACTTTGTGTTCGTCTCCGCCGACCTGCGGGCGTACGAGGAGGCCGACGATCAGAAGGCGACTGCGCTCGGCCGCATCCTCGACCACGCCGTGGACCGCTCACAGGCGAACGAGCAGCTCGGTGAGATCGAGGAGAACGCCCACCTGGCCCGGCAGGAAGTGCACAGCAAGGTGTACGGCCCGGTGCTGGACGAGGTGTCGGCCGCGCTCTCGGCGGAGGTCGCCAAGTTCACCACCGGACGCGAGGTGGTCGTGACCCCCACGGTGCAGGCTCCGAGGCCCGCCCGGACAACCTTCCAGGTGAGCATCCGAGACGGTGCTGCTCATACCTCGGTGCACCGGCAAGGTCACGGCTTCCAGCGCGCCCTGATCATCGCCGCGCTGAAGTACCTCGCCGACCGCAGGCGCTCGGCTGACGGCATGAGGACGCTTTGCCTGGCGATCGAGGAGCCCGAGCTTTTCCAGCACCCGCCTCAGGCGCGGACCTTCGCGAAGGTGCTCCGCGAACTGGTCGCCACCTCGCCGCAGGCGCGTACTCAGGTCATGTACGCCACCCACAACCCGGTCTTCATCGATCCGAAGGGCTACCACCAGATTCGGCGCCTGGGCCGCGCTGCCGGCGAGGGGCACCCCGCCACCGAAGTGTGGCAGGCCACGGAGGAGGACCTGTGCGGGGCCTTGGACGGCCTCGTCGACAAGAAAGTGATCAGGAGCAGGACTGAGGGCACGCTGGGCGGTGCGCTGGCGGAGGGCTTCTTCGCCCATGCCGTGGTGCTGGTCGAGGGGCGCGGGGACGAAGGAGTGATCACCGGTTGCGCGGACCGGTCAGGGATCAACCTCGGCGCGGAGGGCATCAGCGTCATCGAGGTCCACGGCAAGGACAACCTCATGATCTCCGACGCACTCTTCAGCGCCCTGGGCGTGCCCTGCTACGTCGTGTTCGACGGCGACGCCGGCATGGAGGAGCGGAAGCGGGCGTCGGTGCAACACCTCATCCCGCAGCAACGGCAGGACAAGGAGCAGGAGTTCGAGCGCCAGGCACGGAACAACCAGACCAAGAACGCGAATCTTCTCCGGTACCTGGGTGCGACGCCCAATCCCCAGCCCGCCGACGACTCGACCGGCCGCTACACCGTGTTCGAGGACACCCTGGAGACCCACCTCGACCAGCACTGGCCGACCTGGGAGGAGCGCAGGCAGGAACTCGTTCGTGTCGGCGAGGGCATCGACGGGAAGAACGCGGCGACATATCTGGAGACGACCCGAACGGCCGCTACGGAGCCACCGTTCTTGCTCCACGCCTTGCTGGAGAACGTCCGTTCGCTGACCGGGCGACGGTAGCCAGATGGTTCCCTCACGCGGGCTCGCAGTTCTACGCCAGCTACAGCCCCGACGCTGTGGGAAGGGTTGCGACTTGGCCGGACTGGCGACGGAGGCCACCATTCGGCCGAAGGCGCTGCGGAACTCGGCGATCAGCTCTGAAGGGTCGGTGACGAACATTCCCTTCTGGCCGTCCCTCTGAGAGGCGGGATCAGCGACAGCCCGTTGAATCTCTGCAGCCGTGTCGACGGAGTCCTCGACGACATCGCGCAGAGCCCTTCCAAAAGGTTAACGAACCATGCGGACATGGGCTGTTCTGCGGGACCCGCGTTCAGCTCTTCTGCGGCCAGCGGTTGCGACTCTGGAAATACTCAAGGGCCGTGGGTTCCTCCGTGAACTCGAGTAGGCCGCCCACTTTGTCCGCCAGGAGTGTCCGGACTTCGGACGGCGTGGCGAAGAAGAATTCACGCCGCTGATTGACGAAGTTGACGCGTCGGCTGGCGAACGCCTTGTGGAGTTGCGACTCCAGAGTCACGGCGTCCTCGGAGAAGAACAAGGCGTGGACGTCGTACCGGAACGGCACGGAAGCGTCGCCGAGTTCCCGGACGCGGTCCATCGGATCGAGGCGGCGGGTCATGCCGATCTTGACGATGTTCGGACCGAACGCACCGATGTTGGAGATGACGTACACGTAACCGGCACGGATGTTCGCGATGCGGTAGTCGTTGGCTGCGATGGCCTTCTCGATGTCGGCGAGGCGGCTGGAGAGTTCCGTGACGGCGGCGTCGTCGCCCTTGGCGCGGAGCGATGCCAGGGCGCTGACGTAGTGCGCTCGTTCCTTCTCAAGCCGTTCCTTCTCGGCGGCCAACTCCTTCTCGGCCTGGCGCTGTTCGCGGAGAAGCTGGCGCTCGTGGCGGGCGTGTTCGCGCTCTTCCTGCATTTTTATCTGGAAGTCGGCGGTCAGCTCGATCTCGGTGACACGCAGCGCGTGATATTCGGGGTTGATCCGCATCTCCATGATCGCCCCGAGCCTCTCGATCGCGGTGACCGCCGACTCCAGCCGTTTCAGCGCAGTGCGCACGTTCCCCGACCGCAGCGAGCGAACGCAGTTGTCGGCCTCGGCGTTGTAGGCCCGCAGCATCAGCTTGGACAGATCGCCGACCAGCTTCCGTCCCCGGGCCAGAGAACCGTCGAAGGTGAACATGTCGGCTGCGAGGATCGCGCGACTGCTCTTGACGGTCTCGCCGATCTTGTCTTCGAGACTGCGCAATCGGTCCTTGTAGGCCGCCGCGTTTTCCAAGGGATGGTGGTAGCGATAGATGCCGACATCCTGCAGGGCACGCTGATCGCTGAGATCGATCAGGTCGGCGCCACCTTGTGCGGCGGCGAGCGCCGCTTCGAGGTCCGCGATGCGGGCCAGCAGCGGCGCGGGGTCGACTCCTCGGAGCGGTAGCGGAGTCGGTGGGACGGCTAATGCGGGGTTCTGCCGCGTTCCCGGTGACCCCTGCGCCGGGTCCGTGAGAGGGGCCCCGGTGGTCTGCCCGGTCACGGACTTGTCGGCGTCGACGTCCGGTTCGGACTCGTCGTCGGGCACGAAGAGGTGCCAGCCAGGTGGTGGGGCCGGCCAGGCCGGGTCAGGGTTCCATCCTGGCGGGGGCGTCCAGCCTTCGGGCGGTGTGGGCCACCCTGGGGGTGGGTTGAACCGCATGATCACTCTCCCCGAACGCGGACGCCGCGACTTGTGTCCGCCGGGACCAAGTCGAATGGCGACTTCGACATCGCGGCACCGAGGTGCTGCAAGGTGGCCTGGGGGACCACTTTGGCCAGATCGAAGCTGTTGAAGGTCTCGCGGTCCGCCGCCACGATGACCAGAGGAACGGTGGCCGGGCGGCCGGTGGCGGGGTCGATCGTGTCGACGCCGACCGCCAGCGCGATCGAGTGCACTTTCCCGGCGCGGTCGGCCTCGAAGACTTCGTGCAGACTGCGAACCGCGACCTGCCAGACCGCGTTCGCGTACCGCTCCTTCTTTTCGCGAACGGGCAGGTTGGTCGAAGCGATCTCATCCTTCGCCTTCACGTACCGGTACGCCTTCACCGCGGGTATGGATGAAGGCTCCGGAACGCTGACCTTGAGCGAGAGTTCGCGGGACGCGAGATTGAATACATGGTCGTGCTCGACCGGGAAGACCTCGGGGTAGACCGAGTTGGACAGGACGATGCCGACGTACTCCTCGATGGCGGACTCGACATCGAAGGCAAGGTCGTTGATGAGCTTGGCGACCTCCGCATTGTGAGCTGATGCGTCAGCCTCGCGCTTCTCACATTCCTGCTTGTACTTCTCCTCAGCGGCCGACAGTTCCGCCACGCGCTTTGCTTCCGACTTTTCGCGCTGGGCTGCCTTCTTGACGTAGCTGCTGTGAGCGGCGTCCTTGGCGCGCTCCCAGTGGCGATGCGCGTCCGCAAAGGCGGTCCGAGCCCCCTCGATAGCCTGTTGGTGCCGCTTCTTGCCGCCGAGCATGGCGGAAAGGCCGCCGGGTGCGACCGGCTCCTCGTACACGGGCTCGGGCTCGTAGGTCGGCTCCGGAACACTGGGCGCCGGGACGGCCATGCGACCGGGTGTGAACGGAGGATGCTCGACCGCCGAGATCTTCAGGGATTCGAGATCGACGTAGTCGTCCATGTCCAGGGTCCACGTGAGCAGACCGTCGATGTCGGCGAGATCGCCGGCCAGGCTGGCGTTCATCGACTCGACCTCAGCGAGCCTGGACTCCACGTGGAGCCGCGCGGCCTCACGCTCCGCGGCTTTCCTCTCCGCGGCAGAGGATCGCGCCGCCGCCAATTGCGCGCGCTCGTACGCCTTCGTGGCTCGCTCTGCTTGGCGCTGCGCCGCAAGATGAGCACGATGGCCAGCGGCCTCTTGCTGACGCCGACGCTTCTCCGCTTGCTGTGCCTGGTAGTTCAGCTCCGCAAAAAAGCCGCGACGCTTCCCCATAACATCCCCCCACAGGAATCGGCACCCGAGGACCTGATCGTAGGACGTTAACCGTATCCATGATCGTTGCCACTGGCGAGGTGAACCCGGGATTACGGGCGGAGGTTCTCGCCGGTCCTACACGGGTGACCAGGCGAACGAGGTCGGTGCCGTGGCTCCGGCCCTGCGCCCGGTGTTACCCGCCGCCGGCAACGTGACCTGGCGGCCGGACTCGACGACACGGTCCGCGCCGAACGTGCGAAGCACCACATCGACAACCGCGCGCACCGCAAGGAGAAGCCCACCGGCAGCTAGAAACGCCCTTATGGTGCGGATGTGGTGCGCACCCCGCCCACTGGTCCAGACAACAAACAACCCCCGGGTCATCGACCTGGGGGTTCGTATTGGAGCGGGTGACGAGAATCGAACTCGCACTCTCAGCTTGGGAAGCTGATGTTCTACCACTAAACTACACCCGCGAAAACGCCGGTTGAACCGGTGTCAGAACGCCCCGTCACTGTACCGCATGTCCGCTCCCCGGCGCTGAGGCCATGGTGGGCAGGCTGCGTTCCGCAGGGCGGACGCGGCTGCGGTGGGCCGGAGTTGGGGCGTACGGTGGAGGCGTGGAAGAGGGTCTGGGTGGGACCGGAGTGCCGCCTGGAGAGTCGTTCCTTTCATCCCGTAATGTGGCATTTGGCGTCCGGCGAGCAGCAGTCGGGCGCGGCTCTTGGGGAAGGGACTCATGGACTTGATGGAGCGCACCGTCGTCCGATGTGCCGATGGGCACGTGTTCAGTACCGCTTCGTTCCCGATGCAGCAGGCGGAGCGGCTCGGCCCCGGCCGACTCGTGAGGTGTCCGCGGTGTGCCCGGCTCCGCAGTGTGGTGCTGGTGACCTTGGAGAAGCAGTAGCCGTAGAACCGGCAGCAGTAGCAGTAGAACCGGCAGCATCAGTAGCAGTAGCGGTATCGCAGTAGTCGCTGGCGCGCGGGTCCGTCCGATGGTGGTCGGTCCGCGCGTCTTGCGTATCCTCGGGGCGTGCTTCTCTCAGACAAGGACATCCGGGCCGAGATCGACGCCGGGCGGGTCCGGATCGATCCCTACGACGAATCCATGGTGCAGCCGTCGAGTGTCGACGTGCGCCTCGACCGCTACTTCCGGGTGTTCGAGAACCACCGCTACCCCCACATCGACCCGTCCGTCGAACAGGCGGATCTGACGCGGCTGGTGGAGCCGGAGGGCGACGAGCCGTTCATCCTCCACCCGGGCGAGTTCGTGCTCGCCTCGACCTACGAGGTCGTGACCCTCCCCGACGATCTCGCCTCGCGCCTCGAAGGGAAGTCCTCCCTCGGCCGGCTCGGGCTCGTCACGCACTCCACCGCCGGGTTCATCGACCCCGGTTTCTCCGGCCACGTGACGCTGGAGCTGTCGAATCTCGCCACCCTCCCGATCAAGCTCTGGCCGGGCATGAAGATCGGTCAGCTGTGCATGTTCCAGCTCAGCTCGGCGGCCGAGTTCCCCTACGGCAGCGAGCGCTACGGCTCCCGCTACCAGGGCCAGCGCGGCCCGACCGCCTCCCGTTCCTTCCTCAACTTCCACCGGACGCAGGTGTGACCGTGGCCGGTGCGCGGGAGAACCTGACCTACGAGGCGTTCGGCGTCGCCGTGCGCGAACTCGCGCAGACCATCGCCGACGACGGCTACGAGCCCGACATCATCCTCAGCATCGCCCGCGGCGGAGTCTTCGTCGCCGGCGGCCTCGCCTACGCCCTCGACTGCAAGAACATCAGCCTCGTGAACGTCGAGTTCTACACGGGCGTCGGTACCACCCTCGACATGCCCGTCATGCTCGCGCCCGTCCCGGACGTGATCGACTTCTCCGACAAGAGGGTCCTGATCACCGACGACGTCGCCGACACCGGCAAGACCCTCAAACTGGTCCGCGACTTCTGCCTCGACGCCGTCGCCGAGGTCCGCAGCGCGGTCGTCTACGAGAAGTCGCAGTCGCTGGTGAAGTGCGAGTACGTGTGGAAGCGCACCGACGAGTGGATCAACTTCCCGTGGAGTGTGTTGCCTCCAGTACATAGGTCGGGGGAAGCGGCTAAGTCCAACAAGGAAGCTGTCTGACCTGCGGGTACTCCGTAGATCAAAGGAAGAGCCCCTCGATGGATCATCGAGGGGCTCTCGTGCTGTTCAGGGACGCGACGCCGTACGGCCGACGATGTGCCCCTTCCCGCCGGCTGGCGAGGCGCTTGATCACTGAACCGTGATCCGGCTACCAGACCGCATGACCGCCACCGGGTGCGATCGCTTCCGTTGGACGCCTAAATCGAACACATGCTTGAATTTGGCCATGCGACCGATTCCCGCCAACCTCGCCCAGGCGCAGCAGGAGTGGAGCGCCACCTACCAGCAACTTGCCGAGCAGCCCGGCCGTGGCCGTACAGAGCTGCGGCGACGTCTGTACCGACTGTCGACTGAGCTGTTCTTCCATCCTTACTGGCAGCAACGGCGACCAAGTTCCGCGGCCTGGTCGGAGCTGCGTGGCTTGGGACGGTCGAACCGGGACCTGAGTTGAGCGGCTCCATCAGCGGAACTACCCGCAGCTCCACCGTGAAGCGTTCTACCGTCCGGACCCTGAGGGTCCCCGAATGACGCGCTGGAGTGCGGAACCGTATGTCCGAGATGATCCTGAAGGCATGTCCGGACCGATTCGGGTGATCGTCCATCCGCCCTCGCCTTCGGGCGGCCGGCGTGTGCGCGTGGACGGCGAGATCCTCGGCCTGGCCCACAACGTGGTCGACTTGGCCGAGTTTCTTCGCCGAGCCGGTCTGGAGATTGATCCTGCCGACGTCGCGGGGGTGCCGTGGATCGACTGGCGCGGGGTGGGGCCGGACCACTGGGGGCCGGAAGCAAGCAACTGACGCTCGGTTCTGCCGAAACAGCGCCTTGGGCCCAACATGCTTTCCAACTGTGGGGGTGGGGTTGTGGGTTGGGTGCAGGTGCGTTCACCTGGGTTCATGGGCGGTCGGTCGTCGGCGCCAGGAGGGTTGTGGGTCTCGCCTGAACGGTCGTGAACGGGGCTGAATGAGACGGAAATTGAGACGGACCGCCCTGCCCACGCTGGTCGGGCGGCTAGCGCTCCTGGCTGACTGACGTGGCCCATTCGCGGAAGAGGCGGAGTGCTTCGCTGAGGTTGAGGGGGCCACAGGATGCGTGAAAGACGTCGTCCGACACCTTCGCCGTCACCCAGTCGGAGTGGCTGCGCTGGATGTCCGTTCTCACATAGGGCCGGTCGGAGAGCGTCGTCTCCTCAAGGTCGATGCGCACTGTCCAGCCTGGGTTGTCGAGCGTCGCGATGCGAACGCCCCATTCGTGCTCCCAGTCGCCGTCGCACTGGGCTTGGTACCACTGCTCCAGCCAACCGAGTTCTCCGCCGGTGTCTGCCATGACGGCTGATGGTACGAGGTCGTGATCTGGCCGTACGGTGCAGTCGCTGCCAACCTTCAGCTTGGGAAGCTGCCGGCATTTGGGGCTACTTGGAGCGTTGACTTGCGTGAACGGCTGTGTGTCGGCCTCTTCGGTCCGGTGCTCTTTCCCTGTGATTCCCCGCTGTTCCCAGCCCGATCTGGTGCGGTTGCGGCGCGGCCGTGACATAGAAGAAGGCCGCAGCAGCGACGGTAGAGTCCGCGGTCACGGGATCAGGGAAGCCGTCCGGCCTCGTGCAGCGCGTCGAAGGCCATCTCGTCGACGGCCGAGACCCGGTCCCGGTCGGCGTAGCGGAACCACGCTGTCTCGGCGATCTCCCTCGACGGGGTCAGCTCACCGCGGTGATCGGCGGTGTAACAGATCATCCGGAAGGGGTCGTGATCCGGATGGCCCTCGCCGATCTCGAAAGTGCCGAAGTGCACCATGGAACCCGGGTCGATCGCCGCCCGCAGTTCCTCGTCGATCTCCCGCACCAGGGTCTCGCTGTCGGACTCGCCCGGCTCACGATGACCGCCCGGAAGGTAGAAGCGATCTCTGCCGTGACTGCGCGTCACCAATACCCGGTCGTCCAGGACCAGGATCCACGCCACCTTCTCCGGCACGCTCTTGCCATCCGCCATGGCTCGGGACCGTATCGGAAGGCATGGTCTGCGTCAGCGCCGTCCGCACACTGAGCTTGGGCAGCTCGGGTTCTCTGGAGGCGGTAGCTGCTCTGAGCTGCGGTGTACCTGGGACGCCGCACGGGCGGTCGCAGACTTGTTCCCTGCTGTTCCTCGTGGCTCCCCGCACGATCTGGCACGCGTCTGGCACGGACTAGGCATCGTTACCCTTCTCGGCTGCGATTTTCTACCCACTTGCCTATCAGCAAGACCAAGGTGGTGACGACGGCCAGACCTACGAAGATCACTGCTGCCCGAAGCTCGATCAGGGCCAACGCGATCGTGATTCCCAACGCGAATACCCCACCGAGCGCGGCCCTGGGTCGGGCTCGATGGGTTCGGTGCGTCTCGTGCCAGGGGCGTTCCTCGTGATACGCCATCGGAGCCTCCTCACGGCTATCCCCACCACCAGGTTGCTCCGCGACGATGCCTCGCGCACTTCCGCCTTCCGCCCGTAGGGCTTGACCTCTTGTATCCGGGCCTCGGCTGCTGTCGATGTGGTGCGGCTTGAACCCACGACCTCTTCGTCCCGAAGCAACTTGGGTGGGGGTGGCGCCTTGGGCTGGTGTGCCTCTCAACTGGGTTGACGGTCCGCTGGCGTCCGTGCTCGTCCGCCGGTGTTCGTTAGCGTTGTCACGCAGTTAGACACTCACCCGGCAAGCTGGCGGGAGCTTCAGTCGCCCGCGAACCACAAGTAGCTGCCTGGGGTAGCCGCGCACTCTTCCATCATCGTTGTGAGATCGTCCAGCGCAGCGAGCTGACGCTCATCAGCGCAACTCCGCCTCAAGCCGTGGATCTCCTTGAGGGCGGCCGCGGCCGCCTGCTCGTGCATCAACGTGTCCCCGTACGGATCGACGGCGGTGAGTCTCCCGGATACTCCGAGGAGCTGGAGCGAGCCGAGTGCATCGGTCAGTGCGTCGCCGTGCCCGAAGGAGCTCCGCAGGAGTGTTGCGCGGGACTTGCGCCAGTTGTTGCGTACTGGCCGTGACGAGTGCAGCTCCAGATCAATCCCCATGCCGCAGATGACGTGCTGCGTTGCTGCACAGCCACTATTGCCGAACAGAGTCGCTCGCTTGCCTCACGTCAGCGTTGAGGGAATGTCGCACATGATCTACGAACGCTTGCCGAGCACGCCTGTACAGCGCGGGGACATAGCTCCCGAGCACTATCCCGTCGTCGGTTGGCCACTCGACGTCTTCTTCGCTCTGGGAGGAGAAAAGACCTACGTCAGCAACATGCTTGAGTCGCTCCACCAGCGGGATGATCGCCTCGGGCGCGTCCAATCCGACCAGGCTGGCGGCCTTGCCCAGAGCTGTATGCGCATCATTCAGCCTGGTCTCTGCATCCTCACGAGCTGCGGACCCTGGCGGAAGCGAAGCACACCATGCCATGCTCACGGCGGCCTTTTCGAACCCATCTGCTACTACGAGAAGATCTACGTAGGCCTGTCTCTGGGCGGTGCGACGCGCTTCGGCGTGTAGGGCACAAGCGGCTATCTTCGCCGCTTCTACCGCATTGTCTGCAGCGCATCGGGCTGCTCTGGCCTGCAGATACGTCGCTGGAAGTCCCAGAGCCGTAAATCCGGCTGCGACTACGGCGGCTATCCCTCCAAGATCCATGCACCTAATTATGGTGGATGTCACAGGCTCCGGACCATGATCGGTCCGGGGCTTTTTTTGCCTGGTGCGCCTGGCCGACTCCCTTTCGAACCCGAGTGCACCCCTGCTGCGCCTGATCAAAGAAACTCAAGCGGGCCGGTGTGGAGATGCGGGACCGCAGCGGCCGTTACTAGCCTGACTATGAACGTCAAGATTAGCCCCGTCTTTCGCATGATCAATGGGGCTAATCTGTTCACGCCAATACATATAGGTCGTAAAGACCCTGGAAGACGAGACCGTTCAACAGAAAGCCAAGGCTGAGTTAGACGCCGAAGAGAAGCGACTCCAGGAGCGGAGGACTGCTATTGCGGGCATCCTCGGGCAGCAGGCCACGGGAGTGGAAACTGTAAACGAGGCTGATCCTGAAGCAAGTACCCAGAGCCGAGGCGAGCGTAGAAGCAAGCGAGGGAGCGAGTAGCCCCCTCACGCCACTCGCCGAAAACGATACCTGTCTCTGATGAAGCGAGCGTGGTAGCGGCCTTTGCTTGGAGCATTCATGAATGCGGTATATACCGACTGCTGAACACCGTAGTATTGATACACGGTTCCACTATGGAACCCAACTTCAAGAATCGAACCTTCAAGGGCATAGCCCACAGAAGCAACGTTACTTGAGGCGACGGACTGTCGCTGCAAGACCCCTCCCTCAGATATCCACCTGTCTGGCTTCAGCTTGCCCTAGTCGATCGTGTGAATGTCCTCCCCCTTGTGGTTCTGCACCCACACGTCGCCGTCATCCCAAATCTTGACGGTAATAGTGCCGTTGTACCGGGTTGAGAGCACCTTGGCACCGTGGCCCTTGTACTCGTCGGAGGCATCGGTCCCGGGTTTCTTGCCGACCGAGCAGATCACGACCTCCGGCGACATGGCCTCGACGGCCTCCTCGTGATAGCCGGATTCCCGGCCATGGTGCGATGCCTTGAGGATGTCGCACTTGATCGCGTCTTCCCCAGGGGTGTCCAAGATTGACTTCCAAGCTGCCGATTCGGCATCGCCCGGCAGGATCACCGTACGGCCGGCGTGCGTGAGCTTCAGAACATAGGAACAGTCGTTGTAGCTGCCGCTTACAGAACAGCCGTCGATCAGCTCTTGCGTTGGCGACAGGATCTCGATGTTGTCATCAGCCCAGTATTGAGCTGAAGCCCCTCGCAGGTTATTCAGCACCTTTTGCTTAGTGTCGTCCGGACCAACTCCGCCACGCAGACACTTGTACACCAGCCAGTCGACATACGCATACTTGCTCTTGTCGAATCCAGACTCCTCCAACTCCTTGTCGTGGTCTACATCCCAGAAATTTTCAACAGTAACTTTGTCTTGCCAGAAGAGGCGATGCAGGCCGCTCATGTGGTCCATGTCGGGATGTGTCTGGATGTAGCGAAAGAGGCTCTTGCCCGAGAAGTTGTCTTTAAAGTAGTCAGCTGGGTCGACCAGCAAGGACTTGTAGTAGTCCTCCCAGGAGCGAAACTCTCCTTTGACTAGCTGGGATCGGCGGTAGCGGAAATCATAAAGCGATACCCCGCTACTCTCGGCCAATGCCTCTTCATCCGCTTCGGGCAGGCTCTTAGAATTGTTTATGTCGATCATCATGATCCTGCCCGAGGGCAACTCCACGATCGTGCAGTCTCCGTGCCCCACATTTAGGAAATGAATCTTCATCACGGGTGTTCCACTACTCCGTTCAAGGTCATGCACACTTACGCGTTCGGATTCGACGCAGCCGCAGGAGCTTCACCCTTCAAAGTGACCGCAGACTGCAACAGTTGCTGGGCGTATTTGTTGGCCGCTTCTCGCACCCGCCCTGGAGACGGCCAAACACACCAGTAGACAAAGAATGCGAGGCACGAAGCCACGCCGAACAGGCTCTCGGCTGTAATGCCGTCCTGGTGCCGCCCAAGCGACACCCATGCCATGTAGGCGCCTACAACCATGACTCCGCCGAGGCTGATGCCACGACCAATCCAGCGAACTCCGTACAAGTTGCGTGCAAACCCGTAGTTACGGTTCTCGTTGAACAACAGCTTGAACTTCGCGGTGTCCCGCGTGCGATCCCGCACCTGGCCGACGGCGGTTGCAATCGCCTGGTCGGCTCGCGATGGATTCGCACGCTCAGCCCGTAGGCTCAGAAGCTCTACGCCAGACACTTCCGCAACTGCCTTGCGCCAGAGGTCCCGCTGCACCTCGTTGTCCGAGGAATTCCGTAGCCTCAACCAGGCCGTAGTTGGCGGGCCGCCCCAGCTGGCCCAAAGGGTCTTCTCGGTCTTCCGGCCACGCTGACGAACTATGTCGGCCACTACTACGGGCATACCGATGACGGCCGCCGCGCCCATGGCGTAAGAGACCGTGGGGAGTTGGCGCAAGCTCAGCACCGAGAGCAGGATCGCCAATGGAAAGATCGCCAACAGTCCCGGTATGAGTCTCGCCCGGCGTTCGTACTCGTCGAGCCACACCACGGTCAGGCACCCCCAGCGGCAATCTGCACACGGCGGCATCTGCACCCACTGCAACACCAAACAGTTGTGGCGTCGCTGCCCTTGAGCTCCTCCTCGATCGAGAGAAGGTCGATCTCGTATCGCACGTCGGTTCCTTGGCTTCCAGGCGCGTTGGCGCATCACACGAAGAGACGGCCTCTGCACCCCCGTGCTTTCGGCCAACTACCGCACACACAGTAGCCGCACAGGCCGACAACTCCTCACGCTCCGTCAGACTCAGGGCAGACAAAAGGAGTAGACCACCCTCCTTCTTGACCGAACGTGATCACTTCTGTCGACCAGTGACCGCGCGCATCTCCCGTTCCAACACCCACACGAAGGCCACGCCTCCCTTGGGAAACGTCCAGCCTGGATATGCCACCTGAACGCTTGGTGATGGGTCGGTTGCGGCCAGTTCGGCCACTCGCGACTGTCGCGGCCCAGACAGGTAGTCCAGAACGTTCATATGCCGGATACCGCAATCGCCGTACCAAAGTTCAGCCGTGAAGTCCTTGGTCGGTTGAGCGAGATCGAGGTGCAGTACGTGTCCGTGTTGCTGAACCAAGACGCGGTAGGTGTACGCCAGCGACACCTGCTCGCCTCGTTGCACCTCGTCACCGAGGCTCACGCTGAAGAGCTGGCCGTCCTTCCGACTGCTCCGGCGGACTGGACGCGACTTGCCATCTACGGTGACGGAAACGAGCTCGAAGGCTTCAGGTGACCCGGCGTCAAGTCCGTTGGTTTCATGGGCGGTCAGTCGCCAGCGTGGAGACAGCTTCAGGTCTCGCCTGAACGGCCGTGAACGGTGCTGAACGAGACGGAAACTGAGACGGCCCGCTGCGCGGAGTCTTACTCGATGATCTCGGCCCGCTCTCGTACCTGGTCGTCTAGCTTGCCGTGCTCCAGGTCGCTGAGGGCGGCTGCGTATCCGGCCATGACCGCCTGGTGTACGACGTCGTGGAGGGCTTCAGGGATCGTGTCGAAGATGCTGGAGCAGATGTTCGCGGCGGCGTCGTACGCGGACTGGTAGTGCGTGTCACGGATGCTGGCGCCCAAGGCGTTGACGAGACTGCGTAGGTCTTCCTTGTGGTCATCGCTCACGTCGACGTCATTACCCTTAGGCCTTGGCCGAGAACCGCACTTCCGGGGGCCCTAGCCGACGAAAGTCAGCCACGACGGCGGGTGCGCCGAATGATCAGGCGCGCGTGTGTCGCTGCACCCCCACCGGCCTCAGTCACGTTATCGGACTTGTCGTCGACCTGAGCAAGTCGCGACGGCCGGTCCGTGACGACGGCATGCAGCCATCAGCTTGGGAAGCTGCGGGCGTTGGGGGCCGGTCTTGGCGCTGACCTGGGCGGACGGTCGGAGTGCGGTCTCGTCGGACCTAGCCGCTTTCCCCATGATTCCCCGCTGTTCCCCGCCAGATCTGGTGCAGTTGTGGTGCGGCAGGCGCCTATGGACGTTCTAGATGCTTCCCAACGACACGGCTGCTCTGCTCGACGAACCCGCGCAGCGCTGTGCGGTACCTGTCCCGTCGGGCTCGGTACTCGGACTCTTCCGCGTTTCCCCGGCGCCAGTACGCCCCCAGGGCTTGGCCGGCATCGTTGACCTCTCGCAGCGCGGCCAACAGCGCAGCATCCTGAGACAGGATTTGTATGCGAGCGGTCGCCAGACGATGGCTGGCTAGGTCCCAGTCGACCACGCGGCCCTGAAGGTTTAGCACGCGCTCTTCCCAGACGCGGTTCAGGAGATCTCCGCTGGAAGCCGCAACATGAGCGCACGCCTCCATCAACGACTCCACAGTCCTGGCACGTGCCTCACTACGCTTGCTCAGGTACTGCCCCACCAGGGCGATTGCCGCACCAGTGGCGGTTGCCAGAAGCGTCCCCCATGCGTCCACAGGGGAAGGCTGCCCACCAACACGCTTTCCAACTGTGGTGGTGGGGTTGTGGACGTCGTTCGGAGACGTTCACTGCGTTCATCGACGCTTGACGCGTGGACGGGAATCAGCCTGCGGTCCTGCCTGAACGACCGTGAACGTAGCTGAATGAGACGGAAACTGAGACGGAGGAGTGTTCCCCAGCCTCTTGGGGATGCTTGGCAGCCCCTGGGGGTATCTGCCACGAACACGGCCTGCTTCTTCAACAGCGATCTACGGGGACTCAGATGGCGACGCAACCGAGTTCGGAGGAACGCCTCGTTCTGTATCAAGTTGTCGCAGCTCGCCATGCTGGTCTCGATCAGATGGTCTGGCAGGTACCCGGCATCGCCCTCACGGCTCAGGCGTTCCTGATGACGATTGGCCTCGGGCCCGGATCCGGTCAACTCGCGCGCCTCGGGTCTGGGCTCCTCTCGGTAGTAGTCGCGTTCATGTCTGTTGAGCTGCTGATGAGACACCGACTCAGTGCGATCGCGGACGCAGTTTGGCTGGAGAGGTTCGAGCGAGACCAGGGGTGGGACGTGCTCCACAGGCCGCTGAACGACCGGTGCACTCAGCTCAACGTACCCATGCCGCGCGTGGCCCGTCTGCGCGCCTATTCCGTATGGATCGCAGGGCTCTCGACCTTCGGACTCGTTGGCGCCGGCATCGCGGTTAACGCGCTCATTGGGTAGCCGGAGCAGAGGAGCGTAGGCATAGGCTCACCCGGACGTCACACGTTGGGCGGCGGGCTAGCCGCCGAGCTCTCAGCTTGGGAAGCTCGGGTTTCTTGACGTCGATTGCCGTGCTGACCTGGGGCGGAGCGGTGCTGACGTCTTGGTAGCCCCCAGGACCGGTTCCCGCTGTCCCCGAGGTTCTCCGCAGGATCTGGCACGTCAATGGCACGGCCTCATTGTCTCGAACGTCCCCTTGCGGAGCTGGTCTTAGGAGTTTCTGAGCCTCGGCCGACGACAGTTAGCCACGATGGCGGGGGCGTCGACCGACCAGGCGCGCGTGTGTCTCGATGTACTCCCGCCAGCCTCAGCCACGTTGCCATGTCGTCCTGACGACGCGGAGTCCCCCACGGAGGCTGTTCGAGCATGCGGGACCAGGAACGCTGGGGCCGAGGGGGGAACCGTTCACTCAGGGCTTGACCATCCGTAGATATCTCACCAAAGCATCGTTCAGCCCACCTTGTGGTTATACGATCCCTACACATGTTGCAGTCGGGGAAGTGAGAGGGGAACGAAAATGCAGCTGTCCGGGCTTTCGGTGAAGAATTACCGTTCCATCAAGCAGACACCTCGTCTAAATTTTGGAGAAATCGGTGTTTTAGTGGGCCCAAACAATGAAGGAAAGTCCAATATTTTGCGGGCAGCTGTGATGGGTATGCGAATGTTGCGCCGGTTCGGATACCCCACTAGTACGACCAGGTCGGGAGTCCCTCGGCTGCGCAGTGACGCGTTTTATGATTGGTTCGATGACTACCCAAAAGACCTCCAGGAGAAGACGCCGGGCGGAAGCACTATCATCGACTTCTGGTTCAATCTGACCGAAGATGAAAAGAGAGATTTCAAAAACCAAGTCGGCGTGAGCTTGAAGACTGAGCTCCCGATTCGCCTCACCGTCAACAAGTATGCGGAATTTACTGTTCGCAAACAGGGGCCCGGGAAAGAGACTCTTAATCAGAGATCTGGAAAAGTAGCAAATTTCGTTGGCCGTCGCCTTCATATTGAATATGTCGGGTCCGTGAGGACCGCAGATGATGCGACGGAAATGATTCGCGAAATGCTGCGTGATCGAATCAGTGAGGCGCTCGATTCTGAGCAGTATGAAAGAATTGTCAGGCAACTCTCCAATGCGGTATCGGAGGCCCTTAAGCCTCTGGCTGCTGAATTAGGTGAAACGCTAAAAGATTTCATTCCCGATATCTCAAGTGTCCGAATCCAGGTAACGGAAGGTGACATCCTGGACGGGCTCATGAATGAGACGAGGGTGCTTATCAATGATGGCGCGGAAACCGATCTTCGATATAAGGGTGATGGGGTGCAAAGCCTGGCTGCTTTGGCTGTGGCCCGGAAGGTGGCGGAAAGCGGGAGGCGTGCTCTGATTCTGGCAATTGAGGAGCCAGAGGCGCACTTGCATCCGAGCGCTGTGCACCAGCTTCGGCAGGTAGTGAATGAGATTGCCGCAAAGCAGCAAGTGATCTATACGACGCATAGCCCGCTTTTGGTTGACAGGTTTAGGATTTCAAACAATATCATCGTGCGTGGCAGTAAGGCGGCGCCAGCTAAGACCTTGAATGAGCTTAGAGATGTTCTTGGGGTGAGGACTTCAGATAATCTTGCGTCGGCCAACCTGGTTCTTGTTGTCGAAGGGCTGACAGACAGAAATTCCCTTGAGGCTCTTCTTGGCAGTAAGAGTGCTGCGCTCGGTCAGTCCATTTCCAGTGGGGGACTTGCGCTGGATTACTTGAAGGGGGCGTCAAATCTTCTCCCTAAGCTTGACGGTTTGCGTCAGCAGTTGTGTCAGTACCACGTCCTATTGGATTACGACGCCTCCGGTCTGCTTGCTGGTGAAAAGTCTCGGGATGCTGGATTGCTGTCGTCGCGGGAGGAAACTTATACCATCGTTCCCTCAATGAAAGAGTCGGAATTCGAGGATACTCTCAACGTGGACCTCTATAAGGGTGAGATCCTGGCCAAATTTGGCGTATCGCTAAATGTCGCGGAATTCAGGAGTGCGAAGCAAAAGTGGAGCGATCGAGTGGCGGCTGCCTTCCGTGCGCAAGGTAAACTGTATGACTCGAATGTGAGTGCCCAAGTTAAAGCGCTGGTTTCTGAACTTGTGGCTTCTGATCCCAGATCGGCTTTGCATCCTCGACGTTCAAGTAGCATCGAGGCACTCTGTGTGGCGCTTGAAAGCCGCCTTATCGATATGGGCTCTTAAGCTCGCGAAAGGCCGAAGGGTCCGGCCCTTGATTGCGCAGATCCATGAAGTCGAAGGCGTCTTCTTCTCTGACGCCAGGCGGTCTACTTCTCTGAGCGCGGCACGGCCCCCGGCCGGGCTGGAGCGGGGCGGAGACAGGAGCGCAGGCCCGGCCGGGGGTCGGGCCGCGCGCGGGGAGCGGAGCGAGCCGCCTTGAACCAGTAGAGAAAGTTGTAACTCAGTCGGTCGCGTGGGGCTGTCCGATCCCGGGTGATGCTTGATGGTTCGGTTCCAGCTGATGGTTGGCGGTGGCCGTGATCGGCTTGGCTGTGTCCGTCTCATTCGAAGCTGTCTGGGGCCAGTTGGCGATGCGGGTCCGGGCCGCTTCGGCGATCACGGCCCAGGGATCGTCTGTCAGGCGGAGCACCGTACTGCGCGAGGAGCGCTGATGGGTGGCGACAGTGTTGCGGACGGCATCGTGGGGATCGTTAGCTAGCTTCTCCAACAGTTCGGCCAGGCAGTTGCGGCGGCTCGCCACCCTGCCGCGAACGCGCCAGTCGTCGTCCTTGACCAGTTCGGCAAGGACTTCCGGCGGGCAACTGCGGTTGTGAGCGGCCCAGAACCGCATGTCCGGGTGCTCACGCACCAACTCATCCCAGACCGGCATCGGCATAGCCGCCCACGCCGAGCGGTCCCTCTCCGCTGGATCCTCGCTCAGGCGCAGACGAATGAACTCCTCGACGGAGGTGATCTCAGGAAACCGGTCCGGCATGGCAGGACCGTAACGCACCAGGTCTAGGGCAAGCGTCACGCCTCACCCGACGTCGAATCGTCAAGCATCGACTGAGACTCGATATCGGTCGCGTGGGTCCTGTGAGGCTTGAAGTCGTGTGAGCACGCTGGGAGTTCGGCACCTTGAGGGTGTGCCATCGGCAGGAAGAGTGCCGGCCGGACTGTCCAGGTGATGCGTGTGTTGATGTGGGTGACGGACACCGTCCAGGGTTCCTTGCGCAAGAGGGCTCGTCTCGTGTCGATGCGGTGGTCGTAGAGCTGTGTCCAGGCTGCTTGAGAAGCATCGCCGTCGAGGGCCGGTGAGATGGTGCGGAGGATCGTCGACACCCAACCGTCCGCCTCGCGCTCCGAGTACGCGTCGTAGGAGCCGAACAGGGTCGGCGGCAACTGCCTGTCCAAGCCCTCCGTCCAGCACTCGCACCAGAACCCGCTCCTGGTCGTGACGCTCAGCACGGGTGCCCTCCCCGTCGTACGTCCGTGAAGAGTTCCGCGGTGACCGTGTGACCGCCGTCGCTGTCGTGCACCACGACCCGGTGCGCGATCGCGCTGACCATGCCCAGCCCCCGGCCGTGCTCCGCCTCCTGGTCCTGGTACTCGACCTTCGGAGCCGTGCCTGCGCCCCCGCCATCCGTCACAGACAGGGCGACCACCTGCAAGGACACCGCAAGCGCCAGATGGAAGCTGCCAGCTTCCCGCCCACTGGCCGTATGCAGGATCGCGTTCGCGCTCAGCTCGCTCACGATCAGTTCCGCGTCCTCGGCCAACGGCGAACCGCGCAGGATGTCGCGTGTCCAGCGCCGCGCCCTGCTGACCTCTTCCGGGAAACCTGGGCAAGTGAGCCCCCAGACCCGCGCAGTGCTCGTATACTCGTGCATACAAGTTCCTTCGTGCTGGTAGGCCGCCATGTGCAGCGGGTTCGGGCTAGACGAGTTTCACGCCGTCATGGGCGCGGATGGCCGGCGGAGACGCCGCGTCGAGTGCGTCCAGGACGCGGATCGCGTATGCCTCGTCGGCGAGTTCGGATACTTCTTCGCGGGTGGCCCAGCGCAGTGCGCGGGTCTCGTCCCCGGTGGTGGGTGTGCCGTCGGCGGCCTGGCAGCGGAAGACCAGGGAGACGATCAGCCCGGTCATGTTCTTGTAGACGCCGGTGAGGGTCGCAGGGAGTGCGATCTTGATGCCGGTCTCTTCCAGGACTTCGCGCTGAAGGGCCTCGGGGAGGGTTTCGTCTCGCTCGACGACGCCACCCGGAGGTTCCCATTTGCCGTTGTCCCGGCGCTTGATCAGGAGGGCGCGGCCGTGGTCGTCGACGATGACTCCGGCGACGCTCACGGAGTGCGGACGGTCAGTGCTCACGTTCCTCGGCCCTCCCGGCTGGCTAGGCTCTCCACCGTAGCAACAACACTCGCCCACTCGTCTAGATACCTAAAGGAGTACTCAACGTGAGCCCTCTCCGTTCCGGCTTGCTCGGCGATCTCGACCCCACGAGTGATCGTGCGGTCTTCCGGCAGATCGCCGACCAACTGCGCGAGGCCATCGACCGTGGGCGGTTCAAGGAGGGCGAAAAGCTGCCCTCGGAGGCTGACCTGGTCGAGCACTACGGGGTTTCCCGGATGACCGTCCGCAACTCCTTCTCCGTCCTCCAGGGCGAAGGCCTGGTGCACGCCGAGCACGGCAAGGGCGTCTTCGTCCGGCCCCGCCCGCCCGTGCGGCGTCTCGCCTCCGACCGCTTCGCCCGCCGCCACCGCGAGCAGGGCAAGTCCGCGTTCATCGTCGAAGCCGACGCCGCCGGCAGTCACCCCCAGGTCGACAGCCTGGAGGTCAAGGAGGAGAAGGCCAGCCAGGACATCTCCACCCGGCTCGGCTCCGTACGGCGTGTGCTCGCCCGCCGGCGCCGCTACCTCCTCGACGGGAAGCCGGTCGAGTTCGCCACCTCCTACCTCCCCCTCGACATCGCCCGCGGCACGCAAATCGCCGAACCCAACCCCGGCCCCGGCGGTATCTACGCCCGCCTCGAAGAACTCGGCCATCACCTCGACCACTTCGAGGAGGAGATCCGCGCCCGGATGCCCTCGCCCACCGAGGTCAAGACGCTCCGGCTGGCCTCCGGCGTACCAGTGATCCACCTCGTCCGCACCGCCTACGACACGGAAGGGCGAGCCGTAGAGGTCTGCGACACGGTCATGGCGGCGGACGCGTACGTGCTGTCGTACCAGCTCCCGGCGACTTGATCGCATGACTGGCGGTGGTGCGCGGGGGACGCTTCCCGAACTCGTACACCCCAACATGCATACTCGTATAGACGAGTGGGCAAGTTGTGTGGCAGGGTGGTCCGCATGAACCCGGAGATCGGGTTCTCGGATCGCTACATGTATAGACGAGTAGATATGGAAACTTCCTTGCGTACCATCCGTGTTGAGACCGCCGCCGCGACGATCCTGCTGACCGAGGCCCCGGAGCCGAAGGTTCGCGACCGTCAGACCGGCGAGATCGCCAAGGACGCCGTCAGCGGCGAGGCTCTGATGACGCTCGGCGTCGTCTACATCGAGGAGGGCGAGTCGTCCCTCATCAAGGTCACAATCCCCGAGGGCGGTGTGTCCGAGGGACTGGCGCTCGGAGCTCCGGTCTCGCTCCCGGGGCTCGTTGCCCGGCCGTGGGAGAGCGTGTTCAACGGGCAGCAGCGCCACGGCATCGCCTTCCGTGCCGCCGCCGTCACTCCGGCCGCGTTCCCGGCCGTCGCCGAGGCCGCTGCCTGATGAACGACCTTGCGACGCTCCTGGAGGTGGGTGGTCCCCTCGCCGCACTCGGTGGCGGGGCCGCCTACACCCGGGCCAAGCACCCGGCCGCGTACTGGTCCACGATCGGCCTGCCGATATCCACAACCCGCCTGCTCAGCTCGTACGGCTCGGTCATGGAGGCCTGCGGCCTGACCGTGGCTCCGTCCCGGCTGCGGGTCCTGGCCGTCAAGGCCACTACCCGCCGCGAGGTCCGGCCTGTACCGCCCCGCCGGGGCATCATCCGACCCACCACGACCGGCCTGCGGATACGTCTGCGGCTTGCCCCGGGCCAGGAACCCGCCGACGTCGCCGCTTCCGCCGAACGGCTGCGGCACGCATGGGGAGTGCACGCGGTCTACGTCACCACCCTCAAGCCCGGCGTCGTCGAACTCCGGCTCGTCGGCTACGACGTGCTGCGGCGGGTCCGCATGCCCCGCACCCGCAAGCTCCCGTCCGGACTCCTCCAGGTGCCGGTGGCTCTGCGGGAGGACGCCACCCCGTTCGTACGGGACTACCGCACCGTCCCGCATCAACTCACCCTCGGCGCAACCCTGTCGGGCAAGTCGATGTACCTGCGCCATCTGGTCGCCGGACTCGCCCGGCAGCCGGTCGCCCTGGTCGGCATCGACTGCAAGCGCGGGGTGGAACTGTCCCCGTTCGCTGCCCGTCTCTCGGCCCTGGCCACCGACCCGGACCAGGCCGCCGACCTGCTGCCCGCGCTCATCGACGAGATGGAGGACCGCTACGACCTGATCAAGTCCCGGCAGGGCATCGCCCCCAACAGCCCCGATGAGGAGATCACTTCAGACATCTGGGGCCTGCCCGAGAGTGAACGCCCGGTCCCGATCGTGCTGTTCGTCGACGAGGTCGCCGAACTCTTCCTCGTCGCCACCCGCAAGGACGAGGAACGGCGCGACGAGATGGTCACCCAGCTCATCCGGCTCGCCCAGCTCGGCCGCGCCGCCGGCATCTACCTCGAAGTCTGCGGCCAGCGCTTCGGCGCCGAACTGGGCAAGGGCGCCACCATGCTCCGCGCCCAGCTCACCGGCCGCGTCTGTCACCGCGTCAACGACGAAGCCTCCGCCAAAATGGCCCTCGGAGACATCGCACCCGAAGCCGTCGGCGCCGCCTGCGCCATCGCCCCCGAACGCCCCGGCCTGGCCGTAGCGGGTGACACCTCCGGCGGCTGGTCCCGCATCCGCACCCCCTACCTCTCCCTCGGCGCCGCCGCCGCAATCTGCCGCGACTCCGCGCACCTGGTGCCCGACCTGCCCGCGCTCAAGCGCTTCCAGCCGTACGCACCCGCGCAACCGGTCAAGACCCCGGGCCCCACCGCCCAGCCGCGCCCGGCAACCAACTGACCTTCCCCCAGCCCAGTTTGGCGTGACCGCCTCACGCCACGTCCCTACCCCTCCATGCCCGAACCCGGAAGGAGCCGCATCATGCGCGCCCAACTGGCCCGCGTCGACGCGGTACTCGTCCAAGCCCTCATCGCCGCCGCCCTCTCCTTCGCCCACCTGCACGACATCGCCTCGGCGGCCGGGCAGGACGGGTGGAAAGCGTGGGCCTATCCCATCAGCGTCGATCTCCTGCTCGTCGCCGCCTGGCGCCGACTGCGGACCGGACACGCGAAGGCCTCTGGCTGGTGCTGGTTCGTCATAGCGCTGACCGCGTCTCTAGGCGCGAACGTCGCCACCGCCGGCCTACTCGACCTCGGCGACGTCCCCGCCTGGCTGCGCATCCTCGTAGCGGGCTGGCCCGCCGTCGCCTTCCTCGGCGGAACCCTCCTCGCCCACACCGCAACACCCCTAACCAACAACGACGTTGAGCCTGCCGACGTCCAGGAGGACGCGCCCGAACCTCCGCCTGGGATACCGGTGCAACCGGCCATCGAGGCACCACCCAACCGCCCCTCCGTGCCGGTCCCGGCCGCCCTCATCGACCACGCCCGCAAGGTCGCCGCCGAGCACCACACCAGAACCGGAACCCCCATCGACACCCCGACCCTCCGCGCCCGCCTCGGCGTCCCGGCACCCATGGCCGAAGCTATCGCCGCCCACCTCACACCGACAGGAAGTTGACCCGTGCCCCTCACCTTCAACACCGCCGCCGACTACCTCGACGCGGCCCGAGAGATGGCCCACAGCAACCGGTGGGCACTGGCCCGCCTCCTCGCCGAGGAAGCCGCCGACCGGACCTCGGACCCTGCCCAAGCGGCCCGCATCCTCGCCGAGTTCCCCGCCCCGAACCCGCGAGAGGAGAACTGACGATGACCGCCAACCGCCGCTTCCGCAACGTCATCCGCATCGGCCTCGTCCAGGTCGCCACGTCCTACGACGACCGGGGCCAGGAGAAGCACACCGCCGCCTGCACCGCCCCGCGCTGCGGTGCCTCGCACGACTACGACAGCCGCGCCGCCGCCGAGTTGGCGGCCCACACCCACCGCTGCCCCGTCCGCTGAAAGGGAGTTCCACTCCGTGACCGTCAGCCTGCCGCTCGTCGTCGTCCTCGGCTTCTTCGCCTGGGGAGCGGTCAAGTTCCTCGGCGTCCGCACCTGGATCGTCGTCCTGATCGCCCTGTTCGGCTTCTGGCTCTCGCACACCTTCCTCGCCCCCGCCATCGAGTCCGGCACGCGTTCCGGCGTGGGTGTCGTAAACGGCTCACATGACTAGACGAGTAGATGAGAAAGGGTTCGCCGTGTTCCTGCCCAAGTACCCCGACAACCCGACCCCGCCGCCCGCACACACCCACACCCCGGCCGACCCGATGCCCGTACGGCGCTCGCTCCCGCCGGTCGCCATCGACCGCAACACGGTCGTCGCCCTGGTCGTCGGCGGAGTCGTCCTCACCGCGCTCCTGGCCGCCGTCGCCGTAACGGCCATCTCCGTAGCCATCGCCGCCGTGGTCCTGCGCTCGATGCTCCGCGACCACCGCCGCTGACCGACCCCCGAAACGATCCCTGGCCTCCGGGGCGGCGGCACACGACCAAGCATTTCGCCGCCCCGGGGCCCGTCTCTCCTGACCGAGCCAGCCAGAAGGAGCAAGCCATCTTCACCCGCCCCACCCCGGCCCCACTCCCCGAACTAGCGAACCTGGCCGCGCAAGGCACCCTCCCGGGTATCCTCCGCCAACTCTCCGGCCTCGGAGGCTGCACCCACCCCATCCGCCTCGACGGCCACCGCACCGAATACAACGTCAACACCACAACCGGCGAGATCGGCGGCATCCTCCACCACCTCAACTCGTCGACGCTCCCGGCCGGCCAACTCCTGGTCCGCTGCAACAACCGCCGCACCACCCGCTGCGCGGCCTGCTCCGAGGTCTACCGCCGCGACACCTTCCACCTGATCACGGCAGGATTGCGCGGCGGCAAGGGCACCCCCGAACACGTCGCCACCCACCCCCGCGTCTTCGCCACCTTCACCGCCCCCGGCTTCGGCCCCGTCCACAACCGCCGCACCGACGGCCGCCCCTGCCGCTGCGGCACCCACCACGCCCAGGACGACGACACCCTCGGCACCCCACTCAACCCGGACACCTACGACTACGAAGCCGCCGTCCTCTGGAACGCACACGCCGGTCCCCTCTGGCGCCGCTTCTCCACCTACCTGCGCCGAGAAGTCGCCAAGCGCGCAGGCCTCTCCCAACGCCGCTTCCGCGACCACGCCCGCGTGTCCTTCGCCAAGGTCGCCGAGTACCAGAAACGCGGAGCCGTCCACTTCCACGCCGTCATCCGCATCGACGGCCCCACCGGCGGCGACACCCCACCCCCGCCCTGGGCCACCGCCGAACTGCTCACCGACGCCATCCGCACCGCAACCGCCAAGGTCCAAGTCGACGGCCCGACCATCGACGACCGCGCCCACACCTTCACCTTCGGCCGCCAACTCGACGTCCGCACCATCCGATCCGCCGACTTCAACGACGGCCAGGAACTCACCGAACGAGCCGTCGCCGCGTACATCGCCAAGTACGCCACGAAGGGCGCCGAAACCGCGACGGGAGCTCTCGACCGTCCGCTGAAGTTCGCCGCTGAACTCGCCCAACTCGACATCAGCGACCATGCCCGCCGCCTCATCCGCACGGCCTGGGCCCTCGGCGCCCGGAAGGACCTGGAGTACCTCCGTCTGCGTGCCTGGGCCCACATGCTCGGCTTCCGCGGCCACTTCTCGACCAAGTCCCGCCGGTACTCCACCACCCTCGGTGCCCTTCGCGACGCCCGTGCTGAATGGCGCCGAGCCCAAGCCGCAGTAGCCCGTGGGCGAGATAGCGACACGACATATGTCCTCGCCCACTGGGTTTATGCCGGAACAGGCCTGTCGGTCGCTGAGGCCTGGCTCTCGGCTTCGATTGCCGATTCGCGGCCCAATTCCGGAGCCTTCGCCGACTCGACGGGAGGTCAACTCGATGGCTCGCAAGACTGAGCAGGAACCTCGTAAGAGCGTTATGACGAAGGACGAGTGGATCGCGAAGCACCTGCGCCGGGCCCCCGTCAGGGATGAGGAATGGGTACGTCGGCTACTCGTACTTCAGGGACGGCCGGAGTGAGAGCGTCCAAGGTCGCCGTTTACACGCGGATCTCCCGTGACGACGAGCGCGACGGACTGGGTGTCGCACGTCAGCGAGAGGACTGTGAACGGCTGGCGGATCTCCGTGGTTGGGACGTCGCGAAGGTGTACGAGGACAACGACGTGTCCGCATTCAAACGGAACGTCCGGCGGCCCGAGTTCGAGTTGATGCTGAGCGACTTGGCGGCCGGGCTGATCGACGGGGTCATCGCGTACGACCTCGACCGGCTGGCCCGTCAGCCGAAGGACCTTGAACGGCTCATCGACCTGTTCGAGGAGACCAAGCGGCGTCTGTTCGCCACCGTCACCAACGACCTGAATCTCGGAACCGCTGACGGCCGCACCATGGCCCGCGTGATGGTGGCCTTCGCCAACAAGTCGTCGCATGACGCTTCGCGCAGGATCCAGCGCAAGCACCTTGAGCTGGCGCGGCTTGGCAAGTCGAGTGGTGGGCCGGCGCCGTACGGCTGGCTGAAGGGCGGAATCACGGTCGATCCCGAAGCCGCCCAGCACATCCGTGCTGCCCAGCAACAGCTACTGGCAGGCGTCCGCATCGGCACCATCCGTACGGACTGGCAGAGGCTGGGGCTGGGTCATCCTCGTGCGGGGACCAAACGGCTCGCGCATCACCACCTTGAGCACATGCTGACCAATCCGCGGCTGTGCGGATACCGCACCTACCGGGGCGAGATCCTCCTCGACGATGCCGGGCAGCCGGTCATCGGTGAATGGGAGACGATCAACACCGTTGAAGAGTGGGAGGTGGTGTCGGCCGTCGTCGCCGAGCGCAAGCTGAAGGAACCCGGCCGGATGCTTGCCCGCAAGTACCTGCTGTCGGGCATCGCTCGGTGCGGACTGTGCCACGCCAAGATCCGAGGTCAGGTCAACCGGAAGTGGCGGCCGGGCTCCAAGGCAGCCAAGTTCACGTACCAGTGTTCCGTGGTGAACGGAGGCTGCGGCCAGGTCGGACGCGTCGGCGAGCCTGTCGACGAGTTCATCATCAGTCTGGTTATCGCTGAGCAGAGGGAGAGAGCTGCCGTCAGTGCCGTTGCCCCGGCCCAGCAGTGGCCGAAGGCATCCGAACTGGCCCGCGTCGAGGCCGACCTCACACAGCTCACACAGGCCGCCAAGGCCAAACAGATCACCGTGTCGACCCTGCTTCAGCTGCTACCGGATCTTGAGCGGAGTCGCGACGAACTGAAGCTGGAGCGAGGCCGCTTCAACAAGGCACGGCAACAGGCCGAGTCCCTGAGTGCCGACATCGGGGAGGACTTCAGGTCTCTCCCGATCGAGCGTCAGCAAGCGTTGATCCTGCACAGCCTGTCTGCCGTGCTTATCCATCCCGCCGGTCGGGGGAAGCGGAAGTTCGATCCGAGCCTGATCGAACCTGTATGGCGCTGACCTCGATCTGAGGTCCATCTGAAGTCCGACGGAAGGACCGGCCTCGTGCCGGGCCTTCTCGCTGTTCAGAGAGCTGAACGCATCGGCGCTGAACTGCGAGGATCCACCGTGAGTAACGACCCTCATAAGGTCAACGATCTCTGGTCCGTCGAACCGCCGGTCGTGCGCCGTACCGGCCAGGTTCTCGACGCCTGAGCGGCGGTAGCGGTATCTCCTACGACGACGAAGGGCTCCCGGTGCGAACCGGGAGCCCTTCGTCGTCGTAGCGGAAAAACTGTCGTAGCCGAGGAGCCTCTAGAACGTGCCCAGTTTCACGATCGACAGCAGGGCGATGAGCTGGATCGCCGATGCGCCCAGGGCCTTCGGCCAGGGGAGGTCGTGGGAGCGGCTGACCATCATCGTGAGGAGGGCGCCGGCCGCCACCCAGGTGGCCCAGCCGAGGGCCTGGACGAAGGTCGCGTCGCCGCCGAAGAACATGGCGAAGACCAGGCGGGGGGCGTCCGTGAGGGACATGATCAGCATGGAGAGGCCGACCGTGGGCTGCCAGGCGCCGTCGCCGCCGAGCTGGCGGGCCAGGGTGTGGGTGACCACGCCCAGGACGAAGGACGACAGCACCATCGCCACGGCCGTGATCAGGACGATCGGGACCGCGTTCGCCAGGGTGGCGCTTATGGCGTCCGCGCGGGCGCCGTCGAAACCGAAGACCGCGAGCAGGCCGTAGAGGAACGTCACGATCAGGGCGGTGCCCCACATCGTGTAGTCCCGCATCTGGAGGAACGTCTGCTGGGGGGCGAGGACGATGCCTCTCAGCAGGTCCTTCCAGTGCAGGCGGGGGCCGACCGGGCCGGTGGGCGCCTGGGCCGAGCCCGCGCGGTACGTACCGCCCTGGGTGTACGGGTCCTCCCCTACGGCGAAGGCCTGGGTGCTGCCCGGGTTGTTCGCCGCGTACGGGTCCGGGGTGCCCGGGTGGGCGCCCTGTCCGTACCCGCCGCCGCCGAAGTACTCCGGCTCGTCGCCGTAGGCGCCGTTGCCGCCGTTCCCCTGGGACCACTGCCGGCCGCCGCCCGCAGGGCTTCCGTACTGCGGTTGCTGCTGCGGGTACGGCTGCGGGGCCGCGGGGTAGCCGTACGGCTGTCCCTGCGGCGCCGGGGGTGCCTGCTGCCCGTGCGGAGGTTGTTGAGGGCGCGCTTGCGGGGCCCTGCCGTCCCGGCCGCCGCGTCCGATCCTGAATCCAGCCACGTCATCGAACGTACCTGGTTCCACGGAGACACGTGCCGGGCCGGGGGTTTCGGACGGGGCTTTGCTGCCGAGCTGTGACATCCCCTAAGGGGAGTCCGGTGGGAGCCCTGAGGGGGTGACAGGGGCCGGGCCCGTGTCGGCCGTGGTGGACGGTCGGCACGGGCCCGGCGGAGAAGAAGCGCAGGCCGGGGCGGGTCCTAGTCGGCGAAGAGGGAGCCGAACTGGGCCGTGCCCGAGGTGGAGACGCCCACCGAGGTCACGGAGAGGGCGCGGGAGCCGGTCGTGCCGATCTTCGTGCCGGTGGAGGGCAGGTAGGTCACCGCTCCGTCGCCGCCGTCCTCGGCCTGGCCGATGATCAGGTCCGCCTTGCCGTCGCCGTTGACGTCGTCGAGCTTGACGTCCTCGCCGAACAGGTCGTTCTTCTCGTCCGTGCCCGGGACACCCGCCGTGCTCTGGGCGAAGGACTGCAGGCCGGTGGAGGTGTTGATGCCGCTCGCGGAGCCGTACATGACGGTGACCATGCCGGCGTTGGAGACGCTGCCGAGGTCCTCCGCCGGGGTGGAGACCACGAGGTCCTGGTAGCCGTCGCCGTTGACGTCACCCAGGTCCAGGTCCCAGCCGAAGCCGTCGCCCTTCTCCGAACTGCCGGGTACGTTCCCGGTGTTCTGGGTGATGCCGGTGGTCGAGGCCGGGCCGGACGCGGAACCGTAGGTGATGCTGGCCTTGCCGCCGTTCGCGGCGTCGGGGACGGTCTGGCCGTCGCTGGTGGTCGCGTCCCAGTCGGCGCCGGTGACGATGTCGCCGTAACCGTCGCCGTTGATGTCGCCGATGCCGGTGACGATGCCGGGCTTGAGGGTCTTGACGCCCGTGACGCTCAGGCCGGTCGCGCTGCCTGGCAGGTAGTAGTTCGTGTTCCAGCCGTTGTCGGTCTGCGTCTCGTAGCCGTCGACCACCAGGTCGGTACGGCCGTCGCCGTTCACGTCGCCGGCGGTGAGCTGCTCCGGGCCGTACGGGTAGCCGGAACTGCCGGGCAGGATCGGGGGCTTGACGGTGTAACGTCCGCCGGGCTGTCCGGTGGAGCTGCTGAAACCGCCCTTGTAGACATAGAGGGTGGCGGCCGAACTGCCCACCGCCAGGTCCGCCTTGCCGTCGCCGTCGAAGTCGCCGGCCGCCAGGGACAGGCCCCAGTAGTCGTGCGAGGAGACGGCCGGGTCCGGTACGTCGCTGCTCTTGCCGGTGAGGCCGCTCGCCGAGCCCCACAGGATCGCGAGGGCGCCGCCGTCGGTGTCGGTGCCGACCTTTTCGCTCGGCGAGGCCACGGCGAGGTCGTCGTATCCGTCGCCGTTGAAGTCGGCGTACGCCGTCGCGCCGCCGAACCAGTCGCCGGCCTCGGCGGTGCCGGGCACGGTGCCGGAGTTCTGGCTGATGACCGAGCGCTTGGCCGAGGTCACGCCGGTGGCGCTGCCGTACAGCGCGACTATCTGGCCGGCGTTGGCGTGGCCGCTGACGTAGGCGCCGGGGGCCGAGGCCACGACGTCGCCGAATCCGTCGCCGTTGAAGTCGGCCTTCGCGACCTTGAACGAGTCGGCGGCGGTGGCCGTCGTCGCCGAGAGCGTGAGCAGACCGCCCGTGAGCGCGGCGGCGGCGGCGGCCGTCGCGAGGGCGAGGCGCAGGTGCGGGTGATGCTTCTGGTGCATGCGGGGTTCTCCTGCGGCATGCGGGGGATGCGTGGCGGGCATCCGCGTCGATGGGGTGCGGACCGTCCGTGTTTGCCGGGAGTTGTCCTCTGGGACACGGGCAGTTGGCGGTCAGGAGACCTCTGGTGGGGCGCAAGGGTTGTACGTGACGACGGTGGTTCTTCACCGGCCGGTCTCGTCGTCGGTGTGGGGTGCGGTGGTCGGGGGAGCGGGGAGTGGGCGCGCCGGTGGTGTACGCGAGGGGTCCTGTACCGCAGTTGGACACCGCGCTGGTGGACACCGCACACGGTGGGGCCTATCTGGATGCCGAGGCCCAGCTCCACCGTTATCGGGTGGTCCTTCGCGCGATCGAGGGGATGGCGCTGACCGTCGTAGAGTCAAGAGACTTGATCCATCGCCTGGTTCAGCGGATGTGAAAGGTCTCGACAGGGCAGACGGCGCCTGGCGGAAGTCCTCTTTCTCGGGCGGGGGTGACAGTGACGACTGCGTCGAGATCGCTGCCGCCCCGGACGCCCTGCACCTCCGCGAGAGCGACGAGACGGGCGTGGCGATGACAACCGCCCGGCCCCAACTCGCCGCTCTCATAACCCACCTGCGCCGCACGTGATCACCGACGCGCGAAGCATCCCGCCGGCACCTGCACGACGCGAGGCCGGCCCCGCCGGGCTCCTCTTACACGAAGTCCCATATCTGATTGGTGTTGCCGGGGACGCAGTCCCACACCTGGATCCTGGTGTTGTCGCTCAGCGATCCGCCAGGCAGGTCGAGACACTTTCCGCTCACCCGGTTGACGAACTTGTAGGAGAGTCCGACGCCGGCTCCCTCAAGGATCCATTCATCACTCGAAGTCGCGTTGCAGTCGAGCTGCTGAGTGAGGCTTCCGTTGGCGGTTCCGGTGGCGTCCAGGCACTTTCCTGTGTTCCGGCTCACGAACTTGTAGTAGCCGCCGTCGATGAATACGGCGGCCCACAGTTGGTTGTCCGTGTTCCTGCAGGAGAACTGCACTACCGGCGCGAAGTTGTCCTGGGACCCTCCCGCGACGTCAAGGCACTTCTGGCTGGTGAAGGCCCTGATCTCCTGCCAGTTGCCGGCGGCCTGGGCGGATGTGCCGCTGAGCAGCAACCCGCCGATCGCGGTAGTGAAAGCCAGCAGTGCGAATAGCCTGCGTCTGAGACCCATGGATTCCTTCTCGTCGTCGGCGAGCGACATCCGGCCGGGGACGCCCCCACGGTGCCCCTGCTTTCCGGAAGGCCGACGGACAGCGTGGTGGCCCAGAAATTCGCCTGTCACGCCCTGTGCCGCTCAGCGGAACGGGATCGCCGCACCGATCGCCCTGGACGGATCACACGTCGCCCCACCTCGCCGCTACGACGTACAGACGTTCTTGAGCTTGTCCGCCGCCGCGTCGATCTTGCTGGAGTCGGGGTTCGTGTCGCCGTTCAGGATCGACTTGTTGTAGTCGGAGATCGCCTTGTTGAGGTTGTCGACCGCCTTGTCGACCTTGCTGTCGTCCGAGTTGGCGTCGATCTTGTCCAGGTTCTTGTCGATCGTCGTGATGGATTCGTCGGTCCTGGTGGGGTTCTTCGCCGCGTCGACGCCCGCTTCGTGGATCGCCTTGAGGCTGTCGGAGATCGTGTTCCAGTTCTTCAGGCAGTTCAGGGAGTTGGAGGCGTCGGAGGTGTCCGTGGGGTCGCAGGCCGTGAGGAGTCCGGTGGTCAGGGCCATGGCTGCGACGGACGTGGCCAGGACGGCAGTACGGCGGCGGTGTGTGGTCATGGGCGTGCCCTTCGAGAGTGAGGTTCGGGGACTGCGGGGCGAACAGGTCAGGCCCAGGGCTCTTCCACCCTCGCCTCGACGGCCGGCCTGCGGCGGCCCGCGATCAGACCGCCCGCCGCGCCCAGGGAGACCAGGCCCATACCGGCGGCGGTCGCGATGCCCTTGACGCCGTCCATGGAGAGGTAACAGAACGCGGCTACACCGCCGTTGAAGAGGAACAGGAACCACAGCGTCGACGGCTTCGACAGGAACGCCTTGATCTTCGGCTTCTTCGCGATGCGCGAGCCGGCCAGCATCGAGACGGCGATACCGGTGTAGGTGGCGGCGTTCTTCGCCGTACCGTCCAGCACCGCCCCGGAGGCCGTGCTCGCGGCGAGACCACCGACGAAGCACGACCACAGCAGCAGGTTGGCGACGAACGACTTCACGGCGGCGAGCAGCGACTTCACGGGATTTCCTAAGGGAGGAGGGGACGTGATCTCTGCCCTCTACGATTCCGTCACGCGCTCGCCGTCACGAGGGACCGCTCTCCCGGATACATGGTGTACCGCGCTACACCATGGGGATGGGATGGATCGCCGTCAAAGGGGCCTACACGTATGACGAGCCCCGTGCCGGCACCGAGGTCGAGGTTCTGTGGGCTCCGTCGGCACCGGAGCTGGGCGGACGGCAGGGATTCCCCGGTCGCCTTCGTTCTCGTCGTGATCCTCGGGGACAGATGACGGTACGACGACGCCCCGCACCCTTTGGCGAGGGTGCGGGGCGTCGTCGTAGAAGACTGGCTGGTTACTTCACCGGCTGGGGTTCCGGGGCGTTCTCCGGTTCCGCGGTGCCTGCCGGGGGCTCGTCGTCCGACGGCTTCCTGACCGAGTCCAGGAGGAGCTGGGCCACGTCGACCACCTGGATCGATTCCTTGGCCTTGCCGTCGTTCTTCTTGCCGTTGACCGAGTCGGTCAGCATCACGAGGCAGAAGGGGCAGGCCGTCGAGACGATGTCCGGGTTCAGGGAGAGGGCTTCGTCCACGCGCTCGTTGTTGATGCGCTTGCCGATGCGCTCTTCCATCCACATGCGCGCGCCGCCGGCGCCACAGCAGAAGCCGCGTTCCTTGTGGCGGTGCATCTCCTCGTTGCGGAGGCCGGGGACGCTGGCGATGATCTCGCGCGGGGGCGTGTAGATCTTGTTGTGGCGGCCCAGGTAGCAGGGGTCGTGGTAGGTGATGATGCCCTCGACCGGGGTAACCGGGACCAACTTGCCCTCGTCGACGAGGTGTTGGAGCAGCTGGGTGTGGTGGATGACCTCGTAGTCGCCGCCGAGCTGCGGGTACTCGTTGCCGATGGTGTTCAGGCAGTGCGGGCACGTTGCGACGATCTTCTTCGCCGACTTCGGCTTTGCCGACTCGGCCACGACCTTGCCGTCGTCGTCCAGTTCCTCGCCGAACGCCATGTTCAACGCCATGACGTTCTCCATGCCGAGTTCCTGGAACAGCGGCTCGTTGCCGAGCCTCCGCGCCGAGTCGCCCGTGCACTTCTCGTCGCCGCCCATGATCGCGAACTTGACGCCCGCGATGTGGAGGAGTTCCGCGAAGGCCTTCGTCGTCTTCTTGGCGCGGTCTTCCAGCGCGCCCGCGCAGCCGACCCAGTACAGGTACTCGACCTCGGTGAGGTCCTCGATGTCCTGGCCGACGACCGGGACCTCGAACTCGACCTCCTTGAGCCACTCCAGGCGCTGCTTCTTCGCCAGGCCCCAGGGGTTGCCCTTCTTCTCCAGGTTCTTGAGCATCGTCCCGGCCTCGGACGGGAACGCGCTCTCGATCATCACCTGGTAGCGGCGCATGTCGACGATGTGGTCGACGTGCTCGATGTCCACCGGGCACTGCTCGACGCAGGCGCCGCAGGTGGTGCAGGACCACAGGACGTCCGGGTCGATGACGCCGTTCTCTTCGAGGGTGCCGATCAGCGGGCGTTCGGCCTCCGCGAGGGCAGCGGCGGGTACGCCTGCGAGCTGCTCCTCCGTCGCCTTCTCCTCGCCCTCCATCGACTTGCCGCCGCCCGCCAGCAGGTACGGGGCCTTGGCGTGCGCGTGGTCGCGGAGGGACATGATCAGGAGCTTGGGGGACAGGGGCTTGCCCGTGTTCCAGGCGGGGCACTGCGACTGGCAGCGGCCGCACTCGGTGCACGTGGAGAAGTCCAGCAGGCCCTTCCAGGAGAACTGCTCGACCTGGGAGACGCCGAAGACGTCGTCGTCGCCCGGGTCGGTGAAGTCGATCGGCTTGCCGCCCGACGTCATCGGGAGCAGGGCGCCGAGGGAGGTCTCGCCCGTCGCGTTCCGCTTGAACCAGATGTTCGGGAACGCCAGGAAGCGGTGCCAGGCCACGCCCATGTCCGTCTTCAGGGCGACCGTGATCATCCAGATGAAGGAGGTCGCGATCTTCACGCCCGCGAAGAGGTACGTGAGGTTCTGGAGCGTGGAGACGTCCAGGTGCTCCAGCGCCGACACCACGGGGTACGAGATGAAGAAGGACGCCTCGTAGCCGTCGACGTGGTGCTGGGCGCCCTCCAGCGCGTGCAGCATGAAGATGCAGACGCCGACGATGAGGATGACGGCCTCGACGAAGTACGCCTGGCCGAAGTTCGAGCCGGCGAAACGGGACTTGCGGCCCGGCTTGTTCGGCTTGCTCAGCTGGCGGATCACGATCAGGGCGAGGATGCCGAGGACCGTCATCGTGCCGATGAACTCGACGAAGACGTTGTACGGCGCCCACTCACCGATGACCGGCAGCAGCCAGTCTGCCTGGAAGAGCTGGCCGACGGCGTTGACGATCGTCAGCAGCAGCGAGAAGAAGCCCACCGCGACGAACCAGTGTGCGACGCCGACGACACCCCAGCGGTTCATCCGGGTGTGGCCGAGGAACTCCTTGGCCACGGTGACGGTGCGCTGCACGGGCTCGTCGGTGCGGGTGCCCGCTGGCACGTTCTGGCCGAGTCGCATGAAGGTGTAGATCTGCAGGACGGCGCGGGCGAACAGCGCCACACCGACCACGATCAGTACCAGCGACACGATGATCGCGGCGAGTTGCATTTCAGGGCTCCTCGGGCCTGCGAGGGGTCATGGCATTACCGCCCAGCACATTACTAAGCGGTAACTTAATCGGTTCGACCGAGACTACCCCTATCTTGCGTCGCACTGTAGCCAGCCGTGCGGTGATGTGTGTCGCTGAGGGTTGCCTAAAAAGACCTGCTCCGGGCTTGTTCCCGAGCTTGTTACGGTCCGATCGTGTTATTCGTACTGAATTGGTACATTTGCGTCTAATTTGGATCCGTGCTCTACGGGATTCTCGCCGCCACGACCGCCCTGCTCCTCTCCGCCCTCCTCGCCGCACTGCTCCGGGTGCCCGCACTGCGGGCGCGGATCGTCGACCGCAGACGGCGGACGCGTCCGGTACCGCTGCTCGGGGGACTCGCCGTCGCGCTCGCCGTCGTGTCGGTGACCTGGGCGTGCGACTGGACCGGCGTCGCCCCGCTCGGCGACGGCGTCGGCGGGCTGCTGGGCGCCGGGTCCGCCGTGGCCGCGCTCGGGCTCGTCGCCGACGTGTGGCGGCTGAAGACGCGGTTCCTGGTCCTCGGTACGGCCGTGGCGGCGGCCTGTGTCGTGCCGTACGGCGAGATCGGGGTGCCCGGTGGAGTGCTTGCGGCGGTCTGGATCGTGTTCGTCGCCGGTGCCTTCAAGGGGCTCGATCACGCCGACGGGCTCGCGGGGACCGTGGGGGTGGTCACCGCCTTCGGGGTCGGGGCCTGTGCCGCGATGGAAGTGATGGACGGGCTCGCGGTGTTGCTCAGTGTGCTGGCCGCCGCGCTCACCGGGTTCCTGATGCACAACTGGCATCCCGCGCGGATCGCGCTCGGCGCGTGCGGGTCGCTGTTCACGGGGTTCGTGCTCGCCTCGGCCGCCGTGGTCACGCAGGCCGGGCGCGGGTTCGCGTCCGGTGCGGGCGTGCTGTTCGCGCTCACCGCCGTCGCGAGTGCGGATGCCGTACTGGTGTTGCTGTCGCGACGGCTCGCCGGGCGGGCGTTGCTGCGGGGCGGGCCCGACCATCTCGCCCATCGGCTGCGGCGGTTGGGGCTCACTCCGCAGGGCGCGGTGGTGGTCCTGGCGGTCGGGGGGTTCTCCGGAGTGCTCGTCGGGGTGCTCGTGCACAACGGGTGGGTGGGCGAATCCGCCGTCGTGTGGGTGGCGGGCGGGGCCCTGCTCGTCGTGTTCGGACTGCTTAAAGTCAGCGTCTACGGGGCACGACGTACCGCGTCCACGCAGGTCAGGGCGCAGTTGCGTGTAAGGAACGGATAAGAGTTGAGCCTGGTCGACTCAGCTCTGTTGACCCAGCGGTGAGTCTCGTGCACACTTGAGTCCGTTCCACTCAAGTCATTGCTGGAGGAATCAACCATGGCACGTGCGGTCGGCATCGACCTGGGCACGACTAACTCCGTCGTCAGCGTTCTTGAAGGCGGCGAGCCCACCGTCATCACCAACGCAGAGGGCGCCAGGACCACGCCGTCCGTCGTCGCCTTCGCCAAGAACGGCGAGGTGCTCGTCGGAGAGGTGGCCAAGCGCCAGGCGGTCACGAACGTTGACCGGACCATCCGTTCCGTGAAGCGCCACATGGGCACGGACTGGAAGATCGAGCTGGACGGCAAGAGCTTCAACCCGCAGCAGATGAGCGCCTTCATCCTGCAGAAGCTGAAGCGCGACGCCGAGGCCTACCTGGGCGAGAAGGTGGCCGACGCGGTCATCACCGTCCCGGCGTACTTCAACGACTCCGAGCGCCAGGCGACGAAGGAGGCCGGCGAGATCGCGGGCCTGAACGTCCTGCGCATCGTGAACGAGCCGACCGCCGCGGCGCTGGCGTACGGCCTCGACAAGGACGACCAGACGATCCTCGTCTTCGACCTCGGTGGCGGCACCTTCGACGTGTCCCTCCTGGAGATCGGCGACGGCGTCGTCGAGGTGAAGGCCACGAACGGCGACAACCACCTCGGTGGTGACGACTGGGACCAGCGGGTCGTCGACTACCTGGTGAAGCAGTTCGCCAGCGGTCACGGCGTGGACCTGGGCAAGGACAAGATGGCCCTGCAGCGTCTGCGCGAGGCTGCCGAGAAGGCCAAGATCGAGCTGTCCAGCTCCACCGAGACCTCGATCAACCTGCCCTACATCACGGCGTCCGCCGAGGGCCCGCTGCACCTGGACGAGAAGCTCACCCGCGCCCAGTTCCAGCAGCTGACGGCCGACCTGCTGGAGCGCTGCAAGACGCCGTTCCACAACGTCATCAAGGACGCCGGCATCTCCATCAACGAGATCGACCACGTCGTCCTCGTCGGTGGCTCCACGCGTATGCCCGCCGTCGCCGAGATCGTCAAGGAGCTGACCGCCGGCCAGGACGCCAACAAGGGCGTCAACCCGGACGAGGTCGTCGCCATCGGCGCGTCCCTCCAGGCCGGTGTCCTCAAGGGTGAGGTCAAGGACGTCCTGCTCCTCGACGTGACCCCGCTGTCCCTCGGTATCGAGACCAAGGGAGGGATCATGACCAAGCTCATCGAGCGCAACACCACGATCCCGACCAAGCGGTCCGAGATCTTCACCACCGCCGAGGACAACCAGCCCTCCGTGCAGATCCAGGTCTACCAGGGCGAGCGCGAGATCGCGGCGTACAACAAGAAGCTCGGGATGTTCGAGCTGACCGGTCTGCCGCCGGCCCCGCGCGGTGTCCCGCAGATCGAGGTCTCCTTCGACATCGACGCCAACGGCATCATGCATGTCACGGCCAAGGACCTCGGCACCGGCAAGGAGCAGAAGATGACCGTCACCGGCGGCTCCTCGCTGCCGAAGGACGAGGTCGACCGCATGCGCCAGGAGGCCGAGCAGTACGCGGACGAGGACCACCGTCGCCGCGAGGCCGCCGAGTCCCGCAACCAGGGCGAGCAGCTCGTCTACCAGACGGAGAAGTTCCTCAAGGACAACGAGGACAAGGTCCCCGGCGAGGTCAAGACCGAGGTCGAGGCTGCCGTCGAGGAGCTGAAGGCCGCGCTCAAGGGCGAGGACACCGCCGAGATCCGCACCGCCACCGAGAAGGTCGCCGCGGTCTCGCAGAAGGTCGGCCAGGCCATGTACGCCGACGCCCAGGCCACCCAGGCCGCGGGCGGCGACGCCCCGGGTGCCGAGGCGCCCAAGGCGGACGACGACGTGGTGGACGCCGAGATCGTGGACGACGAGCGCAAGGACGGTGCCGCGTGACGGAGGAGACTCCGGGCTTCGACGAGAAGCCCGACGTCCCTTCCGGCGCCACCCCCGACGACGCCGAGCCGCAGGCCGCCTCCCCCTCCAGCAGTGGGGAGGGGGCGGCCCCGGCAGGGGACGCAAGTGCACAGATCGCCGGTCTGACGGCCCAGCTGGACCAGGTGCGCAAGGCGCTCGAAGAGCGCACCGCGGACCTCCAGCGCCTCCAGGCCGAGTTCCAGAACTACCGCCGCCGGGTCGAGCGGGACCGCATCGCGGTCAAGGAGATCGCCGTGGCGAACCTCCTCACCGAGCTGATGCCGACGCTCGACGACATCGGCCGCGCGCGGGAACACGGCGAACTGGTCGGCGGTTTCAAGTCGGTGGCGGAATCCCTGGAGACCGCCGCGGCGAAGATGGGGCTGCAGCAGTTCGGCAAGGAGGGCGAGCCCTTCGACCCGACGATCCACGAGGCCCTCATGCACTCGTACGCGCCGGACGTCACCGAGACGACCTGCGTGGCGATCCTTCAGCCCGGGTACCGCATCGGCGAGCGCACCATCCGCCCTGCGCGGGTGGCCGTGGCCGAGCCGCAGCCCGGCGCCGCGGGGACCGGCAAGGCGGAGGACGAGTCCGAGGCCGCCGACGAGAAGGACAACGGCCCTGAAGAGGGCTGACGCAGCTGACGCACCGAGCGGACAGAAGGAGGGACGTCGAGGATGAGCACCAAGGACTTCATCGAGAAGGACTACTACAAGGTCCTCGGCGTCCCCAAGGACGCCACCGAGGCCGAGATCAAGAAGGCGTACCGGAAGCTCGCCCGCGAGTTCCACCCGGACGCCAACAAGGGCAACGCCAAGGCCGAGGAGCGCTTCAAGGAGATCTCCGAGGCCCACGACATCCTCGGTGACCCCAAGAAGCGCAAGGAGTACGACGAGGCCCGCTCCCTCTTCGGCAACGGCGGCTACCGCCCGGGGCCGGGCGGCGCGGGCGGCGGCAACTTCAACTTCGACCTGGGCGACCTCTTCGGAGGCGGCGCCCAGGGCGGTGGTGGCGCCGGGGGAGCCGGCGGCTTCGGCGGCGGGATCGGTGACGTCTTCGGCGGCCTGTTCAACCGCGGCGGCACGGGCACGACCCGTACCCAGCCCCGGCGCGGCCAGGACATCGAGTCCGAGGTCACGCTCAGCTTCACGGAGGCCATCGAAGGGGCCACGGTCCCGCTGCGGATGTCCTCGCAGCAGCCCTGCAAGGCCTGTTCGGGCACCGGCGACAAGAACGGCACACCGCGCGTGTGTCCGACCTGCGTCGGCACCGGGCAGGTCGCGCGTGGCTCCGGCGGCGGTTTCTCGCTCACGGACCCGTGCCCGGACTGCAAGGGCCGCGGCCTGATCGCCGAGCACCCGTGCATCGAGTGCAAGGGCAGCGGACGCGCCAAGTCCTCGCGGACCATGCAGGTCCGGATCCCCGCGGGGGTCACGGACAGCCAGCGCATCCGGCTGCGCGGCAAGGGCGCACCGGGTGAACGGGGCGGCCCCTCAGGGGACTTGTACGTCATGGTGCACGTAGACGCGCACCCCGTGTTCGGCCGCAAGGAAGACAACCTCACGGTGACGGTCCCGGTGACGTTCGCCGAGGCGGCACTCGGCGGCGAGGTCAGGGTGCCCACCCTGGGCGGCCCGCCGGTGACGCTGAAGCTGCCCCCGGGCACGCCCAACGGCCGGACGATGCGCGCCCGCGGCAAGGGCGCGGTCCGCAAGGACGGCACCCGGGGTGACCTCCTTGTGACTGTCGAGGTGAGTGTCCCGAAGGACGTCACGGGGAATGCTCGTGACGCACTGGAGGCGTATCGAGAGGCGACCGCGGGCGAGGACCCGCGGGCGGAGCTGTTCCAGGCCGCGAAGGGAGCATGAGAGTGATGGACGGCCGTCGACGCAACCCGTACGAGCTGACCGAGGAGACCCCGGTCTACGTCATCTCGGTGGCGGCCCAGCTCTCCGGCCTGCACCCGCAGACGCTGCGCCAGTACGACCGCCTCGGCCTGGTCTCCCCGGACCGCACGGCTGGGCGTGGTCGCCGTTACTCGGCCCGCGACATCGAACTGCTGCGCACCGTCCAGCAGTTGTCGCAGACCGAGGGCATCAACCTGGCCGGCATCAAGCGCATCATCGAGCTGGAGAACCAGGTGGTCGCGCTCCAGCAGCGCGTCGCGGAACTCCAGTCGGCGGTCGAGGGCGCGGCGGCCACGATGCAGCAGCGCGAGGCCGCGGTGCACGCGTCGTACCGGCGCGACCTGGTCCCGTACCAGGAGGTCCAGCAGACCAGCGCGCTGGTGGTGTGGCGGCCGAAGCGGCAGCAGTCCTCGGACTGACGTCCACTCACTCGCGGATGGGGCCCGGAGGATCAACCTCCGGGCCCCATCCGCATGTTCAGGGCGTCAGGGCGTCAGGGCGTCAGGGCCGCCCGGACGGGCGAGGTGCGACTGGCCGTCGCGGCGGCGGTGGCCGTCGCGTGTCCGGCCGGGTTCTGGCCGGGTTCTGGCCGGGTTCATTCGGTCCTCTGCCGGATCGGTACGGCAGGGGGTGGCCGCTGATGATCACGACTCGTGGGGAAAAGAGTTGGTTGTGCGGATCTTTGCCTTCTCATGAACTCCCGTTGAGTGGAGGGTCCGTAAAGAGCGTTTGGATGGGGTTCCGCAGCGTCTCCACATACCAAACGGAACGTGGCGTTGCCATCTCGTTAAGTAGTTCCGCTTGACGCCGGTGGTCGTGGCCGCGTTGGCTTTTCAGTCACCTGGGTTGCAATGCTGCACCCACGTCCGCACGGCACCAGAAGTGAGCTCCCAATGCGTCGTATCGCCATATCCGTGGCCGCGTCCTCGCTGGCCCTCCCCCTGGCCGCCTGTGGCGTGCTCAACTCGTCGGGGAGCAGCACGGACGCGACTCCGGCGAAGGGCAACGACATCACGGTGGGGGTGCTGATGCCGGAGAAGACGAACACGCGGTACTCGGAGTTCGACTTCCCGATCATGAAGGCGAAGATCCAGGAACTCACCTCGAACAAGGGCAAGGCCGACTACGAGAACGCCGGTGGCGTCGCGGCCACGCAGGACAAGCAGATGCAGAAGATGATCGACGAGAAGGTCGACATCATCGTGCTCGACGCCGTCGACTCGCACGCGATCCGGACCATGGTGAAGAAGGCCAAGACCGCGGGCATCCCGGTCATCGCCTACGACCGGCTGGCCGAGGGCCCGATCGACGCGTACGTCTCCTTCGACGGCGAACTGGTCGGCGAGGTGCAGGGCCGCTCCCTGGTCGAGGCGCTGGGCAGCAACGTGGACACCTCCGACAAGATCGTGATGATCAACGGCTCGCCGACCGACCCCAACGCCGCGGTGTTCAAGGGCGGGGCGCTGTCCGAGCTGCAGGGCAAGGTGACGATCGCCGAGAGCTACAACACCAAGGCCTGGGACCCGGTCGTGGCCCAGCAGGAGATGACCGAGGCGATCGACAAGCTCGGCAAGAACAACATCGCCGCGGTGTACTCCGCGAACGACGCGATGGCCGGCGGCATCATCAAGGCCCTGAAGAACGCGGGCCTGACGAAGATCCCGCCCGTCACCGGCCAGGACGCCGAACTCACCGCCGTGCAGCGGATCGTCACCGGCGAGCAGTACATGAGCGTCTACAAGCCGTACCCCGACCTCGCCGAGGCCGCCGCGAAGATCGCGGTCGCCAAGGTCCAGGGCAGGGACATCGAGTTCGACGCCCTCACCCGTGACACGGTCGACAGCCCCACGAACAAGAAGATCCCCTCGCAGCTGGTGTCCGTGGTCGCGCTGACCCGGGACAACATCAAGTCGACGGTGGTCGCGGACGGGATCTACAAGATCTCCGACATCTGCACGGCCGACTACAAGTCGGCGTGCGAGGCGCACGGGTTGAAGTAGGTCGGCTTCGACCGGGCGCCTCGACGGCGTCCGGGACGCCGTCGCTGCCCGTGTACGCGACTCCGGCCGCGGGTACCTCGCCGGGTCTCAGCCGCGGGACTTGAGGTGCCGCAGCAGGGCGGCGAGGCCCTCGGGGGCGGCGGCGAGGGTGACGTCCGGGGTGTCGCTCTCGCGGAGGCGGATCGTTTTGTCCGGGGTGGCGGCGATGTAGACGCACTCGCCCTCGGGGCCGCCACTGAAGGTCGACTTCTGCCAGGCGAGTTCAGTCATCGGGGCCTCCCTAGAGGGTGTAGAGCACATGCTGGATGAGTGCCAGCGAGTCCTTCACCGAGTGTGTTTCTGGGGCCAACGATACGTCGACGGGGGCGAGGGCGTTCTTCGACAGGTACCGGAACAGCCCTTCGTATCGGCCCAGGCTCTGCCTGTCACCCAAGTACGTGAGGCCGAGGGGCAGTTCGAGCAGTACGGTGCCCAACTCCGGGACTCCTGGGATGGCGTGGACGAAGTTGCCGCTGAGGGCGGGGTGCGCCTGGGCGGTGAACGGATAGATCTGGATGGTGACGTTGGGCAGCCGCGCGAGTTCGATGAGGTGCAGCAACTGCTCTCGGACCACGCTGACTCCACCGAACCGTAGGTGCAGAGCGGACTCGTGGATCACGGCATGCACGGAGGGCGGGTCCTCACGGGTGAGAACGCGTTGCCGCTCCATACGGAACTCCAGCGCGCCTTCGCTCCGTTCGAAGCCCAGACCCGGGGTGGCGAAGATGGCTCGGGCGTAGTCGGCCGTCTGGAAGAGCCCCGGGATCAACATCGACTGGTGCATTCGAAGGGCCGTGCAACTCGCTTCCAGCTCGGCCGTGTTGAGCGCATCCAGGCTGCGGCGCTTCTTGTAGGAGCTCCACCAGCCCTTGCCGGTTGCCTCGGACATGGCGACCAGAGCCTCGACATGTGCCTTATTTGTACAACCGTAGAGGTCGCAGAACTCACGGAGTCGTGGGGTCAGGACGGTTGTCTTGCCCGTCTCGATCTGGCTCAGCTGAACGCGGCCCATGCCGATCCGCCCGGCCGCTTCACCGCCCGCCAACCCTGCCTGTTCGCGCAGGTGTTTGAGCTCGAAGCCGAGTCGCCGCTGGCGCTCGCTGATGGTGGTGCGTAGTCCCACGCGTCTCTCCTTGCCGGGGTATCCAAAGTCTGCCCTGGTGGTGGGAGTTGGTCCACCGATTCGGCGATTAGGTTGTTAATGAAATACCTCACGCGCTACCTTGAGTGCGGAAGTGGTCACGTACCGAAACCACTCAACTCCCCCTGCCCATAAGCCGACAGAGCACCCGCACCCCACCGCCCCGCCCAACTCACCCACGACTACAGCCTGTTCGCCCCGGCCGACGCCACCGCACCCCGCGTCTGCCGGGACTTCGTACGCGCCGTCCTCTTCACCCACGACCGCGAATCCCTCGTCATGCCGGCGGCGTTGTGCACCTCGGAACTCGTCACCAACGTCCACCTGCACACGAAGGGTTCCGCGATGATCCGCCTCCGGCTGGGCCCGGCCCGGCTCCGGGTCAGTGTCCTCGACGAGAGTCCGGACCCGCCCGTGGTCGCGCAGTCCACCGCCGGAGTGATCGCCTGCTGGGGGCGGGGGCTCGCCCTCGTCGCGGAGATGGCGGACACGTGGGGCGTCGCCGACGGGAGGGCGGGGCGGTTCGCGAAGGGGGTGTGGTTCGAGCTGGGTGGGAGTGGTGGATCGTTCCGCTTTCGGTCGGACGGGTGAAGCGGGTTTATCAGAACTCCCCGAGGGCTACCGCGCCGAGATCATCGAGGGAGTCATCGAGGTGTCGCCCACCGGCCGCCTTCCGCATGCCCGGGTTGTCAACCGTCTGCGTAGCGCCTCCCCCGGGAAGAGCGACCAGGACCGTGACCGCATCCGCAGGCGCCGCGAGTACGCCCGCGCCGGCATCCCCATGTACGTCCTCATCGACGACTACGACGGCCAGGGCGCCGTAACCCTCTTCACTGGCCCCGCCCCGACAAGGCCGACTGGGAGGACATCCACCGCGTCCCCTACGGCACCGAGGTCGAGATCCCGGACGGCCCCGCCAAGGGCTTCGTGACCGGTGAGGCGATCACCGGCCCGAAGCGGGGCTGAGACAGGGCGCGACCCCGGTACGACCCTGGGGCTATGCCACCCGCGTGAACTCCACCGTCACCTCCGGCGGTCCGCCCGCCACCCCCCGGTAGATCCCCTTGTGCGGGGTCACGTCGTCGTAGTCGCGCCCCCGGCCCACCACCACGTGGGACTCGTCGGGCCGGGTGCGGTTGGTGGGGTCGTAGCCGCACCAGTCGCCCGCCCAGTACTCGACCCAGGCGTGGCTCTGGCCGGCCACCGGGCGGTGCAGCTCCGCCTCGCGCTCCGGGTGGAGATAGCCCGAGACGTAGCGCGTGGGCAGGCCGAGGCCCCGCAGCAGCGCGATGGTCACGTGGGCGATGTCCTGGCAGACGCCGGCGCCCTGTTCCCAGGCCTCGGCGGCGGACGTGTTCACGCCGGTGACGCCCGGGAGGTACGCCACCCGGTCGGCGACCAGTGCCGAGACCGCGACCGCCGTCTCGTGCGGGTCGAGGCCGACCGCCGCCTTGCGTGCCTTCTTCAGCAGCTTGGGCGGGACCGTCGTACGGACCGTGGGGCCGATGAACTCCAACAGGCGTGAGTTCGTGGTCCGTTCGGTCACCTCCTGCCAGCTGGGGGAGGGGCCGAGCAGTTCCGGCGGGGACGTCTCGACCAGGCTCGACGCGGTGATCGTGAGGTCCGCGTGCGGGTCCATCAGGTCGAAGCCGGTGACCTGGGTGCCCCAGTAGTCCCAGTACGACCAGGTGGGGGTCGTGGGGTTCACGGTCACCCGCGCGTCCAGTGTCGTCTGGCCGGGGAGCGTGAGCGGGGTCATCCGCACCTCGTTGTGGGAGGAGACGGCCGCCTGGGCGTACGACACGCGGGTGGTGTGGCGGATGCGAAGCCTCCGGGTCATCTCAGGCTCCTTCCTGGGCCCACTCGACGGGCCCCTGGTACGGGAAGAACAACTCCGCGACCGCCTCCGCCGAGGCCATGCAGGCGTGCTGCAAGTCCTTGAGGAGGGCGGGGAGTTGTTCCTCCAAGGCGTGCGAGTCCAGGTATTCGAGGCGGGTGCGGAGCCGGCCGATGGGGCGGCGCGCCGGGTCCTGGCGCTGGCGGCCGAGCGCCGTGAGGCACTCCTCGGCCGTCGTGAGCGCGTGCAGCGCCGAGCGGGGGAAGTCCCGGTCCAGGAGCAGGAATTCGGCCACGCGTGGGGTGTCCCCGAAGCCGCCGTACACCCGCGCGTACGCCTCGTCGGCGCCGCTCGCGCTCAGCAGCGTCGGCCAGTCGGGCGCGTGCGCCGCGTCCAACACCCGTACCGACAGCAGCCGTACGGTCATGTCCACCCGCTCAAGGCTGCGGCCCAGGACGACGAAACGCCAGCTGTCGTCGCGGCTCATCGTCGAGTCCGCGAGGCCGAAGAACAACGCGGCGCGTCTGCGCACGAGTTCGAGATAGGCGTAGGGGCCCGTACGGCGGGCCGCGAGGCGTTGGTCGGCCAGGGCGTGCCAGGTGGAGTTGAGGCACTCCCACATCTCCGAGGAGACGGCTTCCCGGGCGCTGCGGGCATTCAGCCGGGCGGCGCCGAGCGCGCCCTCGATGGAGCAGGTGGACCGGGCGTCGAAGGCGAGCTGGTCCAACACCCGCTGCATGTCGACGCGTTGACCGCCCGCGTCGACCCCGAGGATCGCGTACAGCGACCGGCACGCCACGTCCTCGTCGCGCCAGGGGTCCTCCAGCAGGCGGTGCAGATAGGCGTCGAGGATGCGCCCGGTGGTGTCGGCGCGCTCGACATAACGGCCCGTCCACGTCAGGGCCTCGGCTATCCGGGAGAGAATCACGTCGTTCACTGCTGCGCCCCTTCCTCTACGAGCGTGGGGTTGCCGTCGGGGCCGAGCTGGCGGGGTGCCACCTCGGGCAGTTCGCCCTCCGGGAAGAGTGACGCGGGCTGTTCGGCGGGGCCCTCCGCGAGCACCCAGGTGTCCTTGGAGCCGCCGCCCTGGCTGGAGTTGACGATCAGGTTGCCCTCCTGGAGGGCGACGCGGGTGAGTCCGCCGGGCAGCACCCAGACGTCGGTGCCGTCGTTCACGGCGAACGGGCGCAGGTCGATGTGGCGCGGGGCCATGCGTTCGCCCGCGAGGGTGGGGGAGGTGGACAGGGCGACCGGCCGCTGGGCGATCCAGCCGCGCGGGTCGGCGGCCACGGCTTTGCGAGTGCGTTCGATGGTCTTCGCGTCCGCCTTGGGCCCGATGACGATGCCCATGCCGCCCGCGCCGTCCACCGGCTTCACGACCAGCTGGTCGATCTGGTCGAGGACCGCCTCCAACTGGCCCGGCTCGTCGGGCCGGTAGGACTCCACGTTGGGGAGAACCGGTTCCTCGGAGAGGTAGTAGCGGATGAGGTCGGGGACGTAGGTGTAGAGGAGCTTGTCGTCGGCGATCCCGTTCCCTACCGCGTTCGCGAGTGTGACGTTCCCGGCCTGGGCGGCGTTCATGATGCCCGGGCAGCCGATCACCGAGTCGGGGCGGAAGTGCAGCGGGTCGAGGAAGTCGTCGTCGAGCCGCCGGTATACGACATGGACGGGCACCTCGCCGCGCGTGGTCCGCATCCACACCCGGTTGTTGCGGCAGACGAGGTCGTGCCCCACCACCAGCTGCACGCCCATCAGCCGCGCGAGCAGGGCGTGTTCGAAGTAGGCGGCGTTCCCCGGCCCCGGGGTGAGGACCACGACCCGGGGGTCCTGGGTCCCGGCGGGCGCGGCGGCGCGCAGGGCGGCCAGCAACCGCCCCGCGTACCCGTCGACGGGGACCACGTGCTGCTCGGCGAAGAGGGAGGGGAAGATCCGCGTCATGGCTCTGCGGTTCTCGATGACGTACGAAACCCCGCTCGGGACCCGGACGTTGTCCTCCAGGACCCGGAAGTCGCCGGCCTCGTCGCGCACGAGGTCGATGCCGGCGACGTGGATGCGGACCCCGCCCGGTGGCTCGACCCCCTGCGCGGCCCGATGGAAGTGAGCCGAGTTGAGGAGCAGCCGCCAGGGCACGACACCGTCCTCGAAGGCACGGCAGTGGGAGTAGGCGTCGGAGAGGTAGGCCTCAAGTGCCCTTACCCGTTGCGCCACCCCGCGCTGGATGAGATCCCACTCCAGCGCGTCGATGATCCTCGGCACCAGGTCCAGTGGCCAGGGCCGTTCCTCGCCCGCGAAGGCGTAGGTCACGCCGCGGTCGGTGAACGCGCGGGCCATCTGGTCCGCGCGGAAGCGCAGTTCACTCGGCTCGATGGGCTGGAGTGCCGCCAGTACCGGCTCGTAGGCGGTTCTGACCTCACCCGGCCGCACAAACATCTCGTCCCACGCATCGGCCAATGCGTATGCGTCAAATATGTCCGCCATGAGGGGACGTTAAGTGCGATACGTAACACGACGATCTCTGAGTGATTTCCGGCAGCTCACGCGGAAAGGGATACGGCGAGAGACTCGATGCTACTGGCCGGACACCCCCCCCAGCTTGTTGCAAGGTGAGGCACGGAGGCCGGGAGATAGTGGTTGATATCGGAGGTTTTCGGGGGCTGTTCGAGGGGGAGCCGTGTTGCGGAGCAGGACCTGTCCGCGCATAGTTGCGCTGCAAAGAGCCGGGAACCGGGGGTGGGATGGGCGATGGCCGGGCACGGGACGGACGAGCATCCACACGGTGCTGACCGACTCTGCGACGCCGGGGACCGCGTGTACTCCCGGGCCGTACGGAGGGGCCGCGTACCGCGCACGGACGCCGAACCGGTGCCGTGCCTGCTGGAGCTGGCCCTCCTCCACCCGGACCCCGACGACATGGACTGGCTGGTCCCGACCGCCCCGCAGGAGGTCATGACCCGGCTGCTGCGCGGGGTCTACGACGAGGTCAGCGAGAGCCACCGGCGGGTGGGTTCGGCGGTCGCCGCCTTCGAGTGGTACGCCGGTCTCGGCCGCCGTATCCAGGCGTCCGCGATGGCGTCGGCGTCGGCGTCGCTGGAGGGCGGTGCCGCGATCCGCGTCCTGGACGGGCTCTCCCGGATCCAGGCGGCGATGGACGACGCGACCGAGGCCTGCACCGGCGAGGTCCTCACCGTCCAGCCCGGCGGCATCCGCCGTGAACCGGAACTCACCGAGGGCCTGCACCGGGCGGTCGCCCTGCGCTCACGCGGGGTACGGATGCGCGACCTGTACACCCACGTGGCCCGCCACGGCCAAGGACTCCTGAACTACCTGGAGTTGATGGGCGACGCGGTGGAGGCGAGGACCCTCGACGAGGTCGTCGACCGCCTGATCCTCTTCGACCGCACGGTCGCCTTCATCCCCGCCAACGCCGACCACACGATGGCCCTGGAACTGCGCCACCCGGCGTTGATCGAGTACTTCGTCACGGTCTTCGACCGCCTGTGGCGCCTCGCGATCCCGGTCGCGGCGGCCTTGCCGGACACGGGTATCGAGGGCATCTCCCACCGCGAACAGTCCATCGCCGCCCTGCTCGCGGACGGCCACCAGGACGCGGTGATCGCGGAACGGCTCGGCATAAGCGTGCGGACGTGTCGCGCCCACATCGCCCGCCTCTCGGAGACCCTGGGCGCGGCCAGCCGTACCCAACTGGGCGTACGCATAGCCCAAGCCGGCCTGGACGGCGTCTCGTCCCGCCTCCCGGACGTCCCCGCCCAGCTCACCCCGGCGGATCGAGAATCCCCGACTGCCCGATGAGGTAGCCGAGTTGGGCCCGGCTCTCGCTGCCGAGGGTGGCGGCGAGTTTGGCTATGTGGACGCGGGCGGTGCGGATGTTCATGCCCAGGCGGTCCGCTATGACGGCGTCCGTGTGGCCCTCGACGAGCAGGCCGGCTATGGCTCGTTGGCGGGGGGTGACGCCGTTGAGGGAGGGCTGCTGGACCGAGTCGGGGTACATCGGGGTGGCGAGGTGCCAGAGGCGGTCGAAGACCGTGACGAAGTGCGTGATCAGCGCCGGGTGCCGGACTTCGAGGGCGAGGGTGCGGTCTGCGCTGGCGGGGATGAAGGCGACCGTGCGGTCGATGACGATGAGGCGGTCGGTGACCTCGTCGAGCGTGCGGGCCTCGGCGTCGCCCCTCAACTGCTCGTAGCGGCTGAGGACGGCGGGCTGGTGGCGGAGCGCGTGCGGGTACAGGGTGCGGATACGGCCGCCGCGGTCGAGGAGGGCCTGGTCCTGTTTCAGGGCGTCGAGGCTGAGGTCGAGGGACTCGGGGTTCCGCCGGCGCGGCTGGATCGCCAGCACCTCCCGGGCGGCCGTGCACATGACCTCCGCGATGGCCGAGTTGATCCGGCCGAAGCCGTTCAGGACGCTGATCGTCGCGGTGTCCGCGGGGCCCGTACGGCGGCCGTCGATGCGCATGAGCGGCTCGAAGGTCTCGGCCAGTCGCTCCTCGCGCCGCCGTTCGTCCGCGATGCGCGCCCCCGAGGTGCGCAGCAGCCGGTGCAGGGCCACGGCGGGGGCGACCGGCTCCAGCCGGCCCGGGTCCTCGACGGCCGGATGCAGCAGGCCGTGGTCGACCAGGCACGGGGCCGCGTCGGCGTCCGCGCGGCGCACCGACCCTTCGCGCAGGGCGCGTTCGTACAGGTCCGTTCCGGCGGGGCACAGGTCTTCCACGCCGTGACGGAGGCCCGCCCCGCACACGTCGTCCGCTCCGTGCGTGTGCGCCTCCGTCACGGCGTGCCGTCTCCTCCCGGTGCGGGGTCGTCCTTGTTCAGGATCCCCGACTGGGCTATGAGAAAGCCGAGTTGGGCGCGGCTGCCGCTGCCGAGGGCCGTGGCGAGCTTGGCGATGTGGGCCCGGCAGGTCCGCACGTTCATGCCCAGCCGGCGGGCGATGGCCTCGTCGACGTGGCCCTCGATGAGGAGCTTGGCGATGGAGTGCTGGATGTCGGTGATGCCGTCGGGAGCGGTTTCGTAGGGGGCGCCGGCGCTCAGCGGGACCGCGCGGCTCCACATGAACTCGAAGACCTTGATCAGGTAGCTCACGAGACCGGGATGACGCAGTTCCAGGGCGACCTGGCGGTCGTCCCGGATGGGGATGAAGGCGACGGTCTCGTCGCAGATGATGAGGCGCTCGACCAGTTCGTCGATGGTGCGGTACTCCACCTTGCCGTCGGTGAAGTTGTCCACCCACGCGAGCCGCTCGGGGCTGTATCTGGCCGTGTGCTGGTAGAGGGTCCGGATGCGCACCCCTCGCTCGATCAGCGGCCTGTCGCGCTCCAGCGCCTCGACGAGCCGGCGTTCCGGGTGGCGGTGGCTCGGCTGCACCGCGAGCACCTCGTTCTGGCACTGCGCCGTCGCCAGGTCGAGCGCCGCGTTGATGCGGTCGAGTCCCTCCAGTACGGAGATCGAGTGGGTGGACTCCGTCACCTGGGCGCTCAGTGCCATAAACGGCTCGAAGACGTCGGCCATCTCGATGGACAGCCGTCGGCGGTCCGTTATCTCGCGTTCGATCGGATTGAGCCGCTGGGCCAGGGCGACCGCCGGGGGAACCGGGCACAGCCAGTTCGCGTCGTCGGGATCCGGGTGGAGCAGGGCGAACTCCATCAAACACGGGGCAGGCTCCACGTCTGCGCGTGCGATACGTCCCGTGCGGAGTGCGTTCGCGTAAAGACGACCTCCTTCCTCACACAACTCCGTCACAGCATGGGGATGTGTCGCTTTGGTCCGATTCATTGTCAAATCTCCACCCCCCAGGGTCCTGAACATGCAGGAACATGATGCACCGATCGTGTGGCCATGACGTGCCCGAATGAGCCATCGTCTTACTCGACGGGGGAAGAGGGGACCTTCAAGTGAGGACGAAGCCGACTATGCGTAAGAGAATGCTTCGCTCGGTGCTTGTCGCCGCCTTCTCCGCCGTTGTGGCCTTCGGAACACTGAGTGGCCTCTCTGGTGCGAAGAGTGAGGTGCGACAGGACACCGCTTGGTCACTCGCGGCCGACACCGCGACCGTGACCGCGGGCGACACTTCTGTGACCGCAGATGACACTGCGTGGAGTTGACGTGACCACCCCACCCGACGACCGCTCCTTCCGCCGAGAAATGGCCACGGCCTACCGGTCCGGCTGGCACTTCATCGATCTGGCCACCGCCATCCCCCACAGCGGTGACTCGCTCATGGTGACCGTGTTCGGTGAGCCGGTCGTCGTGACGCGGGACGAGGACGAGGACGTACGGGCGTACCGGTGTCTGCGGCGGCCCCGGGGGGCGCCGCAGCCAGTGCGATGTGCCATCCGGTACGGAATGATCTTTGTGAATCTTGACCAACGAGACCACCGGCTGGTGGAACCGGATGCCCCCGACATCCAGACCATCTCAGCCACCCCCCGCAGTGCCTGACGCGATTCCCCCGTCGTAACAAGATCGCTCAGGTGCTTCCCCCCGCAGCGGCGTCACCGTGACCTGAACACGGTGACGCCGCTGCAGTTTGTGCGAAATCTCCGGGTATCGGACGATCCCAGGTGGCTGAAAATCGGCGCTTCAGCCGTGCCCCGGCACCGTTCCCGGCGGCTTCCCCACCGCCTTCCCCATCGCCCGCGTCAGCTCGATCTCGATCACCACCCGGGACGGGTTCGGCGACGGCGCCCGCTCGTAACGCTCCGCGTACCGGCGCTCCGCCTCGGTGACCCGCTCGCGTTCGGAGCGTACGAAGGCCCGGCCCTCCAGCGTCGCCCAGCGCCGCCCGTCCACCTGGCACACGGCGACCCGTGCCCCCTCGGGGCCGGCGGCCAGCACGTTCGCCACCTTCCTGCTCGACTTGTTCGCGATGACCCGAGCAAGGCGCGCCTCCGGGTCGTATGTCACTCCGACAGGGACGACGTGCGGGCTGCTGTCCGCGCGCGGGGTCGTGAGCGTGCACAGGTGCCGTTCCCGCCAGAAGCTGAGGTACGACGGGTCGGGATCGCCCGGGTCCACCGGATATGCGGTCATGGTCCCGGAACTTAGTCCCCCGATCCGCCCCGCCACTGCCTTGAGTGGAATAGACTCAACTTTGTGCACGTTGACCGTGTCATTCCGTGCACGAAGGTCGTAGGAGGAGGAGTACCGGAACGTGGACGCCGAGCTGACCAACAGGAGCCGGGACGCGATCAACGCGGCCAGCAACCGTGCCGTGACCGGGGGGCACGCCGATCTGACGCCGGCGCATCTGCTGCTCTCGCTGCTGGAGGGGCAGGACAACGAGAACATCACCGACCTGCTGGCCGCCGTCGATGCGGATCAGGCTGCCGTACGGTCGGGTGCCGAGCGGGTGCTCGGTTCGCTGCCCAGCGTGACCGGGTCGACCGTCGCGCCCCCGCAGCCCAGCCGCGAGCTGCTCGCGGTGATCGCGGACGCCGGTGAGCGCGCGAAGGAACTCGGCGACGACTACCTCTCGACCGAGCACCTGCTGATCGGGATCGCCGCGAAGGGCGGCGCGGCCGGGGACGTACTCTCCCAGCAGGGGGCCGGCGCGAAGAAGCTGCTGGACGCGTTCCAGAAGAGCAGGGGAGGGCGCCGGGTGACCACACCCGACCCCGAGGGGCAGTACAAGGCGCTGGAGAAGTTCGGTACGGACTTCACGGCCGCCGCGCGCGAGGGCAAGCTCGATCCCGTCATCGGGCGGGACCAGGAGATCCGGCGGGTCGTCCAGGTGCTGTCCCGCCGCACGAAGAACAACCCGGTGCTGATCGGCGAGCCCGGCGTCGGCAAGACCGCCGTGGTCGAGGGGCTGGCGCAGCGGATCATCAAGGGGGACGTGCCGGAGTCCCTGAAGAACAAGCGGCTGGTCTCGCTGGACCTGGGTGCGATGGTCGCGGGGGCGAAGTACCGGGGCGAGTTCGAGGAGCGGCTGAAGACCGTCCTCGCCGAGATCAAGGACTCCGACGGCCAGATCATCACCTTCATCGACGAGCTGCACACCGTCGTGGGCGCGGGCGCCGGGGGCGACTCCGCGATGGACGCCGGCAACATGCTGAAGCCGATGCTCGCCCGCGGCGAACTCCGCATGGTCGGCGCGACGACCCTCGACGAATACCGCGAACGCATCGAGAAGGACCCGGCGTTGGAGCGCCGCTTCCAGCAGGTGCTGGTCGCCGAGCCGAGCGTCGAGGACACGATCGCGATCCTGCGCGGCCTGAAGGGACGCTACGAGGCGCACCACAAGGTCGTCATCGCGGACAGCGCGCTGGTCGCCGCCGCCACCCTCTCCGACCGCTACATCACCTCCCGCTTCCTCCCCGACAAGGCGATCGACCTCGTCGACGAGGCGGCGTCGCGCCTGCGCATGGAGATCGACTCCTCCCCCGTCGAGATCGACGAACTCCAGCGCTCCGTGGACCGGTTGAAGATGGAGGAGCTGGCGCTCGACAAGGAGACCGACGCGGCTTCCATCGAACGCCTGGAGAAGCTGCGCCGCGACCTCGCCGACCGCGAGGAGGAACTGCGCGGCCTCAACGCCCGCTGGGAGAAGGAGAAGCAGTCCCTCAACCAGGTCGGCGAGCTGAAGGAGAAGCTCGACGAACTGCGCGGCCAGGCCGAACGCGCCCAGCGCGACGGCGACTTCGACACCGCGTCCAAGCTGCTCTACGGCGAGATCCCTTCCCTGGAACGGGACTTGGAGGAAGCCTCGCAGGCTGAGGAAGAGGCCTCCAAGGACACGATGGTGAAGGAGGAGGTCGGCCCCGACGACATCGCGGACGTCGTCGGAGCCTGGACCGGCATCCCCGCAGGCCGCCTCCTGGAGGGCGAGACGCAGAAACTCCTGCGCATGGAGGAGGAGTTGGGCCGCCGCCTCATCGGCCAGCGAGAGGCCGTAGAGGCGGTCTCCGACGCCGTACGACGCACCCGCGCGGGCATCGCGGACCCCGACCGCCCCACCGGCTCGTTCCTCTTCCTGGGCCCGACGGGCGTAGGAAAGACCGAACTGGCCAAGGCCCTGGCCGACTTCCTCTTCGACGACGAACGGGCCATGGTCCGCATCGACATGTCGGAGTACGGCGAGAAGCACAGCGTGGCCCGGCTGGTCGGCGCCCCGCCCGGCTACGTCGGCTACGAGGAGGGCGGCCAGCTCACGGAGGCGGTGCGCAGGCGCCCGTACTCGGTGATCCTGCTGGACGAGGTCGAGAAGGCGCACCCCGAGGTCTTCGACGTCCTGCTCCAGGTCCTGGACGACGGCCGCCTGACCGACGGCCAGGGCCGCACGGTCGACTTCCGGAACACGATCCTGATCCTCACGTCGAACCTGGGCAGCAACTTCCTGATCGACCAGACCACGGGCGAGGACGAGAAGAAGGAACAGGTCCTTCAGGTGGTCCGGGCGTCCTTCAAGCCGGAGTTCCTGAACCGGCTGGACGACCTGGTGGTCTTCTCCGCCCTGAACCGCGAGGAGCTGGGCCGTATCGCCGCGCTCCAGATCGGCCGCCTGGCCAAGCGCCTCGCGGAGCGCCGCCTCACCCTGGAGATCAGCGACGAGGCCCTGACCTGGCTCGCGGACAACGGCAACGACCCGGCCTACGGCGCGCGCCCCCTCCGCCGCCTCGTCCAGACGGCGATCGGCGACCGGCTCGCCAAGGAGATCCTGGCGGGCGAGGTCAAGGACGGGGACACCGTGCGGGTGGACGCGTTCGGGGAGGGGCTGATCGTGGGGCCGGCGACGGGGAAGACGCTGTAGTCGGCCGACGGTATGTGCGGGCCCGTCACTCCTGTGGGGTGGCGGGCCTGTTCTTTTGCCGGTGGGGATGCTTAGCATGAAGTAGAGCTTGATTCCGGGATTCACTTGTTCACAAGGGCTGGAAGTGGGGTGTGAGGGGTGCTGCTGAGCTTCCGTGTGGCCAACCATGGCTCGTTGCGTGAGCCGCAGGAGCTGAATCTTGTGCCGGTCTATGAGGATGAGCGGCCGGCACTTACTGTCGCGGCGATTTATGGGGCAAACGCTTCGGGGAAGTCGACGGTGCTGGATGCGTATCGGTTCTTTCAGTGGGTGGTGGAGGAGTCGCAAGCTCGCTGGCTGCCGGGTGCGCCCATTGAGCGGCGGCCGTTTCTGCTGGACCACGGGAGCAGGAACCAACCGTCGACTTATGCCGCGGACGTACTGATTGACGGGATCCGCCATGTGTACGGCTTCGCGGTCTCTGACACGGAGGTCGAAGAGGAGTGGCTGTACGTCTATCCCAAGGGACGCAAGCGCATCCTCTTCGAGCGCCGAGGGATGGACGTGACCTTTGGGAACTCGCTTACCGGGGAGCGGGCTGCGGCGGAGCGAGTGATGCGGCCGAACAGTCTGTATCTGTCGGCCGCCGCCCAGACGGCGCACGAACAGTTGGGGGCGGTCTGGGCGGAGCTGAAGGGTATGCAGGTTGTCGACGACAGCACGCGGCACGCGCTGACCAACGTCGGTGCGGTTCTCGCTGGCTTGTACGAGAGTTTCGAGAGGCGGGGGCTCGCGCGCGGCGACAAGATCCTGGCAGCAGCCGACCTGGGAGTACACGGTGTGCGTCGAGGTGCTGAGGACGATCAAATGGTCAGGCGGCTTGCAGCCAACACGGAGTTGGACCAAGCGCCGGCTGACTTCAAAGCGGCTGCGTCGCGATCCCTGCACTTCGTGCATCGGGTGGGGAACGAGGAGTTCCTGCTGCCCGCCGAGGAGGAGTCGGCCGGTACCAAGACATGGATGAACCTGGTCTCCTGGGGACTCCTAGCTCTGGCGTCGGGAGAACAGATCTGGATCGACGAAATCGATGTCAGCCTCCACCCCCTCCTCATTGCCAAGCTCGTCAAGCTCTTCCAGAACCCGGAACTCAACCCTCTCGGCGCCCAACTGATCTTCACCACCCACAACGCCTCGCTCCTCGGCACGATGCTCGGCGAGGAGGTCCTGCGCCGGGACCAGATTTGGTTCGTAGAAAAGAGCGCGGAAACCGGAGCCTCCGAACTCTTCCCCCTCAGCGATTTCAAGCCGCGCAAGGGTGAGAACTTCGAGAGGCGCTACCTCGCGGGAAGCTACGGCGCCGTACCGGTCCTCCCGGACATGGCACTGGAAGACGTGGTCAGGGAGTACTGGGGGACACATGGCAAGGCCGTTTCCGCGTGAGGGATCGGGCCGGCGTCGGGCCCCGACCCGCCGGTCCGCGCGGACCATCCTCGTCGTCTGCGGCAGCAAGGAGACGGAACGCCAGTACCTCCAGGGCCTGCGAGACCACCTCCGCAACCCCGCCGTCTCCGTCGTCGTACGCGGAAAGGCCTGCTCGCCCACCCAGCTCATCGCCTACGCCAAGACGCAGCGCAACGTTGGCAAGGGCGACTTCGACGAGGTCTGGTGCGTCTTCGACGTGGACCAGTTCGTCGACATCGACGCGGCCGTGATCGCCGCCCGTCGGGCCGGCATCAAGGTGGCGATCTCCAACCCGTGCTTCGAACTGTGGCTGCTGCTCCACTTCACGCCGCAAAGGGCACACGTGGCGACGTACAAGCAAATTCTTCCGCTTCTCCAGAAGCACGTCCCGGGCTACGACAAGACCCGCGTCGACTTCGCCCTCTACCGTGACGGTCGTGCCGACGCCGTGACGAACGCCCAGGCACTCGACCCGACGGGTCAGGAGTACGCCCAGAATCCGTCCACCGGGGTGTGGCAGCTCGTGGAGCGGATGGAAGGACGCTGAGCTGGGCCCGTCGACCGGATCAGGTCAGCCCGTGGCGGACAGTCCCGGCAGGGGTTGCCACCCCCCTCCCCGGATGGGGGAGGATGGCGGAATCCGTACGAAGGGAAATACACGGTGAGCATCGACCCGTCCTCGATTCCGAACTTCGGGGGCCAGCCCGAGCCGAACCCCCAAGGACCGGCGGGCCCCGTCGTCCCGGATCAGGACCTCGTGAAGCAGCTCCTCGAACAGATGGAGCTGAAGTATGTCGTCGACGACGAGGGTGACCTCGCGGCGCCGTGGGAGCAGTTCCGTACGTACTTCATGTTCCGCGGTGAGGACGACCAGCTGGTCTTCTCGGTGCGGACGTTCTACGACCGCCCGCACGACATCGACGTCAAGCCGCAGCTGCTGGAGTCGATCGACGACTGGAACCGCCGCACCCTGTGGCCCAAGGTCTACACCCACACCCATGACGACGGCACCGTCCGTCTCATCGGTGAGGCGCAGATGCTGATCGGCACCGGCGTCGACCTGAACCACTTCGTGTCCTCGACGGTCAGCTGGGTGCGCGCGGCGATCGAGTTCGACCGCTGGCTCGTCGAGCAGCTCGGCCTCACCGAGGAGGTCGACGAGGCCGTCGAGAAGCCTGAGGACGACGAGGAGTAGTTCTCGTCAGTACCGATCGATCAGTTCTGTATGGCGTATGGCCGTCGGCCGTCCACAGCCTGTGGACGGCCGACGGCCGTTGCGTCTCTCAGCCGTCCAGCTTCTTCCGCCGGTCCACCGCGTCCTCCAGCACACCCACCCGCTTGCAGAACGCGAACCGTACGAAGGGCGCGCCCTCCTCGCGGTGGTCGTAGAAGACCGCGTTCGGGATGGCGACGACGCCGGCGAGTTCCGGCAGGGCGCGGCAGAAGGCGAAGCCGTCACCGTTTCTGGACTACTCCGCGCCGAGGGGGCGGATGCCGGTAGTGATGAAGTAGGTGCAAGCCGGGCGGAAGACCTCGAAGCCCACCTCCGTCAGGCCCGTCGCCAGGACGTCCCGCTTGGCCAGCATGTCCGCGCGGAAGGCGTCGAAGTACGCGTCGGGGAGTGCGAGGGCCTCCGCCACCGCGTACTGGAACGGGCCCGAGGCCACGTACGTCAGGAACTGCTTCGCCGAGCGCACGGCCGTGACCAGCGGTGCCGCGGCGGTGACCCAGCCGACACCTCGTTCGTGCGCTCATTGTGGTGTCGGGCAACTGGCTCACCAGAGGTATCTCCAGGACCGTCGGTGAGCAGGCCGCTGTACGGGCTGGGTGAGCGCGCTGTCCGCCGTATCCAATGCCACACACGGGAAGGAGCCGTCCATGAGTGTCGACGCGATCGTGCACACCGAGTTCCCCAAGGGATACACGGTTCTGTTCGGGGCGGACGGAAAGATGCTCATGACTCCGCAGAGCCTTGAGCACTCCAGCACGATCAAGTCGATGCAGTACGACACGATCGTGTCCCTCGGGCGCCATGCGAAGACCGCCTCCGACGTCTACATCGACTTCCTGCCGACGAGAACTCCGCCCCCGACCTGGCGATCCTTCTCGAGGACGCCCGCAGAGAGGGCAAGCGCTACAGCGTTCGAGGACGTCCTGCGGATCTCCGAGGTCGTCTCGACATCCTCTGCGCGCAAGGACTACGACGACTGCACCGCGAAATACGGCCTCTACGGCATCCCCGTCTACCTGGTCGGTGAGGCGGTGGACTATTGGCAACATCCCCGCCATGCTCAGCCCCAGTCGGTCTCCGGCAGCATGTCGTCCGCGATGCCGAGGGGAACCGATTGAAGTCCGTGGGCGTCGTGGAGAGCTGATTGGAGCGCTGATCGGAAACGGTCGACGCCAAGCACCCTCGCGGCGATCAGGGACAAGGTCGTGATGTCCACGTCGCACACATCCACGGGTGCGGCACCGTTGAACCACAGCCGCTCGTTCGCCATCGCCAGGTCGACAGATGTGCCGTACCGCTGGGCCATCGCGCGAAGATGGCCGACGACGGAGTCCGTCGCATTCGGTCCTGGGCGGAGCAAGCTGGCGGCGATGTCCCAGTACGCGCGGATGGGGGTACCCAGCGCTCCGACGGGAAGCACACCACGTCGATGCGGGGACTCGGAGATCAGAAGCCGCAACTGCCGCTGGACGCGCAGCCGCCGTGTGTCTCCGTGCACACCTGGATCTCCTGCCATCACCGCGTTAGTGGCGAATTGGTCGGCTCCGAAATCCCGGACGACGCCGGTGGCGGCGACAAGAAGGTATGCCTGCTGCTGCGGGTGCGACAGAGGCTCCGGCGGAAGGTCGTCCCTTTCGTCCGGACTGTGCGGTTCCTGTCGGTCGGCCAGCGTCCCGACGCGCGAGGCCACCTCTGACACCCCCGGGACCTCCGCGGAGTAGGCGACCCGAAGGTACGTGCCGAATCCATGGCCGAGATCGTGCAGGATCTCACCGGCCGCCGAGAGCAGTCGCCTGGCCCGCGCGGTGTCGAACAACATGGCCCACTGGCCTGCGAGACGCAACGAGGTGGCCGTGTCCACTCTCGCTGCCCAGTCGGCAACTTCGGACACCGCGGTGCCGGCGTGGCGACCCTGTCCTGGCGCAGGACCGAAGTCACCGCGCGAGACTGTGGCCGCGTAGGACTCGAAGAAGTCGGCCGCGCGACGGGCCTGAGAGGGATCCATACGCAGCAGATCCAGCTCACGCTCGCCCACTCAGATCAGCTCCCGCACGTTGCTGAGTTTGTCCGGGGAGGTGAACCGGGGATTGGGATGGGTCCAAGCCTGCGAGAAGCTCAGTGCCGGGCGGTCCCAGACCCACTTTTCACAGCTGTGGATATGGTTGTCCGGAACGATGATCTTGGCGACAATCTCGCCTTCCGGCTGGTAAGCCGAGTACCGGCGGTAGGTGTTCAGGTCGCGCACCTCTTCGGCGACTCCCTCGATCTCGACCGCTGGCCGTGGGCCCACAAGCACCCAGCAGCGGAAGAGATACGCGGTCTCATGCCGGCCGAACTCGGTCGCGAACCAGAGAGCGGTCCGCCGGGCCGTATGCGCGAAGTTCGTCTTGGCGAAGGTGTCCCGCTCGATCGAACCCGCAGTCAGCGAGATGAACGGGGTCTGCTCGTGGAAAGCCTCTCCGGTGGCGGGATCAGGATCGGTGAAGTGGTTGACGTGCATGTCGATGTTGTCGTCGGTCAGCTTCACGCGTCTCTCGATCGGGGTGATGGTGTGTTTTTTCCGCCACCAGTTGCAGATGATCCCAGCACGGTCGTCAATTACCTTCTTCGCCTCCGTGTCACTCCCCAGGGACATTCCCTTGACGCACCACTGAACGATCACTGTTGCTCCGATCCTGGGCAGATTTATGCCGCTTGTTCAGCCGAGAACGATGCGCATGGCTGTCCGGAAGAGGACTTGGGCGCTGTTGGTGGATCCCTGAGCGCCTCGGTGTCGTGCCTCCGCCCGGAGCTCCTGCGAGTCCGCGCTCGCGTAGATCAAGAAGGGCGTAGAGTCGCCGCGCTCGCGCAGCTTCTCCAGAAGGACGTACCCTTCCGTCGGGCCCTCCTTGCGAGCCATGTCCGAGATGATGAGCGCGAAACTCTGCCGCTCGATTGCGGCGAGAGCCTCATCGGTCGAAAGCGCCAGCGAGATCTGCAGGCCTACGGCTTCGAAAGCGTGCCGCTCGTCGATATTGTTCCCGGGACTGTCGTCGACCCACAGGGCTTGCTTGCGTGCTGCTGCGATGTCTCGCGCCGGTACCGCGTCCTGGACGGACCTGACGATGCTTTGAATGTCCGGAGCCGCCGATGCCGTGTCCTCCCTCTTGACGGAGGCGAGTGTGAGTGACGCGGTGGCGGACATCAGTTCGACGTAGTTCTCCTCGCGCTTGAAATCGCCGGGCCCGAACAGTTTCGTACTGTGCGTGCTCACCAGCCAGGCGAAGACGCCCAGGACCAGGACTGGGAAGATCACCAGGAAATAGATGAGTGGAGTCTTCTCGGTTGCGGACAGCGAATCGGCGAACGTGGTGACCAGAGCCGCGAATCCATAGACCATCACGATGAACAAGGCGATGATGCCCAGTGGATTGCGGGACAGGCCCTGGGCGGCCTTGCTGAATTCTGCTAAGGAGCTTGTCAATTCGGTTTCCCCGGTACGAGCGGCGATATCCGCGAGGTAGTGGAAGGCGGTAGCCAGAGCGTAGCCGTCCGTAGTGGCGTACGTGCTCGCTTCTCGCTTTCCGGCACCTCAGAGCCCCCGGAGCCGCCCCGCCGCCTCCTCCAGCACGCCGGTCTTCTTGCAGAACGCGAACCGTACGAAGGGCGCGCCCTCCTCCCGGTGGTCGTAGAAGACCGCGTTCGGGATGGCGACGACACCGGCCAGTTCCGGCAGGGCGCGGCAGAAGGCGAAGCCGTCACCGTTCTTGGAGAGCTCGGGGCCGAGGGGGCGGATGTCGGTCGTGATGAAGTACGTGCCCGCCGGGCGGAAGACCTCGAAGCCCGCCTCCGTCAGGCCCGTCGCCAGGACGTCCCGCTTGGCCAGCATGTCCGCGCGGAAGGCGTCGAAGTACGAGTCGGGGAGCGCGAGGGCCTCCGCCACCGCGTACTGGAACGGGCCCGACGCCACGTACGTCAGGAACTGCTTCGCCGAGCGCACGGCCGTGACGAGGGCGGGGGTGCCCGTCACCCAGCCGACCTTCCACCCCGTGAACGAGAACGTCTTGCCCGCCGAACCGATCGACACCGTCCGCTCCCTCATTCCCGGGAAGGTGGCGAGCGGAACGTGCTCGGCCTCGTCGAACACCAGGTGCTCGTACACCTCGTCCGTGATCACCAACAGGTCGCGTTCTACGGCGAGTTCGGCGATGGCGGCGAGTTCCTCGCGGGTGAGGACGGTGCCGGTCGGGTTGTGCGGGGTGTTGATCAGGAGGAGGCGGGTGCGGTCGGTGACGGCGGCGCGCAGCTCGTCCAGGTCCAGGCGGAAGCGGCCTTCCGAGGGGCGCAGGGTGACCGGTACGCGGGTGCCGCCCGCCATCGCGATGCAGGCCGCGTAGGAGTCGTAGTACGGCTCGAAGGCGATGACCTCGTCGCCCGGTTCCACCAGGGCCAGCAGGGCCGCGGCGATTGCCTCCGTCGCGCCCGCCGTGACCAGGACCTCGGCGTCGGGGTCGTAGGAGAGGCCGTAGCGGCGCTGCTGGTGGGCGGTGATCGCGGTGCGGAGTTCGGGGACGCCGGGGCCCGGCGGGTACTGGTTGCCGCGTCCGTCGCGCAGCGCGCGGACCGCCGCCTCGCGGATCTCCTCGGGGCCGTCCGTGTCGGGGAAACCCTGGCCGAGGTTGATCGACCCGGTCTTCAGGGCCAGGGCGGACATCTCGGCGAAGATCGTCGTCCCGAACTCGGCGAGCCGGCGGTTGAGGAGGGGGCGTGCGGTGGAGGTCATGCCCGTCATCCTGCGCCCAAGCTCTGGAGTTCCTCAACTCTGCTTTGGCAGGTGAGACGGCCGGGCATCCCTGTGTCACGCACCACACGAGGCGCCCACGGGGGGCCGCTTCGGGGGAACTGGAAGGAGGGTGACGCCATGTTCTTCGGCATCATCCTGGCGGTTGTCGCAGTGGCGTTCGTAGGCGCGGTGGTCCGCGCCGGGCGCAAGGACAGGCTCAGCAAGGGATCGGGGCGTCGGGCCGGGCTCCACGGCGGCAGCGCCGCCGGTACGAGCAGCAGCTGGTGGGCGGGGGACGGGGGTTCGTCGTCCTCGGGCGGCCACTCCGGAGGGCACCACGGGGGCCACCACTCCTGCGGTGGCGGCGGGCACTCGTCCTGCGGGGGCGGCTCGTCGTGCGGCGGCGGGTCGTCCTGCGGGGGTGGGGGCGGCTGCGGCGGCGGCAACTGAGCCGGGCGCGGTGACCGGCCGGGCCGGACGCGGTGGCCCGGTGACCTGGTGAGCCGGGCGCGGTGACAGCCGGCACGGGGCAGCCGAGCACCGCCGACGGGGATGGCACGGGGGGTCGGGGCGCCCGTCGGGAGACCGCTCCCGGCGGGCGCTCCGGCGCGCGCCTGACACGCCTGGGCGTACGCCTTGGTTGAACAGTTGAGCTGTGCAGCCCCCTGAGGGATGGAAACCCCACGAAGTTGGGTAAAAACGCTGTGGTGGCGCCACCGCTCATGATTCCCTCTAACACACCAACGCAGCCCCAACGCAGCCCCTCGGGCGCCTGCGGACACCTTCTCCTGACTGGGCCGACCGGGCCGATGTCCCGGTGTCGGCCGGGGTGTGCCGGACCCCACACCTCCCCTTTCTTTGCGTGCTAGCGGAGCCGATCCATGCTCACGACCCTGAAGACCTCCTACACCGATACGCGCGCGGCCGACCTCGCCTGGACCCTGGGGCGCGAGCCGCTTCCCGCCCTGGCCACCCTCGATCTCGAACTGGCCGGTGCGAAGCTCCAGTTGAGACTGCTCGGCGCGTCCCACCAGGTACTCCTGGACGAGGAGCGGGGCTGTTGTTCGGAGACGGTCGCGTGCATCCCGGGTTCCAGCACACCGCTGCCGCTCGGGGTGGCCAAGCGTGTCGGCGACTGGGAGTACGAGTTCGCGGCCCGGGTCGAGGTGCTGTCCCCGGGGCAGTTCGCGGGCCGTGCCCAGGAACTGCTGGCCCTCGTCGCCGACCACCCCAACGGCCTCGCCGGGGTCTTCCCCGGCAGCCCGCACGCCTTCACCGCGATGCTCGCCCAGCGGCACGAGGGGCAGGTGCACTGGCGCACCTGGCACGCGTATCCGCAGGACGGGCAGCTGGTGGCGACGCGGACGCGGGTGGGGGTGCGGGTGCCGGTGGGGCATGCCGTGCCCTCCCCGGTGTGAGTTGTACGGCCGACACCGCCCCGGTCCACCGTCTCCTGCCGGCCGACACCGACCCCGGTCGCTGTAAACACATTCCACACGTGTGGGTGACGAAGCGTGCCCATCATGTGACGTAACGTCGCAGCGTGATCGAACCGCACGCGCCGGCCCGGCCGGGTACCCAGCCACCGTGGGCAGGCCCCGCGCGGCTGCCCGTACGGCCGGGCACGGGCCGGTTCCTGGTGCTCGCGGGCGTCTTCGTCTGCGCGGCCTGCGGACTCGTGTACGAACTCGAACTCGTCGCCCTCGCCTCGTACTTGATCGGCGACTCGGTCACCCAGGCGTCCGTCGTCCTCTCCGTGATGGTCTTCGCGATGGGCATCGGCTCGCTCGGCGCGAAACGGCTGCGCTGGCACGCGGCGGCCGGGTTCGGCGCGGTCGAGGCGGCCCTCGCGCTGATCGGCGGATGCAGCGCGATGGCGTTGTACGCGGTCTTCGCCTGGACCGGGAACTGGGGCGGGCTGTGGGCCCAGGGCCCGCGCTGTCTCCTGGTCGCCTTCTCGCTCGCGATCGGGCTGCTGATCGGCGCGGAGGTCCCGCTGCTGATGGAGCTGATCCAGCGGATCCGCCGCCAGGACGCGGGGGGCGCGGTCGCCGACCTGTTCGCGGCGGACTACGTGGGCGCGCTGGTGGGCGGCCTGGCGTTCCCCTTCCTCCTCCTGCCCTTCCTGGGCCAGCTGACCGGCACACTGCTCACCGGCACGGTCAACGTGGTCGCCGGCGGCTCCCTGGTCCTGGGCCTGTTCCGCCGCGACCTCTCCCGCCGGGGCCGCTGGCTCCTGGTCATCACCAACCTCACCGTCCTCGGCCTCCTCGCCTCCGCCGCCGTACTCGTCGACGACTTCGAACGGGCCGCGCGGCACGCGGTCTACGGCAAGGACGTCCGGGTCGCGCTCCAGACCGACGTCCAGGAGGTCGTCCTCACCGGCGGCGACCACGGCCGCCCCCTCGACCTCTTCCTCGACGGCCGCCTCAGGGTCAGCGGACGCGACGAGAACCGCTACCACGAGGCACTCGTCACCCCCGCGATGAACGGCCCCCACGCGCGCGTGCTCGTCCTCGGCGGCGGCGACGGCCTCGCGGCGCGGGAAGTGCTGCGCCACCGGGGCGTGCGCCGCGTCGACATCGTCGAACTCGACGCGGGCGTCGTCCGGTTGGCCCGCCACGACCGCGCCCTGTCCGCGTTGAACGACCACGTCTACGACGACCCGCGCGTCCACGTCACCACGGGCGACCCCTTCGACCGGCTGCGCGCGGTGCGCCAGGGGTCGTACGACGTGGTGATCGCGGACCTCCCGGACCCCGGCATCACCGCCAGCACGAAGCTGTACTCCCAGGAGTTCTACGGCCTCGCGCGCCGCGCCCTCACGGAGCGGGGGCGGCTGGTCGTGCACGCCGGTCCCGTCTCCTCCCGGCGCCATGTCTTCTGGACGGTGGTCTCGACGGTTCGCGCGGCCGGGCTCCACCCCGTCCCGTACCGGGTGGGGGGCCGCGCCTCGGGGTTCGCGGCGGGCCCGGACCGCACGACGGGCACGTCCCGGGCGCCGCGCGACTGGGGGTTCGTGCTGGCGACTCGGGGGGTGGCGCCTGTGGAGCCGGGGCTGGCGAGCGAGGAACGGGCGGCGGAGCGGACGCGGGTGCCGGGGCTGGCGGCTTCCACGTTGGTGCATCCGCGGTACTGAGGTCCTGTGTGCGGGAAGTCCTGTGTGCGGGAGGGTCGCCTGCTCTTCAGCGCGGGTCGGCATCATCCGACGCCCGCATCAACACGCCGGCACTTCCGGGCAACGGCAGGTGTACCCCCGGTCAACCTAGGTAGGCTCGGCAAGCATGGAGCATGAGGTGCACGTTCCGGTTACCCCCGAGCGACTGCGGGACGCACTCGCCGACCCCGCCCGGGTCGCCCGCGCCGTCCCCGGCTTCCAGCAGGACGCCGGTACCGAACCCGTCGCCGGACGCCTGAAGGTCCGCGTCGGCAGCCACTCCATCACCTACCGGGGTTCCGTGCGCGTCTCCGCGCAGGACGACGGTACGTACGCCGTGGAGGGCGACGCCACCGAGGCCCGCGGCACCGGTTCCGTGAAACTCGGGCTCACGTTGCGCGTCCGCGAGTCCGACGGCGGCTGCACCCTCGTCTTCGACGGTACGGCGACGGCGGACGGCCGGATCACCGAACTGGCGCCGGACGCGGTGCGAGCGGCGACGACCAGGCTGCTGGACCGGTTCGCGGAGAACCTGGGGGCGGAAGCGGATGGGGAGCCGGGCGGAGTGGCGGAGGCGGAGGCGGAGGAATCGGGTCCGGCCGAACTCGCCGACCCCACCGCCATGTTGGAGGCACTGGAGACCGAGGTCCCGGCTCCGACCAAGGGCCCACTCGCCGACGAGCCCGACGGAATCGATGACGACAACGACGACAACGACGACATCGATGACATCGACGAGCCCGTGGCCGGCATCGGCGGCCTGGACGAACCCGAACCGCACGTCTCCGAGACCTTCGCCGACACCCCCGTACCCCCCGCCGAAGCCGCGCACGCGCGCCGCACGATGATCGGCCGCAGCGCGGAGGAGGTCGACCACGCACCCCCGCGCGGCCGTTACGCCCCCGTCCCCGCCCCGCAGACCGTGTCGGCGAACGCCACCCTCCGCTGGGCGGCCCCGGCCGCGGCGGTGATCGTGGCCTCGGCGATCGTGGTCAACAGGGTGTTGCGCAAACGCCGTTGACGGTTCGCGGTTCGCCCTCTTGATCGGACCGTCGATCCGCCCAGTAGGGTCGTGCCGTGAGTAACGAAGAGATCACGCTGACCGCGGGTGACGCGGAAGTGACGGTACAGCCGGGCAACGGCGGCCGTATCGGAGGGCTCCGCGTCGGCGGCACCGAACTCCTGCGCCAGGGCGAGCGGTTCGGGTGCTTCCCGATGGTCCCCTGGTGCGGCCGGATCCGCGACGGCCGCTTCCTCGACGGCGGGACCCTCCGCCAGATGCCGCTCAACTCCCCGCCGCACGCCATCCACGGCACCGTCCGCGACGGCGCCTGGCGCACCGCCCGCAGGTCGGCCGACGAGGCGGTCATCACGTACGACCTGGTCGAGCCCTGGCCCCACCCGGGCCGCGTCACCCAGGTCGTCGCGCTGACCGGGGACGCCCTGACGCTCACGATGGCGGTGGAGGCGTACGACGACTCGTTCCCGGCGCAGATCGGCTGGCACCCGTGGTTCCACCGCAACCTCGGCGGCGAGGACGTGACCGTCGACTTCAGCCCCGCCTGGCAGGAGGAGCGCGGCGACGACCACCTCCCCACCGGCAAGCGCGTCGACCGTCAGCCGAGCCCCTGGGACGACTGCTTCGGCATGCCGGACGGCGTCGACGTCACGCTGACCTGGCCGGGGCAGCTGGAGCTGAAGGTGACGAGCCCGGAGGAATGGGTCGTCGTCTACGACGAGCAGGAGGCCGCCGTGTGCGTGGAACCGCAGACCGGCCCGCCGAACGGCCTGAACACCCTGCCCCGCCTGGTCACCCCGATCGAGCCGCTGGAAGCCACGATGACCTGGGCGTGGACCCGCCTCTAAGCTGGGCGGCATGACGGACGTACGCGGCGTGGTGCTGCAGCAGATCAAGGACAAGGCCGTGGTGCACGGCAAGGTGACCCTGTCGTCGGGGCTGGAGGCGGACTACTACATCGACCTCCGCCGCGTCACCCTCGACGGCGAGGCCGCCCCGCTCGTCGGGCAGGTGCTGCTGGACCTGACCGCGGACCTCGACTTCGACGCGGTCGGCGGCCTGACCATGGGCGCCGACCCGGTCGCCACGTCGATGCTGCACGCCGCCGCCGCGCGGGGCCGGAAGCTGGACGCCTTCGTCGTGCGCAAGGCCGCGAAGGCGCACGGCATGCAGCGTCAGGTGGAGGGCCCCGAGATCAAGGGCCGCCGGGTCCTGGTCGTCGAGGACACCTCCACCACCGGCGACTCCCCGCTCACCGCGGTCGAGGCCGTGCGCGCGGCCGGTGCGGAGGTCGTCGGCGTCGCGACGATCGTGGACCGGGCGACCGGTGCCGCCGAGAAGATCGAGCAGGGCGCCGGGGTGCCGTACCTCTTCGCCTACTCCAAGGACGAGCTGGGCCTGGACTGACCGCCCCCTCTTAGCATCCGGCCCCGTCTGGAAAGATGGGCACGACGATGACGTCGCACCCAAGGTCTAGGTCAGGGCCGTAGCACGCAGATCGCGAAGATCGCCAACCCGCACATACCAAGGAGCGGACAGATGCCCATCGCAACCCCCGAGGTCTACAACGAGATGCTCGACCGGGCGAAGGCAGGCAAGTTCGCCTACCCGGCCATCAATGTGACCTCGACCCAGACCCTGCACGCTGCGCTGCGCGGCTTCGCGGAGGCCGAGAGCGACGGCATCGTCCAGATCTCCACGGGTGGCGCCGAGTTCCTGGGCGGCCAGTACGCCAAGGAGATGGTCACGGGTTCCGTGGCCCTGGCCGAGTTCGCGCACATCGTCGCCGAGAAGTACCCGGTCACGGTCGCGCTGCACACCGACCACTGCCCCAAGGACAAGCTCGACGGCTACGTCCGTCCGCTGATCGCCGTCTCCGAGGAGCGCGTGAAGGCCGGCGGCAACCCGCTGTTCCAGTCGCACATGTGGGACGGCTCGGCGGAGACCCTCGCCGACAACCTCGCCATCGCGCAGGAGCTGCTGGCCCGCGCCGCCGCCGCGAAGATCATCCTTGAGGTGGAGATCACCCCGACCGGCGGCGAGGAGGACGGTGTCTCGCACGAGATCAACGACTCCCTCTACACCACGGTCGAGGACGCGATCCGTACGGTCGAGGCGCTCGGCCTCGGCGAGAAGGGCCGCTACCTGCTGGCCGCGTCCTTCGGCAACGTGCACGGCGTGTACAAGCCGGGCAACGTCGTGCTCCGCCCCGACCTGCTCAAGGAGCTGAACGAGGGCGTGGCCGCGAAGTACGGCCAGCCGGCCGGCAGCAAGCCGTTCAACTTCGTCTTCCACGGCGGCTCCGGCTCCACGCCGGAGGAGATCGCCACCGCGCTGGAGAACGGCGTCGTGAAGATGAACCTCGACACCGACACCCAGTACGCGTTCACGCGCCCGATCGCGGACCACATGTTCCGCAACTACGACGGTGTCCTGAAGGTCGACGGCGAGGTCGGCTCGAAGAAGACCTACGACCCGCGCACCTGGGGCAAGCTCGGCGAGGCATCGATGGCGGCGCGCGTCACCGAGGCGTGCGGGAACCTGCGCTCCACGGGCACGAAGATCAAGTAACCCGCTGCAGCACGAGCCCGGCGCCGTCTGTCTACGGCGCCGGGCTCGCTGTATACCTAGGGGCATGTCCGACGTCCGGCTCGCCTCGCCCCAGGGCAAGTGGATCCTGCTGACCACGGTCCTCGGTTCCAGCATGGCCATGGTGGACTCCACCGTCGTGAACGTCGCCCTGCCCCGCATCGGCCGCGATCTCGACGCCGACCTGGCCGCCCTCCAGTGGACGGTCAACGCGTACATGCTGACGCTGGCCGGCCTGATCCTCCTCGGCGGTTCGCTCGGCGACCGCTACGGCCGCCGCAGGATCTTCGTCCTGGGCGTGGTGTGGTTCGCGGCGGCGTCGCTGCTGTGCGGACTCGCCCCGAACGTGACCGTCCTGGTCGCCGCCCGCGCGCTCCAGGGCATCGGCGGCGCGCTCCTGACCCCCGGCTCCCTCGCCCTCATCCAGGCCTCCTTCCACCCCGACGACCGGGCCAGGGCGGTCGGCCTGTGGTCCGGTTTCGGCGGCATCGGCGCGGCGATCGGCCCGTTCCTGGGCGGCTGGCTGGTGGACGGCCCCGGCTGGCGCTGGGTGTTCCTGATCAACGTCCCCATGGCCCTGATCTGCGCCCCCATCGCCGTACGCCACGTCCCCGAGTCCGCGGACGGCCGCAAGCACGGCCGCTTCGACGTCCTCGGCGCGGCACTGGGCGCTGTGTCGCTCGCGCTCGTGACGTACGCCCTGATCGAGGCGCGCAACGGCTCGCTGGTGGTCGTACTGACCGCCGTAGCGGGTGTGGCGGCGGGCGTCGCCTTCGTCTACGTCGAGAAGCGCAGCGCCGACCCGATGATGCCGCCGGGCATATTCGCGTCGCGCCAGTTCACGGCGGTCAACCTCGTCACTTTCTGCGTCTACGCGGCCTTCGGTGGCTTCTTCTTCCTGACCGCGCTCCAACTCCAGGTAGTGGCGGGCTACTCGGCGCTCCAGGCCGGCACGGCGCTGCTCCCGACGACCGCCCTGATGCTCCTGTTCTCGGCCCGCTCGGGCGAACTGGCCCAGCGCATCGGCCCCCGCATCCCCCTCACGGTCGGCCCTCTGCTCTGCGCGACGGCGATGCTCCTGATGCTGCGGGTCGGCCCGGACGCCTCCTACCTCGTCGACGTGGTACCGGCCCTCCTGGTGATGGGCGCCGGCATGGTCACCCTGGTCGCCCCGCTCACGGCCACGGTGCTCGCCTCGGTGGACACCGCGCGGGCGGGCCTGGCCAGCGGCATCAACAACGCGGCGGCCCGCGCGGCCGGCCTCATCGCGGTAGCAGCCCTGCCCCTGCTGGCAGGCATGGGTCCGGACGCGTACCGCTCGGCCCCGGCCTTCGACCACGCCTTCGACCGGGCGATGCTGTGGTGCGCGGGGGTGCTGGTGGTGGGGTCGGTCCTGGCCTACGCGACCGTCCGCCGCCCGGCCCCGGACTGCCGTCGGCCGGAGTGCCTCACGCACGGGTGGGTGACGGCTCCGCCGTTGGAGCCGCGGGCGGGGAAGGGGCGTCTTGAGTAGCGGCTTGATGCCGTGCGGCACCGGGATGCCAGCCAATCGCCACCCCTGGGGGAGACTGGAACCCATGACGATTCACGAGAACCTCCTCGGGGGACCGCCCCCGACCCACCTCCCCGAAGACCCCGGGCCGCGCGACCTCCTCGCGAGCGGTGCGACGCCCGCCGATGTCGCCGCGAAGTACCCGACCTCCTCGCTGGCCTGGGCGCTGTTGGCCGATGACGCGTTCGAGCGCGGCAGTGTCGTGGAGTCGTACGCCTATGCCCGTACGGGCTACCACCGCGGGCTGGACTCGCTGCGGCGGAGTGGATGGAAGGGGCACGGACCCGTCCCCTGGGAGCACGAGCCGAACCGTGGGTTCCTGCGGGCCCTCCACGCCCTCGCCCGTGCGGCGCAGGCGATCGGGGAGCAGGAGGAGTACACGCGGTGCAGCCAGTTCCTGAAGGACTCCTCGCCCACGGCGGCCCAGACGCTCGGCTAGTCCGGGGACGTTGATGCAGGTCCGCCTGGTGTGACCAGGCGGACCTTGCGGTCGCGGGGGACGATTGGGGAGGATGCCCGGTGGGGACCGGGGCCACCGTGTCGAAAACGGCAGGGGCGGACCGCTACCCGGAGTACGCATCAGGAGACAGCGATGTCCCAACCGGCTCAGGAACCTCAGGAGCCCGAGGCCCCGCATCTCGACTTCCAGGGGACGACCCCCTACGAGGACTACGTCCAGGCCGACGTCCTCACCCACCTCCAGCACACCCGCTCCGACGACCCCGGCGAGATGGTCTTCCTGGTCACCACCCAGGTCATGGAGCTGTGGTTCACCGTCATCGTCCACGAGTGGGAGACCGCCGCGCGGGCCCTGCGCGAGGACCGGGTGCCGGTCGCGATCGACGCGCTGAAGCGTTCCGTACGGGAACTCGACGCGCTCAACGCCTCCTGGCGGCCCCTCGGCCAGCTCACCCCGGCCCAGTTCAACTCCTACCGTGCCGCCCTCGGCGAGGGCTCAGGCTTCCAGTCCGCGATGTACCGCCGCATGGAGTTCCTCCTCGGCGAGAAGTCCGCGTCCATGCTCGTCCCGCACCGCGGAGCGCCGCGTGTGCACGCGGAGTTGGAGAAGGCCCTGCACGAACCGAGCCTCTACGACGAGGTGTTGAGGCTTCTCGACCGGCGCGGGCACGCGGTCCCCGAGGCCGTACTGACGCGTGACGTGACGCTGCGGTACGAGCCGTCGGACGCGGTGGAGCAGGTGTGGACCTCCCTCTACTCCGGTGACGCCGACGACGAACTCGCCCGGCTCGGCGAGGCGTTGACCGATGTCGCCGAGCTGGTGTGGCGATGGCGCAACGACCATCTCGTCGCCACCCGGCGCGCGATGGGCGCGAAGACCGGGACCGGCGGCTCCGCGGGCGTGGCCTGGCTGGAGAAGCGCGCGCAGAAGAACGTGTTCCCCGAGCTGTGGACGGCGCGGTCCCATGTCTGAACTCGCTCTGAAGGCCGAGAAGTTGGACGCCGGTGACGAACTGGCCGGTGTGCGTTCGCGGTTCGTCCTTGATGGCGTTGTCTACCTCGACGGGAACTCGCTCGGCGCGCTGCCGGTCGGTGTTCCCGGGCGGGTCGAGGACGTCGTCCGGCGTCAGTGGGGCGAACTGCGTATCCGCTCCTGGGACGAGAGCGGGTGGTGGACCGCGCCCGAGCGGATCGGTGACCGGATCGCTCCGCTGGTCGGGGCGGCGGCCGGGCAGATCGTCGTCGGCGACTCCACAAGTGTCAATGTCTTCAAGGCACTTGTGGCGGCGGTGCGGATGACGGCCGGATCGGGGCGGGACGAGATCGTCGTCGACGCCACGACCTTTCCCACGGACGGGTACATCGCCGGGTCGGCGGCCCGGATGACCGGGTGCACGCTGCGGCCGGTGGCTCCCGCCGAGGTGCCGGGCGCGCTCGGCGACCGTACGGCGGCGGTGCTCCTCAACCACGTCGACTACCGCACCGGCCGGCTGCACGACCTGCCCGCGCTGACGGCCGCGGTGCACGCGGCGGGTGCCGTGGTCGTCTGGGACCTGTGCCACAGCGCGGGCGCGCTGCCGGTCGGGCTCGACGAGCACGGGGTCGACCTCGCGGTCGGCTGCACCTACAAGTACCTGAACGGCGGCCCGGGTTCACCCGCGTATCTGTATGTGCGGCGGGAGTTGCAGGGGCGCTTCGACTCCCCGCTTCCCGGCTGGAACTCGCACGCCGAGCCCTTCGGCATGCGCTCCGAGTACGAACCCGCCGCCGGTGCCCTGCGCGGTCGCGTGGGCACGCCGGACATCCTCTCCATGCTCGCCCTCGAAGCGGCCCTTGAGGTGTGGGACGGTGATGGCGATGGCGATGGCGATGGCGATGGCGACGGCGTCTCGATCGAGGCGGTGCGGGCCAAGTCCCTTGCCCTGACGGACTTCTTCCTGGAGTGCGTGGCGTCGTACGTCCCCGCCGGGCGGGTGGAGTCGGTGACTCCGGTGGCCCACGCGGAGCGCGGCAGCCAGGTCGCGCTGCGGTGTGCGGACGCCGGGGATGTGATGAAGCGGCTGATCGAACGGGGCGTGGTCGGCGACTTCCGGCACCCGGACGTGCTGCGGTTCGGATTCACGCCGTTGTACGTCGGGTTCGCGGACGTGGAGCGGGCGGCCCGGACGCTGGGAGACGTGATCCGCTAGAAGCTGTACCTCGATCTAACCGCCGTAGGGAACGCGAGCGGTTAGATCGCCGGAGAGGCTGATGACATACACCCCTGCCACGGCGGCGGCCTGCGCGGCGCGCGCGGCGCGCTCCGCGGCGGGGGCGTCCGGGGCGGTCCCGGTGGTCAGCAACTCGTAGTAGAGGGGCGCGGATACGGCCCGTACGACCTGAGAGGGATCGGTGCCGGCGGGCAACTCCCCGCGCGCCACGGCCTGTTCGACGCAGGGCGCCCACTCGGCGACCCGCACCTCGTAGAAGTGCCGCAGGGCCTCGGCCGTACGGATGTCGCAGGTCGCGGCGGCGATGACGGCGCGGAACAGGGCACCCTGTCGGGGATCGGCGAGGGTGCGCTGCACGAGCAGGGCGTTGGCGCGCAGGTCGCCGAGCAGGGAGCCCGTCTCCTCGCGCGGCAGCGACTGTTCGGCCATGTCGACGAGGAGGTCCGCGACCAGCGCGGTCACCGAACCCCAGCGCCGGTACACCGTGGTCTTGCCGACCTCCGCCCGCCGGGCGACGTCCGAGAGGTCGAGCCGGTCGACGCCCTGCTCGGCCAGCACGTCACCCGCGGCCCGCAGCACCGCCGTACGCACGCGTGCCGTGCGGCCACCGGGGCGCAGGGTGCCGGGTTCGGGGTCGGGTTCGGCAGACATGATGGGCTCCTGGGGGTGCTGATGAGGTGCCGTGACGGGCACGGCGTCAGCGTAACGAAACAGCAGAACCGTTTAACCCTCACCCAGCGTGACATCCGCGTGTCCGCGCACGTCACCGGCCTGATAGCGTCCCGCCAACGGCCGCAACCTTCCCCAGGTCCGCCACATCCGAACCGTCCAAATCCGTTTCGTCGCTGAGAGGTTGGAGCATGCCGGACGCCGCAGCCGCACGTGCCGCCGCAGAAGAGGAGTCGGCCTTCTCGCATCCCGCCGTCGACCCCGACAGCACCGCCGCGTACGGCGACCACCCCGACCAGGTGATCGACTTCTACGCCCCGCGCGGCGCACGCATGCCGGGCGAGGCTCCACCCCTGGTCGTAGTACTCCACGGGGGCGCGTGGCGCGCCCCGTACGACCGCCGGCACATCACCCCGTTCGCGGACTTCCTGGCGCGCCGGGGGTTCGCGGTGGCCAACGTCGAGTACCGGCGGGGGCCCGCGAGTCCTGCGGAGGGTGCCTCAATTCCGGCGCAGGGCAGTGCGATCGGCGCTACCGGAGGCCCGCTCGCTGGGCGCTGGCCGGACACCTTCGACGACGTCGCGGCGGCACTGGACGCGCTCCCCGCGCTCGTACGGGAGGCGCTGCCGCAGGCCGATCCGCGCCGCACGGTGATCACCGGGCACTCGGCGGGCGGCCACCTCGCCCTCTGGGCCGCGGCCCGGCACGTCCTCCCGAAGGACGCCCCCTGGCGCACCGACGCCCCCGCCGCGCTGCGCGGCGTCGTCGCCCTCGCCCCGATCGCCGACTTCACGGTCGCCGAGAAACTGGCGGTGTGCGGCGGAGCGGCCGCTCAACTCCTGGGCGGAGAAGCCAAGTTCGCCGAGCGCCTGCCGTACGCCGACCCGTCGCTCCTCCTCCCCACCGGCATCGCGACCACCCTGGTCCAGGGCCGCGCCGACATCGACGTCCCCCAGGCGGTCGCCGAGTCCTACGCGGACGCGGCGGCGAAGTCGGGCGAGGTCGTCGGCCTCACGCTGCTGGAGGACGTCGGCCACTTCCCGCTGATCGACCCGGCGGCGGACGCGTGCGCGGTGGTGGCGGAGGAGATCGCCCAGCTGGCGTGGTGAGCGACCGGCGAGTAGTGAGCGACCGGGGGAGTGGTGGGTGGCTGCCGGTTGTCGGTCGGCCGTCCCGGTCATACCCGTAATACCTGAGAGCTACGGCGCAGGTGAGCTCTCTGGCGTGACGCGGACGACGACCTCGGATCCGTAATTTTCCTTCCAGATGATCCAGCCCGACAACCGGGCGGACTGGGAGGGGAGACCGGGATGGGTACGGGGGCGGGGCTCGACACAGGGCTCGATACGGGGGCGGCGGCCGAGGCGGCAACTGCCGAGCCGGGTACGGAAGTTGCCGAGGGGCCCGTGCCGCGGGCGAACAGGCGTCGCCGTGCGGGCAGATGGCGTCGCGCCCTTCTCGCCGCGTTCGTCACCGGGGCCGTCGTGATCCCCCTCTCGGCCGCGGCGCGGCCCGAGATCCCCGCGCCCGCACCCGCCGCTCTCGCCCCGCTCACACCGGCCACGCTGGACGAGGCGTACGCGGCGAACCGGGCCAACGCCGGTGAGGCGTCCCGGATGGCCGCCGCCGACGGCGACGACCGTCGCGCCGCGGTGGACCGCGCGATGGCCGGCCCGGACCGGAACCTCCTCACCTTCGACGGTCGGGGCGAGGGCCAAGCGACGGAAGTCTTCGGCGACTTGGCGCACGCCGACCGCGTGGCCGTCCTGGTCCCGGGCTCCGACACCACGCTCGACACCTACGACCGCTTCCGCGCGACCGCGCTCAACCTGCACCGCCAACTGGCTCTGGAGGCCCCCAACTCCCGTACGGCGGTGGTGTCCTGGCTCGGCTACCGGACCCCGCGCACGGTGAGCACTACGGTCCTGACAGCGGGCAGAGCGGACCAAGCGGCCCCGCATCTGCGGGAGTTCATACGGCAGCTGCACGCCGTCACCGGCCGCGAGGCGCACATCACGCTGGTGTGCCACTCGTACGGCACGGTGGTCTGCGGCCGAGCTGCCCCCGGCCTGGCGGTGTCCGACATCGCGGTGATCGGCAGCCCCGGTACGGGAGTCGACTCCGCCGCCGACCTGCACACCCCGGCCCGCGTCTGGGCGGGACGCGGTGCCGACGACTGGGTCGGAGGCGTGCCGCACGTCAGCGAGGACCTGTTCGGCACGACCGTCGGCTTCGGCACCGACCCGGTGTCCCCGGCGTTCGGCGCCCATGTCTTCGCGGCCGGCGACGTCGGCCACAGCGACTACTTCACCCCGGGCACGGCCTCCCTGGCCAACCTCGCCCGGATCGTCCTGGGCGAGACCTCGGAGGTGACCCATGCGTGAGCGGACCCTGAGCAGTACGAGGACGAACGGGATCGGGATCGGGATACGGCAGGGCCTGCGCGGCGTACGGCACGCTGCCGCCCGCGTCGACACCACGACCCCGCCCGACCGGGACCGCGCCGTGGACGCCTTGCGCGCCCTCGCGATCCTCGGTGTCGTCCTGGGGCACTGGCTGGTGACGGCACTGGTCGCGGACGGCGGTACGTTGCACACGGCGAGCCCGTTGCAGCACATGCCGTGGCTGGCGCCCATCTCCTGGGTGTTCCAGACGCTGGCGGTGTTCTTCCTGGTGGGCGGCCATGTGGCGACCCGGGGTTACGCCTCCGCGCGGGCCCGGGGCACGACGTACGGGCAATGGCTGACCGCCCGGCTGGCCCGGCTGTTCAGGCCGGCGGCCGGGCTCCTCGCCCTGTGGACGGTGACGGCGATCGCGCTGCTCGTGTCCGGCGCGGACTTCGAGACGGTGCGCACCCTGGTCAAACTGGCGCTGTCGCCGATGTGGTTCCTGCTCGTGTTCGCGGGCCTGACGGCGGCCACGCCCCTGGTGACCCGGCTGAACCCGCTGTGGCCGCTGGCCGTCGTACTGCATGTGGACCTGATCCGTTTCGGACTCGGCGGCCCGTCCTGGCTCGGCTGGGTGAACGTGGCGGCGTGCTGGCTGGTGCCGTACACCCTGGGCGCGGCCTGGACCCGGGGCGAGTTGGACCGTGCCCGCGCGGGCTGGGTCCTGCTGGCGGGCGGTACGGCGGCGACCGCGGCGCTCGTCCTCCGGGCGGGTTACCCGGCGTCGATGGTCGGCGTCCCCGGCACCACGATCTCCAACCTCGACCCGCCGACCCTGGCCGCCGTCACCTTCGGCCTGGCTCAGTGCGGCCTCGCCCTGCTCCTCCGCGACCGCCTGCGCCGCACGATGCACCGCCCGCTCGCCTGGTCGGCGGTGGCCCTGGTCAACCTCTCCGCGATGACGATCTTCCTCTGGCACCAGACGGCCCTGATGGCCACCACGGCCACGACCCTCCCCGCGGGCCACCTGCCCGGCCTGCACACGCGCCCCGACGACCTGATGTGGGTCGCGGCCCGAGTCGCCTGGCTCCCGGTGTTCGCCCTGGCCCTGACGGTCTGCTGGACGGCGTTCCGGACGTACGAGCAGGACCCGCGCCCGAACCCGGTCAGGACCGGTTTCCGTACCCGCCTCCGGGCGAAGTCCCCACATCGTGCCTAGGGTTGACCAGATGACCGCAGTCGCCGACGGTGCCGAGACCCCGCCCACCGTCCCCACGCTGTTCCCCGGACACCGCCGGCTGCGCCACGTCACGTACGCCCTCGTCTCCCTCGCCGCTCTGGGCCTCTCCCTGTCCGGCATGGACGAGATGATGAGCGAGTACGAACTGGGCGTGGTCCAGGGCTTGTTGGCGGGCTTCGGGCAGGGCGTCGCCCTGGTCCTCGCCCTGCGTCGCCCGTTCCCTGCCTGGGCGCTGTCCCTGACCACCGCGGCCGTCACGGCACTGGCCGCGCGTGCCGCCCTGGACCCCCGTCCCGCCCTGGACCACGGCCCGTACCCCGGCCCCGACTGGCCCTGGAGCACCACCGAAGTCATCGTCCAGGCCGCCGTACTCCTGCTGCTGGCGCTGCGCGTACCCGCCCGCAGAGCGCTCGCCGCGCTGGCCGCGACCGGGCTGACGACGTTCGTCGTCCAGGGGGTGCTCGGCGCCCAGAGCTACTCCTCGACGGGCACGGTCGCGGTGGCCGTCTGCGCGGTGGCCGTCCTCGTCGGTACCGCCCTGCGCGGTCGCAGCGAGGCCCGTACCCAGCTCGTCGAGCAGGTGACGATCACGGCGGAGGAGCGGCACCACCGCACCCTCCTGGAGGAGCGCAGCCGTATCGCCCGCGAACTGCACGACGTGGTCGCGCACCACATGTCGGTGATCTCCATCCAGGCCCAAGTGGCGCCCCACCTGGTCGAGAACCCGTCGGACGAGCTCAGGGAGAACCTCGACGGCATCCGGCAGAACGCCCTCCAAGCCCTCGCCGAACTGCGCCGGGTCCTCGGTGTGCTCCGCGCGGAGAACCCGGAGTACCCCGAGGACCCGTACGCCATCGCCGCCCCCGGCACCGGTGCCGCCCCCCACTCCCCGCAGCCCACGCTGGACCGGCTGGACGCCCTGATGGAGAACACCAGGGCCGCCGGTCTCGACGTGCACAGCGACATCAGGGGCGAGGCGCGCCCGCTGGCACCCGGCGTGGAACTGTCGGCGTACCGGATCATCCAGGAGGCGCTCAGCAACGCGCTGCGTCACGCGCCCGGTTCCACGGTCGCCGTCGAGGTCACGCACCTCCCCGAGGGGCTGCAGCTGACGGTCACCAACTCCCGCCCGCGGCAAGCCGTCCAGCCCTCCCCGGGCGCCGGTCACGGCCTGCTCGGCATGCGGGAGCGCGCGTCGATGCTCGGCGGCCACCTGACCGCGACGAGAACACTCCACGGCGGCTTCGCGATCGTCGCGTTCCTGCCCCGGGACGGCGTCGCACTCCCCGACGAACCCGTCGACCCCGACGGACTCCCCGTCCCCGAGATCATCTTCCCGACAGGAGACGAGAACCCATGACGAGCGGCACCATCCGCGTACTGATCGCCGACGACCAGCAGATGGTCCGGCAGGGCTTCACCGTGCTGCTCAACGCCCAGCCCGGCATAGAGGTGGTCGGCCAGGCGGTCGACGGCCTGGACGCGGTGACCAAGGTCGCCGAACTCGCCCCGGACGTCGTCCTCATGGACATCCGCATGCCCGAACTCGGCGGCATCGAGGCGACCCGTCTCATCACCGTCGCGACCCCGCAGATCAAGGTCCTGGTGCTCACCACCTTCGACCTCGACGAGTACGTGTACGAGGCACTGCGCGCCGGTGCCTCCGGCTTCCTCCTGAAGGACGCGTCCGCCGACCAACTGGCCGAGGCGGTACGGGTGGTGGCGGCCGGTGACGCGCTGCTCGCGCCCGGCGTCACCCGCCGCCTGATCGCCGAGTTCTCCCGGTTGAACGGCACCCCGCGCACCCCGCTCAAGTCACGCGTCGGCGACCTCACCGAGCGCGAGACGGAGGTCCTCGCACTGATCGCGCAGGGTCTGTCCAACGCGGAGATCGCCGAGCACCTGGTCGTCGCCGAACAGACCGTGAAGACCCATGTGGGCCGCATCCTGGTGAAGTTGGGGCTGCGGGACCGTACGCAGGCGGCGGTGTTCGCCTACGAGTCGGGGCTGGTCCGGCCGGGCGGCGGCCGCTGAAGCCACGGCGGCGAGGGCGACTGCGGCGACCACGGCAGCCACCCAAGCCGCTGAAACCAGCCCGTCGGGCATACCCGTAGTACTTGAGACGGACGGCCCAGGACCCTTCTCACAGGTGACGACGGCTACCCACCCCGCCGCCTACCGTTTTGAATGTGACCGAGACGACCCAGCAGTTGCCGCCAGGCGCCGCCGCCAAGCCGCGCAGCCCGGAGTTCAGGCTGGCCGTGGACGCCCTGCGCGGGCTGCGGCAGGAGCTGTTCCACGATGCCTTCGCCTACCGCCCGCTGCCCCGCTCCACCGCCGAAGGCCCGCTGACCCGGCGCCTGAAAGGGCGGGCGCGGGAGTACGCGGCCTGGAGCCCGCACGCCCTGATCATCGCGGCCGGCCTGCTCGCGATGCTCATCGCCTCGGACAACGGAATCCGCGGCGCGGGCAGCAACACGATCCTCGGCCTGCTCGCCCTGGCGCCGGTGCTGCTGACGATGGTGCGGCCGGTCGGCGCGTTCTGGCTGTCCATGGTCGCCACCCCGGTCGCCACGATGCTGGCGAACGAGTGGGACGACTCGTGGCCGTGGCTGGCCGGCAGTTTTGCCTGCCATCTGTTCGTGCTGACGATCGTGGCCCTACGCACCCGGCCGCGCACCGCCGCCTGGATGTGGGTACTGACGGCGGTCTACGGCTTCATCGCCGGCAACGTCTCCGACGGCCGCGATTTCCGCTCCGACACGGCGGAGGTGCTGTTCAGCTCCGCGCTGGTCCTGCTCGGCGTCGCGGTCTGGCAGATACGCCGGGAGGCCCGGCAGGAGGTGACCGCGCAGCTGACGGTGACGGCGCACGAGCGGTCCCGGCGCACGCTGCTGGAGGAGCGCACGACGATCGCCCGCGAGCTGCACGACGTGGTCGCCCACCACATGTCGGTGGTCGCCATCCAGGCGGAGGCCGCGCCCTACCGCGTGGAGAACCCGCCGCCGGAGCTGGAGCGCGCGTTCGTCACGATCCGGGAGAACGCGGTGGCGGCCCTGACCGAGCTGCGACGGGTCCTGGGCGTGGTCCGCGCGGAGGACTACGAGGCGCCCGACGCCCCGCAGCCCACCCTCGCCGACATGGAGGCGCTGCTCGCCAATGTGCGCGACGCCGGCCTGAGCGTCGACAAGGGGGTGACGGGGGCGGTGCGTGAACTTCCGCAGGGCGTCGAGCTGTCGGCGTACCGGATAGTGCAGGAGGCGTTGAGCAACACCCTGCGGCACGCGCCCGGTGCGAGTGCCCGGGTGGAGATCGGTTACGTGCTGGGCGGGCTGGGCCTGCGGATAGTCAACGGCCCGATGCCCGAGCCGAGCCTGGTGAAGCCCTCGCCGGGTGCGGGGCACGGCATCACGGGGATGCGGGAGCGGGTGTCCATGCTGAACGGCGAGATGACGGTGGCCCCGGTGGACGACGGCGGCTATGAGGTGACGGTGTTCCTGCCGGTGCCGAGTGCGAGCGAACCGGTGCCGAGCGCGGGTGAACCGGTGCCGGGTGCGAGGGAAGGGGACGCATGACGATCCGCGTACTGATCGCGGACGACCAGATGATGGTGCGCGAGGGCTTCTCGGTCCTGTTGGGCGCGATGCCGGACATCGAGGTCGTCGGCGAGGCGGTGAACGGGCGTGACGCGGTCGAGCGGGTGCGTGAACTGGCCCCGGACGTCGTGCTGATGGACATCCGGATGCCGGAGATGAACGGTATCGAGGCGACCCGGGAGATTGTCGCGGCGGACGGTGCGGCGAAGGTGCTGGTGCTCACCACGTTCGACCTCGACGAGTACGTGTACCAGGCGCTGCGGGCGGGCGCCTCCGGGTTCCTCCTCAAGGACGCCTCGGCACGCCAACTCGCCGACGGGGTAAGGGTGGTGGCGGCCGGCGAGGCGCTGCTCGCGCCCTCCGTCACCAAGCGGCTGATCACGGAGTTCTCGAAGCTGTCCGAGACACCCCGTCTGATGCAGGCCGCGCAGCAGGGGACGTACGGGGATCTGACCGAGCGGGAGACGGAGGTGCTGGTCCTCATCGCGCAGGGACTGTCGAACGGGGAGATCGCCGAGCGGCTGGTGGTCGCCGAGTCGACGATCAAGACCCACGTCAGCCGGGTCCTGGTGAAACTGGGGCTGCGGGACCGTACGCAGGCGGCGGTGTTCGCGTACGAGGCGAGACTGGTGAGACCGGGTTAGGGACGGCTCCCCGACCAGCCGTTCCCGCCCGCAGAACAGCTCCTCGTCACCGGGCTCGAACCGGACGAGCCCGCGGTACGACGGCCCGCCGCACGCGGTGCGCAGTTCCCGCAGCTCGTGCGCGAGCCGCTGCGTGCGTCCGGCCTCGACGCTGTTGACGCATCCGGCGCGGTGGGCTGCCGATTCGGAAATGTGACACTTCCAGCTGAAGTGTCACATTTTCTCAGCCGCATACACCTGCCCCGGCCCGCTGACGGGGTGGGCCAACGGCGTCAGGAGTGGAGGACCGGGCCCCGCAACCGTTCACCACAGGTCCACAAGGCTGTGGACACTGGTCAAGACACCCCGAGATCCGTTGGACAGCAGCCAGGACCCCCTGGTCAGAAGCTCGTCCACCGGTTAGCGTCCGTGCATGGCAGCTGCTGACGACCTCGCCTTCGACCCCTGGGACCCGGCGTTCGTGTCCGACCCGTACCCCGCCTACGCCGAACTGCGCGACCGGGGCCGGGTCACGTACTACGAGCCGACGGACCAGTGGCTGGTCCCCCGCCACGCGGACGTCTCGGCGCTCCTCCGCGACCGCCGCCTCGGCCGCACCTACCAACACCGCTTCACCCACGAGGACTTCGGCCGTACGGCACCCCCGCCCGAGCACGAGCCGTTCCACACCCTCAACGACCACGGCATGCTCGACCTGGAACCCCCGGACCACACCCGCATCCGGCGCCTGGTGTCGAAGGCGTTCACCCCGCGCACGGTCGAGCAACTGAGGCCGTACGTCAGCCAGTTGGCGGGCGAACTGGTGGACGCCCTGGTGGCGAAGGGCGGCGGCGACCTCCTCACGGACGTGGCGGAGCCGCTCCCCGTCGCGGTGATCGCCGAGATGCTGGGCATCCCGGAGTCGGACCGCGCCCCGCTGCGCCCCTGGTCGGCGGACATCTGCGGGATGTACGAACTGAGCCCGTCCGAGGACACGGCGGCGAAGGCGGTCCGCGCGTCGAACGAATTCTCGTCGTATCTACGCGAGTTGATCGCGGCCCGCCGCAAGAACCCGGGCGACGACCTCATCTCCGGCATGATCGCGGCCCACGACGAGGACGACGACCGCCTCACCGAGCAGGAGCTGATCTCCACCGCCGTCCTCCTGCTGAACGCGGGCCACGAGGCGACGGTGAACTCCACGGTGAACGGCTGGTGGGCGTTGTTCCGCAACCCGGACCAGCTGGCGACCCTCCGCGCGGACCACTCCCTGATCCCGTCCGCCGTCGAGGAGTTGATGCGCTACGACACCCCGCTCCAGCTCTTCGAGCGGTGGGTGCTGGACGAGATCGAGATCGACGGTGCGACGATCCCGCGCGGCGCGGAGATCGCGATGCTGTTCGGCGCGGCCAACCACGACCCGGCGGTCTTCACCGACCCCGAGCGCCTGGACCTCACCCGCGCGGACAACCCGCACATCAGCTTCAGCGCGGGCATCCACTACTGCATCGGCGCACCCCTGGCCCGTATCGAACTCGCCGCCTCCATGGGGGCGTTGCTGGAGAAGGCCCCGACGTTGCGGCTCGCGGCGGAGCCGGAACGCAAGCCGAACTTCGTGATCCGGGGACTGGAGGGGCTGAGCGTCGAGGTGGGGTAACGGCCTCTCATAGTCACCGAGTCGGACCTACGTCGCCGCCCCGCCCCGGGGGCCCCGGACCTGCCGGCCACCCGTGCGGGCGGGGCCGGGGGCGGGCGCTTTCCGCAACCGTTCGACGTGCTGCTGCTGGACGTCGCGGGAGAAGGTCAGGTAGTCGATGACCAGTTCCAGCTGCTCGGGGGTGTAACGGCCGAACACCTTCCGCCCGGCGTCGTCGAGGAACGGCCCGATCAGCCCGAAGGCGCGCTGGGCCGCCTCCGGGGTGACCCGGATCAGGGTCTTGCGCCGGTCGTCGGGGTGCGGCGTGCGGGTGAGATAGGCGAGTTTCTCCAGCCGGTCGAGCATCGTGGTGACGCTCCCGGTGGTCAGGCCCAGCTGCCGGCTCAGTTCGCGCGGGGTGATCTCCTCGACCGCGAAGAGGATCTCCAGGCAGCGCAGGTCGGTCTCGTTGACCCCCATGAGCCGGGCCAGCTCGCGGTCGAAGTCGTCGACGGCGCTCTGATAGGCCTGCACGGCCGCGCCCAGCCGCGCCTCGACCGACCCTGAGCCCGCGTCCGACGCCGTTCCGCTTGACATTCGAGATATCTCCCTGCATCGTAACTATCGGTTATTAGCTTGAAAGCCAAGATGTATGAAAGTCAAGCAGAACTGACCGACCCGAGGAGTCCACGCCATGTCGTCCAGCACGACCAACACCATGAACGTAGCCGCTGACGGCGGCGGCGGGCCGGTGCCCTATCCCAAGCGGTGGGCGGCGGCGTTCGTGATGATCCTCGCGGCGCTGCTGGACATGATCGACGGGTCGATCGTGAACACCGCGCTGCCCTCCATCGGCAAGGGCCTCAAGGCCACCCCCGCCGATCTCCAGTGGACCGTGTCCGCGTACATGCTCGGCTTCGCCGCCACGCTGATCATCGCCGGGCACCTGGGCGACCGCTACGGCCGCAAGAAGCTGTTCCTGCTCGGCGTCACCGCGTTCGCGCTGACGAGCCTGGCCAGCGCGCTGGCGGCCTCGGCCGGGGTGCTCGTGGCCTCGCGCGGCCTCCAGGGCGTGGCGGCGGCCGTGATCATGCCGCAGATCCTCGCCTCGTTCCGCACGATGTTCGACGGCGAGGAACGCGGCAAGGTGTTCGCCCTGTACGGCGCGATCGCCGGCATCTCCACCGCCGTGGGCGTGCTGCTCGGCGGCGTACTGACCGACTGGGACCTGTTCGGCTGGGGCTGGCGCACGATCTTCGTCATCAACCTCCCGCTGGCGGCCGTGGTCCTCATCCTCGGCGCCAAGTGGATCCCCGCTTCCAAGAACCGCGCCTTCACGGGCCGCATAGACCTGCCCGGCAACCTGGTCCTTGCCGCGGGCCTGGTCGCGATCGTGCTCCCGCTGGTCCAGGGCCGCTCGAACGGCTGGCCGCTGTGGGGCTGGCTCTGCCTGGCCGCGGGCGTGGCCGCGATCGCCGCACTGACGCTCTCGGAGAAGCGCCGAGGCATCGAACACCCCCTCCTCCCAACGGACTTGTTCAGGAAGCCCGCCTTCAGCGCAGGCCTGCTCGTCCAACTCCTCTTCTACGGCGGCATGTCCGGCTTCTTCCTGGTCTTCACCATCTGGCTCCAGTCCGGCCAGGGCTACACCCCCACGCAGGCCGGTCTGCTGATGGTGGCCTTCAGTGCGGGCTCGATCCTGGCCGCGCCCGGGGTCGACCCGCTGGTCGCCAAGTTCGGCCGTACGGTACTGATCCTCGGTGCGCTGGTCATGGCGGGCGGCCTGTTCTGGGTCCGGCACGCGGCACAAGATGCCGCCCAACTCCACACCGGGGCTTGGCCGTTGGTCCCGGGCCTGTTCCTGGCGGGCGTCGGTCTGATCCTCCTGATCATCCCGCTGGTCAACACGATCCTGAGCACCGTGCCGAGCGGCCTAGCGGGCGGCGCCTCCGGAATCCTCTCCACGGCCCAGCAGTTCGGCGGAGCGCTCGGCGTCGCGGTCATCGGCAACGCCTTCTTCTCCCACGCCGACAAGGGCCTCACCGCCGCCATCACCCACGCGGGCCCCTGGGCGATCGGCGCCTACGTCCTCTGCGCGGCCCTGTGCTTCGCCCTGCCCCGCAGGGCAGTCGGCAACCAGGCCGAAGCCACCGCCTGACCTTCCACCCCAACAGACCACTGTCCTACGGCAGTTGTGCCACACCCCACCCTCACGAAAGAGACTCCCATGTCCGAGAAGACCACCGAGAAGACCACCGAGAAGACCACCTCCACCGAGATCCTCACCCCCGCCGAGAAGCTCACCCTCCAGACCGCGGCCCACGGCGTCGTCTCCCTGATGGCGGCGGCCGACCCCGGCCTGATCTCCTCCACCCGTTCCGGTATGGCGGGCGGCAAGGCGCTGTCGTCCGCGACCGGTCTTGTCGGTCACGTCCTCGCCGAGAAGCTCAAGGGCCTTGATCTGGACGGCAGTTCCACCGCCGACCTGGCCGACCACACCTTCACCGCCCTGACCGCCTCGATGACCCTCCTCAAGACCAAGGCACCCGCCGAGGCCGAGAACTTCCACGCCACCATCACCACGATCATGGAAGCCGCCTCCCGCGCTAACAAGGGAGGCGCCGGGCCCGCCGAGACGGCCATGATCCGGAAGATCACGGCGGCTCTCGACGCCGCCTGATCACCTGCCCCGCCCTGCCCTGACCTGCCTTGCCCCGCCTTGCCTTGCCCTGCCCCGCCCCGCCCCGCCCCGCACGTCAGTCGCGGGTGGCGCCCTCGGGCCAGAGGACCTTCACGGGGACGTCGTGCTCCCGCGCGTAGGTGACGACGTCGGCGGTGCCGCCGTAGCCCCGGGCAGGCTGGCCGTCCCAGACGGCGAGGAGTATGTCGACCTGGTCCACGAGGAGTTCGCTGCCCGCCATGTGGGCCTCGGGGCCGGAGGCGTCGAGGCCCGTGCGGTGGATCTCCGTGGCTCGGCGGAGGAGGTCGTCGTAGGCGGGGTGGTACCAGGCGGGCAGGTCGGCGCGGTACCGCTCGGCGGGCAGGACGACTTCGAGTTGGCCGGTGTGGTCGAGGACGGCCTCGGCGAACCAGGCGTCGGGACCGTCGGCGAGGCAACTGACGCCCACCAGGCCCGTGTTGCCGGGTCCGGTGCCGGTGCCGGTGCCGGTGCCGTTGCCGTTTCCGGTGCCGGTGTTGGCGCCGTACGCCGCGACCGTCTCCTCGATGAACGCGCGTATCTTCCGCTCCACCTCGCCGGACAGGCCGCGGTGTCCGGTGATCCCGATTCTCATGGGCGGCTGACTCCTGCTGGGTGAGGGGGAGTTGGGGTGTCTCGGCCGATCGCGATCTCCACCGTGTCGCGTACGCCGACCGCGCGCAACGCGTCGACGAAGACCTCCGCGAGCCAGGCCGCGGCGTCCGGGGTCCACTCGGGCAGGTCGCACGCGAAGGTCGTACGGTCGTGGGCGCCGGCCAGGCGTTCGACATGTTCCACGTGTTCCGCGCGGAGCTGTCCGTGGCCGCGCTGTACGACCAGTTCGCGCACCCGCTCCGCCACAGTGTCGACCGGGCCCAGGACGGAGACGACCGCCTGCGCCCGCGCGTCCGGTGCCGCCAGGGCGAACCAGGCGGCGTCCCCGACCAGATCGAACCGGGTGTCCGGCGCGAGCCGTACCGGCACCCGCACTGTCAGCCCCGTGAAGTCCAACTCGCCCACGCGGCCCAGGGATTCGACCATGACCCGGGTCAACGGCAGTACCGGCAGGTGCTGTTCGCGCAGGTCGGTCGCGGGATACACGGTGATCCAGGCGAGTTGCCGCACCCGGCCGTCCCGCGACCAGTCCCCGCCCGCGTCCGCATGCCCCCAGCGTTGCCCGCCGAGTTCGGCACCGGCGCCGAGACGGGTGGAACTCCAACCGTAGGCGGCGGCCCGTTTGACCGCCAGGCTGAAGAGGTCTTCGTCCAGGTCGTGGTCCACGCTGACCTGCCCGATCCAGGCGTGTTCGCGCAGCACGCCGTAGATCTCGGCGGTCATCGGCAGGTCGACGGCGTCTTCGTCGTCGTCCGCTTCCTCCAGCGGGCTTGTGCCCAACGCCGTGTCCTCTCGGCTCAGTTGAGTGCTGCGTGGCGCGCCGCACCGGAGCCCGGACGCCGAGTGACAGCACGACCCCACCCAACACCGCCGGCGGCAACTCGGCGTACAGGACACTCCAGTCGTCAGGTCGTGCACTGGTTCAGGTCGTGCCCTGGTTCAGGTCGTGAGGTCGCGGCGCCGTAGAGCCGTCAGGCCTACGGCGACCAGGACGGCGGCGATCACCGTGAGGGTGATCACCGGGCCCCACGCCATGTCGCCGCCCGGGAGCTTCGGGAGGTGGCCGAAGGGGGAGATGCCCAGGACTGTCCGGGGGAGGTTGAGCGCGGGGCCGATCCAGCCGAGGAGGAGGGCGAGGCCGGCCGCTGCCCAGGACAGGGGGGACAGACGGGGGGAGAGGCCGTGGAGCAGGACCGCGAGGGCGCCCAGGGTCCAGATCGCCGGGAGTTGGACCAGGGTGGCGGCCAGGATGGGGCCCGGGTCGGCGCCGTAGCCGAGGGTCAGGCCGAGGCCGCTCAGGAGCATGATCAGGACCGCGCCGCCGAAGGCGATGACCAGGTGGCTCGCTGCCCAGCGCAGGCGGCCCACCGCGTTCGCGAGGATCGGTTCGGCGCGCTGGCCGGTCTCCTCGCTGTGCAGGCGGAGGACCGAGGAGACGGCGTACAGCGCGGCGAGCATGCCGAACATGCCGACCATCGTGGCCAGGAACGCGTTCTCGATGCCGGACTGGCCGCCCATCCGTTCGATGATCTCGCGGGTCTTGGCGTTGTCCCCGACCAGGTCCGCCGCGCCCTTCGTGATGCCGCCGAAGGCGACCCCGGCCGCGAGGAAGCCGAGGCTCCAGCCCAGGACACTGCCCCGCTGGAGGCGCCAGGCCAGCGCCCCCGCCGTGCCGAGGCGGCCGTGGGCCGGGCCCGGGCGGGCTGGGAAGAAGCTCATTCCCACGTCTCGGCGGCCCGCCAACTCGTAGGCCAGCAAGCCCTGGAGGAGGGGTGCGGCCACGAACAGGGCCAGTACCCACCACCGTTCGGACGCGAACGGGCGCAGGTTCTCCAGCCAGCCGATCGGGGAGATCCAAGTCGCGGGGGAGGAGCCGTTGTTGGTGGTCGAGTCTCCGACGGCGCGGAGGACGAAGGCCGCGCCCAGCAGTCCGCCGGTCAGGCCCTTCGCCAAACGGCCGCTGTCCGTGAACTGCGCGACGATCGCCGCGAGCGTCGCGAACACCATGCCGACTCCGCCGATGCCGAGCCCGAGAGCCGGCGCTCCCGCCGATCCCTGGCCTGCGCTTGCCAGACCGGCCGTGATCAGCAGCGCCAGCGCGGAGTTGGCGACGAACGCCGTCAACAGGGCCGCCGTCAGCGGGGCCCGGCGGCCGACCATCGCCGAGGAGACGAGTTCCTGGCGGCCGCTCTCCTCCTCGTCCCGCGTGTGCCGTACGACGACGATCAGGCTCATGACCCCGGCGAGGATCGCTGCGTAGCCGCCGATGCGCCACGCGGTGAGGCCGCCGAGGGAGTCGCTGAACACGGGGCCGTAAGTCGCGCGCAGCGAGCTGTTGGTGAGCATCTGGCGGGCGATGTCGGCGCGTTCGGCGGGGGTGGAGTACACGGCCTTCAGGGAGCCGGGGAGGGAGAGGACCAGCAGGCCGGTCACCGCCACCCAGGCCGGGATCACCACGCGGTCGCGGCGCAGGTTGAACCTCAACAGGGCGCCGGTGCCTGCCAGTTGGCGTGAGCTGCCGGAGTGGGTGCCGGTGCCGGTGTGTGCGGGGAACGCGGCGGCCGTCATGCCGTCTCCTGGTAGTGGCGGAGGAACAGCTCCTCCAGCGTCGGCGGCTTCGAGGTCAGCGAGCGCACGCCGGACTCGCTCAATGACCGCAGTACGGCGTTGAGTTGGGCGGCCTCGACCTGGAGGTGGACGCGATGACCCTGGCTGTTCTGGATGTGCTGGATGGCGAGGTCATGCACGCCGGGGATGGACGCCAACCCGTTGGGCGCGCCGGTGAGTTCGGCCGTCACGCTGGTGCGGGTGAGGTGGCGCAGGTCGGACAGCGAACCGCTCTCCACGGTGCGGCCCTTGCGGATGATGCTCACCCGGTCGCACAACTCCTCCACCTCGCTGAGGATGTGGGAGGAGAGCAGGATCGTACGACCCCGGTCGCGTTCCTCCTCCACGCAGCGCTGGAAGACCTCCTCCATCAGGGGGTCGAGGCCGGAGGTCGGTTCGTCGAGGATCAGCAGGTCGACGTCGGAGGCGAACGCGGCGACGAGGGCGACCTTCTGGCGGTTTCCCTTGGAGTACGTGCGGCCCTTTTTGGTGGGGTCCAGCTCGTAGCGGTCGATGAGGTCGGCGCGGCGGGACTTGTCGAGGCCGCCGCGCAACCTGCCGTAGAGATCGATGACTTCGCCTCCGGAGAGGTTGCGCCACAGGGTGACGTCGCCGGGGACGTAGGCGACCCGGCGGTGCAGTTCGACGGCGTCGGTCCAGGGGTCGCGGCCGAGGAGTTGGGCCGCGCCGGAGTCCGCGTGGAGGAGGCCGAGCAGGACGCGGATCGTCGTGGACTTGCCGGAGCCGTTGGGGCCGAGGAAGCCGTGCACCTCGCCGGCTTCGACGTCCAGGTCGAGACCCGCGAGGGCTTGCGTCCTGCCGAACGCCTTGTGCAGTCCGGAGACGGTGATTGCCTTCGTCATGGAGCCGAACGTACGCTTCTTTCAGAAATTTGTGAAGTTAAGGAAGTGTGTGAAGCGCGGGTAGGGTGGGTCCATGAGGGATGAGGCGGAGCGGGACCAGGAGGCGGTCTCGAAGTTCGTGGAGAATTTCGCGGCGCAGCTTGTCGAGGCCGGGATGCAGCGGATGCCGGCGCGGGTCTTCGCCGCGCTTCTGTCTTCCGACGACGGTGCGATGACCTCCGGTGAGCTGGGTTCGCAGCTGCGGATCAGTCCGGCGGCGGTGTCCGGGGCGGTGCGGTATCTGGCGCAGCAGCACATGGTGGCTCGTGAGCGTGAGCCTGGTTCGCGGCGTGAGCGGTATCGGGTTCAGGGCGATCAGTGGTACGAGGCGCTGACCAATCGCGAGGCGCTGATCAAGCGCTGGGAGGGGGCTCTGCGTGAGGGTGTCAGCAGTCTGGGCGCGGATACGCCTGCGGGGCGTCGTATGGCCGAGACCCTCGCGTTCTTCGAGTTCGTGGACGGGGAGATCGTGGCGATGATGGAGCGGTGGAGGGTTCACCGGGAAACACGGTTCGGCGGAGCCACCTAAGGGGCGCGGGGCTGTATCGATGTGCGGCTCCGCCGCGTGGGCGCGACCAGCCACGACGCTCCCGCAGATTCGTACTCGTCCGCAGACCGTGGTGGGCTGGTCGCGCAGTTCCCCGCGCCCCTAGAGGCAGGGAACCTCAGCGCTCCTTGGTTTCTTCGAGAACCGTTCGTCCGAGCAAGGCGTAGCGCTCAGGCGCCCGGCGCTTCAGATACTGGGCGTAGCCGATGCCCGTTGCCGCGACCAGGAGCACCAGCCACGGGGTTGCCTTGAGGACCAGGGAGCCGGACTCCGACCCCGCCGCGACGCTCATGTTGGACACCAGCAGTACGACGACCGCCAGCATCGCGACACCCCCGACCAGCGGAGCGGTGAACGTGCGGAACCAGTGCCGGCTCTCGGGGTGGTTCTTGCGGAAGTAGGCGAGTACCGCGAAGGAGCAGACCGCCTGGACGACGAGGATCGCCATCGTGCCGAGGATGGCCAGCAGGACGTACAGCGCGTTGGCCGGGTCCTTGCTCGTGGCCCAGAAGCCGAGGATGAGGACCGCGCTCACCGCCGTCTGGACGAGGCCCGCGATGTGCGGGGAACCGTGCCGTGCGTGGGTGCGGCCGATGGTGTTCTTGAGTGAGGGGAGGACACCCTCGCGGCCCAGGGCGTACATGTAGCGGGACGCGCAGTTGTGGAAGGCCATGCCACAGGCGAGCGAGCCGCTGATCATCAGCCACTGCATGAGGTCGACCGCCCAGTGGCCGACGTAGTGCTCGGTGGGGTTGAAGAAGAGCGCGAGCGGGTTCGCGGAGGACGCGGCCTTCACGGCCTCGGACTCGCCGTTGCCGATGATGGCCATCCAGGAGACGAAGACGTAGAAGACGCCGACGCCCAGGACGGAGATCATCGTCGCCTTGGGGATGATCTTCTTCGGGTCGCGGGACTCCTCGCCGTACATCGCGGTCGACTCGAAGCCGACCCACGACCAGAAGGCGAAGAAGAGACCGAGACCGGCGGACGTCCCCTTGAACGCGTTGACCGGGTTGACCGGGCCGAAGGTGAAGCCGTGCGGGCCGCCGCCGTGCAGGGCGACCGAGATCGCCATCGCCGCGAGGACGGTCACCTCGGTGCCGAGCAGGACCACGAGGAGCTTCTCGGCGACCGATACGCCGAACCAGGTGCCCATCGAGTTGACGGCGAGCATCACCAGCGCGAAGGCCCACCACGGGATGTCAAGTCCCGTCTGGTCCTTGAAGGTTCCGGTGGCGAAGGTGGAGAAGATGCCGATGAGGGCCGGCTCGAACACGGCGTACGCGAACGTGGCGAGGAGTCCCGAGGCCAGTCCGACGGTGCGGCCGAGGCCGTAGGAGATGAAGCCGTAGAAGGCGCCCGTGGATGTTATGTGCTTCGCCATCGAGGTGAAGCCGACGGAAAAGATTGCCAGGACGACCATTGCGACGAGGTAGCTCGCCGGGGCGCCTATGCCGTTGCCGGACGAGACCATGAAGGGCACGTTGCCGGTCATCGCGGTGATCGGGGCGGCCGTCGCGACGGCCATGAAGACCACGCCCAGCAGGCCGATGGCGTTGGGCTTGAGCCGGTGAACGGCGCCGTCCTCGCTTGCTTTCGCCGCCGGGGCGACTGACTCGTCCACTGCCATCGGGATGGTTCCTCTCGTGCCGCTCGGGTGGTGCGCTGGACCGGAACTCTGTATGTCCAATGAGTCGGGAAAGGGTTGCGGGACGTTAAATGTTTGTCAACCAGACCTTTAGAAATCTGAGGAAATCTGGGGGCAACACGCGCCTCGTACGGTCGCCGACATGAGTACGTACACCTCCACGCTCGGCGGCCACAGCTACCGCTTCGGCTCCCTCGCGCGCCTGCTCGCCGCCGCGAGCCCGGAGCGTTCCGGCGACCGGCTGGCGGGGCTGGCCGCGGCGTCCGCGCAGGAGCGGGTCGCGGCGCGCTGGGCGCTGGCGGACGTACCGCTGACCGCGTTCCTCGCCGAACCGGTGATCCCCTACGACATCGACGACGTGACCCGGCTGATTCTCGACACGCACGACGCGGGCGCGTTCGCGCCGGTGGCGGGTATGACGGTGGGTGCGTTCCGGGAGTGGCTGCTGGCGGCGGATGCCGGTGAACTGGCCGCCGTGGCACCCGGGTTGACGCCGGAGATGGTCGCGGCGGTGTCGAAGCTGATGGGCAACGCGGACCTCGTCGCGGTCGCGCGGAAGGTGCGGGTGGTGACCGCCTTCCGCTCCACGATCGGCCTCCCGGGGCGCTTGGCCACCCGCCTCCAGCCCAACCACCCGACCGACGACCCGGCGGGTGTCGCCGCGGCCCTGCTCGACGGGCTGCTCCTCGGCTCCGGCGACGCGGTGATCGGCATCAACCCGGCGACGGACAGCCCGAAGGCGGTGAGGGATCTGCTGGAGTTGCTGGACGGCGTGATCCAGCGCTACGCGATCCCCACCCAGTCCTGCGTGTTGTCCCACGTCACGACGAGCATGGACCTGATGGCGGCCGGCGCTCCCGTGGACCTGGTCTTCCAGTCCATCGCGGGCACGCAGGCGGCCAACGCGTCCTTCGGCGTGACGCTGGGGCTGCTGGACGAGGCGTACGAGGCGGCGCGGGGGCTCGACCGGGGCACGGTGGGCTCGAACGTCATGTACTTCGAGACGGGCCAGGGCAGTGCGCTGTCGGCGGACGCGCACCACGGCGTCGACCAGCAGACGGTGGAGGCACGGGCGTACGCGGTGGCCCGCCGCTACGACCCGCTCCTCGTGAACACGGTGGTGGGCTTCATCGGCCCGGAGTACCTGTACGACGGCCGCCAGATCCTCCGCGCGGCTCTGGAGGACCACTTCTGCGGCAAGGTCTTGGGCCTGCCGATGGGCCTGGACATCTGCTACACCAACCACGCCGACGCGGACGACGACGACATCGCCACGATGCTCACCATGCTCGGCGTGGCCGGCGCGTCCTTCGTGATCTGCACCCCGGGCGGCGACGACATCATGCTCAACTACCAATCCGCCTCGTACCACGACGCGTTGTACCTCCGCGAGGTCCTCGGGCTGCGCCCGGCACCGGAGTTCGAGGCCTGGCTCGCTTCGATCGGCCTGCTGGGCGAGGGCGGCGAGATCAGGGACGTGTCCGGTACGGCCCACCCGTTGACGGCGATCGGAAGGGAACTGGCGGCATGACGATCAGTCAAGTGGAGTTGGTGGGAGGCGAGTTGTGGCCGACGCTGCGGCGCCACACGCAGGCGAGGATCGGCCTGGGCCGAGCGGGTACGGGCCTTCCCACCCACCACCGCCTGGAGTTGCAGGCGGCGCACGCGGCGGCGAAGGACGCGGTCCACTCACCGTTCGAACCGGACGTCGTGGCGGCGGCGTTGCGGGGCGAACCGACGGTCCGCGTCCGCAGCGCGGCCCCCGACCGCCTCACCTACCTCCAACGCCCGGACCTGGGGCGCCGGTTGGACCCCGCGGACCGTGCGCACCTCCCGGTGGGCGACTGGGACGTGGTCTTCGTGGTGGCGGACGGCTTGTCGAGCCGGGCGGTCCACGAACACGGCGCGGCGATGGTCCGGGCGACGACGGCCCTGTTGCCCACGGCGTGGCAGGTGGCTCCGGTGGTGTTGGCGGAGCAGGCGCGGGTTGCCCTCGGCGACGACGTGGCCTCGGCGATGGGCGCGGCGATGGTCGTGGTCTTCGTCGGGGAGCGGCCGGGGATGTCGGCGGCGGATTCGCTGGGCGCGTATCTGACGTACCGCCCGAAGCCGGGGGTGACTACGGACGCGGACCGGAACTGCCTCAGCAACATCAGGCCGCCGTTGGGGCTGTCGTATGAGGTGGCGGCGGGGAAGTTGGCGGGGCTGATGGGCAGGGCAAGGGAGTTGGGGGTTACGGGGGTGACCTTGAAGGACGATCTTCCTGACGAGGGTGTACGCGACTCGCTACGCTGAGTTGTGACTGGTCTGCATTCGAGGGAGGGCGCATCATGACGTTGATGACTGAGCGACCGACGATGAGCGGCACCGAGTCCCGAAGCTTCGAGGAGTTGCTGGACGCCCTCGACGAGCTGATCGTGCCCGACGGCTACAAGGCCGAGATCATCAGGGGGAACATCGTCGTGTCGCCACGGTCAAAGGCGTACTACCTTGACGTGATGGAACGGGTGTGCGATCAGCTGCGGCCGAACCTTCCGGACGGGCACCGGATCAGCGACGGTCCGTTCTTGTACGTGTTTCCCGGCTCTGAGCGCGCCTACGGCCCCGATATCCACGCCGCCCACCGAAGCGTCAGTCGAACCAGCGGCAACCGCTTGGACGGAGAAGCTCTCTCCTTCGTCGCCGAGCTGACCTCCTCGTCCACCCGGGACGACGACCTCACCGACAAGGTCGAGACCTACGGCAAGGCAGGCGTGCCGGTCTATCTGGTCCTCGACATGCAGGAGGAACAGGCCACCGTCTTCTGGACACCGTCTGTCAAGGGCTACGAGTCCCACTGCACGATGCCGTTCGGCGAGGAACTCCCGATCCCTGCCCCCTTGGACTGCACCCTGGACACCACTGGCTTCCACGCCCCTAAGACGTCGGCAACGTAAGCCCCCAAGCCCCCTCCCGGACAACCCACGTCCGCGTCCGCACCGGCCCCGCCACCAGCGCATCCGCCCGGTACCGGAAATCCGCCCCGGACACGGTGACCGACCGCCCCCGCGCGCACAGCGGAGAGGCCTCCGCCCCCACCGAGACCGGCCGTACGACCACCTCGGCCAGCCCCGAGGCCCCCGGCGTCACGGACACCCCCTCCACGGGCTGGTCCAGATCGACGAGCGTCACCCCGTCCACCTCGACCCGCAGCCGCGCCGGCCCGAGCCGGGTCACACCGGCGAGCGGCTCGCGCGACGGCCGCACCGGCACCAGCGTCCGTACCAGCGACTGACAGGTCCGCAACCACGACGCGTGCGCGGAACCGGAACCGGACGGCACCGGCGTCGCCTCCGCCGGCGGAGCCTCCCGCATCGTGGGCAGCGACGGGATCCGCAAGGCGCCGAGCACCACCCCGTCGCTGTCGTCGACCAGCAGATCCATCCGCCGTACGACCCCGTCGAGCACCGCGCGCGCCGCCGCCACCGCGCCCGTGGGGACGCCCAGCGCCCCCGCCAGGGACAGCGCACCCCCCACCGGCACCATCGACAGCGCGCATCCGGCCAGCTCCCGCTGCCGGTGCAGCAGGGACACCGCCCGCATCAGCGCGCGGTCGTCGCCGACCACCACCGGCCGGCGCGAACCCCGCCGCGCCAGGACCCGGGCGAATTCCTCGGGCCCCTCCGGCAGGCACACCTTCGTCGCCGCACCCGCGCTGAGCACGTCTTTCACGATACGGACGGACTCCGGGTCGGCGCGCCGGGCGACCGGATCGATGACGACCAGCAGGTGATCGGAAGTCGCGAAAGTCGCCACCTCGGCCATGCCTCGCTTCCTCGGGTAGCATCTTTGTGCAAGAGCCCCTTGCGCTATTGCGCCAGGGGCTTCGTCTATTCCGGGGCATCCGGTCCGACGGGTCGCGACCGACGAGGGTCGCCGGCGTGCGAGGCACACACGTGCCGCGTACGCCCCTGACCTTGGACATGCCCCGCCCGGAAGGGGTGTACGCGCGTGCCCGCACTTGTGCTGCTCGGTGCTCAGTGGGGTGACGAAGGCAAGGGAAAGGCGACGGACCTGCTAGGTGGGTCCGTCGACTATGTGGTGCGCTACCAGGGCGGCAACAACGCCGGCCACACGGTAGTCGTGGGCGATCAGAAGTACGCCCTTCACCTGCTCCCTTCCGGGATCCTCACACCGGAGTGCACTCCGGTCATCGGCAACGGTGTCGTCGTCGACCCGTCGGTCCTGTTCTCCGAGCTGAACGGGCTGAACGAGCGCGGCGTCGACACGTCCAAGCTCCTGATCAGCGGCAACGCTCACATCATCACGCCCTACAACGTGACGGTGGACAAGGTGACCGAGCGCTTCCTCGGAACGCGGAAGATCGGCACCACCGGCCGCGGCATCGGCCCGACCTACGCGGACAAGATCAACCGCGTCGGCATCCGGGTCCAGGACCTCTACGACGAGTCGATCCTGACGCAGAAGGTCGAGGCGTCCCTCGACATCAAGAACCAGATGCTCACCAAGCTCTACAACCGGCGCGCGATCGCCATCGAGCAGGTCGTCGAGGAGCTGCTGTCCTACGCGGACCGCCTCAAGCCGTACGTCGCCGACACGGTGCTGATCCTCAACAAGGCGCTGGAAGACGACAAGGTGGTCCTCTTCGAGGGCGGCCAGGGCACCCTCCTGGACATCGACCACGGGACCTATCCCTTCGTCACGTCCTCCAACCCGACCGCGGGCGGCGCCTGCACCGGTTCCGGTGTCGGCCCGACGAAGATCAGCCGGGTCATCGGCATCCTGAAGGCCTACACGACCCGGGTCGGCTCGGGCCCGTTCCCGACCGAGCTGTTCGACGCGGACGGCGAGGCGCTGCGCCGCATCGGCGGCGAGCGGGGCGTCACCACCGGCCGCGACCGCCGCTGCGGCTGGTTCGACGCGGTCATCGCCCGCTACGCGACCCGCGTGAACGGCCTGACCGACTTCTTCCTCACCAAGCTGGACGTCCTCACCGGCTGGGAGGAGATCCCGGTCTGCGTGGCCTACGAGATCGACGGCAAGCGCGTCGAGGAACTCCCGTACTCGCAGAGCGACTTCCACCACGCGAAGCCGATCTACGAGACCCTGCCCGGCTGGAGCGAGGACATCACGAAGGCCAAGACCTTCGCGGACCTCCCGAAGAACGCGCAGGCGTACGTGAAGGCACTGGAGGAGATGTCCGGCGCACCGATCTCCGCGATCGGCGTCGGCCCCGGCCGCACGGAGACGATCGAGATCAACTCGTTCATCTAGAGCGGCTGTCGGAGCCGCGGCCGAGTGGTCCCCCTTGGGCCGGTCTTGGGAATCCTTGACCGGCCCTTGGGCTGTCCGTGGTTACGCCGGTAACAGGTGAAGGCCAGCATCTACGCGGGTAGCCCGCCGCGCCCCGCACGCCACACCCGCTCTCTTTGCCCTTCCAGGAGTCCTGAATGCCCGTCAATCCCATGAACCGCCGTGAGTTCGTGCAGAAGTCAGCCGTCACCGGCGCTGCCGTCGCCGTCGCGGGCACGGCAGCGGCGACCCCGGCCGAGGCCGCCGACCGGCACCCCAAGCCGCACCCCCACCCGAAGCCGAACAAGACCTGGTCGTTCTCCATCCTGGGCACGACCGACCTGCACAGCCACGTCTTCGACTGGGACTACTACCTCGACAAGGCCTACTCCGACTCCAAGGGCAACTCCGTCGGCGTCGCCCGCGTCGCCACCCTCATCAAGCAGCAGCGCAAGGCGAAGGGCGAGGGGCACGTCCTCCTCGTCGACGCCGGCGACATCATCCAAGGCACCTCGCTGGGCTACTACTTCGCGCGTGTGGACCCCATCACCAGCGGCTCCAAGCACCCGATGGCCACCGCCATGAACCACATGCGCTACGACGCCGCCGCCCTCGGCAACCACGAGTTCAACTACGGCATCGACACCCTGCGCAAGTTCGAGCAGCAGTGTCACTTCCCGCTGCTCGGCGCCAACGCGCTGGACGCGAAGACCCTGCGCCCCGCCTTCGCCCCGTACACCGTGAAGAAGATCCGCGTCCCCGGCGCCCCGGACATCAAGGTCGGCATCCTCGGCCTCACCAACCCGGGCATCGCCCTGTGGGACAAGGACAACGTCAGCGGCAAGATGGTCTTCCCGGGCCTCGTCGAGCAGGCCAAGAAGTACGTCCCGCGGCTGCGCGCGCTGGGCTGCGACGTCGTCTTCCTCACCGACCACTCGGGCCTGGACGGCAGTTCGTCCTACGGCGACGAGCTGCCGTACGTCGAGAACGCCTCCAACCTCGTCGCCGAGCAGGTCCCCGGCATCGACGCGATCCTCGTGGGCCACACCCACGTCGAGGTCCCGTCGTACACGGTGAAGAACGAGGAGACCGGCGACGACGTCCTCCTCTCCGAGCCGTACTGCTGGGGCTACCGCCTGAGCGTCTTCGACTTCGAGCTCGAACTCGTCCGCGGCCAGTGGAAGATCACCAGCAAGACGGCCCAGACCCTCAACCCCAACACGGTGGACGAGGACCCGGAGATCAGGAAACTCCTGGAAGCCGACCACGAGTTGGTCGTGAAGTACGTCAACACGGCGGTCGGCACCTGCACCGAGGACCTCTCGGCGGCGGAGTCCTGCTGGAAGGACGTCCCGATCATGGACTTCATCCAGCAGGTACAGATGGACTCGGTCAAGGCGGGCCTCTCGACGGCCGACGCCGCCCTCCCGCTGATCTCGGTCGCGGCCCCCTTCAGCCGCACGGCCGACATCCCCAAGGGCTCCGTCACCATCAAGGACATCGCCGGCCTCTACATCTACGACAACACCCTCTACGGCAAGAAGCTCACGGGCGCCCAGCTCAAGGACTACCTGGAGTACGCGGCGAAGTACTACTACCAGGTGCCGGCGGGCACGAAGGTCGACACCGCGACCCTGACGAACGCCAACAGCTTCTGGGACTACATGTACGACGTGGCCGCGGGCGTCTCCTACGACATCGACATCGCGCAGGCCGAGGGTTCGCGCATCAAGAACCTCACGTACAACGGCACTTCGGTCACGGACGACCAGGTCTTCGTCGTCGCGGTGAACAACTACCGCGCGAACGGCGGTTCCGGCTACCCGCACATCGCCGCCGCGGAGACCGTCTACAGCGCCACCGACCAGGTCCGCGACCTGATGATCGCCTACGTCACGGCGAAGGGCGCGCTGGACCCGGCGGACTTCGCCTCGGTCAACTGGAAGCTGACGCAGGCGGGGACGGCGGTCTTCTAGACTCCGGACACTTTCGGCCGCTGCCCGGGGACACTCCCGGGCAGCGGTGTCTCAGGCAGGCATGAGGAGCCGGATGATCGAATCCCGTGAGGCACGTACCGCCCTGGTGGTGGAGTCCGTGCTGAGTACGGCGGCCGTGGTGTGGTGGACGTATCTGCTGTGGCCCTGGCGGAACGTCCCCTACGCGCGGCCGGACGTCGCGATGGACCTCGCGGTGGCGGTGTCCCTGGCCGTGACATGGGCGCTGTGGGTACGGGGGCGGCGTCTGAACAGCGCGAACCTGGCGTTGATCGTCGTGCGCGGGGTAGCGGTGCTCACGGTTTGCCTGTGGATTCTTCAGGACCTCTAGAGGGCCCTCTCGGCACAGTCGGCACAGGCCGGGCTGCTGGTCAGGCAGAGGTGCAGGGCCGAGCGCAACTGCCCGTCGAGTCGGGCCCGTTCGGCGGGTTCCGAGGATGTGGGCGGGACGAGTGCGAAGGGCGCCGCGACGGTGAACAGGGCCTCGGCGCGGGCTTCCAGCTCGCTGCCCGAGTGCAGCGTGTAGAGGCAGGACCGCACCCACTGCCGTGCGCTCGTGTGGAACGGCGTGACCGGCCCGGCGAGCGCGGTGAGGCAGAGGTCGGGGCTGGTGCGGGCGGTGGCGAGGGTCACAGGGTGTTCACGGAGCATCCTGGCGGCCCGCACGATCTGCGCGGTGACGTGGCAGGTCGGCGGCAGCGGGTCGTCCCACGTGCCCGGCACCTCGGCCGCCCGGTGCAGGAGGCGGTCCAGTTCCGCCGCGCATGCGTCCCGGAACAGGACCGTGAGGTCGGGCCAGTTCCGGTAGATGAACTGGCGGTTGGTGAAAGCCAGTCGCGCGATCTGTGCGATCGGAGGCTGACGTGGCCCGTGCTCGGCCATGGTGTCCAGCACGGCTCGATACATGGTGCCCATGCCGGGCGGGGCGTGCGTGCTCACAAGGACAGCCTCTCGACGGCCCCCCGGGGGTGGTGTGTTTTTTGAATGTGACAGATGGGGGTGGGAGTGTCACATTTCTTCGGGGAGGGTAGGGAGGAAGGCGGTCCAGGAGGCGGCGGTGACGGTGAGCGTCGGGCCGTCGGGATTCTTGGAGTCGCGGATGTGGATGGTGTGGGGGCAGGTGGCTATCTCGACGCAGTTGCCGCCACCGCTGTCGCTGTAGCTGGACTTGAACCACCGCAGGGCGCGGGTGTCGCTCATCTCTCTTCTCCTGCCAACCGCTCGATGAGGCTCAGGGAGTCGTCGGGGCTCAGAGCCTGTGCGCGGATCTTCGCATAGCGGTGCGTCAGTTGGGACACTTCCGGCGGATCGCTGATCAGGATGCCCTGGTCCTCGATCTCCATGTAGACGACGTGCTCGTGGTCCTTGGTCACCACGAGCTTCATGGCGCCACGGTCGCCTGCGTACGTTCCGCGCAGCCCGCGATCCAGCGGCAGCACCTGAACACACACATTGTCCCGCCGCGCGTCCTCGGCGAGCGAGCGCAACTGCTCCCGCTGCACGTCCCAACTGCCGAACGGCCGCCGCAGCACGCTCTCTTCCAGGATCAGCTCGATCATCGGGGCCGGGTCGCGGTCGAAGAGTTTCCTGCGGGCCAGCCGCGCTTCGACGAGTTCCTCCCGCTTCTGCTCGGACACCGGCGGATAGCCGCCGCCGATCAACGCCCGCGCGTAGGCCTCGGTCTGGAACAGGCCGTCGACGACCAGCGTCTCGTACGAGGAGAGGGTGACGGCCCCCGCCTCGATCTCCGCGAACCCACGGAACCGGACCGGGTACTTCTCCAGCAGCATCCACTTGCGTGCCTTGTCGAAGACCCCGAGCCCGGCCCCGACCGTCTCCTCCAGCTTGACGAGCATGTCGTCGCTCGCGGGCTGCGCGCAGGTCTCCATCGCGCTGACCGCCGAACCGGTGTAACCGATCTTCTTGCCCAACTCGGTCTGTGTGAGCCCCTGTTGCTCACGCAGCGCTTTCGCCAGGGCGGCGACGACATGCGCCGCACCACCCGCCTCCGACTTGTTCTCCGCCCGCGCCATCGCGGTCACCCCCGGACTCAACCGAACTCAACCGGTCACCAACACCCCGCGCCCGTGTCCAACCGTCGCGGACGGTCGACGCAGAGTTATGGAAGACGGTAGCTGTGACGGCCGAGACTTTCCTCATGGATACGCAAAGTGACCTGAAATGGATCCCCGCGACCGGCATCCAACTCCGCAAGGCGGGGGTCCAGTTCGACGCCGTACGGGTGGACGGCGACGAGGGCAGAGACCTCGCGGACAGGCTCGCGCGCCTGACAGGAGGGGCGCCGGGCCCGGTCGTGGAGGAGGCGACGGGCAACAGGCCGGTCTACTTCCTGGTCCCGGTCGGCAGCACGTCCCACCGGCCCTGGCCACCCGGAGTAACCCGTCTCACCGCCGGCCCGAACCACATGTCGTACATCCCGGTCCCGGCCCTCAACGGCCAGACCTGGCCGCTGACTTGGCGCTACCGCCCGATGGTTCCGGACCACTTCGTGCACACCCTGCTGCTGCGCTCCGCGCTGGAAGGGCTGGGAGAGGTCGGGCGTCCTGACCAGGATGCCCACCCGCACTGAACATAACCCGCATATCAGGCATATGCTGACGTTGTCCACCCGCGCACGCCAACCGGAGAAGGTGACTGCGATGCGCATGATGCTGAAGGCGTCTTTGGACACCGAGAAGGCCAACGACGCCGTTCGGAGTGGGACTCTCGGGAAGTTGATCGGGGAGTCCATGGAGCAGATCAAGCCCGAGGCGGCGTACTTCACGGCCGAGGGCGGCAAGCGGACCGCGTTCGTGTTCTTCGATCTGAAGGACCCCTCCGACATCCCGTCGATCAGCGAGCCGCTCTTCCTCAACCTGGGCGCCGAGTTGACCTACACCCCGGTGATGAACTCGGAGGAGGTCGAGACGGGTCTCGGCAAGGTTCGCTAGGCCCCTCGCGGTCGCCTCATGCGGGCCTGGTGTGGGACTCGATGTGGTCGAGCATCGCGTCCAGTGCGACTTCCAACGGCCTGACTTGGCGCTGCAGTTGGGTGAGCAGGAGGCCACCCTGGAGTGCGGCGAGTGTCGCGAGGGCCAGGTCGTCGGGGTCGGTGTCGAGTTCGCCGCGGTCGTGCATCGCCTGGAGGCCGCCGCGGATCGCCGACTCCCAGCGCAGGAAACCGCTGGCCGCGGCGAGCCGCGCCTCGGGGTTGGTCTCGGCGATCTCGCTGCCGAGGGAGCCGATCGGGCAGCCGCCGCGGCACTGCATCCGGAGCTGGTACTCCACCAGCGCGTCCCGCCACTGCCGTAGGCCCGTCATGGTGTCGAGCCCGGCGAAGAGCGGTTTCTGCATGTCCAGTACCGCCTCGGTCTGGAACTCGATCACCGCCAGCAGCAGTTCCTGCTTGTCGGCGAAGTAGTGGTAGATCTGCGAGCCGCTCACCCCGGCGGCGGCCCGCACGTCCTCCAGGGTCGCCTCGGTCACGCCCCGTTCGTACATGAGCTGCGCCGCCGCGGCCACGATCCGGCGCCGGGTCTCCTGTCCCTTGCGGGTCAGTTTCTTCTCGGGGGGCCGTCGTACCTCGGTACTCATGCCCGCAAGGCTAGCAGATTATGGATTGGACAACCCATTTTTTTGGGACCAGTGTGGGTCACCCAACCCATTCTGGGCGCCCTGTGCGGCCGGATTCCCGGAAGGACCCACCATGGAACTCTCCGACAAGGTCGCTCTCGTCACCGGCTCGACGGGTGGTATCGGTGCCGAGACGGCCCGGCTGCTGGCCGCGGCCGGTGCCGAGGTCGTCGTGTCCGGCCGTAACGCCGAGCGCGGGGCCGCGACCGTGCGGTCGATCACGGACGCCGGCGGCAGGGCGCGCTTCGTCGCCGCCGACCTCACCGACCCGGCCGCGCTGCGTCGTCTCGCCGAGGCGGCCGGCCCGGTCGACATCCTGGTCAACAACGCGGCGATCTTCCCCGGAGCGCCGACCGTGGACCAGGACCCGGGCACGCTCGACGAGACCCTCGCGGCCAACGTCCGCGCGCCGTACCTCCTCACCGCGGCCCTGGTTCCCGCGATGATCGCCAAGGGCTCCGGCTCCATCGTCAACGTCAGCACCATGGCCGCCCGGATCGGCCTGCCCGGGCTGTCCGTCTACAGCGCCACCAAGGCCGCGCTGGAGTCGCTGACACGCACCTGGGCGGCCGAGTTCAGCCCGGCCGGGGTGCGGGTGAACACCGTCGCGCCGGGTCCCACGCGGACCGACATGGTCCTGGCGAGCATGGGTGAGGAGAATGCCGTGCAGTTCGCGAAGACCACCCTGCTCGGCCGGCTCGCGGACCCGCGCGAGATCGCCGAGGTGATCCTCTTCCTCGCCTCGGACCGTGCGAGCTACCTCACCGGCGCCACCCTCGCGGCCGACGCCGGACGCACCGCCGTCTAGCTAGCTGAACACGATCATCGAGCCCTGGGCCAGGCTCCGGGTCGCCGCCGCGTGCAGGCCCAGCCAGACGTGCCGTTCCCGGGCGAAGGGACTCGGGTCGTACGGTGCGGCCACGGCCGGTTCCTCCAACTCCGTGGGAGCGGACGGGGGTTCCGGGGTCGCCGGTGGGTTCGCCGGGTCGATGCCGATCGTCGGGGCGACGAACTCCAGCTCGCGGAGCAGGGTTTGGGACGAGCCCAACGGGCCGCCGCCGGCGAGGAGCTCGTCGTTCGAGAGCGGGTGCGGGAAGTCGACGGGGACGTAGGCGCCCGCGTGGTCGTAGTGCCAGACCAGGTGGGACTGCTGGGCCGTCGTCTCGAACATCTCCAGGAGCTGCTCGTAGTCGCCGCCCAGGTCGTCCACCGGGGTCACCGGGAGACCGCAGACCTGGAGGAGGTAGGCCCGGCGCAGGAAGTGCAGCGCGTCGTAGTCGAAGCCCGCGACCGGGGCGACCTCGCCGGACAGGCCCGGCATGTACTGGTACACCGGCACCGGAGGGAGCCCGGCCTCGGCCAACAGGGAGTTGTAGAGCGCGAGTTCCTCGGCGAACGGATTGTCGGGGGTGTGGCACAACACGTCGACGAGCGGGACCAGCCACAGGTCACAGGCCAAAAGGGGGCTCCTCGGTTACTCGCTGCGCATCGTGGATCTCGCATGGTGGTCAGGCAAGAGTAGGGGGAAGAGTAGTCGGTGCGGCCCGGGTCAGCTCCCCTCGTGCAGGTCCCATACCCACACGCCGTCCACCCACTTACCGGGTTTGCCGACCAGCTTTTCCACAGCGGTGCGGAGCTTGTCGTCGTTGGGCTGCGGCGCGATCACCAGCGCGCCCGCGTGCCAGTACGCGAAGTCGACCTTGGCCTGCGCCTGCCAGTTCCTGCCGATGGTGGGGATGACGCCGGTGTAGCGCACGTCCCGCAGCATGTTGGAGGTGTAGCGGGGTGAGGCGCCGTAGATGCCGATGCGGTCGTCGCCGTAGGGGCCGTTGAAGTAGCCGCCCGGCATCTTGAAGCCGAGGCCGGACGCCGTCTGCCAGTGCAGGGGTTCCGCCGAGCCCGGGTCGGCGAGCGGGACCGGGACGATGGATTCGCCGGCGCGGACGTACGACTTGTAGGTGCCGTCCGTGAAGAAGGCCGGCACTGCGGAACGGTCAACTGCCTTCAGGGGCGCGGGGATGATCGGGATCACGGCCATGCACACGGCCAGGAGGCCGATGTACTGCGTGCCGAGCCGGCGCGTCGCCGCCAGCTTCTCCACCGCGATCGCCAGCAGCATGCCCAGCGCCGGTGCGCAGATCATCGCCACCCGGCCCTCGATCACCGACTCGAAGAGCGGCTTGTGGGCGAGCAGGGCCCACGGGCCCGAGTAGACCGTGTCCGTGAGCGGGATGCGGATCTTGGGGCCCATCGACAGGATCGCCGCCGCGATCGCCGTGAACGCCAGCGCCTTGACGAGGGCGTGCTCCCACAGTCGTACGACGATGGCGAAGGCGAGGGCGACGAGCGGCCAGCCGTAGAAGGCGTTCTGCTCGGTGGGGTTGAGGGAGAGGGCGTTGGCCCGGACCTCGTTGCCCGCGATCAGGGAGCGTTCGGCGAAGGAGAGCAGGGCGAGGGGGCTGTTGCCGGCGTTGTCCCCGTGCAGGACGCTCTTGTAGCTCTGCGGGCCCATGAACTGGTAATAGAGAGGGATCAGGATGATCGGTGCGCAGATCCCGGCCGCGATGCCCAGGCCCTTCAGCAGGGGCCGCCAGGACGCCCGGACGACGTCCCTGTTGAGGACTCCGTAGGACGCGGCGAACAGGACCATGCCGATCGACGCGAGGAGGAGCGGCTCCTCGCCGAGGAAGATCTGGTAGGCCGCCATCAGGCCGAGGACGACGCCGTCGCGGACGACCCGGGTGCCTGTGCACAGGCGCAGGGCGCGGTCGATGATCAGCGGGATCATGGAGAGGATGACGAAGTTCGGGTGCGCGTTGGCGTGGCTGACCATCGGCGGGGCGAAGGCCGCGAGCGAGGCGCCGACGAAGGCCGCGGCCCGTTGCCGTACGACGCGCTTCACGATCAGCCAGTACCAGGCGGCGGCCGTGGCCGCGAGGCCGAGCGCCATGCAGACGCTGAGCGAGACCGCGGGGCCGGCCAGCAGGGTGAGCGGCGCGAAGGGCACCGACAGGCCCAGCATGACCGTGTTGGCCATGAGGTTCACGCCGTCGGGGAAGCCCTGGAGGTTCGAGAAGAACGGGTTGTGGAGGTGGGCCACGTTGTCGGCCGTGACCGCGAAGAACCACTCCCACTGGTTCTGGTCCTGGAGCGAGTCGACCAGGTAGCGGTGGTCCGGGTCGAAGAGGCGGCCCGAGTAGAGGCCGACCGACATGAGGAGGAAGAGGACGGTGACCAGGACGTCGACGGGGCGCAGGGAGCGGGCGCGGAGGCGGCCGAGTTCGGTGAGGACCTTGGCGTAGTCGAGGGGGCGCACCTTCGAGCCGGACTGGTGGGACCAGCGCACCGGGACCTCGGCGACCTCCCAGTCGGCGCGGCGGAAGTGCTGGAGGACCTCCACGTCGATGCCCCAGCCGTTGATCCGGGAGGCGGCGAAGGCCTCGCGGGCGCGGTCGCCCTCGAAGAGCTTGAAGCCGCACTGGGTGTCGCGTATGCCGGGCACCGCGGCCTGGCGTATGAGGAAGTTGCCCGCGCGGCCCAGGAGTTCGCGTATCGGGTGCTGGTGGCTCTCTATCGTCGCGCCCGGCGCCGCGCGGGAGCCGATCGCGGCCGCGTGGCCCTCGCCCAGCTCCTTGTCGAGTTTCTCCAGCTCCTCGATGGGCGCGGCCAGATCGGCGTCGGTGACCAGCACCCGGTGCCCGCGCGTGGCGGCGACGCCGAGGCGCAGGGCGTGGCCCTTGCCGCGGTTGCGGGGGCTGGTGACCAGCTGTACCCGCGGGTCGGCGCGGGAGGTGACGACCTCGCGGGTCCCGTCGTCGGAGCCGTCGTCGGCGACGATGATCTCCCAGTGGCCGAAGCGGCCCTCGTTGTCGCCCAGGTATGTGGTGATCGCGTCGAGCGTGGGCCCGAGCCGCCGCTCCTCGTTGTAGGCGGGCACGACGACACTGAGGTCCACGACGACGCCGGGGTCCACGGAGGAACTGGTGGGCTCCACGGTGGAACTGGTGGGGTCCACGGAGGCACTGTCCACGGCCGGAGCGGCCCTTTCCGGTCCGGTCACCGGGCGGCCAGCCGCTCGATGAGGTCGAGGGAGTGCGTGTTGTACGCCAGGACGATCGCGCGCGCGGCCGGGGTGTCGCGGCGCGCCAGGGCATCGACCAGTTCGGTGTGTTCGGACCACAGCCGGCCGCGCAGATCGCTCAGCCGGCGCAGGTGCTGCACCGTGCAGACCCAGGACTGGACGCGCAGCCGGTGCAGGAAGTCGCCGAGGTAGGGGTTGCCGAACATGGCGCTCAACTCGCGCCAGTAGCGCAGGTCGTAGCCGATCAGCACGGTGAGGTCACCGGCGTCGGCGGCGCGCTCCGCCTCCTCGCCGCGGCGGCGGACACCGGCGAGCGCGGCGACCGTACGGGGGTCGTCGGTGCGGTCGAAGACGGGGTGGCCCTCGATCAGGGCCAGGAACATGCCCTCGGTGACCAGGGCGCGGGCCTCGATCATCCCGCGGTGGTCGGCCACCGAGTACTCGTGGACGCGGAAGCCGCGGTGCTGGTCGGCTTCCAGGAGTCCCTGCGCGGAGAGATCGACGAGAGCTTCCCGGACCGGAGTCGCGGAGACGCCGTACTGCTCGGCGATCTCCTTCACCGTGAACTCCTGACCGGGCTGGAGCCGGCCCGCCAGGACCTCGTCGCGCAACGCGTCGGCGATCTGCTGCCGCAGGGTGCTGCGGGTCACGGCGCCGCTGCCGCTGCTTCCTCCGGGCATCGTCGGAGCGTCTCCCTCATCGCGTTCGATGGCGTACTCGTATATGTCTACGAGCACGCCACCTTACGCGTTCGGGTTCCCGCCCTGCCCGAATGCGGGCACCAGGCGAACGGACCCGCCCATTCCGGGCGTTAAGAGGTGTATTCCTCCATGAATCTCTCGGCGTATTACGCGGTGAATTCGTCCGCGACGGAGAGCGCCGCGTCCAGCGCCGCGAGGCCCTCCTTCAGCTCGGCCTCGCTCACATTGAGCGGCGGGACGACGTGGGTGCGGTTCATGTTGACGAACGGCCACAGCCCCTGCTGCTTGGCGGCGCCCCCGAAGGCGGCCATCGCCGCGTTCGCCTCACCGGCCGCGTTGTACGGCACCAGCGGCTCGCGCGTCTCCCGGTCCTTCACCAGCTCCAGCGCCCAGAACATCCCGACGCCCCGCACCTCGCCGATGCTCGGGTGCCGCTCGGCCAGCGCCCGCAGCGCGGGCTCGACGACCGTCGTACCGAGGTGCTTCGCATTCTCTACGACCCCCTCCTCGGCCATGACGTTGATCGTCGCGACGGCCGCGGCACAGGCCAGCGGGTGCCCGGAGTACGTCAGTCCGCCCGGGTAGGGGCGCTTGCCGAAGGTGTCCGCGATCGCGCCGGAGATGGCGACACCGCCGAGCGGCACATAGCCGGAGTTCACGCCCTTCGCGAAGGTCATCAGGTCCGGTACGACGTCGAACAGATCGGCCGCGAACCACTCACCGGTCCGCCCGAACCCGGCCATCACCTCGTCCAGGATGAAGACGATCCCGTACTTGTCGCAGATCTCCCGGACCCCGGCGAGATAACCGGGCGGCGGCACCATGATCCCGGCGGTCCCCGGAACGGTCTCCAGGACGATCGCGGCGACGGTCGCCGGACCCTCGAAGGCGATCGTCGTCTCCAGGTGCTCCAGCGCGCGCTCGCACTCCTGCGCCTCGGTCTCGGCGTAGAAACGGGACCGGTACAGGAAGGGCGCCCAGAAGTGCACGACCCCGGCCGAGGCGCTGTCGCTGGCCCAACGGCGGGGATCCCCGGTGAGGTTGATCGCCTGCTGCGTACCGCCGTGGTACGAGCGGTAGGCGGAGAGCACCTTGGGGCGGCCGGTGTGCAGCCGGGCCATGCGCGTCGCGTGCTCGACGGCGTCCGCGCCGCCGTTAGTGAAGAAGATCTTGTCCAGGTCCCCGGGCGTGCGCTCGGCGATCAGCCGGGCCGCCTCCGAGCGGGCCTCGATCGCGAACGCGGGCGCGAAGGTGGTCATCGTCGCGGCCTGCTCCTGGATCGCGGCGACGACCTTCGGGTGCTGGTAGCCGATGTTCGTGTAGACGAGCCCGCTGGTGAAGTCCAGGTAGCGCTTCCCGTCGTAGTCCCAGAAGTACGACCCCTCCGCGCCGGCCACGGCGAGCGGGTCGATGAGCTCCTGCGCGGACCAGGAGTGGAACACGTGCGCACGGTCCGCGGCCTTCACGGCGGCGCCGGCCTGGGGGTTGGGCTGAGGGGTCATGCGGCCGAGCGTAAATGTCCGCGATGCGGAAACGGAATCGGCGTCCTGTCTGTGGTCGGGGGGTTTCCGCGACAGGTTGTCGGGGGTGGAGGCGGGCGGTCGGTGAGGGGGGCGCTGGAAGTCGGGGGTAAATCTAACCGTTGTCTATGTGCGTGACCGGTTAGAAATGACCCCAGCCTGTAGAGGGGGGCGGTGCGGGGGCTCGGGGCGGACTCCCGTTACGGAACCGTAGACACCGCTCCGGCCATCGCGTCCTGTCCCCGCACTATTCTCGGTTTGTCGCGGAGCACAGGGCACAGACGCGCGACCGGGGCGTGACCGGGGAATTCAGGGGAGGCGGCGCGGTCGTGGAGAAACTGGGGGCGGGCGATCCGCAGCGGATCGGGGCGTACCGGCTGCTGGCCCGGCTGGGGGCCGGTGGCATGGGGCACGTGTATCTGGCCCGGTCGGACCGGGGACGCACGGTCGCCGTGAAGCTGGTGCGGGAGGACCTCGCCGCGCAGGAGGAGTTCCGGGCGCGGTTCCGGCAGGAGGTGCGGGCCGCGCGGCGGGTCGGCGGCCACTGGACGGCGCCCGTGCTGGACGCGGACACCGAGGCCGAGGTGCCGTGGGTGGCCACCGGGTACGTCGCCGGGCCGAGCCTGCAACAGGTCGTCGGGCGTGATCACGGCGCACTGCCCGAGCGTTCGGTACGGATCCTCGCGGCCGGTCTCGCGCACGCGCTGCAGGACATCCACGCCGCCGGCATCGTCCACCGCGACCTCAAGCCGTCCAACGTGCTGGTGACCATCGACGGCCCCCGCGTCATCGACTTCGGCATAGCGCGGGCCCTGGAGACGCTGGCCGGGGACGGGCTCACCCGCACCGGTTCGCTGGTCGGCTCGCCCGGTTTCATGGCGCCGGAACAGGTACGGGGCGACCGCATCACCCCGGCGTGCGACGTCTTCTGCCTCGGCTCCGTCCTCGCCTACGCGGCGACCGGCACGCTCCCCTTCGGCGCCGCCAACAGCGGTGTCCACGCCCTGATGTTCCGCATCGCCCAGGAGGAGCCGGACCTGTCGGGCGTCCCCGAGGGCATCGCCGACCTGGTCCGCGACTGCCTCCGCAAGGACCCGGCCACCCGCCCCACCCTCAACCGCATCCTCGACCGCACGGGCGCCGAGGACACCGTCTCCGGCGGCCGGTCCCGGGACCCGTGGCTGCCGGGCCCGCTGGTGGCCCAACTCGGCCGCCACGCGGTGCAGTTGCTGGACACGGAGGACCCGGAGACGACGGAGCTGGAACGGGTGGACGTGGAGCGAGCGGATCCGGCCCCGGAGAGGGGGGACAGCGGTGACCCGGAGGCGGTTCAGAGCGCCGCGCCTGTTTCCGCCGCGGTTCCTCCCGTCCCCGCTTCCGCTCCTGCGCCTACTCCCATGCCCACTCCCACTCCCGCTTCCGCCCCCGTCGCCGTGGAGAAGCCGGACCTCTTCCGTAAAGCGCCCGCCGCCGCTTCCGGAGCCTCGCCCGAGCACGCCCCCGTCTCCGACGACTCCTCTCCGACACCGCCCGCACCGGCGCCGGACACCCACCTTCCGACGGTGGTCGCGGACCCGGCCGGGGCCACCAGGACGCCGCCCCCACAGCCCCCGCACCCGGCCTACGGCTACCCGCAGCAGCACCCCCAGCCGTCCGCCGCCCCCGACTACCCCCAGCCCCCCGCCCGCCAACTCCTCGGCTGGGGCGGGCAGGTGCCGTACAACCCCTACCCGCACAACAGCGGCGTCGGAGTCACCCCGCCCTACGGCCCGGGGCCGGTCGGGATGGCCCCGGCGTACGGGGAACCCCAGCCGCCGCGCAGGAACGGGCGGTCCACCGCGCTGCTCGTCGTGGTCGCGCTGGTCGTCGCGCTGGGGGCCGGCGGTTCGGTGTACGCGTTGATGAAGGACGGGGGCAACGGCGGTCGTACGAAGGCCGGTTCGGGCGGTCAGGCCACCAGTGCCGCGCCCACGACTCCGGGGCCGACCGCGACCACCGGGAAACCGTCGCCGTCCGCCACACCTGCCGGCGACGGTGCCGTACCCAGCGGCTACCTCGGCACCTGGAACGCGTCCATCGACAACGCCACGGGCCACAACACCCGCCAACTCACCATCCGGCAGGGGAAGGTGGGGTCGCCGGTGCTCACCCTCGTCGCGGACGGACCCGGCTACCACTGCGAGTTCACCGCCGACCTGGCCCAAGAGCCGGGCGGGGAGAGCCCGTTGGCGATCGGGGCGTCCACCGTCACCTCCGGGAAGCCGCTGTCGTCGTGCAACCCGGGTTCCGCCACCGAGATCACCCTGCTGTCGGCCACCACGCTGGAGCGCGTGAGCACCAGCAACGGGGAGAAGCTGACGTACACCAAGGCGGGCTGAACCTCGGCCTGGCGGTGGGCTGAACTCCCTTCACATCCGGGCCGGTTGAACGTCACGCGAACTTCGTTCAGAACCCCCTGCGTGTTGTCCGGTGCCGCTCGTACCGTGACCCCACGATCCGGCTGGGGAGCGGGGGCCCGCAGTGGAGTGGCTGAGCGCGGAGAACGTCGTCGCCGTGGGCACGGCGGTGCTCGGCATCGTCGCGTCCGGGGTGATGGTCTGGTACGAACGCCGGGTGCCGCGCCGCAAGAGGATCGGCTACCGCGTCCAGATGGACAACCCCATTGGTGACGACGTCCGTTCGGGGCGGGCGAACAGACGCCTCGGCCTCTTCGACGAGGCCCCCGGCATGTCCGACGCCACCCTCGTCCTGCTGCGCATCGAGAACGACGGTTCGCAGAGCATCGCCGACAACGACTACACCGGGCGCGAACTCCACGGCCTCACCGCGGTGTTCACCGACCGCACGATCCGCGGCGTCTCGGTCACCCAGCCCGTCGGCACCGACCACCTGATGGACCACTTCACCCCGGCGGCCGGCCTCGGCTACGACACCAACACCCTGCGCATCCCGCGCGTCCCGCTCAACCCCCGCGACCACTTCAAGCTCCTGGTGCTGCTGTCCGGCGGCGATGTCGGCTGCGCGATCCGGCTCATCGGCGGCATCCGCGACGGCGAGGTGCACCCCAACCGCAGCGCCACCCCGGACGACAAGGCGCCCCTGTTCAGCCGCGCCTCCCGGCTGATCACCATCATGCTCACGGTGTGCGTGGTGACACTGGCGGCGATCGTCGTGGTCCGCGACGACACCCCGCCCCCGATCGGCTGCGCCCACGGCACCCTCACCGTCACCGGTTCGACCGCCTTCGCCCCGGTCGTCGAGGAGGTCGCCAAGAAGTACGAACGGGACTGCGAGGGCGCGAAGGTCGTCGTAGACCCGCACGGATCGACGGCGGGCGTAAGGGAGTTGGAGGCCACCGGGCTCGCGTCGACGAAGGGCTCCCCGGCCGTCGTAGCGCTCTCGGACGGACCCAAGCCGAGCGACATGCCGCGACTGCGCGAGAACCGGGTCGCGATGTCGGTCTTCGCGATCGTCGTCAACGACGGCGTCCGCCTCGACGACCTGTCCACCGCGGACGTACGACGCCTGTACCGGGGCGAGATCAGGAACTGGCGGCAGCTCGGCGGGCCGAACCTCGCCGTGCACCTCGTCAGCCGGGACGCCAACTCCGGTACGCGGCAGGTGTTCCAGCGCCGGGTGCTGAAGCGCGGGGAGATCGCCAATTCCTCTGTCGACTGCGTTCACAAGGACGATCCGACGGCGCCGGTCATCCGCTGTGAACTCGACTCCACGGACCAGGTGTTGACCCAGGTCGCCGAACTCCCCGGCGCGATCGGCTACAGCGAACTCACCCTCGCGTCCGGCGCCAAGGGCCTGCACACCCTCCGGCTGGACGGCCACCCGCCCTCCGCGGACGCCATCGAACACGGGACGAGCGCCTACCCGTACCGCGAGATCGAATACGCCTACACCTACGGCCGGCCCCCGGCCGACTCCCTCGCGTCGAGCTTCCTGACCTACCTCGCGCGGGGCAACGGCCAGGACGTGATCCGCACCCACGGCCACATCCCGTGCTGGACGCCGGAGGGCCTGAAGCTCTGCGCCTAGCTCAGCGAGCGGATCGGCTCATCGGGGCTCCGGCGGTCGCTGCCGGGGCATGTTCGGACGACTGCCCCCGCCCCCCGGCCCACCCGGCCCACCCGGCCCCGGCGGCATCGGGAACCTGCCCTGCACGACGGTCCCCTCCTGCCGGCTCCCTGGCACCACCGCGGACTGGATGCCCAGCGGCCCCGCCCCGGTCCGGAACTCCACCATCCAGTCGGCGGTCTCCACCCGGACCAGTTCCGTCACGTCCTCCGAGAAGCGCCGCAGCACCCCCAGGCACCGGTCCGCGGCCTCGCTCGCCGTGCCCTCCGCGGGCCCCAGGAACTCCCGGACACCTTCCGACGCCCAGTCGAACTGGAGCACCTGGAGACGCCGCTGCACGGCCTGTGCCGTAGCGACGTCCCGCATCCAGCCGGACGTCATCCCGAAGAACCGGTCCCCGGCCACGCACGCCGCCCCCAGCAGCAGCGCCGGATAACCCCAGGCGGCCAGCCCGTCCACCACCCCGGTGAGGTCCAGCAGGGGCAGCGCGGCCCCCGCCAGCGCGCCCAGCGCCGCGCCCGCGCGCAGCACCCGCGCGCCCCGCCGCTTCCACACCCGGTCCGTGAGGTAGCGGGCCGCCGTCTCCAGCGCCCCGCGCTCGACCCACCGGTACAGCTCGTCCAGCCGGGCCGTCGGCTCGCCCCAGTCCCCGAGCGGAAACGTCCGCCCGGCCAGATCGCCGCCTTCGGGCTGAATCTCCGGCTGACCCACCCGGCACTCCCTTACGTCGTGTGACACCTGATGCTGATGTGCCGGACCCTTCCTACCGCCCAATGGGTGGCGAAGGATCTGGTTTCACCTCTTTTCCGCCCAGAAGTGGGTCTTGATCAGGTATAGGACACGGTGAAGACTCACTCGAAAGAGTGTCGAAGCGATGACTGCCCGGACCACGTAGGCTCGTGCCGAGCGGGCGGAACCGCGCCTGTACAGCCGTACGAAACCAGGAGCTGATCGTGATTCCCGGTGGTGGCCAGCCCAATATGCAGCAGCTGCTGCAGCAGGCCCAGAAGATGCAGCAGGACCTGGCGGCCGCGCAGGAGGAGCTGGCGCGGACCGAGGTCGACGGACAGGCGGGCGGTGGGCTGGTCAAGGCCACCGTCACCGGCTCCGGCGAGCTGCGCGCGCTGAAGATCGACCCGAAGGCGGTCGACCCCGAGGACACCGAGACCCTCGCCGATCTGATCGTCGCGGCGGTCCAGGCGGCCAACGAGAACGCGCAGACCCTCCAGCAGCAGAAGCTCGGCCCGCTCGCGCAGGGACTGGGCGGCGGCAGCGGTATCCCGGGTCTGCCTTTCTAAGACAGGCCGCGGCCAACTACGGTACGTACGTGTCACGCGTACCGCATGACTCCACGGAAGGGCAGGCAGTCCGTTGTACGAAGGCGTGGTCCAGGACCTCATCGACGAATTGGGGCGACTCCCCGGCGTCGGTCCCAAGAGCGCGCAGCGGATCGCCTTCCACATCCTGCAGGCGGAGCCGACGGACGTCCGTCGGCTCGCGCAGTGCCTGATGGAGGTCAAGGCGAAGGTCCGCTTCTGCGCGACCTGCGGCAATGTCGCGCAGGAAGAGTTGTGCGGCATCTGCCGCGACCCGCGCCGCGACCTCACGGTGATCTGCGTGGTCGAGGAGCCGAAGGACGTCGTGGCGGTCGAACGCACCCGCGAGTTCCGGGGCAAGTACCACGTCCTGGGCGGCGCGATCAGCCCGATCGAAGGTGTCGGACCGGACGACCTGCGTATACGAGAACTTCTCGCGCGGTTGGCCGACGGTACGGTCACGGAACTGATCATTGCCACGGACCCGAATCTGGAAGGCGAGGCCACGGCCACGTACCTCGCCCGCATGATCAAGCCCATGGGCCTCAAGGTCACCCGCCTGGCCAGCGGCCTCCCGGTGGGCGGCGACCTGGAATACGCGGACGAGGTGACCCTCGGCCGCGCCTTCGAGGGGAGACGACTCCTAGATGTCTGACGCCACGCTGCATGCCGCCGCACCGGACCCGGACGACTTCGCGGTCCAGATCGCGGACCAGGTCGAGAGCTTCCTGGTGGCCGTGTTCGAGGTCGCGAAGGGCGAGGACCCGGACTCGGCGGTCCCCTTCCTCCTCCTTGAGGTGTCCCAACTCCTCCTGGCGGGCGGCCGTTTGGGCGCGCACGAGGACATCCTCCCGGACGAGCGCTACGAGCCCGACCTGGGCCCGGAGCCGGACGTGGACGAGATCCGCGAGCGCTTCGCGGTGATGCTGGAGCCGATCGACGTGTACTCGGAGGTCTTCGACCCCTACGAGCCGCGCAAGGCCCCGGTACCGGCCCGTATCTCCGACGACCTCGCCGACGTCATCACCGACCTCCGCCACGGCATGGCCCACTACCGCGCCGGCCGCACCACGGAGGCCATGTGGTGGTGGCAGTTCTCCTACTTCTCCAACTGGGGCTCCACCGCCTCGGCCACCCTCCGCGCCCTCCAGTCCCTGGTCGCCCACGTCCGCCTGAACCAGCCCCTCCCCGAACTGGACGGCCTGGACACGGACGTGAGCGTCATGGGTGACGAGACGCTGGAGTTCGAGGCGGGTGCGGTGATGGTGGAGGAGATCGCGGGGCCGCTGGGGATCAGGCCGGTGAAGTAGTCGACCGGCGGGGGTGGGCTCGGTCCGAAGCTAGGATCCCCGGATGCGTCAAACCCCCGCCGAACTCATCGCGCAGTGCCGAGAGAACCTCGGTGCCGCGCCACGCTCTTTCTCCTCGCGGGACAGACAGACGTACCTTCGCGTCCGTCGTCCCTGGTGGCTGAGGTCCAAGGATGCTCTGATCGACGTGATCGAGCAGCAGGACCTGCTTCTGGAGCGGGGCATCGTCGTCTGGGCGTCGATCGTGCAGGCCAACAACCGTCTGTTCAAGCCGGGGCGCGGCAGTCTCCCGGCGGCCGTGCTCTACTGCGCGGACCCGGAGGTCTTCGACGACCGCCCCGACGAACTGCGGGACATCGCGGGGGAGTTGTTCTCCACCAAGGGCAAGCAGATGGATGATTCCGAGCTTCAGGCGTTCTCCGACATGCTGGCCAGTGAGCTGGACCGGGAGATGCGTATGCCTGTTCCGCGGAGTCTGGCCGGTAGCGCGCCCTTGTACTGCACGGATGTGCTCGTCAGCCGGCGGCATCTACCGAACCGGAGACTCGACCGAGGACTCCTCCCCTTGATCGTCCTTCCGGACCGCAGCGCAACGATGATCCTCCCCAGCCGCTTCTGGCCGGACGAACTGCTCGCTGTCCGGTAGGGCGAACTCGTCTGAACCGATTGATGGTTGAGACCCGCGCCCCGCCCCTCTCAAAGCATCGGGAGCAACCGGCCCGCCGCCACGAAAGGCGCCGTAACCGTAGGCTCGCTGTACCACCGCAACGGCCACGTGTTCCCGTCCAGCGCCGGAACCCCGATGTACGTGACGGTACGAGCGCCCCGTCCCCCGAACTGCTGCACGCCCAAAGGCCAGTTGTGCCGGCGAACTTCCCCGGGCGCCAGCAGAAAGTACATCCACCGGAACCCGGCGGCCTCGCAGACGACGGGCCCCGCATCCCCGTCGGCGGCCTCGATGAGACGCGCGGCGACCCGTTCTCCCCGTACGCCTTCGATGCGTACGGCGTCGAAGTGGACGCCGGTGAGGCGGAGTTGGTGGCCGGACGCGGGGATCCAGTCCGGCAGGTGAATTGATTCGGTCATGGTCACACGGTGGCGTTTGCGAAGCTACGCTCGGTAGTGACTGAGGTGATACACGCCGGGGTGTATCGGTCGGAGGTGGGTGCTGTGTCGGGCCAGTCCAACGCCAACTCCCTGCCGCCGCCTGCGGCCTGGCGGTACAGCGGGAACCAGCTGAAGCGGTGGCGTACCAAGGCCAACGTGAGCCGGGAGGAGCTGGCCGCCGCCTCCCACTACGCGCTGGACACCATCAAGTCGATGGAGCAAGGCGTACGGAGGCCGACGCCACGCGTGCTCGACACGGCTGACGAGCTGTGCAACGCGGACGGCATGCTGAGTGCGGCGAAGGACTACCTGAACACGGAGAAGTTCCCGTCGCGGGCACAGGACTTCATGGAGCGTGAGAAAGAGGCGATCACCCACTGGTCGTACGAAACCACGGTCGTCCCGGGGCTGTTGCAGACGCCGGGGTACGCGCGCACGCTGATCGAGAACCGCTGCCCGCCCCTGGACGAGGAGACGGTGGAGGAGCGGATCGAGGGGCGCGTGGAGCGGCAGGCCATCCTCACCGAGCCGAAGCCGCCGGTGGCCCTGAGCTTTGTCCTCTACGAGGCGGTGCTGCGCAGTCCCCTGGTGGACACCGAACAGCTGCGCCGTCTGCTGGAGGCGTCCCGGCTGCGGAACGTCACCATGCAGGTGCTCCCCTTCGAACGGGCCATCCCCTCGGCCCTCATGGGGTCCATGGTGCTGCTGGAGACCCGCGACCATGAGCGATTCGCCTATGCGGAGGGCCCGTTCGCCAGCGAACTGTCGGCCGATCCGGAGGTTGTCAGCCGGGTGACCGAGCGGCTTAGCATGATCCGCGCGCAGGCTCTCAGTCCCGCTGAGTCGGCCCGTTTCGTCGAACGGATGGTGGATCAGCCATGAGTGACCAACTGAAGTGGTTCAAGTCGAGCTACAGCGACGACGAGGGCGGCAACTGCATCGAGGTCGCCCTCCCCGCACCCCAGTTGACCGTCCACATACGCGACTCCAAGAACGCCACGGGTCCCGAACTGGCCCTCCCCGCCCCCGCCTGGACGGCGTTCCTCTCCGGAGTCTCCGCAGCTCACCCCGGAGCTTGAGCCCCGGGCTTCGAGCTCTTTTCTTGGGTTCTGGGCTGGTTGAAAAACAACCCAACCAACCAAGCCTGTAAGTGAGTTGAGGGGGGTTTAACCCGAACGGGTGACATTCCATGATCGGCTTGCGCTGCAAGGCAAAGCCACTCTAGGTTCGCGGCAAACAAGCAAATAGATCGGCCCCGGTCGGTGCTACCAACACCGGCTCCGGGGCCTGGACCTACGAATCGAAGGAAACTCGATCGTGGCTTACGCCCAGCCTAGCCCTGCCCTGCCGTCCCCGTCGCACCCCATGGCCAAAACGGGCTACGGAAAACGCGCCACGGGTGACGAAGAACCGTACGCCGACCCGGACTTCGCACATCTGCTCCCGCGAGACGCCGAGATCGCCGTCTTCATCGACCACCTCGACAACGGTCACGCCATGGGCCACAAGGTGATCGCGGCCGAGCACCCCCGTTACGGCCAGCAGGCCTGCCGTACGTCTCTCAAGAGCCTCACCGAGGCCGGCCACCTGCGCTGGATCAAGGAACACATCACCGTCGAGGACAACTCGATGCGGTGGGTGACGCGGACGTACTGGTCGCGTACGCCCAGGTCGGCGCGGTGGTGGGCCGAGTTCGCGCGTGAGCGCCACGGCAGGGACGTCACGCATGACTACCAGCCGGGCCTGGCGAGGACGGAGGACCCGGCTCCCGAGCCGGCGAGCGGGAGCGGGAGCGGGAGCAGCGGGATCCCGGAGGCGAGCCCGACCCCCGAGCCCGGCGCCACCCCTGAGCCCAGCGCCGCGTACCGCGCACTCGCCCAACTCCGCGCCGCAGACCCCCGTATGTCCCTCTCCGAAGCTGAGTGCCGAGCCCTCGAACCCCTCGCCGCCGAGTGGCTGACACGAGGCTCCACCCCGGCTGACATGGCCCGCGCGCTGACCGACGGACTGCCACCCACCGTCACGAACCCGGGCGGACTCGCCCGCACCCGATTGGAGACGAAGATGCCCCCGAAGAAGAACGACACCGCCGAGACCCGCCCCCTCCGCGCCCGTGTGACCCGCGTGCTCATGGCCTGCGCCACCTGCGACGCCGACGAGCGGACGGCGAAGATCATCAACGGCGTGTGCGAGGAATGCCGCGCGGAGCCGGAGCTGAGCGAGGAGGAGATCAAGAAGGGGTTCGAGGACATCGCCTACCTGGGAACCACGACGGCCCGCTTCCTGAAGCAGAAACTGGAACGCCGTACGGGCGGGCCCGTGCCCGACACGTTCCGCCCCGTGCCGATCGAGGACCGCGTCCACTACCACTACCGCGACAACCGCGACCGCATCGCGAACGGCCTCCCGCCGAGGCGGTGGAATCCGTGACGGCAGGGAAGCGGCAGCAACCCCAGATGTCCGTCGAGGAATTCGAGCAGCTGGAACGCCATGCCCCCGAGACCGTGTGGCTGGAGTTCATCAAGGGGAAGGTCCAGGTCAAGCCCGCGCCGGACGGCAACCACAGTGAGATCGTCGCCTGGCTACAGAGGGAGTGCATGCAACACCTCCCAGACCTATCGCTGCACGCGGAGCGCGGGCTCAAGACGGAGCGCTGTCGGAAGGGCCGCACTCGTGCGGACGGCGCCCTCGTTCCCCGGGGCGGCCTCAAGGGACACGGGGAATGGTCGGACACGGGGACAGTCCTGATGGCCGTAGAGGTGACTTCATGGGACGCCGATGCCGCTCAACGGGACCGGCTCGACAAGCCTGATGGCTACGCGGCGGCCGGAATCCCGGTCTACGTCCTCATCGACCGGGACGACTGCACGGTCACCGTGTTCACTCATCCCGAGGACGGTCGTTACCGGCGACAGGTGAACGCGCCGTTCGGCGCTCCCGTCGAGATCCCCGACCCGGTGAACATCACTCTCGACACCGAGCCCCTCAAGGAGTTCGCCGACTGATCACAACCCCCACACCCCCTTCCCCACCGCCGTCACCCCACCCGCCAACGCCAACGACAACACCAGCACCCGCGCCCGCGGTTCAGCTATCCGCCCCGCGAGCCCCCGCCCGATCACCCCGCCCACCACCATCGCGGCGACGACGGCTACCCAGCGCGGCGCACTCAGCGAGGGCACCCCGTTCGCCGCGACCGAGAACGCGTTGACGACGACACCGTAGAACTGCGCGTTGGGGACGAACTCCCTTACCGTCCAACCCGCGTTGACCGCGTACAGGGAGATCGGGGGCCCGCCCACCCCCGCCGCCGCGTTCATGAAACCGCCCGCCGCTCCCGCCGCGACGGCACCGCGAGTGCCCCGAAGCGCCGGCACCCGGGCGCCCTTCATCACCAGCAGGACCGCCACCGTCACCAGGCCGCCCATCACCAACAGGAGCACCGGCGGCGGGAGTTGGCGGGTCAGCCAAGCCCCCGCCGGTACCGTGCAGACCGCCGCCGCGCACAGGGGGACCATCGCGCGGCCCCGCACCTGGCGCCAGCCGCCCGCCAGGCCCACGACGCTGATCGCGCCGGCGGCGCAGTTGGCGAGGACGACCCCCTGGGACGGGCCGAGGAGCAGGACCAGGGCCGGGACGGCGACCAGGGCGAAGCCCATGCCCGTGAGCCACTGGACGGAGGAGCCGAGCAGGACGATCGCGGCCAGCAGTATGTCCCCCGTCATGGAGCAACATCATTCCCGCTCAGGGTGTAGCCCGCTACACCCTCACTTCGGGACCGCACTCCCTCGTTGCGGACCTGCGGAAACGGGATCGTTGAACTCGTCAGCGAACGACATCCGAATCCCTCCGCTCCGAAGGACATCCGCCATGAAGAACCTCCTCTCCTCCAAGCCCGTCCTCTGGTTCCTCTTCCTGTTCAACCTGGCCGTCGCCGCGATCGCACCCTTCGTGGTCGACGGAACGCAGGGCGTGATGACCGCCGTCGGCATGGGTGTCGTGTCGCTGGGAGCCGGTGTCAGCCTCGTCCGGGACCGTGGTCAGGCGGTCGCAGCGCGTTAATTGGCCCAGCCCTTCCTCACCCCTGTACGTCCGCTGCACGGGCCCTAACCAGCGGAAAGCGAGTCTTGAGTCATCCCAAAAGGCACCAGTACCACTGGAGTTGAGATGACCCGCCGGTCCATGAGCAAGCGTGCAGCAGTCGTTACCGTCACCACCGTCCTCGCCCTCGGCACCCTCGGTACCGTCGCCGCGACCGCCGGGCCCCAGCACGACGCCAAGCCCAGCAAGAAGCAGATAGCCGCCCTCTTCGACGGCTGGAACGCCGCCCTGCAGACCGGTGACCCGAGGAAGGTCGCGAACCGGTACGCGCCGGACGCCGTGCTCCTGCCGACCGTCTCCAACGAGATCCGCACCGACCGTGCCGAGATCGTCGACTACTTCGAGCACTTCCTGCCGAACAAGCCGGTCGCGAAGAAGGTCGAGACGTACATCAACGTCCTCGACAGCGACTCGGCCATCGACGCCGGCGCCTACGACATCACGCTCACCGACCCGAAGACCGGCAAGAAGCGTGTGGTGGAGGCCCGTTACACCTACGAGTACGAGAAGCGCGGCGGCAAGTGGCTGATCGTCAACCACCACTCCTCGGTGATGCCCGAAGGGTGATCGCGACCAGCAGTCCGTCTCCGGGCGCGTCCCTGAGGGTCACCGTTCCGCCGTCGTCCGTCACCAACTGCCGTACGACGGCCAGGCCCAGGCCCGAACCGGTGCGTCCGGTGAGGCCCTGACCGCGCCAGAAGCGGTCGAAGGCGCGGGACTTGTCCGCGTCGGACATGCCGGGGCCCTCGTCCGACACCGTCAACTCGACCTCGTCGCCCCGGAGTTCCGACCGTACGGTGATCGTCGCGCCGTCCGGTGACACCTCCAGGGCGTTCGACAGCACGTTGTCCAGGACCTGTTCGAGATGACCGGGACTGGCCAGCACAAGCGGCCGGCCGTCGACGACACTCCCCCTGAGCGCGATGTCCACTCCGCGCTCGTCGGCGGCCGGTCTCCACACCGAGAGGCGTTCGGCGACGATCTCCCGCAGGGGGAGTGGTTCCGCCGCCGTCACCTTCGCCTCTGCCCGTGCCAGTACCAGCAGGCCGTTGACCAGGCGGCTCATCCGGACCACCTCCGCCGTCGCCTGTTCCACGTCCTCCCGTACGAACTCGTCGTCCACGCCGTCCGCGATGTTGTCCAGAGACAGCCTCAACGCCGTTAGCGGGGTGCGAAGTTGGTGGGAGGCGTCGGCCACGAAGATGCGCTGCGAGGCGATCAGGGTGTCTAGGCGTTCGGCGCCCTGGTTCAACGTCCTGGCCAGCGTCTGCGTCTCGTGCGGGCCCGTCACGGGGGAGCGGGCCGTCAGGTCGCCGTCGCTGAACTTGCTTGCCATGTCGTTGAGTTGACGGAGAGGGCGAGTCAGGCGGCGGGCCACGATCGCGCCCAGGCCGGCTGCCACTGCCAGGACCCCTACCGCGAGGATCGCGCGGAAACCCCAGATCTGAATCAGGCGGTGGGTCAGGTCGGAGGTGGGGTACGTGATGCGTACGGCGCCGACCGTCCTGCCGTCGCGCCTCGCTGGTGCCGTCACCTCCAACTCCCCGTCGCCCCAGTGCGTCGCGGTCTTCGCCCGGGAGGCGGGCAGGACTTCGGCCGTACCGGGGGTCTCCTGCGCGTACGCCACCACCATGCGGTCCAGGGCGGCGCGCGAGGCCGCGTCGCCGCTCAGCAGGAGGGCCATGGTCTTCGCCTCGCGTTCCACCGACTGCTCGGTGTCACCGCGGAGTTGGGCCGTCAGCGTGAAGGCCACAGGCACGGTGAAGGCCGTCAGCGCCACGGCCACGAGGAGGACGTAGCTGACGATGAGCTGCCGGATCATGACGTCGGCGATCCGTCGCCGGAGGAGACGATCTCCAGGCGGAAGCCCACGCCCCGTACCGCCTCGATCGTGATCGCGCCCGTCAACTTCCGCCGTAGCGCCGCCACATGGACGTCGAGCGTCTTCGTCGGGCCGAACCAGTTCGCGTCCCAGACCGCTTCCATGATCTGTTCGCGTGACATCAGCGCGCCGGGCTCCTCGGTGAGGAACGACAGCAGGTCGTACTCCTTGGGGGCGAGCGGGACCTCCTCGCCGTCGAGGCGGACGCGGGCGGCCTTGCGGTCGATGGTGAGGCGGGTGCCGTAGGCGTCGGGGCCGGAGGCATCCAGAACCGCCCGCGGCTGGGCGCGGCGCATCACCGCCCTTATGCGGGCGATGACCTCGCGGACCCCGAACGGTTTCGACACGTAGTCGTCCGCGCCCAGTTCCAGGCCGACCACCCGGTCCGTCTCGTCGCTGCGCGCGCTGATCACGATGATCGGGATGTCGCCGCGGGCGCGCAGCGCCTTGCAGACGTCGAGGCCGTCGGTGTCGGGCAGGCCGAGATCGAGCAGGACGACGTCGTAGGGGGCGGAGTGGGCCAGGGCGGCGGCGCCCGTGGTGACCCAGTCGACCTCGAAGCCGTAGCGGATCAGTCCGCGTCGCAGGGACTCGGCGACCGGCTCATCGTCTTCCACCAGAAGTACGCGCACACGGCGCACCTTAATGCTTGAAACTTAATTCACAGGCGTTACCTGTGACCCTTGGCACTTTTCCCGCACCCCTTAAGTGGGCATGCGCTGACCTGGGCGTCCGAAGCTTCCGAATCTCACCATGCGATACCGCGGAAGCGGATTTCGGGTGCTCGTTAAACTGAGCCGACACACAGGACTGAGCGAGGAGCGCACGTGGGCCTTGTCGTGCAGAAGTACGGAGGCTCCTCCGTAGCCGATGCCGAGGGCATCAAGCGCGTCGCCAAGCGAATCGTCGAAGCGAAGAAGAACGGCCACCAAGTGGTCGTCGTCGTTTCCGCGATGGGCGACACGACGGACGAGCTGATCGATCTCGCCGAGCAGGTATCTCCGATGCCCGCCGGGCGTGAGTTCGACATGCTGCTGACCGCCGGGGAGCGGATCTCCATGGCGCTGCTGGCCATGGCGATCAAAAACCTGGGGCACGAAGCCCAGTCGTTCACCGGTAGCCAGGCAGGCGTCATCACCGACTCGGTCCACAACAAAGCGCGGATCATCGACGTCACGCCCGGTCGGATCCGTACGGCGTTGGACGAGGGCAACATCGCCATCGTCGCCGGGTTCCAGGGTGTGAGCCAGGACAAGAAGGACATCACCACGCTGGGGCGGGGCGGCTCGGACACGACCGCCGTCGCGCTGGCCGCCGCGCTCGACGCCGAGGTGTGCGAGATCTACACCGACGTCGACGGTGTGTTCACCGCCGACCCGCGCGTGGTGCCGAAGGCGCGGAAGATCGACTGGATCGTCTTCGAGGACATGCTGGAGCTCGCCGCCTCCGGCTCCAAGGTGCTGCTCCACCGCTGTGTGGAGTACGCCCGCCGATACAACATCCCGATCCATGTGCGGTCCAGCTTCAGTGGACTTCAGGGCACCTGGGTCAGCAGTGAGCCGATTGGGGACCAGCAGGTGGAGCAGGCCATCATCTCCGGTGTCGCGCACGACACCTCCGAGGCCAAGATCACGGTCGTCGGCGTGCCCGACAAGCCGGGCGAGGCCGCGGTGATCTTCCGGACGATCTCCGACGCGCAGGTCAACATCGACATGATCGTGCAGAACGTGTCGGCCGCCTCGACGGGCCTCACGGACATCTCCTTCACCCTCCCCAAGGCGGAGGGCCGCAAGGCCATCGACGCCCTGGAGAAGAACAAGGGCGGCATCGGCTTCGAGTCGCTGCGCTACGACGACCAGATCGGGAAGATCTCGCTGGTGGGCGCCGGGATGAAGACGAACCCGGGCGTCACCGCCGACTTCTTCACCGCCCTGTCCGACGCGGGCGTCAACATCGAGCTGATCTCGACCTCCGAGATCCGCATCTCGGTGGTCACCCGCGCCGACGACGTCAACGAGGCCGTCCGCGCCGTGCACACGGCGTTCGGCCTCGACTCCGACAGCGACGAAGCCGTCGTCTACGGAGGCACCGGCCGCTGATGGCCAGCACCGGAGCGACCGTGCGTCCGACGCTCGCCGTGGTCGGCGCGACCGGGGCCGTCGGCACGGTCATGCTCCAGATCCTGTCCCAGCATGCGGACATCTGGGGCGAGATCCGCCTGATCGCCTCTCCGCGCTCGGCCGGCCGCAAGCTGGCCCTGCGCGGGGAGCAGGTCGAGGTGGTGGCCCTGACGGAGGAGGCCTTCGACGGGGTCGACGTCGCGATGTTCGACGTTCCCGACGAGGTCGCCGCCCAGTGGGCGCCGATCGCCGCCGCCAAGGGCGTGGTCGTCGTCGACAACTCGGGCGCCTTCCGGATGGACCCGGAGGTGCCCCTGGTGGTCCCCGAGGTCAACCCGCACAAGGTGCGGTGGCGCCCGCGCGGGATCATCGCCAACCCGAACTGCACGACCCTGTCGATGATCGTCGCCGTGGGCGCGCTGCACGCCGAGTTCGGGCTGCGCGAGCTGGTGGTGTCGTCGTACCAGGCGGTGAGCGGGGCCGGGCGGGCCGGGGTGGAGACCCTGCGCCAGCAGCTGTCCCTCGTGGCCGGTACGGACCTGGGGACCAAGCCCGGTGACGTACGGCGGGCCGTGGGCGACAACACCGGGCCGTTCCCGGAGCCGGTCGCGCTGAACGTCGTACCGTGGGCCGGTTCCCTGCGGGAGGACGGCTGGTCCTCGGAGGAGATGAAGGTGCGGGACGAGACCCGCAAGATCCTCGGCCAGCCCGCGCTGCCGGTCGCGGTGACCTGCGTGCGCGTCCCCGTGGTCACCACGCACTCCCTCACCGTGCACGCCCGCTTCCAGGGCGAGGTCACCGTCGACGGGGCGCGCGAGATCCTCGCCACGGCCCCGGGTGTCGTCCTCTTCGACAACCCGGCCGCCGGGGAGTTCCCGACGCCCGCCGACGTGGTGGGCACCGACCCGACGTGGGTGGGGCGGCTGCGGCGGGCGCTGGACGACCCGACCGCGCTCGAACTCTTCGTCTGCGGGGACAATTTGCGCAAGGGAGCGGCCCTCAATACCGCGCAGATCGCCGAGCTGGTGGCGCGCGAGCTGGCCTGAGCACGGGCCCAACTCCCCCTGCCCCACCGTAAATCCGCTGGCCAGTGGCGCACGAGTTTGTAGGATCAGTGTGCGCGATGTGGCCGGATTAATGGTTGGGAACCCTTGAATCCAGCCACCTCCGCATCCGAAGATTTCACTCCCCGCTTCCCGCAACCGCGCGGCGAGCGGGGAGCGTCTTTGCGAACGCCCTTCAGGTGGGCGCGTGGTGATGCGGTAAGGGACGTGGGGACGTCCCGGACATTTCATGACACAGGGGAAGAGCGGGTAGGCATGAGGGTGTTCGACGCACTGCCGGTTGTGCTGCCTGACACCAGACGGGTGGGTGATGACGCCGGGCAGGTGGGCGGTGGCAGCAGACAGGTGTGTGGACTGTTTGTTTCGTCTGACGTAAATGTGACGGCCGACGCGTACAACCCCCAAGGGGGGAAGCGTGTCCAACTGGCGTGGCTCAGGTACTCGACTTCACTGCGGCACGCGGAACGGCCCTCCGGCCTCCGCGTGGATCCCGTGCGCCCGGCGGCATGCCGGTGATCGCGCCGATGCCCGCAGCGCGGCCCGCCCGCATCCCGAACCAGCGCGACGGTGTCGACGACGCCGTCGCGGCCGGAACGACGGTCGACCATCTCACCGAGACCTACCGGGCGCACTACCGCTCGCTGCTCGGCCTGGCCGCACTCCTCCTCGACGACACCGCCTCCTGCGAGGACGTCGTCCAGGAGGCGTTCATCCGGGTCCACTCGGCGCGCAAACGTGTCCGTGACCCCGAGAAGACCCTGGCCTATCTGCGCCAGACGGTCGTCAACCTCTCCCGCTCGGCCCTGCGCCGCCGCATCCTCGGCCTCAAGCTCCTCTCGAAGCCGATGCCGGACATGGCCAGCGCGGAAGAGGGCGCGTACGACCTGCTGGAGCGCGACTCCCTCATCAAGGCCATGAAGGGACTTCAGCGCCGCCAGCGCGAGGTCCTGGTCCTGCGCTACTTCGCGGACATGACCGAGGCGCAGGTCGCCGAGTCGCTCGGCATATCGCTGGGCTCGGTGAAGGCCTACGGCTCGCGCGGGATCGCCGCCCTCCGGATCGCCATGGAGGCCACGGCATGAGCGACAAGGCCGACGGAAACGGCACGGCCGAGGGAAACGGCTCGCGTGAACGGCGTGAGCCGGACATCCGGCGCGGCCCGACCTGGGCGCGCGAGGAACCGCCGAACGAAACACATGCTGGGAACGGAACTGTGAACCACGGCCCCGACGAACAGAGCCCCACCGGGCCGAGCCTCGACGGGCAACACCCCGGAGGGGACAACCCCGACAACCCCGAGAACCCCGGGGACACCCCTGAGGACTTCGGGAACTTCGGGGGGGACACCCCTGACAGGGACAACCCCGAAGGCTTCGACCCCGACGAGCTGGCGCTACGGCGGCTGCTGCACCAGGCGGTCCAGGAGGTCGAGCCGCGCGACGGCACGCTGGACCACCTGCGCAAGGCGGTACCGGCCCGCCGGGCCCGCAAGCGCCAGGCACTGGTCGGCATGGCCGCCACCGTGCTCTTCTTCGGCACCGCGATCCCGGCCCTCGTGCACGTCTCGAACTCCACCGGCTCGGACGCCGATCCGTCCATCATGGGCAACAGCTCACAGGCGCAGGGCGGCACCAGCCAGGGCAAGGACCCGGACGGCGGCTCCAGCACCTCGGGCGGCACCTCGGGGCAGGCCTCGCAGAACCCGGGCGGCCACAAGAACGACGGCACGGGCAAGACCCCCGGCCACGGCACCGTGAGCGCGAACCCCTCGGCCAGCACCGGGACGGCCGCGCTCGCCTGCACGGCCGAACAGCTCGGCGCCTCGAACTCGACGGTGGACGCTGCCGATTCGGCGGGCATCGTCTACGGCACCTTCAGCGTCACCAACACCTCCGGCACCAGCTGTACCGTCGGCGGCCCTGGCACCGTGGGCACCTCCGCCATAGGTGCGGCCGACTCCAACAAGATCACCGTGGTGCAGCACAGCTCGGGGGACGCGGCGGCCGGCCTGCCCGACCCGTCGACGGAGGCCTCCCAGCTGGTGCTCCAGGCAGGCGCCTCCTACGTGGTCAAGTTCGCCTGGGTGCCCTCCGAGACCTGCCCCACCAGCGGCACCAGCACCGGCGGCACCACCACCGGCGGTTCGACGCCCACCCCGACGCCCACCGAGGACGCGAGCACCAGCAGCGGGTCCACGAGCGGCGACACCGGGACGTCCACCCAGCTCCTGGAGGACGGCACGCTCGACGGCAGCGTGCAGGTCACGCACACGGCGGAGGCGGGCTCCCCGACGGTCACGGCCACGGTGCCGAACGCGTGCGCGGGCACGGTCTACCGGACGGGCCTGCTGGCGGGGTCGTAGACCGGACCGCATGTCTACAGGTGGTCAGCCGGGTCGGGGGACCCGGCTGTGTCCGTGTCGGGCCACGTCAGACGGTGGCGTGGGCCGCTTCCTCGTTCTCGTCCTCAGGGATGAGGCCCAGCTCCGCATCGCGCGCGAACTCCACCTCGCGGCGCAGCAGCCGGAACCACATGAAGACGACGAAGCCCGCGAAGACGAACCACTCGCCGGTGTAACCGAGGTTCTGGAACGCCTTCAGGTCGAGGCCGGTGTTCGCGGGCGCGGTCGCCGGTACGGCCGTCATCCCCGAGTCGCCCTTGTCGAGGGTGATCCAGGCGTCGTACACGGGGTACGGCACCAGGTTCACCAGCGAGGCCGCGCTGATCGCGGCGGTCTGGCCGGAGGGCAGGCCGCCCTGGGCGCTGACTCCGTTGTCGCCGGGCGTCTCGGATGCTTGCAGCGAGCCGGTGACGGTGACCTCGCCGGTGGGCGCGGCCGGCGCTTCGGCCGCGTCGGGCTTGCCGGGGATCCAGCCGCGGACGACGGGGAGGGCCTTGCCGTCGTCGGTGCGCAGCAGGGTCAGGACGTAGAAGCCGTTCTTCTCACCCAACTGGCGGTCCGGGACGAGGAGTTGCTTGCCGTAGCGGCCGGTCGCGGTGGCCCGGCGGCCCGAGGTGCTCTGGTCGACCGGGAGCAGTGAGGCGAGGGGGCGGGCCGCTTCGGTGCGGTCGGTCTCGACCTGGCGGGTGGCCTGGTGGCTGCTGTCCACGCGCGCCTGGAACCGGCTCAGCTGCCACGACCCCATGAAGATGCAGAAGGGGATGGCGAGCAGTACGAAGACGTTGATGCCCCACCAGCGCGATGTCAGCAGAAACCGGTACACGCCGTCCACGGTACGGGGCTGTCGTGAGGCCGTTGGCCCGGGGGTCGGCCCGAAGGTTCACCGGGCGTCGGCAATGCTCCGACCGGGACTTGGTCGAAGTTATCCACAGGCTGAGGATCCGGTCAGTGCAATGTCGTTGTGGGCGGGCAGTATGGGGCCATGACTGAGAGCAACGGGTCCGAGAACACACCGGACTGGGAGAAGCGCTTCCTGGCGCCCCGCGTGTCCCTGCCCGACTGGGCGGAGGACGCACCCGACCGTTCCCTGTTCGTGTCGAACGCGACGGGGACGTATGAGCTGTACGCCTGGGACCGGGCGACGGGCGAGCAACGCCAGGTCACCGACCGGCCGAACGGCACGACGGACGGTGTGCTCTCCCCGGACGGGGAGTGGATCTGGTGGTTCGACGACAAGGACGGCGACGAGTTCGGCGTCTGGCGCCGCCAGCCCTTCAAGGGAGGACCGGACGAACCCGCCGTCCCCGGCCTCGAACCGTCCTACCCGGCCGGGGTCGCCCTCGCGCGCGACGGCAGGACCGCCGTGGTCGGCCGCTCGACGGACGAGGACGGTACGACGATCCACCTCGCCCGCACCGGTGACGAGACCACGCTGATCTACCGGCACCGCGAGTCGGCGGGCGTCGGCGACCTCTCGCACGACGGTTCGCTGATCGCCATCGAGCACACGGAGCACGGCGACGCGATGCACTCCGCGCTGCGCGTCCTGCGCCCGGACGGCACGGCGGTCGCCGACCTGGACGACACGAAGGGCGGTACCGAGGAGCTGGGCCTTGAGGTGCTCGGCTTCGCACCCGTCGACGGCGACACCCGTCTCCTCATCGGCCATCAGCGGCGCGGCCGTTGGGAGCCCCTGGTGTGGGACGTGGTCAAGGGCGGCGAGACGGACCTGTCCCTGGACCTGCCCGGCGACGTGAGCGCCGAGTGGTACCCGGACGGCTCGGCCCTCCTCATCGCGCACAGCTTCGAGGCCCGCAGCGAGGTCTTCCGCTACGACCTCGCCTCGGGCGGACTGGAGAAGGTGCCGACACCGCCCGGTTCGGTCTCGGGCGCGACGGCCCGGCCGGACGGCAGCGTGGAGTACCTGTGGTCGTCGGCCGCGGAACCCTCCGCCGTGCGCTCGACGACGGGCGAGGTGGTCCTGGACCCGCCCGGCCTGAAGTCCCCCGGCTCGGTCCCGGTGGAGGACGTGTGGGTGGAGGGCCCCGGCGGCCGCATCCACGCCCTGGTCCAGAAGCCGGCGGGCGCCACCGGCCCCCTCCCCACGGTCTTCGACATCCACGGCGGCCCGACCTGGCACGACAGCGACTCCTTCTCGGCGGGCCCGGCGGCCTGGGTCGACCACGGGTACGCGGTCGTCCGGGTCAACTACCGCGGCTCGACCGGCTACGGCCGCGCGTGGACCGACGCCCTGAAGTACCGCGTCGGCCTCATCGAGCTGGAGGACATCGCGGCGGTCCGGGAGTGGGCGATCACCTCCGGCCTCGCCGACCCCGCCCGCCTGATCCTCACCGGCGGCTCCTGGGGCGGCTACCTCACCCTCCTCGGCATCGGCACCCAGCCCGACGCGTGGACCCTGGGCATCGCGGCGGTCCCGGTCGCCGACTACGTCACGGCCTACCACGACGAGATGGAAGCCCTGAAGGCCATGGACCGCACCCTCCTGGGCGGCACCCCCGAAGAGGTCCCGGCCCGCTTCGAGGCATCCTCCCCGCTGACCTACGTCGACAAGGTCACGGCCCCGGTCTACATCTCCGCCGGCGTCAACGACCCCCGCTGCCCGATCCGCCAGATCGACAACTACGTGAAGCGGCTGGAGTCGCGGGGTGCCGTGCACGAGGTGTACCGGTACGACGCGGGGCACGGGTCATTGGTGGTGGACGAGCGGATCAAGCAGGTGAAGCTGGAACTGGACTTCGCGGAGCGGCACTTGGGGAAGTAGGCAGGGTTTCCCAAAGGGTTGGTCCTCTCGGGAGTCGCGTGAGGAGCGGGGATCCGAAGTCCCCGCTCCCTACGTCCCCATCCGGTCCCGAGGCCTGCGCCCCAGCAACTCCGCCAGCCCCCGCCGCGTCGCCGCCAGCACAACCCGGTCCGAGTCCCGCAGGACGTACGTGTCGGGGAGGTCCCAGACCAACCCCGACCGCCGTACGTCCTCGGAGGCGTCCCGCGTCGCCGTGTCCAGCGCGAGCACCCGCCACGACCCCGCCCGGAACGCCTCGGCGATCGTCTTGCCCTCCAGCTGGGGATGCCCGCCCACGGTCATCGCCGCGAACAGCAGCACCCGCCGCTCGACAGGGATCGCGCCCAGGATCTGCCGCCCCATCATCGCCCCGGCGAACGCGGGCGCGGCCAGATGGGACACGCTCCGGCTCCGGGTCAGGGCACCGGGGTGCGCGGCCCGCAGGGTCCGGTACACGGCGGTGGCGAAGTCGTCGTCGTACAGCCGGAGTACGACCCGTAGATCCGGCCGCACGGAACGGGCGTACAGCACCGCTTCGAGGTTCGTCGTGTCGGAGCTGGTGACCGCGAGGAGGGCGTGGGCGCGATGGATCTTGGCGGATTCCAGGACGCCCTCCTGGGTGACGTCACCGAGGATCACCGGCACCCGCAGCCGGCGCGCGACCGCGAGCCCGCGGGCCTCGGGGTCGGCCTCGACGCACACCACGGGGATGTTGAGTTCGCGCAGCCGGGTCAGCACCCGGGTGCCGATCTTGCCGAGCCCGAGCAGCACGACATGCCCGCCGAGCCCCCGCGGCGGCTTGCGCAACGCGGACGCCGTACGGAAGGTGCCCAGCGCTTCCAGCACGGCGGCCAGCAGCACCGGCAGCATCAGCAACCCCACCAAGCCGGACAGGAGTTGAAGGATCTGCCGCCCCAACGGCGCCCCGATCGCGGGGTCGTCGATCGCGAAGAGATCGAGCAGCGTCAGATAGAAGGCGGTCACGGGATGGATGTGGGTCACCAGCCACAGCGAGACGGCGAGCGCGATCACACACGCCACCATGCCCGCCAGCGACCACCGCAGCCGCCGCGAGAAGAGCGAGGACCACGCCGGGACGACACCGCCCCTGCGCCCGACCGCCAACTGCGGCCCGGCGTACGACACCTGCTCCAGGACGATGGTTCCGCGCCCGGTGGCCGAGGCTACGGCCGCCGCGTCGGGCAGCAGACGCGGGCCGTGCTCGCCCATGCCCTCGGAGCCGTCCGCGCCGGCCGGGTCGCTGCTCGTCGCCGACAGCAGGGCGAGCGTGGCAAGGCCAGGATCGGCGACCTCCCCGGGTCCCGGCGGCGGCCGTTCCACCGCGCGCAGCAGCAGCCCGTCGGTCTGGACGACCTTGCTGGTACCGGCGAGCGCGGTCGCGGCCAGCGCGGGCGCGGCGGTGTCGGCGTCGGAGAGGACGGTGGTGGACGCGTCGAACCCGGCACCGGACCCGCCGCCCGCTCCGTCGCCGGTCGCCAACGCGGCGGCCTGGTCGAGGAGTTCCTCGATGTGCTGGCCGAGCCGCCGGTTGTAGAGGCGGATCACCAGCCGGATACGGGGGTTGAGGCGGCGGGCGGTGAGGGCGGCGCGGATGTTCGTCTCGTCGTCGTCGTAGACGAGGGCCAGCGCGGTCGCCCGGTCCACGCCCGCCTCGGCGAACACGGCCTCGGTCAGCTCGGCGACCTCCAACACCCGCTCCCCGCGCGGGGGTTCGGGGGCGACCGGTGCGGTGCCGCCGCTGCCACCGTTGCCGTTGGCCCGGCTCACCGCCGCGTTGACCCGGTCGAGCAGCGCGGCCGAGGCGGCACGCGCGCGGCCGACGACCGGTGGGCGGGCGGTGGCGTCGGAGAGCGGGACGACGAGGGTGATCTGCTCGCCGTAGACACTGCGGAGTTCGACGGCGAGCCGGTGTGCGAGCGCGTCGTCGCCGCACACCACCATGTGTGCCCGGGCGCTGCCCGGAGGGGTCTGATTCGGAACGCTGCTCGCCACGAGGGGAAAGACTGCCCCAAGGAGGCGGGTGGTTCCAGTATTCCGCTGAACACCCGTGCCCCGACTGCCGTATGCAGAGACAGGGAGCAAAACTCGCGAAACCAGGCGTCTGCCGGAGGTACCTCACTCGTGGCCATCACCACCGAACCAGCCGCGCCGACCACGGAGACGCCGCCGGAACAGCATGTGCGACCGGACACGAAGGCGAACACGAAGCCGGACGCGAATCCGGCCGCGCCCGCCAAGGGGTCACCGGCCGCGCCCGCGAAAGAGTCGAAGGACGGCTGGCAGGTCAACTCGCCGCTCGTGCTGACCATGGTGCTGCTCGTGGTCGTACTGGCGCAGGGCCCGATCCGTCAGGCCCTGTCCGCGCCGGTGATGCAGAGCTGGATGACGGTCTTCGTGGCCGTGGTCGTGCAGGCGCTGCCCTTCCTGGTGCTCGGTGTGCTGCTGTCGGCCGGGATCGCGGTGTTCGTACCGGCGACGTTCTTCACCCGCGCGCTGCCGAAGAACCCCGTGCTGGCCGTGCCGATCGCCGGCATGGCGGGCGCGATCCTCCCCGGCTGCGAGTGCGCGTCGGTGCCGGTGGCCGGAGCGCTGGTGCGCCGGGGCGTCACCCCGGCGGCGGCGATCGCGTTCCTGCTCTCCGCCCCGGCGATCAACCCGATCGTGCTGACGGCGACGGCAGTTGCGTTCCCGCGCAACCCGGAGATGGTGCTCGCCCGGTTCGCCGGCAGCCTGCTCGTGGCCTGCGTGATGGGCTGGCTGTGGACGCGGATCGGCCGCACCGACTGGCTGCGCCTGCCCGCCCACGAACCGCACGAGGGGGAGACCAAGGGGGCCGCGTTCTGGGGCTCGGTCCGGCACGACGTGATGCAGGCCGGCGGGTTCCTCGTCCTCGGCGCGATGTCGGCGGCGACGCTCAAGGCGGTGGCACCCGCGAGCTGGCTGCGCACGGCCGCCGACAACCCGGTGGTCGCGATCCTCGCCCTCTCGATCCTCGCCGTGCTGCTGTCGATCTGCTCGGAGGCGGACGCGTTCGTCGCCGCGTCGCTCACCCAGTTCTCGCTCACGGCCAAACTCGCGTTCCTGGTGGTGGGCCCGATGATCGACCTGAAACTGTTCGCCATGCAGGCGGGCACCTTCGGCCGGGGCTTCGCGATGCGCTTCGCACCCGCCACCTTCGTCCTCGCCATCGCGGGCGCGGTCGTCACCGGGGCGGTGCTCCTGTGAACCGGCAGGCACAGGCGGCCGTCCTGTTCCTCGTCGGCGCGGCCCTCCTGCACGCGGGCTTCACCAACCTCTACCTGCGCTACGTCAAGGCAGGCCTCCAACCGCTCCTCCTGCTCTCCGGCGCGGTCCTCATCGTCACCGCACTGGCCACGGCCTGGTACGAGTGGCGCCGGACGCGGCGGGAGAAGGCCCAGGCGGAAGCGCACGCGGCGCACATGGAAGCCCACGCGGAGGCCCACACCGAGACCGGGGGCCACGACGAGCACGGCCACGAGGACGCCGCCCACGAGGGACACGTCCACCGCGAACCCCGTATCTCCTGGCTCCTGATCCTCCCCCTCTTCGCCCTGATCCTGGTCGCCCCGCCGGCCCTCGGCTCCTACAGCGCGGTCCGCACCGGCACCGCCCTCCAGCAGCCGTACGGCCTCCTCAAGCTCCCCGACAGCAACCCGCTCACCCTCGGCCTGGTCGACTACGCGAGCCGCGCGGTCTACGACCACGGACGGTCCCTGGGCACCCGGCAGTTGAAGGTCACCGGCTTCGTCGCGCTGGACAAGTCGGGCGCCCCGTTCCTCGTCCGCATGGCCCTCAACTGCTGTGCCGCGGACGCCCAGCCGGTGAAGATCGCCCTGACCGGCAAGATCCCACCGGTACTTCAGCCCGACACCTGGCTGGAGATCACCGGCACCTACACCCCCAAGCAGACCAAGGACCCCATCAACAACCGCCCGATCCCCTACTTCCAGGTCACCCAGGCCAAGCCGGTCCCGACGCCGAAGGACCCGTACGACGAGAGCTGGAACCAGTGACAACTGGAATCGGTAACACCTGGAGCCAGTAACTGGCCCGGTTTCAGAGGACGTTGGCGACCGCGGCGGCCATGATCGGCTCGGCCGTCTCCTCCGTCAGCTCCGGCGGTACGACCAGCAGGTCCCAGCGGCCGCGCCCCGGCGCGAGCAGGACGACGGTGTTCGGGGCGTGCACGGCGGTGGTCCGGTGCAGCCGTACGACCTGGTTGGCCACGAGCATCCGGCCCGGGGCGGTCGACCAGACCCGCCCGTTCACCATCACGCTGACGATGTGGCCCCAGGTCCGGGGCAGCCCGGCGAGCAGGCGCGGTACCTCGGTGAGGACGTCGTAGGAGTACGGCCACCAGGCTCCGTCGAGGCGGCGGGGTACGGAGGTGTGGGCGGCGAGGCGCAGCCGGAGGGCGGGCGGGGCGGTCTGCTCCACGTCCGGGGAAGCGGCGTCGGTGTCCGAGGCGGGCGAACTGTGGGTGTCCGTGGGCGCGTTCATGTCGCGGTCCCTGTCCCCGGCCGTCCGTCGTGCGGCGGTCCGGTGCTGTGGTGCACTGGGAACGACGACGGCGCCAGAGCCGAGGTGCGGAGAACTCCCGGTACCGCTCACCGTACTCCCGGCCCGGGCGGACCGGCCTGCGCCGGAGGCACTCCGAGGCCCTCCGCGGTCCGCGGGCGTACCGTGAAAGGACCGAGGATTTCTCGTGCACCGGATCGCGCCGGTGCCGTTCTCGGCGAACCACGACGCCGGGGCGGATGCGTCCGCGCCCGGGGCAGGGCTCAGCCCATGACCGTGAATGTGCCCGGTCGGCCGGTGACGGTGACCGCGGACGCGCCCGCGGCCCCCGCCGGACACGGCGGTGCCGGTACGGCGAGCTGGGGGAAGCCGTGGCCCGCATCCGGCCACGACACCGGCACGTCCGGCCACGAGCCCGGCATGTCCGGTCATGAGCCCGGCGCGTCCAACCGCGAGCGCGGCCCGTCCCCCTGGGAAGGCGACCGCGTCCGCCCCCTCAGCCGCCGCCAGATCGAGGACCGCTTCCAGGACCTCGGCGTGCTGTACGAGGAGACCTGCGGCGGGACCCGCAGGGGCAACCGTTCCCGCACCGCCTTCCTGCGACGCCTCGCCGGTGACGTCCGGCGCCCCGGTTTCACCCTGCTGATCGCCGAGAACACGACCCTGACGGCCTGCGCCTACGGCTTCCCCGTCCGCGCCGCCGATCCCTGGTGGCAGGGCCACGACACCCGGCTGCCCCGGCCGCTGCACGTCCTCGCGGTCACCGGCGGGCTCTTCGCGGTCTCCGGGATCGTCGTCCCGCCCCGCGTGCGCACCCACTACCAGGACCGGGAGTGGAACCTCGCCCGGCGCCTGCAACGCCGGCTGCTCGCCGATCACGCGCCGGCCCTCGGCGTCACCCTGGTGCCCCGCACCGACACCGAGACCCTGTCGGCCTACCGGGCATGGGGCTGGCAGGACGTCGCGGGAGCCCCGGCGGACCCCGGGCGAGCACCCGAACGGGGCTCCCTGCGGGGCTCGGGCGGTCTTGATCCACGGCTTCCGGGCACCTGTCGGGTGCTGGTTCTGGCCCCCTGAGAGCGTCAATCGGCGCCAGAACATCTGTGCTCGCCGCGACAGAGATTCCCCGGGTGCGACTAGAGTTCTCGTACGGGGGAACCAGCTCCCGCGGCAGGCCGATCCCGCCCCGGGCGGCCCGCAGGAAAGGTGTACATGCCCGCAGAAAGCCAGCAGCCCACGGCCGACCGGCTCGACGACGACGACTACCCCGCCTACACCATGGGCCGGGCCGCCGAGCTGATCTCCTCCACCCCCGGTTTCCTCCGGTCACTGGGCGAGGCCGGGCTGATCACCCCGACGCGGTCGGACGGCGGTCACCGCCGCTACTCGCGCCATCAGCTCCGTACGGCCTCCCGCGCGCGCGAGCTGGTCGACCAGGGGACGCCCATCGAGGCCGCGTGCCGCATCATCAGCCTGGAGGACCGGCTGGACGAGGCCCTGCGCGTCAATGAGGAGCTGCGCCGCTCATCCCATCGGTAGAAAATCTGATGCGCCCGAAACAGAAATTCACCGTTTCGGGCGGCCCTTTTCTCGCCCAATTCCCCCGTCGCGGAAAAGGGTTCCGTGCTAGGCTGACTTCAGTTGCAGTTGTGGTTGCCAATTTTGAACCGGACCTCCGGTGCAGGTGATCATCACGGCGATGGAGGAGATTCGTAAAGTGCGGATCTCGTGCACTGCCTAGGAGTTAAGACATGGCCACCGGTACCGTGAAGTGGTTCAACGCGGAAAAGGGCTTCGGCTTCATCGAGCAGGACGGCGGCGGCGCTGACGTCTTCGCCCACTACTCGAACATCGCCACCCAGGGCTTCCGCGAGCTGCAGGAAGGTCAGAAGGTGACCTTCGACATCACGCAGGGCCAGAAGGGCCCGCAGGCGGAGAACATCGTTCCCGCCTAAGCACGCGAAGCTGCGAAACAGGGGCCCGCACCTTGGGTGCGGGTCCCTTTTCGTATCTGCTCATTTACCTGCCGTTCCCCGGCCGTTCTCGGCTTCCCCGGCATCCCCGGCTTTCCCCGAGGAGAAATCCTCCCCTCTCCTCCCGCTCGAAACCCCTTGGTGAGGCACCATGCGCTGCGTGATCGCCCGTTACCCCTTCGATCTGACGAAGAGCGAGGTGGAGGAGATGCTCAAGGGCATCCGCCCGGAGCAGCCCGTCACCGGCCAGTGCGCCGTCATCAGCCGCAAGCTGTACCCGGTCAAGCAGGTCGGCGAGGTCATCACCAAGCAGGACCGCCGTGACTTCACCGCCTTCGAGGTGACCAGGGCCCTCTCCCGGCTCGGCTTCACCTGCCACGAGAACCCGCCCGCGCCCGCCACCCCGGCGCCCGCACCGGCTCCCGCCACGGAGAACCCCACGGACTCCGGCCCGGACTCGTCCTCGTACATCGGCACCACCCTGGGCTGACGCCTCCGCCCGCACGTCCCCGCACACCCCGAGCGACCACGCCGCCGTAGATCCATCCGGGCGCGAGGTCGCTCTTTGCGTGCCGGCTCCTCACAGCTCCTTGTCGGGCCAGTCCAGCAGGCGGGCCCCGATGACCGCCGTCTGCAGCGTGTACCGCTGGCCGGGGTCCGCCGGGTCCGCGCCGGTCAGCTGATGGATGCGTTCGAGACGGTACGTCAGCGCACGCACGCTCAGCGAGAGCCGGCGCGCGGACTCCGCCGCCACACAACCGGAGTCGAAGTACGTCGACAGGGTGTCCAGCAGCGGGCGCGCACCGCCGCGCGCCCTGGTCAGCGGGCCCAGCGCGTCGAGCACCAGATCCGCCATCGCCTGCCGGTCGCGCGTGAGCACCGGGTAGACCAGCAGGTCGGCGGCGCGCAGGAGGGGGCCCTCCAGGTCGAGCCGCTCGGCCAGTTCGAGCGTGTTCAGAGCTTCCTCGTACGACTGGACGATGCCGCCCGCGCCCGGCTGCGGCCGGCCGATCGCCGCGCGGGTGCCCTCCTCGGCGGCGTACGACTGCTTGGCGAAGTGGGCGAGGATGTCGTCCTGGTCGCCGGGCGCGACACACAGCATCCGGCCGGCCTTCGTGGTGAGCAGGATGTTGCGGTCACCGAAACGGCTGATCATCGCGCGCTCCACCTGACGCGGCACCGGCGCGCTCTCGTCGTACGGCGTCGGACCCTGGACCACGGCGACGGCGTGCGAGTGGGAGAGGCGCAGTCCGAAGCGCTCGGCGCGTTCCGCGAGCCGGCCCAGATCGCTGCGGCCGTAGAGCAGGTCGTCGATGAACTCCCGCCGCGCCGCCTCCTCTTGGCGTACGGCGAGCCGCTGCGCGCGTTCGTAGCCCTCGGCGAAGGCGTCGACCACCTGCTGCACCGCGGCAAGGGTGCAGTCGGCGGCACCGGGGGTCTGCGGCCAGGCGGTGCGGGTGGCGGCGAGATGGGCGTTGACCAGGGCACGCAGTCCGTGACCGGCCTCGGCCGCCTGCTCGCCCAGGGTGCGGCGGGCCTCCAACTCGGCCCGGGTCAGGCGGCGTCCGGTGCCGGCGACCTCCGCCAGGAGCCGCGCATACCCCGCCAGATACTGCTCAGGTATTCCGCGCTCCGGCAACTCCGCCCCCTGTTTTCTTGACGCCCCGGTGACGCTTTCTTAGCGCGTCACCGGCATCAAGACCCTAATGAACACTGCCGGGTTCCGGCAATGCGCGGGCGCGCACCCCGCGTGCACCATGGCGCCAGGGGAGCACCGCGGAAGGTTCCGGTGCCGGACACCGGCAGGTGGTCGGCACCGGAACCACGATCCGCGGATCCCTGAAGTCTTAACGCGTCGTGGACACAGCGGACAGCGGACGGGGGGCCGGGATCATGGGGGCGTTCTTCGCTGCCGCGACCGGTTTTCCCACCGTCGTCTTCACCGCCGCGCTCGCCGTGGTCGTCCTGTTCTGGCTGCTGGTCGCGCTGGGCGCGGCGGACGCCCACGGACACGCCCATGCCCACCTCAACTCCCGTGCGCACGGCGACGGTTGGGGGCTCGGCGGGGTCCCGGTGACCCTCGCCTTCTCGCTGTTCGTCTCCGTCGGCTGGCTGATCAGCTACTGCGCGAGTGTGTTGCTCGTCCCGTCCGGCCCGGTCGGAGTCCTGGTCGGGGCGGCCGTGCTGATCGGCACGGTGTACGTCTCCTGGCGGGCGACCAAGCTGTTCGTACGACCCCTGCACCGCCTGTTCCCCGACGAACACGGGCCGTCCCGGCTGGACTTCGTGGGGCTGACCTGCACGATCCGCACCGGGCGGGTCGACGCGGGGTTCGGCCAGGCCGAGGTCAGGTCCGCGGACGGCTCGGCCGCGGTGGTCCAGGTCCGGCAGACGGGCGGCGACTCCGGTGAGGGCGCCCTCGCCAGCGGCAGCACCGGACTGCTCTACGCCTACGACGAGACCGGCGAGTTCTTCTGGGTCGCGCCCTACGACAGCGCGCTCGACCCGAGGACCGGCCCCGGCACGACGGGATAGGCCGCCAACGCCTGTCGGCCTACGGCCGTTGCCTACGCCTGTTGGTCAACTCCTGTTGGCCCACGCCCGTTTCCTCACCCTTCTCATTCCTTGGGGACCCATGTCATGAACGCCATCACCGTCGGCATCGGTGTGTTCGTCGCCGTTGTCCTGCTCATCGCGCTCACCCTGCTCCTGGTGGTCGGCCGGCTCTTCCGGAAGGTGGAGCAGGGGCGGGCGCTGATCGTCTCCAAGACGAAGAAGGTCGATGTCACCTTCACCGGGGCGGTCGTGCTGCCGGTGCTGCACAAGGCCGAGTTCATGGACATCTCGGTGAAGACCATCGAGATCCGGCGCACCGGCCGCGAGGGCCTGATCTGCCAGGACAACATCCGCGCCGACATCCACATCAGCTTCTTCGTGCGGGTCAACAAGACCGTCGAGGACGTCATCAAGGTCGCGCAGGCCATCGGCACCCAGACCGCGAGCGACCCGGTGGCGATCCAGGACTTCTTCGCCGCGAAGTTCTCCGAGGCGCTGAAGACGGTGGGCAAGCAGCTGGACTTCGTCGATCTCTACACCAAGCGCGAGGAGTTCCGGGACCGGATCATCCAGGTCATCGGCACCGACCTCAACGGCTACCACCTCGACGACGCGGCCATCGACTTCCTCGAACAGACACCGATGACACAGCTCGACAACCAGAACATCCTGGACGCGCAGGGCATCCGCAAGATCACCGAGCTGACGACCATCGAGCACGTCCGCACCAACGAGTTCCAGCGCACCGAGCAGAAGGAGATCACCCGGCAGAACGTCGACGCCCGGGAGACCATCCTGGAGCTGGAACGCCGGCAGGCCGAGGCGGAGATCAAGCAGCGCCGTGAGGTGGAGGTCCTGCGGGCGCGCGAGGAGGCCGCCACCGCGAAGGTCCAGGAGGAGGAACGGCTGGGCGCGCAGGCCGCGTTCCTCCGCACCGAGGAGCAACTCGGCGTCCAGCGCGAGAACCAGGCCCGCGAGATCGCCGTCGCGCAGAAGAACCGCGAGCGGGTCATCGCCGTCGAGAACGAGCGCATCGAGAAGGACCGCCTCCTCGAAGTCATCGCCAGGGAACGGGAGACCTCGCTGTCCGGGATCGCCAAGGACAAGGAGGTCGAGGCCGAACGCCGCGAGGTCGCGGACGTGGTCCGGGAGCGGATCGCCGTGGACCGTACGGTGGCCGAGCAGGAGGAGGCGATCAAGAAGCTGCGGGTGGTCGAGGAGGCCGAGCGCACCCGTCAGGCCGTGATCATCGCCGCCGAGGCGGAGGCGCAGGAGAAACTGGTCAAGGACATCAAGGGGGCCGAGGCCGCGGAGGCCGCCGCCAAGCACCGTGCCGGTGAGCAACTCACCCTCGCCGAGGCCCGGTTGAAGTCCGCCGACCTCGACGCCCGCGCCAAGCTCCGGCTCGCCGAGGGCATCCAGGCGGAGGCGGCGGCGGCCGGACTCGCCGAGGTCCAGGTCCGCGACAAGGAGGCCGAGGTCACCGTGAAGGCCGGCCGCGCCGAGGCCGAGGCCACGGGGGCGCGGCTGCGCGCGGAGGCGGAAGGCACCGAGGCCCGGCTGCGCGCGGAGGCCGAGGGCACCCGGGCGAAGGTGCTCGCGGAGGCGGAGGGCGTGCGGGCGAACGCGCTCGCGGAAGCGGAAGGTGCGCAGGCCAAGGTGCTCGCGGAGGCGGAGGGCGTGCGGGCGAATGCGCTCGCGGAGGCCGAAGGTGCGCAGGCCAAGGTGCTGGCGCAGGCCGAAGGCGTACGGGCGAACGCGCTCGCGGAAGCCACCGGCATCGGCGAGAAGCTCAAGGCCGAGGCAGAAGGGCTCACCGAGAAGGCCGCCGCGATGGCCGCCCTCGACGACGCCTCGCGCGGCCACGAGGAGTACCGGCTGCGGTTGCAGGCCGAGAAGGAGATCCGGCTGGCGGGTCTCGACGTTCAGCGGCAGGTCGCGGAGGCGCAGGCCACGGTCCTCGCGACCGGTCTGGAGCACGCCGACATCGACATCGTCGGCGGCGACTCGGTCTTCCTCGACCGGCTCATGTCGTCGATCTCCTTCGGTAAGAGCGTCGACGGCTTCGTCTCCAACTCCCAGACGGCGCAGGCCTTGGCGCGTCCCTGGCTGGACGGCACGTCGAACATCGCCGACGACCTCGCCCGCGTCCTCGGCCCGGTCTCCACGGCCGACGTGCAGAACCTCACCGTGTCCGCGCTGCTGGTGAAGCTGATGACCTCGGACCCGGCGAACGCCGGTCAGGTACGGCAACTGCTGGACAAGGCAGGTGAGTTGGGCCTGGCGGACACCCCGCTGGCCGCGCTCAACGGGCACCCGGCGAAGGCCTGACCCCCACACACGGTCCGGAACTGCCGCACAGGGGACGGCAGTTCCGGACTCACCTCCTGAGAATCCGAGAGGGACCCATGACCACCGGCCTGGACACCGGCACCTACGAGGTCCTGCGCGACCGCCTCGCCGCACAGGCCGCCGAACTCGCCCGCCGCGCGGAGACGCTCAACGCCCGCCGCACCGAGGAGTTCGGCTCCACCCGCCTCGAACTCACCGGCACCGAAAGCCTCGACACCGAGCACCCGGCAGCCCCGCGCGACCTCGTCGCCGTAGGAGACACGCTGCTCTTCGGCCGCCAGGTCTCCCTCGGAGTCACCCGGGAGACGACGGTCGCCGACGTCCTCGCCCTGCACGACCGCCACGACCTGCGCCGACTGCCCGAGAACGCCGTACCCGGACTCCTCGACGACCCGGACTTCGTACGGGAGTTCACCGCCCTGCACCGGTACTACCGCCACGCGCGCCTGCTCCAACTCCGTTGCCTCGAAGGCAAGTTGCTGGCCGTCTTCCGCACCGGCGAGAAGGCCGACGACATCCGGGTGCTGCGCTGGGCCCTCATGGACGACGGCCGGTCGGCGACCTTCCTGGACGCGCACGGCGAACGCGACCACGTCCTCCCGCCGCCGTACGACGTCGACTGGACGGCGACGACCCGCGAGGACCTCGTCCCCGGCCGGCACCCGCACGTCCGGATCCAGGACGGGCTGTACGTCGACACGGTGGGCGGCAGTCTCACCGTCAAGGTGGAGGACAACACCGAGACGAGGGAGGGGATTTACTCCGAGCCGGTGGACGAACCGTTGCAGTCGGCGGCCGACGCGGAGATCGCGTATGCGCGGGTGGGTGTGCTGGTGCTGCTGCGTGTGCGTCCTTACAAGGAGGAGGCCCACCGCTACCTGGTCTTCAACACGCTGACCAGGGGTGTCGTCCGGCTCGACGGGATCGGGCTGTCGTGTCAGCGGCTTCCCGAGGAGCAGGGGATCGTGTTCCCGGGCGGGTACTGCCTGGCCACGGGGGTGTGGAAGACCTTCGAAGTGGACACCGCCGGGCTGGAGTCGGAGCGGGTGGTGCGCTCGCCCAACGGTGAGGACGTGCTGTTCGCGTACCGGGCGCGGGTGCCCGGGCGGAGCCTCCTGCTGCCGTACAACATGATCCGCAAGGAGGTCGCCAACCCGCTGTCCTGTCAGGGGTGGGCGCTCTTCGACGACGGTGTGCTGACGGTGCTGCGCGCGGTCGGGGAGGGGGAGGCGGCGCGGGTTCATCCGGTGCGGGTGTGGCGTACTCCGTATGTCTCGGACACGTATGCCGCCGCACAACTCTTGGGCTCAGGGCCGCTGTTCCGCGTCGGGAACGCCGATCTCGTGCGGGGGATCTCCGACTGTCTGTCCCTCGCGGGTGCGGTCGCCGGGATGGAGCCCACGGCGGAGGTGTACGAGGCGCTGGTCGGCGCGTGTGTCCGGGCGGCGGACTCGTACCACTGGCTCGGGGATGCCGAACTCGGGGATCTGGGCGGTCCGTTGGCGGACGTCCGGGTCACGGCGGAACAGGTCCTGGCCGAGTTCGAGACCGTCAGGACGCTCACCGCCCGCGCGGCCGACGCCCTTGACGATGCCACCGGCCGGCTCACCGGGCTCGTACGACGGTTGCGGGGCGAGGTGCCCCGGGACGCGGCCGGGTGGGTCGCCGGACTGACCGAACTCCGGCGCGCGCAGGGGCACTTGCTGACGTTGAAGGAGACGCGGTACGCGGACACCGCGCGGATCGACGAGTCGGCGGCCGGGGCGGAGGCGGAACTCGGGGCGTTCGGGCAGCGGGCGGTCGCGTTCCTGGCGGGCGAGGACGCGTTCGCCGGACACCATGAACTGATCGGTGAGTTGATCGCGGAGGCGGGGGAGCTGGCCACCGTCGCCGAATCGGCACCCGTGGCCGCCCGGCTCGACGAACTCGCCGACGGGCTGCGGACGGTGACCGAGGTGATCGCCGGGCTGGACATCGGTGACGCCACGGTCCGTACGTCGATCCTGGAGCGGATCGCCGAGGTGCTCGGCGGGGTCAACCGGGCCCGCGCCACGCTGGACGCCCGGCGCAGGGAGCTTCAGGACCGGGAGGGCCGGGCGGAGTTCGCGGCCGAGTTCGCGCTGCTGGGCCAGGCGGTGACCGGCGCGCTCGCGGACGCGGCGACACCGCAGGCCTGTGACGATCAACTCACCCGGCTGCTGGTGCAGTTGGAGAACCTGGAAGCGCGCTTCGCGGACTTCGACGACTTCCTCGCCGAACTGACCGGCAGACGCACCGAGATCTACGAGACCTTTTCCGCCCGCAAGCAGACGCTGGCCGACGAACGCGGCCGTAGAGCGGAGCAGTTGGCGGTCTCGGCGAACCGGGTCCTGGAGGCGGTGGGGCGCCGGGCGGCCACGCTCGCCGACGCCGACGCGGTCAGTACGTACTTCGCCTCCGACCCGATGGTGACGAAGATCCGCCGCACCGCCGGCCAACTCCGGGACCTGGGCGACCGGATGAGGGCGGAGGAGCTGACCGGACGGCTCGCGGCGGCCCGCGAGGAGGCGGTCCGCGCCCTGCGTGACCGCGCCGACCTCTACACCGACGGCGGCCGGATCCTGCGCCTGGGCCGCCACCGTTTCGCCGTGAACACCGAGCCCCTCGACCTCACCCTGGTCCCCGCAGGCGACGGCCTCGCCTTCGCGCTCACCGGCACGGACTACCGAACCCCGGTCAGGGACCCGGAGTTCGCGGAAACCCGTCGCTTCTGGGACCGCCCGCTGCCCTCCGAATCGCCGCGGGTCTACCGCGCGGAACACCTCGCCGCCCGCCTCCTCGACGAACACGGCGCCCAGGCCCTCGCCCAGGAACCCGACCTAGCCGCCCTGGTCCGCCGGGCCGCGCAGGAGTCGTACGACGAGGGCTACGAACGCGGTGTGCACGACCACGACGCGACCGCGATCCTGGCCGCGCTGCTCCGCCGGTACGAGGGCGCGGGCCTGCTGCGGCACGAACCGGCCGCCCGGGCAAGGGCGTTGCTGTTCTGGACGCACGGCACGAGCCCGGAGGAGCGCGCGAGTTGGACGCGCCGGGCGCGGTCGCTCGCGCGGGCCCGCGACACCTTCGGACCGACCCCGGCCGTCACCGACTTCCTGGCGGAACTGGCCGAGCGGACCGGCGAGCCCGCCGCCGCGTACCTCTTCGACGAACTGACCACCGGCCCCGAGGGCTTCGTGATCAGCGCCGCCGCACGCACCCTCCTCGACAAGTTCCGCCGCACGGTGGGGAGTTCGGCCTACGACGACGATGTGCTCGCCGTCGACGACCTGGCCGCCCGCCGCCAGCTGGTGGAGGCGTGGCTGACCGCGTACACGACGGCGTCCGGCACCGAGGCCGACCCGGGCGACCTCGCGGAGGCGGTGGCCGCCGAACTCTGCCCGGATGCCCGGCGCTACGAGTCGGACGCGCGGCTGACGGAGACGGTCGGGGGACTGCTGGGCACGCACCCGCGCATCGAGGCGGGGTCGTTGGCGCTCCGGGTCGATGAACTCCTCGCCCGGACAAGGGAGTTCAGGGCATCGGATGTCCCCGGTCATCGCGCGTATCAGCGGCGCCGTACGGCACTGGTGGCGGCGGAACGGGCCCGGCTGCGCCTCGACGAGTACCGGCCGCGCGTGTTGTCGTCCTTCGTGCGGGGGCGTCTGGTCGACGAGGTGTATCTCCCGCTGGTCGGCGACAGCCTGGCCCGGCAGATCGGTACGACGGGGGAGGGGCGGAACCCCGGCACGGGCGGCGGCCTGCTGCTGCTCGTCTCGCCGCCGGGGTACGGCAAGACGACCCTCATGGAGTACGTCGCCGACCGGCTCGGGCTGGTGCTGGTCAAGGTCAGCGGGCCCGCCCTCGGGCACGGTGTCACCTCCCTCGACCCGGCCGAGGCGCCGAACGCGACCGCCCGGCAGGAGGTGGAGAAGGTCAACTTCGCGCTCGCGGCGGGCAACAACGTGCTGCTCCACCTCGACGACATCCAGCACACCTCGCCCGAACTCCTGCAGAAATTCATCCCGTTGTGCGATGCGACGCGGCGGGTGGAGGGCGTGCGGGAGGGCGTACCGCGTACATACGACCTACGGGGGAAACGGTTCGCCGTCTGCATGACCGGTAACCCCTACACCGAGTCGGGCGGGCGTTTCCGGGTCCCCGACATGCTGGCCAACCGTGCCGACGTCTGGAACCTCGGCGATGTCCTGACCGGCAAGGAGGCGGTGTTCGCGCTGAGTTTCCTGGAGAACGCGCTGACCTCCAACCCGGTCCTCGCCCCGCTCGCCGGCCGCGACCGTGCCGACCTGGACCTGCTGATCCGGCTGGCGGAGGGCGACACGACGGCCCGCGCGGACCGGCTGTCCTACACCTGCGACCCCGCCGAACTCGCCCGGATCGTAGGGGTGTTGAGGCACCTCATCGCCGCCCGGAACACCGTCCTGGCGGTCAACTCCGCGTACATGGCGTCGGCGGCGACGACGGACGCGGCCCGCACGGAACCGCCGTTCCGGCTGCAGGGGTCGTACCGCACCATGAACCGCGTCGCCCAGCGCGTCGAGCCGGTGATGAACTCCCGTGAGCTGTCGGCGGTGTTGGACGACCACTACACCGCCGAGGCGCAGACGCTGGGGGCGGACGCCGAGGCGAACCTGCTGAAGCTGAGGGAGCTGCGCGGCACGCTGACCGGCGAACAGGCCGTGCGCTGGGGCGAGTTGAAGGCGGCGTACGTGCGGGAGCGGGGTGCGGCGGAGGACGAACCGCTGCGCCGCGCGGTCGCCGCCCTCGGGGTGCTGGCCGAGCGCATCGGGGCGGTGGAGTCGGCGATCACCCGGGCGAGCGGCCCGGGATGATGCCCACCGATCCTTGAGCCTCCGCCCAACTGCTAGAGCTGGAGCAGCCGTTGGGTGATCTCGCGGTACTGCCGCAGTGCGGTGCGGAACTCCTCGGAGTCGGCCTCGGACGGGGACGCGGACTCGGGGTCCTGGTCCGCCCAGGCGGCGCGGAGGAGGTCGCGGCGGGCGGCGAGGGCGGTCACGAGCTGGGCGGTGGCCTCGTCGTAGGCGCTCTCCGCCTCCTCCAGGGCATCGCGCGGGGTGTCCGCGAAGGTGTTGAGGGCGTGCCGCAGCCGCTGGAGGACCTTGTCCCGCTCGCTCGACGGGAGCAGCGGCTCCGGGCCCGGGGTGCGGCGTTCGGAGGGGGTGCGGTTCTGGCCCGCGGGTTGTTGGGCGCGTGTCTGGTCGTACATCATCGGGAGTCGCTTCCGTCCCGCCCGAAGGCGTTATTGGGATCGTCCGTGCACCGGCCACTGCCCTGCGCCGTGCTGCCAGTCAACGTGCGGCGACGGTTCGTGTCAACGCGGCGGTCACGCGCTCCCGGCCGACGCGTTCCGGTGTGTGCCGGAGTACCGTGGAAGGACCGAGGCCTTCGCGTGCCGATGTCCCGCTCCGGCGCCGTGCCCTCGCGTTTCCCTTCACAGGGGCAGCCCGTGACCCCGGCCGCGCCATCCGCAGCGAGGCCGAGGAGTTCCGCATGTCGACCGTCTCCGCCCCACCCCCTACCCCGAAAAAGTGTGACACTTTCGGGGAAAGTGTCACACTTTTCTCGGACACCTCCCCGCCGCCCCCGTCCTACGACGGCACCTCCGCCTTCCCGCCGGACGACGCCGCGGCGCCCGTCCGGGACAGCGGGGACCGGATCTACGTCGGCGTCACCGCGGCGATCGTCGTCCTGCCGTTCGTCGGACTCGGCCTGGCCGGCTGGCTGCTGTGGGGGCGGCTCATCCACCCCGTCGACATCGTGCTCGCGGCCGTCCTCTACACGGTCACCGGTCTCGGTGTCACGGTCGGCTTCCACCGCGGGCTCACCCACGGCTCGTACCGCGCGATCCGGCCCGTGCGCATCGCGCTCGCGGTGGCCGGGTCGATGAGCTTCCAGGGCGACGTCATCGGCTGGGTCGCCACCCACCGCCGTCACCACGCCTTCACCGACCGGCCCGGCGACCCGCACTCGCCGTACCGCTACGGCACCCATCTGCGCGGCCAGTTGCACGGACTGTTCGACGCCCATGTCGGCTGGCTGTTCCGCAACGAGCAGACACCGCCCGAGCGTTACGCCCCCGACCTCGTCGCCGACCCCGACATCCGGGCCGTCTCCCGCGCCTTCCCGTGGCTGTGCCTGCTCACGCTCGCGCTGCCGTTCGGCCTCGGCTGGGCGATCGGCGGCAGCTGGCTGTACGGCGTAACCGGCCTGCTGTGGGCGGGACTTGTGCGCATCGCGCTGCTCCACCACGTCACCTGGAGCGTCAACTCGCTGTGCCACATGATCGGTGAACGCCCCTTCCGCACCCGGCGCCACGACCGCGCCACCAACCTGTGGCCGCTGGCCCTGCTCTCCTTCGGCGAGAGCTGGCACAACCTCCACCACGCCGACCCCACCAGCGCCCGGCACGGGGTCGACCGCGGCCAGATCGACCCGTCCGCCGCCGTCATCCGCCTGATGGAGCGCGCCGGTTGGGCCTACGACGTGCACTGGCCGTCCGCGGACCGGGTCGCCGCGCGCCGCGCCTGACCCGGCCTCGGCTACGACGCGCGCGGTGGTGCCGGGATGGTCCTGGTGTCGAAGTCGCCCCCGATGATCTGCGTCGCGAGATCCGACAGGCGCAGGTGGCGGGCGCGGGCGTAGGAGCGGAAGGCGGTGAAGGCGTCGTCGACGGACGTGTTCCAGCGCTCCGCCAGCACACCCTTGACCTGCTCGATGAGGATGCGGCTGGTGAGCGCGTTCTGCAGCTGGCTGTTCTCGACGTGCGACTGCTCCAGCGTGCGCTGCTGGAGTACGGCGATGGTGGCCACGTCGGCGAGGGCCTGGGCGAGGGCGATGTCGTCGTCGCCCAGGCGGTGCGGGGTGGTCTGGAAGAGGTTGAGCGCGCCGACGACCCGGTTGCGCAGCCGGAGCGGAATGGCGTGCGTGGTCACGTACCCGGTCTCGCGGGCCTGCGTCGCGAAGCGCGGCCAGGCCGCGGTCACCTCGGCCCGCGTCAGGTCGATGTTGGTGCGGGCGGCGCCGGTGCGGTAGCACTCGACGCACGGTCCCTGGTCGTGCTGGAGCGCGAGGAGTTCCAGCAGGCGGGTGTGCTCGTCCGAGGCGGCGATGATCTGCAGTTCGCCGTGCGCGTCCACGAGCAGGATGCCGGCCGCCGACACGTCGAGCAGCTCGACGCAGCGCGAGGACAGCCGGTGCAGCAGGTCGATGACGTCGAAGTCCTCGACCAGGGAGTCCGCGACCTCCACGAAGATCTCGGCCAGACGTTGTTCGCGGGCCATGGCGATCATCCCTTTCCACTGTCGGGCGAATACGGCCCGCTCATATCGTCGTCCAATTCGTCGCCGAAGCGCAGTCGCCGGGCGACCACGTCCGCCGCGACCTCTCCCAGGGGGCGTTCACTGCCGTAGGCGTGCGCCCGCAGGCGCAACAGAGCTTCCTGGATGGGCACGCCCAGCTGGACACTGATCATGCCGGTCGCCTGGTGCACGACGGGGCGGTTCAGCCCGGTCGGCCAGTCAGGTATCGCGTCCGGTCCGGGTCCGGGTCCGGTGCCGTTCGCGTGCCCGTTGCCGTTCAGGAACGCACCGGTCAGGGCGGCCGTCAGGGCGGTGGCGTCGGCGTACTGCTGCTCGCTGATCCGTCTGTCCCCGGCGCACAGCACGGTCAGTACGCCGACCCGGATGGCGCCGATGCCCAGCGGGAACCCGCACACACCCTGGACGCCCATGTCGCGCGCGGCCGACAGCAGCACGGGCCACCGCTCGGGGCGCACCCGGTCCAGGTCCGGCTCCAGCACGGGCGTGCCGGTGTGGACGGCCTCCGGGCCGGGGCCCTCGCCCAGGGTGAACTGGAGTTCCTCGAAACGGGCGCTCAGCCCGGGATGGCACCACAGCGGCTCGGCCGTGCGGGCGGCGCCGACCAGCAGCGACAGGGCGACGCCTTCGGCACCCAGCGCCCGGACGCAGGCCTGCGCGGGATCGCCGCCCTCACCGAGGCGCAGCGACCGCAGGACTTCGGCCATGCCGTCGCTGATCACCGAGCTCCGTTCCGCGGCCGCCGGGGCGCTTCGTGACGATGCGCCGACCGACGTGTGCCGTACCCTACGTGGCCCGGCGCTCCAGCGCGCGATCGGCGAGCACGCCCTTCCAGGCGTCCCGCACGCTCGCATACCGGGGGAACCGCTCGACCAGACCGGCGGCCCGGAACACCAGCAACGGCCCCGGCCGGGAGTGCACGACGCGCACCCACCCGAGCCGCCCACGGCACTCCTCCCAGGCCGCGCTCAACGGGTCCAGAACACTGCCGTCCATGAAGGTCACGTCGAGCAGATCGACGACGACGAAGATCCGCCCCGTCCCGCGCCGGGCCTCCTTGAGATCCTGCGCGAAGGCAGGCACGGTCGTCAGATCGAGTTCACCGTCGGCCCGGACCACTCGCAGTTCGTCTGGTTCGTCGAATGGTTCGTCGAACAGATCACGATGCGGGCCCATGTGCCCCATCTCCCCTGTAAGAGACTGGCTTTCGCCTTCTTGCGCAGGGCCTCTGTTGCGCGGAACGAGACTGCACGGAGAGGGCCGGGGTCCGGGGCTGCCGTACGACGACCCTACTGCCGGGAAGCGACATGCCGGGAGCCGTTTCCGGCTAATGGGTACCGATTTCGGCGTTGTGGTCGTTTCAGTCGGCCTGATGCGGTACCCACTCGCTGTCGTCCAGCGAATACCCGTAGCGCGGACGCCCGTTCATCCCGCTGGTGTGGAACGGCTTCCCCTGGTCGTCGATGCGCAGCACCCCGTGCCGGGTCCCGCTGGTCCAGTTCAGCTCCAGATACCAGCGCACGTCATGGGAGGCCGCGGCGGCGGTGACGTACAGGACCTCGGGATCACTCTCACTCACCTTGTACGGCAGCCCGGTCTGCCCCGCCTTCGGCGTCGCCACCGGCCGCGTCGCGTCCAGCCCGACGTCGAAGGAGTGCGTGGGCACCCCACCACCGCAGCCGACCCCGACATACCCCATGGTGTACGCGCTCCAGGCCAGCGGCGCCCCGCTCTGCACCACCCGCACATTCAACGACTGGAGTACGACGGTCTCCTGCCCGGTGCCCTGCACCGTCAGCTCCAGATACTGACTGTCCGCCGACACGGCCCCCAGCGCACTCACCCAGCTCGGAGCGTCCTGCTCGGTCGGCGGCGGCGGAACCTTCGCCGCGTCCTCGTCGACCAGATAGGTCTGACTGCAGGGACTCTCCCAGGCGTACGGCCGTGAGGTGACCGTGAGCGGAACGGCGGCGGTCGCCGCGCCGCCGCCGGCCTTGTCGCCCGGGGTGGCGGACGCGCCGGTCCTCGCCGCGCCGGACTTGGAGGGGTTCGCTGTGTCGGAGGGCGAGGCGGAGGGGGAGGAGGTCGCCTTCGCCTTTGACTTCGCCGGGCCGGAGGGCGAGGAGACGCCGCGTCCGGCGGAGGTCACGGCCCCGGCGTCCTGCTTGCGGTCGCTGCCTCCGTTGCCTCCGTCGCCGCCGGAGACGAGACGGGGGACGAGGGCGGTGGCGGCGACGAGTACGGCTACGGCGGTGGCTGTGAGGAGGGTGGTGCGGCGGCGGGGGCGGTTGGTGGTGCGGGGGGTGGGGTTGGGAGTGCTGCTGGGGGGCTCGCCTGGCTCGGGGTGGGGTGCGTCGGGGTGGGGTGCGTCGAGGGTGGGCGTGGGCGTGGGTGTTGAGGCGGAGGTGGGGATGGGCGTGGAGGCGGAGGGGGCGGTGGAAGCGGGGGCGTGGGTGGAAGCGGGGGTGTCGGTGGAAACGGGGGTGTGGGTGCTCGCGCTGGGCCCCGAAGCCGCCGCTGCCCCTGCCCCTGCCCCTGCGTTTGCCTCTGTCCCTGCGTTTGCCGCTGTACCGGCGGCAGCCTTCCGTTCCCGCTGGCGTGCCCCGTCGGCCAGGATCCATCGGCGGTGGGCCTCGACGAGCTCGTCCGGGGTGGCCTTGCAGAGCCGGGCGAACCGCTCGACGGGGGCGTACTCGGTGGGCACGGCATCGCCGTTGCAGTACCGGTGCAACGTCGACGTACTCATGTGCAGCCGCTTCGCGAGCGCGCCGTAACTCAGCCCCGACCGGTCCTTGAACTCCCGTATCAGCGCCGCGAAATCGGCGGTCTCCTCAGGCCCTGCCACCCTGCCCCCATTCCAGTCGAGCGTTCCAGGGAGTCAATGTTCCCCCAGGTAAGAGCCGGTGCGAACGTTCCAGGTTCCCGTACATCCTGGCCGTCGTAGCGGCTGGGACGGAAGGCGGCACAAGCTGCGGTCATCAAAGCACGCAGCCCGCCGACAGGTTGGGCGGCGGCTACCTCCCTCCTTCCGAAAGGCACAACACCCATGTCCGCGTTCACCGCCCGTCCCCGCACCCGCCTCTTCGCCGCCGCCACCGTCGCCCTCGCCGCGCTCTCCCTCACGGCGTGCAACGACAAGCTGGGAGTACAGGACGAGGGCGCGGCCAACCCGACCTCCTCCACGGTGGGGACGCCGGCACCGTCCGGGACGAAGCCGGGAGGTTCCACGGGCTCGACGTCGGGCGGTTCGTCGTCGGGCAACTCCTCGACGGGGGGCAACGCGGGGTCGGGCGGCAGCGGGACGAGCGGGGGCTCGGGTTCGGGGTCGGGCTCCGGCTCAGGCTCCGCCTCGGGTTCTGCCGAGGGATCGGGTTCGGGCTCCGGCTCGGGCACCTCGGCGAGCAGCAGGGTCCCGTGCAACGGCGCCAACACCAAGGTGACGGCCCAGATGGTCTCGCGCCCCATCAACCACATGCTGCTCACCGTCACCAACACGGGTTCCAAGACCTGCGACCTCTACTACTACCCGGCGGTCAACTTCGGCGACGCCCAGTCCGTACCGCCGGTCATGAAGGACTCCCAGCCCCAGGCGGTGACCACGTTGTCCCCGGGCCAGTCGGGCTACGCCGGCGTAGCCCTCGCCGGCGGAGACAACGGCACCGGCACCAACGGCCGCACCGCCAAGTCCCTCTCCGTCTACTTCTTCGACCGCGACAACAACAGCATCAGCCCGGCGGCAACTCCGGCCCTCCCGGCGAAGGGCGTGTACGTGGACGACTCGCTGAAGGTGACCTACTGGGTGTCGGATGTGCAGGACGCGCTGACTTACTGACGTACTGAGTGCCGGGGGCGGGGGACGCCTAGAACGTCCGCCGGGGACGGGCCGCCCAGGACGCCAGAGGGCCGGTACTGGGATCAGTACCGGCCCTCTGAACTGCTATTTGGCTGTCGGGGTGGCGGGATTTGAACCCACGACCTCTTCGTCCCGAACGAAGCGCGCTGCCAAGCTGCGCTACACCCCGATGTCGCCACTTGTCTTGCCTGAGCTGCTGCTCACCGTGGCGACATCGTTTACTTTAGCCCACCGGTGGCCGGAGACGAAATCCGGTTTTGGCGCGGTGGCGGATCGGGTTGGGGCGGGCGTGGTCGAGGGCCACGAGGAGGACGGAGAGGGCGTAGAAGGCGAGGCCGAGGAGGAGGGCGTTGCCCAGGACGCTCTTGTAGCCGTGCTGTTCGACGTCCAGGAAGGTGTAGAGGTAGCGGCCCGGTGTGCCGGGGAGGATCAGCTCGCCCCGGGCCAGATAGACCGCCAGGTACGTCATCGGGTACAGCAGCCACGTCGCCGCCATCCGCAGGTGCAGCCGGCCGGGGGCGGTCAGGAACAGCCAGTCGATCACCGCCGCGATCGGCGTCACCGTGTGCAGCACCTGGTTGGTCACCGCCTGCCAGCCCGTGGGAGCCGTCGTGCCGCCCGTCATCGCGAACGGGCTCGACGCGTGCGCCAGGATCAGGTGGTACACCAGGCCGGTGATCGTGATGTAGAGCAGTGCCGCGCCCGTGACCAGGGGGGAGAGGGGGCGACGGGCCGTCCAGGCGCGGCGGGCCGTGGCGATCATGACCAGGGCCAGCAGGATGTTGCTCTGGATCGTGAAGTAGGTCAGCACCCGGATCGGGCTGCCGAGGAACAGGTCGACGGTCACCGCCGCTGCCGCCGCGAGCGCGACCAGCAGTCGGTACGCCGCCGTCAGCGGGCGACGGTACGGGGCCACCACCGCGGTGGCGGGAACGGGTGAGGCGAGCAGCGCGGGCATGCCGGGTACCGCGGGGAGGTCCGGGATGTCCCTGGGTATCGGGGCGGTCATGCCCTCACGCTAGGCAGCGGGGACGAATCGGGCGATACGGGTGGGCTGGATGAGGTAACCCCAGTGACCGCGACCCACGAGGACCTCCGCGGCGGTCCCGGTACCTGTCTCCTACTCCTGCCCCACCAACGTCAACAACGTGGCCTCCGGCGGGCAAGCAAACCGCACCGGCGTATACCGATTGGTCCCGCACCCGGCCGACACGTGCAGATACGACGTCCGCCCCTCCGCCGAATGCCGGGACAGTCCCTTGACCCGGTCCGTATCCAGGTCGCAGTTCGTGACCAGCGCGCCGTAGAACGGAATGCACAGCTGGCCCCCATGCGTGTGGCCGCCGAGAATCAGGGGATAGCCGTCCGCTGCGAAGGCGTCCAGCGCCCGGAGATACGGCGCGTGGACCACGGCCATGGAGAAGTCGGCGTCGTCGGACGGGCCGCCGGCCACGCGTGCGTAGCGGTCACGCTTGATGTGGGGGTCGTCCAGGCCGGTCAACTCCACCGACGCGCCGTCGAGTTTCAGCGTCCCGCGCGTGTTCGTCAGGTTCAGCCAGCCCGCCGCGTCGAAACCGTCCCGCAGGTCCTCCCACGGGTTGTGGATGGCTCCTACGACGGGCGGGTTGCCGTTCAGCCCGTGGCGGCCCGCGGTCTTCTCGAACAAGTACCGGGCGGGGTTACGGGGTGTGGGGCCGTAGTAGTCGTTCGAGCCGAAGACGTACGCGCCCGGGAAGTCCATCAGCGGGCCGAGCGCGTCGAGGACCTCGGGGACGGCCTCCGGGTCGGAGAGGTTGTCGCCGGTGTTGATCACGAAGTCGGGGCGCAGGCCCGCGAGCGAGCGCAGCCAGCGCTGTTTCTTGCGCTGGCCGCCGACCATGTGGATGTCGGAGACCTGGAGGACTCTGAGCGGGCGCATGCCGGCCGGCAGCACCGGGACCGTCACCCGGCGCAGACGGAAGGAGCGGACCTCGAACGCCGCCGCATAGACCACACCGGCGGCACCGGCCGCCGCAATTCCCAGAGGTACTCCGTATCGCGCGCGCATACCGCCATCGTGTCAGACCCCACTGACACCCCGTCGGCCGCGGCCACTTAAGAAGCTCCTTGAGCGACTCCTTGAGCGGCTCCTCCAGCAGGCCCTTAAATCCGCGGGCGGCCGGACTCACGCACCTGCGAGAATCGGACCCATGACCACCACGCTCAAGTCGAAGCTGCAGGAAGACCTCAACGCCGCGATCAAAGCGCAGGACAAGCTGCGCTCCTCCACGCTCCGGCTGACGCTCTCCGCGATCACCAATCAGGAGGTCGCGGGCAAGGAGAAGCGCGAGCTGTCCGACGACGAGGTCCTCAAGGTGATCACCAAGGAGGCGAAGAAGCGCCGCGAGGCCGCGGACGCCTTCGCGCAGGGCGGTCGTCCCGAGTCGGCCGCGCAGGAGACGGCGGAGGGCGAGATCCTCGCCGAGTACCTGCCCAAGCAGCTCGGCGACGAGGAGCTGACCGCGATCGTCACCCAGGCCGTCGAGGAGGCCAGGGCGTCCGGCGCCGAGGGCCCGCGCGCGATGGGTGCCGTCATGAAGATCGTGAACCCGAAGGTCGCAGGCCTTGCCGAGGGTGGTCGCGTCGCCGCTGTGGTGAAGAAGCTCCTCGCCGGCTGAGCCGCCACTCCGGAGAAATCCGTCCGGAGAATCGCATTTCTTTACGACGACGGGGGCGCCCCTTGTGAAAAGGGGCGCCCCCGTCGTCGTAGACGAAAAGCCTGAACAGCGGGTGACCGACGGGGAGTTATCCCCTGTTGCCGCCGTTCCCGTTGCCGTTGTTCCCGCCGTTCGACGTGCCCTGGATGAAGCCGTCGGGGAAGGAGAACGTCGGGGTCGGGTCGGTGCCGCCGTCGGTCGTGCCGGTGGTGCCGCCGTCGGTGGTCAGGCCGCCGTTGTCGTTGCCCCCGTTGTTGTCACCGCCGTTGTCGCCGTTCTTGCCGCCGTCGTTGCCCTTGTCCTTCTTGACCGGGTCGGGGATGTTGACGAGCTGGAAGGACTGGGCCTGCTTGCCCTCCAGGGCGCCGGACATGGCGTCCTTCCAGATCGGGCCGGGGGTGTCGGCGCCGTAGACCTGGTCGTGCCAGACGCCGCCGATGCGGATGCTGGTCATCTCGACGTTCTGCTTGGGGCTGCCGACCCAGACCGCGCCGGCCAGGTTCGGGGTGTAGCCGACGAACCAGGCGTTCTTGCGCTCGTCCGTCGTACCGGTCTTGCCGGCGCTCTCGCGGTCGGTGAGGCCGGCCTCCTGGCCGGTGCCCGAGTCGACCACACCGCGCAGCACGGTGTTGATGGTGTCGGCGGTCTTCTTGCTCATCGCGCGCGTGCAGGTCGACTTGGGGACGGCGAGCGACTTCTGCTCGTTGCCCACCTTCTGGGTGATGGACTCGATGGCGATCGGGGTGCAGTAGGTGCCCTCGTTGGCGAAGGTCGCGTACGCGGTGGCCATCGTCAGCGGCGAGAGGCCCTTCGAGCCGAGCGCGATGGCCGGGACCTCGGGGATCTTGTCGCCGTTGCCCTGCACGACGCCGAGCTTGTTGGTCATGCTCACCACGGGGCACAGACCGATGTCGGAGATCATCTGCACGAAGTAGGTGTTGACCGACTTGGCCATCGCCTCCTTCAGCGCGTACGGACCGTGCTCCGACTCGCTCTCGTTCTCCACTGTCGCGCCGCCCGTGTTGACCCAGTTCTTGCCGCTGCAGGTCGAGACGGGGCTCGGGTAGTCCATCGAGTACGGCGCCGGGTACTGCTGGGTGGCCGGCAGGCCCTGCTCCAGCGCGGCCGCGGCGACGAACGGCTTGAACGTCGAGCCGGTCGGGAAGCCGAAGTTCGAGCCGCCCATGTCGGCGTTGACCGAGTAGTTGTACTCGGTCTCGTTCTTGCCGTAGCCGTACGGCCTCGACTGGCCCATGCCGAGGATCTTGCCGGTGCCGGGTTCGACGAGGGTGGCCGCCGCGGCGACCGAGTCCGACTTGTAGATGTGGTCCTTGAGCGAGGCCTGCACCGAGTCCTGCGCCTGCGGGTCCAGCGTCGTACGGATCGTCAGGCCGCCCTGGTTCCAGATCTTCGCCCGGGCCTCCTTGGTCTTGCCGAAGACCGGGTCGCTCAGGAAGACGTTCTCGACGTACTTGCAGAAGAAGCTGGCGCCCTTGACCGCGGTGATGCAGCCGTTCTTCGGCTGGCTGACCTTCAGGCCGAGGTCGGTCTTCTCGGCCGCCAGGGCCTCCGCCTTGGAGATGTCGCCGACCTCCGCCATGCGGGCCAGCACGGTGTTGCGCCGCTTCTTGGCCTCGGCCTCGTCGTTGATCGGGTCGTAGCGCGTGGGCGACTGGACGATGCCCGCCAGCAGCGCCGACTGCTGGAGGTTCAGGTCCTTGGAGTGCTTGGAGAAGTAGCGCTCGGACGCGGCCTCGACGCCGTAGGCCTGCTCTCCGAAGAAGGTGATGTTCAGGTAGTTCTCAAGGATCTTCTTCTTGCCGAGCTTCTCTTCGATCTGGATCGCGTACTTCAGCTCCTTGACCTTGCGGCCGAGCGTCTGCTGAGTGGCCTCGGCGACCTTCGTCGGGTCGTCACCGGCCTCCTCGACGAAGTAGTTCTTCACCAGCTGCTGCGTGAGGGTCGAGGCGCCCTGGGACACCCCGCCGCTCTGCGCGTTCTTGTTGAGGGCGCGCAGGACGCCCTTCAGGTCGATCGCGCCGTGCTGGTAGAAGCGCGAGTCCTCGATCGCGACGATCGCCTTCTGCATGTACGGCGAGATGTCCTTGAGCTCCACCACCGTGCGGTCACGGGAGTAGACCGAGGCGATCTGGTTGCCCTTGCTGTCCAGGATCGTGGTGCGCTGGCTGAGCTGAGGGCTCTTCAGACTGTCCGGGATGTCGTCGAACCCCTGGACCGACCCCTTGGCCGCTAGTCCCAGCGCGCCGGCCGCGGGCATCGCGATTCCGGCCATGACGGCACCGGCGAGCACACTGACACCGAGGAACTTGGCGGTCTGTTGCAGGGGGGACAGACCACCACCCGAGCGCTTTTTTGGCATGGGGGCAGCCTACGTTCTCATTCGCCGGACACGTGTATAGGCGTTGGCCTAAGCTGCTCTCAACTGTCACAGCAGCGCGGTCACGTATCAATACGTCCGGCGACCCCGAATCGTTCCGGTCGTTCCCGGATTTTTTGTCGGAGGTGTGTCCGAATCCGCCTCCTGTGTCACCCGGTGCCCCTTGTGGCGCATGTCAACTGTCCCGCTTTGCCGGGAAAGTCACGCATGTCGTCAGCTCACTCCCCCGGGTGATCTGCCGCTTACCCATAGTCCGTTCGGGCCATTCAAGATTGGGCCCGAAGGGGGTGTTGCGCTGTGCCCACCTTCCGTAACGTCCTCAACTGGCGGCGGTGAATATGCCGCTGCCGCCGTGGGGGAGCCTCGATTCGGGAGAGGACGGCGCCGGTATGGGCTGGGTTACCGACTGGAGTGCGCAGGCGGCCTGCCGCACTACCGATCCGGATGAACTGTTCGTTCAAGGAGCAGCGCAGAACAGGGCGAAGGCAGTGTGCACCGGATGTCCGGTTCGCACGGAGTGCCTCGCCGATGCGCTCGACAACCGCGTCGAATTCGGCGTGTGGGGAGGAATGACGGAGCGGGAGCGCCGCGCACTGCTGCGCAGGCGGCCCACTGTCACTTCATGGCGCCGGCTACTGGAGACCGCGCGTATCGAGTACGAACGAGGGGTCGGGATCATCCCCCTCGACGACGACGAGATCTACGAGAACTACGCGGCGGTGGGCTGACGCCGGTCCCGTAGGGGCCGATCGACCCCGGGCGACCCCCGGGGTATGCGTCAGACCTTCGTCTCGGGCAGCTCCGGCCGACCGGCCGCGAGCCGGTTCCCGATGTCCCGCAGCCCCGCGAGGTCATGTACATCGCCGGGCAGCGCGGCCACTTCGGCGACGGCCACCTCCGGGTGGCGCGCGGTGAAGCGGTCACGTGTGCGCTGCTCACGTGAGAGCAGGCGCATCCGCTCGGCATGCAACTTGAGCAGGCCCGCGGTGAGTTGGTCGACGGATCGCTCGTCGTCGGTCGACTGATCGTCGGTGTCGTCCGTGGCGGTGGACCGCTCCTGGTCCGTATCGGCGGGGGAGCCTTCGTCAGGAGCTGTGGCGCGAACTGCTGCCTCGGTGGCGGGCGGTGAAGCGGGAGATTCTGAACTGCCGTACGTGTCGGGAGAGTTACGAAGTCCAGCTTTCCCGCCCACCTGATCGACAATGCGGGGCTCTTCAAGATTTTCCGCGGCGGCGAGTGCCCGCTCGGCCGACAGCCGGGCGGCTCCGCTGCCGTGCACCCGGTTGAGCACCAGACCGGCCAGCGGCATCTCCTCGGCCGCCAGCCGCTCCACGAAGTACGCCGCCTCGCGCAGCGCGTCCCGCTCCGGGGCCGCTACCACCAGGAACGCCGTGCCGGGCGCCTGGAGCAGCTTGTACGTCGCGTCCGCGCGCGTGCGGAAGCCGCCGAAGGTGGTGTCCATCGCGGCGATGAACGTCTGGATGTCCTTGAGCAGTTGACCGCCGAGCAGCTTGCCGAGCGTGCCGGTCATCATCGACATGCCGACGTTCAGGAACTTCATCCCGGCTCGGCCGCCCAGCTTCGCCGGCGCGGTCAGCAGCCGGATCAACTTGCCGTCCAGGAACGAGCCGAGACGTTTCGGCGCGTCCAGGAAGTCGAGCGCCGAGCGGGACGGCGGGGTGTCCACGACGATCAGGTCCCAGTCGTGCTGGGCGCGCAGCTGGCCCAGCTTCTCCATCGCCATGTACTCCTGCGTGCCCGCGAAGCCCGCCGAAAGCGACTGGTAGAAGGGGTTGTTGAGGATCACGGCCGCCCGCTCGCGGTCCGCGTGCGCCTCGACGATCTCGTCGAAGGTGCGCTTCATGTCGAGCATCATGGCGTGCAGTTCGCCGTCCCCGTCGACGCCCTTCACGCGCCTCGGGGTGTTGTCCAGCGAGTCGATGCCCATGGACTGGGCGAGCCTGCGGGCCGGGTCGATGGTCAGGACGACGACCCGGCGCCCCCGCTCGGCGGCCCGCAGCCCGAGCGCCGCCGCGGTGGTCGTCTTGCCGACCCCGCCCGAGCCGCAGCACACGACGATGCGTGTCTCCGGGTCGTCGATCAGCGGGTCCACGTCGAGCACGCGCGCGTGGGAGATGTGGTGGGAGCGGGCGGCGTCCTGTGAACGGGCGGTGCCTTGTGAACGGGAGCCGTGGGCGGGGTCCTGATCGCGGGCCGGGTCCGGACTCATGACATCCCCTGCTTCCGCAGCTCGGTGGCGAGTTCGTACAGGCCCGCGAGGTCCATGCCCTCGGCGAGCAACGGCAGTTCGTGCGACGGCAGGCCCTGCTCGCCGAGCACGGCCCGCTGGTCGTGCTCCAGCGCGTACCGCGCGGCGTACTCCTCGGCCTGCGCGAGCAGCGGATCCACCAGCTTCTCGGCGTTGCCGCCGCGCCGGGCCCCGCCGAGGCCCGCGGACGACAGCGCTTGCGCTACGGCGGTGCGCGGGACGGCCCGTACGAGATCGAGGTCGGCCGCGTCCAGCACCTCGGGGCGGACCATGTTCACGATGATCCGGCCCACCGGCAGCCGGGCCGCCCGGAGTTCGGCGATGCCGTCCGCGGTCTCCTGGACGGGCATCTCCTCCAGCAGCGTCACCAGGTGCACGGCCGTCTCCGGCGACTTCAGCACCCGCATCACCGCCTGCGCCTGATTGTGTATCGGGCCGATCTTCGCGAGCCCCGCCACCTCGTCGTTGACGTTGAGGAAGCGGGTGATGCGGCCGGTGGGCGGGGCGTCCATCACGACGTAGTCGTAGGCGAACCGCCCGCTCTTCTCCTTGCGGCGTACGGCCTCGCAGGCCTTGCCGGTCAGGAGGACGTCCCGGAGTCCGGGCGCGACCGTGGTGGCGAAGTCGATCGCGCCGAGTTTCTTCAGGGCGCGGCCCGCGCTGCCGAGTTTGTAGAACATCTGGAGGTAGTCCAGAAGGGCCAGTTCGGGGTCGATGGCCAGGGCGTACACCTCCCCGCCCCCGGGAGCGACGGCGATCTTCCGCTCCTCATAAGGCAACGTCTCCGTCTCGAAGAGCTGCGCGATGCCCTGGCGACCCTCGACCTCGACGAGAAGCGTCCGCTTCCCCTCGGTGGCCAGGGCCAGCGCGAGGGCCGCGGCCACCGTGGTCTTGCCGGTACCGCCCTTGCCACTGACGACCTGGAGCCTGCTCACGTCTTCGAGCCTAACCAGTCCGCGCCCGAACCAAGCCAGAGGCTGTGGATAACGCGGCGGCGGAGGGGTGGTCGGCAGCGGCTAAAGTCGGCCGCATGACCAAGTGGGAATACTCGACAGTGCCGCTTCTCGTACACGCCACGAAGCAGATTCTGGACACCTGGGGCGAGGACGGCTGGGAGCTCGTCCAGGTCGTGCCCGGGCCGAACAACCCCGAGCAACTGGTGGCCTACCTCAAGCGGGAGAAGGCATGAGTGCCGTCGACGCCCGGCTGGCCGAGCTCGGTCTGACCCTGCCGGCGGTCGTCCCGCCGCTCGCCGCGTACCAGCCCGCCGTGCAGTCCGGGGTGTACGTCTACACCTCCGGCCAACTGCCCATGGTGGACGGCAAGCTCCCCGTCACCGGCAAGGTGGGCGCCGAGGTCACCGCGGAGGAGGCCAAGGAACTGGCCCGCACCTGCGCGCTGAACGCCCTCGCCGCCGTCAAGTCCGTCACCGGTGACCTCGACCGCATCGCGCGCGTGGTGAAGGTCGTCGGCTTCGTCGCCTCGGCCTCCGACTTCACCGGCCAGCCCGGTGTCATCAACGGCGCCAGCGAGCTGCTCGCCGAGGTCCTCGGCGACAAGGGCGTGCACGCGCGGAGCGCGGTCGGCGTGGCGGTCCTGCCGCTGGACTCACCGGTCGAGGTCGAGATCCAGGTGGAGCTGACGGAGGCGTAGTCGCTGTCCCGGGGTGGACGACGAGCGGGCTTGGACGAGCAGGCTGGATCGCTGTCGCCGTCCCGGGGCGGGTGATCGGCCGGAATCGCTGACTGGCGATTGCGGCGGGTGTGGCAGGTGCGGTCGCTGTCCCGGGTGCGGGATCGGGCGTAATCGCTGACCAGGGGTACGTGTTGTTGCCTCTCGAACATCCGCGCGCTACGGGATAGCCTCCGCCCATGGCGAACGGTCAGTGGTACCCGGCGGAGTGGCCCGAGCGCATCAGGGCACTCGCGGAGGGCCGGCTCACGCCGGTGGAGCCCCGTCGGGCGGCCACGGTGATGCTCCTCAGGGACACCGGCCCCGACACCGGCCCCGCCGTCCACATGCTGCGCAGACGCGCCTCCATGGCCTTCGCCGGGGGCGCGTACGCGTACCCGGGCGGCGGTGTCGACCCGCGCGACGACGATCACCACGTCCGCTGGGCGGGCCCCACGCGCGCGTGGTGGGCGAACCGGCTGGGCGTCGACGAGACGGCGGCCCAGGCGATCGTGTGCGCGGCGGTCCGGGAGACCTACGAGGAGGCCGGCGTCCTCCTGGCCGGCCCCACCCCCGACTCGGTCGTCGGCGACACCACGGGCCCCGACTGGGAGACGGACCGCGCCGCCCTGGTCGCCCGTGACCTGTCCTTCGCGGAGTTCCTCGACCGCCGCGGCCTGGTCCTGCGCTCCGACCTGCTGGGCGCGTGGGCCCGCTGGATCACCCCGGAATTCGAGACCCGCCGCTACGACACCTGGTTCTTCGTCGCCGTCCTCCCGGAGGGCCAGCGCACCCGCAACGCCTCCACCGAGGCCGACCGCACGGTGTGGATCACCCCGGGCGAGGCGGCAACGTCGTACGACAAGGGCGACCTGACGATGATGCCGCCCACGATCGCGACCCTGCGCGGCCTGATCCCGTACGACAGCGCGGCGCAGGCGTTGTCGGCGGCCTCGGAACGTGACCTGACCCCGGTCCTCGCCCGGGCCAGCCTGGAGGCCGACGAGGTCGTCCTGACCTGGCCGGGCCACGGGGAGTTCACGAAACACATTCCTTTGGGCGGGGCGCCGGCATGACCCCACTGAACGAAACCCCCCACCCCGCCGCCGCCAAGGAAGGCGCCCCCGTATGACCGACGCAGTCGCCCTCCCCGGTCAGCCACGTGGCGGGGTGTTCACCGGGCCCGCCACCGCTCGGGCCGTCAACGTGCTCGCGCCCAACGCGTCCGCGATGACGTTGGACGGGACGAATACGTGGATCGTCGCGGAGCCGGACTCGGAGTTGGCCGTGGTGATCGATCCGGGGCCGTTGGACGAGGGGCATCTGCGGAATGTCGTCGACACCGCCGAGAAGGCGGGGAAGCGGGTCGCGTTGACCCTGTTGACGCACGGGCACCCCGACCACGCCGAAGGTGCCGTGCGGTTCGCCGAGTTGACCGGTACCAAGGTGCGCGCCCTGGATCCGGCGTTGCGGCTCGGGGACGAGGGGCTCGCCGCCGGGAACGTGATCCGGGTCGGCGGGCTGGAGTTGGTTGTGGTGTCGACGCCCGGGCACACCGGGGACAGCCTGTGCTTCCATCTCCCGGCCGATCAGGCCGTCCTGACCGGGGACACCATCCTCGGGCGCGGTACGACCGTCGTGGCGCATCCTGACGGCCGCCTGGGGGACTACCTGGACTCGCTGCGGCGGCTGCGGTCCCTGACCGTCGACGACGGCGTCCACACCGTCCTGCCGGGTCACGGGCCCGTCCTGGAGGATGCCCAGGGTGCCGTGGAGTTCTATCTCGCCCACCGCGCCCACCGGCTCGCCCAGATCGAGACGGCCGTCGAGAACGGCTACCGGAGCCCGTCCGAGGTCGTCGCCCACGTGTACGCGGACGTCGACCGCTCCCTGTGGCCGGCGGCGGAACTGTCCGTACGGGCCCAGTTGGACTACCTCACGGAACACGGCCTCATCTAGTCAGCGGGGCGGGACGCCTTCACGCCGTGCACGCGCGCGTACTCCTCGGCCAGCCACGGGCCCAAGTCGTCGACGTACGACCGTAGGACGCTCGCGTCGCCCGGTGGGTCGTATGCCAACTCCGCCGCCTCGCGCAGGGCCTCCGCCCGCTCCGGGTAGTACGCGGCGAACGCCCCTGCCATCTCCCGTAGGTCGCTGGTCCAGCCGTTCCAGCGGGGCATGACCAGGGTGAAGCCGGTGCGGACCAGGTGGCGGGACATGAAGCGGACCAGGTGGCGGCGGGCCTCGTCCGTGTCCTCGGCCGTGGCGATGCGCTCGCGCCAGCGGGGGAGCAGGCGGGCCAGGTCGCCGTTCGTCTCCCGGGCCAGCCGTGCGTCGGGGCGGTAGCGGGGCAGGTCCTCGGCCAGGTCCTCCCCGAGCAGCGGGGTGCACAGGCACGCCACGAACCACCCCAGGTCGTACGTCTCCGGCTCGCTCAGCAGCCGTGCCCGGCCGTACAGCAGCGTGCCGACCCCGTCGATCTCCGGAAACTCCTTGTCGAGCGCCTCACCGAGGTTCCGGGCCCCGGAGCGGTCCTCCTCGGTCGGCTCCCGCCGGGTCACCACGAGCAGGTCCAGATCGCTGCGCCCCACGCGCGCGGTGCCGCGCGGGATCGACCCGTAGAGGTACGCGCTGTTGAGGCGTCCCCCGTAGAGGTCGATCAGCCGGTCGCGCGCGGCGGCGACGACCGGGCGGAAGGCGGGCGGGATACGCCCCAAGGAGCCCTCGCGCTCGATGTATCCCTGGGCGTCGAGCCCTCTGGGGGGAACGGTTCCGGCCATGGGATCACTGTGCCGGGTGACGGGTCCCCGGGGAGGGCTTTTCCGGCCGCTGGAGGGGGTCACCTCCAGCGGAACACCCGTAGTCCGTGGCTGTAGTCGCCGGCCTCGCAGCCCACCGCGACCAGGTCGCCGGACGCCGCGACGAGCGAGTCGAACGCGGTGCCGGGCAGCCTGCGCCGGGCCACCACCCTGCCGTCGGCGGGGTCGAGCACGCTCAGGCGGCCGCCGTACTCGTGCACGACCAGCAGCCGGCCCTGGTGGGCGAAGACGCCGTCCTGGTACGTCTCCTTGCCGTGCCACTCCCACAGGAACTCGCCGGAGGAGACGGAGTACGCCCCGAGCCGGTTGCCCCGGTCGAGCTCGGCCCTGTCCTTCGGGACCAGGCCGACCACCAGGACGTCACCGACCACGGCGACCTGCTCGCCGAACCTCTCGTACCCCTCCGGGAGGGCCAGTGTCACGGCCCTGGTCCCGCCGTCGCCCAGGACCAGGAGGCTGTGCCCGCCGCGCACGCCGCGTGTCCTCAGGGAGGCCACGAAGGGGCGGGCGCTGATGACGGACGCGCTCTCCACGCGCGGGTCGGTGAGTTCGTATGTCCAACGGATCTCGCCCGTGTCCACGTCGAGGGCGCGCATCACCGGCCGCGTCTCCCAGTCCTTCCACGACTCCCCGGCCGTCGCGAGAAGACCCCCGCCGAGGGCGACCTTGGACGGTATGTGCCCCAGCTGGGCCGCGTCCTGTTTCCGGCGTCGTACGACCTCGCCCGTGCCGATCACCAGGGAGGTGAGGCCGACGCGTTTCACGTCCCGGCGCCCGTCTTCGTAGTGCATGACCACCCCCACGCCGTCCTCGGCGTCGGCGGACACCAGACCGACGACCTGGTCGCCGGGCGGCCGCCAGGTCCACAGCGGATCGCCCGTGGTGGCCCGGAACGCCTGCACTCCGTCGACGCGGGCGATGACGACGGTGTCGTCCGTCAGCCACAGGCCCAGCGGCTTTCCGCCGAGGTCGCCCTTCTCGTCGGGCGTTCTCCACAGCCGGCGCGCCGATCTTCGCCACCAGGAGTGTTTCCAGGCCGAATCCGACGCCTTGTCCTCGTACATCCCCACCCCTGGCGATACGCGAAGGGCCCCGCCGTACGAGCAGGGCCCTTCGAAGTCGTACGAAATGCTGTGGCTAGCGCGAGCGCTTCGCCAGCCGCTCCACGTCCAGCAGGATCACCGCGCGGGCCTCCAGGCGCAGCCAGCCGCGGCCCGCGAAGTCCGCCAGTGCCTTGTTGACCGTCTCGCGGGACGCGCCGACCAGCTGGGCCAGCTCCTCCTGCGTGAGGTCGTGCACCACGTGGATGCCCTCCTCGGACTGCACGCCGAAGCGGCGGGAGAGGTCCAGGAGGGCGCGGGCCACGCGGCCGGGGACGTCCGAGAAGACCAGGTCGGACATCGCGTCGTTGGTCTTGCGCAGTCGGCGGGCGACCGCGCGCAGCAGTGCGGAGGCCACCTCGGGGCGGGCGCTCAGCCAGGGCTGGAGGTCGCCGTGGCCGAGGCCGAGCAGCTTGACCTCGGTCAGCGCGCTGGCGGTCGCCGTACGCGGGCCCGGGTCGAACAGCGACAGCTCGCCGATCAGCTCGCCGGGGCCGAGGACGGCCAGCATGTTCTCGCGGCCGTCCGGGGAGGTGCGGTGCAGCTTCACCTTGCCCTCGGTGACCACGTAGAGCCGGTCGCCGGGGTCGCCCTCGTGAAAGAGGGAGTCCCCGCGCGCGAGGGTCACCTCACTCATGGAGGCGCGCAGCTCCGCGGCCTGATCGTCATCGAGCGCCGCGAAGAGCGGGGCGCGCCGCAGAACGTCGTCCACGAGTTCTCTCCTTGTCGACCTGCTCAGGGGATGGTGCTCCCCCTTGGTACCAGGGGACCGTGCTCCCCATTTTGCTGGACCGTCCAAACAGTGTGATCTGTCACAAGGATGCCGCACTGGTGTCCCGAGGTAAGCGGCAGGGGTCCAATTGGGGGCTGATCTTCGGGGTCCGGGGCGGATGTCAGTGGTGGGCTCTAGGCTGGCCGGGTGTCCAAATCGCCGGTGAGAGCACAGGCCAAGGGGGCTGGGCGGATGGTTGTACCTCGTGATTCCGCTGTGGGCGAACAGGGCCCTGACGGCGGCAAGGGTGACGGCAGGAAAGTGACGAAGGGGGCAAAAGTGATGGCCGGCGTGAAGAGTGAATCGCACACCGCCCTCGTCCGCCGTGCCCGCCGCATCAATCGCGAACTGGCCGAGATCTATCCGTACGCCCACCCGGAACTCGACTTCGAGAACCCCTTCCAGCTCGTGGTCGCCACGGTCCTGTCGGCGCAGACCACCGACCTGAGGGTCAATCAGACGACCCCGGCCCTGTTCGCCAAGTACCCGACCCCCGAGGACCTGGCCGTCGCCGACCCGGAGGCGGTCGAGGAGATCCTCCGCCCGACCGGGTTCTTCCGGGCCAAGACCAGGTCGGTGATAGGGCTCTCCAAGGCCCTGGTGGCGGACTTCGGCGGCGAGGTGCCCGGACGGCTCGAAGATCTCGTCAAGCTGCCCGGTGTGGGCCGCAAGACCGCCTTCGTGGTGCTGGGCAACGCCTTCGGGCGGCCCGGCATCACCGTGGACACACACTTCCAGCGGCTCGTACGGCGCTGGAAGTGGACCGAGGCGACCGAGCCCGACAAGATCGAGGCCGCCGTGGGAGCGCTCTTCCCGAAGAGTGACTGGACGATGCTCTCGCACCACGTGATCTTCCACGGCCGCCGGATCTGCCACGCCCGCAAGCCCGCCTGCGGCGCCTGCCCCATCGCCCCGCTCTGCCCTGCGTACGGCGAGGGCGAGACCGACCCGGAGAAGGCGAAGAAGCTGCTCAAGTACGAGAAGGGCGGCTACCCGGGCCAGCGCCTCAACCCGCCGCAGGCCTATCTGGACGCGGGCGGTAAACCGGCGCCGCCCCTGGGCTCGGCGTGACGGGAATCGGTGTGACATCGGGGGCCGGATGACGGAACGATCTCGGAGGTATCGGGCGTTGATCAGTGGGAACGGGGGTGGGGGATGACACGCGCGAGCAATACCCAGGGTGCGGTGCTCAGCAAGGACGGGCTGCCGGGCTGGCTCGATCCGGTGGTGCACGCCGTGGAGACGGTCGAGCCGCTCCAGCTGAGCCGGTTCCTGCCGCCGGAGGACGGCGCGGGGCGGCAGTCGGCGGTGCTGATCCTCTTCGGGGAGGGCGATCAGGGGCCCGAGCTGCTGCTCATGGAGCGGTCGAGTTCGCTCCGGTCGCATGCGGGGCAGCCGTCCTTCCCGGGTGGCGCCCTCGACCCCGAGGACGGTGATCCGACGGGCGACGGGCCCTTGCGGGCCGCTCTCCGCGAGGCCGAGGAGGAGACCGGGCTCGACCCGGCCGGAGTGCAGCTCTTCGGGGTGCTGCCCAAGCTGTACATCCCGGTGAGCGGCTTCGTGGTGACGCCGGTGCTGGGCTGGTGGCGGGAGCCGACTCCGGTGGGCGTGGTCGATCCGAACGAGACTGCGAGGGTGTTCACGGTCCCCGTGGCGGATCTCACGGATCCGGCCAACAGAGTCACCGTCACGCACCCCAGCGGCTTCCTGGGTCCGGCATTTCTGGTCGAATCGGCCCTCGTCTGGGGCTTCACGGCCGGAGTCATCGACCGTCTGCTGCACTACTCCGGTTGGGAGCGGCCCTGGGACCCCGAGAAGCAGGTCCCGCTCGACTGGCGGTCATGACAGGGTGTCGGTCGTGAATGTGCTGGACATCCTGCTGCTGGTCGCCGCCGTGTGGTTCGCGATCGTGGGCTATCGCCAGGGGTTCGTCGTCGGCATCCTGTCGGTGATCGGGTTCCTGGGCGGCGGTCTCGTCGCCGTGTACACGCTGCCCGTGATCTGGGACGCGCTGACCGAGAAGTCGGAGGTCAGCACCACCGCGGCCGTCGTCGCGGTCATCATCGTCATCGTCTGCGCCTCCGTCGGCCAGGCCCTGACCACGCACCTCGGCAACAAGCTGCGCCGGTACATCACCTGGTCCCCCGCCCGCGCCCTGGACGCGACCGGCGGCGCCCTCGTGAACGTCCTCGCGATGCTCCTGGTCGCCTGGCTGATCGGTTCCGCGCTGGCCGGCACCACCCTGCCGACGCTCGGCAAGGAGGTCCGCAGCTCCAAGGTGCTGCTGGGGGTCTCCCGGGCGCTGCCCTCGCAGGCCGACACCTGGTTCGCGGACTTCTCCTCGGTCCTCGCGCAGAACGGTTTCCCGCAGGTCTTCAGCCCGTTCGCGAACGAGCCGATCAACGACGTCCAGCCGCCCGACCCGGCCCTCGCCTCCAGCGCGGTCGCCACCCGTGCCCAGCAGTCCATCGTCAAGGTCATGGGCACCGCCCAGAGCTGCGGCAAGGTCCTGGAGGGCTCCGGCTTCGTCTTCGGCGACCGCCGCGTCATGACCAACGCGCACGTCGTCGGCGGCGTCGACGAACCCACCGTCCAGATAGGCGGTCAGGGCCGCAAGTACGACGCCAAGGTCGTCCTCTACGACTGGCACCGCGACATCGCCGTACTCGACGTGCCGGACCTGAAGGCGCACTCCCTGCAGTTCGCGACCAAGGACGCCACCAGCGGCAACAGTGCGATCGTCGCCGGCTTCCCGGAGAACGGGTCGTACGACGTCCGTGCCGCACGCGTGCGTGGCCGCATCACGGCCAACGGCCCGGACATCTACCACCGCGGCACGGTCCGCCGCGATGTGTACTCGCTCTACGCGACCGTCCGCCAGGGCAACTCCGGCGGCCCGCTGCTCACGCCCGAGGGCAAGGTGTACGGCGTGGTCTTCGCGAAGTCCCTCGACGACCCCGACACCGGGTACGCGCTCACCGCCGACGAGATCCAGCCGGACATCCTCAAGGGGCGCACCGCCAACGAGCAGGTGGACAGCGACAGTTGCGCGCTGTGAGAGGTGTGCGCACCGAAAGGCGTGCCCTGTAAGAGGTGGGTGCGTCAGCCTCGGGGATGACGCAGCCGTACCGAGACCCAGCGGGCCCGGCGGCGCAGAATGCGCGGGATCCCCACCCTGAGGTCGGTGCCCTGGAGTTGCGGGGCGCCCCGTTGGTGGGAGCTCAGACCGTGGTCCGAGCGGCGATTGCGTGCTGCGTCACTGTAGTCGTGCGTCCAGCCCATACCCCGACGTCTGCCCCTGCCCCAAGGTCGATAACCACCCCTTGGGGCCCCAATTGGCCTATGCGCGAGGCAAGTAGCCGTTCGTAGTACAGGTGTTCAGGTCCGGACACCGGGTGCGGTGGATCGGTCACGGGCCGGTCATCGATGGGTGATCGACGGGTCATCAGCCGGTCGGCGGCCGGTCAGCGGTCGGGTTCGGGATCCTGCAGCCAGTTGACCAGTTCGGTCGAGAAGGCCACCGGGTCCTCCTCGTGCGGGAAGTGCCCGAGACCGTCGAACAGCCGCCAGCGGTACGGCGCTTCGACGTACTCCCCGGACCCCGCCGCGCTGCGGGTGCGCAGTACCGGGTCGAGGGAGCCGTGCAGATGCAGCGTCGGCACCCGAACCGGCCGCTTCATGCGCCGGTTGAACTGGATGCCGTCCGGGCGTGCCATCGACCGCACCATCCAGCGGTACGGCTCGATCGAGCAGTGCGCGGTCGACGGGATCAGCATCGCCCGCCGGTACGCCTCGACCGCCTCGTCGTCGGGCAGGCTCGCGCCGGACCAGTCCCGGATCAGCGTGCCCACCAACTCGGCGTCCTCGGCGAGGAGTTGCCGCTCGGGGATCCAGGGGCGCTGGAAGCCCCAGATGTAGGAACTCGCGGTCGACTGCCTGACGTCGGAGAGCATCGCCGAGCGCCAGCGCCGGGGGTGCGGCATCGAGGAGACGGCGAGCCGGCGCACCAGCTTGGGGCGCATCGCGGCCGCCGTCCACGCCAGATAGCCGCCCAGGTCATGGCCGACCAGCGCGGCGTCCGGCTCGCCGAGCGAGCGGATCACGCCGGTGACGTCGAGGGCGAGGTTGGCGGGGTCGTAGCCGCGCGGGGTGCGGTCGCTGCCGCCGACGCCCCGCAGGTCCATGGCGACGGCCCGGAACCCGGCGTCGGCCAGCGCGCCGAGCTGGTGCCGCCAGGTCCACCAGAACTGGGGGAAGCCGTGCAGCAGCAGCACCAGCGGCCCGTCGCCCACCTCCGCGATGTGGAAGCGGGCGCCGTTGGCCGCGACATCCCGGTGGGTCACCTCGCGCCCGCCGGGAATGTCGAGCCGTACGACCGAAGCAGGTTGCGCCCAGGGATTGGCGGGGTCCGTCATGAGGACGAGCGTGCCACAGCCTCGATGGCTTCGGGGACACGGTTCTCGATCGCCGCGCGGGGATGCGGCTTGGCGTTGCCCAGGACGCCCGCGGTCTCCTTCACCGAAGCGGCCACCTTCTGCGGGCCCTTGCTCTTCGCCGCCTTCTTGAAGAAGAGCACGCCCACCAGCCCGAGGACGACCGCGACGAGCACGTTCGCGGCGAAGGAGAGCAGGAAGCAGAGGGCCATGTTCCAGCCGCTCCAGGTCCGAATCCCGTACGCCAGCGCGAAGTTGAGCATCGGCAGGGAGAACAGCAGCACCACCGCGGCGACCGTGAACGCGCCGCCGCCCGCGACACCGCGCTTGACGTCCTGCTTGAGCTGCGCCTTCGCCAGCGCGATCTCGTCGTGCACCAGCGCGGACATCTCGGTCGTCGCCGAGGCGAACAACTGGCCGATGCTGCGTTCGGCGCCGACCGGGCTGCCGTCGGGTGCGCTCATCGCGTACTCCCTCATCTGCATGTGTTTGTACCGTCTGGTCAGATCATGCCGGACCGTCGTTGTCCTCGCCTGCCCCGCCCGCCACTTCGGCAAGCCCGCGTCGCTCGGCGGCCTTCACCTCGGCGAGCCTGCGGTGCTCGGCGGCCTTGCGCTCGTGGATCTCCGCCATGCGCAGGTGGTACGACGGCTCGTCCTGCTCGTAGATGTCGGGGATGCCGTCGAGGTCCTCGTCGCGCTCCTCGTCCTCGTACATCCTGCGGTACCTGGCGTTGCGCAGCTTGAGCAACACGGTCGCGCCGAGGGCCGCGACGACGGAGCCGACGAGGACGGCCGCCTTGACCTCGTCGGTGAGCACCTGGTCGCCGTCGAACGCGAGTTCCCCGATGAGCAACGACACGGTGAAGCCGATGCCGGCCAGCGAGGCGACCGCGAACACGTCCGGCCAGGCGAGGTCGTCGCTGAGCGAGGCGCGGGTGAAACGGGCCGTCAGCCAGGTACCGCCGAAGATGCCGACCGCCTTTCCGACGACCAGTCCGAGGACCACGCCGAGCGTCTCGGGCTTCGTGAACACGTCGCCCAGCGCGCCGCCCGAGATGGCGACCCCCGCGCTGAACAGCGCGAACAGCGGCACCGCGAGGCCCGCCGACAGGGGCCGTACGAGATGTTCGACGTGCTCGCCGGGGGAGTGTTTCTCGTCCTCGCGGGTGGTGCAGCGCAGCATCAGGCCCATGGCCACGCCGGCGATCGTCGCGTGGACGCCGCTGTTGTACATCAGCGCCCAGATCACGAGCGCGAGCGGGACGTAGACGTACCAGCCGCGTACGCCCCTGCGCAGCAGCAGCCAGAAGACGGCCAGGCCCACGGCCGCCCCGGCGAGCGCCACGAAGTCGATGTCGGCGGTGAAGAAGACCGCGATGATCAGGATCGCGAACAGGTCGTCGACCACGGCGAGGGTGAGCAGGAAGGCGCGCAGCGCGCTCGGCAGGGAGGTGCCGATGACCGCGAGGACGGCGAGCGCGAAGGCGATGTCGGTGGCGGTGGGCACCGCCCAGCCCTGGAGGGAGCCGCCGCCGGTGAGGCTCGTGAGGGTGTACACGAGTGCCGGTACGGCCATCCCGCACAGGGCCGCCACGACGGGCAGGGCGGCGGCCTTGGGGTCGCGCAGGTCGCCGGCGACGAGTTCGCGCTTGAGCTCGATGCCGGCGACGAAGAAGAAGACGGCGAGGAGGCCGTCGGCGGCCCAGTGGGCGACCGAGAGGTGCAGGCCGAGGGCGCCGGGGCCGAAGTGGTAGTGGCTGACGCTCTCGTAGCTGTCGTGCAGCGCCGGGACGTTGGCCCAGATCAGCGCGGTGACCGTGGCGATCAGGAGGAGGACACCGCCGACGGTCTCGGTGCGCAGCGCGTCCGCGATGAAGTTCCGCTCGGGCAGGGACAACCGGCCGAGCACTTTGCGGGCGGCGGTGGGGCGGGGCGCGGTCACGGGGAGACCTCCGGTCGGTGGGCAGCGCGGAGCACTTGCCGACCAGACTTCCCGGCACACCTAGACGATCTTGGCGCGTTCTTGACGCTCCGCATACCTTACCCAGGGTGCGGCGGGATGCGTCCGGCGCGTTTCACGGTAGGCGCAAAAAGGGCGCCCGGCATGTTCGCCGCCGGGCGCCCTTCGTCGTCGTATGCGCAGGTCAGTCCGCTGTCGTGGTCAGTCCTCGCTGGACGCGGCCGGGAGCTTGTCCTGGATCAGGGTCATGACGGTGGAGTCGGTCAGGGTGGTGACGTCTCCCAGCTGCCGGTTCTCCGCCACGTCCCGCAGCAGGCGGCGCATGATCTTGCCGGAGCGGGTCTTCGGCAACTCGGCCACCGGGAGGACCCGCTTGGGCTTGGCGATCGGGCCCAGCACGGTGCCGACGTGGTTGCGCAGGTCGGCGACGAGGTTCTCGTCCTCGGCGTTCGCCGTGCCGCGCAGGATCACGAAGGCGACGATCGCCTGCCCGGTCGTCTCGTCCGCCGCGCCCACTACGGCCGCCTCGGCGACGGCGGGGTGGGAGACGAGCGCCGACTCGACCTCGGTGGTGGAGATGTTGTGCCCGGACACGAGCATCACGTCGTCCACGCGGCCGAGCAGCCAGATGTCGCCGTCGTCGTCCTTCTTCGCGCCGTCACCGGCGAAGTACCTGCCCGGGAACCGCGACCAGTACGTGTCGAGGAACCGCTGGTCGTCGCCCCAGATGGTGCGCAGCATCGACGGCCACGGCTCGGTCAGGACCAGGTAACCGCCGCCGCCGTTCGGGACCTCGTTGGCCTCGTCGTCGACGACCGTCGCGGAGATGCCCGGCAGCGCGGTCTGCGCGGAACCGGGCTTGGTCGCGGTCACGCCCGGCAGCGGCGAGATCATCATCGCGCCGGTCTCGGTCTGCCACCAGGTGTCCACGATCGGCGTCCTGTCGGCGCCGATGTGCTTGCGGTACCAGATCCACGCCTCGGGGTTGATCGGCTCGCCGACGGACCCCAGGATGCGCAGGCTGCCGAGGTCGAACTTCGCGGGGATGTCGTCGCCCCACTTCATGAACGTACGGATCGCGGTCGGCGCCGTGTACAGGATCGTCACCCCGTACTTCTGGATGATCTCCCAGAAGCGGCCCTGGTGCGGGGTGTCGGGGGTGCCCTCGTACATGACCTGGGTCGCGCCATTCGCGAGCGGGCCGTAGACGATGTACGAGTGCCCGGTCACCCAGCCGACGTCGGCCGTGCACCAGTAGACGTCGGTCTCCGGCTTGAGGTCGAAGACGGCGTGGTGGGTGTACGCGGCCTGGGTGAGGTAGCCGCCGGAGGTGTGCAGGATGCCCTTGGGCTTACCCGTAGTACCCGAGGTGTAGAGGATGAACAGCGGCTGCTCGGCCTCGAACGCCTCGGGCGTGTGCTCCGCCGACTGCCGGTCGACGATCTCGTGCCACCACACGTCCCGCTCGTCGTTCCACGCGACGTCCTGGCCCGTACGGCGGACCACGAGCACGTGTTCGACGCCGCTGTCCGCGCGGTCGACCGCGTCGTCCACGGCCGGCTTGAGCGCGGACGGCTTGCCGCGCCGCCAGCCGCCGTCCGTGGTGATGACGACCTTGGCGTCCGCGTCCTGGATGCGGGTCGCGAGCGCGTCCGCCGAGAAACCGCCGAACACCACCGAGTGCGCGGCGCCGATGCGCGCGCAGGCCAGCATCGCGACCGCGGTCTCCGGGATCATCGGCATGTAGACGGCGACCCGGTCGCCCTTCTGAACTCCCAGCTCCAGCAGGGCGTTCGCGGCCTTGGAGACCTCGTCCTTCAGCTCGGCGTAGGTGATCGCGCGGCTGTCGCCGGGCTCGCCCTCGAAGTGGATGGCGACGCGATCGCCGTTGCCCGCCTCGACGTGTCGGTCCACGCAGTTGTACGCCACGTTGAGCGTGCCGTCCTTGAACCACTTGGCGAACGGCGGGTTCGACCAGTCCAGCGTCTCGCTCGGCTCCTTCGCCCAGCTCAGGCGGCGGGCCTGCGCGGCCCAGAAGCCGAGCCGGTCAGCCTTGGCCTGCTCATACGCCTCCGCCGTGACATTGGCGTTCGCCGCCAGGTCGGCGGGGGGTGCGAACCTGCGCTCCTCGCGCAACAGGTTGGCCAGGCTTTCGTTGCTCACGGCATCTGCCTTTCCCAGGGTGTCCGTTGTGTCCCGGGCCAGCTCATCAGACCCGGGGGTCCGATGACAAGGGTCGCCGAAATATTGGTTTAGACCTGTCATCGGACCCGCTGGGCGATACGCGTGGCGGGGGTCTTTCGTACCCACGGACGCCGGGTGAACAAGGTTCAGGCCGACAGATCCGCCACCCCCACCCCGTCGAACACATCGTCCCCGTCCTCCCCGGTCAGCAAGTACGCCTGCGCCTCACCGACATGGAAGTACATCCCGTGCAGCTCCAACGCCCCCTCCCGCAAGGCCCGAGCCACCGACTCATGCCCCCGCAGATGCTCCAACTGCTGGACCACATTGGTCAGACACAACTGCTCTACGGCGTCTGCGGGCGCCCTTCCGGTCAACCGCGCCCAGGGCCGGCCGTCGTCGGCCATCCGCTCCAGGCTCGGCAGCCCGTGCCGCAGCCACCGCTTGAGCGGCGTTTGGGCGCCCCCGGGCTCGGAGTTGAGCAGCGCCTGCATGGCCCCGCACCCGGAGTGCCCGCATACCGTGATCGATCTCACGCGCAGCACGTCCACCGCGTACTCGATCGCGGCGGCCACCGAGTCGTCCCCGCTCTCCTCGCCCGGCGGCGGCACGAGGTTGCCCACGTTCCGCACGACGAACAGGTCGCCGGGACCGCTGGAGGTGATCATCGACGTCACCAGCCGCGAGTCGGCACAGGTCAGGAAGAGCTGCGAGGGCCGCTGCCCTTCCCTGGCCAGCCGGGCCAGCTCCCCGCGCACGAGCGGGGCGGTGTTGCGCTGGAACGCGCTGATGCCACGGGCCAGTTGGTGGCCACCGGGGCCGGTGTCCTTGCCGGCACCGGGGTGGGTGTCCGTGCCGGTGCCTGCGTCGCCCGGTGCGGGACGGTCCGTGGGCTCGCCCGGGTGTCCGCTCGGCGGGGCGGACTGCGGGTGGTCGCACTGGTGGTTGCGCCAGGGCGTCCAGGGGTGGCAGCGGCAGGCGGTCGACGTCGTCGGCTCACCGGCCGGAGGGTTGGCCGAGGTGCGGGCCGGAGCCGTGGTGAGGGCGGGAGTCTCGGTCGTCGTGCCGCTCGTCGTGCCGGTCGGGGTGTCGGCAGGTGTCGCTTCGTCCCCGGTGTGGCCCGGCTCGGTGACGCGAACTCCCGTACGCCGCCCGGTCAGTTCGGCGGAGCCCCCGCGCGCGGTGTGCGCGCTCTGCCAGTCCTGCAGTGACTCGTACGCCGCGTGGTCCATGAACGAACCGTCCAACTCCACGACGACGTGGGTGCCTTGGGGTACGAGATGCAGGGTGCGGCTGAGCCGCGGCACCGCGAGGAACGTCAACTGTCCTCGGACGTGTACGTGATGGACTCCTTCCTTCTCGTCGTGCGTGATGCGGGTGTGGGCAAGGCGGTTGAGGGCGACGGCGACGGCCACGGTGACCCCGAGGAGCACGCCCTCCAGGACGCCGAGGAAGACCACGCCGAGGGTGGTGACGGCGTAGACCAGGACTTCGCGGTGGCGGGTCACCGTGCGGATGTGGTGCAGGGACACCATCTGGATGCCGACGGCCATCACGAGTGCGGCGAGCGAAGCGAGGGGAATCAGCTCCAGCACCGGGACCATCAGCAGCGCGGCTACCACTACGAGAACGCCGTGCAGCATCGTGGAGTTCCGGCTCACGGCACCGGCTTGCACATTCGCCGAACTCCGTACGGCCACGCCCGCGACCGGTAGTCCGCCGAGTGCGCCGGAGACGATGTTGGCGGCGCCCTGGCCCAGCAGTTCGCGGTTCAGGTCGGAGCGGCCGACGCGGGCGGAGAGCCCGGGCTGCCCGGCGATCAGCTTGTCCACGGCGACGGCGCCGAGCAGCGACTGCACGCTGCACACCAGCGTGGTGGTGAGCACGGCGGCGGCGATCCCGAGCACCGGCCCCTCGGGCAGTCCGGCCAGCGCGTGACTGCTCCAGGACGGCAGGTCGACCTTGGCCAGGCTCAGCCCGGTGAGGGAGGCGGTGAGGGTGGCTCCGGCTACGGCGACGAGCGCGGCCGGGATCTTGCGCATCAGGTGCCCGAGCCGGCCGGGGACGCGCGGCCACAGCAGCAGAAGGGCCAGCGTCAGCACGCTCATCGCCACGTCGGCGGGGTGCAGGTCGGCCAACTGGGCGGGCAGGGCGCGGAGGTTGGCGAGGACTGAGCTCTGCGGGGTGCCGCCCAGCACGATGTGCAGCTGGGCGACGGCGATGGTGACACCGATGCCGGCGAGCATGCCGTGCACGATCGCGGGGCTGACGGCGAGCGCGGTGCGGGCCACGCGCACGCAGCCCAGGGCGAGTTGGGCCAGGCCCGCGAGGACGGTGACCGCGCAGGTCGTGCGCCATCCGTAACGGTGGATCAGGTCGGCGGTGACCACGGTGAGTCCGGCGGCCGGGCCGCTGACCTGGAGGGGGCAGCCGCCGAGCAGACCGGCGACGAGACCGCCGGCGGCGGCGGCGACCAGGCCGGCCTGGAGGGGTGCGCCGGTGGCGAGGGCGATGCCGAGGGACAGAGGGAGGGCGATCAGGAAGACCGCGATGGAGGCCGACACATCGGCGCCCGCGATACGGAACCGGCGGCGCGGGGGTGGCGGCGGGCTGTGCGGCGGGTGGACGCGCTTCGTCCGATGCGCGGTCGCATTCGAGTCGGTGGCGCGGGTGGGTACGCAGGCTGACATGTCTTCCCGTCTCCTCCGGGGCAGCGCGGTCGCGGAACTGGTGGTCCCCGTCGATGGCGGGGGTCGGTCGCGGCCGTGGGGTCACGGCGTGCAGCGGCGGGATATCTCAACGCTCGGTAAATGGATCGTAATGCAGAGTAAAGGTCAAGCATGGGGTTTGCGAGCAAATGGGCTAATAAGTCACTACGGAGAGTGAAGTGAGAATTTCATCGGCTTGTCGTACTAATCCCACCTTCGGCCCCGTGCGACCTTGGCGGCGCTGCCGGGATTCCCGGCACATCACCAGAAAACGCCCTGACCGGCGTCGGTCCGAACGAAGGAAGAAGGTGGGCGGACATGGCCGCCACCCAGAGGATCACCGCGGGCGCCGTGATCGCCGCGGCCTGTGCCGCGTCGCTCGCCGGTTGCGCGATCGGTGACAACGGTTCCCCGCAGGGAGCGCACGGTCCGCACAAGGCGGCGCCCGCCCCGGCACCCAAGAGCGGAGTCCGCCTGATCGGGGACGGCTCCACGTCGTACACCGGGGCGCAGCCGCATCTGCCCAGACCCGAGCGGCTCAAGCCCGGCCAGAAGCCCCCGCAGTTCGTGGTCTTCTCCTTCGACGGCGCCGGCGAGGACAGCCAGAAGCTGTTCTCCCACTTCCGCAAGGTCTCCAAGGCCAACCACGCGAACATGACGTACTTCCTCAGCGGCGTGTACATGCTGCCGGAGGACAAGCGCGACCTCTACAAGCCCCCGGAGCACTCGCCGGGCAGCTCGGACATCGGCTTCAACGACGAGCAGGGCATCGCCGACACCGTGAAGCAGCTGCGCCTGGCGTGGCTGGAGGGCAACGAGATCGGCACCCACTTCAACGGTCACTTCTGCGGCAAGAACGGCGGGGTCGGCGAGTGGTCGGTCGCCGAGTGGAAGAGCGAGATCGCCCAGGCGAAGCAGTTCGTGAAGACCTGGAAGACCAACTCCGGGATGAAGAAGGCGTCTTCACTGCCCTTCGACTACGACAAGGAACTCGTCGGCGCCCGCACGCCCTGCCTGGAGGGCCAGGCCAACTTCATGAAGGCGGCCAGCCAGCTGGGCTTCCGCTACGACACCAGCGGGGTCAACGACCAGATCTGGCCCAAGAAGAAGGAGGGGCTGTGGGACCTGTCCATGCAGCTCGTCCCCTTCCCCGGCCACACCTACGAGCAGCTGACCATGGACTACAACTTCATGGTCAACCAGTCCGGCACGCAGACCCAGGGCGACCCCGACAAGTTCGACCAGTGGGGCGACGAGATGCGTGACGGCCTCCTCAAGGGCTTCGACCGCGCCTACGACGGCAACCGCGCGCCCCTGGTCATCGGCAACCACTTCGAGTCCTGGAACGGCGGCACCTACATGCGTGCCCTCGACGAGGTCATCGAGAAGGTCTGCAACAAGTCCGAGGTGCGCTGCGTGTCCTTCCGGCAGTTGTCCGACTGGCTGGACGCTCAGGACCCGCAGACCCTGGCCAAGCTGCGCACCCTGAACGTCGGCGAGGCACCGAAGCCGGGCTGGACGTCCTTCCTGACCGGCCGCCCCGCCCCGGCCCCGAAGGGCGTCCCCGGGGCGCCGGCGGTCAAGCAGTAGGAGCTACTGGTCAAGCGGTAAGCGGTAGTTCGGGGAGGGCGCGCTTCACGCGGTGGCGGTGACGCTCTCGTCGAGCACGAACCCGGGGTCGACCTGCGCCGCCAGGTCGGCCCCGGTGCGCTCGTTGCCCCAGCTCTGCGCGTTCTTCAGGTGGAAGTGCACCATCTGCCGCGTGTAGCGCTCCCAGTCGCGCAGTGCGTACGTCGCGTCGGCGGCGATCTCCAGCAGCCGCAGGGCGCGGCGGTTGGCGTCCTCCAGGAGCTCGAACCGGGGCGGCCGGCCCTTCTCCATGGCGCGCACCCAGTCCGAGTGCCCCACCGTCACGAGCAGGTCGTCCCCGACCTCGGCGCGGAGGAAGTCGAGGTCGTCCTGGTCCCGCACCTTGTTGCCGACGACCTTCAGGACGACCCCGAAGTCGCGGGCGTACTCCTTGTACTGGCGATAGACGGAGACCCCCTTCCGGGTCGGCTCGGCCACCAGGAACGTGATGTCGAAGCGGGTGAACATGCCGGAGGCGAAGGAGTCCGAGCCCGCCGTCATGTCCACCACGACGAACTCGTCGCGCCCGTCCACCAGGTGGTTCAGGCACAGCTCCACCGCTCCCGTCTTGGAGTGGTAGCAGGAGACCCCCAGGTCGGCGTCCGTGAAGGGGCCCGTGACCATCAAACGGACGGCGCCGCCGTCGAGTTCCACCGGTCGCGCGCAGGTGTCGTAGACCGGATTGTTCTCGCGCACCCGCAGCAGCCGGGAGCCCTCGCCGGGCGGGGTGGTCTTGATCATCGTGTCGGCGGAGGCGATGCGCGGGTTGGTGCCGCGCAGGTAGTCCTTGATCAGGGGGAGGTGCTCGCCGAGTGCGGGCAGTGCGGCGGCCTCGGACTCGTCCAGGCCGAGGGCGGGGCCCAGGTGCTGGTTGATGTCCGCGTCGACGGCGACGACCGGCTGGGCCGTGGCCGCGAGGTGGCGGACGAACAGGGAGGACAGGGTGGTCTTCCCGCTGCCGCCCTTCCCGACGAAAGCAATTTTCATGTTCACGAAGCGTAGTCGTGGCGTAGCTGTGTGTGGCAGGTGTGCGTGAAGAAGACCACTCAATCGTGGGGCGCGCCCCGGGGATGGCTACTGTCGTACTCATGAGTACGACAGGTGCGACCGCCGATCCGCTCGCGGCCCTGGGCACGCTGCCCGGAGTGGCCGAGTCCGTCGAGTCCATGCGCAAGGCCGTGGACCGGGTCTACGGGCACCGCGTCATGCGGCGCCGCAGCAACGAGCTCACCGCCGAGGCGGCACTGCGCGGCGCGCGTGGCTCGGCGGCGCTGTCCGGGGCCGACTGGGCACTCGAAGAGGTGCGTCGGCGTACCGACTTCAGCGGTGACGCGGAGGCCCGCACGATGGGCGCGGCCCTCCGGCTGTCCGCCGAGGCGGGCCAACTGCTGTCCATCTGGCGGCAGTCGCCCCTCCGGGTGCTCGCCCGACTGCACCTGGTGGCGGCCGCGAGCAACGAGGACGCGGTCGGCCGGCCGCGACAGCAGGGGGAGGCGGTTCACGAGCCGCTCGTCGAACTGCCGTTGCCGGGCGCGGCCGAGGTGTCCGGGCGCCTGGACGGACTCGCGGACCTGGTCATCGCGGGCGGCTCGGCACCGGCGTTGGTGACCGCCGCCGTCGTGCACGGCGAACTGCTCGCCCTGCGTCCCTTCACCTCCCACAACGGCCTGGTCGCGCGCACGGCCGAGCGGATCGTCCTCATCGGCAGCGGCCTCGACCCGAAGTCCGTGTGCCCGGCGGAGGTCGGCCACGCCGAACTGGGGCGCGCGGCCTATCTGGCGGCCCTGGACGGCTACGTATCGGGCACCCCGGAGGGCATGGCCGCCTGGATCGCGCACTGCGGCAGGGCGGTCGAGCTGGGGGCGCGCGAGTCGACGGCGGTGTGCGAGGCGCTTCAGCGCGGGGCCGCCTGACAGCGAAATGGCCCTCTACTGGAGGGCCATTAAAGGGATGCGGCGGTACGAGGATTCGTACCGCCGCTGGCATGTTCCACCGGGTTACCAAGCGTCCTCGAAATATTGCCCATCAGGTCGGGAACGTTGCCCGTCACCTGGTGCGGCTGGCCCGTAATCGACGGGTCGACGTCGCGTGGGTGCTCGATGGTCATGCGCGGTCCGTGGGGCCAAATGCGGTATTAAGGTGATCCTTTCGGATGTCCTTGGTCTCGCGGGCCGTTGAATCCTTTGTACTCCAGCCCTGGAGGAAGCGGAACCCCTGGTCGCGGTTCTTTACTTTTACGTTCAAAGGGTTACCAACCGGCTTAAACGGTCACCGCTTTGCGTCGGTTCGCGTACCAGACGAGCCCCGCCGTGGCCGCCGCGGCACCCACGGCCGCCGCCACGACCAGCGCCGGGCGGGGCGGTACGGAGAGCACGGGCAGCCGCTGCTTGAGCCGGACCGGGCGGTTGAAGTCCAGAATCGGCCACCCGCGCGCGAGTGCCTCGCGGCGCAGCGTGCGGTCCGGGTTCACGGCGTAGGGGTGGCCGACCGACTCCAGCATCGGCACATCGGTCGCCGAGTCGCTGTAGGCGTAGCAGCGGTCGAGGTCGTACCCCTCGGACTGCGCCAGCTCCTTGATCGCCTCGGCCTTCGTCGGGCCGTACGCGTAGTACTCCACCTCGCCCGTGAAGCAGCCGTCGTCGCCCACGACCATGCGGGTCGCCACCACCCGGTCCGCGCCCAGGAGTTCACCGATCGGCTCGACCACCTCGGCGCCCGACGTGGACACGATCACCACGTCGCGGCCGGCGGTGTGGTGCTCCTCGATGAGCGAGGCCGCCTCGTCGTAGATGATCGGGTCGATCAGGTCGTGCAGCGTCTCCGCGACGATCTCCCTGACCTGTTGGACGTTCCAGCCGCGGCAGAGTGCGGACAGGTACTTCCGCATCCGCTCCATCTGGTCGTGGTCGGCGCCACCGGTGAGGAAGACGAACTGCGCATAGGCGGTCCGCAGGGCGGCTCTGCGGTTGATCAGTCCGCCTTGATAGAAGGACTTGCCGAAGGTGAGCGTGCTCGACTTCGCAATGACCGTCTTGTCCAGGTCAAAGAAGGCTGCTGTGCGGGGCAAGGAGTGGTTTTCCACAACCCAGAGCATAGGCGCAGCCCATTCGGCGTAAGGTGAGGCGCGTGGGTTTGCCTGAGAGGCCTCTCGGGTACACCATGGAAGTCACGGATCGTTCGCGACCGTGCTAACGCGGTCCGGCTCCTCCCCCCCCGAGTCGGCCGTGAAGGCGACCCCCACTCTCCCCCCCGGTGGGGGTCGTCGCATGTCCGGACGCTTTTTCCCTCCCTGTACGTGGTCGTGAGGCCAACCCGAGGCGGCTGATGCCGCCTCTTTTTCATGCCCAGAACTCGTCACCGTGCGTAGTTGGCGGACTGCGCTGTGGAACTCGTACAGAGGTGAGTACAGGGGTCACCGGTATGGGTGAAGGCGATATTCACAGGCCCTGAGTTGTCCACAGTTTTCGACCAAGATCCACACGATTTCCGCGATGCCCGCACCGTGATTCCAACGCGTCCTCGCTCGCGGCGAGTTCATGGCCCGTTCCGTTTGTCGGACGCGTTTGGCCGGTTTCTGTCGGCCGTGCATATGGAGGGCCGGTCCCCGGTTCTCCACACCTTTGGAAATCGCGGGGCCGCAGGGGTGACGCGAGAGACACAGCGATGGGGGATGGAAAACATGGCCGGAACCGTCACACACGATCCGCCGCACGCCGCCGGAGGGCGACAGGGCGGACCGCTGATCGTCACCGAGGACGTCGAACTCCTCGACGACCTGCTGCGCCTGTGCGCGGCGGCCGGCGCGACACCCGAGGTCCATCACGGGGTGCCGGAGCGCCAGGGCGGCTGGGAGACGGCGCCGCTCGTCCTGGTCGGCGACGACGCGGCCCGCCGGGTGCGCGGGGCCGCCCGACGGCGCGGGGTGGTGCTGGTCGGCCGGGACCAGGACGACTCCGGGGTCTGGCGGCGGGCCGTCGAGATCGGCGCCGACCACGTCCTGATGCTGCCCGACGGCGAGCAGTGGCTGGTCGACCGCATCGCCGACGTGGCCGAGGGCGTCGGCCGTCCCGCGCTCACCGTCGGCGTCATCGGCGGCCGCGGCGGGGCCGGAGCGTCCACGCTCGCGTGCGCCCTCGCCGTCACCTCCGCGCGTGAGGGGCTGCGCACGCTCCTGGTGGACGCGGATCCGCTGGGCGGCGGACTCGACGTACTCCTCGGCGGCGAGACGGCGGAGGGCCTGCGCTGGCCCGCGTTCGCCGCCTCGCGCGGCCGGGTCGGCGGTGGCGCCCTGGAGGAGTCCCTCCCCGAACTCCACTCGCTCCGGGTGCTCAGCTGGGACCGCGGAGACTGCGTCGCCATCCCGCCCCAGGCGGTGCGGGCGGTCCTCGCCGCGGCCCGACGGCGCGGCGGCACGGTCGTGGTCGACCTGCCCCGCCGCATCGACGACGGGGTCGCCGAAGCCCTCGCCCAACTCGACGTCGGCCTCCTCGTGGTCCCCGCCGAACTCCGCGCCGTCGCGGCGGCCGGCCGGGTCGCGTCCGCCGTCGGCATGGTCCTGCGCGACCTCCGCGTGGCGGTGCGCGGGCCGTACGCCCCCGGCCTCGACGACCGCGAGGTGGCCCGCCTCCTCGGCCTGCCGCTGGCCGGTGAAGTGCCGGTCGAATCAGGGCTGTTGCGGCCGCACGAGGGCAAGTCGCCGCCGGGGGCGGCGGGGAGGGGGCCGTTGGCGCGGTTCTGCCGGGAGTTCCTGGAGCGGGCGTTGGTCGAGGTGGGTGGCGTATGAGGCGGGTGGTGGGGAGCGCGGGGGGTTCCGAGCGGGGTGGTGTGGCGGGGGTTCTGGGGAGCGGAGTGCCTGGGCCGGCGGGGATGGGCGGTTCGGCGGGTGCGGCGAGGGGCGCGGCTTTGGGGGACGGAGGTTCGGCGGGTGTTCCGGGGAGCGGGGCGGTCGGGGTTGAGCGGGTGCGGGACTCGGGCGGTGCTTCGGGGCGGTGGGCTTCGGGTGGCGCCGGGGTGCGCGGGGACGTCGGGGTCAGTCGGATGCGGGGCTCGGTGGGGGGTTCGGGTGAGGTCGAGGTGAGTGGGGCGATCGGGCGTGAGCGGGTGCGGGATTCGGTGGGTGCTTCGGGGCGGTGGGCTTCGGGTGGGGTCGGGGCGAGTGGGGGCGTTGGGGTCGATCGGGTGCGGGATTCGGCGGATGTTTCGGGGCGATGGGCTTCGAACGAGGGCGGGCCGAGCGGGGTCGTCGGGGTCGATCGGGTGCGGGGCTCGGCGGGGGCTTTGGGACGGTGGGCTTCGGATGCGGGCGGGGCGAGTGGCGGGGCGGGGATGCCCGTCGGACTGCTCGACGGTGTGCGGCGGTGGCTGGCCGAGAGCGGGGGTGAGCCGACGCCCGCGCGGGTGGCGCAGGCACTGCGGGAGCAGGGGCGGGTGCTGGGGGATGCCGAAGTGCTGGGCGCCGCCGAGCAGTTGCGGTCCGAGCTGGTGGGCAGCGGCCCGCTGGAGTCCCTGCTGGCCGACCCCTCGGTGACCGACGTCCTGGTGTCGGCCCCGGACCGGGTCTGGGTCGACCGGGGCGGCGGCCTGGAGCTGACCGCCGTCTCCTTCCCGGACGCGGCAGCCGTACGACGCCTCGCGCAACGCCTGGCCGCGGTGGCCGGACGCCGGCTGGACGACGCCCGCCCCTGGGCCGACGCCCGGCTGCCCGACGGGACCCGCCTGCACGCCGTACTGCCCCCGGTCGCCGTCGGCTGTACCTGCCTGTCGCTGCGGGTCGTACGGCCGCGCGCTTTCACGCTGGACGAGTTGGTCACGGCGGGCACGGTGCCGCCGGGCGGGGACCGCATCCTGCGAGCGTTGATCGAGGCGCGGCTTTCGTTCCTGATCAGCGGCGGTACCGGCAGTGGCAAGACGACGTTGCTGAGCGCGCTGCTGGGGCTCGTCGGACCGGGTGAGCGGATCGTGCTGGCGGAGGACTCGGCGGAGCTGAAACCGGACCATCCGCACGTCGTACGGCTGGAGAGCAGACCCGCCAACCAGGAGGGCGCCGGGCTCGTCACGCTCCAGGACCTGGTCCGCCAGGCGCTCCGGATGCGGCCGGACCGGCTGGTTGTCGGTGAGGTGCGAGGGCCTGAGGTTCTTCATTTGCTCGCAGCCCTTAATACGGGCCACGAGGGCGGCTGCGGGACCGTCCACGCGAACGCGGCGGCCGATGTCCCGGCCCGCCTGGAGGCCCTGGGTACGGCCGCCGGCCTCGACCGGGCGGCGCTGCACAGCCAGTTGGCGGCGGCCTTGTCGGTGGTCCTGCATCTCGTACGGGACCGGGCTGGGCGGCGACGGATCGCCGAGGTCCATGTCCTGGAGCGGGATCCGTCGGGGTTGGTGCGGACGGTGCCGGCGTTGCGGTGGGGGGTGGAGGCGTTCGCGTATGAGCGGGGGTGGGAGCGGTTGCGGGAGCTGATTCGGGGTGGAGGTGACGGGGGTTAGGACGGGGTGGGGACGGGCTGGCGGGAGTGAGTGGTCGTGGGCGTCGCCGGGGTGGATCTCCGGCGGGTGGCCGGGTGGCCGGGTGGCCGGGTGGCCGGGTGGCCAGGTGGGAGTCGGAGTGGAGACGCGCGTGCGGGTGGGGCGGGTTCGGCGCGTGGCAACCGTCACGGGCGTCGTACCGGTCGGCCGGTGGGTGGGCCTGAGCGGTGAGTTGGAGGCGTGCGTGGGGCGGGTGTTGGGCGGCGGGAGTGGTCATGGGAGCCGTGCGGGACGAGCGGTAGGTGGGTCGGAGTGGTCGTGGGTTCCGCGTGGGACGGGCGGCAGATGGGCCGGAGTGGTCGTGGGTTCTGCGCTGGACGAGCAGCAGGTGGGCCGGAGTGGTGATGGGCGTGGGTGCGGGACGGGCTGCGGTGACGGTGAGCGGGAGTGGTGATGGGTGTGGCGATGAGTGACGTGTCGGTCGGGGTGGTCGCGGTGTGTGTCGGGGGACTGGTCTGGTTGATGGGCGGGCGGCGATCCGGGGCTCGGCGGGCGGAGTTGTTGTTCGCGGGTGGGGGAGCGGTGGGCGTTGGGCCGCCCTTGTGGGAGCGGGGCGTGGGTGAACTGCGGCGGGTCCGGGGGCGGTTGCGGGTCGAGTGGTGGGCGCTGGGTGCCGGGCTCGTGTTGGCGGTGCTGGGGGCTTCGGTCATTCCGGTTGTCGCGGGGGCGGTCGGGGTGCCGTTGCTGCGGCGGGTGCGGGTGGCCGGGGAGGCGCGGCGGGCGGGGGAGTTCTGCGGGGACGCGGTGATCGGGCTGTGCTCGGCGCTGGCCGGGGAGGTACGGGCTGGGCGGCAGCCGGGGGAGGCGTTGCTGCGGGCGGCGAGTGACTCCGGTGGGCTCGGTGAGGCGCAGGCCGGGGTGTTGGCGGCGGCGCGGTTCGGCGGGGATGTACCGGGTGCGCTCACCTCTGCGGCGCGACAGCCGGGCGCGGAGGGGTTGTTGGGGCTGGCCGCGTGCTGGCGGGTCGCCGTGGATCAGGGTGCCGGGCTCGCGGCGGGACTGGACCGGCTCGAAGGGGCGTTGCGTGCCGACCGGGATCAACGGGCCGATCTTCGCGCCCAGTTGGCGGGGGCGCGGGCCACCGCGGTGATGCTCGCCGGGTTGCCGGTGCTCGGGCTGTTGCTGGGCGCGGCGATGGGTGCGGATCCGCTGCGGGTGCTGCTGCACAGCGGGGCGGGGTTGGGGTGCCTGGTGGTCGGGGGGTCGTTGGAGGGCTTGGGGCTGTGGTGGGCGCTGCGGATTGTGCGGGGGGTGGAGGCGGCGTGAGCGGGGGTGGTGGTTGCCGTTGCCGGGTTGGGGTGGGTGGTTTCGGTTGTGTGCGGGGTGCGGGGTGCGGGTGGGTGGGGGCTGGTCGCGCCCGCGCGGCGGAGCCGCATATCGATACAGCCCCGCGCCCCTGAGGGCATCGGGGTTCGCGGGGTGAGGGGTGCGGGTGGGTGCGCCCTCGCGGTGGAGCCTCATGCCGATACAGCCCCGCGCCCATCCCGCGCCCTAAAGGCATCGGGGTGGGCGGGGTGCCGGAGATCGCTTGGTCGTCGCGAGGTCTGAGGGGATCCGGCGCTTTGCGAGAGCCCGGAGCGGTGTCGGCGTGGAAGCGGAAGTTGGCCGGAGTTCGGAGAGAGGAGGCGGCGTGAGTGCGGAAGTTGTCCACAGGCTGGGGGTCGTTGTGGGGGCGGTGTTGGTCGTGGGGTGGTTGGTGCGGTGGCTGGACGGGGTGCGGTGTGAGCGGAGGGCGCGGCGACGGCTGGCCGGGTTGCTGCTCCGGGAAGCTCGGGACGTTCGGGAGGTTCGGGAAGTGGCTTCTGCCGGGCGGCGGTTCGAGGCTCGGGACGTTGCGCGGAGGTGGCTGCCCGCGGTGGGTGTGGTGGGTGCCGGGTGGGTGTTGGTCGGTGGGTTCGCCGGGGTTGTGGTGGGTGCTGTCGTCGCCGTCGGGCTGTGGCAGTGGCGGCGTCGGCAGGTGGCCGGCGATGCCGTCGCCGAGCGCGATGCCGCCACCGCCGCCCGCCAACTCCCGCTCGCTGCCGATCTGCTGGCCGCCTGCATCGCCGCCGGAGCCTCGCCGGTGATCGCCTCCCAGGCCGTGGGAGAGGCCCTCTCAGGGCCCCTGGGGGAACGGCTGGCGCGTGCGGCGGCAGAGGTGCGGCTCGGTGGCGAACCGGCCGACGCCTGGCGGAGGTTGGCCTCGCTTCCGGGTGCCGGCCCGCTGGCCCGGCTGCTCGAACGGGCCGACGAGTCGGGGCTCCCCGCGGCCGGACCGGTCGCACGGCTCGCGGCGGAGGCCCGCGCCGACTGGACCCGCACCACGACGTCACGGGCCCGGCGGGCGGCCGTCCTGATCAGCGCACCGGTGGGGCTGTGCTTCCTGCCCGCGTTCATCGCGGTCGGCGTGCTGCCTGTGGTGATCGGGCTCGCCGGCGGGGCGGTGGGAGGGGGTGGCGGCTGACGGGAGGAGCGAGGGCGAGCGGTGACGGACGTAGGACGAAGAACGGCTGACGTATGACGGGCAATCGCTGAACCTCAGCGGCTGACCGGGCGAGCAAGTGAACTGACAGGAACCTCACGGGGGTTGAGATGTACAAGGCAGTGCAGGCAATGCAGGCAGTAGCGGTACGGGCCGTGCGAGCGGTGCGGGTACGGGTGCGGATGGGTGGCTCGGCGCGCGGGGATGCCGGGATGGCCACGGCCGAGTAGTCAAATGTGTGGCTATGCACCCATCCCGACAGGGGTCAGTCTACTCGCATGAGGGGCCCGTGGGCAGTCCTGCGAGGCTGGCAAACGCGCAGGTCAGAGCGCCTGTGGCAGGCGTCTCGGGTGCCGTTCCAGGGGGTGTTCCGGGATGCTGCTGCGGCGACCAGCGGTGATCGCCGACACGGATGCCGATCTGGCCTTGATCGCGACCATCTATGACGAAAGATCGACAGCAAAGAACGCCCGACCACGCGGCGGTTGAGGGTCCTTCTACGCCGAAAGCCTGGTGGCTACTTATCGCCGTACCTGCCGTACGTCCTCACGGATAGGGTTCTTGAGGCGAACGCTGACAATCTCACGGGCGGGGAGCATGAGCGAACCGATAATCGGTGCTGCCGGGAAAGCGGCTATGCAGGGGTTTCAAGCCGCATCGCAACCGCTCGTGATGGTCAAGCTGGGACGGCGTGAAGACCGTGCCGCTGCCTACGACCGGTTCATGAGTGCGTGTGCGCGCTACTACTACAGCGATGGTGAGGAAGGTCTCGCAGAGTTGGATGCCGCTTGCCAGGCAATCCATCTGCGTTCACCAAAACCAGTGCGGAGCGCCGCCGACAAGCTCGCTTCCTACCTTATAGCCCTTACCCAGCCGGAGCGGGCTGGTGCAACGCTCTTCGTGTTCGAGGAGGAGCTCGCAGCAGAGCACGGACCGATCAGTAGTCTCGACGACTTTCGCCCGCCCACGATGGAACAAGATCTTGAGGAGTACTACGGTACGGAGGCGTCGAGGAAAGACCGCAAGTTCCAGGCCCTGATCCGGGAGTTTACCGAGAGTGCGCGTATCGACGTGCGGTCGTGGTACTTGGGTTGGATACCTCGTCACCACCAGGATTTCCCGCCATGGTGGTGGCGTTGGCTCGTGCCTTGGCCGGTGAAGAACTGGGCTAACCGGCTCTAAAAGCTGACGCGTGGTAGGTCTCCAGCGCGCAAACCGCCGTCGGAACCACTGCTGTGATCGTCGACGGCGGCCAACGCGATACCGGCCCGTATGCACACCCTCACTCAATGAGCGAGAAACGCGCAGGTCACCCACATGCTGAGGGCCATGTACGGGACGGCGATCAGTCAGCGTCACTGTCACTGGAAGCGGGCATAGGCACGGGCGCGTCATCATCGCGCTTGCGCCAAGCTGCGACGGCTCGGTGCCAGGAAGCAATGACATCCGGCAACTGGTCTAGCAGTTGCTTCACGCCATATATGACGGCGGAGGCGACGCTACAAGCCGCTAGCACGATGAGGATTGACTGCTCCAACTTCTCGACTCCCGTCTCGTAAGCGGTAGTCGAGCTGAACGCGAGCCGGAAGACAGGTGGCAGGTCTCAGATCAACCACCGCGGTAATCGCTGTGATCAACTGAGGCCCTGCCGACGTACAGGCCGCGTATGAAGTTGGGCTCATTGCCTCACGCAGTCCGGATGACTGAGCGTCGACCGTAAGGACGTCGGACCATCCCCCGTGTCTGTGCAGGACATGAGAGTACGAGGGGTGCGGAGTTGATCGCAAGGGAGTGACACCAACATGAAACGCCTGTGGCGAATGGTGTCTCGGGCCAACTGGCCGCTTCGGGTAAGTCTTTAGTTACTTAGTTACTGACACCTACGCGCTGCAAGGACCGGAATCTGGGCGATCTTCTCGGCGGTGAGGTCGTTCCAGACAAGGCCCGATGGCCGACGCCGGTTGCCGCACGGGATCACCTCATCGGGCGTGACGATGTAGTCCACCGAGAAATCATGCTCAGTCTCGGGAATGTCATCCTCGACGACTTGGAGCTGATGAACCGGCGCGACGATCACCGTCTTATCCGTCACGAGACCCGCCTCGATCAACAGCGCAACCTCAAGGTCGGAGTACCCGGCACCTTTGCCGATGCGCGCACCCGACCGGTTCACGGCGACACTGCCACACACCACGAGGTCGATAGGTCGCATGTCTTCAACGCCGAGCCGGCGGGCCACTTGAGCCGCGCCCTTCTTGTCGGCAGCTTCCTCGGCGGAGACTTTCAACGTCTCGGGATCAAGCAGGAAGAACGGTTGCAGGCTCGCCATCCTTGGGACGGCCATGTAGAGAAGCTTGCCGTCCTTCAGGGCACGAACGCGAACGGGATGTTGTGCCCAGTCAGGATTCGCCTTGACGGTGGTGGCGCCCTGCCACTCATCCAGAGTCGCCAACTGTTCGGCTGTCGCCTCCGAACCGTAGAAGCCCGGAATCTTCCCGTACGAATCCGCTGGTGCACCGCCGCCGTCGATGAGTCGTCGCCACACCCGCTCACGCACGGCCTGCTTCTGCTGGTCGATGTCCGTCAACGCTCCACCCGTTCTACATCAGGGCGAGCAGACGGTCGTTAATCTCCTGCGCCCATGGTTCGGTTCGCCACTGCCGCAGCTCTCGCCCAGCAGAGAACGCCAGATTAAGACCGCCGCCGCCGCGCGTCAGCTCCACGGCATCAATGGTGCGGTGCATGGACGCGGCAGCTTCGTCGAGCTTTCCTTGACGGATGAGTGCCAACGTCAGGTTCCCCAGCGTGATCGCCTGGCTCTTCTTCTTGGCAGCCAGCGCCCGAGAAGTCATGCGCAAGATGGGTTCGGCGCGCTCGGGGAGGTCGAGGAACAGGTAGCAGGAGCCAGCCAGCCGGTTGAACTCGTTCACTGTGTAGTACGGCGCGGCCACATCATCGGGATGAGCGCGATCGAACTGGGTCTCGGCCTTCTTCAGGGCATCCTCGCACTCGGAGAGAGCGCCGGTCATGGCGTGCCCCTCAGCAACGTGAAGCAGGCTCAACCCAGTGAGCGACGGACTGACGGCTTGAGCAGCGTCGGCAGCTTGTTCTGCGAGGGTCACGCCTCGGACGGGGTTCTTCTCGCCGTACAGCGCAACGAAGCTCATGCGGAGCGTGGCGTACGACTCAGTAGACGGGTCTCGGGCGTGACGGGCAGCCTCGACGGCTTCCTTGAAGTACCCGAGCGGAGCTTGGTGGTCGCGGCGCTGAGAGACGTCCCAACACAGCTGACCCATCAAGGTGCTTGAGTCGGCCTCGACTTCGTACAGCGCTCGGCGCACGCGTGGGTTTGCGACGTTCTCACGGAGGAAGCGCACCTGGCCGTGAAGCTGACCGGCTCGCCCAAGCAGTGCCGTCGATGCCTCTTGGTCGTACGACTCATCCAGCTTCCGTAGCTGCTCATGGATGTAGGCGACCACCATGAGATCGGCCGCTGCTGGATTCTCCAGGGCATACGTCATCCGCTCGCTGGGGCGGGAGTCGGTGACAGTGATGTCGTCGAGCAGTGCTTGAAGCTCCTCGTTCGACACCTTGAGCGCGCGGGCAAGCTTTGGCCGTAACCAAGCTTGCGGCTCCGTCTCGGCGGACTCCCAGCGACCTACTGTCGAGCGTTCGACACCAAGAAACTCGGCAAGGCTCTCTTGGGTGTGGCCTGCCGCTTTGCGGCGCCGGACGAGACCCATCCGCTTCGCTGACATCGCCCATCCCTCCATGCGGGGGCGAGCTTTCACCATAACCGTGCAAGTGGCATCCGTGCAGGCCAGCGCCGGGAATCCCGCATCAATGCGGCAAGACTGCCGCACGTTTGCTGTGGTGTCTTTGCAGGTCAACCCGCTTCTCTGAGGAGCAGGTTGGCGAGCAGATGGAACCCCCGTGCCACTGCTCGCCAACCGTTCCAGTCCCCCAGGAGGAACGGATGCGACCGCTCATGTTCGGCTACATGCGACTCGCTGCAAGCGATGATCCAGATGAAAACTCGGCAATCGAAGGGGAGTTGAGGCGCTACACCCAGGGCGAGGGCTTTGAGTTGGAGCGGCTGTTCATCGAACGGCTCGGCGTCAGCGATGAGTCCGCGTTCTTCGCGCTCGTCGATGCGCTCAAGACGACGGAGATCAAGCACGTGATCGTGCCGTCCCTGTGGCACTTCGCCCGGCTTCCTGGCCTCCAGGCCGCCATGCGTGACCACATCGAGGGTGAACTCGGCGCCCGGCTTTGGGTCATCCAGAACACCATTCAGCAACCGGGAAGTGTTGCGTCATGAGTGCCAACGACGTGACACCGATTCCGCTTCTGGCCTCCTCCATCCGCTTGAACGCCATCCCTCAAGCCGTGGCTGCTGCGCGGTTGTTCGTGCAACACAACTTGACGCTCTGGCAGTTGGAAGAGCACGTCGAAACCGCGACGCTCATCATGAGTGAGCTGGCCACAAACGCCGTCAGGGCAAGCAACGAGAGCGACCCGCAGGCCACTGACAAGTTGGTCATCGGGGGCCAGCTCCGTGCCATCGAAACCAGCTTGTTTGTCGAGGTCTGGGACAGAACGAGCACGACCCCCGTAAGGAAAGACCCCGACCAGGACGCCGAGGGTGGACGCGGGCTGCTGCTTGTCGACGCCGTTGCGAAGCAGTGGAACATCTACCACCCGAGCATCGGTGGCAAGATCGTGTGGGCTGAACTGCCACTCGGCTTTGCTCTGGAACCATCCAACTGTGTCTACGAGCACGTACCTCTGCTTCTACCGCAGGGACTTCGTGCGAGGTACAGCTCATCTGAACACCAAGCACGCCGTGCGCTCCTCGACAGCCTCCTCAACACGACGCTCTCGGCGAACACGATGATGCGGATGACCGATGCGACCTGACAGTCGTGGCCGGCGCACGGTTGATGTCCTCGACCAACGACACCCCGGCGCCCGATGAAGCCGCAGCAGATATGGGGACTGTTCGACTGGTACCAAGGAACCTGCTTCCGCTGTGAAGCGCTCGGCGTTCCAGTGGCTCACGTCGGGGAGATGGTCGTCCGGGACACGGAGCTGCCGCTGTTCGCATGTCATCACTGCATCTTCCGCATGCAGCAGTCGCACTGGTTCAGCACGACAAGGAAGGCATGGCCGCTGCGTAGGTTGCAGCTCCCTGGGCCGACAGAGTCACGAGCATCACGTCCTCAACTTGGCCGTTGGCCACTGTTTGGCAGGAGGCGGAGGGGGAGGCACCGGTCTAGCGGATGATCCGCGGGAGCTTGGTCGAGTCGATCTACGGGCTGTGGCCGGCGCGCGGTAGAAGGGGAGAGCAAGTGACAACTTCAGAGAACGAAGAACGCCCCGTGGCCATCGTCACGGGGCGTTCTTCGTTGACATCTGCCGGAACGGCTACCTCCCCACCATCTTCGCACCCCCGTTCGACTGGCCAGGATCTGTCGTATTACCCGTCAGTTCACCTGCGCAGCCAGGGAGTTGTGTGGCAAGGTGCCCAGGCTTCCTTATGTGACGCATGGTACAGAAGGAGGCTTTTGTTTAGAATAGTAGACATGGAATATACGAGGAACTATTTATGAGCGACGAGAACAATGAGCCTGGGATGTACTTGCGGAGTCTCCGCCTCAAGAACTTCCGATCCTGTTATGAAACGGAAGTCGAGTTTCAACCAGGCATCACACTTCTCGTTGGCGAGAACAACTCTGGCAAGTCTAATGTGATCGAGGCGCTACGGCTTGCAACTGCGCCTCTAAACCGCCGAGCCACAAGATACTTTGATGAGTCCGACCTATCTCACGGCCAGGAAGGTCAAGAAGCCGAACTCCACGCGTCTTATGACGGTCTGACGAAAACTCAGCGCGCGCACTACATTACAGCTTTGGACGTCGCCACCAACCAAGCCATCTACTCGGCAAAATATGCGATCGACTCAAAGCGTCGGCACAACGTGCGATCGACTTTCACGGCTGGTCCTGTAGGTGGAACGGACGCAGAACCCGAGAAGCGCGAACAGATCGCGCACGTCTATCTTGCACCGCTGCGAGATGCGAAGAGGGAACTTGATTCGTCAGACGGCAATCGGCTCCTCAGAATCATCCGACACCTCACTACCGAAGAAGAGCGAGAAGACTTCCTAAGCAGCGCCAATGATTCGTTCAAAGAGCTTAAGAAGCACGGCGTCCTAACTACGACCACGGGCGAGATCCAGGGGCACCTGGGCGAACTAACGAACTCCGTGCGTGGGCAGAGCGTCGAGGTTACGTTTGCTGACTACGAACTGAACCGACTGGCGCGAAGTCTCAGGGTAAAGATGGCGGAACATGGCATCGAACCCGCCGATCTCACAGAGTCTGGATTGGGATACGCCAACCTGCTCTTCATTGCTACGGTCATCCTGGAATTGCGTAAGGCTCAAGATGCCGAACTGACACTTTTTCTGGTTGAGGAGCCGGAGGCACATCTGCACCCGCAGTTGCAGGCTGTGCTACTTGATTACCTACGCGAGCAGTCCGAGGCTTCACCTAATGACGATACTCAAAAGCCAGCAGGACGAATCCAGGTCATCGCAACCACGCACTCACCGAGTCTCGCGAGCAGTGTTGGCATTGAGAACGTCGTAGCGCTCCGGACCAAGATTGAGAAGGAGACGATCCAAAATGATGAGGACACCAAGGAGGTAGCCCGCCGCAAGACGCACGCGCTTCCCCTAGCTAAGATCCAGCTTAGCGATCCTGAGCGGCGAAAGATTAACCAGTACCTGGACGCCACCCGAGCCGGCCTCCTGTTTGCTCGTCGGGTAATTCTTGTAGAAGGTATTGCAGAGGCTGTGCTCCTTCCTGTGATTGCACGCCACTGTGTGTTTGGCGATGATAACGACCCTGAGCAAGTGAAGTCGCGGCGGAAATTCCACGGGGTCACAATCATCAACGTAGGTAGCGTCGACTTTGCGCCGTACATCACACTTCTACTCTCTGAGGTGAACGGCTGTCGTTTGCTGGATCGATTGACGGTTGTTACTGATAGAGACCCGAAAGTTCCCAAAGAGAAGAAGGAAGATGATGAGGAGACCGAAGGGGAAGAGACTTCTCAAGCAGAAGTAGAGGTCGACGACGTCCAGGACGACCAGGGCGACGGAGATGAAGCCGAACAAGACGATGATGATGAAGCCTCAGTAAATAACCGCAAGGATCGCTTGATGGAACATGCTGAAGCGATCGGAGCAAAAGACTACCTTGTCGTGGCAGAAGCCCCGCACACGCTTGAGGCTGATCTGCTTACCCCGGAAGGAAACGAACCTCTCCTCAAGAAGGCATATCTAAGCCAGCATCCCAAATCTCAAAAGCACTGGGATGACATCATGGCGAATGAGAAGAGCCCGACCTGGGGCTTCTATCTAAAGCTACGGAAAAAGAATTTCATGAGCAAGGGTCAGTTCGCTCATGATGTCGCACTCTCTATTGAGGACAAGGAGGCTTTTAAAGTGCCTGACTATCTGGCCGAAGCCATCCGGGGTGTTCTCGAAGATGGAGTTGGCGGGGTGGCGAGTTGAGCACCATTAGCTTGACCGAAGACCAACAAGCTCTCGTTGACGCAGAGGAAAGCCTGTTCGCCGCCGCCTGCCCAGGAGCCGGGAAGACCCGCGCTATGGTGGCACGGTTCTTGAAACGGACTGCGGAAGAGAATCGCCAAGGCGTTGCTCTGATCTCTTTTACTAACGCGGCGGTTGATGAGGTGCGACGCCGATGCGGGGACCAGGTTGATGCCCTGAAAGCACCAAACTTTGTCGGGACATTCGACACCTTCATCCATCGTTTTATCGTCACGCCGCTTTTCGTGAGGGAGTACAAGGTACCTCCGAAGTACGTGCAAAGCTGGAAGGATATTTCAAGCACGAGCTTTCGCATGAGCGAGATTCCTCGGTCTGGTGAAGTCGAATTTAGTTGGTTCGACTTTGATCGTAACGGTCGGGCTACTCTTGTGATGGATCGAGTTGATCCGCGCTTTGGCAATGCCGAAGCGAAGACAGCACTCTTGGCGAATCGAAACAAAGCGGAGAGCAGGGCCTCCCACATCTTTGGCAAGCTGCTTGAAGCGGGCACTGTTAGTTGTGCCGCAGCCCGATTGCTAGCAGAATTCTGGGTGCAAGACGGTGAGGCTAAGGGGATCATCGGTCCACTGCTGCAATCACGTTTCTCAGAAGTGATCGTCGATGAAGCGCAGGACTGTGGTCGCGAGGAGCTACTCGTCTTGCAATTTCTTCTTGATTGCGGCATCCGGGTTGTGATGGTCGGTGACATTGACCAGTCAATCTATGAATTCCGTGATGCGACGCCAAGCGCCGTACAGGACTTCGTGAAGAACCTGCCGATGCAGTTGGAGCTTGGCGACAATTTCCGTAGCTCTCCAGCGATCTCCTCCTTTAATAGTGGACTCCGGTCAGGTTCTCTAGTCGAGACGTCTAGCGGGGAGACGTCGACGCTGCAAATTCCGGTGCAACTTGTCGAATTCTCAAAACTCGATGACATCGTTCCAGCGGCGTTGCAGATTGCCGAAGAGCATGGTCTAGCGGCAAGTGACCTTATGCTCCTCGCTCATGCCGGAGCTCATGGTATGGAGGCGGCTGGTGTAGTGGCCGTCGGAGGGTCGGGAAATAATAGGGTCCTTTCTATTGCTGATGCAGGGTTCAAGCTCAGGTCGACAGAGTTCAATTCGCAGACACGCTTGAAAGTCACTGGACAGGTAGAGCGCGCTGTCCTAGCGGCACTCACCAGTGGCAAGGATTTTGAGCATAAGGGCCTTGAGGCTATTTGCGAGAAGCTCGGTATTGAAACACGGTGGCTCCGCAACTTTGCGGTACGTATGGCTGTCGCACTCGATGCCGAAGGGAAGACCGCGAAGGAATTTGCGGTTGAGGTAAGAGAATTCCTCAAGACTGCCGATTGGGGCGACGCAACTCCTCCGGTACCCGGAGATCTAGGGAATCTGTTTAAGGCGCCAAAGGAAGTTGATTGGGGTAACGTCTCAAACCTGGGAGATAATCCCCTGATTCCATACTCAACTGTGCACGGCGTGAAGGGAATGGAGTTTCCAGGTGTCGTACTGGTGCTCCCTGAGACGCCAAGAAGCAAAGCGACGGACGAGGTATTGGACGCCTGGGAGAATGGTCAGGACATCGAGTCTCGACGCGTACTCTATGTTGCCGGTTCCCGTGCACAGAAGTTGTTGGTGTTCGCTGTCCATCGCAGGCACATCGTTCGTGTCGTTGCTCTTCTCGACACCAAAGCCATTCCGTACGTACGTTCTTGAGGCGGATCTCAGCCGTCTTGAACGAACCGACCTAGCGCAGGCCGGCCACGGGCGGTGAGCCGGTCGATTCCAACCCAGCTCGGCCCTCAGACTGATCGTCGTGTCCTCGGAAGATACGAGCACTGCGGCACGTCAGTAGAAAAGTGATGGAGACTGTCAGACCCGACGCCTACCGTTGGTTCATGACGGACGATCAGCTCACGCCGCTCACCAGACGTACGCCGCTTGATCCCTACAGTTCAAGCGTGCCGCATCTGGTCGGCATCGTGGACACGAACACCCTGTTGTCCAGCATCGACAACGACTGCCGGAACGAAGGGTGGAGCTCGCGGCTGCGCCGGATGACCACGAGCGGTGCGACCGTGTTGTACGCGGCTGACCACGTCCTTGAAGAGGTGTACGAGCACCTGCCGACGATCGCTGAGTACAGTCCAGTACCGCTTGCCGACCTCCGCGCGCGCTTTGAGGAGTACTACCTACCCGCGCTGCGGTTCGTGACGGTTTCGGATGTGGATGCTCCGGATGCTCAAGTCTTGGCGATCACGGACCCGGACGACGTGCCGACAGGGTGGTTGGCCAAACTCATCTCACCGTGCGTCGTGTTCTCGGATGACCGTCACCTCAAGAATCCGGGGTTCGCCCCAAAGCGCTGGCTCGACGCGGCAGAGGCAGCCGTCCATGTTGCCGAGGGCTTCGAGGGCCAGGTCGTCACCGTGAACGTCGCCGCCTTGCCCATCAGGGGCATGTTCGAGCTGATCTCCTTCTCGGGTCGAAAGATTGGCATCTCCCCCTGGCTGCTTGGTGCCGTTGTTCTTGGCGTGGGCATACTCCTCTTTCAGAAGCCGGATCGGCGTAAGACAGCCACCTTCGTTGCGGGCAAGTTCATCGAAGCCATCTGCACCCAACTTGCCGTCGATGCGGCGCAGGAACAGCGAGGCATCGAGCGCCTGCGTGACGTTATCCTGCCTGCACCGACACGGCCAACGATCCGCCAGCAGGTCGCGATCACGTTGGCGCGACAGAACGAGCCGCTACTTGCCGCCGAGGTGCACGACTTGGTTCAAGCGCACTTCCCGGACGAACCGCTAGTCAGAGTCCAGGACGTTCGAGCTGTACTGGAAGAAGGAACGGAGTTCGTTCGAGTACAGCGCTACCGGTGGCAGCTCGGGCGTGAGGTCGCTCCGCGGTCGTCTTGAACGAGGAGATCCAGCGCAGGCCGGCCACGGCCTGGTGGTCGATTGGTTCCAGGCGGCATCCTCAGAAATGCAGAACACCGCAACCAATGATGGGTTTCTCCACACTGATTTTCTGGCTGCGTTGCGAGTGTGGTTGCTGTGCTGATAAGAAGTCAGCAACATCAACACGTTGTTCACCTGGAACCCGAAGAAGGACGAACCGACGATGGCACAGCAAACCATTATTCAACTGCTCGATGACCTCGACCAGTCCGAGGCGTCGGAGACGATCGTGTTCGGCCTTGACGGCAAGACCTACGAGATCGACCTGAACGACAAGAACGCGGCCAAGCTGCGCAAGGCCCTGGCCCCGTACGTCGACAAGGGTAGGAAGCTGAGCCAGTCGCGAGGTAGCAGGCGCGGAGGCGCAACGCAGGCAGCTACCTCCAGCGGCGACACCGCGCTGATCCGCGCGTGGGCCAAGGAGAACGGCTACGACGTGAACGACCGTGGTCGTGTCCCGGCAGAGATCAAGGAGGCGTACGCGAAGGCCAAGGCTGCGTAACGCCAACTCCAAACCCCAGAAATGAGAAACACCCCGCCAGCCTGAACGGGCAGCGGGGTGCTCTCGTTTCAGGGTGAGGGGTGGTTGGGTTGTGTCAGAGGAGCTGGGACAGAAGGAGCTTTGCGGCGTCCTCGCCGGAGCGATCGGGGTGCTTGAGCACCCCTGACAGCAGGCCGGACAGGTAGAGCTCGGCAACTTCCGTGAGGTTGGCGCCGCCGTAGTACTCGGTGGTCCCGTAGTTCTCCAGCAGCTTGCCGAGGCACTCGGCGAGTTGATCGAAGTCGATCAACTCCACCTCCACCGAAGGTGACCGTGTTTCGTCACCACACCTGGTCACGTCCCGCGTTGCGGGAAGCAACGCGATGGTCAGCACAGGGAGCGTTGTCGTTACGTCGGCCAGCTCGGTCACGAAGTCGATCAACGCCTCACGGGCGTCCGACTCCTCGTCGGCCAAAGCCAGGATCGGCTTCAGCATCGAGAAGTAGGACGCGAGGGCGATGACCTGCTTGGTGATGAAGTGGTTGTTGATCGTGGCTACGCCGACTTCCGCCTCTCTGGCGATGTCATCTCGGGTTACCCCGTACCAGCCGTGAGCATCGAATAGAAAGCTCGCAGCTTCGATAACTTTGAGAATGGTTCGCTTGCGCTTGGTAGCGGCGCCACGCTGGCGGGATCCAAGTTCTGTTGACACGCGTCTCTCCCGGAGAGTTTGGATGGGGGCGCGTCACCAACTAAAGAATTACTTGGCGGGGCGCCCAACCCAAAGGGGAGAGAGGGCAATTACCAATTAGGCAATCTGTGTATATTTATAACATATTGCACACGAATGTGCAATAGCCGTAATAACCTCACCATTAATGGAAATGAGGTTATTACGGCCAGGGATTAACGGTCACGCTCCATGGGTGCGGCATACGTGCAGGTCATAACACGCACCCACTCAGGCGCGACGATCTACCAGCTCTTTTACTGCCTCGATGCGCACCATGATGTTTGACCAATCATCCTCGGGCAGACACACAGCTAGAAGCGCCGTACAAATGTCCCGCGTGATCTCGACTGGTACGCCGTCCCCCTTGCGGTGGTAGACCTTCATCAGAAGCGCATCCGCATAGAGGAAGATTGTCGGCAGTGAACCCGAGTACTGCTTACGGTCATCGCCGAGAGAGTTGCCTGGAAACGCTTCAGTCCCGAGGATCACAAAAAGACCCTGGACGATCTTGCCGCCAAGCACGGTGTCAACGAAACGGCGGCCTTCTTCCTCCGTGAGGTCATCCTCAGAATCGGGGATGTAGGGCAGATCATCTTCCGACAGGTCGAAGTACGCACGGATCATGCCCACGGTGAGGGCACGATTCTCATGGCTCACCTTGGCGATGGTATAGACGTAGCGGAGCAGCTCATCCACGCCGTCGCTGGGCTTGTAGACCCTTTGTTTACTGGCTTCAAGGATCGTGTCGACGAGCGGTGAGAGCAGCCGGTCGTAGGCCGCCCGCAGCACCTCGTACTTGCTGCCGAAGTTGTTGTGGACCGTCGCTACTCCGACCCCGGCAGCCGCCGCGATCTCATCCCGCGTGTAGTCGCCCTCGGTCTTCCCGTCGTACAGCTCAAGCGTTGACACAATGATCAACTCCCTTGTGCGCCGTCGTTTGGTCTCCGCACCCCTCTGTCGGGGGCCCATCTCTTCGTCCACCATGCGGCCATGGTATCTCCCGAGTCAAGCGGACTCTGGAGTCTGTGTAATCTCTTGACTCCGTTGGACTCGGAAGCTAGCTTAATGGCCATCGAGCTAGCCGACGGGCCAGTTCGGGAAGAAGGAGCTGTTCATGGCCAGAGAGCTTGAACGGCCAAGGCGGTACGACCCCCGCCCCGATGCCTACGCGTTTGGTGCCGAGCTCTTCCGGTTGCTGGCTGAACGTGAAGAGGCCACCGAAGAGGTTCAGCGTCAGACGTCGAGGCGGCGGACGTACTACCGGGGCGACGAGGTCGCCATGGTCGAAGAAGAGATCACCAACGAGCGCATCACACGCAGGAGTTACGGAGGGAACTACTCATGATGTCTGTACTGATCATCTTCGTCGTGATCCCGGGACTGTTCGTATGGGGGATGGTGAAGGTCGCCAACTGGTACGGCCCCGGCTACATGCAGCGTCGGCGGGACGAGGAGATCGAGACGGCCATGCGGCTCGGAGCACGTGACGCTGCGGCTGCCGACCGGATCGCACAGCAGATCATCGACGAGCAGCACGGTCGATAGAACACCACCGCGTCACCGACAGGCGTCGGGGAAGGCAGCCGCAGCGGCCAGTGCCACCCCGATCGCCCGTTGATCCGCTCCTTCTAGTTCGCCGCCGGCCCCGACCATGGGTCGGCGGTATCTACCCCGAGTAGATCGAGAGGAGGTGATGAGCATGGCGAACAAGGTCTGTTCCGAGTGTGACGGCAGCGGTCTGATCGCTCCGCCCGGTGTCGAAGAACCGATCGACTGCCCGACCTGTGATGGGGACGGCTTCGTACGTGTAGAAGACGACGAGGACGAGTAGTCCAAGCCACCCCGAGCGGCGGCTCAGGCCGCTCGGGGTGGGGCGTCGTCCTTCGTGCCGAAGAACTCGGCCTTCAAGAACTCCGTGAAGGCGTCGAACTCTTGGCGCTGGACGTCTACCAGCTCGTGCCGCTCGTCCTTGGACACCACGTGCACCAGGTCCGCGGACTGAGTGGTGAGTCGGTACGCAATCACCCCGAAGCCCTGCACGATGAGTCGCCGCGACTGCGACACGTCGCGTGTCTCGTAGAAGTGCTCCATCAAAGGCAACAGCCGAGCCAGCTCAATGGCGTTGTGTTGGATCGCCTCGTTCGTGCGACGTCGCTTCTCAGCTTGCGTCGCAGCTTCCTCGATGAGTCGCCGGTCAGCTTGGTTGCTCGGCGAACGAAACGCGACGTACGGACTAGCGGGTCGGTCGAGGTGGCCACCACAAGAGCTATGCGTCGTGAAGCCAAGGAGTCGCAGGATCGTCACCGTCTCGACGATCGGTGGATCGACCGGCTTACCGAGACCGTCTCGAAGCTGGCGAACAGCCCGCTTCTCCCGTTCCCAGATGTGCTTTTGATCCTCCGTCATTCCTGGGTCCATTTTACGCCTAGATGCCCGTCTTTACGATCCCCGCCGGCCCCGACCGTGGGTCGGCGGCTCCTACCCGAGGAGGCCGCAGTGAGGAAAACCCGCAGTCTTCTGCTGACGCTGTTGCTCGCAGCGTTCACCGTCAAGGTGCTGTGGTGGGTGGTCGCACCCTTCATCCCGTACCTGGTGAGTCTGCTCGCGATTGTGCTGGTGCTCGGCTTCATCTACTACCGCATGACGCGGTGGTAGGAGGCCACCTGGCGAAGCCCGCGCCTTCCCGCGCGGGCTTCGTCTTCTTTTTGCCCCGACCCACCTTGGTTCTTGGAGACCTGCATGTCCGCAGTAGATCGCTCTCGTCACGCGTACCAACTGACGTTCCCCTCCGACTTGAAGGCCGACCAAGTGGCGACGTGGCTGCGGGCGGTAAGCGGCACGCTCATGAGCGGCCCGCGGCGACTGCTTGGTGTCTCGTCCATCGTGTTCGAGGTCGAGGCAACGGAGCAGGGGATCATCCACCGCCTGGTGGTGCCGGAGGAAACCGGCGACTTCGTCGTCAGCCAGCTGCGCTCCCTTGTCCCCGGTTCTACCGCCACGCCGGCGGGGACGGATGAACCGCGCCACCAGTGGACGGCCGCGGTCGAGTTGGGACAGACGAACTCACGGATGAGTCTTGGGGACGTGGATGCCACCGCTCTATCCGCGAGCATCCTCACGAACATGCAGGGGCTCAGTCACAGTGAAGCGCTCCTCATTCAGTGGGTGGTGTCACCGGCACTTCGTGAGCGACCACCACAGCAGCACGAGGAGCGGATAGTCCCGGGTGCTACGGGACGACTCCTCGGTAGTCGGAACGACCGCGACCAGATCACCGACCGCCGCACCAAGCTGAGTGAACCCAACTTCCTCGGTGTGCTCCGGGTGGCAGCGAAAGCAGGTAGCGAGGAACGCGCCGGGGTATTGCTTGGACGAATGCGGGCCAGCATCGCCAGTACGAGCGGTACCTACAACCGATTCAAGAAGCGGCTCACCACCAGTGGCCGGGTAATCGGGCGCATCCACGAGGCCGCCGTGCCGACGATGTTTCCGGCCGTCCTCGCCGCGTCGGAACTGGCGGGTCTGATCGCGTGGCCCGTCGGCAGTCCGCATGTCGCTGGACTCCCCCAGGGGCGGACGCGTCAGCTTGCCGCTACCGGCGCGATCCCACGCACCGGCCGGATAATCGCTCGCTCGAACTTCCCGGGTGCTGAACGGTTGCTCGCGCTGTCCCCTGAAGAGTCGACGTGGCACATGCAGGTTGTCGGCCCAACTGGCTCCGGGAAGACGGCACTTCTTACCAACCTCATCTCGCAGGACATGAATGCGGGCCGCGGAGTCATCCTGATCGAGAGCAAGGGCGATCTGTTCCAAGCGGTCCTCGACCGCGTCCCTGAAGGCCGGCTTCAAGATGTCGTCCTGCTCGACGTGAGCGACACGGACTATCCGGTGGGCTTCAACATCTTGCAGGGCAGCCCCTTCGTGGTGGCGGCAGACATCCAGAGGCTGTTCGATCATCTCTACCCGCAGGACGCCCGTGGGGTGCGGGTACGCCAAGGCTTCTACCACTTGATCCTCACCCTCATGATGAGCGCCGGGACTTCCTCCCCCATGACGTTCGCGGATATCGGGCCGCTGGCCGTGCCCAGGGCGGATCAGGTGGAGTTCTCGAAGAACCTGATTCGCGGGGTTGCCCATATCGAGGACCTGGCGACGTGGTGGGCCGGGATCGATGACCGGATGCGTGCCTCGCACTTCCAGCCGCTCATAGATCGGATCTGGCAACTCAACAACCGGCCGTCGATCCGGAACATCATCGGGCAGAGTCAGAGCACGATCGACCTACGCGACGTGATCCGGGGGAACAAGATTCTTCTCGTGAACCTCGGTCGGGCGACGGAGGGGAAGGACACGGCCGGACTGCTGGGTTCACTCCTCCTCAATGCCGTCTGGAGCGTGGTGCAGGCAGGAGCGGCTAATCCGGCCCGTCCTACGATGCTGTACCTCGATGAGTTCCAGGACTTCATTAACCTGCCGATCGCGCCCGCCGACATGTTCGCCCAGGCGCGTTCGCTTGGCCTCGCGATGACGGTGGCGCATCAGCATCTGGGACAGCTCACTCGTGAACTCCAGGACGCCACCCAGAACAACGCGCGGTCAACGGTGGTCTTCCAGACCTCTGCCGACGAAGCCCGTTCGTTTGCTCGCCAGTTCGGCCGCAGCGTCACCGAAGAAGACTTCATGAACCAACGGCGGTTCGAGGTCTTGATGCGGCTCGCCACAAGCGACGGGGTGAGTTCGCCGGTAACTGGTGTGACGCTCCCGCCTGTTGATCCGACGGGCTTTGCCGATGAAGTGCGGCGCCGGTCGCGGGCGGCCTACGGCCGCTTGGCGGCAGCGGTGAACGAAGAGATTAAGCGGCGGCGAGGCGGTCAGCCGGCCCCGGCAGCATCTACCCGACGACCGCGCTTCGGTGGGCCAAGGAGTTCAAGCGATGCGTAGCGTACAGAACCTGCTGTCGGAACTGGCCTACGTCAGCCGGAGCATTGAATACCTCGGGGATGTTCTCAGCGACATCGAGGCGGTTGCGGAGCGGCTTGGTCGACGTCACGGAGATGACCCGCTCCTTGAAGGAATGGTCGAGCACGAAACCAACGTGTGGGCCGCCGCCATGAAACACCAGCTCGACGCTTCGACGCGTACCGCCGAAGCCTGGCGCGAACGGATGGAAGGGCTGGAGACGTAGGCGAACCCCGGGAGTTACCTCCCCAGCCACGATTTACAGCCGAACGGCCATTCGACAGATGACGTCCTGTCAGGCAGTTGTGTCACCAGACAGCAACGGATCAAAGCGCTAGGAGTGATCATGTGGGGCTTTGGCGAACATGAGGGCAAACATCACCCCGCCGACCGGGCGGGACCATAGTTCTGGGGGGAACCGTGAGTACTGACACGCGACCAGTATGGGCAGGCGTCATCGTCGGAGGAGTCGCTGTGATCGTCTCGATCGGCGGTCTGGGTGTGGCATGGCAAGCGAAGGATGCCACAGACGAACTACGCGCCAAAGACACCTCTGAAGCTCAGATCAAGCAGATCACCTATTCGATCGAGAACAGCGAAAAAGGAATTTTCGTAACCAACCCAAGTTCCGCACCTATCCGAGACGTGGTCGTGCGCCTCGCATACGCGCAGAACCAATATCGCTACGTCACCCTCAAGACACTTGAAGCGTGCACGCGGTGGGAACTCACGGACGCTAACCTCAAAGCTGCTGAGCCTAAGCTCCCACCGCTTCCTGGCGGCGGGACTGGGTTCATCAGTAGCAGCAACGATGCGGCATTGGAAATTTCGCTCTATGACGCCAAGAAAGTAGTGTGGACGATCTCGGAGCGCGGATATCGCCACAATGGCTACTGGAAGACCAATTACAACACCGATCACCAGTCGGGTTCGTTCGTGCAGAACAGGACAACACTCCCTTCCACTAGCTGGAAGACTCTCGAAGGTTGCACTGTCTGACGGGTGACTTCCGCTCCGGAAAACGGTCAGCTCATACGCTGACGACGTGCAGGCGTTCCGCTCCTCATGAAGTACCCGGCGTAGGTGAACTCCGTAGGTCAGGGGTAGGCCGGCCGTAGGTCTACCCCTGCACCCGTAGCCATCCTGACCAGCGAAGACGCTGTGACCTATCCGGACGGAGGACGGACGGTGGAGCTGACCACCCGCGACTATGACGTACTCAGGCTCACCCAGACCTTTTCTCAGGTGGCCTCAACTCACATAACCGAGCTGCTGTTTGCCGACGTATCGCACAGCATCCCGGACAGGGTGCTTGGGCGGTTGGTGCGGCTCAGCTACCTCTCTCGGGTTGGTCGGAGGGCGACCCGAGCCAAAGGCGGGGCGGGGGCGTTCGTGTACCAGCTCGGCCGCGCTGGCCGTCTCCTCCTGGACGTCGAGGGTCGGCTATCTCCCAACGTCAACAACCACGCTCTCATGATGGCCGACACCTACTTGGAACTGCGACGAGCAGAGAAGGCGGGCGTTCTCTCGGTCACGGCCTGGGAGGTTGAGCGACGCGTGCCGCCGAGTGTTCGAGCAGATCTGTACGTGTCGCTGAACTTCCCGCAGCAGGGGCGAAGTAGCGCGTTCTTCCTTGAGATCGACCTAAGCACCGAACAGCCAGCGCGCATCCGAGAGAAGGTCGCCGGGTACTGGCGGGCCGTCGAGGTGAGCACCGCCGATTACTTCCCGTACGTGGTGTTTGTGGTGCGGCACCAGGTACGTAAGAACGAACTGGCCCGCATCTTCCGGCAGCTCCCAGAGGAGCAACGAGACATGCTGAGGGTGTTTTTGATCGGGGAGTTGATACCTGAGTTGATGCGCCTCTAACCTGTTGTCGATAGTACGGCGATAACAGAGGTAGGAGTGTTGATCCACAGAGGTCAACGGAGGATAATAGGGACAGAGATAAACGAGGGACCAGACCATGGCACGACGAGCGCGTAAACCACTACTTCCAGCACTCATATTTGGCCCGCAGACGCAGACGTACCGTCGCGACGGTCGAGTGCGTGTTCATCGCGTCTACAGTCAGACGACATCCGCGTCACGAACCATCGAAGACTTCATATTGGCAACATGCATTTGTTTAGGCATGGTTCTCTATTTGGTGACCAACGGGTAGAAAAATGAAAGAGGCCCGTGGACCAGCGGGAGCGAATTGCTCAACCGCTGACCACGAGCCCGTGCTTCAGCCGTAGCGATGCTTGACGGCATCAACAGTAGCCTGCTGTCTCGCGATGAAGCTTGCAGGCCTGATGCCTGTCCTAACAAATTCTCTCGTCTCTTCGATGGTGACGTCCATTTCGGAAGTGTCTGCACCTCGCCTTTTAAGAACATCACGGCATTCGATGAGGACATCGAGAATCTTCTGCCGAGATTCACGCGCCGACTCACTATCAGGCATCACAGAACTCCTGTGACTACCCAAGGCCGGACTACCCGACCATTGGCCCACCAAGGTGGGTGAACAGACTTAGATGAGTCCGTTCAGCCGCTTTCGTGAGTCAATATATTTAATTTACAATATTGTGCGCTAATTGTCAATGATTCTGTTCTTCCTTTCTTCGAGTTGCGCAAACCAGCGTTTACCTTTCGGGCCACAGTTATCCCTAATGTGATCCCGCAGCCTTCCTGTCTGCTGGTTATAACTGGTAAGGCTCTTTGCTCCCCTGTCTACTTCGCTATTAAGAGACGACATCGCACCCTGTAGGTTGTCGATGACCGACTGCGTTGCTTGTACTTCTTGAAGCACTCTCCTACGCTGCATTTGCGATGAACTGCTGGACCTCCGATCCAAATTCCGCTTCTTCTCTCGCATTTTACTCAAGCCGACAGATATCCCGCTGCGGGTTTCAATTGCACTGCGCTTGTGCTTATGCCATCGGTCAGCAATAATTCGACTTTCTCGATGCGCTTGACGGTAGACTTCAAAATTAACTTCGTCTCGCACTTCGAGGCGCAGGTTTTTTAGAGATTCCGCCTCACGTTCGAGCGCACGTCGTGATTCGACGAGTAGTCGTTCGGCTTGACGCGCCTGCGCCACAATCACTTTGGTATCGACAGGTGCTTTGACTGGACGACTGAGCCGGTAGTACGCGACGGCAAGCACGCACAGAGCTCCGACGCCAAGAATGAGGTATACGCGCTCATTGTCGAAGAGCCACGCCAGACCCTGTATCGCGTAACCAATGGCGACTAGCACGATAACGACAATAGCTACCCACTGCGCAGCAGCTTCCATCGGCGCCTACCTTTTGTCTAGAAGTATGGATACATCACCGTTCCAGTGCGCGCCAAGCGGCAACTGCAATCTCCGTTTGGCCAAGCCGCAACGAGTCGCTTAGGCGAACCAGATCATCACCTGATTTAGCTCGGTCCTGCACAATGTGTTCCGACAGGACAGGCACAATCCCCAGCGCCAACATGCGTTCTTCTTGAGAAACCCGCATGTTGCAAGAATTCGCAATCATTTGATGGTAGCCCGCCATAAGGCCCCGGCGGTCAACATTCGTCTGCGCCGATGCGCGCTTCTCAGCCTCGAAGAGTAGAACGATAGCGTTCTGCCTTGCCTTGACGATCTCCAAAGAGACAGCTCGTTGCCCGGCAATATATTGCGCATCCAGTCTGAAACGACTGATCTCAACAACACAGGCACCGATTTGAGAGACGATTGTGGCGGCAGCCGACAATGGACTTAGCGCAGCGGCAATGTGTCCAACCGCAGGGTGCATTGAGACTCGGCCTTGGTTGTAGCGAATCAGCTCTGCTGCCATGAATGTTCGATACTCCTTGGCCTAGTATCGCTGTGGGATGGTGACGTTTACTGGCCCATCAAATTTGACTGACTCTATCTCCTGTCGTGACATGTCGTCAGCCGCTTCCTTCGATTCAATTGGCGTAGACCACTTGAGCCATCAAAGGGCGCCTCCAGCTCGGCGGATCCACTGCTCCCTGCCCTCTGTCACTGGCGACCGCTTACGGCAGCGTGACCGACTTAGAAGACCGTCGGGTCATGCGTGACGGCGCGGTACGGATGCGACTGCACTTCCAGAACTTCAGCGCCCAGACGGTGACCGTGCACCCACGGCACGCGGGAGGCGCTCGCTGATCCTCGGCGACCCCGCGTCATCCAGCGCGCAGAAGCACCCCGCTACCTAGTCCTGGTAGCGGGGTGCTGTGGTTGGCGGGGGATCAAGGGTCGCCGCCGGCATCGTCCTTGAACGGTCGGTTCTACGAGGCGTCCGCGGCGGCCAGATGACCGGAGGTTTCTAGGCGTCGCCACACGGGAGCTGGAAGCCGTCGACTCAGGCCCGGTGCCGGCTGAGGCTTAGAAGGAGGGCACCAGGCGCGCGTAGCTGGCGGCGGTAAGTCGTCGACAGCCGGAGCACAGCAGGCTGCCCGATGGGATGCGTCGACCTACGGGTCGTGGCCGGCGTGCGGTGGGTCGGGCGGTTCTATGCGGCAAGTTCCACCTCCTCGCACCCGATGTTTTTGACGGCAGCGCTGACGGCAACGACCCCGATTGACCAACGTCTACGGCTGTCCTGCAAGACCTGATCCACCTCAGTTATACGGTGTGATACACCGTCAGTGGATAGACCTTTTAAGCAGGGTGTCCTGAGTTCAAGTCTCAGTGGCTTCACCACGGTGAATTTATTCGTAAAGCTGCTCAAAGTTTGACTTTGACGGCTAATCTGACGGCTACCGCTGCCGTCGAACATGTCCACTAACTGCCTCGGCTTATCAGCTGGGGCAGTTTTGGTTTCTTGGAGCTTCTTCTCTACGAGCTCCAATGCGCTTGTCACCTGCTCTGTGTATACGTGGGTGTAGTACTGCTGCGTGGTTGTCACACTGCTGTGTCCAAGTATTGCCTGAGCGACCTTTGGAGATACGCCCAAGAGTTGAAGCATGGACGCTGCGGTGTGCCGGGTGTGGTGGAATTTAATCACGCGCACACCGGCCAACTTGCAAAGCCGCTTGAACATGCGATCTGCGAAGTTGCGCGGGTCAATAGGTGTGCCCTTAACCGTCGTGAAGACGAAATCATGCTCGGACGGTGGTCGGTGGCTCCTCTCGTCAGACATTTTTGCAAGCATATCTCTGAGGACTCCCAAAATGGGAAGAGGCCGTTCACTCGCGTCGGTCTTGAGCGAGACTACGATCAACTTTCCGCCGACCGTTTGGAGTTGCTGAATAAGCTGGAACTCTCCGCCTAAGAGATTGACGTCTTGCCAACGAAGTCCAAGAATCTCTCCTCGACGCGGCCCATAAAACAGGGCAAGACACCAAGCTGCTGCCAGTCTGTGATCTTTTGCCACCTCCCAAAACCGTTGCGCTTCGTCTACCGTCCATGGGACTACTTTTTCAGGTTTGTACTTCGGGGCCTCGACCAACCGCGCAACGTTGCGGCTCAGTAGTTCCTCTCGCATTGCGCATGTCAGAGCGGCGCTGAGTGTCGTCTTGACCGTCTGAACTCTTCGGGGAGAGTGGCCTTGCTCAAGTAGTTGGCTAAGAAGCGCGCGAACGTTTTGAACACCAATGCTGGTAAGGCTCTTATCGCCAAGGTTGGGCTTGAGATACAGTCGCGCAATGCACTCGTACTGCTCATACGTCTTCGGCTTGTCTTCCTTCTTGACGACCGCTTCGAGCCAGTAATCAAGGTACGAGCCAAGTTTCCAAGACTTGTCTGCTGCTGGTATACCTTGATCCCTCTTCGCCTTGATCTTCGTTAGTTCTACGCTGACCTCATCACGGGAAGCGCGCGTAACGCGCTCCCGCTTTCTGATGCCGCTCGTCGTCGTGACGTAGATAGCCGCTTCCCAGCGTCCGTCCTTACGCTGGTAAATCGTGCCCTCTCCGTTTGCTCTACGCCGGGCCATCAGGCGAATGACTCCTTCCAAAGCGCCATGACGTACTCTCGAATAGCGTCAACCGGTATGCGTCGGCTTTTTCCAATCAGCACCGATCCCAGTTTCTTCGTCCGGATTAGTTCGTACACCTTCCACTTACTAATACGCAGGCGTTTCATGACTTCCGGCACGGTTAAGAGCTGAGTGCCATCTTCGACATCACGCGTTGCGTTTAAAATCACCTTCTCATTCATAAATAGTTCTCCTTCCAGTTAAACTCATATCGTTCGGTTTGTTAACGGTTACGGTGGGCTTCGGCAGTGTGGTTTCGACATCATGCGGCGGCTCCTTGGTCGCTACCGCTGAGAAGCTGCGGGCCGTCGTCGAGGAGCCCGACATCAAACAGGACTTGGCCGTCGAGGGCGAGTTTCCCAATGACACCCGCGATCCGCTCGCGTCGGCGCTCGGTTTCTACGAGCCACACGACCTTCGGGAAGACGCCGCGCCACTGTTGCTCCATGCCACTGCGCCAGTAGTCGATATACCGCTGCGACTTCTTCTGGATGGTGGGCAGCGTCTCGGTGGACAGGTCAACCTCGATGAACGTGCTGTACTCGGTGGCCGCTCGACCTATCCGTACGTACGCGTCCGGCTTGATCTGCACCAGCTCGCCACCGGCTCCGGTGAAGTGACGCCAGTTGGCAGGCTCCGCGTCGTAGGCCAGTAGTTCCGTCGTACCTGCGCGGTGGCGCTCGACCAGTTGAACGTAGAGTTCAGCGACGGCGAGCATGTGGTCTTGGAAGTACGGTTTCGACTCCCACACCCGGCGACGTCGACCACCAAGCGGGCCATCCGTGTTGAGGACAGCTTGGCCAAGACCACTCAGGCCGTAGATGTAGCCGGACGATCCCGCCCGCATACCCCCAATGATCCGGGAGAACCGCACCACGACGCCGAGCTTCGTGAGCCGGGTCATCATGAGCTGCGCACGACGAGTGCGAGCGCGGGGCGATCCGTCCGTCACCGCCAGGCGGCGAATCTGGGTCAGGCTGAGGAGCCGCACCCGGTTCAGAGATGCCAGCACGGCAACGTCACGAGGACTGAGACGAGTGCGCAACCGCTCCACTCGGGCCGGTGAGATCGAGAGTGGTCTCACCATAGGAACGCTCCTGGTGGTGAGAGTTTCTTTGGTGCCTCCTCTCCAGCAACAGAGGAGTACCGACCACCGCGTACGACACGATGCGAAGCACGGAGCGAAGGGCAGGTCATGCTGTCCTCCGTGGCTGTTGCCCGATGAGTCCGTCTGGCGATTGGTCGTTGCCCTGCCAGCGCTGACGAAGAGTGGCGTCGAGCTGCGCGCCGTCGACCCCGTACCGCGCCGCACTCTGGCGTCGTAAGTCGGCGGGATCACTGAGCGGCTGCGCGTCCGGCTGACGCGTACGGATAAGGAACGGTTCGCTTGGCCGTCGGTTCACCAGGACTTCGGCATACGCCTCATGGGCTCCGAGAAGGGCGAGGTCATCCGCGACCAGACCTCCGCCAAGAACGCTCGCCAGTACGGAACCGTCCTCACTGCTGGGACGGAAGACAACACGGTTGCGGGCGTTGGCGATGAGTCCGGCTCGCATCTTGGGTGAGAGCTGTGCCATGTGCTGATGCGCCACGGTGAGCCCGACGCCAAGGCCGCGCGCCTGGGCGAACATGTCGCCGAGGTCTACGGGGAGCCGCAGGTAGTTCTGAACCTCGTCAATGACCACCATGGCCGGCTGCCGGTGGGTCGAGGGCATCAAGGCGCGACGCTGCATCGCTTGCCAGAGCTGCGTCACCAGCAGCGCCCCGATCATCTGGGACGTCTCGCTTCCGATGACGCCGGTGTTCAGGTTCACCAGGACGATGCGCGGACGGTAGAACAGCTCGTCCAACCCGAACCGCGGCGTGGCTTGGCCGAGGAGTCTTCGGATGGCGGTGCGGCTGAGGAAGGCGCGCGTCTTGTTCAGCACGGGTGCGATGACCTGTTGCCGCTCGGCCCCCGACAGTCCGTCGTACCAAGAGAAGAACGGGGCCAGGACGAGCGGGTCGTTGACCTGAGCGAGCACGCGACGGCGGAACGCAGCGTTGGTCAGGATGACCGGCAGATCAGCAAGCGTGCTTTGGTCGCTGCGGGCAAGCGCCACCAGGGCGTGCATGAGAACGTCGGCGCTACGTGGCCCGAGGCTTGTCCCATACAGCTCACGGAACAAGTGCAAGAGATGGTCGGCGCGTTGCTCCGCGTCCTCGGTACTCCCAGCAAGCGGGTTGAACCCGACGACTTCGCCGGATGCTCCCGGCTCGATGACGACGACGTCCTCACGACGCTCCGCGGGCACGCCGGCCAGAACCTCTTCTACGAGGTCGCCGCGTGGCTCTAGGACGAAGACACTTCGCCGCGCGTGTACGTCAGCTCGAAGGAGCTGTGCAAGCAAGGTGGACTTGCCGCTTCCAGTCGGCCCGACGACATGTAGGTGGTGGAGCGCACTCTCCGTCGGCAGCGTGACGAGTAGATCGCGCTGACTTGGATGCAGGCCGGCCCCGAGGACGCGAACCTGCGGTTGGTGGCGCTGTTCTACCGGCACGGTGATCTGCGGTGGTGCCGGGTATTGGCGACCGTGCGCCGTGCGCGTTGAAGCGGCTCCATCTACCGGCCACCCGATGACGGCTGCGAGTTCGGCGACGTTGAGGACGGCCGACCAACCAGACAGGGCTACTTGGTCGAGCTGGTGAGCATCACGAACCGTAGGTCGCTGCACGCGTAGTTCCGCGTGTTCGGCACCGGTCAGTTGGATCGCCTCGCCAAGCATCCGCACGATGGCGTACGACTGGCGAGGATCAGGAGTACGGGCACCGATCCGACCGCGCACGGCGAACAGCGGCTCGGCCGCCTTCTGCTTCCATAGTCTTCGGTCGTCGCCCGTCTCCTTGGCGACGGCGACCAGGCCCAGGGCGCGGACCACGTTGAACGGCTCCGGCCTGCTCCTACGTGACTGCGTTGGCCCGATGACCCACTGGACGACAGCAGATTCGCCCTCTCTGAGGGCGTTCATGATTTCGAGGAGTCCAGCGGTAACGCTGGCTGCCATGTCCGTACGAAGCGGTTGCAGGGGGTTGGAGAGGCCAACGTCTGAGGCGAAGCGCATCGTTGGACGGCCAGGATGATCCAGGGGGATCAGCACCAGTTCAGGGAGCTGCGCCCGTAGCTGGCTCGGCAGCTCGCCGCTGATCTGTTGGTCGACGCCGACCAGCCAGCGCACCTCACCACCCGATGATCCGCGCGTCTCAAGCACGATGGCCGGCGTGCGCTTAAACCAGCCGAGAAGCGGTCGGTAGGCGAGCGGCTGAAGCGCTCTGACCACCTGAGCGACGCTCAGCTCGTGGGGGAAGTGCACCTCGAACCAGGTCAGACCCGAGTGGTCCGGCGGTCCTCTGCGCTTGATAGTGGGGTTTTGTGCCATGGCGTCCCTCCTTCCAGTTACACGGTTCTCGGAAGTTGAGGGCGTCAAGAAGAAGGCTGAACACTAGGGTTCAGGGAACCTATGCTGACGTGATTACTCAACTTTCCGTTAGGGAGCAATCTCGTCGGGCTCTAGCGGTCTGCTGTCGGTCGGGATGGTTGCTCTTACCTCTTACTATGCCTGGTCGGTATTGGGGCTAGCTGAGGGAGGAGGAGGTGGCGGCACGGTGTTGGCTGAAATCAAAAGATCCACCGCGTAGGAAGGTGGATCTGTCATTCTACCGAGATCCACGAGGAGGACGGGCAAGAAAGATAAGACTGGTGCAGAAAGTAGTTATCTGCGCTCGTTCATGAGTTGGATTATGCCTATTTTGCCGACAGAGGAGATGCCCGAGGGGCTTTCCCTGAAGTTAGTAAGCATCTGGTCAAGAGAGACGTAGACTGCTTCGCCATATTCTTCCTCATTAAGAGGTTCACCAGTCTGATCGGCGCGTACATGAAAGCACACTTCATCTGCTTCGACACCTGGAGTGTCATCTGCGAAGCTGAAACTAACAGATGTCTCGCAGGCAATCTGTCGGAATCCGTTCAGTACGAGGCTGTTCTCGTAGAGAAATTTTGCTAGCTGTATTGCGATATCACCTGTTTCATCAATCTTGAGACTTAAGGTACTCGCATACATGGTGCCTAACTCATCTTGATCTAAAAATTGAATGAACTTGTCAGGCTCGGTCTCCACTAGCAGGCGAGCCGTGAAGTACGTAGATCGATTGAATGGTTGAGTGAAGTTCTTTTTCATAATTACAAAGGTCTTTCGCGGTCTTCCGCTGCTCTTGGGAGAGCAGCGGAAGACCGTTGAGCGGCACTCAGCGAAAGGTTACGAGCCTGAGCCCGTGTACTTCCCGCGCTGGGTGCCGTTGTTGTTCCTGCCGTCGCCGGTGCCGTAGTGGTCGTGTCCCTTGGAGCCACGTGAGCCCCAGAACTCGTCCCCACTCTCGACGTGGCCATCTGCCAGGTAGGTGTCGCCGTTCACCCCGAAGGACGCGGTAACAGGGTCGCCTTCGGCGTTTGCACCGTGAACGGGATTGGTTGACTGGTCGCTGCCGCCAGCCTCACCGTTCCCGAAGCCGCCGAGAGCCTTACGAAGGCTCTCTCGCTCCTCCCAAGATTCCAACTGCTGGGCGTAGTTCGTCCACTCCCAGCGTGCGGCGTTCTTCTTGGGCTGACGCGGGCGGGGGTCGTCACTGCTCAAAGCAATCAACTCCGAATGAGTGCGTGACGCTCACTTTCGCGAGCAAGTCCGGAGCTTTTCCGGTCTGCACTAGTTATGACATGTTCTGTTTGTTTTGCAAAGAGTAGAATTTACAACGCTCCATGAAGAAACCCCCTCCTCGGAGGGGGCATCCCACGGGCTACTGAAACGGCTATACGCCGATGACCCTGGCACTCCTGACGGTGGCGTACGTTTCCTCGTGGATGATGGCGTAGTTGTACGCCTCGAACCAGTCGGTGAATGTAATCGCTTTACGCGACCATGGGCCGTCAGGTCGGTGCAGGAACTCAACGCCATACGTCTCGGTGTCGAGGAGCAGTTCAATCAGCTCGCTGGGCACCGACTTGGTGAATCCGCGTCCATCCGGTGCACCCGTGAGGATTGCATCCCCACTGATATACGCCTGGCCGCGGAGCCCTTTGGCGTGCTGCCACAGCATGACCGTGGCGCGTAGGTTGAACGGCAACGACCAAAGCATCGCCTCGTCGTTCGCAAGGAACGAAGCCGGCGGGCTGTCGAGGTTGAATGCCTCGTATGAGCCGCCGACGATGCCTCGGATGGTTTCTACGTTCTCCGCGTCGACTTCAACCCGCTTGATGGGTTGCTCTTCGTCGCAGGGGAACAAGATGCCAGTGATCACGGGACCACCTAGGTTCTCGACCGTGGGACTGTGTCTGGAGTGACGGTCGTTTCACTCCAGAGTTGAACCTCACGACCAAGTTGATGAGCCCCGTCCCGATGACCCTTTCGGATCACCAGGACGGGGGATTTCCGTACTGCCGGGAGCGTTGGCAGATACGGAGTTGAAGGGATCAGCTGCCGTTTCCGTTGCCGACCTTGGTTCCGGGGACGCGGCCACGAGTGCCGCGTGCGTCCTTCAGAATCTGGGGCATGTCGGTCGCAGCCTTGTTGAACTCCTCCAGGGGCACGTACGCGTCGCGCTTCTTGCCGTCGGGCGTCGTGATTTCGATGATCACGAGGTCCTCGCTGATGTCCTTGAACGCGCCCAGTTCGGTGACGAGCACGTCCAGCGCCTTCGGCTGGTCGATATCCGGGTGCTGCCGGACGACGACTGCGGCGAACTGCTTGTCGGTCCCCTGCTTGCCGCTGAGGTCTGAGACCTTCTGACTGACGATTGCCATCTTTCTGCTCCACTCGGTGTTTCGGTGCTCGGTCAAGGCTTGTTCCTTGTCCGTACTCTCATTAAGCCAAAATGGTTTGATGAAGCACTTGACGAGGCGGATCGGTGATGACTGGCGGTGTAGGAAATAAGAAAACTGAGGATCTCTGATTGATTTGGTGACAGACCGAAGGTGTTGGGTTCGGTAGATCCAGGGGATCAAGCAGGCGCCGCGGAGGGTGGCCGGCCAACGCGAGGCGAACCGACCGATCACCAAGGCAGTTCCGGAGAACGAGGTGTCTCCCTACGTGTGCAGGAGCCGGTGGCAAAAATCTCTCGGCAATCATCCTGCGCCGTGGGAACATCTGGTCATGACAGACCAGATTGACGAGTCCAACAGTGACCACTTGAGTAAGGAAGAGTGGCGTAGGGTCGCTCGCTTCGATGATTCGTCCATCGAGCTTACCGAGCGAGAGAACCGACTCGCGGCTGAAGCCCTGGCGCCGGTGATTAGCCGCGTTGCCGAAATGATGTCTTCTATCGTGCCTGACTTCTCGCCAGCGGCACGGGAGGCAGCACAGGAGGTTCTACGGCGGCTTGCTGAAATCAGCACGGTTGTACGGACTTTTACCGAGTCCGCTGCTCCCTACTTGCAGGAAATCTTTGAGTCGCTAGGATATTTTGACAAGCGGAAATTTCCCGAGAATTGGGATGGCGTAGATGGATCGTCGTTTAAGGGCCTAGATTCGATCCTGATCGACGAGGGTATCCCTTTGATGTGGGTGCCTGGCGCTGTGACAGTTGAAGCGCTTCTAACGGCTGGCAGTGCTTCCGATCGGCGCCGCATTATTGGCTCTCGGTGGAAGAGGATCGCGTCCGACTGTGAAGTAGTGCTTCATGAAATAGATCACCCAAAGCTATTGAGCGAGCGTGATTTTGCTTTGGATTGTGTTGCCGCGCTTCGTGACGGGCACACCAACCCCGCCCAGTCGCTTGCGGCCAATCTGCTCGACACTGTCTTGGGTCATCTTGACAAGAGCACTCGAACGCAGCGCACAAAGAACAGTTTTAAGCAGAACGGGGAGAAGTTTGATCTCGATGAACACGAGTTCAGAGCGGCGTTTACTTTTGCCCCTGTATGGTGCGCGCACGCCACGTTCTGGGTAGACAAGGGAGATTCCGTTCCGCGTACCTTTGGTAGACATCCGAGCGTCCACGCTGTATCCCGGGCACAGTACAGCCGGATCAATGCGATCATCGGGCTCATGGTGGTGACGTCGGTACTCAAGTTCTTTGACACTCAAATGCTGCGATAGCCTAAAGTCTTCGCTACTCCTCGCAATTGCCGTATAATGGGGAGTAGTTATGACGACGGAAGACCTAGAGCGATTACGAAAATCAACAGCAAAAAGCGGGGCGCCCCTTAAAGTGGAGCACCCCGCCGTGATCGCCAAGCTGCGCAGGTTGATTCAGGATGTTAAGAGTGTCGAATCAAAGCAGGCCGGCTCGGGCTCGCGGATTGACGCTGTAAAAGCTCAGCATCTTAAGTAAGCGTTGCCTAACCAAACCGGAATCTGATCTTCAAGTGGCCCGGATCGTCACGAGCGTGCAACAGCGACGCTATGGTTTCTTGTGGAACGTTGCCCCCCTCGTCTTCTGTGTCATCATCACGGCAGACCAATGGGGAGGGTGCATGAGTAGCTGGGCGACTGAACACAAGGTCCAGGTCTACGTTGCCTTGATCGCTGCGGTAGCTCTGATCGCGGGAGCGATCGTAACGGGATGCATGAGGTCGAGCAGCGGCGGCACGAGCGTGAACCAGAAAAGCGGCAGGGACAGTAATTACTGCGTCAAGTCGAAGTGCAATTAAGGCTTCATTAGCTGAGGTTGGCGGTTGACGCCAACCTGCTGCGGTCAAGGCTCTTGTCTGCATCGAAGCTGTCAAACCCTTCAGTTCGCGTGGAGAGCAACCTTGAAATATTGGTCGAGGGCTTTTTGTAGCGCGGCATTGGTCGCACTGCCGCTACTTGCTGTGGGTGGATGCAAGGACATCACTGTCAATCAGGACGCAGGGCGAGACGCCAAGTACTGCAAAGAATCGACGTGTGAAGGTGATGGCTCGTCGAGTGGTACTTCGCAAACGCCGTCCGAAAATCCGACGGAGGATAGTTCAACTCCTGCCTCTGTCGATAGTCCCAGTGATAACGAGAACCCTTCGCACGGCGCCGATTCTTCTGACAGTGCCAACAATGGCGACGGGCAGTCTGATAGTGGCGCCACTGCCCAGGTTATACCGGAAACGGTGAAGTTGTCAGGCAATCATATCCCTGAGGGTATGCAGGTGTCGGCTGACGGATGTGCGCAAGAAGACGCCGCCATATGCACCGACTGGGATGCGGAAGATGAAGTGATTGGCGACAAAAGTTTCAGCACCGCGCTCTATGCTAAATGCGTTCTTTTCTGTGAGAACGACGAGACCGCCTACTTTGACATTAAGCTGTCAGGGCACTACACCAAGCTGGACGCAACGTTCGGTATTGCGGCCGACTCTAACAGCAGTGACCGGTCGAAAACGGTGACTGTGTCAATAATCAATCAGGGTACAGGTAAGACATTGCTATCCCATGTCCTTGCCTACGGAACTCCTTTCCCCCTGAAGGGATACAGTATCAAGGGCGTAGGCGTGCTCCGCATTCAGTTTGATGGCCCACTGGGTAGGATGCGCGGTGCGGTCGGTGAACCCGTTGCTCGTCAATAAGAAAGCGGGGCGCTCGTCTTGAAACGGGAGCACCCCGCGATCGCCAAGCTTGCGCTACTTGTTAGTGAAGCCAGAAAATCTCAACCGCGTCAGGATCGAAGCGCCACCCGTTCCACATCTTCCCGCCCGGCATACTCGGGTGAATCACAACCTTCTCGACCACAAGCCGGATAACGCTAGCCCGCCACTCGATGCTTGCGCCGTCCCAGATTGCGCGTAGGCCGCCGTCAGTTGGGATTGCGAGACTCTTCGCCTTAGTGCTCATGAGTTGTTTCTTCTCAGTGTCGAGCCTTGCCATCTTGTCGAGGACCGTTTGCTTCATGATGCGGTAGTCCTCCTTGTCATGCTCGCCTGCCGCGTACTCGGCAGCCAGCAACTCGCGTCGCGCCTGTAGTTCGCTGATTTCTTGAACTATCTCGGCCATGCGAGACTCGTTGACCGGTGGTACGAGCGCGTTCAGGATGTCGGGTGAATCAAAGCGGTATAGCACTTGTTCGGTGACGAACAACTCCACGGGGTCGGCGATGCGGAAGACGGAGCAGCACCCGCACCGTTCGCCAGTCCTATCCCACTTCTTACAGGCGTAGCGCCGTTGGTACTTGATAGTTCCGTCGGCCAACTTGTACGTCTTGCCTTGGCCGTACATAACCCCACCGCAGTACTGGCCCTTTTTGGCGGTGTCACGCCAGGTTCCGCCGCACTCAACGAAGCCGCTCAGCAGGTAGGTGCGGGCTCGGACGCCGCCCTTATACACCCAGAATTTTTCGCGCCCGTTGAACATGGCTTCCATGGCGTCGTGTTCGGCGCGAGTGAAGACGTACGGCCATTTGGCACGGTGACGTTCTCCGTTATGAACCCGAGTACCACCGTTTTCCGGGTTCTTTAGGCACGGACAGTCAGTGGGGTGGCCGGTCGGGTCAAATAGCACGTAGCTTTCTTTGAGCATGGTGCGCCTGAACTTGCCGACGTCCCAACGGCCGTCGCAGATTGAGACCTTGTCCTTCAGTTTGGTCTGCTGGCCTGCTCGCGTTGTCTTGATTCCTTTGTCGTTCCAGTTCTGAACACACGTGAACTGGCTGTCTCCGGCCAGTGTCTTACGTTTGCCTTCGTGGAGCGCCACGATTTCATCGTCCCGTACCTGATACGGGTCGATGATGTCTTTGCCCTTAATCGGGTCGTACCCGATGACCTTGCCGTACCCGAAGGTGCGCGGGCCGCCATCCCACTTTCCCTCACGAGCATTCTGGATTTTCTTGCGGAGGGCAAGTTCTTGGATGTCCTCGGCTGTGCCTGCATCCATGACGTTTTGGATGCGGTCCATCTTCCGGTTCGCGGACACTGTGAGGTCGAGCGATTGGCCACGTACGTAGCGGTACTTGACGCCGTGGAACCGAGCGAGCTTGAGCTGCCGCTCGTTCTCTTCGGGTTTACGAGTAAGGCGCGCTTTGGTGTAGGACAGCACGACTTTGACGGGGCCAACTTCAAGTTGACCCATCATGTCTTCGTAGTCCGATCGGTACTCGTCGCTGTTTGTGCTAGCGGAGATGTCGTTATCGCAGTAGATGCGAACGAGGATCAATCCGAGCTGTGCGGCGAGTGCCCTAATGTCTTCTTCTTGGCGCTGAACGCCAAGTTCTTTGCCTTCTCGGTCATCGCTGATGCGCAGATAACCGAATGCTAGTTGTCCCTCCAACTCGTCGAGCATGTTCGTTTATTCCTTTTCATGATCCATTGTAATGGATGCATAGGAATTTGACGAGTACGCCATGGGACTGGTCGCGGCGGTGGCGTTCGCGGTGGTGCTCTACAAGGTGGTGACCAGCGGGGCGGTCAGCGCGGAGTTGCAGGACATCGTGAAGCGGGCCCTCGATGCGAAGGTGTGAACGCCCGGGCGGGGACGAGGGGTTCGTGACGGCGGAGGCGGCCGTGGTGCTGCCCGTGCTGGTGATGTTCGCGATGGCGCTGGTGTGGGGGCTGTTGGTGGTGGCCGCGCAGATCCAGTGCGTGGACGCGGCCCGCTCCGGCGCCCGGGCCGCGGCTAGGCAGGACCCGGCCGACGCGGTGGTCCGGGTGGTCCGGGACACGGCCCCGCGTGGTGCGAAGGTCACCGTTGGCCGAGAGGGCGACCAGGTCCACGTCGTCGTGGTCGCGAAACCGCCGGTGCTCAGCGGGCTGCCCTTCGAAGTGCGGGAGGAGGCCGTGGCGTTGGCGGAGGAGACGGTGGGCGAGGGGAGGGCGGGGCCGTGAGGTGTCGTATTCGGGCCGCTGCGACGCGCCGTGTCCCGGCTCTGGAGCACATGCGATCCCGTCACTCGGACCGTGGGTCCGCCACCGTGTGGAGCCTCGGGGCGATGGCCGTGATGTGTGTGGTGTTCGGGGTCGTGCTGGCCCTGGGGCAGGCGGTCGTGGCCCGGCACCGTGCGGCCGGCGGTGCGGATCTCGCGGCGCTCGCGGCGGCCGACCACTGGGCGGAGGGCGGTACGGGGGCCTGCGCCCGGGCGGAGCGGGTGGCGCGGGCGCAGGGGACGCGGCTCGTGCGGTGTGCGGTCGTGGGCGAGACGTCGGACGTGACGGCGTCGGCGGGCAGGGGACCGTTCGCGGCGGAGGTCAGGTCACGGGCGGGCCCTGCGGGGCCGGTACCGCCACCACCCCCGGCAGCACCGGTGCCTGCGCCTCCACCGCTCCCTGCACCTCCGGGCCCTGTACCTCCGGTGCCTCTCGCAAAAGCTCCCTGAGCAGCCGCACAGCCCCCCGCTTGTGCAACGGATCGTTGCCGTTGCCGCACTTGGGGGACTGGATGCAGGACGGGCAGCCGGCGTCGCATTCGCAGGAGGCGATGGCCTGGAGGGTGGCGGTGAGCCAGGCGCGGGCCGTGTGGAAGGCGCGTTCCGCGAAGCCCGCGCCGCCCGGGTGGCCGTCGTAGACGAAGACCGTGGGGAGCAGGGTGTCGGGGTGCAGGGGGATGGACACGCCGCCGATGTCCCAGCGGTCGCAGGTGGCGAAGAGGGGGAGCATGCCGATCGAGGCGTGTTCGGCGGCGTGGAGGGCGCCGCCGAGGATCTCGGGGTTGATGCGGGCGGCGTCCAGTTGGTCCTCCGTGACCGTCCACCAGACGGCGCGGGTGCGGAGGGTGCGAGGGGGGAGGTCGAGTTTTGATTCGCCCAGGACCTCGCCGGTGATGACACGTCTGCGGAGGAAGGAGACGACCTGGTTGGTGACTTCGACGGAGCCGTAGCACAACCGGCCCTGGCCCCACGGGACTTCGATGTCCGTCTCCAGGACGGAGATCGCCGTGGTGTCGCGGGCGACCGTCGAGTAGGGCGGGTCGGCCTCCTCGACGAGGGCCACCGAGTCCTCCAGGTCCAGGGAACGCACCAGGTACGTGCGGCCCTGGTGGAGGTGGACCGCGCCCTCGTGGACGGTCGTGTGGGAGGCGGCCTCGTCGACCGTGCCCAGGAGGCGGCCCGTGCCGTTCTCGACGATCTGGACCGGCCTGCCGCCCCCGCCGCGGATGTCGGTGAGGTCGGCGGCCCGTTCGCGGCGCGTCCAGTGCCAGGCCTTCGCACGGCGGCGGAGCAGCTTCGCGGTCTCCAGCTGGGGGAGCAGGTCCGCCGTTGCCGGGCCGAAGAGGTCCAAGTCCTCTTCGGTCAGGGGGAGTTCCGCCGCTGCCGCGCACAGGTGGGGGGCCAGGACGTACGGGTTGTCCGGGTCCAGGACCGTGGACTCCACCGGCTGGTCGAACAGGGCCTCCGGGTGGTGGACGAGGAACGTGTCCAGGGGGTCGTCGCGGGCCACCAGGATGGCGAGCGCTCCCCGGCCGGAGCGTCCGGCGCGGCCCGCCTGTTGCCACAGGGAGGCGCGGGTGCCGGGGTAGCCGGCGATCAGGACGGCGTCCAACCCGGAGACGTCGATGCCGAGTTCGAGGGCGGTGGTGGCGGCGAGACCGAGCAACTCGCCGGAGTGGAGGGCGCGTTCGAGGGCGCGGCGTTCCTCGGGGAGGTAGCCGCCGCGATAGGCGGCGACCCGGCGGGCCAGCGAGCGGTCGACCTCGGCGAGGCGTTCCTGGGCGATCAGCGCGATCAGCTCGGCGCCGCGTCGGGACCGTACGAAGGCCACCGAGCGGACGCCCTGGACGGCGAGGTCGGTGAGGAGGTCGGCCGTCTCGGCGGTGGCCGTACGGCGGACCGGGGCGCCCTTCTCGCCGTGCAGTTCGGTGAGTGGGGGCTCCCACAGGGCGAACACCAGTTCACCGCGGGGCGAGGCGTCGTCGGCGACCTCGACCACCGGGAGGCCGGTGAGGCGGCGGGCGGCGACCGAGGGCTCGGCGGCGGTGGCGGAGGCGAGGAGGAAGACGGGGGAGGAGCCGTAGCGGGCGCAGAGGCGGCGCAGACGGCGCAGCACCTGGGCGACGTGGGAGCCGAAGACGCCCCGGTAGGTGTGGCATTCGTCGATGACGACGTACTTCAGGGACTTGAGGAAGGAGGACCAGCGCGGGTGCGAGGGCAATATGCCGCGGTGGAGCATGTCGGGGTTGGTCAGGACGTAGTTGGCGTACTGGCGTACCCACTCGCGCTCTTCGAACGGAGTGTCGCCGTCGTACACGGCCGGGCGAACGGCATTGCCCAGAGGTTGTGAAAGTTCCTTCACGGAGCGGAGCTGGTCCGCTGCCAGGGCTTTTGTGGGCGCGAGGTAGAGCGCGGTGGTGCCGCGGCCGTTCGGCGCCTCGGAGCCGTCGAGGAGCGCGGAGAGGACCGGTACCAGATAAGCCAGCGACTTGCCCGAGGCGGTGCCTGTGGCAACGATCACTGACTCGCCGTCGAGGGCGTGCTCGGCGGCCTGTGCCTGGTGGGCCCAGGGGTGTTCGATACCGGCTTCCTGGACGGTGGCGATCACCTCGGCGCGAATCCGGTCAGGCCAGACGGCATGGCGGCCCTCGCGCGGGGGCAAGTGCTCCGTATGAGTGATGCGCGAAGCCCGGCTCGGTCCCGACGCCAGCCGGTCCAGAACCGTGCTCGGCGAGAGGCCGGACACGGGGTCCGCCGAGGGTCGATCGGTTCGCTGATTCTTGGCCATCGGCACCGAGTGTGTCACTGGCGTGACGGACAATGGAGCCAAGGCGTCGTGCACGCCCTGCGGTAAGTGATTGAATGCCATCGCGGCTGGCGAACCGTCCTGGGGGCTCTGCCGAGGTGTCCCATGGGATGACCGCTCGATAGCAAGGTGCTGGAGGATCCGTGGACCTGTCCCTGTCGACCCGTACCGTCGGCGATCGTACGGTCGTCGAGGTCGGTGGCGAAATCGACGTATATACCGCGCCCAAGTTGCGCGAACAGCTGGTCGAGCTGGTGAACGACGGGAGTTTCCACCTCGTCGTGGACATGGAGGGAGTCGACTTCCTCGACTCCACCGGGCTCGGTGTGCTGGTCGGCGGCCTGAAGCGGGTGCGTGCCCACGAGGGCTCGCTGCGCCTGGTCTGCAACCAGGAGCGCATTCTGAAGATCTTCCGTATCACCGGCCTCACCAAGGTGTTCCCGATTCACACCTCGGTCGAGGAAGCGGTGGCGGCCACCGACTGACCGACCGTTTCGGGAGCGGCGTGTGACCGCTCCCCGATCGGCCGTATAGACGACCGGTGGACCGGGCTTTCGGCGGCCCGGCCCTCCGACAGCACGCCCGTAGTCCCGAGGGGGATGCATGGCCACCGTTGAACTCCGCTTCAGCGCGCTGCCCGAGCACGTCAGGACCGCCCGACTGGTGGCGGCAGCGGTGGCGCGCAGGGCCGGAGTGGACGAGGCCGTACTCGACGAGGTCAGACTCGCCGTAGGTGAGGCCTGTACCCGTGCCGTCGGGCTGCACCAGAGCAGTGGGATCACCGCCCCGGTGAAGGTGCTGCTGATCGAGGAGGAGAAGCAGTTCTCCATCGAGGTCGGCGACGAGGCACCACGTTCGGCTCCCGGCGACAAGGCGCCCGGGTCCCTGGGCGACGATCCGGACGCGGAGACCGAGGAGGACGAGATGGGCCTCGCTGTCATCAGCGGGCTCGTCGACGACGTCGAGGTCACCGCGGGAGAGCACGGCGGATCGATCCGTATGACCTGGCCGACGACCCCGCCGGCCACCCCGCTTTCCTGAGAAATCGCCGCACACCACAGCCGAAGGGCCCTGCTGAGCAGGGCCCTTCGGCATTTCCGGGTGAGTTCCGCGACAGTGCGACGACCGGGCTTCCCCGGCGCGAAAGAATTCGTGAATCAATTCACGATCAATGCGGATCGACGTCCCGATCATCGCCTTGATCGGCGCCCCGATAATTTGATCAAGCGTCAATGCTTTTAAGGCATTACTATGCGAAGGCCAATTCCGTTTGCCGCGCACTGTTTTGATCAGGTTCCGGTACCTACAATCCGTCCACATCTTGAGCTCAGCACAGGCGTCAAGGAGGACGAATGGCGGGGCTTTCTACCCCTCAGCAGTTTGACCACCCCACAACCTTCGCAGCCGCAGTTCTGACCGACGACAACCGCATCCTCGTGATGGTGATCGGCCTCGTGGCGCTGGCAGCGCTCGCGGTCGCGGTCATCCTGGTCCGCGAGGTACTCGCGGCCGACGAGGGCACCGACAGCATGAAGAAGATCGCGACGGCGATCCAGGAAGGCGCGAACGCCTATCTGGGACGGCAGTTGCGCACGGTCGGCGTATTCGCCGTGATCGTTTTCTTCCTGCTCCTGATGCTGCCCGCGGACGACTGGAATCAGCGCGCCGGACGATCGATCTTCTTCCTGATCGGTGCGGTGTTCTCGGCGGCCACCGGCTATATCGGCATGTGGCTCGCCGTACGCAGTAATGTCCGTGTCGCCGCGGCGGCCCGGGAAGCGACCCCGAGGGAGGGTGAGCCGGAAAAGGATCTCACCGCCGTCTCGCACAAAGCAATGAAGATCGCTTTCCGCACGGGCGGCGTCGTCGGCATGTTCACGGTGGGGCTCGGTCTGCTGGGCGCCTCGTGCGTGGTGCTGGTGTACGCGGCCGACGCGCCCAAGGTGCTGGAGGGATTCGGCCTCGGTGCCGCCCTCATCGCCATGTTCATGAGGGTCGGCGGCGGCATCTTCACCAAGGCCGCCGACGTCGGCGCCGACCTGGTCGGCAAGGTCGAGAAGGGCATCCCGGAGGACGACCCGCGCAACGCCGCGACCATCGCCGACAACGTGGGCGACAACGTCGGCGACTGCGCGGGCATGGCGGCCGACCTCTTCGAGTCGTACGCCGTGACGCTGGTCGCCGCGCTGATCCTCGGCAAGGCGGCCTTCGGCGACTCCGGGCTCGCCTTCCCGCTGCTCGTGCCGGCGATCGGGGTGATCACCGCCATGATCGGCATCTTCGCGGTGGCGCCACGCCGTACCGACCGCAGCGGCATGTCCGCGATCAACCGGGGGTTCTTCATCTCCGCGGTGATCTCGCTCGTGCTGGTGGCGGTCGCGGTGTTCGTCTATCTGCCGTCGTCGTACGGCGATCTCGACGGGGTCACCGACGCGGCGATCAAGGCCAAGGACGGCGATCCGCGGATCCTCGCGCTCGTCGCCGTGGCCATCGGCATCGTGCTCGCCGCGCTGATCCAGCAGCTGACCGGCTACTTCACGGAGACGAACCGCCGTCCCGTGATGGACATCGGCAAGACCTCGCTCACCGGCCCGGCCACCGTCATCCTCGCCGGGATCTCGCTGGGCCTCGAATCGGCCGTCTACACCGCCCTGTTGATCGGTCTCGCGGTCTACGGGGCGTTCCTGCTCGGCGGCGCCTCGATCATGCTGGCGCTGTTCGCGGTGGCGCTGGCCGGTACCGGTCTGCTCACCACGGTCGGCGTGATCGTCGCCATGGACACCTTCGGGCCGGTCTCCGACAACGCGCAGGGCATCGCCGAGATGTCCGGCGACGTCGAGGGCGCGGGCGCGCAGGTGCTCACCAACCTGGACGCGGTGGGCAACACCACCAAGGCCATCACGAAGGGCATCGCCATCGCCACCGCCGTCCTGGCGGCGTCGGCGCTCTTCGGGTCGTACCGGGACGCGATTCTCACCGCCGCCAACGACGTCGGCGAGAAGGTCTCGGGACCGGGCGCACCACTCAACCTGATGATGGACATCTCCCAGCCCAACAACCTGGTGGGCCTCATCGTCGGCGCCGCGGTCGTCTTCCTCTTCTCCGGGCTGGCGATCAACGCGGTCTCGCGGTCCGCCGGGAAGGTGGTCTACGAGGTGCGGCGGCAGTTCCGCGAGCACCCCGGGATCATGGACTACACCGAGACACCGGAGTACGGCCGCGTCGTCGACATCTGCACCAAGGACGCGCTGCGCGAGCTGGCCACGCCCGGTCTGCTCGCCGTGCTCACGCCGATCGCGGTCGGGTTCACGCTCGGCGTCGGCGCGCTCGGCTCGTTCCTGGCGGGCGCGATCGGCACCGGCACGCTGATGGCGGTCTTCCTCGCGAACTCGGGCGGTGCCTGGGACAACGCGAAGAAACTCGTCGAGGACGGCAACCACGGCGGCAAGGGCAGCGAGGCCCATGCCGCCACGGTGATCGGCGACACGGTCGGCGACCCGTTCAAGGACACCGCGGGCCCGGCCATCAACCCGCTGCTGAAGGTGATGAACCTCGTCGCGCTGCTCATCGCGCCCGCGGTCATCAAGTTCAGCTACGGCGACGACAAGAACACCGGGGTGCGGATCGCGATCGCGGTCATCGCGTTCCTCGTGATCGCCGTCTCGGTGTACATCTCCAAGCGGCGCGGGATCGCCGTGGGGGACGACGGCGACGACACCGACCGGACGGCCAAGTCGGCGGATCCGGCGGTCGTTTCGTAGGCGGTTCTACGGAGTTCTGCTCAACGGGCGGGCGGGCGGCGCGAGTTGTGGGCGCCGCCCGCCCGTTCTGTCTGTGTTCAGGCCCTCGCCGTGAGCCTTCTCTCGCTTGGTGCAAATGGCTTCAAAGGGTCTCCTATCGGACCTTGGGCCCGGAGGTGCGGCCCGTCCGCCGTGTATGTTCCGGGGCCGAGAGCCATGGAAGGGACCAACCCGGTGAACAAGAAGCTCGCGGCCGCACTGTCCGGCGGTGCGGTACTGGTACTGGCGCTGTCGGGATGCGGCGGCAGTGGCGACGACAGCGACGCCAAGCTGGACGCCTGGGCCAAGCAGGTCTGCGTCGCGGTGCAGCCGCAGGCGAAGAAGATCCAGGCCGCCAACACGGCGATCCAGAAGGAGACCTCGGACAACAGCACCCCGGAAGAGGTCCAGAAGACCGACTCGCAGGCCTTCCAGGACATGTCCGACGCCTACAAGGCGATCGGGGCCGCCGTGAACACCGCCGGGGCACCGGACGTCGACAACGGCGCGAAGAAGCAGCAGGACGCGGTGAAGGAGCTCAACGGCATCTCCACGTCGTACGCCACCCTGAAGGGGCAGGTGGACGCGCTGAACACCAAGGACCAGGCGAAGTTCGCGGACGGCCTCAAGGGCATCGCGACCTCGCTGGACAAGCTCAGCACGAGCGGGAACGACGCCCTGAAGACCCTCGAAGAGGGCGATGTCGGCAAGGCGATGACCAAGCAGGAGGCCTGCAAGACGGCTACGCCGGTGGCTTCGTCGTCGGCGGCCTGACGCGTTCCCTGTAGGCAGCGATCTTTCAGTAACTGAAAGATGCCCCGGTACGCGTGCGTGCCGGGGCCTTCGCATGGGCGGGGGCCTTGTCGGCCGGTGCCACGCGTGTTGTCGGTGGGAGCGGCCACAATGGGGGTGTGAGTAACTCCACCCTGCCCACCCTGCCCGCATCCGACCGCCCGGAGGTCGCCGCCCGGCTCCGGGACGCCCTGCTCGGCGCCGCCTTCACCGCCGACGGACTGCTCGACCTGCTCGGTGCCCCCGCGTACGCGGCGCTGGCCCGCAGCGAGACCGTGCCGGCCCTCCGGGCGACCAGAGGCGACACCCCGCTGGAGACGCTGGTCCGGCTGTTCCTGCTCCAGCAGCCCGTGCCGCACGCACGCGTGGCCGACGTCCTGCCCGTCGCCGCGTGCCTGGAGAGCGGGTGGCTGGTCTCCGTGGGCACCGACGAGGTCGCCGCGACCGTGGACGTACGGCCGTACGGCGGGCCCGACGGCGAGGACTGGTTCATCGTGTCCGACCTGGGGTGCGCGGTCGGCGGGGCCGGCGGGATCGGCAGCCGGGAGGAAGGCGTCGTCCTGGGGGTCGGCGGCGCGTCCACCACGCTCGCGGGCATCACCGTACGGACGCCGGTCTCCGCCGCGCTCGACCTCGGCACCGGTTCCGGCATCCAGGCGCTGCACGCGGCCCGGCACGCCACGCGCGTGACGGCCACCGACCTCAACCCGCGCGCCCTGCACATCACCGCGCTCACCCTCGCGCTGTCCGGAGCCCCGGCCGCCGATCTCCGCGAGGGCTCGCTCTTCGAGCCGGTCCGGGACGACGAGACGTACGAACTCATCGTGTCCAACCCGCCGTTCGTGATCTCGCCGGGCGCCCGGCTGACCTACCGCGACGGCGGTATGGGCGGGGACGATCTGTGCCGGTCGCTCGTTCAGCAGGCGGGCGATCGCCTGCGCGAGGGCGGATTCGCGCAGTTCCTCGCCAACTGGCAGCACGTGGAGGGGGAGGACTGGCAGGACCGGCTGCGCTCGTGGGTGCCGCGCGGGTGCGACGCCTGGATCGTGCAGCGCGAGGTCCAGGACGTCACGCAGTACGCCGAGTTGTGGCTCAGGGACGCGGGCGACCACCAGGGCGACACGGCCGCGTACGAGGCGCTCTACGACGCGTGGCTCGACGAGTTCGAGGCGCGCAAGGTCAAGGCCGTGGGCTTCGGCTGGATCACCCTGCGCAGGACGGACTCCGACGCACCCTCGATCACCGTCGAGGAGTGGCCGCACCCGGTCGAGCAGCCGCTCGGCGACGCCGTGCGGGAGCACTTCGACCGGGTCGACTATCTGCGCGCCCGCGACGACGCGGCCCTGCTCGCCGCCCACTTCAGGCTGGCCGACGAGGTCATCCAGGAACAGGTCGGCCTGCCCGGCGCCGAGGACCCCGAGCACGTCGTCCTGCGCCAGCACCGCGGTATGCGCCGGGCGACCAAGGTCGACACGGTCGGCGCGGGCTTCGCGGGCGTCTGCGACGGCACGCTGAGCGCGGGGCGCATCCTGGACGCCATTGCCCAACTCGTGGGCGAGGACCCGGTTCTGCTGCGTGACCGGACGCCGGCGCAGATTCGGTTGCTGGTGGAACAGGGGTTTCTGGAGCCGGTGGGGTGACTGGTGTCCGGCGGCTGACTGGCGAGGGGGGACGGCCGGTTGGGGGCGGCTGACTGGCGTGGCGGGGCGACTGGTGCCGACGGCTGACCGGCGCGGGTGACGACTGGGTGCCGACGGCTGACTGGCATGGGGCGGCGGGCGGTTGAGGGCGGCGGGCTGGCGCCTGGCGGCGACCGGGTGCCGGTGGCCGGCCGTTTTCCGAGGGTGGAGCGGGCCTGGCGCTCTCGGGTCGACTGGCCGCTTCTGGAAGCGAGTTGGTCCCGGTCGGGTGGTCGCTCCCGGTCGGCGTCCTGCGTCTGCCGACCGGCTGCTTGAGGCGGTCGGCCGCGATTCGGCCGCCGGGCTGTCGCGCCGTCGACCGTGCCTACGGCCGACCGGTCCCTCGCGCGGTCCACCGTGCCTACGGCCGGCCCGACCATCGCGCTGCCTAGTGTCCGCCGTATCCGCCGACTGCCCCCCGTACGCGGCCCCTGTCACGCCTGAGGCCTGCCCGTACCGCTGAGCCGCGTGGGTCCGCATCCGGCGAGATTGTTCGGATCGGTGCGGAAAAGCCCTCTTGTCAGTGGCGGGTGCGAGGCTACTTTCAGAGACAGGTTCCACGCGTCCTCGGGGGAGGCGCGCCGTCTCGGGGGAGGCGTGATGGCCGGGGATACGCCGGAACAGGGCGAGGGCAGGGTCGTCAACGGCCGCTACCGGTTGCTGCGGATGCTCGGCGCGGGCGGCATGGGGCGCGTATGGCTCGCGTACGACGAGGAGTTGGCCTGCGAGGTCGCCGTCAAGGAGATCTCGCTGCCGGATGCGCCAGAGGGTGGTGGCGAGCGCGCGCAGCGCATCGCGCGGGCCCGGAGTGAGGCGCGGCACGCGGCCCGGTTGCGCGGTCATCCGCATGTGGCGACCGTGCACGACGTGGTGATCCACGAGGGCCTGCCCTGGATCGTCATGGAGTACGTCCCCGACGGCGTCGACCTCCAGGCGGTCCTACGGCGTTCGGGCCCGCTGCCGCCCGCCCGGGTGGCCCGCATCGGGCTCGCCGTCCTCGACGCGCTCACCGCCGGACACCGCATCGGCATCCTGCACCGGGATGTGAAACCGGCCAACATCCTTCTGGCACCGGACGCTTCGGGCGATCCGTACGCGCGCGTGCTGCTCACCGACTACGGCATCGCCCTCCAGCCCGAGTCCCACGAACCCCGCCTCACGGCTACGGCCGGCATCCTCGGCACCCCTGGCTACCTGGCTCCGGAGCGGGCTCGTGGCGAGCCGCCCACCCCGGCCGCGGACCTGTTCTCGCTGGGCGCCACGCTGTACGCCGCCGTCGAGGGCCGCGGCCCCTTCGACCGCCACGGCGACTTCGCGACGCTCACGGCCTTGCTCGGCGAGGAGCCGACGCCGGCCGTCCGCGCGGGTGAACTGGCGCCGGTACTCCAGGGGTTGCTGGTCAAGGACCCGGTGCTGAGGTCGGCGCCGGAGACCGCGGCGCGGGGGTTGGAGCGGGTGGGGCGGCGGGTCGGTGCGGCGCCGGACGGGGTCGGGCGGGGTGACTCGGGCCGGATGCCCAGCGACTTCGGACCGCCGCCGGAGGGCTTCGGACCGGCACCGCGCGGCTTCGGACCGGCCCAGGGCGGTCGGCCCACGGCAGATCGGTCGCCGGGGGGTGTCGCCGACGGTCCGCCCGGCAGTGTCGGGAGTAGTCCGCCCGGCTACGTCGGGAGCGGTCGGCCCGGCTACGCCGAGGGCGATCCACCCGGTCGGGTGGAGAGCGGACCTCGGGGCCAAGTCCCGGGCGGACAGCCCGGGTACGCCATGGGCGGCCCCTACGCGGGCGGTCCCTACGCCCCGCAGACCCCGGGAGGGCCCGGGGCCACCCATCAGGACCCGGCGGCGTACGGTGACCGGCTCCCGGCCGCCCTCGGGGGCTCCACGCCCGGAGGCCGGCCCACTCCGGGGACACCGGAGGCCTTCGGGACGCCGGAGACTCCGGGCGCCCCGAACAACCCCGGCACCCCGCCGACCCCCGACACGCCGAATACCCCGGCGGGCGCCGAGGCGCCGTACTCCCCACAGGGACAGGCCAGTTCGCCCGGCGGTGGGTCGTACGGTCAGTGGAATCCGTACGCGAACAGCCCCACGATGTCCTACCAAGGCAGCGCGCCGACGCCCCCCTATGCGGGCGGTCAGGGCCCGACGTATCCCGGTGGCCCGGGGGCGATCGGCGGCGGGCCGCCCCGTGGGGGCCGGCATCGGAGGCCGGTCGGGGCGGTTGCCGCCCTTGTCGTCGCCGTCCTGATGGTGGTCGCCGGTGGGGTGTGGGCCGTGACCTCGCTGAGCGACGGCAAGGGTGCGGCGGCGACCAAGAAGGCGTCCCCGTCCGCGGCATCGGAGTCCGCATCGGCCGGTTCCGCGTATCCGTACGGCCAGGGCGTCGGGCTCAAGAAGGCGTTGCAGACCGGCGATTGCGTGCACGCGGTGTGGACCGGGGCGGCGTTCGCGTCGCGGCCCAATCTCGGGGTTGTGAGCTGCGCGCACGACGTTCCGGACGGGCAGGTGATGGCGGTCGACCCGGCGCGCGACTTCGCCGACGCGCGGGACCACGGGGGCGAGCGGTGCGCGGGGAAGGTGGGGGAGACGGCAGGGGCCCTGGCCGACGCCGGTGTCTACGCCCTCACGCCGACCGAGGCGGGCTTCGGGGCGGCCGGAGGCGGTACGGCGTGCCTCGTGCTCGGTCGGCATGTGCCGATCGGCGGCGAGATAGGGCGCTTCCGTAGCACCGGGTCGAACGTGTGGACCACCGAGATGAGCGTCGGCGACTGCTGGCTGTACGTCGACCACAAGACGTACTTCACCGCGACCCTGACCGACTGTGCCGATCAGCACACCGACCAGGTGATCGGTTTCGTGACGGCCCCGCGGACGATGACGTTCCAGGAGGCGCTGCGGCAGGGGAACAAGCTGTGCGGCAACAAGTTCGAGTCGACTTGGGCGCCCGGATCCGACCGTTCCGTCTTCGGGTATCTGTCCGACGAGACCAACTGGAAGGCCGGTTTCGACTCGGTCGTGTGCACCGTGGGAGAGACCGATCGGTCCCGGACGACCGGGGCGATATCGTCCTCCGGCACGACCGCCTGAGCGCTGTCCGCCGCGAGTTCACCCGGGGTTGGCCTGCCCGTCGCCTCCGGGTGCCAGCCTCCCGGACCGGGGCATCCGGTCGGGAGGGGACACGTATGGAGAGCGGGCCGGCGATCTTCGCGGGGTCGGTGTTCGCCCTGTTCGGAGCCGCGCTGCTGCTGTGGACCGCGGTCAGGGTCCGGCACCGCGAACCCGTCGCCCAGGGTGTGAACCCGGTCGCATCGGCGACCCTCGCGAGCCTCGCCGCGGTCGCCGCCCTGCTCCTCGGTACCTGGTGCTTCCTGCACGTCTGAGCAGCGCGTCGGAGCCGCGGCGCGGGCAGGTGAGAGATCACCCTCCGGATGGCTCCGAAAAGGCCGGTGGGGACTCCGGGCGGCAGGAATGGCGGTAGTCGGGTTACCGTTCGAGTGGCCGTTGCGGGCTTTTCCCGTTTGACACGGGGGCGGGATGTACCGTCACACTCCGCAGCGTCACCATGACCCGACCTCGGGACCAAGCACCCCCGGGGAGATGCAGGCACGTCCCCACGCCGCCCGGCACGCACTCTCGCCGCACCGGTCGAAGGCCCTGGTAGCCCCGCTACGAGGACCTCCCGCCGGATCACCGAGAGCACGTACCGAACGACGCGGAAACGCACCTGCTCCTCCCTGGAGCCGCTTGCCCGGGGGAGGCCCCAGCGTCGACCGGAGAGAAGAGCGAAGTTGTCCCCGACCAGCGAGACCGCACACGGCGGCCGCCGACTCGTCATCGTCGAGTCGCCTGCCAAGGCGAAGACGATCAAGGGCTACCTCGGCCCCGGATATGTCGTCGAGGCGAGCGTCGGGCACATCCGCGACCTTCCCAACGGCGCCGCGGAGGTGCCCGAGAAGTACACCGGCGAGGTCCGTCGCCTCGGTGTGGACGTCGACCACGACTTCGCGCCGATCTATGTGGTCAACGCCGACAAGCGGGCCCAGGTCAAGAAGCTCAAGGACCTTCTCAAGGACTCCGACGAACTCTTCCTGGCCACCGATGAGGACCGCGAGGGCGAGGCCATCGCGTGGCACCTGCTTGAGGTCCTCAAGCCCAAGGTCCCGGTCAAGCGCATGGTGTTCCACGAGATCACCAAGGACGCGATCCGCGCCGCCGTCGCCAACCCGCGCGACCTCAACCAGCCCCTGGTCGACGCCCAGGAGACCCGCCGCATCCTCGACCGCCTCTACGGCTACGAGGTCTCGCCGGTCCTCTGGAAGAAGGTCATGCCGCGCCTGTCGGCCGGCCGTGTCCAGTCCGTCGCCACCCGGCTCGTCGTCGAGCGGGAGCGCGAGCGCATCGCCTTCCGTTCCGCCGAGTACTGGGACCTGACCGGCACCTTCGGGACCGGCCGGGCGGGCGACGCGAGCGACCCGTCGACCCTCGTCGCACGCCTCCAGGCCGTCGACGGCAAGCGCGTCGCCCAGGGCCGCGATTTCGACTCCCTGGGTCAGATCAAGGGCGCGAACACCCTCCACCTCGACGAGGCCAACGCCCGCGCGCTGGCCGCCGCCCTGGAGGACACGCGGTTCGCCGTCCGGTCCGTCGAGTCCAAGCCGTATCGACGTTCTCCGTACGCCCCGTTCCGTACGACGACGCTCCAGCAGGAGGCCAGCCGCAAGCTCGGCTTCGGGGCGAAGGCCACGATGCAGGTCGCGCAGAAGCTGTACGAGAACGGCTACATCACCTACATGCGTACGGACTCCACGACCCTGAGCGAGACGGCGATCACCGCCGCCCGCGCCCAGGTGACGCAGCTGTACGGCGCCGACTACCTGCCGGCCCAGCCGCGCGTCTACGCCGGGAAGGTCAAGAACGCCCAGGAGGCGCACGAGGCGATCCGCCCCTCGGGTGATCGTTTCCGCACGCCCGCCGAAACCGGCCTGGCCGGCGACCAGTTCAGGCTCTACGAGCTGATCTGGAAGCGGACCGTCGCCTCCCAGATGAAGGACGCGGTCGGCAACTCCGTCACCGTGAAGATCGCGGGCACCTCGTCCGACGGCCGGGACGTCGAGTTCAGCGCCTCCGGCAAGACGATCACCTTCCACGGCTTTTTGAAGGCCTACGTAGAGGGCGCCGACGACCCGAACGCCGAGCTGGACGACCGCGAGCGCCGGCTGCCCCAGGTCGCCGAGGGCGACGCGCTCAGCGCCGAGGAGATCACGGTCGACGGGCACGCCACCAAGCCCCCGGCCCGCTACACCGAGGCCAGCCTCGTCAAGGAGCTCGAAGAGCGCGAGATCGGCCGCCCGTCGACGTACGCGTCGATCATCGGCACGATCCTCGACCGCGGCTACGTCTTCAAGAAGGGCACGGCCCTGGTGCCGTCCTTCCTGTCCTTCGCCGTCGTCAACCTCCTGGAGAAGCACTTCGGGCGGCTCGTCGACTACAGCTTCACCGCCAAGATGGAGGACGACCTCGACCGCATCGCCAGCGGCGAGGCGCAGGCCGTGCCGTGGCTGCGGCGCTTCTACTTCGGCGAGGGCGAGGCGACGGGCGCCGCCGAGGCCGGCAACGGCGACGGCGACCACCTGGGCGGCCTCAAGGAACTCGTCACCGACCTGGGCGCGATCGACGCCCGCGAGGTGTCGTCCTTCCCGGTCGGCAACGACATCATGCTGCGCGTCGGCCGCTACGGCCCCTACGTGGAGCGCGGCGAGAAGGACTCCGAGAACCACCAGCGCGCCGACGTGCAGGAGGACCTGGCCCCCGACGAGCTGACGGTCGACCTCGCGGAGGAACTGCTCGCCAAGCCGAGCGGTGACTTCGAGCTCGGCGCCGACCCGGAGTCGGGCAACCAGATCATCGCCCGCGACGGCCGCTACGGCCCGTACGTCACCGAGGTGCTCCCCGAGGGCACCCCGAAGACCGGGAAGAACGCCGTCAAGCCGCGGACGGCCTCGCTGTTCAAGTCGATGACCCTCGACACGGTGACGCTCGCCGACGCCCTCAAGCTGATGTCGCTGCCGCGCGTCGTCGGCAAGGACGCCGAGGGTGTGGAGATCACCGCGCAGAACGGGCGCTACGGGCCGTACCTGAAGAAGGGCACGGACTCCCGTTCGCTGACGGCCGAGGACCAGCTCTTCACGATCACCCTCGAAGAGGCGCTGGAGATCTACTCCCAGCCCAAGCAGCGCGGCCGGGCCGCAGGCAAGCCGCCGCTGAAGGAACTGGGCACCGACCCGGTCAGCGAGAAGCCCGTCGTCGTCAAGGACGGCCGCTTCGGTCCGTACGTCACCGACGGCGAGACCAACGCGACCCTGCGCTCCGACGACAGCGTCGAGGAGATCACCCCGGAGCGCGGCTACGAGCTGCTCGCCGAGAAGCGGGCCAAGTCGCCCGCCAAGAAGACGGCGAAGAAGGCCCCGGCGAAGAAGACGGCGGCCAAGAAGGCGCCCGCCAAGAAGACGACGACGGCGAAGAAGGCCGTGGCGAAGAAGACGACGACGGCCACCAAGAAGACGACCACCGCCGCCAAGACCGCGACGGCCAAGAAGACGGCCACCTCCAAGGTGACGTCCGAGGACTGATCGGACGGTTGGGGAGCGCACGCTTCCTGCACCGGAGGGTCGCGAAACGAACGCCCCGGCATCACTTTGGTGTCGGGGCGTGCGCAGGTCCGGGCGGGCGCGGCTTGTTGTCGGTGGCTGCCGATAGGCTGAAAGCATGACGCCAGCCGAGCAGCCAACGGCCCACCAGCCGGCCCCCGACGACGCCCTTGTCGCGGACTCCCGCGAGCGTGCCGTCCGCGCCCTGCTGCGCCAGCCGCAGCTCAAGCGGTTGTGGAGCGCACAGCTCGTGACGGGTGTCGGTGACACCCTCGCCCTGCTGGTCCTGGTCGTGCTCGCCTTCCAGGCGGCCATCGCCCAGGGCTCGTTCGGTGGTGGTTATCGGGGTGTGGCGTTCGCGGTGGCGACCGTCTTCGGGGCGCGCATCCTGGCGACGCTGCTCTTCGGGGCGGTGCTGCTCGGCCCGCTCACCTCGCTCACCTCCCAGGAGGGGCCGCTCGACCGGCGCTGGACCATGGTCGGCGCGGACGGTCTGCGGGCCGCGCTGCTGATCGTCGCCCCGCTGTGGATCGACTGGACTCCGGACAACGCGTTGGCCGTGCTCCTGGTGACCGCCTTCGTGACCGGAGTCGCCGAGCGCTTCTGGACGGTGTGCCGCGAGAGCGCCGGACCCGCCCTGCTGCCCGCCCCGCCGCTGGAGGGCGCCACGGTCCGGCCGCTGCCCGACCACATGGACGCGCTGCGCCGGCTGTCGCTGCGCACCAGCTTCGTGTCGATCCCCCTCGCGGCCGCCGCACTCGTCGTGGCGGCCCTGCTCAACAACCTGCTGGGCACGGGCGTCGCCTGGTTCGACCAGCACCACGCCGCGCTCGGTTCGTACGTCGCGGCCGGGCTGTTCGCCGCGTCGCTCTCCGTCCTGACCGCCCTGGAACTGCCCGGAATCCGCACCCCGCGCGCGCGGTCGCCGCTCGAAGGGCTGCGCCGCCCCCGGACGGGCACCGGCGTCGACAAGGGCCGTACCGGCGCGATCGCGCTGCTCGTGGTCGCCTGCGCGGCCGTCGCGGCGGCGATCTCAGCCGCCGTCGCCGTGTCCGTGCTCCAGGCCCAGGACCTGCACGGCGGCCCGGTGACCTTCGGGCTGCTGGTGCTCGGGCTGACCGGCGGGGTCGTGGTCGGCATCCGTACGGCACCCGCCCTGCTGCCGACGCTGTCGCGCCGCCGCCTGCTGACCCTCGCCATCGCCTTCACCGGCATCGCGCTGCTCGCCGCGGGCCTGGTCCCGGACGTCACCACCGTGCTGCTGATCGTCGCGCTCGCCGGCATCGGCGCGGGCGTGGCCGCCAACACCGGGCACACCCTGCTCGACCAGGAGGCCGAGGACTACCGGCGGGCCCGCACCACCGAGCACCTGCACGCGGTCGTCCGGGTCGCGGTCGCGCTCGGCGCGCTGATCGCCCCCCTGGTGGCGGCGCTGATCGGCCCGCACCGCCTGGAGAACGGCAAGTTCGTGTTCGCGCACGGCGGTGCCGCGTTCACGCTGATGCTGGTCGGCGCCCTGCTGCTGCCGGTCGCCGCACTGGTCCTGGCCAAGGTCGACGACCGCGCGGGAGTGCCGCTGCGGCACGATCTGCGCGACGCGCTGCTCGGCGGCGACGACCCCGACACGGTGCCCGCGAGCACCGGCTTCTTCATCGCCCTGGAGGGTGGCGACGGCGCCGGGAAGTCCACGCAGGCCGAGGCCCTCGCCGAGTGGATAAGGGGCAAGGGACACGAGGTCGTGCTCACCCGCGAGCCCGGCGCGACACCGGTCGGCAAGCGGCTGCGGTCGATCCTGCTCGACGTGTCGTCGGCGGGACTGTCCCACCGCGCGGAGGCGCTGCTCTACGCCGCCGACCGCGCGGAGCACGTCGACACCGTCGTGCGGCCCGCTCTGGAGCGCGGCGCGATCGTCGTCTCCGACCGCTACATCGACTCGTCCGTCGCCTACCAGGGCGCCGGCCGTGACCTCTCCCCGACCGAGATCGCCCGCATCAACAGGTGGGCGACCGACGGACTCGTCCCGCACATGACCGTTCTCCTGGACGTGGACCCGGAGACCGCCCGCGAGCGGTTCACGGAGGCGCCGGACCGACTGGAGTCGGAGCCCGCCGAGTTCCACGCGCGCGTACGGTCCGGTTTCCTCACGCTGGCCGCCGCCGACCCGAGCCGCTACCTGGTGGTCGACGCTGGCCAGGAGCCCGAGGCCGTCACCACGGTGATCCGGCACCGCCTCGACACCGTCCTGCCGCTCTCCGAGGCCGAGATCAAGGCCCAGGAGGAGGCGCGCAAGGCCGCCGAGGAGGAGGCCCGCCGCAAGGCGGAGGAAGAGGCCGCCCGCAAGGCCGAGGAGGAGCGCCTGGAGCGCGAGCGCCAGGAGCAGCTCGCCAAGCTGCGCGCCGAGGAGGAGGAGCGTAAGCGGCGCGAGCTGGAGGAGGCCCAGCGCCGCGAGGCGGAACGCCAGGCCGAAGAGGCCCGGCAGCGCGCCGAGGACGCACGCAGGCGTGCCGAGGAGGAGAAGGCCCGCCTCCTCGCCGAGGAAGAGGCCCGCGCCGCCGAGGAGACCCGCCGCAGGGCGGAGGCCGACCGGCTCCGCAAGCAGGCCGAGGACGAGGCCCGGCTGCGCGCCGAGGCGGAGGCCCGGCGGCTGGAGAAGCAGCGCAAGGCCGAGGCGGCCCTGCTCGCGGCCGAGGAGGCCCGCCGCTTGGCGGCGGAGGCGGCTGCGGCAGCGGAACGGGCGGCTCGACAGCCGACGGCTCCTCCGGTGCCGGCCGCTCCTTCGGCTCCGGCGGCCAGGCCTGAGGCGTCGACTGTGCCGACGCCGGTGGTGAAGCCGGGTGCCGGGGCGGGTTCCGGGGCGCGTGGGCGGTCGGCGGAGGATACGGCTGTGCTGCGGCCGGTGAGTTCCGGTTCCGGTTCCGGTTCCGATTCTGGTTCCGGTTCTGGTTCCGGTTCCGGGGACGAGACGGCCGTACTGCGGTCGGTGTCCGGGGATTCCGGGGCGTCCCGTTCCGAGGTGCGCGATTCCGAGGTGCGTGACTCCGAGCGGACGGCCGAGCTGCCGCAACCGCCCGCTCCTGCGGGGGCGGCGGACGAGACGGCCGTACTGCCGCCGGTGTCGGCTGCCGAGGAGACGGCCGTACTGCCGCCGGTCGGTGCCGCGGACGAGACCGCTGTGCTGCCGCCGGTGCGTGGGCAGGGGCCGTCGGACCGGGTGCCCGCGGGCTTCTTCCGGGACGAGTCTCCGGCCGACCGGACCGAAGGTGGCGAGGACCGTACTCGCGAGCTGCCCCAGGTCGACGAGCAGGGTGCGCCCCGGCGTCGGCCGCGCCCCGACTGGGCAGAGGAGACTCCCCTGGACGACCTGCCCTCGCTGGCCGACGAACTGCTCGGTCCGCGCGAGGACGGCGACTTCGACCGGGACGACGACGGCACCGGGCGTGGGCGGGGTCGTGGTCGGGGGCGTCGGGGCTGACGGCAGCGGGGACGACGACTCGCGCTTCGCCCCTCCCGAGCCGCTCCCCGACCCTCGTTGTCAGTGGTGGCCCGCACAATGGATCGCGTAACTCGAAACGTGACGAAAGGGCCGGTGACCCATGACCGTGTGGGATGACCTGGTGGGCCAGGAGAAGGTGAGCGAGCAGCTCGACGCCGCCGCTCGGGACGCCGACGCCTTCGTCACCGCGGCGACCACCGGTACGGCCCCGCCGGAGGCATCGAAGATGACGCACGCCTGGCTGTTCACGGGGCCGCCCGGCGCGGGACGCAACCAGGCCGCGCGGGCCTTCGCCGCCGCGCTGCAGTGCGTGAGTCCGGACCGCGCGCTCGGCGGCAGCCCGGGCTGCGGCTTCTGCGACGGCTGTCATACGGCGCTGATCGGCACCCACGCCGACGTCACCACCGTCGCCGCGGTGGGCACGCAGATCCTCGCCGACGACATGCGGGACACGGTCCGCAAGTCCTTCACCTCGCCGGCGACCGGCCGCTGGCAGATCATCCTCGTCGAGGACGCCGAGCGGCTGAACGAGAAGTCGGCCAACGCCGTCCTCAAGGCCGTGGAGGAACCCGCCCCCCGCACGGTCTGGCTCCTCTGCGCCCCCTCGATCGAGGACGTCCTCCCCACGATCCGCTCCCGCTGCCGCCACCTGAACCTGAGCACGCCGTCGGTCGAGGCCATCGCCGACCTGCTCGTACGGCGGGAGGGCGTCGAGCCCGCCGTGGCGATGGGGGCGGCGCGCGCCACGCAGGGCCATGTCGACCGGGCCCGCCGGCTGGCCACCGACCCGGAGGCACGCGCGCGCCGGGCCGCCGTACTGAAGCTGCCGTTGCGGGTCGAGGACGTCGGCGGGTGCCTCAAGGCCGCCCAGGAGCTGGTGGACGCGGCGGCCGAGGACGCGAAGCAGTTGGCGGAGGAGGTGGACGACAAGGAGACCGAGGAGATGAGGGCCGCGATGGGCGGCGGCCAGGGCAGCCGGATGCCGCGCGGCACGGCCGGGGTGATGAAGGACCTGGAGGACAAGCAGAAGCGCCGGAGAACGCGTACGCAGCGCGACAGTCTCGACCTCGCGCTGACCGACCTCACCGCGTTCTACCGGGATGTGCTCGCCCTCCAGTTCGGCTCCCGGGTGGCGATCGCCAACGCGGATGCCGAGGACGCGCTGGAGCGGCTCGCGCGGGCCGGTTCCCCGGAGTCCACGTTGCGCCGTATCGAGGCGATCGGGGCGTGCCGCGTGGCGCTCGACCGGAATGTGGCGCCGCTGCTCGCGGTGGAGGCGATGACGTTGGCGCTCAGAGCGGGTTGAGCAGTGGGCTGATCAGCGGGTCGAACAGTGGGTCGCACAGGGGGCTGATCTTCTGGGTGTGAGGTTGACGGTGTAACTCGTCCGGGGCGGATCGTGCGCGCAGAGCATTCGCGTGATCGCGCAGGGTTACCCTCGGTCGATGCACATCAGGCGCCCCCTCCGCCGGCCCAGCGAGCCCAGCCGCCAGGTCCGTCGAAGCCACGAAAGCCTCGGAAGTCACCGCGGCCACCGCACCCGTCGGACCGGCGGCACCCTGCTCGCCGTAGCCGCGCTGCTCGTGTCCGCGTGTTCCCCGGGGAGTTCGACGACGGCGACGAGTCCGGCCGCGGACGTGGCGCTGGCCGCGCTGCCGCGGTCGACGCCGTCCACCCTGGCGTCGTACTACGGGCAGAAGCTCAGTTGGCACACCTGCGGTGTCCCCGGTTTCGAGTGCGCCACGATGAAGGCGCCGCTGGACTACGCCAAGCCCACCGGGGGCGACATCCGGCTCGCGGTCGCCCGCAAGAAGGCCACCGGCAAGGGCAAGCCGCTCGGTTCGCTGATGGTGAACCCGGGCGGGCCGGGCGGTTCGGCGGTCGGGTATCTCCAGCAGTACGCCGGGATCGGCTACCCGGCCGAGGTCCGCGCCCGCTACGACATGGTCGCGATGGACCCCCGCGGCGTCGCCCGCAGCGAGCCCGTCGAGTGCCTCGGCGGACGGGCCATGGACACGTTCACGCAGACCGACACGACCCCCGACGACCGGCGCGAGACCACTCAACTCGTGGGCGAGTACAAGAAGTTCGCGGAGGGCTGCGGCGCACACTCGCCCGATGTCCTGCGCCATGTCTCGACGATCGAGGCGGCGCGGGACATGGACATCCTGCGGGCGGTGCTGGGGGACAAGAAGCTGACGTACGTCGGGGCGTCGTACGGGACGTTCCTCGGGGCGACGTACGCGGGACTGTTCCCCGACCGGGTCGGCCGCGTCGTCCTCGACGGCGCGATGGACCCGTCCCTGCCCGCGCGCCGCATGAACCTCGACCAGACGGCGGGCTTCGAGACGGCGTTCCAGTCCTTCGCGAAGGACTGCGTACGGCAGACCGACTGCCCGCTCGGCGGCAAGGGCACGAAGCCCGATCGGGTCGGCGACAACCTGAAGGCGTTCTTCAAGAAGCTCGACGCGCACCCCGTCCCCACCGGCGACGCGGACGGCCGCAAGCTCGGCGAGGCGCTCGCCACGACCGGCGTGATCGCGGCGATGTACGACGAGGCGGCCTGGCCGCAGCTGCGCGAGGCGCTCACCTCGGCGATGAAGGAGAACGACGGCGCCGGCCTGCTCGTCCTCTCCGACAGCTACTACGAGCGTGACGCCGACGGCCGCTACTCGAACCTGATGTTCGCCAACGCCGCCGTGAACTGCCTCGACCTCCCGGCCGCGTTCTCGACCCCCGACCAGGTCGAGCAAGCCCTCCCCGCCTTCGAGAAGGCGTCCCCCGTCTTCGGCGACGGCCTCGCCTGGGCCTCCCTGAACTGCGCGTACTGGCCGGTCAAGGCCACGGGCGAGCCCCACCGCATCGAGGCGAAGGGCGCCGCCCCGATCGTCGTCGTCGGCACGACCCGGGATCCGGCTACGCCGTATCGGTGGGCCCAGTCCCTTGCCCGCCAGCTCTCGTCCGGCCGCCTGCTGACTTACGTGGGGGACGGTCACACCGCGTACGGGCGCGGTAGTACGTGCATTGACTCCGCGATCGACGCGTATGTGCTGCGGGGGACGGTGCCCGGGGAGGGCAAGCGCTGCTCGTAGCCCTGGCGAGGGTGCGGTCTGGGCTGTGGTCGGGGTGCGTGCGGGGTACCTCCGGAGGTGCTTCCGGGGGGTGTACGGAGCACCCTCAGAAACTGTGTAGACTTTCCGACGTTGCTGATCGCACCATGGTGTGGACAGCGCGCCGCCTTAGCTCAGATGGCCAGAGCAACGCACTCGTAATGCGTAGGTCTCGGGTTCGAATCCCGAAGGCGGCTCTGCCGAAGCCTCAGGACTCACTCGCCGTGACCTGGGGCTTTTGCTTTGGCCGGGATGGGTTGCAGCGTGGCGAGTCGGACGGCTCGGACGTCGTGGCCTTGCGCTGAGGCCTGATCCAGGTTCGCCTCGTGAAGCAGCCAGTGCCTGCGTCCACCATCCCCGTACCGCCCAGGTGCAAGTCCCGTGGCCGCGAAAGCAGGCGGTGCATCGGTCCACCGCTCCGAGGACGGAGCAGATCTTCAATGTGACTGGTGTGACGGGCTGTCAACACTGAATAATTACCGGACTTGGGGGGATCCGGGTGGGTTGCCTCCTGCGCGTTTTCTGTTCCGGAGGTACGTCTGTATGCCCAGTTCGCGCACAACCGGAGCCGCGCAGCGCGGCAGTGGTGGCTCTGCGGGTGACAGTGACCCCGCCCTCGGCCGGTTGAAGGTCGTTCTGGACAGCTGGCGCAGTTCGTTGCTGGACCTGGGTGGGCGCAACCGCCTGTTGAACTTCCGTCATATGAGGACCGGCACCCTGGAGGTCACGGCTCCTGACGTCTCCGCGGTGCTCGCCGGGCTCGTTCGAGGCTGGTCCTTCGCTCCCGTGGAGGACATCGAACCCGTGCAGGGCGACGACGAGGGGGCTGCCGCGGACAGTGAGGTGTTCTACGAGTACGACACCGTCCCCGTCTCCGTCTCCGCGGGCCCTCGTACCGATCGCACCTCCGGCCTGGTGACGCAGAAGGCCACTCAGACGGGTCTGGACGCGTCGCTCTACCAACTGCGCCAGAAGTCCGGCCAGATGTACAACGACTACGGTCTGTGGGTGCTCTGGCTGGGTGTCGGCATGCTGGACTGGCGGGAGGCGGGTGCGGAGGAGACGAGTTCCGCTCCGCTGCTGCTCGTACCCGTGGAACTTCGCCGGGACGGTCGGGGACAGACGCGTCTGCACCTGGCGGAGGAGCAGGACCGGATCCACAATCCCGCGCTCGCGGTCAAGCTGGAACGGATGGGCGTCGACTGGACCCCGGTGGCCGACTGCGATGTGACCGACCCCGGTGCCGTTCTCGCGGCCGCCCGGCAGGTCGCCGGGACGCAGGACCGCTGGTCGGTCGACGAGCGTGTGGTGCTCGGTTTGTTCGCCTCGCACAAGGAGGCCATGTACCAGGACCTCCAGCAGAACGAAGAGCGCATCCTCGCTCATCCGCTGGTCCGGGCCGTCGGCCTCGGACCCGACGCGGGGTTGCCCGACGACCTGATCGGCTTCGAGCCGCCGGAGCTCGACCGCATCGACGAGATCCAGCTGCCCGAGCGGACCCCACTAGTGCTGGACGCGGATTCCTCGCAGCGGCAGTGCATCGCGGCCGCGGTGGACGGCCGTTCCTTCGTGATGAGTGGTCCGCCCGGTACGGGTAAGAGCCAGACGATCACCAACATGATCGCCGCGCTCATGCATGCCGGCCGTTCCGTTCTGTTCGTCAGTGAGAAAGCCGCGGCGCTCGATGTGGTCCGCAACAGGCTTCGTGGCGTCGGCCTCGGCGACTTCGTGATGGCCCTGCACAGCGGCGACACCAGCAAGAAGTCCGTGGCGACGGAGCTCGAACGGGTGCTCACCACCGAGGTGCGGATCACCGGCGCGGCCGAGCACGAACTCGACCGGGCCCGTCGGCTGCGTGAGGAACTCTCCGCCTACGCGGCGGCGATGAACCAGCCCCGTGAACTGCTCGGCCGTACTCTCCACGATGTCCTGGGGCGCCTGGTTCTCTTGGAGCGGGCCGACACTCCGCCGCTGACTCTCGGCGCCAGGAGCACGGGCACGGTGAGACGGCTTGCCGCCGGGCAGCTTCAGGCGCTTCTGGAGGCAGCGGGCACCATCGGCCGGGCCTGGCGGCCGGCGGCGGAGGGCGAGGCGTTCGTCTGGCGTGGGCTGAAGGGGGACTCCGCCGCCGACTCGGTGCTGGCCGAGGCCGCGGACGCGCTCGTGGACCTGCGGACGGCCGCTGAGCGTCGGCCGTTCGGGGCGACGACTCCCGAACCGCGCACGGTGCACGACGTACGGCAGGTCGTACGGATCCTGGAAGCCGGCCTGCCCGGCCGGGATCCGGCTGCGGCAACGGCAGTTGGTACCGGTCTGCCGGACGACCCTTCCGGAAGCCTTGCGCAACTGGCCGAGTTGTTCGGACTGTCCAAGCCGGAAGACGCCGAGGCCGCGTTCGGCCTTCTGGAACTCGCCGATCTGGCCTCCGCGCCGGTGCGGCCGCCTGCTCGATGGTTCGACGCCGAAGGGCTGGGCGGGGCGCATCGAGCTGCCGAGGAGATTCGTGAGGCGCTCGCCGCTCGCGAGACCGCTCGTACGGCAGCCGCGGATGTCTTCGGCGAACAGGTGCTGGCGGCCGAAGAGCTGCCTGCGCTGGTCGAGAGGTTCGCCGAGCAGTACCGGGGTGTGTTCGCGCGAATGTCCGGCCCGTATCGGAAGGACCGCGACACGGTGGCTGGGCTCACTCGTGTCGGCGTTTGGGACAAGACCCTGCCGCAGCGCTTGAACGATGCCCTGGTGTGGCAGAACACCGCGGCCGAGTTCGCGCGGCTGGTGGCCCGCCACGAGGCGGTCCTGGGTGGCTACGTCCCCCGCGAAGAGGGCGAACTGGCTTCCCTGGAAGCGGTGTTGGCCGTAGCGGACCGCATCGCGGCACTCACCCATGGAGTCGCAGACCGGGATCTCCTCACCGCCCGCCTGGCCGACGGCACCGAGGCCGACTCGATGCCGGGGCTGCTGGCACGTGGCATCCGGGGCGCGTTGGCGGGTTGGTGCGACACGGCGACGCGTCGTGCTGCTCGCTGGGCGGAGTCCTCGACCGCGCTGAACGGCCTCTTCGAAGAACCTCGCCAGGTTCATTTGTCCTTCGCTCTGTTCGGTACGTTCGATCAGGCCCAGCAGGCCGTCGACGAGCTTCAGGCCGATCCGCGTGGCCCGGAGGAATGGCGGGCGTACCGCTCAGGACTGGATGTTCTGGCACGTCACGGCGTCGATGAACTCGTCCCCCGCGCTGTCGAACGAGGCGTCCTGCCCGAGCAGTTGGGTGCGGTCGTGGAGCAGGCGGTGCTGAAGTGCTGGGCGGACGACCTCCTGGCCACGGACAGCCGACTGACCACGAGCCGCTCCGCTGACCTGGACGCTCGTGTGGCGGACTTCAAGGAGGCCGACCGCCGACTGGTCGCTGCCGCGAGCGGGGCCGTGATCGAGGCGTGCAACAAACGCCGACCACGCCGGTTCAGCGGTGGAGCGGCTCTGGTGATCAAGAAACAGGCGGAGTTGAAACGTCGCCACATGCCGGTGCGGGAACTGCTCGGCCGCACCCGTGACGTCGTCCGGCTGATCAAGCCGTGCTTCATGATGAGCCCTCTGACGGTGAGTCAACTCCTGCCCGCGGACTATCACTTCGACGTGGTCATCTTCGACGAGGCGTCACAGGTTCGACCGGCCGATGCCATCAACTGTGTGTACCGGGCGGATTCGCTGGTCGTGGCCGGTGACGAGAAGCAGCTGCCGCCCACATCCTTCTTCGACTCGTCGGTCGAGGACGACTCCGACCAGTACGACGAGGACGTTCCCGACAGTTTCGAGTCCCTGCTGCATGCCTGCAAGGCGGGAGCCTTGCGCGAGCTGTCCCTGCGCTGGCACTACCGCAGCCGCCACGAGGACCTGATCACCTTCAGCAACAGGTCCTTCTACGGCAACTCCATGGTGACCTTCCCGGGAGCGCTGGACCTCGGCGACGACATCGGCGTCGAGTTCTTCCCCACACAGGGCGTCTACGACCGCGGTGGCCGGCGGGACAACCGTAGGGAGGCGGAGTTCGTCGCCGGACGCGTCATCCACCACTTCGACACCCGCCCCGATCGCACCCTCGGCGTCGTCGCCCTCTCCCAGGCCCAGGCGGCAGCCATCGACCAGGCCGTCCAGCAGGCCCGGCTGCTCCGACCCGACCTCGACCACTGCTTCACCGAGGACCGGCTCGACGGGTTCTTCGTCAAGAACCTCGAATCCGTCCAGGGCGACGAACGCGACGTCATGATCATGTCCATCGGCTACGGCCCCGACGAGCACGGCAAGTTCGGCACGAACTTCGGGCCCATCAACAAGGAGGGCGGCTGGCGGCGCCTCAACGTTGCCGTCACCCGGGCGCGATTCCGCATGGAGGTCGTCGCGTCCTTCCGCGGCGGTGGCTTGGCGGACAGCCCGAACGAGAGCGTTCAGCACCTCAAGCGGTACCTGGAGTACGCCGAGAACGGTCCCGCCATCCTCGCGCAGGACGTGATCCAGGCCGATGCCGAGCCGGACAGCCCCTTCGAGGAGTCGGTGCTGCGGGTGCTGCGCGACTGGGGCTACCGCGTACAGCCGCAGGTCGGTGTCGCCGGATACCGCATCGACATCGGCGTGCGCCATCCGGAGTTCCCCGGCGCCTACGCGCTCGGCATCGAGTGCGACGGTGCTATGTACCACTCGTCGAGGACGGCCCGCGACCGCGACCGACTGCGTGAAGAGGTACTCGCCGGGCTGGGCTGGCGGCTGCACCGCATCTGGGGCACCGACTGGTACCGCGGGCGGGCTGCCGCCGAGCTGAGGCTGCGTGAGGCGGTCGAGTTGGCGGTCGAGCGGGGACCGGTGTCGGACTCCGCACCGGCGCGGCAGAGGACTCCCTCGGCACTGGGCGCCGGGGGAGACGAAGCGAAGATCGCCTCGGACCCCAGGTTGCTTCCGCTGCTCACCGACGTGCCGGTCTCACCCCGTGCTTCGGAACCGCAGTACGGGTTGCCGCCAACTGCCCAGGCATCCACGGACCATGAGCGCGTTCCCGTCGACACCGAGCCCGACCGGCCGTGGAGCTCCCTGTACGAGACGGGCGAGATGACCGTGTCCTCGCCGCACGAACTGCACACCCCGGAGGCCAGGCCGGCTCTGCGCACGCTGCTGACCAGGGTCATCGGGATCGAGGGCCCCATCCACGAGGAACTGCTGGTGCAGCGCGCCCGGGAAGCGTGGGGCGTGGCCAGGGCGGGCAACAGGATCCGCGACAACGTACGAGAAGTGGTGCGCGGTCTCGTCCGCTCGGGGAAGGTCACCGTCGACGGCCTGTTCCTTGACGCGGCAGGCCGGGAGGAACTGGAGGCCCGCGTTCCAGGAGAGGGCGACGCCGTCCGCAAGGCCGCGCACATCGCTCCGGCTGAGCGGCAACTGGCCCTCTACGAACTCGCGGCGGAGTGTCCGGGCATGTCGCGGGACGAACTGGTCCGGCACACAGGCGAGTTCTTCGGCTGGCGTCGCATGGGCCGGGACATCCGTGGCTTCCTGGACTTCGACATCGAGGAACTGCGCCGCCAGGGCAGGCTGAGAGAGGTGGACGGGCAGATCACGGTGGCCGGGTGACGGAACACGGGCGGACTGGGCGCTCGTGGCTGTGGCCGGAGTGGTTGCCGGAGGATCAGCCAGCGCTTGCCACATGCTTGGCACGGCGGCCCCGTCGTAGCGGTGGTCAACCACACCGTCCGGAAGTTTCCCTGTGGATGGCCCACTCCCAGCGCCTCTCGCGCAGACGTCAATTCCGTCTCCAGAGATAGGCGGTGTGGTCGATCCCGACGGTCGCGACGAGTCGGGGGTCACGGCTGAACGTGAGTGCGGTGACGGGGGCGTTCGCGGCCAGGGGGCGACCGAGAGGACGGGGCCGTTCCGGATTCCCCACATTCCACAGTCGTACGACGTGATCGGCGCCGATCGCCGCGAGGAGGCGACCGTCGGCGCTGAAGGCGAGGGCCGATGTCCGGCCGCTCTCCGCAGCGAACGGCGGGCCCGCGCGGCGCGGATCGGCGGCGGAGGAGATGTCCCAGAGGCGCAGCATGCCGTCGTCGGTGGCGGTGGCGAGGATCTTTCCGTCCGGCGAGAACTGGGCCGCGCGGGCGCCCAGTCGGATCTGGCCGTTCGTGGTGGGTTTCCCTCCGTCGGTGTCGCCGGGGGTGACACTCAGCAGCCGGGTGAAGTGGGTCGCGTCGGACACCGCGAGCATCACGTCGGACCGTTCTACGTGGAGCGCCTTCACCTCGTTGCGCGGCATGCTGATCGACCAGACGCGTTGCCCGGTGTCGGTCCGCAGCCCGCTGACCTCCTCGCCGTCCGCGACGACGAGTGTCCGGCCGTCCTGGCTGATACCCAGAGGCGCTCTGCTCTTCACGCCGAGCCCTCCCGGGGTGACCCGCTCAGGGTGCTCCGGTTCCGTCACATCCCAACTGTCCAGTCCCTTCGGCGAGATGGTCAGCAGCAGACGACTGTCCTTCGGCGAGAACGCGAGTACGTCGGCGCCCAGGTCGGTCCAGAGCCGCCCGGTGTCGACCAGCCGCCACTGTTCGGTCGCGGCCTCGCGCTTCGGCCCCTCGTGCACCCCCGGCACCGGCAGTCCCCCCAGCGTGACGGTGGCCGTGAGGCAGGCCAGGATCGCTACGAAGGCGGCCAGAAACCTGGAGACCCAGCTGACAGCCGGGTGGAGCTTCTCAAAGAGGAGACGAGGCTGTCCCGGTACCGCCCGCGGAGGCAACGGCTCGGCAGCTAGCGCCGGTACGAACCGCCCCGCGGCCCGCTCCCCGGCCGTAGCGGCTGACGACTCTGCCGCCAACGCTGCTGTCCCGCTGTTGAGATACCCGGACGTCCTCAGCGCTTCGGCGATACCGCTTCTCGGCAGTCCCCACAGCGCGGCTTGCAAGCCAGTCACGAGGAAACGGTAGCGGAGAGTGACGTGCGGACAGCGCATGGCGCCGGAATGGTTGTCTGGGCGGGGGTTTGAAAGTGCGTCAACTCTCGCCGCTGTGACGGAGTACGGCGCTCGGCACCAGTGCCTTGTCAGCGGCTACCTGCTTCCGGAGATCCCGGGATTCTGGTTGTGGCACGCGACGCGTGCGCCTAGGCTGAATTCAGGTACGGAGCTCGGGACAGAACCTGGGCCACCACTGGTCTCTTCGAGGTACGGAGCGTTGGATCGCGCCTTCGCCACCACCTCCCCCATCCCTCCCACATTCTTCCGTCACCGCCGAGCCGCCCTGGCACGGTGGCCGAAAGGCGCTCGCATGACCATTTACTCGCAGCATGCCAATCGAGGGAAAACGCAGATCCTGGCGACCTATCAAGGGCCGGACGGGGTCGCATCGTCGACGGTGACGAGCCTTGCGAATTCCGCCCTTGCGGCACCGATCGTCGATGCCCTCAACCAGATCTCCGCCCTCGCCACCGTCCCGCTCAGCATCCATGATCTCCGTGGTCGCCGCGTGGCGAACTATCCGCGGAAACACCTGGTGGCGTTGACCGACCGGACTTCGCGCGCCGATCTTCTGAGCGGTGCGTACAGCTTGTGGTACGAGTACGCCTGCCTGCAGCTTCACCAGGCGCTGGCTGATTTGGACGAGGCTCTGGCAGCGGTTCCTGAGCCGGTCCGGATCGCCGTCGACGCGGAACTGGAAACGGAAGCACGACAGTTGACCGAGGCGCTCGCCGACTTCTCGGGGGAAACACCCCTGCCCGAGACGGAGGGGCGGCGTGAATGGGACTTCGGCCATCCGTTCGTGACGTATGACGGCGGCGTGGAAACGCTGGGTCGTGAAACCCGCGAGCAGTTGGATCTCCTCGAAGAGGGGATCACCACGGAACAGCGCGAGAAGGCCATCGCGGACCTGCGGGTGCTAGCCACCGCCTGCTCTCGGTTCTCTGGCGAGTCGGTCATGCTGGATCACGCCTACCCAAGGATTTTTGCCGAACCGTACGACGCGGACGACTACTACTTGTCGTTCCACGCACCGGAACCAGGCGACGACAGCGCCGATTCCTGGGACATCGACATCAGCCGCTGGCAACCCGACGACCCCAACGAGTCGTACGAGGAATGCAGCAGCGCGACGGGTGGGACAGTGCTCCGCTGTGCGCTTCCCACGGCGCCGACCGCCGATGAGATCGTCGATCTGCTGAATCGGATCGACCGGGAGCCGGACTTGCTCATCAAGTGGGCCGAGACGAGTGTCGGAGAGTTGGTCGCGGGACACTTCGTTGTGACCAAGCGTTACGACGACTGAATTTCGGCCTTATGCAAGTCACCGTTGACCGGAGCGCGTTGAGCCGCTCGGATCCGACGTTCTGGTCAACGGGGCTTGATCGACTGGGCGTTCGGCGGCGCCGTGGACAGGTCGGCGACCAGTGGATCAGGCATCACAGCGTCAGTCAGTCCGGGCGTGGCCCCGTACCCCGCACCACCTCCCGCAGCAGCGGCCGGCTAGCCGCGCTCGCGCCCGCCAACCCCGCGAAGCCCAGCGTCAGGCAACCGGCGAGGAGGGCCAGACCACTGGCGTCCAGATGCGGGGTGCCCCCAGCGAACGTCAAGGGGGCCGCGCAGAACAGGCCCGTCAGAACCGCGCCGGTCGTCAAGACCGCACCCGGCAGTACCGCCTCCGTGCGCCTCGCCGTGTCCAGGACGCGGAGTGGGGTGCCGGCGAGGTGGAGCAGGCCGTAGGTGCGGCGGCGGTCCAGGACCGAGGAGGCTGCTGTGATGCCGGTCGAGGCGATGGCGATGGTGAAGCTCGCGGCCAGGACGGTCAGGGTTGCGAGGTGGAAGTCGTGGTCGAACTCGCGTGACTGCCAGTCGATGTCCGTGCCGGTGAGGGGGTACTGGCCGGGGGTGAGGCCGGTCAGGGCGGCGCGTGCCGCGTCCAGGCGGCTCGGGTCCGTAACGGTTGCCGTGAGCTGGCGTTCGCCACCGCCACCGCCACCGCCACCGCCACCGCCACCGCCACCGCCACCGCCACCGCCACCGCCACCGCCACCGCCACCGCCACCGCCACCGCCACCGCCACCGCCCGGGCGGCTACCCGCGCCGTCGCCCTCGGCCCCACCGGCGCCCCCAACTCCGCTGCCTCCCACGCCACTTGAACCCGTGCCCGTCGCCACCCAAGTCGTCGTCACACCGACCGTCGCCCCGATCCCCGCATGCCTCAAGCGCGCCTCCGCCAGCTCACGCACCGCCGCGACCCGCTCGCTCGGTACGGCGAGCGAGAGTTGGCCGGGGGTGGCCCACGGGGAGCCCGCCGCGATGCTGAACAGGGCGAAGAAGCCGGCTACGAAGCCTGCCAGGGTGAGGCCCGAGACCGCGCGCCAGACCGACTTGGGGTCGTCCAGCAGGCGGCGCCCGGCCAGGAGGGTCGTCGGGCGGCGGGCCAGGTCTGTCACTAGCGAGCCCAACGTGCCTACCACCCACGGGCCGATCACCGACAGCGCCGCGAAGATCGCCGCGCAGCAGTACACCACCGCGTTGATGTCCAACGGTTGGCCCTTGGCGAGTTGCCAGTAGCCGAGGAGGACGGCGACGAACAGCAGGGCGCGTACGGCCTTCAGACGGGGGGTGCGGGAACGGCGTACGACTCCCAACGGGCCTACGACCACCTGGCGCAGGCCCGCCAGCGCGCTGATCGTGACCATGAGGACCACGCCGGTGAGGATGGTGAGGAGGACCGGCGTGCCTACCCAGAGGTCGGAGACGTACCAACTGCCGCCTGCCACCGGGACGTTGGAGGCCAGCGGTAGCAACGCCGCGTAACCCAGGGCACCCGCCACCGCTCCTGCCGTGGCCGTCAGTGCTGCCTCGGCCGCCGCCAGTCCCGCTATTCGGCTCGGTGCCGCGCCCAGTAGGCGCAGTAGGGCCAGGCGGCTGTCCCGGCGGGAGACGGACAGGCGGGCGGAGGAGGCGCCGAGGAGTAGGAGGGGGATGATCAGCAGGGCTGTCGCGAGTTTTGTCAGGTCCTGGTACTGGGCCGTGATGCCGTCCGCTGGGTGTGTTCCCTTGAAGTTCGTTATGGGGGTGGGCGTCACTATGTCGCCGGGGCGGCGAGGGTCCGTGCCGCGAGTCGTCGTCATCGTGGGGGAGTTGGCCTCGTAGCCGACCACCGCCACCAGCTCGCCCGGCCTTGCCAGTGCCGCTCGGCCCAAGGTGCCAGTGGTGGGTTTGGACGACGGACCTGGCAGCAGCCCCGACAGACCCAACAGGCCTTGCCAACCCGGTAGTTCGGCCAGCGCCGGTGAAGTCCATACCTCGCCCGGCTTGGGGAAACGGGGCATGCCGGGTGGGGCGGGGGGACTGGTCCGGCTGCCCGGCAACGCGGCTACGTCTACGACCGTCACCGGGGCGCCGTTGACGAACGTGGTCGCTACGGCCTGGATCGCCACCGCCTGCGAGGGGTTGGACTTCGTGGGGGTGCGCCAGTCGGTGTGGGCGGCGCGTGCGCCGAAGCCCAAGTTGGCGGCTACGCACAGGAAGAGGAGCGTGGTGCAGAGGGCCGAGGCGGCTACGGAGAGGGCCACGCCGAGGTTGCCGTGACGGCCGCCGCCTCGGAGCAGGCGCCAAGTCAGCGTCCATGTCGTGCTGTTGAGGGTTCTCATTGGCGGGCTCCTGTGTGCGCTACGGCTGCCCGCGCGGCCGGATCGCCTACGATCCGGCCGTCCCGTACGCGTACCGTGCGGTCGCACCAGCGGGCGACCGACTCGTCGTGGGTGACCACCACCAGCGCGGTGTTCTGGGCCTTGGTGACGCGGACCAGCAGGCTGATCACCTCCTGGCCCGTCGTCTGGTCGAGGGCGCCGGTCGGTTCGTCGGCGAAGACGACCCCGGCGCCGGTTATCAACGCCCTTGCCAGGGCGACCCGTTGGGCCTGGCCGCCGGAGAGTTCGCCGGGGCGGCTGTCCTCCTTGCCGTCCAGGCCGAGGGGTGCGAACCATTCCCGCGCCTGGCGTTCGGCCTCGCGGCGGGGGGTGCCGCCGAGCATCAGGGGGAGGGCCACGTTCTCCACCGCCGGGAGTTCGGGCAGCAACTGGCCGAACTGGAAGACGAACCCGAAGCGGACCCGGCGCAACTCGCTGCGGTGCGGCTCGCGCAGCTGGTCGATGCGCTCGCCGTCCAGCAACACCTCTCCGCTGTCCGGGCGTTCGATGTTCGCCAGGCAGTGCAGCAACGTCGACTTGCCCGAACCCGAAGGGCCCATCACGGCCACGGATTCACCGGCGTGCACCGCGATGTCCACCGCGTCGAGCGCGTGCGTCGGCCCGAAGGACTTGGAGAGGGAGATGCCCTGCAACACCGGCGGAGGAACGGGAGGTGGGGTGGGGTTCATGTGTCCAACATGCTTCTCTGCTAAGGCAGTTCGCCTCAGCCGGGCGAACGGTTCGCGTCCCTCGCGTCGTCCTTTCGGCCGAGGCCGGGCGGCAAAGGGCGCCCCTACGCTGCGAGTTGTGCGAGAACTGGACGAACGCAACCTGCGCGGACACAACCCACGCGGACGAAACCCACGCGGACACTACCCGGGCAAACAGAACCCGGCCGACGACCACACGCCCCTCTCCCGGCTGTCCCGCCGTACCGCGCTCACCGCGTTGGCCCTGGTCATGGCGTTGTTGTGGGTGCTCGATGTGACCTCCGTCGTCACCACCGCCGGGCTCGAAGGGAACGGGGTGTGGTGGCGGGTGGTGCCCGGTGTCGTGGCCGCCGTGGCGCTGTTGTTGCCCGGTGCCAAGGTGCGCGCGTGGACCTGGGGTGCGGGGGTCGCCGTGGTCGTCTCCTGGGCGGTCACGGTGGGGATGTTCGGGTCAGTGACGTCGACGTTCGGCGGCTGGGGGCTGTTGGAGACGCTGTGTCTGCTGCTCCTGTTGGTCCGTACGGCGAAGGACGTGTCGTCGCCCTGGGCTGCCGCAACGCTGAGCGGTGCGCTTGGAGTTGCCGTGATCGCGGCGCCCATGCGGTTGGACGTGAACGGGGTCGTCTTCTCCTTCCTGCTGACCTTTCCCACGGGGGCCGCCGTCGGGCTCGGTTGCTATCTGCGGAGCCTTGACGACCGTAGAAGGCGTGCGGTCGCCGATGTGCGACAGAGCGAGCGGCTTGAACTCGCTCGGGAACTGCATGACTTCGTCGCTCACCACGTCACCGGGATCGTCGTGCAGGCGCAGGCCGCGCGGGCGATCCGGGAGAGTGCGCCCGAGCAAGTGGACGTGTTGTTGGGGCACATCGAGCGGGCCGGGTCCGAAACCCTGCAGTCCATGCGGAAGTTGGTGCGGGTGCTGCGCGAGGACGACGGGCGGGCGGTGCGGCCGGGGGATCTCTTCGCCGAACTCGGCGAACTGGTCGCGGCGTTCGCCGAACGTGATGCCCCCGCCACCCTCCAGGTCGCGGCCGAGGTGCGGCAGGCGCGGCCCGATCCCGAGGTGGAGACGTCCGTGCGGAACGTGGTGCGGGAGGGGCTGACCAACGTACGGCGGCATGCTTCGGGGTCGCCGTCCGTGTCCGTGCGGGTCGCCTTGGCGGGGGAGGGGGACGGGGACGGGCGGTGGCTTCGGGTCGAGGTGCACAACGCGCCGTCCTCGCGGCGGGCCGCGCCGAACGCCGAACCGATCGGCGGGCGGGGCGGGTTGGGGCTCGTCGGGCTGGCCGAGCGGACCGAGGCGGTCGGGGGCACTCTGCACGCGAGCCGGGCGGAGGACGGGGGGTGGCGGCTGACGGCGGAGTTTCCGTTGCGCGGGGCTGTGGCAGGATCGCCCGCATGACCGATGCCAACGGCGGTGCCGGCGCGGGTGGTTCAGGGCGGCGGATCCGGGTGCTGATCGCCGACGACCAGGAGATGGTGCGCACCGGGTTCCGGCTCATCCTCCAACTACAGCCCGACATCGACGTGGTGGGCGAGGCGGCGGACGGCGCGGAGTGCGTGGAGCTGGCCAGGCAACTGCGGCCCGACGTGTGTCTCGTCGACATCCGGATGCCCAAACTCGACGGGCTGGAGGTCACCCGTCTGCTCGCCGGGCCGAAGGCCGTCGATCCGTTGCGCGTGGTGGTCGTGACGACCTTCGACCAAGACGACTACGTCTACGGGGCGTTGCACGGGGGCGCCTGCGGGTTCCTGCTGAAGGACGCGGGTCCCGGGCTGCTGGTGGAGGCCGTACGCGCTGCTTCGCGCGGTGACGCGCTGGTGTCGCCCGCCGTGACCGTACGGCTGCTGGAGCGGATCGGTGAGCAACGGCCCGCGGCGGAGGCCGCCCGGCGGGCCGAGGTGTCCTCAAGTCCCCTGACGGGACGGGAACTTGACGTGGTGCGGCTGGTCGCCGAAGGGCGGACCAATCAGGAGATCTGCGCCGAGCTGTTCGTGTCGCTCTCCACCGTCAAGACGCATATGGCCAGCGTCCAGGGCAAGTTGAAGCTGCGGAACCGGGTGGAGATCGCCGCCTGGGCGTGGCGGTGCGGCGTGGTCGGCGACCGTTGAGCCGGTCGGTCGCCGTGCCCCGCACCAACTGCTGCGCCACACCGCCTACTTCGCCAGGCCGTAGTCGAAGCTCACGCGGTCGCCGTGCACTCCGGTGACGGAGATCAGCATCTTCTTGGTCTGGCCCTTGAAGACGGCGGTGCACGCCACCGTGTAGTCCATCTTCGCGCGCAGCCCGCTCGGGCAGCTCACGGACTGCGGGCCGTCCTGGACGAAGGGGATGGCGTAGTTCTCCTTGGCCTGCTTCTCGACCTCGGCGCGCGGCACCGTGTGGTCCGGGCCGCTCGCGGTGGCGACCGACGAGTTCTCGAACACGTTCCATGCCACGACGACGCCGCCGGCCAGGACGGCGGCCGCGGCCAGGGCGATGACGATGCGCTTCATGGGGAGCTCCTCGATTCGCGGTGCGGCCGGTCCTCACCGGCTGCTGTCCTCAGAGCTTCCTCCCGCGCGGAGGCCCGCCGCCTCGGCCGGGCGGCCGGTTCCTGGGCCGTGCCTCGGCCGGAAGTACGAGGGTCGTTCGGCGGTACAACTTCCGTACCGTAGTCGTACGGGATGATGACGCCAGGGGTGGGCCGGTCGATTTCCGGACGACCACTCGACCTGCTGGGGAGGTGCCTGAGCAGGCGGAGTAGCGGGAACGGAGGGCGGTCGGTGAGTACCTGAGGAGTACGCTCGAAGTCACCGAGGGTATTTCGCGCACCGGCCTCCATGCCCGTGTCGTTTTCGGCGATTGATTACGCCGGGCCGGTTGCGACCGGCCCAGAGCAGGGTTCGCGTCATGACTGCGCCCGTTGCGCCTGTTGCCCCCGTTTCGTCCGCCCCCGCACTCCGTATGTCGCTCGCTCCCCTTGATTCCGCGCCGGCTGTGCTCGACGGGGCCTGGTGGCCGCGGTCCCGGGATCTCGCGGCGGAGCTTCCCTCGCTGGTCGCCGTGCTCGACTCGTTGTGGGGGCGGATCACGCGGGTCACGGTGAATCCCACGCACTGGCCGTCCGACTTTCCGCGCAAGGTGCCGGTCGACGGGCACATCGTGAAGGTGGGCTGGTTCCTGGCAGAGCAGGATCCGCACCAGCTGCTGCTCCTGTCGTACCGGACGAGCCGCTGGGACCTGCTGGTCGTACCCCCTGAGACGGACCCGACCACCGCGGCGTGGCTGATGACCGCCGCGAGCGATCCGCTGCGTACGTCGACCGGGAGTGAGCTGGTCGCCGAAGCGGCGGACATGCCGGGTGTCGTTACGACGCCCTCCTGAACGCGCGGGGTTCGGCCATCACCTGGTCGTGCAGGCGGGCGCAGGTGCGGGTGATCAGGCGGGAGACGTGCATCTGGGAGACACCGAGCTGCGCGCCGATGCGGGCCTGGGTCATCTCGCAGTAGAACCGCATGTAGAGGATCTCGCGCTCCCGCTCGGGCAGCGCCCGCAACAGGGGGCGCAGGGCCTCGCGGTTGACGATCAGGTCGAAGTCGGGCTCGACGTCGCCGAGGGTGTCGGTCAGCGGGTGGCCGTCCGTGGGATGGCCCGGTACGGCGTCCAGGGACCAGGCGGTGTACGCCTCCAACGCCCCCTGGCCCAGCCGCACTTCGGCCTCCGTCAGCCCGGTGTGCGCGGCGATCTCGCCGACGGCGGAGATCGTCCCGCCCCGTGTGGCGCTCAACTCGTGGTCGGCGGAGCGGACTTGACCGCGCAGCTCCTGCACCCGGCGCGGGACGTGCACGACCCAGAGTTCGTCACGGAAGTGCCGCTTCACCTCGCCGAGGATCGTCGGAATGGCGAAGCTGGGGAAGGCCGTACCGAGACTCGGGTCGAAGCGGGACACCGCCTTGACCAGGCCGAGTTGGGCGACCTGCGTGAGATCCTCGGCGGACTCGCCGCGGTGCCGGAAGCGCCGGGCCAGCCGTACGGCCATCGGCATCCACGCGCACACCACCTCCTGGCACAACGCGGCCCGCTCCGGACCGTTCGGCAGGGCGGCGATACGCCGGAACGACTCGGCGGTGTCGGGGGAGTCGTCGTAGGAACGCTTGGTGGTACGGGTCTTACGGGTGCGTTCGGCCTGCATGGGGACGTGCTCCCTCTTCGGTGGTGTCACTCACCGTGGGGTCGGGGGACCGCAGCACACTGGGGAGCAGCGAACACCGCTCCCACGGGGGTGCCTCCGGTCCGAAGCACACCGGACGAGTGCCCGGGGGGACAGCTTTCAAACAGGCTCATTCGAACGGGTTTTCGTGATACCCGTGGCTATGCTGGTGTACAGACGTCCCAGACCCCGGCGCCGCATCGCCCGTATCCCTCCCGGTCTTTCCGAACCGAGGCGTCTCATGAGCAGCCCGCTGCAAGCGCACGAACCCGAAGGCCAGAACCCGGCGCCGACCGTCATGGGCGTGGCGGACGCCATGGACACGGTGCGGCTCCGCCGGCTGAACCGTTGGCAGGCCGAGGGCCTGCGGGAGGATCTCGCGGATCTGTACGTGGAGTCCTCCGACGCCGAGGCGGGCGAGGAGTTCAACGACCGGCAGAAGTTCCTGCTCCGGCTCGCCGACGACGTGAAACTGCCCGGCTTCGACATGCTCGTCGCCGAGGCGGAAGCCCTGGCGGGGTGTGTCTGCGGCTTCTCCGTGTCGCGCGACGGGTCGTGGTGGCAGGGGTTCGAGGGACCGTTGCCGCAGAACCTGGAACAACTCACCGCGTCCGGGCATGTGTTCGCGATCCTGGAGACCCTCGTCCATCCGCACCAGCACGCACGCGGCCTCGCCCGGCTGATGCAGGAGCGGCTGCTCACCGACCACCAGGCTTCGCTGGGCGTCACGTTGGTGGACGAGTCCGCCCGGTGGACCCTGGCCGCCCTCAGGGGCTGGGGATGGCGGGAAGTCGGTCGGATACAGCGCGAGGACGACGCAACTCCCGTACGGGTACTGGTACTTCCGCTCGGCGAGCGTACGGAGGACCATCCGGACGGGCTGGCGCACAACGACCGGACGCAACGTCCGGAATAGGTTCCGGGCGGGTCCCGCAGTTCACGTAGTTTTCGAACTGTTTAGGTTCGCCGGGCCGGGCTACCCAGCAGGGGCGTCCGTCGGCCGTTCTGGACGAAGGCACCGGAGAGTTGGAACCACAGCTCCCGGTGCCGTCCCCATCCTGTACGTGCTACGGCCGGTCCGCCGCGTGGAGGCGGCGCAGCGCGCGGCGCAACTCCCGCTGGATGTCGGCCGGGAGCGTGTGGTCCTCCGTCGTGGCGACCAGTGCCGCCGCCACGACCCGGAGCTTGATGTTGCAGTGCTGGGAGACGCCCACCAGCAGGTCCCAGGCCCTGTCGCCGGTGCACGGTGCGAGGGCCATCACCATGCCGCGCGCCTGGTCGATCACCGCCCGGGTCTCCAGGGCCAGCAGCAACTGTGCGTTCTGGACACGTAGTTGGACGAGTTCGGTCAGCAGGTCCGGGTCGGAGGGAGGGGGAACGGCCGTCAACAGGGGGCGCAGGGGCCGTTCTTCATGGGTCGTGGTCGGCTGGTACGTGGTGCAGGGCGCGTGCCTCATGCCGCAGTCCTTCGACGCGGTGGTTGTGCCCGATGCGAAGCAGGGCGAACACCGCGCCCCCAGCCTAGTCCTGCCCGGGGCTCAGCGGGTCGCGTCCGGCTGGTTGCCGCGCTTCAGTGCGCGGGCGCACCAGCCGATGATCGAGGCGTTCACCAGAGCGCCGATGACGACGGCGACGATCAACGTCGCCTTGCCGCCCGGCAGTGCGAGGACCACGAGGCTGGCCGGGGCGGTGGCCAGGAGGGGGACGACGGCCGCCATCGACCCGCCCTCGTCGTCCATGACGGTCACGACGACCATCCAGATGACGATGGCCACGCAGATCCCGAGGTAGCCGAGGGCGAAGGGGTCGCGGAGGTTCTGGCCGAGCCGGTGGAGCGGGGAACGGGCGGCGTTGGCGTCGGTACTGGGCATGGCTGTACTCCTAAGTGACGGTGAGTGAAGGGTTGTTGGACGGACGCGGGTGGTGACAGGACGTCAGAGGTGGTCGGCGCCCGGCGGGTTCGGGCGGGTGATGCCGAGGTCGTAGGCGAGGATCGTGGCCTGGACGCGGTCGCGCAGGCCGAGTTTGCGGAGCAGGGCGTTGACGTGGGACTTGACGGTGCCGACGGTGATGTCCAACTCCGCCGCGATCTCCGCGTTGTTGAGGCCCGAGGCGAGCAGGGCGAGGACGTTGCGCTGGCTGCCGGTGAGGCTCTCCAGCTCGCGCGGGCCGTTCTTGGCGGCGGAACGGAAACCCGTGCCCGCGCCGGACGCGTAGTGGCCGATCAGCCTGCGGGTCGCGGACGGCGCGAGCACGCTCTCGCCGCTCGCCACCACCCTGATGCCGTCCAGGAGTTCGGAGGCGTGCACGTCCTTGAGGAGGAAGCCGGAGGCTCCCGCGCGCAGGGCGTCGAAGACGTAGGCGTCGAGGTCGAAGGTGGTCAGCACGAGGACGCGCGGCGCGTTCTCCTTGCCGGTGATGATCCGGGTGGCGGCGATGCCGTCGAGTTCGGGCATCCGTACGTCCATCACGACGACGTCCGGGGCGAGTTCGGCGGCCAGGACCACCGCGGTGGCGCCGTCGGCTGCCTCGCCCACGACCGTCATGTCGTCCTCGGCGTCGATCACGGCGGCGAAGCCCGCCCGGACGATGCCCTGGTCGTCGACGACCAGCACCCTGAGGCTCATCGTTCTCTCTCCTCGTCGTCCGGTGCCGTGAGCGGCAGCCGGAGGTGGACCGTGCCCGGTGGCCGGCCGGCCGTCAGGGTGCCGCCGAGCGGCGCGATCCTTGCCGTCAGGCGGGCCTGTACGGCGGGTTCGGTGGCGCGGGGTACGCCGGTGGCCGTGATCGTCAACGTACCGCCGTCCGCGTCGAGTTCGAGTACGGCGGGGTCGTTGTCGCCGGTCGCGAGGAGGGTTTCGGTGACGTGGTAGGCGGCGAGGTCCACTTCGGTGGGGAGCCTTTCCGGTACCCGGTCCGTCACGCGTATCTGTACGTCCCGGCCGGTGGCCCGGCACTGGTGGGCGAGCAAGTCGAGGGCCTGGACGGTGGGTTGGGGGCGTAGGGCGGGGGTTGTTGTTTCTTCGCCGTCTCGGACCGTGTCCAGGAGGGCGCGCATCGCTGCGAGGGCCTCTCGGGCGCGGGTGGCTGTTTCGTCCAGATGGCCTGCCTCTGCCTCGGTGATCATGTCTGCGGTGCGGGCGAGGACGGTGGTTTCCAGTCCCGCTGCGATACGGCGGCGTTCTGCCCAGGCGTCTCTTACGGCTTCCTCGGTCCAGGTGGCCAGTTGTTCCGATTGGGCGCCCTGGGTTGCCTTGTTGCGGTGGGCGATCAGGGATCCGGCGTAGTAGGACGCGCCAATTGCCAGTGCGGTAGCGGTAGTCGCTGCCGTGGCCACCGCCCAGGTGGGGGTGGTTGTGCCTCGGTGCAGGATGGCGATCGTCAGGGCGGTGGTGTGTGCGGCTGTGGCTGCGATGGGGAAGACGGAGAGAGGGACCTGAGGTAGTCGGTAGGTGCGAGCCGGTGGGGGCTGGTCGCGCCCCGCGGCGGAGCCGCAAACCAATACAGCCCCGCGCCCCCTAAAAGCCACGAGCGAGGCGCATGTTGGCAGCATGCTCAGGGTTGGTGGGAGCAGTACTGGGCCGGTGTAGTGGCCCACCGACATGGCCATCGGCCATAGCAACGCCATTGTCAGCAAGGCGAGTTGGACAGTCCTCGGGGCTCTGCGCAGCCACAGCAGAGCTACCGCCTGGGCCGCTGCCAGCAAGGTGAACAGGACCCCCGCCGACACATGCGTGCCGGTCGATGTCGAGTCCGCGTGGATGATCAGGACCGGTAGCAGGGGCTGGAAGCACAGGCCGATCGCGGCGACGACCTGGGCCGCGCGGTAGCTGCGGGGGAGGGAGTGTTCTATCGGGGCCGCTGTGCGGCCGGGGAGGATCGCGCTGACCTCCCAACCGCCCTCCGGCGTCGGGCCGGTGGTCAGGGTGCCGCCTGTTTCCCTGGCCCGGGAGCGGAGGAAACCCTGGCCGCGGCCACCGCCCAGGCCAGCGCCGTGGGCCGGGGTGCCGGACGGCGGGGCCGCGCTGGTGACCACGACGTCGGTGCGGGTGTCGCCGTAGCGGACGGTCACCGTGGTGTGGGCGCCGGGGGCGTGGCGGGCCACGTTGGTGAGGGCCTCGCGGACGATGCCGTAGGCCGCGTCGGCTACGGCGCCGTCGGGGAGGGGGTCGATCTCGTACTCGACGGGTTGGTTGAGGCGGCGGAAGCCGGCGATCAGGGAGTGCAACCGCTCCTCGGGGGACGGGAGTTCCTCGCGGGAGGGGGCCGGGGCGCGGACCGCGCTCAGTGCCCGGGTGACCTCGCGGCCGGTCTCCGTCGCGAACTCCAGTGCCTCGGCGGCGAGTTCGGGGCGGCGTTCGCGCAGGCCGAGTGCGGCGCCGGCGGTGACGACCACGGCGGTCAGGTGGTGGGCGCTGACGTCGTGCAACTCCCTTTCCATACGGCGCCGTTCGGCCGCCGGGAGCCGGTGGCGCTCGGTCTCGGCGCGGTTCAGGAGGAGTTCGGCCGCTTGCCGGGCGCGACGGGTGCGTCGTACGGAGAAGCCCGCGCCGCACGCGGTGGCGTAGAGCAGGGTGATCAGGACCAGGTCGAGGCCGTTGTTGTCGCTGAGTCCGTGCAGGGTGATGTTCTGCAGGAACTGCCAGAGCGCGAGCGTGACCACGCACAGGACCGTGGTGAAGGTGTCGCGCTCGGCCGCCACCGTGAACAGGGCGAGCGCGACGCCCGCGGTGCCGAAGACCGCCATCGCCCCGGTGGGCAGCGGGCCGGCGCCCACCGCGCAGGCCGCGGCGACCACGATGAGCGTGATCACCGGGCGGGTACGGCGCAGGGCGAGCGCGGCCGTCACGGTTCCCGCGACCAGCGCGGCCACGAGCAGGTCGGCCGCGGTCGGCACGGTGCCGCGCAGCAGCGGAGCCACCGGCCACACCAGGGCCTGGGCACAGATCAGCAGGACCGGGAGCAGCCGGTCGTCGGTTCGTTTCATGACACTCAAAGGCTATGGGCGCAGGTGAACGGCCCGGCTCAGGCTGAGGGGGGATTCCGGCCCCGTCCCTCTCTATCTCTGGTTCGACGCGGCAACCGTCCTTCAGCCCGAGGACCGGACCCCGGCCCGCTCCTAGGCTCGATCACATCGAGGGAAGCGGTCGACCACCGCCTCCCACGTCATCCACACCACACCATCCACATCACACAGGGGGATCTCCCATGTCCATGACCAAGCGCACTCTCCTCTTCTCGCTCGCCGGTGTCGCCGCTGTCGGCGGAGTCGTCGCCGGCGGTCTCGCCGCGTCCGCCGCCTCCGCGGCCCCGGAGAAGCCGGCCCTGGAGAACGGCTCGGCCCACTACACCGCCCCGTCCGCGAGCGGCGCCGGCTCCTTCACCTACACCGTGGACGTCAGTGACAACTCGGGCATCAAGGGCCTCAAGGTCGTTGCCTGGCCCGCGAGTTCGAAGCTAAAGCCGACCGCGGCGGACCTGCGCGACGTCGAGTCCGCCACGTGCAAGAGCACCTCGGACGACACCTCCCGCTGCACCTACACGTTCAAGGTCACCAAGAAGGAGGCGGCCGAGGCGGCCAAGGGCACCTGGTACGTCTCGGCGCTCGCCACCGCCAAGGACGGCGACACGACGTTCGTGTCCAAGGCGGCCACCTTCGACGTCGCCGGCTGACCCGAAGGCACGTACGCGGTCACTTGTGGCCCGGCGCCCCGTCTCGATCGAGACGGGGCGCCGTCGTTGTCGTAGAGAGATTTCTCCGGCCTGCGTCTGTGTGGCGCCCGGCGGAAATCCGGCAAAGCCACAACAAAGGTCCCGCAAAATGAACTTGGGTCGGAGTAACCGGCCGACCTGAGGCAACATCTTGGTGAACGGTGAGTGCTGCGCGGTCAGGGCGCGGGCATCGCCGGATGGCCGGATGGAGCCAGAGACGTGCCGGATGGAGTGAGCGACGTGGTCGGACCGAGGATCGCCGTCGCCGTGGTGACCATGGGAAACCGGCCCGCCGAGGTCGACGCGCTGCTCGAATCCGTGGCCAAACAGGACCTCCCGCCGACCCGGATCGTGATCGTCGGAAACGGTTGCCGGCTCCCGGAGTTCACCGACCGGCTCTCCCTCCCCGGCGAGGTCACCACCATCGACCTCGACGAGAACCTCGGCTGCCCCGGCGGCCGCAACGTGGGTCTGGCCCGGCTCCGCGCGTTCGGTGACGTGGACGTCGTGGTGGAACTCGACGACGACGGACTGCTCGTCGACGCGGACGTGCTGCGCCGCGTGCGCGATCTGTACGCGGCCGAACCCCGCCTGGGCATCGTGGGGTTCAGGATCGCGGACGAGCACGGGGAGACCCAGCGGCGCCATGTGCCGCGGGTCGGCGCGGGGGATCCGATGGAGGGCGGGTACGTCACCGGGTTCCTCGGCGGCGGGCACGCGCTGAGCATGGCCATGCTCGCCGAGACGGGGGACTGGCCGGCCGAGTTCTTCTTCGCGCACGAGGAGACCGACCTCGCCTGGCGGGCCGCCGACGCCGGCTGGAGCATCCTGTACGCCCCCGAGCTGCTCCTCCAGCACCCCAAGACCTCGCCCGCCCGGCACGCCATCTACTACCGGGTCACCGCCCGCAACCGCGTCTGGCTGGCCCGCCGCCGCCTCCCGCTCGCGCTGATCCCGGTCCACCTGGGCATCTGGACGCTGCTCACGCTCGTACGGACGCGGTCGGTCGCCGGGCTGCGGGCGTGGTTCGGCGGGTTCGTGGAGGGCGTGCGCGAACCGGCGGGGGAGCGGCGGGCGATGCGGTGGCGGACGGTGTGGCGGCTGACGCGGCTGGGGCGCCCGCCGGTCATCTGACGGCCCCGTAGGCCCCGTAGGCCCCGTAGCACCCGTAGTACCCCGTAGTACCTCTGAGGTTTCTGGCCGACCCGTAGTACCTCAGGTGTCACTGACCGTCCCGTAGTACCTCGGATGTAAGGGACGAGGGCCCCGGTCGTTCGCCTCCGCCGACCGGGGCCCTCTCGCGTCCCCGGACCCGGCCGCGACGGCGACACTCCCCCGAGCTGCGCGTCGTACGCGCGCGCCGTCGGGCCAGATCCGATGATGTGATCACATCAGGTCGCACCAACGAATCGCTAACATGTGGCCAATGGTGCGCACGACGCTCCAGGGCCGCGTGGCCTGAAGCCGCCGGACGGCGACGGGAGACGCCCGGTACGGCAACGGTTCCGGCGTTCGGCGGCCGGTGCAGGGTGGCGGGAAACCGTCGTGAACAGGGCGGATATCCGCCAAGGGGCAGGCGCGGCCATGAGAGACCGCGCGGAAGGGTGACGGGTTCGGTGTGATGCGGGACGAGCTGCGGTTCGGACTGCTGGGCACGCCCGTGCTTTTCGACCCTGCCGACGATGATGCCGTGCACCCCATCGGCAGCCCCAAGGTGCGGGTGCTGCTGGCCGCGCTGCTTCTCGAACCCGGCCGGGTGGTCTCCGTAGAGGCCCTGAAGGACGCCCTGTGGGGCGGGTCACCGCCGGCGTCGGCACACGCCTCCCTGCACAACCACGTGACCCGCCTCCGCCGCCTCCTCGACGACCCCGAACGGTTGCGGGCGGTACCGCCCGGCTATGTACTCCGCGTCGGCGAGGGCGAGTTGGACGTCCACGTCTTCGAGTCCCACGTCGCCACGGCCCGCACCGCGCACGCGGCGAAGGACTGGCCCGCGACCGTCCGCGCCTGCACGGCGGCCCTCGCCCTCTGGCGCGGCACCCCGCTCACCGGCCTCCCCGCCGAACTCGGCGGCTACGCCTTCGCCCAGCGCCTGACCGAGGCCCGTCTCCTCGCCCTCGAATGGTGCTACGACGCGGAGCTGGCCCTGGGCAGCCCCCGACTCGGCGCGCTGGTACCGGAGTTGGCGGCCCTGGTCGCCGACCACCCCCTCCGCGAGTCCTACCACCGCCAGCTGATGCTCGCCCTCCACCACACCGGCCGCCAGGCGGAGGCCCTCGCCGTCCACCGGGACCTGCGCAACCGCCTGATCGAGGAGCTGGGTATCGAGCCGGGGGCGGGGGTTCGGGGGGCGCATGCGGAGGTGTTGCGGGGGGTGGGGGTTGGGGAGGTGGCTCGTGAGGCGGGTGGGGAAGGGGCGCAGGGGGCGGCAGCCCAGGACGGGGATGTGCCGCGGAGGGCCCCGGCCTGGGAGACGCGTGCGGAGATGCCGCAGGGCACCGAGGTGCGGGAGGCGTGGAAACTGCCGCGAGGGACGGCGGCGGCGCGGGACGCGGCCATGCGACGGGCGGCGGACGCCGGGCATATCGAGGACGTCGGTCGGGTCGGGGATGCCGGTCACATCGAGGATGCCGGTCACATCGGGGACGCAGATCACATCGGGGCTCCGGGTCGTGCCGGAGCCGCCGAGGCCGCTTACGCGGACGAGCCGGTGAACGTGCCCGGCGCACCCTCCGCACCTGACGTGCCCACGACCTCCCACCCCACCGCCCCCGACTCCCGAGGTCAACCCACCCCCCGCCCCGCCCAACTCCCGCCCCCACCAGCCCACTTCACCGGCCGCGCCGAAACCCTCCACGCCCTGCACGACACCCTCGCCCCCCTCTCCGCCGACCCCGGAGCGCAACCCCTCGCCGTCATCAGCGGCATGGCCGGCGTAGGCAAGAGCGCGCTCGCGCTGCACGCGGCCCATGGGTTGAGGAACCGTTTCTCCGACGGGCAGTTGTACGTGAACCTGCACGGCGCCACCCCCGGCATGACCCCCCTCACCTCCGGCCAGGCACTGCGCGCCCTGCTCCGCGACCTCGGCGCCGAACCGCGTCACATCCCCGAACACCCGGACGCGGCAAGCGCGTTGCTCCGCTCCCTGCTCGCCCCCACCCGCACGCTGATGGTGCTGGACGACGCCGAGAACGCCGCCCAGGTACGGCCGTTGCTGCCGGCCGGCACCGGCTGCGCGGTGATCGTCACCAGCCGTTCGCCGCTGACCGCGCTCGACGGCGCCCGCCGCTTCCCGCTCACCCCCCTGTCCGGCGAGGACAGCGCCGCGCTGCTGCGCGCCGTCTCCGGTCGCGACGGCCTCGACGCGGCCCACCCGCTCGTCGAACTCACCGGCCGCCTCCCGCTCGCCCTGCGCATCGTCGCGGCCCGACTGGCCGCCCGCCGGGCCCTCACCCCGGACGTCCTGGCCGGTCAACTCGCCGCCACAGAAGGCCGGTTGCACCACCTGGAGTACGACGACCTCAGCGTCCGCCGTTCCCTGGCCGTCGCCCACGACGCCCTCGCCGCCTCGGACCGCGAGACCGACCGCGACGCGGCCCGCACCCTGCACCACATCGGCACCCTCGACCTCCCGGCCTACGGTGCCCCCCTGCTCGCCCGCCTCGCCGACACCGACGAACGCCGCGCCGAGGCAGCCCTCGACCGCCTGGTCGACGTAGCCCTCCTGGAGGAGACGTCGTACGGCCGCTACGCCCCCCACGACCTGGTCCGCGACTTCGCCCGCGAACTGGCTTATGGGAGAGGGGAGTTGGAGGGGGAGGGGGCCAAGGGAGGCGGCAGGGAAGGGAAGGGCGCCTTCGCCGACTCCGCCTTCGTGGCGACGAACCCCGCTGACACCGGCCCCGTAGACGCCCCCTTCTCCCGAGCCCCCCTCTCCTCCGAACCCACCCCCGCCGAACCCGACCCCACAACAACCGCCCTCGCCTGGTACGCCGCCCACGCCGAACGCACCCTCACCGCGATCGTCGAACCAGGCCTCGACCAGGACGACCGCCGCCGGCCGACAGCGGCCCAACTCCCCGGCCACGCAACCGAGGTGGCGTCCACCACCCCCTTCCCCCGCCCCGAAGACGCCTTCGCCTGGGGCGACTTGGAGCTGGAGAACGTGGTGACGCTGGTGACCCGGTACCGCGACACCCCCGATCTCCGCCGGACCGCCCACGTCTCGACCCTCGTCCGGCTCCTCTTCCCCTACGTCCTGCGCAGCGGCCGCGTCGCCGAGACGGAGGTGCTCGGCCGGGCCGCCCTCGGCGCGGCCCGGCGGCTCGGGGACGCGGCGGCGGAGGCGTACGCGCTGGGCGATCTCGCCGGGCTGCACTTCCTGGCCGGCCGGCAGAACGAGGCGCTCGCTCTCAACGACCAGGCCCTGGCGATCTGGTGGCGGCTCGACACGGTCTCCTGGATCCGCCGCTGCCTGAACAACCGCGGCCTGCTCCTCGAAGGCCTGGGCCGTTACGCCGAGTCCGGGGTCGCCCTGCGCCAAAGCCTCGCCCACTCACGGCAGTTGAACGACCCGTACGGCGAGGCCGTGACCCACAGCCACCTCGGCAACCTGTACGAACACACCGACCCCCGCGCCGCCATCGAACAGCACCGCCGCTCCCTCGCCATCGGCGACGAGATCGGCGCGGTCATCGTGCAGCACTCCGCGCACTGCAACATCGGCTACGCCCACCTCACCCTCGGCGAACCGGCCGCCGCCGTACCGCACTTCGAGGAGAGCCTGCGCATCCTCGGCGGCCACGGCGACTGGCACGGCGAGTCACAGACCCGCCTCGGCCTGGTCCGCGCCCTCCGCCTCCTCGGCCGCACGGAACGGGCCGACACGGAACGGGCCGACACCGCACAGGCCCACACCGAACGCGCCGGCACCGAGTGCGCCGAACTGCTCCGCCGCGCGGACGCCCGCGCCGACCGCTACATGGGCGGCCTGGCCCGGCACCAACTCGGCCTGCTGCTACGGGAACAGGGCCGCGCGGAGGAGGCGTACGACGCATGGCGGGCGGCCCTCGACGCGCTCGACGGGACGGACGAGAAGGCCGTCGTCCAGGAACTCGGCGAGCTGTTGTCACAGCGTGACGCGCGTTGACAACCCGAATCTTTCCCCCGCCCTACTTGGCATCGGCGTAACACTCAACCACCGCCACCGTGAAGGGAAACCGCACCGGCGTCTCCCCGAACGTCAGCCGCCCGGCGAGGTCGGCCGCCTCCTGTATCGCGGCGGCGACGGTATCGGCCTCCGCCTCCGGGCAGTGCACGATCACCTCGTCGTGCTGGAAGAAGACCAGCTCGGCCGCAAGGTCGGCGCAGGACCGCCGGAGCGCGGCCAGCATCAGCAGGGCCCAGTCCGCCGCGCTGCCCTGGACGACGAAGTTGCGGGCGAAACGGCCCCGGGCGCGGGAGTTGGTGGAGGCATAACCCGGCACCCAGCCCTGGTCGGCGGGGGTCGTGACGGGTTCGTCCTGGGGGATGCCCGCCTCCTCCGCCGCGTCCTCGCCCCCGGCCACCGGCGGGCAGGTCCGCCCCAGCCAGGTCCGTACGAGCCGCCCCTCCTCGCCGGCCTTCGCGGCATCGTCGACGTACGCCACCGCCTTGGGGAACCGGCGTCTGAGCGCGGCGAGGTTCTTGAGGCCGTCGCCGGAGGTCTGGCCGTAGACCGCGCCGAGCACGGCGATCTTGGCCTGGTCGCGGTCGCCGGAGAAGGCGCGGTCGGACACGGACTGGTAGAGGTCGGTGGCGCGTCCGGCCACCTCCATCAGCCCGGGGTCGCGGGAGATCGCGGCGAGCACCCGCGGTTCCATCTGGTCGGCGTCGGCGACGACGAGCCGCCAGCCCGGGTCGGCGACCACGGCCCGCCGGATGATCTTGGGGATCTGCAGCCCGCCCCCGCCGTTGGTGACCCAGCGCCCGGTGACGGTCCCGCCGGCGAGGAACTCCGGCCGGAACCGCCCGTCCCGCACCCAGTCCTGCAGCCAGGACCACCCGTGCGCCACCCAGATCCGGTACAGCTTCTTGTACTCCAGCAGCGGTTTCACGGCCGGATGGTCGAGGGACTGGATCTCCCAGCGCCGGGTGGACTTGACCTTGATCCCGGCTTCGGCAAACGCCTTGACCACGTCAGCCGGCAGATCGGGCCGCACCCGTCTCCCGAAGGCGACGGACACCTCGTCCGCGAGTTCGGCGAGCCGCCGCGGCTCACCCCCGCCCGCGTACCGCTCGCCCAGCAACTCGTGCAGCATCTCCCGATGCACGTCGGCGCTCCACGGCAGCCCCGCCCGGTTCATTTCGGCGGCGACCAGCATCCCCGCCGACTCGGAGGCGGTGAGCAGCCGCATCCGGTCGGGGTGGGTGGTGGCGTCGTGCCGCCGCTGCTGCTCGGCGTACACGGCGAGCAGGTCGGCCAGGGGGAGATGGACGCTCTGCGGTTCGAAGAGCGAAGGCTGCGCGCCCGGTTCGGCGGCCCGCTGCGGCGGATCCGGCGGTACGGCCACGCCCCGCAACCGGGCCAGCGAGGCCGCTGCCGACCGCGGCTCGCCGTGCCGCCCCTCGTGCCCGAGCAGCAGCGTCTCGGCGTCCTCGACGTCGTAGCACCGCTCCACCCGTACCCCCGCGGCGAGCAGCGCCGGATACACCTCGGCCGTGGACCGCCACACCCACCGCCCCACGTCGGGCCGCCCCCGCACGGCCTCGACAAGATCCGCCTCCCGCCCCACCGCCCCCGTGGGCAGCCCGTCAGGACCGAGGGCGGCGACCTCCACACCACCGCCCTCGGCCGGCGCGAGCGCCCAGCGATCGGTCATGTTGGCGAGTGTGGCACGCGGGTCTGACAACGCCCCCGACCTGCGCGAATCGCGTCGCCCGCACAGCGTCTCCGAGCGAAGAAACGTCACGCGCACACTCGTACGGGTGACGCGTCACGAGATCACGGACGGCCCTCTCGCCTACGCTGACAGGGTCGCTCCGTACGAAGGAGGTCCGCCGTGGCACTGACCGCCCCAGAACGCCGACTGAGTCCTCATCCGAATCCGAGTCCGATGAGTCCTCATCCGAGTCCGACTGAGGAGAGGCGCATGGACGCTTCGGTCGAGGCCGCCTTCGACACGTTCGACGCCGCTGCCCCGGAGGGTTGGCGCGTGGAGTTGATCGAAGGGAAGATCCACGTGGTGCCTCCGGCCAATGGGGAGCATGAGGAGATCGTGTCCGAGACGGCGGAGCAGGTCACGCTCAACCGTCACGACGGCGATCTGCGTACGTATACCGGTATCGGCCTGGACGTTCCGGACGCGTCCCTCACCGGCAAGGTCGTCCCCGATCTGGTGATCGCCCCGAAGGGCAGTTTCGCCGACGACCGGCGCTATCACGACCCCGCGCCCATCGTGCTCGTCGGCGAGGTGACCTCCGAGTCCACCGCCCACAACGACCGCGGTCCCAAACTCCGCGGCTACGCCCGTGCCGGCATCCCCTGTTACCTGCTGATCGACCGCGAGGCCGGGACGGTCATCGTCTACAGCGAGCCCACCGGCGACCGCTACACGCGTGCCGCCGAGATCGAGATCTCCAAGACCGTGGCGCTGCCCGAGCCGCTCGGGTTCGACCTCGACACGAGCCAGTTCTGACCCGAGCGGCGGGCTGCCCGTCTCAGCCCTGAAACCCGCTGAGCATCTCCGCGATGTGCTGTTCGGTCGTCGGCTTGTCGATGCCGAGGCCATTGAGGACGCCCTCGCCGTTCTCATGCTCCAGGAGGGCCAGCAGGATGTGTTCGGTGCCGATGTAGTTGTGGCCGAGACGCAGGGCCTCGCGGAAGGTGAGTTCGAGGACCTTCTTGGCGCCGGGGCCGTAGGGGACGAGGTCCGGGACCTCGTCGGCGGCCGGGGGGAGGGCGGCGGTGGCGGCTTGGCGTACGGCGTCCAGGAGGACGTCCTGCGCGATGATCGCCTTGGCCGCGAGGCCGTCCGGTTCGGCGAGGAGACCGAGGACCAGGTGCTCGGGGCGGCCCTCGGGGTTGCGGGCGGCGATGGCTTCGTTGTGGGCGGCCATCACCGTGTTGCGGGCGCGCGGCGTGTACCGGCCGAACCCCTGACTGGGGTCGAGGTCGGCCGACTCCTTCGCCACGAAGCGCTTCTGGGCGGCCTGCCGGGTGACACCCATGCTCTTGCCGATGTCCGTCCAGGACGCGCCGGAACGCCGGGCCTGGTCGACGAAGTGCCCGATCAGATGGTCGGCCACGTCGCCCAGGTGGTCGGCGGCGATGACCGCGTCCTGGAGTTGGTCGAGCGGTGCGGGGTGGACCAGTTTGATGGCCGCGATGAGGTCGTCGAGACGTACGGATGAGGTGACGTTCGGGTTGGTCGTCATGTGTCAACCTTAGGTTGACACCGTCGGGGTGTCAACTCCGGGTTGACACCTGTCCGTGGGGTGAAGGTGAGGGCGTGATCAAGTAAAAGCCGACCTGCGGCGATTTCGATAATGATAGATATGGCGGGTCGTCACCTCCGACATCCCCAACATCTCCGACATCCCTGCCTCCCCAATGGAGTTATCGTGCAAAAGGTCATCGATTACATAGAGGAATGTCGGACATCGTACGAAGGGCATGAGTTCTTCACCGACTTATTGGCCGACGAGTCACTCCCCGGCGAAAAGCGCCTGGCGTGGGGCCCCAGTGTGATTCCGTTCATCATGGGCTACTCCGACCTGAACAAGTACGTTTTCCGCAAAGGCGAGGAAGAGGCCGAACTCGACCGGTTGCAGGCCCTGCTGAACGCCCACACGTACGAGGAGGACTTCCACTGGCAGTGGATGCTGACCGACCTGGAGAAGCTGGGTGCCGATCGCGAAATGCCGCTCTCGGACGCCGCCCGCGTCCTGTGGAGCGCGGACTTCCAGCACTCCCGACGCCTCGTCCTGGAACTGGCCGCACTCGCCGCCGACGCACCCACGTACGCCGTCTTCGCCATGGTCGAGTCCATCGAGGCCGTCTCCATCACGATCTTCACCCACTGTCGCGGAATCGCCTTGCGGGACGGCCGTGAATGCGAATTCTTCGGTACGAAGCACTACATGGCGGAAGCGTCGCACAGCATCAAGTCCCCGGAAGTCGAAGAAACAAGCCTGCCCTCCCTCGACGACGCCCAGCGCGAGGAATCCAAGCGCATGGTGGACCGCACGTTCGCCCTTTTCGACGCCTGGTCCGGCTCCCTCCTGCGATTCGCTCTCGACAATGCGGACCACGACCGCACGTACGAGAGAATGATCCAGCAGAGCAAGGAACTGCTACCGGCGGCGGAAGCGGCGGCTGCGAGCGCCTTCTAGAAGCGTGTGGCGGTGAGTGGTCGCGGAATTCCACTGCGTGAGCCGCTACTGCGCGAGTGATCCGGCGACACCGCACTCGAAACTCGCCTCGGGATCGTCGTTGTAGAGCAGCTCGGAGAAACGGGCGTCGGTGAGATGGGGGAGCTTGCCGGCGCCGATCCGCGTCCGGATGTACTCCGTGGTGGCCTCGCGGCACGCGCACTGCTGACGGCCTCGGTGGCCCGGTGCCGGATCCCGCCCGACAGTTCGGCCATCACGCGGCCCAGCATGACGGTGTCCACGGCGAATGAGCGCCCGCAGAACGGCACCCTTCGCATCCAACCCCCGCACCGCCGCCGCGGATTCACCCATGCGCTTGAGCGAGGCGGACCCGATCGGAACTCCGGGCCCGTTCGTTGTACCGCGCGAGCACGCGCAACGCCTCCCGCCAGTCGTAGGGGACGTCCCCTACGAGGGTCTCCTCTACGGCGGTGTCGTGCACGAGCTCGAAGAGGTCGCCCTTCCTGTCGATCTGCGCGCAAGGACTCATCGGCTGGGCCTTCAACTCCCCGGCGATCCGCCGGACGGGCACGGTGTCGAGCACCGGCGTCACTCTCGACGCAGCAACGGCGCGACCGCGTCACGCAGTTGACCGACGTGCTCGTAGTGCAGCCCCGTCAGTCCCGCCTCCCGGGCGGCGATCACATGGCCGACGGTGTCGTCGACGAACAGGCAGCGCTTGGCCTCGACTTCGACGCGCCGCGCGGCCAACTCGAAGACACGCGGGTCCGGCTTGGCCACCCCGACGCGGGCGGTGTTGACCACCGCGTCGAACGACCCGGCCAGCCCGACCTCGGCGAGGTAAGTCTCCAGCCGGGTAGTGGCGTTGGAGACCAGGACCACGGGCACAGTGCGGCGGACTTCGGCGAGCAGTTCCACGACGTCGGGGTCGACCCGGCCAGTGAGCGCGCTCCACGCGGCCACCAACTCACGGGCCCGTTCGGCCGATCCGCAGACGGGCGCCAGGTCGTCGGCGATCCGGCACCGCCACTCCTCATCGCCCAACTGCCCCGTCACAGCCGCCTGCAGAAGCTCACCCTCGAACGCGACCCCGGCCAACGTCCCCTCGGCCAGTCCCCAGGCCCGGTCCAACGCGTTCATCCCGTCCGGATCCCACACGTGCACGACTCCATCGAAGTCACACAGCACGGCGTCAAACGGCAAGGTCTCCATACGACGCGATCTTGCCAGCCGGTGCTCGGAGCTCCAACGCGCCTGCACGACTGGCGAGTTGAGAGGCACACGCGCCTGGCCTCGTCACCGGGCCTCCTCAGTTACGTACCCCCGCCTCCCTGAGTGGCATCCCCTGCACCTGCCCCGTTTCGCCCCTGTCATCCGCATCAGCCCCAACTCCCTTCGCCGCAGCGCAATGCGCCACGATCACGAAGGCCAAGGCCAAGGCCAAGGCCAAGGCCGACGCCGTAAGAACGCGGAGACGCGCACAGAGGCGAGGGCGTGCACCCGGGCGGCCGTGCCGAACAGAGCGACGACAGAGCCCAGTTGCGCGGAACCGCGTGCTGCCGCCAGGTCGGCGAGCCGGCGCCCGTCCACCGTCAGGACGAGCGCCCGATCACTCACCACCGCCTGCACCGCAGCGACCGGCGCGCGGCTCCCGACCGTGTTCCGCGCACCCGTCGGCCGCCACCGTTCACCCATGCGCGGCCCAACGCCCCGATTCACGCGAGGAGTTGGTTGTCCACAGGGTGTGGATGAGTGAGCCGCTTCGGCGCCCCGCGGTACTCGGACCGGCACGCCCACCGCAGGGCGAGGCCGGCAACCCCGAGCGCCACAAAGACGAAGCGACGGAACGGCGAGGCCAACGCGTGCGGCAACGAAGAAAGGATCAGCATGGCACTTCTCCCAGCCCCGACGGGCCCGCCACCCTTCGGCCGTCGTCGGCCCGCGAAACTCCCTGCTCCCCGCCCGCCGAAGAGGAAAACGACCCGGTCGCCGTACGACGAGGTCACCGGATCGCGCGGGACGAACACCGGCGTCAGGGCCTACCGATCCGCCAACTCACCGAGCCGCGCGTGTACTTGGCGGCAGGCCATCGAGTCCAGTACCGCCGCCCCATCCCCGAACAGCACCGCCAAGCATGTGATCAACGCCCACACCGCTCCGGGCTCTCGCCGAGCACCGGATCCCCTCAGGCCCCGCGACGACCAGGCGATCCCCGGCACCCCGCCCACCCCGATGCCCATAGGGGCGCGGGGCTGTATCGATATGCGGCTCCGCCGCGCGGGCGCGACCAGCCCCCCACCCCATGACACGATCACCCCGTGACCAGCAAGACCCCCACCGTCGAGCGAGCCTTCGAGGCCGCCCTCTACACCGACACCCACGACGCCCTCGACGCAGGCGCCTCGATCCTCGCCGCCGACCCCGCCGCGGACCCCGAACTGGCCGGCCGGGGAAGGGAGTTCGTGGCGGCGGCATGGCGGCGCGGCTGGCAGCCGGCGGATGTCGTACGGCTGGTTCGGCGGGAGTTGGACGACGTGCACGTACGGCTCGTCTCGGCGCTGATCCGCGCGCAGGCGCCGGACGACCGGGCGCGCGGCCCCCGTTGGGCGGCGCAGGTCGACGAACTGAGCGCCGAAGAGCCGGCCCGCACGGACCGTTTCACGCACGCCACCACCGTGCTGGAGCTGTACCGTCTGCTCCTGCGGCTGCCGAGCCTCGAACCCCTGGACGACGGACACGAACCGAAACGGCACGAGAACCGTCGGCCGGCCTCCCGCATGCTCACCCGGATCCGCGCGCTGCTCGCGAAGGCGGAGGCGACCGGGTTTCCGGAGGAGGCGGAGGCGCTGAGTGCCAAGGCGCAGGAGTTGATGGCGCGGCACAGTATCGACGAGGCGCTGCTCGACGCGCAGGCGCCGGCGAAGGACGCGCCCGGCGCGTGCCGGATCGGGGTCGAGGCGCCGTACGAGCAGGCGAAGGCGGTGCTGCTGGACGCGGTCGCCGGTGCGAACCACTGCCGGGCCGTCTGGAACGAGGCCTTCGGTTTCTCGACCGTCGTCGGTTTCGAGGGCGATCTGGAGGTGGTCGAACTCCTCTACACCTCGCTCCTCGTGCAGGCCACGACCGCGATGACGCGGGCGGAGGCGGCCCAGCGGGCGGGTGGCCGCCGGCGGACCAAGACCTTCCGGCAGTCCTTCCTCGCGGCCTACGCCCACCGCATCGGGGACCGGCTGGCACGCGCCGCCGGGACGCAGGTGACCGACGACCTGCTCCCGGTGCTCGCCACCCGCGAGGTCGCCGTCACCGACCGCGTCGACGCGATGTTCCCGGAGACGACCACGACCCGCCTGCGCGGTGTCACCGACGAGGCGGGCTGGACGCAGGGCGCCGAGGCGGCGGACCGGGCCCAGGTCAGGGCCCGACCGCCGCTGGACTGACGGCCGTCAGTCGCCGGCCTGAGTGAACGCGCTGACCGAGGCGTCCGAGTCGCTCACGGAGGTCTTGCCCTGGACGGGGCCGTACGACCACTTGTAGCTCGCGGTGTCGCTGCTGCCGGGCAGCGTGATGACCACCTTCGTCGCGGCCAGGCTCAGCTTGTCGCCCGCCTTGCCGCGCACGTAGGTGATGGTGAAGGAGGCCGCGTCGCCCTTGGCGAGCTTCAGCTTCTGCGCCTTGGCGCCCTTCTGGGTGGAGAGGACGACCTTGGTGCCGCCGCCCGCCAGCGTGGCACCCGGGAACCCGTTCAGGTCGCACGGCTTGCTCTGATTGGTGAGCGAGACGGGGACTTCACCGGTGTCACCGGCGGCCGGAGCGGTACTGGCCGGCCCGACCTGGACGGCGACCCCGTCGAACGAGCAGGCCGACCCGTTCTTGCTGTCGGAGGAACCACCGCCGCCGCCACTGTCGCAGGCGGTCAGAAGCAGAGCCGACGCGAGTGCGGCGACGGCGAGGGGAACAGTGCGCATGAGGGGATCATCCCGCACCGAACCCCCCTCCGCCGACCGGCCTACACCCCGGGAGCTACGCACGGCCCCCACCCCAAGGCCTACAACCTCAGGGCCATGACGGGTCTACGACCCCGGGATCACCCCAGCCCCATGCCCCCCGGGATCACCCCTACGACCCCAAGCTCGCCGTAGGCAACCCCGACGGCCACTGTCCGCCCTCGGAGCGCGTGTACGTCTCCTTGCCGAGGCTCCCCGACCAGGTGACCGCGAGCGCCGACTTGCTGACGGAGTCGACCATTCCGGTGGCTCGGGTCTTGCTGCCGTCGGTGCACTTGAGGTGGATCATCTGCATGCCCGCCTCCTCACCGGCGGTCCCGCTGCACACGCTCCCGCCGGTGGAGAACATCGCGGCCTGCTTGCCGGTGACCACCAGGGCCACCGCCTTGCCGTCCGTCGTGGCGAGCCAACTGCCCTGCAGCCCGTCGGACGCGGCCGACGGGCCGCTGCTGGAACCCCCGGAACTCCCGGAGCCCGCGGACGCCGTGGACGTCGCGGACGCGCTCGGCGTGGACGAGGAGTCGTCCTTGGAGTCCCCGCCACTGCACGCGGTCAACGCGAGCGCCCCCGCCAGACCGGCAGCGACGGCCACGATCCGTACCGCCGAAACCCTGGACGCTGCCGACACCGTCGAATTCGCCGTAGTCACTCGTAGCTCCCAAGCTGTAGCCGGACGCGGACGGCCGCCCGATCGGCGTTGGCCTCGGCCTCGGCCTCGGCCGGTACGACCGCAGCAAGCTACCAGTGGTTACCAGGAGGACTTGCGGACACCGGGTAGGTATCCGCTGTGAGCCTGCCCGCGCAGATTCACCCGGGACAGCCCGAAGGCGCGGAAGTAGCCCCGGGGCCGCCCGTCGACCTGGTCGCGGTTGCGGACCCGCGTGGCGCTCGCGTCGCGCGGCTGGCTCCGCAACTCCCGCTGCGCGGCGGCCCGTTCGGCCTCCGTCGAACCGGGCCGCCGGACGATCTCCTTCAGCTCGGCCCGCCGCGCCGCGTACCGCGCGACGATCTCCCGCCGTCGTTCGTTCGCCGCGATCTTGCTCTTCTTCGCCATCAGACCCGCACCCCGCGCTCGCGGATCCTGGCCACGGCCGCCTCGACGCCGATCGCGTCCACGGTCTTGATCCCCTTCGTGCTCAGCCGCAGCCGTACGTACCGGCCCTCGCCGGGCAGCCAGTAGCGCTTGGACTGGATGTTCGGGTCGAAACGGCGCGAGGTGCGCCGGTGGGAGTGGGAGATGCGGTTGCCGAAGCCGGGCTGTGCGCCGGTCAGCATGCAGTGGGCGGACACGAGTGACGTACCTCTCCTCGATCGGGGCCGTAGCCGGTGCTGCTAATGGAATTCATTTTCAGTAAGGTATCAGGCATGGCTCGCAACGAACTCCGCCCGGTCATCAAACTCAGGTCCACAGCCGGCACCGGCTACACCTACGTGACCCGCAAGAACCGCCGCAACGACCCCGACCGCCTGACCCTGCGCAAGTACGACCCGGCCGTCGGCCGCCACGTCGACTTCCGAGAGGAGCGCTGACCGAGATGCGCGAGAACACCCACCCGCCCTACGGCCCCGTCGTCTTCCGGGACCGCGCCGCGAACCACGCCTTCCTCACCCGCTCGACGATGACGAGCACGAAGACGATCGAGTGGGAGGACGGGAACACCTACCCCGTCGTCGACGTCGAGATCTCGGACGTCAGCCACCCCTTCTACACCGGCACGGCCCGCGTCCTGGACACGGCCGGCCGCGTGGAGCGCTTCGAGCGCCGGTACGGGAAGCAGGCCTGACCGTGCCCGACCTCTCCGTCGCGATCGTCGCCGGCCTGCACGCCGACGCCCGCAGGGCGACTGTCGCCCAACTCCTCCACGACGTCCCCGGCAGCGTCGTACTCCACCACGACCTCGCTACGGCCGCTGCCGGCACGGTCGTCCGCACGGTCAGGGACGCCACGGGCATCCTCGACGCGGGCGAGACCCCGCTGGTCAACGACTGCGCGTGCTGCGCGCTCCGCGAGGACCTGGTCCCGGAACTCCGCCGACTCGCCGCAGCCGGTCAAGTCCGGCTCGCCGTGGTCGAGTTGTGGGACTCCGTCGAACCCAAGGCGATGGCCGAGGTGATCACCGCCGGCGGCCTCACGGTCACCGCCGTCATCACCGCCGTGGACCCGTCCCTGCTCCTCCCGTACCTCGGCAACGGCGACGACCTCGCCGAAACCGGCCTCGCGGCGGCGGCCACGGACCAGCGAACCGTCGCGGACACCTTCGCCCGCCAACTGGAGTACGCCCCGGTCCTCGCCGTCCTCGACTCGCCCAACGCCGACGACGAAGACCGTGAACTACTGGGCCAGTTGCACCCAACGGCCCGCCAAGTACCGGTCGGGGGCGCCGACTTGCCGAGAAACAGAAGCACCCAGACCGGCCACGACACCCCGACGAACCCCGCCCTGCTCTTGCGCGGCGACCGGGCGATTCCCGCACCGCCTCCGCGCGACGACCCCGCCAACCCCGCCCGCACCCCGGCGCAGACTCCCACCCCGCCCACCCCCAACCCCCCAGGGGCGCGGGGAACTGCGCGACCAGCCCCCACCGACCCGCACCCCGCACACAACCCGAACCACCCACCCCCACCTCGGTCCCCCAACCCCGCCCCACGCAGCGTCCTCGCCCACGCAGCCCTCGCCGGCTTCGACGTAGAAGCCGCAGCCGCAGCCCAACACCCCGCCTGCGCCCTCCTCCCCGTCGAGGCCGATGCCCACGGGGTGAGCACACTCGTCTGGCACCGGCGCCGCCCCTTCCATCCGGAGCGGCTGTACGCGGCACTTGAGGACATCACCTGTGCCGCCGCCCGGAGCCGGGGGCGGTTCTGGCTGGCGGACAAGCCGGACTCATTGCTGCACTGGGACGCGGCCGGGGGCGCGCTGTGCGTGGAGAGCGCGGGACCGTGGCTGGCCTCGTTGCCGGATGCCGCTTGGGAGTTGGTGCCGGCGGTGCGTCGGGCCGCCGCCGCGCTCGACTGGCATCCGGAGCACGGGGACTGCTGTCAGCACCTTGTCTTCACGTCTCCCGGTCTCGACCGCGACGGGCTCGAACTGCTCCTGGAGTCCTGCCTGTTGACCGACATCGAGTACGCCGCGGGCCGTAGCGCCTGGAAGCGCATCCCGTCCGCCTTCGACACCCTTCTGGAGATCTGACCGTGCCCCGCAAGCCCGATCTCAAGTCCGCGCGCCGGCCCGCCAAGTCCCGCCGTAATCCGTTGGACGCGGCCGGAGTCACGTACATCGACTACAAGGACACCGCGCTGTTGCGGAGCTTCGTCTCCGATCGCGGCAAGATCCGCAGCCGTCGGGTCACCGGCGTATCGGCGCGGCAGCAGCGGCAGTTGGCGGCTGCGATCAAGAACGCCCGGGAGATGGCATTGTTGCCGTACTCGACCCGATAGCTGCCCGTCGCATGGAACATGCGGGGCCCCGTACACGTCTTCCTTAGTACATGTCCTGCCCGGTCCTGGGCAGACGCTGGAACGGCATCGGTAAAGCAGTCGTCAAAGCTGTAACCGGAGGACCACCCCCCGTGCACGTGCATCTGCCCATGCATCTGCACATGAACAGGGCTATGATCCGGAACAGTTGACCACTGCATCAATGGCCACACCAGCCAGTGCACAACCGGGAGCGACCTGTGGACCACCGCGTTGACAGCGTGTACTTGGGGTTCGACGTGTACAACGGCATGGCTGCCACGCAGCTGGACGGAGTGGCCTGGCAGAAGAGCCTGCACAGCAACTCGCAAGGATCCTGCGTGGAGTTCGCGCGGCTGCCCGGCGGTGACGTCGCGGTGCGCAACTCGCGCTTCCCCGACGGCCCGGCGCTCGTCTACACCCGCGCCGAGATCGAGGCGATGCTCCTGGGCATCAAGGACGGCGAGTTCGACCACCTGATAGCGGGATAGCCGGACAACGCGCCGACCTGCGGAAACGGCGGGAACGCGCGTAGAACCGCGGCATCAAAAAAGAGCCGCGGTTCCTCACGCGTTCTGCTGCGCGGCCTCGCCGCCCTGCAGCCTGAACAGCGCCCAGACCACCTTGCCGCTGAGCGTGCCCGCCAGCGGGTGCCAGCCCCAGCCGTCGGCGAACGAGTCGACGAGGAACAGGCCGCGGCCCGACTCCGCCGAGAAGTCCTCCGACTCGCAGGCGATGGGGCTGTCGTGACTGGGGTCGCGCACGGCGCACACCAGCCGCTCGGTCCAGCGCATCAGGTGCAGCCGCACGGGCGGGTTCTGCTCCGGGACGCGCGGGGTGTTGGCCGGCAGGGCGTGCCGCAGCGCGTTGGTGACCAGTTCGGAGACGACGAGGCAGACATCGTCGAAGCGGTCGCTTATGTCCCACTGGTCGAGCGTGCGGCGGGTGAACTGCCGTGCCTCGCGCACCGCTTCGTAGCGGGCGGCCAGAGCACACGACGCGGCGCTGGACACGGCCGAAGGGTCCAGCGGCGGAAGGCCCTGCCGTAACGGCTCGAGCATGGTCGATCCATTCGTCCCCATGCGAGGCACTCCCGGGAATTCGCGGTCGTTGCGATGCAGCGGTGGCGCGAGACCATGGTTTCGGATGCGTACAGCAGATGCAAGGGCAGATGCACGTGCAGCTGACCGAATTGGACCCTCCCGTACCGCTTGTTGGCCATTTTTTCCGCCAACTTCGCGCCGTTCTCGCGCCCCGGTCTTGCATCTTCCTGACGTCTTCCTGACAACTTCCTGTGAACAGGCGCCTCTTCTTTCCATTTCTGTAATCGAACGAGTACTGCTCGAAGTGTTTTAGTGGCAGACTGCGGCCCCTGAAGACGGTTGGGGAGGCTGGCGAACGTGAGCGCGGGAGAGCCCGGATCGGTGGTGCGGCGGATGCTGCTCGGCTCGCAACTCAGGCGACTGCGGGAAGCACGCGGGATCACCCGGGAGGCCGCGGGGTACTCGATCCGCGCTTCCGAATCCAAGATCAGTCGCATGGAGCTGGGGCGAGTGAGCTTCAAGACCCGGGACGTAGAGGACCTGTTGACGCTGTACGGCATCACGGACGAGGCGGAGCGCATCTCACTCCTCTCCCTCGCGAAGGAGGCCAACGTAGCGGGCTGGTGGCACAGTTACTCGGACGTCCTGCCCAGTTGGTTCCCCACCTATGTGGGCCTGGAGGGCGCCGCCTCCCTCATCCGCGTCTACGAGGTGCAGTTCGTCCACGGCCTGCTGCAGACCGAGGCTTACGCCCGCGCGGTCGTCCGGCGCGGCATGAAGGGCGCGAGCGAGGCCGACGTGGAACGGCGGGTGGCGCTGCGACTTGAGCGGCAGAAGTACCTGGTGAACGAGAACGCGCCGGACTTCCACATCGTCCTGGACGAGGCCGCCCTGCGCCGCCCGTACGGCGACCGCGAGGTGATGCGCGGTCAGTTGCAGCATCTGATCGAGGTCTCCGAGCACTCCAACGTCCGCCTCCAGGTGATGCCGTTCGGCTTCGGCGGGCACGCCGGTGAGTCCGGTGCCTTCACGATCCTGTCGTTCCCCGAGTCCGACCTCTCGGACGTCGTCTATCTCGAACAGCTCACCAGCGCGCTCTACTTGGACAAGGCCGAGGACGTGGCCCAGTACGAGAAGGCGCTGAAGGAGCTTCAGCAGGACAGTCCGGGCCCGGACGAGAGCCGGGATCTTCTCCGGGGACTGCTCCAACTCTCTTGAAACACAAGTACGATGACGTGTGATCAGACCGTGATGATCGTGAGGGATCGCCCGGTCTGCTGTTGATCGTGTCTGCAACTGATCGTGTCTGCTGACGATTTGAGCGATTGAGGGATCACATGTCGTCCTACTTCACCGACCTGGCTCAGCAGTACATCGACGGTGAGTGGCGCCCGGGCACCGGCTCCTGGGACATCATCGACTTCAACCCGTACGACGGCGAGAAGCTCGCGTCGATCACCATAGCCACGGTCGACGAGGTCGACGAGGCGTACCAGGCGGCCGCCCGCGCGCAGAAGGCGTGGGCCGCGACCAACCCCTACGCCCGCCGTGCCGTGTTCGAGAAGGCCCTGCGGCTCATCGAGGACCGCGAGCAGGAGATCGCCGAGGTGATCATCGCCGAACTCGGCGGCACCCACCTGAAGGCCGGCTTCGAACTGCACCTCGCCAAGGAGTTCCTGCGCGAGGCGATCCACCTCGCGCTGCGCCCCCAGGGCCGGATCATCCCCTCGCCGGTGGACGGCAAGGAGAACCGCGTCTACAGCGTCCCGGTCGGCGTCGTCGGCGTGATCAGTCCCTTCAACTTCCCCTTCCTCCTCTCCCTCAAGTCGGTAGCCCCCGCACTGGCGTTGGGCAACGGCGTGGTCCTCAAGCCGCACCAGAACACCCCGATCGTCGGCGGCTCCCTGGTCGCGAAGATCTTCGAGGACGCGGGCCTGCCGGGCGGTCTCCTGAACGTCGTCATCACGGACATCGCCGAGATCGGCGACGCGTTCATCGAGCACCCGATCCCGAAGGTCATCTCCTTCACCGGCTCCGACAAGGTCGGCCGCCACGTCGCGACCGTCTGCGCCGCGCAGTTCAAGCGCACGGTGCTCGAACTCGGCGGCAACAGCGCGATCGTGGTCCTCGACGACGCCGACATCGACTACGCGGTCGACGCGGCGGTCTTCAGCCGCTACGTCCACCAGGGCCAGGTCTGCATGGCCGCGAACCGTGTCCTCGTCGACCGGTCGATCCGGGACGAGTTCACCGAGAAGTTCGTCGCCAAGGTCAAGTCCCTCAAGGTCGGCGACCCGCGCGACCCGCAGACGGTCATCGGCCCGGTCATCAACTCCTCGCAGGCGGACGCCCTTTCGGGTGTCGTCGAGCAGGCGATCGCCGAGGGCGCGACGGCTCTGGTCCACGGCACGACCACCGACAACCTGGTCGCCCCCTCCGTCCTCACCGACGTCCCCGCCGGCTCCGACCTGCTCCGCCAGGAGGTCTTCGGCCCGGTCGCCTTCCTCATTACGTTCGACGGCGAGGAGGAGGCGGTGAGCATCGTCAACGACACGCCGTACGGCCTCAGCGGCGCCGTCCACACCGGCGACATCGAGCGCGGCGTGAACTTCGCCAAGCAGATCGACACGGGCATGTTCCACGTCAACGACGGCACCGTCCACGACGAGCCGATCGTCCCCTTCGGCGGCGAGAAGGCCTCCGGTCTGGGCCGCCTCAACGGCGAGTCGATGCTGGACGCGTTCACCAGCCTGAAGTGGATCTCGGTGCAGCACGGGCGGAGCGGGTTCCCGTTCTAGACAGGTGCTTCCGGTTCTGGACATGTGCTTTCGGCGGGCCATTGAGGACAGAACCTGACCTCGATGGCCCGTAGCTTCATCGACGTCGGGCAGGGGGACAGGCTCCCGGCCGGCACCGGCGAAAGGCGAAGGTCATGGTCACGCACGTGTCCGCGGACGCACAGGGCGACGAGCGCGGGTCGCTGCTCACGTTCATCGAGGACCAACGGGGCGGTATCCGCAGGTCGTTGCTCGGGCTGACCGAGGAACAGGCCGCGAGCAGGCCGAGCGCGAGCGAGCTCTCCCTCTCCGGGTTGCTCAAGCATGTCGCCGACGTCGAGCAGGGCTGGATCGCCCGGGCGAAGCAGGAGCCGCCGGCCGTCCAGCGCGACCAGGCCAACTGGCACGAGACGTTCCGGCTGGTCGACGGCGAGACCGTCGCGTCGCAGCTCGCGTACTGGGAGAAGGTCGCCGCGGAGACCGAGGCGTACATCCGCTCGGTGCCGAGCCTGGACGACACCTTCCCGGTCCCGAGCGAGCCCTGGTTCCCGCCCGAGGGCCGCGTCTCGGTGCGCTGGCTCTGTCTGCACCTGATCCGCGAGACGGCCCGGCACGCCGGCCATGCCGACATCATCCGCGAGTCCCTGGACGGGGCCACCGCCTACGAGCTGTTCGTGAAGGAACGGGGCACGACCGGGGGCTGACCTCGCGGGTTCTACGCTGAGCCCATGTCAGCGATCCGTCTCCTCGTGCTCGGCGCGGTGCGCCAGCACGGGCGGGCCCACGGTTACCAGGTGCGCAACGACCTCGAATACTGGGGCGCGCACGAGTGGTCCAACGCCAAGCCCGGCTCGATCTACCACGCCCTCAAGCAGCTGGCCAAGCAAGGCCTGTTGCACGCGCACGAGGTCGCGCCGTCCACCGTCGGGGGCCCGCCCCGCACCGAGTACGAGATCACCGACCGGGGCGCCGAGGAGTACTTCCGGCTGCTGCGCGAGGCGCTGACGTCCTACGACCAGCAGATGGACGTCAAGTCCGCCGCGATCGGCTTCATCGTGGACCTGCCGAGGGCCGAGGCGGTGGCACTGCTCCAGGAGCGCACCCGGGGCATCGCCCAGTGGCGGGCCTCGGTCACCGAGCACTACATCCCCGAGGACGGGCCCGAACAGCTGGGCCACATCGGCGAGATCATGAACCTCTGGATCCACACGGCCGACGCCGAGGCCGCGTGGACCCAGGGGCTGATCGAGCGCATCGAGGGCGGGGCGTACACCTTCGTGGGGGAGGGTGAGCCGTTCGTCGGTGTCCTGAGGGACGACGAGGAGAACCCGTACGCGACGGGGGAGCGGCACCCGGGGGATGCCAGCTAATCAAGTTTGACTAACGAGGCGTGTGGCGTTACTTTCGAGCACGTAGTCAAGTTTGACTAGCGAAGGGGTGTCCAGTGGCCGACGCGGCGATCATCGTCGAGGACGCGCACAAGACGTACGGCGACAAGAAGAGCCGGAAGGCTGAGGGGGGTGACGGCTCCAAGGGGGTCAAGAAGGCGTTGGACGGGCTCGATCTGCGGGTCGCGCGCGGCACCGTGCACGGGGTGCTGGGGCCCAACGGTGCGGGCAAGACCACCCTGGTCCGTGTCCTGTCCACCCTGCTGCGGCCCGACTCCGGTCGTGTCGAGGTCGCGGGGCACGACGTGCTGAGCGAGGCCCGCGCGGTTCGCTTCCGTATCGGGCTGCTCGGCCAACACGCCGCGCTGGATGAGGAGTTGGGCGGGCGGCAGAACCTGGAGATGTTCGGGCGTCTCCATCACCTCGGTGCTCGCCACGCGCGCGTGCGTGCCGATGAGCTTCTGGAGCGCTTCGATCTCGGCGACACCGGTCGTAAGCCGGTTCGCGCCTACAGCGGTGGCATGCGGCGGCGGCTGGATCTCGCCGCCTCGCTCGTCACCGCGCCGGAGATCCTTTTCCTGGACGAGCCGACGACCGGCCTCGATCCGCGCGGCCGGGCCGAGGTGTGGACGGCGGTTCGCTCCCTGGTCGGGGGTGGTACGACGGTTCTGCTCACCACGCAGTACCTGGAGGAGGCCGATCAACTCGCCGATCGGGTCTCGGTAGTTGACCTGGGGCGCGTCATCGCCGACGGGACCCCGGACTCGCTGAAGTCTCGTACGGGTGGTGACCGTATCGATGTCGTTCTGCGTGACGCGGGTCAACTGGGGGCGGCTGTCGCCCTGTTGCCGTTGCCTGCCGGCGACATCCGTGTCGATGCCGATCGGCGGCTGCTCAGTGCCCCGGTCTCCGACCGGATGGCGGCGCTGTCCGGGGTCGTACGGGCGTTGGAGGAGGGTGGGATCGATGCGGAGGATGTGGCGTTGCGGCGGCCGACTTTGGACGAGGTGTTCCTGCATCTGACGGGGCACGGTGACGGGGCGGGTGCGGGTGCGAACGTGAAGGAGGCCGTGTGAGTGCCTACGCTCTGACCGATTCGTGGACCATGACCCGGCGTGAACTCGCCCACTGGGCGCGGCAGCCCGTGCAGGTTGTGGTGAGTCTGGTTTTCCCGGTGATGTTGTTGTTGATGTTCGGGTATCTGATCGGGGGTGGGCGGGCGGTCGAGGGGGACTATGTCGACTACCTGGTGCCCGGGATGCTCGCGCTGACCATGGCCTTCGGCCTTGAGGGGACGATGGTCGCCGTCACGCAGGATCTCAACAAGGGTGTGATCGATCGGTTTCGGTCGATGCCTATGGCCGACGGGGCCGTTCTGGTGGGGCGTTCGGCTGCGGACATGTTGCAGTCGGCGATCGGTCTTGTCGTGCTGATCGGGGTGGGGCTCGGGCTTGGGTGGCGGCCGCATGCCGGGGCTGGGCAATTCCTGGGTGCGGTAGGGCTGTTGCTCTTTTTCCGGTTCGCCATGTTGTGGGTCGGGATCTATCTGGCCTTGGTGGCGGGGCGGCCTGAGATGGTGCAGGCCGTGCAGATTCTGGTGTGGCCGGTTGGGTTTCTGTCCAATGCGTTGGCTACGCCGGCTGCCATGCCTGGGTGGCTGGGTGCGGTTGTTCAGTGGAATCCGATGTCTCAGACCGCTACTGCCGTGCGGGAGCTATTTGGTGGGCCCGGGGGAGAGGCGGGGCATGTTTGGGCCGCTGTGGTCTGGCCGGTGGGGTTGTTGGTTGTTTTCCTTCCGCTGGCTGTGCGGCGGTTTCGGGGGCTTGGAGGGTGAGTTGTCGGGTGCGGGTGCGTTGTGGCTGGTCGCGCCGTTCCCCGCGCCCCTGGGTGGTTGGGGGTCCGGCTTTGTGGGTGGGTGCCGGTGCGTTGTGGTTCGCCCTGCCGTTGTTGGGGGTCGGCGCCGTGTCGGGGGGTGTCCGTCCTCGGATTGGCGCGCTGACCGTTGCCTACCGGCTCGCCCGTGCTTGACGCGCCAACCGCTGCGGGCGGACACCCCCTGACACGTCGCCTTCGCGCCGTACGCGGGGGGCGGGCCGTGCCGCCCGGATCAGTGGTGGAAGCCTGTTGCCGCTCCCTTGTCGCGGGTGAAGGGGTGGGGCTGGCGGCGTAGTTCGGGGAGGAGGCGGGTCAGGTCGTCGAGGAACAGTTCGGCCAGGTCCGCGGAGAAGCCGTTGCGGCTTACGATCCGGAGGACCGAGAGGTCCTCGCGGTTGGCCGGGAAGGTGTACGCCGGGACCAGCCAGCCGTGTTCGCGGAGGCGGCGGGAGACGTCGAACACGTCGTACGTCGTGACGTGCGGGGCGGTGGTGAAGGCGAAGACCGGCAACTCGTCGCCCCGGGTGAGGAGTTGGAAGTCGCCGAGGGCCTCGATGCGGTCGGCCAGGCCTCGGGCCACGTCTCGGGTGGACTGTTGGACGGCGCGGTAGCCCTCGCGGCCCAGGCGTAGGAATGTGTAGTACTGGGCTACTACTTGGGCGCCGGGGCGGGAGAAGTTGAGGGCGAAGGTGGGCATGTCGCCGCCCAAGTAGTTGACGCGGAAGACGAGTTCCTCCGGGAGGGCCTCCTTGTCGCGCCACAGGGCCCAGCCGACGCCCGGGTAGACCAGGCCGTACTTGTGGCCCGAGGTGTTGATCGAGGCCACGCGCGGGAGGCGGAAGTCCCAGATCAGGTCGGGGTCCAGGAAGGGCGCGACCATGGCGCCGGACGCGCCGTCCACGTGGACCGGGATGTCGAGGCCCGTGCGCTCCTGGAGTGCGTCGAGGGCTGCGCACAGGTCGGCGATCGGCTCGTAGGAGCCGTCGAAGGTGGAGCCGAGGATGCCGACGACGCCGATCGTGTTCTCGTCGCAGAGTTCGGCGGCGGCCTGGGGGTCGAGGTGGAACCGATTGCCCTCCATGGGGACTTGGCGGGCCTCGACCTCCCAGAAGTTGCAGAACTTCTCCCAGCAGACCTGGACGTTGACGCCCATCACCAGGTTCGGGCGGGCGGCCGGGTAGCGGTCCTTGTTGCGTTGTGTCCAGCGGCGCTTGAGGGCCATGCCGGCGAGCATGCAGGCTTCGCTGGAGCCGGTTGTCGAACAGCCGACGGCGGCTGACGGGTCCGGTGCGTGCCAGAGATCGGCGAGCATGGCCACGCAGCGTTTCTCCAGTTCCGCGGTGCGTGGGTACTCGTCCTTGTCGATCATGTTCTTGTCCCGGCACTCCGCCATCAGGACGCCGGCTTCCGGCTCCATCCAGGTGGTGACGAAAGTCGCCAGGTTCAGGCGGGAGTTGCCGTCCAGCATCAGCTCGTCGTGCACGAGTTGGGCGGCCGTCATCGGGGGCAGCGGCGCGTCCGGGAGCCGGTGCTTGGGCGGGGCCTCGGTCATGCCGCCGACCGGATTGGCCTCCCCGTAGAAGGGGTTCACGGACATGGGGCGTTCGGCGGGCTGGTCGGGACCTTGGTGCAACGGCATGGCGTGCCTCCGATAAGGATCAAAAGAACCAACGGGTACTAGCGAACCGGAGTTCCGTCCGCGCGCAACTGCATCTGCGGTTTCCCGGTCACCAGCAGCCAGGCCGGCAGCGAGCCGATGCACAGGAGGGCGAGGATCGCCGGGGAGGACACGAGGATCGCCGCCGTGAAGAGGCTCACCCAGCCTTGGCGGGTGATCGCGAGGAGCATGCCCAGGACGCCTGCGGCGACCCCGAGTGCCGGGTCCACGGCCGGTACGACCGCGTGGGCGAAGAGGCCGAACGCGACGCCGATGAAGACGGAAGGGAAGATTCGGCCGCCCCGGAAGCCGCAGGACGCGGCGATCAGCAGTGCCGCGAGTTTCACGACGGTCATCGTCGCGAACTGGCCCGCCGACCAGCCCTCGGGGTCGGCCGCCAGCGCCCCGACCTCGTCCAGCCCCTTGAAGAGCGTCAGATGGCCGCCCAGCGCCGCCAGAAGGCCCAGGACCAGTCCACCGGCCGGCAGCGCCAGCATGGGGTGCCTGAGGCGGGAGAAGGCGCCATGGGCGTACGGGAAGAGGTAGACGGCCACCATGCCGAGTGCCGCTGCCAGGGGCGCCAGCAAGAGGACGGTCAGCAGATCGCCCCAGCCGGGCCTGCCGAACGCGGGCAGATGCAGGTCGAAGGTCGGATGGGCCACCAGGGTGGTCGTCATGGCGCCCGCACCGGCCGCGGCGAGCGGCGCGAACACGTTGTCCCAGAGGGCCCCTTTGGTGTTCCGCCCGGCCAGCGCCTCCGAGATGAGCAGCGCCGCCGCGACCGGCGTCCCGAACAGCGCCCCGATCGTCGCCGACTCGGCCAGCGCCCCCCACGCCCCGCCCGGCACCCGCGGCGCCAGCCTGCGCCCCGCCCACAGCGCGAGCCCCACGTTCACGGCGATGATCGGGTTCTCGGGACCCAGGCTCGGTCCGCCGGCCAGCATCAGCGCGGTCGCCAGGACCAGACCTGGTAGCACCGCGGGTGGCAGCGGTACGGCCTCCAAGCCTGTGGTCGCCGGGTCGGGACCGGCGTGCCCCGGCACTTTCCACACCACCAGCCCGACCACGATGCCGGTGGCCGTCAGCATGATGAGCATCCAGAGGACCGAGTAACGCCCGATGCCCAGGGCGTCGGGCAGGTTCTTCCAGAGCACGTGCTGAAGCTGCTCGGCCGCCTCGCTGACCCCGATGAACAGCAGGCTCGCGAGCACGCCTACGAGGAGAGCGGGGACGATCAACGGCAGCAGGGTGCGCGCCGGGGTCGTAGGGGCAACGGGTGCCTGTCGCGCGCTGTCCTGGGCCACGGGCTCACCATAAGCGGGCAAAACGGACCGAACATCTTGAGGAGGCGAGCACCGCAGGGCCGTGCGGCTTGTGGGGCTTGCACCTCACGTGGCGTGAGGCCTCAGCGTGGAGCGCAGACAGAAGAAGGGAGCGGGAAGTGAGCTACTCCGTAGGGCGGGACGACTCCTACTCCGTAGGGCAGGTCGCCGGGTTCGCCGGGGTCACCGTGCGCACGCTGCACCACTACGACGACATCGGTCTGCTCGTCCCCAGTGAGCGCAGCCACGCGGGTCATCGGCGCTACGGCGACGCCGACCTCGACCGGCTCCAACAGATCCTGTTCTACCGGGAACTCGGCTTCCCGCTCGACGAGGTCGCGGCCCTGCTCGACGACCCGGAGACGGACCCGCGCGCGCATCTGCGCCGGCAGCACGAGCTGCTGACCGCCCGGATCGAGAAGCTCCAGAAGATGGCCGAGGCCGTGGAACACGCCATGGAGGCACGCACGATGGGCATCAACCTCACCCCCGAGGAACGCTTCGAGGTCTTCGGCGACAAGGACCCCGAGCAGTACGCCGAGGAAGCGGAACAGCGCTGGGGCGGCACCGAGGCCTACGCCGAGTCGCAGCGCAGGGCCGCCCGCTACACGAAGGCCGACTGGAAGCGACTCCAGGCCGAGGTCGACGCCTGGAGCGAGCGCTACGCCACCCTGGTGACCGTCGGCGAACCCCCCACCGCCGACGCGGCGATGGACCTCGCCGAGGAACACCGCCTGCACATCGACCGCTGGTTCTACGAGTGCTCCTACGAGATGCACAGCTGCCTCGCCGAGATGTACGTCTCCGACGAGCGCTTCAAGGCGTTCTACGACGCGATGGCCCCGGGCCTGGCCGAGCACCTCAGGGACGCGATCCTGGCGAACGCGTCCCGGCACACCTCCTCCTAGGAGCCTGGCCCGGGGGTGCCGCTACTCCCGGGCCAGGACCACCGCCGTCCCGTAGGCGCACACCTCGGTGCCCACGTCCGCCGCCTCGGTCACGTCGAAGCGGAACGCCAGGACGCCGTTGGCCCCACGCGCGCGTGCCTGCTCGATCAGCCGCTCCATGGCCTGGTTGCGGGTCTGCACGAGGGTCTTGGTGAGCCCCTTCAGTTCACCGCCGACCATCGACTTCAGACCGGCGCCGATCTGGCTGCCGAGATGCCGTGAGCGCACGGTCAGTCCGAAGACCTCGCCGATCACCTGCTCGACCCGGTAGCCGGGGATGTCGTTCGTCGTCACGACCAGTACATCGGCCTGCGGCCCCTGGCCGCCGCCGTATTCGTCGATACCCATGGCTCACAGCTTTGTCCTATGGGGTGCACAGTGCATCCTGGAGTCACCGGTGGAACCTGGGACGGACACATCGCGTTGATAGCTTTGTGCGGCTGTACCTGGACGCTGGCACCTCCCTCCACCCCTCAGGAGCCCGGAACCGTGATGACGCTCGCCCTCGGCCCGAGCTGGCTCGATCCGAACACCATGCTCGACCGGTTCGGAATCTGGGGCCTCCTGCTCGTGGTCTTCGCGGAGTCCGGCCTGCTCATCGGGTTCTTCCTGCCGGGTGACTCCCTGCTCTTCACCTGCGGCCTGCTGATCACCGCGGGCACCCTCGACTTCCCGTTGTGGGCGGCCGTCGCGCTGATCTGCGTCGCCGCGATCCTCGGCGACCAGGCGGGCTACGTCTTCGGCAAGAAGGTCGGCCCCTCGCTCTTCAACCGCCCGGACTCACGCCTCTTCAAGCAGGAGAACGTGGTCAAGGCGCACGAGTTCTTCGAGAAGTACGGCCCCAAGTCCCTTGTCCTGGCCCGCTTCGTGCCGATCGTGCGCACCTTCACGCCGATCATCGCCGGCGTCAGCGGCATGAAGTACCGCTCCTTCATCACGTTCAACGTCATCGGCGGCGTCCTGTGGGGCGCGGGCGTGACCCTGCTCGGCTCCTGGCTCGGCAACATCGACTTCGTCCACAAGAACATCGAAGCGATCCTCATCCTGATCGTCCTGATCTCCGTGGTCCCGATCATCATCGAGTTCCTGCGCGCCCGCTCCAAGGCCAAGAAGAACCCCCAGGGCCCCCGTGACCCCCAGGAACAGCCCGGCGACCCGGCCGCGACCCAGCCGTTCCCCGTGATCATGGACGACTCGACGACTCAACTCCGGCGAGTGGAAGAGCCCCAGCAGAACACCGGGTACGACCAGAACAACGGCTACGGCCAGAACAACGGCTACGACCAGTACTACGCCCAGCCTCAACAGCAGCAGCCCTACCCCCAGCAGACGTACCAGCCCCAGCAGCAACAGCCGTACGGCAACGAGCAGTACGGCAACCAGCAGTACCCCCCGTACGACAACCAGGGCCAGAGCTATCCACAGGGTTAGCTACACGCCCTAAGGGGCGCGGGGAACTGCGCGACCAGCCACAACGAGCCTGTACTCGCCCACAGACAGCCCGCCCCGAGCTATGAGGCGCTCAGAACCCCCTGGTCCGCTTGGCCGCCCGCCGCGCCCCCGCAGAAGCCCCCGGAATCCGCAGAAACAACCGCGAGATCTCCGACCCCAGATTGACCCCGATGGCGATGGCCATGGCGAGAGACGCCGCCGTGGCCAACGACACCAGCCCCTTGTCGATCTCGTTCTGGGCGATAGCCAACAGCCCGAAGTACGTGGCGGACCCCGGCAGCAGGGGCCCGATCGCCGCGGTCGTGTAAGGCAACGCCGACGCGAACCGGTACCGCGACAGCAACTGCCCGAACAGCCCGACCAACCCCGCCGCAACAGCCGTAGAGGCAACCGGCGAGATCCCCGCGACGAAGTTCATCGCCCCGTAGACGGACCAGGCGACACCCCCGTTGAGGGCCACCAGGAGCACGGTGGATCGTTCCTGCTGGAGCAGTACGGCGAAGGTCAGCGACAGCAGGACGGACGCGCCGATCTGCCACAGCGGGCGGTCGGAGTTGCCGAGGGCGACGTCTGGATTGAGCTGGGCGCCGAGCTTCACGCCGAAGTACAGGACGATGAGGACGCCGGCCACGATGCCGACGAAGAAGTACATGACCTCCAGGAGCCGGGCCGCCGCGGTGATGTAGAAGCCGGTCAGTCCGTCCTGTACGCCCGCCACCAGCGCCCGCCCGGGCAGCAGGGCGAACAGCCCACCGGTGATGACCGCGGAGGCCTTCACGTCGACGTTGGCGACCGTGAGGGCGACCCCTATCGCGGCGGGCGGCATCGCGGCGACCGTGAACTGGTAGAACTCCGGCAGCCCCCGCCCCGCGCACAGCCACGCCAGCCGGTCGCCCAGCATCGCCCCGAGCGCGGCGGCGAAGAACACGATGATGTCACCGCCGACGAGCACGGAGGCGGCACCGGCGAGCAGCCCGCTGGCGGAGGTCAGCACCCAGCCGGGGTACGGGTGCCGGTTGCGCCGCATCTCCGCGAGCCGCCGGTAGGCGTCCTCCAAGGAGAGTGCGGTTTCCGGGTCGCTGAGGTCCTGGACCAGCCGGAACACGGCCGCGAGCCGCGTGTAGTCGGTGCCCCGACGTCGTACGGTCCGGGACGCGGTCACCGGATCGTCCACCAGGGAGGGCTGATAGGAGATCGACAGCAGGGTGAAGGTGACGGTCGGCTCGCAGCGGTCGAGGCCGTAGGAGCGGCAGACCGCGAACATCGCCGCCTCGACGTCCTCGGCGCCCTCGCCGCCCGCGAGCAGCAACTCGCCGATGCGGAGCGTCAGATCGAGCACGCGCGGTGCGGCGGGGCCGCTGTCGTCGGGCTTCTGCACCGGCTCCGGAGCGGGCCGTTCGGCCACCGGCATCCGCAGCATCGTGCGCATGCGGTCCTGCCAGGGCACGTCCTTGGTGAGGCTGACGACGGGGATCCCGGTCGGCGGTGTGAAGGCGGGCGGCGCCTTGCGCGCGCTGTAGAGGATGGGCGGACTGAACGCCGACCCCTCGGAGTCCTCGACGGTAGGCGCGGGCGTCACGTCGAGGCCGCTCGGAACGGCGAACTCGGACGTCGTGGACGACTCCCCGTCAGCTGCCGCCACGACCGCCGCCTCGACGCCCACCGGAGCCGTGAAGGCACTCCTGGCCTCGTCCGACTGCGGCTTGCGGTCCTCGGCTTCCGTCACTCCGTAGCACTCCCTGTACGACACCTCCAGTGATCCTCAGTATGCGCACAGACATGGAAACGGGCCGCACGCGTGTGCGTGCGGCCCGTCAGTGCGCCGGGGGGCTCAGTGGCCGCCCTGCTCCTTGAGTCGCTTGTACGAGCGCTCGATCTCCGCCTCGGCGTCCGTACGGCCCACCCAGTTGGCGCCCTCGACCGACTTGCCGGGCTCCAGGTCCTTGTAGACCTCGAAGAAGTGCTGGATCTCCAGGCGGTCGAACTCCGACACGTGGTGGATGTCACGCAGGTGCTCCACGCGCGGGTCGGACGCCGGGACGCACAGCAGCTTGTCGTCGCCGCCGGCCTCGTCGGTCATCCGGAACATGCCGATCGCGCGGCACTTGATGAGGCAGCCGGGGAAAGTCGGCTCCTCCAGGATGACCAGCGCGTCGAGCGGGTCGCCGTCCTCGCCGAGAGTGTTCTCGACGAAGCCGTAGTCGGCCGGGTAACTGGTCGAGGTGAAGAGTCGACGGTCCAGGCGGATCCGACCGGTCTCGTGGTCCACCTCGTACTTGTTCCGCGAACCCTTCGGGATCTCGATCGTGACGTCGAACTCCACCGGTGGCTCCTCCATGATCAGCACATGTTTCTGGTGGTTAAGTGTCCCTCACGCAGGTGTGTGATCGCGAAAGGGGCTGGTGGTCGTGCCGGAGCTGAGGCCTTGGCAGGCCGCGAGACCGCAGATGGCGCGGGTCGCGCGAGCCGTCCGGCCCCGTCTCAAGCGGGCCGCGCAATCCGTGAAACCGCAGGTCACACGGGTCACGCAAGCCGTGAAGCCTCAGTTCACGCGGCTCACCGAAGCCGCGAGACCACAGGCCACGCGGCTCACCGAAGCCGTGAAACCGAAGGTCGCCCGGCTCGTCGGATCCGTGTCACCTCAGGTCGCGAAGTTGCCACGGCCGAACAGGACCTGGCAGTTCACCGCCGTCGCCGCCACCGCCGGAATGGCGCTGGCCGCGGGTGTGGTGACCGCCGCCGGTCCCTGGGACTCCTCGGGTCAGCGTACGGCCGAGCGGGACTACGCAGCCGCACAGGAACAGTCAGGTGGCGTAGATCACGGACGTAGTTCCGATACGTCCGCCAAGGCACCCCGACCCGCCCCCAGCGCCGCGTCCGTCCTCGTCGGCCTCGGCGGCGCCGCCAGCACCGTGAAGTCGGCCCCGACCGGCACGGCCCTCGCGGACGTCCTCACGCCCCTCCTGGGCAACTCGGCGCTCGGCACCCGCCACACGGCCGCCGTGGTCGACGTCTCCACCGGAAAGCGCCTCTACGGAGTCGGCGCCGACGACGCGTTGACCCCGGCCTCGACGACGAAGATCGCCACCGCGACGGCCGCCCTCTCCGCGATGGGCGCCGACCACCGCCTCACCACCCGCGCCGCCCTGGAGCCCGACACCAAGGAACTCGTCCTGGTCGGCGGCGGCGACCCGACGCTGACCGCGCACAAGGACGCCGAGGGCTGGGCCAGCCTGCGCACCCTGGCCGACAGGACGGCGGTGGCCCTGAAGAAGCGCGGCGTGAGCGAGGTGACGCTGTCGTACGACAAGACCCTGTACTCCGGTGCCGAACTCCACCCGATCGGGGTCAACGAGAACCTCGCCCCGGTCAGCGCCCTGATGGCCGACGAGGGGCGTACGGACGACTCGTCCAGCGGGCCGGTGCGGCGGGTGAAGGACCCGGCGGCGGACGCGGCCGAGAAATTCGCGGGCTTCCTGAAGAAGCACGGCATTACGACGACGTCCCCGGGGCCCTCCAAGGCGACGGGTCGCGCCGCCACCCTCGCCACGGTCTCCTCGCCCCCGCTTTCCGACATCGTCGAGCGGATGCTGACCAACAGCGACAACGACATCGCGGAGGCCCTGGCCCGCCAGACCGCCGTCGCGACGGGCGGGCGGGCCGACTTCGACGGCGGCGCCGCCGCGATCCGGGCCCAGCTGACGAAGCTCCAACTCCCGGTCAAGGGCGCCGTGTTCAACGACGGCAGCGGCCTCAACCGCGACGACCGCCTCACCGCCGACCTCCTGACCGCCCTCCTGGTCAAGGCAGGTTCCCCGGCCCACCCCGAACTCCGCCCGGTCCTCACCGGCCTCCCCGTCGCCGCCTTCACCGGCACCCTGACGACCCGCTACACGGACGCCACGGGAGCGGCGGGGGTGGTGCGCGCCAAGACGGGCACCCTGACGGGCGTCAACACCCTCGCGGGAACGGTCGTGGACAAGGACGGCCAACTCCTCGCCTTCGCCTTCATGGCCTCCAACACCGTGAACACCCTGGAGGCCCAGGCAGCCCTGGACCACACGGCCACGGCACTGGCGGCCTGCGGCTGCAGTTAGACCAGGGCCTGCGGCCGCAGCTGGTCGACGGCCTGCGCTCGGCGGACAGCCGCTACCGCTGTGGGCAGGCGTTCCGCAAGGCGGAACGGGTGGGCACAGCCATCAACACCGGGTGCCCTCGCAACCGACGTCCACCTGACCGACCGTCGCGGCCTGCCCCAAGTGGGAGCGACCACGTACGGTTGACGCATGACGAGCATCGGTGGTGCCGAGATGGTCGACTGGAATCTCGCGGTGGCGACCGCGACCCGACTTGTGCGGCCGGGCCCCGAGGTGAGCCGTGACGAGGCCCGGGCCGTCGTCGCGGAGCTGCGCCGGCATGCGAAGGCCTCGGAGCAACATGTCCGGGGGTTCACCCGGATGGGCACGGACGACATCCACGACACCCCGATCCTGGTCGTCGACCGCCCCGGCTGGGTGCGGGCGAACGTCGCCGGGTTCCGGGAGGTCCTCAAGCCGCTGCTCGACAAGATGCAGGAGCGGCGCGGCAACACCCCCGGGGGCGCCGTTTTCGGCGCGGTCGGCGGCAAGGTGACCGGCGTCGAGCTGGGCATGCTGCTGTCGTTCCTGTCCTCGCGCGTGCTCGGCCAGTACGAGACGTTCGCCCCGGCGTCCCGCGAGCTGCCGGCGGGGGCGAAGGGCGGGCGGCTGCTGCTGGTTGCGCCGAACATCGTGCACGTGGAGCGCGAACTCGACGTACAGCCCCACGACTTCCGCCTGTGGGTGTGCCTGCACGAGGAGACGCACCGCACGCAGTTCACGGCCGTGCCCTGGCTGCGGGACCACCTGGAGGGCGAGATCCAGTCGTTCTTGGGGGAGACCGAGGTCGACCCCATGACGGTCCTGGAGCGCATCCGGGAGGCCGCCCAGTCGTTGGCGGGCGGGCGGCCCGAGGGCGAGGAGGACGACGAGGGCCGGTCCCTCGTGGAGATCGTGCAGACGCCCGCGCAGCGGGAGATCCTCGGCCGGCTCACCGCCGTGATGTCCCTCCTGGAGGGGCACGCCGACTTCGTGATGGACGGCGTCGGTCCGGACGTGGTGCCGAGCGTCGCGGAGATCCGCGAGAAGTTCCAGCAGCGCCGCGCCAAGGGCGCCTCCCGGCTGGACTCGGCGCTGCGCAAGCTGCTCGGCCTCGACGCCAAGCTGCGGCAGTACCGGGACGGCGAGCGGTTCGTACGCGCGGTCGTCGAACAGGTGGGCATGGACGGCTTCAACCGGGTGTGGACCTCGCCGAACACGTTGCCCACGAAGACGGAGATCGCCAAACCGGCGGACTGGGTCGCGCGGGTGCACCGCAAGGCCGAGTCGTGAACCGGTCGCGGATGTGGTGAAACGGATTCGGCCGACGGCAGGCGAACGCCCCCGCAATCACCCGTCCGAGGGACCGTGAGCGATGGGTAGGCGTGCGATGCTCGGGGAACGCCCCGGTTCTGTCACCATCTACACACTCTGAGTGACCGAACCTCGGGCCAACCCCCCGAAAACTTCATGAAGGGAACCGGACATGGGTCCCCATCCTGCGGTCGCGGCGATACGCCTGGCGGTCCGCCGCGTCCTCCACGACATCCTCACCGACCACGAGGCACTGCAGACCGCCGGCGCCTCCCGGCACACCTCGCACGAGCGCCCGCCCTCGCCGCTCGTGCTCGTCGCATGCTCCGGCGGCGCCGATTCCATGGCCCTCGCCTCCGCCCTCGCCTTCGAAGCCCCCAAGCTGGGCATCAGGGCCGGCGGCATCACCGTCGACCACGGCCTCCAGGCCGGCTCCGACCTGCGCGCCGACGAGGTCGTCCTGCGCCTGCGCGAACTGGGCCTGGACCCCGTGGAAGCCACTTCCGTGACCGTGGGCCGCGAGGGCGGCCCCGAGGCAGCCGCCCGGGACGCCCGCTACGCAGCCCTCGACGACTGCGCCGCACGACACGGCGCCGCCGCCGTCCTGCTCGGCCACACGCGCGACGACCAGGCGGAAACCGTCCTGCTGGGCCTCGCCCGCGGCTCCGGCATCCGCTCCCTGTCGGGGATGGCCGCGGTCTCGGGGGCCGACGGCCGTTACCGCCGCCCCTTCCTGCAGCTCGACCGGCAGACCGCCCGCAAGGCCTGCATGGTCCAGTCGCTGCCCGTCTGGGACGACCCGCACAACGCCGACCCCGCGTACACGCGTTCCCGTCTGCGCCACGAAGGCCTGCCGGCCCTGGAGAAGGCGCTCGGCAAAGGGGTCGTGGAAGCGCTCGCCCGTACGGCGCAGCTCTCCCGGGACGACGCCGACGCCCTCGACACCTGGGCCAGCCAGGCCGAGGCCTCCGTAAGGGACGCCACCGGCCTCCTGGAGTGCGCCAAGCTCTACGCCCTGCCGCCCGCCGTACGCCGTCGCATCCTGCGCCGGGCCGCCATCCAGTCCGGCGCCCCGGCCGGTTCGCTGTTCGCCCGTCACATCGAGGAAGTCGACCGCCTGATCACCGGCTGGCGCGGCCAGGGAGCCATCAATCTCCCGGGCAAGGTCGTCGCCCGTCGCCAGGGTGGCAGACTGGTGATTCGGCAAGGCTGAATCGACACCCCCTCCGGGCCTCCGGGGGAGGGGCCAGGTAGTAGCCGGTTGGACGACCGAAAGTGATGCGGGTGGACGCGAAAGACATGGGTGACGACCTCCAGTCGGTGCTCATCACCAAGGAAGAGATCGACGCGAAGCTCGTGGAGCTCGCCGCGAAGATCGACGCGGAGTACGCGGGCAAGGATCTGCTGATCGTCGGCGTCCTCAAGGGCGCGGTGATGGTCATGGCGGACCTCGCCCGGGCGCTGTCCACCCCCGTCACCATGGACTGGATGGCCGTGTCGTCGTACGGCGCGGGCACCCAGTCCTCCGGTGTCGTGCGGATCCTCAAGGACCTCGACACCGACATCAAGGGCAAGCACGTCCTCATCGTCGAGGACATCATCGACTCGGGTCTGACCCTGTCCTGGCTGATCTCCAACCTCGGCTCGCGTGAGCCCGACTCGTTGAAGATCTGCACCCTGCTCCGCAAGCCGGAGGCGGCCAAGGTCGCCATCGACGTGGAGTGGGTCGGCTTCGACATCCCGAACGAGTTCGTCGTCGGCTACGGCCTCGACTATGCCGAGAAGTACCGCAACCTGCCGTTCGTCGGTACGCTCGCGCCGCACGTCTACGGCGGCTAGAGCCACTCGGCCCAAGCCCCGTAAGACGATCGGGAACCCCAGCGGGCCTCGCGCCGTTGGAGCATGCAGACGCGTCTCCCAGCCGTCCCGTGCGACTTCGTGCAACATGGCTGGGGTACGGTCAGAAGAACTGTCTTTATCAAACTCACTATGGCAGGAGGGACGGAGCGTTCTCGCTCCGTATGGATGGACGTGAAGCGATACTTCCGTGGGCCGGTCATGTGGATCGTGCTGGCCGTCCTTGCCGTGGTCGTGTTGATGCAGGTCGTCGGCTCGTCCGGCGGCTACAAGGCGGTGGACACCGGCCAGGTCGTCCAGGCGATCAATGACAACAAGGTCGAGTCGGCCAAGATCACCACCGGTGACGAGCAGACCATCAAGGTCACGCTCAAGGACGGCGCAAAGGTCGAGGGCAGCTCCAAGATCCAGGCGAGCTACATCGGCGACCAAGGCGTGGACCTCGCGGCCACGCTGCAGACCAAGTACCAGGACAAGCAGATTCCGGACGGCTACACGGTGTCGCCGACGAAGCAGAACGCTTTCGTCGGGATCCTGTTGTCGCTGCTCCCCTTCGTCCTCATCGTGGTCGTCTTCCTGTTCCTGATGAACCAGATGCAGGGCGGCGGCTCCCGAGTCATGAACTTCGGGAAGTCCAAGGCCAAGCTCATCACCAAGGACACCCCGAAGACGACGTTCGCGGACGTCGCGGGCTCCGACGAGGCCGTCGAGGAACTGCACGAGATCAAGGAGTTCCTCCAGGAGCCGGCGAAGTTCCAGGCCGTCGGCGCCAAGATCCCCAAGGGCGTACTCCTGTACGGCCCCCCCGGCACCGGCAAGACCCTGCTGGCGCGCGCCGTCGCGGGCGAGGCCGGGGTGCCCTTCTACTCGATCTCCGGTTCCGACTTCGTCGAGATGTTCGTCGGTGTCGGTGCCTCCCGAGTCCGTGACCTGTTCGAGCAGGCCAAGGCGAACGCTCCGGCGATCGTCTTCGTCGACGAGATCGACGCGGTCGGCCGCCATCGCGGCGCCGGCCTCGGCGGTGGTCACGACGAGCGCGAGCAGACGCTGAACCAGCTGCTCGTCGAGATGGACGGCTTCGACGTCAAGGGCGGCGTGATCCTCATCGCCGCGACGAACCGGCCCGACATCCTCGACCCGGCCCTCCTGCGCCCCGGCCGCTTCGACCGCCAGATCGCGGTCGACCGCCCGGACATGCAGGGCCGTCTGGAGATCCTCAAGGTTCACCAGAAGGGCAAGCCGATCGCACCGGACGTCGACCTGTCGGCCGTCGCGCGTCGCACGCCGGGCTTCACCGGCGCGGACCTGAGCAACGTCCTCAACGAGGCCGCCCTGCTCACCGCCCGAGGCAACCGCAAGCTGATCGACAACTTCATGCTGGACGAGGCGATCGACCGTGTGGTCGCGGGCCCGCAGAAGCGGACCCGGATCATGTCGGAGAAGGAGAAGAAGATCACGGCGTACCACGAGGGCGGACACGCCCTGGTCGCGGCGGCTTCCCCGAACTCCGACCCGGTGCACAAGATCACGATCCTCTCCCGAGGCCGTGCACTGGGCTACACGATGGTCCTGCCGGAAGAGGACAAGTACTCGACCACGCGCAACGAGATGCTCGACCAGCTGGCCTACATGCTGGGCGGTCGCGCGGCCGAGGAACTGGTCTTCCACGACCCGACCACGGGTGCCGCGAACGACATCGAGAAGGCCACCGCCACGGCCCGCGCGATGGTCACGCAGTACGGCATGACCGAGCGCCTCGGCGCGATCAAGTTCGGCGGCGACAACACCGAGCCCTTCCTGGGCCGGGAGATGTCGCACCCGCGCGACTACTCGGAAGAGGTCGCCGCGCTCGTCGACGAAGAGGTCAAGAAGCTCATCGAGAACGCGCACAACGAGGCCTGGGAGATCCTGGTCGAGAACCGTGACGTGCTCGACGCGCTCGTGCTCCAGCTGCTGGAGAAGGAGACGCTGAACAAGGAGCAGATCGCCGAGGTCTTCACTCCGATCATCCGGCGTCCGGCCCGTCCCTCCTGGACCGGCTCCTCCCGCCGTACGCCGTCCACCCGCCCGCCGGTGCTCTCCCCCAAGGAGCTGTCACTGACGAACGGGACGAACGGCGCGGGTCCCGCGATCACCGCCGGTGCGACCACCGAGTCCTCTCCCACGCTGGAGAAGGCCCCGGAGGACCGCCCCGAGAACTGACGCGAGTCTCACACGGCTCGAAATGGAAGCCGCGCCCCCCTGGATTTAGCCTGGGGGGCGCGGCTTTTCCATTTGCCCGCAACTGAGGCGTGTGTCCGCACACGCGCGACCCGCACAGGAACGAGGCACCGACATGACCGACCCCGTGACGCTCGACGGCGAGGGAGCGATCGGCGTCTTCGACGAGAAGCGCGCCGAGAACGCCGTACGCGAACTGCTGATCGCGGTCGGCGAGGACCCGGACCGTGAGGGGCTCAGGGAGACGCCGGCGCGGGTGGCGCGGGCGTACAAGGAGATATTCGCGGGGTTGTGGCAGAAGCCGGAGGATGTGCTGACGACGACGTTCGACCTGGGGCACGACGAGATGGTCCTGGTGAAGGACATCGAGGTCCTGAGCAACTGTGAGCACCATCTGGTGCCGTTCGTGGGTGTCGCCCATGTCGGCTACATCCCGTCCGCCGACGGGAAGATCACCGGGTTGTCGAAGCTGGCTCGGCTGGTGGACGTCTACGCTCGGCGGCCGCAGGTGCAGGAGCGGCTCACGACGCAGGTCGCGGACTCGCTGATGGAGATCCTGGAGCCGCGGGGGGTCATCGTCGTCGTCGAGTGTGAGCACATGTGCATGTCGATGCGGGGGGTGCGGAAGCCTGGCGCCAAGACCATCACGTCTGCGGTGCGGGGGCAGTTGCGGGATCCGGCTACGCGTAACGAGGCGATGAGCCTCATCATGGCGCGCTGAGGGGGACCGTCGGTCGGGTGCGGCTTCGTCGTGGCTGGTCGCGCCCACGCGGCGGAGCCGCATAGAGACACAGCCCCGCGCCCCTTTCGGGGCGCTCAAGCGACCGGCGCTATCCCATCAGGTGACCGGGGTTGCCCCTGCCGCGTTGTTGTCGTCGTCCTCCGGGAGCTTGCAGACGCGCTCCAGGAAGATCGCCGCCGCTATGACCGCGATGCCCGCCAGGACCGAGAAGCCGGCGTAGATGGCCTGGTCGCGGCGGGCGGGGATGTCCAGGGACTCCAGGAGGTAGGCGCCCGTGCCGCCGTACATGCCGGCGACGAGGGCGGCCACCAGGGCGCTGGCCTGGCCGAAGACGACCGCGCGGGCGGCCATCAGGGGGTCGACGCCCTTGGCGCCGGCGCGGCGCTCGCGCTGGGCCTTGAGGCGGGCGCGCAGGGAGAGCGCCGTGGCCAGCAGGACCACGGCGATCACGGCGAGGACGATGGGCGCGGCCAGCGGGACGCTCGGCAGGGTCCCCACCGCGCTCCACAGCCGGGCCCCCGCCCAGGACAGCACTCCGGCGATCACGAACACGCCGGCCAGTACCCTGATCCGCAGCTCTCTCACGGTGTCCCTTCAGCTCCCCGTGCCCTGTCCGGGCGTTGTGGTCGTCTCGACCTTAACGACTACTCGGGCAGCCGGAGTTCCAGGTCCTTGCGGGGCGCGACACCGTCACGCGTGACGGTGTCGAGGAGAATGGCGACCGGGCCGCGGCCGGGCAACTGCGCCTCGGGCTCCACGTCGTGCCACGGCGCGAGCACGAAGGCCCGCTCGTGGGCGCGCGGGTGGGGGAGCGTCAGGACCGGGTCGTCCGAGACGACGTCGGCGTACGCGACGATGTCGACGTCGATCGTGCGCGCGCCCCAGCGCTCCTCGCGGACCCGGTGGAAGGCCTCCTCGACCGCGTGCGCCCGCTCCAGCAGGGAGGACGGGGGCAGGGTGGTCTTGAGGACGACGACCGCGTTGAAGTACGACGGCTGGCTGCCGGGCTCGACGCCCCACGGCTCCGTCTCGTAGACCGGCGACACGGCCTTGATGCGGACGCCGGGGGTGTCCTCCAGGGCGTCGATGGCGCCCTGGAGGGTCTCCAGGCGGTTGCCCAGGTTCGCGCCGATGGAGATCACGGCGCGCCTCGGGTTGCTGAGGGTGGTGTCGGCGGCGTCCACCTGCTGCACCACGGAGGCGGGCACCGGCTGGACGGTCGGGTCGCTGTGACCCTCGGTGAACGAGAAGGTCATACTCGGCTCCGGGTGATGGTGACGGTCACGTCGTCGAAGGGGACGGTGATCGGGGCGTCCGGCTTGTGGACGCGGACCTCGACCTCCTCGACCCCTTCGTGCTTCAGGCAGGTCTGCGCGATGCGCTCGGCGAGGGTCTCGATGAGGTTGACGGGCTCGCCCTGGACGACGGCCACGACCTCCTCGGCCACGATCCCGTAGTGCACGGTCTTCGCCAGGTCGTCGTCGGCGGCGGCCGGCCGGGTGTCCAGGCCCAGGACGAGGTCCACGATGAAGGTCTGGCCCTCCTCGCGCTCCTTGGGGAACACGCCGTGGTGCCCGCGGGCCTTCAGGCCGCTCAGCGCGACACGATCCACGCGAATCACTCCTGCAATCGTCGGTGGTGGCCGGTTCGTACCGTGTGCGGGCGGTACCCCGGCCTCGAACGAATCTACCTGCGGGCACTGACAACGCCCGGCCGCGAGGGCGTGGGCGCCGCCCGGGGTCAGAGGATTCATGGAGTGTTTCCCCTGGGGAACCCGGTGGCTCATGGGTCGGTAGCCGCCCCTACCCCGGGGTTCGTGATTCCAACCACTTCTTGGTCCTGATGGGCGCCTACCCACTCAGGTGGGGGTGTCCTCGCTGTCGTCCTCGTCGTTTTCGGCCAGAACGGGGGACGCGTGGTGCGACCAGAGCTTCCAGCCCTCGGGGGTGCGCCGGAACACGTTCGTGGCGACCACGAGCTGGCCGACCAGCGGGCCCAGTTCGTCGCTGTCGTCGGGGGAGGGGCCGCCGCTGAGGATGTTCTCCGTGCAGGTGACCAGCGCGGTGTCGCCGGTCACCGAGACGTGCACGTCGGTGAGGAAGAACTGGATGTACTCGGTGTTCGCCATGATCAGCGCGTACGACCGCAGGACCTCGCCGCGGCCGGTCAGCACCGGCCAGCCCGGGTGCACGCAGGAGATCACGCCGCTGTCCGCCGGGTCGTGGTACTCCTCGTCGACGCCGAGGTCGGCCGGCGTGAGCCAGAGCGCGGACAGCTCGTCGAAGTCACCGCGCTCCAGCGTCTCGTAGAACGCGGTGTTGGCGAGTTCCACCTGCTCGACGTCGGTGTGCGGGGCGGTCACAGGGCTCCCTCGGAGCTGGTGTGCGAAGCCGCCCGGGCGGCCGGGGCGCGCGCTCCCTCGACGGCGCGTGCGACGCGTACGGCGTCGGCCGTGGCGCGGACCTCGTGGACGCGCACCGCCCACGCGCCGGCGTGCGCCGCGAGCGCGGAGACGGCGGCCGTGGCGGCGTCGCGCTCGCGCGCGGGCGGGGGTGCGCCCGCGGGGCCTGCGAGGACGCGGCCGAGGAACCGTTTGCGGGAGGCGGCGACCAGGAGGGGGTGGCCGAGGGCGAGCAGGCGGTCGAGGTGGGCGAGGAGGACGAGGTCGTGCTCGGCGTCCTTGGAGAAGCCGAGGCCCGGGTCGACGACGACCCGGTCGGGGGCGACACCGCCGGCCAGAACGGCCTCCACGCGTGCGTGCAGTTCGTCTACGACCTCGGTGACGACGTCGTCGTAGACCCCCCTGACGTTGCCGCCCTCCAGGAAGCCGCGCCAGTGCATGACGACGAAGGGGGCGCCCGAGGCGGCGACGACCGGGATCATCGCGGGGTCGGCGAGGCCGCCGCTGACGTCGTTGACGAGGGCGGCGCCTGCTGCGAGGGCGCGCTCGGCGACGGAGGCGCGCATGGTGTCGACGGAGACGGTGACGCCTTCGGAGGCGAGGCCGCGCACTACGGGGATGACGCGCTTGAGTTCCTCGGCCTCGTCGACGCGGGAGGCGCCGGGGCGGGTGGACTCACCGCCGACGTCCACCAGGTCGGCGCCCTCGGTGACCAGGTCGAGGCCGCGCTTCACGGCCGCCGTGGTGTCGAAGAAGCGGCCGCCGTCGGAGAAGGAGTCAGGGGTGACGTTCACCACCCCCATGACCGCGCACCGGTCCCACTCCGGAAGGCCCGTGACGCGCCCGCGCCCGCTCTGCTTGCTCATACGTTCAGCGTAGGCCCAGGAGGAGGGGGCACGGCCCTGCGGGCCGGGTGGAGGCGGGCTGGTCCGGTGGGGGAGGGGGACTTCGGGGTGGGGCGGGGTGTGGGGTGTTGCGGTTGAGGGGCGCGCGGGGGGCTGTCGGTGGGGTCCTCGCCCGTGGGCCGGCTTCGCGGTGGTGGGGGTGGTGCGCGGCTGCGCCGTATTGGCTCGCGGTCTTGGAGTGTCTGGTGGCGGACGCCTGCCCTGCAGCGGTCGCTCGCGGCCTTCGGCGGACCGGACCGCGCTCCGGAGGGCGGTCTGCTCCGCGGCGGGAGGGGCGCGATAGCCGGTGAGTGGGGCGTTCGGCTGTGGATCGTTCGCTGGCGGCCCGTCTTGGCGGTGCTGGCCTGCGGCCTTGGAGGGTCTGTCGGCGGCCGTCGGCCCGTGGCTCTCGGCGGACCGGAGCGTGCCTGTCGCCGTAGGGCTCCGTGGTCCGTGTGGAGGCCTACGGGGCGGTCGGGCGGAAACCCTTGGCCCGGCCCGAGCGGTGTCCCCAGCCGGAGCTGAGGGGCCCGCTCGGGCCGCGCCTGTGGGTCAGGCCGCGCGTACATCCCGTTCCGCCAGCCCGTGGGTGCAGGCCGGGGCCGCGACTGTGCGGCGGCGGAGGAAGCGCGGGAGGGGGAGGGCCAGGTTGACGAAGCCTTCCGCCTGCATCGCGGCGAAGCCGATGCGGGGGAGGTCGCCGGAGGCGCGGTAGACGACGAAGCGGGGTTCCCAGCGGGGCTGGAACTTCGCGTTGAACTTGTACAGGGACTCGATCTGGAACCAGCGGGACAGGAAGACCAGGAGTCCGCGCCAGGCGCGCAGCACCGGGCCCGCGCCGATCTTCTCGCCCCGCGCGAGTGCCGCGCGGAACATGGCGAAGTTGAGCGACACGCGCGTGATGCCGAGCTTCGGTGCCGCCTGGAGGGAGGCCACGATCAGCAGTTCGTTCATCCCCGGGTCCGCCGCGCGGTCGCGGCGCATCAGGTCCAGCGACATGCCGTCCGTGCCCCAGGGCACGAAGTGCAGGATCGCCTTCAAGTCGCCGTACTCGCCCGGCTGTTCGTCCGTCTTGTGGGCGGTGGCGATGAAGCAGTCACCGTCCTCAGGGTCGCCGATACGGCCGAGCGCCATGGAGAAGCCGCGCTCGGTGTCGGTGCCCCGCCATGCCTCCGCGGCGAGCCGGATCCGCTCCAACTCGCCCTCGCCGAGGTCACGTACACGCCGTACCCGGGTTTCGTAGCCGGCCCGCTCGATGCGCTTCACCATTTGGCGTACGTTGCGCATCGCGCGCCCGGCGAGCGAGAAATCCGCCACGTCGACCACCGCCTCGTCGCCCAGTTCGAGGGCGTCGAGACCGGTCTCGCGGGTCCACACCTCGCCGCCCGTCTCCGAGCAGCCCATGACGGCGGGCGTCCAGGAGTGGGCCTTCGCCTCGTCCATGAAGCGCTCGATGGCGCCCGGCCAGGCCTCCACGTCGCCGATGGGGTCACCACTGGCGAGCATCACTCCGGAGACGACGCGGTACGTCACCGCCGCCTTGCCGCTGGGCGAGAACACGACGGCCTTGTCGCGGCGGAGCGCGAAGTGACCGAGCGAGTCGCGCCGGCCGTGCTTCTCCAGGAGGGCGCGCAGATGCGTCTCGTCCTCCGGGGTGAGCTGTGCGGCCGGGTGCTCGGGCCGGAACGCGAGGTAGATCGTCGTCACGGCGGTGAGCAGCCCCAGGGCGCCGAGTGAGAAGGCGACCGTCCAGGAGGTGCTGCCCTCGTAGTCGACCGGGCCCTCGAAGCCGAACAGGCCGTACAGGACGTGCGTAATCCGATCGGCCAGGCTCGGGTCGCCGACCATGCGCTTGGAGTGGACGCTGACGATGACCAGTCCGAGGACGAGGGAACCGGCGCCCATGAGCACGAAGTTGGCGAGCGCGCGCCACCTGCTGCGCGGGTCGGGCAGCGCCCGGAACTCGTCCCGGTGCAGCAGCAGCGGCGCGAGCAGCGCCGCCGAGATGACGACTCCTATGAGGGAGTGCCGGTACGCGAACTGCGCCACCGCGCCCGCCGGAAGCAGCGCGACGGCGGCCCGCCAGGCCCGGCGCTTGCGCCGCCTGAGCCCGTGCGCGAGGAGCAGCAGCAGCACGCCGGCACTGAGCGAGAGCGCCGCCGCGAAGGGACCGAGCGCACCCGGCAGCACCTCCGCCATGGTGTGCATACGGCTGTGCCGGAAGCGCGGGAACACCCCCGCGGCGATGTCCAGCAGGCCGACGAGGGCGCAAGCCCTGGCGACGAGCGTGGGAACGACCTCGGGGCGCGGACCTCGGACTATGCGCCGGACCCGACCTGTTCGGCTCGGAACCCCACCCGACAATTCCCCATCTATCCTGACAGACATCGCATCCCGTAGTTCTGCGAGAGACCTTGGATCCGGGCCCGATTCGGGCATCCGGCGACATTGCGCCCTCTAGGACGGTGTCTAGAGGAAGGAGGTTCCTTCCTTACCGAAAAGCCGGTTCAAAGGCAGAGGAAAGCCCGGGGCAAGCGTTCGCGAAACTTGCGTGCGCCATGGGCGGAAAGCGCAGGCGGGGACAGCTGATGGGACTCACGAGCAGGAAAGTGCTGGTACTGGCGGTCGTCTGCGCCGTGCTGCTGTTCATCGGCACAGTATGGCTGTGGCCCCGCCTGGCCAGACGCAACTGGCGGGCCGTCAGCGGACGCGTGGGCCTGCTGCTGGCAACGCAGTTGGTGGTTTTCGTCTCCGTCGGCCTCGGCGCCAACCAGGCCTTCGGGTTCTACGCCAGCTGGGCCGACCTGTTCGGCAAGGAGACCGACCAGGGAGTGGTCGTCGACAACTCGGCGCTCCAAGGCAAGGGCGGACCGGTCCAAGTGGTCGAGACCCGGCGGGTGGACGCACCGGGCGGCTCCTCGCGGCCACAGAGTGTGGGCCAGGTGCAGCGGGTCGACATAGTCGGCCGTACGACCCACATCGCCACCCCTGCGTACGTGTACCTGCCGCCGGAGTACTTCCAGCCGCAGTACCGCACGCGCTCGTTCCCGGCGACGGTCGTCCTCACGGGGTACCCGGGCACCGCCCAGGCGCTCGTCGACAAGCTGAACTACCCGCGCACGGCCCTGCAGTTGGCCAGGGCGGGCCGGATGCGGCCGATGATCCTGGTGATGATGCGGCCCACGGTGGCGCCGCCGCGCGACACGGAGTGCGTGGACGTCCCGGGCGGGCCGCAGACCGAGTCGTTCTTCGCCAAGGACCTCCCCGACGCTGTGGCGGCCCACTACAGGGTGGGCAAAAAGCCCGGGAGCTGGGGCATCATGGGCGATTCCACGGGCGGTTACTGCGCCCTGAAGCTCGCCATGCACCACCCCGGGGTGTACGCCGCAGGGGTCGGCCTGTCGCCGTACTACAAGGCGCCGAGCGACCCCACCACGGGCGACCTCTTCCAGGGGAACAGCACGCTGCGGAACGAGGCGAACCTGTCGTGGTACCTCAAGCACCGGCCAGCGCCCGCCACCTCACTGCTCGTCACCAGCAGCAGGATCGGGGAACACAACTACAAAGAGACCCTGAAATTCATCGACCAGGTGAGGGCCAAGAACTCCACCCGTATCGCGTCGATCATCCTGGACAGCGGCGGCCACAACTTCAACACCTGGCGACGGGAGATCCCGCCGGCCCTCCAGTGGATCAGCGGGCGGCTCACCGACTGGTGGAAGTGACCGCTGAATCCGTGCGAGGGAATAGGGGTGGCTGTGTTTTTACCGCGCGGGGCACCATGATTCGCCTACGCGCGGTAAGTTTCTGGCCATGCCACGTGGACGTCACCGCCATTCCCCGCCGTTGCACCGGTTGTTGCCCCCCTCGGCGATCGCAGGCGTGTCGCTCGTCTGTGCCTTCGGGCCCTGGGTCTTCTCGCAGCCGGCGGCGCTCCGCATAGTCGCGGCGATCGCCGCCGCGACCGCGCTCGTCGGTGCGGCGTTCATGCGCCGCTGGGACACACAGGCGGGCAAGCAGGTGGCCGACCTGATACGCGCGCGTACGAGCGACGAGTGGCGCTACGAGGAGCGGCTCGCCGAGCTTGAGTCCGACCTCGACGAGTCGCGCGAACTCCGCGTCAAGCTGGAGCACAAGCTGCGCGCCAAGCGCACCGAGCTGGCGGGCCTGCGCAACGAACACGCGGCCCTGCTGCGCCGGTACGCCACGGCCGAGACCGAGCGAGCGAGCGCCCTGGAGGGCCGCCGCCTGCTGGAGATAGAGGCCGCGGAACCCGCGCGCGCGTTGCCACCGGTTCCGGCGGACGGCGACGACGACGCCTCGGCGGACATGGACGCGAACGCGGACCTGGAGCTCCAGGACGACGACGTCGAGACGGACGACACCGAGGCTGTGGCTGCTTCGGCCGACTCCGAGGACGAGACGGACGCCGAGGGCGAGACCGACGTCGACGCCGAAGGTGACTCCGAGGACGAGGAGTCGGAGGCGGCCGAGGTCGTCGCGGCCTCCGAGGCCGTCGCGGAGAAGCCCGCGGAGCCCACGGTGTTCTCCCCGGAGGGGTCCAAGCTGTTCCTGCGCGCCAAGGCGGCGCTGGTCCGGCTCGACGACGACAACGAGACGCCGGCGCCCGCGCCGAAGGACTCCGCGACGAGCGACCCCGCACCGAAGGACTTCGCTCCGAAGGGCCTCGCGCCGAAGGACGACGACTCCGCGCGGCCCGAGCCCGCCCCGGTGCGGGCCGACAGCGGTGGCACCGAGTCGGAGGCCGCGCAGGAGGACGAGGCGGAGGGGAAGCCCGAGGCGGTCGACGGGCATGAGCACGCGGCCGCCGTCCCCCCGGCCGCGAAGCCCGCACAGCCCGCCCAACTCGCCCCGTCCGCGAAGCCGTCCGGGCACTTCACCGTGCCGACCGCGGTGGCGGTCGTACCGGCGTCTCCCGTACGGCGTCCGATGATCGAGGGGGGCTTCGACTTCTTCGGCATGCAGAAGGGCACGACGTCCGCCGCGATGGACGCCGTACAGAACCAGGATCTCGCCGACGTCGTGGGCGAGGAGGCCATCGCCGTGCACAAGGCTGAGGCGGAGGCGCAGTTCAAGCCGGCCGACGAGCGGTCGCGCGATGTCGGCGCCGGCCAGGTCATCGACCTGACGGCCCACGACGAGACCGAGCAGATCAACCTCCACGGGCTGCGCAGCGCCGCCTCCTGACCGACCCTCAGGCCATCCAGCGGTCCGGGCGCGCGTCCCTGCGGCCCGTCCGTGACCGCTCGGCCTGGCCGCGGAGCAGCTCCGCGGCCTCCTCCGCGCCCCGCAGACGCGCTGTGACGGTCTTGTTGGCCCCCGTGTCCACGTGCACCTCGGCGAGCCCCCAGAGGCGCTCCCAGGGCCCCTGGCTCAGCCGTACGCTCTGCACCTTCGCGTGCGGCACCAGCGCCAGGCTCCGGCGGAGCAGGCCGTGCCGGGACGCGAAGACCGTGTCGGTGACCGCGATGCCGTAGCCGCGCCACCACAACGGCATGCACCTGCCCGCCTGTCGCGGCGGGCGGGACAGTGCCTCACGGGGCGGCACGGTCACGCCGGGCAGCACGCGCGCGACGACGGCCTCGGCGATCTCGCGCGGGGCGACCGGCACCAGCACGGAGTTGGACGACCCGGCCACGTCCAGCTCGACCCGCACCCAGCCGCGCCGCCGCCACAGCAGCGGCTCCACGATCCGCACGGTCTGCACCCGCCCCGGAGGCACCGTCTCGTGCGTGCGGTCCAGCAGTCCGTGGTCGATGCGCAGCCCGTCCGGGGACTCGCCCACCGTCCAGTCGTACTCGCCGACGAACCGCCCCACGCTGCTCGCGCCCGCCGCGCCCAGCAGCGGCAGCGCGGTCGCGAGGACCGTCCACACGCTCTGGGTGGCGAACCACAGGAGCGGCGGTACGACGAGTGCGGCGGCCAGCGATCCCCAGGTGGCGCCGGTCAGCACCAGGGACACCGCGAGGACCCCGGCCGGCACGTGCAGCAGCTGCCGCGCGGGCGCCTCGCCGACCTCGTGCGCGGTCTCGGGCGCGAACCCGGCCGCCCGCGCGAGGAGTTCGGCCCGCAGCGCCCGCGCCTCGCCCTCGCCCAGGAAGGCGAGTTCGTCCTTCTTGTCGGCCCCTACGACGTCCAGCTTCAGCTTGGCGACGCCCGCCACGCGCGCGAGGAGGGGCTGTGTCACGTCGACGGCCTGGATGCGCTCCAGCCGGATGTGTGCGGTGCGCCGGAACAACAGCCCTGTACGGATGCGCAGTTCGGTGTCGGTCACCGCGAAGTGCGTGAACCACCAGGTCAGGAAGCCGTACAGACCGGCGGCCGGCACGATCACGGCCAGCCCGATCAGGAGGGTGATGGTGGTCAGCCTCGTCAGCTGTTCCTGCGCCTGGTTGGGGTCGTGCACCGCCCACCCGATGATGACGGCGACCGGCGCCCACGCCCGGCGCAACGGCGTCACCGGATGCAACCGCCGCTCCACGACCGGCACTTGCTCCCGTACGGCCTCGGTGGCCCCGGGTGCGTCCTTGTCGGCGCCCGGCGTCGTCACAGCCCCGCCGATCGGGCCTCGCCCAGCTCGGTGAGCCGGTCGCGCAGCCGCTCGGCCTCGGCCGGGACCAGCCCCGGGATGGTCGCGTCGGTCGCCGCGGCCGCCGTGTGCAACTGCACGCTGGCCAGCCCGAAGTGCCGCTCCACGGGCCCCGAGGTCACCTCCACGAGCTGCATCCGCCCGTAGGGCACGATCGTCTCGTGGTGCCACAGCACGCCCCTGCTGATCAGCAGGTCGTCGGCGCGCTCGGCGTACTTCCAGGAGCGCCAGTTGCGGCCCAGGAGTACCCAGCCCCACGCCATCAGGGCGAGCGGCAGCAGCGCGAACGCCGCCCAGCCGGAGCCGACGAACAGCCCCAGCGGCACCCCCAGGGCCACGGCCAGCAGCCCCAGCCACAACACCAGCAACAGCCGTCGCATCTTCAGCAGCCCCGGCGGCAGCCCGGTCCACACCGGCTCGCGCGCCGCGCCGTCCTGGGCGGCAGTCCCCGTTTCCATGCCGCAAGCGTACGTACGAGAGACTGTGCCCATGACTCCCACGACGGAGACCATGGTCGGGATCGGCGGCGCCGCGGAGAGCACCGACATGGTGCTCAACATCGGCCCCCAGCACCCCTCCACGCACGGTGTGCTGCGCCTGCGGCTCGTCCTGGACGGCGAGCGCATCCAGCAGGCGGAGCCGGTGATCGGCTATATGCACCGCGGCGCCGAGAAGCTCTTCGAAGCGCGCGACTACCGCCAGATCATCATGCTCGCCAACCGCCACGACTGGCTGTCGGCCTTCTCGAACGAACTCGGCGTCGTCCTCGCCGTGGAGCGCATGCTCGGCATGGAGGTCCCCCCGCGCGCGGTGTGGACGCGCACCCTGCTTGCCGAGCTGAACCGGGTGCTCAACCACCTGATGTTCCTGGGGTCGTACCCGCTCGAACTCGGCGGTATCACCCCGGTGTTCTACGCGTTCCGGGAACGCGAGGTGCTCCAGAACGTCATGGAGGAGGTCTCCGGCGGGCGCATGCACTACATGTTCAACCGCGTCGGCGGCCTCAAGGAGGACGTCCCCGCGGGCTGGACGGCACGCGCGCGTGAGGCCGTCGCCGCCGTGCGCTCCCGGATGGACCGCTTCGACGACCTGGTGCTCGGCAACGAGATCTTCCGGGGCCGCACGCGCGGAGTCGGCGAACTGTCGGCGGAGGCCGTGCACGCCTACGGAGTGAGCGGGCCCATCGCGCGCGCCTCGGGCGTCGACTTCGACCTGCGGCGCGACGAGCCGTACCTCGCGTACGGCGACCTCCAGGACACCTTGAAGGTCGTCACACGCCAGGAGGGCGACTGTCTCGCCCGCTTCGAGGTGCTCCTGGAGCAGACCCACAACGCGCTCGATCTCGCGGACGCCTGCCTCGACCGGCTCGCCGAACTGGAACCCGGCCCGATCAACCAGCGGCTCCCGAAGGTCCTGAAGGCGCCCGAGGGGCACACGTACGCGTGGACCGAGAACCCGCTCGGGATCAACGGTTACTACCTCGTCAGCAAGGGCGAGAAGACCCCGTACCGCCTGAAGCTGCGTTCGGCGTCGTACAACAACATCCAGGCGCTCGCGGTGCTGCTGCCGGGGACGCTGGTGGCGGACATGGTGGCGATCCTGGGGTCGTTGTTCTTCGTGGTCGGGGACATCGACAAGTAGCCGAAATCGGCTGCCAGCAGGGCGCGTTACGGCTCCTGCAGCGGGTCCGGAATTCCAACCGACTGCACGAGCCAGCCGAAGTCGCCGAGGCCGCCCGGTGCGGTGAGTTCGGCGGCTTCACCGGCGCCCGCGAGCGCCCGGACGTAGGCCACGGGGTCGGTGGAGGCCAGCGTGAGCGGGGGGCGTACGCCTGTGACGCCGAGGGCGCGCAGGCCGGCGCGTTGGGTGAGCAGGCGTGCGCCGGGGAGCGGGTCCGCCGCATTGGCCGCCGTCGCGCCCGCTTCCGCACAGGCGTCCAGGGCGACGTGCGCCGTGATGTCGCACGAGCCGTCCGGTACGGGTACCGTCTCGCGGCCCTCGCGGAAGCCGGTGAGGGTGCCGAACGGGGGGCGGGTGTCCCGGGTGTGCGCGTAGTCGACGGCGGTCGCCAGCCCCCGGTCGACGGTGGCGACGGCGGACGCCCAGGCCGTGTCCCTGGGGAGGCCGATCTCGGCTCGCAGCCCCTCCTCGGGCGTCTGGGGCCACCACCGGGCGAGCCACTCGGCCTCCGCGCCGGAGAGGGGTTCCCCGAGCCGCTCGGTGCCGTCCTCCCTCACGAGCACGAGCCGCGGTACGCCGGCGGGGTCGACCTCGGCCACCTCCACGGGGACGTTGTCCAGCCACTCGTTGGCGAACAGCAGCCCGGTGATCCCCTTCGGGGGCTCGGTCAGCCACTCGACGCGGGGATCGAGTCCTACGGGGCGGTCGGCGATCTCGACGGCGTACGCACGCACGCGTGCGGCCACTTCGGGCGGCAGCGCGGCGAGCATGCCGGTCACCAGTTCACCGCGGCCCGCGGCCAGGTCCACGAAGTCCAGCGCGGCCGGCTTGTCGAGGGCCTCGTCCACGCGGCACAGCAGCCGTGCCACGGCGCCCGCGAAGAGCGCCGACGCGTGCACGGACGTACGGAAGTGTCCGGCGGGTCCCTCGGGCCTGCGGTAGAAGCCCTCGGGTCCGTACAGGGCCTCCTCGGCCGCCGTCCGCCAGCCGCGCCACCGGCCCGTGGTGTCTTCCGTCACGTGGTCAGACTAAGTGCACAGGACAACGGGGCCTCCACCTTGGGGAGTACGCCGGACGTATACGGATCGATCCTCCGGTTGACCCCGGCACACTGCACGCATCCCTACGCTGGGTTACGTGCAGCGCCTCTACGACTTCCTCCGCAGACACCCGACATGGGTCGACACCTTCTGGGCTGTCTTCCTGCTGGGGCTGAGCGGCGTGAGCATCGCGAGTACCAGCTACGAGTCGGGCCGGCACGGGACGACCGCCGGGGCGATCGCGGCGTCCGCCGTCATGTGTGTGGCGATCGCGCTGCGCCGCCGCTGGCCGGAGAAGATGCTCGTCCTGGCCAGTGCGACGGGCCTCGCGCAACTGGTTCTCGACGTCGAGCCCGTGGTGGCCGACTTCGCCATGCTGGTGATCGTCTACACGGTCGCCGCGATCGGTGCCCGCTGGGCCTCCCGCTTCGCCCTGGCCGCCGGTCTGTCCGCGGCGACCCTGGCGCAGATCCGCTGGCCGCAGGAGCACACCAGTTCCGCCGGGCTGGTCGCGCTGGCGATCTTCCAGACGGTGCCGTTCGCGCTGGCCTGGGTGCTCGGCGACTCGATGCGCACCCGGCGCGCGTACTTCGCGCAGCTGGAGGAGCGCGCCGCCCGGCTGGAGAAGGAGCGCGAGGCGCAGGCGAAGGTCGCGGTCGCCGCCGAGCGCGCCCGGATCGCCCGCGAGCTGCACGACGTGGTCGCGCACAACGTGTCGGTGATGGTCGTCCAGGCGGACGGCGCCGCCTATGTCCTCGACTCCGCGCCGGACCAGGCGAAGAAGGCCCTGGAGACGATCTCCTCCACCGGCCGCCAGGCCCTCGCCGAGATGCGCCGCCTGCTGGGCGTGCTGCGCACCGGCGAGCACAAGGAGGCCGGCGAGTACGTGCCGCAGCCGGACGTCGAGCAGATCGACGACCTGGTCGAGCAGTGCCGTACGTCCGGACTGCCCGTCGACTTCAAGGTCGAGGGCACCCCGCGCCCGCTGCCCAGCGGCGTCGAGCTGACGGCGTACCGGATCGTCCAGGAGGCGCTCACCAACACCCGCAAGCACGGCGGCCCGAACACGGGCGCCAGTGTGCGGCTGGTCTACTTCGACGACGGCCTCGGGCTGCTCGTCGAGGACGACGGGAAGGGCGCCCCGCACGAGCTGTACGAGGAGGGCGGCGCCGACGGCCAGGGGCATGGTCTGATCGGTATGCGTGAGCGGGTGGGCATGGTCGGGGGCACGCTCGACGCGGGACCGCGGCCCGGCGGCGGCTTCCGTATCAGCGCGCTGCTGCCGCTGAAACCCGCGCACTGACCTGTCGTAGGCCGGGCAGTGACACCTGTAACGAATTGTTGAACGACCTGTTGAACCAATTGTTGAACGATCCTGTTGACGGAACGGAAGAGGACCCGATGGCGATCCGCGTGATGCTCGTCGACGACCAGGTGCTGCTGCGCACCGGGTTCCGGATGGTGCTCGCCGCCCAGCCGGACATGGAGGTCGTCGCCGAGGCGGGCGACGGCGTCGAGGCCCTTCAGGTGCTCGCCGCGACCGCGGTCGACGTGGTCCTGATGGACGTCCGAATGCCGAAGCTGGACGGGGTGGAGACCACCCGCCGCATCTGCCAGGGCGAGAACCCGCCGAAGGTGCTGATCCTGACCACCTTCGACCTCGACGAGTACGCCTTCTCCGGGCTGAAGGCCGGTGCCTCCGGCTTCATGCTCAAGGACGTGCCGCCCGGCGAACTCCTCACCGCGATCCGCTCGGTGCACAGCGGGGACGCCGTGGTGGCGCCCTCGACGACCCGCCGCCTCCTGGACCGCTTCGCCCCGATGCTGCCCGCCACCGGGAAGGAGCCCCAGCACAAGGAGCTGGAGCGCCTCACCGAGCGCGAGCGCGAGGTCATGATCCTCGTCGCCCAGGGCCTGTCCAACGGCGAGATCGCGGCCCGCCTGGTGCTGTCCGAGGCGACCGTGAAGACCCACGTCGGCCGCATCCTGACCAAGCTCGGCCTGCGGGACCGGGTGCAGGTCGTCGTCCTGGCGTACGAGACGGGGCTGGTGCGGGCGGGCGGGCACGGCTGACGCCCGATCACCCGGGGTGCGTCGGAGGATGCCCGCGCCCGAGGGCGGTCATCGGAGGATGCCCTCCAGGAAGTCGCTGCCCAGGCGGGCCACCATCGTGACGTCCAGCTGGTGCAGGACGTAGCGGCCGCGGCGGCGGGTGGTGATCAGGCCGGCCTTCTTCAGGACGCCGAGGTGGCGGGATATCTCGGGGGCGGTCATGCCGTGCACCTGGGTCAGCTCGCTGGTGGTGAACGCGCTGCGGGCCAGGCTGCGGCACAGGCGCATGCGGACCGGGTGGGACAGGGCGGTCATCCGCAGGGTCAGCTGCTCCAGGGAGGTCGGTGCGGCGATCTTGGGGGTGTTGAGCACGGGGTAGTGCACGACGGGCTGCCAGCCGTACCGGTACAGGACCGTCAGGTGCGGCCAGCCCAGGGCCGTGGGCACCAGGAGGAGGCCGCCGTCCTTCGTCGCCGTACGGCCGGTGCCGAGCTTGTCGATCGTGATGCGGGTGGCGCCCTCGTCGAGGGTCACCGCGGTGGACATCGAGGTCAGTGCCTCCGCCAGGCCCTTGTGGTGCAGGAGGTCCGTCTTGTGGCGGGCGTCGGCCACGAGTTGGTGGTGCGTCCGGGACCAGGTCTCCGCGAAGAACGCCTCGTCGCAGTCCTCAAGGAACTGCCGCAGCCACGCCCTGGTCCGCGGCGGGTCGGCCAACAGCCGCTCGGTGAACGCCAGTTGATGCGGCCCGCGCGCGGCTGCCTGCTCCAGGGCGCGCCGCCGGATCCCGGCGTCGGTGAGCGGGCCTGGCCCGCCCGTGCTGTAGGAGATCGCGCAGGTGGTGAACTCCATTGCCGCGTCCACGAACTGTTCGTCCGTCAGCTTGTCCAGCAGGTCCAGCTCCTCGGCGAGCGTGGCCCCGGGGAGCGTGCTCCGGCCCGGGATGCCCGCGTACGGCAGGAACAGGTCGGAGAACGTCGACCTCCACAGGAAGTCCGCCTCGCACATCCGGTCGGCCAGATGCGGATCGAGCCGCGCGGTGACGCCGGTGACCCAGCCCTGGAGGCCGGGGTGGTGCCCCGGTTCGGACATCGCGTGCAGCGCCATGCACAGCTCGCCCAGCGGCGAGGGCGCGAAGGTGATCCGCTCCGGCCGCAGCCCGGTGATGTCGATGTGCACGCTCATGTCCCCAATCGTGCACCCCGCCACTGACAACGCCCCCTCGTTTGACGCCGCCCGTCAATCGACGCGACAGCCACGGGGGAGCGGCGCAGCGTGGAGTCGTGAGCATCACCCAGCAGTACTTCCTCGACACCCACCGAGCCCAACGCCTCGGCGAGACCCTGCCGCCCCCGCCCGGCACCCACGACTGGCGGACGGCCCGCGAGCTGCGCGGGTACCGGCAGTTCCGCGCGGTCGTCGCAGGACGTCCGGCTCAGGGTCGGCTACGGCGGGCTCTGGGCCGGTGGCTGCGCCTGCGGGCGCGTTCTGGTTGGTGAGGGCAGGCGCGCGGGCGGACCATGGCGGCGGGTCCAAGAGACGTTCACGCGCTGCGTGTGACGGCCCGCGCGCGTGGCGACCATGGCGCCGGGTTCACGAGACGTTCAGGTGCTACGCGTGACGACCCGCGCGCGTGCCGACCATGGGCACCCTTGTTTGCGTTCCGCCCGGCTGACATCAGCGTCGGCGTTCCGGCTGCCGTCGGCCCGCGCGCGTAATCGGCCACCGGTACCGGAGCTTGCGTGCAGCCCTGCTGACGGCCGGGTCCGCCTGCCGGCGGCTTTCTCGTGCTCCGTACGCCTTCATGGCTGTCCGCCCCTGCGTGCCGGTGGGTGACAACGCGCGCGGACCGCCCGCGGACGATCCGCCCGTGCCCGCGTTCCGCCGGCTGACAGCCCTCGACCGCCATGCACGCATTCCGCTGCCGACCCGACCCCGCCGCCTTCTAGCCGGCCGTCTCCTCCTTCAGCCGGACCACGAAGTCCGCGACCGCCGCCTTCACGTCGTCGGCCGTCCACTCCAGGCCGGCGGCGCGCACGTAGACCTCGGTGACCGCCAGGCCCGGGCCCTTCGCGTCCCAGGGATTGGAGAAGAGGGCGGTCTTCGTCTCCTCGGCCTGACGGATCGCGGCCTCCGTGACGGTGTCCAGGTCGTACGGCAGCCAGACCTGGAACTCGTTGGTGTGCGGCTGCTCGGGGTGGACGCGTGTCCAGGGCACCCCGGCCGCCGCGAACCCCTCGCGCAGTGCCTCGGCGACCACGCGCGCGTGGGCCACGTACTCGGGGAGCCGGGGGAGTTCCCGGTCCAGGCCCGCGAGGGCCGTCAGCGCGGTGGGGAACTGCTGGAAGACCATGCCTCCGTAGCGGTGCCGCCAGGTCTTCGCCTCGTCGATCAGGGTCTTCGGGCCGACGAGCGCGGCGCCGCCGAGGCCTTCGAGGGACTTGTAGAACGACACGTAGACGCTGTCGGCGAGGCCGGCGATCTCGTCGAGCGGGCGGCCGAAGTGCGGGGTGGACTCCCACAGGCGGGCGCCGTCGAAGTGGACCACCGCATCGCGTTCGCGGGCGGCCTCGACGACGGCCGAGAGTTCCTCCCAGGAGGGCAGGACCAAACCGGCGTCCCGGAGGGGCAGTTCGAGCATCAGCGTCCCGAAGGGCTCCGGGAAGTCGCGTACCTCGTCGGCGGTCGGCTGTCGGGGCTCGCTCGTCACATGGACCGGGCGGAGCCCGCTGACCTGGCTGATCGCGTCCCGTTCGTGCACTTCGGGGTGGGCGAGCGGGTGCAGGGCGACGGTCGGGTTGCCGGTGCGGCCGGCCCAGCAGCGCAGGGCGACCTGCTGCGCCATCGTGCCCGTGGGGAAGAAGACCGCGGCTTCCTTGCCGAGCAGTTCGGCGACCCGCTTCTCCAGGGTCTCGACGATGCCGCCGCCGTACATGTCCGACGTCTCGTCGAGGTCGTACAGCTCGGCCGCCTCCTGTACGAAGGCGAGCCGTTCCCGGAGCGTGCCCAGGAAGCCGAGGCGTGCGAGGGCACGCTCCGCGTTCCGGTTCGCGCTGAGGCGCCGTTTGCGGAGCGCCAGGACGCGTTCCTCGTCCGTTGCCGCCCCGGCTCCCCGCTCGTCCTGCTCCGCCTGCTCTTCGCCCTGTTCCGCCGTATCGCTCATGCCCCGGATCATGCCTGGCGCGGGTCCGCGGGAGCACCCGGATTTCCACCGGCTTTCCCGTACGGCACGGCTGTGCGACAACCCACAGCCTGTGGACAACCGGACGCCTCTCGAACCGATCGCGTTAACATGACGAGAAATCGTCCGGTACCCGGAGCGGACTGGAACGGGAAGGCCGCCGTCGCGTGAGTACATTCCAACAGCCAGAGCCCAAGGACCGCCCCGCGCGGCTCGCCGTCGGTGTCGTCGGCGCCGGCCGGGTGGGCCCCGCGCTGGCCGCCTCGCTCCAGCTGGCCGGGCACCGCCCGGTGGCCGTCTCCGGGGTGTCCGACGCGTCCAGGCGACGGGCCTCGCTGATGCTCCCGGACGTGCCGGTCGTCACGCCCGCGCAGGTGCTTGAGCGCTCCGACCTGGTGCTGCTGACGGTCCCGGACGACGCCCTGCCCGGGCTCGTGGAGGGCCTCGCCGACACCGGGGCCGTACGCCCCGGGCAGCTGCTCGTGCACACCTCCGGGCGCTACGGCGCGAAGGTCCTGGACCCCGCTCTGCGGGTCGGCGCGCTGCCGCTGGCCCTGCACCCCGCGATGACCTTCACCGGCACTCCTGTGGACGTCCAGCGGCTCGCCGGGTGCTCCTTCGGGGTCACCGCGCCCGAGGAGCTGCGGCTGGCCGCCGAGGCCCTGGTGATCGAGATGGGCGGCGAGCCCGAGTGGATCGCCGAGGAGAGTCGCCCGCTCTACCACGCGGCCCTCGCGCTGGGCGCCAACCACCTGGTGACCCTGGTCGCCGAGTCCATGGAGCTGCTGCGCACGGCCGGTGTCGAGGCCCCCGACCGGATGCTCGGCCCGCTGCTGGGCGCCGCCCTGGACAACGCCCTGCGCTCCGGCGACGCGGCGCTCACCGGCCCCGTCGCGCGCGGGGACGCGGGCACCGTCGCCGCACACGTCACCGAGTTGCGCAAGCACGCCCCGCAGACCGTCGCCGGCTATCTGGCGATGGCCCGCGCGACCGCCGACCGCGCCCTGGCCCACGGGCTGCTGAAGCCGGAGCTCGCCGAGGACCTCCTCGGGGTGCTCGCCAACGGCACCGAGGGAGATGCCGGATGACCACCACCCTGCTGCGCACCGCCGACGAACTCCACGCACGCACGCGTGTCGGCCGTCGGGCCGTCGTGATGACGATGGGCGCCCTGCACGAGGGTCACGCCACGCTCGTCCGCACGGCCCGCGAGATCGCCGGACCGGACGGCGAGGTCGTGGTCACCGTCTTCGTGAACCCGCTGCAGTTCGGCAAGGGCGAGGACCTCGACCGCTACCCGCGCACCCTGGACGCCGACCTCAAGATCGCCGAACAGGCGGGCGCGGACGTCGTGTTCGCGCCCTCTGTGGACGAGGTCTATCCCGGCGGCGAACCCCAGGTCCGCATCTCGGCGGGCCCCATGGGCGAACGCCTGGAGGGCGCGGTCCGCCCCGGGCACTTCGACGGCATGCTCACCGTCGTCGCCAAACTGCTGCACCTCACCCGCCCCGACGCCGCCCTGTTCGGCCAGAAGGACGCCCAGCAGCTCGCCCTGATCCGCCGCATGGTGCGCGATCTGAACTTCGGCATGGAGATCGTCGGCGTGCCGACCGTGCGCGAGGCCGACGGCCTGGCCCTGTCCAGCCGCAACCGCTATCTGTCCCCCCGGGAGCGGCGTACCGCGCTCGCCCTCTCCCAGGCCCTGTTCGCGGGCCGCGACCGGCACGCCGCCCAGGAGGCGCTCCGCGCGCGGGCCCGCGAGGTGCCCGCCACGCACGCGCGTGCCGAGGCGCTCAGCGCCCTGGGGGAGTCCCGCGCGGCGGCCGACGCGCACGCCGTCGCCAAGGCCGCCCCCGGCCCCGGCAACCCGGCGTCCGTCCGCGCGGCCGCCCGCCCGGTCCTCGACGACGCCGCCCGCCTGGACCCGCCGCTCGTCCTGGACTACCTCGCCCTGGTCGACCCGTCCGACTTCACCGACGTCGAGGAGGACTTCACGGGAGAGGCCGTCCTCGCCGTCGCCGCCCGGGTCGGGACGACCCGGCTGATCGACAACATCCCACTCGCTTTCGGAACCCTCGGAGCCGCCTCGTGACCAGCACAGGCATACGACTGCACGCGCCCGCCCCCGGGTGGTCCATCGACGCGGACGTCGTGGTCGTCGGCTCCGGAGTGGCCGGCCTGACCGCGGCCCTGCGCTGCGAGGCGGCCGGGCTGCGCACGGTCGTCGTCACCAAGGCCCGCCTCGACGACGGCTCCACCCGCTGGGCCCAGGGCGGCATCGCCGCGGCCCTCGGGGAGGGCGACACCCCCGAACAGCACCTGGACGACACCCTGGTGGCCGGCGCGGGCCTGTGCGACGAGGAGGCCGTACGGATCCTCGTCACCGAAGGCCCCGACGCCGTACGGCGGCTCATCGAGACCGGTGCCCACTTCGACGAGTCCTCCGAAGGAGGACTGGAGCTGGCCCGCGAGGGCGGCCACCACCGGCGCCGGATCGCGCACGCCGGCGGCGACGCGACCGGCGCGGAGGTCTCCCGGGCGCTCGTCGAGGCCGTACACGCGCGTGGGCTGCGCACGATCGAGAACGCGCTGGTGCTGGACCTCCTGACGGACACCGAGGGCCGTACGGCGGGCGTCACCCTGCACGTCATGGGCGAGGGCCAGCACGACGGTGTGGGCGCCGTGCACGCGCCCGCCGTGGTCCTCGCGACCGGTGGCATGGGGCAGGTCTTCTCGGCGACCACCAACCCGTCCGTGTCGACGGGCGACGGGGTCGCACTCGCCCTCCGCGCGGGTGCCGAGGTCTCCGACCTGGAGTTCGTGCAGTTCCACCCCACCGTGCTGTTCCTCGGCGCCGACGCGGAGGGCCAGCAGCCCCTCGTCTCCGAGGCGGTGCGCGGCGAGGGCGCCCACCTGGTCGACGCCGACGGCGTGCGCTTCATGGTGGGCCAGCACGAACTCGCCGAACTCGCGCCCCGGGACATCGTCGCCAAGGGCATCACGCGGCGCATGCTGGAGCAGGACGCCGAGCACATGTTCCTGGACGCCCGGCACTTCGGCGCCGACATGTGGGAGCACCGCTTCCCGACGATCCTCGCCGCCTGCCGCAGCCACGGCATCGACCCGGTCACCGAGCCCGTCCCGGTCGCCCCGGCCGCCCACTACGCCTCCGGAGGCGTCCGCACCGACTCACGGGGCCGTACGACCGTCCCCGGGCTGTACGCGTGCGGAGAGGTCGCCTGCACCGGTGTGCACGGTGCGAACCGGCTCGCCTCCAACTCCCTTCTCGAAGGCCTCGTCTACGCCGAGCGGATCGTCGCGGACATCACCGGGAACCAGGCCGAGAACGCCCTCCACGCGCGTGTGCCCGAGCCGGTTCCGCACCCCCAGAAGCCCGCGCATCCGCTGCTCGCCCCCGAGGCACGCTTCGCGATCCAGCGGATCATGACCGAGGGCGCGGGTGTCCTGCGCTCCGCCGACTCCCTCGCCAAGGCCGCCGGACAGCTCCAGCGGCTGCACAGCGACGCCCGTGACGCCCTCGACGAGAACGGCAAGACCGCCGAGCCCGGCGTCGACACCTGGGAGGCCACCAACCTCCTGTGCGTGGCCCGCGTCCTGGTCACCGCCGCCGCGCAGCGCGAGGAGACCCGGGGCTGCCACTGGCGCGAGGACCACGCCGAGCGCGACGACACCGCCTGGCGCCGCCACATCGTCGTACGGCTGAATCCCGACCGCACGCTGGCCGTACACACCACGGACACCGCAGACTTCCCCCCGACCCGGCAGCACCGTCCCCAGGAGCAGTGACAGAAGTGAGCACCCACGACCTTCCCCTCGTCGACAGCGGTGGTTGCGGCGACGGCTGTGCCTGTGGCGCGGGCGACGATGCCGAGGCCGCAGCGTACGTAGTGTGCGGTCTCGACCCCGCGCTCGCCGAGCTTCTGGCCGACGCCGGACTCGACCCTCTGGAGGTCGAGGACATCGCCAACGTCGCCCTCCAGGAGGACCTGGCCGGCGGCGTCGACGTGACGACCGTGGCGACCATCCCCGAAGAGGCCGTCGCCACCGCGGACTTCACCGCGCGCGAGGCCGGTGTCGTGGCGGGCCTGAGGGTCGCCGAAGCGGTGGTCTCCGTGGTCTGCACCGACGAGTTCGAGGTCGAGCGGCACGTGGAGGACGGCGACCGCGTGGAGGCCGGGCAGAAGCTCCTGTCGGTCACCACGCGCACGCGTGACCTGCTGACCGCCGAGCGCAGCGCGCTCAATATCCTGTGCCGCCTCTCCGGCATCGCGACCGCCACGCGCGCGTGGGCCGACGCCCTGGAGGGCACGAAGGCGAAGGTCCGCGACACCCGGAAGACGACGCCCGGACTGCGCTCCCTGGAGAAGTACGCGGTCCGGTGCGGCGGCGGCGTCAACCACCGCATGTCGCTCTCGGACGCGGCCCTCGTCAAGGACAACCACGTGGTCGCCGCGGGCGGCGTCGCCCAGGCCTTCAAGGCCGTACGGGAGGCCTTCCCGGACCTGCCGATCGAGGTCGAGGTCGACACGCTGCACCAGCTCCGCGACGTCCTGGACGCCGGCGCGGACCTGATCCTGCTGGACAACTTCACGCCCGGCGAGTGCGCGGAGGCCGTCGGCATCGTGGACGGCCGCGCCGCCCTGGAGGCCTCGGGCCGGCTCACCCTGGACAACGCCAAGGCGTACGCCGACACCGGGGTGGACTACCTCTCCGTAGGAGCCCTGACCCACTCCGCGCCGATCCTGGACATCGGCCTCGACCTCCGTGAGGCGCAGTAGTCATGCTCCTCACGATCGACGTGGGCAACACGCACACCGTCCTCGGTCTGTTCGACGGCGAGGAGATCATCGAGCACTGGCGCATCTCCACGGACGCGCGCCGCACCGCCGACGAACTCGCCGTCCTCCTCCAGGGCCTGATGGGCATGCACCCGCTCCTCGGAGAGGAGCTGGGCGACGGCATCGACGGCATCGCGATCTGCGCCACCGTCCCGTCCGTCCTGCACGAACTGCGCGAGGTCACCCGCCGCTACTACGGCGACGTGCCCGCCGTCCTCGTCGAACCGGGTGTCAAGACGGGCGTCCCGATCCTCACCGACAACCCCAAGGAGGTCGGCGCGGACCGCATCATCAACGCGGTCGCCGCGGTCGAGCTCTACGGCGGCCCGGCGATCGTCGTCGACTTCGGTACGGCGACCACGTTCGACGCGGTCTCCGCGCGCGGGGAGTACATCGGCGGTGTCATCGCCCCCGGGATCGAGATCTCGGTCGAGGCCCTCGGCGTCAAGGGCGCCCAACTCCGCAAGATCGAGGTGGCCCGCCCGCGCAGCGTGATCGGCAAGAACACCGTCGAGGCGATGCAGTCGGGCATCGTCTACGGCTTCGCCGGCCAGGTCGACGGCGTCGTCACCCGCATGGCCAAGGAACTGGCCGACGACCCGGAAGACGTCACCGTCATCGCGACCGGCGGCCTGGCCCCGATGGTCCTGGGCGAGGCCTCGGTCATCGACGAACACGAGCCCTGGCTGACACTGATCGGCCTGCGGTTGGTCTACGAGAGGAACGTCTCGCGGATGTGACCGGCGCCGGGGTGTCGGCCGAGGCTGCATGGTGGCGGGCGGCGCCCTCGCCGGCGTCGCTCGGGCGCGCCCACGAGGTGCTGGCGCCGCTTGTGCACACCGGGTGCCGTCGCGCCTGACGACGGCTGCCGGGCTCGGCGGAGCCGTATGACCGGCGGGTGGCGCCCTGTCGGCGTCGCTCAAGCGCGCGCCTACGCGTGGTGTGGGTGCTGCTGCGCCCACGGGGTGCCCTCGTGTCTGACGGCGGCTCCTGGGGCGGGATGAGGCCGTCGCACAGGGCGGGCAACTTCCCACCCCGCTGGCCTGGCTCACGCGCGCCCGCGGGTGTCGCCGCAGCTTCCGTCCGCAGAGGGTGCCTCCGCGCGTGACGGTGCCGGCATGCGCGCGATGGGGCCGTGGTCCCACCGAGGAGACATCACTCCGTAGGCGTCGCTCAGGCACGCGCCAACGAGGAGCCCCCGCCGCTTTCGCCCACAGGGTGTTGCCGCCCGACAGCTCTGCCGCGTCGGCGAGGGCCGTGAGAGTGCCGGGCCGACTCGCTGCCCGTAGGCGTCGCTCAGGCCGCGCCAACAAGGAGCTCCCGCCGACTGCGTCCCCAGCACGGTGCCGTCGCGCCTGACGGAGCCGTACTACCGGGACCCGGTACGCCTGCCCCGCACGCAGCAGCGCCCCCGCCGCCCGCCCCGGGCGAAATCCCCGCGCCACACCCACCCCCTATGTCGAATTTGTCTGATTAGCGCGTATCGTCGGCGCATGCCCACGCCATACGGATCCCGCGGCGGCATGGCGTTCGGTGCGGAGGAGCTGCGTGTGCTCCGTCGCGCTCTCGCCCTCGCCCTTCAGCCCAGAACCGCCTCGGCCGAGGATGTCCAGGACTGTCTTCGGCTCGCCGAATCGCTCGACGAGGCGGTGCGCGAGGGGGTTCGGCTGCGTGCCTTCCTGGTCGCCGACCTCGCCCGGTACCGCGCCGCCCTGCCCGGCACCACCGCCGGTTACCTCACGCTCCTTGAGGAGGCGCTCGGCGCCGGGTACCGCCCGGACGTCGACGACCTCTCCGCGTTGAGAGCGCTGCGCGGGAACCCCTCCGCCGCCGTTCTCCTGGACCGCTGCCTCACTCTCGCCGAACAGGACGTACGCGCGCGCCTGGCCCGCCGTACGACCGCCAGGGCCGTCGCCCCGACCGTCCCCGCCTCGCGCACCCGCCTTCTGGCGCTCCCCGGAGGCCTCTCCGGAGAGGGCGCCAAGGAGCCCGTGCGCAAGCCCGTGGAGCGGCCCGCGCCGACGCCCTCGCCCGCGGCGCCGAAGCCGTCCCGGCCCATCCCCACCCCCGGCGAGGTCTTCCCCCGGCGCAAACCGGCACCGCCTCCCGCGAACCCGTCGGAGCAACTCGCCGCCGGCTGAACCGACCCCGCCCCGTCCTCCTGGGGACCCGTGGCTACTCTGGAGGGCATGGACTATGTCTCCGCGCTCGTGCCTCCGGTCGTCATGGCCGTGTTCTTCATCGGACTGATCCGGGTCATCGTGAAGACCCAGGGCGGGGCCATGAAGGCCAAGGAGGACGCGGCCGTCGACGCCGCCATCGCGCGCGCGGAGAGCGCCCGCCAGGCCTCTTCGGCCGCCGACGCCTGAACCTTCCGTTTTCCGCGGCGCCTTCAAGGGCGTACGACTCCCGCACGCGCACGCGTGCTTTCCGAGTCGTACGCCCTTTTTGTTCCTTTTCCACTATGGTTCTGAGCTGTGCCTCGCCCATTGGGAGAACTCGAAGACTCGGTCATGACGCGGGTGTGGAAGTGGAACCGCCCGGTGACCGTTCGAGAAGTCCTGGAAGACCTTCAGCGGGAACGGTCCATCGCGTACACCACGGTGATGACCGTTTTGGACAATCTCCATCAGAAGGGCTGGGTGCGTCGTGAGGCGGAAGGCCGGGCCTATCGATATGAGGCGGTCTCCACACGAGCCGCCTACTCCGCCGCCCTGATGAACGACGCCTGGTCCCAGAGCGACAACCCCGCGGCCGCTCTCGTCGCCTTCTTCGGGATGATGAGCGACGAACAGCGCGAGGCCCTCCGCAGCGCCGTACGCATCGTCCAGGGACCGGAAACACCCGAACCCGCGGATGGCGTCCAGAACCCCGGCTCCGCGGCCTCGGGCGGCGGGCGATAGCGTCCGCTCATGTCAGCAGAGCACCCCGAAGTCACCGCGAAAGCCATCACCGTCCGGCGGGCCCGGACCGGCGATGTCGAGGCGGTGCGCCGACTCCTTGACGCCTACGTCCGCGGTCGCATCCTGCTCGACAAAGCGACGGTGACTCTTTACGAGGACATCCAGGAGTTCTGGGTCGCCGAACGGGACGACAACGCCGAGGTCGTCGGCTGCGGGGCACTGCATGTCATGTGGGAAGACCTCGCGGAAGTCCGCACTCTCGCGGTGAAGCCCGGCTTGAAGGGTGCCGGTGTGGGCCATCAGTTGCTGGAGAAGTTGCTGCACACGGCTCGCTGGCTAGGCGTTCGTCGCGTTTTCTGTCTCACCTTCGAAGTGGACTTCTTCTCGAAGCACGGCTTCGTGGAGATCGGTGAGACACCTGTTGACACCGATGTCTACGCGGAGCTGTTGCGTTCCTATGACGAGGGTGTGGCGGAGTTCCTCGGTCTCGAACGAGTGAAACCGAACACCTTGGGCAACAGCCGGATGCTTCTGCATCTGTGATCGCGGCCCCCAATTCGGCCGGGTCGCCCTGCCCAGGTTCCCTATGTCCGAAACGCGCATCTTTCTGGGCGAGGGAGGTCGCTCGGTCTCTCCCAGGGGTTTGTGTTTTTCCAGCAAAAGCGGTTTGCTTTCCGACGTACTGCAGTACTGCATATAACAGGGGACGGCGAAACGGCGGACGCCGCAGACCCCAGACCCGCAAGTAATCGATGAAAGGAAATCCGGTGGCACAGAAGGTTCAGGTCCTTCTTGTCGATGACCTCGACGGCGGTGAGGCGGACGAGACGGTGACGTTCGCGCTGGACGGCAAGACGTACGAGATCGATCTCACCACCGCGAATGCGGACAAGCTCCGTGGACTTCTCGACGCTTACGTGAAGGGCGGGCGCCGTACCGGTGGCCGCGCTTCGGGTGGTCGTGGAAAGGCACGCGCCGCAACCGGTGGCAGCCAGGACACCGCGCAGATTCGCGCGTGGGCCAAGGAAAACGGCCACGACGTGAACGACCGCGGCCGTGTTCCGGCGGCCATTCGCGAGGCCTACGAGAAGGCCAACGGCTGAGCGCACGAGCGCCGCAGCCGTACCCGGTGGCACTGTGTGGCCACCGTGTCCACAAGTCGTACGAGATCAGGGGCGCGCCCAACGCCCCCCACGGCCGGCATTGTCGGCAGCGAGGCCTCGACCTCGCACCCCGGCTCGGGGGGTCGCAGCCATACGGCGGCCCCCTGCAAGGGACGCGGACCGCCCGCGGGGAGCGGTGGCCCCTTCGCGATCCCCGAGCCCGGCAGCGGTGCCCCCGCGGGCCTCGCCCCGGGGAGCGACGGCGCCTCCATGTGCCCGCCCTCGCCGAGCGCCACCAGATCCAGCGCCGGCGCCAGAGCGCCCCACTCCAGCCAGTCCAGCAGCCCCGGAACTTCCTCCGCGCTGCCCGCGGCCACCAGCAGCCGCATCCGGTCGCCCCGTACGGCCACCGGAGAGTCGGGGCCCAGCCGCCACAGCGCCGCGACACCGGCCTCGACCGGCACGTCCAGGACGTCGAAACGCAGGCCCGTGACGAGCCGTAGCGGCTCTCCGGGCACCGTGCGCCACCCCAGTTCGTTCTCGTACCAGTCCCGCTGCCGGTCGTCCGGATCGAGCGGGCGGCGGGGGAGCGGGACCGTGCCGAGAGGGGGGACTGTGCGAACCATGCCAAGAGCAACCGCCGAAGCGGGCCGGGAGTTACGCTGGGTGGTCCAACGAATGCGCTGGGTACGGGAAACGGGGGCGTTCGGGGGTGCGGCGCGGCACAAGGTTGTTCGCCCGTAGCGGAGGGAACCGGTGCGAACGGCATGGAGTGTCAGTCCGTACGGGTAAGACAATCCCTAGTGGGAGGGGGCGACACGCAGAAAAGGGCGTCTCACGTTCGCCATCGGCGTACTCATGGTGAGGGTAACTGCCTGGCCTGCGGGAACATCGTCTCGCACCATCAGGTTGGAGCAGATGTCGGCGTTACGGTTCAGGAGGCAGTGTTGGTTCTCGGTCCGGTGTCGGCAGTTGGAATGAGCGGTCCCCGCTTGCGGGACTAAGCTGCGGAAGGACAGGGAGGGGAGCGTCCCCTTACTGCCTGACCGCTCTGAGGAGCGATTAACGATGTTCGAGAGGTTCACCGACCGCGCGCGGCGGGTTGTCGTCCTGGCTCAGGAAGAAGCCCGGATGCTCAACCACAACTACATCGGCACCGAGCACATCCTCCTGGGCCTGATCCACGAGGGTGAGGGTGTCGCCGCAAAGGCCCTGGAGAGCCTCGGCATTTCGCTTGAGGCGGTCCGCCAGCAGGTGGAGGAGATCATCGGACAGGGCCAGCAGGCTCCGTCGGGTCACATCCCCTTCACTCCCCGAGCCAAGAAGGTCCTGGAGCTCTCGCTCCGCGAGGCCCTTCAGCTGGGCCACAACTACATCGGCACGGAGCACATCCTGCTCGGCCTGATCCGTGAGGGCGAGGGCGTCGCCGCCCAGGTCCTGGTCAAGCTGGGCGCTGATCTCAACCGTGTGCGGCAGCAGGTGATCCAGCTGCTCTCCGGTTACCAGGGCAAGGAGACCGCCACCGCCGGCGGCCCTGCGGAGGGCACCCCCTCGACGTCCCTGGTCCTCGACCAGTTCGGCCGGAACCTCACCCAGGCCGCTCGTGAGTCCAAGCTCGACCCGGTCATCGGGCGCGAGAAGGAGATCGAGCGGGTCATGCAGGTGCTGTCCCGCCGTACGAAGAACAACCCGGTCCTGATCGGTGAGCCCGGCGTCGGCAAGACCGCCGTCGTCGAGGGCCTCGCCCAGGCCATCGTCAAGGGCGAGGTGCCCGAGACCCTCAAGGACAAGCACCTCTACACCCTGGACCTCGGCGCGCTGGTCGCCGGCTCCCGCTACCGCGGTGACTTCGAGGAGCGCCTGAAGAAGGTCCTCAAGGAGATCCGCACCCGCGGCGACATCATCCTGTTCATCGACGAGCTGCACACGCTGGTCGGTGCGGGTGCCGCCGAGGGCGCCATCGACGCCGCTTCGATCCTGAAGCCGATGCTGGCCCGCGGTGAGCTGCAGACCATCGGTGCGACGACGCTGGACGAGTACCGCAAGCACCTGGAGAAGGACGCGGCCCTTGAGCGCCGCTTCCAGCCCATCCAGGTCGCGGAGCCGTCCCTGCCGCACACCATCGAGATCCTCAAGGGTCTGCGCGACCGCTACGAGGCGCACCACCGTGTCTCCATCACGGACGAGGCACTCGTGCAGGCCGCCACGCTGGCCGACCGGTACATCTCGGACCGCTTCCTGCCGGACAAGGCGATCGACCTGATCGACGAGGCCGGTTCCCGGATGCGTATCCGCCGGATGACCGCGCCGCCGGACCTGCGCGAGTTCGACGAGAAGATCGCCGGCGTCCGCCGCGACAAGGAGTCCGCGATCGACTCGCAGGACTTCGAGAAGGCCGCCTCCCTCCGCGACAAGGAGAAGCAGCTCCTGGCCGCCAAGGCCAAGCGGGAGAAGGAGTGGAAGGCCGGCGACATGGACGTCGTCGCCGAGGTCGACGGCGAGCTGATCGCCGAGGTCCTCGCGACCGCCACCGGTATCCCGGTCTTCAAGCTCACCGAAGAGGAGTCCTCCCGGCTCCTCCGCATGGAGGACGAGCTCCACAAGCGGGTCATCGGCCAGAAGGACGCCGTCAAGGCGCTCTCGAAGGCGATCCGTCGTACGCGTGCGGGCCTCAAGGACCCGAAGCGTCCCGGTGGTTCGTTCATCTTCGCCGGCCCGTCCGGTGTCGGTAAGACCGAACTCTCCAAGGCTCTCGCCGAGTTCCTCTTCGGTGACGAGGACGCGCTGATCTCCCTCGACATGTCGGAGTTCAGCGAGAAGCACACGGTGTCGCGGCTCTTCGGTTCGCCCCCCGGATACGTGGGCTACGAAGAGGGCGGCCAGCTCACGGAGAAGGTCCGTCGCAAGCCGTTCTCGGTCGTCCTCTTCGACGAGGTCGAGAAGGCCCACCCGGACATCTTCAACAGCCTTCTCCAGATCCTGGAGGACGGTCGTCTGACCGACTCCCAGGGCCGGGTCGTGGACTTCAAGAACACGGTCATCATCATGACGACCAACCTTGGAACCCGTGACATCTCGAAGGGCTTCAACCTGGGCTTCGCGGCCACGGGTGACACGAAGTCCAACTACGAGCGCATGAAGAACAAGGTCTCGGACGAGCTCAAGCAGCACTTCCGCCCCGAGTTCCTCAACCGCGTCGACGACGTCGTCGTCTTCCCGCAGCTCACGCAGGAGGACATCCTCAAGATCGTCGACCTCATGGTCGGCAAGGTGGACGAGCGCCTCAAGGACCGGGACATGGGCATCGAGCTCTCCTCGGCCGCGAAGGAACTCCTCTCCAAGAAGGGTTACGACCCGGTGCTGGGCGCGCGTCCGCTGCGGCGCACGATCCAGCGCGAGATCGAGGACACGCTCTCGGAGAAGATCCTCTTCGGCGAGCTGCGTCCCGGTCACATCGTGGTCGTGGACGTCGAGGGCGAGGGCGACGCGAAGACCTTCACCTTCCGGGGTGAGGAGAAGTCGGCGCTTCCCGATGTGCCGCCGATCGAGGATGCCGCCGCCGGTGGCGCGGGTCCGAATTTGAGCAAGGAGGCGTAAGGCTCAGCGGTTTGGGTTTTACGGCTGGGAAAGGGGTCGGTGCCATTTGGGCACCGGCCCCTTTTCGTTTGTTCGGGGCGGGGTCAGAAGCGGTCGTCGGTTACGTCGGCGGTGGGGAAAAGAGGGGCGTAGCGGTCGAGGATCTTCAGGCCGTACGTCTTGAAGCTCACCGTGCGCAGGCCGGGAAGGCGGGAGGCCAGGGTGAGGAGCTGGTCCCGGGTGGCGTCCTGGGCCGGCAGGCGGAGGTACTCGACGGAGGGGATGATCGGCATCTCCTGCACGGCATAGCGGTCGAGGGACGTGTTCAGGACGAGGTTCCGCAGGGCGGGCAGCCGGCCCACTTCCTGCCAGTCCCCGGCCGTCATGGCGCCGTCCGTCCGGCCGAGGCTGAGCGTGGTGAGGGTCGGCCACTGGTCCAGATCGCACAGGTCCGTGGAGGCGAGCGTGTACCGGCCCAGGTGCAGGTACTCCAGACGCGCGTTCCACGGCAGGTGGGCGCGCAGGTGCGGGCTCGGGAGCACCTGGTCAAGGGAGAGGCGGGTGAGTCCGTGCAGGTTCCGCAGGCCCGTCGTTCCGAGGACGCCATTGAACGTCAGCTCGGTCAGGGGCAGTTCGGACAACGGCTCAAGGGACCGGACGACGGGGCAGTCCTGAAGCCGCAGTGTGTTCAGGGACCGGAAGGCCAGCAGTCCGTCCAGAACCTGGAGGCTGACGTTCCGCTCAAGACCCAGGACGGTGACCGCATCCGGATCGTCGACGGCGTCGATGATCTCGGCCGCCGTGGGTGAACCCTCGATCGTCAGCCCGTGCCAGGGCCGCATCAGCCGCAGCGCGTTCAGCTGTTCCTGGGTTGAGCAACGCAGGAAGAGGTCGTCGTCGCGGCACAACTGGTCGAGCACCTCGACCGCGTACTCCCGGACGTCGAACCGGTCCCACGTGCCAGCCAGTTGGCGTCGCACGTCGAGGGACGGATGGTCGCGGAAGCGGCGCAGTACCGCCAGTGCGCCATCGGGCTCTCCCGCGCCCAGGACCGAGGCGGTGACCGTGACGGCCCTCGCCTCCTCGTCGGTCAGCCCGTCCGGCCCCGGCAGCAGTTCCAGGACCAGAGGTCCCGCCTCCGCCAACGCGAGCGAGTCCTCCGTCGTACGCGGTGGAATCAGCGTGGCCGCGCGGGTCTCGACCTCCGCGCGCACCGCCGGATCCAGCGCCGTCGCATGCTCCAGGCAGGCCAGCGCCAGCAGCGTCAACCGGGGTTCGTCCCGGGCCAGCAACTGCCTTAGCACTACGACCCGTTCGCGCGGCCGTGCGTGGGCCACCGCCATGCGGATGACGTCCTCCCACTGGGTGTCGCCCGCATGGCTGGTGAGGACGTCCAGGTGGCCCTCCTCCACCGCGTACCGCGCACCCAGGTAGTCCTGGAAGGTGCGGTGGACGAAGTCGACTACACCGTCGGCAGGTTGGCGCAGCAGGCCGCTTCTCAGCAGCAGGTCCCGCAGCACCGTCCTGGCGTCGCCCTGCCCGGCGACCGTGGGCAGACATCGTTCAACGATTCCTTCGGCCGTCTCTTGGTCCATCTCCGTACGACCGCTCAACACCAGCGCGTACGCGAGCCGTTGCAGGATCTCCAGCTGGGCCTCCTCGCCCAGCTCCGCGCCCTCCAGCGCGCCCATGCCTCGCTCCCGGTCCCGGCGGGCGAGCAGCATCGTCAGGGCCGCGTCGTACAACTCCTTGCGCCCCGTGGGGAGATAGCCCCTCCGCTCCCTGTGCAGGGCACAGATCAGGCCGCACATAAGGGGGTTCGTGGCGAGCCGCGCCAAGTCCCGTTTCGTGCGCAGGGAGTCGAGGAGTGGGCCCTCGTACTCCGGGGCCTGGGCCGCCGTGTGCCAGCGCTCGACGAAGGTCTTCACCTCGGGGCGGCGCATCGGAGCCAGAGTCAGTTCACGGAAGCCCTCCCCTGCCAGCCAGTCGGGGCGGACTGCCGTAGGGCGGGAGGTGAGGAGCCAGCGGTTGCCCGGGAAGGCTCGGATCAGGGACAGGAGCCAGTCGCGGGCGTGGTGGCGGTCGGCGGACGGGATCTCGTCCAGGCCGTCGACGAGGATCAGGGCGCGGCCGGCGGTCAGGACGCGTTCCGTCCAGCCTTCGGGTGGGCTGTGGGGGCAGCCGGTGGAGGACAGGAAGGCCGCGGGGGAGGGGAGTTGGCCGGCTCGGATGAGGGTGCGCAGGGGGAGGACGTACGGGATGCGGTCGCCGTTCCGTGCCGCCGTCACCGCCAGCCACTGCACCAGCGTCGTCTTGCCGGAACCCGCGTCGCCGCGCAGCAGTACGCGGTCGTGGGTCGACAGGGCTTCCTCGGCGGGGAGTTGGACGGTGAAGGAGGCGCCGGGGTGTTCGTCGGGGAGGTGGCGTTCCTCTGTCGCCGTTGCCTCCAGGCTCAGGTACGCCACCTCCAGGGGCCAGCGGTCCGGGGAGTCGCGGAGGTCGATGCCGTAGATGGTGATGTGGTTGTGGCGCTCGGCGACGTACGGGAGGTAGCGGCGTTCGAAGGTGCGGTCCTGGGAGCCGGGGCGGGGGCTGCGCGCTATCAACTCGTCGATGCGGGCGATCAGTTCGGCCTGGGTGCGGGTCTGTTCCACCAGGGTGCGGGCGACGAATGTGGAGCGGCGGGTGAAGAACTCCAGGATCTGGAGGCAGGCCCACTCGGTGGCGTTGCCGAGGAAGTAGCGGGCGTCGGTGGAGAGTCCGGCGGGGGCCGGGGCGCCGTACTCCAACTGCCTTGCCAGTTCCCGGTGTCCGAGGCGTACGGCCTGGAGGTCGTCCATGTCCAGGTCGCCGAGGGCGAGCAGGCGGCGGGCCAACGCGTCGGCCACGGCGGTCTGTTCGTCGGGCGGGAAGGGGGCCTCGCCGGGGGAGTCCACCGCCCGCGCGACCAGGTGGGCGGCGAGCTTGTGGACGTCCTTCTCCGTCAGGGTGCGTTTCTCGCCCTTGAAGGAGACGAGGGAGGAGAGGCGGACCGGTCTGTCGACCAGGCCCGCGCCGGGGGCATCGGGCACGAACAGCTTCTTCAGCAGCGGTGTGATCAGGCCTGACGCCAGCTTGCCACCGAGTACCGCGGGCTCCATCCGCCGCCCCACCCCCGTCGTCGCGCGAACGGACGGAGCCTAACGGTTTACGACAACTGGCCGTCGTAGTCCGGCAGTTTGAAGGTCTTCTCGGCGTGGCCGCCCGACAGGTCGGTGGCGCTGTTGCCGATGTTCGCGATGATCGTGTAGCCCTTGTTCTCGATCGCGGTGCGCTGGGCCGTCTTGTAGTCGGCGACGTCCTTGAAGAGGTCGAAGAGGCCGCGTGCGTAGAGGCCGTCGACGTCGTAGCCGTCGTGTTCGAGGTTGTACTCGGTCGGCAGGTAGATGATGCCGGGGCGGGCCGTGACGAAGAACAGTGAAACGCCGTGCTCCTGGGCGTACTTGGCGACCGCGAGGACCGGCTTGTTGGCGGGCTGCGGCCAGCTGAAGCCGAAGTCGGTCTCCAGGGTGGTGTTGTCGATGTCGAAGACGATCGCCTGCTTCTCGCCCGGCTCGGTGGCCGCGATGCGCTGCTTCAGGTAGGGCAGGGCCTGGTTCATGACCGTCTGGCAGTCGGCCTGCCAGGTGGCGTAGTCGACGGTTGCGGCGGCCGTGGTGCTGGTCGTCGTCGCGGCCTCCGCGGGGACCGTCAGCGCCGCGAGGGCGGCCGCGGTCACGGTGACTGTGGCGGTACGGCGGGCCCAGGGGCGTCGTCTCGTCATGGGGGTGGGGGTTCCTCTCACGTCTGTGCGCTGCCGGTCGGTGCAGAAGGCATGGTCGCGGGCGAGGGTGGCGTGAGGGGAACCGTAAGGTTACTGAACGGTAGGTGTATAGAGGTCTGCGCCACATTTCCGCGCCCGGCGATCATGCCCGCCGGTGACAAGCCGCACAGGCGATTCGACCCCTACTAGGGGAGGTAGTCGTACGCCTCGATCGGGGCAAAAGGGACTTTTTTCTTCGGATTCATGGAACCGAATGACCGATTTCGCCCTCCAGGGGGCTGAATCGGGATGCATGGGTGCTCTGTCAAGAAGTCTGAAGTTTTGTGGTGAAGTACTAGGTTCCGTCGTAGAAGAGGGGTTTGGGGGTCCGTGGGGTCCGGGGTTACCAATGAACGTGCCATCCGGCGGCCGTATGCGTGCCGGGTGGTTTTTCTGTCCCCGTCCCCCGTGAGGTTTCGATGTTCCAGCGCGCCACGTCCCGTTCTTCCCGTACGTCTTCGCTCCGTACCCGGGTGGCCGTCATGGCCGTCGGACTGGGGGCCACCGCCGTGCTGGGGACCGGGGTCGCCAGCGCCGCCTCCTCGACCGTCGCGCCGAAGGCCGTCAGTGCGAAGGTCGCCGCCTCCTGGGTCGACCCGGTGAAGAAGTACACGCTGTCCGCGAGCTTCGCCCAGGCCGGCAGCATGTGGCAGTCCACCCACAGCGGGCAGGACTTCGCCGTGGCCAGCGGTACCAACGTCGTCGCCGCGCACGGCGGGACCGTCGTCAAGGCCGGCGGCAACGGGGCGGGTGACGGTGCCGCGTACGGCAACGCCATCGTCATCAAGCACGGCAACGGCACGTACTCCCAGTACGCCCACCTCTCGCGCATCGACGTGAAGGTCGGCCAGGTCGTCAGCACCGGTCAGCACATCGCGCGGTCCGGCAGCACCGGCAACTCCAGCGGTCCCCACCTGCACTTCGAGATCCGTACGACCGCCAACTACGGCTCGGCCATAGACCCGGTCGCGTTCCTGCGCGGCAAGGGTGTGTCCGTCTAGGACCCGTCCCGGGCGGGCTTCGTGCCCGCGTGGGCCTGCGTGATCATGTCGGTGGCGACTTCCAGGACGGCCTTGCGCTTGTCCTCGGGGTCGCCTTCGAGGTCCTGCACGGCGAACATGCCGGCGTGCAGAGTGAAGATCGCGCTGAGCGAGCGGACCTGGTCGACCAGGCTCGACTCCGGGTCGATGACGATCTCCCGCAGACCGCTCATGCGCTCCTTGAAGCGCTCGCCGATGCGCAGGTCCCGTACCGTCGCCTGGTTCTCCTGCATGAAGCGGAAGAGGGGGGTCGCGCCGTCGAGTGCGACGGCGTAGCGCCGTACGATCTCCTGCTTGGTCTCCAGGGTGTGGGGCTGGCCGCGGCCCCACTCGATCAGGTCCTCGATGGGCTTCGTCAGGTCCTCGAAGATGCCGACGAGGATCTCTTCCTTGGTCTTGAAGTGGTAGTAGAGCGCCGCCTTCGTGACGTCCAGATGCTCGGCGATCTCGCGCAGTGAGGTCTTCTCGTAGCCCTGCTCGGCGAAGAGTTCGAGCGCCACGTCCTGGATGCGCTGGCGGGTGTCTCCGCGACGCTGCCGCTTGGTGCCGTCCATGGTGCCGCCCATTCGTTTCATGCTCCAGCAAACTTACTTGACGCCCGGCTAGTTACGGGTCTACTTTCCCTGAGTGTAGTCAACTAGCCGGGCGGCAAGTAAGTAGCCGGACGGTAGCGGTACTTAGGGGAGTGGGAAAGATGGCGGACACACAGACGGTCGAGGCCGGGCCAGGGGCGCCCGGGCCAGAGGTGGACGGCAAACAGCCGAGGAGCGTGCGGGTCGTCCTGCTCGCGCTGATGATCACGATGATGCTCGCGATGCTCGACAACATGATCGTGGGTACGGCCATGCCGACGATCGTCGGTGAGCTGGGCGGGCTGGAGCACCTGTCGTGGGTCGTGACCGCGTACACGCTCGCCACGGCCAGCTCCACGCCCCTGTGGGGCAAGCTCGGTGACATGTACGGGCGCAAGGGCGCCTTCATGACCTCGATCGTGATCTTCCTGGCCGGTTCCGCGCTGAGCGGCATGGCGCAGGACATGGGGCAGTTGATCGGTTTCCGGGCCATTCAGGGGCTCGGTGCCGGTGGTCTGATGGTCGGCGTCATGGCGATCATCGGCGACCTGATTCCGCCGCGTGAGCGGGGCAAGTACCAGGGCATGATGGCCGGCGTCATGGCGCTCGCGATGATCGGCGGACCGCTGGTCGGCGGCACCATCACCGACAACTGGGGCTGGCGCTGGTCCTTCTACATCAACCTGCCGCTCGGCGTCGTCGCGCTGGCCGCGATCAGTGTCGTACTGCACCTCCCGAAGAAGCGGTCGCAGGCGCGGATCGACTACCTGGGTGCCGGGCTGCTGACCGTCGGCATCACCTCGATCGTGCTCGTCACCACGTGGGGCGGTTCGCAGTACGACTGGACGTCCGCGCGGATCATGGAACTGATCGGGCTCGGTGTGGCCGCGCTCGTCGGGTTCGTGTTCTGGCAGACCAAGGCGGCCGAGCCGGTCGTACCGCTGCACATCTTCCGCAGCCGGAACTTCACGCTGATGGCGATCATCGGGTTCATCACCGGGTTCGTGATGTTCGGTGCGACCTTGTTCCTGCCGCTGTACCAGCAGTCCGTGCAGGGCGCGTCCGCGACCAACTCCGGGCTGCTGCTTCTGCCGATGCTCGGCGCGATGCTCGTGACCTCGATGGTCGCGGGGCGGGTGACCACCAACACCGGTAAGTACAAGGTGTTTCCGGTGGTCGGCAGCGTGCTGATGGTGGTCGGGCTGTATCTGCTGTCGACCATGGACACCGACACGACCCGGTTCATGTCCGGTGTGTTCATGGCCGTCGTCGGGCTCGGCATGGGCTGCCTGATGCAGATCACCATGCTGGTCGCGCAGAACAGTGTGCAGATGAAGGACATGGGTGTCGCGTCCTCCACCAGCACCCTGTCCCGGACGCTCGGGTCGTCGTTCGGTGTCGCCATCATGGGGGCGCTGTTCAACAACCGGGTGCAGCACGTCATGACCGAGCGGGCGGGTGCGCTGGGGTCCAAGGTGACCGAGCAGTCCGCGACGCTCAACGCGGCGAGTCTGGCGAAGCTGCCGGCGGTGGCTCGGGAGGCGTATCAGCACGCGGTGTCCGCGGGGGTCCACTCCGCGTTCCTGCTGGGCGCGGTTGTCGCTGTCGTCGCGATGGTGGCCTCGGTGTTCGTGAAGGAGGTTCCGCTGAAGGGGGCGGGGCCGGCTGCGCCTAAGCCTGGCGAGGAAGCGGTGGCGCCGGCGTCGATCGTCGAGGCCGTGTGATTCGCCGACAGTGAGCTGGAGGTCCCCCGGTTGGTGTCCGCCCCGGGGGGCCTTCTTTTTGTGCGGGCACGCGTGCGTGCGTGCGTTGGCTGCGGGTGCTTCCTCTGTCTGCGGCGCCGTTGCCGGGGGCTCCGCCCCCAGACCCCCGTCGGCCCTGAAGGGGCCTCGTCCTCAAACGCCGGACGGGCTGATCAATGCCGGCCTGAGTCGAGGGGTGCTGGACGGGCTGGATGGCGCCGGCCTGAGTCGAGGGGTGCCGGACCCCGGAGCCGTCGGATTCATCGGCCCGGTGTCGATGTCAGTGCCGCGTGCCACCATCGGGTGCATGGACAAAATGCGGCAGTTGCGTCTTGCCAAGGACGCCATGGATCGTGACTGGGCCGAGCCGGAGCTCGACCTGGGAGCGGTGGCTGCGCATGCCGGGTATTCGCGGTACCACTTCATCCGGGCCTTCAAGGAGGCCTACGGCGAGACGCCCGGGCAGTATCTGACGCATCGGCGGATCGAGCGGGCCGAGGAGATGCTCCGTAGCGCCGATCTGTCGGTGACGGAGATCTGCAATCTGGTCGGGTTCAGCAGCCTCGGTACGTTCTCGGCGCGGTTCAAGGCGCGGACCGGGCTCACGCCGAGTGAGTACCGAGCCAAGCATGTGGGGCGCGGGGCCGCGCTGATCCCCGGGTGTTACGCGATGCTCTGGGCCGGCGGTTTCCCCACCGCAACTTTGAAGAAGCGTCGCGATGTCCGCCCTGCCTACGGTGATGAGCAGGAAGCCGGTTCGACATCAACCTCGTTCGACAGGAGTGCGGAGTCATGATCCAAGGCTTGGGCATCGCCACCGTGTGGACCTTCGACCAGCAGCGCACCAAGGCCTTCTTCACCGAGAAACTCGACTTCGAGATCCGCGACGACATCTCGATGGGCGACATGCGGTGGGTCACCGTGGGCGCCAAGAGCCAGCCCGACGTCGCGCTCACGCTGATGAGCCTGGACGGGCCGGGCCTCGACCCCGAGTCCTCCGAGGCGCTGAAGAAGCTGATCAGCAAGGGGGTGCTGGGTGCCGGGGCGTTCACCACCGATGACTGCCGCGGTGATCACGCGACCTTCAAGGCGCGCGGGGTCGAGTTTCTCCAAGAGCCGACCGAGCGGCCGTACGGCATCGAGGCGATCTTCCGCGACGACAGCGGCAACTGGTACTCGCTGACCGAGCGCAGCGCGGAACTGGACTTCTCGAAGGACTTCGGATGACCCGGGAGCAGCCGGTGGCCGAGGTCGAGCCGGACCACACGGCGGTGCGGGTCGCCCTGTGGCGGGCCCTGCATGTCCAGGCCGATCCGCCGCCGCATGTCATCGAGGACGAGGTCGGGCTGCGGCTCGCGGACCCCGGGGACGACTGGCGGGAGCGTCCCGACATGGACGTCGAGGCCACGCGCCGGGTCCGTGCGTCGATCGTGGCGCGGGCGCGCTTCGTCGAGGACGTGGTGGAGGAGCAGGCCGGGAGGGGTGTGGAGCAGTACGTCATCCTCGGCGCCGGTCTCGACACCTTCGCCCAGCGGCGGCCCGAACTCGGCGCGAAACTCCGGGTGTTCGAGGTCGAGCAGCCCGGCACGCAGGCCTGGAAGCGGCGGCGGCTGACGGAACTGGGGTACGGCATCCCGGACTGGCTGCGCTTCGTGCCGGTCGACTTCGAGGGCGACTGGTGGGGGCAACTGGCCGCCGCCGGTCTCGACACCGGGCGCCCCGCCGTCGTGGCCGCGACCGGCGTGACCATGTACCTCACCCTGGACGCGATCACCACCATGTTCCGCCGGGTCGCGAGTCTCGCCCCGGGCTCCACCCTGGTCACCACGTTCCTACGACCCGTGGACGACGTGGAACCGGAACAGCGCGCGCAGTTGGAGGTCGCGATGCGGGGGGCTCGGGCCGCGGGCACCCCGTTCCTGAGCTTCTTCACCCCGGAACAGATGCTGGCGCTGGGGCGGGAGTGCGGGTTCCGGGATGTGCGGCATGTGCCCGCCGTAGAGCTTGCGGAGCGGTATTTCGGGGGCCGGGTGGAGGGGGCCGCGCCGTCTCGGGGGGAGGAGGTGATGGTGGGGAGTACGTGAGGGGGGCTGGTGTCCGAGGTCCCGAGTAGCCCCCCTGAACCCTGAAAGTCCTACGGCAACATCGGATAACTCCCGGTACTCGTAGGCGCATGCTCCGGCAGCCACAACACCGCCACCGCCCCCTCCGCCGGGATGTACTCAGGCGCGCCGGCAGGCCGGACGTTGCGGAAGGTCAGGCGGGCGCCGAGGACGCGGGCCTGGCCTGCCGCGATGGTCAGGCCCAGGCCGTGGCCGTGGCCCGCGCGGTCCTTGCTGCCGGTGCGGAAGCGGCTCGGGCCCTCCGCGAGAAGTTCCTCGGGGAAGCCGGGGCCGTGGTCGCGGACGCGGATGACCCGGCCCTCCACGGAGACCTCGATCGGCGGTTTGCCGTGGCGGGCCGCGTTGGCGAGCAGGTTGAACAGGACGCGTTCCAGGCGGCGCGGGTCCGTCGTCACCTCCGACTCGTGCACGACGTGCACCACCGCGTCCGGGTCCTTCGCGAGCACCCGGCGGCTCACGAAGTCGCCCAGCATGAGGTCCTGCAACTCGGCCCGCTCGGACGCCCCGTCGAGCCGGGCGACCTCCAGCACGTCCTCGACCAGCGTGCGCATCGCCTTCGCCCGGTCCAGGACCAGCTCCGTCGGGCGGCCGGGGGGCAGGAGTTCGGCCGCGGTCAGCAGGCCCGTCACCGGGGTGCGCAGTTCGTGCGCGATGTCCGCGGTGACCCGGCGTTCCGCCTCAAGTCGTTGTTGCAGCGCGTCCGTCATCGCGTCCACCGCGCGCGCGAGGTCGTCGGTCTCGTCCCGTACGACCCCGCCGATCGCGTCCCGCACCCGTACGTCCGTCTCGCCCTTGGCGACCTGGTTCGCCGCGGCCGCCGCCTTGCGCAGCCGGCGCGAGAGCTGGCCGCCGATCAGGACGCCGAGCGCGCTGCCGCCGAGCACGGCCGCGATCGAGCCGATCACCAGCGCCTGGTCGAGATCCTTGAGGATGTCCGTGCTGCGGTCGGTGAACCCCGTGTGCAGGGACATCACGTGACCGTCCTTGAGCGGTACGGCCGCCCAGATGTCCGGCACCCCGTGCGGCCGGTCGGTGACGTACGTCGCCCGGCGGCCCTCCTCGACCTTCTCGCGCAGCGCGGGCGGCAGACGAGGGTCGTCGATCTTGATGCTGGGGAAGTTCGGCCGCCCGGACAGCTCGTAGTTGCGCTGCGCGATCTGGACGCGCTCGTCCGCGAGGTCGCGCGCGTTGTCCAGCATCGAGACCCGGGCCGCGTTGTGCACGACCAGGCTGAGCGCGATCGCGACCAGCGTGCCGACCAGCGCGATGGCCGCGCTGAGCTTCCATCTCAGTCCGGTACGGATGCCCGCTCTGTCCATGAACGACGGGACCCTGCGCCGTGAATTCCCCCGCATACCCCTGCTCAGGCCTTCAACTTGTAGCCGAAGCCGCGGACCGTCTCGATCCGGTCCTGGCCGATCTTTGTCCGCAGCCGCTGCACATGGACGTCCACGACCCGGGTGTCACCGCCCCAGCCGTAGTCCCACACCCGCTCCAGCAGCTTGTCGCGGGACAGCACCGTGCCCGGCGCCGACGAGAACTCCAGCAGCAGCCGCATCTCGGTCGGCGTCAGCGCCACCGGCTGCCCGGCCCGGCGCACCTCCATGCCCTCGGTGTCGATCTCCAGATCCCCGAAGGTCAGCACCCCGCCGCCTTCCGGGGCCGCCTCCGCGTCCGTCGTACGGTCGCTGCCGCTCGCGTGTCCGAAGCGGCGCAGCACCGCGCGGATGCGGGCCACCAGGACCGCCCCGTCAAAGGGTTTGGTGACGTAGTCGTCGGCCCCGGCTTCCAGGCCCAACACCACGTCGATCGAGTCCGCGCGTGCCGACAGCATGATCACCGGGACCGTCGAATCGTCCCGGATACGGCGGCACAGGCTCACCCCGTCCAGGCCCGGGACCATCACGTCCAGCAGCGCGATGTCGGGGCGGTCGGCCCGGAACGCCTCCAGGCCCGACAGCCCGTCGGGCATGGCGGTGACCACGAAGCCGTCCCGCTCCAGGGCGAGTTGGGTGGCCTCGCGGATGACGTCGTCGTCCTCGACGAACAGGACGTGGGTCTGGTCTGCCATCCCGGTGCTCTCAGTCCTCGTGTGGGTCGTTCTCAAGCATGGGACGCCTGGGACGGCGTCCGCGTTCACTGAAGCATCGGATCGGGGCGGCCGATCGGTTCAGTCCCGGCCGGTTCGGTTCCGAAAGAGTCTGATCGATTCGGTTCCGAAAGGGTCCGTTCGGATCCGTTCAGTTCTTGCTCGGAGTGGGCGACGCGTCGCCCCCGACCGCGTTGCTGTACTCGTTGTGGGTGCTGTACTCCTGGACGAAACGGCCCGACGTCCAGCGGTACGTGATCACGTTCTCCCCGGAGGGACTCGACACCGGGTCGCCCTTCTCGTACACCTGCTTGGTGACGACCAGATCGCCGCGGTCTATCTCCGCGTAGACCGGGGGTTCCTCGGCCTTGAACACATTCTCGTACGTCCCGCCCTTGTCGCGATACACGTACGAGCCGATCCCCACCGCATCGCCGCAGGTCATCACGTTGACGACGACATCGGTCGCGGTGCCGCCGGTCAGCACGCCGTACGACACGTCGACCGCGTACTCGTCGGCCACGCACGGCTTCAGCTCTTGCTTGACCGCCGCCGAGACCTTCGGGTCGTCCATGACGAGCTTGACCGCGTTCACATGGTCGTCGGCGGTCGCGGAGGGGGTGGGAGCGGACGCCTCCGCCACGCCCGCCACCGAGTCGGAGTGCGCCGGGCCCTCGTCACGGGCACCGGTGCCGCCCGTGGCGCAGCCGGACACCAACAGGGCGAGGGCGGCGAGCACGGCCATCGCCGTGAACGCCGCCTCCAGGCTTCCGCGCACCCTCCCGGGCCCGGCGGTCGCCCTCGGGCCCGACCCCGGGGGGTCGTGGCTCGGGCCGTGCCCAGGGGTGTCGCCGCTCAGGCCGCGCAACGCTCCCGCTCCTCACGCTCCAGCGCGCGTGCGTCCAGGTCGCGGGCCTCCAGCTCCTCCCGGAGCCGGGCGAGCGCCCGGTGCAGCGTGCTCTTGACCGTACCGGCCGACATGCCCAGGGCGGCGGCCGTCTCTTCGGTGGACATCTGCTCCCAGTGTCGCAGGACGACCACACTGCGCTGCTTCGGAGCGAGAACTTTCATGATGTCCATAAGAAGCGCCCGGTCCGCGTGCTGTTCGGTCGCGTCGTCGACGCTCGCGTCCGGCAGCTGCTCGGTGGGGACCTCTTCGAGCTTGCGGGCCCGCCACCACTCGGTCCGGGTGTTGATCATGACGCGGCGCAGGTAAGCGTCCGCGAGGCGCTTGTCCTCGATGGTCTCCCAGCGGCCGTACGTCCGTACCAGCGCCGTCTGGAGCAGGTCCTGGGCGTCGACCGGGTCCGGCACCAGCCGGCGGGCGCTGCGCAGCAGCGCGTCCTGTCGGGTGCGGACGTACTCCTCGAATTCGAGCACCTCGCCCTGCGCCATGATCAACCGCCTCCATCCCCGTTTCCGACCCGCCTGCTGCCGGTTGTCCTCTGCTGCTGTCCCGCCGGTCTGCGGTACACAAATGAAGTTACGGAGGGGTTGTCACGGCACTGTGCGGAGCAGCCTGCGGAGAGCGCTCGGCTGTCCGTCAGTTGTGTAACGGAAGTAGGTCCGGGGTAAGGGGGGTGGGTTGTTGGGGTGGTTATGGGGTGTTTTGCCTGGCGGGGTGGGTGTGCGGGAGTGTTGCAAGAGCTTGGTGTGGGCTGTGGAGCGGGTCGGGGTGGGGGCTCTGTCTGTGAAGTGACCATGTGTCAGGTCGTGACGGACTGTGTCCGGTTGTTTCAGGCTCGGGTCGCCGGGAGTTGGTACAGGCCGTCCGGGAGGGGTTCGACGAGGCCGTCGGAGACCAGGCCGTCCAGTGCCCTGGCTCGCTGTACCGGCTCGTGCCACACGCGGTCGAGCGCGGACTGGGGGACGGGGGTGTGCGCTTCGCGCAGTACGGCCAGGAGCTTGCCGCGGACCTGGCGGTCCGTGCCCGCGTACGTCTGGCCCTTGCGGGCCGGGCCCTCGTGTTCCGGCTTGCCGGCGAGGTTCCAGGCGCACTGGGCGGAGATGGGGCAGCGGTGGCACGTCTCGTTCTTCGCGGTGCAGACGAGTGCGCCGAGTTCCATGGACGCGGCGGCCCAGCGGGCCGCTGTGTCGTCGTCCTGGGGGAGGAGCGCGCGGGCCAGCTTGCGTTCGGCTGCGGTGGTGGCGTTCGGGGGGTACTGCGCGCCGGTGACCGCGCGCGCGAAGACCCGGCGGACGTTGGTGTCGAGTACGGCGTGGCGCTGGCCGTAGGCGAAGGACGCGACCGCGGCTGCCGTGTACTCGCCGATGCCGGGGAGTGCGAGGAGCTGGGCGTGGTCGGTGGGGACGTCGCCGCCGTGGCGTTCCGTTATGGCGGTGGCGGCGCCGTGGAGGCGCAGCGCGCGGCGGGGGTAGCCGAGGCGGCCCCAGGCGCGGACGGCTTCGCCGGGGGCGTCCTGGGCGAGGTCGGCGGGGCGGGGCCAGCGGGCGAGCCACTGTTCGTAGACCGGGAGGACGCGGCTGACCGGGGTCTGCTGGAGCATGAACTCGCTGACCATCACGCCCCAGGGGCCGGCGTCGGGGTGGCGCCAGGGCAGGTCGCGGGCGTTGTCCTCGAACCAGTCGATGACGGGGGTGTGGAGGTGGGCGCCTCCGTTCTCTCCTCCGTCCGGTGTGGTGGCGGCTGTGGTGTGCGGGGGTTTCGTGGGCGCAGTCATGGCGTTCCGATCCTGCCACGGCCGGTGGGGGGTCGGGGCTGCGCCGTACCGCCACGACCCGCTCCCGCTTCGTCGGCGGCCGCGGGCTCGTGGTCCATCCCGGGCCCTTCCAGGCGGGGTTGCCGGAATGATGATCCGGAAAAGTTGGGGCGGGGGCGGCGGGTGGGGCGAGGTAACTCGCCGATCTCTCGTACAGTTTGCGCCGTGGGATCACTGCGCAATCCGGTCGGGCCGCTTCCCTCCTCCATCTATTGGCGACGGAGGGTCCTCATGGTGTCCGTGGTCGCCTTGTTGGCGCTGCTGATCACCTGGATCGTCAACTCCGGTGGCGGGAGCGGCAAGAACGGTGCCGATGGGGCGAAGAACGGAAAGACTCCCGCTCCTACGATCACTGCCGGGCCGTCGGGATCCGGTCCCGCCATCAGTCAACACCCGGGCGGCCGCGATGACTCGGGCGGCGGAAGCAGTGGAAGCTCCGGCAGTGGTAGTGGGGATGGGTCCGGCTCCGGTGGGTCGAGTGCCGGGTCCGGTGGTGGTGACGGTGGCGGCAGTGGGTCCGGTGGCGGGTCCAACGGCGGTAGTAGTACGGGGACTACGGTTCCCGCCGACTCGACGCTTCCCAACTGCACCGCCGGCGCTGTGCAGTTGAGTCTGCGGAGTCTGCACAACTCGTACTCGCCGGATCAGACGCCTACGTTCGTGCTCACCGCCAAGAACTCCTCCGGCAGTGACTGCAAGGTCGATCTCGGGCCCAAGAGCGCCGTGTTGACCATTACGGAGGCGGGGGGCAGCGCTGATTTCTGGTCGTCCGCCGACTGCCCGAAGAGTGCCGGGAGTGTCTACTACCGGGTGTCCGCCGGGGGCAACGTCACGTACACCCTGAAGTGGGACCGCAAGCCGAGTGCGCCCGAGTGCGCCACTCCGGCCGCTGGTTCGGCCGGGACCGGGACCTATCTGGTGGAGGCGCAGGCCTCCGGGTTCGCCAAGGCGCAGACCTCGTTCGTTCTGGCCAGCGACTAGGGGCAGTTGGGCTCAGTCAGTAGGCGGTTGGGCTACACGTAGCGTTCGAGGATGGAGGACTCCGCCAGGCGGGAGAGGCCCTCTCGGACGCTGCGTGCCCTTGCTTCCCCTACGCCGTCCACTGTCTGCAGGTCGTCGACGCTTGCCGCCAGGAGTTTCTGCAGGCCTCCGAAGTGCTCCACCAGGCGGTCGATGATCGCGCCGGGGAGGCGCGGGACCTTGGCCAGGAGGCGGAAGCCTCGGGGGGACACCGCCGAGTCGAGGGCCTCGGGGGAGCCGGTGTAGCCCAACGCGCGGGCCACGGTGGGGAGTTCGAGGAGCTCCGCGTGGGAGAGGGCGTCCAGTTCGGCCAGGGCTTCGTTCACCGTGCGGGAGCGTTTGGCCGTGGGCTCGGGGACGTAGTCGCGGACTACCAGTTCGCGTTCCGGTTCCACGCCCGCGATCAACTCCTCCAGCTGGAGGGCGAGCAGGCGGCCGTCCGTGCCGAGCTCCACGACGTATTCGGCGATCTCGGTCGCGATCAGGCGGACCATTTCGAGGCGTTGGACCACGGTTGATACGTCTCGGACCGTCACCAGGTCCTCGATCTCCAGGGCCGACAGCGTTCCCGCCACCTCGTCCAGGCGGAGCTTGTAGCGCTCCAGGGTGGCGAGGGCCTGGTTGGCGCGGGACAGGATCGCCGCCGAGTCCTCCAGTACGCGGCGTTGGCCGTCTACGTAGAGGGCGATCAGGCGCATGGACTGGGAGACGGAGACCACCGGGAAGGAGACCTGTTTGCTCACTCGGTCCGCCGTGCGGTGGCGGGTGCCCGTCTCCTCGGTGGGGATGTTGGGGTCGGGGACCAGCTGGACGCCTGCTCGAAGGATCTTGGAGAGGTCCGAGGAGACGACGATGCCGCCGTCCAGCTTGCAGAGTTCTCGTAGGCGCGTGGCCGTGAACTCCACGTCCAGGATGAAACCGCCTGTGCACATCGCTTCTACGGTCTTGTCGGAACCGAGCACGATGAGGCCGCCCGTGTTGCCGCGGAGGATTCTCTCCAGGCCGTCGCGCAGGGCCGTGCCAGGGGCCGCGGCGCTCAATGAGGCGCGCATCAGGCCATCGCCGCCGGACTTTCCGGGAGCTGACGCCCGGTCGTTGGCTGCCACTGCACTCCTCCGGTCGCAGGTTTTTCCGGTGCTCCCCTTTCGCGTACCTGGTTCGTACGGACAGGCGAGACCAGGGCAAAGTCTACCGGCGGTCCTCGGCGTCCCGTGGGGCCTCTCGCTTACGGGACCTTGGAAGGACCCGGAGAGCGTCTCCTATGTCGGCTACTTCGATGACCTTCATGCCTGCCGGGATCTTGCCCGGGTCGCTCGGAACGAGGGCGTGGGTGAAGCCCAGACGGTGTGCTTCGGAGAGTCTGCGCTGGACGCCCGTGACCCTTCTGACCTCGCCCGCGAGGCCTACTTCGCCGATCGCCACCAGGTTGTTGGGGAGGGGGGTGTCGCTCGCGGCGGAGGCCAGGGCGAGCGCGATGGCCAGATCTGCCGCTGGTTCGGAGAGTTTCACTCCGCCCACCGTCGCCGAGTAGATGTCCCGCTTGCCCAGGGCGCTGATCTTGCCGCGCTGTTCCAGGACCGCGAGCATCATCGAGACCCGGGATGTCTCCAGGCCCGAAGTGGTGCGGCGGGGGGAGGGGATCTGGGAGTCGACCGTGAGGGCCTGTACCTCGGCCACCAAGGGGCGGCGGCCCTCCAGGGTGACGGTCAGGCAGGTGCCCGGGACGGGCTCCGCGCGGCGGGTCAGGAACAGGCCGCTCGGGTCGGCCAGGCCCGTGATGCCCTCGTCGTGCAGCTCGAAGCAGCCGACCTCGTCCGTCGTGCCGTAGCGGTTCTTGACGCCCCGTACGAGGCGCAGGCGGGCGTGGCGGTCGCCCTCGAAGGAGAGCACCACGTCGACCAAATGCTCCAGGAGGCGGGGGCCCGCGATCGCGCCGTCCTTGGTGACGTGGCCCACGAGGAGGGTGGACATGCCGCGCTCCTTGGAGGCGCGGATCAGGGCGCCGGCCACCTCGCGGACCTGGGACATGCCGCCGGGTGCGCCGTCGATCTCCGGGGAGGCCACCGTCTGGACGGAGTCCAGGATCAGGAGGGAGGGCTTCACCGCGTCCAAGTGGCCCAGGATCGTGGCCAGATCGGTCTCGGCGGCGAGGTAGAGGTTGTCGTCGATCGCCTTGATGCGGTCGGCGCGGAGGCGGACCTGGCTCGCCGACTCCTCGCCGGTGACGTAGAGCGTGCGGTGCTCCTCGCTCGCCGACTTGGCCGCCACGTCGAGGAGGAGGGTCGACTTGCCCACGCCCGGTTCGCCCGCTACGAGGACCACGGCTCCGGGGACCAGGCCGCCGCCGAGGACCCGGTCCAGCTCGGGGACGCCGGTCGAGCGGGCGGTGGCCGTGCGGCCGTCGACCTGGCCGATCGGTACCGCGGAATTGGTGACGCGGCCGGGGGAGGTCGTCCGGACCGCGGGTGCGCCGTACTCCTCGACCGTGCCCCAGGCCTGGCACTCGGAACAGCGGCCGAGCCACTTGGCCGTCTGCCAGCCGCACTCGGTGCAGCGGTAGGACGGTCGGTCCTTGGTGGTCTTCGTACGGGCAGCCATGCGTGAACCGTAACCGCCCGCACTGACAACGCGGTCGGCGGTCGGGACGTGCCTCTTCGGTATCCGGCCACTGCCCGTCAGGAACGAGCCATGCGGGTCAGGGTGCCTGTCCCCTTTTGAGGGATCGTTTCACCCGTACGGATTAAATGTACTCAAGGGGGCGGAAGGGGGCATCGCCCGCCGCCTACGGTCGCACGGGTGATGAGCAGCAGTCCGGAGACCTCGACCCGCACCACCGGCGCACACCGGGCGCATCGGGAGGCGCGTGACCGCGCTGCGGCGCGCACGCTGGCGCAGCGCCCGCCCGCGCGCTACGAGCCGTATCTGGACGGCCTGTTCACGTACTGCCTGTCCGTGCTCTGCGACCACGACGCGGCGACCGCCGCCCTGGGGGACGTGCTCGCGCTGGCCGAACGCCGGGGCGCGCGGGTGCCGGAGACGGCCGGTGACCGTCGGGCCTGGCTGTACGCGCTGGCCCGCTGGGCCTGCCTGCGCAAGCTCGCCGAGGCCAAGCAGAAACGTCAGGGCACGCACGCGGTGGGGCGTGGCGAGGTGGAGGAGCCCGCTGTTTCCGAGGAGTCGAGGGAGCGGCGGGGGCGTGAACTCGCCCTGCTCGCCTGGCCGGAGGCCGCCGGGACCAGCCCGGAGCAGCGCGAGGCGCTCGAACTCGCCGTGCGCCACCGGCTCGCCGCCCACGAGGTCGCCGCCGTACTCGGCATGGACCTCGCCAGTGCGCGGGAGCTGCTGGCGGCCGCGGCCTGCGAGGTGGAACGCACGCGTGCCGCCCTCGCCGTCGTCGAGACCGGGAGCTGTCCGAGCGTCGCCCGCCTCACCGGTGACCATCAGCTGGTGCTCAGCAGCGCCCTGCGCCGTGAACTCGTCCGGCACGTCGACGACTGCCCGCACTGCCGCCGTACCGCCGAGCGCGCGGTGCCCGGCAACTGGCCCGGCGCGAGTGTCACGCCCGCCGAACTGCCCGTCCTGGAGGCACCCCGCGCGGACCTGCATGTCGCGATGGCGCATCTCCCACGCGCGCGTGGCGCCGCCGCGCCGCGCTTCGACCGGCGCGGTTTCCCGATGGACCCGAAGGACCGTGCCGCCCGGAGAGACCGCCTACGCGCGCGTGCCGTCACGACGACCGTCGTCGCCACCGTCATCGCGGCGCCCGTCCTCGCCCTGTGGGCCGCCTACCGGGGCACACCGACCGGCGAGGGCGCCGAGGGCCGGGCCGTCACCGCGAGCGAGCGGCACGGACCCGGCAGCCTGGAGGGCGAGGTCGCGAGCGGCGGCTACGAGAACACCGGCAACGCCGGCACCAGCCCACGGCCCGGCAAGAACGGCAAGAACGGCAAGAACGATGTCTCCGTAGAGGTCATCAGCGTCACCGGCGCCGGCCAGAAGGGCGCCGGTCACCTCGCCGTCTCGGCCGCCAACAGCAGCGACACCACGCTCATCACCCTCACCGCGTCCGGCTCGGCCCCGGTCCGCTGGTCCGCGACCACCGCGGCACCCTGGCTCTACCTCAGCCAGTCCTCGGGAACCCTCGCCCCGGGCGAATCGTTGACGATCAAGGTGTACGTCGACCATCTGCGCGAGCCCTCCGGCCACTGGACCGCGCGCGTGGCCGTCTCACCGGCCGGAGCCATCGTCTCGATCGAGGGCTACGGCACCGCGCCCACCCCGACCGACCCGGGCGACCCCACGCACCCGACCGACCCCGGCGACCCGCCCTCGTCGAGCCCGGACCCGACGCCCACGAGCACGGCACCCACCGACCCCACGCCGAGCGACCCGCCGCCCACGTCCGCCGACCCGACCCCGACCCCGACGGACTCGTCCTCCGCCGACCCGGGGGGCTCGACGCCGCCGCCCGACGGCGGCGACCCGAGTTCGTCCTAGGCGCGGTCCCTCAGGCGACCGGGTCCGCGGGATGCGGTGCCAGCAGCGGGAGTTGCGAGGCCAGGCGCTGCTCGCACAGCTCGACCAGACGGCCGTAGCCGGCCTTGCCCATCAGCTCGGTCAGCTCCGGGCCGTAGGACACGTAGACGGGGTCGCCCGCGCCGTGCGCCGAGGTCGCCGACGTGCACCACCAGTGCAGGTCGTGGCCGCCGGAACCCCAGCCCCTGCGGTCGTACTCGCCGATCGACACCTGGAGCACGCGCGTGTCGTCCGGGCGGTCGATCCACTCGTACGTCCGCCGCACCGGCAGCTGCCAGCAGACGTCCGGCTTGGTCTCCAGGGGCTCGCGGCCCTCCTTGACGGCCAGGATGTGCAGCGAGCAGCCCGCGCCGCCGGCGAAACCGGGGCGGTTCTGGAAGATGCACGAGCCCTGGAAGGGGCGCGTCTGGCGGTCGCCGTCCTCGTCCTTGGAGATCCAGCCGTTCGCCACGCCCTCGTCGTGGTGCTGCCAGATGTCGGGCGTGAGCCTCGCCACATGCCCGGCGACCCGTTTCTCGTCGTCCTTGTCCGAGAAGTGCGCGCCCAGGGTGCAGCATCCGTCGTCCGCGCGGCCCGCCTGGATGCCCTGGCAGCCGCTTCCGAAGATGCAGTTCCAGCGAGAGGTCAGCCATGTCAGATCGCAGCGGAACAGCTGCTCCTCGTCCGCCGGATCCGGGAACTCCACCCACGCGCGCGCGAAGTCGAGCCCCTTCTCGTCGGCTTTCAGGGCCTTCTTCGACGGCTTCGGGGGCTTGGCCGACGTCACCGGCGAAGAATCGCCGGGTGATTTGGCCGCCTTGTCGTTCTTCGCCTTTTTCGTCTTTGGCACGCGTCCAGGGTAAGTCGCCCGGGACGGCCCGAGACACCGCTCCGGGGACCGAGGTAGCCGCAGGTGGCAGTAGCGTTCCGTACATGAGACTCGGTGTCCTCGACGTGGGATCGAACACGGTGCATCTGCTGGTGGTGGACGCACACCCGGGCGCACGCCCGCTGCCCGCGCACTCGCACAAGGTGGAGCTCCGCCTTGCCCAACTCCTCGACGAGGACGGGGCGATCGGCCCCGAGGGGATCGACAAACTCGTCGGCGTCGTCCAGGAGGCGCTGCAGGCCGCCGAGGACAAGGGCGTCGAGGAACTCCTCCCGTTCGCCACCTCCGCCGTCCGCGAGGCCAGCAACGCGGACGACGTCCTCGCGCGCGTGCAGACCGAGACCGGGGTCGAACTCCAGGTCCTCACCGGCGCCGAGGAGGCCCGGCTCACCTTCCTCGCCGTCCGCCGCTGGTTCGGCTGGTCCGCGGGCAAGCTGCTCGTCCTCGACATCGGCGGCGGCTCCCTGGAGATCGGGTACGGCATCGACGAGGAGCCCGACGCGGCCGTCTCGCTGCCGCTCGGCGCGGGCCGCCTCACCGCCGGCTGGCTCCCCGGCGACCCGCCGGAACCGGACGCGATAAGGGCCCTGCGCCGCCATGTGCGCGCCCAGATCGCCCGCACGGTGGGGGAGTTCAGCCGTTTCGGCGCCCCCGACCACGTCGTCGCCACGTCGAAGACCTTCAAGCAGCTCGCCCGCCTGGCCGGCGCCGCCCGCTCCGCCGACGGCCTCTACGTCCAGCGCGAGCTCAAGCGCGGCTCCCTGGAGGCCTGGGTCCCGCGCCTGGCCGGGATGACCACCGCCCAGCGCGCCGTCCTCCCCGGGGTCTCCGAGGGCCGCGCCGAACAGCTCCTGGCGGGCGCGATGGTCGCCGAGGGCGCGATGGACCTCTTCGGCGTCGAGACGCTGGAGGTCTGCCCCTGGGCGCTGCGCGAGGGCGTCATTTTGCGACGGCTGGATCAGATGCCGTCGGCGTAGGTGCGGGTGCGTTGGGGAAGGGGTGTGCGCTGCCGTTCGCGGTGCACGCGCGCGTGGCCGCTCGTGACGTACGCGCGCGCGGCCGTTGCCGGTGGCGCAGGCGCGTGCCGTTGTTCGTCGGGGCCGCGTGTGTGGCCGTAGCGGAGGCGTGAGCATGTAGTCGGGGTGCACGCGCGCGTGGCCTTCCGCGCCGCCCGCCGCCCGCCGCCCGCTCGTCCGCGACGCACGCGCGGGTACTGCCCCCGTACCGCCCCCCGTACCGCACACGCGCGTGCCCGCACCGAACGTCGACCCGGCACATGGCACAGCCCGGCCGTACTGAACGCCCGCACGGTACGGGACGTATCGAATCCGCATGAAGTATCGCCACAACGCGGCCCCGCGCCGGAGATGGCCGGTTGCCGTCTCCCGCACAGCTCGGCCACAGCAACCGGCTCCCTCGCGCAAAGCGCCGACCCGTAGTCTGTCCTCCGTGGCAGAACCAGTCGTGCGCATCCCGGATGCGAAGGTCGCGCTGTCCACGGCGTCCGTGTATCCGGAGTCGACGGCGACGGCCTTCGAGATCGCCGCGCGCCTCGGCTACGACGGCGTCGAGGTCATGGTGTGGACCGACCCGGTCAGCCAGGACATCGACGCGCTGCGCCGGCTCAGCGACCACCACCAGGTCCCGATCCTCGCCGTGCACGCGCCCTGCCTGCTCATCACGCAGCGGGTGTGGTCCACCGACCCGTGGATCAAGCTCCAGCGCGCCCAGGCGGCCGCTGAGAAGCTCGGCGCGAGCACGGTCGTGGTGCATCCGCCGTTCCGCTGGCAGCGCCAGTACGCGCGGGACTTCGTCAGCGGGATCTGGCGGATGGCGAACGAGACGGATGTGCGGTTCGCCGTAGAGAACATGTACCCGTGGCGCTACCGCGACCGCGAGATGCTCGCCTACGCCCCCGACTGGGACGTCACGCGTGAGGACTACCGGCACTTCACGATCGACCTCAGCCACACCGCGACCGCCCGCACCGACGCGACCGAGATGATCGAGCGCATGGGGGACCGTCTCGGCCATGTCCACCTCGCGGACGGCAACGGCTCCAACAAGGACGAGCACCTCGTCCCCGGCCGCGGCACCCAGCCCTGCGCCGAGCTGCTGGAACGGCTCGCGACGACCGGCTTCGACGGCCATGTCGTCATCGAGGTCAACACCCGGCGCGCGATGTCCAGCGCCGAACGCGAGGCCGACCTCGCGGAGGCGCTCGCCTTCACGCGGCTGCATCTGGCCTCGGCCGTGAAGGTGCCCCGGCGGTGACCGACGCCACCGCCAAGCGCCGGGGCCGGCCCCCTCGTACGGAGTCCGCCGACACCCGCGACCGCATTCTGACCGCGGCCCGGGAGGAGTTCTCCGAGCGGGGGTTCGAGAAGACGTCCGTGCGGGGGATCGCGAAGGCCGCCGGGGTCGACTCGGCGCTCGTGCACCACTACTTCGGTACCAAGGAGCACGTTTTCGAGGCGGCGATCGAGGTCGCCTTCGCCCCGGCGACGAACGCGCCGGCGGCGGTGGCCGACGGGCCGCTGGACGGTGTCGGCGAGCGGCTGACCCGCTTCATCTTCGGTGTCTGGGAGAACCCCGCCACCCGTAAGCCCCTGCTGGCGGTCGTCCGTTCCGCCGTCAACAACGAAGCCGCCGCGGCCGTCTTCCGGCGGCTCGTGGTCTCCCAGGTGCTGGGCCGGGTCGCCGCCCAGCTCGACCTCCCGGACGCCGAACTGCGCGCCGAGCTGGCGGCGGCGCAGCTCGTGGGTACGGCGATGCTGAGGTACGTGATCAAGGTGGAACCGCTCGCCTCGGCGGACCTGGAGCAGATCATCGCGCGGGTGGCGCCGGTGGTGCAGGGGCATCTGACCGGGCCGTAGACCTGTCTTCGGACCTGTCTCCGTGGTGAGACATTCGTCCCGGGATGCGGACACCGTGTCCGACCCCTGGATGACCGGCGTACGCTCGTCAGCAGCCCTATCTGCCTGAAGGAGCGATCGACGATGCCCGAGCTGAGGTCCCGTACAGTCACCCACGGCCGCAACATGGCGGGCGCACGCGCCCTTATGCGGGCCTCCGGTGTACCCGGTGCGGACATCGGCCGGAAGCCGATCATCGCGGTGGCGAACAGCTTCACGGAGTTCGTGCCCGGCCACACCCACCTGCAGCCCGTCGGCCGGATCGTCAGCGAGGCGATCACCGCGGCCGGCGGCATCCCGCGCGAGTTCAACACCATCGCGGTGGACGACGGCATCGCGATGGGCCACGGCGGCATGCTCTACAGCCTGCCCTCGCGCGACCTGATCGCGGACTCGGTCGAGTACATGGTCGAGGCGCACTGCGCCGACGCCCTGATCTGCATCTCCAACTGCGACAAGATCACGCCCGGCATGCTCATGGCGGCACTCCGCCTGAACATCCCGACGGTCTTCGTCTCCGGCGGTCCCATGGAGGCCGGGCGCGCCACGCTGCAGGACGGCACGGTCCGCACGCTGGACCTGATCGACGCGATGGTCGACGCCGCCAACGACAGCATCTCCGACGCGGACGTCCTCAACATCGAGGAGAACGCCTGTCCGACCTGCGGTTCCTGTTCCGGCATGTTCACCGCCAACTCGATGAACTGCCTGACGGAGGCCATCGGCCTGTCGCTGCCGGGCAACGGCTCGGTCCTCGCGACCCACACGGCCCGCAAGGGCCTGTACCAGGACGCGGCCCGCACGGTGATGGACATCACCCGCCGCTACTACGAGCAGGACGACGAGACGGTCCTGCCGCGCAACGTCGCCACCTTCGCGGCCTTCGAGAACGCCATGGCCCTCGACATCGCGATGGGCGGCTCCACCAACACGATCCTGCACCTCCTCGCCGCGGCGCAGGAGGGTGGCGTCCAGTTCGGCCTGGAAGAGATCAACGCCGTCTCGCGCCGCGTGCCGTGCCTCGCGAAGGTCGCCCCGAACGTCGCGAAGAACCGCACGTACTACATGGAGGACGTCCACCGCGCGGGCGGAATCCCGGCCCTGCTGGGCGAGTTGCACCGCGCGGGCCTGCTGAACGAGGACGTCCACTCCGTCCACAGCCCGTCCCTCGCGGACTGGCTCAAGACGTGGGACGTGCGCGGCGGTTCGCCCTCCCCGGAGGCCGTGGAACTGTGGCACGCGGCGCCCGGCTGCGTCCGCTCCTCCGAGGCCTTCTCCCAGTCCGAGCGCTGGGAGGCCCTCGACGAGGACGCGGCCGAGGGCTGCATCCGCTCCGCCGAGCACGCGTACTCCAAGGACGGCGGCCTCGCGGTCCTCAAGGGCAACCTCGCCGTCGACGGCTGCGTCGTGAAGACGGCGGGCGTGGACGAGTCCATCTGGACCTTCGAGGGTCCGGCGGTCGTCTGCGAGTCGCAGGAGGAAGCCGTCGAGAAGATCCTCAACAAACAGGTGACGCACGGCGATGTCGTCGTCATCCGCTACGAGGGCCCCAAGGGCGGCCCCGGCATGCAGGAGATGCTCTACCCGACGTCCTTCCTCAAGGGCCGCGGCCTCGGCAAGACCTGCGCACTGATCACCGACGGCCGCTTCTCCGGCGGCACTTCGGGCCTGTCCATCGGCCACGCGTCCCCCGAGGCGGCGTCCGGCGGCACGATCGCCCTCGTCGAGAACGGCGACCGCATCCGCATCGACATCCCGAACCGCACCATCGAACTCCTCGTCGACGACGCCGAGTTGGCCCGCCGCGAGGCCGCGCTGGACGGGCAGTACGCCCCGAAGCAGCGCGAGCGGAAGGTGTCGGCGGCGCTGCGCGCGTACGCGGCGATGGCCACCAGCGCGGACCGGGGAGCGGTGCGGGACGTCAGCAAGCTGGGCTGAGTTCGTAACTCCTGTAGTACCGCAGCTCGTTGGGCCTCGGGCCGTCCCCCTTCGTGGGACGGCCCTTCGGCTTGCTGGGCTTACGGCCGCTACCAGGCGCCCGGAGCAAGGGAGTTGACGGCGAAGACCGTGCCGTCGGGGGCGGCGGCGTAGACGTGGTCGTTCGCTACGACGGGTTCGGGCAGCGCCGCGCTGACCCGGTCGGAGTTGGAGTCGAGGCGTGCGGGAGTCTGCCCGACGAGTCGTCCCGCGCGGGCGTCCACGGCGAGGAGCCGCCCGTCGCCGGAGGAGACGTACACCTGCCGTCCGTCCGCGACCGGCGCGGAACTCCGTGCCACGGCCGTCTCCAGGCTCCACAACTGCTTCCGCGCGGCCATGTCCACGGCCCTCAGCGAGCCGCCGGCCCCCATGAGGTAGACGACGTTCCCGTGGACGGTTCCGTGGGCCTGGTCGACTCGCACGGACAGCGTCACGCGCCGCGTGGCCCCGGTGTCCGGGGTGTAGCGGACCACGGCCTCCGTGGCCCCGTAGACGGCGTCGACCGAGAGGAGATACACGGACCCGCCCGCCGCGCCGACGGGCTTCAACGACCCCTTCAGCCGCGCGTCCCAGCGCACCGCGCCCGTCTCCGGATCGACCGCGGTCACGCGGGTTGTCGTCCCGTCGTCCGAGGTGTTCGTCGCGTACGCCGTCGTGTCCCCGGCGAACGAGGTGAAGTACGGCGCCTGTTGACCCGGGATCCGGTGGCTCCACGTCGTGGCGCCCGAGGCGCCGTCCACGCCGGTGACCGTCCCGTCCGCGTGGGTGAGCAGGAGCATGCCGCCGGCGTCCGTGAGCCCGGTGTACGCGGGGACGGTCCTCTGCCAACGCACCTTGCCCGAGGCGGGATCGAGCGCCTCCAGACGCCGGCCGGTGTCCAACGAGGGCTGTACCAGGCCGCCCGAGAGGACCGGCGGCCCGCTGCGGTGCGTCGTCACGACGGAGTGCCGCCACAGCTCACGGCCGTCGGACGGGTCCAGCGCGAACACCACCCCGGGCTGCGCGCAGAGCAACTTCCCTGCCCCGTACGAACATTGGGGCGTGCTCTTCCTGGAGACCGGCGTCGCCTTCCACTCGCCGAACCCGGTGCTGGGCGTGGTGTGCGGGGTGGTGCTCTTCGCCGTCGCCTCGCCTTCGTCGGTCAACTGGAGCGCGGCGAGCGTGCCGATCGCGGCCAGGCCGAGCGCTCCCGCGCCGAGGGCGAACCGTTTGCCCAACAGCCGCCGCCCGCGCGGCCGTTCGGACTGTTCGGGCTCGTCCGTACGGTGCTCCGGCAGCGGCGCGACACTCGCCCGCTGTGCCGGTATGTACGCCTGCGTGTCGTACGAGGCCGACACGGACCGGAGTTCACGCATCAGCTCGTCGGGCGTGGGCCGGTCCTCGGGCTCCTTGGCGAGGCAACGCAGCACCAGCGGCGCGATGTTCTCCGGCAGCCCGGCCAAGTCCGGCTCGTCATGGACGACTTGATAGGCGACGACGTACGGGCTGTCGGAGTCGAACGGCCCGCGCCCCGTCGCCGCGTGCACCAGTACGGACCCGAGCGCGAAGATGTCGGCGGCCGGACCCACTTCCCGCGGACGCCGGAACTGCTCGGGTGCCATGAACGGCGGTGTGCCGATCAACTTGCCCGTCTCGGTACGCAGTTCGCTGTCCTTTGGCCGAGAGATGCCGAAGTCGATGACCTTCGGCCCGTCCTCGGCGAGCAGCACGTTGCTCGGCTTGAGATCTCTGTGTACGACGCCGACGCGGTGGATGTCGCGCAGCGCCTCGGCCAGTCCAGCCATCAGCCGGCGCAGCTCGCCGGGCGCCATGGGCCCGTTCCGCTTCACATGCTCGGAGAGCGTCGGCCCCGGGATGAACGACGTTGCCATCCAAGGCCGTTCGGCCTCCGGGTCGGCATCCACCACCGGCGCGGTGAAGGCCCCGCTCACCCGCCGGGCCGCCGCCACCTCCTGCCGGAACCGCCCCCTGAACTCGGGGTCCTGGGCGAACTCCGCGTGGACGACCTTCACGGCGACCTTCATCCCGGAGGTGCTCTGCGCCAGATGCACCACGCCCATGCCGCCGGAGCCCAGGCAGGACTCCAGACGGTAGTGACCGGCGTACTCGGGAAGTTCCGCTTCCGCGCCCGCTCCGGTGTTGCGCTGTGGCGCCATGGAACCACCCCCGTGCTGATCGTCCGCGCGCGCGACGCACGGAGCCTAGTCGATGACCCTTACGGGACAGAGGTGGCTCGCCAGCCTTCGGGCGCGAGGTGCGCACATATGTTTCATGGCGTGTTTTAGGGGAATGAACGGGACCCCATGGCAGTCATGGGGTCCAACGGGGGAGGCTTTTCATGTCTGTTGACCGTATTGAAGAGGGTGAGGGCACCACGGAAGCCGTCACCACGGCGGCGACCGCGGCAGCCGCGCTGCACTACTACTCGATCGCACCCGGCACCCGCGTCAACGTCCGCAGCGGCCCCGGCACCGGCTACACCATCGTCCGCGTCCTGGCCGAGGGCTCCCAGGTCCCGATCTACTGCCAGACGCCGGGCACCACGGTGACGGGCTACTACGGCACGACGAACATCTGGGACAACATCGACGACGGCGAGTACATCTCCGACGCGTACGTGAACACGGGCAGCGACGGCTACGTCCGCCCGCACTGCTCCTGACCGCGGTCACCGTCACTGTCACCGTCACCATCCGCAACGGTGAGTTCATCGCGGACGCGTACGTGAACACCGGTAGCGACGGCTACGTAGCGTCCCGTCCCGCCTGAGCCCCAACGGAGCCCGCGGCCACCCTCGGAGCCATAATCGTCCCGTGAACGACGAGACGACCGGCACCCAGGACACCCCCGCGGGCTCCCCAGGCGAAGGCACGGCCACGGCCACAGGCCCCCGCCCCGAGCCCCTCCGCTTCTTCGGCACCACCTGGGTGAACCACGACGACGGCTACACCGCACGCCGCGTCGCCACGGCCGCCGGCTCCCTCGCCGCCGCAGCCGCCGCCTGCCTGATCCTCCGCTTCGCCTACCAGGGCATCCAGATCGCCAACGTGGGCAGCTTCGTCACCCTCCTCGTCATCGTGATGTTCGCGATCTGCAGCGCCCTCGCCTTCGGCCACACCTGGGAATCCTTCAAAAAACGCCCCGACCCCGACCGCCAGGCCTCCCTCCGAGGCCTCCTGGCCATCGGCTTCGTAGGCTCCCTCCTCGCCTACTTCGCCCGCTCCCTGGTAGAGGCCCCCGGCGAGAAACTCCACCGCCAGGAGTACGAGACCGCCGTGACCCAGTACGAGAAGCGCACATCCCGCCGCACCCGCAACCCGTCGAAGAAGCGGCGCGGGGCCTGAGGCGGGGCAGGGGTTCCGAGGGAGCTACGGGGCGAGGCTCTGGGCACGGGCAGGTCTTCGGGCGCGGGTAACTCTCCAGGCGCGGGCAGCTCTTCAGGTACGGGCAGCCCTCCGGGTACCCGGAACTCTTCGGGTACGGGCAGTTCTCCGGGCACGCGGAACTCTTGGGGTACCCGGAACTTCGGGCGCGTGGGAGTCGGCCGTACGGCAGCCCGCGGCTCTGCGGGTAGCGGCGATTCCCTGGGCACGCACGGCTCACCGCAACTCGCGGCTCTGCGGGTAACGGTGGCTTCCTGCGCTGCGCGATTTCCTGAGCGCGCATGGCTCGCGGCGCGCCGGGCGCATGGTCTCGGTCGCCCCGCCCCGGGGGCCTACGTCCTCTGGACACACACGGCTAGCGCGCGCAGGCTGCCCACTCCCTGGCCCCTTGGACACGGACACCCCGGGCCCGCGTGACTTCGGCCGGAACAGCCACGCCCCCCGGGCATAACGCTTCGAGGTACTCCGGGTACTCCGGGCACTCGCCCCACTCGCCCGTAGCCGCCGACGAAACGGGAGCGGGTCGTGGCGGTACGGCGCAGCCCGCCGCGTACCCGGCACCAACCCGTTCCACTGTGGCAACACCAGTGGGGCGCAACAGGCGGCGCGCTCGCCGTACCGCCACGACCCCGACCCACGAGTCCCTACCAAAGCCCCGCTACCGTCCCCACCCCACCCGAACCACGCCGTTCCACGGAACCAAGCCGTTCCACCGAACCGAACTGCTCCACCAGACCGAGCTGCTCAACCGGACCGCCGAACCACCCCCACCCCACCACCCCGCCTGCTCTCCTCCCACCCCCAACCCCATTTCTCACCAAAAACCACCTGCACCCCGCACCGACCCCAGTAACCATGGCCGTATGACCACGTCTCCCAATCCCCCCTCACCCACCACCCGCGCCCACTCCTTCAACGCCGCCGCAGCCCAGTACGCCGAGAACCGCCCCTCCTACCCACCCGCCCTCTTCGACGCGATCGAGGAACTCGCCGGCCACCCCCTCACCGGCGCCCGCGTCGCAGACGTCGGCGCGGGCACCGGCATCGCGACAGCCCTGCTGCACGCCCGCGGCGCCGAGGTCGTCGCGATCGAACCCGGCGACGGCATGGCGGCCCAGTTCCGCCGAACCCTCCCCGACGTCCCGATCGTCCGGGGCAACGGCAATGCCCTCCCCCTCACCGACCACGCCGTCGACTTCCTCACCTACGCCCAGGCCTGGCACTGGACCGACCCCACCCGCTCGGTCCCGGAAGCGCTCCGCGTACTGCGCCCGGGCGGCGCGCTGACGCTGTGGTGGAACACCCACGCCCTCGACATCCCGTGGATCTCCGAGCAGTCGGAACGCATCAGGATCCACTTCGGCATCGACCGCGTCGTGGAGCAGAACGGCAGCGGCGTACGTTCCGCCCTCGCCGACCCCACCGGCCGACTCGACTTCGCCCACCGCAAGGTCCGCTGGAGCCGCCGCATCCCGATCGACACCCACCTGGCCAACATCGGCAGCCACTCGGCCTTCCTGGTCCACGACAAGGCCAGCGCGGACGCCTTCCTGACCGAGGAACGGGACCACCTGCGCACGGTCTTCCCGGACGAGATCGTGGAGGAGACCTACGTCGTGGAACTCGTCGTAGCCCTCACGCCATGACCCCCTGAGGGCCACCCCGACACGTCGCCCCCGGCAGCCAACGGCCCCCGCCGCCTCCGTTCACCGCGTCACGCCTTTGGGTGTCACCCCTCACTCCGTCATGCCTCCGGCAGCCCCTGACTCACCACGTCTCGCGCCCCTGGGGCAGCCACTGCCCACCGCGTGACGCCCCTGGCAGCCACCGCTCCCCGTCCCCGCCGCCTCCGTTCACCGCGTGACGCCCCTGGGCGCCACCCCTCACCCCGTCATGCCTCCGGCAGCCCCCGACTCACCACGTCTCGCGCCCCCGGGCAGCCACTGCTCACCGCGTCACCACCTGGCAACCACGCCTCACCCCGTCACGCCCTCGGCAGCCACCAAATCGCCACATATCGCCCCCGCCCCGCCCCCGCTGAGCCCACCTCACCCCTCGCCAGCCACCGCTCGCCGCGTCACGCCCTGGCAGTCGCCCGACGGCGACCACATCCCGCCCTCGACGGCCACCGACTCCCCACGCCACGCCCCAACAGCCGCCGACTCCCCAACTCACGCCCCCCTCACAGCCGTTACCCCCTCACCCCGCTCCGGCCCTCGCGCCCGCCCCCGTCCCCTCTCCCGCCCAGCAACCCACCCCTCCAAACCGGAGCACCCCACTCCGATCACGCCACCACGCGCCTGCGCCGCCCCATGCGCCCGCCGCGGGGCATCACCGCGCCCGCGCGACGGCACCACCGAACCCACCACACGACACCAGCGAAACCCGCCGCACGACACCACCGAAACTCACCGCACGACACCACCGAACCCGCTTGACGGCCATGCCGTACCGGAGCATTATTCATCACATGATGAATTACCTCCCCGGCCCGTCCGCGTCACCGGACACCGCACCGGACACCCCACTGGGCACGGACCGCGAACCCGCCGTCCAAGCCGAAGCCCTCACCGTCGCCCGCGGCCCCCGCACCGTCCTCCGCGCCCTCGACTTCACCGTCCCGCGCGGCCAGATCACCGGACTGCTCGGCCCCTCCGGCTGTGGCAAGTCGACGCTCATGCGCTCGATCGTCGGCACCCAGGCCAAGGTCACCGGCACCCTGAACGTCCTCGGCCGCCCCGCAGGCCACCCCACCCTCCGCACCCGCATCGGTTACGTCACCCAAGCCCCCTCCGCCTACGATGACTTGACGGTCCGTCAGAATCTGGACTACTTCGCCGCGATCCTCGACCCCGGCCGCACCGCAGCCACCCGCCGCCACGACGAGGTCACCCGCGCCATCACCGACGTCGACCTCACCACCCACGCCGACTCCCTCGCCGGCAACCTCTCCGGCGGCCAACGCAGCCGCGTCTCCCTCGCGGTCGCGCTCCTCGGCACCCCGGAACTCCTCGTCCTCGACGAACCCACCGTCGGCCTGGACCCCGTACTCCGCCGCGACCTCTGGGCCCTCTTCCACGACATCGCCGCCTCCCGCGGCGCCACCCTCCTCATCTCCTCCCACGTCATGGACGAGGCCGAGCGCTGCCACCGCCTCCTCCTCATGCGCGAGGGCGAGATCCTCGCCGACGACACCCCGGACGCCCTCCGCACCAGCACCGGCTCCGACACGGTCGAAGCCGCCTTCCTGCACCTGGTCGACGAGGCCGCAGCCACCGCCCGCCAGAAGGAGACGACCCGATGAGCACGAACACGGCCACGAACACGGCCGCCACGACGACCGGCACCCCCGCACCGACCAGCGCCCTCAGCGCCTCCCGCACGACCGCCACCGCCGCCAGGGTCCTCCGCCAACTCCGCCACGACCCCCGCACGATCGCCCTGCTGATCCTCATCCCGTGCGTGATGCTCGTCCTGCTGCGCTACGTCTTCGACGGCAGCCCGCGCACCTTCGACAGCATCGGCGCCTCACTCCTCGGCATCTTCCCCCTCATCACGATGTTCCTGGTCACGTCCATCGCCACCCTGCGCGAACGCACCTCCGGCACCCTCGAACGCCTCCTCGCGATGCCCCTGGGCAAGGGCGACCTGATCGCCGGCTACGCCCTCGCCTTCGGCATCCTCGCGATCATCCAGTCCGCCCTGGCGACGGGCCTCGCCGTCTGGTTCCTGGGTCTCGACGTCACAGGCAGCCCCTGGCTCCTTCTCCTGGTCGCCCTCCTCGACGCCCTGCTCGGCACCGCCCTCGGGCTCTTCGTCTCGGCCTTCGCGGCATCCGAGTTCCAGGCCGTCCAGTTCATGCCGGCGGTGATCTTCCCCCAACTCCTCCTCTGCGGCCTCTTCACTCCCCGCTCCGACATGCACCCCGCCCTGGAGGCCATCTCCGACGTCCTCCCCATGTCGTACGCCGTCGACGGCATGAACGAGGTCCTCAAGCACACCGACATGACCGCCACCTTCGTACGCGACGCCCTGATCGTGGCCGGCTGCGCGCTGCTGGTGCTGTGCCTGGGCGCGGCCACCCTGAGAAGGCGTACGGCATAGAGGAGCGAGGAGCGAGGAGTACGGACGTCTCGTTCCGCCAGCCGGACAGCCACCACCCCTCCCCACGGCCGGTGCGAGGATGGGCCCATGAGCCAGAAAGTCGCAGTCCTCGGCACCGGCAAGATCGGTGAGGCCCTGCTCAGCGGAATGATCCGAGCGGGCTGGGCCCCGGCCGACCTGCTGGTCACCGCCCGCCGCCCGGAGCGCGCCGAAGAACTCCGCACCCGCCACGGAGTCACCCCGGTCACCAACCCGGAGGCCGCGAAGACCGCCGACACCCTGATCCTCACGGTCAAGCCGCAGGACATGGGCACCCTCCTCGACGAACTCGCCCCGCACCTCCCCGCCGACCGCCTGATCATCAGCGGCGCGGCCGGCATCCCCACCTCCTTCTTCGAGGAGCGCCTGGCCGCAGGCACCCCCGTCGTCCGTGTCATGACCAACACCCCCGCCCTTGTCGACGAGGCCATGTCCGTCATCTCCGCCGGCAGCCACGCCACCGAGGCCCATCTCGCGTACGCCGACGAGATCTTCGGCGCCGTAGGCAAGACGCTCCGCGTCCCCGAGTCGCAGCAGGACGCCTGCACCGCCCTCTCCGGCTCCGGCCCGGCGTACTTCTTCTACCTGGTCGAAGCCATGACGGACGCCGGCATCCTGCTCGGCCTGCCGCGCGACAAGGCCCACGACCTCATCGTCCAGTCCGCGATCGGCGCCGCCGTCATGCTCCGCGACAGCGGCGAGCACCCGGTGAAGCTCCGCGAGAACGTCACCTCGCCCGCCGGCACGACGATCAACGCCATCCGCGAACTGGAGAACCACGGCGTACGCGCCGCACTCATCGCCGCCCTGGAGGCAGCCCGCGACCGCAGCCGCGAACTGGCCTCCGGAAACAGCTAGCTAGACAGATGGCTGGCTGGCTATCCGGTCAGCGGCACCGGTCCGCTACGCAGGCAGAAGCCCGATGGCCCGATAGGCGCTGTCGACCATCGGC